>CAVWFJ010000014.1:0-251572 GCA_963754055.1 uncultured Solirubrobacterales bacterium
TCGTCGGCGACGTTGATCAGCCGTCCGCGGCCCGGCGTCTGCGCCAGGCTGGCCAGGAGCGCGCTCATCCAGGCGGTCGCGCAGGCCATCAGGATGCCTACCGCCGGCGAGTCGCGCACGGCGTGCAGGTCGAGCACGAGCAGCTGCGCGTCGAGGTCGAGGCCCGGGGTGGTGGCGCCGTCGAACATGCCTCTCAGCGGGCCCTCGCAGAGGTCTTGCAGCGCCAGCGCGGCCCGGCGGGCGTCGACGGCGAGCTGTTCGGGCGTGGTGCGGAGTTGGTGCGCCATCTCGCCCGACGGGGCGAACAGGGCCGCGGCGATATCGGGCAGCGTCGGTTCGCGGTGGCCGCTGGCGCGGAGCGCGCGCAGCGCCTCGCGCAGCGCCGCCGCCTCGATCTGCGCCAGCGGTCCGCCGAGCGCGGTGACCGTGACCGCCCGCAGCAGCTCGAGCTGCGCGTGCTCCTCCGGACGCGAGGCCAGCGGGTTGAGCCGCACGCCGCCTCCGGGGACGAGCGAGATCGGCCTGACCCCGGCGGCGTCGCACAGAGGTCCGTACTCTCGCTTGACGTCGAGCACGAACGCCCTTCGGCCGAACAGCAGCATCCGCCACAAGAGCGTCTTGACCAGCGCGCTCTTGCCCTGGCCGAGCTTGCCCAGCACGATCGCGTTGGGATCGTCGAGTAGGCCTTCTCCGTAGAGGACCCACGGGTCGTAGCAGAACGCCCCGCCGCTCGAGTCGCGCCCGATGAACACTCCCCGTCCGCCGAGTCCGCCCGCGGCCATGAACGGATAGATGGCCTGGGCGTGCCGCGTCGTCGTCCGGTGGCCGGGTCGTTCGGCGGTGCGGGCGATCACGCCAGCCCCCGGCACAGCGGCAGCGTGAACGTAAACGCCTCGGCCTGCTCGCCGTACATCCGGTGGAGCTCCAGCCGAGCCCGGGCCGCGTGCTCGGCGACCTCCGAGCACGCGCGCCGCAGCTCGTCGGGATCGCGCCCGGAAACGGTGACGAACCCGGCCAGCCGCACCTCTCCGTGCCCGGCCGCCAGCTCCGCCTCTCGCCGCGCGGTCGCCTCCTGGGCCTGGCGCTGGCGGGCCGTCTCGGACTGCCCGAAGCGGTGGCGCAGTTCGCGATCGGCTCGATCGCGGGTGATCGCCGCCTCCACCTCGCGGGTCGAGCGCTGGGGAGAGATCGGCTCGAACGTGACCGCCGCCGTGCGCACCACGCTCGACCGGCCGAGCAGAGCGTCCATGAACATCGGCGAGACGTCGACCCGCGGCCAACCGCCGATCCAGTAGGTCGCATGGACGGCGCCGTCGGAGCGGTAGTGATCCCACCCCTCCCGCGCCCCGAGCGGCCAGGCGTTGGCCTCGGTGAGCCCGTCGCGCTCGGGATCGGCGGTTTCCAGCGCGGCCAATTCGGCTCGGGCGTAGGGGTCAAACGACGTCCGTACGGCGCGCGCCAACTGGCCCGAGGAGAGCGCGCCCAGCACGGTGACCTCGGCCGCGCGGAGCCCCTGCGCGACGCGCTCGGTCTGCTCGAGCAAGGCCTCGGTCACGGCGCCGGCGCCGCGATCGCGGATCTGCCGCGCGTCGACCTGGACCGCGAGCAGGATCTCGTGCTCCTGGGTGACCTGCGCGCTGGTGCCGATCAGCTCGAGATAGGACTCGATCAGCGGCGCGCCGCGGAGCGGAATCGCCGGGTCGTGCTCGGCGTGCAGCCACCGCGCGAGCTCGTCGCCCTGCGCGGGCGCGGTGCGCTCGATCCACTGGATCCGCCGGATCGGCGTGTTGGCCGCGCCCGACAGCACGAGCCCCCAGCGGGCCAGGCGTCGCTCCTGCGCATCGGCGTCGAGCAGCGAGAAGGCGACGACGCGGCACGCGAGCACCGCCGTCACCCGGCGCCCGCCCTGCTCGGACAGCGCGCCGATCAGACGGTCCCGGTAGGTCAACTCGACGATCCGGACGCCCCGCAACGACCGCGGCGAGTCGGGCAACGGTGCCAACACCTCGAGCTCTCGGCGGCCGCCCGCGGCGCGCATCCCGCGTTTCGGAATCGGCGAGCGAAACACGGTCCGGCGGAGGGTTCGCCGGATCGCGAAGGCCCCCGCCACGGGGAGCCATTCCTCCGCCGTGCGACTCCCGATCGGCGCCACCGCGAGCAGCACGGCGGCGCCGAAGGCCACGACCGCCCCCAGGGCGCCGGCGGCGGTGGGCGCCTGGTCGAGCACGGCGATGGCCAGCAACACGCCCGCCGCGAGCAGCAGCGCCTGGCCCGCGCGTACTGGACCGAGGATCCCGCGCCGCTCGAGCGGGCCGAACCGATACGTGAGGCGCGATGACGCCGGGCCTTGGTTGGTCGTCATAGCGCGCCCTGGTCCGGATCCTGCGCGGGCGGACGGGGGTCGGGATCGTCGCCAGTCGTCGGTGGCGCCGGCGGATCGGGTCGCGTCGGCGAGTCGAGTGGCGTCGGCGCGTCGGGTCGCGCCGGCGAGTGGGGTGGCGTCGGCGAGTCGCGGGGCGTCGGCGAGTCGCGGGGCGTCGGCGGATCTGGGGGCGTCGGCGGATCTGGGGGCGCTGGCGAATTCGTGGGGGGCGCCGGCCACCCCTCGCCCGTCTCCATCGTCAGGTACGGCAGGGACAGATCGGGCGCCTCATATGGCTGCTTCGGCCCCGGCTGAGCGCCACCGGGTGCCGCTGCCTCGTCGGCGACGACGTCACTGGAACCGCCTCCGTCCCCCTCGCTCGCGCGGGCTGGCTGAGAATCGGAGCCATCCAGTCCCGGCTCGGCCGAGGCCGCACCGTCGAGCTCGGGTCCGTCCGGCACCGCGGCACCGTTGGGCCTGCGGGCGGCGCCCGCGGCGGACCCGCTCTCCGACGGCCCGTCGCCGCCACCGGTGGGCTCGGCGCGCGCGCCGGTCGCGTCCGACCCCGACGTGGAGTCGGTTTGGATCGGAGGTTCGGCCGCGGGCAGCTCGCGGCTCATCTCGGTCGCGAGCGCCAGCCAGTCACTGGCCTTGGCCCCTTTGTCCACGGCCGTCTCGAACTGCCCGAGCGCCATTCGGCCGTCGGCGTGCAGCGACGCCATCGCGTTTCCGGCCAGCTCGGTGAGCGGCAACAGCCGCATCAGCGCCCAGGGGGCGAAGATCGCCAGCACGACGAGCACGAAGCCGGCCAGCGTGCTGGTGACCGCGCTGCCCGAAGTGTGTCCGAGAGCCGCGCTGCCGAGCGTCAACACGGCGACGATCGCGAACTTGCACAGGATCAGCGCTACGAGCAGCTCGACCGCGCGAATCGCCCACACCCGCCGCGCCGGCCACACCATCGCGGCGAAGGCCAGCGGCAGCAGCAGCACGACGATGTAGACGGCCGCCTCGCGCGCCAGCAGCTCCGCCCACAGGACGACCGCCCCCGCCACGGTGAAGAGGCCGATCACGAAGGCCAGGAAGGCCGTTCGATGGAGCAGGCTGAGCAAGCCCGCCGCTGCCACCGACAGGGCCAGGAAGTGCTCGCCGCCGTGGCCGGCCGCCTTGGAGACGACCGAGGACATCTGGTCCGAGGCGGCCAACAGCAGCATCGCGATCGGGGCCGCGATGCTGACCGCGAGAAACGCCAGCGGCAGGTACCCGAAGGCCGCGCGCACGAGCAGCGCGAGGTCGGAGCGCATCAGCGCCTGGACCGCGGCGGCGAACAGGAAGGGCAGCGTCAGCACGGTGGCGATCTCGGCGATCCGCCAGTAAGCCGACGAGAACCACGTCGTCGTCAGCTGCGGGCTCGTCGTGCGGCCCAGCACCTTGGCCGTCTCGTCGAGCGCGAACTTGGCCCCGCCCATCACCCAGGCACCGATCGCCGCGAGCCCGAGCGCGGTGGAGGCCGTCGACGAGCTGCTGCCGCTTCCGCCGCCGATCGCCGTCTTGACCGCGCTCCCTACATGACCCCCGAGCAGCTTCTTGCCCGCCTTCAGCAGCTGGTCGCCGTGCTCGGCCACCGTGCACGCCTTGCCGGCAGCCCCGCTGAACGCCCCGGCCACGCTGCACGCGGTCTTGATCGGATTGAACGCCGAGGCGGGCGCGGCCTCGGCCGCCATCGAACCCGTCGCACACGCCAGCGCGACGACGGCAATGCCAACCAGCCACGCGCGCCGCATCACTTGGCCGTCGTGCCGAGGTGCTCGAAGAAGTTGACCAGCGCCGGCGCCGATCCGACCACCAGGGCCGATGCGCCCGAGATCAGCGCGGCCATCCGGCCGCGGGCCGCGTAGTGGTGGTTGTGGGAGTGTGAGGCGACCGCCCACAGTGCGGCGCCGATGAACGCCCCCAGCAGCGCGATCGCCAGCGCCCAGGCCTCCGCTCCGTTGACGAGTTGCTGGAGCACGTTGCTGCCGGGAAGGCCGGTGAGGCTCGGATGGGCAGACACGTCGCCTGACGCGATCGCCCCCACCAGTAAGACCGTCGGGGCCATAGATCAGTCCTCCTGAGTCTAATTGAGATTGAACAACTCAATTTGACGCTAGCAGTTCTATTGACTCTATACTAGACTTGTTTGCATCAAATTAGTCTCAATTAGATTTGAATGATCTCTACAGGAAAGATCACTCTCGACGACATCGCGGTTCTCTACACCGCGCTGGCGCCCAATCTCGAGCGGATCGTCCGGCTCGATGTACAGGCGTCAGATCAGGTGATCGAGGACGCCTGTCAGTTCGCGTGGGCGGGGCTCGTGGCCCACGCCGACCGCCTCCGAGGCAACGGGACGCTGTCCTGGCTCGCCAAGACGGCGATCCGGGAAGCGTTCAAGCTCTCGCGCCGCGACCGTCGCGAGCTGTCGCTCGAGCACGCGCTCGAGACCGACGGCGACGCCCTCGGCCCGCCTGGCCCGGCGCCCGACGAGCTGATCCAAGCTCGCGAGCAGCTGGCCTCGATCAGCCTCCTCCCCGAGCGCCAGCAGCGCCTGCTGTGGCTCCAAGGTCTAGGGCTCAGCTACCGCGAGATGGCGGTTCATGCGCACTGCAGCGAGCGGACGATCGAACGCCAGCTGTTACGGGCCAAGCGAGGGCTGCGGGGGATGGCCGCCGCGTCGACCGCCGCCGGCGCGCAGCGAGCGGCTACTTCGCCCGCCCCCGCTTCCGCCGCCGCCGCTCTGCCGGACTGAGCTTGCGCGGCTTGCCTTTGGCCTTCGACCCGCCGCGGGCGCCGGCGTCGGCAGTCGCCGCCGCGGCGCGATGACGTACCGGAGCTCGGCGTCGTGCGTCGCGCCAGATGAAGAAGGCGATGCCGCCGATCACGATGATCGCGCCGATCGCGATCGCGATCGCGGACGAACCGCTGAAGCTGCTGCTGCCCGAGGTCGACGTGCTCGTCGTCGGTGCCGCCACGACCGGCGCCGTGCTGGTGCTCGTGGCCGTCGTTGCGCCCTGCGGCAGGCCCGGAGAGAGCGGGTTGGTCGCGCTCGTCTGGGCGGATGCGACCTGCGCGCCGCACAGCACAGCGCAGGTGGCGAGCGCTGCTACTGCCCGTCTCACCTCACTACCGCTCCGAGGCCAGCGGCTGTTCCATCGCGGGAGTGTCGGGCGCCTCGCGATACGGCTGCTCGTCCGCGACATCCTCCTCGTGGTAGACGCTCTCCGCGTTGACGGCCCAAATGTCGTGGTGCCGGCCGAGAAGGATGTTGTCGACCGCGCGCATCGCCGTGAGCATCGAGTGGTCCGAGTTGTTGTAGCGGTGGAGGCCGTTGCGCCCCACCTGGATCAGGTTGGGGATCGTCTCGAGCCAGCGGCGGATCGTATCCACACGCTCCGCGTACTCGGCGTCATAGATCGGATACGCCTTGTGGACCCGCACCGCGAAGCCGAACTTGACGTTGTCGGCGCGCGCCAGCCCGAGCTGTTGGATCTCCCGCGTGGCGAACTTGACCAGCTCCTCGTCGGGCATATTCCACAACTCGTCGCCCTCGAAGCAGAAGTACTCCATCCCGATCGACGCGTCGGTGTCGTTGGGCACCATCCACGGGCTCCAAGAGCGGAAGTTCTGAATCCGCCCGACCTTCACGCCGGGCTCGTGGATGTAGATCCAGTTGTCCGGGAACAGGTCCTCCCCGCCGATGACCAGCGCGACCGTGAGGAAGTCCCGGTAGCGCAGGCCGCGGGCGGCGTCGCGGACCTCGGCCGGCGGCTCCGGCTCGGCGATTCCAACGGTCGTGCGGAGCGGCAGCGAGGAGATCACGTGCGACGGCGTCAGCGTCTCGCCGGCCGCGACCACCTCGGTCACGCGGCGCGTATCCGGCGAGAAACGCAGGCGCGTGACGGGCGCGTTGAGCCGCACCTCGCCCCCGTGTGCGCGGATGTCGGCGGTCATCTGCTCCCACATCTGCCCGGGCCCGTAGCGCGGGTAGTTGAACTCGGAGATCAGCGACTTGATCTTGTTGCCGCGGTTTCCGAGGAAGGCCGACTTGGCCGCGCTGAAGAACGACAGACCCTTGATCCTCTGTGCGGCCCACTCGGCCCGCAGCTCCGAGCACGGGACACCCCACACCTTCTCGGTGTAGGTCTTGAAGAACAACTGGTAGAGCCGCTTACCGAAGCGGTTGGACACCCACTGCTCGACCGTCAGCTCTTCGCCCTTCGGCTTGACCGCCGCCCACAGGTAGGAGGTCCCGACGCGGGTCAGTTCGACCGCCCCAAGCTTGCGGATCACGTCCATGCCCTGGAGTGGATACTCGAGGAACTTCTTGTTCCAGTAGATCCGGGACTGGCGCGGCCGCTTGAGGAACTCCTCCTTCATGATCTCGTGCCAGAGGTCGTCTACCTCCGTGGCCTTGGTGAAGAAACGGTGCCCGCCGAGGTCGAACCGATATCCATCCCGTACCTCGGTCCGCGCGATCCCTCCGACCTGGTCGGTCGACTCGAGCACGATCACCGGCTTGCCCTGCTTGGCCATCAGGTAGCCGGCGGTCAGGCCGGCGGGTCCGCCGCCGATCACGATGACCGGCCGCTCGGGGGTTATCTCCGCCCCGAGACCCGGCTGGCCGTCGGAGGGAGTCGGAGTCGTGTCGGGCATATCAGGTCTTTTGATAGAGGACGGCGCTGTCGGCGACGCAGCAGGATCCTCGATAGTTATGCGGGGCCCACGCCTCCGGCTTCAAGATGCCGCTGTTGACGTCGTTTTGGAGAATCTGCCCCCATTGGGCTGATCGCCGCCGGACAAGCTGAGTCCACGGCGCCTGCCAATTCTGTGCGCCCTCGGTCAAAGGACGCACGTAGAGCAGCTGCTGTCTGGGCTTCAGGCTAGCAACCAGCGGGTCCAGCGTCGCTTGCGGATTGGTGTCTTTCAGGCGCTGGAGGGCGTTGACCCAGTTCATGTACGTCGGATCGCTCACGGTCCCGAGCGTGTTGGCGTACCGCAGCCCGCCCGGCAAGTAGTAGTAGGCGAGCGGCGTCTGCTCGGGCTGGCCCACGACCACGAGGTCGCCGACGTGCAGGCGAGGAGTCATCTCACCCCCGACGTCGCGCATGTCGCTCTTGTACTGCGGCGTGTAGGAAGCGGGGTTGTAGAGGAACAGCACCGACAGGGCGATCATGATCACGCCCACCACCTTGGCTCGCGCGCAACCCCACGCGGCCAGGAGCAGGATCGGCCCCAGCACCGGGGCGAAGTAGCGCGAGACGAACGCCGGGGTGACCTGGGACGCCAGCCACGCCAGCAGCAGCGTGAAGAACGGGATCAGGATCAGCGCCCACAAGGCGGTGGCCTCGCGGCTGCGTCGTCGGCCCTTCGTGAACAGTGGCGCGAAACCGAGGATCGCCCCGAACAACAGCGCCACCGACACCCGGTCGCCTCCCATCAGGTCGCGCGAGATGAGGACCGGCGCGCCCAGACGGGGACTGTTGGCCCACGGATCGCCGGTGTGGGTCGCCTGGTAGATGAAGTTAGGAAGCCACGGCAGGTAGAGCACGCCGGAGGCGATGAACGCGAGCACTGCGTCGCGCAACAGCCCGCGGCGATCGTCGCTCAGGCGGTAGACCGGGATCAGCGCGAGCAGCGACCCGCCGGCGTAGAAAATGCCCCACGAGTGGGTGTAGTACATCAACGCCAGCGAAACCGCGAACAGGATCACGTACTTTCGTCGCCGGTAGACGAACCCGTGCATGAAGCCGATCGTGGCCAGCAGCCCGAGCAGCCCCATCAGCTCATACATGCGCGTCTCCTGCGCGTAAGCGGTTAGGAACGCGCTGAAGGCGAACAGGATCGCGGCCATGATTCCGGTCCGGCGGCCGAACAGGGTCCAGCCGCCCCACATCGCCACCGGGATCGTCAACAGCCCAAACAGCAACGACAGGCTGTGGGTGGCCGCCTCGCTGGAGCCGAACGCATTGACCCAGAAGTGCAGCAGGACGTAGAACAGCGGCGGCGAGCCGTCGTGGCGCAGTACGCCCGGGATCTGCGACAGCGGATGGAGCGCGATCCCGGTCGTGATCGCCTCGTCCATCCAGAACTGCCCGGTGATGTAACGCGTGCGGAAGTAAGCCGAGACCGCGAGAAGCACGAGGAGGATCCCGCTCGTGCTCAGCCACGTCGGCAGCTGTTCGAACCAGTCCAGGAAACGGCGATCAAGCCGCGGCAAAGTGCGTCGTGGGGCGGCGACGGTGGCCATGGCTAGGAGGGCACCTTACTTGCGCAAGTTGAAAAGACCCTGAACGTCCGTACGTGCGCAATCAGCTTGTAATGGGCGCCTTCCCGCTCCCAGGCCAGGATCTGAGCCGGCAGCGGCAGCAGCGTCGAGTTCGACTGCGCGCGGGTCTGGAGGATCACGTTGGGCCACGGTGGCCCGACCATCGTCGGGGGCTCGGCTTCCACGCGGAGTGTGCGCACACCTAGCGTCCAGGCGACCATCGGGACCTGGAAGCCCTCCGTCATCACGCTGCCGCAGTTGAGCAGCGCGGCCGGTCCCCCCGCCTTTTGCACGGCGGCGTTCAAGTCGGTGCGCAGATCGGCCTGGTAGACGAGCGCGTGGTGGGTCCGCGGGAGGCTGGTGACGTTCTCGCCGATCCACGGCGGCACGACTAGGAACAGCGCCAGCGCCACCAACGCACCGGCGGGCAATGCCGCCCAGGCGAGCGCTCGCCCGGCGGAGATGCGGGTGGCGAGCCAGGCGATGGCTCGCGCCACCGTCTGGGCGAACCATCCCCACGCGACTCCACCGGCGATCGCCACCGGTGCGGTACCGAGGACCAGGTAGCGGTTGTTGCCGGAGAAGCCGGCCTGGGTCTCCAGCGCGATTCCGAACCACCACACGAAGCCGAACACGCCGAGCACCAGCAGCGTGATGCGGGCACGGATCGGCGGGCTGAGTGGGCTCTTGCGCCACCACTGGGCACGCATGCGCCAGAGGCCGAACGCGGCCGCGCAGAGGGCGATGATCCCGGGGATCTTCACGCGGTTGAGCACCGCCGGCCACGCCTCCTGCTTGAACACGGTGCAGACCGGGCACTTCGCAAAGGCGGCGCTGTTGGAGCGCGGATGCTGCGCTCGCGTGACCCCGCGCAGCAGGTGGCCCGAGCCCCACAGCTCGGGGAGGAACCACAGCACGGGGATCAAGGCGAACAGGGCGACCACGAGCTTGCGCGCGCCCGGATCACGCCAGAACAGATACAGGCCGAAGGGACCCCAGAACACCCACAGCTCCGGCCGGTCGAGGGCGGCGAAGAAGCCGACGGCGAATGCCTGGCGCTTGGCGCCGTCGAGGAACCGGTCGAGCGAGATCAGCATCAGGGCGGTGGCGAACCCCTCCGAGTAGCCGAGCGCGTTGTCGGAGATGAACCCACCCGAGTTGATCAGGCTCCCGGCCGCGATCAGCCCGGCCAGCAGCGCGGAGAGGAGGGCCAGCCGGCGGACGCGGTCCGTGGCCTCGGGAGGCGCGACGAACAAGTCGCGCGTGATCCGCCAGGCGAGCTTGAACACCATCACGACCGACATCACCGCGCCGGCGCGGGCGATCACCAGCCACAGGTCTGGCTGCGCTTTGCCGAACACGGCGAACGCGGTGGTGAAGAGGAGCGGAAGCGGCTTCCAGCTCGGCCCGCCGGTCGTATGAAGGTCGAGGTGGATGATCTCGTGACCCCAGACCAGCCACGCCCACGGGTCGTAGCTCGGGGTCGACGGGATCAGCAGCGACAGCGCCGCGATGACCAGCGCCACCGCGCCCATCACGAAGTAGAAGCGACCCCCGCCGAGACGTTCGGCGAGGGCGGCCGCGCGGATCCTCGGAGAAGAGGCAACAGCCGGCGCAGTGAGCTCTGCAGTCGGGACAGACATCAATCTCTGGGGGCCGTGCTCGACACGCGAGACGCGAGGGGCGCGATCAGACGCACGCGAGCCCGCGCACCGAGCGCGGGCGTCGCCGCCGCATTGTAGTGAGGCTTCAGGCCGATCGGATCCGCACTGTCAGGCAACCGCGCGCCGGGTCGCGGGCGGTTATCCCGACACACCCTGAGCCAGGCAGTCCTCGACCTGACTCAACTCGTTGGCGGGAGCCTGGTTCGGATATAGCAACGCGCTCCCGATCACCTCGGCACCCTGCGACTCGCCCCGGATCTGCATTCCCTGCGCAATTCCTGGGGTGGACTCGAACACGATCCGCGGCCCGGCCGGGGCGGCGCCGATCTGCAGCTCGGTCGAGCTGACTTGGACCACCGGCAGACGCTTCTGCTGCATGCATTTGAGGTGGTTGGGATCATGCGTGATCGGGCTGTCGACGCGCCCCCGACCGATCGGCTGACCGTTCGGGTTCGTCGTGCCGGCCAACGGCTTGGCGTTGGACGCGCAGCCCGCCACTGCGAGTGCCACCAGTCCGACGGCGAACGCGGGCTTGGCGAAGGACATTTCGAGGACTGTAGAGGATCATCCCCTGCGTGATTCCGTTTGCCGCCCTCAGCGGACCGCTGCCCAAGATCGGCGTGGTGGTGGTCGGATTGCTGGCTGCCGGCGCCTTGCTCGCGCCGGATCGACGGCTGCGCGCGGCGGCGATGCTCGGCGCCCTGGTTCTCGCGCCCGTGCTGCTGCTGGGCGAGATCTGGCACTCGCCCCAGCTGGGGATCGCGCACCGTCACCCGCTCGTGGCGGCGGTCGGCGCGCTGTGCGGGCTCGCGATCGTCGGCGGGCTGGCCGGGCTGATCGCCAAACGGCCCAGCTTGCTCGCCTTGCTGGCGCTGCTCGCGCTGCCGTTCCGGATTCCGATCGAGTCCGGCGGCACGACCTCGAACCTCCTCGTTCCGCTGTATCTGGTCGTCGCGTCCGGGTCCCTCGCGTACATCGTGCCGGCCTTCTGGCCCGCCGGGCGATTCGGGCGGGACGAGCCCGAGAGCGATCCGCGCGCCGGCTGGGTCGAGCGGATGCTGGCTCTCGCCGTGGTGCTCTACGGGATCCAGGCCACCTACTCGCTCGACTTTCAGCAAGCGCTTCAGAACATGGTCTTCTTCTACGTCCCGTTCGCCTTGCTGTTCACGCTGCTGAGGAGGTTGCGGTGGGATGCCGGGCTGATTCGCAGATGCACCGTGTTGATCGCGGGGCTCGCCGTGCTGTTCGCGCTGATCGGCTTCGCCGAGTACGCCACCAAGACGATCATCCTCAACCCGAAGCTGGTCGTGCAGAACGATCTGCACACCTATTTCACCGTCAATTCGGTGTTCTTCGATCCCGACATCTTCGGGCGATTCCTGGCCATCGTGATGATCCTGCTGGCGGCGGTCCTGATCTTCGGGCGACGGCGATCGGAGGTGATCGCCACCACCGTCGTGCTGGCGATCCTGTGGGGCGGGCTGGTGCTGACGCTGTCTCGCTCCAGCCTCGGCGCGCTGCTGCTGGGGTTGGCCGTGCTCGCCGCGCTGCGCTGGAAGCCCTCGTGGATGATCGTCGCCGGCGCCGTCGTGGCCGTGCTCGGGGTGGCGGCGATCGCCATCTCACCGAAGACGTTCGGGCTCAACCAGGGACTCAACGGTGCCTCTAGCGGTCGCGCGGGGCTGGTCAGCACCGGCGTCTCGATGTTCGAGTCGCGGCCGATCTGGGGTTACGGTTCCGGCTCGTTCGTGGCGGAGTACCGCGCGCGCCACCCCAATACCTCTTCCACCCTCGCCGCCTCGCACACGATCGCGATCACAATCGCCGCTGAACAGGGGTTGATCGGAGAGCTCGTGTACCTGGGGCTGGTCATCGTCGCTGCAGTCACGCTGCTGCGCGGGGCTCGCGGCGACCCGGTGAGGGCCGCGGTGGCGGCCGCATTTGTCGCGCTGGTGCTCCACACCAACCTGTACGCGGACTTCCTCGAGGACCCGGTGCTGTGGACGTTGCTCGCCGTCGGTGTCGCGCTCGCGGGCTCCTCGCGGCCGCTGCCGGAGCCCCGGGCCGTACCGGCGACCGAGGTCGCGCCGGTCCCCGCTTGAATCCCCGGCGAGGCCCGACCAAGTGAGGCCGCTAGTGACGTGGCACTAGGCCCGCTCGGGGCTGCGGGGGCCGAGCAGCATCGACATGTCCGTCCCGTCTTCAGCCGCCACTGAGCGGGGCACGCCGGCCTGTGCCTCGACGACCAGTTCGTCGAGGCCGGGCTGAAACGGCGGCAGGTGGATCAGCAGCAGTCGCTCGATCCCTGCGTCCGTCGCCACCTCGGCCGCGTGTGCCGCGGAGGTGTGGATATCGGGGTTGCGCGGCTCGGCGGTCGTGAACCACGCTTCGTGCGCCAGGAGATCGCAGCCGTCGGCAAAGCGGCTCGCCTCCGGGTCATACGCCGTGTCGGTGATCCACGCCAATTGGTCATCGAAGCGCCACCCGACCGTCGGTACCGAGTGGCGGTACTGAGGCCGCGTGCACACTCGGACGCCGGCAAGTTCGAACTCCCCGGAGGGCAGATCTCGCACCTCGATGTCCTGAGCGGACAAGGGCACTGGGTGGTAGGGCTCATTGAGGAACTGCTCCAGCATCGAGTCGGTCGAGGTGCCGTACAGAAGTGCCCCCGGTCCCCACACCGTGGTTTGCCGGCCCACGCCCACCGCGGGCATGAAGGCGAGGCCGGCGATGTGGTCGAGGTGAAAGTGGGTGAGCAGGATGTCGAGGCGCTGCACCCCGTCGAGCAGGCCGGGCCGCTCGACGATCCGCCCGACCCCCGTCCCCGCGTCGATCATGATCGCCGCCTCGCCACTCCTAAGGAGCGCACAGGCCGTGTGGCGGCCGTGCGCGGGAAACCAGCCGCCGCCCCCCAAGATCATCAAAGTCTCGAGCATCAGCGCAGTACCACCCTCAGCATCAGCGCAAACTATCCCCTTACGGTCTCGCGGGACAGTGCGGTTAGACACTATCGGGATGGCTCGGGTCGCGCTAGATGAGTGATTCCGTTTGTGGGTGTGGGTCAGCGGTCAGACCGCCAAACCGGGGTGGGTGACGAGCCGCGGCAGGGAAACCCGGCCGGGTTGGACGGCGAACTCCGCCACTTTCGTTCGGAGGGTCTGAATAAAAGTGCCCAAGTTCGTAGCGCGCGGGCCGTACACGTCCAGCGGAACGCCGGTACACCTGGCAGGCGGAGACAACCCGGGCTGCCAGCCGTCGAGCGCGTCGGTGGGTGACAGCGGACCCGTCAGGCGCGACGGCCGGGACCGGCTAGACCGCGGCTGGGGCGGCCGGCGTTGCGTCCCGCAGAGCGGCGGGCGGTGCGTCGAGTGTGGCCAGCGCGACCCGGAGCAGAAGGGCGTGCAGCTGCTCGCGTTCCTCGTCGTCCAGTGGACCCAGCAGGTCCTCCTGCGCTCGGTGCGCCAGCTCGCGACCGCGATCCAGCGTCTCGCGTCCGCTCTCGGTCAGGTGCAGCGCGTGCGCGCGGCGATCGCTCGGGTGCCGGCGGCGCTCGACCAGTCCCTTCGTCTCCAGCTCATCGATGGTCGAGACCATCGAGCTCGGATCGGTGCCGATGCAGCGACCGAGGGCCTGCTGGGTGATCGAGCCCTCGGCGTCGAGCACGTTCAACACGCCCCACATCCGCATCGTCAGTCCGAGCGACTCGAGGCGCTCGCCGAACCTTCGCTGGGCGACCAGTCCGACCTTCGCGAGCAGGAACCCGGTGTGTTGGGCCAGCGCGTCGTGAAAACCCGGTGGCCCCTGGGACAGATCCTTCATCTTGGAATTAAGTGTAGCGCCAACAGTAACCGGCGCCAATTGTCTCTCATAAGAATCATTTCATGACGGAACGAATCTGTCGCGAAATCGTTCTCCGGACGACGGGTGCGGGGCGCAGGTACGCTACCCGGCCTCATGTCCGTCACGGTCGTAGGCTCGATCGCGTTCGATGCCGTAACCACGCCGTTCGGCAGTCGGGACCGGATGCTCGGAGGCTCGGCCGTCCACTTCTCGCTCGCCGCGTCGTTCTTCGACACCGTCCACGTCGTCGGGCCGGTGGGCGGAGACTTTGGTGAGGACGAATACGGCGTCCTGCGGGCCCGGGGCGTCGACACGGCCGACATCGAGTGCGTGCCCGAGGGACGGACGTTCTTCTGGAGCGGCGAGTACGACTGGGATCTCAACGACCGCCGAACGCTTGACACCCAGCTGAACGTGTTCGCCGACTTTCAGCCCAAGCTGTCCGACGTGTCGCGTGGGGCGGATGTCGTCTTCCTGGCCAACATCCAGCCCGACCTTCAGCGCCAGGTCCGGGCGCAGTGCACGAACGCGCGATTCGTGGCTCTCGACTCGATGAACCTATGGATCGACACCGCGCGGGATTCGTTGATCGAGGCGATCTCCGAAGTGGACTGCGTACTGCTCAACGACGCCGAGCTGCGACAGCTCACGCGCCAGCCGAATCTCGTCCGCGCCGCCCGCCAGATCAGGGAATGGGGGCCGTCGGTGATCGTGGCCAAGCGGGGCGAGTACGGGGCGGCCATGTTCACCGACGACGGGTTCTTCGGGTTGCCGGCGTTTCCGCTGGAGAACGTGGTCGACCCCACTGGCGCCGGCGACTGCTTCGCCGGCGGCTTCCTCGGCTACATCGCGGCCAATCCCGACGAGCGGCCGGGCAACGATCTCCTGCGCCGGGCAATGGCCTACGGCACCGTGATCGCGTCCTACAACGTCGAGGAGTTCGGCGTCGAGCGCGTCGCCCGATTGGGTCGCGAGGAGATCCAGCAGCGGGTCGGCGAGCTTCAGCGGATCACGCACTTCGTCGAGCAGCCGGTGCGGTTGCGCGGTTGACGGCATCCCGTGCTACGCGGCCGGACGTCCGATCTGGATCGCCAGTCCTGGCGCGCGACTAACGGTCAGCCGGGGCGCGCGACTGAACGGTCAGCCGGGGCGCGCGACTGAACGGCCGGCCGGCCGTCGTGGGGGCCGTTCCGCGACCAAGCGGATCGCCAGCAGGTCAGGCCGCGAACGACCCGTCGGCAATCGTGCTCATGCTGACCGAACTCAGTTCCATTTCCCGCGCGGAACGGGTAGGATCGCGGGGTCGTGACCTGGGGATTCCTGTGGATCATGCTGGCGCTCAAGATTCCGCTGATCGGGCTGATCTGCATCGTTTGGTGGGCGATCAAACAGGAGCCCGAAGAGTCGCCGTCGTCGCGGGACGATGACGGGGGCGTCAAGCGGCGGCCGCATCCGCCCAAGCCGTTCCCGCGCCGGCCGCGCCGTGGCCCCCACGGCGATCCGGCGCCGCTGCCCCCGGCCCGGGTGCGCACGACGCGCGCCAAGGCGCGGTCGTTTGGCCACTGATCTCCTGCGCAACCGCGACCTGACCCAGTCAGCCGACCGACGGCAGTCGGCTAGGCGGACTGAGATCCGCATCCGGTGGCAGACTTCGCGACGATGAACGCTAGCCAGGGCGCCGTTCTGTCTGACGGCACGATCCTGCAGCTCGTGAACGAGAAGCGGATCCGGGTGGATCCGTGGGATCCCTCGCTCGTCCAGCCGGCCAGCGTCGACCTGCGGCTCGGGGACTCGTTTCGGGTGTTTCACAACCACCGGGCGTCGGCGATCGACCTCCGCCAGCCGCCGGCGGGGTTGACCGAGGAAGTCGTCGTCCCACCCGACGAATCATTCGTCATCCATCCCGGCGAGTTCTGTCTCGGCCGCACGCTCGAATGGGTCGAGTTGCCCGACGACATCGTGGCGCGGATCGAGGGGAAGTCCAGCCTGGGACGGCTCGGGCTGATCGTCCACGCCACCGCGGGGTTCTGCGATCCCGGCTGGAAGGGCACGCTGACGCTCGAGCTGAACAACCTGACCCGCGTGCCGATCAAGCTGTACCCGGGCCTGCCGATCGCCCAGCTGTCGTTCATGGCGCTCGATCGCCCGGCCCAGCGGCCCTACGGCAGTCCCGAGCTCGGCAGCCACTATCAGGGGCAGCGGGCCGCCACCGAGAGCCGGTACGAGGGCGGACCCGCGCGCGCTCGCAACGGCGACGCGGCGCCTCGAAAGACCGCGATCGGATAGGCTCGCGCCCGTGTTGCAGCTGCTCCTCGCCGCCTCGGAGCCGTCTAAGGTTCCGTTCTATTTCGCCGGCGGAGTGCTGGCGCTGTGGGCGGTCGTGCTCGCCAGCTTGGGGCTCACCCGTCCCAGCTTTCCTTACAACGAGCGGGGTGAGCGCGGTGTGATCGCGATCACGTTCGTGCTCGTGGTGATTGCGATCGGAACCGCGATCGCCGTCAGCAAATAACGCGCCGGCAATCCGCTGGCGCGGCGGTGGTTTGGCGAGCCCGGCGGGGGTCGGCGGCGGCCCCTCCACGCGGTGGTCGCGCTGGCTCCCCAGCCGACGGGCCGCACCGGCTCCCGGCCGCTCGGGGGTACTAGAGTCTTAAGCGGTCGAGCTCCTCACCGTCCTAGCTCGACCACCCGCCCACCCGCGCGAAGGAGTGCCATGACTACCGAGACTCAGCAGCAGGATGGCGCCGGCGTAGGTACGGCTGCCGACAGCCTGACGATCACCGACAATCGGACCGGAAAGACTTACGAGGTCCCGATCCAAGACGGCACGATCCGCGCGATCGGGCTACGCAACATCAAGGTCGACTCGGACGACTTCGGTCTGATGAGCTACGACCCGGCGTATCTGAACACCGCTTCCTGCCGGTCCTCGATTACCTACATCGACGGCGAAAAGGGCATCCTCGAGTACCGCGGCTACCCGATCGAACAGCTGGCCGAGAAGTCGACCTATCTCGAGGTCGCCTACCTGCTGATTCGCGGCCACCTCCCGACCCAGGCCGAGCTCGATCACTGGACTCACGAGATCACGATCCACACGTTCGTGCACGAGAACGTGAAGGAGTTCATGCAGGGCTTCCGCTACGACGCCCACCCGATGGGGATGCTGCTCGCCTCGGTCGGGGCCTTGTCGACCTTCTATCCCGAGGCCGCGGCGATCAAGGACGATGAGGTCCGCAGCCTCCAGATCACCCGGCTACTGGCCAAGATGCCGACCCTGGCGGCGTTCTCCTACCGCCACAACCGCGGGATGCCGTACGTCTATCCGGACAACGACCTGACCTACGCGGGCAACTTCCTGTCGATGATCTACAAGGTCGCGGAGCTCAAGTACGAGCCGGACCCACGGCTCGAGCACGCGCTTGACGTCCTCTTCATCCTCCACGCCGACCACGAACAGAACTGCTCTACAAGCGCGGTTCGGAGCGTCGGCTCCTCGCAGGTCGATCCCTACTCGGCGGTGGCGGCCGGCGTGGCGGCGCTCTACGGGCCTCTGCACGGTGGCGCCAACGAGGCGGTGCTGCGGATGCTGCGACGGATCGGGACCACGGACAACATTCCCGGCTTCATCGCGGGCGTGAAGGAGGGCAAGGAACGGCTGATGGGCTTCGGTCACCGGGTCTACAAGAACTTCGACCCACGGGCCGAGATCATCAAGTCGGCGACCGAGCAGGTATTCGAGGTAACGGGCAAGAACCCCCTGCTCCACATCGCCACCGAGCTCGAGAAGATCGCCCTCGAGGACGACTACTTCATCAACCGCAAGCTCTACCCCAACGTCGACTTCTACTCGGGGCTGATCTACGAGGCCCTGGGGATGCCCGTGGAAATGTTCCCGGTGCTGTTCGCGATCGGGCGCACGAGCGGTTGGATCGCCCAGTGGCTCGAGATGATCGACGACCCCGAGCAGAAGATCGCCCGTCCCCGGCAGATCTACACCGGCGCGCACGACCTCAACTACGTGCCGATCGGCGAGCGCTCCTAGCGAGACCCGTCGGGGGCGTGCACGGTGCGCCGGCTGCCAGCTGAGGCCGGCGCGCGGGATCGCGTCCTCGACGGTGGCGCAGCCACCAGCCCCGTCTCGCGCTGGGTCAGGCATGGGGAAAAACTGCGGATATACCTGCCTTTCCGCGGTTCGTGGTTGCTATTTGGCTCCCCAGCCTTCGGCTTGGTTGGCGGTGTCTAGGCAGAGGGCTTCTAGTTGTGCGATGAGCTGGCGCAGGCGGCGGTTGTTGTCGAACCAGGGCTGGTAGCGGTTGAGTTGTTCGGCGGTGAGGCGGCGGGTGATGGTCTTGCCGGAGACCTTGCGGGTCCAGGTGATGTAGGGGCCGTGCAGGCGGGGTGGGTCGGCGTGGCAGGCGCAGTTTGGTTTGCCGCAGCGGTTCATGGCGATGTTGATCGTGCCGGGCAGGACTGGTCCGATCTGGGCTAGCTGGGCTTGGAGCTCTGTCAAGCGGGGGTCGGGCGGGGGGTCGTGGTTCGGCATCAATTCATGTCCGATAGTAGATGTACTCTCGGACTGTGGAGAAGGACATGCTGATGATCGCGCCCACGCCAAGCGCCTCCGCCGATCGCTTCGAGCTGTGCTCGCGGACGCTCGGCGCGCTACCGATCGTCCGCCACTTTCTGGGGCGGATGAGGTTGGGGGGTTTGCTGGAGCGCTACCTGCCGGGCGCTGAGGCGCGGGATGCGCTCCCGGCCGCGCGGGCGATCGGGGTGTTGGTGGGCAACCTGTGCGTCTCGCATCGCCCGCTGTACGCGCTAGGCGAGTGGGCGCGGGCGTTCGATCCTGCGCTGTTGGGGCTCAGCGGCCGGCCCCAGCTCTCGGATGACCAGCTCGCGCGCGCGCTCGACCGACTGTTCGTGGCCGATCGCGCGTCGTTGTTGACCGAGCTGGCGCTGGGGGTGATCGGCGAGTTTCAGATCGACTGCTCGCAGCTGCACAACGACTCGACCTCGATCACCGTGCACGGCCAGTATCGCCACGCGGACGGGGCCGAGCAGCACGGCAAGCCGACCCCGGCGATCACCTACGGCCACAACAAGGACCACCGACCCGATCTCAAGCAGCTGTTGTGGATCCTGACCGTGTCGGCCGATGGAGCGCTGCCGCTCGCCTACCGCTTAGCGGACGGCAACACGACCGACGAGCAGACCCACGTCGCGACCTGGGACGGGCTGCGGGCGCTGGTCGGTCACCCCGACTTTCTCTACGTGGCCGACTGCAAGCTGTGCACCCGCGAGCAGATGCAACACATCGACTCCCGCGGCGGGCGGTTCGTGACCGTGCTCCCCAGATCCCGCAAGGAGGACGGCATGCTACGCGCCTGGCTGAACAGCGCCACGCCCGAGTGGAGCGAGGCCTGGCGCCGACCGGGCAAACGCAAGCAGGATCCCGAGGAAATCTGGTGGACGGCACCCGCGCCGATCCAATCAGCCGAGGGTCACCGCCTCGTGCTGGTCCGCTCGACCCTCAAGCGAGGGCTCGACCAGGCCGCGCGCGCCGACACGCTCGCGCGCGGGATCGCCGCCCTCCAGCAACTCCAAGCCCGCCTGCAGGGACCCAAATGCCGCTTCAAGGACAAGACCACGGTCCAACACGCCGCCGACGACGCGCTGCGCCGCACCAGCACCCACCAGCTGATCCGCTACCAGATCTCAGAACACCTGCACCAATGGACCCGCATCGAATCGCGCGGACACGGCCAAAAACCCGGCCCGCGCAAATACCAAAAGCTCCGCTTCGAGCTCTCCTTCCAAATCGACCAAGACGCCCTCAACCAACAAGCCGCCGCCGACGGCTACTTCCCACTGATCAGCAACGACAACCACCTCTCCGAGACCGAACTGCTGGCCGCGTACCGCTACCAACCCAACCTCGAAAAACGCCACCACCAACTCAAATCCATCCACCACGCCGCCCCCGTATTCCTCAAAACCCCGCACCGGATCGAAGCGCTGTTCTGCTGCCACTACATCGCGCTGCTCTGCTGCTGCCTGATCGAACGCGAACTCCGCAACGCCATGACCCAACAGCGCATCACCCACCTACCCCTATTCCCCGAACAACGCGCCTGCCGACAACCCACCGCCACCCGCACCCTCGAGCTCTTCAACGAACTAACCCACCACCGCCTCTACAACCACGAGCGCCACATCGCCGACTTCCCACCCCAGCTCACCCCACTACAAACCCAACTACTCCAAATGCTCGGCGTCCCACAAACCCACTACACCGGCTAGACCAACCCCACCCCCACCTGGGGCCAAATCCCCCCCGCGAACCGCGGAAAGGCAGATATACCGCACAAATCACCCGAGGCATCGGGTTCGCGATCGCTGACCTGGCCCGCCGGGGGCCTTCGGCCGCAGCTGGGAGTTTCCGATCAAGGGCCGGCTGTGACAGGATGCACACAAGTCGGCCGCTTACTTATCGTAAGCTCATGTCATGGAACGCGTACGTCTGTCCAGCGGACGAGAGGTGCTGATTCGACCGATTCGGATCTCCGACGGCCCCGGCCTGCAGGCCGCATACGAGCGGCTGTCGCCGGAGTCGAAGTACCGCCGCTTCCTCGCGCCCAAGCCCTACTTGAGCGCGTCGGACACCCGGTACCTGGTCGAGCTGGATGGGACCAACCACTACGCGCTCGTCGCCACCCGGGTCGATCGACCGGATTGGATCATGGCCGTGGGACGGTTCGTGCGGCTCACCGAGGATCCGGGAGCGGCCGAGCTGGCGATCGTGGTCGGCGACCCGTTCCAGCGCGAGGGGCTGGCCACGGAGATCATCGACCGGCTGATCGAAGCCGCGACAGAGCGCGGGATCACCCGTTTCGCGGCCACCGCACTGGCCGAAAACGTGGCGGCGCGCGGCCTGATTCGCAGCATCCGGCCAGGTAGCGTCCGCAGTCAGCGGCACGGCACGCTCGAAGAGTTCGACGTCCACCTCGCGGCATAGTGTCTTGCGGCACTAAGGCCACGTGACGAAATTACCTGGCGTTCTGGCGGCGCCTGGACGCGCCTGGCGCCGCCCGCCCGCCCTCACGTACCACCAGTACGATCGTGGCGGGCGGGCAGCGCCATCCACGCCCAGTCACTCGCCAGCTCCACCAGCTAATTCCGTCACGCCGCCTAAGTAAGGGGAGCGCGCCCGCGCTTTTCGCCGATGGCGGCAGCGGATGGTGGCGCTTTCAGTGGGCGGTCGTGCTCGGCGGGCAACTGGCACAGGATGCCTTTGCACCGTTGTGCCGCTATAGGGGGTCATTGGTGCAAACGCTGCCGCGGGTTCGGCTGTGGAAAGGCGGTGAGTGGAGAGCCCTGGCAAGCGCGGTCCGCGCGGCGGTGGCGCCCCGGGCCGAGTCGCCGGGTGCGCGGGCAAGCGCGGTCCGCGCGACCGTGGCGCCCCGGGCCGGGTCGCCGGGTGCGCGGGCAAATGGGGTCCGCGCGACCGTGGCGCCCCAGGGCGGGTGTCTCCGCGGCGGCGCCCCAAGACCGCCGCCTCCTGCGATCATCGCCACCGTGCCCTGGACGGTGACAGTCCGCGACGGCTCGCAGGTGACGCACGAGCGCTTCGACGACCTCGACGCCGCCCTCGAGGCCGTGGAGGCGAGCGGCCGCGACGCCGAAACGTCCCTGCGGCCGCCCAAGCCGGTCGACCTCAAGGTCAGGCGCTTTGACCCCAGCCAGCAGGTGGCGGCGCGGATCGAGCTCTCCGGGCCCCAGCGCCTGGTTCCCTCGGTCCGCGCCGGCATCGACATCCACGGAGACGGGTCAACCGAGGCTTACCTCGGTCGGGTCCGCCGGCAGGTGGTCGAGCAGCGCAAGGGCGAGAGCGCCTACAAGGCGTTGCGGCGGGCGCTGGCCAAACCTTGACGGCCGCCGGAAGCACGGTCATGGCCTAGGCTCCGAGGAGACTCGCCCTTCACCCAACAGAACGCGCCCGTTCGGAGGTATGTGAGATGGGGACCCAGGACTACGACATCAACCTCGAGAACAGGTTCGGCGGCCTCACGCTGATCGACATCCCGGCCGAGATCGCCGCCCACGAGCCGTGGTACAACGAGACGCTGACGACCGTGAACGACGCCGTCGTGCGGCTAGGGGTGATCGAGGGTGACTTTCACTGGCACAAGCACGACGATCAGGATGAGTTCTTCCTGGTTCTCGAGGGGCGCTTGCTGATCGATCTCGAGGATCGCGAGACGGTGACGCTGGAACCCCACCACGGCTACACGGTCCCACGCGGTGTGATGCACCGTACGTCGGCGCCGGTCCGTACCGCGATCCTGATGGTGGAAGCCGCCGGCGTGATACCGACCGGGGACTGACGCCGTGACGTCAGGCGGCAGTGAATTTCACTGGCCCACTACCTGTAGCTAGAGCACTAATGTCGCCCCGTGTCGGCGTAGCCATCGCATCTGCTCCCGGTAACCGGGGCAGTGCCGCGCCACCATCGCCCAGAAGCGCGGCGAGTGGTCCATCACGGTCAAGTGGCACACCTCGTGCCACACGACATAGTCGAGCACCGGCTCGGGGGCCAGCAACAGCCGCCAGTTGAAGCTCATCGCTCCGGACCTCGAGCAACTCGCCCACCGCGTCCGCTGCCCGCGGATCGTCAGGCGTGAGTAGGAGCGGTCGGTCAATGCGCAGGCTCGGTCGAGCCGCGGCCCGATCTCGGTCCGCGCCGAGCGCCGATACCACCGTTCGACGGCCCCGATTTGCTCCGCGCCGTCGGGAACCAGCAGGTCATCGCCCCTGCGGTGCACGCGCGTCCGGCCGGGCTCCGAGATCAGCCGGAGCATCGTGCCCAGGTACGGCACCGACTCTCCGCGGGCGGCGACCAGGGCGTTCGCGCGGGCCAGCTCGGCCATGCGCCGCTCGATCCAGGGTCTCAGCTCGCGGATCGCCGCCGCCGCCTCGCGCTCGGCGGCGCGTCGCGGCAACACGACCTCGACCCCCCGCGCGGGGTCGACCGTGACGCGCACGCGCCGGGCGCGTTCGGACCGGCGCACGGTGTAGTCGATCGCTGCCATCGCCCACGACAGGGTACGGTCCGCGTCTGACATGCCTTCGTTTCCATTCCTGACCACCCCCCTCCAAGGCGACGGGGTGCAGCTGCGCGACTACGCGGAGCGCGACATCCCGGAAATCCTGATCGCCTACCAGGACGACCCGCGGTTGCACGTGCGGCTGGGTGAGGAGCGGCCCCCGAGCGGCGCGGAGCTGGGGCGCCGTGCCGAGCAGGAGCCGGCGGTTCGCGCGGCCGGGACGCGCGCGCACTTCACGATCCTCGAGCGCGACTCCGACGTGTGTTGCGGCGTGGTCAACGTGCACAAGGTCGACTGGGAGCAGGCGCGGTGCGAGCTCGGGATCTGGATCGCGCCGCAGGCGCGGGGTCGGGGCCTGTCCCGCTCCGCGCTCAGGCGAGCGAGCGAGTGGCTGTTCGAAACATTCGGAATGCAACGGGTGCAGGTCATCACCGAACCGGACAACGAGTCCATGCTCCGATCCGCGCGGGCCGCCGGCTTCGTCGAGGAAGGGGTTCTGCGCTCTTACATGGTCGAGCGCGGGATCCGGCTCGACGGTGCCATCCTTTCCCTCCTACCAAGCGACCTCTGATGGACTACTGGCGCGTGAAGCTTCCCCCCGGCGTGCGCTCGCCATTCGAGGTGTACGTCAACGGCGTCCGCCAGGAGCTCGGGCCCGACTACCGGATCTCCAGCGGCGAGCTGCTGTTCGGCCGGGAGCTGGTGAAGCAGAAGCTCGGCTTCTGGGCCTGGTTCCTCGGCGTGTGGGGAATCGGGACCTACAAGCGCAACGACGAGATCGACATCCGCTACGAGCTCGAGGGGAAGCCGATGGTGGCGCACGTGGAGGAGGTCATCCCGCCGTCCCGACCCCAGAGTGCCGGCTCGCGCAGCTCGCCCCCGCCCTGATCCGGGCTCAGCCGGTTCTGACCACATCGCCCCCGCGCTGATCCGGGCTCAGCCGGTTCTGACCACCTCGCGCCGCACCCACGGGCGGAGCAGCCGCAGCGCGGCCAGGATGGCCCGCGTCGCCGGCGAACGGTTGAGCGTGTAGAAGTGGATCCCCGGCGCGCCGCGCGCGATCAGCTCCGCGCACTGCAGCGTCGCGTAGGAGACGCCGAGTTGGAGCACGGCGGCGGGATCGGACGCGAGTTGCTCGAGCTGCTCGAGCAGTGCCGCGGGGATGGTCGCGCCGCACATGCCGGTGATCGTCTTGATCTGCCCGACGTTGGTCACCGGCATGATCCCGGGGACGATCGGGACGTCGATCCCGGCGGCGCGGGCCTCGTCGACGAAGTTGAAGTACAGCTCGTTGTCGAAGAACAGCTGGGTGACCAGAAACGACGCACCGGCCGCCACCTTCTGCTTGAGGAAGCGCAGGTCGGTGGCCATGTCGGGGGCGTCGGGATGGACCTCGGGAAAGCAGGCGGCGCCGATGCTGAAGGGATAACTCGCGTGGATCAACGCGGCCAGCTCGGTCGAGTAGCGCAGCCCGCCCGGATGTGGCGTCCACGTGGTCTCGCCCCGCGGGGGATCCCCACGCAGCGCGAGTACGTTCTCGATGCCGGCGCCGGCGATCCGATCGAGCACGCCGTGGAGTTCCTCGCGGGTCGCGCCGACGCAGCTGAGGTGGGCCATCGCCTCGATCCCGAGGTCATCCTTGAGCCAGCGCGTGACCTCGAGCGTGCGGTCGCGAGTCGAGCCACCGGCCCCGTAGGTCACCGAGACGAAGTCCGGTTCGAGCGACTCGAGCGCCTGGATCGCGGCGCGTAGCTGCTGCTCGCCCTCCTCCGTCTTGGGCGGGAAGAACTCGAACGAGAAGACCGGCTCATCTGCGGTGGCGAAGATCTCGTCGATTCGCAAGGTGGCGCGACTCTAACAACCTTAACACGCACGTGTCAAGGTTGACCGGCTCCTCGCGCGAGCTCCCAACGCTCGACCTCGCCGTCCGACTCCCGGATGACCTCGCCCTGGACCTCGAGATGCCGCAGGTAGCAGAGGGTCTCGGTGAGCCGCCAGGGCGCGCTGCGCGGATGCGTTTCATCGATGAACACCTCCGGCACGACTTCGAGGCCGGTGCGGGCGCCGTTGCTCAGCCCCCTGCGCACGGCCTCGAGCCGCTGGTTGGCCAGTCGCCGGCTGGCGTCGATGTGGCCGTGGGCGTCCAGAAACGGCTTGCCGTGGCCCGATAGGCAGAGCCGGGCATCGAGCCGGTCGACGACGTCGAGCGAGTGGAGGAACTCGCCGACCGGATCGGGGGTCCAGCCGTACTCGTAGAACAACGAGATCCGGCCGAGGACGTGGTCGCCCGAGATCAGCAGACGGCGGTCGGGCTGGTGCAGGCACACGTGAGACGGCGCGTGCCCTGGGGTCTCGTACACGTGCCAGACGCCGAGGTCGGTCTCGATCTCGACCCCGGGGACCAGATCGCGATCGGGCTCGATCACCCGCGCGATCCCCGAGGGGACCTCCTTGGCCCGCTCGGCATAGGCGCGCAGGGCCTCCTCGGAAACGCCGGCCTGCCGCCCCACCTCGAGCCGTCGCGCGAGGGCCCGCTCGGGATCCTCGGCGGGTTCCGTGGCGTGGCGATGGTTGGGATGCATCCACAGTTCGCAGCCGGCGCGATCCCGGATCGGAGCCGCCTGACCCCAATGGTCGATGTGCGCGTGGGTGATGGCGAGCAGGCTCACGTCCTCGACGGTTAGCCCGACCTGCTCGAACGCGCGCTCGAGCTGGGTCATCGAGCCCGGCTCGTAGATCCCGGTGTCGACGAGCACGAGGCCCGACCCAGCCGCGATCGCCCACGCGTTGCAGTGGGGTATGCCCGGGAACGGAAGCGGCAGGCGCAGCCGCCAGAGTCCGGGGATCACCCGCTCACCGCGACCGAGTTCGCGCCGCTGTGCCATGGCACGCACGATATTCCCCAGCCCGTACACTGCGCTGCGCCCGATGTCGACTTCGGTGCTCGCAAAGCGCTATTTCGATGCACTCGCCGCGCACGACCTCGACGCGGCTGTGGCGTGTTGGGCGCCGGGCGGCATCGATCGGCTCGTCGGCCAAACGGAGCTGACCGCCCCCGACGACATCCGTCGGTACTTTGCCGAGCTGTTCGAGGCGTTCCCCGATTTCAGGTTCGAGATCGTCGATCTAACCACCGGCCGGGGGCGCACGGCCGTGAGGTGGCGGGCCCGGGCCACGTTCGCCGGACCGGGCACCTTCGAGGGCTTCGCGCCCAACGGCGCCCGGGTGGAGCTCGAGGGATGCGACGTGGTCACGGTCGCAGACGGTCTGATCCAGCACAACGACGCCTACCTCGACAGCGGCACCATCGCTCGCCAGCTCGGCTTTCTCCCGCCCGCCGGCTCGGTCGCGCAAGCGCGGCTGGCCCGCCTCGCCAACGCGCGCACCAAGGTCCGCTCTTGGCCTCGCGGTGCGCGCTCGCAACGGATCGCGGACGGGGTGTGGGCGATCCGAGGCGGCTTTCCGCTGAAGACGATGAACGTGTACTTCATCGAGGACGACGGAGGGGTGACGATGTTCGACGCGGGCGTCTCCCACATGGGCGATGCCGTGGCGGCGTTAGGGGCCCGGCTGGGAGGGATCAGACGCGTGGTGCTGGGTCACGCGGACGCCGATCATCGCGGCGGCGCAGCACGACTGGGCACGCCGATCCACTGCCATCCCCAAGAGGTCTACGCGGCCGAGTCCGGCGCCCCGTTCCGCGCCTACTGGGACCTCTCGAAGCTCAAGCCTCACGCCCGGCTGCTGCTGGGCCGGCTGTTCCGGGCCTGGGACGGCGGGGCGTTGGAGGTCGCGGGGACCGTCGTCGAGAGAGATCGGATCGGCGCGTTTCGCGTGGTCGAGTTCCCCGGCCACGCGCCTGGGCTGATCGGCTTGTTCCGTGAGTCCGATCGGCTCGCCCTGGTGTCCGACTGCATCTACACGCTCGACGTCGAGACCGGCCTCAAGGGCCCGGCGCGCACGCCCCACCCGGCCTTCAACTTCGACACCGAGCGCGCGCGTGACTCGGTCCGCAAGCTGATCGAGCTAGAGCCGGCGGCCGTGTGGTCCGGTCATGGTGATCCCGTCGTTGGCGACGTGCGCGCGCAGCTCGAGCGAGCGGCGTCGGGAGCCACGTGAGTGGCCCCTTTCGCAAACACGACGACATTCGAGCGGCCCCTGGCGGCGCTCACTCGGGCTTGCGGCCCGCTCGGCATCCAGCCTCGCCCGAACGGGCCGCGCCCGAGTCATCCGGCTGTCCTCGAATGCTCGTGCATCTCCAATGCACGTCGCATTCTGCGTCCTTGCTGTGCATCCGCCAGTGACCACTCTCGGTGTCGCCGTACCTGCGAAAAGGGCCACTAGCGAGTGGGTCTCCACTGAGATGGGACGTCGGCATCGACAGCGCACGAAGCTGGTCGCGCCGGCTGGCACCTTTGACGACGGCCACGGCGGGGCGTTGACGCTCCGTGGATCCCTGACTCCGGGCGCCCGGCGCGAGTATGGCGAGGTGCTCGCCGGCGGCCTCGACCGCGAGGACGCCTGGCAGCGAGCGACCGAGCTTCTGTTCGAGCGGTTGGCGGTGTCGTGGACGATCGCGGGCGTCGAGATCACCCGCCAGGCCGAGCTCCTGGGCCGCTACCGGATGGCCTCCGCGGAGGAGCGGAGCTTCGTGCGCGACAGCCTCCGAACCCACGTCAGCGAGCACTTCCCGGAGCTTCAAGCGCCATGATCGATCCCGACGCCTTCGCGACGCTGCTGTGTGATTGGTGCCTCGAGCCAGCCGACGGCGACCAGGTCCAAGTGGCCAGCACCACGCTGGCCGCGCCGCTCGTGCGGTCCATGCATCGGGCGCTGCTGGAGCGCGGCGCGTGGCCGGTGGTCAGGCTGGCTCTGCCGGAGCTCGCCGCGGATTACTACGCGTATGTCCGGGAGGCGCAACTCGACTCGTTCCCGCCGTTGGAGCTCGTCGAGGCCGAGGGCCTCAACCGGTTTCTGCGCATCGACGCCCCCGCCAACACACGCGCCTTGGCGGGGGTCGATCCGGCCCGGATCGCGCGCGCCGCGCGCGCCCGCTCGCCGGTCCAGCAGGCCCGGCTTGCCCGACGGTGGTGCGTGACCCTGTGGCCGACGGCCGCGCTCGCCCAGCAGGCCGCGATGAACGAGGGCGATTACGCCACCTTCGTCGCCGGCGCGCTGTTCCTCGACCGCCCCGATCCGGGTGGCGCGTGGCGCGAGCTCAGCGCCCGCCAGGCCGAACTCGTGCAGCGACTCGCCGACGCTCGCGAGATCCGCATCGAGGCCGAGGGCACCGATCTCCGTCTCCGCGTCGACGGGCGCACGTGGATCAACTCCGACGGCCGGCGGAACATGCCGAGCGGCGAGGTGTTCACCGGCCCGCTCGAGGAATCCGCGCAGGGGACGATCCGCTTCACGGTGCCGACCAGCCCAAGTGGGGTGGACGTGGCCGGCGTCGAGTTGACGTTCCGCGACGGCGAGGTGGTGGTGGCCCGTGCCGATCGCGGAGGTGACTACCTACAGGCCGCGCTCGAGACCGACGCGGGCGCGCGGTTCCTGGGCGAGCTCGGGATCGGCACCAACACCGGGATCGACCGCGCCACCGGATCGATCCTGTTCGACGAGAAAATCGCCGGCACCGTCCACCTCGCCCTGGGGCGGTCGTATCCCGAGACCCAAGGCTGCAACGAGTCGGCGCTCCACTGGGATTTGATCTGCGATCTGCGCCAGGGCGGCCGGCTGAGCGCCGACGGACAAATCCTTAACGAGAACGGCGAGTTCATCGTCTAGTTTCAGTCTTGATGCGCCGCACCAAGATCGTCGCCACCATCGGCCCTGCCTCCCGCGACCCCGAGACCCTGGCTCGGATGATCGAGGCCGGGATGGACGTCGCCCGGCTCAACTTCTCTCACGGCAATCTCGAGATCCATGCCGAGAACGCCGAGCGGGTGCGCGCCGCGGCCAAGGTCGTCGGCCGCCAGGTGGCGATCCTGCAGGATCTGCCCGGACCGAAGATCCGCATCGGCGCGCTGCGCAACGACATCGCCGAGCTCAAGCCGGGCGAGCGGCTGATGCTGGTCTGCGGCTCGAACGGACTCGGCGACGCCGAGCAGATGAGCGTCAGCTGGAGCGGGCTCGCCAATGCCGTCGATCCGGAAGACGTCATCTACTTGGCCGACGGTGCCATCCGCCTGCGGGTGCGAGCGGTCCGCGAGGGCGAGATCGAGACCGCGGTCGAGGTCGGTGGCTCGGTTGCCTCCCGTCAAGGACTGAACATCCCGGGCTCGACCCGAGGCCTTCCGGCGGTGCCCGAAGAGGACCTCGACATGCTGCGGTTCGGCGAGTCAATCGGCGTCGACCTGGTCGCGCTCTCGTTCGTGCGCACCGCCGAGGACGTCAGCAGCGTCCGCAAGCACACGCGACTGCCGCTGATCGCCAAGATCGAGAAGCCTCAGGCGGTCGACGCGGCCGAGGAGATCATCCGCGCCGCCGACTGCGTGATGGTGGCCCGCGGCGACCTCGGGATCGAACTGCCGATCGAGGAGGTGCCGATGCTGCAGAAGCAGCTGCTGCGGATCGCGGGGCGGATCGCGCGGCCCTCGATCACCGCCACGCAGATGCTCGATTCGATGGTCGCTTCCTCGCGACCGACGCGCGCCGAGGTGGCCGACGTCGCCAACGCGATCCTCGACGGCACCGACGCGGTGATGCTGTCCCAGGAGACGGCCGTCGGGGCCTACCCGGTCGAGTCGGTCGCGATGATGGCCTCGGTGGCGGAACGGACCGAGCGCGGGCTGCCCTACCGCACCTGGAACGAGGAGCGCGTCCGCCGGGATGCGCGCGATCCGGCCTACACGATCGCCTACAGCGCCTGCGCCGCGGCGCGCGACCTGCACCTTGCCGCGCTCGTCGTGCCGACGCTGTCGGGTCGCTCGGCGCGGCTGATCTCCGCGCACCGCCCCGAGGTCCCGATCTACGCCCTCTCCCCGGGCAAGGAGACGGTCCGGCGCTGCAGCCTGATGTGGGGCGTCGAGGCGGCGTCGATGCGACGCCATGAGATAACCGAAGCGCTGATCGCCGATGCGGCCCGTCGGGTGGTCGAGCTCGGCTGGGTCAAGGCCGGCGCGCGGGTCGGGATCACGGCCGGACTCCCCAGCGGCCGACCCGGGACGACCAGCCTCGTCCAGATCCAGCGCGTGTAGCTACGGCCCCCGTCGCGGGTCGCCGCTCGCCGCGGCCGTGCCCCTTGCGTTCCGGCCGGTTTACTTGTAGCTTAGAAGTGCACTCGGGGTCGAGGGTTGCGGTGGGTCAGCGGCTGGGGACCAGATTGGCGCGCCTCAAGGAAAGGCGGGCGCGCGCGATTGCGGGCACCGAAAAGGCCGGGAGGCAGCCAAACCACATGATCGCCGCGGCCACTCGCTGGTCGTGGAGGGCGGCTGGGCCGAGCGTGCCGAGGTAGTGGCCGTAGACGGGATCGGGCGCGATCGCCAGCCACGACGCGATCACCGCCATCGGGACCATGCACGCGACCATGCACAGGCACTGGCCGCGGGGCCCGGGCCGGTGCGGCAGCGGGTCGACGCCCAAGATCGGCGCCCACATGATCGTCGCGGTGAGCAGGTACAGACCGTGCTCGAGCTCGTGGACGTAGTCGTTGGAGAGCGTCAGCCCGTAGACCGCCGGAATGTGGCTGATCAGCAGCACGGCGGAGAACAGCGCCACCGAGCCGACAGGCCCGGTGATCGCCGTCACGAGGTCCGAGTGCAGCCACCGGGCGAGGCGCCGCCGGCCGTCCCGCGGCAACGCGTAGAAGGCCAACCGCACGGGCGCCCCGGCGGCCAACAACGGCGCGACCACCAGCCACATCACGACGTGCTCGACCATGTGCACGGACAGCCGCGTGTCGGCTTGGGTGCCGATCCCCGAATAGAGATCGATGACCAGCGCCGCTAGCCCGCCCAGGAAGCACGCCGTCCGCGCACGCGGCCACGGCCGCCCGCGGCGATCGCGTTGGCGGCCCCGTTTGGCCGCCAGCAAGTAGCCGGCGGCCGCCGCGCCCACCAGGACCAGGAACGCGACGCCGGTGGGGCCGTCGAGGCTCCAGTCCAGCGCGAGCGCGCGCAGGGTCATGCGTTACTGGAAGATCTCAGTCGTGCAATCGCCGCCGGGCAGGTGGATCTCGTGTGGTCGTGCGCCTTCGGCCTGCTCGTGGAAGTCGACGAAGAAGTCGGGATCGAGCGCATAGGTGCCGTCCGCCTGGCGCTCGAGCTTGGTCAGCCAGCCCTTGAGTCCGGCGTAGAACTGGTTGTCCCAGGTCGAGTAGAGGGAGTTCGAGACATAGACGCGCTTGCCGTCGAGCGAGTTCTGGATCATCTGGGGGCCGCCGTTGAGCGGGCCGGGCGCCTTCGGATGGCCGCCGTCGCGTCCGAGTAAGCCGCCGAGCCACACCTGCGAGCGCAGCTCGGGATGCTGCGGGTCCGAGACGTCGTAGTGGCGCACGTCGCCGTGGAGCCAGTTCGAGAAGAACAGGTCGCGGTCATCGAGCGATAGCACGAGATCGGTGATCAGGCCGGGCACGCCGCCCTCGAGCGGCCAGCCCTCGAGCTCCTCGTTGGCGACGTCGATCGCCTTGGCGACCGACCAGCTGCCGTTGTCGCGATAGAACTGGATGATGTTGCTCGACAGCGTCGCGCCGACGAAGCCCTGGGCCGAGTCGGGGTCGTGCTGCCAGCGGATTTCCAGGGGGATCATGCCGTCGTCCCCGAGGTCGATCGTCTGTACGAGCTCGTGACGTTCGAGGTCCCAGAAGTGCAGTCGCCGGCCGTATTTGCCCAGGCCGACGTCCGTCGGATCGAAGCCGTCCTGGAACGTGTTGGGCGCGCCCCATTCGCTGGACACGAGCGTGTTCTGGCGGGGCTGGTACCAGAAGTCGTACATGAACTGATAGCCGTTCGAGCCGCGCTCCCACCGTTCGGCGATCGAGAAGTCACGGGCGTCGAGGACGGCGAATCCACCCGGCGCATTGCCGTCGGCGTCGCCGAGCATCGAGATCGTGACGATGTCGCCGGGCATGCAGTGCACCGTGTGGGGCGCGCTCAACCCGAGCTTCTCCTTGATCTCCGCGCCCTCGATCACGTCCTTGATCCGTGGCGCGCGCGGGTCCGAGATGTCGAGAATGTGGATGCGCGAACTGCGGAAGCCGGGGACGATCATCGTGTCGCGCTGCAGTTGCGAGTGGCAGGCCGAGGAGCACGCGTTCCAGCCGAAGTGGTGCAGCTCGTCCCCCACGTTGGGCATTTCGGTCCGGTGGACGATCTGCCCGTAGGTGTCCGAGCTCGGATCGACGTCGACGACCGCCACGAAGTCGGGCTTCTCGATCCCCGTACCCTCGTACAGCGACGCCACGTACGCGACCTGCTCGGGCGGCTGCTCGCGCGCCACTTGCGGCGACGCGTATCCAGGGCCAGTGGGCGCGGAATGGTCATGAGTGCTCATGGCGTTGGCTTCCTCCTCGGGGTCGGACGGCGGAATCGTCGGGCGGGGTCAAGGCAGTCTAAAAGCGCGAACTGAGGTCGCGAGTCGCGTGCGGCGGGGTGTGGGCGAACTCACAGATGGCCATGGAAATCTCCCAAGTCTTGGCGGCTTGAGGTAAAAGAATTGTCCGGGGACCAGTTGGCATCCTCGGGACGGTGATCGCTCCGGGCTTAGGCGGCGTGACGGAATTACCTGGCGTTCTGGCGGCGCCTGGACGCGCCTGGCGCCGCCCGCCCGCCCGCCCTCACGTACCACCAGTACGATCGTGGCGGGCGGGCAGCGCCATCCACGCCCAGTCACTCGCCAGCTCCACCAGCTAATTCCGTCACGCCGCCTTAGAACAGGAGAGTGAAATGGCACGAGAAGACAACGTCGCGATCTGCAAGGCGGCTTATGCCGCGTTCCAGGAGGGGGACGTGGAGGGCGCGATGGAGGCCATCGCGGATGACATCGAGTGGATCACGCCGGGTCGAAGCGCGGTCAGCGGCACCCGGCGCGGCAAGCGCGAGGTGGGCGAGCTGTGGGCCAGGCTCGCCCAGAAGGGCTTCCGGACCCAGCCCGAGCACTGGTTTTCGGACGAGACGCGAGTCGTCGTGTTGACCCAGATCAGCCTCGAGGGCGAGCCGGCCGACACCGCCGACGTCCTGACGCTCAAGGACGGGAAGCTGGTCAAGTTCCAGAGCGCGCTCGACACCGCGCTGCTGGAGCGAGTGTTCGGTCGCGCCTAGGGTCGCCGACCGCCGGCGCGCCGGCGGCTGGCCTCAAGCCGCCGCGCGCGAGTAGAACTGGGCCTCCTCGCGGCCGAGCTCGTTCGCGGGCTCGTCGCCGTAGAACCACTCGCGCGCGATCCGGTGAAAGTTGCCGCACGAGCGCAATTGCGCTATCACGGCCAGCGTCAGCACCTCCATCCGGCGGCCGAACAGGTGGTCGGGCGGGGCCGACTCGTGGCGCAGTTGGCCGAAGTACTCCGAGCGGGGATCGCTCATGTCGATCAGCACCTGGGTCGCGTACTCGGGGGTCAGCTGGATCTCCCGGTCGCACGTGTACCACGACGTCGCCGCGCGGAAGTGGGCGAGTACCCGATCGGGGTTGAACTTGCTCGGATCGGGAAGGAAGCCGGTCTCGGTGCCGAGCCGCATGATCGTGTCGGTGTCGCCCTCGATGATCGCCCGCGCGACCGCGATCTCGAGCTCCACCGTGCCGGGCGGCATCCGCTTGAACAGGCCGAAGTCGAGGAAGGCCATCCGGCCGTCGGCCAACAACAGCGAGTTGCCGGGGTGGGGATCGCCCGAGAACTGGTGGTGGCGGTAGAGGCAGCCGAAGTAGAAGCGAAACAGGATCTCGCCGATCCGATCCCGCTCGGGCTGCGGGTAGTGTTTGAGATCCTCGAAGCCGACGCCGTCGACGTAGTCGCTGACCATGATCCGGGCCCGGCTGAGCGAGGTCAGGACCTCGGGCACCGCGATGAACGGGTGGCCGCGGAAGATCCGCGCCAGCGTTCGCTGATTCTGCGCCTCGAGCTCGTAATCGAGCTCCTCCTCGATCCGGTCGCGGATCTCTTCGCCGATCGCCTTCGGGTCCATGCCCGGCGCGATCCGCTTGGCCAAGCGGAGGATCAGCCCGAGGTTCTGCATGTCCGCGCGGACGGCGGCGGCGACGCCGGGATACTGGACTTTGACCGCCACGCTGCGACCGCCGGGGAGCGTGGCGCGATACACCTGGCCGATCGAGGCGGCGGCGACCGGCTCCTGGTCGAACTCGGCGAACACGTTCTCGACCCGGTCGTCGAGCTCCTCCTCGATCACCTTGCGCATGTCCTTGAACGTCACCGTGGGAGCGGCGTTGCGTAGCGCGGCGAGCTTGTGCTGGAACTCCTCGCGATACTCCTCGGGCACGAGGCCGACATCGAGGAACGACATCACCTGACCGACCTTCATGGCGGCCCCCTTCATCGTCCCCAACGCCTCGACGATCTGCTCGGCCGCCTCGATGTGGCGGCGCTCGAGCGCCGCCTCGCGCCCCTCCTTTGAGCGCGCGACGTTGGCCGCGAGGGTGCCCGCCTGACGGATCGCCTGTCCCGCGGCAAGGCCCCCGATCCTGGCGGTGCGCCCCACGCGTGAGGTGGGGATCTTGTCCTTAGCCACTGCTATAGAAAGATGCTAGCCGTGCGGCCTTCCGGACCCCGAGCGGACCGCTCAACCGGTCTGCACCTGCGAGCCGGGCACGATGTCGTCGGACCCGTCCGCCCAGCGCACCCAGGCCTTGTGGCCTCCGTCGTAGTCATCGCCGAGCAGGATCAAGGTGGCGGGCTGGCCCATCGCCGTACAGGGTTCGCTGCCCTCGGGATCGAGACCGCGCCAAATCCGCACGAACTTGTTGTGCTCGTACTCGTCCGCCACCGTGGTCGGGTCGGTGTGTCCGGGATGGATTCGGGTCTGGGGCGCAAGCGTGAGCAGTTTGTCCATGATCGAGGATTTGAGGTCCGCATAGGTCGTGTGACCGGGGGCCCGCACGCCGCCGACCGAGCCCTTGAACAGGGTGTCGCCGGTGAATACGTCGGTGCCGTTGATCAGCAGCGAGATCATCCCGTTCGTGTGGCCGGGCGTGTGCAGGGGCTCGATCACGAGCGCACCCGATTCGATCGCCTCGCCAGGATGCATCTCTCCGGTGGCGCCGCTGACGAGTTCTCGCTCCAGGGGGTGGACCAGGACCGGGGTTCCCGGATGGCGCTCGCGCACCTTGCCGAGTTCGGCGACATGGTCGTGGTGATGGTGGGTCAACAGGACGTGGGTGAGCTCGAAGCGCATCCGATCCAGAACCGCGAGCAGCGGGTCGACGGGACCGCCGGCGTCGATCATCACCGCGTGGGCGCCCAGCTCGTCGGCCACCAGGTACGTGTTCGACAGCCAGGGGTCCGACATCGAGCGTTCGATGATCACGCGGGCAGCCTATCCTCTGTCGCCATGAGCTTGATCCACACTTGTTACCGCATCCTGGAGATCGACCGATCGGTCGCGTTTTACGAGGCGCTGGGCTTCGAGGAGAAGGGCCGTCTCCCCATCCGTGAGGAGGCGATCAACGTGTTCATGGGTCTGCCCGACGATGGCGACGTCCCGCGGCTCGAGCTGACCTACAACAACGGTCGCGAAGAGCCCTACGACGTGGGCACCGGTTACGGGCACATCGCGATCACGACCTCGGACCTCGACACCACGCTCGAGCGGTTGGCCGGGCAGGGCATCGAGCCAGAGCGCCCGCCATACACGGTCCGCGATGGCGGCTCGCGCCTGTGCTTCGTGCGCGATCCGGACGGCTACCGGATCGAGCTGATCGAGCACTCGTAACCCGCTGACGGGCGACCGGAACCACCGACCGCCCTCCACCGAGACGAACTTCGCAATTTTTGTTCACCCCCCCTGTACAAGAATGGCAAAGTTCGCGTACGGTACGCCCTGCTCATGAGCAAGATATCCGATCAGTTCTCGGTGCCGTTGCCGCTCGAGGACGCCTCCTCGGCCTGCCACACCGCGATCGACGACATCGGCTGGAAGGTCAAGGTCTCCGAGCCGACGCGGATCATTCCCACGATCGGCTTCGGCCTCACTCGCAACCCCTCGAAGATCGAGGTGCTGCTCGCGGAGGACGGGCCGATGAGCAGCCAGATCACCCTCGACGGCAGCATCTGGGGCGTGGGCCCGCTTCAGAAGCGCCACCTCCAGGGGGAGATGACCAAACTACGGGAGGCGATCGAGACCGCGGTGCAGGCGGCGCCCCGGCCCGCCCCCGACGCTCAGCCGCCGGCGAGTCCCGCCGCAGACGGGGAGCCGCCGGCCAGTCCCGCCGCCGAGGGCGAGCCGCCCCCGCCGGAGGCCGCCGCCGGCGAGATCTCACCCGAGCCCGAGCAGCCCGAGGCTCCGGCGTCGTAGCTCGTCGGCCGTAAGCCGGTAACCTAAAACCGCCGATGGTCGACACCAGCACGATGGCCAAGCTGCTCGAGCGCTTCGCCCAGGCGGTGTACGCGCACGACCGCGAGAACCCCACGCACAACTCGTGGGGGATCGGCATGGCGTACTTCGACATCGAGCGGCTGGGGCTGGAAGAGGGCGAGGAGCTCCTGCCCGGCATCGTGTTGCAAATCGACGGCGGCGTGACGGGCAATTTCAGGGTCCTCTGCGACGGCCAGCACGATCAGGGTGCGGTCGAGGAGGAGGAAGAGGTCGTGGACGCGGTCTCCACCCACGAGGTGGCCGAGCCGGTAACCGCCCCCGGGCCGCCGCCCCCCGTGAGGCCGCCCGTCTAGAGCGTCGTGGGCAGGGCGGGTGGCGATGGCGCGCGCGTCGCGTTGGGGCCGGGGCGCCGAACCTTGCCAAATTTCCGCCAGGGGGTGGCGGGAATTTGCCAAGCTTCGAACGGGCCGGTCCCCCGCCGCGTCTAAACCGTCGGTCTAGTCGATCTTGGGCGCGGGAATCCCGGCCCGCTCGGCGATCTGCCCCGTCAACCGCGCGATCGTCGGGCACCTCAGCCGGTGGCGGGCTGCCGCGCGGAGAACCGATCCCTGGATGGCGTCGAGCTCGGGGACGCGGCCGGCGGCGATGTCGCGCTGCATCGACGAGCACAGCTCCGGATCGGCCGATGCGAGTTCGGCCAGGGTCGCGCCAGGGTCGAGCGCGGCTCCCTCGGCCTCGGCGACGGCCGCCGCCTCTAGCACGCACTCGGTCAGCGCGAGCTCCCACGCGAGGTCCGCTCGGATGGCCCCCAGCGGGCGATCGGCGGCACTCGTGGTGGACGCCAGCGCGTTCAGCCTTAGGAGCTTGGACCACATGATCTGGCGCTCGCTGGGCCCGATCTCGACCGGGACCCCGGCTCGCTCGAGCGCGGCGGCGAGGGCCACCAGCCCCGGCATCAGCTCCGGCGTGTCGGAGGCGAGGTCGACGCGGAACGAGGGGCTCGTCTGCACGATCCGCCCGGGGTCCGCTCGGGTCGACTCGATCCGGATCACGCCGGCGGCGACCCGCCCGGCTCCGAATCGCCGGCGCAGGAGAGCCATGTGGTCGAGCCCGTTCAGGAGCGGGACCACGAGCTCGGGGACGGTCTCGATGCGCAGCAACGCGGGCGCCAGCCCGGTCGCCTTGGTGGTCACGAGCAGCGCGTCGACCCGTTCCTCGAGGCGGGTGGCGGCGCGCGGATGCGCGGTGAAAGTCCCCAGCCGCCGGCTCTCGACGCCGATCCCGTCGCTGGCGATCAGGGCCGCCGTGGGCTCCTGGGCGATCACCACCACGTCCTCGCCCGCGCGGGCCAGGGCCGCGGCGAGAAACCCCCCGACCCCACCCGGGCCGAGGATCGCGAGCGAGGTCACGTTCAGTCCTCTTCCCGGAGGGCCTTCCAGGCCGCGCGGGCCTGCCTGAGCGCCTTGATCACCTGTTTGCGCGCCTCCTCGGCGGCCTGGGCGGCGTCGCGCAGCTGCTTCGTCTTGCGCCGTCCGTGGGCGAGCATGTTGAACGACCACAGGCCGGTTTCGAGCAGGCGGGCGGCGCGATCGATGTCGGCGCCGACCGCATCGCGCAGCTGGGCTCCGCGCAGCCCCTGACGGACGTATCGGACCCGGGACTCGAACGCCACCTGGCCGAGCCCGATCAGCGCCCGGGCGGCGATCATCGGCTCCGGATCGTGGGGATCGATCTCGGCCTGCTTGGCCAACTCTTCGGCCGCCACCGTCACCAGCCGGTTGTGGAGATCCAGCCACGCCGCTCGCAGCGCCGGGGTGGCCATCAGCATGTCCGCGAACATCGGCAGCAGCGCCTGAAGCTCGTCGGGAATCTCGTCCAGCCGCTGCATATCGGCCTTGAGCGTGCGCACGGCGGTGCTGGTGAGCGATTCGCCCGGCGCCCGTTCGCGCAGATCGCGCCCGAGCCGCTCGACGACCTCGTCCTGGGTGTCGAGCACCATCGATTCCTTGGTGGGGAAGTAGTTGTAGACGGTCTTCTCCGACACCCCGGCCAGCGCGGCCACCTCCGACACCGTCACCTTGTCGAACCCGCGGCTGACGAACAGCGTGGTCGCGACATCGGAGATGCGCTGGCGGGTCAGGCGGCGCTTGCGCTCGCGTAGCCCCTCGTGGGGCCGCTGGCGCGCGTCAAAGCGCTCCTGCAGGCGCCGCGCCTCGGCCATCAGCTCGCCGAGCTCCTCGCCCAGCTCGTCGACCAGGATCTGTTGCACGCGCTGGTCGCCGGATAGGTCCCCGAGGGCCTCCTCGTCGTCTGGCAGCGGCCGTTCGTCGATCACCACCCCAAGCGTAGCCGGAGATTTTCAGTTGCAGAAATCTTTCAGTGGCTGTATATTTACGGCCGCATGATGTTTACCGAGACCGAATCTGCGATCGAGGTCCGCGGGCTGACCAAGCGCTTCGGCGAGTTCGTCGCCGTCGACGGGCTCGATCTCCACGTCGAGACCGGCACCGTGGTGTCGCTGCTCGGCCCCAACGGGGCGGGGAAGACGACCACGGTGCGGATGATCGCGACGCTGCTGCGCCCCGACAGCGGTCAGGCCCGTGTGGCCGGCTACGACGTGGTCGCCGACGCGCACCGGGTCCGCGAACTGGTGTCGCTGACCGGTCAGTTCGCCGCCCTCGACAAGAACCTCACCGCACGCGAGAACCTGATCTTGATGGCGCGGCTGCGCGGCCGCGATCGCGGGCCGGCGCGTCGGGTCGCCGACGAGCTGATCGAACGGTTCGAGATCGGCGACTTTCGCGATCGGCTGGTCAAGAACCTGTCCGGCGGTGAGCGCCGGCGGGTCGATCTCGCGGCGGGACTGATCGACGTGCCGCGCGTGCTCGTGCTCGACGAGCCGACCACGGGGCTCGACCCGCGCAGCCGCCAGGCCGTGTGGGCGACGATCCGCGAGCTGGTGGGCGACGGGATCACGCTGCTGTTGACCACGCAGTACCTCGAGGAGGCCGATGCGCTGGCCGACCGCGTCGTGCTGATCGACCACGGCCGCGAGGTGGCGGCCGGCACGCCGGCCCAGCTGAAGGCGCAGGTCGGCGAGCAACGCGTCGACGTGATCGCCGCCGACGGTGTGGCGTTCGCCGAGCTCGCGGCGCTGCTGGAGGCGGAGTTCGCCACCACGTCGTCCCCCGAGCTGCGCACGATCTCGGTCTCCGCCCCCGACGAGGCCGCCGATCTGGCTCGCGTCGCGGCGGCCGTCAACCAAGCCCAGATCCCGGTCGACGAGATCGCGCTGAGGCGGCCGACGCTCGACGACGCGTTCCTCGCCTTGACCGGCCGGCCCGCTCACGAACAGTCCGGGCCGCAGGATCGCCAGGCTCAGGCGGTCGCGGCATGAGTGCGCTGGCTGCCGCGCCCGCGCGAGGCGGCCGCTCGCCGAGCCGCTATGTCCGGGATACGTTGCTGCTAACGGCTCGCAGCCTGCGAGCGATTCCGCGCGTCCCGGAACGGCTACTCGACGTGACGATCCAGCCGATCGTCTTCATCCTGCTGTTCCTCTACGTCTTCGGGTCGGCGATCCACGTGCCGGGGATCAGCTACAAGGACTACCTGTTCCCGGGGATCATCGGCCAGTCGCTGGCCTTCGGGATCATCGGCGCCGGCGTCGCCACCTCGAACGACATGCGCGAGGGCGTGATCGACCGGTTCCGCTCGATGCCGATCAGCCGCCTCTCGATCATCAGCGGTCAGGTGATGGGCCAGTTCTGCGAGCAGGTGCTGGGGATGACGATCGTCGTCGTGTTCGGCCTGATCCTCGGCTGGAATCCGCAGCTGACCGCCGCCCACGCCGTCGAACTGGTGGCGCTGATGGGGCTGGCGATGCTGGCCTTCACCTGGGCGGGGGTGCTGCTGGGGATGCTCGTCCGCTCGCCGGACGCGATGCAGGGCATCGGGTTCATCATCATCTTCCCGCTCGCGTTCATGGCCGGGACGTTCGTCCCGATCGCGGGTATGGATGCTGTGCCCAAGGCGATCGCGCAGTGGGATCCGCTGTCGGCGCTGGTGGCGAGCGTCCGCGGGCTGACCGAGGGCGTCCACTCGAGCGGGTCGTGGCAGCTGACCCATCCCGAGCTCGCGATGGCGCTGTGGTCCCTGCTGATACTCGCCATCTGCGTCCCGCTGGCGCTCCGGCGCTTCAGCCGGACGCTGGCCGGCTGAGGCCGTCACGGCTTGGACTTTGCCCGCGGCATGCGGGAAACTCGTCCCGTGCTACGACCGGGCACCTCGCAGCGACGCCTCGCGCGCGCCTTGAACGCCGCCTACGCCGAGGGGCTGGTGAGCGAGGAGACGTTTCAGCATCGGCTCGACCTCCTGCTCGGCGGCAGGCTGGTCGATCCGGTGGCGCTCGTCGGCGACCTCACGCGACGCTCGACGGCCCGGACGTGGCTGGCGGGAGTGGCCCGCCGCGTCGGTCCGATGATCCCCGGCCGGGTCAGCGCGGAGCCTCCGGTCCTGCTCGCGCTCGACTGGACCGGCGGCGGCGCCGAGCGACTGCTGGTCGGTCGCCACCCGAACTGTGACGTCGTCCTGTCGCGGCCGCGGGTGTCTCGCCGGCACGCCGGCCTGGTGTTCCGCGATGGCGGGTGGATCGTCCAAGATCTCGACTCGACCAACGGCACGACCGTCAACGGCGCCTCGGTCGGCCGCTGCCGCCTCAGTCCCGGCGACCTGATCGTGTTCGGCGATCAAGCCGTGCGGGTTGACTAGCCCTCATTTCTCGTCGCCCCGGAGCTTGGCCGCCAGGTCGTCGATCATGTCGGCCACGCGCGCGGTCGCCGGGTGGTGGCGGACCTCCTCGACCTTGCCGAACAGCTCCTCGCGCGCGTCGGCGAGGATCTTCGACAACGTGTCCGTCGTGGTGATGTACCCGAGTTCCTCGTCGGTCGGGCGCTTGGGACGGCCCGAGGTGTCCGCGGACGCGCGACCGCCCGCGGCCTGACTCGCGGCGGCGGCACGAGCGGCCTCGCGGGCCTCGCGACGGGTCTGCTCGCGAGCCGCCTGGGCTTGGCGGAGCTCCTCCTCCATCCGCCGCAGGCGCTCCTCGAGACCGGGGTCGGTGGCCCGCGCCGACCCGGCGGCCCCGGCCGAGCGACCCGGGGCTGACGCCCGCAACTTGGTGACCTGCGCGTAGGCCTCCTGCACCTCCTCGAACTTGCGCGCCGACTCGACCGAGCCGCGATTGTGGTCGGGGTGGTGCAGCTGGGCCAGCCGACGGTAAGCCTTACGCACCTCCGCGTCCGTGGCGCCGGCGCGGACGCCGAGCACTTGGTAGGGATCGGTCATCAGGGAAAGCGTACGGGTCCGCTACGGTTCCGCGCCAATGACCGTCGATATCCGTCCCGTCCGGGGTCTGTCGGACCTACGCGCGTTCGTCGATCTGCCCTATCGGCTGCATGCCGGGACGCCGTGGATCCCGCCCCTCAAGCTGGAGCGGTACGCGTTCCTGACCCGGAAGCTGAACCCGTACTTCACCCACGGGGAGGCCGAGTACTTCCTGGCCCGCAAACGCGGACGGATCGTAGGCCGGATCACGGCCCAGATCGACCGTGAGTTCAACCACTTCCACCACAACCGGTGGGGCAGCTTCGGGTTCCTCGAGTTCGAGGACGATCAGGAGGTCCTCGAGGCGATGCTGGACGTGGCGGCCGAGTGGCTGCGCGGCCGCGGCTGCGACACGATGGTCGGGCCGATGGACTTCTCGCTCAACGACGAGAGCGGGATCCTGCTCGAAGGGTTCGAGGTCGAGCCGATGATCAGGCAGCCCTGGCACCCGCGCTACTACCAGGCGCGCGCCGAGGCGGCCGGGCTGACCAAGGCGATGGATCTCAACAGCTGGGAGCTGCATCTGTCCAACCGCGGCACGAGCATGCTCCCGGTCCTGCCCCGGGTCGCCGAACGGGCCCACACCAAGTACGGCGTGACGATCCGCAAGATGTCGCGGCGCCACCTGCGGCGCGAGCTCGACGAGTTCGCCAAGGTCTACAACGCCGCCTGGTCGCAGAACTGGGGCTTCGTCCCCTACTCGAAGCAGGACCTCGACGGGATGGCGCTCGACTACCAGCTGATCTACGACCGCGAGTGGTTCATGGTCGCCGAGCAGAACGGCGACACGATCGCGGTGGCGATCACGATCCCCGACATCAACCAGGTGCTGCAGAGGATGCGCGGGCGGGTGCTCCCGCTCGGCTGGTGGTACTACCTGAACAAGCGCCGGATCATCGACCGGATGCGGATCGGCTTCCTCGGCGTGTTGCCCGAATACCAGCACACCGGGGTCGCCGCGGCCCTTTACATCGAGCACTTCGACGCCGCCGAGCGCACCGGCCTGCACCACGGCGAGGCGAGCTGGATCCTCGAGATCAACCACTCGATGAACCGGGGCGCCGAGGCGATGGGCGGGAAGATCGTCAAACGGTGGCGCGTGTACGAGCGGCCGCTCGACGGCGCGCCGGCCAGCTCCACCAGCTAATTCCGTCACGCCGCCTTAGCCCGCCCCGACCGGGTCGAGCAGCACCCCGGGGTTGAGCGCCCCGGCCGGATCGACTGCGCCCTTCGCGCCGCGCAGGGCGGCGGCAAACGGATCGGGGCGCTGGCGGTCGTACCACGGCCGGTGATCGCGGCCGATCGCGTGGTGGTGGGTAATCGTGCCGCCGGCGGCGATCACCGCGTCGGCCGCCGCGCGTTTGATCTCGGCCCACTGCTCGAGCTCGGCGCCGCGGCGGGCCGGCGCGAGGACGGTGTAATAGGGCGCCGGACCGTCCGGGTAGACGTGGGTGAAGCGGCAGGTGACCGACCCGCCGCCGCACACCTCGTCGAGGGCCCGGGAGGTGGCATCGCTCACCGCGGCATGGAACTCGGGGAACCGCTCCCAGGTGATCGCCGTCTCGAAGGTCTCCGCCAACACCCCGATGGCGACCAAGGTGTCGCGGAGGTAGGGGATGCGCAGAAACGCCTCGCGCCAGCTGCCGACCGCATCGCGGTCGCGTGTCTCGCATGTGCCGCCGAAGTCGCCGCAGCAGTCGAGCGCCAGCTTCATCCACGGCTGGACGTCGTGGGTAGCGGACTCGAACCCGAGCACCAACACCGCGTGCGAACCGTCGCCCGCGCCGGTGGCCAATGCCTCGTCGGGATCGATCAGCCGGCAGTTGGCCGGATACAGCCCCGACTGCGACAGCGCGCGCACGGCTTGCGCCCCGACCATGAAATCGTCAAACCTGACCGCGGCGCTGGCCCGCCGCGAGGGCACGGGCCGGATCCGCACCCACGCCTCGGTGATCAGGCCGAGCGTTCCCTCGGACCCGATCAGCAGGCGATCCGGGGACACGCCGGCTCCGGACCCCGGCAGGCGGCGCGACTCCCACACGCCCTGCGGCGTCACCGCCCGCACCGATTCGACGAGGTCGTCGATGTGGGTGTAGAGGGTCGCGAAGTGGCCGCCGGCGCGGGTGGCGATCCAGCCTCCGAGGGTCGAGAACTGAAACGACTGCGGGAAGTGGCGGAGGGTCATCCCGTGTTCGCCCAGTTGCTGCTCGAGCCCGGGGCCCAGCGCGCCGGCCTGGATCCGCGCCGCGAGCGAGACGCGATCGACCTCGAGCACGCGATCGAGCCGCTTCAGGTCGATCGTCACCACCCCTCGGTAACCGTCGCCCACTCGGGCCTCGACGCCGCCGACCACGCTCGTGCCGCCGCCAAACGGGATCACCGCGGCGCCCGCCGACAGCGCCCACTGCAACACGGCCTCGACCTCGGTCTCGTCACCGGGATGGGCGACGACGTCGGGCGGGCACTCGAAGCGGCCGCGAAACGCTCGCACCACGTCGCGGTACGAGCGGCCGTAAGCGTGCAGGGCACGTTCGTAGTCGTCGGTGAAGCAGATCGGGGCGAGGGCGTCGGGGACGCGCAGGCGTGGGGGCGGGATCGACACCTCCGACAGCGGCACCGGATGCTCGACCTCGGTCGAGCCGAACCCGAACCGCCGGGTCAGGAACGACGCCGCCTGCTGCAGTTCCCGCTCCGACGGCTGTTCGTCCTCATAGCCCCAGCCCCAGTGCTTACGACGTCGCGACACCGGCCGGACGGTACCTTGTATGCCTTGTCCGACGAGCGTCTTCCAGCCGGTCTGCTCGCCCGCGGCCCGTGGGATCCGGAACGGGTTCAAGTGGCCTGGCGGCGGGACCTGTACGAGCCCAGCGCAGCGGCCAACGACGCTGCCGACCGCGCCATCGACGGTCTCCGGGCGCGGGGTTCGCCGACCCACGATGGGATCGCGGCCCGGCTGGCCTCGTTCACCGTGAACGACGAGACGCTGGCGCTCGAGCTCCAGCCCGCCCGGTGGGCGCTGCGGTTGATTCCCGACCGTGCCGCCCAGGCGATGGCGGCGCTGTGCGTGGTGCGGGCCGCGGACGGCCGCTGGCTGGCCGGCCATCGTGCCGACTGGCTCGCCACGTGGGCGAGCCGGTGGGCCCTCGGCGCCGGCGGCTCGGTAGAGGTCGACGAGAACCCGGCCGACACGATGTGCCGCGAGCTGGAGGAGGAGTGGTCGGTGGCGCCCGAACGGCTGCGCGTGGAGGCGCTGATCCGCCTGCCCAGCGAGGTGGTGATGTTGATCGGGCAGGCTTGGCTGGCCGAAGGCGCGGCGGTCCGCCCCGATCACGAACACGACGGCTACGCATGGTGGCCGGCCGACGTCGGAGAGTGGCCCGCGGAGGCGGACGAGCCGCTGCGACGGACGGCCGCCCTGGTCGGGGTCTCGGACGGATGAAGCTGATCACGTTCCAGCGGCTCGAGGTAGCGTCGTTCGTGCACTCGACGATCTATCTGTCGCTATTGATCTGCGCCTTCGCGCTTCACAATCCGCAGCCGGAGACCTTCATTCTGGGATTGGCCCACGGCCTCATCTGGATCGCCATGTCGCTGATCTGTATCGCGGCGGCGAGGGCACACATCATCCCGTTCTGGCTCGCCGTGACGGTGGCCGTGCTGGGCGGCCTGGGACCGTTCCTGGGTACGGCCGGATTCGTCTATGAAAGCCGCCGCCGCAGACGCGGAGAGAACCCATCCGGGTCGCTGACCACGCGTTACAGTTGAAGTAGCAAATGTCCGTCAGTACCAGCACGGTTCCGGTTGTGATGCCTGCGATGGGCGACTCGGTGACCGAGGGAACCGTCCTCGAGTGGCACAAGCATGAGGGCGACGCGGTCGCCGTCGACGAGACCTTGGTCGAGATCTCGACCGACAAGGTCGACGCCGAAGTTCCCTCTCCGGTGGCCGGGACGATCGTCAAGATCCACGTCGCCGAGGGCGAGACGATTCCGGTCGGCGCGCTGCTGGTCGAGATCTCCACCAACGGCGGCGGCGAGGCGCCGACCGCGCCCCCCGAGCCCGTTTCCGCCGCGCCCCCCGAGCCCGTTTCCGCTGCGCCCACGGCTCCCGTGAGCGCCCCGCCGACTCCGCCGGCGAGCGCCGCCCCGCCTCCGCCGCCACCGCCGCCACCCGAGGCCGAGCGCACCGGCCACACGATCGACATCGTGACGCCCACCGGCGGCGAGTCGGTCACCGAGGGCACGATCCTCGAGTGGGCGGTCAAGGTCGGCGAGGCGGTCAAGGATGGCGACACCGTGGTCGAGATCTCGACTGACAAGGTCGACATGGAGCTGCCGGCGCCCGCGTCGGGCACGATCACCGAGATTCTCGCCGCGGAGGGGGACACGGTGACGGTGGGGCAGGTGATAGCCCGGATGACCGCCGGCGCCGTCGAGGAGGCCGCGGGAGCAGTAGAGGAGGCCGCTGACGGGGTGGAGGAGGGCGCGCAGGCGCCACCCACTGCCGACGGCGCCAACGCCTCTCCGGTAGCCCGCCGCGTAGCGGCCGACGCCGGCGTCGACCTCGGCACCGTCCAGGGCACGGCGCGGGGGGGCCGGATCACGAAGGCCGACGTACTCGCGGCCGCCGCCACCAACGGCAGCGCGACCGCCGCCTCTAGCGCGGTCCGAGCGGCGCCGGCAGCGCCGGGGCCGACTAGCGCGCAACCACTGCGCGGTGGGGCGGCGGTGCTGGCTCGCTATATGGACGAGAGCCGGTCGATCCCGACCGCGACCTCGTTCAGGACGCTCACCGCGAGCACGCTCGAGCAGCGCCGGTCCCAGCTCAAGGACGCCGGGCTGCGGGTCTCGTTCACGCATCTGATCGCGTACGCGATCGCGGTGGTGGCGACCGACGAGATGCCGGTGATGGCCCACCACTTCGCCGAGCTCGAGGGCAAGCCGACCCGGATCGACGACGGCGCGGTCAACCTCGGGCTCGCGGTCGACGTGGAGAAGAAGGACGGTTCGCGGACGTTGATGGTGCCCGTGATCCGCGAGGCCGGCGGCAAGACGTTCAAGGAGTTCCTCGACGCTTACAACGCGCTGGTCGAGAAGGCGCGGACGAACACCCTGGTCGCCGACGACCTGACGGGCGGCAACCTGACGCTGACCAACCCCGGCGGGCTCGGGACCGTGGCCAGCGTGCCGCGGCTGATGGTCGGGCAGGGCACGATCGTGGCCACCGGCTCGATCGCGTACCCGGTGGGGCTGGGACGAATCGGCAAGGCGATCGGCGCCGAGAAGGTCATGTCGATGACCTCGACCTACGACCACCGGATCATCCAGGGCGCCGAGTCGGGCCGCTTCCTGCAGCGGATCGAGGCGTATCTGCAGGGGGAGAAGGGCTTCTACGAGCGCGTGTTCGGCGACCTCGGCGTGGCGCTGCCCGCGCTCGCCCCGCTGCCCGAGCCGGCTCCCCCGGCGCCCGCCGCCGCGCCGGCCGCCCCGGCGCCGGCGCCGCCGGCCCAACCGGATGAGGAGCTGCTCCAGGCCGTTCAGGCCGCCACCTCGCTGCTGAAGGCCCACCGCACGCACGGCCACCTGGCCGCCGAGCTCGATCCGCTCGGCCGCGATCCCGGGGGCGATCCTGCGCTCAGCCCCGAGCCGCTCGGCCTGACGCCCGACCTGATGGCGAAGATCCCCGCGCGCATCCTCCGAATGTACGTGCCCGGCGACACGCTGGCCGACGCGCTCCCCCATCTGCGCGACACGTACTGCGGGCCGATCGCCTACGAGATCGAGCACATCGCTTCGCACCGCCAGCGTCTGTGGCTGCGCGAGGCGATCGAGTCGGGTACGTTCCGCCAGCCGCTCACCGTCGAGGAGCAGAAGACGCTGCTCAAGCGGTTGACCGAGGTCGACGCGCTCGAGCGGTTCATGCACAAGGCCTACCTGGGCCAGAAGCAGTTCTCGGTCGAGGGCCTCGACATGACGGTGCCGATGCTCGACGAGCTGATCCAGCTGTCGGCCACACGCGGCGCCCGGGAGGTCGTGATCGGCACCGCGCATCGCGGGCGGCTGAACATCCTCGCCCACAACCTCGGCCGCCCCTACGAAACGATCTTCGCCGAGTTCGAGGGCGCCGCCACGCTGGAGCCGATCACCACGATTCCTCAAGGCGGGACGGGCGACGTCAAGTACCACCACGGCGCCAGCGGCCGCTACCAGCTGTCGAGCGGCGAGTCGATCATCGTGCGGCTGGAGTCGAACCCGAGCCACCTCGAGATGGTCGCCCCGGTCGCCTCGGGCGCCACCCGGGCCGCGCAGACGACCCGCCACGGTCCGCACGCCAACCAGGACACCAACGCCGCGATCCCGATCATCCTCCACGGCGACGCGGCCTTCCCCGGCCAGGGCGTGGTGGCGGAGACGCTGAACCTGCAGGCGCTCGACGGCTACACCGTCGGCGGGACGGTCCACATCATTCAGAACAATCAGGTCGGGTTCACGACCGACCCCGACGACGCCCGTTCCACGACCTGGGCCTCGGATCTGGCCAAGGGGTTCGACGTGCCGATCATCCACGTCAACGCGGACGACGTGGCGGCGTGCGTGTCGGCGGTGCGGCTCGCGTTCGCGTTCCGCCAGGAGTTCGGCCACGACGTGCTGATCGATCTGATCGGGTACCGGCGGTTCGGCCACAACGAGGCCGACGAGCCGGCCTACACCCAGCCCGAGATGTACCAGGTGATCAAGAAGCACCCGCCGGTCCGCGAACTGTTCGCCAAGCAGCTGATCGAGCAGGGCGTGGTCACCGAGCAGGAATCGACCGAGATGACCGACGAGGTGTGGTCGAAGCTGACCGAGGAGCACCGCAAGCTGAAGGCGCGGATCGACGCCGCGCGCAGCGTCGAGCACGCCACCGGCGAGTACCAGCTCGACCGCACGCCCTCGCCGGAGGTCAAGACCGCGGTGTCGGCCGACCGTCTCGAGGTCCTCAATGAAGAGCTGCTGGCGGTGCCCGACGGCTTCACCATCCATCCGAAGCTGGTCAAGCAGTTTGAGCAGCGCCGGGAGGCGATGGGGCCCGCCGGAGGGATCGTGTGGGCGCACGCGGAGGCGCTCGCCTTCGCCTCGCTGCTGACCGAGGGGATCCCGATCCGGCTCACCGGTCAGGACACCGAGCGTGGCACGTTCTCGCAGCGCCACCTCGTCCTCCACGACCCCCGCACGGGGCAGGAACACTGCGCGATGCAGCACCTGCCGGGCGCGCTGGCGCCGATGGAGCTGCACAACAGCCCGCTGTCCGAGCTGGCGTGCCTCGGGTTCGAGTACGGGTACTCGCAGGAAGGGCCCGAGACGCTCGTGCTGTGGGAGGCTCAGTTCGGCGACTTCGTCAACGGCGCCCAGGTGATCATCGACCAGTTCATCACCTCGGGGCTGGCGAAGTGGGGGCAGACCTCGCGGCTGACGCTGCTGCTCCCGCACGGCTACGAGGGCTCGGGCCCCGAGCACTCCTCGGGCCGACTCGAGCGGTTCCTACAGCTGGCGGCGGAGGGCAACATCCGGGTGGCCAACTGCACCACCCCGGCCCAGTACTTCCACCTGCTGCGCCGCCAGGCGCGGATCGCCAAGCAGCGGCCGCTGGTGATCATGACCCCCAAGAGCCTGCTGCGCCTGCCGCAGGCCACGTCGCGACTCGAGGACCTGTCCGAGGGCCGCTTCCAGCCGGTGCTGGCCGATCCGAACGTCGAGCCCGAGGGCGTCACTCGGCTGATCCTGTGCAGCGGCAAGATGTACTACGACCTGATCGGGCATCCCGAGCGGATGAGCAAGACGAGCGTGGCGATCGGGCGGATCGAGCTGCTGTATCCGTTCCCCCAATCGGAGATCGTGGCCCTCGTCGAGCGCTATCCGCGATTGCGCGAGGTCGTGTGGGTCCAGGAGGAGCCGCGCAACATGGGCGCGCGCGCCCACATGTCGCCGCGACTGCTGCAGATCCTGCCCGAGCACCTCGAGTTCGGTTACATCGGGCGGCCCGAGCGGGCCGCCGCCGGCGAGGGCTACCCGGTCGCGCACGCGTTCGAGCAGCACCGGATCGTGGAGGCCGCGCTCGATCTCGACCGCTCCGTCTCGCAGTTCCCGCCCAAGCCGCCCGGCGAGCGTTAAGTTCTCGCAATTTGCGCAAGCGCGCACGCCCGCTTTCTGAGAACCTTTAGTCATTCGCTTTCGTAGAGACGGCTCACGGAAGGACAACTCTCGCCTGCACCTGGCGCCGAGCTTCGGCGTCCATGACATGGCGATCGATCTCGGAACCGCGAACACGCTCGTGTACGTCGGCGGTCGCGGGATCGTCGTCTCGGAGCCGTCGGTGGTCGCCTCCGACGTGGCCAGCGGCGAGGTCCACGCGGTGGGCGCCGACGCCGAGCGGATGATCGGCCGCACGCCGGCGACGATCGCCGCGACCCGGCCGCTGCGTCACGGCGTGATCGCCGACTTCGAGGTGACCGAGGCGATGCTCCGCTACTTCATCCGCAAGGTACTCGACCGCAAGATGGCCCACCCGCGACTGATCGTGTGCGCCCCGTCGGGGGTGACCGAGGTCGAGAAGCGCGCGGTCGAGGAGGCATCGCTGGCCGCGGGCGCGCGGCGGGTCCACCTGATCGAAGAGCCGATCGCCGCGGCGATCGGCGCGGGGCTGGCGATCGAGGAGCCGGTCGGGCGGATGGTGGTCGACGTCGGCGGCGGCACCAGCGAGATGGCGGTGATCTCGCTCGGCGGGATCGCCGTGTTCCGCTCGGTTCGCATCGGCGGCTACGAGATGGACGAGGCGATCACGCACTACATCCGCAACGCACACCATCTGGCGATTGGGTCGCGGATGGCCGAGACGATCAAGATCGCGATCGGGTCGGCGCTCCCGCTCCAGCCCGAGGAGACGTTCGAGGTTCGGGGCCGGCACCTGCTGACCGGCCTGCCGACGGCGATCCAGTTGCACAGCGAGGAGGTCCGCGAGGCGATCAACCCGCCGCTGCAAGAGATCTTGCGCGCGATTCGGGACATGCTCGAGGAAACCCCACCCGAACTGGCCAGCGACATCGCCCGGGACGGGATCCTGCTCGCCGGAGGCGGCACCTTGATCCGCGGCTTCTCGGATCTCGTCGCGGCGGAGACCGGGATGCCGGTGGTCAGCGCCGACTCGCCGCTGACCTGCGTGGCGATCGGCTCAGGCCAGGCGCTCGATCACTTCGACCGGCTCGCCGCCAGCGCTCGCCACGGCCGGCCCGTCATCACGCCCGACTGGCGCACGGCGTAGTCGACCGACGAGCGTCCCGATCGCGCACGCCGCGAGCAGGATCACGTAGGGGTCGATCGGCTCGCGGAAGCGAGGGGTCTCGACGTTGACCAGCACGACGCTGATCGCGAGCAGGATCGGGACCGCCCACAGCCACAAGGGCGCCTGGCGCACGACGCGGGTGAACAAGCCGGCGATCGCGATCAGGCACAGGATCCAGAAGCTGATCACCCCGACGCGCGCCGTCACGATGTCGATGTCGAGCGCGGCGGCGGACGCGTGCCAGGCGAAGGTGCCCTCGAGCTCGAACATCCGCAGGGTGTTGTGGAAGGCGACCTGTAGGGGCGCGGTTGGGTGGTTGCCGATGTAGTCGAAGGCCTGGGTCTCGAGCTTGCTGCCGAGCTGGGGTTCGGTCAGGTACTTGGTGTTGCCGGTGATCTTGTTCTCGCCCGGGATGGCGGCGAAGATCCGCCACTTCCAGGGGACCGGCTCGTACGCGGCCGACGCGGGGTTGTAGGTCCCGACGAGCGTGATCCCGGCCTCGTCGGAGACGGGGATGAACGTGTGCAGCTCGACCGCGTTCCGGATCGTCCAGGGGAGGATTGTGAGGACAGTGATGAGGACCAGGAGCGCGGGCGCGGCGAGGCTCTTGCGCGGTTTCGTCCAGCCGAGCGCGAAGGCGAGCGGGATCACGAGCACGATGCCTTCGAAGTGGGTCAGCGCTGAGAGGCCGGTGAGGACGCCGGTGGCGATCACCCAGCCGTAGCGGCGGCCGGCGGTGGTTGAGCGCCGGGTCCGGAGCGCCGCCCACACGGCGGCCAGCACCAAGGGCGTGAACAGATTCTCGGCCACCAGGATCCCCGATTCCGCGATGAACACGGGAAAGATCGCGGCGAGGATCATCGCGGTCAGCGCCACCGTCCATCCGAAGCACTCGAACGCGACCAACCCGATCATCGCCACGGTGATCGTCCCCAACACCGCCTGGCCGTAGCGGGCGGGCTGGACCGCCGGTCCCTTGAGGGTCTTGTTGCCGCCGATGACGTCGATCGCGCCCAGGTAGTACGGGAAGCCGGGCGGGAAGTAGGCGCTCGGCCCGAGCGTGCCCCCGGCCCCCTGGTGCTCGATCGGGTGGCTGGCGTAGTCGCCGGTGTGGGCGATCTGATCGGCGAGCTTTAGATACGAGCCGGCGTCGAAGATCGCCGAGTAGGACACGCGCTGGATCTCCGCGACGCGCAGCCCGAAGGCGACGACCAGGACGAGAGCCGCCAGCACACCTCTGCGGGTCGCGAACGCTTTCACCGGCGGCAGACTAAGCCTCTCCGGCTTAGGCCTGGGTTAGCTTGTCAGGCGGTGGCCGCGTGGGGTGGGTTTGGGCCGCGCTGGCGCGCGGCATCCATGGGGCCACGCGGGCCCGTCCGGACGGCTGATCGCGGGCCCTAGGTAATCCCGACGATCCGGGCGCAGTCCCAGGCGTTGGGGCCCGAGCCGGCCCAGATCCGCGCCGCGACCGCGTCCTGCTCGGACTTGGGCGCGAGGTAGGCCGCCGGTCCGGTGCCGCCGTACTCGGCCCAGGTGCTGGGAATGATCTGGTAGTAACCCGAGGCGCCGGCGGAGTTGGGGGGGAAGTTCTGGCCGCCGGACTCGCAGTTCACGATCGCCCAGGGGATCGCCCAGCCACCGCTCGGGCCGAGCGAACCGCCCGTCGGAGCGAACGCGTTGTCCGCGCTCTGCGCCGCCTGTTCGGCGGCCGCCTGCTGGGCCTGGATCTGGTTGATCTGCGACTGGAGGGCGGCGCCACGGGACCTGCTCGCCGCCAGGGCGCTCTCCTTCGCCGACCGAGCCGACTGAAGCGCCGCTTCCTTGGAGTGGAGTAGGGCGTCCATGTTGGCCAGCGCGTGTGCCTCCTCGGCGGCTGCGTCGGTGATCCGCTTGCGCGTCGCCTCGAGTTTGGCCAGGCGGGCCTCGGCGGTGTCGGCTGCCTGCTTGGCCGCCGTGGTGATCGAGATGAGGCTCTGCTGCTGGTGCTCGGCGTCGTGGAGGTAGCGAAGGTTCTCGAGCAGTTCGTTGAAGCCGCGGGAATCGAGCACGACGCCGACCACGTCGGGCTGGTTGCCCTCGTAGTTCGAGATCAGCTGGTTGGCCAGCAGCGTCCGGGCGCGCGCGAGCCGGGCCTTCAACAGCGCCACCAGTCGCCGCTCCTTGGCCAATGCCTTGCGCGTCGCCGCGAGCTGGGCGCGGTCCGTCGCCAGCTGAGCCCGGACGGCGGACTCCCGCGACTCGACGAGCGAGATCTGCGAATCGAGGCCGTTGATGAGTCCATCCAGGTTTGAGATCGCGTTCTGCAGGTTCTGCTGCTCAGACTGCTGTTGGCTGAGTTGGTTGTTGAGCTGGTCGAGGTTCGGATTCGCGCTCGAGGTGACGGGGATCGCCGCCAGCAGGCCGGCGATAAGCAGGATCGCGGCAGCGATCAGCGGAAGCTGGAGTTTGCGTCGCATATTCGTGGTGGTGATGGGTGCTACGGGGTTAGCTGTCGGGCTCGCGCTGGTCGCGCTACGCACTACCATCAGGCGGCGATTCGCCCCGAGAGACCGGGTCCCCCGCTCCCCCGGCGGCCGGGGAATTAGGCGGCGCAGAACATATCAAGGCAACCGCCAACAATCCTGCAAAGACCTGCACTTGCAGCGAAAATTGCAAATCCTCGAGCGAGTGCGGGCGACGCCGGCGGGGTTCGTGCGTACTTATGGAGACGTGTCCCCGGGCGCACCTCGGGTCGCCGGTGCTGTGTTGCACGAATGCCATGATCCGTCGGTGCCGTGGCACCGGATCGTCCGCGCCGACGGGTCGCTGGCCAAGGGCGCCAAGCAGCGCCGGCTGCTCGAGCAGGAGGGCGTGCCGTTCCGTGGCCAGCGGGTCGATATGCGGGTGGCTCGTCTGCCCGCCTTCTGATGTGGGTCCAGCGAGAGATTCGGATCGAAGCGCGGCCGCGGGGGTTCCATCTCGTGACCCGGGAGGTGGTCGCGGCGCTGCCCGAGCTGGCGGAGTTCTCCGTCGGCATGCTGCACCTGCTGATCCGCCACACCTCGGCCTCGCTGGCGCTGAACGAGAACGCCTCACCCGATGTGCGGCGCGACTTCGAGACCTGGTTCAACCAGGCGGTGCCGGAGGGGGCTCCGTTCTGGACCCACACCCTCGAGGGCCCCGACGACATGCCGGCTCACATCAAAGCGGCGCTGCTCGGGCCGACGCTGACCCTCCCGGTGTCCCGCGGCCGGCTCGCGCTGGGGACGTGGCAGGGGATCTATCTGTGTGAGCACCGGGATCGCGGTGGCGCTCGGTCGCTGGTGGCGACGGCGTGGGGGGCGACGGAGTCCGAAGCGTCTGCGGGCTGAGCGATCGTCGCACGCGCGCGGCGCTCAACGGTCGAGCAGCGCGGTGAGGATGAGGTCGAACGCCGCCGTCGTTCACGCCGCGAAAAGTCTGAGGTCAGGCTGGCGCTCGCCGCGCAGCACCGCTAGATCGACCTCGACGCAGTCGATCCCGCGAGCTTGGGCGAGCACTCGGGCCTGCGGCTTGATCGTTTGCGCGGCGAGGACGCCGCGGCAGCCGTCGAACGCCGGGTCGAGCCGGATCCGCTCGAGATAGCGCGTCAGCTGCTCGACCGCCTCGAGCCCGGCCACGCGCTTGATCTCGACGGCCACCCACCGCTCCTCCTGGTCGCGGCACATGAGGTCGACGGGGCCGATGTCGGTGGGCCACTCCCGCCGGACCAGGCGGAACCCCTCGCCGCACCACTCCGGCTGCTCGGCTAGCAGCTCCTGGAGGTGGGCCTCGACGCCGTCCTTGGCCAGCCCCTGGCCCTCGTCGGGCGAGCCCATGTCATGCGTGACGTCCGACAGCATCTCGGCGATCGCGATCTCGAGCCGGTCTTCGCTCGCGCCCGCGCGCTTGCGCACGACGATCCGCTCGGGCGACTCCTCGATCACCGTCGGAGGCGTCATCCAGTTCAGGGGCTTATATCCGCCGGCGTCGGCGTGAACGAGCACCGAGCCGTCGGCCTTGACGATCAGCAGGCGCAGCGCCTCGGGGAGGACGGCATCGAGCCGACCCGAGTAGCGGACCTCGCAGCGGGCAACGATCAGGCGCATCAGGGAAACCTACGAGTTGGCCGGGACGGAACGCGGCCCGCGCTCGTCTTATGCGGTCGCGGCCGCCGGGGCGCCCAACGCACGGGCGGCATGGCGGTGCTTCAGCACGGCCACCAGAGCGACGATGAACGCGATGTCGACCAGGGCGATCACCACCCCGATCGCGCCGAGCAGGATCCACTGCGACGCGGTCACGTACGGCGAGCCGGGGAACTCGGCGTAGCCAAGATCGTGGGGATCGACGAGCACCGGCGTGATGTCGCCGGGGTTCAGCGCCGACTCAAACGGCGCGTTGACGGTGGTCGAGCTCACGCCGTCGACCGGAGGATGGAGCGTCACGTCGATCTGGGAGGTGTAGTAGCAGCTGCTGTTGTTCGAGCTGCAGTGCTCCGTGTTGTAGACCCACACGACGGTGGCGACCGACTTGATCCCGTGGGCCTGGACATAGCTCGAGCGCGCCGCCTGGTTGACCGAGATGATCGCGCCGATCGCCAGGGCGACCGCCCCGAACGCGAACGCCACCGTCAAGATCACCAGCGCCAGGGGTCCGTAGCCCCGCCGCCGGCGGGCGCGGGAGGAGCTCCAGACCGTCTTCCTGACACCCACGCCCTGTGGGCCAACCGAGGTGAAGGTCGAGCTGTCGCCGGGGTCCTGGAGGATGGCAGCGGCGGTATCGGTGGCGTACGTCGGTTGGGGCGGGATGTCGGGTGGCGAGGTGTCCTCGACGGCGATGGGCGAGGTGTCCTCGACGGCCGGGGGTGCGGTGTGGGCCGGGAGACCGGGTGAGATGTTGCCCAGTCCCGAGGTCTCGCTCGGCGAGCGTCCGAATGGATCGGCGGCGAACGAGGCCGCCACCGGGTCGTGCCGGCGCAGGCGGTGCTCGGCGGAGACCGCCCACCGCCCACACAGCGCGACGAGCAGGACGCAGACCACGGCCAGGATCGCGTCGCCCACACGGCCGGATCCGGCGCTGGCTCGATGAGATGAGGCCGCCAGGTCAATGAAGCCCACCGCCAGCAGGGCGAGGAACACCCCCAGCACCGCCGCAATGACCAGCTCGATCCAGGCGCGCAGGCTGCTACGAGGCGATTCCTGAGCGCTCCCCGGAATGCCTTCCATGTTCAGCTCCCCTTTGGCCATCGCCCACCCGGTGGGACTCTACCGCCCGCCACCGTCCTAACATCCGAGCCTAATGAGAAATCAACTTCGCCCTCTGTTCGATCGCGTGGTGATCAAAGAGCTCGACCCGGATCGGGTCCGCCGCTCCGGTTTGGTGATTCCTCCGGGGACCGAGGAACCGCCCCCCCAGCACGGGATCGTGTTGTCGGTCGGCCCCGGTCTGGACTGGTGGGATCACGTCGGCGTGCAGATGCCGGTCAAGCCCGGGGACCATGTGGTGTTTCCGGCGTCCGCCGGCGTGTGGATCGAAGTCGAGGAGGAGCGGCTGCTGGTGTGCCGGGTCGGGGAGCTACTCGGCGTACTCGAGCAGGTGACGGATTGCCCGGAGTGCAGCGGGCGGTTGCTGGGCCCGGAGGAAGCGTGTCCGGCGTGCGGGCGCGAGGGTTCGGTGGCGTCCTGATCCCGACGGTGGCGGGTGGCGCGGGGGGGCGTCGAGCGCTTCCGTGCGGGCTGTCGCGTTGTGAGACGTGGGATCAGCGCCTATCACAAAAGTACAAAAAGGCGCCGGGCCACCCGCGCGCGGCGCCGGGGCATGGTGCCGCCCCGCCGGCGAGCCCCACGGCAGCGCCGAAACAGACGGTCCGCGTTCCCCCGGAAGAACGGAATCGCTCGTCTAGGCCGCGCTGCGTTCGGCCAGCTCGCGGGGGATCGCGCTCTGCACCGTGGCCAGGAGGTCCTCGACCTCGCGATCCTCGCCGAGCTCGAGCGCCCGCCGGCAGGCTTCGATGCACTCGCTGACCCGATCCGTCCGCGCCAGCGCATGCGCATAACTCGACCATGCCGAGGGCGACTCGGGGTCCAAACGGGTGGCCGCCTCGGCCGCCGACACCTCGGCGCCGACCTCCCCGGCCAGGTGGTAGGCCAGCGCGAGATCGAGTAGTCCCTCGACCGAGGGGGTGATCGCTCGGGCCTGCTCGAAGGCGGAGATCGCGGCCTCGCGGTCGCCCAGGCGCAGCCGCAGGCGTCCGAGCCGCTCCCACGCCGAGGCGTCCTCCGGGGCCCGAGCGGCGGCGCGGCCCGCCGCCTCGGCGGCGAGGTCGATCGCGCCCATGTCCTCGTAGATTCGGGAGGCGAACCGTTCCGGGGTGGGTCGGTCGGTGTCGACCCGCGCCCAGTCGCGAACCGCGCGCGCGGCGGCGGGGAGGTTGCCGGCCTGCCAGAAGGCGGCCGTCATCAACCGCAGCACCATCGGGTTCGACGGGTCGGCGTCGCGGGCGTAGATGAGTCGCTGGGCCGCCAGCTTGGCGTCGCCCTCGGCCAGCGCGTGCTGGGCCGCGGTCATGAACCGTTCCACGCGGTCGGCGGCGAGATCGGGCTTGGAGAAGTCGACGAACTGGAGCGAGCCCGCGGGGATCGTGCGCACGCCGACGGCGAACATCACCCGCGCCCACTGCTGGACGTCGTCCTCGTCGCCGGAGAAGTAGATCCCGGTGACGGTCCCCACCCCCCATTCGGGATACGACACGCATCGCGCGTACCGGTGGACGACCGAATGGTCGGGGACGCGAGAGCCGAACGGATCGTGTTTGGCACGCTCGGCCGCGGCCTGGGCCTGGCGCTGCTCCTCCTCGTAGGCGCGGCGGCCGGCCTCGGCGCGGGCCCGGCGGGTGGCCGCCGCTGACGCCTTGACCGCGTTGCGGGTGACCCGCCCGCCGCGGGAGGACTCGGCCAGCTGCTCGAGCTGGTCGGCGGCTTCGTTGATCGCCTGCAGGTGGCGTTGATGTTCGTGCTGGCGACCGGGCGGCGCGATGTCCGGATGCCACCGCTTGGCCATGCGCCGTCGCGCCAGCTGGACGGCACGCTGGTCGAACGGCGCCTCGAGCTCGAGCAGGAGCATCGCTTCTTCGACGTCGAGGATCCGGGGCATTCTCCACTTACGTTAGCGGCGCGGCCAAGGCAATACATGGTCGAGGTGAGTTCGAGCGCGACATTGTCAATAATCGGTGTCAATTAGTCTCAGTTCACTTCGATTGACCTAAGCTGGTCGCCATGACCCAACCCAATCGCACCCCTCGCGGGGCTGCGATCGCCGCCGGTGGCCTCGTGCTCGCGGTCCTCGTGGCCGGTGTCGGCGCCGCCGTCCTCGCGCTCGTGATCAGCGACTTCAACCAAGGCGATCAGTGCGGCGCGCCGGCGGGCGGGTCGGCCGGGCAGATCGTGCTCGGGCCGCCCGGAAGTGGCCAGCTGGTCGGTGCGACCGAGTACGGGGGACCGGGCGACCCCAGCAGCGGCGATTTCGGCTCGTCGGGAGCGAACCTGCTCGAGTTCCCCGACAGCTACGCCGAGCTCGGCGGCTACACGTTCCAGACCGCGACCGCGATGGGCGGCCTTCCCTACATGACCCCGCTGCGGATCACCTGGGGGCAGCACTCGGCGATCGCCTACAAGCGCGACATCGGGTTCGGCGGAGGGCCGATCGACGGACTGCCCCGGGTGATCGACCTGTGGTGGGAGTTCGCCGAGCGGCTGGGCATCTCCTACAACGACGGGATGTGGGCCGGGCCGGTGCGGATCGAGCGGCCCCCGGCGGCGGGATCGGGGAACGTCCTGAATCAGACCCCTGGGCAGGCGACCGTCCTCACCCCACCATCGACCGCATCGCTGGATCCGGCCGTGTGCACGACGGAGAGCATCAACGGTCTGCCGCTGACCAACGGCCCGCGTGCCCAGCTGCTCCCGAACGGGCTCGCGGCGGCGCCGGCGGACGCGCCGCTCGCCGTAAAGGGAATCATCGCCGCCGGCAACCAGATCGTCGGCAAGCCGTACCTGTACGGAGGTGGGCACGGGCTGTCGCTGAACCAGATCGCGCCCGCCTACGACTGCTCGAGCAGCGTCGAGCACCTGCTCTACGGGGGCAGGCTGCTGCCGGTTGACTACGACGCGGCGTCGGGCACGCTGGAGTCATTCGGCGATCCGGGGCCCGGGCGGTGGGTGACGATCTACGCGAGCGCCGACCACGTGTTCATGTACGTGGCCGGGCTGCGCTGGGACACGCACAACGCCGCCGGCCCCGGCGACGGGAGCACGGGGATCGGCTGGCATCCGCTGGTCCGCAGCTCCGACGGCTTCGTGGCTCGACATCCGGTCGGCCTATGAGCCGCCGTGCGCCGGCGGCGCCGGTGACGGTAGTCGTGCTGCTCGCGGCGGCCGGCGCGCTGCTCGCGGGATGCGGCGGCCAGGCCCCGCGTCCGCGGCCCCGTCCCACGAAGCTCCAGGTGGCGCAGGCCACGCACGAATACCCCTCGCCCAAGCCGCCGCCCCAGCACGCCCGTGGCGATGCACCGAGCCCGGTGGCGGCGATCCGCGCGTTCGCCACCGCCTACATCAACTGGACCGCGTCATCGGTTTCCGGACAGCTGAACGCGCTGGCGGCCGACAGCATCGACCAGGCCCGCTCGGCGATGGAGCTCGCGGCCGCCCAGACCGCCGGCGACTACGAGCTGCAGCGGGGCGGGATCGCCAACAGCGGCACCGTGGAGGCGGTGGCGCCGTTGCTCGGTCGGGGCGGCCGGTACATCGTGGTCACGCTGGAGTCGACGACGGCCACCAACACGACCGCGTACCAGGGCCTCCAGCCGGCCTGGCACCTGACGGTCGCCACCGTGTCGCTGCTCCGCAGACGGCATTGGGTGGTCAGCGGCTGGCAGCCCGAGAACTGAGTGGGGCCACTAACGCTGCCGGCCGCGCCGGCGGGCGAGCGCAACGACTGACAGACTTGCCTGCCGTTAGAACGCTCAGCCGACAGGGTTTCCGTTGGCCGTCAGCTTGACCTCGATGTTGCCGCGCGTCGCGACCGAGTAGGGGCAGACCTGGTGCGCGGCCGCGACGATCCGCGTCGCCTGCTCGGGATCCTCGACCTGAGGCAGGGTGACGTCGAGCTGGACGCCGACGGTGAAGCCGCGGTCATCGGTGGTGATGAGGCTGACGTGACTCTCGATCGAGACGTCGCCGACCTCGGCCCGCTCACGCCGGCCGACGACGCCCAGCGCGCCTTCGAAGCACGCCGCGTAGCCGACCGCGAACAGCTGCTCCGGATTGGTCCCGCCCCCGTCTCCCCCCATCTCGGTGGGCGTACGGAGCTGGACGTCGAGGGCTCCGTCGCTCGTCTGCCCGTGTCCTTCGGCGCGCCCGCCGGTAACCGTCGCCTGCGCCGTGTAGATCGCCTTCGCCATGTTCCCTCCGGTTCGTTGGCCCACAAGCCTATTGACGCTCAATGGGCGGCGATGTTCAGTGCCACCGCGGTGGCGAAGCACAGCAGCGCGATCAGCCGGATCACAAATCCCGCGCGGTCCCCGGGATGGCCGGTGACCATCCCGGCGATCGCCACCGTGATGCAGATCACGGCGACCAACGCGAGGACAGCGGCGAGCGCGCGCACTCCTTGCGATGCTAGACCCCAGGCGACCGGCGGGTCGTCCTATCCTCCGAGGCGGATGTCTTCCCAGTACATCTTCACCACCCACAAGCTCTCGCGCCGCTTTCCACCCGATCGCCAGGTCCTGAGCGACATCTCGCTGTCGTTCTACCCGGGCGCGAAGATCGGCGTGCTCGGCTACAACGGCGCCGGCAAGTCGACCCTCCTGCGCGTCATGGCCGGACTCGACACCGAGTTCGACGGCCACGCCCAGCTCGCGCCGAACGCATCCGTGGGCCTGCTCGAGCAGGAGCCCGAGCTCGACGCCAGCAAAGACGTGCGCGGCAACGTCGAGGAAGGCGTCGCCGAGACGAGAGCGCTCCTCGATCGGTTCAACGAGCTGTCAATGAATTACTCCGACGAGACCGCGGACGAGTTCTCGCGAGTCCAGGAGCGGATCGACGCAGTCGACGGCTGGAATCTCGACACCACGCTCGAGATCGCGATGGACGCGCTCCGCTGTCCCCCGCCCGACGCCAACGTCGAGACCCTGTCGGGTGGCGAGCGACGGCGCGTGGCGCTCTGCCGGCTGTTGCTCGGTCAGCCCGACCTGCTGCTGCTCGACGAGCCGACCAACCACCTCGACGCCGAATCCGTGGCTTGGCTCGAGCGCCATCTGAGCGACTATCCGGGGACCGTCGTCGCGGTGACCCACGATCGCTACTTCCTCGACAACGTCGCGGGCTGGATCCTCGAGCTCGATCGCGGGCGCGGGATCCCGTACCAGGGCAATTACTCGAGCTGGCTGGAGCAGAAGCGCGCCCGACTACAGGCCGAGGCCCGCCAGGAGGTGGCGCGCCAGCGCACGATCGAGCGCGAGCTCGAGTGGGTGCGGCTGAACGCCAGTGCGCGGCGCAACAAACCGAAGGCCAGGCTGAACGCTTATGAGGCGCTGGTCGCCCAGGACCGCAATATCAAGCTCGACCAGGTGCAGATCCACATCCCCGCGGGGCCGCGGCTCGGGGAGGTCGTGGTGGTGGCCGACGGCGTGCGCAAGGCCTACGGCGACCGCGTCCTGATCGACGACCTCTCGTTCGATCTCCCGCGCGGGGGAATCGTGGGCGTGATCGGGGCCAACGGGGCCGGCAAGACCACGCTGCTGCGGATGATCACCGGCGAGGAGCACCCGGACTCGGGAACGCTGCGGGTCGGCGACACCGTCTCGCTCGCCTACGTCGACCAGGGGCGGGTGCTCGATGCCGGCAAGACGGTGTGGGAGGAGATCTCGGGCGGGGCCGACCAGATCACGCTCGGGGACCAGACGATGAACAGCCGCGCCTACGTGGGCGCGTTCAACTTCAAGGGCACCGATCAGCAGAAACGCGTGGACAAGCTGTCGGGCGGCGAGCGCAACCGGCTCCACCTGGCCAAGCTGCTGCGCACCGGCGGGAACCTGTTGCTGCTCGACGAGCCGACCAACGATCTCGACGTCGACACCCTCCGGGCGCTCGAGGAGGCGCTGCTGGCGTTCGCCGGGTGCGCTGTGGTCGTATCGCACGATCGGTGGTTCCTCGACCGGATCGCCACCCACGTACTGGCCTTCGAGGGCGACTCCCAGGTGCGCTGGTTCGAGGGCAACTTCGAGGCCTACGAGAGCTTCCGGCGCGAGCAGCTCGGCGCCGATGCCGATCGTCCCAAGCGGATCACGTACAAGAAGCTCGTGCGGGGTTAGACTCGCCCCGTGGAATCGCGGGCGGTACTGATCACCGGGTGCTCATCGGGCATCGGACACGCCACCGCGACGCGGCTCGGGATGGACGGCTGGACGGTGTACGCCACCGCCCGGCGGCGGGAGTCGATCGAGGACCTGCGGGGCCACGGCTGCAAGACGCTCGCCCTCGACGTCACCGACGAGGCCTCGATGGCGGCCGCCGTGCAGGCGGTGATCGACGCCGAGGGCGCCGTCGGCGTGCTGATCAACAACGCCGGCTACAGCCAATCGGGCGCGGTCGAGACGGTGCCGATCGATCAGGTTCGCCGCCAGTTCGAGACCAACGTGTTCGGGCTGCTGCGGATGTGCCAGCTGGTCTTGCCTGCGATGCGCGAGCAGCGGTGGGGAAGGATCGTCAACATCGGCTCGATGGGCGGACGGCTGACGTTTCCGGGCGGCGGGATCTATCACGCCAGCAAGTACGCGGTCGAGGCGATCAGCGACGCGATGCGCTTCGAGGTCCGCGGCTTCGGCGTCGACGTGATCCTGATCGAGCCCGGGCTGATCGTCACCCAGTTCGGCGACGCCGCCGCCGCGAGCGTCACCGATGACCCGGACGGGCCTTATGGCCACTTCAACCGCGAGGTGGCGAAGACCACCGCGGAGGCTTACACCGGCCCTCTGGCCAAGCTCGGGGGCGGCCCCGAGGTGGTCGCCAGGACGATCGCAAGCGCTCTGAAGGCGAGCCGTCCCAAGCCGCGCTACGCCGTCACGCCCAGCGCCCGTCTACTGATCAACCAGCGCCGATTCACCCCCGACCGGGTGTGGGACCGCGTGCTGCGCAGCCAGTTCCCGACCCCGGGGGAGTGACTTCGCCGGGCTCTAACTGAGCGCCGCCTCGAGCAGCGGACGCAGCCCGTTCGCGTCAGGCGCCACCCTATCCGCGCCACTGAGTTCGGCGACACCGTAGGGCCCGGTCGCCACCGCCAGGCAGCGAACGCCATCGGCGCGGGCGCAGGCGATGTCGCGCGGCGTGTCGCCAATCACGATCGTCCGCTCGCGCGGATGCGGATGCCCGAGCGTGCCGGCCCGCCGGCGGGCGATCGCGGGCAGCGCGGCCCGATCATCGGCGTCGGACCCGAACGCCCCCAGCCCGGACGGGAAGTACTTTCCGACCCCGGCCTGGCGGAGCTTGATCCGTGCCACCGGCTCGTAGTTGCCGGTGAGCAGGGCGAGCGTCACCGCGGGAACGTCGCTCAGCCAGGCGAGCAGCTCCGGCACCCCGGGGAGCACCGTGTCCGACAGGTCCATGGTGGCCAGTCGCGCGTACGCGCGGCAGCAGGCCTCGCGCACGTCTTCAGCGCGTTCGTCGATTCGCTGCGCCGACACGCCCGCGGCCAGGAGGATCGCGCGGGAGATCTCGCCGTCGGTCCGCCCGGCGGGCTTGATCCCGTGGTGCGCGCCCCGCGCATCGATCCCGTGAACGTCGCGCAGTGCCTCGTACAGCGCATCGCGATGGGCATCGGTGGCGCCCGCCAGCAGCGTCCCGTCGACATCGAACAACAACAGCAGCATCGCCAAAGGGGCCACTACCGCTGAAACGACGCGTCAGGCGGGAGGCGCCTGGCAAACGCCGCGATCAGCCGGGCCGCGGCATCGACATCATCGAGCGAGACCATCTCAACCGGCGAGTGCATGTACCGGCACGGGACCGAGACGAGCCCGGTGGGCACGCCCGCCCGGCTGAGATGGAAGGCATCCGCGTCGGTGCCGGTGTTCCTGCCCAGCGACTCGACCGTGAACGGGATCTCCGCCTCGGTGGCCGCCTCGTAGAGGAGCTCAAACACGTGCGGGTGGAGCGTCGTGCCGCAGGCGATCACGGGCCCCGAACCGAGCGCGTGCTTGGTCACCGGACCGAGGGGCACCCCGGGCTGATCGGTGGCGTGGGTCAGATCGACGATGATCGCCACGTCGGGATCACGGGCGAAGGCGGTGGTCCGCGAGCCGGCGAACGTCGTCTCCTCCTGGACCACGGCGCAGGCGATCACATCGCCCGTGGCGCCGCCGTCGGTCGCCACCAGGCGCGCCGACTCGGCGGCAACGTAGCAACCGACGCGATTGTCGAGCGCGCGCGCGATCAGCCGGTCATTGCGCAACTCGAGCGGCCCGGCGTCGATCACGGCGGCATCACCGATCCGGACCAGCTCGCGCGCTTCGTCGCCGTCCTTGGCCCCGATGTCGATCTGGAGATCCTTGAGCTCGGGAACCTTCTTGCCGTCGTCGCCCTTGAGCAGGTGGATCGGCTTGCGCCCGATCACGCCGATGACGTCGCCACCCCGCGTATGGATCCGCACCCGCTGGGCGATGAGCACCACCGGGTCCCAGCCTCCGATGTCACCGAAGTGCAGGTAGCCGTCGTCGTCGATATGCGAGACGTGCAGGCCGATCTCGTCGATGTGACCGACCACGGCCAGCCGCGGCCCGCCCTCGCTACCTCGGACCACGGCGAAGGACGAGCCGAGGGTATCCGCGCCGACCTCGGGGGTGAAGCCGGCGCACCATTCGCGCCAGACCCGTGCCGGGTCCAGTTCGTGTCCGGACGGGCCGGAGGCCTCGAGCAGGCGCTGGAGAAGCTCAGGTGCTGGCACCGGCGCCGAACCCTATCCGGCCGATGGCCAAGGTGCTCCCGGGTGTCACTTCGACAGCAGCTCCCGGAGGACGAATTGAAGGATTCCGCCGTGGCGGAAGTAGCGCTGCTCCTTCGGCGTGTCGATCCGCGCCACGACCTTGAACTCCTTGTCGTCGGCGGTTACGGTCAGCTCGCGCGGGATCGCTTCGACCCCGGCGAGGCCGGCGATCGTGAACCGCTCGTGGCCGGTCAGACCCAGCGACGCGACCGATGCGCCGTCGGCGAACTGGAGCGGGAGCACGCCCATCCCGATCAGGTTGGAACGGTGGATCCGCTCGAAGCTCTGCGCGATCACCGCGCGCACGCCGAGCAGGCGCGTGCCCTTGGCCGCCCAGTCGCGGCTCGATCCCGATCCGTATTCCTGGCCGGCGAGGACGACCAGCGGCACGCCGTCGGCGATGTAGCGCATCGCCGCGTCATAGATCGGCATCTCGGCGCCCTCGGGCAGGTGGAGTGTGACCCCGCCCTCGGTCCCCGGCGCGAGCAGGTTGCGCAAGCGGATGTTGGCGAACGTGCCGCGCACCATCACCTCGTGGTTGCCCCGCCGCGAGCCGTAGGAGTTGAAGTCTCGCGGCTCGACTCCGTGCTCGATCAGGTATTGCCCGGCGGGGCCGTCGCGCTTGATCGAGCCGGCCGGGGAGATGTGGTCGGTGGTTACGCTGTCGCCGAGGATCGCGAGCACGCGCGCGCCCTCGATGTCCGTGATCGGCTCGGGCTCGGCGGGCAGGTTCTCGAAGTACGGTGGCCGCCGGACGTAAGTGGACCGCCGATCCCACTGGTAGCTGTCTCCGGTCGGCACCGGGAGCGAGTTCCAGCGCTCGTCGCCGTCGAACACCTCGCTGTAGCTCTTGTGGAACATGTCGGACTGGACCGCGTCCTGCACCGTCTCGGCGACCTCCGCAGCGGTCGGCCAGATGTCCTTGAGGAACACCGGCGCTCCGTGGTCGTCCTCGCCGAGCGGCTCGTCGTAGAGGTCGATGTCCATCGTCCCGGCGAGGGCGTAGGCGACGCACAACGGGGGCGAGGCGAGGTAGTTCATCTTCACGTCGGGATTGATCCGGCCCTCGAAGTTGCGGTTGCCCGACAGCACCGACACGACGGCCAGGTCTTCGGCCCCCACCACGTCTGAGATCTCCTCGGGCAGCGGGCCGCTGTTGCCGATGCAGGTCGTACACCCGTAGCCGACGAGGTTGAAGCCGAGCGCGTCGAGGTACTCGGTCAGCCCGGCGCGGTCGAGGTACTCGGTGACGACCTTGGAGCCCGGGGCCAACGAGGTCTTCACCCATGGCTTGACCTGCAGGCCGCGCTGGACCGCGTTGCGGGCAAGGATCCCCGCCCCGACCATCACGGACGGGTTCGAGGTGTTCGTGCAGCTGGTGATGGCGGCGATCACCACGTGGCCGTGGTCGAGCTCGGTCTCGGTCCCGTCGGCCAGCGTGACCGGCGTGGCGGTGCGCGGGCGATCCGCGACCTGGACACCGCCCGTGCCTCCGGCCGGTTCGTGGCCGGCGCCGTTGGGGACGTGGGTGGCGACGGGATCGCTGGCCGGGAAGCTCTCGGCCACCGCCTCGTCCTCGGCGTCCTCTTCGGGCAGGTAGCCCTCGAGCGCGAGCCGGAATGCGGGCTTGGCCTCGGTCAGCGAGACGCGGTCCTGGGGCCGCTTGGGCCCGGCGATGCTCGGCACGACGGTGGCCAGATCGAGCGTGAGCTCGTCGGTGAACGTCGGCTCCTCGGAGTGCTCGTCGTGCCAAAGCCCCTGCTCCTTCGCGTAGGCCTCGACGAGATCGATCAGCTCCTGGGGGCGGCCCGAGAACTCGAGGTAGCGGAGCGTCTCGGCGTCGATCGGGAAGATCGCGCAGGTGGAGCCGAATTCCGGCGACATGTTGCCGATCGTCGCGCGGTCGGCCAGCGGCAGGTTGGCCAGCGCCGGGCCGTAGAACTCGACGAACTTGCCCACCACGCCCTTTCGACGGAGCATCTCGGTGACGGTGAGGACGAGGTCGGTGGCGGTCGCGCCTTCGTGCAGCTCGCCCGTCAGCTTGAACCCCAGCACCTGCGGGATCAGCATCGACATCGGCTGGCCCAGCATCGCCGCCTCGGCCTCGATCCCGCCCACGCCCCAACCGAGGACGCCGAGGCCGTTGATCATCGTCGTGTGCGAATCGGTCCCGACCAGCGTGTCGGGGTAGGCGAGGCCCCGCGCGTCGTCGACGAACACCACCCGGGCCAGATACTCGAGGTTGACCTGGTGGACGATCCCGGTGTCAGGCGGAACGACCTTGAAGTTGTCAAACGCCCCCTGGCCCCACCGCAGGAAGGCGTAACGCTCCTGGTTTCGCTCGAACTCGAGCTCGGCGTTACGCTCGAACGCGAACGAGGAACCGAACGCGTCGACCTGAACGGAATGGTCGATTACCAGCTCCGCCGGGACGAGCGGGTTGATCTTCGCCGGGTCGCCGCCCATCGCCAGCATCGCGTCGCGCATCGTCGCGAGGTCGACGACCGCGGGGACGCCGGTGAGGTCCTGCAAGATCACGCGCGCCGGCGTGAAGGCGATCTCGTCGGTCGGCTCGGCGTGCGCGTTCCACTTGGCCAAGGCTTCGATGTCGCCCGCGCGGATCGCCTCGCCGTCTTCGTTGCGGAGCAGGTTTTCCAGCAGGATCTTCAGCGAGAACGGCAGACGGGCGACGTCGTAGCGGCTCTGGAGCGCATCGAGGCGGAAGATCTCGTACGAGCGCTCACCCACCGTGAGCGTCGCCTGGGAGTCAAAGCTGTTGGTTGACACGGTCATTCTCCTGGTTTCACGGTGTTTCTACTGTCTACTCTAGGGGCCGGGCGCGTGTCGAGACGGTCAGCTGAGGCGGCCCGGGTACGAGGCTCCTACGTACGTCTTAGGGTGGTCTTCGCGAGGGCTTCGCTCGTGGCTCGATGCTCCCGGCCATGACACACCTGCGACGCACACTCGCCGGGGTCGCGATCGCCGCGCTGGGTGCGCTCGCCGCCGCCGGCCTCTATACCGAAGCGACCCGCGTCCCCGACCAGCCATGAGCGCCTCGGTCATCGCGGTGCCCGCGCGGGCCGCCGCGTCGAAGCTCGGCCCGCCCGAGCTCGAGATCGTGATTCCGGTCTACAACGAGCGGCTGGCCCTCGAGGGCTCGATTCGCCGGCTCCACGGCTTCCTCTCAACCTCAGTGCCGGTCAGCTGGCGAATCGTGATCTCCGACAATGCGAGCGACGACGGCACGCTGGCCGTGGCGCGCCGGCTGAGCTACGAGCTGCCTGCGCTCGAGGCGATCCACCTGCCCGACAAGGGCCGGGGCCGGGCCCTGCGGGCCGCCTGGATGGCCAGCGAGGCGAGCGTGCTGAGCTACATGGACGTCGGTCTCTCCACCGACCTGGGGGCGCTGCTGCCGTTGATCGCCCCCGTGCTGTCGGGACATAGCGACCTCGCGATCGGGACGCGGCTGCACCGCAACGCCAAGGTCGTGCGCGGCCGCAAGCGCGAGTTCATCTCCCGCTCCTACAACGGGTTGTTGCGGATCGCGCTGCGCGCGCGGTTCAGTGACGCCCAATGCGGCTTCAAGGCGATCCGGGCCGATGTCGCGCGCGAGCTCGTTCCCCTCGTGCGTGACCAGGAATGGTTCTTCGACACTGAGTTGCTGGTACTGGCGCAGCGCGCCGGCCTGCGGATCCATGAGGTGCCCGTCGACTGGGTCGAGGAGCCGGATTCGCGGGTCAACCTCGTGGCGACGGCAGTCGCGGACCTACGTGGCGTGGCGCGGCTGTGGCGACACGCGCCGACCGAACCTCCTCTACTCCCGACGAGCGCCCGTCCCGTCCTCGCGCCATGACCACCGACTCGATCACCTATCCCGCCGCCTCGGCGGGAGCGCGCCGGTCTGAACGCGCCCGGAGTCGCTCCGCCGCAGACTGGCTGCGAGCCCACTACGAGCTGCTGCCGCTGCTCGGGCTGACCGCCTTCCTCAACCTCTGGAACCTGAGCCTCAACGGCTGGGCGAACACGTACTACTCGGCCGCCGTGCGCTCGATGGCGACGAGTTGGCACGACTTCCTCTTCGCCTCGCTCGACAAGTCGGGGCTGATGACGGTCGACAAGCCGCCGCTCGCCCTGTGGGTGCAGGCGCTGTCGGTGCGGATATTCGGTTATCACCCGCTGAGCATCCTGGTCCCCGAAGCGCTGATGGGGATCGCCGCGGTGTGGCTGCTGTACGACCTGACGCGCCGGCGGTTCGGCCGTTTCGCGGGCTTCGTGGCCGGCTTGGCGCTCGCGACGACGCCGATCACGGTCGCCATCGCGCGTCACAACAACCCCGACGAGCTACTAATCCTCTGCTCGGTGGCGGCACTGTGGTGCGGACTGCGGGCGATCGACACCGGCCGTACCCGGTGGCTGGTGCTGGCCGGCGTGTGCGTCGGCCTCGGCTTCGAGACCAAGATGCTGGTGGCGATGATGATCGTGCCGGGCATCGCGCTCGCCTGGTTGTGGATGCGCTGGTCCGCGGCGCCGGGCCGTTGGGCCGCGATCCGGCAGCTGCTCGCCGGCGGGGTGGCGATGATCATCGTCGCCGGGGCCTGGCCGTTGTTGGTGACGCTGACCCCGGCATCCGATCGGCCGTGGATCTCGGGCACCGCCGACAACAGCATCTGGTCGCTGATCTTCGGCTACAACGGGCTCGGGCGCGTGGCCGGCCAGGCCGGCGGGCCCGGCGGCGGGGGTGGCGGCTTCGGTGGCGGCGGCGGTGTGGGTGGAAGCACCTTCGGGGGGCCGACCGGGATCTTCCGGCTGCTCCAGTCGGGGTTGGGCGATCAGGCCGGCTGGCTGCTCGGCTTCGCGATCGCGGCCGGCCTGGCGCTGCTCATCCTCACGCGACTGCGCCGGCGTGACCCCTGCACCGGCTGGCTGATCATGGTCGGTGGGGCGTTCCTGACCGTGGCCGCCGTGTTCAGCTTTTCCGCGGGGATCTTCCATCCGTACTACGTCTCGTTCGTAGCTCCGTTCGCCGCCGCGCTGGTCGGCGCCGGTGCCGGTCTGATGATCGGCCGCGACGGGGACCGCAACTGGCGGTGGATCGCGCCGCTGGTGATCGGCGGCGGGATCGTCACCGAGCTCGCCGTCCTCGGGACGTTGAACGGCTCGCTCGGCTGGACCGAGCCGCTGATCCTCGGGCTGGCCGGCGGGTGCGCGGTTGTGCTGGCGGTCGTCGTGCCCGGTCGACTCCGGGCCGTTCTGGTCGCGGTGGCGCTGGCCGCGCTGTTGGTTGCGCCGGCCACCTGGGCGGCCGAGACGCTCGGACACGCGACCAGCAGCACGTTCCCCGCCGGCGGCCCGGCCAGCGCGTCGATGGGCGGCGGCGGCGGGTTCGGGCCGGGTGGCCGCGGCGGCTTTGGGGGCGGTCGATCCGGGTTCCGTGGCGGGTCGGGGTCCGGGTTCCCGGGCGGGGGCTCGGGCGGTCGGGGCTTCACGCCGCCCCGTGGCGGATCCGGGCTCCCCGGCGGCGCCTCCGGCGGTCAAGGCTTTGCGCCCCCGGGCAGTGGCGTCGCCCCTGGCTCCGGGTCGGGCGCCAGCGGCTTCGGGCGGGGCGGTGGTGGATTCGGTGGCGGCGCCGGCGGCGGCATGTTTGGCGGGGACAGCGCCTCGCTGAACGCGGCCATCGGTTACGCGAAGGCCCACGGCGGCGGAACGATCGGCGTCGCCAGCCAGAGCACCGCGGCGGCCGTGATCATCTCCTCGAACGCCAACGTCGCCGGCCTGGGTGGCTTCTCCGGCCGCGAGAGCTCGGTGACCGTGGCGTGGATTGCCCAGGAGGTCAAGGACGGCCATCTACGGTGGCTGATCCTCGATCAGTCCCAAGGCGGTTTCCAGGGCGGTGACACCCGCACCGGCAGCGACAAAGCGATGGAGACTGCAGCCAAGGCCTGCCGGGCCGCGACCGTCACTACGACGAGCGGTGCTAAGGTCACAACGTACGATTGCCAGGGGCGCGCCGCGGCAATTCTTCAGGCCGCGAAGGTATAGATCACGATCGTTCAAGTTCCCAAGCTCATACGACATCGACTCACCTCGGTCCGTGTCGCGTTTGCGACAGCGGGCGTGGCTGCCGTCGTGTGCGCGCTGGCGGGAGCATCGTCGGCACTGGCCGACAGCAACTACAGCGCTAATTGGGCCGGTTATGCCATTCACCGGGCGGGGATCAAGTTCACGCAGGTCGCCGGGAGCTGGACCCAGCCCTCGGCCAAGTGCCCCCCGGACAACAAGTCGTATTCGGCGAGCTGGGTCGGGTTGGGTGGTTATGCCGCCGGCGCGCGGGCACTCGAGCAGATCGGTACCGAGGTGGACTGCTCCGCCTCGGGCGCCGTCATCTCCGACGCCTGGTACGAGCTGGTGCCGGCCGCTTCGCGGCCGATTCGGATGCGGGTCCGCCCCGGGGACAAGATCTCGGCCAGCGTCAACGTCGCCGGTAATCGCGTCGTGGTGAAGCTCGACGACACCACCGCCCACCACTCGTTCCAGAAGACGCTCCACACCTCCTCGATCGACGTCTCATCGGCCGAATGGATCGAGGAAGCACCGTCGAAATGCACCACGATCAACTCGTGCCAAACCCTGCCGCTGGCGGACTTCGGATCGGTCAACTTCAGCGGCGCACGGGCCCAGGCGACCAGCGGCGCGCGGGGCTCGATCAGCAACTCCCATTGGGGCCGGACCAAGATCACGCTGCTTCCGGGAGGCCGCAGCTTCATCGTCTACCACGGCGCCGGCATCCCCGCCGGCGCCGCGATGCCCTCCAATTTGCAGGACGGCGGCACCAAGTTCCGGGTGAAGTTCTCCGAGGTCCAGCTCCAGGGCAACGCGTTCGAGCGGGCCCGGGTCGCGGCGGGGCCCGGTTACCTGGTCCATCCAGGGCGATAGCGCCCGCGCGAAGCGCCACCGCGCTTCCTACACAGCGCTTATGCGGCTCCTACGTCGCTCTAGGCGCTGGGACGGATCCTTGGGGACATGACAACGAGCCTCAGCCCCTACCTCTTCTGGGTCACGAGCCGTGCCGCCGGCTTCGCCGCGCTGATCCTCGCCAGCCTCGCGGTCTCGCTCGGGCTGTTGATGAGTACGAAGCTACTGCGCGGCAAGAAGCGTTCCGATCTGCTCGCCATCCACGAAATCCTGTCCCTTTCCACCATCGTCGCCATCGTCGTCCACGGCGTGTCTTTGCTCGGCGACTCTTACCTACACCCCTCGCTGGCGGACATCACGATTCCGTTCGTCAGCAGCTACAAGTCGATCTGGACCTCGATCGGGATCGTCGCCGGCTGGTCGCTGATCATCCTCGGCCTGGGCTACTACGCCCGCAAGCGGATCGGGGCGACCCGTTGGCGCAAGCTCCATAGGTTCACCGCGCTGGCCTGGATCCTGGGTCTCGCGCACGCCCTCGGAGAAGGCACCGATGCCGGTCAGGTGTGGTTCCTGGCCATGCTGGCGATCGTCGTGCTGCCCGCCCTGGCGCTCCTCGCGCTCAGGCTGTCGGGGCAGGGCAAGCCGGGTGCGCTCGCCCCCGGCACGCCGCGGCCGCGCGGCCGGACCGAACCCGCACCCGCCGCCGAGCCCGCGGTCGTGGGCTCCGGTGCGGTCTGACCGACCCTCGAGCCCGCGGTTCCCAGGAATGCGAGCGGACGGCGCGCCTCTGGTCCGCGGTCCGCGGCTGGGGTCACTCGCGCTCGATCCTGCGCAGTCCCTGCGTCGGCGTCCACCACTCGACGACGAGCATCGTGGCCGCCGCGTTGAGGTGGGTGTGCACGACCTCGGCGATGTCGGCCTGGAAGCGGTCGCCGTCCGGTCCTGCGGTGATCTGCCCGGTGGCGAGCGCCCGGCCGGAGATCTTCGCCTCGCCCGGCCACTGCGCCTCGGAACCCTCGATCGGGTCAACCGTCGCGCTGTGCAGGGCGAACCGCGGGTCGCGGCGGAGATCCGCGCCCTTGCGCGCGTCCGGCATCGAGCCGAAGACCACCTCGCCGTCCTCGAACACCGCCTCGATCCCGGAGATGCGCGGCGACCCGTCGGCTCGCAAGGTGGCGATTGTCTTGTGCCGGTGAGCGTCGAACCGGGCCTGCACGCGCTGCGCGAACTCCGGCTCTGCCTGTTCGACGTCCCGCCATGCCGTCATCTGCCCATGGTCGCACCACGGCCAACCCGCCGCTGACGGTGCCTTGGGGATTAAGTGCGGCCCGCACTTATCCCCCAAGGCTCCATGCCCAGCTAAGGCGGCGTGACGGAATTAGCTGGTGGAGCTGGCGAGTGACTGGGCGTGGATGGCGCTGCCCGCCCGCCACGATCGTACTGGTGGTACGTGAGGGCGGGCGGGCGGCGCCAGGCGCGTCCAGGCGCCGCCAGAACGCCAGGTAATTTCGTCACGCCGCCTAAGCCGTCAAAGCGATTACAGCCCAGTCGGGTGGCGTACGACCATGTCGGCGAACTCGCCGCCGCCCTGGTGCCAGCGGGTGCCGTACTCGGCCAGCGCGACCGTATCGAACCGCCACCCGGCCACCGTCATCCACACGTGGTCGGCGTTGGCGTAGATCGTGATCCACTGGCCGGGTCCGGGCGAGCCCCAGTCCTCGAACTGGCCCGACACCATCGGTGAGGTGACCAATCCGGCGGCCGCCAGCGCGTAGCTCACCGACCCCGAGCAGTCGTAGCCGTCGGCCTGGAAGGAGGCGTGGCCGCCGCCGTAGATGTAGGGGAGGGTCGCGATCGCGTTGCCGGCGGCGATCACCTGCTTGATCGCTTCCGGTGCCCCGGCCGGCGGCTGAACCATGCCGTTGGTATCGATCGTGATCCCGGCCACGTCGGCGTTGCCGGTCGCGGCCGCGGCTTCCGCCTGGGCGGCCGCCTTCTTCTCGAGCGCGCCGAGTTGATCGTTGAGCGTGGCCAGCTTGTTCTTGTCGGCGTTGCGGGCCGCCACCTCGGAAATCTGCTGCTTGAGCAGGGCCGCCTTGAGCGCCGCGATCTGATTGCGCCGGGCCAGAACCTGCTCCGCGAGCGAGCGGTCGCGCGCCTCCAGCACCCCGAGTTGCTGGGCCTGATGGGCCACCTCGGCGCGGGCGGTCCGCGTGAAGTCGAGGATCTGCGCGTCCTGGCGCGAGATCCGCTTCATGAAGTTGAAGCGCTCGATCAGATCGTTGAAACCCTGCGCCTCGAGGATCACGCCCACCACGTCGGGCTGGTTGTTCTCGTAGGCCGTGACCAGGTTGGCGGACAGTGCCTTGGTGGCGGTTTGCAGCCGGTTCTCCAGGTCGATCAGGTGGTCCCGAGCTTTCAGCAGCTTGATCTGGACGGTCTTGAGCTGAGCCTCGCGCTGGTTGAGTTCGGCCTGGACCTGAGACAGCTCAGCCCGCGCCTGACTCAGTCCGCCCGTGGTCGATTGGATCTTGGCCGCGTCCTCGGTGATCTGGGACTGCAGCGCCGAGGCGGCGGACTGCTTGGCGGAGATTTGACTCTGCAAGTCGCCGGCGCTGGTGCTCGTCATGGCGGTTCCGAGCAGACCGGCGGCGGCCACCAGAGCGGTGGCGAGTACTCGGGGACGGCGAATCATGTTGGGCATAGACCGTGAGTGGCGGATCGGGGTGGGCAGAAGGTGCGGCCGGGGCGTGGCAAAGGGCAATCGGGACGTGACAAAGCAACGCGACCCCGCACGCGAAGTACGGTGCCGCGTTACAAACCGCCCTGAGGAGAGGGGCGGCAGCCAACCTACCATGACCCGTCGGGAACTCGTCACATAACCCTGGTCGTGCAATAAATCCTGCAAAAGCGGCTTTTGCCGACGGGCGCCCCGGGCCGTTTGGGCCTCGTTAGACGACAGGGTTGATTCCCGCCCCGGACGCGCGGTCCGCCCTCCGACCGGCAACTGCACGCGAGCCCGCCAATTGCTTGCCATACTCGGCGCGTGCGCACACGGGGCAAACTGCTGACCGGTTTGCTGATCTTCGCGGCGTTGCTGCTCGGGGGTTACACCGCGGCGTTGGCATCTGGCCCCTCAGCCGGGGACCAGCAGTACACCGATCCGCTCGCGTCGACCACCACCACCGCGCCGAGCACGAGCTCGCCACCGCCGGCGACCACGCCGGCACCGGCATCCAGCACGCCCGCGACGTCATCGACCCCAGCCGCTCAAACGTCGACCCCGGCGTCCACGGCGACGACCGCTTCGTCGCCGAGCACCACGTCGTCGGATAGTCCGTCCAGCTCGAGCTCGAGCAGCTCGAGCGGGCAGTCGCTCCCGCACACGGGCCTCGATGTCGCGCTCGCGCTCGCCCTCGGGATCGGGTTACTGGCAACCGGCTTAGGGCTGCGTCGCGCCATGCGTCGGGTGTAAGCGGCGTTGCGCATTCGTACGCTCGCTGTGGCCCTTGTGGCGGCGCTGCTCGCGGCCGTGCCGGTCGCGTGTGCCTCGGGCGACTCGACGTCGGCCGCGGGAACCCCGACCCCGCCCGGGTTCGTCGGGGTCGACCTCACCGCGCCGATGTTCACGAGCGCGGTGAACACCAACGACCAGTTCACCAAGATGGTCTCCAGCGGCGTCGAGAGCGTCCGCGTCGTGTTCGATTGGGCCGCGGCGCAGCCGTTCAAGAGCTTCAGCAAGGTCCCGAGCGACCAAACGGGCGAGTTTCTGAAGGGGGTCGCCAATGTTCCGACGAGTTTCGCCGCCACCGACCAGGTCGTGGCGGCGGCCGCGGCGCGCGGCCTGACCGTGCTGCCGGTGGTCATCTACACGCCGAGCTGGGACGCCGGAAACGACAACCCGGGCGGCTTCGCTCCACCGAGGAAACCCGAGTTCTACGCCGACTATCTGACCACGCTGATCAACCGCTACGGCCCTCACGGCGGCTTCTGGTCTGCCCATCCCGGCCTGCACCGCATGCCGATCCGGCAGTGGCAGGTGTGGAACGAGGAAGACCTGTCGCTCTACTGGCATCAGCCGTTCGCCAACAAGTACGTCAAGCTCCTGCGCGCGGCGCACAACGCGATCAAGCACGCCGACCCTAGCGCCAAGGTCGTGCTCGGCGCCCTGACCGATTACTCGTGGCAGGATCTCGAGACGATCGAGAGGATCCACGGGGCCAAGTCGCTGTTCGACGTCATCTCGGTCAACGACTTCACCGCCACGGTTCCGCACGAGATCGAGATCCTGAAGCTGGTCCGTAAGGCAGCCAACAGCTATGGCGATACGACCAAACCGCTGATCGCCAGCGAGCTGAGCTGGCCATCGGCCAAGGGCAAAAGCCCGCAGACCTACGACTGGAACACCACGGAGGCGGGTCAAGCCAGAGACATCACAGCGATGTTGCCCGCGGTCGCGGCTGCCCGCAAGAAGCTGCTGATCACCGGCTTCTACTACTTCACCTGGATCGGCGAGGAGTTCAAGGGCGCGCCGGCGTTCAATTTCGCCGGGCTGGTCCGGCTGCAGCGCAGCAGCGGCAAGCTCCAGGACAAGCCGGCCCTGAAAGCGTTCCGGATCGGCGCGCTGGCCCTCGAGCACTGCGCCAAGAAGGGCACGCTGGCGACCCGCTGCCTAAAGCGGTCCTAGAAGGGTGGTGTGAAAAGGGGGTGTTGGTGGGTGCTGGGGGTCTGCCGCGGATGTGTTCGGTGTGGACCGCCCTGGGATGGTGACGGTTTCCGCGGGGTTCGTGGCGCCTGGGGCGCTTCCCGGCCCGGGTGGCGCCGGGAGCGTCCTGGTTAGGCGCGTTTCGCGTCTCACCCCGCCTGCTCGGCGACAGCTCCGAGCACGGCGAGGCGGGCGAGGTTCACGGCGGCGGCGAGCAGGGCGAAGTCGGCGGCCACCTTGGGCTTGCCGCGCACCCGCGCGCGGCGGCCGCCGTGGCGGCGGCGCATCAAGTGCGAGATCTTTCGCTCGACCTTCGGCCGGGTGGCTTTGTAGTCGGCCTTCCAGGCGGGGTCTGATTGGCGCTGGCGGGCGCGCGCGAGTTGCTCCTCGTAGGGGCCGACGTAGATCGTGCGCCCCTCTTTCGCGCTCGTGCACCGGTCGGCCAGCGGGCAGCCGGCGCACGCCGCCGCGAACTTCGCGATCCGCCCCTCGCCGAACGGCCGCAGCGCCGTGGTGTTCCCCGCTGGGCAGCTCACGGTGCCGCCATTCAGGTCGATCGAGAACGCGTCCTTGGAGAACCGCCCGCCCGGCGAGACCGGCGGCTGCACCTTGCAGTTGACCTGCGCGTCCGCTTTCTCGAGCTTGTCCACCAACTCGCCCGAGCCGTAGGCCGAGTCGCCGTACACGGACGGCGACTGCCCGTCCTCGTCACGTTCGGGCTCGGACTGCTCAGCCTCCGGCTGCTCGGGAGGGCGCGGCTCGTCTGTGGCGCGGAGGTCATCTGCGAGCAGCTCGTCGGCTGCCGCCGCGTCGCCGCCGTTGGCGGCGCTCACCGTGGTCGCGAGGATCAGCTCCGAGTCAGGATCGAGCGACACGTGGCCCTTGTAGCCGTCAAACCCCCGCGCGGAGGTCTTATGCCCGTGACGGGCGTCGGGGTCGACGGTCGAGATGACCCGGTCCTTGGCCACCCGCCGAGCGATCCGAAACACCCCATCCTCGCCCTCGTCCAGATCCTGGCCGGTGACGGACGCCAACAACTCGGCCGCGTCACCGACCGCGGCCTCAAGCTCGCGGCCGTCGAGCGACACGAGCAGCGCGCGGGCGTCCTTGGCCAGCGCGTCGACCAGCGCCTCGCGCGCCTCGGGATCCTCGTAGTCACACACCGGCTTGCCCGCGTCGCGGTAATCATCATCGCGCCGCAGTTGCCCGCGCAGCTCGCTCTCCAGCTCCGCGTCGCACACCGAAAGCAACCCCCGGATCGCCGAGCGCACCAACGTGACCGTGTCCATCGTCGCGACCGCGTCATAGATCGGGGTGGAGTCCAGCACCCGTCGGCGGCCCACCAGCCCTGCATGCCTGGCCACCTCGCGCGTGACCTCGAAGATCCGCTCCGGCCACTCGGACGCCGCAAGCCGCGCGCGCATGTCAACCAGCACCGTATGCACGAACCCCGGATAGTCGAACCCCAGCCCGCCCGCTGCGTACTTCCAGCGCAGATCGAACTGAAAGCGGTCCACCGCCTCCCGATCCGAGCAGCCCTCAAGCCGCTGCAGCACCATCACCACCGCCACGATCATCGGCGGCACACACCGACGACCCACATCACAGAACAAGTCAGCGAATAACTCATCCGGGAACAACCGGTGGCACTCGCGATGAAGCAGCCCGTAGATCGAATCGGGCGCGACCAGCCGCTCGCAGAAGCTCGTCGTCGTGGCGAACATGTCCTGCTGGCGGGGAGATAAACCGAGACTCATAACCCTCAAGTCTTAATTGAGGGTCGGACGGACCAGACGCGGTCAGCCCCCGCTCAGGCCATCACAAAAAACACCAGCCTTCTAGAAGCCCTCGGGAAGAAACCGTCCCCCCAGGGAGGGTTTCTTCCCACGGCTCATCCGCACGACCCGACTGGCCCGCCCGGACCACCCGCGGCCTTGACGCCGGTGGCGAAAGCGGTGACCGCCGGACTACTGCCCCCACTTGGTGGGCTGATGCCGTACCAATCGCCGCGATCGAGCGGGTTGCGCTCCGGCGTCACCCACGTGTAAAGAGCGGCGGCCGCGATCCCACAACCGCTGTGCCCGAGGCCGGCCACGGTGGTCGAGATGTAACCGGGTCGCAGCAATGCGCGCGCGTAGGCGACGCCGCCGGGAGGTTGAGTCGCCCAACCGAACTCGGTGACGTAGAGCGGCACGGACCCCAGACCGAGCGAGCGCAGCGTGGCGCGGGCATCGCGCACGTCGGCCAGGACCGCCGCCGGCGTCCGGCCATAGGGATGGATCGCGACCCCGTCGATATGGCCGGCCAGGTCAGGCCGCGCGCTCAGCAGCGCGGGCAGGAACGCGGTCGGGTGAGCAAGTCCGCCGATCAGCACGCGCGCCCCCGGATCGACGGCCTTGATCGCGGCGCGCGCCGCCAGGTACAGGCCGGCGTAGCGCGCCGGGTCGGGCTCCGGCACCCAGAACTGGGGATTGTCGGGCTCGTTCCAGATCTCGAAGCTCCGCACCGGTTCGGCCGTGAGGTCGGGGTGGCTGGCCCAGAACGATCCCCCGGCTCCGTAGCGGCCCGCGAACGCGGCGGCGAAGGCCGCGTAGTCGGCGTCGGAGCTCGGAGGCGAGTGGTCCTGCCCGGGGACCGATAGCGCCCAAGGCGCGGTGTAGTCGAGGATCGCCAGCCACTGGAGCCCGTGCTCCGCGAGCGCGGTGGCGATCGCGTCGTCGAAGCTCCAGTCGTAGTGGTGGACCCCCGCCACCGGCGCGGCCGGTTCAGCCCGTTCCCACAGCGCATCGGTACGCGCCAACGTGGCGCCGGTCTGCTCGAGCTCCTGGAGTTGCGCGGCCACCAGCGCCGGCGGGTAGAGATCGGAGTCGAACAGCCAGTTGACGTTGGCGCCGAACTGCTCGGGCCCGGTGGGCGCCGGCAATGCCGGCGGCTCGGGAGGCGGTGCGGGCGCCGCCGTTGGCGTGGACGTGCGGTTGGTCAGCAGCAGGACCGCGACCGCCACCGCGACCACCGCCACTGCGCCCCCGAGGACCCACCACCCTCGCCGCACCTCAAAGACTTCCCGAACGGACGCGCGCCAGCGCGCTGAGCTGGCGGCGCTCGCGGGCGGCCGGCCGGCCGAGCGCCCGCTTGAGCGCGAGCCGCGAAGAGAACGTCAGCGCCTGAGTCGTGTCGTCGAGGGCGGCGCGCCGCCGCCCCAGCCGCCGCGCAATCACGTCGTGGCGCGCGGCGGCGAGCAGCTGGAACGGCTCACCCCCGAACTCGGTCTGGCTCGCGTGCGCCCGGTGATGGACGACTCGAGCCGATGGCCAGAACCAGGTCTCGATGCCCACCATGGCGGCCCTCAGCCCGAGGTCGAGATCCTCCCCGTAGAGAAAGATCCGCTCGTCGAACGGGCCCAGCCGGCGCAGCGTCGCCGTCCGCCCGACCAGCGCACAGCCGACCGCCCAGCCGACCCGCCGCGGCGAAACCGCTCGCCACGGCGCCACGAGCGTCCCCGGCAGGACGGCGGGCGAAATCAGCGCATGGAGCAGCGAGGACGGCGAACCCGGCCGCGCATGGACCGTGTCCTGACGGGTGCCGTCGGGATTGAGCACGAGCGGGGCCAGCAGCCGCTCGGGGGTATCGCGCCTCACGGCCTCGGCAACCAGCCGCAGAACCGAGTCGTCGATCACCTCGACGTCGGGGTTGACCAGCGCCGCCGCCGGCTCGCCGACCGACCGCAGCCCAAGGTTGCAGGCCCGCCCGAAGCCCACATTCTCGTTCAGCGCAATCACCACCGTCGACTCGTCCGCCGCCGCCACCGCGCAGGTCTCGTCGCCAGACGCGCAATCGACGACCACGACTCGAGTGCCCGGCAGATGCCGCGCCACCGACCCGAGCAGCCCGCGGAGCTCGCGCGCCGAGTTGTGGGTGACGGTGACCACGGCGAGGGATCCGGGCGCCACCGCCGCTCGCGGACGTCGCCGAACGACGGGCGCGACCGTCCCGGCGAAGCGAGCCGCCGCGGCGCGGGCTTCAAACTCACCCCGGGCCCGCTCCCGGCCCCGTGCGCCGAGCCGGCCGGCGAGCTCGCCGTCGCCGGTCAGCGTCACCAGCGCGGCCGCGGCCGCGGACGCGTCGCCCGGTGGATAAAGAAGCGCGCACGACGGATTCGCGATCTCGGCCGGCCCGCCGACCGCCGGCACCACCACGGGACGCCCGGCGGCCATCGCTTCGAGCACGGCGAGGCCAAACGGCTCGCGGTCGGCGCAGTGGAGCAAGCAGGTGGACCGCTCGAGCCAGGGGCGAACATCGTCAACCTGACCGACGAACTCGACCGCGCCGGCCAGATCCGGGCGGCCGGCGCGCGCCCGCAGACCCGCCAACAGCTCCTCCGAACGACGCCCCGTTGCCTCGCCGACCAGCCACAACCTCAGCTTCGGACGGTCGCGTCGCGCCAGCGCGAGCGCCTCGAGCGCCAAGTCGGGCCGCTTCCAGCCCACGAGCGAGCCGACCACGAGGACAACCGGCGGTGCCGCCGCCGGCCCGTCAGGCACCAACTCCACCCCCGGATGCACGACCCGCAGCCGCCCGCGCAGCCGCTCCCGCGGATCGAGGTCGTGCGCGACAAACGACGAAGGGACGACCACCACCCCGGCGCGACCCGCCGCCCGGCGGACGGCGGCGCCGATCAGCCGCCCGGGTACGAGATCGTGATGGGCGACCACAAGCCCCCGATCAGCGGCCATTCCCAGGCTCGCGATCGCCGTGCGCATTCCCCACGCGATCACGAGGTCGGGATCGAGATCCGAGCTCAGCCGGCGGAGCTCCCGCGCGTGATCGGCTAACCGCAAGGGTCCAAGCAAACGGTCCCGGCCCGTCCCCCGGACCTCCAGCGACCGCTCGGGCAGGGGGAACACGCGCAGATCGGCCGTCCTGGCCGCGCTCGCCAGCGGCCCCTCGGGACACGCCACGCTCACCTCGGTCGGCGCCCGTCCCGTCGACAGCCCCGAGGCCCACTGGATCAGCACGCGCTCGGCGCCTCCGAACGCGCCGGAATAACTTACGCACAGAATCAGCGACATCGAACAGGCTTCAGCAACGATTGTGAAGGCGCCATAGACTGCCGCCGGTGGGGAATCTTGCCGACGTTGCCATGCCACACCAGCGGGTTGCCCTGGTCCACGACTTCCTGCTCGACCTGCGGGGCGCCGAGCGCGTGTTTCTCCAGCTGTGCGAGATGTGGCCGGAGGCCGACATCTTCACCGCCGTGTACGACGAGAGCGGCACCGAGGGCCGGTTTGCCGCCCGGGATATCCACACCTCGTTCCTCCAGCGCCTGAAGCCGACGGCCCGCACGTTCCGGGCCTTCCTGCCGCTGTATCCGTCCGCGATCGAGTCGTTCGACCTCTCCTCCTACGACCTCGTCGTCTCGAGCTCCTCGGCGTGGGCGCACGCCGTGCTGTGCGACGAGCGCAACGTGCACGTGTGCTACTGCTACAACCCCTTCCGCTACGCCTGGAACGAGCGCGAACGGACGCTCGCCCGGCGCCGCGACCCGCTCACGCGGGCGATCCTCCGCTCCACCTTCCGGCGGTGGCGCCAGTGGGATTGGATCGCGGCCCAGCGGACCGATCGCTACGTCGCGTGCTCGAGGGCGACCCAGGCGCGGATCCACACCTATTTCGGCCGCGCCGCGAGCGTCGTCTATCCCCCGGTGGAGACCGAACGGTTCACCCCGGGGGCGGTCGGGAACCACTACGCGATCGTCTCGGAGCTGATCTCGCACAAGCAGATCCAGGTCGCCATAGACGCCTTCAACCAGCTCAGGCTGCCGCTGATCGTGGTCGGCGACGGCCCCGAGGCGCGCTCGCTGAGACGCGGTGCGGGGCCGACGATCGAGTTCGCCGGGCGTCAGCCCGACGCCGTCGTCGCGCAGATCATCGAGCGCGCACGGGCGCTGATCGTCACCTCGGTGGAGGAGTTCGGGATCGCCGCGGTCGAGGCCCAGGCCGCCGGGCGACCGGTGATCGCGCGCCGCGATGGCGGAGCGCTGGAGACGGTCCTCGACGGGGTGACCGGCTGCTTTTGGTCCGGTGGCGCGGCCGATCTGGCGCGGGCCGTCCTCACCTTCGACGATGCCGCGATCGATTCCGACGCCTGCGTCGCCAACGCGGCCCGCTTCGACGTGGCGAGCTTCCGGCGCGACATCCTCGCCGAGGTTGACACCGCCTTCTCGGCCCCCGGGCCCCGCAACGGCGACGGCGCGCTTCCCGCCGCCGGACCCCGCAGCGCCGAGCGCCGGCCGCTGCCGGCCGCCCGCCTGGTCCGGCGCGCCGGCCGCGACGCCCGCAACTGAGCCGCCATGACCCCCCGCCGCGCCGCCCTGATCGCTGCGCGCGGCGCGCTGCTCGTCGGCCCGACCGTGCTCGCCTTCTTCAGCGGCGGGTATTTCGATCAAGCGCGTGATGTTGCCGGACTGGGGGCCTGGCTCGTGGTGCTGCTCGCGCTCGTCGCCGGAGCCCGGCTGCCACGGGATCGAACCGTCCTGGTGGCGCTCGCGGGCCTCGGCCTGCTGGCCGCCTGGACGCTCCTCTCGATCCTGTGGGCGCCGATCGCGGGCAACGCGCACGACGCGGGGCAGATCGCGGTCATGTACGCCGGCGCCCTCCTGGCCTCCGTGCTCGTGTTCGACCGTCGCTCGCTGCCGGCGGTCGAGCTGGTGCTGGCCGCCGGCGCGCTGATCGTGATCGGCTACGGGCTGTCCGAGCGTCTGCTGCCCGGCTTGCTGCACTTCTCCGCCTCCGTCAGCGCCGAGGGCCGGCTCGAGCAGCCGCTCACCTACTGGAACGCGATGGGCGAGCTGGCCGCGCTCGGGTTCGTGCTGTTCACCCGGATCGCGGGCGACAGGACGCGGCCCGACTGGGTCCGCGCGGCCGCCGCGGCCGCCCTCGCCCCCCTCGGACTCGGGCTCTACATCACGTTCTCGCGCGGGGCGCTGTTCGCCTGCGTGGCCGGGCTGGTGGCGCTCACCGTGATCGCGCCACGCCGTGAACAGCTGTCCGCGACGCTCCGCGCCCTGGCGACAGGCGTCCTTGCGGCCCTCTCGGGAGCGGCGTTCAAGGGGATCACCGCGATGACCGGCGGGCTCTCCACTCGCGAACGCCAGGGGGCGATCACGCTCGTACTGCTGATCGTGATCGCGGCGGGGGCGGCTGTCGCACAGATCGCCCTCGCCCGTCGCGAGCGCGCGTCCGCAGGCGAGCGCGAGCTCAACCTGCCGAGACGGGCGCCCCTGATCGCCACCGCCGTCGTCTGCGCCGGGCTCGCGCTGGCGATCGTCGTCGGGGCGCACGAGACGAGCGGCGCTTCGACGAACCCCGCGAGCGGGGCCACCCGGCTCGTCTCGTTCCAGAGCAACCGCTATGACTACTGGTCGGTGGCCCTGCGCGCGTTCGCCGGCGATCCGGTCCAGGGCGTGGGCGCCGGCGGGTGGAGCGTCGACTGGCTTCGGTGGCGAACCGTCAATGAGTTCGCTCAGGACGCCCACTCGCTCGAGCTCCAGACGCTCGCCGAGCTCGGGCTCGTGGGGCTGGGGCTGCTGATCATGTTCTTCACCGGGGTCGGTGCGTCCGCCGCCCGGGCGCTGCGCGCCACGCCGGCGGCGGCCGGTCCAGCGGCGGCGCTGATCGTCTACCTCGCCCACTCGCCGCTCGATTGGGACTGGCAGATGCCGGCGGTGACGCTGGTCGCGATCGTGCTCGCCGGCGCGATCCTCGCCACCGCCGCCGACGCCGGGGCTCAGAGCTCCTCGGCGATCCGTGGCGCCTCGCGGCGGAAGACCCAGACCGCGACCACGCAGATCGCGCAGTAGAGGAAGATCGCGATCAGCAACCGGACGGGCCCGCCCGCCGCGGCCGATCCCGGCCACGGGGCGTCCGGGTTGGTGACGAACTTCTGCGCGAGCTCGAACAATGGGGTCAGCGGATTCAGCGCGATCACGTCGCGCACCGTCGGATGGGGGGCGGTGATCGGGTACAGCACCGGCGTGGCGTAGAACAGCGCCATCGAGACCACCAACCAGATGATCGACACGTCGCGATACCGCGGATAGAGCGCCGAAAGGAGCATCGCCACCGCCGTGATGAACACGAACAGCGCCGCGATCACCGGGATCAGCAACAGCCACGACGGCCTCGGCGCGAGCCCGAAGGCGAGCACGAAGACGAACGCCACGATCATGTTCAGGGCGAAGTTGAACAGCGCCGTGACCACCACCGCGAGCGGAATCACCAGCCGCGGAAATTGCGTTTTTCGCACGACACCCTCGTGCCCGACGATCGAACCGACGGCCGTGATCGTGGCCTCCTGGAAGAAGGTGAAAAGGACGATGCCCACGAGCAGGAACACCGGGTAATGGGGCACGGTCTTGCCGAGGCGGAACACGTGCGTGAACACCACCAGCAGGACGCCGAACGTCATCAGCGGGCGGGCGATCGACCACAGGTAGCCGAGCGCGGTGCCGAAGTACGTGCGCTTGAAGTCGGTGACCGCGATCACGTAGAGGAGCTCGAGCGCGCGTCTTGTGCCCCCGCCGAGCGCCGACGGCCCGGGCACGTCCCGCAGCTCCACCGCGGGCACGTCCCGCAGCCCCACCGCGGGCACGTCCCGTAGCTCGACCACGGGGTCGCTCATGGTGCTCCCGCAGGGCGCTGGGTGGCGACGATGTCCGCGTCGACGCTGACCACGCCGTCGCGGGCTCCCGTGCCGTAGACGACAAAGCTCAGCACACGCAGCACCTGCAGCGAGACGGCGCTCTGGCCCTCGTTCTGCCCCACCCAGCAATCGAGGTAATAGCGGCCCGGGACCAGCCGGTTCTCGATCTCGCCGGTGAGGTGCATCTGCCCTCCGGCGGCCACCGCCTCGTCGAGGTCGCTCGCGAAGCTGCACACGAGCACGCCGTCGTCGTTGCGCACGTGGAAGACGAAGTGGGGCCCCTCGAGGCTCCGCATGGCGTGCAGCACGACGTCGATCCTGATCGGAGAGTCCTGCTCGACGTTCTCGATCGCCTCGCCCGCCCCATCACGCAGGGTGGCCTCCACGACCTTGGCGTTGAAGTCAACCATCGGCTCGCGATTGCCCCCGCGCGCGCCTGACGGTGGCCCGGCGAAGTTGAGGCGGTAGTAACGCAGCGCGGTGTCGTCGGGGTCGCCGATGTACTTGATCTCGCCCCCGTCGAGCAGCAACGCGCGGTGGCACATCGACTGGACCGTGCCCATGTCGTGGGTGACGAGCACGATCGTCTTGCCGGCGGCCCGGCGCTCGTGGAACACGTCCATGCACTTCTGCGCGAACGCGGCGTCGCCGACCGCGAGTACCTCGTCGATCAGCATGATGTCGGCGTCGGCCTGGACCATCACCGAGAACGCGAACCGGACCATCATCCCCGACGAGTAGTTCTTCAGCTTGAGATCGGCGAACTCCTGGAGCTCGGCGAACTCGATTACCGCTCCCAGCCGCCGCTGCGCCTCGCGGCGCGTGAGCCCCATCAGCACGCCGTTCAGCACGCCGTTCTCTCGCGCGGTCAGCTCGGGGTTGAGGCCGACGCCGAGCTCGATGAACGGCGCCACCCGCCCCGCCATCCGGACCCGGCCGGCGTCGGCGCGGTAGATGCTGGCCATGATCTTGAGCAGGGTGCTCTTGCCCGACCCGTTGCGCCCGACGATCCCGAAGAACTCGCCCTTGTGGATGTCGAAGGAGACGTCGCGCAGGGCGGTCAGCGTCCGGTAGCCGATCCGCGTGAGCGGGTGGACGGCTCGCTCCTTGAGCGTGTCGACCTTCTGCTCGGGGATCCGAAACGCCTTGTAGAGGCCGCGAACCTCGACCACCACCTGACCCGACGAGCGGTCAGCCGCTGCCCGCGGGCGACTCGAATCGCCCCGCTGTTCCGAGATGATTGGACTCTGGGAGGACATCTACACTCGTCTGCCGTGCAGCGGAGGAGCGGTTCATGATCGCATTCGGCTCTTCGATTACGAAACCCGAGGTGTACGCCCGGTGCGCCCGGCCCGGGATCGCTCGGGCCGCCGAGCGCGACTCGGAGATCCACCCGATGAGCTCGATCGGGTCGATCGCCCGCTCGTACAACGCCCTGCTGGACCACTTTTCGCAGCGCGACGACCTCGAGGCCCTCGTGCTCGTCCACCAGGACGCCGAGATCGTCGACGCGGACTTCTGCGCGATCGTGCGCCGGTCGCTGGCCGACCCGGACGTGGGGCTGGTCGGGTGCGTCGGAGCGGTGGGCGTGCGCAGCATCGCGTGGTGGGAAGCGTCGGTGACCTGCAGCTCGTTCATCAACCGCTACGACGAGCACGGCGGCGGCGACCTGCCGTCGTTTTCCTGGGCGTGGAACGAGGCGCCCGCCTACGCGAGGGTGGGCGAGGTCGAGACGCTCGACGGGTTCGTGCTCGCATTCTCCCCCTGGGTCGTCCGCAACGTGCGCTTCGACGAACAGCTGAGCCAGTTTCACGGCTATGACCTCGACTTCTGCCTCCAGGTGCGCGAGACCGGCCACAAGGTGATGACGGCCGACTTCCGCGCCATCCACCACCGCGAGCTCGACATGGTGCCCGACCCCGAGCCGTGGATCGAGGCCCACATCAAGCTGGCCGACAAGTGGGATGGCCGGATGGGGATCGGGACCGGCGCCGGGAGCTGGCGCGAGCGCGCGCTGCGCGCCGAGGCCGACGCCGATGCGGCGCTGATGCTGGCGCACATCAACGCGCTCGAGTCCGACGCGCGCGTGCTCGAGCTCCGGCGCGCGATCGAGGAGACGACGGGCAGCATCTCCTGGCGGATCACCGCCCCGTTTCGGTGGCTGGGGCGCACGGCTCCCAAGCGCGGCGCGCCCGAGTTGACGCCCAAGAGTCTAAGTGGTCTCTTTCGTAGGTCCGGCGACACCGAGAGTGGTCACTGGCGGTGACTGGGGCGGACGCAGAATGCGACGTGCACTGGAGGTGCACGAGCATTCGAGGACAAAGCCAGGCGCCGCCAGGGGCCGCTCGAATGTCGTCGGCCCTGCGAAAGGGGCCGCTCCCTAAGAGCCTGACCGGCAGCGACCCTTCTTGATCGCATTCGGATCCTCGATCGGCGACGCCGAGGCGTTCAGCCGCTACGCCGAACCCGGCATCCGCCGAGTGGCTGAGGCCGACTCCAAGCTGCTCGCCTACGCCGCGGTCGAGCCCGTGGGTCGCACGTACAACCTGATCCTGGAGGCCGCCGCCCGGTTCGAGGACCTCGAGGCGCTCGTCCTGGTCCACCCCCACACCGAGATCGCCGACCCCGGCTTCTGCGCCAAGCTTCGGGCCGCCCTATCCGATCCGCGCGTGGGAGCCGTCGGCTGTGCAGGGGCAAGGAACGTCCACAGCCTGGCCTGGTGGGAGGGAGACGTGGTCCGCGGATCGGTCCGTCAGCGCTACGCGGAGCGCGGGGGCGGCGAGATCGACAGCGTCTCCTGGGCCAAACGGCAATCGCCGCCGGCCGAGGTCGACACCCTCGACGGCCAGCTGCTGATCCTCCCGCCGTGGGCAGTCCGCGAGCTGCGGTTCGACGAGACCCTGCTCGGGTACGGCTTCGACGTCGACTTCAGCCTCCGGGTCCGCCAAGCCGGACGGACGCTCGAGGTGATCGACCTCCACGTCGTGCATCACCGCGAGCTCGAGCTGATACGCGATCTCGCGGTGTGGGTCGAGGCCCACATCCGGCTGGCCGAGAAGTGGGACAGCGAGCTCAACGGTCCCGTGGACGGGGAAGCTGGCTGGAAGCGTCGGGCCCGGCGCGCCGAAGCGCGCCGCGAATCGGCGCGCGCGATCGCGATGTCGGAGGCGCTCAGGCTGTCGGCACGAGTACTCGAGCTCGAGCGCGAGTTCGAGGCCAAGACCTCCGCCCCCGGGTGGAGGGCGACCGCCCCCCTGCGCGCGCTCAACCACCTCCGTCGCGAAGCCGCCCAGCGCCGCAACGGCGCCGGCCGCCGGGTCACCAACGGCGCCGGCCGCGGCACCACCGACGGTGGCTAGCTACGATCCCCCAGCACCGACCGGATCTCGGCCTTCGAGACGACGGACTGGTCGGTGGCGATGCCGGCGCTGGCCCGGAGCTGCGAGAGCCGCTCGGCGACGCCGAACGCGCTCGAGTCGAGCAGCCGCTGGAGGACTTTCTCCTGGCGCGCCAGCCGTTCCTCCAGCTCCCACACCTCGGCCTGGCGCGCATAGGCCCGGCTCAGGTGACCGACGCGATTGGCCTCGAGCCGGTCCAGCACCGGATGGTGGTCGAACGGGTCGACGATCTTCGCGATCGCGTCAGACCACGGTAGCCCCGTGTGCCAGGCGATGCCGAAGCCGAAGAACGCCGGGATCACCGCCAGGCGGACCTCCTCGCGCTGGGACACGAAGTCCTCGATCGCCGTGAGCACGCCGTTGCGGGGGCCGCCCTCGTGGGCCGCCGAACGCGGGAACGGCAGCCCGCCGGCCCGAACGCCGGCCTCGCCGGGAAACAACCCGCCGGCGCCGTCCGCGACGGGGTGGCGCGCGGGTGCGGGGATCTGCTCGACGTCGAAGTAGTCATCGCGTCGGGCGTGCGGCCAGCACACATCGTGGAAGAGCAGTAGCGGTAGCTCGGGTCCGGGCGCTCGCTCGCCGATGATCCGGAGCTCCTCACTGACCGTGTGGTAGTTGTGATCGCCGTCGATCACGATCGCGTCGGGCAGCGGAATCCGCGGGAGCGCCTCGACGCTGGTCGTACGGATCAGCTCGAGCTCGGCATGGTCGCCGGCCAGCGCCTCGAGCGCCGGCTGCGGGGCGGGATCGATAGCCGCCACGTGGGCGCCCGCGAGGACGCTCCAGACGATCAGCACGCGCGTCAAGTCGCCGGCATAGGCCCCGATCTCGGCGATCGACTTCACCCCCGCGGCGTCGAGGCACGGCAACATGAGCTCGGCCATCTGGGCCAGCGACACCCCCCACCGCTCCGGGTCGTTGAGATAGGGGTCGAACTCGAACGGGGTCCCGGTCACGGCGCCGAGTCTATGTCCCCCGCCCGAAAGTAAGGGTCCGTAGGGGAATAAATTGTGAGTTTCGGCGAGTGGCTCAGGCGCGTCCAGACGCCGTCAAAAACACAAGTTATTTCGCTACAGGCCCTAAGCTGCCCTCACGGCGCCGAGTCTACGTCTGCCGCACAATCCGAGGTCCTTGGCCAGCCGAGCTCAGCCGTGGTGATCGGCCGCCGGTTCGCGTGGGCCCACCTCCCCAAGACGGCGGGCGACGCGACCTGCCTGATGCTGGCCGCCGTCCCAGGCCTGGTGCAGTTCGCGGATCCACTGCAATCCAACGACAAGCACATGCCGTTCTTCGGGCGCGAGGCCGAGGTGACGGGAAAGCTGCTGGCCATGAACATCCGCCGCCTGCCCGCCTGGGCGCTGAGCGGCGCGCAGCACAAGGCCCGCCACGGCGTCTATCCGGACTACCGGCCGACGCCGCTCGAGAGCTTTGACGAGATCACGAGCCGCACCGACGCCGACGACCTCCTGCGCTGGATGACCGATCACGGCCGCTTCCGCATCGACCGCTGGTTGCGGACCGAGCGGATCGAGGACGACGTCCTGGCGCTGCTCGACGACCTCGGCGAGCTCACCCCGGAGGCCCGCGCCGGCGTGATCGCCGTCGGGCGGGTCAACGTGGGCGGCTACGCCCCCGACCTGGTGGCGCAGTTCACGCCCGAGCAGATCGAGCGGCTGTACGCCCTGAACCCGGACTGGGCGGCGATCGAGCGCCAGGTCTACGGCAGCCTCCCGATCGACTAGGGAGGCTTGGCTGGACGAAATTTGTCAATGAGTGATAAGAAATTTGGCGCGTAAACCGCCGCTCGTCCCTTAGGTCGCCGGTTCGATGGCTGTCGGCCCGGCGATTCCGGGTGATCCGTGGATTCGACCCCGAACTTCGGCAAATTGCCTCCGAGGGGTGGAGGAAATTTGGCAACGTTCGCGTTCAGGCTCAGGATGCGGCCGAAATGCGGGCTATCACTTTTGTATGAGGCGCCGACATCTTGGCCCGGACGCCACCAACCGCTGACGCCACCGCCGATGCGCCGAAGCCAAGACCCAGCCGCCCCTTCCCCAGCAGTGAACCGTCACGGAGCGCCACTCCCGCCGCCCGAGGCGCCACCGCACTCAGCCCGCGGCGGCCTCCCGAGCGACTAGTAGCGAGGCCCGCGATCAGACGGCCATCGGCGCGTACTCGGCCGGGAACGCCGAGCCGCCGAAGAACCAGTTCTCGATCGCGTAGCGCCGGTTCGGCATCGCCGGATCCGACCCCGTCTGATGCAGGAACAGCTCGTCGAAGAACAGAGCGTCGCCGGGCTCGAAGATCGGCCTGAGGATCGGCGTCGCGCCGGCCTCTTCCTCCACCTTGCGCTGCGAGATCGTGTAGTCGAGGGGCGACCCGTCGGTGTTCGTGGCCAGGTAATGATCGAGGCGGGTCGGAAGCAGGTCGAGTCCCGGCGCGAGGTCGCCGCAGCGCGACAGCGACAGCCACATGTTCAGCGAGCGCACCTCGCCCATGAAGAAGCCGTCCTGGTGCCAGGCCCCGGGGACCGACGGCTCCGCCTTGCGCAGGGTCGTCTTGTGGACCGAGATCAGTGCCGGCTCGCCGAGGTATTCGCTGACCAGCGGCGCCAGCCCGGCCGAACGGAACAGTCGCATCATCTCGGCGTTCAGCGGCGGCGCGTCGGCGGCGAGCAGGCCGCCGCCCTGTTCGATCCACCCTCGCCCCTGGACCGGCCCGTAGCGCGAATGCGGGGCGAACTCCTCGTAGAAGCCCGGCCCCCCGGTTCCCCGGCCGCCCGCCGTGCCCCGCGATCGCTCGTCGAAGGCTCGATTGATCCCGTCGGCCATCGCCAGCGCCTGCTCCCGGGGCACGAGTCCTCGGACCAGCAGGCAGCCGTCGCGCAGGATCCCGGCGCGGATCACCCCCGCCGAGACTTCGCGCGCGTCCACCTCGGGCAGCGGATCGCCCGCCGGCAGCTGATCCTCGGCCGGGGCCACGAACGCGGGATCGGCCGGGGCTTCCTCGACCAGCCGGATCCCCGCGAGATGTTCCAGACGGAGCAGTCGCCGCTCGCCGTCGGGATCCGCGGCTGGAGCGCCCGGCTCGGTCAGCCGCTCGAGCTCCGCCCGCAGCTCGTCGAGATCGCCGTCAAATTCCTCGTCGGGGACCGGAGCGACCGGAGCGACCGCGCCCGACCCCGACCCCGACCCCGATGCCGCACTCTTACGCCCGGATCTCAGCTTCAGTCCCCGCATCGAGGTGCACGTTACCAACCCACCGGAGAGCTAATGTCTCGCGCTGATGGCGGCTCCAGCGATCGCCCTCCAGCCGGCGGCGGTGACATCGTCGGAGGCCGGGTCCGATCGGCAGCCGGCGACTGCCGAGCGCACGTTCGCGATCGCGGTCATCGCCTTGACCGTGCTGGGTGCCGTGCTGCGCGTGATCGTCGCTGGACAATCCTTGATCGGCGACGAGCTCTCGACGTATTGGATCTCGGTTGATCACTCGCTCGGCGGCGTGCTGTCGCTCCTGTACAGCGCGGGCCCAATCAAGCACGCCGAGATCACGCCGCCGCTGTCGTTCGTCGCGTCGTGGCTCGCCACCCGTCTGGGTCACTCGCCAGAGCTGCTCCGCCTGCCGGCCTTGCTGGCCGGCACGGCGACGATTCCGCTCGTCTACGCGCTCGGGCGGCGCGCGATCGGCGCCCGCGCTGCCCTGTTAGCCGCAGCGGTTACCGCACTGTCGCCGTTCATGATCTATTACTCGGCCGAGGCGCGCGCCTACGGACTGATGATGTTCTTCGTCGTGGGCGCGATCCTGTCGATGCTGCTGGCGATCGACACCGGACACAAACGTCACTGGTGGATCTACGCGATCTGCTCGGCGGGCGCCTTTTACAGCCACTACACGTCCGTGTTCGTCTTGGGCGTCGCGTGGGTCTGGTTGCTGTGGACCCAGCCCGCGCGTCGGCGCGCCACGTTGCTTGCCGCCGCGGGCGCGGTACTGCTCGTCGTGCCGTGGATTCCCGGTCTGATCGCCGACCTGCACTCGCCGACGGTCCCGATCCTGTCCTCGTTGTCGCCGTTCACTCCCCACGCGATCTGGGTGGACGTCGAGCACTGGGCGATCGGGTATCCATATCCCCAGCCGGCGACGCCGCTGCTGTCCTCTACCGGGCTCGCGCAGCTGCCCGGGAGACCGGCCCTTGCCCTGCTCGGACTGGCGGCGATCCTGGCCTGCGTCGGGGTCGCCCATCGGCTCTGGCGCGCGGGTTCGCTCCCCGATTGGAGGGAGTTCCTACGCACCTCGGCGCGCGGGCGCGTCGCCCTCCTGGTGGCGCTGATGCTGGCCACGCCGGTGGGCGAGATCCTCGTCAGCGCCTCGGGCAACCACATCCTGCTCACCCGCGACCTGGCCGCATCGTGGCCGTTTCTCGCCTTGTGCGCGGCAGCGTTCGTGATCGCCGCCGGCCCTCGACTCGGGATCGCCGCTGGCGCTCTCGGGCTCATCGCCCTGTGTCTCGCCGCTGGGAAGCTGTTCGAGCCGGCCTTCGAGCGCCAGAACTATCAGGCCGCCGCGAACTACGTCGCCGCGCACGCCCAGCCCGGCGATGTGGTGATCGACGAAACCTGGCCCACGCCCGGCCCGCTGACCGGCTTCGACGTCGCCTTCCACCGCGATCTGACCTTGGTGCGCGCCGGCGAGCCGGCCGAGCGCAACCACCCCTTCACTGCCACCGACCCCGACGTGCCCATCCTGAGCGCCCTGAATCAGGCGATTCACGACGCCCGTGGCGGGCGGGTGTTCGTGGTGGCGGCGGAGCTTCCGACGTTCGCGTTTCCAGACGGATACCGGCTGGTCACCGCGCGACGGTATCCAGGACTGGCGGTGACCGTCGTAGGCGTCTACTCGCGCTCACCGGCCTGATCGCGACGGCCGGCCGGCCCCGGCTCTCTCAGCGCGAGGCCCCCCGGGCCGCGGCCTTGCCACGATCACGTTGTGGGCGCCGAACTGGTGGAGATAGGGCGCTCGCTCGAACAGCCGCTCGAGCACCGCCGCGCCGCGGATCGCCGCCCGAGGCATGAACTCGGGCACCATCCCCAACTGTTGGGCGCTCAGCACCTCCGCGCCGGCGGCGTTGAGTCCGGCGAAGATCTCCTGCGCGGGGATCAGGCGCTCCTCGCCCGTATCCTGCGGCACGCGGCACATCAGGCTCGACCAGTAGGGCTGGCGCGGGTTGTGGTCCCACACGACGACCCGCCCCTGGGGTCGACACACGCGCACCATCTCGGCCAACGTCTGCCGGACCCCGGCGGGATCAGCGATGTGGTGCATCGTCGCCACCGTCAGCACGACGTCGAAGCTGTCGGGCTCGAACGGGAGTGCGGTGCCCGAGGCCTCGATCGCGCGCACCCCCGGGGCACGGGCGCGCATCACCTCGAGCATCCCCGCTGACGGGTCGACGCCGACGACGTCGTAGCCGCGCTCGGCCAACCGTTGCGCCAGCGCTCCGGTCCCGCAACCGACGTCGAGCACCGATCCCGCCGGACGCAGACGGGCGACGAACGCCGTCCGCTTGCGCAGGTAGTGCTCGACCACGTGGGCCGGCAGCGACGTGTCGTACGCGTGCGCGATCAGATCGAAGTGGGAGTCGCTCATTGGACCTCGCGCGCTCGCCCGAACGAGCCCAGGCCGCGCCGGCGCGATCCGGCCACCCTGGCCTTGACCACGAGCTCGATCATCCGCAGCCCGACCACCCCGGCCCGAAGCCGGTTTCCGGTCACCGATGACGTGCCGACCCGCGGAAGGTAGTTGACCGGGACCTCGACGATCCGCGCTCCCGACTGGATCGCCAGCAGCATCACCTCGGCGCCGGCGTGCGACCCGCCGACGGTCATCGCCTCGGCGACCGCCTTGGCCGTCTCGGCGCGAAGCAAACGGTACGTGCAACCGACGTCGCTGAGGTGGTTGGTGTTGAACAGCCCCTCGATCAGCTTGGCCACCGCCCAGTTCCCCCAGCGCAGGAACCGCTCCATGTTGGCACCGTCCCAGATCAGGTCGCGCGTCGTCCGCGTCCCGAACACGACGTCGCACTCGCCGCTGTACACCAGCAGCTTGAGGATGTCGTGGGCGATGAAAGTTCCGTCGGGCTCGGCCACCACGATCAACTCGCCCGAGGCCTCGAGCAGGCCGCGCCGAGTCGCGTGGCCGTAGCCCTGCCGCGGCTCACGGACGATCCGGGCGCGGGTCCGCGCGACCTCCTCGGTCGTGCCGGGCTCGGCGTTGTTGTCGACCACCACCACCTCGTCGACGAGGCCGGTGGCGAAGAAGCTCTCGATCACCGCGCGGATCGACGCCCGCTCGGCGTAGGTCATGAGGACGACCGACACGGTCTTGCCGTCCCACACTGGTCAGCCCCCTGAGCCGACCGGCCGCGCCGGGACGCCGACCACGGTCGCCCCGGCGGCCACGTCGTCGACGACCACGGCACCCGCTCCGATCCGAGCCCCGGCCCCGATCGCCACCGGCCCCACCAACTTCGCGCCCGTGCCGATGCTGACCCCAGCCCCGACCGTCGGGCCGGTCACGTCGCCCTCCCGCAGGCCGATCGTCACGAACGGGGAGATGACCACGCCGCTGCCGATCTCCACCAGCCCATCCACCACCACCTGGCCGTGCACGATGTAGACGCCCGGCGCCACCACCACCGGATCGCCGATCGACACCTGGGCGCTGACCATCGCCAACCGGTGAAGCAGCCGGGGGATCACCGGCACCCCGAGGGACTGGAGGCGGGCCTTGGCGCGGTAGAGCGCCTGCGCCAGGAACGCATCGCTGACCCAGGCCAGCCGCGCCATCTGGATCGCCGCGTCGAGTCCGGAGCGGAACTGGTGGCGCTCCCCACGGTGCAGCGCGGTCACCCGCGCATCCTCGCGCAACGCGACCCACAGCCGCGGGTGACGCGCCCGCAGCGCGGCCCAGAAGGCCCGGCGGCCGATCTCTGTAGCGGCCTGATCCTCGCGCGCCGGCGTCATCGGTTGCGCCACGGTAGCCGAGTCTGACTACAGTTTCAGCCGCCGTTGAGCCCCCCGACCTTGCACGTGCAGCTGGAGTCAGAGCTCCCGCGCGAGGTCGCGGTGGGAGGCGGGACGGCGATCTTCGTCTGCGGCTGGTGTTTCTGCGCCGCGGCCGCAATCACCCGCCTCGAGTTCGCGCTCGACGGTCGCCCGCAGCCGGTCGCGGGGTGGGGAATGCCGCGCCTCGATCCGTTCCGGGCCCTGCACCCAGGCCTCGATCCGTTTCAGACCCAGGCACTGACCGACGACCCGAGCTCGACCGAGGATCCCCAGCTGCGCAGCTATCGCAGCGGTTTCTGGGGGCTCCTGCAGATCGACCGTGAACCGGAGGGCAGCGAGTACACGCTGTCCATAACCGCCAGGCTGCAGAACGGCGAGAGCGCCACCGCCGAACTGGCCCGGATCGCCCCGCGCGAGCCGGTGCGCCCGGTCAGCGCGCCGCCCTGGCTCACGGGCGCATCGGGTCCCCGGGTGGCAATCGCGATGGCCACCTACAACCCGCCGCAGACCCTCCTCCGGGCCCAGCTCGACTCGATCCGCGCCCAGACGCACGAGAACTGGGTGTGCGTTATCAGCGACGACTGCTCGCGTCCCGACCGCTACGCGCTGCTGCAGCGGGCGATCGCCGGCGACCCCCGGTTCGTCCTCGATCGCTCGCCCCGGCGGCTCGGCTTCTACGGCAACTTCGAGCGCGCCCTGTCGCTCGTCCCCGACGGAGCCGCCTACGTGGCGATGGCAGACCAGGACGACGCCTGGCATCCCGACAAGCTCGCGCGCCTGCTGGGCGCGATCGACGACGCGCAGCTCGTCTACAGCGACGCCCGCGTGGTCGCCGACGACGGCTCGGAGATCTCGGACACCTGGTGGAACCAGCGCCGCAACAACCATTCCGATCTGCTCTCGCTGCTGGTGGCCAACTCGGTGACCGGGGCGGCCTCGCTGATGCGACGGGAGGTGCTCGACTACGCCTTGCCGTTCCCGCCGGCCCAGTTCGCCCACTTCCACGACCACTGGATCGCCTTGACCGCGCTCAGCGTCGGAAGGATCGCCTACGTCTCCGACCCGCTGTACGACTACGTCCAGCACGGCGGCGCGTCGCTCGGCCACGCGGCCGCCAACCGGATGATCTCGTTGCGGCGCCGGCTGACCGACCGCCGCGCGCTGCGCGAACGCGTGCACCTGTGGCGGCTGCACTACTTCGTCGATATCTGGCGGCTGCGACAGTTCGCGACGATCCTCCTGCTGCGCTGCTCCCCGCGCATGACCGAGGCCAAGCGGCAGACGTTGCGACGGTTCATCGACTCCGATCGCTCGCTCGCGTCGCTCCTCACCCTCGGGGTGCGCGGCGCCCGCGAGCTCGTCGGGGTCCCGGAGACGCTCGGCGCCGAGTGGATGCTGTTCCACGCCCTCGCCTGGCGGCGGCTGCTCGGTCTGAGCGCTCGCGACCGGCCCCAGCGACGCCTGCGCCTCGACGCTGTGCCGCCGCCGTCGCTGGTCCAGGAACCGGGGCGGATCGAGCTCGACGAGGGCGTGGCGATGATCGCCGGCAAGGTCGCGCCGCTGCGCTGGCGCCCGGCCGACGACGCCCCCGCGCGCATCAACCTGCTGATCCCGTCAATCGACCTCCAGCACTTCTTCGGCGGCTACATCGCCAAGTTCAACCTCGCCCGCCGTCTCTCCGAGCGGGGACTGCGCGTGCGGATCGTCACCGTCGATCCCGTCGGTCCGCTGCCGGCCGACTGGAAGCGCCGGGTCGAGCGGTTCGCCGAGCTCGACCGGCTGCTCGACACCGTCGAGGTCGTGTTCGGACGCGAATCGGCCGGGATCGAGTGCAGCCGCGAGGACGCCTTCATCGCCACCACCTGGTGGACGGCTCACATCGCCCACGCAGCGGTGCAGGACGTCCGGGTCGACCGGTTCGTCTATCTGATCCAGGAGTACGAGCCCTTCACGTTCCCGATGGGGACCTACGCCGCGCTCGCCGCCGAGTCCTACAACCATCGCCACTTCGCGCTCTTCTCGAGCGAACTGCTGCGGGGGTACTTCCGCGCCCACCGGATCGGCGTGTTCGTCGCCGGCCCGCGGACCGGCGAGCGCAACTCGATCGCCTTCGAGAATGCAATCAGCCGGGTCGCGCCGGCGAGCGCGTCGGACCTGCGCGCGCGGACCGAACGACGGTTGCTGTTCTACGCGCGCCCCGAGCCGCATGCCGCCCGCAACATGTTCGAGCTCGGCGTGCTCGGCCTCAGCCGCGCCCTCGCCGAAGGCGTGTTCACGGACGGCTGGGCGCTCGACGGGATCGGTACGGTCGGCCGCGCGGAGCGGATCGGGCTCGGCGCCGGCCGCTCGCTGCGCCTCGTTCCACGCCTCGATCAGGACGCCTATGCGGAGCTGCTGCGCGACCATGACGTCGGGCTGGCGCTGATGTACACCCCGCATCCGAGCCTGGTGCCGCTGGAGATGGCCTCGGCGGGAATGCTGACCGTGACCAACTCGTTCGAGAACAAGACCGCGGCGGCGTTGACCGCGATCTCGCCGAACCTGCTCGCCGTGCCCCCAACCGTCGAGGGCGTCGTCGCCGGCCTGGCGCAGGCCGTGGCCGGTCTCAATGACGTCGACGCCCGTCTCGCGGGGGCGCGGGTCAACTGGAGCACGCGGTGGGCGCAGTCGTTCCCCGACGAGCTGCTCGACCGGCTGATCGCGGCCCTGTCTACTTGACTGGCGGCAGTAGCTCGCGGGCCTGGGCGAACGCCGCGCCGGCGATCGTCTTGTCTCCCGCCCGCTCCGCGATGAACGCGAGCTGCACCCACGCGGTGAGGTTCAGCGGCTCGCGGTTGGTGACCGATTGCAGGATCCGCACCGCCTGCGCATTCTCATTACGATCGGCGGCCAGTTTGCCCCGCAGGATGTCGACGGTCAGGTCTGGGTTTAGCGTGCCGGCTGAGTCGAGCAGCGACTCCGTCTGCTGGACCTGCGCCGCGGACAGCGAGCTCCCCGCCAACAGCGTCGACGCCCGCTGGGTGTCGCGCGCCTGGAACCAGCCGAGGACAAACCACGCCCCGACCGCCACCGCGAGGACTGCCAACGAGCCCCGGATCACCGTCGCCATTGGCAGATCATCGCGGATCCCCAGCCCCGGTGAGGCGTCCGCGCGGTGAGCGACCCGGTCCCCGCGGTCGCGGCCGTGATCCCCAACTGGAATGGACAGCGGTGGCTCGAACCCTGCCTCGGCGCGCTCGCCGCCGGCGGCCTCGCGCCCGCGGAGGTGATCGTCGTCGACAACGGATCCGAGGATGGCTCGGTGCCGTACCTACGGTCGGCGCATCCTCGTGTGCGGCTGCTCGAGCTCGGCGCCAACACCGGCTTCGCCTGCGCCGCGAATCGCGGATTCGAGCTCGCCCGGCACCCGCTGGTGGCGCTGATCAACACCGATGTGCTGGTCGATCCGGATTGGCTCGCGCGGACGGTCGCGGCGCTCGAGTCCGATCCGTACGCGGCCTCGGTGGCCTGCAAGATGCTCGACCTCTCCGATCCGACGATCGTCTACGACGCCGGCGACATCCTCCGCCGCGACGGGGTCTGCGAGCAGCGGGGCCGCTTCCGGCGCGATGACGGCCGCTTCGATACCCCCGGAACCGTGTTCGGGGCCTGCGCCGGCGCGGCCCTCTACCGCCGCGACGTCGTGCTCGGCCTCGGCGGGTTCGACGAGCGCTACTTCGCCTATCTCGAGGACGTCGATCTGGCCTTGCGGCTCGGCCTGGCGGGTTGGCGCTGCCGGTACGAGCCGGCCGTCGCGCGCCACGCGGGCGAGGGCAGCTCGCACCGGCTGCCCGGCGGGGCCGGGCGCCTGGTCACGCGCAACACGATCGTGCTGGTCGCCAAGGCGTTCCCGGTTTCCTGGTGGCCGCTCGTCGCCTACCGGCAGCTCGGATGGGCGAGGGCGGCCGGACGTGAGCGCCGGCTCCTGCCCCACCTGCGGGCGCTCGCGTCGGCCCTGCCGTTGTTGCCTATTTCCCTACGGGCACGGCGCCGGCTCCGGCGTAGCGCCCGCGTTCCGATCGAACTCGTCGTCCCGGCGCGACCGATCCGCGGACCCAGGGCGGGCGGTCACCCGTCGAGCCCGGAATGAGTAGCGCTGGGCTCGCTGGGTGCGGGGGCCCCGTTGTCGCCCGCGGGCAGGGCGGCTTTCGAATCCTCGGGCTCGAGCGCCGGCGGTTCTCCACTCGCTGCCAACAGCTCCGCCTCCGTTCTGGGGGGCGGCTGCTCCACGGCCGGTGGGGCCGGTTCCGCCTCGCCGAGCGGCTGGCTCGACCGCATTGCGTCCAGCACGGGCTTGACGATGTCCATCGGCATCGGGAACACGATCGTGGTGTTCTGGCCGTGGCCGATCTCGCGCAGCGTCTGGAGGTAGCGGAGCTGCAGGGTGGTCGGATTCTTCCCGATCACGTCCGCCGCGTCGGCCAGCTTGGCCGCGGCCTGGAACTCGCCCTCGGCGTTGATGATCTTGGCTCGCCGCTCGCGCTCGGCCTCCGCTTGGCGCGCGATCGCGCTCTGCATCCGCTCGGGGATCTCAACGTCCTTGATCTCGACCGTAGTGACCTTGATGCCCCACGGCTCCGTCTGGGCGTCGATCACGTGCTGAAGGGACTCGTTGAGACGCTCGCGGTCGGCCAGCAGCGAGTCGAGGTCGACGCCACCCAGCACCGAACGGAGCGTGGTCTGGGCGATCTGCAGCGTCGCGTTGTGATAGCTCTCGACCTGGGTCACCGCGCTGTTGGCGTCGACCACCCGGTAGTAGGCGACGGCGGTGACGCGGGCCGGGATGTTGTCGCGGGTGATGATCTCCTGGGGCGGGACCACCAGCGTGACCGTGCGCAGGCTGATCTTGACCATCCGGTCGATCGACGGGACGAGCAGCACGAGTCCGGGACCGCGCTGGTCCATCAACCGCCCCAGGCGGAAAACCACCCCGCGTTCGTACTCGCGCAGGATGCGCAGCGAAGCGCCCACCGCGGTGACCGCGAGCACCAGCAGTACGGCGACGATCACGATCAAGGCGGTCATCACCGGACCAGTTCCCAGTCCTCCGCTGGCCTCACGCCGAGGGTCAGCCCGCTGACCCGCTCGACCACCACCGCATCGCCGTTATGCAAGCTTGGGTAGTCCTCCCCCGGCCACGACGGGGCGGCCCGCCACAGGGCGCCGTCGACGAGCACGCTCCCGCTGCAGTCCGCCCACGTTCGCACGATCCCGACGTGCCCGATCAGACCCTCGCGTCCGGTGCTGACCCGGCGCTGGCGGACCGCCAGGCCCTTCTTCAGCGAGACGACCACCGCAGCCGCTCCGACCGCCGCCAACAACAGGCCGAGCACGACTCCGAGCAGGATGCCGCCGCCGAGACCGCCGACCGCCAGCACCGATCCGACTGCCACCAGGATCACCCCAGGCGCCCCCAGAATCCCGAGCGAGGAGACGTGCGCCTCGACCAGGATCGCGACCGCTCCCACTACCAGAAGCGATACGCCTAATGCAGTCATAGACGAATCGTACGCCTCCCGGACCGCGTGCAGGCCGATTTCACGAAGTCGCAAGCCGCGATCTCGAAAACGACTGCTTAGCAGGGCGTTGGTAGCGTACGGGCAACCGACCGGACGACGAGGAGGACAGCAGCTTGACGACCTCAGAGCACAGCGGGCTGGTGACCGACAAGGCGGGCTTGCGCGACCACGTCGGCCAGCACCTCGGCTACACCGAGTGGCAGGAGATGACGCAGGAGCGCGTCAACCAGTTCGCCGACGCCACCGACGACCATCAGTACATTCACGTCGACCCCGAGCGCGCCAAGGCAACCCCGTTCGGCGGCACCGTCGCCCACGGCTTTCTCACCCTCTCGCTGATCGCCCCGATCAGCGGGGAGCTGTTCACGGTCACCGACGCGACGATGGGGATCAACTACGGGCTCGATCGGGTCAGGTTCCCGGCCCCGCTCCCGGTCGGCGCCGAGTTCCGCGGTGGCGCGGAACTGGTCGAGGTCACCGACGTCGCCGGCGGTCTGCAGATCAAGCTCAAGGCGACGGTCGAGGTCAAGGGCTCGGACAAGCCCGCCTGCGTAGCCGAATCTCTGATCCGGATCTACTAGTGGTGGACCTCCCGGAAACATTGCACCCGAATGGCGGGCCCGGATGACCACTGGCCTTTGTCCTCGGACCCTCGTGCACGTCCAGTGCACGTCGGGTCCTGCGTCCTCGGCCAGAGGCCCCCGGACCTCGCCCTTTCAGGCACAACGTTCCCAGGAGGCCCACTAGACCCGTGACCGTCGATCTGGAGAAGATCGCCGCGATCGACGTCCACGCGCACGCCGAGCGCAACCCCGGCGAAACGTCCGACCCCGTCACCGACGAGCTGCTGGCCGCTGCCGCCCGCTACTTCGGCGGCAGCCCACCCCAGCCCACCGCCCAGGAGGTGGCCGATTACTACCGCTCGCTCGGCATGCTCGCGGTCGTCTTCACGGTCGATGACGAGGCCGGCATGGGCCGCCGGCGGCTCGGCAACGGCGACGTTCTCGCGGCCGCCCGGGCCAACCCCGACGTGCTGATTCCGTTCGCCAGCGTCGATCCCCACAAGGGTAAGCTGGCGGTCCGTGAGGCCCGCGAGCTGATCGAGGCCGGCGCCCGGGGGTTCAAGTTCCATCCCAACACGCAGGCCTTCTGGCCCAACGAGCAGGCCTGGTACCCGCTCTACGAGGTGATCGCCGAAGCGGGGCTGATCGCGTTGTTTCACTCCGGCACGACGGGCATCGGGGCCGGCATGCCGGGCGGCGGCGGGGTCCGCCTCAAGTACTCCAATCCGATGTGCATCGACGACGTGGCGGCGGACTTTCCCGAACTCGACATCATCCTCGCCCACCCCTCGTTCCCGTGGCAGGATGAGGCGCTCGCGATCGCCGTGCACAAGCCCAACGTGTTCATCGACCTCAGCGGCTGGTCGCCGAAGTACTTCCCCGACAACCTGGTGCGCTACACCAACACGCTGCTCAAGCACAAGATGCTGTTCGGCAGCGACTATCCGCTGATCACGCCCGAGCGGTGGCTGGCGGACTTTGAGCAGCTGCCAATCAAGGATGAGGTTCGCCCGCTCGTGCTCAAGGAGAACGCGGCCCGGCTGCTCGGGCTGAGTAACGGTGACCGTGACTGATCAGACGGCCGACATCGGCGGGTAGCCAGAGTGTCACTCAGCCGGCTCCAGCGGGCTCGACTGGCCCGCGTCCTCAACTACGACGATGCTCGCCGATACGCGCGGTGGACGTTGCCGCGCGGCGTGTTTGAGTACGTCGACGGCGGGGCCGAGGACGAGGTCACCATGCACCGCAACGTGGACGCGTTCAAGGAACTGCGCTTCCGCCCGCGGATGGCGGTTTGGGTACCGGAGCCCGAGCTCGCGACGACCCTGTTCGGCGAGACGATCTCGATGCCGGTCCTGACCGCTCCGTGCGGCGGGATGAAGCTGGTGCATCCGGAGGGCGACGTCGGCGCGGCCGCCGCCGCCGCCGCCGCCGGCACGATCCACGTGGCGAGCTCGGCCTCGATGTGCACGCTCGAGGAGCTCGCGCAGCAGAGCGCCGGTCCCAAGTGGTTTCAGCTCTACCGCTACGGCGGCCGCGCGGGCATGGAGAGCCTCGTCCATCGCGCCGGGGCCGCGGGTTACACCGCGATCGCGGTGACGGTCGACACGACCGTGAGCGGCCGGCGCGAGAAGGACTTCCGCAACGGTTTCAGCTATTCGATGCGCGTCAACGTGCGCAATGCCGTGAGGATCGCGCCTCAGCTATTGCCGCGACCGCTGTGGGCCTGGCGTTACGTCAAGGATGGGATGCCGTTCGACCTAGCCAACACGGCCGACGCAACCGCCAACGGGGTTGCCCTGTCGCTGGCCAAGGCGGCCAGTGGCGAGGAGTCCGCGTCGCCGTCGTGGGACGAGCTCGCCTGGATCCGCGAGAACTGGAAGCGCCCGCTGCTGGTCAAGGGCCTGCTGACCGCCGAGGACGCGCGACGCGCGGTCGACGCCGGCTGTGAAGGGATCATCGTCTCCAACCACGGTGGCCGGCAGCTCGAGGGCGCGCCCGCGTCGCTCGACGCCCTGCCCGAGATCGTGGCCGCCGTCGGCGACGAGACCACGATTCTCCTCGACGGTGGCGTTCGCCGGGGCGCCGACGTGGCCAAGGCGCTCGCGCTCGGCGCTCGGGCGGTGCTGATCGGCCGACCCTACGTGTGGGGATTGGCGCTCGGCGGCGAGGCCGGCGTCGAGCACATGCTCGCGTTACTCCGCCTCGAGCTCACCACCACCATGCAGCTCATGGGGTGTGAGTCGGTCCATCACCTCGACCCCAGTTGGATCACCACCGCTCCGAGCCACTACGCTCTCCGATCATGACTGCATTTGGGCAACTGAACCGACTGGACGGCCAGCCATTGGAGCCGTCGCTCGTCGACGGCAAGGCGGTGCTGGTGGTCAACGTCGCTTCGAAGTGTGGCCTGACGCCCCAGTACAACGGGCTCGAGCGCCTCCAGCAGCGCTACGGCGAGCACGGGTTCACGGTGCTCGGCGTGCCTTGCAACCAGTTCGCGGGCCAGGAGCCCGGCGACGCCGAGGAGATTCAGACCTTCTGCTCGGTTACCTACGGCGCCACCTTTCCGTTGACCGAGAAGCTCGAGGTAAACGGCCGGCGCCAACATCCCCTCTACGGTTGGCTGACCTCGACTACCGATCAGCAGGGCCAAGCCGGGGAAGTCCAGTGGAACTTCGAGAAGTTCCTCGTCTCGCCGGCGGGCGAGGTCGTGGCCCGTTTCCGCCCCCAGGTCGAGCCGGAGGACGAACGCGTCACCCGGGCGATCGAGGGCGTGCTGCGGTGACCGACGGTGTGGCGACGATCAAGGCGACCGAGGTCCGCGTCGGCGACCGTATCCGCCACCGGCTCGGGGCCGAGCTCACCGTCACCCGCATCGACCGCGGCTTCCTCGACCGCCAGGGGTACCTCGCCTTCGTGGAGGACTCCGACGAGCAGTGGATGAAGATGCCGGCGGCCGAGGACGCCGACGTCCAGCTCGTCCGTCGCGGCGACGGCGGCGACCCCGGCGACTGATCTCGGATCCCGCGCGGGGGGGCGGCCGAGGGTCGGCCTACCGCTCCGCTTCCCCAGGAGCGACGTTGGCGAGCTGTTCGTACAGCGAAGCCAGGACCGAGCTGTCGCGGTCGCCCGCTCCCTGCGCCAGCAGCGCGTCCATCAACTCGGCCACCCCCGCGGTGGCGAACAGCGGGACGCGCTCGTCGCGCGCCAGCTGCAGTGCGATCCCCAGATCCTTGCGGTGGAGCGCGAGCTTGAACCCCGGGTCGTACGCCCGATGGAGCATCCGTTCGCCGTGCAGGTCGAGGATCCGGCTCTGCGCGAAGCCCCCCAGGAGGGCGGTCCGTACCCGTTCGGCATCTGCGCCGGCCTGGCGCGCCAGGATCAGCGCCTCGGCGACGGCCTGAATCGTGACCGCGACCACGATCTGATTGGCGGCCTTGGCCACCTGCCCCGCCCCGGCCGGACCGACGTGCGTGGTCACCTTGCCGAGCACGTCGAAGATCGGCTGCGCGCGCGCCAAGGCCTGCTCGCCGCCACCGGCCATGATTGTCAGGGTTCCGTCGCGCGCCCCCACTTCGCCGCCGGATACCGGCGCGTCGAGCGCCTCGACCCCCCGATCGGCCAAGGCGGTGGCGATCGCCCGGGTGCTCGCCGGGGCGATCGTCGACATGTCGATGTAGACCGCTCCGGGCCGGATGCCTTCCGCCACGCCCCCAGGTCCGAGTACGACCTGCTCGACGTCGGGCGAGTCGGGCAGCATCGTGATCACGATGTCGCTTTCGGAGGCCACCTTCTCGGCCGAGGCGGCCGGCGCCGCGCCGCGCGCCGCGAGTTCGTCGACCGCGCCGCGGCTGCGATTGTGGACGGTCACCGGATAACCGGCGGCGAGCAGGTTGCCGGCCATCGGCTTGCCCATGATTCCGAGCCCTATGAAACCCAACCGTTCCATGTCATCTCCCCGCGTCGAGTGTCAATCCGAAGCCGTCAAGCCACCCCAGCGACTCGTCGGTGCTGGGCTCGGGAACGTACTCGACTCCGATCCAGCCGGCGTAGGTCGAGGACTCGAGCAGCCCGAACAGGGCGGCGAAATCAATCTCGCCCGTGCCCGGCTGGTGACGGCCCGGCGCGTCGGCGATCTGGATGTGACCGATGCGACCCAGCAGCGCCGCCAGCCGGCCGGTGACGTCCTCTTCCATGCGCTGCACGTGATAGGCGTCGAACTGCAGCGCGACGGCCGGGTTGCCCACCGCGTCGAGCAGCCGCAGCGCATCCCCAGTCGTGGGGAGCGAGAAGCCGGGAGTGTCGAAGGTGTTGATCGGTTCGACGACCAGCTGGCGGCCGGCGGCCTCGAACCGCTGCGCGGCGTAGCCGACGTTGTCGACCAGCGTCGACCACTGGGCTTCGGGCGCGACGCCCTCCACCCGTAACCCGCCCAGGCAGTTGAGCCGCGGCGTGCTCAGCGTCCGCGCGTAGTCGAGCGCCTTCCCGACGCTGGCGTGGAACTCGTCCACCCGCCCCGGGTCACACGCGATTCCCCGTTCACCGGCGTCCCAGTCGCCCACCGGAAGGTTGAACAACACCTGTTCGAGCCCATTGTCATCGAGCCGCGCCTTGATGTCAGTGGCGGGATATTCATACGGTGATACATATTCCACACCCGAAAAGCCCGCCGCCGCGGCGGCGTCAAACCGTTCCAGAAATGGCAATTCCGTCCACAGAAAAGTGAGGTTGGCGGCGAACTTGAAGGTCACAAAGCGACGATATCGATTCGGCCGCGCCGCGCTCTGCCCCGACCGTGGTGGATGATGCGGGCATGTTTTCCCGACGTGCGTGCCTGGTCGTACCGGCGAGCGCCGAGCGCATGGTGGCCAAGGCAAGGGACCTCGCGGTCGACGAGGTCGTGCTCGACCTCGAGGACGCCGTCGTCCCCGCCGCCAAGCCCGCCGCTCGCGCGCGGGCGCTGGCGGCGCTCGAGGCCGGCTTCGCGGCCGGCGGCGTGGCCGTGCGGATCAATGCCCCCGGCGGTCCCTGGGCGCACCGCGACCTGATCGATATCGGTCGCGCCCAGCGCCGGCCGGCCAGCGTGGTGGTTCCGAAGGTCCAGTCGCCCGCCGACCTGGCCTTCGTCGATCGCTTGCTCGACGGCGTCGAGCGCGAGGCGGGTCATCGACTGCCCCTTCGCGTACAGGCGCTGATCGAGACGGCGACCGGCCTGGAACGCCTTCCGGAGATCGCTATCGCGTCACCGCGACTCGACGCCATCGTCCTCGGCTACGCCGACCTCGGCGCCTCGCTCGGCCGCTCTCGTGGCGGCGCCGCTAACTTGGATCTATGGCTCACCGTGCAGGATCGGCTCCTCGCGGCCGCCCGGGCCGCCGGTCTACAGGCGATCGACGGACCGTTCTTCAGGCTCGACGACGCCACCGGCCTGCGGGCTGCCAGCGAACGGGCGGCGCAGCTGGGCTTCGACGGGAAATGGGCGATCCACCCCTCGCAGCTGGAGGTGGTCACGGCGGCCTTCACGCCCCCGCCGGACGAGGTCGAGCGGGCCCAAGCGGTGCTCGCGGCACTCGAGACGGCGGGCCGCGACGCGACCGGGGCGGTCGACTTGGCGGGCGAGATGGTCGATGAGGCGATGCGGGCGGCCGCGCAGCGTACCCTCATCCGCGCCGGAATCGCCGGTGAGCCGGCGTGAGCGCGGTGCGTTCCGGCCAGCTCGAGCCCGCCAGCCCCGAGGGCGCGATTACGGTCGGTGGCCCCTACTACGAGGAGCTCCGGGTCGGCCAGGTGTTCGATACCGCGCCCGGGCTGACGCTGACCGAGGGCCACGCCGCGCTGCACCAGGCGATTCTCGGCGATCGGCTCGTCCTGCCGCTCGACGCGGACCTGTGCCTGCGCGTCGTCGGCGAGCCGCGCGTGGCCCATCCCGGCCTGGTGTGTGATGTGGCCATCGGACAGTCGACGATGGCCACCCAGCGGGTGATCGCCAACCTGTTCTACCGCGGGCTGGTGCTCAGGCGCTCGCCGGTAATCGGAGACACGCTTCGTACCACCACCGAGATCGTCGCGCTGCGCGACACCTCGGCCCGGCCCAATCGCCCCCCGGTCGGCCTCGTCGCCCTCCGCGTCCGCACGGTGGATCAGCTCGGGCGCGACGTGCTCGACTATCACCGCTGCGCGATGCTGCCGATGCGCCATCCCGGCGCGCCGCCGGGCCACGCCGACGATCTCGACGCGATCTCGGCGCAGCTGCCCGCGCACCTGCTCAGGCGTTCGATCGCCGGCTGGGATCTGGCCGCCTACCGCGAATTGGGCCCCCGCGCGACCGAGGATCCTCGCCCGGGCGACGTGTACCTGGTCGAGGGCGGGGACACCGTCAGCGCCGCTCCCGAGCTCGCCCGGATGACGCTCAACATCGCCAGCGCTCACCACGATCCGGCGGCCGGCGGCCGGGGCCGGCGGCTCGTCTACGGCGGCCATACGATCGGCCTCGCCGCCAGTCACGTCACCCGCGCGTTGCCCGGCCTGCTCACGATCGTCGCCTGGCGCAGCTGCGATCATTTGGCGCCCGTGTATGAGGGCGACGTTCTCCGCAGCACCGTCGAGGTGGTGGCCATCGATCGGCAGGGAGGGGACGGCGCCCTGATCAATCTGCACGTGAAGACATCCGCCGAGCGGCTGGATGGCGGCCGCGATGCGGTGCTCGACTGGCGTCCGATCGGGGCGCTGGCATGACCGGCAACGGCGAAGGCATCCTCTCGGGGCTGCGGCTGATCGAGGGCTCGGCGTTCGTCGCCGCCCCACTGGGCGGGATGACCCTGGCGCAGCTCGGCGCGGACGTGATCCGCTTCGACCAGATCGGCGGCGGTCTCGACTACGGGCGTTGGCCGCTGGCCGGCGACCACAAGAGCCTGTTCTGGGCGGGACTGAACAAGGGCAAGCGCTCCTTCCAGGTCGATATCCACTCGCCGGAAGGGCGCGAGCTGGTCACCGCGCTGGTCGTCGATGCCGGCGCGCTCCTCACCAACTTTCCCGCACGCGGCTGGCTCGAGTACGAGCGCCTGCGCGCCCACCGCGACGATCTGATCATGGTCGCACTGGCCGGGAATCCCGACGGGACGTCGGAAGTCGACTACACGGTAAATCCCGCGACCGGCTTTCCCTCGGCCACCGGCCCGCGCAACCTCGCCGAGCCGCTCAACAGCGTCCTTCCCGCCTGGGACGTGGCCATGGGAACGCTGGCCACCGTCGGCCTGCTGGCCGCCGAGCGTCACCGCTCGCGGACCGGCGAAGGCCAGCTCATCCGGCTGGCGCTGTCCGATGTCGCCTTCGCGATGGTGGGCAACCTGGGTCGGATCGCCGAGGTGCAGCTCGCCGGGCGCGATCAGCGCAAGGACGGCAACTACCTCTACGGCGCCTTCGGCCACGACTTCGCCACCGTCGACGATCGCCGCGTGATGATCGTCGCGCTCACCGCGCGGCAGTGGACGGCGGTCGTCGAGGCGACCGGCACGGGGGAGGCGTTCGTCAGTATCGAGCAGGCCACCGGCCACGACCTGGTCACCGAGACGGGTCGATACGAGGCGCGCGATCTGATCGCGGCGATCCTCCGTCCCTGGTTCGAGCGTCGGACGCTGGCCGAGATCCGCGCCGCGTTTGCCGGCACTAGCGTCTCGTGGGGCCCCTACCAGACGTTTCGCCAGCTGGTCGAGGAGGACCCCCGCTGCTCGACCGACAACCCGATGTTCGAGATCGTCGAGCAACCGGGGATCGGCGGCTACCTCGCGCCGGCCTCGCCGCTCGAGTTCAGCCGTCACGGCCGCCTGCCCGTCCGCCGCGCCCCGGTGCTCGGAGCGCATACCGAAGAGATCCTCGCCGACGTCCTCGGGCTCGGCCCGACCGAGATCGGACGGCTGTTCGATCGCGGGGTGGTGGCCGGCCCGGCGCCGGTCGGCGCGGCCCGGTGATGGACGGCCGACCGCCCGCCGCGGCACGCGCGCCGTCGTTGGCCGGCGCGGTGGCCAACCTCGGGACGGAATCTGCCTTCGCGGTGCTGGCGCGCGCGAACGAGCTCGAGCGCCGGGGCCGTGACGTCATCCACCTGGAGATCGGCGAGCCCGACTTCGACACCCCCGGCCACATCTCCGAAGCCGCGTTCGCCGCCGTGCGCGCCGGGCGCACGCACTACTGTCCGAGCGCCGGCTTGCCCGAGTTTCGGGCCGTCATCGCCGCCGAGCTGTCGCGCACCCGCGGCGTCGAGGTCCCGCTCGAGCGGGTGCTCGTCGGCAACGGCGCCAAGCCGTTCCTGTTCTTCACCGTGCTGGCCGTGTGCGAGCCGGGGGACGAGGTCGTCTACCCCGATCCCGGGTTCCCGATCTACGAGTCGGCGATCCGCTGGGCCGGCGGCACCCCGGTCGGCCTCCCCCTCCGCGAGGACCGCGATTTCACCATCGACGTCGACGAGCTCGCCCACCGGCTGAGCGAGCGGACCAAGCTCGTGATCCTGAACTCGCCCAACAATCCCACCGGCGGCGTGATCCGCGCCGATGACATCCGTGCCGCCGCCGAGCTGATCTCCGACACCCCGGCCTGGGTGCTCTCCGACGAGGTCTATTCCCGGCTGATCTACACCGACGCGTTCTGCTCGATCGCCACCGTGCCGGGCATGCTCGAGCGGACGGTGCTACTCGACGGGCTGTCCAAGACGTACGCGATGACCGGTTGGCGGTGCGGGTACGCGTGCGTTCCCGAGCCGCTCGTCGACCCGCTGACGCGGTTCTTCGTCAACTCCACTTCGTGCGTGCCCCCGTTCATCCAGCTCGCGGGGGTGGCCGCGCTCGAAGGTCCGCAGGACGACGTCGAGCGGATGGTGGAGGAGTTCCGCGCCCGCCGAAGCCTGCTCGTGTCCGGCCTGCGCGAACTGCCTGGGGTCACCTGCCGGGTGCCCGACGGGGCGTTCTACGTGTTCCCCAACGTCGGCGCGCTGCCGATCGGCGCCGACGAGCTGGCCGAGCGGCTGCTCGAGGAGGCCGGCGTGGCCGTGTTGGCCGGCTCAGCCTTCGGCGCCGTCGGCGCGGATCACCTGCGACTGTCCTACGCCAACTCGCGCCCGAACCTGGAGGCGGCGCTCGAGCGGATCGGATCTTTCCTCTCGAGCCTGGGCTAGCGGGCCGCTAGTTCCGGTGGCGAGCGCGCGCGGTCAGCGCGGGCGACCCTTGAGCTCGATCATGAGCACCCGGAGGTCGACCTCGCCGACGTTCTCGAGCGAGTGAGGGGGAAACGGCCGGCCGCTCACCACCTGGGAGGTCTTCAAGCCGCCGCCGGCGCGCGTGTCCAGCCGGACGTTTCCGTCGCCATCGCGGCGGACGAAGTCGGTCGCGCTCTGCACGTATTCGACGCTCGGCCAGCGATGGGTGTGGACCGGCGTCCGCGTCCCGATCGCCACGTGGGTCTGCAGCACGCGCACGAGATCGTTCTCGAGCAGGCGTTGATGGTTGCCCGGCGCCGCGGTCAACGCGTCCAACTCGTCGGGCCAAGGCCACGCATCAGCCGGTCTCCTCATCGCGCCCGCCGTGGACTCTCCCACCTCGATCAGGTGTCCATCCGGGTCGCGAATGTAACAGCGCTTTTCGCGCGCGTACTCCACCGGCGCCGTGAGGAACTCGGCTCCGCGCGCGCTCCAGTCCGCGTAGACCGACGCGATGTCCGCGACGCGGATGTTGAGAAAGCCGCTGACCCGGTCCGGGTCGGGGGGCGTCTCGAGCGTGACCGTCGGCTTGTCGTCGGTCGGGCCGCCGCCCACGTTGATGATGACCCAGCTGTTCGCCAGCGCGACGATCGATGGCTCGCCCTCCATCACGACCTCGCCACCGAGCACTTCGGCGTAGAAGTGCCGCGAGCGATCGACGTCGGCAGCGACGATGAAGTGGGTGAGCGCGATGCCGTCAGTGGGTGCTGGGAGCTCAGCCATGGAAAACCTGCGGGTCGGCGGGGCCAGGCTATCAGCGCCCTCCGAGGAAATGCCGCACAGTATCAATATGATATCATCGATTGTATGCAACAATATGAGGGTGATATCGCGCGAGGATGCCGAGGGCGATGCTTTGGAGACCGGGCCGTTCTCGGCGCGACAAACCCAGGAGCAGCGGCCGGCCCGGGCGCTGCCCGGGTCGGCCGCGGCTGGCGCGGCCGTGCTGGTGCTCGTCATCGGAATCGTGCTGATCGCGGTGGGGGCGAGGAACGGCGGCCCCGCGCTGGTGGCCGTCGGGATCGTGCTCGCGGTGCTGGCGCTGGTCATCGGTGCCGGCTTCGTGGTCGTCCAGCCCAACGAATCACGCGTGCTGATGCTGCTCGGGCGCTACATCGGCACGGTCACCGAGTCAGGTCTGTGGTGGGTGAACCCGTTCACGATCTTCTCGCGTCCATCGATCTCGCTCCGCGTGCGCAACTTCCAGACTGAGCGGATCAAGGTCAACGACTCGCGCGGCAACCCGATCGAGATCGCCGTCGTCATCGTGTGGCGCATCATCGACACCGCGAAGGCCGTGTTCGACGTCGAGGCGTACGAGCAGTTCGTGGTCGTCCAGAGCGAGACCGCGGTCCGTCACTTGGCCAGCCACTACCCGTATGACGATTACTCCGATAGCGGCGCGGCGTCGCTCCGGGGAAACGCCGACGAGGTCCGCGAAAGCCTCCAGCGAGAGCTCCAGACGCGCCTCCAGGCAGCCGGCATCGAGGTGCTCGAGACCAGGCTGACACACCTAGCCTACGCGCCCGAGATCGCCGAGGTGATGCTGCGCCGCCAGCAGGCCGAGGCGATTCTCGCCGCCCGCAAGACGATGGTCCTGGGCGCCGTTGGACTCGTCCAGATGGCGCTGGCGCAACTCGCCGACAGCGACCTAGTCGAGCTCGACGTCGAGCGCAAGGCGGCGATGGTCTCGAACCTGATGGTCGTCCTCTCGGGCGACCGCGCGCCCACCCCCGTGCTCAACACCGGCTCGCTCTACACCTGATCCGCGACCTCTCGATGGCCGATCCCAAACGATTCCTCCTCCGGCTCGATCCGCGCCTCTACGACGCCCTGCGCAGCTGGGCCAGGGACGAGCTCCGCAGCGTCAACGGGCAGATCGAGTACCTGCTTACCGAGCAGGCTCGCCGCGCCGGCCGCCTGCCCCACCAGCGCGCCAAGCCACCCCAATCCGACGCGCCGCCGCCCGCGCCCGGTGAGCTCCCCGACGACCCCGATGCGTCGCTTGCTCCGGCCAGCGCCGGCGACCAGATACCCCAGCCATGAAACGGCGCCAGAGCTACACGGCCAGCGCGGCGTCCGAAAGCACGACCACCGGGCGGGCGGAGCTTGCCGTCAGCTTCGCGGCGACCGAGCCAAGCAGCGCAGAGCGGATTCCGCCCAGACCGCGGGCCGCGATCACGATCAGCCGCCCCGCCTCACGGTCGGCCACCGACTCGAGCACCTCGTCGGGCGGGCCCGACTCGACGACGGTCACCGCGCTGCCGCCGGTCGCTTCGGAGGCTAGCTGGATGACCTCGTCGACCTGCTGCCGGACCGCGTCCTCCTGGCCGGTCACGGGCGGCGTCTCGGAGCGAGCTCCCGGATAGGAGAGGACCGAGCGCACGTTCTGCCGGGCGTGAACCACCACCAGCCGGGACCCGAGTCGTGTGGCCAGGCGGTGGGCAAACCTGACCCCGGCCAGCGCTTCGTCGGACCCGTCGACCCCGCACACGACGCTGGGCTCCGCGCCACCATCGCCCGCGTCGGCCGCCCAGTTCTCACCCGATGGCACGACCACCACCGGAGACCGCGAGGTGGAGGCGAGATCCCGCGAGACGCTCCCCGTGAGCGTCGACCGCAGCGGTCCGTGACCGCGCGAACCGACGACTACGAGCTCCGGATCATGCTCATCAACGGCCTCGCGGATCGCTTCGGCGGGCGAGCCGGGCAGCACACGCACGTCGGCGTCGCCGCCGTTCAGCCGAGCCCGGACTCGGCCCACCACCTCGTCCGCACCGTCTGGATCCTCCGAGACGTGCACGACGACCAGTGGCGTCTGGAGTCCCTCGGCGAGCCAACGCCCCGTGTCGACGACCCGTTCGGCTGCTGCAGAATCGTCCACTGCGCACAGAATCACGTGGGCCACCTCACTCTCAGTCCCGCCGGCAGTTCGAGGCGCTCAGTCTATCCCGCCGTCGCCGCTCAGCGGTTCGGGGCGAAGCGACCGACCAGGCGCACGCGACCGGCGGGCCCTCGCCCGGCGTCTTCGACGCGGTCGGCGCTCGCCAACACCGCGGTGATCAACCGCTGGGCCACCACCCGCGCGGGCTCGATCTCCCACTGGCGGCTGTCGTGGTCGACCCACGGCAGCGACGTCAGCTCGCTCTCGCGTTCGAGAATCAGATCGGCGAGCGTCCGGCCACAGATGCTGGCCGCGACCAAGCCGTGACCCGCGAGCCCACCGGCGCGCGCGATCCCCGTGGCGCGATCGAGCTTGATCGACATGCTCCAGTCGCGCGGCACGGCGAATACACCTCCCCACCGATGCGTGATGGCGCTTCCGGCAGCGGCGGGAAACCACGCGCGTAGCGTCCGCTCGAGCTCGGCGTGCACCTCCGGCGAGCGCTCGTCGACGGCCCGGATAGAGCTGCCGACGCGGTACCGGGCTCCGCGACCTCCGAGCGCGATCCGTCCATCGACCGTCCGCTGCGCGTAGGTGAACAGATGGCGCTGGTCGGCTACCGTCTCACACTTCTCCCAGCCGATCGCCGCCCAAGTGACGTCGTCGAGCGGCTCGGTCGCGACCATATGCGAGAACACGGGCAGGTAGTCGCGGTGATAGCCCGGCAGGTCCACCGTGAACGCCTCGGTCGCCTGCACGACGATCGGCGCCCGCGCGACAGCTGCGGCGTGTCCGTCACTCGGGGCGCACTGGACCCGTCCCGAGTCGATCCGGATGGCGCGCGAGCGCTCGAAGATCCGCACGCCGCGCCGCTCACACGCCTCGGCGAGTCCCCGCACCAGTCGCGCGGGGTGGACTCTCGCGCAGTGCGGCGTGAACGCGCCGCCGATCAGGCCGGCGATCTTCACGCGTGCAGCCACCTCCGTCGCACCGAGTAGATCCACGTCGGACTCGTCCAGACCACGGCGGCGCCGGCTTTCGATACCCGCGCGTAGGCGCTCGAGCTGTGCCGGGCTGGTGGCGATCCGCAGCGAGCCGCCCTTCGTCCAACCGCACTCGATCCCCTCTTCCGCCACGACCTTGCCGACGTAGTCGATGCCCTCGATCATCGCCCGCTCGGCGCGGCGGATGCCTTCCCAACCACAACGCGAGAGGTAGGCCTGGGCCTGTCCGGCAATGCCGGCCGAAACGAATCCCGCGTTGCGCCCAGCCGCCCCGAAACCCGCGATCTCGGCCTCCACTACGACGATCTCGAGCGCCGGCTCGGCCCGGGCCAGACAGTAGGCCGTCCACAGGCCGATGAACCCCGCGCCCACGACCACGACGTCGGCCGCCACGTCGTGTTGGAGCGGCGCCCGCGGCACGAAGGGCGCCGCAAGGGTGTCAAGCCAGAGGCTGTGGCGGCGGTAGTCCGGTGCCATTTCCGCCGAGCACCTTACTTAGCGGGCGGTCCCGTCTCGCCGATATCAGGCTGGGACTGCCGCGCTGTCGAGCGCTTCTTCGGCGGGCGTGTACTCGATGCCCTGGTCGCGCGCGACCGGCGCGTAGGTCACCTCTCCGGCCGCGACGTTCAGCCCGTTGAGGAAGCCGGGATCGGAGGCCAGGGCCGCATGGACGCCGTGGTTGGCGAGCTTGACGACGTACGGCATCGTCGCGTTCGTGAGCGCGTAGGTCGAGGTGATCGGAACCGCGCCGGGCATGTTGGCCACGCAGTAGTGGGTCACCCCGTCCACCTCGTAGGTCGGGTCGGTGTGAGTGGTCGGGCGCGAGGTCTCGAAGCAGCCGCCCTGATCGATCGAGACGTCGACGAGCACGGCGTGTCGCTTCATCAACGCCAGCTGTGGGCGGGAGATCACGCGCGGTGCCTTGGCGCCGTGGACGAGCACCGCGCCGATCACCAGGTCGACCTCGGGGAGCATCTGCTCGATGCTGAGCGTCGTGGAGAACACGGTCGAACACTGTCCGCCCAGCCTCAGGTCGAGCTCGCGTAGGCGGTCGATCGAACGGTCGAAGATGTAGGTCTCGGCGCCCATCCCGATCGCGATCTGCGCCGCCGTCAGACCGACCACGCCGCCGCCGATGATCATCACCTTGCCGGCGGCCACGCCGGCCACGCCACCGAGCAGCAGCCCACGCCCACCGAGCGGCTTCTCGAGCATGAATGCGCCCGCCTGCGTCGCGATCTTCCCGGCGATCTCGCTCATCGGCGCGAGCAACGGGAGGCGGCCGCCCGCGTCGGTCACCGTCTCGTAAGCGATGCAGGTCGCGCCGGAGTCACGCAGGCCCTGGGTCAGCTCGGCGGCGGGCGCCAGATGAAGGTAGGTGAACAGGACGTGGTGCGGCTCGAGCATCGCGACCTCGGCCGGCTGCGGTTCCTTCACCTTGACGATCAGCTCGGCGCCGGAGAACACGGCATCGGCGTCGGCCGCGATCGCGGCGCCCTGAGCGACGTAGTCCGCGTCGCCGATCGCCGAGCCCTCGCCGGCGCCGCTCTGGATGAGTACTTCGTGGCCGGCGCCGACCAGCTCCCGGATGCCGGCGGGCGTGAGCGCGACCCGGTATTCGTCGGTCTTGATCTCGGTCGGCACGCCAATCCGCATCGTCGTCTCTCCTGTCTCGTGGTCTTGAGAGTGATAATGCTCAGTGCCGCTCAAATCGACAAGCAAATCGGAGATATACGGTGGTATCAACGGCATTAGACGAAACTGACTACCGAATCCTCAGCCGCCTCGTCCAGAACGGAAGAATCTCCTTCGCCGATCTCGGCAAGGAGGTTGGACTCAGCCCTCACGGCGCCGCCGATCGGGTGCGCCGTCTTGAACGCACCGGGGTGATCGCCCGCTTCACCGCCGTGGTCGAGCCGGCCAACGTGGGGCGGTCGCTCGAGGCCTTCATCGACGTGCGGCTGCTCCCGACCACGACTTCGGACGTGTTCGAATCGTTTGTGCTCGCTCTGCCCGCGGTGCGGGAGGTCGCGTTCGTCACCGGTCGCTTCGACTACCACGTGCGGGTCGCCTGCTCGACCACGGATGACCTCGACGAGACGCTCCGCGCGATCAGAGGCGATGGCGGGGCCGCGGTGACCGAGACGCGGATCATTCTCAGAGCCGCGCATCGCACCAACATGCTCTCTTGAGCGCAGGCGACGCCGCTTTGGGGGTTCGCCAGGCGCGATACTCCGGGCGTGGCGGAGCCGGTCCGGATCGGCGAGTTGGTTCTCCAGACGGACCCGAGTGCGGGCGATTGGATCGTCGCCGGCGTTGACCAGTTCGGCACGGGCGTCTCATCGTTGGTCCCGGCGTCGTTCGAGGCGTACGCGCGCGTGTTCCATCCCGCGCACCGAGGCGACGAGGCGGTCCGGTGGTCGCACGTCGCCGCGGCGAACGAACGGCTGGCGCATCCGGCGATGGAATGGATCTCGATCACCGGGTCCTGGCAATACCTTCACGGCGAAACCCAACCGCCGGTTTGGGACGAGGAGCCCCGCGAGGGATCGCTGCCCCGTCCCGAGATCGAGCGGCTCGCGACCCTCCTCGGCGAGCACACCGCCACCCCCGATCAGTGCTGGTTCGCGGTCTGGGAGGGCTTTGGCGCGCTTCCGTTCGACCCGGTCCAGTTTCCAAAGCTCGAGCTGGAGCACCGGTCGATGATCCTGTTCTCCGGACCGTTGGCGGCCGCCACAACCTCGGTGGAGCGCTGGCCCTGGGAGCAGAGCCCGAGCCTCTGGTGGCCAGCCGATCGCGCATGGTGCGTCGCGACCGACGTCGATCTCATGACCACCTACGTCGGCGCCAGCCGGCGGTGTGTGATCGCGATCACGACTGACTCCAACTTGGAAGCCCTACCGATCAGCGTCGATCAGGGCGTGACCTGGGACACCGATGTCATCAACCCCGCACCGGTCGGAGCGAACCCTTACGCGTGACGGGCCCCTACTGAGCGATTCCACGCACGCGGCTGAAGTCATGGTCGGCCAAGGCTTGCTCGTCGATCCAGACGTACAGCCGGTCACACCACGCCCCCCACGACCAGCCGATCTCATCGTCCACGGTCAGCTGAAGCAGCAGCCGCCAGCGACCAACGTCCGATTCAACCTCGGCCGCATTCGGATGCGCATACGGCGGGTCGTCGCCGAGGACATGGCCGCGGTCGAGCAGCTCGCAGGCCAGCGGCATGTCGCCCCGCCGCTCGTCCGGATATCCGAGCAACCGATGGAGCGACTCGAGGTCCGTCGCGCTGTCGTGCAGCTCGACCCCCTGGCGATCGGCCAGCTGCCGGCGCAGCTGCTCCCATGCCTCGTGCTCGGACCCGTCGAGGTCGAGCGCCTGGACGGGCGCCGACCACACGCGCGGCAGCTGGAGCTCGATCGACAGTTCAACCGCTCGCGCTCCCTCCGGCGTCTGGTGGCCGAGGGGCGGAGTCGCCGCGGGTAGTGGCGCCTCGCCCACATGCACGATCACCGCGCGCTCTCCCTCGTCGGCGCTCTGCATCCCATACGCCGCACTCGGGGGCGCGAAACACCACATCACTCCCCGCGGCGGCAGAGGGTTGTCGGCCCCCAGGGCGGCGGCCGCCTGCGCCAGATCGATGCGCGCCAGGCAAACGGGCTTATCCGCCCCCGCGACAAGCGGAAGATCGGCCGGCCAGACATCGGCGTGACCCAACAACGACGTCCCCTCCTGCGTTCCCGCGGCGGGGTCAGGCAGGGTCAGACGGATACTGTGGCGCGCGAGCGCCCGCACATCTGCGAGTCGCTCGCCCAACCCGACCCTATCGGCGAGAGCGAGCAGGTCGTCGATCGTCACCCGACCACGAGCCGGTGGCGCCGGGACGGCCAGCGGTTTGTGGAACTCGCCCGACCACTGTTCGCTCAGCTGTTCGCCCGGGACCCCGATGTCGAAGGTCCCCTCTTCGCCCAGCCGCGTGAGTCGATCCCCGACCTCGCGAGCCAGGTGCCGGAAGAACCCGCGCCTGCTGCTTCTCGACTCCATCGCCGCAGATGGTAGTCGTCGGCGCTCGCCTTCCGGGGAACCCGGCTCGCTGTAGCTAGCGCGACTAGCTCGTCACCCCGTCGAGATAGATGGTCTTGTCCTGGGTGTAGAAGTCCATCGCGCTGCGTCCCTGCTCGTGCGGTCCGTACGAGCTGGCGCCCATACCGCCGAAGGGGACGTGCGGCTCGGCCCCGGCGGTCTGTGAATTGATGTGGACGATCCCTGCCCGCACCTGCTCGACGAAGGTACGCGCCCAGTTGAGGTCTCTGGTGAAGATCGCCGCCGAGAGCCCGTAGACCGTCCGGTTGGCCAGCGATATGAGCTCGTCGTCGTTTCGCATCGGCCACACGGCGACGACGGGGCCAAAGACCTCCTGAGTCGCGAGCATGGCCCCGGGATCGACGCCCGCGAACACGGTCGGTGCCAGGAAGGAGCCGTCGGCGAGCGCGGCGTCGCGGATGCGATGCCCACCAGCGACCAGCTCGGCGTTCTCGGCCGTCTGTTCCACGGCGGCCAGGACCTCGTCGAGATGGGATGCCCCCGCCAGCGGCCCCATCTGCGTCTCCGGGTGTACCGCCGGCCCGATCTGCAGGGCATTTGCGCGGTCCGCGAGCCCGGCGACGAACCCGTCGTAGAGCGGCTCGGCGACGTACACCCGGCGGGTCGCGGTGCACTTCTGGCCCGCCGACGCAAACGCTCCGAGCGCGACCGCGCCCACCGCCTGGGCGAGGTCGGCGTCGCCGCGGATCAGGACGGGATTGTGCCCGCCCATCTCGGTCTGGATCTTCTTGCCCGCCGCAGCTCCCCGCGCGATCACCGAACGGCCGACCTCGGTGGATCCGGTGAACGAGACCGCGGCGACGTCGCGATGCTCGACGAGAGCGGTGCCCACCTCTCCGCCGGGCCCGAGCACGACGTTGAGCACGCCCGCGGGCAGCCCGGCGTTCGACAGCGCGCTGACGAGGCGAAGGCCAGTCAACGGCGCGTCGCTGGCGAGCTTCGCCACCACGGTGTTGCCGAACACGAGCGCCGGAGCAATCTTCCAAGCCGGGATCGCCGCCGGGAAGTTCCACGGCGTGACGATGCCGACCACTCCGACCGGCTCGCGCCGCGTGAACAACCAAGTCGTGCCGCTATCCGACGCGAAGTGCTCGCCGATCGGGCGATGGGCCTCGCCGGCGTAGTAGCGCAGGATCGCCGAGGTGCGGAGGCATTCGCCGCGGGCCTCGGTGATCGGCTTGCCCATCTCCCGCGCCATGAGCTCCGCAAAGGCATCGACATCGCCCTCGAGCTCGTCAGCTGCCCGGGCCAGGATCCGACCGCGCGCCACCGCCGGCATGGCGGCAAACGGCGTGAACGCGCGACGCGCCGCCGCGACCGCGCGATCCACATCGCCCTGGGTGCCTCGAGCGACGCGTCCGAGCTCCTTTCCGGTGCTCGGATCGATGTCCGGCGTGCTCTCGTCCGTGCTCTGCCACTCGCCGTCGATGAACAGCTCGGCCCCGTCAAGCGATCGCTGGTCGACTGAGGTAGCGGTCATGTCGTCGTCTCCCGTGGAATTCATTCGAGGTAGGCCAGGATTGCCTCCACACTAACGACGTCCGTGGAGATCGCGCTGGGCGGCGCGTCCGGGTCGGCTACGGCTTCTCGCCGGCGCTCGGTGTCCGGCCGCGTCGCCGATTCCAGAGGCGCCGGCCTTCGCGGAAGCTGACGAGCCGACCCGACGCCGGGTCATGGAGCGCGAGGGACATGGAGCGCAGGCCATTCCAGAGCGAGACCGTAGGTACGTCGCGGAGAAACGGGTTCTCGTCGTTTGCTCGGGGCAGGTTGTAGTTGGGGATGTGGGGGTTCAGGTGATGGACGTGATGTAGGCCGACGTTCGCGGTGAAGAACTGGAGCGGCTTCGGGAGCTGCAGGTGCGAACTCGCCGCCAGCGCTGCGTCGGCCCAGGCCCCGTCTGATCTCGGGCGCCATTGCGCCCCCTCGAAACGGTGCTGCACCCAGATCAGCCAGGCGCCACCGACCGCGGCGAGCCAGTAAGCGGGGATCATTACCAGCGCGAGCTTCCCCCGGCCGAGCAGCTGCCCCGCGGTCAGCAGTGCGGCGGCCAGCGCGACGTTCGTCAGGACCTCGCTACGGCGGAGGTGGATCGGGTCCGAAGGAAAGATCAACGGTGGCTTGATCACGTTGCTCCATGTCCCGCCGATGCCGAGCACGACGAACGGTTGGCGGATGATCCGGTAGCGCAGGCGACGCCGACGGCTCTGCTCGAAGTAGTCCTCGACGGTGAACATGAACAAGTCTCCGACCCCATCCGACGACAGGTCGCCGCCTGCCGCATGGTGAATCACGTGCTCGTGTCTCCAAGTCTGGAACGACTGCAACGCCATGAAACCACAGAGCCGGCCGACCCACAGGTTGCCCCTCTTGGTCGGCATGAACGATCCGTGCGTACAGTCGTGCATCACCAGGAAGGTGCGCTGCAGGAAGCCTGCCGCCGGGATGCTGAGCAGCAACACAAGCGGGTACGACACGTAAACCAGCGCGAACATCGCTGCCATCAAGGCCGGGAACGGGAGCAGCGACAGACCTAGATCGACGGCGCTGCGGCGGACGAATTACCTCTTTGACAGTTCCGGTGGGAATGCCGCCGCCGAGGTGTTGGCAACCGTGATGAGGGTTATGCCTGGGTCTTGGGGGGTGTTGGTTGGATTGACAGTGGCAAGGTAGCTGTGTCGTTTCAGGGCGCTGACGACCACGGGCACGAGGATGATGGCGAGGGCGAGGGCCAGGACGACGCGGTGAGAGATGAGGTTCGTTGCCAGGGCGACGAAGGTGATGGTGAGGTAAAGGGTGAGTGCAACCAGTCCTGGTAAGTTTGGGTGAGGATAGGGAAGTTCTGAGATCATTAGGCAGGCGAGGAGAATGACGGTGAGGAGGGTGAAAAGCGGTCCGGGCTGGATGTGTATGACTGCCAGGGTGGCGAGGGAAGCGGGGGGTACCGGCAGTCCGCAGAAGCTCGTTGCGTGCCCGGCGGTGTCGGTGGCGTGTCGCGCCAGGCGGAGCATCGCGGCGGTCACGAACAGTGCGGCGGCAACGATCGTCATGGCGCGATAAGCGGTCGGCTGGTCGACCGAGCTGGCGATCAGGACGGCCGTCGGCGCGACGGCGAAGGTGAGGATGTCGCTCATCGCGTCGAGCTGGGTGCCGAGCCCGCTGGTGCCTCGTTGTCGGGCGACCACGCCGTCGAAGAGGTCGATTATTCCTCCGGCCACGATTAAGGCCGCGCAGGTGAGGAACCGAGCTTGGCTCAAGGCGTGACCGTGGGTACCGAGTACCTGGGTGCCGCTGAGCGCGACGATGATCGCGGCGAGGCCGCAGAGGCCGTTCGCGATGGTCAAACCATCGGCGATCGACATCCGTTTCAGCAGCACCGCTCTGACCCGTTTCTGGGATGCCCCTGACCTGCCCAGGTGTTCCGCGCCTCGGCTGGCGTCATACCATCCTCTTACCCCTGAATTGATCTCGAGGGCCGATCGTAACCGAGGCCAGCTGGCGTGTCGAGGCGTCAGGACGTAAGATGCACAATTAAAAGGGGAAGTGGGGCGCGATTGTGACAAGTAACCGTCAAGCGCTCGTTGCCTTCGACGGGGTTCGGGACGAGTCCGCTGTGGTGGCGCGCGAGCAACCCCGGCACAGAAGCGCCCCCGGCATCGTGCTCGCCATCACCTGCGCGGGAGTGTTCATGGCGGCGCTCGACTCGACCGTGGTGGGCATCGCGTTCCCCAACATGCTGCAGTCGTTCCACGGCAGCACGCTCGGCGAGTTGTCGTGGGTGTTCAATGCCTACGGCATCGCGCTAGCGGCGTTCGTCGTACCCGCTGGGCGGCTCGTCGACTTGATGGGGCGACGCAAGATGTTCACGGTCAGCGTCGCCGGGTTCACGCTCACCTCGGCGGTCTGCGCCGCGGCGCCCACGGTAGGGATTCTGATCGCTGCCCGCACCGCGCAGGGAATCGCGGCGGCGACCTTGGTGCCCGCGTCGCTTGCGCTGGCCGTGGAGGCACATCCCGGCCCGGCCCGCACCCACGCCGTCAGTGTGTGGAGCGCGACGTTTGCCCTGGCGGCCGGGGTCGGACCAGCGCTTGGTGGCCTGCTCATCGGCGCCTGGAACTGGCGACTGGCGTTTGTGATCAACCTTCCCGTGGGCGTCGCGCTGTTGTGGTCAAGCCGCCGGCGGTTGACCGAGAGCCGCGCGCCGGGAAGCCGCAGCCTGCCCGATCTGCCGGGGGCACTGCTGCTCGCGGCATCCGTGGCCGCGCTGACGTTCGCGTTCATCCAGGCCGGCACCGACGGTTGGACCGATCCGGCGGTCATCGTGATCGCGGCGGCGGCGGTCGCGGGGCTGGTGGCGTTCGGCCGCCGGTGCCTGGCGCAGCCCACGCCGGTGGTGGACGTCGAGCTGTTGAAGGCACCGAATTTCGCCGCCATCCAGACCGTGTCGGCGGCGGCCATCATCGCCTTCGGGGCGGCCTCCCTCGCCAATCTCCTGCTGCTCATGATCGTGTGGGGCATGACCCCGCTCCAAGCCGGTCTGGCCTTCACGCCGGCTCCATTCATCGCCGTAGTCGCCTCCCTCGGCGTGGGCAGGTTCGCTCGCCACATCGATCTCAGATGGCTGCTGACGGCCGGGGGTGCGCTGATCGCCCTGGGTCAGCTCCAGCTCGTGTTCGGGATCACAGAGCATCCGGACTGGCTGGGCGTCTACTTCCCGGCATCGTGTACGTGGGCGCTGGGGGTCGGGCTCGCGTTCCCGGTCCTGAGCGAGGCCGCGATGGGGGCGGCGGCTCGCGAGCGGTACGCGGCCGCCACGGGATTCAGCACGCTCGTTCGAGAGCTGGGCACGGTCATCGGCGTGGCGGTGGCCGTGACAATCATCGGCAGTCAGACCAGCGTCGGCGCGTTTCGCGACGTGTGGCTGTTCAGCGTGGTCTTAACCGCCGCCGCGGTCGCGGCGACGCCGTTCCTGCGTCCAATTCGACCGCCCGAGGCGCCGACCGTCGAAATCGACGACGACGTCGGTGGCTCGATGTTCCCGCCGTTGCTTAATCATCAGCAAGGACGTGACAGTGGTGGTGCTGGGCCTGACGCGTTGTCGGGCACCGCCTTCCTGGCCAACATCCCAGCCGACATACGGGCCCGGCTCGAGGCGTCGGCGGCCACGATCAGCCTCGAGGCCGACGCCTGGTTGTTCCATCGCGGAGATGCGGCGGACGCGGTGTACGTGGTGCAGGCCGGTCATCTCCAGGTGTTACTGGCCGCTGGCGCGGAGGAGCTCGAGGTGATCCGCGACATACGCCGCGGCGACGTGATCGGCGAGTTGGGCGTGCTGTCAAGCACGCCGCGATCAGCCTCGGTGAGGGCGGTTCGGGACAGCATCCTGCTGCGGATCCCCGCCGCCGACATCGACTCGCTGGTGAACCGAGATCTCGCTGCGCTGCGTGCGATCGTCACTTCGCTCGGCCGTCAACTCCAGGCCAGTCGACCGGCCAGCAATCCCGGTCCGGGGGTCCCGGCCGCGATCGCCCTCGCGGGTTTGACCTCTTCACCGCGGCCGCTCGCCAGCGAGCTCAGCGAGGCGCTTACCCGGTGTGCGCCAACCGACATCGTGCATGCGCACGACCTGAGCGGACCGGACCAGCTCAACGAGGTGATCGCCCGCGCCGAACGCTCTGGGGTGACGGTGCTCCTCGTAGCCGGACGGTTGGACGAGCCAGACCCGTGGTCGGCGGCGTGCATCCGGCATGCGGATAGAGTCGTAGTGGCCGTGGATGAGGTCCCCGGACCGGATCATCCCGTCCGCCGGACCGCGCCGAGGCGGTGCGACGTCGCGCTGTGTGGAATTGGCGATTCACCGTTGGTGGAGGCACTGCTCGACGAGGTCGACGCGCGAACGAGCTACCGGCTCCCAGCGGTCGATCGGGACGGCGCCGTGGCCAGCATGGCGCGACGGCTGTGCGGCCGCTCGCTAGGCGTCGTCCTCTCCGGCGGCGGTGCCCGCGGGTTTGCGCACATCGGTGTTCTGCAGGCGCTGCACGAAGCCGGGATCGGGATCGATCGGGTGGGCGGGGTGAGCATGGGGGCGTTCGTCGGTGGACTGCTGGCCCAGGGTCGCCTGCCGGACGAGATAGACGCCGTCTGCTACGAGGAATGGATTCGCCGCAATCCGCTGGCCGACTACGGCTTTCCGCGTCACTCACTGATCCGCGGCCGCAGGGTGACGGCGATGCTGGAACGGCTGTTCCCCGAGCGTATCGAGGCGCTTCCCCGCTCGTTCTTCGCTGTCACCGTAGACGTCATCAGCGCATCGTTGATCATCCACCGGCGGGGTCCGACGTCAGTTGCCATCGGCGCCAGCGTCGCGCTTCCCGTATTTGCCCCCGCGGTCCCCTGGAAAGACCGTCTGCTCGTCGACGGCGGCATTATCGACAACCTTCCCGTCCAGACCATGGCAATGGATGCCGAGGGTCCGGTCATCGCTTCCGACGTGTCCGAGCCCAGTGATCGCGAACTTGGCGTGGAGAGGCAAGTGCCGACGATCGCGGAGAACATCAGCATGGTGATCTCGCTGGGCATCAAGGACTCCCAGATCGAGGCACGCAAGCACGCCGATCTGCTGATCTCACCCGACCGTTCCGGGGTGTCCACGTTCGACTTCCACCAGCTCGACCTGATGCGCGACCGAGGCCTGCGCGCCGGTCGCGAGGCGGTGGAGCTGCTCGATCGGGAGGGACTGCTCACGCGGTGGCGGGCGGGGTCCCGCCCGGGGTTGGCGCTCGGGTAAATCCCATCGGGCCTGTTCATGGGCCGCCGGTCTCCGCTTCTACAACCGCCTCCGAGGAAGCGAGCGCGCCGGCTCCAGCGCAGACGATCACCAGCGCCACACCGAGCGCCACGCCGTTCGCGGGAGACGATGCCCATCGGCCACCCAGGATCAGCGCCGACAGCACCGTCGGGATGACGACCGGTGCCACGTAGACAATGACGCCTACCCGCTTGGCGTCGAGCTGCTGCAGCGCCGACGTCTGATCGAGCAGTGCGGTCCAGCCCATCGAGGCTGTGACCAGCAGCCACCACAGCGTCGCGGCGAGATCGCCGGCGGCGAAGCGGTCGCTGACCAGCTTGGTGGTCAGCCCGGTGAACGAGTACGCCGCGCCCGCCCCCAGGGCCGCGACCAGGCTCAGCCGCGTTTGGCTCGTCTGCCCTCGGCGGCGCAGCAGGTACGGCAGGAGGGCAACGGCGGCGAGCGGTAGCAGCGCGATGCACAGTTGGATGGGGCTCGCGGAATGCGTCGACACCGGGGAGGCCGTGATCGCCGCGATGATCACGCCGATCGAGATTGCGACGACCGCCACCACGTCCCTCGCCCGCACCGGCTGATGCGTGGCCCGCGATCCAGCCACGAGTAATACGACCAGGCCGCCGGTCAGCGCGGGCTGCACAACGGCAAGAGGAGCCAGCCGCAACGCCGAGACGTGGAGCGCGAACCCCACCAGGCTCAGTACCAGCCCGATGACCCACCGCGGCCGACGGACCAGTCGGATCAGCAGGGCCAAGCTGAGCGCGTGCTCGTCCGGGAGCTCCCGGGCCTCGACGGCCTGGAGGACGAATCCCAGGCTGAAGAGCACCGAGGCGGCGACGGCCGTAACCACACCTAGCGCGACGCCCATTCGGCTTCACCGCCCTTCCAACATCGATCCTCACGAGCTCGCCGGCCAAGGCAAACCGCCGGTCGTGCCCCGGCGGCGGGACGCCACACTAGCGCGCCGCACTTTCTCGTTGCGACGAGGCCCAGCCGACCCCTGACGACTACTGAGGCTGGGCGGTGCGCAGTCGTCGCGCGTCGGCGAAGGTGACCAGGCGACGAGCCTTGGAGTCGTACAGGCTCAGGCGCAGCGCCCGAAGTCCATCCCGGAAATGGATCGGCTCAACCCTCCTCAGGAACTCATTGGCGTCATTGGCAAGTCGGAGTTTGTAGCTCGGGATGCGCGGGTTCAGATGATGCACGTGGTGATTTCCCGCGTTCAGCGTGAAGAAGCGAAGGATTCCCGGCAACTCTAGGTGCGAGCTGCCCGCGAGGGCGGCATCCTCGAAGTTCCAGTCGGGCGGCACGTCCCAGTACGCGCCTTCGAACCGATGCTGAACCCAGAACAACCAGACACCGATGATCGCCGCGACCCAATAGACGGGGAACATGACCACGAACAGCTGCCACCAGCCGAGGAGCAGTCCGGCGGCCACGAGCACCACGGCCAGCGCGAGGTCGGTGGCCAATCGGCCGCGCCGCACCGATCGCGGGGCGGACCGGAAGATGAACCTCGGTTCGATCAGGTTGTTCCAAAGGCCACCCAGGCCCAGCACGACCAGCGGGTTGTGCGTGAGCCGATAGGTGAGTCGCTTCGCCCGCGAGGCCGCGTTGAACTGCTCGACCGTGAGCATCTCGAGGTCACCGATTCCTTCCGCGGTCAAATCGCTGCCCGTCCTGTGATGGGCGAGGTGGTAGTACTGCCAATTGCGGAAGGATTGGAAGGTCAACAACGCGAACACGCGTCCGACCCATCGATTCGCCGCGCGCCAGGGGAAGAACGAGCCATGCGCGCAGTCGTGCATGACCAGAAAGATCCGGATCAGGAAGCCGCCGGCGGGCACCGCGAGCACGAGGACCAGCGGGTATGACACGTTCACCAGCAGGAACATCGCGGCCACGAGGGCGAAGTAGGGAGGCAGCGACAGTGCGATGGCCCGCATGGCCGCTCGCACGTCTGGGGTCGCGAACGGTGCCAAAGCCGTCTGCCAACGGTAACCCCCCCGACCGGCGTTCTCGGCAACGGCGATGGATTGAGCGCCCACTGCGTCACCCCCCAATTCACAAACTTCGTCTCGTCACTCACTATAACCAACCGCGGTGAGAAACGGAGTCATCCATGCGCCACTGTCGCCGGCGACCACGTTCGGTCACTCGGTAGCCGGAAAGGAATCGGCGGCATTGGAGCGGGATAGCCAGCATTCTGTCGAGATTGCCGACACCGTCCACGCGGCACTCGCCGAGCGCCCGCACGGGCTATCGGTAGGATCGGCCGCCATGGTCCGAAACGTCGTCCTCGTCGAGCTCAAAGCCGACGCTGATCGCGCGGCGGTTGCCGGCATCCAGGATGGCTTCCGCCACCTCGGTTGCCCGGGCACGATCAGCTACACGCTGGGCGATGATCTCGGCCTCCGCGAGGGCAATTGGAGCTTCGCCATCGTCGCCGACTTCGAGGACCAGACGGCCTACCGCGCCTACGACGGCGATGCCGAGCACAATCGCCTCCGTGCCCTGCTTGCCCCCCACGCGGAGCGAATCGCTCGCGTCCAGTTCGCTCTCCCCGGCTAGTGGACCTCCCGGGAGGCCCCGCGCGACCCAGGCCTACGAGTGGGCGGGGGCCCGCTCGGCAGCCGGCTCCTGCGCCAGCTCCCACATCGTCTTGCGCTCGGCGAAGGTCAGCATGCGCCAGCGCGCGCGCTCTTCCTGCCACACGTAGACGTTCACGTCGACGACGCTGCCAACATCTCCGAGAACCTCTATCGCTTCGCGCGCCAGCGCGTCGTCGGCGAGGATTTCCCGGGTCATGACGTCGACGACCTTGAACCTGCGCGGTGGTCGGGGCTTGGGTGCCTCAGCTTCCTTGGGCCGGCGCGGTTTCCGCGCTACCAACACCGGCTCGACGGTCGACGAGCTCTTCTTTGTGCTCTCGAGCGGGACCATCTGGGCGCCGGTGCCCTTGGTCTCTGTATGTAGGACCCACGTCTTGCTCATCCCTTCAGGGTAGAACGCCCGCGTCGCAGAACCTCGCCGCGCCGGCGGTGCGGCTCTGGTGCGGTCGCGGCCCCGTTAGCGGCCAAGCCGGGCCGCGTAGACAGTGGGCTGGTGGGCGGCAAGTGAGCTCGCAGGCGGGGTCGTTGCGCCGCGTGTGCGTGGATTCGTATGAAACGTCTCACGGAAATCCATGCCTCGGCGATCGACGACCTCGTTGCCATCGATGAGCGCCGATGGGCGGGAGCCACCCTGCACTGCCGAACATTCACTCCCGATCGCGCGGAGTGTCTCCCGCCCGGTCTGCCGTCGGTGGGACTCGCTTCGACGGCCCGTCGATGTGAGGTTTAGTTAACTTTGGGGTAAGTAGTGCAGTCTCGTTACCGACAACCGGAGGCCTTGACACGGACACGGCCGCGTGGGAAGGTAACCATGGCGATTGAGCGTCCTTCCGGCGGCGGGGGTATTTCTATGTGGTCAGTGCCTGTTACTAGACGGTTTGGGCTGCGCGGCGGCGCGCCGCGAAACTTACTTCGGGCTGGAATCATCGCGCTCGCTTTGATCCTGACGTGTTGGGTATACGCGAGCCGAGCGTCTGCAGCCGCCACACCGTGTGCGGACCTTCAGATTCCCAACGTGACCTTCTCGCCGACATCACCCGTGGCGGGACGGCCGGCCTCGGTTGACATAACAGTCTCCAATGCGGGCTCGTGCGCGGCCGGAGGCTTTCTGGTCCAGTTCAGCACCAGTTCCACCGGGCCGGTGGTAGCGTCCGATTCGATCAGCGGCTTGGACGCCGGCGCCTCGACGACGCTCGACCTGCCGTACACGTTCGAGACCGCGGGTAACTTCCAGACGGTCGTCCAAGTCAACGCGGACCGCGCGGTTTCCGAAACCAACTATGCCAACGACCTCGCGATCGCTCCGGTTACCGTTGCCGCGGCCAAGGTCAGTCTGGCCATAACCAATTTCTCAATCGCGCCCGGCCCGACCGGAGCCGTGGTCGTGGGAGAACCCGTGACCGCGAGCTTCGCGATCGCCAACAGCGGCAACGCGCCCGCCGGACCCTTCGATGTCCAGTGGACGCCCTACGCCCTGGCTACGCCGCTGACGCAGGACGTGTCCGGACTTGGCCCCGGCGATTCGACGACCGTGACGATCACCTTCACGTTCCCGTTCACGGGCACGGTGACCGGTAAGGCCGTGCTCATCGACGCGACAAGCCACTTGGCGGAGAGCAACACGGCGACACTCAAGACGGTGGTGGAGCCCGACCTGCCCAATTTGGCGGTAGCGACCGACGGGATCCAAGTCAACCCTGCGCCCGCGGGTAGCGAGTCGACCCTTTCGGTCACCGTGATCAACGACGGCAACGCTGCCGCCGGAAACTTCCTCGTCACGTGGAAGCCGTCTTCCCTGGCGCGGGCCGAGTCCCAGCAGGTCAACGGATTGGCCGTCGGCCAGTCACAGGTGCTGACCTTCAGCTACAAGTTCCTCGCGGCCGGCACCTACAACGGCAAAGTGACGCTCGACAGCACCGACCTCGTCAAGGAGGTCACGAAGAGCGACAACACCGCGTCGACGAAGTTCACGATCCCTGCCGCGACGGTCGACCTGGCCGTCACCGGCCTCTCGATCAACCCCTCGTCGCCCACTCAGGGGGCGGCCGCGACGGTGACGGTGACGGTGGAGAATCTCGGCAACAGTCCGTCGGGCACGTTCAAGACGTCATGGAACCCCGACGCGCTCGGTCTGATCGTGCCCAGCGTGCATACGCTCTCGCGGGACGTGGCCTCGCTAGGCCCCGGAGCATCGACGGACGTCGTTTTCTCATTCACCTACCCGCAGCCCGGCAACTTCCGCAGCGTCGGCGAGGTCCAGACTCTGGGGGGCGTCCACGACGTCAACACGTCGAACGACGAGGCGGTTCTCAACGTCGTCGTGCAACCGGCGCAGATCGACCTGGTCTTCACCCAGCCCACGATTACCTTCAACCCCGCCTCGCCCGTCCGCGGCGTGCAGGCCACCGCTTCGGTCGGCGTAGTCAACGACGGACCCATCGCCACCGGTCCGTTTGCGGTGAAACTTGTCCAGCAGTCCGGTGGCGCGGCGCGCTACCAGTTCGTCAACGGACTGAACGTGGGCGAGAGCCGCACGCTGACCTTCAACGTTGATTATTTCGCCACGGCAACGTTCACCGCGACGGCGACCATCGACCCGTTCAACCAGGTCGTCAGGACGCCGGCCGCGCAGGCCGCCGACGTGATCAGCCAGAGCGTGACGGTCGTCCCGCCCACGGCGACCGTCCAGGCGAGCCTGAGCCAGCTCTCGGTGCTCAGCGCGGGGACCGACACCTGGGACCCGATCATCTTCGGCGTCTACGACCCGGCCTCCACCTGCAGTCTCAGCGTGGACGGGCAGACGGTCAGCATTCCCAAAGTCGACTGCGTGACCACCACGGCGGGCGGGGTCAGCGATGGCGGGACGATCACGCCGAACCTGTCGGTCGACGTGACGCTCACGAACGGAGCCCCGCTGGTCGGCGTGGCCGCGGCGGCCGACCAAGAGTCGGTGTGCGTCCTGACGATTATCGTCTGCGTCCAGTCCGCGAACATTCCGGTGATCCGCGGGTTCGCGCCGTTCCTCGGATTCGCGCCCGGCTACGCGGCGCCGACTGCTCCTGTGAAGGGTCTGGACTGCCTCCTCGACGATTACAAGACCCCCGATAACGGCGGCCACTGCTTCGACGCGTCGTTCAGCACCACGGTGCAGAGCGCGAATTACCCCATCACGCAGAGTTTTGTCGCGAGGGCGAGCGTCGCCAGGGCGAAGAAGACCGCCGCCAAGGCGAGGACGACCGCCGCGACCATGAAGCTCGTCGCGAAGGAGCGTGCCTACCTGAAGTCGGCGCTCAGGACGGGCGAGCGCAAGCTCGGCACGCTCATCCGTCGCCGCGCCGCGCGCAAAGCGCGTGAGCGCAAGGTGATACGTCCCGTCATCTAGAGCCGCGTCATTGCGCAACGCGCGGCGCGGGCGCCACGACGGACGCCCGCGCCGGGGTTGGGGAGAGGACTAGGCGGCGACGGGAAGCTTGGTCAGCTCGGGGTCGAGCGCTTCGGTGGCGACGCGGACCCGTCGCCGCAGCGTGCCCGGCTCGGTCGCGTTATAGAGCGGAATCGATGCGCCGTCGCTCAGCAGTCGCTCGAGCATCGCCATGCCCTGCACGGCGACCGGAGCGCCGTCGCTCAGGCGCGCGACGAGCGATTCGATCGCCGGCTCGGCATCGATCACCGCGCCGCGGCGAATGATCGAGGTGGCCTGCCGGCCGATACCCGGGCGGTGCGCCTCGCGGACCGTCCGGCGCCAGGTCCGGGCGAGCTCGCGGCGGCAGCGCTCACTGGTCAGCTGGGACGCGCGCAGCGCCAGCTCGGGCGATAGCGCCGCCGGAGCACCCGCGGCGAGCTCCGCGTTGAGCGCGTCCCGTTTGACGGCGACCTTGAGATGGAGCCGCACCGCCCGCCGGACCCCGGTCGCGTCGTGGGGCTTTCCGCGGTGAACGATTCTGGCCCGAATGGCTGTCGTAGACATTGGTTTCAACTCCTTTTCCGAGTGGTCCAGGATCGATTGTGGTTCCGCCGCTGTGAAGAAAACGTGCAGGCGGGCCCGAGGGCCTAAAGGTTGTGTGAAGGCCGGCCGGCCGTACGCCTAGCGCGACTTCGCGCGCGACACGAACGAGGCGATCGCCGGACCGAGGAGGGGGCGGTCGTCGTTGCGGACGGTCGCGATCCCCTCACGATCGGCGAGCCACGCCTCGACCACGAGCTCATCGCCTGGGAACACGGGGGCGGTGAATCGGCCCGCCAGCGACCGCAGCTGCCGCGCGTTCGTACAGCAAGTCGACCCTGAGGCTCCGCGGTGCGCGGGCGGCGATCCGCGCGCGGGCGGCCGGCACGGGTTGAGCGTCGTCACTTCTGGATGATCAGGAATTGGCGCATCGCGTCGATCCCGTAGCTCGACCGGCACAGCCCGCCCTCGCTCGCGACGGGGCCGTTGGACTCGGCCTGGTTGGCGACCGGTCCGTAGGTCTGTCCGTTGAAGTGGTAGATCACGTCTTCCTGGAGTTGCTGGGCGGCCAGCAGGTTCTGGGCGACGCTGCCGAAGAACAGCGCTCTGCCGGACCGATCGGCGCGGAACGAGGAGGAGTCGGGCTTCTGCAATCGGGGGAACGCAGCGGTCAGGGCGACCTGCGGTTCGACGTTCGGGCAGAAGGCGTTGTTGGAGTCGGGGCCGAAGGTTCGGTAGAACAGCGAGTACACGCCGTTCGGGACCAGGCCGCGCATTCCGATCAGGAACCGCGTATACGTCGTCCCCTTGTAGGTGACGGTCCAAGCGTACGACGTCGCTGTCGCCGAGGTCCACTGGCCGAAGGTGAGGTTGAGCGGGTCTCCGGCCAGGTTGAACAGCGGGGCCGACGCGGGAGTCGAGCTGAGGCTGACCGGGATCAGGTTCCCGGCCGAGGAGATCGTGAACACGTCGCCGGTGAACGGGATGATCCCGACCTGGCGCGTCAGGTTCGAGCCGAGAAGCACGGCGCCGGCGACCGACGGCTGGGCGACCAAGGCCAGGAATACCACGGCGGTCGCGACCGAGGTCGCCAGCCAGCGGCGTGGTCGTTGCCTGCGCCGGGACGCGAAATGCGAAAGCGCCTTCTCCGCTGCCTGCTCTACCGTCTCCATGCTTTCCCCCGTTGAGTGGTTTCCGGACATGAGATCGCAATGTGCGATCACCGTCCATACGCCGTCGGCGTATATGTGTCCCGCGCGGTTACGGCGGGGGCGCCCCGCGCCGCTGGCCGCCGCGCTCGAGACGTGTCACGTCCGAGGATCGGTGCGGGTCAACGGGGTGCAACGACGCAGAACCCATGTCACTTAGGAGGCAGAACATGTCGTCAACGAAGAGGATCGCCGTTGCTGGCGCTACCGGACGGGTCGGCCATCACGTCGTCGACGTGCTCACCGAGCGCGGTCACGAGGTCGTTCGGATCGCGCGCACTCACGGTGTTGATGTGATCACGGGCGCTGGGTTGGCCGAGGCGCTGGTGGGCGTCGAGTGCATCGTCGACACCGCCACCGGACCGTCGCCCGAGCGGGAGGCGGCCACCGAGTTCTTCACCACCGCGACCAAGAATCTGCAAGACGCCGGTCACCACGCGGGGGTGCAGCGGATCATCGTCGTCTCGATCATCAACACCGACCGGCTGCGGGGCGGGTACAGCCTGGCCAAGGTAGCGCACGAGCGGGCCATGCTGGCCGGCCCGGTCCCGGCTCGGGTGCTCCGCGCAGCGCAGTTCCATGAGTTCGTGGAGCAGCTGGTGCAGTGGGGTACGCGGGGAGACGTCGCCTACGTCCCTGAGATGCGGACGCAACTAGTCGCGGCCCGCACCGTCGCCGAGGCGCTGGCCGAGCTGGCCGTCGACGCGAAGTCGGCGCCGGGCCAGACGCTCGAGGTCGCGGGCCCGCGCGAGGAAAGCCTCGTCGAAATGGCCAAGCTGCTGGTCAGCCGGCGCGGCGAGTCGCTCCGCATCGAGGGCGTGAGTGACCCGATCGACGGCGACGCGAACGAGTCCGGCGTGCTCCTTCCCGGCCCCCACGCGAAGCTGGGCGGTCCGACCTTCGCGGAGTGGCTGAACTCGGTCGGCGCGTGACGGGCCCAAGCCCTCAAGCCCTCATCGTTTCCTGACCACGGCGACGTTCGAGGTCGCGAGCACCTGACCGTTGACCGCCAGCGCCTGAACCGCGAAATACGGGCCATCGCTATCCGCACGGATCCTGGTCTCAAACGCGCTCTTGGCAGCGCTCCCAACGGGGGCGAGCGACTTAGATCCTGACCCGGCCAGCACCCGCCACGAGGACACGTCCGTCGCCCCGTTCCAGCTCGCATACGCCGTACTCGAGCCGCCGCGGCGCGGCGAGACCGCGAGCGCCGGTTTGGTCGTCGGCTCCCCACTCCAGTTGAAACGGTACGCACGATAACTCGCGACCGGAGCGCTGAAGTGGGCGTCGAAGATCTGCTGGCCCGAAGCGTTGTACTCCGAGAAGAACTTGACCGCGCCCCAGCCGACGAAGGCGTCTCCGTCCGGTAGTAACTGGATGCTTCCCTCCACCGGTGAAAGCAGTGGCGGGGAGTGCTCGTACTGGGCAATCAGGGTCGCCTTCTTGGTGGCCAGGTCAAGTCGCTCGTGTACGCCCCGCGATTGCGAGTGCACGAACGGAAGGCCCCCGCCGTTGTCGAACATCGTCACCGTCCCGTCCGGTTGCAGCGTGACGTCGTGCTGAAACGCGGTGCGGGTTCCCGGGCCCATCCGGAAGCTCGAGTCCTTGCCACCAAGCGTCCACAGTATCCTCCCGGTTCGGTGATCGATCAGATACACGGCCCACGTGTTGCGCATCGACACCAGCAGGTCCCCGTCGGAAGCGACGGAGATCGAATTGATGTGGAAGGGGTCGAACACCGGCAATCCGGGCGACGTAGGCGAAATGTACGAGTCGCGCAGCGGCACGTGGTCGAGGGCACTCCACTCGAACAGCACGAGCCCGGTCTTAATGTCTATCTCCTGGACTACTGAGTCGAGCGTCTCTTCTCGGCTCACCGGGAGGTATACCGGCGAGGTGGCGGTGATGAAGGCATCATCCTGAGGCGTGATGAGGAACTCGTGCGAACCCGCGTCCACGCCATCAGCCGCGCTCACGCTCGCGATCCGTTGATACTTGCGGTTGTAGATGACGCCCACACCCCGGCTCTGTCCAAACGGCGTATCTCTGACCCCCTGCCACCAGGTCAACACGGGCTGGCCGTGGAGATCCTCTACCCGGAAGTCGTTGACAAACACGTTGTCCTTCAACGGGTAAGGGAGAAACCACACCAGGTGCCCATGCGGGTCAAGAATCATCGGACCATCCTGTACCGGTCCGGTTTGGGGCGCCAAGAAGATATCGCCTTCCGAAGCCGGCGCCTTATTCTTGGTAATGACGACCGACGCCGGCCGCAAGTCGGGGCGTGACTGGAAAGAATCGACCGGGCCCGGTGTCGCGGTGAGCGCCCCGGTCTTGAACGGTGGCGCGATGTTTGCGATCGCGAAAGTGAACTTGCCCCGCCGACTGCCGAAAACGTTCAGGCGGGTGGTGACGGTCACCATTTCAGTCGGCGCGAACGGCTTATCGGGCAGGAAGCTAGCCCCGTCGCCGTCAGCGTCGGCCTCGATCCGCCCGGCGTGCACGCCGCTCAGCGACCCCACGACGGCGACCGGTCCAAGCGCCGCGGGCGAAATGCCGCGGAAGGCAATCTGCGTCCCTGGCCGGTTGTAGCGGCTACCAGGGATCGGAAACGCGTAGACCGTCTCGGCCGCCGCCGACGCGGGGAGCGCGCCGACTCCGACCGCCCCCAGAACCACCAACACAGAGCCCACCAGGGCGAAGTCTCGGAGGACGTCGGCGTGAAAGTCGCGGACGTAAGCGACGAACGAGCGGACCCCGGGTCGAGCTTTGCGGCACCGCTCCCCACGGGCGAGACGGCCACCTCGTTCCCGTAGCCGCAGGACCCGTCGCGTTGCCAAGCATCGCTCGACCATCGCAACTCCCGACTCTGCAGCCGGCCTCGTCCTCTCCCTCGGTGCTATCTACGCGTAACGGTACGGTCCCGCTGCGCGAATGACAGTCGAAAAACACTACTCCAAAGAACTTTCGCAATGGTAAAGATTCTCGCCGGTGCTCCGAGCTTACGGGGGTCCGCTCCGGTGGCCCGGCTTGCGTTTGATCGGTCGATGAGCTTCGCGGCGTGCTGCAAGGGAAGGTGGTGTTGCCGGGCGACTCCGGCTATCACGAGGCGCGGAGCGTCTGGAATGGGATGATCGACCGCCGTCCGGCGGTGATCGTGCGGTGTCCCGGGACGCCCGATGTACCTGGGGGCCTGGTGGGCTGGCCGGCTGAGGCGGCGGGTGACGTCCTCCGGTTCTGCGCGATTGGGTCCGGGATACACCTGACGAGCTGTGCACGCTCGCGGCATTTATCTACGCGCCGCCGGAAACCGTTCATTCCACCCGAATTGCAAGGCAGGCCGTTCTGCGCGGTCGCGTGCTTTCAACCTCGATCCCGAGGCGGCGCCGCGGCCGATGTCGCCCCGCTGCGCGAGCGGCGCCCAGCCGTCGATGTGCTGGGTCCGATGCCGTACGCGGCGATCCAAGGGATGTTCGACGCAAGCGCCCGCGCGGATCGCGCAACTATTGGCGCTCCAGCTTGACGACGAGGCAAACTGCGCCTGGGTTCGCGGCGCTTCCGAGGCCATGGAGCCCTTCACCACCCGCGCGCGCGATACGTGAACTTTCTCGCCTACGAGGAACACGTAGCCGTCCGATCCGTCCACGAAACCGAAATGTTCACACGTCCGCAGAATCTCAAGGCGCGGTACGACCCGACCAACTTCTTCCGCCTCAACCAGAACATCAAACCGGCATAGAGGGTTATCTGTCAGTGACGGAAGGGTGAAAGCCCGGCGCCCGACTGCCTAGCCGGGTGGGTCGGCGCGGTCGAGCCGCGTCCGAGCCGCCCGGACGCGCTGCCCTACGGTGACGCCGGGTTCGATACCCGGCGGCAGCGTGACGTCGACGCGCGAGCCGAAGCGGATCATGCCGATTCGCTCCCCCCGCTCGATCCGCTCGTCGGCGTCGCGGTAGGTGACGATGCGGCGGGCCACCGCGCCCGCGATTTGCACCAAGCGCAGGTCCCCCAGCGAGGTCTCGATCGTCCACTCGATCCGCTCGTTGCGGTGCGAGTCCTTGCGGAAGGCGGGCACGTAGCCCCCTGATTGACGGCGCAGCTCGCGCACGATGCCGTCGATCGGCGCCCGGTTGACGTGAACGTTGCGCAAGCCCATGACCGTCGCAACGCGCACGCACCCGTCCGGCTCGCGCTCCACCGCCGAGACGACGCCGTCGGCCGCGGCCAGGACCGTTCCTTCTCCGGGCTCGCGCTGGGGGTCGCGAAAGAACGCACACACCGCACCGCCGGTCACGGCCACCAGCATCGCTGCGGCCCGGTATCGAGGGCTACGGTCGTGCGCGACGGCCGCGAGCGCCGCCGACGATATGCCGAGCGCGCCGGCCACGGGCACCCACCACGGCGCGCCGCGCGCAAGCCCGGCGAAACCCCAGTCTGCGTCTACGGTCAACCGTACCCCTCCACTGGCCACGGCGGCGAGGTAACTCCGTCGTTCGCGAGGATTAGGTCTGGACCAATAGTCCACTCGCGGGGCGTGACGTCTGCTTGCACAGATTTTGCACGTTTAAATGGAATGGTTCTTCGCAACATCCAGAGCTTCTACCACGGTTGGCCCCGGCGATGCACCGGCAGCGACTAGCGCGGAGCCCACCTCTAGCGGCGTTGTTATAGTGCGTGGCGAGACAGGTTCGTAGACGGCGGGGAAACATTGGGACGACAATTTGTTGCGCTGGGGATAAACGCCGTTGCTCGGTCTGTTGGTGGCATGAAGCTACACGGTTCGCGGCACCGGATCCCACCAGTTCGCGAGGCGGCGCCGTGATCGAGCGTCGCACCGCCTTCATTCGGGCGTTTCTCAAGGATCCCGTTCGCGTCGCCTCGGTCATCGAGACCTCACCGCGGACGATTCGGGCGGCGCTGGACACGGTCAATCTCGCCGACGCGTCATGTGTGGTCGAGCTCGGGGCCGGCACCGGGCCGTTCACGGAGCAGCTCGTTAAGCGAATCGGTGGTCAGTCTCGCTTGCTTGCCTTCGAGATTTCGTCGGACTTGGCGAAGGTTCTGCAACAGCGCATCTCGGACCCGCGACTGACGGTCATCAACGACCGAGCCGAGCGTCTGTTGGACTACGTCGGCCCGCATGAGGTGGACGTGGTCGCCTGCGAGTTGCCGCTCGCGGGCATAGGCCAGGGGGCGCGCGACGCCATGCTGGCTCGCGTCGTCTCGGCACTGAAGCCAGACGGGATCATGCTCATAGTGCAGTACACGAGGATTCGGCGGCACGACTTCGAACGCTTCTTCGGTACGGTCCGAGCGGTGCGGCCCCGTACGCAGCTCTGGCCCGTGGTGGTCTGGATCTGCGGTCAGCCACGCCTCGAGATGGCCGCCACGGCTCACGGGGTGGACAAGGCCGGCGCGTCGGCATAGGACGACGGTGAAGTTAGTATCCTGGCTGGCCGTGCGCCGCTTGCGCCAATTGCTGCTTGCGTTCCTGGCTTCGGCCCTCGCTCTCGCTTGCTCGGCGATGCTGGTGGAGGCCGCTCCCGCGGCTGCGTCGGACACAGCGAGCGCAACCTCGCAGCGAACGTTGTATTTGCTCGAGAGCAAGACGGGCTCGCTGGAGCGAACCAAGGCCGGCTTGAAGCTGGTGCTCCACGACCCCAAGACGATCGTCACCGCGATCGCCGATCGGGGCGGCCGGCTCGGCGCTGCGGTGCGGCTCTCCGCCTTCCTTGGGTCGTGGCCGACATCGTTCGGCGCCTCGCGGGCGAATGCCGCGCTGTTTCTCAGTCGCGCGCCGGCGAAGCGAGATGTGACGCTGCTGGGGCTGAGCCGGCCCACCTTCAACCGCGCCGCCCACACCTTGGTGTTCAGCGCCAGACGTCTGCAGGCGACCAACAACGTCGAGCTGCGCAAGCTCGCACGCGGCGCGGACGACCACTTGTTGGGGAGCTTTGGCCGCTCCACGTTGTACCTCGACACCAGTCCGTCGCTGCTCGGATCCGCGATCGGATACTCGGTCAGCTTCAACCTATTCGGGCCACAGATCTCGAACTCGAATGTCCAGTTTTCCTTGACCTTGAGCAATTCGCAGTTCCAGGATGCCGGCGAGTTGTCCGACCCGCTGTACTTCGGCCATGGAAACACTCCGGTGATCAACTGGAACGCCTCGGCGCAACAGACTTCGTTCAGCTTCATGGACGGGCTGCAACTGACCGGCACCATGGACATCGATCTCCCGAGCTCGGGGACCATCGTCGACGCCAACGTCGTCCTGCCCCAGTACTACGAGCTCCAGCTCTCGAGCGAAGCGGGGAACATCCTGGTCCAGAACAGCGGACCAGTCAAAATTCCCGCTCCCCGCCTCCCGTAAGGATCAGCTGTCCGCGATCTACCCCGCCGCAAACGGGCGACGGGCGCTCGCGCGCGATGCGACACGCGCGCGAGCAGCCGCGTGGTGATGGTGCTATCCGCCGCAGCCGACCCAGGCGCTGGCGCCCTGGTGGCTGTAGATCGTCTGAGCGCACGCGTCCTGGCCAGCTGGAGTGCTGAGGCTGCAGCCATAGCTGGCGGCTGTGCTGGGCAGGATCTGGTAGCGCCCGGTCGCCCCCGACGACGGGTTGGTGTTCTCAGGGCCTGTCGAGTAGTTGGTGCCAGACTCCGACGCGCACGCGGGTACCCCGCTCGCGCCGGCCGTACTCGACGTCGGCGCCGCCGCGACGGCCTGCGTTGAACCTGTGGTCTGCGAGCCTTGCGCGGCCGTGGATGTGACGGGCGGTGGCGGTGGCGGTGGCGCGAGCATCCGTTCGAGCACTGCCAATGACGACACCACATCCGTGTCGGTCGCGGGGCCACGCGCCGTTACAGTGTATTTGACGATGTTGCGACCGGGAGCGCGGCGCCCGAATACGTGAGCGACGCGCTGGTAGTCTCGCTGATAAGCGCGGACGTGGGGCGAACTGGGCGGTTTCGCGGCCGCGGCCGCGGGGACCACAGCGGCAACCGTGGCGCTCGCCATCAGTGTGAACCGTTTCATGTCGAAATACCTCCAAGGGTTGGGTTTCATCGTCCAGCAGGCGTGCTGTCATCCCGATGTCGGGAGCACGCTGGTGTTGGGCGTGGGCGATCCTCCTTTCAACGAATACAAAAACACGAGCCCGAGATCATCGAAAACGATGATTTGCTCTGGCTCGCGGCCCTACATTAGCAACGGCTGACGACCCTGTCGTATCCGGCGGCGTTTCCGCCCCGCCCAAGCGGGTGGGCAAGCCTGGTGTCGTGACCTTAGTTGGTCTGCAGTATCGGCCGAGCCAAGGGGGTAATAGAGGCGCGCGTGGACGAAATTGAGCACCGGAGGGCGAACTATGGCAATTTCCCGCCGACAGGTGGAGGAAAATTGACATAGTTCAGCGCTAGCCCCGGTGTGGAAAGCGACCAATCTGCTTACGGTCGACAAATGACGATGTCCCCGAACGATCGGAATCGGTTCACATGTCGCACCCTTTGAACCGGAATGGGATCGTTCGTACCTCCAACCATCGTCGCCCGCGATCCGTGGTCTTGGTTGGACCGGGGCGGGCGGCGGCGGCGTCATCGCCCGCGAACGTCGGCCGAATCGTTGTCACTTAATGACAATGGATGAGTTCCGCTCGCCGCGACACGACGCAGCGCCCGATGGCGGTTGAAGCCGGCGATTACAGGTCGGGGCTTGTGCCCACGTTCGGAAGGCTCTGTTGCGGGGCCCAGATCCCGCCGTCGAAGCTCGACCAGTAGATGCTCTGATCGCCGTATTCACCCTTCCATACCGCGTAGAGAGCATCGTCGAATGCGATCAGGCTCGGCCCGACGCTGGTGCCGACATCGGGAATCTGAACCTGGGGAGTCCAGCTGGTGCCGTCGAAGCTCGACCAGTAGATCCCCGGGTCGTCGAACCAACCCTTCCACCCCGCGTATAGCCACCCGTTGTAGACGCACAGCGACGGACCGTGACTGCTTGCCACCTCTGGTATCTGGCGCTGCGGCGCCCAGGTGGATCCATCGAAGCTCGACCACCACAAACGGGGGTCGCCGTCGATGCCCTTCCAGGCGGCAAAGAGAAGGTCCTGGAAGGCCGCCACGCCGGCCCCGATGCTGGTGCCGACGCCGGGAATGACCTGCTGCGGCGCCCATTGCTTGCCGTCGAAGCTTGTCCACCAGAGACTCTCGTCGGTGTATTCGCCCTTCCATACCATGTACAACTCGTCACCGAGCGCCGCGAGCTGTGGTCCGGCGCTCGTCCATACATCGGGGACCTGTCGCTGCGGCGCCCAGCTTTTGCCGTCAAACGTCGTCCAGAAGATCCGCTCGTCGAACGGAGCGGCGCCTTCGAAGCTGCCCTTCCAGGCCATGAACAGCCTTCCGTTGAGCTCCGCCAGAGCGACGCCGCTGCTCGTCAAGACGCTCGGAACGCGCTGTTGCGGCGCCCAGTTCGTGCCGTCGAAGGTCGACCACCAGATCGTGTCGTCGAACTCCATGCCCTTCCACGCCATGTAGAACGTGTCCTGCGTCAACTGGGCCACCGCCGGCGGCAGGCCGAGCCCGCGCAGTGACAGGAGCAATGCATTGCCATTGATCCTCCCCAGACCGGTGCACGCGTCCCATCCGGGCCCGGAGTTGTAACCCGGTGCGCCGGCAGACGCATTGCTGATCCCGTCGCTGATGTCGCTGAATACGTAGCCCTCAGCGAACGTGTAGAGGATCGGATTCAGATAGCCCACCGGTTCTCCGAGGGCGGCGTTGAGCAATGCCACCAGCCCGGCGTACAGCGGCGCGACGGCGCTCGTGCCCCCGCCGGCCCCCGTTAAGCCGTCCACGACCACCGTGTACCCGCTGTTCGGGTCGGCGTTGCCGGCGATGTCCGGAACCCCACGACCGAGGCGGCCGTCACCGTTCACCGACGCCGGCACCCCCGCCCAAGCCTGCCATGGCGGAGGATCGAAGAGGTAGCTGACGCCGCCCCCAGTCCCGGGCCATGTGGTCTCGGTGAACGACGAACCGGACACGTTCGAGATCGTCGTGCCCCCGCACGCGGTGACGAACGGGTCGGAGGTGGGGTAATTCACGTGCGCCCTGCGGTCACCGATTTTGCAGTCACTGCCGTTATCGCCGGACGCCGCGAACACGGTGATTCCCAGCTGCGCCGCCTCCCAGAACGTGGTGCTCACCGCCTCCACGGCTGCGGGCGACCACGCGACGTCCCCCGCGCTCTCGTTCTCAGCCCAGCCCCAGCTGATCGAGAGAACGGAGGGGGCGTTCGTCGTGTCATGGACGGCCGTGGTGATGACGTCGACCCATCCCTGCTCGGTCCAGGGAGTGAAGTAGAGCGTGATGCTGGCGCCGGGCGCGATCGCGCCCGCCACCTCGAGGTCGAGCTCCACCTCGCTATCGGCGTCCGGGTCCCCTGGGAGGTTCGGTTCGCCGTCAACCTCGACCGCGGTCAGGTGTGGAGTCGGAAGCCCGAGACTTCCGAAAAATGCGTTGGCATCGCTCAACTGGTACCCGCCGAGAAACTCGATCAGGCCGATGGTCTGTCCGGCACCGTTGCTCCCGGTCGGGAAGTCGTACAACGCCGCGACCTGTGGCGGGGTGAGCAGGCTGACCGTCTGCCCCGGCTGTGCCATCGCGCCGACCCGCCGCGCCATCCGGCGGTTGTCTAACCCGAAGACGCCTTCGATGATCGGGGCTAGGTGCGCCGGGACGTGGACCATTCCGTCCCGGCCCCGGTACGCCTCTTCCTCGGTTTCGTAGCGGGCGAGCTCGACGGCAAATGCGCGGCTTGCCTGCTGGACCGTACCGGACAGCACCACGGTGCGACGCGGGACGCTCAGCTCCGTGACCGCCATCCCGTGCGACCGACCGAACGCTGCGACCTGTTCCAGATCGCGGTCGGATGCGCCGAAACGGTCCGCGAACGCTTGCCTGGAAAGCACGCCGCGCCCTCGCGGGACGACGGTCGGCAGCGCCGGTCCGTCGCCACGGCGCCGCACACGGACGCTGACCGACAATTCCTCGTCCGGGTCTGCCGGTCCGAGCAACCGTGCGCCCCGGCGGGGCCGCCGCTCACTGTGTTTCAACGGCACATATCCCCGCTTGATTGACATGTTGCCTCCTATCGAGAGGGCGACGGATCGGTTCCCTGGCCCCGTGCCTCGAGGTCAAAGCGCAACGGCGTTTCCGCGCCGCGATGTAACCGGGTGACGCCACCGGCCGTGACGGCTTTGCAGAGTCGCCGGTCAGCGGCCCGGCGCCCGCGTTCTGCGTGGTTTGCCACACATGAGATCGCAAACCCACCTCACGCTCCATACGCCGGTCGGCGTATCTTTCGTAACCATCTCCTCGAAGGGCAAGCCGGCCGGTACCAAGGAGTAACGGCCGTCGGCGCCGGCGAATGCGCCCGAACCGACGGGGCGCCACCCGGCGACGCTGGTTTCGGTTCGCCCGCGGACTAGCCCGCTCGCAGGTGCGTTCCGTCGTGCGCCGTCACGATGCCGCGGACATCCGCCGCTTGACACGATCGGCACAACGCTATACGCGCCGCGGCGTGGCCACGTCCACGAGGGCGGCGGACGCGTGGCCATCGGCCGCACGCAGTGCCTGAACCCGGGCAGCGAATACGCGAAGGGCAGACTCGTCGGCGCGATCGTCACGATCGCCTCGGGAAAGGTGCTGAGCCATCAGTTCGTCAACGGCTAGCGCGCTGATGACCGAGGCGGACATCGAGCTCGAGGCCCGCCGCCTGCTCGCCGCGGCGTGGGACGCCGGGATTGAGGCGCGGCTGCTAGGCGGCCTGGCGGTCGCCGAGCGGATTCCAGCGGCGATCCGCGCCGGCTTCACGCGCGCGTGCGGCGATATCGTCGACCTGATGCAGGCCAATGGCTACGTCGAGAACGTCGAGTTCAACGCGATGAACGGACGTACCCGGCTGGTGTTCGTCGACCCGAGCCGCGGTCGCGACGTCGACGTGTTCGGTGAGGAGTTCGAGATGTGCCACGTGGTTCCGCTGGCGCTCGAGGAGGCCGACCGTCGGGGGAGCCGCGCGCTGCTGCTGTCCGACCTGATGCTGACCAAGCTGCAAATCGCGCGGCTGACCGAGAAGGACGTGACGGACGTCGCGATGCTGCTAATGGCCTACGAGGTTACGGGCGACGACGACAGCGCGATCGACGGGCAGCCGAAGTCGACCAAGTGGTGCGTGAGATCACGCGTCGGCGAACGGGTGCGCTGGTACGAGGAGCCTGACGAGAAGTAGCTAACGATCGGAATCAAGCACACGCTGGATCTGTCGGCGGGTGCTTTCGATATGTGCCTGGGCAAGATCGGCGGCGAGTGCACCATCGCGGGCGGCGATCGCGTCACAAATTGCGCGATGCTCCTCGACGGTCTCCATGACGAGGTCGAAACGGAGCGCATCCATCGGGAGGAATAGAGCACCTCGCGTGTCCTGGATGGCCTCGGCGAGACGGCGATTCCGCGCGGCCGTGCTCAAAGCTTCGTGAAACGCGGAATCTTCCCTGCGGTAATCGGCTAGGTCGCGGGCGGCGGACATCGCTCGAATGGTCCGCCGCATCGCGGTCAGGTCCTGAGCTCGCCGGTGCTCAGCGGCAAGAGAACTGGCTCCCCGCTCGAGGACGACACGATAGTCCAGTATCTCGTCGATGGCGTCAGGACGTAGCACCATCCCGCGCTCCCAACGCTTCGTGGGGGCGTATAGCTCGGTGACAAATGTCCCACCCAGTGAGCCTTGCTGGGTCGTCGTCACGTAGCCCTCATCCTGCAGCTTCCGAAGCGCCGCGCGCAGCGTCATTCGCGCAATGCCGAGTTGGTTGGCCATCTGACGTTCGGCCGGGAGGCGGTCTCCGGGGCTGAGATCTCCCCGGTGGATCGCGGAGCGGACGTGATCGGCGACGCTCTTGACTGCTGACTCTCCGAGCATGGGTCTTTCGGCCCGCGCTGGAAGAGTCACAGGACGACTGGTCGAGGAGCGCAAGTAAGTAGAAACGCGGGTCGTCAACATCGAGCCAGCTTGGTCTTGACATTAGACCATACCGTCTGTAGTGTCAACTGATGCTCGGTGTCGAGCCGTTCACGAACCATCTCCCGGTGCGAATCAGCTTTGGCTCGGGACGCTTCGCTGAACTCGAGGTGATCCTGGACCAGCTGCGCGCGCGGCGTCCAATTGCGTTCGTCGATCCCGCCTTGCGCGACGTCGGATCCATCACCGATCGCCTGCTCGCATCGGTCGAGATAACCTATGTGCGTCACGGCGAGCCCACCGTGGCGTCGATAGATGCCGCTGGCGCGTACGTCAACGACGCTCGTCCTGACGTCATAATCGCCATCGGGGGCGGGTCTACTCTTGACACGGCGAAGGGGGCACGTCTGGTCAGCGAGTCGGGCCGCTCGATCAGGGACTACGGATGGCCGGTTGAGGAGCGGCCCGTGCCACCCTTGCAGACACCGCTCATCACGATTCCCACCACCGCCGGAACGGGTAGCGAAGTCACCGGAGGGGCGGTGTTCATCGACCACGACATCGGGATCAAGCTGGCCGCGGTGGGCCCGCACAACCGCGCTTACGCGTCGATTGTCGACCCGGACCTGACTCACACGCTTCCCCGCGATCCGACCCTCGCCGGCGGACTCGACGTACTCGCTCAAGCGATCGGCGCGATTACCGCCAGGACCCACACGCCGGTCGGGGATGGGATTGCGCTGGAGGCACTGCGGCTCGTGTCTCGGTCGCTCCAAGCAGTCGTATTCGACGGGTCGGACGTCGGCGCTCGCAACGAGATCGCCTGCGCAAGCCTGCTGGCGGGTCTCGCCATGAACGTGTCGGAGGCCGGCACCGACCATTCACTCGGCCACGCCGTCGGCGTCGTCCTGAAGATTCCGCACGGGCTGAGCGTGGGACTGATGCTGCCCGAGGCGATGGAGCACGAGCGACAGTACGTGCCGGAGCGCTTCGAGCGGATCGCCGATGCGCTGGGCGTACCGTCCGCGCGGGAGCCCGACGGCTCCCGGGCGGTCCGCGGGGTTCGGGATCTCTTGACCTCGCTGGGCTGCCCCAGCTTGCGCGAGCTGGGTGGGGAGGAAGTACATGTTGATGAGCTGGTTCAGGCCGCGCTCCGCGGCTGGATCCCAGTTGAACCGGGACCCTGGGACCGGGAAGCCGTGCGCGCGGCGTTTGTGCGGGCATTGGGTGGCGCGGTCCAGAGTTAGCGCTGTAGCCAGAATTGAATGAGTGACCTCACAGCAGATATTGACCGCCGACGAGAGACGCTGTCGCGTCTGCTCGAGGAAGGCGTAGAGCCGCTGGATCAGGGACTGCTCGTTGTCCAGTTCCCCTTGCTGTCCGGGATGTTGAGGGCAAAGCTGAGTCGTGGGAGCCGGATGCTGAGGCCGGAAGGGTTCAACGCCATCCTCTACGGGCTCACCGATGGCGATGGCGATCCGGTGGGGATCCCGGTGATCGAGACCGAACTGGCGAGAGCTGAGAATGGCTGGCCGAATATCGTCGCGCTGCTTGACCCCGACACTCTGGTAGAGATTCCCTGGCGTCCAGGGGTTCGCGCGGTGATGCTGAACACGTACCTCAAGGATGGCCGGTCCTGCCCTCTCGATCCACGCGCCTTGGTCGCGCGCCAGGAGGCGCGCGCCGCCGACCAGGGCCTGCAGCCGGCGTTCGCCTTCGAATACGAGTGCGTGCTGTATGAAGTAACCACCGGGACGCTGGAGGCGGCGGGATTTCGCAAGTGGGAGCAGTTCGGAGGTGGTATCGGCAACTTTGACATGCGCCGCCACGGAAACTTGCAGACGTTGCTGACGGAGTTCATGCGACGGGCGGCCGGCATCGGAGCCAAAATCACCGACGCCCACACCGAATACGGCCGTGGCATGATCGAGTTCTCGCTCGCGCCCGGGCCCGCACTGGAGGCGGCGGATGCGGCCGCGCGCGCTCGAGACTGCTTGGTGGAACTGTGCCTGGAGCACGGACTCGTCGTCACGTTCATGGCGCGCAGCCAACCCGTCGGGGCCGAGACCGCTAACGGAGGGCATCTACACCAAAGCCTGTGGCGGGACGATCAAAACGCATTTGCAGCGGCGCAAGAAGGCGAGCTATCGACTCTCGCGAAGCAATACCTTGCGGGCCAACTCGCGCGTTTGGCCGAGTGGCATTTGCTGTCCCGGCCGACGATCAACTCGTACCGGCGCATGGATCGCACCGCCTGGTCACCGGAAGACGTGACCTGGGGCTATGAAAACCGGATGTGCGCGGTACGCGCCGTCACCGGCCCCACTTCCGAGCATTTGCGCCTTGAGCTTCGCGTCCCGGGCGCGGACGCCAGCCCTCACCTGACCGTTGCCGCGGCGCTCGCGTCGGGACTTGACGGAATCGACGGCGGTATGGAACTGATGCCCGCATGCGAAGGCGAACCGGATCCGGAAGCCGTCGTGTTGCTCCCGCGAACCCTGGCGGACTCGATCTCCGCCTTTGAGGGCTCATCGGCCGCGCGTGCCCACTTCGGCGACCTATTCGTAGACGTCTACGTCGCCAGCCGGCGGGCAGAACTTGATGCCTTCGATGAATGGATCAAGCGCGACGTGACCGACTTCGAGTTCGCACGGTACCTACGGACGATGTAAAGGGAAGACGCGTCGCGCGGCCTCGCTCGTCGCCACCGTTTCCGCCCGCCGTCGGAGGGCAAGTCGGCCGCGGTGCTCGGAGTCACGATCGCTCGGATCGAGCTTCCAACCGCATTTCCTTACTTCGCCGTGATCGCCGCGATCGTCGGCTCGGGGTTGGACGCGGCGCGCCAGTTGATCCTCATCGCGCCATACAACCTGGTCTTCGTCCTGGCGCTGATCTTGATGATCGCCATCGTCCTGGTCGCACCCGACCAGGCCACATCGATCCTGCGACGGATTCGGGAGCTGCTCGAGCGACGCTGGCCGGCGCTGCTGGCCGATTTGGCTCTCGTCGTCGGTATTTTCGTGACCGTGCTCGGAGTGACAGGGCTCGCCAGCGGCACCCATGGCACCGTTGGACTGCTGTCGCGGCGCCTGCGGCGGAGGATCACGCACTGAGCCTTCGCCCCAGGGTACGATTGGGGTGCGCAGGCGGTTGACGAAGCGGGCGTCCCGCGGGATGATCAATTCATGAGCCCGGCTGGGTCAGGCAGAGACCAGTTTCGTCGCGGGCTTTCCCCGCGAGTCCGCCGGCGGAATCCGTGCACTTGGATGCTGCCCTGGTTGCTCCCGGCCGGCTTGCTCGGAGTTGTCGCGCTGATGTCGCTGTCCGGCGCGTGGGCGTACCTTCTCGTGGGCCTTTGGGGCTGGCTGGTGTTTCCATATGTCGCCGCGTACATCCGCGCTCATTCGGAGGCGGACGGCCGCGACGACGAAGCGGACTACTGGCGCACCAAGTTGATGTGACCGCGAGTCAGGTGACGGTTAGCGTAACCGTCGAGCTGGTGGCGCTGCCGAAGCGTCCGATCGCCCCAATCGAGACCCGGTAGACAAACTTCGCGGCGGCCTTGGGCTTGACCTTGAACTTGTACTTGCTCGCCGCGGTCACCGTGGCGGTCGCGACCTTCACCCACGTCGTCCCGACCTGGCGCTGAAGCTGGACCTGCCTGCCCTTGTCATTCGGGGCGACGGCGCCGGTGAAGATCACGGTCTTCTTGGGCTTGACCTTGCTGCGCGACAACGTCAGCGTGATGCTCGGGGTCTCGGCTACGTTCACCGTCGAGGAGGTCGAGGCCGCATAGGTGCCCGCGCCCGCAAAGCTCAGCTCGATCTGGACCGGCGTGGTGGGATTGAAGGTCGTGAAGCTGACCGTGCCGGCCGGCCCCGTGCGTGCAAGGGTCGGGAACCGCGTGAATGCGCCGGTGTCACCGAGCGGATGGTGAAGCAATGCCACCAGTTGCCCGGCGACGCCGGTAGCGCCCGTCTTCAGAGTGCCGGTGACGGTGATCGCCTGGCCGTAGAGGACCGTGGCGGGCGCGTGGGTGATCGCCAGCGAGGTGGCCAGGCCAGGAATCCGGACCGAATTCGAGGCGGCCGAATCCGCGGAGGACCCGATGTCGTTCACCGCCTGGACGACGAAGGTGTAGGAATCCCCGGGGGAGAGCTTCGTGAACGTGGCGCTGGTCGCGGAGGCATCTGCCGTGATCTTCTGGCCACCGTTGGCCGGCGTCGTCGAGTCCCTGACCGTCAAGACGAACTCCGTGAGCTTCGAGCCTCCGTCGCTGGTCGGAGCGGTCCAGGTGACGGTGACCGACCGATCCTTGTTCAGCGCCGCGGAGACGCCGGTTGGTGTCCCAGGCGCAGACAACGGCGACACGGACGGGGACAGCGCGGAGGCAGGACCGGATCCGTGCGAGTTGGTCGCCTTGACCTGGAACTCGTAGGCGTCTCCGCCGCCCAGGCCGGTGACCTTCGCTGACGTGGCGCTGCCACTCGCGCTGGCCACCGTGCCGACCGAGGTCGAGGTCGTCTCGTTGACCGCGCTGATCGTATACCCGGTGAGCGCGCCGCCCGGCTGGCTGGGTGCCGTCCAGTCGACGGTCACCGACCCGTTGGGGTTCGCAGTCGCAGAGACGAACCTGGGCGCCGTCGGGAGCGTCCAGGCCGCGACGGAGGGGGTCGAGGCCGCCGGGCCGGGGCCGTCGTCGCCGGTCGCGGTCACCTGGAAGGTGTAGGAGTCTCCCCCGCTCAGGCCGGTGATCGTCGCGCTCGATGCCGAGCCATCGGCGGTCACCTGCTGCCCGCCGTTGGCCGGGCTGGTCCCGTCCACGGCCACCACCGTGTAGGACGTCGGCGGGGCGACGGAGGCATTGGCGGGCGGCTGCCAGGAGATCGTCGCGCTCCCCGCGGATCCGGCGGCGGCGGAGACGCTCTGCGGCGCCCCCGGCACCGCTCCGGCGATCGTGACCGGTGCGGAGTCGTTCGAAGGTGTGCCCGAGTAGAGGGCGTTCACGGCCACGACCGTGAACGTGTACTGATCGCCGGGGGCGAGCCCGGACATCGTTGCGGTACTCGTCGTGCCGTCGTTGGTGTCCATCCCCCCGTCATTCGACGGGTTCGTCAGGTCGTTGGCCTCCACCGAGTAGAAGCTGATCGGGCTGCCGCCGTCGCTGTCCGGCGGCGACCAGGAAACGACCGCCGTGCCCGAGACCGAAGAGGTCGCCGTCACGTTCCCCGGCGCGTCCGGACCGATCACCATCGCCGTGACCGGGGCGCTGGGCGCCGATGGCGCGCTGTTGCCGTTGCCGTTGGTGGCGGTCACGGTGAAGGTGTACGTCTCACCGCCGTCCAGACTGGTGAAATCCACGCAGCACTGGTTGGTTCCGACCAACTCGCTCCCGGCCAGATTCCCGTTCGAGTCGTAGGCGTCGATCGTGAACCCGGTCAGGGGCGAGTCGCCGCGGTCGCTGGCAACGTCCCACCTGACGTCGATGTAGCCGGGCGCCGGACTGGCGGTGACGTTGGTCGGAGCGCCGGGCACCGTCGCCGGCACGGTCACGGTGTTGCTCTGAGCCGACTCGGTCCCGATCCCGTCGAGGTTGATGGGGGTGACCGTGAACGTGTAAGCGTCGCCCTCCGGCAATCCGGTGAACGTGTAGCTCGTCGTCACGTACGGCAACGTGGTCTGGGCGACCGCATCGCCGATCGTGTCATACGCGGTGATGGTGTTGCCGCTCAGCGGCAGGAGGCCGAGATCATCAGGCGGAGTCCATGAGAGCGAGACCGTGCCGTCGGCGTTGGCGATGGCGCTCACGCCGGTCGGGGCGTCGGGCGTACCGGTCAGCGTGAACGACGGCGAGGTGTCGGAAGCGGAGCCGGCGGTGGCGACGAACTCGTAGGTCCCCGCGTGCGCGATCGTGACGTTGTGGAACTCGGCGAGGGCGAGGCCGGTGCCGTCGGAGACGGTGGGGGCGGTGACATCCTGCCAGCCGGCGGGTGGCTGGCCCGTGCTGGTGTCGATCAGGCTGAGGGTGACGTCCTGGCCGTACACCGGGTTGTCGTTCGCGTCCTTCACGTACACGCCTACGTCACTAAGCGGCTGTCCGGCGATCGACGAGCCCGGGTTCCAGGTGATCTCGAGCGAAGACGGGGGTCCGGCGGTGACGTTGAACGGGTTCGATTGGGCATCGATGTCGTAGTTCACCGGCGCGCCGCCGGCTGTCCCGGTTCCGAACGACTCGGCGCTGAGCGCGTAGGTGCCGAGCTGCTGAATCGAGTCGCCCGAGAACGTCACGGTGCCGGTGCCGTCGGTCGTCTCGCGGTCGAAGATGCCACCGGCTCCGCTCAGCGTGATGGTCGCGCCGGAGACACCATTGCCGTCGGCGTCGAGCGCCTGGGCCTGGACGGGAGCCATCGTCTGTTCGGACTGGGCCGTCGCCGGCTGTTGGGTGAACACCAGCTCGGCCGGAATCCCCGCCGCACCGACCAGGATCGGGCTCGACGGATCCGACTCCGTTCCGGTCAGGCCGAACGAGCTCTCCGCGGTGACGGTGAAGGTGAACTTGCCAACCAGACCGCCGAACGTGGCCGAGGTGGCGTTCGGGTCATTCACGACCGTCTGCCCGTAGACGGCGCCGTCGGGGCTCTCGGCCTCGCCGTAGCCGTAGGCGGTGATCACGTAGCCCGTAATCAATAGGCCGCTCGTGTCATCGGGTGGCGTCCAGGTGATGGTGGCGGTGCCGGTGGCATCGTCGTTGGTCACGGTCACGCCCGTCGGCGCGTTCGGCGACGGCGCCACGTCGAACGAACTCGAGCTGCCTGTGGCCGAGCTGCCGGCGGTGGCGGTCAGGGTGTAGGTTCCGGCCGTGTCGATCGTCGTCGTCGCGAACGTCGCGATCCCCTGTCCGTCGGTCGACGCGTCACCGGCCGACGTCCCATCGGGCAGCGCAATCTGGACGTCGGTGCCGGGCACTGAGTTTCCGAACTGGTCGTAGACAGCGACGGCGTACTGCGGCAGCGGCGAGCCGACCGAACCGTCCGTCGGTTGCTGCGTAAAGGTCACCGAAGCCGGATCGCTGGGAGTGATCGACAACGTCGTTGACTGCCCGATGACCGAACCGTCGCTCACCGTGGCCTCGAGCGTGTAGTCGCCGACGAGGTCGATCGAGGCGTGCGAGAAGGTCGCGGTGCCGGTGTCGTCGGTCACCTCGCTGGCGTCGTTCTGCACCGGTGGCGCCAGTCCACCGCCGGTGAGCACGGCCACGAGCGACACCGTCACGCCGGCGACCGGCTGGCCCTGCGAGTCCTGCACGAACACCGCGAACGGGTCGAGAGGATCGCCCGCCTGCGTCCCGGCGGGTGTGCTGTCGAACGTCACCTGGGCCGGCGTGCCCGTACGTCCGACGGCGACGACGGAGCTGGGCGTGGAGGCCTGGCTGGCGCCGTCGGAGTTGCTGGCGGTGACCGTGAACGTGTAGGTGCCCGCGGGCAGGCTGGAGAAGGTCGCCGTTGCGACGTTCGCGGCCGCGGTGACCGTCGTCGGTGGGGAGCCGGCCTGGCTCGCGGCGGTGACCGTGTAGCCGGTCAGAGACAGCCCGCCACTGTCGGCTGGCGCCGTCCAGGTGACGGTCACGGCGCCGTTGGGCTTGGCCGTGGCCGAGACGTTCGCCGGCGGTTGCGGGATCGCTGTGGGGTAGTTCTGGGCCGAGCCGGCGTTGCAGACCTGCTTGGCGCCGCTCGGAGTCCGGATGGTGTGCGGCGCATACAGGGCATCAGGATCGGACGCCGAGCAGAGGTCGAACTCCGCGCCATCGGCCATGACCGTCGTCCCGACGGCGATCAGCGCGTTGGCTGGATTGTCGTAGGCGAGCTGCACCGTGCCGTCGCTGGCCTGGCCGGTGAAGTCGCCCGCGGCGGCCGCGGCCGGCTGGTCGCCGGCGCCCGAGCCGCCCGGGTAGCAGGACGGGTCGGAGAATGCGTTGTAGCCGTCGTCGTTGACCGTGCCGTTGCCGGCGCAGTCGCCGTCGATCAGATCCCCGGCGAGGTAGCTGCTGCCCGAGCCTGTGACGAGCGCCGACGCGATCGCTCCGGCGGTGTTGTCGGCGAACGTCGAGCCCACCACGGTGACGTTGCCACCGCCGTTGTTCTCGCCACCATCGATCGCGCCACCGACGTTCGAGCTGTTGCCGGTGAAGGTCGAGTCGGTGACGAGCAGCGTGCCGCCGCCCAGCGCGTCTCCCACCTTGCCGTCGCCATCGCCGTCGCCGCTCTCGATTGCGCCGCCGTGCTGACCGGAGCTGTTGCTCGCGAAATCCGATGAGCTGACGACGAGCGAACCGCCGGAGCTGGCGTAGATCGCGCCGCCGGCATCGTCGGCGCTGTCGCCGGAAAACGTGTCGTCCGCGACGACCAGCCGGCCGTCGCTGTCGTCCATGATCGCGCCGCCATAGCCGCCGCCCGAGGAGTAGCCGTCGGTGAGGGCCAGCCCGCTGATCGTGATCTGGCCGGTCTTACCCACGGCGTCGCTGATGGTGAGGATCGCCGAGCCGGTGTCGCCACCGTCGACGGTGGCATCGGTGCCGGGGACCCCAACCACGGAGACCCCCGGCGCGTCCAGGACGACGCCGCTCTCGTCGATCGTGCCGCTGACGTGAATCGTGCCGCCCGAGGAGCCGAGTTCGGCCTCGGCGCCGGTGATCGTGGCACATGGCGTCGCTTGGGCGCACGTGTTGACGTCGCTGCCGGAAGCCGAGACGTACGCGTTCGTGAGGTCGTTCACGACCGGGGTGACGGTGAACGAGACGGTGTTGGCGGCGGTGCCGTTGTCCGTGTCGGTCGCGGTGATCGGGCCGGACCCGGGAGTCTTGATCGCGAGGCCGGCGAACGCCGCGGCGCTGCCGTCCGCCCCCGTCTCGCCGGTCGCGAGGGTGACCGGGTGCCCGTCGCGGACGTAGGTGAGCTTGATGGGCACGTTCGGGACCGGGTTGCTCGATCCGTCCAGCGCCTGCACGTCAATGGTGGGGATCGTGGCGCCGGCGGTCACCGGACCTGTCGGTCCTCCCGTGACGTCCAGGGTCTGCACGGCCCCGGCGGTGACCGTGAACGCGCTCGACGTCGGCGAGGTGATCGCCGCTCCGGCTGTGGTGGCGGTCAGCGAGTAGGTGCCGGGAGTGGCGAACTCGACGCCCTGGAATTGAGCCACGCCGGAGGAGTTCGTCGTCTCGCTCGAGTCCTGGTTGATGGTCGCCGAATTGCCGTGGGAGTCGGTTGCGCTCAGCGCGACGTCGACCCCCGGAACCGGATTGCCGAACTCGTCGACGGCAGTCACATCAAATTCATTCAACGGAGAGCCGACGACTCCGTCCGGAGGCCGACTCGCCCACGTCAGCGCGGCAACCTGACCCGGGTCGATGGTGGCTGACAGCGTGCCGCTGATGGTGCCCGACTCGAGCCCAAGCTGCGCGGTTGCGGTCAATGTGCGCGTACCTGCGACCTGATCCCCGTAGAAGATCAGCGCGTCCGGCGATCCGGCGGGGATCGTCACCTGAGAGGTGATCTGGCCGGCGACGGAGAACGCAGGCGCGCTCCCGGTGCCGGCCGTGGCGCTCGAAAGATCAACCGTTACCGCGTGACCCGGAACGATGACCTGGCCACTGGAGTTCTCGAGCGCGACGTACAGCAACATGTTCGGCAACGCGCTCGCTGCGGACGCGGCCGCCGGTTGGACCCCGTTGGCGGTGACGCAGCCGAATGCCGTGTAGCTCGATGAGCAGGGCACGGCGGTGACAATCACCGGCGTGACGTCCTGGACGGTCAGGGTCTCGCTGGCGGTCGCGGCCAGGTAGTCGCTGCTCCCCGCCTCTGAGGCGTCGACCTTACACGACCCAGGGGTATCGAAGGTGACCTGATCCTGCGCGTCGATCGTGCAGACCCCGGCGTTGGCGGAATCGATCGACAGTGCAACGTTGTTTCCGGACGCGCCGGGAGTCGGGTTCAGGTTGACGGTGTCGCCGGGCACATAGGTGCCCGAAGCCTCTGACCCAAAGGCGATCGTCTGCTGACCTTGGCCGATCGTGACCGTCTGCTCGGATGAGACGGTGCTCTCACCGTAGACGCCGTCGATCGGCTGGTAGGCGCCGACCACGCAGGTGCCCACGTGTACGAACGCCACGGTCGTGCCGTCGGTCTTGCAGGCGCCCGCTGGGCTCGTGCCGGACGGATCGATCGTGACCACGGGCGTGGCGGGCGACGGCGAGGTCGCGGGCTGGCCACTGACCGGCGCGACGTTCCCCTCCGGCGCGCCGGTCGTGAACGTCGGCGCGTAAGTACCGCCGACCTTCGCCTTGGAGGGCCCGGTCGACCGGAAGCTCAGCGAGTCGATGAACCCGGCGATCTGCGTTGTCGCCTGCAGCTGCGGGGCGGCCGAGAAGCTGTACGGGCCGTAGCTGCCGCCCGCATTGTTGGCATCGATTATGCAGGTGCCCGGCAGCAGCCAGTTGACCTGCTGTGTCCCGGTGATCGAGCAGACCACGCCCGGCGTGCCGTAGCCGGTGGTGGACGGGTCGATCGACAGCGTCGCGTTCGGCCCGGACAACACGCCGGAGTTCGCTCCCGAGTTCCAGTCATCGGCGCTCGTGGCGATCACGTAGCTCGATGGCGTCCCGTTCGGCGCCTGTCCGTCGCACGGCCCCAGCGAGGTCGCGGAGGCGCCGCAGCCCGCGTCGGCCTGGACGTAAGCCGGCGGTGCGTACCTCCAGCTCGACGTCAGCGGCGCCACGACGTTGAGCTTGGTGCTGACCGTGGTGGAGGCGGGTGCGTACTCGGAGTTGCTGTTGGCGGTGGCGGTAACCGTGCAGGTACCCGTTACTGCCAGGCTGAAGGTGACCTGGGTTCCATTCAGCGAGCAGAGTTCGTAGCCCGTGTTGTACGCCACGGAGTAGCTCACGCCAAGACCCGATGTGGTCGTCGGGGCGTAGTTCGCAAGGTCGATGGTGGCTCCGGTCTGGGCCGTCGTGGGCGGCTGGTTCGTCCAGGAGATCGTCTGCGAGAGCCGGGTCAGCGTCAGCGGCACCTCGATCGTCGCCGACGAGCCGTTGACGCCGGCCAGGTTGTTGGGGTCGGTGGCGGTCAGCTGCACATAGATGGTGTTCGAGCCCCAGTCCTGCCAGAACTGGGCCGTCGGCGTGCCGACGATTTGGATCGAGGAGCCCGTGGTGGACGAGAGCGAGAGGCCGCTCTGGGCTAGATCGAACGGCCCCGACAGCGACCACGCATAGCTGCCGCTGCCGCCAGCCGCGGTGTAGGTCTGCGACGTGAAGGGGAGACCGGCGGTGATCGTCGTTGCCGATGGATTGGCGGGGGAGGCGCTCACAGCCCCCGGACCCGTGAACGTCGTCGATCCGGAAACGCCGTTGGGCGCGGTGGCGGTAAGTGTCGCGCTGCCAGCCTGAGCCCCGGCCTCCAGCAGCCCGCTCCCGTCCACGCATACACTGGCAGCGCAGTTACTCGACCACGTCACGATCCGACTGATGTTCGCCGTGCTGCCATCCGGATAGGTGCCGGTCGCGGTCAGGGCCTTGCTCTGGTCGGGCAAGAGCGTCGGGTTGGTCGGCGTGACGGCGACGGACACGGGATTGGTCAGCGTCTCGGTGAGGTCGGCGTCGCCGCTGTAGGTCACGGATTGGTCGTTGTAGTTGGCGTACACGAGAGCCTGCTGGTTCGAGTCGCCGACCGCCGTGGCCAGCCCGGATGGGCTGACGGTGAACACCGACGTGTTCGTCGATGCCCAGGTGACGTTGTTCGTGACGTCGACGTAGCTCGCTGAGGACCCGGAGCCATACTCGGCGCAGGCCACCAGCTGGACCGTCTGGCCGGGTGACAGAGCGCCTTGCGGCACAGGTTGAGGCGTGGGCTCACAGCTCGTCGCGAGGACCAAGTTGCTGGGCGGGCCGAGGCCCTCGGTCACGGTCGCGTGGGCGGCCTGAGCGATGTTCCCCAGCGTTGCCGCGACCTGGATGACGAGTGAATTGGACGTCTGGTTAGGCGCCACCGAGAGCTGGTAGGACTGGAACAAGGCGACGCTCGACGGCTGGTTCGTCGACCAGTTCACGAGCGACGAGATATTCGCCGTGAGGCCACCGGGATAGTGGCCGGTGGCGGTGAACGTGACCGAGCCGCCGGAGCCGACCGATGCCGTGCTCGGGGTGATCGTGATCGAGGTCGGGTCTTCGAGGTTGACGGTCAGGTTGATCATGCCCTGATAGAGTCCGTCGGTCGCGCGGATCGTGAACTCCTGGCCCTGGACGCCGCCGAGCACGGTGACGAGCCCCGCGGAGTTGACGGTCGCGACGTTCGGCTCATCCGAGGACCAGGTGACATCGGGGTTCAGCTCCTGGGTCAGCGGCCCGCCGGTGAACGCCGCGGCGGTGAGCTGATCGGTCTGACCGAGACCGATCTTGCCGCTGTCGGCGTCGGTCACCGTGATGGTTGGCGGCAGACTCGATTCGACTGGAATCGGCTCGCTCGTGCTCGCTCTGCCGAGCGACACGCCGATCGTGTCGTAGCCGCCGTTCTCGTAGTAGGGCGCCTCGAAGCTGCCGCCGCCGCCGGACGCGAACAGATTCGGATTGCTGGTAGTCCAGCTCGCCAGCTGCGATACGTCGACGGTCTCGCCGTCGTCGTAGGTGGCCGTCGCGGTGAACTGCAGCTGCTCGGCGCTCAGCGCCTCCTGACCTGGCGCGAGGCCGCCGCTGATCGCCAGCGAAGTCGGGTTGGCCCAGTTGACCGTCACCGGCAGATTGGTTTGGACGATCTGCTCGCCGTTCGGGCCCCACGCGTCGAGGTCGGCGGTGACCGTCCCGGACAGGGACGGTTGCGCCGTCGACCCGTTGTTTGCCGGCTGCCCGACCAGGAACTCGCCGGGCTGGGTCCCGACGACGCCGGGATTGACGACGAGACCGGCCTGATCGAGCGCCGAACCCTCCTGCCAGGTGATTCCCCTGGTTACGTCTTCGAGGTTGCCGTTGCCGTAATCGGCGCAGACGTGCATCTGATCGGTCTGGCCCGGGACGAGCGTCAGCGAGCTGAGCCCGGTGCCGCCGGCGACACAGCCAGAGCTCGAGTCGGTGATCCAGGTGCGCTGAGGGATGCCCTGCTGGACCGTCAGCGGGTAGCTGGTGGACTTCGTCACGCCGTTCACGGTGTACGCAAAGCTGATCGTGGTGGTTCCCGGACCCACCGGCTGCACCAGCTCGACGCCGGATCCGGCGCTGACCGTGGCGACGCTCTTGTTCGACGATGACCAGTTCCCGGCCGGATCGGTGGCGACCGGTAAGTTGCAACCGGTGTCGTAGCCGGCGGTGGCGTCGAAGTTCAGCGGGTTGCCCCCCGGGAACACCGCCTGGTCCTCGATCAGCTGCTCGGCGCCGGCATCCGGCGTCGCCGACACCGACTGGAGATCCCCGGGCGAATAGTTGATCGTCAGCGTCGGCAGCGTGTAGGTGCTGACGCCGTTCGTCGCCTCGATCGCATTGTCGTAGGTCTGCGATGTGCCGGCGAGCGAGCACAGGTTCGGGATCTCGTCGGGATTGGAGTAGAGGTTCCAGGGACCCTCGAGCGTGAAATCCGGCGGGGAGTTGCTCGGACTCCACGCCTGCCCCGTTTCGCTGAACGCCGCTTGATACTGGCTGGTCCCGGGCACCACCTCGGCGAAGTTGAAGTTGTTCCCGATCGTGGAGCTGGAGGTGAAGCCGACCCAGGGGTTGTCGTAGCCGGACGTCTGCAGCGTCTCCGAGCAGGCGCCGTTGATCACGCACGTATAAGTCGGGCCGGTCGCGCAGCCGGAGGTTCCATACACGCAGCTGTTGTTACTCGTATCGACGATCGCCGGAGCGGTCTGCACCGGGTTGAGGATCACCTCACCCGTGGTGGTCAACGAATTGGCGCTCGTCTGCGCGCTCGTCTGCGCGTAGGTCTGGCCGGAGACGTAGCTGGCGCCCGCGCCACCGCCGCCACCTCCGCCGTCGTAGGTCGAGTCGTCGGCCGCGCCCCCGCCACCACCGCCGTACCAGCCACCGCCGCCACCGCCGCCACCGCCGGTGCTGGCTCCTGGCACCCAGCCGTTCGCGTTGGTTCCGCTGACGCTGTCCTCGCCGCCGCAGCCCAACACCGAGTAGGTGGGCTGCTCGCCGCTCAGCGCTTCCCAGAAGTCGTCGAGAAACGTGATCCCTCCGACGATCAGCCCCGCCTCGGCGGTGTCAGCCAGGGCGTCCATCGGATTCGTGCTGACCCACAGCGAGGCGTCGGCCTCCTCGGCGGCCATGCTCTCCTCGGTGATGATCTGCGCGGTCGGGTCGGGCTCGTTCTGAAGGGCCTGCTTGACGAGCGTGCGCAGGTCGCCGCCGTATTCCTCGGCGATGTTCTCGGAGGTCGGGTCGACGTCCATGTCGTTGGTGTCCGGCGACTGCCAGCCGTTGCCGCCATCGCCGCCGTACATCGAGACGCCGTCGGCGCCGGCCTCGCCGGCGGGGCAGTACATCGCGGCGTTGCCGTTCGGGGCGCCCGAGTGCAGCGGGTTGAAGCCGTACTGCCAGAACGAGTCACCGGTGCCACCGTTACCCGAGCAGCCGCCCTGATAGGAGGGGTCGGTCGAGCTGCTGTCGGCCGGAGTGATCGACGGACAAGCCGTCTTGTCGGCCGGCACCGACGTCCCGTTGGCGCCGCCGGAGCCGGCGTCGAAGAACCCCTCGTCGGACAGATCGGTCCCGACGGTCCAGTCCGTCCATTTGCCCGCTTGACCGGGGCTCTCGAGCAGGCCGTTGCCGCTCGCTTCGGCGCCCCCGTCACCGCCGGAGTCCAGCGTGTACGTGCCGCCGCCGAGGGCACCCGCGGCGGTGACCGCATCCTGCCCGGAGCCAGCGCCGCCGCCCCCGCCGCCCCCGGCCGCCACCACGAGCACGCTGCTGAGCTCTGACAAGGTGAAGTGGCAGCCGCTCGAGTCAGTCGTGGGGGCCTGGGTGGAGACGAACGACGCGTCACCGCCGTCACCACCCGCGCCGGGCTCGGCCGCCTGGGCGGCCGCGGTCGTGCCCTGATCGCCCGAGTACATGCCCGCCAGGCCCCCACTGCCTCCCGTGAAAGCTTCGCTCGCCGGACCGACGTAGAGGGTTTCCCCCGGAGTGACGGTGATCGTGGTGTCGACCTCCGAGCCGACACCTCCCAGCCCCGCGGGCTGCGTCGAGCCGGCGCCGCTGTTGCCGGGGGGATAGTTGCGGGACGGCCACAGACCGTCCACGGTGTTGTTCACCCCTGACAGTCCGTCCGCGCCGTACGCTCGGACCTCGAGCTTCGTGACTCGCGCCGGAACTGTGTAGGTCTGGTAGCACTGCTCTCCCGGGGTAGTGCTGGGACCGACCGTAACCTCCGCGCTGTCGTCGGGGTACGGCGGACTCGTCGGATACGACGCGTCAGCGGATCCGATGAACGTCAGCGGGACCGCGAGCACCGCGACGACGAGCACCGCGAGCAGGCGCGATTGCGCACGGAAGCGATGCGCCCCACCCGTCCGCGCACCGACAGAAGACCCCCGACTCGGTCGCATGGAACAAGTGTCGACAGAGTACGCGGAACGCTTGAGTCTTTTGTGACTCCCTTTTTGCCTCCGAGCCACCGAAGCTTGTCAGACATCACCAAACCTGCGCGTGCCTGTAACGACTCCCTATAGTGCCGGATAGCCGTGCTCGATTCGAGTTCACCGGATCGGCTTTCGCTTCCAGGGCGGTCTGCGTTGATCGGACGCTTGGCGGAACTAGAGGTGATCGTTCGGGCCCGTGCGTCCGGGATGACGGGAGTGGTCATCCGCGGGCCGGCGGGAGTCGGGAAGTCGCGGCTGGCGCGGGCAGCGCTCGCGGGGACTGAGGTGAAGGGGGCGAGGATCGCATGGGTGCAGGCCACCCGTGCCGCCGCCAGCGTCCCGCTCGGCGCGTTCGCGGGGGTGATCCCTCCGGGCGTGCGGTCGGATGACGCGTTCGAGTTGCTTCGACGCAGCGTTGAGGCGTTGCGCGATGTCGCCGATGGGAGGTCGCTGGTTGTTGGTGTGGATGACGCGCACCTGCTCGACGCCACGTCAGCCGCACTCGTGCTTCTGCTGGCGACCAGCGCGGCTGCATTCGTGGTCGCGGTCGTTCGCAGTGGCGAGTCGTGCCCCGATGCAGTCGTGTCGTTGTGGAAGGACGCGGGAGCTGAGCGTTTGGAGCTCCTACCGTTTACCAAGGAGGAGACGGACGAGCTCGTTGAGGACGTGGTCGGAGGCCCGGTTGAGGAGAGCGCGCGAGCGTGGATCTGGGAGAGCAGTCAGGGCAACGCCCTGTATGCCCACGAACTTGCCCTCGGCGCGGTGGAGAACGGGACCCTGAGACAGGTCAGCGGTCTGTGGCGCATGCTGGGCCGCCCGCCGATCAGCCCGTCGTTGGTGGAGCTCATCTCGGTCCGGATGGCGGGACTCGCGCTTCCTGAGCGTCGGCTGCTCGAGTTGCTCGCGCTTGGCGAGCCGCTGCGCGTGCCGGAGTTACTTCAGCTGATCGGCGCGCAGGCGTTCGAAGGCGTGGAGGCCAGGGATATGATCACGGTCGGCGGGTCGGCGACGGGGGATGAGGTCCGGCTCGCACATCCGCTCTACGGCGAGGTCATCGCCTCTCGGCTCGGCTCGTTGCGAGCGCGCGAAATCCGCCTGCAGCTGGTGAGAGTTGTGCAGGCGCGACCGCAGCTGACGCCCGACGATTCGCTGCGGGTGTGCGTGTGGTCGATCGATGCGGGCGAAGCGCCACCCCCTCAGATGCTGACCGATGCCGCGAGGGCGGCGAATTTGAGTGGTGCTCCCGATCTCGGCGCGGAGCTCGCGAGCCGGGGCATAGAAGCCGGGGCGGGCGTCGAGGCCGTGCTAGTCCTTGCTCGCTCGCACGCGATCATGAAGCGCTTCCAGGAGGCCGAGTCGGTCCTCGGCGAACTGGAGGGCAAGATCGGCTCGCAGCATCTCGCGCTCGAATACCTGCAGCAGCGGGCCCGGGTCCTGTATTGGGGCCTGAAACGTTCCGACGAGGCGCGGGCGTTGCTCGAGCGAGCGGAGGGATGGTGGCCCGATCGGGGATGGCGACGACGGCTTGACGCGGTCCGGATTGAGCTGGCGCCGCTGCTGGATGGGTTTGCCAGCACGATCGACCCGGCCAAGCGGACGGCTGAGATGCTCGGAGATGAGTCGCTGGGGGAAGCGGTTCGGCGGGAGATCCAGCTGGTCCACGCGATGAACCTGTTCTACGGCGGACGCGTGCTCGAGGCTTACCAGCTGACAGATGCGTTGCGGCCGGTCATTCCACTCAGCAGTCACCACGACGAGCGGGCGCTGATCGCGCGCTGCGTGATCTCCTTCGAGAGCGGGCAGGCGGTGGCGGACCTCCAAGAGGACATGGTCGCCGTGGTCGAGCAGGGGGTCCGGGCTGGCGATCATGCGGCCTGCGGCCTTGGCGCCCTGACCCTCGGCGGGCTGGCCCTCGTGGCCGGGAGGTATCGCGATGCGGCTCGGTGGCTGGCCGAGGCCGAGGTTCATTTCGAGCAGCGCGACACGTTCGGCGCGCTGATGATCGCGCGCGCGTTCCAGGTCGGAGTGGCCTGCTTCACGGCCGACGCTCGGACCGGCGAGGCGATGCAACGCTGCCACGAGGCCCTGCAGGGCCACGACCCGCTTCCCAACCAACTTCCCTACCTTGCCCGCGCGCAGGGCTGGGCGGCGTTCGCCTCCGGCGATCGCGCCGGGGCACAGCGGCTGCTCTTGAGAACCGCGTCCGAGATCGAGTACATGCCGCTACAGGCCAGCCAGCTCTACTACGAGGCGATGCGCGCCGGCGCGCCGGCCGCGATCGTCGCGCGCTCGGTCTCGGCCCTGCATGAGCGCTGTGATGCGCGGCTGATGGACGCCTACGCCGCGCACACCGCGGCGCGCGCGGGTAGTGACGGACCGGAGCTGTTGGTGGTCGCCGACGAGTTTGAGCGGATCGGCACGCTCCGCTACGCCACGGAGGCAGCCGCCGACGCAGCCACGGCGTTCCTGCGCGCCGGCCGCGAGGATTCGGCGCGCCGCGCAGCCGTTCGCAGCCGGGAGCTGTTCATCGACGGCCAAGGCGGCTCACCACCGGTGATCGATGGTCTCACGGCCGAGGCAATCGGATTGTCACCGCGGGAGGCGGAGCTGGTTGAGCTGGCCAAGCAGGGACTTTCGAATCCGGAGATTGCCGAGCGGTTGGTGCTCTCCAAGCGTACCGTCGAGTCACATCTGTACCGGGCCATGCAGAAGCTCGGAGTCAGCGACCGCCGCGAGCTCTGACGATCAATGACCGCGCCTCTGCGGGGCCGACCACGAGTTCGTGAAGGTCGCCGCCCACCTCGAGCCGACCCGACTGCTCGATCCCGCCGACCTTCACCGGCTCGAAGCCGGCCGTCCGGATCAACCGCTCGACTTCCTCGCCGGCGCGGTCGTCGTCGGTCGCGTAAAAGAGGACCGCGGGCTCCGGTGACCGGTGGCTAGCGGACTTGAAGAGATCGGCCGACATGGTTCCGAACGCCATCGCCAAGCGCGCCCCCGCCGGCAACCACCCCGCTACGACCTCGCCAGAGGATTGCCCGTTCGGCAGCAGACGCTCGATGTTTCCCTGCGCGTCGAGGCCGACCGGGTTGCTCGGAACGACCACGAGCTTGTCGCTTAGTGCGTTCGCGATCTCGTCGATTACGCCCTCCAGCACGACAAATCGCAGCGCGAGGACGACGGCATCGGCGCCCTGCAACGCGTCGTGGTTATCGACGGCGACGACTGCAGCGCGTCCGATCGTCGTCGCCAGCGTTTGTGCCGACTTATGGTCGGCACTCGCGAGCCGAAGGGTTTCGCCGCCCGAAGCGAGTTGGCCGGCGATGGCCGATCCGATTCCCCCGGTGCCGATGATCGCGGTGCTCATGACCCAAACCTCCTGCGCGTCACGGTACTACGCCGGGAGCTGTCTGGCCGGAAGCTAACGTGGTCGGCAGGATGCGAGCGGTCCCAGATCAGCCCAACGTGCTGTTGCGCCCTGACGGCAACGGCGGACAGGTGGTGGTGCTCGCTTTCCCTTACGACGCGTTGCTCGTCAGCGCGGTCCGGACGCTGCCGAACCGGCGCTTCCATTGGGAGACCCGCGAATGGTCGGCGCCGGCGGACGACTGGGTGTCGGTCAAGCTGAGGGAGATCCTCGACCGTCACCCCGAGCTGACGTGCAGCCGCGAGGTGGAGGCTTGGCTGACGGCTGCCTCGGAGCGGTGGGTCGGCCACGTTCGCACGACTCGCTACGACCGGCGCGGCTGGTGGGCGCTCGACACTCTGGCTGGCTCACCCCCGGCCGCTCTGCGCGACAGCATCGTCGAGCATGAAGGCCGCAAGCTCGTGCCGATGACGCGACAAACCGCGGGAGTGCTGGCCGAGATGGCACCCGGTCGCTTGAGCCTGGCCGCGGTCCGCTGTCTGGATTACGTCGAGCTAGGGGAGACCCCACCACCCGCGCGGCTGGTGTTCGGTAGTGGGGTCTCGGGCGAGCGCTTCAAGCTCGAGGTGCTGTGGGATAACGACGTGGCGGCCGCGTTCGAGCGGCTGCCGGGGGCCGTACGCAATGAGCTCAAGCTCGACCCGTGGATTGCCGACCAGCTCGACGCGTTCGTTGCCCTTCACGAGGTGGAGGTCACGCCGGCCGCCGCCGAGCCGCTCGCGATGCTCGTCGCCGAGCACCGGGCAGCGGCGGCGGTGATCGCGGCGTCCCGGGCGAAAGAAGCCGAGCCCATCGACGAGATTGCCGGACGTCTCGGTGGCCGGCTGGCACCGTTTCAGTGGGCGGCAGTCCGCTACGCGCTCCGCGCCCGCCGCTGCTTTCTATCTGACGAGCAGGGACTCGGGAAGACGGTCGAGGCGCTCGCCATCCTCGAGTCCGACGTTGCATTTCCGGCGGTTGTCGTATGCCCGGCTTCGCTGAAGCTCACATGGGCGCGTGAAGCAGCCCGGTGGCTGCCCCACCGGTCGCTAACGGTCCTCTCCGGCCGAGGGACCGTGGCATCGCCGGCCGACATCACGGTGCTCAACTACGAGATCGTCGAGGCGCACCGCCAGACGCTGGCGCGACGAGGCGTAAGAGCGCTCGTGGCGGACGAGTCACACTACGTCAAGAACCCGCACGCGAAGCGCACGCAGGCGGTGCGCAAGCTTGCCGAGGCCGTCGACGCGGGTGGTCTGCGGCTCGCGCTCACCGGGACCCCGGTGCTCAACCACGCGGACGAGCTGATCGCTCAGCTTCGGGTAATCGGGCGGATGCAAGAGTTCGGCTCCGGTGCACGCTTCCGCCGCCAGTTCGACGGCGAGCTGAGCGAGGAGAGGCTTCACTGGCACCTGCGCCGCCACTGCTTCGTTCGGCGGCTGAAGTCCGAGGTGCTCCCGCAGCTTCCAGCCAAGCGCCGCGTCGTCGTCCCGGTCGGGCTCACCAACGAGGCCGAGTACCGGCTCGCCGAGGACGATGTGATCGAGTGGCTTCGCAGCCAGCCGCTCGACCTGAGCACGCTCAACGCGAAGATCGCCACGACGCTGCGGGCCGAACGCCTCGCGCAGCTGACGACGCTCCAGCGTCTCGCCGCGCGCGGCAAGCTCGCCGCCGGCCTCACGTGGATCCACGACTTCCTCAACTCCGGCGAGCCGCTGGTCGTGTTCGCGCGCCACGTCGAGGTTCAGCGAGCGGTCCTTCACCGCTTTCCGGATGCTCTGCATCTGCTCGGCGGAGATTCGATCACCGCCCGTGAACGTGCCATCGCTGCGTTTCAACGGGATGGCGGTCCGCAGCTGGTCGTCTGCGCCACCCGCGTGGCCGCGCAGGGCATCACCCTCACGCGCGCGTCTAACGTCGCCTTCCTCGAGCTCGAATGGACGCCGGCGATCCACGACCAAGCCGAGGACCGCTGCCACCGGATCGGACAGCGCGACGCCGTCACAGCCTGGTACCTGCTCGCCGCCGAGACGATCGATGAGACGATGGCGCGGCTCATACAGCGCAAGCAGGAGGTCGTGAACGCCGTCACCGACGGGCGTCCGTTACCGGACGGCGGACTCGTGGAGGGCGTCGTCCGCGAGCTAAGGGACGGAAAGCCGTTCCGCCACCTGCGAGCAGTCGCGGGAAATCGGGGGACCTAGGCGCCGCAAAATGACCAACTGGTACATTTGTACCAGTTGATGCCCGAGGCCGCGACGCAAACCCGTACGCCCCGTCCCCGCGGCGCCGCCCGGCGCGAGGCGCTCCTCGAAGCCGTGCTCAAGATCGTCGGCGAGGTCGGGGCCGATGCGGTCACGCACCGACGCGTGGCCGAGGTCGCCGACCTGCCGCTGGCGTCGACCACGTACTACTTCGAGTCCAAGGAGCATCTGCTCACGGCGGCGCTCGAGCTCGCGGCCGAGCGCGATATCGCGCGCCTGCGCGAGTTCTCGGTCGACGTCGGCGAAGGCGCGGATCCGCTCGAACTGGCCATCGCCGCGGTGCTGGAGCCGATCGACGAGACCCTGCCGGCTCGGCGGGGCTCGATGATCGCCACGTACGCGCTGCTGCTCGAGGCCGCGCGGCGCCCGCCGATGCGCGCGGTCGTTCGCCGCTGGACGGACGCCTACCTCGCGGCCCTCGGCCGGATGCTCGAGGTCGCCGGTTCGACCGACCCCGATGCCGACGCCGAGCTCTTGATCGCGGCCGCCGACGGGCTGCTGATCGAACAGCTCGCCACGGGCGACCAAGGTGAGCTCTCGTCGCGCCTGCGCCGGCTCGCGACCGCCCTGGTGACACGGACGTGACCGCGCTCGCGGGCCGCCTCGCGGGGCAAGCTCGCGGTCCGGAGGGCCGGATCGTGCTGCTGATCAGCGTCCTGCTGGGCTTCGAGTCCTTGCTGTACTCGACCGTGGCGCCGCTTCTCCCCCACTACGCGCACGCGTTCGGCGCCTCGAAGCCGGCGATCGGGGTGCTCGTGGCCGCGTACCCGGCGGGGATGATCCCCGGCTCGCTGCTCGGCGGCTGGATCGCAACTCGTGCCGGCGTTCGCCGCACGACGATCGTCGGCCTGCTGATGTTCACGGTCTCGATCATCCCGTTCGGGTTCGCCACCGACATCGCGACGCTCGACCTCCTGCGCTTCTTCCAGGGCGCGGCATGCGGCTGCATTTGGAGCGGCGGCCTCGCCTGGGTGATCGCGCTCGTCGCGCGCGAGCGCCGCGGCGAGGTGCTCGGCTCAGTGATGGCGGCCGCCATCTTCGGCACGCTGCTGGGCCCGATCGTGGGAACACTCGCGGTTGCGGTCGGAACCGAGATCGTCTTCACCGGCGTTGGCGTCGTCTCGTTGGCGCTCGTCGCCTGGACCCTCCGGCATCGGGAACCGCCGCCCCTCAAGCGTGAGCGCCACGCGCCGGTGCGAGCGCTGGCACGCAGTCCGCAGCTGATCCTGAGCGTCTGGCTGATCGTGCTCGAGGCCGCGATGATCGGGGCGACGGGGACACTGTTGCCGTTGCGCCTCTCGCGTCTCGGCGCGTCGGGCGTGGCGATCGGCGTCACGTTCGTGCTCGCCTCACTCGTCGCCACCATCACGACGCCTCAGATCGGGCGGCTGGTAGACCGCCGTGGCCCCAGAGTGCCGATCGCCCTCGGGCTATCCGTGACTGCGCTTCTGATCGCCACGTTGCCGCTTCCGACCTCGGCGGTCGGCCTCGCGGTCCTGACCGTGATCGCGCTCGGCGGCCCGTCGACCGCCCTGATGATCCCATCGATGTCGGTGATCACGGACACGGCCGAGCGGCTCGGGGTCGCGATCGCGCTCGCGACGATGGTGCTCAACCTTGCTTGGGCCGTGGGCGAGGCGGTCGGCGCTCCGACCACGGCCACCGTCGCGCACCTGACGAGCGACACGGTAGCGCTGCTGCTGATCTCGGCGGCGATGCTCGCCACCCTCGTCGTCGTGCTGAGCACGGGGCTGATTCGCGGCACACCGCATCCGGCCTCGGTAGACGCGGCCGTCGCCCGCGCCGCGGTCGACGACGAAGACAGCCCTAGCTCGCCGGAACGGATCCCGGTCGTCGGCAGCTGAACCGGCGTGAACAGCCTCAGTCGGCGCGCAAACTCTTCGGGGCTTCTAACGGCGTTCTGACGCTCGCTCACAACACTCTCAGCGTCCGAATCCTCCTACCGTGAAGCGCATATGCGAGCTGCTCCCGCCTGCCCCCGACGCGAACGGACGTAATCTCCGATGGTCGCGACACCCCACGCACTCGCCGGCGCCTTCGCCTCGCGCTTCGCGCGTGGCCCCGGCGGGGCGCTGGCCGCGGGAGTGCTCAGCCACCTGGCCCTCGACCGCATCCCGCACACCGATTACCGGCTGGGCAACCACAAGGCGCTGTTGGCCGACCTCGCCGCGGCGACCCTCGTGGGCGCGGCGCTGGCCCGCCGTCACCGCCTGGCCGCGGCGGGAGCGTTCGGCGGCGTTCTCCCCGACCTCCTGATGGTGGCCGAGCTGCGGACCGGGCTACGGGTCACCCTGCCGCTGCACCACGCCAACCACACCTCCATCGAACCCCCGGTCGCAATCGGCGTGCTCACCCAGCTGGTAACCGTCGGGCTGTTGCTCACCCGACTTCACCGGCCAGAGCGCGACGTCTCCGACGGCGCCGCGGCGCGCGCGGTATCCGGGTCGAGCTGGTCGAACGCCCGAAGCAGTGAGTGGGCGGCTCCTTAGGCCACGATCGTGAAGCTGAGCTTCTTCGGGAGCGAGGTGGCGTGGTTGGCGTTGGTGGCGGTGATCGCCACCGTGTAACGCCCCGGGGCCAGGCGGCGCGTGCGCGAGAGCCGGCCCTGGAACTTGATCTCGTGCTTGCCTGGATTGGCGGCCATCGACAGCGCTCCCTTCACCTGGTTGCCCCGCGTGAACACCAGCTTCGCGGTGGCGCGCTGGCTGACGATGAAGGTGAACGTCGTGCCGACTGGCGCCTGGCGCGCGGAGGCGATCGTGGGCAGCGCGGTCCCTTCGCGCCAGCTCAGGTGCGTCTGCTTGAAGCCGCTCACCACCGGGACGGGCGTGACCACGGTGGTCTTGGCCATCGATGGCCCACAAACCGAGGCCGCGGCATTGTCGCCCGGATCCCCGCCATACGAGGCGTACCACCAATAGGTGCCGGCGGCGGTGGGGGTGAAGCCGGCCGATGGATGGTAGGCACGGTTACCCGACACCGTTACTGGGCCGCCCACCACCCTGCCGCCGGCCAGGCACGACCTCGGCGCCGACCGCTGCGGCCCGAACACCCGGAACCGAATCGTCCCGATCGGGCCGGCACCCAGGGACAGTGTCGCCCTCGCGGCCGAGCCAGCGATCGGCTTGCCGACCGTCCCGGACGACGTTGCGTTAGCGGACAGCCTCGGGCTGGCTTTGCTGGCGCCGAACACCAAGCCCACGAACTCCGTGCTGGCATATCTGCCGACCGCGGTGCAGGAACCGACCAACGGGCACGACACCGCGGCCATGGTGACGTCTGGGTCCGTTGCCGCGCCGCCGGGGAGCGCGGCCTTCACGCCCCTCGCCCAGGTGCCGTCCGTTTGGGTCAACAGGAGCCCCTCCGTGCCCGACCCGTCTGTGTACGTGCCGATCGCGGCGCAGTTACCCACCGAGGGGCAGGACACGGAGTCCATTTCCCCGTTTGGGTTCGCGGCGGCGCCGGTCGGCGGGAGGGCCTTCACGCTCGCGGTCCACCTGCCCGACGTCTCGGTCAGCAGCACCGCCTGCCCGTGTCCAGAAGTGTCGTTGTAGCCACCGACGGCGGTGCAGTTACCGGCCGATGCGCACGACACCGACTGGATCCCAGCCTCCGGATCTTTCGCGGCGCCGGCAGGCAGGGTGGCCTTGACGCCGTTCCCCCACGCGCCTGAGCTCTGGGTGATCAGCAGGCCTTGATCGTGCGTGGAGGTGTCCTCGTAGTACCCGACGGCCGTGCAGTTGCCCGCCGAGGCGCAGGACAGCGAGGTGAGCCCGGTGAACGGGTTGGCCCCGGCGCCGTTCGGCAGTTTCGCCTTCGCTGCCACCCACGTGCCGGAGCTCTCGGTGAGCAGCAAGCCCTGCTCGTTCCCCGAGGTGTCGTTGTACTCGCCGACGGCCGTGCAGTTACGCGCCGATGCGCACGACACCGAGCTCATGTAGACGACCGGGTTAGCGGCGGCACCGGCGGGTAGTTTCGCCTTCGCTGCCACCCACGTGCCGGAGCTCTGGGTGAGCACCAGGCCCTGTTGGTTGCCCGAGCTGTCCGTGTACCAACCGGCGGCGGTGCAGTTACCCGGCGAGGCGCACGACACCGCGTTGATGGTGACCAGTGGGTTGGTGGCAGGCGACGGCGGGGCCGCCTTCACGCCTGGCGCCCACTTGCCCGAGCTCTCGGTCAGCATCACGCCCTGCCGGTTGCCCGAGGTGTCGGTGTAATAGCCGACGGTGGTGCAGTTCCCCGCCGAGGCGCACGACACCGGGGTAAGGATGGGGTTCGGGTCTGAAGCTGCCCCCGCGGGCAGTGTCGCCTCGGCCGCGGTCCACTTGCCGAGCTTCTCGGTCAGGAGCAGGCCCAGGCGGTCGGCCGAAGCGTTCTGGTAGCGGCCGACGGCGGTGCAGTTGCCCGCCGACGGGCACGACACCGAGTGCATCTCGACGTCCCGGCTCTTCGCGGCGTCGCTCGGGAGCGCAACCTTGGTGCCGGTGCTCCAGTTCAGGTTCGCCGACGCCAGCGCCGCCGGCGGTCCCACCGCGGCGGCCAGCAACAGCCCCGCCACGACCGACCCGACCGCGAACCCGCTACCGACGCACAGTCGAAGCCGGCCCAAGAAACCGCCCCCACGCGCTATAAAGCTCATCTCGCTCTCCTGACTCAGAAACCCAAACCCCGGCTTCCGAGATTGACGTCCGTGACCGATGCTGATCATCCTGATCGCGCGGCGCCCGAGCTCGCGTGTGCCCAGTGAAGATCCGGCCGAAAGGGCTTAGCGCGTCTCAAGCGCGAGCGCGCGAGGACATCGCGTCTACGGCTGGGTCACGCCGCAGAAACGAACCGCCGCCACCGCCAGCGCCTGGGAGCACTTGACGAGGCCATCGATGGGTACGAACTCGTCGATCGTGTGGGCGACCGTGGCCCCGTCGAGGTCGAATCCCGGCGGCCCGAAGCCGATCGAGGGAATGCCGGCGAGGTGGGTGAGGGTGGCGCCGTCGTACCACGAGTCGAGGCCGGACAGCCGGCCCGGCGCGCCGATGTCCTCGGTGGCGCGGGTCACTGTGGTCACGATCGGCTCCGAGGTGGAGATCTCGACCGGCATCACGCTGGTGGGGAACCACTTGATCTTGGGTGGATGCTCGGCTAGCCAGTCGTCCCGGGCCGTCTCGCGGGCGAGCCATTCCTCGACCTCGGCCTGCACAGCGCTGCCCCAGCCGCGCTCGTCGGCCTGGGCGGGCACGTACATGATGGCCACGGTGAGCAGGTAGGAGGCGGGATAGGTGACTGCCCACTCCCCGCTCGTGGCCATCGTCGGCACGAGCGAGGGCGGCGAGAGGTAGGGGTGGTCGATGCCCTTGCGCCGGCCCCACTGGCTGCGTAGCGAGGCGATCGCCTCGAGCAGGACGCTGGCCTTCTCGATGGCGTTGACGGCGCCACCGTGGTGCCAGTCGGGCTGGAGCACCTCGGCGTGCCCCGGGCGGCCGGCGACCTCGATCTGACAGTACTCCGACCCGCGGCACGCGACCCAGGTCTCGAAGCCCGTGGGCTCGGTGACGATGCCGGCATCGGCGTGCAGGCCGTGGGCGACCAGCGCGCTACCGCCGGCACCGGAGGATTCCTCATCGGTGTTGGTGGCAACGATCAGCTCGCCGTCGAGCTGGACGCCCAGCGAGGCGAGCGTCTCAGCGGCCAGCGACATGGCGGCGATTCCGCCCTTCATGTCGCACGACCCGCGCCCGTAGATGCGGCCGTCGCGCACTTCGGCGGTGAAGGGGTCAGTCCTCCACGCCCGGCTCGGCTCGCCCGACACCACGTCGATGTGGCCGTTGAAGACCAGCGAGCGGCCGCCGTGGCGTCCGGGCCACGAGGCGATCATCTGGGGGCGCCCGTCGAAGTCCAGGCCGGGCGGCACGAGCGGCTTGCCCTGCATCGCGTCCCCGTCCGGCTCCCACACATCGACCTCGGCCCGGGCCTCACGCAGCCGCGAGGACAGGTACTCCTGGAGTGCGGCTTCTTCGCGCGGTGGTTCACCCACCTCGCGGGCTGTCGTGTCGAACCCGATCAGACGGGAGGTCAGCTCGACGAGCTCGTCGCGCCGCTCCTCGATGGCCTCGTGCACCCTTTGCTCAAGATCGTTCAGCGACATTGGCGCAAAGTTAACGATCGGCGGCATGGCGGTCCGGGGCCGGGAGTTTGGGCTTGCGGCATCGCGCTTCCTTCCTATAGACTGAACATTCATTCAAATTGAGTAGAGAGCGAGCATTGTATTCGCCGCCAGTAATCGATCAGCTCGATGCCCTCATCGAGGAACAGGAGAAGATCTTCATCGCCCGTCAGCCAACGTCCCGCGAGCTGACCGACCGCGCGAGGCGATCTCTGGCGGGCGGAGTGACCTCGAGCTGGCAGATCACTCAGCCCCAGGCGGTATGGATCAGCCACGCCGAGGGATCGAAGATCTATGACGTCGACGGCAAGCGCGCCGCTTCTGGCTTCCGCTATGGCGCTTCTGCAACTCGGGCACCGAGTCGACGATGGATGCCGTCCATCTCATGCGAGCGATCAAGGACCGAGACCTGATCATCAAGGTCGAGGGCTGCTACCACGGTCACCACGATTCGGTGCAGGTCTCGGTGACCCCGGAGCCCGGGGAGATCGGACCCGCCAGCCGGCCCGTCGGCGCGCCGGCCAGCTCCGGCATCCCGCAGGCGATCCTGGACCTCACGCTGATCGCCCCGTTCAACGACATTCCGTACGTCCGCCGTGTGCTCGAGGAGCACGAGGGCCAGATCGCCGGGATGATCCTCGAGCCGATCATGATGAACGCGGGCATCATTGAGCCCGACGACGGCTATCTGGCCGAGCTCAAGGAGTTGCTGCACGGACACGACGCGCTACTCGCCTTCGACGAGGTGAAGACCGGGCTCACCGTCGGTCCCGGTGGCGCCACCCGCGCTCTCGGGGTCACCCCAGACATCCTGACCACGGCCAAGTCCGTCGGCGGAGGACTGTGCAACGGCGCGGTGGGTGGAACGGTCGAGGTCATGGAGCACGTGGTGAACGGCACCTAAGACATGGTCGGCACCTTCAACGGCAACCCGCTGACGATGGCCGCCGCGCGCGCCATGCTAGAGGAGGTCGCCACCGACGATGCCTATGCGCGGATCGACGCGCTGCGGGCGCAAGCCGTGACCGAGCTCGAGGCGACGATCGCCGAGTTCGGCCTCCCGGCTCACGTGGTGGCGACGGGGGCCAAGGTTGCGTCACGTTCTCGGGCGAACCCGTGCGTAACTACCGGGACTTCCTCGAAGTGGATGATCGCTTCAACCATCTGCATTGGCTTGTCCAGCACAACGGTGGCGTGTTCCTGCCGCCTTGGGGCAAGACCGAACAGTGGCTCATGTCCGTGCAACACGACAGCTCGGACATCGAGCGCTTCGTCGCGAATTTCCGTATGTTTGCCGGCGCCGTCGCGGGTTGAGGAGAACTCAAACCCGACCGGGGGTTAAATGTTGACTCAACATCTGAAGGGGTGACGCAATTGCATCCGCGTGAAGGTTGGCTTGGGCAGCGAATCAGCGCGGGGAGCGGGGGCGCGGCTGGCAGCCCTCCGGCAGAGCCTGCGCATCTAAGCGACACTATTCGTCGTTTAAATGCGCAGGCTCGCGGCGCGGGCGAGCGGCTCGGCGCCGGGCGCGGGTTCGCCGCCGAGTGAAACCCAGCTGCGCGGCGGCGTAGTCCAGCGACAACTCGACGGCGCGCTCGGGCGGCACGGCGGAGTCCCCGAGGGCGACCTGGATGGCGAGCCCGTCGAGCAGGGCCGAGAAGGCGACCGCGAAGTCGTCGGCGTCGACGTCCTTGAATTCGCCCGAGGCCTGACCTTCGCGGACGATCGTCCGGATCGTCTCGCGCCAGTGCTCATCAAACTCCTCGCGCACGCGCCGCACCTCAGGCTGGCGGACGGCGGCTGCCCAGAGGTCGAGCCAGACCGACCAGGACTCGCCGGACTCGTTGCCCTCGGCGGGGAGGAAGGTCATCGCGATCACCGCCTCGAGCCGCTTGACGGCGGACGACAGCCCGCTCGTACGGCGCGCGCCCTCGGCGTACCAGCGGTTCTCGGCCGAGCGCATCGCCTCGGCGAGGAGGTGATCCTTCGTCTTGAAGTGATACATGACCAGCCCGCCGCTGACCTCCGCGCGCTCGGCGATCTCCGCCACACGAGTGTCGGTAAAGCCCCGCTCGTTGATCACAGCCAGCGCAGCCGCGAGAATCTGATCTCGGCGCGGCGCGTCGGCTTCGGTCTGCTGTCGGATCTCCGCGCCGGTCACGGCGGTAGCCTAGCAGGCCGCCTAGACTGAACGTTCAGTCAGATACTCCGTGGAGCCCTGCGATGAATTCGAACCTTGACCCGTTGGTGATCGAAGACGAGACGAGCGACCGCCCCGCGCTGCGAGCCATGCTCGAGGCTCGCAGCGTGGCCGTGGTCGGCGCCAGCGCCCGTGCCGGTAGCTTCGGCGAGCGCGTGCGCATCGAGCTCGAGCGTAGTCCCTCGCGGCCGCGCATCCATCTGATCAACCCGCGCTACTCCGAGATTGCCGGCCATGATTGCGTGCCCTCGCTAGCGGACCTCCCGGCGCCGGTCGACCTGGTGCTCTTCGCCGTGGGCGACCAAGTCCTCGAGGAGCAGTTCGAGATCGCGGCCCGCCGGGGCGATCGCAGCGCGGTGATCTTTGGCAGCGTCGTGGACCAGGATGATCCCTTTGCCACCGGCCCAACGTCGCTCCGCGGGCGCATCGCAGGGAAGGCCCGCGAGCACGGAATGGCGGTGTGCGGAGGAGGTTGCATGGGCTTCGTGAACGTGAGCCGCGGGCTGCGCGCGATCGGCTACCTCGAGCGCGACCCCCTCCCCGCGGGCCCCGTCGCGTGCATCACCCACTCCGGCTCGGTGTTCTCGGCCATTCTCCGAGCCGACCGTCGGCTGGGATGGACTGCGGTGGTGTCCTCCGGCCAGGAGCTGGCCACGACCACCGCCGAGTACCTCGAGTACGTGCTCGAGCTCGCGGACACGCGCGTGGTGGCCCTGCTGCTCGAGACCGTCCGCGACCCGTCGCGCCTGATCGCAGCCCTGCGCCGAGCGGCGGCGCGGGACGTCCCGGTCGTCATGCTCGCCGTAGGTGGTTCGCCCGCCGGCCGCGCCATGGTCGCCGCGCATTCGGGCGCGCTGGCGGGGGATGACGCCGCGTGGGAGGCGCTGTGCGAGGCCACCGGGGTGATCCGCGTCGATGATCTGGGCGGGCTGCTCGACACGCTCGAGCTGTTCGCGGCCGGCCGTCGCGTGCCGAGCCCGGCAGAGCGGGGAGTCGATGGGCCGCTCGGGCTAGCCACCGTTCACGACTCGGGGGCCGAACGGACGCTGGTCGCCGACGTGGCCCACGAGCTCGGTGTGACCTTTGCTCCGCTGCGACCGGCGACCCAACGGAGGCTCGCCGATCTGCTCGACCCGGGCCTCGAAGTGACCAACCCGCTCGATGTCTGGGGACGGGGCGCCGGCACCGCCGATCTGTTCAGCGCATCCCTCCTTGCCCTCGCCGGCGAGCCCGCCACGGGTGCCGTGGCGCTGTGCGTCGATCTCGTGCCCGAATATGACGGGGACCAGGCCTATCGCACGGCGCTGCGGCGCGCCTGGTCGGGGACCGGGCTTCCGGTGTGTCTAATCAGCAACATGCCGAGCGCGCTCGACCGCGTCTCGGCGGCCGAGCTCCGCGCGGACGGGATTCCGATCCTCGAGGGCACCTACTCGGGGGTGGCCGCGGTGGGCCACCTGCTCTCCTGGCAGGGCCGCCGCGCCGACGCGCTTGCGGCGGGCGCCGCTTCGCCCGAGATCGACGCATCGCGGCGCGAGCGGTGGCGCGAGCGGGTACGTGCTGGCCGGGCACTGGACGCGGTCGAGTCGATCGAGCTGCTCTCGGACTACGGCCTGCGCTACCCGCTCACGGCCGTCGCCACCACGCGCGAGGAAGCGCTCGCCGCGGCCGAGCGGATCGGATACCCGCTGGTCCTGAAGACCGATAACCCGAACATCTCCCACAAGTCCGATGTCGGTGGCGTCGTCCTGGACGTCGGCTCCGCCGGCGCGGTGGCGGAGGCGTACGACCGTTTGGCCACGCGGCTCGGACCGCGCGTGACGGTGGCCGAGATGGCGGACGAGGGTGTCGAGCTCGCGCTGGGCATCGTCAACGATCCGATGCTCGGTCCGGTCGTCGTGGTCGGCGCCGGCGGACTGCTGGTCGAGGTGATCGCCGATCGCTTTGTCGCCCTGCCTCCGATCGACGAGGCCCGCGCCGCCCGGCTCCTCGCGCAGCTGAAGATCGCGCCCCTGCTGACCGGGACGCGCGGGCGGCCCGGAGTCGACATGGAGGCGCTCGTCGGCGCCGTCACGGCCATGTCGCAGCTGGCCGTCGAGCTCGGCCCCGAGCTCCGTGCCGTCGACGTCAACCCTTTGCGATGCAGTGAGCGCGGGGTGGTAGCCCTCGACGCCCTGGTCGAGGCTGCCGCCCTGACCGGGTAAGTGGGCCACAAGACCAGGACGACATCGGCCGCCGGTTAGGTCCGCTAGCTACTCCGCCGGTACTCGGACACCCCGTCGATGGTGAAGCGCATGGAGAACCCGGTGCGGTTGAGGAACTGGACCAACTCGGGGCTGCTCAGGAAACCCGTCAGCCGTGGGACGCTCCGCGTCCATACGAGCACCCAACCAACCTTCATGCGGGTGGCGTCCGCGCGGCCGACGCGGATCTGTGCCTTGCTGATACCGCGGGCTTCCTGCATGGCCAGTAGATCCGCATAGAAAGGATGACTCTTCAGCGCGGCGGCAGTGTCCGCCCCCAGCCGTGAGACGTAGCCGATCGCCCGGGGATGGCCGTCAAGCGTGGCTTCCACCTGCGCCTCGCCCGGGAAATCGGCGCCCACCTCGAGCGTGCCGCTGCGAAATCCGAGCGGCACATCGACGACCAGCGACCCCGAGTGGTCGGCCGCGACCGGACGGTCGACCTGCGGTGAGCCCGCGGGCATCGTGCCGGTCGGTCCTTCGGTGGACCAGCCCAACTCCAAGGCCGACACTGCGGCGACGAGCAGGAGCGTCGGCGCATAGCGTTGTCGGATCCAGTCGACAGCGCTGCCGGCGAGCAGCACTGCGGCCATCAGCCCGAGTGGGGTGAACCTGTCGGCCTCGCGAAACCCGGCCATTCCGGGCACGCGAACGAACCACGTGTACGGCAACAACAGTGACAAGGTCTGCCCGTGGTATGAAGTCGGCAGCGGCGTGTACGCGCGGGTGCCGATGTAGAGGACCGGCCCCAGCGCCATGACACACACGCTCAGCCACAGCGCCAGCCAGATCCGCTCGCGACGCCGACGCCAACCGACCACAGCACCGAGCAGAGCCAGAAGCGTGAGCGTCACGCCGAAGGTCGGCATCCCCTCTACCTGGGGGCCTTGGTAGAAGAGTTTTGCGACACCGTGCAGCCCAAACGCAGCCACCCTCGGCGACGGCGCAAACATCTTCGTCAGGGCCACGCCTGAGCTGACATAGTTCTTCGCAAGCACAGTCGGGTTTGACTTAGCGGCGGCCGATTGCTGCACCATCGCGACGATCTGCGGACTGGCCACCAGCAGGCCAACTCCAGCTGCCGTGCCGACTAGCGCGAGCTTGCGCCGCGTAGGCCCTCGCAGCACCCAATCGCCAAGCATAACCGCGAACACGATCACCACCAGCACGGCGGACTCCAAGTCCACCAGCACGCACAGGCCGAGCACGAGCCCTAGCACGACCGCGCGGGCGACCGATGGGTTGCGCCGCAGCCGCACGGCCGCCTCGAGCGTGATGGGGAGAAACAGGATCCCAGCTGCGAGGTTCATGTGAAACCACGTCCGCCAGGTGACCATCGACGAGAGTCCGAAGAACGCGCCGCTCGCGAAGGCGGGGAGCGGCGCCAGCCAGAGCCGAGCCGCCCGATACATCGCATAGGCGATTAGGCCCGGTAGTAGCAGCGAGAACAGGTTGACGGCGAACGCCGGACCGGCGGTGAGGGTGAGCGGCATCATGATCAAGCCGATCAACGGCATCAGCGCGTGATATGCGAGCCCCACCCCGACCGGCGCCAGGATCTGCTTGGTGGTGAACGGGCTTGCGAGGTGCGTGACCTGATGCGCGATCCACCACATGTCCCAAACGTACGAGCCCTGGTCGCGGGTGTTCGGCAACTTCCCGCCCAGGTACGTTGCCCGGGGCCAGGTAACGAGAATGCCGAGCGCGACGTATCCGAGCAAGATGGCGCCGTCACTCACAAGCGCGGAGGAGCTGGGCCGTGACCGCCCCTGGCGGCGCCGACTAGGAGCCGGGCCAACCGGCCCGGCTGAGCTCACCTGCTGTTGTACTACCACTCGCCGGGCAACGCCACAGTCATGTAGAGCCGCAATCTTCCCAGACGCGGCGGCGGAATCACCGTGAAGGGCGACGAGCGCTCGCTGAACGCGATAATGGGCCGGCGATGCGCGTGTTGGTGACAGGTGGGGCGGGGTTCATCGGGGGGAACATCGCGGTCGGGCTGGCGACTCGCCATCCCGATTGGGAGCTGCTAGCAGTTGACAACCTGCGCCGGCGCGGCGCCGAGTTGAACCTGCCGCGACTGCGCGACGCGGGGGTGGTCTTCCAGCATGCCGACGTCCGCGTCGTCGATGACCTTCTGACGCTGGGGGAGCTGGACGCCGTGGTCGAGTGCTCGGCCGAGCCTTCGGCGCTGGCGGGCCTCGACGGCAGCCCGGATTACGTGATCCAGTCCAATCTGGTCGGGGCCTACCACTGCCTGGAGCTTGCGCGCCGCCGCGGCGCCTTCTTGGTGTTCCTCTCGACGAGCCGGGTCTACCCGGTCGCGGCGCTGACCGCGCTCGCGCTCCAGGAGACCGACACGCGCCTGGAGCTGATCGCCGAGCAGCCGCTGCCGGGAGCATCGGCGGCCGGCATCAGCGAAGCCTTCCCAATGGATGGCCCGCGCACGCTCTACGGTTCAACCAAGCTGGCCGCCGAGCTGTTGATCGCTGAGTACCGCGTGGCTTATCGTGTTCGCGCGGTGGTCGATCGCTGCGGCGTGATCGCCGGGCCCTGGCAGATGGGCAAGGTTGACCAGGGCGTCTTCGCCCACTGGGTCCTCGCCCATCACTTTCGTCGCCCGCTGTCATACATCGGATTCGGTGGGCACGGAAAGCAGGTGCGCGACGTGCTGCACGTTGATGACCTACTCGAGCTGCTCGAGGAGCAGCTGCTGACGCCTGAGGTCTGGGATGGCGTCACCGCCAACGTCGGCGGCGGGCGCCAGCGCAGCCTCTCGCTGTTGGAGGCCACTGCGATGTGTGCTGAGATCACCGGCCATATGGAACCGGTCGGGAGGGTGCCGGAAACGCGTCCGGGGGACGTGCCGAGTTACGTTTCGGACTGCGCGCGCCTATTCGGCCTCACCAGCTGGCGTCCGCGGCGCGACGCGCGGAGGATTCTCGACGACATCCATGCATGGGTCGTCGAGCACGAAGGGGAGCTCGAGCGGCTGCTCTAAAGTTCGCGCCGGTGCACCGGGTACGCTCTGGGCGCGCTGAGGACAACTATCGTCACTGGTTCAGGTGGGTTGGTCGGCTCCGAGTCGGTCCGGCATTTCGTCGAGGAGGGTTTTGACGTTGTCGGGCTTGAGAACGACATGCGGGCGCGATTCTTTGGGCCGGAGGCATCGACGGCGCCGAATACGGAGCGTCTCAAGCGCACCGTTGGTGACTGTTTCCAAAGCCTCGAGATCGACATTCGCGATGCCGCCAGCGTCAACCGAGTGTTCGCCCGGCATGCGCGATCCCTCGAGCTCGTGATTCACACCGCTGGGCAGCCCTCCCATGAGTGGGCGGCCGCCGGGCCCAAGATCGATTTCACGATCAACGCCAACGGCACCCTGAACCTGCTCGAGGCGACCCGGCGGCACGCTCCGGACGCGACGTTCATCTTCTGCTCGACCAACAAGGTCTACGGTGACCTACCCAACGAGCTGACGCTCGTCGACCTGGGCCAGCGGCTGGATCTTCCGCCCGAGCACCGTTACCACCGAGGGATCGACACCTCGATGTCGATCGACCGCTGCACCCATTCGCTGTTCGGCGTTTCGAAGGCGTCGGCCGATCTATTGGTACAGGAGTACGGCCGGTACTTCCACATGCCGACGGTATGTTTTCGTGGCGGGTGCATCACCGGTTCGAAGCACGCGGGGACGATGCTGCACGGCTTCCTCTCCTACTTGATGCGCTGCACCATGAGCGGTCAGCCGTACACGGTGTTCGGCTACGGCGGCAAGCAGGTGCGTGACAACATTCACGCTACCGACCTCGTCGCCGCGTTCCACGCCTTCCACCGGGCGCCCCGGGCTGCGGCGGTATACAACATCGGTGGAGGCCGGCACAGCAACTGCTCGATGCTGGAGGCCATCGAGCTCTGTCAGCGGATCGCGGGCCGCGAACTCGACTGGCAGCTCCTCGAGGAGAACCGGATCGGCGATCACCGGTGGTGGATATCTGACCTTCAACCGTTCTGCGCGGACTATCCGGAGTGGCGCATCACCTACGACATCGACGCGGTGCTGTCCGAGATCTACGAGCACACCGCGGAGGTACGGCCGGCTGTCCGATGATCCTCTCGGTCGTGATCCCGGCCCACAACGAGGTCCAGTCGATCGGCGAGACGGTAGAGTCGGCGGCGACCGAGCTCGAACGGGCGGGAATCCCATACGAGATCGTGGTGGTCGACGACGGCAGCGGAGATGGCACCGCGGCGGTCGTAAACGCGATCGCACTGCGAAACTCATGCGTGCGCTGCATCCGATCCCACCTCCCGCCCGGCTTCGGCCACGCGGTCAGGGCCGGACTCGAGGCTTACACCGGCGACGCCGTAGCGATCATGATGGCCGACCTGTCCGATTCGCCAAAAGATCTGGTGCTCTATTACCGAGTGCTCGAGCAGGGTTTTGACTGCGTGTTCGGCACACGCTTCGGCGCCGGCGGGCGGGCCCACGGCTACCCGATACTGAAGCTGGTGATCAACCGGATCGTCAACGTAGGCATCCGGTTTCTGTTCCAGCATGGCTACAACGACACGACGAATGCCTTCAAGGCTTACCGGCGACACGTTATCGACCAGATCGAGCCCATCCAGTCGAACCACTTCAACCTCACCGTTGAGATGCCCCTCAAGGCGGTCGTGCGGGGCTTCAGCTATGCCGTCGTGCCGGTGAGCTGGCGCAACCGCCGCTTCGGCGTCTCGCAGCTCAAGCTTCAGGAGATGGGCAGCCGCTACGCGTTCATCATCCTGTCCGTGTGGCTCGAGCATCACCTGAGCCGGGGCGACTATCGCCGCAACGATGCGATGCCGGCGGGCGACCGCCGCCAACCGCGCAAAGCAACGGTGCTGCCAGACGTCGCCGACTACGTTCTCACGCGCTAGCGGCTTCGCCCGTCACGGTGGCAGCATCCGATGCGCGACACTGAATGTGAGCCAACTCGCGCCAAGCAGGAGCAGAAACGACGCCGCCGCCAGCAACACGAACCACCGTCCCTTGACACAGCTCGCCGGCGCGATCAGCGCTGGAAAGGCAGTGATGAGCATGCGTGGATTCGGCGGCAGAAACTCGGTCGTGAGGGCCAGAAAGCTGATCCCGGCCGTCCACACGAGCGCTTCCAGCGACACCGTCCGCCGCCTACGGAACAAGACTCCGAGCAGCACCAGCAAGAGCAGAGCGCCGATCGCGGCCACGACCGGCTTATAGGTGCTCTTGTTCGCGAGCGGATGGGTGATCTGAGCAACCGCCCCGCTCACGAGATCAACCACGGCGAACGGGTTCGTCCGCTCGTGCCAGGCGGATTGCTGTGAATGGAGTGACGCGAGTGGGGTCCCCGTCGTGATCCACAAAAAGCACGCGAACGCACCGATGCCCGTGAGAGACAGTGCCGGCGCCCACAGACTGGCGCAGGCGCGCCGTCCGTGATCAGGTCGAAGCAGTTCGCGGGCGGCCGCGCAGGCGCACACCAGGATCAGGACGAGGCCTTGCGGCGCCGTCGCGGTCGCAAGTCCCGCCAGGCAGCCCGCCACCAGCCATCGACGCCGTCCGAGGGCCAGGATGCAACCTGCCGCGAGCGGAATCAGCAAACCCTCCGCGTAAACCATCGAGAACACGACCGATCCTGGGAACACGCAGAACAGCACGGCGGCACGCCGACCGCTCCGCTCTCCCCACCAGCTCGCCGCGAGCCGCTGGACCAGAACGGTGGCGAGCGCTCCGCCACACCCAGAGAAGATGACCCCGGCCAGATTGATCTGGGCCGTGAAGGGTAGCGGCGTGCCTAGGTGGGCCAGGACCCCCGCGACCCGCCGGATGACGATCGGGTACAGGGGGAAAAAGCCGAGCGTCGTGTGCTGCAGACTCGCCTGTGTGGGATATCCGTTCAGAGCGAGCTGGCCGTACCACTTGCCGTCCCAGGTCGCGAGCTGAGCCAAAAATGGCTGGTGGCGAACCACGTGCTCGATCGCGGCCATGGCCAGCAGCGCTGCGCGTGTCGAGAGGAAGACGAGCACCGGCCAGCGCGCAACCGCAGCAATCGCACCCAGCTCAGCTCTGACTTCACCCGCTCGTATCCGCGCCGCCCGCAGCGCTCGTCGCGCTCGTCGCGCTGCCGGGAGCGGCGAGGGGACCACGCTGCCGGTGCTCCCCGGCGCGAGGACGAATGCCGCTAGCCCGGCGACAGGAAGCGCGAGCGCACACACGAGAAACGGCTCGAGAAACGCATCGTAGTGGGAGTAATAGTCGGCCGGCCAGAGAAACGCCGCCGCGACGGCCGCCGCGGTCATCATCACGAACCAGTCCAGGGTCGCCTGGCGGCGTCGGGCATGGACCCACGGGACGGCGAAATAAAGGGCAACGGCACCGAACATTGCCGACGCGACCGCGACAGTCACACCGGGTGCCGGTTGGAGGTCGCGCAGTCCCGTGAAGCTGACGAGGCGGTCGATCACCGGCACGCGAGTGACATCGCCGCGCGCGAGCTGCGCGAAGACAACGTCGCGCAGGAATGCCTTCGGGCCCACGGCGGCAAACGGCACCGTGAACACCGCGGCGCCGCTGATCACCCCCGCGACGAACCGCACGGTCCTTCGCCGGCCGGCACCCGTAGCAACGAAACAGATCGTCAACACCGCCACGGGGATCACGGCCCACACCTTGATCGCGCAGGCGAAGCCGAGCAGCCCGCCACCGATCACGACACGTCTGGATGAGGTCGTGAGGTGGTCGCGATCGAACAGCAACAGCACCCCGGCCAAGACGAACAGTACGAGCCACGGCTCGAGCAGGACGCTGTGCGATGCCAGAATCGCGTCCGGACTCACGGCGAACAGACCGCAGGCGAACGCCGCCGCCACCGCTCCCCGGTGGCGGATCAGCAGCCCGACGAGCGTGATGTTCGCCGCGGCGACGAGCAGGGTCAAGAGGCGGGCTACTGCAAGCCCTGCGTCGGTGCTGCCGGTCAGCTTGGCCAGCGCTGCGACCGGCGCAAGCAGCACCGCGATTCCGGGCGGCTGGACAAAGGCGAAATCGCGGTAGGGCAGCGCGCCGTCGAGGAGGCGCAGCGCGGCACCGAAGTCGACGCCATCGTCGTAGCCGGTCACACCGAGCAGGTAGTTAGGTCTGGCCAGCATGTAGAGGCGCAGGATCAGCCCCAGGATGCTCGCGACCATGATTGCCAGCGCCGTCGTGTTACTGCTCACGCGCCGGGCCTGACCGCGTACTCCAGTCCAGATGCCCTTCCCGCGCGCCGGCGCTTCAATGGTCGGCGCGTAACCGCTGCTCATGTCGCGCCCCGTGATCGTGCTCGGGCGCCTCGCGCGCGCGTATGAAGGCGAACGCTTGGAGGTTCACCGCGTTGTCATCTGCCTCGTCGAACTCCCGCAGGGCAGCCGCGGTCGCTGCGAGACACGGATTCTGTCGGCTTCGTGATGTGTCAGCCCGTCGGCGTCGAGGGGTGAAGGGAGGTCGTCCTTAGGCCCGCCGCTTGGATGATCGCGAGAACCCTAAGGCCCGATATCCGTCCATGCTCCCAAATTTTGCTCAAGCGTCCGGACGGACCTCGCCAGCGGCCCGATCACTCGCGCAGGGATTGTCCGCCGGCAGACTTAGACTCATCGTCAGTGGAATCTGGGTCCGCGCGCGTCCAGTTGCCCTCAGCGGTTCGTCGTGGGTGGAACCTCTCGCGGGCGACGCTGCGCGTAGTAGCGCTCTGCGCTTGCATCGCGATCGGACTCGCAATTGCACTCCTGGCGGTGGTCCAGTTCAGACATGAGACACACCTGAGCGCGGATGACCCGGCGGCGGCTGCGGACGCGCGGATTCCCGTAGGCGCGTGCGTTTTGACCGACGTCTCCTCGTTCACGATCGTCGCGGATCGCTTCTTCTCCACGCATCGAAGCTGCCCCCAGATGATCGACTCGATCGGTACCGATTATGCCCTCGGCGAAGGGCGTAACGCGCTCGTCGGTGCGGCACGCAGCGCCGCCGTGCGCCGGGCCTGGTTGTCTGCGTTCGAGCGCGCCCAGTTCGTCTGGCTCAGCTGTGTGCCGGTTGAGAGCGTCGCTTGCGCGGCCGCGACCGGTCGGCGCATTCCGTGGACGCCGGCCATCAGCGCCTACTTCAGATCGCACTTCCGGGTCGAACCGGGTCAACCGCAGTTTCTCTTCGTACGCGACCACCCGTAGCCCGCCGTCGCCCAGAGGCGTGAGCGGACAGCCCACGGGACTGGGACACCACCCACCGCAGTGGAGCTGTCAGAGCCCAACTGCGGGACTGCACGAGACGGTCGCGCGTCTCGGCGAGTTGCTGAATCGTCGTGTCCGCGACACGAGTGCGCTCACGCTCCGAGGAGAGCTCCTGCGTCACCCAGTCGTGCTGGCGCTCGAGCTCGAGACGTTCGCCCTCGAGTTCGTCCAGCTGTGCCCTGAGTTCGACCCGCTGTGCCTCGAGTTCGGACAGCTGTGCCTTGAGCTCGACCACGTGGGTCGTCATCTGTATCCGGTCGCGCTCGCTTTGAGTCGCGAGCCGGACGGCGGCGCCGGTGCTCGTCAGGTCCTCCGGCGGGTCGATCACCTGGTTCAGCTCTGGGAGCGAGTTGAGCGCGTTCCACAGCGTGAGCTGGTTCACCGTCATTTGCTGCTCGTGGTCTCCAGCGATTGCGTTGCTGCGATGAAGGGCCTGCGCGAGAGGCCGGTGCGCGAACGCGGGCGTCACTCGGACACCGATGTCATCCGCGAGCTGCTCGCAGGCGGCCTTGACAATCTGGCCGGGAAGGCGCGGTTCGCGCAATAGCTCGGGGTACCGCGCGACCGTCACGACTCGGCCCTTCAAGTGTCGGAGCAGCGAATTCATATGTAGCTCCCAAGCAGCAAGGGCGAACGGGATTGGGGTTCGATCGCGTTGCCCCAGCGAGCGCGCGATCTCGACCGGGTCTCGAATCACCAGCACCGGATGAAGCCGCTCCCCGATCACGCCTGCCCAAAGATCAAGCAGGACGCCAATGCGCGGATCCTTGATTGCGACGGGCGCTCCGCCTGCCTCGTCGACGATAGCCGCGAACCGGCGGTTGATGATCGGCTCGACCGACGCACGAGCCAGTTGCTGGACGCGCTCCGTGGGCGGGTCGAACCACGTGCCTCCGAGGTTGCTCAGGATCTCCTCGTTCAGCCGCCAAATGTCGAGTCGCTCGAAAAAGCCGAGGCGATTCGCTTCGCTGGGGGCCATCAGCTCGGATTGTGGGCCTACGTGAAAGCCGGCTGCGGCGAACATCGCAGTCACCGCGCTGGTGCCGCTCCGACTCATGCCAAGCACCACCACGCCGATCGGTCGCTGCTCGACGGCCGGGTGACAGTCCGGCTCGATTCCGCGAGGACGCTGAACCTTCGTGCCCGTCACGATTGGCGGCCCCGAGTGTCGGGGATGCATATGTACGTTCGTGACCTCATGGCCTGGGGGGACAGATCTCGGGGACCGCCCCCCACAAATTCAAGCCCATCGCCCGGCGGCAAACCGAGCGCGCGCTGCGCACGTCGCCTAAACGCGAACCTTCCGTCCATAGGCCGAGCAGCGCATCGGGTGAGGCCGTCCGAGCGCCGGTCGGCGACCGTCATCCCGGTCAAGCAGGCTGGCCAGGGACTTAACTGAGGGCGATCGCCAGGCCAAGTGAAATGGCGCGGTAGAGCAACACCGCGCCGGCAGCGGGTGCGAGAGGCGCGCCAGAGAGCACCAGCGCTCCGATCAGGCCACCTTCGAGCACGCCGAAGCCGGCCGGAATGGGGGCCGCCGCGGCGAGCGATCCGACCAGGTATCCGATGACGATCACGCCGAGCGGCTCGTGTCCCTCCGTACGCCCGGAAGGCGGCCCACAGGACCGCATTGTCGAAGGCGTAGTAGGCCACCATTGCCCCCAGGAGTTTCCAGTTCCCCCCGGCGAGCAACTGGCGGGCTTCGGCGGCCCCGTCACGCACCATCCGGGCGCTTCCCGGCATCACCGCAGAGACCGTGGGATTGGCCGCCGAGGTTGGACGCCCAGCGCGGCTCGACGTCCGAGGAGCCAAGTGAGCACAAGCACCCCTGCGGCCGCGCCCGCGGGGGGGGGAGCGCGCGGTGGGGGCCCGCGGGCCAGCCGAGCCACGGGCCGACCCCAAACAATGCGAGCGCGGCGACACTCGGGGCAGCGGGTCGATTACCTCCTCGGCGAGGCGCCCGGCTGGCGGTTTCCCGCCCTCATGTATGCGGCGGCGCTCGCGCTGCTCGCGGTCGCCGTGACGCTGGCGATACTCGTGGGCAAGGAGGCTGCCGGCTCCGCCACCCTCGATCCTCCATTCCTGTCCGGCCAGCCGTGCGTCGTGATGCTCGCGCTGATCCCGTGCGCCGCCGCTTTGATCGGAGTGGGGGCCGGAACGTGTTCTGCGCCGGCCGGGCAGGGCCCGAGCGCCACTCAGCTAACCGCATCGGCCCTGCGGCTTCGGCGCCGGCTCGACCCGGCGGCGTTCGGCTACTACGCAGCATCGGATTTTCTCTCGGCCTCGGGAAGGTTGGTCGCGGGCCGGCGTCCACATGTATGAAGACTTTTACTACGAATTGTCGTAGCGAGTTGCGCATCAGTTCGGGCGGGCCGGTCTTCGTCAAGCCCGGTAACCGAGAGGAACAAAGCATGAATTCGCAGCACACCACGTCGCGCGGTGCAACCGGCGGCGCGCAAGACGCACGGCCTTGGTCGGCGACACACAGGAGTTCAGGGCATCGATCAGCGGCCGAGAGGTTGATGAGGCGTTCGGGCCGACCGCATTGGCACGTCGGTCCGGTGGCGCTCGCGCGTCTACTCGCCGCGATTTCCCTCCTTGCGGTAGGTGGAGTCCACATCCAGCAGCACATCGTCGCCGACTACCGCGTGATCCCAACGATCGGCCCTCTGTTCCTGCTCAACTTCATCGGCGGAACGGTCCTCGGCCTCTACTTCATGGTTCCGGTCGGTCGCCGCGCCGGCAGGTTCAGGCTCCTGATCGACGCTGTCGCCATGTTGGCCGGCTGGTTCGTGGCCGCCGGCGCGCTGGCGGCGCTGCTCGTCAGCGAACACGCGCCGCTGTTCGGGTTCATGGAGTACGGCTACCGGTTTGTGATCGTGTTCGCGATCGCCTCCGAGGCGGTGGCGGTCGTCACGTTGACGATTCTGCTGGTCGATAACCGAAGGCGGGCGCGCCGGCGCGCCCCCCGACCTCGCTCTTAGAACTACGCTGCGTCGGCGACGACGGCTATGCTGTGCGGTATGGCACGAGGATCCGCCCAGGCACCACCTCCGGCGCTGCACGAACTCGAGAGTGAGATCATGGAGGAGGTCTGGCGCCAAGAGGAGACCACGGTCAAGCTTGTGATGGAAGCACTAAATCGCAAGACGAAGCCGCCGCGGGCCTACACGACGTACATGACGGTGATGCAGCGCCTGAACGACAAGGGGTTGCTCGACCGCACGAGAAGCGGCCGGTCTGACACCTACACGCCGGCCTTGAGTCGCGAGGAGTACCAGGAGCTGCGCGCCGGTGCCGAGGTCCAGGGTCTCGTCGACGAGTTCGGCGACGTGGCGCTCGCGCACTTCGCGAAGAGCTTGCAGACGCTCGATCCCGCCCGTCGACGCCAGCTCCGGCGTCTGGCCGGCCAGCTCTAGGTCCCCACTACAGCCCCACCAGAAAGCTGATGCGGACCGGTGCGACGAGCGGCCCGGCCTACCTCGAGCTGGATCTGGGCGTGCCTGGTCAGCGGGATCGCGCGGGGGTTGCCGCTGAACACCTGGCCGTTGTAGAGCGCGGTTAAAGGACCGCTGACGGGTCCAACCTCGTTCGGGCCGACCGGCTGTCCCCAAACGTCGAAGAAGTTGCCGAGGGTGTAGGTGCGCGGGACGGGGGATTCGATGTGAATGATCCCGTCTGCGGCGTGCGTGTGCAGCCAGTAGAAGCAGCTCCCGGCGGCCACGTACGGCCCGCCAGGCGTGGCCGATGCCTGTGCGCCGGGGATCCCGATGCCGTACGGGATCCGCCACGGCGCGCCGTTGGCAAACACCGTCAGATGGGCATGATGCCCTCGGGACCGAAGGCGCCCGGCGCCCCCGGCGTGCTCAACTTCCCGAGCGAGGCGAGCGGTGCGAGTTCGCTCCGGGGCACCGCAGGCGCTCCTCCTGTGTGGTTCGCGCCGCCCGCTAGGGCCGCCGCCCCGCCGCCGAGCACCAAGAACATAGGGAACATCGGCTTCTTTGCTCCAGGGCTCGTCGGCGCAAACGACTACGTCCTCGGCGCGTAGGTCGGGGAGGTCACGAACTGGACCTTCTCAGAGCAGCGGTGGGAGATGTGGCTTCACTGCACCAGCGACCGCAGGCCCGCAGCCCCTCGTGCTGATCGACACCGCCAGCCTGACCCCGGACAGCCCGCGGCGCCTGAGCGAGCGCGTAGACCGTCCCGGGTTAAGTGGGCGGGCGTTTGGGTCGTGCGACTCGCCGTTGCCGCTTAGGGCGTCGTTCGGCTCGAAGCGCACCGCCAGCCGGCGTGTAGATGCTCTCACGGCCGTCGTCCCAACGGATCCGATAGCGAGGCGATGGATCCCCTCGCAGCACCTCAGCAACGACACCGGGTCGCGGTCGGCGCTGGGTTGACTCCGACTCGGCTACGACGCGCTCGCCAACTTCAAAGGCCATGCTCACTCCCTCGCTGCTCGGGCTAGTCAGCATAGTGGGGCGGCGCTCGTCTGGCAGGTGCCTGTCTGATGAATCCACTCGTCAAGCTCCGGCAACGGTCATCCGTCCCACGATCGAGCCCGCCGACAAGCTTGCGGTCGCGCGCCGGCTTGCCGGAATCAGCTGAACAGCAGCCCGGTCATACCGATCACCAGCAGCGCGGCGCCGGCCGCGCTGGCCACGCCGGTGAGGGCAAGCTGACCGATGTACTGCAGGCGGGCTTCAGCCGACGCGATCCATTGTTCGGTTCGGGAAGGCGCGAAGCGGCGGATCGCAATCAACGCCGCCAGCGGTGCGACGAACACGGCGTTGTAGCTGACCAACAGCAAGATCTCCACCGGCGCGATCAGGCGAGCGGCGAGGATCGCCGAGATCGCGCCGAAGTACAAGAACGCGGTCGGAAGCTCGATCGCCATGATCCCGGCGCCGAGCCCAAACGCCGATGCTCTTGTGTCGCACTGCCGCAAGCGCAATCGAGCGCCGCTGCGGCGCGAGCGCCACGCGGCGAGCGCCAAGCCAAGCGCGAGCACTCCGCCCGCCACCAGCAGCGCGTGCTCCACCGGTCCTCCCACGTGGTGGAGTGTTGCGATCAGGGTAGGGCCGGGACCGAACACGAGCACCAGCCCACCGGCCAGGTAGGTCGCGAAGACGCCGAGCGTGTAGCTCCCGAGCTTCCCACCGGACGGGGCACTCGCCAGCCACAGGGCCGGAATCAGCGTCGACGGATTAACCGAGTCGACGAGCGCGATCGATCCGACTAGCAGCGCGAGACCTAGCATCGGTTCCTCCGGCTCCTCATCCCTCCCGCTGTTTCGTCCGTCACCGCCTCGCGGCCGAGAAGCCAACCAGCTGGCCGCGCTGCTCGTCGTAGAGCTTCAGCCGCAGTGTACGGATGCCGTCCCACAGGCTTAAGGTCGGAACATCGTGGAACACCGGGTTCTCGTCATGCGCGCGTTGCAGGTTGTAGTTAGGGATGCGCGCGCTCAGATGATGGACGTGGTGCAGCCCGATGTTGCCGGTGAAGAACTGAAGGATCTTCGGCAGCTTGAGGTACGAGCTACCCCGCAGGGCCGACTCCGCGTAGCTCCAGCTGTCATGGCGTTGCCAGTACACGCCCTCGAACTGGTGCTGGACGTAGAAGAGCCAGATACCGACGGCTCCGGCGAGCAGTGCGGCCGGAGCCTGCACGAGCAGCACGGCCTGCCAGCCGAACAGCACGCACAGCGTCCCGATCGCCGCGACGAGGGCGATGTCCGTGGCGACGATCGTCCGCCAGAATCGCCGGCGCGCCCAGCGTGGCACAAGCCGCGGTTCCAGGACCATCGCCCACAACGGCCCGATGCCGAGCATCAGGAGTGGATTGCGCATCAACCGGTACTCCAGGCGCCGCGGCCAGCTCAGCGATCGGTATTCGGCGACCGTGAGCGTCTCGATGTCACCCATGCCGCGATGGTCGAGGTCGCCCGCGGTCGCGTGGTGCACCGCGTGCTCGTGCCGCCAGCTGTGAAATGGCGTGAACACGAGGAGGGCGCAAGCGATGCCCACGCACCTGTTGGCGGTGCGGCTGGGCAAGAACGAGCCGTGCGCGCAGTCATGGAAAACGATGAAGGTGCGCACCAAGAAGCCGGCAGCCGGGAAGGCCAGCACCACGACGATCAGCACCGAAATGTGGACGAGCAGGTACATCAACGCCGTCAACGCAACGTAAGGAACGACGGATGTTGCGAGGTCAAGGATGCTTCGGGCCAGGCGAGGCTCGGCGTACGGAGCCAGACGCTCACGCCAGAACGAGGACCGCAGCGGCTCGCTCTCGACCGAACGCCCACGCGCCTGGTCGCACTCGATAGTGCCGGCGGCGCCGGGCACGTGAATAGGCGATGTTTCTAACACGGCCACTTCCTAACGGGAGAACGTTGCCTATTGCAACGCCCCCGCAGGCCGCCAGGATGGCCGCCGCGAACGCGTGGCACTTTCGCGTCGATGTGTCGGACCCCAGCCGCGCGAGCCCAAACGGAACAGCGCGTAGCGTCTGACTTCAAAGACTCTACCCGTTCGGGACACCGCACACGCTGTCCATGCCGCAACGCCTTCGCTCGCTGGGTAGAGTCAAGAAACAGCCTCCACCGCCTGAGTGCCTCGCTCCCCATTCTTTCCGTGGTTCATCCTCCAAGCGGAGCCGAGAAGAGAGCATCAAGTTGCCGAAGCACAAAGAAAAACCAAGGCCCGCCCGGCAAGAACCAGGCCCGGACCGGTCGACCGCGGAGCAGGCCTTCAACGATCTCCGGAGGGAAATCGCCCAACGCAACGAGCGGGCTCATCAAGAGGCGCGCAAGCTCCGGGCGACACGCGAGCAGGAGCGGCTGCGGTGGCGCCGCGAGCGGGACTCATAGACGCGCACGGCGCAGCACGAATCGCGCTCCGCCGGCACGTTGGCGGAAGCGATGAGGCCTAGGTTGCTGGTGAAGAACTGCATGACCCCTCGGCAAGCACGATCGGGGCCGCGTACGATCGAGCCATAGGCGGACCCTCAGCCTGCCAGCGGCTTATGGGTCTTGGTCGGCGTGCTCGGAGCCCGGCGGGTCGACGAGCTCCAATGCGCCGAAGCCCGGAACCGGACCGTCCATCAGAAACATCTCGATCGTGAGATCGGGCTCGATATGAGCCTGGCTGAGGAAGGCGCGCACGTTGCGCCCCGTGAGCTGCTCGATCATCGCGCTGTAGCGCTCTTTCATCATTCGCTGAAAGTCGCGACGCATGTCCAACACGCGGTTTGGCTCGCCTCCCTCCACCATCGTGCGTTCGATCGCTGTGAACCCGTTGCTGAGGACGCACACGATCAGGTTGTCGAGAACGTAGGTCTTGGCCTTTATCGGCCCGCGCCCGTAGTGCTCGCGCATGAGCGCCACGATCCGATTCGTGATCTCCGCCAGCAGCTTGCCGCCGACCAGCGGCTGGGGCCCCGGCTCGGGGCCGCCAGTGCTCATGTCCTGCCTTCGAATGCTTCGCCCTGTGCGGTGCTCACTGGTGCTGCGGATACCTGGCGCCGCCGAACCTCACGGGAACCTGGGCGCCACTTCAAGTGCCGGGGTGGATCCTACCGACGACGAATCTCCCTTGCCACCCGCCGGGAGGGAAGTCGAGTCTGCGGTTCGGCTGACGGCCAGGCACTCTGCAGCCATTGGGGATATCCGTCCGACGGGCCGCTGGGATCGCTTGCGCGGCCAGTAGGCGGGTCGGCGACCGGTAGGTCCGACGCAAAACAGCGACTAGCCGTGCTGCTTGCGCGGGCGGAGCGGATAGCCGGAAACGCCCGTGACCTCGTCGCGCAGCTGCTGGGTCTGCTGGAGACTTTGGAGCTTCTTCAGCGAGTGATGTTCGATCTGGCGGATTCGCTCGCGAGTGACGTTGAACGCGAGCCCGACCTCGGAGAGTGTCCGTGGGCGCTGGTCGCCGAGCCCGTAGCGGAGCTCAAGCACACGCCGCTCGCGGTAAGAGAGGTTCTCGAGCGCCGCGTTCAGGGCTTCGTGCGAGAGGGTCTCGACTGCCCGCTCGTAGGGAGATTCGGCTCGCTCGTCAGCGATCAGCTGGCCGAACTCGGCCTGCTCCTCGTCACCGACGGGGCTCTGAAGCGAGATCGGCGCCCGCGCGGAGCGCTGGATCGATTCGATCTCGTCCGGCGCAAGCCCGGTCACCTCGGCGATCTCGTCGGCGGTCGGCTCGCGGCCCAGCCCGGTCACCAGCTTGCGCTCCGCGCGGCCGATCCTGTTGAGCTTCTCGACGATGTGGACCGGGATCCGGATCGTGCGCGATTTGTCCGCGAGCGAGCGGGAGATCGCCTGGCGGATCCACCAGGTCGCGTAGGTCGAGAACTTAAAGCCCCGCCGGTGGTCGTACTTCTCCGTCGCGCGAACGAGACCGATCGTGCCCTCCTGGATCAGGTCGAGAAACGGCAGCCCTTGGTTGCGGTAGTTCTTCGCGATCGAGACCACCAGCCGCAGGTTCGACTCGACCATCCTCTGCTTGGCCTCGAACGAGCCGCGCTCGATCCGTTTGGCGAGACTAACCTCCTCCTGGGCGGTCAGCAGACTCACCTTGCCGATGCCCTTGAGGAACAGCTGCAGACCGTCGGTCGTGCCCTCCGGTTCCAGCTCCCGCACAGCTTTACCGCGGGTCCGCTTCGCGGGCGAGCGTTCGTTGATCAGGTTCGCCGCCGCGGCCGGATCGATCTCGTCGACCAGCTCGATCTCGTTGCTCTCGAAGAGGTTGTGCAGATCCTCGACGTCGGTGTCCTCGAGGTCGAGCTCAGCCGTCGCGGTCGCGATCTCGGCGTACGTGAGCACGCCGATCTGTAATCCGCGGGCGATTAGACCCTTGACCTCTTCAAGCTCCTGAAAATCCGCTCCTAACATCTCGCCGCTTTCGCTCTGACTTGCCCGCTCAAACGAGGCGAGCACCGCCACCTGCGCTTCCCACCCAGTCACCCACCGTCGGTGACCTCGCGTGAGCGCCCGTCGTAGTTGTCGCCGTCTTCGTGACTCGCTGTCGCCGTCTTCGTGACTCGCGGTCGATCCGATTTTTCGCTCGCGAGCCGAACCCGTGGCCTGCTGGTGCGTCTCTCGCGTCAGGTACCCGTAGCAGGGATCGCCCTGATGCAACGCGGCTGTCCTGCTCCCATCATCACGCCTTCCCATCCCTCTGTTGAGATCGCGTACAAGGAAGAGGGTGAGAACCCCGCCCGCGTTAGCCAGAAGAGCACGAAACCACCGGGCCGGCGGTAACGCCCATGGATCAGAACACAAGCCCCGCAGTCAAAACCATTGGCCCACGCCTCCCGCCTCGGGACGCACGTTGCGCCGCCAGTGGCAATCGGGCTTGAGGTCAAATCCCGGCCGCAGCGCCAGTTCGCCAACCACTGTACTCTCATTTCGGGCATTGCGTGCGCGGAGGAAGGAAGTCGGCTTGGGGTTCGCCGCGGACATCGACGGACTTCCCACCAAACAGCCGAGCACAACTCCCACCGGTCATGGCCGACCTGCTCGCGCGGCGCCGAAGCTCCCGCCGCACCGGCCGGTCGATTAACTCGACGCCCCAGAAGCCTCGGAGTTATGCGGCCGGGAGCTCGAGCCGCCCTGGAGCAACACCCCAATGAATTTGCGGTATTTCAGGCCGGGATGGCCGGTGTTCTAAGCTTAGTAGTACTAATAACGGCGCTGACGACTGTCGCAGCGGTTTGCCGGTTCCGTCTGTCGCGTTGATTCTGTCTCCCTCGTTCTCACGGGCGACTGCGGGCCGATCGCGCCCATTTGAAAGGACCTCCTTATGCCTGTTTTCTTCTTCACGGTGGAGCAGCAGGAGCGTGCGATCGTCGAACGGTTCGGCAAGTTTGTTCGCGTCGCCGGCCCCGGACTTCAGCGCAAGTCGCCGTTCGTCGAGAAGGTGGCCGGCAGGATGAGCTTGCAGGTCGAGCAGCTGAACGCGGACATCGAGACCAAGACCCAGGACAATGTGTTCGTCGTGGTCAAGCTGGCGATTCAGTACATGGTCGGCGCCGACCCGGACAAGGTCAAGGACGCCTTCTACAAGCTCGATGACCCCGAGGTGCAGATGAAGTCCTACGCCTTCGACGTTGTCCGCTCGCACATCCCGACGATGGACCTCGATGAGGCATACGCCGATGCGGACACCATCGCTAAGCACATCCAGGACACGCTTCAGACGCAGATGGCGGACTACGGCTACGAGATCATCAAGGCGCTGATCACGAACATCGAGCCGGACCAGCGGGTCAAGGACGCGATGAACAACATCAATGCCGCGCGCCGAAACCAAGAGGCTGCCACAGCCCAGGGGGAGGGCGACAAGACGCTGCGGATCAAGAAGGCCGAGGCGGAGTCGGAATCGATGCGTCTTCACGGCGAGGGGGTCGCGGCGGAGCGCGTGGCAATCGCCCAGGGACTAAAGGACTCGCTCGAGGTGCTCGCCGACGAACGTGGCATCGACCCGAGGGAGGCGATGGGGCTGGTCGCTCTGACGCAGTACATGGACACGATCCGATCCGTCGGCGAGAACGGCAACATGACCACGCTGCTGCTCCCCCACTCGCCCGCGTCCGTCGGCTCGTTGATGGCGCAAGTCCAAGAGGGCATTCTCACCGGTAACCTGGCCGCGGACGCGGCCAACAGCGGCGGCAACGGCGCCGTACACGCGCGCTCTCGGTCGAAGCAGGCGCCCGCACTCACGACGGGTGCAGACAGGCAGCAGGCGCCCCCACCCACGCCCCGTGCAGAAAGGCGCTAGAGCTTGCCGGCAAGCGCCCGCACGATGGTTGACGGCAGCCAGGGAATCATCGCGTTCCTCGGTGTTGCCGCGGATAGGCGGCTGCTGGACGAGGATCGCTTCAACCTTCCCGACGCCGAGCAGTACCGGGCGCCTACTGTCTCTACCCACAAACATGATCGGCTCGTCGCGGCAGGATCGGTCCTAACCGGGATTACGCTGATCGGCGGCGCGGCGCTCGGGCTCTATGGCGGTTGGCAGCTTCTACTCAACGGCGGTGGCCCGATCGACGCCGTGCTCGCCGCCATCGGCATCCTGCTGGTCGCCACACATTGGGGGTGGGTTCACGTCGCCGAATACGTCGGCCTGACCATCGATGAGCGTCGCCGACACGCGACCGAGGATCGCGGGACCGACTGGCTCGCGAGCATCGAGCCTTACCCTCGCTTCAGCGTCACAACGAGCGTGCTCGACGACGCCTCGACCCGTGTCGTTCGTGTCCTGCACCGGCCAGTACTCACCCCGCAGCACACGTTCACGTTCATCCGCGAGACGGACGCCGAGAGGACCTACGACGCCGATGTCCCGGCTGAGGTCATCGCTTCCACCGTCGAGACGATGCGCCGCCAGGCACGGCTCGAGACGGACCGCCAACACGGACTCTGGCAAGCCGCGGCGACTTCTTACGCGGCCGCGCTGCTCGGCGCTGACGACGACCAGCAGCGACTGGCCGCGCAGCGGGCCGCAGCCACCGCGCTGTCCGAACACATCAACGCGTCCCTGCTTGAACCACCGCTAGTCGAGTAATCGACGCGCGAGAACCGATGTTCGGCCTCCACGGGCAGGTGGTCTGGTCGTGTATCGGCTAGACTCGCCGTACGGGTCGAGCGTGTGTTCGACCAAAAGTAGTGCCCCGCGTTTTCGCAGTTGTTGCCTCGTTGCACCCTCAGCGTTTCGCAGCGCACATACCTCCGGAGGGAACGATGGCAACAGGAACCGTGAAATGGTTCAGCGACGAGAAGGGCTTTGGGTTCATCACACCCGATGAGTCCGGCAAGGATCTGTTCGTGCACCACAGCGCGATCCAAGGCAACGGCTTTAGGTCGCTGACCGAGGGCGCGAAGGTGAGTTACGACGCCGAGCAGGGCCCCAAGGGCCCGGCGGCCGCGAACGTCCAAGCGCTCTAGAGTCGGCCGACCAACCGAACCGGGAGGGCGCGCGCGCCCTCCCGTCGCTCCCAAATTCAGACACCACGAGGGAACCACAGATGGTGCGGGCGCTTGAGCGCGCGCATCCAGATCCCGCGTTGTGCCTCGCGGAGCCGAATCGCGCGTGCACGGATTCCCGTCTCGGGGAGGCCATCGACTCCATGGCTCCCGCCTATCTGGCTTGCGCGTCAGCGACGCGCACGAGACCTACATGAGAGGACACGCATGGCCTCAAGCGGCAAGAAAAAGACCACGATGGCAAAACTCTCCCGCGAAAGCAGACTCCGCGAGCGTCGTCTGGAGAAGGAGGCGAGAAAGCAGGCGAGAAAGCAAGCGGCTGCGCATCCCCCAACCCAGCCGAACGACCCCTCGAGCGACGGCCAGCAATAACCTGCGCGAGACAGGATTGCCGCGAGCACCCCTCGGTGCAACCAAACTTACCTGACTGGACACTAGCCGTTAGCTTCCACAGTCTTGAGCGTCGTCACACACTCGGGGTTTACTCCGACGGGCTGTCCCGTCTCAGCGTCGGTGAACCAGGCGAACTCCATGATCGAGCCACGCGCCGCGTCCAGGATCAGCCGCTCCACGGCTTTCGCGTCGCCCTCCACGCGATACCGCTCGCCACCGAGGATCGTGATTTCCGTTATCGAGGTCATCATGCGAGCTCAACGTCAACCGCTGGGTGCGATGACTCCCTCCGAGCACCCTAGAGCCGCGCAGCCTACTCCTGGCCGCAGGGCCGACGTGAATGTCACTAGCCCTAACTGATTCGCTCCCTCGCCGCATGACGGACCCCTCGACGGCACAGGTGCAATCAGTCGAGCGCGCCGGCTGGGAGCACGAAGCGCAGCGGCGTCGGAGCGACTGTCGCGCTGCCGGCGTCGAGGCGCGCGCCGTGAAGGCCACGCCGCTTCGCCGTCGACGCGGGAGCCTCGGGCTCGCCGGCGTGGGCGATGATCCAGTCCATGACGGCTTGGAAGTCGGCGCCCTCGGCAAGGATCGCCGCCCGCTCGATCACCACACCGCCCGAGGCGTGGGGACGCGACAGTCGAGTTACCAGCGCGTTGATCTCGCCGTTGTCCATGTCTCCCACGGTAGTCCTTATGGGAAGTTTCCGCGTTCCGGGGCGGTCGGTCGGAGGGCGCACGGCCCATCTGCCGCAATTCCGGGTGCAAATATCGGAATGTGCTAGCGTCAGCGGTGCGCTCAGTGAGCCTCTAGCTCTTCTCGCTTCCCGGGCGACGGATCGGACAGAAGGGCAGATAGGCGGCTGGGCTGTGGCGACGGCAACAAACCAATGTCTGCGCAATCGCGGGGACAGCCTGCCGAAGAGGAACCGACCGTGGTGACGGTCTCGCGACTAACGGACGCGAGCCATCCGATGAGAAAGGGTTGGCGATGACCAACGTGTGCTGTCCTACCTGCCGCCTGCGGTTCACCCGGGCTGCCGCGGCATACCTTGTGTCGTGCCCCGAGTGCGGCGAGCCGCCTCAATCACTGGTTGGCCTGGACGCGGTGGTCGGCTTTCGCCTGTTCAGGCCGGAGGACGCTCCGCACACGGTACCCGAAGCGATTTCCGTCGAGATGCCGATCCCGGATCCCGGTGCAAGACGACCTTGACCGACACGCATCTCCGCATTCTCCGGCTCGTGGCGCTGCACTGACGGCGCGCGCACGACCAGCATGACGCAGCCGATCACGCCCTAAAAAACGGTTCCGCCGGCCGCCGCCGAGGACCCGAACGGGCGGCTACGCGGACCAAACACCGTGTCGCGTAGCTGAGGCACGCCGGCACTGGAGCGGGCCGGCCGGTATCTCCTAACGGAGAACGCGCTGGCGGCGCCCACGATCCGGTCGCCGGGCGGACGACCTAAAACCTCGATCTCGCCGTTGCAGCAAAGCCTGGCGCCGCGGCCGTCCACAAAACGAATCGGCCCCGACCTGAGGTCCTTGAGATAGGGAGTCTCGGCGGAGGATCAGAGCGGCTGAACGTTGACCGCCTGGGGACCCTTGGTTCCAGCCTCTGCCTCGAATGAGACCCGAGCGCCCTCGACAAGCGAGCGCCCGGCAGAGCCGACCAGTGCGGTCTGGTGCACGAACACGTCTTTGCCGCCTTCATCAGGCGTGATGAAACCGTAGCCCTTTTGGTCGCTGAACCACTTCACGGTTCCACTGGCCATAGCCGTCTCCTTAAGTAGTGTGCCGCGGGCGAGGAGAGCTGGATGAGCGATGACCTGGAGCGCTAAACACGGTGTCGAGTCCCGAGCGGACCCCGATGAGGCCGTAACCGTAGCAGTCCCTTGGAGTTGGAATCGAAAAGTTGTCTCGGCAACCAGCCTGTCTGCTGTGCCGAGCGCTCGCGGCGGTGGAGTCTAGAACGGCTTACGCGCGTGATACGGTGAGCGTTGGCGGGCGATGCTTGGCGCCCGCGAGGTTCACCGAGCCGACGCAGCGAATCTCCCGCGAACGAATGTGACCGCGCCGGCGAAGGGAGCAGTGCAATGCCCAACCCACTGTGCGGGGCCGTCTGATGGCGACGGCACGAGAACGCGCCGAGGAGAAACGGCAAGAGAAGCTGGACATCGTCCGTCAACAAGTCAACAGCGGTCAACTCGTCATCCGCCAGATGACTGAGGAGGAGCGCCAGCGCTATCCGCCCCTCCCGGCTCAGTCGAAGCGGCCTCGCAAAGGCGGGACCGGATGAGTGAGCGAGAGGGGCTCATAACGCGGATCCGACAGATCCGCCGCACGACGGACGCGTCGGCGTCGCCTGGGCGCAAGGTTCGACCTACGGACAGCGAGGCCGGTTCGGCGGACCTGCTCACCCGGGTCGAGCACTTAGAGCAGCTCGTGGAGGCGCTCCAGGACTCCGTCCATCGGGAATCGGAGCGACAGGGTAAGTTGATCAGCGACATCGAGGCTCGGCTACAGCCGGCCGTGCTTAGCGTGGCGCTGAACAGGGACGCCCGCGAGCGCGGCCTGTAGCGCGACGGAGGTTCGCGCCCAGTTCGCGCCGAATGTGCGGCCCATCGGCGGGCCCCGCTCGTGGAAGACGGCGTTTAAACCTAGAGTCTCATGAAGTATCGCAGCGTGGGGAGCAGCCTATCCTCGATGGACATGACGGACATGACCGCCGTCCGTACCCCGCTCGTCGACGAGGCGGCGCTTCATGAGCTGACGCTGCGGGACGAGGTGCGGCTTCGCCGCCAGGCTCGCCGGCTCCGCCGGAACGACGAGCAGGCTCGGGTGCGCTTTGAACAACAGGTTGCCGACGCGCGAGCCCGGGTGCGGCGACGGCGGGCGTCGGTCCCCGAGGTCTCCTACCCGCCGGAGCTGCCGGTTTCGGCGCGTCGTGACGACCTGCTCGCTGCGATCCGGGATCACCAGGTCGTGGTCGTGGCGGGGGAGACCGGCTCGGGCAAGACGACCCAGCTGCCCAAGCTCTGCCTCGAGCTCGGGCGTGGCGTGCGCGGGGCCATCGCACACACCCAGCCGCGCCGGCTCGCGGCGCGCACCGTGGCGCAGCGGATCGCGGACGAGCTCGACGTGCCGCTCGGCGGCGCCGTCGGTTACGCGGTCCGCTTCGACGACCGGGGTTCCGAGGACACCCTGGTCCGTCTGGTCACGGACGGTCTGCTACTGGCAGAGATCCGCCGTGATCCGCTGCTGCGTCGCTACGACACTGTGATCGTCGACGAAGCGCACGAGCGTTCGCTCAACATCGACTTTCTGCTCGGCTGCTTGCACCGCATTCTCCCGCGGCGACCCGACCTCAAGCTGATCATCACGAGCGCGACGATTGACCCCGAGCGGTTCAGCGCGCACTTTGGCGGCGCGCCGATCGTCGAGGTCTCGGGCCGGACCTATCCCGTCGAAGTCCGATACCGGCCGCCGCGGGAAGACGAGGAGCTGCTCGACGCCCTCGCGGATGCTGTCGAAGCGTTGCTCACCGAGCGTGACGGTGACGTGCTCGCGTTCCTCTCCGGGGAACGGGAGATCCGCGACGCGGCTGAGTTGCTCACCGGGCGACTCGGGGCGGCCGTCGAGGTCCTCCCGCTGTACTCGCGGCTCGCGGCCGCTGACCAGCAGAAGGTCTTTGGCCGCGGGCGCAATCGGCGATCCCGGCGCGTTGTCCTGGCCACGAACGTCGCCGAGACGTCGGTGACCGTGCCGGGCATTCGCTTCGTTGTCGACAGCGGTCTCGCGCGGGTCTCCCGCTACAGCACGCGGCTCAAGGTTCAGCGACTGCCGGTTGAGCCCATCTCGCGGGCCTCGGCCGACCAGCGCAAGGGCCGCTGCGGCCGCGTCGCCGACGGGATCTGCGTCCGCCTGTACTCGGAGGAGGACTACAACGCGCGGCCGGAGTTCACCGACCCGGAGGTGCTGCGAACCAACCTCGCGAGCGTCATCCTCCAGATGGCAGCGCTGGGGCTGGGTGAGATCGAGGCGTTCCCGTTTCTCGAGCCGCCCGATCGCCGCCAGGTGCGCGACGGCGTCGCACTGCTCGATGAGCTCCGTGCCCTGGATCCGTCGGCCCCCGAACCGCTGACGGCGCTTGGGCGCAAGCTCGCGCGGCTTCCGATCGACCCGCGGCTGGGTCGCATGGTGCTGGAGGCCGACAAGCTCGGCTGCGCCCGCGAGGTAATCGTCATCGCCGCCGCGCTGTCGATCCAGGATCCACGCGAACGCCCCGTCAACGAGCGCGCCCAGGCCGACCAGCTACACGCTCGCTTCACCGATCGGTCGTCGGACTTCCTCGCCTACCTGAACCTGTGGCGCTACCTGCGCTCGCTGGAGAGCGAGCTCTCGCGCTCGCAGGTCCGCAAGCGTTGCAAGGCCGAGTTTCTGCACTACCTGCGCATCCGCGAGTGGCAGGACCTCGTCGCCCAACTCGAGGACGCGGCGCGCGAGGTTGACCTGACGCTCAACGACGTGCCGGGCGAGGCGCCTGAGATCCACGCCGCCCTCCTCTCCGGGCTGCTATCGCACCTGGGGATGAAGGACGACGGGACACGCGAGTACACCGGCGCGCGCGGGGCCAAGTTCGCGATCTTCCCCGGCTCGGCGCTCGCGCGCCGCGGCCCGACGTGGGTGATGGTCGCCGAGCTCGTGGAGACGACGCGGCTGTGGGGCAGGACAGCGGCGGCGGTCGATGTCAGGCAGGTCGAGCCGCTCGCCGAGCACCTCGTCAAGCGCTCCTACGGCGAGCCACGGTGGGATCGCCGTCGCGCCGCGGTCATCGCGCCCGAGCGGGTGACGTTGTACGGCCTGCCGATCGTCGCGTCACGGACGGTTCAGTACGGGCGGATCGACCCCGCCGCCGCGCGTGAGCTGTTCATTCGCCGCGCGCTCGTCGAGGGCGATTGGGACCACGATCACGAGTTCATGCGGGAGAACGATCGCCGTGTGGAGGAAGTCCAGGTGCTGGAGGCGCGGGCACGGCGCCGTGACCTGCTTGCGAGCGAGGCGGCACGCGCAGCGTTCTTCGAGGAGCGCGTGCCGGAGGACGTCGTGAGCGGTCGTCACTTCGACCGCTGGTGGAAGCAGGCGCGCCGATCGCAACCCACGCTGCTCGACTACCCGATGGACGTCCTGATCGAGGGCGATGTCGCCGCCGACGGCCGCGATCGGCCGTCGCGCTGGAAGCAGGGTTCGCTGGGGCTCGCGCTGTCCTACCGCTTCGACCCCGGTTCGGCGGAGGACGGCGTCACCGTCCATATACCGCTGGCGTTGCTCGGGTCCGCGCGGGAGACGAACTTCGAGTGGCTCGTGCCCGCCTTCCGCGAGGAACTGATCATCGCCCTGCTGCGGTCTCTGCCCAAGCCGCTGCGCACGCTGCTCGTGCCGATCCCGGACACCGCGGCCGCGTTGTTGGCCGACGTCAAGCCGCGGTCCGGACCGCTCCTCGAGGTGCTGGCCGAGGCGATCGAACGGCTGCGCGGTATCCGCATCGGCGCCGGCGACTGGTCGCTCGATGCGCTTCCAGCGCACCTACGGATGACCATCGTCATCGAGGACGACGACGGGACCGTGCTCGCGTCTGGCCGGTCCCTCGGCGCGCTGCGCGACGAGCTGCGGCCGGTGCTGAAGGCCCGTCTGGAGCACGACATGCCGGCCCTCGCACGCCATGGAATGCGTGGCTTTGACATCGAGTCGCTGCCGCGCACGGTCGATCTCCCCGGCGGCCTGCGCGGCTTCCCGGCGCTCGTCGATGAGGGCGACGCAGTCGGTATCCGGATCTGCGATACCGCTGCCCAGCAGGCCGTGACGATGGCGCGCGGAACCCGGCGGCTGCTCCACCTCACGGTTCCCTCGCCACGCAGCTGGGTGACCGGCCAGCTCGGGCTGCAGTTGACGCTTGCGCTCGCCGCCGCGCCCCACGGCACTCTCGACGCGACGATCGAGGACGCCATGAACGCGGCGCTGGAGGCGCTGATCGCACGCGCCGGCGGCCCGGCGTGGGACGCCAATGCGTTCACCGCGCTCCGCGAGCGCGTCCGCGGTGAACTCCGGCCGACGACGCTCGACGTGCTGCGCTCGCTCGCTCGCATCCTCGAGGCCGCGCGTGCCGTCGGTGAGCGGCTCGACGCCCTCCCCGCGAGCGCCGTGTTCGGCCCCGCGCGAATGGACGTCGCCCGCCAGCTCGGCCGGCTCGTGTATCCCGGGATGCTCGGGGCTGCCGGCCTCGCGCGGCTGGACGACGTCGAGCGCTACCTCCGCGCCGCGGCACGGCGCCTCGAGCGGCTACCGAGCCACGTGGTCGCCGATCGCGAGCGGATGGCAGCGATCCACGAACTGGAGACGCAGGCCGGCGGGCGCGGTGATGTGATGTGGCTGATCGAGGAAGTGCGCGTGGCTCAGCTCGCCCCCGGCCCGGACGTCCGCCCGGGCGCGACGGTCAAACGCGTGCGCGAGGCCCTCGCCGCCGGCTGAGCGAGCTAGCCCTAAGCGGAGTCAGCGGCCGTAGCGAAGCTCTCGTCACGCTGATGCCGGGTCGGCCCAGGGCCGCACCGCTCGCCCGGACCCCAGCCCGGGTGTGTGAAACGAGTCGTAGGAAGGCTGGTCCTCGACGTTCTCTATCCAGTGGACCGGCACGTCGCCGTAAAACGACGCCCACCGGGTGAATGTGCTCGGAGGGCCGACCAGGAAGTCGCACGCCGCCAACCCGTAGAGATCCTGAATCAGCAGCCCGCTGCTCGAAATCACCTCCAGGCCCTCTAGCGACTGCGGGGGGACGGGCTCGTCCGAGCAGACGAAGAACGCGACGTCCTGTCCATCCGGACCTCGGTGCAGTCCGCTGATCATTCGGCCGTAGTCGGCGTGTGAAAAGAAGAACCTCCCTCCCGCGTGCCACTCGTAGTCTCCCCTCCGCACGTGGACTCCGACGACGAGCTTTCCCGAAGCCCTGGCCTTGTCAATCGGCTCTCGGGCTCGATCGAGTGTCCGAGGATGGGGGGTCAAGAACCTGCGGATCGAATCCTGATGGCGTTCACAGTTGTGCTGGTTACGAAAGAACCAACCCTCGATCAAGAGAACCGGGTGCCTGCTCACCATGCCGAGGAAAGCTTCGCCGTTGAGGTCTAGGCACTCGTCGTCCTCGAGCCTGATCAGACCCACGTCCCGCCCTGACACCTGGAGGCGATGGAGCGCATTGGCTCCGGCTCGCACGGCCTCTCGCATCGCTTCGCGCGCGCCCGCCTGCGGCGGTAAGCAGTCCCCGGGCGGGAAGCGACAGAGAACGTCATCCGCAGTGGAGGGGAACAGGTGTGCGTATTCGTTGAACGCCGGGTTCAGAATCAGCAGGTCGTGCTCGACCGCAGCAGCAATAAAGTGGGCGAACAAGACGAGGCGGTTACCCAGCTGCCCGAACGGCCTCGCGATCACGACCACGCGGCGGTCAGGCATCGCGGCCTCGGCCAGATCCGCGAACGAACCTAGCCGTATGGGGACTGCGCGGCGGCAGCCGCTGGGACGGCTAGGCTGTATACGACGGGCGCAGCCAACGCCACGCCGCCGGCGATGCCCGCTCGGCGAAAGAAGCGTCGCCGGCTCAGGGAGACCGCGCTGCCTCCACGCTCCTCGTATCCGGAGGCGATCAGTCCATGCTCGGAGAGCGTGTCGAGCGCCATCAGGACCACGTCCTCGTCGACCGTCTCGCCGAACTCTTCGGCGACGATCGCAACGAGCTCCGCCAACGTGCGCTCGCCGTCACAACTGCGCCACACGAGAGCGGCGGTCTGGTTCAGCCGGAACGCCATATCGCGTGTCTGGTCGTAGACGAGAACCTCGCCGTCCACGCTCTCGCTGAGGATCCCATTCGTACGGCCAAGCGGCCGGCCCCCGTTCATAGGGCCTAACCTAGCTGTTGCGCGTCTCCGCGTCAACTCCACGAACCAGCGCGTGTGCGGTGTCGGTGGCTTCGCCCCGTTCACCAGAGAGAACAACGGCGTCGCGTGCCAGTCGGCAGGCTGCCCTCAGCGACGAACCTGGTCGTCGCCGCGCAGACACGGTGTTCTCCAGCAGCGCAAAGGCGCCCTCGCTCCTTGGCGCGACCACGGGACGCCATCGACCTCCGCATCTGTAGCTCGTGAGCACGATCAGGCCGCCCGAGATCGGATGGCCGGCGACCTGCTCCGGTGGCGGAAGCAGGAGCTCGCCGAATCCTGGCTGATGGCCGGTCCGTATTGAGAGCGGCTTGGCGAACGGGTGAATCAGGCCGCCGGGATCAACCACCGCGTACTCGTCAGAGACGTAGGTCGCGCCCAACCGGAGCAGCTCTGCCACCAGGGTCGTCTTGCCGGTGCCGGTGGCTCCTGGAATGACGATTCCGCAACCGTCCACCTCGACGACCCCCGCGTGGATGAAGACGTGGGCCGGCGCCTCCGTGGCCAGATGATGCCGAACCACGGAGCCGAGCCTCAACAGTGATGACGCACGATCAGCCTCCCGGTGCGTCTCGACGCCGTCGACGGTGATCGAACCGTCTTCCCACAGGCCGAACCGCACGGTCGCCTCACCTTGGGACTCTTGCCAGCCCGGAGGCAGCGTTTGTTCGGCCGCCACGAGCAGCTCCTGCCGATCGGTAACGAGCTCAGCCACCAAGTCGAAGGACTCGAAGATCAAGCGGCAGCCATGACTCGGGAGATGTGCAGCGTGCGTCAGCGGTGCCGACTCTCGAGGCCGAGCTGGAGCCGCACCTGGGAGCAGACCGCCTCGGATAGCTCGGTCGAGCAAGGCCGCCTCATCCCCGTAGCGGTCCTGAGGCCCAGGCGGCTGCTCGAGACCGTGGAGTTCGTAGCGGACGTCCAACCATCGACGGTCGGCGACGGCGCTCCAGAGCCGCGAGGCGCTGCTTCCATGGTCGCGAGCGACCTTGGTCAAGACCGTTTGCACCTCGATCGGAAGTGCACTGAAGGGGTCACCGGTGGCTGACTCGTACCGCCGGCGTGCCTGCGCCCTGGTGAGCGCGATCTCCCTGGCCCAATACCCCAAAGCGTCGTCGGGAGGACGACTGGACCAGCTGGGGAGGGCCCCGCCCGGCGAAGCGGCCGCCGCGCTCCGGTCGGGCAGAGCGGGCTCGGAGGGGCGATCGAACCACCCCGACGCCTCAAGCGGTTCGCTGGTGAGCGGTAGCGACAGGCGCTCGATTTCGCTGATGACGGCTTCCCACCCCTCCCGGCCAAGCCACACGATCAGCTCGAGAAGCGCCCACTGCGCCTCGTCGCGCAGTCCCGCGAAGCCCGGGATCCGCTCGTTGGCGAGCTCGACCGCCGCCTCGAGAACCTCGTCGAACAACTGGTGCATTTGGGCGTCGGAAAGTGGCTCGCGACCGGTGCGCAGTGCATCTAGATCGACGCCGACCCGTTTGAGCCACGTCGAGGCGTCGGGTCCATCGAGATCGAAGCCGAAGCCGATCCTCATGCGGGAGTTGGGCTCGCTGGTCAGGGCCGCCCAGTTCGATGCCGGCTGATAACGCAACACCGCACGCTTCGCCCCCTCGGCGTCGAATTCACGTGCCGGATCCAGCTCGGTCCGCGTCATGGGCTTGGAGCGCTCGCGGCAGAATCTTCGCGACGATCGCGGAAATATCCGGACGCCCACTCGGACAGCGGCGCCCCGTCCTCCGACAACGACAACAGCCCGTTCGGGTCGCGCTTGAGATGGCGGGACGGGTCGTACCGGTGCATTTCCATATCGCGATTTCGACGCGTATAACCACGGTTCATCAACTCACCATGCCAGACGTGAAGTGCCGCGCCGGGCACAAACCCCACCCTGCCACCCACCCAGGTCCAAGCTGCCTCCGCCCACTCGCGGAAGTGATCGAGGTACCCGGAGCAACCAAGAAAGATGGACCGAAGGCATGGGGACGAAAAGTCTCCGCAGAAGGCATGAGCCATCAAGTGATCCCCGCTGCCAGCAATCGCGGCGTCGTAGAGCCCCAGACCGGTAAGAAGCTGCCGGTCCGCCGCCCAGGCGAAGCCGGTGTGCCCGTGGATCAGATACCGCAGGCGCGAAAGCGCCGGCAGTGCGGCGCGGGTAAAACCAAAGCTGCGACTACGCTTGCCGCCGCCAAAGTAGCTCGTCTCGTTCGGCCGCAACCGGATCGCGTGCGAGAAGAGTTGGACGACGGGGAACTGGTCGAGGCGATCCGAGGTCTCGACAGCCCAGCGGGCGTTATCGAATAGCACGTCGGCATCGATCCACGCGATCTTCGTGTAGCGATCCGGCACCCGGTCGATCGTCAGGTTGAGCAACCGCTCCTTTTGCCACAGCACATCCCGGGAGCGGAACTGGAAGACGGAACGCGACCTCGTCAGCTCGAACTCGTCTTCCCCGAAGGCGCATTCGCCGATGAACAGCGGGATACGCGAGCGCTCCATCGATCCTTTGAAGACCTCGAACGCGCGCCGCTTGCTGGCGTAGTGGTGCGAGTTGAAGTACGAGGTAACGACCGCGAGGTCCGGGGCCACCAGATACCTGGAGGCCGGCTCCGCAACGGCGCGGCAAATGTCGTAGGCCCCCAGCACCGTGGGCGCATCCTACAGCTCAGGCGGAGTGGGTTAAGGTTGATGCTTGGCTCGAATCGCGCTCGTCAACGTACCCTTCCGGAGCCACGTGGCGGCGATATTGCGTCTGGCGGGCGTGCTGGTCCGTCAGGGTCACGAGGTCATCGTGTGGGCGCCCGAGCGCTGGCGCGAGCAGGCGGAAGACCTCGGAGCCGGCTTCGAATCACACGCGCCCGAGCTGCCCCGCGCCTACGGTTACCGCTTCGCGGCAGAGTTGGCATCGATGACCGAGCGGATCGCCGAGCCCCTGATCTCGGAATTGTTCGAGCACGATGTCGACCTGCTCATCCGGGACAACCAGACGCCCTGGGCATTGGTTGCGGGGCAGTACCTGGGGATTCCGCGCATCGTCGCGCACCCCATGTTTCCGATGTTCACGGCCGGTCACCGTGACGTGGCGGACGGAGACTCGCCTCCCGGACCGCCCGATGCCGAAGAGGAAGCACAGCGCGCCAGGTTTGAGGAAATCTGGCTGTCTATCGCGCGTCGCTGGGGCGTGGAGCTCACCGATGTCGGCGGCATCGTCCACATGACGTCCGAGCCCACCCTGACGTTCACCACGGAAGAGATCGTCGGGGATGAGGAGCTACCCTCGACCTGGCACTGCATCGGCCCACTCCTGCCGCCTCCCCCAGCGCCCCAACTCGGCCGCGGTCGGCCGCTCGTGTACACGAGCTTCGGTACCACCTACAACCGTCGAGCCGAGCTGTTCCAAACCGTGATCTCTGGGCTGACGGGCGAGCCGATCGACGTGGTTATCTCCACCGGTCGAGGGAGCGTCACACCCGAAGACCTCGCACCCCTACCTCCGAACTTCGGCGTGCATGACTTCGTGCCGACCCAAGAGGTGCTCGCGCGGGCGAGCGTCCACATCACGCACGGCGGCTGCAACTCCGCTCACGAGTCGCTGCTGGCGGGGGTACCCATGGTCTGCCTTCCACAAGCGTTTGATCAACTGCCGCTTTCAAGGCGCATCGAGCAGCTAGGTGTCGGCCTGGTGAGCGAGGAGGATCCGGTCGAGGTTCGCCGGTCCGTGCGATCGCTGCTCCGCGACCCGGAGGCTCACAGACGCGCACGAGCCTTGTCGGAGCACCTCCTGCATTACGACGGTGAGGCGCGGGTGGGCGCGGCGGTGGCGGAGCTCGGCTAGGTGCAGATCCTGAGCACGTGCTTCCGCCGATGAGCTAAGCGATCCGGAGCGTCGCCGCCGATCAGCCCGAGCACGGTCTCCGGCGCCGGGCGCTGACGCGGTGGACCGGGGTGTGGCTCGAGGGTCTTGACTTGCGCAAGGTGGCGTGGAAAGGAGCCGGCTTGCTGGCGTCACCAAACGAGGAGAAGGCACACTGTCACGACCGAGCAGTCAGGCGCGGCCCTGATTCGTCCGGTGGCTCTCCAGGGAGCTACGGCCCTCGCTGCCCGGAACCGACTCCGGATTACTTCGCCGGTGTCAGCGAGAGTGACGCTTTGGTGCGAGTCCGCGAGTCACACCGTGGACCTCGGGAAAGCGGCATCCGGAAAGCGTTCGCCCGGGCGATCAGCTGCAATCGCCCAAGCGATGATCGAGCGCGATTACAGACGATCGCGCCCGTTCGACTGGCGCGCAGAGCGATCGCTGCCGCGGCGGGCTACGTTCGTAGGGTCGCCGATCGCTCATTTTCCAGAATGAGCGACCGGACCCCGCTGCAACACGCCGGAGGCAGATGCCGCGATCACCCCGGCTGCGGAGCCGTGACGCCGGGCGTCAGCGGTGACAGCTTGTAGGCCCGGTCCAGCACGTTCAGCATCAGCCGGTTGGCCGTCAGGCCGTCAAACGGCGAGATGGTCAGGTTGGACCACACAATGAGCGTCAGCTTGTTGGTGGGATCGTAGGCGGCCTCCGAGTTGTAGCCGACGGTCTCGCCCCATGGAGGTAGCGAGTGTTGGGCCCCCACCGGAGTCGGTTGATACCGAACCCGTAGTCCATGCCGGCCTGGCCGGTCGGCAGGGGGCTGGCGAGCCACAGACGGTGGTACTTGCGGTTGAGCACTCGGCCACTGACCAGTGCCTGGATCCAGGTTTGGAGATCGCTGCTAGTGGAGATGACGCCCCCGGCCGCGGTGGCGAAGGAGTGGTTCACGTCGGTGTAGTCCTTGGGCTTCACCTTGCCGGCCTTGATCGCGGCTTGGTATGCCGGGGTGTACGGCGGGTTCGGGATGCCGGTCGTCACCGCGGAGGAGCTGCCGTACAGGTAGCCGTGCGCAAACGGCTTGGGGATCCTGTTCGAGGTGCTCGGGGGAGGAAGGTGTGCTTCAGGAAGAGGCCCGAACAACCGTTTCTCCATCGCTACGGCCAGCGGTCTATGGTCCACCTTCTGGACGATCAGGCCGAGTAGCGCGTAGTTTGTGTTGCTGTACTCGTAGGCCGTGCCCGGCGCGAAGTCGAGCGGCTGCGCGAAGGAGACCGCGAGCACCTCCCGCGGGGTCCAGACTTTGGTCGGGTCATGATCAAAGAACGGCGCCATCTCGGGGGAGCTGGTGTAGTCGTAGAGGCCGCTGCGCATTTTCAGCAGCATGGCGATCGTGATCCGGTTACCGTCCGGCACGTCGGCGATGTACTTAGACACCGGGTCGCTGAGCCGGAGCTTGCCCTCCTGCGCCAGCTGCAGGATCACCGCTGACGTCATCGTCTTGGTGATCGAGGCGAGCCGGAGGTAGGTGTATCACGTGGGCCGGATCCGGGCACCCAACCACGTGGTGCCGTAGGCGGCCGTGAACTCGCCTTGTGGCGTGCGTAGGAGGACGAGGGCGCCGGGGACGCGGAGCTCGCGGGCGGTCTTGTCCACGACGGCCTGCAGAGCGCGCTAGTTGATCGGCCGCAGGCCCGCGCGGCCTCCGAGGTCCTTCGCCACCGCGCCGGCCCCGGGCGATTTGGTCGTCGGTGAGCCCGTCCGCGGCGTCGCCGTTGCCCCCGTCGCGAGCGCCCCGCTCACGAGTGCGGCGCCAGCCAGGGCGCTCGCGACCCGCCGGTACCCGCGCGGTAGCCGCCAACTCGACGGCCCGATGAACGTCTTCATCTCAGTGCTCCCTCCTCAGCGAAGCCAGAAGTGAAGGCTTCTTGTCCGGGTCCGCGGACGACGCTTTTCGGAGGCGTCATCAGATTGACCGCGGCCCGCGCCCCGCTCGATGCAGGCGCTGGATCGCGAAGCTGACGCGACGGTACTGCCGTCGCCCGCGGCTGTGCAGGTCACCGTTCGCCCTTCGGCAGGTCGGTGTTTATTGCCGGCACAGATCTTGCCGTTCAGCCGGCCCGGCGACATCGGCCACCTGGCCGATCCGGCGGATGATTCGTGGTCGGGCCTCGGTGTGGTGTCAGCCGCGCCGGTGTCGAACGGAGCGGATCGCTTGGTGCTGTCGTCGCGACGTGCGGCCGACCCGAGGGTCCGTCCCTCGAGGGGGATCGACATGTGCGATGCTGCCCGGCCGGATCGGTCTGTCGGGGCGATGCCACCCGACGCCAAACGTGTTGCGGCGGGCGCGGCCGTCGCGTTGAGAATCAAGGTAAGCGAGGATCTGATGACGACTATCACCGACCACGAAGAGCGGCAAGTCACGCGAGCCAATACGTCGGGACGAAAGCCGGTCGTGTTCATTCACGGTCTATGGCTGCTCCCGAGCAGCTGGGATCGCTGGGCCGCTGTGTTCGAGAAGGCCGGCTACACGACCCTCACGCCGGGATGGCCAGACGACCCGGAGACCGTCGAGGAGGCAAACGCTGATCCGGACGTGTTCGCGCATAAATCGGTGGGACAGGTTGCCGATCATTTCGCCGACCTGATCAGCCAGTTGGATGACAAGCCCGCGGTGATCGGACATTCGTTCGGTGGGTTGATCACTCATATAATCGCCGGCCGCGGGCTCGCGGCGGCATCGGTTGCGATCGATCCAGCGCCGTTCCGCGGCGTGCTGCCGTTGCGGATCTCCGCCCTTAAGTCCGCCTCACCGGTGCTTGGCAAACCGGCCAACCGGAACCGTGCCGTACCGCTCACCTACGAGCAGTTCCGCTTCGCCTTCGCCAACGCCGTCCCCGAAGATGAAGCGAAGACGCTATACGAGACATTCGCCGTACCGGCATCGGGTAAGCCGTTGTTCCAGGCCGCAAGCGCGAACCTCAATCCTTGGACCGAGGCCAAGGTGAACACCAAGAACCCCGAGCGTGGGCCGCTGTTGATCATCGACGGCGAGAGGGACAACACCGTGCCGTGGGCGATCGCCAACGCCTCGTTCAAGCGCCAGCAACACAACGAAGGCGTGACAGAGATCGTCAAGATCCCCAAACGCGGTCATTCCCTCACGATCGACGGCGGCTGGCGGGAAGTCGCTGACATCTCGCTGAAGTTTGTCCAGCGGTTCGTGAAACCTTGACGACACGACGACGGTCTCGCATGCCCCTTCGCGACACCCGAGCGCGACGGAGGGCAGCGAGCAGATTACGCCCATCCGGCGGTCTTCTGACCTGATGGAGCGGGCGAGGCGCCGTAGCGGCGGCGAACACTGAGCGAAGCTACGCGCCCCAGCCGGCCCATCCAGGCCCCGCTGGATCCCCGGTCCCATATCCATTGTTGGACTTCGATCGGATTGGGCGCCCGCTGAAGCCAACGTTGTCTCCGGCCGCACCGACCTCGTCGACCGTGGCGTCGGGCGTATGACCCTGCGCGAGCGCTTCAGCGACAACCGCCCGATCCGGCATAAATCGCCGGCGCAGCCGCGACGCCCGCCACTTCTCTCGAACTCCCATAACACCAAGAGTAACGCTCACGCCGTGGTCGAACCTGATCGTTCGCGCCGGCAGCGCACCTACTGCTGTTCGAGCTTGAAGCCGACCCGCAACTCGACTTGGAAGTGGGCGATCTGATCGTTCTCAACGTGGCCGCGAATGCTCCGCACCTCGATCCAATCAAGTCCCCTCAGCGTCTTCGCGGCTCTGGCTACACCTGACCGCATCGCTTCCGTGACCCCGTCGGGCGAGGTCCCCGCGATCTCGATAATCCTGTAGGTATCTGACTCGGACGTGCGCACTCATCCTTTCTCAGGGTTGACGTCTCGGGGGAGCTGAGGCGCCGCTAGCGGCTGGGGTTGCGCTACTTCGCCGACTCCACGTCGACCCGGCGAGGCCCGCTGGCGGCGTCCTTGAGATCGGGCTCCATGCCTTTCGGCGCGTGCGGACCGCCATCAGAGGTGGCGTCGGCCTCGTCGCCCCCGTCGCGGTCCACGCCCGTCTCGGTCGCCGGATCATCAGAGCGAGCTGGCCCGCCCAGCACCGCGCTTCCCAGTTCGGGATCGTCGGGCAGGAGATCGTCGGGGGCATCGGAGCCCCCCAACTCCGCGGGGACGACTCCGTCCCGGGCCTTCGCGGCCCACGGGCCTTTCTCGCGCGCCTCTTCGTCTCCCGGAACGGATCCGCCGCGCCGTTCGGTCGGCTTCGTCCTGCCGCGATGCTCATCGTTGCCCGCCATGACTTCCTCCTCACCTGGCGATGTCGTCGGTCACGCTCCTACCCCATCGAGCCGAGCCTCATACCCGAGAGTTGCTCGAACTCGTCGGCACTCAGCTCGATGCCGGCACCGAGCATGTTGTCTTCGAGGTGCTCGACAGACGAGGTGCCCGGAATTGGTCGCGATCACGAGACCCTCGGGGATATGGGTACAGCGCCTCGCAGATCAGTTCCTCGGCGACATATGTCCGTAGGAATCAGCCGTGTCAATGAAGTTCACCCCGAGCTCGAGAGCTCGACGCAGCACCCGGATCGCTTCGTCGTGATCGCGCGGGGGCCCCACACGCCGGGTCCCGGAAGCAGCATGGTCCCAAACCCGAGGCGGTTGATCGTCAGCTCGCCGCCTAGGTCAAACGTGCCCGCTTGCTGAGAGGGGAGGGAGGCGGCTGCTCATGTGCTTCGTCCTTTCGGTGGACAGCAGCGGCATTGATGCCATCGCTTCGCGCGCTGCCCTTGGCGGGTCATGATCGTCGCCCTGCGGGTAGACGGCTGATGTGGGATGAGGAAGTATTCCGTCCCGGACCGTTGGTGAGACTGAGCGGCGAGCGGCCGCTGAAAGGAAGGGACTGATGACGGCAAGGAACCTCCAGGACGTCTTGGACTCATCGCCAAACACCGTCGAGCTGCTACGAAATTCGCGCATCGGCGCATACATCTACCCGGTTGTCCCATACGAGTTCACGAATTGGCGTCGTGAGCAGAAAGCGTGGCGGGAGACCGCGGTGCTGTTCGATCAGTCGCACCATATGGTCAATCTGTTCCTGCGGGGCCCCGATGCCCTGAGGCTGCTCTCTGACACGGGGATCAACAGCCTCGCGAACTTCCCTGTGAACATGGCCAAGCAATTTGTCCCCGCTACCCCGTCAGGCCACGTGATCGGCGACGGGATCCTGTTCCACCTCGATGAGGAGGAGTTCGTATGGGTGGGGCGCGCGCCGGTCTCCAACTGGCTCTCCTACCAGGCGGAGAGCGGGCGCTACGACGTGGAGGTCGAAAAGGACGACCGGTCCCCTTCGCGGCCGTACGGTAAGTCTGTAAACCGCAAGTACTGGCGGTTCCAGATCCAGGGTCCGAATGCCTGGCAGGTGATCGAGAAGCTGAATGGTGGACACGTCGAGCAGCTGAAGTTCTTCCGCATGGCCGACATGAATGTCGCTGGCCAACGGGTTCGTACGCTCCGTCACGGGATGGCTGGTGAGCCGGGGCTCGAGCTGTGGGGACCCTACGAGACCTATGACAGAACCCGAGAAGCGATCTTGGAGGCGGGCAGCGAGTTCGGCCTCGAGCCATGCGGCGCGCGGGCCTATGCGTCCAATACGCTCGAATCGGGTTGGATCCCATCGCCGCTGCCGGCCGTCTATACCGGCGAGGAGCTACGCGGATATCGCGAGTGGCTCCCTGCCGACGGTTACGAGGCCACGAACGCACTCGCCGGAAGCTTCGTCTCGGACAGGATCGAGGATTACTACCTCAACCCGTGGGAACTCGGTTACGGCCTGTTCGTGAAGTTCGACCATGACTTCATCGGCCGCGACGCGCTCGAGAAGATCGAACCGCAGACCCAGCGCAAGAAGGTCACCCTCGCGTGGGAAGCCAAGGACGTCACCAACATACTCGCTTCGCTGTTCGACAGCGAGAGCGAGGGCTATCAGTTCTTCGATCTACCGATCGCCAACTATGGCTCGTCGAACTTCGACGCGGTGGTCGATGCCGGCGGCACAGTCGTGGGCTACTCGATGTTCACCGGCTACAGCGCCAATGAGAAGTGCGCACTGTCGCTGGCCACTGTCGATCCCGAGATCGAGATCGGCACCGAGGTCCGGGTCCTCTGGGGCGAGCCGAACGGCGGCACGCTGAAGACGACCGTCGATCGTCCCCATCAGCAAATCAGCGTCCGGGCGATCGTCAGCCCGGTGCCGTATTCCGCCGCCGCCCGGCTGGAGTACGCGGAGGGGTGGCGTACGGGGCAGAGCGGATAAGCGCGCTGTCGCGTCACTCCGGCCGCTCCCGAGCAAGATGGTGGCGACCGAGGCGGTGTGCCGTCGAGCAAGGTGCTGGTCTTGTCGGACTTGTCGAAGTCCGCGAAGAACTGGTAGCCAAGGGCAAACCACCACCCGAGATCGCGAAGCCCTGCGGCATCAGTGCCTTGTCCGTCGGGCGGGCCCATGACTCTGAGGATGTGAGCTTTCGATGCGCCGGGCCTAAGCGCGCAGAGGGTCGTTGGCCACCGGAGGACGGTCGCGGCACTGACCTTCACCTGCTGCTGGGGCACGTTCCGGGAAGCAGTCGTCGCGGACTTTCCGCCGCACGCCGCGACGCACAGCGCGGTTAGACCGAACGGGAACGCTCAATCCGCCTGTCGACCTGAGGCGAATCTCAGTTCCGGAGCTGCCGCAGGCAGGGCGCAATAAGCTCAGCCAGAGATGGCTGGTCACACTGTCGGTCCGCGCCGCACCGACTCGCTTCGGGCGTATGTGCGCGCGACGAGGTTGATCGGCGGCCTCAGCGTCCTCATCCTTGTCGTTGCGATCGCATGGGACCTTGCGAACGATGGGTTCTGGTCGCGTCACACGCTATTGACGAGCCTCATCGCGAGCTTGATCGTCGTCGCGGTCACGGCGGCGGTGCTCAACGAAGTGCTCGAGCGCCGGCAGCGCGAGCGCTGGTCCGTGCTCGCGCAGTACGCCCTGTTCGACCTCGTCCGCACAGCTCGCCTTGTGTGGAGCGGTCTGCTCGAGCTCGGCGGGCTCGTTCCGGACGGCGAGCTTGGCGAAGGTGCGCTCGCGGCTGGCTCCGAGGCGGTACGCGACACGCCGCGTCTCGCCGCAGCGATCGACGAGATGCTCGCGAGCGCTGACCGCCGCGAACAGCTCCACCGCCTGATCACCGAGCTACTCGGTCACGGCCAGGAGGTGCTCGGACGATGGGCCGACGTGATGGTCAACTCGGGCTCCTACGCGGAGATCGTCGATCGCCACGTCGAGCTCTACAGCCGTCTGTACTGGTGGGGTAGCGTGCTCGACGAGTCCGAGCCGCTCGAGCAGCACCTGAGTCGGCCGAGGCTGAGCCGCGTCAGCCCGGCGACCCAGACCGGAGGGCCGGTCGAGGACGCGTGGCTTCGCGAGAACCTCGTAGCCATTGCCCAGCTGGCCGAGTCGCTCGATCGAGGCTCGTTCGAACTCGCGATGCGGATCGTCCCGATCGACTGGTGGGTCACGCAGTTGCCTGACCGACCGCCGACCGCTGAAGACCTCCCGGCCTAGCAGATAAGTCAGCCGCCCGCCGATCGGACGTCGGGAGGGCTGTCGAGGTAGTTGAGGGCCGTCGCCAGGCGGGCGCGGTACAGGTTGACGTTGTGGAGCTTGACCGCTTCATAGCCGCGTACGAGATCTGGAAGCGATGCGATGCTCACCGCGGCGGCAAGGTTCTCAGCGCTGACGGTGCGCGCCAGGCGCTCCACGATGGCGATGTACTCCTCGACAAGTTGCCGTTCGACTCGTCGGACCTCGGCTCGGCCGAAGGGATCAAGCCGCGACCCGCGCACGCGGCGCGTTCCCCGCAACGCTGTGAACGCGGGCAGCGCGATGGCGGGCGGGACGGCGAGCTTGCGTTTCATCCCGAGAGTGCGCAGCACTGGCGGCTGCAGCATGTAGCGCACCTTCGCCCGTGGATGCTGGCCGCGCACCCAGCCCCGGAATTGCTCCTGGAGATGCAGCCGGGCGACCTCGTATTCGTCCTTGTAGGCCATCAGCTTGTAGAGATACGTAGCAACCGCTTCGCCCAGCGCGGTGCTTTCAGGAGCGGCGGCCTGCTCGGCGGCCGCGACACAGCTCACGACCTCCAGGTAGCGCGCGGCCAGCGCCGTGCCCTGATATTCGATTAGGTCGGCCCCGCGCCAGCGAGCGGCAGCCCCGATCGGGGCGGGGAGGCTGTGGGTCGCCAGCAGCCGGTTGACACGCCTCAGCGAAGAGCGCCGCTGAGCCGGGACGCTCGGCGTCGCCTCGACCGGCCGGCCGCCCCGGGCCGCCAGCGACGGGTCGTGCTGGATCGCCCGGCCCCAGCGGAACGCAGCCAGGTTCACCTCGGTGGCGGCGCCGAGCTCGCCGATCGCTGCCTCGATCGCTCCCACCGAGAGCGGCAGGAGGCCGGCCTGCACCGACACACCGACCATCAGAATGTTGGCCGGGAGGTGATCGTCGAACAGGCGCTCGCTGAGTGTCTGGGCGTCGCACGAGATGACCGATCGCGTCGCGGCTGCGATCCGCTCGCGGAGGCTGTCGAACGACAGCATCTCGGCATGTGGCTGGGTGATCACCGACACCGTCGGTGTCACCGTGCTGGCGATCACCGCGTGTGACCGCTCGCGATCCAGGCGACTGAGATGACGCGGCTCTGCGGCGGCCAGTGGATCGAAGGCCAGCAGCAGATCGCAGCCCGCCTCACCGATGCTGTTGCTCAGCGGCTGGCGGCCGCGGCTGGCCCGCAGGTGCGAGGACACGGCACCGGCCTTCTGGCTGAGGCCGGTCTGGTCGAGACCGGCGACGGTCCAGCCGTCGATCGTCGCGGCGGTGGCGACAATGCGGCTGGCGGTGACGACCCCCGTGCCTCCGATGCCCACCATGTACACCGACAGCGTGTCGCGCGACTCGGCGGTCGGCGGCGCGGGCACGGCCGGAACCGGTGGCGCCGAATGGCGGCGTGCGTCGCGTTTGTCACCCTCACCTTGGGTCTTCGACGCCGGCTCGATGACGGTCAGAAACGCGGGGCAGTCACCCTCCACGCAGGTCAGGTCGTGGTTGCAAGACGACTGGTGAACTTGTGTCTTGCGACCGAGCGGCGTCGACACCGGGATGACTGACAGGCAGTTGCTCTTGCGCTGGCAGTCGCCGCAACCTTCGCACACCGCCTCATTGATCACCGCGCGGGTGCGCGGTTCTGGAAGCGTGCCGCGCTTCCACAGCCGCCGCGCCTCGGCGGCACAACGCTGGTCGAAGATCAGTGCGGTGACCCCCGGTTCCCGCGCCAGCGTCGCCTCGGCCTCGGCGAACCGCTCCCGGGGCCACACCGATGAGCCGGCCGCGAAGCGGGCATCGCGGCCGTGGCGATGTGGATCGGCCGCGCACACGATGATGCGGCGGACACCGAGCGCCTCGAGCTCGCGCGTCATTTCCGGCACCTCCGTGCCGCCGGCGACGTCTTGGGCGCCCGTCATGGCGATGGCGCCGTTGTACAACAGCTTGAACGTGATGTTGACTCCGGCGGCTACGCAGGCTCGAATCGCGAGACTCCCGGAGTGGGCATAGGTCCCGTCGCCGAGGTTCTGGAAGATGTGCTCGGCCCGCGCGAACTTGGCCGCCCCGACCCAGGGCACGCCCTCTGCGCCCATCGGGGTCAGCGGCAGGATCACGTCGTCGGCGTGGCGGTCCTCCAGGTAGACGATGGAGTGGCAGCCGACCCCGCCGCCCACGATCGCGCCCGGCAAGCTCGCCGTGGAGCGGTTGTGAGGGCAGCCGCTGCAGAAGGCGGGCACTCGGCGGGCGCTGACGGCCTGCCCAGCGCCCCCCGCAACGACGCTGACTGGCAGGCTTACCGGCGCGTCAGCGATTCGCGTGCCCCCGCCCCGGGCGGACTGCGGGCGGGGCGCCGTGAGGCGCGAGCCGAGCCGCGACGCCAGCTGTTCGCGCAGGACCTCGACCAGCCGATCGGCGGTGAGGTCGCCCTCGGCTGGAACGACCATAGAACCGTCGGTGGCACGCTTGCCGGTCACGGGCGGGTGGTGCGGCTCCCCGTAGAGAACGTCACGCACAAACAGTTCGAGGAACGGGCGCTTCTCCTCGATCACCAGGATCTGCTCCAGCCCTCGGGCAAACGCGCGCACCGCCGTCGGCTCGAGCGGATACGGCATTCCGATCTTGAGCACGCGGATGCCCGCATCGGCGAGGCTGTCCGGGCCGAGACCGAGCCACTCGAGTGCCTGTAACAGGTCAGCGTGCGACTTGCCGGCAGCAACGAGCCCCAGCCAGGCATCCTCGCAGCCGTGCGTGACCCGGTTGAGACCGTTGGCGAGTGCATAGGCGCGCGCCGCCTCTAGCCGGCCAACGAGAATGTCGTGCTCCTGCTGGACGCTGACGGTGTTGTTGACAGTGGGGATTTGGGTGTGGTGCCAGCGGCGGCCCTCCACGCGCACTTCGGGCAGCACGGGATCCGGTAGCAGCTGTTCGAGATCGAGCGCCGCGAAGCCGTCGGCGAAGTCTGTGACGACCTTGAGCCCCACCCACAGGCCGCTGAACCGCGACAGGGCGAAGCCGTGCAGGCCGAGGTCAACGAGATCAGCCGAGGAGGCGGGGACCAGCACCGGCATCTGTGCGTCGAAGAACGCGCCCCGACTGTCGTTGGGAATGCTGGAGGACTTCGCCGCCGGATCGTCACCAACCACCACCAGCACCCCCCCATTAGGTGCTGTTCCCATCGAGTTGGCGTGCTTGAGTACGTCGCCGCTTCGGTCGATCCCCGGCGATTTGCCGTACCACATGCCGATCACGCCCTCGTCTGGCCCCAGATCCATCAAGTTGCGCTGCTGTGAGCCCCACACGACAGCGGCGGCGAGCTCCTCGTTAACGCCGGGAACGTGCTCGATCCCGTCCGCTCGACGGCGAGCCAGCGCGAGGTCGACACCGCCCAGCGGCGAACCCGGGTATCCGGACACGACGCAGGAGGTCCGCAGCCCCGCTGCCCGATCGATTGCCTGCTGCAGCTCCGGCAGCCGGACGATCAGCTCGACCCCGGAGTAGACCGTGGCCGCGTGCGTCGGGTCGAGCGAGACGCCCGGCTCAGTCAACGCCATGCGCATCTCCCACGATCGCACCGTACCAGGGGCCAAAGGGCACCGGCATGGGCTGATCGAAGATCATTGCCTCCCGCTCCTTGCGCGAAGCCGCGGCCAGTGACGGGACACCGACGAGGCCCTGAGCGATGTCGAGCTCGTTGCGGAACATCTCGATCATCTGCCGCACTCCGGACTCGCCTCCGGTGGCCAGCCCCCACCACCACGGGCGGGCGACCAAGCACGCGTCGGCGCCGAGCGCCAGCGCCTTGAGGATGTCGGTCCCGCGGCGCACGCCGCCGTCGATCAGCACAGCCATCCGCTCGCCGACCGCCGCTGCGATCCCGGGCAATAGCTCGAGGGTCGCCGGCACCCCGTCGAGCTGACGGCCGCCGTGGTTAGAGACGATCACGCCGTCGAGCCCGGCTGCCTGGGCCTTGAGCGCGTCCTCCGCGGTCAGCAGTCCCTTGGCCACGAGCCTACCGGGCCACAGATCCCGCAGCCACTCAACTGTCTCCCATGTCACACCGGGGGCGGCGAGGTGGCTGTTGATGTAGTCGGCCATCGCGCCCGCCGACCCGCTCGCGGACGGATCGGTTTCGCCCACCAGGTTCTGGAAGGTGATCTCGCGCCCCTTCACGTACTCCTGCAACCAGCGAGTCCGGCGAGCGATGTCGAGCAGGTTCAGTGGCGTCAGCCGGGGCGGCGCGCTGAAGCCGTTGCGCAGGTCGCGTTCGCGGCGGCCGACCAGCGGGACGTCCATCGTCAGCACGAGGACCGAGTACCCGGCGCGCTGCGCGCGGCGCACGATCCGCTCCACCAGATCGAGGTCCCGCCAGATGTAGAGCTGGAACCACAGCGGACCGCACGCCACCCTGGCCACCTCTTCGATCGAGTAGCTCGAAGCGATGCTCAGGCAGATCGGCAGGCCGGCGGCGCCAGCGGCCCGCGCGAGCGCGAGCTCAGCGTCGCGGTGGACCAGGCCCGCGAGACCGGCCGGACCGAGCACCAGCGGCATCGACAGCGCGGCGCCGAGCAGCTCCACGCTCGCATCGCGCTGGGCGACGCCGACGAACGCCCGCGGCCGCAGCTGTGGGCGTGCGAACGCCGTGCGGTTGGCCCGCAGCGTGACCTCGTCCTCGGCGCCACCGGCGATGAAGTCGTAGACCATCCGCGGCAGCCGCCGCCGGGCTCGCTGCTCCAGCTCGCCGATGTTCGTGGGGGGCTGACCGATCATGCGCGGGTGAGCTCCGCATCCAGGTTGTCCGAGATCCCCGTCACGCCCATTCAGAGCTCTCCATCGCTCCACGCGCCCCTGCCAGCCCTCTCCAGCAACTGACGCGCCATTTCGGCGTGCGGCGCCTCGGCCATCCACCCGTCCCAGCTGGCCACACCCTCGCCTCGCCCGCTGGCCTCCGTCATCGCGTCACGCACGCCGCGGGCGAACTCCGTCTGCGCCGCCGTCGGCCGCCAGGCCCGTTCGACATCCTCGATCCCGGCAGCCGATCCCACCACCATCCCCTGGTACCCGAGCGCGAACATACGCCGCATCTCCCGCACGCGGAACTCGCGGTCGTGCCCGGGAGCCCACGGTGAAATGAATGCAGGGATCCCCCGCTCTGCTGCAGCGAACACGATCACGCCGTTGGCCCATTCGAGCGTCGGCGACGGTACGAACCCGCCCTCATCGCCGATTCCTTCGCAGCCGACGTCGACGGTCAGGTCGGCCTGGCCGACGATGACTCCGCGGATGCGCGGGCTGGCGGCCAGCGCCTCGCGCAGATTGGCCACGAGCCAAGCTGTTTCCACAACCAGGTACAGCTTCTTCGTCAACGGACTCAGCGCGTGCCGTCGCTCGTGCTCGACCAACGCGGACTCCAGGCGGTCGAGCTCGTCGCGCCCCCGCAGCATTGGCACCAGGAACGTGTCAGTCACCTCGAAGGTCTCGGCGAGGTCCTCTTGCCACAGCGGAGAGCTGATCCCGTTGATGCGCACCACCGCCCGCCGGCGGATGTCCGGCCGTGTCGCCAGCATCTCGCGGACGTTGGCGCGGGCGAGCGCTTTGCGCCCGGGCAGGACCCCGTCCTCGAGATCGATGTTGAAGCCCGTGGCGGCGCTGGCGAACGCCGCCTCCAACGCGTCGCGGTCGTCGGCCGGCTGGTAATAGATGTGGCGCATCTCGCCGCGCCGGTGGTCATCCACGCGGTCTCACCTCCGGCAGCGCCGCCCCTTCGAGTCGGAATTCGGAGAGGTCTGCGTCGCGCGCCATCGCCCAATAGTCGACCAGCCGCCAAGGCGAAACGGTCACCACGCGGCCACGGCGGTTCTTGTACCAGTTGTTCATCCCGGGGTGTGAGAACACAAGCCGCGCGTGAGCGGCGTCGGCCCGATCCGTGTAGTCATCGGCGGCCTCCTCGGTGCACTCGGCCACTGCCAGCTCATCGTTGATCATCCGCGCCAGGATCTGAACGATGTAGCGAACCTGGATCTCCGTCTGCCAGATCACGCTGCCACCGTGCGCCAGCGCGGTCGTCGGACCCAGGAGCATGAATAGGTTGGGAAACCCGGGCGTCGTGATGCCGAGATTGGTCCGCGGCTCGTCTTGGCTCCAGGCCTCGTCGATCGAGACGCCGTCGCGGCCGAACAGCTCCAGCGGCCACAGCATCCGGCTCGCGTGGAAGCCTGTCGCCATCACGATCACGTCGGCTCTGCGCTCACTGCCGTCGGCCGCGCGTACTCCGCTCCGCGTGATCGCGCTCAATCCGGCCGCGACGAGCTCGACGTTGTCGCGGCGCAGCGTCGCAAACCAGTCGTTGTCGACGACCATCCGCTTACCATAAGGGGGGTAACTGGGAAGCGCCTTGGCCAGGAGGTCGGGGCGGTCCGCGAGCTGGGCCGCCATGTGGCGCGTCAGGAAACCGCGGTGGCGGTCATTAGTGGAGTTAACCGAACGATCTTGATGGGGCCAGTCCGGATCGACGATCAGCGCGGAGTGGACGCCATCGGCATAGCGCCAGAACAGGCCGAACCGATACCAGGCGGCGTAGAACGGGACGTGCTCCAGCAGGAACTCCTTCTCGGGGCTGACCGTCCGGTGATAGTCGGGATTCGGCATGATCCACTGCGGCGAGCGCTGAAAGATGGTCAGCCGCTCGGCCTCACGCGCGATCGAGCGCGCGGCCTGGACGGCGCTGGCGCCAGTCCCAACGAGCGCGACGCGCTGGCCGGCGAGATCCAGGCCCGGCGGCCAGCGGGCGGTATGGAACAGCGGCCCGCCGAATCGCTCGATGCCCTCGATCTCCGGCAGCTTCGGCTCGTTCACCTGACCAACCGCCGTGACCAGCACCGACGAGAAGATAGTCCGAAGCCGGCCATCGACCGTATAGCTCGTCTCCCAGCACCGGTTCGCCTCGTCATAACGCGCGCCGGTGACCAAGGCGTTCGGCACGATCTGATCACGGATCCCGTACTCGTCGACACAGTGCTCAAAGTAGGCCAGCAGCTCGTGCTGCTTAGAGAAATACGACGACCACTTCCACTGCGACGCGAACGAGTACGAGTAGAAGTGGTTGGGAGTGTCAACCCCAGCTTCGGGATAGGTGTTCTCGTACCAGGTACCGCCGACCGACGGATTCTTCTCGAGGATCGTGAACGGAATCCCCATCTGCCGCAGGCGGATCCCGAGACAGATCCCAGACAACCCCGCGCCAATCACCGCGACGTGAAAGCCGCTCGGCGAACGCTCCAGCTCGGGCGGGTCGGACGCGGCGCGGATGCCGATGTCCTCCATCACCGGGAGCAAGTACTCCGGCGGTACCGGCTCCCCGACGCACACACTCAGCATCTCGCCCAGCAGTGCGTCCGACAACGGGGCGGGCTCGACGTCACCCTCGGTGAGGCTGGCGAGCACCGCCTGGCGCAACTCCCGCTGAACGGTCTCCGGCAGCCCTCCTGACTCCTCGGCGAACAGCCGGCCGTCGCGCTGCGGACGATAGCGCTCGCACAGCCACCGCCGAGAACCGGTGAGATGGACGAGGACCATCACGAGGACGGCCATGTCGGCGTCCTCTAAGGCCGCCGCCAGCCGCTCTCGATCCATGCCAAAAGCTCCTCGATCCGCTCTCGCGCGTCAGCCGACCCATTCGCGGCGCTGCCACCGCGTGGAGGCAAACTGACCGCCCAGTCAGTCAATGTTCTCATCATATCGAGACGCGACTGAAATGGGAAGCCGCACGACGCCGTGTCGGTGGCGGCACTGAAGGCGCGCTCGCAGATGCCAGTAACTGACGATCGATCGGCCTCCTCCGCTCAGGCTCTGCCGAGCGCGTCGCCCCGCAGTTGCCTGACCGATTGCGGCAGCTCGGCCCGGACCGGCTCAGAGGAAGGCGTGGCCCGCAGCCCGTCGAGGAACGTCGCCACGAACGCCGCCGCCAGCTCCTCGACGCTGAGCGGGCCGGTCGGGTCGACCCAGGTCCAGCCCCAGTTGCACATCCCGATCAGCTGCAGCGCCGTCACCGTCGGATTGGTCTGCCGCAGCTCCCCGCGCCATGCACCTTCCGTGACGATCCCGGTGACGATCCGCATGTACTCTGCACGCGCCGCGCGGACGTCCTCCATCACCGGATCGTCGACGAACCGCATGAACTCGCGCGAGAAAGCACGCGTGGCAGGGCCATCGTCGCGGAACGCGGAGACGATCGCGGTGATCACGGCCGCCAGGCGCTGCGCCGCCCCCTCGTAAGCCTCACAGATCAGCTCTAGCTCGCGGATCCGCCGCTCCATGTACTCGAACGACATCTGCCGCAGCAATCGCTCTTTGGTCCCGTAGTGGTGAAGAATCGTCCCCTTACTCAGATCGAGCCTGGCGGCGACGTCAGAGAGACTTGTGGCGTCGTAGCCACGAGCCGCGACCAGCTCCGTGAACACAGTCAAGATGTCCCGCTGACGGCCTCGACGAGGCGTCTTGAGTGATCTCGGCATCCACTAATCGTACTGACCATCCGGTCAGCCAGTAGACCGCGCTATCTAACGCGAGCAGCTTTCGTTGGCGCCTTCTGGTGACGTTGAGAAGCTCGAACGTGCGCGCACGGAGGAGCACGACCGCCAGCTCGCTGTCGTCATCGGTGAACGCCGATTTCGCTGCGTGGCCCAAGCGGCTCGAGCCGATGCTCGGCTGGCTGGCTGCGCTCGGATGCGAGTGGGGTCGTCGCCGAAGCGCTCGCCGCCAGGCAGCCCCTGAGCGTCGCGGCGTTCGTCGGTCGAGACGACGCTGTAGTGGCCGGTCGTAGGTGTTCGCAACGAGTTCGGGGCAGTTGCGGGCGTGATTGTTCGAAGGGCTCAACCTGTAGAAGGGATCTCTCCAGATGCTGTCCAGAGCATCGCGACTCGTGTCCGTCTTCCTCGTCGGCGCGGTCGGCGTGTTCGTTGCTGTCGTGTCTCCCTTGGCGAACGCAGGCCCCGTCACGCCGGTCGCCAAGCCTCGCTCGCTGGTACTCAGCCCCCGCTCTGGGCAGGCCGTGCGCAGCTATCCGTTTACCGTGCGGGTGCGGGCGAGTGATCGCTCAGGCGATCTCCGTGCCACGCTGAACGGACATTCAATCGGATCGCGGTTCGGCCCGGCACAGCGGGGTGTTCGCGGCCTTGAGGTGTCCATAAGCCAGGGGCTCAAGCAAGGACCGAACGTGCTCCGCGTACAGGCGAGGCAGAGCAATAGTCGCTGGTCTCGGGCGACTGTGCGCTTCAGGGTGATTGTCACATGTCCGCTGGCGGGCGCTGGGCCCGATGCTCGTGTGATCGTTGGTTACCCGTACAGGCTCATGGGCACGGGCGTTGCGAGCACCGGGAAGCCTGCCGTCACCGGCTCGACGGCAACGTTTCATTGGACGTTGATCAGTCATCCGCCGAACATCGGCGAGCTGGGACTGTCCGACCCGACCGCGGCCGACTCTAGGTTCGTTCCCGACGTCCCGGGTCCCTACACCCTCCAGCTCACCTATCGCGATTCGCGGGGATCGACTTCCGACACGGTCACTCTGGATGTAGTGCTTCCGAACCCGCGCGTTCCGATCGAGACGATGGCGACCGAGGACGGCGTCCCGGGCATCAAGGTCGGACCGCAGTTCTATCCCGCCCGTACGAGCGTTTCGTTCGGGTATCCCTTCTGGCAGGTCGTGGTGCTCGATCGCTCGACGCTCGGGCTGGTCTCGAACAAGACCTACGAGTGCCCGTTTCCCGCACCGTGCGAGAGTGATCAGATCGTCAGCGACCTCGCGCACCTCAATGACACGAAGCTCGTGATCGCGTCGCTCCAGCCCGGCACCAACAACCTCCTTCTCGGCAATCTAAACGAGTTCAAGCGGATCGGCGCTCCGAGTCTCAATGGTCAACACATCCCGCGTGGGGACGCGTCGCTGATCGGCGTCCCGGGCCTCCCGCAGGGACAGGCTCAGGCCAGGCTGATCCCCGACGATCATCAGGCCAGCGGCGACATGGTCGGCTACCTCACGCCCGATCAATACTTCAACTACACGTGTCTGCCGACCGGGCGCGTGCCCTTCGACACCCGCGCTGAGGACACCGGTGCCACGGACAATGCGATCCAGGTCGGGGGGCTGGTCTATAAGTCCCAGCTCAAAGATGCCACCGGCGGCTATCACGTCGTCGTGCTCGACGGGTACACGCTGGCGCTGCGCGGCGAAGCTTTCTTCCAAACGAACCAATCGAGCATGTCGGCGGCCACCACCGCCGATAAGCAGATGGCGGACTTCCTCAAGACGAAAGTCCGGGCGGGCGATCTGGTGTTCGTGAACGCGATGACGCAGCACGGTCAGCCGCCGCTCAGCGTCGGCGGCGACCACTCGGCGCTGCGAGACCTGGCTTCAGCGGTAGCTTCGGTCGGCGGGACGAGAGACCTGTTCAACCGTTCCGGGATCAAAGCGAACTCCAACTACTCGCTGATCGGTTGGGGCGCCGCTGGAGAGGGGAACGGCCAGGAGACGAGCTCGGTCAACGACCCAGTTCCTGGGGACGGGCGCTTGCGCGGCGTGCTCACCCCGGATCGCCGGTCGCTGTTCAAGCCGACGACCTCGAGTGCGTTCGGCGAACCTCCTGAAGGGCTCGCGAACCTGATCCTCCAGCCGTCGACACCTTGGCCCCTGGACGGCAACGCCGGTGCGCAGAAGGCGATCGTATACATCGGCTCGCACAACATCAGGCTGGGAGCCGATCCGCGCGCGGCCTACTGGACTCAGCCGTTCGACCAGGGCACATGGGACGAGATCGCCTCGGAGGTCAAGGACATGCCCTATCCCGCCGGTCAGGGCTTCACCGACGCCGACTTCAAGGCGGCGCAGAGCGAGCTCGTCCAGGAGATGATCTGGGTGGGCCATGTGCGTGCCTACCTGAAGAACCTGTCCTCGCCCTTTGCCGACAACGTGCTTACGAGCTGGAGCAAGCTCACCACGATCACCGACAAGGTCATAGATGCGCTCAAGCCCCCGGAGCAGAAAGGCGCTCTACTCGCGCTCGACATCTTCGGCGGAATGCTCTCGATCGGCGGCGTCGCGGGCGGGCCGGTCGTCGAGTCGGTGGCGGTCGCCTACGAGGTGGCCCTGGCGTACCTGGTGCAGGACCGCGCCGGTGGCGACCAGGACACGATCACCGGCAACGCACACGAGCTCGCCGACCACCTGGTCACGCTATTGCAGAACGCCCAGGCCGGCTTCCAGTCCCTCGGCAATATCCTGGTCAGCGACTACGCCGCGCTCAAGACCGTCGGGACGCTGGGCGGATGCAGCTCGACCGCCCCGGATTGCCCGAAGGAGTGGCAATTTTCTCAGCCCGGCCAACGGGCGGCCTCCGCCGCGGCTTACAAGAGCATCCAGGCCGAGTTCGATCAAGCGCTCGTGAAGCTGGCTTTCCCCGCCTACACGCTCGGCGCTCGCGGCAACCATCACGCTCCGGACGGCCACGTGAGCAACAACGCGAGGGACTTTCCTTGCCTCCGGGTGGGGAAGTTCTGCCCGTTCGACAATGAGCAAGACAACGGGCAGGTGGCGCTGCTGCAGGAACTCCCGGACCAGTACGACGTGCTGGCGCTCGCCAACCTCAGCAATCTCAACGCGATTAACTACAAGCCCAACCTACCTCCTCAGTCGGTGCTCGTGCGCATGTTCAGTCCCCTGAGCGACTCCCTTGACCCGTTGGCCGGTGGGCTCGGGATCGACAAAGCCGACTTCATGCGAGAGGCCAACAAGGGCGACTACGAGACCGCTGCGAAGAACGTCTTTTTCTTCTATCCAGCTTGTGGTACGGGAAACTGGAGCGGCTGAGCCTCCACTACCGACCGGGTGATCGGCAGGTCAGCGTGGAGGACGTCGAAACGGTCGCCGCTGCGTGCGGGCTCCACCTCGAGGCGCAGCTCGTGCTCGAAGATCGCTCGTGGTGGTCGCAATTGCGCTCCAGCTCCACCTCGACCCGATCGAGCGCGTGCGGCGCCTTACGGAGCCCGGATCACCGGACTTCGTAGCGGGGCTCAGCGGGCTCAACACCTCGGGCCAGTCGGTCATCGTCATCGGCGAGGTGGCCGGCGTCCTTCAGGGATGGCCGCTCATGTTGGGCGCCACAGCCATCGAGGTCTGTGCACGGAATGCTCCTCCGCTTACGGGCATCGGTCGGCGTCTTGGCCGCCATGAGTACGAACTGCCCAACGGTGTTCGGCCACGCGCCGTCCACGCGCCACCGGGAACACACGGGTTCCGCGATCTTTGGCGCGGCGCGGAGCCGGTCGACCTCGAGAGCGGCGACCTACAGTTTGGGTCCTCGACTCGGGACCTAGCCGATCGCAGCCGCCGCGGTGTTGGAGACCGCGGTTGGTCGCCTTAGGAAGACGATGCTGCTCGCGAGAACGAAGATCAGGAACAGCACGAAGCCGATGATGTCGAGGACTAGCCCGAACGAGGCGATGACGCCGCCGAGGCCGAAGGCTTGAAGGAAGAACATGAGTCCGGCAACGATCGAAATCCGCCCGAGCCAGCGTGGCAGGACGCCGCTCTTTAGCACGATCAACCCGGTCGCCACAGCAAAGAGGCTGCCGAACACGTCGGCGACGCTGTCGAATGCATAAGTCGTGAGGTACAGCGAGTAGGACACGCCCTGGTCGTGGTGTGCGCCGTAGGCTGCGAGCTTGGCGCCGACCAGGCCGGTGATGCCGATGTCGCTGACGGCGTGCAGGGCCACGAAGAGCGTTCCGCCGGCCAGTACCAAGGGGGCGAGGATCCGTGGCCGGTCGGGCGCGCCGCGCAGCTGGTTGTAAAGGCTCCAGAGGTAGATCAGAAAGCTGGCGGCGTAGACGACCGATAGGCATGCGATCACGACTAGCCGCGTGCGGTGCTCGTACAGCGCGGTCGCCATCTTCCCGGCTGAGTCGTTCTGGGTCAGTCCGACTCCGATCGCGACCACGGATTCCGCGACGAGCGCGATGACGTAAATGATGCCCGCCGCCCAGGCATAGCGCTGCCAATCTCTCGCCGGCTGAGACGTCGTCTCGTGGCGGTCCGCCGCAGGTGTCGCGCCCACACCGGTCAGGTCGGACGTCGCGGTCATGGCTGCCCCTCTCTGTCGGTCTCAGGCCGGAGAAGGCCGTTGACCTCCTCCACACCCGGGCTTGAGATGTCCCCGCCGACACTACTCCGACCTCAACAAATTGGCAAGTGATTTCTAGAACAGATTCTTCTATATTTGTCTGATGGGCGAGTGGAGCTTTTTGACGAACCACGCGCGAGTGCTGGTCTGCATCGCGCGCGATCCGGGTGTCCGCCTGCGCGAGATCGCCGATGTGCTCGGCGTCACCGAGCGCCGGGCGTTCGGGATCGTCAACGACCTGACCGAAGCCGGCTACGTGGTCAAGGAAAAGGACGGCCGTCGCAACCGCTACCGCATCCAGAACCACCTGCCGCTGCCGTCGCCCATCGGTCGAGAGCCGACCGTCGGCGAACTGTTGGGGGTGCTCGTGGACACGAGTGCAACGGAGTCCCCGGGGCGGCCAGGCCAGGACGGCGGGTCGCGCTGACGAAATCGAGCCCCGCCGCACAGAGGACCAGCTCGAAGCTGATGAGTCGAAGGGTCGCCGTCATGACCCCGTTCTGCTCGGTGAACGCGCGCGCACCGTTCGGAGTACCGGTCGTCCCGATCACCTCGCCAAGGTCGTTGCCGGGTTTCCCTCGGAGTCGGGGCCGCCGAGGGTACCCAGGTCGGTCATGGTGCCCTTGCTCCATAGGAACGCATGTCCGGGATGGGTGAAGCATCGCGATTTATCGTGCCGGGTGGCACGCGGGGGTTCCATTCGCGACGGAAGTGTGTCTCACGACGCTCTTAGGGGCCGCCGTGCAACAGCCTGAGTGCAGCGTCGACCGAATAGGCAGGCGGAGCACCGAGTGTGGTGACAACTGCGCTTTCGTCTCTCGCGCTGAGACCGATGCGTGTGACGTCACTCGATTGCGCACTACGGAGAACCGCCTCCTTCGGGCTCGAAGTTCGTCGGTACCCCCGTCGGTACCCCCGTCGGTACCCCCGTCGGTACCCCCGTCGGTTGACCCGTTTGCGTCAACCATGCTCGCGACGAGCGGGCGCGCCTCCTTTCCCTCGGCCGATACCTTGAAGTCGCGCGACCCGCTTCCAAGCGAGCTGCCCAACTCGGGCAGTCGCTTGGCGCCGCCCAGCAGTACGAGGATCAGCAGCAGGAAGTCGACGTGGACTGGGGCTGATGATTTCCGTGACGATATCGTTCAGAGCCCGCGCACAGCCGCGTCAGCGGCCTGAGCGAGCTGCGTCGCCGCGGCGAAGAACGCTTTCGATTGGCCCTTGAACAGCCCGGTTTCGGTGAGGAACTTGACTGCCGCCATGGCGCCTCCGTTCTGGGATAGCGTCGGGCGGACGATCGAGCAGTTGGGCAGGTCGCGGTTGATGAATTCACACGGCCTCGGGAAGATGTTGTTCGGCCGCGTGGTGTCAAGGCCCTGCTTCTTGAGGTTCGGGAAGAAGGTCCCCGTCTCGGGGTCTTTGACTCCGGCCAGCGGTGGTTCGACCGCATTGGCGGCGGTGTCCTGCCAGACCCCGAAGTGATCGACTTCGGTTCCGCCGATGCTGACGATGATCCGCAGGACCTCGACGTCCGTGACCTGTAGCGACAGTGTGCTGTACAGGCTCGAACCCCCCTGCTCGATCATCGCGAAGTGGAACGCCGCTGTGTTCGCGATCGCCTGCATCCGCGACTGCTTGGCCGTCTTCGGAGGCACGGGTTGGCCCATGTTTGGCGGCGTGTCCTCGTCGTTTAGCGGAATCGCCGGCTGGTTATGGATTCTTACCGCCTGCCCGAACGTGGCCCCGAAGTCAGGGTTGGCCATCGACCGGTAGCGCAGGTACCAGCTCGTGTCGACGTCGAGCTCCTTGAGGTTGGTGAGTCTGAGTCGCCCTTTGTCGGCGCCTGTCGCCTGGCTTCCCTTGAGAGTACGGAATGGCTCTAGGTTGACCGGTGGGGCGCCCTTGGAAACCAAGTAGGCGTTGAGAAAGTCGGCATGACTCCGCTCGTCACGGGTGTTACCGGAGATGTACGCGGGCTGGTCAGAATCAATGTTCGACGTCGCGCTGATGTAAGCTGGGTTGCCGCCGTGGCGACCGCCCAGCTCGTTGTACTGCTCCCATAGGTCCGTCTCCAAAATCTCCGCGGCCGCGACGAACCTCAGGATCGCGATGTCGCCCTCGGTCGGCCCGCTTGATTTTGCGCTGGCGGACGCCGCCGTGAGCGCCGACACCGGCACAGCGGCAGCGGTGGCGAGACCCGCCTGCTTGAGGAAAGAACGTCTACCGACGACTCGCTGCCACAGCGCCTGCAGCTCGTGATCCTTCGCAGAGGTCTCCGATGGCGCGCCAGGGCGCACGTCTTGCGCAGTCATGTGTGTCCTTCCGTTTGTCGAAGACGGTTATTGGCCGTTACTACCTGGCGCCCCCGCGGGCACCACCCAGCACCCCGAGATGTCAGCGCGCTGAGTCGGGTGGGATCGATGATGGATAAGAACTTGGGCTAGTCCAGCTGTCACACGGCCGATTTGACCGAGCTTCAGCCTCATCTTTCCCGGACGCCGCCACCGTCGTGTTCCTTCCCGAAAGTTTCTCGATCGCTTCTGAACCCGGCCGACTCACCTCGGTGCAGAAACGCGGGCGGTCGGCTAGGCGGGCACAGCGTCGATGACGATCAGGTGCTGGCCTCCAGTACTCGCAGGTCTCGCGAAGGCGCCCGGCAACTGGTCTTGCCGACGCAAGCGGAGGTCCCTCGACAGTTCCAAGCGATCGACCCGCTCCCGTTAAGGACCTGGCGGACAGGTCGTCGTTCCTCGTTTCCGCGCTGAGCGGGTCTTCCGTCGCGGGGTCGGTCGCGAGGCGGGCGCGTTCTCGAAAGCAGGTGTCGCGCGGTGAGCGCCGGGGGCACCGGCACCATGCTTGCGTGTCTTAGTCAGCGCTTTGGGATGTGGCTGTCCCAGCGGCCGTGGTAGGGGCGTACGCCGAAGAGTTTTGCCAGCGTCGCGAGCGGTGGAAGGATTAGGTTCTGGAGCCAGATCGGCGGCGCGGTGGCTTGGCTCCGTTGCGGAAGTGCCAGCAGGTGGCACCGAGTTGGAGTGGGTTCTTTGGTGCTCCGCGGGGCGTGGTCTTGCCTTCGCGGCCGAGGCCGCCGAAGGTCCTCGAAACATCTCCTTGGTGCGCAGCGCTGGGCGTAGCTCGACCACGCCTTCGACTGCAACAGATCCGGGGTTTGACTCCGAGTGACGGACGCCAATCGGCACTGTGAGCGTCTCGCCGGGGCCGACGACGCGATGTTCGCCGGCCAGGGTGAAGTGTGCCTGGCCCGCAGTTATCGCGAAGCGCTCCTCCTGGTGGCGATGGACGTGCTCGGTGATCGAGCCGACGGGCATGCTGCGCCAGTTGAAGCGGATGAGATCTTCGACGCCGTCTTTCGGGGCCGCGATGAACTGGACCGATTCGCCGGTCGCCGGATTGGAGAACTGCCGGAACTGGGCGGCAGCGGCGTCCAGCCCACCCCTTCCAAATGCATTTCTAGAAACACTTGACTACTCTTGTTCTCATGACCGGATGGAGCTTCCTCACCAACCACGCCCGAGTCATCGTCTGCATCGGCCACGATCCCGGCGTGCGCCTCCGCGACATCGCTGAAACGATCGGGATCACCGAACGCCGCGCCTTCGGGATCGTCACCGACTTGACTGAAGCCGGCTATGTCGTGAAGGACAAGGACGGCCGGCGCAATCGCTACCGGATCCAAGAACATCTGCCCGTACGGATGCAGATCGGTCGGGAGCCGACCATCGGGGAGGTGCTCGGAGTACTCATCGACACCGCGACGAGCGAATCCACGCGACCACCAAACCGGAGCTCCGGCACGCGCGTACAGTCCCCGAGCCGCGCCAGGCGTTCCCCCACATCCTGAGGATCACCCAGCGCTCAGCGCCGGTCGGACCGAGTACCCTCGTATCCGCACGTTGCGAGTGCGCGCGAAGCTCAAGTTAGGTTGATCCTCACATTCGCCTCAGCGCGGCCCGCCACCCGCTCGGCCAGCGTATGCGGAGGGCCCGTCAGACGATCGCAACCCTTGGCATCTGAGCAGTGAGGCCGGCAGTCGAGTGATTGTCCGCTCAGTCACGAGAGCGACACCCCCGGGGCGATTGCTAACAGGATGAGTGAGGCGATCCGCAAGCGACTTCGGGGGTGTACGGTGGCGTTCGGCGCCACACCCGAGTTCACGTCAAAGCGGTACTCCGAGCTGATCTGAAACCGCGGCCGCACCCATCGACGAACTAGAGCGTCTTGAGATTGGCGAATATTGGGGCGTGACCAGTCGGCGTGGCGAGACCTGCATTCGTGGTAGCGCCGGTACGTGCTGTGTTGGGTCTGCACGTTGCGCGCCAACCCCGGCTCAGCGCTTGACGTGGACCTCGTTGCCGTATGAGCCGAAATGGCTTTTCGATGCTGGCGGGAGGTTGCTGCACGGACGGCGAGCGCTGTTCACGAGTCGGTCTGTCGCGGCTAGGAGATGCCGCTGCGGACCGCTTGCACGGCTGCTTGGATGCGGTTCTCGAGGTGGAGCTTGGCGAGGATGCTGGCGATGTGGTTCGAGACTGTGTTCGCGCTCAGCGAGAGCTCGCGCGCGATTTCGGGGTTGCTGTTGCCGGTCGCGAGGAGTTTGAAGATTTCGAGCTCCCGGTCGGTCAGGGCTGCACGGATCGCCACCGCAGCACTGCCACTTTTCTTGACGGGGATGTCTAGCTCACGAATGTGCCCCAGGAGCTTTCCGGCGATCTGGGGTGAGAGCACGGATTCGCCCGCTGCGGTGGCTCGCACGGCACTGATGATCGCCTCGGGGGGAGCGGTCTTGAGGATGTAGCCGCTGGCGCCCGCGATGATCGCTTCGACGACGCGGTTCTGCTCGGAGCGCGTGAGCACCAGCACGCGCGAGGCCGGGGCGAGCAGGCCGAGTTGCTCGATCGCTTGGACGCCCGAGAGCCCGGGGAGCTCCAGATCCATCAGTACGACGTCCGGGCGCACGTCGAGCACGGTCTCGATGGCGGCCTCTCCGTTGCCGGCCTCGCCGACGAGTTCGATTCCGTCATCCGTCAGCGCTCGCGCCAATGCGGCGCGGATCAAACGCTCGTCGTCGACCAGCACCACGGTGATTGGCGATTGGCGCTCCGCTACGGAACTGTGCTCGGATGGCATCTGCAGTGGTCGCGGTAGCCCTCAGTGATGCAATCTACCAACCCGTCCGAGCGACCCAACGTGCGCGCAACGATCAGGCTGAGTACCTCGATTGCATCCGGGCCCGTAGTTCGATTGGACCGCTGGTTATCCCTCAAGACGGTTCGATCGAGCCATTTACGCCACCGCCAGCTGAGCTTAGGCTGAACACAGACAGCTAGTCCCGTGTTGGGGGGCGGCAGACCATTTCCAAGAAAGCGGGACACGATGAGCACCATCGCTGGACGCCAGGAAGAGCGAGGGCTCGATATGAACGGATTGCCGACCCCGGGGGGTGCGACCGCCCTACTCGACCTCGCCGTGGAGGCCCACGGCGGCCTCGCCCGCTGGAACGCGGTGTCGTCAGTCAAGATCGACGTGTCCATCACCGGCGCCATCTGGTATGCGAAAAGTCAACCCGATGTCCTCAAGAACGTCGTCATGGTCCTCGACACCCAGCGAGAGCACGTCACGACATCGTTCGTCGGCCAAGATCGAACCACCATCTTTGAGCCTGACCGGGTCGTCGTGCAAAAGGCTGATGGCACCACCCTTGAAGTCAGCGACGATCCCGAAGAGTGCTTCGCCGGGCAGAAAGCGGATACGCCTTGGAACGCGATCCACGTGGCCTACTTCAGTGGCGAGGCGCTCTGGACGTATCTCAATACACCGTTCTTGTACACGCAAGAGCGCTTCGCCAAGGAGGAGGTTGCCTCAATCACGGTCGAAGGCGAGACGTGGCGGCGGCTTAAGGTGACGTTCCCCGACGGGGTCAAGAGTCACACTCGTGAGCAGATCTTTTGTTTTGGTCCGGACGGGCTTCTCCGTCGTCACGACTACTCCGTCGACATCCTGAGTGGAGCGACCGGACTGAATTACGCCTCGGAGTATCGGGAGGTTGACGGTCTCATGTTCCCGACCCAGCGGCGCGTCTATGCCTACGAGGGCGATTACCAGCTGGTCCCGGAACCACTGCTCGTGGCAGTTGACATCAATCGGATCACATTGTCGTGATCTCGCCAACTCACCAATTCGACAGGAAACCATTGAGATGAGCACTTCACCGAACATCGTCCTTGTCCACGGTGCGTGGGCCGACGGCTCCTGCTGGAGCGCGGTCATCGAGCGCCTCCAGGCTGACGGCTACAACGTCACAGCCCCCCAGTTTCCAGAGACCTCGCTCGCGGACGACGTCGCCCGTCTGCGCCACGTACTCGCCCTTCAGGACGGCCCAACGGTGATCGCCGGGCATTCTTACGGCGGCCAAATCATGACCGGGCTAGGCAGCGACGCGCCGAATACCGTTGGCCTCGTCTACATCGCCGCGTTCGGTCTTGACGAGGGCGAATCGATCGGTGCGCTGCTGCAGCAGGGACCCCCGACCCCGGCCCTCGCGAACCTCAACATCGACGACCAGGGTTTCGCGTGGCTACCCGAGGACGATTTCGTCAACCACTTCGCGGGTGACGTGGACCCGGTCAAGGCGAAGGTCATGCACGCCGTGCAGCAGCCGCTGGCCGCCTCCACCCTCGCGGATGTGATGGGTGAACCGGCCTGGAAATCGCTGCCCACCTGGTTCCTCGTCGCGGACGGTGACCAGGCGATCCCGCCCGACGCCGAGCGCCAGTTCGCCAAGCGCATGGGCGCAACCACCGTCGAAGTCCCATCGAACCACCTGGCGATGGTCTCCCACCCCGATGAGGTCGCCAAACTCATCGGGACCGCTGCCAACGCCGTGGCGATCCCGGCCGACGCCCTAGCAGTCTGAGCCCGACAGAGGACCGACCGACCCAATACTTGGCGCAACCCGACCGAGCCACGCTCGGTCGGGCATCGCCGTAGTGGATCTGCCACAGGACTCCACTGGGATGCCGCCGGAGACCCGGCATGCGCAGTCTCAACCGGTGCCATCTCGCCGTCGCGCTCGGTCGTTGAGCGCCCGCCACGCGAGCGTTCATTAGCTGATCACCCAGCTCGCCGCTTGGCTGGCCGTCGCCAGTGAGTGGTGGCTGGCGGCACGGCGATCTCGACGGACCGCCCGCCGCTATCCGGCCCATCGCCGACGGTCACGTCGAGCGGCCGGTTGCCATCGTCTCGCTTGAGTGCCTACGCTCTCGCGATGGCCGAGACTTCCGTCGTGACGGCTCACGCCGCCGATGCTGCTGGCCAGCGGCGCACGACCGTGGTGTCGATCATCGCCGCCTCGTCGCTGATGGTCCTGATGCTCGGGGTCGGCCTCGCCGCCTCGAGCCTGGGATTGATCTCGACCGGGATCGAGTCCACCGGGGACGTCGTCGCCGCCGTCGTCACGTTCTTCGCTGTCCGGCTCGGTGCCCGGCCGGCCGACGAATCTCATCCTTTCGGGCACCGCCGCGCCGAGAACCTCTCGGCGCTGGCCGAGGCCTCGATCCTGCTCGGGGGTGGACTGATCGTCGTCATCGAAGCGGTCCAGCGGCTGATCGGCAGCAAGAGCTCGCTATCAGCGCGTTGGTACGTGTTCGCGGTCATCGGCGTGGCGATCGTGGTCAACGTCAGCCGCGCACTGATCGCACGTCGCAGCGCCCGCCGATACGGCTCCGCCGCTCTGCGCTCTAACTCGTTTCACTTCGCCAGCGACGTCGGCGGATCGATCGCCGTCCTGGTCGGCCTGATCGCGGTGCGCGCCGGGTTTCGTGACGGCGACGCCATCTCGGCGCTGATCGTCGTCGGCTTCATCTTCACCGCGGCGGGTCGCCTCATTTTCGAGAACGCGCAGGTTCTCATGGACACCGCACCCGCGCACGCCCAAGCCGTCGCCCGGGACGCGATCGCCGCGCTCGGTCCTGAAGTCGAGCTCGACCGCCTCCGCCTACGCGAGTCCGCTGGACGCTACTTCGCCGACGTCGTCGTCGCCATCCCGCCAGGCCAAGCCGTAGTCGAGGCCCATGCTGTTGCTGACGAAGTCGAACACGCCATCGAGCGGGTGCTGCCCAAAAGCGACGTCGTCGTACACGTCGAACCCCGCCGTCGCGGTCTGACCCTTCGCGACCGGGTTCTCGCCATCGCCCTCAGCGAACCGGCGGTCAGCGAAGCCCACGACATCACCATCTTCGACCACGGCGATCAGCACAGCGTCTCGCTGCACCTCAAACTGCCCGCCGATAGCTCCCTGGCTACCGCTCACGAGGTCGCTGAACGCGTCGAGAACGCCATCGCAGCCCTGCCCACCGTCAGCGACGTCCGTACCCATCTCGAACCTCTCGAACAGCCGATCGCCGCCGACCCGCTAACGGGGAACGACCCGCACGCGCTCGAGACGATCAAGACCGTCGTTCAGCGTTACGCGCACACGCCCGCGCGCGACCTGCGGCTGCTTCCCACCCGGGAGGGCGACGTGCTCTTCATCACCGTCTCCGTCGGCACGACTGCCTCCCTTACTCAAGCGCACCAGCTCGCGAGCGAACTCGAGGAAGAACTCCGTCAAGAACTTCCTTTCCTCGCCGACGTCGTTGTCCACACAGAGCCCGGACGCAACAGCCGCAGCTAGGGACCTCCGGATGTTCGGCCGGCTGCACGAGACTGCGGGAGAACACGCGCGCCTCAGCGTCAGGATCGCGGAGGAAGATCGCCCGTGACCGCAGCGAAGTCCCGTCTGGAGCCCTACGACTGGACGTCGACCAACGTGCCGATCGGCGTGTACGGGTAGACCTGCCCAGCCTCGCTGTACGGCATCTCGACGCAACCGTTGCTCTGCGGGAAGCCGTACGAGGCGCGGATGTAACCGTGCAGCGCGTCGCCACCATTGAAGTAGCTGACGTAGGGAATACCCGGATCCGAGTAGTAGCTCCCGTCCGGGTTGTAGCCGCTCATCGTCACCGACGGCGCGTGCTCGAACACTGGGTAGACGCCCGTCGCCGTGGGCGACGCGGGGCCGCCGGTGTTGACGAGCCCCGATGCGACTGTCCTGCCGTTGTGCCACGTGTTCTGGGTCTCCGGGCTACCCATGCTGACCGACACGAACGTGTAGCCGAAGGACGACGCTTGGCCCTTGATTTCGGCGTTGATCAGCGCCTTCCATACGGCCGGACCGGCCACGCCGTCCGGATTCATGTTGTTGTTGTCCTCGAACGCCATGATCGCGCCCTTGGTCATCGTCCCCGATGCGCCCGGCTCCCACATGCTCGTCAGCTGCGACGGCGTGTTCGAGTACTTCAGGTCAAAGCTCCCCTTCGGCGGGTTAATCGCGGCGGCCATCTGAGCCGCCGGGGTCAGTGCCGTCGAACCCTTCTCGTTGAAGTTGTAGGGCAGGTAGCCAAGGTTGGCCAGCAGCTGCTGGAGGCGCAGCGTCGAGCCGGACGGGACCGTCCAAGTGCCCGAGCTGGCGCTGGCGCCCACCAGCCGGACGCCGCTCGGCAGGCCAACGCTGACCGTCGAGCCTAGCCCGTAGCCGTAGCCCTCGGGCTGGAACTGGATCGAGCGGTCGTTGATCGTGCGCCACGTTCCCGGTGTGTCCGGCAACACCGGCGGCCGATTGGAGCCCAGCGCCTTCGACACGGGCTTGTTGAACGTCAGCGTGATCGGAGTGCCGGGCAGGACCTTCGAACCCGGTGACGGGTTCGCGACCGCGACCGCCGTGGAGCCGTTGGGGAACCAGCTCAGGAGCGCGCTCTTCGACGTCTCCCACGAATACGGGGCGGCGGCGACCCTGATCGTTCCCGCCGCCGCCGGCTTCTCGATCGTGATCGTGCTCTCCGGACTCGCCAATTCATGTCGCGTCATGTGGCCCGCAGGACCATACGAAATGGTCCGGATCGGCGAGACGAACCGCAGCTTCAACGGCGCCCCGGCCGGGACAGTCAGGTAGTTGGCCGTCATCTTCGCGCCGGGCGTCATGATCATCAGCCGCAACCGCTGACTACTGCCGGCGAACCAGGCGCTCCAACCCGGACGCTTGACGACCACCTGGACCGTCAACAGAGTATGCACGGGGATCGTCTCCTGCGGCCAGATCTGATTGTCACGCACGTAGGTTGGGATCGTCCGGTTGGTCGGAGCTGCCGTCACGACTGCGCTCTCGATCTTGCCGCCACCGAGCGGCAGGCCGACCTTGGCGAGCGCCGCCGGATCCTTGGTCAGGCTCGCACTGGCCGAAACGAGGATCAGGCCCGCGGCGGCCGCCAAGCCGATCAGCACGAGCAGCATCCCGCCCACGACGTAGCGCCCGCCGTGGTTGCGACGCTTTGGCGGCGGGACTTCGCGCTTCCGCATGCGCGGACGCCGAGCGGTCCGTTCGAGATCGAGATTAGGGCCAGAAATCGTCGCCATCAAGCATCACCGAGGCAGTCGCCACCAAGCCAAGCATCACCCGCACCCACAATCGTAACCGGTGCTGGCCGGTCAACGTCTAGACCCAAGCTTTGCACACTCCCGGGTGTGTAACGATCGTCACTTGGATGGGCTGTCCACCTTTTGCCCTGCGACGGCATCCAGGTTCAGCAACCGGTCTGGGCTGTGTGACTGTTCGCACAAGCACCGCTGTGAGTTCGCGACTGCGATGAGCCATTCTCGAAGCCTCTTCCGGTCGCGGCGTGCCGTATCTGGGCAGCGTCGAGTAGAGCGAGACGGCGGTTCGGGCCGATCACCCGCCGAGACTTGAAATTCATAGCCGGCGTTAGCGAGTTGACCCGTCACGGGCCCGAACGCGGACCACGAGGTTGCCGGCGCGGGGGCCGTCGCGCTTGGTCACCCGTATCGGGTGATGCCGGGCGAGCCCTCCGGGCAGAGGATTTACCGCAAGCCGTTAAAACCTGAACGCGGCGATCTCGGGGTCATCCTCCGGGCGAAAGGAAGGGCTATGAGAGGTCTCGGTCGCGTGGTCTTCGTGGCGATCCTGCTGCTGATGGCGGGGACGCTTAACATCATCTATGGAATCGCGGCGGTGAGTAACGCTCACTTCTTCGACGGTACACAGTACGCGTTCTCGAGTCTTCACACCTGGGGCTGGATCGGGATCATCGTCGGGATAATCCAGCTCACGGGCGGGTTCTCGCTGTTCACGGGCGGGGGGTACGGCCGCTTCATCGGGATCTTGGCGGCGGCCCTGGGCGCGATCGAATCGTTGTTCGCGATCGGCGGCAGGCACCCGTGGTGGGCGCTCGGGATCTTCGTGGTCAGCCTGTGGGTCCTCCACGGCCTGGTCGTCTTCAGCGAGGACTTTGAGACGCGGCCCTAGGCGGTCACAGCCCCCGACCGCGGCCGACGACGCTAGTGTCGCAAACGCTGGCGGCGGCGTCTCTTTGCTGCTGTAAATTCCGTTCCCGGTGACGGCGAGCCTAGGCGGCTGTCACCTCCTCGGGGGTGGTTTGTTGGTTACCTTGGTAGCGAGCTCCTTTGAGGCGTTGACGGTCGAGCGCGGTGTCGCGAGCGCCTCGAAGCGGGCGCCGCCGGTGCGGTTGACGAGGACGCCGTAGCCGATCGCGCCGGCGACTGGCGACCAGCTCACCGTGACGGTGTTCCCCGTTGCAACAGGTTCCGAGGGAAAGAGCCGTTCCTGACCAACCTCAAGCTGACTGGCAATCAGCTCTCGTGGGATCACGACGGTCTGCCGCACAGCCAGGAGGAGTCTCGCGATCCCCTGACTAACTGCGCGGGACGAGGCGTTCGAGCAATTGGATGATGTTGCCCTCGGGGTCGACAGCATCGCGTCGGCGATAACCGGCGAAGTTCCAGCTGGTCTGTGCCATCGCCCCACCGGACGCCTCGATCGAGGCGCCGACGCGTTCGATGCTTCCCACCTCGAAGGCGACCTTCACTGGGACCTCGGACCGCCTTCGTACCGACCCGTCGCGGTCGGTGTCCGCGCCCGGTGACTGTCGCCCGCGCACGAGCCATAGGACCAGACCGTCGGCTCGCAACTCGCGGTAGCCGTCGCCCGTTTCGGGCCTCAGTCCGCGCGAGCCGCAGCTGCTTCGTCACCCACGCGGCCACGGCGCCGGCGCGGCTGCCTCCACCGCACTCGTGTGCGAAGGTGAAGGTTCGCCTCGCTTGGGGTCGACCGGCGAGGTGGCTCGTCGTTCGTGAACACGGCCGTGAGCGGCGGATCGCACGAGGCGCCGGATCTCAGGGGGCAGGGTATTCGAGGCTGCCGGAGCGAGATCACGCGAGCACGTTGGTCAGATGGCCCTGGGGCTGCTGGTTTGTTCGGGGCGAGCGGTCTTGTGGCGGCCGACTACGATGCTCGCGTGACGTTACCTGGCGAAGAACCCACGGTGGCGATGGGGCTCGTGGCCGTGCCCCTGGCGCGCTGTGGTCATGTGCTCGCCAGGCGTTGCATCGGGCGTGGCACGTTGCGAGTTGGGGGACGGATGGCTAGCGGACCGACATCGGGATGGCTGTCGCGACGGGCGTTTCTCGCCGGGGCGGCGGCCGGGGTCGGGAGCGTCGCCTTCGCTGTCGTCGAGGCTCGAGCGAGCGCGGATGCTGGCCGATCGAGCTTCCGCGTGCCGCTTGACTCGACGGCGCATGAGCGCACTTGGATGGCGTGGCCGGATAGCAAGGCGATCTGGGGGTCTGCGCTCGCGGGCGCGCAGGCCAATATTGCGCTTGTCGCACGGACGATCGCGAACTACGAGGCCGTGGTCATGTGCGCGAATCGCGACAGCGTCGCGAAGGCCAAGGCGGCTTGCGGCTCGGCGGTGCAGGTGATCGGCGAGATCCCGGTCGATGACTGTTGGATGCGCGACACCGGCCCGATCTTCCGCGTCAACGCCGCGGGGAGCCTGGATGCCGTTGGCCTGAACTTCAACGGCTGGGGCCACAAGCAGACACACGCCGCGGACGCGCTGGTGGCTCGTCGGGTCGCAGCGTACGCCGGTGTGCCGTTCACCCGTGCCGGGTTTGTCAGCGAGGGAGGGGCGGTCGAGACCGACGGGCACGGAACGCTGATGGCGACCCGTAGCAGCATCATCAACCCTAACCGTAATCCGGGCAAGACCGAGGTCCAGCTCATAGCGGCGATGTGCTCTGCCTACGGTGCGTCGAAGGTGATCTGGTTTGCTGGGATCAGGGGCCAAGACATCACCGATGACCATGTCGACGGGACATCGCGGTTCATCGCGACAGGCCGCGCGCTCGTTCAATACCCCGCACTGGCTAGCGATCACAACATCTGGTCAGAGGACGAGCGTCGGCAATACCACATCCTCTCGACTTCGACTGACGCTCGTGGCACGCCGGTTAGCGTCCGGAAGCTGACCGGGCCGGTGTGGCACAAGATTCGACAGCACCGTCACCCGGGCTTCGTCGACGACTACGTGAACTACTACGTCTGCAACGGCGCGGTGATCACCGCCGAGTTCGGCGACGCACATGCCGACGCGGCCGCCCGACAGACGCTCGCGGCCACGTTCCCCGGACGGGCGATCGAGCAACTAAACATCGACAACCTAGGCAACGGCGGCGGCGGCATCCACTGCGTCACCCAGCAACAGCCACGAGCCCGTTAAGGGCCCACGGGCAACGTGACCAAGGAGACGTCTAGCGGACAGCTTGGCTGTCGCAATCAGATCTAACGCGGCATTTCTTGATCGTCGTCGGGCAGAGCGCTGGAAGGGGCTTACTAGGAGCAGCCGGACCGTGCCCTTCAGCGATCTGGAAGGGAAGCTGCGGCCGCCCTCGTGACCCGCGTGGTCCACTGAAGTGGTCCACTGATACCAGCTAAACGCTCCGAGGTATGACGCCCAGCACGTCCACCCAACAGAAAACGCCCGTAAAGCGCGGCCTTTCTGAGATGGAGCTAGCCGGGCTCGAACCGGCGACCTCCTGGGTGCGATCCAGGCGCTCTCCCAACTGAGCTATAGCCCCGTGCGGACGGCAGGTGCCGCGCGGTAGCGGACAAGTTTAGCCCTGATGGCACTGGCTGCCGGGCCTGGGTCGCCGGCCGCGTCGCCTTACCGGTTTGCGGTAAATCAAAGTGAGTTCGCGCCGATGGCCTCCCGAACCTGGGCTTCTGCGCGATCGCAAGCACCCCCAGCCCTCGCAGGTTCCGCATCCCTCATGTCGGTCAGGCTTCGGCCCGTGGATCACCGCCAGCGTCGCCGTTGATGGCCATCCCTACAGCCCTGGGAGCCCTCATCGCCGATTCGAGCCTGGCGCTCTACACTGCGAAAGCGCGAAGGCACGAACCGGTCCGTTAAGTCCATTGCGCATGCTGCGAACGCTTCCGTACCCGAGTAGGCTTTGTTGATATGGGCGTGCTAGATGACGCTATCCGTGAGCACCTAGACCTTAAGCGCCGACACGGCGCCGACCCAGCCGAGATCGAGCGAGCCGAGCGCGAGGCTCTCGGTCCAGTCCGTAGGGGTCCAGAGGAACCTGAGCCGTTCGACGGTGAGCCCGACGACCGTGGCAACCACGACCACGAAGACGACCCCAACTGGAACCAGCCGTTCGACCATCAGGCAGACGCAGTCGAGCCCTCCGCCGGGGAACGGGCGATCTTCGACGTCGAAGACGGCGATGCTGCACTCGACCACGACTGGCCGGAAACCCAGCATCCCGAGGACCGCGCCCCGAGTCGACCTAGCCGTGAGGACGAGGACGACGAGGCTCCCTCACGCCGTCGGTCGAGGCTGCCCTTCCGCCGTGAGCGGCGCGAACCAAGCCGCGATGAGACCGTCGAGTACCAGCTCGACGACGAGCGGTCGGACGAGGACCAGCACGACGAAGCGCCGAAGACAAAGCGCGACGACCCGCTCGAAGAGACGCCCGAGTTCCTACAGGACAGTCCGGATCACGACGAACTCTGGTTCGAGCAGCGCCCGCCACGCGATTTCGACTTCGACGGCTAGCCGCTGCGCAGGTTCGACCTCGAAGCCCGGATGGCTCACGGGCCGTGAGGGCTGCAGTACCGGCGTTAGACTCGGCCCGGACGGGGCCATAGCTCAGTTGGGAGAGCGCCTGCTTTGCAAGCAGGAGGTCGCCGGTTCGATCCCGGCTGGCTCCATGGCAAAAAGCCCTCGCTTTGCGGGGTTTTTCTGCTCGGCGGCATTGATGGGCGTCATACCTCGGAGCGTCTAGTCGTGGTCAGTGGACCACTTCCGTGGACCACCTGGAACTTTCAGCCGCTTCGGGCTCACCGAAGCTCGACGTGATCGTCGCTTGCAACATCTTGTCGCGACCTTCGGTCGGAACCGGTATCTCGTGGCAAGCGGTCGCCAGCAGATCGTCAAACGCGCGGTGCACCTTCTCACGGTTCAGGCGTTGCTGCACCTGCGCGTACACCTCTAGCGTCGTTCGCGAGTCCTCGTGACCGACCTGACGCATGACGTATGGGAGCGGTGCACCGGCTTCGATGAGCAGGCTGATGTAGGTGCGCCGCAGCGCGTGCGGGCTGATGGGTGGCAGCGGAGGAAGTCCGCGGCGGGCGCGGATCTCGTTGGCCCGGGTGACTGCCGGGGTGAGCACCCGCTGTCGCACATTGTCCTTGTTTCGTGGGCGACCGCTGACGGTCGCAAACACGAACGCGTCGGGATCGTCAGCTCCTGATGTGATCCGCCACGCCATGAGCTCCTCCATGAGATCGAGGCTGAGGTCGACTTCGCGCACGCCGGCGTCCGTTTTCGCCTCGCGGATGACGAGCCGCTTGTGATGGACGTCGACATCCCGCCAGCGCAGCTGGCACATCTCGGTCACGCGCAGCCCGGCCTTCGCCATCACGCCGATCATCGGTCTCCTGCCGATTCGGTAGCGAGGCGAGCTCCGATCGAGCTCGGCCGCCGCATACAGGAGTTCGCTCAAATCGTCGGCTTCGAGTAGCCGCCGGATGGGCTTTGACTCCTTCAACCGCCGTCGTTTACCAGCGGCGGGATTCGACTGGAGCAGACCACGCTCGAGCGCGCTGTCCAGGACCTGGGTGAGCGTGACGAGTGTCTTGTTGATGCTCCCGTTGCTCATCGGCTTGCGCCGCTGGCCTCGGCTGTTACGCATCGGTTTGCCTGCAGCTGCCGCTGCGCGGATTCGCTCGCGTTCGATGAGCTTCTCCTCGCGGTAGCGCTCGACGAGCGCCACGTCGATCTCGGGGACGAGGTAGTCCGCGAAGAACGGCAGCACGTGCTTGCGTAGGCGCCATTCGTAGTTGAGCTGCGTCTTTTCACGCAGCTCCCCCTTGCGCGCTGACCACCAGCGTGATGCGAACTCGTGGAACGTCACCTCGCGTTCGTTGCCGCCGGTTGCCGACGACTCGGAATGCCAGACGCCGGCGCGAACCTGCGCCAGAACATCCTCGAGCTTGCGCTCCGCCTTGCGGTGCGTCCAGCCCTCTGCGTCCGTGCCGAGCGTCATGCAACGGCGCTTGCCATGAACGCGGAACCTGATGCTGTAGGTCAGGTTGCCGTCGCGCGCCCGCTCGTGCACGCGGATCTCGCCGCGCGCTCGCTTTTCCATGTGGCCTCCTTCGTTCGGCCGTTCTGTCCGGACCTCCTGAAGCAGATCCGGACCCTGCGCGGCGAGTCTATGGCGACTGCGCATTACGGATCCCGCTCGAAGTCAAGAAGCTCAACTCCGCCGCTGTCATGACCAGGGGCCGCGCGGTAACGGGAGGCGCGGCGGCGGGGACCTGACCGCGGAACAGGCAGACTCCCCATGGTCGTCCACCGGTCGCGCACCACCTCGGGATCGAACCGCAGGCGCGCGCACCGCCCGGCGCCCAAGCGGATACAGCCGAGCTCCTCGGCGTGCTGGTACACGAAGCTCGGTGTTACGCCGTAATGTGCCGCAACCTGGCGGACGGTCCACAGCTCACCGGGACGCTCGCCGTTCCTGTCTGTTGCGAACTCCGAGTTCGTGGCCTGGGTCGAGGTGACTAACGAAGCGGCTGCGCCGCCCGGCACGCGGCCCGACTCAAACAATTGCGCGAGTGTGGCCGCGAGTCGTTCAGCGATCCGATCGGCGATTCGGTCGGCAAGGACGGTGAGGTCTTTGTGTACGATCAACTCGGTCAGGATCCAGGTCCGAACGTGCTGTAAGGCGACTTGGGGCCGGTGCTCTGGCTCGTGGTCGTTTGACTGCTGGTCTGAGTTGGCCCTGGCCCGGTAGTCGTAGGCTGGTTGGCGGACTCCGGCGCTGGAGTGCCCGAGGACTCAGTTGTCGACTGGGCAGGCTGGTTGCTTGCTGTGGGGGTGTCTGTCGGTTGCGTGTCGACCTGCGCGACATCAATCCCGGTGGTGCAACAAGTCGCCGTCGGTGATTGGTTCGAATTCTTGTGACGGTGTTTTGGTCCCGTAGTCCTGTGTGAGTGTCGTGGCCGATGCTCCACGCGGCTCGCCGGGTTCGTCGGTCTCAGAGGCGGGTGCTTGCTGGTCGTTATCCCGACCGTTGACGTGGAGTCAAAGCGACGGGCGTTGGCTTGGAGGACGGGGCCGTGGCGGTCACGGGCCGGCTTTCCACCAATACCGAGAGCGAACAGGGTGAGGGGAATGGCGCCGGCGATCGCGGCGATTATCGCCAGCGTCAGCAGTCGCGATCGGCCCCTCGACCGCCACGATCGGCTGGTCTCGCGACGCCCGGCGAGCGTGCCGCCGGCTTTCCCACGTGCGCGAATCGGCCAGGTCGCGAGTCGTGCGCTTCCGGCGAACAGCACCCCGCGTAGCCGAGTGGCGCCTGGGATCCTTGGGATGTCAACTGGAGGGCTCGTGCTTCTCGGCAGGTCGCTCGCCGATTTCGGGCTGCGGGCCTCGGCCGCAAAACCGGTGGGCGCGTGGGCGGCGATCGCGTCTGGGAGCGTGTCCGACTCGCCCGGCTGTCCTTTCGAGGTCGCTGGCAGGCCGGACTCATCCTTGTTTCGTAGCCCGAGCCGGTCAAGCAATGCATCCGAGCCGTCGCTACTCGGTGGCTCATCTGACGTGGTCGGTGGTGGGATCAGGTTTCCGGAAAGCGCCGGACAACCGGCATGAGAGAAGGGAATGAGAGAGTCCTGCATCGAAGATCTAGCGAGTCACGATGGCCCCGAGTCATGCGTTGGCGACCCGCGAGGGCGCAGCGAAGCGTTGACAGGGGTGCACGCAGGCCGGCTATTGAGCCCCGAAATGGGTCTTGTCCGGGGTGCCGACGCGATCGGAAACGACGGAAGGCAACACTGCGGGCGGCGTTTTCGCGAGCCGTTCGTGGACCCCGTGGGGTCGGAGAACCTGAGCATGCGTGTGATCTCTCCATGCTGAGAACCGGGAGGTCTCACGATCACCCGCCTGTCGTGATGGAGGGGTGGGTCGTGCGGGGAAGGCCAAGGCCGTAATCCCGTGATGAACGATCGTGAGAAGTCGGATGGTCGCGTACTACCTGAGAAGCTGCCGAACAACGTCCAGGGCGGGGCGGCGGAGGCGGTGGAGGGAAGGCGACCAGCCAAGGGAAACGCGGCTGGTGAAACGCGTCCCGGACTCAGTGCCGGGCAAGGCGCGCTTAGTGAGCTTGGTCGCGTGCGCCGAGTGGCGCAGACGGACAAGGAAGCGCGGTTCACCGCGCTCCTGCACCATGTTGACGTTGACCGCTTGCGGGCGGCGTACTTCGCGCTTCGGCCGAAGGCCGCGCCGGGGGTGGACGGCGTCACGTGGGAGGACTACGGCGTGGATCTCGAAGCGAACCTTCGGGATCTTCACGAACGAGTTCACAGGGGCGCCTATCGGGCGAGGCCGTCGCGGAGGGTGTACATACCGAAGCCGGACGGGCGGCTGCGGCCGCTCGGGGTCGCCGCGTTGGAGGACAAGCTTCTTCAGCGGGCGCTGGTCGAGGTGCTGAACGCCATCTACGAGACGGACTTTCTCGGCTTCTCATATGGATTCCGGCCGGGGCGCAGCCCGCATCACGCGTTGGATGCGCTCGCCGCGGGGATCGTGGGCAAGAAGGTGAACTGGGTGCTCGACGCGGATTTCCGCGACTACTTCTCCAGCCTTGACCATCAGTGGCTGGAGCGGTTTGTGGAGCACCGGATCGCGGACAAGAGGGTCCTGCGGCTGATCCAGAAATGGCTCGCCGCGGGGGTCATCGAGAACGGGTCGTGGACGGCGTTCGAGGAAGGCGTCCCGCAAGGGGCTTCAGCTTCACCGCTCCTGGCGAACGTCTACTTGCACTACGTCTTCGACCTATGGGCCCATCAGTGGAGGACTCGGCACGCGCACGGCGACGTCGTGATCACGCGGTTCGCTGATGACTTTGTGGTGGGGTTCGAGCATCGGGAGGACGCGGAGCGGTTCTGGGCTGACCTACGCGACAGGCTCGCGAAGTTCGGCTTGGAGCTGAACGCTGAGAAAACGCGGTTGATCGAGTTCGGGCGGTTCGCCGCCCGCAATCGCAATGCTCGTGGCCTCGGCAAGCCTGAGACGTTCCAGTTTCTCGGATTCACGCACATGTGCGCGAAGACCAGGAAATCGGGACGGTTCAAGCTCAAGCGGATCACCGACTCGAAACGGGTGCGGGCCAAGCTGCACGCCCTCAAAGGCGGAATGCGGCGACGCATGCACTTGCCGATTCCGGAGCAGGGACGCTGGCTCGCCCGCGTCCTTGCGCGGGCACTACCAGTATTACGCGGTGCCCGACAACAGCAGGGCGCTCAACGCCTTCCGCAAAGGGCTCATCCGGCACTGGCTGCGGTCGCTTCGGCGTCGCAGCCAGCGTCCGACGAACGTGACCTGGGAGCGGATGCGGCGCCTCGCGGACCAATGGCTACCTCAACCCCGGATCCTGCATCCATGGCCCGAGCAGCGATTCGCCGCCATCACCCAAGGCAGGAGCCCAGTGCGTTAGACGCGCACGCTGGGATCTGTGCGGGGGGCGGCCTGGCAACGGGCGTCCCTACCGCGACCGGGAGAAGGTCCCGATCTCGTCCTCCTGGGCAAATATCTGGCTCGCGAGCTCCGCGCGCTCAGCCGGGTCCGGGTCGTCCTTGCGGCGGAGTGGGACTACTTCGTGGCTGTCGTGATCGTCGCGCTGGTCCACCGTCCCTCCCAATGGAAGAATTCGG
>CAVWFJ010000015.1:0-257460 GCA_963754055.1 uncultured Solirubrobacterales bacterium
GAGACGATCTCCTCGATCGTGTAGGTGTCCTCGTGATCACGATCGGTTCCGCGCGACCGATCTAGTGCGTCCATGTAGGTCATCGGCCCACCCGCTGGCGCTCCGCTTCCTTGGCGAGCCACGCCTCAAGCTCCCTGACTGGAACGAGCTTGCGCCGGCCGAGGCGTACCACCTTGATCTCGGGCTCGATCTGCTCGTGGAAGGTGTCCCACGACACGCCGAGGCTTGCGCAGGCTTCCTCCACGCTCAGGGCGAGCCGGGGTGGTGGGGCCGAGATGGCGGAGCGCGGCTTGCTCACACCGAACCCCCGATCGCACAGATCAGGCTCATCCGTAGGCATCGGAAAGTCCCTGCAAATCGAGGGGTGCGCGCCAGGCGCGCGCCAGCCCCGCAAGTGTCGAGCGCGTCGAGCAGCATGCGAGCGAGCGCGATCACGAGCACGCTCCGGATTCCGGAGAATTACACCAGATCCGTTTGCCCGTGGGGTGGGGCGGCTTCTGTGGCGCGAGGATGCTGTAAAGGGCGGCGGGGAAAAAGTTCTGGCCAAAGGGGCCGTAGCACACCCCACAACGGAGGTGCAACTTCCCAGTGTCCATGGGCGGCACGCTGGCCGCAACGGCCGGGAGCGGTGCCAAAACGCTGGAACGCTTCATTAGGTCGGGGTATCGGCGCAACTCGCGCGTTCGCGGCGGCCTGTTTACGCTGTTTGCGGGCGTTCCCATTCGACGTCTTCGTGGGCTGGCGGATGGCAGGTCGCTCAGTTCCAGGGGCCGCCGTTGGCGAGGCGCCATTTAGGCGCTGAGGGGTGGCAGGCGAGCGGTTTTTGCCCTTCCGTGATAGTCGGGACACGGTTGGGACGCGTGTTTTGAGTGTCCCGAGTGTCCTGTGTGTCCCAACTGCCACTTAACGGGGGCTTTTGGCCGTTTTCAGTCGGGACAGTCGGGACAGACGGGACAGTGTTTTCGCTAGACCCGACTGTGACCCGACTAGGAGGCCATCGCCACTCGGTTGCGGCCGGGAAGGTGGTCGTGCGTCGGTGTTCGAGGCCGAGCTTGATCTTCGCTCGCTTGCAGGTTCGGTCATCGATGCCATCCTCGGCGCAGGCGTCTTTGATCGGCTTGGCGGGATGCCATTGGCCGTCGCGTGGGAGCAGCGTCCGGATCAGTTCGACGGCGTCGGCCGCCTTTCCGTGGTCGCTGTGGTCCGGCACGCCGATCAGGTCGTCGATGTCGAGCATTGACTCCTGGAAGTCGCGCGCCTGGGGCACGGAGAATTGCTCGCCGTTCGCCTCGAAGCGGTAGCTGGCGATCTCGAACTCGAGCGCTGGCGGCTTCTGGCTCAAGTTGCCCTTCCCCCGCACCAGGACCCGCACGTCGTCATCCTCAGGATGCTGGGCGAGCAGGAGACTGCACCGGCTCACCGAGTTGAATGCTGGCGCACCGGCGACGAGCTCCCGGAAGCTGGAGCCTCGCTTGTTCGGATGCAGCGCCCCGAGCGCGGCGATGTTCAGCTCGCGGGCGAGCGCCCGCAATGGCTGTAGCGCGTGGCGGACCGCCTTTTGGCGCCAGTCGTCAGTATCGGCGCCCAGGTTGTCGAGCAACGCATCTAGGAAGAGGAGGCGAAGGTTTCGCTCTCCCACGGCCCGGGCTAGGCGTTCGCGATCGTCACGAACATGGACGAAGCCACCGTCGGGACGTTCGATGTGGTGAACGAGATTGAGATCGGCACCGGCGGCATGCAGCCTGGGCGTCCAGACGTCGTCGAAGCTGTCCTCGTCGGCGAGCACGCCGACGGCAGCCCGGTGGCCGTGCAGCTCACCGGGGAGCGTGCCGCGGGTGAGCTGGCCGATGAACCAGGCGGCAAGGCAGCCCTTCCCGATCCCCTCGTTGCCCAGCAGGAGGTTGAGATAGCCGATCGCTATGCGGCCTTCCCAGGCCCAACGCGGCGGTCTTGATCGGCTTAGGTCGGCGGTGCGGATCGTCAGCCCGAGTTCGTCTGTCCTCAAGGCGCTCACACTGCCTCCCGTAGCTCGGCGTTTCGCTCGCGCAGCGGGCGAAGATCACCAGCGTCGAGCATCTCGACTACGGACTCAAGCTCGTGATAAGTGTCGGCCAGCGCGAGTGGGCGCGGCGAGCCAGGCCACGTCCGCGTCGGAGAGGGGCATTGCGTGGAGCTCGGCGAGGGCGGCCGCGGCGTCGAATGCCGCTCGCAGGATGAGCACCGCGACTCGCTGCACATCTCGGCGGCCGAGATGGATCCGCGGTCGGACGTCGCAGGTTGGGCGCGCGTGAAGGCGGGCGACGCCCCGATGGGTGTTACTCTTCATGTGCATTTCCTTTCGAGGAGAGAATGCGTTGGTTTGGCGGCGGCTTGGTTGGTCCCCAGGCCGTCGTCGTCGTTTGGGCCGCATACGGGGGCATGCGGAAGCGCCTCGGCGTCGGAGGGCGCCGAGGTAGGGTGAGATCTCTAGCTGAGGTGGAAGCCGCCGAGAAGGCGGCTCGGGATCACCAGCGTCGGGGTCGCGCGACCGGCGAGCGCTACGACAAGCGCGTCGCGCGGGTGGGCGCCGTGAGCGGCCATGCCGGCGCATGACGTGGTGATCGGGCCGCCGCGAAGATGGGGCGGCGCTGACGGCCGCGGAGATGATCCCGGGCACCCAGGGTCCGTGGTATCCACCTGCGGAATCTCGATACTCGGGATCGCTGAGATAGTGGACGCCGTTGGGCGATACCCAGTTGACCGGCACGAACTGGGGGTCGGCCGCGGCTAGGTCATCAGTCGCCATGTTGCCTTATGGGGTGCTTCACGAGTCATTGTTCGCTTTCGATTTAACCACACGACCCCGACGACGTGAATCCGTCGTCGGGGCCGTGTACTCTCGTTCAAGCACGTTGCCTATCGTGTGCATTGGGTCATGTTCAGCGACCGGCGTCGAGAAATCGGCGCCGCTCGTGTTTCTGGGCGTGGTCAGTGTCTAGTTAACTTGCCACCCTCCCTCGGACCGAAACTTTCCGCACTATGCGGAATTCAGCTCGTTCTGGGGTTGTTTCTTCCGAACCATCTGCCAAGATCTGTATGTCTGTAGAAACTGCGCGGGGAGCTTGCTCCCGAGGCAAATACGGAAGGACTCGTTTTGCCCGCCACCGCGCCGTACACCACCATCAGCGCTCACCTTCCCCGGGAGGACGCCGAGCGCTTGGCTGAGCAATCTCGCAGGCTGCGCCTGAGCACCAGCCGAGCGTTGGCGACGCTGGTTCGAGCCGCCCTCGACGCAGAGCGCGAGGCGGCTGCTTCACAGGCTGAGGGATTCGTGTGGCCGATTGGGCGGGGGATGATGTGACCCCCGAGACAACGACCGTCTGGGATCGCATCAGCGACACTGCCCCGACTCGCCGCGGGTTCGACTTCGATGGCCCGTTTGCCTGCGTGTCTCACTTCGCCCTCGGTGCCGAGCCGATTGACACGCTCGATGCCGACCAGGTGCGCGGCAGCCTGGTGGCGATCTCGAATTCGGCCAGTTGGGCGGCCCATCGGTGTTGTGACCCTGCCGCTGGCCGCCAGACGCGCGAGGAGATATGAAACGTCGCGCGACGGCTCGAGCACGCGGCCCGTCGACTCGGTGAGGAACTTCTTCGGTACGAGGCAGGTGATGAGTGATGGCCAGTGAGCTGCTCGCCGCATACTGGTCGCTGCGCAACCAAGGCGCGAGCGATCACAGCGCCGTATGCACCCTCGCGCGTCGCCTGGGCGTTGACTCGGACACGATTCGGCGCACTCTCGCTGGGGCCGGGCATACCAAGTCGCGCGAGCGTAGGCCTCCGCGGCCCGGGCGCGGGGCGGTGACACGATGACTCGGCCCGGCGCGCCGGTGTTGAGGTGATGTGATGGCGCATCTCCCTGCCATTCCCACCCCCCTGAAACAGCGCGCGCTGGCACTTGCCGCGGAGGTCGGTGCGGCCGAGGCGGCACGGCGGACGAGCGTCAACCCCGGGACAATCAGGAGTTGGCGTTACAAGGAGGGCTCCACGGCTCCGCGTCCCAATGAGGACTTGGCCTCGTGGGTGAGCCGCAAGGAGGCAGCCGCCCAGCAGGCGTGGGCCGGCGCGACGGAGGCGCTCGAGCGCACTCGCCGTTTCCTCGCCAAGGGGCAGGCAGCGAACGCGCGCGCTAGCTCGATCGCCTACGGCATCATGACGGAAATGGGGCTCGCGCTCGATCAGGCCGCCCAGCACGCTCGCGAGCGAGACAAGCGGATAGCACCGGAGACCGCCCAGATCGTGGCGCAGATGATTCGCCGCGTTCTGGACGATCCGAAGCTGGGCCTCACCGCTGATCAGAAGCGAATGGCGCTTCCGTTGATCGCTGAGGAGTTTCGCGCCCAGGACCGGGAGGGATCACAGTGAGTAACGAGTGGCTTACCGCGGCCGCCATGCTCGATGGCTCGTGGCACGGAGAGGTCGAGAACGCGCCCATGGACCTGATCGGCGGGCTGCTCGCGGTGCTCGGTCTGCCGTTCTCCTCGAACGTCAGGCAGCTGCTCGACCGGCTCGCTCGAGGCGAAGTGCCGCCCGCCCCGCTGGCGGCTGCCGCGAGGGCGGACGTCCGCGCTGTCACCGCAACATGTGAAGACGAACCAACCGACGAAAGGACAACATGACCACCGTAGTAGCGCCACTCGATTTCGTGACCCTCGAGGCGAACGCCGAGGCTGCCATCGCCCAGGCCGAGGAAGAGGCACAGGGTCTCTCCCTTGAGGCGCTGGCCGGTGACACGGCGGCGATGGAGGACTTGGCGCGCGTGGAGCGCGAGCTTGACGATAGGAAGCTGGCCCTTGTGAGGCTTCGTGCGGCGCGCGCAGAGCAGGGCAAGCGGGACCCCCGCCCAGGCCAGAGCTGACGCGGACGCAGCGGCACGCGCAGAGGCCCTCAGGCGTGCTCAGGTCTTACAGGCCGAACGGGAAGCTCTCACCCGGAAGGTGGATGAGGGAGCGGCCGTGTTCGCTAGGGCGCTGACCGAGTGGGATCGCGTAACCAGTAAGCAGATGCGCGAAATGTCGTTGGCCGGTCGAGACCCGAACGTCGCTCGACCGCGCAGTTGGATGGTTGAGTGCGCGCTGCTCTGGGCGCTGCGGAATGTTGGCGCGCCGCATGGGATCGTCGGGATCCTGCCGCCGTCCGTCGCACAGGTCAAGCCCCTCTCCGAACAGGACGCCCGGCCCGTCGAACCTTTGGACCCGAAGGAGAAGCCCTGATGCCGGAGTTGAGGAACCTAGACGTACAGTGGCTCAGTCTCGTTGATCGGGCTGCTGTCCGCGACCCGAGCGACCCCACCGAGCCGCAAAAGTTCCTTCTGTGGAAGGCAGACCGCGGCGAGCCCGAGCCCGAACCGGAGCCGAACCTCGCCGACCTTCAAGCGTTGGTCGCGAAGACGACCAAGGCGATCAAGAAGATGCAAGTGCGCCTCGATGAGCTGACCAAGACTGAACCCGAACCCTCGCCACCGGACGCCGGCGGCCCAACCGCCGAGGAGGCGGACGTGACCAAGAGTGACGATGACCCGAAGACCGCGGAGGAGCTCGGCCGTGAGCTAAGCGACCTTTCCAAGAGCGATGGTGGCCTGTCGGCCGCCCAGGAGACCTACCGAAAAATTGGCGCCCGATACTTGGAGCAACTCTCGCCGGCGGCGTACCAAGCCTGGATGCGCGGTCAGGCGAGCATCGGAGGCAGCCCCTATCCCGGCGTCGTCCTGAAGGCCGACACGCCAGCGCTCGATCCCGACGGCCTCAAGGCAAAGGCCGAGGAGATCCGCAAGTCCGACCCGACCATGAGCGCGTACGACGCGATGCTCCAAGCGATGCGGCAGGACAAAAGCGCCCAGGCAGCCTACCTCCGCGAGGCGCGCGGTCGCTGACTCGAGATCTTGATCCGGCGCTCCCCGGATGCGGTTGGTGGCGGGTCGAGCGCACGACGCCTGGGCGCTGTCTCCTTTCCAACGTCCGGGGTCGGCCCAGTCCCCGCCGTCCGGTCTCTCGATCCTCCTTGGCCGGTCGGCGGGGAAACGGGTTTGGATTTAACGCGGCCTACGTCTGTCAGCCTCGCCCGGGGCCTTGCCGCCGTCACCAGGCCGCGCGTGCCCGTCAGGCACCCGGCTGCCGCCCGCCCTCGGCCTCGCACTAGCCGGGAGCTCAGTCTCAGAAGTTCCCTGACAGTCGCAAATGTCCGAGACCCTGCCATCCGGCAATGTTCGGGCTGTGAAGCACGGTTCCAGTGAACGCCCAACCGGTGAAGGGCGCGGCGGCACCACCGCCGTACGAGAGGAAGCTAGGCCGGAATTCTTTAACCATGCACCAGCGACCTAGGAACCTGCCCCGGCCGGTTGCGACGCTATGTCGATACGTCGCCCAATGGATATGGGTCAAGTTCGCGTCGGAACCGAGGTGATACTTAAACGGCAAGCAGTTCCAGATCAAGAGCGCGGATGGACGCACGGCCTGCGCCCCGTTCGAACAAGGAGCTGTGTACATAGACGGATCGCTGTAGGTAGGCGTGCCGGCCGATGCTACGGCCGGTGCTGCAAACGTTGCTCCGACCGCGACTAGCACAAGGAATCTCTTCACGACTGCCCATCCTCCTCCAACCGGAACCTGTCACTGGCACGGCTGCGCCCCGACCGAGCGTCGAACCGGCTGGCAGGCAGTGTAGCGGTCTCGATGTGGGCGCTCAAACGAATCCGGGACGTCTCGATGGCACGTGGAGGCCCGCGGTCCCCGCCGGCGGCCGAGCATCTCTTCAACCGACCCGGTGCCACGGGAATAACCGAGCAAGGGCTAGCTGGATGTAGGGCGCTCTTTATCGGGGCGGTTAGTTGCCGGCGGCGAGCGCATCCGGCGGGTATAACCGTCCGTGATCCACGTGGCTGATCAAACTCGTCTCGACCGTTGAGCAACACACTGCTGGGAGTACGGGCAACGGCTCAGCGAGCCCGACCGAGTCGGTACTGTCGTTCGCCCAGAACAGATAGTCATCGAAGACCGCCACGCCGAATGCCAGCGAGTTGTTGCCCGCCGCGGCGCGGATCAAGTTCGAGGCGGTCGGAGGTCTGCCGGTGAGCGGGGCGCGACTGACAGTCCCGCAGCATGCGGGCAGGGGCGGTGGGCCTTGGCCGATACTGCTCCAGTAGATGTACTGGCTGTCAATCGCGACTCCATTGGCCTCACGGTGCTTGCCGACGAGGATGAACGTTTGATCGGGCGACCCACCATTAATCGTTGCGCGCCCGATCCAATTGGAGGCGCCGCTGCTGAGCTGATTGGTCCAGTAAATGTAGTCGGAGTTAACCGCTAACGCGTTGGCGTAGTACGGGTCGTATATGAAGTGCTGTTGAATGTGCGTGCCATCGAGATCCGCGCGCCCGATCCAAGGTGAGTTTGGCCCAGCGGCCCAATAAACGTGGCCCGAGTCAACGGCCACGGCGACCGCACCGGCCAGATGGGGGATGAAGTGCTGATCGACCTGGCCACCGTTGATCGTCGCGCGCCCTATCGAACTCGAGTACTCACCGAGGCCCGGTTCACCCCAGTAGATGAATTCATCGTCGACTGCGACACCCGAGGCCCCAGCGTGCTGCAACTGAATGAAGCTGCTCGTGACCCCACGCGCCGTGAAGGTGCCGGCCCGAGCGCCGAGCCCGATCGACGCGCGCCCGATAAACGCCGAGTTATTGGTCCAATAGACATGACCCGGAAACGCCGTGAACACGTACGCTGCGCCCCGGGCGACGTTCCGGACCACGTGATACGGCGCCCCGGCGACGATCGTGGTGCCAGAGACTGCAACCGAGTTCGGGCCCTCGCCAGCCAGGTACTCAAATGAAGCGCCGTCGGAAGCCGTAGCCTCACCACTCTGGGTCGCGTTTCGCCATCCCGATCCTGGTTCCGTAAACACGTACACGGCGCCCTGGGCGGCGCCCTGCCCGAACGAGCGAGTGGGCGCGCCGGCGACGATCGTGTTGCCTGAGACTGCTACGGCGGAGCCCAGCTCTCCGCCGCCGTCGGAGGCGGTCAGCTCAGCGCTCTGCGTCGCGGTTCGCCATCCGGATCTTGGTTCCATGAAGACGTACACGGCGTTATGGCCCGGCGCGCCAACGACGATCGTGCTGCCTGAGACTGCTACCGACTGACCGAAGAGGTCATCTGGCTTCCCATCCGAGGCACTCAGTTGCGCCGAAGCGAAAACATAATGTCCCCGCTCCAGGGACGCGGTCGGCCACCCGTCTGGTGGCTCGGTGAACACAAACACCGTTCCCCCGCCGGGATTGGAGCCTACCTGCACTTCCGGCGCGCCGGCGACGATCGTGTTGCCTGAGATTGCCACGGTGCTCCCGATCCCCGCGGCCGCGAGCTCGAACGCCCGGGTGCTACTAACCCAGCGGTCCCCGCGCTTGACGAACACATACACCAAGGGGGGGAAGTGGACCAGATCGCCCGTGGCGATCATGTTTCCAGAGATCGCGACTGAATAACCCATCTCGACGCTGCCGATTGCAGTCAGCTTAGCGCTCTGACTTGCGTTTCGCCATCCGGATCCTGGCTCCGTGAATACATAAACAGCGTCGCCAAGCGGAGCGCCAGCCACGATCGTATTGCCCGAGATAGCGACCGATTCCCCCAGTGAATTGCCCGCCGCGCCGTCCGAGGCCCTCAGGGTAGCGGTCTGCGCTTCGCTCTGCCATGTGTTTCCTCGCTCAGTGAACACGTACACCGCGTCGCGGTCGTCCCCGAGGTGCGACGCACCGGCGACGATCGTGCTACCTGACACAGCCACGGAAAAGCCCAGCCACTCACCTGAAGCGCCGGGAGAGGAACTCAACTCGGCCTGGATGAACGGGTCGATCCGCAGCGGGTAACGGGCACCGCGCGCATCCACGCGCACCAGCACCCGACCTCCCTGCACCGTCACCCATGCATGTAGCCCGCGCCCGCGCGCGTCGCGAGCGACCAGGCCGCTGTAGCGAAGCGCAACCCGCCCGTCGGCAGCGACAAAGTTGACGCCCAGGCCACCATCGAACAACCGCGGGCGAAGCGAGCCTTGGACGCCCATGGCCAGGGTCAGCGGACCCGCACCCGCACCCACAGGCGCACGCGCGAGCGTGAACCCTTGCTCGAGGCCCAGCGGCCCGTTGGCATACCACTCGGCCAGACCCCCGCGGGCATACGTCACGCGGTTCGCCCGAGCCCTGGGAACCCCCATCGCGACCGGCCGCAAGCTTGCGCCATAGCCCACCGCGGTCACATTCAGAGACAACCGCGAGGAGTCCACGCTCACGGCGGCACCGAACCGGCCGAACGACTCCCCGAACCCCTGCGCGCGATTGACGGCCGACAGCCCACCCCGGCCACCCCGAATCCAATAACCGGAATCATCCGCTCCCAACCCGGCCGACACCGGCCCCTGCGCACCAAGCGGCAAACTCGACAGGCCCATGGAGCGCGAAGCCGCGCCCCCAGACCCCGAGCTCACAGTCCCAGCCACGCCGTGCAGTCCGGCGGCCGACACGGCCGCAGTCAACGCCAGGGCGACGATCCCCAGCACCCGCGGATTCCCAACCCGCCAGCCGCTGGGCCACACGGCTCCCCGCAACCCAAACGAACGCCGAAACCCGCCGGTCCCCCATGCTGCGCTTGCACTGTGCATGCCCGCCCTCCGTCCCGGTCTGCATGTCGTGTCGGTTCTCCCATATTGCCACCACGAGCAAATCGAGTTCGCGCCAGCAACCGCGCCGTGAGCGAGATCGACGAAAGCGCCCGATCTACAGCAACGGCTCGTCGGCAACACGCCGAGCGCGAACGGCTCCTTCCGAACGAGCCAAGCCGGGGCGCAGACGAGATGCTTTTGCCCGGCGCAGCCGTGCGCGCAGCCGCCATCAGAAGGTTGCGCGCGCAGCGACGATCAGGTTTCGAGAACCCTGCGGAGGATCGCGTCGCGCACCGTATTGGCGAGTGATTTGCCCAGCGGTCGCCGCACGCCCGACCTCAAGGACTGCCGAACGCGTTCGTAGGGCAATGGATGCGGAACAGGTCGTCAACCGCGCCCCAAGGCATCTTCGGCTGACCTGGATTACTGCGGACATAGCACGGCTTCGAGCTGACATCGAACCCGACCACGTCAGTCCAGAAGCCAGCTTCCAGCTTGACGACCTCCAACCCATTGGTGCCCGCCGAGCGGCACCCCGGATCGAAATGGTTGCCGGTGTAGCCGGTGAAGTAATAGTCGGCCCAGTCACGGCGCACCGTGGAGCGATAGCCGCCCAGGCAGTGGAGGATCTGCCACTTGCTCGGTCGGTGGTACGCCCCGGTGTCCGTCTCCTGAACGATCTTGATCTTCAGAGCACCGTGGAGAGGACTCCGCGCCGCGGCGACCTCGGCGAGCGCCAAGATCCCGACGGCCGCGACGACAGCGACGACGGCAATGCTTCTGAGCTTCATTGCCCCGAACCCCCTTCGGTTGCTATTTGCGCTGGACTCTATTCCGAGTGATCGCGCCAGCGGAGAAATCCTCGGGGTGGGGCAGATCGGCGCCCATCTGGCGGCCTCTTCCGCGCGTCGCCCGTGCCCCGCTCCCGCGCAACCGTTCGGTCGTTCCTAGCCGTTCCACCAAGGCGCGACGGGCAAGTTCCGCGCATAGGCGCACTCGCCTGCCTGCCAGATCAGGAGATCACCCTCCGTCGTTTCAGACTGAGTCTTGGCGGCGGTTTTGCACTCCGAGTAGTTCGTCAGCGAGTCTGGCATGCACATATTGGATGAGATCCCGTTGGTGCCGGCCGGGCAATTTGGCGTGATGACCGGCGCGCACCCGCGAGTCGACTGAACCATGTTCGTCGGGCATGCCGCAGCCGTCGTGGTTCCGGTGGATGTCGGGACGGGCTGCGGACCGACTTCCGCCTCCGGACACACCAAGTTCCCATCCGGGTTCGCCACCAGCGACCCGGGGCACGCTCCGGACTGGAATACGCAACCACCGCCAACGACCGGAGTCGAACCGGCCGGACATGCGGTCGGCGGCGCGACGACGCAGTAGACGTTGCCGGTGGCGCCTGAAGCCTCGTCCGGCGACGGGCAGGGCGGCCGGGGATGGAGTCTGTCGACCGCCTGCCCGCGGATCTCGACCGGAATCGCCGCCGTTGATGTCGTCGCCGCGCTCGGCTCGAGCGTTCGCGTGGTCGTGGACACGATCCTGGTGGTCACCGTCCTCACGCTGGTCGCTGTCTCGACCTGGGTGCTCCCGCACCCAGCAAGCGCAAGCAGGGTAACCACCAGCGCTCCAAGTCTGCCCTTCACGGTCTGCCCCTTCGTTGCTGACCGCGATCCTAACGCCGGCGTCCCGACATTGGGCAGCCGTCGCCAACGGCCACCGCAAGCCCAGCCCTAGGGGTCAACCTCGCGGCCGAAACCTCCGCCGCCCTTCAGGGGCGTCAGCCTGCTCTCCAGGGCCTTCTTGCCTCTCGCGCAGTGCGCGGGACCGTCTCAGCGACTCGGCAGCGCGCTCACGAACCCGTTTGGCTCGGCGAATGATGTTCCGGTAACGCTCGCCCTCGTTCTCGGGGCCTTTCACGCTCCTATCATGGCGCTTCACGGGCCGTCCGGTACGGCGCGCCGAGCGCTCGGCACCCCGCGTGGACTGCGGCGAGGCGCTCCCGTCGTGGTCAGAGATCCAGCGCGCAGCTGACGGCCGACCCTAGGAGGCTCCCGAACGCGTGTGTAGGGCAACGGATGCGGAACAGGTCATCGATGACTGCCCAAGGAATGCGGGGCTGTCCCGGACGGGCTCTTGAGATAACACGGCTCGGCGCCGCTGTTCTCCACAACGGGCGTCCACTTGCCATGTTCCAGCTTGACGATCACGAACCCGTTGCCGGCCACACCTCATTGAGCGCCACCATAGTTCGCGAACCACGCTTGGATCTGCGCGCCGGTTGCCTTATGGGCGCTTCCGATCAGGGCTCCCCCGGCGCCGTCGACGGTGCCGATCACATCGGTGCCGCTGTCAAGGCTGTTCTTGGCGTTTCGGACGTAGGCCGTGCAGCTCAAGACTCGCTGTCGGCTGTTCGCGCATCCACGTCCGTCGCCAGACGAGACGACACCGTTGTATTGCATCGCGACGTAGCCTCTCCAGAATCGTGTCGCGGCCGACGTGGTAAACGTGGGTGCGCCGGTGGCCGTCGCGGTCGACTTCGCGTGGGCGCTTAAGGATGTCATCGGGGCATCGGTCGAGGACGTACCACAACCGGCGATCGCCAGGGCACCGAGCAGCCCGAGCACTACGGCGGCCGCGATCATTCCGTGGGTTTGAGCACAACCTAGGCGAACCGTTGCTCACCGGTTGTAAGTCGTGCCCGCGGCGCGCACGCTCGTTTTCAGCGCTCGCCAGATCGTTTCCATCTGGGCGCGCGTCGCAGGCAGGCCGGGCAGTGAAGCTCTGGCAACCTGCTAAAAGGTGGCTGCAATGAGCGGTAAGCGAGCCTCAAGGTCTCGCCGGCGGCGGGAACGAGGACGTGTGCGCAGCGACCCGCCGATGCTGCGGATCGGTCTCGATCAGATGGAGTCGGGCTATGCCGGGTTCCTGGTGGTGGTGTCTCTCGTCTTGGTGGTTGTGTTCCCGCCGATTTTCTTCAGCGACTATCACGGCGCTTCAGTGAAGCGCACGTTCGTCGGGGCAGCGCTGGTCGCGGTCGCGGCGATGTGGGCGTGCACACTGATCTGCTCGCCGCTCAGACCAGGCGGCCGGCCGCCCCAGCCGCGCTACCGCACCGCCACTGGGTCGCTTGCCGGCATTGCGATTCTGCTGATCGTGCTGCTTCCGGTCCATGCGCTAGCCGGGCTCGCGGGATTCGCCGAGGGCTTCTTCGTCGCGGTCATCTTGGTGTGGGCAATGGACTTCTACCGCCTCACTCGATGGAGGCGCCAGACCGCGCGCTCCTAAACGCAGTGGCCGCTGAGGGCCGCCGGCTACCGCCCGTCCGCTCGGGCCTGAGCGCCGGAGGACTACTGGGAGGCGCGTCGGTGGCTGCGGAAGGAGTTGAGCGCGGTCGGAAGGAGTTGAGCGCGGTCAGCACCGAGGACTGATGCGATCGACAACCCAAGCGATGAACTCGAGCTCGGAAACCAGCGCGGCCGCTAGGTCTTCGATGATCTTCGCCGTGTCGTCGAGGCCACCGGCAGGGTGTGTGAACATACGGCCGTTGCGGTCGATGAATTCGCGCATCACGTCGTAGCCGGTTCGCTTGTTGCCGTCGGGCAGCGGGTGGTAGGTGACGACGCGCGAGCAGTACACGGCGGCTTTCTCGCAGAACGACGGGTGCGCCTCGAAGTCACCGAATCCCGCGAACGGGGCTGCGAGGGCGGCAGACGCGAGCTGCAGGACGCGGGGGACGCGGACAAGCTGGTGGGCATTGATGCCGGTGTGGGCTTCGGCGATGAGCAGGAAATCGCCGAGCTCGATTCGGTTCATGGACTCAGCTTAGCATATCTTGGTGGCTTGGTTTCATGCTATGAATACATGAAGATGACTTGACACTATATGTCCTGACATATAGTTTTGTTGAAACCGAAACCGACCTCCGACAGGAGGGGAAAGGATCTCGATGCCCAAGACCATGACCTTGCGGCTCGAGGACGAGCAGGCCGCCACGCTCGAGCTCGTCGCTCGCGCCGATGACCAGAGCCTCACCGAGGCGGTGCGTGCCGCGATCGATGAGCACATCGAGGCGCGCCGGCGTGACGCCGATTTCATCGAGCGGCTGCGTGCCCGGCATGAGCAGGAGCGGGACCTTTACGAGCGCCTCGCCCGCTGAGTCGTCCCCGCGGCAAGCGCCGCGTCAGCTGCCACGACCCTCGGCTGCTCGTCCCTGCCAAGCGAGCCCACTTTCTACAAAGGCGGCGCCTGAGACGGCGCCGCCTTTCGCTCCCGTCGATAGTCGCGGCACATCGGCTGTGATGGCGACGCTTGGCAGCCGGCCGGCTACCGGCCAAGAGCCAACGTGATGTCGGGACGACAAAAGTGGCACGTCCGCGGCGCCCAGACCAGCTCGAGCTCGTCGCCTCGTTCGAGGGGCTCACCGCTCGCCCGGAGGCAGCCGGGCTGGTGGATCTCGTTGCGCTCCCGGTCGTAGACGAGCGGCCCTTCGGCGATATGGCGCAGCGGGCGGAGCGAGCTTGGTCGGGGCACGACCGGGGACGGTAGCGTTCCCCTCGACGCCCGAAGAGACATACCTGACCGTGGCCGAGGTCGCGTCGATCCTGAAACTCAATCAGCAAACGATCCGGAACATGCTGGATCGCGGGGACCTACCGTTCGTCCGCCTCGGTCGGCGCGTTCGGATCAAGCGCTCGGACTTCGACCAGTTCGTCGAGCGAGGCTACGTCAGCCGTCCCTCTCCTCCGGCGCCGAGTGTCTGGGACGGCGAGCTCCCGGACCCCGAACTGCCCGGTTCCTGACCGGCGCGCTTCGTCAGCCTGTAACCGTCGGTGGGGCCGGGAATGCACGGATGAAGGGAACGTCGTCGGACAGCGCTCACGTAAGTCTTATCGGTGCAGGATCCGATCGACGCGCTCCTCGAGCTCTTCGACGGTCATCGTCTCGCTCTCCGCGAACCGCTGGACAGCCAGTCCAAGCTCCCAGTCCTGACGGCTCGGACGCGCGGCCATCGCCCGTTCCTGGTGTTCCTGGCGCGCCAATGCCCGGGCGGGGCGGATCACCGCGCCGGCGAACCACCAGCAGAGCCACAGGAAAGCGACGAGGGCGATCAGGCCCGCCATGACCAGAGTTTGCCACGGCGGCCAAGGCGAACATTTGGGCCGCGCTCGACACGTGGCCGGCCGGCCGCTTCCCCTCCAGGCAGGAGGGTGATTCGCGCCGGGCTCGGGCGGAATACCTCTTCACCCGCTCGGGGCCGCCTCGGTGGTCCTGCTGGCCAGGGGGTTTCTCCTCCTTTCACCAGCAGGCCGGCGGGACCATCAGGTCCTTACCTTCTCGTCGTGAAGATGTCGCCCTCCACACACCCGGTGGGGAGCCCCGTCCCCGATCCTCGCACATTGAGGCAAGTCTCGTAGAGCTGCATTTCGATGCGGGAGAGCACCGCACCGACCGGGACCCCGCCCGGCCGCGCGATGGCCTGCAGATCGCTCTGAATCTTCGTCAATGCTTCCTCGGCCTTAGTGTCCTGCACCTTCTGCACGGCGGCGGCGACCGCTCGCGGACTGGCCTGCGACTGAACGGCTGCCGTTCCGAGCGCCCCTACGGCGCCTCCGAGGACGCCAGCGCCCACTACGAGTGCCGCGATCATGCGCGGTTTCATCCTTCAGCCCCTTTTCGTCGTCGGTTGACGATGGGCAACCTACGCTCGCCTGCCTTCCATCGCAACCCCCACTGCGCGCCAGTTGCGCGCCAGTCGACCCCGAAACTCACCGGATTCGGTCGGACTCCGTCGGACGAAACCCCCCGAGAACACTGGGAAACGGCCAGTCTCAGGGGGTTTCGGTCGAATGTCAGGGATTGGTTCGGGGTTGCTCCTGATGTGGGTCCGGGTCAGAGGGCGCAGGATCCAGTGCGTCATCTGACCTGGCCGCCTTGGCGGTGTTCAAACCGGAGGTTTTCATCATGAGTTGGGCTCCTAGCATCATTCGGGATCGATCCCGTTGGCTGATCGGCCTCGTGGCGGCGCTCGCCGCGGCGGCCATGACGATCGGCGCGCTGGCCGTCTCGGCGGCCCAGGCGACCGTGCCCTCGGTCCCCGACGCGAGCGGTAACTACACCTATCGCACCCTAGATAACCCGAAGGATCTGACCTTCAACCAGCTGCTCGGCATTAACTCGTTCGGCGAGATCGCCGGGTACTTCGGCATCGGCTCGAAGCAACATCCCAACAAGGGGTACACGCTGCCCAACGACGGCGTGGGGAAGATTTTCATGAGCGAGAACTTCCCGCACTCGTTCCAGACGCAGGCCATCGGCATCAACGACCACGGGGTCACGGTCGGCTTCTGGGCCAACAAGGCCGGAGCCAACTTCGGCTGGTACGCGATCAACGGGGGCCACTTCCACAACGTGAACTTCCCCACCAACAACCCGGCCAGCCCGCCCGTGGATCAGCTCCTCGGAGTCAATAACAGCGACGTGGCGGTTGGCTTCTACACCGACAAGGCCGGCAACAACCACGCCTATTCCTACAACATCAAGAACGGCCTCTTCAACCGGATCCAGGTCCCCGGGTCGACCAGCGCCGCCGCCGCCGGGATCAACAACGCGGGCGACATCGTCGGCTTTGACACGGTGAACGGCAATTCGGTCAGTTTCCTTCGGCTCAACAACGGCAAGGAGTTCGGGCTGAACGTCCCCGGTTCATCCTCGACCATGGCGACCGGCATCAACGACGGCGACGAGGTCGTCGGTAACTACACCATCGGCAGCGGTAACGCGATGACGACCTTCGGCTTCACGTGGACCCCTGGCGGCGGCTTCGAGACCGTCTCGGATCCGAGCGGCGTCGGCGGGACCGTGGTCAACGGCGTCAACGACCACGGCCGGCTCGTCGGCTTCTACACCGAGACCGCCAACCCGAACATCGTCGACGGCTTCCTGGCCACCCCGAAGTACTAAACCCCGGCGGCCAGCAACTCGACGCCCCCACCCCCAGGGAAAAGGCCGGGCCGCGGATCGCGGCCCGGCCTTGGCCCGTTCCACGGAGCGGCCGCTAACGACGCCGGCCGCCCCGGTCTGATGCAATGACCGAGATGTTGATCTCCGAGGCGCAACCGTTGTGGGAGCCCGCCGGCGTCTACTGCAACACGGCGAGCTACGGCCTGCCGCCGCGGCCGGCCTGGGACGCGCTCCAGGCGGCGCTGGCAGACTGGCACGGCGGGCGGACGAGCTGGGAGGAGTGGGGCGAGACCACCGAGCGCGCCCGTGCCTTGTTCGCGCGACTCGCTGGCGCTCCGTTGGATCGGGTGGCCGTGGGCTCAACCGTGTCCGAACTGATCGGCTCCGTCGTCACGGCTCTCCCCGGCGGTGCCCGAGTGGTCGTCCCCGACATCGAGTTCACCTCGAGCCTGTTCCCGTTGCTGGTCCAGCAACGCCTGGAGGTGAGGACGGTGCCGGTGTCCCAACTGGCCGAGGCGACCGCTGCCGGCGCCGATGCGGTGGTGTTCAGCGCCGTGCAGATGAGCACCGGAGAAGTCGCCGACTTCGACGCGATCCTGTCCGCGGTCGAGGCCACGGGGGCGCTGGCAGTGTGCGACGCCACCCAGGCGATCGGCTGGCTGCCGGTGCAGGCGAGGGACTTCGACGCCGTGGTCTGCGCGGCCTACAAGTGGCTCGCCTCCCCGCGCGGCAGCGCCTTCCTGACCGTGTCAGATCGATTGCTCGAGCGGGTGGTGCCCCACAGCGCCGGCTGGTACGCGGGTGAGGATGTGCATTCGAGCTATTTCGGGCCGCCGCTGCGGATCGCCTCGAGCGCCCGCCGGCTCGATCTCTCTCCCGCGTGGTTCTCCTGGGTCGCCACGGAGCCCGCGCTGGAGCTGATCGAGCAGATCGGGATCCCGAACATCCACTCGCATAACCTGGCCCTGGCGAACCGCTTCCGCGCCGGCATCGAACTCGAGCCGAGCAACAGCGCGATCGTGTGCGCCGAACTACCCGGCGCGGCTGAGCGGATGCAACGGGCGGGCGTGGTGGCGGCGGTGCGCGGTGGCCTGCTGCGTACGTCGTGGCATCTCTATAACACCGAGCGCGACGTCGATCGCGTACTCGACATCGTGACCGGCTGACCAAGCGGCCGCCCCGCCCAAGTAGGCGCCGCTAAGGGGAAACTACGGTGACCTCGGCGGCGTTCTCGCGGATCGCCTCCTCGAGGGCCGAGGCAATGCTCTTGAAGAGCCGCTTGAACTTATAACCGGTGTACGGATCCATCAGGCCAAAGCCGATGTTGTCCTCCAGGTGGAGCGAGATCCTCTCCGCCGGCGTCTCCCCCGATTGCAACGTCCGGCGGATCGTCCCCAGACGAGGCAGCGTCTCCGGCTCCACGAGCATGCTGCTGAACAGCCACATCGATCGCTGTGATCCGCCCCACAGCTCGAGGCCGATCGACCGGTGGTCCGGGCTGGGGGCATCGAGCGTTCTCGCCGGTGTCATCTGGTAGCGACCGATCACGAAGCCGATGTCGCCGCCCAGGCGATCGCCCGGCTCCTTGACCAGCCAGTCTCGATCGAGCTCGACGCGCGGTATTCCCATCGGCCCCCCAAAGTCTTGACCCTATTGGGCGGGTTGTTATCACATCGGACCCTGCTGATCTAGTTCGGTACCCTAATCATGTGGCTACCGAACTACCTGACCATCCCGGTCGCGTGATCGCCCGGCTCGCCCGCCAGGTCGAGCTCGCGGCCGCCAGCGTCGACCTGACGCTGTCCCAGTACCGAGCGCTCTGCCTGCTCGGCGACGGTCAGGAGGCCGCCTCGGCGCTGGCGGAGAAGCTCGCGGTCAGTCGGCCCAGCGTGACCGGCGTGATCGACGGGCTGGTGGCGCGGAGCCTGGTCGAGCGCCACCACGATGGCGATGACCGGCGGCGGATCGGGTTGGGGCTGACCGCCGACGGTCGCCGGCTGCTCGCGGCCGCCGACTGCGAGGTCGAGCGCCGGCTGCGCGATATCGCCGCGTATGGAGCCGAGAACGCCGACGCCGCATTCGAGGGCTTGGGCTCGTGGAAGGAGGCCTTGGACGCCTACCGCACCGCCCGCCGGGCCGGCGCGCCGCGGGCCGGAGCACCCCGCCAAGAGGCGAAGGCGTGAGCGCGACCGCCGCGGATCCAGACCGCCTCTCCTCCCCGACACCACTCGCGTCACGCCTCGTCGGGATCGAGTCCCGCTACCGGCCGCCCCGGGCGACGATCGACCCCGACCAGAGCAAATCGTGGATCGGTCGCGCCCGGCCGGTCGTGATGTCCCACAAGACGACGCTGTTCACCGCGCTGCTTTTGTCGTTCGTCGCGCTGGTGCTCCAGGTTCAAATCCCGAACCTGCTCAACCAGGCGATCACGAATTCCCTGCAGCGCCACACCGTCCCGCTGTCGCACTACGTCGCGCTGGTCGCCGGGCTGGCGGTGGCGGCCGGGATCGCGGCCTTCATCTCGAGGTTGTTCCTGCTCCGCACCGCCTACGCGCTCGAGTTCGACCTGCGCAACATCATCTACACCCACCTGACGCGGATGTCGTTCGGGTTCTATGACCGAGTCCAGTCGGGCCAGCTGATCTCGCGCGCGAACTCGGATATCCGCTCGGTCCAGATGTACCTCACGTTCGCGCCGTCGATCCTCGTGCAGTGCGCGGTCGCGCTGGTCGCGTTCGGCTACATGCTCTCGATCAACGTGCCGCTGGCGTTCGTGGCGATGTCGACCACCCCGCTGGTCTACTTCTCGAGCGTCCGCATGCGCCGCGAGATCTTCCCGGTCTCGTGGCTGATCCAGCAGCGGCTGGCCGATGTCGCCACGATCGTCGACGAGAACACCAACGGCGTCCGCGTGGTCAAGTCCTTCGTGGCCGAGCCGCGCGAGGTGCGGACGCTGGCCGAGGCCGCCGAGCGGCTGAAGTGGGCCTACATCCAAGACGCCGACATCCGCGCCCGGTTCACCCCGACGGTGCAGAACCTCCCTCAGCTTGGCCTTGCCCTCGTGCTGCTGTTTGGCGGCTGGCTGGTGATCCACGGCGACCTCCAGATCGGCGCGATCCTTGCCTTCAGCGCGTACATCGTGATGTTGCAGGCGCCGTTCCAGCTGCTCGGCATGCTGATCATGCTGGGACAGCGGGCCAAGGCCTCGGCCGGGCGCATCTACCAGATCCTCGACGAGGCGCCCGAGATCGTCGACCGGCCGGGCGCGATCGAGCTCGTCGACGCCGAGGGCGACATCCGTCTCGAGCACGTCGACTTCGCCTACGCGAACGGCCCCCCGGTGTTGAAGGATCTCTCGCTGCATCTCAGGCCGGGCGAGACGGTCGCCCTGGTGGGCCGAACCGCGAGCGGCAAGACGACGATCTCGCGCCTGCTGCCGCGCTTCTACGACGTCAAGTCGGGATCGGTCCAGATCGACGGGCACGACGTGCGCGACCTGACGCTGGCCAGCCTCCGGGCCCACATCGGTGTCGCGCTCGACGAGCCGTTCCTGTTCACCTCCTCGATCCGCGACAACATCGCGTACGGCCGACCGGACGCCGACCTGGCGGATATCGAAGCTGCCGCTCAGGCCGCCGGTGCGGCCGGGTTCATCGCTGAACTGGCGGACGGCTATGACACGGTCGTCGGCGAGCGTGGCTACACGCTGTCAGGCGGCCAGCGCCAGCGGATCGCAATCGCCCGCACGCTGCTGTTGAACCCGCCGATCCTGATTCTCGACGACGCCACCAGCGCCGTCGACGTCCAGGTCGAACAGGAGATCCACGAGGCGTTGCGAGTGCTGATGAACGGGCGCACGACACTCGTGGTCGCCCACCGCCTATCGACGATCGGACTCGCCGACCGGGTCATGTTGCTCGACAGCGGACGGATCGTCGCCGATGGCACACACGCCAAGCTGCTGGAGACGGTGCCGCTGTACGGCGAGGTCCTCGCCCAGGCCGAGGAGGCCGAACGTCAGGCCCGCGTCCGGAGCGCTGATGAGCTTCGGTAGCGGGGGAACGGTCAGCGGTGGCGCGTTCGGACGCGCGGGTGGTTCGCGCGCCGCCGCGGCGCCCGGCGGCGGCCTCCCGTTCGCGGGGATTCCGCCCGAGCTGGCCGCCGGCGTCGACTTGCTGCTCGCGCGGGAGCCCGAACATCCCGAGCCCGATGCGCGCTTCACCTACCGCAGCGACGACGAGAGCGGCGCGCGGCTGACCCTCCGCGGTCTGATCTTCCGCCACTGGCACCTCGGCGCGGCGGCAGCGGTGCTGGTGACGATCGTCAGCATCACCAACCAGGCCGGCCCAAAGCTGATCGACATCGGGATCGACCAAGGGATGACCGGCCCGCACAAGAACTTTGCCGTGGTCGCCGCGGCCGCCGGCCTGTTCCTGCTCGCGATCGCGATCACCGCGCTCGCCCAGCGCCTGCAAGCCAAGGTGACCGGCCGGCTCGCTGCCCGCGTGATGCACGATCTCCGGATCCGGGTGTTCACCCACCTTCAGCGGCTCGGCCTCGACTACTACACCGACGAGCAGTCGGGCGTGATCATGACCCGGATGACCAGCGACATCGAGAACCTGCAGCAACTGCTCCAGGATGGCCTCGCCCAGCTGGCCGTCCAGGCGCTGACGATGGTGGTGATCACGATCATCCTGTTCACGATGGACGTGAAGCTGACGCTGATCACGCTGGCGCTCGTCGTCCCGGCCTTGACCGCCGGTTCGCTGTGGTTCCGGGCGGCGTCCGAGCGCGGCTACGACCGCGTCCGGGACGGGATCGCCGGCGTGCTGGCCGATCTCTCGGAGAGCCTCCACGGCGTCCGCACCGTGGCCGCCAACAACCGGCAGGAGTTCAACGTCGTCCAGCACCGCAACGTCGTCGGCGAGTACCGCGATGCGAATGACTACACGGCCAAGATCAACGCGATCTACGGTCCCGGAACCACGCTGCTCGGCTACCTGGGCCAGGCCGCGCTGCTCGCGATCGGCGGCAACATGGTCGTGCACCACGAGCTCAGCATCGGCGCGCTGGTCGCCTTCTTCCTCTACCTGAACCGGTTCTTCGCGCCGATCCAGTTGCTCGTCCAGCAGTACAACGCCTTCCAGCAGGGGAGCGCGTCGATCCTGAAGCTGCGCACGCTGTTCGCGATCCAGCCGAGCACGCCCGAGACCGGTGGCGCGAGCGAGCTGCCGCCGATCGAGGGGGAGATCATCTTCGACCACGTGACCTTCGGCTATAACCCCGCCACCCCGGTGGTGCGCGACATCGACCTGCGCATCCGCGCCGGCGAGACGGTCGCCTTCGTCGGCCCGACTGGAGCCGGCAAGTCGACGCTGGCCAAGCTGATCACGCGCTTCTATGACCCCACCGCGGGCCGCGTGCTGCTCGACGGTCACGACATCCGCCAGGTGACCATCGACTCGCTCCGCCGTCAGCTCGGGGTGGTGCCCCAGGAGCCGTTTCTGTTCGCCGGCAGCCTCCGTTACAACATCGCCTTCGCCCGCCCCGACGCCGCCGACGACCAGGTGTGGGAGGCCGTCCGCGCCGTCGGTCTCGCCGACGTCGTCGAGCGGATGCCCGAGGGCCTCGACACGATCGTTCACGAGCGCGGCCAATCGCTCTCGAGCGGCGAGCGCCAGTTGATCGCGCTGGCCCGCGCCTTCCTCGCCCACCCGCGGGTGCTCGTCCTCGACGAGGCGACCTCGAACCTCGACCTCGCCTCGGAGACCAAGATCGAGGCGGCCCTCGATCGGTTGCTCGAGGCCCGCACAGCGGTACTGATCGCCCACCGGCTCACGACCGCGATGAAGGCGGACCGGATTGTCGTCGTCGACGACGGTCGGATCGTTGAGGTCGGCTCACACCGCGAGCTGGTCGGCCGCGGTGGCCGCTACGCGGCGATGTACGCGACGTGGATCAGCCACGTCGAGGCCGAGGCGGCGTAGAGCGCTACTCGGTCGCCACCGCCGGCTCTACCCCCGCGACGGGCAAGCGGCCTGAGGGCAGGACCAGCACCGTGACGAGCAGCCCGACGGCGAAGAAGCCGGCCGCCCACCAGAAGGCGGTCGTGTAGCCGTGAATCAACGCGGCGGGACTCAGCCCCGGCTCGGCGTGGCTCCTGGCGTAGTTGGCGGCCGAGGTCGCGAATAACGTGCTCAGCAGCGCGGTGCCGACCGATCCCCCAACCTGCTGGGCGGTGTTGACCATCGCCGAGGCGACGCCCGCCTCGTTGGGCGCGACTCCGAGCGTCGCGGTCCCGAACGCGGGAGCAAAGATGGCGCCCAACGACGCCCCCATGATGATCAGTCCCGGCAGCACATCCGCGACATAGGTCGAACCGGGTTGCAGCCCCGTGAACAGGACCATCCCCAGGATCCCCAAGGCCATACCCGCGACCATCAGCGGCTTGGGGCCGATCCGCGGCACCAGCCGCGTCTGGGCCGTCGTCGAGACGACCACAATCACGCCGGTCAGCGGCAGAAAGGCGACACCGGTAAGCAGCGGTGACAGCCCCAGGTCCTGCTGTAGGTAGTAGGTCAGGAACAGGAAGACGCCGAACACACCGGCGCCGGCCAACGCGATCGACGCGTAGGAACCCCCTCGAGCGCGGTCGGTCACGATGTGCAACGGAAGCAGCGGCTCTCGCTCCCGCTGCTCGATCACCACGAACGCGGTCAGCAACACCACGCTCGCCGCCAGTGAGATGATCGTCACCGGATCCGTCCACGAGCTCGTCTCGGCCCTCGAGAACCCGTAGACGAGCGCGAACAGCCCCGTGGTGGCCGTCAGCACGCCCAGCCAGTCGATCCGCGGGCGGTTGGGATCGGCGTGGTTCACCAGCAGCCGCAGCGACACGATCCCGGTCGGAATCGCGATCACGAGGTTGACGTACAGACACCAGCGCCAGGACAGCACCTGGGTCAGGAACCCGCCGAGGATCAGGCCGACCGATGCCCCGCCCCCGGCGATGGCGCCGAAGATCCCGAACGCCTTGGGCCGGTCCGGCGAGCCGGCGAAGGTGACCGTCAGCAGCGATAGCGCCGAGGGCGCCAGCAGGGCACCGAAACAGCCCTGCAGCGTCCGGGCCGCCACCAGCATGGCGAACGACTGTGCCAGCCCGCCGATCGCGGACGCGACCGAAAAGCCGGCCAGCCCGGCGATGAACGTCCATTTGCGGCCGAACAGGTCGCCCAGCTTGCCTCCGAGCAGCAGCAGGCTGCCGAACGAGAGCGCGTAGGCCGTCACGATCCACTGCCGGTTCTGGTCCGTGAAACCGAGGGCCTTCTGGGCCGACGGAAGCGCGATGTTGACCACGGTCGCGTCGAGCACGACCATCAGCTGCGCGATCGCCAACACCGCCAGGACTGCCCACCGGTTCGGCTCCGCTCGCGGCGGACGTTCGACCGCGCTAGCCATGCGACGCGGGGAAGCGGTCCGGGTCGCGGGCGTAGCTGTACATACGGTCCGCGACCACCTGGAGGTAGACGCCGTTGGCGGACCATTCGGTCACGCTCGGATTGCCGAGCGCGACCTGGGTCGCGTCGAGCTCGGCGAAATCGCCGTCGCCGGCATCGACCACGCGGGCGCGCCCGTGGACGATCAGGGCAAACCCTTCCCCCTCGAAGTACGTCAGGCTCAGCCCCGGCCGCTTGAGGACGTGGCGCGTCCGCGCCGCCTCGGCGACGGTCGGCACGTAGAACGAGCCGTGGTAGAAGAACGCCCCGATCGGAGCCACGCGCGGCTCGCCACGATCGGTGACGGTGGCCAGCGCCACCGTCAACCCGCCCTGCAGGTGCTCGACCAGCTGGGCCGCGGAGAGCGAGTGCTCCGGCATCTCGAACGAGCTGCGCAAGAACTCGCCCGCGCCGGCAATGCTGGCATCGAGCAGCTTCTGGAGGAGCGACAGGTCGATCTCGCTCTCGTACATCGGCCCCGGGAACTCTGCCCGATCGGCGTCGTCTTTGACCCGCGGGGGCGCTGAGCCGCTCGCTTAACCGCCGCTTTGGTGGTCCCTTGGCGTCGCTTTGCAGGACCGTCACAGACTGCCCGGCTCAACCGCACCCGAAGAGAAGGCAGACATACATGAGCACCAGTCCGGAAAGCAGTTCGAGAGCCAGAACAAGGGTCAAGGCCTAAGCGACGGCCGTACCGTAACGCCCCTGTTACCCCCGCCACCCTACGGTGGCCCGGGCGATGTCACAGCTGGACGCGAACTCGACAACTAGCCGGCAGATGAGTTCAGCGGCACACGCGAAGTACACCATGGCCGGGAAACCGGCTGACCGCGGGGTCAGGACCCTGGGCACCCAGTCGAGCCCGGCGCTCACCGAGTTCGAACGGATCTATGACGACAACGCCGATGTCGTGATGGCCTATTTCGCTCGGCGGTGCGCCGAGCCGCAGACAGTCGCCGATCTGACATCGGAGACCTTCGTCCGCGCCATTGGCGCCTTCGGCAGCTTCGATCCGCGGCGGGGGTCGCCGCGGGCGTGGCTGTTCGGCATCGCGGGCAACGTCTTTGCGCAGCACTGCGCGGAGACCGCCAACGGTCGTATGGCCGTGGCCCGCCTCCAGGGTCGACGGGCACTCGAGGTCGATGAGATCGACGAGTTGGCGGCCAGGATCGACGCCGAACGCGACGGACGCGCGCTGATCAAGCGGTGTTCGGAGCTCTCGCCCGTGGAACGGGCGGCGCTCGAGCTGGTCGACCTGTCGGGGTTGACGCCGAAGGAAGCCGCGGCGGCGCTCGGCGTCTCTCGCATCGTGCTGCGCAAGCGTCTGTCCCGGGCCCGGGCCCGGCTGAGAAAGGAGCATCGCCGCGATGAGTAAGTTCAAGGACCGCCTGTGGCGCGAGCTGGTGCGCGAGCACGGCGCGCGGTTGGAGGAGACGCCCCGGCCGCCGGCCAAGCCGGCGCGGCCGGCCAGGCCGCGCGTCCTGGCCGGCACCACCGCCGGCCTCGCCGCCACCGCGGCGGTGCTCGCGGTCGCTCTCAGCGCGACAAGCAGCACGCCGGCGTTCGCGGTCACCCACAACCAGGACGGCACGTTCACCGTCAGCATCACAGCGCCGAGCGGAATCGCCGGCGCAAACCAGCGACTCAAGGCCCTCGGCGTCCCCGCTCAGGCCGTGCAGGCTCCGGCTGCGTGCTTGGCGGCTGAGCAACTCCGCCAGAAGCTGGTCACCGGGCCACGGACGTTCGTGATCGTCAAGGCCCGCATCGACCCGCGCCAGATCCCGGCCAAGCACGTCGCGCTGATCGAAGCGTTCCGCAAAGGGCAACGGGTCGCCGTCATCTCGGCGGCGCGCTTGATCCACGGCACGGCACCCTGCCTCCCGCCGGCGCCCCCGCCGTGCGCGGTTCAGGGTCACATCATCGCCGGCAACAGCGGCGCACAACTCAAGAGCGCCGCGGCCGGCAACAGCGGTCCGCCCGTCAGCAACAGCGGCAACAGCGGCAACAGCGGCAACAGCGGAAAGACCGGCAACAGCGGTCCGCCCGTCAGCAACAGCGGCAACAGCGGAAAGACCGGGAACAGCGGCAACAGCGGAAAGACCGGGAACAGCGGCAACAGCGGAAAGACCGGGAACAGCGGGAACAGCGGCAGCGGCGGCGGCGGCCTGACGGCGATCCCGAAGCAACAGGCGGTCCCGAAGGTAAATTGGCACCTAGCACCTAGCTGCAAGGCTCGTGCCAACTATTTGCGAATGAGAGCGACCGCGCATAACGTCGTCAGCCAGAACTCGAGTCCCGCCGGCAACAGCTGATCGATGGCTAGCTGATCCCACCGCCGACCGCCGCCCCGCCCCCCGCGATGACGCGGGGGGCGGGGCGGCGCTCGGCGCTTGGTTGCTGGTCGCCGCGGCGGTCGTCTGGAACCTCGTCAACCTCCGCGCCGAGACGGTCGGGGTGCCCTACCTCGACGACAGCTCGATCCACGAGCAGATGGTGCGGGTGGCGACCGAGCTGATCCGCGCCGGGCACCTGCCGCTCACGAGCTGGTTCCCCTATCTGGGCCTCGGCTCGCCGCAGTTCCTCCACTACCAGAGCCTGCCGGCCATGGTGACGGGGCTCGCCGGGGTCCTCGTCGGGCCCGATCTGGCCTTCCGCTGGTCGCTCTACCTCCTGCTCTCGCTGTGGCCGGTGAGCGTCTATCTCGGGGCGCGGCTGCTCGGAGCGCGACGGCCCGCCGCCGCCGCGGCGGTCGCGATGTCGCCGTTCCTGGTCAGCGTGCCCGGAATCGGTTACGAGCAGCACGCGTACGTATGGATCGGGTTCGGGGTGTGGACGCAACTGTGGGCGTCGATGACGCTGCCGCTCGCCTGGGGGTTCAGCTGGAGAGCAATCCGGACCGGCCGGGGCTGGTTCCCGGCCGTCCTGTTCGTCTCGCTGACCGTTGCCTTGCATTTCGAGACCGGCTACCTGGCGCTGATCCCGCTCCTCCTGTGGCCGTTCGTGGCCGGCCCGACGATCCTCCTGCGCGTCCGTCGCTCGGCGCTCATCGCGGTGGGCTCACTGCTCGCGTCGGCATGGGTGATCGTGCCCCTCCTCGTGGATCGACAGTGGGCCGCGACCAACGAGGTCTTGCGCGGGACGCCGCTCGAGAACGGCTATGGCGTCGGCCGCGTGCTGGGCTGGCTGGCCTCCGGTCAGCTGCTCGATCACGGCCGGCTCCCGGTGATCACCGTGTTCGCCGCCATCGGCCTCGTGCTGGCCTGCGCGAGCTGGCGACGTAATCTCGATGGCCGGGCTGTGCTGGTCGTGCTAGGGGCGTGTCTGCTGCTGTCGTTTGGGCGCACGACGTTCGGCGCCGTGGTCGACGCGATCCCCGGCAGCGGCGACATCTTCTTCCGTCGCTTCATGATGGGCGTCCAGCTGTCGGCGCTGTTCCTCGCCGGCGCCGGCGCCGCCTGGTGCGGCCAGGCGATCTGGGCCAAGCTCGAATCACTCCTGGCCCGACGCGGCACCGGACCGGAGCGCAAGCGCCTCACCAGCGGGCCGGTGCGCATCGTTCTCGCCTTCGCGGCGGTGATCCTCGTGCTGGCCCCGGCGTGGTCGCAGTTAGGGTCCTACGACAGTCACAACGCGACCTCGATCGACGCCCAGCGGCGAGCCGACGCGGCCCAGGGAGGCGAGATCGACCAACTGATCTCGGTCATCAAGGCCGGTGGGGGCGGTCGCGTCTACGCCGGCATGCCGTCGAACTGGGGAGCCAACTTCACGGTCGGGTCGGTTCCGGTGTTCAAGTACCTGGAGAGCCGGGACGTCGACGAGGTCGGGTACACGCTCCGCACGGCGTCGCTGATGACCGACCCCGAATACTTCTTCGACGAGGGCAACCCGAGCGACTATCAGCTGTTCGGGATCCGCTACCTGATCATCCCGTCGGGATACCTGCCTCCGGTGCCGGCGCGGCGCAAGCTCCAAGTCGGTCCGTACTCGCTCTGGACGATCGACGGAAACGGGTACGTCCAAGTCGGCAGAGTGGTAGGCGAGCTCGACGCCGACCGGAAGAACATCGGCGTCCGCAGCATCCCCCTCCTGCGCTCGCACCTTCCGCAGAACGGCGACTATCTTCGCGTCGAGTTCGGTCACTCCGCTAACGCGGCTCCGTCGCTCCCCTCGGAGTCGCGCAGGCCCGCCGTCGGCAGCGTCACCTCCGAGGCCGCCGACCTCGCCGCGGGCCATGTCGCCGCCACGGTCACGATGCGCCAACCCGGCGTCGTGGTCCTGAGCGCCTCTTACGACCCCGGCTGGACGGTGACCGTGGACGGTCGGCCACAGGCCACGGAGGTGGTGGCGCCGGCGCTCGTCGCAACACGCGTCCCAGCCGGGCGGCACACGGTCGTCTTCGGTTATCGCGGGTTCTCCGGCTACCCGCTGTTGTTCGCGCTCGGCGGGCTCGTGCTCATCGCGATGCTCTGGCTCGACTACGGTCGCCGTCGCTCACGCGCCCGCGTCGTCACATAGTCGCGCGCTAGGGTTCACGACGACGTTAGTGGCAGGCTCTGACGAGTGGCTGGGCGTGTCTGGCGTCGCCAACTCGCCGCGATAATACCGGGAGTATTTGACGGCGAGTCGGCGGCGTCAGGCGCGTCCAGACGCCGTCAGAGACGTCAATAACTTCGTCGTGAGCCCTTACTTGGGAACGACGGTGTAGCGGACCGTCTGCGCGCGGATCAGCCCGTCGCCGAACACGAACGTGTCGATCCCGTCATCGACCTTGACCTCGTCGGCCACGGCCTTCCACTCGATGAACAAGACATCGCCCTCAAATATCGTCGTGGGCACCTCCCACTCGGCGCTCGGGACGTCGCTCAGCAACTGGACGAACCCCGCTCGCACGCCGTCCTTGCCGTGGCGGGTGCCGGCGGGCGTGATGAACACGGCGTCATCGGCGTAGTCGGCGACGATCCCGTCGAGATCCCCGGCGATCAGGGCTTCGGCGTGGTGCTGAAAGACCTCTTGCGGAGTCCGGCTCATCTCTCCTCCTCGATCGTGGTTGCGTGGAGCTCATCCTTTCAGGTCCGGCGACCGCGGATGGATCCACCCTGTCGGCGGCGCTCCCTGCGTCGGAAATCGTCTGCGTTAGACTCCCGCCCGAGAGGAGGTTAAAGTGACCAGTGGGGGCCTGAACGTTGGTGTTGAGTGGGGTGGTGGCGGCGGCGTGCCGAATGGCTCGGTTCGATGCCGCCGATCGTGACGAGGCGAGCGAGCCTTATCGGTGGAGCCTAGATCGCGGACGCTGACCCGGCGCCAGCTGCTGAAGGGCGCCGTCGCCGCGACGAGCACGTTCGCGGTGGGCGGTGAGGCGCTCGCCGCGCCCCGGCCGGGACCCCGAAACAGTGCTTACAGCGCGCTCCCGTCCAAGCCCGACGGCCCAACCGGCGCCGCGGTCGATGTCCAGTCGATAGCCGACTTCCGACCGCCGGTGGTGAACGTCCGCGCCGGCCAGGTCGCTCCGGGTTGCCTGTTCATGGCACCCCAGGAGAACACGATCTCTCAGTCCGGCGCGCTGATCCTCGACGAGACCGGTCAGCCCGTGTGGTTCAACCCGGTCGCCAATCCCAACTGGGTGGCGAACTTCCAGCTGACCACGTACCGAAACGAACCCGTGGTTCAGTGGTGGCAAGGCATCACCATCCAGCCCGGTTTCGGCGTCGGCCAGGGCGTCATCGCCGACCGCAGTTACCGAGAAGTGGGCCGGGTGATCGCGGCCAACGGGCGGTCGCTAGACATGCACGAGCTCCAGGTGACACCCGAGGGAACCGCGCTGTTCATGTGTACACCGCAATCGGTGCCGATGGACCTGACCAAGCTCGGTGGCCCTAGCGACGGCCAAGTGCTCGAGGCGGTGATCCAGGAGGTCGAGATCAGCAGCGGGAAGCTTCTGATGGAATGGCACAGCCTCGATCACATTGGCATCTCGGAGTCCTACCTCCCGTTCACGGAACCGTACGACTATCTCCACGCCAACTCGATCGATGTGACTGACGACGGCAACCTGCTCGTCTCCGCTCGGCACACCTGGACGCTCTACAAGCTCGAGCGCCGAACTGGACGGGTGATGTGGCGGATGGGGGGGCGCCGCAGTGACTTCGAGATCGAGCGCGCGGCGAGCTGGGCGTGGCAACACGATGCGCGACAGGTGGCCCACGGAGTGATCACCCTGTTCGACGATGCCTCCGACGGTTTCTCGAACGAGGCGAAACAGTCCCGGGGCCTTGAGCTCGAGCTCGACTGGGCTCACCGGCGGGTCAAGCTGGGGGCTCAGTACCTCCGTCCCCGCCCCATCCTGGCCGGCGCCATGGGCAACGTCCAGACGCTGCCGGATGGTCATCTAATCGTCAGCTGGGGAAACACGGGCGTGCTCAGCGAGTTCGACGCCGACGAAACGTGGATCACCGACGCCTCGATGCAGTGTCTGACCTACCGCGCCTTTCGCTTCCCCTGGATCGGCATTCCCGCTGCCCTACCGGCGGTGACCGCGGGCCGGCTCGGCAAGCTCGGCCACGTCACCGTGCACGCGAGCTGGAACGGTGACACCCACACCGTCTACTGGCGCGTGTTCACCGGTTCCTCCTCGGCCCACCTGCGACCGGCGGGTATCGCCACGCGGCGTGGGTTCGAGACCGCGATCCGCGTCCCGTCACCACAACGCTACCTCGCGGTCGCGGCGCTCGACTCATCCGGGCGGCAACTCAGCCGCAGCGACCCGATCCAGATCTAGTAGCTCCGTCACTTCAGCGGGCTGACGGCGCAACGGCGTAGACCGTCGTCAGAGGCGAACCGTGCTCAGGCGGGGCGCACGGCCGAGTTGGCCTCGTCCTGGCTGTGGGGCACCGCGTGGACCGCGATCAGCGCGATCACGATCAGTACCAGGTCCGCCAGCAGCGCCAGCTGGAAGCTGTGGGTGAACGCGGTGGCGATCGCATGACGGCTCGAGCCGGTCGGGCTCAGCGTCTCGAACAGGACGGTGGCGACGATCGCGATCCCCAACGCGCTGCCGATCCGCTGACCGGTATTCAACACCCCGCTGGCGGCGCCGTTGTCCGCCCGCGGAACCTCGGCGAGCGTGAAGCCAACGTTCGGCGCGATCGTCAGGCCGCTCCCGACGCCGCCGAGCAGCAGGGGTGCGACTAGATACCAGCCGTTCGGCTCCGGCCCGGCCTGATGCACGATCACAATCAGCGCGACGATGGCCAGCGCCACCAGACCGGCGCCGATTGTGAGGATCCGCCGGCCCAGGCGCTCGGTGAGCCTGGAGCTGTTGCTCGCGCTGACGATCGAGCCGAGCGCAAACGCGGCGGTCAGGAGGCCGGTCATCAGCGCGCTGTGTCCGTAACCGTCCTGCCAGACGACGGTGAGGACGAAGAAGATGCTGGTGAAGGCGGCGAAGTACACCAGCCCGAAGATCGTCCCGGCCGAGAACGAGGCGTGGCGCAGGACGCGCGGCGGGATCAACGGTGTCCGCCCCACCCGCTCGACGCGCAGCTCCCATGCGGCGAGCGCGGCAAACGCCGGAACGGACGCCGCGATCGACAGGAACGAGGGCAGCGACCAGCCGTGGGTCTGGGCGTCGATCAGGGGATAGAGGATCAACAGCAGCCCGGCGCACAGCAGCGTGACCGCGATGCCGTCCGGGCGCTGTCCAGTCCTGCCCGGCCGATTCCTCAGGAGTCGGATCGCCGCCGGCACCGCGACCGCGCCGATCACGAGATTGACCAGGAACACCCACCGCCATCCCGAGCTCTCGCCGATCGTCGCGATCAACAGACCGCCGGCCAGTGGACCGATCGCGGTCGAGACGCCGATGATCGCCGACAGGACGCCGAACGCGTGGCGGCGTCCCGGCCCGGGGAACGTGTCGATGATCGTGGCGTTGATCTGGGTGTAGAACGCTCCGGCCCCGATCCCCTGGACGATCCTGGCGGCGACCAGCTGACCCTCGGTCTGGGACAGGCCGGCGCCCAGGCTCGCCAGCAGAAACAGACACAGGCCGCCGACGTAGAGCGGCTTGCGGCCGATCGAGTCGCCGAGCCGGCCGGCGGGAATCAGCACCAGCCCGAAGGCCAGCGCGTACCCGGACACGATCCACGACAACGCGCTGTCGCTCGCGTTCAGCGCGTGCTGCATGCTGGGCAGCGCGACGTTGACGATCGTGGTGTCGAGCAGGGCCATGAACGCCCCCAGCATCACGGTCGCCAACACGAGGTTGCGCCGGCCGTCGCTGAGCTCGCCGGCGGTGCCCGGGGCAACCTCGGAGTCGGGGGCGGTATTGGCCATATCAAGTGGCGGGCCGGCTTGCACCGCCGGTCCTGTCGTTGTCGTGGTCGTCTCCATCGGTATCACTGACGTCTCCATTAGGATCATCGCTCGTAACGAACACCGTTCTTTCACCGAACGTTATTCGTTCCGACCACGATTTGTCAACTGATCCGGACAAGGGCTGTTCGAGAGTTGTACCCCCGGGGGGCCCCTCGTCGCTCAGACCTAAGGCGACGCCGCCTGAGCGACTTCGGCTTCGATCGCCGCGCGCGTCGCCGTCCATTGCTCGCGCACGGCGGCGACCCCGTCGCTCGAGCCGCTGGCCGAGTCGGCGGCGCGAACCCGCTGCACGAGCTCAGCGGCCGCGTCGGCGAGCCGGACGGCGCCGATCATGTGGGCGCTGTTCTTGATGCGGTGGGCGGCCGAGGCCAAGCCGTCCGCGTCGGCGTCATGAAGGGCGGCGTCGAGGTTATCGATCTCCGCGCTCACCTCCGCCGTCAGATCTCGCAGCATGTCCGACATCTCGTGACCCGGGAACAGCGCGCGGAGCTCCGACATGCGCGCCTGATCGAGCACCTCCCCTGCGGCTGGGCGCGACCCGGCGAGCACTTCGTCGGCCGAGGGGCCGCCGGGGGCGGTGTCGGCGAGCTGCCCCGACGCGCCCGGCCCGAGCCAGCGCGCCAGCATCTCGTCGAGTGCGTCGAGGCTGATCGGCTTGGCCATGTAGTCGTCCATCCCCACCGCCAGGCACCGTTCGCGATCGCCCTGCATGGCATCGGCGGTCATCGCCACGATCGGCACATGGTCGCGGAGTCCGCTCGCCTCCCGCCGGCGGATCTCGCGGGTGGTGTCGTAGCCGTCGAGTACTGGCATGTGACAGTCCATGAAGATCAGGTCGTACGAATCGGTCTTGAGCATCTCGAGGACGCGGCGGCCGTCGGTGGCGTTGGCGGCCGTGTGGCCGCGCCGGCGCAGCATCCGCTCGACCAGCATCCAGTTCACCGGTTGGTCCTCCGCCACCAGGATGCGAGCGCTCGGGAGCAGCAGACGGTCGCGTTTCAGTGCCGGCCCCTCGGGTGCAGGCCCGTGCCCGTTGTGCATCTCGATCGCCATCGCGACGCTGATCGCGTCCAGCAACCGCGACTGGCGCACGGGCTTGGTCAGGTGATAACTGATGCCGCTGGATTGCTCATCGGCCTCCGGCTGGAGCGAGGACGTGAGCAGGATCACGCGCGTTTGGCCGAGCCCGGGCGAGGCCTTGATGCGCCGCGCCAGCTCGAGCCCGTTCTCGCCCGGCATGTTCAGGTCCAGCAGGGCGACGTCGAACGGATCGCCCTTCGCGGCCGCACGGTGGAGCAGGGCCAACGCGCTGAGCGCTTCCGCCGCCACCTCCGGACGCATCCCCCACGAGGCCACATAGGCCTCGAACACGCGCCGGTTGGTCTCATTGTCGTCCACGACGAGTACGTGGAGGCCGTGCAACTCGGCGGCCGGCACCGGCGCTAGCAACCGTGCCTGGGCCGGCGCGAAGGGGATCTCGAAGCGGAACGTGCTGCCCTTGCCGGGCTCGCTTTCCGCCTCCATGGTCCCCCCCATCAGGCTGGTCAGCTCGCGCGAGATGGCGAGGCCGAGGCCGGTGCCTCCGAACTCGCGGGTCGTGCCCTCCTCGGCCTGGATGAACGGCTCGAACAGGTGATCGATCCGCTCCGGGGGGATGCCGATCCCGGTGTCACGAACCTCGAAGCGGACCCGGATCGTTGCGTCGGTCTGCTCGACCACGCTCACCTCGACGATCACCTCGCCGTTGGCCGTGAACTTGACCGCGTTCGAGAGGAGGTTGGCGAGAACCTGGCCGACGCGCATGCGATCGCCGCGCACCGCCCAGGCGACGTCGTCATGGACGAACGATTGCAACTCGACACCCTTGGACAGCGCGCTCGCCGAAACCATGTCGCAGCTCGCCTCGACCAGGTCGTGGAGGTTGAAGTCGCGCCGCTCAACCGTCAGCCGCCCCGCTTCGATCTTGGCGATGTCGAGCACGTCGTCGACCACCGTCATCAGCGCGTCGCTCGAAGTCTTCGCGACGTCGACGTATTCGCGTTGCTCGGGGGTGAGCCCCGTATCCGACAGGAGGCTCAGCATTCCGATCACGCCATTCAGCGGAGTCCGCGTTTCGTGGCTCATGTTGGCCAGGAAGTTGGACTTCATCGCCGACGCGTCCTCGGCCACGGCGACCGCATGCGCCAGCTTTTGCTGGGCTCCCACCAACTCCTCATCGCGAAGCTGGATCGAGCTCGCCATGTCATTGAACGACCGTCCGAGCCGCGCCACCTCCCCATGTCCGGCTTCGGGGACGCGCACGTCGAGCTCGCCGCCCGCCATCCGCTCGGCGGCGTCGCTGACCCGGCGAACCGGGCGCAGGACGCGTCTGAGCAGGTAGCCGCCGACCGCGACCAGCAGCAGGATCACGGCCGCGAGCCCGATGGCGGCCACCAGGATCGCCTGCGTCGCCGCAGAGTTGGCACTGTGGCGCTGCCTCTCACTCAGCGCCAGGATGCGGGCATCGAGGAAGCCGAAGCCGGCTTGGAGCCCGTCGAGCAGGCGCTCGCCCCGGGCCGTCACCTTGATGTCCTGGGCGCTTGACAGCCGCGCGCCGGTGGCGATCAGCGGATTCGCATAACGCGCGATGTAGGTGTTGACGCTGACCACGAGGGCATTGATCCGGCGCAGCTCCGTGGGGTCGACGGCCAAACTACGGAGGGCCGCCATCCCCGCGGGCAGCGCGGCTTTCGCCTGGGTGAAAGGCTGGAGGTAGGCAGCTTGGCGAGTGAGCAGGAAACCGCGCAGCCCCGTCTGGAGGTCGACCACGGAGCGCTCGTCGGCGTACGACTCGGCCAGGAGGTCCGATGAGCGACGGACGGTCCGGTCGGAATCGCGCAGGTTGATAACCGAGATCAGCAGCGCGGCGAGGATCACGGCAACGAGCAGCGAAACCCCGCCGAACAGGCCGACCACGAGCCCGGTCAGACCACGTGCGCGCAACAATGACTACTCCAGCAGGCCACGCCTCATGCCCTCGGCGACGGCGGCCGCCCGGTCACTGACCCCAAGCTTCTCGAACAAGTTTCGGATATGCGTCTTCACCGTCGACGGACTGACATAAAGCTGAGCCCCGATCTCCGGTGCCGAGCGCCCGTCGGCGATCAGGCGCAACACTTCGGCTTCGCGCTCGGTGAGGAGCGGAGTTGCGGTCTGCGATCGGGCCCGCATCTCGTCCACCAGCCCCGGCTGGACCTCGGGCGCGAGCACGGTGCCGCCACGCGCGACGACGGCCACGGCGTCACAGATCTCGGTCAACGTGGCGATCTTGCTCAGGTACCCGGCCGCGCCGAGCTGTACGGCCTCGTAGACCAGCGTCCCCGAGTCATCGGCCGAGAGAATGATCACCCGGGTGGGCACCGAGTCGCGTTGCACCGCCCGGAGGATGTCAACCCCGGCCAGTGAGGGGAGCTGGTTGTCGAGCAGCGCCACCGACGGCGTCAGCTCCCGGATCTCGCTGAGCGCTTCACGGCCGTCGGCCGCCAGCCCGGCGAGCTCGAACTCGGGCCGGGATTTGATCGCGCGCCCGACCGCCTCCCGGAACACGGGATGGTCGTCGGCCACATACACCGTTATGCGCTCGCGCGCTGACACCTGGACGGAGTCTAGAACCACATCCCGGCGGCCAAGGCGCGGCTCCGCGGGGCTCCCACGACCTCGCGGACGCTCGGGATTAGCCGTCCCTCCCCCAATCGGGGCAGGCGCCGCTCCTGCACTTGGGCGACGCGCGAGCCGCCGACGGCCAACCAGCGTCCACCCTCGGATCGTCCATCTGAGCGATGGCCGCGAGCGGCCCCTGACGGGATCATTCCTTTACGACGCAGCGGACAACGAGCGCACAAGAAGGGATTCGGGGCCTGAAAGGAATCGGGATCTGGGATCACCTCGACGGATCGACGTGGTTCCGGAAGCGCCTCGCGTCCGCTGCGTCAGGGGGCAACTCCTCGCCTGTGGATATCTCGTCCTTGGCTCCGACCTGAGGAAGATGGTCGGAGTCAGGGGCGCGATTGGCGCGCCACCGAGTACCCACCGCCGCCATTCACGTGCACTAGCCCCAGTCGCAGGCGAAATTCACGGCGGTGAGCACATCGGTGTTTCCGTGGCGGTGCGCAGATACCGCCGATCGGCCTTGGTAGGTCGGTTGAAATCTTGCGGACTTGCCGCAGGCGGAAACGCTAGGCGGTTGGACCGGCCGGGGCTATGGGGTCTGGGCTCCATCTCGAGCGCCCGAAGGGCCGCGACGTCGGCTGGGCCGGCGTGGCAGCCTGCGGTGCGTGCCCCGGATGCGCGCCACGCCGGCAGTCGTCGCTCGCCGCGGAAATCTGATCGCCGAGCGCGACCCCCGGCGCCCGTCTGGACGGCTGTTGCGACAGGGCGACATGGATGCGTCCTACGTCGATCTGGCCGATCCAACGCACCTCGAGTTCGACTACCTGCGCTGGATCCGAATCGTCCTCCGCGCCGCCCGCGCCCGGAGGGTGGTGCACGTGGGGGGAGGGGCGTGCGCGCTGCCGCGCGCGCTCGCCGCCGAGGACCCCGCCGGCCGTCAGGAAGTGTGCGAGGTCGACGGCGCCGTGCTGGCCCTCGCGCGCGACCATCTCGGCCTGCGCCGCGCGCCGGGACTCCGGGTGCGCCACGCCGAGGGTCGAGCGTTCGTCGCCGGCCAGAGTCGCGCGAGCTGGGACGCGATCGTGATCGACGCCTTCGACGGCGCGGCGGTGCCGCGACACCTGATCACGCAGCAGGCGTTGGCCGATGCCGCGCGCGTGGCGCCGCTGGCGCTCATCAACGTCGTCGACAACCGCTCGGCCCGTGAGGTGGGCACGGTCGCGGCCGGGCTGACAATGGCCTACCCGCGCGTGTGGACGCTCGACGGGCGGGTCGGCAACACGATCGTCGCCGGCTCGTCGCCGCAACTGAACCTCGAGCGAGTGGCCGCCAAGGCCGCCGCCGACCCGTCGCCGGCGCGGTTCAAGGGCCCTGGCGCGGTCGTCCGGCTGATCAGCGGGACGCCGGCCCTGCGGGACGCAGACCTCGACCTCAAGTGGCACCTTTCGCACTGAGGGCCCCTAAATGGGGGATGCCCGCCCTCCCCCATTTGGGTGACCGGCATCGCCCGGTTGACCGTCCGGCTCCATCCCCGAGATCCCGTAAACGGTCGATGGCGGCGAGGCGCGCTGGACGCGATCATTTCCTTCGACGCAGCGGACAATGAGCGCAGAAGAAGGGACTCGGGGCCTGAAGGGAATCGGGATACGGCGTCGGCTCGACGGACTGAGTCGACGTCGGAGGCGCCAGGGTCCGCTGCGTCAAGGGGCATCCATACCGCATCGCTGAGGTGCCTGGTCCTCACGGACGGGGGCTGGGCACCCACCGAAATCGCTGAGGCGCCCTAGCTTCCACGGACGGGGGCTAGGGCGCCTCAGTCGTTCAGCGGGTTGCCGGGGGGCCGCCTGCCATGCTTTGGCGAGATGTTCACGTTGATCACCGCCAACGTTCGCCGGCGAAAGGCGCGCACGCTTCTCACCGCAGCTGGTATCGCGGTGGGCGTCGCCGCCGTCGTCGCGCTGCTGGCCCTGTCGGCGGGGCTCAACAACACCGCGGCCCAGTTTGTTCACCTCGGCCGCGCGGATCTCGGCCTGTTCCAACAGGACGCCGGGGATCCCCTCTCCTCGGTATTGCCGCTATCGCTCCAGCCCGAGCTGGAAAGGCAGCCCGAGATCTCTCAGGTGACGCCGATCCAGCTGGTCGCGGGGGCGGTGTCCGCCTCGCCCGGCGCGATCCTGTTGGGATTGGAGCCGAACGGCTTCGCCGCTCACCAGCTGGTGCTCACGAGCGGCGGGCCGGCCACCAACGGTCACGCGCTGGTCGGCGACGTGCTCGCGTCGCAGCTCCACCTCCATGTCGGTGATGTGCTGCGCCTCGATCGGCGTCCGTTTCAGATCGCCGGGATCTACCACTCGGGCCTGAGCTACCAGGACAGCGGTGTCGTCACCACACTCTCCGACGCCCAAGTGCTCGCCGGTCGCACCGCCGGCGAGGTTACGACGTTCGCGGTCGATCTCGTGCCCCAGACCTCGACCGCGGCGGCCGAGCGGGCCCTCGGCCGCGCGTTCCCGGGAGTGCTCGCGATCAGCGATCCGGGCGAGGCGGCGCGCGCCGGCGCCAACACCGAGCTGATCAGCAAAGCGGTGTTGATGATGGTCGTGCTCGCGCTGATCATCGGCTCGCTGGCGGTGGCGAACACGATGCTGGCGGCGCTGCTCGAGCGTCGACGCGAGCTGGCGCTGCTGAGCACGATCGGCTGGAGCTCGCCACAACTCGGAACGCTGATGCTCGGCGAGTCGCTGGCGGTCAGCATGCTCGGCACGGCGGGAGGCGTGGTGCTCGGTCTCGCGGCGAGCAAGCTGCTGCCGGGAGCGCTCGGATTGAGCGGGTTCGTCACACCCGCGCTGACCCCGTGGGGCATCGGTCGCGCGGCTCTCATCGGAGTCGCGATCGGCACCTTGGGAGCGATCTATCCGATCTGGCGAGTCAGCCGGATTCGATCCTCCTCCGCCGCCCTCGCGGTCACCTGAGCAGGGTTCCCTCAGTTCGGCTGGACCGACCCGTCGACGAGCCGGATCACCCGATCGGCGCGCTCGGTGACGGCGGCGTCGTGGGTGACGATGATCAGCGTCATGCCGTGACGCTCCCGCGTCGCGGTCAGCAGGTCGAGAATCCGGTTGCTGTCCGAGGAGTCGAGCGCCCCGGTGGGCTCGTCGGCCAGCAACAACCTTGGACCGTTGGCCAGCGCGCGGGCGATCGCCACCCGCTGCCGCTCTCCCCCCGAGAGCTGGGACGGGAGGTGATCCGCGCGACCGGCAAGCCCGACCTCGGCCAGAAGAGCCCGCGCGAGCTCACTGCGATCGTGACGTTTGACCCCGGTCGGCAGCAGCGCCGTCTCGACGTTGCTCTGAGCGGTCAGGTAAGGCATCAGCAGGTTGTCCTGGAACACGAACCCCACCATTCGCCGGCGGAACTCGAGCGCGTCTCGCGGCTCGGGCACCGGCGCGCCGTCGACCCGAATCTGACCCGAATCGGGACGGTCGAGCGATCCGATCAGCGACAGCAGCGTGCTCTTGCCGGACCCCGACGGACCCCCGATCGTGACCAGCTCGCCCGGCAGGACCGACAGTGACACACCGCGCAGGGCCCGCACCGAGCCAAAGGACTTGACCACGTCGGTCACCTCAACGCCGGCGCCTCCGACCTTGGCGGCCTCGAGGACCTCTTCCCGGGCACTCGAGAACCTCAGCGTGGAACGGAGATCCCGCATCAGCTATTGGGTGGCCGTCACCGGCCAGTCGAGTGTCACCGAACCGTCCTTGGTGTGCACGACGGTCTGCAACGAGATCGCGTGGCCGATCGCGGCCGAGGGAAAGGTCAGCACCTCGCTCAACATACCGTTCTTCAACTGGTGCACCGGCGGAGTGTCATGTCCAACCACCACCGGACCGAGCGCAAACTCGACGTCGACCGTTCCCGCCAGGGGTCGTCCACTCGCATCGGTGACCTTCAACACATAGTGCCACGGCTTCGTGGCCTTGGGCGCGTGGTTCTCGCCGCGGAGCGTCGCATGTACCGGCCCCGTCGCGATCGTGACGGCCCCGCCCGCGGTCGTGGGCGCCGATCCGGACGCGCTCGTGGTCGCCGGGGCGGAGCTCGTGGTCGCCGGGGCGGAGCTCGTGGTGGCTGGCGCCGAGGAGGTCGTTGCGGTGGCGCTGCTGGAGCTGCTGCTGCCGCCGCAGGCGGCGAGCGACAAGGCCGCCGCCGACGCCACCACTATCGCGGTCGGCTTCCGCATGTCCGAGCACAGGATTCCCAAAGTTGACCTAACTCTGATCGTAAGAAAGGGCTAGCAATCGCGCGATGACACGCCCCTCTGGCGAGCCTTCATAAGCTACTTATATTAGTCCTCAATGAAACCGGTGGTCCGGGGTACGGCGCGCCACCGGCAATGTACTCAAGCCGCCGGCAGCCGCCGGCCCGCGCCACCCGATAGTGTCGGCCCCCATCTGCCAGACGAGCGAACAGGAGGCCATCAGATGATCGTGATGTTCACCGCCCGCCGGCTCAAGCCAGGGGCATGGGACCAGTTCCGCCGCGCCTGGGAGGCGGGCGGCTCGACGCCGCCGGGACTCCAACGCGCCTACCACGCGCGCAACATCCGCGACGAGGACGAGATCATCTCGTTCGGCGTCTTCGATATGACCGAAGCCGACTACAGGAAGTGGCGTGAAGAGGCCGACGCGGCCGAGAACCAGCGTCAGGACGAGATGGCCGCTTTCGTGGAGAACGAGCACGTGTCCGGCGTCTACGAAGTGATCGACACGCTGGACGAGCCACCCCAGTAAGCGCGATCCCCTAGTCTTCCGGCCATGGACCCAGATCGCGCCCACGAACTGCTCGCCCTCGAACGGGCGCGCGTCGAGCAGGCGATCGCCGACGTCCAGCGCGAGGGCAGCCCGCTCGAGGGCTCCGACCGCCTCGAGCCCGGCGACGAGGGTACGGAGGACCTCTACCAGGACGAGTTCGACGAAGGCCGGCTCGACGATCTGCGCAGCGAGCTGGCCGCGATCGGGCGGGCCGAGGCCAGGCTCGCCGCGGGCACCTACGGGCTGTCGGTGCAGAGCGGCGAGCCGATCCCAGACGATCGCCTCGAGGTCCTGCCCACCGCGGAAAGGACCGTCGAGGAGGAAAAGGCGTACCGCGGCGCCTGACCGGACTCGCCCGCCTGAGGCGGGCCGACGGCCTGGGCCGCCGTGGGTTACCTTAGGCGGATGCCCGAGCCGCCGACCGTGATCGTCCAAGTGCCGCGCGGCGGCCAACTCGATCGACAGCTGACCGCCGACGCGCCACCGAGCGTCGCCAGCGGTCGTGCGGTGATCGAGCGCGCTCCCACGGATCCGGAGGGTCGGCTCGAGGCCGCCCGCGCGGGTCAGGTCGTGCTGTCGGTCCCTTCGCCCGAAGGGCTCGAGCGCGAGGCCGACACGGTTCGCCGCGTGATCGGACAGGCGGGCATCGGCGTCGAGCCGCTCGTCGTCGTGGTCGAGAGCGCGGAACAGTTGCGCGAGGAGGAGCTGAGCGCCGTGATCGATGCCGCCCGCCACACCTCGCGCCCCGTGATCCTGCGAATCATCGGCGACGGATAATCGAGCTCGTCGGTCGCTCCGACCACCACCGCTGGCCGCAGCGCTAGCCTGGTTGTGGCCTAACAAAGGAGATGAAGCATGCGCAAATTCCCGGCGTTCGCTCTCACCACGGCGATCGTGGTGCTCGGTTTGACGGCTTGTGGAGGTTCAAGCAGCAGTAGCAGCAGCGCCACCTCGTCGGCCGCTTCCAGCGCTCCCAGCTCCTCAGCGACCGCGACCGCGTCGAGCACCGCGACCGCGACCGCGTCGAGCACCGCGGCGGCCGGCGCCTCGAGCTCTCTCTCGATCGCCGCCAGCCCGAGCGGCATGCTGATGTTCACCAAGAAGACGCTCACCGCCAAGGCGGGGAAGATCACGATCACGTTCACCAACAATTCGCCGCTGGGCCACAACTTCACCCTCCAGCAGGGAACCAGTGGGGCCGTGATCGCCGCCACCCCCACTTTCCAAGGCGGGATGAAGACGCTGACCGTGGACCTCAAAGCCGGTACCTACACCTATTACTGCAGCGTTCCCGGTCACCGAGCGGCGGGGATGCAAGGGACCCTCACGGTTCAGTAGTCACCCGCACAACGGGGCAGGGGAGGCGATGACCTGGAGATAGCCCTGGCTCTCACTGCCGCGCTCCTGTTCGCATTGGGCAGTGTGCTGCAGCAGAAAGCGGGCCTGGACGGCCCGGCCGCCGGGTCAAGCTCCGGGCTGCTGCTGCGGATGGCGCGACGGCCGGTGTGGGTCGTCGGCATCGCCTGTGACGGCCTGGGCTTCGTCACCCAGGCGGCCGCGCTGGGGATCGGCACCCTGGCCGTCGTACAACCGCTGCTGGTCACCAGCGTGGTGTTCGCGCTCCCGCTCGGCGTGTGGCTCACCGGTCAGCGCGTGCGCCGCGCCGAGGTCGCGGCCGCCGCCGTGGTCGTCGTCGCGCTCGCGGTCTTCCTGATCGTCGCCAACCCATCGGGCGGTAAGAACGAGGCGCCGCTGACCGATTGGCTCCTCGCCGCCGGCGTGTGCGGCGTGATCTGCGCCCCACTCGTCCTCCTGGGCCGGAGCGGCCCGCCGCGTCACCGGGCGGCACTGTTGGGCACCGCCGCCGGCATCCTTTTCGCGCTGTCGGCGGCGTTGACCAAGGCGGTGGTCGACGAGCTGAGCGTGGGGATCGTGCATCTGCTCACGAGCTGGGAGCCCTACGCGCTGATCGCGATCGGCTACATCTCGATGACGCTCAACCAGATGGCCCTCGACACCGGCGCGCTGGCCGCCGCGATCGCCACCAGCGCTTCCTTCGACCCCATCGTCAGCGTCGTGCTCGGGCTGACCGTGTTCGACGAGGCGCTCGACGTCAACACGGCCCAGGCGACCGTCACGTTGATCGCGCTGGCGCTCGCGCTGGCGGGGATGATGGTGCTGGCCCGCAAGCAGGTGCAGACCCCGACCCCCGTACAGAAGGCGACACCCGTAGGATCCGAGGCGGGATGAGTGCGAGCGAGGAGGCGGGGGTCGAGGCGGCCGCGGCTGGATCCGCGGACGAAGCTCATCATCAGTTTCAGGCCGAGGTCCGCGACCACCGCCTGGCCAAGCTCGACGCGCTCCGTCAACGCGGCGTTGAGCCCTACCCCGTCCGCTTCGACCGCGACGCCACGACGGCTGAGCTGCACCGGGAGTTCGCCGGCCTGGCCGCCGGCTCTGACACCGGCCGCGTCGTGCGGCTGGCCGGGAGGCTGCTGGGCGAGCGCCGGCACGGCGGCCTCGATTTCGGGGATCTGCGCGATGAGACCGGCGCGATCCAGCTCCTGATCAGCCGCGACGAGGTCGGCGAGCAGGCGTTACGCGATTTCTCCGACCTCGACCTGGGCGACTGGATCGGCATCCGCGGGACCGTGGTGGCGTCGCAGCACGGGGAGCTGTCGGTCCGCGTGGCCGAGTTCGAGCTCCTGTCCAAGAGCCTGCGAGCGCTGCCCAACATCCGTCACGGGCTCGCCGACCCAGAGGTCCGCTACCGCCAGCGCTATCTCGACCTCACGCTGAACGAGTCGGCGCGGCGCACGTTCGCGATCCGCTCGGCGGTGATCGCCGCCACGCGACGGGTGCTGACCGACCGGGGGTTCCGGGAGGTCGAGACGCCGGTGCTGCTGGGTCAGGCCGGCGGCGCCGCGGCGCGTCCGTTCATCACCCATCACAACGCGCTCGACATCAACATGACGCTCCGGATCGCGCTTGAGCTGCCGCTCAAACGGTTGATCGTGGGCGGGATGGACCGCGTGTTCGAGATCGGCCGCGTGTTCCGCAACGAGGGGCTCGACACGCGTCACAACCCCGAGTTCACCTTGCTCGAGGCCTATCAGGCGTTCGGCGACTACCACGAGATGATGGACCTCACCGAGGCGATCGTCTCGACCGCCGCACAGGAGGCGATCGGGACTACGGTGGTCAATATCGGGGGCCGCGAGGTCGATCTCAAGCCGCCGTGGCGGCGAGTGACGATGGCCGAGCTGATCAAGGACAACGTCGGCGTCGACATGCACCCGTCTATGCCGGTGCAGGAGGCGCGCAAGATCGCCGACGAGCTGGGGATCGAATGGCTGAAGGCGTGGGGGTCGGGCAAGCTCATGAACGAGGTCTACGACGAGAGCTCCGAGCACAAGCTGATCGAGCCCACGTTCGTGATGGATCATCCGCGCGAGGTCTCACCGCTGGCCCGGGCTCACCGCGACGACCCGACCCTGACCGAGCGCTTCGAGATGGTCGTCGCCGGCCGGGAGTTGGCCAACGCCTACAGCGAACTCAACGACCCGGTCGACCAGGCCGAGCGGTTCCAAGCCGAGGCACGGCTGAAGGCGAGCGGAGACGAAGAGACCGAGCCGGTCGACGCGGACTACGTGCAGGCGCTCGAGTACGGCCTTCCCCCCACCGGCGGCCTCGGGATCGGCATCGATCGGCTGGTGATGCTGATCGCCGGCGAGGAGGCGATCCGTGACGTGATCCTGTTCCCCACGCTGCGCCCCGAAGGACACGACGACGCCGAGGCCCCCTCGGACGTGGTGGTCGGCGAGCACGCGCCGCAGGCGGCGAGTTTCGGCGCCCCCCACCCCGGCTCGCTGGACGGGCGCGCTGCCCCCGCTCCGGCGCCGGCTCCGCGAGCGCCCACCCGCCGCCCGCGGTCGCTGCGATGGCTGGCCTGGTCCAGCGTCGTGGTGGCAATCTTCTCGGTCCTGCCCACGGCCACGTCACTGCGTTTCTCGCTGTCGAGTTTCAGTTTCGTGTCGCAGACCAACCGGGCGGCCGGCGCGACCGCGTCGGTCGTGATCGGGCTGGGCATGATCGCGGTGGCTCGCGGCCTGAGTCGCGGTAAGCGGCGGGCGTGGGCGATCGCCGTGGGGCTGTTCGCCGCGGCCGCCGTCGTCAGCCTCCTGCGCGGACCCGATCCGCTCCCCGTCCTGCTGTCGGTGGCGATGGTGGCGGCGCTGATCTGGTTCCGCGACGATTTCCGCGCGCAGTCCGACCGGGGCTCGCTCCAGCAGGCGATCGCGTTCGTGCCCATCTACCTGCTCGGCGTCCTCGCCTTCACAGCGATCACGCTGTTCGCGGAGCGCCACGACATCAGCCCAAGTCTGTCGTTCGTCGGCATCGTCCGCACCGCGTTCGGCGGGCTGATCGGGCTCAATGGGCCGTACACGTACCACGACGAGGCGTTCAAGGACTTCATCAGCACGGCGCTGGTCCTGCTGGGAGTCGTTGGCATGGTCCTGTTCCTGTACCTCGTGCTGCGCACGTTCGTGCAATCCCAGCCACCGAGCGCCGAGCGTAAGCAGCGCGCCGAGGCGATCGTCCGCGCCTGGGGCGACGACACGCTCGACTACTTCGCGTTGCGGCGCGACAAGAACTACTACTTCTCAGGCGACGGCCGCTCGCTCGTCGCCTATGTGTACGTCCGCGGCACCGCGATGGTGGCCGGCGACCCGATCGGGCCGCCCGAGGACACCGCCCGGACGATCGACGAGTTTCTCGGCTTCTGCGCCGGCCGCGGCTGGCGGGTCGGGTTCTTTGCCGTGCGCGAGGATGACGCCGACATCTACCGGGCCCGCGGCATGCACGCGATCTATCTCGGCGACGAGGCGATCGTCCGCTGCCGCCAGTTCAACCTCGATGGACCCGGCATGAAAGCCGTCCGCACGGCGGTGCGACGGATCGACCGCGACCACGACTTCGAGCTGATCGCCGAGACGGAGGCGAGCCAGGAGCTGATCGCCGAGCTCAACGAGATCAGCGCCGAGTGGCGCCACGGCGCCCCCGAACGCGGCTTCACGATGGAGCTCGGCCAGGACGTCGAGGGCACCGAGCCCGATTTCGTAATCGCGCTCGCGCGCGAGCACGGCGGCCGGATCGCCGGCTTTCTGCGTTTCGTGCCCGTCTACGGCGACGAGCCCGGTTACTCGCTGGACCTCATGCGCCGCCGTCCCGACTCGGCGAACGGCGTGACCGAATACCTCATCGCCCGCTCCGCGATCGCGCTGGGCGCGCGCGGCTTTCACCGGCTATCGCTGAACTTCGCCGCCTGGGGGAGGCTGCTCGACAGCGCCGAGGACGCCGGACTGTCGGGCAAGCTCCAGCGCGTGATGGCCAAGGGCCTCAATCCGTTCTTCCAGATTCAGTCGTTGCGCGACTTCAACCAGAAGTTCGGACCCGAATGGATCCCCCGGTCGGTCGTGATCGACGACGTCTCCGACCTGCCACGGATCGCGCTCCTGTATGCGAGCGTCGAAGGGTTCCTCGAGGTCCCGTTGATCGGGTCGGTGCTGGAGCCGCCGATCCGGCAGCACGTCGAGACACCGGGATAGTGAATGGCGATCGAGCGCGCGACGATGGGTCGCCTGCCGTCCGCGTCGCTCGGCGCGGGACCGGCGGTGGCGGTGCTCGCCGGGCTGTCGCCCACCACCGGCGTCGACGGCGACTGGATCGTGCGGGGGACGCTGGGTCCGGTGGCCAATCTGTCCAGCGCCCATCGGGTCGTGCTGTTCAACCGCCGCCCGCACCTCCCGCGCGGGATGTCGATGGCCGAGCTCGCTGTCGAGCAGGCCGATGCGATCCGCGAGGGCCTGACGCCCCCCGTCGACGTGATCGGCATGTCGACCGGCGGCAGCCTCGCGCAGCAGCTGGCGGCCGACCACCCCGACGTCGTCCGCCGGTTGGTCGTGATCAGTGCCGCGTGCCGTCTCGGGCCCAAGGGGAAGCGTCTGCAACGGCGCGTCGCGGCCCGGATCAGAGCCGGCGCGCCGCGCCAGGCGCTCGCCGTGCTGGCCTCGGATCTCGTGCCCGCCGGCCCCGGCCAAACGGTGGCCGCCGGCCTGGCCTGGTTGATCGGCCCGACGGTCATCAAGGATCCCCACGACCTCGACGACATGGCGACCACGATCGAGGCCGAAGACGTGTTTGACCTCGCCGATTGCCGCCCTATCACCGCTCCGACGCTGATCATCGCCGGCCGCGAGGACGACTTCTATGGTCCCGAGCTGTTTGAGGAGACGGCAAGGCTGATTCCCGGTAGCGAGCTGCGACTCGTCGCTGACCGCGGGCACGTTACGGTGATGGGCGACCGTCGCGCACGCGCCGCCCTGTCCGCCTTCCTGTCCTGAGTGGCCCCACTAGGGCACCCAGCGCTCGAGGGCGGGAGTGACCACGAGCTCGTGGGTCAGCGCGCGCGGGCCCTGGTCGACCAGGAACGCCACCGCGTCCGCTACCTCGGCCATGCCGGCCAGTGCCTCGCGTGGCTGATCGGCGGTGAAGGCGGCGGTCTTGGGCGACTCGATCGTCGCATCGACCGCCAGCAGCGCCACGTGAATTCCCTCGCCGCGCAGTTCCTGTGCCGCCGCCTGGACCAGCGCCCGCGTCGCGAACGCTCCCGCTGCCCACAGCCCCTTGCCGGGAATCGCCCGCCGCGCCGAGCCTCCGGTGATTTGCACGAGCGCGCCGCCGCCGCTGGCTCGCAGCGCCGCCCCGCCGGCCGACAGGAACACGAACGCCTGCTCGGCCACCGCCACCGTCCAGCCGCGGAATGCGCCCAGGTCGGCCTCGGCGAGCGGGCCGCCGCCGAACGGGCCGGCTCCCGGAGGTCGGGCCGCCGACACCGCGTTGATCACGGCGTCCAACGAACCCATCTGTTCGCGCCCTGCGTCCAGCGCCTGCGCCAATGACGCCGGATCGGAAGCGTCAGCCGCCAGCGCCACCGCGCCACGATCCCGCACGCCGGCCAGCGTGTCCTCGCTGCGCGCCACCCCGGCCGCCCGCCACCCGCGGGCCACGAAGTGATCGATGATCGCGCCACCGAGGTTCCGGGCGCCGAGCACCACTACCGCCTTGCTCATCGTGTCCACCTTCCTGCCCCCGACCATCCTCGCGCGCGGCCGCGGAGGTCGTCGGCGGGTATCGTGTTGGCAATCGCCGTGAACCATGGCAGAGCAGTGCTGGTTACCGGGGCCTCGAGGGGCATTGGTGCCGCCATCGCCGAGGCCTTCGCCGCCTCGGGCGATCGCGTTGCCGTCCACTACGGATCGCGGCGAGACCAGGCGACCGCGGTGATGAAGTCGCTACCGGGCGAGGGCCACATGGTCGTCGGGGCAGATCTGGCCGATCCCGACGCCGTGTACGAGATGGTCGGGAACGTGGCAGGTGAATTCGGCCACATCGACGTGCTGGTGAACAACGCCGGGGTGTTTGAGCCACACCCCATCCTGGAGACCACCTACGAACAGTGGCAACAAGCGTGGCGTCACACGCTGGACGTCAACCTGGTTGGCCCGGCGAACGTCACTTGGTGTGCGGTGCGCCACATGCCCAGAGGCGGGCGGATCGTCAACGTGTCCTCCCGCGGTGCATTCCGCGGCGAGCCCGGTCAACCCGCCTACGGCGCCAGCAAGGCCGGCCTGGTCGCCTTCGGCCAGTCGCTGGCCCAGGCCCTCGGACCGCACGGCATCTCGGTCACCGCGGTGGCGCCAGGGTTCGCCGAAACCGATATGGCGGCCGAGGAACTCCGCGGCGAGCGAGGCCGGCAACGGCGCGCCGAGAGCCCGTTGGGGCGCGTCGCCACACCGGCGGACGTCGCCGCGGCCGTTCTCTTCCTCGCCGCCGCCGAGGCCGAGTGGGCCAGCGGCGCCGTCCTCGACCTCAACGGCGCTTCCTACCTTCGCATGTAGGGCTCACGACGTCGATCCCGATCGCGGGACGCGATACTCGATGAAGGTGGCGAACCGAGATTGGCGGACGCCGACCTGCTCGAGGTCGATCGACCTCGTGAATCCCTCGAACAGTCGCTTGCCGCCGGAACCGGCCACGGACTCTTATCGCCCCAGTGCCGGGCCGCCTCGTACGTATTACGGCCGCCGACGACCGCCCCGAGCCGCGCCGTGGCCTGCGCGAACCAGGCCGCGTCCTCGCCGGTCGGTTCGCCCCGCGTCTCGTCGTCGTAAGTCCAGGGCCCGCCGAACACCCAGTTGTGCAGCCGTTCCCCGGCCTCGCCGAGACCCCGCCCCGGACCGTCGCGCGGTTCTGGACTCATCGCCCCGGGGATATGCCCGAGGCCGGTGACCCGGCCGTACAGGGGCCGGACCGGGCACCGACCCCTTCCGCTGACGATCGGTGCCCGGAACGTCTGTCCAGCGTCTAGTGGTCGCGGCCGCGCCGCGCCCGATCTGCGGCGACCGCGAGCCGCTCCATGAAGCGGAAGAACTCCTTCGACTGGCCGCGGAACAGACCGTCGGCGGTCAGGAACTCCAGCGCGCCGATCGCCGCGCCCTGAGTCTCGGTCGGGCGGATGATCGAGCACTTGGGAAGCGCTCGGTTGAGGAAGATCGTCGGCGCCGGCATGATCAGGTTGGTCTGGAACAGTGGCCCGCCGAACGGGGGCGAGTTGAGATCCGGGAAAACGAGACCGTTGGTTGGATCGGTCAGGGGCGGGGCGTTGCCCGCCTTGTCGCTCCAGGTCTGAAAGTGCATGGTCTCGGTCGGCCCGATGCTCAGCAGCACGCGCAGCACCTCCGGATCGCTCGCCCGCTGGGCGAATTCCATATAGAGGCTGTTGCCGCCCTGCTCGATCGTCGCGAAGTGGAACCCCGCCGTGTTAGCGATCGCCTGCAAGTGCTTTTTCGGCGTGAGGTCGGCGTCCGATCTCGGAATAGCAGGAAACTGTCCCTTGAGTAGACCCGGAACGGCGGGCGGGAAGGTGTCGCCGAAGTCGGGATTCTTACTCGTGCTTCGGTACCGCGTCCACCACGTCGTATCGACCGTCAACTGCATCAGGTTGGTGAGCCGCATGATCTGCTGCGCCCCTGTCGCCTTACTGCTGGGGAGTGTGCGGAAAGGCTCTAGATTGACCGGCCGACCACCGCGCGACTCAAGGTAGGCATTGAGGAAGGTGAAGTGGCTGAACTCGTCACGGGTGTTGTCGTGGATGTACTGCGGCATGTCTTCGTCGAGGACCGAAATGGCGGCGGTGTAAGCCTTGTTACCACTTCCGCCCGGAACGATGCTGTCCTGAATCCCGCCCAGTTCGTTGTACTGCTGCCAGAAATCGGTCTCGAGGATTTCGGCCGCGGCGACGAACCGGAGGAGCGCCTCGTCCCCCTCTGAGAGCCGGCCTCCATGCCGGGAGCCCATCCGGCGCGCGTAGGCGATCGGCGCATCCAGCACGAGGCCAGCGCCCGCGCCGGCCGCGGCCACGCTGGCTCCGGCGGCCAAAAATGACCGACGGCTGGTTCTTGACTCAAGGCCTCCCGGCTCGTCGATTCCACGGTCGACTTGTCCGTTTGACAGCTCCGACATCTCGCTACTCATGCCTTCTCCTATCTGTCCGTTTCAGCGAATCAGTTCTATCTGAGACTCATGTATCGGCGCGGCAAGTCACGCGGCGGATGAAACTGTCACCCGCCGTAGCACACTGGCCCATGCGCAGACGCGCGTGAGTACCAGCTTTGCCTCGGCGATATCCCGAGGCTCTATTCACTCTGAGAGCTGACGCCTGGCCCGGCTACGTTTCCGACCCCAGATTCGCACGGGCCCACGACGCTCCTCACACACTCCTACACCATTGGTGTTGGTGATCTGCACGCCGCCGGCGGCTCCTGTCCAGACGTATTCGGCTCCCTTCAGTGGTAGGTGCTTACGACTAGGGACGCGCTTACCGACATGTTTCTTCCCAACTCTTTTCGACGCGACTACGGGTCGTACTGGGCGTCGAGCGGGCCAAACGGCGCGCTCGCCGCGTGCGCGAGCGGGACCGTGAACCAGTCGTCGACCGCCGAGGTATTCCCGGTCCAGTCCCACGCGTATACGGTGAGGCGATAGCGGCCGCGAGGCAGGCTGGCCACGGGCAGAGGCTCGGTCAGCCCGCCGGCAAGCCAGTACACCCAGTTGGGAATGCAGCGGCGCTTTGACGCGAAACAGTCGTAGCCAGGATTCATCGCACCGGGCGCGTAGAAGACGCCCTGCAGGTCAGGGGGATAGACCTGGGAACCCCGGAGTGCCCATTGGAGCCCGGTCAGGTCCGCTCCGCGGGCGTTGTACAGCCGCCAGGCGAGGGCGGCGGGCGCCAGCACCGGCGTCTCGTAGGTCGTGTCCGGGTTGACGAAACTTTGGGGATCGAACGCGCCGACGGTCACCCGACCGTCCGAATACACCTGGGGGACGCCGATCACCGGGGCAATCGTGTCCGTGTACGGAAGCAACGATCCGCCGGGACGCAGCGGGTTGATGTACTGGCCCTGGGGACCGAGCTCGGAGAACGCCACGTGCCGTTCGTTGTACAGCACCCAGCCAAGCTCGGTCCGATATGCCACGACGTACTGACCGTCATACACGGTGGGATGGATGTGCCAGTAGTCGAAATTCCCCACGTCGACGTTCACGTCGGCGGTGTCCATGTAGCGAATGCTGGCGTACCCCGACTGGATCGCGTACACGGGCGCGAAGTTGGCGGCTTCGATGTCGACCGCAACGTGCGGCCCCGACGGTCGCAGCTCGTTTATCGCGGCGCGAATGGCGTGCTGCGTGTGAAACGGCTCGATCGGCCACCCCGGGATCGCCCCGGGCGCTTGACAGCCGACCGAGCATTGTTGGCCGTCGTCCCAGAACGGCACCAGCCCGTCCGCTGGCCGCGTCGGACGTTGCCAACGAGAAATCGAGAACGGCCAGATGTCGAGCCGCAGCCCGGCGCGGTCGGAGATCGCCGTGTAGCTGATCTCCGACTCGATCCGGACCCGCTGGTGAGACGGGAGGGCCGCGAAGATCGGTGCGTTCAGCGTCCACGCCCGCGTCCGCCGCGTGACCGGGTCGCGCTCCACCACGAACGAAGCGCGGCGGCTGGCTGTCAGGGCCATCATCTCTTCGGACAAGACGAGCGCGTGGCGCGGCAGCACCCCGTGTACGCCCACCTCTACCTGACCGGCTTGAAGCTCGAGTGCCACCACCGTCCGCGTCGGCGGCCTGATGTTCGGGTCCAGCAACAGCCGCCGACAGACCAACCTGACCACGGCATGACGCAAGCGGTAGTGGTTGCCGAGGAATTCGAACCTGAAGGTCGCGGGCCGGTTGACGCGGATGACATCGCCGACCTGGAGATACAGGGACTGACCCGTACCGGCGGGACCCGATGTCCGTCGTCTGGACGGGGCCCGGGCGGTCACCCGGCGTCCGTCGCGGTATACCGCGACGTGCCGGGGGATCGTGCTCACCGGGATGTGAATCCCGCACGGCCCGGCGTGCGACCCCACCGCGGGCGAGACGCGCGGACGCGCATCGCCGCCGCCGGCCCCCACGGTCAGCAGGCACATCGCGAGTACCGATCCAGCCGCGAGACGCACCGCCCAGACCAAGGCGCTGAACCTACCACGGATCCGCGCCCGGCGGGCGTTCTCGGCCCTGTAGTTCTGGCCAGCGCAGGCCCAAGCCGCCGTGGGGCTCGCTTTCTGACATTTGTCACGTCGGATTGGTGAGGCCCGGCACTAGCCGGAGAGCCCGTCCGGTGTCAACCTCACGGCATGAACACTGTCACTGATTCACATGGTGGGATAGTGCTTTCTCATCTCTCCAAGTCGTACGGGAACCTGCACGCCGTCCGGTCGATCGATCTGATGGTGGCGCCGGGCGAGACCGTCGCGCTACTCGGTCCGAACGGAGCCGGAAAGTCGACCACGATCGACATGGTGCTCGGTCTCACGCAGCCGGACTCGGGCAACGTGTCGCTGTTCGGAATGTCTCCAACCGAGGCCGTCGCGGCCGGCGTGGTCGGCGGAATGCTCCAGACCGGCTCGTTGGTCCAGTTTCTACGGGTCCGCGAGCTGATCACGATGGTCGCTTCCCTGTATCCCAATCCGCTCCCGGTCGACGAGGTGCTGGAGCTGACCGGCGCCGCGGCGTTCGCCGAGCGCCGCGCCGGGAAGCTCTCCGGGGGCCAGACGCAACGGGTGCGCTTCGCGATCGCGCTGGTCGCCAACCCTGACCTCCTGCTCCTCGACGAGCCGACCGCGGCCCTCGACGTCGAAGGCCGGCGCGACTTCTGGGCCTCGATGCGCGCCGTGGCGGCGCAGGGCAAGACGATCGTCTTCGCCACCCACTACCTCGAGGAGGCCGACGCCTTCGCCGACCGCATCGTGCTGCTCGCGCGGGGTCAAATCGTCGCCGACGGCCCCGCGACCGAGATCAAGGCCAGGGTAGGCGCGCGGACGATCCGCGCGACGCTGCCCGACGTCGACCCCGCGCGGCTCGAGGAGCTCGACGGCGTGATCACCGCCGAGCGGCACGGCGCTTCCGTGACGCTCACGTGCTCCGACGCCGAGGCGGCCCTGCGCGGCTTGCTCAACCAGTTCCCGGCCGCGCGGGATGTCGAAGCCCACGCCGCCGGACTCGAGGAGGCGTTCCTCGCGCTCACCGCCGATGACAGCGAAAACACACGAAACCAGCCCATGGAGGTCCGATGACCGGCTCGACCTATCTCCGCTACGAGGTGCTCGGCAACTTCCGCAACCTGCGGTTCGTCTTCTTCACCCTCGCGTGGCCGCTGATCCTGTTCTTCACGGTGGCGGGACCACAGCGCCATCACACGTTCGACGGCATCGCATTTCCCCTCTACTTCATGACCGGCATGGCCGTGATGGGCACGATGATCGCGGTCGTCTCCAACGGAGCGCGGATCGCCGCCGAGCGCTCGGTCGGGTGGACCCGGCAGCTGCGGATCACTCCTCTGACCACCGGCGCCTACTTCTCCGCCAAGGTGGTGTGCGGGTACCTGATGGCGCTGATCACGATCGCCGCCATGTTCTTGGCCGGGACCGCGCTCGGCGTCCGGCTCTCCGCCGGCGAGTGGCTGACCGTGACCGGCCTGCTGCTCATCGGCCTGGTTCCCATCGCCCTGCTCGGCCTCGTCCTCGGCCATCTGCTGACCCCCGATTCCCTGGCCCCCGCGGTGGGCGGGGTGGTCACCCTGTTCGCCCTCCTGGGCGGCGCCTACGGGTTCCTGGTCGCGACCTCGGGCCCGCTGTTCGAAGTCATGAAGGCGCTCCCCTCGTACTGGCTCGTGCAAGCTGGGAAGACCGCGCTGGGCGGAGGCAGCTGGCCGGCTGAGGGGTGGGTCGTGATCGCGATCTGGACCGCCGTTCTTGCCCCGATCGCCGTGCTCGTCTACCGGCGCGACACGAGCCGCGTCTGACCCCGTCCACCCACGAGTACGATCGACAGACGTGAATCCCGAAGTCCAGCCGTACAGTCCGGATGACGCCGACTGGGTAGCAAGTCAGCGCAGGTGGACGCAAGGATGGCGCCGGTTCCTCCTCCCCGTTGTGTTCCTCGTCTACCTGCTGTTTGTGGCGGTCGCGGTCTCGAACAACAGCCGCGGCGCGCACGCGGTCATCGGTTACGCGATCCTCGCCGTCTACGTCGTCATCTACCTGGTCATGGTGTGGCGGTCGCGGCGGGCGACGACCACGCAGGTGGTGGTGGTGTGGGTCCTGCTGTTTGCCTTGTTCGTCGCCGAGCTGCCGTTCGCGCACGCCGCGGCATTCGTGATGTGTCTTTACCTCACGGTGATGGCGGTCGCTCTGCTCGGCGTGCGCGCGGTTCCCGTCGTGATCGCGCTGGCGCTGGCGGCGCTGATCGTCCCCGCGGTGATTCCGTCCTGGCACATCGACCTGGGCACCTCGTTCGACCAAGTCACGCCGCTGGCGATCCCAATCGTCGCCGTGGTCACGGTTGGCGTGAGCAAGGTGATCGAAGGCAACCGCGCGCTGGCGAATGCCCGCGCTGAACTCGCCCGCCTGACGGCGGAGAGCGAACGGTCACGAATCGCACGAGACCTGCACGACCTGTTGGGCCACTCGCTGACCACGATCACCGTCAAGGCCGGCCTCGCGCATCGGCTCGGCAAGACCGACCCGCAGCGAGCGCTGGACGAGATCGCCGAGGTCGAGGCGCTGGCGAGACAGTCCCTGAGCGACGTGCGCGCAGCGGTCGGCAACTATCGTGATGTGACGCTGGTCGGCGAGCTCGCCACCGGCCGCGAGGTTCTGCGCGCTGCCGGCATCGTCGCGGACCTCCCGCGCGCCGTCGACGTCGTCGACCCTTCCAACCAGGAGCTGTTCGGCTGGGTCGTGCGCGAGGGTGTGACCAACGTGGTCCGGCACGCCCACGCCAGCTCCTGCGCGGTCCACCTGTCGGCGTCCGAGGTCGAGATCGTCGACGACGGCGTTGGTGGCCCGAGCGACCCGGGCAACGGCCTCGCGGGGCTCTGCGAGCGGGTTGCCGCGGTTGGCGGAACCGTCGACGCCGGGCCACTGCAGCCGAGAGGGTGGCGGCTGCACGTGTCGTTGGCGGGACCAAGGGCCGCGTGATGATCCGCCTGCTGCTGGCCGACGATCAGGGGCTGATACGCAGCGCCCTCGCGGCGCTGCTCGCGCTGGAGGATGATTTCGAGGTGGTGGCCACGGTGGGACGCGGCGACGAAGTGGTCGCCGCCGCCAAGGAACACCACGCCGACGTCGCGCTGCTCGACATCGAGATGCCGGGGATCGACGGCCTCGCCGCGGCCAGCGTGCTGGCGCAGGAGGTACCCGAGTGCCGCGCGCTGATCCTGACCACGTTCGGCCGCCCCGGCTACCTGCGGCGCGCGATGGAGTCCGGCGCGGGTGGGTTCGTGGTCAAGGACGCGCCGCCGGAGCAGCTCGCCGACGCGATCCGACGGGTGGCGGCGGGCGAGCGCGTCGTCGACCCGGTGCTCGCCGCCGCCACGCTGGCGACCGGCGAGTCCCCGCTGACCGCCCGCGAGCGCGATGTGCTGATCGCCGCCCGCCCCGGCATCACCGTGTCGGAGATCTCCAAGCGCCTGTTCCTGTCCGAAGGCACGGTTCGCAACTACCTGTCGGCCGCCATGGCCAAGGTGGGTGCCCGCAACCGCGCCGAGGCGGTCCGGACGGCGGACGAACGGGGCTGGCTGTAAGTCGCGCGGGGCGACCCGTTGGGACTGAGTCAGATATAGCCCGACGCATTCCCAACGCCGCGGCCGCCACACGCACCGGTCGTCGCGCCCGCGTGGTCGGCGACTGCGGCCATCGCGTAAACGGGGTCCGGTCAGCTCACAATCGCGCTGGCCGGCTGCCGGGGGTCCGCGCCCGCATGCAGGAAACCGGTCGATCTGTCGAGCAGGATCGCCTCGACCGCGGCGGCCTCGCGCGTGAACCGCGGCCACAGCTCGACGTCGTGGCCCCGCCGTTCCAGCCCGTCGATCACCTCCGGGTCGATGCGGCTCTCGAGCGACAGCCGGCCGGGGAGATAGTCGAAGGGGGCGAACGAGTTAGGGAAGCTCCAGCTGGCAAACCGCGGCGCGTTGATCGCCGCCTGCAACCCCATCCCGAAATGGAACATGTTGAGGAACACCTGCAGCATCGCCTGGACCTGGGCGTCGCCCCCCGGGCAGCCGAACGGCAGCACGGAACCGTCGTCGCGGACCGCGATCGCGGGATTTGGCGTCAACCGAGGCCGCTTGCCGGGCGCCACGCCCGACGGATGTCGGAAGTCGGGCCGCGACTGCGATCCGCGAGTCGACGGCACGATCCCCGTGCCCGGGATCACGGGCGCGGTGGCCGAGACGTCCGACGGGGTGGCCGAGAACGCTGTCCCCCAGCGGTCGACCACGCACACGTACGAGGTCCCGCGTTCGCCGGCCTGCGACGGCTGGTCGAGTTGACGCGGGCTCGGCAGCGGCTGGGCGACCCCGAACAGCGGCGGCGGCAGCTCGGCGGCGGCTCGCGCGGGATCGATCAGCGCGGCGCGAGCGGCCGCGTGCCCCGGCGACAACAGCCGGTCGAGGTAGACCTCGACGAAGGCCGGATCGCCGTAGTGGTGCTCGCGGTCCGACAGCGCGCCCTTGAGCGCCTCGACGACGGTGTGGACATAGCCGGCGCTGTTGTGTGCGAGGCCCGCCAGGCCGGCCGCCTCGACGGTCAGCAACGCCTGCGCCAGCATCGGGCCCTGACACCACGGGCCGCAGGTGAGCAACTCGAGCTCCCGCCACCGTGTGATCACGGGCGGCTCGTAGCGGCAACGGAACGAGGCGAGGTCCTCGTAGGTCAGATAGCTCCCGTGTTGGGCGTGGTACCGGGCGATCCGTTGCGCGATCTCACCTTTGTAGAACGCGTCCCGCGCGGCCTCGAGGCCGGCCCGTCGGTCGCCGGACGCGGCCCGCTCCCGGTCGGCCATATGCTCGATCGTCGCCGCCAGGTCACGCTGGAGGAACCGCTCGCCGACCCGCGGCGGCCGTCCCTGTGGCAGGAAGATCGCCGCGCTCGAGGGCCATCGCTCGTATCCATGTCTCCCCCGCTCGATCCCCTCCGCGAGCTGTGCCACGACCGCGAAGCCGTCGCGCGCCAGACGGATCGCCGCGCTCGCGATCTCGCCGAAGGTCATCGTGCCGAAATCCCGCAGCGCGGTGATCCACGCGTCCGGCGCGGCCGGAACCACCGTTCGCAGCACGCCGATCGGCATTGTCGCGCCGTGCTCGCGCATGAACAGATCCGCCGGGATTCCCTTCGGCCACGTGCCGACGCCGTCGATCGTCACCACCCGACCCGCCCCGGTCCGGATCATGATTGGCGCCACCCCGGCGAAGTTCACCTCGTCCGCGTGCAGCACCCCCAGCGCGAGGCCCGCGGCGCAGCCGGCGTCGACCGCGTTGCCGCCCGCCTCGAGCACGGCAAACCCGGCCGCCGTGGCGAGATGGTGCCCCGCCGAGATCGCGTGCCTGGTGCCGTGCAGCGTCGCACGCGGGACCTCCCATGTCGCCGAGTCGGCCATGGCAGGCGACGATAACGATCGGGCCCGGGTCGGGGCTTGCTAGCTTCTCGACGTATGCCGCGAATCTGGGTTCGGGACGCCGCTCAGCTGACCGTCTCCGAAGTGACCCACAAGCAGTTCTCGACCTTGCCGGCGACCGCCACGGTAGGCGACGTCCGGGAGTGGTTCGCCGAAAGCTCGCACCGGCGGATGGCCTTCCTGGCCGACGGCGGCCGCTACGTCGGCTCGCTCGCGCCCGCCGACCTCACGCAGGCCGCCGACGCCGATCGCCCCGCGTCCGACCTCGCACACGATGGCCCCACCGTCGCGCCCGACGCCCCGGCGAGCGTCGGACACCAGCTGGCCCTGGGGTCCGACGCGCTCCGCGTCCCGGTCGTCGATCACGACGGCACCCTCCTCGGAGTGGTCGCGGTGACGACCGATCTCGCCGGATTCTGCGGCGCCGCCTAACCGGCGGACCCGCGAAGCCTGTACGTCGGGTGCCTTGGGGAGTAACTGCGGATATACCGCAAGAACTCCCCAAGGCTCGGGTGATGTCACAGGTAGGCCGCGGAGAGGAACATAAGGGGTATGAGTCGCTTTCCGCTCCGAGGGACGGCGCTGGTGCTCGCCGTCGCGGCGCTGGCCGCCGTCGTGGTCGCCGGCGCGGTGCTCCCCGTCTCGTCCTCGAGCACGACTACGACCACGGTTTCCCGGCCCGTCGTCCACCCCACGACGACCGTGCCGGCGACCCCGATCGCGCCGCCCTCCACACCGGTGATCGTCGTGCATCGCCGCGCGCGCCTGCCGCGCGGCACGCTCGTCATGACACTGCCACACGGTGCCTGGGGCCACGTGATTCCCAATGGTTTCCTGGGCCTGGGGATCGAGTATCAGACCCTTCCGCACTACACCGGTCACCGTCCTCGGGCGATCGACCCGGTGTTCGAGCAGCTCGTGCGAAACCTGTCACCCGGAGTCGCCCCGGAGCTGCGGATCGGGGGTGACACCACCGACTGGGGCTGGTGGCCCGTTCATGGTCTGGCCAAGCCCGCGGGGGCGAGATTCAGGTTGACACCCCATTGGGCGGCGGTCGCCGGAGCCCTCGCCCGCGACCTCGGGGCCCATCTGATCATGGGCATCAACCTCGAGGCGGACAGCGCCCAGGTTGCCGCCGCGGAGGCGCACGCGCTCCTGACCAGGCTGGGAACGTCGTCCGTGGAGGCGCTCGAGCTCGGCAACGAGCCCGAGTTGTTCAGCATCTTTGGCTGGTATCGCGCACCCGACGGCCGCGAGGTCCCGGGCCGGCCGCCGAATTTCAATTTCGCCACCTACCTGCGCGAATACACGAAGATCATCGACGCGATGCCACGCTACAAGCTCGCCGGGCCCGCGTTCGGCGGGCCCCGGTGGCTGAACGACTGGAGTGCCTTCTTCCCGGCCGAACCGTCGGTGCGAATTGCCACCCTGCACCGTTATCCGCTGTATGACTGTCTGCACCCGAGTTCAGCTCTGTACCCCTCGATCTCTCACCTGCTGTCGGCCAAGGCGTCACACGGCCTGGCCGAGAGCGCGGCGCCCTTCGTGAGGACGGCCCACGCCGATCACCTTCCGATCCGGATTGACGAGATGAACAGCACGCCGTGTCCCGGGGCGGCTGCCGCTCTCCGGACGTTCGCGGAGGCGCTGTGGGCGCTGCGCGCGCTGTTCGAGATGGCCGACGTGCACGTCGATGGCGTGAACATCCAGACCACGGCGGCGACGACCGACGACCTGTTCAGCTTCACTCACGTCGACGGGCGGTGGCGGGCGTCCGTCCAACCTGAGTACTACGGCCTCTTGATGTTCGCGCAGGCCGCGCCACCCGGCTCGCATCTGGTCCGGTTGTCCCAGCGGAGTAGCTCGCCGATCCAGGCCTGGGCCACCCGCGGGCGCGACCGCACGGTCCGGGTGGTAATGATCAACGAAGGCAGTCATGAGCAGACAGTGGCCATCCGCGGGCGAAAGACCGCCCGTCCAGCCACGCTCGAACAGCTCGAGGCGCCGAGCGTGACCACCCAATACGGGCTGACGCTCGGGGGTCAGACGTTCGGTGCCAGCACCGACACCGGCCGCCTCGACGGCCCCCGGCAGACGACCCGTGTAAAGCCGCTCTCCGGTGACTATGTCGTCCGTGTGCCGGCCACGAGCGCGGCGATGCTGACGATCCCCTGATCGACACCGGCATCGGAACCCCACGACGAGCGTCGCGGCGGCGAGCTGTCAGTCGCCCACGGAATACTCGGGGCGCCAACGAGTGTTCTCGATCGCCCGCTCGATCGCGGCGGCGTCGAGCTCGGGCGCGACCCCGTCGGCGACCGCGACGTGGGCCACCACTCGCGCCACCGCCAGCGCCACCTCTCCCAACTGCGAACGATCGGACAGCAGCGCCCCGTCGGGGTCGGTGCGGATCGGCGCCACGTCACCGATCGCAGTCGCCGCCGCAGTGAGCATCCGATCGGTGACTCTGTTCGCCCGTGTAACCGTCACTCCGAGACCGATGCCGGGGAACGCGTACACGTTGTTGCACTGCGCGACCCGAAACTCACGCCCGCCCGCCCGCACGGGCGGGAACGGAGACCCGGTCGCGAGCAGGGCTCGACCACCGGTCCAGTCGCAGAGCTCCTGCGGCCGCGCTTCGCTACGGCTGGTCGGATTCGACAGCGGCATGATGATCGGCCGCGTCGGCCTCGCCGCCATCGCGCGGACGACCTGCTCCGTGAACGCGCCCGCCGCCGCCGACAAGCCGATCAGCGCCGTGGGGCGAACCGCGGTAACCACGTCGAGCAAGCCGGGCGCCGCCCCCGAGCTCGATCGCACGCGCCCGGGCGGCTGTGCGAGCCGGCGCTGAACGGGGTCGAGGTCCGCGCGATCGGTGGTCAGCAGACCGGCGATGTCGAGCAGGTACACGCGCGAACGCGCGGCCGCCTCGGAGGCGCCGTCCGCGACCATGGCGCGGATGATCTGCTCGCTCGCTCCGGTCCCGGCCGAACCGGCCCCGACCATCACGATGACCTGATCGCGGAGGCGAATGCCTTGAGCGCCCGCGGCCGCCGACAGCGCCGCCAGGACCACGGCGGCGGTGCCCTGGATGTCGTCGTTGAAGGTCAGCAGGCGGTCGCGATAGCGCTCGAGGATCGGCAGCGCGTGCTCGGTCGCGAAGTCCTCCCACTGGAGCAGCACGTCCGGCAGCTCGTCGCACACGGCGTTGACGAAGAGATCGATGAACTCGTCGTAGTCCTCTCCGTCGACGCGGCGATGTCGCCATCCGATGTAGGTGGCGTCATCCAGCAGCTCGGCGTTGTTGGTGCCGGCATCGAGGGCGATCGGCAACGTACGCGAGGGATCGATCCCGCCGAGGGCCGTGTACAGCGAAAGCTTGCCGATCGGGATCCCCATCCCACCGATTCCCTGATCCCCCAATCCGAGCACGCGCTGGCCGTCGGTGACGACGATTACGTCCACGTCCGCGCGCGGCCGGTTGCGCAGGATCCGACCCACCCGGTGGCGATCGGGATAGGAGATGAATAGACCGCGCGGCCGGCGGTAGATCTCGCTGAAGCGCTCGCACGCCAGACCGACCGTCGGCGTGTAGATGATCGGCAGCATCTCCTCGATGTGTTCGCCCAGCAGGCGGTAGAACAGCGTCTCGTTCGTGTCCTGGAGCGCGCGCAGGTTGATATGGCGAAGGAGATCGCTCGTCTGCTCTCCGAACGCGAGATAGGCCCTCAGGACCTGCTCGTCCAGGGTCTCGACAGCCGCCGGTAGCAGCCCGTCGAGACCGAGCCGCGAACGCTCGGCCTGCGTGAACGCGGTACCCCGGTTCTCGAGTGGATCGGCCAGGAGCCGTAGCGCCTCGGTCCGCAGTCCGCGATCGGAGTTCTGAGAGCTCAAGTCATCACCTCTCGGAGGTGCGCCGGAGGATACGGCGGGTTCACATCTTCCCTGCACTTTTGGGCAAACGTTCTTGACCTCTCGCGCGGGCTTGGCCAGATTTGAGAGCGGGACCTCAAGACGGGGATCTTTTTTGTTCGATTTTGTGGCTTTGTGTCCGCCGCTGTCGAGCGGCGCGGCGCTCGCAATCGCCGCTGCTCGGGCGGGGGTGCGGGGTGTTGTCGATCTTCAGTTCACGGCTCACCCCGAGCCGGCGGTTGAGCGCGTCCGCGACCTGTCGGCTGCCACCGGTGGCCGCTGGGGCGCCCTCATAGACGATGAGCTGCTGCTCGACGCGGTTCTCGCGGCCCAGCCAAGAGGGCTCGAGACGCTGCTCGTCAGCCACGACGACGCCGATCAGCTGAGCCGATTGGTCAAGCGGGCGGCGGATCGAGCCGGGCGACGGCCCGCAGGCGCTCGACCGCGCACGTTCGCCGTGGTGACGTCGGTGGACCAGGCCGTCGCGGCCGGCGCCGCCGGCGCCGAGGCGATCGTCGCCAAGGGCCACGAGGCAGGCGGCTGGATCGGGGAAGAGGGGTCGTTTGTGCTCTTGCAACGGCTCCTCGCCATCCTCTCACTCCCCGTGTGGGTGCAGGGGGGCATCGGGCTGCATACGGTGGCCGCGGCCTACGCGGCCGGCGCCACGGGCGCGGTCCTCGATGGGCAACTGTGGTTGGCGCGAGAGAATCAGCTCCCGGACCCGGTCCGCGTCGCGATCGCGGCGATGGACGGCAGCGAGACCGCCACCTTCGGCAGCGAGGCGGGGTTGCCGGTACGGGTCTACGCCCGGCCGGACGTCAGGCGCCTCGGCGAGCTCCGCGAGTCCGAACGCCAGGTTGGGTCCGACCCTGCGTCCCGCGCCGCGTGGCGCGAACGGATCAAGCTGCTGATCGACGACGGGCCGCCGGAGGACCGGCTGCTCCCGATCGGACAGGACGCCGCGTTCGCCGCCGGGCTGGCCGAGCGGTTCGGGACCGTGGCCGGCATCGTGGCCGGCCTGCGGGGGGCGATCGTCGCAGCCTGTCGCGGGCTCGAGCGCGGAAATCCGCTCGCCGAGGGTGGTCCGCTGGCGAGCTCTCACGGCACTCGCTACCCGATCGTCCAGGGGCCGATGACCCGGGTCAGCGATCGCGCCGAGTTCGCCGCCGCGGTGTCCGAGGCCGGGGCGCTGCCGTTCCTCGCGCTGGCACTGATGCGGGCGTCCGAGGCGGACATCCTGCTGCGCCGTACGCGTGAGCTGCAGGGCGATCGGCCGTGGGGCGTCGGTGTCCTCGGCTTCGTGCCGGCGGAGCTGCGGGCCGAGCAGCTCGAGGTCGTCCGGGCGCACCGGCCCCAGTTTGCGCTGATCGCCGGGGGCCGCCCGGACCAGGCCCGACGACTCGAGCAGGAGGGCATCGCGACCTACCTCCACGTCCCGTCTCCGGGGTTGCTCAAGCTATACCTGGCCGAAGGAGCGCGTCGCTTCGTCTTCGAGGGCCGCGAGTGCGGCGGGCACGTCGGCCCGCGAACCAGCTTCGTGCTCTGGGAGACGATGCTCGAGGTGTTGCTGGCGGAGCTGCCGACGTCCGACACCGACTGCCATATCCTGTTCGCCGGCGGGATCCACGACGGTCGATCGGCCGCGATGGTGGCGGCGGCAGCGACGGCCGCGAGCGAGCGCGGGATCAAGATCGGGGTGCTGCTCGGCACCGCCTACCTGTTCACGCGCGAAGCCACCGAACACGCGGCGATCACGCCCGCATTTCAGGACGCCGCGATCGCCGCGGGCGACACGGTGTTGCTCGAGAGTGGTCCGGGCCACGCCACGCGTTGCCTGCACTCGCCGTTCGTGGAGCAGTTCGCGGCCGAGAAGCGCCGGCTGCGCGGCGACGGGCTGCCCGCCGATGAGCTCCGGGCGCGGCTCGAACAGCTGAACATCGGGCGGCTGCGGATCGCCAGCAAGGGCCTCGACCGCGACCCGGCTTACGGCGATGGTGATCCCGATCTCGGCACCGCGCCGCCCGGTTCGAAACTGATCGACGTCGACCCCGCCGGGCAGTGGGACCGGGGGATGTACATGATCGGGCAGGTGGCCGCGTTGCGCGACCAGGTCGCGACGGTCGCCGAGCTGCATCGCGACGTCAGCGCCGGCAGCAGCGAGTTGCTCGCGCAGCTCGAGCCCCCGGAGAGCGACGAGCCGCCCGCGCCACCGCCGGCCGAGATCGCGATCGTCGGACTCGGTTGCATCCTCCCCGGCGCTCCGGACCTGCCGACGTTCTGGTCAAACATCCTCGGCAAGGTCGACGCGATCACCGAGATCCCGGTTGCGCGCTGGGATTGGCGGCGCATGTACGACCCCGACCCGGCCGCCCGCGACAAGGTCTACTCGCACTGGGGCGGGTTCATCGAGCCGGTCTCGTTCAGCCCGCTCGCCCTCGGGCTCCCGCCGAAGTCGCTGGCCTCGATCGAGCCGTTCCAGCTCCTCGCCCTGATCACCGCCCAGGCGGCGTTGCGCGACGCCGGCTACGAACGGCGGCCGTTTGACCGCGAGCGAACGTCGGTGATCCTCGGCGCCGGTGGCGGGGGCGCCGATCTCGCGGTCGGCTACACGGTCCGCTCGGCCTTACCCGAGCTGCTGGGCGACGCCCACGCGGACCTCGGGCGCCAGCTCAACCAACGGCTGCCGGAATGGACCGAGGACAGCTTCGCGGGCCTGCTGATGAACGTCGCCGCGGGGCGGGTCGCCAACCGGCTCGATTTCGGTGGCACCAACTACACCGTCGACGCCGCGTGCGCGTCATCGCTGGCCGCGATCGGGCTGGCCGCCCGCGAGCTGCAGATGGGGACCAGCGACGTGGTCCTGGCCGGCGGCGTCGATGCGATCCAGAACGCCTTCGCCTACCTGTGCTTCGCCAAGACCCACGCCCTCTCGCCGCGGGGTCGCTGCCGCCCGTTCGATGCGACGGCCGACGGGATCGCGATCAGCGAGGGGTTCGCCACCGTCGTGTTGAAGCGCCTCGAGGACGCCGAGCGCGACGGCGATCGCATCTACGCCGTGATCCGCGGCGTCGGCGCCTCGAGCGACGGCCGCGACCGGAGCCTGACCGCGCCTCGGCCCGAGGGCCAGATGCGCGCCCTGCGGCGCGCCTACGCCCAGGCCAGATTCTCGCCCGCCACGGTCGGCCTGGTCGAGGCCCACGGCACCGGCACCGTGGCCGGCGACAGCGCGGAGGCCAAGGCGCTCTCGACCGTGTTCGCCGAGCACGGCTCCGAGCACCAGTGGTGCGCGATCGGCTCGGTCAAGTCGATGATCGGGCATACCAAGGCGACCGCCGGGGTGGCGGGTCTGATCAAGGCAGCGCTGGCGCTGCACCACGGCGTGCTGCCGCCCACCCTCGGCGTGACCGAACCCAACCCGGGGGCGAACTTCCCCGAGAGCCCGTTTTACGTCAACACCGAAGCCCGGCCCTGGCTGACCGGCGGCGCGCGCCACCCTCGCCGGGCCGCGGTCAGCGCCTTCGGCTTCGGCGGCACCGACTTCCACATCGTGCTCGAGGAGTACACCAACGGATATCTCCGCGACCCCGAGGGGGCGCTGCCTCGCTGGCCGGCCGAGCTGCTGCTGTGGCGCGGGACACGCGCCGAAATCGCCGCCGCCGTCGGCGCGCTGGCGACCGCCCTCCAGCAGGGCGCGGCCCCGCGGCTGTCCGACCTCGCGCTCACGCTCGCGCTGCAAGCGCCGCCCCCCGCGCCGGAGCGCGCGTGCCTCGCGCTGGTCGTAGAGTCGATCGAGGATCTGCCGGGCAAGCTGGACGTCGCCCGCCAGCTGCTGGCCGGGAACGCTGACCGGCTGCACGGCCCGGCCGGTGTCCATTGGGCGGAACGTCCGCTCGCGCCAGGCGGGGCGGTGGCGTTCGTCTTCCCCGGCCAGGGCTCGCAGACGGTGGACATGGGCCGCGAGCTGACGATCGCCTTCCCCGAGGCGCGGGCGGCCTACGAGCTCGCCGATCGCGTCCTCGCCAAGCGATACCCGCAGCCGCTCAGCCGCTACATCTTCCCCCCGCCGTCGTTCGGCGATGAGCAGACGCGCCAACGCCAGCGCGAGCTCACCGACACCCATGTCGCCCAGGCGGCCCTGGGCGCGACGGAGCTGGCGTACCTCGCCGTGCTGGCGGCCCTCGGAGTCGAGCCGGCCATGACGGCCGGCCATAGCTACGGCGAATTCGTCGCCCTGGCGGCGGCCGGGGCCCTCGACCACGACCAGCTTCTCGTCCTCTCAGAAGCTCGCGGACGGTTCATGGGCGAGGCGGCGGCAGGCGAGTCGGGAGCGATGGCAGCGGTCGACGCGGCACCCGATGTGCTCGCGCCGCTATTCGAGGACGGCGGCGTGGTCGCGGCGAACCTCAACACGCCGGAGCAAACGGTGATCTCGGGTCCGCGTGGCCGAGTCGAGGCGGCGATCGCGTGGTGTAACGGGCGGGAGATTCGCGGCCGTCTGCTGCCGGTGGCGTGCGCCTTCCATTCGCCGCACGTCGCCGGCGCCCAGCGACGGTTCGCCTCCACGCTCAAGCGCGCCGCGCTTCGGGCCCCGCGCATCCCCGTGTATTCGAACACGACGGGCGCCGGCCACGACTCAGACCCCGCGGCGATCGTCGCGCTCCTGCGGCGCCAGCTCGTCGAGCCGGTCCAGTTCGTGCGGGAGATCGAGTCGATGTACGACGCGGGCGCTCGGGTGTTTGTCGAGGTAGGACCCCGGGCCGTGCTCAGCGGGCTCACCGACCAGATCCTCGGCGAACGCGCTCACCTTGCGGTCCCGGTCGATCGACCGGGACGGTCCGGACTGCGGGCGTTCGTGGATGCGATCGCCGCACTCGCCGCTGAGGGCGTGCCGCTGCGCCCGGAGCGGCTTCTCCGCGGACGCGACGCGTCTCGCCTGCAACTCGAACGGCTCCCCCACCGGGAGCCCTCACCAACGGCACCCGGCATATGGCTGGTCGACGGTGGCGGCGCACGCCCGGCCGACCAGCGGGGTGAAGTGGTTGGGAGTCCCAGCACCGAACTGGAGGAACCACTCGTGACGAGTACCAGCACTAACGGCGCCGAGCTACCGATCGCCGCCGCCCCGGCCCCGGATCCCGCACCGGTAAGCGTGTTCAATGGTCATGATCCGCCCGGCACGGCGATCGCGTCGCTCGGGCCACCGGGGGATCACGTCGCGGGAGTGATGAACCACTACCAGCGCGTGATGCAGCAGTTCCTCGAGACCCAGCGCGACGTGATGCTCGGGTATCTCGGGGCGGCGCGAGCCGGCGCGGCTGGAGTCGGGCCGCCCATGCTGGCACCCCGCTCACCCCAGGTGCCGGGGCCGGCGCGACCGATCGCAACTCTGCCAGCGGCGGTGACCGCGTTCCCGGCCGTGTCTCCAAGCTCCGACGGCGCCCTCGGGGGTGCCGACGGGACCCTGGGGCCCGGGATCCCGGCCCCCGCGGCTCCAGGCGGTCCGTCGGCACCACCCTCGCGGGCGGAGATCGAACAGCGGTTGCTGTTGGTGGTGAGCGATCGCACCGGGTATCCGGTCGAGATGCTCGCGCTGGACGCCGACATGGAGGGCGATCTGGGCATCGACTCGATCAAACGGGTCGAGATCGCCGGCATGTTCACCCAGACGCTCGACGAGCGGGCGCGGGAGGCGTTCGACATGGAGGAGCTGGCGGCGAGCCGGACCTTGCTCGAGGTGATCGCCGTGCTCGAGGCCGGGTTCGCCATCACGACGCGGCAGGCCCCCGCGACGCCGCAGCCGGAGCCGGCGTCTTTTGAACCACGACCGGCCGACACGGAGCGCATCGGCCGGTTCGTCGTGACCCCTGCGAGCGCTCCCGTGGTCGCCGCCACGGCCGGCCTGGCCGCCGGCGGCGCGATCCTGATCAGGGACGACGGGACGGGACTGGGCGAGAGCCTCGCCGATGCGCTGGCGGCGCATGGCGATGTCGTGTTGGTACCCCGCGAGGCGCCGGCGGCCCACGCGGCCGAACTCGCCGAGTCGCTCGAGTCGGCGCACGGAGGCGTCAAGGCGCTCATCCACCTGGCGGCCGAGGGCGAGCTTTACGGTGGCCTCGAGACGCTGTTTGCGCTGGCTCAGGCCGTTCACGGTCAACTCGAGACGGCCGCCCGGTCGGGGGGCGCCGCCGTGCTCGCGGTGACCCGGCTCGGCGGTGCGTTCGGAGTCGATGCGCCGTCCCGCGACGGGTTGGTCGGGCACCGATCCCTGAGTGGATTCCTGAAGACCCTGGCCCAGGAGTGGCCTTCGGTACGCGTCAAGGCGGTCGACCTCGACGGCGCCGGCGGCGAGAGCGCGCCTCGGATCGTGGCTGAACTGCTGGCGGCCGACGACCTGGTCGAGGTCGGCTACCGGGATCGGGCGCGGACGCAGCTGGCGGTCCAGGCGGCGCCGCTGGGCGATCGCCCGGCGACGGATTGGCTCCAACCAGACTCCGTGGTGCTGATCACCGGGGGAGCGCGCGGCATCACCGCCGAGGTCGCGGTCGCGCTGGCCGAGCTCCACCGTCCGCAGCTGGTGCTCGTCGGGCGCACGCCGCTCACCGACGAACCGTCGGAGACCGCCGCGCTGGCGACGGTGGCGGACCTCCGTCAGGGACTGATCGAGGCCCGCCGGCAAGCCGGGGCGCCGCTGACGCCGGCCTTGGTGGAGCAGGACTGTCAGTCCATCCTCCGCGGCCGGGAGGTGCGCGCCAACCTCGCCCGGCTGCGCGCGGCGGGCGCGCGGGTCGACTACGTGGAATGCGACGTGTCCGACGGCGACGCCTTCGCGTCGGTGATCGACGGCGTCTACGAGCAGTACGGTCGGATCGACGGGGTGATCCATGGCGCGGGGCTGATCGAGGACCGGCTGGTGGCCGACAAGCGACCCGACTCGCTCGAGCGCGTCCTCGCGGTCAAGGCGGGGTCGGCCTACACGTTGGCCGACCGCCTCCGGCCAGAGCAGCTGCGGTTTCTGGTCATGTTCAGTTCGGTCTCGGGCCGCTTCGGCAATCGCGGCCAGGCCGACTACGCCGCCGCCAGCGAAGTGCTGGCAGGACTCGCGCACGAGCTCGATCGCCGGTGGGAGGCTCGGGTGGTGGCGATCGACTGGGGTCCGTGGCGGGGAACCGGGATGGTCTCGCAGGCGCTCGAGCAGGAATTCACCCGGCGCGGCGTCACCCTGATTGATCCCCCCACCGGCCGCCGCTTGCTGTGCGATGAGCTGGCGCGGGGCGATAAGGGCGAAGCCGAGCTGGTAATCGGGGCCGCGCTGAACGCCGTCCCCACCGTCCCGACCGTCGGCACCGTCCCCACCGTCCTCACCGCCCCCACGGGTCCGACACCCGACGCCCCCGATGCCGCCGGGGAACCCGCGGACGATCTGGGCCGTCTCCCCCTCCTCGCCCGAGCCTGGCGCGTCTCGTCCGCGGCCGACGGCGCTGCCCAGCTGGTACGCAACTTCGACCTTCAACACGACCTGTACCTCGGCGACCACCGGGTCGACGGCCACCCGGTGTTGCCGTTCGCTGTCGCGATGGAGCTGATGGCCGAGAGCGCGACGATCGTCGGTCGGGAGCGCGAGGTCAGCGGGCTGGAGCGCATCCGGCTGCTGAAGGGGATCATCGTGCCCGACCCGGGGCAGGCCAGGGTCATCGTCACGCTGAGGCCAGATCCCGACGACGAAGACGTGGACGTGACGATCGCGGCACCCGACGACCCCCGGCCTCACTACCGCGCACGCGTCCTCCTCGGCGGCGGCGAACCGCCGCCGGACCCCGAGGTCCCCGTTGATCTCCCCGACCTGCCCCCGTTCCCGATGGGTGTCGCGGATGCCTACCGCGAGTTGCTGTTCCACGGTCCGCTGTTCCACGGGATCGCGGCCATCGACGGCATGGACGATCGCGGGTCGACCGCGCAGCTGCGGCCGTCGACGCCCGAGGCGTGTGTGGCCGGAGCGGCCGGTGGCGGATGGCTGCTCGATCCCGTGCTGCTCGACAGCGCCCTTCAGGTTCAGGTGTTGTGGGCGAGGTTGCGATGGGATGTCACGCTGTTGCCCGCCGAGATCGGCAGCTACGGGCGGCTGAGCGATCCCCGTCCCGGCGAGCTCGTCCGCCACGAGCTGCGGCTCAGCCCAGGCAGCGCGCCCCCGCTGTACCGCGCCGACCATTGGTTCTACGGCGCCGACGGACGACCGCTGGCGATCCTCGCCGATGTCGTCGGCGTCGGTTCACAGGCGTTGAACCGGTTATCGGCGGCGCCGTCGTGAGCGCGAAGCCGGGCATCGCGATCACCGGCATGGCCTGCCTGTTCCCGGGGGCGCCCGACGTAGACGCCTACTGGCGGAACATCCTCGGCAAGGTAGACGCGACGTCCGACCCACCGCTCGCCTCGTGGGATCCGGCCGTCTACTACGACCCGGAATTCGGCGATCAGGACCGCACCTACTGCAAGCGCGGCGGGTACCTGGGCGCGCTGGCGGAGTTCGACCCGCTGGCCTTCGGGATCCCCCCGGTGGCGGTCGGTGGCGAGCCCGACCAGTGGCTGGCCCTCCGCGTTGCCTCCGCCGCGCTCGCCGATGCCGGCGCGACCGACCTGGCGGAGGAGATCCGTGCCCGGACGGAGATCGTGCTGGGCAAGGGCACCTACCTGAACGGGGGCAACGCGATCGCGGTCCAGCGGGGGCTGGTGGTCGGCCAGACCATCGAGTTGATCCGGCGCCTTCACCCAGAGCACTCCGAGGCGGAGCTGGCCGCGCTGCGCGACGAGCTCCTCCAGACGGTTCCCCCGCTCGGTCCGGAGACCGTGCCCGGGCTGATCCCGAACATCATCGTCGGCCGGATCGCCAACCGGCTCGATCTGATGGGCGCGGCCTACACGGTCGACGCCGCCTGCGCCTCCTCGCTGGTCGCGATCCAGCACGCCGCCCGCGACCTGGAGGCCGGCGATTGCGACCTCGCGCTGGCCGGCGGCTCGCAGGTCTGGATGCCGGTGGCGACGCTGAACCTGTTCTGCCGGCTCGGCGCGCTGTCGCGGCGAGAGCAGCTGCGGGCATTCGACAAGGACGCCGATGGGACGCTGCTCGGCGAGGGGATCGGGATCGTCGTCCTCAAGCGTCTCGACGATGCGGTCCGCGACGGAGACCGCGTGTACGCCGTGATCCGCGGCGTCGGCGTCTCGAGCGATGGGCGCGGGGCGAGCGTGATGGCCCCCCGCGTGGAGGGCGAGGAGCTGGCGCTGCGGCGCGCCTACGCGCAAGCCGGCGTCTCGCCGCTCACCATCGGACTGGTCGAAGCGCACGGGACCGGCACCCCGGTCGGGGACGTGGTCGAGGTGCAGGCGCTGACGCGGGTGTTCGGCGAGCGGGGCGAGGCCCTGCCCCGCTGCGCCATGGGGAGCGTCAAGTCGATGATCAGCCACACGATTCCCGCGGCCGGAGTCGCCAGCCTGATCAAGGTCGCCCTGGCCCTGTACCACCGCGTCCTGCCGCCGACGCTGCACTGCGACGAGCCCAACCCCAAGCTCGGGCTGGAGCGCACGCCGTTCTATCTCAACACCGAAACCCGGCCGTGGATCCATGGGGGCTCCGAGCCCCGTCGCGCCGGGATCAACGCATTCGGGTTCGGAGGCATCAACGCGCACGCCGTGCTCGAGGAATCCGACGGCGCCTTCGACGGCGCCCACCGGCCGGCGTGGGAGAGCGAAGTCTGCATCCTCGAGGCGCTCTCGCCGCCGGCGCTGCTGGAGCAGGCGATCGCGCTCGAGCAGACGCTGGCCGGCGATCCGCGGTTCACGCTGGCCGAGCTCGCCTCGAGCCTCAACCAGTCGTTGGGCGAGAGCGGGCAGCCGCGAAGGCTGAGCGTCGTCGCCAGCTCGCTCGATGACCTCAGGGAGAAGCTCGCCTTCGCGATCGACAAGCTGCGCGATCCCAACTGCCGGAGGATCCGAGCCGTCGGCGGGATCTACTACGAGCGCGAACCGTTCGGGCCCGAGGTCAAGGTCGTGCTGGTGTTCCCCGGGGAGGGCGCCCAGTACCCCAACATGCTCAGCGATATGTGTCTCCAATTCCCGGACGCGCGGGCCGTGTTCGATCGGATCGACCGGCTCTACGCGGACCACCCGCGTGGCCATCGGCTAAGCGATTGGGTGTTCCCGCGTCCCGCGTTCTCGGACGAGGAGCGCGCGCGGACCGAGGCCCGGCTGATGGACCTCGACATGGCGGTCGAGTCGGTGCTGACCGCCAACGCCGCCGCGCACGCGGTGGTGGGCCGGCTGATCCCCCGCATCGACGCGATCCTCGGCCACAGCACCGGCGAGCACTACGCCGCGATGGCCGCCGGCGCGCTCGACCTCGAGGACGACGCGGACCTGGCCCGCTTCTGCCACGGCCTGAACGCGGCCTACGCCGACGCCGCCTCGCGACACGAGGTCCCCGGCGCGCTGCTGTTGGCCGTCGGGGCCGGCGCGGAGCAGGCGCGCGAGATCGCCGATCAGGCGGGCGGCGAGCTGTATCTGGCCATGGACAACTGTCCCCACCAGGCCGTGCTGGTCGGCGATGCCGAGCCAATCGGTCGCGCGCGGCAGATCGCCACCGGGGCGGGGTTGATGTGCGAGCAACTGCCCTACGACCGCGCCGTCCACACGCCGTTGTTCGCGCCCTTCGCCGAGGATCTCCGCGCGGTCTTCGCGGACCTACCGGTGCGGACGCCCCGAGCCGGTTTGTGGTCGTGCACCACCGCCGCCCCCTATCCGAGCGCGCCCGGGGCGATCCGCGATCTGCTCGTCGAGCACTGGACGAGTCCGGTCCGCTTCCGCGAGACGATCGAGGCGCTGCACGACGACGGCGCCCGCGTGTTCGTCGAGGTGGGACCGCGCGGCAACATGACCTCGTTCATCCAGGACATCCTCCGCGGGCGGCCGTTCTGTGCCGTGGCGGCAGACAACCGGCGCCGCTCGAGCGTCACCTCACTGAACCATCTGGTCGGGCTGCTCGCGGCCCACCTGATCGACGTCGACCCCAGCTACCTGTTCGAGCATCGCCGGCAAAGGCAGATCGACTGGCGGAGTACCGACGCCCCACCGGCGCCAGCGGCCGCGAACCAGATCTCGCTGTCGATCGGCTGGCCGATGTTGAAGCTCTCCGATCAGGCGATCGAGCGGCTGCGGGGCCTGCGGCCAGCCGAAACGGCACCGACGAACGGAAACGGCAGTGCCCCCCCAGTCGCGGCTCCGGCCGCACCCCTGCCGGCCGAGCCCCCGGACGCCGTGACGGCCGCCGTCGCCGCCCACCTCGAGACGATGGAGCGCTTTCTCGAGACCGGGGCCGAGGTGATGCAGGCCTACCTCAGCGGCGCGGTCGGCGTGGCGGTTGCACAAGCGGGGCGGCCGCTGATCGGGACGATCGTGGAGTGGGAGCCCGAGGTCAGCTTGCGCGCCCGCCGTCCGCTCGACCCCAATCAGGATCTCTACCTGCGCCACCACACGCTCGGGCGGTCCGTGTCGCGACTCGACCCCGAGCTGGCTCCACTGTCCGTGATGCCGCTGGCGATGAGCATCGAGATCCTCGCCGAGGCCGCCGACTGCCTGCTGCCCGGGCTGGTCGTCACCGGCCTGCGCGACGTCCGCGCGCACCGGTGGCTGACCGTGTCCGACCCGCCGGGCGAGATCGAGGTGCGGGCGCGCCGTCTGGCCGGCGACGGCACGGGCGAACGGGTCCGCGTCGAGCTGCACGAGCCGGCGAACGACGGCGCCGCGGGGCCGGTAGTCGAAGGAACGGTGCTGCTCGCCGCGCGCTATCCCCCGTTCGCGCCGATCGACCTGCCGCTCGAGGAGGGCCGTCCATGCCGCTGGGCCCCGGCCGACCTGTATCGCGAGGCGATGTTCCATCAGCCGCTGTGGCAGGGCGTCGAGTCCGTCGACCGCGTCGCGCCGGAGGGTGCCGAGGCGACGTTGAGGGTCCTGCCTCGCGGCGCTCTGCTGGCCGGAGAGCCGGCTCCGGACTTCGTGCTCGACCCGGTCGTGCTCGACGCGATGGGCCAGGTGGTCGGGTTCTGGGCCGGCGACCTGCTCGAGCGGGCGAACGTCGTGTTCCCCTTCCGGCTCGCCGCGTTGGATCTGTTCGAAGCGCCGCCGCCGCCGGGCGAGCTGCTCACCTGCCGAGCGGCGATCGAGCTGGAGGGCGAGCAGCTCGTGCACTCTGACATCGACGTCCGCCACGCCGATGGCCGCGGATGTATGCGCCTGCAAGGCTGGGACGACAAGCGTTTCGAACTTCCGGCCAGGTTCCGGCCGCTGATCCAGCTGGACGCGGGTGGCGTCTCCAGTCGCTGGGAGTCGGCGACCGCGCCGTACTCGGGTAAAGCGGTCGCCTGCCGGCGGCTGAACGCACGTCTCGGACCAGACGCCGGACTGTGGAAGCAGGTGTGGGCTCACCGGGTCCTCGGCCGCCGCGAGCGCGAGTTGCTCGACACGCTGGCGGTACCCGAGGCTCGGCAGCTCGAGTGGTTGGGCGCCCGGACGGCGGCCAAGGAGGCCGTCGCCGAGCTGATACGGGCCGCCGGCGGGGCCGACTTACTCCCGGCCGAGATCGAAATCCTTCCCGACGCCCACGGGCGGCCGGTGGTCGAGGCGCCGCCCGGCGTCGACGGCCTGGTGCCGATCGTCTCGCTCGCCCACACTCGCGGCGAAACGGTGGCGCTGGCGGCCCTGGTCGCCGATGGGGCGACCCCCGCGATCGGAATCGACGTCGAGCTGGCGAGCGCCCGTCCGGCCGGATTTGCGCAGGCCGCGCTGACGGACATGGAGCGGAGAGCGCTCGACGGGATCCCCGAACCAGACCTCGACGAGTGGTTGGTGCGCTGCTGGTGTGCCAAGGAGGCCGTCGGCAAGGCCAGCGGTAACGGGGTTCTGGCCGGGCCAGACGTCCCGCGGGTGGCCTCCATCGACTTCGAGGCAAAGCAGGTGCTGGTCGACCTGGGCGACCGGCGAATCGTGGTCCACACATCGCGCGAGGAGGCTCTGCTCGTCGCGACGACGATTGGCGAGGAAGGGACGGTGCGCGGGTGACGAAGAGTGATCCAGAGGTGCTGGCCGGGCTGCTCGAGCTGCTGGACGAGCTGAAGGGCGACTGGGAATACGAGGGCGAGATCACGCCCGAGACCTACTTCATCGCCGACCTCGGACTCGAGTCGCTGGACATCGTCGTGTTGTCGACGATGATTCAGCAGCAGTACGGGCGGCTGCCGTTTCCGGAGTACTTCGACGAGATCGCGCAGCGCCCGGTGGACGTGCGCGATGTGAGCGTGGCTGAGCTCGTCGACTTCGTGTGCCGGCACCGCCAGCCGATCCGCGAGGGGGTGTGACGTTGGCTCCGACGCTACTCATCGGTTTGGACGGAGCGACCTACACGGTGCTGAATCCGTACATCAAACGGGGCGTGATGCCGTTTCTCGGCGAGTTCCTCGAGCGGGGAACGAGCGCGGTGTTGCGCTCGATCATGCCTCCGCTCACGCCCCCGGCGTGGACCTCGCTGGTCACCGGCAAGCATCCCGGTCAACACGGCGTGTTCGACTTCTTCCAGAAGGAGGAGCCGGGAAGCATCTACTTCTCGTTCACCAGCTCGATGGACGTGCGGTCCTCGACGATCTGGAGCCTGGCCAGCGATAGCGGCCAGCGGGTCATCTCGGTCAACTTCCCGCTCATGTTCCCGGCGCCGCCGGTGACCGGAGCCCTGGTGCCGGGCGGGATGATGCCGTGGCGCCAACTGCGGCTCGGCTGTCATCCCCCGGGGTTGTTTCAAAGGCTCCAGGCGCTGGAGGAGTTCAACCCCAAAGAGATGCTCGACATGGAGATGGAGATCAAGGCGATCGACGGTTGCCCCGAGAGCGAGCACGAGGCGTGGGTCGAGCTCCACATCCGTCGTGAGCGCCGCTGGGGCGCGGTCCTGCGCTACCTGATGCACGAGGAACCCAGCGATCTGGTGGCGGTCATGTTCGACGGGGTCGACAAGTTGCAGCACCTGTGCTGGCGGTTCATCGATCCGACCTGCCGGCCGGAGAAGCCGACGGCCTGGGAACTGAAGATGATCGATCTGTGCCAGCGGTATTTCGCCTCGCTCGACGGGCTGCTGGCCGAGATCGTCGAGCAGGCGGGCTCCGACGCGACCGTCGTGATCGCCTCCGATCACGGGTTCGGCCCCACCCGCGAGGTGTTCCACGTCAACTCGTGGCTCGAGCGCGAGGGCTACCTGTTCTGGGCCGATCCGGAGGCCGCGACGACCGACCGCGGCGACACCGACGTGGGCTTCGCCGACTACAACCGGCACGTCCGCGCGGTCGACTGGTCGCGGACGGTCGCGTACGCCGCCACGCCGTCGAGCCAGGGCATCAACATCGTCGAGCATGTGCCGGGAACCGACGCGCCGCTGCCCGAGGATGTCCGCGCCCGGATCGCGCTCGAGCTGACCGCGGCGCTGATCGAGCTGCGCCGCCCGACTGACGGCGGCCTGGTGGTCGACGAGGTCTGGACCCGTGAGCAAGCCTTCGCCGGTCCCTTCGAGATGCTGGGACCGGATCTCTCGATGGTGCTGGCGGGCGGCGGGACGATCTCGATCCTGCCCTCCGAGAACATCGTCGCCCGGCGCGAGGTGCCCGGTGGCCATCACCGGTGGGAGGGGATCTTCATCGCCGCCGGCCCGGGCATCCGCGCCGGCCACCGCGCGGAGCAACTGTCGATCGTCGACGTCGCACCGCTGTTGCTGCACCAGCTCGGACTCCCCGTGCCCGAGGACATGGCGGGACGCGTGCCGGCGGAGATCTTCGAAGCCGGCGAGCTCGAACGGCGACCGCCTCGGCGGGCGCCCGCGCACGGGCCCCTCGTGGGGCCACGTCAGCCGACGACCGACATGGACCTCGAACCGGAGGAGCAAGCCGCGCTGCTGGACCGGCTCCGGGCACTGGGTTACGTGGAATGATGACGAGAGGAGCTCGCTGAACATGCCCAAGACCGTGGTCAGCGGCGGCGTCAAGCTTCATTACCAGCGGGTCGGTGAAGGCCCCGATCTGGTCATGGTGCACGGCATCACCGGGAACCTCGCCGTGTGGCATCTGCAGATCGTGCCGGCTCTGTCCGAGCACTTCCGGATCCTTACCTACGATCTGCGCGGCCACGGCTACAGCGAAGTCTCCCCCAGCGGCTACAGCGCCGATGACATGGCGGCCGATCTCCTCGGCCTGCTCGACGCGCTCGAGATCGAACGCCCGGTGATCGTCGGCCACAGCTTCGGCGCTGACATCGCGCTGTACCTTGCCGCCCTCGCGCCCGAGCGGGTCAGCGAGGTGATCGCGATCGAGGCGGCGCTGCCGGCGCTCCAGGAATGCCGGCGCGACGAACGCTGGGTCGGCTGGACCTACTGGGCCGACGCGCTCGAGCGCGCCGGCCATCCGGTGCCTCCCGAGCGGCGCTCGGATATGCGCTACATGGTCCGGGCCACGGTTCACATCCCGAAACAGTGGGGACCGTTGAAGGGTCTCCCGCGGAACCCCAAGCCGCTGCTGCGGCTCCTCGACGAGACCACGATGCCGGAGGATTACAACCGGATCGGCACGTTGACGTTGGAGCGGATCGCTTCGATCGACACGCCGGTGGTCCTCATGTACGCCGAGCAGTCGGCCTTCCTGGACACCTTCGAGTTTCTCAAGCGGAACCTGCCGAACGCCGATCCGGTGTTGCTCCCGCGCACGCAATGGGGCCATTTCGGGCCCCTCGAGCAACCGCACGCGGTGGCCGGCGCGATCGCCGAGCGGCTGCTGGGCGGGGAACGCGCGGAGATCGTGAGGGATTGATGCACGGAATCAAGAAAGGCCGGCCCGGACGTCCCGGCGACGCGATTCTGGTCACCGGCGCGAGCACGGGCCTCGGCCTCGAGACCGCCGTTCACCTCGCCGGCAAGGGCTTCCGCGTATTCGCCACGGTCCGCGACCTGGCCGCGAGCGCGGACGTACAAGCCGCTGCGGCGGAGCGCGGCGGCCGGCTCGAGATCGTGCGGCTCGACCTCACCGACCGGGACAGCATCGACGCTGCCGTGGCGAGCGTCGTCGCCGCCGCCGGCGGCATCTTCGGTCTCGTCAACAACGGCGGTGTCGGGCTCCGCGGCTGCCTGGAGGACTGTTCCGATGAGGAGATTCGCCGGGTGTTCGAGACCAACGTCCTCGGGACCGCGGCGGTGACCAAGGCGGTCCTTCCGCATCTGCGCCGGGCGGGCTGTGGCCGCATCGTCACCGTCTCCTCGGTAGGAGGGCGGGTCTGCGGGTTCGGCGTCACGATGTACTGCGCGAGCAAGTTCGCCGAGGAGGGGTTCGGCGAGGGGCTGGCGCAGGAGCTGGCGCCGTTCGGGATCCAATCCGTGCTCGTCGAGCCCGGCATGATCAAGACGAGCCGGTGGGCCGAGCACCGCGCCACCGCGGCGGGCGCGCACGATCGTCGCAGTCCGTACCACGGCCTGTTCTGGGCCAGCGAGGCGATCGCCGATCGCATCGTCGAGCGCTCGCCGACCCGACCGGGCGACGTCGCGCGCACGATCGAGCAGGCGTTGACGGCCGCGCAACCGCGGATGCGCTACGTCGTGGGGCGCGGCGCGACGGTAGTGATCGCGCTGCGACGGCACCTGCCCCCGAGCCTGTTCGAGCGGTTCTACTTCGGGGGTCACGTCCGGCGCCTGCAGGAGAGAACCGGCGACGCGCCGTCCACGTCGCCGGCGGAGGCCGTGCCGTGAGTCGCCGCTTCCTGATCACGCTGTGGCCGTTCACGGGACATCTGCTGCCTCAGATCAGCGTCGCCATGGCGCTGCGTGAGCGAGGTCACGAGGTCGCGTTCTACAGCGGCGAAGCGGTGCGCGAGACGGTGGTGCGAGAAGGGTTCGAGTTCTTCGGCTTCGACCGTCTCGATCAGGAGCGCGCGTTCGCGAGCATGCGCGCGGTCGACGCCGGTCGCGGACACAGCCGGCCGGGCCGCGGACGGCTCCTCCCGATCCTGCGCGAGTGGCTGGTCGAGACGATCCCCGATCAGGTCGCCGATCTGCGCCCGCTGCTCCGATCCTGGCAACCGGACGTGATCGCCACCGACCTTTCGCTGTGGGGTCCGATCGTCGTTCTGTCCGAGCTCGAACCGGTTCCGGTGGCGCTCTCCTCGACGTTCATGGGGCCGTTGATTCCCGGGCCGGACGCGCCGCCGTTCGGGTTCGGCCTCCCGGCGCCGCGCAACGGCGCCGGGCGGCTCGCCGCCTCGGCGCTGACGTCGCTCAGCGAACTCGGCGGGAAGGCGATGCACCGCCGCGTGGATCAGATCCGCGCCGGCTACGGACTGCCTGCCCTCGGTGAGACGGTCAACCGCTACACCGCGCGCCTGCCGCTGTACCTGGTGGGCAACATCAGGGAACTCGACTACGGACGCCGGGACGTTCCACGCAGCGTGCACTACGTCGGCAACTGCATCTGGTTCCCCGAGCGGCCACAGACCGCGACCTGGCTGGAACGCGTTCCCGTCGGGCGTCCTTGGGTGCACGTCACCGAAAGCTCGCTCGCCACCGGCGATCCGTTTCTGTTGCGCACCACGATCGAGGCTCTGGCCGGGTGCCCGGTGGAGCTGATCGTCACCACCGGGGGCCAACGCGACCCCAACGCCCTTGGCCTGCGATCGGCGGCCAACGTGCACGTCGCCCGCTGGCTGAGCCACGACGAGCTGATGCCGCGTTGCCGCGCCATCGTGACCGTCGGCGGCAAGGCGACGATCCTGGCCGCGATCGAGGCGGGTCTGCCGCTGGTGATCGTGCCGACCACGTGGGACAAGCCCGACAACGCGCGGCGGGTCACGCAGGCCGGTGCCGGCGTTCGGCTCAGTCCGGGCCGCTGCACGCCGGCCAACGTGCGCGCCGCCGTCCGTCAGGTGCTCTATCGACCGCGATACCGGGCCGCCGCGCAGCAGCTCGCGGGAATCCTCCGAGACGCTCCCGGCCCCTCCCGCGCCGCCGAGCTACTCGAATCCCTGGCCGGCGAGGACCGCGTCGCGAGACGGCTCGCCGCGGTCAGCGGAGGCGCCACATGACCGTCTTGCACCCGCCCAGCACCGCCGAGACCCGGCCCGATCCGTTCGTCCTTCCGGCCCCGGGGGAGACTCCCACCCGGCCGAGGCTTCTGTCCTACGTGGGCCGTTGGGGCCGGGCGCGGCGCTGGCTGCCGCCCACCGCGCTGCGCGTGCTCGACATCGGCTGCGCGTTCGGCTACGGCTCGGCCGCGGTCGCGGTGCGGGGGCCCGCGGGCCGCGTCGTGATCGGCCTCGAGCGCGACCCCGAGCACCTCGAGCTGGGCCACAGCCGGTTCCCGTGGCTGCGGATCATCGACGCCGACGCCACCGCGCTGCCGGTGGCGGACGGTTGCGCCGACGCGGTCATGCTGCTCGACGTGATCGAGCACATCGCCGAGCGCGAGCCGGTGCTCACCGAGGCCCATCGCGTGCTCCGCCCCGGCGGGGTGCTCGTGTTGAGCGTGCCCCACGCGGGCCCACTGCGCTGGCTGGACGCGCTCAACCTCTACCACGCCGCGCGTCGCAAGCGGCCCTCGCTGCCGCCGCTCGAGGCAGCGACCGAGTCCGACGGCGGTCCGCACCAGCATTTCACGGCGGCGGAGCTGAAGTCGCTCCTGGCCCCCTGGTTCACCGTCGATCGCGTCGCCCGGACCGGGTTTGGGTTACAGGAGCTGGTGACGATCGCGCTGATCGTGATTCGCGTCCCGCTGCGCGCGCCCGCTGTCGCCCGCGCGTTGCTTCCCCTGCATCTGCTCGTCTACATCCTCGACGACCTCCTCCCCACCGGACCGCTCGCCTACCACATTGCCGTTCGCGGCCGCGCGCATGACACGGGAGCGGCCGTGTGAGCGCTCGGGTGCTGTTCTGCTGCTGGCCCTTCGAGGGGCACGTGTTCCCGCAGCTCAGCATCGCGCTGGCTCTGCGCGAACGCGGGAGCGAGGTGGCTTTCTACACCGGCCGGGAGCTGCAGGCCACCGTCGAGCGGGAACAGATCGAGGTGTTCCCGTTCGAGCGGGTGGCGGCCCCGTGGGCGGCGGTGCGCGACCGCGAGCGCGCCGTCGGTGGCCGCCGGCAGTCGTTACGCGTATCCCACCAGGCGTTCCGGCAATGGCTGGTCGAGACGATCCCCGAGCAAGTGGCCGATCTGCGGGCCGTGCTCGAGCGATGGCAGCCCGACGTGCTGGTCGCCGACGCGTCGATGTGGGGGCCGATTCTCGTCCTGCACGAGTCGGTGCCGATTCCGGTCGCGCTCGCATCGCCGGTGATCAGCGCGGTGATCCCGGGTCCCGACGCCCCCCCGCCCGGCTCGGGACTGGCGCCGGCCGATGACGCGCGCGGGCGCGCCGTCGCCTGGGCCGTGTCGCGGGCGATCGACGTGGCGGCCCGCGGGCTGCGCCGGCGGCTCGATCAGCTGCGCGCCGGTTACGGGCTGGCCCCGATGAGATGTGGAGTGAACGAGTTCTGCGGCCGCCTGCCGCTGTACCTCGTGCTGAGCGTCACCGAGCTCGACTACAACCGCTGGGACCTACCCGACGGTGTCCACTATGTCGGCGCCTGCCTGTGGCATCCGCCCGAGGACCCCGACGCCGGAGCATGGCTCGAGCAGCTACCGCGCGAGCAGCCGTGGGTGCACGTGACCGAAGGGACATCGCACTTCCAGGATCCCTTCGTTCTGCGCGCCGCGGTGCAGGGACTGGCCGGCGGCCCGTTCGAGGCGATCGTTTCCTCCGGACGCGAGCGGGAAGCCGACGAGCTCGCCCTCGGTTCTCCGGCCGCGAACCTTCACCTCACGCGCTGGGTCAGTCACGATCAGCTGCTGCCGCGCTGCGCCGCGCTGGTCACCACCGGCGGCGCCGGCACGGTGATGGCGGGCCTGCGAGCCGGCGTGCCGTTGGTCGTCGTGCCTACCACTTGGGACAAGCCGGACAATGCCCGGCGCGTGGCCGAGGCCGGCGCCGGCTTGATTCTGCCCCCGCGGCGATGCTCGCCGGAGGGCTTGCGCGCCGCTGTGCGGAGGGTGCTCGACGAACCGAGCTTCCGCATCGCCGCGCAGCGTTGTGCCGAGCGATTGGCGGCCGCCCCGGGCCCAGCGGGGGCGGCGGAGCTGATCGAGGCGCTGCGCCCAACCTTCGACCGTGCGCCGCCGACGCCGGCGACCCGATGAACCAGAAAGGACCTCGGATGAGAAGTATTACTTCGGTCAGAATCGCCACCGTCGCCCTGCTGGCGGTCCTCACTTCACTGCTGCTCTCCGGTGCCACCAGCGCGTCGATCCCGAGCGGTACCCCGGGGGTGAACATCATCGCCCAAAATGGCTTCGGCGACCACAACAACAGCTGGGCGTGGTCGATGGACTGGTTCAAGGGCAAGCTGTACGTCGGCACCGGCCGCGACGAGCTGTGCCTCGAGGGCGCGACGCTCCAGTATTACTACCCGCTACTCGACGAGTACGTCCTGAACCCGGGTCCGAACGTCCACTGCCCGGCCAACGAATACGACCTCGATCTGCGGGCCGAGATCTGGCAATACACGCCGAAGACCGACACCTGGAAGATGGTCTACCGGGCGCCCACGATCCACAACCCGAACGATCCCAGCCTGCCGGTGGCGCGCGACGTTGCCTACCGGGACATGATTGTGTTGAAGAATTCCAAGGGCCAGCAGGCGCTGTTTGCCGATGCGGTGACACCCGATGAGTACATCCCCAAACTGCGTCGGAGTCACCCGCCCGTGCTGATGCGTAGCTTCGACGGCGTGCACTGGCAGGTCGTGCATATGCCGCCGGTGATGGTCCATTTCCCCACCGGTAACTTCCGCCCGATGGGCTACCGGTCGATGGTCGAGTACCGCAAGCACCTGTACATCACGGTCACACCCGACCTGACCGGCGACGGCGCGCTGTTCGAGGTCTCGAACCCGTTTTCAAACCACCCGCGGCTCGTCCAGGTCAGCCCTCGCAAGCTCGACATCTTCGAGGTCGAGCCGTTCGACGGAGCCCTGTACGTCGGCACCGGGAACGCCAAGACCGGCTACGGTGTCTACCGGACGTACGCCAAGGACGGTCACATGTCCAAGTTCTACTCGGTCATGACGGGTGGCGCCGGTCGCGGCAAGGTCATCACCTCCGTCGTCTCGATGCACGTGTTCCAGAATCGCCTCTACGTGGGCGCGAGCGGCTGGTACAACCAAAACGTCCTCCCTTCGTCCGAGATGATCGCGATCACTCCCAACGAAAAGTGGACGCTAGTGGTCGGTAATCCGCGAAAGCTGAAAAACGGCTTTACGATCTACCCCACCAGCGGCCTCTATGACGGGTTCTTCAACATCTTCAACGCTCACTTCTGGCGGATGGCGACCTCCGCGGGTGGCATGTATGTCGGCACCAACGACTGGAGCATCCTGCTCCAGCTCGACAAGCGGTTGGGCGACCTCCAGTCGTTGCTGACCGGCGAGCTTGGATTCGACATCTGGGGTACGTGCGATGGCACCGACTGGTACGCGGTGACCCGAGACGCGTTCTCCGGTGACGGCTTCAACTTCGGCGGCCGGACGTTGCAGCCGGGCGGACCGGGCGGCGACACGCTGTACGTCGGGAGCGCCAACCAGGCCCAGGGCACGAGCATCTTCCAGGACACCGATCCGCTGTGCTCCTCGGGCATCAACACCTCGGGCTCGGTGGCTGCCCCGACCGCCCTGATGACTAACGCGCGGCCGAAGGGCACGCTGCTCACGTGGCAGCCGGTCGCGCATGCGACCAGCTATCAGGTGCTCGAGTCGTCGTTCACCCCGGTCACACTGACGTTCACGGCGCCGCCCGCGCTCCCCAACGGGTTCCGCTTCGAGGACGCCTCGCCGATTCCGACCAACCCGGGCACCCCCGGTGCTCACCAGGTGCAGATCGATCTCCCCGGCAACTTCCTGCCGACGGGAACGACCACCAGCACCTACTTCGTCGATCGTTCCCGTGGGCATCACGCCTACGAGGTCGTCGCCAAGACGGCGACGGGCGAGGTATCGACCCCCTCGAACCTCGAGGTGGTTCCCGACCCGCGCCCGGCCGCGACGTTCGGGGCGATCCGGCAGGCGCTGGGAGAGCCGAGCGCGGTGGCGGCCGGAGTCGGTTCCCCCGCGCCGCCCTCGGCCCGCCAGGTGAAGCTGCTGAACGCCGCCGAGTCGGCGTGGCGGGCCGGCCATCGCGCCACCGCGCTGGCGGACCTGAAACAGCTCCGAGCCGCCGCGGGCTACAACACCGACCTCGCGCTGACCGCGTCGCGGCTCGAGCGCAACCTCGAGTACGCGAACGTGGCGGGCGGGCTGTGAGGCCTGACCCGCCAGCTCAGGGTCGTAGCGGGCCGACCGTGAGATGTGGTCCTGGATGCGCATGACGGTGCTGACGGTCGGCTCCCGGGGCGACGTGCAGCCATTTCTCGCCCTCGGCCTCGGGCTGGAGCGCGCCGGCCATCGGGTGCGAGTGGCCACGCACCCGAAGTTCGAGCCGCTCGTCGCCGGGGCGGGCCTCGAGTTCGCGCCGCTGGCGGAGGGACGGCTCAGCGAAGGCGACGCCACCGCGGAAGGGCGGCGCTGGATCGAGGCCGGCAGCCGGCGGCTTCCGGGTTGGGTGGGGTTCCTGCGCGACGCGCGGTCGGTCGCCCGCCGGCGGCTGAGCGACGCGATCTCGGCTTGCCAGGGCGCCGACGCGCTGCTCGCGTCCGACCTCGCGACGCTGCTCGGCTGGCAGATGTCCGCCCACTACGGAACCCCGCTGGTTCGGGCAAAGCTGAACCTTCCGGGCCCGCTGAGCGAGCGCGCGAGCGGGCGTCTCGCCGCTGTCGCCCGCCAAGCCGCGTGGGCCACCGCCCGGCCCTGGTTGGATCGGGTCCGGCGCGATGTGGGCCTGCCCCCGCTACCCAGGCGCGAGCCGCTGGCCGAGGCTGACCGTCGCGGCGACCCCAGCCTCGGCGCGTTCAGTCCGCGTTTGCGCTCGGCGCCGGCGAGGTCCGAAAGCCCGCTCGTGGCGACCGGTTTCTGGTTCCTGGATCGCGACCTCGATCCCGATCCACCCCCGGCTCTGCTCGAGTTTCTGGCCGATGGGCCCGCGCCCGTGGCGGTCGGTTTCGGGAGCATGATCGATGCCGACGCGGCGCGCACGACCGAGCTCGCGGTGGAGGCGCTGCGGCTCGCCGGCCGGCGCGGGATCTTGATCCGGGGCCCCCACGGGATGCGCGGGGAAGCCCTGCCCCAGACCGTGATCGCCCTGGACACGGTCTCCCACACGTGGCTGTTTCCACGGTGCGCGGCGATCGTGCATCACGCGGCGGCCGGGACGATGGCGGCCGCGCTCCGGGCGGGTCGGCCGTCGGTCCCCGTACCGCATATGAGCGACCAGTCGCGGTGGGCGCGGCGGACCCGTGAGCTCGGGGTCAGCACGACGGCGATTCAGCGCCGGTGGCTGACCGCGCAGCGGCTGGCCGACGCGATCGCCGCCGCGACCAGCGACCGGGCGATGTCCGACCGCTCGGCCAGGCTCGGTGAACTGATCCGGGCCGAGGATGGTGTCGGGCAGGCGGTCGCGGCGCTCGAGCGCTCCCTTAACGAATTCGACCATCAGGAGGTACCTTCAAGATGAAGCTAGGAAACCTGCGAGGGGCGCTGATGGGGGTGATCGTGGCGTCGGCCGCCTTTGCCTTCCCCGCGGCCGCGGCGGCCACGATCTCGCCCAAGTTGACGCTCGATCAGAGCGCCGGAACCGCCGCCGGCAGCACGGTCAAGGTCGGTCTTCAGACCAACTTCCAGCCCAGCGCCGGCGACGGCGCCCGAAACGTGGCCTACAGCTTTCCAGCCGGTCTGTGGCCGAATCTCAACCAGGACGGCGGGACGTGCCTGACCGCGACCACGCCCACGGCGGCGTGTGCGATCGGCACCGGGCTCGTCAATACGACGTCGGTGACCGTATATCTGGTCAAGCCGCGCCTTGCCTCGGACGTCGCCGGCGTCGAACTGCAAGGGACCTTGGTGGCGATCACGGGAGACTTCAGCCTCCGTCAGCCGCCGCAAACGCCGGGCCTCGACCTGTCGTTCACCGGGCTCTCAGGGCTGCCGCCGATCACCGAATTGGACATGAGCCTGAGCGCGCTCCGCTTGCCCACCAGCTGTCCCAAGACGGCGGCCACCGTTGGCGTCTCGGCGACCTCGCAGTTAGTCCCGCTCTCGCCAGCGACGGCCAGCGCTCCGCTGCGCGTCACCGGCTGCCGCTCGCTGCCCTTCGCCCCCAAGGTGAGCGGCGTGATCACCAAGGCCGGACCCTCGACCACCGTGGTGACGAAGATCGCGGAGGCCTCCGGGCAGTCCGGACTGAAGGTCGCCGAGATCATCATCCCGAGCTCACTCAAGGTGCAAAAGATCCTCGGGACATGCGTACAGGGAACCCCCTGCCCGGTCGGCACGGGTTCGCTGACCTCGCCGCTGCTGCCCTCGAGCGCGTTCGCCACCGGCACGGTGACGCTCGGCGGCACGATCACCAAACCGGTGCTGACCATCTCGTTCCCGGCCCCGTACAAATTCGTGCTGAACGGAACGGTCAACTACACCACGCGCGGGCTGGTGTTCTCGAACGTGCCCGACATTCCGCTGTCGAGCTTCGTCCTGACGATCACCGGTCCGAACGGCAACAGCGTTTTCGTCACCAGTTGTGCGCCGACCAAGCTAAAGACCGAGGACACCCCGCAGGACGGCAACCCGGCGAGCACCGCCAGCGGGCCGATCACCTACCACGGTTGCCCGCCGCCAGTGATCGGCAAGCCGACCGCGTCCGGCTCGCTCAGCGGCCTCGCCACCGGCCACCCGCGGCTGAAGGTGGGCGCTACGCACGGGAGCAACGCGCCGAACATCGCATCGCTGTCGGTTAGCCTACCGGCCGGCCTGAGCTTCCACGCTCACAAATCCGGCAGCTCGCTCAAGGGCCTGTCCGTGTCGGGCGGCAGCCTTGCCTCGGCCAAGGTCCACGCCGGCGCCCTCATGATCTCGCTCCAGAAGCCGTCCGGGAGCGTTTCGCTGACCGCCTCGGGCCCGCTCCTGACCGAGACCAAGGCGCTGGAAACCAAGGCCAAGAAGCACAAGGCCGGGACGCTCACGGTGACGGTCAAAGTCATCAACGCCAAGGGCAAGACGACGACGATCAAGCTGAAGCTGGCTTCGTAACGCCCAGTGGACCTAGTTGACGGGTACCGCCGCTCCGGCGGCGGTACCCGGGTCGTTGTCGCCGGGCATGGCCCGAGCGGCGAACAGCGTGTAGACGTCGGTGCCCTGGAACGGCCATTCCTGCTCGACGTGCACCCAAGCGAAACCGGCCCCGTGCAGCAGCGAACGAATCCGCTCGACCCGGTTTTCGCGGTCGTGGATCTCGACCGCGAGCGCGTGGATCTTCGCCCAGTCGCCGTCCTCGATCCCCTGGAGCACATCGAACTCGGCGCCCTCCACGTCGATTTTGAGGAAGTCGACGCGCGAAATCTCGAACCGTTGCAGGACCGCCGAGACCGTGGTCACCGAGCAGGGGGTGGGAACCACGCGGGCGCTTGCCCACCGCCCGGCCAGTCGCAGACCGGCGGCCACCACCGGCCGAGCCAGCGGCCGCCACCGGCCCGCCAACACCGGCGCGTAGCCGGGCGGCGGCTCGCGGGTGAACCCCTCCACCAGCGCCTCCGGATCGCCCTGCGGTTCGGCGTAGAGCGAAGAGGTGGGCGACAGGCGCGGACGGTAATACAGCGTCGCCTGACCCGCGCGGGCGCCGACCGCCTCGCGGCAGAGCTGAACCTCCGCTCGAGGGAACAGCTCTCTGACGTTGCGCTCGAGATAGGCGAACGGCTCGGGCGCCGGCTCGAAGGCGAACAGCTGCAGCCCGCCGCCAGTCCGGCGCAGGGCCTCGAGCGAGAACATGCCGATGTTCGCCCCGACGTCCAGGACGACCATGCCGGGACGGATCTCGACCTCGTCTCGGAAGTAGCCCGAGGTGAAGTGCTCCGAACGCGCGTCGGCACGGCTGGCGCCATACACGCGCAGGCCGTTCGACAGCGTGGCTGGGCGATCCCGTTGGCTCATGGCCGCACCTCTACCCGCTCGGCGCGATTGCCGATGACCCGTCCGCGCAGACCACCGTCGCCGGGTACTCCGGCGAGGCCGAGAATCGTCGGGGCGATGTCGTAGATCGCGAGATCATCGCGGCGGCCGGGCGCGACGTCGGGCCCAGCGATCACGCAGATGCCATTGCGGTCGTGGTTGGCGTCATCGGGTCCGGTGTCGTTCTCGAACGTCCAATGCCGACCGTGGCCGAGGCTTCCGTTGCTGCGCCAGGCCAGGTCGCCGAAGTACACGATCAGGTCCGGCGGGATGCCCTGGCGCTCGCGCCACAGCTGCTCGGGACGGAACACTCGCGTACCGATCGGCTTCCCGTCCGGCCCCGGCAGCGCCTCGAGCCGGTCGGTCAGCTCGGCGCGAAGCGGCTCGAACTCATCGGGCTCGACGATTCCTTCCGGTTCCCGACCCCGAGCGTTGAGGCACAGACGGCAGTAATAGCCGCCCTCTCCCCACGCTCGCGTGCGCCGCCAGTCGACCTTGACCTCGCTGAACGAGGTCACCGCCGACGGCCGCTCCTCGAGCACGAGGTACCCCGCGTCGGCGAGCCATTCGTTGACGCAGATCGCGCCATGCATCGGGCGCGCGCCGTGGTCGGACACCACCATTACCACGGTGTCCTCGTCGAAGCGCTCCATCAACGTCCCGATCTCCTCGTCGAGATACGCGTAGTAGTTGCGGATCACGTCGCGGTATCGGTGCTCGGGCTCGTGTCGAGGATGCGCCGGATCGGAGAACCGCCAGAACGCGTGGTGGATGCGGTCAAGCCCAATCTCGACCATCATGAAGAAGTCCCACGGCCGCGTGTCCAGCAGGTGGCGGCAGACCGTGAAACGCTGTTCGGTCATCTGGTAGATCTCGGCCAGGATCCGGTCGCGGTCCTCGCTGCGGAAGTTCCTCACATCGACCCGATACGGCCCCACCAGCCGTTCGATCTCGGCTCGCAGCGACTCCGGGTAGGTGAACGGATCCGTCCGCGGGTCCGGGGTGAGGAAGCACGACACCAGCTCGCCGTTGACCGGAACGGGAGGGGAGGTCTGCGGCACGCCGACGACCACCACGTGCTTGCCCGCACGCGCCAGGTGATCCCACACCCGGGCGCGGCGCACCGCGCCTGAATCGGCCACCGCCAGCGAGCGGTAGCCGTGGTCGGTCCGATTGCGGAACCCGTAGATGCCGAGCTCGCCCGGGTCGCGGCCGGTCACCATGCAGCTCCACGCCGGCACCGTGATCGGAGGATCGACGCTGGCCAGCGGGCCCCACGTTCCCTGGCTCATCAGCCGGGTCAGGTTCGGCAGCTCGTCGGCGAACGCGTCGAATACCAGCCCGGGCTCGGCGCAGTCGAGACCGATCACCGCCACCCGGCGCGCCATCAAGCCGGCCGCAAGGTCTAAATCACTCCCTGACGGGTGGCGAGCCCCACCGCGTGCGCCCGGGTGCGGCAGTTCAGCTTCAGTAGGACATCGCGCACGATGTTCTTGACCGTCCGCTCCGAATAGTTGAGCTGCTCTGCGATCCCGCGCGTCACCTCGCCGTCGGCGAGCATCCGCAGCACGGTCAGCTCGCGTTCGGTGAGCCGGGGATCGCCGGCGCCGTTCTGCTCGGCACCCGGCACCGGGAACATCTGGCACAGGAGCTCGGGGGGAAGCGAAGCTCCGTTGCGCGTCACCGCGCGCACGCACGAGAGCAAGCGGGCGGGGGTCAACGCCCGGAGCACCAGCACGGCCGACAGCTCCCCCTTATCGGCGCCATTCATCGGCGTCCGGTCGCGGACCGACCCGATCAGCCGCACGTCGCAGCGGCGGGCGGGCGCCGACTCCTGGGCGATCCCGGCCGCGTCGACCTCGAAGATCAACACGGGCAACCTCGAGGAGAGCAGTTCCGAGATCACTTGCCACCCCTGCCAGGGCGAGCGCAGCTTTGGCCTGATGACGGCATGTCCGCTGGCGGCCGCTCTATATCAGCTCTCCGCCCCCGCCCTGCACTTATCGCCGTGGCGCATCCCCGCCCTGGCGTTATCTCCCTGCCGGGCCCGAGCACCCGACAACCCTGTGGAAGTATGAACCCGCCGCACCATTCGTCCACATTTCTCTCGTCTCTGGCGCCACCGAGCCGCGTGCTCTGCCCGCGGTTCGGCGGCGTGCCGCCAACACCAGCCCAAGTAAAAATAGCTTAGCCTCGTCACGGAAACCAAGGAGTGGGAGGATTAGAACGCTTTTAGCGGGTGGTCTGGGCGCGTGATTGCAGATCCTCGACGCGGGGCGGGTCCGAATCGGCTGCGGCGGGCTCCGTGGCGGCTGATCGCCGCTGTTCTCACGCCGGTCGCGGTGTTCGTGATTCTGCTCGCGACGCTCCACGATGAGCTGTTGGCACTCGCGATCACCGAGGCGATCCCGATCGGTTGGGCGCTCGTCATCGGGCTGCGCCGCCGTCGGCTCGACCCGCTCGCGCTCGGGTTGGCGGTCGTCCTCACCGCGGCGGTCGTGGTCTCGCTGGCCACCGGAGGGAGCGTGCTTCCGTTGAAGCTCCGGCGTGCGCTGATCACGGGTTCGCTGGGCATCGCGTGCGTGGTTTCGGTGCTCGTGCGCCGGCCCCTGCTGCCCACAGCAATGACCTGGGCCGCCCGCGCCTGGCCAAGATTCGAGCGGCTCGTCCGCCTCCTGGACGCCCACGCCGCGCAGCGGAAGACGATGATTCTGACCGCGATCATCGGCGTCGCGCTGCTCGGCGACGCTGCCGCGCAGGTGACCCTCGCCCTCACCGTTTCGACCGCGACCTTTCTCGGCGCCTCAAGGCTCGCTCGCATCGCAATCTTTGGCGCCGGGTTAGGCGCTTGTGCGCTGTACCTCCGGCGGGCGCCGTCGAGCACGCCGACGCGGTCGGCCGACCTACGATCCGGCCCGTCAGCGGACCGACGATCCGGCCCGCCGGGCTGATCAGGTCGGTCTGGGGGTCCACCGGGAGGATCACCGGCGCTCGCGGAGGCTGGGAGAAGTCAAAGTCGTTGGCCAGGTCGCCGAGGATCGGCTCGTCCTCACGGACGTCGGGACGCGGATCGGGACGCCCGTCGGTCTGCGGATCGATGCGCTGACCACCGAGGAAGTCGTCCTCGATGAACTTCACGTAGGCGTCGAAGCTCAGCGTCTGGTGGTCGATGTAGCCCTGCTTGGCGTAGGGGCTGATCACGAGCCCCGGGACGCGCAACCCGTAACCGTTCTCGTCGACCTTCGGCGGTTGCACGTGGTCGTAGAACCCGCCCCAGTCGTCCCAGGCCAGGAAGATCGCCGTGCTGTCCCAGTCCGGGCTGCGCATGATCGTGTTGATCAGGCCCGTGACGTAGGTCTGGCCGGCGCTGACCAGGCCAGGCGGGTGTTCGGACACGGTGCCGTTCGGAACGATCCACGAGACCTGCGGGAGCGTCCCGGTGCGCGCCGCGTCGAAGAACCTCGAGAGCGATTGGATGTTCCCCAACTGGTCGTCCTGCTGAACGGTCGTGAAATCGGGCAGCGGGTTCCAGATCGATGGCGTCTTGGCGTTCTGTCCGGTGGGCGCGCACGACATCGCCGCGTTGTCATCGCAATCGGGCTCGCTGCCCTTGAACACGTAGTACGCCCAGCTCACGCCATCCTCGTGCATCAGGTAGGTAAGGTCCGTCCAGGCGTAGCTGGGCGGCGAACGCAGCTGCTGGCGGCCCCCCGCCCGGTCCGGCGACTCGGCTGGTTGCACGCTGCCCGGGCTCTGGAGCGCGTTGCGGCAGCTCATCGGGTCGTTTCGCCGGGTGCAGAAGGCCGACCACTCCGAGACCATGTACAGATGGGCCGGCAGGCTCCAGGACGCGTTCGACTCGAACATGTGGTCCTGGAGCACGAAATCCTTGGCATAGGTCCAGTAGTTGGGGATGTCGTCCCCGTTGTGGTAGCCCATCACGTCGGCCGTGCCCGCCGCGCTGCCACAAGCCGGATTGAACGTCTGACTGCACCCCGATAGCCCCAGCAACTGACTGGAGACGAATCCGTCCATCTTGCCGCCGTCGATGTCCGCGACGGCGTCGCTGGCGGCGTGGGGGCCGCCGGCGTTCAGGTCCCGGCGGTCGTGGTATGGCTCGACGCAACTGCCGGTCGCCGGATCGGGCAGGCACGGGATCGTGCCCGGATTGCCGGCCAGCCCGGGAATCCCGTCCGCCCCCGGATAAGTCCCGAAATACGAGTCGAAGGACCGGTTCTCCTGCATGATGATCACCACGTGCTGGATCTTGTGAATGCCGTCGGGGATGAACGGCTTCGTCTCCTTCCGCGTCAGCGTGGTCAGCGACTCCGAAGAGGTCGACGACGTCGCCGAGGAGGAATGGGCTCCGCCCCCGCCGCCGCAGCCAACGATCAGCAACGCGACGGCGAGCATCGACGTGGCCGCGAGCAGAAGCCTGTGACGCACGAGCGGAGCGGGCAAGCGCTGGATCCTACGTTCGCAGCCTTAAGCGTTTGACGTTGGGAGCCTTAAGCGTGGGCAATTTCTCACATCGCGTGGCGGCGGCTGCCGTCTCGCCTCCTCGTCGGCTCCGTCCGAGGCCGCTGCCGTCTGCCACACTGGATCATCACCTGGGGATCTGAATAACCGATGCGGGGCCTCGTCAAACGACATGACATCGAAGCAGCCAGTCGGCACTGACGGCGCGCCGACCCGGATCATGGCAACCCCGAGCGCACGGCCTGCCGGTCGCCTGGCGCCGGGCGACGTGTTCGGCGACTTCGAGATCCAGGAACGGCTCGGCAGCGGCGAGATGGGAATCGTCTACCGGGTCAGGCGACGGTTGCTCGATCGGACCGAGGCCCTCAAGGTGATCGCCCCCAGATACGCCGCGGACGCCGACTACCGCGCGCGCTTCAAGCGGGAGGCGACCCACGCCGCGCTCGCCCAGCACCCCCACGTCGTCACCGTCTACGACGCGCACGAGCAGGACGGCCGGCTGTATATCGCGATGCAGTACGTCAGCGGCGAGGACCTGCGCAAGCGGATCGCCGCCGGCGGCGCGCTGCCGCCGGCCACGGCGGCCGAGATCACCCGCCAGGTCGCGTCGGCCCTCGACGCCGCCCACCACGCCAACCTCGTCCATCGCGACGTCAAGCCGGCGAACATCCTGCTCGCCGCCGGCCTCGGCACCGAGCACGCGTATCTCACCGACTTCGGCGTCAGCCGGCGCGTCACGGCGCCAAACGACCTGACCCAGCCCGGCGTGTTCGTCGGCGCGCCCGACTACGCCTCCCCCGAACAACATCGCGGCGAGCCAGTCGACGCGCGCACCGACGTCTACTCGCTCGGCGTGGTCGTGTTCGAGATGCTGACCGGGAAGCTGCCCTTCCCGCGCAACGGGCCCACCGCGGCCGCGCTGGCCCACTGCCTCGAAGAACCGCCTGCGGCCACCACCGTCAACCCGCGCCTGCCGCGGGCGTTTGACCGCGTGGTCGCCAAGGCGCTGGCCAAGGATCCCCAGGATCGCTACCAGACCGCGCTCGAGTTCGGCGACGCGGTGGTCGCTGCGGCGGCCACCGCGCCAGGGGCAGCCGAGGCCGAAGCCCAGCGCGAGAACGCTGGCGTGGATTCCGAGGCGGCCACGTCGATCCTCCCTCGCCCCGCTAGCGAAGACAAGACTCGCGTCATGCCGCGCGGCGCCGACGATCCCGTCGTGGGGCCTGAGGTGCGACCCGGCCCGCCGCCCCCGAGCCCCGCGCGACCCGGCCCGCCGCCAGCGGCGGCCCGCCAGCCGGCCCGCGCCTCGCGACGCCCGAGAAGCCGTTGGAAGTACCGGGTCGGCTTCATCGTCGTGGCCATCCTCGCCGTCGCCGCCGTGGCCGCGGCCGCCGTCCTCGTCACCCGCGCCAAGAACGGCGGCACCGCGGCGGTCGTCGCGTCCGACACCAACATCCGCTCGAGCCCGCAGGTGCCGGTCGGGAGCCCAGACAGCAATGTCGTCGGCACGTTCGGCGCTTCGCAACACGTCACGGTCAGCTGCTGGATCTCCGGGCCCGGCAGCCCTTCCGGCTGGGTCCGCCTGAAGTCCCCGGATGGCGGCCGCTACGTCTCCGCCGGACTGCTGACGCCCGTGGTCAAGTCGCCGGCGTGCTGAGCCGCTGATCCCACGCACCCAGATGAAGATTGGTTGCTTCCTGTCGAGCGAAGAGTGGGGCCCGCGTGATTTGGTGTCGCAGGCCGCTAGGGCGGAGGCGGCGGGCTTCGAGGGCCTGTGGATCTCCGACCACTACCACCCATGGAACGAGGAGCAAGGCCATAGTCCGTTCGTGTGGTCGGTGATCGGGGCGATCGCTCAGGCCACCCGCTCGATGATGGTCACGACCTCGGTGACCTGCCCGACCGTGCGAATCCACCCGGCAATCATCGCCCAGGCTGCCGCCACGTCGGCCGTGCTGCTCGAGGGGCGCTTCTGTCTGGGGCTGGGGACCGGTGAAGCCCTGAACGAGCACATTCTCGGTGACCGGTGGCCGCGCGCCTCCGAGCGCCGCGAGATGCTCGAGGAGGCGGTCGAGGTGATCCGCACGCTCTGGCGCGGCGGCGTGCAACACCACCACGGTCGTCACTATCGCGTGGAGCAGGCGCGCGTCTATGACCTGCCGGACCGCGAGCCGCCGATCGTGATATCGGGCTTCGGCCCCAAGGCGGTCGCGCTGGCGGCCCGGATCGGTGACGGCTACTGCACGATCGGTGCCGACGCCGAGTCGGTGGCGCTGTTTCGCTCGAGCGGAGGCGTTGGCAAGCTCGTGCAGGGGGGACTGAAGGTCTGCTGGGGCGAGGACGAGGCGACGGCGCGGCGCCACGTGCACCGGCTGTGGTCCATCGAAGCGCTGCCCGGCGAGATGGCGCAGGTTCTGCCCACGCCGGCGCACTTCGAGCAGGTGACATCCCTGGTCACCGAGGACCAGCTCGCCGCGAAGATCCCCTGCGGTCCGGACATCGAGCGCCACGTCAGCGCGATCAACGCCTTCCGGGACGCCGGATTCGACGAGGTCTACGTCAATCAGATCGGCCCCGACCAGGACGAGTTCTTCCGCGCCTACCGCGACCAGGTGCTCCCGCGGGTGCGCGCGGCGGCGAGCTCGGCCTGACGCTCGCCACCGCATTTTCGAGCTCGGCCTGACGCTAGCGCTCGGATAGCGAGCCCGCCCCGATGTGCGCAATCCTGGGCTGGGGCGGTCGCCGCCTGAGTGGGTGGCGTGGCCGGCGGCTCGGCGTGCCATCCCCGGGGGGATTATCAAGAACCTACAATTTCTGAGAGGGTCTCCGACCTCAAAAGAGCGGCTTTGCAGGTAGATGGCTGGTCGATTGTCAGCAGTCTGACATTCTTGTCCTGTGGGGACGCGGGCGTTGGGGATTGTCAGATATAGCCAGACGGATTCCCCCACGGCCCCTCAAATCTGAGGGTTCTGTCGGGATCGGCGCCTATCACAAAAGTACAAAGCCGCCGGGCCACACCCGCCGGCGCCGCTGTGGTCGGCGCCACCCCGCCGACGAGCCCCACGGCAGCGCCGAAACCAACGGTCCGCGTCCCCTTCCACAGCCCACCCGCGTTCCGACACGCGGGCGCCACCGTGGCGCGAAGCCTCGGGAGGCAGCGGCGCGAGTGCCCAGTGAGATCGTCGGCCCGGGCGCCACTTATCATCGCCGACCACTGACTCCGGAAGAACGGAATCACCCGTCCAAGGGCCCCTCCAGGACCCCCGCGCCCGGGGCGCACCAAGCGGCCCCTCTCGCAAGTACGACGACATTCGAGCGGCCCCTGGCGGCGCACAGCTTCGTCCTCGAATGCTCGTGCATCTCCAATGCACGTCGCATTCTGCGTCCTCGCTGTGCATCCGCCAGTGACCACTCTCGGTGTCGCCGTACTTACGAGAGGAACCACTAAGGTAGTAATCCATGTCCGCCTCCGCCCCCGCTGACTCCAACCAAACCAACGGACGCCCCCGCCGGCCGGTGATCCTTGCCGTCGACGACGAGCCGGCCGTGCTGGCCGCCGTCGCGCGCGATCTGCGCCGTGGTTTCGGCGAGCGCTACCGGATCGTGCGGGCGACCTCCGGCCCCGAGGCGCTCGACGCGCTCGGCCAGATCCGCGACCGGCGCGAGCAGGTGGCGCTGCTGGTGGCCGACCAGCGGATGCCGGGGATGGCGGGCACCGACTATCTCGTGCAGGCGCGCAAGATCGTTCCCGAGGCCAAGCGCGTGCTGCTGACCGCTTACGCGGACACCGAAGCGGCGATCGCCGCGATCAACGAGGTGCAGCTCGACTACTACCTGCTCAAGCCCTGGGACCCGCCGGAGGAGCAGCTGTACCCGGTCGTCGAGGATCTGCTCACGACCTGGGAGGCCGGCGCCGCGCTCGAGGCTGGTGGAGTGCGGGTGATCGGGCACCGTTTCTCGAAGGAGACCCACGACCTGCGGGACTTCCTGGCTCGCAACCGCGTTCCGGCGCGCTGGCTGGATGTGGAGCGCGACGCCGAAGCCCGAGAAGTGCTGACCGTGGCGGGCATCGACCAGGACCGCCTCCCCGTCGCCCTGCTCGAGGACGGCTCGTTGCTCGAGCGCCCGACCGTGCTCGAGCTCGCCGAACGGCTCGGGATCGCCGCCCAGCCGACCTCGGACCACTACGACCTGGTGATCGTCGGCGGCGGGCCCGCCGGCCTCGGCGCAGCCGTCTACGGCGCCTCGGAGGGGCTGCGGACGGCGATGGTCGAACGCGAGGCTCCCGGCGGGCAAGCCGGCCAATCGAGCCGGATCGAGAACTACCTCGGCTTCCCCGCGGGACTGTCGGGCTCCGACCTCGCGCGGCGCGCCACCGACCAGGCACGGCGGTTGGGCGCCGAGCTGCTGACCGTCCGGGACGCGGTGCGCCTACGCGTCGAGGGCGCGGGCCGGATCGTGGAACTGACGGGTGGCGGCGAGCTGTCGGCCAACTGCGTGCTGATCGCGTCCGGGGTCTCCTACAACCAGTTGAACGCTCCCGGGTTCGCCGACTACACCGGCGCGGGGATCTACTACGGAGCCGCGCTGACCGAGGCCCGCGCGTGCGCCGACCAGCACGTGGTGGTGATCGGGGGCGCGAACTCCGCCGGCCAGGCGGCGGTCTACTTCTCCGGCTACGCCTCGCGCGTGACGATGTTGGTGCGCGCCGACTCGCTGGCCAAGTCGATGTCCCACTACTTGATCGAACAGATCGCCGCGCTGCCGAACATCGAGGTCCGCACCGGCGGGCGGGCGATCGAGGCGCAGGGTGAGCACGGGCACCTCACTGCGCTGCGGATCCGCGACGCGAACGGGAACGAGACACTCGAGCCGGTGGACGCCTGCTTCGTGTTCATCGGGGCCGCCCCACGCACCGACTGGCTAGCCGGCGTCGTGGCGCGCGACGACCGCGGCTTCATCCTCGCCGGGCTAGACGCCCGCAACCACGGCTGGCCGCTTCAGCGCGACCCCTACATCCTCGAGACGAGCGTCCCCGGCGTGTTCGTCGCCGGCGACGTGCGCGCGCGCTCGATCAAGCGGGTGGCGAGCGCGGTCGGCGAAGGCTCGATGGCCGTGTCGCTGATCCACGAATACCTGGCGGGGGCATGAGCCACCCGACCGCAGAGCAGCTACGACCCATCGACCTGTTCGACGGTCTCGAGAACGGAGAGCTCGAGCACTTTGCCGCGGCGGCCGACCTGCGCGAGCTGACCCCCGGGGCGATGCTGTCGGAGCTCGGGGTGGCGACCAGCACTTGCTATTTCGTACTCACGGGCTCGCTCGAGGCGAGCGTGGTCGACGGCCAAGGACGGTACGAGCCCGTCGGTCAGCATCCAGCGCCGACCTGGGTCGGGGCGATCCCGACGCTCACCGGCGGCAACACGGCAGTCCGGCTGCGCGCGATGGACGAGGCCACGGTGGCGGGGATCTCCCGGGAGCCGTTCATCGAGCTCGTCCTGGCTCACCGCTCCGTGTTCGACCGCATCATGCGACAGGTCCGACCGGTCGTCGGCCGGATCACCGCGATGGAACAGAACCGCGAGCGACTCGCAGGGCTGGGGACGATGGCCGCCGGACTCGCGCACGAGCTCAACAACCCGGCCTCGGCGGCGCAACGGGCGGCGGCGGATCTGGCCGAGGCGCTCGAGGTCCTGAGCTCGACCGTCGGCTTGTTCGTCGAGTCCGGTGTCGAGCGCAGCGAGGCCGAAGCGCTCGTCGGGCTGCAGCGCGAGGCACTCAGGCGGCGAACCGAGTTCGAGGCGCTCTCGGCGGTGCAGGCGGCCGATTGCGAGGACGAGGTGCTCGACGCGCTCGAGGCGCTGGGCGTGCAAGATGCCTGGCGACTGGCCGAACCGCTGGCCTCAGCCGGAGTGGACGGACCGTGGCTCGAGCGCCTGCAGAAGTATTCGGGGAAGGCGAACGAAGCCGCCGTGCGCTGGATCGCCGCGTCGCTGACCGCCCAGAGCCTGGCGGCCGATCTCGCCGAATCGACGCGACAGATGAGCCAGCTCGTCGCCGCCGTGAAGGCGTACGCGTATATGGATCGCGGCGGCGCAATCGAGGCCGACGTCCATGAGGGACTGGAGACGACGATCACCGTCCTCAAGCACAAGCTCAAGTCCACCCACATCGAGTTGGTGCGCGACTACGACCACGACCTGCCCAAGATCGTGGTCCATGCCGGCGAGCTCAACCAGGTGTGGACCAACCTGATCCACAACGCTATCCAGGCGCTCGGGGACTCCGGGACGTTGACGATCACCACGCGTCGCGACGGTCCGTGCGTCCGCGTCGACGTGGCCGACACCGGTCCTGGCATCGATCCCGCAGTCCGCGAGCGGATCTTCGAGCCGTTCTTCACCACCAAAGACGTCGGCCAGGGGACCGGGCTGGGGCTCGATACCGCGCGCCGGATCGTCGTCGACCGCCACCACGGCAGCATCTCCGTCGACAGCCAGCCCGGTCACACCGTCTTTCACGTCTGGCTTCCGCTCGAGGAGCCGGCCGCTCCCGGCCGCGCCTAGAGGGCAAGGTCTCGTTGATTTGCGAACTCCGAGTACGGAAATCATAACCGAACGCTGCGTACGGTAATCTTTGGAGTCGATGACAACCGCCGGCCAGCGCCGGCCTGGGCGGCCCCGGAGCGAACAGGCACGCACCGCGATCCTCGCCGCGACCCTTGCCCTGGCCGCCGAGGAGGGGCCCCGCGGGATCCAGATGGACGCCATCGCCAAACGGGCTGCTGTCAGCAAGGAGACGCTCTACCGGTGGTGGCGCTCGAAGGCCGAGGTGATGCTGGAGGCCCTCGCCGACCGCGGCCGGGCCACGATCCCCCTTCCGGACACGGGGGCGCTGGCGAGCGATCTGCGCGCCTTTCTCCGCGCGACGGTTGCCTCCGCGGATCCGGCGACCGAGCGCCTGCTGCGCGCGCTGGCCGCCGAGGCCGCGGCCGACGCCGACTTCGCCGATCAGGTTCGGGACCGCTTCCTGGCCGCGCGCCGCCATGACCTTGGCCTGTTGCTCGAGCGCGGGGTCAAGCGCGGGGAGATCAGTCGTGCCGACGCGAGAATCGCGATCGACCTGATCTACGGCTCCCTCTGGTACCGGCTGATCTTCGGCATCGCCCCGCTCGACAACCGCTGGGCGAATTCCGTGGCCAGGATGATCGCCGGCCCTCAGGCGACGCCCGGGCCGTTGTAGGAAGTCGGCGTCGTGGTCGTCGATTGCGCGGCGGCGATCTTGGACAGGAGTTGCGCCCCGGTCGTGCCCGGCACGACCTGGATGCGCGGCAACCGGAAGCGGTCCTGCTGAGGGCTCGCCCAACCGGAGTTGACCGTGGTGGCGCCGAGGAACCCGGCCGCCTGGACCTCCGCGGTCACGGTCGGGTTGTACTGACCGTTGGGGTAGCTGAACCAGTTCACCGGCACGCCGAAGTGGGCGCTGAGCATCTGGCGGCCACCCGCAACCTCGGAATGGAGTTGACCGGCACTGACCATGGTCAGATCGGTGTTGCTGATCCCCTCCGAGCCAAGCTCCCATCCCGCGGCCAGCACAGCGCGAATCTGGGAGTCGGTCAGACCACCTTCCGAGACCGGCAGGCCGTTGACCGGAAGGTTGACCACGGCGACCCAGCCGACGCCCTTCAAGACCGGCAGGGCGTTGGTGTACTGGGAGGCATAGCCGTCGTCGAACGTGATGACGATCGGCTTCCCCGACCCCAACGACGTCCCGCGCGTCCAGTACGCCTCCAGCTGGTCGAGCGTCACCGCGTGCCATCCGGCGGCTTTCAATGTGCTCATCTGGCTCGAGAACTCGTCCGTGGGCACGTACAGATCCGGGTTCGCCGAACTGCCCGACGGCGCCGAGTTGATCACGCGATAGACGAGGATCGGCACCGTCGCGGTGCCCTGGTGTCCGGCGCCGGAAGCGCCCGACGAGGACGCCGTCGTCGTCGACCCAGACGCGGTGTGTCCGGAATTCGAGTTCGAGTGAAGCCCCGAGTGGAGCACTGCGTACAGCACCGCCGCGACCGCGATCAGCGACCCCAGCGCGGCCAACCGCGCGGGGATCACGCGTCGGCGACGGGGTTGCGGTCGCCGGCGGCGACGGGGTTGCGGTTCGCGGGGGCTCATGTGGGGGCGCGACGTTACACGCCATTCGCTCACCCAAGGCGAGATCCCTTTAGCGACGGGCCCGCAGGGCGCCCCCAGGGGCCGGCGTGAGGGTGTCAATTATGGCGATTTTCGACCTCGCTCGGCCAGCGGCGGCAATGCTGCCGGGCCGTCGCCCCCTTCGTCGTATTTGGCCGAGCCACATGATTTTGTCACATAGTTCCGTGCATTAGGCAAGAATATGTGTGCTTAAGTCACAACCTGTCGCTATGCTTGTGGTATGAGTGATTCCTCGCCGCTGGCCGACGTCAATGTGCCCCACGAGATGGTGCGCCTGATGTTCGCGCTCGGGGCTGCCTATGAGTCCGCCAGCCGCGAGCTTGGCTTGAGCGCTCAGCAGGCGCGCCTGTTGTGCGCCGCCGGCCGCCTACCGAAGGCGGGACTCGGGGACCTCGCGGCCGTGATGCGTTGCGATCGGTCCAACGTCAGCCGCCTGGTCGAACGGGTCGAGAAGCGCGGGCTGGTGGCCCGTAGAGGCACCGAGAGCGACGGGCGAGTGACCGTCGTCGCGCTCAGCGACGACGGTCAGCAGGTCGTCGAGCGCTTCACCGATACGCTCGAATCGCGCCTGGCGGCGCTGGTCGCCGATTGGCCGGAGAGCGACCGGGAGGCGGCGGCGCGCATCCTGAGCACGCTGACGGAGTCCCTGAACCGCCAACCTGAGCCGGAACCGGCCGAGGTCGAGGACAGCCACCCAGGCGCGCGCCTGCTCCCGCCTGCCTGATCGCCCGGACGAGCTCCCCGGCGCCGCGCGAGATTGCCCACACGGCGAGCGCCCGGGTCGTTACGCTGGACCGATGAGCGGGCTGGCGTCGATCGCGCGGACGATCGGGAGTCGAGGGTTCACCACTTTCACGGCCGCCGACCACCCGCGCTGCAACCGCTTTCGCCCCTAAACGCTCGACCCGAGGGAGGTTCGAATGGCCCTTGTACACGATCCCGCCACTCACCGGCTGGGCAAGGCGAAGCCAAAGCCGTCGCGCCTCCGCATCGGAGACTACCTCGATGTCCAGGCCGCGATCGCTCAGGCGCCGCCAAACGTCGTCAACAGCAAGAACCAATCGATACCCCTGGCCATGTACATGAATGACACCCTCGGCGACTGCACCTGTGCCGGGGTGGGCAACACGCTCAGGGTCAACTCGGACGGCAGCACGCAGCTGAGTGACAACGACGTTCAAACCGCTTACATCGCGGTCACGACCGAGGAGGGCAACCCTTACAACCCGGCGACGGGCGCCAATGCCGACGCGGGGTGCGCCGAACTCGACGTGCTCGACTACTGGGTCGCCACGGGGATCGGCGCAGACAAGCTCATGGGCCACGCCGGCGTGGACATGACAAACGCCGACGAGGTCAAAGCGGTCTGCTGGCTGTTCGGCTCCCTGTACCCGGGGTGGCAGCTTTCAGTCGCCCAGCAGTCACAGACGGTGTGGGATGTCGACACCAGCGCAAACGGCAAGCCCGGTAGCTGGGGCGGTCACTGCGCGCCGATCTTCGACATCCTCACCGACGCCGCCTGGATCGGGACCTGGGGCGCGTACAAACAGGCTACCTTGGCGTTCATCCCCTATTACGCCGACGAGGGTCACGCGCTGATCACGGACGCCTGGATCGCCGCCAACCAGAACAGCCAAGTCGTCAACGTCGCGGCACTCACCGCCGACCTCGCCAAACTCTCACCCGAAAACTAGGTTCCCTCAAGCCGCGCGGGCCGTCTCCGGCTCGGTGATCCACACCCGCGCCGGCTCGCCGGCCCGCCACAGACCCCGCGGCATCGCTTGGGCGCTGAACGGCATCACCGCGCTGCCGTCTGCGTCGAGTGCGATCAGCCCGCCGCTCGCGCCGAGGTCGCTGACTTCCGCCAGCGCCCGGTTCGCGGCTTGCGGAAGGTCGACGCCGGACTCGACCAGCGTCGCGATGTGCCGCGCGGTGCCCGAGCGGATGAATGCCTCGCCGTCTCCGGTGCACGAGATCGCGACGCGGCGGTCGGCCCAGGTTCCAGCGCCGATCAGCGGTGAATCGCCGACGCGCCCCGGTGGTTGGCCCGTGATACCCCCCGTGGAAGTGGCCGCGGCGAGTTCTCCGCGAGCGTCCAGACAAACGGCGCCCACCGTCCCGTGCTCACGCTGGTCGAAATACGCCGCCAGCCGTGCTTTCTGCCGGGCGGTGACGAACTGTTGATTGCGCCAGCGCTCAGCGCCGGCGGCGATTGCGAGGCGATCGGCGTCCTCCCCGATCATCAGTACCTGGTCACTCTCCAGAACCACGTAGGCCGCGACGATCGGGTGCTTGACGGTTCGGATGCCCGCCGCCGCCCCGGCACGACGACCGGCGCCGTCCATCAGCGCCGCGCTCATCTGCACCGTGCCATCGGAGCACAACGCCGACCCGTAACCGGCGTTGAACAGCTCACACGACTCCAGGATCTGCACCGCGCTCTTCGCCGCCTCGATCGCACCGTGTCCGGCCTCGAGCATCACCTGCGCGTTCGACAGCGCGTCGCGCAACCAAACCCGACACTCGTGCTCGCGCTGATGGAGCTCGGCGCTCAGCGATCCCGCTCCGGCGTGCACCACGACCACCGGTCGGACCCGGTCCCGTCCCGACGAGTCGGCTGAATCCGCCACGGCGGAAGATTATGGGAACTGCGGTGCCAGCGAGCCCCTCCCGTTGGTAACGACAGTTACCACACCTGTTCAGCAGGTCCCGGAGTCGAGCGACTCGCCGACCCCGGCGCTCGGATCATCGACGACGCCGCCACCCGTGTCCCGCACGACGGCGCCGAGGTGGACCACGTACCACACCCCTCGCCAGGAGATCATCGAGGCGATGCCGAATGACTGCAGCTGGCCGGCCTCGCGATACACGACCCGCGAATTCGGGACCTCGTAGTAGCCGATCCCGTTGTAACACGCGCCGGGATCGACCCAGTGAGCATAGTCCGCGGGCACCTGGACGCCGACGAGTCTCGCCGCATGCGCGTCGCTCCCGAGGAGGGCGTGCGCGGAGGCGATGTCGAGGTTGTACTCGCCGATCAGCCGGGCCTGGTAATCGGCCGCCGGATCGGCGATCGCCTTGACCTGTTTGTAGGCACCCAAAGGAAAGAACGCGGGCAACGCCGCGCTCACCTTGCCGGTCCGGATGCCGGTCCACAGCGCCTTCATCTCCGCCCGAAACATCGGCGTGTGGCTAGACGGAAGCTGCGAGGTCTGCGGCAGCGACCCGGGCGGCGGCTCGCGGCGGCGGTGGCGATGGTGAACCGCCGGGCGATGGACCGCGGTTGTGGTGGCGAGGCTGTCGGCGCTCGCGGCGGTGGTGACCGAAGCACTAGTCGCGACGCTCGCGGCCGGCTGGCCACCCGAGCTACCGCATCCGCCCAGCCACGCGCAGATCACCGCGACGAGGATCGTCCTCGGGATTCCACGCGCCATCGGCAAAGGGTGGCACGTCCGCCAGTCGGCAGAGACACCTCGGCCTCGGGTGCCCGGGCGGTTGGCCGCAGGCACCCGAGCCGCGGTCTCAGCTCACGGGTGGGTGACCGGCGGGTTGTGCGGCGCGAGCAGCGTGCCGAGCTTGAGGTACAACTGGCTCCAGTATTTCGTGTAGGCGCCCGTGGGGCTGAAGCTGCTCTGGTCGAACGTCTCGGCGAGCGCGATCGAGATCTTCTGCGCGGGCAAATAGGACTCGATCGCCGCGTATCCACCGAACAGCGGGTCCTGGAGGATCCACGCTCCGTTGCGCACCACTCCCAGACCGTAGCCGTAGTAACGGGTGAGCTTCTGGCAGCGGTCGCAGTACTTGTTCTTGTTCTTGGTACTGGAACCAAACCCGATGCGCGGATTGATCATCTCGAGGTACGAGCGGCGGGTCAGCAGCTTGCCCGTGCCGACGCCGATCGCGGTGCGGGTCATATCGGCGATGTCGGTCGTCTCGACCGCGCCGTTAGCCAGCGTCCACGACGGGTTCCAGTACGTCGAGTCCTCGTAGAACGGCGTGCCCGGCCTGATCCCGAGGGCCATCCGGCGCTCCGAGGTGAAACCGTGCAGGACGGGCGGCGGGATCACCGCCGTCTGCGACGCGACCGTGTTCCGGAGGCCGAGCGGGCCCAGGACCCACTTACGCAGCGCGACGTTCAGGGGTTCGTGGGTGATCTTCGACAGCGCGAGCCCGAGAACGACGTAATCGCTGTGCGCGTAGCTGAAATTCGTACCCGGCTTGAACCCGAGGGGCCTGTCGAGCATCAGCTGCAGCTGCTCTTTGGTCGTCCACACGCCGAACGGGTTGGCGTACAGCCGCTTGTCCAGCTGCGGATCCACCTCAAAGTCGTGGTAGCCGGCGCTCATTCCGGCGAGCTCGCCGAGCGTCACGCGGTTTGCATCGCGCAGCCACGGCAGCCATTTCGAGACCTTGTCGTTCAGGCTCACCTGGTGCCGGTCGACCAGCTCCATGAGCAGCGTCGACATATACGAGATCGCGACGGCGCCGTTGCGGAAATGCATCGCGGTCGTGGCCGGCACGCCGGTCATCGACTCGCCATACGCTTTCGTGATCAGCGGCTTGCCGTCGATCGTGACCTGCAGGATGGCGGCCTTGATGCCGTGATGGGCGATCGCATCACGCATCAGCGCGTCGACCTTGGCTCGTGTGCTCGCTTCGGATCCGGTCGCCGCGGATGCGGCGCCGCCGGCGACGGCAAGAACCATCAAGCAAGCGATGCCAGCCGCCGTGGAGACGAGTCGTGACAACGAAAAATGTCTGGCCCCTCTGCGCATAATCGGGTCCTCCGTGATGTCGAGAATGGTGCGCAACACCCGAGTAAAGCAGACGACTGCCAACCTGGACCCAGATACTCGGCAGCGTTGTCCAGCGATCCGAGCACTATTGACGAGTTCAAACCGAGAGGAGCGATCATGAGCAATCCCCTTCCCGAGCCACGCCTGACCCGCATCTACCGGCTCGACGCCACACTCGGCGAGCCGCAGGATCTCGGACAGTTCGCCGCCGCCCACCGGCGCATCGTTCCCCTGATCGGCGGGACCTTCACGGGTCCCGACCTCAACGGGACGCTGCTCCCGGGCGCCAGCGCGGACTGGCAGACCGTGCTGGCCGACGGCACCACGCTGGGCGACATCCGCTACACCCTGCAAACCGACACCGGGGCTCTGCTCTACGTCCAATCGCGAAGTGTGCGCCACGGCAGCCCCGACGTCCTCGACCGCCTCGGGCGCGGAGAGGATGTCGACCCCAGCGAGTACACGTTCCGCACCTCGACCCAGATCGAAACCGCGGCCGCCGAGCTCGACTGGCTGAACAAGGGCATCTTCATCAGCGTCGCCGGCCGGCAACCCGCAGGTGTGAGCTACGAGACCTACCTCGTCGCATGAACGCCTCACCGAAGGTCGCGATCATCACGGGCGCCGAGCGGGGCATCGGCGCCGGCTTGGTAGATGGTTTCCGGGGTGCCGGCTACGCGGTCGTCGGCACGTCGCTGTCGATACCCGCCGCCGATGAGTCCGACTTCCTCACCGTGCAGGGTGACATCACCGATGACGAGACCGCTCAGCGCGTGGTCGAGGCGGGACTCGATCGATTCGGCCGGATCGACACCCTGGTCAACAACGCGGGGATCTACATCGGCAAGCCGTTCACGGAGTACACGGTCGAGGATTACGCCGCCATCACCTCGGTCAACTTGACCGGGTTCTTCCACATCACCCAGCGCGCCATCCGGCAGATGGTTACGCAGAACGCCGGCCACATCGTCAACATCACGACCAGCCTCGTCGACCAGCCCGACCACAACCGTCCCTCCGCCCTCGCCGCGCTCACCAAGGGCGGACTCGCCGCGGTGACCCGTTCGCTGGCGATCGAATACGCGTCGCGCGGGGTCCGCGCCAACGCCGTCTCGCTGGGGGTCATCGAGACGCCGACCCACGACGCCGCGTCCTACGACGGCCTGGCCGCCCTTCACCCCGTGGGCCGGTTGGGGGAGATCAGCGACGTCGTCGACGGAATCCTCTACCTCGAACGGGCCACGTTCGTCACCGGCGAGATCATCCACATCGACGGGGGCCAGGCCGCCGGCCACTAAATTAGGTCGAGGCGCGAGCTGCCCCGCGCGGTTGCCCTCCGAGCGACCCTAACCCGGGGCTCGTGACAAATGCAATACCGCCTAGCGGCGGCTGCTCTTCTACGATTTGCGTCGATGATCACCAGGGCTTTGGGGCAGGGCCACGGAACGCGGTCATGAGCGGTGTCTGAGCGCAGCGATCGGATTCGCACCTGGATGATGGGCGCGTTCTTCGCGCTTGGCTCGATTTGTTTTGTCATCGGCCCGCTCGGCGCATACGCCACGGGCGTCGGCCCTGAGGGGGACGCGATCACGTTCTTCGTCGGCTCGATTCTGTTCACCATGGGCGGACTGACGCAGTGCTGGCTGGCCATGCCCGAGCGGCGGCTGGCGGGGGCCGGGGTCGGCGCGTGGCGAGCCGCCTGCAGCCAGTCGGTGGGAACTCTGTTCTTCAACTTCATGACCTTCGAGGCGATCGGTATCGCGGCCACATCGGCGCGTTACACCATGCTGGTCTGGTCCCCCAACGTATCTGGCTCGATCTGCTTCCTGGTCTCCGGGGCCTTTCTCTACCTGTCTTCGCCACGGCGCGGCTGGCTGCCCGAGCGGCGCCATTTCGGCTGGTGGGAGCCGTCGATCAACGGGCTCGGCTGCGTGCTGTTCGGCGCCTCGGCGGTTGCGGGCTATGTGATCTCATCTCGCGGCGAGATGGTCAGCCTGTCGGCCGCCAACTGGACCACGACGCTTGGCGCCGCCTGCTTTCTCGCCGTCGCGATCGCCGCCCTGCTAACGGGCCGGTCGTTCAAGGTGGCGAGGCTGCGGCAGCTGCGCGAGCTCGAGGAGACGGTCGAGCTCGAGATGGAGCAGACCGAGCACACGGTCGTCGCCGGGCTCGTTCAGGCCGAGCAGGCGATCGAGCGCGAAATAGGGCACGTCGTCAGCGATCTGGAGATGGCGCCGCGGGTGCTCCGGGACAGCCAGAGCTAGCGACGAACAGACAGAGACGGTGGCCGAGCGGTCTCGGCGGCGCCCGGCGGGGACCGGCGGGGGCCGCGCGCCGGTTAGTGCTCCTCCTCCTCTGGGAGCTCATACCAGCGGACGCGGTCGCCGACGCGGGCGCGCATCCGCCACCGCCGGGATTTCTCCGAGCTCTTGGCCCGCTCCAGAAACTGGTTCAACTGGTCCTCGATGGACAGGGTCCCGGCCGGTATCGACATCCCGCGGGCGTAGTCGCGTGCCCGCTCGGCGATCATCGTCGTCGTGCGCCACAGGCCCCAGTCGCCCGCGGTCAGCGACACCAGGTAGGAGAGATTGATGCCGGACTCGTCCTCGGTCATCGGGACACCGGCCACGAGGGCGGCGATGTCGACCAGGTCTTTCTCGTTGGCCTCGAAGATCTGCAGCTTCATGAGCAGCAGATCGGCCGGGTTGAGCGCGGGCCCCGCAAGCTCCAGCCGATCGCGGAGCTCGATCTCGTGGCACATTTCGACCTTGTCGAGGAACACGTCGAGTTGCCGCTCGTTCCGCGTGTCCCAGAAATAGAGCCGACGCGCCCCGTGCAGCGCGTTGAATGTGGTGTCCGGGACGTATCCGGACTCGCTCAACAGCTTGACGATCGCCTTCCGATCCCCGGCCCGGCCGGCGAGGTCCACGTCGGCGTAGTTGCGCGCAAACGGCGGTTGACGCGCGGTCGGAGTCGTCAGTGCGATGCCGGCACCGCCGGCGACGCGCAGCGCCACGCCCGTGGCGGCGGCCAGCTTCACGAGACGACCGCCTTCGGCGGGGATCTCGCTCAGAGGAGCTTCGGCGTCGTCTCCTGCACCGCCACCACCAGGGGTCGAGCGCTCGAGTTCCGTCGCATCGTCCATCCTCCCGGAGCCTACAGAGTTCGTCCCGTGTTCGGTCCCGGCCGATGCCGTCACCTGTCACCCACAGTTCAACGCCCACACGAATTACCTTTGATTGAAACGCGTGTGAACTGATCACCGCGGCGCGCTACTACGCCGCTCGAGGGATCCCGTAGGGGACGCCCGGCGCCACCGCGATCGCCCGTAGCGTTTCGGCCGCGACGAGCGCATGTCCGCGCGCGTTGAGGTGGATCTTGTCTTCCGAATAGATCCCGGGGTCACTGCTCGCGGGGTGGGTGCGGAAATCGAGCAGCACCGCGCCGTGCCGCTTGGCGACGCATTCGGCCAGTGTGCTCATCCGCTCGATCAGCGAGTGCCAGGCCGGCTTATCCGGCTCGGCCACCAACGGAGCGAGGCTCATGTCGAATGGCGCCATCATGATCACCTGACTCCCGGCGGCACGGAGCGCAGCGACGATCGCGTCGACCTCGCGTTCGACGGCTGCCGGGTCGTGGTCGCGTCGCATCAGGTCGTTGCCGCCGCACAGCACGGCCGCGAGGTCGGGCGCGAAGGCGAGCGCCCGCTCGAGCTGCGTCGCGCGGACCTGGGCCGCGAGCAGGTTCCGGCGGCCCAGATTGAGGTAGGCAAGGCCATCGCCAAGACCGCGTGCGACCCGATCGGCCCAACCGAGGTGCTCATACCCGGGGACCGGGTCGCCGACCCCCGCAGCCGTGCTGTCGCCCACGACGACGAACCGCCCGTAGCGCGGGCGCATCGGGATCGGGGGTTCGACCGCAACCGCGGGCGGCGCGGGTCGTAGCACCAGACCGAGACCGGCGCACGCCGCCCCGAACGCCGCCACCGCGCAGAACACGTAGGCGTGCTCGAACGTGGTCGCGCTACCGCCACGGCCCGACTCGATCAGCGTCGCCAGGGTCGCGATCCCCAGCGCGCCACCCACCTGCCTCGCGGTCTGGTTCAGCCCGGTCCCGGCGGCGAATGCGTTCGGAGGCAGCGACAGCGCGGCCGCGGTCGAGGTGCCGGTCGTCACCAGCCCCATCCCGGTCCCCAGCGCGAGACCCAAGGGGAGCCAGTAGCCGAGGAAGTCGCCGTGGGCGGGGAGCGTCGCCGCGATTACCAGCCCCGTCGCCGACATCAGCAGCGCCCCGGCGACGGTCACCGCCCGTGGCCCTGAACGGCCTCGTGCTCGCCCGGCTGCGACGGCCGCGATGCTGGCCGCGATGGCTCCGGGCGTCATCGCCAGCCCGGCTTGCAACACGGAGTAATGCCACAGCTCGGTTAAGACCAGGACGCCGAGCAGCATCCACGCGTACAAGCTCGCCCCGTAGAGCAGCGAGGCTCCGTTGGCGAAGGCAAACGTCCGCTGCTTCCAGAGGCTGGTTTCGATCGCCGGCGCCGGCAACCGCCACGAACGCTGGATCGCCGCCGCCACGGAAACCACGCCGCCGACCAGGCACGCGATCGTCCGCGCATCCCCCCAGCCCCAAGTCGCGCCCTGCGAGAGCCCGAGTGCCGCCAAGCCGATACCGATCCCAAGCAGGATCGTGCCGAAGCCGTCCGGAAGTCTCGTCCTCGCCGCCTGGGCGGCCGGCACGGCGCGACCCAAGACGGCCAGTGCCAGGCCGGCCGGGACGTTGATCAAGAACAGAGCACGCCAGCTAAACGCGTGCACGAGAAGCCCGCCCAGGCTCGGCCCGATCGCCGCCGCGAGTGCACCCGAGGCACTCCAGAGGCCGATCGCGGCGGTGCGCCGCTCCGGCGCCGTGTCGGCGAGCACGATTGCCAGCGAAGCAGGAATCATCGCGGCCGCCGCGGCGCCCTGGAGCGCGCGGGCGGCGAGCAGGACCGGAAGGGTCGGCGAGAGCGCGCAGGTGAGCGACATGACGGCGAAGCCGGCCACGCCGGCGCGGAACAGCCGGCCTCGGCCGACGACGTCGGCGACCCGACCCAGCGGCGCGAGCAGCGCGGCGAACACGGTCGCGTAGGCGGTGATCACCCACGACAGGCTCCTGATGCCGGCCTCGGGATACGCGCGGGCCAGGGCTGGGATCGCGAGGTTCACCACCGTGACGTCGAGAAAGGCCAGGAACGCGGCGCCGGCGGCGAGCGGAAGGAGGCGCGTGCGATAGGTCATCCAAACTCCCTTCAGCAAAGTGATCGAACGATCGTACTTATTTATTTGTACACGAACGGTCGTGCTAACGTCAAGGCGTGGCTCAGGCAAGAAATCGCAGGGCGTCCGCCCAGGTGGCGCTTGACGACGGGCCGACCGCCCCGGCCACAGCTGGGGACCACGTCGACGGCCGCCGTCTCCGCGGCGACCGGACCCGGCGGGCGATCCTCGCCAAGGCGGTGGACATCGCCTCGGCCGAGGGTCTGGAGGGACTCTCGATCGGGCGGCTGGCAACCGAGCTCGGCGTGTCAAAGAGCGGCCTGTTCGCCCACTTCGGCTCCAAGCAGGAGCTGCAGCTGGAGACGATTGACACCGCGGCGGAGATCTTCGAAGAGCGCGTCTGGCTACCGGTCACCGACGTCGACCCCGGGCTACCGCGCCTGCTGGCACTGATGGACTCCTGGCTCGAGTACTTTCGCGTCGGAGTGTTCAGCGGCGGCTGCTTCTTCTCCAACGCCCACCACGAGTTCGACAGCCGCCCGGGGCCGATTCACGATCAGATCGCCAACCAGAAGCAGCGGTGGATGGAGGCGATCGTCAGCCACGTCCGCCAGGCTCAGAAGCTGGGGCAGATCCGGACCGACGTCGAACCCGAGCAGCTGGCGTTCGAGCTCGACGCCGCCGGCGTGCTGGCCAACTCGCTGTGGCAGTTGAATCACGACCAGCGCGCCTTCGCCCGCGCCCGCACCGCGATTCGGACCCGCCTCGAGGCAGCGGCCACAGCCGCTGGTCGTCGAGCGCTCGCGCGTCACGCCACCCAGAGCTAAGGTTTCGCCTCCGAAGCTGGCTGTGACGGCACGCTCCTGGCTTACGGCCGCTGACCCCGCGCCGGTCGCAGCCGGTTGATGGCCGGAATCGCGAATAGAGCCACCGTGGCGCTCGCGCCCGCCATCGCCAGATAGACGTCGCGCAGCGGCAGCGACTCGCTCAGCGCGCTCGCGAGCGTGGCCCCGATGGCGGCGAAGCCGAGGAGGACCATGCGGCCGGAGATACCGACGCGCGCCTGGAGCCGGGCCGGAGCGCGGCTCTGCCGGGCGCTGATGAAGATCGTGCCCAGCCCCCAGGTGAGACCGGCCTGTGCACAGAACGCGACCAGCGCCTCACCCACCGCTTGCGCGGTGGCGAGCCCCACGATCGCCAGCGGGGTCACGAGCAATCCGATCGTGCACAGCGCCCCGGCGCCGAGCCGATGGTCGAGTGACGGGACGCCGAGCGTAGCCGCCGTCCCGGCAATTGCTCCCGCGCCGAGAATCCAACCGGTCACTGTGCCCGACAGTCCGAGGGCGTCGCGCAACAGTGGAATCTCCAGCCCGCCCACGCCCGCCACCGCGAACGCGAACCCAACGCTGGTCAGCGTATATATCCGGGCCGACCGATCGCGAACGATGAACGCCAGGCCCTGGGTCAGGCCGGGAGCCGGAGGCGTCGGGCCGGCGGCGCGCGGACCGGGGCGGCTCCTGACCAGGGCCACCAGCACAGTCGCGACCACGAACACCGTCGCTTCGCCGGCCAGCGCTCGGGCCGGGCCAAGCCACGAAACCAGCGCCCCGGCCACCGCGGGCCCGACCAGCGCCCCGATCGTCCACGCAGCCGAGAGCGCCGACTGGCCCCGAACGAAGTGCTCCGCTCCAACGACCGAAGCGACCGCCCCAAACGCGGCCGCGTCCGCGAACACACGCGCCGAACCGACCGCGAAGGCCGTCACCAGCGCGACCCCTACCGGCGGCACGCCGACCAGCGCCCAGATTGGGATGACCGACGCCGCCAGCGCCTGGACGGCGTGGCTCAGCCCGATAACGGTTCGCCAGTGCCGATCGTCGCCACACCTCCCGGCTGGCAGGCCAAAGACCACATACGGCACGATTGACAACGGATAGACGAGGCCTGCCGCGGCGGTCGAACCACCACGGGCGAGGACGAACCACGGGAGCGCGACGCCGGCGATCCCGATGGCGGCTGAGTCGAGCGCCTGGGCGGCCAGAAACAGTCGGCCATCACGCTCACTGAACAACGATCTATGCGGTCTCGAAGACAACAGGGCACCTCTTCGGAAGAGTGGGAACGGACACGCCCCGAGCAGGGGCAAACGTCGCCTCGCGACACGAGGCGAGGACCGTTCCGACTCAACGCCGATCGGCGCTCGACCAGACCATCAGCGGAACCCGACCCGCGTTCACTCGAGGGCCGTGCCCACCACAACGAGGACCCTCGAGAACGCCGGACCGCGACATCGAAACCCATCTTAACGACGCACGGTGATCCGTGAGGCGGCGACCGCGATCCACATCGAAGGCACAAAATGGTGTGATATCCGGCGCTCCAGGTTCAATACCCACGCTACGTTCCGTCTTTCAACCACAGAGGAGAGTCGTTCGTGCCCCTTACCCAAACCCAGATGGTGAGCGCCGTCGCCGACCGCGCCGAGCTCACCCGCCCCGAGGCCAAACGCGCGCTCGACGCGCTCGACGCGATCGTGCTCGAAGAGCTCTCGAACGCTCAGAAGGTGCGGATCGGCGGACTGGTACAGCTCACGGTCCGCGTCAAGCCCGCGCAGAAAGCCCGCAAGGGGCGGAACCCGGCGACCGGCGAGGAGATCACGATCTCGGCCAAGCCGGCCAGCGTCGACGTCCGCGCGCGGCCGCTCGCCAAGGCCAAGAGCGCGCTGCCGACAGTGCGCAAGGCGCGCCGCCGGTTGGCCGCCTGAGCGCTGTAGCTGATCTCGCGGCAACACGGACTTAGGCGACGTGACGAAATCACCTGGCGTTCTGGCGGCGCCTGGACGCGCCTGGCGCCGCCCGCCCGCCCTCACGTACCACCAGTACGATCGTGGCGGGCGGGCAGCGCCATCCACGCCCAGTCACTCGCCAGCTCCACCGGCTAATTCCGTCACGCCGCCTTAGCCTGAATCCACCGAATAGCGGGGTGGTGTGACTCGGGGAGCGGGCGGGTTTGGTGGTTGGTGGTGTGCGGGGTGTGGGTTCGGTGCTGGTGGGGCGTGGGGGCGCTTGTGAGTGGGGTTGGTGGCGGTTCTGGGTGACGTTTTCGGGCAGGGGGCGTGCTCGCCGTTGCGGGCGGAGCCGTTGATCGGTGTCGGTGTGCCGCGGGGCGGGTCAGGTGAGGACGGGGAGCGCGCGGATGCGTGTGAGCGCGTCGTTGAAGTCTTGTTGCCAGGGCCAGCGCGCGGGCAGCCGGAGTGTCCATTGTCGGGCGGTGCGTGTCAGTCGGCCGGGGATCCGGAACAGCCGGTTGCGGCGGGTCGCGGCGGTGCGGGTGCCGTCGTTGGGCAGGCCGATCTGGCTGGTCCACCGTCCGAGGTTGTGCGCGAGGGCGGCGATCACGGTCCAGGCGCTGTTGGCGGCGAACTGGCCGGAGGGGAAGTGCGCGAGCGCTTGGTCTTGGAGATCGCGGATGCAGAGCTCGACGACGGCGTGCTCGCGATGCTCGCGCTCGACCAGCAGCAGCGGCTCGGTGCGGTTGGTCGCGAACGCGAAGTACTGCCAGTTCGGGAACAGGTCGGCCTGTTTGCCGACCAGACGTGTGCGACGCGCGACCAGCCGCCAACCATGGAGCTTGGTCTCGGCGATCTGCGCCTCGCCGCCCTCGGGATAGTCGGCGAGCGTCACCCAGTCCTGCTCGTCGATCAGCTCGATCAGCGCCCGGATCGACTTGCGTTGCTTGACCCCGATCGAGAACTCCACGCCGCGGGCATCGAGCGTCTTGAACAGCTTGTGGTTCTCAAACCCGGTATCGGCGCGGATCAGGATCGTCCCGGTCGCACCGGCGCGGCGAACGCGGGCGAGCAGCTCATCCACGAACCTCGGGTTCCCGCGCTGCGTGTTCGCCTTCCCTCGGCGGTTACGGATATGCAGCACCTCGCCGCTCCCGGCACGCGTCGCGACCAACGGGTGGTAGCCGAGCTGCTTGGTGTACCCGTATGAGGCGCCCTGCTTCTGATAGCCGTAGACCTCCCCGACGAAGCTGTCGATATCGATCACCAACCGCTCAGCGCCCGGACCGGCGCCCTGACCCCACGCGCGGCGCAGCGACTCGTCAAGCACGTGGTCGAGCTGGCGAACGTGCCCGAACGTGAACGCCCGCAAGAAAGTCCCCAACGTTGACGGCGCCATCACCATGTGTCCCAGGACCAGGCCGGTCGACCCGGCGCGCAGCACGTTCATGTCATCGATGCTGTCAGCGCCGGCGAGCATCCCGTGCACCAGACTCATCACCTTCCGACCCGGGAGCGCCGCGCCAGGCGCCTGGGGATCGAGCCACACGCTGTCGTTCACCAACCCCTCGATCCCCAACCGCCCGGCCAGCGACCCGGTCAACAGCAGCCCCGCGTCGCTGACCAGCCGCTGCTCATCGAAGCGAACCGCGATCTGATCGAGGCTCGTGGGACCCTCGATTACGTCCGTGTGATCGTGCACCATTCAGGTGACCTCCTGACAGGGCCGCGGTTGCACACACAGCCGCTGAAAAGCCCTGCTCAGGAGGACATTTAAACGTCAGGGTCGGACGGAACCAGCGGCACAATGCGGTGGATCCAGGCTTAGGTGGTCGATGCCGCTGGCCGGGTCGGCGACACTTCGTTGCCGTGAGCTACGACTTTGATCGCCTCGGCTTCCTTCAGTTTGAGCAGCTGTGCTCGCTGTTGCTCGAGTTCGAAGGCGGCGTGGCGGCGGATGCGTGGGTCGGCGAGGCGGACCGGCTTCGGTCGGTTTTGAGCGAGGTGCGGCTCGGTCCTCCGCTGGTTGCGTCCGAGCTCCCGGAGCCGGTGTTGTTCCAGTGCGCGTGGGCCCGATTCGGTTCGGAGTACGAGCTCCTCGAACGAGTTTGCTCGCTTACCGTCGAGCATCGCGAGGAATTCGCCGCCGCCCGGTCGTTTGTCCTGTTGACCCATCTCCTGGTGACGGGTGACTTCGTCACACGGGTGGCCACGACGGTCGGCGCGCTCGGGGTGCGGGTGGTCGTGCTCGGCCATGACGCCTTGGCCGGACGGATCGACGCCCGAGTCGAGCTGCGCCGGTCGATGCCTTCGTTGTTGGGCATCGGTGATCCGACGAGCCTGATCGAGCCCGGGTTGGCGGACCGCTCGTCGCTCGATCGGGACGCAGCGGTCGCGCTCGCGCCGATATTCGTGCCCCACGCGCGCCTATCGCCGGACGCTCGAGGTGCTGGACCGGCATCGCTTTGTGGTGCTGACCGGGGCCCCCGGAAATGGGTAAGACGGCCATCGCGCCCATGCTCGCACTCGGCACCTGACCCCTCCGACCGCCTAAGCCTCGAGCGCTTCGGCGATTGGTTGACCCTGGCCGTGCTGTTGCATGACTACGACCCAGCGATCGTCAGACCCCTCGGGGTTCCTTCGCCCGCGCGTCGATTCGTCGATGCCTTCCTTGACACTGTCGCGCGTGACCCATTCACCGTCGATGGCGGCAACGTCGAGCCACTCATCCGCGCCCTTTCGCTCACCGCCAGACTGTTCGGAGACCTCGAGCAGCGCAGTCGGACGCTGGTGTCCCTCCTCAGGGCCCGTGAACAGCACGGCGCCGGCTCCGGTATCGAGACCACGACGATCGACCCGCCTTCCCCCTGGCCACAGCGCTCCGGGCGCCTGGACGTCGACCGCGTCAAGGCGGCCTTCGAGCTCGCCTTCCACCTCCCCTTCGGGGCTCGTAGAGTCCATGATCTTCGACCGCGAGCCCGAAGTGCATGGTCGTCACGTGCGCGGCGGTGGTCGAGGGAAACTGCGAACGGAGCGGCCGCACGTCGAGTCGCTCCACGAGCGGATGGTCCCCATGCCGCGCCACGAACTCGAGTCCCAGCGCATCGAGCAAGACCAGAACGATCCGCTCACGGTTCACACGCCGGGCGATCTCGCCCGGAATCTCGGCAAACGAATCCGCCACGGACGTCGATCGCTCAGACAGAGCGGGCTGGCTTACCTTCAGCTCGATCGACGCACGTGGCGCGCTCATCGATCGGGGGGCATGCGCATGACGCGGCGCTATGGGACAACGTCGATAGGCTTTGGTTTATGGGCCGCACACAGTCCGGACACGCGGCGCTGAAGGAGGTTGGCCTCGGCCCGATCACCCTCTCCAATCGGGTCGTGGTGGCTCCGATGAGCAGGGTCAGCGCGATGCCCGACGGCCGCCCCAGCGACCGGATGGTCTCCTATTACGCGGCGTTTGCCGAGGGTGGGTTCGGGCTCGTGATCGGCGAAGGCACGTTTCCCGATTTTGCCTTCAGTCGCGGGTACGCGTTCCAGCCCGGATTAGCGAGCGACGGCCATGCCGACGGATGGCGAGCGGTCACCCGCGCGGTCCATCGACACGACACGCCGATCCTCGCCCAGTTGATGCACGCCGGCGCGCTCTCGCAGGTCCTGGCGCGGACGGCCGGCCCGTCGGCGATCGCGCCTAAGGGCGAGAAGATGCCGGAGTACGGCGGCAGTGGGCCGTTCCCGACGCCCAAGGCGATGACCGACGGGGACGTCGAGGCCGCGATCGCGGGGTTCGCCACCGCCGCCGTCCGCGCCCGCGAGGCGGGGTTCGACGGGGTGGAAATCCACGCGGCAAACGGCTATCTCCTCGACCAGTTCATCACGACTTACACAAATCGCAGGCAGGACGAGTACGGCGGAGGTCCGCGCGAGCGCGCTCGCTTGACCCGCGAGGTGGCCCAGGCTATCCGTGCCGCCGCCGGTCAGGACTTCGTGCTCGGCGTGCGCCTCTCGCAGACGAAAGTCAACGATCTCGAGTACCGGTGGGCGGGACGCGAGGAGGCCGAGATGATCTTCGAGGAGGTCACCGCCGGCGGCGTCGACTACGTGCACATCGCGAGCGAAGGCCGGTCCTGGAAAGAGACCGCGGAGATCGAGCCCGCGCTGACAATTACACAACTCGCCCGTTCGGTGACGGGCTTACCGGTGATCGCGAACGGCGGAATCGACGGTCCGGCGCTGGTGCACGAGATCGTCTCGGACGGTCACGCCGATCTGATCTCACTGGCGCGTGGTGCCCTCGCCAATCCGGACTGGGTTCACCGCCTGCGAGCCGGCCAAGAGCACGCGCGCTTCGACCCGGGCATGCTCCACCCGTGCGCGAGCATCTACAACCAGGACGACTGGTACGCCCGGACCCGGAGGGCGCCCCAAGCCTGAGGCTGCGCGCCCAGGTTGCCGCGGGTGGCCTCGTCGGCTGTCGCGGTCACCGCCAGCTCAAAGTTTCGCCTGGGCCAATCGCGGCGCACGGGCCACCAGCGCGGTGAACGTGATCAGCCACACGGCGAATGCGGCCCACACCCATACCTCGGCGAAGTTCGTGATCGCGTGGGTGTGGGTGACAGTGCCAACCACGAAGCTACAGGCCGCGTACATCCCCACCGGGAAGGCGGTCGACCAGCGACGCGCCGCGTATCCGATCCGTGGGTAAATGACCTCGGTGACGAGAAGTACCGGAAGCCACACCATGGCCAGGCACCAGAGCGCCAGCAAGATCGGGTTCACCGCCCCGTGAGCGACCGACAGTGCTCCGGTGGCGTCCGCCGCGAGCGCGATGTGTCCGGCGGCCAAGGTGGAGATGGCCAACGCGCCGCCGCCGACCCAGTGGTCGCCCCTCGCCACGGCGAGCTGCCTCCAGTCGAAGCGACTGAGCGTCAAGACGTAGAGGCCCAGGCCGAGGGCGAACGGAAACATCGAGGCGTAGACGAGCCAGGCGGCGCGTTCGCGGAGCGCGACCGTCGAGGCGAGCAGCGCCAGTGACTCGGTGGCGACCGTGACGATGAACGACGTGCCGTCCGTCGGCGTATGCCAGCGCGAGAGTACGCGCGGGAGCAGCGCCACCCAGATCGTGGATGCCACGATCAGCAGACCAACGCCGGCCCAGCTCCACCCGGCCAGGGCGAATCTCGTCCCGAGCACCGCCGTGCCGGCGACTGCGGTCAGTGCCGCCGGGTCGCGGCTCTCCCGCCAGAACCGCGACCGGTCGGCGACGGCTCGAGCCGACAGGAGCCTCCCGACGGCGACCCAGATGGTGACGGCGAAGACGAGCAGGATCACGGATAACGTCGTGCGACCGTCGAGCAGCAGGGCGATCGAGACGATCCCAGTGCTCATGACCACCGCGTTCGCAGACGGTGGTACCGCCTCAGCGACTCGAGTGGTTCGGCGTCTAGCGGTGCTAGCCGTCTTCGCCCGGCGGATTGGGGACGGCGCGGCTCTCACTGGATGCTGTCGGGAACTAGTATCGGTTCACGATATCGTGATACGATGGCTCGGCCGATGGTTTTGCTGGTTGTGGTTGCCGCCGTGATCGTGGCGTTGGTCGGCTTGGCGTTGTTCTGGATCGGCCGGCGCCGACGAACCCCGACAGAACTACGCGGCGACTGGTGGGTCCGGTTTGAGAGCGAGTTCCGCGCCTATTCGGCGCTTGGCTCTCGCCGGCACCCGAATGGTCGAGGCGCGGGTCACCCGACGGTTGGACGTGACCGGACTGACTCACCCTCGTCACCCCAGGATCGGTTCCAGTGATCGGTATCTCACGTGTAGCGACTTTTCACCCGACCGATCCCCTCCCCCGGATCCGCGAGGACTTCGCGTGCGCTGCCTGCGGTCACCGATACCCAGGGTGTGTACTCAGTCCGATCATCGACGGAGCGATCCACATCTTTTGCGAGGACTGCGGCGCGTTCGTGACGGTCTCCCTCACCGAGTCTCAGGCCCGGGCCTTGCGGAGGCACGCCAGCCCGGATACGCCCGTCGACCGAAGCGACCACGGCGCTGACTGAACAACTGCCCCATTCGCGAAGCCGAGCATCGCGATTCCTAGCACGTCTGGCCTCACCGTTCGCCGCGGCCGGGCACCCTCGCTCGTGGGTCCGGATGACCTCCCCAGCCGAGTACCGACAGTGGACCGATAGGGCTGCGCCGGCGAGGCCGCGCGGGGGCGAGCTCGATTACCGGCCCGGGTGGTCGGACGATGACGTGCGTCACAGGCGCGCCGGTGAGCTGTGCGATCCGCTCCGGGAGGCCCGCGCGCAACCACTTCGATACGCGCATCGGCAGCGTCGAGAGCACGATCTCGTCAAAGCGACTCGGGTCCCACGCCTCGCTGACCGCCACCAGGGGATCGCTCGCGGCGACGTATCCGTCGACGTCCAGCCCTTTCCTGTGTAGGCGGGCTAGCGCGGTGTCGAGCCTCTCGCGAGCGGCGGCGCGCCCACCGGCGAACGCGGTGGCCGGCACGATCAGGGTGAATTTCACCCGTTCTCTAGCCGCGCGCGCCTCGAGCGCGATTTGCAACTCGTCTGAGATCGCGGTGACGTTCGCGACCACGAGGACGTGCGTCTTCCAGTTCACCAGCCTCTCCGTTGGAAATTCAATCCGTCTCCAGCTGATATCGTAGCACGATATCGTTATTCGATAACTGTAACTCAGTGCCGTTTCGTTGCGACACGATATCGTGGGGCGATATGCCTCTTCGCCAAGCCGACTTCCAGCATCTCCTGCAGCTGCGGACTGGTCTCCGACGGTTTCTGCGCTGGAGCGAAGAGCAGGCCAAGGTCGCCGGCCTGACGCCGGCGAAGCACCAGCTGCTGCTGGCGATCAAGGGACATCCCGATCCCGACGGACCCACCGTCGGCGAGATAGCCGACTACCTGGTGTTGCGCCACCACAGCGCGGTCGGGCTAATCGATCGCGCGGAGAGCGACGGATTGGTGAAGCGCAATCCCGACGCCGCCAGCAGGAGCGTCGTGCGCGTGACCCTGTCCGCCGCCGGGGCGCGCAAGCTCGACCTCCTCGCCGAGGCACACCTCCAAGAGCTCGCCCAGCTCGCGCCGACGATGCGTGCATTGTGGGACGTACTCGAAGACCAGAACGGTGACCTCTCACACGAGGTTCGGCCACTTCGCTCCCGGTAGCGTGGGAACGCCGAGCTCGCCGAGCAGCTTCCGGACGCGGTATTCGATGTCCGCCCGGACGCGACGGATCTCGCTGATCGGGGCGCCGATCGGGTCGCCGATCCGCCAGTCCTCATGGCGCACGTCGCCGGGGATGTCAATCAGGCCGACGCTATGACCCATGGTCACGATCACGTCGGCGCCGCGCAGCACCTCGTCGGTGACCGGGCGGGCGAACGCATCGTCGGGATCGACGCCGAGCTCCGCGATCACCTCTCGCACGCTGGCGTCGATCTCCCCGTGGACGGTGGTCCCCGCACTGTGCACAGACACACGCTTATGCGACAGGAGGCCGGTCAGCGCGGCCGCGATCTGGCCGCGGCCCCCACCGCTGAGGCTGACGAACACGACATCCCAGGTGCCCTCGGAATCCTGACCTCCGGCACGCCGGATGGCATTGAGACGCTCGCGCGTGAAACGAAACGCCATCAACGGGACGAAGTCGAACACCGTGGCGGTTTCAACGACCCGCTCGACCGAGTCGTTCATCACCTCCTCGATCTCCCCGCGGTCGAACTGACCGTCGAAATCGGCGCAAAGATCGTTGACCATGAGATCGATCTGGTGCCTCATGGATGGATCGAGTGAAAAGCGCACTGCTGGACCTCCCTGCTAGGGGCCGTTGGGCATCGAAATTTGCTGAGCTCTGCGCGACGGGCGATAAGTGGTCAGCGCGACACCCGCCGCGAAAGCGAGGACGCCAAGTAATCCCAGCGCGACCGTGAGCCCGTGACCGGCCGCGGCGGGCGAGAGGTCCGCGGCGCCGGCGCCGGCAGCCGCGGCGTAGAGCAGGCTGGCGAGCGCAACCCCGGTCGCTGTACCCATCCCGCGGCTCATGTTGAGCATCCCGCTCACAACGCCGGTGTGACCGACTGGGGAGGCAGCCATGATCGACGCGTTGTTGGCGGGAGTGAACGCACCGAGCCCGAGCCCGGCGAGCGCGAGGCCGGTCAGCAGTCCGCCCGAGCCGTGCCGCAGCGCGATCTCGACCAGCCCAAGGCCGGTCAGGATCAGGCCACCGCTGGTCAGCGGACGGGCGCCGATCCGGTGGTGCAGACGCCCGGCCACCGGAGCGGCAATCGCGATCCCGACCGGCAGCATGGCCAGCTGCAGCCCGATCAGCGTCGGCGCGACGTGCCGAGCGGAGAGATAAAAGGGAACGACGAACAGTGTCCCGAACAAGACCAGGTACGAGATCAGTCCGGTGCTGAGGCCGACCGATAGTGCCGGCTCGCGGAGGATCGACAGGTCGATCAGGGGGGCGTCGATGCGCCGCTCGCGGCGGACGAAGGCCGCGGTCGCAAGGACGCCCGTGGCGAGGGCTCCCAGCAGCAGCGGCTCGGTGTAGCCGAGGTCGTTGGCGAGCGAGAGGTAGACGAGCGTCCCTGCGACCCCGAACGCGAGCAGCGCCGCCCCGAGCAGGTCGGCCCGTTCGGCGGGCCGGCGGGAACGGCTCCGCGGCAACAAGAACCATCCCAGCGCCAGCCCGATCGCTCCGGCGGGCAGGTTGACGAGGAATATCAGTCGCCAGCCGCCAAGCGCCAGCAGGACACCGCCGATCGCCGGGCCGAGCGCCAACCCCAGCGCCTGCGCGGTGCCCTGCAGACCGATACCGCGGCCGAGGAGCGGTCGGGGCATGGCCTCGGCGATTAGGGCGACGCTGTTGGCCTGCAGCATCGCCGCTCCGACCGCCTGCAGCACCCTTGCCGCGATCAGCACCGCCAGCGTCGGAGCGAGCCCACAGAGCGCCGACCCGATCGTGAACACGGCGAATCCGTACACGTAGAGGAGCTTGCGTCCGACCGCGTCGGCAATCCGGCCCACCGTCGCGACGGTGGCCACGAGGACGAGCAGGTACGCCAACGCGACCCATTCGACCCCGCCCAGGCTCGCGTGCAGATCGCGGCCCAAGCTCGGCAGCGCGAGCGTGACGATGCTCGCGTCGAGCTGTCCCATGAAGGCGCCGATGCAGACCGTCCCGACCACATACCAGTGCGCGCGCGGGCTGTCGCGGATCGCCGCCGGGCGCCGCGGCTCGTCCAAGAGATGACGACGGAGCGACCAAGGTGCGCTCGTCAACTCGTGCGGCTGGCTCATACAGCTCCATTGCAGCGCGTCTCGTTCGATAGGTCAAAGAGGAGATATAGATCGATATCATCGGGGTAACCTATGGATGATCGACGGCTTCGCTACTTCGTCGCGGTGGTCGACGAGGGAGGCGTTACGCGCGCCGCGCGGCGGCTGCACGTCGCCCAACCCTCGCTATCGGAGGCGCTGCGGGCGTTCGAGACGGAGCTCGGCGTACGACTGTTCGACCGCGTCGGGCGTGGCGTGCGCCTGTCCGCGGCCGGACAGGCGCTGATCGGACCCGCCCGCCAGATTCTCCGCGCGATGGACGAGGCCCGCAGCGCGATCAGCGGCGTCGTCGGACTTCAGACCGGCCGGCTCGAAATTGCCGCGCTGGCGACGCTCGCGGTAGACCCGATGGCGACGCTGATCGGTCGCTTCCGTGCGCGCTATCCGGGGGTGCGGGTGCGGGTGCTCGAACCGGACACGGCCGATGGAGTCGGAGCTTTGGTGCGCAGCGGGGAGTGCGAGCTCGGCGCGGCGCACCTCCCTCTGCCCCGCGAGCAGCTGATCTCCCATCCGTTGGACGAGCAGGAACTGCTGTTCGTGCTGTCACCAGATACCCCATCCGAGGACGATCGGCCGATCGGCGCCCGGGAACTGGGTCGTACCCCTCTAGTGGTTGGCCCTCCTGGCACCTCGACGCGCGTCCTGCTCGAGCAGGCCCTCGCCGCCGTCGGCGTGACCCCGCAGATCGCGGTCGAGACGGCGGCGCGCGAGGCGATCGTCCCGCTCGTCCTCGCCGGCGCGGGGGCCGCCCTACTGCCCTCGCCGCTGGCCGTCGAAGCGCAGCGGAGAGGCGCGGTCATCCGCGCGGCGCGTCCCCGGATCACCCGCACGGTCGGCCTGATCCACCGCGGGGGATCGCTGTCAGCGGCAGCCGCCGCGTTCCTTGCCGTGGCCACCGACGAGTGATCACACCCCGCAGTGAGCGGGTACTAGTAACCGCCGCCGGTGGCGGGGAACGTCGTCCGGGGGCCGACGGACGTCTTCAGGGCGTCGGTAGCCCGGGCGAGGTAACGGAGCGCGCGCCCCTTAGAGCCCGGTCCGCGAAAGCGAGCCAGCTCTCGGCCGTCGGTCAGCTGCACCGACCACCCGTGGCGGATGGGCCGGAGGATCATCGAGAGAGCTTTACTCATGGCTTTACTTCTTTCTTATCTAGTTGCGTAATCAAGTGTACTCCGTTGCCCGCGGCTCCCAACCGTGCGACGGCTCACACAGCCGCACGGCTCACACGGGGGACGGCCGCTGGACGGTGATCAGATCGCGCACCGCGTAGGCGAGGTGGTTCTGGAGCCGCAGGATCAGGCGCTTTCGCTCGGCGACCTCCTGCGGCGGGGCACCGTCCCGTTCGAGCCGCCGCAACTCGGCGACGTGGGCGCGGAGGTGAGCGATTAGCCCGTCGACTTTCCCTTCGTCGCTCATGACGCGCCCTCGAAGGCCGGTTCGAGCGACGGCCTTGGCCTCGGGCTCGGTTCGGCCTCGATCGCCACGCGCGGGAGGCGGCGCTCGAGCCATCCCGGCAGCCACCAGGCTCTCGAACCCAGGAGCTCCAGCACCGCGGGCAGGAGCAGCATCCTCACCACGACCGCGTCGAGCAGCACGGCGCTCGCCATCACCAGCCCGAACAGCTCGAGCACCCGGTCGCCCGAGATCGCGAACGCGCCGAACACGGCGACCATCACCGCGGCCGCGGCGGTGATCACCCGTCCCGTTCGCGCCAGACCTTCGCGGACAGCGGCGCTGGCGTCGCGTCGGGCGCGCCATTCCTCGTGCACGCGGGAGATCAGGAACACCTCATAGTCCATCGAGAGTCCGAACACGATCGCGAACGCGAGCACGGGGATGAAGGCGTCGATCGGGCCGGGCTGCACGTCGAACAGGCCGCTCAGCCACCCGCGCTCGAACACCGCTTGGGCGATCCCGAGCGACGCCCCGATCGAGAGCAGGTTCATCAGGGCCGCCTGGACGGGGATCACGAGCGATCGGAACACGACCAGCAACAACAGCGCGGCGAGCGCGATCACCACCGCGATGAACAGCGGCAGCTTGGCCGAGAGGACGTGCGAGAAGTCGACCTGAGACGCCGTCGCCCCCCCGACGTAAGCCCGGACGCCGGTGCGCTGCTCGACCGGCGGGATCACGTTGTCGCGCAGGCGGGTGACCAGGCTCGCCGTCTGCGTGCTCTGCGGCGAGCTCGTCGGGAACGCGACGATCGCGGCGGCGTCACCGCTCGCGTTGACGACCGGCCGCCCCACCGACGCAATACCCGGGGTGTCGCGCATGGCGACCGTGAGCTGCTTGAGCGCGCCGCTGTCGCCGGGATGAGGGACCGCGACCGCAACCTGGAGCGGTCCGTTGAACCCGGGGCCGAACCCCGTCGCCAGCAGGTCGTACGCCTTGCGCGTGGTCTGACCCGCCGGGTCGTTGCCGGCGTCGCTGGAGGCGAGACGCAGGCCGAGAGCCGGTGCCGCGAGCACGAGCATCAGCGCGGTGGCGGCGATCGCCGTGACCGCCGGGCGCCGCTGCACCCGCTGTGCCCAGCGCAGCCAGAAGCCCTGCCCGTTGCTCTCCGCCGCCGATCCGCCCCGGCGTCGGCCCGTCTCGCTGATCCGCCGGCCGGTGAGGCTGAGGAGCGCCGGCAACAGGGTCAGGGACGCGCCGAGGACGAGCACGACGCCGATCGACGCCGCCACCGCGGCGCCGCTGAGCAGGCTCACGCCGAGCGCGAACATCCCCAGCAGGGCGATCACCACCGTCGCGCCCGCGAACAGGACCGCGCGACCCGAGGTGTTGAGCGCCGCCTCCACCGCGGATTCCACGTCGCCGCCGTTCTCCCGGTAGTTCTCGCGGAAGCGGGTCACGATGAACAGCGCGTAGTCGACGCCCACTCCGAGGCCGATCATCAGCGCCAGCTCCGACGCGAAGCTCGGCATGTCGATCACGTGGCTGACCAGGTTGATCACGCCGATTCCGGCGCCGAGGCCGAGGAGCGCGGTGGCGATCGGGAGGCTCATGGCCCGGAACGAGCCAAAGCTGATCAGCAGGATCACGATCGCCGCGGCGATACCGACCACGGTGGCGAACCCGAGCGATGCCTGCTGGGCCTGCTCGATCGCCTGACCGCCGAGCTCGACCTCAAGCGTCGGCGAGCTCGCCGACTGGGCGACCGTGATGACCTTCTCGACCGCCGCCTTCGAGAGCGCGTTGGCGCGCTGGTCGAAGTTCACGGTGGCGAAGGCGATCGTGCCGTCGGGCGAAATCGCATGCTGGCCCGCGGCGTAGGGGCTGGTGACGCCGGTGACGTGCGCAAGGCGCCCGACGCGCTCGACCGTCGTCGCGATCGTCGCGCGGTCGGCCGGATCGGTCAGCTTGCCGCTGCGCGCGTGGAAGACGATCTGGTCGGCGTCGCCCGCCTGCGCGGGGAAGCGGCTGTGGAGGAGATCGACCGCGTGCTGCGACCCGGTGCCCGGAAGGGTGAAGTCGCTAGCGGTCTTCTTACCCACCGAGCTCGAGACGGCGAAGATGCCGACGGCGGCCACGATCCAAGCGATCACCACAAAACGGCGGTGGGCCATGGTCCAGCGAGCGATGTTCAACATGCAAGGCTCAGCTTTCACTAGGGGAAAATCTGCACGGCGTGCAGTTATATCCCAGGTGCACCAGCAAGTCAACACCGAGTGCAAAATTTCTCACTGTGCATTTTCTTTGATAGGCTCGGCCCAAATGGACGCCAGTGAAGCCAGCCTCGCGAGACCGGGGCTCCGGGAGCGCAAGAAACAGCAGACCCGCGAGACGATCGCGCGCGTCGCGCTAGAGCTGTTCGCCGAGCGGGGCTACGAGGAAACGACGCTGGCCGACATCGCCGATGCGGCCGACGTCTCAAAGCGCACGATCTTCGCCTACTTCGAGAGCAAGGAAGACATCCTGTTCTGCGACGAGCCGACGATCTACAAGCAGCTCAAGGACAAGCTCGAGCAGCGGCCGGCGGGCGCCACCACGGTCGACGCCTTGCGCGAATTCCTCAGCATGATGACGTGGGACGAAGAAGACAAGCTGCGCAAGAAGGTCATCAACATGGACGAGGGACTGCGTCGCAGCGAGCGCGCCCGGTCGGCTCGGATCGAGCCGCTGATCGCCGAGTCGATCGCTCGGGACCTCGGCGCGGAGCCGGGCGACGTCCGCCCGCCGCTCGTCGCGGCGTCGATCACCGCCGCTTTTCGGACCGTCCGCGATCGCCTCGAGGCGCAGTCCGGTGAGCCGGTCACCCACGAGCAGGCCATCGCGGTGCTCGATGACGTGCTCGATTTTCTGCGCGGCGGGATCGAGGCCCTACGACGCGACCGCCCCGCCGACCGGACGTAGACCGGCCGCGGAGCGCAGCCCGACCGCGTAGAACGCGCCCAAAATCGCGAACGGGACCGCCTCGCCGAACCGGGAGAGCTGAGCTCCGCCCACCGCCCCGAGGATCTGGCAGATCGCCCAGGTGATGTTGAACAGGCCCAGCGCCACTCCGGCTTGAGTCCCCGTCTGCTCGATCGAGGCGGCGAGTTGCGCCAGCGACGGCACCCACACGCACCCTAGGATCGGGATGCTCAACGTGAGCAAGATCAGCAGCGCCGCCGCCGGTAGGGGCAGCGCGATGGCGATCACGCACAGCGTCGAGCCGAGCAGCGTGGCCCGCAGGACGGTGGCTGCACCGGCCCGATCGAACCACCGTCCGACGAGCGCGTTGACGATCACCTCGAGGATCGCCGCGACCACGAAGGCGGCCGCGATCCCAACCTCCGCCACGCCCAGATCGCGCAGGCGCAAAGGCAGCAGCACGCCGACCACGCCGAAGCCGACCGAGGGCAGGGCGACCATGACCAGCGCACGGGGCGCCCCCGGCGCGCGCAAGGCGGTGCGCAGCTCGCGCTTGGTGCGGTGGACGCGCGGCGGCTCGTGGCCGACCGAGGCCACCGCCCCCGCCGCCGCGAGGGCGAGGATCACCACGCTCACCCCGAGGAACGCCGCTCGCGGACCGGTGATCGTGGCCAGCGCACCGATGGCCGGTCCCGCGCAGGCGCCCGCGCTGGCCGCCGCGAACGCCAAGCCGATCAGCCGTCCACGCTCGCCTTCGCCACCCAACGACACCAGCCACGGGACCGAGCCGGTCCACACCGCCGCCGCGCCCACGCCGGTCAGGGCCCGAGCGGCGTCCAGTGCCACCATCTGGCGGGCCACCGCGAACACCGCGCAGGACAGACCGACCACGGCCAGCCCTCCGATCGACACCCTGCGCTGACCCACGATCCCCACCAGCGCGCCCGCGGGTACCGACGCCAGCGCGTAGCCGATCGAGTACGACGCGGTCAGCACCCCCGCCTCGAGGCGGGTCAGCCGCAGCTCCCGAGCGTAGACGGGGATCAGCGGGCTGAGGACGACGAAAAACATCGTCTCGACCAAGAGCGCCGCGAGCAGGTAGACGAATACCCGTTGCTCGCGCTGCGGGACGATCGATCCGATGGTTGTTGCCGTCATGCCATTGGGAGTTGGTGATCTTATCCTCTGAGCGGATGCCCGTCCGGCTGCGATTGACTGACTTCCAGCTCGCGGTGGCCGAGCGCCTGCGGGCCATAACCGGCGCGACGACGTACGACGGGTTGGGGGCCGAGGCGCTCGCACACGAACGCGGGCGCCGGCCCGATCCCCGTTGGCAGCGACCGCGGCCGCCGAGCCCGCTTAACACCGAGCGGCCGACCCATGTGCGGCTGGCCGCCATCCTTCCGGCCGCGACGGGCGCGTCGCTCGAGCTTTCCGCCGGACACTGCCTCCGCGTCGAGCAGATCAAGGACGGGCAGTGCGTTGACCTCGGCGTGGTCGCGACCGACGGGCGCTCGTTCAGCGCCGCGCGCACCCGCGCCGCGCACGGGATCCATCCCAGCGCCGGAGCGTCTCTGTGGTCGACCGCCCCCGAGGTGCGGTTGATGTCGATCGTCGCCGACACCGCCCCCGGCCACGATCTCTGCTTCCCGCCGTGCAGCGAACACGAGTACGAGCTCCACTGCGGTATCCGCGGTCATCTCGGGTGCGCGGAGCTCCACGCCGCCGCGCGGGCACGACGCGACCCCACCGCCGTGAAGACCGGCGACGACGTCCTCAACCTGTGGCTCCCGAGCGCGGTCGGCGCCGACGGCCGGCTCCGCTCGTGGCCGGTGGCCTGCCGCACCGGCGACTTCGTCGAGTTGCGCGCCGAGGCGGATGTCGTGGTCACGCTGAGCACATGCCCCGACGATCTGTTCGGGAGCTCCCAGTACGAGCCTGGACCCGTCCGGATCATCGTCGCCGATGGCCACGGCGGCCAGGGCCCGAAGCCGGTCGGAGTCACCGCGTGGCCGACCGCGCCGCCGGCGTCGGCGCTCGCCCGCAACACCGTGTCGATCGCGCTCCCGGCCACCGAACAACGGTGCCTGGACGACCTCGCCGCCAGCGGCTGGCTCGGCACCAGCCGCGCCACCGTGCTCCGAGCGCTGATCTTCCGGCTGTTCGAGAGCCTCGTCTCGTCGCCCGCCGGCGGCGACGGTTAGGTCGCCGCCTGCTCCGCCCCGGCGTCGTCGCGGGCCAGCAGCCACACCGCTTGGACCGGCCAACTGAGCTCGTAACGCTCGCCGACCTCCACCGTGCCGAGCTGCTCGTTGACGGTCATGGCCAGATGAAAGCCGCCGTCGGCGACCGCCACGCACGCGATCTCGTGCCCCATGTAAGCCAGGTCCACGACCGTGGCCGTCATGCCGGCGCGACCAGCTCGGATCGGCGTCGGCGAGATCGCCTCCGGGCGCACGATCGCGCAGGCGCTCTGTCCCACAGCGAGGCCCGAGACCCCCGCGCCCCGGATCCGCCCCGCGCCGTCGACGTCGGCCTCGTAAGCGCCGTCATCGAGGACGCTGACGATCTTGGCCGGGAGACGGTTGGAGGCGCCGACGAACTCGGACACGAACTCGGACACCGGCCGCTCGTACACGTCGCGCGGAGTGCCGAGCTGCTCGATCCGCCCGTCCCGCATGATCGCCACGCGTTCGGACATGAAGAACGCTTCCTCCTGGTCGTGGGTCACATAGACAAACGTGATCCCGATCTCGTGCTGGATGCGCTTGAGCTGAAGCTGGAGCTGCTTGCGGAGCTTGAGGTCCAGCGCGCCCAACGGCTCGTCGAGCAGCAGCACCTCGGGACTGAGCACAAGCGAGCGCGCGAGAGCCACTCGCTGCTGCTGCCCGCCGCTGAGCTGCGAGGGGCGGTGCTTCTCCCGGCCCTCCAGGCCCACGAGTTCGAGCATCTCGCCGACCCGGGTGGCGATCTCCTGCGCGCCGGTCCGGCGCTCGCGGAGTCCAAAGGCGACGTTTTCAAACACGTTCAGGTGCGGAAACAGCGCGTAGTTCTGAAACACGGTGTTGACGGGGCGGCGATGCGGGCGCACCGTCGTGACGTCGCGCCCATGGACCTCGATGCGGCCCTCGGAGGGCTCCACGAGTCCGGCGATCATTCGCAGCGTCGTCGTCTTCCCGCATCCGCTCGGACCGATGATCGAAAAGAACTCGCCGTCGCCAATCTCCAGATCGATTCCGTCCACGGCATGGACATCGCCGTAGGTTCGACGCAGCCCGGTCAAGCGGACGGCCGCGGTTGCCTCGGACGCCGGCGCGCGCGACCCCCAGTCGGCCTGTTCACTGACCACTGGCTGTGTGGGCCGCTCGGTCACGTGGCGGCTCGCCTTCCAAATCCGAGCATCTGTCCGGCGCCGGTCGGGCGCATCACCGTGATCAGGCCGGCGGTGCCGAAGGTAATCAGCGTGATCAGCATCAGAGCGCTGCCGATGGCGTTGACTTCCGGCGTGACATGGAGGTGAATCATGCCGAGTAGCAGCACCGATACCGGCTCGGCGTTGTTGCCCCCGAGGAACTGCGAGACGATCACGTCGTCGAAGGAGAAGCTGACGCAGAGCAGGCCAGCCACGAGCACCGCCGGGAGCAACAGCGGCATGGTCACCCGCTTGAACACGCGCCAACGGTTGGCGCCAAGATCGGCCGCCGCCTCCTCCAGTGACGGGCTCAACCCGGCCAGCCGTGCCTGGATGATCACCGTCGCGTAAGCGGAGTTGAACACCACGTGACCGAGCACGATCGCGGGCACGCCGAAGGGGATGTGCAACTTGCTGAACAGTACGAGCAGCCCGAGTGCGAACACGACCTCCGGGAGGACGATCCGCGAGTAGGTGAACCCGTCGAACACCCGCCGGGCCCGCGGCGAGGCGTTACGCGCCCACAGCCCGGCGCAGATCGCAATGGCCAGCGAGATCACGGTCGAGAAGGCGGCGACCTCGAGGCTGGTAAGCATGTCATGCCTGACCTGAGGGTCGTTGAAGGCCTGTACATACCACTGGGTGGTGAAACCCTTCCAGCTGATCAGCAGCGGATCCTTGTCGACCGAATACACGATCACGGTGACGATCGGCGCGTACAGGCACACCATCACGATCGCCGTGATGATGCTGCTGATCCGGGGGCGACGGAGCCTCACGTGAGCGCCGCCTCGGCCTTGTAACTGCGCGAGCGCAGCACCATCAGCACGATCATCAGCACCACCGTGAGTGCGACCGCCAGCGCCGCGCCGAAGGGGTAATCGCCGATGCTGAGGAACTGGTCGGATACGACGTTGCCGAACATCAGCGTTTTGCCCCCGCCGAGGATCTGCGGGATTACGTACTCCCCGGTCGCCGGGATAGCCACCAGGATGCAGCCGGCGATGATGCCGGGGACGGCCAAGGGCAGCGTCACCCGGCGCAACGCGCGGATCGGTTTCGCGCCCAGGTCACTGGCGGCTTCCAGCATCGCCGGATCGATCCGCTCCAAGGAGACGTAGAGCGGCAAGATCATCAGCGGTAGATAGGTGTAGACGATGCCGATCCCCACCCCGATCGGGGTGAACAGCAGGTGGATGTAGCCGTGGACCAAGCCCAGCGTGTGCAGCAGTTGATACAGGGGGCCGTTATACGAGATCACGTTGTAGATCCCGTAGGTGCGCACGACGAAGCTGGTCCAGAACGGGATCATCACCATCAGCAGCAGCAACGCCTGGCGCCTGCCTTTGGCGCGGGCGATCGTGTACGCGACCGGGAAACCGATCAGCAGACAAGCGATCGTGGCGCCGAACGAGAGCACGAACGACCGCAGGACCGGGTCCAGATACAGCTTCTGAAAGATCCCGGTGTAGTTGGAGGTGGTCCACCCGAAGTAGACCTGAAAGGTCAGCAGGTTGGTCGAGCCGAACGAGTAGAGCAGGAGCAACCCCAGCGGCGCGAGAAAGAACAGCGCCGTCCACGCCACGCTCGGCACCGCCAACAGGTGACGAGCGGATCTGGCCAGCCGGGAACTGACACCCGTCCCCGGGCCCGGCACCGACTCGGTTCCGACCTGACGAGTCCCGAGATCAGCCGCCACGAATTATTGTCCTGGCACTTGTGCCACCTCAGGCACCACCCGCCGATTAGGCGGCCAGAAACTCTTCCCAGAGCTTGCCGCGATAGGCAGTCTGCTCCGGTCCCAGATACTGCTCGAACTCGACCTTCGAGAGCTGATTGGGGTCATAACGGAGACTGGGGTTGTTCTTGATGGACGCCATGATGTATGGCTCGGCGGGCTTCTCGACGTAGGCCGAGCCGGTGGCGTTGATGAAGGAAGCGTAGTTCTTCGGTTCGAGGTGGAAGTTCATCAGCTCCCAGTCGGCGGCCAGGTGCTTGGTTCCCTTCAACGCGATCCAACCCTCGAGGTAGGCCGACATGCCCTCGGTGGGAGGCACCCAGACGATGTGCTGGTTCTTCTCCTGGGCCGCCGCGATGTCGTAGTCGTAGTCGATCGCGAACAGCGCCGTACCCTCGATCAGCGCCTTGGAATAGTCCGTCTCGAGGATCGCCTGGAGATGGGGCTTGAGCTGGAGCAAGGTGTTCTGCATCGCCTGGAGCTGGCTCTGCACCTTGGTGTTGATCGAGTACCCAAGCGCCCTGAGGAACGACCCTTGAATGTCCGAGTCGTATTTGATCATCGTGATCTTGCCCGAGTACTTCGGGGCCAGGCTGAGCAGGTCGTGCCAGGAAGTCGGGCGCTCGGGGATGAGGTCGCTGCGGTACGCGTATCCGGTCTTGCCGAAGTCGGTCGGGATCCCGAACGGGAACGCCTGGCGGAATTCGGTCCCGACCAGCGATAGGTTCGGGATCGCGGTCGTGTCGAGCGGCTCGAGCAGGCCGGCGAGCTTCATCTGCGAGGACACCGGCACCCCCGCCAGGGTCACGTCGAAGGCCCCCGGGTTGGTCGAGATCTGCGCGATCTGAGCCGCCGCGCCGGTCGTGCCACTGACCGCGGTCTTGACCGTCAGGCCCGGATGGAGCTTCTGGAAGTCCGAGAACTCGTTCGGGCCGTACCAGTCGGGGTAGGTGAGCAAGGTCAGCGTTCCCGTCATGCTCCCGGCCGCCGCGCTCGACGCGGACGAGGATGCGGCGGTGGAAGCGGACGAGGCCGAGCTGGACGAGGAACTCCCACAGGCGGCCAGGAACGCCGACAGCGAGGCGGCCCCGGCGAGGCCGGTGGCACCCCGAGCCAGTGCTGCCCGGCGAGTGATACGGGGGACTTCGATGTCTTCAAAGCCGCTCATACAGGGACTCCTGTTGTCACATAGCCAACGCCTGGTGCGCTTTTTACCATTGCACCACGGCCTCCGCAACTGCCGTGTGTTTGACCTTCGTTAGCCCGCGTCCATGAACTCGATCACCGTCGGCGAATCGCGGTGGCGCGCGGCGAGCAGCTGGTCTTCGAGCTCCGCCAGCGATCCACAGCGGGTCGCCTCGACGCCGAAGCCTCGAGCGATCGCTACCAGGTCGTGGGTCGACGCGTCGGTGCCCAGGTGGTCGATCCCGACGTGGTCCATCGCGTCGCGGATCTCGCCGTAGCCGCCGTTGTTGTAGACGAGCGCGATGATCGGCAAGCCCAGATCTCGCGCGGTCGCGAGCTCCTGGATCGTGAACATGAAGCCGCCGTCGCCGGCCACCGCGAGCACGGGCCGATCCGGCGCCGCGAGCTTGGCCCCGATGGCCATCGGCAGCGCACAACCCAGACACCCATAGCCGATCGGCATCAGCCACGACCGGGGGCGGGCCATCGGCAGCAGGTGATTTGCCGCGTAGACCGGCTGGGTCGAGTCGCCGGTGATGATCCGGTCAGCCGGCAGCACCCGGTCCAACACGTCCAGCAGGGGCGCGAAGCGAGCGACCTCCGGCGGCGGCCGCAGGTCGGCTCGGGCGCGCGCCACGCGCGCCGCCGCACCCCGCACGGCATCTCCGTCGACGTCGCCCGGCAACGCGCGGGCCAAGGCGCTCAGCGTCGCGGCGGCATCGCCGCACAACGGAACCTCGGCGAGCCACCGTCGTCCGAGTTGGTCGGGATCGATGTCGATGCGCACCAGCCCTCGCAGCTCGAGCGGCGCGTCGAGCCCCCACAGATCGAGGTCCGACAGCTCGGCGCCGACCAGCAGGGTCGCGTCGGCGTCACGGAGCAGACCGGCGATCGGCTCGAAGCTGAGCGCCGAGCCCAGGCACAGCTGATCGCCGTGCGGCACCGTCCCCCGGGCGTTGATCGTGAGGCCGATCGGGGCGCCCAACCGTCGCGCGATTACCACCGCCTCGCTTCCGGCATCGCGGGCCCCGCCGCCGAGGAGGACCAGCGGACGGCGGGCGCCGGCCAGCAGCCGAGCGGCGCGTTCGATATCCGCCCCGGCCGCTCGAGGGCGGGGCGGCGGGGCGGCCACCGGCCCGGGCTCGGGCGCCGGCTGGCCGAGCACGTCGCGCGGGACCGCCACGTGGACGGGCCGGGGCCGGCGGGACTCGAACACCTCGCGGGCGCGCCCGAACACCCCGGCCAACTCGGCGGGATCGCGAACCGTATGGCTGAACGCGGTCACCGTCGACATCAGCGCCTGCTGGTCCGGCAGGTCGTGGATCTCGCCCAGGCTCCGCTCGCGATCCGGAACCGCGCCGGAGATCACCAGTACCGGAATCGAATCGTGGTAAGCCTGGGCGATCGGCGTGATCGCGTTGGTCAGTCCGGGCCCGCCGATCAACGTGCACACTCCAGGCTCGCCGCTGACGCGGGCCCAGCCGTCGGCCATGAACCCGGCGCCCTGTTCGTGGCGTGGGGCGACGTGGCGGAGGGACGAGCGACCGAGTCCGCGGTAGATCTCGAGCGTGTGGATGCCCGGGATCCCGAACACCGTCGAGGCCCCCATCCCCTCCAGGAAACCGACGATGGCCTCGCCGCAAGATGGCATTAGACCATTTGATGTTGTCGGATTGCCAAGCGTGTGATCATACGGCTGTGCCTGGCGCGAGACAGCCTTCGCACCGATGGCCGTCGACGGTCGACCGCTACGAGCCCGTCCCGGCGCTCGCTGACGATGCGATCAGGCTCGCCTTCAACGAGAGCCCGCTGGGACCGTTCCCGGCGGCGCTCGCGGCGCTCCGAGCCGAGCTTCCCCGGGTCAGTCGGTACCCGGAACTAGATGGACAGCTGATCGAGGCGCTCGCCGTGCACCACGGTCTGAGCGCCGCGATGATCGCCCTCGGCAACGGCGCCGACGCCATCATCGGCTACATCTCCACCGCATTCCTGCGCCCCGGGGACGAACTCATCACCGGCTGGCCGTCGTTCCCGACCTACCTGGCCGACGCGCGCAAGCAGGAAGCGACCGTCAAGCTCGCGCCGCTCGCCGACGGGGCCAGCGATCTCGCCGCGCTCGCCGAGCGAATCGGCCCGAAGACCAAGCTGATCTGGGTCTGCAGCCCGAACAACCCGACCGGCGGAGTGGTGACGCCGGCCGCCTTCCGCAGCTTCATCGACGCCGTGCCCGAGCGGGTGCTGGTGGTCGTCGACGAGGCCTACTACGAGTTCGCCGCCGGCCCCGGCCATCTCGACACGGTCGCCGAGTACGTCCATGAACGGCCCAATGTCGCCGCGCTGCGTACGTTCTCCAAGCTGTACGGGCTGGCGGGGCTGCGGGTCGGCTACCTGGCCGGACCGGCTGACATCGTGTCGGCCGTCGCCAAGGGCCGCCACTACTACGACATCACCAACCTATCGTGCGTGGCCGCGCTCGCCAGCCTGGCCAGCACCGAGGAGGTCGAGCGCAGGCGGCGGGTCAACCAGCGCCACCGGGCGACTCTCCAGTCGCGGTTAGCCGAGCTCGGGTTCGCCTTCTACCCGTCTCAGGCCAACTTCATCGCCGTCGACGTCGGCGACGCCGACGCGGTCGCGGCGCGCCTACTCGACGCCGGCGTCGCCACGCGCTCGCTCGCGGGGCTGAGCGCGCCCCAGCTGCTGCGGATCACGGTCGGCACCGACGCCCACAACGAGCGCCTGCTCGAGCTGCTGGCTGACCGCACGGTCTCCCTCTAGCGGACCGGAAGCGCAAGCGCGCCCGGGTCGCCGAGCTCCCGCGACAAATCGGCCGACACCGCGAGCAGCTCGTGCGCCGCCTCGGTCACCCGCTCGAAAAACCGGTAGCGCGGCGCGGACACGTTGAGCGACGCGATGATCGAGTGGCGAGAATCGCGCACCGGCACGGCCACCGCGAGCAGATCCGGCTCGAACTCGCCATCGACGACGACGTAGTCCAGCGGTCGGGCGGCGCCAATGGCCCCCGCCAGCCCGGCCGGCGAGGTGACCGTGTTGGGGCCGAGGGCGACGAACTCGACGTGGGCGAACGCCGCCGCGATCTCATCGTCCTCCCAATCGAGGAGCAGCGCCCGGCCGGCCGACGTGCAATAGGCCGGGGTGACGCGACCGGCCCACCCGACGGTCTCGACGCTGCGGCCCGGCGACTCCGACAGGACGGTCAGCGTCTCCGTGCTCTGGAGCACCGACAGGTGGACCCGCTCGCCGAGCCGGTGGGCGAGTCGTCGCATCATCGGCGTCGCCACCTCCAGCAGCCGCCGCTCGCCGGCCAGCTGGGCGAGCGCGTACAACCGCCACCCGAGGCGGTAGCTCGAGTCCTCGTTGCGCTCGACCAGCCCGTATTCGCTGAGCGCTTTCAGCGCTCGCGACACCTGGCTCTTCTCCCGTCCCAGCAGATCGGCGATCTGGGTCACGCCCAGGCCGTTGCTCGACAGCGATTCGTCGCTGGCCAGCGAGAGGAGAACCTCGACGCCGCGGCGGATGCTGGTCTCGCGCTCGCCCGTCGCCTTGACCGGGCCCGTGGCCCGCGACCGCGCCGCGCCCCGCTTGCGCTGCGGAACCGTGCCATCACCATCTCCCGCCGGCACCATGACATACACAGACTAGCCCGCGGTTCAGCGGACCAGTCCGGCGGGCTCCTCGCCGCGGATCAGGGTTGCCCGGAGTGCGTCGATGGCCTCGGCGCGGTACGCGTCCTCTGCCTGTGGCGAGGACCAGCCGACGTGAGGGGTGACTAGCAGACGCGCCGCCAGCAGACGCCGATCGTCGGCCGCCGGGGGCTCGCGCGGCCACACATCCCACGCCGCGCCGGCCAGCGCGCCGGAGTCCAGCGCCGCGAGCATGGCGTCGAGATCGACCACCGACGCGCGGGACAGGTTCACCAGAATGGCTCCGGGCTTGATCATCGCGATCTCCCGCGCGCCGAGCAGTGGCGGCGCCCCGGGCCGTCGCGGGACGTGCAGCGAGATCGCATCGGAGCTCGCCAGCAGCGCTTCGAGCCCGAGCTGCTCGACCCCTGCGGGCGCGGCGGCGTACGGATCGTGGCCGACGACCTCGATGCCGAGCGGGATCGCGCGCCGGGCCAGCTCGGTCCCGATGCTGCCGAGGCCGATGATTCCGAGTCGCTGGGCGTCGAAGCGACGCAGCAGCGCCGACGAGTTCCAGCGCCCGGCGCGAACCTCCGCCCCGAGCGTCCACAGGCCGCGCCAGCCGGCGAGCACGCAGGCCAGCGCGTGATCGGCCACCTCGGCGCTGCAGTAGTTCGGGAGGCGACACACGGTGAGACCGCGCTCCTTCAGCGCCGCGACGTCGAGATGGTCGGTCCCGATCGAACAGGTGATCACGACGCACAGATCCGGGAACGGCGCCACCTCGTCGGCGCCTACTGGCTCGCTCCCGGTCACCAGCGCGGCGACGCGCGAGCGCTCGTCGACACTCACGCTGGTGCGACAGCAGAGCTCGCCCGCCAACGCCTCCTTGAACGGCTCGAGCTCAAAGCCGCCATCGATGAACAGTACGATCGGGAGCCAAGTTGCCAATTACGGTTGGTAAGCCTACCTGGGTGTCGCAGCTGTAAATCAGGACGGTGCGGGCGAGGTCTCGGACTCCGAGTCGAGAATCTCGCGCAGACACCGGTTGACGACCTCGGGGCGGTGACCGAACGCCGAGCCGTGACCCAGGCCGTGGAGCAGATGGAAGTGTCCATTCCCGGCCAGCTCCGCCACCTCGCGGACGCGACGCGGCGGCGTTTGCACGTCTTCGGAGAAGGCCACGGCGTGAATCGGCACCTTGATTTGTGGCAACAAAGCACTGGAGTCGTAGTCCAGGCACGCCTGCCATTGCGCGGCGAGCATCGCGCCGTCGCGGTCGGCGAAGTCCGCAGCCACGAACGGCTTGATCCGCTCCCACGTCGCGTCGTCTCCGAGCGCGTCGGCCGGGTAGTACTGCATCGCGTAATGCGCGGTGGCGAACGACGGCGGCAACGAACCGCCCTCGCGCCGGAAGGCGATCTCCGCCTCCTCCCATTCTCGGATGAACCCCGTCTTGCGCACGCAGGTGCCCATCACGGCGGCTGTGCGCACGAGCTCGGGGCGGTCATGGGCCAGCTGGACCGCGATCAGCGAGCCCATCGAGAGCCCCACGAGAGAGACCGGCGGACGGCAGACGGCGACGATCAGATCGGCGAGATCCGAGGCGTGATCGGCGATCGACCAGGGAGGCTCGCTGGCGGAAGTGGTCGCGCCGACGCCGCGGGCGTCGTAGGTCGTGCTGCGGTAGCCGTCGTCGAACGCCGGCGTTTGGTAGCGCCGCCAGTTCTCGCCCGGATTGTCCCCGGCCGCCAGCCATACGATGTCGGGTCCGGCGCCGCTCTGCGCGTAGGCGAGCCTGACCCCGTCCAGCTCGAGCTCAGGCAACGCTCATGGCCCGGTCGGAGTCGCACAGCAGCGCCACCAGCTGCTCGGCATTCAGGTCCCGGAGTCCCCTAGCCGGGGAGCTGCGCCGGTCGCCGGCCAGGCTTCCGACGTGGCGCGAGACCTTCGCCGCCACCAGTGCCGGAAGCTCGGGGTCATCCGGTTCGCCCGTCGCCTCGACGGGGCCGGCCCGCAGACGCCGGCCGTCCGCGAGCTCGATCTCGACCGCACTCAGCCTCCGCTCCGGGAACGCGGCGGTGAGTTGCGAGTCGATCTCGACCTCGACACGCGCGAACACCGCGCTGATCTCGGGATCGGAGAACGGGCCCAGGGCGTCCGCCACGTCGAACCGGCCGCGCACGAGCGCACAGGCCAGCGGCCAATGGAGGTTGTACTGCGCCTCCTCGGTCGTCTCGGGCACGACCTTGGCCAGCCCGTCGGCGGCGGCAAACGTCCGCACGATCACGCGCCGGATCAGACCGGCATCGATCGGACGTCCGCCGATCGCGTCGAGCGCGGCGGCGATCGCCCCCTGCGACCAGCGACAGCACGGGTGGGCCTTGACGTAGAGCTCCTCCAGCCGCCACCGGGCGCCGAGATCGTCGAGACCGGCGTCGGGGTACTCCGCGCGCACGCTGGTGAAGCCGCGCGCCGCCAGCAGCGCTGAGGTCACACCGACCCACGCGCCCCAGGCGCACGCATCCTTGGTCATCGCGGGCTCGGCGCACGAGCGCATCATCGGCGCGATCGGACCGTGGTACTCGGCCAGCCCCAGAGATGCGAGTGTCGCCGCGGGGTCGAGCCCGAGCAGCCGCGCGGCGGCCGCCGCGGCGCCGAGGGCTCCCCACGCGCCGGAGGCGTGATAGGCGGGATCGCGATCGTGGAGAGCGATGCCGGCCCGGATCGCGACCTCGTATCCGACGACCACGGCGGTCAGGAAATCCACTTCCGATGCGTCGACGAGTTGAGCGATCGCGAGCGCCGCCGGGATGACGATCGCTCCCGGATGCCCCTTGGTCAGGCGGTGGCCATCGTCGAAGTCGAGCGCGTTGGCGAGTACGCCGTTGGCAAACGCGGCGCCGGGCGCGCCGACTGCCCGGCCGTCGAACAGCGCCGTGGCCTCGGGCGCCGGGTGGACGGCCTGCGCGTAGTCGGCCGCTATCTCGCACGCCGGCACCCGACGGCCGGCCATCGACACGGCCGCCATGTCAGCCAGCAGCACGGTCAAGCGCTCCCGCGCGGACCTGGGGACGTCGTCGAGCGCGAGCTCCGTGATGAAGTCGCACAGGGCCTGGTCCGAGGGCGAGGTGATCATTCTGCTGATTTTGGCCTGCGGGCGATCTGCTCCGGCCGCTTCCGGGCCATATGGCCAAGCGCGGTGCACCGTACCACCGGCGCGCTGACTTGACTAAGCCAGATAGTTGCCGTAAAACCACCGACTGTTGGCAATAAACGACACACAGCGAGACACGATAAACGTCGCGTGCGCTCAGCTCGCCCCGGTGTTCGGCGACGTTGAGCGCAATCGCGCGCTCGCCGCCGACGCGATCGAGACCGCGGCCGACGCGGGTGCCGACCTCGTGGTCCTCCCGGAGCTGTGCACGACCGGCTATTCGTTCGCCGACTCCTCCCAGGCCCGCGAGCTGGGAGAACCGGCCGGCGGTCCCACGCTGGCCGGCTGGCGCGAGCTCGCCGGCGACCGTCACGTCGCCATCGTCGGCGGCTTCTGCGAGCTCGATCGCGACGGCCGTCCGCGTAACAGCGCCGCGGTCGTCGACCCTCGAGGGGTCCGGTGCGTGTATCGCAAGACTCACCTGTGGGACCGTGAGCAGCTGGTTTTCCTCGCCGGCTCCACGCCCTCGCCGGTGATCGACACCACGGCCGGCAGGGTTGGCTTGGCGATCTGTTACGACGCCTTCTTCCCGGAGGTGATGCGGGCTCTCGCCCTGGCTGGCGCGGACGTGATCGCGGTTCCGATGAACTCGCCGGTGATCGACCCGCCGACCAGCCCGCTCGCCGTCGAGCTCGTGCTCGCGCTCGCGGCAGCCAACGTCAACCGCGTCTTCATCGCCCAGGCCGATCGAGCCGGGAGCGAGCCCGGCATCGAGTGGGCTCAGGCCAGCGTGATTTGCGACCCGGGCGGAAACATGCTTGCCGGTCCGGCCCGCGGGGCGGCGCTGCTGCAAGCCAGCTGCGACCTGACCGTCGCCCGGGACAAGTCACTCGGGCTGCGCAACGACGTCTTCGCCGACCGACGGCCGGAGCTGTACGCCGCCAGCCGACAACCATCGACACGCAAGGAGACCGTGAGTTGAGTACGGACGCCGCCCCGCCGGGGCTACTCGAACGACTGGAGGCGGGGCCAGTGATCTGCGCCGAGGGATACCTGTTCGAGTTCGAGCGGCGCGGCTACCTGCAGGCGGGCGCCTATGTACCCGAAATCGTGCTCGAGCATCCCGACCTCGTCGCCGGGCTCCACCGCGAGTTCGTGCACGCCGGTTCGGACGTGGTCGAGGCGTTCACTTACTACGCGCATCGCGAGAAGATGCGCATCGTCGGCAAGGAGCATCTGATCGAGCCGCTCAACCGCGACGCGCTCGCGATCGCCCTCCAGGTCGCGCGCGAGAGCGGCTGCCTGGCCGCCGGCGACATCTGCAACACCAACGCCTACTACCCCGACGCGACGACCCGGCGCGAAGTGCGCAGCATGTTCGAAGAGCAGATCGGCTGGATCGTCGACGCCGGCATGGACTTCGTGATCGCCGAGACGTTTTCCTGGGGCGAGGAGGCGCTGCTCGCGCTCGACGCGATCAAGCAAGCCGGCCTCGACGCGGTGGTCACGCTGGCGATCCATCGCGCGCCCGAGACGCGTGAGGGATGGAGCCCGGAGGAGGCCTGCGCGAGGCTCGCCGACGCGGGCGCCGACGTGGTGGGGCTCAACTGCATCCGCGGCCCGCGCACGATGCTGCCGCTGCTGGCGCGCGTGCGCGCGTCGGTCACCTGTCACGTCGCCGGGCTGCCCGTGCCGTACCGCACGACTGACGAGGAGCCGAGCTTTCAGTCGTTGACCGACCCCGACTGCGATTGCCTGCCCGACGACCGGCCGTTCCCGACGGCGCTCGAACCACTGTCGTGCAACCGCTACGAGATCGCCGAGTTCGGCCGCGAGGCGTACGAGCTCGGCATCCGTTACCTGGGCGTGTGCTGCGGCGCCGCGCCGCACATGATCCGCAGTCTCGCCGAGGCGATCGGTCGCGAGACGCCGGCCAGCCGCTACAGCCCGGATATGAGCCGCCATGCGTTCCTGGGCACCGACGCTCAGCTCCGTTCCCACAACCTTCAGTACGCGAGCGAGCTGTGACTCCGGCCACGAGCGACTCGCTCACGCAAGCCGAGCGGCTGCGGCGGATCGACGCGCTCGCGGGGGCGATTCGCAGCCGCGCCCGCGATCTCGACGAGCGCGCCGCGTTCCCGACCGAAACGTTCGCCGAGCTGCGCGCCGCGGGCCTGCTCGCGCTCACCGCGCCGGTCGACTTCGGCGGCGCCGGCTTGTGGTCCGAGGGTAACTACCGGCCGTACTACGAGCTGCTCGAGACGCTGTCCCGGATCGACAGCGTCACCGCCCAGCTGCTCCAGGTCCACTCGCACGCGCTCGGGATCGTCTCGGCGTTGTCCAGCGACGAGCAGCGGCGCCGCCTGCTCCCGGACATCGTGGCGGCCGGCAAGCTGCTGGCATCGGTGGGCAGCGAGGCCAAGCCCTCGGGCAAGCTAGCCGACATCGCGCGCACCGAGCTCGAGGAGACTGCCGGCGGCACCTACCGGCTGACCTGCCAGAAGTACTTCGCGTCGTTGTCGTCGGCCGCCGACGAGCTGATGATCTGGACCGCGGTTCCGGGTGCCGGCCCGTACACCGAGCGGAGCATCATCGTGCTCGTCCCGAGCACCGCCCCCGAGGTGGAAGTGATTGACCAGTGGGATGTCATGGGGATGCGGGCGACCGTCAGCCACAGCGTGCGGATCACCGACTTCGAGGTCGCACCCGAGCGCCTGATCGGGGAGCCCGGAGCCTGGACCCGTCGCGACCCGCGGACGTTCACGCTTGCGTTCGCGGCCAACCACATTGGGGCCGCCGGCGCCGCGCTCGAGTTCGCCACCGATTGGGTGCGGGAGCGGCCCAGCCTCGCCGCCTCGGAGATCACGCGAGCCACGCTTGGCTCGATGTCGAGCGAGCTGTTCGCGGCGCGATCCGCGCTCTACACCTCAGCCGATCTCTGGGACGCGGGCGACTACGATACCGCCGAGTTGCAGTCGATCCGTGCCCTGCACCTCGGCAAGCGCGCCGCGCTCGATCTGACCCAGACGGCGTTCGACGTGTGCGGTGCGCGCGCCGCCTTCCGCGACCTCTCCCTCGAGCGGCTGTACCGCGACGTGCGCACGTTCTCGCTGCACTATCGCGACGAGCAGTACATGATCCAGGTCGGACAGGCGCTGCTCGACCAGACCTTTCGCGCCAAGGGTTACGCAGGCGCGTCCACGTTTCCGGAGTCCCGGGCCTGAGCGTTCCAGGTCTCGGCCAGGTCCACGATCAGCAGCGCAAACAGTGCCGCGCGGCCGGCCAGGCTGGCCACCTCGATCCGCTCGCCGCGGGCGCACGAGTCGTGGCAGATCGGCCCCAACCCATCGAGCGTGGGCACGCCGAGCGCGGCCGCGAGACTCGCGTCCGACCCACCCCGCGAACCGACCGGTTCGAGCGGCAGCCCGAGCTCCCGAGCCCGCCCGCGGGCGATCGCGTAAAGATCGTCGGACGCCGAGCGAGCGAACGCCGGACGGGTGATCCCGCCGCTCAGCCGCAGTCGCACCTCGCCTTGATCGGCGTGCCCCACGACCGCTTGGACATCGGACAGCAGCGCGCCGGCCCGGTCGCTGCTCGGGGCGCGCAGATCGATCGCGAGCTCGGCCTCGTCGGGCACGACCTGCCGCGCGACGCCGCCCCGGAACACCCCCACGCTGATCATCAGTCCGTCTTCGGGACGGCTGAGCGCCTCGAGCGCCGTGACCAGCGGCGCCAGCGCCGACACGGCGCTCGCTCCGCGACCCTCGTGTCCAGCACAGTGGGCGCTGCGACCCACCGCCGTGAGCTGGAGCGCCCCGACCGCTCCGCGCGCGGTCACGACGCCGCCGCCCGGCCAGCCGGCCTCGAGCCCGAGGCACGCCCCCGCCCCGTCGGCCCGGGCCTCGATCCAGCCGCGGCTGGCCACGCTGCCGAGCTCCTCGTCGGCGATCAACAGCACTTCGATCGCGCCGATGCCTTGCAGTGGAGCCGTGCGGGCCGCCGCCAGGCCGTGGGCCGCCATCACCAGGGAGGCCTTCATGTCCCCCACGCCGGGCCCGGTGAGCACGTCGCCCTCACGGCGCGGGGCCCAGCCGCGGGCGGTGCCCGCCGGCCACACCGTGTCGGCGTGGCCCAGCACGAGCAGCGTGGGCCCCGACCCGAGTCTGAGCGTGGCGCTGAGCCCACCTTCGGGGCGGGCCTGGGCGGTCAGGCCGGCGGCGGTGAACAGCTCGCCGGCGAGCTCGCACACCCGCGCCACGCCGTCGGGATCGTCACTGCCGCTGTCGATCGCGGCCAGCCGCTGGGTCTCCGCGACCATCGCGTCGGTCTCGGACCGCAGGCGCGCCAGCACCTCGGCCGCGTCTACCATCGCCTGCTCCGATGACGTTGACGATTCTCGGACGGTGCCCTCGCAGCGGTCAGCTGGGTGGCGCGGTGACCACATCCGACCTGGCGGTGGGGGCGCGGGTGCTGTTCGCGCAGGCCGGTCTCGCCGTGGTGGCGACCCAGCACCGGACCGATCCGCGACTTGGCCCGGCACTGCTGGCCGAGTTGAGGGCCGGTCGTCCGGTCCGGGAAGCCGTGCAGGCCGTGGCCAGCGCCACTCCCCACCGCCGCTGGCGCCAGCTCGGAGCGCTCGACGCGGCGGGCGACTCGGCGGCCTATTCGGGCGAGCTGGTCTGGCCGATCGGGGCCGAGCTGGACGGGCGGGACTGCCTGGTCCTGGGGAACATGCTGAGTAACCAACGCGTGGCCCCGACGATCGTGGAGGCGTTCGGGTCGGGTACTGGCGAGTTGGCCGACCGTCTGCTGGCGGCGCTCGAGGCCGGGATCGGACCGGGCGGGGAAACCGGTCAGCTGCGCTCCGCGGCTCTGCTCGTCGTCGAACGCGAGAGCTTTCCCTGCGCGGACCTGCGCGTGGACGACGACCCTGATCCGGTGTCGCGGCTGGTCTCGCTCTGGAGGGCCTACCGACCGCTGGCGGGCCAGTTCGTCGCCCGCGCGCTTGACCCCGACAACGTTCAACGGTCCAGCTCGACCACGACGTAGGCGCCCTCGCGGCGGGCCTGATACCGCTCGGCGTCCGGCGGGAGCGCCGCCCGGACCCCGGCGGGGTAGCTGCGCACGCGGGTTTGCTGGGGATCGAACCACGAGCGCCCCGTCTTGACCTCGAACTCCCAGCCGTGCCAGGGGCAGCGGATCACCTCGCCGGCGCCGCCGCGCTCGTACTCGCCGGGTCCGACCGAACTGAGCGGCGCCAGCTGTAAGCCAGCGCACAGTGGCCCGCCCTGATGCGGGCAGCGGTTGCGCAGGGCGAAGTACTCACCGGCGAGATTGAACACCCCGATCGACCGGCCGCCGATCTCGATGATCTTGCGCTCTCCCGGGCCGATCTCGTCGGCCCGGGCGACGATCACGCTACGCACGGCCGGGACTCGGGCCGGCGCTGAACCGGTACAGCGCGTGCGCGTTGGCGCCCATGATCGCCTCTCGCAGCAGCTGCGGCACCGCGCGCGGGAGGGCCCGGTCGGGCGCGTCGAAGTCCCAATGCGGGTAGTCGCTGGCGAACAGGATGTGATCCGTCATCCGCATCTGCTCGAGCAACGCCGTGAAGTCTCCATCCCGGGGCGGCTCGTCGATCGGCTGGGTCGTCAGCCACACGTGCTCGCGGATCAGCTCCGATGGCAGCCGGGTCAAATTGGGCGCCTCGGCCCGCAACAGCCGCCACGCCCGATCCAGCCGCCACATCAGTGGCGGGACCCACGCGATCCCTCCCTCGATCAGGACGATCCGTAGTTTGGGGAACCGTTCGAACACGCCCTCGCAGACCAGGCTGGTCAACTGGTCGGCGAACGCCGTCGCCATCCCGACCGTGTCCTCGATGTAGTACGAGGCGTGGCCGACGCCGGTGATCGGCCCCCGTCCCCAGCCACCGAAGTGGATCCCCACGGGAAGGTCGTGCTCGACGGCGGCGTCGTAGATCCGCCAGTACTTGCGGCGGCCCAGAGGCTCGGCGGTGCGGACCAGCATGAGCACCTGGACGAACCGTGGATCGCCGGCGACGCGATGAATCTCCCGGGCCGCGAGCTCGCCGTCCTCGTAGGCGACGTTGATCGACGCCCGTAGCCGCGGCTCGGGGTCGAGCCATTCGGCGGTCTGCCAATCGTTGATCGCGCTCGCCAGCGCGGCCCCGCGCTCGAGGTCGAGCTGCTCTCCGGCGCCGAGCATCGGCGTGAGCACCCCGTAATCGATCCCGAACCGGTCGAGCAGTTGTTCGCGCATGAACTCCAGGTCGGACGCGGGCGGGTCGCCCGAGGGCGGCCAGGCGTCGGTCCGAGCCGCGCGGCGAGTGGCGCGGGGATACTCGCCACCGAGGTAGGAGCGATCGCCGAGCGTCTCGCGGCGCGCACCGACCGCCGCCTCCAGCCGGCTGCCCGACGCGCGACGGCGGCGCCACCGCTCGGGCATGTAGCTCAGGAGAGCCTGTTCGGAGCGCGGCGCGTTGTGTATGTCGCAGTCGACCATGGCTAAAGGCGATAGTGGCACCGAGCGTTGTCCGCCAGCAACCCGTCGTTGGGTAGGTCGGCCGGGATCGCCGCCAGCTCCTCGGCGGTGTGGCGGTGCGGGTAGTCGGAGGAGAACATCAGCATCTCCTCGGAACCGAGCTGATCGATCACCCGGAGCAGCTCGGCGGGCTCGGGAGGCCCATCGACCGGCTGCAGGGTCACGCGCACATGCTCGCGGATGTACTCGGACGGCAACCGACGGGTCCACGGGATCTCACGCCGCAGCCCCCGCCAGCCCTTGTCGAAGCGCCACATGAAGGCGGGCAGCCAGGCGAACCCGGACTCGACCAGCGACATGCGCAGCTCGGGAAAGCGATCGAACGTCCCCTCGGCGACCAGGCTCGTCAGCTGCGATTGAAACGCCGAAGCCATGTCCACGTACTCTTCCAACCAGGAGGTCGGCCAGCCCGAGGCGGTCGGCGGCAGCCCCGAAGACCCGCCGAACTGCAGCTCGACCACCAGTTCGTGCTCGACCGCGGCCTCGAGCAGCGGCCACCAGACCCGATTGCCGTACGGGATCGCCGAGCGGACCGGGAGATAGACGGCGACGAACTGAGGGTGCCCGGCGACCCGCTCGATCTCCGCCACCGCCAGCGACGGGTGCTGACTGGCGAGGATGATCGCCGCGCGCAGGCGCGGCTCGGGCTCGAGCCAACGGTCGATCTGCCAATCGTTGACCGCGCGCGCGAGGGCCGCCGCTGCATCTGGGTTGTGCACGCTCTCGACCCCGTAGTCGCAGCTCAGGATGGCGGCCTCGAGGTCGAGCGGCTCGAGCAGCTGCGCCCGCAGAGCCTCCACGGTCCGCCCCGGCTCAGCCCCATCGACCGCTGCGAGGTCCTCGCGCCGGCTCGTGGCCAGGTTCGGAGGGTGAGCCTGATCGGTCGGCCCGGCGAACTGCGAGGTGGCGATCACCTCGCGCCAATGATCGTCGAGGTAGGGCTCGAGCGTCTCGATCGACCCCACCACGTTGTGCACGTCGCAGTCGATCAGCGCCGTGCTCATCGTTCAGTGGGCGGCGAGGGCACGGGAGGCCGTGAGCGATCGAGCAGCGGCTCGGTCAGATAGACGAGGTTGCCCTCCGGGTCGTGCAGCCCCCGGTAGCGGTACCACGGCGACTCCACGATCTCCCCCGCCCAGCTGACGCCCTCGGCGTCGAGCTCCGCGATCGCGTCGTCCAGCCGGTCAACCTCGAACGCGAACGAGTCGATCCCCGGCGGATTAGAGGCGCCGGTGAACCGGGGCGCCGGATGCGGTGGCCCGGTGGCCAGCTGTTCGATCAGATAGATGACGACGTCGCCGGCGCAAAAGCCGACCCATCCCTGCCCCGGCTCGTAGGGCAGCCGTAAAGGCAGCCCCAGCAGATCGCCGTAGAACGCGCGCATCGGCTCGATCTCTGTGCAAATGACGTCGATGTTGTCCAAGCGCCTGGCGATCACGTGTGGTTACGCGGGATAGAGGAGGTGAAGGTTCGTGTGTGCACGCGAGTATCGCCCTCGTAGGCGTCGATCGTGGTCGAGACGAGGTAGTCGATGGCGTCGGCGGTCATCTCCGAGCGCAGCTCGATCCGGGTTCGCCAATCGCCGCGCAGGATCTCGATCCGACGCTCGCACCGGACCCGCGCCGAGAGCGGGTCATCGGCGCGGATGGTGAACGTGACGGGGTCGTGGTCGTGGTACTCCAAGCCGCTCGGCGTCCGCTGAGCGCCGGCGAAGTCGCGCGACATCCGGTAGTCGACGATCCCGGTCACATCGTCGGCTGACACGGTTTGCAGCGGCCGGCGTTGACGCAACCGGATCACCGGCAGCGCAGGTGCCGTCTCCGGCGCGCCGAACTCGGGTAGCTCGCTGTCCTGCGTCTGCGGCGAGCGAACGGGAACGGTCAGCGAACTCGCGTCTCCGGCGGAGATCGTGAGCGTCACCGGCGCGGGTGACGGCCATAGCCACGGCCAGTAACTGGTGGAGATCGCCAGGCGCAGGCGGTGACCGGCGGGCAGCGCGTAAGCGACGCTCTTCAGCTTTACCGTGATGTCGACCGCGTGGCCGGGCGCGAGGGCCTCGGGGTGGTCGTGGCCGCCCCGGTGACATAGGTTGAGTGCGCCGCGGGTGATCAACGTCGAAGCGCCGTCGGGGGCGACGTCGCACAGCCGGGCGACGACGAACGCCGTCGGCCGGTCGCTGGCCACGCGCAGCGCCACCGCCGGCGCGCCGAAGATCTCGATCCGGTCCTCGAGCGGCGCCGAGTCCAGGCTGAGCGAAAGCGCGTCCTCGCGTCGCTGGTCAGGGGGGAAGTCGGCTGGGTTGGCGTAGGCGCACCACGCTCCGGCGTCCAGGCCGACGGTCTGGCCGCTCGAGTGGACGAGGCGTTTGTCATCCTCGTCCTGTTGGGTCGCGAGGCCGCCGGCGGTGAGGTGCAACGTGCGCGAGTCGTGCGTCGCCGGCCAAGCCGCCTCCGCGATCCAGCGACCCGGTCGCTCGTCGTAGTCGCGCCTCGGCCGGACCGCCTCGGGCATCCACGCCCGCAGCATCGGCTCCTCCATGACCCCGTTCGGCTCTTCCTTGAGCCAGCGGTCCCACCAACGGACGGCCTCCTGGAGAAAGCCGATCTGGGGACCCGGCCGCCCCGCCTGGGGCCATTGGTGGCCCCACGGTCCGATCACCGCGCGCCGCGGACACGACAGGCGCTCGAGCATCCGGAAGATCGCGTCCACGTAGGCGTCCGCCCAGCCGCCGACGGCCAGCACCGCGCACTCGATCGCGTCGTAGTCCTCGCAAATCGATCCATGCCGCCAATACTCGTCTCGGGCCTGGTGGCGCAGCCACAACTCGGCGAGGTCAACGTTCCCGTCGAGGCGCTCGCGCCACAGCTCCCGCCAGCGCTCGCCGACGATCATCGGGTCAGGCGGGCGCACGTTGAAGGCCATCATCGCGCTCGCCCACGGCAGCAGGTAGTAGCCGAGCGGTACCCCGCCCAGGTAATGGACGTCGTTGTCGTACCGGTCGTCGGTGGAGCAGGCGGTGATGATCGCCCGCAGTGATGGCGGCCTCAGCGCCGCCACCTGCAGGCTGTTGAAGCCGCTCCACGAGATGCCCATCATCCCAACCACGCCGCTGCACCACGGCTGATCGGCGAGCCACGCGATCACCTCGAGCGCGTCGCGATGTTCCTGCTCGGAGTACTCGTCCACGAGCACGCCATCCGAATCGCCGCTGCCACGGATGTCGACGCGGAGGCTGGCGTAGCCGCGCGCGGCGAAGTACGGGTGGATTAACGAGTCCTCGAGCGCGGTGACGTCGTCCTTGCGATACGGCAGGTACTCGAGGATCGCGGGCACGGGCCGCTCGGGCGCCGACTCGGGCCGCCACATACGGGCGCACAGCCGGCCTCCATCCGACAGCGGGATCCACTGCGGGTCGATGACCGTGATCGATTCCGAGGCCGAGCTCACAGAGCTCCGGCCGCGGTGTTCCAGGCCGGTCCGGCACCCGCCGTCAGCGATCCGTCGTGGACCGCCACGGCGCTCACGCGGCTGAAGGGGAGCTCGCCGGGCGTGACCGCCTGAACGACGAGCTCGTGACCAAGCGCTTGCAATCCTTCGAGCACCGCGGGCGCGACCCGCGAGTCGATGAACGTGCGGTTCCCCTGTGAGTGAACCCGCGGCGCGTCGATCGCCTCCTGCACCTTAAGGCCGTGATCGGCCATCCCGACCACGGTGCTGATCACGCCGGCGAGGATCGGGTACCCGCCCGACCCCGCCGCGGCGAAGGCCGGCTGTCCGTCGCGCGCGGCGACGATCGCCGGCACGGCAAAGAACGGCATCTTGCCCGGGGCGATCGAGTTCGAGCGGCCGGGACGGGGGTCGTAGTTGATCATCGCGTTGTTGAGCACGATGCCGGTTCCGGGGACGGCGATCAGCGATCCAAAGTCGGCCCCGATCGTGGTGATCAAGGCGGCCAGGTTGCCGTCGCGGTCGGCGGCGACCACCTGTGTGGTTCCGTGCACGCCGCCCGCCGAGGCCGGGCGCGTGGCGGGGTTCGTGCCGAGCCAGGGCGCCGCCGCGGTGATCGGTCGGGGCGCCGCCCGTTCGAGGGCGATGGTCGCCGCGCGGGCGGCCGCGAAGCCGGGGTCGCCGAGCCGCTCCACGGGATCCTCGGTGTAGTCGGGGTCGCACGCATAGGTGGCGTTGTCGGCGAACGCGTGACCCATCGCTTCCGCGAGCAGGTGGTAATGCTCGACGGTACCGCAACCGAGCTCGCGGAGTGGAAAGCGCTCCAGGATCCCCAGCACCTCGTAGCCGACCGTGTCGGCCGCGGTGGTGAACTGCCAGCCTCGATAGTCGGCCGGCGGCTCGTCGAGGACCTTGGGCGCGTAACTCGCCAGATCTCCGGCCGACAGGATCCCCCCGCCGGCCGCGACCGCGTCGGCGATCGCGGTCGCCACGTCGCCGCGGTAAAAGGCGTCCGGTCCTTGGCGGGCAATCGAGCGCAGTGTCTCGGCGAGCTCGGACTGCTGCAGGCGCTCGCCCGGGCCGTCGGCGGTGCGCGCCCGGGGCAGGCGACCTTGCGGCAGGAGAATGGCGGCCAGCGGCGGGCGGGATTCGATCTCGCCCAGACGAGCGGCGATCTCGATCAGGAGGACCCACGTCACCTCGAGTCCGGCCTGCGCGGTCGCGATCGCCGGCCGCAGCAGCGATTCCCAGGGCAGCCGGCCGGCTCGCTGGTGAGCCTCCCACAGGCCGGCCACGGCGCCGGGTGCGGCGGGTGCCAGATGGCCGACGAAGTTGCGTTGGCCGACCACCGATGGCCAATCGTGGCCGTCGAGTGGGTCGTCCTCCGGCTCGAACATGCCCTCGGTGGCCCGTCCGGGGGCGCGCGGACCGTGGTCGACGGTGAGAAAGCTCCCGTTCTGCGCCAGGAAGCAGGCGAGGTGACCGTAGCCGCCGATTCCGGCATTGTTCGGTTCGGCGACGAAGGCGGCGAACGCGCCGGCGACCACCGCATCGATCGCATTGCCTCCCTGCTCGAGAGAGCCGAGCCCCGCCTCGACGGCGATCGGGTGTCCTGCCGATACCACGCCTCGGGTGGAACGTACCTCGCTACGGGTGCCGACCATCGGACTCAGCTGTTGCGATATAACCATCGGCGGTTGGCACAATACAACCAGGTGAGTGAGGGCTCGTGTCCGTCGAACTGATGCGCAAGGACCTGACCGAGCAGGCCGCGCTGGTCCGCAGCGGTGCGGTGTCCGCGCTCGAACTCGTCGACGCCGCGATTGCCCGCCTCGAGGGCGCCCCCGAACTGAACGTCCTCGTCTTGGACGAATTCGAGGCCGCACGCGAGGCCGCCGCCGGCCCGCCGAGGGATGGCCCCCTGGCCGGAGTGCCATTCCTGCTCAAGGATCTCGGCGAGCCCCAGGCGGGACTGCCGGAACGGATGGGCTCCCGCGCGCTCCGAGACCATGTCGCGACGGAGACCGCGTGGACCGTCGAGCGGTACCTCGCCGCGGGCCTGATCATCTGCGGGCGCACCAACACGCCCGAGTTCGGCAACCACTGCGCGACCGAGCCGGCGCTGTTCGGGCCGACCTTGAACCCGTGGAACGCGACCGTCTCGCCCGGCGGCTCGAGCGGGGGCTCGGCCGCCGCGGTGGCCGCCGGGCTGATCGGCGGCGCCTCCGGCGGAGACGCCACCGGTTCGATCCGGATGCCATCGTCTTGCTGTGGACTGGTCGGCCTCAAGTCACGCCGAGGCCGCACCTCGTTTGCGCCGTCGGCGGGACAGCTGCTCGACGGGTTGGGCATCAAGCATGCGCTCGCCCGGACCGTCCGCGATACCGCGCTCCTGCTCGACGTGCTGGCGGGTGAAGCGCCGGGTGACCCATACACGGCGCCGCCGCCGCGCCGACCGTTCGCGGAAGAGGTCGGTGCGGACCCCGGACGGCTCCGGGTCATGCGCGCGGACGGACCGCCGTTCCCCGGCCAGGTCGACGAACGCGTTCAGGCCGTGGCCGACCGCGCCGCGCGGGCGCTCGAGCAGCTCGGCCACGATGTCGAACCGGCCGCGCCGCGCTTCGATCCCGAGGTGGTCCGTCACGCGATCGGGGTGATCCATGCCGTCGACAACGCCGCGACCTTCGGCTGGCTGTGCGAGGAGCTCGGACGCCGTCCGGAGCCCGATGAGCTCGACCCGGTGACGTGGGACATGACGCGCGAGGGTCTCGCGTTGACCGGGGTCGATCACGCCGCGGCCGTGGAAGATCTCCACGGCCAAACCCGCCGGGCCGCGGTGGCGTTCCGGTCGGCCGACTTGCTCCTCTCCCCCACGCTCAACGTGCTGCCGCCGGCACCGGGTACGGTGTCGGCCTCGCGCGGCACGGTCGACGCGTTCTTCGATGTCGAGTTCTCCGTGACGGGTTGGACCGCGGTGGCCAACGCCACTGGGTGGGCGGCGATCACGCTGCCGATCGGACAGGTTGAGGGGTTGCCGGTCGGTGTCCAGTTGATGGCGCCCGACGAAGCGGTCCTGCTGCGGGTGGCGGCCCAGCTCGAGGTGGCGCTGCCATGGGCGGACCGCCATCCACCCGGCTACGGGTAAGGGCTCCGGGTAAGATGCTTACCCGACACCGAAATGGCTGATCTCAAGCAACTGTTCAACGAGCTCGTTCGCTTCGAGACCGAGATCTGGAACGCGATCGATGCTCGTCTGCAGGCCGAGCACGGCCTGCCGCTGAGCCGATTCGAGCCGATGCAGGTGATCGCTTCAATCACCAACTGCCGCGTCCACGACATCGCGGCGGCGCTGTCGCTCACCACGGGGGGCACGAGCAAGATCGTCGACGCAATCGAGGCGGCTGGCCACTGCCGGCGGCGCCCGAACCCCGATGATCGACGGTCCTCGATCGTCGAGCTGACCCCGCCCGGCCGGCGTCTGCTTGCCAAAGCCACGAAGACGTTCGAAGCCGAGCTCGAGACGCGACTCGGGTCGGTGCTGCCCGATCGCTCGCTCCAGCAGCTGACCGCGTCCCTCGTCAGGCTACGCGAAGGCGAACCGGCGAGGCGCGGCACGCTCGCCGCTTAGCGCCGGCCCGGCTCAGGCCAACAGCGGCGGACGCGCCGGCCCGAGGTCCGCGGCCTGATCCGGGATCTGTTCGGCCCGCCGGGCGGCCTTCAGGCCGCGCCGACGTGGCCGCCAGACACGCAGGTACTGCGCCCCAAGATAAGAGCCGATCACCAGCGCGAGCGCGATGAACTGGCCGATGAACGTCTCCCAGTTGTTGAACAGCGAGAACCAGGTGCCCATCCAACCGGGAATCGTCAACCACGAAATCGGAGTCGTGCTGATCCAACCGGCGAGCTGCATCTCGTTCACCTCTTCGCCGACCGAGATCAGTAACACCACCAACAGCATCAGGCCGGTGATGATCAGCAGCCGCCGATAGGGCAGCCGCTGGTGCAATGTGAACGTCAGCACGCCGGCGGCGGCGGTGAACAGGACTCCGATCACCACGCCCTCGAGCACCACGCTCGCCCCGTAGAGCTCGCGCAGGTTCTGCAGGAAGATGACGATCTCGAAGCACTCGCGGTACACCGAGGTGAAGCCCAGCAGGGCCAAGCCGAGCAGCATCCGGCGCTGGTTGGTCTCGGGATCGCTGGCCAGGAGGCCACGTCGACGCTTGTGGTGGTGGGAGATCCAGCCCGTCCAGTACACCTTGTGAAAGAACCAGTTCATCACGAGCAGCAGCACGATCAACGACGGCAGCCCCGTGGCCGCCTGGACGTCGAACTCGCCGCCGTGGAAGCGACCGATCAGCCACACGACGAAGAACCAGGTCGCGATCCCGAGGCCGATCGCGGCTCCGCCGCCCCCGACCACGGGACGTCGGTAGACCCGGTTGCCGCCGAGGAAGCTGGCCGTGATCGCGGCCAGCACGAGGATCGTCTCGAGCCCCTCCCGGAACACCAGAATCGCGCTGTTGATGACCACCGTCGTATGGCTCAAGCGATGACCGGGCGGCAGGGCCGTCGGGTCGGTGGTCCCTCCCTGCGCGTGCCAGCTGATCACGACCACCGTGACCAGAGCCGCGAGAGCGAGCGCGGTCCAGACGTAGAAGCTCGCTCGCTCGCCCGGCCGGGCGGATGACCGCTTCGCCGGTTGGCCTGCTGGTGCTTGCGGTTCTTGGATCACACGACCTCCAGACACGAATTCCGAGTCGACGGTTCGGGCTTGGGCGGCTGCAGCCTAGCACAAGTTAGGGCATCCTAATTAGGTCTCCCTAAACGCGAGTGACGGCCTTCCGTCGGGCGGTAGAGGCCGAGCGACGATTGAGCCAAACATGTGGGCGCCCAGGAAGCAGCTTGTGCATAATTGGCTTCTATGGAATCATTATCTGACAGGCGGCTGAAACGGAGGACCCGTACGATGACCGAGGCGAGAAGGTGGGCAGCGAAGGACTTCGGCGGCCCCGAGGTGCTCGAGGAGGTCGTCGTCGAGCTTCCGGACCCGGGCCCGGGCGAAGTGACGGTCGCAGTCCGGGCGGCGGGGATGAACCCAGCCGACTACAAGCACTTCGCCCCCGGGCAGGACCCCAAGCTGCTTCCCGTATCGACCGGCTACGAGGTGGCCGGCGTTATCGCGAAGCTCGGGCCCGACACCGAGATCGCCTCCGGCGTGGGCGCGGTCGGTGACGAGGTCGTCGTCTTCCAGGTCTTCGACGGCTACGCCTCGGCGCTCAACGCCCCTGCCGGCGACGTGTTCGCCAAGCCGTCGAAGCTCACCTTTCCGGAGGCTGCCAACCTGCTCCTGGTCGGGACGACGGCGGCCGAAGCGCTGAGCGTCGTCCGGGTATCCGAGGGCGAGGTGGTGCTCGTCCACGGCGCCGCCGGCGGCGTCGGTACCAGCGTCGTGCAGCAGGCCCGTCTGCTGGGGGCGACCGTGATCGGAACCGCGAGCGGGCGCGACTTCGATGCCCTACGCGCGTTCGGCGCGGTGCCGGTCGCGTACGGTCGCGGACTCGAGGCGCGGGTCCGCGAGGCGGCCCCGGACGGCGTGGACGCCGCGGTCGACACGGTTGGCGTCGACGAGGCGGTCGACGTGTCGCTGGCACTGGTGCAGGACAGGCAGCGGATCGTCACCACCGCCGCGTTCGCGCGCGCCAAGCGGGACGGGTTTCAGTTCGTCGGCGCGGCCAACCCAAACAGCGGGCCGTTTCGCGCCGCGGCCCGGCAATCGATCCTCGACCTCGCGGCGGAAGGCAAGCTCACGGTCCCGATCGCCCAGACGTTTCCCCTCAGCGAGGCACGGGCCGCCGTCCAAGCCCTTCGGAGCGCGCACCCCTACGGGAAGCTCGCGCTCGTCGTTTCCGAACCAACGGAGGTGGCAGAACAGTGACGACCATTGGAGTCATCGGCGCCGGGCACATCGGCCGCAACTTCTCGCTGGCCGCGATCGCCCACGGCTACGAGATCGTGATCTCCAACCACCGCGGTCCCGAGACGATCCGCCCGCTCGTCGAGGAGCTCGGCCCGAAGGCCAGGGCGGCGACCCCGGCACAGGCCGGCGCGGCCGGCGACTTCGCCATCATCGCGATCCCCCTCACCGGCACCGAGGCGGTCCCCGCCGAGCCGCTGGCGGGCAAGATCGTCCTCACGACGTGCAACTACTTCGTCAAGCGCGACGGCCACTTTCCCGACATCGATTCCGGCAAGCTGACCGTGCCGGGCTATCAACAGGCCCACCTTCCGACGAGCGGGGTCGTGCGGGCGTTCAACCACATCGACGCCGCGAACATCTTCCGCGACGGCACTCCGAAGGGCACGCCCAACCGGCGTGCGCTCGCCTACGCCGGCAACGACCCGGAGGCTAAGCGGCTCGTCGCCGACCTTTACGACGAGTTCGGTTTCGATCCGATCGACGCCGGCGGCCTGGACCAGGCGTGGCGGCTCGACGTCGACCAACCGACGTTCGTGGTCCGCCAGAACGCCGAACAGCTCAAGGCCAACCTCGCCGCCGCCACTCGTCACGTCACCTGAACGGTCGCGCGCTCCCGACGACCACGATCACTCGCCCGTTCGTCCCGTGCTCGACGAGTTCATGGGCGCGCGCGACGTCGGCCAGCGGAACGCGCTCGGCGATCACCGACCGCAGACGCCCCTCGACGAGCGCCGCGGTGAGCTCCCGGGCCGCCTGCGCCTTGACCGCCGGAGGAAAGTCGTCGCTGCCCAGCAGGCGTAACGTCGTGTCGGCAAATCCCAGCTTCCAGTACGGCAACGAGGGGCGGTCAGCCGAGGAGTAGTACGAGCTGATCGCGCCCCCGACCGCGATCACCTCGGCGTCGAGGTCGATGTGATCGGCGAAGTCGACCTCGGCGATTCGGTTCACCCCGTCGGGGGCGACCGCGCGGATCGAGGCCACCAGGTCCTGATCATCGGCGGCAAACACGTGGTCAGCGCCCAGTTCCCGGGCGCGCCGCCGCTGGTCCGGACGCACGACCGCGATCACCGTGGCTCCGTCTCGCACGGCCATCTGCGTGGCGATCGATCCGACCCCGCCGGCGGCCCCGTGGACGAGCACGGTCAGGCCGTTGACCGACCCATCGGCGAACACCGCCCGATATCCGGTGATGCCCGCGATTCCAAGGCAGGCAGCCTGCTCGCCCAGTTCGCGGTTCCCGGTCTCGCTGCCGACGTCCGGCAACGTCACAGCGAGCTCCGAGGGCACGACGACGAACTCCGCGGCCGTGCCGAACGGCCGGTAGGACTGCGCTCCGTAGCACCACACGCGCTCGCCAACGCGTACCGGATCGACGCTGTCGCCGACCGCGTCGATGATCCCGGCGCCGTCGCTGTGTGGAATGACCCGCGGGTAAGACATCGGGGACCCCTGCCATCCGGACCGCTTCTTGACGTCGCCCGGGCTCAACCCCGACACCGACACGGCGATCCTGACCTCGCCGTGGCCCGGTTCGACGTCCGGCATCTCACCCACCACCAGGGTCTCGCGGGGCAATCCACGATGCTCATACCACGCTGCGCGCACGATGCCTCCTTCACGACCTGCGCGGGCTGGGACAGCTCCCCGCCCGCGGCGAGATTGATTCGCCAGAACATGCTTACAGATCAGCTTGTCCGGTGCCGGCACAGTGTCCCGAGCGCAACTACTCCTGACTGAACCAACCCGGCACGGCAAGCAGGCGCGACATGTCACCCGGCACGACGGCTCGCAGGTCATCCTCGAGCGCGCCTACGCGCCGGGCTCCGAGCTTGGCCACCCAACCCTCGCGTAGCTGATCGAAGATTCGCGCCGATCTGACCAAGCAGTCCATGCCGCGATCGGTCAGCTCTACCGCCTTCTGCCGGCCGTCGTCGGGGGCTGGGGCCCGCTGGACATAGCCGAGCCGTTCCAGCGTGGCGATCGTCTTCCCCGCCGCCTGCTTGGAGATGCCGAGCCGGCGCCCGAGTTCGACCGCGGTCGTCCCGTCAGGTCCGATCGCCTGCAGCACGAACCCGTGCACGGGCCGCACGTCGGGGTGACCTTGGCGAGCGAGCTCGACGTGCAGGTCGTCGATCAGCGAGCGGAAGCCGAGCAGCAACAAGAGCGGCAGCTCGAAGCCGGGGCGGTCATTTGACACGATAGACAACCATGTTTACCATCTCGTCAACCTAGTTGTCTATCTTAGGAGAAGCCGCCGTGCCTGTCATCCGCCGCGCCGAGACTCGCCGCACCGAGACCCCAAACGCCGTGATGACGACCCTGGCCTCCCCCACGCTCGGATCCGCCGACAGCGCCCTGTGGCAGGTCGAGATGCTCCCCGGTCAGGGCGGTCCGGTTCATACCTTCGACCGCCAGCAGCTGTGGACCGCGCTCGACGGCGGCGCCACCATCGAGCTCGACGACGAACAGCTGACGATCCGGCCCGGTGACACCGTGATCCTGCCCGCCGGCGTATTCCGCCGCGTCCTCGCCGACCCCGACACCGGCTTCACCGCAATCGTCACCGCGGCCGCCGGAGCCCGCGCCAGCCTGCCGGACGGAACCGACCGAGGCGTCCCGGCCTGGATCGCCTGATGTCCTGAGTCATTGGTTCATGCGTGCCGGCTGGAGGTTCCCGACCGCTCTTAAACTCCGTAGCCACCGCCGCCTCGCTCCCCTGCCGATCGCCCTCAGCAGGCGCTCGACCGGCGCCGCCTGACGCACCGAAGCGCGTGAGATCGCTACTAATGGTGGCGAAAACTGCCCTGCAACGCTCCGATCGACACGGGTGATCGCCATGGCCCCAGCGCTCTTCAGAGTCAAACTCCCCGACGGATCGGTTCGGCTCGCCCGCGGAGAGAGCCTGACCGGACCCACCGTCGCGCTCGACCCGGCCCTGCGGCTGGCCGACCTGCTGAGAGCCGGTCCGCGGCCACTGCGCCACGCGGCCACCTCCATGACCGGCGATCCCCTCCCGGCCGGCTGCGAGATCCTCGCGCCGATCGAGGACCAAGAAGTCTGGGCCGCCGGGGTCACCTACGCGACATCGCGGACCGCCCGCATGGCCGAGTCCGAGTCAATGGATGTCTACGCCAAGGTCTGGGAAGCCGAGCGACCCGAGCTGTTCTACAAAGCTCAAGGTTGGAGAACGGTTGGCCCCGGTGGCGCGATCGGCGTCCGCGCCGACTCGTCGTGGGATGTCCCCGAGCCCGAGCTCGCCCTATGCCTGACGCCCGATATGGCGATCGCCGCCTACACGATTGGAAACGACGTCTCCTCGCGCGCGATCGAGGGCGCGAACCCGCTGTATCTCCCCCAGGCCAAGAGTTACGACCGCGCCTGCGCGCTCGGTCCCTGCTTGGTCGCCGCCGACGCCGTCGCGTCGCCGTTCGAGATCGCCATGGAAATCGAGCGCGATGGTCAGCGGATCGAGCTCCTCAGCGCGAGTACGGCTGACATGCGGCGGACCTTCACCGAGCTCGCCGGTCATCTGGGCCGAGCTCAGACCTTCCCCGATGGCGTCTTCCTCATGACCGGAACGAGCCTGGTGCCGGAGCCGCCGTTCACCCTGCGGCCCGGCGATCTCGTCCACATCGAGATCGGCGGCCTCGGCCGCCTCTCGAATCCCGTCATCGAGGTCGGCCGCGTCGAAGACCCCCCTCGCACCGAACGGTAAGCTGACGAGGTCGGTCCGCCGTGGACCGACCCGGACGAGAGGGTGCACCGTACCCGGCCTGACCACGGTGCACGTGAGGAGGCCTCCCGTGTCTGAGGTGTTACAGGTCCTCGGCGCCGCAGCGGTGCTGGCGGCGTTCATCGCCGTCCAGCGCGGCCTGTTCGACGCACGCTCCGGTCCGTGTCTACTGCTCAACCTGCTCGGCTCGGCGCTGCTGGCATCGCTCGCACTGTTCGGCCACCAGTGGGGATTCCTGCTGCTCGAGGGTTCGTGGGCGGCCATATCGGTCGCGGGCCTGCGGGCGCGAACGCGCCGAAGGTTGCGGTAGCCGCTCGCCAGCCGCCGATTAGCCGGCGCCAGTCGGCCGACAGCCGTTCCGCGTTCCCGTGGTTCCTTCCGGCTCGAGCGGCTTGGCTGCGGCAGCCAGGCCGCCCGAGCGCCGTCAACAGCGACAGATCCCCGCGCCCCGCAGCAGCCAACCGCGGCGGCTTGGCTGACGACGACCGGCGCGCTACCCGCCCAACAACCGCTCACACCTCCCACAGGTCCGCCACAAGCGACCCAGTTCGCTCTCCCCTATCGCATACATTTCGACAGCGCGATCGAACTCGCGGAGCCAGCGCCGCGAACTTAGCCATTTTTGTTCAGGAGGCCTGAACAAAAGTGGCGGAGTTCGGCGGGGGCCCGAGGCTGACCCGGCAACCGTTGAACGATGGCTCAACCGCGGCCCTCTATCTGGCGGATCCTGGTATGCGGCCGGGCGCCTCGCCGCTTCCTGAACGCACCGACGACGAACTCACCTGACGTAGTGGAGCTCCATAAACCTCCGGCGAAAGGCTGTGGTGCGAGGGGCCACGGATGCCGGGTCACCGTTCAACCCCGCGCAGACGAGCTCGGCGAGTTCCTCCATGTCCGGTGCGGTCATGCCCCAGCGCACGATCTCGGGCGTCCCCAGCCTGAGGCCACCCATCGCTTCCCCCACCGGTAAGCCGATCGCACAGGTCAGGATGTTCGCCTGCCGTAGTCGTACTGCCGCCGCATGTCCGCCGCCCCACCGCGCCGCGTCGAGGGCAAACTGGTGCGAGGTGGTATAGCCGGACGGCGTCGTGAACACTGGAACGTCGCGACGAGCGATTACGGTGGCAAGCTGGGCCGCTGTGGCGACCATGGCGTCGGCATAGGCGTCACCACATTCGAGCCAATCCAACAGCGTGATCGCGAGTGCCGCCGTTTTGCCGACATCGAAGTTCGCGGTCAGGCCCGGATAGGCGATCGCGTCAATCCGCTCGGCCAACTCGGTTTGATCGGTCAGCACGAGACCGCCGGGAGGACCGCCGAGGCTCTTATAGGTGCTCATCGTCATCAGGTGAGCTCCTTCGGAGAGCGGGTTGGGCCACACGTGGCCGGCGAACATTCCGCACGCGTGAGCCGCGTCGAACAGCACCGACGCGTTCACCTCATCCGCGATCGACCGCACTTCGGCGACCGGATGAGGAGCCAGGTTTAGGCTGGCGCCGAGCGTAATCAGCTTGGGCCTCACCTGGCGCGCGAGTGCAGCCAAGCCGTCGAGATCGACCGTGTAACGCGCCTCGTCGATCGGGAACTCGTGGATTCGCAGTCCGTAGAGCCCCGCCGCTCCGTCTCGATTGTGGGTGATGTGGCCTCCGATGGTCGGCGGCGGCACGATGACCGAATCTCCCGGACGGCAGGTGGCCATGAACGCGTACAGGTTCGCCATCGCGCCCGACCCCACGCGAACCTCGGCATAGCGCGCCCCGAACACCCGACGCGCGAGATCGGCCGCGATCACCTCGATCGCCTCGATCGCCTCGAGGCCCATCTCGTACTTTTCCCCGGGATAGCCCAGCGAAGGGCGGGTCGCGAGCCCGGCGGCGAGCGCCGCCTCGGCGCGCGGGTTCATGACGTTCGTGGCCGGGTTGAGGTTGACGCACTCCCGCTCGTGGATGTCCCGATTGCGCTCGATCAGCCGGTCGACCCTGGCGGCGAGACCGTCGACCGCCTCACCGTCGATCGCCGCGAGTATCGATCGCTCGCGCTCGCGCGCCGCCTTCGGGAGCCACTCTCTGATCGCCCGCTCGGGGGCGGTGGAATCGGTTCGCGGCCGCTTCTGCACGAGGGTGGATCCTAGAGCGGGAACCTGAGCGGCCCACGGGCCGAGTCCGGACGAACCGGCGCCTGCCGTCCGACCCCCTGCTTACGATGGTTGTGTGAGCCCGAGCGATCGAGGATTCGATCACTCATCGACCCCGATTTCGTCCAGCCCCCGGCACACGCCGTGGGTCGCGGCTGCCCGGCTGGTCGCGCCGGCGGTGCGGGTGCTCCCGGGGCGGTGGAGGTGCGGATGATCGCGAAAGCGGTGCGGACTTTCGCGGCGGCCGTGCGGATCGTCGCGCCGGCGATACTTATCGTCGCCTTGATCTCCGCTTGCGGGACCAGCGACCTCGACCATTCCTCCACCGGCGGGGGCGGCGGCTCGGCGCCGGCTGGCACGACTACGACCCCGGACCCTTCCTCCAGCGGCGGGTCCGGTGGCGGCTCGGCGTCGGCTGGCACGAGCACGACTCAGACGAGCCGGACGACCGTCACCCACGTCGCCGCCAAACCGCTGCCGCCCCCCACGCACACATCCTGCCGCTCGGTGGCCTACATCGGCGACTCCACCTCGGACGGCGAAGCGTCGGCGGAGTACGTTCCGATCGGGCGGCTTCGCGCGCCGGCTCAGTTGGCGAAGGTCGGGGTCAAGACCACGCACATGGAGGTTTCGGGAGCGCGATCGATCGTCGAGACCTACGAAGGTATCCCCAACGGCGCCACCGTCGCTCAGCAGCTGGTGTCTGGGGGCTATCGTGGCTGCTGGATCCTCGCCCTCGGCACCAACGACGCCGCCGACGTGGCCGCGGGTTCGGAGGTCGGGTTGAACACCCGCATCCACCGGATGATGTCGATCATCGGCAAGCAGCACGTGATGTGGGTCAACGTGCTCGCGCTCGGGAACGCGCCCGAGTATTACGGCAACGACGGGATGCAGCAATGGGACCGGGATCTTCTGGCCGCGTGTCACACCTACCCGCAGATGCGGGTGTTCGATTGGGCAGCGCACGCAAAGCCCCAGTGGTTCATCCCGGACGGGGTTCACTACACCACGGCTGGATATGAGGCACGAACCCGTCTGATCGCCCACGCGCTGGTCAAAGCCTTCCCACGCGGCGAGCCTCCCAGCGCGAGCTGTCTCGTGCAGTGATCAGTCGCCGCTTCGGCGCGCGCCGCGGCGTCGACTGAGACGCCGTTCGGTGGCGGTGCACCACTCGTAGGCCCACCGGTTCCAGCCGAGCCCGAACTCGATGGTCAGACGGTGGAGGGGGTCATCGAACTCATCGGCCGCCAGCAGCGCCTCGAGGTCCGCCATCCGGCGTTCGTGCAAGGCGCGCATCCGCCGAATGATGTCGAGTTGCTCTTCGGGCGCCAGGACGCCGGAGAACCGCAGCTGCAGCAACGCCTCGTGACGGACCTCGAACGCGGGCTCGGCTGGATCGGTCAGCCATTGGCGCAGGACATCCCGTCCTTCGGGTGTCAGCTCATAGCAGTGACGAATCGAGTCACCGCGCGGGTCGTCGCGAACGCTCACCAGCCCGGCCTTCACCAGTCGGCGGAGCTCCGGATAGATCCCGCCGATGCTCGCCCCCCAGTAGAGCCGCGTCGATCGCTCGATCTCGGCCTTGATGGCATAGCCCGTCGTGTGACCCTCGGCGATCATCCCCAGCGCGATGCGGGCGGTTTGATTGAGTGAGTCGACGGCCGAGGCTGCCACGCCGTAAGTATGCAGGCCACCGGGATCGCTGGCAACCCCCTGAGATCTCAGCTGGATCTCTCAGCATAATCGCTCAGACTGATAGACTTCGGGATGTGAGCGTTGTGGTTCGCAGTCCGAAGTCCTCAGTCCCCATCGGACCCCACCGCTCACGCCGCGGCATCGATTCCGCGGTCGTCCAATTAGAGGTTCACGATCCTCTGGAGGTTTCCATGAACTCCCGTTATCTCACCAACGCCGGTCTGACCATCGCAGGTGCGTTCCTCGTGGTGGCTTCGCAAGCGTTCACCGTGTCGGTGTTCCAGTGGCTGATGTTCGGAATCGGCGTGATCGCCGTATTGCTGTCCGCGGCCGTCGTCCTCTCTTCTCGGGGCGTCGGGCAGCGCAGCCTTGACGCGATCATCGGCATCGTCGGCGGTTGGACCATCGTGGCCAGCCTCGTGTTTTCCGGCTCGGCCGTCATCTGGCTCGGCTTCGCCTCCGGAGCCGCGCTGGTCGCCTTGGGGATGATCGGCCTGACTTTGCACGAGTTGCTGACCGAACGCGTGGTCCACGCCATCGAGGTCCGTACTCCGGCGCCCGAACACGAGTTCGCTCCCCTCGGCTGAGCAATCCGACTGGACCGACGTTGGGTGCTGGCCTCGCGGCCACGGCCTCCGCGCCGTGGCCCGCGGGGCCTCGGCGCGACGCCCGGCTTCATGCGCGTGTAATATAAGTTGCTAATGCAATCTTCGCTCGGGCCGGCTCATACCCGTCTCCTGGATGAGATCGCGGAGGCGCTCCCTCAGCGCGCATCGGCCTTGAGCCGTCTGTTCCTTGCCCACACGACGGTGGAAATCTCGCGCACCGAGGCCGGTGTGGTCGCCGCCTTGTGGGCGCGACCGCGGCGGGTCACCGAGCTCGCGGCCGCCGAGGGGCTCAGCCAGCCCGCGATCACGCGGTTGGTCGATCGGCTACAGGGTCGAGGCTGGGTAGCGAGAGAGATCGATCCGCACGACAAGCGCGTCGTCACCGTGCGGTTGACCAAGGCGGGGAGTCAAGTCTTTGAGACCCTGCGCAACGAATACCGCGCCTTGGTGCACGAGGAGATGGCCACGCTCCCGGACGCCGACGTGGAAGCTCTGGCCCGCGCGATCGACGTGCTGGACGCGCTGATCGGTCGCCTCCAGGAGCGCCACCCCGGTCCGACTGGTCGGACACTCTGACATGACTGGAGGTTGGGATTGAGTACGCCACTGGACGCCCTGTCGCGTCGTCTTCAACACCATCGGGCGCATCCCGAGCACTACAAGTGGATCGCGTTGTCGAACACGACGTTGGGCATTCTGATGGCGACGATCAACCAGTCGATCGTGATCATCGCGCTGCCGGCCATCTTTCGCGGGATCGGCCTGAACCCACTGGTGTCCTCGAATACGAGCTACCTGTTGTGGATGCTGCTCGGGTTCATGGTTGTGATGGCCGTGTTGGTAGTGAGCCTCGGACGCATCGGTGACATGTTCGGCCGCGTGCGGTTGTACAACCTGGGCTTCGCGGTGTTCACCATCGGGTCGATCCTGCTGTCGGTGACTTGGCTGGAGGGAACTAGCGCGGCGCTGTGGCTGATCGCGATGCGGATCGTGCAGGGGATCGGGGCCGCGTGCCTGTTCGCTTGCTCCTCGGCGATCCTGACCGATGCCTTCCCGGCGGAGCAGCGCGGTCTCGCGCTGGGTATCAACATGGTGGCGGCGATCGCGGGGTCATTCATCGGCCTCGTGCTCGGCGGCGTGCTCGCGCCGGTCGCCTGGCGGCTCGTGTTCCTGGTCTCCGTGCCGTTCGGCCTGTTCGGCACCGTATGGGCTTACTTCATGTTGGAGGAACGCGGTGTGCGCGTGCGGGCAAGGATCGACTGGCTGGGGAATGTGACCTTCGCGGTGGGCCTGATCGCGTTGCTGGTGGGAATCACCTACGGGATCCTGCCTTACGGGGGTCACACGATGGGCTGGACGGCGCCCGGGGTGATCGGCGCGATCGCCGGCGGCCTGTTGTTGTTGGTCGCGTTCGTCGTGATCGAGTCACACGTCAAGGATCCGATGTTCCGCTTGCCGCTGTTCCGGATCCGCGCCTTTTCCGGCGGCAGCGTCGCCACGTTTCTCTCCGCGCTCTCCCGGGGCGGACTGATGTTCATGCTGATCCTTTGGCTTCAGGGGATCTGGCTGCCCATCCACGGTTACAGCTTCTCTGACACGCCCTTATGGGCGGGGATCTTCATGCTCCCGCTATCAGCCGGGTTCCTGATCGCGGGGCCGGTCTCGGGGAGGCTGGCCGATCACTACGGGGCGCGGCCCTTCACGACCGGCGGCATGATCCTGTCCGCAATTGGCTTGCTGCTGCTGACCGTCCTGCCGGTCGTGTTCACCTTCTGGGTGTTCGGCCTGTTGATCTTCGTCATCGGCTTCGCGATGGGCCTGTTCGCCGCCCCCAACCAGACCGGGATCATGAACAGCTTGCCGCCCGACCAACGCGGCGCCGGCGCCGGCATGACGGCGACGTTCATGGGCTCGGCGTCGGTGCTGTCGATCGGCATTTTCTTCAGCCTGATCATCATCGGGCTCTCGTCGACGCTTCCGTTGGCGCTGCTTCACGGCCTGAGCGCCCACGGCGTGCCGCACGACTACGCGGTGAAGGTATCCCACCTCCCCGCGGTCGGCACCTTGTTCTCGGCCTTCCTCGGCTACAACCCAATGCAGACCGTGCTCGGTCCGGAGCTCGCACATCTGCCGCACGCCACCGCCACGTACCTCACGGGTCACCGGTTCTTCCCCGCTCTGGTCTCGCAGCCGTTCGCGACCGGCATCCACGAGGCGTTCTACTTCGCCGCCGGGTGCTGCGCCGTCGCCGCGGTCGCCTCCTGGCTGCGAGGGGGCAAGTACTACTACACCCAGCCCGAGCACGAGCTCGACGCGGAGGAGATCGAGGCCGAGGTCGTGGCCGTCACATGAGCTAGAACTCCTTACGATGACGAACACCAGAGAAATGCTGGAAGCGGCGCCGACCGGCATCCCGCTCGGGGCGGAAGAGGTCGCCGCGGCGATTGACGCCTGCCTAGCCTGCCACCAGTCGTGCACGGCCTGCGCCGACGCCGATCTGGCGGAGGACGACGTCGCGGAGCTGCGGACCTGCGTGGCCCTGTGCCTGAACTGCTCCGATGTGTGCGAGGCGACCGCGCGGGTCCTGTCGCGGCCGGCCCACTGGGAAGAATACGTCGCGCACCGGCTTCTCCAAGCCTGCGTGAGGACGTGCACGAGTTGCGCGGAGGAGTGCGCCCGACACGCGGCGCACCATCGCCACTGCGCCTTGTGCGAGAAGGTGTGTCGCGCGTGCGTGGCGGCCTGCAGCGCGTTGCTCGACGCGGAGACGCTGGCCGAGCTGCAGAAACTCGCCGGCGCCTAGGTCAGCAGCCCCAGCAGTTGGGTCCGGGTCCTCGCCCACTGTCGATCGACGTTGGTGGCCGGGTGACCTAGGAGCTTGAGCAGCGCGAGCCCGCGAATGGCGCTCAGCACCGTAGACCACTGCTCGGTGAACCCCTCGGCGTCGAGCCCCTCCTCCCCGAAGATCTCGGAGGCGGTCGCGTGCATCGTCTTCGAGATCATCCGTTCCTCGCCAGCGATCACCTTGCGCAACGCCTGATCGCCCCGGGCCGCCAAGCTCAGCTCGACCACCGCGGCAAACAGCGGTCCGCTGTACTGCTCGAACAGCACGTCGAGCGCGGCCTCGACGCGGACCCGCCCATCGGGCATGTCGGCAACTCGGTCGCGCAGTTCGTCGGCGTGCCGGGCCGCCAGGTGACGGACCGCCGCCGCGACGAGCGCGGCCTTGTGGGGAAAGTAGTTCTGCTGGGCGCCGCGCGACACTCCGGCTCGACGGGCCACCCCTTGCGTGGTGAGGCCGACGTAGCCGTGCGCGAGTAACTCGTCGACGGCGGCGTCGAGCAGACGCCGACGCGTCGCGTGGGCGCGCTCCTGCTTCGGCTCCACCGCTCTGGGTGTAGACGGTTGCACGTGTACAATCTAACAAAAGCGGCAGCGCTGCTTATTTTCAGATACGCTAGCCGGCTCAACTTTCGAAACCTCAGGAGCAACATGGATGCCACCAGCGCGTTGGTATTCGACGCGATCCGCACTCCGCGCGGCAAGGGCAAGTCGAATGGCTCGCTGCACACGACCAAGCCGGTCGATCTCGTCGTCGGGTTGATGCACGAAATGCTGAGCCGCCACCCGGACCTCGATCCCAACCGGATCGACGACGTCGTCCTCGGCTGCGTGTCGCCGATCGGCGACCAGGGTGCCGACATCGCCAAGACCGCCGCGATCAAGGCGGGCCTTCCCCATACGGTCGCCGGCGTCCAGCTCAACCGCTTCTGCGCCTCCGGACTGGAGGCGGTCAACATCGCCGCGCAGAAGGTCGCCTCGGGGTGGGAGGACCTCGTGCTGGCCGGCGGCGTCGAGTCGATGTCGCGCGTCCCGATGGGCTCCGACGGCGGCGCCTGGGCGATGGACCCCGAGACCGCTTACGACACGTCGTTCGTCCCGCAGGGGATCGGCGCCGATCTGATCGCCACCGTCGGAGACTTCAGCCGCGAGGACGTCGACGCCTACGCCGCTCGCTCGCAGGAACGCGCGGCCGCCGCCCAGGCCCAGGGCAAGTTTGCGCGCTCGGTGATTCCCGTGCTCGACATCAACGAGCACGTGGTACTCGACCACGACGAGTTCATCCGTCCCGGGACGACCGTCGAGACGCTCGGCAAGCTGCAGCCGTCGTTCGCCACAATTGGCGAGATGGGCGGCTTCGACGCCGTGGCGCTCCAGAAGTACCACTGGGTCGAGAAGATCAACCACGTCCACACCCCGGGCAACTCATCGGGAATCGTCGACGGCGCGTCGCTGGTGGCGATCGGCAACGGGCAGGTGGGCGACGCAATGGGCATCGAGCCGCGGGCCCGGATTCTGGCCACCGCCGTGTCGGGCGCCGACCCGACGATCATGCTCACGGGCCCCGCGCCCGCCACGCGCAAGGCGCTGGCCAGGGCCGGTCTCACCGTCGACGACCTCGATCTGGTCGAGATCAACGAGGCTTTCGCCGCCGTCGTGCTGCGGTTCGTCAAGGACATGGGCATCCCGATGGAGAAGGTCAACGTCAACGGCGGCGCGATCGCGATGGGGCACCCGCTCGGCGCGACCGGCGCGATGATCCTCGGCACGTTGATCGATGAGCTCGAGCGGACCGGCGGCCGGTACGGCCTCGCCACCTTGTGCGTCGGCGGGGGCATGGGGATCGCCACCGTCGTGGAGCGCCTGTAACCGCTCGCCGGAGAACTGAAAACCACCGATTACCCGAGGAACCGACAGGATGGCTGAAAGCACCACGATCCGCTGGGAGCGAGGCGACGACGGCATCGTCGTCCTCACGCTCGATGACCCGAACCAGTCGGCCAACACGATGAACGCGGCCTATCGCGACTCGATCGCCGCCACGATCGACCGCCTCGAGGCCGAGAAGGGCGAGATCAGGGGCGTGGTCATCACGTCGGCCAAGAAGACATTCTTCGCGGGCGCCGACCTCAACGACCTTCGCCGCGTCCGCCGCGAGGACATGGACGACATCGCCGACGCCGTCCGCGAGGGCAAGTCGTACCTGCGCCGCCTGGAGACGCTGGGCCGGCCGGTGGTGGCGGCGATCAACGGCGCCGCGCTCGGCGGCGGTTTCGAGATCTGCCTGGCCGCCCACCACCGAGTGATCGTCGACGACCCCAAGGCGGTCACCGGGTTCCCGGAGGTGCAGTTGGGACTGCTCCCCGGGGGCGGCGGCGTGATCCGCTCGGTCCGCATGATCGGCATCGTGCCGGCGCTGGTCGGCGTCCTCCTGAGGGGTCAGCGGCTACGGCCGCAGCAGGCCAGGGAGCTCGGGATCGTCGACGAGATCGTGGCTACGCGCGAGGAGCTCGTGCCCGCCGCCAAGCGGTGGATCGAAGAGCACGCGAACGCGCAGCAGCCGTGGGACGCGGACCCGAAGTACAAGATCCCGGGCGGCACCCCGTCGACGCCCTCGCTGGCAGCGAACCTGCCCGCGTTGCCGGCCAACCTGCGCAAGCAGATCAAGGGCGCCAACTACCCTGCTCCGCACCACATCATGGCGGTGGCGGTCGAGGGTGCCCAGGTCGACTTCGACAATGCCCTCGAAATCGAAGGCCGTTACTTCGTCGACTTGGTCGTCGGTCAGGTGGCCAAGAACATGATCCAGGCGTTCTTCTTCGACCTGCAGCGCGCGAGCGGAGAGCGTGGTCGCCCCGACGGGCTCGAGCCGTACAAGGCGAGGCGGGTAGTGGTCTTGGGCGCCGGGATGATGGGCGCGGCGATCGCCTACGTGTGCGCGAAGGCCGGTATCGAGGTCGTCCTGAAAGACGTCTCGCTCGAGGCCGCCGAGCGCGGCAAGGCCTACTCGGAGAAACTGATGACAGCGGCAGTCGCCAAGGGACGCACGAGCCAGGCTGACGCAGACGCCCTGCTGGCGCGGATCACGCCCACCGACAAGCCCGAAGACGCGCGCGGCGCGGATCTGATGATCGAGGCGGTGTTCGAGGACCCCAAGGTGAAGGCGAGGGTGTACGCCGAGGTCGAACCGTTCCTGAACGAATCGGACCCGCCCGCGCTCCTCGGTTCCAACACCTCGACGCTGCCGATCACCGGCCTCGCCGAGGGAGTTTCGCGCCCCGAGGACTTCATCGGACTGCACTTCTTCTCGCCGGTGGACAAGATGCCGTTGTTGGAGATCATCAAGGGCGAGAAAACCAGTGAGGAGACGACCTTCCGCGCGCTCGACTTCGCCAAGCAGATCAAGAAGACGCCGATCGTCGTGGGCGACAGCCGCGGGTTCTTCACCAGCCGCGTGATTGGCACGTTCATCAACGAGGGGATCGCGATGCTGGCCGAGGGAGTACCCGCGCCCACCATCGAGCAGGCCTCCTCGCAGGCGGGCTACCCGGCGCCGGTGCTCCAGCTATCCGACGAGCTGAACCTCAAGCTGATGCGGAAGATCCGCGTCGCCTCCAAGGAGGCGACGCAGTCCACCGCCAGTGGTTGGGATGGACATCCCTCCGAGGTCGTGATCGACCGCATGCTGGACGAGTTCGACCGGCCGGGGCGGCTCGAGGGCCGGGGCTTCTACGAGTACGTCGACGGCAAGCGCACCGGCCTGTGGCCCGGTCTTCGGGAGGGGTTCCCGTCCGTCGCAGACCCGTCGCAGCTGTCGCTCATCGACCTCGAGGAGCGGATGCTGTTCGTGGAGGCGATCGAGGCGGTCAAGTGCTTCGACGAGGGCGTGATCGAGTCGGTGGCCGACGCCAACATCGGGTCGATCCTAGGGATCGGGTTTCCCGGCTGGACCGGCGGAGTGCTCCAGTACATCAACGGCTATGAGTCGACCGAGCACCCCGAGCGGCGCGGGCCTTCGGGTTTCGTCGCCCGCGCCCGCGAGCTGGCCGCCAAGTACGGCGAGCGGTTCGAGCCGCCGGCCTCGCTGGTCGAGCGCGCCGAGGGGGGCGAGCTCTACACCGACTTGCCGAGCCCGGTCGCCGCTTAGTCCCGCGAGCGGCGCGCGCGCTCAGAGGCTCAGGGCGCGGGCGATCACCATCTGCTGGACCTCGTCGGTGCCCTCGCCGATGGTGAGGATCTTCGCGTCACGGTAGAACCGGCAGACGGGGTATTCCTCGATGTAGCCGTAGCCGCCGTGGATCTGCACGGCTTCCTCGGCGGCCCGCACGGCGAGCCGGCCCGTCTTCAGCTTGGCCTGGGCAGCGGTGAGGCCGAAGTTGCGGCCCTGGTCCTTGAGCACCGCGGCCTTGTACGTGAGCAGCCGCGCCGCCTCGATCTCGGTGGCCAGGTCGGCGAGCTTTGCCTGGATGGTTTGAAAGCGGGCGATCGGTTGTCCGAACGCCCACCGTTGCTTGGCATAGGCGAGCGCCTGATCGAACGCTCCCTGCGCCAGCCCGACGCCCATCGCCGCGACGCCGATGCGGCCGATGTCGAGCACCTGGAGAAACTGCACGAGCCCCTTCCCGCGGATGCCGAGCAGGTTCGCCTCGGGCACCCGGCAGTCGTCGAAGCTGAGCGGCCGCGTGTCGGACGCGTTCCAGCCCATCTTCCGGTAGGGCTCGCCCTGCGCGTAGCCGGGAGTGCCGTTCTCGACGATCAGGTTCGAGATCTCATCCTCGCCGGTGCGGGCGGTGATCGCGACGTGGCCGGAGATGTCGGTGCCGGCGTTGGTGATGAACTGCTTGGCGCCGTCGATCACCCACTCCCCCTCCTCCAACCGCGCGCGCGTCTTCACGTTACCCGCGTCGCTGCCGGCCTCGGGCTCGGTCAGGCCGAACGCGCCGAGCTTGCGTCCGGCGCACAGATCGGGCATGTAGCGCTCGCGCTGCTCCGGCGTTCCGAACAGATAAATCGGTTGGGTTCCCAACGACGTATGCGCGCACAGCGTGATCGCCACCGACGAATCGACACGGGTCAGCTCCTCCACCGCGATCGAGTATTGGAGCGTGGTTCCGCCGCTGCCGCCGACGTCCTCGGGGAACGGGATCCCCATCCACCCGAGCTCGCCCATCCGCGCCACCAGCTGATACGGAAACGCCTTCGTCCGATCGAGCTCGCCGGCCACCGGCGCCACCTCCGCGGCGGCGAACTCACGCACGGTCTGCTGCAGGAGCCGCGTGTCGTCATCGAGATCGAACAGCACGACCCACACTATGCCGGAACTCGGCGAAGTCGTTTCAGAGCGCCAGGCGCAGCGGCGCTTCTAGCAACTGACGGATTGTGGCGAGGAACTCGGCGGCATCCGCGCCGTAGAGGATCCGGTGATCGCAGCTCAGGGTCAGCGACATCAGCCGGCGATCGACGATCTCCCCGTCCACACGTGCAAGCGTCTCACGCATCGCGCCCACCCCGAGGATCGCAGCCTGGGGAGGGTTGACCACTGGCGTGATCGCGGTCATGCCGTACATCCCGAGATTGGACACGGTGAACGTCGCGCCGGATAGTTCGGAGGGAGTTACCTCGCCATTACGGACTCGGGCAGCGAGTTGTCTTGACTCGGCGGCGATCGTGCCGAGCGACTTCAGGTCGGCGTCGAAGACCGTCGGGACCACCAGCGCGTGATCGGCCGCCACCGCAATGCCGACGTTGATCCTCGAGTAGAGCTCGAAGCGGCCATCGCGGTAAGCCGCGTTGGCCAGCGGATGGGCTCGCAGCGCGAGCGCCGCCGCCTTGATGACCAGATCGTTCAAGGACGGGGGATCCACGCCGGTCTGCCTGATCTGCTCCCTGAACGACGCGGCGGCGTCCATCACCACATCCGTCTGGACCTGGAAATGCGGGACGGTCGCCTTTGCCTCCGACATCCGGCGGGCCACCACCGATTGCAGCCGCGTCGGCTGGACGACCTCGACCGCGCCCTTGATCGACGGCGCCGGAGCCGATGGCTCCTCGGGCGGCGCGAGCGGGCTGACCGGCGCCGGCTTCGACTCGGGCCTGGTCCGGTTGAGCACGTCGCTCCGGGTGATCCGGCCGAGCGGCCCCGATCCGGTGACCTCATCCAGCGAGATCCCATGCGCCGCGGCGACCCGCCGCGCCAGCGGGGTCGCCCGGATCAGCGAGCGGACCGCATCCGGTGATCTAGAGGCGGCGACTGCCGTCTCCGACGAGGTCGCGTCGGATCCTGGCCCGATCGCCACCGCGCGGTCACCCGTACTCCCGTTGCGTTCGCTGGCCATCGGGCTGACGGTCTCGACGGCAGCTTCCAGGCGGGCGATCGGCGCGCCGACCGGAAGCGTCGTGCCATCGGGAGCGATGATCCTGAGAATGCCGCTGGCCTGCGCGGGGTGTGTCACGGTGGCCTTGTCGGTCTCGATCTCGACCAGATCCTCGCCGGCATTTACCTGCTCGCCTTCGCTCTTGAGCCAGGTCAGGATTGTGCCCTGTGTCATCGAGTCGGAGAGTCTTGGCATCGTCAGTTCGGTCATGGTCGCGGTGCCTCCAGGAGGTCGACGGCGGCATCGACGATCGTCTCGGTGTCGATCCCGAAATAGCGATATAGATCCTCCACGTCACCGGACTGCCCGAAGTCACTGACTCCCAGGCAGGTCATCGGGACGTTGCGAATTGCCGAAAGGAAGCTCAGCGTGTGGGGATGACCATCGATCACACTGACGATCGGCGCGACCCGGCCGGCACCGAACAGCTCGTCGAGGATCGCGTCATCTCCTTCACACAGGCCCCGCGTCGCCTGCAGGGCTCGGAACACGAGGTCGGGCGAGGTCAGGCACACCACATCGCTCTCGATGCCCGCGCTGCCAAGTGCCTCGGCAGCCGCCACCACCTCCGGCAGCACCGCACCAACGCCGACGAGGGTCACGGCCGGAACTGAGGCGGCGGCCCGGAGTCGATAGCCACCAGCCAACGCGCTCAGTCGCCGGGCTTCGCGCTCCGGTGGTTGCACCGGAACCGCGGCGAGCGCTTGGTCGATCGGGCGCGTGGTCAAACGGAAGTAGGCGGAGATCCCGTCCGGACGCCCCAGCCTCGACAACGCGTGCAGCAGGATCCACTCGAGATCCTGTCCGAAAGCCGGCTCCCACGCGATGCACCGCGGTTGCTCGAGCCCGATCGACGGCGTGATGATCGACTGGTGCGCACCGCCCTCGGGCGCCAGCGAGACCCCCGACGGGGTCCCGACGAGAATCGATTGGCCTCCGGCGTAGAGCCCGAACGACCACGGCTCGAGCGCACGGCCCACGAACGGGTCATACAGCGTCCCGATCGGAAGCAGCGCCTGGCCGTCGCGAGACCAGGTCGACCCGAGCTCGCCGAGCAAACCGACCAGGTTACCCTCGGCGATTCCGAGCTCGATGTGCTGACCATGCTCCGACTCACGCCACCGCACCAGGGTGTCAGTGTCATCCGCGAACCAGTCGATCCTCTCGCCGAGGTGCCAGATTCCGACATGATTGATCCAGCCACCGAGGTTGGTCGACGACGCGACGTCGGGACTGACGGTCACGACCCGGGCCGCCACCTCCGGCGCGCGGCGCGGCAGGTCCACAAAAAACCGCCCAAGCGCCTGCTGCGTCGATGCGCTCCCGGCGTGCGATCGGCCGAGGTCGATCGGCGATGGTGGCGCCGGGGTCGGCACGAGCTCCTCGCGCACAAGTCGCATCGCCACCGCGCGGCACAGCTCCGCCTCGGGCGATCCGTCGGGAAAACGCGCCCACTGATCGGTCACGTCGGCTTTCGTCGCCCTCGCCAACTCGTCCATTTGCGCGGACGACAACAGCGCCGAGTGGTTCGCCGGATGCCCCTGTGTCGCCAGCCGCCACGCCTTGATCGTGTAGGCGAAGATCACCGACGGCCGATCGCTCACCGTATCCGCCTGTGCAAACGCCTCGATTAGATCCGATAGGTCGTGGCCACCTAGATCGCGGATTGCCCTCAGCAGCTCGTCGTCGGTCAGCTCGGCGATCAGCCTGGCGAGCGCCTGCCCGCCGCGACCCGTGCCCGGGAGGCGTTCACGGAGCTCGGGGGCACCTGAACGCAGGAGCCGCTGATATTCCTCGTTCGGCATCTCGTCAATGCGCTGGCGCAGTGCCTCGCCACCTCGCCGCTCGAACAGCTCACGCAGCCAGCGGCCGTACTTGACGGTGACCGTGTGCCACCCGGCCGCCTCGAACATCGCCGCGATCCGGCCCGCGGCGATATCCGGCACGATCCGATCCAACGACTGACGGTTGAGATCGATGATCCACAGAACCTCGCCCAGCCGCGGGACCACCGGATCCACGAGCGTCTCCCAAATCGCGCCCTCGTCCAGCTCGGCGTCGCCTACGAGCGCGACCTGGCGCCCGCCCTGCGGCACCTCGAAGTGGCCTGCCACGTACCTGTGCGCGATCGCGCTCCAGACCGTTGCCGTCGCGCCAATACCGACCGATCCGGTCGAGAAGTCCGCGGGTACCGGATCCTTCAGCCGGCTCGGATAGCTCTGCAGTCCTCCGAACTGGCGCAGCGTCGTAAGGTACTTCGCGTCGAGCTGGCCCAAGAGATACTCGATTGCATGCAGCACCGGTGAGGCGTGAGGCTTGACCGACACCCGATCGGGCCCGCGCAGATAGCCGAACCACAACGCGGTCATGATCGACACCACCGAAGCCGACGACGCCTGATGGCCCCCGACCTTCACCCCCGACCGCGTCTCGCGCACCCGGTTGGCGTGATCGACGATCGACATCGCCAACCACAGGACACGGTCCTGGACCGCCTGTAGCACCGACAGCCTTTCGCGCTGCTGGTCGATGATCGTCATTGAGGTGGTCGATTGTCCCGAGGTAGCGCCGCTGATGTCCACAGCCTTCGCCTCCACCTTGGGTATCCACGATCAATTTTTGCGTCTCGGCGAGCGTGACGTTACGATCTTTTCGTGCCGGCCAACACCCTCGACGCGACCGACCAGCGCATCCTGGATTTGCTCGTAGAGGACGGCCGCCGGTCGGCGAGCGAGATCGGCCGACTCATCAACCTCTCCCCCGCGGCGACCAAGCGCCGGATCGATCGGCTCGAGGGCCACGGCTACATTCGCGGCTACACCGCCATCCTCGACCACACGAAGCTCGGCCGTCAACTCGAGGCGTTTGCCGAGCTCCGCTTCGCTCCGGGGACCCAGGTCAGCGACATCGACCACGCGCTCGACGGCCTCCCCGAGCTTGTCGAGTCATTCACCGTCGCCGGCGATCCCGACGCGCTCGTCCGCCTACGCGTCAACGACGTCGACCACCTGAAACAGGTAATCGACCGTATCCGCCGCAGCCGCCGCGGCAGCGCCAAGGTGATCGGAACCAAGACGCTGATCGTCCTGGGTACCAGCACTGGTCAAGCCGGCGCCTGACCGTTGCCGCTGTGAAAGCGCGTCCAGATATCGCCGAGGGCGATTTTGTCCGTCGTCGTGAGGTGATCGAGAAAGAATCGGTGGACCCCCTCGTGGTGGATTCTGCGGGCGGCTCTGACCTTGTCCAGGCCGGCGTCGGTGAGCTGTGCGTATAGGCCCCGACCGTCCGTCGTCGCGGCCGAGCGGGTGACGTAGCCGAGGTCGACCAGCCGGTCGACGAGCCGGGTACAGCCGCTGCGGCTGAGCAGCACGCGGTCCGCGATCTCGGACATGCGCATCCGGTGCTCGGGCGCGTCGTCGAGGAACATCAGGACCTCGTAGGCAGAGACCGAGATTCCGTGTTGGGCGCGCATCTGGGCGTCGAGCTCCTGGGTGACGAGAGCATGCACTTGGAGCATTCCGCGCCAAGCCGCGAGCTCGTAGCCGGCGAGCGAGGTGGTGGGCGATTCTTGGGTGGTCATGTGGGAGCTTCGAGTTCGCCAAGCGCAACTATAGCGGTAATGTAGTTGTATCTACAATGATATTTCGACAGAGAGTACAGGCCCGAACCCGGCACTCTTTTGGAAGTCCCTCCTTCCGGGTCTAGTTGCACACGCAATCAGCTCGTGGTATAGTTGTGCTGACAACCACTTGCCCGGACCTTGGTCCGACACCTTGCGAGGAGAACGATGAAGCTCGATGGCATGCACCACCTGACGATGATCACCGGCGACGCGACCAGGAACGTCGAGTTCTACGCCGATGTGCTGGGCCTGAGGCTGGCGAAGAAGACGGTCAACTTCGACGCGCCCGAGGCCTACCACCTGTACTTCGGCGACGAGCGGGGCTCGCCGGGATCGATTCTGACCTGGTTTGAGTTCGCGGGCGCGCGGCGCGGCCGCGCCGGCGCGGGCATGATCCACACGATTGCCCTCGGCGTGGCCTCCGAGGCGGCGCTTGATTTCTGGACCGAGCGGCTCGCGAGCAAGGGCTATCAGAGCCGACGCGATGACCGGTCCTTGGGGTTCGAGGACTACGACGGGCTGCGCCTCGAGCTCGTGGTCGCCGTCGACGGCAACCCGCCGCTGCGTGCCACGCATCCGGAAGTCCCCGCCGAGCACGCGATCCTTGGCGTGGAGGGCGCCCGCGCCTACATCGCCCGGGGAGCCGGCGCCGACCGGGAGCTGCTGACCGAGACGCTCGGGTTCACCGAGCTCGGCGACGGCGAGTATCGCCTCGACGGTGACACCCGCCACTTCCGCTGGGTCTATGACGAGACCACCGAGCCCGGGATCCCCGGCGCCGGAACGGTCCACCACATCGCCTGGCACTCGCGCGATGAGGACCATGTGGCGTGGCAGCAGCGGGTCGCGCAAGCACAGATGGCGGTCACGCCGGTGATCGACCGCGACTACTTCCTCTCGATCTACTTCCGCCAGCCGCAAGGGATCCTGTTCGAGATCGCGACCACCTCGCCGGGCTTCGCTGTCGACGAGGATCCCAGCCGCCTGGGCGAGGAGCTGCGGCTCCCGGCCCAACACGAGCACCTGCGTCCCCAGCTGGAGAACCTACTCACCCCGCTGACCAACCCGCGCGTCACCGCGCACCATGAGGCATAGAACGATGAGCCTGATCTACCGCGAACGGCCCGCCGCGGGCAACCCAGCCGGACTGCTGATCCTCCACCACGGCCGGGGCGCCGACGAGCACGATCTGCTCGGTCTGGCCGACGTGCTCGACCCCCAGAGACGGCTGCACGTCGTCACTCCACGTGGGCCGTTGACGGTTCCGGGCTGGCCGGGCTACCACTGGTACGCCGTGCCGCGCGTCGGCTACCCGGACCCGCGGACATTCGACGCCGCGTACTCCAAACTGGCCGCCTTCCACGACGAGCTGTGGGAGCGGACCGGCATCCCACCCGCGCGGACCGTGCTGGGCGGCTTCTCGATGGGGTCGGTGATGAGCTATGCACTCGGCCTCCCCGCCGACCGCCCCGCGCCGGCCGGGATCCTCGCGTTCTCCGGGTTCGTCCCGACCGTGGACGGGTGGCAGCCCGACCTGGCATCCCGTCCAGACCTACCGGTGTTCATCGCTCACGGCCGCCACGACCCGGTGATGGACATCGAGTTCGCGCGGCGCGCGCGTGCGCTGCTCGAGGCCGGCGGTCTGCCGGTCACCTACCACGAGTCGGACGTCGGCCACCAGATCGATCCCGCCCACATCCCGGCCGCGACCCAGTGGTTGGCGACCGCCATCGACGAGACCCGCTCGCCCGCCCCGACTCGGACACCGTAGCCCCCGCGCGCACGGGTAGCCTTCGCACCGATCGGCATGCAGCAGGCTAGGGCGTTATCGGTGTGCATCGCGGGTGCCACGGGCTGGACCGGCCGGGCGCTCGTCGACGGAGTGCTGGCCGCCGCCGACCTGCGGCTCGGCGCCGCCGTCAGTCGTTCGGCAGCCGGTCAGGATCTGGGCTTGGCGCTCGCCACCGGGCCGCTGGGCGTACCGGTGTATGGCAGCGTGGCCGACGCGCTGGTGGAGATCGATGTGCTGATCGACTTCACCGCGCCGACCGTGGTCAAGGCGAACGCGCTCACGGCGATCGAGGCCGGCGTGGCGGTCGTGATCGGCACCTCGGGTCTCACCGCGTCGGATTACCAGGAGGTCGATCGGGCGGCCCGCGAGCGCTCGGTCGGCGTCGTCGCTTCGGGCAACTTCTCGCTCACGGCGGCGATCTGTCAGGCCGCCGCGCTGCTCGCCGCCCGGCATCTGCCGCATTGGGAGATCATCGACTACGCGAGCGCCACCAAGCCCGATGTTCCCAGCGGCACCGCCCGGGAGCTCGCCGAGCGGCTCGGGGAGGTCCGGCCCTCCGCGCTCGGTCATCCGATAGACGAGCTCCACGGGCCGCGCGAAGCCAGAGGGGCGACGATTGGCGGCGCCCAGGTCCATTCGGTCCGCGTGCCGAGCTTCGTGGTCTCGACCGAGGTCGTGTTCGGCTTGCCCGACGAGCGCCTGACGATCCGACACGACGCCGGCGCAACGCCGGAGCCGTACGTCGCCGGGACGCTGCTCGCGGCCAGACGAGTTCCGGAGCTCGTCGGGGTCACGCGAGGACTCGACACGCTCCTGGTCGGCTAGATCTAGCGCTCTGAGGCGCTAGTGGTGCGCGGCGGCCGGTTTCTCGACCACCCTTCGGCTGGTCGCGTTGGGCGCTTGGGCGTAGCATGGACCGTATGCAGGATCGTCCCCTTTTCTCGCACCCCCAACTCGAAGAGATATTGACGCGGGCGGGCTATTCCCAGGACCAGATCGCGGCTTTGATGGAGGACCTTCCGGATCCGTTCGACCCCGAGCGCGACAAGGATATCCTCGGGAGACACGGAATCTCGCTTGGCGGCGTCATGGACCGCCTGGGCAGCAGCCCATGAGCGGCTAGCCCGCTTCAGGCGGTCATGCGACTCAAGCCCTCAGTTGCTATCGCCGGCGCTGTGGTGCCTCCAGCCATCGTGATACTCGGCGTCGTGGAGTCGGTAGAGCTGGTGGGCGTAGTGATCGAGGCGGTCGGCCGCGGCCTGAGCCTCGTGGTAGTCCTTGCCATGGTCGCGAGCCGGCGTCTTCTCTTCGGCGCGCTTGCGGACGATGTGAAGCTCCTCGCGGGCCATTTCCACGACCTTCTCCAGCGTCTCTTCGAGGTTCATCGGTTCCTTCTCTCAGTCCGGCGGTTGGATCAGCTGACGGCGACGTCCTGAGTTTCTCATGGTGGATCAGCCCCACACGAGTCGGAACGCGTGTCGGGCGTCCGCTTGGTCCGGACCAGACGCGTGAGTTCGTGGGCGAGCCCGAAGCTTGGTCCTTCGACGAGCACCCACGAGCGCGCGATCCCGATGAGAAAGAAGACGACCACGAGGACGGCCAGGGTCCGCTGCGCGCTGAGATCGGTCGGATGTCCCGATACGTACAGGGCGGTGATCAGCTGCGCGACGAACGCGGCAAACAGGGTGACGAGGAACAGCACCTCGCGCAGCCTGCGGGGGTCGTCGCGCAGTGAGAGCAGCGACCCGGTCACGAACAGGAGGCCAGCGATCGCGACCGCGAAGGCGGGCGTGCCGCTGCTCTGACCCTCGACGAGGGTGAACAGCGACGTGGCCAGCGCGTTGGTGAACGCGGTCAGGGCGGCCGCTGCGCTGATCCGCTGTGGCGGAGTGGCGCCGGTCTCGGCGGTCCGGGTCTGGTGAACGGAGACCGCGACGAAGAGCAGGCCGATGAGGGCGCCCGCGACGCCGGCCGATGCCTCGTAGAAACTGGTCAGATCTCGTGGGGACACTGCTCGCTCTGGTGGTTTCGGGGCTGGTACCCCGCAACCCTAGCGGCGACACCCGCCGACTTAGGGGCACGGAAATGAGACGATCCGGCGAGCCACGGCCTCCCAGCCCGCGGCGATTCGCCCGATCGGCATGCCGAGCACCCTGAGTTGGTAGAGGACCACTTCGGCGCCGAGCATGGACAGGAGTGCCTCGGCCGTGTACTGAGCGTCGAGCTCGGGGGCGGCGTCGCGGATGAGGATCGTGACGTGCGCGCGGTGCGCGTTGTAGGCGCCGACGCCGAACCGGCTTCCCGGAGCTCCGGCCGTCTGAGCCGCGAGCAGCAGTTCGGCGTTGGCCGAAATGTGCTCGAGCAGCGCTTGGCCGAAGGCGATCAGCCGCTCGCCCGGCGGCCCGCCTGGTCCGAGCGGCGCCGGCCCGCGGATGAACGCGTCCTGGAGGTCGCGCTCGGAGGACTCCAGCAGCGCCAGCGCGAGCGTGGCTCGGTCGCCGAAGCGACGGAACAGCGTCCCCTTGCCCACCCCGGCCTCAAGCGCGATGGCGTCCATCGAGGTGCAGGCCACGCCATCGCGCGCGAACAGGCGGTCGGCTGCCGCGAGAATCCGCCGGCGATTCCGGGCCGCGTCCGAGCGCTCGGGCGGGGGTCCGAGAACGGGGAGTTCAACTGGTTCGATCGCGATTTCCATCCTCTCAATCGGACTATAGTCCGTTTAGTTTGCTACCCTAACGGGCAAGCGGACCGCAGTCCGAATCAACCTTATGGAGACGTGAGATGACGACCGTAACCGAAGCGACCCAGACACCCACCGGCACATGGACCGTCGACCCAGTCCACTCCGTGGCCGCCTTCGCCGTACGCCACATGATGGTCGGGACCTTCCGCGGTGAGTTCACCGAGATCGACGCCACGCTCAGCGACGGCCACCTGATCGGCAAAGTCAAGGTCGGATCGCTGCACCTCAAAGACGAGCGACTCCAGGGACACCTCCTCTCCCCGGACTTCTTCGACGCCGAACGCTACCCCGAGATCGTCTACGAATCCTCGTCGCTGACCGTCAAGGACGGCGTGCTCACCAGTGACGGCACCCTCACGGTCAAGGGCACCACCACCCCCGTCACCGCCACCGGCCGGATCGCCGGACCCGCGATCACGCTCGGCGACGTCGAGAAGATCGGCATCGACCTCGAGACCACCGTCGACCGCGACACGATCGGACTGCAATGGAACGCGCCGCTGCCCCAGGGAGGCTTCGTGCTCGGCAACGACGTCACGATCTCGGTCACGCTCGAGCTCGCTCGCGCGGACGAGGACGAGGAGAACTAATCCGGTGCGCGTGCTCGGCGTCGCCGGATCGCTGCGGGCCGACTCGCACAACCGACGCCTGCTCGAGGCGGCAGCCGATCAGCTGCCGCCCGGAGCAGAGCTGATCATCTTCGACGACCTCAAAGCGGTGGAGCCGTTCGACGAGACCGACGAGCACGAGCACGGCGGCGGGCTGCCCGGCGCCGATGCGTTCATCGCTGCGATCCGCGATGCCGACGCCGTCCTGTTCGCCACCCCCGAATACAACGGGTCAATCCCCGGCGTGCTCAAGAACGCGATCGACTGGGCTTCGCGCCCCACTCCCGCCACCTCCCCCCTGGCCAACAAGCCCGTCGCGGTCATCGGCGCCAGCACGGGCATGTTCGGCGGCGTCTGGGCCCAGGCCGAGCTGCGCAAGGCCCTCGGTCTCGCCGGCGCGCGAGTGCTCGATCAGGAACTCGCCGTCCCCGCCGCGCACCAAGCTTTCACCGACGAAGGCCGTCTCGCCCGAGGCGTCACGCGGCGTCGCCTACGGGAGATCCTGGCCCAACTCGATGAGCACACGCGCGCCAGGCAGAGCCGCGAGAGACCACTCACGGCCTCTCGGGCGCGCTAGCTCGCGCGCGCGAGATCGAGTGAGTGGGCCCGTTCCACGAACATCCGATGGAGGTTGCGGGCGGCGCGCGGGTGCGAGCCCGAACGGGGCCGCCGGATGACCAGCCACAGCTCGGTGTGATCGTCGCGCAACGGCCGCCAGGTCATCTGTCCGCCGCGCTCGAGCGGGTCGCCGATCACGCTGAAATCGGGCAGCAGGGTCGCGCCCAACCCCTCGGCGACCATCAGCTTGCCCATCTCTGCGCCGTCGGTGGAGTACGAAACCGTCGGGGTTCGCCCACCCAGCAGGCGGTGGAGCAGGCGGTGCATGAGGTAGCCGGCGCGCATCACGATCAGCGGCACTGACAGCAGCTCGTTCACGCTGATCGCATCGAGCTCCGCCAGCCGGCTGTCAGGTCTCACGCAGACCACGGGGTGCCCGCTGAGCAGCCGCGTGGTCTCGAGCTCCGGGGGCATGTCGTCGTCGGCCAGACAGGTCACGAGGCCGAGGTCGAAGCTCCCCTCCCGCAGCGCGCGGTGAATTTGTGCCTCCTGGGCGCCGACGACCTCGACCTGCGTCGAAGGGTGGGTATCACGGAACTTGCGCATCGTCGGCGTCAGCAGCGGAACGGTGCCGGCATTAACCGTTCCGACGCGCACTATGCGACTGGTGTGATGGCGGTCGTCGGCGGCGCGCCGCAGGACATCGACGGCATCGAGCGAGTTGATGATGTGGGGCAGCAGCTCCCGTCCCTCTTCGCTGAGCTTCGCGCCGGAACGGTGGCGGTCGAGGAGATCGACGCCGAGTTCCCGTTCGAGATTGCGTACCGTCGCGCTCAGCGCGGGTTGCGAGATGTGCAACTGCTCGGCGGCGCTCCGGAACGAGCCCAGCCTGGCGATGGCGGCGACGTATTCGAGTTGCTCTGTGCGCATCCTGCGCCGGTTCCCCCGGCCACTGAACAATAGGGGAGATAGTCAATCGAGATTGTAGAGAAAGCCTATCACGGCTTAGGGAATGTCTATTTGACCGCCTCTGATGCAGCCAGCATCCTGAGCCGTTGATGAGCGTGGTCCTGCACTGGTTCCTGCCAACCAACGGCGATTCCCGATCTGATCTGAGCCTCGGCAACGCGGTCGGCGCGGCGGGTTCGCGGGTGTTGGGCGGCAGCGATGAGCGCGCCCCCGACCTCGGCTACATCGGCCTGATCGCCGGGGCCGCGGAGCGGCTCGGGTTCGTCGGCGCGCTCACTCCGACGAGCTCCTGGTGCGAGGACGCGTGGGTCATGAGTGCCGCGCTGGCGCCGCTGACGCGGACGTTCAGGTTCCTGGTCGCGTTCCGGCCGGGGCTCCAGTCGCCCACGCTGGCGGCTCAGATGGCGGCCACGTTCCAGCGCGTTTCCGGCGGGCGGCTGCTGCTCAACCTCGTCACGGGCGGCGACGACGTCGAACAGCGCCGCTTCGGCGACCATCTCGACAAGACGGCCCGCTACGCCCGCGCGGGCGAGTTCATGCACATCTTTCGCGAGCTCTGGCGAGGGGAACCGGTCGATTTCGCCGGCGAGCACTTCGACGTGCGCGGCGGCGAAATCATTCCCCACCCGATCTGGCCCGAGGTGTACTTCGGCGGGTCCTCGGCAGCGGCGCTCGACGTCGCAGCTTCCTACGCGGACGTCTATCTGACGTGGGGCGAACCACCCGCGGAAGTCGCCGAGAAGCTCGAGCGCGTCCGCGAACGCGCGCGAGCCGCCGGTCGCGAGCTCCGGTTCGGGATCCGCTTACACGTGATCACGCGCGACACCTCCGACGCGGCGTGGGCGAAGGCCCGGCAACTGCTCGACGGGCTGGATCCGGAGGCGATCGAGCGGGCGCAGGCGATCCAGCGCGCATCGCAGTCCGAGGGCCAACGGCGGATGGTCGCGCTCCACAACGGCCGGACCGACTCGCTCGAGGTCTACCCGAACCTCTGGGCCGGGGTCGGCCTCGTACGCGGCGGCGCGGGAACCGCGCTGGTCGGCAGTCACGAGGAGGTCGCCGACCGGATCGCCGAGTACCACGACCTCGGCATCGATGAATTCATCCTCTCCGGCTATCCGCACCTCGAGGAGGCCTACCGCGTCGGCGAAGGCGTGATGCCGGTCCTGCGGCGCCGTGGACTGCTGGCGTCTGAAAACCCCGAGCACGAAACCGTGGAGGTCTGATCACCCATGCCCACCGATCCAACCACCGAGCCATTGCGGTTCGCCTACTGGGTGCCGAATGTCAGCGGCGGCCTGGTCACGAGCACGATCGAACAGCGGACCGACTGGTCGTTCGCGTACAACCGCAAGCTCGCGCGGATCGCCGAGCGCGCCGGCTTCGACTACGCGCTCAGCCAGGTGCGGTACACCGCGAGCTACGGCGCCGAGTTCCAGCACGAGTCGACGAGCTTCAGCCTCGCGCTGCTGCTGGCCACTGAGCGGCTGAAGCTGATCGCCGCCGTACATCCCGGGCTTTGGCATCCAGGCGTACTCGCCAAGTGGGTCGCCACGGCGGACCACCTATCCAGCGGGCGGGTGGCGGTGAACGTCGTGTCGGGCTGGTTCAAGGATGAGTTCCGCCAGCTCGGCGAGCCGTGGCTCGAGCACGACGAGCGCTACCGCCGCAGCGCCGAGTTCATCCTCGCGCTGAAGCGGATCTGGACCGAGGATCCAGCCAACCTCGCCGGCGACTTCTACCGGATCCGCGACTTCAGCCTCAAGCCCAAGCCGCTCTCGTGGCCCGGTCGTCCCCACCCGGAAATCTTCCAGGGCGGAAACTCGACGGCCGCACGCGGCAACGGCGGCCGCCTGTCGGACTGGTACTTCTCCAACGGAAAATCGTTCGAGGGCGTGCGCGAGCAGCTCGACGAGCTGCGCGGGATCGCCGACGAGGCCGGCCGGATCGACGGGCCCAGGTTCGGCCTTAACGGCTTCGTGATCGTTCGCGACACCGAACACGAGGCGCAGGAGACGCTGCGCGAGATCATCGCCAAGGCCCACGTCGAAGCCGTCGAGGGGTTCGGAGCGGCGGTCAAGCAAGCCGGCCAGTCGACGGGCGACAAGAAGGGCATGTGGGCTGACTCGAAGTTCGAGGATCTGGTCCAGTACAACGACGGCTTCCGCACCCAGCTGATTGGCACCGCCGAGCAGGTGGCCACCCGGATCGTCGAATACCGCAAGATCGGCGTGGATCTGATCCTGACCGGCTTTCTCCACTATCACGAGGAGGTCAAGCGGTTCGGTGAGGAGGTGTTGCCGATCGTGCGCGAGCTCGAGGTTGAGCAGGGACTCGACCCGGCCGCGGTCCCCGATCCGGCGGCCGGCCTGTCTGAGATCGACCCCGCCCTGTCGGTGGCCGGATGACGAACGTCTCGATCGCGCCCCGGGTGATCGCCTCCGACGCGGAGGCGATTCTCGCTGCCCGCGAGTTCGCCGACTCGATCGCAGCCGGCGTGATCGAGCGCGATCGCGCGGGCGCGGTGCCGACGGCCGAGCTGGCCGAGTTCGACGCCAGCGGTCTGCTGGCGATCACCGTGCCATCCGGCCATGGCGGCACCGACGTCTCGATGGTCACGCTGGCGGAGGTGATCCGCACGATCGCCGCCGTCGATCCGTCGATCGCCCAGGTGCCGCAAGGCCACTTCTTGATGGTCGACGTGCTGGCGGCGTGGGGGACCGACGAGCAACGCCGGATGCTGTTCGGTGAGGTGCTGGCGGGCGGACGGCTCGGCAACGCGCTCGCCGAACGCGGTGGTCGCCACGCCCAGGAGATACAGACGCGGTTGCACGGCGGTCGGCGGTTGGACGGGCGCAAGTACTACTGCACCGGTGCGATCACTTCGCGCTGGATCGGCGTAACCGCACTCGACGACCAGGATCGCCTCGTGCTGGCGTTCGTCCCCCGAGACGGCGAGGGCGTGACGCTCGACGAGGACTGGAACACGATGGGCCAGCGAGCGACGGTCAGCGGCAGCGCCAGGTTCGAAGACGTCGAGGTCGACCCCGGGCTGGTCGTCCCCTATTTCGACGCGTTTGACGTCCCTCAGCAACTGGGGGCTCGCGCGCAGCTGGTGCACACGGCCATCCAAGTCGGGATCGCGGGTGGTGCCCTGCGCGACGCCGGCGAGTTCGTCCGCACGCGGGGGCGGCCGTTCTTCGAGGCCGCGCGCGCCGGGTGGGCAGGCGGTGCCGGCGAGGACCCGTACACGATCGGTCGCTACGGCCGCCTGGCCACGCGCGTGCGCGCGGCGGAGGCGCTGCTGGCCGACGCGGCGGCGACGCAGCAGACGATCGGGCGCCGGCCGGCCGATCCCGGCGAGGCCGCTCGTGGGTCGATCGCGATCGCCCAGGCCAAGGCGTTCGCCAGCGAGGTCGCGGTCGAGGTGGCGAGCGATCTGTTCTCGCTCACGGGCGCGAGCGCCGCCGACGAGCGCTACGGCCTCAGCCGCCACTGGCGCAACGCCCGCACCCACGCCAGCCACGACCCGGTGGACTGGAAGTACCACCACGTAGGCAACTTCCTGCTGAACGACGCACTACCACCGAGCCACGGGCAGCTGTAGACGATGACGGCAACCACGGTAGCTCACCACAATGCGATTTCACCCGAGCTCGTGCGCCACGCGCTCGGCCACTTCGCCACCGGTGTCACGGTGGTGACCGCTCGCGGGCCGGCCGGTACCCCCATCAGCACCACGGCCAGCGCGGTCAGCTCGTTGTCGCTCGCCCCGCCGCTGCTGCTGGTGTGCCTGGATCGCTCGAGTCAGACGCTCGCGGCGATCCGCGACCATGCTGCGTTCGCGATCAACGTGCTCTCGGAAGGACAGGAACTGCTGTCGGCGAACTTCGCGCGGCGCGGCGCTGCCGCGAGTTGGGAGGCCGTGCCTCATCGGCTCGGCGCAACGGGCAATCCCCATCTCGACGGAGTGCTGGCCGTACTCGACTGTCGGCTCGAACGGTGTCTCGACGGTGGCGACCACAAGATCGTCATCGGCCGGCTGCTGGCGTTGCACCGCAGCGACAGGGACTCGCCACCGCTGCTGCACTACCGGGGAAGCTACGCGTCATTGCGAGCCGCATGAGCACGGTGGCGCAGGCGACCACGCGGTTCGCCGACCGCGAGCTCGTGCTGGTGGGCGACGAGCGCGATGAGACGATTTTTCTCGCCTGCCCCGCCGACGGCATCGACGCGTCGCGACTCCAGAGACTGCACGAGCTCGGCCGTGGCATGGTCGTCCTGGGCCTGCCGGAGGCGGCCGCACACCGGTTGGCCTTACCGGCGCCGTGGAGCGCCGCCGGGCCCCGGGGCGATGTCGGCCTTACCGCGCCGATCGACGCCGCCGTCGGGATCGAGGGCGGCTGGTCGCTGCGAGATCGCGCGCTGACGATGCGTGTGGCTTCCGACCCCGAGAGCGGTTCGAGCGACGTCACGATCCCCGGGCACGTCTATCCCGCGCTGATCGAAGAACGGTCGGGCAACGCCGCGGCAGCGGCGATCGAATTGGCGCGGCTCAGCGGCCGCGCCCCCGCCGCTGCGCTCTGCGCCGTCGTCGATCGTCACGGGCGGACGGCGTCGCTGCGCGACGCGCGTGCTGACGCCCAGCTCGGGCATCTACACGCCGTGTCGGCCGCCGAGCTGCACAGCGGCTGGCTGGCGCGCCACGCCGACGCCCTTTCGGTCAGCTGCTCGCTGCCCACCAGGACCGGAATGTTCCGCGCCGTCGGCTACGGGCCGGCCGAGCAAGACCCGGCAACGGTCGCGCTCGTGCACGGCGATCCGGCCGTCCACGCGGAGCCGCTCGTCCACGTCCACGTCGCGTGTCTGTTCGGCGATGCGTTCGGCTCGCTGCTGTGCGAGTGTCGCCGCGAGCTCGACAGCGCCGCGCGCGCGATCGCGCAGGCCGGAGCCGGCGTGATCATCTACGCCAAGCCCGAGGAGTCGGCGCCGGTGAAGTGCGCGCGCGACGAGCCGATCGACGGGGTCCTGGTCGCCGGCCTATTGCGCGCGGCGGGCGTGCGCCGGCTCCGCCTCCTCGACGAGGGACGCGATGCGCGGCTGCGCGACGTACTCTCCACGTGTGGGCTGGCGGTGGCGGCTTGAGTTCGAGGATCGTCACCGTGGTCGGCAATCCCCGTCCGGCCTCGCGCACGCACGCGATCGCGCACACGCTGGCGAGCGAGCTCGCGCGCGCGTTCGGCAGCGAACCACCCGTCGAGGTCGATCTCGCCGAGCTGGGGCCGGCGGTGCTGGACCCCGACGATGGGCGGGCCAACGCGGCGGTGGCGGACGTGCTCGCCGGCGAGCTGCTGGTGATCGCCAGCCCCACCTATAAGGCGACCTACTCTGGCCTGCTGAAGGCGTTCCTGGACCGGCTCGGTACCGGCAGCCTCGCCGGAGCCGCCGCGGTGCCGATCCTGCTCGGCGGCGCCCCGAACCATACGCTGGCGATCGACGTGCACTTCGCCCCGCTGCTGTACGAGCTCGGCGCCCGCGTTCCGGTCAGGGGGCTGTTCGTCTTGGAGGCCGACCTCCCGCAGTTCGCCGAAACCGCACAACGGTGGGCACAGGCGCATGCCCACACCCTGCTCGAGCCCGCGCTGCAGTGACCATTAACTAAACCCCAAACTCCCTCGGGCGATTTGTGATCCGGTTTGGCGATCACACGTTAGGAGAAAACGTAGCCCGATCCGTCACAAGCTCCCCGGGGTGTGTGACAATGTGTAACGATTCTGGACTAAATCGATTGATTAACTCAATTAGGAGGGTTACGTGGCAACCACGACGACCACACCGGCCATCCGGCCGGGCTCGGACGAGCTGAATGCGCTGCTGGCCCGCATCGCGGCCGGCGCCGAGGAGCGAGAGAAGGAGCTGAAGCCACCCTTCGAGGCGATCGGCTGGCTCAAGGAGGCCGGGCTGGGCCGGCTCCGGATCCCCGTCGAAGAGGGTGGTGGCGGCGCGACCGTGCGCGAGCTGTTCGAGACGGTCATCGCCCTGGCGGAGGCCGACTCCAACGTCGCCCACATCCTGCGCACCCACTACTGGTTCGTCGAGCAGCAGTTCGTGAACCCTGACCCCGAGGCCCGCGCACGGGGGATCGCTCTCCTCAATTCGAACGCGCTGGTCGGCAATGGCTTCAGCGAACAGAGCAAGAACCCGGTCGGCCTCTACTTCGACACCGCGTTCACGGTCGATCCCGATGGCGGCTACCGCCTCACCGGGGCGAAGTACTACTCGACCGGGACCCTCTACTCGGATTACACCCAGATCTGGGCGGCGGCACCGGACGGCCGGATCGCGGGGGCGGTTATCCCGCTCGATCGCGAGGGCGTGACCGTCGAGGACGACTGGGACGGCTTCGGGCAGCGGCTCACCGCCACCGGCACCACCCGGCTTGACAATGTCCGCGTCTCCGAGGACGAGTACTTCGACCTGGGCGAGCCGGACGGGCCGCAACCACCCGGTTACTACGGCGCGTTCCTGCAGCTGTACCTCCAGGCGGTGACCGCCGGCGTCCTGCGCAGCGTCCGCAACGATGCCGTCGCGCTGGCCAAACGCCGCAAGCGCAACTTCAGTCACGCCACCACGCCACAAACGCCGGCGGACGACCGTCAGGTTCTCCAGGTGGTAGGAGAGATCGCCTCCGACGCGTTCGCCGCCGAGGCGATTACGCTGATTGCAGCCGAGAAGATCCAGGTTGCGGTCGATTCGGTGATCGACGGTGTCCCCACCGAAGAGGCGGCCCAGTCAGCTCAGTTGGCTGCCGCCGAGGCCAAAGTCGCAGTCGACCACTTCTCTTACGCGACCGCGGCGAAGTTGTTTGACGTCGGCGGCGCCTCGGCGACGCAGTCGATCTATAACCTCGACCGGCACTGGCGGAACGCTCGCACGATCTCCACGCACAACCCGACGTTCCTCAAGGCGTCGGCGATCGGCGACCACATCGCTCACGGCGCGTCGTTCCCGGCCAACGCGTACTTCTGACCCGCGAGCGACCAAGAGAAAGGAGTTCGAACGATGTCTTCGGTTGGACTGCTGTTCGTCGGAGCCGTGCTCTTCCTCAACGGCCTGCTGTTCTTGGGTAAGGCCGACCCGAAGGGAGTGGCCGTCTTCAACCTGTTCGTTGGGGCTCTGCAGGTCGCGATCCCGTTCTACCTCATCTCGACCGCAAAGACTCCGGACGATTACCTCACCACGGCCGGCATCTTCCTGTTCGGATTCACGTATCTGTATGTCGGCATCGTGATCCTGGCGGGCTTCAAGAACGACGGCGTCGGCTGGTACTCGTTGTGGGTCGCCGCCCTCGCCACCGGATTCGGTCTTACGACCATTCTGCGGTTCAGCGACACCCCGACTGGCCTGCTCTGGCTGCAGTGGGCGGTGCTGTGGGGGCTGTTCTTCATCGTCCTCGCGCTCGGCGTGGAAAGGCTGACCGCAGCGGCGGGGTGGCTGACTTTGATTCTCGCCTTCACCACGTGCACGATCCCCGGATTCCTGCTCCTGCTCGGGGATTGGGGGAAGGTGCCCACGTGGGCCGTGCTCGCGTCGATCATCGTTACCGCTCTGATCGTGATTCCGGTGGCTCTGCGCAGCGCACCAGCGGAGTCCGAGCCCGTGCCGGCACCCGGCGAACTCGGGGTCGCCGTGCCAAACTGAGCAGGACCCCGGACGTCGCGGGAGGTCAATGCACCAGGCGGACATTCGAGCGATCGGTGAGGTAGGCAGCGAGGCTGCGGCGGCGGTTTCCACGGCAGTCGAGGACATGCACGCGGGAATCGCCGCCCGGTCATTCGCCGCAGTGGGTACCGCAGCGGCGCCGGCCCGGGTGATCCATGACGGCGTGGCCAGCTTGGTCTACGCGTGCGTCCGCGGCGGCCTGCGGTCGGGGGCCCGGCTGGGCGCCGCGCTCGCGGCCGGCGCCGTCGGCGACGACGCCCCGGCGCTCGTCTCGACGCGACGCGGCGCACTCGCGCTCGGTGCGCTGAACGGTCTCTACGGCGACCACCTGGCGGCGCGCGAAAGCCCGCTCGCGGTTCCGATGGACTTCCGCCGCGACGGCCGCGACGTCCCCGTCACGCCGGCTGGACTGGCCGGCGCCTATCCGGACGCCAGTTCGCGTGTGGCCGTCTTCGTCCACGGGCTGATGGAAGACGACGAGTGCTGGCGAATGTTTCCCCTGCGCGGTCACGCGCCCGAGCGGCTCAGCTACGGCGAGCGCCTGCAAGCCGACCTGGGCATCACCCCAGTGCAGGTCCGTTACAACAGCGGCCGGCGGATCTCCGATAATGGCCGCGCGCTCGCGGCGGCCCTCGACGACCTCGCCTCCGCTTGGCCGGTACGGGTGGAGGAGCTCGTGCTCATCGGCCACTCCATGGGCGGCCTCGTCGCGCGCAGCGCGTGCCACTACGCGACGCGCGAGGCCAGATGCTGGACCGACCAGATCAGTCACGTCTTCTGCCTGGGCAGCCCGCACCTGGGGGCCGACGTCGAACGGGCCCTCAACGTCCTCGGCCACGCCCTCGCCCTGCTGCCCGAGACGCGCGGGCTGGCCCGCGTGATCAATGGCCGCTCGGCCGGCATCAAGGACCTCCGGTACGGCGCGTGCGTCGAGGAGGACTGGCGCGACCACGACCCTGACGAGTTCTTGCGCGACCGCTGCACCGAGGTGCCCTTCCTGCCCGGCGCGCACTACTACTTCATCGCCGCGAGCCTGCGCGAGGGGCCAGTCGGGAAGCTGCTCGGCGACCTCTTGGTCCGGCTCCCCAGCGCTTCAGGGCGCGGCAGGTGCCGCGGCCGGCGGATCCTCTTTCCGGTCCACAACGGCTATCAGCTGACGGGGGCCAACCATTTCGACCTGCTCAACCACCCAGCCGTCTACCAGCAGCTCCGCACCTGGATCGCCCCCGATGGCGGCCAGTGAGTTTGCCGGCGCATTACCAGTAGTTCGATTGATTTAGTAATGTTCTGCCCTTGACCGGAGGCGAACCTCCATGTCGCTGCGTCGCCGACGGACTCGATCGGAGTCTCGGCGAGCCCCTGCCGTCGTGATTGCCGACGACACGTCGCGCACGGGGACCGAGGGTCTGATCGAGCGGGTCCACCGCCTCGGCCGGCGCGTCGAGGTATGGCTGTTGCTGTCCGACGGGCGCAACGGAATCGCCAGGCTGGACGTTCACGACTGGAATTGGCTCGAGTTGCGCTCGGGCGACATCGTCGCCGTGCAGCGCGTCAGGAGCGACTCAGCGCGTCACCCACGAATCGGGGTTGTGCGCCAGCGTCGCGATGCGCCGGGGTAGGTGCGCGGCGGCGAGATCGGCGAGCGTCACGCCTTCGAGCACCGCGCGAACGTTGGTGCGCAAGGCGATCCAGACCTCCTGGAGGGGGACCGCGGCGCCCGCGTACTGCAGCGTCTCGGGCGGCTCGCCGCGGACCGCTGCCAGCGGCCCGTCGACCGCGCGGATCACGTCGGCCACGGTGATCTCCGCCGGCGGACGCGCCAAGCGGTGGCCGCCGTCGGGTCCCCGCTGGCTGCTGACGAGCCGGGCGCGGCGGAGCTCGTGCAGGATCTTCTGCAGAAACTGGACCGGGATCTGCTGGCGCTGCGCCACCACGTCAGCCGTCAACGACTCATCACCCGCAGCCGCGAGCTCGACGGCGGCCCGCACTGCGTAGTCAGCCTTCGCCGAGACGCGCATCGTCACATCTTCCCCCATCTCGCGGCTGAAACGGTGCCACCGTCACCGCGCGTCGCTGGGCCGCGACGCGCCGTGCCAGCGGGAGAAGTGCTCGGCGTGGGATTTGAGGTATGCGCCGGGGGCGAACAGCGCGTCGTAATAATCGAGGTCCAGATGGTGCGTCTGCAGGTACATGAGGACGAACACCGAAGGAACCGTGGCGGGCCACTTGCCGAAGGTGTCGTAGACGTATTGCGCCTGCGTGGCGACGAGCCTGCGGAACGGTTCGGGGTGCGGCGCCGCGGCCGCCCGCACCCGGCGTGAGTCCTTCCACGGCCCGGGCGTATCGGGATGGAAGGGTCCACCGGGCCCGAACTTTCGTTCGCAGAACGCGTCGACCGCCGCGCGCATGTCGGAGAAGTGGGGCGGCGTGAAGGCGGCGAAGACGCCGTCGCGGCCGGTGGGGTTGGGCATCGACCAGCGCTCGTCTTCGTCGTAGCGGAAGCGCAGGCCGGGGACCTCCGGATCACCGCTGGCGCCGAGGATGGTCAGGCGGTCGATCCCGTTGAACATCCAACCGCCCAGCCCGAGGGCCTGTTGCATCAGCGCGCCGGCGTAGCAGGCGGTCGAGAGCTCGGCCGTGTTTTCGGTCAGCGAGTACTGATCGAGGAACGTGAGCGGGAGCGGATCGTCCACGTCGACGAGGCTCCGAAACCGCTCGAGTCCGGGGATCTGGCGGTGGTTGACGTCGTCGTAGACGCAGTATCCGTTCTGGGCGAAGAAGCACAGGTTGGCGATGGCGTGCTGGGCGACGTCGCCGATCGGGAACGCGAGCAGTGAGCCGGGGCGGTTCGCCACCCACGAGTTGTGGCCCTCCATGTACGGCTCGCGCGGCGGGAGCCAGATCCGTTCGTCTTCGATCTTGCGGATCCGCGTGGCGTTGGCTCGCAGCAGGTCGCGCAACGGAGACTGTCCGTCGGCGCCCCGCTCGGTGAGCGCCGGCGCGTCCCGGGTCCGCATGATGTAGGTGCCGGAGTCGTCGGTGAACACGATCTCGGCGGTGTGGAAACCGGCCGCGGACGGGAACGTCCGCCCGCCAGCCGCGGCTGGGTAGTTCGAGAGCGCCGGCGCGTAGCGGTCGTGACGGGTGATCGAGTTGTGCCAGCCCGTGTTGCCGCCGACGGCGGTGAGAATCAGCAACCGCTCCGTCTCCGACAGCGCCGCCGGCCCGTGGCGAGAGCGATAGGCCAACGGCCCGTCGGGGATCTCCGCGCCGAGAAAGAAGCGACGCGAGCGCCGTCCGAACAGAGCATCCACGAACGGGAAGCGCAGCAGTTGCTCGAGCGCCTCCTCCTCCACGCCCGCGAGCTGATCGTCGAATCGGGTCATCCGGCGATCGCTCATCGGCTGGCGACCGGCGCGCGCCGGTGTCGGGCCGCACGGTGAGTGGTGGGCAGGCGTCGTCCGCGTCCGAACAATTTCTCGCGCAGTGTCCCACGGTCATACTCGGTGCGATACACGCCCCGCCGCTGGAGTTCGGGAACCACGTAGGCGACAAAGTCCGCGTACGAGCCGGGTGTGATGACGTGCCACAGGTTGAGCCCGTCCGCGTCGGTGACCGCGATCCACTCCTGGATCCGGTCGGCGACCTCGGCCCCGGTGCCAACCGCGACCGGCCCATTGGTGGTGGGAGCCAGGCGGTCGATGACATCGCGCAGCTTCCAGTCGCCGTCACCGAACGTCTCGGCGAGCGAGCGGATCGCTTGGCTGGGCACGAACTCGAGCGGATCGTCGAGGTCGTAGCCGGCGAGGTCAAATCCCAGCCATCCTGACCACAATGCCAGGCTCCCCTCCGAGTCGGCCTCGGTCAGGCTGCGGTACAGGTCGTACTTGCGCCTGGCCTCGCCCCGCGTCTCCCCGGTGATGACCCCAAACCCCGTGAACACCTTGATGTCCGTTGGCTGCCGTCCGGCGGCGACGGCGCGCTTACGGAGGTCGGCGATCCGCCGCGCGACGACCTCGGGCGTGGGCTCGGTGATGAACACCGCCTCGGCGTGCTCGGCGGCGAACCGCCGCCCCCGCGACGAAGCGCCGGCCTGGAACAGCAATGGCGTGCGTTGCGGCGAGGGCTCGGCCATGTGGATCCCGGCGACGCGGTAGTACCTGCCCTCGTGGGCGATCGGATGCACGCGGGCCGGGTCGGTGTATACGCCGATCTCGCGGTCCATGACGACGGCGTCATCCTCCCACGACCCCTCCCACAGCTTGTAGGCGACCTCGAGGTACTCATCGGCGATGTCGTAGCGGTCGTCGTGGCTGACCTGCCCATCGAGCCCGACGTTCAGCGCACCGCTGTTGAGATACGAGGTGACGATGTTCCAGCCGACCCGTCCCGCGGTCAGGTGGTCGAGCGTCGACATCCGGCGAGCGAAGGTATACGGATGCTCGTACGAGGTCGACGCGGTGATCCCGAAGCCGAGGTGCTCGGTCACGTAGGCCATCGCCGACACCAACATCATCGGGTCGCCTGCCGGGATCTGCGCGCCGGTCCGCAGCGCCGCGTCCGGCGTGCCGCCGTAGACGTCGTAGACGCCGATCACGTCCGCGATGAACAGGCCGTCGAACCGCCCGCGCTCGAGCAGTTGCGCCAGCTCGGTCCAGTGGCGCAGATCCTTGTAGCGCCACGCCTGGCTCTCAGGATGCTTCCAGGTTCCGGCGACCAGGTGGGTCGGGCAGTTCATCGCGAACGCGTTGACGAGGATCTGCCGGTCGGTCATCGGCTCAGACGTGGCGCAGATACCGCGCGCGGTCCCATTCGGTCACCGATCCGATGAACGCGCGCCACTCGAGGTCGGCCAGAGCGGTGAAATCGTGGACCGCGTCCGGGCCGAGAATCTCCGTGATCGTCTCGTCCGCGCGCGCCGCGGCCACGGCGTCGGCGAGGGTGGGCGGGAGCGGGCGGCCCGCGGTGTAGAGATTTCCCTCGCCCCGCTCGCCGGGGTCGTACTGTGCCTCGATCCCGGCCGCCACGGCGGCGAGGAGCGCGGCGATCGCCCAGTGGGGCTGGGCATCAGCGCCCCCCACCCTGAGCTCGATCCGGGTGCTGAGCGGGGTATCGACGAGGCTGCGGACGGCCACGCTGCGGTTATCGCCGCCCCAGGTCGCGGTGGCGGGAGCGAAGCTGCCGACCTCGAAGCGCTTGTACGAGTTGACCGTGGGGGCCGCGAACAGGACGCTCCCAGGCAGGTGGCGCAGGAGGCCGCCGATCGCCTGACGCATCAGCGGATTCTCGGCCTCGTCGATCGACGCGAACGCCGGCTCCCCGTCGCGCCACAAGGACAAGTGCAGGTGCATCGAGTTGCCCGCGTGATCGGCGAACGGCTTGGCCATGAAGGTGGCCAGCGCGCCGTGCCGGCGGGCGAGCTCGCGCGTTGCGTACTTGAATCGCGCCGCCTGGTCGGCCGCTTCCAGGGCATCCGCGTGGCGTAGGTTGACCTCGCACTGGCCCGGGCCGTATTCGGAGTTGCCGCCCTCGAGGGAGACGAACCCGCGCAGGCCGGCCAGGATCGCGCCGAATACCGGCTCGAGCTGGTTGAGCACCTGGAGCGAGTAGGCCTGATCCCCCTCGGTCAGAGGCAGCCCGTCGTCACCCAGAAGATGGAACTCGATCTCCACCCCCACCTTGGCGCGATAGCCGAGGCTCGCCAAGTGGTCGATCGCCCGCCGTAGGACCGTGCGCGGGGATGCGGCGACGAGCTCGCCGTGATGGTCGACCAGATCGCTGATGACGTGACCGGCGTCGGTGCGCCAGGGGACGAGTCGTAGGCTGGCCAGATCCGGGACCGCGTAGAAGTCCGGAAAGCCCGAGGCCCAGTCGGAGTGGCGCAGACCGGTCTTGACCTCGCCGGTGATGTCCCACGCGAGCGAGGCGTTGCAGAACGCGAAGCCCGCCGTGGTGGCGCGGTCGACGAAACCGGCGGCATCGATCCGCTTGCCGCGAGAGTGCCCTTGGTGATCGACCCACATGACCTCGATCTCGGCCAGCCCGCCGCGCTCGATCACGGCGGCGGCCGCTGCCGCCTCCTCGCGCTGGCCGACGGCGAGGAGGCTCGCCGGTCCCGACCAGCTGTCGGTCGTGACGGTCATTCAGACGACGCGACCGTATCCGGCGGCGATCGACGGCGATGCGGCGCGCTCGACGAACGCGTCGAACAACGCGAACGCGCTCTGGGCCGCCAGGGGGAACCGCTCTGCGGATCCCGCCAGCAGTTCCGCCCGGATGTGCCGGCCCTTGTCGGCGGCCCATCGGGCGACGTCGGTCGGAGTCGCCTCGGGGTGGAACTGCACCCCGAGGTGCGGGCCGACCGCGAAGGCCTGGGTCCCGACGTCGTTGCGAGCCAGTTCGGTGGCCGCCTCCGGCAGCCCGATCGCGTCCTCGTGCGAGGCGACCCACGGCCCGGCGGGTACCACGGCAGGGTCACGCTCGGCGAGCTCGATCCAGGCCGTTTCGGGGACGGGGAGTCGCGTGACCGTGCCGCCGAACGCCACCGCCAGCGCCTGAGCGCCAAAGCAGATACCCAACAGCGGCAACCCGGCGGCATCGGCCTCGGCGATCCAGTCCAGCTCACGCGCGACCCAGTCGACCGGCACCTCGGTGAGCGACGCGTCGGATCCGAGCAACACCCCGGCCGAGTATTCCTCGGGCGATGGCAGACGCGTCCAACGATCGACGCGCAACACGTCCAGCGAGATCGACCGGGCCTGCGCCCAGTCACACAGCAGACCGGGCGAACAGTTGTCCTGGGTCTGCATGACCAGCGCCGTACCCATCTCAGGCCTCCTCGTGCACGAAGCGACCCACCGCGGCGTAGCGCGCCGCATCCCGCGCTCTGAACCAGATCGCGGCCCCGATCCCGAGCACGAAGGTGATCGGGATCAGCCAGAAGCCGTAGCGGATGAATGTCGCGCCACTCGCACCCGAGAGCGCGCCTCGGTTGTGGAACAGAAGCCAGGCCGAGAACACCATCAGCGCCCCGCCCAGCAGTGGCGCGATCAATGTCTTGACCGGATGGGCGTGCTCGGGCGCGACGACGCGGAAATAGCGCACGATCGCAAACGACGTCAGGGCCTGTACGAGCAGCAGTCCGAACACGCCCACAATCGGCGTCCAGGTGGCGAGCTTCAGCAGCGCGGCGCTCGTACTCGAGTCGGAGGCGTAGAACAGCAGGATCCAGATGGCGATCGCCGCCGCCACCGCGGCCGAGGCCACGTAGGGGGTCTTGTGCGTCGGATGCGTGCGCCCGAGCGCGCTGGGCAGGATCCGTTCGCGACCCAGCGCGAACACGTAGCGCGACGACGTGCTGAAGAAGGCGAGTGTGCAGGCGAACGAACTGGTCATGATCAAGAAGCGAAACGCGTCGGTCAGCGAGGCGCCGACGTAGTGAGTGGTGAGCGGGTAGAACGCCGAGATCGTCTTTCCGCTGAACTGCGCCTGCACGCCCTGCGCCGTGTGGGCGGTGCCCCAACCGATCGTGAACGCGTAGCTGCCGAGCACGTACAGCACGCCGAGCGCGAGGAGGGTGCCGAACGTCGCCACGGCAAAGATCTTCCGGGGTCGCCGGCTCTCCTCGCCGTAGTTGGGCGCCATCTCAAACCCGACCCACGACCAGAATGCGCCAAACAGCGCGACTCCGGGGGCCGCCGCGCCGAACACCGCGATCGCCCCGGAGTTGTTGAAGAGCTTCAGCGGATTCAGTGGAGCCGCCGTCAGGCCGTTGGCTCCACCTTGAACCAGAACCGCGATCGAAAACACCAGCGCAGCCGTGACCTCGGCGACGAAGAACACGCCCAACACGCGCGCGGTGATCCTGATATCGAAGTAGGCGAACAGCAGGCAGACCGCCACGGGCCCCAGCAACAGCACGATCAAGGGGATGTTGATCCCCGTCCAGTCGCTGATCGTGGTCTTCGCGAAGTACGCGAAGATGCCCACGATCGAGGCGGTGAGGATCGTGTACGAAAACGTGATCACGGACGCGGTACCGAGCCCCAGCGTCTGCCCGAAGCCATGGGATACGAAGGAGTAGAAACCTCCCGCGCTCGTCACCCGGCGTGTCATCTCGACATAGCCCACGGTGAACACCAGCAACATCACCAGCGCCACGATGAACGCTGCCGGTACCGCCCAGCCGGCACCGGACACGATCACCGGAACGTTGAACAGCAGCGCCGTCATCGGCGCCGCCGCCGTGGCGATGCAGAAGAACACCGCCGAGATCCCCAGCGAGTCCCGCTTCAATACCATGCTTCGCCCTTCCGGGCTGACAATTTCGACAGCGGACGCAGTGGCCATGGGTCCCCTTTCGCACCGTAATTCTCGATAAAGTCGACCGACTTAGTCTAATATATAACGGGCGAGACGTGAACCCATCAGTCGTCGTAGTAGTCGTTGCCGCGCGAGAACTCGACGAACACGCAAGCCTCATCGCCGACGCTCCAGGCATCGTGCCCCGGGGGCAACAGCATCACATCATTGGGTCCGAATACCTCCTCGGTGCCGTCGTCCATGACGACGTGAAGCTGCCCCGACAGGACCAGCGCGACGTGCGCGAGCTCACAACTCTCAGTGCCGGCATATGACTTCAGGTCCTCCGACCACCGGGCACCGGGCCCGAACGAGACCCGGGTCACCGTTACCCCATCGAGCACCACCGAAGTCTTCGCGATCCGACCGTGGACATCCGCCGCCACTGCCTCCAGGTTGCCCTTCTGCATCGTAGCCAGAGCCATTATTCACCGCCTTGATCTTGACGAGGCACACGCGGTCAGGTCGGCGCAGACCGACCTGACCGCGTGCGAGGAGAGGCCCGGGCACGGACCACCCGCGCCCGGGGTTATGCGCCCCCAGTCACGGTCTGGGTCCGCCTGCTCTACGCCGACCGAGGCGGACGCCACCGCGAGTCTTCAATCTGCATCTTATTGATTGATTTTATCAAGATTGCTGGCCACCGTCAATTGGATCTCTGCTTAGGCTCTCCGACGACGATGAGCGCGGCGATGGGCGCGCCGGCCGCGGTCACCGCCGAGCGACGGACGGTGCCACCGAGAACTGCGCTGGTCCCGATCGTGACTCCATCCGGGGCCGGGGCCCAACCCCAACCGCGCACGGCCGCGTGCTCCGACCACACTGACGCGAGATGCTCGCCGCGCTCGCGCGTGGCGACACTCGCCGACTCGGCCGCAGCCCGGGCAAGGCAGCCGACGACCCACGTGAGGTGCTCACTCGCGATCGTAAACCGGGCGCGAGGGTCGGACGGCGGCGTGACATCGAGCCAGTCCACGATGTCGCCGAGCGCGGCCGTCACCGGCGCGGCGTTCATACTGCCCCCAGGCTCGCCGGACCTGCGCCGGGCGAACGACCTTCTGGATTATCTGGGTCCACTTGATCTACTTTATCTGATCTGACTCACCTCTCATTCAAGTTACTTCAGCGCGACGGAGCTCCAGGCCGCGTTCCAGAACTCGAGTTCGTGGCGGCTGCTGTCGAGGAACGCTGCCCGCATGCGATCCCGCGTCTCGCCTCCGGCTCCCGCGGCGACCTCGTCACAGACCTCGCGACACCACCGCGCGAGCTTGGCGAACTCCTCGTCGGAGTACATCTGGATCCACCGCGTGTAGCGGTCATCGGTGGACTGAGCGCTCTCGGCCAGACCCTGCCCGAGCTCGCTGTAGCTCCACATGCACGGCAGCAGCGCCGCCACCAGTTCCGCGAAATCGCCAAGCGCGGCGGTCCGTAGCAGGAAGTCGGTGTAAGCGCGAGTGGCCGGGTGGGGCCGCTCGCGTTCCAGCGCGTCGGATGAGATTCCCCACTCCGCGGCGTAGGCGCGGTGCAGTTCCATCTCACCCAGCAGGGTCGAGTGGGTGAGCTCCGCGAACCGCTCCATCAGCTCGAGCCGCGGTGCGCGAGCGCAGGCGAGAGCGAGCAGCCGCCCGTAGTCGATCAGAAAAATGTAGTCCTGGCGGATGTAGAAGCGAAACCGCTCGGGATCGAGCGTACCGTCGCCGATGCCGCGCACGAACGGGTGCTCGTGAGCTGCCTCCCAAATATCCGCGGCTGCGTCACGCAACTCATCGCTGAACGGCATCGGGCACGTATACCAGACGCGCACACTTACTAACTAAGTCGATAGAATTTGAGGTCTATGCCCCTGTCACTGCCATCACTGGTCGACGTCTCGGTTCTCGCCGAGCACCTGCAAGACCCCTCGCTACGAGTGTTCGACGCCACGGTCGAGCTGGTGCGTCCGCCCGAGGGCGGACCGTACACGGTGCGGAGCGGTCGCCAGAGCTACGAGAAAGCCCACATCCCCGGCGCGGCGTTCGCCGATCTCGCCGGCGAGCTGTCGGATCCCAACTCACCCTTCGCCTTCACGCTCCCGACGGCGGATCGGTTCGCCGCCGCCGCCGGCCGGCTCGGGATCGGCGCCGGCACCCACGTGGTCACCTACGCGCAAGACACGCCGATGTGGGCTACGCGGTTGTGGTGGCAGCTGCGGTTCTTCGGCTTCGATGCCGTCAGCGTGCTCGATGGAGGCCTGCCGGCGTGGCGCGCGGCGGGACTCCGCCTCGAAACCGGGCGCGCGTCCTACGGGCCGGCGACGTTCACCGGCGAGCCCCGCTCCGAATGGCTCGCCACGCGCGCCGACGTTGAGGCGGTGGTGGCGGCCGGGGACGGCGCCACCTGCCTGGTCAATGCCCTGACGCCGCCGGTGTTCCGAGGCGAGGGGCCGAGCTCCTACAGCCGTCCGGGTCGGATACCGGGCAGCATCAACGCCCCCTGGACCGAGCTGATCGACCCGGCCACCAACCGCTTCCGTCCCCCGGACGAGCTTCAGCGCGCGCTCGAGGCGGCGGGGGCGCTAGGTCCGGCGCCGGTCGTGGCGTATTGCGGCGGGGGTATCTCGGCCACGGTCGATCTGTTCGCGCTCGCGCTCGTGGGGCGCGACCAGGAGCGGCTGTACGACGGTTCTCTGACCGAATGGACGCGCGACGAAGCGCTCCCGGTCGAGGTGGGGTAGCCCGCACGGCACGGTGGCGCCTCCGCGGGTTTTCGCCCATAACGAGCTAGCCGAGCCGGCCGAGCGGACTGCGGATCCGGGTCGGTCGCAGCCGCAGGATCAGCCGTTGCTCGTGCGGGCCGCGATACGGGTGGCCGAGGTAACGCTGCGACAGCGCGTCGATGTGCGCCCGGGCCCCCTCGTGGCGTACGTCGATCAGCTCGCCGTCGATGTGTGCGGTGCGCAGGGCGTCCGCGGGGTCGATGACCAGCAGGGTCGCACCGCGCCTGCGCCGTACGCGCTTCGGCCAGGCCGCCGAGGTGAAACTGTTGAGTGACACGCAGCCGTCGCGGTATTCGAACCACACGGGGTTCAGCGCCACCCGTCCGTCGCGGCAGGTGGTCCCCACCACGGCCAGGAGGGGCTCGGACAGGAACGCCGCGAGCTCGGCGCTGACCGGGGTCACGTAGGGAGGCCGGCGGGGTGGCGCGACGATCGGAGCGCGGCGCCGACGATCTCGGCCGCGCGCTCGCCGATCATCATGCAGGTCAGACAGGGATTGACCGTAGTTAACGTGGGAAAGATCGAGGCGTCAGCGATCCGCAGGCCGGCCACCCCGCGCACCCGCAAGTCAGCGTCGACGACGGTCGCTTCGTCGCGGGGATCGCCCATGCGCGCCGTCCCGGCGGGGTGGTGGACGGTGGCAAGCGTCGCGCGCACATAACGTCCGAGCGCGGCCGTCGAGGCACAGGCTGGGCCCGGCGCGATCTCCTGATCCAACCACGACGCGAGCGCGGGCGCCTCGCCCAGCTCGCGCGCGAGCCGGATCCCGGCGATGAGCACGGCCAGATCGTCGTCGTCGGGGTCGGTCAGATAGGCGGGATCGACCCGTGGGAGGTCCGCGGGTTCGGCCGAGCGCAGTGAAACCCTCCCCTCGCTCTTGGGCCGCGCCGCGTTGGGGATGACCGACAGCCCGTAGGACGGTTGCCGATAGCCGAGCGGCACGACCGGCTTCATCCCGACGTGGACCATAGTCAGCCCACGCCCGGTCTCGGCGAACAATCCCACCTCCCAGAACTGGTCGCCCTGGTCGGGCACCGGGCGCGAGGCCGACCAGGTCACGATCGCCTCCGGATGGTCGAGCAGGTGAGCGCCGACGCCCGGCAGCTCGACGCGGACCGGCAGTCGATGGCGGCGGAGCTCGTCGGCGGGACCGATGCCGGACAGCATCAGCAGCTTCGGCGTCTCGAAGGCACCGGCGCAAAGGACGATCTCGTGCTGCGCGCGCAGCGATCCGCGGGCGGTGTGGACGGCGATCGCGGCGCCGCTCCCGTCCAGCTCGATCCGCTGCACGCGGGTGTCGGTGAGGACCTCGACGTTGTCGGGCAGCGCCGCGAGCGGGTGCAGGTAGGCGACCGAGCTCGATTGGCGGCGACCGTGGCGGACGTTGAGCGGCAGCCAGCCGACGCCCGAGGGCACGGCGGGCCCCCACCGCTCGATCAGCGGCAGCCCGATCTGCTGGCCGGCTTCCACGACCGCGACGGCGAGCGGGTTGCGGGTGCTGGGCGGGTTGACGGGGACGGTGGCGAGCATCCGCTCCCAGGCTGCGCCGGTTGCACTGGGACCCCAACTCGGCCCGGCCAGCGCCGCCCAGCGCTCGAGGTCGGCGTCCGGGGCCCGGAGCGCAATCCCCGCGTTGTGCGAGCTGCACCCTCCGAGCACACGGGCGCGGCTGTGCACGAGTGCCGAGTTGCCCTGCGGCTGGGGCTCGATCGGATAGGGGACGCTGGTCAGCTCGTCCTCGAGCAGCGCGAACCAGTCCCGCATGCACAGGATGTCCTCGCGACCCTCGTCACTGGGGCCCGCCTCGACTAGCAACACGCTGATCTCCGGGTCTTCGGCCAGGCGCCGCGCGAGCACCGCGCCACTCGCGCCACCGCCGACCACGATCACATCGGCGTTCACGGCGTCACCCGAGCCCCGCCACGCGATAGCGCCGGCCGGCGGCTAGGCTTTCCCGCGTGCTCGACCACGTGCGGGTAATGGTCAGCGACATCGACTCGAGCCGGGCGTTCTACTCGCGCGCTCTCGCGCCGCTGGGCTATCGCGTGTGGCACGACGCCACGCCCGGCCTCGTCGGTCTCGGTCCGGGCGACGCGACCGAGGAGCCGTTGGCGCGGGTGTGGCTCCGCCAGGGCGAGGAATCGAGCGCCGGCACGCTGGTCTCGTTCACGGTGCGTGACCAGCAGCTGGTGGACGCGTTTCATCAGGCCGGGCTGGCCGCCGGCGGTCGGGACGGCGGGGCGCCGGGGCTGCGGCCGTTTCACCCGAGCTACTTCAGCGCGTACGTGATCGATCCGGACGGGGTGACGCTCGAGGTGGTCTGTCATCGCGCCGCCTGAGTGATCGCGCCGGTGGCGGCGCCAGAGCTCGTGGCCGACCCGGCCCGCAGCGCTTCGCGCAGCCGCGACTCGTACTCCCCGAACGCGGCCGACTCCTCGAGCTCGATTGTCCGCGGTCGCGGGAGGTCGATGGCGATCGTCGCCGATACGCGGCCCGGACGCGGAGACATCACGTGGACGCGGTCGGCGAGGAACACCGCTTCGGTCACGTCGTGGGTGATCAGCAGCATGGTCGATCCGACCTCGGCCCACACGCCCAGCAGCCACTGCTGGAGATCGGCACGGGTGATGCCGTCCAGGGCCCCGAACGGCTCGTCGAGCAACATCGCGGGCTTTCCGATCAGAACCGTGCGCAGGAACGCGGCCCGCTGACGCATCCCGCCTGACAGCTGCCACGGCCAGGCGCGAGCGAAGCCGCCGAGCCCGAACCGTTCGAGCAGAGGCTCGGCCCGGGCCCGGGCCTGAGCCCGGGACACGCCGGCGAGCTCGAGGCCGATCGTGGCGTTGTCGATGATCCGCCGCCACGGCAGCAGTCCATCCCGTTGGGGCATGAACGCGCACGCCCCCAGACGGTCGGTGACGAGCTTCCCGTCGATCAGGACTTCACCCGCGCTCGGCTCCTCGAGGCCGGCCAGGATGTGAAACAGCGTGCTTTTGCCGCAGCCACTAGGCCCGATCACCGCCACGAACTCGCCCGGCTCGGCGACTAGGTCGACCCCGTCGAGCGCCACGATCGGGGCGCTGCCAGCCACCGCAAATCGCTTGGTCAGTCCGCGGACTTCGAGGCGAGCCCCAGCCCTGTTCTCCGCCGAGGCGGCTGCCCTCACCATCGCGCGGCAGCGTGGGCCGGCTGGCGCCATGGCATCGCGAGCCGTTCGACCACGGCGACGATCGCGAACAGCATCAGCGTCAGGAGCGCGGTGACGAGCACGGCGCCGAACACCAAGTCGTAGCGCAGCGCGTTCTTGGCCGCGGTCATGTACACCCCGAGCCCCTGCTGGGCGCCGACCAGCTCGGCCACGATCGCCGAGACATACGAGTAGGTGATCGCCACCTTCAGCCCGGTGAAGAACTGGGGGATCGCCGTGGGCAGACGGACGCGGGCGAGCAGCTGCCGACGGCTGGCGCCCATCGTGCGGAGCAGGTCCATGGCGTCGGGATCGGCGGCGGCGAGTCCCTGGGTGAGGCCGACCGCGACGGCAAAGAAGGTGAACAGCGCGACCAGCGCGATCTTGGGCAGCGGGCCGAAGCCGAACCAGATGATGGTCAACGGGGCGAGCACGATGATCGGGAGGGTCTGGGATCCGACCATCAGCGGGTAGAGACTTCGACGGACGCCGCGCGACCAGTCGATCGCGATCGCGAGCGCGACCGCCAGCACGATCGCCACGAGAACCCCGAGCACGGCCTCTTTGGTCGTGGTCCACGCGGCCGGCCACAGATTCGCGCGGTCCTCCCAGGTCGACTTCACCACGAGCAGCGGCGTGGGGAGCGAGGCATAGCTGCTCCCCGTCCCCACCAGTTGCCACACCGCGATCAGTCCGAGCAGCACCAGCACGGGTGGCCAGACGCGTCGCAGGGCCGGCGTTATCGCGCGGCCGCGTCGAAGCTCGGTAGGTGTCGCCTTAGTCATCGCTCGCCGAACCATGAGCGCTCCCGCTGGAGCTCAACCCAAAGAGGACCATGTCTATTATATGGATCAACTTTATGAGAAAGGACTACATGTCGCACCGCACCTCACGCCGTCCACTGCTCGGAATCGTCCTCGGGCTGGCTCTCTTGCCGGCCCTCGCGGCGTGCGGGTCGAGCAGCTCCAGCTCTTCTTCGACCAGCTCGAGCGCGTCGCCCTCCAACGCGGCGGCGTCGACCACACCCGCGGCCAAGACGAAAGTCCGGATCTCGCTCGACTACTCGGCCAACGTCGACTACCTGGGTATCTACGCCGCGATCAACCAGGGCTACTTCGCCCAGCAAGGGATCGATCCGGTGATCATCCCGTACGCGAACACGCCCGCGGAGCCGTTGATCCAGAGCGGCAAGACGGACCTCGGGATCACCTATCCCCCCGACGTCATCATCAACCGCGCGCACGGGCTCAAGTACAAGGCGGTGGCGGCGCTGGTGGCCGGCAACACCACCGCGCTGGCGGTCCTGGCATCTTCCAAATACACCCGGCCGGCCCAGTTGAACGGGCTCCTGTATGGCGGCTTCGGCGTGTCCAGCGACCCGCCAATCATCTCCGCCATCCTCCATGCCGACGGCGTCGCCAAGCCCGACTTCAAGCAGGTCGTGCTCGACACCGACGTGATCGACGCCCTGTCGAAGAACCGGGTCCAGTACACGGCGGTGTTCGGTGGCATCGACGACGTCACCGCCGCGCTTCAAGGCATCAAGCTGCGGACGTTCCCCTACAAGGACTACCTCGGCGCCGGCGGCAACTATCCCAACGCCGTGTTCGCCGCCAGCGACACGGAGATCGCCCAGAACGGCGACGCACTGCGCCGGACGCTCAAGGCCCTGGCCGAGGGATACGAGTTCGCCGCCCACAATCCGGCCGCGGCGGAACAGATCCTGATCAAGGACAACCCGACGGCGCTCGCCCACAGCCAGAAGATCGTCGTGGCGACGGGCAACGCGACCGCGCCGACGTTCCTGGACTCGAGCGGCGTGTGGGGCCCCCTCAACAACGATGACTTCTCGGGGCTGGAGACGATCCTCGGGAACGGCGGCTTGATCAAGGGCGCGCTGCCCCCGGTCAACGACCTCTACACGAATTCGCTCTTGCCCACCTCGTGAGCAGGCGGATCCACCTGCACGGCCTCCGCCAGTCGACGGTTGGCCATACGGCGGTGGGCCTGTGGCGGCACCCCGACAGCCAGGCCCACCGCTACCGCGAGCTGGACTTCTGGCTGCAGACGGCGCGCATCCTCGAGCGCGGCAAATTCGACGCGCTGTTCATCGCCGACGCGTTGGGGCCGCTCGAGGTCTACCAGGGTCGGGTCGACGCCGCCCTGCGCGACGGGGTGCAGACGCCCACCGACGACCCGCTGTTGGCGGTTAGCGCGATGGCCGCCGTCACCGAGCACCTCGGCTTCGCGATCACGGTGTCGTCGACCTATGAGCGCCCGTACCAGTTCGCGCGCAAGATGACGACGCTCGACCATCTCACGGACGGCCGCGTCGGCTGGAACATCGTCACCTCGGCGCTCGATAGCGCCGCCCGCAACCTCGGACTCGAGCGCCAGATTGCCCACGACGAGCGTTACGAGATCGCCGAGGAGTTCATGGAGGTCGTGTACAAGCTGTGGGAGACGAGCTGGGACGACGACGCGGTCGCGCGCGACGTCGAGGCGGGCGTGTTCATCGATCCTGCTCGCGTACATCCGATCGAGCACGCCGGACGGTACTTCGCGGTGCCCGGGATCGCGCTGTCAGAGCCCTCGGTGCAGCGCACGCCCGCCCTCTACCAGGCCGGGACCTCCCCCGCCGGGAAGGCGTTCGCCGCCCGCCACGCCGAGGGCGTGTTCCTCAGCACCTACAGTCCGCAACTCGCCCGCGGCATGGTGCGCGACGTGCGCGCGCTGGCGCGCGAGGGTGGGCGCGACCCCGACGGCTTGAAGTTCCTCGCCATCGCCACCGTGATCGTCGCCGAGACCGAGGCGCAGGCGCACGCCAAGCACGCCGACTATGGGCGCTATGCGAGCGTCGAGGGCAGCCTGGCGCGCTACAGCGCGCTGATGCAGATCGACCTTTCCACCTTGGACCTCGATGTGCCGCTCGAGTACGCCGACACCGAGGGCATCCGCGGCGTCGTCGAGGCGTTCACGCGGCGCGACCCGACCCGCCGGTGGACGCCGCGGGAGATCGGGGAGTTCGTGGCCGTCAGTGGAGGCGGGCCACTCTTCGTGGGTTCGCCCGGACAGGTCGCGGATGAGCTCGAGCGATGGATGGACGAGGCGGAGATCGACGGGTTCAACATCGCCGATCCGGTGCCGCCGACTACGTTCAGGGATTTCGTCGAGCTCGTCGTGCCGGAACTGCAGCGACGGGGACGCGTCTGGACCGAGTACGAGGGGCGGAGCCTAAGGGAGAGCCTGCTGGGTCCGGGTCAGTCGCGAGTGCCGGACGACCACCCGGCCGCCGCCCACCGGCGGGTGCCGAGCTCGCCTCGGTGAGCCGACCCACCCTGGTCTTCAGTGCCTTCACCGGCGTCGGACTGCCCAATCACGGACCCGGGCTGTGGTGGCACCCGAGCGCGCGGAGGCTCGATCACCGCGACCTCGAGGGCTGGCTGTCACTGGCCCGCGAATTAGAGCGGGCACGGTTCGACCTGCTGTTTTTCGGCGACGCGGTCGGAGCGCCCGACGTGTACCGCGGCAACCTCGACCAGGCGCTGATCGATGCGATCGGGATCCCCTCCGGCGATCCGTCGGTCCTGATCTCGGGGCTCGCCTCGGTCACCGCCGAGCTGGGGCTCACGTTCACGAGCTCGACGTTGCAGGAACACCCGTTCAACTTCGCCCGCAAGCTCTCGACGCTCGATCACCTCACCCGCGGACGGGTGGGCTGGAACATCGTCACCGGCTACGCCGCCAGCGCGGCACGCAACCTCGGGCTCGAGCGGCTCCCGGACCATGACCGCCGCTACGAACGAGCCGACGAGTACATGGACGTCGTGTACAAGCTGTGGGAGGGCAGCTGGGAGGACGAGGCGCTGATCCGCGATCCAGCGCGGCGCATCTATGCCGATCCGGCTCGCGTCCACCCAATCGACCACCGCGGCGAGCATTTCCGGGTTGCCGGTCCCCACCTCCCGGATCCCACGCCCCAGCGCACCCCGGTGCTGTTCCAGGCGGGCGCCTCCGACACCGGGCGCGAGTTCGCCGCCCGCCACGCGGAAGGGGTGTTCTTGATCGCGCGCAATCCCTCCGGCGCCGCCGCTCACGTGGCCGACGTGCGCGCCCGAGCCGTCCGTCACGGGCGCCAAGGCTCGGATCTGATCTTCCTCCAGGGGCTGTGGTTCGTGATCGGCGACACCGAACAGGCGGCCCGCCGACGCGAGGCGGAGCTGATCGAGTGGGTCAGCGTCGAGGGCGTCCTCGCCGACCTCAGTGGCAAGCTCGGCGTCGATCTCGGCGATGTCGACCTCGATAAGCCGGTGAACGAGCTCCACGCGCCCGGGGTCCAGGGGATCATCGATACGTTGCGCGATAGCGGCCGTCCTGGCGGAACCTTTCGCGACCTCGCCGGCCGCCTGCTGGCGGCACGACTGGTGGGCACTCCCGAGCAGATCGCCGATCAGCTCGGGGCCTGGATCGGTGCCGGCATCGACGGCGTGAACGTTATGGACGTGCCGGGCCATGGAGCGTTCGCCGATTTCGCTCGCTATCTCGCTCCCGCGTTGCAGACCCGCGGGCTGATGCAGCGCGATTACTCGACCGGGACGCTGCGTCAGAAGCTGTTCGGAGCTGATCCACGGTTGCCCGGGCGACATCCCGCGGCGGCGCATCGAGCGCGAACTAAGGATCCAAGCAGGACTCCAGCGCCCGTACGTACGCCTCGGAGCGATCCGAGCCGATGATCCCCGGCGCCATCTTGTTCATCACGTAGGCGATGGTGATTCCGCGGTCGAGATCGCATATGACCATCGATCCGCCCCACCCGCCCCAATAGCAAGCGCGTCCCTGCGCCACGTAGGGGACGGTGTCGGTCTCGGGCAGCGCGAGCCCGATGCCCCACCGCAGCGGCACTCCGAGGACGAGGTCGACGCCGTGGCTCTGCTGCTCGAAGATCAACTCGATCGTCTCCGGCGACAGCAGTCGCACCCCGTCGACCGCGCCACCGAGCGCTAGACCGCTGAGCATCCGGGCCACCGAGCGCGCGTGGCCATGACCGTTGACCGCTCCGAGCTCGGCCCGCCGCCAGGCGTGGGTGTTCGCGACCCTGGGCCGCATCGGCGGCCCGGTGAAGGTCTTATAGGCGGGGCTGTCGTGGTCGAGAGCCTCGACGTCGATGCCCGGGGGCCGCGGGGGGACGATTTCCGCGACGCGCTCGCGGTCGGTCTGCGCCGCGCCGAGCTGGAAGTCCGCGCCGAGTGGCTCGGCGATCTCCTCGGCGATGAACCGCTTGAGGCTCTTGCCGCTCGCGCGGCGGACCAACTCGCCCAGGAGGTGGCCGTGGCTGATGGCGTGATAGCCAGAGGCCGTCCCGGGCGGCCACCACGGCGCCTGCGTGGCCAGACGCGCGGCGGCCGGCTCGACGTCGTAGATCGCCTCGATCGAGGTGGTGGACTCCCAGCCCGAGACGCCCGAGGTGTGACTCATCAGGTGACGGACCTCGATCCCCTCCTTGCCGCCGGCCGCGAACTCAGGCCAGTAGGTCATGACGGGCGCGAACGGATCCAGCCGACCCCGGTCGATCAGCATCAACACCGCGAGCGCCGACACCGTCTTCGTCGTCGACCACACGTTGACGATCGTGTCCTTCCCCCAGGCGCGCGTACGACCCTCATCGGCCCAACCGCCCCAGATGTCCACGACGTCCGCGCCGCCGACGTTGACCAGGAGGCTCGCTCCCAGCTCCTCGCCGGAGTGCAGCCTCTCGGCCAGCGCGTCACGTACGGGCGCGAATCGTGGATCGCAGCTGCCGTGCACGTGTCCGGCCAGGCTATCGGGCGGATCCGCTAGCGCGCGGTCACCCGTACGCGATGGATCGCGTGGTTCGCGTAGCCGCCTAAGTCGGGCGTCGGCCGCTCGGGCTGCGCGTTTTCTTTGCGGTCGTAAGCGCGGCAGGCGAGCTCGTGACTCCCGGGCGCCAGCTCGATCGTCAGCTCCCATGGGGTTCGGGCATAGCGACCGGGGGCCGGCGCCAGCGAGGCCCGTCGCCAGCGGCCCTCGTCGACTCGGACGAGCACCCGGCCCACGCCCCCCTCCCCTCCCCAGGCGATCCCCCGCACCCGGCGGCTTCCCGCCGCCACCGACGCGGCATCAGCCGGGTCGGTGATCAGCGCGTGGATCGGGAGCTTCGTCATCCGGCGACCGGGTCCGCTCTCACCCGGCCTGCGCAACCGGTATTCGTGGGCCTGGAAGAAGCCGTCGAAACGCTCCGCGGCGAACCAGATTCGCGCCAGCCACTTGACCGAATCGGTCGCATACCAGCCCGGCACGATCGCGCGGACCGGGCCGCCGCGAGCGACCGGGATCGGCTCTCCATTGATCTCGTAGGCGAGCAGCACGTCGGCGCTCAGCGCTTTCGCCAGCGGCAGGCTGCGCGCGAAACGATGACTTCCGGCGCGACCTTCGACCTCGCCCCGGTCCGCCCCGTCGAGCACGACCTCGACCGTTCCGGGCGGGATCCCCGCGTAGTGGAGCACCGCGGCCAGGCTCGTGCCGGTCCAGCGGGCCTCGCCGACCGCGCCGGCCCCCCACGGAATCCCGGCCGGCACGGGGCGCATCTCCGTGCGCCGGTGGCCCGCGCATTCGAGCACGACGCGCAGCGCGCGCCGGGGACGGGAGCGAAGGTCGGCGACCCTGAGCGACAGTTGCCGCCGTTCTCCGACCACGCTCAGCTTCCAGGTTGCCGGATCGATCGCCGGAACCGGGAAATGGTCACGCACGAAGTGCAGCGCGGTGGGAATCTCGGGAAGCCGCAGCGACGCGAGCGGGGTGGTTATCCAGGCCGGCGACTCCGGCCCGCCATCGACGGCTGGTGCCTCGTGTGTTGTCATGACGACGCCGCGGGCACGGGCAAGCCCAGGTGGTCGCGCAGCGTCACGCCCGCGTAATCGGCCCGGAAGGCGCCGCGCTCCTGGAGCAACGGCACCACCTGGTCGGCGAAGCGATCCAGGCCGCCCGGGGTGATGTGGGGAACCAGGATGAAGCCGTCGCACGCGTCCGCTTGCACGTGGGCGTTCAGCTGCTCGGCGACGGTCGCCGCCGAGCCGACGAATGTCTGCCGCGCGGTCATCTCGATGACGAGCTCGCGGATCGACAGGCCCTCGCCCTGGGCGCGCTCGCGCCACCGCTTGGCGGTGGCCACCGCCTCCCGGTTGAAGCTTCGTGCCTGGGCGCTGCCCTGGGCACGAACCGGCGCGTCGAGGTCCGGATCGACATCCGGCAACGGCCCGTCGGGATCGTAAGCCGACAGATCGCGGTTCCAGAGCTGCTCCAGAAACATGATCGCGTGCGGGCCGCTCACCTGCTGGCGGCGCACGTGAGCGGCGAGCTCGCGCGCCTCTGCGTCCGTGTCGCCCAGCACGAACGTGGCGCCGGGCAGGATCAGCAGCTCATCGCGAGCACGTCCATGGCGCGCCAGCCGTTGTTTGACGTCGGCGTAGAACCTCTGCCCCGCTTCCAGCGTGCCGTGGCGGGTGAAGATCCCGTCGGCGTAGCGCGCGGCGAACTCGCGTCCCGCTTCCGAGTCGCCGGCCTGGATCATTACCGGCCGTCCTTGCGGGCAGCGCGGCACGGTGAAGTCGCCCACGAGCTCGACCTGGGTTCCCTGGAAGGCAAAGCCACCGACCGGAGCGCGCTCGAGAAAGGCGCCCGAGGCCGCGTCGGCGCGCGGCTCTCCCGCCGGCCAGGAGTCCCACAGCGCGCTGGCCGCCTCGACAAACTCGCGCCCGCGCTCGTAGCGCTGCTCGTAGGCCAGGTACGGACCGCGGCGGAGATTCGCACCCGTGAACGCATCGGCCGAGGTGACCAGGTTCCACCCCGCACGCCCCTCGGAAAGGTGGTCGAGCGAGGCCAGCTGGCGGGCGAGCTCATGGGGCTCGTGATAGGTCGTGGTGATCGTCGGCATCAGCCCGATCCTGTCCGTGAGGGAGGCCAGCGCGGCCAGCACGGTCAGGTTGTCGGGGCGCCCGGCCACGTCGAGCTCGTGCAGCCGGCCCGCGTGCTCGCGCATCCGTAGGCCCTCGGCGAGGAAGAAGAAGTCGAACTTGGCCCGCTCCGCCGTCCGCGCCAGATGAACGAACGACTCGAACTCGATGTGGCTCCCGGCCTGCGGATCGCTCCACACCGTGGTGTTGTTGACGCCTGGGAAGTGGGCCGCGAGATGAATCTGCTTGCCGGGCGCGGTCATCGCTCATCTGGCCTGGAGCGCGACCGCCCCGTAGCGGCTCGGCGGCCGCTCGAGACCGAGCAAACCGCGCAACGTCTGAGCCTCGTAGCGGCGACGAAAAGCGCCGCGCGTCACGAGCTCGGGGACGAGCGCGCGGGTGATCCCGTGGAGGTCGTGGGGAATCGTGCCGGGCCAGAGGCGAAAGCCGTCGTAACCGAGCTCGACCCACCCGACCAGCTGGTTGGCCAAGTCGGCCGGGGTCCCGACGAACACGTGCGGCCGGGGGCGGCAGTGCTCTGCCGCGAGCGAATCCAGGCGGAGCTTGCGCGCGATCGCGGCGGACCGGTCGCGGCGTGATCGACGGTCCCTTGACGCTGAAGCGCGCGCCGACGTGATCGATGTGATGGACCCGCCGGCGATCGAAGAACCGGTTGGTGGCGGTGTCGCGGATCTCGGCCCCGTCCTCCCAGCTATCCCACAATTCGCGCACCACCGACGCGTGCTCGGCCGCTTCCTCGAACCGCTCCGGGACCGCCGGCACCGGTCGGGGTCCGACGTATCCCCCATCGCCTGCCGCGTCCGGCACCTGCAACAGCCAACCCCCGCGGCCACCGGTGATGAAGTCGAGCGTCGCAATCTGGGTCGACAACAGGAAGGGCTCGGTGAGGGTCGTGCTGGCCGCGGGGACGATCCCCACGTGGCGCGTGTGCCGCGCCACGCGACCGGCCACCATGATCGCGTCGAGCCGCCCCCGCACCCGGTCGGTTCGACGATCGGGCCCGTCAGCGAGCGTCGACTGCAGTCGGTGCGAGTCCTCGAAGGTGACGAAATCGAGCCGTCCCCGTTCGACCTCGCGCACCTGTTCGGACCAGTGGGCCGCGCCGAACAACCCGGTCGCGCCGGCCCCCGGCTCGCGCCACGCGGCCGCGTGCCAACCTGCCCCGTCAAGCGCCACCGCAAGATGCATGGCGCCAATCTAGACAATTTCAATTGAAAAAGATATGTACAGTCTGGTCCTATGGCCGCGCCGGTCTTCTCCGTCCTCGATCAAGCGCCGACGCGCGCCGGCACGCCCGCGGCCCAGTCGATCCGCGACACCGTGGCCCTCGCCCGCCACGTCGACGCGCTCGGCTACAACCGCTTCTGGATCGCCGAACACCACGCGATGGGCGGCGTCGCCAGTACGGCGCCCGAGGTTCTGATCGCGCCGTCCGCGGCCGCCACCGAGCATCTCCGGATCGGCTCGGGCGGGATCCTGCTCCCCAACCACCGCCCGATCCACGTCGCCGAGCAGTTCCTCACCCTGGAGGCGCTCCACCCGGGCCGCATCGACCTCGGCGTCGGCCGCTCCGAGGGCGCCACCGACGAGGCCACCGTGAGGGCGTTCGGTCGGCCGCAGGACAACGCTCACGGCGCGGGATTCGACCGCCAACTCGACGAGCTGCTCGCCTACGGAGGCGCGCTGGCGGGGACCGCCAACGGCCCGCACACGGGCGCTCGCGCCGGTCCGGCCGGCGTGACACTGCCACCCGTGTTCCTGCTCGGCTCGACTCCGGGGTCGGCGGCGACCGCGGCCCGCAAAGGGCTCGGCTACGGCTTCGCGGCGTACACCAATCCCGATGTCGTGACCCACGCCCTGCGGCTCTATCGCGATCAGTTCATTCCGGCACGGCCGGGAGACCGTCCTCACGCGATCCTCGGCCTGAAGGTGATCGTCGGCGAGGACGACGCCCATGCAGAGGCCCTCGCGCTGCCGTGGCACCTCGCGCTCGTGAGGCACCGCGCCGGCCACCCCGGACCGCTGATGAGCGTCGGGGACGCGCTGCGTCACCGCTGGAGCGAGCGCGAGCGCGCCGCCGAGGTGCAGGTGGACCGGCGCGCCGACGTCGTGGGCGGCCCCGACCGGGTCCGCGAGCGGATCGCCGCGATGGTCGCCGAGACCGGTGCCGACGAGGTGATCGCGTCGAGTAACACGTTCGACCCGGTTGAACGTCGCGCGTCCTACGCGCGGCTTGCCACCGCGGTCGGTCTGCGAACGCGCCCACGCCGCGACCGGTGGCACGAGCTGTTTCTCTAGCCAACCGCTGTTAGCCGCGCTAACCGACGGTTATTCTTGCTAAAGTGGATTGACTTAGTCAATAATGCGGTCTAGCTTGGCCGCTGACCCAAGTCGCGCCGCGATGGCGCTGCGCCGTCTCGCTTGACCCGCGGCTATCCGCTCGCAAAGGAGCCCATCGGATGACCAGCACCAGCGATTTGCGCCGGAGTCCGATCGTCGACGACGCACCGCCACGCATCTCCGGCGACGCTGAGGCGATCGCCGTGGCGCGAGCGCTCGCGCGACCGATCCAGAACGGCGCGGCCGATCGCGATCGCCGTCGCACCCCGCCGCTGGCCGAGCTGACCGATCTCGCCACCTCCGGATTGCTGGGCATCGCGGTGCCGCGCGCTCACGGCGGTCCCGAGCTGTCGCGGGTCACGATCGTCGAGGTGTTCCGCATTCTGGCCCGCGCCGATCCCTCGGTCGCGCAGCTACTGCTGTCACATTTCGTGGTCCAGGAGGGCCTCCGCGGCAGCGACGGGCCGGGCCCGGCGAGGCTGTTCGCCGACGTGTTGGCGGGGGCGCAGATCGGCAACGCCACGGTGGAGCGTGGCACCAAGCGCTCCACCGACCGCCAGACGCGCGTCGAGCGCGACGCCGCCGGCAAGTGGCGGGTCAGCGGTCGCAAGTACTACGCGACCGGTGCCCTGGGCGCCCGATGGATCGCGGTATCGGCGGTCGACGGCGCCGGCGACCCCTACACGGTGTTCGTCGCGCCCGGTGACGAGGGCCTCACCCTCGCGCTCGAGGATTGGTCGTCGTTCGGCCAGCGGGCGACCTTCAGCGGCAGCGTCGTGCTCGCGGGCGTGCTGGTCGAAGACGAACTCGTGTTGGCCGAGGGTCCGGCGCCGGAGGTCCGGCCGCCGTCGATTTTCGCCCCCTACGACCAGATTCTCCACGCCGCGATCGACGTCGGGATCGCGCGGGCCGCGCTGGAGGACGGCGCGGCGTTCGTGGCCACGCGGTCGCGCCCGTGGTTTGAGTCCGGCTTGGAACGCGCCGCGGACGAGCCTCACGTCCTGCGCCGGTTCGGCGAGCTGACCGTGCGCGTACACGCGCTCGAGGCTCTCCTCGCCCGCGCCGCGGCGACGATCGACGCCGCGCTCGCGGCGCCCGCACTCGACGACGAGAACACGGCGGCGGCATCGCTGGCCGTCGCCACAGTCAAGGCCCTCGCTCAGGAGCTTACGGTCGAGGTAGCCAGCGGCGTGTTCGAGCTCGCCGGCACGTCGGCGACCGACGAGCAACATGGGCTCGACCGCCACTGGCGCAACGCGCGCGTGCACACGCTCCACGATCCCGCGCGCTGGAAGTACGTGCACATCGGCAACCACACGCTCAACGGCATCGCGCCTCCCCGTGGGCACGGGATCTGACCCGTGTCGATCGTCCTGCATTGGTACCTGCCGGCCGCGGGCGACGGACGGACACTGCTCGAGGCCAACCGGGCCGTCGCCACGCCGGAGCGCCTGGTCGCCGTAGCTCGCGCGGCGCAGGACGCGGGATTCGACGCCGTGCTGACCCCGACCGGCACATGGTGTGACGACGCCTGGATCACCACGGCGGCGGTCAGCCAGCACGTCGACCGCCTCCGCTTCCTCGTGGCGTTCCGCCCGGGGACTGTGGCGCCGATGCTGGCGGCCCAGCAGGCGGCGGCGTTCCACAAGCACACGCGCGGCCGGCTGCTGCTCAACATCGTCACCGGCGGCGAGGATGTCGAGCAGCGTCGATACGGCGACGGACTGGACAAGAACGACCGTTATGCGCGGACCGACGAATTCCTGACCATTCTCCGGGGCGCCTGGCGGGGGATCCCGTTCGACTTTCGCGGCCGCCATCTGTGGGCCGAGGGGGCGCTCGCCCCGGCACTCGACCCGCCGCCGCCGATCTACTTCGGCGGAGCCTCGGAGGCCGCATTGCGCGTCGCGGTCCGGCACGCCGACGTCTACCTGACCTGGGGTGAGCCGCCCCCGGCGGTCGCGCGCCGCGTCGAACAGGTCAGCGAGTTGGCCGCCACCGAGGGCCGCGCGCCGCGCTTCGGGATCAGGTTGCACGTCGTCGCGCGGGCGGACTCGGACGAGGCCTGGCGCGCCGCGAACGCGCTGCTCGCCGATACCGACGAGGCGACGATCGCCGCGGCCCAGCGCGCGCTCGCCGCCGAGTCGTCCGTCGGTCAGCGGCGCATGGTCGCGCTCCACGGCGGAAGCCGTGAGCGGCTCGAGGTCTACCCCAACCTGTGGGCAGGCGTCGGGCTGCTTCGCGGCGGCGCCGGCACGGCGCTGGTCGGAAGCTTCGACGAGGTCGCGGAGCGAATCGGCGAGTACCACGCGCTCGGCATCGACGAGTTCATCCTCTCCGGCTACCCGCACGACGAGCAGGCCGTCGTGTTCGGCACCGGCGTCGTCCCCGCCCTACGCGCGCGCGGCCTCCTGGCCGAAGCGCCGTCCTCCGTGCTCACTGAGGTCCTGTAACCAAAAGGAGACAGCAGCATGCCTGAGTCGATTGGCATTTATCTCACCGGAAGCGTCAACCAGCCAACGGTGGCCGACACTTTCCGCTTCGTCGGCGGGCGTCTGCAGCCGGGTGTCACCCGCGTGCCCGACGGCGAGCCGGGCGAGCGGGCCAACTGGGTCTTCACCCAGACCGGCCAGTTCCACGACAATCCGGCGCTCGAGCGCGTACCGGGACCCGATGGAGCGCCCTCGAACCTGACCACGCCGCGGGCGGGGGTGAAACCCGAAGCGGTGCGGTTCGGCGACTTCCGCTACCCCGCCGACGCGATCTCAGCCTATGCCGAGCTGCGCGCCGCCAAGGAGGCGGGCACGCTGGCCGAAGACACCCGCCTGCTTGTCTCGGTCCCGACGCCGCTGAACACCCTGTCATCGTTCGTGGTCTTCGATCAGCGCCTCGCCCTGCTCGGCGCCTACGAGGCGGCAACCCGCGAGAGCGTCGAGGCGATCCAGGCCGCGATCCCGCACGACGAACTGGCGATCCAGTTCGACCTTCCCACCGAAGTGGCGACGATCGAGGGTTGGTTCGAGAACCCGTTCCCGAACGCCGAAGCGATCTACGCGTCCGTCGCGCGCCTGGCCGCGTGGGTCGCCGACGACGTCGACTTGACCTTCCACCTGTGCTACGGCGACTCGAAGTTCGGCGCTTCCCCATTTATGGGCGAGCCCCCGGATCCCGACAACAATCCCGGCGGCCGGCACATCTGGCCCCGCGACGCGACGACGATCGTGGCCGTGGCCAACGGCCTCTCGCGTCACATCGAGCGCCACATCGACGCGATCCAGGCGGCCACGGTACGCACCTGGACCAAGCCGGCCCACTGGGCACCGCTCGCGGACCTGGCGCTCGAGCCGGAGACCGAGTTCTTCCTCGGTGTCGTCCACACCGAGGATGGCGTCGAAGGGGCCCGGGCGCGGATCGAGCTCGCGTCGCGCTTCCTGCCGAGCTTCGGCGTTTCGACCGAGTGCGGCCTGGGGCGACACTCGCCCGAGCAGCTCGAGCAGGCGGCCACGATCTTCCGCGCGCTCGTGCCGGCGCGGGCACCTGCTGAGGTCGGCGCGTGACGCCAGCGCGCCAACCGCGCTTCGGGATCTGGGCACCCGTCCGAGGCACGTTTGCCGCACTCGACTACCCGGGGGAGCCGGTCGACTCGTCGTGGGCGCACAACCGCGATGTCGTGCTGGCCGCGGAGCAACTCGGATTCCACAGCACGCTCGTCGCCCAGCACACCGTGAACCCGCTGGGCGACGAGCGGGGTCAACTCGAGGCGTGGACCGCGACGGCGGCGTTGGCGGCGTTGACCGAGCGCATCGAATTGATCGTCGCGATCAAGCCCCTGCTCGTCCATCCGGTCGTGCTGGCCAAGCAGGCGCTGCAGATCGAGGAGATTTCCGATGGCCGACTCTCGCTCAACGTCGTCAACGCGTGGTTCCGTCCCGAGCTCGAACGGTCCGGCATCGGCTTTCCCGCCCACGATGAGCGTTACGCCTATGGGCGCGAGTGGCTGGAGATCGTGGTGGCGCTGCTGCGCGGTGACCGGGTCACCTTCGCCGGCCAGCACTTCTCGGTCCAGGAGCTCCAGTTGCGCCCGCTCAGCCCGCGGCGCGAGCGACCGCTGCTCTACGTCGGCGGCGAATCCGAACCGGCGCGGAGGCTCGCGGTCGATCTCGCCGACGTCTGGTTCGTCAACGGTCAGCCGCCCGAGGACGTCGAGGCGCTGTTCGCCTCCGTGCGTGCCCGCCGTCGGCGACCCAGCGCCGCGACCCTTGGGTATGGCATGCCCGCCTTCGTGATCGCGCGCCCAACCGAGGATGAGGCCAATGCCGAGCTGGCGCTGCAGTGGGAGCTCGACTCGACACACGCCGACGTCCGGGCGCGGATGCTCGCCAACACTGACAACGCCGCGCAAATGTTTCGCAGCTTCCAGACCACGGCGCGGATCGGGACCAACGGCGGAACCGCCGCGGGATTGGTAGGTGATTACGACACCGTGGCGGCCCGAATCGCCGGCTTTCACGCCATCGGCGTCGAGACATTCATGTTCCAGTTCCAGCCGATGGTCAGCGAGATGGAGCGATTCGCAGCCGAGATTGCGCCGCGCGTCACGCGGCTGGTCGGCGCAGAGACCGCGGCCGCCTGACCGGTGCTCGACGTCCGTCGCCTGCGCGTGCTCCGCGAGGTCGTCGCCCAGGGGAGCTTTTCCGCCGCCGCCGGTGTCCTCGGTTACACCCCATCGGCGATCTCTCAGCAGATCGGGGCCCTCGAGCGCGAGACGGGCATGACGCTGGTGGAGCGGGGCGGCAGTCGGGTGCGGGCGACCCGCGCGGGTGCGGCGTTGGTCAGGCACGCCGACGTGATTCTCGCCCGGCTCGCCGCGGCCGAAGCCGAACTCGCCGAGCTCGCGGGACGCGCCCGGCGCCACCTGACGATCGCCGCGTTCAGCAGCGCGACCGCCGTGCTCTTACCCCCCGCGGTGGCTCGCTTTCGAGCCGCCCACCCCGAGGTCGAGTTCGAACTCCGCCTCGCGGATCCAGACGACGGAGTCGCCATGCTGCGCGCTGGGACCGCCGACATGGCGCTGATTCTCGAAGTGCCGGAGGAAACCGGCCCCGAGTACCCCGGCATCCTGTCCGAGCCGATCCTCGCCGACGTAATGCACGCGCTGTTGCCCGCGAGCCACCGCCTCGCCGCCTCCCCCCCGGTCACCCTCGCCGACCTTGCCGGCGAGCACTGGATCATGGGTTCCAAGACGGGGACGTGCGCCGACGCCCGCGTGCTGCTAGGAGCCTGCCGGCGCGCCGGCTTCGAGCCACGGGTCGCCTTCCAGTCCGATGACTACCCCGCCATCCAAGGTCTGGTGGCGGCCGGCGTCGGAGTGTCACTGATCCCGCAGCTCGCCACCGCGCACCCCCGCGACGACGTGGCCATCCTGCCCCTGGCGTCACCGACACCATGCCGGACGATCGCCGCCGCGACGCTCGAGGGGGCGGATGAGTCGTTCGCCAAGCAACGGATGCTGACGATCCTGCGAGAGGTGGCATGTCACGATCAGCCGGGATACATCGTCAGTTGGGCATGAACGAGATCATCATCACTGGATCCACGGGCGTGATCGGACGGCGTGCCGTCCGCGAGGTTCGCGCCGCCGGCCACGGCGTCTCGGGCGTGACGCGCTCGCCGGACGGCCGCGAGCGGCTCGAGAGCCTCGGGGCGCGCGCCGCCGAGGCCGACGTGTTCGACGCGGCGTCACTCCGCCGCGCATTCGACGGGGCGGACGCCGTCGTCAACCTGCTGACCCACATCCCCGCCACCGACCGGATGGGCGATCCGTCCGCGTGGGCGGAGAACGACCGCCTCCGGACGGAGGCGTCATCGGCGATCGCCCGCGCCGCCCAAGCCGCCGGCGTGCGGCGGCTCGTGCAGGAGTCGATCGCCTTCGTGTACGCCGACGGCGGCGACGCGTGGCTTGACGAGGATGCCCCGGTCGCCGACGGCGGCGTGGCGACGACCGCGCTGACCGCCGAGCGCAACGCGCGCGAACTGTTCGACGGTGACACCGTCGTGCTGCGCTTCGGGCTGTTCATCGGGCCCGATAGCCGGTCGACGATGGCCGCGCTCGAGTCCGCGCGCGCCCGCGCCTCGATCGCGATCGGACCGCCCGGCGCGTACCGGCCGACGGTGTGGCTGGATGACGCGGCGGCGGCGATCGCCGCGGCGGTGCGCGCGCCGGCCGGAACCTACAACGTAGCCGACACCGAGCCGGCGACGAACGCCGAAATCGATGCGGCCCTGGCCGCCGCGGTTGGGGTCGACGCGCTGCGTCCACGGCCGCCCCAGCAGGGGCCGCTGGCGCGCTCGCAGCGCGTCTCGAACCGCCGGCTGCGCGACGCGACCGGCTGGGCACCCCGTTTGCGCGCGGCCACGGACAGCTGGGCGATGATCCCCGTATGACTGCCGCGGAGCGATTCGCGCGGGCACGCCCCCGGCTGCTGCGGCTCGCCTACAGCGAGCTCGGTGACCTCGGCGAGGCGGAAGACGTCGTCCAGGACGCCTGGCTGCGGCTCGACCGTTCCGACACGGAGGCGATCGAGAACCTCGACGGGTGGCTGACCACGGTCGTTGCCCGGCTCGCGCTCGATCGCCTGCAGTCCGCCCGCGCGCGGCGCGAGCTCTACGTCGGTCCGTGGCTCCCGGAGCCGCTCACCTCGGAGGACCCGGCCGACCGCGTGACGCTCGACGAGTCGGTCAGCTACGCGCTGCTGACCGTGCTCGAGCAGCTCTCGCCCGCCGAGCGCACGGCGTTCGTGCTGCACGACATCTTCGACGTGCCGTTCGGCGACGTCGCCGAGGTGGTCGGCCGCACGCCCGACGCCGTACGTCAGCTCGCCTCGCGCGCCCGCCGCCACGTCAAGCAGGCGAGCCCCCGCTTCGCGGCCTCGCGTGACGAGTACGAGCGCGCCGTGCGAGCGTTCGCGCAGGCGGTCGCCGAGGGCGACCTCGAGGAGCTCGTCGCGGTGCTCGACCCCGATGTCGTCTGGACGTCGGACGGCGGCGGTCGCGCGACCGCCTCGCGCAAGCCGCTACGCGGCGGAGCCCGCGTCGCGCGCGCGTGGACGGCGCTCAGCAAGTCCGTGTACGAGCCGATCGAGATCAAGCTCAACGGACGGCTCGGGCTGATGCTCGCGAGCGGCGACGGTCATCGCGCGGCGCTCTCGTTCGTCGTCACGGACGGTCGCATCACACGCATCGACTCGGTCCGCAACCCGGACAAGCTGCGGCGCCTGTAGCGCGGGATCAGCCGCCCCCCGCGCGGCGGCGCTCGGGCCGCCTCAGCTCGTGCGGGTTCGCCTTGCGGGGGTCTACCTCGGGGTCGAGCTCGTGCTGCGGCTCGCTCGTGCTCGTGGCGCCGGTCGGGGTGTGCACGTCGCCGAAGTCCATCTCGCTTTCGTCAGCGGCCGGGTCGCGCGGATCGGGCCGCTTGTCGTAGGGATCGGGCCATTCGGTCGGATCGGGATCCGACGCCGGCTCGTTCAGGGCGTGGTGCACGTCCCGTCCGGAAGGCGAATCGCGCTCGGTCATGTCTGCTCCTCGTGTCGGGTTGCTCCGCTCATCAGCGGATCGGATGCCGGAGGAGGGGCTCGAACCCCCGACACACGGATTATGACTCTGACCAGCCGGCCGTCCAATCTCAACCGGTACGATTGAGTTGGTGATGCTGGTCTCCTCGATCCGTTCGACGAATCCCCGATGAACGGGCAGCCGCCCGTCGGGGTCGTGTTTCCGCAGACCGAGCTCGGCGGCGATCAGGGCGCTGTGCGCGCTTGGGTTCAAGCTGTGACCGAGCTCGGCTACAGCCACATCGCCGTGTACGACCACGTGGTCGGTGCCGACCCGCGCGTCCACGCGGGCTGGGATCGCCCTTACACGGTGGACACAACCTTCCACGAGATCATGGTGCTGTTCGGCTTCATCGCGGCGCTGACCCCGCTCGAGCTGGTCAGTTCTGTGGTGATCCTGCCGCAGCGTCAGACGGTGCTGGTGGCCAAGCAGGCGGCGGAGATCGATCTACTGACCGACGGGCGGTTTCGGCTGGGGGTCGGGCTGGGCTGGAACGCGGTGGAGTTCGAGGCGCTGGGCCAGCGATTCGGCAACCGTGGTGCGCGATTCGGCGAACAGATCGAGTTGATGCGGCGGTTGTGGACCGAGCCAAGCCTCACCTTCGAGGGCCGCTACGAGCGCGTGACGGGCGCGGGTATCCGACCGCTGCCGGTGCAACGGCCGATACCGGTGTGGATCGGTGCGAGCGTCGATGCCGCGCTGGCTCGGGCCGGGCGACTCGCCGATGGCTGGTTTCCACAGGTGCAGCCGGGTCTCGCACTCGAACATGCGATCGAGGTGGTCAAGAGCGCCGCCGCGGCAGCTGGCCGCGACAGCGGCACCCTCGGCATGGAGGGCAGGGTTCAGGTGGCGGAGGTTGGGATCGACGGTGTCGCCGACAGGGTTCGGGCTTGGCGCGAAGCCGGGGCCACCCACGTCGCGATCGGCACAATGGGCGCTGGCCTCGCCACGGTCGAGGACCACGTCGCCGCGCTGAGCGCGGCCGCGGAGGGGCTCGCGCTGGGGCGCGCATCCGTCCGCTACGATCTTCAGTAAAGCTATCGTCTTACTCCGCTGTCGAGTTGCGCGTCTTCCGCCGGGGTGCGGACGGGTTTTGCGGTTCCCGCGCCAGGGGCGCCGCCGCCGTCGACGCGATGGCTCGGAACGACGCGGCCAGGCCGGTGTCCGCCGGCCTGGCTCGCGTGAGAGGAGAGATCCGGGGTGGGTGCCGTCCCGCCCCCGGACTCGTGTGCCCCCGCCACCGCGCCATTTCGCCTCCCGCAATCGACCAGCCACCGACCGGGTGAGTGCGAGCGCGGGGCATCTCGCAATAATCTAAATAATCTCGATTGAGTTTATTGAGAATTGGGAAGATGTCAACTTAAGATTCGGGGTCTCATGCAGGTAACGGCAAAGCGATTCGGCAGCATCGAAGCTCTGGCGATCGAGGGTCTGGGGTAGGGTGATGGCGGTGAACCTCCGAGTCCGTTTCTCCGTGCCCAGGCTTGCCTACCGTTCCTGAAGCAGAGCCGCGCCATTCTCGACAACTACCTCGTTCCGGAATTTGGCCTGATCGCCGAGCTCGGATCTGCGGCGCCCCGTTGAGCAAGACCATCTGGCGCGGCCTTCCTCCGCCCGGCCGCTCACGCGCCGCGGCGGAGTCTCATTACGTCGGCGTGCACGTGCCACTCTCACGCCGCTTCCTGATGCTGGATCCCGCGCAGCTCGCGTACTCGACGCTGCGCGTACGTTCCCAACTCGACATCGCGGGCGGCTGGAAGCACCCACTGAGCGCCTGGCGCTTCATCGTTTTCCTCGAAGATCCCTCGTTGCTGGGTGCGGAACCGACGCTCCGAGCGTGAGCGACTCCGGCTGTTGCTCTGGGCGGACAACCCCCTTGTGATCGGCGAATCGATCCGCTGCGAGGTCGAGGAGGAGGTCCTCGTGGATCGCCGAACCGACCAGACTAGCTTTGCCAAGGCGCTGCTCGAGTTCGACCGCGGACCGGAGGTCGCTCCCATCGAGGCCGAGGTGGCGCTGCGGCGGGTCGTCGACGCACTCGCCCGTCGCGCTAAGACGGCTCCAGGGCTACGGTTGCTAGCCGTGAGCTGGGCGCGCCGCCAGCAACTGCAGCGGCTGCGCCAGGACGGCCAGTACGACCTCACCGATTGGATGACCGAGGGGCCCAAGATCGCTTACCTTGAGCTTCTGTTCGACAACTCGACGTGGGCGGCACAGTTTCTTGCTCATGACGATGTCGTGGATCCTGTCTTCGGCCAAACGTTCGCCGCCGCCGGCGCGTATCTGGTTGATGAGCGCTGCGAGTTCGATCGGCGATGACTGTCTCGTTACGAGTCTTTGGGTTTCCGCTCGATCAATACCTGGCGCTCGCCCAGGAGGCGGACCGTCTGGGGTTCCATGCGATCTTCGTCCCCGATCATCTGGTGGCCCCCCTCGAGTACGCGCCGCAGTACCCGTACCGCGAGACCGGGCGGCCGCGGTTCCTACCTGACACCCCGTTCGCAGATCCGTGGGTGATGCTCGGCTACCTCGCGGCGGCGACGACGAGCATCCGGCTCGGGGTCGGCGTCTTTGTTCTGCCGCTCCGAAACGCGTTTGCTGTCGCCAAGGCGGCCGCGACCGTGCAGGTGCTGTCCGGTGGGCGACTCCTGTTCGGCGTTGGCATCGGGTGGATGCGCGAGGAGTTCGACGCGGTCGGGGAGGAGTTCGACCGACGCGGGTCCCGCGCGGAGGAGATGGTCGAGGTGATGCGCAAGCTGTGGTCCGGCGAGCCGGTCGAGCACGCCCGGGAATGGCTGCAGTTCCCGTTGGTGCAGTCGTCGCCGCCTGCGAGACCCACGATCCCTCTGCTCTTCGGCGGCACGAGCCCTATTGCCCTGCGACGCGCGGCTCGGCTTGGTGATGGGTGGTATGGACCACCGTCCCCCCTCGAGGAGGCAATCGAGCACCGAGCGGTGCTCACGGCCGAGCGGGCGGCGGCGAGATCCAACGCCAGCGCGTTCCGGATGTTCGTCCGCGTTTCCGGGCCGGCCACGGTCGAAGCTGCTCTGAAGTTCCACGACGCCGGCTTCGCCGACGTGGTCGTCGACGTGCCGCGGGAGATCCCGGGGATCGACGGCAAATGTGAATGGCTCCGGGGGCTAGCCGCGTCACTCGGCCAGGCAGGCCTCCATGTCAGTGGGTCCTGCCGGAACGTTTGACGGGAAGCTGCGGCTCTGATCACGGCAGCGGCGAGTAAGCGAGCAGCCCCTCCCTCACACGCGGCACCGTGAGCCGGGGGTCGGCGATCGGACTGCCATGGGCCGGAGCGATCAGCTGCACGGAGAATCGCTCCAGCAGCGCGTCCAGCCGATTCAAATGCGGTCGAAGGTCAGTGAACTTCGTCCAGTAGAGGGCATAGCTGTTGAACACGGCCGAGAACTCACCCAACGGAAGATCAGGCATCTCCTCGGCGAGGCGGCCACACTCTTCGGCCAAGTGGTGGTGCATGTAGGCAAACCCGTCGGCTGTGAACAGAGTCCGTGAGCTCGCGTCATATCCCCATAGCGTCGTTACGAGGTCGCGGATCTCAGCGCCGACAAACTCGAACGTCCGGCCACCGCCGAGCTCGACCAGGTCACCCGGTCGGGCTCGAGTCATGCGGTCAGCGAAGCGCGGGAACACGAGATGCAGGTCGCGAACGTCACCGACCGCTTCGGCGTCCGGGAATAGAGCCAGGATCCGCCCGAGATTCCCGGCGTGCGGCACCTCCGTGTGGGTAGGCACGACGTAACGCAAGGGGGGCCGGCCGTCCGCAAGCAGCGAACAAAGCTGGCGCTGCACGGCGTGCCAGTCCTTCGGATTACCCGTGTCGACGAGAAGCGAAGCATCCGCGCCGCTAACCAGGTACATCGAGTGGTAGCTGTGCACGATCGACTCCTCGTGGGTGATCGATGTGCAGACGGCGAACCAGACGAGTCCAGGGGCCAGCTCCCGCGGGAGGCGCTCGGTCTCTACGTATCCATCAAACAGCATGTTGTCCCCCCCATCGATCGAGGACCTCGAGGACCATGGCGACATGCCGGCGCACGACAGAGCGGCCGCGCAAGACGCACCCAATGGTGGGGGCGATCACCTGCACATCGAGTTCCGTGAAGGTCGTGCGGATCGCGTTATACGTCGTTGTCACCTCGGCATCGGCCAGCCAGCCGAACTTCGGCTTCAGTCCGGCCTCCACCTCGGCCAGCGAGGTCCTGTCGTGATCCTCGTCGACGACGCGTGACTGAGCTCCAGTTGCCATCAACACGTAACCGAAGGCGTCGGAGGTGAACAGGGTGCCGCTCCGCTCGTCGTAAAGCCAAGCCGTCTGAAGCAGCCTCATTGATGGCTCCAGAACATCGATGAGTCGATCCGATTCAGCGGCGACGGGAATCGCCTCGTCCACGGCCAGCGGGTAGAAGGGTGTCGCAGCCTCGCGGCGAGCTCCATCGTCATCGCCCTCGAACCTCGGATCGAGACGAAACCAGGGCGCCGACGGGAAGTGGGAGTAGACCGCTTCGACCGGCTGGGCACGTAGGATCGCAGTGAGATTGCCAATGGAGTCGAATTCGACGCCGCGCGTGATGACAAGTTTCATGTGCTGAACAGCGGCGCTGATCGCTTCCAGCCCGGCCAACACGATCTCTTCATGAGCCGGGAGGCCCGAATCGATGATCACACAGCCCGCTCCTTCAACGACCAAATACGAGTTGACCGGAATCGTGCGGCCAGCGACCGCGGGCGTCCACGATATTCGCTCGTCGGCAGGCTCGGTGCCGCCAACCACAAGCACTCCGTCAGCAACCTGCTCGGCAACCATGCCATCAATGGAATCACACTGCCGCTACAGCCCGTAGGTCGCCTCGTTCGTCGCGGACGTATGGGTGAACCCGGGCGGGATGACGAGGTCATCGGGCGTGAGCTCGTGAATCGAGCTTCGACCGAGACCAACGAGCGTCTCGTCGATCCCTGCCCGGACGATCTCGAGCACGTTTGCGACACCGGCTTCGCCGCCCGCGGCGAGACCCCATAGAGGGGCCCGGCCGATCATCACGGCGCGAGCGCCGAGCGCGAGGGCCTTGACGACGTCGCTGCCCCGGCGAACGCCGCCGTCGAGCAGCACCTCGACCCTGTCACCGACGGCGCCGACCACGCCGGGGAGCGTTCGGATCGAGGCCGGCGTGCCGTCGAGATTGTTGCCGCCGTGGTTGGAAACCGAGATCGCGTCGGCGCCCCCGTCAGCGGCACGGCGGGCATCATCGGGGTGGGAAATACCCTTGATCATCAACGCTCCATCCCACTCTCGGCGCAGCCACGCGAGGTCGTCCCAGCTCGGGTTGGCCGTCATCATCCACTCGCCGTAAGCGGCGAAGAAGCCCGGTGCCGGCTGACCGGGCGCGGCCATATTGGGCACGGTGAGTGTTGGCGGCCCGCCGGCCTTCGCGAACGAGCGCAGCCAGTGCGGCTTGATGATGACCTCAGGAGCAAGCCTGACCATCGTCTTCAGGTCCAGGTTTTCGGGGATCGCCGGGCTGCCCCAGTCGCGTCGGTGCGCGAAGGTCCAGTCGAGTGTGAGGATGATCCCGACGGCGCCGCCCTCGCGGGCATGCTCGAGGAGCTGTCCAACGCGCTCGCGGGAGCCCACCCAGTAGATCTGAAAGAAGGTCTTGGGGTTCGCCGAGGTGACCTCGCGCAGCGGCTTGCTCGCGAACGAGCTTAGACCGATCGCGGTACCGGCGCTCATGGCCGCTCGGGCGACGGCGACCTCGGCCTCGGGATGCACCGCTTGTACGCCTGTTGGCGAGATCAACACGGGGAGACTGAGCTGTTGGCCGAGAACGCTCGTGGCCAGCTCGCGCTCGGGCGGTACGCCGGGCGCGACTCGCGGCAGGAACCCGAGCTCACGGAACGCGGCGAGGTTGTCGTCCCGGGTCACGCCACTTTCGGCCCCGGCGACGAGCGCGCGGTACACCGAGCGCGGCAGCCGACGCCGCGCGCGGCGCTCCGCTTCGGCGATCGACTCGAACCAATCCCTCGTGCTCGCCATCGCTCACCCGTTCCGGGAAATCATGAACTCGGCCGGCCCTAGCTCTCGGACCGGGCTCTCCTCGCATGGTCTCGGGCGCGTCACCGGTATGGAATGGTCAACCGTGGAGCGGGGGGCGCCGGCGCCGTCATCGGCGCGTTCGGCGAGCGCCGCCTCGCCGTGACCGAGAACGCATTCCGGGTCGGGCCCATTCAGAGGCAGGCCGGTGAAGAACTTTGCTGCCATACAGCCGCCGCGACAGGTGTCGAAGAACTGGCAGCTACCGCAGACGCCGCCGGTGTCGGGGCGGCGGAGTTCGGAGAACAACTCACTCTCTCGCCACACTCGGGTGAAGCCCCCAGCATCGCGGACGTTCCCGGCACGGAACTCGTCGTGGATTGCGAACGGGCATGCGTACACGTCTCCTACCGGGTCGATCAGGCAGACGACCCGTCCGGCGCCGCACAGGTTCAGGCCCGGGAGCGCTCCGCCGAGCGGGGCGAGATGGAAGAACGAGTCGCCGGTCAGGACCTCCTCGCCGCGCACCGCCAGCCAGTCATAGAGCTCACGCTGCTGGCGGGCGGTCGGGTGGAGCTCGTTCCAGACGTCGGCGCCGCGCCCTGACGGGCGCAGGCGCGTGATCCGCAACTGCGCCCCATAATTGTCGGCGATGTCCTTGAATGCGTCGAGCTGATCGATGTTGTGGCGCGTGGCGACGACGGACAGTTTGAAGCCGCGAATGCCGGCGGCGTGAAGTCGGCGTATCGCAGTGATCGCAACCTCGTAGGAACCCGGGCCGCGAATGGCGTCGTTGACCTCACTGGTCGCCCCATCGAGCGAGACCTGCACGTCCACGTAGTCGCTGGCCGCGAGCCACCTCGCGCGCTCGGCGCTGATTCGCGAGCCGTTGGTCGAGAACTTCACGCCGACATGGCGGCCCGTCGCGTACTCGATGAGCTCCCAAAAGTCCTTGCGGACCGTCGGTTCACCGCCTCCGATGTTCACGTAGAAGACCTGCATCCGCTCGAGCTCGTCGATGACCGATTTGGCCTCGGCGCTCGAGAGCTCGCGCGGGTCGCGACGACCCGAGCTGGAAAGGCAGTGCACACACGCCAAGTTGCACGCGTACGTGAGCTCCCAGGTCAAGCAGATCGGCGCGTCCAGCCCGAGCTGGAAGTGATCGACGAGCTTCACCGCGGCCTCCGCTCGACGATCATGCCCATGTCAGCCAGCGTCGCGTCATGACGCGGACCTAGTAAACACCGCACATTCCGTCGATCGAGATGTCCTCGATCAGCAGCTCTTCGTCCAGCAGCTCTGGCTCCACCAGCACCTGCTCGGCGGGGACGTCCTCGAGCTCGCCGGCCTCGACCTCGGTAACGTCGGCCTGCCTCAAGGCGGTCTTCTCGGCCATCTGAGCTCTCTCCTTGTGTCGTGTTCGGACCAGGCTCGATGGGAGGATTACAGCATCGGATGTCAAAATGCAATGGCACGTGGCCTCACGAGTGCGATAGTGACGGGCGATGTATTCCGGTGTTCGCGACGGAAGCTCCCTTGACTGAGCCATCCGGGCGCCCCACCCGAGGGCGGCCGCCCTCAACGACCTCAGCCGAGGTCTCGCGAACCGCGTTTGCACTGTTCGCAGAGCGCGGCTTTGAAGCGACCACGATGGACGACATCGCGGGGACGCTCGGGATCGGCCGGCGCACCCTATTCCGTTACTTCCCGTCCAAGAACGACCTCGTGTGGGGCGACTTCGCTTGGGTGCTGGATCGGCTCCGGATGGAGTTCGCGGCGACTGACCCCCAGGCGCCTCTGATGGAGGCCCTGCGAGAAGCGGTCGTCGCCTCCAACACGTACCCGGACGAGGAACTACCGGAGCTGCGGATCCGCCTGACCCTGATCACACGAACGCCGGCCCTCCAAGCACACTCGATGTTGCGCTACGCCGAATGGCGGGCGGTCGTGGCCGAGTTCGCCGCGCGGCGCCTGCGACGCCGGCCCGAGGATCTAGAGCCCGAGGCGATTGGCTACGCGGCCCTCGCCGCGTCGATCACCGCCTTCACTCATTGGGTCGACCACCCCGACAAGGACTTGCTCGAACTGCTGCATCGCAGCTATAGGATGCTGGCCTCGGGGTTCGATGTGCCCGTGAGGCGCAATCGCCCTCGTGGTATTTGACACCCGGTGCTATATTTGCTCGATACCTCGGCGCCGATCGTTGCCCTGGTCGACGACGATGTCGTGTCCACCACGCGCGTCGCACTAACGGTTGCTCACCAGATGCGGGACCCACCGTGGCGCCGGAGCGCCCGGAAAGGAGAGATAGCGCATGGCCGACGGCGAACCTCCCCGGGACTTTGATGCGATCGTTGTCGGTGCTGGCCTCGCTGGCCTCTACGCGATCTATCAGCTGCGTGAATACGGCTTCACGGCGTGCGGCTTCGAACGGGCCGACAGCGTCGGTGGCACTTGGTATTGGAACCGCTACCCGGGTGCTCGCTGCGACGTGGACAGCATGGATTACTCATATTCCTTCTCGCGAGAGCTCGAACAGGAGTGGGTTTGGACTGAACGCTACCCGACGCAGCCGGAACTCCTCCGGTACATCGAACATGTCGCCGATCGCTTCGACCTCCGGGGCGAGTTTCGGTTCAACACCGTGGTCACGACGGCGACCTTCGACGAGAATGACAATCGCTGGATAGTCACGACCGACCGAGCCGAGCGCTTCTCCGCGCAATACTTGATCACAGCGGCCGGCTGCCTGTCGATTCCCAACCGACCGGACTTCAACGGTCTCGAGAACTTCAACGGCGATTGGTACCACACGGCAGCGTGGCCACACGGGGGGGTCGACTTCACTGGCCGCCGCGTCGGCGTCATCGGAACCGGATCGACTGGGATTCAGGTGATCCCGCAAATCGCCAAACAGGCGTCGCACGTGCAGGTGTTCCAGCGCACTCCGAACTTCAGTGTCCCGGCGCGCAATGCGCCGTTGGATCCAGAGTTTCAGCGTGGCCTCAAGGCGCGCTATCCGGAGCACCGGCAGGCGGCTCGGGAGTCCGGGTTCGGACAGCCGGTCCAGCCCAACCCGAGATCGGCGCTCGAGGTCTCGGCGGAAGAACAAAAAGCAGAGATGGACTGGCGGTGGGCATATGGGGGCGGAGGCACGCTCCTCCTTGCCTTCGTCGACCTCTTGTCCAATCGGGACTCAAATGAGGTTGCCGCCGAGTACGTCCGGAGCAAGATCCGTGAGACCGTCACTGACCCGGAGACTGCCGAGCTGCTGTGCCCGACAGATCATCCGATTGGTACAAAGCGGATTTGCGTCGATATCGACTACTACGAAACCTACAACCGCTCCAACGTCGGACTTGTCGACATCCGGAAAGCACCTATCGAGGAGATCTCGCCATCCGGCATCCGTCTCGCTGATGGACGGGAGTTCGAGCTCGACGCGCTTGTGTTCGCCACCGGCTTCGACGCCGTCACTGGCCCTCTGTTGCAGATGAACATACGCGGGCGCTCCGCGTTACCGCTCCAAGAGAAGTGGGCGGACGGACCGGTGACCTACCTTGGCTTGACTACGGTCGGCTTTCCGAACCTCTTCATGATCACAGGGCCGAACAGCCCCTCGGTACTCAGCAATATGGTGGTATCGATTGAGCAGCACGTCGAGTGGATCACGGAGGCGATGTCCTACCTCAGAGACCGGGATGTCGCTGTGTTCGAGCCCACCGCTGAGGCCGAGGAAGCGTGGACTGAACACTGTCTTGAGGTTGCAAACTCGACGCTGTTCCCGCGGGCCAACTCATGGTATATGGGTCGCAACATCCCTGGAAAACCGGCGGTTCTTCTGCCATACGTCGGCGGCGTCGGGTTCTACCGCGAGCAGTGCAACAAGGTCAAGGACAACGGCTATGAGGGATTCGCGATGGACGGCAGACGAGTCCCACTCATGAGCTCCGACCCGGAGGAGGAATTCGCCGGTGAGAGAGCCCCCGTTGTGACCGACACGTCGGTCTGAAATCTGCCAGCTAGCGTGGGCCCCGAGCAGCGGAATCCCGATCCGTGAGTCCCGCCGGAAGCCCGCACCGATGCCCCGGCCACCGCCACACCAGGAGACACCACCGACATGACAGCACCCATCCACCCCAAGACGCAGGAGCTGATCGAGCTGTTTCTGTCTTCCGGGGCCCCGATCGCCGAGGGAACCGTGGAGCAGGGGCGCGAACAGATCAGCCATATACCGGAGTTGCTCGGGCCTGGACCGGAGGTGGGGAGCGTGCGAGACGTTGAGATCTCCACTGCGGATCGCACGATCCCGGCCCGCATCTACCAGCCGGAGGAAGCTCCAATCGCAACCATCTTGTACCTTCACGGCGGGGGATGGGTCGTCGGGACGCTTGAGTCCTACGATCCGATGGCCCGGATGCTGACCAAGGAGTCCGGTTGCAAACTTGTCGTGGTCGATTACCGGCTGGCGCCTGAGCATCCCTTCCCTGCGGCAGTCGACGACGCCTACGCCGCGCTCGAGTGGGTGGCCGCTCATGAGACCGAAGGCGCGCTCCTGATCGCCGGGGACAGCGCCGGCGGAAACCTCGCGGCGGTCTGCGCGATCCGCGCCCGGGATCGCGGTGGTCCCGACCTCGCCCTGCAGATCCTCCTCTACCCCGTGACCGATCATGACTTTGCCACTCGCTCTTATATCGAGCACGGCGACAACCCGCTGCTCAGCAGCGCCGACATGCGCTGGTTCTGGGACCATTACGTCCCGTCCGCCAGCGATCGCGCCGATCCAGATGCGTCACCGCTCCGCACGGACGATCTTTCGGGTCTGCCCCCAGCCTACGTGGTCGTCTCCGAGCATGATGTTCTCCGCGATGAGATCGCGGCCTACGCCGGCCGCCTCGAGGACGCTGGCGTGCTGGTGACGGTCCGGCATCACGACGACCAGACTCACGGCTTCGCAATGATGGTGAACTTCCTGCCCGAGGCCGACGAGGCGATCCGTGATGTCGCCTCGGTGATTCGCGATTCCGTGGGGGTGATCCGATGAGGGCGGCGGTGGTATATGACCCAGGTTCCGACGTCGAGGTAGCAGACGTCCAGCTGGGTGCTCTCGGCGACCAGGACGTTCGCATCAGCATCAAGGCATCAGGGTTGTGCCACAGCGACGTCGCGGTCCAGAACGGCAACTTCCCGTTCCCGATCCCAGTTGTCATCGGACATGAAGGTGCCGGAACGGTCGAGGAGGTAGGATCGCGAGTCACCACTGTGAAGCCAGGGGATCACGTTCTGCTTTCGGCGACGATCAGTTGCGGCACCTGCGAGCAGTGCACCAAGGGGTTGCCGTGCACGTGCCGGACCGGCTTTGCTGCGATTCTGAGCGGCCTGCATCCCGACGGACGTCACCGCATGGCCGACGGCTCCGGGCGGGAACTCAAACAATTCGCGTGCCTCGGCACGCTCGCCGACAACATCATCGTCGCTGAGGCATCGGTCATCAAGATCCGCGAGGATGTGCCTCTGGACATTGCATCTCTTGTCGGATGTGCCGTGGTTACCGGGCTGGGAGCCGTGTTCAACCGAGCCAAGCTGCGCGCTGGATCGACGGCCGTCGTGATCGGTTGTGGAGGGATAGGGCTCTCCACCGTCCAAGGTGCGCGGATCTCAGGCGCGTCCCGAATCATCGCGGTCGAGCCGGTCGCCGAGAAACGTCAGCTCGCACTCGAATTTGGCGCGACTGATGCACTCGATCCAGGTACGGGCGATCCTGTGGAGCAGGTGAAGGAGATGACAGGTGGGTTGGGCGCGGACTACATATTCGAAGCCGTCGGCATCCCCCAGCTGTTTCGCCAGGCCTGGGACATGGCGACCATCGACGGTACGATCGTCGGCATCGGCGTCGCGCCGATAGGGACTGAGGTCAGGCTGCCGGCCATCGAGCTGAGCACCTCGGAGAAGACCCTGATGGCCTGCACCTACGGGACGAGCCGCCCGCGGCAGGACATGCCGCTCTACCTAGATATGTATATGAATGGTCAGCTCAACCTCAATCCCCTCATCTCAAAGCACTACGAGCTCGATCAGATCAACCAGGCGATCAACGATCTGGAAGCCGGTCGGATCCATGGACGCGGTGTCTTTCTCATGGATTGATGAATTCTGGGTGGGCGATCTAGGGTCCGAACGGTGATGGACACGGTGAGTTTTCCACTTCTCGCCTCGCCAGTCACGCTCGGGCCAATGCGTCTGCGCAACCGGTTGGTGCTGCTTCCCCACGGATTGTTCTATGCCGAGCGGGGTAAGCTTGTGGCGACGGATCGCCACGTCGATTACTACGCGGCGCGAGCTCGCGGCGGTGTCGCTCTCGTCTGTGTCGAGTCGTCGGTTGTCTCGCGAGACGGGATGATGGGCGCGCCGCTCGTGCTTTCCTCCAACCAGCGCGTGGTGCCGGCGTACCGGCGCGTTGTCGAAGCAGTTCACGCTGAGGGTGCGAAGATCTGTGGCCAGCTGACCCATTACGGCAACCAAGGGTCCTCGCTGGCCAATCGCCTTCCGCTCCTTGGACCATCCCGGTTGCCCGATCCGGCGATTCGCGAGACCGCCAAGCCGATGAACGTCGACGATATGACTCGTGTGCTCGGTGACTTCGTCGCCGGCGCCGCCCACATGGCCGAGTCCGGCTTCGACGCGGTAGAACTGAAGGTCGGACACGACGGAATCCTCCGCCAGTTCCTCTCACCGCTTACCAACGACCGGCAAGACGAGTATGGGGGAACTGTCCAGAACCGGATGCGCTTCGTGCTCGAGGTCACCTCGGCGGTTCGGGAGGTCGTCGGGCCGGACGTGGCGGTCGGGATTCGGCTGGGGCTGAACGAGTATCTGCCCGGCGGCTATGGCGTCGAGGACGCGATCGAGTTCGCCAGATCGTTCGAGGCTTCCGGGCTGGTTGACTATCTGTCCAGCGACGCCGGCGTGTTCGCCAGCGTCCACATGACGGTTCCGCCGATGTCGATCCCCGAAGGCTTCGCCGAGTCGGCGATCGAGCGGACGACGCGAGCCACCGCGCTCCCTGTGATCGCGTTCGGCGGCATCCGTCGACCCGAGCATGCCGAGCGAATCCTCGCCGAAGGCAAGGCGGCCCTGATCGGCATGGCGCGAGCGTTGCTGGCCGACCCCGACATCGCCAACAAGGCGTTTGCGGGTCATCCCGAGCGCATCAGGCCATGTACCGCCTGCAACCAGCTCTGTGTGGGCAACTCGCAGAAGAACTTGCCCGTCTCATGCACTGTCAATCCCGTCGCCGGCTATGGTGAGCGACGTCCGACGACCGGCCCCGGCGGCCGTGTCGTCATCGTCGGCGGCGGCATCGCTGGACAGGAGGCAGCCCGTACCGCCGCCGAGGACGGCCGGTCGGTGACCCTCTTCGAAACCGCCCCGACCATGGGTGGCCAACTGATGCTTGCGGCAGGGACCGGCGGGCGCGACGGTTGGCGCCCGTATCTGCACTGGCTCGGTTCTGAATTGGAGCGCCTCGGCGTCGACATCCGCGCCGGGCACACGGCCACCGCTGCGGACGTCCGCGCCGAAGACCCCGAGCTGGTCGTGCTCGCCTGCGGATCGACCGCATCTGCCGGCGTGGATGGATCAATCGACCTGGACACGTTCCTCGTCGGCAGCTCTATAACGGCCCGCGTGGCCCTAGCCGACGAAGGCGCCGCCGGACCACCACTGTGGACGGCGGCGCTCGAGGCATCAATGCGCGGCGCGGTTGAGGTCACCATCGTCACACCATTGCCCGTCGTCGGTGGTGACCTCGACGGGGCGACCTTCCTCACGCTCTACGGCGAACTGAACCGGCGTGGCGTCCGGTTTCTCACCGACCACGCAGTGACGCAATTCGACGGATCGACGCTAGCGACCGTGAACGTCTACAGCGGCGTTCGGGCGACGCTCCAGGCTGACCTCGTGGTGAGCTCCTCCCCGCGCTCGCCGGCCGGGGACTCGCTGGCTGCCGAGCTGAGCGACCTCCCGACCGTGATGATCGGCGATGCAGTCGCGCCGCGGGATGCTTCCGACGCAATCCGGGAGGGGCAGGAGGCTCTCGTCACCGCAGCCGCAACCATGCACAACCGACCGCGGTGAACACGCTCACTTCGTCATGAAACCGGCGTCCACGAGGAGCGGGACGCCGGTGATGTACTTCGAGGCGTCCGAGGCGAGAAATAGCACCGCCTGCGAGACCTCGCCGGGTTCGAGCGGCGCCTGTTTCTCATCAAGAATGTTCCAGGACCCGTTGATCGCGGCCAGCCGCTCTCCGTGATCGGCGGGAACGTGCTCAGAGCTGACAATCGCGGCCATGGGGGTATTCACCGCCGTCGGACATACGTAGGTGACCGTGATGCCGTAGGGCGCCAGTTCGGTCGCGAGGGTCTTCGAGAAGCCAGCAACGCCGTGCTTCGCGGCGACATAATGAGCGCTCCCCGGCGAGCCGACGAAACTGTTCACCGACGCCGTGTTGATGATCTTGCCCTTACCCGCCTTAATCATCTCCCGGGCCACATACTTCGAACATACGAAGATCCCGCGTAGGTTCGTGTCGACGAGCGTGTCCCATTCCTCCTCGGGCATGTCAACCACCTCACGGACGCCGGCTAGCCCCGCGTTGTTGACCAGCACGTCGATACGACCGAACTCGTTGATCGCCTCGGCCACCATCGCCTTGACCTGAGCGCTCTCGCGGACGTCGCACGTAACCGCCAGCACGCGAACCCCGTCTGCGCGGCATGCTTCGGCCACCTCGTCGAGCTGCGCGCGGTCCCCCAGCTCGTACGCTGCCCCGGGAAGGCGAGTACCGACCGGCAGATCGCAGATCACGAGGTCGGCGCCCGCCCGGGCGAATGTGCGGGCGTGCGACCGGCCTTGGCCGTGGGCGGCACCGGTGATCAATACAACGGTGTTTCGGAAGTCCCAGCGCACTTTGCGGATCTCCCGGACGCCTTCAGCGGACTGATTCCAAGTTTTCGTCATCGCCTCGCACCTTTGGTTGATCGTGGGCGAGTCGCCGCCATCGCAGGCTTTTACTCCGACACGAACCGAAACCGGCGACCCGCAATCTTGACATTAACCGATCGTGTCCCCAATTGCGAGGTCGAATCTGAAACTCGGTTGAAACATGGGCCGGCTGTGCAAAGCTGGGGTCGTTCCCGAGGTGCGCAGCGCCTTGAGTATCCGCATCCGTATCCGACCCAGGGTTACGGGGAGTAGAGGGTTTCATTCTCGAGAAAAACATGGTGATCAGCCTCGATTGCCTCTACTTCGGCAGCTATCTAGGCCCGTGCCACATGGAGCACGTCTACATCATCGAAGCCGATGGTGCCGTTTCAACCCACGACACACCACCGGAGCTGCTCGGTCCGCGTTGATGGCACCAGAGTGGCGGCCCCAAACTTCTAGCGGACCAAGTCCTTGATGACGTGCCGACGTGCCATCAGATAGAGACCTCTGCTGTGGTCAATGAAGGTCCGCTCATCCTCGTACGCGGTCTCCGAGGCGAGGGGATCCTGGAACAGCTCTTTCGCGACAGCAGTACTGTGAAAGTAGGCAGTCACCACGCCGTCCCAACCCTCATCGCTCGAGCCCAGATCATCAAGTTCGGCTACGCGCGCGTCGTCCTCGGGCAGGGAGTGGTTCTGGATGTAGCCGGCAAGTAGGCCACGGGCATGAGCCTGGCGACCGATATGACCGTGATGGAGCCATCGCTCGCTGAACGCTCGCCGATCGATGCTCGGCTGACGGCGCAGGCACTCGACGAGCACGATTGGTCCCGCACCGACTGGCTCGACGATCACGTATTCGTCGGTGAGGATCGCCACCGACCGGCTGTGATCGATGAAGTGCTTCTCATCCTCCAGCGCCGCCGCGACATCTTCGCCTTGCATCGCGTGGCGCATGGCCTCGACGTCATCGAACCACGCGATCGCGAGGCCGTCGTAGGAATCCACCAGCGGGCCGTCCGCTGCCTGCGCCAGCGTCTCACGAATCGGATCATTGGCGAGCGTGTGGTATTGAACATATCGGCGGACAGCCGGCGTTCGCAGGCCAAACTGTGAGTGGCGCTCCAGCCAATGCTCCTGAAACTCCTCCAGGCTCAGTCCCGGTTTGCGCCGCAGGAGATAGACGAGCTTGAGCATTGACTCTCTGCGTGGCGGAGCAAAATAGGTATCGACCTCAGCTTCGGGCTGGGACATCGCGGGCCACTCCTTAGGTCGTATTAATGGCTGTTGAATGTGAAGGTGCGTTCACTTGGCCGTGAAGCCCGCATCGACGATCAGTGGCGCTCCCGTCACGAAGTCCGACGAATCGGACGCGAGCCAGAGCATCGCTTGCGTGATTTCGATCGGCTCCAGCGGTGGCGCGCCCTCCTCCAACTGATTCCAGGAACCGGTCAGGCCGACCATTCGCTCGCCGAAGGTCTCGGGCACCCGCGGGTCGAGTAGAGCCTCGACCATCATCGTGTTCACGGCGGTCGGGCAGACATAGTTGACGGTGATGCCATGCGGCGCCAACTCCAGGGCCAGCGCTTTGGCAAGACCTGAGACACCGTGTTTGGCGGCAACGTAATGAGCGGCAGCGGGCACGCCGGTGAAGCAGTGGATCGACCCGGTGAAGATGATCTTGCCGGACTTCGCGCCGATCATCCGCTGCGCAACGTACTTCGCTGCGAGGAACACTCCCTTCAGGTTGGTGTCGATCAGGTCGTCCCACGCCTCCTCGGGCATCTCAACGACCTCATACAGCGACGCCACGCCGGCATTGCAGATCAGGACATCGATCTTTCCGAAGCGTTCGATCGCCGCGTGCACAGCCCCTTCTACCTGTTTGCCGTCCCGGACATCGGCGGTGATAGGGAGTGCCTCCACGCCGAAAGCGCGGCAGTCAGCGGCGGTCTGGTCGAGTTCCTCGTGGCTCGCCAGGGGATAGAACATGCTGTCGAGCTTTCCGTGCGTGTCGACCAATACGACGTTTGCGCCCGCCTTCGAGAACGCCAGCGCGTGCGATCGGCCTTGGCCGCGGGCTCCCCCCGTGATGAATACGACGTCACCGGTGAAGTCGTACGTGACCTGGTGAATCTCCCGGACCTTAGCGTCCGTATGGACGAACACTGCCTCCATGTCGTCTCTCCCTTCGCTGTCGATACTATGTGAGGACCTGGAGCTCCTCGGGCATGGTTTGCAGGAGCTCTGCTCCGTCGCGGGTGATGAGGAACGTGCTCTCGATGTGGTAAGGCGCGATCGTGTGCCCGAAGTACAGGAGCTCACAGTTGATGACCATGTCCGGCTCGACCTCCCAACTCTTGAGTCGCCCCAGCGAGGGATAGCCATTGGGCTGTTCGATGATGTCGAGCCCGATCGAGTGGAAGAACGGCAGGGTCTTCTTCGGGGTCGGGATGTTGGTTTGCGCGACCATGGTATCCGCGGACTTGAACAGATCATGAGTACTGATACCGGGCCTCAGCTGTGCCTCGACTCCCTCCCGCCAGGCACCGACCAACTCGGTGCATAGGTTGAGGTATTCCTGCGACGGCTCGCCGACGTGAACCGTGCGAGAGAAATCGAACGCATAGTCCTTGTAGGTTCCCCACACTTCGAAGATGATCGGCCGACCATCATGGACCTTCCACGGACTGTCGTACTCCACGAGGACGTCCGGGTAGTACTCGCCCTCGTACTCGGCGCCGAACTGGAGCGCCTTCTCTGGGGCCAGGACCTTGGCATGCTCGTGGGAATTGATCGAGTCGCGATAGGCCTGCGCGCACTCTCCCCACACCTGGCCGGGCTTGATCATGGGAATCACTGCATCCACGGCTTCCTGATTGATCTTCACCCCGAACCGGAGCCGCTCGATTTCCTCGGCCGTCTTGACCTTTCGAATGTCGAGCATGAGGTCGATTCCGTCAACGACCTTCAGCGATGGCAACTCGCGCTGGACGTGGTACCCGAGGCGTAGGTCGTCAAATGCGACCGTGGCGGAGGTCAACCCCAGATCCCGCAGCGATTCAGCCGTCGCGATCACGGCGTTATCGGCGGGATACCCGATCTCCTTGTCGGCATAGATTTGCTCGACATCGGCCTGCAGCGGATCCAGCCGGACCGGCTCCGGGACTCGTGCGATGATCGACGTGTTCATGAATTCCGTCGGACGGATCTTCGGCATCCAGGTCGGGTAGGCGAGCAGCCCACCGACCAAGCCCTCAGGCAAGACCAAGGTCGGGCTCTTGCCCGGGTCCCGGGGGACGATCGCCGCTCCGATGTTCTCCAGAAATCCCCACTGTGTGACCGAGGCGTAGTACTCGGACACGTAGTAGAAGTTGCGTGGTGTCGCGGCGACAAGCGCGTCCACTTTGTATTCATCCATCTTCGCCAGGGCACGAGACTGGTTGAAGAGCATCTTGCGAGTGATCCTTTCGGAGGCGACGGACAGTTAGGACGTTATGAGGGGACGCGGACCGCGGCGGTCTGAGCGTCACCATTGCGAGGGTGCTCAGCTGCGTCATCTCGATCCTCGCCAGCCCCGTCCCCGGCGGGAGTGAGAACGCCGCGTTCCCGCAAGCGGGCTATGTTCTCGGCCAACACTCCCGATTCGCGCTCTCCCCACCCCTCCGTCGGAGCCTCGTCGAGGTACTGGTTCTTGGGATAGATCGGCCGCTCGTAGATCGGCGCGAACTGCTCCATGCGCATGTCCTTGAACCACCGTCCGAACCCATTCTGGCCACGGTAACGGCGCAGCGCCTCGATATCGAGGCACTCGCTCACGAACGTATCCGAAGCCGAGTATTCGCGCTGAATCATGATCTGGCCGCGGTAGTCGACGATCATCGATTTGCCGCCGCCGATATCGTAGGTCGGAGCGTCGAAGCCAAAGCTCTGTGGTCCAAGATTGGGGGCGACCACGTACGCGTTGTTGTTCATCGCAAACGAGCGGTTCTGCAACTCCCACCAACCGTTTGACACATACGGGTCGTGGTAGACCTGGCGCAGGAGCAGTTCGGCACCGTTGAGGGCGAGCCCCCGACCGATCTCGGGATAGCCGCCCTCCATGCAGATGATCATCCCGATCCGACCGATCTCGGTGTCGGCGACCGGATAAAACGCCTGCATCGCGTCGCCGCCGCCTTTGACCTCCACCCACTTGTCGAACACATCGTGAGGCATGCATGATGCGACGACTTCCGGCTCGAACGGCTCGACCTGAAGCTTCGCGCGCTTATAGACGAGCTGGCCAGAGGGGTCGATGATGAACCCGTAATTGAAGTAACGGTCGGGGAAGTCATCATCACGAACCATGTATGCGTTACCGGCGATAAATAGTCCCAACTCTCGCGCCTTCTCGCCAAGCAGCTCGGTTTCGCGCCCGGGGAGTTCAAGCGCCATCCTCGCCTCGGCCGCTCGATTGCCGCCGTTGAAGCCGACCAGCAGGCTCTGGAACGCCCCCTCGGGCAGCACGATTAGCTTTACCGGGGGCCCGTCGGTCGCCGCCATGCCGTGCGCGACGTCGATAAAGCCGCTGATGTGACGGATGTTCCGCAGATAATCATCTCGACTCTCGCACGCCGAGACACGGGGAGATAGGGCAACGGCAGTGTATGGCTCGATCATTTCCTCTCGCTTCCATCTCGTTCGTCGGGCACTGTTGCCGCCGGCGGCGCTACGCGCTGTAGCCAGCGGTCGCTACCAGAACCGGCTCGCCTCCCAGCACGCGGCTCCGGTGGCCCTGGCCGTCGGAGTCCTCGAGCTTGATGACGTCTCCAGGGCGGATTACGGTCTTGGCGCCATCGCTCACCTCGATCTCCATCTGACCGGCCATGACGAACATCCAGGTGGGGCCAGGCGTATGGTGGAAGTCGCAGGAGAAGTCAGCCTCGAAATGAACCAGGGCAGCGTCGCTGGACCCGAGGGGCGCGGCTTGAAACACGCCGCCGGGAGAGACATCTGATACGGATACGAAGTCGACCGTCGTCTCCGAGATGCGCGTCTTCCCGTCCTCCCCGGTCACAACCAACCTCGCCGTCTTTTGCATTGCAGCACTCCCTCTCGGTTTGTTCTCACTCTGCCGTGACGCCGCCGTCGCACGGGTAGACCCCGCCAGTGCAGAATCGGGCATCGTCCGAGGCAAGGAACACCACGAACGCCGCGACCTCCTCCGGCAACCCTAGCCGCTTGATCGGAACAGTCTGTGCATGTGCGGCGAGATTCCGCTCCAAGGCAGTCGGATCGCCCGGGTCACTGAGGAAGCCTCGCGTCATCGGCGTGTCGAGATGGCCGGGCGAGACCGTATTGACGGTCACGTTCAGCTCGGCCAACTCGAGCGCCAGTGACCGGGTCAGGTTCATCAGCCCACCCTTTGAGGACGTGTATGCGATCGCGCCGGGGTAACCCACCATGCCAGAAGTCGAACCCGTGAACACGATCGCCCCGCCACCCGCGGCGACTAGATGGGGCAGGACGTGCTTGCTCCAAAGCCACGGCGCCTTGAGATTCACGTCGTGTACGCGATCCCAGTCGCCCACCTGGGTCTCGACCGCCGAGGAGCCCGCGACCATGCCGGCGTTGTTGTGCAGGACGTCCAGCCCGCCCAGCCATCGAACTGCCTCCGCCACCGTAGCGATGATCTCGGCCTCGACAGCGACATCCGCTGCATGGAAGCGAACGCCGCCGCCGAGTTCACGAGTGATTTCGGCGCCACGTTCGTGGTCACGGTCGACCAACACCACGCGGGCTCCCTCGGCGTGAAAGCGCCGCACCGACGCCTCGCCGACTCCCGAAGCGCCCCCGGTGACGATGACTCGCTTGTCCTTGACCCGCATGACCGTGGCTCTAGGTCGCCGTCAGGCCCATGTCGATCTTGACCTCACCGCCGGTCATGTACATCGAGTCATCGGAGGCGAGGAACAGCACGAGCTTGGAGACGTCCTCGGGTTCCAGCCATGGCCGAGGGATCGCGTTCATTGACTGGAATACGGCCATGGCCGCCTCACGGGTGGGGTTATCCGGGCTCACGAGTTCGCGGGCCGCCTCGTTTTCCAGCATCGTCGTACGCACGCCGGTCGGACAGACGCAGTTGACCGTAATCCCGTTGGCCGCCTGCTCCACGGCGAGGGATTTGGTCAGTCCGAGGACGCCGTGCTTAGCAGCCGTGTAGTGGCCGACATTGGGATAACCGATCAACGAGGATGATGAGCCGATGATCACGACTCGTCCATACTGGTGCTCGGCCATATGCGGCACGACGGCCTTTACGGCGTGCCAGACCCCCTTGAGGTTGACGTCGATCATGTCGCCGAACTGCTCCTCCGACATCTCCGTCAGCGTGCCGAAGGTGAAGATTCCGGCGTTCGGGATCAGGACGTGGATCTGGCCCAGTTCGGCGATCGCTCGATCCGCGAAGGCCTTGACCTCCCCGTAGTTGCGGACGTCGACTCGGTCGACGACGACCTTCGCCCCCTCGCCTTCGCAAAGGGAGACGGTCTCGTCGAGATCGGCTTGGGCGCTGAGGCCATAGGGCACTGTCGCGATGTCCTGGACGATGTCGCAGATCGCCACGTTGGCTCCTTCCCGTGCGAGGGCCAGGGCGTGTGAGCGCCCTTGCCCGCGGGCGGCGCCGGTGATCAGCGCCGCCTTTCCCTCGAACCTTCTGCTCATACCTCTCCTATCGTTAGTGGCAGGCCTCAGAGCGATCGCCCCGGTTTCTCGCCTGAGGCGGCCTTCCGGTGGGTTTCTACTCCGTTTCGATGACGGCGATGACGTCGCCGACCATGTACTCCGTGCCGACCTCACCGCGGTGTTCGATCAGCTTCCCGGCGACGGGGGCCTCGACCTCGGAGTTCGCTTTGTCGGTCTCCACCTCGCAGAGCGCCTCACCCTCGGCGACGTCGTCTCCGACGTCCTTGAGCCATTCCAGGATGGTCATCTTCTCGATCGTGAGACCCCACTTTGGGATCTTGACCTCGCGATTCATGCCGATGCCGCGATCTGGAGAAGCGATCGTGCGGCCGCCTCAACCTTGTCAGCGTTGATGAGGATGTACTGCTCCATCGGCGGGCTAAAAGGAACGTGGGTGTTGGACCGCGTTACACGCTGGACCGGCGCCTTGAGGTCATCCCAACAGTGCTCGCTCACTGAAGCGGCGACCTCACTGGCCCACGAGCACAGCGGCGCAGCGTCGTCGATCACCACGACGAGTCCGGTCTTGCGTGCCGAGGCATAGACTGTCTCCCAGTCCATCGGCACAGTGGTACGCGGGTCTACGACCTCGACCGAGATATCGTGCTCGGCTAGTTTCTGGGCAGCCGCCATCGCGTGTGGGACGCCGGTGCCGAGAGCAACGAAAGTGATGTCGTCTCCCGTACGGCGGATATTCGCGACCCCGAACGGGATCAGTTCTTCGCCTTCGGGCATCTCTTCTTTGGTCCCGGCAAGCATGACGTTCTCAAGAAACATCACGGGGTCCTCGTCACGGATCGCGGTCTTGAGCAAACCCTTCGCGTCACGCGGGCTGCCCGGAACGACGACCTTGAGTCCAGGCAGATGTGTGAATAGGACGTGCGGCGTGTCGGAATGTTGCGGGCCGGCCGACAATCCCATTGCGACGGCGGTGCGGATCGTGAGTGGAGCCGTGAGCTGTCCTCCGCTCATGTACCGCGTCTTGGCGATCTGATTGACGAGCTGATCGAAGGCCATATAGACCATGGCCGCGAATTCGATCTCGACGATCGGACGAGCGCCGGCGATGGCTGCCCCCAACCCGGCGCCGACAAATCCCGCCTCGGAAATCGGTGTGTTACGGATCCGCTCCGGTCCGTACTTCTTCACCAGCCCACTGGTCACCCCGAAGGTGCCCGCTTGGACGTCTTCGCCCATGACAAACACGCTGCCGTCCCGGTCCATCTCCTCGTCGATGGCATCGTGCAGGGCCTGGATATAGGTGACGATCGCCATTGGTCAGAGGACCTTTCCCGCCGGATCGGCGATTTTGACTGAGAAGAGGTAGTCCATCGCCTGCTCCGGGCGCGGCAAGGTTCCGGCGATCGCGAACTCGGCCGCTCGTGTCATCTCGGCGTCTACCGCGGCGTCGATCCGATCGAGTTCGTCCTCTTCAGCGCCTTCGGCGAGCGCGCGTTGACGAGCGAGCACGACGGGGTCTCGGTTGTCCTTCCAGCTCTGGATCTCCTCCTTGCTCCGATATTCGTAGTCACCCGTGAGAGCGTCCTCGCCGTAGAAATGGCCGTACCACCGATATGTGTCGGCCTCGATCAGCGTGGGGCCCTCACCCCTGCGCGCGCGGTCGATCGCGGTGGCGGCGACCTCGCTGACCGCAACCACATCCTGACCGTCGACGTTGACACCAGGAATCCCGTAGCCGATCGCACGATCGGAGATCTTGCCGGAGACAACATCTACCGCGGCGGTGAACTCACCGTAATGGTTGTTCTCGCATATGAAGACGATCGGAAGGCTCCAGATCGAGGCGAGATTGATGCCCTCATGGAAGTAGCCCTCGCTCGTCGCGCCATCGCCGAAGAAGCAGAGCGTCACGTTATCGGTCCCGGCGAGGCGGTCGGCCAACGCGGCACCTACGGCGATGGGGATTCCGGCGCCGACGATCCCGTTCGCCCCAATGATCCCGATGGATGTGTCCATGATGTGGAGTTCACCGCCCATCCCGCGGCAGTAGCCCTCCTCCTTGCCGAGGATCTCAGCCATCATTCGACGGGTGTCTGCACCCTTGGCGATGATGTGACCATGGCCACGGTGATTTGAGGCGACGCGATCCTGTGGCCGCAAGGAGTGGCACATCCCAACCGCCACGGCTTCCTGACCAATATAGACGTGGGTGAACCCTGGCACGATCCCATCCTGGAAGAGCGAGATCGACTTCTCTTCGAACTCGCGGATGCGCTTTATCTGCTCGTACATGCGCACGATTGGGGGGGCGTCAACCTCTATGCTCACGGTGGGCTCCGTTGGTGGTGTTTTGGTTGCAACTGGATGTGGCTGTCCTTAGTGTCTGGCACTCACTGCTCGATCTCTGGCATCGGCCCCTTGAGAGCCGCCGACCCGTTCGTCTCGTCGGTTCCGAAGTACAGGTGAGCAAGCTCGTCGGGATCGAGCGTAGCTAGCTCTGACGCCGGCGCGAAACGGGTCATCTCGCCGCGGACGATGACGCCGGCCCGGTCGGCGATCCGCAACGCCGCATGGGCAAACTGCTCGACGAGCAAGATCGACATGCCGGACGCGCGCAGCTCCGCGACCTTGGCAAAGAGCTGCAAGACGATCTGCGGCGCCAACCCGAGAGAGAGCTCGTCGAGGAGAAGCAGTTTTGGCTGGCCGGCCAGCGCGCGGGAGAGCGACAGCATCTGCTGCTCGCCGCCGGACATCGACCCGGCGATCTGCGTGCGACGGTTGGATAGCGCCGGGAAGAGAGCGTAAGCGAGGTCAAAGGCACGGTCTCGATCGCCGACGGAGCGGAGCCCAACCGAGATGTTCTCTTCGACGGTCATGGTCGGGAACACGCCACGACCTTCGGGGAGATAGCCGAGACCGAGCTGGGCTCTCCGGTGGACCGGCAATTTCGCGAGGACGGTCCCGGCCATCGTCGCGCTGCCCGAAGCGATCGGCACGAGCCCGATCAGAGCTTTGAGCAACGACGACTTGCCGGCGCCGTTAGCCCCGAGGAGGAGAACGACCTCCCCTTCTCTGACATCAAACGTCACGCCCCGGACCGCGCGCAAAGGCCCGTATCGCACCTCGAGGTTATCGACGCTGAGCATCGTCTCTCCGCTCATGTCGCGGCTTCCTCGAGGACCTCGCCCATGTAGGCCTCGCGTACTTCGGGGTCCGACATCACCTGTCGTGGGTCACCAAAGGCAACCACCTTGCCAGCGTCAAGGACGGACAGCGTGTCGCACACTGCGAGGAGCAACGGCACGTCGTGCTCGACGATGACGACGCCGGTGTTCGACAGCTTGCGGCGTTCTGCGATCAGCTCGACGCGTGGTGTGGCTTCTTCAGTCGTCAGTCCGGCAAAAGGCTCATCGAGGAGAACGACCTTCGGACGGCCGGCGAATACCTTCGCCATCTCGAGTAGCTTCGTGACCCCCAGCGGGAGGTCGGTGACTTGGGTGTACGCCACGTCATCCAGCCCGAAGAACCTGAGCAGCTCGTCGGCCTCAGCGCGCCTATTACGCGAGGCGGCTCGCCGGGGGAAGGGCGTCCTGACGCGTTCGATCGCTTCGATCGTGGCCAGGACGTTGTCGCGAGCTGTCAGCCCCGGCGAGAGCCCTACGGTCTGAAAGGACCGGCCGAGGCCGGCGCGGGTGCGCTTGTGGGGGCTCCAGCGCGTGATGTCCTCGCCATCGAACCAAACTGAGCCCTTCGACGGCCGGTAGACCCCGGTGACGATGTCGAAAGCGCTCGTCTTGCCGGCACCGTTCGGTCCGATGATCCCGTGGATCTCCTGCGGTTTGACTTGGAGGTTGACGCCGTCAAGGGCGACCAGGCCACCGAACGTCAACGTTACCTCGCGGACGTCCAGCACCGCGTCGGTCATCGCGTTCCTCCAGTGATTGGGAGCGCCGCGTCCTGGCCACTCGGCGGCGCTTGGCTCCTGCGCAGTCGACGCCCCAGGGCGCTCACACCGGGGAGCTTCTGCGGTAGCAGGCCCCCCAGCCCCGCCGGATATCGGAGCGTCGTATCCATGGCCATGAAACCGAAGAGCACGAATATCCAGGCGCCAGCATTGGAGATGAACAGCTGCAGGATCGGGCCGCCCGCCTGCGCGATCACACCGGCGACGATGGCCCCGACCGGCGTCGTGATGCCTCCGACAACGGCGTAGACGAGTACGAAGATCGACTGCGACGCCGTGAACGAGTCGCCCGTGACGGTAATGTTGACCGCCGCGAACAGCCCGCCGGCCAGGCCGGCCAACGCAGCCGAGACGGTGAACACCGACATTTTCCAGCCACGCACGGGGAGACCGGAGACGCTGGCAACGGAGTCGCCGGCGCTGAGTGTCTGCAGCGCCCGTCCCCACGGGCCCCGCAGGAGCGCTCCGACGAACAGAATCGTGATGATCAGAATCACGACAATGAACAGTAAGAAATTGCGGTCGTCTGTCATGTTGATGCCAAAGAAGTTGGGTCGGTTCACCGACAGTCCGGCATAGCTGATGATCTGCTGGTTGCCGAAGACGAGATACGTGGCGCCGTATGCGAACGCATAGGTGATCAGCGCCAGGAACAAGCCGCGGAGTCGGAACGCCGTGAGCGAGATCAGCATCCCCGCGACCGCGGCGGTGGCGACTCCGGCGAGCAGGGCTACGCCAAAGGGGACGCCGTGCCCCGTTAGCTTGCCCAGCATGACCGCGCTCAGGCCCATGAACGTGACTTGGCACAAAGAGATCTGGCCCGAGGCGCCGACCAGCAGCACGAGCGAGAGCCCCACGATTGCGTAGCATGCGACCTGCTCACCCGTGAACGCCCAGACCGGGTTGAGTAGTTCCGCGACGACCGTGAGTACCACGGTAAGCGCAATCGCGACGGACACGTTCCCGGAGGCCCGGGCGCGAAGCCGCCGTTGCATCCCGCCGCCGATCACCCGGACCGTCTGGCGGGCTGCTGGGTGGACCAGCAGGACGACAGCGAGCATCACGAACGGCAACGCCGCGCTTGCGCTGACGCCTCCGAGGAAAGCAAACGCGTGGGGATACTTGTCAGCGATCCCCTGCAAGTAGGCCAGCAGCAGGGCACCGACGACGACGAGGCGCAGGTCTTTCATTCCAGCGAAGGCAAACACCGCGAACGCGTTGACGACGAGGCCGGTGAGCAGGTCGACGTCGAGGCTCAACTCCGGAGCGAGCAGGATCCCACCTACCGCCGCCAGCATGGAGCCGATAATCCAAGCGACCGCGCTGACACGGCTCTCGGGGATGCCACTCGAGCCAGCCAGTTCAGGATCGTCCACCACGGCTCGCATCTGTAAGCCCAAGCGGCTGCGGTTTAGCAGAATCCAGACGAGCAGACCGATCACCGTCGCCGCCGCGATCACGCCGACATCGTTGTGGAGGATCGACGTCGACCCGATCCGCCAGAACCCGGAGCCGAAGATTGAGGGAACGGTCCGCACTACGGACGAGTTCCACAGCACCTGGATGATCCCGTTGATGAAGACCCCCAGCCCGAGAGTCAGGATGATCGACGACAAGACCTCGCGGCGCCTGCGGAACAGGATCCGCTGAATCGCGAATCCCATCAACGGTCCCGCCACGAACACGACAATCGCGGCGGAGAGAATCGCCGGAAGGTTCCACTGAACGTTCAGCTGCCAGTAGAGGAACGCGGCGAGGGCGGCTTGGTAGCCGAAGGCTAGGTTGAACACGCCGGCGACCCGGTAGGTCACGAGCAGGCCATAAGTCGACAGCACGTACACCATCGCGGTCGCTATGACGGAAATCAGCAGCGTGGGATTGAGCATCTACAGACCTCGACCAGAGTTGGGCAGAAACAACGACACCCGCAACACCAGGCGCCCAGGTAGCCCAAGCGCAGTCGTGCTCGCCGGGCAGTCACTGTTCAGGAACAAGCCTCTGGTCACGCAATCGCGGGTCGTTGCTCGGGGCGACCATCGACGGCGGACACGGTCAGGTTTCGCCATGTCCGCCGTCACCGGGCCGCTAGCTCGGGAAGGGCTTTCCCGTCTTCGGGTTGATCAAAACCCCACAGTTGAAGCCCGGAGCCTTTGCCGCCACGGGCGACCGTACGAACGCGTCGTTCTCAAGCACCAGTCGCGTCGTACAGGGGTTCGGTCTGCTGCCGAGCGTGTAGTTCATCGGACCCTGGAGCCCGCCGAAGCCGTACGCGGTCTGCTTCGAGAGCCAGCTGATCAGCGCCTTGCTGTTGGGCCCAGCAGCCGTCAACGCATCGGCGAACTCCTTGCCGGCGGCCCACCCGCTCACCGCGGTGATGTCGGTCGTATATGCCGGCTCGTACTGCTTGATCCCAGCCTGGAACTTGGCCAGCTCCGGGGTGGCGGAGGCCGAGTCGTTGGGGAGCAGCGAGAAGGCCGAGGTGATCACGCGCCCGTTGATTGCCGATCCCAGTGACTTGAGGCCCGGGGTGAGCCCCGACGGCTGGGTCGCGATGTAGAGCCCCTTGTACCCGAGCTCCTGGCCCGCCGTGATGCCGGCGATCTGCCCGGCCGCGGTCGTGGAGAAGTAGATCGCTCCGGCATTGGCGGACATCGCCTGCTGGACGTACGGACGGTAGTCCACCGCCGTCACGGACGCCTGAAGCGGGCTCGCGATGGCGGCCGCGACGCCCTGATACTTGCCTGCGGCGAGCCGGCAGACGCCGTCTTGAACTGCACTCGGGAACGCCTGGGCGACGTTGACCATCGACTTGATGCCCATCGCCTTTGCCTCATCGGAGGACCACAGCGGGCAGTAGGGCGTGTTGGGCCCCTCGAGGCTGACGAACATGTTGGTCGCCGGCGGACCCCAGGCACTGCTGGCAGCCCAGCCACCGATGGCAGGAATACCTACTCCTTCCAGGTATTTCTGGCTTGCCGCGTCGGCGAGACTGGCCTCGCCGACGATCGCTATCACGTGATCGGATTCGACCAGCGTCCGGGCGTCGGTAGCGTTCTTGCCCGGGTCGGCCGCATCATCGAATGAGGTCAGGTTGATTTTGTAACCATCGACGCCACCGTGGGCGTTGTAGTACTTGAAAAAGGCCGTCACCCCAGCGTTGAAGCCGTTGAAGGTTCCGCCGGCTGCCGACAACGACGTGATGTTGCCGATGTTGATCGTCTTGCCGTTGCCGCCGGCAGCGCTGGTGGCAGCACCGCTTGCGCTCGACGCTGAACCCGACGCTGAACTCGACGATGAACTGCTGCTGCCGCACCCCGCGACTGCAATCGCCGCCGTGGCCGCGACGGCCAGGATCACTCCGACACGCCTCGGTGACGGGCGCTCTCTGATGGCCGAGCGCCGGAAAAGGCGCTTGGCCGTGCCTTCGCTCGCTAGACGGCCAACTACGACCCGACCAGCGTGGTCAGGCCCAGAACGGGTTGACGGCATGCAACTCCCCTCTCACGGATATCGCAAGCAGATAACTCTACCAAACGGTTGGTAGAAAAGCGGGGGCCATCGTACCAAATCGGTTTGTTGTTGGAAAGTTAAGCGCGCGGGCCCGGCGCGGGCGCCCCGCCGACTCGCCGCCCCGACGAGTCGCTTGATATTGGGCGGCCGCACACCGTTGCCGGCGCAGAAAAACGAATGCGGCTGCGCAAGCCTTTTAGTAGGTTGTCCACCGATAGCACTGGTGAGTCATAGCTGTCGGGCGGTTTGACCCGTCTTAGCGCTCGCGGCTGCGAACCTCTGCGTCACCGATTCAGTGAAGGCCGCGCGAGTCGCTGGTTCGGCAACGACTCGCCTCCGTCATGGAGGTCAGGAAGAAGATGATGAGCGAAATCTCGGACGGTCGGGAAAAGCCGAAAGGGCTCTCCAAGATGCGGCGAGCGATCGTCGCATCGATGGGCCTCAGCGCGCAGATCCCACAGTTCACCCTCGAGCGCTGGGTTGAGCTCGGCGAGGCCTCGGCCGTGCGGGACCGGTTGCGGGCGCGGAGTCTGCCCGCATCATGGGAGGACCTACTCATAGCTGCCACCGCGCGAGCTCTCCGCGCGCACCCCGCGGTAAACGCAAGCTTCGACGAGGACGGAATCATCGAGCACCCTGAAATCAACATCGGGATCGCCACTGCCTTGGCGGACGGGCTCGTCAGCCCGGCTATCAGGAACGCGGATCGATGCACGTTCGCCGAGTTGGCGGCGGAGCGACGGCGGCTCCGGGAGGGCGCGGCCGCCGGCCACCTGCGCGGCGTCGAGCTGTTCGGGGCCACGTTCACGATCTCGAACCTCGGGCCCTACGGGATCGACCGATTTCGGGCCCTGGTGATCCCGCCGCAGGCGGCCATCCTGGCCACCGGTCGACTCGTCGAGCGCAACGGCACCCCCCAGATCGCGCTCTCACTGTCCTGCGACCACCGGGCACTCGACGGTGCACCGGCGGCCATGTTCCTCGGGACGGTCTGCGAACTGCTCGAAGAGCCCGAATGGATGTCGGAGCTGCTCCCGGACCCGGGAGCCGAACGCCTCTCAGATTGAAGTCGCTCTAATTGAACGAAGGAGTAAGGATGAGTCGGTTTGATGAAAAGGTCGCGTTCATCACGGGAGCCGCCCGAGGCCAGGGACGCTCGCACGCCGTTGCCTTTGCCCGCGAGGGCGCTGCCCTGGCGCTCGTCGATATCTGCGCAGAGGTTGACTCCACGCCATACGAGGGCGCCACAACCGCTGATCTCGAGGAGACGGTTCGCCTGTGCGAGGCCGAGGGCGCGTCCGTCCTAGCCGATGAGGTCGACGTCCGTGACTTTCCCGCCTTGCAGGCCTTCGCGGATCGTGCTGTCGCGGAGCATGGCAAGGTCGACATCGTCGTCGCCAACGCCGGGATCTTCGGCCACACACCGATCGCCGAACAGAGCCCGGAGATGTTCTCGGAGATGATCGACGTGAACCTAAAAGGCGTCTTCCACACGATTCGCGTCGTTCTCCCCGGCATGATCGAACGCGGGTATGGGCGAGTCATTGCCACCGGGTCCGTCTGCTCTTTGATCGGATACGAAAATGTCGGTCACTACGTCGCTGCGAAGCACGGCGTCGCCGGCCTCATCAAGACCGTTGCGCGAGAGGTCGGCCGGTACGGGGTGACCGCGAACTTGGTGGTGCCTAACGGCGTCGGGACCAAAATGATCCGTAATGACGCGACCTACAAGCTGATGAACCCGGACGACCCCACCGAGGAAGGCTCCCTCGCCACCATGTCCGCGATGAATGCGATCCCCCTCCCGTGGGTTGATCCTGATGACGTGTCGAAACTCGTGCTGTTTCTCGCCTCTGATGACGCGAGGTACACGACAGGCTCGATGATGAAGATCGACCTCGGAGCCACCGCTTAGCCTCGACCCGAAGGGAGGCAGATATGATCCCGCCCTCGGCGGATGGCGTTCCGATCCAGGCCGGTCGACTCGACGTTTCAGCGATGGCGTCAGTTCAACCAGCGGCGAGTCCGCTGTACACCGGATTCCCCCGGACCGTGTATGCCTCACAGTCAGTCGTGGCTGTTTATGAGACAGACCTCGATGCGGTCCTCGACTTGCTTCCCCCGGAAATGACACCGGCGACCGACCCGCCGCAGATCGTCGTCGTCTCCAACGTCTTTCACTTGGGGATGGCGGGCGGCGGATACACCGAGATGAATTCACTGATCCCCGTGTCGTTCAGGGGAGGGCCGCATATCTACCCGTGGGTCGTCTACCTCGGTGAGGGAACCGAGGAGTGGTTCGCAGCCGGCCGTGAACTTCTCGGCGACAACAAGAAGCTGGCCCGGATCACGTTCGAACAGCAGCTGGGCCGCGGTCTGATTCACGCCCGTGCGGAGCGACCGGCGGGGCACCCGATTCAGACTATTACTGTCGGTCCGCTCGAGAAGCAGCTCGCTGAGGACGACTTCGCGTATGCACCGGTCGTGAGCATCCGCTTGCTTCCGGACGGCACTGGGCGCCGCCCTGGGATCGCCGAGTTGACTCGAAAGAAAGCGCCCATCACGTTCGAGCGGGCATCCGACAGCACGCCGATGATCTTTTCGGGCCGGGCCAGCGTCACGCACGGCGTCTCCGAACAAGATCCACTCCACCGCCTTCCGGTGAGGAGGGTGATCGGTGGCTACTACATGGCCTGTGGCACGGTCGACGAGCTCGATGCCGAGGTGCTGCACAGCTACATTAATCATCAGCATGGAGAGACATCATGAGTGCAACTGAACACTCGGTAGGCGCGACATCACGCCAAGGTCGCTTGGACGTCACAGCCCTGCCAAGCAACCAACCGGCCGCAACGCCGCTTTATCCGCACTTCCCTTGGAAGGTCTTCAACTCGAAGTCGATCGTCGTCATCTACGAAACCGACCTCGAGCCGGTGCTCGACCTGCTGCCACCGGAGCTGTCGCCGCTGACCGATCCACCGCAGGTCGTGTGCTTTCTCAATGGCGGCTATGAGTTCGGCACAGGCGGGGGTGCTTATAGCGAAATGGCGCCCTTGATTCCGGTGCTGTACGAGGGTGATCCTCACATCTACCCTTGGGTGGTGTATCTCGGAGAGGGCACCGAGGAATGGTTCGCCGCCGGACGCGAGGTGCTTGCGGACGGGAAGAAGCTCGCAAAGATTGAGCTCAAGCAGGAGCTGGGACGGGGACTGATGTTGGGCACCGTCGAGCGTCCCGCGGGGCATCGTCTGGTGACAGCGATCGTAGGTCCGCTCGAAGAACAGGGCGAGGAGTCCGACTTCGACTTCTACCCGATCATTGGGTTGCGGATCCTGCCTGACGGCACTGGTGATCGCCCGCAGGTCGCGGAGCTCTACCGCAAGCGGGTCGACACGACGATCCGGAAAGCTTCCGACGGCTCACCGTACATCTTCTCAGGACCGGCGACGATCAACTTCGGTCAGTCTGAGCAGGACCCGCTCTACAAGCTTCCCGTACGCAAAGTGGTCAAGGGCATGTACGTTGAGTTCGGGACGATCAACCAATACACCGGCGAGGCCGTCAAGGACTATTTGGCGTGAACGGATGCCGGAGGAGGGACTCGAACCCCCGACACACGGATTATGATTCCGCTGCTCTAACCGACTGAGCTACTCCGGCGCGCGGGCCAGTGTAGTGGGTTGCGCTCATCGGCCGGCGGTGCGCGTCTCGATCCGCCGGATCTCGCCGAGCACGGCCTGGAACCCCTCGCGGTATCCGCGCAGGTAGTCGTTCTCATCGCTCTCGTCCAGAAACGCGCGGGCCTGGATCGACTCGAGGCAGTAGCGCCGCAGGTCCTCGACCGTGTGGCTCGTCCGCGCCGCGTACTGCTGCGCGCGCCACAGGGCGGCCCGCCGTCCGCTGGCCAGCGCTTTGCCCCGCTGATCGTCGAGCGCCGACATGCGCGCCCGTATCGCCGGGATCAACTCCATCGCGAGCAT
>CAVWFJ010000016.1:0-140014 GCA_963754055.1 uncultured Solirubrobacterales bacterium
GCGAATCCTGAAGCGACAACTTCGCCCGTGTCGACGCCTATCTCAAGTCCCTCCTTTGCCGCGGCCGCGGGCAGCCCGGCCCCCGCCGCATTGCGACCTGCTCAGCGCGGATAGGGCGCCTCAGCGTCCGCCGGGAGCTCGTTCGGCACAGCGAGTCGCCGCCGGTCGCCTTTGCCGGGCAAAGGGAGGCCATCGCGAGGCGCGCCGAAATGCTCGTCGGCGCGGCAAAGGAGGTCTCCGCGGGAGCGGGGCGGTCGCCGACCACGGCTACTCCTCACGCAGGCAAAGCGAGCGCCTGGGTCCTCCTGTTGGCGAACAGAGATTCCTACCGGCTTGTCGGTTGCGCCCTGGTCCCCGGCAGCGCGCGTACTCGTTGAAGAGACGACGCGGCCGCGCAACCGAGCCGTTCGTCGGTTCGGCATACGAATCGATACGTCGGATGGAGGCTAGATCCGTCGGCGGCGCCCGGGTGTGACGGCGGCGGCCACGACCGCTGTTTTTGCGACCGGGGCTGGGCCGGGCGTGACGGCCCTGGCGACGACTGCGGTTTTGGCTACTGGGGCGCGGATGACGCCGACTCTTCCTGCGCGTGCTGGTCTGAGGGGCATTGTCAGTCTCCTGCGGTTGTGGGTGCTTCGTCGGCCTCGATCGAGGCGATGATCGCCTGGATGGGGATTCGTCCGTTGGCGATCACTTGGCCTCCTGAGCGTCGTGCTGCTGAGGCGAATGGGGCTGCCCACAGGTTCTCCCAGATGAGCACGCCGGCGGTGCTTCCCGGCTCCATCGCGGCGGCTAGGTGTTCGACGTCTTCCTCGGCCAACAGTTCCGCGAGCTGGGCCTCGAGTGCCTGTAGTTCTCCGAGCTCGGCCAGGTCGGAGAGCTCGCTCGCGTCGACGCTGCCGTCCTGGTTTTTGGTGAGGATCAGCGCGTCGATCACGCGGATCGTTCCGGAGTTGACCAGCGCGAGCAGCTCGGCTGCCATTTCGCCGGTGAAGTTGCTGGCGCCCGCCGGGAATTCCACGACGACGTAGTCAACGGGACCGAGTTCATCTAGCGATGGGTCTGTCATCGATGTCTGCCTTTCGTTGGCCCAGCGTGCCGGTCTCGAGCTGAAGCCGCTTGCCCACGCTGCCGCAACCAGATGAGGGCGTCATCACCCCGAATGGGTGAGACCACGACCCCGCCGCGACACATGGGTCGCGTGCGGGTGGCATTGCTTCCGGCGGCCGCTCGCCTCCCGGGGTCCCGCGTTTAGCCGGTCACTGGTTTTGCGGGCGGCCGATAGCCGGGAACTTCCCTGGTTGACGGCGTGAGGCGTTTGGCTGCGATTTGCTCGCCGAGCAGGTTGAGCATGATCTGCTGAAGGGCGCGGGAGCTGTCGTCGGCGTTGCTGGGGTGTGCGAGGTTGCGCTGTTCGATCGGGTCTTTGGTGAGGTCGTAGAGCTCGTATTCGTCGGGTTCGGGCTCGGTGACGGTGTCCGTGTGGCGCCCGCGGAGGCGCTCGTCGCGCTCGCCGGGGACGGTCCAGAACTGCTGGTTGTCGTGGTAGCGCGAGAACTTGATCAGGTGTGGCTCGCCGTCGGCGTCGATCTCAGCGATGACGGTCTCGATGTGGTTGGGTTGTTCGACGGTCTTGGCCATGTGCAAGCGGCGTACGACCCCCGCGACCGGGCTGGCACCACCGGCGCTGCCCTCGCTGATCTCGTCGTCGGTGGTGAACAGGACGGGCTCCGAGGAAGCCGTCGGCTGGACGGCGCGGACAGCGTCCGCGAGGTCGCGTCCGACCAGCGGACGAGCGTCAGCGTGCCCGGTCCGCAGTTCCTGGAGGGCATCGTCCTGGTCGATGCCGGCCAGCCCGAGCAGCGTCGGGATCAGATCGGCATGGTTGGTCGGGATCTCGAGCTCGCGGGCGCCGCCGGGCAGCAGAGGGCTGGAGATGATGAACGGGATGTGCAGCGCTTCGTCGTAGGCGCAGTGCCACTTCTCGTGAAAGCCGCCGTGCGCGCCTTGCATGTCGCCGTGGTCGGAGCTGAAGACCACGATCGTGTTCTCGAAGGCGTCGGTCCCGCGCAGCGCGTCCAGCACCCGGGTTATCTGCTCACCGACGGTGGCCTGCACCTGGTAATCGAACTTCAGGTGCGTTTCGATCCACGGTTGCGGCGCCGCGATCCTGCCCCACAGGTCCACGATGCTCTGCTGGCAGCGTGGCTTGGTCGACAGGTCTTCTTTGTGCGTCGGGGACTGGGCGACGTGCGGGACCTGCGAGGGGTGGTAGCGCAGCCCTTGCATCAGTGCGACGACACCGAAGAATGAGGAGTCGTGCGGGTTCAGGAACGAGCAGACCGACAGCCACGGCTCGTCGGTGGTGTCTGCATCGAGACGCTTGAGCAGCGCGATCGTCTCGTCGGCGGTAAACGGGTCCTTGACCGTGCCCATGTTGTGCTTGCCGAGCCCGTGGGGCTCTGGGCCCACCCATTCCGAGAAGCCGTAGTCGTCAAGCAGGTCCGCCTTTAGGTACTTCTCGATGTTCTCCTGAATCGGTTCGCCGTCGTCGTTGATCGAGAGCAGGAACCCGTCGCCGTCCTCGGCATCGAGGTGCGCGTGCGAAGCGTGCCACTTGCCCTTGAAGTACGTGCGATAGCCGCCGGCGCGAAACCAATCCCCGAGCGTCGGCACGGTGTCCGGCGCGAGCCAGAACATGTCCGCGCCGTCTGCGGCCTTCGCCAACCGTCCGTCTGGGTGACCCCGTGCAACGAGGGGTACTGCCCAGTCAGCAACGACGCGCGGCTGGGGGCGCAGGCCGCTGCCATCGGATAGTGACGGCGAAACGACACGCCGTTCTGGCGCAACCTCTCGACGCCAGGGAGATGGTCGCGGCGATACTGCGCGAGTTCGGCCGATTCGTAGGGTGGCGGGTAGCGCTGCTGGTCAGTCAGGATGACGAGGACGTTCGGGCGGTTTCTCATAGAACCCTGACGGTAGGGCTCGCGTTTGGGCCGGACATCACCCGAAGCAGATGACGTCTGACGGCGGTCTCTCAGGGTCAGCGGTCGGATCCCTTGGGCAATCAGGTTCACCCCCGAAGGCGAGGAACAGGACCGCCATCACAGCGTCGCTATGCCCGTTGCCAACGAGATTAGAGCGGAAACCACGCCCCGGTAGGCTGCTCGCGTGGCCAACCTTCACCCTGCGGGCATCGATCGCGGCGCCCGTCGACGTCGTCTTCGATGTGCTGACCGATCATCAAGGCCAGTCGGACATGACCGCGCTTCGTTCGTCGACCCTAGAGCGCGAAGGCGACCCGCCGCACCGGTTCGCCTACAAGATGCTGTCCGGCGTCCCCGTCCAAAGCCACACAGCGATCGTCGACCTCGCACCACAAGGCGCCGTCACCGTCCTGACATGGCAGGTCGACTCGATCCCCAAGCTTCTCGTACCCGCCGCAGTCTGGGCAGCGCTCGTGCAGCCCGGGATCAACAACCTGCTCAAGGGCGTCAAGAAAAAAGCCGAGCTCCGCGCCAGCTGAGAAGACCGGCCCGGTTGGCCCTCATCGGTCGCCCATCGCGCCGACCCTCGCAAGCGACCTCCTGGGCCCGCGGGATCCCCGACGGCCCGACACGAGTCTGCCGGTCAGGGGTCGCCGGGGACCCGGGTCGTAGCGACCAGTACGCGCTGTCCTGCTCCTGATCTAAAGGCGCCCGTGCGATTGGCCTTGCCTCGTACCTCAGAGGTCGTGCGAGAAGTTCCCACCGACCTGCGTACGGGCGGTCAGCTCGGGGATGATCCGGCGACCGCGCTGCTCGTCACTGGCCATCCCTTGAGGAGTTTGCGGGCGGTGCCGTTGTTGCCGAGGTGGTAGACGGCGACGCCCGCGGCGCGAACGGCGAAGGGCTCGGCCTCGATCACCGCCAGGTCCTCGAGCTTGGCTGCGCCGACGGTTAGGTGGGGGAGGTACTTGCCCTCGCCGATCTGGTCAGGGACGTACGCCTCGACCCAATCAATGATCGTCGGGCTGATCGTCTCGCCGGGGTCGGCCACGAACGCCGCCGCGGTGCCTCCCGACTCGGTGTACGGTGCGAGCGCCGCGACGAGCTTGGCCTGGAAGTCGAGCACGCACAAGCCGCACATCACGACCCCCCAGCGCTACGTGCGCAGCGCGGAGATCCCGCGCGCTTCCGTGTGCGCATCATCCCAACAGGGTGAGACTCGCTGGCTACACCTGAGATGCGCTAACCCTGGCCGGAGGCCTCCGAGCGTGTCGCTTCAGGATCCACCCGGGCAACGCGGCGAAAGCGACCGCTCGCGGCGCCCAACCAGCCGCGAGGTCGCGCGAGCCACGCTCCGCGCCGCGCCGGTCGCGTGGAACGCGCGGCGTCACACCTGCCGACACAACTGTCTCAGGCGCAAATAGTGACCCGTGCGGCAGGTAACCAAACTGACTCTGTGTGTGATGCACCCGCTTACCGCCCGAGGTCGTGCTCCAGACACCGCTCACATCGCGCGGGCGCTTCGACCGCGAATAGCGGGCCTGGAGCAGCGGAGCGCATTTCGGACCGGCGCGACCCGATAGGTGCTGGAATGCGTCCCATGACCGACGACGCCGACCCAACCCCTGCCGCTCCTGATCCCGACGACCACGTCGCCCGCCTGCAGGCGCAGATCGACGCCGCCAAGGCCCGCCGCGCGGGCCACCGCGCGGAGGCCGCCGAGACAGTCGCCCGAGGGCGGCCCGTGCGCCCGACGGACGAGGAGCTTGGGATCGTCAAGACGGACGACACGGCCGGCAGGATCGCCGCTGACGCGAGCCACGAGATCCGGAGTAGGCTGAGCCGCCTGATGGCGCGCTTCGGGCAGGGCAGGAAGAAGTAGGGCGGACGGCCCCGGCCGTCGCACCCTTCACGCCTGCAGCGGGGTGAACGTCCGGGAGTCTCACACCCGCTGCTACCCGTCCAGAATGCTGGTTCGGCACCGATCCAGAAGGCTGCTCGGGAACGCCGACAGGGTCGTTGTCCCGGCCGACGCTCCAACTAGCGCTCTCCTCAGATGGCAGCAGCGTCGCCGAGACTGGCGATGGTCGATCAAACCACCACGCCGTATCGGTAGCCGAGCTTTCTCCGTTCTGCGCGCAAGGCTGGGCGGTCGCCGCCGTCCTGTTGCTCGGCTCTAGCAACCTGCGGGGAGCGCAGGAGACCGGACTGCCGATGGCGAATGAAGGCCGGGTGAAGGGCTCGCGGCAGCGCTACGGGATGCTGCTCCTCGCGCTCGGCGTCACGTTCGTCTTCGAGGGCGTTGCTGAGCCGGGCGATGTCCAGCGGGCCGTCGCGACCGTCCTTGTTGGCGCCACGCTGATGCTCGCGCTGTACGCCGCCGAGCTCCCAAGGCGGCAGCTGCGCTTCGCGGCCGCGCTCATCCTCATCATCGTGGTGGGCGTCGTGATCATGTCCGTGGCCGGCAATGGCACGACGGTGGCTGGCATCGCCGCCGTCGCTAACGGGTTGCTCGTCGTGGTGGCGCCTCCGGCCGTGGTGATCGGGCTCTTGCGAAACCTCCGCACCAGCGGCACGGTCACCCTCACGGTGGTCGCCGGGGTCCTGTGCCTCTACCTACTGGTGGGCCTGTTCTTCGCGTTCGCGTACGTCGCCGTCCAGAATCTCGGTGGCGCTCCCTTCTTCGCCAACGGCGCCGCCGCCACATCGGCGCGCTCGCTCTACTTCAGCTTCGTGACGATGACGACGGTCGGCTACGGGGACTACACCGCGCGCACAAATCTCGGACACACGCTGTCGGTCACCGAGGCGTTGCTTGGTCAGATCTACCTGGTGACGGTCGTCGCGGCGATCGTCGGCCGGATGGTCCCACGCGGGGCAAAGGCCCAATAATCGTCCGAGGAGCGCCCCCGGAGGGTCGGGGATTCATGCGAGTTCGGGGTCTGGGTAGTGCTCGGTTTGCCAATCGCCGAGCGCCTTAACGATCGCGAGACCGACTACGAGAATGCCGGTGCCGATGAGGATCTCAGAGCCGCGATGGGCTGCCTCGGAGCCAGCATGGCCCGGCGGGGCGAGAGCGAGAACGAGCGCGAAGGTGAACAGGGCGTAGTAGAGCCAGTATCTCTTGGAGTGCACCGCGAACGAGAGGAGGAGCGCTGCGCCGGCGATAGCGGTGGTTGCCAGCGGGCGGCGCGACGATCGCGACGGGTATCACGGCGATGACCCCAAGTGTGGTGCCGATCGCCTTTTGCCGTATCCGCTCTTGTTTTCCAATCAGGACGTACAGGGTGAGCAGGAGCACGGGTTCGGGAACCCAGTAGGGCTCGGTCCATCCGAGTGCCACGCCGATCGCCGCGGTGGCGCCCAAGGCAACGCCAAACACGATCGCGACGAGGATCGCGGTTTTGACGGTAACGCGTTGGCCTTCGACGGTCTCGGGAGCTTTGAACCGACGCGCGAGCACGATCCCGTAGAGCGTGCCGATCCCGACGATGACGCCATACTCCACCGCGGTTTTGCCCGAAGGCGCCGCGGTAGCGAACGTGGCGGCGAAGCCGACCATCAGAAGCGGCGCCAGCCACCCGAACCGGATCCCGCCGCCAATGATCACGCCGATAACCGCAAGCAACGCTACCCACGACCAGTCGTATGCCGTGACCGCTCCGAGTCCTGCCGATAGTGCGACCGCTGGGGCGAGATACAGCATTCGGCGTGTGCCGCCGATCTTGCTGCCAAGCACCCCCAGCAGAAGTCCGACGATCATCGCCGCGGCGCCCAGTTTCCCGGCGAGCGCTTCCATCAACCCCACCGGCAGCACAACGACCACGAGTGCAGCTCCGAGAATATGAAGCGCCCTTCGTGCGCCAGACGGCTTCTCCGAAGGGCCCGCGGTCCGCACTGCGCCCGCCCCGGAACCCGGTTGTCGTCCAGGTTCGGCATCGGGCGCGGACACGGGTCCCGTTTCTCTTGGCTGTGGAATAAGCCGGCGCGACGGCGCAACCCGTGCGCGGTGCCTGACGATCGGGATCGTGCCGCAATCCGACGATCGGGATCATGCCGCAATCCGATCGTCGCACCATCATCCGTTCCGGGTGAGCTGCGGATCGACATAGCCCAGTTAGGTTGCGGTCGAGTTGCGGCGCTCGCGGATCAGCGTGCGGTTTAGACGCCGTGCCGCCTCGAGCTCTCCGTAGGTCTCGGTAGCTGGCGGCGCGGGTCGCGTGTGCGCGACGAGTGGTTGGACCGCTCATCTCGGCGCCTGAATGTCGTGCGTGAAGTTCGACATCGGCGCGGGTGAATGTCAGCCTGGTGGGGCGGACTTGGTCGCCGGCCTCGCGGTGGGGGTGACGGCCTTGCGTGCGCGGTTCGCCAGGGCCATGAGGAGGCCTGAGCGCGAGACGGCGAGATAGGCGGGGAGGACGGCGATGGCGACCGGCGCGATCTGGAGGGTGCCGATCTGGCTCGTGAGCGCGCCGAGCAGTATACGACGGCAGCGCGTAGATCCCGACGAACGTCGACCCAGCGATCGGGAAGTACACCGCGAACGCGGCAGGGACATATCACCGCACAGTTGCACGACTCAAAGCAGGTGCCTCGGATTCGCCAGCTCATCGGCTCAGCTCCCAATGCCGCTGCATGGCCAGCATCGCGCTTCCGATCTGACGCGTGGCTTCAGCGTTGGGCTACGGCACCGCCCCTTGCGGAGCCGAACGACAGCTCCGCGAGCGTGACTCGGTGTAGGCGTTATTCGGCCGCGCTCTGCCGGGCTAGGGTGCCGGGATCACCTCGGTCACGAGGGCCCGGCTCCGGATCCACGACGAACATTCCCGCCACGGCCAACGTCCACAAGACCGATCAGCAACATCGCCGGCGCCGCCCCAGCCCTCACACCCTGCACTCGGCGCGGCGCCGGCTAATCCTGCTGGCGCATGGTGCCCGCGTTGGGAACGAGGACTCCTGCGGCATCCGCGACCTCTCGCTAACGAGCGCGGGGCGTAGGAGCGGGAAGGCTGTCGCTGCGGCGCCCGACGAGACGTGGTCGTAGGCGGGCTCGGGGAGGGCTCCGCCGCGGCCGTTGTCGGGGTGGCGGTTGGACCCGGCCGGTAGCCTCGTGTTATGGCGACCCAGGTGATCCAGAGCGGCGAGTTCCCTGACCTCGCGGACGAGGTGTTCTTCCCGCGGCTGTCTGACGCCAAGCTGGCGTGGCTGGGTAAGCGTGGTAGGCGGCGGACGGTCGCGCCTGGCGAGGTCCTGTATGAGCACGCTGTTCGCGACGCGCCGTTTTTCGTCATCGAACGCGGGCTCGTCGCGTTCATCGATCGCAAGCCGGGCAAGGACGTTTACATTGCCCAGGCCGACGGTCGCACGTTCATTGGCGACATCGCCGTGTTCACGGGTGAGCCCACGATCAGCGCGTGCGTGGCCGTCGAGTCGACCGACGTCATCGAATTTGACCGGTCCAAGCTGCGGGCGATGGTCGCTCGCTGGCCGGAGTTCGGCGAACAGATCTTCGCCACTTTGCTGGAGCGGCGCGCGTGGCATGAGGCGAGGGGGCAGGGCGTGATGCGACTCATCGCTCCACGAGGATCCCGCCGGGCCTTTGAGGTCCGTGATCTGCTCGAGCGCAACCTCCTGCCGGTGCGTTTCTTCGACGTCGACACCGACGAGGAGAGTGTCGGACTGCTGAAGTGGCTTGGCATCCCGCGGTCTGAGACGCCGGTCCTGGTCCACGCGACCGAGGTGATGCGCAACCCCTCGGCGGCGCAGGTCGCGCGGTCGCTTCGCCTCCGCGCTGAGGTGGACGGTGAGCGATTCGACATGGTCGTGCTCGGCGGCGGGCCAGCCGGCCTGGCCGCCGCGGTGTATGGCGGCTCGGAAGGGCTGAGGACACTCGTGGCGGAGGCCTGGGCACCCGGTGGTCAGGCGGGGACCAGCACGCGGATCGAGAACTACCTTGGCTTCCCGACCGGGATCTCCGGGACCCAGCTGACCCGCAACGGGACGCTGCAGGCACGCCGCTTCGATGCCGTGCTGTCTAGCTTCCACCGGGCCGTCGAAATGGCCGACGGACCCGAGGGGCTGCTGCGCGTTGACCTCGACGATGGACAGCACGTGCTCGCCCGCTCGGTCGTCATGGCGACGGGCGCGCGCTGGCGCGAGCTGGATGCCGACGGCATCGAGCGGTTCCGCGGCGCCGGCGTGTACCACGCCGCGATGGCCACCGACGCGGAGCGCAGCCGCGACCAGGATGTGATCGTCGTCGGCGGCGGGAACTCTGCCGGCCAGGCGGCTGTACACCTCGCCTCGCGGGCGCGCAGCGTGCGCGTCGTCGTGCGCGCCAAAGCTCTCAGTTCGACGATGTCGCGCTACCTGATCGACCGGATCGAGCGCTCACCTCGCATCGAGGTGATGACCGAGACCGAGGTCATCGCTGTGCACGGCACGGCGACCGTGGAGTCCGTTGACCTCCGCGATAGTCGCACTGGCACGATCGCGCCGGTCGCCGCGACGGCCGTGTTCGTCATGATCGGCGCCACCCCCTGCAGCGAGGCAGCCCAGGGGATGTGCGCCCTCGACGCCGCGGGATACCTATTGTGCGGTAGCGGAGCGGCGGGCTGTGACGGGCATTTGTCGTGGCCGTTGAAGGACCGCCAGCCGTATTCTCTCGAGACGGTCCGGCCAGGAGTGTTCGCCGCCGGTGACGTGCGCGCCGGGTCGACAAACCGCGTCGCCGGCGCGGTCGGTGACGGGGGCCTCGCCGTACGGTTCGCGCACGACGTATTAGCGGGCTAGGCTACGAGCCGCCGACACGTCCGAGCCCCGATCAGCGTCAGCCGACCGTCCCACCGTCCCGAAGAACACACGTTGCCAGCGAAAGGGCAGTAGGGTCGCGGTATGCTGCCGCCGCGGCGTGGTTTGCGTGCGCTGCGGCACTGAGGTTTGTTGTTGGTTGAATGTGAGAGCGAGGAGCGGTCGTGGAGACCAGCCGGGGGCGGTGCGGGGCCGACAATGCGGTGGGTGGGTGCTGGTCCGCGAGGCGCGGAAGATGGCGCAGGGCGGCAGTGCGGATACTGATCGCGGCTGCTGCTGCGGTGGCTACAGGGGTGATTGCGGCGCCGGTGGCGTCGGCCGCCGACATGGTGTATTGGGGCAACAACAACGGCACCACCATCTCGTTCGCGAACCTCGATGGCGGCGGCGGCGGGACGCTGAGCGCTCCCGGCACGGGACCAAACGAGCCGCAGGGGGTCGCGATCGATCCCGCGAACGGGCGGATCTATTGGGCCAACACTGATTCCGACACGATCGCGTTTGCGAACCTGAACGGCAGCGGCGGGGGCAAGCTGAACACGTCCGACGCGACCGTGAACGTCCCAGTGGGGGTGGCGGTCGATCCGGCGAACGGGAAGATCTATTGGGCCAATGACGTCGGAAGCGCGGCGATCGCCTTCGCAAACCTTGACGACACCGGCGGCGGCGGCACGTTGAGCACCGCTGGCGCTACGGTGAACGCGCCGTGGGGGGTGGCGGTCGATCCGGCCAACGGGAAGATCTACTGGGCTAATAACGACAACCCGCCGGGGAACAAGATCTCCTTCGCGAATCTCGACGGCAGCGGCGGGGGTGACCTGAACACGTCGGGCGCGGCTGTGGATAACGCCGAGGGGGTAGCGATCGATCCCGTGAATGGGCGGATTTACTGGGCTAACCCCTCTTTCGGCGGCTCGATCGCGTTCGCGAACGTCAACGACACCGGCGGTGGCGGGACGCTGGACACCTCGGGCGCGACCATCGACACGCCGAACGGAGTGGCTGTCGACCCTGCGGACGGGCGGATTTACTGGGCTAACCAGAACGGCAACACGATCTCATTCGCGAACCTCGACGACACTGGCGGCGGCGGAGCTCTGAGCACGTCGCCAGTGACGCCGAACGGGCCGGCGTTTCCGGTTGTGCTGGCGCAGCCGAGCGCCGCGGGCCTCCCGGTGATCAGCGGCGGCTCGGCACTCGGCTCCTTGCTGTCGTGCTCGCACGGGAGGTGGGCGCCAGACCTACTGGCCGCGTTTGACTTTATGGCGCCTAAGGTTTTCGCGTACGCGTGGAGCGAAAACGGCGTGGCCCTGTCGAGTAGGTCGAGCTCGATCAGAGCCCGGTCGAGCGGCAGCTATGCGTGCACGGTCACCGCGACCAATCACGCCGGATCGACCGCACAGACCAGCCACTCCTTCACGGTTACGCCGAGCGCGGCGCAGATCGCCGCGGGGCTGCGCTCCCAGCTCGCACCCAATGGGAGCGCGGCGAAGATCGCTTTCCTGCTCAAACACGGCTACGTGCTGAACTTCCGGGCACTGAGCGCCGGGAGGGTCACGATCGATTGGTACTACCTCCGTGGAGGCGGGCATGGCTCAAAGCCCGACGCCTTGCTCGTGGCCGCCGGCAAAGCCACGATCGCGAAGGCTGGGATCACAAGGTTCACGATCCGCCTTACCCGTCCAGGCAGGAAGTTGCTCGAGCGGTCAGCGCTTCTCCGTATAGCCGGTCGTGGGAGCTTCGTGCGCACCGGACAGGCGACAATCACCGCCACAAAGAGCTTCACCCTCACATCCTGATCACGAGGCAATGCGAGCCCGGTGGGGTGCTGATCGACCGGCGTGAGTACCCCTACGCGAACACCGGCCCGCGACGACGTCTCGGCCACTGCGCCGGGCTGTTACTGATCTCACCCATGCGCTGCGCTCCCACGTGCTCGCTTCCCTGCATGCCTCTCCGGCTCTGTCCCCAACAGCTGGTCGACCGGCGGGGTGCACCAGTGGCCGGCGACGCAGACGAGCCTGACGTGCTCGACCGGGCTTGGTGCACCCCCCAACGTGAAGCGGTCGGTGATAGCCGCGGGCAGTCCGCAGCTCGGGCAGTCCAGCAGCGGAGCGTCCTGCTCCGCTGCACGGTCGAGTGTGTAGGTGTTCATCTCTTTCACTCCAGTCCCCCCGGGGTAGTATCGCCGATGGTCTGCTCTAGGCGGGTGTCCCGGCGGCCAACGCCTTGACGTCGTCGGTGCTCAGCGGCTGGCCGCCGATGCCCCAGTCGCCGCTGCGGACCTCCTCGACGACGACCCAGGTGACGCCTCGCATGTTCTCGCCCTCGATCGAGACCATCGCGTCGGTCAGGCGCTCGACGATCTGTCCCTTCTGCTCGGAGGTGAATACGTTCTCGATTACTTTGACGTTGATGAGCGGCATTGCGCTCCTCCTTTGTTGGTTGTGGCGGTTCAACGCGCGTGCGGCGCGATGTTCTGGTTGATGTGGAAGACGTTCTCGGGGTCGTAGGCGGCCTTGACCTCGGTCAGCCGCAGGTAGTTGTCGCGGTAGCTCGCCCGGACCCGGTCTTGCCCTTCGTGCATGAGGAAGTTGACATAGGCGCCGCCGGCCGAATACGGGTGTGTGGCCTGCCAGTAGTCGACCGTCCACTGCCGGATCGCATTTGCGTTCGCAGGGTCGGGATCGACTCCGACGATCACCTGCGCCCAGTTGGCGTCGCGGTAGCTGAACGCGGTCTGCGCCTGGCCGACGTCGTGGGCTGCTCCGTCGATCGGATAGAGGTGCATGGTCGAGTGCATCGTCGGGAGCCGCGCGCCGAACTCGGCGTGCCGGTCGATCGCCTCGTCCGCGAGCTCTGAGACGAAGTCAGCGCGCCAGTACCACTGCAGTCCCGCCGGGTAGAGCCCGTCGAACATGCTCTGGAAGTCCGGGTAGGGCATCGGGCCGATGGCGTGCATCAACGGCTCGCCTACCTCGAGCATCGGCGCCAGCACCTCCGGGGCGTGCTCGGCCGGGCCTAGGTAGCACCACACGATCCCGCACACCTTGCGCAAGTGGAGCTCTTCTGGGAACGGAGGCACGGGCGGCACGGTGAGCAGCGCGAGGAACCCGTTCAGCTCGCGCGGCGCCCCAGGCAGGAACTCGCGGTAGGCGCGCATCACCTCGTGGGTCTGCTCGAGCGGCCAGAAAGTCGGCCCGGCCAGCACGGTGCTCACCGGATGCAGGTCGAACGTGAACGAGGTCGCGACGCCGAAGTTGCCGCCGCCCCCGCGGATCGCCCAGAATAGGTCGGGGTTCTCCTGCGCGCTCGCGCGCACGTGCGTCCCGTCGGCGAGCACCAGCTCGGCCTCGAGCAGGTTGTCGATCGTCAACCCGTACCGTCGCGTCAGGTAGCCGATCCCGCCGCCGAGGGTGAGACCGCCGACGCCGGTGGTTGAGATGAACCCGCTGGGGGTCGCGAGCCCATGCGAATGCGTGGCTCGGTCGACCTCACCCCACGTGCAACCACCGCCGACTCTCACCGAGCGGGTCTCGGGGTTCACCTTGATCTCGTTCAGCTGGGATAAGTCCGCCACAACTCCGCTGTCGCAGATGCCGAGTCCGGCGCCGTTGTGTCCGCCGCCACGCACGGCCAGCGGCAGCCCGCGCGATCGCGCGATCGCGATGGTGCGCGCCACGTCGCGCACGTCCGCGCAACGCGCGATCAACGCGGGCCGCCGATCGATCATTGCGTTGTAGACCTTGCGCGCGTCGTCATAGTCGTGATCCCGCGGCGCGAGCAGTTGTCCGGCGAAGCCGCTCTGCAGCTCCTGTCGCAATGCGTCTACCGTGCCTTCGTCGGTGATCATCTCGCTCGCCCTCCCGTTGTGGTGAGAGCAGACTGCACGATCGCCGTCCCAGCGACCGTCACAGCCTCCGTGAAAATTCGCTACGACTGAGACGGACGCGGCGCTACGCTTGCCGCATGCTCCGAATCCGCCTGCTCGGCGAGCTGGCGGTCGAGACCCCAAGGGGACCGATCGAACTGAGCGGGTCATGGCGTGCGCGTTCGCTGCTCGCCTGGCTCGCACTAAACCCCGGCAGCCACCAGCGAGCCGAGGTCGCCGCTCGTTTCTGGCCCGAGGTGCTTGACTCCAGCGCCCGCGCGAGCCTGCGCAACGCCATCTGGGCGATCCGGCGATCGCTCGATAGCGGGGCCAGCGAGGCGCTGATCGCGACGCGTGAACGCTTGGAGCTCGGTGGCCCGGAGGTGTGGATCGACGCGACCGCGTTCCGCGACCACCTGGAGCACGGACGATTCGAAGCGGCGCTCGAACTGTGCAGAGGCGAGCTACTCACGGGCTTCGACGAGGAGTGGGTGTACGAGTATCGCGACGCTCATCGCGAGCTTCTCTCCAAGCTGCTGGAGGACATCGCAGCGCAAGGCGACGCGAGGGGCGACCATGCGAGCGCGATCGCCTATACGCGCAGGCGGGTGGCGCTCGATCCCTTGGCTGAGGACGCCCAGCGGGCGCTGATCGCCCGCCTCGCCGCCGCCGGCGATCGTCCTGGCGCGCTTCTCGCGTACGCGCGGCTCCGCGATCGGCTCCGTCGCGAGCTCGGGATCTCACCCTCCCAGCAAACGCGCGAGCTCGTGCTCCAAATCCGTGACGACGTCGCGGCGGGCGAGCCCATCGGCTCGGCCGAGCCTCGTCCGGCGCAGTCGGGTGCCGCACCCGCAAGCGCGGGCTGGGTGCCGGGCAGCGCCTTCCCGCTGCCACCCGGGCTCCGCCAGCCGGCGCCCGCAGCGTTCGTCGGCCGCACGCGGGAGATGTCGACGCTGCGCGCGCTTTGGTCGCGAGTCCGCGCCGGAGATGGTCCACGCATCGCGCTCCTCACCGGCGAGGCCGGAATCGGGAAGAGCCGACTGGCACGCGAGCTCGCCATCGAGTCACGGGAGCAGGGGGCGATCGTGCTGCACGGGTCGGCCGACGAGGACCTGCTCGTGCCTTACCAGCACTTCGTCGAGGCGCTCAGGCATTACCTCGCCGTTGCCGCCCTGGACGAGCTCCAGCGCCGAGTGGGTCCTCGCGCCGGCGAGCTGGAGCCGATCGCCCCTGGGCTTCCGCAGCACGTGGCCGAGCAGCGGCCCGATCGCGCCCGCCCTGAGAGCAGGCGCTATCGGCTGTTCGACGCCGTTGCCTCACTGCTCGCCGAACTGTCAGCGGATGCACCCATCCTGCTGGTGCTCGACGACCTGCACTGGGCCGACCAGTCCTCCGCGGCGCTGCTGCGCCACACGCTCGAGTCGCGCCCGCAGATGCGGCTGCTCGTGCTCGCCACCCAGCGGCAAACCGAAACGGCGCCCGGAGGTCCGCTCGCGCAAGCGCTGCAACGGCTCGCCCAGAATCAGCTGCTCGCGCGCGTACCGCTCGCCGGGCTCCTCGATGCCGATGTAGCGGAGCTGTCCCGCAGCCTGACCGGTCGAGAGCTATCGGCCGAGCTCGTGCACGCGATCCGCAGCGACGCCGCCGGCAACCCATTCTTCGTGCAGGAGATCGTGCGCCACCTCAGCCACACCGACCGCACCGGCGGCGTGCTCTCACTCGCGCGCGCCGACCTGCCCGAGAGCGTCCGCGAGGTCGTCAACCTCCGCCTCGCCCCGCTCGGAGACGCGTGCGTCCGGCTGCTCACGGTAGCGGCCGTAATCGGCGCCGAGTTCGAGCTCGACCCGCTCGAGCGCATCACCGATCTACAGGGCGAGGACCTCGCCGCCGCGCTCGACGAAGCACTCGCTGCCGAGCTCGTGCTCGAGCTAGCGCACGCTGACCGCGAACGGTTCGCGTTCTCGCACGCACTGGTCCGTCGCACGCTTCTGGAACGCCTCAGCCGCGCGCACCGACGCCGAATCCATGCACGCGTCGCCGAGGCCCTACAGACCTCCCGCGGCGAGGCTGCGCTTCCAGAGATCGCCCACCACCTGTGCGAAGCGATGCCAACCGTCAACCGCGAGCACGCCCTCGACTACGCAACCCGCGCAGCCGAGCAGGCAACCACCGACCTAGCCTACGCCGAAGCCGTCGACCTGTTCAGCCGCGCGCTCTCGCTAATCCCTGACGACCACGAGCGTCGGCGGATCCTCGCGCTCAAACGAGCACTCGCGTACCAGGCCCTCACCCATCTCGTAATGGACACCGCGCGGCCTGAGACCCGAGCCGACCCCATCACCATTTCAGCGAGCCTTCAGAGCGTCAAAGCTTGACCTCCTCGGGGGTGATGTCCCCGACGATCTCGTAGACGTCGGTCACCACGTGGCCACCGACGCGCTCCGCGTGCTCACGTAGACGCTCAACACTCGGCGCGCTGTAGATGCAGAAGCTCTTGATCGCCCCTTTCTCGTCACTACAGACATGACTGTGCTCCCACTCGATGTCCGGGAAGTGCTCAATCCCAGTCGCCTTGGACCGCGCAGCCACCTCCTGCATCTCCTCCTCGCCAACCAACCCAAAATCACGTTCGATCACATACCGCGGCACACCACACCTCCTAGAAGGAACGCCCCGGATCCTACGCCCGACTCCAAAGCGCCGGATAAGGACGGCATGCCCTGCTCTTCGGCGTGCCTGAGACTATTTCTGGCCGTGGAGCGTCACATCGGGTCATGACCGTCATTCGTCTGGTCGTCGGGATTGCGGCGCTGGCCGGTGTGGCGGCGGTCTTCGCTTCGGTGCTCCGCACCGTCGTGGTTCCACGCGCCGTTCCCGCCCGCCTCGCACGCATTGCCTTCCTTGCGGTGCATTGGCTGCTGCGCGCGCGTCTACGCGCGACGGGTCGCTCGGATTACGCCACGCGTGATCGAATATTCACGTGGCAGGCACCGTTGGGGCTGTTCGCGCAGCTCCTCACGTGGACGCTGCTGATGTACTTGCTGTTCGCGGCGCTGTTCTGGTCTTTGACGTCATCCCGGGTCGACGGTGCGAGCGTGTCCCGGGCGCTCGAGCTCTCGGGCTCCTCCATGCTCACGCTCGGGTTTGACGAGCCCCACGGGCTCGCGCGGCAGCTGATGGCGTTCGCGGCCGCCGGGGTCGGCGTGACTCTGCTCGCGCTCGTGATCACCTATCTCCCTACGGTGTATGGCGCGTTTGCGCGCCGTGAAGCGCTGATCACCAAGCTCACCGTGCGTGTGGGAGTTCCGCCGTCGGGACCGATGCTTCTCTCCAGCAGCTGGACGCTCGGCCGATTCGAGCAACTCGAAGAGGTCTGGAACGGCTGGGAGGACTGGTTCATCGACCTGGGGGAGTCACACACCAGCTTTCCCCAACTCCCGTTCTTTCGCTCGCCTCACGGTCACAATCACTGGGTCCTGGCCACGGAAACCGTGCTCGACGGCGCCGCGCTCTTCATCACGGCGTGTGATGCGGCCCCGAAATCGCGCAGCGAGCTGTGCCTGCACGCCGGCGTGCACTCGATGCTCTCGATCGCCAACTTCCTCGGTATCCCGCACGAGCCTCCGACGCCTGGCGCCGAGATCGCGCTGCCACAGGAGCGCTTCGATCACGCGTTTGAGGAACTCCGCGCGCTGGGGGTGCCGATGGTCGAAGACCGCGCGGCGGCGTGGGTCGCATTCCGCGGGCTCCGCGCCCGCTATGAGCCTCTCGTCGCCGTGCTGGGGCGCATGACCGACGCGCCTCGAAGCGACTGGAGTTCTTGGTCTGACGCCACCCCGCGCCACATCCCTCCCCTCGGTCGACCCGGATCGCGGCGACCAAGCGCGGGCGCCAGACCTCCCGGTCGCTCTCCGTGAACGGAGTTGCAGAACCGAATGCGAGCGGCGACGCCCGATGCGGGAATCCCTTGGCTAGAGGCGGATGACCGCCTTGCCGCGGAGGCCGCCGTCGCGTAGCTTCGCGAGTGTCCGCCCGGTGCCGTCGAGGTCGACCGTCGAGCGGATGCGCGCGGTGATCGTCCCCTCCGCGAGCATGCTCGCCACCGCGGCCAGCCCCTGAGGCGATATCAGGGGGTTTTGGCTCGACGCGTGGTTGTGCGCCGTGATTTGGCGTGCAGCGAACCATGCCTCGTCGGCCGCGAAGATCGTCGAGACGAGGCTGCCGCCAGGCTTGAGGATCTCGGCGTCACGCCGGATCGCCTGCGAGCCGTTGACGAGATCGAGGACAGCGTCGACGCCGTCAGGGTGAGACGCGCGCACCGCATCGATCACATCGACGGCGTTGGTGTCGTAAACCTCTTCGGCGCCGAGGTGGTGAGCCTCGTCGACGTCGCCGCGCACCGTTGCGATCACGCGCACGCCCCGCGATCGCGCCATCTGGACCGCGTAGCCGCCAACCCCGCCGGTCGCGCCCATCACCACCAAGCGCTGGCCCGCGCTCAGACCCAGAAGCTCGAGCGTCCTCAGCGCGGTGGTGGCCGAGGTCGGTAGCGCGGCTGCCTGTTGGTCGGTGACACCAGCGGGGATACGGGCCAAAGGCTCCGATTTCACGCCCGGGGCGACGACCGTGTACTCGGCGTACGCCCCGTGTGTCCTCGCCATGCCAAAGATACGCTCGCCGGCCTGCAGATCGCCTCCTCCCGGCGCCGCGCGTTCGATTACACCCGCGAAGTCAATGCCCATGACAAAGGGGTACATGGAGGTCGCGGTCAGCCGTTCGACGAGTTTGGAGTCCAGCGGATTGATCCCCGCATAGCTCACGCGAACCAGGAACGCGCCGGCGGCGTCGGGGATCGCCAGGTCGTGCACCGCCGGAGCTCCGCCGTAGCTCAGAACCGCGAATCCGCGCATGCCCACCTGATCATGTCACAGGCCCGTCAGCGTCATGGATTTGCTGGATCAGCCGGTGCCTGGCGGCGCGAGCTGTTGGGCGGCCGCGCGGCGAACGACGCGCCGGTCGGCCGCCTTGAGTAGGACGATGCTCACGAGGAAGATGATGACGAGCGGGGCGGTCTCGAGGGCGGTGGTCACCGGGTCGGAGCCGGGCATGGCTGCGGCGATAACCGCGATGATCACGAGCGCGTAGCGCCAGTGGGTGGTGAGCGTGTTGCCGTCGATGACGCCGACCGCGCGCAGGCCCAGCAGCACGAGCGGCATCTCGAAGGCGAGGCCGATGGCGCCCATCGTAAGCACTTCGAACGAGTACAGGGGCGAGGCCTGTACCAGGGCCTGGAACTGGGAGGCGTTGTAGCCCTGTAGGAACTTGATCGCCGCCGGCAGCACGATGATGTTGGTGAAGACGACGCCGGCGAAGAACAGGATCGGCGCCACCCAGATGACCGGGAGCACGATCGACTTCTCGCGTGGGGTGAGCGCCGGGATGACGAACGCGAGCAGCTCGTATAGCAGGAGCGGTAAGGAGATGAGTAGCGAGAAGTAGAGGCAGACCGTGATCGTCGTCGTGAAGGGTTCTCCGGGCCCGAGTGTGACGGGGACCGGGCCGGGCGACTTGGAGGGCAGTGCCTTGGCCGCGTCCTTGAATTGGGAGGCGGCGGCCGCGATCAGCGCCCGATCGCCGGAGCCCAGCGTCGAGGAGTGTGCGAGCAGCTGCAGGTCGCCGACCGCGCCGAGAAGATGAACGCGTTCGCCGACCTGATCGCCGGTGATCCCGCTGATGTGGTTACGGGCGGTCTTGGAGAGATGGGTGAGCGGTGCGTTGAGCACGTCGAGTAGGTGCGGGCTCTCCACGAAGCACAAGCCGAACACGACGGCTAGTACCGAGACGCAGACGATCAGACGGCTGCGGAGCTCGTCGAGGTGGTCGACGATGCTCAGCCGTTGATCGGGGCCGATCGGCCGCAGTCGCTTCGGCATGTCTCAAAGTCCAAGCGGTGCGCGGGACTGTGGTTCGCGGGCTAGGAAGGCGACCATCAGCGGGGTGCTGGGGAACTGGATGTGGGGGAGCGTTTTGGGCATGCGAGTTGGGTCAGGCGCTCGTACCTCGGCCACGGGCAGCCCCGCGGCGGCGGTGCCCGGGCCGTGGGTGGCCCGGTCCGCCGTCGTTGAGTCCTTGCGCGAGGGGGCGCCTCAGGTGCGGGCGCCGAGGGCGTCTCGGCCTACTAGGGGCGAAGCCGTCAAGGCGACGGGAGCTCGCGATCGTTGGGAGTGGTGGCTTGGGCGACGCTGTGATCGTCGTGTTCACCAGTGATCGAGTGCTTGAACTCTCTGAGCCCCTGGCCGAGGGCCCGCCCGGCCCCGGGCAGGCGCTTGGGTCCGAGGACCAGGAGCGCGACCACCATCACGATGATTAGGTGGGTGGGCTGAAGGAGGTCTGTGATCATGGTTATGTCCTTTGTGGGTGGTGAGGTGGGGCGCCGACACGCGCCCCACCGGGTGCTCGGTCATCGGCGGAGTGCTAGGCGACGCGGCGCTGAGCGGCGTCGGCTTGTCTGGCCAGGTCCATGACGGTTCTGAAGAACGCGGCTGATTGGCCTTGGAACAGGCGGTCGGCCGTGAATGACTTGATCGCCGCCACTGCTCCGCCGTTCCGGTCCAGGGTGGGTCGCACGACGGCGCAGTGGGGCAGGTGGGGGCTGATGAACTCGCACGGGTGCGGGAAGATCAGGTTGGCCTGGAATAGTTGCGCGTCGGGGTGATCGTCCAGGTTGGGGATGGTCAGGCCGGTCACCGGATCGGTCACGGGGGCGACCGGAGCGTTGGCGGCGTTCCCCGCGTCGTCTTGCCAGGTGGAGAAGTGCATCGCCTCCGCGGGACCGATGCTCGTCACGATGCGGAGCACCTCGAGGCCGGTCACCATTTCTGCGAGCGTCGAGTACAGGCTGGCTCCACCCTGTTCGATGTAGCCGAAGTGGAATGCGGCGGTGCAGGCGATGGCCTGAATCCGTCGCTGTGCCGGGGTGGTGGGGGGAAGCGGAGCGGTGGTGTTCGGCGGAACGTCGGTGTCGCTGAGCGGGATCGCCGGCTGTTTGTGGATCGTAAACGCCTGGGGGAACTTCGCCCCGAAGTCGGGGTTGGTCGAGCTGCGATACCGCGTGTACCAGCTCGTGTCGACATCCAGCGAGGTGAGCGACGTGAGACGGCCGATCTGCTTCGCGCCGGTCGCCTTGCTGCTGGGCAGGGTGCGGAAGGCGTCGAGGTTGACCGGGTCAGCGCCCTGGGATTTCAAGTAGGCGTTCAGGAACGCGGCATGGCTGTGCTCGTCCTCGGTGTTGAGATGGATGTAGGTCGGCATGTCGGAGTCGATGTTCGACAGCGCGGCCCGAAAGGCGGAATTTCCGCCGTGGACGCCGCCGAGCTCGTCGTACTGCTGCCACAGATCCGCTTCGATCAGCTCCGCCGCCGCGAGGAAGCGCAGGATCGCTACGTCGCCCTTCGTGATGCTGGCGCTCGATTTCGCGATCGCCGAGCCGGCGAGCAGCGCGCTGCCGGGGAGCGCTGCGGCACCGGCCAAGCCGAGGCCCTTCAGAAACGAGCGTCGCCCAGAAACGCCTTGCCAGCCAACGCTGGGATCGGCGTCGGCCACGGGGGTCTGAGCTTTCGCCGTGGGAGCGGAGGTGATGTCGTTGTGCATGAGTGATCCTTCCGGTTCGGGGTTGGGTTTGGCCGCAGAAAGCGAAGCCCGTGGTACGGCTGGTGACTGACCTGGTGCCAAGGCGGCCGGCGATTCCTGAGACTCCGCTGCCCACGGTTTTGTTCCGACCGACGATCTGGCGTTTCCCGATCCGTCACATTTGCGGTTTCGCGAAACGCAGTGGTGATCTTTGGCCTTACTTACCGTACGTGCCCGGAGATGTCTCATGTGGTCCTACTACACGAGGTCGGAGCCGGATGCGATCGACGGGAAGGTTTTGAGGCCGGTGGTGTCCTAGGAAGTGACAGCACCTACTACGAAACGTCAGTGGACGCTTCATCGATCCATGTAGATATAGGAGGTACCCCGATGATGAAACCTGCACTATTTGCCGTAGCACCGGTCGCCGCCGCCTTGGCGATCGCCGGCTGCGGCGGTTCCGCCGGCGGCAGCGGCTATTCGAAAGCCGCCGCGAGCAAGACCGCCGCCTCCTCCACGCCGACGGTCGCGCTCGCCCCCTCCAAGTTCGGGAGCATCCTCGTCGGCGCCAACGGCCGCACGCTGTACGACTTCGCGGCCGACAAAACGATGGCGAGCACGTGCTACGGGGCGTGCGCGAGCCTGTGGCCGCCGCTCACGGTCTCGGGAGCCCCCAAGGCAGGCCAGGGGGTACGCGGCTCGCTGCTCGGCACGACCAAGCGAACCGACGGCAACACGGAGGTGACCTATGACGGTCACCCGCTGTACTACTACGCCGGCGACACCAAGCCCGGCGATACCACCGGCCAGGACATCAACCAGTTCGGCGCGCTGCGGTACGTCCTGACGGCCAGCGGCATGGAGATCACCCATGGCTGAGACAACGCACAACCGATCGCTCACCGCCACGCGAATGCTCGGCGCGATCGCGCTGCTTCTGATCGGCGGCATCCACTACCAGCAGTACCGGTACGCGTTCTACTCGGCAGTCCCGACGATCGGCCCGCTATTTCTCGCGAACTTCGTCGGCGCGACGATACTCGGGCTGTTGCTCCTAGCGCCGGGCAAATCCCGGCTCGGGCGCCTCGGCAACGTGGTCGAGCAGCTGGCGGGACTCGCAGGCGTAGGCCTCGCTGCGAGTGGGCTCGCCGCGCTGCTGATCAGCGAGCACACGCCCCTGTTCGGATTCATGGAACACGGCTACCGGTTCGTGATCGTGCTCACGATCACATCCGAGGCCGCCGCGATCGCCTTGCTGACGCTGTTCCTCGTCCGTGCGCGATCCCACGCACACGGACCCCGAGCGGCGCTCACACAGAAGCGATCCGCTACCCGGACCGCCGACGACCCGATCAACCAACCGTCGGTCGCGCCGGCGCCTCAGAGATAGCGACGTGGGCCGAGGCTAAAGCGTGACCACGATCTTACCGTGAACGTGGCGGTTGGCTTGCAGGGTTGCTGCCTCACGGATCTGCTCGATTGGGAACGTTGCTGCGATTGGCACAGTTACCTCGTGGGCGAGGATCGCCGCAGCGAGCTGAGGCACTGCGTCGGGTCCCGCGTCGTTGCCGAAGACCGCGCGTGCGTTGCCGGGAGGGTTTGGACCGGCGGCGATGGCGGCGATGCGGTCGGGGGCGAGACCGAGACCGAGCGCGGTTTCGATGGTTTCGGTGCCAAATAGGTCAATGGCGGCGGTGATGCCGCCGGGAGCGGATGCCCGCACGCGATCCTCGAGACCGGCTCCGTAGCTGACCGGCTCCGCCCCGAGCTGCCGCAGGAACGGGAACGTGCTGTTCGACGCTGTTCCAATCACTCTCGCGCCGGCGAGCCGAGCCAGCTGTACGACGAAAGCGCCCACGCCGCCAGCCGCGCCACCGACCAGAACCGTGTCCGCGGGTCCCAGATTGAGCACTGCCAGGGCCGCGGCCGCGGTGGCGCCGGCGATACATAGCGTGCTCGCGACCTCGTCGCTCAGACCTCCGGGGGTGTGGAAAAGCACCCCGTCTGCTCCGGGTGGCGTTTTCATGACGACGAAGTCGGCTGCGGCTCGCTCCATCACGCCGCCGTAGACACGGTCCCCGACCGTCAAGCCGTCGACGCGATCACCAACTTCGTCCACGGAGCCGGCGAAGTCATAGCCAAACCCGGACGGCAGAGTGATGTTGAAGCGTGCCGCGAGCTCCGGCATCGCCGCGAACGCCGGATCCATCGCGTTCAAGCCAACCGCCGCAACCCGTATCCGGATCTCGCCCGGTCCGGCGCGCGGCTCCGGAACGTCCCGCAGTTCCAGGACATCGGGACCTCCGAACCTCTCGTAGATCACTGCTCGACTCATGCGTAGACCTCCACAGGTGATTGGACTTGGTGTCGTTGATCAGGCCTTGATGTTCTCCAGATCCTCCAGGAGGCTCGGGTGTGTCGGTTCCCAGCCGAGCGTCCTCCGTGTGTGAGCGCTGGAGGAGGGCCGGTCGGTGGCGAGGAGTTCGGCGACGACGGCGGAGCCGATCAGGCCGGTGCCGCCGGTGATGAAGACGTGCATGAGCTTTCTCCTGAAAGTGATGGGACTCTTGTCTTGTCACCATATCAAAGTGATGAGATAAGAGTCCCATCGCTAGTATGGTCACATGGCTCGGTGGAAACCAGGAGCTCGCGAACGACTCGTCGTCGCTGCCGTCGACCTCTTCACCGAGCAGGGGTACGACGCCACGACGGTCGCGCAGATCGCCGAGCGCGCCGGGGTCACCAGAAGCACCTTCTTCCGCTACTTCCCCGACAAGCGCGACGTCCTGATGGCCGGACAACAAACGCTGAGCCGGTTGCTGGCCGAGGGGATCGCCGCGGCGCCCGGCGAGGCCAGCCCACTCGAGGCAGTCGCGGCCGGTCTAGAGCGCGTATCGACTGCGATGGGCCCGATGAACCGCGAACTCGGCCCCCGCATGAAGGCCGCCGTCGCCGCCAGCTCAGAGCTCCAGGAGCGAGAAGCCCTCAAGAGCGTCGGCCTCGCCGCCGCCATGGCAACCGCCCTGACCGCCCGCGGAGTGCCCGACACCACGGCCCAGCTCGCGGCCGAACTCGGTGTCCTGGCGTTCAAGCGCGGCCACGCCCGATGGTCAGAGGCCGACCGCGACGCCCACGACGACCTCGCGCACTACACGCTGCCGGCCCTGAACGAACTACGCGCAGCCACCGCCTCACTCGGCTGACCGTCGGCGAGATCACCGCAGCGGGCGCCTTTCGGGGCGGTCTTGGCCAGCATCAGCGCTGACGGTGCAGGGGTGGTCGTGAAGTCCAAGGTCCACTCGACGGCGCATTTTCCGTAACGCGACCGTCCCTGGGCGGCGTGTTGGGCTTCGCCGAGGGGCTCGGCGCGATAGCGTGCGGCCCAAGCATGAGCATGCTCGCTGCGGCTTTTGCCCCGGTGCATCAGCAGTATCTGCTGGAGGCTCGGCAGATGCAGGCTCTGTCGTTCGCCGTGCACATCCCACTTGTGTGCTTCGGGATCGCGTTCCCCGCGATGGTGCTGTTCATGGAGTGGCTGGGGATGCGGACCGGCGACCCGCTGTATCGGACGGTGGCCCGGCGCTGGAGCCGGATCGTGTTGGCGCTGTTTGCTATCGGCGTGATCACGGGGACGATCCTCAGCTTTGAGATGGGCCTGTTGTGGCCGAACTTCACGGCCACGTTCGGCAGCGTGTTTGGGCTGGGGTTCGCGATCGAGGGGTTCTCGTTCTTCATGGAGGCGATCTTCATCGGGATCTACGCCTATGGGTGGGACCGGCTGTCACCGCGGGCGCACTTCCTTTCCGGGCTGCCGATCGTGGTCACGGGCTTCACTGGTTCGCTGACGGTGATCTCGGTCAACGCCTGGATGAACCACCCTGGAGGATTCCGCCTCGTCGGCGGCAAGGTGGTCGACGTGAATCCGTGGGGCGCGCTGTTTGGCAATTCGCTGCTGTGGTCGGAGCTGATCCACATGTACATCGCCGGGTACATGGTCACGGGGTTTTTGGTGGCGGGCGCGTACGCGTTCTGCCGGCTGCGAGGGCAGTGGACGCGGTATGAGCGCGTGGCGATGACGATCCCGCTCACGATCGCCTGCCTGGCGGCGCCGGTCCAAGTGCTCGTTGGCGACTGGATCGCGCGGGTGATCGCGGTCGAGCAGCCGATCAAGCTGGCCGCGATCGAGGGGCTGTACAAGACGACGCGCGGCGCCAGCGAACACGTCCTCGGCTGGTACACGGGCGGCCAGATCAAGTACGGGATCGGGATCCCCCATCTTTTGTCGCTGCTGGCCTTCCACAGCTGGAACGCCAGCGTCACGGGCCTGGAAACGGTGCCGGCGAGCCAGCGTCCGCCGATCAACGTCACTCGCCTCTCGTTCCAGACGATGGTCGGGATCGGCACGCTGTTGGCGCTGCTCGGCCTCTTCTACCTGTTCGTGCGCATCCGCCGCCGGCGGCTTCCGCTCTCCAAGTGGTTCTACTGGGCGGTTCTCGTCTCGGGGCCGGCCGCGACGGTGGCGCTCATCGCGGGCTGGGTGACGACCGAGGTCGGCCGCCAGCCGTGGGTGGTCTACCACGTGATGACGACCGCACAATCGGTCACCGGCGCGAGCGGTATCCCCGTCGGCTACACCGTCCTCGTCATCACGTACATCGCCGTCGCGGGGGCGCTGGCGTGGATCCTGCGCCGACTGGCACGCTCGCCGCTCGACCTACCCGGGGCCGACGCGCCTCCCGATTCGACTCTCCAGCCCGCGTGATGCTCGACGCGCTCCCACTCGTGTTCGTGCTGATCGGCCTGGTGCTGTACACGGTGCTCGCAGGTGCGGACTTCGGCGCCGGGATGTGGCAGCTGCTGAGCGGCGGCGGCGAACGGGGCGAGCGGATCCGCGACCATTGCCATCACTCGATGGGACCCGTCTGGGAGGCCAACCATGTGTGGCTCATCTTCGTGCTGACCGTGACGTGGACGGCGTACCCGGTGTTCTTCGGATCGGTCGCCTCGACGCTGTCGGTGGCGCTGTTCCTCGCCGCCCTCGGCATCATCCTCCGGGGCGCCAGCTACGCGCTGCGCTCCGCCGCCGCCGGGACTCGCGGGGTGCGGGCGATCGATGGGATGTTCGCGGTCGCTTCGCTGGTGGCGCCGTTCGCGCTCGGCGCGGCCGCGGGCGGCATCGCGGCCGAACGCGTCCCGGTCGGGAACGCGGCGGGGAATCTCATCACCAGCTGGCTGAACCCGACCTCGATCCTGATCGGCCTGTTGGCGGTCGCCTTCTCCGCTTATCTGGCCGCCGTCTACCTCGCCGCCGACGCGGCGGCCCGCGGGGAGCCCGACCTGGTGGAGGCGTTCCGCCTGCGCGCACTCGCGGCCGGCGCTGTCGCCGGCGGCCTGGCGCTGGCCGGGCTCATCGTCGTCCACGCCGACGACCACCCGCTCTACAGCGGTCTCGTCCACGGCGCCGCGCTCGCGGTCCTGATCCTGTCCGTCGTGGTGGGGACGACGACGATGGGGCTCAACACGGCGCGGCGGTTCGAGCTGGCCCGCTACACGGGCGCGCTCGCCGTGGCGCTCGTCATCGCCGACTGGGCGCTTGCGCGATGGCCGACGCTGCTCCCGGGCCTAACCGTCGACCAGGCTGCCGCCCCGCATGACACCATGGTGGCGGTCGTGGTGGCGGTGCTGGCGGGGGCGGTCCTGCTGTTCCCTGCCCTGGCGCTCCTGTTCACCCTCACCCTCCGAGGCCACCTCGGAGGCCACACGCGGGAGGCCGAGCCGGTCGCGACCGCCCACCCCAGCGGCGTCGCCGAGCTGCTCCTCGGAGCGACGCTCGGAGCCCGACTGGCGGTGGCGCTGCTGATCGTCGGCATCGGGCTGCTCAACGTTGCCGACGCGCCCTGGGCACACGCCATCGGCGTCGTCAGCCTGCTCGCTTTCGTCCTCGTCGCGTTCGCGGCGCTCGTCCCCCGGGCGCTGGCCGAGGACGCCTGAGCGTCGATCAGCAGCGTTCGGGCGTTCACCCGGCGAGCCTCCATCTGTGCCCCGTGGACCTGAGTCGCACCGCGCCCGTCGCTGGGCTCGTGCGCCTTACAGCATCAGCTGGGAGTCGAGGAACGCTAGGCCCTCGGCCGTCAGTCGCCAATAGCCGGGACGCTTGGGGTCTGGCTCAATTAGCCCGTCGTTCAAGGCTTCGCCGAGGGGGCCGTCCGGCTCTCGGCCCTCGCGGGACACGTCCTCGGGCCTTACGCCGAGGTGTTCCGCGATCTCGTCTCTCGTCGCGCAACCGTTCTTGCGACGCTGCCCTCGCGCCTGCAGCGCACGCAGAACCTTGAGCACCCTCGGCGTGGGGGACATGGATGAGTCAGAGTCCTACCACATCCGGGCCTGAGGATCGGTTGTTGAGCAACCGCCGCGGCTCCCGCGAGAGAATTGAACCCGCGGTTGGTGTTTACGTGCTGCCGGGTCGGGTCATCTGGCTGGTCGTGGTGCGGGCGTGGGCGAGGAGGGCGAAGCCGGTGATTGCGGCTGCCGCGCAGGCGGCGGCGCCGACGATCAGGGCTATCCGAGCCGAGGTATCGCCGATGGCGCCGATGATGGTGGCGCCGATGGGGGTGCTGCCGACGAACGCGGTTGACCACAGCGCGGTCATGCGGCCCCGCATGTCGGGGCGGGCGGCGAGTTGTACGGTGCTGTTGCCGGTGGTGAGGAAGGTGATGCTGGCGAAGCCGACTGCGGTGAGCAGCGCAACGGCGGCATAGGTCTGGGTGGTCAGGGCGGTGGCGAGCATCGCGGCCGCGTACACGACCGCGGCGCGGATCATCCTTGTGACGCCGGTCTTTGGGTGGCGCGTGCAGTAGACGCCGCCCACGATCGATCCGAACCCGAAGGCCGCGAACAGGGCGCTGTACGTCGTTGGTCCGCCGTGCAGCGCATCGCGCCCGAACAGCGGCAGGCTCACCTCGTACTCGTAGGTCAGGGTGCCGATCAGCGCCATCATCGCCAGCGGGGCGAGGATCTCCGGGACCGTCCGGGCGTAGGCCAGCCCCTGGCGCAGCTGCCCGCGAGCGCGCCGCACGGGTGCGGAGGGATGAAGCTCGGAGACGTTGAGCGCCGCCAGTGACGCGATCACCGCGGCGAAGCTGGCGGCGTTGGCGATGAAGCACCATCCGACGCCCACGGCGCTCACGAGCGTCGCCGCCACGATCGGCCCGATCGCCCGGCCGACGTTGACGAGCGTGCTGTTGAGCGTGACCGCGTTGCGGATCAGCCGCTGCCCCACCATTTCGGAGATGAACGCGAGACGCGCGGGGTTATCGAGGGCGGTCAGGGTGCCGAACAGGAGCGCCACCGCGAACACCATCCAGATGCGGATGGCTCCGCTGAGCACGAGCGCGCCCAGCACAAGCGAGACGGCGGCGAGCGATGACTGGGTGATCAGCAGCAGCCGGCGCTTGGTCTGCCGGTCGACGATCACTCCCGCGTACGGCGTGAGCAAGAGCACAGGCGCGTACCGCGCCGCCGTGGCCAGCCCGAGCCAGACGCCGGAATGGGTGAGCTGCAGCACCAGTATCGCCTGGGCGACCGTTTCCGTCCACGACCCGACGAGGCTGACCGTCTGGCCGGCGACGAACCGGCGGAAGTTGGGAACCGCGAATGCCGCCAGCGGACGAACCGGCGCGGGGTGCGGCTCAGCGTCCATCAGGCATCGATGGAGGCTCGCGCGGTGAACGCCCGAACCCTCGCTGCAGCGGGTGCGGCGCCGCCGACACGGTGCTCCGGGTTGGGTCCACGTATCGCTCGACGCTCCGGTGCGCGGCCACAGCGACGCCACTGGTCAGTAAAACTGGCAGCAGCGGCATCCACAGCGGTAGGTGGGCGAGCAGCAGCGCTCCGACGAGCGCTCCCAGCAGCGTTCCGGCCAGCACCAGCGTCAGCCGACGCCGCTCGATTCGTGTCGCCGACCAGTGCGCAGCATCGCCCACCAGCACCGTCCAGGTGGCCGTCACGGCCGTCGTAAAGACGGCATGGACCACGAGGGTCACCGCGGTGGCCGTTTGGATGCCCATCGCGAACGCCAAGATCCCGAGCAGGACCATCAGCGCCGAGCCGGGGTGACCGCCGACTGCTAGCCAGAGGATCCACAACACCAGTTGCACGACCGCGCAAGCGATCAGCCCGGCCGTGACTCGAGCGGGCCAAAGCACGCCCGGCTGCTGGCGAGGCATCACCAAGGCCGTCGCCCACGCGCCCGCACCGAACGCGCACAGGGCGAGCGCCGCGTGCAAGGACAACTCCGACTGCTGCGAGAACAATCCGGCCGCGAGGAACACGACGTTGCCGGTCATGAACGCGGAGAACACCTTCCCCAGTGCCAGCCAGCTCAGTACGTCAACCGATCCGGCCGCGATCGCCAGGACAGCCAGCAGTACATCTCGGGTGCGATGAGCACGCCAAACTGCCGCAGTCGGTGTCTCGCCGAACTGTAGTGCTGCGGGGAAGCTGGACATGGCTCTCCCTGTGCCGGGTGCCGGCGCGGATGGCGCCGACACCCGGCCCAAAGGGTTTGGTTAGGGGTGGTGGCTAGGCGACGATGCCTGGCTTGGTTCGGGGCAGCCCAGCGATCACGTCGTCGTCGAGGTTGAGGTGGGCCTTGACCATCTCCGGCGGCAGCACGCCCATCCACTGCGCGAGCGACACGTCGGCGAAGTGGTCGGAGCGGAACATCTCCAGGAACGTGAGCGTCTCATCGCCCGTGTTCTCGATGTAGTGGCCCATCGCGAACGGCACGGCCCCGACGTCACCGGCCTGGTAGTCGAACGTCCGCGACTTACCGCCGGATGCGAACACCGTCATCCGGCCCTGCCCCTTGAGGTAGTACTGCCACTCATCGGCGTTCGGGTGCCAATGCAACTCGCGCATCCCGCCCGGCTCGATCTCGATCAGTGCCGCTGCGATCCGCTCAGAGACGGTGAAGTTCCGCGAGTCGGTGACCCGCATCTGCCCGCCCGGGGTCTTCGTCGGCTCCTGCGCGTGCATGTGCCACGTGAACGACTTGGGTGTCTGCTCACCCGGGTACGCCGGCGCGTCATCAGCCATCGCGGGTGGCACGTCGCCGGCGAACATGTATCGGGTGTGAGCGATGTCGGTCGGCAGGTTCTCAAACGCGGACTCGCTGATCCCGAAGTTCTTCGCCAGCATCTCGCGGGGGGTGTGGTTGAACCAGTCGGTGATCAGGAACGTCTCGTTCTCGGAGAAGTCCCCGCTGTCGAACACCAGCAAAAACTCGACGCCATCCTGGAGCGCCTGGATCGAATGCGGCAACCCCGCCGGGAAATACCACAGATCGCCGACGCCGACATCATCAAGGAACAGCCGGCCCTCCTCGTCGAGGATGCTGATCCGGCACCCGCCTGCGATCACGTACGCCCACTCGGCCTCCTTGTGCCAATGCAGCTCCCGGATCCCACCCGGGGTCAGCCGCATGTTCACCCCCGCGATCTCCGTGCTGATCGCCAGCTCGCGAGTCGTCGTCTCTCGAGCCCACCCGCCGCTGAGCACGCGATTGTGCGAGAGCGCGAACGGCCACTTGAGGTTCGGCACCGTGCCGGCGTCGGTCGTCGGAGCGATCAGTACATCGGGGTTCTGCCGCTCGACCGGGATGTTGCGCGGACCCAGGATGGTCCCGCCGCGACCGTCAACAACGGGCTGGGGATCAGCAGAAGTAGAGGACACGGAGCCAGCTCCTTTCTATGGATTCAACGACAAGCCACAACCCCGCCTCCGGCCGGCCGCCGGAGCTCCGCGGGCCAACGCCCCTCCAGGATTCAGGAGAGTCACTCTGGGCGACCACGGCACGCCCGAACGACCGGACGGCGAGCCGGATCCCCGTGCGTCGCCCACTGACAGGGCGGTCCGCGCGAACGGGAACGAGCACGGCTAGCACGCCAGCCCCGCCCCCCGGGTCGGATGTGTCCCGGTACGCGCACTCTTGCCTATCTCCAAGCCGAACCTACCAGCGAGCACCGCGCCGGTCAACGCACTTCCTCGCCTCCATGGCGCCCGGATCCGGATGCAACATCGCTCCTTCTCCCAAGTCGCCTGGGTATGGATCACGGTGGCACGTGCGGAGGCCGAGGCGACCGCGAGAATCGCCCGTGCCGAGGACGCGTCCCGCGCCGCCGGGGAGGCTGTGCCGCAGCTGAGCGGCCAATCGCTCGTCGCCGGGTCGTGAGCCTATGATGGAATGGCCGCCGTGAACTGGGAGATCGACTGATGCGACAGGGCCCGTGGACAGGCCGTTATCCGGCGGCCGCGGCGATGGTCATCTTCGCCCTCGTCCCGTACCTGGCGCTCTCGGCGGCGCTGCCGCCGATCACCCCAATCATTGCCCGGGACCTGCATATGAGTCTCCAGGCGATGAGTCTCACCTCGGGCATGGCCAACGCTGGCTATGCCGTCGGGACGGTCCTGGCTGTGCTATTGGCCCAGCATCTTCCCCAGCGTCGGATGCTGGTCCTCTATGCCGCGCTACTGCTGCTCGGCTCCGTGCTCGCGGCGGCAGCTCCCGACGCGGGCGTGTTCATCGCTGGGCACGTGTTGCAGGGCCTCTGCACCAGCCTGCTACTGATCGCGGCCGTCCCGCCGCTCGTCGTCGCGTTCTCCATCGCGAAGCTGCGCTGGACGGCGATGATCCTAAACGTTTGCATCTTCGGAGCGGTCGCACTGGGACCACTTGTGGGTGGCATCCAGGCGCAAGCCAACGGGTGGCGTCCATTGTTTTGGATCATCGCGGGCATCGCCGCGGCGGCGCTGGCGCTGTCGTTGCTGACCTTTCAGGACGCCCCGCCGGCTGACCGCAGCGCCACACGTAACCCTCTCCCCGTCGGATTGGCCGCCGTGGGCTGCGTGGCGCTGTTCTACGGCTCCTCGGAGCTGCTCACCCATTCGTTCCTTGACGCCGTGACGCTCGTGCCGCTGGCTGGCGGGCTCGCGTTGATCGTGGTCCTGTTGGTGTACCAGTATCGCGCCAAGCGACCCTTGCTGTGCATACGCCCGCTTGGCAGCACGCTCCCGGTGAGCGGGATAGTTGTCGCGATGTGCGCGGCGGCGAGTTCCATATCCGCGGTCGCGCTGGCCGCGGTATTGCTCAGAAGCCAGTTCACTCCCGTGCACCTGGGGCTGCTTCAGTTCCCCGAGTTCATCGCGGCGCTGATTACCGCGGTCCTGCTGGGATTTCTCTTCCGGACCAGGGGTCTTCACTACCTCGTGCTCGGCGGGATGCTCTCCCTGATCGCGGGGATCCTGGTACTTCAGTCCCAGCTTCCGCCCACGTCCTTGCTGATGGCGCTCGGCTCTGGACTAGTCGGACTCGGCGTGGGCGGCTCGGTGGCGCCGGCGCTATTCATTGCCGGCTTCTCGCTGCGCAACAACGCCCTACAGCGCGTGTTCGCGATCATCGAGCTGCTGCGGGGCGTCGCTGCATTCGGGGTCGGACCGGTGTTGGCGCACGTGGCCGCGACCGTCGGAGGCAGTCCGGAAGCCGGCACCCGGACCGCGTTGTGGATCTGCTTCGGGATCGCGACCGGCGGCACCCTGGTCGCGGTCTCCCTCTATGCCCTGGGTCGGGTGCGCCCGCCCGCGCCGGCCCTGGAGGTATGGATGAGCGGTGAGGCTCCGGCTTGGTACTCGCCGCCGCTCCTGGACCGAATCCGTGACTCCTCTAGGGCGAAGGTTCTCACCGAGCCGCTCGCCTGCGACGTGGGCGGACAGTACGGCGGTCCGCGCGCAGAGGACTCGGCTGCGCCCGCGGCCGACCGTCCGGCCCGCGCAGTCACATGAGCGCCGGCGACCTTGGCGCTGTGCTGTTCGCCTACGACGGCTCGGATCTGGCCGGGCACGCGATCGAGGAGGCAGGCCGCCAGCTTGCGCCGGAACGGAACGCCCTCGTGCTGACCGTATGGGTTCCGTTCAGGGTTGGGTTCATCCCGGCGTCCGGGGCCAACTTCGACGCGGCGGCGACCGACCAGGTCAGAAAAGCTGCAGAGGCCACCGCCGCGCAGGGAGCCTCGATCGCGCAAGCCGCCGGCTTCCGCGCCCAGAGTCTCGCGCTCGAGGAAGCGGACACGTGGAAAGGGATCGCCCGCACCGCGGACGACCGCGACGCGAGCCTGATCGTCCTCGGCTCCCACGGCAAGCGCGGTCTCACAGGCATTTTCCTCGGCAGCGTGGCGAGCGCCGTCGCGGCGCACTCCGGGCGTACCGTCCTCATCGTCCACAGGCGCGCCTGAGCTGCCTTCACGCTCGCGCTGGTCAGGGGCTGGATGTCGCAACGTCGTGCGGGTGGACAAGTGGACAGCGTCGGGGGACACTTCGCGCATGTGGCCGCAGGTCGTTGGCGAGGTCAGCTTTGTTTTGGGGCGGCATGGATCTGGCTGTCACCCGGTTTCGGGCCGCGCCGCAGCGCGCCACCTGGGCCGGGCTCCGAACACCGGCGATCGGGTGATCGTCGAGGCCTGTTCGCGCAAGGCATCCAGTGCGGGGTTCCGCGACCCGGCCCGTCGAGCGAGGCCGCGATGACGAAACGGCGATGAGCACTGGGCGCGACATCGTGCCCGATGACGTGCTCGACCGCGTTGGATGCGCGTCCCTGGTCGACGCGATGGGCCGAATTCACAGCCATCGCGCGCACATCCTCTGCCTCGTCAGCCCCGCCCCGCGGCGGTTGTTCGGGCCGGTAGCCACGATCGCCTATCTTCCGTATCGCGACGATGTTCGGCAGACCGAGCTTGGGTTCGGCGCCTTGTTTCACCAGGCGGTCGGCGATTCGCCGGGGGGCACGGTGCTAGTGCTCTCGAGCGGCGGATACCCGGAGGCCTCCCACGGCGGTGGGACGAAGCTTTCCCGACTCCAGCACGGTGGGGTGGCCGGGGTGCTCGCGGATGGGCGGCTGCGCGACTTCGGGCAGCTCGGCGAGTATGCGTTCGCGACCTGGTGCCGGGGCGAGGCCACGCGCTGGGGCGGCGACACGGTCATGCCGTTCGCCGCCAATGTCGCGGTGGAGATCGGGGGCGTCTGCGTGATCCCCGGCGACTACGTGTACGCGGACGCCAGCGGTGCGGTCGTCATTCCGCAGGCAAGCCTGACACGGGTGTTCGACGAAGCGCTCAGCGTCGAGGCCGAGGATGCGAGGGCGCTGCAGGAAATCGCCACCGAGCGACCAACGAGGACATCGCACGAGAGCTGACCACTTGAATTCGGCTCTGATCCAGAGTGCGTTGGCCCGCTCCCGAGCGGCGTCGCCGGTCCCCCCAACCGTCTGGACGGAACGATCGTAACGGTCACCAAGTATGCAACTGTGGTCGAGATCGGGATCGTCTGTGGCCCCTACCCGATCGTGTCGGTGATGTCCCGCGAAGCCGCTGATGAGCTCGACCTCAAACCCGGCGACTCAGCCAGCGCGATCCTCGCACCGACCGAAGTGAACATCGAAACCCTCTAATCGGGCTCGATCGACAGACGCGCGAACGTTGGTTTCCGCGGAAGCCATCCACGTCACTGCCCCGGCCGTGACCGTTCCCATCAGTGTGGGAGGCCAAGTGGCGGCGCGCCGCACGCGGCCAGGGCCTGCTTGTACGCCGGCGCCTGCAGGTTCATCGTGCTGGGAAAGACGAGGATCGCTCCGTCGAAGTCGGTGATCACGCCGGCCCCGGAGCCGGCCGGGTTGGATGGAACGGACGCCCTCGGGTCGGGGAACTCCGAGATCCCGTGCGCGCGCATACAGACGGCAATCCTGCGGAGCTTCGCCAACGTGGCCGGGGAGGGGTGCGTGGTCACGCCGGGGCTGAAGGGGCCGCCAACCCCGCCCGCCATGAGCTTTGCGCACCTTGACTGCGCCGACCGGAACGCCGGCGACAAGGGAGCCACCCCGCTGCCCAGCTGGAAGCCGCCGCCGGGCTTCGGGTCCGGGAAGTTGGGCACGCCGTTGGCGCGCATGCAGTCGGCGAACGCGAGTGGCCCCGACCCGTCAGGGTCTGATGTGGTGGAGCCCGAGCTGATCTGCTCTCGACGCCGTGGTGCTCGCCCCGCCCACGCTCGCCGCCGTGGTGCTCGCGCCGCCCACGCTCGCCGCCGCGGTGCTCGCACCGCCCACACTCGCCGCGCTTGAGCTGGGGGAGCTTGCACCGCATCCGGCCAGTACGACACCGCTTAGGAGCGTGGCGAGGGCGAGCAGGCAGGCTCGGGGTGAGGGGGTCGGCCGCTGTGGATGGCTGCGGTTTGGCATCTGATCTCCTTCCGGGTCCGGATCCGTTGTACGCGACGGGCGGTTTCAGCCCGGTTTCCCGTCGGGAACAACGTCGGGCGCCGCCGGCGCGGGAAACCGCCGTGAAACACTCGGACGGGTACCTTGGGTGAGAGGAGCGGACATGAACATCGCCGCACGGCTGAACCGCCAGATCACCCAGCTCGCCGTCGGGCGACACCTGCCGCACCGGACGGTCCGAGTGCGCCTGACGGTGTTGTACGGCGGCCTGTTCCTACTCTCCGGGGCCGCGCTGATGGCTATCACCTACGCCCTGATGGTCAACGCAGGATTCGTATTCACTCTCCAGAACGCCACCGGGAACCAGCCCCCCAGCGGAGAGCCCGCCGGCCTGATCATCGAATCGCCTCCCGGTGGCTTCCTGGCTCCGGGCGCGAGGACGCACCCCTCCGCACAGACCATGGCGCATTGGCGCCAGGTTGCGCGGTGCATGCGCGAGCAAGGCGTTACCCGCTTCCCCGATCCGACGACCTCGCTCCCGTCGCACCTCGCCTCCTTCGGCGAGGTGAGCGATCGGGACGGAGCGATCTTCGCAATCCCGGCCACGATCAACCGGCAGTCGCCGGCGTTCACGCGGGCGGTGGCTTCCTGCGGGTTCATGCCCGACCGCACCAGGGTAATCGCCGAGGGCCACCGCCGGACCACGCAGGTACGGCAAGAGCTGTTGCTCCAGTCCGGCATCGCGCTGGCGGTGATGTCGCTGCTGTCGCTGGGCCTGGGATGGCTGATGGCCGGGCGCGTGCTGCAACCGCTCTTGGACTCCTATCGGGCGGAGCGCCAGTTCGTCGCCAACGCCTCCCACGAGTTGCGCGCGCCACTGACACGCCTGCGAGCCCTGAGCGAGGTCGCGCTCGCCAGTCCCGAGCCGGATGTCGCCTCACTCCGTCGAGCTCACGAGCGCGTGCTCGCATCCGAGCAAGACCTCGAGCGGCTGATCGATGGGCTGCTGGCGCTCACCCGCGGCCAGGCCGGGCTCGAGCGCCGCGAGCGCGTCGATCTCGCGACCCTTACCGCCGATGCCATGCTGGGCCACGAGTCGCAGCTCGCCGGCCTCGATCTCGACGTTCGGGCAACGCTCGATCCAGCGCCCGCCACCGGCGATCCACGGCTGTTGGAGCGCCTGATCGCCAACCTGATCGATAACGCGATCCGCCACAACACCCCCGACGGACGTCTCCAGATCACCACGGGAACCCGCGACCGGCAGGCGTACGTGTCGATCGGGAACACGGGCCCCACCATCCCGCCTGAGGAGCTCGAGCGTCTCTACCAACCCTTCCAACGGCTGGACGGCGCTCGCACCGGCCACAACAACGGCCACGGATTGGGACTATCGATCGTCCAGGCGATCGCCAGCGCGCACGGTGCAGAGCTCACAACGCGCGCGCGACCTGAGGGCGGACTCGCGATCGAAGTTTCATTCCCGCCAACGACCGGAGCGGCTCGCGCCTGGCTCTCGCCACCCCCCGGACGAGACGAGGCAGCCGTGCCATCACCGAAACCGACGTTCAGTGGTCGAGTGGCTCGACGCGAACCTTGACCCCGACCCCGCGCAGGTTGACACCAGCGTCTTCTCCACCACGGGTGCCGAGAAGCGCAAGCAGCACGGCTCCAAGGGCGCGCACGTGTTCCGTGACCCCAACCAGGAGGATCGGGTGTGGATCATCTTCGATTGGGACGCTGCCGGCTGGCAGAAGTTCGCCTCGGACCCGGAGGTTCCGCCGATCATGAAGGAGGCCGGGCACAAGGGCCGGCCGGACGTCGCCGAGTTCGGCGGCAGCTACGAGGCGTAGGAGCAAGGTCATGACAAACTCGATCAAGGTCGGCGTGATCGCCGATCAGACAGGCCCGCTCTCGCCGATGGGCGGTGCGGCGAACGTCGCGACCCTCGTCGTCGACGAGATCAACGCGTCCGGCGGCGTGCTCGGCCGCCGTCTCGAGCTGATTCTCGAGGACGGCGCCAGCGACGACGAGCAAGCAGCTGCCAAGGCCGCCAAGCTCGCGCGGGAGGACCAGGTCGACGTGCTCCTGGGCGGCATCCTCAGCTCGACCCGGCAGGCCATCAAGGCCCCAGCGGTGGAGGAGGGCGAGACGCTCTACATCTATCCCGAGCAGTACGAAGGGCAGGAGCACCACCCGCTCCTGTTCTGCACCGGAGCGGTTCCGGCGCAGCAGGTCAAGCCGCTGATCCCCTGGGTGATGCAGCAGACCGGGGCGCGAACGTTCTACCTGCCGTCGGCCGACTACATCTGGCCGCAGGCGATGAACCGCAAGCTCCACGAGGTCGCGTCACATTCGCCCACGCGCCCGCTCTGGCACCGATCGGCGAGCTGGCCAGCGCCCATCACGAGCGGCTCAACGGCGGCGGTTACCACCGCAAGACGCTCGCCCCGGGGCTCGGGCGAGCGGCGCGTATCCTCGCCGCCGCCGACTCCTACCCAGGCGATGCGGGAGCGGCGGCCGCATCGGGGCGGCGCTCGAGGCCGACGACGCCGAGACCGAGCTGCTGCGCGACGCGCAAGAGGGCCGTCTCTGCCCGGACGCGGTCGACGCCGTGCTCGCTGCGGCTGGCCACCGCGTGGTGAAGCGGCCACGCCAGTTGCCCGGCGGGCTGACCGAACGCGAGCTCGAGGTCCTGCTCGCGCTTGCGTCCGGCAAGAGCAACAAGGAGATCGCCGAGGCCCTCGGGATCTCTGTGAAGACGGCAGGCCACCACGTCCAGCACATCTTCGACAAGACGGGCGCCCGAACTCGATCGGCCGCGACGGTCTGGGCGTTCGAACGCCACCTCGTCCAATCCGCCTAGCCACCTGTGAGTCGGCTCACCAGCCGGCGTAGTCGGCGACCGCCGCGTCCGAAACGCGCCCAGCCTCTACGTCGGCGAGTGCGCGGTCGATCACCCCGACCGCGATGTCGATTTCCTGATCGCTCACAATCAGCGGCGGTGTGAGTTCGAGGACGTTCGAGTCGGTTCCCACGCAGAAGAACGCTAGACCCAGCTCCAGCGCCCTCACGATCACCTTCGCGGTCTCGGTCTTGGCCGGTTCTCTCGTGTCCCTGTCGCGAAGAAGCTCAACCCCGATGGCCAGGCCGCGTCCGCGCACGTCGCCGATGAGCGGGTGGGTGCCGATCAGCGCCCGGAGGCCCGCTGTCAGCAGCTCGCCAGCGCGGCGCGCGTGTTCGACGAGCCGGTCCTCGCGGATCGTACGCAGCACGGCAAGGCCCACGCTGGCGCAGACCGGATTGCCCGCCGTCGTCAGAATCGCTAATGACGTCGCACAGTCCAACACCCAGTCCGGTCCGACGACGGCGGAAAGCGGCAGGCCACCCCCAAGCCCCTTGCCGAACGTGATCACATCGGGCTGGACGCCGTCGTGTGAGAAGGCGTGCAGCGCACCAGTGCGGGCGAGTCCGACTTTGATCTCGTCGCAGAGCAACAGGATGCCGTGAGCGCGGCAGCGATCCTGAAGGCCGACGAGGAAGCCAGGCGGGGGGACCAGGAGCCCGCCGTCGGAGAGGATCGGCTCGACGAGCAATGCGGCGACGTCACTGGGGTCGCACTCCCTCTCCAGGATCTCGTCGAGGCGATGCAGGACGGCGTCGCCCGCGACACTGCCCGGTAGCGATGGAAGGTGAGCGTCGGGATACGGCAACAGGATCCGGCCCGGATGCGCCGGGACATCGGCGTGCGACATGTGCCCCGAAACACCGGCGGAGGCGACCGTTCCGCCGTGATACGCGCCCTCGAACGCGATGAAGCGCGAGCGACCGGTGGCGAGTTGGATCGCCCGGACGGCGGCTTCGATGGCATCTGATCCGGAGTGGCCGAGCCAGACCTTGCGGGCGACGTCGCCAGGGACCAGGGCGACCAACTCCTCGGCGAGCCGTACGGCGGGCTCGTTCACTGACGAGAGAATGCTCGCGCTGGCCATGTTGGCAGCCGCGTCGTGGACGGCTTCGACAATCGCGGGGTGGCCGTAGCCAAGCGAAGCAGCCCCCCAGCTGGCCGAGAAGTCGAGAATCCGCTCTCCGTCCTGGCCGATGAGATAAGCGCCCGTGCCCCCGACCGCCGTCAGCGGCGAAAAGCGAAGCTTCTCGATGTCAGCGATGATGCGCCGGTCGCGCTCGAGCAGCGTCTGGAGCTCGGTCTGGATTTCACGTTTCATCGATTGCTCACCGCGCATCATCCACGACAGTCGCCCGTCGTGCTGGGGCGTTTCCGCGGAGACGTCTCCGACCTGCCGCGATGGGGTGAGCAGTCAAGTCGGATGGCGGCCGAACTTGGGCAATTTTCCTCCGGGGGGTGGCGGAAAGTTGCCGAACTTCGCGCCGACGGCGTGTTCGAAGCCCGCCGGACCGCAAGCGACGACTGTCCCGGTCGCTCGGGATCCACCCGAAATGGGTCTGCCACTGGCCAATCTGGGCGCTCCTCCACGGGCGCGACCGCGCGTGGGACAGTTCCCGACGACAACTCAGGATCGAAAAGGAGTGCGCATGTCCGACGAAAGCGCTGGTGCCGGCTCGCCGACCGTCGTGCTCGTGCACGGAGCGTTTGCTGACGCCTCGAGCTGGAACGCGGTGATCGGGCGGCTGCAGGCCAGGGGCGTGAAGCTCACTGCCCCGCCTAATCCGCTGCGCGGGATCTCGATCGACTCCGCCTATATGGCGAGCATCTTTGAGCAAACGTCAGGACCGGTGCTGGCGGCCGGGCACTCCTACGGCGGGGCGGTGATCACCAACGCCGCGACGCAAGCGAAGAACGTCGCCGGTCTGGTGTACGTCGCCGCGTTCGCTCCCGAGGAGGGCGAGACGCTGGGGGCTGCCGAGGCCGGTTCGAACGACAGCGTTTTGACCAGCGCGCTGCTGCCACTGCACTACCCGACGGCCGGCGGCGGGGAGCCGGCCGTGGAGTTCGCGATCGACCCGGCGAAGTTCCACGATACCTTCGCCGCCGACCTGCCGTTCGATGAGGCGGCACTGATGGCGGCCACCCAACGGCCGGTGGCCGAGTTGGCGTTTTCCGAGCCGTCGGGGCCGCCCGCGTGGAAGCGGTTGCCGTCGTGGTCAGTCGTCGCGACCGGCGACAAGGCGGCGGGCTCCGATGTGATTCGCTCGATGGCGCAGCGCGCCGGCGCGAAGATCACCGAGGTGGAGGGCTCGCACGTGATCATGATCTCCCGGCCTCAGGCCGTGACCGAGGTGATCTTCGAGGCGCTCGCCGCGATCGAGCCGGTCGCCCCTGCCGGATAGCTCGTCGGCCGATCGGCGCCGGGTGATCCGCGAGGTGCGAGCGCTGGATCTCGTCAACGAGTCGATCCCGTAGCCGTGACGGCGCGGAGCTCCTCGAGCTCCTGCGCACCGAAGAACAGCAACTCGCGCTTATCGGCGAAGTAGCGGAAGAAGGTGCGCGTCAGCGTAGTTGATGTCACCGGGTGACATCATTCTGCTACGCTGATGCCACCAAGTGACATCGACCCCCGTCCTCTGGACGCCCCGGTGTCGAGGACGGTGGCCCTTAGGGAGGTTCTCATGCGTGTTTTCGTTACCGGCGCGTCCGGGCACATCGGTTCCGCGGTCGTTCCGGAGCTGCTCGCCGCCGGCCATCAGGTCGTGGGTCTGGCCCGTTCGGAGAGCTCGGCGGCCGCCCTGACGGCCGCCGGCGCGGAGGTGTGCCGGGGTGACCTCGACGACCTCGAGACCCTGAACGAGGCCGCCGCCGGGGCTGACGGCGTCATCCATCTCGCCTTCAAACACGAGGCGATGCGCACGGGCGACTTCGCCGGCGCAGTTGTGGCCGACCTGCGGGCGATCGAGACGATGGGGACGGCGCTCGACGGGTCCGGCAAGCCGTTCGTCAGCACCTCGGGCACGCTGATGCTCACCCTCGGGGGCATCAGTGGACGCGCGGGCACGGAAGACGACACGATCGAGGCGGGGCCGCGGGTCGACGCGGAAAACACGGTGATCGCGCTCGGCGAGCGCGGCGTGCGCTCGTCCATCGTGCGACTACCGCCGATCGTGCACAGCTATCGCGATCACCACGGCTTCGCTCCGACCTTGATCGGCATCGCCCGCGACAAGGGCGTCTCCGGCTACGTCGGAGACGGCTCCAACCGCTGGCCCTCGGTCCACACGCTCGACGCCGCGCGCGTCTACCGGCTCGCCGTCGAGGAAGCCCCAGCCGGGACGCGGCTGCACGCGGTCGCCGACCAGGGAGTGCCCTTCCACGACATTGCCGACACGATCGGCCGCAAGCTCGGTGTGCCGACCGCGAGCGTCCCGCCCGAGGAGGCGGCGGAGCAGTTCAGCTTCCTCGGCGCGTTCGTTGGGCTCGATAACCCGACCTCGAGCACCCTCACCCAGGAGCTGCTGGGCTGGAAGCCGACCCACCCAGGGCTGATTGAGGACCTCGCGAACGGCCATTACTTCGACGGCTAGGTGAGACGGAGAGGCGGGCGAGAAGCGCTGGTATGTTGGGCGGTCCGATGGCCGCCGAGAAGACATGAACCAGTACGCAGCGCTTCTCAGCCCGGCGTCGGTGGGGCCCGTCCAGGTGCGCAACCGAGTCATCTCGAGCTCGCACCAGACCGGCCTAGTGCACGACCACCTACCCACCGAGGACCTGCTCGCGTATCACCGCGCGAGAGCTCGCGGTGGCGTCGGAGCGATCTTCCTCGAAGCCACCGCGGTCCACCCGACCGGCCTATTGAACCCGCACATGATCGGCGGCTACCTCCCCGAGATCGTGCCGGCCTACCGCCGCCTGACCGAGGCCGTCCACGACGAGGGCGCCCGATTGTTCGTCCAGCTCTTCCACGGCGGCCGCGAGCAGATCTCGGCCTCGCCCAAGGCTCCCGCGGTCGCGCCGTCCGCCGTGCCGAGTCTGCGCTTCAAATGCGAGCCGCGGGCGCTCACTGGCCGCGAGATCGCCGAGCTGATCGAGGGTTTCGCGGCCGGCGCGATCCACGCCGCGGAGGGAGACCTCGACGGCGTCGAGGTGTCGATGGCGCACGGCTATCTGCCGGCGCAGTTCTTCTCGGCGCTCTCCAATCGCCGCGCCGATCAGTATGGCCTGACCGCGCGGACGCGGTTCGCGGTCGAGGTGATGGGCGCGATTCGCGAGGCGGCCGACGGCCGGCTCGCGGTCGGCGTGCGGCTGGCCGGCGACGAGCTCGCGCCCGGCGGACTCGGCCCCGAGGACTGCGCCGAGATCGCGGCTGAGCTGCATGGCAGCGGGCTGGTCGACTTCGTCTCGCTGGCGCTTGGCCACTCCGCGTTCCCGCGCGCGTCGACGTGGATCGCGCCACCGCCGCCCACCCCGCTCGGCGCGATCGCCGAGCCGGCGATCGCGGTCCGCCGTGCCGTACCGGGGCTGACGCTGATCGCCACCACGCGCATCGTCGACCTCGACGCCGCCGATCGGATGGTCGCGGATGACGTGTGCGACTTCGTGGGGATGACCCGCGCCCACATCGCCGACCCGGAACTGATCGCGAAGACGATCGCCGGTCGTCGCGACACCGTGATCGAGTGCGTCGGGTGCAACCAGGCCTGCATCGGCCACTACCACGCCGGAGTGCCGATCGGTTGCGCCGTGAACCCGCGCACGGGGCGCGAGCGCACGCTGGCCGCCCCGGCGTCGGCCAAGCTCGGGCGGCGCGTGCTGGTCATCGGCGCCGGCCCCGCGGGCGCCGCCGCCGCGCTCGAGGCGGCGACCAGCAGCGACGCCGTCACCGTCGTCGAGCGCGAGCCCGAGCCCGGAGGCCAGCTCCGGCTCGCCGGCCTGGCGCCGGCGCACCGCGAGCTGTGGGAGCGCTACCGGCGCTCCACGGTGGCGCGGCTGCGCGCCGCCGGAGTCGCCATCGAACTGGGGGTCGACGCGGACGCGAGCATGGCCTCCGAGTTCGACGTGGTGGTGCTCGCGAGCGGAGCTGTTCCCTACCGACCCGCGTTCTCCAAACCGAGTGCCGTGACGGTGCGCGACGCCTGGGATGCGATCCGCGCTCCCGCCGAGATCGCGGGGCCGGTACTCGTGGCCGATTGGGGCGGCGGGTGGGATGGGCTCGATGCCGCCGAGCTCCTGGCCGAGGCCGGGGTCGAGGTCACGCTGGCCTGCGCGGCCCCGGTCCCAGGAGAGACCCTGCACCAGTATCAGCGCAACCTCTACCTCGACCGTCTGGATCGGCTCGGCGTGTCGATTCTCCATCACTTCGAGCTCGTCGAGAACCACGGTGAGCTGACACTTCGGCACGTGTTCTCCGGCCGCCCGCAGGCGCTGCCCCCGGCCGCCACCGTCGTGCTGGCCCAGGGGAGGGTCCCGGCCGACGCGCTCTGGTCGGAGCTCGAGCGCCATCCCGGGGCGGTGCGCGCCGGCGACGTGCTCGGCCCGCGGACGCTCGAGGAAGCCGTATTGGAGGGCACCCTGGCCGTGCAGCGGCTGGTCGCCGACCCCGCCGCGGTTTGAGGGAGCCTTGACGGACGCGCTGGTGATCGGGGGTGGAGTCGCGGGACTCGTCGCGGCGCGGGAGCTCGGCCGGCGTGGCCTCGAGGTCACGGTCCTGGAAGCGCGCGACCGGCTCGGCGGACGCCTGCTGCGGCGCCCGTTCGCCGGCACCGCGAAGCCGATCGAGTTCGGCGGGGCGTGGTTCTCGCTCGCCGATATGGATCCGCTCGCGCGGGAGGTCGAGCGCTACGGGCTGGCCGTCGCGACCGACGGGCCGGCTACCACCTACCGCTGGTTCACCGGCGGAACCCTGCGCGACGGAGCGCCGCTGCCGCGCCAAGAAGGCCGCGCGCTCGAGCGCGCCGTCTACGAGCTGGGTGCCGCCGCGCGCCGACTGACCCCGGATCTGCTCGAGATGAACGTGGATGACCTCGACGTCAGCGCCGGACGGTGGCTGGCGGCGCTCGGGCTGCCGCGGACGACCCACGACTTCCTGCTGGCCTGGGCGGCCATGTACGGGGGATGCGATCCCGACGCAGTGGGGTTTCTGGCCTTGGCGAGCGACATCGCGGCGTTCGGGAACAGCGCCTACGCCATGTTCGACGGAATCGACGAGCATTTCACGCACGGCACGGTCGAGCTCGTCGACCGCTTGGCGGACGACTGCCGCGCCGACCTCCGGCTGGCCACGCCGATCCGCCGCCTGGACCAGGGCGATAACTCGGTGACGGCGGAGGCCGCCGACGGCGCCACCTACGAGGCCCCGGTGGCGGTGGTCGCCCTACCGATCAATGCGCTGGACACGATCGCGATGCGCCCTGCGCCCGACCCGCGGATCGCGCGCGCCGCCGCGGCGACCCAGCCGTGCCGCTCGCTGAAGTTGTGGGCGCTCGCGGAGGGCGCGCCGGACGGCCTGTTAGCGGCGGGATGGGGTCCGCCACTGCAGTGGGTCGCCGTCGCCGACGAGCTCGACGGGGCTCAGCTGCTGGTCGGCTTCGGCTACGACCGCAGCGCGATCGACCCCGACGACGTGGCCAGCGTCGAGACGGCGATCCGTTGCTATGCCCCCGAGGTCCGGGTGCTGGCGGTCGATTCCCACGACTGGAACCAGGACCCGTGGTCGCGGGGCGCCTGGGGCATGTGGCGACCAGGCTGGGTGAGCGACGGAACCCTCGGCGCGCTGAGAGTGCGGCACGCGCGGATTGTCTACGCCAGCTCGGATTATGCGCCCGAGTGGCCGGGCTGGATCGCCGGCGCCGTCAGCGCCGGCCACCACGCGGCGCGTCTCTTGGTCGAGGAGCCGAGCTGGTGAGTCGGCGGTGGCGCCGGGGCGGTGGCGCCGGCCGACCGGCGCCCGCGGGCCCCGGCGAGAGCTCCGCCCGCGACCCACGAACTACTTAGACCTCGTCGAGCGCCTCGGAGAACGAGTTCCAGACCATCCGGTGGAAGCGCGCGATCGCGCTCTCGCTGGCCGGCATCAAGCGGCCGTGGGGAACCATCTGGGAACGGAGCCCGGGCTGCTGGAGCAGGACGGCGTCGGTGTCTTCCAACAGGGTCTGGTTCCACATCTCGACCCATTCCTCGACCTGCTTGGGTGAGAGCTCGGGGTCGACGTACATGTCGGCGATGAACCGGCAGGTCTCGGGGCCGGTCGGCTCGATTACCCCCGGGAAAGCCACCCAGTCGTCCTGGACGAGCGTCGTCGTCGGCCACAGGTACGTGTAGCGGAACTGGCGGTCGTCTTCGCGGGCTGGATGGGCGTAGCGCTTGGCGCGCCGGTTGTAGACGGTGAACTGGCCGAGCACGCGGGCACCGTCGACGTATTCGTAGATGTCGGCGTGGTCGTCGAAGGCGTCGCTGAAGCTGTCCTTGTGGATCGTCGGGCAGTGGTAGCACTCGCTGGCGTTCTCCACCCAGACCTTCCAGTTGGCCGGCACCTCGTAGGTGTAGCGGCCGTGATAGCGGGAACCGCTGAGGTCAAGCCCGCGCTCCTCCGCCAGGGCGAAGAACTCCGGATACACCTCGCGCATCGGCGGGGCGTCCGGATCGGGGTTCACGAACACCAATCGATTCCACGTCTCGACCGACGCCGGCAGCAGCGAGAACTCCTCGTTGTTGAAGCAGGGTTCGCGCTCGCTGCGGGGCGCGGCGCGGAGGGTGCCGTCGAGGTTGTAGGTCCATGCGTGGTAGCCGCACTGGAGGGTGGATCGGTTGCCGTCGCCGACGACGACCGGGAAGGCGCGGTGGCGGCAGACGTTGATGAAGGCGTGGAGCTCGCCGCTACCGTCACGGGTGACGGCGATCGGGATGTGTCCGACGCGACATGCGATGTGGTCACCTGGCCGCTCGAGCTTGTCGAGGGGGCCGGCGTACTGCCAGGAGCGGGTGAAGATGCGGTCGAGCTCGAAGGCGTAGATGTCGGGATCCGAGTACCAGCGCGCGGGGAAGGTCATGTCCCGGGACAGGGCGTCCTCGACCGCGTCCGCGTCGATCCCGAGATCGTGCAATGTCCGCGTCGCCATCTCTCCTCGCTTTCCGCAACGGCTCCTCCTACGAGCCGCGCAATCCGCAACATCATCGGGATAATCTTGCGCGATAATACCGCAAAAGGTGGGTGCTGATTTGACCCTTCGCGATCTCGACGACATCGACCGGGCCATCATCGCCCAGCTCCAGGAGGACGGTCGCCGCCCGTTCCGCGCGATCGCGCGCGCGCTCGACGTCGGCGAGGGCACCGTGCGCTTCCGCACCGCTCGCCTCCAGGAGGAGGGCATCCTCCGAATCCTCGCGCTGGCCGACCCCTTCGCGCTCGGCTATGCGGTGCAGGCGTCGGTACTCGTGCGCGTGACGCCGGGAGCGCACGCGCGGGTGGCCGAGACGCTGACCGAGTGGCCCGAGGTCATGTACCTGTCCTCCTGCGCGGGCTCGGCTGACCTCTACATGCACATCATCTGCCACGATCACGACGATCTCTGGCGTCTGCTGGCCGAGCGACTGGGCTCAGTCGACGGCGTGGTGGGGACCGAGACCTTCATGGAGCTGCGCGTCCACAAGGCGCGCTACGTCTACCCCGGCCTGGCCACGTAACGCCGCCGGGAGAGCGATCGTGGGCGTACCGGCCTCCGCCGCGCAGCGATCGCGGGCGTACCGGGGTTGACAGGCGCTGCCAAAGCGAATAGAAACCGCCATTCAAAACGATGATTTCGAAAGGGTCGGGGCCGACCACGCGCCCGAGGTGCGTCACATGCGAGAAGAACCTGAACGTGAGAGCCGGGTGCGGAGCGTGCCACCACGCCGGCCTCTGGCCAGGGTCCGCCGGCCGCAGATCCTCGCCGCGGCGGTGGCGCTGCTGCGCGAGGAGGGCCTGTGGAGCGTGCGCGTGGCCGACGTCGCCAAGCGGGCGGGAACCAGCGCCACCGCGGTCATCTACTACTTCGGGACCAAGGACGAGCTGTTCAAAGCCGCGATCGCCGACGCGGACGCCGACTTCTATGCGCTCGTGTGGCCGGAGCTCGAGCAGCTGGAGAGCGGCGTCGAGCGGCTGGCTTGGCTGATCGTCCGCTCCAGCCAGAGCGAGTGGGTGCTGTGGATGGACCTGTGGGTCTACGCTCCGCGCCACCCCGAGCTGCTGCCCACCCGGCGCGAGTTCAGCGAGCGGTGGAACGCGACGATCGCCGAGGTCGTGCGCCATGGCCAGGCGCGGGACGAGTTCGCCGCCGTCGATGCCGATGCGGTGGCGGTGCGGCTGGGCGCGGTGATGGAGGGGCTCGCCGTGCACATGGTCAACCAGGATCGCGGTCGGACGATCGAGCACTACGTCGAGATGTCGCTCGCGGCGGCAGCCGCCGAGCTGGGCTGCGAGCTGGAGGCGCTGCGCGCCGCCGCCGAACCGGTGCCCAGGCCATGACCCGGGACCTGCGGCCGCTGTTCGCGCCGGAGTCGGTGGCGGTCGTGGGCGCGTCCGCGGACCCGCGCAAGTGGGGCAACTGGCTGGCCAGCCGCGCGTTGCGCGGCGAGCACCGGCGCGCCGTGCACCTGGTCAATCGGCGCGGCGGCGAGATCCTCGAGCGCCGGGCGCATCGCTCCCTGCTCGAGCTCGACGACGGCGTCGAGCTGGTGCTGGTGACCGTCCCCGAGGCCATCCTCGAGCCGACGATCGAGGACGCGCTGACCGCGGGCGCCAAGGCGATCGTGGTCATCAGCGCCGGCACCGAGGGGAGCGGCCGCGACGCCCGGCTCGGGGACCGGGTGCGCGAGGCCGGGGCGGTGCTCGTCGGGCCCAACTGCCTGGGGGTGTTCGATGCCGAGTCCGAGCTCGAGCTCGCCTCCAATGATCTCCCGCCGGGGACGGTCGCGATGATCTCGCAGAGCGGCAATCTCGCGCTCGAGATGAGCCTTCTGATGCAGGAGGCGGGCCTTGGCTTCTCGCGCTTCGTCTCGCTGGGAAACCAGGCCGACCTCACGGCGGCCGAGCTGGTCGACGCGATGGCCGCGCACGACGGCACCGAGGCGATCGCCCTGTACATCGAGGACTTCCGCGATGGCCGGGCGTTCGCGCGCGCCGCGGCGCGCGCCGAGGCGGCCGGCACGCCGGTCGTCCTCCTCACCGCGTCCGGCGACGAGTCCACGGCGCGCGCGATCCGCTCCCACACGGGCGCCCTGGCCAGCGACGAAACGGCGATCGAGGCCGCCTGCGCGGCCGCGGGCATCGAGCGCGTGAGCTCGCCTCGCCAGCTCGTCGACGTGCTGCAGGGGCTGATCCGCTGCGCCCCGGTCCGCGGTCCGCGCCTGGGCATCATGGGCGACGGCGGGGGTCACGGGGGGATCGCGGCCTCGCTGGCGGCCAAGGCTGGGCTCCGGGTGCCCGAACTGAGTTCGTCCACCGTCGCGGCGCTGCGGGCGCAGCTGCCGCCGAGCGCCTCCTGCTCGAACCCGGTCGACCTGGCCGGCGGTGGCGAGGCCGACCTCCAGAACTTCGAGCGAACCGCACGCACGCTGCTCGAGTGCGGCGAGGTCGACGCGGTCCTACTCACCGGCTACTTCGGCGGATACGGCGAGTACGCCGAGGTGTTCATCGATACCGAGATCGCCACCGGCACCGCGCTGGCCGAGCTGACGGCGGAGACCGGTCGGCCGCTACTGGTGCAGACGATGTACGCGGGCTCGCCGCCCGCCGACGCGCTACGGCGGGGCGGAGTGCCCGTGTACCGCTCGGTGGAGCACGCCGTCGACGCCCTGGCCAGGCTGGTGGCGCAGGCCCGCCGCGACCCATCCGGGGTGCCGACGCTCACCGCGCCGGCGCAAGCCGTGCGGGATTCGAGCTACCAGGCCGCGCGCACGCTGCTCGGGGATGGCGGCGTGCCGTTCGTCGAGCAGCGCACGGTCGACTCGGTGGCCTCGGCGCAGGAAGCGGCCGCGGGGGTCGGCTACCCGGTGGTGCTCAAGGCGCTCGGGGCGCTGCACAAGTCCGACGGCGGCGGAGTCCGTCTCGGTCTCGCCGACCCCGACCAGCTGGCGGCGGCCTACCGCGAAATCGATGGCCGGCTGCGCCCCGAGACGCTCTCGGTCGAGGCGATGGCGCCACTCGGCAAAGGGGTTGAGCTGCTGATCGGCGCCCGCTGGGACGCGCGCTTCGGTCCGGTGGCGCTCGTCGGTTTGGGCGGCATCTACGCCGAGGTGTTGCGCGACATTGCCGTCGCGCTGGCGCCGGTCACCGTCGCGCAGGCCGACCGGATGCTCCGCTCGCTGCGCGCCTTTTCGCTGCTCGACGGCGCCCGGGGCCGCCCGGCGCTCGACACCGCGGCGGCCGCGAGCGCGCTCGCGGCGCTGTCGCGTGTCGCCGCGACCCATCCCGAGATCGGCGAGCTCGAGGTCAACCCGCTGCTGGTGCTGCCCGATCGCGCGGTCGGCCTCGACGCTCGCATCGTGCTCAAACCCGACAACTGACAGGAGACACACCCGTGGAGTTCCGCTACACCGACGAGCAGCTCGAGCTGCGCGACCGCGCGGCCGGCCTCGCCCGCGACATCATGGTCTACGAGGACGAGTGCGAAGTGCACCGAGGCCTGTCCGCGCAATCGCTGGCCGAGATCCGCGAGCTGACGCTCGGGGCGAGCCTCAACGCGATCAACATGCCCACCGAGTGGGGCGGACAGGGGCTATCGATCCTCGATCAGGTGGTGGTTCAGGAACGCCTCGGCCAGCTGACCGGCGCGCTGTGGGACGCCGTGTGGCGGCCGGCCAACGCGCTGCGCCATTGCACTCCCGAGCAGCGCGAGCGCTACCTGCTCCCGGCGATCGCCGGGGATCGCCGCGACTGCTTTGCCGTCACCGAGGAGAAAGCGGGCTCCGATCCGTCGCTGATCGAGACCGTGGCGGAGCGCGACGGTTCGGGATTCCGGCTGACCGGCGAGAAGTGGTTCGTGACCGTCGGCGACGTAGCCGACTTCCTGATCGTGCAGGCCCTGGTCGGGCCGGAGCGGGCCCCGACGCTGTTCCTGGTCGACAAGGACCTGCCGGGCGTCTCGATCAAGCGGACGCCGGCCTACATGCACACGTTCGTGTTCGAGCATCCCGAGTTCGTGTTCGACGACGTCGCGCTCGGGCCCGACCGGGTCCTGGGAGAGATCGGCGGCGGCTACGAGCTGACCCGCGATTGGTTCGTCGAGGAGCGGCTGATGATCGCCGCGCGCGCCACCGGCGCGGCCGAGCGGGCGCTGCGGTTGGCCAACACGTGGGCGAACGAGCGCGTGCAGTCCGGCGCGGTGATCGCCTCGCATCAGCTGATTGGCGCGATGATCGCCGACAGCGTGTGCGACATCGCGCTGTGCCGCACGCTGACCCATCAGGTGGCGTGGGAGGCCGACAACGGGATGGCCCGCAAGCTGGTGCACGCCAAGGCCGCGATGGTCAAGCTGACAGCGTCGGAGGCGGCGGGGCGCGTGATCGACCGCTGCGTGCAGATCTTCGGCGGGCGCGGCTACATGCGCGAGAACCCCGTCGAGCGGCTCTACCGGGACATCCGCGTGGACCGGATCTGGGAGGGCACCTCGGAGATCCAGCGGATGATCGTCGCTCGGGAGGCGGGCAAACGCGGCCTCGATGGGCTGCTCGACTACGGCGCGGGGCTGCCCGCGGAGGCCAAGCTCCATGTCTGAGGTCGTCGCCGTTGAGCGGCACGAGTCGGCCTGCGTCGTGCGGCTGCAGCGGCCGGCCAAGCTCAACGCGATCTCCGAGCAGATGGAGCGCGAGCTGTGCGACGCGGTGGCGCGGCCCGAGGTCCGCGACGCGCCGTGCGTGGTGTTCACGGGCGGTTCCGAGGTGTTCTCGGCCGGGGCCGATCTCACCGAGTCGCGCGGCTACGGGCCCAAGGAACTACTCGCCGACTACCGGGAGACCGGCGATTTCGCCGAACGGATCGCCGACCTACCCCAGCCGACGTTGAGCGCGATCTCCGGCTACTGCATCGGCGGCGGACTCGAGATCGCGCTGGCGACCGACTTCCGCATCGCCGAGGAGAACGCCGACTTCAGATTTCCCGAAGTCGCGCTTGGCATCCTGCCGAGCTGGGGCGGCACGCAGCGGGCGGTGCGGCTGCTCGGGCCGGCCCGGGCCAAGGAGCTGATCGTGTTGCGCGAGCGCGTCGATGCCAGCGCCGCGCTGTCGATGGGCCTCGTCACCGAGGTCGTCCCCGCGGGCCAGTCGCTGCCGCGAGCGCTCGAGCTAGCGGAGCGACTGAGCGGCCTGCCGCGGCTGGCAACCAGCGTAACGCTCCAGGTGATCGACGCGCTGCCGGAGACCTCGCGGGCGTCGGGCCTGGCGCTCGAGCGATTGGCCTACGGGTTGCTGGCTCAGACCGAGGACGCGACCGACGCGCTGACCGACCGGTGGACGCAGTGAGCGGGTTCGTCGCGCCGGCACCGCTGACCGACGAGCAGCGGGCGATCCAGGAGTTGTGCCGCGAGTTTGCCGCGCGCGAGATCCGCCCGATCGCGCTGGCGGTGGACGAGGCCGACACCGAGGTTCCATGGGAGGTGTGGCGCAAAGCGGCCGGGCTGGGCCTGACCTCGTTCATGTTGCCCCACGAGTACGGCGGCGCCGGGATGACCGACTGCCTGACATCGTGCATCGTCCAGGAGGAGCTGTCGCACGGCTGTAGCGGGATCGGCAACCTGATCACCTCGAACGGGTTCTTCGCCGAGCCCCTGCTGGTGCTCGGAACCGAGGAGCAGAAGCGCCGGTGGCTGGAGCCGCTGGCCGGCGACGATCCGCCGATGACCGCGCTGGCGACGACCGAGCCGCAGAGCGGCTCCGACGCCGCGTCGATCCGCACGCGGGCGCGGCGGGTCGAGGGCGGGTACGTGCTGGCGGGCCAGAAGGCGTGGATTTCTAACGGCGGCGTCGCCTCGTCCTACGTCGTGTTCGCCACCGTCGATCCCGACCGCGGTTACCGGGGGATCACTGCGTTCCTGCTCGACGTCGCGGACGAGGGCCTGCGCTGTGGGCCCGCGATGCGCAAGATGGGACAGCGCGCGATCGCCAACGCCGAGGTGTTCCTCGACGACGTGTTCGTCGCCGATGAACGCCGGCTGGGCGCCGAGGGCGAGGGGTTCTCGGGGCTGATGCAGACGTTCGATCGCAGCCGGGTGACGCTCGCCTCCTCCGCCACCGGGCTGGCCCGCGCCGCGCTCGAGTATGCGGTCGAGTACGCCCGGGGCAGGGTGCAATTCGGAAAGCCGATCGCCCAGCATCAGGCGGTCGCGTTTCGGCTCGCCGACATGGCCGTGCGCGTCGACGCGTCGCGCCTGTTGACCTGGCGGGCAGCGCAGATGCTCGACCGTGGCGAACGCGCCACCACCGAGGCCTCAATGGCCAAGCTGCACGCCTCCGAGACCGCCATGTGGTGCACGTGGGCGGCAGTCCAGACGCTCGGCGGCTGGGGCTACAGCCGCGAGTACCCGGTTGAGAAGTGGATGCGCGACGCCAAGCTCGAGGAGATCGAGGAGGGGACCTCGGACATCCAGCGGTTGATCATCTCGAGGTCGCTCACCAGGTAGCCGCCCGAGAGACGCGGGGCCGGCCCTACCAGGGGCTGCCGAGCGCCACCGTGACGACCTCGCCGCTGATGCCGCTGGCGCGGGGCCCGGCCAGAAAGCGGATCGTGTTCGCCACCTCCTCGGCCGTGGGTATCCGCCCGGCCGCGTACTCGGCGACCCGCCGGGCCCAGATCTCCTCCACCGACACGCCCTGGCGCTCGGCGTGGACGCGCGCCGAGACCTCGGCCATCTCGGTCCGGACCCAGCCCGGATTGACGGCGTTGCACGTCACCCCATGGGGGATGAGGTCCAGCGCCGCCGCGCGGACGAGGCCGATGACGCCGTGCTTTGACGCGCAGTAGGCGGTCATCTTCGGGGCGCCGAACAGACCGGCGGTGGAGGCGACGACGATCACGCGACCATCGCCCGCCGCGACCATCTCGGGCGCGGTCAGGCGGATGAGCTCGAACGGCGCGTGGAGATTGAGCGCCATCGACGCGTGCCAAACAGTGTCGTCCTGCTCCCAGATCGACCGCTCGTCGCTCGACCCGACGCCCGCGTTGCTGACCAGAACCTTGACCGGCCCGAGCCGCTCGCGGGTCTCCTCGACCGCGGCCCGGCAGCCCTCCGGGGTGCCGAGCGACACGGCGAGGGTCGAGATGCGCGGGTGCGCCGCCGCCAGCTCGTCGAGCTGCGACTCCGTCCGCGCGACGCCCATCACCCGCGCGCCGGCATCTGCGAGGGCAAGCGCGGTGGCGCGGCCGATGCCCCGGCCGGCCCCGGTCACCAACGCCACGCGCCCGTCGAGCTCCAGCTCACTCATCGGCCGAGCCCCCTGGCGCGATCACGATTGGGCTACCAGCGAGAGGCTGGGTGCGTCGGCGAGGAGTTGGTTGGCGTAGTCGGAGGTGGGGTGGTCGAGGACTTGTTGGCCTTGTTCGATGACTTGGCCGTCGCGGAGGATGACGACGTCGTCGGCGAGGGTGCGGACGAGCGCGAGGTTGTGGGTGATGAGGATGAGGGTGAGTCCGCGTTGTTGTTTGAGGCGGTGTAGGAGTTCGACGATGGCGGCTTGGACGGAGACGTCGAGCGCGGAGGTGACTTCGTCGCAGACGAGGAGTTTGGGTGTGAGGACGAGCGCGCGGGCGATCGCGACGCGTTGGCGTTCGCCGCCGGAGAGTTGGTCGGGGTAGCGGTTTAGGTAGTCGGCGTCTAGCGCGGCGTCTTGGAGGGCGGTGATGACGCGTTGGTCGCGTTGGTCGCGGGGGAGGTTGAACAGTTCTCGGAGGGGTTGTTCGATTAGCCGGCCGACGGTTTTGCGGGGGTTCAGGGAGGTGTAGGGGTTTTGGAAGATGTATTGGAGGGAGCGGATGGTGTCGCGGGGGCGTTTGCGGCGGTCGCGCGCGAGCGCGGCCCCGTCGAATTGGATGGTGCCGGTCCAGTTGGTGTGCAGTCCGACGATGCACCTGGCGAGCGTGGTTTTCCCGGCGCCGGATTCGCCGACGACGGCGAGGCAGCGTTGGGGGTGCACCTCGACGCTCACGTGGTGCAGGACTTGGTGCTCGGCGTAGGTCGCGCTGAGATCGTCGATCCGCAGCAACGGTGTTTCGGCTTGTGTGAGTGGGGGGTGTTCGCGGAGGGGGAGCTCCCCGAGCGCGGGTAGGCGGCTGACTTCTTGCGCGCGTAGGCAGCGCACCCAGTGACCGTTGCCGTCGAGCGGGTGGATGGGGGGGAACTCGGTCTCGCACGCGGCGGTTCTGAATTCGCAGCGGGCGGCGAAGTAGCATCCGGTGGGGCGGTTGCCGGGGCGGGGGGGTTGGCCTTCCATTCCTTCGAGGATGTGCGCGCGGGTGGGGTCGGGGATCGCGCGCAACAGCCCGCGGGTGTAGGGGTGCCCGGGGTTGCGGAACACGGTGCTGGTCGGACCTTGCTCGACGAGGCGTCCGGCGTACATGACCCCGATCGTGTCCGCGATGTCGGCGACGACGGCGAGGTCGTGTGAGACGTACACCGCGCCGACGTGGTAGATGCGGCACAGCCCGCGGATCGCGTCCAGCACGTGCCGCTGGGTGGTGACGTCGAGGCCGGTGGTCGGTTCGTCGAGCACGATCAGCTTCGGGCGTAGCGCGAACGCCATCGCGAGCATCACGCGTTGCTGTTGGCCGCCGGAGAGCTGGTGGGGGTAGGAATCCAGCGCGCGCTCAACCTGGTCGAGGCGAACCTCGGCCAACAGCTCCGCGATCCGGTCGTTGACCGACGCGCCGTTTTTCTGGGCGGGGTGCGCGGCGAAGATCTCCCGCAACTGCGTCCCGACTTTCAGCGCGGGGTTCAGCGCGCTGGTCGGGTCCTGCGCGACGTACGCGACGGCTGCGCCGCGGAGGCGCCGCAGCTCACCCCGGGTACGGCCGATCACCTCGACCCCGTCGAGCAGCACGTTGCCGGAGGCGATCGTGAGGCCGCGGCGGGCGTACCCCATCAACGCCAATGCGACGGTGGTTTTGCCCGATCCGGACTCGCCGACCAGACCCAGCACCTCGCCCGCGGCGACGGTGAACGACACGTCGTCGACGACGTCGGTGTTCGTGCCCGCGAGCACGATCCGCAGCCGCTCCACACTCAACAACGCTCCCGCGCTCGACTCTGGGTCGTCGCGGGTTGGGGTTGGGGGTGGGGGGTGGGGGTTCATGCGCTGCGGTCGAGGATGATGCCGGTGGCCATGACCATTTCTTCGGCGGGGCGGTCGACGCCCAACGACGCGCGCGCGATCGCGTCGGTGAACGTGTTCAGCCCGATCGTGAGCAAGGCGATCAGGCCGGCGGGAACGATCACCGCCCACGGGTTCACGACCAGCCCGATCCGGTTCTCGTTGATCATCAGTCCCCAGTTCGCGGCGGGCGGCTGGATCCCGAACCCGAGGAAGCTGAGGCCGGCGATGATCAGGATCGAGTAGGTGAACCGCAGCCCGAGCTCGACCATCACGACCGACATCAGGTTCGGGAGGACCTCACCGGCCATCACTTTGCGGCCGGGGGTGTCCATCAGCTCGACCGCTTTGACGTAATCGCGCTCGCACACGTCCAGCGCGACCGAGCGGATCACGCGGGCGACCTGGGGGGCGTGCGAGATCCCGACCGCGAGAATGATCAGCCAGATCTTCGGTCCCAGCACGCTGACCAACAACAACGCGAACACCAGCTGCGGGAACGCGAGGAACACGTCGACGATCCGCATGATCACCCCGTCGGTGATCCGCCCGTAATACGCGGCCGCGATCCCCAACGCGACCCCCGCCCCGACACCCAGCGCGGTCGCGGCGGCCGCCATCAGCAACAGCTCCCACCCGCCCGCGAGCACGCGACTGAGGACATCGCGGCCGAGCACGTCGCCACCCAGCGGCGCGGCCGAGTTCGGGGTCGCGAACGTCTCGGTCACCGGCGCGGTCGCCGAGTGCGGCGCGACGAGCGGGCCGATCACCGCGACCAGCACCACGAACCCCGCGAGCGAGAGACCGATCGCGCCACGACGCGAACGGACCGCCCGACGCAAAATGACCAGCCACTCGCGCCGCGAAGAGCGCCCGACCGTCCGCGGCGCGGCGCGTAGCTCCCCGATCGCGGGAGTGCTCATCGCCTCGCCCGGCGTCGCGGGCTGGCCAACAACGCGACCACGTCGGTCGTGATGTTCACGAACACGTAGAACGCGGCCAGGATCAGCACGATGAACTGGATCGTGGGGATATCCCGGTTCGAGACCGCGTCGACCAAAGCGGCGCCGATCCCCGGGTAATTGAACACGTACTCCACCACCACGATCCCGCCCGCCAGATACAACAGGTTCAGGCCGACGACCTGGATCACCGGCGGCAACGAGTTCGGCAACGCGTGCACCAACAACACCCGCCAGCGCGAGATCCCCTTCAACTCGGCCATCTCGACGTAATCGGACTCCAAAGCTTCGATCATCGCGCCGCGCACCATCCGGAAAATGTACGGCGCGATCACCAACGCCAACGTCCCGATCGGCAACCACAACGCGCTCAAATCGTCCAACGGCGGGGTGCCCGGCGGGATCGCGGACACCGCCGGCAAAACATGCAACACGTTCACCGCGAACACGATCACCAACGCGATCGCGACCACGAACTCCGGCAACGCCGTGATCGTCAACGCGACCACCGACGCGACGTGATCAAACAGCTTGTCGCGCCGCGCCGCCGCGATCAACCCCAAAACCCCCGCGATCAAAGTCCCCACCAAACCCGCGCCAACCACCAACACCGCCGAATTCTCAAGCCGCGGGCCGATCAACGACGACACCGACTCCCCATTCGCCAACGACGTCCCAAAACTCCCGTGCAACACCCCACCAATCCAACTCCCATACTGCGACACCAACGGACGATTCAAATGCAACTGCGCCTCCAACGCCGCCAACCGCTGCGGCGTCGCCGAATGCCCCAACACCGCATACGCCGCATTACCCGGCAACGCCTGCGTCGCCGCGAAAATCACAATCGACACCGCAAAAATCGTCAACAACCCCAACGCGATCCTCACCACCACCATCGACCACACCGGATGCCGCCGACCCCACGCGCGCACTGAACGGCGCGCCGAGCTCGGCCCGGGGGTCGCGAGTTGTGTCTCCGCCGCCGCGCTCATCGGGGGTTCACGACTTCCAGATGTGTTCGAAGTCCCAGTTGTTGAATGAGGAGCCGGTCTTTGACTCCACGATGCCGTTCACCGCGGGCACGTAACCGTCGATCACCGCGGGGAAGAACGGGATGATGTAGCCACCCTCGTTGTAGTCGATCATCTGCATCTCGTGGGCGATCTCGTTGCGCATGTTCACATCGAGCGTCGCCAGCCCCTGGTCGTAGAGGCTGATGTACTTCGAGTTGTTGAAGTGGGTCTCATTGAACGGCGAGCCGGGAAGGGTGGCCTGGTTGACCTGGGGGAAGTAGGGCGAGTAATACCAGTAGTCCTGGGCGAACACCCACTTGAGATAGTTCGGTCCGTAGAAGTCGGTGACCGTGACCTGGTTGAGCTTGGCGTTGATTCCCGCGCTCTGCGCCTGCTGGGCATACACCTGGGCCATGTTGATCACCCCCTGCGCGATGTCGCCGGTGACCAGCGTGATTGACAGGTTGTCGTGGCCGGCCTGCTTGAGCAGCGACTTGGCCTGCTCGGGGTCATACTGCCGCTGCGGGATGCTGTGGTCATACTCGGGCGCCCAGATCCCGAAGATGTCGTTGCCGATCGTGCCGTGGCCGCCGAAGACGGTTTGGAGCATCTGCTCCCGGTCGACGGCCAGCCGGAATGCCTGCCTGACCCGGACGTCGTCGAACGGCGGCGAGTCGACGCGCATCGTGAACGGGTTCCAACCACCGCCGTCCGAGATGACCACTTTCTTGCCCGACCCGGTCACGGTGCCGATCGTGCTCTGTGACAGCAGGTTGACCACGTCGACCGAGCTGCTGAGCAAGGCGTTAACCTGGCTCGTCTCGTCGGAATAGTCGGTCATGATGACCTGGTCCAGGTATGGCAGCGGCGCGTTCCAGTAGTTCTCGTTACGCGCGAGCACGGTCTGCTGGCCGGGGGTGAAACTGGACAGCTTGAACGGACCGGTGCCGATCGGGTTCTTGGGGTCGAAGCCGACCGGCAGCACGTACACCGTGATGTTGTTGGCCAGGCTCTCGGGGAAGGTCGAATACGGCTTGGCGAACGGCACCGTGATCGTGCGGTTGTCTAGCTTCTTCATCCCCGCGGCGTCGATCCCGGACAGCGCGTTGGCGGCCTCGCCGGGGGCTTTAGGGTTGAGCACGCGGTTGATCGAGAAGATCAGATCATCGGCGGTGACGTCCTTGCCGTTGTGGAACGTCACGCCTTGGCGCAGCCGGATCGTCCACACCGTCGCGTCCTTGTTGGGCGTCATCTCCTCGGCCAGCCGGTAGTACTGCTGGGCGTCGGCGTTCAGCCACACCAGCCCCTCGTAGAGGTTGGCCGCCCGCGCGTAGTCGGTGTTGTTGACGATCGTGTTGGGGTCCGTCGTGTCCGAGCTGGAGCCGCCGGTCAGCCCAGCGTGGAGCGTGCCGCCGTGCGTGGGAGTGCCGGCGGCCGACGAGGCGCTCGACGACGCCCCCGACGAGGTGGAGGCGCTCGATGAGGACGAGGAGCCACCGCAGGCCGCAATCAGCCCTCCGGCTCCGAGGACGGCGCCGCCCTTGGCGGTGTTTTCGAGCAGCGCTCGGCGAGTGATGAGGCTCATTCGGTTCCTCCAACATTCGATGACTGGTCCGCGACCGGCACCCGCTGCGCGGCCTCCTGCAGATCTGATTCCCGGCATCCGAGCTCGATCGCGCACGCCCTCAGCAACATCGACACATAGTGCGCGCGCGTCCTCCCGGGGTGCTCGAGGACCATGTGTACGGCGAGACCCTCGCTCAGAGCGGCGAGGCGGACGGCAACTTCGTCGGCGTCGACCGGACGAAACTCGCCCCGGGCCTGGCCTTGACGGATGGTTTCGGCGAGGATTTCGCACCAGCTGGACTCGAACCCCCACTCGGCCGCCCTCATATCGGCGCTCTGTCGTGCGAGCAGCCACGTGTCGATCCACAGCGGCCACTCGCTGAGGCTGGAGCGGACGATCAGCCAAGCCAGTCGGTCGATGCCGCTCTCGAGCCGGTCCAGCTCGGGGCGGAGCTCGGCGTAGAAGGCGGCGTCCGCGTCGGCCACCGCCTGCCCGAACAGTTGATCCTTGCTGGCGAAGTAATAGATGACGCTGGTAGGGCTGGTGCCGGCACGCTCGGCAACATCGATCACACGCACGTTGGACAGCCCGTGCTCGCGCACCAGCTCAACCGTGGTCGCCAGGATCTCTGGTCGACGCACGCGCGGGGCAGGTTCATCCCGCCGTCGGGGAACGGTCTGTTTCCGGGTCATCTGTCCTCTCCAACCTCCGTTCCAAACGGTCATTTGGAACGGCGTTTAAATACGACCTGGCGAGCGCTGTGTCAAGCGGTTTAGGGCAAATTCGTACAAAGCCTTAATGATCGGGCCGCCGGCTTGTACGCTGCGCGGATCACCGCGCCTCTGCCAGTGGACGAGATCGTGCGGGCGGGACTGTGCATCGGCTGTGGGCTGTGCGAGAGCCTGGCGGGCCGGGACCGCGTCGAGATCGTCACCACCGCCGACGGTCGCGAGCGTCCGCGCGTCCGTGCGGAGCTCGACCCCGACACCGTGCGCGCGATCAACCTCGTGTGCCCGGGAACGCGCGTGGAAGGCGCCGAGCTCCACCGGTTGTCCCCCGAGACGGCGATCGACACCGTGTGGGGTCCGATCGACGAGCTGGTGCTGGGTCACGCCGCCGACCCCGAGGTGCGCCATCGCGGCTCCTCGGGAGGGGCGCTGACCGCGCTGGCGCAGTTCATGCTCGCATCGGGGCGCGTGGAGCTGGTGGTGCACGTGGCGGCGTCGCGCGAGGCGCCGATGCGCAACGCGCGCCACCTCAGCTTCGATCGCACCGAGGTCCTCGACGCCTGCGGCTCGCGCTACGCGCCCGCGGCACCGCTGCGCGACTTCGTGTCGGTGCTCGAGCGCGGCCGTCCGTTCGCGTTCATCGGCAAGCCGTGCGACGTCGCTGCCGTGCGTAACCTCGCCCGCGTCGATCCGCGAGTGGACCGATGCATGCGCTACGCGTTGACCATGATCTGCGGTGGCGCGTCCGAGTTCGGCAAGTCGGTCGACGTGCTCGAGCGCTTCGGAGTCGCCGAGCGCGACCTCGTGCTGTTTCGCTACCGCGGCCACGGCAATCCGGGCGCCACCCGGATCGAGACTCGCGACGGCGGCGTCCACGAGCTGGGTTACATGGAGATGTGGGAGGACGAGGGGACCTGGCGAATTCAGTCCCGGTGCAAGATCTGCCCGGACGCGATCGGCAAGTCGGCCGATCTCGTGGTCGGCGACACGTGGCCGGAGGCCACGCCGCAAGGCGAGGACGCGGGCTTCAACTCGATCCTCGCTCGCACCGCAGCGGGCCGTGAGCTGCTCGAAGCGGCAATCGCCGCCGGCGCGATCACGGTTTGCGGGCCGCTCAACGCGCGCCAGCTCGACGATTTCAACCCCCATCAGGTGGCCAAGAAGCGAGCGGTCGGCGCAAGGTTGGCCGCGCTGCGCGCGCTCGGCTGTCCGGCGCCGCGTGTACGGCGGCTGCGGATCGCGCGTCTGGCCGCCACCGGCGGACTCCGGCCCGCGCTGCGCGAGTTCCGCGGCACGGTGCGCCGCCACCGCCGGGGCCGACTGGGCGAGCCGGCGATCCTCGCCGCCGCCCCGGCGCCCGAGCCCGCCCCGCTCCCCGAACCCGCCGCGATACCGTGACCGGCGCTCCGGTGGTGTTCGAGAAGCGGATCGCGATCCGCTGGCGCGATCTCGACGCGTTCGCTCACGTCAACCACGCCGTCTTCCTCACCTACCTCGAGGAGGGCCGCGACGCGTGGCTGGCCGGAATGGTCCCGGAGGGCCGATCGACCTGGGACTACGTGATCGTGCGGGTGGCGATCGACTACCGGAGCGAGTTGCGCGAGGAGGACGAGTTCGTCGTGGCGTCCTGCCGGTTGCACAAACTCGGCCGCTCGAGCATCACTACGCGCGAGGAGGTGCGCAAGCGCGACGGCCAACTGTCGGCCGAAGCCGAGTCGGTGATGGTGGCGCGAGACCCCGAGACCCAGCGCTCGCGACCGCTCTCCCCCGAGGAGCTCGAAGCGTTTGCACGGCTGGCCCCGGCGTAGGCGCGGATCCGCTCAGGGCTTGCGCTTGGAAGGCTCGATCCGCCGCCCGACGCGCTCCGGCCGGGACAGGACGGCCTGTTCGCCGATCAGCTCGAGCACCCGCTCGCGGACCGCTCCGCGAGCCGGACCGGCCCGGTCCGTCGCAGCATCGACGTGCAGTAGCAGCTGCTCGGCGGTGAGCGCCGGCGCGGACGATCCCCGGGCGGTGACCACGTGAAAGACGTGGAGCCGCTTTTCGTCGCCGCCCAGCACCTGCGTCGTCACCCCGACGTGGTCGCCCGCGAACAGCTGGCCGAGATGGCAGAGATGGGTCTCCACCGTGTAGTAGGAGCCCGTCGACTCGAGATAGTCGGCGTCGACCCCGAGGCCCGCCAGCAATGCATCGGTGGCGTCGGCGGCGAGTTCCAGGTAGCGGCTCTCACTCACGTGGCCGTTGTAATCGATCCACTCTGCCGGAATCACCCGGCTGACCAGTTCGAGCGGTGCCGGGCGACCGGGCGTTGATTGCAGTGGCTGCGATGCCCCGGCGCGGTCCATCAGCCCCCGCTCCCATTGAGCCAGCGTGGCGCCGGCGCTCTGCTCGTGGGTCCGCAGGCCCTGGAGGAGCGCCACCAGGCAATCGTCCCGGAGTTGCTCGAGCTCCTGGATCGAGCGGCCGTGCGCCTGCTCGTCAGATTGAGCGGCCAGGCGGTCGAGGAATTGGTCGGTCAGCTCGGGGACATCGGTGAGCTTCGACCACGGCCATTTGAGCGCGGGTCCGAACTGCGCCATGAAATGCCGCATGCCCCGTTCGCCGCCGGCGATGCGGTAGGTGAGATACGGGCCCATGAACGCCATGCGCAGTCCGGCTCCGTAGGCCAGCGCGTCGTCGACCTCGCCGGCGGTGGCGACGCCGTCGTGCACGAGCCACAGGGCTTCGCGCCATAGCGCCTCGAGCAGGCGATCGGCGAGGAAGCCGTCGATCTCGGCCCGGACGGACAGCGGGCGCATGCCGATCCCGGCAAACCACGTGGCGGCGCGCCCAACGGTTTCCGGGGCAGTACGCTCGCCTCCGCACAGCTCGACGAGCGGGAGCAGATACACCGGATTGAACGGGTGGGCGACCGTGAAGCGCTGCGGATGCTCCATCCCCGCCTGGAGCTGCGACGGGAGCAGGCCCGAGGTCGATGAGCAGATCAGAGCCTCCGGCGCGGTGGCACGGCTGGCCAGCGCGAGCAGCTCCTGTTTGAGGTCCAGGCGCTCGGGCGCCGACTCGTGCACGACGGTCGCGTCCGCGACGGCCTCCTGCACCGTGGCGGCGACGGTGAGTGCGCCCTCTGGCGGCAACGGCGCCAGCGTGAGCCGGCGCAGCGCACGGCGCGCCGCCTCCAGCGTTACCTGCAGGCGTGCCGCGGCATCGGGCGCGGGATCGTAGATGCGGACGTCGACGCCGCTCAGCAAGTAGCGCGCGGCCCAGCCGCCTCCGATCACGCCTCCGCCGAGCAGCCCGACCGGGCCCCCGGCGATCGCGCCGGACTCGTCGCCGCCGCCGGCTTCAGCCATGCGCGCGCAGGGCGAGTCGCTCGCGGACCGCAGCGGGCTCGAGCACCGACACGTTGATCGAATCAAGGATCGCCACCGCGCGCTCGACGAGCTCGGCGTTGGTGGCCAGGCGGCCGGCGGCCAGATACAGGTTGTCCTCGAGCCCCACACGGACGTTCCCGCCGACCAGCGGCGCGAGCGCGACGTAGGGCAGCTGCATCCGGCCGATCGCGAACGCGGAAAAGTGAGCTCCGTCGGGCAGCCGGTTGACCATCGCGAGCAGCGTCTGCAGATCGTTGGGGGCTCCGTAGGGGATCCCCATGCATAGCTGGATGAGCGGGGGAGCCGCGATCAGCTCCTCCGCGAGCAGCTCGTGGACGAACACCAGCTGGCCGGTGTCGAACACTTCGAGCTCGGGACGGACGCCGAGCTGCTTGACCCGGCGGGCCATCGCCTTCAGCACCGCGGGACTGTTGACCATGATGTAGTCACCCCCGGCGGCGAAGTTCATCGTTCCGCAGTCGAGCGTGCAGATCTCGGGCCGCAGTTCCTCGACGTGGAGCAGGCGTTCGCTCGCCCCGGCCATGTCGGTGCCCGCCGACTGGGGCGGCAGCGGCGCCTCGGCCGAGCCAAGCACGAGATCGCCGCCCATCCCGGCGGTCAGGTTGATGACTGGATCGACGTCCGGGGCGGCGCGGATCCGCTCCACCGCGGCGCGGTACAGCGCCGGATCACGCGCGCCCTGACCCGTCCGCGGATCGCGGACGTGGATGTGGACCACCGCCGCGCCGGCGCGTGCCGCCTCGATGGCTGCGGTGGCGATCTCCTCCGGAGTCACCGGGACGTGCGGGCTGCGCGCGGTGGTGTCGCCGGCGCCGGTAACCGCGCACGTGATGAACGCCTCGGACAGCATGAACCGACCGCGTACCTTATTGCGTGCTACCGGTCAGCCGTGGAAGATGGGGGTGTCTGCCCATTTCGACGCGTGTCCGCCGCTGCGATGGTCTGAGCATCGCCAACGGAGCACGAGTGACCGCGAGCAACGAGCTGACATACACGGCCAGGGCTGGAGTCCTCGTCGTCGACGACCACCCGGCGGTGCGGGCGGAACTCGTCCGGCTGCTCGGAGCCGACGGGGATCTCGCGCCGGTGATCAGCTGCTCGAGCGCGGCCGAGGCGATCGGGCGGGCGCGCCGCTGGCGGCCGCTGGTCGCGGTGGTGGACTACCGGCTCCCCGGTCGCGATGGCCTCGCCCTCACGCTCGAGCTGAAGCGCCTCCCCGACCCTCCGGGCGTCGTGATCTACTCGGCGTTCTCGGGGGCACGCCTGGAGCTGGCGGCGACCGTCGCCGGAGCCGACGACATCGTCGAGAAGGGCTCCGGAGCCGAGCGCCTGCGCGTCGCGTGTAGCGCCGCCGCCGCCGGCTCGCGCTCGATCTCCGCGGTGCCCAGAGTCGCGCTCAGCCACGCGACGGCCAAGCTCGACGCCGAAGACGCCCAGATCGTGGCCATGCTGAACCGCGGTGCGTCGCCGGCCGATGTGGCGGAGGCGCTCGGCATCGGCACGGAATGGCTAGAGCTGCGGCGGTGGGCGATCGTCCGCCTCCTGCTCGGCCCCGGGGACGGTCTCACCGCGGTGCGGCCGGATCCCCTGGGGTAGTTCCGCGCGGTCTTTGTCGATGAGGATCGTTCCATTCGTGTTCGCCCTCGTCGTCGCCGGGTCCACCGCGTGGGGATGGCGAAGGGTTGGCTGGCCGGCGCGGGTCGCCGGCGTGGCGTTGACCGTCGCGCTCGCCGTCTACGGCGCGGGCGTCGTCCATCCGCCCCAGTTGGACGACGTCGTGGCCACCATCGGCTCGACCTTGGGCTCGTACACCTACGCCCTGGTCGCCGTGATGGTGTTCCTCGAGACTGGCGCATTCGTGGGCCTGCTCGTCCCCGGGGAGACGGTCGTGATCGTCGGCGGCGTGGTCGCCGGGCAGGGCCACATCGATCTCGCCGCCCTCCTCGGGCTGACGTGGGCGTGCGCGCTCGCCGGCGACTTCACCGGCTACGCGCTCGGACGCCGGCTGGGACGCCGGTTCTTGCTCGCGCACGGCCCGCGGGTCTATATCACCGAGCCCCGCCTGCGTCAGGCCGAGGCGTTCTTCGCGCGCTACGGCTCGGCGACCATCCTGATCGGGCGATTCGTTGGCCTGGTGAGGCCGGTGGCGCCGTTTCTCGCCGGCGCCTCCCGCTTCCCGCCCGCCCGCTTCGCGGCGCTCGCCGTACTCGGCACGGGCCTGTGGAGCGCGACCTTCGTGTTGCTCGGGTTTGTGTTCTGGCAATCGCTCGACGAGGCGATCGCGATCGCCAAGGACGGATCGCTCGCCCTCGGCGCCGTGGTCGTGCTCGTGGTCGGCTCGGTGGCCGGCCACCGCTACCTGCGTGGCCGAGCCCGGGCGCGGTCGGGGCTGAAGGTCCGCTCCGAGGAGTCCGGCTGACGACGGTCTGGCAGCTGTTGATCGCGATCGCGCTCGTGCTCGTCAACGGCTTCTTCGTGGCCAGTGAATTCGCGCTCGCCCGATTACGGCCGACCCAGGTGGCCGAGCTCGAGACCGAGCGCCGCCGCGGAGCGGGCTCGCTTCGCCACGCGATCTGCGCACCTGGACGCTTACCTGGCCGCCTGCCAGCATGGGATCACGATCGCCAGCATCGGTCTCGGGGTGGTAGGCGAGTCGGCGTTCGAGCAGCCCCACACTCGGAGAGCGAGCTGCTCGAACTGCCCCAGAGCGGGGAGGAGGGATGGGGAGCGGACGGACCCGACTGCCCGTCTGCCGCCGCGAGTCCGGGATCGACGGTCCGCTGGGACTGGTGCACGTGTACGACCTGCTCGCGGCGGCGCTGGGCGAAACCGTCGAGCTTGGCGAGCTGAAGCTAGATTGGTGTGGGCAACGTGACCATGGGTGCTAACGCGCGTCCTCGATACACACACCCGCTCACCAAATGGCCAGATCCAACCAGCCTCTCGCCCCCACGCGGCGGCCACCGCCGATGTTGTGGCGCGTGTTTGCCGCCAACGCCGCGGTGTTCGCGCTCGCGTTCGCGCTGCTGGCGCTGGCGCCGATCGAGCTCCACGCCCCGCTGCGGATCGAGGAGCTGGTGCTCCTGCTCGTCGGGCTCGTCGCGATGCTCCTGGTCGACCTGCTGCTCGTCCGTCAGGCACTGAGTCCACTGCGGCGGCTATCACGGGTGATGGGCACGGTTGACCTGCTGCGCCCCGGCCGGCGGGCGGTCGGCTTCGAACGGTCGAGCACCGAGGTGCTGGCGCTCGCGAACGCGTTCAACGAGATGCTCGAGCGGCTCGAGGACGAGCGCCACGACAGCTCGGCCAGGGTGTTGGCCGCCCAGGAGAACGAGCGCCTGCGGATCGCCCGCGAGCTTCACGACGAGATCGGACAGACCCTCACCGCGGTCGCACTGCGGGCCGAGCACACCGCGCAGCGCAGCGGACCCGACCACCCAGAGTTTGCCGAGCTGGCCGAGATCGTTCAGCACAGCCTGGCCGATGTACGCCGGATCTCGCTCGAGCTGCGCCCCGGTGCGCTCGACGAGCTCGGCCTGATCAACGCCCTGATCTCACTCTGCGCGCGCGTCGACGCGCAGAGCCCGTTGCGGGTGCACCGGGACCTGCAGGGCCCGCTGCCCGAGCTGTCGCCCGAAGTGGAGCTCGCGATCTATCGCATCGCCCAGGAGGCGCTCACGAACGCGATGCGACACTCTGACGCCTCGGAGGTTGACGTCTCGCTGAGGTGCAGCGGCGACGCCCTCCGCTTAGCCGTCAAGGACAACGGCCGGGGGCTTCCGGAGCCGGTTCGCGATGGTGGTGGGCTGACCGGCATGCGCGAGCGCGCGATGCTGATCGGAGCTGACCTCGAGCTCGAATCCGCTCTCGGTCCGAACGGGGGCGTTACCGTCTCGGTGCGGTTGCCGTTCAACCGGGAAACCGAGTGCCCACCCCGCTGAAGACACGGGTCCTCCTGGCCGACGATCACACGGTCGTCCGCAGCGGCTTGCGGATGGTGCTCGACGACCAGCCCGACATCCAGGTCGTGGCCGAAGCCGGTGATGGCGCCGAGGCGGTGCAAAAGGCGCTCAGCCCCGAGGTCGACCTCGCGATCCTCGACGTCGCCATGCCGCGGATGACCGGGCTCCAGGCGGTCGCCGAGCTTCAACGCCGGCGTCCCGAACTCCGAGTGCTGATCCTGTCGATGTACGACGACGAGCGGTACTTCTTCGAGGCGCTCAAGGCGGGAGCGGCTGGCTACGTGCTGAAGTCCGCCGCCAACCGCGACCTCGTCGAGGCGATCCGCGCGACCATGCGCGGGGAGCCGTTCCTCTACCCGGCTGCCGTCACGGCGTTGATGCGCGACTACCTCGAGCGAGCGCGCGGTGGGGAGGAGGTCCCCGAGGATCCGATCACCCCGCGCGAGCGGGAGGTCGTCAAGCTGATCGCGGAGGGACACACCAGCGAGCAGATCGCCGAGACGTTGGTGATCTCCAAGAAGACCGTGGAGCGCCACCGCGCGAACATCCTCGAGAAGCTCGGCATGCGCAACCGCGTCGAGCTGACGCGGTACGCGATCCGTCGGGGACTTGTCGAGCCCTGACACAACGATGGGTGTCAGGCCCCATTGGCGGCTCGCGCGAGCCCGCCTACGGTTGCCCTGTCACCTCACGCAGCGGCAAGGGGATCGTCCGGTTACCACGGCCTACGCGTAGCCGCCGCGCGAGGTAACCCGCACTGCGGGCCGATTTCCCTATGTCGAATGGAGGTCTGATGCTCAAACGAGCCTTGTCGATCCTTGGCCTGTCGCTGCTGGGCTGCGCCCTGGTGGCCTCGGCAGCCGCGGCCGCCGGCAAACGGTCGAGCGCACCGACGCATCCCGTCGCGACCAAGGGTCACACCCCACAGGTGTTCGCCACCGGCGTTACCACCCCCACATCGTTTGCCTTCGCGGCCGGCCAGGTGTTTGAGGGCGACGGGGGCAATCCGCCCGGCGAGGGCGGCGACGCCAGCGCCGCGGCGGTGAAGCCCGGGGGCGTCTACCTACTGAAGAACGGCGGCGCCACGCTGCTGCCGGGTTCGCCCGATTTCGTCGCCGGGCTGGCCTGGCACCGCGGCACGCTCTACGTGAGCGCAGCGAACTTCGGCGCCGGAGGAGCGATCACCTCGCGGATACTCGCCTGGAGCGGCTGGAACGGCACGACGTTCACCAAGCAGCGGGTCTTCTACACCGCTCCGAGCAACTTCCCCGGGTTCAATGGTCTGGCCATCGGACCCGATGATCGCCTCTACGCCGGCGTCAGCACCAGCGAGAGCAACGACCATGGTCCGCCGGTCGCCCCATACCAATACGACATCCTCTCGTTCGGCCTGGACGGCAAGGGTCCGAAGGTCTTCGCGTCTGGCATGCGCCAGCCGTGGCAGATGGCCTTCGCCTGGGGAGACCACCGCCCCTACGTGACAGACCTCGGGCAGGAGACAGGCGCGACGAACCCGCCCGACTTCGTCCTCCACGTGCACAAGGGCGATAGCTACGGGTTCCCACAGTGCAACTGGACCGTCCTGGCGGCGTGCCGCGGCTTCGCCAAGCCGTTCCTGTTCTTCGCGCCCCACACCGACGTGGGTGGCATCGCGATCGTCGGTGACCGGATCTACCTGTCCGAGTTCGGCCTGGGAGGCAAGCCGGCGCAGGTCGTCTCCGTGCCGCTGAAGGGCGACCACAGGTGGAACGGCGACCGCCGGCACAGGTCGAGGACCGATCGGCGCAACGGTGACTCAGCGAAAATGGTCGCGGGGTTCGCGGCTCCGATCATCGGGCTCGGCGCCCATCACGACTGGCTGTACGTCGGCTCGCTGAACGGCACCGTGTACCGCGTGCACACCTAGGACCGGCAGGACCACCTCACCCATTGCTCCTCGGGACGGCGGGAGGCCGTTCCCGGGGAGCCCGGGTTTACGCAAATTTCAACCGCCCTAGAGATCGAGTGTCACTTCGCTCTCCGGCTGTGAGCAGCAGATCAGTGCGCTGCCGGGCTCCGGCGGCTCCAGGGGGTCGGGACGGTAGTCGACTTGACCGCTGACCAGCCCGGTCTCACAGGTGTGACACACGCCCGTCCGGCACGACCACCTGACGGGCACGTCACAGGCCTCGGCGAGCTCGAGCAGGCTCGCGAAGGAGGGGTCCCAGGGCACCGACAGGTTGCTGCGGGTGAATGACACGGACGGACCATCGCCCGGCTCACCGGCGGGCGGGTGGGGCGACCGCGAGGTACCGCCGACGACGCCTGGAGTGATCGGATCGGCGGGCCCGAACACCTCCGTGCTGATCCGCTCGGGTGGCGTCCCGCCCGCGGTCAGCGCGGCGGCGATGTCGTGCATGAACGAGGTGGGACCGCAGAGATAGAAATCCGCCGCGGTTGGGACACCGGCCTGCTCGAGCACCTGGCCGGTGATCCGTCCGGTGATGTCGAAGCCGTGGTCTTGCGCAGCCGGGTGGCTATAACAGACGACGCGATGGCCGTTCGGAAGCTGACCGAGAAGGTCCATCGCCTCCTGCCCGAACGCGTGCTCGGCATCGTTGCGTGCGCCTTGCACCCACCACACCTCTCGCTCCGAACGCCGGTCGGCGAGCACGTGCAGCATCGCCAATACCGGAGTCGCGCCGACGCCGGCGCTGAGCAGCACCACCGGGCGTTCGCCCGCCCGCAGCACGAACGAGCCACGCGGCGCGCCCGCCTCGAGCACGTCGCCGACGCGGAGGCTGGTGTGCAGGTATCCGCTGGCGGCGCCGTGGGGTTCACGCTTGACGCTGATGCGGTAGCTGTCCGAGTCGGGCAATCCGGACAGCGAGTAGGTGCGCAGGAGCGCGGGTCCGGATCGCGGGTGCAGGCGCACGGTGAGGAACTGCCCGGGCGCGGCGGGAACCGCGGGTTGGCCGTCGAGTGGCGTGAGCCGGATCGAGATGATGGTCGCGCTCTCGCGGTCGATCGCCGCGACTCGCAACTGCCGCATGCCGGTCCATGCCGGTTTCGCCGCGGCTTCGTCCGGACCCTGCTCCAGCAGCTCGCGGAACGAACCCTGCCATCCCTCGCTCAGGGCCGGGATCCGCAACGCGCGAACCAGATCGCGTCGCGCGTGTCCCGGCAGGTACAGCAGGCCGTCGATCTCCGCCACCGTCATCGCCTCGGGGCCGCGCGCGACCCGCTCGATCGAGTCTCCCGCGCTGACCTCGCCCTCCTCGAGCACCCGGAAATAGAAGCCGGGTCGGCGGTGGGCGACGAGTAGCGAGGGCATCCGCGGCTCGCTCATCCGGATGCCGACGCGGTAACAGGTCACTCGCGGTTGACTGACCTCGAACAGCGCCGACCCGATCCGGAAGCGGTCGCCGATACAGACCTCGACATCGGCGAGGCCGCGCACGGTGAAGTTCTCTCCGAACTGCCCGTAGGTGAAATCGTCGCGGCTGAGGAACTCGCGCCAGTAGTCGTAGGACTCGATCTGGTAGACGAATACCGCGCGGTTGACGCCACCGTGCCCCTGCAGGTCGCCCTGTCCGTCCCCATCGATGTTGAGCCGCCGGACCATCCGGCGATCGTCGACCGGGTCCTTCCAAATCGCGGTGTGAACGACCCGTCCCTCCCACTCGACGTCCCGCGGCAGGCCGACGTTGAGGGACAGGAGCTCGCCGGCGGCAGTCACCGATGTCCGCCGTGGCTGAGGCCCCGAGTCGTCACCCCGAGACAAGCTGTTGGCCACCGTCGATGTCGTAGGTGGCGCCGGTCAACGCCGTGTTGGTCATGATGTGGACGGCGAGCGCGGCGACGTCGGCCGGCCCCACCACCCGCCGGATCGGCAGCGTCGCACGGAGCTCCTGGCGGCGAGCCTCGAGGCCCTCGCCGAGCAGCGACGCCGACAACGGCGTGTCGACGAAACCGGCGGCGATGACGTTGATCCGGACCGGCGCGAGCTCGAGCGCCAGGTTGGCGACCAGGGCGCTCAGGCCGGCGGTGATCGTGCCCAGGATGCCGCCGCCCACGCTGGCGCGGCGGCCCCCGGTCCCGCTCATGAACAGAAGCGTGCCTCCCGGTCGCATCTTGCCGGCGGCGTGACGGGAGACCGCGACGGCCAACAGGATGTGCTCGTCGAGGCCACGCCGCGCCTCCTCGGGGTCCATCGTGAGCAGGGGTCCGTAGTGAGGCCCGCCGGCGGTTACCAAGACGTGGTCGATCGGCCCCGCCAGCTCGTTGAAGAACCGCTCGAGCGACGCCGGGTCGTTGACGTCAAACGGTGCCGTCTCGCGCGCCCCGACCCCGGCCCCGGCTCGCTCCAGGCGTTCACGATTGCGGCCGGTGAGGACGACTTCGGCCCCCTCGGCGCGGGCTCGGCGCGCGGTTTCCAACCCGATCCCGGCGCTTCCGCCGATCAGCACGACGGTCTGCCCGAGGAGCTCCGGTTCGCGCTGGTTGGCGGCGGCGGTGGTGGGCGTGCTCATGGTCCCTCCGGTGGTTGACTTGGGCTCAATTCAGGACGGCCCGGCCCCGGCGGGCTGGCGCTCGGCCGTGACCTCGCGCCGGAGCGCTTTCAGCGCCGCCGCCTGGATCTCGGAGAAGCTGGGGAAGGGCTGGATCGTGTCGCGGAGGACGTCGAGCGGGACTCGCGCGCGGATGGCCAGCGTGGCCTGCTGGAGCCACTCGCCGGCCTCGGGACCGAGCGCGTAAGCGCCGGTGAGCCGCTCTCCGTCGCTGAGCAGCGTGAGGAAGCCGTTCGACTGCGCATAAGCGTGCGTGTACGTGGCCGTCTTCGGTACTCCGGAGAGCGCCGCGGTCCCACTGAAGCGAGCCTCGGCCGCGCCAACGGCCGCGGCCTGGGGATCGGTATAGGTCACGCGCGGGACGGCCTCGTAGTGGGCCTCGCGGTCCTCGCCGAGGATGTTCGAGGCGACGATCTCGCCTTCATATTCGCCCGTGTGGGTGAGCGGCCAGATCCCGGTGACGTCACCGATGGCCCACAGCCGCTCACCGGCGCGCATATGCGAGTCGACCGGTACTCCCCGGTGATCGGGTTCGATGCCCACCGTCTCGAGCCCGATCCCCTCCACCCGCGGGCGCCGGCCGGTCGCCACCAGGAGGTGATCGCCGCGCAGCTCGCGCCCATCGGCGAGCTCGAGCACGTAGTCATCGCCTTCGCGCCGGACCGCGCCGGCGCGGGCCCCCACGTGGACCTCGATGCCCTCACGGCCCAGGGCCTCGCCGAGCGCCTGGCCGAGTGGCGCGGGCTCCCGGGGGATGAGCCGGTCGGACCCCTCGACCAGCGCGACCTCGCCGCCGAAGCGGTGCACCACCTGCGCCAGCTCGACGCCGGCCGACCCACCACCGAGGACGAGCAGTCGTCGCGGCACCGCCTTCATGCTGGTGGCCTCGCGCGTGCCCCACACGCCCTCGAGGTCGGCCAAGCCCGACACCGGCGGCACGACCGGGTCGGCGCCGCACGCCACCACCACGTGCTCCGCGGTGTGGCGGACCCCGTCGACCTCCACAACGCCGGTCCCGGCCAACCGACCGTTGCCGCGCAGCAGCTCGATCCCGTGGTCCGCCAGCCATCGGACGGCACCCGCGTCGGAATAGTCCGAAACCATGAAGTCGCGCCAGGCCAGCGCTGCCTCGACGTCGACTTGCGCGCTCGCCCCGGCGTTGCGCGCGCCTTGCACCGCCTCCCCGGGGCGCAACAACGTCTTCGATGGAATGCACGCCCAATAGGAACACTCGCCGCCGGCAAGCTCACGTTCGACGACCGCGACGCGCAGCCCTCCCTCGGCCAGCGCCCCCGCGCAGTGCTCACCCGGTGCGCCGGCGCCAAGCACGATCACGTCGTAATCAGAGCTCATCTAGACCTCCATGCATCGGTGGGTGCCGGAGTCGCCGTCAGCGGCCCAGTCGGCAATCAGGGACGCGTACTCGTCGCCGCTACCTCCCAGACGAAATGTCCGGCTTCGAGGCTCACGAGCTTACTGTTCGGCAGGATCTGATTGAGGAACGCGTGGTCGACGCGCCCACACGGCGATCGAATATAACCGCGACGGTGTGAGCACCAACCCAACCCAAGGAGGTCACGATGAGCACGACGACAGCGGGCAGTGCAGGCTCGAGCGGGGACTCGAACCCCGTCCGGATGAAGCTCGAAGTTGTCGTCTTGCCCGTCTCCGATGTCGATCGGGCCAAGCGCTTCTTTCTGGGTCTGGGCTGGCGGCTCGATGCCGACGTCACCAAAGATGACGGCCTCAGGGTCGTGCAGGTGACGCCGCCCGGCTCGACGACCTCGGTCAACTTCGGCACCGATGTGACCTCGGCCGCCCCCGGCTCGGTCGAAGGCCTGGTCCTCGCCGTGTACGACATCGAGGCGGCGCGTGCCGAACTGATCAGCCACGGCGTCGAGGTCAGCGAGGTCTTTCACGACGTCGGCGGCGTCTTCCACCATGCGGGGACCGAGGGGCGACTCCCGGGGCCGGATCCGGAGGGCCACTCATACGGATCGTGGGCCTCGTTCAGCGACCCCGACGGCAACGGCTGGCTGTTGCAGGAAATCAAGACGCGGCTGCCCGGCCGCGTCGATATCGACGCGCTGGCGGAGCTGCTGCACGAGACCGCCGATCACCACGATCCGTTCGAGAAGGCGTCGCAGCCGCACAACTGGTGGGACTGGTACGCGGCGTACATGAGCGCGCGCCAGAACGGGAGCACCTCGGAGGAGGCATCGACCGCGGCGGGAAGCTACATGCGCGAGGTCAAGGGCGTTCTGCCCCTCTGACCTCGAACGCGTCGGCGATCATCGCCTCGCGGAACGACACCGCAGCGGCGGTGGTCGGATGGACCGCGTAGTCCGTCTCGTCAACGATCTCGTCCCAATGCTCGAGAATTCCCTCGGCCGTGAGCGTCGGGTCGACGATCCCGCGGGTCTCGCCGATGAACATGCGGGCGAACCGCCCCAGCCCGGCCCACATGATCTCGCCGTTGACCGGACACGACTGGTGGGCGAGCACGAGCAGCATCGGCGTCACCCGCTCCGGCGTGCGCGTCGGCTCCGCGGGCACGGATTCGTCGAGCGGAGGCAGGGCGCACTTGGCGCGGTAGTCCGGGTCGGTGACCATCCGGGTCTCCGCGGCCGGGGCGAGCAGGTTGACCTTGATCCCATAGGCGCCGCCGGCGTCGGCCAGCGAACGGCCAAGCGACACGGCGGCGCCCTTGGCAGTTGAGTAGGAGATCAGGAAAGCACCGCCGTACATGCCGACCGAGGCGGTGAGGACGACACGGCCGTAGCCACGCTCGGTCAGCGTCGGCCAGGCCGCTTTGGTGACGTTGAAGGCGCCCAGCGCGTGAATGTCGATGTGCCGCTCGACCATCTCGAGTGGCAGCTCGGGCAGGGCGCCGGGGTCGAGGTTGCCGGCGTTGTTGACGACGATGTCGAGCCGGCCGAAGTGCTCCAGCGCGTCGGCGACGATCGACTCGGCGCCCGCCTTGGAGGTGACGCTGGCCGAGTTGGGGAAGGCTTGCCCGCCGGCGGCTTCGATCTCCCGCGCCACCGCCGCGGCGAGGCCCGGGTCGGTGCCGTCGCCGTCGAGCGAGCTGCCGAGGTCGTTGACAATCACGCGCGCGCCGCGGGCGGCCAGCGCCATGGCGTGCGCGCGGCCGAGTCCACGTCCTGCTCCGGTGACGATCGCCACCCGGTCATCGAACCGAAGTTCCTCAGCTGTCAAGCGGCTCTCCCTGGCCCTAACCGACGCCGGTCATGACTCCACCGTCGACCGAGATCGCGGTTCCGGTTATGTAGGACGAGCGATCCTCGAGCAGGAACAGAACCAGATCGGCGATCTCCTCGGGCTCGCCGTAACGCTTCAGCGCGGTGGTGCCGGCGAACATCTCGCGGGCGGCGGCCGGATCGTCGGGGTTGACGAGTTCTTCGATCGAGCGCATCAAGGGCGTATCGACTGGCCCCGGGCAGATGCAGTTACAGCGAATCGGAACGTCGGCGTTCTCCAGCGCGACGCTCCGGGTCAGACCCAGCACCCCGTGCTTGGAGGCGGTGTAGCCGCTGAGCGTCGCGTAACCCTGCAAGCTGGCGGTCGATCCGACGTTGACGATCGCGCCGGACCCCTGCGCCCGCATCCGCGGGATGCAGCAGCGGATGGCGTAGAAGGTCGCGAGCAGGTTCGTCGCCACCACCTGCTCGAACTCCTCCACCTCGCAGTCCTCGAGCCGCGCCGAACGGCCATTCATGCCGGCGTTGTTGACGAGCCAGTGCGGTCCTCCGTAGCGCTCCGCCACGTCGGCGATCCAAGCCGCCACCTGCTCGTAGCTGGTCACGTCGACCGGCGTGAAGTGAGCCGTACCCCCCTCGGTCTCGATCAGCTCGACCGTCGCCTGGCCGCCGTCGGCGTTGCGTCCGCAGACCGCGACCGCCGCCCCGGCCGAGGCCAGCTTGAGCGCGATGGCACGGCCGATCCCGCCGGTGGCGCCGGTGACCGCTGCGACTGGACGCGTGTCGACCATCGTCACGACTCTCTCAATCGCCACCGGCCAATACCACTGGCACTAGCGCCAGTCGCAGGAGAGACGACCCCCTGGGAGGATCGACCGGCCGGGCCGCGCCGGCCCAAAGTGAGCAAAGGAGCGAGCGTGACCGAACCTGGGCTGCGGATGGAACCAGCGGACGAGTATATGCACCGTCCCGATGAGCTGACCAACTTCAACGAGAGCGTCTACGTAAACGGGTTCGATCCCGGCGCGCGAGTCGGCGCGTGGATGCGCCTCGGCAACCGCGTCAACGAGGGCTATGCGGAGCTGTCGGTGGTCCTGTACCTGCCCGACGGTCGCGTCGCGGTCCAGTTCGGCCGGCCCGAGATCACGACCAACGATGCGTTCGAGGCCGGCGGCCTGATCTATCGAGTGAGCGAACCGCTGAGCGCGGTGACGATGTCCTACGAGGGCGAGGTGCTATTGCTGGACGACCCGGGCGCGCTCCGCGACCCGGGGCCGATGTTCAGGACGGCGCCGCGAGCGCGCGCGACCGTCGAGTTCGTGGCCAGCGGCGTCTCGCCGATCCACGGCGGCGAGCCCACCGCGCCCGAGCACCAGCGGCTGATGTACTACGGGCCCGAGTTCTCGCGCGGCCACTTCAACCAGCACGTTGCCGTCAAGGGGACGATCGGTGTGGGGGAGGAGGCGTGGGAGATCGATGGATTCGGCTGGCGCGACCATTCCTGGGGCCCCCGCTACTGGCAGGTGATCTGGGCCTATCGCCTGTTCCTGGTCACGTTCGGCCCTGACCGCGCCGTGATGCTGCTCAAGAACATGTACCCCGATGGCTCCTCGCGCCGGCTCGGCGTGGTCCTGATCGGCGACGACTACGAGGAGGTGACCGACCTCGACGTCCACACGAACTGGTCGGCAGAGCAGGATCCGGCGACGGTGGTGATCGGCGTGCGGACCGCCAACCGCAAGGGGGTGATCGAGGGGCGCGTGCTGACGATGGTGCCGCTGCGCAACCGCCGCCGCGTCGACGGCGAGGTGCTCGTCTCCCGGGTGGCGGAAGGATTGACCGAGTACGCGTGGGACGGGCTCACCGGGCTCGGGTTGATGGAGTACATCGAGCGAGTGGAGGACGGGGCCGCCGTCGGCTACCCGCTCTGAACGGCCGGCTTCGCGGGCGCCCCGTCGCCCGTCGCCCGCTCCTCGCGCGCCCGCCGGCGCGCGAACGCCACCGTGACCGTCCGGCTGGCGAACCTCCATCCGTCGGGCGTGTGCACGAAGCGATCGTGGAGCTCGCCGATGAACTTCGGCACCTCGGCGGGAACCGGCAGCGCGACGTCGCCCTCCTGGCGGTCGTGCCGGTAATTGATCATGTAGCAGAGGCTCTCGGCCTCGTAGTCGGAGACGAGATCGACGGCGACGTTCGTGCAGACGTGGCGCGACACGCGCCGGGTGAGCCCCTCGCGCGCGGCGAACCACTTGCGGATCTCCTCGCGGCCCACGAGGTCCAGGTCGACGCCGTGCCACTCCCCCTCTTCGCAGAACAGGTCCGCGATCTGGGTCGCACGGCCGAAGTCGACCAGCCGGCAGTACTCCACGATCAAGCGCTCGCACGCGCGTTCGGCGAGTAGGCGGCTCAGGCTTTCCATGGCGCCATTATCGTCGTGTGAGAGCAACCGTCGGACGCCGTCCGCGCCGGACCGGACCTCAGCTCGCGTGGACGGAGGCGAGATGAGCGGTGTCGTTGAAGCCGATCAGGGACCAGCGACCTCTGCGCAGGCGCATCAGCCTGGTCAGGGAGGCGTTGTCGGCATTCAGGAACGCGAACGCGCGACTGCCCGTCACCTGACGGCACGCCTCGGCGATCACGCCACCGTGGACGACCGCCATTGACGTGGCGTCGGGGCCGGCCGCGTCGACCACGAGGTCCATCCCCCGTCGCACGCGGGCGGAGAAGTCCTCCATCCGCTCGGCGTTGGGGATCACGTCCCAGCGCTCGGCCGCAAACACGCTGCGAGTCACCGAATCCTGGCTGGAGAGGCGCTGGCTGAACTGACCGTCCCAGTCGCCGAGATAGACCTCGCGCAGCTCGGGCAGCACGATGGGCTCGAGCCCCAACCGCTCGGCCAGCGGCTGGGCGGTCTCCTTGGTCCGCCGCAGCGGCGTGACGAACAGCGCCGCGACCCGGGCCGAGCCGAGACGTTCGGCCAGCGCCAGCGCCTGACGGCGGCCAAGCTCGGTGAGCGCGGGGTCGTGCTTGCCGTCGATCAGATCGAGCTCCTCGGAGGCGACCGGTTGCCCGGCCGACCCGTGCCGAATCAGCACCACTTCCGTGGCACCGGCGGGGAGCACGAACGGCCGCTGGAAGTCGCGGGGCATGCTCGGCAGTTTTGACGAGAACTGCAGGATCGATGCCTGGCGGAAGCGCCAGTCGCCGTGCCCGGCGCCCTCGCGATCCACACCCGTCGATCGATAACGTGCAGCGGCCGATGGACTGGTCGTTTCCCCTGCTGGCGGCGTGCGAGCGCAACCCACGGCGGGTGGCGCTGCGCTACCGCGCAACCGAGCTGACGTTCGCCGAGCTCGACGCGCGGGTCGCGGCCCTCGCCAGCGGGCTGGCGCGGGCCGGGGCAGCGGGTCAGACGGTGGCATGGATGCTGGCCAACACCCCCGAGGCGATCGAGCTGTCGATGGCGCTGGCGCGGATCGGCGCGGTCAGCGTGCCGATCAACTGGCGGCTCGAGCTCGGCGAGATCGAGTTCGTCCTGGCCGACTCCGGCGCCGAGCGGCTGCTCGTCGATCCCACGCTGTCGGCGGCGGCCCGGGAGCTGGCCGACCGTCCGAACGCGCTCGGCGCGCCCGAGTCGCTCCGGGCCGACGGCGAGCACGCCGCGGACCCGGCCTCGCACCCGCCGGTGCCCGACGAGCGCGTCGCCACCGTGCTCTACACGTCGGGCACGACCGGGTTCCCCAAGGGCGTGATGCGCTCACATCGCGCCAACGCCTGGAACGTGGTCAACTCGGCCCTGGGGTCGCCGCGGTTCCCCGACGACGTCGAGCTGTTCAACCTGCCGGCGTTCGGCGTCGGCCTGCTCAACTTCGCGCTGCCCGCGCTGCTCGGCGGCGCCACGGTCGTGCTCGATCACGCGTTCGCCGCCGAGCGCGTCTGGCAGCTGCTCCAGGACGAGGCGGCGACGCGGACGTTCCTGGCTCCGACGATGGTCGCGGCGCTGCTCGAGGTCCCCGATCACGAGCGGTTCGACCTCGACGCGCTGAAGATCATCTACACCGCCTACCACTTTCCCGAGCCCGTGCGGGCGCGCGCGCTGGAGCGGTTCGGCGATCGCTTCCTCTACATGTACGGACTCACCGAGGTGCAGCTGACGTGCGCCGGCCCGGGCCGGTTCGCCGGCCAGCCCGACAACGTCGGCACCGGGATGGGCGCCGTCCGGGTCCGCGTGGTGGATCCGTCACGGGCTTCGGTGGCCAGCGGCGAGGTGGGCGAGATCGCCCTTCAGGGACCGGCGGCGATGGACGGCTACCTTGGCCGGCCCGAGGAGACGGCCCAGGCGCTGCACGACGGTTGGGTGCTGACCGGGGACCTCGGCTGGCTCGACGACGCCGGCGAGCTGCACTACGTCGGCCGGCTCAAGGAGATGATCAAGACCGGTGGCTTCAGCGTCGACCCGGTCGAGGTGGAACGCGCGATGACCGCGATTCCCGGGGTCGAGGCGGCGGCCGTGATCGGCGTCCCCGACGTTCGGTGGGGCGAGATGGTCGTCGGCTACGTGGTGTCATCGGGCGAGCCCGACGAGGCGGCCGTGATCGGTGCCTGCCGCGCCCAGCTGGCCGGGTTCAAGGTTCCCAAGCGCGTGTTGTTCCTCGACGCGCTGCCGGTCAATGCGACGGGCAAGATCGAGCGCGGCCGGCTGCGCGAGCGGTTCGCGGCCGACGGGCACACCGAGCAGCCATAGGCGATGCGGGTCAGGTGGGCGAGCCCGTCGTCATGGGCGAGCCGGATCCGCGGGTCGGTCGTCGCCCTCTGAATCCTCGCGGTCGACGAGCTGTCGCTAGAGACAGTCTTCGTTGAGGCGGCTGGATAGGACTGGTACGTTCGCGGCTCAATGCGCCAGCTGAGCTATCTGGGCCAGCGCCGGCTGGTCGTCGAGGAAGTGGAGCCGCCGCCGCTGGCCAGCGGCCAGGTCCGGGTGAGGGTCGACTCGGTCGGTATCTGCAAGTCGGACATCTACGGCTACGGCCAGGTGAACGATCGCCGAGACGTCGTGCTGTCGGAGGGGGATGTGCTGGTCATGGGCCATGAACCGTCGGGCTCGATCGAGGAGCTCGGCCCGGATGTCCGTGGGCCGGCGGTGGGGACTCCGGTGGCCGTGAACCCGATCTACGGCTGCGGGAGCTGTGCGCGGTGCCGGTCGGGCGACGAGAACCTCTGCGACCGGCGCGTGGTGATCGGGTGCATGCCCGCGGCGCCGGGCGCCTTCGCCGATCTGATGACGGTGCCGGCCGAACAGGTCGTGCCGCTGGATCCCTCGCTGCCGCTCGAGCTCGGAGCGCTCGTCGAGCCGCTGTCGGTCGGCGCACATGGCGTCCGCCTGGCGCAGCTCGAGTCGCGCAGCTCGGTGCTGGTGATCGGGGGTGGGATCATCGGACTTGGCGCCGCGCTCGCGGCTCGGCGCCGGACCGACGGCGAGGTGCTGGTGCTCGAGCCGCTGGCCGAGCGGCGGGCGCTGTGCGCCAGGCTGGGCTTGACCGCCGCTGCCCCCGACGAGGTCCCGCCGGGAGAGCTCGACGTCGACGTCGCGTTGGATTGCGTGGCGCGTCCCGAGACGCTCGAAGCCGCGATCGACGCGGTGCCGACGCGAGGCGTCGTGATGGTGATCGGCATCTGGGAGGATCACATCCCGCTGCCCGTCAGCACCGTCGTGTGGCGTGAGACGCGGGTGTGCGGTTCGTACGGGTACACGCACAGCGACTTCGCCGACGTGGCGGAGTTCCTCGGAAGCGGCGAGGTCGATGTCTCGCCGGTGATCGGGGGCCGGGTCGGCTTCGACCGCGTGATCGCCGCCTTCGAGGGCTACGCCGACGGCTCGCTGAACGCCGTCCGCACGGTGCTTCAGCCAGCATTGGGAACCTGATCTGAAGGAGGACGCGTTGCTTGACCCGATGGGGGACCGGACGATCACCGACCTGCTCACGGAGCGGGTGGACGGTTACGGAGACCGGACGTTCCTGATCTTCGAAGACAAGGACGGGGAGATCTCGCAGTTCACCTACGGCGAGTTCGAGGCGCAGGTCCGGCGCTGCGCCGGGGGATTGCACGAGCTCGGGGTAGGTCGGGACGACTTCGTGCTGGTCCACCTCGTCAACCGGCCCGAGTTCCTCATCACGTGGTTCGCGGCGGCGAGACTCGGGGCGCGGCTCGCGCCGTCGAACGTGGCCAACACGGCGACTGAGCTCGAGCACATCCTCGACGTGAGCGAGGCCGGTGTGGTCGTCACCGAACCCGCGTTGTTGGATTCGGTCGAGCAGGCGCTCGCGCTGACCGGATCATCGGCCACGGTGGTGATCGTCGGCGAGCCGGTCCCCGAGCACACCTCGTTCGACGCCGTAATGCAGAGCGCGACCGAGCCGCCCGAGGTGGCGGTCGGCTCGAACGAGATCGCCGAGCTGATCTTTACCTCGGGCACGACGCGCAAGCCCAAGGCCGTCATGATCACCCACGCGAACTGCCTCCGGGGCGGACTCGACGGGGTCCACTGCCTGTGGTTGGACGAGGGCGAGCGGTGCCTGACCGCGCTGCCGTTGTTCCACGTCAACGCCCAGGCGATGTCGCTGTTCTCGACCATGACCGTGGCGGGAACGCTGGTGTTGATCCAGGAGTTCCGCGCCAGCAAGTTCTGGAACCAGGTCCAACGCCATCGCGCGACGCATACGTGCCTGGTGGCGATGCAGCTGCGCACGATCCTGGCCCAGCCGCCGGCCGACGGCGAGCGTGACCACGTGCTGCGCCGTCTGTTCTACGCGATCAACGTGACCGACGCGGAGAAGGCGGCGTTCGAAGAGCGCTTCGGGGTCTCGCTGGTCAACGGTTACGGACTGTCGGAGGCGATGACCCTGCTCACCTGCGCGCCGGTCGCCGGGCCGCGCCGGTGGCCGTCGATCGGCCCGCCCTCCCCGGGCCGAAAGCTCCTGCTGCTCGACGACGACGGTAACGAGGTGCCGACCGGCGAGGTGGGCGAGATCGTCGCCGTCGGCACGCCGGGGCGGGACATCATGCTCGGCTACTACAAGGACCCGGAAGCCACCGCGGCGGCCCTCCGTCCCGGCGGACGGTTGCACACGGGGGACAACGCCTACGCCGACTCCGAGGGCTATCTCTACTTCTTCGATCGCAAGAAGGACATGATCAAGCGGGCCGGCGAGAACGTGTCCGCGCTCGAGGTGGAGTGGGTCGTGCTCGATCACCCCAAGGTCGCCGAGGCGGCCGTCGTCGGCGTCCCCGACGACATCCGCGACGAGGCGGTGGCGGTCGTCGTGGTACCGATCGAGCGCGACGCCGTAACGGCCGAGGAGCTGATCGATTACTGCGCCGGCCGACTGTCGAAGTTCAAAGTCCCCACGATCGTCAGCTTTGTTGATGAACTACCCAAGACCTCGATCGGCAAGGTCCGCAAGGACGAGCTGCGCAAGGCGCTCGTGGCGACCTGACTTAGCGCGCGAGCAGACCCTTGAGCGCGATCTCGGCGAAGATCTCCGACACCGCGTCGGCGCTCAGCTCGCCTTTGGGATCGAACCAGGTGTAGCCCCAGTTGGCCATAGCGAGCACGCCGCGGGCCGCGATGTTGGGCGGAACGTCGACGAACGAACCGGCGGCGATTCCTTCGGCGATGACCGCGCTGACCATCTTCTCGTAGAAGTCGCGCTTGAAGACGAGCTCCTCCCACCGTTCCCCGCTGACCGCGCGGCGCTCCTGCAGGAACACCGTCACGCCGTCGCGATGACGGGCGACGAACGACATGTTCACCCGCAGCACCCGGCGGATCTTCTCCTCGGGGGTGTGGGCGGTCAACAGCACCGAGATCGTCTGCTCGATCAGCTCGTCGATCAGCTGCTCGTGGATCGCGAACAGCAGATCCTCCTTCTTGCGCACGTGGTGGTAGAGGCTGGGCTTGCGCATGCCGAGCTCCTCGGCGACCTCGTTCATCGACGCCGCGTGGTAGCCGCGCTGGCTGAACACGCGCGTGGCGGCCGCGACGATGTCCGGGCGCACCTTGGGCGAGGCGCCAAGTTGCTCTGACGCCGGCGCGATCCGGGTCACGATTTGTTGTTGCGCTTTGGCCATGGGGTCGACTGGCTCCACCGGCAGAGACCAAGATGTTATTTACACGGCGTCCGCTCGCGGAGTGGCTCGAGGCGGTGTATCGTACGCGCTTCAATTTAGCCTACTGACCGGACGGTAGGCTGCCGGAGAGGAGTCGGAATGCCTGATGTGAAGCTGCGAGACTCGAGCCCGAGCCGCGCAACGCGGCCCGACGAGCCGGTCGCGCACGGCCGCTACCGGTTGATGCGGCTCAGCCGCCGCTTCGAGGAGACGGTGCACGAGCAGTTCGAGGAAGGCCAGGTTCCTGGCCCGCTCCATCTGTCAATCGGGCAGGAGGCCGTGGCGGTCGGCGGCTGCTGGGATCTGCGCCAGACCGACGCGATCCTCTCGACCCACCGCGGCCACCACCACTGTCTCGCCAAGGGGGCCGCCCCGGACCGCTTGATGGCCGAGCTGCTCGGCCGGCGCACCGGCTATTCGCACGGCCGCGGCGGCTCGATGCACGTGGCCATCCCGGCGATCGGCCTGCTCGGCACCAACGGGATCGTCGGCGCGGGCATCCCGATCGCCGCCGGCGCCGCCTACGGGATGCAGGCCCAGGGTCGCGACGACGTGACCGTGTGCTTCTTTGGCGAAGGAGCGACCGGCACCGGCGTGTTCGGCGAAGCGCTCAATACCGCCGCGCTCTGGCAACTGCCGCTGATCTTCGTATGTGAAAACAACCAATGGGTGGAGCTGACCCCGCAGAAGCTTCACGTCGCCGGCGACATCTACCGGCGTGGCGAGCCGTTCGGGATTCCGGGCAAGCGGGTCGACGGTAACGACGTCGGCGCGGTCGCGACGACCGTCTCGAACGCGGTCGCACGTGCTCGAGCCGGGGGCGGGCCGACGGTGATCGAGGCCGTCACCTACCGCTGGTTCGGACACTACGCTGGAGACCGGGCCGCGTACCGAGTGGAGGACGAGGTCCGCGAGTGGCGCGCGCGCGATCCGCTGATCCTCGCCCGGTCCGCGATCGGCGACGCCACGGCCGACGCGATCGACGCCGAGGTCGAACAGGTGATCCAGAACGCGCTCGAGTTCGCCCTCCAGAGCCCGATCACCGAGGCCGACGCCCTGTTCCTCGACCACTACGGACCGTCATGACCACCGCCGCCGTCGAAACCCGTTCACTGAAGTTCTGGCAGGGCATCAACCAGGCTCTGTCCGAGGAGATGGAGCGCGACGAGCGAGTTGTGCTGGTCGGCGAGGACGTCGGCCGCCCCGGCGGCCCCTACGGAGTCACGCGCGGGCTGCGCGACCGCTTCGGCGATCTGCGGGTCCGCGACACGCCGATCAGCGAGGCCCTGCTCGTCGGGCTCGGTGTCGGCTCGGCCGCCGTCGGGCTGCGGCCAATCGTGGAGCTTATGTTCTTCGACTTCGCGATGATCGCGATGGACCAGATCGTCAACCAGGCGGCGAAGTTCAGGTACTTCTCGGGTGCGTCGCTGCCGCTCGTGATCCGCACGATGTGCGGCGCCGGTGGCCCCAACGGCGCCCAGCATTCGCAGAACTTCGAGGCCTGGTACAGCGCGGTCCCCGGCCTGAAGGTGATCATGCCCTCGAACGCGGCCGACGCCAAAGGGCTGCTCAAGGCCGCCATCCGCGACGACGATCCAGTGTTGTTCATCGAGACGCTCGGACTGCTGCCGGTCCGCTGTGACGTGCCGACGGGCGAGGATTTCGTCCTCCCGATCGGCGTGGCCGACGTCAAGCGGCAGGGGACCGACGTGACCGTCGTGGCGACGGCGCGGCAGGTCGACCGGTCGCTGCGGGCCGCCGAGCGGCTCGAGAGCGAAGACGGGGTGTCGGTCGAGGTGATCGACCCGCGGACGCTGTCGCCGCTGGACAGCGACGCGCTGGTGCGGTCGATCCGCAAGACGGGCCGGTTGGTGGTCGCCCAGGAAGCGACCTCGCCGTACTCGTTCGCGGCGGAGGTGTGCGCGGTGGCCGTCGAGCAGTGCCTGTCCGAGCTGAAGGCTCCGCCGGTGCGGGTCACCTCCCCGTTCGTCAACGTGCCCACCCCGGTGCCGCTGGCCGAAGCCCGGGCTCCGGACGCGGATGACGTCGCCACCGGGGTGCGGAAGGTGCTGGAGTCACCATGAGCAACGAAGGCGACCAAGGGGGCGCCGTTCATGGAGGTCGCCACCGACAAGGCCAACCCCGAACGGACATGACTGAGCTCGCCGTGAGCAGCGGCCGCGGCGAACCCCTCCTGACCAAGCTGCCGCTGTTGCGGCGGGCGATGGTGAGACAGATGGTCCAGGGCGCCGCGGTTCCCTGCTTCTATCTGCGCCTGACCGGGGTGCGCGACCGCCCGCAATCCCCCGCCGACCTGCTGGCACCGCCGGCCAACGACGACCAGGAGTGAACAGATGAGCACCACCACGACCGCCACCGTCGGCCAGCGACTCGGCCGGTTTGCCGCCGAGCTGTCGATCGACCGGCTTTCCGACGCGGTGACCGAGAAACTTCGCTGCAACGTCCTGCACAACCTCGCCTGTGCGCTGGGGGCCCACGACGCGGGCGAGCCGGTGTGGGCCACGCTGCGCGATCGGGGCCCGACGGAGGCGACGATTCTGTGCGACGGTGGGCGCGTCGCGGTCGAGCACGCCGCTTTCGCCAACGGCGCGCTGATGCACACGCGGGCTCAGGACGACACCCACTTTGCGGCCAAGACCCACGTTGGCTCGGCCGTGATGCCCGCCGCGCTCGCGCTGGCCGAACGCGAGGGGAGGTCGGGGGCCGACTTCGCCGTCGCCGTGGTCGCCGGTTGCGAGGTCGCGGCCGCCGTCGGTGAGCGGCTGGCCGCGGCCGCCACGGCGCGGGGTTTCCGCGCCACTCCGGTGTTCGGCACGTTGGGGGCCGCCGCCGCCGCGGCTTCGATCCTGGGACTCGACGGCACCCAGACCGCCGACGCGATCGCGATCGCCTCGAGCTTCTCGGCCGGCCTCAACCAGACGTGGATCGACGGCAGCAGCGAGTACCGGCTCGAGCTGGGGATGGCGGCCCGCAACGGAATCGTCGCCGCGGAGCTGGCGGCCGCGGGCCTGAGCGGCGCGAGCCACTGGTACGAGGGCGACGCCGGGTTCGCGCGGGCGTTCGCCGGCCTGACCGACGTCGCCGGGGGCGACTGGGAGCTCGGTGAGCGGTGGCGTCTGCTCGACGTCACCTACAAGCCCTATCCGGTGTGTGCGATCACCCAGAGCCCGGTCCAGGTGGCGATCGACCTGGCGACCGACAACGATCTCGCACCCGCGGACATCGCCTCGATCAGGTGCGTGCTCAACTCGGCCGACCGCACCTACCCCGGCACGGTCAACGCCGGCCCGTTCCAGGACATCGGGGCGACGCTCATGAGCGCGCAGTTCTGCGTCGCGATGGCGCTCAAGCAGCGGGGGGCGACGTTGGCCGGCCTGCGCGAGTTCGACGATCCCGAGCTGATGCGGTTGGTCAGCGTCACCGATGTGGTCGGCGAGGACGGGATCCCCAATCTGGGCACGCGCGTCGAGCTGACGACGGTCGACGGCCGCGAGCTCAAGGGCGAGCTGATCCCTGACGACTCGACCTACGGGTGGGATTGGGACGGCGTAGTCGCCAACCTGTACCGGATGGCCCCCGAGATGGCGCTCCCGCAGGCGGGCCTGGAAGCGCTCGTGGACACCGTCTCGCGGCTGACCGAACTGCCGGAGCTGGCGCCGGTGACCGCGGCCACGGTCCCGGTGGCGGCGACGTAGCGGCGTCGGCCGGCGGGGGAGCTGGCGCCGGCCAGCCGGCGGGGGACGCGCCGGGTCCTGGCGCGCGCGTCGGCGGCGTACCTTGCCAACTTTCCGCCGGGGGGTGGCGGGAATGTGCCGAGGTTCGGAGGGGCGAGGACATCGGAGGACTATCCGGTCCCCTCGGCGGCCCCGCAACTGTCCGTTGCGACAATCGCCGGGGCGGCCACGCCGCTGATCACCAGGTCGGCCACCTGGGCGCTGAAACGCTCGACCAGGCCGGCATCGATCGACTCGCCGAAGGCTCGCTCGAGCAGCGGGCGAGCCGAGAACAGGAACTCGCACAGGCCGACCACGCAGAAGAAGAAGCTCGTGGGGTCGAACACCCGCCACCCCGACTGCGCCTGGCCCTCGGCCAGGAGGGCCGCGTACCAGTCGCGCGCCGGGAGCGCGAAGCTGCGGCTGATCTGGTCCACGGCGTCGGGCTGGGCGGCTAGGAGCCGCTCGTTCATCAGGCGGTTGACGTACGGGTAGCGGACGTAGTTGCGGACCACGCCGGCGACGTGACGACGGAGCTTGTCCTCGGGGGAGAGCGGGGTCTCGGCCAGCCGTCCGAGCTCCGCGGCGAGCTGGCGCAACGCGCGGTCCAGGAGCGCATCGAGCAACCCGTCCTTGCTGCCGAAGCAGTACTTGACCATCGCCACGTTGACCTGCGCGCGGGCGCAGATCTCGCTCACCGAGGCACCCTGACCGGCCCGTTCGACGAGTAGGTCGTGCGCCGCCTGCAGGAGCTTTTCGGCGGTCTGATCAGCGCCTCTCGAGGCCATCAGCGGATTTTCATCGACAATCGCTTGACTTTCAACTAAACGTTTATTTAGTCTGCTTGGCCATGAAAGATTCCGTGCGCCTCGGCTGCTGGGCAGCCTTCTGGGGCGATACCAGTGCTGCCGTCGATCAGATCCTCGACGGCGCCGACGTGCACTATCTGGTGTCGGACTACCTGTCGGAGATCACGATGGCCCTGCTCGCCCGGGCGCGGGCCAAGAACCCCGAGGCGGGCTTCGTGCCCGACGCCGTCACCGTGCTGGCGCCGCGGCTGGCCGACATCCGAGAGCGAGGGATCAAGATCGTCACCAACGCCGGCGCGCTCAACCCCGCGGCTTGCGCGCGAGCGTTCGCCGAGGCGGCGGAGAACGCCGGGGTCGAGCTCCGGATCGCCGCGATCGAAGGCGATGACCTGATGGGCCAGCTCGGAGACCTGCGGGCCGGCGGCGCCCGGGATATGTTCACCGGCGAGCCGCTGCCGGAGAACCCGTTGACGATGAACGCCTACCTGGGCGCCCGTCCGATCGCCCACGCGCTCGCCGCGGGTGCCGACGTCGTGATCACCGGCCGCTCGGTCGACTCCTCCGTCGTGCTCGGTCCGTTGCTGCACGAGTTCGGCTGGTCCGACGAGGATTACGACCTGCTGTCGGCCGGGACGCTGGCCGGTCACATCGTCGAGTGCGGACCCCAGTGCACGGGTGGCAACTTCACCGACTGGGATACGGTGCCCGGGTGGGACAACATGGGCTTTCCGATCGTCGACTGCCATGCCGACGGCACGGCGATCGTGTCCAAACCCGACCACACGGGCGGCCTGGTCACGCCGGCGACGATCGCCGAGCAGATCGTCTATGAGATCGGAGATCCCGGCGCCTACGTGATGCCGGACGTGGTCTGCGACTGGCGCCAGGTCCACCTCGAGCAGGTCGGGCCGGGCCGGGTCAAGGCCGCCGGCGCGCGGGGCAGCCGGCCGCCGGCGACCTACAAGGTCACGGCCACGCACGCCGACGGCTACCGCGTGATGACCAACGCCATGTTCGCCGGGCTCGATGCCGCCGGCAAGGCCCGGCGGGCCGGCGAGGCGCTGGCCAGCCGCGCCGAGTGGATGATCGCCAAGGCGGGTTATGGGCCGATCGCCGAGCGCTCGATCGAGGTGATCGGGGCCGGCGACGCCCACGGCTCCGAGCACCGCAACGATGCCGCCACCGAGGCGGTAGTCAAGGTCGGCCTCCGTCACCCAGACAAGGCCGCGCTCGAGATCTTCGCCCTCGAGTACGCGCCGATGGCGCTGGTGGCGCAGGGCATGACCGGCTTCTTCGGCGGCCGCCCACGTGTGGCGCCGTCGATCGGGGTCTATCACCTGCTGGTCGACAAGTCCTCGGTTACGGTCACTGTTCGCATCGGTGACGAGCTCAGCGACGTCCCGATCGCGGCGGGCGACCCCACGGTGTCGATCGGCACCCCCGAGCTGCCCGACGGGCAGGATGGGCCGGCGGCGCGCGGCGGCGGGGATTTCTCGGTGCCGCTGCGACGGCTCGCCTACGCGCGCAGTGGAGACAAGGGCAACAACGCCAACATCGGCGTGATCGCGCGCCGGCCCGAATTCGCGGAGGTGATCGCCGAGCAGGTCACCGCCGAGCGCGTTCACGACCATTTCGCCCAGTACCTCGAGGGGCCGGTACGGCGGTGGCAGATGCCGGGGCTGCACGCGATCAACTTCGTGCTCGAGGGCGCGCTGGGCGGCCGGGGAGGCACCTCGACCCTCCGCTACGACCCCCAGGGCAAGAGCTTCGGCGCGATGCTGCTCGAGATACCGGTCAAGGTACCCGCCGAATGGGACCGGAACGGGCTCTTGTCCGGTAACGGCCGGTGAGCCTGCCGGAAAAGGTCCTGGTCGCCAACCGCGGCGAGATCGCGGTCCGGATCGTGCGGACGCTCAACTGGATGGGGATCGCCAGCGTCGCCGTCTACCAAGCGCTCGACGCCGGCGGCCCAGCTGTGCTGGCGGCCGACGAGGCGGTGGAGCTGGCCGCCGAGACGCCGGTGGGTGCCTACCTCGACGTCGACGCGATCGTGGCGGCGGCGCAGCGGACCGGGGCCGACGCGATTCACCCCGGCTTCGGCTTCCTGTCCGAGAACCCGGCCTTCGCCGAGGCGGTGAGCGCCGCCGGGATCACCTGGATCGGGCCGCCGCCCGACGCGATGCGCGCGATGGGGGACAAGGTGACCTCGAAGCGCCTGGCCCAGCAGGCCGGGGTCCCGACGCTGCCGGGCTCCGACGGCGCCGTCGCGGACGCGGATGCCGCGGTCGCGGCGGCGGAGGGCACGGGGTATCCCGTCCTGGTCAAGGCCAGCGCGGGTGGCGGCGGCAAGGGCATGCGGATCGCCACCGACCCCAGCTCGTTGCGCGAGGCCTTCGAGCGCGCCTCGGCGGAGGCGGCGGCTAGCTTCGGCGACGGCCGCGTGTTCGTGGAGCGGTTCATCGAGCGCCCGCGCCACATCGAGATCCAGGTGCTGGCCGACGGCCACGGCACCGTGCTTCATCTGGGCGAGCGCGAGTGCTCGATCCAGCGGCGCTACCAGAAGGTGATCGAGGAGAGTCCGTCGCCGTTCGTCGACGAGGAGATGCGCGCCGCGATGGGCTCGACGGCGGTGGCGCTGGCCGCGGCCGTCGGCTACCGCTCGGCCGGCACGGTGGAGATGATCGCCGACGCGCAGGGCGGGTTCTACTTTCTCGAGATGAATACCCGGCTGCAGGTCGAGCATCCCGTGACCGAGCTGGTCACGGGGATCGACATCGTGGCCGAGCAGATCCGGATCGCCGCCGGCGAGCCGCTGGGGATCACCCAGGACGACGTCGAGCTGAGCGGTCACGCGATCGAGTGCCGCGTCTACGCCGAGGACGCCGACGCGGGGTTCATCCCGGCCACCGGACGGCTGGCGCTGGTGCGCTTCCCCGGGGGCGCGGGCATCCGCGTCGACAGCGGCGTGCTCGAGGGGGGCGATATCACCTCCGCCTTCGATCCGATGATCGCCAAGGTTTGCGCCCACGGCGCGGACCGCGCGCAGACCATCGGGCGCGCCCGGGGCGCCCTGCACGACACCGTGCTGCTCGGCGTTACCACCAACACGGCATTTCTCGAACGCGTGCTGGCCCACCCGGCGTTCGAGCGGGGCGACACCCACACCGGGTTCCTCGACGAGCACGCCGAGTCGCTGAGCGAGGCGGCCACCCCGCGCGAGGACGAGCTCGCCCTCGTCGCCGCCGCGGCCTTGGCCAGCCCCCGGTTCGATCCCCGCTGGTCGGCTCCCGAGCCGCTGGCCAGCATGGGTCCGTGGACGACCTGAGATGTCGATCGAGATCACCCTGGGCACCGGCCAACCCCACACCGTGGAAGTGGCGCGTCATGGAGGCCGGGCCACGGTCACGATCGACGGCCGTGACCACCGGGCCTCGCTGCGGCCGGCCGGCGACGCCGGCGAGCTGACCTTCGAGTCCCGGACGGAGCGGATCTGGACCGTGGTCGACGCCGACACCGTATGGGTCCACGCGTTCGGTCGGTCGTGGCAGCTGTTGCTGGTCGACCCGGTCGAGCGCGCGCTGACCGAACTCGCCTCGGAGGACACCTCGGTGGCGCCGATGCCCGGCACGGTCATCACGGTCGCGGTGCAGGCCGGACAGGCCGTCCACGCGGGCGAGCGGCTGGTGGTGATCGAGAGCATGAAGATGCAGAGCGAGATCGTCGCCGTCCGCGACGGCGTGGTCGAGAAAGTGTTCCTCGCCGTGGGCGACACGTTCGAGCGTGGCGCGCCGCTGGTGTCGCTCGCCGCCGACGGCGAATCCGAGTCCCAGGACGGCCGATGAGGCGGCTCGAGACCAACATCGATAAGACCTCGCCGATCTACCGGGCCTACCGGGAGCACAACCTGAAGCTGGCGGCCGAGCTGCGCGAGACGCTCCACCGCGCACGTTACGAGCGCCCGGGGCGGGCGCTCGAGCGCCTGGCCGAGCAGGACAAGCTGACCGTGCGCGAGCGGCTGGAGTTGCTGCTCGACCGCGGCGCCCCGTTCCTGGAGCTGATGTCGCTGGCCGCCAACCGTCACTACGACGGCGAGGCGCCGCAGGCCCTGCTCGTGTCGGGCGTCGGCTTGGTCAACGGTCGCGAGGTGATGGTGATCGCCAACGACAGTTCGCTGAAGGGCGGCGCGTGGTATCCGATCACCACCCGCAAGATCGTCCGCGCGCTCGAGATCGCCCTGGAGAACCGGCTGCCGGTGATCCACATGCTCGACAGCGGCGGCGCCAACCTCCACCTCCAGGACGAGATCTACGCCTGGGCGGGTCACATCTTCAAGCAGCAGTGTCAGCTCAGCGCGGCCGGGATCCCGCAACTCGCGGTGGTGTTCGGTTACTGCACCGCCGGGGCTGCCTACACCCCGACGCTCTGTGACCAGACGATCATGGTCCGGGGACGGGGGGCGATCTTCCTGGCGGGGCCGCCGCTGGTCAAGGCGGCGACCGGCGAGGTTGTCAGCACCGAGGAGCTCGGTGGCGCCGATATGCACACCGGTGTGTCGGGTGTCGCCGACTATGCAGTCGACACCGAGGCGGAGGCACTGTCGCTGGCGCGCGAGGTGGCTGGTCTGTGGGCGCGGCGGGACAAGGCCGACACCGACCGGCGCGAGCCCGAGGCGCCCTACCACGATCCCGACGACCTGTACGGGATCATCCCCGACGACGTCAAGAAGCAGTTCGAGATGCGCGAGGTGATCGCCCGTATCGTCGACGGCTCGCTGTTTCACGAGTTCAAGCCCCGCTACGGCGACACGATGGTCACCGGGTGGGCGTTCATCTGGGGAATGAAGGTGGGGATCCTCGGCAACAACGGGGTCATCTACTCGGAGGCCGCGAACAAGGCGACGACGTTCATGCAGCTGTGTGACCGAGACGGGATCCCGCTCCTGTTCCTCCACAACGTCACCGGGTTCATGGTCGGACGGGAGTACGAGCGCCGCGGGATCACCAAGGACGGAGCCAAGATGTTGATGGTTCAAGCCAATGTGACAGTCCCGAAGATCTCAGTCCTGTGTCACGCCTCCCAGGGAGCGGGCAACTACGCGATGGCGGGCCGGACGTGGGATCCACGGCTGCTGTTCGCGTGGCCGAACTCGCGCTCGTCGATCATGGGACCCGAGGTGGCGGCCGACACGCTCACGCACGTTCGCGTCACGGCGCTCAAGCGGCAGGGCAAGGATCCCACGCCGGAGGAGACGGCGCGAATCCGCGCCGATGTCACCGCGCACTTCGAGGAGACCTACCACTCTTACTACCTGACGTCGGATCTGCGCGACGACGGGTTGATCGATCCGACTGACACCCGCAACGCGCTGGGGATGTCGCTGTCGGTGGTGCTGGGCGCGCCGATCGTGCGGACGCCCGGTGGCGTGTTGCGAATCTAAGGGGAGGTCCGATGGACGAAGCCGTGGTCACTTATACGCGCGAAGCCGGCGTCGCCTGGCTGACGATCAACCGGCCCGAGGCGCGCAACGCGCTCTCGAAGGCGGTGCGCGACGGATTGTGGAGCGGCTTTCGCCAGTTCGCCGACGACGGCGATGCCGCGGTGCTCGTGCTCACCGGGGCGGGGGAGAAGGCGTTCTGCGCCGGCGGCGACCTGAAGGAGATGTCCCAGACCGCGCTCCAGATCCCACCGCCGGACTTCTTGCCCTACCTCCAACGGACCCTCAAGACCGACAAGCCGGTGATCGCGGCGGTCAATGGGGTCGCGTTCGCCGGCGGGTTCCTGCTGGCCCAGATGTGCGACCTGGTGATCGCGGCCGACCACGCCCGGTTCGCGATCACCGAGGCCAAGGTCGGCCGCGGGTCGCCGTGGGCGGCGCCGCTGCCGTGGCTGGTCGGGCCACGGCTGGCGATGGAGATCATGTTGACCGGCGAGCCGCTGAGCGCCCAACGGGCGTACGAGATCGGTCTCGTCAATCGGGTCGTTCCGCTCGACTCGCTGCGCGACGAGGCGCAGGCGCTGGCATCCCAGATCGCCGCCAACGCGCCGCTCTCGGTCCGCGCCGCCAAGAGCCTCGTGTACCTGTCGGCCGAACAGGGTTGGTCGGCCGCGCTCGAAGCCGCCGACGAGCTGTACGCGCCCGTTTACATGAGCGAGGACGCGCAGGAGGGGCCGCGGGCGTTCGCGGAAAAGCGCGCGCCGCGGTGGCAGGGGCGCTGAGCGCTAATTCTCGCTCGGGCCCGTAGGTTACGACGGGGTTCCCGCGCGCAGCCGCTCGCGGAGCTCGCTGCGGCGGATCTTGCCGCTGACCGTCTTGGGCAGTTCGCCGACGAAGTGGATCTCGCGCGGATACTTGTAGGGCGCGGTCAGCTTGCGCGTGTGGTCCTGGAGCTCCGAGACGAGACCCTCGTCGGGCTCGTAGCCGGCCGCCAGGATGACGAACGCGGTCACGATCTGGGTGCGGGCCGGGTCGTCCTTGCCGACCACGGCCGCCTCGACCACGGCGGGATGCTCGACCAGCGCCGACTCGACCTCGAACGGTCCGATCCTGTAGGCCGACGATGTGATCACGTCGTCGTCACGGCCCTCGAACCACAGGTAACCGTCGCCGTCGCGCCACGCCTTGTCGCCGGTGTAGTACCAGCCGTCGCGGAACGCCTTGGCGTTGGCCTCGTCGTCGCCTTCGTACCCGAGGAACAACCCGACCGGACGGGGATCGGTCACTTCGACGGCGATCGCGCCGACGACGTCGTCCTCTGCGTGCTGCCCGTTCTCGTCGAGCACGTCGACGGTCCAGCCCGGCACCGGCTTGCCCATCGAACCGGGCCGGACCGGCATCGAGCGGTAGTTGGCGACCAGCACGGTCGTTTCGGACTGGCCGTAGCCGTCATACACGGTGAGACCGCCGGTGCCGGCCTTCCAGGCGCGGATCACCTCCGGGTTGAGCGGTTCGCCGGCGCTCGTGCAGTGGCGCAGCACGCCGAGGTCGTAAGTGGTCAGGTCGGCCTGCACGAGCAGCCGGTATAGCGTCGGCGGCGCGCAGAACGAGGTGATCCGGGCGTCGCGGATGATGTTGAGAATCGTGTCGGCGTCGGGCTTGCCGAGCGCGACCTGGACGTTTGTGGCGCGCTCGTGGAACTGCCCGTAGAGCCCTCCCCAGGCGGCCTTCGCCCAGCCGGTGTCGGTCACCGTCCAGTGGCGATCCCCCGGGCGGAGGTCATGCCAGAAGCGCGCGGTCGAGACGTGGCCGAGCCCGTAGCTCTGATCGTGCAGGACCATCTTGGCGTAGCTGACCGTGCCGCTGGTAAAAAACAGGATCATCGGGTCCTCGCGCGCGGTGGGCTCCCGCGGCAGATCGCCGTCACCGGCCGCGGTGAGGATCGCCTCCCAGTCCGCCCAGCCCGTCCGCTCGCGACCGTCATGGCTGATCAGGATCTCCAGCGACGGCAGCTCCTGCTCGATCGCGTCGATCTTCTCCGCGCCGTCACCGCTCGTGATCGCCACCCGCGCCTGGGCGCTCGAGATGCGGTAGTCGATGTCGCGTGAGGTGAGCTGATTGGTCCCGGGCATCACCACCGCCCCGATCCTGATCGCCCCCAGCATCGCCTCGTACCAGGCCGGGACGCGCGGCAGCATGATGAACACGCGGTCGCCTGGCCTCACACCCTGTGCGAGCAACGCCCGGGCCGCCATCCGCGCCCGCGCCGACAGCTGGGCGGCGGTGTGCTCGGCCACCGTCTCTCCGGCGGGCCCGAGTGAGACCAGCGCGAGCTCGTCGGGCACCTCGTTGCCCCAGCGCTCGACGATGTCGAGCGTGGGGTTGAAGCGGTCGGGCACGTGGACTGTGTAGGTTTGGCGCTCGTTGGCATAGTCGGTTAGGTTCGGCGGGGCGGAGCGATCGGGGAGCGGAGTGGTCGGCATGAACGCGAAGCTAGTGCAAGCGGGGCCCCGGCGTATTGGCGGAAGCGCTAGTGGCGGCGATCGACCGCGGCCGGTGGACTACTGAGGATGCCAGTCCCGATCACTTCGCGGACCCCGCGCCGATCCAGCGGGGGTTCGCCCTCGTGAGCGGCGGCCGCCGCTCGGTCGTCGTGACCCTCGAGGAGGCGCTGGAGGGGGTCGAGGACGGCGCCACCGTGGGCGTCGGCGGCGCGGTCACCGCCGGCCATCCGATGGCACTGGTCCGTGCGCTCGCCCGCCGCGGCGTGCGCGAGCTCCGGGTGGTCGCGCCCACCGGCGGGATCGACGTCGACCTCCTGATCGCGGCCGGCTGCGTGCGGGAGGTGGTCGGCTCCTACGTCGGCGTCGAGGGACTCGCCGCGGTCGGACCCGTGTTCCGCCAGGCGGTGCAGAGCGGGCGGGTCAAGGTCGTCGACCTCGACGAGGCCCACTGCGTGATGGGGCTGCGCGCCGCCGGTCAGAAGCTTCCCTTCCTGCCGTGGCGCGGCGGCGTGGGGACGAGCTTCAGCGAGTTGAACCCAACGCTGGTCGAGTTCACCGACCCGGTGGCCGGTCAGCCGCTGCTGGCGGTGCCGGCGATCGAGCTCGATCTCGCGCTGATCTACGCCGAGCAGAGCGACGAGTACGCCAACTTGCAGGTGATCGGCACGCCGCACATGGACCAGCTCCTCGGCTCGGCGGCGAAGCGGGTGGTCGTCCAGGTGGAGCGGATCGTCTCCAACGAGGCGATCCGGTCCCACCCCGAGCGCACCATGTTCTGGCGGGAGGCCACCGTGGTCAGGGCGCCGTTCGGAACCCATCCCTACTCGAGCGGCACGATGACCGCGGACGAGACCCACCTGCGCGAGTTCCTGGGCGCCGCGCGCGACGGGGAGGAGGGGTTGGACGGCTACCTCGCGCGGTACGTCCGCGAACCGGCCGACCACGAGGACTACCTGGAATCGATCGGCATCCGCCGGCTCGTCTCATTGATGATCTGAACATGACCGCCCCGGCCTCCATCAACGAGCTGTTCGCGATCCTCCTCGCGCGTGATTTGCGCGAAGGCGACCGCGTGATCATGGTCGGAGCCAACATGCCGATGGCGCGGGCGGCGGCGGTGCTGGCCAACCTGACCACCCACGCCGACGCTCGGATCATGATCGGGCTGGGCGTCCAGGCCCTCGGCAACGGGGGGACGCCGCCGGCGGTTCACCCGTTCCTGTTCGACCCACGAACGCTGGCCGCCGAGGCGCTGATGTACCAGGCCGAGGTGTTCGACGACGTGGCCACCCCCGACGTGTTCTTCTTCAGCGGCCTCCAGCTCGACCGTCGCGGCAACCTCAACCTGTTCGGCATCCCCGACGGCAACGGCGGGTGGCGGATGCGGGGACCCGGGTCGGTGGCGCTCGCCACCATGAGCACGAACTGCCGGGGCTACTACATCGTCATGCCCCGCCACGAACCGCGCACGTTCGTCGAGAAGGTCGCGCTCATCTCGGCCCTCGGCGACGCCCGGGAACGGAAGCGTCTCGGCTTCCCGGGCGGCGGTCCCCGGCTCGTGGTCTCGCCGCTGGGGGTGTTCGACTTCGACGACGACGGCGAGCTGCGGGTGCGCAGCCTTCACGAGGGCGCGACCCCGGACGTGGTCAAGGACGCCACCGGCTTCCCCCTCGAGGTGCCCGACGACACCCCGACCACGCCGCCGCCGACCGAGGAGGAGCTCGAACTCCTGCGCGAGCGCGTCGACGTCCACGGCACGCTATCCGACTGACGACGCGTTCCAACTTCGTAAAAACGTGTTCCGGCGGGGGGCGGTTTTTGCCGTCGCCAGGCTATGGCTTTTGTGTTTGCACGAAAGACCCCGTATAGGGACACAACGGTGCAAGGGCATCCCCGTGTCTAGCTCCCTTGACGCCGCCGTCGCCGCAGTCGCCGCTCGTCAACACGGGAACGTAACCCGCGATCAGCTGATCAGGCTGGGCGCGACCAGCAACGCGATCGCCCATCGAGTCAAGGTAGGCCGACTGTTCCCGGTCTTCCGCACCGTGTACGCGGTAGGCCATTCGCCCCAGACGCCTCTCGAGCGCGCATCCGCGGCCGTCCTCGCGTGCGGGGCCACCGCGGTCCTCAGTCACGGCTCAGCGATGGTCCACTGGGGCTTCTGGAAGCGCTGGGAGACACCGTTCGAGGTCACGGTCACCACCCACCGACGCCCGCAGGGCATCAAGGTCCACCTCTCGCCCACCCTCACGCCACGCGACACCGCCAGCCACCACACAATCCGAACCACGACGCCCGCCCGCACGATCTTCGACATCGCCTCCCGCCTCGATGACGAGCAGCTCGCCCGCGCTTACGCCAACGTCCTCATCTCCAAGAAGCTCCACGAGTCGCAGCTGATCGAGCTGATGCGCAGGCAGAACCCCCGCCACCCCACGATCAGCCGCTTCGCACCGCTCATCAAGAACTCCAGCCCCGCCGGCCCGACCCGCTCCGACTGGGAGCGCGCCCTACCCGCCTTCTGCCGGGACTGGGGCCTCCCCGTGCCCGTGATGCCCGCCAGGATCGGCCGCCACACCGTCGACGCCTACTTCCCCGCGGAAGGTCTGATCGTCGAACTCGACGGCTGGGACTTCCACCAGAGCCGCTACTCCTTCGAGACGGACCGCGACCGCGACGCCGACTCGCTGGCGCTCGGCCACCCGACGATCCGCATCACCTGGGACCGGCTGCATAGCACGCCGAGTCGCGAGGCCGCGCGCCTGCACGGCATCCTCGCCCTGCTCAGACAGCAACGGGTCGCCTAACCGGAGGGCGGCAACACGGCGCGGACCGAGACGACGGTGGTGCCCTCCTGTGTGACGCATTCGGCGTGGACCTCCACCCGTCTGTCCGCGGCCTCCCGCGCCTCGACGAGCCGGCAGCTGACCTCGTCCCCGGGCCGGGTGGGCGCGCGGTAGGTGACCTTGACCTCCGATCCGGGCGGCAGGGCGTCCACGCCGAGCCACTCGGTCGCGGCGCGGAAGAAGGCGTGGAGCGCGATCGGCCCGTGGGCGATGACCCCGCCGAACTCGGAGGCGGCCGCCACCTCGGGGTCGACGTGGAGGGGATTGAAGTCGCCCGAGATCTCGGCATAGGCGTCGATCACATCCTGCGTGACCACGTCGGTAACGGTGGGAAACCTGCGCGCGCCGGCCATCAGAAGCCCTCGCCCGCCCTCGCCTCGGCCATCAGAGGCCCTCGCCCGCCCTCGCCTCGGCCATCAGACCCCCTCGCCCGGCCCCGTGGGCCACACGATGATCTTGCGCCCGGTGGCGAACCGCTTGCCGTTGCCGTCGCGGATGTCGAACTCGATCGTGACGAACGGCCGCTCGCGACGGACCTGTTTGTCGCCGACCCAGGTGGTGATCTCGACCTCGCTGTCGACCGGTAGTGGAGCGTGGAACTCGAGCTCCTGCTTGGCCAGCACGCTACCCGCCGGGATGCCACCCATCGCCCGTCGGAGTGCCTTGAGGAACAGGACCGGGAAGACGGCGGGGGGCGCCGCCTGGACGGGTTCGGCGATCCCGATCGTGCCCGCCAGCCGCGCGGCCATGTCGGCCGACACGGTCTCCGTGAACGGTCCCATGCGTCGGTCGACGACCAGGCTGTCGTAGGGGATGTCGGCCAGCGCGGGCGGGTCCTCGGGCGGGGGCACGATCACTCCCTCCCGTTGTAGTAGTCGCTGTACTGGTCGCGGAGCTTGTACTTGAGCACCTTGCCCCCGACGGTGACCGGCAGCTCGGGGACGACGATCACCTGTTTGGGCGACTCGAAGCCGGCCAGCCTGGTGCGGCAGAAGGCGAGCAGCTCCTCGGGTTGGGGATCGGATCCGTCGGCGGGGATCACGAACGCGGTGACCGCCTCGCCCCACCGCTCGTGGGGGAGGCCGACGACGGCCGCCTTGGCCACCGTGTCGTGCTGGACGAGCACCGACTCGACGCGCAGGCTGGAGACGTTCTCGCCACCCGACTTAACGATGTCCTTGGACCGGTCGACCATGACCCGCAGGCCGTCGGCGTCGTACTCGCATACGTCGCCGGAGTGAAACCAGCCACCGCGGAAGGCGTTCCGGGTGGCCTCCTCGTCCTTGTAGTAACCGGCCGTGACCACCGGTGAGCGATAGACGACCTCGCCCTGCACGCCGACCGTGCCCCGCAGCGAGTTCCCGTCGGCGTCCCACAGATCGGCGCCCACGATCGGGCAGGGAACGCCGACGTAATTCGTCTCTGGCGCCGTCGCTTGGAAGATCTCCGGCCACTTGTCGGGCCAGAACCGGTGACAGGCGATCGCCTCGGTTTGACCGAGGATCTCGACCGCGATCAGGTCCTGACCGGCTAGTCGCTTGAGCTTCGCGATCAGATCGGGGTGAGCGGCCGTCCACCCGTAGATGACCAGCTTCAGCGAGGTGGCGTCGTGGCCGCCGGCCTCGAGTGCCGAGACGACCTGGCCGATCATCGCCGGCGAGCCGCCCCACAGACTGGTCGGCCGCTCCTGGTCGATCGCGGCCGCCACCTGGCGGGCGTTGAACGCGCGGCCGATGACCAGCGTCCCGCCGCACAGGAAGGCGGGGAAGCTCATGATCTGGTCGGCGATGTGGAAGATCAGGGGCAGGAACGAGAGCAGCTTGAGGTCGCACTCGATCGGGGCCCCGCGGCTGTGGGTGAGCGCGAACGCGTAGCCACCGAGGTAACTGTAGGTGTGCGAGACCATCGCACCCTTGGGCATCGCGGTGGTTCCCGACGTGTAGATGATCTCCCAGATGTCATCCCCGTGGATCTCGACCTCGGGCTCGGCGTCGGGGGCGTCACGGATGAAATCGGCGAACGCGGTGCTGCCCGGCACGGCCGGCCCGCCCACCTCGATCGTCACGTCGGGGGTCAGCCCGTGCTGGGCGAAGGCGGCTTGTGCGGCGGCCCATAGCGAGGCGTCGACGAAGGTGAAGGTCGGCTCGCTGCGTCCGATCAGATACGCGATCACGTCGGTCGCGAGCAGCGGGTTGAGCGGCACGCAGGTCATACCGGCCTTGGCGATCCCGATCTTGGTCAGGTAGGCCTCGGTCGAGTTCTCGCAGAACATCAGCACCCGCTGGCCCGGCTCGACGCCGCGCGCCAGCAGCGCGCCGGCCACCTGGTTGGCGATCCGGTCGGCCTCGCCGTAGGTGACACGGCGCAGCGCAGGATCGGCGTAGGCGCCATCCCAGGCGACGATCGCTTCCTTGTCCGGAAAGCTCCAAACGACGCGTTCGAACAGGTCCCCGACGCTGACCCGATCCCACCGGTTGATGGCCCGGCGGTTACGGAGATTGGTTACGTCCATTGGCCCGCACGCTATCGCTCGCCTCTGCCCAGGCGCCTAGCATAAGCGCCAGTTGCCGCGCGTCCCCGGGCCCTGTGACTGTCTAGCGCTTCCGCCCGTCGCTGGCGGCGGGGAGCTGTTCTAGGGTCTGCCTGCCGAGAGCAACGTCAAGCCGGGAGTGGGTGAGTGGACTTCGAGCCGACAGATCGCTGTAAGGCACTACTCGAGCGCCTGCAGGAGTTCATGCGCGAGCGCGTGTATCCCAACGAGCGCGAGGTCGAGGAGGCGCTCGATCGCGAAGTCGACCGCGAGACCCCGCTGCCGCGGATTCTGGTCGAGTTGCGCGAGCGGGCCAAGGCCGAGGGCCTGTGGAACCTGTTCCTGTCGTCGGGCGACGATCTCGGCCCCGGCCTGACCAACAGCGAGTACGGCGTGCTGTGCGAGGAGATGGGGCGCTGCAGCACGGTCGCTCCCTACGTGTTCAACTGTCAACCGCCCGATTCGGGCAACATTGAGATCCTCGTCGAGCACGCGAGCCCGTCGCAGCGCGAGCGGTGGCTCGAGCCGCTGTTGGAGGGCGACATCCGCAGCTGCTTCTCGATGACCGAGCCCGACACGCCTGGATCGGATCCCACCAACCTGGCGTGCCTGGCCACCGAGGACGGGGGCGACTGGGTGATCAACGGGCGCAAGTGGTGGACCACGAATGCGCTCGGCGCATCGGTGGCGATCGTGATGGCGGTGACCGATCCGGACGCTCAACGCCACAAGCGCGCGACGATGATCCTCGTCCCCACCGACACTCCCGGCTTCAACCTCGTCCGTCCGCTGTCGAACATGGGCCACGTCGACGGCCCCGGCCATTGGGAGATCTCCTACGAGGATTGCCGGGTCCCGATCGCCGAGAACACGCTCGGCGAGCGTCAGGCCGGCTTTAAGATCGCGCAGGACCGCCTCGGCCCCGGGCGCATCCACCACTGCATGCGGCTGATCGGCGTCGCCGAGCGTGCGCTCGAGCTGATGTGCCAGCGCGCCAAGGCGCGCTCGATGTTCGGCCAGATGCTGGCCGAGAAGCAGTTCATCCAGGATTTCATCGCTCAATCGCGGATCGAGATCGATCAGGCCCGGCTGGTCACCGCGTACGCCGCGTGGAAGCTCGATCAGGTCGGGAACCGCGAGGCACGGGAGGAGCTGTCGATCACGAAGGTGGCCGCGCCGGAGATGGCCCTGAGGGTCGTCGACCGAGCGATCCAAGTGTGGGGTGGAGCCGGGGTGTCGGACGACACGCCGCTGTCGTGGATGTACCGCTACAACCGGATGCTGCGGATCGGCGATGGGGCCGACGAGGTCCACAAGCAGGTGATCGCCCGGATCGAGCTGGCGAAGGTGCCCGACCCCGTCGACGCCGAGCCTGCGGGCGTGCGATGAGCGAGTACAACACGTTCACGGTCGACGCTCGGACGGCGTCGTGCTGTTGACGCTCAACCGGCCGGAGCGCCTCAACGCGATCACGTTCGAGATGTTCGACGAGATGCACGACTTCTGCGACAAGCTGACCGCGCACGAGATCGCGCGCGCTGGTCATCACCGGCGCCGAGCGTGGCTTCTGCTCGGGCCTCGACCTCGACGAGGCGCTCGCGCTCCCGGAGATGAGCCCGCGCGAGATGATGCTCGGCCAGCAGCGGGAGGCGCTGAACTCGTTCCGAGCCAAGCGCGCTGCGAACTTCACCGCCCGCTGAGGTGCCCTTGGCGTCGCTGACGGTCGGAATCGAGGCCCAGGGCATCGGCGCACGGATGATGGGCGAGCTGGCGGCCGCGGCCGACGACGCCGGGCTGGCGGGCGTCTGGGCACCCGAGCTCTATGACCGCTCGGCGACGATCGCCGCGGCCGAGATGATCAACCGGACCGCGCGGATCGAGGTCGGCACGGCGATCGCCTACGGAGTCGGCCGCAGCCCGCTCACGCTCGCCGCCGAGGCGCGGGATCTCGACGAGCTGTCCGGCGGGCGGTTCGTGCTCGGCCTGGGTAACGGGACGCGGCGGATGCGGTACGAGGGCCGGCTCGATCACGCGATCCTCTACGTGCCCGCGTTCCGCCTCGACCCCGAGCGCGTCCGCGAGTCAGCCCTGGGGCTGATCCGTGCCTGCGGGGTGAAACAATCCACCCTCCTGGGGTCGGCGACCCCGTGAGGGCAACGTGTTCAACGCCCTGAGATCCGACGAGCTGTTGATGGGCGTGGGGCGGGTCCTGCGCCTGGTCGCCTCGTCGCCGGGGGCGCTCGAGGAGTACGAACGCGGTCAGGCGCTGTCGGCCTACAGCGTGACGCGGCTGCTCGCCGCCGAGCAACGCGCCGCGGCCGGCCTCTTGGCCGACACCAGGCAGGCGCTCCTGGCGGCGATCGGGGACGACGACCGTGCCGCGGCGCGCGCGGCCGCCGACCGCCTGCGCGCGGCCACCGACGGGACCGAGGTCGGGGAGGCGGTCGCGGATCTGCTCGCTGCGCTGCACTCGGCCGAGCCGATGCGGCGCCGGATCCACGGAGCCCTGGCGAACATGATCGACGCCGAGGTGGCAGCCCTGGCGGACGTGCGGCGATGAGTGACGGCGCGGTCGATCCCGGCAAGGCGAAAGCGCTGCTGGCCACGATGGAGGCGGCGGGCTCAGCCTCCGCCGGCGACACCGTGACCTATCTCGAGCAGCTCGAAGGCGGCTTCTCGCGTCACTCCCACGCCGCCCGCGTGCTGCACGAGGGCGGCCGCGAAGGGGAGTACATCGTGCGCGCCCGCCCACGGGGCGCGACGCTGGACACCGACGTCGGGCTCGAGTTCGGCACGTTTGCCCTGCTCGTCGACGAACCGGTGCCCACGCCGCGGGTTCACGGCTACGAGCCGGCGGACGACACGCCGTTCGACGGCCCGTTCTTCGTGATGGACCGGATGCAGGGCTCCGCGCTAAACGTGTGGCGCGCGCGCGATCGCGAGATCCTGGCCGCGGATTGGGAGGGCGGGCGGCGGTTGGCCGAGGACTTCGTCCGCTACCTGGCATCGATCCACGCGATCGGTGCGCAGCGGGCTCAGGAGGCCGCCGTGGTGCGGGACTTCGACGCCACCGTCGACCACTGGCAGGCCATCTACGAAGAGCACAAGCTGGTGTCCGATCCGGTCGTGAACGAGGCCTACGCCTGGGTACGGTCCAGGCCGCCGGATCCCGTGGTACCCACGCTCGTCCACGGCGACTATCGGATCGGCAACCTGCTGATTGCCGATGGACGGATCAGCGCGGTGCTCGACTGGGAGCTCTCGTACGTCGGCGATCCACGCTTCGATCTCGGCTACATGGCGCTCGGCTACCACGGCGGCAAGTTCACCACGCCGGGTTCGCCGCTGTGTGGGGCGGTCGCCGACCGGGACTGGTTGTGGGCGCGGTACACCGAGCTGACGGGTCGCCCGGTCGACGCCGAGGCCGTCGACACGTTCACGGCGCTCGGGGGGCTGATGTTGTTCGCAATCATGACGACCGGCCTGCGCCTGTACTCCGAGGGGAAGACCAACGACATTCGGATGGCCTGGACCCGCTTCGTGCTTCCGGGGTTGCGCCAGGACCTGTCCCGACTGATGCGATGGGCGGCGTGACTGGCGCTAGTGCTAGTGGATCGGCAGGAGACCCGCTGCGATGCTCCGGGATTCGGGATGGGTGCAGCCACGCAGGTGCCACTTGACCAATCGCTAGCTCCGCGCTGGAACACCCTGACCGTTCCGCAGCTGATCGAACGCGCGGGGCTCGAGCTCGACAAGCCGGCGATCGTGTTCGACGGCGCGGTGCGCACCTACGTGGAGCTCCGCCTGGCCAGTCGCAAGATCGCCAACGCGCTCGTCGGGCTCGGCATCGAGCCAATGGAGCGGGTAGCTCTGCTGAGCACCAACCGGCTCGAGTTCACGGAGATCGAAGTGGGGATCGCCGCCGCCCGGGCGATCATGGTCGCGCTCAACTGGCGGCTGCGCGCCGGCGAGCTGGCCAACCTCCTCAAGCGGTCCGCCGCCCGGGCGATCTTCGTCGAGGACCGCTTTCTGGGCACGATCCTGGAGCTGCGCCGGTCAGGGGAACTGCCCGAGCTGCGCACGGTGATCGGACTCGAGCGCGACGCCTGCGATCTGTCCTACGAGGAGATCCTCGCGTCGTCCTCCGCGGGTCTGCCGTCCCGGGTCGGCAGCCTGGAGGAGCCGCACGAGATCATGTTCACCTCGGGTACCACGGGCGAGCCCAAGGGGGTCGTATGGACGGACGGCGCGGTCCTGTGGAACTCGCTGCAGCAGACGATCGACTTCCGGATCGGGCCCGGGGACTCGACCTACACGGTCGTCGATCAGTACGACACGGGTGGCCGTCACGACCTCGCGTGGGCGGTGCTGGGGCAGGGCGGCGCCGTTCACGTCAAGCCTTCCGGGGAGTTCGCGGCGTGTGAGGTGGTCCGATACGTTGCCGAGCATCGAATCTCCCACGTCCTGTGGGTGCCGACGATGCTCTACGAGATCCTGCGGCTGCCCGACCTCGACGACTACGACCTCAGCGCGCTGAAGATGATCATCTGCGGCGGTCAGCCGGTCTCGGTCTCGACCGCGCTGCGGGCCCAGGAGGCGTTCCCGAGTCTCGACTTCATCCAGGTGTACGGCTTGACCGAGGGCGGCGGGACGGTCACCTATGTGCGTCCCGCGGACGCCCGGCGCAAGCCCGGGTCGGTGGGTAAGGCTTCGCTGCACGTCGAGGTGCGCCTGGTCGACTCGGGCGGCGCGGATGTCCCGCAGGGCGTTGCCGGCGAGATCATCATCCGAGCCCCCACGGTGACGGCGGGATACTGGCTCGACCCCGAGCTCACCGCGCGCCAGGTCGTCAACGGCTGGCTTCACACGGGGGACATGGGCTACTTCGACGCCGAGGGGTTCCTGTATATCTCGGGCCGCAAGTCGGACATGATCGTAAGCGGCGGCATGCGGATCTTCCCCGCCGAGATCGAGAGCGTCCTGATCGAGCATCCCTCGGTAGCCGACGTGGCGGTGATCGGTCTCCTGGACGAGAAATGGGGTCAGACGGTTTGCGCGGTTGTGATCCCCGTCGACGGCGCCGCGATCGACGAGCCCGAGCTGATCGAGTACTGCAGCGAGCGGCTGGCCAGCTACAAGAAGCCGACCTCGGTGCGGGTAGTTGATGAAATGCCGCGCACGGTTCTTGGCTCGGCGCAGAAATCCCTGCTCAGAGAGCAGCTATTACACACCCTGAACGTCTTGCCGCGAGGTGCCGTGAGCGACTAGCGGATCGGACAGTTTCACGGACTGACCGGTGTGAGCAGAGTCCAGGCAAGACGCTGATTTGACTTCGAGGAGAGATATGAGCACCACCGAACCAAGCAGTCGAAACGGCCGCGCGTTCATCGGCGTCGACGTCGGCGGAACCCACACCGACGTCTCGATCGTCTATCAAGGCCGGGTCGAACGCGGCAAGGCGCTGACCACCTACGACGATTTCAGCCGCGGCGTGCTCGAGGCCGTCGAGGTCGCGGCCACCAACTACGAGCTTCCGCTCGAACAGGTGCTCTCGGGTACGCAGCTGTTCATCAACGGAACCACCGTGGTCACCAACGCGATCACGCAGCTGCGGGGCTCGCGCGTCGGCGTGCTGATCACCACCGGGTTCCGTGACGCCTTCCGCCTCGCCGGCGGCCCGCGCACCACCGAACTCGACGACCACCTCCAACTCAACGTGCCCGACATCGTCGACCGCCGGGCGATCGCCGAAATCGACGAGCGGACCGACTGGTCGGGCACGGTGCTCGTCCCGATCGATCTCGACCAAGTCAGGGCCGAGGCCAAGCGTTTGGTGGAGGAGATGAAGGTCGACGCGCTGGCCATCTGCTTCCTGTGGAGCCACGCCAACGGCGAACACGAGCTGGCGGCCGAAGCGGCGATCAAGGAGATGTACCCCAACATCTTCATCACGCCATCGCACCGGGTGTTCCCGGTCGAGGGCGAGACGCGCCGGTGGACGACGGCGATCCTCAACTCGTTCGTGCAGGACCGGGCCGAGGTGTATCTGACCTCGCTGAACGACAAGCTGCGCGCCGCCGGTCTGGAGGGCGGGCTGGCGTTCTTCCAGGGCCTGGGCGGCGGGATCAGTCTCGAGAAGGCGCGCGCGTACCCGCTCGGCCTGCTCGGCTCGGGTCCGGCCGGCGGCGCGATCGGCGCCAACGAACTGGCCAAGCGCATGGGCAAGAAGCGGGTCCTGCTCGGCGACATGGGCGGGACCAGCTTCGACACCGGCATCATCGTCGACAACGAGATCCGGATCGAGAAGAACCTGGAACTCGGGCCGTTCATGACCGGCGTCAACCTGGTCGACGTGGTGTCGGTCGGAGCCGGCGGCGGCTCGATCGGCTGGGTCTCCGAGCGCGGGGTGCCGAACGTCGGACCACATAGCGCCGGGTCGTCGCCCGGTCCCGCCGCGCTCGATCGGGGCGGCGACCAGCCGACGGTCACCGACGCGATGGTGACGCTCGGCTTCATCGATCCGGAGAACTACCTGGGCGGCCGGGTCAAGCTGAAGCCCGAGCTCTCGCGGGTCGTGCTCGACAAGGTGTTCGGCGAGCGCTACGGCTGGTCGACCGAGGAATCGGCGGCGGCCATGCACGATCTGGTCGTGGTCAACATGGCCAACGCCGTGCGCGAGGTGAGCGTCGGCAAGGGCCACGATCCGCGCGAGTTCCTGTTCCTCGCCTACGGCGGCACGCTGCCTCTGTTCGCCTCCCAGATCGCCGATCGGCTGGGCATCTCGACGATCGTGATCCCCCAGAACAGCTCGGTCTTCTGTGCGCTGGGCCTCCTCTCGGCCGATTACAAGATGCGGTTCGATCAAGGGGTCGGCTGGGACCTGTCCAAACCCGAGGGCGTGGGTCGGGTCAACCAGATCGCCGAACAGATGGTCAAGGATGCGATCGCCCAGATGGAGTCCGAGGGGTTCCCGCGCGATCAGATCACGCTCCAGCGCAGCGCCGACGTCCGCTTCCACGGTCAGGCCTACGAGCTGACGATGGACATGCCAGACCGGACCTTGGTGGAGGAGGACGCCCAGGCGCTGTTCGAATCGTTCCTGAAGACCTACGAGCAGACGTATGGCGAGGGGACGGCATGGAAGGGGGTCCCGGCATCGCTGATCAACTACAGCGTGACCGTGACCGGCAGCCAGCACCGGCCCGATCTGGCTAAGGCGGTGACCTCGGGACTCGACACGGCTGCCGAGACGCGCGAGATCCGCCGCGTCTTCCTGCCCCAACAGCGCGAGTGGGCCGAGATCCCCGTGATCGACGAGATCCACTTCCCCGCCGGAATCACCATCGAGGGCCCCGCGATCATCGACGAGAACGACACCACGATCTACGTCCCGCCTGGGACCACGGCCGAGCGCGACGAGTACTCCAACTACGTCCTGACCCGCTAAGGAGCTACCGAAGATGAGCACCACCGACTACGACGTGATCGCGGCCGAGGTCCACCGCAAGGCGATCAAGAACCTCACCGACGAGATGGCGATCACGCTGGTCAGGACCTCTGGCTCGCCGATCGTCACCGAGTCCAAGGACTTCTCGACCTGCTTGATGGACACCAAGCCCGAGCATCTCGGGTTCTCGTCCTACGTGCTGTTCCACGTCGGCTCGTCGCTGATCGGCACCCAGGTGATCGCCGACCTGGTGCGGCACGACGGCGATCTCAAGCCGGGGGACGGCTGGGTCGTCAACGACCCACACACCGGCGGCGCCATGCACCAGGGCGACGTGTCGATCATCATGCCGACGTTCTACGGGGATCAGCACCTTGGCTGGTCATTCGCGAACATGCACGTGCTCGACGTGGGCGGTGTCGGGATCTCCGGCTATGCCCCCGGCGCCCACGACGTGTGGCAGGAGGGGATGCGCTTCCCGCCGGTCCGGATCATCCGCGGGGGGGCGATCGACGGGGAGTGGGAGAAGTACATCGCCGCCAACGTGCGCGCCCCCGGCGCCGTGCTCAACGACATCCGCTCGATGATCTCGGCCAACAACACGGCGACGGGCAAGCTCAATCAGATCGTCGACGAGTTCGGGCTCGAGGCGCACCAGCTGTATTGCGAGATCAACAAGGATCTCTCCGAGCAGGTGCTCCGTGAGCGGATCGCGCTGCTGCCGGACGGCGTCTACGAAGCCGTCGACTGGAACGAGTTCGACGGCCACGACGGCCCGGACATGCTGCTCGAGCTGCGTTGCCGGCTCGAGGTCGACGGGACCGATCTGCGCTTCCACTACTCGGGCGTGCCTCAGATCGACGCCTTCGTGAACTCGACCAGGGGCCCGATGTTCGGCCAGGCGATGACCGGGCTGATGACCGTGCTGGTGTACGGCGATCTGCCGGTCAACGGCGGCCTGTGGCGGCCGATCACGGTCGAGCTCGGCGAGCCGGGCACGATCGTCAACTCGGTGCCGCCCGCGCCGGTCTCCAACGCCCATTCCGAGGTCGGGATGCGGGCCTGCAAGCTGGCCAAGGACGTGCTCGTGCAGGCGATGTCGCTGAGCGAGGACAAGACGATCCGCGGCCGTGTCTCCGGTCAGCACCAGGATGGCTTCCCGGGCAATGCCCTGTTCGGCAACAACCAGCACGGCGGCGTATCGGTCGTCTTCTACCCGGACAACGCGATCGGCTCCGGTGGCGGCGCCCAGACGATCAACGACGGTCAGGACGCCTACGGGCTGACTTGCACCACCGGCGGCGGCATCCCGGACATCGAGAACCACGAGGGCGCCGACCCGGTCCTGTTCCTGTGGCGCCGGCTGGTGGCCAACTCGGGGGGGCCTGGTCTGATGCGCGGCGGTCAGTCGCTCGATCAGGCGTATGCGATCCACTACAGCGATCGAATGGCCGGCCCGGGCTTCAACGCCTGCGCCCAGGTCCCCCCTCACGGCACCGGTGGCGGTTATCCGGGCGGCGCCGGCACGTTCTTCCCCGTGCGGGGTTCCAACGTGGCAAAGCTGCTCGACCAGGGAGTGCTGCCGACGATGGAACGGCTCGACGGACGCACCGAGTCGGTCCGCTCCAAGGTGACCCATCTCGACCTCAACCGCGGCGATGTGTTCGTGGCTACCGCCGGAGGCGGCGCCGGGATCGGCGATCCGCTGCTGCGGGCCCCGGAGAAGGTCGCCAAGGACGTGGTCAACGGGTACGTGACCGGGGACCATGCCCACGAGATCTACGGGGTCGTGATCGACGGCGAGGCGTTCGATGTCGCCGCCACGGAGGCCCGCCGAGCCGAGATCCGCCGTCAGCGGATCGGCCGCGATCCCGCCAAGGAGGCCCAGGTGCCGCGGTCGGTGGGCATCTCGCTGGCGCGAGAGAACGGGAGCTGGACGTGCGCGGCGTGCGAGGAGACGCTCGCCCCGGCCTCGGAGAACTGGCGCGAGGGAGCCGTGCTGAAGGAGAAGCCGATCGCGGAGCGCTACGCGGAGCTGGGCATGCTGGTGCGCGACCGCAAGGAGTCCCCGCGGGTCACCGTGCGGGAGTACTTCTGCCCTGGATGCGCCAGCGCCTTGGGAGTCGACGTCGCCACCGACGCGCTCGAGGTGCTCCCCGCGGCGCAGCCGCTCGAGGTCGAGGCCACGGTCTGAGCGACGGTTCGCGCGCCTGAACTGAACACGAGTTGTCCGTGAACCGCCGGGCCTGTATGGTGGGCGGCGGTACCGTCCGACCGGACGGTAGGACGGAGAGGTCGAACGTGCGAATCATGATCGTCGACGATCACGAGATTGTCAGGGAGGGGGTCCGGTCGTCGCTGTCACGGACCCCCGAAGTCGAGGTAGTCGCGGAGGCGTCCACCGGCCGAGAGGCACTGCGAAGGGTCCGTCAGACGCTGCCGGACATCGCGCTCGTCGATCTTCGCCTGCCCGACATGCGCGGCGAGGAGCTGACCCGCCAGCTGACCCGGGATTTCCCCGGCACGGCGGTGATCATCCTCAGCACGTACCTGAGCGAGGAAACCGTTCGTGGAGCTCTGCAGGCGGGCGCGGCGGCGTACGTCACGAAGGCCGCGGGACTGCCCGAGTTGGAGGCCGCGATCGAACGGGTCGGCGCCGGGCAGCGAGTAGCAGGCACGGCCGCCGGTCAGCAGATCGTGAAGCAGCTGCATGCGCTCATGGCCGAGCGAATGTCGGGCGCCACGCCGACGCCGCAGCAGGAGCGCGTGCTCGAGCTCGCCGCTCAGGGATTCACCAACCAGGAGATCGGTAAGCGCCTGTTCATTTCGGAGTCGACGGTCCGCTTTCACATGCAGAAGCTAAAGGCGAAGTTCGAGGCCAGAACCAAGACTGAACTGATCGCCAAGGCGATCCGCACCGGCTTCATCGCTCCCGCCGGCGAGGCCGAGATGGCCGCCGTCAAGAGCTGAGCCGATGAGAGGTCGGCGCGAAGAAGAACCATCGCTGAACTTTCACGCATTGCTCGCGGCGGCGACTAGGGTGACCGGCGCCGAGGCGATCCTGATCGTCCTCCGCGGCGATGGGGGTCCGTTGCACGTCGAGTGCCACAGGGGGCTCTCGGGGTCGGAGCTGGAGGCGTTCAGGGTGTCGCTTACCGCCGCCGACGATGGCTTTCTGGAGCGGCAATTCGAGGTTGTGCTTCGGTCAGAGATCGCCGTCGAGGACCGGACCGTCGGCTTCATCGCCGCCTTGCAGCGGGACGAGGTGAGCTTCGACAACGAGGATCTGATCGATACGTTCGCGGTCCAGGTCGGGCTCTGCGTGGCGCTGGCATCGCGCCCGCCCGTCTACGACGAGGTGCTCGAGACGTGGGCGATGCTCGACCGTCTGGTGCTGTCGGCGCACAGCCTGGGAGAGCTCGGCCGCGCGCTTACGGCGGTCATCGGACCCCTGTTCGGGAACGCCCGGATCGGCGTGATGATCGCCGACCGCCAGCGCAGGGTGCTGCAGATGATGCCGGGCGCGTTCGGCGCCGATGACTTCACCGTCGCCTCGCACCGGGTTGGCTTCTTCGATCCTCGGAGCAACTCGGCGCGCGTGCTGACCACCGGCCTGCCGTACATCAGCAACGCGAGCGCCGGCGACGCGAGCATCCGCCAGGAGTACGTCGGCGTGTTCGGCCTGTCGCGGGTGCTGACCGTCCCGCTGGGCGACGTCGGGGTTCTCCACATCGCGGACGGCGCCGCCGATTTCGACCTCGAGGATCTCAGCCGTGCCGAAGGGTTGGCGCCGCGCATCGCCAGCATCGTCGAGCTCGCGGCCGCCCTGTACGGCGCGCGGCGCGAGCAGCGGATCGAGGAGACGATCTGCCGCGCCGCCGTGGCGGTGGCCTCCGGGGACAGCATCCACACGGTGATGGAGCCGGCCCTGCGCGAACTGTGCGAGGCGACCGAGGCGTCACTGTTGGCCTTTGTGCTCGACGACGCGCCCCCGATCCTCGTCTCGACGGGCCGTCGCGCCCCCGAGATCGAACGCGCGGTGATCGATGAAGCAGGCACTGATCCCGGCATGCGTGCCTATGTGGTCGGGCCGCAGCGGGCCGGCGACCCCGGCTGGGCCGCGTTCTACGTGCCGGTCACGCTGAGCGGAGTCCGTCTCGGCACGCTGGCGGCGCTTCGCCTCCACGGCGAGCCGTTCACCCGCTTTGAGCGGGCCTCGTTCATGCGGATGGCCAATGTGGCGGCGCTCAACTACGCGGCCGAGCGCTACCAGCAACAGCGCGCCGAGCTGGCCCGGCTCCAGGAACGTCAGCGGCTCGCCGACGACCTGCACGACGACGTCGCTCAGATCCTGTTCGCGGCCCAGCTCAGCCTCGATTCGATCCTCGATCAGGACGAGGTGGACGACGGGGTCGCGCGCCGGATCTCCCGGGCGCGCGGGATGCTGGTCCGGGGCGACACGGCGATCAGGACCGTGATTCACAAGCTGTCGAGCCCGCCGGCGGCGGACATCGCGACGCGCCTGACCTCGGTGGTGTCCGGGGTGGAGGACGAGTTCTCGCTCCCCATCCACGTCCACATCGAGCCCGAGGTCGCCGGAGCCGCCCGAGGCCTCGGACGGTCGGCCAGCGACGCCCTGATCAAGGCGGCCCGGGAGGCGCTCGTCAACGCCGCCAAGCACGCCGGGCCTTGTCGGGTCAACGTCAGGCTCGAGCTGGAGCAGGGCCGACTCGTGCTCACGATCTCCGACGACGGTCTCGGCACTACCGTGCCCCGGGCCGGCCACCACCACGGTCTGGCGTCCGTGGATCGACTGATTCGTGACCAGGGTGGGTGGACGGAGGTCAGGCGTGGCGAGGCGGGGGGGACGGTGGTGATGGTTGGGTTGCCGTGCCAGGACGCCGACGATCACCCCACGGACGCCGGCGAAGAGGACGCGCTCGGCGCGGAGACGGTAGCGGCCTAGCCGATGTGACCGCAGAGCCCTCGGGGGTCAATGTCCTGGAGGCGTACGGGGAGGCGGCCTGGGCAGGTTCGAACCCGCGGTGGTGGAGGAGGAGTTGAGCGCCGCGGGGTGTCCACTGCTGCCTCTGCTGGTCTCGCCCGGGATCGTCGGCACGTTGCTGACGCGGTATGGCAGCGATGAGCAGAAGGACCGCTGGCTGCAGGGCATCGCAGCGGCCGCGAGCACTACGCATTCGCGATCATCGAGCCCGACGCGGGGTCCAACAGCCACCGGCTTTCGCTCCGCGCCCGCCCCAACGCGGACGATTGGGTGCTGAGCGCAGCAATGCACACTGTATGTCGACGAGATCCGAGTCGGCGGTGACCGGATGATCGACCCCGAGGGAGACGGGCTGCGGATCGGGTTCGAGAGACTCAACCCGGAGCGGATCCTGGCCGCGGCGATCAGCAACGGCGGCGCGCGCTACGCGGTCGACAAGGCGTCGGCGTACGCCAACCAGCGGGCGGTGTGGGGACAGCCGATCGGCGCCCATCAGGACGTTGCCCGTCCGCTCGCCGAGGCCAAGGCGGCCGTCGCGGCGGCCCGGCTGATGACCTGGAAGGCGGCCATTTTCCACGACGCCCAGGCGCCGGCCGGGGAGGCTTCGAACATGGCCAAGCCGCTCGCCGCCGACGCCGGACTGATGGCCCTCGACCGCGCCATCCAGTCCCACGGCGGCAACGGACTGGCCGACGAGTACGGTCTGGCAGACCTCCGGTTCATCCTCCGGCTGCTGCGCCTGGCCCCCGTCTCGCGAGAGATGATCCTCAACTACGTCGCCCAGCACTCGCCGGGGCTGCCGCGGTCCTACTGATTAGGTGGGGTGGCTAGGGGGCTTCCGGGTTGCGTGATCGCTGGTCGGGTGGTCTTTCGGCCGGGGAGGGGGTCGTGGGTCACGGCCGCGGAACTTCCGGGTTCCGTGGTCGCGGTCGGGGCCGGTTGGCTGACCCCCCATCCCGCTCACCCCAGGAGATAGCTGTTGACAGCCCACAAATTTTGTCATTAACTGCTAAATAATTTGGATATCGAGGGCCTTGGCGACGGGATCGGGAGCTCTGATCAGGCGGCCAGGAGCCCAAAGCCTCGGACGCAACGGCATCAACGGCGAACTTCGGAGAATTGTGTCCGAGGGGTGGCGGAAAATTGCCGAAGTTCGACCGGAACGCCTGCCGAGGGCAAATTTGACGCTTATCACTTCTGTACAAAAACCGCCCCGACCAATCGTTGCATCCTCGGCCAGGGCGACCGCCCTCACTCGCCCCTTCCCAAGCAAACAACCGCGCCGCGCAGAGCCACGGCCTCCACGGGAGCGCCACCTCGCCGGTCCATTGGGATCGACGATCGCTACCGGGCGGCCGCGCGAGTGCATCCGGTGGGGGCGGTGAGCCGCCCCAGGGCGGTCAGCCGCTCGGCGATGTCGCGGACCACGCTCACCTGCTCCGCCTGGCCGAGGATAAACATCACCCCGGTCCACCCGTCCTCCTCGAGGCCGTCGAGCGTGCCCCGCCACCGGGCCTCATCGCCCCAGATGCACAGGCTGTCGATCAGGTGGTTGGTCAGCCGTTCGCTGACCACGCCGGTGTTCTTGGGCCGCGAGTTGTCGGCGTGGAAGCCGTAGTCGTACGTCCGGCGCATCTCGAGCACGTCGGCCTGGACGTCGGCCGGTACTCCCCGCTCGGACAGATCGCCGCGCATCGCGCGGTTGGCCATCGCCACGACCATCGCGCCGAGATCGTCGCGCACCGACTCGTAGTCCTCGTACAGGGACACGGTCGGCGCGATCCAGCTCTGCTTGCCGGGATCGGGGCCCATCGCCGCCAGCCGCCGGCGTCGCACCGCGCGATCCATCGTCCCGCCATAGAGCAGCCCGTCTCCGACTCGGCCGGCGAGGGCGGCCGCCTTCGGGCCGTCGGCGCAGACCAGCAGGGGACAGGCGTCCCGCCGCATCCCGGTCGCGGGAATGAACGAGTCCCTGAACTCGGCGCGCTCGCCACGCCAGTACGCCTGAATCGCCTCGATTCCCTGGGTCAGCTCGGCGACCGTCGCGGGCTTCATCCCAAGGCCGCGAGCGGCGCTGTTGCCAGTGGCGATCGTGCCGATCACCCGGCCCCCAGTGAAGCTGTTCAACGTCGCCAGCTGGTTGCCGACGATCACTGGATGACGCGCCACCAGGTGACTGACCATCGGCCCGACGAGCACGTGCTCGGCCGCCCGGGCCACCTCGAGCTGGTGCAGGTAGGAATCCTGGTAAACGGTCGGCGAGTCGGCCACGCTGACCCAGTCGAAGCCCAGCGACTCGCCGACCCGCGCCAGCTCCCGCGTTTCCGCGACCGAACGCGGCAGGAGCATGAAGCCGAAGCGCACCATTGCAGACTCGCCGACTTCACGTTCCGGGTCACCTGGCGGTAGCGCCAGTCTAGGCGCTAGCGGAGCGTCACCAACGGGGAGCCGTCGTACTCCAGGTGGGCGTGCTCGTTGAACGAGACGAACGAGATCCCGGACCGTCCCGACGTCAGCTTGGTGATCGAGCCGTTCACGCTCACGCGGTTCAGACGGATCATCGTTTTGGCGGGCAGGCGCAGGATCTCGCAGCAGAGGGCGGCGATCACCCCGGCCGAGGTGGACACGACGGCCGTGCTGCCGGAGCTGAGGCTCGCCGCCAGACCGGTCAGTGCGGCCGCGGTGCGGACGGCGAACTGCGGCCAGCTCTCCTCGCACGGGGTCTTATCGGCCGCGACGATCCAGGCCAGCATCGCCCGTTCCAGGATCTGTTGATACTCGGGGCTGGAAACCACCTCGGCGCCGGGCGCGGTGTTGGTGCGCACCGGCGTATTGCCGTGGCCGGCCAGGATGTCATCCATGTCGTACTCGTTGAATCGGGGCTCGACCGTGATCGGGAGCCCCAGCGCCGCGGCGACCGGGCCTGCGGTGTCCTGCTGGCGGCGCAGCGTGCCGCTGATGATCTGCCGCACGGCGACGCCGCGCCGGATCAGCTCCTGGGCGACGGCGCTGGCCTGCTCGCGTCCCCGCGGCGAGAGCTCGTCGTAGTCGGCGGTGCCGTACGAGGCCTGGCCGTGGCGGATCAGGAGGATCGTCGGCACCGCGGCAGCATAGGCGGTGGGCGTCGGCGGTCCGTGTGCAGGGCCGAGGAGTGGTATTACGGACCGAGCATGCCGCCGCAGACGCTCGCAGAGAATCGAGGTCGCGGCGCGAACGACAGCGCCCGACCGTTCTGGCTCCGCACTCACTCGCCGATACGGCCAACGACCTGTTTCGTCGAGGATGCGGTGTCGGTCTCCGGAACGTGATCGCGGCAGCCGATCCGGCCAGCTGAAGCGCTGCGACTGCAAGCCCTGCTCTCTGCATACCCTGGAGTCACCGGCATTGGGGAGGTCCTCGTCAGCTTCATCGGTCCCGGCCGAATCTGGGTCGTCGCCCGGGTTGAGATCGACGATGACCTCCGAGGTGATCAGGTCGAATCACTGGTACAGGGCATCGAATCGAGCATGAGGCGTGAGTCGGAGAACATCTACCGGGTGGACGTCGTGCCCATCCGCGGAGGCGGAGGTCAACTTGACGGTCCGAGCTCGCCGCTCGACCCTTAGCTCGGCGGTCAGCCGACCTCGAGCACGATCTTGCCCTGGACGGCGCGGGCTTCGAAGCGTCGGATCGCGTCCGCGGCCCGATCCATCGGCAGCGTCTCGGCGATGATCGGCCGCGCGTAGCCGGCCCGCACGAGATCGTTGACGGCGCGGCTGACGGCCTGGGCGGTTTCGGGCCTGGCGTCCGCGTAAGCGCCGTAGGCCGCTCCGACGACCGCGATGTTCCCGAACAGGATCCGGTTGGTCCCGATCTTGGGGATCTCGCCGCCCGCGAAGCCGAGCACGACGAACCGTCCGTCGAGCGCAAGCGAGCGGATCGAGGCCCGCAGCAATGGCTCGCCGCCGACCGGGTCGGCGACGATGTCGACCCCGTCGGGGGCCAGCTCGCGGACCGCCTCCTCCCAGCCCTCATAGCCGACGATCACTTCCTCGGCGCCCGCTTGGCGGGCGACCTCCGCCTTGCTCTCGGTCGATACCACCGCGATCGTGCTCGCGCCAAGGCCGCGCGCGACCTGGAGCGCCGCGCCGCCGAGGCCGCCGGCGGCGCCATGGACGAGGACGCGCTCGCCCGGCCGCAGCCCGGCCCGCAGCGCGAGCGCGAAGTACGCCGTCTGGGCGTTGGCGACCAAGGCCGCGCCCTCGACGAACGACAGCTCGTCGGCGAGCGGGAAGGTCAGACCGGTGGGCGCGATCACGCGCTCGGCCATGCCCCCGTAGCCCAGCAGCGCGCTTACGCGGTCGCCCACTTTCACCTCGGCGTCGGGGGACGCCTCGAGCACCAAGCCGGAGACCTCGAACCCGAGGATGAACGGGAGCTCGGGCTTGACTTGGTAGAGACCGCGGGCGAGCAGCGAGTCGGCGAACACGACTCCGGCCGCCCGTACGTCGATCAGGACGCCCGAGCCGTCGAGCGTGGGGTCGGGCACCTCGGCGACGGCGATCCCGTCTGGGCCGATGAGCTCGGTTACCTGGACCGCGCGCACTTAGCTCGCCGCCGTCTGCGGGAACGCGCGCATCGCGTCGAGCGTTTCCGTCGTCCCGAGCGCCACCGCCTGAGCGTGCTCCTCGAGCCGCAGCGAATCCTCCAGCGACAGCGCTTGACTGCGATTCATGAGGCCGTTCGCTATGCCGTTCGTTGCCGGGATCGTGTGCGTCATCGTGCGCGCCAGCTCCAGCGCGAGTTGTCTCGCCGCCTCGGGCGTGGGTGCGGGTCCGTTGAAGATACCGAGCCGGTGCTAGCTCGCTCGCAACCCGCCGCCCTCGCCGGTGAGCGCGCCCTTGATGACGCGGTTCATCGCATTGCGCGGGAGCGCGTCGATGAAGTCGATCTTGCGCGGGACCTTGTAGTCCGCCAGTCGCTCGCGACAGAACTCGATCAGCTCTAGCTCGCTCGGCGGCGGCTCGCTCGCCGCCACGACCACCGCCCGCACGTCGGCGCCGAGGACCGGATTGGGCATCGGCACGACGGCGACCTCGAGCACGGCGGGGTGGGCGGCGAGCACGCCCTCGACCTCGGCCGACGAGATGTTGAGGCCGCCCCGGCGGATGATCTGCTTGCCCCGGTCGACGAAGTAGAGGAACCCCTCCTCATCGACGGTGGCCATGTCGCCGGTGTACAGCCAGTCGTCGCGCAGCGCCATGGCGGTGGCCTGCGGGTCGCGGACGTAGCCCAGCATCGTGCTCGGTCCGCGCAGGCAGATCTCGCCCACCTCGCCGGGCCCGACCGGCCGTCCGTGGCCGTCGAGCACGGCGTGCTCAACCCACGGATGGAAGCTCGTCCGTCCGATCGAGAGGCCGTAGGAGCCCATCCGCTCGAGCGCCTGGGGGTGATCCTCGGGGGTCAGCATGATGCCCGAGGTCCCGCCCTCGGTCAGGCCGTAGATGTTGACGAGCTCGACCCCCCAGCCCTGCCCGATCTCACTCCACACCCGGCGGAAGAAGTCGGGGCCTGCGGGCTGGGCGCCGTAGCAGACGCGGCGCAGGGCCGGGAACCGGTAGGCGGCGATCTCCTCGGGCGTCAGCCGCGCGAAGATCAGCGCCAGCACGCTATTGACCAGGAACGTCGACGTGACCCGGTGGCGGATCAGCCGCTCGAGCGACTCGCGGACGTCGAACTCCGGCTCGACCACATACGTGCACCCGGCCACCAGGCAGGAGAGCAGGTTGGTGTGCGAGCCGGTGCTGGTGAAGAAGGGCGCGAACGACTGGTAGACGCTGTCGGCGTCGAGGCCCCACGCCGGGATCGCCTGGTGGCCGCAGGCGACCGAACGCGAGTGCCCGAGCGCGACGGCCTTCGGGTTCCCGGTGGTGCCGGAGGTGAGGATCCAGTCCGCCTCGTCGTACTCGGCGACGGCGACCCGCTCACCCGTCGGCGCCGCCGCCTCCATCGCACCGGCGAAGCTGACCCCGAGGCGCGGGTTCGGAGCCACCTCGATCAGCGCGGTGGCGCCGAGCGAGCCGCGCAGGCGGCCGAGCAGGTCGGCGAACGCGGGCCCGAAGAGGATCGCCGCCGGCGCGATGAAGCCGAGCACGTAGGACAGCTCGCGCTCGACGTAGCGGGTGTTGAGCGGGACGTTGATCGCGCCGAGGCGGTGGGCGGCGTGGTAGGTGATGTGGGCCTCGAGCGCGCCGGAGTTGTCGAGCAGGATCCCGACCCGGTCGCCGCGCTTCACGCCGGCGGCGGCGAGCGCCGCGGCGAACCGGTGCGCGGCGTCGCGCAGCTCCCGGTAGGAGATCCGGCGCTCGCCGCCTTCGACGAGGCTGTGGGCGATCAACGCGGTGCGATCGGGGATCCGCCGCGCTTGGCCGTCGAGCACGGCCGGGACGGTGCGCTCGGTGATCGACCGCGGAAGCTCGAGCTGCGCCATGGTCATCTCGGTCGGGGTAATCGGAAGCTCCGGGACCACAGCGTTACGCTATCCGGCCATGTGGTCAGGTGCTGGCCGCCCAGCCGGGTGTCGACTTCTGGGAACCCACGGTCCTACCGAGCGCTACTGGGATCTGCTCTGAACATGGCCGACGAGCTGTCCGGGCGAGCCGGGGTGATCACCGGCGGTGCGAGTGGCCTTGGCCGTGGGATCGCGGAGGCGTTTGTCGCCGCGGGCGCCGAAGTCGCGATCTTCGACATCAGGAACGCGACCGAGGTGGCCGAGCAGATCGGCGGCGGGATCCTCGGACTGACCGGCGACGTCACCGACGAAGTCGCCGTGGCCGCGGGGTTCGACACCGTCGCGCAGACCTTCGGGCGGTTCGACTTCCTCGTCAACAGCGCCGGAATCCGCCACATTTCACCGTTCCTCGAGCACTCGACCGAGGCCTGGCGACGGACGCTCGAGGTGAACCTGACGGGCACGATGATCTGCTGCCGCGTGGCCGCGCGCCTGATGATCGAGGGCGGCGGCGGCAAGATCGTCAACCTCGCGTCGATCGCCGGGCGGATGGCGTTGACCAACCGCTCGGCCTACAACGCGAGCAAGGGCGGCGTGATCATGCTCACCCGCTCGATCGCCGCCGAGCTCGCGAGCCACGGAATCTCGTGCAACGCAATCGCGCCGGGAGTCATCGAGACGCCGCTCAGCGCGGAGTACTTCCGCGACGAGCGGCTGACCTCGAAGATCCTCGAGAGCACCCCGCTGGGACGATGGGGGCAACCGCCCGACATCGCCGGGCCGGCAGTGTTTCTGTGCAGCTCCGCCGCCGACTTCGTTCAGGGCGAGATCCTATTCGTCGACGGCGGCTGGAACGCGGCCAAGGGTTACTGAGACTCAGCGCGCAGGCGAACCTCGGCCAGGAGCCCTTTCGGGCGACGGTGATGGTTGTGCGCAGTATCACGTCCACCGCGCGTCTGACACATGTGCGAATGGCAGTTGTGTCAATGACACTTGTGCCAGTTGCAACGCGAATAGTCTGGGGGGAAGGCAGGCTCGCTCTTAGCAGGAGGTCGCGGCCGAGGCGATCTCGGCCGCCACCACGCGCGCGCCGGCCGCCCCGAACGCCAGTGTGTAGTGGTTGACGTCGGGGACCTGCCACCCGCGACGGCGGTCCGGGGCCTGGGCCACCCAGGCCTCGACCAAGCTGAGCGGCTGCATCGGCTTGGGCTCACCTTGCAGTCCGCGCGGCGCACAGAGCAACGTAGCGGGAACGGTCATTCGGGTCGCGGCCGCGCCCATCCCGGCCAGCTCGCTCATGTCGGCCCGCACGGCCGGCTCGGAGATGCACGACTGCATCTCGGGCTCGTCTCCGATCAGGTCGTAGTCGGCGTAGGCGATGAGGTCCTGATCGTCGACATCGCCACCGGCGATCGCGGGATGTGCGCGCCACCAGTCCCGGTAAGCTTCGCGGTTCGGGAACTTGAGCCGGAGCCGGGCGAGCGTGGGGCCGAGAAGCGCGTCGGCGAAGGCCTGTGGATCGATGCGCTCGGTGCCGGGGATCGTGAGACCGCCGTCAACCAGGATCGCGCTCTCCACGCGCTCGGGATGGTCGGCGGCGAGGCGGGCGACGATGTAGGCGCCGAGCGAGTGACCGACGACCACGCAGCGGTCGAGCTCGAGCCGGTCGAGCACCGCCACGGCGTCGGCGACGTGCTCCGCGATCCCGTACGGCGGCGGGAGCTCGCTGCTGCGGCCCCGGCCGCGGAGATCGACCGCGACCAGGCCGGCGCGTCCTTCCAGGGCGCGTGCGACGGCGAGCCAGGAGCGGTTGCTGGCGGTGATGCCGTGGACGGCCAGCACGGGCGGGGACTCGTCGCCGGCGTCGCCGAGGCGGGCGACGGCGAGTTCGCCGCCGGCCACCGGGACCTCAAACTCTTTGATCTTCAACGAGCACGGCCTCCGGGTTCTCGGTCTCCTTCGAGACGGTCAGCGGGCGTTGCCAGGGTCGCGCCACCGCGGCCCAGGTCAGCGCGACGCCCAACAGCAAAGCGCACAGGATCCAGCCGAGCGCGTTGGTGGGGACGCCGACGTACTTGAGGCCGGACGCGAAGATCACGAACGCGATCGCCGGGCGGACGTACTTGTCGGGGACGGTCGAGGACAGCAGCGAGCCGACGAGTACGGCGGGGACGCTGCCGAGGATGATCGACGCAGTCACGCTGAACACGACGTGTCCGAACAGAACCGCGCCGAGCGCCGCGGCCAGCGTCAGCGGCACCGCCTGTGTCAGGTCGGTGCCGACCAGCTGGTTGGCGCTCAGCGTTGGATACAGGAACAGCATCAGCACGATCATCAGCGACCCCGAGCCCACCGACGTCATGCCCACGATCACGCCGCCGATGACGCCGATCGCCACCGTCGGCAGCGGTCGCGCCACGACCTCGTTCACCAACGCCGTGCGCTCGAGTCCGGCCCGCCGGTCGAGCACGAGGCGCACGACCATCGCGGTCGCGCCGACCAGCAGCGCGATGCCGAGCGCCAGCTCAATGTGCGTCTCGGCGGACATCGAATCGCCCATCAGGCGCAGCAGGTAGGCCCCGAGAAACGCCGCCGGGACCGAGCCGATCACCATCCACTTCACCAGGCGGAGGTTGACGGTGCCGGCGCGGAGGTGAACGCCGGCGCCGAACGGTCGCATGACCACGGCCGCGACGAGGTCGCTGGAGATCGCCGCCGAGGGCGTGACGCCGAACAACAGGATCAGCATCGGCGTCATCAACGCCCCGCCGCCGGCGCCCGTCATCCCCACGAGCAGGCCGACGATCGCGCTCCCGAAGACGATGTAGGGATCGATGTGCATGCGGCCCCTTAGAGATGCCCGGAGGACGTGGCGATCAATCCATCCGTGGGCGAAGCCACGCTCGCGGCGAGCTCGGCGATCGCTTCGCTGACCTCGTGCGGTCGTTCGATCGGGCTCATGTGGCCGGTCTTCGGGAGCACGACCAGCTTGGTTAGGGCCGGGAGCTCGTCGGCGATCCGCCGCGCGTGTGCCGGCGGCGTCAGCCGGTCGTTCTCGCTGGCGATCACCAGCGTCGGCACCGTCAAGCGGGGCAGCGCGTGGTGAAGCTCCATCTCCGACATCGCGATCCCGATCGCCGCCCGTGGTGCCGGCGGAGCGCCGATCAGCATGCGCTCGTAGAACGCGACCTGGGCGGGGGTGGCCGAGGGGCCAAACGCGATGTAGCGGATCAGCGCGTGGTTGAGCGGGGTCGAGTAGCGCGGCAGCGCGAGGCCCGAGCCGAGAACCCCGCGTACCGCGAGCGTCCTGCTGATGCCGCGGGCGATCGCCGGCACGGGTGCCAGCAGCTGCTCGGCGATCAGCTCGCCCACGCCGGTGTTGAGCAAAGCGGCCGCCTCGGCGCGCCGCTGCACCTCGTGGTGCTCGGCCCAGGCGACGATGGCCATCGCCCCGAGCGAATGTCCGGCCACGGTGGCCCGCCGTCCGTCGGGCAGGCAGGCTTCCAGCACGGCCTCGAGGTCCTCGCCGAAGCGCGCCAGCGAATAGTCGCCGCTCGCGGCCGGCTCGCTCCGCCCATGCCCGCGGAGGTCGTAGGCGGCGACCCGCAAGCCACGCGCGCTCAGCTCGCGGATGACGTAGATCCAGAACGCCAGCTGCTCGGTCCAACCGTGCGCCAGCACGACCGTCTGCTCGCTGTCTTCGGGACCGAACAGCTCGACGTGGAGGCGCGTGCCGTCGCTCGAGCGTGCGGCCCGCGGCCGGCCCACCGGTGCCAACCGCAAGCCCTCGTGCGCCGGGTCGCGCCGGACCCGTCCCAGGTGACGGTGTTGTAGAGCTGCCCCGGCGGCACCGAGGGCCGCCAGTCCGGCACCGGCCCACAGCAGGCGGTCTCGCTTCCTCGCCATCAGCGGTACACACCCTACCCGCCGGGATTCGTAGGATGTGCGCGCGATGCGCATCGGCGTCCTCACCGGAGGAGGCGACTGCCCCGGGCTCAACGCGGTCATCCGTGCCGTCGTGCGCAAGTCGATCGACGAGCACGGCGACCAGGTGGTCGGTTTTCGCGACGGCTGGCGCGGCGTACTGGAGAACTTCTTCGACGAGCTGACGATCGAGTCGACGCGCGGGATCCTTCCCCGTGGCGGCACGATCCTCGGCAGCTCCCGCACCAACATCTACAAGCGCGACGACGGCGTCGAGCTGGTACGCCAGACGTTCGAGCGCCAGCGCCTCGACGGGCTCATCGCGATCGGCGGGGAGGACACGCTGGGGGCGGCCCACCGGCTGTATGAGGACGGGCTGAACGTGATCGGCGTCCCGAAGACGATCGACAATGACCTCGGCGCGACCGATGTGACGTTCGGTTTCGACACCGCGCTGCACGTGGCCAGCGAGGCGATCGACCGGCTGCACACCACGGCCGAGAGTCACAACCGGATCCTCATCGTCGAGGTGATGGGCCGCCATGCCGGTTGGATTGCCTTGCACAGCGGGCTCGCGGGTGGCGCGGACGTGATCCTGATTCCCGAGATACCGTTTGACATCGACGAGGTGTGTGGGCTGATCAGGCGGCGGCACGAGCGCGGACGCTACTTCTCGATCGTCGTGGCCGCCGAGGGCGCCGTCCCCAAGGAGGGGACGATCAGCATCTCTACCGGCGATCTGGACGAGTTCGGTCACCCGCGATTAGGCGGCATCGGTCACACGCTGGAGCGCGAGATCGAACACCGGACCGGCTACGAGACTCGCGCCACCGTGCTCGGTCACGTGCAGCGCGGCGGCACCCCCACCGCGTTCGACCGGGTCCTGGCCACCCGGCTCGGGCTGGCCGCCGTCGACGCCGTCCACGACGGCGCGTGGGGGATGATGATGGCGCTCCGCGGCACGAGGATCGAACGGGTCGCGCTCTCCGAAGCCGTCGCCCAGCTCCGTACCGTCCCGGTCGAGGAGTATGAGCGCTACGGGGTGCTGTTCGGGTGAGACACCGCAGCGTGGCTCCCGTACACGAACCATTCACAAACGCGCCCTCGGGCGAGGGAGGAATCCGTCTATGCTCCGCGTAGTGTCACCCTCGGCAAACGTCCTGTCCGGCCCGCTTTCGTGACCGCCACGGAGACGGCCACCGGACTCGATGAGCTGTGCATCGACACGATCCGCACGCTGTCGATGGACGGGGTGCAGAAGGCCAACTCGGGGCATCCGGGGACCCCGATGGCGCTGGCGCCGCTCGCCTACGTCCTGTATACGCGCGTGATGCGCCACAACCCCCGCGATCCGCAGTGGCCGGACCGCGACCGGTTCGTGCTGTCCTGCGGCCACGCCTCGATGCTGCTGTATTCGACCCTCTATCTGGCCGGCTACGACGTCAGCCTCGAGAACGACCTCGAGCAGTTCCGTCAGCTGGGCTCGCGGGCGGCCGGCCATCCCGAGTACGGACACATGCCGGGGATCGAGGTCACGACCGGTCCGCTCGGACAGGGCATCTCGCACTCGGTCGGCATGGCGCTCGCGGAGCGGATGCTGGCGGAGCGGTTCAACCGCCCCGGCCACGACATCGTCGGCCACCACACATTCGTGATCGCCTCAGAAGGGGATTTCGAGGAGGGCATATCGGGCGAGGCTTGTTCACTGGCCGGCCATCTCGGGCTCGGCCGGCTGATCGTCTTCTATGACCGCAACCACATCTCGATCGAGGGTGACACCCAGCTTGCGTTCACCGAGGACTCGGGCAAACGGTATGAGGGCTACGGCTGGCACGTCCAGAACCTGGGCGAGGACATCGCGCTCGATCGTCTCGAGGATGCCCTTCAGGCGGCCATCGAGGTGCCGGATCAGCCGTCGCTGATCATTGTCCGTACGCACATCGGCCAGGGCAGCCCGCACAAGCACGATTCCGCGGCCGCCCACGGCTCGCCGCTCGGCCAAGAGGAGATCCGGCTGACCAAGGAAGCCATGCGCTGGCCGAGCCAGGAGCCGTTCTTCGTGCCCGAGGAGGCGCTGAACCACTTCCGCGTCTGCATCGAGCGCGGGGCCGAGTTCCAAGCCGAGTGGCAGAAGCGCTGGGACGTCTACGCGCAGGAGAACCCGGCGCTGGCGGCCGAGTTCCAGCGCCTCGTGGCTCGGCGGCTACCCGACAACTGGGACGACGATGTGCCGCGCTTCCACGAGTCGGAGAAGATGATCGCGACCCGCAAGTCGTCGAACACCGTGATCCAGTGGGCGGCCTCCAAGGTGCCAGAGCTGATCGGCGGGTCGGCCGACCTCGCGCCCTCGACGCTGACGCTGATCGACGACGCCGACAGCGTCGAGAAAGACGCCTACGGCGGGCGCAACCTCCACTTCGGCATCCGCGAGCACGCGATGGGCGCGATCGTCAACGGCCTGACGCTCCACTACCTGCGCGGGTACGGCGCGACGTTCTTCTGCTTCAGCGACTACATGCGCGGCTCGGTCCGCCTCGCCGCCTTGATGGGAGTGCCGTCGATCTTCGTCTACACGCACGACTCGATCGGGCTCGGCGAGGACGGCCCGACGCATCAGCCGATCGAGCAGCTGGCCGGTCTGCGCGCGATGCCCGGTCTGTCGGTGATCCGCCCGGCGGGCGCCAATGAGACAGCGCTGGCGTGGCACCACGCGATCGCTTCGACCGACCACCCGAGTGCACTGGTTCTCTCGCGCCAGGGGGTCCCGACCTGGGATCCGGCCGATATACCCGTCGACGCGATCGAGCGTGGTGCATACGTGCTCCGCGACGCCACTGCACCGGAGCTGATCCTGATCTCGACCGGCACCGAGGTCCACATCTGCGTCGGCGCGGCCGACATCCTCGAGGCCGAGGGAATCCCCACGCGCGTGGTCAGCATGCCGTGCATGGAGCACTTCGCCGGGCAGGACGCCGCCTACCGCGAGTCGGTGCTCCCGGCGGCCTGCCGGGCGCGCGTGTCGCTGGAGGCCGCGGCCACGTTCGGCTGGCATCGTTGGGTCGGAGACCTGGGCGAGGCGATGGGAATGCACAGCTTCGGCGCCTCGGCGCCCGCCGGCGCCCTGTACAAGCACTTCGGCTTCACGCCCGAGAAGGTCGCTGAGACCGGGCGCGCGGTCGTCAACCGCGTCAAAGGAGAATCCTGAGATGAGCACCAGCGACGTCAACCCCCGGCTGAAAGCCCTGACCGATGCCGGCGTCAGCGTGTGGCTCGATCAGATGAGCCGCAGTCTGATCCAGAGCGGCGAGATGGCGCGGATGGTCGCGCAGGAGTCCTTGCGCGGCGTGACCTCGAACCCGTCGATTTTCGAGAAGGAGATTCTCGGCTCGGGTGACTACGACGCGGAGCTCCGCGATGCCGAGCAAGCCGACCCCCAGTCGATTTACGACCGGCTGGCGATCCGCGATGTCCAGCTCGCCGCCGACGTGCTGAGCGGCGTCCACCGCGACTCGGGCGGCCGGGACGGCTTCGTCTCGCTCGAGGTCGCTCCGGGGCTGGCGCACGAGACCGAGGCCACGCTCGAGGCAGCGCGCACCTACTGGAAGGCGCTGGAACGGCCGAACGTGATGATCAAGATTCCGGGGACGCCCGAGGGGGTGCCCGCCATCGAAGAGGCGATCTACGACGGGATCAACATCAACGTCACGCTGCTGTTCGCGGTGGAGGCCTACGAGCAGGTCGCCGAGGCCTACATCCGCGGGCTCGAGCGCCGCCACGCCGAGGGCAAGTCGCTGGATATGAACTCGGTGGCGAGCTTCTTCGTCTCGCGCGTGGACACCAACGCTGATAAGAAGCTGACCGACCTCGGTCGGGAGGATCTCCACGGTACCGCGGCGGTCGCCAACGCGCGCAAGGCCTACCGCCGCTTCCTGCAGATCTTCGCCGGCGACCGGTGGGAGACGCTGCAAGCCGCGGGCGCGGCCGTGCAGCGCCCGCTGTGGGCCTCGACCAGCACCAAGAACCCGGCTTACCCGGACACGAAGTACGTCGACGACCTGGTCGCACCCCACACCGTCAACACGATGCCGCTGGTCACGCTCCACGCGGTGGCCGACCATGGCGAGGTGACCGGCCCCACCGCCGAGGAGGATCCAACCCCCGCGCTGGAGGCCCTGGCCGGCGCCGGAGTCGACATGCGCCAGGTGACCGATGAGTTGCTCGTCGAAGGCGTCCAGCAGTTCGAGGATGCGATGCACCGCATGCTGGCCGGTATCGGCGAACGGCACGCGGCCGTCACCGGCGCTCCATCGTGAGTAATTAGGCGGATGGCGTGAGCGCCGTCACGATCGAAGAGAACCCCCTCATCGAGGGGCTCGAGCGCCTTCCGGTCCATCCCACGTCGCTGGTGATCTTTGGTGCCACCGGCGACCTGGCGCACCGCAAGCTGTTGCCGGCGCTCTACAACCTGGCCCACGAAGGGGGGCTCCCGGAGCGCTTCGAGCTGATCGGCGTCGCGCGCCGGGAGAAGACCAACGACGAATTCCGAGAGATGGCGAAGACGTCGATCGAGCGCTTCTCCCGCCGCTCGCCGGATCCCCGCGTGCTCGAAGGTCTGCTGGGCGAGATGATCTACGTCTCCGGCGCGTTCGACGACCTCGAGGTCTACGGCAAGCTCGATCAGTGCCTGGGAAGGTTCGACGAGCGGGCCGGGCAGAAGCTCAACCGGATCTTCTACCTGTCGACCGCGCCGCAGTTCTTCCCCGTGATCACCGGCAAGCTCGGCCAGGCAGGGCTGAACCTGGCCCCGGATGCTGAGGCGCGGATCGTGATCGAGAAGCCGTTCGGCTATGACCTCGCGTCGGCGCGGCAGCTCAACGCCGAGGTGCTGAGCGTGTTCGACGAGTCCCAGGTGTTCCGCATCGACCACTACCTCGGCAAGGAGACCGTCCAGAACCTGATGGCGCTGAGGTTCGCCAACGCGTTATTCGAACCCGTCTGGAACCGGAACTTCATCGACAACGTCCAGATTACGGCGGCGGAGGACATCGGAATCGGCAATCGCGCCGGCTACTACGAGGGCGCCGGCGCGCTGCGCGACCTGGTCCAGAACCACATGATGCAGCTGCTGGCGCTGCTGACCATGGAGCCTCCGAGCTCGTTCGAGGCCAACCGCGTCCGTGACGAGAAGCTGAAGGTGCTCGAGGCGATCGTGCCCCCCGACGTTGACGAGGTCGGCTCGATGGCGGTCCGCGCGCAGTACGTGGCCGGCGTCTCGGGCGGAGAACGGGTGGCGGGCTATCGCGAGGAGCCGGGCGTGTCGCCTGAATCTCGTACCGAGACCTACGCCGCGCTGCGGCTGTTCGTCTCCAACTGGCGCTGGTCGGGGGTTCCGTTCTACCTGCGGACGGGTAAGCGGCTGGCCCGGCGGCTGACCGAGATCGCGGTGACCTTGAAGCCGGTGCCTCATCTGGCCTTCCAGAGCACCGGCTCAGTCGGCGTGCAGGCCAACCAGGTGATCCTGACCGTGCAGCCCGACGAGGGCGTCTCGGTATCGCTGGGCGCGAAGATCCCCGGCACGAGGATGCGAATCCGCCCCGTCAACATGGAGTTTCGCTACGGCACCTCGTTCCTGTCCGAGTCGCCGGAGGCGTACGAGCGGCTGATCCTGGACGCCATGCGCGGCGAAGCCACGCTGTTCACCCGCAACGACGAGATCGAGGCGCTGTGGGGGATCATCGATCCGATCCTGACTGCCTGGCACGAGGATCAGAGCTCGCTGATCCCGCAGTACCGGGCCGGTTCCGCCGGACCCGCGCAGGCTGACAGGTTGCTCGATGAGGGGCGCCGGTGGCGGCGCATCTGAGCTAGTGGCCGAGGACATCTGGGTCGCCCGCGATACCACGCCCGACGCGATCGAGGCCGCGCTCCGGGAGCTGTTGCATCGACGCCACGCCGAGGACGAGACGCTGGCGCCTGCGCGCGTGCTGAACCTGGTGGTGATTGTCGATCGCGAATGGAAGGGCGAGATCGCCAACCGGCTCGAACGGGTCGGCCGCTACCACGCGTCGCGAACGGTGCTCTGCGCGGTCGAGGAGAACCGTGAAACGCTCGACGCCCGCGTCGTGATGACCAACGACGATGCCCAGGATCGGGTGGGCGTGATCCGCGAGGAGGTCGAGATCGACCTCGGCCCCGAACACCTGGAGCGACTGGAGACGATCCTCGATCCGGTGCTGGTCGGCGAGCTGCCGACGATACTGTGGTCCCCGCACGGACACGAACAGGCCGTGGATTCCCTGCGTGGGAGGATCGACGTCATGCTGCTGGACTCGGACGACGGAGCCGTGGACCCGGCGGAGACGCTCGCGCGCGCGCGGGAGATGGTGAAGTTCGCCTACGTCGTTGACCTCGCCTGGCTGCGCACGACGCCGTGGCGCGAGCGGCTGGCAGCCAGCTTCGATCCGGCCCACCGACGGGTGGCGCTGGAGCAGATGTGCGGCCTCGCGGTCCGGCACCGGGCGAGCTCGGCCGCTAGCGCGCTGCTGCTCTCTGGTTGGCTCGCCTCGCGCTTGCAGTGGCAGCCGGGCCCGCTCGAGTCGAGCGCGCGGGGGCAGCTCACCGGCGTGGCGAGACGCGACGGGGGCATCGAGGCCGGCGCGGAGGTCCACATCGAACTCGATCCCGCGGACCTCGAGGTCCCCGGGCTCGCCGGTGTGACCGTCTCGTGGAACGGCGGGCACGCCCTCTCGCTCGATCGGGCCGAGGGCGGGCTGTGCGCGAAGTACGCAACGTCGGGCGAAGCGGATCGGATCTGGCAGATCCTCGGGGCCTCGCGTGGCGAAGGCGGGATCCTCGGCGAGGGCGTCCGCCAGGCGCTCCTGCGCGATCCCACTTACGGTCCGGCCCTCGACGCGGCGCTGGAGTTCTGTCCCTGATGGCGGTCACGCTCTCGGTTTTCGACGACCCCGCGGGCGCGTGCGCCGCACTGTTGGTCGAGGCCACCGGAGACGGCGGAAACGTGGTGCTCACCGGAGGATCGACGCCGAAGGCGGCGTACCAGGAGTTCGTCCGGCGGGTCGACGCCGACGGTCTCGACGTGGCCGCGACCACGGTGTGGTTCACCGACGAGCGCGCCGTACCGCCCGAGGACGAACGCTCCAACTATCGGCTGATCAAGGAGACGGTGATCGACCCGCTCGGAAGCGGCCGCGCGCCGCAGGTGCGGCGGATCAAGGGCGAACTCGGACCCCTGGCCGCGGCGGACGACTACGAGAGCCAGCTGCGGCAGGCGGGACCGCCCGAATTCGACCTGATGTTGATCGGCATGGGGCCGGACGGCCACATCTGCTCGATGTTCCCCGATCAGGAGTCGCTCAGCGAGCGTGAGCGGCTCGTGGTCGGCGTCGAGCAGTCCGGGCTCGATCCGTTCGTGCCCCGGGTCACGGTCACGCTGCCCGCGATCGCGCTGGCCCGACACGTCGTGTTTTTGATCACGGGCGGCGGCAAGGCGGCGATCGTGGCGACGGCGTTCGGACCCGACGCCCGGCCCAACCCGCACGTCCCGGCGACGGAGGTGCCACCGGTGGCCGCCAACGTCACCGTGCTCCTCGATCCTGCCTCCGCGTCCGAGTTGTGAGCGAGATGGTGATCGGCGTCGACCTCGGGGGAACCAAGGTTGCCGTCGCCGTTCTCCGCGACAAGGCACTGGGTGACTCCGAGCTCCACCCGACCGAGCTGTCGAGTGGCACCGCGTTGATCGATCAGCTCACGCGCGTGATCGACGAGGCCCGAGACGATCGGCTGACCGCGGTCGGGATCGGCGTCCCCTCGGTAGTCGAGTTCAGCACCGGCCGCGTCGTCTCCTCGACCAACATCCCGCTCGCCGATGTGCCGCTGCGCGAGGTGTTGAGCGAGCGGCTGGGGGTCCCGGTGTTCGTCGACAACGATGCCACGGTGGCGGCGCTCGCCGAGGCGCACGACGAAGAGCTGCGGCTGGTGGCGCACAACCTCGTGATGATCACGATCGGCACCGGGATCGGCGGCGGACTCGTGCTGGGCGGGCGGATCTATCGTGGCTCGACCGGCGGCGCCGGCGAGCTCGGCCACACGATCGTGGGACTCGACATGTCAGGTGGCGTGTCGGCGCCGATGCGCTTCCCGCAGCTGGGATCGCTCGAGTGGCTGGGCGCCGGCCACGCGCTCGACGTGCTGGCGGCGCGCGGGGCGGCGCTCGACGGCGACGGCGCCCTGGGTCGCATCCGGGGCGAAGACAAGCTCGTGCTCGGCCCCGACGCGGTCCACGCGGCGCAGGAGGGCGACGAGCTCGGGGCGCGGATGGTCAGGATCTGGGCCGAGCGCGTGGGGATCGGGGTGGCCAACGCGATCAACACGTTTGACCCCGACGAGGTCGTAATCGGCGGTGGGCCGGTCCGGGCCGGCGACCTGTTGCTCGACCCGATCAAGCGGGTGGCGCACGGATACGTCGTCCCCGGACTCGGCACGCGTTGCGCGATTCGCCTCGCCCGCCATGGTCTGCGGGCCGGAGTGCTCGGGGCGGCGCTGCTCGCCGAACAGGAGTCAGCGGGTACGGTTACGGCGCCGATCGAGAAGGTCGGCGGTTGAAGACGGCGAGCATCGAGTGGAGTGGAGGGTAGATGAGCAAGCGAGTGTTCGAGTGCAACGTCTGCGGTGAGCCGCTTGCCGCCGCGAACGACGAGGAGCTGCTGGTCCTGGTGAGTCGGCATTTCGAGCGAGACCATCCGGATCGGGAATTCGATGAGGCGCGCGAGCGCGAGACGATCGCGCACGAGGCCTACGTAGCCGGCGACAGCTGAGAGGGGGCAAAGGTGCTGGTCATCGTCCGCCATGGCGAGACGGAATGGAGTCTGAACGGGCGGCACACGAGCCGCACCGATCTGCCGCTCACCGAAAAAGGACGCGAGCGTGCGACCGCGATTAAGTCGCAGCTCGTCGGCCGCGAGTTCGCGCTCGTGTTGTCGAGTCCCCTGCGCCGCGCGCGCGAGACGTGCCAGTTGGCCGGGTTCGGCGAGCAGGCGGTTCTCACCGACGACCTGAAGGAGTTTGACTACGGCGAATACGAGGGTCTGACCACCCCCCAGATCCGCGAGCAGAACCCGGAGTGGATCCTGTGGCGCGACGGCTGCCCGGGGGGTGAGCTGCCCGATCAGGTGGGAGCCCGGGCCGATCGCGTGATCGAGCGGATGCTGGGCGCCCCTGGCGACGCGCTCGCCTTCGCCCACGGGCACATCCTGCGGGTGCTGACGGCGCGCTGGATCGAGTTGCCGGCGGCCGGTGGAGCGCGCTTCGCGCTGGCCGCGGGCGGGATCGGGGAGCTCGGGTTCGAGCGCGACACGCACGTGGTCAGCGCCTGGAATCTCTCCTGAGAGGAGCCACGTTCGGCCTCTCGAGGGCCGAGGTCGTGACAAACGTCATGCCCGATTCAGGCCGCCCGGCACTTACGCGAGCGCCGTGGCGAACCTAGCCTGCGGGGCATGGCTACTACGACAACTAATTCCGAAGGACTGGCCGTGGAGGTGCGCGATCTGCGCAAGTCCTACGGCCAGGTGGAGGCCGTCCGCGGCGTCAGCTTCGAGGTGTCCCGCGGCGAGGTGTTCTGCCTGCTCGGCCCTAACGGCGCCGGCAAGACGTCGATCGTCGAGATCCTCGAGGGGTATCGCACGCGGACCGGCGGCGAGGCTCGGGTGCTGGGGTTCGACCCCGCGCTGGCACCGCGCGAGCTGCGCGAGCGAGTCGGCATCGTCCTCCAGCAGTGCGGCGTCCAGCTCGATCTGACCGTCACCGAGTTGATCGAGATGTACGGCCGCTATCACGCACGCCGCCGTCCGGTGGACGAGGTGATCGAGCTCGTCGAGCTCGGCGAGAAGCGGGATGCCCGGGCCAAGTCGCTCTCCGGCGGTCAGCTGCGCCGCCTCGACCTGGCCCTCGCGCTGGTCGGCGATCCCGATCTGATCTTCCTCGATGAGCCGACGACGGGCTTTGATCCCGGCGCGCGCCGCCAGGCGTGGGCGACGATCCGGTCGCTATGCGAGCTCGGCAAGACGGTGTTCCTGACCACTCATTACATGGATGAGGCTCAGCACCTGGCCGACCGGGTGGCGGTGATGAGCGGCCGGCGAGATCATCGCGATCGGGCGGCCGGATGAGCTCGGCGGACGCGACCTACGGCCCGCGGAGATCCGCTTCATCCTGCCGGCAGGATGGTCGCTGGGTGACGTTCCCGAGGTGCCGTCCGAGCAGCGCTCGATCGACGGCGATCGGGTGCTCGTGACCACCAGCGACGCCGTCGTGGCCTCCCAGCGGATCACCGGCTGGGCGCTCGAGCACGGGCTCGAGTTGGGGCACTTCTCGGTCAGCCAACCGACGCTCGAGGACATCTACCTCGAGCTGACCGGCTCGGCCGAGGACAATCACGTTCTCGAGGAGGCGGTCAGATGAGCTCCCTGGTGACACCATCGCTGCGACGCGATCTAGGTCTCGTGGGCTGGCAGATTCGCTATGAACAGCGGGCCTACTGGCGCAATCGCGGCCGGGGGATCTTCACCTTCGTCTTCCCGCTGATGTTCCTGGTGATCTTCGCCTCGCTCGACAAGAGCCGGACGATTTCCAGCCGCGGCGGCCTTCCCTACGACGACTTCTTCGTCCCTGGGATTCTTGCCTACGGCGTGATTGCCACTACCTTCGTGAACATGGCGATCAGCACGGCGATCCTCCGCGACCAGGGCGTCCTCAAGCGGATGCAGGGCGCGCCGCTGCCGCGCTGGGCCTACGTGGCCGCGCGGGTCGGCTCGACGGTCCTGATCGTCGGCCTGATGACGGCCTTGGTGATCGGTCTCGGGGCAGTTGCGTATGGAGTGCATCTGCAGGGCTCGACCCTTCCCGGGCTGATCGTCACCCTGATGCTGGGCACCGCGGCGTTCACGACCCTCGGCATCGGAATCACGCGGTTCATCTCCACCGCCGAGACGGCGCCGGTGATCGTCAACCTGGCGGTGCTGCCGCTGGCCTTCATCTCGGGCATCTTCTTCCCTCCGGACGGGATGCCGAAGGTCTTGAACGACATCGCCAAGGTGTTCCCGATCCGAGCGCTGGCCGACGGGCTGCAGTACGCCTTCGACCCGCACACCGTCGGAGCCGGCTTCAACGGCCAGGACCTCCGAATCCTCGCGATCTGGACCGTGGTCGGGGTCTTTCTGATGGTCCGCTTCCTGCGCCGGCCGCAGGGCGAGGCCCGATGAGCGAGCGCGCTGCAACCGAGGGAACCCCGGCCGCCGACTGCGAGTCGCCGCGCGGCCTGGGTTCCCTCGGGCGTGGGGGGCTGATGATCCAAGGGCTGCGGGGGGGCTTCCCCCGCCCGTTCGGGGCGATCGTGTGGGCGGGCTTCATCGTCTTTCCGCTGATCGACGCCGTCACCGGCGGCGGCTCAGCCCTCAAGCACGGACTGGCGATCGCGGGGGCGGCCGTGTTCGTCGCCGCGTACGTGATGCTGGTCATCCGGTGGGACCGGTCTGCGCGCGCTGCGGTGCCGAAGCTGCTGTTCGTCGTGATGCTCGTGGTCGCGACCGTGCTGACCGTGGCCGACTCGTCGGGGTGGGGGTTTCTCTTTACCTATTGCGCCGCCTGCGCCGCGCTCACGGCGGGGCCCCCGGGGGGGTTCTACGCCGTCGCCATCTGCACCGTCGTCGCCGGCCTGGCCTCGGCGGTGGGCGGCGCGTCGGGCGGAACCGTGCTCGGGTGGGTGGCCAGTTCGGCCGGCATCGGGCTGCTGATGCTGGTCATGCGCGATCTGCGGGTCCGGAATGTGGAGCTCAGCGAGGCGCGGGCCGAGCTGGCCCGGCTGGCGGTGGCACAGGAGCGCGAGCGGTTTGCACGGGACCTCCACGACCTCCTCGGGCACACGCTGTCGGTCATTGCGCTGAAGGCCGAGCTGGCCGGGCGGCTGCTGCCCGACCGCCCGCGCGAGGCGGCGACCGAGGTGGGGGAGGTCGAGCAGGTGGCGCGCCAGGCGCTGGGCGAGGTTCGCCAGGCGGTCAGCGGCTATCGCCAGCCGACGCTCGACGGTGAGCTCGCCGGCGCCCGGATGGCGCTCTCGGCGGCGGGCATCGAGGCGTCGGTGCAGCGGACTGAGGCGGAGCTGGACCCGGCCGTCGAGGCGGTGCTCGCGTGGGCGATCCGCGAGGGTGCCACCAACGTGATCCGGCATTCCGGCGCCGGCCACGTCGACGTGACGATCAGCGTCGATCCTTCCGTGGCCTCGGTCGAGGTGTGCGACGACGGGATTGGGGTGAACGGAACGGGCGGACCGGGGGGCGCGCACGCCGGCAATGGGAGCGGCCCCGGCCACGGCCTCGACGGTCTGGCCGAGCGGGCGGACGCGCTGCATGGCGAGGTCGAGGCGGGCCCAAGGGCGGAGGGCGGCTTCCGGCTCGCGGTCCGGGTGCCGGTCGCGGCGACGTGATCAAGGTCCTGATCGCGGAGGACCAGGGCATGGTCCGCGGCGCGCTGGCGAGCCTGCTCGGGTTGGAGCCCGACATCGAGGTGGTGGCGCAGGTGTCCCGCGGCGACGAGGTCACCGAGGCGGCGCTGGCGGCTCGACCCGACGTCGCGCTGCTCGATATCGAGATGCCCGGCGCCACCGGACTCGAGGCGCTCGAACAGCTGCGCCGCGCGCTACCCGAGAGCCGGGTGTTGATCCTGACCACGTTCGGCCGGCCCGGCTACCTGCGCCGCGCGATGGAGAACGGCGCCTCGGGCTTCCTGCTCAAGGACGCGCCGGCTTCGGAGCTCGCGGCCGCGATCCGCCGCGCCGTCGGCGGAGAGCGCGTGGTCGATCCCGGGTTGGCCGCGGCGGCGCTCAGCCAGGGCGAGAGCCCGCTCACCCCGCGCGAGCGCGAGGTTCTCGCCGCCGCCCGCCGGCACGCGACGGTGGCCGAGTTGGCCGACGCGTTGTTCCTATCCCCGGGCACGGTACGGAACCATCTCTCCGCGGCGATGCAGAAGCTCGACACGCGCAACCGGGCCGAGGCGATCAAGGTGGCGGAGGAGAACGGATGGCTGTAGGCGTGGGCGCCGGCGCCCGGCAGCGCGCCTACCGGGCAGGGGCGAGGCACTAAACTGACTGCCCCACGCGGGCGTGCTGGAATTGGTAGACAGGCACGGCTCAGGACCGTGTGCTCGTAAGAGCGTGGAGGTTCGAGTCCTCTCGCCCGCATCAGGAGAGCCCCGCCAGGCGGGGCTTTTTGCCGAGCGTCGCGGCGATCGCGCCGAGCGCCGCCAGCGAGTAGACCGTGATGGCGAGGGCTTCGCCGCCGAGGACGTCGGAGGCGTAGTGGGCGCGCAGATAGATGCGGCTCAGCCCGACGACCGCGGCGAGCAGCGCTCCGGCCGCGATCGCGATGGCGCGCCCGGCGCGGGTGGGGATTAAGACGCTCAGCGCGAGCGCCAGCGCGAGCCAGCCGACGGAGTTGGCAGCATGGCCCGACGGGTAGCTTGCGCCGGTGGTGTGCACCAGCGGCGCCGGTGGCCGGGGACGGTCGACCGCCGATTTGGTGATCTGCGTGGCGACCCACGTCAGCCCCAAACCGAGCACGAGCGCGACCGCCCGCGCCCGGCGTCGACGGATGAGCAGGAAGGCTCCCCCGAGTGCCACGACGGGCCCGACGATCGCGAACAGTCCGAGATGGGTGACGATGCGGGCGGCCTGGTCGAGCCACGGCGCGCGGAGGTCGTTGGCGATCTGGAAGGCCCGCGTGTCGATGCGGTGCGTGCCACCCGAGCTGACGGCGATCGTTAGGGCTACGAACACCGCCCCGGCAACCAGGGCGGTCCCGGCCAGTAGCCGGGCAACGGGTCGGTGGCGCATGGCCTACCTTCGTGGACTCCTGTCGCGAACGCCGGCGGTCAGCCGACGGTGATGGCGGTGCGCGCGAGCGCCTTCCCGGCCTGTTTTACCACCACGGCGTAGTGTCCGGCCTTTGGCGGCCCGCCGTTGATCCGCAAGATCACGTCGGTGGGCGCTGTCGAGACGCTCGGCACCGAGACCGTCTTGAGCAGTTGGCCACTGCGGAGGAGCTCGACGCGGAGCCCGGTCAGCGTCCCGAAATCGGTGGTCAGCTGAAGCTCGAGACCGCGGAGCCGTCGCTTGATCCCGAGGCTCTTGACGGTCAAGGTGATCGGGATCGGCTTGGGTGGAGGGGGCGGAATCGTGCCGGGGCCGCTTGTCGAGCACGCCAGGGTCGACGCATTCTCGCCCGCCTTGGCGAGCTTCGGCAGCTCGGGAAAGGTCGGCTTGCCCTTGGCCATCGCGGTCAGATCGAGAAAGTCGGTCAGGTCGTTGGCGTTGGCGTCGCGGCGGGTCAGCGCCGGCAGGTTCCACTTGCGCTCGACGAAGGCGAGAATCGAGGTGTGGTCGTAGACCACGTGGCTGACGTGACCGGGCTTGGCGTACGGCCCGACAATCACCGATGGGACCCGGAAGCCGTAGCGGCTGAAGCCGGCGTAGGTCTGCTCTCCCTTCGGCACGACTGGCCCGATCGAGTCGGGCGCGAGCGCGGCCGGTGGCGGCACGTGGTCGAAGTAGCCGCCGTGCTCGTCGTAGACGATGATCAGGATCGTCTTGCGCCAGGCCGGCGAGCCGCCGACCGCGTCGACGACGCTGGCCAGGAACGACTCGCCCACCACGATGTTCTGCGGGTTCTCCTGCGACTGGGTGCTGTAGTTCGGCTCGATCAGGCTGAAGCTCGGCAGCTTGCCCGCCTTGGCGTCGGTGAAGAACTGCGCGATCGGCTTCGCGTGAGCGGACTGGAAGCCTATGTCGACGAGCGGATAGAGCAGCATCGTCTCGCCGGTGAGTTTGGTCGAGTAGTAGTCGGTCCAGGTGATCCCCGCCTTGGTCAGGTGGGTGAAGATCGTCCCGTTGGGCGGGACCGCCCTGACCGTGCTGATCTGACTCGAGTTGTTGATGTCGTCGGTCATGCCGCTCGAGGTGGCCGCGATCAGGTACCGGCGGTTGGGGTCGGTCTGGCCGAGCAAGCTACAGAACCACCGATCGCCGATCGGGAACTTGGTCGCCAGGTCGTAGGTGAAAGGCAGATCCTGCTGCTGCCAGTAGCCCATCGCCACCGGCCCGCTGGGCGAGATCACGAACCCGTTGTTGCGCCCATTCGCGTACTGGATGTGCGACGCCGCCCACTCCTGGCTCGGTTTGCCGCTCAACTGGCACGTGGTCGGCATCCGGAACGCCCGCTGCGCCGTGCCGTTCGCGTACGGGTTGCTGGCGCTCGGATAGCCGTCGTTGGCGATCGTGAACCCGTCGCCCCGCGGCGTCTGCCCGATACCGCGGCCCAGCATCCCGAAGAAGTTGTCGTAGGAGTGGTTCTCCATCATCAGCACCACGACGTGCTCGATCTCCGGCAGCGTGTCGGTTCCCGCCGGTAGCGCGGGGTCGGGCAGCGAACCGGCCGTCCGCATCGTCGTCCGGCCCAGCACCCGCAACGCCTCGGCATCCGAGGTCAGCGACTGGTGCGCCACCGGCAGGCGCGGGTGCCGCGGCAAGCTCCTGCCGCCGGTGAGCCGGCGCACCAGCGCCGCGGTGCCGATCGCTCCGGCGCCCTCAGCTAAGAACGTCCGGCGGGTGAGGCCGCCCTTCTCCGGGTCGGGCCCGTCTCCGGAAGCGATGTCGCTCATCCGGACGCGAACCTAGCACGCCGGTCGGCCCCGCGAGTCGCCAATTCGTAACGAGGCGAGCCCCTCGCGACGAGCACCCGCTACCCTTGCTCGCGGCGTTCCCCGTCGCCACGGGGTAGCCCGTCCCCGCCGCTATCGTCTAGGGGACTAGGACGCCGCCCTCTCACGGCGGAAACCCGGGTTCGAATCCCGGTAGCGGTAC
>CAVWFJ010000017.1:0-866827 GCA_963754055.1 uncultured Solirubrobacterales bacterium
GCTCTTTTGAAGGGACGTTGGGCTTGGTCTGAGCTGACGTTGAATCCCCTGTAGTTATGGGGTTGTGGGCTGTCGCGCCGGGCTCGGGGATCGGCGTCTGGGAGCCTCGGGTGGGGTGAGTCGCCGGGGTTGAGCGGCCTGGAGTGCTCTATCCGGGGGTTCTGGGCGGGTCAGCGGCGTTGGAAGGGTCTGCGCGGGCGGAGCCGAGGACTCATATGAAGGGTGTCGAAGTCGGCGTTGTTCATGTCCAGCGTCGACCACGGAGGTGGCCAACGTGACCGCCGATCTCGACACCCGTTGCGGCGAACTTTACGCGTCGGGGGATGAAGTCCTGCCTGCCGGGCAGGGTGAGGACGACCGTGCAACCGGGCTTGGAGGTCTCGGCGATGGCTCAGCGAGCGAGTCGGTTCGAGCGTCCGGGTTCAGCGCGAGCTACGCGCAGTTTGAGTCGCTGATCGGTTTCTTGGACGGCGCGGACGCTGCCGGGCTCTCGCACGCCGAGCTCGAGGAGCGTCTTGACCGTGACGGCCGGGAGCTTTTGCGGCGGCTTTTGGATGATCACCTCGCGTTGCGGGCAGCGCGCGAGCAGCGCCTGGATGAGGTGATCGGCGATGAGGGGGTGCGGCGCGTGCGGGTCGAGGCCGGGCACGAGCGTGCCTTGGAGACAGTGTTCGGGACCGTGAGCGTCGGGCGGCTGGCGTACCGGGCGCCCGGGGTAGGGAATCTCCATCCCGCTGACGCGGCGTTGAACCTGCCGGTCGAGCGTCACTCGCACGGGCTGCGCAAGCTGTGCGCGCTGGAGAGCCCGCGCGGCAGCTTCGAAGGTGCGCTGGAAGCGATCGAGCGCCAGACCGGGGTGAGGCTCGGCAAGCGTCAGGTCGAGGAGCTCGCCGGCCTGGCGGCGATGGACTTTGAGGACTTCTACGAGAACCGCCGTCCCGTGCGCGGGAAGCCGGGCGAGCTGTTGGTGCTCTCCGCTGATGGCAAGGGGATCGTGATGCGCCCCGACGCGCTCAGGACCCGCGCCCCGGCCAGGCCACGCGCGGGCCCCGCGACCAAGCCGCGGCTCTCAGGCGAGGAGCAGCAGAACCGCAAGCGGATGGCGGAAATCGGCGCCGTCTACGACGCCAACCCGGCACCGCGCACGACAGCCGACATCCTCAGCTCGGCCGGACCACAGGACTACCAGCCCGCCCCCGGCCCGGTCGCCAAACACAAATGGCTGACCGCCAGCATTGTCAACGCCCCCGCCGAGGTCATCAAGCGGATCTTCGACGAGGCCGACAGGCGCGACCCCAACCACCGCCGCACGTGGATCGCGCTGGTCGACGGCGCCAACCACCAGATCGACCGGATCCGCTTCGAGGCTCGCAAACGGGAGGTCAAGGTCACGATCGTCGTCGACTTCGTGCACGTCCTCGAATACCTCTGGAGCGCCGCCAACTGCCTATACCCCGATCTGGACACCGAACGATGGATTCACTGCCAGGCGACCAAGATCCTCCAAGGACACGCCCGCAAGGTCGCGGGCATGATCCGCCGCACCGCCACCAAGGCCCGACTACAGGGCGCCCGGCGCAAGGGCGCCGACGACGCCGCCAACTACCTCACCAACAAAGCCCCGTACCTCGATTACCCCACCGCCCTCCGCGAGGGCTGGCCGATCGCGACCGGGATCATCGAAGGCGCCTGCCGCCACCTCGTCAAAGACCGGATGGACATCACCGGCGCGCGCTGGGGACTCGCCGGCGCCGAAGCGATCCTCAAACTACGCGCCATCAAAGCCAACGGCGACTTCGACGCCTACTGGCACTACCACCTCACCCAAGAACGACACCACGTCCACGAAGCCCGCTTCCACGACCACCTCATCCCACACGGCACGTGAGAGTCACTCGTCGGTCACTCCAGAAGAGCCGCACCGTGCGTCACGAACGCTGAAGGAGGAGTCGTGTAGAAGACCCCTTATATAATCGGAGCTGTGCGAGAGATGGGGGATCGTTGGCCCTCCAGCGTCGGCCTTCGGGGGCAGGCGCTAAACCACCCTGTGCTGCGTTGGCTGAAGACCGTCGTGGTGAGCGATAGGGAAAAGGTGCGGCATGACCGCGTCAGGTGGGGACCAGGAAGACGTTCCAGAAGCGCTCGGTCGGGGAGACCTGGTTGGGCGTGCGCTGTTGAGGCGTCGAAACTCTTTTAGATGGCATCGAAATCGGGGGCTCTGGTGCGTCCTTCGAGATGAGCCTGGCGGGTGCCCGGGTATTGGCCAGGTGGTGTCCGGCGTAGAGGCGGCGTGAGCCTGGTCTGCGGCTCTTGTACGGAACGTGAGAAGGCGAGCGTCGATACGACGACCGGGGTCGCAGGCCCCGACGGTCGTGAGAGGGAGCGTGCCGAGGCAGAAAACCGAAGGCATTGAGTACCGATGAGGCGCTCGCTGGCGGACCGGCCCGTAGTAGCTGAGAAGCCGCTGCTCGCTGGGGTGGTGGTGGAGCGAAGGAGCCGGCTCACCAGGAATGTTGTTTCGATCAACCGGGGCGAAGGCTCCGGGAGGAAGCGAGCAGAACATGCCAAGGCCTGAAGGCAAGCCGTTCGAGATTCCGAAGCTGATGGTTTGGGAGGCGTGGCGGCAGGTCAAGGCGAACAAGGGTGCCCCGGGAGTGGACGGGCAGGCGCTGGACGAGTTCGAGGCCGATCTGAAGGGAAACCTGTACAAGATCTGGAATCGGATGAGCTCGGGGTCGTACTTTCCGCCCCCGGTCAGGGCGGTGGAGGTCCCCAAGCCGCATGGTGGCGGGGTCCGTTTGTTAGGTGTGCCGACGATCGCGGACAGGGTCGCTCAAACGGTGGTGGCTACGTATTTGGGGGAGCGGGCGGAACCGCGGTTCCATCCGGACTCCTATGGCTATCGGCCGGGCAAGTCGGCCCATGACGCGGTTGGGGTATGCCAGCAGCGGTGCTGGGAGTTCAACTGGATTATCGATTTGGATGTCCAGAAGTTCTTCGATTCGGTGCCGTGGGACCTCGTTGTCAAGGCGGTCGAGGCGGTCACCGACTGCCGCTGGGTGCTGCTGTATGTGAAGCGGTGGCTCGCCGCCGCAATGCAGTATCCGGACGGCACGCTTGTGCAGCGGGACAAGGGTACTCCGCAAGGGTCGGCAGTCTCGCCGGTCCTGGTGAACCTGTTCATGCATTTCGCGTTCGATTCGTGGATGGCCCGGAACTATCCGGGTTGTCCGTTCGAGCGCTATGCCGATGATGGTGTCGTGCATTGTGTGAGCAGGAGGCAGGCAGTGTACGTGCTTGCCGGGATCGCCGCGCGGATGGAGGAGGTGGGTCTAGGGCTTCACCCGGATAAGACGCGTGTTGTCTATTGCAAGGACAGCAACCGTCGGGCGGAGCAGGAGCACACCTCTTTCACCTTCCTCGGGTTCACCTTCCGACCACGGAGGACGCGAAACAAGAAAGGCGTGCAGTTCACGTCGTTCATGCCAGCGATGAGTACCGAGGCGCTGAAAGCCAAAAGCGCCAGGCTCCGCGAGCTGCGGATCCACAGGCGCACCGACCTGACGCTCGACGACCTGGCGGAGTGGCTGAACCCCATCGTCGCCGGGTGGATGAACTATTACGGCCGGTATTACCGGGCCGTGATGACTCCCCTTCTACGGCGCGTCAACATCTACATGAGGCGCTGGGCTGGGAAGAAGTATCGACGGTTGCGAACCTACAAGCGGTTCAAGCGGTGGTGGATCGGACTGCTCGCAAGAGAGCCCGGCCTGTTCGCCCAATGGCGATGGGTCCGCTCGCCCTGACGGGCCGGTGAGAAGAGCCCGGTGACGGGAGACTGTCACGCCGGGATTCCGTGGGAGCCGGGGGCTGCGATGCCCCCGGCCACCCGACCTTCTTTCCCCCAAGCGCGAGCTGTCCCCGAACGAGCTCACGTACTTCACCGACATCGAGCACTTCAACCAGGAAGCCATCGCCGCCATCGATCAGCGCGACGACTCGATCGTGGGCGTCGCTCGCTACGTGCGCGACTCAGCTCGCCCGGACGTCGCCGAGCTCGCGATCGAGGTCGCCGACGCGTTCCAAAGGATGGGCATCGGCACCACCCTCACCAGCCTCACGATCCAGTGCGCGCACGCCAACGGCCTGACACTCCTCACCGCCACGACACTGTGGGAAAACCATGCCGCACGGAGGCTGCTGAGACACCACGGCTTTCGTGCGCGCCACAGCCGCGGGCGCGAAATCGAGCACGAGCTCAAGCTCGAAGAGCCAAGCTGCATCCTCACAACGTCCGCTACCGCGGGGTCCGGACCGAGCCATGAACGATCCTCGAGACCTCGTGGCCGAGATCGAGGCGTGCCCCCGGATGCCTAAGGGCTCACGACTGAGTGAGTGATGGAATCACGGTGTAGTTCCAGTCGCCGTGAAACGCGTGTCTTGTGATGTTGACCGCGGCTAGTTGTTCGTCGGTCACGTCGATGCCTCGCTCGTAGGTTTGGTCGTCGAGGCGGGCGTAGAGCTTGAGGCCGGTGCTGGTTGTCGTCGCGGCGATCAGGTTGATGATCACCTCGAGGCTCTCGAGCGGCTTGCCGCGCCAGTTGAGGCTCACGAAGCTGAACATGCGGTGCTCGATCTTGTTCCACTTCGAGGTGCCGGGCGGGAAATGGCAGACACGAATGTTCAGTCCGATTGTGTTGGCGAGGTGTTGCAGCTCATAGCGCCACAGCCGGGTGCGCGGGTTGTTGGACCCGCCGGAGTCGGCGGTGATCGTCAGCGTCCGGGCGGTCCGGTAGCGGGCCTTGCCAAGGTGCTCCCACCAGCTGATGATCGTGTTGACCGCGAACTGCGCCGTCTCGCTGGTGATCCCGACGCTCACCCACCCTTCATCGGTGGCGAGATCGTAGACGCCGTAGGGGATCGCGTGCCCGAGCTGCTTGTCCTTGAAATCGTGACCGCGAACCTCGACCGGCCGGCCCTTGGGCTCAAACTCCCGGCCGACCGCCTTGAAATCACCGATCAGCTCGCGCTTCTTGGCGTCCACGCTGATCACCGGCTCGCCCGCCTCCAGCGCCTGGGTGACCGTCTCGTTGATATGCGCAAACTGCGCGTCGCGGTCAGGATGCTGAGCACCCTCGCGCGTCTTCTTGTTCGCCTGGAGGCTGTAGCCCTTGGCCCTCAACAGCCTGAGCACGGTGCGCTCCACCACGTCATGACCCATCTCCCGCAACGCCTGCGCGAGCTTGGCGCCACTCTTCGACGTCCACCGCAAAGGCGACTCCGGATCCCCCCTGGTAACCGGATCCACCAGCCGCTCCAGATCCTCCTCAAGCCCCGGCTCGCGCTCGAGGATCGGCGTGCGGCCCGGATGCCGGCGCACGTTCCCCGGCGCTGGCCGCTCCTCAGAGCCCAAGTCCTCCAGACCGCGCAACACCGTCGATTCCGAAATCCCCGTAGCCCTGACCACCGCCGCGATACCCCCATAGCCCGCCGAGCGCGCCTCAGCCGCCGCCCACAACCGCCGCGTGCGCTCATCCAGCACCCCCTGCGCGTTCAACAGCCGATACCGCTCACCGATAGCGCGTTCATCGACCACAACCCCCAGTTCTACATAACCAACCCAACCCCTTCAGAAACTAAGTCGGGGGCCCTAACGGATCCGAGGAACGCTTCGCGGGCTATGGCGTGATGGGCCTGCCGTTCAGATCGGGTCACATCCTTGCGCTGCGCCGCTTTCCCGCGTCGTCGATCGGCCCCGGCTATCGATCCGTCTGGCATCGCGACCCGGACGGGCGCTGGACGTTCTTTCAAGACGTCGCACCGGTTCAAGCATGCTCGCGCTACTTCGGACCCGCCGTCGCGGAGGTCGCGGCCGCGATGATCGACATCGACTGGGTCGGCCCCAGGCAGTTCTCGGTGACGGTCACCGACGCGACTCGCCGGCTCGACTGGAGCGTCACGTTGACCACGTCCCCGATCACGAGAGCGATGAGCGGGATCGGCGCGCTCCTGCCCGAAGCTGTATGGCGCCAACGCTGGTTCCTCGCCGGGATGGGAGCTGTGGCCGGGCCGATGATGGGCGCGGGGAAGGTGAGCCTGGTCGCTCGACGCGGTGGGTCTCGAGATTGGCGAATAGCCGGACGCAACCCACCGAGGCCCGTGTGCCCTGCTTCCGTGATTCCGCGAGTGCAGCGGCATTCTTCCGGGCGCCCGGTCGATCGCGTCCATGGCCAGCCGAAGCCGGCGTAGTCACTGAAGAACACCAGGGCGCTGGCTTAATCGTCGCGGTGCGGCAAAGCGCCGGAAACCGCCGTTCTCACGCCGGCGTCAGTGCGCGGAGGCGGTACGGAATCTGGCCTGCAGGATGGCGACACTGGCATTGAGTAGCGCAACGGCTGTGGGAGTAGGCCGATCGCCGTAATCGCCAGCGACGTCACACCGGATCTGAGCGGCGGAGCGAGGTCGCGAAGCTCCTCGACACCGGGGATCGCACGGATGGCGGCGCGTTCGCCAGGATTGAAGAGCCACGTCCACAACTCAACCGCAAGGTCACGCTCCCGACCCGAGGCGCGTCGGACCAAGTTCAGCGTCGCCTCGGGCACCACGTCAAACACCAGCAGCGAGCCGGGGAGCCGTTCGGCGATCCCCGCGATCATGTCGTGAACCTGATCGCGTTGGAAGTACGGGAGCAGACCCTGCGCGGTGAGGAGGATCGGGTCCATTGGATCCAACCTGTCAAGCCAGTCCAGGTCGAGTGCCGAGCCGGAATCGCTTGACTGTCGTGCGCCCTCCGGCAGCAGGCGGTGGCGCAGGTCCATCGTCTCGGGCAGGTCCACGGTCAGCCAACGGACCTGACCGTTATCGAGCCGCCAGAACTGCGTCTCCAGCCCCTCGCCAAGCGCAACCACCGTTCCGGCCGGATGTGAGCCCAGGAAACGGCGGACCGCCGCGTCAAATGTGGCCACCCGAACCGCATGCATCCGCGCGCCGCGGTTGGACTCCGCGAAGTCGTAGGCCAGCCGGTCGACCACCTCGATGGCCATCGGGTCCTTCAGAGCCCCCAAGCGCGCTGCAGCAGCGCGTCGGCCAAGATTCCCCAAAAGGGTCTCCGGTATCCCGGACAGGTCCACGGGAATCCGCTCCACCAATACGAGCGTAATAGTGGAGCGTGGTCAAAGCCGCCGGCGATACGGTCGAGGCACCTACCAGCGTGACCTATGGGGTCTGTGCCGCGCACCGATTCGGCTTGGAGAGTCAGGCTCGGGTGCTTCGCGACCCGAAGGGTGGCGTTCGGTGCCGGCGAGGCCTGCGATGAAGATCGTGGCTTGCCGGCGGGCGAGTTGGTCCCAGTCAGCTGCGGTTGGGAGTGGTTGGGCGAGCATCGCTCCGGTGATGATGATGTCGATGGGGGTGGCGTCTATTCTGATGGTCCGGTCGCGGCGTCCGCGGGCGAGGACCTGTTCGAGGAGGTTTCGGATCTCGCTTTGAAGTGCGGCGATCTTTTCGTCGTCGATGACGGGGCCGCCGTGGAGCGGGAGGACGAACTCGTTGCGGGACGCGATCGTCTGTTCCAGGAAGCGCTCGAGTGCCGCGGGAGCCGGCTCATCGCTTAGTGCGGCGGCGCGTGCGTGCTCAAGGACGAGGTGGAACGAGCGCATCGCCAAAGCCGCCAGGAGGGCGGGGCGCGTCGGGTAGTGGCGGTAGAGGGTTCCGATCCCGACGCCCGCCTCGTCGGCGATTCTCGCCATCGGCACTCGCTCGCCGTTGCGCCTGACCGCGGTCGTGGCGGCGGCGAGGATCCGTTCGCGATTGGCCGCGGCGTCACTTCGCGGTCGCCGCGCGTCGCGTCGCGTCTCTGTCGGTGCTTCAGACATTCCGGAAGTGATCGTGCCACGAGCGAGACGGAGGCTCGCGTTCGGTAGGCTCCAGTCGTAAGCGGACGATTTCTTCCGTTTATTCTACGATAGGAGCCCCGGTGAACGACACCATCCCCGCCCAGACTCAGCCTCCAGAGCCCATTCCGGCCGATGATCCCCGGCGGGTTCTGACACACGTGAGCCCGGACACCGATGAATCGCTGCCTCACCTCGGCGTGGTCGGCGACACCTACACAATCCTCGTGTCCGGGGATGAGACCGCTGGGCGCTACACGCTGATCGACATGTACGTCCCACCGGGCGGCGGGCCGCCGCCCCACCGTCACGACTTCGAGGAGATGTTCACCGTCCTTGACGGCGAGATCGAGCTCACCTTCCGCGGCGTCACCGCCGTCGCGACGGCCGGCGAAACGATCAACGTCCCCGCCAACGCCCCGCACGTCTTCCGGAACGCCTCCGAGCGCCCCGCGCGGCTGCTGTGTCTCTGCTCGCCCGCTGGCCAGGAGGCCTTCTTCAAGGAGGTCGGCGTGCCGGTCGCGCACCGAACCGAGGGTCCACCCGCGCTCGACGACGCCGCCACCGCCGCGTTTATCGCCAAGGCGATCGCACTCGCCCCGAAGTACCGGACCGAGCTTCTGTTCGACGAGCCGAAGCCCTGACCGGCTAAACCGAAAGGGACAGCCATGAGCCAGCAACAGCGCGACGCGCTCGATCAACTCCTGCGAGACGCGCCGCTCGATCTCGGCGGCGACGTGGCCGAACAGCGAGTCATCTTCGAGGAGATGATGGCGGCCATCCCGGTTCCGGCCGACGTCACGACATCGTCCGGAAGCCTCGGCGGGATCCCCGTGGTCAACATCGAGGTCGCCGGCGCAGACCCGAAGCGGATCATCTTCTACCTCCACGGCGGCGCATACGCGATCGGAACCGCCGCATCGTCCGTTGGACTCGCGTCAGACCTCGCCCGTCGCGCCGGAACGCGGCTGATCACGATCGACTACCGCCTGGCGCCCGAGCACCCGCAGCCCGCCGCGATCGACGACGCAGTCGCTGCCTACCGCGGACTTCTCGACAGCGGCGCGTCCCCCTCCACGATCGCTGTCGCTGGCGAGTCCGCCGGCGCTGGCCTGGCGGCCGCGCTCCTAGTGGCGCTCAACCACGCAGGGCTGCCGCGGCCGACAGCCGCTGTTCTGATGTCGCCCTGGGCCGACCTCACGCTCTCTGGGGACAGCATCAGCGGCAAAGCTGCGCTAGACCCAGCGCTCACCCCCGGAGGTCTCGCCCGACGAGCCGCAGACTACCTGGGCGACAGCGACCCCGCCGCGGAGCTCGTGAGTCCGATCTTCGCCGACCTCACCGGGCTGCCGCCGCTTCTGATCCAGGCCGGCTCACACGAGATCCTGCTCGACGACGCCACCAGGCTCGCCGCCTGCGCCGCCGCGGCTGACGTCTCCGTGACGCTCGAGGTAACAGCCGCCGTTCCGCACGTGTTCCAAGGGTTCGCCGCGACCCTCGACGAAGGCGACGCCGCCCTGACGAGCGCCGGCGAGTTCCTACGCGCCCACCTCACCACTACACCTGCTTAAAGCAGACCGCCGGCAGCGCGTCGCTGACACACAGCAAGATTCGAGAACGCCCGGACACGCCTGCGAGCAGACACGCGGACTAACTGAAGCAGGACCGACATGCGCAAGCGGTTGCGATCCCGAGAATCGCCTCAGCGACGTGGCGCGTCGTTCGACCGTCCAGCGGTTGTGCCGACCGGCGCGGAGTTCTGCTTTGGCGTGAACTCGGGTGCGACGCTGGCGGGAAATGGCGCACGAAAGCCTTCCGCTCGTAGTCATCCAGCGTCAACCTGGGCATGCCAACCCGGGGATCACCAGCGTCTACCTGCAGGGCATCGATAGCAGCGAGATCATCAGCACCGTCGACGCACGGCCCTTACCGACGATCTCTGCCACCGCCGGGCTCCAGATAACTCGATAGATCAAAGCCAGGGCCGACCGGGTCGGCCCTGGTCGACGTCGGGCCGACTCGCCGCTATACCACTGGCTGGCGAGGAGCAAGGGTTCCATACGACTCAACGGTGGCGTCCTGCTTTCGCTCTTGCTGCGGCTTGACGCTGCCCCTATTGGGCCCAAAGCAACAGCATGGCTGCTTCTGCTAGCAGGGAGACTCGGGATTGGTAGCGCGCGACACCGTCGTCCAGTCGGGCCAGTCGTAGTCCGGATACCGACGCCGCGCGCCTCGTTCTCGGCACATGTGGCGTACCCGCCCTGGGGGAACACGATGAAGCGGGCCTTCTCGACCGGCGGACTCACCCGTCGCCGCCACTCAATTTCGCGGCCTCAGCGCGAGCCGCCGCTACGAGCTCGGCGTTGGTGTGGGCATGTCCCCAGAGTCCCCAGCCACCGTCTACGGCCTCTGTGAGCAGCACCCACGTGCGCTCCTTCAGCTCAGGACGATCCGCCTCATCGGCGACGATCTCGGTGAACTGCTCCACCACAGCCAGCTGCTTTGCGCGGTCCAGCGCTCCCAGGTTCGTCAGCACCTGGACCCGTACGTAGTCGCTCTCAGCCGCGACGTTGGCAATCGCTCCATCCGGGAGTCCGTGAACGAAAGCGGCCGTGTTGTGCCGAAACATCGGGAGTGGCGGGACCTCCTCGATCCGCATCAGTGTCTCGGCCAGCCGCTGGGCGAGCGAGCCGGGATCGGCGAACGTGCCGTCGGTCGCGTAGACGTCGATCATCGGCATCAACCATCACCTCCAACCCGCGCGAAGCCGCCGTCAAGCCACGCCAATGCCGCGTCCCCGTAGGCATCGGCCTGGTCTTCCCACGCGAAGTGGCCGGCATCCAACACCGTGAGCTCGGAGCGTGGCAGGCGCTCGGCCAGATACTCCGCGTTGCTGAGCGGGACCATAGGGTCGTGGTCGCTGTTGAGGATCTTCACCGGCGTTTGGATCTGGTGCAGCAGACCCTCGAGCAGCGCCAAATCCGTTGGGTAGTTCCGGACAAACCGGGCGGATTCGCCGAAGCGGCTGCCGGCGTAGCCAGTCATGTAGTCCTCCAGGGCGGCTGGGGAGACCTCGTAGGTCTCGTGCATCCCCATCGACTGTTTGGTGACCTCGGCGCCATCCAGTGCGAGCAGCGAATCGAAATCGGGGTTGGCGATGAGGTCCCTGAGATTGCCCTCGACCTCAAGCGGATAGGACGTCGCGCCGTTGCCGACGATGGCGCTGGTCAGCGATGACGGAGACTCCACAGCGGCGAAGAGCGTGGTCGGCCCGCCGACATCGGGTCCGAAGATGTGTGGCGCTCCAAGCTCCCACTCATCGATCAGCCGGACGACGAAGCGACCCATGGCCTGCGGCGAGAAGAGATCAGTCCGCCCCTCCGAGTGCCCGAAGCCGGGAAGATCGATCGCGACCACGCGTCCCGCCGATGTCAGCCGTGGCCAGAGCTGCTCCCATGCATGAATGCTCTCCGGCCACGGGCTGAGAAGCAGCATCGTCGGCTCGTCGTGAGCGTGGCTCCATGCGTATCGGATCTCAAGTCCGTCGGCCTTCCTTGTCTGCGTGTGTATCTCGGTTGCCACCATGGTGAGCCCTTCTTTGGATCGTTGGAGTCAGAGAGAGCCTGAGGAGCGGTCACTCTCCAGGCCGTGTACAGGCGAACGTGAGCGACATGCCCGTTCATCACGCACGAACCGTCTGCGGGATTCGCTCCTGATACTCGGGCTCGGTCTGAAAATCCCCACCCCGTGCGTGCCTTCCCTTGAGGGCCGCGGCCTTAGGCGTGTTCGCGGTTTTTGACGGCTGCCCGCGCGGAGTGCCACGCGACGCGAGGGTTGTCGCGGTCGGGGTGCAGTTCTAGCATCGCTTTGACGATGTCCTCGACGGTCTCCTCGGTCTCGACGACGCGGGAGAAGTCGCGGAGGTACTGCTGGGACGCGCCGATCGATTTGGGGTCGTTGGGGGCTCCGACCCGGTGGTGACCGGAGACGACGATTTGCGGGTCCAGCGACGCGATCTGGTTGAGATTGTCGATCCAGTCCTGCCGAGACTGAGCGTCGGTCTCGGCGGTCATCATGTGGACTTCGTTGTAGACGACGTCGCCGCCCACGACTGCACGGATCGATGGCACGTGCAAGATCGTGGAGTGTTCGGTGTCGCCCTGGCCGATGTCGATCACCCTGATCTCGGAGCCCTCGAGCTCGATCGAGGTCGTCTCGAGCCGGTCCGGTGTCTGGGGCTTCTCCGGGATCTCGCCCGGGAAGACGGCCTGCCAGTAGCCGGAGAGGCCGGGGTTCCTCGCCTCGAAGGCGGCGCGCTCGAACACTTTGGGTCTCGCCCATCCGGGAACGTCCCCGAAGCGCTCCCGCAGCCGGCTCAGGCCGATCCAGTGGTCTGAGTGCCCGTGGGTGATGTAGATGCCGACCAGACGCTTGCCGAGAGCGTCGATCCAGTCGGCGAGCGCGTCGACCTGATCGAACGTGACGAGCGTGTCGACGAGCACCGCCTCCTCCTGGCCGTGAATCAGCGTCGCGCTCATCGGAGACCACATCGGCTCATCGCCGGGCCCCTGCGGTGGCGCGCCGTTCATCGGCCTCATCGGCGCGATGTGGACATCGAGGTTCAGGTCAGACACGAGGCTGGTCCCTTCCGGTCGGGGCATGACGCGAGGCAAAGAAGATGATGTGCACATGTGCTGACGGGGAAGACGCACTGGGAGGGAAGCTTCGTGTCCCGAATAGTCGACCTCTTTGGGAGGTCGGTCAGGGCGGGGCGACGTTCGCCCCGCCTGACCGCGGAACCCGGTCGGAGCGGACTCGCCGTGCTTGAGCCGTCGGAGAGAACCGGAGCGAATTACGCCCTCGCCAGGGTTCCCTGGAGGGAGGTCACGAGGTTGCGGATCGCGGTGAGAACCGTCTCGGGGTGCGACATCATCGGGACGTGGTCGCTGTCGATCTCGTAGGTCGTGGCGTCCATTCGCTTGGCCGCGGCCCGTTCCAGCTCCGGGTTGACGGTGCGGTCGTGCGCACCCACGATGTACGCGCTCGGCTTCGTCCTCCAGGCGACGCCTTCCACCTTCTGGTTGAACAGGTCGGCCACCGGCGACATAGAGGTCGCCCACACGATCTCCTTCTCGTCGGGAGTGAGATCCCCGCAGAAGTAATCGATCCCGGATCGAAGCAGCCAGACGCGGTTGTCGGCGACCTCGATGTGGGAGAAGACGTCGGTTACCGGGAACTTGACCTGCTGGCTCTGCGCTGTCTCCGTCTCGTCGGGTGCGAGGGCGCAGAGGTAGACGAGTCCGACGACGCGGTCGTCGGTTCCCGCGGCGGTGATGACGGTGCCGCCCTGCGAGTGCCCGACGAGGATCGCGGGGCTCGAGACCCGCCCGAGCGCGCGAATGGTGCAGTCGACGTCGCCCTGGAGAGAGTCGAGTCCGTACTCGGCGGTGATGCACTCGTGCCCGTCGGCTCGAAGCGTGGGGATGAGCTTGCTGAAGCACGAGCCGTCCGCCCAGAGCCCGTGGCAGAACACGATGCTGGGTTTACCTGACATGTGGTTCACTCCTTTGTGGTTGTGGTGGTGAAACAGATCGCCGAGCTTGTGTGACGTTTGGCGCTCCCCTACGTCGCTGTCGATAGCGGGGTGCGGCAGGTTAAGAGGGACAGCCGCGGCCCATTTGTCGATGACCAGTCACCGTCCCTTCAGTAGTAACGGTGCAATCGAGCAGGAGCCTGACTCGAAGCGTCCGCGTTCTCTTGAGTCATGCGACTGCTTCTCGCGGAGTGATCAGGCCGCTACGGTCGAGGAGAGCAGTGCCATCGGCACCTCGACGCGGAGTGCTTCCAAGAGCGCTGCGAGCTTTCTGTCGAGCTCGACGCCGACCGCTGAGACGGCGGGGATACCGAAGCTGCCGAACTGCGTGCTCGGCTGGTCGACGGTGAACCACGCGCGTTCGTGTGCGTCTTCCCATATGACCGTCCGCAGTGGCGCGTAGAGCATGGCACGGGCATCGTGGCGGAACATCTGCTCGGCGATGGTCACGTTGCCCATGAGGTACGCGATGCAGTCGTTGTTGTCGCTCGCGAGTTGCATCACGCCATGGACATCGTTGCGCCAGTAGATGAGAAATCCGTGCGGGGCCAGCTCGGCGTGCGCATCTATCACTTCGGCCCAGCTCGCTGTGCGTTGCACGAGCGCGGCGATCTCCTCGACCGGATTCGCGGGCACCGCCTGCTCGTAGAGCCGCTGGAACTCGCGTACGCCTGGGACCGCGACGGTAAGCCGTCTCGCGGTGTAGGTCTCGTGCCTCGTTGCCACGGGAGCAAAGTAGGTCCGATCAGCGCCCACTCGCTTCAGTCATACGACTGCTTGCGCTTATCCTCGGCGTATGACCGTCTCGAGCCCGCCGCACGCGACCGGCAAGCTGATCGGCCGCAACGACGAGATCGCCCGAGTCGACGCGCTTCTGGACCGCGTCCGCGACCGCGGCGGAACGGTGGTGATCCGGGGGGAACCCGGGATAGGTAAGTCGGCCTTGCTGGACCTCGCACGCGGCCGCGCGAGCTCGCTGGGCGCTCGCACGCTCGCGACCGTGGGCGTCGAGTCTGAGTCAGAGCTCGCCTTTGCGGGACTGCACCAGCTGCTTGGGCCGATTGGCAGCCGCATCGAGAGGCTTCCGGATCCCCAGCGGCAAGCGCTCGACGCAGCATTCGGTGTCGCCGACTTGGTAGAGGCGGATCCGTTCCGCGTCGCCCTTGCCGCCTACCGGCTAGTTTCCGATGCGGCGGATTCGAGCCCCCTGCTGTTGACCGCGGACGACGCGCAATGGCTCGACCGTTCGAGCCTTGACGTACTGGCCTTCATCGCGCGGCGGCTGGACAACGAGCCGGTCGTGTTCATCGCCGGCCTTCGCGACGGGTTCTCGACAGCGCTCGAGGAGGCTGGATTGCCGATCCTCCAGCTGGGCCGCTTGTCCGCATCCGATTCCGAGAAGTTGCTCGACCGCGAAGCGTCGCTGTCCCCGCACGTGCGCGGCCGTGTGCTGGCCGAGGCCGCCGGCAATCCGCTCGGGCTCGTGGAGCTTGCGCGGGCCATCCCAGAGGCCGGCGATCCCGCCGCGCTGCTGTCGCCGACGCCGGCGGCGGCGCTGACCGCGCGCCTGGAGCGCGCGTTCGGGGCGCGCCTAGACGGGCTTGGTGAGGACACGCGCCTCGTTTTGCTTGCCGCCGCGCTCGACGGCAGAGCCTCGATCGCGGAGCTCCTGTCAGCAGCCACGCGCGTGTCCGGGAATGAGGTGGCGCTTTCTGCCCTGGATAGCGCCGCCGAGCGCGGCCTGGCACAGGCGCACGGATCCGGGGTGCGCTTTCAACATCCGCTGATCCGCTCGGCAGTGCAGAGCACGGCTCCGCCGGCGCAGCGGCTCGCGATGTACGCGGCTTTGGCAGAAGTCGTGCGCGACCCGGAGCGCCGGTTGTGGCACCGCGCCGCATCTGCACTGGGGCATGACGAGGAAGTCGCGTCGGCATTGGAAAAGCAGGCGCAGATCGCGCGCCGGCGCGGTGCGGTCATGGTCGCCGCGGCCTCACTCGAGCGCGCCGCCACGCTCACGGCCGATCCGCGCCAGAAGGGCGAGCGGCTGGTGCAGGCAGCGGAGCTCGTGTACGACCTCGGGCGCGTCGACGTTGTCGACCGGCTCCTACGCGAGGCGGAGCCACTCCAAGTGGGTCCGCTCGAGGCCGCCCGCCTGGCCTGGTTGCAGCAGATGATCAGTGGTGAGGTCTGGTTCGAGAAGGGCGCCGCCAAGACGTTCGTCACGATCGCGGAACAGCTGCTCGCAGGCGGCGATCCTGATGCGGCATTGCGCTCGCTCGTGCCGATCGCGCATCGCTGCTGGTGGACGCGGTCCCGCGCCCGGACGCGCGAGTACATCGTCGATGCGGCCGAACGCATCGGCTTACCGGACTACGACCCACGACTGCTGGTCGTCGTCGCACTCGCCAATCCGGAGATGACGGCGCCGTCGGTGCGGCGCCGAGTGGCACGCTTGCGGCCGCAGGAGATAACCGATCCGGTCGCCACAATGTACGTGGGCATCGCCGCCGAGAAGGCGGGCGACTTCACGGCAGGCTCGCGCTTCCTTGCGCACGCGGTCGAGCGGCTGCGCGAGCAGAGCAGGCTCGGCATGCTCACGCAGGCGCTCGTCCATTACGCATGGGCTGCCACCTACGCAGGTGATTGGGAAGCGGCCGAGCGGGCGGGCGCCGAGGCGGCGACCCTCGCGCGCGAAACTCGCCAGCCTCAGTTCGGACTCACCGGACAGCTCGTAGGCGCGCTAGCCACCGCGCTGCGTGGTAGCGAAACCGAGCTCGATGCGATGCTCACCGGGCCCGAGCGAGCACTCACGGCGATGAAGGGCGGCCCGCTGCTCGCCCCCGCGCACCTTGCCCGGGGGGCAGCGGCTCTCAGCGAGGGACGGCACGACGACGCATTCCGCGCGCTCTGGCCGGTGTTCGACGAGGGCGACCCGGCCTATCACCGCTTCATGCGCTGGCCGGTCGTACTGGACCTCGTCGAGGCCGGCGGTCGCGGTGAGTATGCCGCCCACGTCACCAAGGTCACGGACGAGCTCGAGGAGATAGCACGTGGCAGCGAGCCGCCGATCCTGCGCGCCGGTCTGGTCTGCGCACGGCCGCTGGCGAGCGTTGACGATCAAGCAGAGGCACTATTCGTGGCGGCGCTCGGCGAAGAGTCGCAGGGGTACCCGTTCCTGCGTGCGCGGACGCTATTCTCATTCGGGCGCTGGTTGCGCCGGCACCGGAGAAGCGCAGACTCGCGTGCACCTCTACGCGACGCGATCAACCTGTTCGATGCCTTGGGAGCGACGCGTTGGAGTGAACGCGCGCGCCAAGAGCTACGAGCAACCGGCGAGAAGATCGGGCCACGAACCCCGGACGCTCGCGACCGGCTCACCGCCCAGGAACTCCAGATTGCCCAGCTGGCCGCGGCCGGCCTCTCGAATCGCGAGATCGGCGAGCGGCTATTCCTCTCGCACCGCACCATCGGATCACACCTATACCGGATCTTCCCGAAACTGGAGATCACGGCCAGGGCGCAACTGCGCGCGGCCCTCGAGCCGCGGACGAACGAGCGGTCGGTTGACTGAAGCGACCCGCGCCGTCCGCAGCAAGCACCGGGAGAAGGACGAGGTCGAGCGGCCCGACACCGCGTCGTTCATGCTTTGATCAGTCGCGCTGGGGAGCGGGTGATCGTCACGAGAGACCTGCTCTGTAGGTGCCACGAGCATCTCGGGCGTGACTCCGACTTCCCTCCCTTGCGCGGTAAGCGCGACCGCCGGCGGGGTTGCGCTGCCGAACGGTCTGACGGCGAACGCTGGGGCGTCCTTTCCGCGCGTATGGTGCGCCCCAAACTATGTTGCGCTGACGGTTGGAGCAGCGGCCTGGGGAGGAGATCGGGTTCGTGGCCGCAACATATTTCGCGGTGTCAGAGGCTCTCGAGGAACGCGAGCAGCCGGTCGGGTGGGCGGTAGCGTCCGGGCTTGACGTTCGGGGGTGTGGTGCGGTCCACGGCCCGCCGTTTGAGTTCCATGTCGGCGTGCAGGTATTTGTTAGTGGTGTCGAGCGTTTCATGGCCGAGCCACAGGGCGATCGTGGCGGTATCGACCGGCTGCGGGGCGCCCAGCAGTTGCATCGCTGCGGTGTGACGGAGGGTGTGCGGGGTGATGTTCTTGGCAATGAGCGATGGACATCGGGCGCGGGCGGTGGTGGTGTGCTTGGCGACCAGCCGCCAGATCGCGCTGCGGGTGAGGTGCCCGCCGGTGCGGCTGGGGAACAGTGGTGCGGCCGGGTCACCGCTGAGCTCGCGCAGCCACACGCGCAGCACCTGGACGGTGAGGCGGGTCAGCGGAGTGCACCTCTCCTTCCGTCCCTTGCCTTCGCACCTCACCCAGGCGCCTGAGGCGAGGTTGAGATCTTCGCAGCGCAGGCTGGCGAGCTCAGAGGCCCTGAGCCCGGTCTGCACCGCCAGGAGTAGCAAGGCGTGGTCGCGCCGGCCGGTCGGGGTGGAACGGTCCGGGGCGGTCAGCAACGCGTCGATCTCGGGCTTGGTTAGATAACTGATCAACGTCGACTGGTAGCGCTTCTCGGGGATCGAGAGCACCCGCGCGATCTGCTCTGAGCACTCCGGGGCTTTGAATGCCGCGAAGTGAAAGAACGAATGGATCGCCGTCAGTCTGGCGTTGCGGGTGCGGACGCTGTTGCCGCGCTCGTTCTCCAAATAGGAGAGGAACGCGGTGATCCTCGCGGGATCGAGATCCTCGAGCTGCAGTTTCGATGGTGGTGTGCTGGTCTGCTCGTGCAGGAAGGTCAAGAGCAGCCGGAAGCTGTCGCGATATGAGGCGATCGTGTGCGGGCTGGCATCGCGCTGGCGAGCGAGACGCTCGGTGAAATACGCCTGCAGCAGCGGCGCGAGCGCGCTCATCGCCGGCCCTTTCCTCGGCGCATCTGGCGAGGTCTGCTCCGTCTGGAGCGCTCCCACGAGAGCGGCATGCGCGCCTGCGCGTCCGACGTTCCGGCTGGGGATGGTGCCTCCCAGGTTCGCTCCAACCGCTCGCACGCCAACGCCAGAAGCTCGGGCGCGCCCTCGAAGTACCAGAACGTGTCAGCCGGATGGACATGCCCGAGCACCGTTGAGAGCAGCGGCAGCCGCGCCTCGATGTCCTCGCCGTCGCGATACCAACCAAGCAGCGTGCGCAGCACGTAGCTATGGCGAACGTCATGCAGCCGGGCGCGGCGACCGAGCTTTTTCTGGTCCAGGCCGGTCGCGCGGCGAAGCTGATCGAACCACTTCCAGACGAAGTGCCGGCTCAGCCGGCCACCCCAGCCGGAGAGGAAGAACGCGTCCGGGTCTTTGGGATGCGGGCACAGTTCGTCACGCGCGCGGAGGTACCGATCGAGCGCGGCGACCGTGCTGGGGTGAAGCGGGATCTCACGCGACCGGCCGTTCTTCGCATGACGGACGGTGAGCCTGCCCCCGCTCAGCTCGACATCCGAGCGGTCAAGCCCACAGGCTTCCGAGACGCGCATCCCGCTGACCGCCAACAGCCCGATCAGCGCCTCGCAGCTGGCCGCGCGCAGCAGCGGACGGAGTTCGCGCGCGGCGTGCAGCAGTGCTTCGATCTCCGCCTCGGAGAACAGGTACGGCCTCGCGCGGCGGAACGTGGCCGGCAGCAGGTCGACCGGCGGTACCTCATGGCGCGTGTCGAACGCCTTCAGGTAGCGCGCGAAGCCGCGCACGATCGCCAACCGCTGATGCCACCACACGACGCTCGCCTGCGCTGGCTGGGTCGCGAACTCGAGCGCGAGCGCGGTGGTGATCAGCGATTCATCGCGCTGGGCGAGGAACGCGGCGAACTGCGGCAACACACGGCCGTGCTCGGTCAGCTTGAACCCAAGCGCGCGGCGCATCGCCAAGTAGTCATCGACAGCCTGGGCAACGGGGATCATCGCTCGCTCCCCGGCCACGGCAGCGCCAGCGGCGACAGCGCCGCGCGATCGACCTTGGCATAGACCGCGGTCGTGGTCTGGTTCTGGTGGCGAAGCACCTGGCCGATCTCGGCAAGGCCAGCGCCGCGACGCAACAGCTCGGTCGCGGCCGTGTGACGCAGGCGATGCGCGCCGACCGGAGCGATCCCCGCTCGCATGCACGCATACCGCACCACATCGGTGACACACCCGCGCGAGATGCCAGTCAGCGGCGCGCAAACGGTGATGAACAACGCGCGATCCAGCACGCGCGGGCGACCATCACGCAGATAGTCCACGATCGCCTCGCCGATGTCGCAGGGCAGCGGCAACCTGTCGATCCGCGATCCCTTGCCATGAATCACGATCTCGCCCGCCCGCCAGTCGACGTCATCGAGCGAAATCGCGGCAACCTCGCAGCGACGCAGCCCGAGTCTCGCCAGCAGCAGAACGATCGCGTAGTCGCGACGTCCGGTCGGTGTCGCGCGATCGCAGCTGTCCAACATCAGCGTCACCTGCCCGGTCGGCAGCGCGCGGGGGAGATCCTCCCGGCGCCGCGCGACCGACGGCACCGCCTCAACGAGCGGCTCGGCGATCAACCCGTGCACGTGCAAGAACCGCAGCAGCGCCCGCAGCGCATAGACCACCGTCTCCGCCGACCGCACCGAACGCCGGCGCGCCTCCCGCAACACGAACACGTTGACCTCGGCAGCGGACAACCGCCCGAGATCATCCACAAGCGGCTCCGCGCGCTCGGACAGAAGCAGGCGCGCAGCCGGCTCATACGCCTTGGCCGAGCCGACCGTCATTCCGCGCTCCTCGAGCAGATACCGACGAAACCCCGTCAGCAGCTGCTCCACCGGCGAAACAACGGCGTCACCAGCTGGCAGGACGCCCAATCCGTCCAGGTAGCCGAGCAGTCGGCGCAAGCTCAGCGGCGAGAGACTCTTCAGGTACCCCTGCCGCCGGCGCCAGACGAAATACCGCTCCAACTTTCCCGGCGTCAGCGTCGCCACCTCAAGCCCCTCGAACTCCATCCACCGGCTCACGTGCGCGAGCAGATACAGCTGCTCCTGCGCACCCCACAACGAGTAGCCCTGCTCAAGTAAATCGACGCGAAACCCGTCGGCGAACCTCACCAACGGCCCGCTCACCCGAACGCGCTCGGGTGCTGGCTGATCGGACATGGGCGATGCCTCCTTCTCAGGACTGACAGAAGGCACGACTCGATCAGGGCCGACAGAAATATGTTGCGCTCGCGCTCAGCCAGCGACAGCGGTCACCAGACCACGCCGCCTCTCACCAGCCAAGCTCCACCTCAGCGCAACATAGTTTGGGGCGCACCATACGCGAGAATATGGTGCGCGCACCATATCCGCGCATAGCAGGTTGGACCGGCAGGCGCGATCGGTGCCCGTCCGGAACGGGGAGCGGGCGTCCTGTAGGCGGATCCATCTCGTCGTGGGTCGAGGATGATGTGCGGGTGGTTCTGTACCTGGATCTGATGTCGCCTTACGCCTATCTCGCGGCGGCGCGCGCCGAGGCGCTGTTCGGGGAGCGGCCCGACTTCGAGCCGGTGCTTGTCGGCGCGATTTTCGCGCTGCGCGGCTCGGGCTCGTGGGGGCTTACCGAAGCGCGCATCGAGGGAATCGCCGAGTGCGAACGCCGCGCGGTGCGCTATGGCCTGCCGCCGATCAAGTGGCCTCCCAATTGGCCGTCGAACTCGCTTCACGCGATGCGTGTGGCCACGTTGGCCAAGCGGGCTGGCGTCGCCCACGACGTCATGCAGGCGATCTTCCGCGTCGGGTTCGTCGACGGGGTCGACATCGCCGACCCGGCGGTGCCCGACGCAGTCGCACGCCAACACGGAATCGATCCGACCGTTACCTCGGACGTGAAAGACGAGCTGCGCGCCAGAACCGCAGCGGCCTACGGTCGCGGGGTGGTCGGCGTACCGTGCCTCGAGAGTGACGGCCGCATCGTCTTCGGCGACGACCGTCTCGAGGCGATGCTCGCGACCTAGCGCATCCACTCCTGTCGCGGGGGCCGACGCGCAGGCTCTGGCCCGCTCGCGCGGGCAACTCCGTGCCGTAAGCCGTCCCACCAGCCGGACGTCGAGCCGCGCTGAGCTGGGATCGTCAGATCCGTGGAAGCCGGCGGTCTATGAGCGCTTGGCATGCTGGCGCGTCCCGCACGACCCGTCCCAATCCCGGGACCGGGACGACGATCGGGCATCCCCGCGAGTTGCGTTAGCGATCGCGGAGAAGCGTCGCGAGGACCGCAAAGCGAGTCTCTCGTCAGGCCAGCCGTCTTCCCTGCTCCTCGCCAACCGGGGGTGCGGCCTTGGGTCGGCCGCTGGCGCCGGCCGACCCAACGCGTTTTGCTCTAAACACCGCCGAGCAACCCCTCACCAAGGCCATCCCAAAACAAGACACCTTCAGAGACGCTGCACTAGCTGTGCGAGCCAACGGGCGAAGGGGTGCAAACGTCAGCCGACTGCTGTCCCGGTAGCGTCGAAGTAGGCTGTTACCGCGAGACTGTAACCACCGGTCGTGCTTTTCTGGGAGCCGATCCGAAGGGTGCAGGTCTTCGATGAGCCCGAGCAATCGCCGCCCCAGCGGGTGAACTCGGAGTCCCACGTCGGTGAGCTCTCGCCGTAGCCACCGTGCGGGACCGGGATCGCGGTCAGCGTGATCGTCTTCGGCGCAGTCCACGCGAACTGGTAGCAGACGTCGACCGCCAGGTCTCCGTTCAGACAGCCCGGGACGTCGTTGAACTGACTCGCCCACGAGCCGCTCGGGAACCCTCCGGAGGTGGTGCTCTGCGCGAACGTCGGCTGGCCGGTGCCGGGGGCGATGGTGACGAGGCCAATGCCCCACGTGTCGGCCGGTTCGGTTCCTTCATCGCCGTTGACCTCGATCCGCAAGAAGCAGGGTTGGCCGTTGCCGTTCGTCGAACCGTCGCACGGGTTCTCGGTCGGCGATCGCGGCGTGGTGAGAGGCAGAGGAATCAATTGGATGCCGTATGGCCAGCCGGTCGCGTAGCTGGTCCTAAGCGGCAAGCCGTGCCGGCTGCGCCAATCGTTCTCGGCCCGGACTGCGAGCACCTCCCGAGTCGGGAGCCGCGTTCCGCGGTAGGGGCGGTTGTCCGTGCTCGCGGTCGCGTTCTGGTAGGCGTGGTAGAGCTCGTGGTACAGCGACGCGCACGACTCGCGCGGGACCGTGCTGCCGACGTATGGGCTGACGTCGAACGGGTTCCACCTGATCAGCGACCCGACCGGCACCCCGGAGCCTCCGTAGATCCGGGGGACTCCGTTGGGAGCCGAGCGGGAGCCCTGCGGGTAGGCGCTCGTCGAGCTCGCGGGGCTGAGCGTCGGCTCGATCAGGATCGGGAAGCGCGGGTTCTGAAGCGTCGGCAGGATATGGTCGGGGTCACCTCCTGGCGCCTGGAACCGCTTCAGGCAGTCGGCCAGGTCGCTCGAGAACGCCCGCCCGATGGCCGTGTCGCGCACCGAGTCCGGAACCAGGATGGTGTGAAGGCGACGCCCGTGCCTCGCGGTTACGAGCGCGGTCGCGAGGTTGCGCGCGTCCGAGCCCGCCGCGCGAGCCCGGGTGAGCCGAAAGGTCACGCTCGCGGTGCTGCTGACGCCCTTGAACGCCGCTGCGGGCGCTCCCGGGCCGGTGGGGAAGCGATACCGGAGCGTGAGCCGATAGCGACCCGCGGCCGTCAACGGGTAAAGCGCAAGCGCGGGCAGGCTGCCGGCACCGTCCACGCCGTACAGCGCCTGGCCGCCGGGAAACGGGCCGGAGAGCTCGCTCTCGTGCACCGTCGAGCCGGGCGCTACCGCCCCGAGGCCCTGCTCGAGCAGGCTGCCAAGTCCCTCGTCGAAGTCGACTGTGCTCATCCTTGGCTGCACCGTCACGGCCCTAGCGTGGCGGCCCGGTGCCGTGCGCGTAAAACGCTCGATCTGGACCGTTCCATCGGCGAGGTGATCGACCCAGACCCGCGCGCCAGTCCGGTTGATCAAAGAGATGTTCAGCCGGACTTGGTCGCCGACGGCGTAGGAGTTGCGTGCCGCGCTGACGTGTAGCACGAGACCTGACCCACGGCCGCGGGCGGCCGCGGCGGAGGGACCAACGGCGAGCACCGCCTGGACCGCGATCGCGGCGGCGGCAAGCAATACCGCTTGCGAGAACAGGCGCCACGTCGGTCGATCCCGACCGCGCCAAACCAACGACAATCTCGACGTCATATCGACCGTCCGCCCCTTTCGACCTACACCCAAGCCCGCATGTTCAGGCTACCGTAAATCAAATCGGCGCAGCTCGCGGCCGTCGAGCCGGCGTGTGAGATCGTGGAACGTGGTAGTCGTAACCCTTGAACGTGCGCAAGCGGTTATTACGTAAGCGTGAGTCCGCTTGCCGGGCGCGTCTCGCCTTCGCCGGCGGGGTGCTGGAGCCACTCGCGAAGGCGTTCATACACCTGGGAGTGGTTGAGCAGCGCGAAGTGGTGGGCTGGACCGAGGTGGTGAGTGTGGTCGGCCCTGTGCCGCTCCACCACCGCCGTCGGCGAGCTCATAGTTGCGGTTTTCTTCTCGAACGCTTGGTAGACCGGCGACATCCGAGGAAGCCCAGCAAGCCAATGCCATCGCAAGGCACGCTGCGACCGGCCGCCCGAGCGCCCCCACCGGGTCGCCCGCGACCTCCCCGCCTGACTCTCGGTCGCACACATACCTAAGGTCGCCTTCGAGAAGCCGCCTCGCCACGAAGGCAGGGCGGCCCAACCGCGGAAGCAGGAGACGTGCGTTTCGCCAGTTGCGAGACCCGGCCGTGGCGTCGGCTGTGGCCGCCTTCGCCGGCAAGTCCGCAGCCCCGCTCTGCCACACGAGCGGGAGTGCCGGTGTGCTTGCCGCCGAGCCGATCCGCGACGACTCGCAAGCACCCCTGGCTGTCGCTCCCGTGGCCTAGGAGCCACCGGCCTCGAAGCCCGCGTCGCTGATGCTCAGGACGATTTGGGGAAGCGCAGCGGCGCCCTTCGCGGCGGCGGCGTGGCACTTGTGCAAATCGTCTCAAGCGAGAGCCTCGACAGCGACGATTACTTCAGGTCGGGCGCCTGCTTCGGCGGTCAACCGACAGTCTCGGTGAAGCTGCCTTAGGCCTGGAACCACCGATTCGGGTTGGTGGTAACTGCGAGGGTGGGTGAGGGAGCGTGGTGGGACGGGTTTCTGTTGGTGTGTCGGCGTGTTCGCGGCTGCTGAGGTTGGTTTCGGGTGCCGAAGCGTTTCCGCGGAAACGTGGGGCGTGGTGTTCGGGCGGGGTCGAGCGGCCGGTGTCGGCGTGGTGGTGATGTGGGGTGTTGCGGGGGTCGCTGGTGCTGGTCAGGCGAGCGCGGGCAGCGCGCGGATTGCGTCGAGCACGGTGGTGAAGTCGGTCTTCCATGGCCAGCGCGCGGGGAGGCGGAGGGTCCATCGGCGGCTTGTGCGGGTGAGCCTTCCGGGGATCGCGAGGAGATGAGAGCGGCGGGCGTGGGCGGTCTGGACGGGCGCGGAGATCGCGGATGGTGAGTTCGACGGTGGCGTGATCGCGGTGATCGACATCGGGGATCAGGATCGGGACGGTGCGGTTGATCACGAAGCAGTGGTAGCGCCAGTCCGGCCACAGCTCGGCCTGCGCGCCGAGGAGCCGAGTGCGGCGCACGATCAGTCGCCACGGGCCGAGCTTGGTCTCGGCGATGTGCGCCTCTCCGGTCTCGGGATAGTCCGGCACCCCGGTCCAGTGCTGCTCTGCGATCCCGTCGATCAACGCCTTGATCGTGGCGGTTTGCTTGACGGGGATCGAGAACTCCACGCCTTGGCGCTCGAGCGCGAGCATCAGCTTGTGGTTCTCAAACCCGGAGTCGGCGCGCAACATGATCAGGCCCCGATGGGCAGTGCGGCGCACGCGGGCGAGGAGCTCGTCGACGAACCGTTCGGCGCCGCGCTGGGTGTTCGCTTTGCCCTTGCGGTTGCGGATGTGGAACACCTCGCCGGTGTCGCAGCGAGTGGCGATGATCGGGTGATACCCGAGCTTGCGGGTGTACCCGTAGCCGGCACCCTGCTTCTCATATCCGTAGACCTCGCCGATAAAGCTGTCCAGACCGATCACAACGGAACCTCGCCCGGGCCCGCGCCCGCCTCCCACGCACGCGCAAGCGTGACATCCAACACGTGATCGAGCTGGCGGACACGCCCGAACGTGAACGCGCGCAAGAACGTCCCCAGCGTCGAGGGGGCCATCCTCAGAGGCAGAAGTCTTGGCCGAGACTACCGCTGGATTTAGCGACCATCGCAGATGTGGCGTCGGAGCCGCTCCCTCCTGAGGACTACTTCGCCCGCGGTGCTCACGCTGGCGCGGGCGGCCGGTAGCCGGGCCGCTCACCCGCTGACGGGGTGAGGCGCTTGGCCGCGAGTTGCTCGGTCAGCAATTGTGGAGATCGTCCAATTGACTAGAACTGGGCGTGGGCTCCCCGGCTAGCGCGGCCTTCGAGAACACCAGTCTCGATCAAGACCATCGGATCTAGCCCAACGCAGCAGCTGCGCCGCCCTGTGTCAATGGATGGTGATTGCCGCTTGCATCATGGAGGTGTGGCGCTTCGTGGCCTCTGGCCGTACCCGGTTCGATCCGACATTACTGCTAGGCGGGGCCTTCTCCTTCGACTCTGCACGCGCCCTCGGCACGCCGATCCTCGCCGCGCGTCCTCGTGCAGAAGTGAGGTTGCGGAAGGTCCATCCTTGCAGGGGTCGAAAAGAAGCGGAGTCTGTGACCGCCTCGGCTAGGAGGGGGCAGCAATGAGCTATCCGCTCGACCGCAAGCTCGTCGTTGAGTTCATCGGGACATTCATCTTCGTCTTCACCGTCGGGATGGCAACCAACAAGGCGGGCGCCGGGGCGCTCGCGCCGCTCGCAATTGGATCGGCGCTGATGGTGATGGTCTTCGCCGGTGGCCACATCTCCGGCGGCCATTTCAACCCTGCCGTCAGCACAGCAGTGCTCCTGAGGGGAAGGATGAGTCGCAACGAGTACGGCGCCTACATGATCACGCAATTCGTCGCGGCCATCTTCGCTGGCCTAACGGTCCGGGTAGTCGGTGGTCATGAGGCGGCAGCGATTGTCGCTGGCCCGGGCAGGATGCTGATTGCCGAGTTCCTCTTCACGTTCGCGCTCGCGTGGGTCGTGCTGAACGTCGCGACCGCGAAGGGGACCGAAGGGAACTCGTTCTACGGGCTCGCGATCGGGTTCACCGTCGTGGTCGGCGCGTTCGCGGTTGGCGGCATCTCCGGCGGCGCGTTTAACCCCGCCATCGCCGTAGGCGCGATGGTCACCGGTCTGTTCAAGTGGAGCAATATCTGGATCTACCTGCTTGCGGACTTCCTCGGAGGAGCCGCTGGCGCCTACGCGTTCCTCCATGTTCTGCCGGCGGAGAAGTTGAGCGGAGACACAGAGCCCGCTAGCACCGAGTAAGTCACGCGCCCTGACCGCCGCACCAGAGCGTCGCTCCGATCGAGAAGCAGTCCGCCACCTTGTCAGCGCGTACGGTGGGGTTTTGAGCTAAGGTCGATACGGGCTCACGCGGATCGTTGTCTGGAATGTCGCCAGGAAGTCCTTGGCCTTCGATGCCTCAGGACCCTGGAACCGGATAACGCACTTGTGAACGAGACCTTGCCGCCGACGAGTGCGAGCAGGATTTGGCGGCCGGCGACTGAGGGCCCGACGGGGCGCGCAGGCCGTGGTCGGTTGCAGTCCTGACCCCTCATCGTCTGACTGAGATCACCGACGCCCGGCCAACTTGGCGTCAGTCCAAGCGAGATGTTCCCTTCGTTTGCTCACGGCCAGGCTCGTGGATCGCCGCGACGGTCGAGATGGCTCCCGCCAGCCCGGTGACTGCGGTTGCGCTCTACAGCGCAGAGCGTCGACGGCGAGGATCCGACGAAGGATCGTTGTTCACCGGCACGCCTGCGCGGTTTGGTTGGCGGCCTGCGAGCGCGAGCGCGAGCGCGAAGCGCGCGTGCCGCACCGAGCCCAGGCGTCGCGAGACATACGTGTAGATGTCCCCCGCGCTCGCCGTCCGTCAGGTGAATCGGATGATTACGGAGGCCAGGCACGGACTGCCCACGCCGGCAACGACGCAGGCCCAAGGGCGGCCAGGCCTGCGTTGGCTAGGCGTCGCACCCGTGCTCCCACGGCGCTGTTGTTGTTGCTCGCGGACAAGCGGTGGAGGGCCAGTCCTGGTTCGTCAGATTCCGCGGGCCCGGTGCGCTGATGCTCGAGCCTCCACCCTGAGGTGGCTCGCCCGGCGGTCGGCCTGTTCGACGAGATCCTCAAGCCGGTCAGCCGACGATTCACAAGTCGTTCACCGGAATCGTCGGTTCGCTGAGGATGATGGCTGCCTCAGACATCCGCGAGCTGCTCCCGAGGAGGTTCCGATCGCCGTTCGGGTCGAGGCGAACTGCGCCGTAGCGAGCGACGATGTGCCCCAAAACGACGAACACCTTGGAGGGTCGGTGGCGACAACAGGCAGAAGCACCCAAGAGCACAAGCGGCTCGAGGAAGCGCGGACCGGTAGCGTCGGGTGGAAAGCCTGGGGGCCGTATCTCTCCGAGCGCCAGTGGGGCACGGTCCGCGAGGACTACAGCCAGGGCGGCGACGCGTGGAGCTACTTTTCGCACGACCAAGCGCGGTCCCGGGCGTACCGCTGGGGCGAGGACGGGATTGCCGGGATCTGCGACGAGCGCCAGCGGCTGTGTCTGGCGCTCGCACTGTGGAACGGCGCGGACCCGATCCTCAAGGAACGTATGTTCGGGCTGAACAACAGCGAGGGAAATCACGGCGAAGACGTCAAGGAGTACTGGTTCTACCTCGACAGCACCCCGACACACTCATACCTCAAGTGCCAGTACAAGTACCCCCAGCGCGAGTTCCCGTACCTTGACCTCGTGCGCACAAACGCGCAGCGCGGCAAGCAGGACATGGAGTACGAGCTACTCGATACTGGCATCTTCGACGAGGATCACTACTTCGATGTGATCGTCGAGTACGCCAAGGCGGCGCACGACGACATCTTGATGCTCGTCACCGCCCACAACCGCGGCCGTGACCCGGCGCCCCTGCACCTGCTGCCGACGTTGTGGTTCCGGAATACGTGGTCGTGGGGTGACGAGACCCCGAAGCCAAGATTGGCGGCCGTCGAGGACGGCGGTGAGATGGCGACCGTGCGCGCGTCGCACGACGAGCTCGGCGACTGGTTGCTGCGCGGCGACGCCTCCGCGCAGCTGCTGTTCTGCGAGAACGAGACCAACAACCAGTGGCTGTTCGGAGTGCCGAACGCCTCGCCGTACGTGAAAGACGGCATCAACGAGTTCGTCGTCGCCGGCGCCGCCGGCGCGGTCAACCCGGAGCGGACCGGCACCAAGGTGGCCGCGCACCATGTGCTTCAGATCGCCCCTGGCGACAGCGTGTCGATCCGCCTGCGCCTGACCGCGGCGAGCGCCAACCAGGCGACCCGAACTTCTGGAGCCAAGGCGCTCGGAGCCGAGTTCGACCGCGTCATCGAGGCGCGGCGAACCGAGGCCGATCGCTTCTACGAGACGGTGATCCCGCCGACGCTCGACGCGGACGGCGCGCTCGTGATGCGCCAATCGTTGGCCGGGCTCCTGTGGGGGAAGCAGTACTACGAGTACGACGTGCACCGCTGGCTGCGCGAGCACGGAATCAATCCATGGGACCCGAGCTCACCGAGGGGGTTGCGCAACACGGAGTGGTTCCACATGGTCTGCGGCGACATCATCTCGATGCCCGACAAGTGGGAGTACCCGTGGTTCGCGGCGTGGGATCTTGCCTTCCACACTGCGCCGCTGTCGATTGTCGATGTCGACTTCGCCAAGGAACAGATCGAGCTGCTGTTGAGGACCAGGTATATGCACCCCAACGGCCAGATTCCGGCCTACGAGTGGAACTTCAGCGACGTGAATCCTCCGGTGACGCCGTGGGCCGCGCTTTACGTATACGAGCGCGAAGCGGAGATTCGCGGAGAGGGCGATCGCGAGTTTCTCGCGCGCGTGTTCAACCGGCTCGTGTCGAACTTCACCTGGTGGGTCAACCGCAAGGATCCGAATGACCGCAACCTGTTCCAGGGCGGATTCCTGGGTCTCGACAACATCGGGATCTTCGATCGGTCGGCCCCGTTGCCCGGCGGCGGCACGCTCGAGCAGGCGGACGGCACCGCGTGGATGGCGCTCTATTGCCAGTGGATGCTCCAGATCGCGGCCGAGCTCGCCAAGGAGGACCCGCTCTACCTCGACATGTGTCTGAAATTCGCGGCCCATTTCGTGTGGATCGCAATCGCGATGAACCCTCCTGGCAGCGATACGGCTCTGTGGGACGAGGAGGACGGCTTCTACTACGACGTAATGAGAATGCCCGACGGCTCGACGTTCCAGCTCAAGGTCCGCTCGCTCGTCGGGCTGTTGCCGATGTGCGCAGCGACCGTGTTCGACGGCGAGTTGATCGAGCGCCACCCGGAGCTGTTCGAAACCGTGGTTACGTTCGCCGACCGCTTCGCCGATTCGATCCCGGCGCTCGCTAATCGACCTGGCCCCAATCCGGACGGTCGCAGGATCGTCTCGCTCGTCGACGAGGCGCGACTGCGGCGCATCCTGTCGATCATGCTCGACGAGGACGAGTTCCTCGGCCCGCACGGGATCCGCGCGATCTCCCGCCGCCACCTCGAGCACCCGGTGGAATTCGACTGGGGCGGGCAGCATTACGAAGTCCGATACCTACCCGCGGAGTCCGACACAGGCATGTTCGGGGGCAACTCCAACTGGCGCGGTCCGGTGTGGTTCCCGATGAACCTGGTCATCTTGCGCGGGCTGGTTCAGCTGTACGGCTACTACGGCGATCGGCTGAAGGTCGAGTGTCCGACGGGCTCTGGAAATGAGAAGAATCTGCTCGAGGTCGCATTCGAGCTCGGCTCGAGGCTGATGACGACGTTTACCGAGGATGAGAACGGCCGGCGGCCGGTGTTCGGTGGAATCGACAAGTTCCAGACCGACCCTCATTGGCACGACCTGCTCCTGTTCCACGAGTACTTCCACGGCGACAACGGTGCCGGCATCGGCGCCAGTCACCAGACCGGCTGGACCGGTACCGTGGCGCTCTTGCCCCTGTTCGCCGGCATCGTGCGCGCACACGCCGCACCCGCCCTCGACTGATCGGCCCGGTATGCGACTGCCTCCCCGCCCCACCGTTTACGAGATCAACACCGCTGTCTGGCTGGAGCGGCTCGGCCGGGCCCGCGGTCGCCCGCTCGAGCTGGGCGGGGTCCCGGATGCTGCGTGGGACGCTCTGTCGGCGTTGCCGATCGACGCGGTCTGGCTGATGGGCGTGTGGCAGCGTAGTCCGGCCGGCCTTCAGATCGCGCTGTCGGATCCGGAGCTAGACGCCGGCAACCGAGCCGCGTTGCCGGACCTGCGCTCAGAGGACGTGATCGGCTCGCCCTACTGCGTGCGCGACTACGTCGTGGACGAGCGCTTCGGCGGAGCATCCGGCCTGGCCACCGCCCGCGAGCGGCTCGCGAACCGAGGCGTGGCGCTGATCCTCGATTACGTGCCCAATCACGTCGCCCCGGACCATCCCTGGCTGACCGAGCGCCCCGACTGCTTTCTGCCAGGCAGCGAGCAGGAGCTGGCCGAGCACCCAGAGGCGTTCGTGCGGACCGCCAGTGGGATCGTCGCCAAGGGGCGCGATCCGTACTTCCCGCCGTGGCCTGACGTGGTGCAGCTGAACGCATATGCGCCCGCGCTTCGCGATGCGGTCGCGGAGATGCTGATCGGCGTGGGCGAGCAGTGCGACGGGCTGCGCTGCGACATGGCGATGCTGATGATCAACGAGGTGTTCGCGCGTACTTGGGGTGGGCGCGCCGGCCCAGCGCCGGAAGCCGACTTCTGGCCGACGGTGATCGGCCGCATCAAGGGTGCATATCCGGACTTCCTGTTCATGGCCGAGGCATATTGGGACATGGAATGGACGCTCCAGCAGCAGGGCTTTGACCTGTGCTACGACAAGCGCCTGTATGACCGACTCGTGCACGAGAATGCGGAGTCGGTGACCGGGCATCTGCGGGCGGATCCTGCCTATCAGGAAGGCCTGATCCGGTTCATCGAGAATCACGACGAGCCGCGCGCGGCCGCGACCTTCGAACCCGCCAAGGCGCGTGCTGCCGCAGTCGTGATGTCCACCCTACAGGGAGCCCGGCTCTATCACGACGGTCAATTCGAGGGTCGCCGGACGCGCATCCCCGTGTTTCTCTCCCGAGGGCCGGACGAGTCGGCGGACGACGACCTGCGCTCGTTCTACGAGCGCTTGGTGCGCGCGATAGCCGATGCCGAGCTCCGCGACGGGGACTGGCACCTGTGCGACTGCACCGGTTGGCCCGACAACGACTCGTATCGCCGACTAGTCGCTTGGTGCTGGTCGACCCCGCGCTCGCGCCACCTCGTCGTTGTCAACCTATCCGACGCTCCCGCGCAAGCGCGGGTACACGTCCCGTGGGGCGAGGAGCTGCGGGGCTGCGCCTGGAAGCTGAGCGACACGCTGACCGACCAGTCCTTCGACCGCGACGGCGACGAGCTCGCAGATGAGGGCCTGTATGTCGACCTCGCACCATGGGCCTCGAACTTTCTCGCTGCGACTTCACGGTCGGAGGCCCAGGCGACCCGAGACGCGAGCCGGGTGGCCGTGTAACCACCGCCCCGCTTGACGGCTCGGGCCAATCGGCGCTGGGCCGAAGGCAGCCAGCTCGCCGCGGGGGACGAGGCGGGCGTCTGATCGTTTCGGACGTCGAGGTCGGGCCCGCCGAACACCCGCCGTTGGGGCCTCATCTTGTGCAGTACGGGCGCTGCATCGTGTTGAACAGCGTCTCGCTCCCTTGGTCCTGGGCCGCGCTGCTCGCGCCGTAGCCGTTGACGAGCACGACGACGACGCGATTGCCTTCGGGCGAGACCTGCACGGAAGACATGTAGCCGTCGCCCCCGCCGTTGTGGCCGTAGGCGAGGCCGGGCGTAGCGCAGCCGTCCTACTGCATCACGACGCCGAGGCCGAGCCCGCGCATCAAGGCCTGCAGGAAGTGCGCCTCGTCCTCGGGGGCGGGCAAACGTCACCGTGAGCGGGCTGAAGATTCGGGCTCCGCTCACACTTCGTGTCGCGGGGTCGATCGAGAGCCTTGTCACGCCTGGTGCCGCTGGGCCGTCTCGCCGCCGAGTGTCCTATCTGGCGACAGCGGCGCCAAGGGCAAGTTGTTGTACGTCTCGGTGCGGTCGATTCCTCCCTGACCCGTGCAATTTGCGCGTGGCAGTCTGCGTGGAGTCCGGCCCGTTAGGAGAAACTCGCGGTAGTCGCCGAGCACGATGTCGTCATTTGGCTCATCTGGGTGCGACACGTTGCAGATGGTTTGGATGTGAACGTTGTCGGGCAGCTTGGCACCGCCCCATGTGGCGCTCCGGTATGGGACCGTCCGGTCGCCATTCCCCAGGTGCAGCGTCACGTCCGCCGTGTCACCGGTGCCGGTCGGCTGTATGTCGACGGCAGTGACGGTGGGCAAGCCTCCGGAAACGACCACTCGTCTGCCTCGAGGGAATCGCGGCCTCGATCGCGCAAGAAGATCCCCGCCAGGCCGCGCGACTGCTTGGTGGCGCACGCACCGCCGTGGACGCCGGTCGAACGCCCACCTTACCCGGGTTCCGGTCCCTCTTCGAGCAAACCTCCGAGCAACTCACCGCCGCGCTCGGAAACGAGTTCGAGCGACTGCTCAATCAACCCATCGCGTTCCCCAGCACCCCGGCGCCCGGCGGTGAGAGCGATTACCCGCCAGCCTGACACCGCAATCCGTCCATGGACGGACGCCGAGCGATACCGAGCTGGCGGAACCAGGTCTTTGGCTTGGCAGCTGGAGTCTGTCGGCCACGGGAAGCGTGACGTAGCGCTCTGCGGCGCTTGCAGGGTTAGATGAGGTCGTTGCCGGTGAGAACGTAGACGAAGGGCACGAATGGGATGATCGCGGCGATCCCCCAGGCGAGTTTCGCGATCAATCCGATGTCATTGCTGTACGCGAGGTTGATCCATATCAGCACGACCGCGATTGGGTGCAGGATGCACAGCAAAAGCTCGAAGACTTTCTTCACGACGACTCCTATTCTCGGCCGAGAGACCCACGTCTGGTGCTTCGGAGATGTTTGGCGGCTCATGGCCCCGACGGCCGGTGGCGAACTCAGAGCTCCAGGCTACTCGCTTGCCTGTCTGGACCTGCCCGCGCGGAGGTCCGCCCGGGGATTGATTGCGCTGTGGCCGGCCGGGAGGCTGCGACGGCGAGAGCGCTCCGCGATCGGACCCGCCTGACGATGGCGATGGCGCTGCTGGAGGGGCAAGAGTTCTGGCTCTGCGCTCTGGGATGGGGATCTACGGGGTCAAGGTCGGCCGCGGTCTCATCTCGCGGGTGACCGACGCGGTCATGGACGACGCTCGGGCGTGGCAGACCCGCCTGCTTGGGGACGTCTACCCGGTTGTGTTGTTAGACGCCCTGGTGCTGAGATCCGCGTCGGCGGCAGCGTGCAACGCAAGGCGTGGTCGAAACCAGTACGCGGCGCTCGTTACACCACTTCTACCGACGTGACCGGCCGCGGTCGGGCGGGCATCCCGGCGCGCAGCTGCAGCGCACGGAGCGTTTTGTCAGCCAGCGACGGTCAGTCGACGGGTCGCGATCGTCTCATTTCTTCCTTCCCACGAACCGTGGCAGCAGGCGCCCCGATGATGCGTAGCTTGCGTCTCTTTCGGGCAGTTTTGGCCCGCGGGCCAGATCAGACTTATTGGGCGGCGCGGTCCTCTCCACCGGCGTCGGCTATCGCTTCCTCGGGATCGACGGTGAGATCGTGCGCGGCCGCCGTGACCGGACTCGGAATGCTCGGCGCCCCTCCGATCAGGTCCTCCCAGCGGCGATGGCGCCGTTGCTGGCGTTCGGCGCGCGCGATCGCGCGCTGCATCCGCTTGCCGTCGGCCGGGTACCGCCAGCGCGCCCACGGCGAGTGCGGACGCGCAAGCCGAACCAGCCCCCACAACGCGACGGGCAGGAACACAAGTCCGACGATGCCGAGCGTCGTACGGCCCTTCAGGAGCGCGCCTCCGCAGAGCGCGAGCACGACGATGACCGCCACCGCGACCCCAATCGCCGAACTGGTGTCGCTCGAGGTCAGCGGCCGCGCGCCGAGCAGGATCAGCCCGCCGAGCACCGCGACGATGATCACCGCGTCGATCGAGCGGCGACCCTCCTCCGCCCAGTAGACGTCGTCGAGGTGCAGCCACAGCGCGTACTCGTCCAGGGTCAGCCCGGCGCCGACCCCGAATCCCGCGGCGACCAGGTCCCACCATGGGTTCGGCAGATAGAACGGGATCGCCAGGAAACCACACAGCAGCATTAGCACGATCCCGAACACGAGATGGTGCACGTGCAAGCCACCCCCGGTCTCGATGCTGCCCGGGCCACCATGGCACTTTCGGGCTGCGCATCAACCTGGTGCTGATCCGGATCAGAACGAACGAGAGCAGGAACGCGCCGAGCAAGATGAACCCGGCCCGATCGGACCGAACCGACAGGTCGTGCGCGCTCGGCGCCAGCGAGACGGCCGCAACCACGCCTACGCCCACGCCCGTTCTCCCTGTGCCATCGGTTGCCGTGTCCCAGGTTCGCGTGACGAGACCAAGACCGATCTCGTTGTCGTACTCCAGCGTCACCCGCCCCGCGCCTCGGCGTCCGCCAGCTCGGATTGTCGCCGCGTCCTGCCCACCGCGGTCTCGCGCCTCGGGAAAACACGGACGTGTCGCCGGCCCAGCGCTCTCGCGCTGGCGCGATCTCGGCAGACGTACTAGTTTCATCCCAGCGCTCCGAGGCCGACGCCGCCCCCCGGGCCAAGAGCCGGGGCGCACTGATCGATGGCGTCGTAGACCACGCTCGCCGCGCCGACGGTGGCTGTCACCCACCCGTATCTGGCTTCTGATCGATCGCAAATCGCCACCTACAGCACGTGTTCGCGCATCCTCGACTCTCAGGATCGCACACCGGCAGCGAGTCGCTCCCACGCACACGGCAGAGGCGGGTGACCGTTGACGCGGACCACGCGACCGGCCCCGAGCAGCACGACGAGCGCCCGCTCGAGCCCGGAGATCAGCGAGCCGTCGGCGGCGGCGGCCTGCGTCAGCTCGGTGGCAAGAAACCAAATCACCCGAACCCAAGCTGTCGAACTGCTCGTAGCGCTCGTCCAGGCCGCGGCCCACCCACCCCGGAACGCGACCCGCGCCGCGGACGCAGACGTGTAGCGAATCCGCACGCCCGCAAACGAAGCGGGCGGAGCTGCTGTTCACGATTCACCCGCGCCGTCAGCGGCCCGATCGTCTGGGCGTCAGCCCGATCTTCATGCGTATGCGGACCTCTCGTGTGTGCCCCAGCGTCCGTCACGATGCCACAGTCGGCGCAGCCGCGGAATAGACCTAGGTCCATGGTCACCCGTCCAATGCGGTGTTAAGGTGTGAGACTCTTGGCGGTGTGGGTGTATCCCGGGCACCGACGCCTCAGCAGGTACGTGGTGTTACGTCGGATAATTTATACATATGCCGGGTTAGGACGGGGCCTGTATGCAGTCGATCAATCAGCGGGCAAATGCGAATCGTGGCCCGCGCAGAGTTAGGCGGTCCGGAGCACTGCTGCGCAACATCGTGATGTTCCTGGCGATCACCGCAGTGCTGGCCGTGCCGGCGGTCGCGGTCGCGCATTCACAGAGGACGAAGGTGCACCAGTGCGGAAACGTCAATCACAACCTGGCGGTCATGACCAAGGGCAAGGTCAGCTGTAAGACAGCCAAGAACGTCGCCAGGTCGTGGATCAAGGGCAAGCACCGGTCCAGGGGCTTTCGTTGCGTGAAGCTCACGGTGCCGGTCGGGGCGGGCTACGAGGTTGCCTGCAAGAAGGGCTCCAAGAAGATCCTGATCATTCCCGAGTAGGGGACGGTTGGGCGCGGATTTGCTGTTGGTGTAGGTTCTCGCCTGCCTGGGACCGGCAGGAAGCCACTGGGGCGGCTATTGCCCCTCTGAACGGAGGTAGACATCGTGTTAGGGAGTGGGCGCATGAAAACACACTTTCGATACATAAGGACAATCAGGAGTAAGTGGGCTCGAGTTCTGCTCGGTGCCGCGATGGTGCTGTTCGTGGGTGGCACCCAGGGTGCGAGCGCCGCGACGCCGAGCGGCAAGGAGATCGCCCGGACGGTTCGATCCCTGAGCGCCAGGTACAAACTCAGCTCCACCGAGTTCGGGGTCTGGATCGCCGGACGCCCGTTGACGACGGGCGCAGTCGGGGAAGCCCAACCCGGCGTGGCGGCGACCACCGCCGACCATTTTCGGATCGGGAACGTCAACGAGACCTTTACGACCACTCTGCTCCTGCAGTACGTCGAGCGGGGGCGGCTCAGCCTGAACGACCCGATCTCAAAGTGGTTCCCGTCGCTCCCCCGGTCCCACAACGTGACGGTCGGGATGCTCGCGCGGAGCACCTCGGGTTACCCCCACTACGTTTCGAACCCGAAGTTTCAGAAGCTCCTCTACGCCAACCCGTTCAAGCACTGGACACCCGGACAGCTGATTAACTACGGCGTCAGCGAGCCGAAGCTCTTTGCCCCAGGGACAAGCTGGGCGTTTTCGGACACTAACTTCGTACTCCTGGGCGAGATCCTGCAACGGGTTGGCGGTCGTCCCCTGCCCCAGCTGTTGCGCGCGCAAATCTTTGACAAGCTCGGTCTCCGGCAGACGGGCAACTCGACGAGCTCGAGTATGCCTTCTCCGGTTCTGCACGGTTACGACTCCGAGCGCGGCGTCTACGAGGACGCCACTTTCTGGAGTCCGAGCTGGATCACGTACGCCGGCGATAGTTACTCGACGCTGGGCGACCTGGGCAAGTGGGTTCAGGCCCTCGGCAAAGGTTCTTTGCTATCGCCGGCTGCCCATGCGCTCCAGGTAGGGCCGCAGAATGTCGGACTCGGCCCCTTCACCTCAGACAAGTTCTATTACGGGATGGGCCTCGGGGTGAGCAACGGGTGGGTGCTCACGAATCCACGCATCCCCGGCTATAGCGGGGTGATCGCCTACTTGCCGTCCAGGAAGATCGCCATAGTCATCTTCAGCTCGCCGGGTCCGAAGGATGTCGTGGGAGTGTCATACGCGCAGCAAATCTTCAATCGCGTCGGTGCGCTGTTGGCGCCCAGCCAGGCGCCGAACCTTCCCGGATAAGGCTGGACTGACCGCTTACACCCGAACTGGCCGCAGCAAGCGTGCCCGGGGGACCGCCGCGATCGTCCCGTTCGTACGGTTCGTGCGGTCCGTGTACGTGCTCGCTGTGCTTCGCGTCCGGTAGATGACGTCAGAGTTTGATTCCGCGGAGCACGGCGGGCGTTGGCTCGCCGAGATGCCGAAAGGCCGCGGCAAGGGACGGTCCCAGGGGCCACCGGGGATGCGGGGGCTAGATGGATAGGACTTCGCCGAGTCGTCGTCGCCGTGATCCCCGCAATGGTCGCACACGCCCTGCGCAACGTCGGCGAGGACACAGTCAAGTCGTGGGCTTCTTCTCAGACCTAGATCAGTGGGTAGCGGCGCAGCGAGGGGTGGCCCGTTGCGGCTGGTGTTGGAGCGGTTGATCGCTGTCTGACTGCGGAAAGCCCCGCAAACACGGGGCTTTCCGTCTGACCTGTGTGTAACTCTGGCGGGGTGCTGAAGCCTGCCAGCGTGAGTGACGGGAGGTCACCTTGGGGGTGACGGCGGTTAACGGTGGCAGGCGGCGCGGACGGATTTTGATCGGCGAGAACGATCCGTCGCTTGTCCGGTATGCGGGGCTGGCGGTGACCGGCGAGCTGGCCAGGCGGTTGCGGCTGGTGGAGCTGATCGATGCGGAGCTGGCGGTCGAGCGTCGGGCGCGACCGGTGAAGGTCCGCCGGCGGGGGCTCTCGCCGGGGCAGCTGTTGGTCTCGGTCGCCGAGTCGCAGCTTGTCGGCGGCGAGTTCTTCTCCGATCTGGAGGAGGTTCGCGCCGATCAGGCGGGTAGCGGGCTGCGGATCGTTGGCCAGCCGCCGTCGGCAGCGACGGCGTTGCAACGCGCCAAGGACTTCCGGCGCGTGCATTGCCAGCGGGTCGAGCGCGCCGCGGCACGCGTTGGTGAGCAGTTGGACCGCGCGCTTGGCCGCGATCGGGGCGAGTCGGTGACGGTCGACCTGGACGCGACCGTGATCGAGGTGTACGGCCGCCGCAAGCAGGGCGCTGCGCGCAACCGCCTGGGCCAGCTGAGCTACGCGCCGCACGCGGCGTTCTGGGCGCAGCGCGGCCGGGCGCTGACCAGCGAGCTGGTCGCCGGCAACCGCGAGAAGCTGACCGGCGTCGAGTGCGCGCGGATCGCCGCCCGCGCGCTGTCGTTGCTGCCCGCCGGTCACGGACCCGTCACGTTCAGGATCGACTCCGCCTACTACCAGCTCGAGCTACTCGAGCGGCTGCGTTGCGAGCGCGCGCGGTTCACCGTCTCGGTGCCCCGCAGCCAAGCGATGTGGAAGGCGCTCGCCCAAATCGGCGATGACACCTGGCAGGACGCGCTGGACATGCAAGGCGCGCAGGTCGCCGAGACGAGCTACCGGCCGGATGGCTGGAAGCACGAGCCGCTGCGACTGATCATCCGCCGAGTCACGTTCACCGCCGAGGAGATCGCCAAGCTCAAAGGCTCCCGGCGCCTGAAGACGATCAATCCCGACCAACTGCAGTTGGCTCTCGACGGGCAGATCGAGTCCGTCTACGGCTACAGCTTCATCCTCACCGACATCCACTGGCAGCCGACCGCATGGATCGAGCACTTCCACCGCCACCGCGCGCAGATCGAAGAGCGCCTGAAGGAGTCAAAGCTCGGCCAAGCACTCCGGCATCTGCCCTCCGGCGATGAGCACGCCAACCGCGTCTGGCTCACCGCCGCGCTACTGGCGCTCAACCTGACCGCGTTCTGCTGCGACCTTTGCCCCGCCGCCGGCGCATCCGGCAACGCGCCCGACAACACGCCGCTGCGCCGCGCCGCCAAAACGCTTCGCAACCTCATCTTCAACATCCCCGCGCGGATCGTGCGCACCGGCCGGCGGCTGATCCTGCGCCCGCCGGCCGGCTTCCGCCACAGCGACACCTTCAAGGCGACACTCCAGGCGATCTACGCGCTCGGTCCCTGACCATCCCGCAGCCGGCCAGCTGACATCGACCAACACTCCCCAACGCCGCCCAACTCGGCGACCCCGAACGCTGCCCGAATCACACCCCACACACGCCCATCCCGCCCCCACGCCACACAACTGCCCACTCGACCCCAGTCGCGACCGAGATCATGACAGTCAAATCAGCCATCAGCATCCCGCTCCGGCCTTACCCACTGATCTAGGTCAGAGTCGGAGGATCCCGCGAATATGGAGGTCTGACATGAACACGCGACTACTGCTCCTGCTCGCCGTTTCCGCCACGCTCGTTCTCGCGGGCTGCGGAGACAAAACGATCACCAACGCGACCACCACGAGTGCCGCCAGCTCCACCAGGAGCAGCAGCAGCCCCTCATCAGCCGCGGTCGCGACGACCCCGGCCGCAGCCACGACGACCGGCGAGGCTGTACCCGAGTACAAGCCTTCGACCGTCGCCAGCAGCAGACACATAGGCGGGGCCGGCAAAACGGTGCTGACGTCGCCCGACTCTGTGAAAAAGGTCGCGGCGTTCTACGAGAACGCGCTGCGGTCGGGCGGCTGGCAGGTAGAGAAGACCACCAAGTCCGGCGACACCATCGAATACAAGGCCATAAAAGACACCGCGGCGGTGAAGATCGAGATCAGCTCAGCGGGCGCGGGAGCGTCGATCACGGTGAAGGTCATCCAGTAACCCGGTCACGTATCGGCACCGGGAGCTGCCATCGCGCTCGGAGCGTGCTCGGTCAGCAAGGCGTTCCGGGATTGCTGAGGAACTGCCCGCACCGCCGCCTGATCAGTCGGGGCGCTTCGCTCAGACACCTCGCAGCCGCCGACACAGGCGACGCCAAGGCGAAATAGGCCCAGGTCCATCATCACCGGTCCGGGTCCTCGCGACCCGGGACGATCTACCCCGGGCGGGCAGGGAAGCGGCCGTACCCACTCTGTGACGGCATGTGGACCCAGATCCCCTTGTGCGGCGGGCGATCGTTCTGTCAGGCTGGCCAGATCGCAGCAGACGACCTGATCGAGATGCCGCGCGTGGTAGCGCCGACACCCCGCGCCGGCCACGAGCCGGACGCTCCCGCGACGGCTCCGGCGCCGCGATCGGCGACGATGCCGGCACGCCGTCTGACGCTCATGCTGAGCGTCTGTCAGGTCGCCACGGCGGCGGTGATCCTCGGCGTCGTCGAGTTGGTGCTGATGTACTCCGGGCCGGGGCCGTCCGCACCGTGGGTGGCGGCGCTGTTCGTCGTGGTCGCGTGGGTCTACGCCGGCGCCGGCGTCGTCGCGTGGTTGCGGCGGCCGGGGAGCCTGATGGGCCTGCTGATGACAGCCGGCGCGTTCGCTTGGCTGCTCGCCGGACTGTCCAACACGAACGTCTTGGCGCTCGTCGCGATCGGCCTCGTCGTCGCGACGGTCCCGGTCGCGCTCGTGATCCACCTGCTGCTGGCGTTCCCGTCGGGCCGTCTGCGCAGCCGCCCCGCACGCGCGACCGTACTCGCCACCTACGCCGTGGCGCTGATCGGAGAGTTACCGCTCTACCTGTTCGCGCCCGGCGGCCCGCTGCAGGTCGCCGATCGCCCAGGCCTCGTCGAAGCGGGTCTGTGGGCGCAGCGATCCGCCGGCGTGATTGTGGTGCTTTCGACCTGCTGGCTGCTCACCCGGCGGCTGGTCGCGCTCGCCCCGCAGCAGCGGCGGGTGCTGGCGCCGCTGTCGTTGTACGGGATCATCGCGGTGCTGATCGTCCCCGTCGGCGGGGCGCTCAGCGATGGCATCGTCTCGCCGCTGACGCGGGCGGCGATCCAGCTGTCGGTGTTGGGATTGGTCGCGGTCGCGTTCGTCGTGGCGGCCTCTCGCGGCGGTTTCGCCCGCACGGGCGAGATCGACGATCTGGGCGCGCTGCTTGGGGACGCGGGTCGCGCCGAGCTGGCCGACCTGCTCGCCGCGACGCTCGGTGATGAGACGGTCGAGCTGCTGTTCCGCGTGCCCGGCGAGGAAGGCTGGGTCAACTCGGCCGGCGTCACCGCGATCCCACCGGCGGCGAGCGGCGGGCGGGGGGTCGTCGCGGTCGAGCTCGCCGGCGCGACGATCGGCGCGATCGTCTACGACGCGAGGCTGCTAACGCGACCTGACGAGGTGCGCCAGGCAGCCCGAATCGTCGCGCTCGCACTCGACCGCGAACGCCTGACGGTCGAACTGCGCGCCTCACGCGCACGGCTCGTCCAGGCCGGCGACGCCGAGCGGCGGCGAATCGCCCGTGACCTCCACGACGGGCTCCAGTCGCGACTGGTGCTGCTGGCGGTGCAGGCGGGTGTCGCGCGCGGTTCAACGACCGAGCTGCGGGAGGGGATCGAGGCCGCGATCGACGAGCTGCGCGCCCTCGTGCACGGGGTGATGCCCGCGGAGCTGACCGAGCGCGGCCTGCCGGCGGCGGTCAAGGGGCTCGCCGATCGAATGCCGATCGGCGTCGTGCTCAGCGTCGCTGGTTTCGAGCGACGGCCGTCACCGGCGGTCGAGAGCACCGCTTTCTTCGTCGCCGCCGAGGCGATGGTCAACGCCGTCAAGCATGCACACGCGACCGAGCTGACCGTCACGCTCGTACGCGACGGCCAGCAGCTGTGGATCGACGTGCGCGACGACGGAGTCGGCGGCGCCGGCAGTGGCGACGGCATCCGCTCGATGACGGACCGCGTCGAGGCGCTCGGCGGCGGGCTGCGGATCGAGAGTGCGCTCGGCGCTGGCACAAGCGTGCGAGTGGAGCTGCCGTGCGTGTCGTGATCGGTGAGGACCAGGCGCTGATGCGCGCCGGGCTGACCCTCGTGCTCGAGCAGGCCGGCTTCGAGATCGTCGCCGTCGCGGGCGACGCGCAGGACGTCGTGCGCAAGACCGCCGCGCACCGTCCCGATCTGCTGATCGCCGACATCCGGATGCCGCCAACCCACACCGACGATGGTCTGCGAGCCGCGTTGCAGGCGCGGCGGCGGACGCCTGAGCTGCCGGTGTTAGTGCTGTCGCAGTACCTGCAACGCGACTACGCCGTCGAGCTGCTCGAGAGCGGAGAACGGGGAGTCGGCTACCTGCTCAAACAGCGGATCGCTGACGTCGACCGCTTCATCGCCGACCTGCATCGGATCGTCGCCGGCGGCTCGGTGCTCGATCCCGAGGTCGTCGCCGCGATGGTCGACCGCCACCGCTCAGACGACGACCCCGTCAGCCGCCTCACCGACCGCCAGCGCGACGTGCTCGAGCTGATGGCCCAGGGACGCAGCAACGTAAAGATCGCCGAGCAGCTCAACGTCTCCGAGAAGGCGGTCGTGCGCCACACGTCAAACATCTACGAGGATCTCGGGCTCGGCAGCAGCGCGGACGACCACCGCCGCGTACTGGCGGTCGTCCGCTACCTGTCGGCCTGAGCTGCCCAGCGATCCGACACTCACTACGACGACTCGACCGTGACGCACGCCAGCGCAGACGAGTGCTTCGGCAGGCGAGCGATCATCCGTCGGCGCCCGACAGACATACCAGCTAGGAATGCGGTGAGATGCCCAACAGCGATCCTCGCTGCTGGCACACTCCCCACTAATCATCGGTTCGATGCAAGCTCCCGGCAAAGTCCGCCTCGCTTCCGATCGCACGAAGCAAGAGCAGCCTTGCCTACGCCGTGCGCCGGCGACGACGCTGCCGCTCTTGTGGCGGAGCAGCCGTCAAGGGCGGGCGCTTAGCGCGGCCCGCGTGGCCGCTCTCGGGCCAAGCCCGGCCATGCCGCCCTGGTGCCCTCCTCGCCACCCGGACCCCGCCGGTCGCCGAAGCCGGGGCGCGCGCGACGGCGTGCAGAATCGCGATCTGCCTATCTATGCAGAGCCAGTCGGTCTCGAGGGCCCTTGGCTCCGCCTCGACGCTCGGTTCCGGCGTGCGCAGCGGTCGCGATGTCGCGGGTGCGGTCGTACGGCCCGCAGAGGAGCCGGCGATTGCATGCGTGGCTTTGCGATCGTCAGTGTCGGTGCTGGCGGGCTGGTCCTCGGTCACAAGAGGAGGTCGTCAGATGCGAGGGCGCGCGGATCGTGAAAGCGATTACGCCCGGGCCGCCGTATCCCCGGTCGCGTGGTCGGTCCCATACGGCCGCCAGGATGCGCGCAGCGGCGCGCGGTATGGAGTCCGACGGGATGTTTGATCGGGAGGCCGGACCTCCGCAATCCCTACGACGGCATCAAGATCTGGACGCGCTGCCGCTCACGGAGAAAGCGGCGGTCACGCAACAGCGCTGATCCTCGTCCTTAGGGGAAGAGCACCGCCCCGGCCTTTCGGCCGCTATCGGGATGTATGGATTGCACACATCCGGCCAGTGGTGCTTGGCGGAGGACGGCATTATCGAGCGGGACTTCTGCAACTGCGATGAGGAGAAGTCCGCCGACACCTCGGCGTAGTTCCCCAGCTCGTCCTCTGGGGTAATGCGGCCGGGACACCTGCCGGTCGTCTGGCCGACGCGCCGGTTGTGCCGAACGCACAAGTTCGCCATCACCGGGCGGTCACGACCGCGTGGTAGACGCCACTAGTGCAACCGTTCGAGGGTCTTCTCGCGTTTGAGTGGCCGCCGGAGCTGACGGTGAATGGTCGTTTTGCCTGCTGAGGACGGGGTTCAGGGTCGTTGAGGTTCTTTTCGCTGGTTGCGCGGAACGCATCGACGCGCCGCCGGCCCTTGGTGAAGGCTGCTGGTTGTCAAGAACAGCTGCTCTTCAGAGGAGGGACGGCGTGCGCGTCACTACGGCATTGAACAGGTTGCTGGCGCTCCGGGGCGCGAGCGTGACCGGGGTCCGGCTGAGCGCCGAGGGGGTGATCGTGAGAGTCCGGCTTCGCCGTCGCCGGATCGCGTGCTCGGGGTGCGGGCAGGCGTATCGGGGGATGCACGACCGTCAGTGGCGGCGCTGGCGGCACCTGGATCTAGCCGGCCATCGCTGCTTTTTGGAGTACGAGCTGCGACGGGTGGATTGCCGGGATTGCGGGGTGCGGGTCGAGGCGGTCCCGTGGGCGCGCCGTGGCGCGAGGCACACCCGCGAGTTCGAGGATCTGGTCGCGTTCTGCGCCCAGCGGATGGCTAAGAGCCAAGTCCAGGCGCTGTTGCGGATCGCCTGGGAGACGGTCGGGCGGATCATCACCCGCGTGGTCGCCGATCACCTCGACGAGCGCCGACTTCAGGACCTCGTCCGGATCGGGGTCGACGAGATCTCCTACCGGCGGGGGATGCGCTTCCTGACCAACGTCGCCGACCACCAGACCGGCGGGATTATCTGGAGCGCGCCGGGGCGCACCGGCGCGACGCTTGAGGAGTTCTTCGAGCTGCTGGGCGATCGCAAGGACTCGATCCGGGCGGTCTCGATCGACATGTCAGAGCCCTACGCCGGCACGATCCGCCGATCGCTGCCCAACGCGCAGATCGCGTTTGACCCCTTCCACGTCATCGCGCTCGCCGGCGTCGCGGTCGACCAGGTCCGCCGCCAGCACAGCCACACCATGGGCGGCCACCTGAAGGCAGGAGAGGTATGGATCAAGCACGCCCGCTGGGCGCTGCTCAAAGCGCCCGAGAAACTCGACCACCGCCAACAGCTCGCGCTCGCGCAGATCCAAGCCACCAACCGGCTGCTATACCGCGCTTACCTGCTCAAGGAACAGCTCCGCGCCCTCTACCAGCTCCAGAATCCCGCCGACGCGCCCGCCCACCTCGCCGCCTGGCTCGCCTGGGCCTCACGCTCAAAGCTCAAACCATTCCTCCGCCTGGCACGCACCCTGCGCCGCTACCGCGCCGGGATCCTTGCCGCGATCCGCCTCGGCCTCACCAACGCCCGCCTCGAAGGCCTACACAACAAAATCCGTCTCCTCTCCCACCGCAGCTACGGATTCCACTCACCCCAAGCACTCATCGCCCTCATCTACCTCTGCTGCTCCGGCATAACCATCAACCCGCCACTCCGATGAGCCACTCAAACGAGAGAAGCACCCCGTTCGATTGCAGTCGTGTCGCACTGGCGCCGCCGGCCCATGCTCCTCATGAGAGCAGCGGAGTTGGTCGTCGCTTCTGCAACCCAGCCCATTGCGGTTGGGGGCTGATGTTACGTGGGCGCGACCATCGCCATGCCGCTCAGCAGCGCTGAACCGGAAGCACACGCCGGATCCTTCACGAACGCGCTCAGATCGATCGTGACGAGATCCGCGCCGGGGGCGGTTACCTGGATGTGGGCCTCGCCTCGGTACGGAACCGTCTGCGATGGGGTGTCGCAGCTTTGCGCCGGTTGTGGCGTTATCTGGAACGACACGCTGGCGTGTGGAGCGAGTGACCCATCGGCGGGCGACAAGTCGGTCGGGCCGACGCTGCCAAAGTTCGCGCCCGAGAAGTTATCCCCGTAAGGAATGCCGGTGAAGTCCCCGCCGTACTCCAGCCGGTTGCTCGAGTCGTTGACGAGCGTGAACTGAGCGGTGCCGTCCGACGGCCACCACAGCCCCGATACGTGCATCAGAGTCGGGATGTTCACCACGGTCACCGGGTTGCCGTCGGTGGAGGCTCCCTGGCCGGTGACCACCTTCGTCGGGCCGGGCCCCTGTAGGTAGTCGCTCGACGGCACGCCCCCCAGCTCGTTGCTGTTCGCCGCTGTCGCGGACGCCTTCAGATAGCCGGCCAGGTCCAGGCTCTTGGTCAGCTGCGACAGCGCTGGCGAGGACTTGAGCTGACTAAGCACCTGCGTTTGGAGCTCCTGGCCCTGGTGGACGAAGCCCTGGCTCGCCACCACGTTCGACAGGGTCGTCCGGAGGCTGGAGGTCTCGATCTGCTTGCGGAGCTCGGCGTCGATCTTGGCCTGGTACTGAACCGCAGTGAGCGCTCCGAGAAACGTCTGCGAAAGCTGCTTGGTGGCGACCTTGGTCTTGAGCACCTTGAGCACGTCCTGCTGTATCTGCGCATAAGTCAGGTTTCCGCCGGTGCTAGCCGCGCTGAGCTGGGCGCTCGCCCGCGCGCCGCCCGTGATCGGTCTCACGGCCGCGAAGGTGATCCCCGACAACACCGCGCCTGCGAGCACCAACAGAGCTCCCGCGCGGAGGCTGACCCGCTTGTACATGATGAGTCCTTTCGGCTAGGTTGACCGCGAACCTAAACAGTGGGGCCCCGCCGGGTCAACTCATCCCGGCCGTCACACAAGCCGAACCGGCGTGACCAGCCGGCCCGACGCGCTAAAGCGATCGCACGGCCGCCAGCAACCGACGACGACCGTCGCGTCGCTAACGCGACCACGACGTCCACCCGGCCCCGAATACGAAGCGGCCGTCCGCTCGAGGCGGACGTCCGGGGCACCGGGTACGACTGTCGGCGGGTCGTAGCTATCGATGCTGAGATGCCACCGATCATGACGCGAATGCGTCGTGAACCAGGTATTACTTCGCCTACCAAGGCGGGACTGCCCGGGATCGAGTGCTTTGCTCAGGCGGGGGTCGCCGAACTCGGGTTCGGAATGGCGACTTAGCAGTCGTCCGATCGCGCTCCGTTGGCTCCTCGTGCACGGATCGACGGCGCCGGGGCGTACCCAGGTATCTCGCCGTTTCTGCACGCCACTCGCCCCGCCCTGCTTGCGGCGAAACCGACGGTCATGGCGGGACGTCAGGGGTCACGGAAGCGCTGTTGCTGGTCGTCGCGAAAGCGAGAGTGCTCGCTGGTCGAATGGCGGCGCTCACCCGTCCCGCCACGGCGGTGTGGATTTCGAGTCCTCGTTCAGACGCGGCGGGGTCGTTCTGTAGTGCGTAGGATGCTGAGTCGTGGCAGCGCTACTACCACGCGTTCGGCGAGCTGTCCGATCCGGATGACGCTCGGCGATCCAATGCCCGTGTTGGTGTAATGGGCGACCATCTCATCGTCCTTCATTCTGCGGTGCGGGCCTGCGCGGGCTACAGCCGCCACGACGCTCCGTCGATTCTATTGGACGGCTCATCGGTGGCGCGCGACACGGAGCACGGTCGCGCGATCACCGCGCAGCTGACGCGCCGCCACGGAACGCTCGAGGAGGCGATCGCTGCTGCGGTCTTCGCGCTCGGCGCCGCGGGGTTATCCCAGGGCATCCGCCGTCAGGCGCGCGCGGCGTGCGAGGACTACTTCTACAGCCGGCTCGACCTGACGCCGAGCCACGAGTTGGGTGGACGGGGAGAGATCGTCGAATCGCTCGAGCTGATGCCCGAGCCGATGTACCGGGCACTGGACGACGTCGTCGGCCTCGTCGTGGACGGGGAATACGAGGAGCTCCGCGTCGCGTCTGGCGATCGGCTCAGAGTCGAGGACCTGCGCCGTCGCGTCGAGGACGACTGCCCCGAGTCGCTGGTGCTGCCGCCGCGCGAGATCTACCAGGTCGAGGCGCTCACCAAGTCCGACGATCCGGACCTGCCGGGCTGGGCCTACTTTCTCGACCTGTGGACCGAGACCGGCCCGGCACGCTTGCACATCGAGGGTGAGCTCGAGGAGTCGGGCGACCGGTTCACGGCGACGCTGAACGACATCCTGCCCTAATCCGCCAACGTCCGGCGCCGCTTTCGCGTTCGTCGAGTCCGTGACGGACAGGCTCGACGAACTTATGCTCCGCAAGGCGCGGGCCGTCCTCCAGAGATGCGTCCCATAGTGCACCTCGAGCGTCGATCGGCAAGGTTCGAGTCGCTTTCGAGGAGTATCGAGCCAGGCGGGCCGGCGTGTGAGGGTTGGCGAGGCGCGGCGCGACAAAAGGGGCGGCTGCGGGCCTGTTAACGCGGAAAGCCCACCCGTAGGTGGACTCTCGGCCATCAGAAGATCAGGCGGCTTTCGCGGAAAGGGGACGTTCAGATGAAGGTCTCGCCCTCTGGTTGCCCTCGCTGTCTGACCATGCCAGCGTAGCGCATCCGCCTGCGAGGATCGCCTCTCGCGCGACACCCGAGTGGCCGCGTCACCGCTGGCGCACCAGCTACCCCAGGGCCGGTCATCGTCCCCCGAGGCCACGGCCGAACCGCAGGTCAGACCCCGTTTGAAACCGATGAGCACTCATGAACGACGACGGTCGGCTCGTCGGCGCTCTGGTCCAACGGAACGAGGTGATACTGCTGATCCAGCTACATAGGCGCATGTTCATCGGGCCTCCTCAATCGTTCACGCGGCCGCGCCCGCGATTGGCTGGCCTCATAGCACTGCTGATGGGACTCCGTGGTGCCTGATGTGATCATCGTGCTGACCTCGGGGCCTCCAACCGGCGGGGGCGTACGAACGACGATGTCGCGCTTGGTGATCAATCAACGCCCGGGGAGGAGTCATCGGATTCGTCTCGGACGTCTGACCGGTGGTATCACTGCCAGACCCTGCCGTTCCAGTGCAGGATCAGAGTGTTCATGCGTCCGCTGCGATTGCTGGTGCGTCCGACGGCCCAAGCGCTGCCGGCGGAAGTAGTCGTTACGCTGGACAGGTAGGGGGACGCTCCGGGACTCGGGCTGCGGACCTGCTTCCAGACGGTGCCGTTCCATCGCAAAATTACGGTCTTCTTCGGGCCGGTGCTGCCGCCGCTCTGACCGACTGCCCAGGCGCTGCGCGCCGAAACGCCAACGACGCTTATTAGGTCGGTGCCGCCTCCTGGGGTGGGGCTGGGTACGCGCTTCCACGATCGGCCGGTCCACCGCTCGATCAGGCTATCGCCGGGACCGCACGCGCAGCTGATGTCGCCGGCCGCCCAGACGCCGCCCGCGGAAGTTGCGGAGACGCCTTCGAGGCCGTCGACGGCGGCCATATTGGCGCCTGGGCTCGGGCTGGGCACCCGCTTCCAGTCGGTCCCGTTCCAGTGCAGGATCAGCGTCTTGGCGCTGCTGATGCCGACCTGAGTGAAGCCGACCGCCCAGGCGTTGTTGGCGGAGGTCGCCGCCACACTGCGGAGATTGGCGTCAGTTCCAGGACTTGGGCTGGGCACCCGCTTCCACACGGTCCCGTTCCAGTGCAGGATCAAAGTGGTATTGGTGGTGGAGCCGACCGCCCAGGCGCTGCTGGCGGAGGTCGCCGCCACGCCGGAGAGCGTGCTGCCCGCCGGGGCCTGGCTGGGCACCTGCTTCCAGACCGTGCCGTTCCAGTGCAGGATGAGGGTGGCGCTGTTGGTGTCGGTTGCGCCCGTGGCGGAGCCGACGGCCCAGGCGTTGCTGGCGGAGGTCGCAGCCACACCGTTCAGGCCGGCGTAGGTTCCAGGGCTCGGGCTGGGCACCCGCTTCCAGACCGTCCCATTCCAGTGGAGGATAAGGGTGGCGCTGCTGGTGGAGCCGACCCTGGAGCCGACCGCCCAGGCGTTGTTGGCGGACGTCGCAGCGACGCCGAACAGTTCGCCGGGGATGGTGAAGGATGCCGGATTCGGAGGCGTGCTCGTGCGGCGAGTGACCTCGTATACCTCGAAGCGGTCATCCGATGAGTGGAAGCACCCCGCGAATCCCGGCCCCTCTCCCGCGAAGGTGAATGAGCAATTCCAGTCTCCACGCAAGGCCAAGATACACACCGTCCCCGCATTGCGACAACTCTTGTTAGTTGCCTCGTGGAAGTACGTTCGAATCAGGCTGTGAGCTTTGTTACACGAGACGCCGCGCAGGACGAATCGCACGGTAATCGGCTTCCCGAAGACCGCCACGGTTTCGTTGGAGCAAGCGGTCGCGATCCTGCCGCCGCTCGTCGCCTGGGCGCCCGTACTCATGAGCGCAAGCACCAGAATGAGGGCAACGACTGTAAGCGCGAGTCGGTTCCACAGTTGCTGTGACGTTCGTCGACCATGAGGAGGTCGCTCCGTCATCGACTTATCCCTCTGCGGCCGCCGGCCGCCGTCTCGCTCGCATGCGTGCCCGACTTCGTCGCGGAAAAAGGTCCCAAGCGTCTTGTCCCAAGATTGCGGGAAACACCCCAGGCGTCTCACCCCAAGACGCCTCTGCTCATCCGGTGATGCAGCGATCCTACTCGCGATAGTCTCAAAGTCAACGGCAGATCCGGGAGCCGGGCGAAAATCTCGACAAGCGTCGAACGCAGCGCCCGTCCCCGCTGACTGCGGCGACCTCGAAGGCGGCGCTCGGAGCCCCGGCAGATCCTGCTTTCCGTGGGCTCAGCGGTAGCGGCCACCGACCTCACGGGACGACCGATTTAGCGATTTGGAGCACTCTCGCCGTAGTTGACTTTCAACAATATGCGGCCTTCTCTCAGGTTTTCGCCGTGCCAACTCTGCGTGGCGCTTTGGCCCCGAGTTGCAATGCGGTGCGGCGCATCCGGCGACTAGGCCGTGCTGCTCTGCCGGCATTGCGAAGGGACCCGATCGCACCGCTTGCCGATCGGCGATCCTCAGCTAACTCGGCGCCGTTAGCTCGGCGCTCGGTCTGCGGCGACTTTGCAAACGATCGGTCGCTGCCGCGATAGTCTATTCTCCGAACGGGGCTCGCGCTTGTGGCAAGTGACTGGCGATCGCGCGGCCGCTGCATTGGTGCCGCTACGTCGGGAATCGCAGTGACGATGCTGATCGCGAGGCGCCGGAGGTCACCCGGATCGGCCGGCCACGAATCGCGCTCGGACCGGTTACATTGAACGTCGGTGTCCTGTCTTCCGGTGTTTCGTGGGATCACTGCCCGGTTAGCGCGGTGGAACCTTGATGGCGGTTGTCGCTGAGTCGCTGACGAAGCGATTCGGGTCGGTTCTCGCCGTCGATGACTTGTCGTTCACGCTCGAGCCCGGGACGATCACCGGCTTTCTCGGCCCGAACGGTGCGGGGAAGACGACGACGCTGCGAATGCTCCTCGGCCTGGCGGCGCCGACGAGCGGGCGGTCGCTCGTGCTCGGGAAGCCGTACGCGGAGCTCGACCGTGCCGCGCTGTCGGTCGGCGCGGTGCTCGAGGCGACGGACTTCCATCCCGGGCGCTCGGGCCGTGACCATCTGAGAACGCTCGGCCGCGCCGTTGGCCTGCCTGATTCGCGCGCGGACGAGGTGCTGCAGACGGTCGAGCTGCACAAGGCGGGTAAGCGGCGGGTCAAGGGGTACTCGCTCGGTATGCGCCAGCGTCTGGGGCTCGCGGGGGCACTTCTCGGCGATCCGGAGCTGCTGATCCTGGATGAGCCGGCGAACGGTCTCGATCCCGAGGGGGTGCGCTGGCTGCGCGACTTCCTGCGCGCGTTCGCGTCCGGGGGACGCACAGTGCTTGTCTCGAGTCACGTCCTCGCCGAGGTCGCCCAGACCGTCGACCAGGTGCTGATCATCACGCACGGTCGCCTGATCGTGGAGTCCTCGCTGGCGCAGCTGACCAGCCGCGTCGGCGGCGTGGTCCGCGTCCGGACCTCCCAGCCGGATCGGCTCCAGGAGGCGCTGCGCCGCGAGCATCTAGAGGCGACGTGCGATCACCAGACGCTGCTGGTCCGCGGTGCGGACACCGACCGTGTCGGCGAGATCGCCTTCTCCGCGGGCGTTCCGGTGCACGAGCTGCTCGCGGAGGGCTCGTCGCTGGAGCAGATCTTCCTGGAGCTGACCTCGGAGCCGAGCTCGTGATCGCGCAGCTGAAGGCCGAGCTGCTGAAGGTCCGCTCGACCCGGACCACGCTCGGGCTGTTCGCAGGGGTGATCGCGCTGACGCTGCTGATCGTGCTGCTCACGGGCCTGCTCAACCACCCCGACAACCTCGCCTCCAAGCATGATCAGCGCGGCCTTTTCGCGCCCGGCGCCGTCGCGTTGATCTTTTCGGGCCTCGCCGGCGTGCTGCTCGTCACCAGCGAGTACCGCTACGGGACGATCCGCCCGACGTTCCTGTTCACGCCGCGTCGCGGCCGCGTGGTCTCGGCCAAGCTGACCGCCGGTCTGCTTGCAGGGCTCGTCTTCGGCGCGGTGAGCTTGGGGCTGGCGGTCGGGATCGGCTCGCTGATCCTCTCCGCCCGCGGGATCCCGTCGGCGCTCAGCGGTGGCGACTTCGCTCTGATCGTCTTCGGCGGGCTTGCCGGAATCGCGTTGCGGGGCGCCTTCGGCGTCGGACTGGGCGCGATCCTCCGCAACCAGGTCGGGGCGGTGATCGCCCTGCTCGCCTGGGACTTCGTCGTCAACAGCCTGCTGTTCGGGCTGGCCCCGTCGGTCGGTCGCTTCATGCCGACCCCGGCCGCCGACGCGCTGATGGGCCTGAAGACGACGCACCTGCTGCCGCCGGCGGCCGGCGGCGCCGTGCTGCTCGCCTGGACGGCAGTGCTGGCGCTCGCCGGACTCGCGCTGACGTTAGGCCGAGACGTGACGTAGGCAATCGGGTTCCGAGAGCCGTGCCGCAGGCGCTTCGCTTATCCACCCGCGCCCGTGCTCAGAACCCACTGCCCTCGCACGGATCATCTGACCACGAGATCACAGCTGCCCAGATCACGCCTTGGAGGGCTGTCAAAATTTCGAAGCGGACTCCGTGCTCGGACCGGCGCCGGCCTCGCCGCCGATAACCGGCGCGGGCCTCGGCCGGGCGCATGCGTCACGTCAGTCGGAGGCCCTCGCAATCTGGGCGCGATCGCATCCGGCAGGAGACATCCCGGCTACATGCCTATGTAATCAGTCAGCCTGCACGACTCCTCACGAGCCCTGGTTTCGGCGATCCTCGTGACAACACCTGGTCTTGCTCGCGCACCGGTAGAAGGCGGCTCTCCAACAACGGAGTGCGGCTCGTGACCACCTGACCGCGGGTGTCAGCGCCAGCCGGGCCGCCAGGCGCTGCTCTCGTTCCGAGGCACTCATCTGGAACTCCGGATAACCCGCGCCTCGGGTTAGATGCAGAAGTCTCGCTGGCCGGTCTGGGCCGGCTCGAGAGTGCTACTGCTTCGTGGATCCAGCAGCGCGGAGGACCTCACCTAAACTTCTGCACCGAGCCGACCGTTTGTCAATGGCCATCGAGTTCTCCCCACTGGCGGCCACGAGTTTCCCCACTGGTGGCCATGTTTTCTCCCCGCTGGTGGCCACGAATTTCCCCACCAACAGGTTGACTGGTTTGTGCTGTTTAGGTGAGTGGTTGGACCCCCTTGCCGGCGGTGGCTTGGGCGAGTCGGTAGCTGTCCTAGCCCTCGGTGAGCCGGGTTGTCGTCCGAGGCAGTATTTGCAGCCCGTCGTGCCGAGGCGAGGCGTCGCTCCCGCGGGGTGACAGTGTGGTCTGCGTGGACGAGAATGCGGTCGATGAGTTTCGCGGGTCGCCGGCTCCGACCCGTCCCCGTTGGGCCAGCCGATCCTGGGCTGCTTCTCCGCCCACTCGGGCAGGGGCCTGCACCCGACCCCGAAGAGGGTGCGGCTCTTCTGGAGTGACCGGCAAGTACACACGTTGTGCGGCGTCGAGCACAAGCGTGACGGAGTGATCGGGCGCGGGGTAGGCCAACACCGCCCTAATCTTCGCCGAGAAGTCCTACGCCTCGTCCACGACAATTCTTTAGCAGCGATCCGGGTGGAGCGGCCCGGTGAGCCGGAAGACCTGGATCGCCCAGCTCGGGGAGAGCACCAGCCTGGCCGCGGGGTCGGTCCGGGTCCAGTCGACCTCCGGCGAGTGCACGAGCTGCGTGGTGAAGGTGATCGCCCGCGCGGTGGTGACCACGTACTGGTAGTGCCCCCGGTTCAGCGCCGTGCGCCAGGCGCGACAGCTGTTGATGGGCCGGAACGAGCCATGAGGACCGCGCTGGCCCATGTACGCGACGCGATTGGAATCGTCGAGACCCCAGAGGGGATAGCCGAAGAAGAAGCCGAAGGTGCCCACCAGGGCGATTTGCGCGTGGTGCAGGCCACGAGCCCAGCGCCACACCTTGTAGACGGCGACCGGCCCGTACTTGTAGGTATATCGGTGCCTCAGATAATCGCGGGTACCCGAGTAGCCCACCGCGACCCCGCCCAGGACGAGCGAGAGAGCCAGCGTCGCGGCGGTGGCGCGGAGGAGCCGGCGCCGGGGCGGGATCAGCGACCACGGTCTAAGGACGACGATCACCGCCACCACGAGGACCAGGACCACGGCGGCGGCAGCTCCGCCCAGGTTGTAGTCCGGGGTCCACAGGCGGCGCAGGGCCACCGTGGCCACGAACAGCGTCATGAGTCCGGCCGCCGCCGCCAAGCGGCCAAGCTGGCTCCTGAACAGCAGGGCCAGCGGCGTGACGGCCAGCGCCACCGTCAATGCAGGAGCTGCGTAACGTATGGAGTACATCAAGCAGTAGGGATGTCCCCACGGCCCGCACGCCGTGACCGGAGTCAATGTGTAGGCGACCAGGGAGGCCAACGCGATCAGGGCCGCCGCCAGGACCACTCGGTCGCGCTTGGAGAAGAGACACACGAGAGGACCGACCACGGCGGCGGCGACCAACGCCGGCCACCACGGCCCGAGGTTCATGTTCAACGCCGGAATCAGCCACTTGCCGAGGATCCGGGGATAGGTCGCGTAGTCGGCCAGGGAGTAGTAGTTGCCCTGCTGCAGCGGCGGCGGGTGAGGCATCGGCAGTAAGCCGAAGCTAAACCACGGGAGCGGGTTCCCGATCGCGATGAGGTTCCGGGCATACCAGTAACCACCGGCGAGGACCAGCCCCCCGATCCACCACCCGGCCGCGCTCCGGCGCCGGCCGCTGGGGGTCAACGCGATCGCGGCGAGCGTAAGTGCCCCCACCGGAGCCAGCAGGTTCAGTTTCACCGACACCGCCAGCCCGGCCCCGACGGCGGCGATGATGCTGCCGCCGCGGTACGCCCGCGTGTCGGTCGTGGGCATGTCGGCCGTGCGCATCCACAGAGCGACGGCCGCCATGAAAAAGAACACGCCAAGAACATCGTTGTGGGCGGTTCCGCCATTACTGCCGACCATCATCGGCGTCGCCATCACGAGCGCCACCGCCAGCATCGACGTGGACCCCAATCCCCGGACAGAACCGATACACCAGGCCGCAAGCAACGTGAGCGCAAGCCATATGAGGTTGATGCCCGGCGAGAGCACATCGTTGCCCATCAGCACGATGCCGAGCGCGTGGAACAGCTCTGAGGTGGCTGGGTACAGCCCGTTCAGATAGTCGTAGTCGGTGTAGCGGATCGCCCAGATCTGACCGGTCTGGGCATAGGACGCGGCGTGCGGCAGGTGATATGCGATCGAATCAGCGGACGTGATCCCGTGCTCGAATGACTGGAGGCTCCGTCCCGTCCATAGGAGCAGCACGACGACCAGACCGGCCACCGATACGAGGACGAGGACGGCGGCGGTAACCCCCGGCCGGGTGGCGCGGGGGCGGACGACCCGCGCACCGGAGCGCGACGTCAGCCCGAGTCTCAGCGCCAATCCGACGGCGATCGAACCCACGACCATCGGTACCAGCCTGAACAGCCCCACGGTCCCGAGAACCTCCATGATCCCGACCAGCAGCGCGCACCCGGTGACGATCTCGGCCAGGCGGGCATAGGCGCCGCGCCAGTCCGGGAGGAGATACCGCCGTACGGCCGCCGCGCCGACACCCACCGAGCCCAGCACGCACAGCAGCGCAGCGACGCCGAGCAGGTAGCGGCCGAGACTCATCCCCGGATCCGGAACGACGACGCGCTCCTCGCCGCGGGCACCAACATCACCGCGACCCCGGCCAGCCAGCCGAGCGGCGCCCCGTCCATGCCCGGCGGCACGAAGCTGAACATGATGTGGTGCGATGCGGCCGGCACTGTGACGGCCTGGAAGGGTCCGTCCGCGCTCTGGATCCCCGTTGGGCGCCCGTCGATCTCTGCGCTCCAGCCGGGGAACCAGGTCTCGCGCCGAACGAGCGTGATGCGCCGTGGGCACACAATCCAGGCGCTATCGCGGTCGCCCGAGGTCACCTGACAGCCCGCCGCGCCGAAGTAGGGGCGGGCAGACCCGTCAAGCTGGTAGGTGCGCGTGTTGGGCTGGAAGCGCGCGGACGCGACTCGTGGATTGTCCCGGGTGTGCACGTAATGTGAGTCGAGCTTCGGCGAGAAATTGTGGACGCCGAAGTAGGAGCGGTAATCGGGCGCGAGCGGACCCACGGAGTCGAACCTTTCCTCACCCAGGTGCTGGCGTAGGTAGGGCGCCGGGCGAGATCGACGGTGGTTGCCCGGGGGCGAAAACTCCGGCACGGCGAACCGCGCGAGCGCATCGATCGCCACTATGGCAGCGATCAGGGCGACCCACCCGCCGATCGCCCGCACGAGCAGCCGCGAGTGACGACGCCGGCCGTGCGACGATCGCATTCCGCAAGAGCAATCGTCCCGACGGCACCTGGGCAGCCGATCGCAACGGCGACCAGGGAGTGGCTAGCGCGATGCCCAGCGGGCGATCGCTCTGCCGTGGCATTGCGATAGCGAGCGGCCGGCGGCGGGTGTGATCGATCGCCATAGGAATCGTCGTGTCTGGGACCGCCCAGATGGCGAAAGCGCTCGTCCACTAAGCGGTTTCGCAAAGTAACCTGCGCGCTGCGATGCGAAGGCGGCCTGTAGCGCGACCGAATGTTTCCGTGGCGCGACCGTGAGTAGATCCACCACGTGGCTCCTCTACGCCTCAAAGCCCGATCACCTGCGAGCAGGAAATGAACCGTAGCGTCCCGATGCGACGCGACGTCGTGCCACCGATGAAGTCTGAAACCCCATGACTCAACGAGGACCCGAGAGCGAAAGACTGGAGCCGTCACCGGCCGGAGTCTATGCCTGGTGCGAAAGGCCGAGGCGAGCGAAGCCCCGCCCCCCGGAGTGGAGGACGGGGCTGCGTCAGGATCGCTCGTCAGTGGCGTCCGTGCCGGCCACCGTGCTGCTCGGTGGTCACGGTTCGGTCGGCGCCCGTGAGGGTGCCGAAGTCGGTCTGGGCGACGGCCCGGTAGTGGATAGTGGTCCTGGCAGGCACACCGATTAGCTGCACGGAGAACGCGGCTGGGTTGTCGCCCGGCGGCAGCGTCTGCGCTGGGGTGCTCTGCCCGTAGCGCTTCGTCGTCCCGAACTGGAACGAGACCCTAACCGCCGCGCCGCGCGGGTTCACGACCCCGTTGAGCGTCACGGTCGAGGTGCCGATCGAACTCGCCGGGTCGGTGACCGGCACGCGGGGCTGGTAGGCGTCGGCGAACAGCGCGCGCGGGTTGCTCCCGTCGGTGAACAGGAAGAATGGCGTACCGAGCGCCCCGCCTTGGCACGCCCGTCCATCCAGGTTGAACGGCGTGGCAATACACGTAGACGAGATCGGTTCACGCACGTCGGCCAAGCCGGCGCCCTCGCCGGTCGGAGTCAGCGGCACATCCGACTCATCCAGCACGAACGTCGGATTTGTCGCGTTGACGAAATGCCCCACAAACGCTCGCGTGCCACTCGCGGTCTTCTCCCGCCACGTCACGTACGGCGTGTTGCCAGAGAACGTGATGTCGGCACGCGTTGACTCCACGCCCGACGTCGAGATCGGCTTGCCGCCGTTGACGATCTGGAAGTGCGGCGTGGGGGACGTGACGAAGCGGGAGACGAACACTTGATGCACGCCGCCCACCTTCTCATCCCAGGTCACCCACGGAGCGGTCGGGTTGGCCGGGTTCATCGTCCCAGCTGCGATCTGCGGATCCTCGGCCTCGTGGGTCGGATTGCTGTTGAGTGAGCAGCCGTGCTCCGCCGCCAGCGATGCCGCGCAGCTGTTCGCTGCGTTCAGGATCCCGTTGCCCGTGTTGCCGATCACGTGCCAATGAAAGCCACCCACCACGCCGGCGCTGGTGTCGGCTTCGGCCTTGGCCGCGAACACCAGCTCGTTACTAGCCAGACCGGTCGTACCGGGGCCCTGTTCGTACCACACCACCCAGGGCACGCTGTCGTTCGCGCCCGCGAAGGTGATGTCCGGCTCGATCCCGTCGCGCCTGGTGTCCACGTTCAGGCTCGGATCCGCCCCATGCGGACCGACGCGCTGGACGCCGACCTCCTGGAAGCAGAATCCACCGATCGCTGGGACGTGACCGCTCGTGTCGGGAACGCCGGCTGGCAGGACGCCGTCGCAGTTGGCCGCGCCAGGGCCAATCGGCCTGGAGACGAAGATCTGATCCTTGCCGGCCACCGGCGAGCTGGTGGTCTCCTGCCACGTCACCCACGGGCCCGGCTTGGTCGGATCGACCGCCGAGCCACCCGCCACCGACGGGTTCTCAGCGTGCTGGTTGGTATGGATATTGAGCGACGGGACGTCGGGGCCGCTGCCCCCGTTGGCGCGGCTCTGTCCGGCAAATATCCACTTGCCACTGGTGCTGTCGAAGCGGCTGGCGAAGATGTTGTTGGCGCCGAACCCGGCGCCGGTGGTGTTCTCATACCACGTCGCCCACGGCACGGTCCGACCCGGCCCGGCGAAGTCGATCGCCGGAGCCTCGGCGACCTGTGTCTGGTCGAAGTTGAGCGAGCCGGCAAACCTCGGGCTCGCGCTCGAGCGACCGCCGACGGTGCCGTTGCCCCGCGTCGTCCACACACCGTTCGCGAACGAACGAGAGAACACCTGATCGGCCGCCGCGGCCTCCTGCTGGCGGAAGATCGCCCACGGCACGGCGGGCTTGCCCGCGATCAGCGCGCCGCCGACCACATCAGCATTCGTCGGATCCTCGCCATTGACGCCCTGCGCCGGGTTGATGCCCGCGGCGGGATCGTTATTCACCTGCACGCCCGGCGGCAAGCCCTGAAATGCCGCTGCCGAGCCGGCGACCGCCAGCGCGACCACCACGACGAGCAGTGCGACACGCGCCCATCGCGAGCGAATCTGGTCCTTTCCCATCGAGTCCTCCTCGGTTCGAGATTAATCTCTCGAACCGCGTTACGGCCGATCTAGCAATTCGGTTCGCGGAAATTAGATCTCCTGCGGAGAGCCTAAATGGCACGCCAGGAGGCCGTGAGTGTATGGTCGAGGCTGGCGACTGGTGTGGGAGCGTGTGGTTTGGGGGTGCGAGAGAGAGCGCAGCAGAGTGAGGTGTGCATAGTCGGCGGGCGTGGACTGGCGGAGCCGATCCTGCTCCAAGGCGCCGAGAACAACGCATGTGAGTTCTGGTTCGAGGGTCGATCTTTCACCCTCGATTACTGAGCGTTGACGGGCGGGCGCGGCAGCTATATCTATCGGCAACCTGAGCTGGTCGCGGCATATGCGAAGAGGTTCGTCGCCGGGGGCGGTCAGCTCCGCTTCGGGGTGCGCGTCACCGGGGTCGATCAGGGAACGACGAGGTGGCCTCCGTCTCGGCGGTGGAGGAAGCCACCGGCCAGCCGGTAAGGATCAAATGTCAGTTCCTCGCGGCCCGTGACGGCGTGCGCAGCGTGCTTGAGGCAATCGAGCACGCGACCGTGACCGAGCTGCACCACCCGTTTCGCTGGCCGACCCCTGATCGCCGACGCTCCGTCCTCGAAGCCTCGGATGCTTTACGGGTTTCCCCAGCGGCGCTACGCGGGCCAGATGCGGCGCGGGCCCAACTTGACCCGCTTCATGCTCGAGGTCCCGCGCACCGACACGATCGAGGATTGGCCGGTCGCGTCCGCGTCGTCGAGCCGATGCGCGACCGGCGCTTTTACCTGACCGGAGACGCCGCGCACCTGATCACGGCCGCTGGCGGCGTCGCCCGCTGGCGCTGATCCAGCGCGTCGGTGTCCCGGTGAGAACCGCCGAGGCTTGAGCAACTCGGCGTAGGCGCGGGTTGGTGCTGTCTCGATGTCGGTGCGGGCGGCAGCTCGGTCGCGCGGCGGCTCTGTCACGGGCCGACCCTCGCCCAGGAGGCTAGTCTTGCGTCGGTGCACGTCCAGTCAAAGTACGCGATGGCCGAGGATGAGGCCCGGAGGGTCATCGCCGATTACGGTTGGGCGCGCGTGGTCACCTGCGGAGGCGAAGGCCTGCGCGCCACGTACGGGTTCTTCCTGCTCGAGGACGGACCTGCAGACGAGATCGTCGTTGTGGGGCACTTCGCGCGCGCGGACGCGCAGTGCGCCGACATCGAGGCGCGAATCCCCGCCCTACTCATCTTCGAGGGCCCGCATGGATTCGTCTCGGCATCCTGGTACCGCCCGGAGATGACCGACGTCCCGAGCACCATGAACCACCTCTCAGTCCACGTCCATGGGACGCCGCAGCCGTTGGACGGTGATGAGAAGTTCGACGTCCTCCGCCGCACACTTGAGCGCCACGAAAGCCCGCTCGGCGACAGCCGCTGGCGATTGGAAGGCGGGGGCCTCGAGCTCTCTCGACGCATCGCCCCCCAGACCGTCGCCTTCAGGGTTCGCGCCGATCGCGTGGAGGCCAAGGCCAAGCTCTCCCAGGCGATGCCCCGCCAGGTGCGCGAGCGAATCATCACGCGACTTGAGCAGCCGGGCCCCCATCAGCATCGCGAGCTTGCTGCGCTCATGCGCAGGCTGTCGCTGGGTGATCAGTCGTAGCTCTACATCAAGACCGTCAGGACCAGAGCAGCCGACTAGCGTGGAAGAAACTCGTTCCTGTCACCCTCGATCTCGTATTCGGGGGATTCATAGTGCTTCTCAAGCGCGACCTTTTCGGTTCACGTTGGATCGGTTCCTTTCATACAGGTCGTAGTCGAATGTCAAAGGGGATGTAACCGAGCGGCCGGCGAGCGCTACTGCGTGTCAGAGCGACGCCGAGGATCCGGTCGGCGCCGAGCGTGGTGTTGATGAACTCGAATTGCGAGCGATCGAACATGCCGCTCGCCGTCACCCAGACGTGGCGGCGATATGTTTCGCTGATGGTCGTTGACAGGCCGGTGATCCGCGGCGGCAACATGTCGTCGAGGCGGGAGAGGTAGAAGGGCACCATCTCGCCCCAGTGCCCCCTGATGATCTGGAAGTGTGGGAACTTCTCAAAGGCGCCGGCGAGGATCAGGCGCAGTACGTGAACACCGGCTTCGTTGTGCCGAGTCGACGGCGTGTTCCTCGAGACAGATGATCCTTATTGACACGCTGATCGGAGCTCCTTTGGGTTGTCCTCGTCGCGGGTGCGGGTCGGTGCGTCCTGGGTCGGGACGGACCGGGACGGTTCGACTGACAGTTTCGGGCGCGTGTTGGTGAGGACTCCTCGCCAGGCACGCGTGATTTGCCGCCACCATCCCAGTCGGGATGCGGGTCGGCTGCGCGCCTCGGGCAGCTCGAGCCCGAGAGGTTCTAGCTGGTGGATCACGCGGCTTCATCTCACGTTTGCGTTGGAGGTGCCGGTCTGAGGGAGGGGGAGGCCCAGTGACGAGCCGCCGTCGACGACGAGCGAGGCGCCGGTGATGAAGCGGCTCTCGTCGGAAGCTAGGAAGACGGCGGCCTGGGCGATTTCGTCCGGTTCGCCGAGCCGCGGGATCGGCCAGCCTGCGGCCATCGCCTGAGCGAATGGTCGCATGCCTTCCTCTCCGATCATCTCGGTGTCGATCGCGCCGGGGTGAATTGCGTTGGCGCGTACTCCCCGCGGGCCTAGGTCATCGCGACGTGGCGGACGAGCGCGGAGATCCCCGCCTTTGCCGTCTGGTACGCGGCTTGTGAGGGGAACGGCGAGCTCGTTGCCTTGGGTGGCGGAGATGACGACGATCGCTCCTCGGCGGTTGTCGAGCATTCCCGGGAGGAGCGATTGCATGCCGTGGAAGCCGCCGGTGAGGTTGACGTCGAGCGAGCTGTTCCATTCGGCGGGGGTGACGTCCAGCAGCGCGGGCTGGGCGATAACGAACGCATTTGAGACGAGTACGTCGACGGGCCCGAACTCGCGTTCGGCGCGATCGCGCGCGGCGTCCCAGTTGGCTCGCTTTCGGACGTCGAGATGCTGGTAGACGGCGCTCGATCCGTTGGCGGCGAGCCGTGTGGCGATGGCTTCGCCGAGGTCGTCGCGCACGTCAGTTAGGACGACGGCGGCGCCCTCGGCCGCGAATCGTGTGGCGATGGCGCCGCCGATACCGCGCGCCGATCCACTGATCAGTGCTGTTTTTCCCTGCAGTCGATTGCTCATGGTTGTTCTTTCCGCGAATGGAGGTTGTGTTATCGAAAGTGGTCCACGATTCACGCGACCGGGAGCAGAGGCTCGATGAGGTCATCGAGTCCCATCCGGTTCAGGCTGAGACGGTTGTGGTCGTGGGGTTCGCCGAGTCGGAATCCGCCTGCGGCCTCGAGGTGGACGGCGTCCTCGTCGGACAGCTCGAGCTCGAGCGACTCGAGGAGCTCGGCCATCTGGGCGCCGTTGTCGGCGCCGAGGACCGGAATCACGGCGGTCCCGGACCGTCTTGCGCGGCGCAGAACCCACGCCAGTCCGACTTGGGCCGAATTGGCGCCGATGCGGGCCGCGAGCTCGGACACGGCCTCCCGCACGGCCAGGTCTGCGGCGGTGGGACGTCCGTTAGCTATCCAGTGGGGCATGCGAGGGTCCGCGCCGCTCAGAAATCCGCTGGAGAGTGGGGACCACGCGACGAAGCCGATCCCGAGCGCTTCGGCCATGGGCAACAGCTCGCGCTCGGCCGAGCGCTCGGCGATGCCGTACTCGGTGTTGATCGCGGTGACGGGCGCCCAGCCGTTCATGGGAGCCAGTAATTGGGCGCGGGCGACGCGCCATGCAGGCATGCTGCCCAGCCCGCCGTAGCGGACCTTCCCGGCCCGGATCAGATCGTCGAGGCCTTGGAGCATCTCTTCGATCGGTGTCACCTCGTCAACGCCGCGGGCCCAGTACAGGTCGATGTAGTCGGTCTGCAGCCGGCGAAGCGAGCCGTCGATCGCGTCCATCATGGCCTTGCGGCCGTTGCCGATCCGCGCGTCGCCTTCTGTGCCGTCCATGCCGACGCCGTACTTGGTGGCGATCACGAAATCATCTCGCCGGCTGGCGACCAGCTCGCCCACGAGCCGCTCCGACTCCCCGGTCGCGTAAGCCTCGGCGGTGTCGATGAACGTCCCGCCGGCGTCTGCGAAGGCAGCGAACGCTTCGCGAGCGGCCTCCGCGCCGATACCGTGGAGGTTGCTCCCCGCGGTTCCACCGTGAGCGCCGAACAGGCCCGTCCCGAGAGCGATTTCTGACACCTTCAATCCGGTGCCGCGACCCAACATTCGGTACTTCATGATCAGTACACCTCGTCGGGCAGCGGCGCTGAGTAGAGCCGCTCCGCCTCGTTGCGTGTCGAATACAGGTCCCAGTAGGTCTGCGCGATCGTGTCCGGATCCGACTCGGTTCCTCCTCGGCCGATCCAGGCGCTGATCGTGACTACGTGCGCGGCGCCCGTGGTGACGAAGATCGTCCCGCTCCCGCGCTCGATCATGGCGGGAAGGACCCGCTGGATCGCGGCGACTGCTCCGAACAAGTGGAACTCGAGCTGAGGAAGCAGGCTCTCGACCGTCACATCGAGCGCGTCGACCGGCGCCGGCGCGCCGGCCACGGCCGGATCGTGCGGCGCCGGCGAGAACTCGAGCACATCGATTCCGCCAAACGGGGTCGACGCTGCGTCGAGCGCCCCGACGATCGAGGGCGATCAGTGACGTCGGCGGAAAAGCCGGCAGCGGCGATCCCCGCCTGCTCGAGCTCCTTCACCAGAGTCCAAACCAATGGCAATCGTTGTCCTTTCAGGCCACTAGACTCTTCAGAAGGATAAAACATATAGCAAGCTAAAGCATCTAGGTCAAGGTAAGATGTGCCCATGAGCGATAAAGCCACGATCGAAGCCCCCCTCGAACGGGAGCGCTCGAGCCCGGGGCTGCTCCTAGCCCTGCTCGGCGGCTACGCGATGAGGCGCCTGCGCACCGCGCACGACGTCAACGACCTCAAGCCCCGCCAGTTCGAGATCCTCGGCCTACTCATCGAGCGCGGCCCGATAACCCAGGTCGACCTCGCCAGCACCATGGCGACCGCCCCGAGCATCCTGGTGACCCTTCTCAACCCCCTCGAGGAACGCGGATGGATCAACCGCACGCGCGACCCCAACGACCGTCGTCGACACCTAGTCGAAATCACCAAGGCCGGGGCGTCCCGGTTCCGAACGGCATCTGAAGCCCAGCGCCAAGTCGAGGACGAGGTGTTCAGCGCGCTCGACGACGAACAACGCAGCCAACTGCGCGACCTGCTGCTGATCGTCCGCGACGACGTGATCGGCGAGGACGACGAGCACTGCGCTACCCCAGGCTCCCTCGAAAACGCCGATGGGTGAGCCAACTGAGGCTAATCGATCCTGACATGAATTACGCACGCAACCGCGCGTGCTCGCGCCCGTCGATATGGCTGGCCAGTGCGCCGTCGGTAAGTCGCGGCGTCAGCAATAAGGTTCACGGCGTCGCGAGAGCAAAAGCCATGGCCCTGACACGCCGACCCAGGACGAGGAGGAGCGCTGATCACACAGTGCTACTTGCTCCGAGAACGTACCTGCGCGTCGCCCGGCCCGGGTCGCCACGAGGTATGGACGTCACGCGTTAGGTGTCGTGCCCCGGCGTGAGCGGAAAGCTCGCCGGCCGGACGATTGCATCGCCACGATTGCGGGAGTCACGTCGACCTTGTGGGCCGGAACGTCGCCTTTGAGAACCGCGATCGGTTGATCGAGATGATCGGCACCTGGTACGTCGAGGCCGGCAAGTACAACGTAATGCCGATCGATGGCAGCGGCCTGGCGCGAATGATCGGCGAGAAGCCGCTGATTGCGCTGCCGCGCGACAGCTACACCTTGCTTGACGTCGACAGGCCGACGGTGAGAACGAGGATGAAGGTTCCGATGAATTCGACCGTGAGCTGGCGACCGAGCCTGGAACCAGCGATCAGCCGGGACAGCCGACGTGCTGGGTCAGTTGATTTGTTCGTGTGTGAAGTTCGATCAACGAGCATCAAGTCGGCCCCTGTGGGCGGTCGGTCAGGCAGGGCGGACACCGCCCCGCCTGACCGCGGAAACCCTGATGGAGAGGACTGGTCGTAGTCGCGCCGTCGCAGGGGACCGGACGCGAATTACGCCGTCGCCAGGGTTCCCTGGAGGGAGGTCACGAGGTTGCGGATCGCGTCGAGACAGACGTCGGGATGTGAGAGCATTGCGCAGTGGCCGCTGGCGACCTCGTAGGTCGTGGCGCCCATCCGTTTGGCAGAGGCCCGGTGCAGGTCGGGGTGGACGCTGTGGTCCTGGGTGGCCACGACAAAGGCGCTCGGCTTCGTCTTCCACGCGGTTCCTGGGGGCTTCTCATCGAACAGTTCCGCGGCGGGCGGCATCGCCGTCGCCCACACGAGTTGCTGCTCCGCTTCAGGCAGATCTCCGCAGAAGTACTTGATCCCGGACGGGAGCATCCAGACCCGGCCGTCTGCGACCTCGATCTGCTTGAACACGTCGGTGGTCGGGAACTTGGCCTGCTGGCTGGCTGCGGTCTCGTCCTCATCGGGCGCGACCGCGGCGATGTAGACGAGTCCGACGACCCGGTCGTCGATTCCAGCGGCGGTGATGACAGCGCCGCCGTAGGAGTGGCCGACAAGGATGGAAGGGCTCGAGACCCGTCCCAGCGTGCGAATCACGCTGTCAATGTCGGTCTGGGCTGAGTCAAGGTTGTACTGAGGGGCGATCACCTCATACCCCTCCGCCTGAAGCGGCTGGATCACCTTGCTAAAACACGTACCATCCGCCCAGATTCCGTGGCAAAAGACGATGCTGGGTTTGTCTGACATGACATCTACTCCTTGGTGGTGGGTGAAATCAATCGCCGAGTCTGTGTGACATGGGTACTCTTTTCCGTGGCCGTGACTAGCGTTGCACGTCAAGCCAGAAAAGACGGTCTGCGCGTCGCATCTACAGTTGACCAGTCAGTGCGACGTGTATGCCGCAAGGCCGGCTTCGTAAGGGACCTGAGCTATCGTGCCTTACGCCGTCGTGAGAGATTCCTGAACCGCGGTGGCCGCTGTGCGGATCACGTCAAGCACCATGACGGGGTGGGAGCGCATCGCGACGTGACTGCTTTCGAGCTCGTAGGTCGTGGCCCCCATGCGCTGCGCCGCGAAGCGCTCGAGATCGGGGTGGACGGTCTTGTCGTTCGCGGCCACGATGCACCAGCTCGGCTTTGTCCTCCAGGTGACCCCCTGGACCTTCTGGTTGAACAGGTCCAGGTCCGGCGCGTAGTGGGTCGCCCACACGAGTTGCTGCTCCTCTTCGGACAGGTCTCCCGCGAAGTGCTCGACGCCGGATGGCGTCATCCAGACCCGCCCATCCGCGACTTTCAACCCGCTGGCGGCGGTCGTCGACTCCCGCGGCCGTGATAACGGCGCCGCCGTAGGAGTGGCCGACCAGGATGGACGGGCTGGAGACCTGCCCGAGCGTGCGAATCACGGTGTCAACGTCACCCCCGCCTGAGTCGAGGCCGTATTGGCAGGCGATCACCTCGTACCCTTCGGCCTGAAGTGGGGGGATCACCTTGCTGAAGCACGAACCGTCGGCCCAGATCCCGTGGCAGAATACGATGCTGGGTTTGCCAGACACGTGGTCCACTCCTCTGTGGTTGTGGTGGTGAATCAGTTGGTCAAGTCTGTGTGACATCTCTGCTCTCCTCCGCGGCGGTGGCTAGCTCGCTTGACTTGGGATGGATCGTGACCGCCAGCGTCTCGTTTCTCTTGAGTCACCCGACTGGTCGTTAGTAGTCGTTGGCGGGTGTTGGCGAGTGACCCGACTGCGACCGTGGGGCGCGGCGCGACGTAGTCAGTTAGGAATGATGTGTCGCCTGGGCGAGAAGCTTGAGGCTGGAGACTCCTCTGGAGAATCCGCGAGCCAGCTAGACCGACGTCTGAAGCTCGAGAGCCGGCAGATGCACGGTGCATTCATCGCCGATCGTGACCAGCACCATCACGACGGCGTGACAGCTGGGACAGCGCACGACGGTGCCCGGCGCGCGGGGGTAGACGCACAGCTCGGCGACTGCGGATGCGGTACCGCAGTTGAGGCAGCGGCCGACGACGACGGTCATCTCGCGACCGAACACGGCGAACAGGTCGCCGGCGAGGGCGTTGCCGTCAAGTAGGTAGGTCACGTCAACCCCCGCTCGGGCCGAACCGCTCAGTCTTGACCGTGTCGACGCGTCCGCGATGCCCCCGCCAGTTGTCCGGCATGGGATCGGCTCCTGTGTGGTAGTGAAACAGCTCGCCGAGCTTGTGTGAGATCGATGATCTTCTCGGTGGCTGGGGATTGCGACGTGAGCCTAGGCCGGAAGGACTTGCTGCGCCTCGCATCTGTGACTGACCCGTCATGACGGCCTGTCCAGGAAAGGTCACGGCAGCACGTCGGGAACCGGTACCGACAGGGCCTCGAGCAGCGCCGCCACCTTGTGATCGAGCTCGACGCCCACCTTGGCAACGTCTGGGATGCCGAAGCTCTGGAATTGCGCACTGGGTTGGTCGATCGTGAAACCACGCCTTGCCGTCGCGGTCCTCCCAGATGACGGTGTGCAAGGGTGCGTGCATCATTGCGCGTGGCTCGGAGCGAAACATCCGCTCGGCGATCACGTGATTGCCCATCAGATAGGCTGTGCACCGCGACTTATTGCCCGCCAACTCCATCACGGGGCCGACCACGTTGCGGAAGTAGATGAGCAAGCCGAACGGCGCTGCGCCGCCGATCAGTCGCTCCATCTCGGACCAGGAGGCCCGACGAGCGATGAGCTTCCTCACGGCGTCAAGGCGCAGATCGCGTAGCTTCGTAATGTCGGGTGAACTCAAGCCAGTCGGGCACGGGTAGCGTGAGCCGAGGCACGGTGTAGTCGAGCCGCTCGACGACCCGGCCGTTAACGGCTGGGACAGCTTGGTTGGTGTCCACTGCGATCCCTCCCAAAACTCTTATCGCCGGGTGCTCGCCGCGCTGCTAGCGCGACCCCGGTCAGTGGTGAAACGGCTGACGCGCCCCCATCCTGACCTACGAGCTCCAGGTTCGCATGAGTCACGCGACTGATTCTGCCTCCGTTGCGACCTAAGTCGCAGGACCGAAGCGAAGTCGCGAAGACTATTGCTCAAACTCGAGAGCGGGCAGATCGACGTGCCATTCTCCACCGATCGTGACCAGCACCATCACGACCGCATGGCAGCTGGGACAGCGGACGACCGTGCCCGGCGCGCGGGGGTACACACCCAGCTCGGCGATTGCGGATGCTGCAGCGCCGCAGCGGCCGACGGCGGCAGGCAGCTCGCGGCCGAAGACGGCGAACAGTCGCCGGCGATCGCGTTGCCATCGAGTAGGTAGGTCTTTTCAACCCCCGGTCGGTCCAAACCGCTCAGTCTTGATCGTGTTGGGCTGCTGGCCGCTCTCGACCAGGGCCGCGGCTGCCGCCTCGACAAAGGCCGTCGGGCCGCAGACATAGATGCGCGGCCGGTCCTGTGGTGGCCACGCCGCGCTCTCGAGAAATTCGCGGTCGACACGTCCACGGTGCCCGCGCCAGTTGTCGGGCCACGCCCGCGTCAGTGCGATGCGCAGGTCGACCTCCTCAAAGGCCACCAACCGCATTAGCTCGTCACGGTAGATCACGTCATCCAGCGTCCGTGCCGAGTGCACCATCCGGACTTCGACCGGCGCCCGCACCGCCGCCCAATGGCGCAGCATGGCCCGTACCGGCACGATGCCGGAGCCTCCCGAGATGAGCAGGAGCGGAACCGGGCAGCGATGCTTCCCACACGAAGTAGCCGCCAATCGGCCCGCGCAGCTCGAGCTCGTCTCCGGGCTTAACCACATCGGTGAGATATGGCGAGACCTCCCCGCTCTTGAGCCGATCGATCGTGAGCATGACGCCACCGTCCTCGGGTGCCGACGCGATCGAGTAGCCGCGCTGCGCCTGGTACCCGTCGTGTGCCGTGAGGCGGATGTCGACGTGCTGTCCGGCGCGGTGACCGGGCCAGTTCGGCAGGTCGAGCACGAGGCTCTTCGCGCGGCTGGTCTCATCGATCGTGTCCACGACTCGACCGAGCTGCCAGCTCAGTCTCCCTGGTAGCGCTGCTCCAGCCATGGGTCGCCGTGGTTGTGGTAGCCGTAGGTTTCCCAGAACCCGGGTTCGTCGGTCGGCGTGAGCCTGAGACCGCGAATCCATTTTGCGCTCTTCCAGAAATACAAGTGCGGGACCAGCAGCCGTGCCGGACCGCCGTGCTCGGGGTGTATCGGTCCCCCCCGTATTCGTAGGCGACCCACGCCTTACCTTCGACGACGTCCTCAAGCGCGAGGTTCGTCGTGTACCCGCCGTCGCACCAGGCCGTGAGGTATCCGGCCTCGGTCTCGACGGTCTTCAGGAGCGTCTCGACTGACACACCCCGCCACGACGTATCCAGCTTGGACCACTTCGTGACGCAGTGGATGTCAACGGTGATCTCCTCTGCTGCCAGCGCGAGCAACTCCTCCCATCGCCACAAAACCGGCTTCTCGACGGCGCCGTCGATCGTGAAGCTCCGATCAGGCAGCGGCGTGTGCGGGGTCGGGCCAGCCGACAGCACCGGGAAACCGTCGGTCACGTGCTGGCCCGGCGGCACGCGTGACGCATCCCCGCCGGACCGTCGGTGGCCGAAGAATCCGCGACTGATCGGAGACATCAGCGTTGACTCCGATCACCGAGCCGCCTCCGCGTCATCCTCGGTTGCTCCTCGAGTACACCGAGGGCCCTGATCCAAACGTCTCATGCGGTGCCATCACCCTCGCGGAGGCAGTACATGGTTTGGCGCCGATGCTCGACGGGCCGACTGGCGGGCTCGCGGTCGACGACGCACCTACTCTCATCTGCCCTCCCGTTCGAAGTCGCCGATCACGATCGCTCCGGCCACTGCCGGAAACAGCCCGGCGGTCAGCGGCGATCGTGACTCATCAGCTCGGGTTTCTCTTGAGTCATGCGACTGAGCCGTCGGTCTCGCGGGTATCAGTCGCAAGCGCGGCAACCCGCTTGCGTTGATCGAGTTGCCGCGTGGCTTGACCCCCGAGCAACTGGCGGGGGGGTTCGGGCTTCCAGTCTCGATGCCGTTGGCGAGCAATATTGAGCAAAGCTTTGTTCAGCGACTCGGAGGGCTGACTGCCAACACTCGACGGCTGCTGCTCGTGGCTGCAGCCGATCCGCTCGGGGATTCGACCCCGGCTTCTCGGTCAGCTTCACCGATACCCGAACCTTGCACATCATCGAACAGGCGAGCTGCGGCTGGAGATCGACAGCGACGAACGAGCAGAGCGCGCGCGCCGCGGCGACGTCGTCCTCCTTCCTCGCGGCGACGCGCATCACGTCACTAGCCCACAGCACCCAGTCCGCCTCGGGAAAAAGGACCGATCAGACGGCGGACGGGCCCACGGCCCCGAGCGCGCGCTGGCTTTTGTGGAAGGGTCACGATCGGCGATTGGCGTGCACGCCACCCGCTTGCCAGCCTCCCGCCGGTCATTCTTCGTCGAGTGGCCCGCGACCAGGAGCTTGAGCGCGGCGGTGCCGAGCATCACAGTTGCCGTGGTGCCGTGCACCAGGTGTCCTCCCAGTTTCTCTAGCTTTCATTAGCGGCCCTCTCCGAGCTCTCGCCGGTTGCCGTCGGGGTCCTGGAAGTGCGCGGGATTCGCAGGCCGAGCGGCGTGCCTGCGGCGGCCAGGATCGCGAACAGCGCTCGGTCCAGCGCGCGCGGTAAGGGCGTCGGGTGCTCGACGTCGGGGAATCGGTTGATCACGCGGGCCGCCGTCAGAAGGTAGGCGAGGCCCTCACGTTCGGTGTTGTTGACCGCGGTGATCTCGGCGAGGAACTCCTCGAAGCGACCCGCTGGACGGATCTCCGCGAGGAACCGCAGCTCGCCGTCGCCCGCGTTGCGGGGTACATGCCTCGCGCCGGGCTCCACCACGAACGAGTCCCCGGGCCCAAGTAGATGTTGCTCACCGTCGACGGTCAGCCCCAGGGTGCCGGAGAGCACGTCGAACCGCTCGCGCTGAGCTGGATGGGCGCTGATCGGCCGTCGGCTGGGACCGGGCGCCGCGGTGTCCTCGATCCTGACGAGCTCCCCGCCGCTGTCCCGCGCGGCCTCGAGTACTAGGTATCGCTCGCCGAACCGCTTGTCGTAGAGCTTGTCACCCTTGCTGAACATGTCGCCTCCAGCCTGGTTTGCTAGCATCGATCTTAAAGTTAGCACTGCTAGACTAGCAGTGCTAGAGCTTCTGTCGGCGGTACAGTCATGGGATGTCCGTTCGGGACCGTCGAGCCCGCGAGAGACAGCAGCGCGAGCGACTGATCGTCACCACCGCGCGCGAACTCGCCGAAGCAGAAGGCTGGGACGCGGTGACAACGCGGCGTCTGGCCGAGGCGATCGAGTACAGCCAGCCGGTCCTCTACACCCACTTCGCCGGCAAGGACGCGATCGTCGGGGCCGTCGCCCTCGAAGGGTTCACCCAACTCGCCGCAACGCTTCGCGACGCCCGACACGCAGCGCGCTCGCCGCGCCTCGCGCTGCTCGCCCTCGCGCGCGCCTACCTCGAGTTCGCGCACACGCGGCCGGCTCTCTACGACGCGATGTTCACCCTCGCCGAGCTCCCCTTCGCGAAGCCGGACGCGCCCGCCCCACTCCACGAGGCGTTCGCCGAGCTGCGAGAAGCGCTTGCGCCGTTCGCCCCGGCGTGCGACGTCGACACGCTCGCGGAGGTCGTGTGGAGCGCGTTGCACGGCCTCGCAACGCTCTCCCGCAGCCACCGACTCCGGCCCGACCACGCCGAACAGCGCCTCAACCTGCTCGTACGCACAGCGACCACGAGCGGGCGACGCGCGCCGTGACCCCCCGCGCCGCCGCCCGGCCAGGTGCCTTGCCGGCCGCCTGACGACCCGACCCGGCCACGGTATGTCGCTCACGAAGGCACCGGCGAGTGGATCGCACAAGCCTCCGGGCACCCGGATCGGAGAATAGTTTGAGCACTGGTCCCTTTCGAGGCGAGACCAACGCAGCGGCTCGACACTCCGGTCGCGGAACTCGAGGTTGAGGGGAATCGACGCGACCGGCTTTCCCGTGGACCTTGCTGACCGCGACGCCGTTTCCAGCGCTGATCGACCAGCTACCCACGCCGCCGACCCCCTCAGGCACAGGGTTCGTGGGGGCAGCGGGGCCGGTTGGCGGAGCCTGTCTCCCTGAGTCGGCAGCTTGCCCCAGCTGTGACCCCGCTGTGACGCACGCCGTGGTAGAACGGAACTAATGCAGATCGAGACGTCGCTTCGCGCTTCAGATGCTGATCGGGAGCAGGTTGCCGAACGGCTACGGCAGGCGACGGCTGAGGGGCGGCTGAACGCAGACGAGCTCGAAGGACGGCTTCAAACCTTGTTTGCAGCTCGGACGTACGGCGAGCTCGACGCCCTCCTCGCCGACCTACCAGCCGCTCGCTCCGTAGGTCCGCAGCGTCTCCGAATCGCACGACCGGCCGCGGCCGTCGGCGCCTTTGCGCTCTTGCTTGCCGCGCTCGGCGCACTCACTATCGCGCGGCTGCACGCTTCCGCCGCGGTCGCGGTCGGCGGCCCCGGAGGCGGCGGACAATTCAGGTTCCGCCCGCCGCTCGCGGATCCGAATCATGCCTTAATCCTGGCGGGGTCCATGGCCGCCGCGTTTGCGGTCATGCTGGTCTGCGGCGTAGTCCTCTGGGTGTTCATGCAGTCCAGGGGCAGCGTCGTACGCCTGAAGGGGCCAGCTTCGCGCTTCCATTGAGCTCACCGGTCGTTGACGCACGTCCACCTCCGAAGCTCGGGCCTGTCACGTTCGATTTGATCGGGTTGGAGGAGGCACTCGCCACCCACGACCACCCCTGCAACGTTGCCCACGCGGACATGCCTGACGTGCTTCTGCTCCGGGCGTCACCGCGCCGGAGCAGGAGTACTTTCATGCCACAGCACCGTCCCCAGCACGGCTGCGCGTTCGGAAAAGAGGAACACTCCGAGGTTGCTTGATTCATTGTGACTAGGGTTGCCGTCGTGCTGGCCCTCGAGACGTTGGATCGCGGTGCACACGACGCAGCGCTCGCTGGACTTGTCGACGAGCAGGCTTTGCCAGGACAAGGCAGGCGGCGGACACGCCGACACCTTCAGGACGCGAGTTCATCACGGCGCTCGGAGAGACCACGCCGATGCACCGCGCCTCACAGCCAGAGGAGATCGCCGAGGTGGACCCGGCGGATCCTGGCCCCGCCAGCTGGCGGTTGTGGCAATTCTTCACGCCGAGGAGGATGACCGTCTCCCCACATCGGCGACTAGGGCGCCCGATGCGAACACCACCCTAGTTCGCTGACACTCCGCTCACACACCAGCCGCCGCGGCGTGAGTGCCGTCACAGCCGCTGCGGCAGCGATCCAAAAGTAGAGGCCCCTAGACAGGTGCACGAGATGTCAATGAATCAAAATGAAATGCGCGCTCGGCCGAACATCGTTCTTGTTCACGGTGCGTGGGGGCACGGTTCCAGTTGGAGCTCGGTCATCGGGCGCCTGCAGGCCGACGGCTATCACGTCACGGCACCCCAGTTCCCCCTGACGTCGCGGGCAGATGACTTCGCCAGGCTGCGCCACGTACTGTCTCTCCAGGACGGTCCGACCGTCATCGCCTGCCATTCCTACGGCGGGCAGGTCATGAGCGCGCTCGGCACGGACGCGCCGAACGTCGTCGGGCTGGTCTACATCGCGGCCTTCGGGATTGACGAGGGGGGATCGCTCGGTGGGCTGCTGTTGCAGGGACCTCCGACCCCGGCACTGGCGCACCAGGTCGATGAGCAGGGATTCGTCTGGCTGACAGAGGACGTTCCCTCAGGTCACTTGGCGATGGTCTCCCACCCGGCCGAGGAGGTGTTCGTCTACCTCCAACAGGTTGACCGACACAACGAGTGGCAGGGCTCGCCCGTGAGCACAACTGTCGAGCCTGACGGCCCATGCGCGTAGGTACGCGAGTGGTAGAGCGCCGCAACATTCCCGGAGGGACGCGAGACTTCTCATACGAGGCTCGAAGGAGCCGCCGCGACCACGCCTAGCGGTAGCTCGTCTGCCTATGACGTCGGGGGCTGCGTAGCCCGAGGAGATTGCCGAGGTCATCGCCTTCCTGGCCTGCCCGCGAGCGAGCTACGTCACCGGCGCCACTGTCGCCGCTGACGGCGGACGCGGAGCGATCTGGCCCTAACCAGAACAGCAATCCAATTCAGCAGAGGAGCAGTCATGGAAAGCGAGTCAACGCGGTCGGCGGAAATGCACGGAACCAGTGTCGAGGTGATGCCAGACCCGGCCGAGTTGTCGACCATGAACTACGGCCGGGACACGCACAACACGGCGCCGACACGGTTCGCCCAGGTCGGGGGGGCCGCTTCGCTTATCGGCGCTTCGGCAACCCAGTTCGGACGCCGGTTGTGCTGCTGCAGCACTTCATGGGCAACCTCGATAACTACGACCCGGCGATCACCGACGCGCTCGCCGCCGGCCGCGAGGTGATCCTCACCGACAACGCCGGTGTTGGACTCAGCACAGGTCAGGCGCCCGAGACAGTCGCTGGAATGGCCTGGGACGCCGCGTCGCTGATCGACGCTCTCGGCCTGGAGCGCGTCGATCTGTTCGGCTTCTCGATGGGGGGATACGTCGCCCAGCAGATCACCGTCGATCGACCCGAGCTCGTTCGGCGATTGCTCCTCGCGGGCACGGGCCCCCGCGGCGGCGAGCATATGGACGGGCTCGCTCCCGATGTCGCGCCGCTGTTTGCGAAGGTCTACGACCGGCAGGATCTGATGTGGCTCCCGATCTTCTTCTCGCCGTCAGACGCGAGCCAGGCCGCGGGTCGCCGCTTCCTGGATCGCATCCGGGCCCGAACCGAAGACCGTGACGTCCCGGTCTCGCAGGCCACCGTCGCCGCTCATGCGGCGGCGGCCCGCCGGTCCTGGGGAGGGGCGGCCCGCGGGGAGTTCGCCTACCTCAAGCGGATCGCACAACCGACGCTCGTTCTCAACGGCAGCAACGACATCGTGGTCCCCACGGTCAACTCTTACATCCTCCAGCAGAACCTGCCAGACGCTGAGCTGATCCTGTTCCCGGACTCCAACCACGGGTCGCACTTCCAGTTCGCGGAGCTGTTCAACCGCTACGCGACCGAGTTCCTCGACCGTTAGGCGATGTTCGACCACATCCCTGCGCGTCCCCGATCTCGCCGGCGCAACGTCCCGTTACCGCGCCGGCACCTTCCGGCCCCGATCCCGGGGGTCGAATCGACGCCCAACCTACAACGAAAGGGTGACACATGAGCGCTTACCTGATCTCACAAGTGGAGGTCGTTGACCCTGAAGCCTGGGAGAAGTACGGCAGGCGCGCCGCGCCTGCGATCGCGCAGTTCGGCGGCCGCTACCTCGTCAGGGGGGGCACGTGCCGAAGTGATCGAAGCCGACTGGCCGGTGCAAGAGCCGCCGCCGCAGACCGTGATCGTGGCGGAATTCCCCAGCATGAAGGCACTCAAGGACTGGTACGCGTCGCCCGAATATGCCGAGGCGTTCGCGTTTCGCGCCGCCGCCGTCAAACGTCGGATGATCTTTGTGGTAGGCGTCGACGCGCCCGCTGGCTAGACGTGCCGCCAATCCGATACTCCCCGACGGTCCGACACCTCGTCGGTGCGCCTGTACGCAGCAGCGGGCAGTGAGCTCGAGCCCTGCAAACTGATCCCTTCGCGAGCGATGCTCCAGGGCGAAGGAGGCGTTTAGGCCGTTTGTGGCAGGTCTTCAGCCCGAGGACTCGCCGTCGCCCGACATCGGCGACTAGGGCGCCCCGGATGCGAACAGCACCCTAGTTCGCTGACACTCCGCTTACACGCCTGCCGCCGCGGCGTGTTTCCCCACCACAGCCAATAGGCGTTCCGGTTTAGTCGGCGGCCGCCAACCACCGGCAGAAAGGCAAGACCATGCTCTTTTTCTATGTCATCAAGCAGTACGAGCGGGCCGTGGTGTTCAAAGCTCGGGAAGATCACGGGCGAGGCACGCGGACCGGGGTTGATCTTCATCGTGCCGTTCGCCCAGCGGATTGATCGCATCTCGTTGCGGATCGTCACGCTGCCGATCCAGTCCCAGGGGATCATCACCAAGGACAACGTGAGCATCGACGTGTCTGCGGTGGCCTACTACCGGGTGGAAGACCCCGTCCGGTCGGTGGTCGCGATCGAGAATGTCGGAGCGACGATCGGCCAGATCGCCCAGACCACGCTTCGCGCCGTGGTGGGGCGTCACACGCTCGATGAATTGCTGTCCGATACGGACGCGATCAATCAGAACATCCGCGAAATCCTTGACGTGCAGACGGAGGAGTGGGGGATCAAGGTCACCGTCGTCGAGCTGAGGGACATCCAGTTGCCCGAGAGCATGCAGCGCGCGATGGCCCGGCAAGCGGAGGCCGAGCGAGAAAAGCGCGCGAAGATCATCGCCGCGGAGGGCGAAGCGCTCGCCGCGGGCGAGCTCGCGACAGCCTCAGACGTGATGATGGCCCACCCGATCGCGCTCCAGCTCCGCAATCTCCAGACCCTCGTCGAGGTGGCAGTCGACAAGAACTCTACCGTCGTCTTCCCCGCCCCGCTGATGAGCACGATCGCAGAGCTCGGAAGCTTCCTGGAACGCGAGGGCAAAATCGCCGGCGAGCTTCCCGCCCCGACAGGTCAGCCGACAGGATCCAGAAACGGGGAGCTGGTGGCCTCATGACTGGCACGGCCAAGCTCGAGAACCGGGCGCGAGGCCCCGAAGCAACGCTGCTTCAGTGGGTACTCCTTCGCCTCTCGATTCGAAAGCCTCGGGCATGAGCCCGTCATCGGACAGCCCGGTGGTTCGCCAGTCATCCGCGGAGCACGGCAGGCGCTTTTATCGCCGGACGATGCCGAGAAGGGCAGCCTTCTGGTTGCTCGCAGCCACGTTCTGTTTGTTGTTCGTCGCGGCGTCCGCCCCAGCGCCGCTGTACCGCGTCTACCAGGCTGAGTGGCGGTTCTCGGTGACCACGCTGACGGCGGTGTTCGCCGTGTACGCACTCGTGCTGCTCGTCACGCTTCTGATGTTTGGATCGGTGTCGGACTATTTCGGGCGCCGGAGCACGATCGCCGTGGGACTTGCGGCGTACGGGATGGCGTGCGGCGTGTTCTTGGCGGCCGGAGGCGTCGCGGCGCTGTTTGTCGCGCGGGCTCTGCAGGGTGTTGCTGTTGGCCTGGCGACCGGTGCGCTGGGGGCGGCGATGATCGAGCTGCAACCGGAGGGAAGCGGGCTCGCAGCGCCGGTGTCCACCGCGGCCAATCCGCTCGGCCTCGCGCTCGGGGGGCTTGGGACCAGCGTGCTGGTCCAGTACGGGCCGGCGCGAACGCATTTCGTCTGGTGGTTGCTGTTGGCAGCGGGTCTCGCCGCCCTCGTGGCGGTGCTGGCCATTCCGGAGTCCCGAGCGGCGCCCTCCCGAACACGCCCGTCGTTCCGTCCGCGCCTGCGCGTTCCACGTGGGGCGAGGGGCGCGTTCGCCGCCGCATTGCCGTGCGTAATCGGCGTCTGGGCGCTGGGCGGCTTCTATCTGTCGCTGGGACCGTCCCTGGCCGCGCAGCTCGTCCGATCTCAGAACCTCCTGTGGGGTGGGTTTGTGATCGCGTTGCTGTTCGGTGTCGGAGTCCCCATCACGCTTGTGGTTCGCAACTCCACGCCGTCCAAAGTCATGCTCGGCGGGTGCGAGGCGTTGTTCGCCGGCGCTCTGATCACGTTCGCCGGGATCGCGACGAGGGCGCCCACACTGTTGCTCGCGGGCTCCGCCGTGACAGGACTTGGCTGGGGACCGGCCTTCATGGGGGCCTACGAGACGATCGTCACGCTCGCGCGACCCGAGGACCGCGCAGGACTGATCGCCGCGATCTTCACCGTTGGCTTTCTGGCGCTCAGCATTCCCGCCGTGATCGCCGGGATCGCGACCTCGCACTACGGCCTGCACGAGACCGCGCTCGTGTACACCCCCGTCGTCGCCGTGCTGGCCGCAACAGCCGCCGGCAGCGTCTTGCTCCGTCGCGCCCGGACCGCACGCGATGCTCCGCCGGCCGTCCGTTACTCAAACCCGTTGCCCGGGCCACCCACGATCCGCCGTACACCGGCCGACCTGCCCGGACAGAGGGAAGCGACGGCGTCCACGTGTCTGGGTGGTCAGTCGCTTACACGCCCCGGAAACCGATCACGGTGAATCTACGGAGCGGTTCAGGCTGGTCACTGATCGACAGCAGCTTGCTCGCGAGCCCGGCGCCTACGACCTCGGAGCGTTCCTCGGTGTTACCACGGCTCCGTGCGGCTCGTGATCTTACGTGCGGCGGAGCGCTGGGTCCCCGACGACGACATGCTCGGGGAGAGTCCGCGATCCTACGCCGCGAGGCTCATGTTCTCATCGAGCACACCGACGGTTCGTGGCACAGGCTGAACGACGATCTAGAGCTAACCACGAACCCGAGGGTGTCGCAAAATAACGTGGCCGGGCTCGGTGACATCGCCCTCGACCAGCGTGACACTGAGCGGGCGACCCGAGAATTTGTTTGCGTCACTCTAGCTGGAGAGAGCTACGTGGTTTGCTGGTGTGCGGCGACGACGGCGATTCTCATACTTCTCCTGACAGTCGTAACGGTTCCGCTCAGGGGGCGGCCCTATGCCACCGGCGAGCCCGTCTAGGCCGTGGCCGTTGGATGGGTTTCCCCGCGGGCGAGCCTCTCGATCGCTTGCGCCGCGCGGACCGTCCCGGGGTCGCGGCGAAGGCGGGCCGACGCGGTGGCAAGACGGCGATGCAGAGGTTTGTCGGCGAGCAGCCGGCGAACTGCGGTCAGGAGTTCCGGTGGGTCGTGCCCATAGGTCTCGAGTCGAATCCCCAGCCCGCGTTCCTCGACGCGCTGAGCGTTGTCGTGCTGATCCCAAAATAGGGGCAGCACTAGCATTGGACAGCCGAAGTGCACCCCCTCGGTCACGGTGTTGTTGCCGCCGTGAGTGATGACCACTTGCGCATCGGCGAGCACCGACGTCTGCGGTAGGTACTCCGCACCGCCAAATCTCTCGGGTACGCGCAGCAGCTCATGCTGAGGGCCGAGCGAGACCACGACTCGCAGATCCTCGGCCGAGGCAAGCGCGTCGATCAGATTCTGCATCAGCCCGACGTCACCGGCGCCCAGCGAGCCGAGGCTCAGATAGATCAAAGGCTCGTCTCCCCGCGGCGGCTCCCACGACGCGTCGTCAGCGCGCACGCATGACTCGAGCGCGAGCCACCGTCCGGGCGGCCGCACAGCGCGCCGGTAATCCAGCTCGCGCGGGTAAACGTACATGTTCAGCCACGGCGAGCTCGCGATCATCTCGAGCGCGGGTAGCGCCGGCGCCCCCCGCTCGCGGCAGAATTCGTCGTGGCGCTCGTGCAGCGGACCAATCACCCGCGCGTACTCGCGCCAGTACTCAGCCCAGCCCGTCTTCTCTTCAGAGGGATAGCCCGAAAACGCGGGTGGGACGAGATCGTCTCTGAGTTCGGCCGGGTTACACGAGACGATCCGCACCCATGGCCTTCCGCTGGCCGCCAGCGCCGGGAAGCCGACCACGTTGTCCTCCACGACCGCGTCGGGCCGCAACTCGTCGATGATCTCTCGCAGCCGTTGGTCGACATACCGCGCGCCGTCGGCCAGCGCTTCAAAGGTGGGACCTATGAACCCTTCGAGCTGCTCGAGCGTGGATCGCCGGAACACCGGTGCGGTCTGACGGATGTAGTCCTTCCAGAATTGGCCGGGCGCCTCCTCCCGCTCGGGTGGCGGGCCGAGGCGCATCAGCCGCTCCTCGAAGCCGCGTGCCTCTAGGGCGCCGGCGAATGACTCCTCGATGATGAACACCACCCGGTGGCCACGGTCGCGCAGGACCCTTCCGATCCCGGCACAGTTGTTGGTCGGCCCGTACGCCCCCTCGGGAAAGAACGCGATCGTTGCCATCGTGGTGCGGCAGGATCGTCGATCGGACCCGGTCGCGCAAGCGCCAGCCGCGACCGCTCGACAAGCTGCAGGCACGAGAGGCGACGAGCGGAATCGAACCGGTAGCGTGCGACGTTGTCGCTCGCGTGATCGAGCAGGTGCCAGCTCGAGCCCCGATCTCTTCCCGGTCCAGGGCGGTGCCGATGGTTCTGGTTCCCACGATTGCGACGCGCATGCGCCGTCCTGAGTCGCTGTTTCGGGCGTTCGGTCATCGCTGCGCCGCCTCGGCCGTGTTGACGACCTTCGCGAGTCGCCGGACTCCCTCGCCGATGCGCGCGTTCGCCATCCGCGAGAACGAAAGCCGCATCGCGCTACTAGGTCGACCGTCCGCGTAAAACGGACGTCCGGGTACGAACGCGACGCCCGCCTCCGCCGCCGCGGGTCGCAACGCGGCTGTGTCGACTTGCCACGGCAGCTCGAGCCACGTGAAGAAGCCGCCCGTCGGCTGCGTCCAGCGGCAGCCCTCGGGCATGCGCTCGCGCAGCGCCTGGTCCATCAGCGCCCACCGCTGGGCGTACAGCGCGCGCGCCTTCTCAAGCTGAGTCGCGAAATGCCCCGCCCGACCGTACTCCTCAAGCAACCGCTGCCCGAAGGCTCCTGAGCACTGGTCCGAGTTCTGCTTCGCCACCGAAAGCTGCGCGATCAGCTGGCGAGGCCCAACTGCCCACCCGAGGCGCACCCCGGGGAACAACACCTTGGAGAACGTGCCGGCCTGGACGACGACGTCGGGGCCAATCGACCATAGCGATGGCAGCATCGCGCCGTCGAAGGCCAACTCGCGGTACGCGACATCCTCGAGGATGCAGACGCCATACGCCCGGCACAGCTCGACGAGCGCGCCTCGACGTTCGACGCACATCGTCCGACCCGACGGGTTCTGATGCTCGGGAATCACATAGATGAACTTCGGGCGCAGGCCGTCCCGCAGCCACTGGCCGAGGATGTCGACCTGCATTCCCTGGTCATCCATCGGAACCGCGCGGATGTCCGCCTCGTAGGAGCGGAAACCCATGATCGCCCCCAGATAGGTAGGAGACTCGACAACCACGACGTCGCCGGGATCGAGCATGCTCTTGGCAAACAACTCCATGCAGTCGATGCCGCCACTCGTGACCATCAGCTCCTCGAGCTCGGGGCGCCGGCCCTCCAGCGCGCCGACCCGCCCGCACAGATAGTCGCGGACGCTCGGAACGCCCTCGCTGGCCGAGTACTGCATCGCCACCGCAGCGTCCTCTCGCACGAGCTTCACGGCGATCGAAGCCAGCACATCCGACGCGAACGTCTCCGGCGCCGGAAACCCACCGGAGAACGTCAGCACGTCCCCGGAGGGGCTGGCCAGCGCGAGGATCGCTGTCAGCTCGGCGTCGCCCTGGCCGGCGGTGCGGCGAGCGAACTTGCCGCTCCAATCCGCCCGACCCTCAGCCGCCAGGTCGACCTCGTGCCCGATCGCTTGGGGAAGGGACTCGTGACCGAACTTACGCCGGTGCGTGTAGAGGTGGCCTTCAACTATCTCGACCTGATCCGATTCGGGCACGGTCACCTGTTCATGTTCAGACATCTAGAAGACCTCGAAGTGCTCGCGGTGTTCCCAACCAGTCACGTGGGCCAGAGAACGACTCCACTCCGACCACTTCATCGCCCGCACATAGTCGCTGAACTCCTCCCCCGGGATGCGTAGAGCTGCTCGTCGAACTCACCAGCGTCAACACGCTCCTCGACAACCGCCAACGATCTGTGACGCCATGTAGAGGTGGATGATCACCGATCCGGTTCTCAAGCGCGTCGCCGCGTAGGCGGGCTCCTCGCACAGCGCCGCGCGCGCACCATGTCGACACGAGCTCCGCCCGCGGCCGGATCTCAGAGCAAGGAACGAGCGGCGTTATGTGTGGCGGCGACCGCCAGCAAGTCGGCTCGCTCGTTGAGCGCGTGGCCGACGTGCCCCTTGACCCAGTGCCAGCGAACCTGCTCGTGGTCTGACGCTGCAGCGTCGAGCTGGACCCAGATTTCCCTGTTCTTGACCGGGTTCCCTGAAGCCGTCTTCCACCCCTTGCGCTTCCAGCCGGCCATCCAGGAGGTCATGCCGTCGTGCAGGTAACGCGAGTCGGTCACGACGCACGCGCGCGACCCGGACGGCAGCGCGCGCAAGCCCTCCAGGGCGGCGGTCATCTCCATGATGTTGTTCGTCGTGTGGGCTAGCTCACCGCTGTATTGCTCGACGACCCCGTCCTCCCAGCAGACCAGCGCAGCCCACCCGCCTGGGCCGGGATTGCGCTGGCATGCCCCATCAGTCCAGATCAGCACTTCCCCCGGCGCGGCTTCCGGGAGGTGGCCAGGCAGCGGCTTGGATCGACGGCGCGGGCTGGCGGCCATCTGCGGGATTGAACCAGTCCCATAACCCGGAAAACCGCTGGGCAGCCTGACGATCGCCCACTCGCTGCGTGACTGGACCGCGCGAATGGGCCTCGTCGCCGCCGGACTGGGCGTGGCAGTGGTCCCGTCGGTGTTCGTACCCGCGCTGCCTCCCGGAGTACGCGCGCTTAGGGTCGAGGACACCCGGCCGTTCCGCCGCGATGTCCTCGCCGTAACGCTACCCGCGCGCTCACCGAGCATCGACGCCGTCATGGTTGCGCTCCACGCCGAGGCCGCTCGGGTCGGTTAGCTCGGCCCAGGCCGCGACCAAACCTGGCTACGGCTCTGGACGGTGACCATCCGGACGGAGCAGCCGATCGTCAAGTGGCGTGTCCCGACCGGTGCGCACCGGGATCGCATTCGTCGGTCGGTCGGAGTGGTTAGGCGGGCCTATCCGCGTAGGCGGCGGAGGAAGTCTGGGACCCGTTCGGGCTGCGTGCCGCCGTCGTTGAGGGCGCGGGCGGCTGCGTCGTCTAGCACGCGGCGCAGCTCGTCGGGGTTGACATCATCAACGAGCGTCGGCGACGCCAGCGCAAGCCATCCCTTCCAGATCTCGCGACGCAACGCGTCCAGCGGCGAGGTTGTCCAGACCTCGTCGTTGGCGAACGCGGCGATCGCGCCCTCGTTCATCAGAAGCGGGACGCGTAGTTCCAGGCCCTCCGGACGCCAGAGAACGGACGCTTCGGCCCAGACCAACCCCTGCGTGATGTGCGACATGACGTGCACATGGGGTGGGTAACTCCAGGGGTGGTGAACTGGGCGTGCGCGCGGCCGCATGGCTCGCGTCGGCTGGTGAATCGTCTGGGGATACCGGCCTGGACGCACCCGCGACACGCGCAGTCCGAACTCTTCCTCCAGCACGAGCGACCCTATGCGCGCGAACTCGCGCACGACTGCACGGAGCGCCCGGTCCGGCCTCCACGGAGCACCCGCCCGCTGCGAACCCAGCGGTGGGCGAAGCAGATTTGGAGCCCCGTGGGCACCTGCCGGTGTACGCGGGCCCGGGGAGAGCATGCGGATGACCTGGTTGCGGATCTTGTCCGGGTCGGCGTCGAACTCGAGCAGGATCCGCGCCGCGACGCCATCGTTCTCGCGCACCAGGCCGAGCAGGATGTGCTCGCTGGCGATGTACTCGTGACCCAGGCTGAGTCCCTCGCGCCGGGACAGCTCGAGCACCTTCTTGGCGCGTGGGGTGAACGGGATCTGCCCGGATGTGATCTCCTCACCGGAGCCGACAATCCGCACCACCTGGGCACGGGCGCAGTCGACCGTGATATCCAGCGATTCCAGCACCCGGCCCGCAAGGCCCTCCTGCTCGCGGAGCAAGCCGAGCAGGATGTGCTCGGTCCCAATGTAGTTGTGCTTGAGCGCGCGCGCCTCGTCCTGAGCCAGGACGACCACGTCCCGCGCCTCCGCCGTGAAGTGCTCGAACACCAACAAACATCCTACGCCGGCCACCACACCCCGCTGCCGACTCGCGCATCCGCTGCCCACCCCAACCGATGCTCGGCGCTCGTCCGGTCTTGGAATGATCGCCGGCCAAGCTCGCTGCAGTCGGCGAGGACGGCAGCAGCCCCTCAGGGCGCGAACCGGGGCCGATGCCGAGCCGCTTCCGAACCATGTCACGGACAGGTTCGATGGTCAGCCCGAAGCTCGCCCAGACTCGGCTAACGATGGTCGTCCTCAGCTGAGAACAGCCCAGTTCGACGCTCCGGGCCTCAACCAGTTAGGCGTCGTGGGCTGAGCGGCTAAGCCCGGTGATGTACCGGTGCTCGTTGACCGCCGCCGCCTGTCGGAGTGCCTGTGCTGCCGCTAGAAATCGTCCACGATCCCGAGCGGAATGCATCTCCAGCTCGTCAGCCATCCGTTCGAGCAGATCGGCAAAGGAGCCTTGCGCCTTCGCGAGCTCCCAGTGGTCCTCCGCGGATCTAACGGCCACGATGATCCGCTCCTGTTCGTCGCGGATCTCAGAACGTAGGCGTTCGTCACCCATCTCCACATTCTCGCCGATCCGTCGGCGCTCAGCACCCGTGCTCGCCGTCAGCCCTAGGTCGAGCCGGGGGCGACGCGCCGGGTGAGCTCGCGGAGCGCCGCTGGTTCGAGTCCCGCCTGGACGAGGTAGGCAGCGGGCGAGCCATAGCGCTCTTCAACGTCACGTAAGAAGCCGGGTCATACCGTCGTATGGCGCGCTGAGGACAAAGGCGCGCGCACGTAAGTCGTACGACGCGCCGTCGGCGAGACCAAGCCGCGTGAGCGCAGGACCTTCGCTGAGGGCGAAGTCGGCTGCGATCGCGTCGATCTCCACCCCAACCAGGCGAAGCACGAGCGCAACGACCATCCCGGTCCGGTCCTTGCCTGCGGCGCAGTGGATCGCAACCGGCCCCGGCGCCGAGATCCATGCGCCGACCGCGGCGGCAAACCGGTCGGGGAACTGCTCGAGGTATTCCCCGTACAGCCTCCGGACAAATGCCGCCTCGTTCTCGGCCTCGGCGGCGAGGCGCTCGAAGCGGACGTAGCGCGACTCGGGCCGGTGGCGTCCGAGGAGCGGGACGTGGACGACGTCCACCGGCAGGTCCACGGGAGCCTCCTCGTCGAGCTCCTCCTGCCACCGCAGATCGATGACGCGGCGAATACCGTGGTCCACGAGCGCACTGCGACCGACCGCGGTGAGGTTGTTGACGTTGTCGGCCCGTACGGCCACGGCGAACTCGGTCACCCCGCCGTACTGGAGCGGGAGCCCGCCAAGATCTCGCACGTTCCGACAGCCCGCCCAGGAGAGCTCGCGCACGCCGTCGCCCATGACCCGGTTACGCCGCCTGTGGCTCCACGCTCTCGTCCTGTATCACGACCCGCCCGGCTGCTCCGTCGACGGTGATCATCGCCCCGTCCGGGATCAGATCACAGGCTCCCGACAGGTGGGCCACGCACGGGATGCCGTACTCGCGCGAGATCATCACAGCGTGCGCGACCACCCCTCCAGTCTCGACCACGACGCCACCGATGATCGAGAAAACCGTGGTCCACGCGGGGTCGGTCGCCACCGTGACCAGGATGTCACCCTTACCGACCTTGCTCACTTCCTCGAGCTTGCGGCACACGCGTGCACGGCCGGTGACGGTGCCCGAGCTGGCCGGGATCCCGCGCAGTCCGTGGCCGTCGTCGGGTAGCCGATCGTCGTCGAACGTCTGCCAGCCCCGCAGGTACTTGGGGGGCTCGCGGTGGCTGTACTTTTCGTACACGCGCCGGCGAGCTCGCACGCGCACGGCGAGCGCCCGTTCGCTCATCTGTCCCTCTTCGACAGCGAGGATCTCTTCACGACCGAGGAAAAAGATGTCCTGGTCGTCGACGATCAGACCGCGCCGGATGAATTTCCTGGCGATCGCCAGGTAGATGTCGTGCACCCGCGACATCGTTCGGTCGTTCCAGAAGCGCTCGAAATCACGGTAGTAGATGTAGTCCTGCGTGACCCCGATCAGCCACCTGACGAACGGCGCCCTGACCAGGCCCAGCGGCCCTTTGCCAGCTCGAGCCAAAGCCTGCTGCTTGGCCTCCAGCATTCGCTGGTGGAGCCGATCCTCGTTCGCCTGCGGGTCCTCCTCATCGCCGAGCGACACCATCGGTCGCAGCGAGTGGAAGACCAGCTCGGGCCGGTGGCGCCAGCGCGGATGAATCGCATCGCGCTCGGCGCCGCCGCGGTGGCCGTATCGTTTGATGAACTGATCGAGCGATGCCTTGAAGGCACGACCGTCGTCGGAGCCGGAGAGGCCAACGAGAATCGCGGCCACGTCGTCCTGCGCGAACAGCTCCATCAGCGTGTCGGAGGCGCGGATCTCGCGCGAGAGCGCCCACACCGCGATGTTCTCCTCGGTCGTCTTCGTATGCAGCCCGGCGGACAGTCGGTTGTACAGCGTGTGTGAGTCATCGTCGCACCAGCGCTCGAGCGCCGTGCGCATCGCGGCAGGCAGGAGGAACAGGTAGATCGTGAAGGGCAGGATCACGTTCCTGAGGAAGCCGCTGGCCTCCCGCGCCTTCTCCCGGGTGGCGAGGATCTCGTTCGTCGAGGCGCTGTCGAGATCGAGTGCCTCCCACAAAGCCTGCTCGTGATCGGTCCACCCCTCGAGCCGCTCGTACAGATAGCCCGTCGTTCCTAGCAGCGAGATGTTCGGGTCGGTCACATGGAGCTTGAGCATGGTCCACAGGAAGCGGATCCAGTTGAAGGGGAGCTTCCGGATCTGCTCGCGCTCCTCGACCGGGAACGGCCACAAGGCTGCGTCGTCGCGCGCGAATGGCGGGATGAACAGCCGGATCCGCTCACGCTCCCAGGCAAGGTTGTAGTAAGCGCGCGCGCAATACCAGCGGAAGTAGGGAATTTCCCGAAACCGCTCGGGCTGGAGATCAAGACACTCGGGCGTCTTCGTGAACAGCATCGCGTTGATCTTCAGATCAGTCATCCGGGGCTGAATATCGGTATAGAACAGCGGCGTCGTCGAGCCGGTCTGCACCTCGTCTGAATAGGCGCGTGACCACACCCAGCGCGGGTCCGTCAGCGAGGCGCGGGCCTGCGGAGACTGCCACACCTCGAGCCCGTCGCTGAAGTCGATATCCGCGGCCGTCACCTCCCGAGACTGCAACACCGCGAACCGCCCATCCGCCCATCCCCACTCTATGTCCTGCGGGAAACCGTAGTGATCCTCGATCCGCAGCGCGATCGTGCCCAGTTCGGCCACCTGCTCGTCGGTGAGCGACGGCACGAGGCGGCGCCCTGGCGGCACCTCGACCTCAACGCTGCCCGGGCCGCTGCCGGCGCGCACGATCATCGTTCGCTTCTCGTGAATTTCGCGCGCCTTGACCACAAGCGTTTCCCTGTCGAGGATCAACTGGTCAGGATCCACGCGACCGGAGACCACCGCCTCGCCCAGTCCCCAGCTGGCATTGAGGAACAGCTCGTGCGGATTCGACGTGACCGGATTGACCGTGAACAGGACGCCGGAGACCTCCGAGGGGAACATCTCCTGAACGATCACCGCGAGGTAGACATCCTCGTGCCGGAACCCCTGCCGATGCCGGTATGCGATGGCGCGGTCCGTCCACAACGACGCCCAACACCGCTTCGTGTGGTCAACCACGTCGTCGACGCCGGATACGTTCAAAAACGTATCCTGCTGTCCCGCGAACGAGCTGCCGGGTAGGTCTTCGGCCGTAGCCGACGAGCGAACCGAAACGGGCACGCCGGGCCCCAGCTCCTCCTCCAGACGGCCATATCCGGCGGCGATCGAACTCGTGATCTCCTCTGGAACCGCGGCGGTGGTTATCAGCTCCCGGATCCTGGCCGCCCGCCGCTCGACGTCCGCCGGCAGCTCGTAATCGACACCGTCCAGTACGGTCAGAATCTCCGCCAGGAGCGAGTTCCGTGACAGCAGTTCGCGGTACGCCTCCGTCGCGATGCAGAACGCCCGCGGTACCGGGAAACCCGCGCGCACCAGCTCGCCGAGGTTCGAACCCTTGCCGCCGACCGTCAACAGACTCTCCGACCCGACCTCCTCCAGTGAGCGCGTGAACCTGTCCATACCTCCCTCGCCTTGTGGGCAGCGGTGCGGCCGGAGGCTAGCCGAATCACACCCCTGAATCAACCGGTCGTTTGGTAGATTGTCGTTCGTTCCGAGGACCTCGTGGTGCGGACGGCGCCGACCACATCGGAAGCATTGAGGCCTGCGGGACGATCCGGGCCGCCGATTACGAGCTGTTCGAGGTTCACAACGACCTGACGATCCTGCAGCACGAATACGACCCCGACTCGGCCGGCGCCGGCTAGTGGCGGGGCGGGCTGGTCGTCGTCACGCGGATGCGCTTCGAGGGTCCGAAGGGCGAGCTGGTGCTCTACGGAGATGGGCTCGATCAAGGCGCGCAGGGCTTGTTCGGAGGCCGCGCGGGCTCTCGTAACTACGCCGAGCTGACCCACGTCGATGGGCGCCGGCACGTGATCTCGGCCAACGAGGCGGTGCCGGACATCGAGCGCGGCGCAATTCTGCACAAGCGCGCGGGGGGCGGGGGCGGTTACGGCTACCCAGCGAAGCGCTCTCGACAGGCGGTGGCCGACGATCTGGCAGACGGACTGATCTCGCCCGCCTCGGCCCGGAACGAATACGGTTTTGCACCCGAGGCGGCCCCTTCTCCCCGCGCACCGTCGGGCTGACGGCCCCGGCAGCGAACCGTGCGCGGCTTGAGCGGTCTCCGACTCCGTCCCGACCTCACGCCGCTTCGAACGAGCCGCGATCTCCGCCTCGTCGTGATGGGGACGTTCGTGTCGGGTCTGGGCTCGCAGGCCACCACTGTCGCGCTCCCGTATCAGATCTACCTGCAGACGCGCTCGCCATTGCTGGTCGGGCTGTTGGGGCTGGTCGAGCTGGTGCCGTTGGTGGCAGCGGCGCTGCTCGGAGGGGCAATCGCCGACAGGGTGGACCGCCGCAAGTTGCTGTTGATCGATCAGATCGGCCTCGTGCTCACGGCCGCCGGACTGGCCGCCGTAACCTGGCTGGGCCCACCGTCGATCGTGACGCTCTACGCGCTGGCCGGGTTGCTCGCCGCGTGCATGGCTCTCCAGCCGCGGCGATCATCCCGAACCTGGTCGTTCCCGCCGAGTTGCGCAGCGTGCTTGCCCTCAACTATGGCTTGATGACGCTGACCATGGTGATCGGCCCGGCTGTGGGAGGGCTGTTGATCAGCGCGCTGGGGGTGGCCTGGGCGTACGCGGCCGATGCGATCAGTTGCGTCGCGGTCGTGTTGGCCGTCCTCGCCGTGGCGCCACAGCCCCCGTACCACGTGCCGTCTCACGAGAGCTTGGGCCGTTCGATCACCGAGGGGCTGCAGTTCGTGCGCAGCAACGAGGCGCTGATGGGATCGTTCGCGATGGACCTCGTGGCGATGACGTTTGGGCTGCCGCGGGCACTCTTCGCGGTCCTCTCGGTGAGCGTCTACCACGCGGGCGCAGGCGGGACCGGAGCCCTCTACTCGGCGCTGGCGGCCGGCGCCACGGTGGCGGCAATGACCACCGAGTGGCTCAAGTACACACGCCGGCTCGGCCGCGTGGTGATCGTCGCGGTCGTCGTCTGGGGAATCGCGATCGCCCTCGCGGCGTTGGCGACCACGCTGTGGCTCGCCGCGATCCTGTTCGCCGGCGCCGGTGCCGCCGACTCGATCAGTGCGGTGTGCCGAACGACGATCAATCAGATGGTCACGCCCGAGCGTATGCGGGGCGGATGTCGGCCGTCTACTCATTGGTGGTCACCGGCGGGCCGCGTCTCGGCGACATCGAGTCCGGAGCCGTCGCCGGCGCGGTGGGGGCGCGTTTCTCCGTGTTCTCGGGCGGAATATTGTGCGTGGCCGGCGCGATCGCGATCGTCTTTGGGTTCCCGGCCCTGATGCGGTACGACTCGTACGATCGCCCACCACGCGCCGGGGACTCACGCCCGCCGCCACCATCGCCCCACGAACACCCATCCGCCGCACGATCCCGCCCGAAGCCATCGAGAACACGACGCAGATCACATAGAACAAGCTCAGCGCCAACCCCAGCGCGGATTCCCCGAACCCGAAGTCGTCGCGGATCAGGGGAGCAACACTCGCCGTCACGAATCCGGGCATCAACGCGGCGACGACCACGCCGATGCTGGCCGCCAGCGCCCGGCGACTTCCCACGGCGGGGGTAACGGCGGCGTCTACGACCCCGCGCTCGAGGGGAGGCGATGACTGATCGCGACCTGAGAGTGACGCCGCTTGACCGGCGTCAGCTGGTGGGTTGCGGTGGCGTGTAACCCGAGAATTATCGACGATCGTGCGGTGACGTGTAACCCCAACCAGGCAAACGAGGTGGCGCGTCGGGCGTTGGGTTCGCGAGAAGCACCCGCGGATGACCCGGAAGCAGATCGAACGGCGGCACCCCAGGTCGGCGGACGATCCGCAGTTCGAGGAACACGAAGTCCTCATCGATATGGCTGATCTCATCCGCTAGCGACCACTCATCGGGGCAGTAGCGTCGGCGGGGCCGCATCGGGCAACTGACGGTCACGGTCCCGGTGCCGACATCAATTACAGTTGCCTCGTCGAGCCCGGCCGGGCCGGCCGTAGAGGGACCCGCCGCGCGGAGCCACAAGCGATAACTTGTCACAGACACTCAGTGACACGTTGTGTCGATACGGACATAGTCGCGACACGGAGCTGGCGCACTTACCTCGTCTCGCAGGGAGCGAGGTATGGGCGGAACCGACGTCTCGTGGCCGGCGCTTGGCAGCCGATTGTCGAATGCTTGGTCCCACCCTTTCGACGGCCCGAGGTCCCTTCGTTGCGGCCGCGCCTCGCGAGCTGCGGAAGATCGTGCGCGCCGACGTGACCGGGGATGCGGCTGGTCCTCCGGAAGGGCGATCCGGACCGAGGAGTAGCGCGCCAGAGTTCCGCGACTCGCGCCCTTACTCGCGACGCGCGCGGCGTCACCATCCTTGCGGTATGACAGGGCGCCGAGGTCTCCGACCTCTTGTCTGACGAGCCGAATCACGCAATCGGTGCACTCAATAGTCTCTGCCTGGCCCGGGGAAGATCGGACTCATAATAAGAACTCTCAGTGTGGTACCGACGGTGAGACTGGTCGACGGATTGCAGGTGGCGGATGACGCGATTTTGCGTATGCTGTTCGGGGTGTCGACCGGCGGGCGCACCTCCGGCTATGCGGCAGCGCTATTGCTAGTCGGCGCCTTGATCGGCGTTTCCTCGTCCAGCGCGGCGGTCGGCTCGCGTACCGGGAGCCCACCGTAAGCTCTCGCGGGCCCCCGAAGTGGCAGCCGATCCGAATGTGACCCTGCCTGCCGGAAGCATCGTGCTCAATTTGCCGCAGACCGACTGGCCGGGTGTGGTCCCGCCCGGGTTCCTGGGCGTGGGGGTGGAATACAAGACGCTGTTCCGCTACGCCGGGCGCGACCCACACGCCGTCGACCCCGTATTCGAGCGGCTGGTTCGAAACCTGTCGCCGGGGCAGCCAGCGCAGGTACGAATCGGGGGCGACGCGACCGACTGGAGCTAGCTGGTGGCCGGTGCCCGGCGTGGCTCGCCCGCCCGGCATCTTCCAAGTCTTGACGCCCCGTTGGGCCGCGGTCGCGCGCTCCTTCGCCGAGGCGGTGAATGCCCGCCTGATCATGGGCATCAACATCAAAGCCGACAGCGTCAAGGTTGCCGTGACCGAGGCGCATCAGCTACTGACCAGGATGCCGACGGGCTCAATCGAGGCGTTCGAGCTCGGCAACGAGCCCGAACTTTTCAGCAGCTTCGGTTCGGGCTCCGGACCTACACCTTCGATACGTTTCTGCTGGCGTGGACGCAGATCTCCCAGGCAATGCCGACCCAGGTCCCGCTGGCTGGGCCCGCGTTCACCTTTTCAGCGTGGGCGCCTTCCTTCGGGCGCTTCCTGGCCGCGGAGCCACTGGTACGGATCGCGACCGGGCACCGGTACCCGCTGAACAACTGCACGGACCCTAATGCACCGGCTTTCCCATCGGTCGCCCATCTCCTGGGCTCGCGGGCTTCGGATGGACTGGCCCAGGACGCGGAGGGATGGATCAGAGCGGCGCACGCCGATCACCTCCCGATCCGAATCGACGAGATCAACACGACCCCGTGCCCAGGGGCAGCCCTCGTGCTGCGGACGTTCGCCGAGTCGCTGTGGGCGCTGCGTGTCCTGTTGGACTTGGCCGATGTCGGTGCCGACGGCGTGAACATCATGACGACGGCCGCGGCCAGCGACGACTTGTTCACCCCGACCAAGACCAGAACGGGATGGCAGGCAGCGGTGCAGCCGGAATACTACGGGCTGCTGATGTTCGCCCAAGCCGCCCCGCCGGGTTCGCAGCTCATCCGCCTGACGCAGTCGACCACGGCACCGATTCAGGCGTGGGCGACCCGCGCGTCGGACGGGACCGTCAGGGTGGTGGTGATCAATCTGGACAGCCAGGAGCAAACCGTGGCGGTCAACGCGACGGCGGCGTCGGGCCCGGCGACACTCGAGCGGCTCGAGGGATCGAGCCCGACCACCCGCTACGGTGTGACGCTCGGCGGCCAGACGTTCGGATCCGAGACCACTACCGGGCGCTTGGCCGACCGGCAGCGGACGTTCAAAGTCACACCGCGTCGCGGGGACTACATCGTGCGGATGCGGCCACTGAGCGCGGCGATATTGAGGATCCCCTAGCGGGTCTTGCGGCAACGTTGCTAAGCGCGCTGAGCCTCTCCCCAATTCGTCCCCGACCCTGTCAGCAGCAAGCAGCCCAGGGCCGCGCCCTAGGATTCGAGGTGATTCCTGGGAGCGGCTCGCGTTCTCACCAGATTAGGGGTACGAGGCGTTTGTGGCGAGCTGCGTAGGTCCGATAGCGGTCGCCAAGCGCGATCAGCAGGGCGTTCTCCTCGACGTGGATTCGGTAGAGCAGTGGCACCAGCACGAGGACCGTCCATCCTGCCAGCCCTATCCAGTTGCCGTTCACCAGGCCGGCGCCGATCACAATGAGTAAGACACCTGCGTAGCCGGGGTGACGCACGAAGCGATACGGACCCGAGGTGATCACGGGCTGGTCGGCGCTGGTCATTACGGTGAACGTGAAGAACCGCCCGAGCGTCATCTCGGACCACCGGCGCATCGCGAACCCGGCGAGGAACAGCGTCATACCGACGGCGAAGGCGGCGGCTGGGGGGCGGATCGTCGTCGCCGGCGCGATTGTCGGAGCCAATCCGAGCCACACGAGTCCGGTTGCGGCGCACGTCAGCAGCAGCACATAGCTGCCGTTGTCGGTCCTCGTGGCCTCGGCGCGTCGTTGTTGCCACTGGATGAATTCGAACCCGAACGAAGCGAGATTGACCAGCAGCCAGAGCGCCAGAGCCGCTGGCCGCGTCTGGAAATAGGGATGGATCGCGGCCCCCAGCTGGAGTTGATTCAGAAGCACGGTCACCTTCACCTCCATTGGGAAGGGCAAGTCTTGGACGAATTAGGCGTGGTGTCGGCGGCCACAAGCGGCGGCCGAGGTAAGTCAGGTGTCTGGTCGGGTGGCGCGCCCGAACAGCGTGACGAGCTCGGCGCGGTACGCCTCCAAGTCAAGCCCGGGGTCGGCCGCAAACTGGCTCAACAGCGCACCGAGAGCGGCCTTGATACTGACCGCCATCACCCGCGCGTCGAATTTTCCAAGCATGCCTTGCTGCTGGCCGTACTCCAGCACGCGCTGTACGACGCTGAGTTCCCCCTCGACTGCCTGCGAGCCGAAATGATGTTGGCCGCGCTCGTCACGAAAGTTGCTCCAGATCTCGCCGATCGCGAGCATGTATCGCGTCTGGGTCCGGTAGTACTCAACCCACGCATTGATGTAGTCCGCGACGAACGTCTCCGGAGACGTGCTGCGTAGCCGGCTCTCCAGGGCCTCGGTGACCGAGTCGAAGATCCGCGCCACGACGGCGAAGATCAAATCGTCCTTTGCGGCGAAGTGATACGTGACGACGCCCTTGCTCACGCCCGCACGTCGCGCGACCTCCCCTACCGACGTTCCCTGGAAGCCCACCTCGACGACGGCGTCAATCGCGCAGTCGACCAGCTGCTCGCGCCGCTTGCGCTGCGTGAAGGTGGTCGATCCCACATCGATGCCCTCCTTAGTACGCATGCTAGAAATCTAGTACGTCCGTACTAAAGTGTCAAGTCCGGTCCGCTACGGTGGGGAGATGAGCGAGCAGACGGCGATGGGTCCGACCGTGCGGCTCGGCCGCGGCACCGTGTATACCGGCAGTTGTTCCTGGACCGAGCGCACGCTGGTGCAGGAGTCGAACTGGTATCCGGAGCGGTCGATGACCCCGGAGGAGCGGCTGCGGTTCTACGCCAGCCGGTTCCCGCTGACCGAAATCGACTCGACGTACTACGCGCCACCGCGCGAGCAGCAGGCACAGCTGTGGGCCGAGCGCACGCCGGAGGGGTTTCGCTTCGATGTCAAGGCCTACTCGCTTTTGACCGGTCATCCCACCCGGCCGCAGAGCCTGTGGTCCGATCTGCGCGACCAGCTGCCGGCGAAGACGCTCGAGAAGCGCAATCTTTACGCGTACCACCTGGGGGCTGACGCGCTGGAGGAGGCGTGGCGCCGGTTCGAGGCAGCGCTGCGCCCGCTGCACGAGGCGGGTCGGCTGGGCGCGGTGCTGTTCCAATACCCGCCGTGGTTCACGCCCCGGCGGGAGAACCGCGCCGAACTCGAGGCACTCGCCTCACGCCTGCCCGACTATCGGATCGCGGTCGAGTTTCGCTCGCCTCGGTGGCTGACCGAGGAGCGCGACCGCGAGCGAACCTTATCTCTGCTCGAGGAGCACGGGCTGGTGTTCGTGGGCGTTGACGCTCCCGAAGTATCTGGGCTGCCACGGCTGTTCGCGACGACCAACCCCGAGCTCGCGACCGTGCGTTTCCACGGCCGCTCCGACAGCACCTGGGCCGGGCAGGCGCGCACGGCGGCTGAGCGGTTCCGCTACCTGTATTCGGAGTCCGAGCTGGCCGAGCTCGCGCATCCGATAGCCGAGCTAGCCCAAGAAGCAGCCGAGACCCATCTGCTGATGAACAACTGCTATCACGACTACTCGGTCCGCAACGCCCAGCAGCTGCGAGAGCTGCTCACCAAGCAGCCCGTCGATTGACGCCGGAAGGGGGGTCCCGCCGATCACATCGTGGCCGCGCTTTGTCCGTTCTGTTTTTGGAGATGTTCAAGCACGGCAAACAGGATGCGAGCGTCTGCCAGCGTTGGCAGCCGGGCGAGCCTACCGGGTGGCCTCGCGCACCTGTGGATGTGGGTACGAGATTCGGTCGGCAGGTTGGCTGGGGAAGGGGATGGTTTGGCGGGGGGCCGCTGTGTCGGTCCGATCTTGTCTAACCCGAGTGCGCCCGCAGCCGGCGGAAATTGAGCACGGGAGGTCGAACTATGGCAATTTTCCTCCGACAGGTGGCGGAAAAGTGCCATAGTTCGGCGCGGGGCTCGAATCCGGGACGGCGGTCCGCGCTAGTCACTGCTTTCCGTCGGTGTCGCCTTCTGCGCCGAACAGGGGAGCGACAACTGAACCTCGCCACTTTTGTTCAGACCCTTGAACAAAAGTGGCGCAGTTCGCGGGCGGCCGCTAGATACGCCGGCGATTGAGCATCTCGGGAGGTGCGCCCCCTGGCCGCACCGCGACCGACACGCTAGAGGGTGGGTCTCGCGGACACCCAGCAACGCCACGACGGACCGATCGCGTCCTCGGGCCCACCACCGCCACACCGCCCTCCCCAACACCCACACACGACCCCGCGACGGACCGCCTCCCGGGCCAGCTCAGAGGACGACCAGCGCGACAACGGTCCGACCCGAGATCGCCGGCAGCCCGCACGCCAGCGCGCTGACCTCCGCGATCTTGGCGGCGGGAAAACGACCCCGGCCAAACCACCAACCTCGCCCCGATTATGCAAACTCCTTTACCCCAAGACGAACGCATTTCCGTGAGCCGGTACTAGCCGTGACTATTGACCTTGGCCCCCAGCTCCGGCACGGCTGACGGTGAAATGCAAGGTCGCGGTGGTCTCGAGCTTGATCCGGGCTCAGCGAGCGTCCCACTGAAACCATCGAATACCGATGGTGGCGAACACCACGATGTAGCCCGCGCACACCACGAGCGACAGCGTGTCATGGCCGCTCCAGTCCGACAGGTTCAGAACCCCGGCGAACAGCGTCATCACGGTTCCGACGGGACTCCAGCGCGCGACGGAGCCCCAGAAGCTGCCGAGCGCTCCGCTCTGACCGAGCGTTCCGAGGAGGATGAGCGCCGCGAACAGCACCCGCGCGACTGCCTGGACCGTGTCGGCGGACTTAACCAGGCCGACGAGCGCCTGGCCGATGCTCAGGAACACGGCGCCACACAGGAGCGAGACGAGCAGGATCAGCGCGTACTGGCCGACCGATGGCGAGATGTGATGGATCCGGGTGCCGATAATCACCACGACGAGCGCGATGATCAGGTTGGCCGCCGATTGCATCGCCAGGCGGCTGGACATGATCGTCCACGTAGGCGCCGGAGTGACCCGCAGCCGCTGAAACACCCCCTTCTCCCGGTCGCGCGCGACTGTCAGCGCGTAGCCCAGGATCGAGGTTGCCATGAGCCCGTAGGCGATCGCCAATCCGATGATGAAAACCGAGCCTCCGAAGTTGTGCGTCGCCTTGGTCCCGCTCGTCGTGACGAGCAGGAAGAGCGGCAGCAGCATGCTCACAATCAGCGCTCTCCGGTGTTTCAGGAACACGCGGAAGTCCGCCTGCAGCAACGACGTGAACACGAGTCCCAGCGGCGGTCCGGGGTTGGATTCAGAACTAGTCACGGATCTCGCTGCCGGTCAAGCCGATGAACACATCTTCGAGCGTCGCTTCACCGTGGGCGACCGCGCGGACGCGCGGATCGTCCTTGTGCTTCTCGATCAGGTCGTGCGGGGTCTCGGTGGTGAGTAATACGCCGTGATCGATGATCGAGACCCGATCACAGACCGCCTGGGCCTCCTCCATCGAGTGGGTGGTCAGGAGGATGCTCCCGCCCTGCTGTCGCAGGTGCTCGATCCGTCCCCACAGCTGACGTCGCGACTGGGGATCGAGGCCGGCAGTCGGCTCGTCCAACAGCAGCAGCAGCGGTTCGTGGACGACAGCGATATACAGCGACAGACGTTGCTGCTGTCCACCCGAGAGCTGCTTGAACGGCTTGGTCGCCTCGTCATCGAGTCCGCTGACGCGAAGGCCGTCGCTGATCTCCTCGTCGGAGAGCCTGACGCCGTACAGCCCCGCATATAACCTGACGATCTGTTTGATCGTCAGCTCGGACTGAAAGCTCGTCGCCTGCAGCTGCACGCCCATCCTCGCCTTTCCCTGCGCGGGATGGCGTCTGATATCGATCCCATCGAGAAACACCGTCCCGGACTTCGGCTTGACCAGGCCCTCGATCGCGCTGAGCGTGCTCGTCTTACCGGCGCCATTCGGCCCCAGCAACCCGAAGATCTCGCCGCGGGCGATCTGGAAGCTGACATCGTCGACGGCCGTCTTCGTGCCATAGGCGACCGCCAGGCCGCGCACTTCCAGGACGGTGCCAGGCTGAGCGCCGGCGACGTGCAGCTCTCGGCGATCGGCGACGGCCGAGCTCAGCGGACCGTTCGCTTCGACCGCCGCCCGGTCCGGGCTCTCGGGTCTGAGCAGGAGCGAACCGTCGTCGCGCTCTTCCGCGATCACGTAGGTGCCGGCCTGCTCGCCGCGGATCACCCGCACGGTTTCGCTCATCTCCCGCACGCTAGCGCCTTCCTCGGCCGGTGATGTCAGCGGGACGAGACCCGGCGGGAGGACTGCCGGCACCGGCCGTTCGCCGACGGCCGTGCCGTTGGCGTGCTGGAATGTCCGGTGTGTTCAACGTGAGGCGGGCGACCCCGCTGTCAGGCGGGGCGCGCCGATCCCGACTCAGATGTCAAACAGCGAGGAGGCCGGCTTGATCGGAACCGAGGCGGTGGTGACGCATCCCACCCGGGGAGCGGACGGGCCGGGTGAGGTCACCGTCCGGCAGGGAGGGGGGACCGAGGTATACATCGCCTGGTCCGAGAAGCCGCTGTCTAAGGGGACGCCGGTTGTGATCTACCAAACTCGAGGGGCTCGCACCGTGGATGTCGAGCCGCTCACGGCAGGGAGCTAGAGCATGTTCGGAATCAAAGTGCCGGATGCGGATGAGGCGATGATCATCAGCGGCGGGAAGGGCGGCGATGACGGCACGCCCTTCAAGGTGGTCATCGGCACGAGGGCGTTCGTTCCGCCCGTGATCAGAAGCGTCTCTTTCCTGACCCTGGCCATGCAAGAGGCCGAGGTGGCCGAGAAGTGCGTCACGCAGAAGGGCATCACGCTCGAGGTCAAGGCGGTCATCGCGTTCAAGGTCGCCAACGACACGCCGTCGATCGTCAACGCGGCCCAGCGGTTCCTGTCCGACCAGAGCCAGATGCCGATCTTGACCGGACGGATATTCGCCGGCCACCTGCGCTCGATCGTCGGCTCGATGACGGTGGAGCAGATCATCATGGAGCGCCAGAAGCTGGCCACGGAAGTCCTCGACGCCTCCAAGGAGGAAATGGCCAAGCTCGGACTGTTGGTGGACTCGCTGCAGATCTCGAGCATCGACGACATGGACACCGGGTACATCGACGCGATCTCCGCTCCGCAGCGGGCGACCGTGCAGCAACAGGCGAAAATCGCCCAGGCCGAGGCCGATCGCGCGGCGGCCGAGGCGGTCCAGAAGTCCGCGCAGGCGCAGGCGCAATACGCCCGGGAAACCGCCCAAGTCGAGTCACAGCAGGCGTCCCTCCAGGCCCAGGCGAAGGCCAAGGCGGATTCGGAGGCCGCCGTCGCCGCCGCTAACGGCCAAGCATCCGCCGTCGAAGCCCAGCAGCAGTCCGAAAAGCGACAGGCTGCTGCGCGTCAGATGGCCCTGCACGCGCAGACGACGCTCGCCCAACAGCAGGCTGAGCTCAGGCAACAGCAATTGGTCGCCGAGGTGATCAAGCCGGCGGAGGCGGAAGCCGAAAAAGTCAAGATCGCCGCCGCCGCCGACGCGCAAGCGACCCAGCTGCAGGCCGAGGCAGCGGCGTCACACGACCGCGTCGCGCTCGACCGGATGCTGATCGAGCAGATGCCGCAGATCGTCCGCGAGGCGGCAGCCGGACTGGCCAACTCGCGCTTGACGATCCTCAACGGCTCAGACGGGCTCTCGGACATGGCGGCGGGCCTTCTCGCGCAAGGCATCCAGATCTTCAACACCGTCCGCGCGAGCGTGCTCACCCAGACGCCGCTGCCCCAGCTGGCGCCGCCCGCCGAGCCGGGCGCCGTCAGCCCCTCCGAGCCCGGAGGCGGACAAAGCGCACCTCCGGCGCAGTAGACGGCCGCTGCCGTTCAGGCGGCAGGGGCTTGGGGGAGGCCACCCCCGCCCTCCTCCCACGCCAGAGCCGCGGCGAGAACGGTATCCGTGTCGGGCCCAGCGAACTGGAGGTTCCCGATCGCGACCGCGGGCCAACCGAGGAAGCTGAACGGGCGAGTGTTCGCCACCATCCCCACCCGCACATCCAGTTCCCAGACGTCCAGGTCCGGGACCGCGTGCGCCAGCGTCGCGGACACATAAAGGTCGATGCCGCGAGCCGCCATACGCACCCGCTCCCGCCAACGGGGTAGTTCATCTCTCGCGTCAGCGACCTCCGCGGGGGTTACCCTGCCCGCCGCGTCCCACTTCACGCGGGTGTCGGGGCCGTATTGATCGCGCAGTGCCGGGAACGTCTCTCGGTGCTCGACCGCAGCCTCGTGGAGCATGATCGGCACGAGGTCAGTTGCCGGCGCTGGAAGCTCGGTCGCCACGACGGTGGCGCCGAGCTCCTCGAGCCTACGCACGATCTCGTCCATATCCGTCCCCCGGTCCACGGCCATGGCGCCGGGCTCCCGACGTGATACGAGCGCGGAGGCCTCGAGCACACCCACCACCACGCCCTGCAGTCGCGGAGCGGGAGTCACCGACCGGCTGAGCACCGAGTAGGCCAACGCGCAATCCGCCACGCTGCGGGCCATCGGCCCAGTCACATCGAGGGTGGGGGATAGACGCCGACAACCCTCGGTGGACACCACGGAATTGGCCGGCCTGAAGCCCACGACGCCGCAGCACGCGGCCGGTATCCGCACCGAGCCGGCCGTGTCGCTGCCCAACCCGAGCGCGCTCACCCGTCCCGCCAAGGCAGCAGCGTTGCCGCCGGACGAACCGCCCGCCACGTGGCCGGGAGCGGTCGGGTTCCCCACGTAACCAAAATGCGGATTCTGGCTCGTCGTCCCCCACGCGAACTCGTGGAGGTTGGCCTTTCCGATGACTACCGCACCGGCGCGCTCCAGAACGTCAACCGCCACGGCATTTCGATCTGGAACGTGCTCTCGGTAAATCGCCGACCCGTATGTCGTGCGCACGCCCGCCGTGTCGAACAGATCCTTGATCAACACCGGAACCCCGGCAAGGGGTCCCTCCAAGGTACCTCGGGCGCGCGCCAGGGCTCTCTCGGGACACGCCGTGATCACCGCATTGAGCTCGTCCAGTTCGCCCAGACCTCGAAGGTGAGCCTCGACGACCTCGGCCGGCTCGATCTCTCCCGCACGTACGGCACTGCCGATTCGTGCCGCGCTCAGCTCCCGCAGCTCGACGTCAGCGCGGGACGACATCCGCCGCTCGGGTATCGGTCATCAGCGCAGTACTCGCTGGGCGAACTCCGCTAGCACGGCATTGAAGCGCTCCGGCTCCTCCCGCATCGGCACGTGGCCGCTCTCCTCGAAGACCACGAGCTCAGTTCCGGGTATCCGTTCGGCAAGGTAGTGACCCTGCTCGATGTTGTACATCTTTGGGTCGGTGCCGAAATGCACCTGGGTCGGGAAATCGATGATGTCGAAGGCCGGGAAAGCCGAGTCCATCGTCTGATGGTAAAAGGCGACGGTCGCGATGTGAGCGGGGCACCGAAGGTAGTCGTCGGTCATCCATTGAAGTTCCTCGGGAGAGGGCTCGTGCTTGACCATGAGTCTCATGTTGCGCTCGGTCATCGAGCGTCTATCGCCTTGCAGGTCAAGCATCCACTCGTGGAACACCGTCTCGTCCATGATTCCCAGCGGATACGCGGTCGTGCTGAGGTCGCTAGCGCTCTGAGCGACAAACACCATGCCGCTGGCTTGGCCGAGGCCGAACTCCATCACGTAATGCCAGAGCACGATCGAGCCCATCGACCAGCCGACCAGCAGGGCTCCCTCGGCATCCATGCCGTCGACAAAGTCACGGACATCGCGCGCGTAAGCGGGCATCGTATGACCGGAGGCCGTCTTCTCCGAACTTCCGTGCCCACGGAAATCAAGTGCCAACACCCGGTGGCTCTCGGCCAGCGGTTCGATGTTCCGGCTCCACCACCTCAGGCTGCTCGACCACCCATGCAGCAGCACGATTGGCGGTCCTTCCCCGGCCTCGACGTAGGCGAACTCTGTTCCGTCGGGGCCGCGGAACATCTGCTCCCTGAATCCATCGTTCACGTCGTATCTCCTTCGCTAGACCCTGCGGTGAGGCCGCGCCGAGGCCGGGATGTCATTGCTCGGCCGTGGACACCGAGGCGTTGACGGCCGGATCGAAGACCGATTCGCCCCGACTGCGCAGCATGGCCTCGCGCAAGGCGTGCTGGGCCTGGATCGTCCGCGGGCCCGGCGCTGAGGGCAGCCGGGTGTCGCCGATCCGAGCGACCGGTTGCACATCACGGCCGGTCGAAGCGAGGAACGCCTCGTCGGCCGCTACCAGATCGGCCAGAGGAAAAGCGTTCTCCTCGACGGGGAGCGCGTCGATGACGACCTGGCGCGTGATCGACGCCAGGATCCCGACATCCACGGCCGGTGTCCGCAGCACGCCCCCGCTGACCCAGAAGATCGCGCTGGTCGAAGCCTCGAGGACTACTCCGTCCGCGCGCACGAGCAGCGCCTCGTCGCATCCCGCCCGCTGGGCCGCCCGGGACGCCGCCATGTTCGCGGCATAGGACAGCGACTTCACCCCGGAAAGCAACACCGAAGGGTTATAGGTAACCGGAAGCAGGCTGGCCTGGGCGGCAAGCTCGTCCCTGTCACCCGACGATTCCAGCAGACAGATCCGGTGACCCCCGCGCGTGAGGATCACCCGCAGGATTGCATCGTGCGGATCGCCGGCGTCCAGGAGCGCGACGATGTCCCGCTCGATGGCGGCGCGAGGACAGGGCAGATCCAGGCTGCGGCACGATCGCTCCAGGCGATCGAGATGCTCCTTGACCGCGAACGGGTGGCCATCGTGCACTCGAAACGCGTCGAAGGCCCCGTCGCCGCGGATGAAGCCATCGTCCTCGACGGGAATGACCGCGTCGGCCCTGGCCATGAGTTCGCCGTCGACGACGGCGAGCCACTCAGCTTCCTCGTCAGCCATTGGCCCTACTCCTCTGTCCACCGCTGGATCTCACTCGGACTTCCCTCGCCTTCACCACACTCCCGTCCAGGGGTCGACGAGCGGTGGTCAGGCTATAGCCGCCGTGCCTCAACGTCAAGCAGCTTTGATCGATGGCATTCAGTGGTCGAAGCGATAAATCGTAGCCTCGGGGTCGATCGACTCATCGCGCATCACGGACCCTCGCCTCCGGAGGTCGATGGTGAGCTCCAGCGTTCGACCGGCCTCAAATAGAACCAGCCGGTCGTGCAGGTTCATCGTGGGATCCAGATGCGCCGGGATCACCAGCAGCACGTCGCCCACCTGGGGCGGTGTTCCCGTCACCCGGCAGCCAAGATGCTCATCGCTGAAGGCGACCGGGTCGAGACCGGGCGGCAGGATCGGAAAGCCAAACTCCGGACTCAGCGCCTTCCATCCGCAGTCCAGGATCGCGTGATCTCTCCGGGGCCTGGAGATGACCGTGGCCACGCAGAACAACGCCGGCACGAACGGCAGCCCCACCGCTCCGTAGCGGCCTTCCATCAGGACGTAGCTTCCCAACTGCGCCTCGGTCAGGCCCTGATCGCAATCGAACAGCCCCGTGCTTCCACCCGTGATCGTCTCCACCGGGAGCCCCCGCCGCCGTAGAGCGCTCGCCGCCACGTTCAGCCTCGACTTGACATCGGCGGCCACGCGGAGCCGTTCGTGGCGCGACGCCAGGTAGTTGCCGTGGCCCGCGTAGCCCATGATGCCCTCTAATCGGATGCCGTCAGTGGCGAACGCCAGCTCGGCCAGTTCCCATACATCGTCACTCGCCGGCGCCACTCCGCACCGCCTGCCACCAACCTCGATGTCCACCACAGCGCCAATCTCGCGTCGGGCGCTCTCAGCAACACGAGCGATGACCTCGACGCCGCGTCGGCTGTCCACCGCCACGGTTAGAGCCGCGCCCGTCTGCGCCACGCCAACGAGGGCATCCCTGCTGCCCCGAGCGATGACTTCATTGGCGATCAGGATGTCATCAAAGCCAAGCCCGGCCAGCGTCTGAGCTTCCGACGCGGTGGCGCATGTCACACCCTTTACCCCCGGAAGCGACAGCTGTCGCCGTAGAAGCGACGAGCACTTATGCGCCTTCGCGTGCGGGCGTATACGCACGCCGAGCCTCTGGGCCGCTTCGTCCGCGACACGGCAATTCTCGTCGATGGCCTCGCCGTCGGCGACGAGGCACGGTGTCCGTAACTGATGGAGGAGGTCGTGATTGTCGCTCGCCACGCGGCCCACCAGTTCGCGCAGTCTCCGCTCTGGGGTCATTCGGCTCCCTCCCGTGAGTCTCGGCTGTGAGCGTCCCTGGAGCGGCAGGCCGGATCGCCACGGACCGCTCGACTAGAGGATTCAGGGGTGCAAGGTATACTCATCGGCCCCACTCGGGTCAAACGATTTACGTCGATCCACTTCATCGCTGGAATCGATAGATGGAATTGCGCCAACTCGAGCACTTTCTGGCCGCTGCCGAGGAGCTGCAATTCACCCGCGCGGCGCGGCGGGTGCACGTGGTTCAGTCAACTTTGTCGGCCTCCATCCGCGCTCTCGAGCAGGAGCTCGGTGTGATGCTGTTCCTCCGCACGACCCGACACGTCGAGCTGACCGAGGCTGGGAGGGTATTCGTGGCCGACGCGCGTAGGGTCCTGGCTGCAGCTCAAGAGGCGCGCGATGGTCTTCAGCGGGTTCAAGGCATCCTGCGAGGCCGCCTATCGATCGGTACCGGACAATACGTGGGGGGACTCGATGTGCCTGAGTTGCTGGTTCGGTTCTGCGCCCGCTACCCCGATGTCGAGATCAGGCTCCGTCAGGACGCAGCCGCTGTCCTCGCCGATGAGGTGCGAGAAGGCCGCCTGGACGTTGTTCTGGCCGCGGCTCCGCCCGACCTTCCCGCCGACCTCGTGGTCACGAAGCTGGGGTCGACGCCCATGATCCTCGCCTGCCCCCCAGGTCACCGTCTGAGCCGGCGTCAACGAGTCGCTCTCATCGAGGTTGCTGAAGAGACTTTCGTCGATTTTCCCGCCGGCTGGGCATCGCGGTTGGCAGTGGATCGAGCCTTCAAAGCGCTACGCCAGCGCCGCCGGATCGCTTTCGAGGTCAACGACATCATCGGTCTCCTCAACCTTGTCTCGCGCGGTCTTGGCGTCGCCATTGTCCCCGGTGGCTTTTCCGTCATCCCCGCTCAGGTGAGCTTTGTCTCTCTCACCAAGGCTCCGGTCATTGACTACGTCGCGCTCACGCGCGGCAGGTCCCAGACCAGCGCCTTGAGTCAGGGGTTCCTCGACATGGCGCTAGCCACGTTGTAACCGCGGTCGGGTGACAGGGCTTGGATCGTCTCCGTCGCGGTCCACACCCGCCCCCAGCGGACGGCGAACTGTCGGAGGGCTGCCTCGTGCGACGGGCGGTCCAGCTCGGCGGTTGCGTCCTCGACAACCACCACCTGGAAACCGCGGTCGGCGGCATCGCGCGCCGTCGTGTCGACGCACGAGCTGGTCGTGACGCCGGCCACGATGAGGGTCCTCAGGCCAAGGTTCTGAAGCACCCGTTCGATCGCGGTGGAGTTGAACGCGCTCCGCGAGGTCTTGTTGACGACCAACTCGCCCTGAAGGGGGCTGACCTCCGGCAGGATCTGGTGTTCGAAGGTACCCGCGTGGTGCAGGAGAGGCTTGAGACCTGGGGCGGCCGTCGGACGCCGTAGTGGGACCATGTCCGCGCCGTCCTCGAGCAGGGGCCCGATGGTCAGGTGGACGACGCGCAGGCCCGCGGACCGAGCGAAGGCCAGGAGGCGCTGGCAGTTGGGTATGACCGTCTCCCGCACGCGGTCGAAGTAGTACCGCCAGATGTCCGGAAACTCCGCCTTGAGGTGGGCACCGAGGCCGTATTCTGGGTGCGCGTCGAGATACTGCAGGTCGATGAGAACAAGTCCGGTGGTCTCCCGGACGACGTCGAACCGCACCGGCGCGAAGTTCGGCAACCGCTCCGCCTCCTGGCGCCAGCTCGCCGGGCTGTTGTGTCCGCCGTGCTCACTCATGCTCGGCCCCCGATGACCGCGGATGACGCTGCGTACCGTCCGTGCCCGGGGCAGCCGACGACCATGCCGTTCTCGACGACCACCTCGCCACGAACGATTGTGGTCTCGGGCATCCCGTGGAACTCCCAGCCCTCGTAGATGCTCCAATCCCTGATCCATCCCTCGTGGTAGCCGTCGTCAACGATCGCGCGCTTCTCCGGATCCACCACTACGAGGTCGGCGTCGGCCCCCACCGCAATCGCGCCCTTCCGCGGGTACAGGCCGAACCGTCGCGCCGGGTTTTCGCTGCAAATGCGAGCGACGTCCTCCATTGAGAGAACGCCCGGGCGTACGCCAAAGGTCATGACCACCGGCAACAGGTACTCCATCCCGGGCATCCCGGGCAAGGAGTCCCAGATGTTTGCGAACTGGCGGCCGCTGGCACCAAGCTTCTCCTCCTTCGTGTAAGTGCAGTGATCGGTACCCAACGTCGTCAGCGTGCCATCCGCCAACCCTCGCCACAGGGCGCGCCGATCCTGCTCGCTCTTGATCGACGGAATCACCTTGGGGTAGCAGCCGTGTCGTTGTTCCATGTCCATCGTGTGGGTGAGGTAGTGAATTACCGTCTCGCCGTAGATCGCCACCCCTTGTGCTCGCAGACGTCTGACGAGTTCCACCTCCTCAGCGGTGGTGATGTGTACGATGTACAGTGGGCATCCGACGGTGCGTGCAATCTCGGCGGCTGAGGCCGAGCGAATGAGACATGCCACGTTGGGCCGACCCTCGGCCCACGCCGCCAGGTCGGTGCGGCCCTGCGCGCGCAGCCGAGCCTCCCGCACCGCGCAGATGTCCGCGTCCTCGGCATGGATCATCCCCATGACGTTCGCGCCCGCCGCCCGCAACGCGGCGAGATTCTCGAAGCTCTCATACAGCATGCCATCGTCCGTGTACCCGATCGAGATCTGGTCGGCCGTCGCATCTCGCCCCGGCTTATAGGCCGTATAGAAGTGCTTGAAACCAACCACCCCCAGCTCCGCGAGGCGACCCTGCTCCTCCACGTGCTGGGGCGTCTGTATGATCACGTGGAAGGCGAAATCGGTGTAGCTCACTTCATCCGCCCACGTGATCTGCTCCTGCAGCACCGGCACATTCGGCTCGCGGAGCGGCAGGGGGGATCCGCCGTGGAAGCTGATGATCGTCGTGATCCCCTTGTGCGCGGCAGCGCGGCTTTCGCTCTCCCAGCACGACCGCACACGGTCGATCGTCGCCGTCGACGGGCCAACGCCGATATGGGTGTGGGGATCGATGACGCCAGGCATGACCCACTTCCCCCGCGCATCCACGCTGTCGCCGTCGTTTGGGAGGGTGGCGTCCGCGCCGACGTGCGTGATGACCCCGTCTTCACAGACCACTCCGCCCCGGACGACGCCGGCGGGGGTTACGATCAGTCCGTTTCTCACTACGAGTGTCACGGCGCACCTACTCCTTCGCGGTTGGATGGTGGGTCGGTATGGTGAGGCCGGTCGCGATGGTCGCGAACCAGCCAAGGTATCCCTGCCCAAAGCTGAAGTCAAACGAACGCCGCCGATGAATTCATCGAGCGTGTCGATGGATGCGCGTCGGCGTCAGGCGTGAGCACCATCGTCCAGCTTTCGGTGGGGTCCCTGTGCTCGAAAGGCAGCTGGAACGGCGGGCCTTTGCACCGTTGTGGCCCTATAGGGGGTCAACGGTGCAAACCCCGCGCGATCCACAGGCTCCTGGCGCAGACTCGCGACGAGGGATCGCGAGGGTGGAGGCACAACGGCCCGAGGGACCTCGACGTGCGCGGACCGCCGCTCGCGGAGCCCAGGACGATCTCGACGAGGATCACGTCCGGGTCGAGCTCCTCGATCAAAGACAGGGCCCCGTCTCAGGTCCCTGCCGAGCCCACCACCGACATAAGCCGCTTCGCGGCGGGTCCGCTATGCGAAGGTCAGGGCGCGAGCGTACCTTCCGCGACGGTCAAGCGGCCGAGGGGGTCGATGACCTTCACGGTGACGGTGAACTGTTGGCCCGTGGCCGGCCTGGGTAGCCAGGCGTAAAGGCGGTAGCTGGTCGCGGTTCCGACGAGGAAGATGTTCCGGTTGGCGGGATCCGCGGGCGGAAGCTCCGCGGGGGAGGTGAAGGTCGGGACCGAGTCGAGCTCGGCCGTCGCGCGCATCGCGACCAGCCCGGCGGCGCCGGCCGTGATCACCGCCGTGTGGGGGCCGAGGGGTGAGGTTCCCGCCGGCGCGCTCGTCTTCCAGCTGGCCAGCGCGTCGGTGGCGGTCGACCCGGGTTCGTCGAGAGTCAGGTCGGAGACCTCGGGCCCGGCCTGCGGCAGCGCGAGTACCGACGCGGCGTTGGATGCGGCGGAACGCGTCGCGACGAGGCCAAGCTGGGCGTCGGTGGCGGTCCAGGCAACCGCGCGATACCAAACCCGGCTCCATCCGCTGGCGACCGCAGGGTCGTCGAACTGCGCGACGCCGTTCGCTGGCGTGAGCAGGGCAATCGGTCGACCCATCGTGTCCGCGCTGAGTGCCATCGCGTCGTCGGTGGTTCGGTAGAGCTCGATCAGCGACACTGGGGGTGTCTCCTCGACGTTGACCGTGACGTGCAACACCGGCTGACCCGGCTGGCCGTTCACTGCGACCGCCACCCACGGGGGAGCCGGAACCGGAGCGCGGGCAGCGGCCACGGCGAAAAACCCGTGGCTCGAGCTCGGGAAGCTCGACTCGACCTGGTTGTTTCCGATCGCGGTCACGGCGTACAGGTGCATCACCGCGCTCCCGCGGGGCAGCTCGACCTCATGCGAAGTAGCCGGGATGAGGTCCTGGACCACACGGCGGAATACCTGCCTCAGGCTCGGCAGGTCGTGCCCCCGGAGGTCCGCGAGGCGGTCGACGTATGACCGCGACGGGTCGGGTCCCGGAAGTGACAGCGCGCCGAGCAGTGCCGTCTCGGTGGCCTCGTAGAGCACATAGCCGCTGACGTTCTGAACCCCGGCCCACCCCAGCATGGCCCGACTCACTCCGGACGTATCCGGTGTGCTGGCCCATTGTGGGGCCTCGGGAATGCCGCCAGGTGCCGGCGGCGGCGCCGGATCGCGCACGGTGGTGGCCACCGGCGTACCCCACGGACTGACGCCCCCGCCCGGCAACAGCATCTCGGTCAGATGGCACTGGCCGCGGGCCTGGACCTGGAACACCTTCTCGGTGGCCGCGCCGAACACCACCGCGGGCAGTGTCGCCCGCAGCCGGTAGAAGCGCGTCTCCGGCGCCGAGGCGTCATCGTCCTGGGCCTCGCCAAAGGCGGCAACCACGGCAAGGTCGGGGGAGAGTGGGACCACGTCGGACCCGGCGGCGTCGGGTCCGGAACCGCCGCTGAACGTCAGTCGCGTCTGCAGCAGGGCGGTTCCCGGATCATCCTCAAAGGCGCCGCTCAAGTCGATGAACTCGGGACTACGAGTCGACCAATCCCACCCGAAGTCGACCGACAGCCCTCCCGAAGAGTCGAGCGAGACCGACAGTACCGGGGGCGTCTGCGGCGACTCGTCCTCGTCCGTGTAGGCGACCGTGCTCCAGGCGCTGAAGCGCCCAAACAGATCCTCGGCGGCGACCGCGTAGGTGTGGTCTTCGCCGAACGGCTGGCCGTACACCTGGCCGTCGACGGTCGCCTCACGCACGAGGTGGTCCGCGAACCCGGCCGGACGGTCCTCGTCCGGTTTGCTGGGCGCGAACGGCTGCCAGCCGCGGACGGATTCCGGTCGGGGACTGAGGAGGATCTGGCTCGGGCGGCTCGGGTCGAAGCGGCCGACCGCGTAGCTGACCGGCCTCGGGGACCCGGGAGGCAGGTGCCCGAAGGACGGATTCGAGGGGCGCTGCCAGCTGACCTCAACGGTGTCGATCGCGGCGCCATCGGTGGCTTGCGCACGGGTGTGGCCGAGCAGAGCGCCGGCCAGCCCCTGGGGTGGCCCCGGTGGCGAGGGCTGCTCGGCGGTGTCGACGACGTCGGCGAGCTCGAGCTCGAGTGCTTCCGGCCCGATCCGGAGCCTGTGTCGCACCGAGACCATGTAGATGTCGCGCTCGCCGGTGTAGTGCCTGGTCGCGGTGCCGAAGCCGAGGCACAGGCTCGCGAGCGGGTCCGTTCCGACGGCCACCGCCAGCAGCCCCAGCGGATACCAGGACACGCTCGCCGGCTGATCGCGGGCGCCCACCAGATCCGCGTGGCCCAACAGATGGGGATTGAGAGCGCCGGAGCCGTCCTGGTCGTCCTGGCTCACGGAATATGCCGCGTGGCGCGCGGGGTCGGGGCGATCGATCAGCATCTCGCGGATTCCCTCCAACAGCGGACCCACCAGCACCTCCTTCAGGTACGCGTCGAGGTCCGGTGGAGCCCAATCCGGGAGCGTCGTGCCGTTCACGGTCAACTCGGGCCAGCCGATCCGCGGCGCGCCGATTTGCAGCCGCTGTTCGGCAGCGTCGACTGGCGCCACCGTCGCGCCGGTCGGCCCTTGGTCGCTGAGGTCGTAGCCCGCGTGGGCCCAAGACGGATCCACCGGCAGGCCCACCTGCTCGATCGGTTGCCAGTTAGGCAGATTCGCCAGTTCCTGCGGGGTGGGCGACCCGCCCGGATGGACGTTGTGCCAGACCGTGAACGGGCTCAGCGGCAGCCCGAGAGCGGGGTGGAGGAGCCACCGCAGCTGAACCGGACCTGGGTCCATCGTCGTAGGCTGGCTCGGCCCCTGGTATCCGATCATTCCCGCGTAGTCGGCCCAATCGATCACCGCCACGATCGCCTTGAACAGCCGCTGGAGGACCCAGAAGCGGATCACGGTCCGACCTCCCAAGGCGCAGCTGTCGGCAGCGGCAGCTGGCCCAGCCCTGCCATCTCGACGAGGTTGTCCCCTTCGAACAGCTCGTGATGGGCACGGGCCAGCGCGAGCGCGAGCGTCCCGCCGGCCTGCGCGACGGCCGGCGCCAAGATGACGAGCGTGCGGGCCCCCTCAGTGGTGTGGACCAGCCGGCTGAGCACGGAGCCCGCCGCCGGAGTCTCGACGACCGACAGCCAGGGCCGAGCCTGCAGCGCGAACCGTCGCGTCCCCACCGGGTCGCTGACCTCGGCTGGCACGTCGCGCGTTCGCCACAAGGGCTCCGGTGTCTCGATCAGCACAGCCACCGGCGCGTAGTGCTGTCCGGCCGTCGGTGGATCACGCCAGATCAGGGTGACCCGCGGATCGCCGGGCCGGTTGTACTCCCCCCATCCCACCGTTTGCAACGCCTGCTCGAAGGCCACGTCGGCCACCTGCAATGGCGCCGATCCCCGCCCCGTGGCGAGCCCGGTGAGCGGGTCGGCGTCGGCCACTCGCCGGTGCCCCGGCTGCGCCATCGCCTGCTGCACCGCCGCCGCGAGGGCGCTGAAGCTCTCATACCGGGAGGTGGTGAACGACTGTCGGAAGAGTGGGTACAGCGGTGGGCTCGTCGACTGACCGATTTGGACGTCGAGCACGTAGTCGGTCACTGGGTCGAGTGGAAGCTCGAGCGTGGTGCGGAGGTGACCACTCAGGTTGCCGCTCACGCACGGCTGAGATGCGGCCGCCGCGGACAGCGCGGCGGTGAACGGCATCAGCACGAGCGGCGGGGTGTCAGACGTGTTCGCGAACGCTGGCGCGGGTGCCGGGTGATCGCCCGACGCGCCTCTCGCCACCGCGTACAGATCGACGTCGGGCCCATAGGCGTTGAACAGCCGGCGCACGGCATTGGTGGCGAAGACCACGCGCAACGGTTCGCGGTGGAACACGAACTGCTCTCCCGCTCCCGGCGCGGTGGCCAGGACCCAAGGATCGAGGCGGGCCGGCGGCGTGGCTGAAGTCTGGAAGCGGAAGCTGTACTGCTGTCCGCTCAGCGAAACGGCGCCGGGCTTTGGATTTCCCTTGTCGTCGGCGTCAGTCACATCGACGTCGTAGCCGACGGCAACCGTGTAGATGGCGTCGGGAACCAGCAGCGCCCGCTTGGCATCGTCGGCGCCGAGGAAGCCGTTCACGACATCGATCTGCTGCTGGCGGCTGTCCACGTCCCACGCCGACCGTGTCTCCTCCGCGGTGGTCCAGCCCTCGAACAGAAGCAGTCCCCACGACGTCTCGGTGATGGCGGCGTCAGCTCGCAGACCCAGCTCGATCTGGGTGGTTCCGTCCGGGAGCGGCGTGTCGAGAAGCGCCAGATGGAGGCTCTCGGGGGAGGTGTGCTGGAAGCGAAGCCATGCGGCCTCGGCGGCGGCCAGAAGCGGTTGCCAAGGGCCCGAGGGATCGCGCCACTCCTGGGGGAGGCTGGCCTCGTTCGGCACCGGCCGGGCGATCCCGCCGCCGATCACGTCAATGTCGCCGGCGGTCTTCTGCCCGTCGTCGTCGAGCGCGCGAAGGACCAGGGTGCCCGGGAGCAACCGGCCGTTGCCGAACAGCAGCAGGCGAGCCCGGGTCAAGCCGCCCGCGTGAAAGCGCACCGCGTCGCCGAGCAGGTCCTCGATCTGGTCGAGCACGACCTTCTCGAACAGCTGCTCGAAGTCATCGTCCGGCACCGCGGGGGTGAGCTGAACCCCGGTCCGGGGGGCGACCAGTAGATGCCCCCCGGGCATGTCTTCCTGCTCTACGACTGCCGCGTTTCCGAACACGTACGCGGCCCGCACCGAGGCGAGTGCGTCCGCCAGCGGATCGCCCATCCGCCACGGTTCTGTGACGGTCAGCGTGGCCGCGGCACGGGTGGACCGTTGCGTACGCGATTGGTCGGGCCACGCCGTGCTGGGCAGGGCCCAGCCCGGCGGCGACGGTCCTTCGGGCGCACGATGGAAACACCACATCAGCGGCGCTGGCGGAGCCGCCTCGGCGCACAGGTTTCCCCAGCGGTCCGACACCCGGGTGTCGAGGCTGGTGGTGCGCTCGGCGGCCGCCGGAGTCGGGTCCGGGGTCCAGCTGAGGAGCGCGAGCTGCACGTCGTTGTCATCGCCCGTGGTGGGCTTGCCGTACCGGTCCCACCACACCGCCGGGGTGTCGCCGGCGTCCACGGGCGAAGGAAGCGGAGCGCCACTTGTTTCGGTCGCGCTGAGCTCGAGCGATTTGACCGTGTAGCGGTAGAAGCGCTCGCCGCGACGGAGCCAGGCGCCAGGCTGGAGCTGCGGCGGCACGGCGCCGCCCAGGAACTGGCAGCCCGGATCGACGACGGGGCGCATCTCGAGCTGCAGGACCGGGATCGCGTCGATCGGCACGACCGGGAGCTGGCCGGCCCCGCCGACCGGGACCGCTTCGCCCAAGCTGCCGTCGACCGGTCCGTCGCCGGCCGTGCCGTGCAGTACCGGTCGCGAACGGTTGTGAAGCGAGAGCGAGCGCACGAGCGGGTCGGCGGGTGGCAGTGAGCTCGGCTTGTGGCCGAGCTCGAGGCTGACGCAGCCGCTGACGTCGAAGAAGAAGAAGTCGACCTTGCCGCACACCTGCGCCGAGACGTAGAAGTCATTCGGGGCGATGAGCACGGTGGCGTTGGCGGACGCCTCGACGCTGACGATGAACAGGTGCAGTTCGCCGCGCAACGCGATGGTGCCGGCGATCAGCATCGGCTTGAAGCTGATGCCGACGTCGGCGCCCGCCAAGATGCGCAGGTACAGGCCGATCGGCTCGGGCCCCCACGTGAACGCCGCGTGGACCCCCGCCGCCACCGAGAACCCGCCCAGCGGATGCGGAGGGAAGTTCGGGATTCCGTTCCCGTGGATCATGAGGTAGCCGTCGGCGCGGAACTCGGACAGGAACTTCACCGACGCCGCCTGCTCGGGTGGCAGACCGCCGACGTCGAGGTGCCAATCGCTCGGTTGGTCGAGGTTGAAGAACGCCTCCGCCGGCACCTTCAGCTCGATCAGCGGCGCGGCGTCGTACTCGGCCACCACACCGATCGTGATCGAGTGGGGGTTGACGTCGATGACCGCCAGCAGCACGCCGGTGGCGGCGCCGCCCAGTGTCGGAAGCCGGGGCATCAAGATCTTCGCCTTCATCACGATCAGTAACTGCGGACCGGGGAGCTCGATCACGACCATCCCCTTGGCGTTCATCAGGAACCCGCCCTCGACGGTGCCGATGACCGCCCCCAAGCCGAGCGCCCAGTGGTCAGGTGCTCCCGTCCACGCGTCGAGCGTCGTCGCGTCGGCGTGCGCGGGACCGAGGTACCAGTCCAGCGCGCTCGTCCCGGGGGCTTGGTCGCGCTCGGCGTTGACGCCGAGCAGCCCGGCGAAACCGTAGAGCCCGAGTCCCGAGGTGCCGAGCGGGATCGGCACGGGAAGCTCGACTTCGAGCGTGGCCACGACGACTCGGACGCCGTCCTTGGAGTCGATCTTGAGACCAGCCGCCGCCCGCAGCCCAAGTGGCACGAGCGACGCATCGAGGCTCCCCTCGAGCCCTCCCCCCTGCAGGAGCTTCAGGTAGCCGCCGCCCGAAACCGCCGCCGGCACGTCGACGTGGACGCCGAGCGCCGAGATCGTGGGCGGACCCACGGGGTCAAGCGGGATCCTGACCGTCGAGCGATCGATGGTGACGATCCCCAGGTCTGCCTTCAGGCCGAGATCGAGCTCGATCGTCAGCGGGTTCTCGCGCGCCATCCGAGCGCACTGCGGCTGAATGATGTCGCCCAGCGGATCGGGAACCGCAAGCAGACCGGGGTCGGCCAGATCGACGGTGAACCCCTTCGCGCGGTCGAATACCGGGTGAAGCTCAGGCGCGCCGCCGTCGGCACCGAAGTCGAGTCGCAGCCCGATGGCCCGGTGTCGCACCTTCACGGGCCGCTGGGTCGAGACCAGCGTCACGCCGCCCAACTCGGCCTCGAGCTCGAGCTCGGTCTCGAGATCGAACAGAAGAAACCCTTTGGGCGAGCCGGCGGTCGACTCGTCAACCACCAGCTCGGCGCCGTAGAGCGTCACCGCCGTGGTCGTCACGGCGCCGCTGGCGGCCAGGCCAGCCGCGGCTCCGGCTTCGATCGCCAGGTCCACGTAGCCGTTGCCCGCGGGTAGTTCTGCGGCCAGCAGCGGCGCGAACACCGCGTAAGCGCCAAGCGTGTCACGCGGTAGGTCGCGCGCGGCGCCGTCCGGCCGCTCGGTGCGCCACAGGTAGCCGGCGCCGCCATCCGCGGTGAGCGTGAGCGAGGCGCGCCACCCCTGGTCCAGGGTGACCCCCAGCCGGTAATGGAGCTTGCTCGGCGGATCTCCAAGTGGACCCACTCGCAGGCTTACCTCCTTCGCGACGTCGATGTCGCCGCTGCACTCGAGCAGGGTCACCGAGCCACGGTCGAGCACCATGCGCGCGGCGACGTTTTCGAGGAAGCGCGGTCGCGCCGCGTCACCCGCCGCGCCGCCCACCGCGGTTAGCGTGAACTCGCCGCTGAGGCCTTGGCCGGAGCCGAGCGGCCACGTGATGTTGTTGCCGCCGCCCTGCATTGCCAGGGCCGGAATTCCGGGCGGCGAGACGTACACGGTGGCGTCGGGCACGGCGATCTGCGCGCCTCCGGGAGCGTCGAGGTCGAGCGCGGCCGTCTGGAAGCCGAACCCGACCACGGTTCCGGGGCCGATCAGCGCGGCGGACGGAGTCATCATCAGCTCCAGCGCGCCGGCGGCGTTCGTGGCCGGAGCCAGGCGAGCGGACGCCGGCGGGCTCGTCGACGCGGTGACCACCAGGAGCAGGTCAGGGAAGTGAAGCGCGACCTGCCCGGGCGCCTCGGCGAGCGTGCCGTCCGGGGTAACCCCTGCGGGCCGCAGGAACGGAGCCGGTACGGTGAGCGAGACCAGTGTCACTTTCACCTGCGCCGGCGCGCCGTCGGCGGGCGACACGATTTCGAAATGGTGCGACCCGGCCGGCAGTGTGAGCACGAGCGGGTCGCCGTCCCCGGCAGCCCGCACCGTCACCCCGTGCGCGGTGGGCACGAGCGTGAGCGGCGCCAGGTCGGCCTCGCCGCTCTGGTCCTCAGCGCCCAGCGGCGGATCCGGGGTCAGGGCGCCGAGGATCCGGCCGCCATCGGAGTCCTCGTCGAGTTCGACTCCGAAGCGCTGTTCCAGAACGGTCAGCAGCGCATCGGCCACGGAGGAGCCGCCCTATGGAATGTGGCTGCCGCCGGCCGCATCCACGGCAGACCCTAATGAGTCGATCGTCTCACTGGCGACGTCGTCGATAGTGCTGACGTTGGGCGTTTGCTGCAGGCCGTTGCTGGCCTGGTAGCTGGTCAGGGCGGCACGGGTACCGGGGCCGAACACCCCATCGAGACCGTTCGGGTTGAAGCCGAGAGTCTCCAGGGCCGTCTGCACGCCGATCGCCAGGTTCAGCGGCACGGGGAAGTTGTTCGAACGCATGTTGTCGGCCAGCGACAGCGAGGGGTCATACACGAGGACGCTGAAGTCATTGGCCGGTGGCGGCGCCTCGATCCAGTAGGCGATCGTGAACAGCAGCCCGTTGCGCACGTTGCGCGGGATCACGCCGGGGTTGCCGGCCTCGCTCATCTTGCATTCGCGCGCGGCCGTGAGCCAGTCCCGGTTTTGCGCCGCAGTCTGGAAGTTCGGGAAGCGGAACGCCGGCCCGAGCGCCCACGTCATGCTGAAGATCCCAAGCTGGGCGTCGGCCGGCCACGACTCGAGATCGCTGAACTCGGGGCGGTTCACCAGGAAGCTCTCGAACTGATTCAACTTGGTGACGCAGAGGCTCTGGATCGCGCCGTCCGAGGCGACCAGGTGGCTGATCGCCTCCTTCTGGGCGAGCGAAGCGAGCGCGGTTCCGCTGTTGTTCACCGTCTCCCACTCCTCCGACACGTCGGCCTGGCTCGCCGGAACGTGGGTGACCTTGTCGGCCCAGTCGAGAGTGAATGTGTCCGGGAGCGGTTGGTCGTTCTGCTCGAGCAGGTTTCCGATCCCGGTCGAGACGAGGCTCTTGACGTCGAGATACATGAAGTTCACCTTCCCCTCGAGTGGGATCGTGAACGGGAGGAAGGCATCGGCAACGCTCTGGTACATCTCACTGGCCCCTTTCGTGTTCGCGCGAACCGTGGGCTGAGCGCTCCCCCCGTTCCCCGAGGAAGGACCACGCAGATTCCTGCGAGGCCCAACGTAGGCTGGACCCGTGGTCCAAGGAATGGGGTCGAGCCCCCATCTTGGCTCGCCGCCGGCACGCCGCCGAGCGATCGCCGAACCCGGATGGTGTCCGAGCTCCGCCCTCAAGCGAGGTGACCTGGCCCGGGGGGCGCCTGGTCGGGATGAGCAAGGCTTGCCGAAAGTTGACATTTGCGGCTCATTCTTCATCCGAGTGTGAACGCCGACCAAGACGGGCTTGCGGTAGCCGCGGCTCGTCCCGACGGTTATGATGCGCCCGATGCTCGGCTGGAGGCCACGTGTCGCGGCGCTTTTGACTGCGGCAAGCACGTTGTCTCTGGTAGTCGCTTTCAGCGGAGGGTCCACTGCGGCTGCGCCGGTGGCTGCGAAGGTTCCGCGCTTTGACAGTGCCAAGTGTTCGACCGTCCTGGGTTCCGCTGAGCCGATCGAGCGCGCGCGCTGCGGGTATCTGGTCGTGCCGGAGAACCGCGACAAGCGCGGCGGCCGCACCATCCGCCTCGCGGTGGAGATGGCGCCCCCGCCCGCGAACGCCAAGCGGCCGATCGGCGCGCCGGTCGTGTTCATGTCCGGCGGACCGGGTGGGGCGGCGCTGGGGCTCGGCCCCGAGCTCGTCAAGATGGGGCTGAACGCCGACCACGAGCTGATCCTGATGGATCAGCGCGGCGTGGGGCAGTCGCGGCCCGCGCTCAACTGCCCGGAATTCGCTGAGTTTCGCAAACGCTCGATCGCGCTACCCTGGGACGCGACTTCGACCGGACAGCTCCAGGTCGAAGCGGCGCGCGCTTGCTATCAGCGCCTGACGCGGGAGGGAATCGACGTCGGCGCTTACAACACGACCGAGAACGCCACCGACTTCGCCGACCTCCGCCGGGTTCTGAAAATCCCGGTTTGGAACGTGTACAGCGGCTCCTATGGCACCGACCTCGCGCTTATCTACATGCGAGAGCATCCACAGGGCGTGCGGAGCGTGATCATCGACTCGGTCGTGCCGCCTGACGTGGCCACCCTCAGCTGGACGTGGACGAGCGACGAGCGCGGAGTCGACGACGTGTTCGGTGCGTGCGCCGCGCAGCCGCGCTGCAAGAAGCACTATCCCCATCTGGGGCGCGTCTTCACCAGCCTGGTGCGCAAGTTCGAGGCCCACCCGATGACCACCTACATCTCCCTCAATGGCCATCGCACCAAGGTCGTGTTCGACGGCGGGACGCTCGTCAACTGGCTTCAGCAGCACACGATCATCCCCGCGACGATTCCGGCCGACATCTACGCCCTGGCGCGTGGAGACCTGAAGCCAGCGGCGGATCTCTTTGCCCCACTGCAAAGCGCCGAGCCACTTAGCCGGGGCATGCATTTCAGCGTCATCTGCAGCGAGTGGGTGCCCTACGAGCCACAGTCGGCGATCCTCAAGCAGGGACGGCGCGCGTTCCCCGCCTACCCGACTTCGGTCCTGCGCCAAGCGCCCGCCTTGCCGTTCTTCAGCGAGGTGTGCGGTGCCTGGCGGGTGCCCAAGGCGCCGACGTCGGTCCGTCTGCCGACGAGAAGCAAGATCCCCACGCTCTCGATCGGCGGAGGCTTCGACGCGGTCACCGGAACCCAGTGGGCCAAGTACGCGGTCCGTGATATTGCGAACTCGACGTACATCAACATTCCGGGCGTCTCGCACTTCGTGGGTCTCGACTCCAAGTGTGCGCAGCAGGTGATCGTGTCGTTCCTGGGGACGCCGAAGACGCCCAACACGAGGTGCGTGCGCGGCCTGAAGCCCGCGCCGTTCACCATCAAGCCCACCCAGGCGCCGGTGCCCGTTCCGCCCGAGGACGACGGGCCGCTCTAGACCGCCCTAGCCAGCGCGGAAGTTCACCACGCTGTCCATCATCGGGTAGGCGTCACCGCGCGGAGGTGACAACCCCACCGGTTGCCGAGCGGACGACGGCGCCGAACGCGTAGCGGTCGCGCAGCGCCCGGCCGTTCCCCTTGAAGTAGCGCCCACCTTCCTCCGTCACCCAGACCCCTCCCTCGATAGTGATCGGCCCCGGCCCCGTGATCGTACCGCCTTTCACGCGGGCCTTCCCCTTGCGATTTTCCGAATCGCTTCTTAAGATACCCGGCGGGATCGACTGAGCGACCCGCTGCCTGCGTGGAGCAGACGAAGGTTGGAACGTCGACTTTCCGAGGTTTTGGGTAAGGAAACACTGCGAATCTCGCGCGTCGGAGCGTTCCGCGCCGACTTCATGCTAAATGCCGACGCGCAGATCGTTTGGCCGCGAATCGGCGGTCGCCTGTACCGACACCGATGACTACACAATCAATCCCGGGGCGCGCAGGCTGGCTTACGATCATCGTCGCCTCGCTGCTCCTACTGGCCGCGCCCACGAGTGCGCTTGCGCTCGATGGTCGCGACGGACAGTGGGAGCCGGGCAAGTTATTGGTTCGGTTTCACGACGGCGTCGGTGTCGCGGAGCGTGACCGGATCATCAGCGCTGCCGGGACGCAGCTCGACCAGGAGCTTCCGCTCGTCCCGAATCTGTTCGAGCTCACGACCGAGGGCAAGGTCGAGGCGGCGTTGAGCCGGCTCGAGTCACACCCACAGGTGGAATACGCCCAGCCGGACTACCTCGACGACGAGGTCGACCTGGCCTCGCAAAGCGATGTGACCTACTGGCCGGATGATCCGTATTTCTGGCCCACCAAGTTCACCAACCCGAATGAATGTACCGGCCAGGCGTCGCTACTCGCCGGTTGGCCGTTGTGGCCGCTGGGGCAGAACCTCACCGACTCGAGTCTGCCCGCGAGGGAGTTCAATCCGGTCCCGGGCGACAAACGCGCGACCGTTCGCGGAGGTAGGCCGTCTCTCGCCATCTACGACTCGATCAATGTCATGCCGGTCTGGAACCTGCTCCGGGATCAAGCGAAGCTGGGCGGCGGCGGGGCGGGCTGGACCGAGGAGGACATTCAACGGTTCGGCGTGGGCGTGATCGACGACGGGATCGCCAGCCATCCAGATTTGATGAAACAGGTCGCGGCCGAGTTCAGCGTCGTCGACTCCAAGGAGGGCGGAAAGACCCGCACCCTGGTGCGCGAGTTCTACACCAGCAATCGCGCCCGCGACGATCTCCAGGCCGTCCGTGCTGAAATCCCGGCGGGGGGCGCCCGCGAGACGATGATCGAGGACGCACACCGGGACCTCTTCGACCTGGATGACATCACCGGGTTCGGGGTCGATTACGACAGCAAGCTCGCACGGCAGGACGGGCGCGAACCCTACCCGACGCGCCCCGCAGGATGCAGCGGCCACGGCACGGCGGTGGCATCACTCGTGACGGCGCGCGGGGACAACCACATCGGGACGGTCGGCGCCGGTTTCAACCTTCCCGTCGTCGGGCTGCGCCAGGGGATGCCATGGGACGCGCCGGGCGTCACCTACGCGAAAAATGACGGTCTCGATCTGCTTGATGCGGTGAGCGCGTGGAGGCACTGGCAACCGGACGCGGACTACACCGACGCCGACCGGATCGACCTTTATGCGATCGCGGCGGCGTTGAAGCTGCCGGTGGTGAACATGAGTTACGGCGGACCGATGCTCACCGCGATGAAGGATGCCACCGGCAAGACTCGCCCGGTGATCCTCAGGCCGGCGATGGTCGAGGCGCTCGGGCGGATGCTGTCGACCGGGAACACGCTCGGGATCGCCGCGGCCGGCAACTCACGCGAGAATTATGGCGCCGCGCCGTCGGGTGCGGGAGCACAGCTCTACTACCGCAATGGGCGTCCGGGGATCAAGCAACCGTGCGGCATCAAGCTGATCCCGAAGCTGGGCGTGATGACCGAAAAGGAGGTCGGCAATCCTCCCCACAAGATCGCCGAGGGCGAGTACGCCCCCGACATCGTGTGGAGCAAGATCGAACTGCTGTGCGTCGCCGCGACGAGCAACATCCAGTCAAAGCTGACGAATTTCAGCGCCAGCGGCGACGGGGGCATTCAGCTGGCGGCACCGGGAGAGAACGTGACGGTCGCGACGCGGCCATCGTGGAAAGACCCGGACGGCGGGAACGCTTACGAGTCCGGCGATGGCACGTCGTACGCGGCCCCGCTCGTTGCCGGCGCTGCCGCGCTGCTCCGTCGTGCCGCACCGGGAGCGCCGATCGACATGATCCGGAGAGCGCTCGAGGCCGGCGCACGGATGAACCTCAACCTCGGGGGCAAGGTGCTCGATGGCTCGCTCGACGTCGCGTGTTCGCTGAAGTGGCTGACCGCCCGCCGTGAGGCGAATTGGCAGATGCTGCCGATCAACGCGCAGGTTGACCCCAAGGGTTACGCTGATTTCGCGGCCGCCACCAGCGGCTGCGGTTCACGGCGTCCGTACATCGTTTCGAACCGGCTCGAGCTGAAGAAATCGGTCTTGTATACGAACCCGACCTACGACTCGGTCGGCGCATTTATCAAGGCCATCGACCCCGACCAGCAAGCGGACAGCGTGGCGCGGCAGTGGCAGGACCTCATCATCGACGGCGACGACGATCGCTGGAATGGTGGCCTCACGGCCTTCCCGGTAGGCACCGGCGGCTTCTTGCGCCCGGTCTCGGCAGCTGCCTTGGCGCACCCCCTGACCGTGTATCGGGCCGGCCTCGTCTACCTCACCTGCGGGCGCGAGGGTTACGTGATCACCGGGGTCTCGGCGGTGCTGCCGATGATCGTCCGGCCGTCGGGGTGGATATTGCCGACCAACGCGAAGGCGCCAAAAAGTGAGATCGAGTTCGCGGTTGCGTTTGCCAAGCCGTGGTACTCCGGCGCCGTCGACTCGACGGTCACCGTCCGGGTGAGCGCGATCTGCCAGTACTTCCCGCAGGTGAATAAGTGAACTGTGCCAGTGCGGGGTGGTGGCGCTTCGGCGTCGCCGTGTTCATCTGCGCGCTCGTGCTGCCCGCGGCCCTCGCCGGCGCGGCCGCCGGGCCGGTGGTCACAGGCCGGCAGGCGTCCGGCGTTCAATCCACGCCGCCCTCCACGTTCCAGAGCATTCCGGGCGCGCTCGAACCCTCATTCGACCCATCGAACGCGGTCGAGAATGGCGGCGACGGTCCGCTGACGGTGCGTGTTTCGCAGGTCGTCGCGCGCGCGGTCACCGTGCGCGGGCTGCGGCTGACGGTCACCTCCACGCGCGTGGCGCGCGTGCTGGTTGGGGGTTCGAACGGGTGGCGCTGTTCAGCGGATCGGGTACGGAGCAGGGTGGGCTGCACGCTCGCCGGCATGCGCAGCAGCTCCTCCGTGCCTCCCCTCACGCTCACGCTCGATGACGGGGCCAATGGCGTGTACGGGAGCGGTGCCGTGACCGCCCTGCTCGCCTGGCGCCAGCGGTCGAACACCAGGCTCATCTCCATGCAGGATCGGCACCGGCTTGGGATCCAGGCGCTCCGGCCGCTCGCCGTGCGGCTCACGCGATCAACGCGCGGGTCGGCGACGGAGTCGCCGGTCAGCCCGCCGAGCCGGTCGTGTTGGCCGGCCAGGTGATGCGCCGCTCGCCGGAGCCGATTCATTACGCCTGGCGCCAGCTGTGCCCTCGCACCGGCGCTTGTGCGCGGGTTATGTGGCTGACGGCTCGAGCCAACCTCCTCGGCAGCGGCCAGCCCGATGTGACCTTCGCGGCGCCGGCCGTCAAGCAGGCGCAGACCCTGAAGTTTGAGCTTGCGGCCTGGGATGACCGCGGACGGTCCACGGCGGTCACGAGCGTCACGGTCCTACCCGAGCAGGTTGACCGCCTGGACGCGCGGCTGCGGGCTACGGGGCTAGCCGCCGCGCGGTTCGCGGGCGGGGAGAAGCCGGGACGGCGCGTCGCGCTGCCCGGCGGCGACCGGGCGCCGGTGAGGGTAGGCGGCGGAGGTGTGATTCGCGTTGTGGCGGGCGGACGCGTGCGACTGGTCTCCGAGGTGGTCGGCTATGTCGAGAAGAGCGTCAGCTGGGCAGTCGTACAGGGGCCGAATGCGATGCTGAACGGCGCCGTGCGCCGGGGCAGCACGTTGACTTTCGGCGCGCCGCTCGAGCCCGGGGTCTACGTGGTGCGGATGACCGCGACCACGGCCGACGGGCGTTTCGTCCGTGACGAAACGATCCTCGTCGAGCCCACTCCGGGCCAGGCGGCGACGTTGTTCACGCCCCGGCGCGGGCGCGCTCGGGCCACGGCCTCGTCCGACCAGGTGCGCCGGCGTGCATTCTGTGCCGCGGTGACGGCGGCGCACGAGCACAAGCCGCTGACGATCTCCCTGGCCGCCGGCGGCACTTTCACTGTCGCGACGGTCACCGACAGCTCTCATACGACGGGTTGCCAGGGGACCGAACGGCTTGAGTTCAGCGGCGCGGCCGCGACGCTCGGAGACTTCAAGCTCGAAGACCTGCGTGGCACGATCACGCTTCAGGAGGGCCTCCTGATCCGGGCGGGACGACTCGTGGCCCCGGAATTCTGGTCCCAGAAGACGCTGACCAACGCGCAAGATGCGAGCCTGCGCGTGCTCCGCCGCGCCGACGCCCCCCGCGCGGCCGACGGTCCCACGATCGACTTCGAGCTGCCCACGCTGGAAGGCATCACAGCATCGCTGGGGGTGCGACTCGGCGCTGGCGGCTGGGAGGACCTGGCCGGCTCGCTCGACGTGGACGCTCAATCGCTGGCCAAGCTGCCGATCCAAGGCTCGCTGCCGGGCGGGTGGAAGCTCGGCTATGTCAGCCTCAACCTGGCCCCCGAGGCACGACAACTGGCGCTCGAGGCGACCGCCACGGGGCCGAGCGCCGCCGGCGACGGCGCGATCACGCTGACCGGCGCGCTCACGTTCGACGGCGTCGCTCGAGTCAGCGTGGAGGCGACGAACCTCGCCGTGCTCCAGTCGCCCGACGGTCAGACGACGGTCAGCGGTTCGGGCGAGCTGACGCTGCTTCCGGCCGTGCACTCGGGTACTAGCGCTCCGGTGTTCCCAGACGTGCAAGCCAGTGTGAACGCCACGATCGACGGGTATCACCCCGCGCCAGGACTGACGCTGTCGGGCGAGGTGTCGTGGTCGACGTCGGGGCCGCTGAGCTTGTCCGGTGTCTTGACCGCCACCGCCAAAGGTCGGGACATCAAGGCTGAGGTGACCGGGAACTACACAAGCGACAACGACTGGTCGTTATACGCAACGCTGTCCTCCGCGACCGGGCTACGGATCGGCGACCTGTTCACGCTCGAGACGCTCCGCGGGACGGTCGCGCGCGGCGGGACCGGGATCACGATCGACCTCAACGGCGCGGTCCAAGATGTGCACATCCCGGGTGTCACGGTCACCAAGGCGACCGCCGCGCTGTCGACGACCGGATGTGACTTCAGCGGACCGCTTGGCCACACCGTGCTCGCGCGGGTGAGCGCAGACGCCGGCGATGCCAAGCCTGTGTGTCTGTCCGTGGGCGGCGAGCTGTCGATCAGGCTTCCCGGCGCGGCCATCCCCCTGACCGTGCAGAGCCGGGTCGTCGTCGATCTCGCGACGCTATCGTTCAGCCTCGGGGGAACCGTGCCCGAGGGCAAGCCGTTCGGGCCCGAGGCGTTCCGGCTGCACGCGGTGAATGTGTGGGTGACCAACGCCGCGGCGAGCGCACGGAGTTGTCAGGAAGTGGGAGCCGGGGGCGGCTCCGGCTCCGGCGGGGTATCGTTCGGCTTCACGGCGAAGGGCCAGATCGCGGGCATCGAGCTTGGCCGGGTCGCCGGCGCCTACCTGGTCGACGGCCAGCTCTGCATCTCGGCGGACATCGGGTCGGCAACGCTGCCCGGCGCCGGTGGCGGTGCCCTGCGGCCCGAGAGCAACGCGCCGTCGGGCTGTACCGACCCCGCTGCTCCGGCGCTTCAGAAGCTGCGGCTGTCGTACTCGAGCAAGACGGAGGTCGCAGCGCTGGACGGCCAGTTCTGTCTACCGGCCGGCCTCCGGCGCTCGTTGGGCGCGATCGGGCAGGGCGTCGCTACGGTCAGCCTCAAGGTCGTGACAATCGGAGGCTCCGTCGGTTTCGATGGCGACATTCGCTACACCCTGACGAAGCCATACTGGCTGATCGGTGGCAACGCGGACGGTTCGGCTCCGCTCCCCAGCAAGGCGGTGCTGGCGCTCGAGAGCGCCGGGCTGCACCTGACCGTCGCCCCGACGGTCCTCAAGCTGTCGCTCGACGCCAACGGGAAGCTCCGGATGCCGACGCCCGCCGATGCCAATCAGTTCGGAGGGCCGGCCGCGCTGGCTCCCGCCGAAGGTGCGCTCAGGCTCGAGGCGGCCGCGACCCTGGGCACGAATCCGAGCTTCAGGGTGACAGCCAAACTCACGAGCTCGCAGACCACCAACACCGGCGCGCCACGACCCTGCACCCGGCAGATCGCGGCGATCCGTGACGTGTTCAACCAGAGTGGCCTCGACATCTGCGCCATCGGCGTGTCGGGCACGCTGGGCGCGTCGCCGAGTCTGTCCGCCGCGGCCAGCTTCACCCTGCCCGCCTCCTGGGGCCGCGAACTGGGGATCTCGAATGCGTCGTACGAGCTCGCGTTCAACATCTCCGCGACCAGCCCCTGCCTTGATTTCAGGATCAGTCAGATCGATACCGCCAAGCCGGCGATCGATCTGTTCAACAAGGGAGTGATGACGGCTGACCAGGTGCACCTGGTGATCGCGCCGACGGGTTGCGAGGTACCGTCGAAGTTGCCGGGGCAGACCAACACGACGATTCCAGCCGGCTTCGAGCTGTCGTTCGGTGGCAAGGTCCTTGCCACCCCGGTCAACCTGTTCGCGGCCATCACCCGCAGCGGCACGGCCTTCCGCGTCAACGCCAGCTTCAAGGTCGGCCGCTTCGGTCTCGGCCCGGTCAGCTTCAACCAGGACAGCGAAGTGAACGTGTTCGCCGATCCCACCACCTCGACATACCGCTTCTCGGTCAAGACCTCAGCGACGATCGGGACGACCACGGTCGATATCGATGCCGGGTTTGCGGCTTCTCCGGGAAGGGTCGAGCTTCACGCGCCGAACATCAGCCTTCGCTACGAGCTTGGTCTGGCCACCTTTCAGGGCCGGATCAGCTTCGACTTCGTACAGGAGCCGGGCCGAACGGTGGCGAGCTTCACCGGCCAGTTGAACGCCGACATCCGGATCCTGACGATCACCGTGACGGTCCAGAAGCTCGACTATGACAGCACCAAGGGCGGCCTCCAGACGCTCAACGCGAGCGCAAGCGCATCGTTCACGCTCGGACCCGCACGGGGGACGATCGGCGGCTCGGTCTCCTGGCAGCGAGGCGCCAACGCGCTCGGGCTCTCGTTGAGCGGAGACGTGACCGTGTGGGGATTCTCGACCAAATTCTCCCTGCCCGCGAAGCTCAGCCTGAACATCGACCTACCGTTCAGCTTCGGTAGCGACTCGAACACGACCAAGATCAGCGAGCCACGGTCGGTGCTCGTGCTGCGACTGAGAGGGCTGTTGAAGGGAGACGTGAACAAGAGCGGGACGATCGCGGTCACCCAGGTGATGCCGATCGAGGCCTGCTTCCCGTTCGAGACCGTCTGCCTGAGGATCGGGGACGCCCGAGTAAACACCACGAACGGCACGGTTACCTTCCGCGCCTTCGGGTTCGATGTCGTGATCAACGCGTCGGAATACATCAGGCCCAAGCCCGGCGAGGTCGATTACTCGCCCGGCGCCGCCTACCTCGCCAACGATCGCTCCGGGAAGTGCCTCGACCTCCGGTTCGCCAACTTCAACGAGGGCACGCGGCTGTGGATGGAGAACTGCAAGGGTAACGACGCGCAGCGGTTCCGGCTCCTGTCAGATGGCACGCTGCGGCTGCCGGGCGACTGGTGCGTTGACGGGCAAGGCACCGTCCACATCACGCGCTGCTCTCCGATCACGCCAGCCAAGCTGTGGTTCCGGGACGAGTCCGGGCGCTTGCGCGGCAGCGACGGGACGACCACGCGCCTGTGCCTCGACATCGCCGGTCACAGCACCGAACGCGAGGCCTACGCGGTGCTCGATAAGTGCACGGAGGATCAGAAGAGTCAGCGATGGGTGATGGCCGGCAGCCTGAAGCCAACAACGGGCGCGGTTGCCTCGACATCCCGACTGGCAACCTGAACGCCGACCTCCAGGTATTCCCGACCTGCAACGGCACCCAGAACCAGGTGTTCGCGCTCTATCCCAATGGCGAGCTCAGGATCCGCGACCTGTGCGTCACCGTGGCCAAGATCGCCTTCGGCGAGCCGCTGCGGGTCGCGAGCTGCACCGGCTCCCAGCAGCAGCGCTGGGAGCTCCACGTGGGCAATCTGATCACGGGGCCGACCAACGACTTCGGCTTCACGGTCCACTCACAGTGCGTGACCAGCGTCGCCCCGGTTCGGCTCGCTGGCTGTGCCCGCGACAACAATTTCTACTGGAATCTGACCTTCTGACTTGGGGCCGAAGCTACCGCCCGGAGCGATAGCTGCCATCCGTGCGTACTACCGTCGCCGTCAGTGATTGCCACCGGCACTAGGTGCGTGTAGCGCCAACCGACCGGGCGGCGACCGCGAGCAGCTCGACGCACGCCTCGACCGGAATCGCCGTGGAATCGATCACGAGGTGGTAGAGCCGCGGGTCGCGGACATCGACGTTGTAAAAGTGGCGGATATAGGCCAGGTGGGCACGGTCGGCCTTCGGCAGGGCGGCGCGGGCCGTGGCCTCGTCGACCCCCTCGAGCCGGACCGCCTGATCGACCCGCCGGTCGATGGGGCCGTCGAGGCGAACGCGCAGCACGCGCGGATCCTGCTGCAACACGACTGCGCCGGCCCGACCGACGATCACGCCGGCGCCGGTGGCCGCGTGAGAGTTGATCACCTCTTCGGTGGCCCGCAGGAAAGCATCGCTCGAGAAATCTTCGCCGACCAGCGGCGCTGGAACGCCCGGGTCCGCGTTGGCGAAGCCGCGCAGCATCCGCTGCAGCCAGCTCGAGACGACCTTCTGATCATGCGCGACGGCCTCGTCGACCGTGACGTCGAGGTTCTCGGCCACCCCGAGGGGGATGAGGCGGTCCACAAACGGGACCTGCAGTTCCTCGGCCAGGGCCTGGCCGACGCGGGTGCCTCCCGACCCATACGAAGCCGACAGCGTCACCAAGGTTGTCATTTCCTAATCGTATTTCACCACGAGCCACCGGTGACGTGCGACCCGGCGGGGTCAGCCGGAGTTCCGGTCGATAGCTACTTACAGTTATCCATCGTTTGTGAGCGCGGTGCAGCCACCGCCGACCTGCAACACTTCGCCCGTGGCGGGCGTGACAGGTCAGCTGCTGGATCCCGCGTTCGTCGACGACTTTGCCGACCGGTGGCTGGTGGCGTGGAACCACGGAGACACCGACGCCATTGCGGGCCTGTGCGCGGAAGACATCGAGTACCTCGACCCGTGGATCGGGTTGCTGAGGGGGCGCCGCGCCGTAGCCGATCGCATCGCCGTCTGTTTCCGCGCCTTCCCGGATTACCACTTCGAGGTCCATGAGCCGCCCTATATCTCCCGTGATCGCCCGAAGGTGATCATCCCGTGGCGTCTGATCGGAACCAATACCGGACCCATCGAACCGCCTGGCTTCGCCGCCACCGGCCGCTCGTTCGTGATCGATGGAGTCGATCATGTGTGGTTTCGCGACGGTCTCGTCGATCGCTACCGCGGCGACTACGACCTCAACGATGGTCTGCGGCAGGTCGGCATCGTGCCCCAGCGCGGATCACGGGGCGAAAAGGTCTTGGTTTCCCTTCAGCGGCTGGCGTCGCGCCTCCGGGGCCCATGAGCTAACTCGATCCGCCGCACCCTCGCCCCTACGCGACCCGCCTGAGCGGCTCACTCCCATCATCTGCCGGCATCGATGACCTCGCGGAGCTCAGCCTCGCGCGGCTGCTGACCGAACGCGGTCAGGATCCATGTCGCGCCGGCCGCCTCCCAGGGGGCGAGCTCGTCGCCCGGCTCCACTTCGATGACGAAGTCGAACGCCGAGCCACCGGGCGCGCGCATGCTCTGCACCTCGTCGACGAGCGTCGCGAGCGCGTCCGGCCCGGGAAGGTCGATGGGGAACAGTCCGTCCCAGCGGACCGCGCGGCGGAGCGGCTTGCGGCTCGGCCATCTCGACGCCGCCCACACGGGAATTCTTGGCCGCTGCACGGGGAGCGGCTTGAACTCCCCGTCCCAGTACGCGCTCAATCGGTCCAGACCCTGATCGAGCAGGCGCGCTCGTTCCCGCGCGTCGACCACCTCGCCGAATCGCTCGAGCTCGTCGCTACGCGTGCTGCCCAAGCCGATCCCGAAGGTCAGACGTCCGCGGCTCAGGTGGTCGAGCGTCACCGTCTCTCGCGCCAGCTTCTGCACGCGGCGGCGCGAAAGCGGAGTCACCAGCGGCCCCAACCGCACCCGCTCGGTTGCGCTCGCGATCGCGGCCAGCGCGATCCACGGATCGGCGATCGCTTCGACCGGCTCCCGGTAGAGAACGTGATCCCAGAGAAAGAAGCCGTCCCACCCGCGAACTTCCGCGCGCCGGGCGAGCTCGGCGAGGAGCCGCGGATCGACCAGCTCGTCAAAGGGGGCAACGAAGATTCCGCGCTTGACGCTCACGGGCGCGACATTACCGACTATCAATCGACCACGAGAGTGGGGCGGAGTCACTTCCGGACGTGGGTCCGGCGAGGTCCAGAATCAGACGTTCTCGCATCCAGGAATAAGCGGCATTCGCGTCTTACGTGCCCCAGGCTTTGGCCATGGCCGAGTCCGCCATCCCGTTGTTACGACCGGAGTCGGCCCAGTACGTAGCGCTGAGAGCGGCCAACCGGATGGTCGATCTGCTCGCCGCGATCGACCGTTGCGCCCGCCGCGAGCATCGGACCGTTCCGACCTGGCAGGAGCGCAACACGGTACACGAGGAGTTTTGGGCAGGTCTGGTCCCCACGCTCGCGTGGATCGAAAGTGTGTTGAACGCGCCCGAGCTGGCGCAAATGCGATGCGCCGTCCAAGGGGTCCTGAACCAATGGTTCTTACGCAGTCGCCTATGGGCACGGAGCTTCCTCAAGCCACACGGCTACGCGGGCGACTTCCGGACGCTCGAGTGGATGTACGAACTCGAGCGCGACGACTGCGCAGACGTCACGCAGCCCGCGGCGATCAACCTCCTGGATGGGTTGTATCGATCGGTCCACAGCGTTCAAGCCATGTGGCACCGTCGTGCCTGGTTCGCCAACCTCATCGCGGGCGCGGGAGCTAATGGACGGAGGCCGACACGCGTCCTCGACGTCGCCTGCGCTGGCAGTCGGTACGTGCGCGATGTGGTCGATCGACATCAGCCACCTCTGATCGAGGGAACGTTTGTCGATCAAGATGCCGCCGCGCTGGCGTTCCTCCAGAAGCGGCTGCCGGCGGACGTCAGGCAAGCCTCAGTGTTCATCTGTGGTCCTGTCCGCCGCCTGCAGGAGCTGCTTCCGGTCGACAGTGACGAGCGTGGCGCGGGTTTTGACATCGTAGTCTCGAGCGGGCTGTTCGATAACCTGCCACAGCGCTCAGCCAGTGAGCTACTGACGCATATGACCCACTCGGCGCGGGCCGGTGGCATTGTGGCGATCTGTAACTTTGCCCCCAGCGATCCGTCACGTGCGGTAAAAGACTGGGTCGGTGGGTGGCACTTGATTTATCGTACCCGGTCCGAACTGGCAGCTTTATTCCCAGCTGGCATCGAACCAGTCATAACTCCATCGCCCGACGGTGGCCTTCTGTACGCCAGCGCCACGGTGTCTGGCTGCCGGTAACGCTCAGCGTTGGGTTGCGGCTCGGCCTGGCGGCAGAGCGGGCAGCCCGGGCTCGGGCCGGATGGCGAACGCGGTGGTCATGAAACCCATGAGCGCGTAGAGCCCGCATAGCGCGACGAGTTCGACGACGCCCGCGGATCCCACGGCCTCCGTGAGTACGGATTGCACGGGGTCGGGAATCTCCCGGTGGTCGACGACGTGGTCGACCGCTGCGACGACGGCGGCCCCCGACCGGATCGAGGTCCGGCGGCACGACGGGCGCGGCAAGTGCCTCGATCGTGCCCTTGCTCACCCCGGCCAGGGTTGCCGGGCGCACGTGATGCGCCCATGCGTAGTCATAACCGCTGCGAGCCGCGAAGCGCAGAATTGCGATCTCGCGCAGCTGGTCCGGGAGCGTCCCTTCGAAACGCAGACGCTCGCCGAGCGCTCCGACGGCGCGGGCAACAGCGGGGTTGGTGAACATCGCGATGTACACAGAGCCGAGCTCGGCGCGTCCATCCGAGTAACTGCGTAGAAGAGCCATGCGCTGAATCTCGGCGAGGGTCGCCGGATCGGCGTGCGGCCGGGGATCCGGGAGCCGGGCCATCAATGGTCATCCTCCCACTCGGCAACTGCCTCGCGCCACGGCGCGACCGGCGTCGGGTATCGCTTGTCGACCCGCGCGGCGATCACGAACGGGCCGGGGAATGCGAGCCCGACGTCGAAGGCGCCCTGCAGCTCGTCGGGATGATTGACCGCGATCCCGTCCCCGCCCATCGATCGCGCGAAGGCGGGCCAATCGATACCGGTGATGTCGGTTAGCCGCTCGGGTCCCCGACCGAGCTGGGATGCGCGGTACCAGATGTTCCCGTAGGAGCGGTTGTCGAACACCAGCACGACCACCTGTAACTGATGGCGCGCGGCGGTGTGCAGTTCGAGTCCATGCATCAGCATGCACCCGTCACCGGTCGCCACGACCAGCGGCCGGTCGGGCCGGGCCAGTTTAGCGCCGATCCCGAGCCCGATTGCGCCGCCCATGGGCGCGAGGTTGGCCAGCGAGAGATAGTCACCATCGCCGTAGCTGAGCCAGTACTGCGAGCACCAAGCGCGGTGCGCGCCGGAGTCAACTGCGAGCACTGTCCCAGGCGGACAGGCCGCGCGAGCCGCCGAGATCATCCGCGCCGGGTGCATCGGGTTGGCGTCGCTGCCCGTGCTCTCCTCCTCGTAAGCCCGCGGTCCGCGATCTCGGATTGCGGCCAAGAACGTCCGTCGGGCCGGCATGCCACTACTCAGCCCTTCCGCGATCGTTCCATCGACCGCCGCGAGGTGCTCGAGGAACAGCCGTGGGCTCGCGGTCACCGGCATGGTTGCCGGCCACGTGCGGCCGATCAGGCTCGGATCGGCGTCGACCTGAATGAGCTCGCGGGAGGGGAGCATTTTGCGATTCCACTGCAGAGTGTCGCGTTGAGAAAGCGCCGAACCGAGCACGATGAGAATCTCGACAGCAGGATCGAGCACCGCCTCGGTCGCCCAGCGCGAGCCGCCGTAGCCGAATACCCCCAGCGAGAGCGGATGGTTCTCAGGAAGAATGCCCTTCGCTCCCAGCGTCGTCGCCACCGGAATTGCGAAGCGCTCGGCCGCCGCGGCAAGGGCTGCCCCGCCGTGGGCGTGCCCGACGCCGATGCCGGCGAGCATGACGATGTTCTTCGCTGACTTGCCGGCGGAGCCGTCAAACACTGCAAACGCCTCCTGGAGCGCCGCGGAATCGAGAAACATCGGGCGATAGGCGGCCTCCGGCAGCGTCACCCACGACCCGTCGAGCTCGGCGCGCTGGACGTCGAGGGGAACCGAGAGGTGGACGGGCGAGCGCTCGCGCAGCGCGGTGAGCGCGACGGTACGGAGCTCCGCGTCGAGGAGTTTCGGCGAGGTGACACCGACGCTTTGGGCGGTAACCGGCCGCAACACCGAGACGTCGTCGAGCGCCGCGCCGCTGGCGTCCTGAAAGCCGCCGCGGCCCTCGCGGTCGGTCGGAACCTCGCCGCTGATCGCCAGCACGGCGGATCGGTCGGCTCGCGCCGCCGCCAGCGCCGTGACCATGTTGAAGATCCCCGGGCCGCCGATGCCGAACGCAACCCCGAGCCGTCCGGATGCCCGCGCGTAGCCGTCCGCCATGTAAGCGGCGCCACCTTCGTGCGCCGCGACGACGGTGTGCAGCCCTTGGGTCTCGGTCATCGCGGGCATGAATGGATCGTTCATCCCGCCCGGGACCATGAACACGTGGTCGACTCCCTCGGCCACGAGCGATCGGATCACGTATGACGCCCCGTTCATCGGGTCGAACCCTACCGTTCGACGGCGGCGGCGATTTCGCTCGACCAGCTCGCGATCGTGCTGTCGTAGTCGGCGTCGAACGCCTCCAACCAGCTCTCGCCCGCTGGGGTAAGCGCGGTGAGGTCATACGTGACGCGGACCCGCGTCCAGCCTTCGCGAGATTCCGCAACCTCGACTGCGACCGTTCCTGCCGTGAGGCCGTGGGTGACGCGTGCGTTACGGACGCTCTGTGGCCCGTGGTCGATCATGATCCACGTCGTGTGATGCCCTCCGTGTCCGGTGACGAACACGGCCCCGGGGCCTTCGCGACGGTCAGCCACCGGATAGTGGGGATCCCAACCATGCGCCCAGCGGCGCTCGCCCTCCGGCGTGAAGAGCGCCATGGTTTGTTCGCATGACAAGCCGACCGTGATCTCGGTGGAGCGATCCATTCTCATCCTTATTGTCGTTGGTTGCGTGGTGGATCAGTCAGATATAGAGGCCGTCGCACAGCCGCGGGCGCTTGTAGAGATTTGATAAGGGATGAATGGTCCCTTCGCAGGCGGTGCGGCCCGAACGATGGCAAATCGCGTCCACCCCCCGGACGGAAATCGCCATCGTTCGCAGTCGAACGGCATTTTCGCTAGCTATTTCATCCCGAGCAGGCCGAGTTGATCTGCGGGTCGGCGATGCCGACGGCGTTTCGGGGTCCACGCACTCGGGTTCCTTGTCAATTTGTGCCAAGTCTCGTTCTCGTGCCTGAGGTTACGCGGCACCTTCTCGCCGAACCTGCAGCACGACCATCACCGCTCCTCCGGGCCCACAAACACCAGCAGCGCCACAGCGCGCCGCCTGCGGAGGTCCCGGATCCCGAGCTCCCCCACACCGAGCGTCGGGCGCAACTTGAGCAGCCAAGGGTCGGCGGTCCGGCCTGGCGGTTACCGGCGAGCCTGGTGGCGCAAGGAGTTCGTCGCGCGGGCCGCCGAGTTGGCGCTAGGGGGCGTGGTGGCCAAGCGGGACAGCCGAAACGAAGCCAAAACTCGCAACAGGCGATAAACAGCACCTATTCTTCGCACGGACCGCCACGTCGGTGGCGTTGACAGCGTCCGGACGACGACCTAGGGTGGGGGCGAGCGAGCCGGGACAAGACTCTCGGAGGTCGTCTGCGGTTCGCTCGCGAGTGCGGTGAAGGGCCCCATTTGGGCGCTCTGAGTCGTCGCGGTCGAACACCGATGGAGGGCCGTTGCTCCACAGAAGGACGCGATAGATGGACGGGATCAGGGCTTCACCCGCGGCGCTGATCGCCCAGACCACGACGAGGCACGCGGCAACCACGGAAATCTGGTGAACTGAGTCAATGCCCCTGGACGATCTCGAGGGCCGCTATTTCCCTCCCGCCGGGAAGGACGGCGCCGCGTTTAGCCGCGCTTCTACGTTCACGCCGCTCATCGACGGGAACGCTTACTTCGGCGCGATCAGAGCCGCGGTCGAGCCGCTCACGGTCGGGGACGCGTGCTACATCGCGGGCTGGTCGCTAAGTGACGGGTTCAAGTTCCAGGACGGAGTCGACCTCGGGTATTTGCTGGCGGTGAAGGCGGCTGCCGGCGTGGATGTTCGCGTGATCGTGTGGGCGAGCGCGAACCTGCTCGGCGTGATCAAACGGCTGGGGAAGACCCCTCTGGGCGAGCTCCTGGCGAAAAACACCGACGTCGGCCCCTTTTCCTCGATTGTCTATGAGAACGTCAAGGCGGCGGAAAGACTTCGCACGTACGGCAACTCCGTTTTGGCGGGACGGGTCCTGATCGACTGGTCGGGCAACCTATTGTCATCGCACCACATGAAGTTGACCGTGGTCGCGCAAGGAAACGACCTGGTGGGGTTCGTCGGGATGGACTATCGCCAGGACAGGATGGGCGCGCCGATGCATCCTCCGATTCCACCCCCGAACCCTGGTGATGACCCACCGACGCCAACGCACGAGGTCGGCGTCCGGGTGACGGGAGCGGCGGCAACGAGTGCCCTGGCGACGTTTGACACGCGCTGGACCGAAGCCGCGACGTTGAGCGAGGCCACGTATGACGTCCAGGAGGGAGAGCGGCAGTACAACCCCCCTCCGCTCGCTGAGCTGAGGCTGCCTTTTACGCTCCCAGTACAGGCGAGCGTCGATACATCGGTACAGGTCGTGCGCTCGTTCCCTGACAGCAAGGAGTATCGGCACATCCAGAACACCCGCTGGCAGACCCTACCGCGGGACGGAGTCCACGAAGTCAGGCGCACGTTCACGACAGCCCTGAATGCCGCACGCCGCTACATCTACATCGAGGACCAGGGGTTCGACGCCACCGAGTCACTGTTCCCCTCGTTAGTGGACGCATGCAAGCGCGGGGTCAAGGTGATCGCCCTGATCCCCGGACGCGGCGACCCAGCGGAAGGGGGCGAACCGGTCCCGAGAGAATTGAGCTTCTCAGTCCGGTGGGGCATCGTGAACAGGCTCAGTGATACCCAGCGAACAAATCTGGCCGTGTGGCAGCTCGCCGGCATTTTCGTGCACTCGAAGGTCATCCTGATCGACGACGAGTTCGCGTCGATCGGCTCGGCGAACTTCATGGACCGGTCGATGCAGCTCACACTTGCGGGCGATGACTCCGAGCTGTCCGTGGCGGCGGTCAGCACAGGGACATTGGTGAGCGACCTGCGAGTCGAGCTGTGGGCTGAGCACCTGCGAGTAACCGGCAACGCTGCATTGGCGCAGATCCGCGACCTTAACCGCAGCCTCAACTTCTGGCGGCAGGGCTGGGGGCCGGGTGCCGCCTTTACCTTTCCCCACCCGCAAACTCAGCTCGCGTTCGTAGGGCCCTAAGCGCCCACGCCCTCCGGTAAGGACTCGCGCCAGCCCCGCCGGTACGGACTCGCGCCAGCCCCGCCGGTACGGACTCGCGCCAGCCCCGCCGGTACGGACTCGCGCCAGCCCCGCCGGTAAGGACTCGCGCCGGCAGCCCGCAGGTGGGGACTCGCGCCGGCAGCCCGAGGCTGACGTGAGCCGACCGGTCCGAGCCTGGGCGGATTAGCCACGCATAGAGGCTGTCGCACAAACCCGGGGTTCCGTCCGACCGGTTTAAGAGAGTTTGGGGATGCCCCAGAACTTTCTTGCGTGTGATCGTGATCAGTCGTACTTGATGGCGCCGTGTGTGCGGGATTGGTTGCCGGAGGGCCACTTGGCGTGGTTCGTGTTGGACGTGGTGGCGGAGCTGGATCTGTCGGCGATCTATGGCGATTATCGGGTCGACGGGCATGGTCGGGCGGCGTTCGATCCGGCGATGATGGTGGCGCTGTTGCTGTACTGCTACGCGATCGGGGAGCGGTCCTCGCGCGCGATCGAGCGACGCTGTCAGCTGGACGTCGCGGTGCGCGCGATCACGGCCAATCAGCGGCCTGATCACGCGACGATCGCGCGGTTCCGCAAGCGCCATCAGGACGCGCTGTCGGGCTTGTTCGCGCAGGTGTTGGGGTTGTGCGCGAAGTCGGGGTTGGTGTGGTTGGGGGTGATCGCGCTGGACGGCACGAAGATCAAGGCGAACGCGTCGGGGCTCGCGAACCGTACCCATGAGCAGATCGCCAAGGAACTGTTGCGCGAGGCGGAGGAGATCGACGAGCAAGAGGATCGCTTGTTCGGAGAGGCACGCGGGGATGAGCTGCCCGAAGAGTTGGCCGACGCCCGGTCGCGCAAGGCGAGGTTGCAGGCGGCGAAGGAGCAGTTGGAGGCCGAGCAGCGCGCGGAGGTAGAGGCTCACGAGCAGCGGATGCGCGCGCGGGCCGAGGAAGAACAGCGGACGGGCCGCAAGGTCCCTGGTCCCAAGCCCAAGGCTCCGGCTGACGACGTCGATCCGCAAGCGCGGGCGAACGTCACCGATGTGAACTCGCGGTCGGTGAGAACCGCGCGCGGGTTTATCCAGGGCTACAACGCGCAAGCGGCCACGACCACCGAGCAGATCATCATCGCGGCAGACGTCCTCGTCGGCGGTACCGATCAGGGACAGCTAGAGCCGATGATCCGCGCCGCGCAAGCGGAACTGGAAACGGCCGGGATAGCCGAGACGATCGAGGTGGCGCTCGCGGACGCCGGCTACTGGAACAGCGAGCAGATCCAAAACCTGTGGGCGGACGGAATCCAAGCGCTCGTTCCGCCCGACGGGCAAACCGACGACACGCCCAACGGTGAGAAAGGCAACCCGCGGCGAACCGGCGGGATCTACGACCACATGCGCCGCGTCCTAGACAACGAGCACGGACGCCGGCTCTACAAACAACGCGGACAGACGATCGAACCGATCTTCGGACAAGCCAAACACAACCGCCGCGTAGAGCGCTTCCAACGACGCGGCCTCGCCGCATGCCGCTCCGAATGGCGGCTGATCGCCGCCACCCACAACCTACTCAAGCTCTGGCGAGCCAACCCAACCCCGGTCCTCGCCTGACAAGGACCCCCTCGCGGCAGACAGCACCCACCCACCGCCCGACCGAGAACCACCCACCGGCCGACACCCCCCTAACGCCGCGGCCACCAGCACCCGCCGATCGACTCTCTCACACGTAACGCCCAAGAAGCCCACGAGCCTGACCAGCGTCACCACCTTTCCGCGACAGCCTCTATAGGCCGACAGATCCCCAACGCCGTCCGGAAGGGGCGACCGTCGCCGGATAACCGACGAACGCTCTCGGCGCGACACCCTTCAAAGCAAACCCCCGGCGTCACCGCTCGAAGACTGCACGGCAGCACGACCGCCAGACCGCCACCCAGCCACTTTCTCCTCTCGGGGAGTAGCTAGCCGGCGGAGTCCCCTGACTCCATGGCCGCCTTCTCCGCTTCTCTCGCCGCGGTTCGCGCCCGCCGGTACTCCTCGACCACGATCTCGTTCAGCTCATCGACCGAGGTCTCGGAGGTCCGTTTGTCGAGCGAGATCACTCCGTCCTGGATCAGGCTCACGCGGTCGCAGGCGGCGAACACGTGGGCGTAGTTGTGGAGGATCATGATGATCGAGACGCGCCCCTCCTCCTTGAGCCGCGCGATCAGGTCGAGGATCAGGGCGCCCTCCTTGGCGCCCATCGCGGCCAGCGGCTCGTCGAGCAGGAGCACGTCCGCGTCGCTCGAGACGGTCCGGGCGACCGCGATCGCCTGTCGCTGTCCGCCCGAGAGGCGCGCGACGGGCACGTCGATGCGGGGAATGTTGATGCCGATCTGGTCGAGCGCCTTGCGCGTCTCGCGGCGCATCTGGTGGTTGGCGAGAAACGGGAGGGGGGTCGTGAGCTTCTCGCGGCGCAGGAACATGTTCTGGTAAACGGTCAGCTGGTCAACGAGCGCGAGGTCCTGGTAGACGGTGTCGATCCCGCTGCTACGCGCGTCGTCGACGCTCTTGGGCTGATACGCCTGACCCTTGAGCCACATCGATCCCGAGTCTTGCTTGTGGAAGCCACTCAGGATCTTGATCAACGTCGACTTGCCGGCGCCGTTATCTCCGAGCAGCGCGAGCACCTCGCCCTGCCGCAGGTGCAGGTTGACGTCGCGCAGCGCGGTGGTCGGACCGAAGCGCTTGGCGATGTGCTCGACCCGCAGCACATCATCTGACGCCGTGTGCAGCTCCTCGATCCGCTCGCCGGCGAACGTTTCTCCGTCAGGCACGGCCGGACCCCCTTCGCACCCGCCGGACGAGCACGTAGATCGTCATCGCGATGATGATCGCAATGCCCACGTAGAGGTCCTCGTAGGTCGCGCTGACGCCCTTGACGACGAGGCCGTCTTGGAGGATCCCAAGGAACAGCGCGCCGATCAGGGCGCCGACGATCGTTCCCTCGCCCCCGGTCATCAGCGTGCCGCCGATGATCACGGCCGCCACCGCGAGCAGCAGGGCGGCGTTCGACCCGGATGGGTCGGGGCTGATGCTCGAAGTGCGCACGGCTTCGAGGATTCCCGCGAAGCCCGCGCAGAGGGCGCAGATTACGAAATTGCGTACCAGCACGAGCCGGACGTTGATTCCCGCCTCGGCCGCGCCGTGTCGATTGCCGCCCGTCGCGACCGTATAGATCCCCCATCGGGTGAACGAGAGGCCGATCTGGAGGATGATCACGATCCCGACCGCCCAGATCAGCTCCGAGTAGGTTCCCGCCCCGAACACGCGCGCGAAGCTCGTCGTATGTGTGACCGCGGTCCCGGGTGTGGTGATTTGCTCCGAATGGGAGACGATCAGCGCCAAGCCGTCGAGAAAGAACAGCATCGCCAGCGTCGCGACGAACGACGGGATGCCGACATACGCGGTGAATACACCGTTGACCACGCCGAACCCCATCGCGATCACCAGTGCGATGATCACGCTGACCACGAGCGGTAGGCCCGCGCTCGTGAGCTTCCAGAAGGCGATCGGCGTGACCAGGTACATCGCCCCGATCGACAGGTCGATCTCGCCTAGCGTCATCACGAACACCTGCCCTGCCGCCATGATCGCGAGGAAGCAGAAGTACGGCAGCAGCGACTTGAAGTTGGCCCCGGTAAGGAAATTGTTGACGGTGAGCGAGAAGTAGATCAGCGTCGCTAAGGTGACGACGATGATGCTGGCTTCACGCAGCGTCAAAAGCTGCTTCAAGAGACGGCCGATGGGACCGCCCCGGGGCCGGCGGGCGGCCGCGTCCGGCGGGGCGACGGTAGGCGGCGGGCCTGCTTTCGACTCGACCTCCATACCTACACGCTACTCGCCGGACGCGGTAATGACTAGGACTTCTGTACGCCAGGTGAGGTGCCGGTGCCTTCGTACACGCTCTTCGTGCTGCTGTACGGGATCACCGTCGTCTTGTCCAGGAACTTCAGCCCGGTGTCGACGTCGGCCGGGCCGGTCAGACCCTGCGACGCGTTGTACAGATAGAGCTCGAGGATCGGGAAGAACCCCTGAAGATAGGGCTGCTGGTCGATCGTGAACTCGATGTAGCCGGCGGCGAGCAGCTGCTCGGTGATCGGCGTCAGGTCGTAGCCACCGCCGACCCAGCCTTTGGACTTCAGGCCCAGTTTCTGGATCGTCTGGGCGAGCCCCTGGGTGCTGCCGGCGTCGACGGCAAACATCCCCTTGGCGCTCGGGTGCGCGGTCGCCCACGAGTTGATCACGGTCAGCTCGGCCGGCACCGCGGCGCCGGTGGGAACCACCTGGTACTTGATGTTCGGGGCGCTCTTCAGTGTGTCGATGGCGCCGTCGATTCGGGGCTGGATGTTGGCGGAGCCGGGGGTGGCGATGAACAGGGCAATGTCACCACCGCCAGGCAGCAGGCTGACTATGTGCTGTCCCATCTCCTGACCAGAAACCAGCAGATCCTGGCCGATGTAGGCCAGGCGGCCGGTCTGGGGTTCGTCCGCGTTGTAGGACAGGACTGGGATCCCAGCGCTGAGCGCCGACTTGACGGGGGCGTTGAACGCGGTCGGATCGATTAACGATGTCGCGATGCCGTTCACCTTGGCGGCTACGGCGCTGTTGATTGCGTTGACCATGTCGGAAACGTCGCTGGTGGACGAGCCCGTCCACGTGTAGGAGCACCCCAGCAACTTGCACGCATCGGCGGCGCCGCTCTGGGTCGGCGTGAAGAACACGTTCGTCGTCACGTGGTTGACCATCGTGAAGTGATACGCCTGGTTCACCCCGAAGATCCCGGCCGCCGCTGAGCCGCTGGCGCTGGTAGTGGCGGCGGACGCGGTCGAAGTCGAACTGGGACTCGAACTGGAGCTGCTGCTGCCGCACGCCTCGAGGATCAGCGCGGCGATCCCCGCGGCGCCGCCGGTCAGCGCGGTCCGCCGTGTCAGCTGATGCCATTTCTTCTGGGGAGCGACCTCTTCCTTGCGCTCATCCCACTCCAGACGTTCAACTGCATCTCCCATGATGTCCTTAGGATCCGGCATCCCTCTCCTCTCGTAAAAACCCGCGGGCTTACGCCCGCCCTCTCAGAATGGCGGTTTGAAGCTGACTTAGGTGAACCGACCATCGGCGCTCACGCGCCACCGCGGATCTGTGGTTCCACAGCCCTCCGCGGGGTGCGTAATTGCCGGCTCCAAGTCCGACCGCAGTCAGACGCTCTCCTCCTCTATGGGTACGAGGACGGCGTCATGTTAGCGATCACAACCAGTGCCTGTCAACCGAGTTTGGCGGGGCGCCGGGCCGCCGCCGCGTGGCGGTTAGCGGACCGGGGGCACCGAAGTGCTGGAACGAACGATCAGCTCGGTCGCCACGCGCGTGCCGGTGACGACATGTTCGTCTTTCTCGATCGTCCGCACCAGCATCCGCAGGCCCCGGCTGCCAACCTCGATGAAGTCCTGACGGACGGTGGTCAACGGCGGCCTGAAATAAGGCGCCTCGGGGGTGTCATCGAAACCCACCAGGCTGACATCACGGGGAACCTCGCGCCCGGCCTCGTGCATCGCGCGCAGGACGCCGAGCGCCATCTGATCGTTGGATGCGAAGATCGCGGTGACGGTCGAATCGAGCGCCAAGCGTCGACCGAGGTCGTAGCCGGCGCGGGCGGTGAAGTCCCCTACCAGCACTGGCGGCGGAGCGGCACCTGCCATCTCGAGCGTCGTGCGCCAACCGTCTTGGCGCTCTTGCGTCTCGAGCCAGTCCGCTGGTCCCGAGATGTGCCAGACGGTCTCATGCCCGAGATCGAGCAGATGGCGTGTCGCGCTGACCGCGCCGGCAAACTGATCGACTGCGACGACGGGCACGACGTCGGGTGGGCCGGCCTCGACCGCCACCAGTGGCAGGTCGACCGACGTCTGGCGCAGTGCGTCCGCCGCCGCCTCATGCGGGGCGATGACCAGGATCCCGTCGACGCCCTGTACCCGCAGACGCTCGATCGCGTATGTCACCGAAGAGAGGTCGAGAGCTGTCGGGCTGGCGACGATGGTCAGGTATCCCTCTTCATGCGCTGCGCGCTCGATCCCAAACAAGACCGAGGCGGGGCCGTAGCGCGTAGTGTCAATACCCACCACGCCGAGCGTTCGCGTCCGGCCAGTGGCCAGTGCGCGGGCGGCGAGGTTGGGCCGGTAGCCCAGCTCGACCATGGCGGCAATTACCCGCTCGCGCGTCTCGGGACGGACGTTTGGACTTCCATTGATGACCCGGGAGACCGTCTGATGCGAGACACCCGCTAACCGCCCGACATCCGACATCGCCGCTGCCCGAGGGCCTACTCGGTCCTTTGGGCGGTTCTGGGCACTCAACGAAGCGTTCCTCCTAGGCCAGCGTGGACTGGCATGTTAGCGTTCACGCGCGGACTGAAATAAAGTCCGCGGCCTGCAGGCGTGCCGCGCCAATGGAAGGAGGAGGAATGAAGACCAGCCTCGGCATCTGGGCCCTCGGTCCGATGATCACGCGGTTCGTGCCGGGCGGCTACCAGCCAGTGCACGACTACCACGCCGAGCCAGTGGCCGACAAGGTGCACCGGGCGGTCGAGGGGCTGGGCGATCTGATCGACGGCTACGAGTTCCATTTTCCGAACGAACTTTCGCACGACAACCTCCATGATGTTCGCGCGGCCCTCGCCGGCCATGACATCTACTGCATCGCCGGCGGCCTGCACCTCGATCCTCGCTTCGGGCGCGGCGGGCTCGTCAACCCGGACGCCGGCACCCGCGGCGAAGCCCGGCGGATCCTCCGCGAAGCGGCCGAGTTCGCCGGGTCGTTGGGAGCGAACCTGATCGTTTGGCCTGGAGGCGAGGGGTACAACTATCCCTTCCAAACCCCGTACGTCGACTCCTGGCGTTGGCTGATCGAGGGACTGGGAGAAGCCGCGGAGGGCTGCGCCCAGAGCGGCGTCAAGCTGTTTCTCGAGCACAAGAACTCCGAGCCGGCGATGAAGATCCTGATGCGGAACATCGGCATGTGCCTGTTCGTCGCGCACAAGCTCGCGGCCCAAGGCATCGACAACGTTGCGGTCAACATGGATTGGCAACACCTGCTGATGAACGGTGAGCACCTGCCCGAGTACGCCGCATTGCTCGCCTCCGAGAGCCTGCTCGGCCACATGCACGCCAACTCCGGCTGGGGCATTACCGACGACGACAACATCGTCGGAGCCACGGCGTTTATGGAGACCCTCGAGCTCGCCCTCGAGCTGCGCCGCTGCGGCTACGGTTCGGCCGGCGAGCGGCTCGGGTTCGATCTCTACCCCTACACCGAGGATCAGGTCGGCGCCGTCAAGCGTTCCGTGCTCCAATGGCAGTTCATCGACAGCGTCGCCGCCAAGATCGACGATCGAGCGCTGCGGGAGGCCCAACAGCGTAAGGATGCACTGAGCGCCTACGAGATCGTCTACGCCGCCCTCGGAGCTTGAAGCACGTGCTGATCGGGATCGACGTCGGCACGTCGAGCGTCAAGGGGTTGGCGATCGATGACCGGGGCGCGATCCTCGACAGTGCCGAGGCCGGTTACCCGCTATCCACGCCGCGCGCCGGCTGGGCCGAGCAGGATCCAGAACACTGGTGGCAGGCGACCGAGGCGGTGCTGGCACGCCTCCGGGCGAGCACCGGCACGCCGGCCGGGATCGGCCTCAGTGGCCAGATGCACGGACTGGTCGCACTCGACGCGAGCGGGCGCGTCCTGCGGCCGGCGATCCTGTGGAACGACCAGCGGACGGGGGCCGAGTGCGCGGAGATCGAGTCGATCATCGGCCTCGAGCGGCTGATCGCGCTGACCGGTAACCGCGCGCTGCCCGGCTTCACCGCCCCCAAGCTGCTGTGGCTGCGCCGCCACGAGCCCGACGTCTATGACCGCATCGCGCGCATCGCGCTACCCAAGGACTACGTCCGCCTGCGCTTGTGCGAGGAACATGCGACCGATGTGTCGGACGCCTCCGGGACGTTGCTGCTCGACGTCGCGCGCCGGCGGTGGAGCGAAGAGGTACTCGAGGCGTTGGATCTCGATCGTGATTGGCTGCCGCGCGTCCACGAGAGCCCGTCGATCTCGGGTCTGACCGCGGACGGCGTTCCGGTCGCCGCCGGTGGTGGCGATCAAGCCGCCGGCGCACTCGGCGTCGGGGTCGACCGCCCCGGGCCGGTGTCGGTCGTGCTCGGCACCTCGGGGGTCGTATTCGCCGCGCTCGAGCACTACGCGGCCGAGCCGGCGGCTCGGGTCCACGTGTTCTGCCACGCCGTACCCGGAGCCTGGCACGCGATGGGCGTGATGCTTTCCGCGGCGGGGTCGCTGCGGTGGTTCCGCGATACCGTCGCGCCCGAGGTCGAGTACGACCAGCTGCTGGCCGCCGCCGCCACCTGGGCGCCCGGCGTCGAGGGCCTGCTGTTCCTCCCCTACCTGGCCGGCGAGCGGACCCCGCACGCCGATCCCGAGGCTCGCGGGGCGTTCGTGGGGCTCAGCCTCCGCCACGATCGCGGCGCGCTCGTGCGCGCGGTCCTCGAGGGGGTCGCCTTCGGGCTGCGCGACTCGCTCGATCTGATCGCCGCGCTCGGCGTCCGGCCTGCGCTCGGCCGCGTCTCCGGCGGCGGCGCCCAGGGCGAGGAATGGCTGCGGATCGTCGCCTCGGCGCTCGAGCTCCCGCTCGAGCGGGTGGCCGTCGACGAGGGCGCCGCGTTTGGCGCCGCGCTGCTCGGCGGCGTCGCCGCGGGCGTGTGGCCCGACGTGCACAGCGCCGTCGCCGCGACCGTCGTACCCCGCGGACGGGTCGAGCCCGAGCCGGAGTGGGTGGAGGTCTATCGCGAGCAGCACGACCGTTACCGCGCGCTGTACCCGGCGCTGCGCCCGCTCGAGCCGGCGGCGGCCGTCGCGTTCTAGGCCCGGCCCGGCGCTCGGGAGACACCGGTCGTATATGTTGTCGGCGTGCTCGCCGTCCGTCCACGCCGGCCTCTGCACCGGGGCGCGTTGCTAGCTGGGGCTTTGCTCGTGGCGGCAATCGTCTCGGTCGCGGCAGCCGCCCGCGCCGCGGCCGCGACCGGAACCGACGCCGTCGTCCTGGTTTCGGGTTTCACCACCACGACGCCGTTCACGACTCCGTCCGCGCAGTGTCAGGGAAGTGCCCCCCGAGGTGAGACCTGGTCACTCGACGGCGCCAAGTGGGCCGACGCCGGTTACAAGGTGTACACGGCGCCGGTGACTGACGGGGCCGGTGCGGTCAAACCCAACCCGCCGGTGTTTTCCGACTGTCCCAAGCAGCTTTCCGCCCGGATGACGCTCAACTCTCGTGGTGACATTTATGCCAATGCGAAGGCGCTGGCGCGGTTTGTCTCCTATCTGCACTCCCGCGATCGCGTCGACACCGTGCGCTTCGTCGATCACTCCTACGGTGGTCTGTGGACCCGCGGCGCGATGCGGCTGGCGGCGAGGGACTTTCGGCAGGTCCACGTCCAGTCGATCACCACGCTCGGGACTCCACATCTGGGGAGCTTCTTGGCCGACATCGGCGAGGCCGTCGATCCGTCGCTGTGTGGCAGATCCCTGGCCTGCAAGATAATCGCCAACCTGCTGGTCGCTTACCGGAACCTGAGGTTCGAGCCCGCGCTCGGTCAGGCCACGGCCGCCGCCGTCGCCCAGTGGAATCCGGGTCAAGGGAACTCGCTGAAGGGCGTCCCGGTTACCGCTATCGGGGGGGACGCGATCACCATTCCCGGAATCAGCGATCCCTACGTGTCACCCGATGATGCGGTGATTGGGATCGAGAGCACGCAGGCGGTCGGCCTCAAGAGCGCAGGCGTGATCCCTGACCTCTCTTGTTTACCCGCGGTTCCGGACGTACACACGAACTCGCTGCTCCCGTTCTTCCCCGGTGTCAAGTACAGCCTGATCAACGACCCCGCCGTGGCCACCGACGTCGAACGGACGCTCGCCGGCGATCCGCCGAAGACGGACTGTCCGGATCCGCCTCTGATCGGGGCTCAGGAAAACCAGGCGCCGGTTACGTATTCGCCGAGCGCTGGACTGACAGTGCCGCTGGAGGTGACCGAGGAGCCGCCGACGGTGACGCCTCCGACGCCGGGCCCCGGCAACGCGATCCTCGTGACGCAGGGAACCCACGTCGATTGCGAAGGACACGAGCTGGGCTCGATTCCCTTCTTCGACTTCGTCAGGATCCAGGTGATTCCAGAGCCGGATTGCCACGGGCAGCTCAAGGTCACACCCGCCGGGGCCGGCGCGCTCTACGTCGGCCCGGCGCAGGACTCGTTGAACCTGCGCGTAGAACACGGGACCATCCGGTTTCGGGTTGACGGCCCCAACCGAGTGCGGAGCCTGGCGGTCGCGGTCAAGCGCGGCGATCGCTTCGTCGATCATCGCCTCGGCCCCGGCCAGTCGCTCCGCTTCGCCGCCGGTGCCCTGACCGAGACTGTTCGTGTGACGGTCACCGAGGACGATGGGGAAGTGGTGGCGGCGGTCGTGACCGTGTACCGGTGACGCGTGGAATCCGGGCGGTGGTGCCATGAGCCGCGAGCAGGATCCAGAGCCCGGTAGTCTGACGCCATGCGCGTCGCGCTCGCCGGAGCTCACGGGAAGATTGCCTTGCGGCTGGGCGGGCAGCTGGCCGCGCGTGGTGACGCGGTAATCGGATTGATTCGCAACCCGGCCCATGCCGCCGCCGTCCGGGCTCAAGGCGTTGAGCCCGTCGTGTGCGACCTGGAGTCGGCCGGCGTGGCCGAGATCGCCAAGGCGATCGAAGGCGCCGACGCGGTGGTGTTCGCCGCCGGCGCCGGTTCGGGTAGCGGGAGCGAGCGCAAGCTCACGATGGACCGCGACGGGGCGATCAAGTTGCTCGAGGCGGCGGTCGGTGCGGATGTCGCTCGGTACGTGATGATCAGCTCGGTCGGCGCCGAAGATCCTCCTGCCGGCGATGAAGTGTTCAGCGTCTATCTCCAAGCCAAGGCCGACGCCGACGCGGCCGCGATGGCCAGCGACCGGGACTGGACGATCGTCCGGCCCGGCGCGCTGACTGACGAGCCGGGAACTGGTCAGGTTCGGATCGACGCGGCGGCGTTCCGGGGCCGGATCCCACGTGACGACGTGGCCGCGGTCCTCGAGGCGCTCCTGCACGACGTCCCGGCGTCGCGACGGATCCTGTACGTCAACGGCGGGGCGGATCCGATCGAGGTTGCGCTGGAACGGTTCCAGGCCGACGCCGACCTCTGACCGCAATCCCAGCCGTCGCCTCGAGTCAGTCTTACTCGAACGGCGCGATGATGTCCGGACTCGGCTCGGGTGCGTACAGCCGTGCGATTTCGGCCGTACGCCACCGGCGGCAGGCGCGCTGATTGATGTAACCCTTGTCGGTGATCTCGCCCGCATCGAGGCTCGGCGGGTCGGCGAGCAGGAGTAAGCGCGCTACCCGCGCCGCGGATCCGCGCCCTTCCGCGAGGTGGGCGAGGGATCGCGCGAGGTGTTGGGCGAGTCGCGGATCGTCGAGCGCGACATCGCCGTCGGTGTGGAACAGTTTGCGCGCCTCGGCCTGGTTGACCCACGCCAGCGCGGCGACGTAGTCACCGTCCTCTCCACACAGCACGGCGTCGGTGAGCACCTGAGTGGCGCTGAGCAATTCGAGCCGGAGGGCGCCCACGGTCACCCAGGTTCCGGTCAAAAGTTTGAAGTCCTCGGCGATCCGGCCGTCGAACACGAGGCCTTGGTTGGGGTCATCGCCTTGCCCGAGCTTGACCGCGTCGCCCGAGCGGTAGAAGCCTTCCTCGTCGAACGCCGCCTCGGTCAAGTCGGGGCGTCCGAAATAGCCCGGGGTAACGTTCGGACCGCTGACCCGGACTTCGAGCTTGTCGTCCACCGCCGCCAGCTTGATCTTGACCCCGGGCAAGGGCACGCCGATGCAGCCGATCTTTGCGTCGGCGAAGTGGGCGCTGGTGGCCGCCGGCGAAGTCTCCGTGGTGCCCCAGCTGGAGGTCAGCGGCACTTCGTGATCCGCCCGCTCGGCGAGTTTGCGCAGGCGAACCGCGAGGCCTTCGGGCAACGCCGCGCCGGCGTAGAACATGAATCGCAGGCGGCTGAAGAAGCGACGGGCGAAGTCGGGGTCCTGTTCCAGCGCCGGGGCCAGGAGTCCGTACCCGGCGGGAACGTTGAAGTAGATCGTGGGCGGTATCTGCGCCAGCGCCGAGAGCGTTCGCCCGAATAGTGGCGGTGCCGGTCGGCCTTCATCGATGTACAGCGTGCCGCCGTTGAACAGCACGAGGTTGAGGTTGTGGTTGCCTCCGAAGGTGTGGCTCCATGGCAGCCAATCGACCACGACCGGCGGTTCGTCGGCCAGGAACGGCCAGCTGTGGCGGATCATGGCCTGGTTGGCGCACAGCATGCGCTGGGTGTTGGTCACTCCCTTGGGCACCCCGGTGGAGCCGGAGGTGAAGAGCAGCTTGGCCACGGTGTCCGGGCCGATCGCGTCGACCGCTGCGTCGACCGCGCTGGCGGCGACCGTCTGGACCAGGTCGCCGAGCCGCTCCGCGCCGCGGCGCGAACCGGTGGCGATCAGCACGCGGTCAACACCGTGATCCAAGGCGTCTAGCGCGTCCGAGAATGGCGGCGCGTCCTCGGCGAACACGAGCCCGGGCTTGGTCAATTCGGCGATGGCCCGGATCCGTTCGTGGTTGTCACTCATCAGCGAGTAGGCGACGCTGATCGGCATGACCGGGACTCTCGCCGTGTACGCGGCCAGAGTGACGAGCAGGTGGGCGAGTGAATTGCCCGACAGGATCATCAGCGGACGATCGGGACCGAGGCCGCGATCGAGTAACGCCTGGGCCAGCGCGTCCGCCTGGCGGCGCGCCTCGCCGTAGCTGACCGTCACCCAGCGATCGTCCCGGTCGCGTTCGGCGGCCAGCGGGCGGTCGGGGTGCGCTTGAGCTCGCGCTCGGAGCACAGCCGGGATCGAGCGCTCCCAGCGCCCAAGCGTCGCACGAGAGGTGAGGAGCGTGGTGCCATCTGCCCTGCGCTCCAGCGCGATGTCGGGGACTGCGAAGGTCGGGACCAAACCGTCTCCCCCGACTCAATCCCAGCGATCGATCAAGGTCGATAGCACGATCAAAGTCCTCGTGCGCACCACATTCGGGTCGCGGCGGAGGCGTTCGACGAGCTTCTCGAGGTGCTTGATGCTCTCCACGCGGACGCGGATCAGCGCGTCCGCCTCACCCGAGACGGTGAACGCCGAGATGATCTGCTCGACGTTGGCCAGCGACCGGCCGACGTCCGCGGGCGCGGTTCGATCGGCACAGTAGATCTCGATCACGGCTTCGATTGCCTGACCCAGCGCGCCCCGATCGATGCGAGCGCCGTATCCGATGATCACGCCGTCGCTCTCGAGGCGATCGACGCGTCGCTTGACCGCAGTCGCCGAGAGTCCGACCTCGGCGCCGATGTGCGCGAACGTGAGCTTCGCGTCTTCCTTCAGTAACGCAATAATTTTGCGATCTACGCTGTCCAGAGGTCGGCTGAGCTGCACGTATGTACCGATCGAGTGCGTCTACGTTGCGTCCAGGGTATCACTGGGTAATCCTGTCCCATGGTCGTTACCACTTTCTCCGGCCAGGCGACCGAGCGGTTGCCGTTGGAACTCGACGGCGCGACCCTCACGCTGGCCGATGCACTCGACGTGGCCCGCGGTGCTCGCGACGTGCGGCTCGCTCCGCGCTCGGCGGACCGCATCCGCGCCAGCCGTGCGCTCAAGCGGGAGCTGATCGCGCACGAGATTCCGATCTACGGCGTCACCACCGGATTCGGTGACAGCGCCCACCGCCAGATCTCGCCGGCGAAGGCCGGCCAGCTGCAGCAGAACATCCTCCGGTTCATGGGCGTGGGAACCGGGCCGATCGCTCCGCCCGAGGTCGCCCGCGTGACGATCCTTCTGCGCGCCAATTGCCTGGCCAAGGGCAACTCCGGCGTGCGAGTGGAGCTCGTCGAACGGCTACTGGACCTGCTCAATCACGACGTGTTGCCGTACATCCCGGAGCGGGGATCGTGCGGGGCGAGCGGTGATCTGGCGCCGCTCTCCTACGTGGGCCGAGCACTGGCCGGTGACGGACGCGTTGGGTTCGAAGGCCAACCGCGCCAGGCCGCTGAGGTCCTTGCGGAGCTGGGACTCGAGCCCTTCCGGCTCGAGTCCAAGGAGGGTTTGGCACTCACCAACGGCACCTCCTTCATGAGCGCGTTCGCGTGTCTGGCGATTGCCGCCGCAGCCGAGCTCGCCGATCTCGCCGATCTGGTGACGGCGATGGCCTCGCAGGCGCTGCTCGGTAACCGCGGTCACTTCAACGCCTTCCTGTTCGATGAGGCCAAGCCGCACCCGGGCATGGTCACGAGCGCCGGCAACATCCGCGCGCTGCTGGCCGACTCGGGGCTGGCGCTGGACAGCGACGAGCTGTACGGCGACGGCATGAACGGCGCCGGCTTCGTGCAGCTGGAGCGTCAAGTCCAGGACAGGTACTCGATCCGTTGCGCGCCCCATATCACCGGCGTGTTGCGCGACGTGATCACCTGGGCCGAGCAATGGCTGACAACTGAGATCAACTCCTCGGACGACAACCCGCTGTTCAACGTCGCCGGAGGCCGCGTGGAAAGCGGCGGCAACTTCTACGGTGGACACGTCGGACAGGCGATGGACTCGGTCAAGGTCGCGCTGGCCAACCTATGCGACATGATCGACCGGCAACTGGAACTGGTGGTCGACGAGAAGTTCAACGCGGGTCTGACCCCCAACCTGATTCCACGGTTCGATGCGACCCACCCCGAGGCCGGGTTGCATCACGGCTTCAAGGGGTTGCAGCTGTGCTGCTCGGCGATGACGGCCGAGGCGATCAAGCTGTGCAACCCGGCAACCGTCCACTCGCGCTCGACCGAAGCGCACAACCAGGACAAGGTTTCCCTGGGCACGATCGCCGCCCGCGATGCCCGTTCGATCGTCGAACTGGCCCAGAACATCGCCGCCATCCATCTGATGGCCTGCTGCCAGGCACTCGAGTTGCGCGGTATCGAGCATGCGAGTCCCGCTACTCAGGAGGCGTTCCGGCTCGTACGCGAGCGAGTCGCGTTCGTCGACCGTGACCGCTACCTGGACGACGACATCGCGGCCGCCGCCGACCTGATCCGCTCGGGGTCGATGTCAACGCTGGTTGAGCAACCGGCGAGCCGTCGCCGCGGCTAAGGGCCCGTAGCGAAATAACTTGTGTTTTTGACGGCGTCTGGACGCGCCTGACGCCGCCGGCTCGCCGTCAAATACTCCCGGTATTCTCGCGGCGAGCCAGCGACGCCAGACACGCCCAGCCACTCGTCAAAACTCACAATTTATTCCCCAACGGACGCTAACGATTACGCGCGTTCGTCGGCGCTCAGGTCGTCGGGCAGCGGCACCTCTTGCGGCGGCGCGCCGACCTTCTGCTCCCAGGATGTGAACGCCTCACCGTCACGACCGCGGTGCTCGCCGAAACCGCCGATGGCGATCACCACGAGCCGGCGCGGCCCGCGGTTCACCAGCTGGCGACGAATCCCGGGCGCCACCCGGACCAGGTCGCCCTCCCCGAGGTCGGATCCCTCGCCCTCGAGCATCAGCGTGAGGTCCCCCTCGAGCACGAGGTAAACCTCCTCTTGCCGCTCGTGGCGGTGAATTCGCAAGCGCTGGCCGGGCTGCAGAACGATTTGGTTCAACCCGAACGAGGTCACGCCGAGCTGGCGCCGCAGCGGGACGAACTGCTCGGACGACGCCGGATTGAGCCGGGTGCGCGTCGTGCCCTCTTCCATACCGGGCATCATTTCACGGTGGGGACCCGGCGCTGCCGTTGACTGAGCTTTGCCATACAGTCAAGCGGCCCGGGGTCGCATCGAGTAGGCTCCGACTGGATCCTGGGGAGGGTCACCGTGGATGCAGAGCAGGTGCGTGGGCTGGTCGGTCGGACCCACGAAGTGGCGGCGCTCGAAACCGCGCTCGACAGGCTCGCGGCGGGCAAACCGTGGTTCCTGGAGATCGTCGGTGAACCGGGAATCGGCAAGTCTCGGCTGCTGGCGGAGCTGTGCCGTCGGGGCGAGGACCGCGGCTACCTGGTCCTCGACGGACGGGCGGCCGAATTCGAGCGCGACATCCCGTTCGGTCTCATCGTCGACGGCCTCAACGACTATCTGGGCTCGCTCGAGCCGGCGTTCCTGCACGCGTTCGACGAAGACCTGTTGCGCGAGCTAACGACGGTCTTTCCAGCCCTCCCGCGCGAATATCGTGGGGCTGCCAGCCGCGCCGAGGGCGCCGAACGGTACCGCCTGCATTACGCCGTGAGAAGCCTGCTCGAGCGGCTGGCCGGCCGCCAACCGCTGGTGCTCGCGCTCGATGACGTTCACTGGGCGGACGCGGCGTCGATCGAGATGCTGGCCCACCTGCTGCGGCGTTTCCGTGGTCCGCTGCTGATGGCGGTCACCTGCCGTCAGGCTCCGACGCGGCTGCTGGTCGGGCTCGAGGGCCGCTCCCGTGCCGGGCACGGAAGCCGGGTCGAGCTGGCACCGTTGACCGCGACCGAGACCGCGGAGTTGCTCGGGCCGCACGTCGACGACGCGACCCGGTCGTGGTTGTACCGCGAAAGCGGCGGGAATCCGTTCTACATCGAGCAGCTCGCGCGCGCCGGGCACGCCCCCGGGCGGGCCTCCTGGAGCGCGACGCGACCGGTGGAGACCGTGCCCCGCGCGGTTATCGTCGCCATCCGCGAGGAGCTGACGGCGGTCTCGGAAGAAGCCAGGCTCGCGCTCGAAGCCGCCGCGGTGGCCGGGGACCCGTTCGATCCGGAGCTGATCGGGGGGGTCGCGGAGCGCACCCTGGCCTCCGTCCTGGTCGCCCTCGATGAGCTACTCAGCTTCGACTTCATCCGCCCGACGGACACGCCACGCCGGTTTCGCTTCCGCCATCCGATCGTGCGCCGCGCGGTTTACGACGGGATGCCGGCCGGCTGGAGGATCGGCGCCCACGGCCGGGCCGCCGCCGCGCTGGCGGGCAGGGACTCGCCGCCCGGGGTGCGGGCCCATCACATCGAGCACTCCGCGGTCCTCGGCGACGAAGAGGCGATCCAGCTGCTCGTGCAGGCGGGCCGCGACGCGGCGCCCCGCGCCCCCGAGACGGCGGGACGGTGGCTGCTCGCGGCGACCCGTCTACTGGCACGGAGACAAGCCAACGAGCGACGGCTGTCGCTGCTGAGCGAGGCGGCGGCGGCGCTCACCTACGCGGGCAACTACGACGCCGCGCTCGAACTGCTCGAACAGGCGCATGGTCTACTGCCGGTCGAGCGGGCCGGCGAGCGGGCAAGCCTCGTGACGCGGATCTCCTTCGCCAAACGGATGAGCGGTCGGCCGTTCGAATCGCGGTTGCTGGTCGAGCGCACGCTCGAGTCGCTCGCCGCCGGCGGACCCGAGGCCATGGCGCTGACGCTCGAGCTGGCCCTCGACCACTACTGGCGCGGCGAGTTCGCGCGGATGCACGAAGTCGGGCGGGGCGTGCTCGAGCTCGCCCGGGCCGCGACCGAGCCGCTGTTTGTCACCTGGTCGGCCGCGGTGTGCAGCGTGGCCAGCAGCTCGCTCGGCCGTCTCGACGCTGGACGGGCGGAGCTTCGCGAGGCTCAGGAAAGGTTCGCGGCGTTGGACGACGAGCAACTGGCCACCCACATCGACGTGGCCGGGTATCTAGCCCAGGCCGCCTCGGCGCTGGAGCTGATCGACGACATGCTGGCTCACGCACGCCGTGGACTGCAGGTGGCCGAGTCCACCGGACAACGGGCGTTCATCCCGGGTCTGCTGGTCCTCGAGACCAACGCGCTGCTGATGAAGGGGCGGATCACCGAGGCGGTGGCGACGGCCGACACCGCCACCGACGCGGCCTGCCTGACCGGCAACGATCAGCTGACCGTGTGGGCGCTGTGGGCGGATGCCCTGGCGTGCTCGGTGGCCGGCGATACGGCGCGGGCGCTGGCCAGCGCCCGGGAAGCGGTCGCGTGCTCGGAGCGGGTGACCGAGACATTTTTCTCGACCTTGTCGAGGCTGCACCTCGCCGCGGCGCTCGACGCGGCGGGGGACGCCGAGGCCGCCCGTGTCGAGCTGACCGCGTTCGAGGCCGGCCCGGATCAGCGGTTGCTCGACCTGCGCGGTGGGCACGGCTGGGAGCTTTTGATCCGCACCCAGCTCTCGCTCGGGGATGTCGATGCGGCGACGGAGTCGGCGGCGACCGCGGAGGCACGGGCGAAAGCCACGTCACTGACTCAACGGACAGCGACGGCCGTGTGCGCCCGTGGCGCCGTGCGGCTGGCCCGTGACGATCCGCGCGGAGCGATCAGGGCGGCGCGAGAAGCGCTCGCGATCGCCGACGCGGCCGGCAACCCGGTGCTGCTGGCGCGGGCTCGGGCACTGATCGGCGCCGGTCTGGCTCGTAGCGGCGAGTCCGCGGCCGGTATCTCCGAGCTGGAGGCCGCGGAGCGGATCCTGTACGCCGCCGGCGCCATGCGCGAAGCCGAGGCCGCCGCGCGTGAGCTTCGCCGGCTGGGCCGGCGCGGCCCTCGGCGGGCGCCGACGCCGTCAGGCGGTAAGGCGGTCGCGCTGCTCAGCCCGCGCGAGCGTGAGGTGGCGACCCTGGTCGCGACCGGCAAGCGCAACCGTGATGTCGCCGCCGCCCTGTTCGTGAGCGAGAAGACGGTCGAAAGCCATCTCGCGCGGATCTACGACAAGCTCGGCGTGCGCTCGCGCGCCGCGCTGGCCACGATCATGGCGGCCGGGCCGGAGTTCGCCGAGACGCAACCGCTCGTCCACACCCGGCCGTCGGTGTGAGTCGGCCCATTTCTCGCCAATTTCACGGCGCCCCGTCAGGCGTCATCCGAGACGAGTGCGCGAGCGACCTGCTGGCGGCCGCGATGCAGGCGCGTCGTGAGCGTGGCCTCAGGGGTGCGGAGCCATCGCGCCGCCTCGCGGTAGGAGAGACCGATCAGATCGACCGCGATCACCGCGTCGCGATAGGGCATGGGGACGCCGGCGATGGCCTCCATGATCTCGCGTGCGTCGGGGCCCTCGTCGCGCGCGGGCAGCAGATCGCGTTCGGTCAGCTCGCGCTCCTCACGCCGATGAGCGGAGCTGCGATAGCGGCTGACGTAGGTGTTGCGCAGTGCCTGGAGCAGGTAGCCGATCTCGTTGTCCTTGCGCAGGAGGCGCGGCCGCTTGAGCACGTTGACGAACGTCTCCTGCACGAGATCCTCGGCGTCGTGCTGGGATCCGCAGAGGGCCCAGGCGGCCCGATACAACTGGTCGACGAAATCCGGCAGTCGCTCGGGATCGAGCACGCGCGCCTCGGGCGCCCGACCGGTGCCGTCTCGCCGTCGCACGGACGAAAAGCGCGTGCGGGGCGGCGCCGAAGGCTGGGCGCCGCCGCCCGTCGGGGCGGCACACGCCACCGTGTGTCCGCGCATCGCGGGGCTATGCCAGCGACCATGGCTCACGGCAACGGCTGCTCCTGAACCTGCTCCGCTACCGTCCGCTGGGCGACGTAGTGAGGCAGGAGCGACAGCGCCGCCGCCCGGTCGTCGGCGTCGACGGTCCACCACAAGCGGTGGCCGCCGCTCGCGCACGACCCGAGCGGCCGGCCGCGCCGCAGGGGGCTGGCGAAGCCCTTCCAGGCCGCCGCCGCGATGGCGCATTCCTCCGGCCTGTGGGCGTGTGTGAGGACGAATTGAGGCATCAGGTGAGGGTGACGGAGAAGACCCGAATCGGGTATGGGGAGATTCCCTGAACCTCTCCCTGATCCTGAGTATGGGATTCCCTGGCGGAGAGATCTCTGGAAAGGATCGCCCGAGTAACTGCGTCATCCCGTGCAATGGGAATTGTTCTCACGTCATCGAGCCAGCGGTGTTGAGCATGCTGGCGGTGTTACTCGGATGCATCGCGGGAGCCGCGATCGTCGCCTTCCAAGCCGTCCGCCAGTCAAGCTGGCGGCGGTGGATGGCGCGCCATCCCGCACCCACGTTCGTGTTCGCCGATCTGGTCGGCTACACCGAGTTGACCGAGACGGTCGGCGACGAGGCCGCGGCCCGCGTGGCCAAGGAGTTCTCGCGCGCGCTGGCTGCCCTGTGCCGCCAACACGGGGCCTGGCAGGTGAAGTCGATGGGTGATGGAGCGATGATCTGGGCGCCGGATGCCTCCGCGGCCGTGACACTGGCCGCGCAGGCCCTCCAGGAGGTGGGGACGCGTCCCGATTTGCTGCCGATTCGCGTCGGTGCCCAGACGGGACCGGCCGTGATGCACCGGGGCGACTGGTATGGGCGTGCGGTGAACCTGGCCGCCCGGCTGGCGCGCGAGGCAACCCCCAACGAAGCCCTGGTCAGCGACGCGACGCGGTCGGCGACACGGGGCGAGGTCGAGTTCTCGTCACAGGCACGACGCGAATTGATGTTGCAGGGTGTCGAGCAACCGGTGGTCGCCTGGCGAATCGGCGTGGGCGCCCCCACCGTGATCGGAACGTCCTGATCCGGCGCGGCACTGCTACCGGGATCGCCGGCACGCGCGTGGTCAAAGCGCCGATCGGAGCGAAAATGTGCAAGGCTGAGCGGTGTGATGGTGATCGCGGTGGCAGACATGTTCGGGATCAGCGGACGCCGCGATGAGCTGGCCGAGCTGCTTGCCCGCTTCGAGCGGTGGGCCGCCGGCGAGCCAGGCTGCCGGCGCTACACGTTCGCCGCTGCGTTAGCCGACCCCAGCCGGTTCGTGCTGCTCAGCGAGTGGGACAGCAAGGAGGCGCTGGACGCCCACTACCGGTCAGAGGAATTTGCCGACTTTCAGTTCGGGCTTGACGGGCTACTCGCGCGGCCGAGTGAACTGACCGTGTACTCGTTGGGTGAGGGCGTGCGGCCAGTTGATTCGCGCCCGATGGACCCGCGCGACGCAGACTGACGCGCGGGTCCGGGAGTAAACGACAGGGTCAGTCCCGCCGGTGGGGGCCCTGGAGGTCCGCTAGCTCAAGGGTGGATCGACTCGCACGGTGCGCCGCCCACGGCCAAACCGTTCTCGAGCACCTGCACGCATACCTGACCGGTCTTCTTGCGTACGCCGGCGTAGCCGCCATCGGGAAGTCGGGCGCCGAAGTTCTTGGTCCAGCTCCCGGCCGCGACGCGGCAGCCAACGTGGGTGGACGAATAGTAAGTCTCGTAGAGCCTGCCCCGGATGTCGCGGAAGCGGATGCGGAACCGGTAGTTGCAGAGCGTGCCGATGCCGAACCACTCGCCCTCCACCGACCACACGGTGTCCCCCGACCCACCGACATCGATGCACGTGTAGGCTGAGTTGAGCCCATACCACGGGAGTCCGCTGCCGGCCGCGGTGCAGCCGAATGAACTGGCGCTGGCGACGGATGGGATCGCGGCCAGCACGGTGACAACCACCGCGACCGCAGCCGAGCTGAGCAGGCCTCGCCGAAGGCTAAATCGTCGCAAACCTCTACCTCCTTCTCGTTACGGCGGGACGTTCACCCCGAGTTATAACACCGATCGGCGGCGCTCAGTAAACTTTCGCAGCACGTTGCGGGTGATCCGCGCCACGTTGTTCCGGTAGCCGTTGTGCGAGAGGCTCGCGCACCAGTTGCACGAACCGACCGAGAACACGGCGCCACCCTCGGGATAGGACATGTACACGAGGTCCGCGCGGACATCGGGGTTATCGTCACCGGCAAGATTTGGCTGCGTGAAGGGAATGTCTTCGACTACCAGCAGGTAGTCCGGGTGGTGGCGGCCCTCCGAGGTGGCGAGGCGGATTGCGTGTTGCGGCGTGCCTCGCGTGTGGTCGAGGCGATCGATCTCGTAACCGGCGGCACTGCCACCGATGAGGCCAAACTCTCCGATCAGTTCGTCGTCGCTGACTCCGTCGAAGATGAACTCGACGCGTTGATCGCCGGCAGTGTCGCAACGGACGTAGCCGGCGGCCGGTCCCGGTTCGCCCGACTGCGCGGCGAATCCGACTCCGACGAGCTGGTTGGGGCCTCGCCCTCGATAACGCCACAGCCCTCCCGGCTCTCCCGTGGTGCTGTGGAAGCCCTCTCCGGGCGCGCTCTCCCAGGTCCGCGTCCCGTTTATGCCGCGACGCAGCTCGATGATATGCGGCTGGCGCGGGTCAACCGTTGTCACCCAATAGAAACCATTGCCACCCAGGTACATCAGCCGACCGCCATTGGTCAGGTAACGTTCCAGCGCGGTCAGCATCGCGTCGGTTACATATTCCGGATGGGTCCCCGTGAGGACCACGGGATACTTCTCCAGGAGCTCGAGGCCCTCGCGATGGACGTCGTCGTCGGTGACCACGTCGTAGCGCTCGCCTAGGTGCTCGAGCCAGTCCACGATATAGAGATCGGCGGGAAACCGCTCGGGGCCTCCGGTGGACCAGAACCGATATTTGGGTCGCAGGTTGACGACCGGACGCAGACGCGACGAGTACATGCTTCCGGAGCCATCGAGGTGTGTGTCAGGGCGATACCCCACTCGGGCTGCCGCAGCAGCGAGCGGTCGGCATCGTCGAGAGCGTAGACCCCGACGTCACCGGCCAGCGCCTCGAGCGCGGCGCGGTTGGTGAGCAGTCGCTCGTTCGCGTACGCCATGTACGTGAACGTGGGTAAGACAAAGAGGATGTCGGCGGTGGGGAAGACGCGCGGGCGGACGACGAACGGAATGTGATCTTCGACGTTGGGTCCGCGGAGGCGAGCGGCGTAGACACCGCTGGGGGTCTGCGGCGGCACGGTCCACGAGAAGTCGGCCTCCCACCGTGCGTCGTCGAGGTCGTCCTCGTGGAAGTGGATCGCACCGTACTCAGCTGGACGGCGGCGATGATCGATCTCCTCGCCACTCCAGTTGAAGCCGGTGACGGCACGTCCCGGACCGTTGGTCGTGTGAAGGTCGACCCCGTGGCCGGAGTAATCGGCGACCTCCGTGGTGCTGGGGTCGGCCGAGAAGTCCCATGCGGCCAGGAGCCCGTCGGCGGCGAGCGCGGTGGCGTTCTTGCCGTAGGCCAGTTCGTCGAGCCGGGCCGGCGGAAGCGCGTGAGACAGGATCGCAGGCCGGTCGATCTTACCGGTGAAGTGACCGATCGGGGGGTGCGCGCCGTTCCCGAAGGCTGCAATGATCACCGGAAGGGCCGTGCTCGCGCCGGGCGGAGCGGCCGTGGCCACGGCGATCGTCGGTTGGCGTGACTCGCGCGCGCGAGGCGTCTGGCGGTCGCATACGGTTTCGGTCGAGCGGTCGTAGCTGGCGGCGATGTGCGACCACACGCCGACGGGGAGGGGGACGCCCGTGCGGTAGATCGAGATCCGACCGGCACCATGACCGAGGCGGAGTGACACATCCCCCTCGGGCTCGCGGAAGACCCCAAAGCCGAGACAGTCGGCCTCCGACCACCAGGTGAGGATTCCCGACCGAGCCACGGCGGGAAGCGTGGGCTGGACCCAGGCGATCAGGGTCAACGCGTCGCCGGCGCCCACCGTTTCGGTCGGGGACGAGCGCGCGTACGAGCCACACCGGGTTTCTTGGACGCGGCCTGGGTGAGTGCTCGCGGGGACGGTCGATACCGCCCGCTCGCGAAAGCCCGGCCCGTCCGGATGTTCGTCACCGTGAATCAGTTTGACCATGTCAGGCGCATATGACACCTCGGTGGTGCTGACCATGAACGCGAGCTCGTCTCCCGGACTGAGGCTGATTTCGGTCGCGTAGCCGGTGAGCTCGGGAGTGACTTTCGGGTCGGGGCGCGGGGATCGTGAGGTCATGGTCAGCCAGACACTAGTATCTGAAAGTCGTGACCCAGTCCCTGCATCGGCCGGCTTCCGGCGACGTGCCCGGTCCGGAGCCGGTTGGTCCGGCCGCGCCCGAGCCGCGCGTCGGCGTGGTCGAGGATATCGAGGTGATCGAGGTGCGACTCCCGTTGCGTCGCGACGCGCGGTGACGAGGGCTGACCGAGGAGCTCGGTCACACGTGCATCGTGCGGGTTCGCGACAGCGAGGGACGCGTGGGCCATGGCGAAGCGGTGGCGCTGGCCAGCTGGGGCGGCGATTGGGGAGCCATGTATGGCGAAACGGCGACCACGGTCCGTCACGTTGTCGATGATCTCCTGGCACCGGCACTGAGGGGCCTCGCGCCGTTCGAGATCGAGCGAGCGTGCAGAGTAATGGACGGTGCCGTGCGACGTCACTTCTACGCCAAGGCGGCGCTCGAGATGGCCCTGTGGGATCTCCAGGGCCTGACGGTCGGCTTGCCGGTTAACCAGCTCTTGGGAGGGCGCGTCCGCGACGGCGTGATGATCGGGCACATGCTCGGGATCATGGAGGTCCCCGACGCGGTCATCGAGGCCAAGACGGCCGTCGCGGAAGGCATCCGCTCGCTCCAGGTCAAGGGCACCGGGGAACCGGCCCGGGACATCGAGCTCGTGCGCGCGCTGCGCGGGGCGCTTGGAGACGGCATCCTGCTGCGGCTGGACGCCAACCAGGGCTACCGCGGCCTCGGCGCCAAGACGATCGGCGCGATCATTCGCCGTCTCGAGGAGGCCGGTGTCGACCTGATCGAGCAACCCGGCGAAGGGCTCCGCGAGATGGCAAGCGCGCGCTCGGCCGCCTCCGTGCCGGTGGTGGCCGACGAAAGCTGCTGGAACGCACACCACGTCGTCGAGGTCGCGGAGCGGGAAGCGGCCGACGTGATCTCGATCTACCTCGCCAAGGCTGGCGGGATCGCCCGCGCCAAACAGGTCGCGTCGGCCGCGGCGACCTACGGGTTGCCCTGCGACGTCAACGGCTCGCTGGAGAGCGCGGTCGGCAACGCGGCGAACCTTCACTTCGCCATTTCGACGCCGGCGGTTACCGTGCCGTGCGTGATTCCCGCCACCAATCCCAGTCCCGAGCGCGGTGACCGCGTCGCCGGCCATTACTACACCGACGACCTGGTGAGCAGCCCATTCCCGTTCGAGGACGGGGTGCTGGGTCCCCCCGAGGGACCGGGTCTTGGCATCGTCATCGATGAGGACCGTCTCGATGCCTACCGTGTGTGAGGCGATGAGGGCGTGGCCGGCGATGAGGGCCGGCCCGCGATGAGGGCGCGGCCGACGCGGTCGCGTTAGGAGCCCGACGGTGCTCGATTTCGCTCGCGAACTGGTCTCGATCCCCTCCCCCTCCGGCGGCGAAGGCGACGCCTGTCAGCGTTGCGCCGAGGAGCTCCGATCGCTCGGCTTCGACGTCGAGGTCGATGACCATGGCAACGTGCTGGGAATCATCGGCGGCTCGGGCCCTCGATTGCTGTTCGACGGCCACGTCGACACGGTTGCCCCGAACCTCAGCTGGACCCGCGATCCGTATGCGCCGACGGTCCAGGACGGACGGCTCTACGGTCTCGGCGCGGTCGACATGAAGGGACCGATCGCCGCGATGATCTACGGGGTCAGCGACGCCGCCCGAGCCGGCCGCCTCGAGGTCACGGTTGGAGTGTCGGTGTCGACCCTAGAGGAAGTCGCCGAGGGGGCGGCGCTGGCAGTGGTCGTCGACGCTTTCCACCCCGACGCCGTGGTGATCGCCGAGCCGTCCGGCCTGCGGCTCATGCTCGCCCAGAAGGGCAGGGCCGAGCTCGAGCTCACCGTCCGCGGAGTAGCTGCCCACGCCGCCTTTCCGGAGCGGGGGGCGAGCGCGCTGCTGGGCGCGGTCCGGGTGTTGACCGCCCTCGAGGCACGGGTGCAACCCGTCGACGATGAGCTCGGCGCTGGGATCCTGGTGGCGACGGAAGCCGTCACCGACCCCCTACCGGGCATCTCGGTCGTCCCCAGTGGTTGTCGCGTGCGCCTCGACCGCCGCACGCTGCCCGGCGAGTCCGAGGCGGACGTGCTGGGAGAACTCGAGCCGTTCCTCGTCGCGGCGGGCGACCTGGGAACCACCGCGACGGTGGCGATCACCGAGGCGCCCGTCACGACCTACACCGGTCGCGCGATCCCGGCGCGGCGGTTCCTGCCCGCCTGGCGGCTCGACCGGGCCCACCCGCTGGCCGGGTCGGCCGCCGTCGCCCTGCGTGAGGCGCTTGGCGAGGTGCGATCGTCCTTCTACAGCTTCTGCACCAACGCCAGCCTGACCGCCGGGCGCCGGTCGATTCCGACGATCGGCTTCGGTCCCGGCGATTCCGAGATGGCCCATCAAGCGAACGAGTGGATCGCGCTCGACGCGCTCGAGCGCGGCCGGCGGGGCTTCGCCGCCCTGGCAAGCCTGGCGCCGCGTGCGATTGCCGGCTAGCATCCCGCTCACGGACTTTCGTTCGGGCGGCTGGAGCGAGTCGGCCGCTCTGATCGAATCGATCGAGCACCCCGCGACGGTCCCGGTGAGCGGGGCGGTCGGCTGGATTGGCGGGGAAGGGTGGGCGGGCCGGCACCTCGGGGCCGCGGAGCAACTCATTCGACAGCCGGTTGGCGGAAGGACCGCCGAACTTGTCAAAAAATCACAAAGATCTTACGATCAACTCGGGGGATGGCGGTGAGATCCGCGGATGAACCGCCGTCGCCGCCGGCTGCACGCGACTAGCCGAAACCTCGCGCGCGAACTTCGGCAATTCTCCGCCGGGGGGTGGAGGAAAGTTGCCGAAGGTCGCGCTGGCGGCTCGGTTTGAGGCGGAGATCGCTCGTTATCACCTTGGCACAACTCGCCACGCCCGTCCCACCGCCGACAGAATTCGCCCGTTATGGTAACTGCGCCCGGACGTATTTACATGAGCCGGGACTAGTGGGTTCGCGGATAATCAACGTCATGGCCAGGGTGGCCACGAGGGTTTGCGGGACCAGCCCCCGAATCGGCGTACCAGTCACGCGCCTGCTAGGCGTCGCCGTCGCGCTGCTGGTGCTGGCGGTGGCGGCCGGCGACGCCCAAGCCCAGACGACCGCGACGGCCAACTTCATCGTTGGGGGCACGTATCAGTTCACCGTCCCAGTGGGGGTGACGACGGCCACGGTCGCCGCCGTGGGTGGCGCGGGCGGGGCGTGTGTCATCCCACCCCCCGGTCGTGGCGAGGGTGGCGGCCGGGGTGCCGCCGTTTCGGCGACCGTCGGGGTCTCACCCGGCGAGAAGCTTTCCGTCGGCGTCGGCGGACCCGGCCGCGACTCGTGTGGCCAATATCCGGCGAACGGAGGCCCTGGGGGGGCTGGTGGGGTCGGCGGCGGCGGCGCTGGAGGGAACGTCACTGTCGGCAGTCCCGCGGGGACACCGGGCGGTGGCGGTGGCGGCGCGTCGCTCGTTGGGGTGGCCTCGCCGTCGCCCGGGTTCCCGGGAGTGCTGGTCGTAGCGGGTGGTGGCGGAGGGGCCAACGGGTACGCCATCGGGGGCGACTCGGGCGCTTCCGGCGGCTCGAACGTCGCCTGCAACGCTTGCGGTAAGGGCGGGGCGGGGAGCCTGACCGCCGGCGGCGCCGGCGGGAGCTTTGCTCCGAATCCCGGTCTCGAACCTGGTACGGACGGCTCGTTCGGGCTCGGTGGCAAGGGAGGTAGCTGCACCATACGGGCTGGTACTACTTGCGTGGGCGGCGCTGGTGGCGGTGGCGGCTACTACGGAGGCGGTGGTGGCGGCGCCAGCTCCGCGGGCGGCGGTGGTGGCGGCTCGAGCTTTGCCGTTCCTGGCGCGACCGATGTTTCCGTGACTCTGTCGACCGCCGCGCCGGGGGTGTCGATCACCTACGCGGCGCCGACCGCCGACGAGAGCCCCACTGCGATGCGCTTTGGGGTCCAGGCTCCGGGGACCGGCGCTCCGGCTCAGACGATCACGGTGACGAACAAGGGCTCGGCGCCGCTGGTCGTCACCGGCATTCTCCTCGGTGGCGCCGATCCGGGCGACTTCGTGGTCGGCGACCGCTGCCAGCAGCCAGTGCCTCCAGGCTCCAGCTGCCAGCTCGGCGTGCGCTTTGCCCCTCAGGTGGAGGGGGCACGCGCTGCGACGCTGACCCTGTTGACCAACGCGGCCAGCCCGCCTCCGCCGGTTGCACTATCGGGCGGTGCCAACCTCCGCGCGGCCGTTCCGGGCGGCGAGGTCGAGCTTCTCACCTGCAACCCGGCTGCCGCGCGCCAGTCCGAAAACAACCGCTCGGGCGCCCCCCTCAGGCATACGTGCACCGGAAAGGTAATCCGCGGCGCGGTCACTCTCACCGCCACCTCGACGCGCGTGACGCTGGCGCGCGGGGGCGCGGTCCTCGCCAAAGGCGCGAGCGCTCCGACGGCTCCCGACCGCTTTCTCCTCGTGCCGAGAGCTCGCAGGGTCCTGAAATCCGGACCCTATACGCTGATCCTCCGCCATCCTGGGGGTCACGGCTGGGTGACCCGGCGTGTGCCGGTCACCGTGCGCTGAGGCTGGGGCCGTCGCGGCGGGCTGCGAGAGCCTGGGTCGATCTGGAGCTGCGCTCCGTGACGCTTGAGTTGCTGGAGAGCTGGGTATCCCCTTCGTTCCCGCGAACGAATCCTATCCAGGCGGGCCGGCGGGTCGGCGCCGCACTGAACTTCGCCAATCTTGTTCAACCCCTCTGAACAAGTGCGGCTGAGTTCGCGAAAAAGGGGTCAGATACGAGACGCGAGGTTACAGCTCAGCACTTGTGGCCGGGCTGCGGAGGTACGTCGAAGGCCGGGCTGTGCTCGAAGAATCCCACCGGCTTGAGTTGAAAGCCGACGCGTTCGACGGGCATCACGGGCCAGTCCTCGGGCCGGGGGATGTGCGTACTGCCGAACACGTGCCAGACGACGACATCGGTGTCCTGCACGTCGCGATCGGACGCTGTCCACTCGGGAAGTCCGGCGCCACCAAAATGCTGGAAGGGCCAGTCGCCGGCGGGATAGCGCTCGGAAGCGGAGAACGGAGTCACCCAGAGATGGTGGTACATGAACCCGGCGCGGCGGCCGATGCTGGACTCGGGCCGAGCGGCCGGGAACATCGCCGCTCCAGGTACGAGCTTATAGCCGACCGGTCGACCGGTTCGGTTCGGCTTGCCGGGGTTGACGATCTTCCAGTAACGGCTATGAAACGGGTCGACGACCCGACGGGCCGCTAATTCGCTGCTCAGCGGAGTCTCTTCGGCGACGAACGCGCCGCCGTAGGGATTCTCGGGTCCGACTGGCGGACTGACGGCATCAACTTCGAGGACGGTGTTGTCCTCCCCGTCCACGTCGAGATCCAAGCGGGCACAGAACACGTGCTGGTGGTATGGCGCGAGCAGTCCGGGCGCGAGCTCGGTCGCATAGGGCTCGGGCCGGCCCGGTTCACCGGCGAGGGTCAAGACGATGCCGGTCAGCTTGGCTTCGAACTCGATCGACCCATCCTGCATGAAGTACCAGTAGTAACCGTATTCGTAGTTGTCGATGGTCACAAATGAAGAGACGACAAAACGCCGGCTGCGCCTCACTTCGACGTGACCGTCAGTGTCGGTGTGCTTCCACAGGATGCCCAGGTCCTCCTCGTGGAGGCAGATCGCGTTGGGGATCGGGCGAACGCTCCCATCGTCGTCGACCACCGCAACATCGAGATAACGGATCTCGCCCAGGCAGTCACAACCGAGCTCGAGCGAGTTGGTGCACAGTCCGAGGAATACCTCGCCGGTGTCGAATGCGTTCTTGCGGTAGCTGCCGGGGCTGGGATCGCCGTAGGGAATCACCAGTTCGGCGATCGACAGACGGTGGGCGATGCGGCGGAGCTCGCCGTCGTCGTAGGAGACGTCATGGATCACAAGACCCTCGCGCGGGCAGAAGCCCACGTGGAGTGACCACTTCTGCCACCGGACGACCGACCCTTCGAGCTCGAAGCCGGGGCCGTCCGGCTGGGTGATCTCCAGCGCCTTCACCTCGCGCCAGCCGGAGACCAGTGACTGGCGGTAGTTGGCGGGCTCCTGCGGAATCGGTCGGGCGCCGTGCTCTTCGATCTCGACGACCTCGCCGGTGTCGAGATCGAGCACCGCGTAGAGGCCGTGGATCGGGTGGGCGTATTGGTTGTCCCCGGGGCCGTGGCGTTCCCACATCGGCGTCCACACCCATCGGCGCCCGCTATCGAGATGGTCGGGAATCAGCCCCCCGAACGGCCAGATCTCGATGTGCAGGTTCTCGAGATCGGTCACTCCCCGGTCGCGCAGCGCCGCACGGACGCGGGGGTCGGCCCTGGTCGCCTCGGTCGCTCTGATGATCTGGCTGGTGAGGGCCGGAGCTTGCGCGCCCGGCACCTGGGTCCAGCTGCCGACCTCGCCAGCGACGGACACGACCGCCTGGAACATGGCGCGCTCGGCTTCGTTCCAGACCGCGACGCGAGCCCGACGTTCGAGCGGGTCGCCCGCGGGCCAGTCGAGGATCTGCTGCTTGTCCGGCTCGACCAGCTCGACCGAGACGAAGAACTCTCGCTCGCCGAGCCCACGAGTCTCACGGACGGCATTGACGACGGCTTGGAGCTCCGCCGCGCTCAGGGGATCGAGCGGGTGGGTGGGGGCTCGGCTGCTACCGGGGGCATCGGTCGAAGCGGTGATATCGGCCATCGGGCAACTCCACGATCACGATAACGGTGGTTACAAACGGCGGCGAGAGGGTGCCGTCGCGGACCACACAGCGTATGCGATCCTAAACAGTGCCCATGGAGACCACGGTCTCGACCGACGAGTTGATCTCGCTCGCTCGCGAGGTCATCACCGTCGCCCAGGAGCGCGGAGTGCCACTGCGGGCCCTGGGTGGCGTGGCGATCGAGATGCGAGCTCCAGACCGCGTCGAGGCGCTCCGGCGCAGCTACGGCGATCTGGATCTGGCCGCTCCGTCGAGCCGGCGCCGCGACGTCGAACAGTTGATGCGGGAGGCGGGCCTGGTCGGCGAGGAGCGCTTCAACAAGATCCAGGGTGCCGCGCGCCAGATCTGGTGGACGGACGATCGACGCACCCACATCGACGTCTTTCTGGGTGAGTTCGTGATGTGTCACCGGCTTTCGTTCGATGGTCGGCTGGACGTCGAGCACCCCGCGATGCCGGCCGCGGATCTGCTGCTGATGAAGCTCCAGGTCGTCGAGCTCAACCTCAAGGACGCGATCGACGCGGCCGCGCTGCTCTCGACCCACCAATTCGACGGGCATGATGCGGAGGGCGCGATCAACCGCGACCATCTGACTTCGGTGCTGGCCGACGATTGGGGCTTTTACACCACGGTCGTCGACAATCTCGAACGGCTGCCCGCGATCATCGAGGACGTCGATCCCGATCTCGGGGCTCAGGTATCGGCGACGTGCACCTGGGCATCGATGTGGCGATCGAATCGGTCAAGAAGACCGGGCGGTTGGTGTCAGTCGACGAGGCACGGCGCACGTGCTCGGCTGGTTCCGAGATCACAGCGCGGGTGGCCGAGGAGGCTTGGGACTCGATGCGCGCCGCGCCGGTGACGCTGGCCGTACCCGACATCCCGATTCCGGTCTCACCCGTGCTGGAAGACGAGGTGGTCCCGTCCGTCGAGCGCATCGCGGCTGCCGCGCGCACCGTCCTCGCCTCGCCGAGTCGGAGTCTGGCCTGATGACGCGGACCGAGCTGCGCCTGCCAAAGATTGGCATGACGATGCAGGAGGCCACCATCGCCCACTGGTACGTGGCCGTCGGCGACGCGGTGAGCGAAGGCGACGACATGTGCGAGGTCGACACCGACAAGGCGAACGCGGTGCTTCCGGCTCCATCGACCGGGCGCGTCGTCGAGGTGCTGGTCGAGCTCGAGGGCATCGCGGAGCCCGGGGACGTGCTCGCGGTGATCGAGTCCGACGGGGACTGACGTGGGGGCCACGCTCGACGTCGACGTGGCGGTGATCGGAGCCGGCGTGGTCGGCTGCTCGATCGCGTGCCGGCTGTCGCGCGATCGCCTGCGGGTGGCGGTGCTCGAGCGACGGCACGACGTCGCCGACGAGACCTCGAAGTCGAACACCGGCGTGGCCGACTGTGGATGGGAGTGCGAGCCGGGGTCGCTCGAGTCGCGGCTGATCGTGGCGTCGTCCGCCCGGTGGGAGGAGCTGTGCGATCTGCTCGACACTCCCTTCCGGCGTTGCGGCGGGATCTGCCTCGCGCGGACGTCCGACCAGCTGGCTCGGCTCGACCAGATCGCGGCCGGAGCGCGGGCCAACGGCGCGCGCGCGCGGGTGCTCGGCGGCGAGGAGGCGCGCGCGCTGGCGCCGTGCATCACCGACAACACCTTGGGCGCGCTCGAGATCCCTGATGAAGGGGTGATCGATTCGATCCGGCTCACGCTCGGTTACGCGGAGCTGGCCGCGCTCAACGGAGTCACCTTCCACTTCGGCGCGCCGGTGGTCGGCGCCCGCATCCAGAGCGAACGGGTCACCGAGGTGCACACGCCGACGCTCACGGTCCGCCCGCAGTGGGTGGTCAACGCCGCCGGGCTGGGCGCCGACCACGTGTCGCGGACGCTGGGGGGCGAGGAATTCCGGGTCTGGCCGCGACGCGGCGAGTATCTGCTCGTCGATCGCGAGTTCGCGCGCCACATCCCGCGCGTGATCACGCGCCTGCCCACCGAGCACACCCGCGGGGTGATGGTCGTGCCGGCCACCCACGGGTCGGTGCTGCTGGGCCCGACCGCGGACGACGCGGAGGACAAGGCCGACCGCTCGACGCACGACGATGTCCTCGCGCGGGTCCTGCGCGAATGCTGTGAGCTCGTGCCTTCGCTCAAGGACGCGCCGGTGATCAAGAGCTTTGCGGGCCTACGCCCAGCCTCCGATCGGACGTATCGGATTGAGCTGTCCGGGCGCGTGCGGAACCTGGTGCAGGCGTGCGGGATCCGCTCGACCGGCGTCTCGGCTTCGCCGGCGATCGGCGACCACGTTCGCGATGTCCTCATCGAAGCGGGCCTGCGGACCACCAGCTGTGCCGGGGCCCTGCTTCGGATCCCGAAGCGGCGGCGGCTCGCCGAGGACCTCGACTGTGAGGCGATGGCCTCCGACCCGCTGGGGCGAACGGTGGTATGCGCCTGCGAGAAGGTGACCGCGCGGGAGATCCACGACGCCTTCGACGGGCCACTCCCGGCTCGCTCGATCGCCGGCGTGGCGAAACGGACGCGGGCCTCCTGGGGGCGTTGTCAGGGCAGCGCGTGCCTCTCCGGGGTGTCGTTCATTACCTCGATGCACCTGAGTGGAGAGGCTTGGCAAATCCCGATCTCCGAGCCGGCCGCGACGCTGGGCGTGGCGACCGTGGGCCATGCCTGACGTCGTCGTGGTGGGGGCGGGTCGGTCGGGGCTGAGCGTCGCGCGCGGGCTGGCCGCGCGGCGTCTAACCGTGACCCTGGTCGAGCGGTTGCCGGTCTGCGGAGGCCAGGAGCCTGAGCGCCCACAGGTAGACGAGATGGCTCGCGCGGCGAGTGGCGCCGGCGTCACCGTGATGTGTGGCACCACGGCCGTGGCCTGGGACGGCGAGTCGCTTTCGACCCTCGGGGTGGACGGAGCGGTGCGCCTCGCCACGCCGGTGCTCGTGGTCGCCACCGGGACGCGGCCCGCCACCGCGGGCGAGCTGTCGATCGTCGGCGATCGGTGCGCCGGCGTCCTCCCGGGCAGCGCGGCGCTGCACATGGTCGAGTCGGGCCTGCTGCCCGGGGTCCGGCCCGCCGTGCTGGGCGGAGGAGCCCTGGCGCGCAGCTGCGCCGAGGCGCTCGCCCACGCCGGGGCGGCGGCGATCTCGTTGGTCGCGCCCGATGGTCTCGCATTCGAACCCCCGAACGGCGCCAGCGTGTTCGGCGGCTGGACGGTGCGCTGTGTGCACGGCGCGGCCCGCGTGGCCGCGCTGACGATCGTCTCGGGGGAGCGACGCGAGCGGGTCCTGGCCGACGCGCTGGTCCTCGCTCACCGGCGGATCCCGATGCGCAACATCGAGGGCGCCGTGCTCCCCGGCCCGGGCATCGTGTTCTGTCAGAACACGAACGATCCCAAACAGGACGATGACCTGTTCACGGAAGTCGCCCGCGCGCAGGATGAGGTGTCGGAGCTAATCGAGCCGGCGCGGCGCCCGGCGGCGTCGGTCGCGGTCAGAGCGGAGGTGAAACGCTGATGCAGGTTCGTTCCCCGGTCGGCACGTTCCCGGTGCACATCACGGCGGCGCGGATCGGCCGCGGCGGACTCACGTTGGCCACGACCATGGGGGCCTGGCGCTCCGAGATCAGCCTCGATCGTCGAGACCTCCCGTTGCTGGCCGGTGGCGTGGCGCTGCTCGCCGCCGCCTACGCGCTCGGTCGGTTGACGGCGAGGACGAACCAGAGGGAGGTGTAACTGCATGGCCGAGTTCATCCTCATGCTCACGCGCGACGACAAAACGGTCAAGGACGCCGTCACTATCTACGGCGACTTGCGCCACCTCGGCCTCCGTCACGTCGGCTGCAAGGACATCGGCCTGCCCGCGGACGAGCTGGCCGCGTTGCTGGGCACGGTCCGGGCCGACGGACACCAGACCCATCTCGAGGTCGTCTCCGAGACGTACGCGGCGACGCTCCGTTCGGCGCGTACCGCGGCCGAGCTGTTGCCGGATTACCTGATCGGGGGGACCCTGATCGAGCCGATCCAGGAGATCATCGCGGGGACCCCGATCCGCTTCTTCCCCTACGTGGGCCGGATCGTCGGCCATCCCTGCTTGCTGCGGGGCACGGTCGCTGAGATCTGCGATGACGCGCGCCGCGCCGAAGCGGCCGGGGTCGATGGCATCAACCTGCTCGCCTACCGCTACGACGGCGACGTGCCGGCGTTGGTCGAGGCGGTCGTCGGCGCCACCGAGCTCCCGGTCATCTGCGCCGGATCGATCATCTCGAGCGAGCAGATCCGGCTGTTGGACGAGCTTGGCGTGTGGGCGTTCACGGTCGGCACCGCCGTGCTCGACCGGCAGTTCGCGGACGGGCTGCCGATCCCGGAGCAGGTCGAGGCGGTCCTGGCCGCCGGAGGCTGACCGCGGATGCGCACGGTCATAGGCGGCGGGGGCGTCGAGCTCGCGGTCGACGAGCGCGGGGAGGGAACGCCGGTCGTGCTCCTGCACGGGGTCACGGCCAGCCGTGATTATGTGGTGATGGGCTCGGGGGTTTGCCGGCTTCCGGGGCGCGAGTGGTGAGTTACGACGCGCGCGGTCACGGTCAATCCTCCCCCGCGCCGAGCCCGGACGGGTACGGCTACGCGGATCTCGAGGCAGACCTGCTCGCGGTGCTCGATGCGCTCGCCCTGCAACGGCCGGTGATCGCCGGCGCCTCGATGGAGGCCAGTACCGCGCTCGCGCTGGCCCTCGCTCATCCGGACCGCGTCGCCGGCATGGCCGTGATCACGCCTTCATATGATCCGGCCGACGCCGCGCTGGCGGCCCAGCGCGATTCCTTCTCCGAGCTCGCCGCGGCCCTGCGCGCCGGCGGGACCGCCGGATTCCTGGACGCCTACGGGCGCCGGTTCGTCACCGAGGCGTCGCGCGAGCCGGTGTTGAGCGAACTGGCGGCGCGGATGGCGCACCACGAGTCGCTGCCGGCGGTCGCGGACGCGCTGGACCAGATCGCGATCTCGCGGCCGTTCGACGACCTCGACGCGCTCGGCGGACTGCGCGTACCGACTCGTGGCCAGCCGCGACGAGGCGGACCCGATGCACCCACTCGAGCTGGCGCGGCAGTATGCGCAGGCGCTGCCGGAGGCTGAGATGCTCGTCGAGGACGAGGGGCAGGTACCGGTGGCGTGGCAGGGCGGTCGGCTGTCCCGGATCCTCGCCCGGTTCGTCGGCGAAGTCGCGCCGGCGGATCAGTGAGCGTCGGGACGTACGTGAATCACGCACGAGCCAATCCGAAACATCGGTCCGACGATATTTATCACTAAATGACAAACAGTACTTACAGCGAACTTCGCCAAATTGTCTCCGAGGGGTGGGGGAGATTTACCAAGGTTCGGCTCGAACGCGTGACAAGGGCCAAATTCGACCCTTGTCACTTCTTTACAAAAGGTCCGCCCGGGTCAATTCTGGCTGACCATTGCGCCTCGGCCACGTCGACCGCCCTCACTCGCCCTCTTTCCAAAGCGAACCAACCGCGGTGGGCTATCCGCCCCTCATGTCGACCGCGCGGACGTTGACCGGCTCGATCGTGACCACGACCCGACTCTCCCCGGGCCGGTCGTGCTCCTTGACGTCGGCGCCGCCGTACTTCTGCCCGAACCTGCGCGCGAAGGCGTAATCGTCGTCGGGCTCGATCCTCGCGTTGCCGCGCACTTCGAGATAGCGGTACGGATTCTGTAGGTCCAGCACCAACAGGCTGCACTGCGGCCGGTCGCGGAGGTTCCGTGTCTTGACCCGCGAGTCGTTGAGCGAGATCTTGAGCTCGCCGTCGTCGAACAGGAACCAGACCTCGGTCAGTTGCGGGTCTCCTCGTTTGCCGACCGTGGCCAGGGAAGCGACTTGTGCGTCGAGTAGATCGCGATGGGATTCGGGGAAATTGGTCATGTGGCCATTGTCGCTGCCCCTGCCCGCAAGTTGACCGCGCGGGCCGAGTTGCATGGCGGTCGGCTGGTCGCATAAGATCGCGGGTGTTGGTAGGGAAGGGGATCATTCTCGGGGCTATGGTTGCCCTGTGCGCGGCGCTGGCCTCGCCGGCATGGGCGGATAACGAGTTCACGGTGGCTCGGAGCGCGACCTCGGCCGGCGCCGTCGCGGTCGACGCCAACGGGAACGCGTACGTGACCTGGGATAACGCTCAGGGCATGCCGATGTTCTGCAAGGTGGCCCCCGGCGCGAAGCGCTGTGCCGATCCCATCCGCCTTCCGCCGCTGACCTCGGCGCCGCTCGCCGACAACCCCGGCGAGGCGACGGTTCCGAACCTCCAGAGCACCGTCCAGCCGACGCCGATCGTGGGCCCGAACGGCATCGTGTGGGTGATCGCCAACCGCTACATAGTGGGTGACACGCTGTCCTGGACGTCGACCAACGGCGGCAAGAGCTTCGCCTCTCCGCGGGAGGTTCCGTTCGACTCGACGCCGCCGGGCAACCTCAAGGACACCTCGGACCCGTGGCCCGACCTGACCGGCGTCGACGACATCGTGCCGCTCGACGGATCCAGTCTCGACGGATACCTGGAGGGAGGCGACGCCGGGGTCGATCGGGGCTCGGGGTTCCCCTCGATCGAGTACGTCGAAAGCTCGGCCGGGAGCGCCGCGCTGGGCTTCAACCTGGGCGGCGTCAACCTCGCGCTCGCCGGCCCGCCGGGGGTCTCGGAGTTCCGATTCAGCAATACCGGCGGAACCGTGTACGGATCGACGCTCGGTGTCAGCTCCTACGGCAGCACCGCCGCGAAGGCGCCGAGCGACCTGGTCGAGGCGTACTGGATCGGCGCCAACCCCAACCAGCTCCGTTACTACGACTTCCGCTACGGCCCCACTCATCTCGTTCCCCCCACGCCCCAGCGGGTCTGGAACGGCCCCGTGTCACTCGGCGACGGCGACCTGCCGCGGCTCGCCGGCGGACCGGCTGGGCTGTTCCTGCTCTCCCAGGACGGTCCCTCGCTGAATCGGATCCAGATCCGGCGGTGGCGCCTGTCCACGCACGCGTTCGGGCCGCCGCTGACCCTGGCGCGGATCGCCAACGCTGGGATCGGAGGCGGGCTGGGCGAGAGCCTCGGCAACGGCGAGGTGGCGGCCGTGTGGCCGCAGGCGGACATCGGCCAGCTCAACCTCTATCTCTCTCACGACGGGGGGGCGACGTTCAACCCCGCGCTCGAGATCGCGGCCGGAGACGAGTTCGCCGGATTCGACAACACGCGGGTCGCGGTGGCCGGCAACGGGACCGGCTGGGTCACCTTCCGCGATAGCAAGGGTCTCGAGCTCTCGAACCTCTACGGCGACAGCCTCGCCTTCTCGAAAGCGAGGCTGGCGAAGCAGCAGGGGGTCGAGTACGCGTCGGTTCCGGTGACGTGTCCGGCGGCCAGCGGCCGGTGTGCGGTCAAGTTGTCGCTCGCCGCGAGCGACCACACGCCGCTCGGCGCGCAGAGCTTCCAGCCGAAGGCCGGAGCGCACTCGCTGCTCGTGAAGCTGTCAAGCGCCGGGGTGGCGCTGTTGCACGCGCATCACGGAAAGCTGGCCGCGACGCTGACCGTCACGATCCGCCCCCCGAGCGCCCCGGCCCATACGACGACCGCTCGGTTGACGCTGAGCTGATCTCGGAGCTTCTTACCTCGGGTGCAGCGTGATCGTCGCGCTGGCCTTGCCGGGCGCCGAGGCGCTCGCCGAGTAGGTCCGGCGCTGCAGGACGACGGTGAAGGACACGTAGCCGCGCGACCCGGTGTGGCCGATGTGACCGTCGAACTTCACCGTCGCGTTCCGGACGGGCTTGCCCTTGGACATCACGCGGAACTTGACCGTCGTCCGCCGGCCGACGTGGAGCGGTTTCGGCGTGTAGGTGAGGGTCAGATGCGGCTTGGGCTTCTTGACCGGGGTCGCGTTCTTGACCACGAAGCTCGCCACCGTGCCGCCCACGGAGGCGACGTACACCGTGCTCGAATCCGGGCTCACCGCGACGCCGTCGGCGTCTTCGAGCGGCTCTCCGTGGGGGCGGGTGCACCCGAGGATCGCCTCGTCGGACAGACAGCCTTTGAACGTCAACTGGCCTTGCGGCGCGACGCTGAACCACGCTAGCGAGTCGGTGCTCGGCGACACCGAGTACAGCGTCTTGCCGTCGGGACTGACCGCGAGCGCCTGGCTCCCGGCCAGCGGAGCGCCCTGCTTGGGTCCCTTCGCGCAACCACCACCCGAGCCGTCGTCGCTGACGCACCCATCCCAGCTGAGCAACTTCACGCCGGTCGGGTCGGCGAAGAAGTGCGACACCGTGCCCGCCGTATTGGACGCGACGTAGACCGACGAGCCGTTCGGGCTGACCGCGACGGCGGTGGCACCGTCCAGCGGGTTGCCGATCGAGGGTCCCTGAAGACAACCCTGCGTGGTGTCGCTGTTGCGGCAGCCCTGGAACGCGGTGATCTGGCCGCCGGTGGCCGGGGCGCTCGCCAGTTGGATCACCCGGCCCTCCGAACTCGCCACGTACAACGTCTTTCCGCGCGGGCTCACCGCGACGCCTTCAGCGCCATACAGCGGCTGATAGCCCGTGGCGAACTGAGTGCAGGTTCCGTCCGACCCGTTGTTGCTCACGCACCCGTCATAGTCGAGCTGCCCCTGCGCCGGGTTCGCGAACAGATGCGACACGTAGCCGAACTGCGAGGTGAAGTAGACCGAGCTGTCAGGGGCCGATGCGTCGGGGCTGACGGCGACGCCGCCGATGGCGTCGAACGGGTCCCCGGTGCCGTTCGTGATGGCCCGGGCGCATGACTCGCCGGATCCGTCGGCGCTCACACACCCGTCGTAGGTCAACCGGCCCTTGGTGGCGCTGGCGAAGAAGTGCGTCAGCGTCCCGTACGAGCTCGAGACGTAGACCGAGTGGCCGTTCGGGCTCACGGCGATGCCGTCGGTCTGCCCCAGGATGTCGCTGGGGCTCGGGGTATCGGCGCACGCCCCGCGCGTCCCGTCGTCGCTGATGCAGCCGTCATAGGACATTGCGCCGCCCTTGCCGGGCAAGAAATGCGAGACGAAGCCGGGCTCCGCCCCCGTGCCCACGGGCGTGTAGCCCGTGACGTAAACCGAGCCGTTACGACTCACGGCGATCGAGTTGGCGCGCTGGAGGGGGTTGCCGGGCAGGTTCATGCACCCAGCTTGGCCGCCGAAGCACGAGCGCAGGGTCAAGCCGGCTATCGCCTGTGCGGCCGCCGGCAGTCCAAACGGCACCGCGACCGAGACAGCCGCGAGCATCCCCACGACCAGCTTGCGGCGAGATGCCCTCATCGCGGGTGAAGCTCGATCGTCGTGGCGGCCTTGCCGGGCGCCGTGGCGCTGGGAGAGTAGGTGCGACGCTGCAGGACGACGGTGAAGGAGACGTAGCCGCGCGAACCGGTCAGGCCGGTGTGATCGTCGAAGCGCACCGTGGCGCGGCGGACCGGCTTGCCCTTGGACGTGACGCGGAACTCGACCGTCGTCCGCCTGCCGGCGTGGAGCGGTTTCGGCGTATAGGTGAGGGTCAGCGGCGGCTTGGGCTTCTTAACCGGGGGCGGGTTCTTGACCACGAAGCTCGCCACCGTCCCGCCTGCGGACGCGACGTAGACCGTGCTCGAGTCGGGGCTCACCGCGACGGCGTCGGCGTCCTCGAGCGGCTCTCCTGAAGGGTGGGTGCACCCCTGGGTCGCCTGGTCGGACAGGCAGCCCTGAAAGGTCAGCTGGCCCTGCGGCCCGACGCCGAACCACGACAGCGACGACGCGGCCGCCGAGGTCGCGTAGAGCGTCCTGCCGTCGGGACTAATCGCGAGCCCCTCGACCTGCTCCAGCGGCGTGCCGCGGCTCGGCACGTGCTTGCAGGCGCCGCCCGTCCCGTCGTCGCTGATGCATCCCTGCCATCTCAGCAGCGTCCTGCCCGCCGGGTCGGCGACGAAGTGCGACACGGTGCCGACAACGTCCGAAGCGACGTAGACCGAGGCGCCGTTGGGACTGACGACGACACCGGTGGCCCCGGCCAGAGGGTCCTCGCCGGTCGCCGGTATTTGGCTACATCCGTTTTGGTTGCCGGCGTTGAGGCAGCCGACGAGGCTCGTGAACCCGCCGCCGTCCGGCGGGGAGGCCGCCAGCTGCGCCACTCCACCTGCATCGTCGCTAGTAGCCACGTAGACCGCGGTCCCGCGCGGGTTGACCGCGATGCCCTCCGCTCCCGCGAGCGGCTGACCCGATCCGGGTATGTCCCCGCAGGTGTCTTCCGACCCGTCGTCGCTGAGACAGCGGTCGTAGGTGAGCTGTCCTTGCATGGCGCGGGCGAACAGGTGCGACACGGCGCCCAACTGCGAGGTGAAGAACACGGAGCTGTTAGAGGCGGATGCGTTGGGGCTCACCGCGACGCCGCCGATGGCGTCGAACGGGTCTCCGCTGCCGCCCGTGATGGCCCGCGCGCACGACTCGCCTGATCCGTCCGCGCTCACGCACCCGTCCCAGGTCAACTGACCCTGGGTGGCGCCGGCGAAGAAGTGCGTGAGCGTCCCGTAGTAGTCCGAGACATAGACCGAGCGGCCGTTCGGGCTCACGGCGATGCCGTCGGCGAACCCCAGGATGTCGCTGGGGGCCGGGGTATCGGTGCACGCGCCGCCCGTCCCGTCGTCGCTGATGCACCCGTCATACGACAACGCGCCGCCCTTGCCGGCGAAAAAATGCGAGACGAAGCCGGAAGCGGCTCCCGTGCCCATGGGTGGCGCGCTGCCCGTGACGTAGACCGATCCGTTGCGGCTGACCGCGATCGCGTCGGCCTGCTGGAGCGGGTTGCCGGCGATGTTTATGCAGCCGGCGCCGGCGCCGTAACACGCGTGCAAGGTCAATCCGCTGACCGCCCCCGCGCCCGCCGGTAATCCCAACGAAACCCCCAAGGAGACGGTCGCGAGCATGCCGACGATCCATGCGCGCCGCGACGCCCTCATCGAAACCGATGATCGCCGAGTACGGCGCGCGTGTGTATCAGGGAGGCACCCTGAACTTTTGCGCCGCGCCGCCGGCGCCACTCGTTTAGGATCCCTTTAGCTGTGTATCTGGGGCACGTCTGGCATGGCTGATCTCCCGACCTTGGCGGAGCGCGACGGGGAGCTCGCGGCGCTGAGCGTCGCCGTCGACGCGATCAGCCGCGGCGAGGGCTCGCTGATCGTGATCGCGGGCGCGGCGGGCACGGGTAAGAGCGCGCTGCTCGCTATGTGCGCCCGGCAGGCACGAGCACGCGGAACCACGGTGTTCCGCGCGCGGGGGTCCGAACTCGAGCGGGGATTGCCGTTCGGCATCGTCCGTCAGTTGTTCGAACCGCTGGTTGCCACGGCCTCGCCCGAAACACGCGAGCGTCTGTTGACCGGTGCCGCCCGTGGGGCGCAGCGGCTCGTGCTCGATACACCGGCTGACCCGGCCGCTCTCGGCGAGGGCGACTTCGCCAGCTTGCACGCGCTGTTCTGGCTCGCAGCGGGGATTGCCGCCGAAAGGCCGCTCCTGCTGGCGGTCGACGACCTTCACTGGGCCGACGCGCCGTCGCTGCGGGCGCTGAATTACCTCACCGGGAGGTTCGCGGAGCTCCCGTTGCTGCTGGTGGTCGGGCTCCGTCCGGGCGAGCCGACCGACGTCGCCGATCTCGTCCGTGCGGTGGAGTCGGCGCCGGGCTCGGGGCGCCTCGAGCTGGCCTCGCTCAGCCCCAGCGGCGTCGCCGAGGTGGTCCGGGCCACGCTCCCCGATGCCGACGGGACGCTGTGCGACGCGTTCTCGACGGCCAGTGCCGGCAACCCCTTCTATCTTCGCGAGCTGTTGCGCAATCTCGTCGTCGCCGGCGGCGCGCGGCCGACCGTCGCGGACGTCCGCGGCGCCGCCGTCAGCGGCGTGGCCGATCGCGTGCTCGGACGGCTGCGGGCGCTCGGCCCGGCGGCGCCCGAGCTGGCGATGGCGATGGCGGTGCTCGGGACGAGCGGCCGGATTGAACACGCCGCCGCGGTCGCCGAGCTCGAGCTTACGGTCGCCGCGGAGTCCGCCCTGGCGATGCGGCGCGTGGAGATCCTCGCCGCCGAGGACCCGTTCGAATGGATCCCTCCGCTCGTCCGCCAATCGCTCTACCAGAGCCTCACGGTCAGCCGTCGCGACGAGCTGCACGCCCGCGCCGCCGAGGCCCTGACCACGGCGCGGACGTCGCCGAGCTTGATCGCGGCGCATCTCGCCGCCGTTCGCCCCACCGGTTCGGCGCACGTCGTGGCCGGCCTGTTGGACGCCGTCGAAGAGGCGCTGTCCCGCGACGCCCCCGAGGTCGCGGTCACGCTGCTCCACCGAGCTCTGACCGAGGAGGCAGACGAGCCGTCGCGAGCCGCGCTGCTCCTACGGCTGGGTCAGGTCGAGGTCACCCGGCGCAACCCGGCCGCGGTCCAGATCCTGCGCGAGGCCCGCGCCCGCGCGGACTCTCCCCGCCAGCGGGCGGCGGCGGCGTTATCGCTGGGGGAGATCCTCACCCACGCCGGCCACTTCCAAGAGTCCGTCGACACCGTTCTTGGCGCCCTTGCCGAGCTCGACGGCACCGATCCGGAGCTGGCCCTCGAGCTCGAGGTCGCGCGGGCCGTCACGTTCGCGTTCGTTCCCGCGCTCGCCCCGCAGCTGTGGCCGGACCGCCCGCGACTGCTCGCGCTAAGCGTGATTGACGCATGGCCGGCACGGGCGCTGACGGCGCTGCTCGCCTTGACTTATGCCTTTCGCGGTGAGGAGCTCGATCGGGTGGCGTCACTCTGCGAGCGAGCGCTCGGCGATGGCCGGCTGCTCGCGGAGCGGGGCGCCGGGGCGTGGACGCCGGGGCATGTGCTCGGCGCGCTCGTGACCGTCGAGGCGTACGACCGCGCGCTCGAGCTGGCCGACACGGTCGAGGCGGCGGCGCGGAGCCAAGGGTCGGTCTCCAACGTCGTCGTGGCCGAATGCATCCGCGGATGGGTGGCCACGCGCCGCGGCGACCTCGCCGGGGCGGAGGAGATTCTCCGCCCGGCCGTCGAGACGGCTCAGACCCACGAGATGTTCCTGATCCTGATCACCGCGTTGTGGTGGATGAGCGACGTCGTCCTCGAACGCCCGGCGCAAGACGATCTGGCCGCGCTGACCGAGTCGCTCGAGCTGCCACCCGGGTTCACCGAGGTCGCCGGCGGCGGCTGGGCCCTGCTCGTGCGGGGCCGCGTGCGCGGCGTGCGGGGCCAACGGGCGGAGGCCGCCGAGGACCTCCGCGGCGCCGGCCGGGTGTTCGACGGGCTCGGGTTCGGTCCGCTGCACGAGCCGTGGCGCTCGGAGCTCGCGCTCGCGCTCACCGCCGACGACCGTGGCCGAGCGCGCGCGCTGGTCGCCGAGGAGCTGGCGCAAGCGAGCAGGACGGGCTTTGCCCGCTCGGTTGGGGTCGCGCTACGGGCCGACGGGCTGCTCACCGGTGGCGATGAGGGGATCGAGACGCTCCGCGCTTCGGTGACGGCGCTGGCCGACTCGCCTGCGCGCTACGAACAGGCTCGGTCGCTGATCGAGCTCGGGGCCGCGCTGCGCCGCACCAGCCGCCGCCGTGACGCGCGCGAGCCGCTCAAGGCCGGCGCCGAGCTCGCCTTCGCGTGCGGCGCCGAGCGGTTGCTGCGCCGCGCGCGCGAAGAGCTCGTCGCGGCGGGTGCCCGGCCGCGGCAGATCGTCCGCTCGGGCTTCGGCGCGCTGACGGCCAGCGAGCGCCGTATCGTCCGGCTCGCCGCCGAGGGCCGTTCCAACCCCGAGATCGCCCAGACGCTGTACCTGAGCGTGAAAACGATCGAGACCCATCTGTCCAATGCCTACGCCAAGCTCGACCTCTCGGGGGCCGGCGCTCGCCGCCACCTTCCCGCCCTGGTGCAGCGCGGCGACACGGAGCGCAGCGCCTAGTGCGCGAGCGAACTACGGGCGGACCTGGCGGAAGTGCTTGCGGACGCCCGCGCCGTAGCCACTGGGGCGGCCGGTGTAGTAGCCGGCCGGGAAGCCGTTGCGCTGCGGTCGGGGATCGTCGAGCAGCGCGTTCGCGCAGCCGCCGTAATCCTGGAACGTGTCCCACGTCCAGGCCAGATAGGACTGGTTGATCGAGTCCATGATGTCCATCACCTTGGTCGAGTAGGTGGAGACACAGTGCGTGTCGCCGAACCCGCCGACGATCACGGGGTGGTTCTGCGCGAACGTCCGCAGCTGCGGCGCGTGTGACACGACATAGTCCGAGTAGTCGAACGAGGAGACGTCGGCCACCAGCGCGTGACGGGGGTCGTGGGGCATGTAGCGGACCCACTGGCTGAGGTCGGAGGCGAAATCGGGCCCCGAGATGATGATCGGCTGGTGGGCCCCCGCCGCGCGGATGGCGTTGACCATCGCCTGGTTCCCGGCCGTTCGGTAGGTCCCGAACCGGAGCTTGCCTTCCGGCGCGTCGTGGGCCGTGCACCCGTCGCGTAGACACTTCCAACTCACGTCGTGCGGCTCGTCGTAGGTGTGGAAGAGGACCCGCAGATTGCTGGCGAAGGTCGACGCCACCGAGGACCAGAAGGCGACCGAGTGGTCGGCGTCCGCCATCGGGATCTCGTCCGAGCTGATTTGGTCCGAGCCGTACGCGTGCGAGCCGGGCGCGGCAGCGGACAGGCGCAGCACGACGTAGATCCCGGCCGCGTTCAGCAACTTCACGTAGGCGACGATCGCCTGCCGGTAGGGCCGACCGCTGAACCGCTTGTTCAGGTTGGCGTAGCCGCCGAGCCAGCAGGCCTCGTTGAGCGGCAGCGCGATGGCATTGACGTGCCAGGACTCGAGCGCCTTGACCGATCCCGCGTCCGCCGGCCCCTGGAACACGGCGTACCCGAAGCCCCCGCCCGCGACGGGCCCCGAGCACGAATACTCGGTGCCCGACCGGTCGACTCCGATCAGTCGAAGGGGCTTGCCGTTGACCCCGGTTAGGTGGTTTCCCTTGACGCCGACCATCGTGGGACGTGCCGCCGCCGAGGCGGCAGCCAGGAGGACGAGAGCGAACGCGACGATGATGGGACCAAACGCCGTGACGACGCGGCGAGTCGATCGAGCGTAGGCGAGCGGCATCGGGGGCGAGTATCGCTCCAGCGCGGGTTGGTTCGCCTCCAAGAGCCACCCTGAACTTTTGTCGGTTCGCCCCCAAGGCAGAATGGACCCGTCGTGGCATGCGAGTGGCTACTGATCGATGGTCCCAGCCTGATCTTCCGGTCGTATTACGGCGTACGGGCCCGGCGAAGCGGGCGCGCCGGAGGGGAAGCGGACGCGGTCCCGGAGTTCCTCGAGCGGCTGGCCCGGCTGATCGTCCAGCGCCAGCCGCGCCTGCTGGCCGTCGCGGAGGACCGCGCGTGGCGTCCGGCGTGGCGGGTCGAGCTGATCCCGAGCTACAAGTCGCATCGGGTCGCCGAGCCGGTGCCTCCCGGGCTCGCGCCGCAGATTCCCGTCATCTACGAGATCCTGGGAGCGGTCGGAGTCGACGTCGTCGGCGCCGACGACCACGAGGCGGAGGACGTGATCGCAACGCTGACCGCACGCGCATCGGGAACCGTCGAGATCGTCAGCGGTGACCGCGATCTGTTCGCGCTCGTGGAGGACCCTCGGGTCCACATCGTTTATCCCGAGAAGGCGGGCATGACGGTGATCGACGAGCAGGAGGTGACGCGCCGCTATGGAGTCCCCGGCCGCCGCTACGCCGACTTCGCGATCCTCCGAGGCGATCCCTCGGATGGCCTTCCGGGGCTGAAGGGAGTCGGCGACGTCGGCGCGGCCGGGATGATCCGCCGCCATGGCGACCTCGACGGCGTGCTGCGCGAACGCTCGCTCCGCGACGGCGACCGCGAGTACCTGACCCGCGCTCGGCGCGTGGTGGCTCCGGTGGCCGATCTGCCACTGGCGATTCCGAGCGGTCGAAGAGACGCCTACCCGGCCGAGGGAATGCGGCTGGAGTCCCTGGCCGCCAGCCATGGGGCGCAACAGTCATGCGGCCGGGTGTTGGACGCGCTGAGGCGTCTGGCACCCGACAACGGCGACTGACAGCGCGCGAGCGGCGGTCAGCTGCGGCGCGCGCTGGCCAGGCGCTCCCGCGTGCGGCGTGGCGCCACCCCTTGGCTCGGCGATGCCACCGACGAGCAGGTCCGAACGGTGGCGTCACGCGCGGAAGGCGCCATCGCCAGTACCGCGACGCACACCTGGCGGATCGACGCCTTGACCAGGTTGGCCGGGACGTGGAAGGTGACCCTCAGCGTTTTTGTCGTGCCGCGCCGCAGCTCGGCGATCTGCCGCACGACCACCGAAGGGAAGCGGACCTTGGCGGCGTTGGGCGGGGCCCCGGGCGTGAGGGCGGCGCGGGCGCTGACGTTCCACAGCGAGGAGATGTCACGGTTACTGGATCCGCGCCGCGCGTTACGCAGACGGATCGTGTACGTGATGTTGGAGCCGGGCGTCACGATATGCGGCTGCCCCGTCACCGAGACGACAAGCCCGGGACGTTGTGCCGGTGAGGGCGGGGTGACCGTGCGCAAACCCGTGACCACACCGGCGGCGTTGCGTACGCACGTCCACGTGGCCGGAAGCGAGACGGTATCGGTCGTGTGGCCGTTGCTGAGCATGAGCGCGGTCTTGAGAACGAACGGCTGCGTGGCCATCGAGATCGAGGCGGGCAGCGCCTGGCAGGCGTCGGGGAGGCCGACGTCGACCCGGCTCAGGCTCAGCGTGAGCTTCGGCTCGTGGTTGGCGGTCTGGGCGACGGCCAGCGTCACCGGCGGGTCGCCCTGCGGGCTCCCCAGCTCGCCGCCGGAGCCGCCGCGCAGCTTGCCACCCCCGGTCGTGAGGCGGATCGCGCCGAGCCCATGGTGTGCGTTGCGGCGCACGAGCTCTCCGCCGCCAGCCGGCGCGTAGAGGAGATCGTTTGACATGAGCGTGGCGCTGGTCACGTGGAAGCTCGCGGGTAGGCCGACAGACGCGGTCAACTGCATGCTCCCGTCCGAGCCTAAGCTCGCCGAGGCCGCCGGCGAGCACGACCCCCGGGCGTCGTTGCTCGAGACGATGATCACCGTCGGGCTGCCGGTGCAGGTGGTGAACAGCCAGCCGTTGGCCGTGCCGCCGACCAGGTCGGTGCTGAGCGCCGGGTTGATGCCGAGGTTGCAGTCGAACGTCCATTCCGCGATGTGCTGGCCGCTGTTGTTGCACGTGTCCGAGAGCGGCCCCCACACCTGGGTAGCGATAGTGCTGCTCGGCGGCGCGGTGTAATGGCAGATGATCCCCGAGAGGACGGTCCACCAGCACGGCCATGAGTCGTAGTCACCCGTTCCCGTCGAGTGGGGGGAGGTGAAGTAGGTGAAGCTCGGCGGCGTCCCGATCCCGCCCGTGAACCCGCTGAAGAAGCAATCGGTGTTGCCGGGCTCCTCGGTCTCACCCTTACAGCCCGTGATCACGTACCGGTCGAGCACGGTGGGTAGCAGCTGCTTGTAGGCCCACAGCGCAAATCCCTCGTTCATACTGCTCAGCAGCCCGCTCTCGTCGATCTTGAACCAGGGGCCGGTCGGTGCGGTCAGCTCGGTCACGAGCTGCAGCATGTTCCAGTTGTTGCGCACCTCATAGTTCTGCTCCCCGAGCGCCTTGGTGGCCTGGGTTACGTCATCGGCGAGCTGGATCTCGAGTTGGTTCAACGTGCCGTAGAACGGCGGCGCGGTCACGTCCTCCGTGGCCGAGGGAACGATTCCCGCGATATACGAGGCGATGCCCAGCGCCACCCCGACCCCCGGGTTCAGAAAGCCGCCGATCGCGCCGGCGATCCCCAGACCGGCCGACCACAGCGCCGACGGGCTGATCTCGCTGCCGTTGCCGGCCTCCGGCACCAACGCCTTGACCGAGTCGCCGATCGCCGGCAGCTCGGCCTCCTTGGCCAGGAAGGTGTCCTGGCGCAACTTGTCGAGCGTGGAGAAGAAGTCGAGCCCCCGCCCGGCGTCGTAGATCTCCTTGAACGCCTCGTTGACCGCGGCCTTCCACTCGTCGTCGGTGAACCCGCTGCTGCCGGCCGGCGCCTTGCAGGTGCCGTAGGTCGGCGGGTTGGCCGAGGTCTCATCCGTGCAGTTGGCAAACACCAGCAGTCCAGCCTGGAGGTCGTCGAGGTCCTTCGCGGTCGGCGCGTCGTTGCCCGTCCAGATGCTTCTGACGGTCTGCCCCTGGCCGATCAGAGCTGCCTGCGCCGCCTTCGAGTTCAGCTCGTTCCAGGCCGCCGCCTCGCCACCGGAAAACTGCGGGTAGCTGCTCGTGTCCTGGGGCAGCCACGACGTCCATCCGCTCTGGCCGTCGAGGTCGTAGAACCACGTGCGGATCCCAAACGGGCCCCGCGCGATCACGGCGTCGGGATACCCGGGGCCGGCCACCGGACCGAACTGGATCGTCGAGTAGTACGACGGGTCGTTGTCCCACATCGACCCGCCGAGCTTCAGCGCGGCGCCGTCCCTGAGGTAGCCGTCGACCGTCCATGCTTGCAGCTGGCTTCCGTCGAGCCACAGGAACGCGTCGTCGCCGCCGGGGCGAGGGTAGCCCGTGCGGAGCGACCCCCACCGGCCGGACGGCACCGTGGCCGGGTCACCGGCGATGAACCCGAGCGCAGGTATGGGGCTCCACTGGACTACCGGCTCCCCGACTTGGTCGGGCCAGGCCTGAATGTAGCCCGTCAGGCCGTCGCGCAGGCGTCCGAGCAGCACGTCGTAGTGATTGGCCAGCGGCGCCACGCGCAAAGTTTCGTAATACGACGGGCTGTCTCCGAAGGAGGTGTTGTCGGCGAATGGCGAGCACTGATGCTGCGGACTCCCGCATGGGCCGGCTTGGGTCGGGGGGAGTCCCGCGTAGTGCCACCCGGAGTTGTCGTAATACTGGTATGCCACGCCGTCGGGGGTTCGGAACATGTCCACCGGGCCCGTGATCAGGGTCTTCCCCTTGTCCACGGAGTAATCGACGTCGACGACCTGGTTGTCGAGGTAGTACTTCGGGTCGGTTTCGTACGGCGCCAGCGTGGTTTTGCCGGTGCCCTGCCACCCCGACTGCCCGCCCCACAGCCAGTAGGCGTTCTGCATGACGAGAACGGCGGGAATCCCGTCATGCGGTTCGATGATGTGCATGCTCTCGTATTGGGCGGGAGCCAGCTGGTTGCTCGAGGGGCCGCTCACGTTCTCCAGCGACCACGTGCCGCCGTTGATGTCCTTGGTTCCCGCCGGGGGGGTGTACCGGTAAACGTGGACCCCGTCGGGGAAGTCGGCGATGATCTCGTTCTGGCCATTGCCGTCCAGATCTGCGGTCTGGATGGTTCGGTAGATGGACGGGTCCTCGGCGCTTCCCCTCACGTCCTCGTTCGGGAGCGGCGAGCGGAAGTCGGCCAGCACCTCGGGGCGGTCGTTCGCGTTCATCGCGGGACGCCACTGCCCCAGCGTCGTGTCGAACGTCCAGATCTCGAGGCCGTCGTCGTTGCGGCCGATCAGCTCATCCTTGCCGTTGCCGGTGATGTCGGCGAGCTGGATCGTCGAGTACTTCGACGGCTCGGTCCACCCCGCCGCGTCCCCCCAGGCGGGGCTCTCGAACTCGGGACCGCAGGCGCCGTTGTAGTCAAAGTCTCCCGTAGCGGAGCAATCCGCGGCGCGGGCTGACGCCGATGCCACCGACATCGCCGCCGCAACAAGCAGCAGTGCCCCCACCAGCCAGGCCAGGCGGCCAGGCCGTAACCTCCGCCCGCCGCGACGATATGCCACATCCGCCCAAGCCATAGTCATCTGCCACGCTCCCGCGCTCGTTACGACTGCTTCAAGCGAGCAGACTCCCGTCTACCGGGATGACACGTCAACCAGCCGAGTGCGAATCACCCGGGTGATTGTTGGCCTCCGCTACCCGCGCGGCAGCGACAGCCACACGTCGGCGCCACCGCTCTCCCGATTGGCCGCGCACGCGCTGCCGCCGTGGGCCTCGGCGATCACCTGGACGATCGACAAGCCGAGGCCCGCGCCGGACCCCGAACGCGACGAGTCCGCCCGGGCGAACCGCTCGAACGCGCGCGGCAGGAAGCCCGGCTCGAATCCGTCGCCTTGGTCGAGCACGTGGAACTCGACTCCGCCGCCACGCTCCTCGGCGCGGAGGAGGACCGTCCCGTCGGCGTGCCGGAGCGCGTTCGAAACCATGTTCGTGAGTGCCTGCTCGAGCCGCTCCGGGTCGGCCTCCAGCGCGAGCCCGTTGGCATCCTCGAGTTCCACCGTCCGGCCTTTGCCGCTCGCCGCGGTCGCGAATCGGTCGGCGACGGCGCTCAGCACCGCTTGCGCCTCGATGTGCTGTTTGGAGAGGGGCATCCTGCCCTGCTCGGCGCGAGCGATGACCAGCAGGTCCTGGGCGAGCTTGGCCAGGCGGTCGACCTCCTCGGCCACCGAACGGAGGCGCATCTGGAGCTCTTCGCGGGGGCTGTCGGATTCGAGCGCCAGCTCGAGCTCGAGCTTGAGAATCGCCAGCGGCGTGCGCAGCTCGTGACCTGCGTCGGCGACGAACGCCCGTTCACGCGCGATCGCGTCCTCGAGCCGGCTGAGCATCGCGTTGAGGGTCTCGCCGAGGCGATGGAGCTCGTCGTTGGCCTCGGGGACGGGCAACCGTTCCCCCTGCGGCGCCCCAGAGATATGCGCGGCCTGAACGCTCATCTTCTCCACCGGAGCGAGCGCCCGCGCCGCGAGCGCGTAGCCGGCGAGGCAGGTGAGGACGAGCATGATCGGCCCGCCGATGAACAGCAGCTCGCTGAGCGTGGTCAACGCTCCGTTGCGTTGGGAGAGCGAGGAGCCGACAACGAGCACCGCCGGCGGGCGAGTCTCCACTGGGCTGGCCAGCAGCCGGGCGCCATCCAGATCATCGATCAAAAGCGGTGCGATCCTCGCGCGCCCGAGCTCCTCTCGGCTCAGCAGCGGGGTGGCGTACCCGGGAGTGGCGTCGAGCACCGCTGCCGTGGCGGGATCGATCAGCTGCGCGAACGCGCCGCCGGTCTCCCGCAGCTCGGGGAGCTGCTGCTTGTCCTGCAAAAGAGTCGCGAGGTCGGCGGCGTGGGTCCGCAGGGAGCGGTTGATGCTCTGGTCCAGACTGGCCGAGAACTCAGTTTCCAAGAGGAGGGCGAGGCCGCCGAACAGGACGATCATCGCGCCGGCGAAGCTCAGCGTGAGCCGGACGCGGAACGGCAGGCGGCGGAGCCTCATGTTCTCAGCCGGTAGCCGGCGCCGCGCACGGTCTCGATCGTTTCCCGGCCCAGCTTCTCGCGCAGGTAGCCGACGTAGACCTCGATCACATTCGACCGGTTCTCGTAGCTGTTGTCCCACACGTGCTCGAGCAGCTCGAAGCGGCTCAGCACCTCCCCGGGGTAACGCATGAACAGCTCCAGCATCGCGAACTCGCGCGGCGTCAACGACAGCTCGCTGGGTCCACGCCAAACCTTCTGCGCTGCCGGATCGAGCTGCAAGCCTCCGGCCGTGAGCAGGGTGGGCCGGGGTGGCGCTCCGCGCCGGATCAACGCCCGCATCCGGGCGAGCAGCTCGTCGAACGAGAACGGTTTGGCGAGGTAGTCGTCGGCGCCGCTGTCGAGGCCCCGCACGCGGTCCTCGACGTCGTCCAGCGCGGTCAGCATCAGCGTCGGGGACCACACGTCGTGCGCGCGCAAGTACCGGCAGACCTCGAATCCGTCACGCCTCGGGAGCCGCACATCGAGCAGGATCAAGTCGTAGTCGGTGGCGGTGGCGCGCATCACCGCCTCGTCACCGTTGCTCGCCACATCGACGCCCATTCCGCGCCGCCGCAACCCTTGGCGCAGCAGCGCGGCCAGCTTCGCCTCGTCCTCTACGACAAGAACACGCACCGCATTAGCTTTGCACGAGCGCCCGCACGGACTCCTTCAGGGAGCGAGTCGTCGCCAGCACGGCGGTGGGCTCGTACCCGCAGTGCGCCATGCAGTTTTCGCACCGGGGGTCGCGTCCTCGGCCGTAGGCGTCCCAGTCCGTGGTCTCCAGCAGCTCCCGGTACGTGCTCGCGTAGCCGTCGGCCATCAGATAGCACGGCCGTTGCCATCCGAACAGCGAGTAGCTGGGAATCCCCCACGCCGTGCAGCCGAAGTCCACCTTGCCCTCGAGGAAGTCGAGGAACAGCGGCGAGTGGTTCAGCCGCCAGCGCTTACGGCGACCGCCGGCAAAGGCGGCCCGGAACAGCTCACGGGTCTGGCGCACGCCGAGGAAGTGCTCCTGGTCCGGCGCCTTCTCATAGGCGTAGGCCGGCGAGATCATCATCTGGTCGACCTTGAGCTCATCGTTGAGGTAGTCGAGCACGCGGCGGACGGCCTCCGGCGTGTCGTGGGTGAAGAACGTCGTGTTCGTGGTGACGCGGAAGCCGCGCTCCTGGGCGGCCCGGACCGCCGTCACGGCCTTGTCAAACACGCCGTCGCGGCAGACCGATTCGTCGTGGCGCTCGCGCAGGCCATCGATGTGCACGGCCCAGGCGAAATACGGCGACGGCTCGAAGAGGTCGAGCTTGCGCTCCATCAGGATCGCGTTCGTGCACAGGTAGACGAATCGCTTGCGGGCGATCAGCTGGCGCACGATCTCGTCGATCTCGGGGTGGATGAGCGGCTCGCCGCCGGCGATCGAGACCATCGGCGCGCCGGACTCCTCGATCGCCGCCACCGCCTGCTCGACCGGCATCCGCCGGCGCAGCACGTGGTCGGGCTGCTGGATCTTGCCGCACCCGGCGCACTCGAGGTTGCACTGGAACAGCGGTTCGAGCTCGACCAGCAACGGGAACTTCTCTCGGCGGCGCAGCTTCTGTTCGGCCAGATATGCGGCCATCCGCACTGACTGCCTCATGGGAACGGGCATCGGGTCACCTCTTGGGACGGGCCTCTGGGGGGAGCTTGAAGAGGACGTCCTCGTGGGCCACGGCGCGCTCGCTCACCGTGGCACCGCCGAGACCGTCGAGCGCGCGCACGACGCCTTCCACCAGGGCTTCTGGCGCCGAGGCGCCGGCGGTCAGGCCGACCCGCCGTGAGCCGATGAGCAGCTCGGGCGGGATCCCGGTGCCGTTCTCGACCAGGGCCGCGCGGGCGCCGGCGCGCTGAGCCACCTCAACCAGGCGGCGTGAGTTGGACGAGTTGCCCGATCCGACCACGAGCACGACGTCGCAATCGGAGGCCAGCGCCCGGACGCCGTCCTGCCGGTTCTGCGTCGCGTAGCAGATGTCGCTCGAGGCGGGTCCGACCAGCGCCGGGAACCGGTCGCGCAGCGCGTCCACCACGCCCGCCGTCTCATCGATGGCGAGGGTCGTCTGGGTCAGGTAGGCGACGCGCTCTGGATCCTCGACCTGCAGGCGATGGACCTCGTCCGCGGTGGCGATCACGTGCGTCCGCGCGGGCGCTTCGCCGAACGTCCCCTCGACCTCCTCGTGCCCCTCGTGGCCCACGAGCACGATGTCGAACCCCGAGCCGGCGAATCGCCGCGCCTCGGCGTGGACCTTGGCCACCAGCGGGCAGGTGGCGTCGATCACGTTGAGACGGCGCTTTTCGGCGGCGGTTCGCACCCCGGGGGAGACGCCGTGGGCGGAGAAGATCACCGTCGCACCGAGCGGCACCTCGTCCACCTCGTCGACGAAGATCGCGCCTCGCTGTTCGAGGTCGGATACCACCTGCGCGTTGTGCACGATCTGCTTGCGCACGTAGACCGGCGCCCCGCGATCAGCCAGCGTGCGCTCGACCACCTCCACCGCCCTGACGACCCCGGCGCACGATGCGCGCGGCGAGGCGAGCACGACCTCGCGCGGACCCAGCGCGCGGGCCCAGTCCTCGGCGAGCTCGCAGGCGCGGCGCAGCGTCCGGTAGGCGACGGCGGCGCCGGCCAGCGTGCGCAGCGGGCGGTGCAGCTCCTGGCGATGGGTGTCGAGCACGACCCGCAGCGTGACCAGCGGTTGAGCGCGCGTGGCGGGAGCCAGCCAGGCCGACTCCATATCGACGGCGAGCGCGCCGGTCCGCTGCAACATCCGCCGGCGCTCCCGCACCACCAGCCGTTGGCTCGAGGCGATCGGGCCAACGCGGACCCGCAGCCCGCCGCGGCGCAGGACCCCGGCCAGGATCGAAGGGTCGGGGCACGGCGTCGTGCCGGTGGGGCCGCGCAGCTCGCTCGCCAGCACGACGTCGCCCGGCTCGAGCTCGTGGTCGAGCGCGCCGCCGAAGCCGGCGATCAGCACCGCGCCTCCCTCCACCACGTGGGAACTGCGCGCGGCCTTCCGCGGTCCCATTCCGACCCTGTGCACGCGCGCCCAGGGAGCCCCGGCTCGGACGGCGCGGGCCTCGACGGACATCGGCGCGAGCACGGTGAGACCGGTCATACCGCCACCGCCGTGACCGGTTCGGCGCTTCGGGTCGGCGCGGCCAATGCGGCCAGCGCCGCTGCCTGCCCGCTCCGCACGGCGCCCTCCATCGTCGCGGGCCAGCCCGTATCGGTCCATGCCCCGGCGAGCACGAGGCCGGGGATCTCCGTGCTCGGCCGCGGGCGCAAGGCGCGCGCGCCCGGCGCGGCACGGAACGTGGCGGCGTGCTCGCGCGTGACGAAGAACGTCTCGACCGCGGCGTCGCGCGCGGCCGGCAGCAGGTCGGCTAGCGCGGGCAGGAAACGGGCGCGAAGGTCGTCGACCGTCGAGTTGAGCTCCGCGTCGGCAGCCGACAGCGAGATGGCCAGGTATTGCCCACGCTCGAGGCCGGCGCCTTCGGTGCGATCGAATACCCACTGGACCGGCGTGCGCACGCCCGCGGCGAAGTGATGCTCGAGCACGGGCCGGTCATAGACGACGTGCAGGTTGACGATCGGTGAGGTGCCGAGACGGGCCAGCCGTGCGCGGTCGATTCCGGCCTCGGGAGGCAGCACTCGCGCGGCGCGGTCGTGGGGAACGGCGAGGATCACGGCGTCGGCGTGGACGGATGGGACGCCGCTGAGCTCGACGCGGAAGCCGTCGCCCCCCAGCACGATCGCGGTCGCGCCGTGACGCAGGCGGACCTCGACGCCGGCTTGCGCGAGCGCGCGCCGGGCCGGGCGATCGTGGATCTCGCCGAGCGGAACGCGGGCGTAGCCGACGTCTCCGGCCGCCGCATCGTTCAGCAGGCCCTGCTGGAACACGTATGCGGCCTGGGCAAGCGAGGCATCGGCCGGCAACAGGTTGAGCGTCGGGCGCGCGATCAGCTCCCACATCGACTCGATCGCCTCCGCCCCCTGACCGTGCTCGACCAGCCAGTCGCCGAACGACCGCGCATCGGCCGCCGGGTGGTCGGGGTCGACGCCCCGGAGAGCCTGCATCGCGCGGGCCAGCGACACCCGTTGACGCAGGCCGAGGAACTGGTAGCGCACGAGCGATCCCGCGAGATGCAGCGGCGCCGGCAGCCCCGATCGGCGCAGCCAGGCCGTCTGACCGCCAGGGCCGAGCACCGGGATCGCCAGCCGCGGCTGCAGCGTGACGAGGCCGGCGGCTCCGATCTCGTCTAGCAGCCCGCGATAGGCCGTGCAGCAGCGCAGGAACACGTGCTGCCCGTTGTCGGCGACGATGCCCTCGCGGGTGAACGAATAGGCGGCGCCACCGAGGCGGCCGCGGGACTCGAGCACGGTGACCGCGGCGCCGGCGCGCGCGCAATCGAGGGCCGCGGAGATGCCGGCCAGCCCGCCCCCCACGACGACGATCCGCTTCACGTCCTCACCCCCGCCAGGCTGCGCGCCGCGAGCCACGCCTTCTCCCAGGTTGGCAACGAGATCCGCCGCTGCAGGATCTCGTCCGGCTGGCGCGCTATCCGGTCGAGGATGCGGCGGTAGATCCCGGTCATCGCCAGCACGCAGGAGGCGCTGCGCGGGTCGAGCACGTCGACCAAGCCCAGCCCCCGGTCGAACCACTCGCGCGCGCGAAGGGCCTCGAAGCGGATCAGCTCGGGAGTGAGTTCGGTCGGGGCCGAGCAGCCGAACGAGCGAAGATCCTCCGCCGGCAGGTACACGCGGCCGTGCTCATAGTCCTCGCGCACATCGCGGAGAATGTTCGTCAGTTGCATGGCGACGCCTAGGTCGTCGGCCAGCCGAGCGTGGCCGTTCCCGTCGCCGGCGGTGAAGATCGCCAGACACAGGCGCCCGATCGAGCCGGCCACGTCGCGACAGTAGACAACGAGCTCGTCGAAGGTCTCGTACTGCGTGTCACGCACGTCGAGCTCGACGCCCTCGATCAGCAGCTCAAGTGCCTCGAGCGGGAGGTCGAAGCGCGTATGCGCATCGGCCAGGGCCACGCCCACCGAGTCCGCCCACCACGTCGCCGGCGCGTGGCCCCCGTTGCTCGCGCCCTCGGCGATCACGGCCAGGCTGTCGCGCTCGGCTTGGAGCGCAGCCAGCTTCGTCGGCCGATCTCCGTCGCCGTCGCCGATGTCGTCCACCCGCCGCGCGAACGCGTAGACCGCGCTCATCGCCTCGCGCTTGTCGCGCGGCAGCAGCCGGATCCCGTAATAGAAGTTCGCCGCCTCGCGCCGGGTGATGTCCTCGCAGGCGCGGTAGGCGAACTCGAGCTCGAGGGCCGGCACTCTCATCGCCCGAGCACCGCCTCCAGGTAGGCCGGCGCGAAGTGGCGCGGCCGGCCGTCGATCGCGTCCAGTGCGACTCGGCCTCCGGCCAGGAAGCCCGCCACCGCGAGGCGCGCGCGTCCGGTCAGCCGTCGCACGAGCGGCGGCCCCGCTCCGAGCAGCGCTCTGGCGTGGGCGGGTGCGTTGAAGTCGCCGATGTACACCCGTCCGCGGGCGCGGTCCTCGTCGACGTCCTGGAGATGCTCGATCACCTGGAGTCCGGCGCACAGCTTGTCTGAGAGTGCGATCCGCTCCTCGGTGGCGTCGCCGAACACGTGCAGGACGAGCTCGCCGACGGGCGCGGCGGAGAGCTGGCAGTAGTCGAGCAGCTCATCGAAGGTGTCGTAGCGGGTGACGAACTGGTCGCGTCGGTTGGCCTCGATCAGACGCAGGAATGGCCCGCGCGGCAGGTTGCACTGGCGTTTCGTACGAGCGAGCTCTCGCATCAGCGGATGAATCGGTTGGTCGAGCTCGGCCTCGATCTGATCCAGCAGGGCCAAGCGGTCGCCGTCGACCTCGTCGCCGATGTCGTCGACCAGGCGGGCGAAGCCGTAGATCGCCAGGAGGTGGCGCCGTGTGCGAGGGCCGACCAGCCACAGCGCGACGGGGAAGTTCTCCTCGCGGGACTGCACCATAACAGCGTCGCGGGTCGGCATGGTTGGGGCTGTGACGGTCACCATCGCGCGCACCGCCCCAGGGCCATGACCGGAAATACGAGCCGGTAGAGGTGGTAGTTGATGTAGAAATCGGACGGGAACCCGGTGCCGGTGAACTGCGGCTCATCCCAGCTGCCGTCGTCCCGTTGCGTGGTCACCAGCCAGCGGATCCCGCGGCGGGCGGCGAGCGAATGCTGACCAGCCGCGTCGAAGGCCAGCAGGGCCCACGCCGTCTGCGACGCCGTGCTCTCGCCGCGACCGATCCACGCCGGATCGTCGTAGGAGCGACAGTCCTCGCCCCAGCCGCCGTCGGCGTTCTGATGGGCCTCGAGCCAGCCGACGGCGCGCCGGATGCGCTCATCGCCCGGTGGGATCCCGGCGCCGATCAGCGCCGGGACGGCGGCGCCGGTGCCATAGACGTGGTTGACGCCCCAGCGGCCAAACCACGAGCCGTCGTCCTCCTGGGCGGCGAGCAGCCAATCGACGCCGCGGGGATTCGGACGGCCGAGCGCCGCCAGCAGTTCGATCGCATGCGCGGTCACGTCCGCGCTCGGAGGGTCGATCACCTCGCCGAAGTCGCAGAACGGCAGGTCGCGCACGATCGCGCGGCAGTTGTCGGCGTCGAACGCGCCCCATCCGCCGTCGGAGCTCTGCATCCCCTCGACCCACCAGGCGCCGCGCTCGATCGCGCGCCGGAGGCGGTCGCCACCGGGATGCCCGACACGGTGCAGCGCGAGCGCGACCTCGGCGGTGTCGTCGATGTCGGGGTAGTTCGCGTTCTCGAATTCGAACGCCCAGCCCCCTGGATCGAGGCGCGGGCGCTTGATCGCCCAGTCGCCGCGGGCGAGGATCTGCTGGTCGAGCAGCCAATCGGTGGCGCGAACCAGCGCCGGGTCGTCGCTCGGAACGCCGGCGTCGGCCAGCGCGATCACCGCCAGCGCGGTATCCCACACCGGCGACTGGCAGGCCTCCAAGCGCCGGACGCCCGGCTCCTCGATCGTGAATGACTCGAGCCCGTCGAAGCCGCGGCGCATCACCGGGTGGTCGAGCGGATAGCCGCGCAGGTGCAAGGCGATCAGTGAATACACCCACGGCGGCTGGATTCCTCCCCACGAGCCATCGGCCTCCTGGCGGTCGACGATCCAGCGCTCCGCGCGAGCCAGTGCCAACTCCCGCAGCCGGCGCTGCGGGCGGCGCTGATAGACGTGGAGGACGCGGTCGAGCGCCACCAGCGCCCGGCCGGCGGCGGTGGCGCCGACCGGTGGCGACCACGCCTGCGGCCCGTCGAGCTCGGGGAGCGCGAACGGCAGCGGGCGCTGGGGGCGGTAGGAGAGCACCACGCTGAGCGCCACGATCGTCTGGCGCGCCCAGCAGGCGAAGTCGTAAGGGTTCAGCGGCGCCCAGGCGGGCAGCAGCATCATCTCCGGCGGCAGCGCCGGTACCTGTTCCCACGGCCAGGCGCCGAACAAGGCGAGCCAGATGTGGGTGAACACGCGCGTCCGTTGCAAGCCACCAAGGGCGCGCGCGAACTCAGCGGCCGCCCGCATGTGCCGCGCAGTGGGCGGATCGCCGGCCAGCCGCAGCGCCACATAGGCTTCGACCGTCGTCGAGAGGTCGCCCGGGCCGCCACTGAACTGACTCCACGAGCCGTCAGCATTTTGGCGCGAGCGGATCCACGCCGCCGAGCGCTCGGTAGCGGCGGGGTCGCGAACGCCCAGGAACTCGCGCAGCAGAAGGTCCTCGGCGTCCATCGTCACGTTCGTCTCCAGCTCGCCTTTCCACCAGCCCTCCGGGTGCTGAAGCGCCAACAGATGGTCGCGGGCTTTGGTGAGCGCGCCTTCCGCGCCGGCTGCGACCTGGAGAACAGCCGTCGTCATGGACGAGTAGTAGCTCTCGGAACATGAGAAAATGATGAGAGCGGGGGCGGGAATCCCATCCAGGCGGGCGGTTTCGGGGAGCGGGCCCTCCACCTGACGGCGCTGATGAGCACCTTTCGGCGCGGAGTCGCGAGCGGTTGTCAGGCGGGTAGCGCGTCGGTCGTCGTCAGCCAAGCCGCCCCGGGTGGAAGTGAGGTCGGGGCGCTGGAGCGCCCGACCTCCGGGCGGGATGGTCGTGGCACTGGGAGGTGGAGTACGGAACTCGATCGGTGCGTGGGAGGATTGTCGGCCCTCGAGATTTTGTGGGCCGGTCACTCTTCCGGATCCCGTGTCGGAGTCTCAGTGACACGCCTAGCCTGGATTCGTCAGTAGCGCCCGCGTCTGGTGGGTGTGAAACGTCCGCCTGAGCAGGGAGGATCGGGATGTTGAGTCTCCGACCCCCCTGCTCAGGAGGTTCACCTTGAAGGTGATGCGACATTAGTCGGACAGAACGGTAGATGTGATGGCGGACGGCACCGATTTGTGTTCGCGCGCGGGAACCGCGTTGCTGGCGCTGGTCGCTGATCGCGTTGGGTTGATCGCTGGGCACTGTGAGGCGTTGGCGGGTACACGCCGGCGCCGTAGCGGGCATCAGCCTGGCAGGGTGTTCTGCGACTTGGCGGTGATGCTCGCGGACGGCCGTCGGTGCGTGTCGGATCTCGCGGCGCTCGCTGGACAGTCGCCGCTGTTCGAGGAGGTCGCGTCTGTCTCGACGGCGCGGCGCGTGGTGCTTTCGATCTGGGAGGTGGAGCTGCTGCGATTCGCCGGACCGGGGCGGCTGCTCGCGACGCCGGGAGGTGCTCGCCGGGATTCTCAGGACGCCGCACTTGGCCGCCGCGAACACCGCTGGCCCGGGAACGCGAGGGCGAACGACGCCGAGGATCACCTGGCGCTGTTGGACTTGGCGCTAACTGCAGGCCAGCGCGCTGGACGGCGAGATCCTCGTCCGCTCAGACTCGGCTGGCGCCAGTCACGATCTCGCCGACGCCTGCCGTGAGTGCGCGATCCGCTTCTCGTTCGGGTACCCGCTCACCGAGCCGGTCCGCGAAACGCTGATTTCGCTGCCGCAATCGGAATGGCGGCCAGCGATCGACCAGGACCGTGAACCGCAAGACGGGGCGTGGGTGAGCGAGCTAACCGGCCGGGTCAACCTGCCCGACTGGCCCGAGGGCACCAGATTGATCTGCCGCCGCGAGCGGCCGCACCCGGGCGCGCAACTGTCCTTCACCGATCTGGATGGCCACCGCTTCCAGTGCTTAACGCCGCCTGGCTAGAGCTCGCTCTTGCCGCATAAGACGTGATTGGTCCGGACGCAAGAGCTGACACTCGACGGCGAGCACCGGATCTGCGAGCGCAAACGACCGCGCTACAGAATCCTTGACGTCGCCGGCCAACTCACCCGCCACGCCCGCCAGTCGACGCTGCACCTCCCCGCCGACTGGCCGTGGACCGCAGCGATCCAGGCCGCCTTCGAACGTCTCCGATCTCTGCCCGCCAGCGGGTGAACCAACCCGCGCGACCACGAGGACGACGGGGGCGCTACGAACGCTGACCCCTGCCCGAAACCCCACGCCAGTCCGCCGACCGACAGCTCGATCCCGCCATCACACATCAATACGACCACCTCACCATCGCCCGGCCACAACAGCCACCACCCGACTCACCACCGACCGCCCCAACACAACCCCTACTGACGAATCGAGGCTAGGGCGTCCCCGGCGTAGTGGACCACTGGGGGAGTGTCGCCGACGCATTCAACTAACTTTCGCATTTAGTTTCAGAGGGATTGAACCGAGACGCGACCGTTCGATGTCTGGTGGCCAACGAGCTTCATGAACCCTTCCGTGACTCTCACAGTGAACAGTGCACCGCGGCCGCGAACCTTGGCAACTTCGGCCGGGGGGTGGCGGGAAGATGCCGAAGTTCGCTACGGGCCGGCGGGGTCGGAGTTCCTCCTCCGCGGAGCTCGGGCGTTCCGGCGCCCCGACCTCCTGGCTAAACAGCGCGGCGTGGCGGCGGCAGCCAAGCCGCCCGACGGCCTCCAACTCCGACAGCGCCTAGCGCCTCGCAGCGGGCAACCGCGGCGGCTTGCCTGACGACGACCGACGCGCTACCCGCCCAACAACTGCTCACACCTCCCCCAGGTCCGCCACAAGGCTCCTCGGCGGGCGTTTCCACGGAGCCGGCTGTCCACTTCGCTCCCCCTCGGCTCAACCTTCGCGTCTCGCATCTGACCGCTTTTCCGCGAACTCAGCCACCTTTGTTCAGAGGGCCTGGACAAAAGTGACGAAGTTGAGCGCCTGCCCGACCCCCGCCCGCCTGAATGGGATTTGTGCGCCGGCCTGGGGCGTTTCCGCGGAGACGTCTCCGACCTGCCGCGATGGGGCCCGAGCGGTCAAGTCGGATGGGCGCCGGAACTCGGGAAGTTCGCGCCCGCCCCGAGAGGCTGCGCATGTAAACGACGAATAGTGTCGCTTAGATGCGCAGGCTCCGCCGGAAGACTGCCAGCGATGTGGATACACAGGCTCCGCGGAAACGCGATCCGCGTGGTACACCCTTTGCGGGAGTTCGCCACGCTTCCGCGCTTCGAGGGCGCGAATACTTCTCGGAGGGAGTCGCCGCGGCTGCCCGTCCCAGCGTCGACCGGGGACGGTGGCGATTGAAAAACGACGGTCGCACCCGGGACCCGCTCGTTTCTCGCCGAGCGTCAATCTTCCCGGCGCAGACGACGGCGCCCACCACTACGATGTGCTTGGGGTCTCGAGCTGACAAGGAGCGATGATGGACGGCAAGTGGTGGGCAGGTAGTGGGGTGGCGGCGCGCCGGGTGACGGTCGCGATCGGGTCGTCGTTCGTGTTGGCGCTGACGGGCGCCACCGGGCTCGCGAGCGCGGCTGGGCCTCGATTCGGTGCCTATTCGGGGAGCAAGTTGCTCCCCGGGTCGGGCCACCTCGAGATCACCATCCACGTCGATGATCCGACGACGACGGGCGCGGTGCAGGCCGACTGCGGGCGGCCGAGTGGGAGTCACGTGGTGACCGAGGATTGGGACAGCGCCATCATTCCCTTCCACCACGGTGCGTTCAACTTCAGCGGCAACGCGAAGGTCAACCGGATCACGACGACGTCGACCGGCGCGATCGTGAAGCAGAGTCACTACCGCGCCACCGTCCGTGTCAACGGCCACTTCGCCGACCGGAGGTTCGCCGGGACGGTGCTCATCAGCGGGTCGCCATGTAGCGGCACGAGCTACACCGCGCGCCGGGTACCGCCCCCCACGCCCGGATAGTCCACATACGCGCGACCGCCGTCGCGTACACGCGCGGTACACAAGTACGCCCCCTCTGCCCGGACGGCCAGGGGTTGATCTGCTGGAACACTGCCAGCTATACCGACAAGAAGAGCAATTTCACGTCCACCGGGTACGCCGAGATCTACGTCTACTCGGACGCATTGCAACAAGCCGGTGGCGAGCTGGGTCAAGCCCACGAGCCCGCCGCTGAGCGAGCAGAAGGCCAACGCATCCGCGGTCGATGCGTCGCTCGCCGCTTCCGACGGCCGGGATTGGCTGCTCGCGGGGCCGATGCCCGGGCTCGGTGCCGCTCGCGACCCCGGCGCGGCGACGGCGGATAGCGGCGCGATCATCGACCTCCTGAGCTCGGTTGGTGTTGCGTGTCCGTGGTATGCATACCCGACGCCGGGGGGCCGTTGTACACTCCGTCCGGCTCGGACGAGATCCTCGGGTCGAACGCCGGCGGGACGATCTATACCAACAATGGGGCACTGGACATCGTCTACGCGGGCCGCGGCCCGACGCGCGAGATCGGCGGCACGGGCGAGAACCTGCTCTATGGCGGTCCGGGCGCCGACACGCTGATCGGAGGCCACCTGGGCACCAATTACCTGACCGCCGGGACGGGCAGGACCGTGATGGAAGACAGCAACGGGAACGCGGTGATGTATGGCGGCAAGGGCGCGGACACGTTCAAGGGCGAGAACATGATCGTCAAGCTCCAGCGCCTGCGGACGGTCGAGCGCGGCTGGATCCAGATCATCTGAGACGGCCACGACGCGCTGGGAGGCGCGCCGCGCCCATCGGGGGGGCGCCTTTGCGTGGCGACCGGAGCCGATCTAAGATCGCCTGACCCAGCAACTCTCGCCTCGGGAGCGCTCATCGTGGAAGTTCGGATTCGACTTGGCAATGGCATCGCGCGGTTCTCGCCGGCGCCGAGGCTGCGACTCGAGCTTCCCGACGGCTCCACCGTCGACGATCTGTTCGCGTGCCTGGCCACGGATCACCCCGAGCTGGCGCCGGCGCTCCGCTCGGCCCTGCCGGTCCTCGGAGGCGCCCACGTCGAGCGCGCGCAGACGCTGAAGGACGGCGATGAGCTGGGGGTGCTGACGCCGGTGGCGGGGGGCGCCGTCGCCTACGGCCGCAGCCGATCAAATGCGCTGAATATCCGTCCAACGATCATGAAGGGAGCAGGTCATGGCCATCGAACCCGCTGAGGCCGGCGTCAAGCAGGCCCACCAGACCGTCTTCGTCGAAACGTTCACCAATGGTCTGCTCGGTCCCGAGGTGGAGATGCTCGGTCCGGTGGCGAGCGGCGGCCACATCGTCTGGAATTCGACCCCCGGCTGCTGGGGACCGATGATCACCCCGTCGATCCGTGGGGGCCACGAGGTTTGCCAGCCGGTCGCGGTGGCGGGCGCGGTGCCAGGTGACGCGATCGCGATCCGGATCAAGGACATCGAGGTGACCTCGCTGGCCACCGCCTCGGGGACCGATCAGCCGATGGAGGGCCGGTTCAACGGCGACCCGTTCTGCGCGCCGGTGTGCCCAGGGTGTGGGGCGCAGTGGCCCGAGACGCGGATCGAGGGGATCGGGCCGGAGGCGATCCGGTGTGCGAACTGCGGCGCGGACGCGACGCCGTTCACGTTCGGCAACGGCTACACGATCGCGTTCGACGACCTCCGTTCCGTGGGCGTGACCGTGCCCCAGGAGGCGGCCGAGGGGTTCGCCGGCGAGGCCGCGCGGTTCGCGGCGTTGCCCGACAAATCGGCGCAGAACCCGATCCTCACCTTCGCGCCGCACGACATCGTCGCGCTGGCCACGCGGCTGCGGCCGTTCCTGGGCCAGCTCGGCACCTCGCCATCGATCGCCATACCGGACTCTCACAACGCCGGCGACTTCGGCTCGTTCTTGATCGGCGCCCAGCACGAGTACGCGCTGACCGCGCAAGAGCTCGAGGACCACCGGACCGACGGCCACATGGACATCGACGCGGTGCGGGCCGGGTCGATCCTGCTCTGTCCGGTCAAGCTCGACGGCGGCGGCGTCTATCTCGGCGACATGCACGCGCTGCAGGGCGACGGCGAGATCGCCGGCCACACCTGCGACGTGTCGGGCACGGTGACCCTTCAGGTCGAGCTGATCAAGAACCTCCCGATCGATGGCCCGATCCTGTTCCCGGTCGCGGAGGATCTGCCGTTCCTGGCTCGGCCGCTGTCGAACGAGGAGCGGACGCGGGCGCTCGCCGTGGGTCGCCGCTACGGCATGGGCGAGGTCGAGGAGTCGCTGCCGATCTCGGTCGTCGGGACCGGACCGGACCTGAACAGCGCCACCGACAACGGGCTCGCCCGGGCGGCCGAGTTGTTGGGACTGTCGCTGGGGGAGGTGAAGAACCGGGCCACGATCGCGGGCGCGATCGAGATCGGACGCCACCCGGGAGTGGTTCAGGTGACGTTCCGCGCGCCGGTGCAGCGGCTCGAGGAGCGCGGTCTGCTTGGCTACGCCACCGAGCAGTACGGCGCGTCTTAGCCGGCCGCTTCACCGAGTCGCTCAATCCTCTCTAGTCGCGCGATCCCGTCCGGTGGCTGAATCCTCGACCGATGACCTACTCGATCGTCGCCCGCGATCCGGCCACCGGTGAACTCGGTCTGGCCGTTCAGTCGCACTGGTTCTCGGTCGGTCCGGTTGTGCCGTTAGCGATGCCGGGCGTGGGCGCCGTGGCCACCCAGGTCAACCTTGACGTCGCGTTCGGCCCTCGAGGCCTGGCTGTACTGAAGGAGGGTCTAGACGCGCCCGCGGCGATGGCGCGACTGCTGACCGACGATGCGGGCGAGGCCGGGCTCGCTGACCGTGCGCCCGCTCGCCGCGCTCGACGCGGCCGAGCTCGCGGGGGGCGACATCCGGGGGCCGCCAGTCGGCGGCCCTGCTTAGTACGGGGACGGTTTTGCCGCCCGTCGCGCGCCCGTCATGTCGCGCGAGTCCTCAACGCCTCTCGGTCTCGGATGATGATCTGCCGTCGGTGGGTCTCGATCCACCCGAGTTGGCGGAAGGTTTGCAGGGCCTTGGCGACGCTGGCCCGCGAGGCGTCGGTCCACGCGGTGAGATCGTCGTGGGACAGCGGGAGGGTGACCGCCAGCCCTTGATCGCACTGCTGGCCATAGCGGTCGGCCAGTTCGGTGAGGCGGGCGGCGAGGCGGCCCAGCGCGTCCGAGCCGGCGTATTGGGCGTGGCGGACGGTGGTCTCGCGCAATCGCTGCGCCATCAGGAGGAGGAGCGCGGTGGCGATGTGGGGCGCGCGCTCGAGATGGGCGCGGAACGTAGAGGAGGGAATCGCCAGCAGTTCGACCGGTTCCAGCGCGGTGACGGTGCCGAGTTGGGCGTCGCCGTCGATGTAGGAGATCTCGCCGAGCAGCTCTCCGGGGTCGCAGATCTCGAGCAGGGATTCCTTGCCGTGCTCGCTGACGCGTGTGACCTTGACCCGACCCGCGAGGAGGATGATCACGCGGTCACCCGGCTCTCCTTCGTAGATCAGGACTGCTCCCTGGGGGGCCGTGAGCTTGCGGCCGACGGCGTACAGCGTCGCCCGGTCGGCTGGCTCGAGCAGATCGAGGAAGCCTGCATGGTCGGCGAAGGCAGCGGGTGCCATCTGGCGATCGTTTTCTTGCATGCGGACGCCCATTACCCCGGTAAACATAGGGTTGACCTCCCCCAAACTGCCCAAGTGTGTGGTCCCGAGAGGCGGCCGCCCTCCTGGGGGCTTGCCCGCCTCTCCTGCGGAACGCCGGTTTATTCGGCTTCCATGTGGAGAATAGTTGAGGAGTTTGTCCGTGTCAAGTACAAACTCTGCAACTAGTCCGCCCAGGTTCATTCGGACTACTGATACGATTTGGAGCGATGGCGAACTCCCCCGGGTCGCTGAGATCCCTCCGCGCGAACAACCGTGCACGCGTGCTCGACGTGCTGCATGTCCGGGGTGCCGCCAGCCAGGCCGACATCGCGCGGGAGACCGGGCTCTCGCGCACGACCGTATCGAGCCTGGTCGCCAAGCTGCTCGCCGAAGGCGTCGTGGTCGAGCAGCTCGACTCGGCGCGCCACGCGCCGTCGCCGAGCGGCGGGCGCCCGCCCACCACGCTGACCCTCGACCCCTCATCGGGCGGTTTCGTCGGCATCGACTTCGGCCGTGAAAGCGTCCGGGTCGCGATCGCCAACCGCATCGGCAACCTGCTGGTTGACGCCCGCAGCGACCGGCTCGAGGTCGCCCACGAGGCGATCGAAGCGCTGGCGATCGCCAAGCGTATGGTCCCCGCCTTGCTGGCCGAGGCCGAGCTTCCGTCGGATCGCATGATCGCCACCGGAGTCGCCGTCTCGGCGCCGGTCCGGACCGACCTGCCGGGCTTCGCCTCCGGGGTGATCTTCCCCGCTTGGTCGGAGATCGACGTGCAGGAAACGCTCGCGACGGAGTTCGGCGTTCCAGTCCACCTCGGTAACGACGCGAACCTCGGAGCGCTCGCCGAGGCGACGTTCGGGGCGGGACGGGCGTTTCGCAACATCTTCTACGTGATGCTGTCGGAGGGGATCGGAGGCGGCGTCATCATCGACCGCAAGATCTACCAGGGCCAGACGGGGACCGCCGGCGAGCTCGGGCACATCGTGGTCAACCCCGAAGGGCAGGTGTGCCGGTGCGGCAACCGGGGGTGCCTGGCGACCGTCGCGGGAGGGGCGGCGCTGACCGGTGCGCTGCGACAGACCCACGGCCCGGGTATCAGCCTCGATGAGGTGATCTCGCTGTTCCACGCTGGGGATCCGGGTGCGGTCAGGCTCGTCGCTGACGCCGGTCGCGCGGTCGGCCGAGCGCTCGCCGGCGTGTGCGGACTGCTTGACCCCGGGCTGGTGATCATCGGCGGCGAGCTGGCGCCGGCGGGCGAGGGTCTGCTCGACAATATCCGCGACTCGCTCGACCAGTGGCTCTCGCCGGCATCCGGCCACAAGTACACGGTGGCGCTCGGAGAGCTAGGAGCGAAGGCCGAGGTCTTGGGAGCCATCGCGCTGGCGATGAACCACACCGCAGAACAGGCGCCGGAGCGGCTCGCGGCGGCCGCGGGGCCCGCCCAGTCTAAGACGCTGGTCAGTTAGGCGCCAGCGCCCGCTCCGCCACCGCCTCACGTGGCGCGGTCAACTGGTGATCACCGCTGGCGAGGTCGATCGACTTGCCCGCCGGCTCGTGACGACGGCCCCACAGCGCGAACGGAATCAGCACGACGGACACGCCGGTGGCGAGCAGTACCACGCCGCGAAACCCGAGCAGATTGAGCAGCGGCGGCACGAGTAGGACGTTCACGCCGATGCTGACGCGCTGCAGGCCGCTACCGAGGCCCTGAGCGCGCCCGCGGACCGCGGTCGGCAAAAGCTCGGAGGGCAGCGGCCAAGTGGCCGACGCCCCGAACCAGGTGACCACCCCCAACAGACAGAACAGCGGCACGAGTCCCGCGGTGCCGAACGCGACCGTCACCATCAGCACGTAGACGACGACGAACCCGACCAGGGCGGCGACGAGCGAGGTGATCCGGCCGAGCCGGTCGACGATCTTCCAGGCCAGGCACGAGCCGAGGATCGCCCCGACCCAGATCACGGCGCCGCCGAGCAGCGCGCCGGTCGCGCTCAGGTGGCCGAACTGCTTGAGCACATAGGGTCCGAGGACGCTCTGCCCGATCCCGTTGAGCGGAATCAAGCCGATCATCAGGATCGCGAACAGGCCGGCGCTGCGCCACGGCTTGGCGAAGATCCTCGCGTAAGGCGCCAGCCATTCGCCGACCGTGGACTTCACCGGCGCCCGGGAGGGCGCGGCCAACCGGGCGGCGGCCTGCGCAAACCGCGACCGATCGATGACCGTGAGCCCGAGCTGCTCAAAGGCGTTGATCGCGTCGTCGACGCGGCCATGCGCGAGCAGCCAACGGGGGGAGTCCGGCAGGGACCGGCGCATCCAGAACACGAATATGGCCGGCAGCGCGCCCGCGGCGAACATCAGCCGCCAGGCGCCGGAGCCAACCCAGGCAAACAGCGCGGCGTCGAGCAGGATCGCGCACATCGCGCCCAGCGACCATGTGATCTGAGGCATCGCCCCCGTCCACCCGCCACGCGACCCCTTCGGCGATAGCTCGGCCAGAAAGGCGATGCTGGCCACGATGTCCGCTCCGATCGCCACGCCGATGAGGACTCGAATCGCATACAGCATCCAAACCTGGGTGATGGCCGCCGAGAGCAACGACAGACCGACGAACGCGATCAGGTTCAACACGAACACCCGACGCCGGCCGATCCGATCGGCGAGATCGCCGAAGAAGAGGGCTCCGACGGCCGACCCGAAGAACGCAGATGCGCTCAGCCAGCCAACTTCCCCGGCATTGAGATGGAAGTGGGGCTGTAGTTGCAGCAACGCGCCACTGATGACGATCAGCGCGTACCCGTCGACAAACTCGCCCAGCCCAACCGTCACCAAGGCCCGCCGTCGGACGGAGGTCATCGCGACCTCGTCGTCGAACGCGTTCAAAAGCGAGACGCCTTGATCGGTCGACATCACCAGCCCCTTGGTCCGTTCGCCGTGAGTCTAAGCCGCTGATCCTAGCGCGCGAAGATTAGAGTCCTTTCACCTCCGCGATCGGCTCCGCGAGGACGCCGTAACTTGCCGTCTGGTCGCCGCCGGTCAGCCGCGTGAATTGCACACAAAACTGGATCAATGGAGGGAAGCTCCGTGGCTGGTTTGCACCGGCGTCGTGCGCGCGCCGCTGCGTCTGTGGCGATCGGAGTCGCGAGTGTTCTCGTGATCGCTGGCTGAACGACCGCGGTCGCCAGCTCAGGCGACGCCAACACGGCCCGTCCGCACGTGTCCCAGGCCGAGCAGCAGACCGCGATTTCGATGGTCACCACGAATACGCGAGGCAGGGCACGTGTGAGTACAACGGCGCGCGAATCACAGCGCACCCGGCGTGGTGCGCGTGTGAAACTATGTGAACACCCTGCCGTACCACGTCTTCAACAACCGCGCACCGGAGACTTACTACCCACCTGACAATTACACCCTGAGTCGACCCAGGTAGGTCTTCAGTGGGGGCGCACCAGTCTAGTCGGCCGGCGTGATCCTGGCTGCGTCCCGGCGGGGCGGGGGATCGCTTACCCCGCCGGGCGCGTATAGATGTTGATCTGCACGCCGTCGGCGCCAACTGTCCTAGTCTCCGCCAACGTCAGCTTCAGCCGATCGGCGCCGTCTCCGAACAGGCGCTTCCCCCGTCCGAGGATCGTGGGGAAGACCATCAGGTGCAGCTCGTCGACCAGATCGGCGGCGAGCAGCGAGCGCACGAGCGCCCCGCTCCCGGCCACGAGTATGACTCCGTCCGTCTCGTCCTTGAGCTTCGACACGCCGTCGACGGCGTCACCCGAGATCACCGTCGTGTTCTGCCACTCGGGCTCGGTCACGGTGTTGGAGACGACGTACTTCGGACCGCCATTGATCTTGTCGGCAAACGCGCCTTCGCGGGTCGGCCACGCCTTGGCAAACGCCTCGTAGGTCGTCCGCCCGAACAGTTGCACCTGCGCTTCGAGGAGCTCCTCCATCTTGAACTGGTCGCCGTCGCGGCCGCGGTCATACTCGAACGTCCAGCCGCCGTACTCATAATCCTCGGCGCCGCCCGGATCCTGGAACACACCGTCGACCGACACGAACTCGGTTACCACCAGCTTACCCATCCCTGACTCCTTTGCTCACGAGGTTTCGACCTAAGACCGGACGCCGGCGGTTAACTCATCGGCGGCCATCCACCCTTTTTGGGAAGAAATCGCCGGCCGTGGAGGGATGGAACTTCCCAAGGGTGCAACCGCGGCGACGCGACGATCCGCGTCGGACGGAGCGAGGTCCTACGGGGCCACTAGCCCCAGATGAATGGCGGATAGCGGTCGGTCAGGAAGTAGGAGTAGGCGCCACCGCGGAAGTACCAACGAAAACCCGGCACCATCAGCTCGAACAGCCCTCGCGGGATCCGCTTGGTGAACAGCACGGTGAAGAACGCGAGGAACACAAGGACGCCGGTGATCCAGTAGAGGACCTCGGCGACGATCAAGTAGGGGATGGCCAACAGCCATTGCACGAGCGGCCGCCAGCGTGCCATGTGCTCGGGATACTCCACGTCAAGGCGCACCGGGTAGTCGGGGTCATCGGCGAGCGAGAACGGCGGGTAGGCGTCCGTCATCAGGTGGAAGTAGACGAGCACCCGGTAGGACCACCTGACCGTACCGACGATGAACTCGAACAGGCCTCGCGGCCAGCGTCCGGTGATCAGCACCGCGAACCACCCGGCGACCAGCGCGAAGAAGGCGGCGATGCCGAGAAAGAAGAGCACGATGAAATGAGGGATGACCAGCAACCACTTGACCAGGGGCAACCAGCGGTTGAGCTCACTCGGATATGCGATCTCGAGGGTGGCCGGATACGGTGGCGAGGGCGGGCCGGACGGATCGGGGACGGCGAGCATCTGAGATCCCAGTGGCGCCTGAGACGGAAGCCCCGACGCGGGCGGCGATGGCGACAGATCTTCCGAGAACTGATCCGGAGTGTTCATGAGCAAGCCTTTCGTCGTGAGTGGGTTCTGGCTTGGCTATGCCGGTCAGGTGCAGTATCGCGCTAAGCGCAACCTAAATCTCGCGACGGCGACCAATAGCACGCTTTCTTGCACCGAGGGTGCTGGGAGGCCTCAACGGGGGTCGCTGCTCATCAACCCGTCGCGCGAGAATGGCACCATGGACGCCACGCCGACCGAGCGCGAACCGCCCGCGTTTCAGGGCCCTCGTGAGCTGGGGCCGGGCCGTAATCCGAACTGGGCGAGCTGACCACTCCCCGTCGCCCGCGCGCGTGTTCTCGCCCTTCACACCGTCCCACCGCGGAGGCTCCGGGACGCCGCTGGTGTGCCTGCACGGCTTCATGGATACCTGGCGCACGTGGGAGCTCGTGCTGCCGGCGTTGGAGCGACGGCATGACGTCCTCGCGCTGACGCTCCCCGGACACGCGGGCGGCCCGCGGCTTGACCCCGGCAGCTCGACTGAGGGGTTGATCGACGCAATCGAGCGCGAGCTCGACGCCTCGGGTTTCGCGCTTGCGCATCTGGTCGGCAATTCGCTCGGCGGTTACGCCGCGCTGGCGCTGGCCGCGCGTGGGCGAGCGGCGACCGTGGTGGCGTTCGCCCCCGCCGGTGGGTGGGCGCAAGGCGACGCGAGTCGCGCGGAGTTGCTGCGCTCGCAGCTGGCGCTCCACGGCCAGATGAACCAGATAGCGCCGCACGCGGCCGCCGCGGTGGCGACGCGGGCCGGGCGCCGGCGGGCGACGGAGCTGATCACCACCAACTACGAACATCTGCCGCCCGACCTCCTGGCCCACCTGCTGGTCGGGGTCGCGAGCTGCCGGGCGGCGGGACCGATGATCGAGCAGGCCCTACGCGAAGACTGGGCCTTGGACGCCGAGAGCATCGCCTGCCGTGTACGGATCGTGTGGGGCACCGCCGACAAGCTCTTGCCGTGGCCCCGGTCCGCCGTCCGTTATCGCCACGAGTGGCTGCCGGGAGCCGACTGGGTCGTGCTCGACGGCATCGGCCACTGCCCTCAGCTCGACGTGCCGCTCAAAGCCGCCCAGTTGATTCTTGGTTTCACCGGGTAGCGAAAGTAGCGCGCCCTCCGTCTAACCTGTCGCCCCCATGGACGAAAGCGGTTCGCGAGGGGCACGGAACGCACGCTCGCCGGGGATGGCGTGGGCGCGGCGCCTGTTCGCGCTCCACGAGCGCTCGGCGAGAACTGGCGAGCCCGTGGCGGAGATCCTCGGGGCGCTCGAGGCCGATCGCGCGCGGGCGGTGCCCGAGACCGGCGGCCACACCAGGCGCGAGTGGCTCGTCGGCGCCGGCGGAGTCGCCGCTGGTGCTGCGCTCGCCGCCAATCCGGCGGCCGCCCGGGCTCTAAGCCGGTCGCGCGCGCGGGCGCGACCGCGGATCGCGATTGTCGGCGCGGGACTCGCCGGCCTGCGGTGCGCGCACCTGCTGTGGACACAGAGTCCCGGGGGGCCCGTCGCCAGCACTGTGTACGAGGCTCACCGTGAACGGGCCGGCGGACGGTGCTGGACGCTGCGGGGTTTCTTCAACGCGGGGCCGATCACCGAGCACGGCGGCTCGTTCCTCAACAGCAACCAGACGGCGGTGCGCGGGCTCGCGACCCGGCTGGGCCTGAAGCAGTACGTGGTCAACGGTGGGGACCTGCTCCGTGGCGAGGAGGTCTTCTTCATCGACGATCGTCTCTATACATACCCCGAGGCAAACGCCGACTGGCGCGACTTCGGCTTCCGGACCTTCCAGGCCGCCGCGCGGGAGATGAACAGCGCGGCAGGCACGGCGCGGCTGGATCGGATGTCGGTCCCCGAGTGGCTGGACGGCACGGAGATCGGCGCCGGCAGCCGGTTCGGGAAGTTGATGATGGCCAACACGGTGACCGAGAACGGGGGCGACCCGAGCGACCAGTCCGCGCTCGACCTGATCGTTCTGTTGGCCGGCAACCCGCGCTCGTCGCTGTACCCGCTGCCCGGCGACGATGAGCGCTACCAGATCGCAGGCGGCAACGATCAGCTGGTGTCGGGGATGATCGGGCAGCTCCCGGGCGGTGCGGTCCGGCACGATCACGTGCTGGTGGCGATCCGCGAGGGCGGCGACGGGACGATCGGGCTCGTGTTCGAGGTGTCCGGCAAGACCGTCGAGCGAACCGCCGACCTGGTCGTGCTGGCCCTGCCGTTCAGCACGCTGCGCGACGTCGAGCTCAACCGTTCCGGGCTGTCGGCGACGAAGCGTCACGTGATCGCGACCATGGGGATGGGCACCAACGCCAAGATCCACCTCGAGTTGAGTCACAAGACGTGGCCGGCCCTCGGCTACAGCGGCGCGACGTATGGCGAATGGCAGCGCTTGGCGTGTGCGTGGGACGACTCCGTGCAGCTCGGGCCGGACGCCAGCCCGGCGCTCTACCTGGCGTTCCCCGGCGGACGGGTGGGGCGCGGCGGCATCACCGGAAAGGCGCACGGGCCGGCGCCGGCGCGCGACGTACGCTGGGCGCTGGATCAGCTCGAGCCGGTGTTCCCGGGCACGCGGGCCGCCTATACGGGTCGCGCCTACGAGGACCACTGGGCGCGGGACCCTTGGGTCCGGGGCGCATACTCCTACTACCGGATTGGCCAGGCCGCCAATTACGGTCATCTGGCCGGCGCCACCGACGGCCGATTCTTCTTTGCCGGTGAGCACACGTCGATCGACAACATCGGCTTTCTCGATGGCGCGGTGGCCACCGGTGAACGCGCCGCCCGGCGGCTGCTGCGCCGGATCGGCGTCGCGACCTGAACCTCAGTAGTCACGACTCCGCCGGCGGGGGCGGAACCTGCAGAAGTCGCCTGGGGCGCTATCGGCCTGTACGGTCTACGCGTGGCCATCCGCATCAGGGGCCGAGCCGGCGAAGTCCCGCGCCCGCGACGCGCCTTGTTAATCTGGCCGGTGCTCGGTTTTGCCGCTCTGGCCTATGCCGCCCACCAGGATCTTGGGGTTGGCGGCGCCCGCACCAATGACTTCTTCAACGACTGGCTGAATGCGGCGCTGCTGTATGCGGCCGCGGCGGTCTGCCTCGTCGGCGCGCTGCGCGCGAAGCGCAGCCGTGCGCCGTGGGTGCTGGTCGCGGTCGGGATTGCCAGCTGGGCCATCGGGGACACGATTTGGAGCATTCGCTTTGGCCACAGCACGACGTCGCCGGTGGCGAGCATCTCGGACGTTTTCTGGCTCGCCTGGTATCCACTGATCGTCGTCGCCCTGGTTCTCCTCGTGCACGACCGCGTGCCGAAGTTCGAGCTCCACCGGTGGGTCGACGGGATCGTGGTGATGGTGCTCGTGGCCACGCCCTGGGTGGCGCTGTTCCTCCAGCCGGTGTCCGAGCGCTCGCACACCTCGACCCTGGACGAGGTCGTCGCGTACATGTATCCATTGGGCGACGCCGCGGTGTTCGGGGCCACGCTCGGCGTCTACGCGCTGATGCACTGGCGCCCGGGCCGGATGTGGCTGATGTTCGGGCTCGGGCTGATGCTCGCCGGTCTGGCCGACGCGGTGTACTCGGTTCAGGTCCTAAGCCACTCTTACGACCACGACCGCATCTACGACGCGCTGTGGGCGGCGGGAGCGCTGCTGGTGGCCTACGCCGCGTGGGAACCCCATCCGGGCAAGCTCGTGCCGGAGGAGGCGACGGGATGGCGGGCGATCGCGCTGCCGCTGGCCGCTCAGGTGCTCGCGATGGGGATCCAGATCTACGGCTACTTCCACCAGATCCCGAGAGTGGAGCGCATCCTGACGCTGATCATCCTGATCATCACGAGCGTCCAGATCATCGTCACCAGGCCCCGGGCAAAGGCCGCGGGCGGGCGTGGCGACCGGGGCCTACTGGTAGAGGATCAGCTGGTGGGCGAGATAGGCGAACAGCAGCGCGAGCAAACTCCAGGTTATGGGCCAGCTGACCGTGCGCAGGAACGCCTTCTCCCAGCGGCCGAGGAAGAGAACGTAGACCAGGATCCCCGCCAGCAGGACCGCGTAGCACGCGATCGCGACCCCGACCGGCGGAGCCAGGCCGATGATCGGAGCGACTATCAGACCCAGGACGACCCACGCTCCGATGGCGAGGAAGTCGACCGACAGCCTGGTGCGCTCGCGTCCGACGATCGTCATGAAGCCCGCGGCGCCGACCAGCGCCGCGATCATGAACAGACCGAGCGGCCAGTGCGAGCTGAAACCGAAGATCGCGCCCATCAGCTTGCCCCCGCACCACAGCAGCAACGGATCGATGATCGCGACCGCGATGTAGCACGCGAACATGTCGACCGTGGAATCCCAGGGATTCGCGAACACGGGCCGGCGGGGAACGAGCGCGGCGCTAAGCGCTGAGGGCTGTAGCGCTGCGCGCAGGGAGAACTTGTTCTCGGTTGCCATCACCCAATCTCCGACCTGCGGGAAGTATGGCAAGGTAGGATTCGCCCAGCGTGCTCGCCGATCTGCCTGCTGCCAAGGAGTGGACCAACTGGGTCGGCAACCAGTCCTTCACGCCCGGCTATTCGGCGGCGCCGCGCGATGAGGAGGAGGTGGCGACGCTGGTCGGAGAGGCGTCGCGCCAGGGCTCAGGCGTTCGCGTCGCGGCCGCACGCCACTCGTTCACCCCAATCGTCCAAACCGACGGCCTGCTGTTGGACCTGTCGGCTCTCAATGGCGTGATCGCCACCGATCGGGAACGGAAGCGCGCGACGGCGTTGGCGGGTACTCCGATCAACGGCTTCTACGAGCCGTTGTGGCGCGAGGGTCTGGCGCTGAAGAACCAAGGGGACATCGACACCCAGCAGATCGCCGGCGCGGTGGCGACGGCGACGCACGGCTCGGGGATTCGCAACACATGCTTCTCGGGGGTGATCCGGGGCGTGCGCCTCGTGACGGCATCGGGCGAGGTGCGCGACATCGGAGAAGACGAGCCCGACCTCCTGCGCGCGGCCCAGGTCTCGGTCGGGATGCTGGGCGTGATGACGCGGCTCGAGCTCGAGGTAACCGACGCGTACCGGCTCAGCGAGCAGATCGACCTGTGGCCGTGGCAGACCGTGCTCGAGCGCTGGGACGAGCTGGTGCACGAGCATCGACACTTCGGCTTCTTCTGGCTGCCGACGGAGGAATCGGCCGCCCTCTACAACCTGTCTTCGCACGACCAGACGATGGCCGACAAGTGTTACGTGAAGATCTACGACGAGCCCGGGCCTGACGTGCCCGACAGCGCGGTCGAGGGCGGCAGGGTCGATCGCTGCTACCGGATCTACCCGATGATCTACGACCCCAACTTCCACGAGCTCGAGTACTTCGTGCCGCTCGAGTCCGGACCCGATGCGCTGGCAGCGATGCGCGATCTGATGCTGCGCAGCCTGCCCGACTCGGTGTTCCCGCTCGAGGTCCGCACCGTGGGGCCCGACGACGCATATCTCTCCCCGAACTACAAGACGGCCACGACGGTCATCTCGGTATCGGGGAAACCGGGCACCGACTATTGGGATTACCTACGTTCGGTCGACGCGCTCCTGTCCGAGTTCTCGGCCCGGGTGCATTGGGGGAAGCTGCACTTCCTCACGCCCGAGCGGCTTCACGCCCTGTATCCGGAAGCCGACAAGTTCATCGAGATCCGGCGCGAGCTCGACCCCGAAGGGGTGTTCCTCAACGATCACCTGCGCGAGCTGTTGGCCTGACCGGGGCCGCGAGTAGATGGGCACCGGACCGGACCTGGGAGCCGTCTTCGACGAGCACGTCGGGGCAGAGTTTCAGTTGAAGGACGTGGACGCGACGATGGCGACGATGGTTCCGGAGCCGTACGTGTGGCACGTTCCCGCCCTCACCGGCGCGGACGGGGGTGCCGCGGTGCGGGAGTTCTACACCGAGCATTTCATCGGCCAGACGCCGGATGACGCCGTTCTGCACCCAATCGCGCGCACGGTCTCTGACGGTCGCGTGATCGATGAATTCGTGCTCGAGTTCACGCACGACCGCGAGGTCCCGTTCATGCTCCCGGGCGTCCCCGCCACCGGGCGCAGGGTGCGGATCCCCACCGTGGTCGTGATGGGGTTCCACGACGGCAAGGTGGCCTACGAGCACATCTACTGGGACCAAGCCTCGGTGCTGGCCCAGATCGGCCTGCTCGACGCCACCGGCCTTCCGGTCGCCGGCTTCGAGCAGGCTGAGCGCCTACTCGAGCTCGCGGACGCTCACAAACACGGCTAAGGCAGCTGCGCCCGCTGTCAGCGCTTGACGGTGAAGGTGATCTTCCCGGTCATGCAGGTGGCCCCGGCTGTCGTGGTGAATTTCTCCGTGAATGAACCAGTGATCGTCTTGTCCTTGAGCTGGCCGCGGAGGTTGTGGACGTAGTCGTCCGGACGCTTGAGAATCCGGATTTTGGCCACGTTGAGCTTGCCGTGCGGGAGCCGGATGGTGGCGGGATAGTCAGGACGGATCGTCGTCACGGCGTCCTTGTACTCCTTGGCGCAGAGTGGGCTCGAGCCGGTGAAGTTGGAGTGATACTGAATTACGCTGATCTGACGCTTGAGCTACTCGTACTGCAGCGCTTCGAGCACGTCGAGGTGGCTGGCGCGCCGAGCGGGGAAGATCGCCGCCACGATCCCGGCGATCACCGCGGCGATGACAAACACGATCAGCGTCCCGACTGGGATCGTGAACGCGGCGTAGGAGATGGCCGCGCCCAGCATCAACGCCATCACGACGCCCAGCGGGATCCCGAGCGCGGCACCGAGCAGGGCGGTGATGATGCTCTCATGGCGGATCATCCGGCGTACCTGGCGCCGGGTCATCCCGACCGCGCGCAGCATGCCGAGCTCGCGCGTGCGCTCGAACACCGTCAGCACCAGCGTGTTGACGATCCCGAACAGGCTGACGACGATCGACAGCGAGAGCAGGACGTAGAGCAGGTTGAGCAGCGTGTTGAGCCCAGAGAGCTGGTTGGCCTTGAACTGTGACTTGGTCTGGACTTTGGCATCTGGGTAACCGGCCAGCGCCGTGTTGAGCGTCTGCGTGTTGGCGGCGGTGACGCCGCCTTGCATGTTCACAAACGTATACAGGTTCTGTGGGTTCTGGTAGGCGGAGTCGAACAGGGCGGTGGAGATCGCCACGTCGCCGAACGGCGAGCCACCCTTCGGCGGCGCGTAGATGCCGCGGATGGTGAGGTGGAGGAACTTCCCGCTCGGGGTCTCGATCGAGAGCGATGACCCGTCGCCTACGTGGTTACCGGAGGCAAACCCATTCGAGACCGCCGCGCCGTTCAGGCCGAGGCTGGCCGGGGTCGCGGGGCTGCCGGCCTTCCAGCTGACCGAGATCACCTTGCTGACCTGAGGGTCGATGCCGGTCAGGTTGATGTGGGAACCAAACGCCTTGGCGTCGCCGGCGCGGACGCCGGAGACGACGAGCACCCCCGGTACCGACCGCAGCGCGTTCTCGCTGCTGATGCTGATCGGGGTGAAGTTGTCGGTCGCGGTGACCGCGTAGTTGGCGACGAACACCTGGTCGACCGAGTCCGAGAAGCGGGTTCGGAGTCCCGCCGCCAGCACGCCGACGAGCGTCACCAGGGCGAGGCCGATCATCAGCGCCGACGCGGTCGACGCCGTCCGCGCCGGGTTGCGGACCGAGTTGGCCCGGGCGAGCTTCCCGGCGGCGCCACCGATCCGTGTCGCGGGCCAGCCGAGCACGCGCGCGAGCGGCGGGACGAGCTGCGGCGCCAGCATCGCCACGCCGATGAACAGCGCGAGCGCGCCGACTCCCACCGCCAGCAGTCGGCTGGTCGTCGACAGGCCGCCGACGAGCAGCCCGACCAGCATCAGCGCCACCGCGACGGCGATCGTCACCACCGCGCGCGGCACGTTGAAGCGCGCGAAGCGCGAGGGCGGGAGCAGCGCTCCCTCGCGCACGGCCGCGATCGGCGGTACCCGAGTGGCCCGGAGCGCCGGCCGTACCGCGGCGATCAGCGTGATGACGATCCCGACGGCGAGCGAGACGACGATCGTCCGGGCCTTGAACACCGTGCCGGTAGAGGGCAGATTGATGCCGAACGAGACCAGAAGCGAGTTCAACGCCTTGGCCAGCCCCAGCCCGAGGAACAGGCCGACGACCGAGGCGAGCACCCCGATCACGAGCGCCTCGAGCATCACCGAAACCAGGACCTGGCGGCGCGTGGCGCCGAGCGTCCGCAGCGTCGCGAGCTCCCGCGTGCGCTGGGCGATCGTGATCGAGAGCGTGTTGGCGATCACGAAGCTGCCCACGAACAGCGCGATCCCGCCGAACGCGAGCAGGAACGTCTTGAAGATCGAGAGGAAGCCGCTGGTGTCCTGCGTCGCCTGCTGCGCCTGCGCCTGGCCGGTCTTGACCTGGGCGCTGGGCGGCAACAGGGGTTGGATGTCGGTCACCAGCTGGGAAGGCGAGACCCCCGGCTTGCCCGCCACGTCGATCTGGTCCAGCAGCCCCTGCTTGTTGAAGATTCGCTGCGCGGTGGGCAGCGTGAACAGCGCGATCGTGGCGCCGCCCAGCGACGATACGCTGGCGAACTTGACCGTGCCGACGATCCTGAAGCGCTCCACGGGCCCGCGCGCGATCACGCCGATCTCGTCTCCGACCGAGAAGTTGTCCTTGCTGGCCGTGGCGGCGTCGATGTCGATCTGGTCGGGACCGCTCGGCCAGTTGCCGGATGTGAGCCTGAGCGGGTTGAAGCGCTGACCGGACGGGCTGTAGCTGAACGCGAGCCCGGGCGCCCCGTGGCCACCGATCACCTTGCCGTCGTGGCCCAGCAGCTGTGCATTGTCCGACACTCCTCCCGAGGCTGCGGCGACCTGCGGCAGCGCCTGCACGCGCCCCAGCAGCGACTCCGGCATCGCGGGCGCATTGGCATTGTTGTTGTTGTTATTGCTGCTGATCGCGCTCTTGCCGGTGATCACCGCATCCACGTTCTTGTACGCCTCGGTGAACACCGTCGAGAAGGCGGCCTCGATCGTGTCGGTGAGGATGAACGTGCCGCTCACCATGGCCACACCGAGCACGATCGCGACCGCGGTGAGGACAGCCCGTAGCTTGCGACCCCAGAGACCCTTGAGCGCTACTTCGGTCACTGGAGCGTGCTCATCACCGTGAGCACCTCGCCGGCCGTGGTGTCGGTCAGTTCCTTGACGATCAGGCCATCGGAGAGAAACATGATCTTGTCGGCGATCGAGGCGGCACGCGGGTCGTGGGTGACCATCACGATCGTCTGCCCGTAGTCGTCGACCGAGCTGCGCAACAGTTCGAGGATCTCGCCGCTGCGCTTGGAGTCGAGATTGCCGGTGGGCTCGTCGGCGAACAGGATCGTGGGGCGAGTCACCAGCGCGCGGGCGATGGCCACCCGCTGCTGCTCGCCACCCGACAGCTCCGCCGGCCGGTGGCTGCGCCGCGGCTCGAGTCCCGTGCGCGCGAACAGCTCATTCAGCCAATCGCGATCGGGCTTCTCGCCGGCGATCGTCAGCGGTAGGACCACGTTCTCCTCAGCGGTCAGCATCGGCAGCAGATTGAAGAACTGGAACACGAATCCGATGTGCTCGCGGCGCAGGAGCGTCAGCTTGGCGTCGTCGAGCCTGGTGATCTCGGTGCCACCGATGGTGACCGTGCCACTCGTTGGTGTGTCGAGTCCCGCCATCGTGTGCATCAGGGTCGACTTGCCCGAGCCCGACGGGCCCATAACGGCCAACAGCGCGCCGGACTGGACGGTCAGCGAGACGCCGCGCAAAGCCTCGACGACGGTGGCGCCCTCGCCATAGCGCTTGGTTATGTCGCTCGCGACTACGGCAGGGCCATCCGGCACGGGGTGCGCGCTCCCGCTAAGCTGGGTTCCCGGGGAACTCACTCATCAGGGGTATAGCAAGGACAGGTCGCTGTCGGAGTGATTTTTGACGCAATCCTGAACAAGTTCACAGCATTCGCCGCGGTCATCGTCCTGACCGCGCTGTCCTGGATTCCAGCTTCGGCCTCGGCGGGCGTGGCCAACCAGGGTCTGTCCAGCGCTTCCGCGTCCAATCCGCTGGCCGGAGTCAGGTGGGGGCACTTCACGGGAACGTTGGACGGGGTTTATCCGGCCTACGCGGCCGCGCGGGGTCGCGACAGGCGTCTGCTGGCGAAGATCGCGTTGCGGCCGCTGGCGTTTTGGTTTGGCGCTTGGGACGCCGACCGCTCGGCGAAGCAGGTCGCTCGGCAGTACATCGAGCAGGTGACCGGTGGCAACCCCAAAGTGCTCGCGCAGGTCACTGTGTTTCGCCTCACCCCGTGGGAGGGAGAGGCCTGCTCGGAGCTCCCCGACCCGGCGCAGCAGGCGAGCTACCAGCGCTGGATCGATGGCTTTGCCGCGGGGATCGGTTCGGCCCGCGTGGCGTTGATCTTGCAACCCGACATCCCGTTCGCGCTCTGCTCCCCCGGGGGCTCCGAGCTGCCCCTGCACCTGATCGCATATGCGGCACAGCGCTTCAGCAGCTTGCCCCACACCACCGTCTACATCGACGGCGGCACGGTGGCTTGGGACTCCGCGACCCAGGCCGCGCGGCTGCTCGAGGTGGCTGGAATCCGCCATGCCCGCGGCTTCGCGCTCAACACCACGCAGACGGCCAGCACCGCGTCAGAGCTCGACTTCGGCGCCGCCATCCTGCGCGATCTCGGCGCGGCGGGCATCAAGGGCAAGCACTTTGTCGTCAACACGGCCGAGAACGGCGCGCCGTTCCTGGCCGGTCAGTATCCCGGTAATCCAAATGAACCCCGGGCGTGCCGGAACCGTCGCGACCATCTCTGCGTGACGCTGGGGATCCCGCCGACCACCGACACCTCCGCGCCGGCGTGGGGCCTGCCGCGCCGTGAACGGTCGATCGCCGCGCGCGAGGTGGACGCCTACCTGTGGATCGGCCGCCCGTGGCTCAGCCCGATCTCGGGCGCTTTTGACCGTAGCCGGGCGCTCGCGCTGGCGACGTCCACGCCGTTCTGATCACCAGCCGAACGTGCCGGGCGGCCCCTTGAACGGCCCGATCAGGTCCGACGTGATCCATCCACCATAGAAGTCGCCGGGCTGGGCCTCGACGCGTTCCTCGTCCAGCCAGGCCGCGTCCACCCGGCCCGGATAGAACGCGAGATGGTCGCGCAGCGCCTCATACCCCGCCGTCGGATCGGGGTAGGTCCAGCCGACCGCCTCGACGCGATGGTCTCCGACGACCGCGTCGACGTAGCGCGCCGCGCCCTTGAACTCGCACCACGTCGTGCGTGCGGCGCTGTCGCGCAGGAACTCTGCCCTTACGTCGGCTGGCGGGATGTAGATGGTCGGCGGATGGCTGGTCTCGAGCACTCTTAGGGCGTGGCTCGAGTCCGCCAGCAGCTCGCCTCCCAGCTCGACCCGGACGCGGCGCCGGCACGGGACGACCGCGGGCGGCCGAGGGTAGTCCCACACGCGCTCCATCCGGCGCACGTTACCCGGCCGGCGTATCGTTCGCGCGATCGTGGAGCAGATCCCCCGCGAGCGGATCCGCGCCGTGCTCGATCGCGAGCGCGAGCGCTTCGCGCGGCTGCGGCCGCGAGGCCGACACCAGCATGTTCACCGGCTACGGCGTGGAGTCGATCTTCCGCACGGTGGGAGAGAGCGTGATGACGGGTTCTCAGTTCTTGCTCCCGACCGAGGATTGCGCGGAGGTCTCGCGCGAGCTGGCGCGCCGCTTCGGCCTGCCGTCGTGGCAGTTCACGCTGTCGGCGACGGTAGCCAATGTGGAGGCGATCCGGGTCGCCCGCGCGGCCACCGGGCGCACGGCCGTGCTGATGTTCGACGGCAAGTACCACGGTCACGCGGACGAGCTGCTCGGCGAACTCGACGGCGCCGAGGTCGCGCCGCTGGGGCTGGGCGTTCCCCGGGACGCGACGCGGCATGTGCGCCTGGTCCAGTACAACGATCTCGATGCGGTCGAGCGCGAGCTGTCACGCGGTGACGTGGCATGTGTACTCGCCGAGGCCGCGGTCACCAACGCGGGGGGTGATACAGCCGGTCGAGGGGTTTCACTCCGGGCTGCGAAAGCTGGCTTCGGCCAGCGGGACCCTGCTCGTGGTCGATGAGACACACACGCTGACCGGCGGTCCGGGCGGGCTCACGGCGCGCTGGGATCTCGAGCCTGACATGCTCGCCGTCGGCAAGTCCATCGCCGGCGGCGGCCGCCCATGGCCTGGAGTGGCGCGCCCATCGCCTGTTCAACCGCTCCGGTTATACGCATGCTCCCGCGCTCCCCGTGAATGCGCTGCAAGCGCGGCGCACCTTTGATCTCGAACTATTCAACCTTCAGCGTCTGTACATGGCCAATCGGGGCGTCTGGGAGGCGATCGACAGCGCCGGGCCGGCTTGCGGCATTCAAACCTGGGATGCCGACGTCGACCGTCATCTAGCGGTACTGGACGAGTTCCTGCGCGCGGTCCACGGGTGACGGGTTCCCGCTGGGTCTCCCGGCGCGACGCCATCCGCCGATATAGTCCCGGTTCATGTTTGCTTCTGGGGACGTTTTTTACTCTGTAGGTAACTGGGTGTACAACGCCGTCCGGTGGCCGTGGGCAGACCCCGAGGGCTACAACTTCATCAGCGGCCCGCTGGCCGACATCACGCTGATCGGGGGTGCGTACGCGCTCCTCCGCCACCACAACTGCCACGTGACCGGCTGTTGGCGGCTGGGGGGCCATCCCGTCGAGGGCACCGGCTACTCGGTCTGCCGCAAGCACCATCCACACGGGCACCCGACGGTGGAGGACATCCACCGCGCCCACGCCGATCATCAAAAGGCGCAGAACGCGTTGATCGCCGCCGGCGCGGCCGCTCAGGAGAGGGCGGCGGCGGCGCGGGACACGCCGAGCGCCGAGGAGCTGGTCGGCGCCATCGGAGAGCCGGGCGCCGAGTCGTCGAGGAGCGAGGCGCTGGCTCCGGCCGCGCCCGCGTCGACGCCGCAGGAGTCATCGGTCTGAGTCTGACTATCGCAGGGTGAGCTTCAGGTTCGTGGGGATCGCACGGCCCGAGCACAAAATGAATACATAAGAGGCGTGCAGCTGCTTGCCGGTCTTGGTCGTCGCCTTAACGGTGAGCACGGCGCGGGTGCCGATGGTTCCCCCGAGGGGAACGACGAGCACAGTGCCACCCTGGCGGTTGACCGCCACCGGTAGCCGCCCGATCAGCGCCACGGCGTTGCGCAGGCGGCCGTGGACCTCGAGGTGGACGGTCACGCGAGTGGGCGCCAGACATGCGCTGAGGCCTCGTCCGGCCAGCGTCAGCACGGCGGGTGCACTTCGCTGGCCGGACGCCCCGATCGCAGTCACTTGGACCGAGACGGCATCGGCGGGCACGATGTTCGAGTAGGTAAGCCCGTGCCGGGTGACCTCGATCAGATTGTCCAGGCCGCCGGTGGTGGTGAACTGCACCTGGTAGTCGAGGACGGTACCGCCGCCCGAGCTCCAGCGAGCTGACACGGTCTCACCGCGGCGGGTGATCGACAGCCCTCGCGGACGTCCCGGCGCTGGAGCGATCGGGGCCTGGAAGCTGGCCACCTCGAAGCCCTGGCTGGCGTAACCGTTCTGCTCGACCTGGACGAGCACGGTGTCCAGGCCCGACAGACCCGGCGCGGCGGCGAAGGCGACCGATCCGTGGGTCGCGGCGGTCGACGTGATGACGTGCGTGCCGGCCGCATCCTGGACCGAGAAAGTGAGGTTCTGCCCCCGAATCGCGGTGGCGCTCCAGTGCAGGACACGCCGCGTGCCGCTGCCGGTTACCGACGCAGTGACCGACGGCTGCGGCAGGGCGGTGGACTTGGAGCTCGACACCACGGCCACCGAGCCGGGCTGGAGTGCCACTCGGTAAGTGCCGGTGACCGGCTGGAAGTTGACGAACGTGCTGTCGGTGGTCGGATCGCGGATGACCAACGCGCGGCCACCCTGCTCGCGCTCGATCCGCGACGTGGTGGGGGTGCTCAGCGAGATCCCGCCTGGACCGGTGACGCGAACCAGTGGTGGCGCGCCGCGGCCCTTGAACCGCAGCACGGTGAACTGGCTGCCGCTGGTCAGGTGGAGCGTCGACGCCGCGGCGGCATGGGCGTCGGACGCCGAGCCGGGCTGCAATCCGGTCTCGTCGATGTAGGGACCGACCGAGCAGCCGCCGGTCGGGTAGAAGGTCGGCACGCCGCCCCACTGATAGCCCACGCCGATCTCGGCATTGAACAGGTTGGCGATGTCGTCCGCGATCTTGACCGCGACGTTGGCGACGTCCTGTGCGAATTGCTTCAGCCCCGCGATCGCGTCCTTGCCGAGCTGGGCGATGGCGCCGACGAACTTCTGCATTCCGTTCTCGAACGCCTGGAGTGCTTCGTCGGCCAGGCCACCGATGTCCTTGGCCACGGCGACGATCGCGTCGCCGACGGCCTTCGCGGCGTCGGCCGCGATCCCCTTGATCCCGTTCCAGAGGTAGTCGAAGCCACTGAGGATGTCGTTGCCGAGGCCGCCGAAGAAGCTACCGACAGGGTCGAGGAAACTGAAGACCCCGGCCTGCATGGCCACGGGGTCACCGGCCCGGGCGGCGCCGGACTCGAGCACCTGCAGCTGGCTCGCATCCTGCAAGGCCTGCTGGGCGAGCGCGCGAAGCTTGGTCTGAGTGGCCTGCTCTAGCGCCTGGAGCTGGTTGGCGCCGGTGTTGCTCGCGCCCTGAAGGTCGGCTGAGGCGCTCGATGCGCCATCGAGTAACTGGCTCGTCGCGTCATCTTGCGTGAGCCGACCACCGAGATAGCGCGAGCCCGCACCGTCGATCGTCCGCATACTCGTCTGCTCGAGCGCCTTGGTCGTGCTCCTCGACCCGGCCACGATCGCCTGTCCCTGCTGCTTGGCCGCCTTCACCAGCGCGGTTCCCTGGGCCTCGAGGCTCTTGATATCGGCTTTGAGCGCCCGGATCCGCCGCTCGGGCTGTTTGCCCGAGGTCGCCGCCACAGCGCGCAGGTTGGCGTTGCTGACGACATCGGCGGCCAGCGTCTGCGAGCCGGGCGAGCTCGATCCCGACGTGGCGGACGCGGCGGCATCCTTGGCCGTCGCGATGCTGAAGAAGTTGGCGCAGGCGACGATCCCCTTGGTCGAGATCAGCGCCTTGCCCGACAGGCCGAGCCCGAGCACGTTGACCGAGCCGAAGCCCTCGGCATTGAAGTGGTCACCGAGGAGCAGGGCGTATACGTTGGCGTTGACGGCAGCCAGGGTCAGGCTCCCGACCTTGATGTCGTACCCCTGCGGCGTGCAATTGCCGGTCGTCTCAGGGTTGTTGGGGTTCGTGCAGCCGCGACCGCCGAGGTTGCCGAGGCCGCCGGCGAAGTAGATCACCGGATCGTAGTTGCTCAGACCGAGGAGGAAGTTCAGGTTCACGCTGCCGAACGGAATCAACCCGGCGATTTTCGATTGCGCCGTCAAGCCGAAATTGAACGGAACGTCATCGAACCTGATCGGGCTGGTGATGATGTCGCCAAACTGCTCGATCGGGAAGTCGGCGCCGAACGCCACGTGGAAGCCACCGTTGATCGAGAGCAGTGACTTCCCAAACACCTCCGGACCGGCACTCAGTCCCACGGAACCGAACAGCGCGATGGCTGGATGGACCTCGATGCCGGCCGAGGCCGAGTTGATCGTCACCAGACCCTCGGTCCCCGGGACCGGGACATCGAGGCCGTCGACGCTGCCCTCGACGCTTCCGAAGTTGCCGTCGACGATCTCGACCTCGAGCCCGACCCCGATGTCGAGTCCCGGGATCTCGTCGGTCGCCCCGGCCGACCACGTCTCGGTGTCGAGGTTGAACGAGAAGACAACATCGCCGAGGTCGATGCCGGTGCCGGGAATCGAGAAGTGAGCCACGGTGACCGTGAGCCCGCGCAGGTCCTCGCTACCGTCGGGGCTGATCGAGAGGAGCGCCTGGCCACCCAGCCCGACGACCGGGATCTTGACGCTGAGCTGGAGCTCGGCGCCCGTGCTGCCCTTGGGGAAAATCACGACCGGTCCGGCGATCGGGAGTTTGTGGAAATTCAGTTGCGTGCTGCCCGCGCTGGCGCTGAGCTGGATCGCCGGGCCCGAATCGAGCTCGAGCCCGACGTCCTGCGGGTTGAATGACGCGCCGGAGGGACTCGTGGCGGACTGCACATTCCCCGCGCCCGTGATCTTCCCATCGTAGAGGGTCGAGGAGCCAGTGGCGAACGTGTAGCTGCTGTTGCCACCCACCTTCAGATTCTTGGTGTCGATGATGAACTCGGGACTGGTCGAGTTCGTGTAACTGGTGAGCAACGAGGTACACGATTTGTCGGTGGGCAGGCAAGAGAAGGTCGCCGGCGCGCCGGTTTGCACGGTTCCGTCCGGCGTCACCGTCAACCCGTTCATGGTGAACCGTCCCTTGACGAGATACTGCCCTTCGTTGTCGCCGGTGACGCAGCCCGTGATCTGGAACGATCCGCCGACGGCGCTGATCATCTGGGTGAGGGTGCCCGTGCAGCTGGTGGGACTGAGGGGTTTGGTGTTCGGTGGTTGGGGTGCGGGTCCCGAGCCGGCGCGGCCGGTCGCCACACCTTGGGTGCTGAACGTGCTCGGCGTGCTCGTCGTGGTGCCGTACGCGTTGGTGGCCTCGATGGCAAAGTTGTAGGTGGTCCCAAGCGTCAGGCCGGTGATCGACGCGCTGACCGGCACGGCCGCGGTGCCCGATCCCGGGGACGGGGAGCACGGCGCGAATGACGGGTGGAGGATCGATACCCACCACGCCACGCGGCAGCTCGTCGAGGCACCGTCGGGGTTGACCGTGCCCGACAGCGTCGCCGAGGTCTCGGTGATGTTGGATGCCGCGCCCGTGGCGACCTTCGGGGGACCGGGCGTCGTGAACGCCAGGTCGGCGCCGAGATGGCTGCCGGCGGAGTTGGTGGCCGAGATCTCGAAGTGGTAGGTGGTGTCGGGCTGCAGACCCGACACCGGCGCCGACACCGAGACGTTGCCGACCCCGCCGCCGGGCGAGGATGAGCACGGCACGGTGAAGCCGTACTCGATCGTGGCGCCGTAGTTGAAATGGCAGTCGGTGACGTTGTGGTCCAGCGGGTTGACGGTTGCGCTCAACGTCGCCGTGTGCTGGGTGATCGCCGAAGCGCCGACCGTGTCCGAATTCGGTCCCGGAGCCTGGAACACCCAGGCCGCCCCCTGGCTGGAGTTGCGGCCGGGACCGCCGCCGGCGGCGTCCTGCCCCGACACTGTCGCCGAGGTACCGAAGCGGTCAAAGCCCCCGATGTCGCTCGGCTCGAGGTCATTGGTCTCGGCCGAGGCGTTCCCCCATCCCGACGGGCCCTCCGTCCACTCCCACACCACGCCCTGCGGGCCCGCCCCGCTGTCGAAGTTCGGCCCGCCGGCGACGATCGTCCCGCCGTCGATAGCAACGCTCGTGCCGGCGTCCACCTCGTCGACGTGGTCCGTGGACTCCAGCTGAGCGGCTTGGAAGGTCTGGGGCGAGAACGGCGGGTTGCCGTCGGGGCGGTAGAACACGTACACGGTGCCGAACTTCCCGTCGTTGAGGATCTGCGGCGCGCCAGCCGCGATCACGTCACCGGACATCGCGACCGAGGTGCCGAGCCTGGCCTGCGACTGTCCCCCCTGGGCGACCAGCCATGTGGCCTGCGTCTCGCTCAGCCATCCCGACGCCGGCTTGACGAACAGCGCCACCTCGCCCTGCTGGCTGTTGGCGCCGACCTGGAGCATCGGCGCGCCGGCCACGGCCGTGTCTCCGGAGATCGCCACCGATGAGCCAAGCTGGGCCCCCGCGACCGGCGTCGCCGCGGCCAGCGTCGCCGCGGACGGAGTGTCCGGCTGCCAACCAGTGAGCGGTTCGACGAATACGTACGCTGCGCCCGCGTTCGCTTCGTTGATCGTCGCGCCGGTGTTGGACTTGGTCGTGAGCGTCGCGGCGGGCGCGCCGGCGACGATCGTATTGCCGCTGATCGCGACCGAGGAGCCAAACAGTACGCCGGCCTTTTCCGCCGGATCGAACAGCCTGGCCTGCGTGCCGGGCGGGCCGGCGGACCAACCGCCCGACCGCGGCTGGAAAACGTAAACGGCGCCCTGCTTGGTCAGGGTGCCGTTGCTGGCATCCGGCGCGCCGACCACGACGGTGTTGCCCGAGATCGCCACCGTTGCGCCGAAATGGTCGCCGGTCTTGCCGTCGGGGTCCGTCAGCTTGGCGGTTTCGGTGGCGTTCGTCCACCCCGAGGGCGGTTCCACGAACACGTACGCCGCGCCCTCCCCGGAGCTCGCGTCGGGAGCGCCGACCACGAGCGTGTTGCCCGACATCGCCATCGAACTGCCGAGCGCATCGTTGTTGGCCCCGTGCGAGGCGGAGAGCTCCGCCACCTGGACGAACGGATCGACGGTCAGCGGGTAGACCGCGCTCCGATCGTCGATCTCGATCGCGAGCTGTCGTCCGCGGAGGGTCAGCCGAGCCGGCACCGTGCGTCCTGCGCGGTCGGTGACGGTCAAGTCGCCGTAGCGCAGCGCATCCGCGCCTTGGCTGTCGCGCAGCAGCAAGCTGGTGCCCGCGCCGGCCCGATCAAGCGTGGCGCTCAGGTCTCCCGACATGTTCAAGGTCAGCGTCAGAGGACCACCACGACCGGGGAGCGGCCGGGTCGCGAAGGTAAAGCCCTGCTCCAACCCGGCCGGCCCGTTGAGGTACCACTCGTCGAGCGCGCCGTGGCGGAACACGACCCGGTTCCGCGCCGACAGCGGATTCGCCGGCGCTACGGCGTCCACCGCCTGGCCACGACTGACGCCGCCGAGCGAGAGCCCCAGCTTTCCGAGCCGCGTGGACACGCTGACGCCGGACCGCGAAAACTGAAGAACCATGTCCGGGCTCGATCCGCGCAGCCGCGAGATCCAGTACCGCCGGCTGTCGGCGCCGAGAGAGCGCGACAGGAGCGCCTCGATCGGGCCCGAGACGAGCGGGCCGGCGTGGCCGCGCGCGTCGAGCGGTGCAGCGGCGCGACCGGGGCGGGCGGCGCTCAGACCAACGCAGGATAAGGTGACAATCGCGGCGAGCAGCCCGGCTGCCATCGCGAGGATTCCTGAGAACCTAGCGATCCTTGGACATGGTTTCACTGCGACCCCCTCTGTCGGCCTGCCCCTCGTTAGGCGTGCGACTCATATCACACCGGCGCGGCAAAAAGCCACCCGTCCCGCCAGCATTTTTGTAAGCGTTTTGTTAAGCGAACAGGAGTTAGAGGATGGCCTCCATCCGCAAGCAGGTGGAAATCGACGCGTCCCCCGATCAGGTATGGGACGCGATCCGCGACTTCGGGGCCTTACACACCCGATTCGTGCGCGGGTTCGTTCTCGACACCAGACTCGACGGCGACGCCCGGATCGTGACCTTCGCCAGCGGAATGGTTCAGCGCGAGCCGCTGGTGAGCTGCGACGATGACATCCGGCGGCTCGTCTACACCGCCGTGGATTCGCCCATGGGCGTCACCCACTACAACGCCGCGGTGCAGGTCCTCCCCCGCGGCGAGGCGGGGACGACGATCGAATGGGTCGTCGACGTGCTGCCAAACGACCTCCGCGACCTGCTCGACGGCGCCATGGACCAGGGCGCGGCCGCGATGAAGCGGACCCTCGAGGAGGGTTAGCCCGCGGTCACCGGTGCTCGGTCGCCAGCCGCAGCCCGATCGCGATCAGGGCGATTCCCGTGATGCGATCGAGCGCCGCTCTCACCCGTGGCCGCTGAAGCGTCTTTGCCGCGCGCGCCGCGACCATGCAGTAAGCGGAGAGCCACACCACCGTCATCAGCACGAACACGCCGCCCAGTATCAGGAACGGGATCAGCACCGGTTGTCCGGGATCGACGAACTGGGGTAGCAAGCTGGTGAAGAACACCCCGATCTTGGGGTTGGCGAGATCACTCAGGAACCCTTGACGGAAGCCGCCGCGGACCCCCATGACGCGCTTGCGCTCGCCCTCGGTAGTCGCCTCTGGAGTGGCCGCGTGGTTGGCGGCGCGCAAGGCCTGAATGCCCAGCCACACCAGGTAGAGGGCGCCGATCAGCTTCAGGACCGTGAACGCGACCTCGGATGTCCGCACCACCGACGCGACTCCGAGCGCCGCGGCCAGCGTCCAGACCGACAGCCCGGCGCTGACGCCCAGCGAAGTCCCCAGCGCCGCCCGCCGTCCGTGGACGAGCACGTTCTTGGTCACCACCGCGGTGTCGGGGCCGGGCAACACGATCACGATCGCCGCGACGCCGAGGAACACGAGCAGGTGAACACCCACACGCTCAGTGTGCCACGTCGCCGGGGCGGCCTGGTGGACCAAGTAAGTTAGGAGATATGCGAGTTCCCATCACACTTGACCTCCACCTGCCGAATTTCAACTACCCCGACGTTCCGCCCGACCGAGTCTTCGACAAGCTGGTCGAGATCGCCACGACGGCCGAGCGGTCGGGGTTCAGCTCGATCTCGGTCATGGACCACCTGCATCAGATCCCCGGCGTCGGGCCGGAGACGAATTGGATGTTCGAGGGCAGCACGATCCTCGCCGGCCTCGCCGCCCGCACCTCGACGCTGACGCTCGGAACGCTGGTCGGCGGCGTCACCTATCGCAACCCCGCGTTGCTGGCCAAGGTAACGACCACGCTCGACGTCATCTCGGGCGGCAGAGCCTGGTTCGGCATCGGCGCGGCCTGGTTCGAGGGCGAGCACCGCGCCTACGGGGTCGACTTCCCGCCGCTCAAGGAGCGCTTCGAGCGGCTCGAGGAAGCGCTCCAGATCACCCGCGCGATGTTCACCCAGGAAACCGCCACGTTCACCGGCAAGTACTACCGCGTCGAGGGAGCGATCAACAACCCCAAGCCGCTGCGCGGCGACATCCCGATCCTGATCGGCGGCAGCGGCGAACGGAAGACGCTGCGGCTGGTGGCTCAATACGGCGACGGCTGCAACGTGGGCGGCGACCTGGATCGGGTCAAGCACCTGATGAGCGTCCTCGGAGAGCATTGCGAGGCCGTCTGTCGGGACCCCGCCGAGATCACCAAGACTCGGATCGGGTTCGCGATCGTCGCGCCCACCCACGAAGCCGCCATGGCCAAGGTCGAGCCGCTGAAAGCCGTACTGCCTCCGCAACGCCTCGCTGCGTTGATGGCCGGCGACCCCGACGGCGTGGCCGAGCAAGCCTCCGCCTTTCTCGACGCCGGGATCGATGGGATGACGATCAACATGCTCGACGCGCAGGACCCGGAGGCGGTCGAGCTCGTCGGTCGGGCCCTCGGGCCCGTGTTTGCCGCCCCGGTCGGCTGATCCTCGGGTAGGTACGCGCCCCGGTGGCCGGCACGCCGGGGCGCGCCAGGTTGAACATATGCCGATATGGGAATATATTGTGCCGATGGCCCGAGCCGCGACGACAACCGACGCGTTCAACGCGGTGGCCGAGCCGCGCAGGCGCCAGATCCTCGATCTGCTCGCCGGCGGCGAATACTCGGTCAACGATCTCGCGCGCGAGCTCGGGCTGGCCCAGCCGCAGGTGTCCAAGCACCTGCGGGTACTGCGGGCGGTTGGCGCCGTCGAGGCGCGCGATGAAGGACGGCGGCGCCAGTACCGGCTGAACGGTCCAGCGCTGAGGCCGATCCACGACTGGGTCAAGCGCTACGAGGCAACCTGGTCGGAGCGGTTCGCCGCGCTCGACGTCGTGCTCGAGGAACTCAAGCAACAGGAGGTGGACGATGGCGGCCATACACAGTCGCCGTGAAGCGCTGGTGACCCTTCCGAGCGATCACGAGATCGAGATCAGCCGGGAATTCGATGCTCCCCCCGCGCTCCTGTATCGCGCGTGGACCGAGCCCGAGCTGGTCAGGCGGTGGTGGAGCGGCGGGCGCGGCGAGCCGGTGAGCATCGCGATCGACCTGCGTGTCGGCGGCACCTGGCGCTACGCGATGACCGCCGATGACGGCTCCGAGGTGGCCTTCCGCGGTGAATACCGCGATCTCATCGCGGACGCGCGGATCGTCACCACCGAAATGTGCGAGCCCCGGCCGCAGGTGCAGGGGGTGCGGACGGTGACGTTCGCCGAAATCGCGGGACGCACGCTCCTGACCAACCGCGTGCGGTTCGACAGCCGGGCGGTCCGCGATCTCCACCTCGAGCTGATGCAGGGCGGTCTGGATGACGCGATCGCTCTGTTCGAGGAAACCCTGACCGGGCTCGTCGCCGAGCGCTCACAGGACTCGTCACGCTGATGCGCAAGCTGATCTACTCGATGACGACGTCGCTGGACGGCTATATCGCCGGACCGGCCGGCGAGATCGACTGGTCGGCTCCGAGCGAGGAGCTGCACCGCTTCCACAACCAGCTGGCCGGCGAGGTCGGCGCGGAGCTGATGGGCCGCCGGCTGTACGAGACGATGCTGTACTGGGAGACAGACGACAATCTGTCTGGGCCGGTCGCGGTCGAGTTCGCGCGGATCTGGCGGGCGACCCCGAAGATCGTGTTCTCGACCACGCTGACCGCGGTCGAGGGCAACGCGAGGCTCGCCACCGGCGATGTCGCGGATGAGGTGGCGCGGCTCAAGGCCGAGCCCGGGCCTGACATCGCTATCGGCGGCGCCGGTCTGGCCGCGAGCGCGATCCGGCTGGGTTTGGTCGACGAGTTTCGCGTGTTCACCCGCCCCGTCGTGCTCGGTGACGGGATCCCGTTCTTCCCGCCGCTGGAGCAGCGGATCCAGCTCGAGGTGGTCGAGAAGCGCTGGTTCGAGCCGGGGGTCTCGTACGTTCGCTACCAGGTTCTCCGCCCCGCCTGACAGACGCGCGGGCGGGTCGGCTAGCGCAGCGGTCCCGTCAGATAACGCTGGAGGTTCGGCCCCACCAGCGCCACCAACTCGTCCTCGGGCACGGACGCGAGCGGCTCTATCTGCCACACGTAACGGAGCATGATCACACCGAGAACCTGCGATGCCACCAACGAGGCCCGGAGCATTCGCTCGTCGGCATCGAGGGTGTCCGCGACCGCGGGGAGCAGACCCAGCGTGAGCGTGGCCCGCAGCTTCTCGCGCGTGCGGGGCTCGTGGGCTGCGGTCATCAGGATCGAGCCCAGGACTTCGCTGATGTCGGGCTGGGACCACGACCAGACCAGGTTGCGAACGATCGCCTCGCCGCGCGCGTCTACTGGCACGAGATTGGTTTGGTGGATCGACGCGACCCACCGCTCGGGCGGGTTCGTGCTGGCGTCCAGCAGCTCCTCCTTGGAGGAGAAGTAATAGTGCACGAGCGCCGGATCGACGCCGGCCTCGCGAGCGACGCCCCGCAGGGTGGTGCCCGCCCAGCCGTGGTTCGCGAACGAGGCGCGCGCCGCGTCGGTGATCTGGGCGACCGTCACCCCGCGCTCATCGCGCGGTCCGCGCGAGCGAGGTCCCTGCTTACCCTCGGCGGTTGGCTTGCTCGGCATCCGAGTTTCAGCATACGCTGAAACTGGGACCGCGCACCTCAATCAGTGCGAGATCAACGGTGCCCGCAAGTATCCGTTGATCGCGAGCGGCTCGGCCTCGAGTTGGAGGTTGGCGAACCGTCGCAGCCACTTGGGCAGCATCGCTCCGTGATCGATGGCTGCGCTGGACCGAGGGGAGGGGGCGGGCGCGGCGAGTGCCGACACGACGGCCGCCGTGCGCGGCGCGGGCGGCTCGACGGCGGCGCCAGGGCCACGCAGCCGTAGATAGCTCGTGACGAGGAGCGAGTCGTGACCGGCGGCGAGGGATGGTGGGGTCTCGAGCATGTTCGGAACCGATGGCCGGGTTGAACGGGTGCGAGTACAGAATCGCGCTAAATCGCCGAGCGCACATCGAGCATCCGTGCCGACTCTCGCGGGCGTGTTTAGATCGGGGCGCAAAACCTTTACGGTCCCGCCGCCCCGTTTTAGACGCGGGCCGAGTTCTTTAGAATTCCACCCTCGGGCAGGGGTATGGATCACGACTCTGGCTGCGACCGCATTTGCCCCGGCATCCCCACGACCTGATCGACACGCCAGACGACGCCGAGTCGCGACCCGGAAACCTTCCCCTTCAACTGACCAAGCTGGTGGGCCGCGACGGCGCGCTGGCCGAGCTGGCGCCGATGCTGTGGGACACCCGCCTGCTCACCCTGTGCGGGCCGGGCGGCGCGGGCAAATCCCGCCTCGCCCTGGCGCTCGCCGAGACCGTCCGGGACGACTTCATCGGCGGCGCCTGGTGGGCGGACCTGTCCTCCACCGAGGAACCTGACCGGGTTGCCCAGGCGGCTGCGGCGGCACTGCTTCCCGGGATGTCGATCACCGATCCGATCGCGGCCATCAGCCGGCTGCTCTCGGGTTCCTCGCTGCTCGTGCTCGACAACTGCGAGCAGGTCGTGGACAGCAGCTCGACGGTCGTGATCGATCTGCTGGCCCGCGCGCCGGCGTTGCGAATCATCGCCACCAGCCGCCAGTCGCTCGGCATCCCCGGCGAGTACGTGTGGCGCGTGCCGGGCCTGACGATCGAAGATGACGAGCCCCGCGGCGATGGTGGGGGTGCTCCCCACCCGGCGGCGATCGAGCTGTTCATGCAGCGGGCTCGCGAATCGTCGGCCAACTTCCAGCCCGAAGCGCGCGGGGCGCGCGAGACCGTGGCCGAAATCTGCCGCTGGCTGGATGGGATGCCGCTCGCGATCGAGCTCGCGGCGGCACGGGCATCGGTGCTCGGCGTCGACTTGATCGCTGAGCGGCTGAAGAGCGACGTCGGGTTCCTGCGCCAATCGCGCCGCGCGGCGCCGAGTCGGCATCGCACCCTGCACGACACGCTCGAGTGGAGCCACCAACTCCTCGAGCCCGATGAGCAGCGGCTGTTCCGGCGGCTGAGCGTGTTCCGGGGCAGTTTCTCGCTGGGCGCGGCCGAGGCGATCTGCCCGGACGAGCTGATCCCGGCCGAGGACGTGCTCGAGCTGTTGAGCTCGCTGATCGATCGCTCCCTGGCTCACGTCGTCGACAGCGGCGGCCGGTCCCGGTTCCGTCTGCTGACCACGGTGCGCCAGTACGCCACGCAAAAGCTCGAGGCGTCGGGCGAACGGGAGACGACGCGCGGTCGCCACGCTGAGTTCTACCTCGGGCTGGGTGACCGGGCTCGGGTCGGGCTGGCGGGGAAGGACCAGATCGTGTGGCTCGAAGGGCTGGAGCTCGATCACGACAACCTGAGCGAAGCGCTCGAATGGTTGTTCGACCACGCCCCCGCCCAGGCTGCCGAGCTCGCCTTCGCCCTGTGGTCCTTCTCATATCAACACGGGTACTACGGCGAAGCCCGCTCGTGGTTCGAGCGCGCGGTGGCGGTTTCCGCGCAACTCCCGCAACCGGTCACAATCGAGGCGCTGCTGAAAGCCGGCGAGGTTAGCTTCCTGCAGTGCGATTACGCGGTCGCGGGCGCGCACCTCGAGCGGGCCTTGGAACTGATCGGCGACGCCGGTGACCGGCGGATGGCGGCGATCGCCCTGCAGCGGCTCGGCTCGATCGCCCGCGAGCTGGGTCGCTACGGGGAGTCACAGAGCCTCCATCAGCGGAGTCTGGCCATCTGGGAGGCGGTCGGCGACCGCGAAGGGGTCGCCTCCTCGCAGAACTATCTGGCCTTCGTCGCGTGGCTGGGCGGTGACTTCCCGCTGGCTTCGCAGGCCGGGGCGCGCGCGCTCCGGGAGTTCCGGAGCGCCGGGAACCTCCATGACGTCGCCACCACCCTGATCAACCTCGGCGCCAGCGCGATGTACGCCGGGGAGCTCGAGCTGGCCGCCGAACGGCTCGACGAGGCGCTTCAGATCTCGCGCCGCCTCGGTTTCCAAGAGGGGATCGCGTGGTCGTTGAACGAGCTGGCGATCCTGGCTCGGATGCGGCGGCATCCGGGGGTCGACCCGCGGATGATGCTCCGCGACGCGCTGCTGGTTCATCAACAGCTGGGCGATCGGTGGCGGATCGCCAGCGTGGTCGAGGAAATCGCCGGCTACGGGCTGGACCGCGACGACGATGCACGGGCGGCGCAGCTGCTCGGGTGCGCGGAGTCGTTGCGCGAACGGATCGGCGTCCCGGTGCCGCCGGTCGAAGCGTCCGATCGCGAGCAGGCCATCGCGCGGCTGCGCCGCCGGCTCGGCGCCAACGCGTTCCAGACCGCGTGGAATGAGGGACGCGAGCAGGACCTCGAGCACGCGATCGACGGCGCCGTGGCGGCGATCGAGCGACCCCACGCCGACGCGGCCGATGGAGACCTCGAGTCGCTGGCCCCGATCCTCACGCCGCGCGAGATGGCCGTGCTCGAGCTGCTCAGCCGCGGCCAGACCAACCGCGAGATCGCCGGCACCCTGTTCATCAGTACCAGCACGGCGGGCGTCCACGTGTCGAACATCCTGCGCAAGCTGCGCGCCAAACGTCGGGTCGACGCGGCTACGCGCGCCCAGGCTCTTGGACTGCTCGAGGCATAGCCACCGACGGCTCGAGCCGGGCGCCCGGTAACTCGAGTTCCAGCTTGGCGCCGCCGGAAGGCGCCTCTCCGGCCCGGACGCGGCCTCCATGGGCCTCGGCGATCGCCTGCACGATCGCCAGCCCGAGTCCGGCGCCACCGGTGGCGCGGGTTCGCGACTTGTCGGTGCGGTGGAAGCGCTCAAAGACGTGATCGCGCTGAGCCGGATCGATCCCGGGACCGTTGTCGAGCATGGAGAAACGCACCCAGCCGGCGGGGAGCAGGTCGACGTCGAGGCGGACCAGGCCGTCGTGCGGTCCCGTGTGTTCGATCGCGTTGCCGATCAGGTTGCGCAGTGCCTGCGCGAGCCGATCGGGATCGGCCTCGAGGACGACGGGCGGGACCTCGGCCAGTTCGAAGCGACGCTCGACGCCGATGCTCACGCCCGCCCACAAGTCGGCGAGAAAGCGCGGCAGCTCGACCTGCTGCCGGACCAGGAAGTCGCTCCGTTCGGAGCGTGACAGCAGCAGCATGTCGTCCACCAGCCGCGAGGTGCGCGCGATCTCGGCCGCGACCAGCCGCTGCACGCGCTGGATCTCCTCCGGCTCGGGGTTCGGCTGGGCGGCGAGGACCTCGAGCTGGCCGGCGATCACGGTCAGCGGAGTCCGTAGCTCATGGGAGGCGTCGGCGATGAAATCCTTCTGCGTCGAGAACGCCTGCGCCACGCGGTCGAGCATGTGGTTGAACGATTCGGCGAGCACGCGGATCTCGGCGCTCGACGACGCGGGGATCTCCATCCGCGGCTGGAGGTCGCCGCCGTCCACGCGGGTCGCTACCCTCGCCATCCGGCGCAGCGGCAGGGAAACCGATGCGCCGGCCAGATACGAGGCGATCAGCGCGAGCACGAGGGCAAGGGCGCCGGCCAGCAGAAACGAGCGGGCGATGCTGTGCTGCGCGCGAGTGACGATCGTCAGCGGCTCGCCGGCGCCAATCTTGGCCGTCAGCTTCCCGAAGCGCTTCACGCGTTCCTCAACGCGGGCCGCCCCGACGTCCGGCACGATCCTGGTGCGCAGTCCCGGGCTGCCGACCAGCAGCGCATGGCCCTCCCGGTTCTCCTGCTCCTGTTCGGCCCAGGTCTCGCCGTCGTCGGGCCGGGCGGCACCGAACAGCTCCGGATGGTTGCTCACCGTCCCGTAGCCGGGCACGACGGCGAACAGCAAGGTCGAGGTGCCGGTGAACGGCTGGGCCTTGACGTAGCGGGCGATCGAGGCGAGCAGGGCTTGCGGCGACTTGGGGGGCTGGGAGCCCGCTGCCTGGGAGAGCTGCATGACGTCTTCGGTGACGTCGGCGTCGATCTGTGAGCGCAACTGGCTCGTGGCCTGTTCGTAGATGACGAAGAAGATGGCCGCCGAGGCGAGCACGAGGACGCCGGTCACCCAGGCGACGAGTCGCCAGCGCACGCTCGAGCGGCGGATCACTGATGATCCTCGAGCCGATATCCGAGCGAACGGACGGTCGTGATCAGGTCTGGCCGGCCGGCGGCGCGGAGCTTCCGCCGCAGGTAGCCGATGTAGACGTCGACGACGTTGGTCCCCGGGTCGTGCTCATACCCCCACACGGCGCCGAGGATCTGCTCCCGGGAGACGACGCGACCCGCGTTCTGGATCAGGTATGAGAGGAGGTCGAACTCGGTATTGGACAGGTGGAGTTGGTCCGATCCCGACCGGACGCTGCGCGCCAGCAGATCCATCTCCAATCCGGCACGGCGAATCGTCGTGGTCGGTGACTGCCGGGCCGCGCGCAGCTGGGCTCGGATCCGGGCCTCGAGTTCGGCCAGCGCGAACGGTTTGACGACATAGTCGACCGCCCCCGCCTCGAGCCCGACGACGCGCTCCTCGACCTCCCCGCGCGCCGTCAGCACGATTATCGGCAGGCCCGGACGTTGCTTGGCCAGCTCGTCGAGGACCTCGAGCCCGCTCCGCACGGGGAGCATCAGATCGAGCACGACGAGGTCAACCTGCTCGCCTAGGGCCAGATCGAGGCCGCGCTCTCCATCGAGCGCTGCCTTGACTTCCAGGCCGTGCGCGCGTAATCCGCGCTGGACGAAATCGACGATGCCAGGCTCGTCCTCGATCAGGACGACGTGACCCACGGGCTCATCATAGGAGCCCGCCGCGCGCGGCGATGCCGGGAACGGATTATTGCTCACCGCGTCCAGGTGCCGAACTCCGGCACCAATGCAGCGGCGAGCACGAATCCGGTCGCCAGCGCCGTAGAGAGGGCGAGCGCGCGACCAGCGCGTCCCTGAGCCGCGGCGGCGCCGCTGAAGTACCGGCCGATCTCGGGCAGATGGCCGAGGACGTGCACCCCGGTGAACACGATCCAGGCGATGAAGCTGACCTTGTGAGCCAGCCCCAACGAGTGGCGCGAGCTGCGCCCGAGGATCAGCAGCGCGATCCCGGTGGCGAACACGGCGACCGTCGAGAGCAAGATCAGCGGCCCCAGCGCTCGCAACGCGAGCGGCGGAGGCCCCTTGCGGCGGTAGGGGGGGTCGAAGGTGTAGTAACGGACGAAGCGGTATCCGGTGCTGAGCAGCTTCAGCGTCACGGGCCCGAGCAAGGCCAGCCCGAGAAACAGATGCAGCCACATCAGCTGGCCGATGCGGACGATCGTGATGCCCAGCACGGCAGTCAGCGCGATCAGCACGAGGCCCGTGACCACGGTCAGACGCTCGTTGCCCTCGCTCCCGCCCCCGACTAAGCGGCTCATCTTGGATCCAACTGCCGGCATCTGCGCCCGGCAGTCTGGTTCGAGGCGCTAAGAGGGCTGTAACTCGGCGATGAGAATGCTATTGCTCGGCGGCGTCAGCCTCCGGCTACTCGCGGCGCGATCAGGCCGGGTGATGCACCTCCTGGAGGCCGTAGACCGGCGTCTCCATGCCCTCGGCCCGGGCCTTGAGCTGGAGCGCCAGATACAGCGAATAGTGGCGCGACTGATGCAGGTTGCCGCCGTGGAACCAAAGCGCCTCCTGCTGGGTCGGCTTCCACATGTTGCGCTGTTCCCCCTCCCACGGGCCCGGGTCCTTGGTCGTACCGGAGCCGAGGCCCCAGACCTTGCCCACGCGGTCGGCCACGTCGGGGGAGATCAGATCGCCCACGAAGCCGTTCATCGATTCGTAGCCGGTGGCGTACACGACCAGATCGGCGGGAAGCTCGCTACCGTCGGCCAGCACGACCGCGTCCTCGGTCAGATGGTCGACCTGGCCGGCTCGGAGCTTGATCTCGCCACTGGCCACCAGCTCCGATGCACCGACGTCGATGTAGTACCCGGACGCGCGCCGCAGGTATTTCATGAACAGGCCCGACCCGTCCTCGCCCCAGTCGTGCTGGAATCCGGCCGCCTCGAGGCGCGCGTAGAAGTCGGCGTCGCGCTCGCGGATCTGCTCGTAGACCGGGATCTGGAGATCGGCCATGATCCGGTAAGGCACCGAGGCGAACGTCATGTCGGCCTTCTCGGTGGTCATCCCGGCGGCGACGGCCCGTTCCGAGTAGAGGTCGCCGAGCGCAATCTCCATCAGGCTGTCCGACTTGACGACGTGAGTCGGCGAGCGCTGCACCATCGTCACGTCAACCCCGTGCTCCCACAGTGCGGCGCAGATGTCGTGGGCGGAGTTGTTCGAGCCGACCACGACCGCACGCCGGCCGCGGTACTTGTCCGGCCCCGGATGGTGGGAAGAATGGTGCTGGTCGCCCCGGAAGCGATCCATGCCCGGGAACCGGGGCTGATGGGGCCTCCCCGACATGCCGGTGGCCATCACGAGCTGCTTTGGGCGCAGCGTGAGCTCCTGGTCATCGCGCTCGATGTCGAGGATCCAGTCGCCGGCGTCCTCGTCGTAACGCGCGCCGGTCGCGATAGTCGAGCCCCAGTAGTTGATCTCCATCACCCGCGTGTACATCTCGAGCCAGTCGGCGACCTTGTCCTTGGGTGAGAAGACCGGCCAGTTCGGAGGGAACTTGATGTACGGCAGGTGGTCGTACCAGACCGGGTCGTGCAGGCAAAGCGACTTGTAGCGGTTGCGCCAGGAGTCGCCGGGGCGCGCGTTGCGCTCGACGACGATCGTCGGGACCTGGAGCTGGCGCAACCGCGCCCCGAGCGCGATCCCGCCCTGTCCTCCACCTACGATCACCACGTACGGCTGGGTCGTGTAGCCGAGCTCCTCCGATTCGCGCCGCCGCTCCTCGAGCCAGGTCAGCCGCTCCGGGTCCGCACCGTGCACGACCCCCTTGGGACGGCGCGATCCCAAGTCCTCCTCGTGGCCCCTGAGCTCCTCGAGCGCGGTCAGCAGCGTCCACGCCTGGCCATCGCGTAAGCGCAAATGGCCCCGACCCCGCCCAGCTTCGGTCTCGAACGCGATCCACGCCTCGGTGACTCCGTCGGCTGCGGTCGGTTCCTCGGTGGTGTGCCAGCTGCGCGGCTTGGTGTGGCCGAGCGTCCGCTCGAGCATCTCGGTTACCCCGACTCGCCCCTCGACGGTCTTGATGTTCCAGGTGAACGCGACGAGATCGCGCCAGAAGCACTCCCCGGCGAATAGCTCGGCGGCACCGACAGCGTCCCCGCGCGACAGGGCATCGCCGAAACGCGACAGCCACTGGTCGACCTCGGCGGCCATTGGCGTACCGGCTGCGGTTGCGGACATCGTCCCTCCTCCCCTCGGTGGCGTACGGATTAGCGACCCATTGTGCTGGAGCGGCTAGCCGCGCTAGCCAGCGAGCACAGGACGCTCGGCGAGCAGGCGCTGGAGCTCCGGCAAGGCCTGCTCGGCGGTTGCCATCCCGCGCGCGATCAACGCCGGCGCGCGGTGGAAGTCGACCCACGTGAAGTCAGAGGTATCGACCTCGACGTGAGCGTCGGCGGCCAGCGCCTCGTAGGAGCCGAGCTGATACTGGAGCATCTGGAGTGAGTTGATCACGAGGTCGATCAACGTCGGCATGCCGCGCGAGCCGCTCAGGTACGACAGTGGGTTGACGGTGTTGATCCCGTCGCTGAGGCGGGTGAACACCGTCTTGACCCCCTTGCGGAGCGTCGGGACCACCGTGACGGCGAAGCAGATATCGGCTCCCATGTCTCGCACCAAGCCCGCCGGGACCTGAGCGACCACGCCTCCATCAACGAGGATCCGGCCGTCGCGACGGACGGGGGCGAACACGCCGGGGATCGACGCGCTGGCGCGGCAGGCGGCGACGAGCTCGCCAGTTCCGAGCGCGACGGCTTCCCCGGACTCGATATCGGTGGCCATCGCCTGATAAGGGAGCACGAGGTCCTCGAAGTCTCCGGTCAGGCCCAGGTCCCGCAGGATCGACGTCAATCGATTGCCGGTCAGCAGGCCCGGCCGCGACAGGCCCGGATCGATCGCCGAGAGCGCCCGTCGCCGGGTCGCCTTCTGCGTCACGATCTCGGCCAGCTCGGCGGCCGACCGGCCGGTGGCGTAAAGCGCCCCGACGATCGAGCCCATGCTCGTGCCGGCGAGGAGGTCGAGAGGCACGGATGCCTCCTCAAACGCTTGCAGCACGCCGACGTGCGCGAGCCCGAACGCCGCCCCCCCGGCCAGCGCGACGCCGACGCTCGCGCCACGGAGCTTGCGGGCCAGACGGTGCACGGTCCCGGCCGCGAGTGACCGCGGATGGTCGCGGATGTACTGCGCCGCCTGGAGGCGATCGAGTCGACGCAGGGCCGGGTCATCGTGCAACACGAACGGCTCGCAGCGGTTGAGTGGAAACCGCCGGCTCCCGGGGTTGCGCAGGTTCACGACGCGGAGCACGCGGGTCGAGCCATCGTCGTCGAGCTCGCCTGGATCCTCGGCGCTCGCCACCAGCTCGACCACCGAATCGCACGTCTCGCCGATCAACCGTGGTCCAACATGCTCGAACGAGCCGAGATCGAGCACGACAATCGGGAAGTCGGCGTGAGCATGGGCCATCAACGCCATCAAACCAGGCACCGTCCAACCGTCCTGAGACGGAGCGGCGGCGAGCGTCAACATCGCAACCTCCAGACCGCCGCTCGCGAGCACTCGGCTCAGGGCGGCGCCCGGATCCTCGGCCAGGCGACCGGCCGGGACCGCCTCGCCGTGGTCGGCCTGGTCGACGATCAGCACCCGCTTCCCCGCCTGGCTCGCCAGCACTGTCGCCAGCGACATGCTGAGGAGGCTCTTTCCCCGCAGGTCGGCGGCGCCGGTGACGCCAACGGTCAGCGTCGTGCGCTTGGCGAGCTCGCCTCGGGTACGCGCGTCGAGCCGCCGCGAGAGATCCTGCGCGATCACCGCCAGCACGCGCGGCTCGCGCTGCATCAGATCCCCCCACTGCTCGCTGCCGATCTTCAGCAGCCGCGCCGGCCGCGAGACGCGCACGGTGGCGGTGCGGTGGCCTTCGAGCAGGAGCGCGATCTCGCCCACGTGATCTCCCGGTCCCAGCCGGGTGATCACGCGGCTCGTGTCGTCACCGCCCAGGACCTCGAGTTCGCCATAGACCACCACGTACAAGTCGCCGCCTTCGTCGCCCGCGGCGAACAGCACCTCGCCCTTGCGGTACGACACCTCCGTCGTCAGCTTGGCCAGCGCCACGAGCTCCTCGCTGACGAACCTCGAGAACAGCGGCACGCCGACGAGCAGCTCGATCCGCTCGCCGAGACTGGTTGTGGCCTTGGTCACAGACATCCGCGCCCCATCGGTCTTGACAATCTTATGGAGCGGACTATGGTGGCCGCCCTGGCCGGCGCAATACTGTGCTGGTTTGACTGGTGCGGTTAACCAGGAGGTAGAGGGATGACTATTCGGCAACGAGCGGTCGTGTTCCTGACCGTCGGCGCCGTGGCCGCTGCCGGCGTGAGCGGCGGCGTGTTCGCGGCAACCGGCTCCGCCACGGTCCGGACACTCGACTCGGCAACACGCGTCGCCACCACCGCCAGCGGGTTTGCGCATTGCGGAACCGGCTACTGGTGCGACTACATCTACGACAACGGCTACGACATTTGCTTCAAGGTCAGCCCGTTCGCCGGGCCCGGCAACGTCGCCAATTGGGGGCGTTACGGCTGCCGCAACGTCGACGGCGCGATGTACAACGACTCGCCGTTCACGCTGCGGATCTTCTTTGGGCCCAACTACCACGACCCCCACGCCTGCATCAACCCGTTCACCAAGATCCGGGACCTGTTCAACTACGACTTCAACAGCGGCCGCGGCCCGCACAATCTGGTCATCGGGAACGACATCGCGTCTAGCACGATCAGCTTGAACCGCTGCACCAACCCGCTGTAGGTCGACGCGGGACGGGGCCGCCGGCGGAAGCTGTGAGGAAGATCACGCCCCGAGACTGAGCCCGCGCTTAGGCTGCCTGGCACGGCGCCGGCGGGTCCCGCCGGCGCCACCAAATCCACCGGGGCGAACTGATCCGATGATTCCAGGGCTACTGCTGGGGGCGCTCGCCTCGATCCTGTTCAACGCCGCCGTCGTCCTCCAGGCCGCCGAGGCCCGCGACGTGTCGACCGACCACGGCCTGCGTCTGTCGCTGCTGGCGCGACTGATGCGACAGCGGCGATGGCTCGCCGGGGTCGCCCTCAGCGGGGCGGGGGCCGGGCTCCAGATCGTCGCCCTGACCTTGGCTCCGATGACCGTGGTGCAGCCGGCGGACGCCGCCGGATTGGTGCTCTTGCTGATCGCCGGCAGCAGGCTCTTCGATCAGAGAATCGGCTGGCGCGAGCTGGTCGCCGTGGGCGGCATCGTCGTTGGGATCGCCGCGATCGTGGCCGCCGAGCCCGCCCGCTCGACCGGCCACGCCAGCGCGGCGAGGTTGGCGGTCGGGCTTTCCCTGGTCGGCGCCGTGGCCGCCGCGCCATACCTGCTCCGCCGCCGCGGGGCGGCCGATGGGCTGCTGGTGGTATTCGCAGCCGGCTTCGCGTTCGCCGCGGCGGCCTTCTCGATGAAGCTCGTGGCGCAGTCGCTGGCCTCGCGGGCATGGCTCGCGCTGGCGCTGGTGGCTGGCGTCGCGCTCGCCACCGGCCTCGCGGGCACGCTCAGCGAGCAGACGGCGCTCCAGCGTCGCCACGCCACCCAGGTGGCCGCGATCGTGTTCGTCACCGAGCTGGTCGTGCCGCTGGTGCTCGCGCTCACCGTCGGCGGCGAGAGTTGGGGAGCCGGGCGGCTCGCGCTGGCGGCGATCATCGTCGGGCTCGGGGTTCTGATCGCCAGCGTGGTGACGCTGTCGAGAATGCCGGCGGTCTACGGTCTGCTGGGGACTCCCGAGCCCGTGCCGATCAACGGTTGATCGCGCCCCCGCTCACTGCCCGTTGATCGAGAAGTGCTGGTAGTCCCGCGGCGGAGGCCAGTTGCCGCCCCAGCCCCAGCCGATCGACGTGAAGGCCTGCACCAGCGTGCCGCCGGGGACCGCCATCCCCGGCCGCACGTCGGACCGGTTCAGGTAGGGGATCGACGCTGCGTGGGTCGTCGTTCCGTTGGCGTACACGTAGGGATTCTCGATCGGGTTGATGTCGATCGCCTCGCCGTAGGCGTGCTCGGACCAGTGAGTGGTCCCCGTCGCGTCACGGCAGTTGAAGGCCGAGGTGTTGTCGGCCTGGATCGAGTCGTAGTCGCTGGCGCCGAAGCGATCCACGAGCCACATGTGGCGGATCGGAAATCTGGCCTTGAACAGAGTGGCGAACACGCGTCGCAACGGGGCGACGACGGCGGCGTTGACGACCATCTGGCCCAGGTGGGTGTGTTTGTCGAAGCCCCAGTAGCTGATCCTGAGGTAGCGCAGTTGATCGAGGCTGACCGGGCAGCCCGGATGCCAAGAGTCCTTGCTCATCCGCGCCCGCAAGGAAGGGCTGAGTTTGGACGCGTGAAAGCGAAACTGGGGAGGCGCCTTCTTGGCGCCCGAGCTGAGGCCCGCTCCACCGGAGCCGATGGGCTGCCTGAGCGCCGATGCAGCCGTCGACATCGGCGCCGCGGGCGCCGATGTCGTCGTCCCTGCGGCCGTCGCCGACGACGATAGTTGCGCGGTTCCACAGCCGCTCAGGACCAGCACGAGACCGACCGAGGCGGCGGCGATGACCCCGCGCAGACGAGACCGAAAAACGGTGGACAAGGCACGGTCATGATGCCAGTCGCCGGCACCGTGGTCCGGGCCACGCGTTGCGGGTAGCTTTGAGAGCGACGTCCCCCCAAACAAGGAGTCACCAGGATGGCCCGCCTAGTCCCGTTCCGCCGTCATAACTCAAATCACAAGGCCGCCCGACCTCAGGTGGTCGGCCCCGCCGTCGTCGGCCCCCGCGTGCTCGCCCCGACGGCGATGGCCCCGGTGGCGATCGCCGCCTCGGCGATCGGCGCGCTGGCGATTGGCCGGCTGGCTATCGCCAACGCCGTGATCCGCAAGCTGCAGGCGGGAGAGGTCGAGATCGGGTCGCTGAAAGTGCGCGAGCTCGAAGTGGCCGGCCGGCGCTGGCCCGAGACGCCGGCTCCGTAGCCGACTCCCAGACTCAATCGGTTCGCGGCCCGACCCGGCTCTCGCGCGCGCGTTGTCGCGCGTTGTTTAGCCGATGTGGCCGAAGCGCATCCGGCACGCCAGCAGGTGCTCGACCTCGATGAAGCCGATGGTTGGCCCGGTCTGGAGCGTGTCCGAGGTGATGCTCAGGGCGGCGCCGCGGCTGCCGTTGGCGGTCGCCAGCGCCACCGTGTTGTAGCCGGGAAAGTCGCCTGTGTTCCCATAGACGCCGCAGGCTGAGCCCCACGTGTAGTGGATTAGGCCGTAGCCGTAGCTCCCGAATTCGGCCCCCAGCGAGTACTTACCGCCGGACAGCGAGTTCGGGGTCGGCTGCTTCATCTGGGCCAGCAGCGAGCGCGTGATCAGGCGACCGCCGAGGACCGCGCGCATGAACGTCGCCAGGTTGCCGACCGTGGAAACCATTGCGCCGGCGCCCCAGGCTATCGTGGGCGTGGTGAAGGTCAGGTCGAGCGGCCAATTTCCGTTGGCTGAAACGTCGTACCCGTGGCTGAACGGCGCCGGCATCGCGGTGGTGGTGGGGAACTCGGTCCGGGTGAGGCCGAGCGGGCGGAGGATCCGGCTCTGGAGCGTCCGCTCGAGCGTTTGGCCGGTGACGCGCTCGATGATCATCCCCAGTAACACGTAGCCGGTGTTGCTGTACTGCCAGTCGGTGCCCGGCTTGAACGGCCGGGGCGCGGTGGCCCCGAGCTTGACCAGCTGGCGTTGCGTCCAGGTCTTCGTCATCGCGCTCCCACGCGGGCTGCAGAGCGTTGGATACTTGGGGAGGCTGCAGTAGTCGGCGATGCCGCTGGTGTGGTTGAGGAGCTCGCGGATCGTGATCTGACCGCCGCCCGGCACCAGCCCCGGGAACCACTTCTGGACCGTGTCGGTGAGCTTGAGCTTGCCGTCGGCCACGAGTTGCAGGATCGCGGTGGCGACGAACGTCTTGGTCACACTGCCGATGCGGAAGTCATTGGCGGTCGACTCAGGAATCCCGGACCGCACGTTCGCCAGGCCGGCCGAGTAGCGCTCGATCCTCCCGCCCGGACCCTGAATTACCGCGCTGACGGCCGGCGCGCCGTTACGCACCATCTGATTCATCGCGGTTTGGATCTGGGCTCGTGTGGGCGCGAGCGAAGAGACGGAAGCCAGTGATGGCGACGCCATGAGTACGAGCCCGCACATCAACCCGGACAGCCAAATCGTGACTCTAAAAGCACTCCGCCGTGCCGTGTGACAGTAACCCTTCCGCTCGACGTGTACGAGGCGACCGATGGGCGGCGAAGCACCCCCAGGCTTCGCCGCCGCTACCATCGGGTCGGTCCACCACTGCGCCGCCAAAGTCGCTGCCGGGTATCAATCATCGGCACGACGTGCACGGTGGCGGCTAGCGGGATGACCTGTCAATCCCCGCCGCAAAGATCACCCGGGTGATCCGGCGGGTGTCGCCCGAATCAGAGGAGCCCGAGCTCCCGGGCTCGTGCCACGGCCTCGGTGCGCGTCGAGACGCCGAGCTTGCGCCGCACGCGCTGCGAATGTGTCCGCACCGTGTTCAGCGACACGTATAAGTGTTGGGCCATCTCGCGGTACGTCAGGTCTCCGGGCAGGAGGCGCAGGACGCGCAGCTCGGAATCGGTCAGCGGCTCGAGCTCCCGCGCCGGGGTGCGGCGACGCTGCTCGCTTCCGAGCTCCTCCTCGAGCATGTCCAGGAGCCACTTGAGCGACGGCTGGCCCAGCTCGGGCACCGCCTCCCGGGCGCTCTCCAGCGCGATGCGCGCGCCCGCCGAGTCGCGGTGGCGGGCGCGCGAGCGCCCCAGCCACAGCAGCGCGTGGGCGTACTCGCTGCGGTCGCCACCCCGCCGGGCCAGCCCCGCCGCGCGCTCGAACTGCTCCTCCGCGGCCTCGACCTCGTCGCGCGCCAGCAGGACGGCCCCGAGGGCAACGTGGACCTGCTCGCTCGGCGGGTGCTCCTCGAGCTGCTGCGAGCGCGCCACCGCGAGCGCCTCCCGGCCGAGCCGTTCGGCCTCGTCGAGTTCGCCGCGGAGGGCGTGGACCTCCGCGAGCAAGGCCATCGCGAAGTACCGCCGCGCGTCCTGCGCCCCGGGGGGAACCGCGCCGAGGTACTGGCGCAGCAGCGGTGCCGCCTGATCGGGCGCTTCGAAGAACAGCGCGATGGCGAGGAAATAACCGGCGGTGAGATGCTCCGGAGAACCCTCGACGGGCTCCAGCTCGAGCGCCCGGCGACCCCACGTGATCGCGCCCAGCACGTCACCGAGGGCGAGGCGGTACATGGATCGGCTGACCGCGGCGCCGCCGACGATCGAGCTTGCCAAGCCGCTGGCGGGGGCGTCGCGGCCCGCGGCTTCGGCGCGCTGGAGCCACGGTTCGACTTCATCGAGCCGGCCCATCGCTCGGGCGATCCCGGCCCGGGCGAGCGCGAGCGCGGGATGCCCGGCGATCGCCTCTTCAGGAAGACGATCGATCCAGTCGAGAATGTTGGTGGCCTGTCCGGTCGAATAAGCCTCGAGCCAGTGGTGCTCGAGCTCATCGGCGGCATAGTTGACATCGCCGGCGGCAATCGCGTGGTCGATCGCCTCGCTCATGAACCCGTTGGCGGCGTACCAGGTGCTGGCTCGCCGGTGAAGGTCGGGGATGAGGTCCGTCGCGAACCGCTCGAGCTGCCTCAGCAGCAGGTCGCGAAACAGGTGGTGGTAGCGAAACCAGGCGCGGTTATCGTCCAGGGGGACCACGAACAGGTTCGCGCGCTCGAGCTCGCGCAGCATCTGGTCGCTGTCGTTGCGCTCGGTGACCGCGTCGCACAACGGCCCGGTCAGGCGCTCGAGGATCGCCGTGCGCATCAGGAAGTGGCGGACGGTGCGGGGCTGGCCGAGCACCACCTCGTTCCACAGGTAGTCGACGAGAAAGCTCTCGTCGGCGGGTAACTCCTCCAGCACCCGCCGGCGCTGTCCGCTGCGCTTGAGCGAGAGCGCGGCCAGGTTCAAACCCGCCGCCCAGCCTTCGGTCCGGCGCTGCACCGTCGCGAGCTCCTCGGGCGCGAGATCGAGGCCGTGGACGCGGTTCAGCAGCGCCGCCGCCTCCTTGTCGGTGAACCGCAGCTGCTCGGCCCGCAGCTCCGCCAGATCGCCCATCGCCCGCAGCCGTCCCAGGCGCAGCGCCGGATCGGCCTGTGAGGCGATCGCCAGGTGCACATCGCGCGGCATGCGGTCGACGACGTAGCCCAGCTGCTCGGCGATCCGCGAGCTGGAGATCACGTGAAGGTCGTCGAGCACCAGCACGAGCGGCTGCGCCACATGGGCGAGATCGTTCACCAGCACGGGGAGGATCTCGTCGTCAATCGACACCACCGGACTGCGCAGACGCCGCTGTGCGGTGTCGGCCAGCGATGGCTCGACCGTCGCCAGCGCCGCTGCCACGTAGCGCCAGAACCGCAACGGTTCATCGTCGCCGGGATCGAGCGAAACCCACGCGACGCGGACGTCGCGAGTTGACGCGGCCCACTCGGTCAGGAGGCTCGTCTTGCCAGAGCCAGTGGGAGCACACACGAGTGTCACTTTGGCCGGCATCCCCCGCGTCAGCTCCGCGACGAGGTGAGGACGGGGTACGGATTGCGGCCGCGGCGAGGGCACGACCAGCTTGGTCCGCATCACCACGAAACGCGGATCCGGTTCGTCGAGTGCCGACTGCACAGCTACCCGCGTGTCCGGATCCTGGCTAGCACTCAAAGTTTCGGTCGAAGTTGGACGTCGCTCGGACGGTCCCCGCGCCGTCCCGTCATCATCGGTATTGGCCCCCGCGGGGCCGCTGCGTCGAGCATACACCCGCCTCCTACTGGCTCAAAACCAGGCCGCGGTCTCGACCCTTCGGTCCAGCGTGCGGCCGAGCCCACGTTCGGCTATTCGGGGCCGCCGAAGCGCGCCCCGGGCGCGGGTTTGGCCTGGGCCAGCGGGTCGAGCGCGGGATGGGTGCGTCCGGCCGGGCCGGCCGCGAATACTCGCAGCAGGTTCTCGGTGCTCCGATCGACGAACGCTTCCGCCGCCCGGCCGACACCGTGACCACAAGCGGGTCCCCTGATCGCGCACACTCAGCGCATCGTGCCCGAGGCGAATACTCCCGCGCCGCTCGGCACCGTGTAATACACCGAATCCGAGTAACTCGCATGACCGCCACAGGTCAGTGGCGAGTGGGCGAGCACCTGCATCGGACGGGGGAACGGCACGGCAGGGTTGACCCGGTCGTACTCGGGTCCGACGAGGCCGGCAAACGAGGTTCCCCGTCGCACGTCGGTGCCGCTGAACATCCAAACCGTGGGGTCGTAGACGACGTAGGCGTCGCTGACCGGGTTGCACTCGTAGAACACGCCCGTGATCACGCTCTCGGGGCGGGGGTCGGGCGGGTCACGCCTGTCCTGCGTGGTCGCCGCGCGATCGTGGCCGTACTCGGGATCGAGCTCGGCGAGCTTGTAACAGATCTCGATCCGGTCCCGCCCGAGCCGAGACGGGGCAAACCTGATATGCCGGTACATCGCGTTGGCGCCGAGGAACGCGATGTTCGTGCCGGCCGCGCGAGCCCGGAGCAAAGCGGACCGCATCGCGGCTGAGTAGTACTCGTCGTGGCCCAGCGAGATGACCGCGCGGGCGCCGTTCAGCAGCCCAGGGTGTTCGTCGACGTCGACGTCGGTCTCGTAGGCCAGCGGCACCCCGGTCCGTTCGGCCAGCGAGATCGGGGGCAGGTCGAAGCTCAAGAACCACTGGGCTCCCGGGCCGGCGGCGTCATAGGGCCGATCGAAGCTGACCGCGAACGACCGGTCGGCGAACCCTCCCGGCCCCTGGTAGAGGTCGTAGCCGCCCCATAGGTTGTAGGCCTGCCAGGTAGTTACGCCCTCGATCAGTACGACCTTGCCGGCCGTGGTCGGCGACCGTACGGTGACCGGCACATACCCCTCCGGGCCGCGCGAGGCGTCGAGCCGCAGCAGATAGGCCCCCTGTGGCCAGCCGTCGGTGCTGACCGTGAGGCTCGGTTGCCACGCCGTGGTGACCGTCCGGGTGGCCGCCGTGATCGTCGCCGGCGCCTGGACCCGGCCGGGGACGGCGCCTGATTCCCATATCTGGCGAGCCTCCCGGCCTCCGTACCAGCCCACGCGAAAGGCCTGGACGCGGAAGTCCGGCGACGCGGTCGAGACGTAGAGCCGGAACGATTGGCCCGGCAGCACGCTCACCGAGCTCGCGTAGCCCTCGATCGCGTCGGGTGCCCCGAGCTCGCTGATCGTCCAGCTCGTGGTGCCGCTCGAACCGCATGCGGTGAGAACGACGCAGGCAAGGGCGAGTCACAGGCCCACGATGGGCGCAGGCAATCGAACATCCAACAGCCCCGGGCGCTCAGTCGTGGAGCGAACCTAACAGCCGGAACCTCTCGGCGCTACCTTGCCAGCATGACCGATCCCCCCGAGCCGGAAGCCATTCTGGCCAGCGATGCCGAGCGCGATCAGAGCGTGGCGCGGCTGCGAGACGCGGTGGTCGAGGGCCGTCTGACCCTCGAGGAGTTCGGCGAGCGGGTCGGGCGCGCACAGACCGCGCGCACCGGGCGCGAGCTCGTCGCTCTGACGACCGATCTTCCCCAGATCGAGACGCGGCCGTCCTCCCCGCCGGCTCGCCACCGGGCGATCCTCTCGCGCCTGGTACGGCGGGGCGCGTGGGAGATGCCGGCGCGCTCGACCTGGCGGGCGCTGTGCGGGACGATCTACCTCGATCTACGCGAAGCTCGGCTCGGCGGGCCCGAGACCGAACTCGAGATCTTCAACGTGTTCAGCACCGTGACCGTCCTCATCCCGGCCGGGATCGCGGTCGAGACAGACGGCGGGGGGATGTTCGCCAGTCAGGTGATCGAGCCGCCACCGTGGCTGCCGCCGCGAGATGCGCCGCGGCTGAAGATCCGGATCGCCGGACCCGGGGGGACGACCAACATCCGGTGTGCCACCCAGCGGCCGGAGCTGACCGAGCCCGCCGACCACATCAACGCCTGAGGCCCGCCTTCAGCTGAGCGACAGCATGAACACGGGGTGGTCGGGCGCGATCCGGCGCAGCTCCGCGTCGGACGAGTCGGGCCCGACTCCCGCGAAGAACACTCCGACCTCGAACTTCCACTTCTTGAGATAGGCCCGCAGCAGCGCCGGCTTCTCGTCATCGGTGAGCTCAACCGCCGTGAACGACTGCGTCCGCCGTCCCACGCGGAGCCTGCCCTCGCCGCTGACGCGCAGGTTTTTGACCCATTGTGTCTGGCCGCGCGGCGCCACCAGATAGTCGGCGCCGTTGAACCGCAGCAGGTTGACCGGGTTCTGTCGCCACTGGCCCGAGGTACGCCCGCGCACCTCGAGCACGCGCGAGCCGTAGATGCTCACCCCGATCCCCGTAAGCGCGGCCACGAGCCGGTTGAAGACGTTGGTGGTGAACCATCCGGGACGCTGGTAGTGCTCGGCCAAGCCGCAATTGTCTCAGGCGCGCGAGCGCGGCCGTCGCGCCTCCCTTATGCATTCACGCCCGTGCTCGGAGCCGTGGCCGGAGGGGACGGCGCGGGTGACGTCGGCGGGCCGTTGTCATCCGGTTGATCCGGCGCGCGGATCCACTCGACGATGTGTCCGCGCGCGACGACGAAGTTCGTGCGGGCGGTCTGCCCCGCGCCACTGCCGCACCCACCGCCCGGACCGGGACGGTCGGTGAGCCGAAAGAGAACGTTCACGTACCGGCCCCGCTCCTCGGCGGAGATAAACCTGGCCCCGCAGGGCAAGCTGGCGTTCGCGGCCTCCGCCTGCGCCCGGGTATGGATCGAGATCACGAGCGCCTCGCCCTGCTCGCCGGATCCGTTGATCATCACGCTGGGCAGCGCGAAGTATCGTGCCGCCCCCCGGACGTCGCCACGCCGCAAGGCATCCGACCACGCCCGGATGATGCTCACCGCAGCGGGATTGGCGGGCTCCCCGGTGGCGGGCGGGGTGGGCGCCTGCTGGCCCTGTTGCGGAGATGCGGTCGAGGGTGGCGAAGCTGCCGGCGGCGGTTGGGAGGTGCGCCGCCCAGTGGTCGTGCGCGACGCGCTCGACCCGCACCCGGCCGCCAATCCGGCCGCCGTCACCGCGATCAACCCAGCCGCGCGCACCCTGGCGATCACAGTCATCATCGTACGCCGTGCGTACCGCGCTCCTGGTCAGCCCCCACCCGGACGACGAGATCCTCGGCGCCGGCGCGGCCGCGCTGGCGCTCAAGGGCTGCGGCTGGCGCGTGGTCAACCTGGCCTTGGGCCTCGGTCGCCCGGGGGACCGCGAACGCCGCCGGCAGGAGCTGCTCGGCGCCGCGCAGGTCATGGACATCGCGACGCTGGTCTGTCGGCCGCCGATCGCGATGAGCGCGGCTGACGATCTTCCGGCGGCCGAGGGGCGCGTGGTCGCGGAGCTCGAGGCGCGGCTCCACGAACTCGCGCCCGACCTGCTCCTCGCGCCGTCCGTCCACGATGCGCATCCTGCCCACGAGCTGGTCGGGCGGGCGGTGCGCGACTCTCTGGGATCTGGCCGCGCGGACCGCACGGTGTGGTGGTGGCGGTTGTGGGGCCAGGGCGGCCCGCCCACGCTCGTGGTCGACTGCGCCGACTCGATGCCGACACTCCATCGGGCGCTTCGAGCTCACCGCGGAGAGCTCGAGCGCAACCGATACGCGGAGCTGCTCGAGGCCGAGGCGGTGGCCGACGCCGTGTTGGGGGCCGAGCAGGTCCTGGGCTTCGGCGCGCCCGCGCTGGCGACTCGCCATGCTCGCGTCTACTGCGAAACGGCGTTGCGTGAAGGACGCTGGTGGTTCGGCATTCCGCGGGTGCTCGACGAGCCGGTGTTGCCCGAGCCGACCGGTCATGCGGCCGAACGGTGGCTGTTCGACGAGTCGCCGACCTCGTACCGGCGGCGATCGCCGAAGGTGGCGTGGCGGAATTAGCTGGTGGAACTGGCGAGGGGCTGGGCGTGGATGGCGGTGCCCGCCCGCCACGATCGTACTGGTGGTACGTGAGGGCGGGCGGGCAGCGCCAGCCGCGTCCAGACGCCGCCAGAACGCCCAGATAATTTCGTCACGTCGCCGGAAGTACGATCCCGTCTCGGCAGCCCCAGCTGGATCACAGATCGACCGGAGGTGGCGCCATGGCGCAGCGAATCCTGACCACCCACGCGGGAAGCCTTCCCCGTCCCGACGATCTCGTCGAGATGATCTGGGCGCGGACGGACGGACAGGAGGTGGACGAGGCGGCGCTGGAGGCCCGCATCGCCTCGGGGGTCGCCGAGGTGGTCGCGAAGCAGCGCGAGGCGGGCGTCGACATCATCAGCGACGGCGAGCTCAGCAAGACCGGATTCAGCACCTACGTCGGCGAGCGCTTTTCCGGGTTTGAGGGTCGCGCCGAGTTCCAGGCCGACGACGTCGCCGACTTTCCCAATCTGGCCATGCGGCTGTTCAATACCCCGGCGATGGCGCACCTCGTGTTCTCGAACTGCGTCGGCCCGGTCGAACTGGTCGACAAGGCGGCCGTCGACGGCGACATCGAACGGCTGACGCGGGCGCTCGCCGGTGGGGACCCGGGTCAAGCCTTTCTCGGTGCGATCAGTCCCGGCCAGATCGCCTTCAACTACCCCGACCACTATTACGGCTCGCACGAGGCCTACCTGGGCGCCGTCGCCGAGGCGCTGTCCTACGAGTACAAGGCGATCACCGATGCCGGGTTCATGTTGCAGATCGACTCACCCGACATGGCGATGGCGGGCCACTGCCGGTCGGTGGGCAGCAGCGTCGGTGACTGGCACCACCACCTGCCGCTGGCCGTAAACGCGCTCAACGCGGCGCTCGATGGGATCCCACCCGAGAAGGTCCGCTTTCACGTCTGCTGGGGCAACTACGCGGGACCGCACCACAAGGATGTCCCGCTCGAGGGGATTATCGGCGAAGTGCTGAGGGTCAACGCTGCTGCGATCTACGTGGAAGGCGCCAACCCCCGTCACGCCCACGAATGGCGCGTGTTCGAAGACGTCAAGCTCCCGGACGACAAGTCCGTGATCCTCGGCGTGATCGACGTCAAGTCCAACTGCGTCGAGCATCCCCAGGTGGTCGCGGATCGGCTGGTCCGGCTGGGCAAGATCATCGGCAAGGAGCGCTTGCAGGCCGGCACCGATTGTGGCTTTGACACGTTCATCCGCTTCTCCCAAGTCGATCCCGACGTGGCCTGGCTGAAGCTGAAAGCGATGTCGGAAGGCGCCGAGCTCGCCTCGGCCGAGCTCTGAACCGCCCCACGCTCGGGGCGCCCGGCCTGACCGCCGAGCCGACCCGACCGACTCGCTATAACCGAAGGCGTGCCTGTGGTGCGTGTGCGATTCCTCGGTTGCGGCGACGCGTTCGCCGGCGGTGGGCGATTTCAAACCTGCTTTCACCTCGATGGAGGAGCCGAGCCGGTCCTCATCGACTGCGGCGCGACGACGCTGCCGGCGCTCCGGCGCGAAGGGATCGACCCCGGTGGGCTCGGCTGGGTCGCCCTCTCGCACCTGCACGGGGACCACTTCGGCGGTCTGCCGTGGCTGATCCTCGATGGGCGCTTCGCCTCGCGCTCGCGGCCGCTGGTGATCGCCGGCCCGGCGGGCACCGAGGAGCGCCTGGCGCGCGTCTTCGAGGCGCTTTACCCAGGCGCCTGGGAGGCACCACGACCGTTTGAGGTCCGCTTTGTCCAGCTCAGCGAGCGGGCGCAGTCCGAGCTCGGGCCCGCGCGCGTCACGCCATTCGAGGTGGTTCATCGGAGCGGCGCGCCGTCGTACGCGCTGCGGCTCGAGTACGCGGGCAAGGTGATCGTCTATTCCGGGGACACGGAGTGGACCGACACGCTGATCGAGGCCGCCCACGGGGCCGATCTGTTCGTGTGCGAGTGCAACTACTTCGATAAGCGCGTGCCGGGGCACATGGACTACCGGACGCTGGAGGCCAACCGTGCCGCCTTCGACTGTCGCCAATTCACGCTCACGCACATGAGTGAGGAGATGCTCGGTCATCTTGGGGAGATCGCTATCGGCGCCGCCAGCGACGGACTGATGCTCACCGTATGACGGGCTACTTCAATGAGCGCTCGGTGGTCCGGCGTGTCTATCGCGAGCGCGCGGTGGCGCTGTCCGGTCCCCGTTCATTGTTGATGCAGGCGGCCCATCCGCTCGCGGTAACCGGTCTGCTCGCACACACGAGCGCGCTCGACGAACCGTACGAGCGGCTCGCCCGAACCGCCCGGACGATGCACACGATCATCTTCGGCTCGCGCGCGGAGGCCGATCGGGTGACCGCCCACGTCCGGGAGATGCACCGCCGGATAAACGGTCGCCTGCCCCAAAGGCTGGGCCGTTACGACCGGGGCACGCCCTACCGGGGTGACGACCCACGGTTACTGCTGTGGGTGTTGTTCACGCTGGTGGATTCCGGAGCGGTCGTCTACCGAAAATACGTGGGCTCGCTGGGGCGGGAAGACGAGGCCTCCTACTGGGAGGATTTCAAGGTCATCGGCCGGCTGTTCGGCCTGACCGACGCCGACCTGCCCGAGACACTGGATGACCTCGATGCCTATCGCCGCGAGATGCTGGACGGAGATGAGCTGTTCGTCACCGACTGGGCGCGGCGGCGAGCGCGGCAAATCGTCTTCTCGCCGCCGGTGTCGTGGCGCGCTCGCCCGCTGCTCGAGACGGTCAACTTCGTCACGATCGCGCTGCTGCCGGATCCGATCCGCCGCCAGTACGGCTTCTCGCCCCTACCGCCGCCCTCGGTCCGCGCTGCGCTGGTGGGCGTCGGGGCGGAGTGGATCAAACACGCGGTGATCCCCTGGCTGCCCGATCAAGTACGACTGGTGCCGAGCGCCCGGGCAGCGTGATGCTTGACTTGGCGGCCCGCCGGGCTTACATTCGCCTCGATGCGCGGGCCCAGCGGCCAAGGGAGCGCCGCGCTGAGTCACTATCGGCAGACCGTGAAGCTCAAGAACACGTCTAAGTCGACGTGCACGATGTCGGGCTGGTTCACGGTCAAGCTGCTGAACGCACACGGCAACGTGCTGTCGTCGCGCGAGAAGCGGATCACCCAGGATTACTTCGGCAAGTCGCCGAAGGGGACAGTCACGGTGAAGCCCGGCGGTCGTGCCTCGTTCGCGATCGACACCGTCGCTCCCGCGAAGTCATGTCCGAGGTCGAACTCGCTGGCGGTCACCCCTCCGGGGGGCCACGGTTCCAAGCAGGTCAAGCTCGGGGTGCTCGCCTGCGCCCGCTTCTGGGTGCTGCCGGTCCAACCTGACAACAAGGCCAGCCACGGCTAAGGGCTGAGCGATAGTCGGGCGGCGCTCGCGGGTGGCGAGCAGCCGCCGACGGGTGGCGAGTCGCCGCCGGCGCGCGTGGGTGGCGGGCGCCGGCGGCAACCGATCGCAGTTACGAACCCTTGGTCAGCTGAGCCGAGAACTGCGTGATGTACTTCTCCAGATCGGCGTCGGTGAACTTCTGCAGCGTCTCACCGGTCACGGCGTTGTAACGCTCGGGGTCGATGTACGCCCACGCCTCGTCGCAGTAGGTGGTCAGGAACTGTGGGGTCATCTCCTGACGCTTGGCCCACGTGACGCAGGTCCAGATGTTCTTCGTGGGGTGACCGACGAGCGGAATGTAATGACCGCCCTCGATCGTCGCCCCGGGCACGACCGACCACCGCTGGCCCTTGTTGAACTGGTCCATGGCCGAGTTGGGGAAGTTGATGCCGATTCCGACCGCCTCGAACAGCCACAGCGCTTCCCACAGCGCATCGGTGTTACCCGGCTCGAGCGCGACGTAGGTCCCGATCTTGTGCGCGGTCCCCGTCACGTCGGTCAGGCCCTTACTCTGACGCCAGTTGAGCACGTCGCGGACGTTTGAGCCGTTGTCGCTGGCTCCGGTCTGGAGGTTGTACCCCGAGTACGCCGAGTACTGCTCCAGGACATTCAGACACGTGAACTTGGGTACCGGGCGGCTCGCGTTCTTGCAGGCTTCCATCGTCTCGTGGGCCGGTCCGGCCCAAGCGCAGTCCCCGGCGCCCTGATAGGCAGCCCAAGATTGATCGGTGATCGAGCCGTCGTCACAGGGACCGTTGCCCAGCATCAGCCAATCCGCGAAATCCGCGCCATAACCGCCGCCGGGGGGCGGCGCCGTCGGCACCGTCGTCCCGGTGGGTCGAACGTCGGCGTACTTGATGTCCCGGCTGTCATACGTCGCCGGTTGCTTGCCCAGCTTCATACCTCGCTCCTTCCAGATGTAATCGTGAGGGCGACCCCCGCCTCATCTCGGGGGCAGCATAACCGCGGCGCGTTCGCCGTGGGGTGGAAATAAGTCACACCGTCGCCGGTCGCCGGGCAGGAAACCTCATAAAACCTCGCCAGAGTTGCTGGCTACTGGGCCGGAGCGCGCTCGGTCGCGGTAGGGGCGGGTACCGGCCGCCGCGCGCCGAGCGCGAGCCCGCCGGCAATCGCCGCGCCGGCGAACGCGAGGAGCGGCAGCTTGATCGCGATCGAGGCGAGCACTCCTCCGGCCAGGCCGGAGAGCGATTCGGCGCCGACCTGCATCGACTGGTTGTTGCCCATCGCCCGTCCCTGCTCGTCGTCGCCCGCGGCCAGCGACAGCATGGCCGCCGTCGAGGGCAGGCAGATCGCGATCGCCAGCGCCGTCGGGCCGAGGGTGAACCACAGTGACAGCTGCGAGTCGGGCACCACGATCAGCGCCATCAGCACGCCGGTGGCCAGCGCGCTGTAGACGACCATCTGGCGCGTCGTGAGCCGGCGAGAAAGCACGGCCACCAACCCGAGGTTGGCGATCACGATCGGGACGGCGACGTAGGCGATGTAATCCGACACGGTGCTGACACCGAGCTTGAACTGGTCGACGAGGTACATCGGGTACACCCGGAAGAAACCGAACATCGCGAGGTAGAGGACGAAATTCACCAGGTACAACGGTCGCAGCCGGCGGTCGGTTATCACGCGCGCGAGGTTGGTGAACGCGGTGAGGTAGCTCGTGCCGTTGGCCACGCCGGGGTGCGTCTCCCGAAACGAGAGGAAGATCGCCACCAGTAACCCCGCCATGATGATCATCACCGCCCAGTACGGAGTCGCGTAGTCAAACCAGCCGACCAGCGCGGGGTCGGCGAGCTTGCCCCCGCCCAATGGCCCGGCGACGTAAGCCAGGCTCGCGCTCAGGTAGATGTATCCGAACAGGCGGTTGCGATCCTCGCGCGGAGCGGCATCGGCAATCGCCCCCTGAGCGATGACGATGTTGGCTTCGGACAGTCCGGCGGCAAAGCAGGCGATCATCAGCAGGGGCAGGCTCTCGAGCTCGAGCGAGCCGGCGATCGCTCCGTACAGCAGCGTGGTCGCCGACAGCGAGGCGAGCAGCACGGGCCGGCGTCCGTACCGATCCGACAGCGTTCCCAGCGCGGGCGAGCCGATGAACTGACCGAGGGGGTACAAGGCCAGCAGCACGCCGAGCAGCAGGCTTCGCTCCGCGAAGCTCGACGACGCCGGCAGCATGCCGCCGTCGTTGCGCAACATCAACGGAGTGAACACGGCGATCATCAGGCTGTAGCCGAGGAAGCCCACGAACACCACGACGTACAGCGGGAAGACTGCCCGTATCCCTGACGCCCTCACCTCGGTGACAGTACCCGCGCGGCCCGAACCCTTGTCGTGCATTTACGCGACTGCCTCCCGCTCTTCGAGCGAAGGGTCACTGATCACTGCGGTGACCTGCTTGCCGTAATCGGTAAGGGTCAGAGCCGCCACCACCGCCGCGGCGATCAACAGCCCGGTGGTCGTCGCGAAACCAACCCGAGCCGCCACGTCGAAGCTATGGGAGATGCTCGTCAAGAGGTGGGCGCGGATCGCGGGCGGCACATGGGCGATCACCTTTTGCGCCTGCGCGATCGACTGATCGGCACGGTGGCGCGCCACCGCGGAGAAGCCCGGCAGCAGGGCGTCGATCCGGTTGGCGAACACGGCCGCGAACACGCTGCCGATGATGGCTACGCCGAGCGCGCCTCCAACCTGTCGGGCGAGCTGGTTGATCGCCCCTCCGTCGCCGGCTTTTGCCTCCCCGAGATCCAGCATCACCGCGCCGGTCGAGAGCGTGATCGTCAGCGGGATCATGGCGCCGAACAGAGCCACGCTGACCAGCACGACTACGAGTTCGCCGCTGCGGTGAATCAGCAGCAGCAGACCGACGCCGACCGCCATCACGGCCAGGCCCGCCACAATCGCCGCGCGCCGTCCAAACGCGCGCGCGGCGCGCGGTGCCATTGGCGCCGCCAACAAGCACGCGATGCCGAGCGGCGCGAGCGTCAACCCCGACACCAGGGTCGACTCGTGTCGCACGTAGCGCAGATATTGCGGGAGCACGAACAGCAGGCCGAGGAACGACAGGTAGACGAGCAGGATCACCAGTGCGCCGCCCGCCACCGCCCGGCGCCTGAGGACCCTCACGTCGAACAGCGGCACGGTGCTATGCAGTTCGACCCAGAAGAACGCGATCCCGCTCCCCGCCCCCGCGCAGCCGGTGATCAACACTGACGGGTGCGTCCACCCGGTGTGCACGCCCTCGATCAGCGTGTACACGACGCACGCGAGCGCGATCATCGACAGCGTGACCCCGAGGAGGTCGAGCGGCGGTGTCCCGGGGCGGCGGGACTCAGGCAAAGAGCGCATTCCCAGCGGGACGGCCACGATCGTCACCGGGACGTTGACCAGGAACACCGCCTGCCAGCCCAGGGTCTGCACGAGCACGCCGCCGAGCACCGGTCCGAGCGCGAAGCCAATCCCGGCCACGGCGGTCCACACCGCCAGCGCCCGTGGTCGCTCGGCGGGCGGGAACATCACGGCCAGCAGCGGCAGCGCCGGCGGCAGCACACACGCCGCAGCTGCCCCCATCAGCACGCGCGCGGCGATCAACTCGCCGGCGGTCTGGGAGAGCGCGGCCAGGATGGAGGTCGTGCCGAACCCCACCAAGCCGAGCAAGAACACGCGACGGCGTCCGTACCGGTCCGCCAATCCACTGCCCAGCAGCAACGTGCCCGCGAGGGCGACCAAGAAGCCGTCAATCACCCATTGCAGCTGCCCGAGTCGAGCGCCCAGATCGCGCGCGATATCGGGCAGGGCGACGTTGACGATCGTGGAATCGACCGCACTGATGAACATCGCGGCGCAAATGACGACCAGCCCGAGCTGGCGGCGATCGCGCCTGACCCCGGGCTCGTGGACGACGTGGCTGAACAGGAGCGGGTGATCGATGCGGCGCTACAGCCTAATCCTTGTGCGCGTCCGACCGGACAAACGCGACGGCGATCGGGTCCGCCGCTACACTTGAGTTAGTTGCCGACTCAACTAGGAGCTGAACGTGGACGTCGAGATCTGGTCTGACATTGCTTGCCCGTGGTGCTACATCGGGAAGCGCCGATTTGAGGCCGCGCTGGCTCAGTTCGAGCACGGCGACGATGTGCGGGTGACATGGCGGAGCTTCGAGCTGGATCCGTCGGCGCCGTCGGAGCACCCGGGTGATCGGGCCGTGCGGCTGGCCGAGAAGTACGGAATGACGGTGGAGCGGGCGCGGGAGATGCAGCAGGCGATGACCGCCACGGCGGCCGAGGAGGGTGTCGACTTTCGCTTTGACGTCTCGCGCAGCGGAAAGACGTTTGACGCCCATCGGATCGTCCACCTGGCCGCCGACCATGGTCTCCAGGACGCAATGAAGGAGCGTCTGTTGCGCGCTTATTTCACCGAGGGAAGGCTGATGTCCGACCCGGATACGCTGGTCGAACTGGCGGTCGAGGTGGGGCTCGCCGAGGACGAGGCACGTGAGGCACTCGCGGGCGATCGCTACGCCGAGCAGGTCCGCGACGAGGAGCGCACGGCCCACGAGCTGGGCATCAGCGCGGTTCCGACGTTCGTCATCGATCGCGAGCTGGGCGTGTCGGGGGCTCACCCGCCCGAGGTGCTTTTGCGGCTACTCGAGCACGGTTGGGCGAACCGCCGGCCCATCACGGTGGTGGCGGACGGCGAGAGCTGCGGCATCGACGGCTGCTGAGCGACCCGCCGGAGAGCCGTGCGGGAGGGGCTGGGGTCGCGGGCAATGTGGGACACGCCGGCCCGTGAGACCATTGCGGGGTGGAGTACGACGTCCAGCGTCTGATCGCCCGCAACGAGACGATCTTCCGCGACGTCAACGAAGCCTTGCGCAGCGGCCACTGGCCGGGGGAGGACAAGCCGATCGCCTTTCGGTGCGAGTGCGGCGAGCTGGGATGCACGAAGCTGATCGAGCTCCGAGCGGACGAGTACGAGCGGATCCGCTCTCATCCGCGGCGGTTTCTGATCGCACGAGGCCACGAAGCACCCGTGGCGGAGCGAGTCATCGAAACCCACGGGGATTACGCGGTGGTGCAGAAGGGCGGCGAGGCTGGTGAGGTCGCCGAGGCGACCGACCCGCGCAGCTGAGCCCTGCCTTTCGCGACCGCCCGACTCAGCGGGCCGCTTTCGGACGGGCCCTTAGGTCGCCGAGCGCGCCCGGGGCTCGCGGCGCTTCCCCGTTTGTTGCCCTGGTTCTTCGATCACGAACCGCAGCCGTAGCTCGGTCCCACCGGAGGAACGTTCGAGGACGGAGAAACCGTCGGTGAGCTGAGAAATCAGCGCCAGCCCGAGCCCTAGTCCATCGCTCTCGCGGCCGGCGTGGATTCCGCATCCGCTGTCCGCCACGAGCACCCACAGCTCGCCGCCGGCGACCCGGGCGGTGACGTGGATGTGGCCCAGCCGGGCCGGATACGCGTAGACGACGACGTTCGTGATCGCCTCGGAGACGGCAAGACGAACCGCGTCGAGCTGCTCGCCGGTGATGCCGGCGGCGGCAGCAAACTCGACCACATCGGCCCGAGCGGTCGGCACCGATGCGGCCACGGCGGCATAGGACTGCTTGACGTACTGACGATCGGGCTGGCTGGGCCTGACCGAAGGCAAGCGCCGGCGCCGGCTCGCGGCCGGACTCATGTCGGAGAACCGGCTACCCGCGGGGGCCATCTGAAAACATCGCATTTAGCACGTTTGGCGATCAAGGATAAGCAAATACAGCCAGGCGCGGAGCCTGGCTCACTCCACGTTGCGGCGGCAGAAAGCGCTGGCGGCATCGTCACCGAGCGCCTGGCGCTCCGTCGTTGGCCTGGCTCGAAAAGGCGCGGAAACGCTGGGTCATCCGTTCGTCGGGTCCCGCCTCGTCACTGTTCGACGCAGCCTGCTCGTCGGCGTCGGTCTCATCATCCGGCGGCCCAGTCGCGGCGTTCGCCTGTTCGACCACGCTCTCGATGAAATGGCGGAGCTTCTCTTCCGATCCCGGGGCGAGCCGGCTCACCGACACCGTCCGCTTCTTGAGTTCCACCTCGCCCCATTCCTCAGACCGGCCGAGGATCCTGGCCGTTGTCCTGAAGCTCTTCTTCCAGCTCGAGGGGAGGTCTCCGCGGAGCTCGACCTGCAGCTTGGCCTGGTTGACCTCAGCGGTCTTCCAATCCACCGTGGCACACGTCATGGCTGAGTGCTACCCGGAGCGCAGGGGGCTCTATCCACCTCGTGGGCCTGCTGGACCCGCGTGCCATCATTGAGACATGAGCTCAGATGACCCGAATCACGAAAACTTTGAGGAAACGCTCCGCGCGATCGCCCGCGAGGTCGGACGGTCGGTCGAGCGCGCGATGTCGGAGGTAGACCTCGACCGGTTCGCCGGCACGTTCGGCCTAGACCCCGATCAGGCCCGCGACTGGGTCGAGAACGCCGGCAGCTGGCTCCGCGGCCAGGCCGAGGGGCTCGGAGACGAGTGGGCCTCGCACCGCCCAGACCCCCGCGGCCCGGCCGACGAGGAACGCGCTCCGAGCCGGGAGCCGAGCCAGGTCAGCAAGGCCGATGACCCGCTCCGCAGCGCCGGACCCCACCCGCTCGATATACCGACCGAGGAGCAGGGCGTGGCTCTGGCGGCGCTCGATTCGGGTCGGTGGACGGTGGAGCCGGGCACCGACGCGCTGGCCGCACAGGGCGACGGCCCGGGCCCGAGCGATGCCATGGGGCTGGTCCGCGAGCTCCGCGCGCGAGACTGGATCGCAGCCGACGGCGAGGTCACGCTGGTCGGGCGCCGCGCGCTCGCCCGCTGGCTAGAGACCACTCCGCCCCACTGAGCGACAGAACGCCGATCGAGTGCGCGTTCTCGAGCTCTGGCGATACCCAGTCAAGTCACTTCAAGGAGAACGGCTAGAGGCCGTCGAGATCACCGCTAAGGGGATCGAGGGGGATCGTCAATACGCGCTCTTCGACGTCGAGTCGGGCCTTGGTCTGACCGCCCGTCGCGTTCCTGAACTCCTGTTCGCTTCCGCCAGCCTCGATGCCGACGGTTCGCTGACGATCACGCTGCCCGACGGGTCGACCGCGAACGACGACGAGGCACTGTCGGTCTGGCTGGCCCGGCCGGTGGCGCTGCGCTCGGCCGACGCGGGAGGATCGCGTTACTACGAGAACCCGGACGACTTCGAACGCGAGCAGTCGAGCGAGTGGCACGCCTTCCTCGGCGCCAGCGGGCCGTTCCACGACTCGATCCGTTCGCGCGTGTCGCTGGTCTCGACCGGCACCCTCGGCGACTGGGACCGGCGCCGCTTTCGCTCCAACATCCTGCTGGACGGGGACGGGGAGGATGCAATGGTCGGCTCGCGGGTCCGCCTGGGCGAGGCTGAGCTGTCGATCAGCAAGCGCATCCCGCGGTGCGTGATGGTCACCCGTGCGCAATCAGCGGGCATCGAGCGCGACCTGTCCGTACTCAGAACCATTGCCCGCGAACGCGACGCCTGTCTGGCCATCGGAGCCCTCGTCTCTCAGACCGGGTGTGTGCGCGTCGGGGATCGACTCGAGCCGGCGGAAGTCCCCGCCCAGGCTGGGTTTTCGTAGGCGATCTGATAACGCGTCGATCGGCGGTTGGCGGGGTCGGGTTCCGAACCTTGGCACTTTTCCGCCGGGGGGTGGCGGGAATTTGCCATCGTTCGGAGTGGCCGGGCGAGTTCGGAGACTGGGATGGCGGCCGAGCCGCGATCCGGCGCCGGGAAGCGGATCTAGAGGCCTGATTATTTGTCACTTTGTGACAATTCGATGGCCCGGGAGGCGTGGACGCGGTGTTCGGCCGCTGCTCCTCTCTGGACCGCTGCTCCTCCCCTTCCCCAGACCCAAACGGTACGCGCGCTCGCCGTCGTTGTGGCGCTTCCCCCCGTCGGCCGACCGGCGCCCCCGGGGCCCGGCGGTCGTTTGGCAGGCACTAGCCGCGCTGCTGCGGCAATGCGGATCGCAACTGCTTGCGGTCGACCTTGCCTACCGCGGTGAGCGGCACCGTGTCGACGATGTACAGCTCGCGTGGGTATCTGTGGGCACCGATGTGCTCGCGGGCCCAGCCGATCAGCTCCTCCGGGCTGGCCTCCGAACCGGCCTGTAGGGACACGAACGCCACCACCTCTTCTCCGGTGCGCTGGTCCGGACGCCCGACCACGGCCGCCATCGCGAGCGCGGGGTGCTCGAGCAGCGCGTCCTCGACATCGCGGGGGTAGACGTTGAAACCGCCGCGGATGATCAGATCCTTCTTGCGATCGACGATGAACAGGTAGCCCCGCTGGTCGACGTAGCCGAGGTCGCCGGTGTGCAGCCAGCCGTCGCGGATCGCCTCCGCGGTCGTCTCCGGCGAGCGCCAGTACCCCCGCATGACCGCCGGTGAGCGGATCGTGATCTCGCCGACCTCGCCGGGCGGGAGCTCGGCGCCGGCGGGATCGACAATCCGCAGCTCGCTGCCCGGGACGGGGAGACCGACCGATCCGCGCAGCTCGGCACCGGCGGGATTGCTCGCCACCAAGGCCGCGGTTTCGGTCAGGCCGTACCCCTGACGGATCGAGACCGTCGGCAGCCGACGGCGGAACTGTTCCTCGACCTCGGCCGGCAGCGGCGCAGCGCCACACCCGAGGTAGCGCAGCGAGGAGAGGTCGTACTGCTCGAGCGGCTTGGACAGCAGAATCTGGAGCATCGACGGCACCACCGCGCTCTGCTGCAATCGGTGCTGCTCGATCAGGCCCAGGAACCGATCCGGATCGAACCAGCGCAGCAGAGCGGAGACCGGCCGCTCGGGCGAATGGAGCCCGATGATCGTGATCAACAGGCCGTAGGAGTGCGATAGCGGCAGCGTGTTGAGCGCCCGGCTCAGTCCCGGGATGTACCCGGCCTGCTGGCCGGCCCGGCCCGTGAAGTAAAGGTTCCCGTGCGAGAGCATCACGCCCTTGGCCCGGCCGGTGGTGCCGCCGGTGTACATCAGCGCCGCGAGCTCGTCGTCGCCCCGCGCGACGATCGCCCGCGCCGGCGCCTGCTCGATATCGGACAGCGTCTGCACCCCGCCGCCCGCCGGCTCGGTGCAGACCACGAAGCGGACGCAATGCAGGCCGGCGGTCGCCTCGCGGACTTTGTCGATCATCTCGGGGGTGGCGATCACGCCGCACGCCTCGGCGTCCGAGACGACGTGTCGCAGCTCGCTGGGCGTCAGCAGGAAGATCGCCGGCGTGACGACCGCGCCGGCTCGCCACAACGCCTGGTAGACGATCCCCACCTCGGGGCAATTCGCCATCACCACCACCACGCGGTCTCCCGGCGCGACGCCAAGCTCGACCAGGCCGCTCGCGATCCGCTGCGAGCGTTCGAACAGCTCGCCCGAGCGGTACCACGAACCGTCGAACACGAGCGACTCGTAATCGCCTCGACGTTCAAACGCCTGCTCGGCCAGGCGCGCCAGGTTGTACCGACCTACTGCGCTGATCCCGGCAGCCTAGATGAGTGATTCCGAATTGATGGCGGCCATGGCGGCTGGGCCAGGAGTGAGGGAGGGGCCGTCGAAGGTCGGCGTTGCTATCGCAACGTTGACCACGGAGGTGGCCTCGTGCTCGCCGACCTCGACGACCTTCTCACCGCACTTTTCGTGCTGGTGGATGATTTCCTGCCTGCCAGACGCGGCGCAGGACGACGCCCAAGGATCACTGCGGCGGAGCTCATCACGCTCGCGGTCGCGCAGGTCCTGCTGCAGTGCCACTCCGAGCGACGGTTCCTGCGTCTCGCGCGTAAGCAGCTCGGGCATCTGTTCCCCTACATCCCGCTGCAGCCCGGCTATAACAAGCGGCTGCGGGCGCTGGCGGGCGAGATCTGCCTGGTCATCGAGCATCTCGCCAGGGTCTCGCCGTCGTTCTGCGAGCAGATCCGCCTGTTGGATTCCACGCCGGTGCCGTGCGGCCAGTCGCGGGAGACGCGCAAGCGCTCGGAGCTGGCCGGCTGGGCCGCCTACGGCTACTGCGCCTCGCATTCCCGGTACTTCTGGGGCCTGCGGCTCTACTTGCTCTGCGCCCCGGACGGGATGCCGATCAGCTTCTGCCTCGCCCCAGCCAACGAGCCCGAACGCGAGGTCGCTCTCGCGATGCTCGAGCGCGCCCGCGAACGAGGGCTGCTCTCGGGCGGGGAGATCATCATCGGCGACAAAGGGTTCGCCAGCCACGAGTTCGAACGCGCCGTCGCGTCCCTGGCCGCCACCTTCATCCGCCCCGACCGCCGCGACGAGAAGCCCCGGTTCGGGAAGCTCGGCGGGATCCGACAATGGATCGAGTCGATCAACGACACCCTCAAAGGCCAACTCTCCCTGGAGAATCACGGCGGTCACATCCCCACCGGAGTCTGGGCCCGTGTCTGCCAACGCATCCTCGCACTCGCCGCCGGCGTCTGGCATAGCTGGACTCTCTGGGAACACGGACTCCTCGACGCACCCGGCCGCCACTTCATCAACTACGACCACTGATCCCGCCAAAACGGAATCAGTCATCTAGTGACCGGGCGCTGGACCGGCGAGCGTGGCGTGGGCGTCGGTGCCGAGACGCGCTCGCGCTCGGGCTCCGACGGCGTGGACTCGCTCTCCGACTCCGACGGCGTGGACTCGCGCTCGGGCTCCGACGGCGTGGACTCGCTCTCGGCCTCCGAGGGAGTGGACCCGGCTTCGTTCTCGGGCTCCGACGGTGCGGACTCGCCGCGGGACACGGAATCCCCGTCGATATGGCGCAGATCGTTCCACGTCAGGCCCTCGCGCAATACGGCGGGAATCCCCATCGCGAGCGCGCTGAACACCTCTACCGCCTGCAGCACGAGGCCATAGGCCAGGCCGTGGCTGGCCGCCACGCCGAAGGGGGCGAGCACGGCGATACACGCGGCCTGGAACACGCCCACGTTGGAGGGCGTGAGAGGAATGATGGCCGTGATGTTGACCGCCACGAGCACGGCTGAGGCGGCCGCCAGACGGGCGTTCGGCGTCAGGTTGAGCGCGGCCAGCAGCGTGTAGCAGGTCGCAAGTTGGAGCGCCCAGGCGAGGAACTGAAACACGGTGGCGTGGACGGCCGGGCCGACCCGGCGGAAGGCCTTCAACCCGCTCCTGAGCTCGACCGCCTGACGCAACGTCCACCTCACCGACCGACCGAGGCGCGTCGACTCGGACACGCGGAGGCGGGCGAGCAGGTGGGGCGCGGTCACGATCAGCGCGAGCAGTGCGGCCGGTACGGCGAGGACCGCCGTGATCGCGCTGATCCGCGCGGCGGTGATCGTGCCGCCGCTGATCGCGATCGCGGTGAGGACGCACAGCGCGATCACGTTCAGGAACGTTTGCGCCAGCACGGTTCCGAGGACGAGGCTGATCGCTCCCGGTCGCTGAACCCGGCGGGCGATGACCAGCGTGCGGGCGGCTTCACCGACGCGTCCCGGAGCCACCGTCGAGCCGGCCATCCCGATCATCAGCGCTCGCTGGACCTCGCTGCGCCGCAACCCGGCGTCGGGCACCGCGGCTCTGACCACTGCGAACCATGATTCCCCGCGTGACACGAACGCCGTGCACATCAGCACCGGAGCGAGAATCAGCCAGCCGAGGCGCACGTGTGCGAGAGCATGGCCGACTCCCGCCAGGTTGAGCTTGTCGATGGCCAGATAGACCAACCCAGCGACCACGACCACTGAGACGGCTCCGGCTAACCAGCGGTGGCGCTTGACCCGAGCGCGCACCTGGCCGGAGGGACCCGGCTTCGGATCCCGGGATTCGGCGAGCACATCTGCCACGGTACCGGAGCCGTTTGACGGCGGTGCTACGGACGGCGCGCGAACGGGCGGGTTCCGCACGGACTGCATAACCGTTGGGCTACCCATCTCGCGGGCGGCTACCCGCTCAATTCGGCCTTTCCCCCGAGTTGACGCTCTACCTCGCCCCTTTTATCGGCGACGGCGAACGTCGGCATTTTTCCGCCACCCCCTGGCGGGAAGTTGCCAAGGTTCGCGGTGGCGGCCAAAACCCCGAGGCCAGCGGGGCCAACAATCGTCCGACCACCATGGGACGGCCAGTTCCCCAGATTGCAAGGCTCAAAGACGGCCGATAAGCTGTACGCATACTGTTCACCTGTTCGTATTGCGCACAGACCGCCGAGGAGCGCGCCTAGATACGATGGTTAGGTGTGCGCATCACGCACAACGCGGCCGCGAGACCGCCGGAGGCGTGAAGCATGATCGCTGAGACGGCCCGGGGCGCGAGGCATGGCCGCTGAGCTGGTCTCCCTCGAGGACGCCGTCAGCGCGCTCGTGCACGACGGCGACAGCGTGGCGCTGGAGGGCTTCACCCACCTGATCCCGTTCGCCGCCGGCCACGAGGTACTCCGCCAGGGCCGGCACGAGCTCGAGCTGATCCGGATGACGCCCGACCTCCTCTACGACCAGATGGTCGGCGTGGGCGCGGCGCGGCGGCTGGTGTTCTCTTATGCGGGCAATCCCGGCGTGGGGTCGCTGCACCGGGTCCGCGACGCAATCGAGCACGGGTGGCCGCGCTCGGTGGAGATCGAGGAGCACAGCCACGCCGGCATGGCCAACCGCTACGCGGCGGGTGCGGCCAAGATGCCGTGCGCCGTCATGCGCGGATACCTGGGCACCGACCTCATGGACCACACGCGCGTGAAGCCGATCACGTGTCCGTTCACCGGAGAGCAGCTGGTGGCGCTTCCGGCCCTCAACCCCGACGTGACGATCGTCCACGCCCAAGAGGCCGACCGGGACGGCAACGTGCAGCTGTGGGGCATCCCCGGCGTCCAGAAGGAGGCGGTGCTTGCGGCCGAGCGGGCGCTGGTCACCGTCGAGCGCGTGGTCGACCGACTCGAGCCGCGACCGGGCGGCGTCGTGATTCCGGGCTGGGTGATCGATGCCGTGGCCGAGGTGCCCGGCGGTTCCCACCCGTCCTATAGCCTCGACATCACAATCCGCGACAACGACTTCTACAAGTTCTGGGATCAGCTGAGTCGCGACCGGCAAGCCTTTGAGGAGTGGATGGACGAGCACGTGATGGCGCAGGTGATAGACCGGTGAGCGTGACCAGCGAGTCGCGGGCGACGCCGGCGGAGACGCAGACCGTGGTCGCCGCGCGACGATTGAAGGACAGACGATCGGTGTTCATCGGCGTGGGCCGGCCGAGCACGGCCGCGATCCTGGCCCGGATGGTGCACAACCCCGATCTGGTGCTCGTCTACGAGTCGGGCACGGTCGGGGCCAAGCCGTTTCACATTCCGCTCTCGATCGGCGACGGCGAGTTGGCGCAGACGGCCGACTTCGTCGTCTCGGTGCCCGAGATGTTCAACTACTGGATCGGCGCCGGGCGGATCGCCGTGGCGTTTCTTGGCGCGGCGCAGGTCGATCGCCACGCCAACCTCAACTCGACGGTGATCGGCGACTACGACCATCCGAGGACCCGGCTGCCGGGCGCCGGAGGCGCGCCGGAGATCGCCGCCAGCTGCGGCGAGGTGATCGTGATCGCCCCACATTCCAAGCGGACGTTCGTCGAGCGACTGGACTTCGTGACCACGGTCGGCCACGGCGACGGCCCGGGCGCCCGCGAACGGTACGGCTTCGCCGGCCGGGGACCGACCGCGGTGATCACCGACCTGGGCGTGCTCGAGCCCAACCCGCGGACCGAGGAGCTCGTGCTCACGCAGATCCACCCCGACGTGGATCCCGATCACGTCCGAGAGCAGACCGGCTGGGAGCTGACCGTGGCGGAGGACCTCCTCACCACCGAACCGCCGACCGCGGAGGAGCTCGACGCCTTGAAGGAGCTGTTGAGCCGGTGAGCGCGGCCTACGTGATCGACGCCGTACGTTCTCCGTTCGGCCGCTACGGCGGCGGCTTGGCCACCGTTCGACCGGATGATCTGGGCGCCCACGTTGTCCAGGCGCTGCTGGACCGCGCGCCCGAGCTCGACCCGGGGCGGATCGACGACGTGCTGTTCGGCGACGCGAACGGAGCCGGCGAGGACAACCGCAACGTGGCTCGGATGGCCTGGCTGCTGAACGACCTGCCGACCAGCGTCCCCGGCGCCACGGTCAACCGGCTGTGCGGGTCGAGTCTCGAAGCGGCGATGCAGGCCAGCCGGATGATCGAGACCGGCGACGCGTCAATCGTGCTCGTTGGCGGCGTCGAGTCGATGAGCCGGGCGCCATGGATCTTGCTCAAGACCGAGCGCGCGTTTCCGCGCGAACACGAACAGCTGTACTCGAGCACGCTGGGATGGAGAATGGTCAACCCCAAGATGCCCGAGCAGTGGACGATCTCGCTCGGCGCGAGCGCCGAGAAACTGGCCGGGATGTACTCGATCTCCCGTCGAGCACAGGACGAGTTTGCGCTGCGCAGCCACCAGCGGGCGCTCGAGGCGTGGGAGGACGGCTTCTACGGCCAATGGGTGATACCCGTGCCGGGCACGGGGCTCGAGCGCGACGAGAACATACGACCCGACACCACGCTCGAGAAGCTGGCCAAGCTAAAGCCGGCCTTCGCCCAGGACGGGACCGTCACGGCGGGCAACTCTTCGCCCTTGAACGACGGCGTCAGCGGCGTGTTGCTGGCCGACGAGGCCGGCGTTGAGCTCGCCGGACACCAACCGCTGGCCCGGATCGTCTCCCGCGGGACGGCGGCGGTCGACCCCGACGTGTTCGGCATCGCGCCCGTCAAGGCGGCCAACGTCGCCCTCAAACGTGCGGGCATCACGTGGGCCGATGTCGACGTGATGGAGCTCAATGAGGCCTTCGCCGCGCAGTGCCTGGCGGATCTCGCCGAGTGGAAGGAGCTCGATCCGGACCGGGTGAATCCCAACGGGGGCGCGATCGCACTCGGGCATCCGTTGGGCGCGTCGGGCACCCGCGTGCTCGGCGGCCTCGCTCATGAGTTGGCGCGCCGTGGGGGTGGTTTCGGGGTGGCGGCGCTGTGTATCGGGGTCGGACAGGGTGTGGCGGTGGTACTGGAAGGAGCGAGATGACGACAAGTGAGCGACGAGAGATTTACGACGCGGTGTCCGAGACGCCGACGAGCTACATACGCGAACTCGATGGCGCTCATCCGCCGCTGGACTTCCCGCCCTACAAGTCGACCACGCTCCGGCATCCAAAGCGGCCGCTCGTCTACATGCCGCAGACGATCACCGAGATCACCGGACCGCAACTCGGCCCCCACCGCGTAGCCGAGACCGACAACGATCTGACCCGACAACACGCCGGCGAGCCGATCGGCGAGCGGATCATCGTCTCCGGCCGGGTGTTCGACACCGAGGGCAAGCCGCTGCGCGACACGCTGGTCGAGATCTGGCAGGCCAACGCGGCCGGACGCTACAAGCACAGTTGGGACCGCTGGCCCGCGGAGCTCGATCCGAACTTCTCGGGCGCGGGGCGGGGCCTGACCGACGATCAGGGCCGCTACGAGTTCACGACGATCAAGCCGGGACCGTATCCATGGGGCAACCACCACAACGCCTGGCGGCCCGCGCACATCCACTTCTCGCTCCTCGGGAGGGCGTTCACACAACGGCTGGTGACGCAGATGTACTTCCCCGGCGATCCGCTGTTCCCCTACGACCCGATCTTCAATTCGGTCGCCGATCCGAAAGCCCGCCAGCGAATGATCTCGCGCTTTCTGATCCACGAAACGGTGCCGAGCTGGGCGCTCGCCTACCAGTTCGACATCTACCTGCGTGGCCCCGGCGCGACCCCGTTCGAGGACGCCCGATGATCTTCGAGACGACCCCGTCGCAGACCGTCGGCCCCTACTTCGCGATCGGGCTGCCATGGGACGCCGGACCGCTCGCGGTCCCCGAGGACACCCCGGGGGCGATCAGGATCACCGGCACCGTGTACGACGGCGCCGGTACGCCGGTCCCGGATTCGATGATCGAGACCTGGCAGGCCGATCCGCAGGGCCGCTTCGCCGACCTGCACGGTTACGGCGAGCAGTCGACGATCCCCGGTTTCCGCGGCTTCGCCCGCTACGCCGTCGAGGCCGGTGACGGCGTCTACGAGATCGTGACGCTGAAGCCCGGGCGGGTGCCGGGTCCGGAGAGCACCACCCAGGCTCCGCACATCGACGTGTCCGTGTTCGCGCGCGGAATGCTGAACCGCTGCGTGACCCGGATCTACTTCGCGGACGAGGAAGAGGCCAACGCCACCGACCCCATTCTGGTCGGCGTGCCGGCGGACCGCCGAGCGACGCTGCTGGCGGAGCCGATCGACGGGGGCTACCGGTTCGACATCCACCTCCAGGGGCCAGGCGAGACTGTCTTCTTCGCCGTATAGGGTCCAATCGCTCGAGCGAGGACTGTCGGTGATCCTCGCCCTGAGTACGCCCGGTCCCGGTCTGACGCTGTCCGAGGTGGCGCGGGAGACCGGCCTGACGCGCGCGGCCGCTCGCCGCTTCCTACTCACGCTGGTGGACCTGCATTACGTCCGGGTCCGTGACCGACGGTTCACGCTGACCCCCCGGGTGCTCGAGCTCGGCTATTCGTTCCTCTCCAGCCTGTCGCTGCCGCAGATCGCTCAACCCCACCTGAGCGAGCTGGTGGCCCGCGTGCACGAGTCCTCGTCGCTGTCGGTCCTCGACCGCGACGAGATCGTCTATGTAGCGCGCGAGCCGACGCAAAGGATCATGACGGTGACGATCGCCGTCGGCACGCGCTTCCCGGCCCAGGCGACCTCGATGGGCCGAGTGCTGCTGGCCGGGTTGGACGACGAACCGCTCGGGGAGTTCATCGACCGGGTCGAGCTGCTGCCGCTGACGAGCACCAGCCTCGTCGATCGCCGCGAGCTGCGGGCCGAGATCGAGCGCGTGCGCCGGCAGGGATGGTCGGTTGTCGACCAGGAGCTCGAGGATGGTCTGCGCTCGGTCGCCGTGCCGGTGCACGAGGGCGGCGAGGTGGTGGCGGCGCTCAACCTCTCGACCCACGCCAGCCGGCGCACGCTCGACTCGATCCGCAAGACGATGCTGCCACCGTTGCTCGACACGGCCTCGCGCATCGAGCGCGACCTGACCTCCCTGAGCCGATCATGACCGTTCGCGAGGCGGTGTTCGAGGTCATGCGCCGGCTCGGCCTGACGACGATCTTCGGCAATCCGGGCTCGACCGAGATTCCCTTTTTGACCGACCTGCCGAGCGACTTGCGCTTCGTTCTCGGACTACACGAGGGTTCGGTCGTCGGGATGGCCAGCGGCTACGCGCTGGCACGCGAACAGCCGTCGTTCGTCAACCTGCACACCGCGCCGGGGCTCGGCAACGCGATCAACGCGATCGGCAACGCCCGGGACACAAAGGCGCCGCTGGTCGTCGTGGTGGGCCAGCAGGACCGCCGGCAGCTGGCTTCCGAGCCGTTCCTCACCGGGCGCGCCCTCGACCGGCTGGCGGGCGAGTATCCGGTGTGGAGCACCGTGCCGGCCCGGGCCCAGGACGTACCGGGGGCGATCGCGCGGGCCTACCACGAGGCCATGGCGGCGCGGGGCCCGGCGCTCGTCGTGGTGCCCATGGACGACTGGCTCGAGCCCGCCGACGAGCTGGCGGCCGCGGCGCCGCTGACCGTGGCGCGCGGAAATCGCGCGTCCGCCGACGAGCTCGCGGCGGTCGTCGAGCTGCTCGATGCCGCGCGGTCGCCGGCGATCGTGAGCGGCCCGGGCTCGGACAGCCGGGCGGGTTGGGACGCCGTCGTCGCGCTGGCCGAGCGGTTGGGGAGTCCCGTGTGGCAGGAGCCGTTCGCGCGCCGCGCGGGCTTCCCCCAGGATCACCCGCTGTTCGCCGGTCACCTACCCTGGCGCCGAGCCGCGATGCAGCGCACGCTCGCGCCCCACGACCTCGTGCTGACGATCGGGACGGGCGCGTTTCGCGCCTATCTATTCGACGAGCCGGTGGCGGTGATCGCCCCCGGCACGCGCGTGGCGGTGATCACCGACGACCCCGCCGAGGCCCACCGCAGCCGCGCCGACGTCGCGGTCGTCGCCGCCGTGCCGGCGGCGGTGGCGACGCTCGTGGAGTTGCTCGGTGAGGTCAGCGGGCCGGGCCCGGCACGGCCCGAGCCGATGCGGCGGCCGGAGCCGCTCCCACCCCCCGGCCCCAGGGAGCCGCTGCGCGCCGGCCACGTGTTCGACGCGCTGGCGCAACGTCTCGCGCCCGAGGCGATCGTGATCGAGGAGACGCCGTCGAGCCAGCCGGAGCTCTACCAACGCCTGGCGGTGCGCAGCCCGTTCGGCTTCCTCAGCACCGCCAACGGCTTCCTCGGATTCGGCCTGCCGGCGGTGATCGGCCTGCGCATGGCGTGTCCGGACCGGCCGGTGGTCGGCGTGATCGGCGACGGCTCAGCCCTGTACGCGATCCAGGCCCTGTGGAGCGCGGTGCAGTACGAGGTCGGCGCTCTGTGGATTGTGATGGAGAACCGCGGCTACGCGGTCATGGACGGCCTGGCGCGCGCGGCGGGCGGCACCGGCCCCTGGCCCGGGTTCGGCCCGATCGACATCGCGGGCATCGCCCAGTGTCTCGGGTGCCCGTCGGTGCGGCTCGAGGAGCACAACGAGCTACTGGCGGTGTTCGACGACGTGCTGCCCGACCTCGCCGACCGTCGCCAGCCGCTGCTGGTGGCGGTGGCGGTCGCGGCGGGCCCCTAACGTCCGCGCAGGCGACCGCAACTGTCGCGCGCGGCGGTTGTTGAAGTTTGTCGTGCTGATCTGGGGAAGCAGTGCCGCTCGCAGCCGGCTGGGCTCTCGCTGGGGTCTCTCCGTGCTCTGGGCGACGATCATCCTCTTCGCCGCGCCCGCGGCGTCGTGGGCGGCGGTCGGCGTGTTTCCCTCTCCGGGCGACCCGGTGGCGCCGCCGCAGTCGCAGATCGCGTTCCGCGGCATCGCCTATAACAAGCTCAAGGCGGCCGCGATCACCGTGACCGGCTCGAACAGCGGCGCCCACGGCGGCCGTCTGGCACCGGATTCCGATGGCCAGGGGGGCAGCTTCCTCCCCACGACGCCGTTCACGGCCGGGGAGACGGTCACGGTCAAGACCTCGTTGAACGTTCTGGGCGGCGCGAGCGGGACGTTCCATTTCACGGTTGCAACCCCGGCGGGCACGCCCCCGCCGGGCCGCCGAACCGTCGCAAAACGGGCGACGGGCGACGTCTGGCACTTTCACTCGTCTAACCAGGAGCCGGCCGCCGTCGCGATCACCAACGTGAGCGGGCACGCCGCGCCGGGGGACATCTTCCTCGCGCCGCAGAAGGGGCCCGTTCAGTGGGGACCGGAGATCCTCGACCCGAAGGGCAACCCGGTCTGGTCGCTGGCCGTTCCGGGGAACGACGAGGTGACCAACTTCGGCGTGCAGACCTACGAGGGAAAGCCCGCGCTCACGTGGTGGCAGGGCAATGAGAATGCCGGTTCCGGCCGCGGCGAAGACCTGATCTACAACTCGAGCTATCAACGGATCGCGACCGTCAAGGCGGCCAACGGCCTCAGCGCCGACCCCCACGAGTTTCAGGTCACGCCGTCCAACACGGCGCTCATCACCTGTTTCTACAACGTCTTCTGGAATGCCTCCTCGGTGCACGGCGCTACGAGCCAGAACGTGGTCGAGGGGGTGGTCCAGGAGATCGACATCAAGACCGGCCTGCTGCTGTTCGAATGGGACAGCTTGGCTCACGTCCCGCTCACCGACTCCTACGCGGCCTCGCCGAAGACCAGCCGCACCCCGTTCGACTACCTCCACGTCAACTCGGTCGATCTCGACCACGACGGCAACCTGATCATCTCGGCGCGCAACACGTCGGCCGTCTACAAGGTCTCGAGCCAGACCGGAAAGACGATCTGGACGCTCGGCGGCAAGCATTCCAGCTTCGCGATGGGCCCCGGCACCTCGTTCGCGTATCAACACGACGCCCGCATCGTCTCGGGCCATGACTGGTACATGACGATCTTCGACGACGGCGGCGGTCCGCCGGTCGTGCACCGCTCACGCGGCCTGAAGTTGTTCCTCGATGTGACCCACATGCGTGCTCGCCTGGTGACGCAGTACGAGATGTCGCCGCCACAGCAGACCTTCGTGGAGGGCAACTACCAGCAGTTACCGGACACGCATGTGTTCATCGGGTGGGGTTCGGCGCCGTACTTCAGCGAATTCACCGCGAGCGGCAGAGAGATCATGTTCGGTCGGTTCAAGGCCGGCGAGGGCAGCTACCGGATCTTCCGCTTCCCCTGGAGCGGGACCCCGAAGCAGGCCCCGGCGATCGCCGCGTCCAAGAGCGGTAGCCACACGGCCGTCTACGCGAGCTGGAACGGTGCCACCGCGGTGGCGTCCTGGCGGGTGCTCGGCGGGAGCAGTCCAAGCTCGCTGCGAACGCTCGCCACGGCGACCAGGCACGGCTTCGAGACGAAGATCACCACCCAGGCGGAGGACTACGTGGCGGTCCAGGCATTGAACGCGAAGGGCCGCGCCCTGGCCAAGTCGGCTGTGGTCCGGCCGCGCTGACGCCACGGCGGCTCAGACCCGATCGAGCGCCGGCTCGAGATATCCGTGGTCGCCGGCGTGGAGGTAGTCAGCCAGTCGGGACCCGAGCGCCATGATCGTCAGCGACGGGTTGACCGACAGCGTCCGGGGGATCACGGAGCCGTCGCCGACGAACAGCCGTTTGACGTCGTGGGCTTCGCAGTGGGCGTCGACGACCGAACGGCTCGGGTCCGAGCCCATCCGGCACGTCCCCTGCATGTGGGTGCTGAGGACGCCGGTCTGGTAGATGCGCTTGGCCCCCGACGCGGCCAGCACGGCGCGCGCGAAGGCCAGCGACTCGTCGATCCGCGCCTGCTCGCGCTCGTTGAACGCGAACCTGTAGCGGTCGGCACCCGTCTCGTCGACCCACGCGGTGCCGGTGTTCTCGTCGTTGACGAGCGTGAGCAGGCCGGTGAAGTACCGATACGAGCGCAGCGCCTGCACGAGCTCGGGGCCCCACACGGGCACGTCGTGCTCGTCGCACAGCCCGGCCGCGAAGCCGATCGGATCCTGGATCGTGGCCGCCTCGACGATATAACCGCCCTCCGCGTCGGCGGCGAAGTCCATGCAGTGCGACGTGATCGGGTAGACCATATGGGCGTCCTGGACCTCGTCGAACCGGCCCTCGACCAGCCGGGCGGCGTGAAACCCGAGGTTGCGGCCGATCAGCTCGCTCGAGGCCGACCCGCCGGCTGCCTCGCGGACGCCCGAGCGGAGCAGCAGGCCGGGAGTGGCGATCGAGCCCGCCGCGACAACGACGACGTCGGCGTCGACCTGGGTCAAGGAGCCGTCCGGGGCGACGTACTCGACGCCGGTCGCCTCGGGCGGGCCAACGCCGGCGGCCGGCGACAGGATCACCCGGCGGGCCTCGCAACCCGCCCGTAGCGTCAGCTTCCCCTCCGCCCATGGCGGGTGGATGAATGTGTTCAGCGTCGACTTGCCGGCGTTGGTCGGACACCCCTGCAGGCAGCAGCCGCAGCGCATGCAGTTGTAGTCGGTGTAGGACATGACCGGCTCGAGCTCCGCCCCCAGGGCCTTGAAGCCCGGCATCACGGTCTTGACGCACTGCTGCCAGTCGGTGCGCTCGCGCACCCCCAGCCGCTGCTCGACCCGCTCGAGATAGGGCAGCAGATCGGGCTCGCCAAACGGGCCGCCTCCGGCGCCCTCCAGGCCGGCCGCCGCGTGCCATTTCTCGTAGTCCTCCACCGCCGGCCTGAGCGCGACCTTGGTGTTGATCGTGGTCGTGCCGCCGACGCACCGGCCCCGGAACAGCAGCATCGGTGGACCGGAAGCGCCGGCCGGTTCAGCGAACGCCGGCGGCCACCACAGCTCGTGGTTGGCGCGAGCCTCCCAGCGCATGAAGTCGGCCGCGGTCTGGTGGGGTCCGGCCTCGAGCAGCAGGACGTCGCGGCCGCGCTCGGCCAGCTCGCCGGCGACCACGCCGCCCCCGGCGCCCGAGCCGACGATCACGATCTCGCGGCGCTCGTTCATCCCGTCACCCCGAGGTACGACCAATCCTTATCGAGCCGAGCGGCGAGCGGCGGCTTGAAGTCGATCTCCTCCCAGGCGCCCGGTCCCGGCGCGCCCGGCGCCACGAAGTCGCTGTAGAACGCCTCGCAGGCGAGCGCGCGGATCAGTCCGAACTCGGGCGTGAACTCGTGCTCGGCCAATGCGTCGGGGCCGTGGGCGGCCGGCCGCTCGAGGGCGCGGATCGCCGCCAGCACCGCCCCGCGAGGGCCCTCTGGCATCCGTGCCGCGAGCGCGTCGATGTACACCTCGGGTGCCACCCGGGCGCTTCCGGGAACAATCAGCTCGCACAGCGAGCGGAGTGCTCCCGCGGTGCGCGCGTCAAAAACCTGCACGAGCCTCACGCTAGGCGCGGCGGCGTGCGCGGACAAGTGCCCGTGCGCTGCCAGGCAAGGGCCGTTGCGCTCGCGGGCCAGCGGCGGTTTGCCGCGCCTCGTAGGATCCTGCTGATGGTCGTCCAGAGCACCCCCGAACGGCCATCGGACCGTGCGCGCGAGCTCGTCCGCGGCGCCTTCGACACGCACATCCACGTCTGGCCGGACGTGATCGAGCGGAAGATCGATGACCTCTCGCTCGCGCGTCGCTTCAAGGAGTTGGGGCTGGCCGGGTTCGTGCTCAAGTCGCACTACGGCTCGACCGCCGAGCGGGCCCGCGTGGTCCGGGCGGCGGTGCCCGGCGTGCAGGTGCTGGGGGCGATCTCGCTCAACCGCGCGGTCGGGGGGATCAACCCGCTGGCGGTCGAAATCGCGGCACGCGAGGGCGCGCGCACGGTCTGGTTCCCGACTGTCGATGCGGTCAACGAGGCGGCCGAGCGCGATCCGCCTCCGGGGGCCACGCCTCCCAGCTGGGCCAAGCTGCAGATCGAGCTGCGCGAGCAGGGGATCGATCTCGAGCCCGTGGCCGTCGTTGACCGTGAGGGGCAACTTCTCCCCGAGACCCGTGAGGTCGTCGAGATGATCGCCCGCCACGGGATGGTCCTGGCCACCGGCCACCTGAGTCGCGACGAGATCTTCACCCTGGTCGACACGGCGTTCGTGTCCGGAGTCGCGGAGATCGTGATCACCCACCCGGACTTCCCCTCGCAGAGTCTGTCGGCCGAGGACCAGCTCGAGCTCGGGAACCGCGGTGCCTTGCTGGAGCGCTGCTTCACGACTCCCTACACGCGCAAGGTCGGATGGGACACCTGGCTGGCGAACATTCGCGCTGCCGGTCCCGAGAACTCGGTCCTGTCCACCGATCTCGGCCAGAAACCCAATCCGCCGGTCGAGGACGGGATGGCGCTGATGGCGGACCGGCTGCTCGAGGCCGGCTTCAGCGAGGGTGAGATCCACACCATGGCGGTGGTCAATTCGCGTCGGGTAGCGGGCGTATGACGCCCAGGCGGATGCTGGTGATCGGCGCCCACGCGGCCGACTTCGTCTGGCGCGCCGGCGGCGTGCTCGCCCTCACCGCCACGGGCGGGGGCGCGGCCACGGTGATCGCCCTCTCTTATGGCGAGCGCGGCGAGTCGGGCGAGCTGTGGAAGGAGCCGGGTCAGATGCTCGAGCGGGTCAAACACATCCGCCACGCGGAGGCGGAGCAGGCGGCGGCCGCGCTGGGGGCAGAGTTCGAGTGCCTCGATCTCGGGGACTACCCGCTCGAGGTCGACGCGGACGCGCTGCGGCTGATCTCCGACCGGATCCGGGCGCACGAGCCCGACGTGCTCATCACCCACACCGACACCGATCCGTTCAACCCCGACCACCCGGTCGCGTTTGCGGCCGTGTCGCGGGCGCGTGGGCTCGCCGCCGGTGCGGGGGTGCCGAGCGCGTTCGGCACCATCCGCCCGCCCGAGCTGTTCCTGTTCGAGCCCCATCAACCCGAGCTGTGCAACTTCACCCCCACCACGTTCGTGGACATCACGCCGGTGATGGAGAAGAAGCTGGCCGCGATGGCGGAGATGAAAGCCCAGCGCTACCTCCAGAGCTACTACGCCGAGCGCGCCGACCACCGCGGCAACCACGCCCGGCGCTCGTCGGGGAACGCGGCGATCCGGCAGGCGGAGGCGTTTCAGCGCGTTACCCCACAGGTGGTGGCAGCACTATGAACTCTGTTTATGAGGATTTGGTTCGGCTCGGGTCGGCCACGGTTTACGAGGCGGGTGGACGGCACGGTTATGTGGACGCGGATTTGCTCCAGGTCGTGCCGGGCTCGCGTGCCGCCGGTCCGGCGCGGACGGTCCGCTGCGCCCAGGACGACAACCTGATGGTCCACGCGGCGATGGCGGAACTCGAGCCGGGCGAGGTGCTGGTGCTGACGATGCCCAAGCCGCGGCCGGTGGCGCTGGTCGGAGAACTGCTCGCCACGCAGGCCAACTTCCGCAGCGCCGCGGCGATCCTGGTCGACGCGGCGGTACGCGATCTGCAAGACCTCCAGGAGATCGGGTTGCCGATCTGGGCCCGATGGGTGCGGGTACGGGGCGCCGATAAGGACATCGCGGGCTCGATCGGCGAGCCGGTCGAGGTGGGCGGGGCGGTGATTCGCCAGGGCGACGCCGTCGTGCTCGACGCCGATGGGTGCGCGGTGGTCGAGGCCGAGCGGCTCGAGGTAGTGCTCGAGGCAGCTCTCCACCGGGCCGAGGACGAGCGTGAGAAGCGGGCCAAGTTCGAGGTCGGGGCGCTGTCCTTCGATCTCGACGGCCTGCGCCAGCGACTGTGACCGAGGCGTTGCGCGAGCTGGCTCATATCGGGCCGGTCCAGCTGCTGACGCCGTTCCCCGAGAAGAGCCTGCGTTTCTTCGTCGAGGTGTTCGGGATGGAGGTGCAAGCGCGCGAGGGCCAGTCGGTGTTCCTGCGCGGCTGGGGCGACTACCAGCGCTACAGCCTGAAGCTGACCGAGTCGGAGCTGCCGGGGCTCGGGCGGATGGGGATCCGGGCCTGGAGCGAGGATGCCCTCCGGCGCCGCGCCCGAGCGATCGAGCGCGCCGGCCGCGGCATCGGCTGGGCCGACGGTGACCACGGTCACGGCCCCGTATATCGGTTCACCGCCCCCGACGGCCACGCGATGGAGCTGTACTTCGAGGCTCCCGTCTACGAGGCGCCCGAACACCTCCGTCCGGCGCTCAAGAACGTCCCCCAACGGAACCTGGGGCGCGGTGCCGCCGTCAAGCGGCTCGACCACGTCAACCTCCTGAGCCGCGACGTCGCGGCCGACCGCAGGTTCGCCGAGGAAACGCTCGGCTTCCGCCTCTACGAGCAGATCGTCCTCGACGACGGCACGGAGGCCGGTGCCTGGATGAGCCTCACGATCGCCGCCCACGAATTGATCTACGTCGTCGACCAGGCCGGCGCGACCGGTCGCCTGCACCACGTGGCGTTCTTCGTCGACACGCGTGAAGAGGTGCTCCGCGCGGCTGATCTGTGCCTCGACGCCGAAGTCCCGATCGAAGCGGCGCCCTCCAAGCACGCGATCGCCCAGGGCATGTTCCTCTACGTCTACGAGCCGGGCGGCAATCGCGTCGAGGTGACGACCGGCACGCACTTCATCTACGACCCGGCCCATAAACCGGTCGTGTGGACCGAGGCCGAGCGGGCGCGCGGCCAGGCCTGGGGCGTGAAGACGATCGAGACCTTCCACACCTATGGCACGCCGGACGTCAGCGGGGCCGCCACGGGTCCGCCGATCCCGCCCACCAGCCGGATACCGACGCTCGAGCACCGTTGACCGATGACCGTCAGCTAATCCGCGAGCTGGTCGAGGATTGGGCGGTGTGGCGCGACGCCGGCGATTGGGAGCGCTTCGCGACCGTCTGGCACGGGGACGGGTGGATGATGGCGACCTGGTTCCAAGGGCCAGCGGCCGACTTCATCCGGGTCAGCCGCGAGGGGTTCGAGCGCGGGGTGCGGATCCTCCACTTTCTCGGCGGCAGCTCGGTCGACGTCGCCGGGCCGCGCGCGATCGCCCAGACCAAGATGACGATCTCCCAGCGAGCGCCGGTCCACGGGGTCCAGTGCGACGTGGTCTGCACCGGCCGCTTCTACGACTTCCTCGAGCGCCGGCCGGGCAGCGAAGGCCATGGCGGGTGGGGGCTCGTCCTGCGCCAGCCGATCTACGAGAAGGACCGCCTCGACCCGATCGATCCCGCGGCCCGGCTCGAGCTCGACGCGACGTTGTTGTCGCGCTTCCCGGACGGCTATCGCCATCTCGCTTACATCCAGACCCAGATCGGCTACGAGGTCAAGCCCGACATGCCCGGCCTGGTCGGGCCGGAAGTCGAAGGGCTGTACGTGCGCGGTCGACGGTGGTTGGCCGGCGAGGCGGTCGCGCGGCCGTAGGCGCCAGGCCTGACAGTGCACTAGCTTGAGCCGTATGGAGTCGGTGGCCACCCCGGTTCTCGAGCGGCGCCTGGTGCGCGTGGTAGGGGCGATCGTGTTCGTCGACACGCTGTTCTACGCCGCGATCGCGCCCCTGCTGCCCTCGCTCGCCCATCAGCTGCACCTCTCGAAGCTGTCGGCCGGCGTGATGACCGCGAGCTATCCGGTGGGGACGCTGCTCGGCTCGATCCCCGGCGGCGTGCTCGCCGCCCGCGCTGGACCCAAAGCGGCCGTGTGCACCGGGCTGTCGCTGCTCGGGGTCTCGACCCTCGCCTTCGGCTTTCTCGACAGCGCCCCGCTGCTCGACCTGGCTCGGTTAATCGAGGGCATCGGCGGCGCCTGTTCGTGGACGGGCGGCATCGCCTGGCTCGTGGCCGAGGCGCCGGCCGATCGGCGCGGCGGGTTGATCGGCAACGCGCTGGGGGCGGCGATCGCCGGGGCGTTGTTCGGACCCGTGCTCGGGACGCTGGCCAGCGCCGTCGGCCGTGGGCCGGCGTTCAGCGCCGTCGTCGTGTGCGCGATCGTGCTGATCGACCAGGCGCGGCGGCTGCCCTCGCTCAAGGCGGCGTCGCCCCAGGGCGTGGGCCACCTGTTGCGGGCGGTCCGCGACCGGGGCGTGTTGATCGGCATGTGGCTGGTGGCACTGCCCTCGATCGCCTCGGGAGTCATCAACGTGCTCGGTCCGTTGCGTCTGCACAGTCTCGGTGCCAGCACGGTGGCGATCGGCGCGGTGTTCCTGGTCGCCACCGCGCTCGAGGCGTCGATCACTCCCATGGTCGGCCGGATGTCGGACCGCCTCGGCAGGCGTCAACCGCTGCGCTACGGCCTCGCGGGGGCGACAGTGGCGCTGCTGTGCTTCACGCTGCCACAGACCGTGGTGCTGCTGGGGATCGTGATGATCGCCACCATCACCGCCCTGGCCGCGTTCTGGGCCCCCGCGATGGCGATGCTGTCCGACGTCGCCCACGGCCGTGGCGTCGACCAGGCGCTCGCCGCGGCGCTGATGAACCTGGCCTGGGCTTCCGGTCAGGTGGTCGGCTCGGGGGTCGGCGGCGCGGTGGCCAAGACGACCGGCGACGGAGTCCCGGTGACGATGGCGGCAGGTCTGTGCGCGATCACCCTGTTGTGGCTGATGCGGAGCGGCGCGCGGGATCCCGTGCCCACGTAGGAACGCTTCGGCGCGACTCGTCATCAGCGCGGTCAGGGGGATTTCCGTTCCCTGCAAAACGGCACCCAACTGTGGGGGGCCTCATCGACTGGTGTTGGGGTGTTTTCTCCTTCGTGTTTCTTGTTGGCGGAGGGTGTTGGCGGCGGTGATGGCGTCGGTGCGGGTGTGGACGTTGAGTTTGCGCATGAGGCTTTTGACGTGGCTGTAGATGGTGGTTTCGGAGAGGACGAGGTGGTCGGCGATGTGTTTGGTGTTGGCGCCTTCGCTGATGTGTTCGACGATTTCCCATTCGCGGGTGGTGAGGCGGCTGTGGAGGGGTCGCCAGCCGGTGTCGGGGAGTTGGTGTAGGCGTTCGAGGAGGGGTTTGATGAGTTGTTGGGGGATGATTGGTTCGCCGTCGGCGGCGCGGAGGACTTGGTGGGCGAATTCGTCGGGTTCGACGTTTTTGTTGATGTGTCCGATCGCGCCGGCGTGGAGTGCTGCGAGGGCGCTGGGTTGGTCGTCGGTGGCGATGGTGAGGATTCGGGTTTCGGGGGCGGTTTGCAGCATTTCGCGGATTAGTTCGACGTTGCCGTTGGGTCGGAGTCTGGTGTCGATGATGGCTACGGTGGGGCGGTAGTGGCGTAGTAGTTCGAGCGCTTCGCGTGCTTCGGTGGCGGAGATGACGATCGCGATTCGGTCGTGTTGGTGCAGGGCGGTGCGCATGGTGCAGCGTGCGAGGCCGTCGTGGTCGGCGATCAGTACGCGGATGGGGTTGTGGGTTGGGGTGGGGTGTGGGTGGGGTTCGGGGTGCCCGTGGCCGTTGGTTTGGTCGATCATGGTTGGCGCTCCGGGTGGTTGGCGCCGTGGGGGGTGATCGGTGGTTGTCGTCCGGGTGGTTGGTGGATGGGTTTGATTTGGAGGGTGGTGGGGGGTCGCGTGGTGGCGCGGGCGCGACGCGCGTGGGTGTAGGTGAGCGTTGCGGTGGCGAGTCCGAGGGCTAGTAGGGCGAGTAGGACGGGGGTGACGGGTAGTTGTTGGGGTGGTTGGTGGATGGGTGTGGTGGTGTTGTGGGGGGGTCGGGCGGTTGCGGTGCTGGGCGCGAGGAGGAGCGCGAGTGTGGTGGTGAGGATGAGTAGGTCGCGTGCCGTTGTCCGCCGGCCGGCCGGCTGTGGTTTGGGGTGTTGGGGTGGGGGGTTAGTGGGCATCGTGGTTGCCTGGGGTTTGGGTGGGGTGTTGGTGTTTGGTGAGTTGGGCTTCGGCGGCGCGGGCCATTTGTGCGATTTCGGGGTGTCCGAGGGCTTCGGCGCGTTCGTAGGCGTGTTTGGCGGCTTCGTGGTCGCCGTGGGTTTCGAGGAGGACGGCGAGGTTGAACGCGCCGTGGGGGTCGCCGCGTTGCTCGGCGCGTTGGTAGGCGGCTTGGGCGGCGGCGTGGTGGCCTTGGTGTTCGAGGAGCACCCCGAGGTTGGTCGCGGCGGCGGGGTGTCCGAGTTGGTCGGCGCGTTGGTAGGCGTGTAGCGCGCCGGTGTGGTCGCCGGTTTCTCCGAGCAGCAGCGCGAGGTTGAACGCGCCGTGCGGGTCGCCGCGTTGCTCGGCGCGGCGATAGGCGGCCTGGGCGGCGGCGCGGTCGCCTTGGTGTTCGAGGAGCACGCCGAGGTTGGTCGCGGCGGCGGGGTGCCCGAGCTGGTCGGCGCGTTGGAAGGCGCGCAGGGCTTGGGTGTGTTCGCCGCGTTCTCCGAGCAGCAGCGCGAGGTTGAACGCGCCGTCGGGGTCGCCGCGTTCCTCGGCGCGGTGGTAGGCGGCTTGGGCGGCGGCGGGTTGGCCTTGGTGTTCGAGCAGGATCCCGAGGTTGGTCGCGGCGGCGGGGTGCCCGAGCCGGTCGGCGCGTTCGTAGGCGGCGATCGCGCCTTGTTGGTCGCCGTGTTTTTCGAGCAGGAGCGCGTAGCTGAACGCCCGCTCGCCGGGGGTGTCCTTGACCAGCCCGGGGGTGCCTTGAACGGGGCTGGGGGCGCTCGGGGTCAGGGTAGGGGTGATGATCTTCGGCCGGGCGATCCTCTCGTTTGCGGTTGGCGTTGGGGTTGGCGTTGGGGTGGGGGTGGGGGTTGGGTGGGTGTGGGTGTGGTCGCGATGGCGGTGGCGGTGGCGGGTGATCAGCCATCTGGTCGCGAGCGTGAGCGTGAGCGCGAGCGCGATCAGCGCGGCGATCAGCCCGAGCGGCGGTGAGCTGGTGCGGTGCGCTGTGGTGGGTGCGGGTTTGGGTGTCGGGGTGGGGTGGGTGCGGACGGGTCGCTGCGGCGCGCGGTGTTTGGCGGGCCGGTGTGGGCTCGTGGTGTGGGTGAGGGTGGTGAGGGTGGCGGGGTCGGCGATCCCGTTCGCGGGTAGGTGGTGCGCGGTTTGGTAGCGGGTGACGGCGTGCGCGGTCAGCGGGCCGTAGCGCCCGTCGATCGGCCCGGGCGAGAATCCCGCCTTGGCGAGCCGTCGCTGGATAACTCGCACGCGCGGCGACCCGCCGCTGCTGGTGTAGCCGGCGCCGGGGTACAGCGAGTGATACGTGTCGTGTAGCGCGGTGAGTGTGAGCGGTCCCGCGATCCCGTCGATTTGCAGGTCGCGGGAGGCTTGGAAGCTCTCGACGGCGGCTTGGGTGAGCGGGCCGTAGCGACCGTCGATCGGCCCGGGCGAGAACCCCGCTGTGCGCAGTCGGCGCTGGAGCACGCGTACCGGGGCGGCGCCGTGCGGGGTGTAGTAGCCGCTCCCGAGCGCCAACAACACGATGCTGGCGGCCGGGTGGACGGACGGTGCTTCGGTGTGGGTGGTTGGGGGTGAGGTGTGGGTGGTGGGGGACTTGGCCTGCGCGCTACTCGCGGACCCGGCCAGCACGCCGGCCGCGAACAGCACCGCCAACAGAGCAGCCGGTCAACCAACCAGCCCGTGGCCCGACCCGGTGCTCGAGTCCGGCGCGCTCGCCGATACCCGCCTGCCGGGAGTCCTTTAACCACGCCCGAGGTGAGCGTGACATGAGTCGTTCTCCTAATAGCTAGAGGGCGGCACCCGAACCCGAGGTTCGGCGTGCCAGGACCTGAGAGACCGACTCAGGCCTCAGCCAGGGCGCTCTAGCGAAAGGAGAAACGGCTCGGGCGCCAACGAGCGCCCGAACAGCCGCAACGTGCCGATCACACGCGGCACGAACAACGCCGCCAGCGACAGCAACGCCGCGACAGCGAAAAAGAACAATCCCGACCCCCCACCGGCAGCGGAGCCAGCGCCCGAACCCGACTGGGCGCCATTTGCCGGCGCCGGCGTGACCGGCGCATCAACGGCCGACCGCGCGAGGCCGCCCGCCCGGTTCCCCGCGCCGGAGAAGCCCGAGGCCACGCTCGACGTGGGAGCCAAGTCAAAGCTCGCGCTCGCCGTATTCACCGCCGTCAACGAAACCGGCGACACCGAGAGATGAGCCGCCGGCGCCACCGTTGACGCGCCCGGCGCGATCGCGGTAGGGGTTGTCCACAGGACCGAAGACAGCGACCGCGCCACCGGTGCCGCCGGCATCGAACCCAACGGCGTCCTGACCGGTACCGCGGGCGTCGACGCCAACGGCGTCGTGACCGTGCCCGTCACCGTCGACCCCGGAGCCACCGGATGGCCGACACCGGGCGCGCCCGGCAGCACACCAACAGTCGAGACGCCGGTAACCGGCGCGACCGTCCCACTCACCGGAGCGATCGTTCCCGTAACAGGCGCGACGGTCCCGGTGATCGGAGCGACCGTCCCCGTGAGAGGCGCGACCGTCCCGGTGATCGGGGCGATCGTCTGGGTGATCGTTCCCGTGAGAGGCGCGACCGTCCCGGTGATCGGGGCGATCGTCTGGGTGATCGGGGCGATCGTTCCGGTGAGAGGGGCGACGGTGGCGATGATCGGGGCGATCGTCTGGGTGACCGGGGCGATCGTCTGGGTGACCGGGGCGATCGTCTGGGTGACCGGGGCGATCGTCTGGGTGATCGTTCCGGTGAGAGGGGCGATCGTCTGAGTGATCGGGGCAACAGTGGCGGCGATCGTCTGGGCGACCGGGGCGACTGTCTGCGAGACCGTCTGGGTGATCGGGGCGATGGTCCCGGTAATTGGGGCGATGGTCTGGGTGATCGGGGCGACCGTCCGCGACACGGTCTGGGTGACCGGGGCAACGGTGGCGGCGATCGTCTGAGCGACCGGGGCGACCGTCCGCGAGACGGTCTGGGTGATCGGGGCGACCGTCTGCGAGACGGTCTGGGTGATCGGGGCGACCGTCTGCGAGACCGTCTGCGCGATCGGGGCGACCGTCTGCGAGACGGTCTGGGTGATCGGGGCGACCGTCCGCGAGACCGTCTGAGCGACCGGGGCGACCGTCGCGAACGGTCTGCGCGACCGGGGCGACCGTCTGCGAGACGGTCTGCGCGACCGGAGTCACCGTCCGCGCCACCGTGGTGCTCACCGGCGCCACGGTCGCCGCGACCGTCTGACCAACCGTCGACACCGTCTGGGTGACCGTGCTCGGGGCCGACGTCGCGGGAGTGCCGTTGGTCGCAGAACCGATCACCGGCGCGACCGCCTGACCGACCGTCTTGGTCGCCGTAGCGACCGTCTGCCCGACCGTCCCGCTCGCCGGCGCCGGGGCGGCCGGCGCGGAAGTCGGGCTCGACGCCGGCGCCGGAGTAGTCGATGAGGACGGGGGAGGAGTAGTCGTCGACGTCGTGCTCGGCGACCCCGAACCAGTGACGGAACCGACCGTCTGACCGACCGTGTTGGTGCCCGTAGCGACCGTCTGCCCGACCGGCGTGGCGGCGGCCGGCGCGGAAGTCGGGCTCGACGCCGGCGCCGGAGTACTCGATGAAGACGGGGGAGAAGCAGTCGTCGACGTCGTGCTCGGCGACCCCGAACCAGTCACGGAACCGACCGTCTGTCCAACCGTCTTGGTCGCCGAAGCGACCGTCTGACCGACCGTCCCGCTCGCCGGCGCGCTGGAGCTCGGGGTGCTCGTAGGCGCCGGCGACGAAGAACTCGTCGTCGAGGTGGGAGCAGCCGAAGGCGGCGCCGGGGCAGGAGCAGGTGCCGTGCTGGCGGCCGTACTAGTCGCCGATCCGGCTGTGCTCACGACCGTATTGGCGGCCTGAGACACCGCCCCCGTCGCGCCCGAAACAGCGCCCGTCGCGCCCGAAACAGCGCCCGTCGCGCCCGAAACCGCGCCTGTCGCGCCCGAAACGCCCGAGGGTTGGCCGAGGGCGAACGCGTTTATGACCCCCAGAGAACTAGCGCCGAAAGCGAGAAGACTTAAGGCGAGTGCGAGGCAAAGCTTGAGACACGCCCTACGCATCCATCGTCAAACCTACCCATTTGCTGGGAATCAAACCCACACTTTGAGTGGGGAACTTTCTCCCCAGTGCGTCAGTGTCAGGGAGGGGGGACGCGGGCCGACGGGGCGGGCCCGCCACGCGTCATGGCGCTTGCGCCTCGGTCACCCAGCTCTCGGTCAACGTCAGCCAGAACGCCAGCCCGGCGAACTCGCGGTAGCGCCGGAAGGCGCGCTCGATCCCCTTGTCGGTGACGCGCGGCCGGCCGGCCAGACGCCGGTAGGTGGGGCGGGTCCAGGAGTCGAGGATCAGCCGCCGGTAGCGGCCGAGCAGCATCATCATGTGGGCCATTGCGTACGGTCCCACGCCGGCGATGGCCAGCAGCGACTCGGCCACCTGCGGATCGGGGAGCTCCGGATCGTCGAACGCCTCGAGGTCCAGCCCCCCGCTGGCGACGTCGTCGGCGAGCGCGCGCAGGTACGCACCGCGATAGCCGGCGCGGGCGGTGTCGCGGTAGAACTCCTCGCCGGCCTGGGCCATCGTTTCGGGCGTGGGAAAGCCGCGACGGTCAGGCGCGCCGGCTGCCGGCGGTCCGAGTTGAGCGACGAGCGCCCCGACCATCCGCTCGGTCGCCGACCAGGTGCAGTTGGTCGTGCAGATCGTCTTCACGAGGTCCTCGAACACGGTCGGGCTGCGGAGCATCCGCCCGGCGCCGGCCGTCGCCCAGGCGAGGGGCGGGTCGGCCGCCGCGACCAGGTAGAAGCCACTCAGATCCTCGTCGAGGCGCAGCATGTGTCGCATCTGGGCGAGCAGCTCCGGGCGGGCGGCGGCCGGCGGCGCCGCGGCGTCGGGAACCGCCTCGAGCCGCGCGTGGTCGGGCCCGTGCGCCACCAGCCGCACCCACCATGCGGCACCGCTCGCGGGCAACACCGTATCCAGGCTCGAGCCGTCGGACGCGATCGCGTTCGGGGGCAGCTCGGCAACGCCGTGCGAGAGCAGCGTCCGCGTCAGGTCGACCGGCTCGCCGCCGGCGCCGCGCAAGGGAATCGCCGCCGACCAGTCGGGCATCAGATCATCGTAGGGAGCCACGCGGTCTGGCGGACTGAACCACTACCGTTCCTCAGCGGCCTCAGGGCGACCGTCGCAGCACAATCACCCATCTGAGAACGAGAGGAACTGATCAATGCCACTGGACGATCTGGAGGCCCGCTACTTTCCGTCCGGCATAAAGGACGCTGCCCCGTTCAGTCGCGCTTCGACATTTGAGCCGCTGATCGACGGGCCCGATTACTTCGGCGCTATCGGACGCGTGATCGCCGGGCGTTCGGGGACGCGTGTTACATCGCAGGTTGGTCGCTGAGCCCCGCCTTCACATTCGCCGACGGGAGTCAACTCGGGGATTTGCTCGCGGCGAATGCAGGCGTGGGCGTGGACGTACGGGTGGTTGTGTCGGCCAACCGTGCGATGCTCGATGTAATCTCGAAGCATGCGGGAACCTGGTGGCCAAACAGGTGGCGGACAACACCGCCGCGGGCCCCTTCGCCCCGATAATTTGGGCCAACGTCGAGGCGGCGGAGGCCCTCCGTGACCTCGAGGTCGACGGCGAGAAGGTGTTGGCGAAACGTGTCCTGATCGACTGGTCTGGCAACCTCTTCTCGTCGCACCACCAGAAGGTCACCGTAATCGCGCGCAACGGCCACCTGGTTGCGTTCGTCGGCAGCCTGGATTATCAGCAGAACCGCATGAGCGCCCCGATGCACACGCCACCACCGACGCCCGGTGTGCACGAGGTCGGCGTCCGGGTGACGGGAGAGGCCGCAGCTCAGGTCCTCGCGACGTTCGTGACGCGCTGGAGCGAAGCCTCGACGTTGACCGCTGCCACATACGTCCGGGCCAAGCAAGAGCGGCAAGTCAACCCCCCCATGCTCACGGGGTTCGAGCCGAGCCCCCCGCAGCAGGTACAACCGAGCCAGACAACCTCGGTGCAGGTCCTGCGCTCGTTCCCCGACAGCAAAGAGTACGGGGTCCTCGTCAACACCCACTGGCAGAGCCTGCCGGCAGATGGAGTCCACGAGGTCGTTTGTACGTTTAAGCAAGCCCTCGATGCCGCGCGCCGCTACATCTACATCGAAGATCAGACGTTCGACGCAACCGACTCGCTGTTCCCCTCGCTTGTCAAGGCATGCGAGCGTGGGGTCAGGGTGATCGCGGTTACACCCGGACACGGTGACCCACTCGAAAATGCCGCAGCGATCCCGAAGGTCTTGAGCGAAGCCGTCCAAACGGGCATCGTGGATCGCCTCAGCGATGCCTACAAAGCAAATCTTGCCGTTTGGCAGCTCGAGGGGATTTTCGTGCACTCGAAGCTGATCCTGATCGACGATGAGTTCGCGTCGATCGGTTCGGCGAACTTCATGGACCGGTCGATGCAGTTCACGATGAAGGGGGATGACTCCGAGCTGTCCGTGGCGGCGGTCAGCACAGGCCCGCTGGTGCGCGACCTGCGAGTCGCGCTGTGGGCCGAGCACCTGCGAGTAACCACCCCGGGTGCGCTGCTCGAGATCCGAAGCCTCGGCCGTAGCCTTGGCTTCTGGCGAGCCAACTGGGGGACGGGATTCACGTTTGCCAGCCCGCGGAGCTCGTTGAAGCCGATCGGCCCCTAAGCTGGCTCGATCCGCTAGGTCTCGAGCGGGTCGAGCAGGCGGTGCGAGCCGCGCAGCGCGAGCGCTACTGGATCGTCCCTCAGCGTCCCCCGTTCCTGCCGCCGTTCGGTCACGATCTCGTCCGGCGCGGGCGTGGCGTCGCAGCTGGGGCAGTGTGCGCGCTCGTCGAGCGGGGTACCGCAGACGACGTGCTTGAACACGCGGCTGTTCGGCTGGATGTGCCGGCCGCCCCAACTCAGCAGCGCATGCACGGCCGGCCACAGGTCCTGACCGGCTTCGGTCAGCTCGTAAAGGTGCCGGGCGGCGTGGTCGGGATCGGGCGAGCGCGCGAGGATGCCGTGCTCGACCAACCCCGTGAGCCGGTCGGCCAGCACGGCCTTGGGGATGTCGAGGTGGACCTGGAAGTCGCTGAAGCGACGAACGCCATAGAAGGCGTCGCGCACGATCAGCAACGTCCACCGTTCCCCGACGACTTCGAGCGTGCGCGCCAGCGAGCAGTCCTGGCGTTCGTAGTCCTTCCCGAGCATGTGGCCCAGTATAACTCCCTTGGGTTCGGTCATTGAACTCGTGTGTGCTACTCTCCCCGGTTCAATCATCGAACCAACGCCGGGAGGTCCTGATGAATGCGGCGGAAGTGAGAGTCGACGGAAGGGTGGCCGGACGTACGCTGGCGGCCTGGGTGCCGGCGGCCGCGGTGCTGCTCGGGACCGGATGGGGCGCCCAACAGTTCACGCCGTTGCTGCTCGTGTACCGCCAGACGCTGGGGCTGAGCACGGGCACGGTCGAGGCGCTGTTCGGCATCTACGCCCTCGGCCTGATTCCGGGCTTGCTCGTTGCCGGCCCCCTGTCCGACGTGTGGGGACGACGCGCGGTGATCCTGCCCGCCGCGGGCATCGGCCTCCTGGCCACCCTCGTCCTGGTGGCGGGCGCAAACACCGTGGGCCTGCTGTTCCTCGGGCGGTTGCTGGCCGGGATCAGCAGCGGCGCCGTGTTCGGCACGGGCACGGCCTGGCTGCGCGAGCTGTCCGCGCCACCGTGGGGAGCGGCCAGCGACCACGACATCGCGCGCCGAGCCGCGGTCGCGATGACCCTCGGTTTCGCCACCGGCCCGCTGGTGGCGGGCGTTCTCGCCCAGTGGGTGCCCCACCCGACTGTGATCCCGTACCTGCCGCACATCGCGCTGATGCTGGTCGCGCTCGTGCTGGTGCGCTACGCGCCCGAGACGCTGTCGCCGGGCGAACGCCGCAGCGGCGATGCGCTCGACACCTTCAGGGTGGCGCTCCCGGCAGTCCGCAGTTCGCGGTTCCGCCGCGTCGTGGCGCCGATGGCGCCGTGGGTGTTCGCCGCGCCCGCGATCGCCTTCGGCCTCCTGCCCAGCGTGGTCGGCGCCGAGCACGTCACCAACGGCGTCGCTCTGACCGCGGGGATCACCGCCCTGACGGCGTTCACCGGAGTGTTGATCCAGCCGGTGGCGCGGCGCCTCGATGCCGGCGCGTCGAGGAATCGGGCCGCCACCGTCGGACTGCTCGTCGTCGTCGCCGCCCTCGCCCTCGGCGCGGTCACGGCTCACGTCGGACACGTGTGGCTGCTCGTACCGTCCGGGATCCTGTTCGGCGCCGCCTACGGCCTGTGCCTGGTCGCCGGCCTGGTCGAGGTCCAGCGCATGGCCGACAAGCGCTCCCTGGCCGGCCTGACCGCGATCTACTACGCCCTCACCTACCTCGGCTTCGCCGCCCCGTACTTACTCACGCTGGGCGCACATCTGACTACTTACGCAGTCCTACTCGTGATCGCGGCAGGGCTGGCCCTGGGGACAGCGGGGCTGGTGAGCCGGCGAGATGACACATCGCCGGCGGCGTAAGACGACGGCCACCACCGTGGTCTCGTGGGCCAGGGTTTCGGGACTGCCGTGGCCGGCGCGTGGGGGATCAGATATATCAGAAAGTTACAAAGAATCTAGGTCTAGGGACGGCTGGATGGCAATTTCCCTCCGACAGGTGGAGGGAAATTGGCAGAGTTCAATCGCCGGCGCCTCAGAACGAGCTCGAGTCGGTTGTCAGTTTCTTATGAGGTCGGACTCCCTCCAGGCGGGAAGTTGCCAAGGTCGGCCGTGGCGCCCCCGGGTCTGAGGTGGGATCCGCGATCGGAGCGGATCTCGATGCCAGCCGGCCCCTTCTCCTACGCCACCGCCCCCGCCGACCGCGCCCCGCTCGCCTCGCGGATCAGATCGGCCGCGCGCTCGGCGATCATGATCACCGGCGCGTTGGTATTGCCGCGGGTGATCGTCGGCATCACCGACGCGTCGACCACGCGCAGGCCGTCGAACCCGTAGACGCGCAACTGCGGGTCGACGACGGCGCCCATCGCGCAGGTCGAGGTGGGGTGGTAGACGCTCTGGCCGGCGCGACGGACGAACGCCATCAGGTCCTCGTCGGAGTCCGAGTCGGGGACGCTGAACGGCGCCCGCTCGACCGCGCGCAATGTCGGCTGCCGGGCGATCTCGAGGGCGATCCGCATGCCGGCGAGCATGCTCTCGCGGTCGTCGTCGGTGGTGAGGAAGTTGCACAGGATGCGCGGCTTGGAGTCGGGCAGGGGGCTGCGGAGCATGACGCGGCCGCGGCTGGAGGGGTGGATCACCACCGGCCCGAAGCAGTAGCCGGAATCCGCGGGCGCGGTGAGGCCTTCGTCGAAGAACATCGAGGGGGCGAAGTGGAATTCGATGTCGGGCGCGTCGACGCCGGGGCGGGCGCGGAAGAACCCGGCCGCTTCCGGGATGTTGGAGGTCAGCGGGCCGCGCCCGTCGGATTCGAGCAGGGCCAGGTTCTCGGGCGTGACGCAGTTGAACAGGGTGGGCTCGTCGGTCAGGTAGTTGACCTGGGCCATGCAGTGGTCCTGGAGCCCGAGGCCGACCGGGAGGTCGGAGCGCATCTCGATCGCCAGCGGCGCCAGCTGATCCTCGGGGCCGATGCCCGAGAGCATCAGCAGCACCGGCGACTGGTAGGCGCCGGCGGACAGGATCACCTCGCGGTCGGCGCGGATCTCCTCCACGCGGCCGTCGCGCGCGACCTCGACCCCGACGGCGCGCTCGCCGTCGAACAAGATCCGGAGCGCCAGCGCGCGGGTGATCACGTCGAGACCCCCCCGCTCGAGCGCGGGCCGGAGGAAGGCGTCGGCCGTGCTCCAACGCATGCCGTCGCGCTGGGTCAGCTGGAAGCGCCCGACCCCCTCCTGGCGCGCCCCGTTGAAGTCGGGGTTGTGCTCGTGGCCGGCCTGGCGGGCGGCCTCGAGCATCGTGTCGACGAGGGCGTTCATCGAGCGGCTCTCGCACACGCTCACCGGTCCGCCGACGCCGTGGAAGGCATCCTCGCCCCGCTCGTTGTCCTCCGAGCGCTTGAAGTACGGAAGCACGTCGTCGTAGCTCCAGCCGCCTTGACCCCACCCGTCGTAGTCGACGCGATTGCCGCGGATGTAGATCATCGCGTTGATCGAACTGCAGCCGCCGAGCATGCGACCGCGGGGCAGGTACAGCCGGCGTCCGCCCAGGCCGGGCTCGGGCTCGCCGAGCAGATCCCAGTCGAGGCCCGACTTGAACAGGGCGGGGAAGGCGACGGGGATGTGGATCTCGGGCTGGGTGTCGTGGTCCCCGCTCTCGATCAGCGCGACCCGCGCGTCGGAATCCTCGCTGAGTCGCGCGGCGAGCACGCAACCGGCCGAGCCGGCGCCGACGATCACGTAGTCATACATCGCCAACCACCACCTTCATCACCTCGTTTGGGTTGCTCATGGCGAAACGGAGCGCGTCGGGAGCCCGCTCGAGCGGGAAGCGATGCGTGATCAGCGGCTCCAGGAGCGAGGCGTTGCGCTCGACGACCCGCACCGCCTCGCCGAACTCGCCGCCGCCGCAGCAGCTGACGCCGAGGAGATCGAGCTCCTTCTCGGTCAAGCTTCCGAGCCTGAACGTCACCTCGTCGCCCGACATCCCGATCTGCACGGCACGCCCCGCCGAGGCGACCATCTCGATCATCGCGCGGACGGCGACGGGCACGCCGGTGGCGTCGAACACCACCGGTGGCCCGCCGCCGCCCGCCCAGCACCGCGCCCCCACAAGCACCTCGTCCGGGGAAGTCCACAACAAGCCATCGGCTCCGATCGCGCGGGCCAGCTCGAGCCGCGCGGGCAACAGGTCGATCATCAGTACGTCGGCGCCGCGCTCCCGCGCCACGACGCACACCGCCTGGCCGATCGGCCCCGCGCCGAGTACGACCGCCCGCTCGCCCGGCCGGATCGCCGCCCGGTTGACCGCCCGGACCGCGATCGACACCGGCTCGGCGAGCGCCGCGATGGCCGGATCGTCGATCCGGATCGGAAACACCTGGTCCTGGGGTGCCGCCAACCGCTCCTGCAGCCCCCCGTCGACGTGGATCCCGATCAGCTCAAACCCGTCGCACGTGTTCGGCCGCTCGACGCTGCACGGGTAGCAGTCGCCGCACGCGCGCAACGGGTACACGGCAACCCGCTGCCCGATCGCCAGCTCGGGCCGGCAATCCTCTCCTACCGCGACGATCGTGGCCGCCACCTCGTGGCCCTGCACGCGGGGGAACTGGGACCCGCCGGCCGCCTCCGAGAGCTCGCCGGCGTAGAAGTGGAAGTCCGAGCCGCACAGGCCGACCGCCTCGGGCGCCAACAGCACCTCGCCCGGCCCGGGCTCGCCCGGATCGGGGCGGTCGACGACCGTCATGACCCCGACCCCGTCGGTGACGATGGCGCGCATGGCTACCGCGTCAGCCCCACACCTCGGCCGCCGTCTCGACGACCAGCTCGAGCTTGGCCACCTCCTCCTCATAGGTGAGGGCGTTCCCCTCCACCGTCGAGGAGAAGCCGCACTGGGGCGAGAGACACAGCTGCTCGATCGGGACGTAGCGCGAGGCCTCTTCGATCCGCCGCTTCAACAGATCCTTGCCTTCGAGCTCGCCGCGCTTGGTGGTGACCAGGCCGAGCACGACCAGCTTGCCCTTGGGCACGAACCGGAGAGGCTCGAACCCTCCGGAGCGGGCGTCGTCGTACTCGAGGAAGAAGCCATCCACGTCGAGCCCGCCGAACAGGGCCTCGGCGACGAAGTCGTAGCCACCCTCGGCGGCCCACGAGGAGCGGAAATTGCCGCGACACAGGTGGGTGGTCACCGTCATGCCCTCGGGGCGGTCGAACAGCGCCTCGTTGATGTGCCGGATGTAGGACTCGTGCAGGTGCTCGGCGTCCTCGCCCTTGCTGGCCATCTGCTCGCGCTGGCGCGGATCGTTGAGGTAGGCGAGGCTGGTGTCATCGAACTGGAGGTACTGGCAGCCGAGCGCCGCGACCGCGGTGACCTCGTCGGCGTAGGCCGAGGTCAGGTCACTCCAGAAATCCTCCACATCGGCGTAGACGGCCGGGTCGATGGCCGCGCGGCCGCCGCGATAGTGGACCATGCTCGGCGAGGGGACAGTGAGCTTCGGGGTCACGCCATCGGGCACCAGGCTCTGGAGGAAGGTGAAGTCCTCGCCGAAGATCGTCTGCGCCAGCCGCACCTTCTCGCCGACGTGGATCGCCGCCGGCGTCCACTCGATGTCTCCCTCCGGGTTGTGGAACTTGACCTTGATGTGGCCCGGCGCCTGCTCGATCCCGCCGAGCTGGTAGATGAAATCCATGTGCCATGAGGAGCGGCGGAACTCCCCGTCGGTGGCCGACTGAAGACCGACCTCGTGCTGCATCATGACCACGTCCCGGATCGCCTCATCCTCGGCCGCTCGCAGCTGCGGGGCGGTGATCCGGCCGGCCTGGAAGTCCTCGCGGGCGCGCAGCAGCTTGCGGGGACGCAACAGGCTCCCGACGTGGTCGGCGCGAAACGGTGGCGTCGTGCGCCGCCCCGCCTCGCTCGCTGTCTGAACCTCATGCATGGCAACCTCACTTCGCTCTCAGTTTCAGGGGCCTAAGGCGCCGGCCCGCTGCTCACGTTGATCTCGATGCGGACTCCGTTGGGGTCTTCGATGAAGACTTGGTGGGGTCCGCCGTTCGGCACGGTGTTGTGGACCGCGGCGACCCCGGTCCGCTCGAGCTGCTCCTTCACCAGCTCGACATCGGCCGCGTTGAACGCGATGTGGTCCACCGAAGCGGCGCTCCGGTCGCCATCGACGGTCGGCAGTCCCAGCGACGCCGCGTGCCGGTGATAGGCCCCGCGGTCGGCGACGTGTAGGCACGGAGTAGCTCCGGCATAGAGCCAGTAGCCCGGAAAGGCCAGCGGTGGACGCTCACCGACGCGCAAGCCGACGACCCGGCAATAGAACTGGCGCGTCGCCTCGATGTCGTCGCTGAGCACGAGCACGTGCTCCAACGCGGTGACGCACATCAGCCGGTCCCGTTCTCACCCGAGACCTGCGTCGCGCTGCGTCCGGCACTGCCGGCGAGTAGATAGGCCGAGTGGAGCAAGTCGGGGTGATCGCGCAACTCCCGGGCGGGACCGGAGTAGCGAATCTGACCGCCTTCCATCACGTAGGCACGATCGGCCAGGGCCAGGGCGACGGTGGCGAATTGCTCGATCAGGAGGACGCCGATGCCCGACTCGACCATCGATCGGATCGTGGGCATCAGACGCTGCACGACCACTGGAGCGAGCCCAAGCGACAGCTCATCAATGATCACGAACCTCGGCTGGGAGACGAGCGCCTGGGCCAACACGAGCATCTGCTGCTCGCCCCCCGACAAGCTCCGGGCGGGGCTCGACAGTCGCCTCTCGAGCTCGGGGAAGAGGGCCAGGGCCTGCTTGCGACCCGACTGAGCCTGCCCGCGCGGCAGCGAGTAGGTGGCCACGCGGATGTTCTCATCGACGGTCAGCTCCGACAGGAGCCGGCGCCCCTCGGGCACGATCGCGACGCCGGCAGTGCGGATCTTCTCGGGACGGCGCCCGGCGAGCTCGCGATTGTCGAGCGTCATCGACCCGGCCTCGAGCCGCAGCACGCCGCCCGCCGCCAGCACGAGGCTCGACTTCCCCGCGCCGTTGGGGCCGAGCAGCGCCGCCACCTGGCCGGCTGGAATGTCGATCGAGACGTCGCGGACGACGATGCGGCCGCCGCGGGCGACGGTCATCCCCTTCAGGGAGAGCTGGCCGTCGGATGTGCTCGCGCTCTCGCGGCCGTCCGCGCTCACGCCACGTCTCCGCGTACCACCCAGCGCTGGGTCGACCGGCTCATTCGACCTCCTCCGTCCCCAGGTAGGCGCGCACGACGCGCTCATCACGGAGCACGTCCTCGGTCGCGCCGGCCGCGATCAACTTGCCGAAGTCAAGCACCGCCGTCACCGCGCAGCACGACGAAACGAGCCCCATGTCGTGGTCGACCAGCACGGTCAGCGCCCCCACGTGCTCGGGGATGCCGCGGATCACCCGGCCCATGTGCTCGGTCTCCTGCTCGGGTAAGCCGGCGGCGGGCTCGTCGAGCAGCACGATGCGCGGTTTGCCGACCACCGCGCGCGCGACCTCGACGAGCCGGCGCTGGCCGGCGGCGAGCCTGCCGACGGGCGAAAACGGGTCGACGTCGAGGCCGACGTACTCGATCGCCCCCAGCACGTCGTCGCGGCGTGTCGCGCGGCCGAGTTTGGAGTGCTCGTGGACCATCGCGACGTTGTCGTAGATCGACAGCTGTTCGATCGCCTGTTCGGTCTGGAACGTCCGCCGCAGCCCCCACCGGGCGCGACGGAAGTGGGTCATCGAGAGGAGGTCCTCACCAAACGCCCGCACGGTTCCGCCCACCGGTTTCACGAACCCGCTGAGCACGTTGAAGAAGGTCGTCTTGCCGGCCCCGTTGGGACCGATCAGCCCGCAGGTGCCCGCGTCGAACTGCACGTCCATGCCGTCCAGCGGGGTCACGCCGCCGAAGCGGACGGTCAGCCCCGAGACCTCGATCACTCGGCTTCCCCCCCCGTGGCGGGCGCCGCCTTGCCGAATAGGCCGCGCAGGAACCGCCACAGCCGCGCCAGGTCTTTCGGTACCTGGTCGATCAGACCGGCCGGCGCCGTGGTCAGGACCTGGAGGACGCCGATCCCGAACAGGATCGTCAGCCAGTCCGGAGAGACGCCCCAGTTATTGAGCAGGGCGGGGAGAAATTTCAGTAGCAGGCCGGCGATGATCGCGCCCCAGATGCTGTACACGCCGCCCATCAACACGACGGCAAGCAGCGTGATTGAGTCCTGGGTCGCGAAAGTGAGCGAGTTCAGGTAGCGAAAGCTGCCCGCAACGAGGCCGCCGGCGACTCCGGTGATGAACGAGGCGAGGGCGAACGCCCACAGCTTGTAGAGGGTCGTGTTGATCCCGGCGGCCAGCGCCGCGGCCTCGCTCTGGCGGATCGCCGCCCACGCGCGACCCGGGCGGCCCAGGATGTGGAACAGCACGAGGAGGAACATCAGGATCGCCACCACCACCGAGTAGCGGAAGAACGCCGGGTCGGTGGTGGCGATCGCAGGACGGCGGATCGGCGGGATGTGGAGCAGCGCGCCGTTGTATCCGGTGAAGCCGTGGCCGCCGTTGGGGAAGTTGATGCTGGCCAGCGCGACGGTGATGGCGCCCGCGAGCATCAGTGTGATCAGCGCGAGATACAGGCCGCTCATCCGAAGGGCGGGGAGCCCGACCAGCGTGCCCAGCACCATCGTGATCAGACCTGAGGCCAGCAGGACGACCGGGAACGGAAGCCCGGTGGCGAACAGGATCCTCGCCGCCACCCACGCGCCCAAGGCCAGAACCGCGCCCTGGCCGAGGGACACCATGCCGACGCGCCCGACCAGCAAGCCGAGGCCGAGGGCGACGATCGAGTAGATCGCGGCCTGGGTAAAAGCGTCGACGTAATAGGTGCTGACGAGCGCCGGCAGGCCGAAGATCACGAACACCAAGAGGGCCGCGATCACGGCGGGGCGGATAAGCGATTGCGCCGTCAGCCGGGTTCCAGGGGGGATCCAGCGGGGGCCCGTCGGCGCGGCGCCATTCGCGCCGATTTTGGCCGTCGCGTCGTCGGCCGTCTTCACGCCGGCGGACTCCATCGACCTAGACCCCCTGACGCCCCACCGTGATCACGCGGTGCCGGTTCATCACGAGCAGCGCGATCGCCGCCAACGCGAACGGCGTGATGTCGCGATAGTTGCTCACCGATTGGATCGGGGTCAGCTCGGCGTCCACGACCCCGACCACGATGGCGGCGAAGAACGTGACCGTGATCGACTTCAACTGGGCGATCAATGTCGCGGCCAGCGACGAGATCACCAGGAACGTGAGCGTCGTCGCATCGAGGGCGACCAGGTCGGCCAGCAGCACGCCCGCGATCCCCGACAGCACCCCGCAACCGAACCACGCGGCTGCTTCCACGCGGCGGATCGGAACGCCCAGGGTGGCGGTGATCTCGCGGTCGTTGGCCATCGCCCGCATGGCCGTCCCCAGCTTGGTGAAGCGGAGGAAGGCGCCGGTCACGATCGTGATCACGAAACCGAGCGCGAGCGCGATCACATTCGTGTACGTGACCGAGACGATGCCGATCTGGAAGGTGTTGTTGTCGGTGGGGATCGTGATGGCTCGCGATGCGCCCCCGCTCGAGGGCCACAAGAGGTCCATCACCCCGAGCAGGATCAGTGCCAGGCCCAGCGTCGCCGTGGCTTTGACCAGCGGGTCGCGCCCGGCGAGCGCGGGGCCGAACACCATTCCGTAGACGAGCGTCAGCACGCCGCCGAACAACACGCAGATCAGTGCGGCGGGCCAGAAGCCCATGCTCGAGTGGTTGATCAGTTGCCAGGCGATCAGGGCGCCCATCGCGCCGACCGCGCCGAAGGCGAGATTCAGCACGCCGGTGGCTCGGTACAGCACGATCATGCCGACCCCCGACAGGGCATACACCCCGCCGAGGGATAGGCCTGTGACGAGGAACTGCTCGAGGTCAGTCAGGCTTGGCATGAATCTTCGGACGCCCTGGTCGCAAATGCTTCGTTTTGCTCCTAGCTCGTTTTGCTCCTAGCTCGTGGGCGGGTTCGTCGACGGTGCCGTGCCGGCTACCTGACGATACTGCGCGATCTGTGGATCGGCAGAGGAGACGTCGAAGCAATTCTGCGCCGTGATCATCTTCCCGTTGTCAGGCGTTGTCGTGAAGTCGGCGTTGTTGGGGATATGCAGTGGGTAATCACCGTACACCCACGGCTGGCACAGCATCTCGGTCTTGAAGTCCTTCACGTCCTTGAACGCGGTGTTCACGCTCTTGATCGTGTACGGACCGTTGACCGTCAGGAGCGCGGTCTTGGTGATCTCGCCGAGCACGAACCCCATCTGGCTGAACGAGCCGATGCCACCGGCCACGGCGGAGCCGTATTTGGCCAGGATCGCCTTGTAGAGCTGCATCTCCGGTCCGTTGTGGTCATCCGGATCGGTCAGCTCGGCGTTGACGAACAGCTTGTTGTTCCACTTCGGTCCCAGCGCCTTGGCCAGGAAGTCCGTGTTGCACGGGGTCGAGCAGCCCCACCCCTTGACGCGGTCCTCGAGGCCGAGCTTCTGTGCCGCCTGGAGGATCACCAGCGCCTCCGGCGGGGTGAAGTTGAGCACCACCCACCCGTTGGGGCCGGCGTCGTCGACCAGGTTGAGCGCCACCGAGCTCGCGTCGTTGATCGGCACGTTCTCGGTCAGCTCGGTGATCGGGGTGTTGGATGCCTTGGCCAGCGCGGCCGGGCCGGCGGCGATGTAGCCGGTGCCGGGCACGTTTGACTGCACGAACACGATCTTCGACGGATGCTTGGTAAGGCCGTATTGCACCGCTCCGTCGGAGCTGTAGCGCGGCCCCATGTTGACCGCGGCGCTGTTCGGAGTCGACCAGCACTCGGGCGCGATCCCGGCCCCCATCTCGTAGATCCCGAGCGACTTCCAGTAGGCCTCGTCGATCGTGCACTCGAGCAGGTCGAACACGCCGACGATCCCGACCACGTGATCGGTCTGAATCAGCTGCTTGGCCGCCGCCGCGATCTGCGACGGGTTCGTCTGGTCGTACTCGACGAACAGCTTCAGCGGGTGGCCGTTGATGCCGCCGTTGGCGTTGAGGCAGTCGAAGTAGGCGATGATCATGTTCGGGCCATCGCTGAAGTCCGTGCCCGGCTGCTTCGTGTCGATCGTGCCGATGTCGATCGGCGAGCCGGTGGCCGCGACGCCGGGCTTCGTCCCGCACGACGAGGTGTTGACCGACGCAGACGGTGCGCTCGCGCTCGAGCTGCTGGCCGCACTGGTGGCGGGCGCCGCACTGCTCGAACTAGCGCTGCTGGTACTGCTACTGCTACTACTGCTGCTACTGCCGCAGCCCGCGATGACGCCGATCGCCAACACCCCGGCGATGATGGCGCTAAACCGCGCGAGCGGCACGTTCTGGTGGATCCGCACCGATCTCTCCTCCTCGAGTGATCTTGGTTTGACTCGCCTCATTGCTTCCTCAAGTGAGGCGGGGCGTGATAGTAATCACAATCTCCGTTGCATGCAATAAGTCCCTAACAAGACCGAAAAGAAGCCGTTCTTGCCCCAAACGACGCGTCGTTGCATGCAGCAGACGGGCCACCTAGACTGCCCGCTTGCGCGATCTCGCGAGCCGAGGTACGCCAGCCGTGGGCGCGCGCACGGACGATCGTAATGGCCAACCGAGCCGATAGAACCCAGATCACCCGAGCCCTGCTCAGCTTGCGCGAGCAGATCTTCAACGGCGCGTTCGCCCCCGGCGAGCGGATGTCGGAGCTCCGGTTGGTCGAGCGGCTGGGCGTGTCTCGCACGCCGCTGCGCCTGGCGCTCGCCGGGCTCGAGCACGAGGGTTTGCTGCGCAGCCTGCCCGGCGGCGGGTACGTCGTGCGCGAGTTCACGTGGGGGGACATCACCGACGCGATCGAGCTTCGGGGCGTGCTCGAGGGGACCGCAGCCCGGTTCGCGGCCGAGCGAGGCGCCCCTCGCCGCGAGCTGCAAGCGTTGCGGACGACCAACGACGCGATCCAGGAGGTCGTGCACCGGGCCGATTACGAGTCCTTTGAGCGCTACGTCGACCTGAACCAGAGCTTCCACGCCCGGCTGTTGAAGATCGCCGGCAGCCCGCTGCTCGAGCGGGCGCTCGACAGCATCATCTCGCTTCCGTTCGCGGGTCCCAGCGCCGCCTTCGTGCTCGCCGAGGCCGAGCTGCCGGAGTCGCGGGACATCCTGATCGTCGCCCATCGCCACCATGACTGGTTGATCGAGGCGATCGAGGCCCGCCAGAGTGCGCGAGCTGAGAGCTTGGCGCGGGAGCATGCGCGCACCGCCCTGGCCAACCTCGAGATCGTGCTCCGTCATCGGGAGGTCATCGAGCGGCTGCCCGGCGCCGCGCTCGTCACGCTCCCGGCCGACCCGTTGCCCGGCGGCGCTAATCACCAGCCTGAACCCGCTGATCCCATTCAACCGCGGTCCGGGCGGCGAGGACGATCTCGTCGGGCCCCGGCCGGTAGGCATCCTCCAGTGGCGGACTGACTGGGACCGGTGTGAACGGCGCGCCCACCCGCTGGATGGGTGCCTCCAGGCAGTCGAAGGCGGCGGCCTGCAACTGGGCCGTCAGCTCGGCGCCGAAGCCGCCGGTCTGCACGGCTTCGTGGGCGATCACCGCCCGCCCGGTCCGCTGCACCGATCCGGCAATCGTGTCGAGGTCGAGCGGCACCAGCGTGCGCGGGTCGATCACCTCGGCTTCGATCCCCTCTTCCGCCAGCCGGTCGGCCGCCGCGACCGCCGCCCCCACCATCCGGGACAGCGCGACGATGGTTATGTCGCTGCCCGCGCGCACCACACGGGCCCGCCCGAGCTCCAGCGGGGCCGGCGGCTCGGGCACCAGCTCGCGCCGGAAGTACAGCGACTTGTTCTCGACGAACACGACCGGGTTGGGGTCGGCGATCGCGCCGGCCAGCAGGCCGGCCGCGTCGGCGGCGCTACTCGGCATCACCACCTTCAAGCCGGGGACATGGGTCACCCAGGCCTCCAGACTCTGCGAATGCTGGGCGCCGCTGCGCTCGCCGGCTCCGCCCTGAGTCCGGAGCACGAGCGGCACGGTCAGCTGGCCTCCCGACATGAAGTGGGCCTTGGCCGCCTGATTGACCAGCTGGTCCAGCGCCAACGTGAGGAAGTCGATGAACATGATCTCGACCACCGGACGCAGACCCGCCTGGGCGGCCCCGATCGCCACCCCACACACGGCGCCTTCGCTGATCGGTGTATTCAGCACGCGGTCGCGTCCGAACTCCTCCGCCAGTCCGGTCGTGGCCAGGTAGGGGCCGCCCTCGGCTACGTCCTCGCCGAGCACGATCACCTTTCGGTCGGCGCGCATGGCTCGCGCCAGCGCCGCGTTTATCGCCCCGACGAACGTCGTCTCCACGACCGTCATCGCGCGTACACCAGCGCCCGCGCTGCGTCAGGGTCGGGGAACGGGCTGGCCCGGGCGAACTCGACCGCCCGTGCGACCGCCTCCCGCGCGTCTTGCTCGAGCGCCGCCACCCCGGTCTCGTCGGTCCAGCCCCGTCCGATCGCGTGAGCGGCGAGGCGGAGCAGCGGATCCCGCCCCCGCCACTGCTCGTCGGCGAGTGGGTCGCGGTACTGCTCCGGGTCGCCCTCGTAGTGCCCGCGGCGCCGGTGGGTCAGGCACTCGAGCAGGAACGGTCCGCGCCCGGCGCGCGCGTGGGCCAGGAAGCCTCCGAATGCGGTCCAGATGGCCGGCACATCGCCGCCGTCGATGGTGGCACGCGGGAAGTCGTAGGGCGCCACCACGTCGCTGACGCGCTCGACCACGGTGTGCGCCGAACGCGGCGTGAACTCGGCGAAGCCGTTGTTCTCGCACACGAGAATCACCGGGAGCGCCCACAGCGCGGCCAGATTGACCGACTCGTGAAAGTGTCCGGCCTGGACGGCGCCGTCGCCGAAGAACACCACGGTCACGAGATCGGCGCCGTCGAGGCGCGCCGCGAGCGCGTTCCCGAGCGCCAGTGGGATGTTGCCGCCGACCACCCCGGTGGCGCCGAGCAGCCCGTGGTCGCGATCGACGATGTGCATCGACCCGCCGAGGCCGTGGCACAGCCCCGTCGAGCGCCCCATCAGCTCGGCCATCAGCCCGTCCAGCGGGACGCCCTTGGCGATCGCGTGGCCGTGCGCGCGATGACCGCTGTAGAGGGCATCACCGTCCAGCAGCTGCCCGCACACCGCCGCCGCCGCGCCCTCGCCTCCGATGCTGAGATGGATCAGGCCGTGGACCTGTCGCGAGCGCTTCAGCGCGGCCACCCGTTCCTCGAAACAGCGGATCCGCCACATCGTCGCCAGCAGCGCCAGCGACGACTCGGCGTCGAGCTGCGGTCCGGCGTCGGCCATCGGCGAGGGCTATGCGGCGACGGGCGCCGAGCCCAGGACCGATCGCACCGCGCCGACGATCTTGTCCTCGTCGGGCAGCACGTAGGCCTCCATCGGTTCGCTGTAGGGGATCGTGGCGTCGAGCGCGGTGACCTGCTTGATCGGCGCCTTGAGCGACGAGAACCCCTGCTCGGCGATCTCGGCCGCGATCACCGCCGAGGCCGAGGCGTGGAGCGTCGCCTGGTCGACCAGCACCAGGTGGCCGGTCTTCGCCACCGAGGCGAGGATCGTGGCCGTGTCGAGCGGCTCGAGCGTGCGCGGGTCGATCACCTCCGCGGCGATCCCCTCGCCGGCCAGCGTCTCGGCTGCCGCGAGCGCCTTGCCGACCATCCACCCGGTGGCCACGATCGTCACGTCGGCGCCCTCGCGGCGTACCGCGGCCTGCCCGAAGGGGACCACGTGCTCCCCCTCGGGCACCTCGCCGGGCTCGAGCGTGAGCAGGTAGTGGTGGAAGAAGCACACCGGGTTGTCGTCGCGGATCGCGCTCGTCATCAGGCCCTTGGCGTCGGCCGCGGTCGCGGGCAGGGCGACCTTGAGTCCCGGCACGCCCATGAACATCGAGTAGATCGAGCCCGTGTGCTGCCCGGCCCAACCGGCCGTGAAGCCATACCCCGCCTTCAGCACCAGCGGCACCGTCACCTGGCCCCCGCTCATGTAGCGAAAGCGCGGCGCCTCGTTGACCACCTGGTCCATCGCCACCAGCATGAACTCGGCCATGTACAGCTCGACCACCGGGCGCATTCCGGACAGGGCGGCGCCGACGGCCATCCCGATCTCCGCCGTCTCCGAGATTGGCGTCACCCGCACGCGATCGTGGCCGAACGCCTTGACGAACTCGTCGTTCTCGGTCGTGGCCAGGTTCTGGCCGAAGTACAGCACCCGCTCGTCGCGCGCCATCTCGAGGTGGATCGCCTCGTTGATCGCGGCGATGTAGGGGATCTCTCGTGCCATGACGTTGACTCCTAGGCGTAGACGTAGTTGAGAGCGGCATCGGGCGCCGGATACGGGCTCGCGAGCGCGAACTCGACGGCGACCTGCATCTCCTGCGCGACCTCGGCGGCGATCCCGTCCGCCTCTTCGGGGGTGAGCACGTCCTCCTGGATGAGCCAACCGCGCATCCGCGGCACCGGATCGCCGCGCAGGGCCGCCTCGTACTCGTCGGGGTTGCCGAACACCTCGATCGCCTCGTGCTCGGGGAAGTGCAGCGGGATGCCCGGCGGCGCGATGATGTTGCCGTGCGCGCTCAGCCGGTAGACGCGCGACTCGACGAGCGTCGGTCCCTGGCCGATGCGGGCGCGCGCCACCGCTTCGCCCACCGCTTCGTAGACGGCCAGCGGATCGCCGCCGTCGACCGTGACGCCGGGCATGCTGTAGGCCGCCGCCTTGACCGCCAGCGGCTCGCCCGCGGCGGCGTTGGCGTCCTCCTGCTCGACGCGGGTGACGACGTTGTAGGAGTTGTTCTCCATCACGAAGACGATCGGCAGCTTCCACAGCGAGGCGACGTTGAGCGACTCGTGGAACGCCCCCTGCTTGGAGGCGCCGTCGCCGAAGAACGAGAACACGACCTGCCCCTGGCCGCGGATCTGGGCCGCATAGGCGGCACCGGTGGCGTGCGGAATGCCCTGAGCGACGATCCCTGAGGTGCCGAGAAAGCCGCGCTTCACGTCGGTCAGATGCATCGAGCCGCCGTAGCCACCGCACAGGCCGTCCTGGCGGCCGTAGATCTCGGCCATCATCGCCTTGGGGTCGGTGCCGAGCACGAGCGGATACCCGTGACAGCGGTAGGTGACGAGCACCTGATCGTCGGCCTCGAAGTTGGCCAGCGCGCCGACGATCGAGGCCTCGGCGCCGTCGGCGAGATGGGTGTGGCCGCGGATCACTCCCGGGCTCTCCTCGAACGTGCGCTTTACCCGCTCCTCGAACTCGCGGATCCGCGCCATCTGGGTGAACATCCACACCAACCTGTCTTGATCGAGCTGGGTCATCTGTCGGCTCCTCTCATGCGACGCCCGCGCGGAACTGGGCGAAGGTCGTTTCATATGCGCGCTCGAACTCCTCGTCGATCGGGAGCTCGCGCAGCTCCTCCGAGAGCACTTCGACGCCCCAGGGCCCTTCGTAGCCGAGCGTCTGGCAGACCTGGACGTAGTCGGGGAGGTCGAACTCGCCCTCGCCCGGCAGGCGGCGGTGGTTGACGACCTCGTCGACGAGATCGGGCAGGTTCTCGCGTTGGCCGTCGGACAGCTCCACCCACATCAGGTACTCGGGCGGGATCTGCGCCAACGCATCGGGCTCGATCCCCAGCTTGCCCATGTGCCAGGTGTCGATCGCCAGCCCGCCGTTGCGCTGCCCGGCTTCCGAGACGAGCTCGAGCGCGGTCTCGAGCCGGTTGACGTTCACGTCGAACGGCATGAACTCGTACACGATCTTGGCGTCCGTGTTCTGGGCCGCGTCCTCGCACAGCTCGGCGAACGCCTCGATCAGGCGACCCAGCTCGCACGGGGTGCCGGGGATGTTGCCGACCTTGATGTGGTGGGCATCGAACGCCGCGGCGGTGTCGAACAACAGCCGGCGGCGCTGGTCTGACTCTCGCCGGGCCGGTTCGCCGGCCGGGACGAAGAAGTCGGCCAGAAACTCCACCTGCATGTATCGCAGTCCGGCGTCGTCGAAGACCTGCCGCATCTCCTCGAGCGAGCTCGATTCGAGCTGATGCTCGATGTCGGCGTGCCACAGGCCGAGTCCCCGGAAGCCGACCCGGGCCGCCTCGGCACAGCGGTCGCGCCAGGCGAACAGGCTCCACTCGCGGCCCACGTGGACCTCAACCGGCCCGCTGATCGTCCAGTACAGGGCCAGCAGCTCGATCTCGCCCATCGCCTCTCCTGTCGTGTCACGACTTCCGCCAGCCAAGCTACCGCGAGGGCCACGGCGTCAGCTAGCCATCGAGTGCACCGGTTCTTGCCAATGTGTGCGGTGCCCGCGACGCGCGCCGAAGCGCAAGCGCGACTGCGCGGACGAGCAAGGATTTGACTTCGCGCAAGCGGGGTTTATAAGAACTCGCAGGCGGCAGATGCCGCTTCCACCTCGAGGGAGGTCGTCATGGCCAGCACGGCGCCCGCGCTTGGCGCGTTCCCCAGTCCTTATTCGGTTCAGACCCCGCCGGGTTGTGAGGGTTGGCAGGAGATGTATCCGTATTACGCGCTGTTTGATGAGCGGCGGCGGGAGTTGGATGAGAACCGGTTTTGGTTCTGGAACTCGATGCATTTTCCGATGCCGATGCCGGCGTTCGATGTGATTTGCATTGATTCGCCGTATCAGGCGGTGGGGTCGTGGCAGAACCGGGTGTTTGCGGTGCCGCCGGCGATGGGGATCGATTACCGGTGCGTGAACGGGTACATCTATATCTCGGGCAATCCGGTGACCGATCCGGCGAAGATCGCGGAGCGGGCGGAGTTCTTTCAAAAACGCGCGGGGTATTACTACGCCAACTGGACGGAGCTGTATGGCAAGTGGCGGGGGAAGATGGAGGCGTTGATCGCGGAGCTGGGCGAGCTACGGGTGCCCGAGCTGCCGGAGTATGAGTCGGACGAGGTGGCGTTCGGGGAGGAGCGGAACACGAGCTTTTACGAGGTGCTGGACGCGTACGGACGCGTGTTGCGGTTGGTGGATTTGATGTGGCAGCACCATTTCGAGTTTCTGCTGCTTGGCTACGGGGCGTACGGGACGTTTGTGGAGTTCTGCAAGGGCCATTTGCCGGACATCCCCGATCAGCACATCGCGCAGATGGTGGCGGGGATCGACGTGTTGCTGTTCAAGCCGGACGCGGAGTTGCGGCGATTGGCGCGCTTGGCGATCGAGACGGGGGTGGACGGCGCGTTCGTGCAGGGCCGCTCACCGGGCGAGATCGACGCGGAGCTGGAGGGCAGCGAGGCGGGGCGGGCGTGGTTGGGCGAGTTGGAGGCGGTCAAGGACCCGTGGTTCAACATGGCCACGGGGGATGGGCTGTATCACTATTACCGCAGCTGGCTCGATGATCCGAGCATCCCGTATGCGGCGTTGATCGGGCATATCGGCGCGTTGCGCGCCGGGCAGCGGATCGATCGGCCGCAGGCGGAGGTGGTGCGCGAGCGGGAGCGGTTGGCGGAGGAGTACGGCGGGTTGTTGGACGAGGAGGCGCGGGGGCCGTTCAATGATTTGCTGGGGCTGTCGCGGACGGTGTTTCCGTATGTGGAGGAGCACAAGTTCTTTTGTGATTACTGGTTCTTGACGCGGTGGTGGAACAAGGTCCGGGAGTTCGGGGCGCTGCTGGCCGCGCACGGGTTCGTCGAGGATGGGGAGGATGTGTTTCAGCTCTCGCGCTATGAGGTCGCCTCGGCGTTGGATGAGCTGGTGCTGAGCTGGGCGACCGGCGGGGAGCCGTTGGGGCCGAAGCACTGGCCGGCGATCGTGGCGCGGCGTAAGCGGTTGTTGGCGAAGTTGGGGGAGTGGACGCCGCCGCCGGCGCTCGGGGTCACGCCGGAGGCCGTGACCGATCCGATGACGATCATGCTGTGGGGGGTAACGACGGAGCGCGTGCAGGAGTGGGCGCGCCAGCAGGACGCCGGGACGGTGTTGAACGGGGCGGCGGCGTCGCCGGGCGTGATCGAGGCTCGGGCGCGGGTGGTCCGCTCAGCGGATGAGATCGGCGAGCTGCTCGATGGGGAGGTGTTGGTGTGCGGGAGCACGTCGCCGGCGTGGGCGCCGATGTTCTCCAAGATCGCGGCGACGGTGACCGACGTGGGTGGCGTGATGTCGCACGCCGCGATCGTGTGCCGCGAGTACGGGTTGCCGGCGGTAGTGGGAACGGGGCGCGCGACCGCGCGGATCCGGACCGGGCAACTGATCCGCGTGGACGGCACGGCGGGGTCGGTTACCGTGCTCGAGTGATGCGCTTCTGCCGGCCGCTTGATCAGCTCCGCAGCGCCGACGCGGCCGCGTTCGGCGGCAAGAGCGCGGGATTGGGCGAACTGTTAGCGGCCGGGATCCCGGTCCCGGGCGGGTTCGCGATCCCGACCACAGCATTCGCCGGGGACGGCGAGCTGGAGGATGAGGCTCGCGTGGAGGTGCTCGACTCCTACGCGGCTCTGGGTGGCGGGTCGCCGGCGGTCGCGGTGCGCTCGAGCGCGGTCGGGGAGGACAGCCTGGAGGCGACGTTCGCCGGGCAGCTGGAGAGCTACCTGTGGGTCCGCGGGGCCGAAGCGGTGTGCGAGGCGGTCAGGGAGTGTCGCGCGAGCCTCCACAGCCTGCTGGCGGAGCGCTACCGCGAGCACCTCGGCCCCACCGGCACCGAGCCGGCGATGGGGGTGGGCGTGCAACTGATGGTCGACGCCGCGGTCGCGGGGGTGATGTTCACCTGCAACCCGGTCAGCGGCGACCGCAGCATGGTCGCGATTAACGCCAGCTGGGGCCTCGGTCTCGCGGTCGTGGCGGGCGAGGTCACCCCCGACGACTATCTGATCAGCAAGGTCACGCGCGAGATCGTGCGCGAACGGATCGGCCACAAGCCGATCGAGTTCACCGCCGGCGCGCAGCGGACCGACGTGCCCCCAGAGCGCCGGGACGTCCCCTGTCTCGATCGCGAGCAGGTCGACACGCTGCTCGAACTCGCGCGGAGGATCGAGCGCCACTTCGGCACCCACCAGGACATCGAATGGGCTCTCGACCGCGACGGCCACCTCTACGTCGTCCAGTCGCGACCCGTGACCGCGCTCGGCGGCGCGGCGGCCAAGCCCACGCCGACGCCCGAGCCGGCTTCCGCGATCGCGCTCGTGATGCGCCAGTTCGGCGCTTGATCGTTCGATGCCGCTCACGCACGAGGACATCAGGGAGATCCTCCGGCTGATCGACGAGTCGGACCTGGCCGAGTTGCGGATCGAGACGCACGGTTTCTCGCTCCACGTGCGAAGGGACGGGGCAGGTGCGCCGGCGCTGGCTCCGCGACAAGACGACGACCCCGCGGCGGCGAGCGACGAGCTGATCACGGTCCCCTCGCCGATGCTCGGCACCTTCTACCGCGCCGAAGGCCCGGGACGGGAGCCGTTCGTCGAGCTCGGCAGCCAGGTCGAGCCCGACACGACGATCTGCATCATCGAGGTGATGAAGATGATGAACTCGATCCCCGCGGGGGTCCGCGGGACCGTGGTCGAGGTGTGCGCGGAGAACGGGACGTTGGTCGAGTACGGGCAGCCGCTTTACCGGGTGAAACCTTGAAGCGGGTGTTCATCGCCAACCGCGGCGAGATCGCGGTGCGGATCGTCGGCGCCTGCCGGAAGCTGGGGCTCGAGTGCGTGGTCGGCTGCTCGGACGTCGACCGGAACGGCCTGGCCGCCCGGCTCGCCGACCGCGCGATCTGCATCGGGCCCGGGCCGGCGAGTGAGAGCTACCTACGCGATGAGCTCGTGGTCCAGGCGGCGGTGGGGACGGGCTGCGACGCGCTGCATCCGGGCTACGGGTTTCTCTCCGAGAGCCCGCGCCTGGCGGCGCGGGTACGCGAGCACGGCCTGGTCTTCGTCGGCCCGTCGGCCGAGGTGATCGAGCTGGCCGGGGACAAGCTCCGGGCTCGCGCGCAAGCCGCGCGGGCCGGGCTGCGCGTACTTCCGGGACGGGAGGTGGAGTCCGCGCGCGAGGCCTACGCGCTGGCGGACGAGATCGGTTATCCGGTGCTGATCAAGGCCGCCGGGGGCGGCGGGGGCAGGGGGATCAAGCTCGCGCGCGAGCCGCACGAGCTGGAGTCGCTGTTCGCGCTGGCGAGCAGCGAGGCGGCGGCCGCGTTCGCCGATGGACGCGTGTACGTGGAGCGCTTCGTGGCCGTCGCGCGCCATCTCGAGGTCCAACTCGCCGCGGACCAGAGCGGGACGGTGATCCACCTCGGGGAGCGCGACTGCTCGGCCCAGCGGCGCTACCAGAAGGTAATCGAGGAAGCCCCGGCGCCCGGGCTCGATGTGGCCATGCGCGAGGCGCTCCAGGCCGCGGCGGTGGCGTTTGCCCGTGCGATCGCCTACCGCAACCTGGGCACGGTCGAGTTCGTGTTCGACGCGGTCGCCGGCGAGTTCTACTTCCTCGAGATGAACTGCCGGATCCAGGTCGAGCATCCGGTCACCGAGGCGGTGACCGGCGTCGATCTCGTCTGCGAGCAACTGCGGATCGCCGCCGGCGAGCCGCTCAGCATCGCTCAACGGGCGATCCGGTCAACCGGCCACGCGATCGAGTGCCGGCTGACCGCCGAGGATCCGCGGGACGGCTTTCGTCCCAGCCCGGGGACGATCGCGCGCTTCTCGATCGCCCCGCGGCCGGGGCTTCGGGTCGACACCCACTGCGAGGCCGGCGCGCTCGTGTCGCCGTTCTACGACTCCCTGCTGGCCAAGCTGATCGTCCGCGGCGAGGATCGCGAGCGAGCGATCGGGCTCATGCTCGAAGCGCTCGACGGGACCGAGGTGGACGGCGTGAGGACGAACCGCGAGCTGCTGCGCGCCGCGATCGGCCATCCCGAATTCGTCGCCGGGCCGGTCGACACCGGTTGGCTCGAGCGGCTCCCGCACGCAATCCCGGCGTGATCGAGTTCGTCGACACCAGCCTGCGGGACGGCAACCAGAGCCTGTGGAGCGCGACCGGGCTGAGGACCCCGGACGTGCTCGGCGTCGCGCCGGCGCTCGATCGCGTCGGCTATCACGCGCTCGATTTCACCTCGAGCACTCACATGGCGGTCTCGGTGCGCTTCCATCACGAGGACCCGTGGGAGCGGATCCGGCTCGTCAGCCAGGCGATGCCCGACACCCCGCTGGGCATGATCACCACCGGCATGCGGTTCATCTCCTGGGTGCCGGCCGACGAGGAGGTGATCCGGCTCTCGTTCCGGCTGGTAGCCCGCAACGGGATCCGCCGCCTCCAGATCGCCGACCCATCCAACGATCCCCAGCGCCTGAAGCGGTTGGCGGCGCTGGCCCACGCCGAAGGTTTGCAGGAGGTGGTGATCGGTCTCACCTACTCGATCAGCGCCGTCCACACTCACGCGTATTACGCCGAGCGCGCCGCCGCCCTGGCCGACTGCGCCGACATGGACCGGCTCTACCTCAAGGACCCCGGGGGTCTGCTGACGCCCGATGCCGTCCGCGAGCTGGCCCCCCACTTCGCGCGCGCGGCTGGCGAGCGCACGATCGAGCTCCACAGCCACTGCACGATCGGTCTCGCGCCGCTCGTCTACATGGACGGCGTGAGGGCGGGGTTCGGGGTCGTGCACACGGCGTCGGGGCCGCTTTCGCGGGGCACCTCCCAGCCCGAGGTGCTGAGCACGGCCCGCAATCTCGAGGCGGCGGGTTTCGAGCACGGGCTCGACCTGGAGGAGCAGGCTCGGGTGTCGGGGTACTTCGACGAGCTCGCGCGCGCCAAGGGCCTGCCCGCCGGCACGCCGCAGGAGTTCGACGCCGCGTATTACCGCCACCAGCTGCCGGGCGGGATGGTGAGCACCACGCGGCGGATGCTCGAGGAGCTCCGCCGCCCGGAGTTGTTCGACGCCGTGCTCGAGGAGGTCACGCGCGTACGCGCCGAGATGGGCGACCCGATCCTGGTCACGCCGGTCTCCCAGTTCGTGGCCTCCCAAGCGGCTCGCAACGTGATCGACGGCCAAAGGTGGGCCAACGTCTCCGACGAGACCGTCCGCTATTTCCTCGGCCACTACGGTGAGCCGGCCGCGCCGGTCGACCCCGACGTGGCCGACCGGGTGCTCGCCCGCCCGCAGGCAGCTCAGCTGCGCGCGCTGCGTCCGATCAGCCTCGATGGGGCGCGCGAGCGGTTCGGGAGCCGGATCTCCGAAGAGGAGCTGCTGCTCCGCCTCACGATGCCCGAGGAACAGGTCGACGCGATGGTCGCCGCCCGAGGGCGCGCGCCGGCGCCGGCATCGGTGAACGGGGCGCCGATCATCCGGCTGTTGCGCGAGCTGGCCAGCCGCGAGTCGGTCTCATATTGCGCGGTGAGCAAGGACGAGGACCGGGTGGTGTGGCGCCGTGCTTGAGAACGTCCGAGGGTTCGTGTTCGACATCGACGGGACGCTCGTCCACCGCGGGCCCGACGGACGCGGCCGGCCGGCTCCGGGTGCGGTCGAGGTGCTCGAGCGGATCCGCGCCTCGGGGCGGCCGCTGGTGCTGTTCACCAACGGCAGCCACGTCGCCGCGGAGGAGATCGCGCGGGGCCTGACCGAGGACGGGATCCCGGTCGCCGATCACGAGGTCATGACCCCCGTCGAGAGCGCGACCACCTACCTGCGCCGCTACCACCCGGGCGTCCCGGCGATGCTGTTCGCCAGTCAGGCGGTCCGCGACCGACTCGCCGCGGCGGGCATCCCACATACCGACACCGCCGACGCCGGGGTCGTGTTCATCGCCCAGGTCGACGAAGTCTCGCTCGCCTCGCTCGATCGCGCCGCCCACGCGGTGGCGGGCGGAGCGCCGTTGCTGACCGGCAGCTACGCGCGCGGCTACGCCGGCGCCAACGGCATGATCTACAGCCGCGGGGCGATGATCACCGCGGCGATCGCCAAGGTCACCGGCGCCCGGCCGAAGGTGGTCGGCAAGCCGTCGCGCGCCGCGGTCGCCGAGGTATCGGCGCGGCTCGGCCTGCCCCCGCGGGAGCTGGCGGTGATCGGGGACGATCTGGGCATGGACATCGCCCTCGGTCGCCTCGGCGGCTCCCGGACCGTCCTGGTCCGCAGCGGCACCAGCGGGTCGGTGGCGCTCGAACGGATCCCCGAACGCCGGCGTCCCGACGCGGCGATCGACGGCGTCGCCGACCTGCTCGCCTGGCTCTAACCGCGTCCTAGACGGTGAGGACTCCGCGGGTGGCGCCGTTCCCGTCCCCGTTGCCGTTCGGGAACTCGCCGTCGCTGGCCAGCTGGCGGATCTCGCTCGGTGTGGCTCCGTACTCTCGCTTGAACACGCGGGAGAAGTGGGCCGCGTCGCAGAACCCCCACCGGAAGGCGATCTCGGTCACCGAGCCGCCGTTGGCCCGCTGGAGGTCCTCCAGACAGCGAGCCAGACGCTCGCTGCGCACGAGCCCGGCCACAGACGTGCTCGCGTCCTCGAACAGCGCGTGGAGGGCGCGGACCGACATCGCGTAGGCCCGCGCGATCGAGGCCGGGCCGAGCCGCGGGTCCTGGAGATGGGTGCGGACGTACCGGCGGATCTCGGCCCGCATCGCGGAACGGGTGGCGGTCCGGCTCGTCGGGACGGTCGGCTCGATGACTCCTCGCAGGAGCTCGAGCGCGGCGTTGGCGGCCGCCACGGCGGAAGTCGGCTCGAGCACCGGCTCGGCCGCGAGCGCGTTCATGTAGCGGACGAGCAGGCGGGCGGGTCCGCTGTTCTCGAGTGGCGGCAGCGCGCCCAGCTCGGCCAGTCGGGGACAAACCGCCAGCACGCTGTCGCGGGGGAACAGCAGCGTGCGCTTGAAGAATGGCTCGACGATCTCCACGTCGGTCGGTTGGAGCCCGTCCCACAGGACGATGTCGCCGGTGTTCAGGGCGAGCTCGCGCCCGCGCTCGCGGACCAGCTCGACGCCACGGCAGACGAGCTGAAACCCGAGAATGTCTTCGTGCTCCCGGCGCGCAATCCCGGTACCGACCACCGCAGGGCCGCGATGACCGAGGAACGGCGAGGTGGCACAGTCGACGAGATTCAGCTCGCCGATCGCGCGGCGGGAAACGGCGGCCCTGAAGTCCTCGGGGGTGCGCGAGGTCGGATGGACCTCGAAGCGGAGATGGGTGGTGGCCAGGATGTCCGACCACGCCTCTAGCCGTCGCGGCAGGGCACCGTGGTTGACGCGCCACCGCTCGGGGCCGCGGATCGCGTTGCCGCTCACGGGAAGCGGTGCTGCTACCGACTCAGCCAGGGCTCTCTCCTCTCCTTCTCGGACGTCGACCGTCAAGAAGTGCTGCTTCTATGGTAGTGCAGCCTAAACGGAGATAATCCAACACGGTGTAAATGACCAGCGGCGGACCGGTTCGTGATCGGGGGACCTGATCAGCTCGATGGGCTCGAGGGGGCCGGTCTGTCGGTCGGCGCGCTCTACGACGAGCTGACCGACGGCCGCCGGCGAGCCGTGCGCCTGGAAGAGCTCCTGTACCGCGCCGCCGACCGCGTCCCCGGGCTGGTCCCCTCCGAGGCCGAGATGGAGGCCGAGCGGGCGCGCCCGCTGGCCGAGAAGGAGGGCCTGGAGATCGCCCAGGGGCTCCTCGCCTCCGCCTTTCTGGCGCTTCCCGAAGCCGGGCGCCACCTAGTCGAGTCGATGCTGCGTCCGACTGCGGCCGCGCTGGAACGGCTCGACGAGCTTCGGGGAACTGGATCGGTCGATTTCGGCCCGGTCCGCGTCACCCGCGAGGGTCGCGCGGGGATCGTGGAGCTGCGCAACCCTCGCTACCTGAACGCCGAGGACGGCGCGACGCTGGGCCCCACCGAATCGGCGGTCGACCTGATCCTGCTCGATCCCGAAATCGAGGTCGGGGTGCTGCGGGGCGGCGTCGTCGAGCACCCGCGCTACGCCGGCCAGCGGGTGTTCGGCTCGGGCATCAACCTCACGCACCTCTACCACGGCCGGATCGACTTCCTGTGGTACCTGACCCGCGATCTCGGTTACGTCAACAAGATCTATCGCGGGCTGTCGGACCCCGAGCAGGAGAAGCTGTGGATCGCGGCGGTCGAGCGGTTCGCGATCGGCGGCGCGTGCCAGCTGCTCCACGTCGTCGATCACGTGATCGCCACCCGCGGTTCCCGGCTCTACCTGCCGGCTCGCAAGGAGGGCATCATCCCCGGCGCCTCGAACTTGCGCCTGCCGCGGGCGGTCGGCGACCGCGCGGCCCGTCAGGCGATCCTGTCCGGCCGCGAGTGGACGGCCGGCGAGCCCGATGCGGCGCTGTTGTGCGATGAGGTGGTCGAGCCGGCCGAATTCGACGGCGCGCTCGAGGCGCGGATCGGCGCGCTCACCAGCTCCGGGCTGATCAACGCGGCGGCCAACCGCCGCGCCCTCCGGGTCGGTCAGGAGCCGCTCGATCTGTTCCGCGAGTACATGGCGACCTACGCGCGCGAGCAGGTGTTCTGCCAGCTCAGTCCGGCACTGGTCCGCAACCTCGAGGAGCACTGGCATGCCCACGAGCGCGCCCTCTGAGGATCAGGTCAAGCGCCCGCTGCCGCCGGCGCTCGGCCTGATCCTCTCGTTCGCGGTGGCGGTGGCGGCGATCGTCGCGGTGGTGGCGGTCGCGCTGATCGGGCAACGGTCCAAGGGCTCGAGCGGGGTGCCGGCCGCCGCCCGCCAGCTGACCGCCGCGCTGGCCGTCTTACGCCGACCCCAGACGGCGGCCGATCGCGGCCTGCCCGCGGTCGGAGTGCCCGTGGTTGCGGGCCTGACCCGACTCGCCGCCACGGTCCCCGCGCGCGATCTGTATCTGGTCGTCCGCACGCCGCCGCCCGACCGCGTGTCGGCGGTCAGCGTGCCGGACGGAGGGGGCCCGCGGGTCGCCGGTGGGGTGAGCGCGAGCGAGCTGCACGCCGGCTGGCCGGGGGTGTCGAGCGACGGCTCCTACACCGTGTCTGTCGTGCCCGACGGCGTGATCGAGGTGCGGTGGAGCTTCACCGGCCAGCGCCAGCCGGTGACCGTCTACCCCACCGTCGAGAACAACATCGCGATCGCCCCAGTGGCCGGCGGCGAAGGGCGGCTGGTGGCGATGACCTGGTACGGCGCCGCCGGCCAGGTGGTCGGCTCATTCCGCCGCTGAGGACGCGCCGGCGTACGCGACGAACGCGTCGAGCGCGTCGGGTCGCAGGAGGGCGTCACGGCTGGCGACCTCCTCAGGACGGGCGCCGAGCAGAATCCGCTTGACCGGCACTTCAAGTTTTTTTCCGGTCAGCGTGCGGGGGATCGCCGGGACGGCGACGATACGGTCGGGGACGTGCCGAGGCGAGAGCTGGGCGCGGAGCTCCGCCGCGATGCGCGACTCGAGCGCGGGATCGACCTCGACGCCTTCGGCCGGGACGACGAACAGGAGCAACTCCCCGAGCCCGCCGCCGGCGTCCTCGAGGTGTACGACGAGCGCGTCGACGATCTGCGGCAGCTCCTCCACCAGGGCATAGAACTCGCCCGTGCCCAGACGCACCCCGCCCCGGTTCAGGGTGGCGTCCGAGCGGCCGGTGACCACGCAGCTGCCGCGTTCCGTGAAGCGGATCCAATCGCCCTGACGCCAGATGCCGGGATAGCGGTCGAAGTACGAGTTGCGGTAGCGCTCGCCGCCAGGGTCGTTCCAGAGGCGGACCGGCATCGACGGCATCGGCCGGCAGATGACGAGCTCACCGAGCTCGCCGATGACCTCGTTGCCTTCGGGGTCGAACGCGCGCGCGTCGACGGCGAGCGACGGTCCCGAGATCTCCCCTTCGTAGACCGGCTGGGCGAGCGAGCCGCCGACGATCCCCGTGCACACGTCGGTGCCGCCCGAGCCGTTGATGAGCACGGCCTGGCGCCCGAGCTGGTCGTAGGCGTAGAGGTAGCCCTCGGATGGGAGCGGGGAGCCGGCCGAGCAGAGGACCCGGATCGAGCTGAGATCGCACTGACGCCCGGGGGCCAGCCCCGCCTTGCGGCAGGCCATCAGATACGCCGGACTGACCCCCATCACGGTCGGGCGCAGCTCTTCGGCCAGCCGCCACTGCTCGAGCAAATCGGGCCAGGCAGGATCGCCGTCGAGCATCACGATCGACGCCCGGAGCAGCAGCCCGGAGACGAGCGCGTTCCACATCATCCACGCCGTGGTCGAGAACCACAGCAGGCGGGCACCGGGCTTGAGGTCCCACATCAGCCCCTGGTTCTTGTGATGCTCGATCAGCTGGCCGCCGTGCCCGTGCACGATCGCCTTGGGCAGCCCGGTCGTCCCGGATGAGAAGAGCACGTACAGCGGGTGCTCGAACGGCACCGGGTCGAACTCGAGCGGCCCCGGTTCGCTCACCAGCTCATCCCAGCTGAGCGCGTCGTCGAGCTGGGCTGCACCGTAGGGAACCCAGACCACGCGCTCGAGGCCGGGCAGCCGAGACCGGATCGCGGCGACCTCGTCGCGGCGGTCGACGTAGCGATCGCGGAACCCATACCCGCCGACGGCGAGCAGCACGCGGGGCTCGATCTGACCGAACCGGTCGACCACGCTGCGGGCGCCGAACTCGGGCGCGCAGGTGGCCCAGATCGCCCCCAGGCTGGCGGTGGCGATGAACGCCACGAGCGTCTCGGGGATGTTGGGAAGGTACGCGGCCACGCGGTCGCCCGGTCCGACGCCCAGGCGCTGCAACCCCGCGCGCGCCCGTGCCACCTGCTCGCGCAACTCGCCGAAGGTCAGCTCGACGGGCGGTCGGGTCTGCGAGCGCGCCACCACCGCGATCCGGTCGGCGTCTCCGTCGCCGCCGAGCATGTGCTCGGCGTAGTTGAGCTTCGAGCCGGGAAACCACCTTGCGCCCGGCATGGTTGGGTCGCGCAGGACACATTCAAAGGCTGCGCGCCAGCGCAGCCCATAAAACTCAGACAACGAGCCCCAGAAGCCCTCCAGGTCGGACACCGACCACCGCCACAGCTCGTCGTACGATGCCTTGCCGGCCGAGGCCATGAAGCGCCCGATCTCGGTCGAGCTCCTCAGGTCAGCGGGCGGCTCCCAGAGAACGTCGCCGATCATCCGCCGTCGTGGGCGGCCTGGAGGGCCCGCCACACGCGCTCGCCGTTGGCGGGCATGTCGACGTGCCGGACCCCCAGCGGTCGAAGCGCGTCGATCACCGCGCCGTGGACGGCCGGCGTCGCTCCGATCGTGCCCGACTCGCCGATGCCCTTGGCGCCCAGGGGATTGACCGGCGTGGGGGTCTCCATCTCGACGAGGTCGAACGAGGGGAGCTCGGCGGGCCCCGGGAATCCGTAGGTGACGAGCGACCCGCTCTGGGGGTTGCCGTCCTCGTCGTAGGTGATCTCCTCGTAGAGCGCCTGGGCGATCCCGCAGGCCAGGCCGCCGTGGACCTGCCCTTCGGCGACCAGCGGGTTGATGATCCGACCCGCGTCGTCGAGGGCGACCATCCGCTGGAGCTCGACGCCACCGGTCTCGGTGTCGACCTCGACCACGGCGAGGTGGACGCCGAACGGGAAGGTGGGCTGGCCGGCGGTGAAGTCGACCTCGGCGCTCAGCTCGGCCAGCCGTCCCTGCTCCGCCATGCGGGCGGCCAGATCGCCCCAGGTCAGGGCCGGCTCGGGCGCCCCGGTGACGTGGAAGGCGCCGCGGATCGCGTCCAGCACCATGTCCTCGGGGCTCGCCTCGAGCTCCTCGGCGGCGAGCCGCTTGGCTTGCTCGACCACCTCCTCGGAGGCCTGGCCGGCGGCCGCGCCGCCGATCTGGGTCGACTTTGAACCGTAGGTTCCGGTCCCCCGGGCGACGGCGTCGGTGTCTCCCTTGACCACGGTGATCTTCTCGATCGGGATACCGAGCCGGTCGGAGGCGATTTGCGCGAACGTCGTCTCGTGGCCCTGGCCGTGGGAGAACGAACCCGTCTTGACGATCGCGTGGCCGTCGCCGGTGATCTCGACCGAGCCGAACTCGGTCTCGTTGATCCCGTTGGTGATCTCGACGTAGCTGGCCAGGCCGATGCCCAGCTGGCGCGGCGAGCCGTTGTTCCGGCGCGCCGCCTGGTCCGCCCGGAGCTGGTCGTAGCCGGCGGTGTCGAGCACGAGGTCGAGCGCCCGCCCGTAGTCGCCGATGTCGTAGCTGGCGCCGGTCACGGTGGAGAACGGGAAGGCGTCGGGCGGAATGAAGTTCGCTCGGCGCACGACCGCCGGATCGAGCCCGCAGTCGGTGGCGAAAGCGTCGATCGCGTGCTCGAGCGCCTGCGTGGCCTCGGGACGACCGGCGCCGCGGACGGCTCCGATCGGCGTGGTATTGGTCGCCACCGCGCGGACGCGCACATCGATCTTGGGGATCTGATACACGCCACTGGCCATCATCGCGGTCAGGTTGGGGAGGAAGGCGCCGATGTGTGGGTAGGCGCCGGCGTCGGCGAGGATGTCCCACCGCATCGCCTGTACGCGTCCGTCGCGCGTGCCCCCGATCTCGTAGGCGATTCTCATCCCGCGGCCGTGATACATCGCGACGAGGTTCTCGCTGCGCGTTTCGGTCCAGCGCACGGGGCGGCCGACGGCGCGGGCGAGCCAGGCGATGATCACGTCCTCGGTGGAGAGGCCCTTGGCGCCGAACCCGCCGCCGACGTCCGGGGCGATCACGCGCACCTGCTCGGGCTCGACCCCGAGCAGCATGCCCAGCACCATCTTGTCCTGGTGCGGGGTCTGGGTCGAGACCCAGATCTCGAGGCGTCCGTTCTCGTCCCAGCTGGCGGCGGTGGCGCGCGGCTCGATCGGGCAGGCGGCGATGCGCTGGCTGATGTAGCTACCGGTGCTCGTCACCTCGCAGTCGGCGAACAGGTCTTCCTCGGAGGCAAACGGTCGCGTCACGCAGATGTTCGTGCCGATCTCCTCGAACAGCAGCACCTCATCGCTCGCCGCCGCATCGAGGTCGGTGACGACGGGCAGCGGGTCGTATTCCACCTCGACCAGCTCGGCGGCGTCGACGGCCCCGGCGCCCGTCTCGCTCAGCACGACGGCGACGATGTCGCCGACGAAGCGGACCTTTTCGGAAGCCAGGAACGGCCGCGAGGTATGGGGATCGAGCCCGAGGAAGGGCGGCGCCGGGTTGACCGTGAGGTCGACGTCGGCGGCCGTGAACACGTGCACGCCCGGCAGCTCGGCGGCGGCCGATCCGTCGACCGAGACCAGGCGCGCGTGGGCCCAGGGCGAGCGCACGAAATTGATGCGGAGCGCGCCGGGGAAAGCGATGTCATCTACGTAGCGACCTTCGCCCAAGAGGAACCGCGGGTCCTCCCGGCGACGGATCCGCTGTCCGATTACGTTGGCCATGCGCGCAGCTTCGCATACGCGTGGGGAGCGTGCGAACTAGGGCGGTGGGAGGCCGAGCAGGGCCAGGTAACGCGAGACCGCCTCGGCGCGATTGGAGACGTGGAGCTTGCGCAGAATCCGGTTGACGTGGAACTTCACGGTGGCATCGGACAGGACCAGGGCATCGGCGATCGCTCGGTTGGTGGCGCCGTCGGCGAGCAGGCGGAGCACGTCAAGCTCGCGCCGGGTGAGCAGGCCGGCGAACACGACCCGGTCGTCGCGGCCCTCCTGGGGGGCCGGTCCGTCGAACGTCTCGGTCGGCGGGAGTGACGGCGCCGGCCGCGAGTGCAGCGTGATCGGGGCGTCGCTCAGCTCGCCCGAACGGGCTCCGATCCATTCCAGGAACTGGCGCATCTGCTCGCGCTCGCGCCGCAGCGCGCGGCGCAGGCTGGCGCTCTCGTAGGCCTGCGCGAGGCCGGTGGCGAACTCCCACAGCACCTCCCGCTCGAGCACGTCGATCGTCTCACCTCGCCCCCGGTCGGCGTGAATCACCCCGATCACGTGAGGACCGATGACGAGCGGCGCCGCGACATACGATCGCCAGGCCAGCAGCTCGGCGGTGCGCCGATCGACCCCTGGATTGACTTGGGCGTCGAGCACGATCGTGGCCCGCCGGCGGCGCAGGAGCTCCTTCTCGACTGAGGCGTGGTCGAGGGCCACCGGGGCCTCGCGCAGCCGCTCGATCAGCTCCGCGGCACCGGCGGGATCACCGCTGATGTGGACGGCCTCAGCGACGATGTGGCCGTCGCGAACCACCGACAGGATCGCCCGCGTGAGCGTCGAGCGATCGCACAGGGCCGCCGGGGCGCGAGCCAGCATCGCGCTCGGCAACGTGATCTCGCGCAGCTCGGCGACCGCCGCCTGGGCGCGCGTGAGGGCGTCGGAGCGCGTGTCGAAGCGGTGGCGCAACCGCTCCAGCGCGGCCTCGTGCTCGCGCTGTGCGGGGCTGGGGGGGAGCCTTTCGTTCAGGTCGTCGATCAGCCGGCGCAGTTCGGTCAGCTCGTCGGTCGTCGCTCGCGGCGCTCCTGGTTCGATGGCCAGCGCTTGGCGCGTCGCGGCGGTTGTCTCTTCGAGCCGGCGACGGAGCTGCTCGCCCAGCGGACCCGAGAAGACCGCTCCGACGGCCGACTGGCCGTTCATCGGGCCTCGGCGGCGCCGGATGCCCGGACGTAGCGCGCGACCGCGTCGGCGCGACTGGTGGCGCCGAGCTTGCGCAGGATGTTCTTGACGTGGTACTTGACCGTTCCCTCGCGCACCAGCAGGGTCCCCGCGATCGCCGCGTTCGTCTGGCCGCGCGCCAGCAGCCGCAGCACCTCGAGCTCGCGCCGGGTCAGCGACTCGATGAGCTCCACACCGGCGCCGCCCGCAGCGCCGGTCGCGGGTCCGGGGGCTCCGTTGGTCGGCCCAGCGGTCGGCGTCTCGGTCGCCATCCGGCTCAGCCGACCGCTCATCCATTGGATCGCCACCTGGAGCTCGCTGCGGTGGCGTCGCAGCGTCTCGCGCAGGGCGGCCCGCTCGAACACCCCGGCCAGCCCTTCGCAGAAGCGGGCCACGACCTCGCGATCCAGCTCATCCAGGGCCCGCGGGGTGCAGTTCACGTCGGCGTGGAGGAGCCCGACCGTCCGACCGTCGACGGTCAGCGCTGCGACGACGTACGCGTCCCAGGCCAGCGCGTCGGTGAGCGCAGCCGGGGCGCGCGAGCCCGCCCGGGCCACGGTGACGATCTCGATGTGCTGTCCGCGGGCGACCTCGTCCTCGACCAGCGGATACTCGAGCCGGATCGAGTGGGTGCGCAGCTCGGCCAGGGCGCTTGCGGCGGCGGCGGGGTCCTCGCGGGCCCAGATCGTCCGCGGCCGCAGGCTCTGGTTGTCCAGCTCGCTGATCAGGATCCGGTCGAACTGGGAGCTCGAGCCCAGCTCCTCGGCGGCTCGGTCGAGGATTCCCTCCGGAGAGCCCACCTCCCCGAGGCGGCGAACTGCTTCGCGGACCCGGTCCAGCGCATCCGAGCGGCGGACGTACTCCAGCTCGACGATCTCGCGCTCGAGCTGCTGCAGATCGGCGAGGAGGCGTCGGAGGGCGGCCGGCTCAGACGAGACGGCGCCGGTGCTCATCGGCGCGCTCCATCAGGCGGTAGCGATTCGCCGCCTCGTGTCCGACGCAGCTGATCCCGTACGGCCGGCCGGCCGCCTCGATCGTCTGCCAGACCAGGCCGGCCGCCTCGCGCGCGACGATCGCCAACGCGCTGTGATCGCACTCGTGCAGCCAGGTCACAGCCACGCCGCCGACGCTGCCCGGGGCGAGCGGCGCCACCGACCTCGGGTCCCCGGCTTCGCCGTAGGCTCCCAGCGCGTTCAACACCTGGGCCGCGGCCCGGCCGATTACCCCGATCGCCGCCCACTCCTCGGAGCGGTCCTCGATGGTCAGGGACGGATGGTGGAGCAGCAGTTGGCGCAGCTGGGCGCGCGCGCGGGGGCCGGCGACCGAGGCTTCGCAGAGCAACAGCACGCGGTCGGCGGCGAGCCGGCACCACTGTGAGCCGCCGCTCGTGATCGTCCCGCCGACGGCGAGCGTGCCGCCGGTGAGCCGCGCGATCACATCGTCCAGCCGGGCCGCCGGGGCGGTGAGGACGAGCTTGTCTATCGCCGAACGGTCGACCAGGCCAACGCGGCTGGCGCACACGGCCAGTTCGCCCGCCGCGGAGCCGAAGTTGACCACCGATCGGCGCCCGCCGAGCTCGACAAACACCGCGCCCGCCCGGTTGAGGGCAGCCTCCAACGGATCGGCAGCGTCGAGCCGTGTGGTCAGCACCGACATCACGGCGACGATAGCTCTGCTCCCGGCAGTCCACCCTATCCCTTTTATGGGAGTTACCTAGCCAATCGGGAAGGTATCTTAAATCTCGCTGCGACGCTGTACGCTCGTGAATGTGAACCTACTCGAAAGGCTAGGGCATTTAGTCGATGTGGGAGTGGCGGCCCGCGAGGGCTGGGTGCGAACCTTCCATCGAGCGAGGAGAGCAGAGGATTGACCCCCGTACACGCGGAAGCAATCGAGAGCCAGCCCGAGACCGAGCGGCCCGAGACGCCCCACGAGCGCCTGCTGCGACTGATCGCCACCGAGCGGTGCGTGATCCTGGATGGCGCCGTGGGAACCGAGCTGATCGAGGTTGGCGGACAGCGTCCCGAGGCCGACGAGCATCTGTGGGGCGTAACCGCGATCCTCGATGCGCCGGCCGAGGTCAAGGCCGTCCACCGCCGCTACGTGGACGTCGGTTGCGATGTGATCTCGACCAACACCTGGGGCCTCCCGACGGCGCTGCGCGCTGGCAGCCTGCAGCTCGGCGAGGGCTCGGAACCGGTCCACTGGATGGACGTGGCCCGCCGGGCCGTGCAGCTGGCTCGCGGAGCTGCCACCGAGGCGGGTCGTGGCGACGAGGTGGCGGTCGCGTTCAGCATCAATGGCGACGTCGATACGCTCGACGGCCGCGAGACGATCCGCCTGCTCGCGCGAGCTTTCGAGGCCGAGCGGCCCGATTTGATCCTGCTCGAGACGCTGTCGCTGGTGCGCAGCTCGACTTACGCCACCGTCGAGGCCCTGCTCGACACCGGTCTCCCGGTGTGGCTGAGCTTCCGGCGCTGCCGTCACGGGGTGTGCGGCGTCTACGGCGAGCACTGGGGCGGACCGGAGGGCGACGCCTTCGGTCGCGCCGCGCGTCGGTTCGAAGAGATGGGCGTCGGCGCCCTGGCGATCAACTGCATCCCGCCCGACCACGTCACCGGCATGCTCTCCTGGCTGCGCGACTTCACCGACCTCCCGCTCGGCGTGTATCCCAACCTCGGCTACCTATCGGCGGTCGGGTGGCGCCACGAGGCGAGCATCGGCGGGTCTCGCTACGCCGAGCTCGCGCTGAGGTGGCGCGAAGAGGGGGCCCAGATCATCGGCGGCTGCTGCGGCGTGGGCCCCGAGCACGTGGCCGCCGCCCGTGCTGGCCTGCTCGAGACCAAGCCCGGTCATCAGCGTCCCGCGGCGTTGCCCGACGAGTCCAACGGCGGCGGGGTTCTGGCCGCGAATCGGGTGCTCCGCTGGAGCGACCCGCGCGGGCGCGAGATGTTCCCCCTGGATTTCCCTGATATCACGGTCGAGCCGGGCGTGTTCGTGCCCACGCAGGGCAGCTTCCTGATCTGGAAGTACCTCTACCAAGAGGGCATCGGCGGCCACCAGCGGTGCCTCGACATCGGCTGCGGGACCGGGCTCCAGACGGTCCAACTGGCGCGCAACGGCGCGGCACACGTGCACGCGATCGACATCGACTCCGCTGCGGTCAAGAACACGCTGGCCAACGCGTTCCGCAACGGCGTGGCCGATCGGGTCACCGCGGCCGCCCAGGATCTCTACCCGTGGGTCCCCGAAGAGCGCTACGACCTGATCGTGGCGTCGCTCTATCAGGTGCCGGTGGACCCGTTCGAGCAGGTAGTGACCCACCGCCCCCTGGACTACTGGGGCCGCAACCTCCTCGATCATCTGATCCGCCTGTTGCCGGAAGCGCTGGCCGACGACGGAACGGCCTACATCATGCAGATGTCGATCATCGGCGAGAAGCGGACGGCGCAGCTGCTGGATCAGCTCGGCTACCGGTCGCGGGTGGTGGACTTCGCGTTCTTCGAGTTCAGCGAGCTGTTCCGCGACAAGCACGAGCAGATCGCGCGGGTCGAGGCGAGCTCGGACGCCTATCACCTCGTGCTCGGCGACTCCGAGACGACGATCGCCTACCTGTTGGAAGTGACGCGCAAGAGTTAGCCGGACCGCTTCGGGGCGGGCCGCTAAGCTGGGCGCCGCCGAGGTGGGTTTGGATGTAGCGCGGATGCTTGTGCCTCCGCGCCCGACGCGTTGCACGATGCGCAAGACAGCGATTCGATCACTGACTCTCGTCGTCGCCCTGCTGGCGCTCGCGCCGGCCGCGGGCGCCTACTACTCGGGCCGGCCGATCCCCGGGGATCCGCTCGCCGGCCACCCGTGGTTCGTCGACAAGCAGCGCGGGTCGTGGTGGGTCGCGCTGCGCACCCAGCCGCGCCTCGCCGCCGCGCTGCGTCCGTTCGCCGACAACCCGATGGGGAAGACGTTCGGGGTGTGGGATCCGCACCCGGCGGTCGGGGTGCGCCAGTACATCGCGCGGGCGCTCAGGGCCCAGCCCGGTTCGATTCCGTTCATCAATCTCGACCGGATCGAGGGCTCGAGCTGCCCCTACCCGGGTAACCAGCCCGGCTATTCCGAGCGCGAGATCGAGCGCTGGGTGCGCGGCTTCTCCCGGGGGATCGGCGATCACCGGGTGATGGTGATCGTCGAGACCGACAAGCTGACGACGATCCGCTGCCTGCCCAGGTGGGCGCGGGCCCGCCGCTTCCGCGAGCTCTCGTTCGAGGTTCGGCTGCTGCACGACCACAATCCCAATGCGATCGTGTACATCGACGCCGGCTCCGCCGACTGGGGCAAGAACGCGGCCACGATCGCGCGCTGGCTGCGGCGCGCCGACGTCGCTCAGGCGCAGGGCTTCGCCCTCAACGCGTCCCACTTCGATTGGACCTCCAAGGAGGTGAGGTTCGGGCGGCGGGTCTCGCGCCGCCTGGGCGGCAAGCATTTCGTCGTCAACACCGACGTCAACGGGTGGGGGCCGAACCCGCGCGGCCCAATTCCGAGCTACTACCACAAGGGCTGCACGCCGCCGGGCGAAGGGCTCGGCATCGTCCCCACGGTGAAAACCGGCAATCGCCGCGTCGACGCCTTCCTGTGGCTCGGCACGCCCGGTTACACCAACGGGCGGTGCCTCGGCTACGGCCTGCACGCCCCCTACAAGTTCTACCTCGCGCTGGCGGTCAGCCTCGCCCTGCACGCCAATCCGCCGGCGCCGAGGTAGGGCGCGGCTCCTTCTGGCGGGGCCGAGGTCGGGCGCGGCGGTTCTGGCGGGCGGTCGCGGCCCCGGTGGCCGGTAGCATGCTGCGGCCAGAGGTCTCGGGATGGTCCGTTACTGGGAGTCAACGGCCGCCGCCAAGCCGCGAGCGGCTCACAGATGTCGAACGTAGCGCCGCCGCGCGGCCGGGCGTTCGAGGACGGCCCTGAGCGGGCCGTGGGCGCGCGCCGCGACGGCTCGTCACGCTTCTGGATCCTCGCGGCCGTCGGGCTGCTGCTGCTGGCGCTGGTGGTGCGCGTCGCCTACGTGCTCCACTCGAGCAACTACTTCCCGCGGATCGACGCCGCCAGCTACAACCTGCTGGCCTCGGGGCTGGCGCAGGGACACGGTTGGGTGCTCGGATCGAGCGCCTACCGCCCGCCCGGGTACCCGTTCTTCCTGGCCGGCGTCTATCTGCTGTTCGGGGTGCCGCACACCAGCTGGACCGACCCGCGCCTGGTCCAGGCCGTGGTGCTCTCGACGGTCACGGTCGGACTGACCGGGTTGATGGCGTGGCAGGTGGCCGGCCGTGCGGCGGCGCTGATCTCGATGGCGATCGCCGCTCTGTATATCCCCTTGGTGCTGGTCGGCGTCTCGCTGATGACCGAGAGCCTGTTCGTGCCGCTGGTCCTCGGCGCCACCAACTGCGCGCTGTACTCGCGCCGGGCCGAGCACTCGCGAAGATGGGTCGTCGCGGCCGGCTTCCTCACCGGGCTGGCGGCGCTCACGCGCGGCAACGGCCTCGTGGTCGGGCTCGCCCTCGCCCTCGTCGTGTGGGGCGCCAAACCCCGACTGTCGTGGCGCGCCGTCGCCTCGCCGGCGCTCCTGCTCGTCGTGATGTGCCTGACGATCATGCCCTGGACGGTCCGCAACGCGATCGCCCAGCACGCCTTCATCCCCGTCACCACCGAGCTCGGCACCACGCTCAGCGGCGAGTACAACAACCTCTCCGCCAAGCACCACTTCATCTGGGAGATCGGCGGCTACAGCACCTACCACGCGATCAAGCACGACAAGTCGATCCGCGAGGCGACCCGCAACGACCGCCTGACCTCGGCCGTCATCAAGTACCTCGGGCAGCACCCCACCTACCTGCCGCAGGCCGTGTTCTGGAACACGCTGCGGCTGTGGGATCTCCAGGGATCGTTCGTCTGGCGCCGGACCGCGCGCACCGACACCGACGCCACCGCCGGCTTCGCCGACCTCGGCGCCTACAGCTTCTGGTTAGTCGGCGTGCTCGCGATCGGCGGCCTGTTCACGCGCGCCGCCCGGCGCGTGCCGCGCTCGCTGTGGGCGGTGCCGTTCCTGATCTGGCTCAGCGAGGCCGCGATCACCACCGGCACCCCGCGCTTCGAGGCCCCTCTCGACCCGTTCGTGATCATGCTCGCCGCGTTCGCGGTAGAGGCGGTGGCGAGGGCGATTCTGCCCGGCCGCGGGCGGTCGCGTGCGTTGGGGGCGACGCCGGCGCCGGCATAACGGCGCGCGGTCGTCTCGGGCCCGGCGGGCGAGCACTCACGAGCGCACCGCCCCGACCACGTTGCTGGCCGGCGGCACCGGCTTGCGGTGGGGGGCGAGTAACCGGATCGTCGCCATCCCGAAGAGGAAACCGCCCACCTGGGCGAAGTAGACCGCGACGCCGCCTCCGCCGACCGGATCGGTCAGCCCGACCGCGGCGAACAGCGCCTGAACGGCGAACCAGACCACGATCATCACCACCGCGGGCACCTCGACGGCCGTGAAGTACAGGGGAATCAGCGAGACCGCGTAGAACCGAGCTCCGCGGTAGAGCACGATGTAGCCGCCCGCGAGGGCGGCGATCGCCCCCGCGGCGCCGACGATCGGGGCGGTCGAATGGGGAGCCAGCGCCACCGTCAGCGCGAGCGCCGCGATGCCGCCGAAGAGGTAGAACAGGATGAAGCGCACCGGTCCCATCGCGTCCTCGACGGTGGCGCCGAACATCCACAGGAACAGCATGTTGACGGCGAGCTGGACGATCGACGCGTGGATGAACATCGACGTGAAGACGGTCGAGACGGAGATCGCGTTGGGCACCCCGCCGTATTTGATGTCCTCGGCGGCGCTCGGTCCGCCGATGATCCCGCCACCATGGCCGATCGTGACCAGGTAGACGACGAGATTGGCGACGATCAGCGCGAGGGTTACGAACGGAATCCGGTCCGTCGCGATGTTGTCCTTGACCGGGATCACGCGGCGCGAGCTTAACCCGGCTCGCGCGGGGGACTAACTTTGCGCTAGGCCCGCTGAACCGGAGCGCTCGCGCTTGCTGCGCTGAACCGGGCCGCCCACGGAGACGATCCGCCACGGCTCGGCGGCGTCCGGGGTGAGCGCGAGCGTCCAACGCTCGGTGAAGCTGGTCGGGCGGTCCCGGCTGCCCGACACCACCGCCGTCGTGTCGCGCTGCTCGATGTAGCGCCGGCCCTGGAGGTCGACCTCGATCGACATCTTGGCGGGTTCGCTCGCCGCGTCGAGGCCCACGATCCGGATCCGCTTGACGACCGGCCCACGGACCACGACGCGGGTCAGGCCACTGGGATCACCCGGATGCAGTAGGTCCCAAACCGCGCCCGGTTCGGCGATCGACTTCAGCGCGGCGTCGTCGCCGTCGACCGCTTCGGCCCACGCGTCGACCGCGCGGCGGGCGGCGACCTCGAGCACGTCGGGCGCGAACCGGCCATCGGCGAGGCTGAGATCCATCGCCGCGGCGTGCGCGGTGCCGTCGAAGTCGAGGTCGGCGACCTCGGAGATCTTGGTGCCCTTGGGGACCGCGTCGGCGACCGCGCCCTCGACGAGCGCCTCGTCATGCATCGCCTGATCGTCGGACCACGGCGTCGGGATCACGGTGTCGGTGAGAGCGTGCGACCCCTCCGCGCCCTGTTCGATCGACTGCAGGATCCAGCCGCCATTTCGCTTGCTGAGGGTCCAGAACTCGCGCGTGTTGACGATCTGGCTGACGTGCCCCGAGCGCTTGATCCGGTTGCCGCGGGAGTCCTCGACGTAGTCGCGCAGGCGCGCCTCGACCCGGACCGTGACCCGATCCTGGCTCGCGTCACCGCGATTCCTGAGCCCGACGTACTCGACCGTCGGCTCTCCCAGTAGCTTGACGCGGTTGCGCCACCCGCGCCGCTGGAAGTCATCCAGCCGCAGTTCCCATTCGGCGTAGAGGTCTGGTGCCACGAGCGCACGCAGGCGCGCCCGGTCGTCGGCGTCCCACGCCGTCTGGATCTGGGTGAACAGGCGCTTGGCCTGGCGCTTGACCGTCTCCGGGGCAAAGGCGGAGTCTTCCTCGGCCGCCTCGGCTGCCGCCGCCTCGACCCGCCCGACCCTTCGCGCCACCTGCCGCCGGCCTTGGCGACCCGAGGACTTCTGGGCCCCTCGCGAGCGCGCCATCCACGGCACGAGCTTGGTGAAGAACAGATACACGAGCAGCAGCGCGACGAGCACCACCGCTCCGGCGCCATGGCCGAGTACGGCGATCCGAAGGAGGATCTGAATGATGATGAAGACGCCGACCCCGCTCCCGCCGCCACCGCCACCTTCGCCGCCGCCACCACCACCGAAGCCGGCCGAGCCGCCGCCGGCGCTGGCCAGGGCGGCAGGCGCGAGCACCAGCACGAGGGCGAGCGCGAGCAGCGCGACGATCAGGATGCGGCGAGTGCGAGGTTTCATCCGGCTGCCTCCGCGAGTGCGAGGTTTCATCCGGCCGCCTCCGCGAGTGGACCGATGCCCGGCTCGGCCTGGGGCACGTGTTGATCGGCGTGGTAACTCGAGCGGACCAAGGGCCCCGCCGCGACGTGCTCAAAGCCGAGCTCGTACGCCGCTTCCTCGAGCTGGCGGAACTCGTCGGGGTGCCAGTAGCGGACGATCGGGAGGTGCTGCTCGGTGGGCCGGAGGTACTGGCCGATCGTCAGCACCTGGACGTGATGCTCCCGGAGCGTGCCGAGCGCGTCGACCATCTCGTCGAACGACTCGCCGAGGCCGACCATCAAGCCGGACTTGGTCCGGACGCGATCGCCACCCATCTCCTTAGCGTTGCGCAGTACGCGGCAGGATCGCTCGAACTTGGATCCCCGCCGCGCCACCGGGTAGAGCCGGGGCACCACCTCGACATTGTGGTTGAACACGTCCGGGCTTTCGGCGATGACTTTGGCGAGGGGCATCTCCTCACCTCGGAAGTCGGGGGTGAGCACTTCGATCTGACAGCGTGGCGCCTGCTTGCGCGTCTGGCGGATCACGCCCACGAAGGCCGAGGCGCCGTAGTCGGGGAGGTCGTCGCGGTCGACGCTGGTGATCACCGCGTGGCGGAGGCCCATCCGCGCCACCGATCGCGCCACGCGCGCCGGCTCGAGCGGATCGTTCCACGTCGGCTTGCCGGTCTTGACGTTGCAGAAGCCGCAGCGCCGTGTGCAGGTGTCGCCGAGGATCATGAAGGTCGCCGTCCCGCGTTGCCAACACTCGCCGATGTTCGGGCACGCCGCCTCCTGGCAGACCGTGTGGAGGTTCTCGGACTTGATCAGGCTCTGGAGCTCGCGATAGCGCGGGCCGCCGGGCGCCGGGACCTTGAACCACGGGGGTTTGCGCCCCCGGTGGGGCTGGACCTCGGGACCGAGCACGGTGAGCACATCGGCGATCCCGCCAGGATTAGATCTCGAACGGGTGGCGCTCACAGTGAGAAGGCTAGCGCGCTACGGAGTTGAGACCGACTTGTTACGCGGCGTGACCCACACGACACAACCTTTTCTTCACGATCGGTGGCGTGGCCCAGCGGCCCCGCCGATCCGAGCCGCCTCGCCCTGAGGGTGCGCGTCTAAGCGAACCATACGTTCGCTTAGATGCCCAGGCTTCGGTGGACGAGGCCGTCGCGGCCCTGGCAACTGTGCAGCACATTGTCTTCTCCGTCGACCAGTTGCGAGATCTAGGTCTCGGGGCGCGGGCGGTTCAGAAGCGGGCCTCGACTGGCCGTCTCCATCGCGTTCATAAGGGCGTCTACTCCCTCGTCCGCCAAAACTGCTAGCCCGGGAGGGTCATTGGATGGCCGCAATACTCGCGTGTGGACCGGGCGCGGTGCTCTCGCACCGCTCGGCGGCGGCGCTTCACGATCTGAGGCAGTGGGACGGAACGAAAATCGACGTGACGGTTCCCGGCCGGAGTCGCCGCACCCATCCTGGCCTACTCGTTCACACATCGACGACGCTCACGGCCAAGGACACGACGGTCGTCAACAACATCCCGTGCACCACCATCGCGCGGACACAGCTCGACATGGCCGAGGTCGTCCCCCGCCGGGTCGTCGAGCGGATCCTCGACCAGGCCGACGCGATGCAGGCGTTCGACCTGCTCGCGCTCCAGGACCAGCTCGCGCGGAACCCGACGAGACCCGGCGCCACCATCCTCCAGTCCGTACTGGATGAGCACTACGTCGGCAGCACGCTGACCGACAGCCAATTCGAGGAGGAGATGCTGGCCGGGTTACGCGAGGCCGGCGTCCCCCGACCCGCGGTTCAACAGTGGCTGTTGCTGGACGACGGCGGACCCGCGATCCGGGCGGACTTCCTGTGGCGACCGCAGCGGCTCGTCGTCGAGACCGACGGTCGCCTCGTCCACGGGACGTGGCAGGCGCGTCAGCGAGACCCCGACCGCGATCAGCGCCTCACGATCGCCCGGTGGCGGCCAATCCGAGTCACGCGGCGCCAGTTCGAGCGCCGCCCGGGGACGGTGATAGCCAGGATTACGAAACTGCTGCAGATGTGAGCGCGCCGGCGGCGACCGCGACCCCCGCCACCGCCTCGAGGCGCTCGAGGCTCACGAGCCGCTGACGTCGATCGAGCGCCTCCGCGACCTGCCACGCCGCCCGCCGGCGGAAGCACTTCATCTGCCCCGACGGCCGGCCCGTCTCCTTGATCAGCGAGGTCATCTGGACGCCGTCGAGGCCGCAGGGCACGACCCAGGAGAACGGCTGGAGGTCGTTCTCGACGTTGACCGCGAATCCGTGGGTGGTCACGCCGCGGGCGACGTGGACGCCGATCGAGGCGATCTTGCGTTCCTGCACCCACACGCCGGTGAAGTTGGGGCCGTCCTCGGGACGGGCGCGGGCGCCCGCGATGCCCTCCTGGTGGAGGGCGGAAACCAGCGCTAGCTCGAGCGTACGGACGTACGCCACCACGTCATCGACGCGCACGATCGGGTAACCGACGAGCTGGCCGGGCCCGTGGTAGGTGACCTTGCCGCCGCGATCGGTGGGGACGATCTCGATCCCCTGCATCCGGTACCAGTCCTCGCCCATCGGCAGCTCGCCGGGCGCCGATCGGCGACCGCGGGTGTAGACCGGCCAGTGGTCGAGCGTCAACATCACGTCCGGTAGCTCGTCGTTCTGCCGCGCGGCGCGGATCCGCTCCTGGAGCGCGAGGGCGCGCCGATACTCGACCGTGCCCAGATGGCACACCCACAGCTCGGGACGCTTCACCATGGTGATGCTACGACCTCACCCGACCACCAGCCCCTCGAGGTGGCGCTTGAGGGTGGCGAGGAACTGGGCCGACAGGGCGCCGTCGAGCGCGCGGTGATCCCAGGACAGGCCGAGGATGGTCATCGGCCGGATCGCGATCGAGTCGTTGCCGTCGGCGTCGGTGACGACCACGGGCCGTTTGACGATCGCCTCCAGATCCAGGATCGCGACCTGGGGCAGGTTGATGATCGGCGTCGCCATGATCGACCCGTACTGCCCGGGGTTGGTGATCGTGAACGTGCCGCCGCGCACCTCGTCGGGGGTGAGCTCGCGCGAGCGCGCGCGAGTCGCGAGGTCCTTGATGTGGGCCGCCAACCCTTCGACCGACAGCTCGTGCGCACGGTGTACGACCGGGACGATCAGCCCGTCCTCGCCGAGCGAGACCGCGATCCCGAGGTTGACCTCCTTGTGGACCGTGTAGCGCTCGCCCTCGAGCCAGGCGTTCAAGGCGGGGTGTTCGCGCAGGGCGTCGATCGTGGCGCGGGCCACGAAGGCGAGCGCGGTCACGCCGAGCCGGCGCCGCGCCGTCTCGACCCGTCCCATGTCGACCTCTATCCAGGTCGTGCAGGTGGCGGCGGTTTCCAGGGAGCGCTTCATGTGCTCGCCGATCTGCCGGCGCATCCGCGACAGCTGGCCGCCGGCGACTGCTTCCGCCACGGCGGATGCGGGCGGGACGGCCGGCGCCGCCGCCACCGGCGCGACGGGTTCGGGCCGATACGGGCTCTCGATATGCAGCGGCGGCTCGGGGACCGGCTCCGCGTCGGCCAAGAACGCCAGCACGTCCTGCTTGCGCACGCGGCCGCCCCGCCCGGTGCCGGTCACCTGGGACAGGTCGATCCCGTGCTCAGCGGCGATCCGCTGCACGACCGGCGAATAGCGAGTCACGCCATTGGCGGATCGGGCAGAGGTTCCGACCACGCCGTCGATGGCGCGGGACGTGGGCGGTGCCGGGGCAGTTGGCTCGGACGGCGGGGCGGAAGGCGCTACGACACCACCGCCACCGACCGCGATCCGCGCCAGCACCTCGCCCACGGCCACCGTCGTATCCGCGGCGACCAGGATCTCGGCCACCGTCCCGGTCGCAGGCGACGGCACCTCGGTGTCGATCTTGTCGGTCGAGATGTCGCAGATCGTCTCGTCGGCGACGATCGGATCGCCGACTTCGACCCGCCACGCGACCACGGTCCCCTCGGCCACCGAGACGCCCATCTGGGGCATGGTTACGTCCACCAGCGTGTCAGTACGCGAGGAGGTCACGGCACGCCTCCCTGACGCGCTCGACGGAGGGAATCACCGCCTGTTCCAACGGCGGCGAGAAGGGAATCGGGACGTCCGGGGTGGCCACCCGGACGACCGGGCCGTCGAGATCCTCGAAGCCGCGCTCGGCGATCAGGGCCGCCACCTGGGCGCCGGCCGCGCACGTCGAATTGGCCTCGTCGATGATCACGACCTTGGAGCAGCGGGCGACCGAGTCGAGGATCGCGTCCTCGTCGAGCGGGACGAGCGAGCGGAGGTCGAGCACCTCGATCGAGGCGCCGTCGACCTCGGCGGCGGCCTCGAGGGCGACGTGAACCATCGCGCCGTAGGCGATCACCACGAGATCGGACCCCGGCTGCGCGACCCGCGCTGTGAACGGGGTCTCGTACACGCCGTCGGGGACTTCTCCCTTCACCCGCCGGTACAGATACTTGTGCTCCATGTAACAGACCGGGTTGGGGTCGTGGATGGCGGCGTGGAGGAGGCCCTTGGCGTCGGCGGCGGTCGAGGGCGCCACCACCTTGATCCCGGGCGAGTGCATGAACCACGCCTCCGGGTTCTGCGAGTGGAACGGTCCGCCCGAGAAGCCGCCTCCCGAGGGGAGGCGAACGGTGATCGGCACGGCGAGCCCCTGCCGGTAGTACATCTTGCCGGCGACGTTGACCAGCTGATCGAAGCCGCAGGAGATGAAGTCGGCGAATTGCATCTCGCACACCGGCCGCATGCCGACCACGGCGGCGCCTACCGCGGTGCCGATGATCCCCGACTCGGCCAGCGGCGTGTCCATCACCCGATCGGGCCCGAACTCTTCGATGAACCCGTCCGTGACCTTGAACGCGCCGCCGAACACGCCGATGTCCTCTCCCATCAGGATCACCCGCTCATCGGCGCGCAACTCATCACGCAGGGCGGCGGAGATGGCTTGGAGATAGGTGAGCGTTCTCATGAGAGGAACCCGCTCCAGCGCGCGACCCCATCGCCCAGCGGCTCGGCCTCGCCCTCGCAGAACACGCCCGTCACCGCCTCGGCGGGGTCGGGCATCGGCGCCGCCAGGGCTCGCTCGGCCGCGGCCTCGATCTCTTCGATCACCGACTGCCGGATCGCCGCGACGTCGACTCCGAGCTCGGCCAGCCGCGCGGACTGGAGATCGATCGGGTCACGCTTGCGCCACTCCTCGACCTGTTCAGTGGGGACGTACTTCATGTCGTCGTGGGCAGCGTGGCCGTGCATCCGCATCGTAACCGCCTCGATCAGCGTCGGACCCTCGCCGGCCAGCGCCCGTTCCCGCGCTGCCCGCGTGGCCTCGAACACCGCCTCGACGTCGTTGCCGTCCACGGTCACGCCGTCGAAGCCGTAGCCCGCCGCCCGCTCGACCGGATCGACCGCGAACTGCTTGTCCAGCGGCGTGGAGTAGGCGTACTGGTTGTTCTCGAGCACGAACACGACCGGAAGCTTCTGCACGCCGGCCCAGTTCATGGCCTCGTGGAAATCTCCCCGCGAGGTGGAGCCGTCGCCGAACCAGGTCAGCGCGCACCGACGCTCGCCGCGCAGCTTGAACGCCATCGCCATGCCGGTGGCCACGAGCATCATGTCGGGGAGCATCGACACCATTCCCACGCAGCCGACGCGGCGGTCGCCGAAGTGGACGTTGCCGTCCCGGCCCCGCGTGACACCCAACTCTCGCCCCAGGTACTGAGCCAGAATTCGCTCGGGCGTGACCCCGCGAATCACGTGGGCAGCGAGGTCGCGGTGGAGGATGCAGAGCCTGTCCCCGGGCGCCATCGCGAACGCGGCCCCGGCCGACACGGCCTCCTGGCCGTAGCCGTCGTAGAAGGAGCCGGGGACCTTGCCCTGCCGGTACAGGGTCATCGCACGCTCCTCGATCCCACGCATCAGCAACATCGCGCGGTGGAGCCAGATCCGGTCCTCGAGCTTGAGGTGCTCGACCGCCCTCGCGGCTGGCTCGGCCATATCGGTCGCCATTCGCACTTCCTTTTGTCGCTGGCCGGACGGGATCTCCGCCGACCCTTTGCTTAGCGAGAGAGCGCCCGGGATCTCCGGCGCGACACTCGATTGGGATGGTTCGAGCTTACTCCACCACCCGGGCAATCCCTGGCGCCAAGGCCCAGAATCCCATTACCCTTCGGACAATGGACGGCGTCTGGCTTGCCCGCTTGCGATGGCGGCGGCGCGGAGCCTGGATGTGGCCGACGTTCATCGTTCTCACGCTGGTCGATGCGGTGATCGGTCATCTGCTCCCTCCGGCCGGCGACAGCCAGAGCCTGTTCGGCGCCGCGCTGCTGGCGCTGTTCATCAACCTGATCTGCGTGATCCTGCTGACCTTCCCGAGCGCGCTCGTGGTCAGGCGCTTTCGCCCCGACATGCCGATGGTGGTGGCGCGGAACTACGGCGGCACCGGAGTGGTGGTGGGTGTCACCGGGGTGCTCCTGCTGGTCGGTCTGCTCCACCGGCCGACGATCGACTCCCAGCGGGGCGCGATGCGCGATGCGATCGAGCGCGCGGAGGCGTACATCGGCGATCGGGCCCCGGCCGAGTTTCGCCGCAACGCCCAGTACGTGGATGCGTTTGCGATCCAGCCGGGCAGCATCTATCGCGCGTGCGTCGCGGGCGCCAGCCCCGATCGGACCTATTGCGTGATCGTCAACACTCACCTGCCGTTCGCCTCCAGCGTCAGCTTCGCAGGCTATGAGCCAAACTCGCTGTTCTCCGAGGGCGTCGGCTGAATCAGCGTGACGGGAAGCTGACCGCTACTCGTCGGCGATCTCGTCGAACATCGCCCGCACTCGATCGAGCACGGCCGCGGTGGCCCGCAGCTCTTCCTCGCTGAACTCCGACACCGCCGCGCGCCATCGGGGCTCGTAGCGGGCGCGGCGTTCCTGCACGAGCGCCAGCCCGCGATCGGTCAGCACCGTGAGCACCACGCGGCGATCACGCTCGGAGCGATGGCGCTCGATCAGCCCGTTGGCCTCGAGGCCCTCGAGCATCTCGGTCGTCGCTGCGGGGGACAGGTCGGCGGCCGCGGCGAGGTCGCCGCTCGAGCGCGCGACCCCATCGCACAGCCCGAACAGCAGGCTGTACTGGGCGTCGCTCAGCGCGCCGCCGCTCCGGGTCTCGCGTCCTCGGAGCCGCCGGACGGCCGCCATCGCGCCCTTGAACGCATGGCCCACCGCCGAGACTGGGTCGAGCTCGGTGACCGTCGGTTCGGCCTGCGCGCTCATGCCGCCACCGCCTCCGCGATCGCCTCCGTCGGCACCGGCTCAGTGTGCGCAACGGAACGGGCCGCCCGCTCGGCCCGCATCAAGACGACGCAAGGGGCGATGGCGAGCGCCGTCAGGCCTGCCGAGACCCAGAACGCGGTCCCGAACGCCGAGGCCAGGGCGGCGGGCGTGTGGGCGCCGATCGCGGCCCGCTCGAGGATCACCGACAACAGGGCGACGCCGATCGACCCGCCGACGCGTTGCAGCACGTTCAGCTGTGGTGTCGCGTCGGACAGCTCCGAGCGGTCGAGGGCCGCAAACGCTGCCGCCATCGCGGGCATGAAGGCGAAGCCGATGCCGATTCCGCGGAACACCATCGCACCGGCCAGCTCGGGGATCGGCGTGTGTGAACCGATCAGGGCGAACGGAATCGTCGCCACCGTGGTCAGTATCACGCCGAACAGGGCCAGGGGACCTCCCCCATACCGGTCGGTCAGCTTGCCGGCCAGAGGCATCACCAGGGCCATGCCAATACCCTGGGGCGCGGTCAGCAAGCCGGTGTGTACGACGCTCTCCAGGCGAACCTGCTGCCAGTAGAGCGGGAGCAGGACCATTCCGCCGAACAGTGCCGCGCCGAGACAGAACATCGCGATCGATGCCGAGGAGAACGTCGGGCGGGCGTAGAGACGCAGGTTCAGCAGCGGTCGCGGTACGCGCAACGCATGGATCGCGAACAGCGCGATCAACCCGAGGCCGAGGAGAATCGGAAGCACAACCTTGATTGAGGTGACGGTCCCCGTGCTCCCGATCTCGGCCAGACCGTAGGTCAGCAGCGGCAGACCGGTAGCCATCAGGGCGAAACCGCGTACGTCGAGCGCGCCGGTGGGCTGCGGCTTGACCCACGGCAGCATGCGCAGCGCGGCGATCACGCCGATGACGCCGATCGGCACGTTCACGTAGAAGATCCAGCGCCAGCTGGCGTTCTCGAGGATCAGCCCGCCGATCGTCGGACCGAAGATCGGCGCCAGCATCATCGGCACCGCGACGATGCTCATCACTCGTCCCATCCGCTTCGGTCCGGCCGCCTCGGCCATCAGGAGCTGGCCGATGGGAAGAATCATGCCGCCACCCGCGCCCTGGAGGACGCGGAAGAAGATCAGCTCGTTCGTCGAGGTGGCCAGCCCGCAGAGTGCCGAGCCGGCGGTGAACAGCACCAGGGATACGAGGTAGACCTGCTTGGCGCCGAACCGGCGCGCCGCCCACCCGGTGATCGGAATCACGGCGGCGAGCGACAGCAGGTAGCCGGTGACCACCCACTGAATTTGCGAGATCGTCGCGTGGAGTTCCCGGCTTAGCGTGTCGAGCGCGACGTTTACGATCGTGGTGTCGAGGATCGACATGATCGACCCGACGACCACGACCGCGCTGATGCGCCAGACGTAGGCGTCGATCTTGTTGCTGGTTTCGTCGGTCAAGGCCCGTTCCCGGTCGTTTAGTTCGGCTCCGAATAGTTCGGTCCCGAACGATATCACGGTGTGAATCAGGCACAACGCGTGGGAGGCGCGAAGCGAGCGGCGTGCGAGCCCGCGTGCCGCCCACTATCGTGGTGGGAAATGACCACGTTCGCCGATCTTGGGCTGGCTCCCGAACTCCTGGAGGCAATCCACGACGTCGGTTATGAGGCGCCGAGCCCGATCCAGGAGCAGGCGATTCCGCCGCTGCTGGAGGGCCTCGACGTGATCGGCCAGGCGCAGACCGGATCGGGCAAGACCGCGGCGTTTGGCTTACCGATGCTCCAGTACGTCGATGCGAGCGAGCCCGAGGTCCAGGGGCTCGTGCTGACCCCGACGCGGGAGCTCTGCATCCAGGTCACCCAGGCGCTGCGCACGTACGGCCGGCGCAAGGGGGTCGACGTGGTGGCAGTGTTCGGCGGCGCCCCGATCCGCTCACAGCAGGCGCAGCTGCGCGCCGGCGGCCAGATCGTGGTGGGGACCGTGGGCCGGGTGCGGGATCTGATCTCGCGCCACTCGCTGCTCTTGCACTCGTGCCGCTTCGTAGTCCTCGACGAGGCGGACGAGATGCTCGACCTTGGCTTCTTGGAGGACGTCGAGCGGATTCTGGCCCTGACCCCGTCGAGCCGCCAGACGGCGCTGTTCTCGGCCACCATCCCGCCCGAGATCCGACAGCTGGCCGACCAGTACCTGCTCGATCCGATCACGATCAGGGTCAAGACAGCGACGTTGACCGTCGACACCGTCGAGCAGTTCGCGCTCGAGGTCAAGCCGGCGCAGAAGGTGGATCGGCTGGTCGAGGTGCTCGAGTCCGAGCGCCCCGAACAGGCGCTCGTGTTCGTGCGCACCAAGATTCGCTGCGACCAGCTCTACCGGACGTTGCGCGACCGGGGGCTGAACGTCCGCGCGATACACGGCGACATGACGCAGGGTGCGCGCGATGGGGTGATGATCTCGTTCAAGGACGGACGCCTGCCACTGCTGGTGGCCACCGACGTGGCGGCGCGCGGGCTCGACATCACGGGCGTCTCGCACGTGATCAACTACGACGTGCCGACCTCGCCCGACGTGTACGTGCACCGCATCGGCCGCACCGGGCGCGTCGGGCGCAGCGGCCGGGCGATCACCTTCTTCGAGCCGCGCCAGCGTCGCGAGATCCAGGCCATCGAGCGGCACGCCGGCGTCAAGCTCGCCCCCTGGGTCGAGCACGCGCACGTCGCGCCGACACCCGTCCAGCCGCGCCCGCGCCGTCACTCCAAGCCGCACGTGTCGGTCAACGGGGACCGCCCGGGTCGGAAGCTGATCATCTCGGCCGGTCGAGCGGCGGGAATCGAGCCTTCGGACATCATCCACGCGATCACGGCGGCCACGGGTCTGGACGGCGAGGCGGTGCGAAACGTCCGCGTGCTCGAGCGCTTTGCCTTCGTTGAGGTCCCCGAGTCTGAGGCCGACCGGGTGATCGAGCTGGTCAGCGGCGAGCAGATCCGCGGCCACGAGCTGCGCCTCGAGGCCGCGCGCCAGTAGCCTGCGGGCATGTCCACAGCGAGAATGAACACCACCAAGGGCGCGATCACGCTCGAGTTCTTCGACGACGACGCGCCCAAGACGGTCGCCAACTTCGGCAAGCTCGCCGGAGACGGCTTCTACGACGGGATCATCTTCCACCGGGTGATTCCTGACTTCATGATTCAGGGCGGCTGCCCGCTCGGCACCGGCACAGGCGGACCCGGCTACACGTTCGAGGACGAGATCAACTCGCACAACGTGGTCCGAGGCGCACTGGCCATGGCCAACGCGGGCCCCAATACCAATGGCTCGCAGTTCTTCATCGTGACCACCGACGCGGCGCCGTGGCTTGATGGCAAGCACACGGTGTTCGGACGGGTGACCGACGGGATGGACGTCGTCGACGCGATCGAAGCCGAGCCAACCGGCGCCCGCGATCGTCCGGTCAACGACGTCAAGATCGAGTCGATCGAGCTCGACTCAGCGGAGTAGCGTTGCGCGAAGGTCCAAGCTCGGGGCGAGATGGGGGGCCAGCCACGCGGTCTGAACCGGAGTCTGGGGCCGGGCTGCTGGACGGCGTGCGGGTACTCGATCTTTCCCGCGTGCTCGCCGGTCCATATTGCACGATGGTGCTGGCCGACCTCGGGGCCGACGTGATCAAAGTCGAGCGCCCCGGCGTCGGAGACGAGACGCGCAGCTGGGGCCCGCCGTTCGCGGGCGGCGAGGCGACCTACTACCTATCGATCAACCGCGGTAAGCGGAGCGTCGCGCTCGACCTGGCCGATCCCCGCAGCCGAGCGGCGGTGGAGCGGCTCGTCGCCTCGTCTGATGTGGTGATCGAGAACTTCCGCGCCGGCAGTGCCGAGCGTCTCGGACTCGCCTACGAACAACTGCGCGAGATCCGCGAGGACCTCATCTACTGCTCGATCTCGGGCTTCGGGTCGGGCCGCGAGCCGGCGGGTCGAGCGGGCTACGACTTCATCGCGCAGGCCGAATCTGGGCTGATGAGCATCACGGGCGCGCCCGAGGGGCCCCCGACCAAGGTGGGGGTGGCGGTCGTCGACGTCCTCTGTGGCATGAACGCGGCGGTGGGAATCCTCGCGGCGCTGAACGCGAGGCAGCGCACCGGAGCCGGTCGGCGGCTCGAGGTCTCGTTGCTCGATGCCGGCCTTGCGGCGCTGGTCAACGTGGCTCAGGCCGCGCTCAGCACCGGGGTCGAGGCGCGCCGGTACGGGAACGCGCACGCGAGCATCGTCCCCTACGACCCCTTCCCGACCGCCGACGGATGGATCGCGGTCGCGGCGCCCAACGACGACTTGTGGCGCCGGTTGTGCGAGGTGTGCGAGCGCCCGGATCTGGCCGAGGACCCGCGCCTGGCGCGCAATCCGGATCGGGTCGAGCATCGTGAGCTGGTGATGGACGCTCTCGGAAAGGCCTTCGCTGCGCGCTCGACCGAGGAATGGCTTGGCCAGCTCGATGCGCGGGGAGTCCCGGCGGGCAAGGTCCGGGGCGTGGCGGAGGCGTTCGCCGCGGCGGCTGACGCGGGCGAACCGGCCACGATCGCGGTGAAGCACCCCACGATCGGTCAGCTCACCTTGGCGCGGAGCCCGATCCGGTTGCAACCGCCGGCGGGAAACGCGCCGGAAGCGCCGCCCCTGCTCGGCGAGCACACGGCCGAGGTGCTCCGCGAGGTAGGGATCGACGCCGGCGATCTGATCGCGGCCGGGGTCGCGGCGGGGACCGATCCGCGATGAGAATTCTCGTCCTCGAGCACGAGGCGGATACGCCGGCGGGTCTGTTCGAAGCGTGGGCCGCCCAGCGCGGGCACGAGCTCGAGTTGTTGCACGTCCCGGACCTCGCCGCATGGCCGGACGTCACCGGCGCTGACGCGATCGTCAGCCTGGGCTCCGACCTGTCGGTGGCTCGCTCGCCCGATCCGTGGATCCAGGCCGAGCTGGAGTTCCTGCGCGCCGCGCACGCGGCGCAGACGCCCCTGCTCGGCATCTGCTTCGGCGGCCAGGCCGTGTCCAAGGCGCTCGGCGGCGAGGTGTCCTGGGCGCCCGCGCTGGAGGTGGCATGGCGGCGACTCGAGGTCACGGGCGAGCCGCCGATCAGTACCGGTCCGTGGTTCTTCTGGCACGAGGATCAGTTCACGCTGCCGCCAGGGGCACAGGTACTGGCCGGTGACCAGGGACGGCTGGACGCATTCGTGTGCGGGCGGACCGTCGGCCTGCAGTTTCATCCGGAGGCCTCGGCCGCGGTGATCCATGGGTGGATCACGAGCAGCGGCGATCGGCTCGCAGAAGGCGCCGGCCAGCGGCTGGACGCGGAGAGCCAGGGCCAGGAGAGCCTGCGCGAGCGAGCGTTCGAGCTGTTCGATCAGATCGCAGCCCGGTGGGTGGCCAACGCGCCCCAGCCGCAGGCGATCGGCCAGCCTGGCGCCGCAGGGCCTCCGCTAGCCTAGGCGGTTCAAACCGCAGCAAAAGGAGAGGACGATGTCGAGCGTCGAGCAGCGGACGCCGGCCGACGCCAACGGCGGGCAGGCAGCGGCCACGATTCCGGTCGAGAACCCCGCCACCGGCCAGCTGATCACTACGATTCCGGTGCTCGGTCCGGAGGAGCTGGAGGCGATGGCGGCCCGCGCCCGGCAGGCCCAACCCGGGTGGGCGGCGGCTGGCTTCGAAGAGCGCGGCCGGGTGCTCCGCCGGGCGCAGAAGTGGATGCTCGACCACGCCGACCGGATCCTCGACGTTGTCGTGTCGGAGAGCGGCAAGACTTACGAGGACGCGCAGCTCGCCGATCTGGCTTATACGGTCAGCGCGCTCGGATTCTGGGCCAAGGAGGCCCCTAAGTATCTGGCCGACGAGCGCGTGCCGTCGTGGAACAACCCGATCGTGATCGGGAAGAAGCTCCTGATTCGCTACGCGCCGATCGGCGTCGTGGGGGTGATCGGCCCCTGGAACTACCCGATCGCGAACTCGTTCGGGGATTGCATCCCGGCCCTCGCCGCCGGCAACAGCGTGATCCTCAAGCCGAGCGAGGTGACGCCGCTGAGCTCGCTGTTGATGGCCGAGATGATGCGGGAATGCGGGCTCCCGGAGGATGTGTTCCGGGTCGCCACCGGCGGCGGTTCGACCGGAGCCGCGCTGATCGAGCAGGTCGACTGCGTGATGTTCACCGGCTCGACGCGGACCGGGAAGGCGGTCATGAAGGCCGCCGCCGACGCGCTGATTCCGTGCTACCTGGAACTCGGCGGCAAGGATCCGATGCTCGTATGCGCGGACGCCGATCTGGACCGGGCGGCCAACGCCGCGTCCTATTACTCGATGAACAACGGCGGCCAGGTGTGCATCTCGATCGAGCGTGTGTATGTGGAGGCGCCGGTCTACGACGAGTTCGTCGACAAAGTGACCGAGAACGTCCGCAAGCTGAGGCAGGGTCCGCCCACGGGGGTTGGCACGGTCGACGTCGGCGCGGTGACGTTCCCCCCGCAACTCGAGCTCGTCGACGATCACGTGCGCGACGCGGTGGACAAGGGGGCCAAGGTCCTGGTCGGAGGTCATCCTCGGCCGGGCGAGGGGCGGTTCTTCGAACCCACCGTGCTCGTCGATGTCGACCACTCGATGAAGATCATGCGCGACGAGACGTTCGGCCCGACGATCCCGATCATGAAGGTGGCCGACGTCGAGGAAGGAATCCGCCTGGCCAACGATTCGGTCTATGGCCTGCAAGCCAGCGTCTGGACGAGCGACGTCAACCGTGGAGAGGCGCTCGCGCGGCGCATCCAGGCCGGCGTTGTGTGCGTCAACGACGCCCAGGTCAACTACACGGCGCTGAACCTGCCGATGGGCGGCTGGAAGACGTCCGGCCTGGGAACGCGACACGGCGCGGGCGGGATCCGCAAGTACACGAAGATCCAATCGCTGCTCGTCACCCGTCACGCACTCAAGCGCGAGCCGTTCATGTTTCCGTACAACAAGCGGGCGACGATGATGCTGCGGCGGTTCTTCGGCCTGCTCTACGGCCGCGGCGAGCGCTGAGGTCGGGGTTCGGGGGCAGGCCGCCGAGTGCTGGCTCTTGCGCTCGCGCTCGGCGCCTCCGTCTGCTGGGGAGCGTCTGACTTTGTCGGGGGTATGCAGGCGCGCCGCATCGCGGTCCTCGCGGTGCTGCTGGTCAGCCAGGGCGTGGGGCTGATCGTCATCGCGCTGGTGGTCGCCGCCCGCGGCCTCAATCCTCCGGCGCTCGTCCATCTGCTGCCGGCGGCCGCCGCGGGGTTCGGCGGCGCGTTCGCACTCGCCGGCTTCTACTGGGCGCTGGCGATCGGCACGATGAGTATCGTCGCGCCAATTTCCTCGACCGGCGCGATCGTGCCGGTGGTCGTCGGCATCGCCACCGGTGGGCGGCCGGCGCCCGTGCAGCTCGTCGGGATTGCGTCGGCGATCGTCGGGGTGGTGCTGGTCAGCCGCGAACAAGGGCCGGGCGTCGAGTCGCCGTCGCGAGCGAGCCGGGCGAGCATCGCGCTGGCCCTGGTGGCGGCGCTCGGATTCGGCGGATACCTGATCGGGGCACGAGCCACCGCCCACTACAGCATCGCGTGGAGCCTGTTGGCCGCGCACGTGACCGCGGTCGGGGCGATGGCGCTCTTGGTGGCCGCCGCCCGAGTGCCGGTGGGCGGCGTCCGCGGGGCGCTCGGTCCGCTGGCGGTCGTGGGCCTGCTCGACCTGCTCGCCAGCGGGCTGTTCGCGACCGCCTCCCGGCACGGCTTGCTCTCCGTGGTGGCGGTCGGCTCCTCGCTCTACCCGCTGATGACGGTCGCGCTGGCCCGCATCGTGCTGGGAGAGCGGGTCCGCCGGCTCCAGGAGGTGGGGATCGCCGCCGCGGTCGCCGGGGTGGCGATGATCGCGGCGGGCTGATTCGGGTCCCTCGAGCGCTGCCCGAGTACTACCCGTTGTACAGACCGATTGGGAACGTCGGGAGCCCCGAAGCGCCGGCGTACCCGATGTGCTTGAGGCCGAGCAGGTTCTCGATCGTCGCCAGCAGCGAATAGTGGTTCAGATAGTCGATCAGGTCGGCACTGCGCGGCTTGACGTAGTGAGAGATGATCAGCAGTCCGACTTGGCCTCCACCTCCGGTCGGAGTGCTTTGACCGCCGCCGCCGAACGTCGACAGGCTGGACGAGCTCGTCGTGGTGGTGGTCGTCGTCGCTGCGATGGTCGTCGTCGAACTCGAAGTCGCGCTCGAGGTGGGGGGAGTGGTCGAGGTCGTGGTCGTCGTCGACGCGGTCGAGTCGGCTGCGATGTCGGCCGCCGACGATCCGCTCGACCCTGACAGGTTTGGGTAGCGGGGGTTGTTGCAGCAGGCGCTGGGGTCGGCGCGCAGGCCGGTCTGGGGGGCGTCGCCGAACGTGATCACGATCATCGCATCATCGGCATAGGCGGGCGAGGATTCGATCTCGGTCAGGACCGGCTTGAGGAAGCGCTCTGCGGGGGCCAGGCCAGTCGGCGCGTGCGGCGCGCAAGGCGTGTCGCTGCCGTCATCGCACGGGCTCGGCGCGATATAGGCGAAAGTCGGAGTCGTGCTCGATGACCCCAGGTCGGTCTTGAGCTGCGCGAGCCCGACGTCCTCTTGCCGGCACGTGGACGACGCGGTGACCGCGCTGAAGTAGATGAACGGGTTGGTCCACGCCGCATATGGACGCTTGGGGGTGGGCTTGTCGTCGGTGCTCGAGCCGATTTTCGGGTGGGTGCACGGCGCCGCTTCGCCCGAGCCGGTGCCGAGGCCCTCGATGTACGCCTTCCAGGTGTAGTGAGCCGCGGTGAGCTGGCTCATCAGCGTCTTCGTGCTCGACGGGTACACGCATCCCTGACCGATGATCTGGCCCTTGGTGGCATGGCCGGGGGAGATCTTTCGGTAGGTCGGACAGTCCTCGCTGGTCTGCTTGGTCGGGCCCTGACCGCTCACCATCGCGATCTCGTTCGCCAGCGGGGAGCCGGCGACGCCGTAGTAGTACTCGATCAGTTCACCTTTGCCGGGCAACGTCGCGTCCCAGTACTGGTCGCGGGCGACCACGCTGAACGTCTCGTTGTACCCCTCGCCGGAGAGCATGATAAGGAACAGGTGACCAATCGGCGGGAGGCCGTTGAAGCTCTGGGGCCCGGACCCGGTGTTGCCCGAGCTCGTCCCCCCGCTCCCGCCGGTTCCGGACGACGCCCCCGAGCTCGACCCTCCGCTTTGCGCCGCCGGCGTCTGGGTTGACCCCGCGGCGGCGGCCTGGGTGATCGTACGTCCGACCGGCGGCAGACTGCCGCTGTTGCCGGAGTTGCCGGAGTTGCCCGAGTTGCCGGAATTGCCGGAGTTGCCTGAGTTGCCGGACGATCCATGGTGCGAGCTGCCGAGATGGAGCACGATCAGCGGCCCGTTGCCCAGGCGCTCGAGGCCGGACACTCCTCCACTGGCCAGCGAGCCGAGGATCACGCCGAAGCCGAGAAGACACATCACGGCCGTTGCCGCCACGCGCGGTGCGGGCATCCCGGGGCCGAGCGGGCTCGGCCGGCGCGTCGGTGACGGACCCTGACCATCACCATCGAGATCGGGGAGAGGCTCGTCGCTGCGTTCAGCGGCGGGCGACGGGGAAGCGGCGACGGAGTCCGGGGAGTCCAGCGGGCGGCCCCGTTCCATGATCGCCCTGATCGAATCCGCCACCCGGCGCGGCAGCGGACCGCGTCGAGCGCCACATTCCACGCAGTAGCGCTGGTCGGGGGCCATTGGCGCGGAGCATTCGGCACACCGCTGGGGGTTCGGCCAAGGGCGGTCGTCGTCGCTTGGGGAACCGGCCATGTCGACTCGCGAGTTTCGCGTGGGGTGGCTTTGAAGTTGTGAACACTGTGTGTCGCAGTTAGCCGTATCGCGGCCTAACTGATAACGGCCTGTTCACAACCTCGCCGACAACCCTCTCGATACTCATCCACCGACTCATGGATACGACCAGCCCGACAAGCGATCGCTGTGCGAGCTGTCACGCACCGCTCGCGCCCGACCAGCACTACTGTGTCAACTGTGGCGAGCGGCGCGGCAAGGCGCGTTTCTCGTTCGCCGAGCTAACGAGCCAGAGCGCTCCGGAGGCGGCCCCGAAGCCACCGTCCGAACCACCCCGCCATCAGCGGATGAGCTCGGGCGTCGGCCTGATCGCCGGCATCGCCACCTTGCTGCTCGCGATGGGCGTGGGGGTGCTGATCGGTCACAACAGCAGCAGCAGCAAAATCACCACCCAGGCCGCGGCCTCGCCGGCCCCCGTGATCAAGGTCGAGGGCGGCGGCGGCACGGGCAATACCGGCAGCGGCGGCGGTGGTGGTGGCAGTAGCCATCACGCCAAGAAGGTGAAGCACACCACGAGAACCACCGCCACCCGATCTACGACGACCTCGATCATCCCGGCCGCCCCGCCGGTGACCCTGTCCAAGAAGCAGACGCAGGCGGCGAACAGCGCGGCGGGGAAGGTGCTCGGATCGGGCGCCAAGAACCTCGCCCCGTCGGCGACCGTCCAACCGGGCCAGGCCTGTGCTCACGGCGCCGGCTGCCAGAACGGCAAGTTCACGGGCGTCTTCTTTAACCAATGAGCCAAGGTCGGTCGTTGCAGGGCGTGCGCGACGCGCTGGGTAAGGCGTTGCCCGGCTCGCTGGGCAAACGCGGCCCGGTCGGTCGAGCCGCCGCCCGCGGTTCGTTTCTATCCCCCAACGAAGACGCCAACCTCGTCGATCTCAAGCGCCGGCGCGATCAGCTCTCCGCCCGCGTGGCCGAGCTGCAGTTTGACCTCGGCGGGCTCGTGTACGAGATGGCGATCCGCGATTCGATCCGGGTCGAGGTACTGGTGAGGCGGGCCGCGGTGCTGCAGGATGCCGATGCCGAGAAGGACGAGGTGGAACGGATCCTGCGCCTCGAGCAGTCCTCGACGGCCGGCGAGTGCGCGTCGTGTGGCGCCCCTCATTCGAGCGGGGCGGGGTTCTGCTGGCAATGCGGCCAGCCGCTGCTGCCGCAGGTGCACACCGACGCGATCGGCGGATCGCCCCCAACGCCCCCGCTTGCGGCCGAACCACCCGCCGCGTCGGTCGAGCGCCCTTTCGAAGGCCCGCTGCGTAACTGACACTCTCAGCCGAACTGACCCGTCACGTAATCTCGCGTGCGTGAATCGGCTGGGTTACGGAAGATCGTCTCGGTGTCGTCGTACTCGATCAAGGTGCCGACCCGTTCGACCGAATCGAGGCTGAAGAACGCGGCGCGGTCGGCCACCCGCGCCGCCTGCTGCATGTTGTGAGTGACGATCACGATCGTGAACCGGTGCTTGAGCGTGTGCATCAGCTCCTCGATCGACGCCGTGGCGATCGGGTCGAGCGCCGAGGCCGGCTCATCGAGCAACAGCACGTCTGGCTCGATGGCGATCGCACGGGCGATGCACAGTCGCTGCTGCTGGCCGCCCGAGAGGCCGAGCGCGCCGTCCTTGAGCCGATCCTTGACCTCGTCCCACAGGGCCGCACGCGTCAGGGCCTGTTCCACGCGGCCGTCCAAGTCAGCCTTCATCCCGAGATTGCGGGGCGCCCAGGCCACGTTGTCATAGATCGACTTGGGGAATGGGTTGGGCTTCTGGAACACCATCCCGATCCGGCGCCGCACCTCCACCCGGTTGACTCCGGGCCCATACACGTCGTGGCCGTGGTAGAGGATCTGCCCCCCCAACCTGAACCCCGAGACCGAGTCGTTCATCCGGTTCAGGCAGCGGATGAACGTCGACTTTCCGCAGCCGGACGGCCCGATCACCGCCGTCACCAGGTTGCGGTAGATCTTCAGCGTCGTCCAGTCGAGCGCGCGATTGTCACCGTAGTGCACCGAAAGGTTGCGGATGTCGAACACCGCCTCGCGCGCGATGAGGAATCGCCGGTCGCGCGGAGCCCTCACAGCCGTGGGCGTGGCGGGCGGCACCGGCGGCGCCGCCGGTGCGGCGGGCCCGTCGGTCTGGATGCGGACGCGGCTCGGCACCGATTGGGGAACGCGATCGCGGTCGTCGCCCCGGTGGTTCCAGGCGTTCATAGGCCCATCCTCGCACGGCTGCGGGCCAGCAGCAGGCGCGCCGCAACGTTGGCCACGAGGATGAACACCAGCAGCACGAGGGCAGCGCCCCAGGCGCGCGCGAAGGCCTCGGGGATCGCCGAGTCCGACACGTTGAGGATGTACATCGGCACGCTGGGAACGCCGTGGCCGAACGGGTTGAGTTCGACCGAGTTGGGGTCGAAGAGGCCGTTGACGATCAGCAGCGGTGCGGTCTCGCCGGCGGCCCGCGCGATGGCGAGGATCGCGCCGGTGACAATCCCGCCCAGGGCAGCCGGGAGGACCACGCCGAGCACGCTCCGCCACTTGTTTACTCCGAGCGCGTCGGCGGCATCGCGCAGCGTGCCGGGCACGAGCAGCAGGACCTCCTGGCTCGAGCGAGCGATCAGAGGGAGCATGACGATGGCCAGGGCAAGCGATCCGGCGAACCCGGTCTCCTCGTGCTCCGGGAGCACGATCAGGCCGTAGATGAACAGCGCAACGACGATCGTCGGGAGCCCTTGCATCAAATCAAGGACGAGCTTTAGGGCGCGCCCGGAACGCGAGCGGGGGCCGGCGAACTCACTCAAGTAGAGGCCGGTCAAGACGCCAATCGGGATCGCGATCAACGAGGCCAGCGCGACGATCACGAACGTTCCCAGGAGCGCGTTGAGGATTCCCCCTCCCACGAGTCCGGAAGGGTTCTGCGTCACGAAGGCAACGCTCAGCACCCCGGCTCCGTGCGCGATCACTCCCGCCACCACGACCGTCAGCATCCCGACGGCGAACACCGCAGCCGCCGTGGCCAGGAGCTCGAACGCGCGACTGACCGCCGCCCGCCGTCGCAAGTTGCCCGTGGCGGTCAGCGGGCCAGTCCAGTCGGGCACCGCCGTCTCGACGATCGGCGCCTCAGAGGTCCCGGTCATGCCGCCAGCGCCCGCCGCACATCGAAGCGACCGGCGATCATCCGCGCGATCAGGCTGGTGAGAAGTCCGATCGCCAAAAGCACCAGCGCGAGGTAGAACAACGACGCGATCTGCAGCTTGTTCTCCGCCCCCTCGAACTGGTTGGCGATCATGCTCGCGAGGGTCGATCCGGGCAAAAACAAGGACGCCTTGATCTGCGTGAGCTCGCCCGCCACGAGGGTCACGGCGATCGCCTCTCCCAGCGCACGACCCAGGGCGAGCAGAGCGGAGGCCACCACGCCCGACACAGTGGTCGCGAGCACAACGCCGCGGATCACCTCCCAGCGCGTGGCCCCGAGCGCCGCCGCGCCATCCTTGAGCTCCTGCGGGACGGTGAGGAACAGGTCGCGACTGAGCGCGGCGATGATCGGCAGGATCATCAAGGTCAACACCAGCCCGGCCGTGAACAGGCTCAACCCCGTCGTCTGCGGGGGTCCGAACAGCGGGATGAACCCGAGCAGGTTGTGCAGAGCCGGCTCGATGTGCCGCTGCACGAAGGGGGCGAATACGACGATTCCCCAGAATCCCATCACGATGCTCGGGATCGCGGCGAGCATCTCCACCAGGGGACCGACCACGGCCCGGACGGTCGGCGGGGCGATCATGCTCAGGTAGACGCCAATGGCGATCCCCAGCGGCGTGGCCAGCGCCAGCGCGAAGAACGAGCTCACCACCGTGCCGTAGATCATCGCCCCCGCTCCGAAGATCATGAAATTCGGGGCCCAGTTGCTGTGCCACAGGAAGCCCAGCCCAAAACGTGAGATCGCCGGCTGTGCATTTGTAATCAACTGGTAACCGACGCCGAACAGCACGGCCGTGGCGAGCACCGCCGCGAACGCGCACAGTCCGAACATCACGCGGTCGCCAAAGCGGCTCGGCGGTCTGGCGCGCGACCGCGCTTGACCGATCATCTGCACGTCGTTGTGGGTCCTCGACTGGATGACACGCCGCGCAAATGTAAACAAGTGCCCGGCGCCGGCTCGTCGTGAACCAACCGTTTACAGAATTTCCAAACCGGAGTCACAAGACGACAACAGCTGTGTCACGTCGTGGGGAGATCCTTGCGCCGCCTCGACGCGGGCGGCCGGGCCAGTCGAGCTTCGATTCGTTCCACCAACCGGAAAGGAACCACATTTTGTGCGGTAAGTACTTGGCTCGCCTGTCTGGCGCGCTGTTACTAGTCGGCGCCATCGCCGGGTCGACTGCCGTGGCGGCGTCGGCTGCCGCCCCGAAGCAGACGCTCAACGGGGCTGGCTCAACCCTGGTGGCGCCGCTCGAAGGGGAATGGGCGCAGATATACGAGGGCGCGCACTCGAACGTGACGGTCAACTACAACGCCGACGGCTCGGCCGCCGGCGAAGCCGCCGTGGCGGCAGGCCTGGTCGACTTCGGCGCCTCCGACGCGCCGCTCTCGGCCTATGCCGGCTCGTGCGGCAATTGCGTCCAGATCCCATGGGCGCTCTCGGCGACCGGCGTCGGGTTCCACGTCAACAAGTTGAATCGCCTGCATCTGACCTCAAAAGTGATCTCCGAGATCTATCTCGGCCAGATCACCAACTGGGACAATTCGCAGATCAAGGCCCTCAACAAGGGCGAGAGCCTGCCCAACCTGAAGATCACCCCGTTCTTCAGGACCGATGGTTCGGGTGACACCTACGCGTTCACGCTGTTCGAATCACGGACCAACTCGACGTGGGCACATCGGATCGGTGACGGAACGTCCGTCCACTGGGTCACGGGCGAGGGCGCCAAGGGCAACTCCGGAATGGTCGAGGCGCTTCAGGCGACCAACGGCGGGATCGCCTACGTCGCCGTGTCGTATCTGGCGCTCGACTGGCCGTTCGCGGCGGCGGTCCAGAACGCGGCCGGCAACTTCATCGCGCCCAACCTGCTCAACATCGCCGACGCGGCGAGCTCGGTCAAGACCGTCCCGTCCAACAATCAGGTGACGATCGTGGCACCGCCGGCGCGCTATAAGAACGCCTACCCGATCTCGACGTTCACCTATGCGATGGTGCAACGCAGCGCGAAGCAGCCTGCCCTGCTGAAGTCGTTCATCGGCTACGCGATCGGCAACGGACAAGCACTGGGCGACCGCCTGGACTTCGTCCCGATTCCATCGGTGGTCAAGCGGGCCGATGCGTCGACGCTCAACGCGATCCACTGATCGAGTAACAGAAAGCCATGCGTGCGCTGGTCCGGTCGCGCGAGCGACCGGACCGGCCGGCACCGATCCCCATCCCCAGGGACGGAGCGGGCCAGCCGCAACATCAGAAGTCGTTCGACACCCGACAACCGGGAGGTACTGTTGAAACGTAGGATTCGGCTCGTGGTGACGGCGGTCACCGCGGGCTCACTCGCAGTGTTGGTGGTGCTGGCCCCGGTCGCCAGCGCGAAGGCAACGAAGCTCACGCACAAGCCTAATTCGGTGGTCGTGTCGTGCCAGAGCTGGGTCGCCGATCAAGTCCCGTGGGACCAGACGGAGGTCGTACCCCCTCTGTCGCAAGGCACCGAATACGGTCCGGTCAGCTGTCGCAAGCCGTTGTACTTCGGGGTCGAGGCCGACGCGTTCACGGTCCAGGACAGCGGCGATATCACGGGCACAACGGTGTGGTATCTGAGCACCGGCACAATCCGGACGACCTTCGACCTCACGCCCGGGACCGAGGATGGACTGTCCTTCAACAGTGGCAATTACACGGGAAAGCTGACCATCACCGGAGGGTCCGAAGCGTACGCCGGAGTCACCGGCTCGGGAACGTCGACGTGCACGACCGAAGATGGGGGGATTCACACGTCGTGTACCGACAACGTCACGGTCAATTGGCCGGCGGCCAAGAGCAAGAAAGCGAAGTAGGAGCCATCGCAGCGGTGTGAGATCCCGAGGGCGCGCGCCCACCAGTGCGCGCCCTCGACGTCTCCGCCGGCCTCGTGAATCCGCTCCGAGCCCTTACTGGGTGATGCAGGCCGGGATTCCGAGCGTACGCCAGGCCACGTCCTCACGCGTCCGTAGCGGCGCCAGGTGATGCTCGAGCGACTGGATCGAGTCGACCGGGTCATCGCCCTTATCGAGCCCTCGCACCGTCGTCGTCAAGTCGTGCAGTTCACCTGAGAAGGCCCCTAGCGCGGTCGCGTACGAGCGCTCCGAAGCCTGCGACGGCGTGAGCTTCTGGAGCTGGCGGAGCTCGGGGGAGAGGACGGCGATACCGTCACGCAGAAAGACCACGCCACCGCTCAGCGTGGTCGGATCCTTGATCTGTTCGGCCTGGTGGCTGGCGAGCGCACACACCTGACCGGCCTGGCTGCGGAGCTGGCTGGCCGATAGCGACGAGCTGCCGCACCCGGCCACCAACGCCGCCACCGCCACGAGAGGCGCAACGCGCTTCATCGCAACCCGACTCCGAACAGCTCCTCGAGCTCGGCGATCGTCCGCTCGGCCGTCACGTGATGGACGGTCGCCATGCCAAGCTCACTGGCCGGCTCGAGGTTGAAGGGCAGGTCGTCGACGAACACGCAGGCATCGGCCGGCAAGCCGATCCGCTGCACGCCGAGGCCGTAGATCTCGGTCGCGGGCTTGCGGATACCAACCTCACCCGAGATCACCACGGCGTCGAACAGCTCGGCGAGATGGGCCCGGTCGTAGCGGCGAGTTCCCCACGAGTTCGAGATCAGACCCGTCCGGATCCCCGCCGCGCGCGCCCGCCGGACCGCCTCGATCATCGGCTCGTCCGGCCCCGACCCGGCGAACATGCGGTCGATCAAGTGTGGCGCCTCGACCCCGAGCACAGCGGCGAACCGGGGCTCGAACTCCTCCTCTGGCAGGTGGCCCGTCTCGAGGCCGATGAGCAGCTCTCGACAAGCGCGATCCTCGCGAAAGCGGCGCCTGACGGTGTCCGGCGCCAACCCCTCGGTCGCGCAGAAGGCGCGAAACGAGTCGAACAGATCGGTGGTCAGGACCCCGCCGTAGTCGACCAGCAGCCCCCGGTAGCGGATACCGGTTCTCGCGCCGTCAATCGGTGTCTCACTCAGCGTCACGCCAAACCCACGCGGAGGATGGCAAACCCCTCACTCGGATGCGCGACCGACCGGCCGGCCGTATTCGGACTCGAGACCATCATCTGGCGAGGGCGAGCGCGCTTGGCGTTGGATCTGGGGAAGGGCCAGGGAGGCGGCCTGTCCGAAGCTTGGCAAATTCCCGCCACCCCCCGGCGGAAAATTGGCAACGTTCGGCGCTGGACCTCGTGCATCGACCCCTTTGGGTCCCCGGGGTGATCGTAATCACCGGGTCACGATGAGTCTCAGAAGCCGTGCTGGGTGACTTCGAGCGCGCGGGCGGCCAGTTCGACGACTCCCTCGCCGAACGTCTTCAGGTAGGGGTCATCGGTTGATCCGGCGAGCGCACGCTTGTAGTTGCCCTCCATGAACACGACCGCTTTCCACAGCGCGAGCGTGATGTACCAGTCCAGCGCCTGAACCGCTCGGCCCGATCGCTCCTCGTAGCGCCGGACCATCTCCGCCCGCGAGGGGAAGCCCGGCAAGCGGGTGACGTTCTGAAGGTTGAACTTGCCGATCTTGTCGCCCGCCTCGATCCAGTGGATCATCGTGTAGCCAACGTCGGCGAGCGGATCCCCGATCGTGGCCATCTCCCAGTCGAGGATCGCCTTCAGGTGGGCGGGGGGCCGGGAGGCGAAGATCGTGTTCCCGAGCCGGTAGTCGCCGTGCACGATCGTGGCGGTCGGGGACTCCGGCATGTTCGCGGCCAGCCATTCGCCCACCTGCTCAACCTCGGGCAGCTCGCGGGTCCGGTTGTGTTCCCACAACCCGGTGAACCGCCGGAGCTGGCGCTCCAGGTAGCCGTTGGGTTTGCCGAACCCTTCGAGCCCGACCGATTGCCAGTCAACCGCGTGGAGCTCGACCAGCGCATCGATCAGCTCGTCGGCGATCAAGCCGCGCTGCTCGGGGGTGTTCAGCGCATCGGGCAGGGTGCCGGTGAGCACCTCGCCGTCGATCCGCTCCATCACGTAGAACGGAGCTCCGATCACCGACGGGTCGTCGCCCACCGCCAGCACCCGCGGCGTGCGTACGGCGGTCGGCTCGAGGGCGCTCAACAGCCTCGCCTCGCGGAGAACGTCATGCGCGCTGGGCGGCAAGGGGCCCCGCGGGGGTCGCCGCAGGACAACCCCGGTGCTGAGCAGAAACGTGACGCACGAGTGGCCGTCGCCGATCGGGATCGCGTCGAGGTCGGCCGGGGCCTCGAGCCGGTTGTCGCCGAGGAACTCGCGCAGGGGCTCGACCACCAGCAGCGGCTCGCGATCGTTTGCGGCGCCGTCGGCGTGGGTCCGTACGACGTCGTCCGGGGCCAGCGTCGCGCTCACGCGGCGGCTCGATCGCCTCTGATCATGATCGGGCAGCGTAGCGCCCGGCGCCGCGTGCGACAGGGCGCGCGGAGGAGCCGGCGACTGGACGGGTCAGGCCGCGATGGGATGCCGAGCGTGCACGACCCGGTCGAAGCGCCAGCCGCGGAGCTGGTCGCGGCTCCCGGCCATGCCGACGACGGCCGCGCCCGTGCGTTGCTCGATCGCGAGCAGCAGTCGGGCCAGGCGGTCGCGCAGGGCGCGGCCCGACCTCGACTCATCTGATCCCCAGTCGCTCCCGCCCTGCTCGACGAGCACCGTCACGCGGTCGGGCCTACGCGCCGCGATCTCCTGCAGCAGCTCGTCGTCGTCGTCGGTTGCTCCCACGATTGCCAGTAGATCACTCATGGGAGCGAGTCTTTCCCGGCTTCGTAAAAAAATAGTCAACGGGGATGAACAATTGCTTTTGAACGGGCGCCGACACCCCGCAAATAGCCGGCGAATCGGTCGGCCGCACGGGGGTAAGGCGGCGTCCAGTCACTCGCCAGCTCCACCAGCTAATTCCGTCACGTCGCCTAAGCTCGTATCAGAGAGATGCCTGAACTGCCCGAAGTCGAGATCACGGCACGCCTGATCGGGGCGGCCACCGCCGGTGCCCGCGTCGAGTCCGTGCTCGCGCCGGGAATCAACGCGTTGAAGACCTACGACCCTCCTCTCAGCGCTCTCGAGGGCCGCACGATCGAGGGAGCGCGGCGGCGCGGCAAGCTGTTTCTGATCGATGTCGAGGAGTCGCTGACGATCCTCGTCCATCTGATGTCGGCGGGGCGGCTGCAGCTGTTCGACACCCGTGCGTCGTTGCGCGACAAGACTTCGCGGCTGCTCGTCCGTCTCGAGGACGGGCGCGAGCTGCGGCTGCGCGAGTTCGGGACCAAGCAGCGCGCGTGGGTCAAGCTGCTGAGGGCCGAGGAGGTTGCGAGCGAGGAGACGCTCAGCGACCTGGGGCCCGAGGCGTGGCCCGACGCGCCTCCGCTGCAGCCGCTGCTCGATCAAGCCCGGCCCCTCTACGCGGTGCTGCGCGACCAGCACGTGATCGCGGGCATCGGTCGCTCCTGGGTCGATGAGATCCTCCATCGGGCGATGCTGTCTCCGTTCAAGCGCGGGTCCGACCTCGAAGCCGAGGAGGCCGAGCGGCTCCGCCAGGCGACGATCGATCGCCTCGGGGAGGCAATCGCTCACTACGAGCAGGCGATCAAGCTGCCGATCCCCGACAAGCTGCCGATGCCGCTGACCGTCCACCGCCGCAACGGCGAGCCCTGCCCCCGGTGCGGCGACCGGCTCGAGGCCGTCTTCTACGAGGACTACGTGATGTGTTATTGCCCGACCTGCCAGACCGACGGCAAGCTGCTCAAGGACCGGCGCCTGTCGCGTCTGCTCAAGTAGTCTTCCCGCGTCATGCTCGAGCCCGGCGACGTAGCACCCGACTTCACCCTCAACGACCAGGAGGGCAATCCGGTGTCGCTGTCCGGCCTGCGGGGCAAGACCGTCGTCGTCTATTTCTACCCACGCGCGGACACGCCCGGATGCACCACCCAGGCCTGCGGCGTGCGCGACCACCGCAGCGACTACGAGCACGCGGGCGCGGTGGTGCTCGGGGTCTCCCCGGACGCCGTCAAGGCGATCAACAAGTTCGACCAGAAGTACGGTCTGGGGTTCCCGCTGCTGGCCGATGAGGACCACGCGGTGGCGGAGGCCTACGGCGTCTGGGTCAAGAAGTCACGCTATGGCCGCGAATACATGGGCAACGAGCGCACCACGTTCGTGATCGACCCCAACGGGAAGATCAAGGACGTGTTCCGCAAGGTCAAGCCGGCCGGGCACGACGAGCTTGTACTCGGCGCCCTGTAGCCGCCGGCGACGCCAGGCGCGCGTGGATGACCGCCGGGTCTACTGAAGCCCCTCGCGCGCCTCGCGCACGAGCGTCACGGCCTCGGGGAACACGACCGCCATCACGGCGCGCAGCTGCTCTGCTTGCTGCTCGGTCGTCCCCTGGATATTGGCGCGATTGATGGCGGCAACCGTCAGATCGACCGCCAGCTTGATCGCGTTATCGGCCCAAGCGAGTCGCTGCGCGCCTTGCATCTGCTCGGCGAATTCGCCGAGCCGGCGCTGGAACTCGTCGGGGTCGCCGAACAGATTTCCGAAGCCACTGCCTTCCATGCTCGGAATGGTACTCGGCGGGCGCGGAATTCACCTGGACTCGCGGAAGCGGCCATCCAGCCGCGCATGACGACTAGCATAAGCGGCCCGATGTCGACCGACGAACGCCTTCTCTACGAGCATCGCGTCCGGATGCGCCAGGCGGCCATCGCCGTGGCGGCCGCGGTCCTGCTCGTGGTCGCCTCGGTGATCCAGATCGCCGGCCCGCATACGAGCGTCAACGAGCTCACCCTGGACCTGATCACCGCCCACAAGCGCGTGCCGCTGGATCAGATCGGCTCGGTGATCAACGGCCTCGGTTTGCTGGCGCTGGGCTGGACCCTGAAGTACCTGTTCGATTGTGCCCGAGCGCGTAACGAGGGGTTGAAGCCGTTCATCGCCTGGATCGCGATGGGCGGCGCGGTGCTGGCCGCGATCGCCGGCGTCGGCTACTACATCGTGATCGCGATGAAGGCCCAGGATTTCGTGTCCCACGGCACGCAGACCTACATGCAAGCCCATCAGCTGACCGGTTCGGGACCCTTCGTGATTCTCCCGTTCGTGGCCCAGCTCGGCGCGCTGATGCTGGCCGTCGGGTTCGTGCTGGTGTCGTTGAACGCGATGCGCGTCGGTCTGCTGACGAAGATGATGGGCTACATCGGCGTGTTCGCCGCGATCCTGGTCCTGTTCCAGATCACCCAGGTGCCGATCGTCCAGGCCTACTGGCTGCTGGCGCTGTCCTACTTGCTGTCGGGACGGTGGCCGACCGGCGTGCCGCCGGCGTGGCGGAGCGGCCAGGCGGAGCCGTGGCCGTCCAGCCAGGCGATGCGCGAGCAGCGGATCCGTTCGTCCGGGGGCGGACGGGGGAAGGCCGCCACGTCGACTCCGGCCCCCGAGACGGTGGGGGCGCCGACGCCGATGCGAACGCGTTCAGCGACCCCGAAGCGCAAGCGCAAGCGGCGTAACTGAGTCTCGCCCCCGCGGGCTTTGGTGGTCGCCCCCGGTTGGACCGGTGCCCGCCGCCGGGGTTTGACCGGCGCCTGCCCGGCCGGGTTGACGGCGCCTGCCGCCCGCTCGACGGTCGCCGTTCGTCGCCCGTGAGGAGCCGTTCGTCGCTCCTGTGAGCCGCCCGCCGATTCGCCGTTGCTGGCACAGCGATCGCGATGCAAGTTGCCGGGCGCTCTTCAAACCGTCGAGTAGGAGGGATAGATGGAAGCTGCAAATATCGGCGCCCGCGAGGCTGACGTCGCACCGGCGCCCGTGCCGGCGGCGCCGGCGGCGGGCTGGATTCCGGCCGACCCGGGGCCGCTGGGCCTGGCCGGCTTCGCGGGTACGACGTTCATACTCAGCCTGGTCAACGCGGGCCTGGTCGGCAACGGTAGCCTGGTCGGTGGTGGGCTGCTGCCGCTGGTTGCGGCGGTGGCGCTGGCTTATGGCGGAATCGCCCAGTTCGTGGCCGGTCTGTGGGAGTTCCGGACCGGCAACACGTTCGGCGCAGTGGCGTTCTGCTCGTACGGCGCGTTCTGGATCTCGTTCTTCTTCATCGTCCAGATCGGCGTCCCCGGGATCGTCGCCGCCAAGGCCGCCGGCGAGATCTTCAGCGGGCTCGGCCTGTACTTGTGGATGTGGGGCATCTTCACCGCGATGATGTTCATCCCCTCGCTGCGGACCACCGCCGTCGTCGCGCTGGTGTTCCTGCTGCTGGCGATCACGTTCATCATCCTCGGCATCGGCAACTCGGCCCTGGCGGGGACGACCAACGTCACCAACGGCACGATCAAGCTCGGCGGCTACGTCGGACTCGCCACCGCGATCGTCGCCTGGTACGCGGTGTTGGCCGCAGTGACGAACTCGACGTTCGGGCGGACGGTCCTGCCCGTTTTCCCGCTCCGGCGCTGACCGGGCGGGCTAAGAGTAGTAGCGTCGGGTAGAAATACCGCATCAATTGGTAGGTTCGGGCGTCGCGAGCGGCGCCCGAGCCACCATTTTCAGACGTCTTAGCGGACCAAGGAGAGGCGTTATATGGCTGACACGACAGACGAGGCACCGTCAGCGCAGGAGGTGCTCGACGAAGCATCCGAATCGCAGATCGCCGTCCACTGGCGTGAGGAGGAGTACGTTCCGCCGCCGCAGGATTTCATCGATCAGGCGAACGCGAACGACGAGGCGATCCTCGAGCGCTTCAGCCCGGATAACTTCCCGGACTGCTTCGTGGAGTACGCGGAGATGCTGCAGTGGGACAAGAAGTGGGACACAGTCGTCGACGCGAGCAATCCGCCGTTCTTCAAATGGTGGGTCGGCGGCAAGCTCAACGCCTGTGTGAACTGCGTCGATCGCCACGTGGACGAACGGGGCGATAAGAACGCGATCATCTGGGTCCCGGAGCTCGAGGACGAGGAGACGCAGGAGATCACCTACTCCGAGCTTCATCGCCGCGTGAACGAGTTCGCGGCCCTCTTGAAGGACTTCGTCGGGGTGAAGCCTCAGGATCGGATCACGTTTCATCTGCCGATGGTCCCCGACCTGCCGGTGGCGATGCTGGCCTGCGCCCGGCTGGGAGTGATCCACTCGGAGGTGTTCGGCGGCTTCAGCGGCGCCGCTTGCGGCCAGCGCATGGGCGACGCGAACAGCACCGTGCTGGTGACGATCGACGGCTATTACCGGGGCGGCGAGCTGATCGACCACAAGGTCAAGGCCGACGAGGCGGTCGAGGCGGCCAAGAAGGAAGGGATCGAGGTCGACAAGATCCTCGTGTTCCGCCGCGTGCCCGGCGAGTACCACTCCGAGAGCGAGATGGTCGAAGGACGCGACTTCTTCGTCGACGAGCTGCTCGAGAAGTACGAAGGGCAGACGGTCGAGCCAGAGTCGATGGCGGCGGAGGACACGCTGTTCCTGATGTACACGAGTGGGACGACCGGGCGCCCGAAGGGCGCGCAGCACGCGGTCGGCGGTTATATGAGCTATGTGGCGGGGACCTCGAAGTACTACCAGGACATCCATCCCGATGACACCTACTGGTGCTTTGCCGACATCGGCTGGATCACCGGCCACTCGTACATCGTCTACGGCCCGCTGGCGCTCGGCACCACGACCGTCATGTACGAGGGCATACCGACCTATCCGGACGCGGGCCGGCCGTGGCGGATCGCCGAGAAGCTCGGCGTGAACATCTTCCACACCGCGCCGACGACGATTCGGATGCTGCGCAAGGTCGGACCCGACGAGCCGGCCAAGTACGACTATCACTTCAAGACGATGACGACGGTCGGCGAGCCGATCGAGCCCGACGTCTGGCGGTGGTACTGGCAGGTCGTGGGCAAGGGGGAGGCTGCGATCACCGACACGTGGTGGATGACCGAGACCGGCGGGTTCCTGGGCAGCACGCTGCCGGGGCTGCAACCGATGAAGCCGGGTAGCTGCGGGCCGGCCGCGCTGGGGATTCAGCTCGTGATCCTCGACGAGAACGGCCACGAAGTCCCCCGGGGGTCCGACAAGGCGGGCAACATCTGCGTCCGCAATCCGTGGCCGGGCCGGATGCTGACCGTCTGGGGCCAGGACGACCGCTTCATCGACACCTACTACGCCAAGTACTCCAAGCGCGACAGCAAGGACTGGCACGACTGGCCGTTCATGTGCGGCGACGGCGCGGTGGAGGCGAAGGACGGCTATTTCCGGATCCTCGGCCGGATCGACGACGTGATCAACGTCGCCGGGCACCGGCTCGGGACCAAGGAGCTCGAGTCCGCGGCCATCACCGTCGACGAAATCGCCGAGGCGGCGGCCGTGCCCGTGGTCGACGAGACCCGCGGCAAGGTCGTCGAGATGTACGTCTCGCTCAAGCCCGGGAACGAGGCCGACAAAACGATCGAGCAGAAGGTCAAGGACGCGATCGACAAGGAGATCGGCAAGATCGCCCGGCCCAAGAACGTCTGGGTCGTGCCCGACATGCCCAAGACGCGATCGGGCAAGATCATGCGCCGCGTGATCGCCGGGATCTCGAACTTCCAGGACGTCGGCGACACCTCGACGCTCGCCAACCCCGAGGTCGTCGAGGAGATCCGCGAGCAGGTGCAGTCGACCAAAGAGGCCCGCGGCGACGTGCCGAAGGGCCTGAGCAAGAAAGAGCAGGAGGAGATCGCGACCTTCGGAGCGGGGTCGGAGTAGCGCAGCGTCCGGCCGAGCTGGGATCTATACGCCGAAACGGCGGCCCAGCTCGGCCACTTGGCGTCGGGCGATGGGGATCGTCTGGCCGTCGCCGAAGGCCAGTTCTGCGGTTCCGCCCAGATGCGGGCGCAGCTCGACCGCCTTGAGCAGGTTGGCGACGAATTGGCGGTGCACGCGCGTGAACCCGTACGGCTCCCATCGCTCTTCGATCTCGTGCAGCGTGGCGCGCAACAGGTAGCGGCCGTCCGCGGTCACGATCCTGACGAAGTCGCCGTTCGACTGCGCATAGAGCACCTCGCTGCGCGCGACCAGCCGGATCGAGCCGTTGCGGGAGTTGGCGACGGCGATCATTTCGCTCTCGGCCGGTGGGCGCGAGCGCGTCCTGCGCGCCGTCTCCTGTCCGCGGGCGCCCGCCTCGATGGCCGACGCGACCCGATCCAGGGCCTCCTCGACACGCCGGCGGCTGACCGGCTTGCGCAGGTAGTCGAGCGCGTGGAGCTCGAATGCCTCGACCGCGGCGGTGTCATAGGCGCTCACGAACACGATCTGCGGCGGGGCGGCGAACCGCCTGAGCACGCGGCCGAGCTCGAGTCCGTCGAGATCGGGCATCCGCACGTCGAGGAAGATCGCGTCGTAGCGCTGGCTCGAGGCCTTGACGAGCGCATCGTGGCCGTCGAACGCGCACTCGACCTCTTCCACCACAGGCGAGCTGCGCAGCAGCCGCGCGAGGTCCTCGAGCTGGCTGCGCTCGTCGTCGACGGCGAGGATCGTGAGCAGATCGGTGCTCACGCCGCCTTGGTAAGCCCCCTCAAGTTCGGGACGGTCATCACTGCGGTCGTGCCCTCGCCCGGCTGCGACTCGACCCGGAGGGCGTAGCGCTCGCCGAACGTGGCCCGTAGCCGCGCGTCGACGTTGGACAGACCGATGCCGCCGCCGGTGCCCGCCAGCACGGACGCGGTCCGCTCGGGCTCGATGCCGACCCCGTCATCGATCACCCGCAGCTCGACGTCGTCGCCGAGCAGCCGCCCCGCGATCGTCACGCGCCCGCTTCCGGCTCGCCGCTCCACGCCGTGGCGGATGGCGTTCTCGACCAGCGGCTGGACCGACATCACCGGCACCACGGCCCCCTTCGCCTCGGCCGGGACGGCGACCGTCACGTGGAGGCTGTCTCGGAATCGAGCCTGCTCGAGCCGCAGGTACCGCTCGACGTGCTCGAGCTCCTCACCGAGGGTGACGTACGATCGGCCATCTCGGAACAGGTAGCGGGTGAATTCGGCGAAATCGGACAGCAGCTCGCGGGCCTCGTCGGGCCGGGAGTGGATGTCACCCGCGACGGCGGCCAGCGCGTTGTAGATGAAGTGCGGGGAGATCTGGGCCCGCAACGCCCGCAGCTCGGCCTGAGCCAGGCGCTCTTCCTGCTCTGCCACCACCGACAGCTCGACTTGCGCCGAGACCAGGCTGGCCGCCTCTTGCACGACCCGCAGTTCGTTGTGGCTGGGACGGCCGACCGCGCGGTAGAAGCTGATCAGCGTCCCGGCTCGCTTGCCTTGGACGGTCAGCGGCGCGAGCACGGCCGAGCGCAGCGGGCAAGTCGGATCGGAGGAGATCAGCTCAGGCACGATATGCAGGCGGTCGTCGGGCATGCGGGCGAGCAAGCTCGACAGCAGATCGCCCGGGCGAACCTGTTCGCGGCCCTCGCCGTCGATGGCCAGTACCGCGCGGGTGTCGGCGAGCGCGACCGCCGCCGCGCCGGTCAGCGCGCGCAGGTGGGGGACCGCCTGCTCGGCGGTCCTGGTCAGCAGCCCGCGGCGGAGATGGGGCAGCGTGGCGGTGGCCGCGTGGAGCGCCGATTGCATGCCCAGCGCGGTCGGGGTCCGGGCCGCGCGCGGAACCCGAACCAGCCGCCAACTCGCTGCGACGATGGCAGCCAGCCCGATCCCGAGCAGGACACCCAAAGCGAGGACCATGGCTGATCAAGGTCAAGATTACTGTGCGCTGGCGCCGGGCGCGCACTTTCGCTGGCTCGCCCGGCGCAGCCCCGGGTTTACCGGATCGCGAGGCTTGTGTCCCGCGCGCGCGGGCGCGATGATCCTCGGATGAGCTCCACATCGACGATTACGTCCTACGACGAGGCCTGCGCGGCGCACCGCTGGGAGGTGCCCGACCGTTACAACATCGCCGCTGACGTGTGCGACCGGCACCCGCGCGACAAGCTGGCGATGATCCACGAGGACTTCACGGGCCAGGTGCGCGAGGTCTCGTGGGGCGAGCTACAGGACCTCTCCAACCGGTTCGCGAACGTGCTGGTTGCCCATGGGGTGCAGGAGGGGGATCGCGTGGCGATGCTGTTGCCGCCGACTCCGGAAACCGCCGCCGCGTTCTTCGGGACCTGGAAGATGGGCGGGATCCTCCTGTCGATGTCGGTGCTCTACGGCGATGAAGGGATCCGCCACCGGCTGACGGACTCCCAGGCTAAGGTCCTGGTCACCAACGCGGCCAACGCCGACCGGATGGAGCGCTCGCTGGTCGAGCATCTGCTGATCCTCGATGATGAGCTGCTGCAGCACGGGTCGACATCGTTCACCGGCCTGGACACTGCGGCCGACGACCCGGCGCAGCTCTACTACTCGTCGGGTACCACGGGGCTGGCCAAGGGAATCCTCCACGCCCATCGCTACATCCTCGCCCACGAGGAGTTCGTCTATTGCCATGACCTCCGGGACGGCGAGACGTTCCACGGGATGGGGGAATGGGCGTGGGCGGCCGGAATTTGTCCACTGCTTGGCCCGTGGCGGCTGGGCGCGGTGCAGGCCGTGTACCAGCGGGAGGGCGGGTTCGACCCGCACAAGCAGCTCGATTTCCTCTCACGCCACAAGGTCACCAACGTGTTCGGCACCCCGACGGCGATCCGCTCGATGATGTCGATCTCCGACGCAGGGAGCCGCTATCCGCAGAAATTCAGGATTGTCTGCTCGGCGGGTGAACCTCTGAATCCCGAGGCGATCCGCTGGTTCCGCGAGCAGTACGGGGTAACCGTGCTCGACTACTACGGTCTCACGGAGTCGTATCCGCTGTGCGGCAATTTCCCCTTCATGGAGGTTCGTGAGGGATCGATGGGCAAGCCACTGCCGGGCTGGGAGGTCGCGATTCTCGACGAGGACGAGCGTCCAGTGGCCAGCGGCGAGCGCGGTGAGATCTGCCTCAAGGCGCGCAGCAATCCCCACTACCCGCTCGGTTACTGGAACCGCCCGCCGGAGGATTCCGAGGCGGTGTTCGGGGGCGAGTGGTTCCATACCAAGGACGCCGCCAGGACCGACGCGGATGGTTACTACTGGTATGAGGGTCGCGCGGACGATGTGATCATCTCCGCCGGGTATCGGATCGGGCCTTTTGAGGTCGAGTCAGCGTGTCTCGAGCACCCCGCGGTGGCTGAGGCGGCAGCCGTCGCCTCGCCGGATGAACGCCGGGGCAACGTCGTCAAGGCGTTCGTCGTGCTCTCGGCCGGACACGAAGCGTCGGACGCGCTGGCCGAGGAGATCAAGGCGTATGTACGCGAACACTACTCGGCGTATGCGTATCCCCGCAAGATCGAGTTCGTGAGTGACCTACCGAAGACACTCACGGGCAAGATCAGGCGAATCGAGCTGCGTCAGCGCGAGTTTCACGATCTTTAAGCGATTTCTTAGATCGTTAAGCAGTCCTTAAGCCGCCAGTCGTCACCCGACTGGTGGATTGCACCGGCCATGATGCTGCGGTAGCGTGCCCCGAGCCTGCCGGGAGGAGAATCTACACAACACAGGAGGGAGGACAGAGTCACATGACTCGTCGTCGCGCCGTCATTGCGGCGCTCGCGTGTCTCGTGCTGGCTGGCTTTGCATCGTCAGCATCGGCCGCATCGAAGTCTCCGAAGCTTCGTCCACGGATAGCGGGGGCGCTCGGAATCGTCCCGCCTTTCAGGTACGACCCGGCGTCTGGAACCGATATTCCAGAGTTCAGTCCGGACCTCGCTACCGGTGCCCCCACCCCTGAGGTCTATCACGGGGGATCGGTCATGGCCGGCGGGGTCACCATTCACACAATCTTCTGGAACGGAGGAACGCAGACCTTCCCGGCTTCGCCGGCGTTCGGCGTCGCGAGCTACGAGAACACGATTAAGAACTTTTTCACGGATGTCTCGGCAGGGAGCACTGACATGCTGGGGCAGACCTGCACGACAGCGGCTTGCAGTGTGTTCACCGTCCTAACGCAGTATGCGGAGGGGACAAAGCCAGGCGATATTACGTCGGGGTCTTACTCCATCTCGTACAATAAGGCCACTGATTCGATCGATGACTCGGACCCGTATCCAGCCGTCGACCTCCAGTGTGCCTCGCCGAACAACACGCCGTTCGCCTGCATCACCGACGGCCAGATCCAGACCGAGATCGACAAGATCGCGCCGACCAATGAACGCGGTCTGAACAACATCTGGTTCGTGTTTCTGCCTCCGGGCGTAGATGAGTGCATCCTTCCCGGGGAGTGCGGGACCAACGCGTTTGCCGCATACCACTCCGACTTCGACATCAACGGTCATGGAGTGACGGTCTACGCCGTGGCGATCGATCCGACGATTGAGGTCGGACCGATCTCTCCCGGCAAAGACCCCAACGGGAACCGCGACGCCGAGGCGACGACCGACGCCGCTGGACACGAGACCGTCGAAGCGATCACGGATCCGCAGGGCGTTGGCTGGATGGACCCCAACGGCTTCGAGGTGGCCGACAAGTGTGAGTTCGGCTCACAGTACGGTCAGCCGCTCGGGACCCACGGTCCGGACACCTCCGAGTTCAATCAGGTCATCGACGGCCATCCGTGGCTCGAACAGGACATGTGGTCAAACGACGATGGACGGTGCGTCCAGTCGACGACCCAGACGAGCAACCCGCTGCCGCTGCCCCAGGTCAACCTGACGCAGTTCAGCAATGCGGTCTCGGGCAACGTCGGCCAGAACAAGGCGTTCGGCGTGACCGTCGCGCTCGTCCGTGAGGCGTTCAACCCGAACGCGCTTCCCGGAACCGACCAGGTCGTCGTCGCCCATGCGTCGACGGTCTCCAACCCGGCAAACGGTAGCTGGTCAGTGACTCTGCCCGGCCACGCGGTCGGGGACGATCGGGACCAGATCAACGTCATCTACTCGGGTGCCGGCGCGCCCACAAATGAGGCCATCCAGACCGGCAACGGTGGCAATCCGTTCACCGAGTCCGGCTGGACGGGCTGGACTGCGATGGACTTGGGCATGGGGATAACCAACGAGGCCGGCCCGAATCCGTTTGGGGTCACCGGCCCGTCCGTGACGATGGCCCCGTGCTTCCAGACCGGAGTGCTGGGCGCCTTCATCAACGGCACCCGGATCATCGGTCCGTCGGGCGAGACGACGCCGACCGATTTCTGCAGCACCGCGACCGGCGCGGCGACGATGCAGACCAAGACGATCAAGCCGTCCGACGTCGTCACCACGAGCTCGAATGACAACCGGGCCTACTCGCCGGTGGACGCCTATGACAACACGATCGGGGCGCTGGTGAACCTCAAGGTTCAGGGCGGTGAGCCGGACGCCGTGTCGCAGTTCGTGAGCCCGTTGCCTTTCATCCCCAGCGGATTCCCAACCTGCAGCGCCGACCTGGAGGGCCGGTCGGTGACTTGTACCGGGCTGGTCACCGGTGTCAGGTACACGGCGAGGGACGGCCTGCTGAACAGCTCCGGGACGGCCGACGCGACCGGTACGGTCACTCTCTCCCTACGGGTCAGGGGCGGCGACCTGGTGAGGCTGTCCAACAGCGCGCGCGTGCTCACCACACTGCACGTGGCGCGCCTGAGGGCGACGATCAACGGTGAGCAGTCGGTGTTGTCCGGCGGCACTTGCCAGCCGTTCGAGTACTACGGTCCCCCGCTGTCGACGCCGCCGACCAACTCGTCGGCCGGGGAAGTCAGCGCCGTGGCCGGTGGCGCCGCGCTGACCGGCGGGATCTGCCCCGCTAACGGTCATCCCGCGGGCTTCCCCAGCGATCAGATCGTCCAGACGGACGAGTTCAGCGGTGGTAGCACGATGACCGAGGTTCCAGACGTGCTCAACACCTCGCCGATGGATGGCGAGATCGTGTACGGCGCGTTCACGGCCCTCGCCCAGTCCGGGCTGCCGGGCCCGAACAACACGACGATCCCGACCGACTCCACGTCGAAGATCGCCGTGGTAATCAGGCGGGCGGCCGGCGGCGCACCCGTGTTCGCCGCCAGCAACGTTGACACACTGAACGGGGTCAACGTCCCCGCGCTCAAGAAGGGTCCGTACAAGGCAACTTGGACCCTGACCGACATCAACGGTGACGTGCGCATCGTGAGTACTCGGTTCATCGAGCAGGGTGGCCCGGCCAAGCCGCCCAAGTTCAAGGTGGTCTGCACGCTGAAGCACGGCAAGATCACCTGCAGGGTGGTCATCACCAGCGCCAAGGACGTCAAGGGCACGATGCGGATCCGTATCGCCCGCGGCTCCAAGGTGGCTGCGCTTGGTCACGGCAGGATCAGCAACCGCAAGGCCACGATCGCGATGCGCGAGCGTCGCACGATCACCCGTGGCAACTGGACCGTCACGATTGTGGTCAGCCAGGCCGGCCGGCCCAGCATGACGGGCAAGACAACGCTGCACGTGTCGTAGTCCTCGACGCGCGCACGAGTTCGCCTCAGCGAGCGCCCCGGTCCGCAGCAGCGGGCCGGGGCGCTTCGCTTTCTGTCCGCGTGGGTGGGCTAGGTTGTGGTTGGGAGGCTTGCGTACGTCTTGCAGGAGGCGATCGAGATGCCTTGGGGACTTTGGCCAGGCCGCCTCAGGCGGTCAGCGCAACATGTGCTCGTAGTCTGGCATCGCTTCCGGTGTGGAGCTCCCCCGGGGGGGGGAGCGCTGTTCGTCGCGGGAGCCGAGCCCGGAGGCCGAGGCGAGCGCGGCGAACAGCGCTTAAGCGCTCCTGGCGACCCCCTCCTCGCCGAGCAGCTCGGCCAGCTTCTCGGCCGGAGTCATCCACCCCAGCGTCTGGCGTGGCCGGCCGTTGAGCGACGCAGCGATTCGATCGAGCTGGTCCTGGCTGGGGAGCGCGAGGTCCGTGCCCTTGGGGAGGTACTGGCGCAGCAGCCCGTTGGTGTTCTCGTTGCTGCCGCGCTGCCACGGGCTATGCGGATCGCAGAAGTACACCTGGATTTCAGTCTCCAGCGTGAAGCGCTGATGGGCGGAGAGCTCCTTGCCCTGATCCCAGGTCAGCGAGCGGACGAGGTGATCGGGCAGCTCCCGGATGCGGGCCTTGAGCGCATCGATCACCAGATCGCTCGAGCGGTCATACCCCAGGCGGGCCAGCAGCACATACCGGGTGTGCCGCTCGACCAACGTCGCGATCGCGGACTTCCCCCGCGCGCCGAGGATCAGATCACCCTCCCAGTGCCCGGGCACCGCGCGGTCCTCGACCTCGGCCGGCCGCTCGGAGATCATCACCATCCCCGCGATCCGCCCCCGCGTCTCCACCCGCCCCCGCGGCCGGCGCGTCGCGCGCCCGGTCCGCAGCTGCGCGGTCAACTGCCGGCGCAGCTCCCCGCGGGACTGCACGAACAACGAGCGATAGATCGTCTCGTGACTAATCCGCATCTCCCCATCATCGGGATACTCGCGCTTCAGTCTGGCCGAGATCTGCTGCGGCGACCAGAACCCCTCAAGCCCCGCCTCGACCGCCGCCAACAACCGCGCACAGCCAGACAGCTTGCCCGCCTTCGGCCGCCGCGCGCACCGCTGCGCACGCTGCTCAGCCCGCACCGACCGATACCGCTCCCGGCCCCCGTTACGCGCCAACTCGCGACACACCGTCGACGGCGAGCGACCCAACGCCCGCGCGATCTCCCGCACCCCCTGCCCCAACTCCAACCGCGCCGCGATCCGCGCCCGCTCCTCATAAGAAAGCCGCCACCCCGAATCCGACACCCGCCCACCGACCAACGCCGCGTGATCCCGCACCCGATACACCGTCATCAGCCCAACATCGAACGCCGCAGCGATATCCGCGACGCGATCACCCGCCCGCAACCGCTCCAACACCCGCTCACGATCAGCCGGACACAACCACCGAACCCGCTTCCTCGCCATCCAATCGCCTCCAATCAACACGAAAACACAATCGTGTTGCGATGACCGGATGAAACCGCCCCAATATGTTTGGCACTTCTTCCCATCACAGTCGTCCTAGCCTGCGCTACCGCCCGCGCGCGCTGCCGTCGTCTCACGAGGTTGCTAACCCCGACGTTTCGACGCTGAACACGCGCAGCCCCCGGGCCCCCTGCCGACCGTCAAGGGGTTCCGGGGGCTTGCGTTGACGGCGTGAACCGGCTGCCGGCGCCGGAGGTGGGCCGGCGCCGAGTGCCACTGCCCGAGGTTTGGGGGCTGGGCCCCGGGCCTGCCGCCAAGGATCGGGGCGGGTCTACTTGACCTCGTGACCCGACGCGGTCAGCGCATACCAATGACCACCAAACTCCGAAACGCCGATGTAGCCGGTCATGTGCGGACCGCCGTCATCGGCGAAGGTGTACAGAGGATGGCCCGCGTAGGTGACCTGCTTGACTCCATGGGCCAGCGTTGTGGTCCCGAGCAGCTTGGCCTTGATGCCCGGTCCGGCGACCGGCTTACCCTTCACGGTCACCGCCGGCCAGGTGGACGAGCACCCCATGATCTTGACGCACGAGTTCTTCCCACCTTTGTCGTGGGTGAACATGTAAATCGTCCAGCCGCGCGAGCTCGCGAGAATCATCCCCTTGCTCGTCTTCTCGAGCTTGATTGTCGCCGGATGACTGGTGCCTGCGACCGCCATCGCCGGGACGGCAAGAGCTGCGATACCGGCCATCAGGATCAGAACGCGTTTCAAGTGATCACCTCGTGGTTGTAGGGCGTTTGACTCCTCAGACGCTCGTTGGGGCGCCCTTCTTCCTGAGAATTTCGTCCTCGGCAGCGAGGCCGACGACGCGCGGCGGTTAGATTCCGCCCGACAGAGGCGTCGGCGGCGGCTGGTTGTGCGGCGGGGGATCGTCGTGGACCAGTTGCGCCACCGTGACCAGCTTGTAGTGGCGGTGGCGCAGGGCCGCGATGATCCGCGGCAGCGCGGCGACGGTCTCGGACCGGTCGCCGCCGCCGTCGTGCATCAAGATCACCGCGCCCGGTTGAGCGCCGCTGACCGCCGTGTAGATGATCTTGTCGGTGCCCGGACGCTCGTAGTCGGACGTGTCCACGCTCCACAGCACCATCAGCATGTGCTGGTCGTGGAGGATCTGCAGCGTGGTGTCGTTGAAGGCGCCATACGGCGGCCGGAGCAGCACGGGCTGGGGCGCGCCGGCGTGGCGGATCGCCGCCGCCGCATCGGTGATCTCGGCCGTCTGCGCGCTGGCCGACAGCTGGTCCAGGGGCGGGTGATCCTCGGTGTGGTCACCGACGTCATCGTGGGCCACCGCCTCGTCGTGGACGTACTGCGGGTACACCTTTGCCGAGCGACCGATCACGAAGAACGTGGCCGGCGTGTGCGTCCGCCGCAAGATGGCGAGGATCTGCGGCGTGTAGGTGCTGGGCCCGTCGTCGAACGACAGCGCCACCTCGCGCTTGCGATCACCCGCCAGCCGCACGTACGACGTGTAGGCCAGAATCGGCGCTACGAGCTGAGCCTCGGTCGGGGGCTTCGGTTTGGGGCGAGGCCGCCGATCAGCGGGGGGCTTGTTCTTCGCCGTGGCGGACTGAGTCGTTCCGCTGGCGACGGGCGCCGGGCCACTGCTGCTGCTGCCGGTGCCGATCACGATCAGGGCGATCACGGCCACGACCGCGGCCAGCCCCGTCAGGGCAGCTACGCGCCGCCGGCGCGTACGGCGGCGGCGAACCGCCCGGCGCCTGGCGCTGAGCTCCCCCGGCGTCAGCGGCGACCGGAGCTGGCGATTTTCGCGGACACCGTCGCTCATCCCCGCGTGAATTGTGTCAGCCGACGGGGTCGGGCCGGGCCGGGTTCGCGTTTGCGGGGATTTCGCGCTCGGTCAGCCGGTCCGCGCCTGGGCGCGCATCTCCGAGAGGATTCGCTCGAGCCGCGGCTCGGTCTCCCGGTCGACGTGGGACATGGCGTGCGCGACGGCCGGATGCACAGCGGCGATCTGGGCGTGGAGCTCATGGGCGACGGCGCGGTAACTAGGGTGGCCCTCGCGCCCGGAGCGCAGCTCGATCAGGTGCATCGCCTCGCGAGCGTTGAGATCGAGGATGTACCGGATCCGGTATCCGAGGCAGAGCGCGTAGGGCGCCAGCGCGGCGAGCCCGCGGTCGGCGAGGCGGTGATACTCGCGCTCCGAGAGGTCAAGCGCGCGGCGGTAGTCCCCGCCGCAGCCGGCCAGCTCGACCTGCTCCGGTACTCCGGCGCCGAGATCTGGCGTCAGCGGCTGCCACTGCACGGTGAGCATCCGATGGCGCTGCAGATCACGGAAGGCGCCGTAGTCGGAGACGATCTCGAAGCGGTAGCGCAGCGCCTCGAACCCCCGGCCCGGCCGATGGCGGCGGTTGGCGCGCGCGCCGACGAAGTCGGCGAGGATCGCGGCCCGCTCGTCCTCGTCGAGCGCCTCGACCGCCTCACGGATCGAACGCTCGGAAGCGGCACTGGCCTCGAACAGCAGCGCGGCGAGCAGATCCTCCTCCTCGCCCTCGACCCGGAGCAGCTTCACGGAGGGAGCGCCGCCGGTGTCGTCGGCCTCGAGCCCGAGGCGGCGCGCCCACCGCTCGCCGGCCCCGGCGCGTCCAGCCAGGTACTCGATCCAGGCGCCACCGCGATCCGGACGGTCGACCCGGGCCACGAAGCTGGGCATCACGGATTGCATCTCCGCGAGGATCATCCTGCCGTATCGCTGGGCCTCGGGGAGCGGGTTGGCGAGGAGGTGGAGGATCAACTGCTCGTAGGTCTGGCCAGTGGCGAAGATGCCCATGTGCGAGAGCGAGCTGGCGGGCAGGAGGCCTCGGATCAGGTCGAGCGCCTTGGCCTTGATCGCGCGTGCGTGGGCTGCCGGCGCCTCGTCGTCGCGGCGGGGAAACTCATCCTCGGCCCACCGGCTGACGCGCGGCAGCGCGGCGGCATAGATCGCGAACAGGCCGTCCATGGCGGCGACGTACTCAGGGCCCAGCTCCTCGTCGCGGTAGTAGCGGTAGTCGCCCCGGCGACCGGGCATCGGCGCGTCGTAGGCGATGTAGCGAGTCGACTGCTCGAGGTAGGCGCCGAGTCGCGGGCGCTGGAGCACCTTCGTGAGCACGTTGGACACCCACTCGCAGGCGATGTGTGCGCCGCCGAGCTGCGCCACCGAGTCATCACCGTAGCCGACGAAGATCCGCTCGTATAGCTGCGCGGCCCGCTGTCCCTCGTCGGTGTCCCAAGCCACCTCCGGCGCCGCCACGTCGTCGGCGAACTCATCCAGGAACAGCCGCCGGAGGGTTCCGGAGTAACGCGAATAGCGAGCGAACAGCGCGCCCTTGACCGTCTCGGGCAGGTTGACTAGCGCAAACACCGGGCGGTCGAGGTTCGTGAAGTGGGCGAGGAGGCGGTGGCGCTCGGCCTCGGTGAAGGTCTCGACCGGATAGTCCACGGGGGGCGGATCGTACCGGCGACGTCGGCCGACCTGGTCGTGAGCCCTTAGCCTCAGAACAGGCCGGTGATCGCGTGCGCCGCGTGGGCGCTGAGGTGGAACAGCGGCGTCGGGAAGATGCCGAAGAAGATGCACGCGGCGGCGAACAGGACGCCCACGAACACGACCTCGGCGTCACGGACCGACCCGGACGGGCCCGGCCACACGCTCGCCCCGTCGGATCCCTCGCCGCCCTCGCCGCCTCCGTCGGTGCCACCGGCGTCCGCCTCGATCGACCCGCCGGCGATCGGAGCGAACCCGGCGCGCCGGCGCGTGACCGCGCCACCCATCCACATCGTCGCCACGACCCGCAGGTAGTAGCCGAGCGAGATCATCGACCCGATCACGAGCACGATCGCCAGCCACGTGTAGTTGCCGGAGACGAGCGCGTTGATCAGCTCGAACTTACCGATGAAGCCGACGGTGCCGGGGATGCCCGCCAGCGACAACATCGCAATGGTCAACGGCCAGGCGAGCCAGGGCTGGCGCGCGCCGAGGCCCGCGATCGCGCTGATGTCGTCGCCACCGATGTCGTCCTGCGGGTCACCGCCGCGCTCGACCGCGATGATCACGGCGAAAGCGGCCAGGTTCATGGCCAGGTAGAACAGGATATAGAGGACGGTGGCCTGGATGCCGAGCTGTGACCCGACCACCACGCCGCCCAACATGTACCCGGCTTGGGCCACACCGGAGTAGCCGAGCATCCGTTTCAGCGACGATTGGCCGAGCGCGCCGACGTTGCCGACGATAATCGTGATCGCGGCGACGGCGGCGAGCAGCGGCGCCCACTTGGGCTGGGCGCCGATCGCGGCGACGTCGAAGAAGCGCAGGAACGCGCCGAGCGCGGCGGCCTTGGTGGCGGTGGCCATGAACCCGGTGATCGGGGTCGGCGCGCCTTCGTAGACGTCGGGCGTCCACTGGTGAAACGGCGCCACCGAGGCCTTGAAGGCGAAGCCGACGATCACCAGACCGAGGCCGGTCAAAAGCAGCGGGTCGCCGAGCACGCCGCCGGAGAGCTTGCCGGTAGAGACCGCCTGACCGATCGTGTTGAAGTCGGTCGAGCCGGTGGCGCCGTAGACCAGCGCCAGGCCGTAGACCAGGGTCGCCGATCCGACCGAGCCGATCACGAGGTACTTGAGTCCCGATTCGAGCGACGCCTCGCGCTTCACCTCGGTGGCGCAGAGGATGTAGAGCGGGATCGACAGCAGCTCGATGCCGATGAACAACGTAACGAGATTCTGGGCGGCGACGAAGATCGTCATCCCGAGCACGCTGAACAGCAGCAGCCCGAAGTACTCGCCCTGCCCCGCCTCGCGCGGCGCCACCGCGCGCCAGGAGAGCACTACGGTGGTGATCCCGGCGACGTAGAACACGAAGTCGAGCACTAGCGACAGGCCGTCGATTCGTAGCGCGTTCGAGATGATCGACGCGTGATGGTTGAAGTGGATGATCGAGAACACCATCGCGGCGGCGAGCGTGACGATGGCCAGCAGCGGCACGACCTGTTCGCGCACCCACTGCGAGCGCAGGAGCCCGACGGCCAGGACGATCAGCGCTCCCCCGGTGAGGATGACCATCGGAGCGAGCCCGACCCAGTCGATGTGCGGCCCCTTGATGTGCTGCGTGGCGGCGAGGGCGATCATGGCGGGTCGACCGAGCTCACAAGCTCGGTGTGCGTCTGCACCGATGGCTCCGAGCGCTTGAGCAGGAACTGGGGATAGAAGGCGAGCACCAGGATCACAAACACGATCGGGACAATCGGAATCGCCTCGGTGAGCCGGATCTCGCGAGAGTCCACCCTGGGTCCGACGCGGTTTTGCATCGAGCTGATGAGCTCGCGGAGCGCGTACACGGCCGCGCCGACGACGCCGGCGAAGGCGATCACGGCGATCGCCAGCTTGGCCTTGAAGACCCCTAGGAGGATGTAGAACTCGCCAATGAAGTTGGCCGAGCCGGGCATCGCGAGCCAGGCCAGCGCGACGATCAGGAACAGGACCGCGAGCACCGGTGCGCGGAACGAGATCCCGCCCATGTCACGCAGCAGCTCCGAGCCGCCGGCGCGCGCGGCCAAGGCCGCGACGATGAAGAACAGCGGCGCCGTGACCAGCGCGTGGTTGACCATCTGGAGTAGTGCTCCCTCGCCGCCCTGCGAGGTCAAGGAGAAGATCCCGAGCGTGATGAAGCTGAGCTGGGCGACGCTCGAATAGGCCACGACGAGGCGGGCGTCGCCGGTGGTGAAGGCGAGCGAAGTTCCCCACACGATCGACACCAGGGCAATCAGCAGCATTAGCACCTGGAAGTGGACCGCGGCGAAGGGGAACAGGGGCAGGGCGACCCGCAGGAAGCCGTAGGCGGCGACCTTCGAGACCACGCCCGAGAAGACGGCCACGGCCGGGATCGGCATCGACTTATAGCCGTCGGCGAGCCAGCCGTGGAACGGCGCCAGCGGCATCTTGATCACGAACGCGAGCGCGAAGGCGAGAAAGACCCACTCCTGCTCGGTGTGCGACAGCGGCAGGTGCTGGAGCGAGGAGATGACGAAGGTGAGGTTCGTCCCGTGGCGTTCGGAGGCCAGCACGCCGGTGGCGATCGCGGCGGCGAGCATGAAGAACGACCCCACCAAGGTGTAGATCACGAGCTTGGTGGTGCCGCGGACGCGGTCGCCCGTGCCCCACATCCCGGTGAGGAAGTAGAACGGGATCAGCATCAGATCGAAGAAGCCGACGAACAGCGCCAGGTCCTGGGCGCAGAACGCTCCCAGCACGGCGCTCTCGGCCAGGCCGAACCAGAAGTAGAACATCCCGGGTCGGTCCCATTCGCGGAACGAGGCGTAGATGATCGCGGCGCTGAAGAGGACGGTCGTGAGCACGACCAGGGCCACGTTGAGGCCGTCGAGGCCGAGCTTGTAGTGAATCCCGAGGGCCGAGATCCAGACCTTGTCGGTTACGAACTGGAGGCCCGAGTGACCAAGCTTGAAGCGGGCCAGGAACGAGACGGCGATGCCGAGCGTGACCAGGCTTCCAACCGCCGCCACCTTCCCGACCGCCTGCGCCGGGAGTACCGATACGACGAGCCCGATGGCGAGCGGCAGCCAGATCAGGATCGAAAGGGTCACGTTCGCGCTCTCCGAGATGTGGGTCGCGAAGTGGTCATCACAGCGTCGAAGTGATCAGGAAGTACAGCGCCACGCCGGCCACGCAGACGACCATCAGCGCGACGTAGTAGCGCAGGAAGCCGGTCTGGGCGCGGCGGACGGCGGCCGAGCCCGCCCGCACGGCGTCGGTCGTCCCGTCGGTTACCCCGCGGCCGATCACGACGCGCTCGAGCACCGATTCGGCGAACCGCCCGAACCACAGCGACGGCCGCACGATCGCCCAGTCGATCAGCTCGTCGAAGTACCACTTGTGCCACAGGAAGGTGTAGATCGCGGACAGCCGCTCGCGGATCCGCGTCGACGTGCCCGGCGCCACGATCCAGATCCGGTAGGCGACGCCGATTGCCGCGAGCGCAATCACCGCGCCGACCGCGAGACCGATCCAATCATCCGAGGTCGTCGGCATGTGCTGGGCAACCGACGAGTCGGCGAACACCGGACTCAAGAACTTCGCGATGCCGTCGTCGACCCCGGGAATCTCGATGAAGCCGCCGATCAGCGCGAGGACCGCGAGGGTCCCCATCGCGACTTTCATGGGAGGGTCCCGTTCGGCGATGTGATGGACGGGGCCGGGGAAGCCGACGTCGGTGTCCTCCTGCTCGTGCGTCCCGGGATTGAACGGGACCTCGGCGTGGGCGAGGTGGCCGTGCTCGAGCTCGCGCGCCTCCTCGCAGGGCTCTCCGAAGAACACGCGGAAGATCATCCGGAACGTGTAGATCCCGGTGAGGAAGGCCGCGATATAGCCGGCGATGCCGAGATAGATCCAGACACCGCCCCGGTACTCGAGGAATCCGAGAATGTCGTCCTTCGATAGCCAGCCCGAAAACGGCGGCAGGCCCGAGAGGGCCAGGCCTCCCACGAGGAAGCAGATGAAGGTGAACGGCATCGCTTTGCGGAACCCGCTCATCTTGTCCATCGACTGCTCGCCGGCCATCGCGCTGATCACCGAGCCGGCCGACATGAACAACAGCGCCTTGAAGAACGCGTGTGTCATCAGGTGGAACAGACCGGCGGAGAACGCGCCCACCGAGACGGCCATGATCATGTAGCCGATCTGGGACATCGTCGAGTAGGCGATCACGCGCTTGAGGTCGACCTGGACGAGCGCGATCGTGGCCGCGATCACCAGCGTCAGACAGCCCCCGATCGCGGTCACGTCGGCCGCCGTGGGGCCCCAGTCGAACAGCGGGTGCATGCGCGCGATCAGGTACACGCCGGCCGTGACCATGGTGGCAGCGTGGATCAGCGCGGACACGGGAGTCGGGCCCTCCATGGCGTCCGGGAGCCACGTGTGGAGCGGGATCTGGGCGGACTTGGCGAACGCGCCGACGCCGAGCAGCAGGCACGCGGCGACGATCGGGACGCCGTTGTGGGCAAACGTGTGCGGGGTGTCGGCAAACGCCTGGACGAAGTTGACCGTGCCCGTGTGGGTGAAGATGAAGAACGTGCCCAGCACCAGGCCGACGTCGCCGACCACGTTGATAACGAACGCCTTGAGGCCGGCTCGGGTGGCCGTCTTGCGCCGGTACCAGAAGCTGATCAGCAGGTAGGAGGCGGCGCCCACGAACGCCCAGCCGATGATCAACAGGATGAAGTTGCCGGCCAGGACCAGCAGCAGCATCGAGAAGACGAAATAGTTGAGGTAGGCGAAGTAGCGCGAGTAGCCGCGATCGGACTGCATGTAGGCGACCGAGTAGACGTGTATCAGCGTCGACACCCCGCTGACCACGAGCACCATGAACACCGACAGCGGGTCGACGAGGATCGAGAGCTTGGCGTCGAGGCCAACCGCGTTGGCGTAGCTCCACAGGCTCGAGGTGAGCTCGCGATGGGCCGGGTTGCGGTGGAGGATCGTGATCAGCGTCGCCACACTGAAGGCAAACGACAGCCCGATCGCGAACGTGCCGATCCACCCGGCGACCCTGCCGGGCCACCACTTGTAGCCGAGGCCGAGCACGATCGTCCCGATCAGCGGCGGGACGAGAATCAGCCAGCCAAAGGTGGTGGGGCTCATCGTGTGGCCCTCCGCAGGATCACGCCGGCCGTCATCCCTGGAGCTCGGTCAACTCATCGACGTCGATCGGCAGCCGTCGCCGGTAGAGCGCGACGATCAGGCCCAGGCCCACCGTCACCTCGCAGGCCGCGACCACGAGCACGATCAGCGCGAACACCTGCCCGGACTCGCCGCCCCACATCCGCGCGAAGGCGACCAGGGCGAGGTTGGCGCCGTTGAGCATCAGCTCGAGGCAGAGGAGGATCACGAGCGGGTTGCGGCGCGTGAGCACGCCGCCGGCGCCGATGCAGAAGATCAGCGCGGACAGGACCAGGTACCAACCGATCGCCATCAGCCCGTGGCCCTCACCAGCCGCCTTCGGGGTTTGATCCCGAGCCGGGACTCCGCGCGGCGCCGGTGCCCGCGACCTCGACCGGTTCGGGCACAGCCGGCGCCGCTATCCGGCTGCCGGCGCCCTCGGCCATCGTGCCTGTGTATGCCGGCCGCGGCGTCAGGACGGCAATCAGCGCCTCCTCGTCGCGCGGTTCGAGGCCGCGCCGCCGGCGGGCCAGCACGAGGGCACCGATTGCCGCAACGAGCAGCAGCAGCGACGCCACCTCGAACGGGAACAGGTAGGTCGTCAGGAACAGCTTTCCGATGTGGGCCGGTGTGCCAAAGCCCTGCTGGTACGGGGCGCCCTTGCCCTTGATGCCGCTGAGCGCGGAACCGAGCATCGCGATGCACAACTCGACCGCCAGCGCCAGCGCGAACAGCGGCCCGAGGATGCGGAGCGCGACCCCGCTGGTCACCTCCTCGCCACCGCCGACGTAGGCGACGACGAACACGAACATGACCATCACCGCCCCGGCGTAGATGATGACCTGGGCGGCGGCGAGGAACTCCGCTCGCAGCAGCAGGAACAGCGCCGCCAGCGCGACCAGATGGCAGACGAGCGCCAGCACGCTGTAGAACGGGTTGCGCAAGGCGACGACGCCGATCGCGCCGGCCAGGGCGGCGATCGCGGCGATGAAGAAGATGACCGCGCTCACTCGCCCTCCGCGCGCAGCGGCGTGCGCTCGATCGGCTCGGCCAGCAACATCTCCTTGGTGAAAATCAGGTCGGAGCGGGTGTAATCCGACATCTCGTAGTCATGGCCCATGGTGATCGCGTCGAACGGGCACGCGACCTCGCAGTACCCGCAGAAAATGCAGCGGCTGAGGTTGATCTCGTACACGGCGGCGTAACGCTCGCCGGCCGAGACGCGGTTCTCGATCGTGTTCTCGGCCGCCACGACGCGGATACAGTCGGCCGGGCAGGCGGCGGCGCACAGCGAGCAGCCGACGCACTTCTCGAGGCCGGTGTCCTCGAAGCGGTGGAGCTTGTGGCGGCCGCGGAAGCGCGGGTAGACCGGTGTCTTCTCCTCGGGGTACTGGATCGTCACCGGCCCCTCGACGATCCGTGCGAAGGTCGTCTTCAACCCTCGCAACGTCTCGCCGAAGACCCGGTAGGTACCGGCTGCGGCGCCGCGCGGCGGGTGGCGCATCACTTCGACTACGTCTTGGCCAGGTTCGTAAGGAGTCATTTAAGAAGCGACGATGATCGCGGTTACTAGCAGGTTCAGCGTGGCGAGCGGGAGGAGAATCTTCCAGCCGAACGACATCAGCTGGTCGTAGCGCAGGCGGGGCAGCGTGGCGCGGATCCAGATGAAGAAGGTGATGAACACCATCATCTTGGCTAGGACGACGAACGGATCGACCCAACCCGGTGGATGGATGCCGAACGGGAGCAGCCAGCCGCCGAAGAACACCGTCACCACGATCCCCGAGACGACGAACATGTTCATGTACTCCGAGAACAGATAGGCGACGAACGGCGTCCCTCCGTACTCGGTGAAGTAGCCGCCCACGAGCTCGGCGTCGGCCTCGACGAGGTCGAACGGGGTCCGGTTCGTCTCGGCAAAAGAAGCGGTGAGGAAGATCAGGAACCCGACGAACTGCGGGATGAAGTACCACATTCCCTTCTGCGCGTTGACGATCCCGACGAGCGACAGCGTCTGGGCGGTGATCACCACGCCAACGAGCGCGAGGCCCTGGGAGACCTCGTAGGAGATCAGCTGCGCGGCGCCGCGCATCGAGCCGAGGAACGAGTACTTCGAGCCCGACGCCCAACCGCCGAGCATGATCCCGTAGAAGGAGATGCCGGCCAGCGCGAACACGTACAGCGGCCCGATCGAGACGTCGATTCCGTACAGGCCGACCGGCGTGCCGAAGATGTTCTGAACGCTCCCCCACGGAATGATCGCCAGCGCGCCGACGGCGGTGAGGATCGCGATCGCGGGCGCGATCCGGAACAGGACACCGACCGACGCCGCGGGGCGGAACGGCTCCTTCATCGCGAACTTGACGATCTCGGCCATCGGCTGGCCGAGTCCGTACGGGCCGACTCGGTTGGGGCCGTAGCGGGCCTGGAAGCGGCCGAGCAGCTTGCGCTCGTAGACGGTCAGCATCGGCAGGATCGCGAACGCGACGACGAAGATCAGGAGCGCCTTGATGATCTGGATCCACCAGGGCTCGGCGTAGTTCACGTCTCCGATCGGGATCATCATGCCTTGCGGACCTCGATCAAAGGCTCCGTGAGCCGGTTGGCCGAATCGGTCTCGATCCCGTCGGCGAGGAAGCCAACGCCGGGGGCGACCCCGGTCCGGACGACCGCCTCCGCCTCCAGATGGGTCCCGTTCTGCGAGACCCGCACGGTCTCGCGATCGGCGATGCCGAGCCGGCGCGCATCTTCGGGCGAGAGCTCGAGTCGCTGACGGGCGACCGTGAACTGGAGCGCGGGCGAGATCTCGACCTCGGGCGCGGCCCAGATCGGACGGTAGCGGCCCAGTCGCAGCGCTCCGTTGTCCGGCGCGGGAAACTCGAGCGGCGGCGCCGTGGGGGCCGGCGCGTCGCCGGCCGGGAAGGCGCTGGCTTGCTCCCGGGCGGGCCAGCGGATCCCATCGCCGGTGATCCCGTCGACCGTCAGGCCCGAGTAGAACGGGACGGCGTCGAACAGCTGGCTCGAGGCCATGCCGCTGGTCGACGCGTCGAGGTCGAGCCCGAGGCGCGCGGCGACGTCGGCGACCACCCGCCACCCGGAGCGCACGTCGCCCGGCAGCGCGATCGCGCGACGCAACCGCTGGAGGCGGCCGTCGGGGTGCACGACCGTGCCCTCCTTCTCGGCGTAGGACTCGGCCGGGAAGATGACATTGGCGTGTTCGCGGATCCCGTCGGTGAGCACCGACGCGTGGGCGACCACGAGCGCGGCGTGCTGCAGGGCGCGGTTCCACAGCTCGCGGTCCGGCCGGTCGCGAACCGGATCAGTCTGGAACAGCCACAGGGCGGTGAGCTCGCCGCCGGCGGCCGCCACGGCGATCTCGGTGGCGCTGCGACCAGAGGCGCCCAGCTCTGCGTAGCCAGGGCCGGCGTTGGGGACGACGCCGGCCTCGCGCAAGCCGCGGCCGTTGGCGCCGGCGGGGATCTCGAGCAGTCCCGCGCCGTCGCGCCCGGCCAGCCCGAGCCGGCGGGCGATGCTGAGCAGGTGGGGCAGTGCCTCGGGCGGCACCTGCTCGCCCCAGACGATCACGATGTCCTCGCCGCCGTCGCGCAGGAACTGGGCCAGCCCGGCGGATGCCGGGTCGAGCTCGCTGCGGTCCACGGTCAGGGCGAGGTCAAGCGCGGCCAGCGCGCCGGCCTCCTCGCCGGGAGCGAACCTCAGCACGCGTCCCGCGCGCGGGTCCAGCGAGCTGGGACGGGCGGTCATGAGACCGAGGCGGACGCCGTGTCGGCGCACGCCCTTGCGGACGCGGAGGTCGAGGATCGGCGCATCGTCGAGCAGCTCGCAGCCGATCACGAGCACCGTGTGAGCGAACTCGAGATCGGGCACGTCCGCCTGGAGTGCCGGATCGGCGAGCGCTCGCGCGGTGCCGAGCCCCACCGGTCCGGCGGCGCGCGAGTCGATGTCGTTGGATCGCAGCGCCTCGCGCCATAGGCGCTGCAGCAGGAAGCCCTCCTCGTCGGTAGCCTGCCCGCCGACCAGCGCGGCGGCGTGCCCGCGGTGGCGGCCGAGTCCGGCCGCCACGTCGAGCGCCCGCGCGTAGGAGACCTCGCGCAACTCGCCGCCGTCGCGGACCAGCGGCCGCGTGATCCGCTCGTCGACGTGCATCGCCTGGTAGGCGAAGCGACCCTTGTCGCACAACCACCCGTCATCGACCTCGGCGTGGACGGGGTCGCGGGCGAGCACGCGCATCACCTTCTCGTCACGCACGGTGAAGGTGACGTTGCATTGCGAGGGGCACAGGGTGCAGATACCTCCGGCTCCCTCGATGTCCCACGGCCGGGCGCGGAACCGGTATGGCTGCGAGGTGAGCGCGCCGACCGGGCACAGCTCGATGATGTTGCCGCTAAACGGCGCCACGTAGGGGTGGCCGTCGAACGTGCCCACGAACGTGTGGGCGCCGCGCTCCGTGAAGATCAGCTGATAGTCCTCGGCGATCTCCTGCGAGAAGCGCACACACCGATAGCAGAGGATGCACCGCTCGCGGTCGATCGCCACCAGCGGCGAGAGCGCCAGCGGCTTCACAAAATGACGCTTGGGTTCGATGAAGCGAGACTTTCCGAGCCCCCAACCGAAGGTGATGTCCTGCAGCGGACACTCGCCACCCTTGTCGCACACCGGACAGTCGAGCGGATGGTTGACGAGCAGGAACTCGACCACTGCGTGCTGCGCCGTGTGGACGCGATCGGTCTGGGTGTGCACGACCATCCCGTCCTTGACCGGGGTCGAGCACGAGGTCTGGAGCTTGGGGATCCCCTCGATCTCGACCAGGCACATCCGGCATGCGCCGACCGGGTTTCCGAGTTTGGGCTCGTAACAGAAATAGGGGATCTCGACGTCCCCGTGCTTGGCCGCGTCGACCAGCATCATGCCTTCGATCGCCTCGACCTCACGGCCGTCGATCGTCAGCTGAATGGTTTTCTGCGCGGGTCTGGGCATTGCGCCTTCGGGTTTTTAATGGACGGGAACCGGACCCGCGTGCTCGTCGGCGACTCCGATCGGGATGACATCCTCGACCGAGGCGGCACCGGCCCGCTCGCGCGCCGCCTCGATCTCGGCCTCGAGCTCGGGGCGGAACTTCTGAATCATCGAGGCGATCGGCATCGCCATCGCGTCGCCCAGCACGCACAGGCAGTTGCCGATGATGTGATCCTGGACCGAGGCCATGATGTCGAGGTCCATCGGGGTGGCCTCGCCGCTGGCGATCCGTTCGAGCATCTTCACCGTCCAGTTGGTCCCCTCGCGGCAGGGGACGCACTTGCCGCACGACTCGTGGGCGTAGAACTTGGCCACCTTCAGCGCGACCTCGAGCACGGAGTGAGTGTCGTCGACGACGATCACCGCGCCCGAGCCGATCATCGAGCCGGCTTTGGCCATGCTGTCGAAGTCGTAGGGGATGTCCAGGTCGTCCTTCGTCATCACGGGGGAGCTGGACCCACCGGGGAACCAGAACTTGATCTCGCACCCTTCTCGTAGGCCCCCCGCCAGCCCGTAGATGAGGTCCCGCGAGGACAGTCCCAGATCGATCTCGTAGTTCCCCGGTCGCTGCACGTCGCCGGACACCGATACCACCTTCGTCCCAGTGGAGCCCTGGGTGCCGAGCTTGGCGTACTCCGGGCCCCCCAATCGGATGATCGTCGGCAACGAGGCGAGCGTCTCCACGTTGTTGATCAACGTCGGGCCGTCGTACAACCCTTCGATGGCCGGGAACGGGGGCTTCAGCCGTGGGTTGCCGCGCTTGCCCTCGAGCGAGTCGAGCAGGCCGGTCTCCTCGCCGCAGATGTACGCGCCGGCGCCGCGGTGCAGGACGAGCTTGAGCGAGTGCGATGAGCCGAGGATGTTCTCGCCGAGCAGACCGGCCTCCCCGGCCTCCACGATCGCCGCCTCGACGATGTCGGCCTGGAGCGCGTACTCGCCGCGGATGTAGATGAACGCCCGGCTGATACCAGTGGCGTAGGTGGAGATGAGGATCCCCTCGATCAGCATGTGCGGGCTCTTCTGCATCAGCTCCCGATCCTTGAACGTGCCCGGCTCGGACTCGTCGGCGTTGCACACGAGGTACTTGTCCATGTCGCCATGGGGCAGGAACGAGGCCTTCCGGCCGGCCGGGAAGCCGGCGCCGCCGCGGCCCCGGATGCCGCCGTCGATGATGTTCTGGAGCACCTCTTCGGGCGTCATCGACAGCGCCTTACGCAGCGACTCGTAGCCGCCGAAGCGCCGATAGACCTCGAGCGTGTTTAGCCCGGGCTCGTCGATGTGGTCGAACAGCAGCAGCGTCACTGATCCGATTCCTCCTTGCCGGCCTGGCCGGTCTCGCCTGCCTCGTCCCCCGCGGGCACGAGTTCGTCTACTACTGGGGGGTTCACTTGCGGATCCATCGACCGGCGGTAGCGGAGCTGCTTGTGCTCGAGCACCGGGCGGCCAGCCTCGAGATCCTCGACGATCAACCGGGCGTCGTCGTTGTTGAGCGGACCGACGTACTCCCCGTTGACCGACGCCATCGGCGCGATGTCGCAGGCGCCGAGGCATTCGAACGAGACCACGTGGACGATGTCGGTTTCCTCGGCTGCCGTCTTCATCGCCTCGAAGAACTCGTCGGCGCCGAGCAGCGAGCACGTGATGTTCGTGCACACGAACACGTCGTTGGGCGGCTTGGGCTCGGTCCAGAACATGTCGTAGAAGGTGGCGACCGACTCGAGATAGGCCGGGGTCACCTGCATCACCGAGGCCACTTGGTCGATCGCCTCCGGCGAACACCAGCCATGCACCTGCTGGGCGGCGTGGAGAGCCGGGATGGCGGCCGAGCGGCGGTCGGGGTATTTCGCCATGGCGGCGGTGATCGTGGCTCGCAGCTCGTCGGGGACCGGCGTGATGGCCGGGTCGGGTATCTCAGCCGGCGGCTTCGACAGGTCCGCTGCCTCGTCCCATCCTGGCACGCGCGAGCCGTGGGCGAAACGCGGGACGGGTGCGGTGGTGCGGCGCCGGCGGGGGTTTCCGGCCGCGCCCTGGCTGCTCTCGGGATCGAGACGAGGGTCGCTGAGGTACGGGCCCGTGCTCATCGGTCGATCCCGCCCAGGATCGGATCGAGGCACGCCAGGCTCGCGATCAGGTCGGCGATGTAGCCGTCCCGGACCATCGGTGCGAGCGCCTGGAGGTTGCTGAAGCTGGGGTCGCGCATGTGGACGCGAGCCGGCTTGGCCGACCCGTCGGCGCGAACGAAGCAGCCGGTCTCGCCGCGGGGTCCCTCGATCGCGTGGTAGGTCTCGCCTGGCGGGACGCGAAACCCTTCGGTGACGAGCTTGAAGTGGTGGATCAGCGCCTCCATGCTGGTGGCCAGCTCGTGGCGCGGCGGCAGCGCGACCTTCCGGTCCGGGGTGATGAACGGTCCCTCGGGCAGCCCGTCGAGCGCCTGCTGGATGATCCTCACCGACTCGTAGAACTCGGCATGGCGGACGCGGAAGCGATCGTAGTTGTCGCCCACGGTTCCGACCGGGATCTTGAACTCGAAGTGGTCATAGCTCGAGTACGGCGCGGCCTTGCGCAGATCCCAGGGATTGCCGGTGGCCCGGAGCAGTGGGCCGGTTACGCCGAGCCCCAGTAACGTGTCCTGGTCCACGATCCCCGTGCCCCGCAGGCGCTCGAGCACGATCTCGTTCTGCTCGAGCAGATCGGCGTACTGATCGGCCCGCCGAGGCATTTCGTTGAGGAAGGCCTGGAGCTTCTTGGCGAAGCCGACCGGGATGTCCTCGAACACGCCGCCGACCTGGATGTATCGGGTGTGCATTCGCTGTCCCGAGGACATCTCGAACAGGTCGAGCACGCTCTCGCGCTCGCGGAAGCAGTACCAGAGCATCGAGATCGCGCCGAGGTCGAGGGCGCTGGTCCCGAGCCACACCAGATGGGACATGATCCGGTTGAGCTCGAGGTGGATCACCCGGAGGTACTGCGCGCGCGGTGGCACCTCGATGCCGAGCAGATTTTCGACCGCGCCGCAGTAGGCCATCGCGTTGAAGTAGTAGGACAAGTAGTCCATCCGCTCCACGACCGGGATCACCTTCCAGTACTGCTTGGTCTCGGCGGTCTTCTCGATCCCGGTGTGGACATAGCCGATGATCGGGCGAATGTTGCGGACGACCTCGCCTTCCAGCGTCGTCAGCAGCCTCAGCACGCCGTGGGTGGCCGGGTGGTGGGGCCCGATGTTGAGCGTCATGATCTCGTCCGACTCGCCCTCGCCGGCCGGCTCGGAGCTGATCGTGATCGACTCCTCGCGCCGGCGGTAGTCCCCGGTCAGCGTCTGGAGGCCACGGGGGTCCTGGCTCGGGTCGTCCGTCACATGTGCTCCCCGTAGTTGTCCTGCTCGTTATAGGTGAAGAGGATCGGCTCGCCGCCGGTGGCGAAGTCGCGGCGTTGGGGGTGGCCCTCGTAGTCTTCGGGCATGAGGATCCGCCGCGGGTCGGGGTGGCCCTCGAACTCCACGCCAAACATGTCGAAGACCTCGCGCTCGGGGTGGTTGGCCCCCGGCCACAGCTCGACCACCGAGGCGATCTGGGGCGCGTCGGTGTGGACCCGGGCCTTCACGCTGATCCGGTCGACGTTCTTCATGTCGAGCAGCTCGTAGACGATGCCGAGGCGGGGCTCGTGGGGGTAGTAGTCAACGCCGTGGAGGCTGGCCAGAAACGAATAGCCCTTGGCGTGCAGGTACTCGAGCACGCTCCGGATCCGAGCCGGGTTGATCAGCAGCTCGGCGCGGCCGCGATAAAACGTCGTGTCGAGAACCGATTCGGGGTCGACTTCGCGAAGCTCGTGGGCGGTGAGCTCGAGCCCGGTGGCGTCAGGCACCCGCTGCGTCCTTCGGGGCGAGCACGTTGATCGATCCGGTCTCGGGCGCCGAATCCCCTTCGACCACCTCTTCCGTACCCACCGCGGCATAGCGGGTCCGCCACCCGGCGGGGGGCTTGCCGTGGATCTTGTCGCGCAGGCGCAGAATCCCGTGCATCAGCGCCTCAGGGCGGGGAGGGCAGCCCGGAATATGCACGTCGATCGGCATGAACTTGTCCGACGGGACCAGCGCGTAGTTGTTGAACACGCCCATCGAGGAGCAGCACGCGCCCATCGAGATCGCCCACTTGGGCTCGAGCATCTGGTCGTAGAGGCGGCGGATGATCGGCGCCATCTTGATCGACACCCGCCCCGAGAGGATGATCAGGTCGGCCTGGCGGGGTGACGCCCGGAGCGCCTCAAACCCGAATCGGGCGAGATCGAACCGAGGGGCGCCGACCACCGCGATCATCTCGATCGCACAGCACGCGAGGCCGAAGGTCAGCGGGTAGATCGAGTTGCCCTGAGCCCAGGCGACGGCGTGGTCCACCCTGGTCGTGAGCACGCGCTCTTCGACATAGCGCTCGAGCTGCTCGTCGGTGAGGTCGCCCCGCAGCATGTTGCGGGCGTCGAGCTGGCGCACCCGGAAATCGGTGCTCGCCCCGACTGGCTCGCGCTTTATTTCCATGCCAGCGCGCCTCTTCTCCACACGTACACGAGGGCGAACATGAGCAGGAGCACGAACACGATCGTCTCGCTCATCGCGAACGTCCCGAACGCGCGCAGCTGCACGGCGATTGGGTAGAGGAAGATGACCTCGATATCGAACAGGATGAACAACATCGCGATCAGGTAGAAGCTGATCCCGAAGCGGAACGTCCGCTGGACCTCGGACGGCAGGCCGCACTCGTACGGCGCGTCCTTCGAGCGGTTCGGCCTCTGCTTCCCGATCACGTTGTTGAGCACCGAGAACGTAGCGCCCACCAAGCCCCCAAGGACGAGGAAGACAATTGCCGGAAGGTAGCCGCGGAGCATGGTTTTAATCCGTTATATCACCGGGGCGGGGTGCCTTGTAACATTGTGTTACTTAGTGCGGATTGCGGCTATCTTCAACTGCATTTAATGTCATCCGTAGCCGCGAGGTCGGCGTCCGCGATCGACGGCAGTTTGAAGAGATTATTTGACCGTGTTGTAAAGGACCCGAAGACGGCGCGATGAACGAGCTCCACGTCGTCGTCGGATCGATCGCGATCGCGCTCAACGCGGCAGCGTGCCTGCTCGGGGCGTGGTGCTGGTGGCGCGTCCGCCTCAACCGTTGGTTCTGGCCCCTGCTCCGCGCCGGCCAGGCGTCGGTCGTCGTCGAGGCGGTGCTCGGGGGCATCGTGATCCTCATCGGCCACAAGCCGCCCGGTCTACACGTCCTCTACGGCGTGCTGCCGGTCCTGGTTGCCTTCATCGCCGAGCAGTTCAAGATCAGCTCGGCGCAGATGGTCCTCGACGGGCGTGGGTTCGAGTCGGCCAAGGACGTCGGCAAGCTGCCGGAGGAAGAGCAGCACGTGATCGCGATGTCGATCGTCCAGCGGGAGGTCGCGGTGATGACGCTGGCGGCGCTCGTGGTGGTGGTGCTGCTGGGGCGAGCGGCGATGACGGGGTAGAGGGTTCCGGGGCCGGGGGGGTGATGGAGATTTTGTCTGTCATGCCGACCAATTCCCATCACCGAGGGTCAGGCGCGAGGCCCAGGCGCGCGACGAGCCAGGCCCCGGCGCCGGCCCCCTCTGGTTGCCGCCGTGGGAGGACGATCGCGAGGTATGTGGAGGCGAGCGTCTCGTTGGCCGGCGCCGGGGATTGCGCCGCTTTCTTCGCCGTCGACGCCGCGGGTCCTCCTGAATCCGCCGCCGGCTCGATGGAGCCGGGCCCAAGCGGCCGCGGCGGCGCCCGCCGGCGACGGCTACGAAATCACGGTCAGGGTCCCGTAGATCCCGAGCGCCTGGTCCGAGAGCAACGTGGACAGCATCTGGTACTTGCCGGGGAGGAGCGCCACCGTGAGATCCGCGCTGCCGCCGGGCCAGATCGGGATCGTCGTGCCCTCGGTCTGGCTGCCCTGGGTAATTTCCAGGTTGTGGGTGAGGATGCCGTAGTTGTGAACGACGATCGTCAGCGTGCCCTCCTTCACCTTTGCGCTATCGGGCACGATGCGGTATTCGGTAATACCGACCTGCAGTGTTCTCGAGTCCCCCACCACCTGCGTATGTCCGCATCCGGCGCCGACTATCGCGAGGAGTCCGATCAGGGCGAGCTTCCTGGTGGGGGTCGATGACATACCGATCCGATTATGATCTCCGCCTTCATGCGTAGGCCCGCCCAGGTCCTCCTCATCATGAGTGCATCGATCGCGGTCGCGGCTCTGGCGGCGGCGTGCGGGACCCAGCGAATCAACGTTCCCAAGCAGCCCGCCGACATCTACGCCGGCGCCGTGCTGTTCAACCAGCGCTGCGCGGGATGCCACACGCTGTCTTACGCGGCGACGAACGGATCGGCGTCGAACATTCGTCAAGCGGAGATCACCAACGGGCCCAACTTCGATCAACGGTGCGAGCGCCCGGCCGAGCGCGTGCTTTACGCGATCGAGAACGGCGGCTTCTCCGGCGCGATCATGCCCCAGAACGTAGTCGTCGGTCAGGACGCGAGAAACGTGGCGATGTTCGTCGCGACCTATTCGGGCCGGTCGGCGCCGAAGGTCCCGGGCGTGGCCCCGTGCCAGCAGATGGCAATCGGAACGCTCCCCGAGCCGCCCAGCGCGTCAACGTCGACCGCCAGTACGAGCGCGACGGCGACCGCGGCCGCGAGCGTGACGACGACGTCGACGACGACCAGCGCGACGGCGACGGCCGCCGCCAGCGTCCCGGCCGCCTCCGGCACCGGCGGCAAGTCCACTACGAAGCACACGTAGGCCGGTGGAGGAGGACGTTCAGTTCTCGACGTCAGGCTGATCCGTCGGGACCCCGAGGCCGTCCGCGCGGCGCTCGCGCGTCGCGGACCCGAGGCGGCCGCCGGCGTTGACCAGGTGCTGGAGCTCGATGAGCGGTGGCGCGCCGCGACCGCCGAGCTCGAGCAGCAGCGGGCCGAGCTGAACGAAAAGAGTCGGGGCCGTAAGGGCGCCCCGACCCCGGCCGAGCGCGAGGAGCTGGCCGCCCTGGCCGCCCGGGGCCGCGCCCTGAGCGATGAGGAGTCGCGGTTGCGGGCCCAGCGCGACCTGGCCCTGGCGGCGCTCCCCAGCCTGCCCGCCGACGACGCGCCGGCCGAGGACGTGGTGTTGCGGGAGGTCGGCCAGCCCGGCGCGACCGGCCGCGATCACCTGGAGCTGGCGGGCCCGCGGATCGACATGGAGCGGGCTGCCCGCGTCTCCGGCTCGAGGTTTGCCTATCTGCGGGGCGAGCTAGTGATCCTCGAGCTCGCGCTCGTACGCTACGCGATGGAGAAGCTGCTCGACCTGGGCTTCGAGCCGGTGATTCCGCCCGTGCTGGTGCGCGAGCGTGCCCTCTACGGCACCGGGCAGTTGCCCGACACCGAGCAGCAGATCTACCGGCTGGCGGACGATGACCTGTATCTGGTCGGGACGTCCGAGGTGCCGCTGGCGTCGCTGCACCAGGACGAGATCCTCGACCGGGATCAGCTTCCGCTGCGCTACGCCGGCTTTTCGAGCTGTTTCCGGCGCGAGGCGGGCGCCGCGGGCAAGGACACCCGGGGCATCTTCCGCGTCCATCAGTTCGACAAGGTGGAGATGTTCAGCTTCGTCGAGCCGGAGAACTCCGTGGCCGAGCACGAGCACCTGCTGGCGATCGAGGAGTCGATCCTCCAGGAGCTCGAGATCCCCTATCGAGTGGTGGCGATCGCGGTGGACGACCTCGGCGCGTCGGCCGCGAAGAAGTTCGATTGCGAGGCGTGGCTTCCCGGTCAGGGTCGCTTCCGGGAGCTGACCTCGACCTCGAACACGACCGACTACCAGGCCCGCCGACTCGAGATCCGCTACCGGCAGGCCGATGGCCGGCCCGCGTACCTGCACACGCTGAACGGGACCGCGGTGGCGGTGGGGCGGACGATCATCGCGTTGCTTGAGAACGGCCAGCGCGAGGACGGGTCAGTGGCGCTGCCGGACGCGGTGGTCCGCTACGGAGCGCCGGTCGTGCTCGCACCGGCGGTCTGATCTCGACGGTAGAGTCCACCGCCCCGCTGGGGCTCCGGCGTCTATCTAACTGGCTGGCCGGGAAAATTCCGGGCCAGGCGCCGGGCCAACCGACCTCAACCTGCGCTGCCGCGTCTCGAGGACGAGCAACGCGGCGCGCGGAGGTCCGCAGGGAGCGATTCGGGCCCGCATCCGCACGCCGTAGGTATTCCACGGCCGGACGTACGCGCTAACCGGCTCTTCGTCACCCGACGTGGCCTTGGCGATCGCCGACGCCAGGTGCGTAGGGCCCTCCGCCTCCGCATCGGCCGACTCGAGGACTTCCGCGACGGGGCGGTTCACCGAGGTCTCCTCGTTCAATCCGAGCACGATCTCGGCCTCGCGTGACACGGCCTGGACCAGCAGCCTGTCGTCGACGACGAGGAACGCATCCCGCGTGTCGGGCACGGCGTCTCCGGGTGCCTCCAGCAACAGTCCCAGGCCGCACTCGCGGCACACGCGTGCAGAGGGAATCGGGGGGTGGTCGTGGGGCCCCGGCGCGGCGCAGTGCCCGCAGAACCAGGCCCACTCTGCTGGGGCTTCCTTGCCGCCCTCTACCAGCCGCAAAAGCGGCTTTTGGCTCGCAATCGAGGTCATTCCGCCGTACTTGATTAACGGGTTTCTACCCGGAAAGTTTCACAATTCTCTGGCGCGATTCGCGAGCTGCGACAGATCGTCGCGGTGAACGGCGGATGTTCTTCCTCGGAGGCGTACGGGTCTTGCGGTGGCGACCAAGATGAAAAAGCCCAGCTCAGCAGGTACCACCGAGCTAGCGGAGAGGGGGGGATTCGAACCCCCGAACGAGGTCAACCCCCGTTACGCGATTTCCAGTCGCGCCCGTTCAACCGCTCCGGCACCTCTCCTGTGAGCACGGTTTAGCGTAGCCCAGGGCAACGTGCGGCGGCATCCCAAGGCCGTCTAGATCGGTGATCCCAATCCGCGGCGCCGGCGAGGAGCCGGCAGGCGGGCCAGTGCGTTGGCGCCGGCGAGCACTCCGCTGGTCGCGCACGCGGTGCCCTGTGGCGGGTTGGCAGCGGGTTAGCGGGGGAAGGGGCGGTGAGCCACGGCTCTCGGGCTGCCGAGCCCTCGTCGCCTGGCGCCACACTTGGCTGGACGAAATTTGTCAATGAGTGATAAGAAATCTTGCGGGGAAGCGGCCGCCGGCCCCCTTGGATCGCCGGTTTGATGGCTCTCGGCGAGGCGATCCTGGGTGATCCGTGGGCTCGACCGCGAACCCTGCCAAATTGCCTCCGAGAGGTGGAGGCTTTTTGCCGAAGTTCGGCGTTGGACCCGGTCTGAGGGCCCAATCGACGGTTGTCACTTTTCGGCACCGCCGCTCCCGCCGCCCCGACAACCTCCCCGGCGCGGCACACCGACCCTCGAAACACGAAGCGACGGACTATCGACTCACGACGCTAAATCTGCCAGACGCCCCCGCGTAACAGTTCGACTTCGCGTCCGTCGCTCGCCGTCCCGCTCACCGCCACCTGATCGCTGCCGATCATGAAGTCGATGTGGATCTCGCTGCGGTTGATTCGCCGCTTCGCCTCCTCGCCCTCGACGCAGAACTCGAGTCCATGCCCCAACGCGATGTGGCTGGCCGCGTTCTCGTCCAGCAGCGTGTCGTAGAACACGGCACCCAGCGAGCCGATCCGACTCTCTCGATCCACCAAGGCGACTTCACCGAGACGGGCGGCGCCCGGATCTCGGTGCGACGCGGTCCGCAGCGTGCCGGCGCCCTGGTCGGCGTCGATCTCGACCGCTCGCCCGGCCTCAAACCGTACGCGGAGGCCGGTGATTAGGTTGCCCGACGCGAACAACGGCTTGGTCGAGGTGACGACGCCCTCGACGCGCTCGGGATCGGGAGTCGTGAAGACCTCCTCGGTGGGCAGGTTGGCCGCGTGCTCGATCCCCTCGACCGTCGTGAGCTTGCCCGAGAGCCAGCGGCTTCCGGGCAGCAGACCGACCCGGAGGTCGGTGCCGGGCCCTTCGAAGTGCAGGCCGTCCAGCGCGAGGGCGTTCAGGGCCTCACAGGCTTGGGTCAGGCGGGCCATCCGCGCCTCCCAGGCGGCGACGGGATCGGGTTCGTCGAGCCGGCAGACGTGCGCGATCTCCCGCCACAGCTGAGCCAGCGCGGCGGCCGGCTCGAGGTCGGGGTGAACGATGCTCGCCCAGCCCGGATTCGGGCACGGCGCCACCGTCCAGTTGACCGTCCGCTGGTCGACGAACTCCTTCGTCTCGCGCAGGCTCGGCAGCATGTCCCGCCCCACCAACACGGGGTCGATCCCTCGCATGGCGTCGGGCGCGACCACACCCGCGAACGAGATCGCCGCTCCCCGCCGCGCCGCGAGGCCGCGCACTCGGTCGCCGTACCACTCGGGGACGAAGCTCAGCGTCTCGGGATCGGCATACAGGGCGCGCAGCCGCTTCAACTGCACGTCGAACACGGACTGGTCGACGAACAGCGCGCCGCGACGGTAGGCGGCCTCCGCCACCGCCCGCGCCAGCGCCTCCTTGCTGGGCTCGGAGGAGAGCGAGACCACCTGCCCGGGTTGGACGTTGGCGCCGAACTCCACGATCAACTTCGCCAGCCGCGGGATGTAGTCGTCCTGGTCGTGCATCGGCGCAGGATTCCACAACGGCGGGGAGGAGCACCGCGGATCATGCGAACCTCGGCACATTCCCGCCACCCCCCGGCGGAAAGTTGCCAACCTTCGGCGGGCTTCGGCTTAGGGCGTTCTGTCCGCCCGCATGCCGGCCAACCACAGGGGCGCCCGTAGCGGCGACCGCCCGGCTTGCACGGGCCCGCCCGGGCGCTCATGCTATGCGCACGGCAGCATTCCGAACAGAGGGGGAGAGGACGTGATCAACGGTCTGATGATGGACGACTACCCGCTCGCGCTGACCTCGGTCATCGAGCGGGCCGAGCGGCTCAGCGGCTCGCGCCAGGTCGTATCGCGACGCCCCGACGGGTCGATCGATCGCACGACCCTCGGCGAGTGCGCGGAGCGCTCGCGCCGTCTCGGCACCGCGCTGGCCGGGATTGGGGTCGGCGACGGGGACCGGGTGGCGACGCTGTTGTGGAACCAGCCGGAGCATCTGGAGCTGTACTTCGCGGTGCCGTTGATGGGGGCGGTGCTCCACACCCTCAATCCGCGGCTGCACCCCGACGAGCTCGGATTCATCGCCGCGGACGCCGAGGACCGGGTGATCGTCGTGGACGAGTCGCTGCTGCCGGTGCTCGAGGGCTTTCGCTCGGCCTGGGAGTTCGAGCGCGTGATCGTCGTCTCGCAGGGCGGCGAGGTCTGGGACGGAGCGATCGCGTACGAATCGCTGATCGAGGGCGCCGAGCCGATGGTCTGGCCGGTGCTCGATGAACGCCAAGCCGCGGCGATGTGTTACACGTCGGGGACCACCGGGCGGCCCAAGGGCGTCCTCTACTCGCACCGCGCGCTGGTCCTGCATTCACTGGTGGCGGCGCTTCCCGACACGCTCGGCGTGTCGTCGCGAGACACGATCTTGCCGGTCGTCCCCATGTTCCACGCGAACGCGTGGGGGCTCATCTACGCCGCCGCGTTCGCCGGCTCCGCGCTCGTGCTGCCCGGGCCGCGGCTCGATCCGGGCAACGTGCTCGAACTGCTGGCCGACGAGCGCGTGACGATGACCGCCGGCGTCCCCACGGTGTGGATGGCCGTGCTGCAGGCCATCGAGGCGGAGCCCGAGCGTTGGGACCTGAGTCGGCTGGAGCGGCTGCTCGTCGGCGGATCGGCGGTGCCCAGGAGCATGCTCGAAGGGTTCGACCGCCACGGCCTTACAATCATCCAGGCGTGGGGCATGACGGAAACCACACCGCTGGGCAGCGTCTGCCGTCTCCCGCTCGAGCTCGACGACCTGCCGGCTTCCGAGCAGTACGACTTCCGCGCCCGCGCGGGCATACCGGCTCCGCTCGTGGAGATCCGGGCTCGGGGCGACAACGGTGAATTCATCGAGTGGGACGACGAGGCGATGGGCGAGCTCGAGGTCCGGGGTCCCTGGGTGGCCTCCGCTTACCATCGCGGTCGCGGCCAGGAGAAGTTCACCGAGGATGGCTGGTTCCAGACCGGCGACGTGGTCAAGATCAACTCGCGAGGCTGTATCCGCATCTGCGACCGCTCCAAGGACCTGGTCAAGTCGGGCGGCGAATGGATCTCCTCCGTCGACGTCGAGAACCTGCTGATGGCGCACCCCTCGGTGGCGGAGGCCGCGGTGATCGCGATCCCCGACGAGCGCTGGGGCGAGCGCCCGCTCGCCGTCGTGGTCCTACGGGATGGCCAGCAGGCGAGCCCCGACGACCTGCGCGAGCACCTGAGCCTGGACTTCGCCAAGTGGCAGCTGCCGGAACGGTTCGAGTTCATCGATCAGATCCCGCGCACCGCCACGGGCAAGTTCAAGAAGACCGTCCTACGCGAGCGGTTCGTCGAGGCGAAGGTCTGACGCGCGTCAGGCGGCCGGCGGCGCACCACTCGGTGAGCGGACGGATCAGGTCCCGGGAGGGAACGTATACGAGCTGTGCGGCGGGACATGAGGGCCCACCTCGAGCACGATCTCGGCGTGTGGGCTCAGCGGGACGTTCTCGGGCGATCCGATCCAGGGCTTGCCGTCGACGTACGCGGCCACGCGCGTCCCCGGCGGGGCTCGAAACGAGGCCAGCTGCCGGTCCGACAGCGGCTGGCCCCAGCAACGAAATAGGTCCCCCACGACGAGCCGCGCCCCACGCCGGACCAGCAGCAGCCCGGTCGGATCGATCGTGACGAGCTGGCCGAAGCACCGCGCTCCGGTGATCCGCCCCCCGTTGTAGCGCAGCGGCGGGCGGGCCCCGATCCCCTCGGCGACGAGCACGACGCGGTTCTCCGCGAACAACTCGACGTGGACGCCAGTGCGCGCACCCAGCGGCGAGACGCAGGGGCCGAGGACGGGGCCCCGCGCCGGCGGGTGGAACCGCGGACCCCGGCCAATTGGACGGGCCTCGCGCAGCAGCGCGGGCGGAATCCCGGACTGCGACGTGGATTGATCCGAGGACCCGCACGCGGCCACGGCGGCCGTCGCGCCCAGCGTCAAGGCGATCGCCAGCCAGCGGATCAGAAGTCGGCTCACCTACGGCCGGCTGGCGATCGCAGGCTCGGCGGCGCGCTGCTGGGGTTCGTCGGGTTGGCGCCGACGCCGGCGCAACCTCGGATCCGGTAGGTCCGCCATCCGGAACACGTACAGCAGCAGCGCCGCGCCGCAGCCGAGCGAGATCACCGCTGCCACGCGCGCCACCAGCGCCGGCACCGCGATGAGGACGAAACCGTGGGTCAAGGTCGGCACGAGCTCGGCACCCATCCACAGCGAGGCGAAGGCGACGACGAAGAAGAAGAAGTAGCCGGGCCGGCGGCGCGCCAGCCGTGCGGACGCCCAGCCGACGAAGCAGAGGATGAGGGCCAGCGTGATCAGCTGGAAGGTTGAGACCGTCGGTCGCCCGTGAAGTTCGATGCCCAGCCCCCCAGCGACGATCGCCAGCAGAGCCACGACAGCCAGAGCGCGGGCTAGGTTGAAGTCGAGTCCGGGCCGGGCTAACCGGCGCGCCGCGAGTACGCACGTCAGCAGCACGGCGATCGGCCAGAACCACACGACCGACGGGTTCGGCGCGTGCCAGAGCCCGCCGGAAATCGCGCTCTGGCGTGCATCGATCACGAGCGGGACCCGCCACCTCCCCACGTAGGTGGTCCCGGGCGCGATCGCGACCGACGCGAGCGCGTGGAGGCGTCCATCGTGCCAGAGGTAGCTGTGGCCGCCGGTGACCTGGTGCCAGTTCGCGGGAGTGCGGGGACCGAGCGTCGTCGGTGGGGTCTGGGCGGGGGTCTGGTTGAGGTAGTACATCGACGAGTTCTGGTTGACCTCGACTCCCCCGCTGGAGAAGCGCAAGTAGGGCGCGCCGCGATAGTCGAGGACGACCACAGTCTCCGGTCCGGGAACCGAGAGCCACATCCGCAGGTCGCCGTCGACGGCCTTGGCGTCGAGACCCGCCGGGACCCGCTGCACCCTGGCCAGGTAACTCGAGGCGACCGGTGCGACCGGACCGTGCGCCGAGGCGAGCGCAGGGAACGCTGCCAGAGCGATGACCGCGCTGAGCACGGCGAGCGCCAGCGCACCGGGACCCGCGCGGGTGCCAGACTCCAACGGAATCGATCTCCTCGACACGCTGATCACGGGTCAATGGACTCTACGCTCACCAATTGGCCACGCTGGCTGCTTCCCCTCGCGGCGCTCGCGCTGATCTGGGGGTGGCACGCCGCGCCGGCCCGGGCCGACGGCGACCCGGCCAGCGACGTGCTGGTCACGCAGTCGCTGTTCCTGCCCCAGGACGCCGCCGTCCCGGCCAAGCAGCAGGCGCAGCTCGCGTCGCTCGTCGAGAGCGCCGCTCGCCGCGGCTATCCGATTCGCGTGGCGATGATCGCCTCCCCGTCCGACCTTGGCTCGGTGACCGCGCTGTGGCGCCAGCCGCAGAGCTACGCCGGCTTTCTCGGCGAGGAGTTGTCGCTCGTCTATCACGGGCCGCTGCTGGTGGTCATGCCGAACGGCTTTGGCGTCTATCGCGTCCCCGCGCGGACGGCGGGCGCGTTGGCCGGGGTGAGCACCCGGGGCGGACTCGGAGCGGTGACGCTGACCGCAGTGCAGCGGTTGGCCGCGGCCGCAGGCCATCCCTTGCAGGTCTCGAACGCCGCCGTCACGGCCAAGCCGGCCGCCCCCGGGAACGCCGGCGCCTGGATCGCGTTCGCCCTGGGAGGGGTGCTGATCGCCGTCGCCTGGACCGTCAGCCTCCGCGCCAAGCCGATGCAGCTGCGCCGCCGAACGACCTGATGCCCACCCCCAGGGACTCGAGCGGCCACCTCCCGCCAGGGGTCCGGGCCGCCGCGATCGACCTGCTCGCGGACGGCAGCCTGACCGGCCGCTGGACCCGCCACTGGCGGGAACGACCCGCATGGCCGCAGCTCCAAGACATCGACGGCACGTGGATCTCGAGCGCCGAGCTCGAACAACGGACGCGCCTCATCGCGGAGCGCCTGCGCGCCGCCGGATTGACCGCCGGCGAACGATTGGTCCTCTCGGGCGGGGCCTCGGCGCAGTTCGTGATCGCCTACATCGCGGCCCTGCGGGCCGGGCTCGTGGTGGTACCGGCGAACGCCGGCTACAAGCGCCCGGAGGTTCAAGCCCTCGTCCGCGCCGCGAGGCCGGCGGCCGCGGTCGTCGACGATCGTGAGCGGGCGACGTGGATCGCCGAGGCGACCGACGCGCAAACGCCGGTATGGAACATCGATCTCGCGCAAACGCTGCCACCTCATGACGGCGTCGGGCACGAAATCGATCGCGCGGGGGCCGCGGATCCGGCGCTAATGATCTTCACCTCGGGAACCACGGGGAGGCCGAAGGGCGCGTTGATCAGCCATGGGAACCTGCTCTGCTCCGCCACCGCGGTCGAGCTCGCCTGGCGCTGGCAGCCGGACGACCGCCTGCTGCTGGTCCTGCCGCTGTTCCACGTTCACGGCCTGGGCGTCGGGCTGAACGGGTCGCTGTGCGCCGGCGCTGCGGTCGTGCTGCGGCCGCGCTTTGACGTCGCCGATCTGGCCGAGCGCGCGCGGGGGGTTTCGATGTTCTTCGGCGTGCCGGCGATGTACGGCCGAATCGCCGCCGCCGGCAGCGCTGCCGCGCTGCGATCGTTGCGGCTGCTGGTCTCGGGATCGGCGCCGCTCCCGGCCGCGCTGGCCGACGAGATCGCGGCGGGCGCCGGACAGGTACCGCTCGAGCGGTATGGGATGACCGAAACCATGATGCTGACCTCCAACCCCTACGACGGGCCGCGCCGACCCGGCACGGTGGGATTTCCGCTGCCCGGCGTCGAGCTCCGCCTGGCCGAGACCGGCGAGATCGAGGTCCGCGGCGCAAGCGTGATCGCCGGCTACTACGAGAACCCCCACGCCAACGCCGAGGCGTTCACCGCCGACGGTTGGTTCAAGACCGGCGATCTCGGTGAGCTGACAGACGAGGCCTACCTGCGAATCGTCGGCCGTGCCAAGGAGCTGATCATCACGGGTGGATACAACGTGTATCCGCGCGAGGTCGAAGAGGTGCTCGACAGCCACCCCGCCGTGCGCGAGGTCGCGGTCATCGGCCGCCCCAGCGAAGATTGGGGGGAGACGGTGACGGCCGTGGTGGTGGCCGCGCGCCCGGTGTCATCCGATGACCTCCGGGCGCACGCCGCCGAGCAGCTGGCTTCGTACAAGGTGCCCAAGCGGATCGAGTTCATCGAGCAGCTCCCGCGCAACGCGATGGGCAAGATCGTCCGCGGGGATCTTTAACCCGCCGGCGAGCGCCCGCCGATCGTCGCGACCCTCACCGGGCGCCCTCCGACGAGGCGAGGGACGGGGCCCCGGGCAGACGGGCAGCGATCGGGCTGCGACCGCGCAGCGTCAAGCCCGCCACCGCGCCGGCCGCCGACAGCGCCGCCGAGACGGCCAGGGCGGGAGCGAAGCCGTCGCTGAACGCGCTTGGCGAGGCGTAGCTGCCGGCGCCGGTGAATACCGCCACCGCGATCGCGAGTCCAAACGCGCCCCCGAGCTGGCGCATCGTGTTGAACGTCCCCGATGCCTTGCCGATGGCAGCCGGACCGACCCCCCCATCACCGCCTTTTGCGCCGCCGGCAAGGCGGTGGAGATGCCCACCCCGGCGAGCAGCAGGGGAGCGATCATCTCGCCGTAGGGAAGATCCGGGCGGGCCAGCGAGGCCACCCAGGCAAATCCCGCCGCTTGCATCAGCAGGCCGACCGCCACCAGCCAACGCTCGCCGACCCGGTCGACCAGCGCCCCGGCCAGCGGCGCGACGATGAACACCGTCCCCGTCCACGGGATCAAGCGCAGGCCGGCGTCCAGCGGCGAATCGCCCAGGCTCGTCTCGAGGAACTGAGCCATGAAGAACACGGCGCTGAACAAGCCTCCGAACATCAGCAGGCCTGCGGCGTTGCCGGCCGCGAAGCCCGGCGAACGGAACAGTCGCATCGGGAGCATCGGCTGCCGGGCACGCAGCTCCCACAGCACGAACAGCACCAGCGAAAGCGCTCCGGCCACCAGCGAACCCAGCACTTCCAGGCTTCCCCAGCCGATCGAGTTGCCGCGCACCAGGCCCCACACGAGCCCGAGCGCAGCGATCGTCACCAGGATCAACCCGGGGACATCCAGGGCCTCCCGACCGCCGAAGCTCTCGTCCATCCGCGCGAGCACCAACGGGATCGCGCCCAGCCCAATGGGGACGTTCAACCAGAAGATCCACTGCCAGGCGAGGCTTTCTGTGACGGCGCCGCCGACGATCGGTCCGGCGACCACCGCGAGCCCGGTGATCCCACCGAACAGCCCCAACGCCTGGCCGCGCCGCTCGGGCGGAAACGCCGCCCCGAGCATCGTCAGGGCGACCGGCGCGATCACCGCCGCCCCAATGCCTTGGACGGTCCGTGCGGCGATCAGCCACCCCACATCGGGCGACAGCGCGCACGCCGCCGACGCGGCCACGAACAGCGCCAGGCCCCCCGCGAACCATCGCCGGCGACCCAGCCGATCGGCGAGCGCCGAACTCGTCATCAGCAGCACGGCAAAGCTGAGGGCGTACGCGTTGACGGTCCACTCGAGCTGTCCAATCGAGGCGCCCAGGTGGAGCCGGATCGAGCTGAGCGCGGTCGAGACCACGGTCAAGTCGAGCGCCACCATCAACGAGGCGACCGACGTCAGCGCCAGGACCCATTTTTGTTTGCCCGTCATTGGTTCCTCCTGTCTTGCCATCGGATGTGAGTTCAGACAGGAACCGGCACGACAATTGACCGATGAATTTCTGCCGCCGGTGGTGTCAACCCGTGTGATGAGGACAGCTGTGCTCAGCCGTGCCCGGTCGGGTGACGAGGAAGCGTTCCGCGATCTCACCGACCCGTACCGGCGCGAGCTACAACTTCACTGCTACCGGATCCTCGGCTCCGTCCAGGACGCGGAGGATCTGCTCCAGGAGACTCTGTTGGCCGCATGGCGTGGGCTTGACCAGTTCGAAGAGCGATCGTCGCTGCGCACCTGGCTGTACCGGATCGCCACCAACCGCTGTCTCAACGCGCTGCGCGACAGCGAGCGGCGCCAGCCCGAGTCCAGGCGCGACCTGCCGCAACCGACCCGCATGGCCGAGCCGCTGTGGCTCGAGCCGTACCCAGATGCGATGCTCGAGGGGTTCGCGGATTCCGCGCCGGGGCCGGCCGCGCGCTACGAGACCAAGGAGGCGATCGCGCTCGCGTTCGTGGCCGGACTCCAGCATCTACCCCCGCGCCAGCGGGCGGTACTGGTGCTCCGCGACGTCCTGGGCTATCGCGTGGCCGAGGTCGCCGAGATGCTCGACGCGAGCGAAGCGTCGGTCAACAGCGCCCTCCAGCGGGCTCGGGTCACCCTCGACGGCCGGTTGCCGGCGAGCCAGGAGCACGCCCCGCTGCCGCGATCGGTCCGCGAACGAGAGCTCCTGGGCGAGTTTGCGGAAGCGTTCGAGACCGGCGACGTGGCCGGGATCGTCGAGCTGTTGACCAGCGACGCGCTGCTCTCGATGCCGCCGCAGCCGATGGAGTACCAGGGCAGGCAGGCGATCGCGGAGTTCCTGTCGGATCGGTTCGCCACGCACGCGGGACGGCCGGTGGCGCTCGTGGCGACGCGCGCGAACGGTCAGCCAGCCTTCGGTCACTACGTTCAAGATGCCCACGCGCCGATCAAGCGCTTCTTCGGCGTGATCGTGCTCACGCTCGAGGGCGATCGGATCGCGGGCCTCACGCGCTTCGGCGACAGCGCGATCCTGCCCCACTTCGGTCTGCCCCGGACGTTGCGCGACTGACCGCCGTCCTTGAGGCAGGAGATTTCCGCCCGGCGCGGAATAGCGGGCTGGGAAAATGCCCGCCCCCGCCCGTACGCGCGCGTCCAGCTTCGACTCCGAGGCGCTTCGCCGTGCCGCGCTCAGCATCCAGCACCCGCTCGCCCGGGCGCTGATCGTGCTGACCTTTACCACTGGATTGATCGATGCGGTCAGCTACCTCGGGCTCGGCCGTGTGTTCTCGGCCAACATGACCGGCAACATCGTGCTCCTCGGCTTCGGGATCGCCGGCGCGGGGGGTCTGCCCGTCTTGGGGCCGCTCGTCTCGCTCGGCGCCTTCGCCGTGGGAGCCGGCGTCGGCGGCATGCTCGCGCGGCAATTGGGCGACCATCACACCCAGCACATCGCCCGGACGCTCGCCATCGAGGTCTTGCTGCTCGCCCTGGCGGCGCTCGTGGCCGCCGTCCTCAACGTCCGGCCCAACCACCTGTCCGGCTACCTGGTGATCGCGCTGATGGCGCTCGCGATGGGCGTGCGCAACGCGACCGTGCGGCGGATCGGGGTGCCCGATCTCACCACGACCGTCCTGACTCTGACGATCACCGGACTGGCGGCGGACTCGCCCGCTGCGGGGGGGACCGGCCAGGGGTCGGCGCGGCGGATCGCCGCCGTGGTGGCGATGCTCGTGGGCGCGGTGGTCGGCGGGCTGCTGGTCAAGCGGAGCCTGGTCTGGCCACTCGTTCTGGCGGCGCTGCTGGCGCTCGCGACCTGGCTGGTCTACGTGCCGGCGGCACGGCGAGCCACGTGAGGGCCCACGACAGAATTATTGACGTCTCTGACGGCGTCTGGACGCGCCGGACGCCGCCGACTCGCCCTCAAATACTCCCGGTATTATCGCGGCGAGTCGGCGACGCCAGACACGCCCAGCCACTCGTCAGAGCCTGCCACTAATTCTGTCGTGAACCCCAGCCGTCCGCGCGCCCGCGGTGCGCGATCATAGGTTGACGAACCGCGCCCGCGGCGAGGCCAGGAACCGTGGCGTGGGACGATTCTCAACTTGGGCGACGTGACGAAATTATCTGCCGTTCTGGCGGCGCCTGGACGCGCCTGGCGCCGCCCGCCCGCCCTCACGTACCACCAGTACGATCGTGGCGGGCGGGCAGCGCCATCCACGCCCAGTCACTCGCCAGCTCCACCAGCTAATTCCGTCACGCCGCCTTGTGAACACCACGACCCCTGATCAGCGGCCCGCGGAGGACCCGTCGGCGATGCCGGCTGCGCTCAGCACGCGTCATCTGGCTCGTCGGCTCGCATTCTTCGCGGTGTTCATCACGCTGGTGGCTCTCGCAATCACCTCGCTGCCGGGCTTGGGCAGCTTGCGCAGTCGCTTCGGGCATGCCGATCCGTGGCTGCTGGCCTCGATCGGCCTGCTCAAGCTGGCCTCGTGCCTCTCGAATGTGGTCGCGTTTCGCGAGGTGTTCTGCCGCCGCATGGGCTGGCGATTCAGCTACCAGCTGGGGATGGCCGAGCAGGCGACCAACGTGCTGCTTCCGACGGGCGGCGCCGGCGGCTTGGCCCTGGGGGCGTGGGCGCTCCACCAGGGCGGCATGCCGACGGAGCACATCGCCCGCCGCAGCGTCGCCTTCTTCGTCATCACGAGCATTCCGAACTTCGCCTGCGCCGCGGTGCTCGGCCCGCTGCTGATCGCGGGCGTGTTTCCCGGCGACGTCCCGATCGTCGTCACCGCGGTGTTCACGGGGCTGGCTTGGGTGACGATCGCCTTCGTGGCGTGTCTTCCGCTGCTGCTCAAGCACGTGCGCCAACGCAAGAACGCGGGACGGATCGAGCGTACGCTTCGAGCCAGCGCGGTCGCGCTGGCCAACGGGATCCGCGACACGTGGATGTTCATCCGCTCCAACCGGCCGTGGGCGATCCTCGGCGCGTTCGGCTACATGGGGTTCGACACGATCGCCCTCGCGGTTTCGTTCGCCGCCTTCGGCGGGGGGATCGCGCTCGGCACGCTGGTCTTCGCGTACGTGATCGGCCAGCTTGGAGGCTTGATACCGCTCCCAGGAGGCATCGGGGGCACCGACGGCGGATTGATCGGTGCGATGGTGCTGTACGGCGCCCCGCTTTCCACCGCGGCCGCCGCCGTGCTCACCTACCGTGCGTTCCAACTCGGCGTTCCTGCCTTGCTGGGGACGATCGCGTTCTTCCAGTTGCGGCGCACGCTCAGCCGGTCACCCTCGCCCGCCGCGGACTGTGCACCACTCGCCGACGAGATGCCCGCGCGCGCCACGCTTCACGCCACCGCACCGGGCGGCAGCTAGGGCCCACGGCGGGGTGACCGATCGGCTGACGGCGCCGTAGGCGCCGCCGCCCGCGGCACCGACACTGCGCTGTTTCCTAACTAACGCTGGTCATCCTTCCGCTGTCACCGGGTCAACTTGCCTGGTCGGTACGGCAACGCCATTACCGTTGACGTCCGCGTGGCGGCTGAGTATGTTTCTCCGCCGGGGTGGCCCACGGGGTGAGTGGATGGCGCCCCAGGGACCGCGGCACGGTGGTGACGACTGGCGAATTAGGGGTTTCAATGGGATCGCGTGTTTCCTGGCTAGTGGCTGTGGCGGTGGCTGTCGTGTCCGGGGTGGTGGTGGCCCCGGCGTCGGCCTCGATCGGAATTCACACCACCGTGAAAAATGACACCGACTATCCGGTCAGCCTCCGGGTCACGCCGAACGGCGATAGCCACTGTTGGAACCAGGAGATCTGGCCGGTCAGAAGACCGTGAGCGCGCATAGCAGCTTCGAGTACTACAGCTCGGTGAAGAACCGGAGCGGGACGTCGTGATCAATTCCAGCTCTTTGGGGCCCGGGCAGAAGTGCACGATCAGCGTCTGTCTGGCCCCGCGGATCGCAGGCCGGTTCGCCGCCCGGCCGCTGGTCCGTGTACAGGGCAGAGCCACGCTGTGGACTGGGATTCACGGCCGCGGTCTGCGCTCGAGCCACCCCCTCGCAGCGGCGACCCTCGGCCGGTGCGCGTTGCCGCGGCGGCACTGACGTACCGATCGTCGTCGCGCACGAAACGGAGGCGCCGCTGAACCAGCGGCGCCTCCGCGATCGTCACGGGCGCGATCAGCTCGACGGCTGACTGAGGTTGTAGACGGTCTCGCCACCCACGGTCTGGCTCTTGAAGTGCGACTCGACCCAGCTCGCGATCGAGCTGAAGGTCGAGCGCTGAGAACCGGGACCGCCGCCGCTGAACTCGCCGCGGCCTGCCCCAGCCGAGGCGCCGGGGAATCCGGTCGACCCCGACTGGCCTGCGCGACCGAAGAGACCAGCGCCGCCACCGCCGCCCGCGAGGCCGCCGCCCGCGCCACCGGGTAGTCCGGCGCCGCTGCCGCTGCCGCCGGGGGGGCCGCCGCCGAACCCGCCGCCACCGGGACCACCGGCCCCGCCGCCACCGGGACCGCCGGCCCCGCCGGCGTCCGCGATGAAGTAGTGGATCTCGCCGCGTTCGACGTACTGCTTGAACTGCGCCAGAGTGAGGTTCCCACCCGTGCCGCTGAACCCGCCGATCGCCATCACGGCCTTACCGCCGGTGGCCAACTCGAGCGACGCGGCGGTCTGCGAGCCGGAGACGGCGGCCACCCAGCGGTAGCTGCCCGAGCTCGACTTCAGCAGCTTGGTGAGTGCACTGCTGACCGTCACGTCGCCAGGTGCACCGCCACCAGCGCCGCCGGCGCGGCCAGCGCCGACGGCGCCGCCGCCGAGCGCCCCGCCACGAGCACCGAGCGCTTCGCCACTGCCCGCGCCGGGGAACCCGCCGCTGCCGGCGTCCGGTATCCGGCCAGCGGTGCCACCGGGGCCGCCGCCGAAGCCGCCGGCCGCGGACGCCGGTCCCGCGGACGGGATCGAGCCGCTATGAGGGGTCGCGATCGTCTGCGCGGCATAGGCCACCGAGCCCGACAGGCTGGCCACTAGGGCGAGCACGACCACGCCGACGGTGGTGCGGCGTCCGGCCCGGTGCCACATCGCCGGCCCGACGAGTAGGCCGACGACCGCGCACGCGGCGGTGATCGGGATCAACACGCGCAGCCACGGCTCCCAATCCGGCGTTCGATCGAGGAGCACCCACGACCACGTGGCGGTCGTGGCGACGATCAGCGCCAGCCAGCCGCGGGAGACCATCTCATCTCGCTTGCGCCACAGCACCGTGACCGCGATCGCCGCGAGGCCGGCGATGGCGGGCACCAGCGCCACCGTGTAGTAGGTGTGGATGATGCCGCTCGAGAGGCTGAAGACCAGCCCGCTGACGATCAGCCACCCGCCCCACAGCAATATCGCGGCGCGCGTTCGATCGGTGCGCGGCGCCCGTCGCGTCGACCACAGGACCGCGACGAGCCCGAGGAGCGCGGCCGGCAGCAGCCAGGACGCCTGTCCGCCCATCAGATCGTTGAACAGCCGCAGGAGACCGGTCGACCCGCTGAAGTTCGCGCCGCCGCCCCCGCCGCCGCCCGGGCCAGGTCCGCCCGACCCGAAGATCCGGCCGAGACCGTTGTAGCCGACGATCAGGTTGAGGATGCTGTTGTCCGACGAGCCGTCGATCATCGGCCGCGAGCCCGCCGGCCACAGCGAGACGATCGCCACCCACCAGCCGGCGCTGACGACGATCGCCAACCCACCGGCCAACAACTGCTTGATGCGTCGGCCCAGCCCGGTCGGGGCCGCCACCAGATAGACGAGGGCGAACCCCGGCACGACCAGGAACGCCTGCCCCATCTTGGCCAGGAACGCGAACCCGATCAGCGTGCCCACCCCGAGCATCCACCGCGTCGAGGCGCTCTCGAGCGCCCGCACAAGGCAGTAGGCGGCTGCGGTGAGGAGCAGCACGAGCAAGGCGTCGGGGTTGTTGAAGCGGAACATCAACGCCGCCACCGGCGTGATCGCCACCAGGGCGCCCGCCATCAGGCCGGCGCCGGCGCCGAACCACCGTTTGACCGCGGCATACATCAATCCCACCGTGGCGACGCCTTCGAGGATCTGCGGGATCAACATGCTGAGGCTGCTGAAGCCGAAGATCCGGCCTGACAACGCCATCACCCACAGCGAGGCCGGCGGCTTGTCGACGGTGATGAAGTTCGAGGAGTCGAGCGAGCCGAAGAACAGCGCCTTCCAGCTCTTCGTCCCCGCCTCGACGGCCGCAGCGTAGAAGCTGTTCGCGTACCCCATCGAGGTGAGGTTCCAGAGGTACGCGGCAGTCGTACAGACCAACAGGGCGATCAGCGCCGGTCGCACCCACGGGGCATCCTCGGCCCGCCCGCGAACCAGGCTAACCAGGCGGGTTCGTACGCGGCCGCGCTCAGCCCCGGAGCGCACGGGTAAGGGAAGCGATGTAGTGCTCATTGGTTTGTGCTCCAGGCGATCAGTGCGTGGTTGACGGAATCAGTTCCGGACGGCCGCGGCAGTCGTCGCCCCGCGCGCGCCGCCGGAAGACCCAGCTGCGGAGGGCGAGGTAGCGGGTCACGGTCGCGGTCAGCGTGGCCGCGATCAGGACGAGCAGCTCGAGCCAATGCGAGGCCCGTCGATCCAGCCCATGCAGAACCGCGAGGGCTCCGCTGGTCAGCCCGAGGGCGAGAGCGAACACGATCAGGCCACCCGCGTGATGGCGGGCCAGTCCATCGCGTCCCCGTATGCCGAAGGTCAGTCGCCGGTTGGCGGCGGTGTTGGCGACCGCCGTGATCGCGAGCGCGACCGCGCTGGCCGCCAGGGAGCCGAGCGGCCCCAGCAGCACCGTGAACAGCAGCGCATACGCGAGCGTCGAGAGGATGCCGATGGCCATGAAACGGGCCAGCGGCGTATCCGCCGCCAGCCGGGCCACTCCGCGCAGGTCGGCCAGCGCGGTGCTGACGATGTCCACGCGCGAGTCGGGGTCGTCGACCCAGTCGACGGGGACCTCGTGGATGCGTAGGCCTCGGCGCTGGGCGAGGATCAGCAGCTCGGTATCGAAGAACCAGGCCTGGTCGCGGACGTCGCTCAGCAGACCGCTCACCACATCGCCGCGCACGGCCTTGAAGCCGCACTGGGCGTCGCTGAACCGTGCCCGGAGGACCAAGCGCAGCAGCCGGTTGTACGAACGCGAGATGAACTCCCGCTTGGGGCCGCGGGTGACCCGCGCCCCGTGGGCGAGCCGCGAGCCGATCGCCACGTCGCTGTGGCCGGACAGGAGCGGGGCGACCAGCGGCAACAGACCCTTGAGGTCGGTCGACAGGTCGACGTCCATGTAGCAGACGACCCTGGCATCGCTGGCCGACCAGGCGGCTCGGAGGGCCCGCCCGCGTCCCTTCTCTTTGAGGCGCACGAGCTGTACGCCGTCGAGCGATTCGGTCAGATCACGGGCGATCTCCGCCGTGGCGTCGATGCTGCCGTTATCGACGATCGTGATCCGCCAGGCGAACGGCAGCTCACGTGACAGGTAATTGTGCAGGCGATGCACGGATGGGCCAAGCGCCCGTTCCTCGTTGTAGAGGGGGATGACGACCTCGACGTCGACCGGCGCTCGGCGACCAGCGAGGTGGGTCTGATGCGCTTGGACCGGCTCCGCGGTCCGGAGACGGCGGGTCTGCCGCCTCGTGGGAACGCCAACCGGGTCGGCGCCGAGGCCGCTCCAGGATGGTCGTGATGGGGACGAATTCATGGTGGTACTCGTGTGTCGGGGATAGATGACACGCGAATTTGTACGGAGCGCCTGTCGGTGCACCGTCGGCTGGAGATAAGAAGAACGCGAGAAGATGCGACGACCGAGGCCGTCGCCGGCCGCGGGATGCCGCGCCCCGGCCCGGTCTAGCGACCGGCGCCGGCGGTCACGGCGTGACCGACACCCACCCGGTCGAGCCGGCGCAGCTCGGTCCGCAGCTTCTCGACCAGCGGCGATCCGGGAAGCCGCTCCTCGAGCATCTGACAGCACCGCCGGTAGTGGGCCAGCCGGCGCTCGGGCGCGAATCGCGATCCGCTCGCGCCCGAGAGTCCCGCCCGGCGACGACGCTCGAGCCGAAGCTCGCGGACCTTCGAAATCTTGTCGGCGGCGAAGATCATCAGCGCGTCATTCCCGGCCGAGGCGACTTGGTCGCGTAGCGCCGCCTTGCGCTCTTGATAGCCGTCGATCTGAGGGTCTTCGCTGACCGCCAGTACGAGCGTCGCGACCTTGGGGCCGAAGCGGGCGCGAATGTCCGCCTCGGTGGCGCTCGTCTTCTCGATCGTGTCGTGGAGAACGCCCGCTGCGACCACGCCGTCGGTGGCGCCGGCCTCGTAGAGCAGCGAGCCGACCTCGACCGGATGGCGGATGAACGGTTCGCCGTCAGCGGCCCGTTGCTGACCGACGTGCTGCTGCTCTGCGTAAGAAAGGGCGTCCCGCGTTTTCGGCAGCTTCGCTACCACATCCCTAAAGCATCGTCCATGAATCACGGGCCAGCGAGTGTAGCCCGATTCCGGAAATTGGGCGGCTGTTCGAACCTCCGCGACGAAACCGCGGATCGGGGCCAAAGCTCAACAAGATGGGTGCTCGTACCCATTCCGCGCTCGGCTTGCACTCGGCACCCTTGAGTGGAACTTTCGACTGGAGAATCCGATGGTTGCCGTAACCGAAACCGATGTTTGGCGGGTCGCCCCCGAGAGCCACGTACCTGCGTCGGGCGAGCGGCTGCGCGTGCTGGTGGTCGATGACCATCCAGCGGTCCGCCGTGGACTGTTTGAGCTTCTCTCCGATCAACCGGATTTCCAGGTGATCGCCGCGGCATCCTCGGCCGAGGAGGCGATGTCGGTCGCCGAACGCGAGGCGATCGACGTGGCGGTGGTGGACTATCAGCTCGACGGCCGCGATGGTTTGTGGCTGAGCCGCAAGTTGGGGCGCCTCCCCCGGCCGCCGCGCGTGATCATCTATTCGGCCTATTCGGACGGCTGGCTGGCCGCCGCCGCGGTGGTCGCCGGGGCCGATGGGCTCGTCAACAAGGGCGGCCTCGGATCGGAGCTGTGTGACGCCGTGCGCAGCGTTGCCGCGGGTCGGCTGCTGTTGCCACCGATCCCATTCCCGCTCGCCGAACTGATGCGACAGCGGCTCGACAATGACGAGCAGGCGATCTTCGGCATGTCGCTGGCCGGGATCCCCCCGGTCGATATCGCCCAGACCCTGGGAATCTCACGGTCCGGCATCGAGTCGCGGCTGTCGCAGTTGCTGCACAAGCTCCAGACCATGGACGGCGACGTAGCGGCCACCGGCCGGCAACGACGGAGAGCTCCGGCCCGGCCCCGCCGGACGCTCGCGGATCTGCCGGCGCGCTGACACGCCGAACCCGCGGCACAGAATAAGTGGCCCAGTAAGGAGATCGCCGTTGTCGTTCGCGCAGATGCGATCCTTCGGGCTCCGTGAACCAGCTCGCGCGCGCTCATCCCTGCGGCCCGTCATGAACGCCGTCAGGTCAAACCTGAGCCGGGATCGTCCCGGCCGCTACGTGCCACTATTCCGGCGCGTGGTGGGGATGAATGCCCTGCTGCTGGTGGCCGCGGTCGGAGTGACCACCCTGGTGCTCGCGCCGAGCCGGATCTCCTCGTTCGAGGTCGATGGGGAGCTCGGCGTCCTGATCGCGGCGCTCGCGCTGGTCGCGTTCGTCAACTTGTACCTGTTGCGGCGGCTGATCCGACCCCTGCAGGCCCTGACCGCGCTGGCCCGTCGCGTCGACCTGGCCAATCCGGGTGAACGGATGCCCGGGGCGGCGCCGACGTCGGAGGCCGGCGAGCTCGCGCTGACCTTCAACGAGATGCTCGATCGGTTGGAGGCGGAGCGCCGGGAGGCCACCGGCCGCGTGCTCGCGGGCCAGGAGGCCGAGCGGCTCCGGATCGCGCAGGAGCTCCACGACCAGGTCGGGCAGGAGCTGACCGCCGTGCTGCTGATCCTCTCCCGCCTCCAGGCGAGGGTCCCCGACAAGCTGCGGGACGACGTCGTGAGCGTGCAGGACGAGGTGCGGGCAAGCCTCGAGGATCTGCGACGGATCGCGATCGAGCTGCGCCCCGAGGCGCTCGACGACCTCGGGCTGGCGAGCGCGCTCGTGGTGCTCGCGCAGCGGTTCGCCGAGCGCTCGTCGCTGGTCGTGGTCGCGGACATCGACCCCGATCTGCCGCCGCTGACGCCGGAGATCGAGCTGGTCGTCTATCGGGTCGCGCAGGAGGCGCTGACCAACGTGGTGCGTCACTCGGAGGCCCACCGCGCCGAGCTGAAGCTCGCGCGCGAGGACGGCGGGCTCGTGCTCACCGTGCGAGACCGCGGGCGAGGCTTGCCCGAGGCCCACGTTCCAGGCACCGGCATGCGCGGCATGCGCGAGCGCGCGACGCTCGTCGGCGCCACCCTCGAGGTCACCGGAAGCTCGCAGAACGGCGGCTGCGAGGTGCGCCTGGACATCCCGCTGGAGGCTTCGCGATGAGCCCGACTCCGCTCAAGGCGCGCGTGCTGCTCGCCGACGACCACGCGGTCGTCCGGCGCGGACTGCGGCTGGTGCTGGACGCCGAGCCCGACCTCGAGGTGGTGGCGGAGGCCGGTGACGGCGCCGAAGCGGTGGCCCAGGCGCTCGCCGCCGACATCGATCTCGTGATCATCGACATCTCGATGCCGCGGATGACTGGCCTCCAGGCCGTGCGCGAACTGCACGCTCGCCGACCCGACCTTCGCATCCTGATCCTCTCGATGCACGAGAACGAGCAGTACCTCTACGAAGCGCTCAAGGCCGGAGCCTCCGGGTACGTGCTGAAAACCGTCGTCGATCGCGATCTCGTCGAGGCTTGCCGTGCCGCCATGCGAGGCGAATCGTTCCTCTATCCGGGCGCGATGACGCCGCTGATCGAGGAATTCCTGCACCGCGCGCGCAACGACGAGCCGCTGCGCGACGAGGTGCTGACCGCTCGCGAGCTCGAGGTCGTGAAGCTGATCGCCGAGGGCTACAGCAGTCAACAGATCGCCGAGGCGCTGGTCATCAGCGAAAAGACCGTCGAGCGCCACCGGGCGAACATCCTGGAAAAGCTCGGCATGCACGATCGGGTCGAGCTGACTCGCTACGCGATCCGGCGCGGCCTGATCGAGCCTTAGAGCGTCGTTGGTGGTATGGGGAGAAAGTGCGGATACCCGCACTTATCACCCAAGGCATTGACGGTCCCCCGCCGGGCGGCCGCCGGGGTGGATCGGCGGCCGCCCAGCGCCGGGGGTTCGGGGCGGGAAAGCTAAGCCGCGGCCGGGCCGGGGCGGGAAAGCCGGGGCCAGGGGAAGGGAGCCTAAGCGGCGGCCGGGGCGACCGGGTGGTTGGCGCGAATCAGGTCCTCGGGATCGTGCATGGCCTTGAGCTCGCGCAGACGGCGGTGCGTTTGTTCGCCGAATAGCGAGTCCCCGAGGCGAGGGCGCTCGGCGAAGTTGAGGTACATCCGTCCGGTGTCCCAGCGACTGAGCACGCGCTGGAGCACGTCGACGCGGTGGCTCATGACCTGGACCGCGGCCGCGTCGGGGGTGATCCCGACGGCGAACATCGCGAACTGCGCCTCGCGTAGTGACACCGTGCCACTCCCCCACCGGTCGGCCCCGAGCGCGCCGCCCAGGTGGCGGAGCTCGACCGACAGCAGCGGCGAGTTGGCGCCCGCACCCGCCGTCGCCACGAGTCCTTCGACGGCGGTGGCCGGCAGGTCGGACAACAGCATGCCATCCCCGAACACCGGGACGGGCTGGTCGGGGTCCATGTGCAAGGCGCCGAGCGCGCTGGCCGGAGTCATCGCGAACGTGTCGATCTCCGGGCGCAGACGGCGCAGGGGCGTGAACAAGGTCTCGCCGCCGCGTCGTCCGCCCAGGTAGCAAGCCTCGATGGCCACCAGCGCACGGCCTTGGAGCCCCACCGGCACGTCCGGCAGCGGCGGGACGCGCACCAGCCGGGCCAGCGACGTGACGTCGTCGGGGAGGTTGACGGTCAACTCGCGCCACGTCGTGATTACCTCGCCGGCGCGCTCCATCGGCCAGAACATCGCCCCCGCGTAGACCTGCTGTACCGGGTAGAGCGCGAACTCCATCGCGGTGACGATGCCGAAGTTGCCCCCGCCACCGCGCAGCGCCCAGAACAGCTCGGGCTCGTGGTCGTGGTCGGCCCGCAACAGCCGCCCGTCGGCCGTGACCAACTCCACGGCACGGAGGCTCCCCGCCGCCAGTCCGTAGCGGCGGGCCAGCCAGCTGAGGCCACCGCCGAGCGTGTAACCGACCACGCCAACGTCCGGGGCCGAGCCGGCGAGTGCGGCCAGTCCGTACTCGGCGGCCGGTTCGGTCACGTCGAGCCATTGGGCGCCCGCCTGGACTCGAGCCACGCGGTCAGCGGCGTCGATCTCCACGCCGCGCATGCCAGAGGTCTTGAGCAGCACCGCGTCCTCGAGGGGACCGAGCGCTCCGGCGCCGTGCCCGGTCGCCTGCGGGGCCACCCGCAGGCCGCGTTCGCGCGCGAAGTCGATCACCCGGATCACCTCCTCGACCGATCTCGGTGTCGTGATCGCCGCGGGGCGCTGATCGATCGCGAGGTTCCAGGCCCGCCGCGCCTCGTTCCAGCCGGGGTCGGCGACGGTGACGAGCGGGTCCGGGATCGACGCGGGCGTCGGATTTTGCCGGGGATGTCTATCGGTGACGATCGAGTGGCTCATGTTCGCTCCTGGTGTCGGGTGACCGCTGACGATCCCGGCCGCCCGCAGGCCTGGCAATGGGTGAAAGGCCTCATTTGCCGCGCACGGCGGGCCAGGTAGCCATCGGCTCCCAGTCCCAGTGGCCACAAATGGGGGCTAGACCCCATTGGCGCTCCCGATCGCGGGCTCTAGCTTGACGGGTGCATCTGGGGAGGAGGTCCGACCTCAGCCGAGGAAAGAGCTTTCCCAACGTGTTCACCGAGCCACCGCCTGCGCACGGCACGTCACCCGATCCCCCGAGGGTGTCATTGTCGAGCGTGACTCTGCGGTCGCCGGCGACACGGTGATGGGCAGGGTGAGGGAGCTTGCCGGCAAACGCCGGCAAACTCCCCACGTCCGCTCGAGGCGAGCCGGCCGGTGACGTTTCTGGCACCGGGCTTCGGTCAGCCCGGGTCCGGCCACGTCGTCCTGGCCCACACGGTCCAGAGCGCTTCAACCGCCGCCTCGCGGTCGAAGTCGAGGTCGTGGGCGAGCAGGTCGAGGAGGTATCCACGGTTCATCGCGGTCAGGGCGCGGGCGACCTCGACCACCGGCAGCGGCGGGGTATGGCCCTGGGCGATCCCGCGACGGAGCAACTCGGCGGTGATCTCGACCGTGTGATCGAGCAGCGCGCGGCTCGCCTGCTCGACTTGATCGTCGTGGTGGGCCGCCTCGTCGAGCGCGAGCATCAACGGCCCGTACTCGCGAAATGTGTCGACGGCGAGCGCGAGTTGTCGGCGCAGCTGCGCCCGATCGCGGGGATCGCTGGCTTCCACGTCGGCCAGGACGCCCGCCAAGAGGTCGTTGAGGAGGCCGAGGACGATGCTCGCGATGCTCTCGAAGTGGCGGTAGAAGACCGTGCGCGTCAGGCCCGCCTCGGCCATCACGTCGTCGACGGTCAGGTCACGAAAGCGCCGCTCGGCGAGCAGGCGGTTGGTGGCGTCGATGATGCGGCGCCGCGCTTCCGCGGCGGGTACGCGCGGCGCGCGCTTCCTGGGCGCCGATGGCGACGACATGTCGGCGAGTATGCCCTACTTTGCGACAGCGTGTTGCAAACCCGTACGGACTGTGGCATGCTTTGCGACATACTGTCGCTAAATCCTAGAGAGAAGGGACCCGTCGAATGAAGCCGATCACCGTCTCGGTCCGCGTGAACCGTCCCCGCGAGGAGGTGTTCGCGTTTCTTGACGTGCTCGCCAATCACGCGTCGTTCACCGACCACATGCTCGTCGGTTGGTCCTTCGAGGGACCGCCGGCCGGCGTGGGCGCCAAGGGCCGCATGCGGGCCAAGGGCGCCGGGCAGAATTGGATGGCGGTCGAGGTGCTCGCCGCGCAACCGCCGGTGTCGACCGTCGAGGAGACCGTGGGCGCGGGCGGCCGTCGCCGTACGCGCGGCACTTACACGCTCGACGAGCTTCCGGATGGGGGGACCGACATCCACTTCAAGCTCGAGTACCTCGAGGTCCCACGAGCCGAGCGGCTGGCGGCCCCGCTGATCCGCGTCTACATGAAGCGGGCCAACGCCAAGGCGATGCGGCGGCTCCGCGAGGCGCTTGAACACGCTGAGCGCGGCGACGGTGCCACCGCTAACGGCAGCCGCGGCTCGATGGCCATCCAGACCGCCCAGCCGGAGCCGAACCCCTAATCAAGAAGAATTGAGCGGACCGGTCAGCCGGTCACTCGCTGTGCGCCCGTGTAGATGTTGACGCGGCCCCGACGGGCGAAGCCGCCGAGGGTCATGCCACGGTCGGCGGCGAGGTTGATCGCCAGCGAGCTCGGAGCCCCGACCCCGACCAGGATCGGCGCGCTGGCCACGGCGGCCTTTTGCACGAGCTCGAACGACAATCTCCCGCTCACGCAGAGGATCCTGTCGCCCAGCGGCACGAGGCCGTCGAGCAGCGCCCGGCCCACGACCTTGTCCATCGCGTTGTGGCGCCCGACGTCCTCGCGGACGATCACGAGCTCGCCCGTGGCAGTGAACAGGCCGGTGGCGTGCAGGCCGCCGGTGCGCTCGAACGTGGGCTGGCGCAAGTGATCGGGCAGCCCGGCGAGCAGGGCGCGGGTCACGTGGGGCCCCGGCGGCGCGAGCGGCGCGTGAACGGCCACCTCCTCCAACGCTCCCTTGCCGCACACGCCGCACGACGAGGTGGTGTAGAAGCGCCGCTCGCCGGGGTCGCGCGCGAGGGGCCCCCGGACCTCGATCGTGTTGGCCGCGAAGTCGTCCGTCAGGCCGACGCGCCGCGGCCCGTCGATCAACCCTTCTCCATACAGGAACCCGAGGGCGAGTTCCTCGTCGTGCCCCGGCGTGCGCATCGTCACCGTCAGCGGCCGGCCGTCGACGCGGATCTCGAGCGGCTCCTCGACGGCCACTTCGTCCCGCTCCCCGTCGCGCACGACGGTGGCGATCATCCCCGCCGCCAGCGGGTCGGTCGCGCTCTCGCTCACTCGGGCGGGCTGGCCTTCGGGCTCACGTGCTGGAAACCGAAGCGGCCCTTGATGCAGAGGTTGCCGCGGGTGATGTCGTGGTCGTTCGGTGAGGTCACCTTGACGATCTGGTTGTCCTGGACGTGCAAGTCGAGGTTGCAGCCCACGCCGCAGTAGGGACAGATCGTCTCGGTCACAGTCTGGCGCGACTCATCCCATTCCGCGGCTTCGCGCAGGTCGTGCTCGGAGCGGAACATGAGCGCTCCGGTGGGGCAGACCGCGATGCAGTTGCCGCAGTAAACGCACGCGGAGTCGGGCAGGGGGTTGGCGTACTCGGTCGAGATACGGGCGTCGAAGCCGCGCCCGGCGACGGTGATCGCGAACGTGTTCTGGTACTGCTCGCCGCAGGCGTCGACGCACTTGTAACACAGGATGCACTTCGAGTAATCGCGGACGTAGAGGTCGTTGTCGACCTTGGTCGGCGCTCGAACGGTGGCGGCCGTCTGGCCGTCCGGGAGCTCATGGTGGCCGGCGCGCCTGCGGTCGCGTTCCGAGTCCGGCTGCGCCGGCGGCCCGTAGCGCTCGGGATGGGCGTCGTAGCGCTCGAGGTAGTCCTGCGCCGTGGGGGTGATCGAGAGGTCGACCGATGAGGCCAGGAACTCGATCACCATCTTGCGGCTGAGCCTGACGCGGGGCGAATCGGTGTTGATCACCATGTCGGGCTCCACCTTGCGCGAGCACGCGGGCACGAGCGTGCGGGCGCCTTCCAGCTCGACCACGCAGATCCGGCAGGCGTTCGCGGGCGTCAGCGTCTCGCCGAAGCACAGCGTCGGGGTATCGATCCCGAGCTGGTTGGAGGCATCGAGGATCGTCGAGCCTTCAGGAACCTCGAGCGCGGTGCCGTCGATCGTGAGGCTGACCAGGCGGGGGGCCGGCTCGGTGGGAACCATTTGCAGTTCGGTCATGCGGAAGCTCCTCCGTTGAAGACCTCCAGGCGGCCGATGGCCGACTCTATCGCCCCCGACGCGGTCTGCCCGAGTCCGCAGATCGACGCGTCGCGCATCGCCTGCCCAATCTCAGCGATCAGGGCCAGCTCATCCTGGACGGTGCCGCGCGTGCGGCCCGAAACCAGGCGTGCGAGTGCCTCTTCCTGGCGGACGGTGCCGACGCGGCAGGGGACGCACTGCCCACAGCTCTCGTCCCGGAAGAACGCGGCGATGACTCTGAGGATGCCGGGAAGATCGACCCGATCGTCGATCGCCACCACCACGCCGGAGCCGAGCGTCGCTCCCGCCGCCCGGGTGTCCTCGAAGGTCAGGGGAAGATCGAGGCTGTCGGGAGTGACGAAGCTGCCCGCCGCCCCGCCGAGCAGGACCGTCCGCAGCGTCACGTCCGACGGCACGCCGCCGGCGAGCGCGAGCAGCTCCCGTAGCGTGGTCCCGAACTCCACTTCGTAGACCCCGGGCCGCTCGACGGCTCCGGAAACGCAGAACAGCTTGGGTCCGGTCGAGCGCTCGGTGCCGATCCGCGCGTAGGCGACGCCGCCCTCGAGCACGACCGGGATCGCGTTGACGAGCGTCTCGACATTGTTGACGACGGTCGGCAGACCGAACAGCCCCCGCTCGACCGGAAACGGGGGCTTGTTGCGCGGCTCGCCGCGATAGCCCTCGATCGATCCGAAGATCGCCGTCTCCTCGCCACAGATGTAGGCCCCGGCCCCCTTGCGCAGCTCGATGTCGAAGCGGAGGTCGTGACCCATGATGTGCTCGCCGAGCAGGTTCCGCTCGCGCGCCTGCTCGAGCGCGACCTGGAGCCGGTGCCAGGCCAGCGGGTACTCCCCGCGCAGGTAGATGTAGCCGTGCTCGCAACCCGCGGCCCAGGCCGCGATCGTCATCGACTCGATCACCGAGAACGGGTCTCCCTCGAGGATCATCCGATCCTTGAACGTCCCCGGCTCGGACTCATCCGCGTTGCAGATCAGGAAATGCGGCCTGCGCGGCTGTCGGGCCACCGCGTCCCACTTGCGGCCCGCCGGGAAGGCGGCGCCGCCGCGCCCCATCAGCTTGGAGTCGAGAACCTCGCGGATCACCCCCTCCGGACCCAGGGCAAACGCGCGCCGCAGCGCGGCGAACCCGCCGTGGGCTCGGTAATCGTCGAGGCTCTCGGGATCGACCACGCCGATCCGTCCGAGCAGGCGGAGGTTGCCGCGCGCGGCCTGCGCCGGCACCGCGATGGGTGGATGGGCCGGCGTCGCGCCGTCCATTACTTCGATCAGATCGGCCGTCTCGATGCTGGTCAGCTCTCGCTCGAGCGGGGCGTCACCCGACTGCACGAGCATCGCGGCGGGCGCCCGATCGCACTGGCCCAGACACGGGCTCGGCAGCCAGCTGGTGCCGTCGTGATCCGTGCCGTGGGGCCCGAGCTTCTCCGTCAGCTCCGCGATCAGCGCTTGGGAGCCGGCGCACCGGCACACGACGTCGTCACAGACGTGCAGGACTCGCGGGGTCCGCGGCTCCACCGAGAACAGCGCGTAGAACGTCGCCACGCCGTAGACGTCGGCGGGCGGGATCGTGAGGCGGCGCGCGATGTAGTTGAGCCCGCCGGGGCTGATCCAGCCCGCGTGCTCGTGGAGCGCATGCAGGGTCGGCAGCAGCTGGTGGCGCTCCGCGCGCGCGGAGTGCCCGCCATGGGCCGAGTGCCCGTTGTCCGTTCGATCCGCCCCGACCCAACTCGAAAGCGGTGGGCCCAGGAAGGCGTCAACCGCGGCACGCTCGGCGGCGGTCGGCTCCGCGTCCAGCAGACGGACGTCCACTAGGCGGTCGCCTCGCCCGCGGCGACCCCCGCGGTGGCGTGGCGGTCAGCGCCATTCAGTTTCTCCACCCGGACCGCCGTCGCCTTGAACTCCGCCGTCCCCGACTTCGGATCGAACGTATCGATCGTCAGCACGTTGACGTCGATCTCGTCCGGGAAGTGCATGGTCATGAACGCGAGTCCCGGGCGGAGGTTCTCGTCCAGTCGTACCGGCGCCTCGATCGAGCCCCGTCGCGAGCTGACGCGAACGATCTCGCCCGGCTCGACGTCCAGCCGTTCCGCGTCCTCCGGGCACAGATCGAGCGTCTCGCCGCGACGGAGCGGCGAGCTGTAGAGGTTCGACTGGACTCCGGTGTTGTACGAATCCAGCCGCCGGCCGGTGGTGAGCCGGATCGGGAAATCGTCGTCGAGCTCGTCGATCGGCGGTGCCCACGGAGTCACTGATAACGGAGCTAGCCGGCCCTGGGCGGGCGGATCCTCCCACAGCCGTCCGTGCAGGAATGGCGACCCGGGATGGCCCTCGCTCGGACACGGCCACTGGATTCCGCCCAGCTCCTCGAGCCGAGCGTAGCTCATACCGGTGTGCATCGGGCTCAGCGACCGCAGCTCGTCCCAGATCGCCTCAAGCGTCGGATCGCCCCAATCGTGGCCGAGCCGGCGGGCGAGCTCGGCGATGATCCAGTGATCGTCGCGGGCTTGGCCGGGCGGGTCGAGCGCCTTGCGCATCCGCTGGACCCGACGTTCGCTGTTGGTCACCGTGCCGCCATCGACCTCGCACCACGACGCCGTGGCGGGGAGGACGACGTCGGCGATCTCGCAGGTCCTCGTCATCAGGATGTCCTGGACGATCAAGAAGTCCAGGCCCTCGAGCGCCTCGATCGCCTTCTTGGAGTCGGCCTCGGACTGGGCGGGGTTCTCGCCCATCACGTACAGGGTCCGCAGCTCCCCGCGCTCCATCGCCTCGAACATCTGCGACAGGTGCCACCCCCGTTCGGGCGGGAGCTTGACGTCCCAGGCCGCCTCGAAGCGGGCCCGCGCCTCCATGTCGTCCTGGATGTCCTGGAAGCCGGGAAGCTTGTTGGGGATCGCCCCCATATCGCCGCCACCTTGAACGTTGTTCTGGCCGCGCAGTGGGTTGAGGCCCGACCCGTACCGCCCGACGTGGCCGGTCAGCAGCGACAGATTGATCAGCGATAAGACGTTGTCGACCGCGGTCACGTGCTCCGTGATCCCCAGCGTCCAGCACAGGATCGCGCGGTCGGCGCGCGCGTACGCGTGGGCAAGCTCGCGAATCGTCTGCGCCGGAACCCCGGTCACGCGCTCGCCCTCCTCGAGCGTCCACGGCTCCACCGACGCGCGGTACTCGCCAAACCCGGTCGTGGCGTGGTTCACGAACGTCTCGTTGACCAGCCCGGCGTGGATGATCTCGCGCGCGATCGTGTTCGACAGCGCGATATCGGTCCCGACGTCGAGCCCCAGCCACGTATCGGCCCACTGGGCCGAGCCAGTGCGCCGCGGGTCGATCACGTACAGCGACGCGCCGCGATGGACGGCCTTGAGCACGTGATGGAAGAAGATCGGATGCGTCTCGCGGGCGTTCGAACCCCACAGGATCAGCAGATCCGTTTCCTCGACTTCTTTATAGGACGACGTTCCGCCGCCCGCACCAAACACCGTCGCCAGACCGACGACGCTAGGAGCGTGTCAGGTGCGGTTGCAAGAGTCGATGTTGTTCGACCCCATCACCGAACGCACGAACTTCTGGGCCAGGAAATTGGCCTCGTTCGATGCCTTCGAGCAGCTGAACATGCCGAACGACCGCGTCGCGTCCTGCGAACGGGCGCGCGCCAATCCCGTGGCAGCGACGTCGAGCGCCTCGTCCCAGCTCGTGGGGCGAAGCGCGCCGTTGTCGCGCACGAGAGGTTCCGTCAACCGGCCACGCTGCTTTCGCAAACCTAATCACCTCCTCTCGTCTTTCGAGCCGAGGGCGTTGGATGAACGCGTCCAAGAGTACAAGAAGCGCAGGCCAATCTGGTGGCCTTGGCGGCCGGCTGTCGGCGCTCGAACAAACGCTTCAAGCGATCGCCTGAGGGAAATTGAAGTAGTGGTCGGGATCGACCTGTTTGCGGGTCGCGATCAGGCGGGCAAGGTTCTGGCCGTAATAGGCCTGGGGCCAGTTCTGCAGGGTCGGATCGATGTAGTTCTGATAGGCCTGCCCGGACACATAAGGGCGCATCTTGGTCCACGCCTGGTCGATCCAGGCCGCGGTGCTGCCGACGCCGTAGTACTGGATGCAGAACAGCACGTCGCGGTGGACGAACGCCGTCGCGGTGGGATCCACGCGGTTCACCGCGCCGCCGTAGCAATCGCACAGCAAGGCGCCGGAACCGGAAGCCTCCGCGGCGGCGATCAACGCCGCTCGCCCGGCGCTCGACAGGGGAGAGCTGACGTAATCGGACTTGGCGTTGAAGGTGTTGCGGGGCAAGGTTCCGCCGGGCGCCGCGCCCACCGTGTGGCACTGGGCCAGCGTCATGTTCGAGCAGCCGGCGAGCAGCAGCTGGAGCGGTAGATAAGCCATCGAGGAATTGCTCGAGAGGTTCGCCCCCGACACCGCGAGCAACGGTCCGACCAGCCCCTGGAGCTCGGACGGGGAGCCCAAGAACTGCCCATTGGCATTCATCGAGGGAGGGCTACCCGAATTGACGTGCAGGATCGAGGTGATCCTGTCGGTCGTGTGCGGCGCCCAGGACTGCCACGCGTCGATCGCGTCGCTCGCCGATGACCACGGCCAGGTTACGTTGAAGTACACGGCGCTGGCCGGAAGCGGGTAGACCCTGAAGGTGAATTCGGTCACGACGCCGAAGTTGCCGCCACCGCCACCCTTCAACGCCCACAGCAGATCGGGATCGGTCTGCGCATTCACCGTCCGGAGCTGGCCGTCGGCGGTGACGATCTGGACTCCCATCATGTTGTCGGCCGTCAGCCCGAAATGCCGCCCCGCGAGACCAAACCCGCCACCCAGGGTGACTCCGGAGACACCGACCGAGGGGCACGAACCGGCCGGCAGGGTCGCTCCCGCGGCGGCGAGACCGGCATATATGTCGATCAGCTGGGATCCGGCGCCGACCGTGGCCGTGCCGGCCGACTTGTCGACGCTGATGTGGTTCAGCTCGCGCAGGTCGAGCACGACCCCATCGGACAGCGTCGAGTAACCGGCGTAGCTGTGACCACCTGAACGGGCTCGGACCTGCACGTCATGTGACACCGTGAAGCGGACCGCGTCGCGCACATCGAGCGAGTCGATCGGACGGGCCACCGCGGTCGGCAACACATCATCGAAGCGCGGGTCATACACGTGGGCGGCCTGGGTGAAACCAGGCTGACCGCGCTCGATGACCTGACCCCGAATCGCCTCCTGCAGCGTCCGCGGCCCAGTCGTCGTCGACCGCGTGCTGGTCGTGGTCTGTGTGGTGCTAGTGGACGCGCTGCTCGTGCTGCTGCTCTTTGTGGTCGTCGTCGTCCTGGTGGTGTGGCTGGATGACTTCGAGGAACCGCCGCAGCCGGACACCAATGCCAGGCCCGCTCCCCCCAGCCCGAGGAGGAACGCGCGTCGGTCGAGATGCTTCCCGTCGCCAGGACGCCCCATAGCCCGTCAATCTACTCCGGTGAACGAGACGCGATCTCCGGCGGCGTCGAGTGAGGGTGAGTCGGCCGTGTCGGCCGGCTCGGAGCTGTTACCGGAAACGAACGCGGTGTGAGAGGTGACCGCCGGCTGGCTAAGCGCTCCGCCCGAGGGGACGGGATGCCGGTATCACCAGACCGCTCTCGTACGCGGCGACGACGGCCTGGGTGCGGTCGCGTAACCCCAGCTTGCCGAGGACGTGGCTCACGTGGGTCTTGACCGTCTCCTCGGTGACGACGAGCCGGGCGGCGATCTCGGGGTTGGAGAGGCCTTCCGCGACGAGCCGCAGTACCTCGGTCTCGCGCGGCGTGAGTTCGTCGAGCGCCGGGGCAGGTGCGGGTCTGCTGGTCGGGCGTTGGGCGAACTCGCTGATCAGCCGGCGCGTCACGCCGGGCGCGAGCAGCGCCTCGCCCGCCGCGATCACGCGCACGGCGTCGAACAGCCGCTCGGCCGTCACATCCTTGAGCAGAAACCCGCTGGCGCCGGCCCGGAGCGCCTCGTAGACGTACTCGTCGAGATCGAACGTGGTCAGCACGAGGACGCGCGGCCCGGTGTTGCCCGGCCGCACGAGCCGACGCGTGGCCTCGATGCCGTCCATGCCCGGCATCCGGATGTCCATCAGGATCACGTCGGGTTCTAGCTCGAGGCTGATCTGAACCGCCTCGTTGCCGTCGGCGGCGGTGCCGACGACGGCGAACTCCGGCTGGCTGTCGAGCAGGCTGGCAAAGCCGGAGCGGACGACTTCGTGATCGTCGGCCACGACGATCCGCACCGCGGGCGCGGCCGGGCTCACCCGAGCGCCTCGCTGGCCTGGCTTGGCAACGTCGCCTCGACGAGGAAACCGCCGCCGGCGGCGGGTCCGGTCCGGAGCTGCCCGCCCACCGCGGCGGCGCGCTCCCGCATCCCCGACAGCCCGTGTCCCGCGATCGCGGTGTCCGGCGGTGGTCCCGGTCCGTTGTCTCGGATCCGGAGCCGGAGCGCATCCGGGCCATAGCGCAGCTCGACGTCCACGCCGGCACCGGGCGCGTGGCGCCGGGCGTTGGTGAGAGCCTCCTGGACGATGCGGTAGGCGGCCAGCTCGACGCCGGGGTCGAGCGACATCGGGGCGCCCGCGAGGATCAGGCGCGCGCCGGATCCGGACGCCTCGCGCGCCTGATCGACCAGACCGCCCAGCTGCTCGAGGCCGGGTTGAGGGCGCAACACGGGGCCATCGCTGTGGGCGTCCTCGCGCAGCACGCCGAGCAGCCGTCGCATCTCGGTGAGGGCCGAGCGGGCGGTATCGCCGATCGCGGACAGCCGCTTGGCCCCCGCGGCCGGCATCCCCGGAGTCGTCACGCGGGCGGTCTCCGCCTGCACGGCGATCATCGAGATGTGATGGGCGACTACGTCGTGCAACTCCCGCGCGATCCGCGCCCGCTCGCCCCGGGCGGTGTGCTCGAGCAGGTCGCCGGCCGCGATCCGCCGGGCGGCGTCGAAGCTCTGCGCCTCGCGGCGGGCCCGCTGGGCGACGCCGGCGAGCGCGGCGGCCGGGGCCAGGGCGACGAGCAGCAGGGTGAGCACGCCGGCCTCGGAATCGCGGCCCACGGGTTGCGTGAGCGCGAGCACGAGAAACGCCAGCGGTAGGCAGACGGCGATCGCCTGGGCTCTCGCCGGCGGCGAGCCGTCGCGGGCCAGTCGGTTGAGCACGACCAGCTGGGCGACGGACGCCGCCGCGGTGAGCGTGTGAAACAGCGTGACCGACGCGACGCTCGCGGTCACGACCGTGATCGCTCCCGCTTGCAGGCCCATGAACGCTGGCGGCAAGGTCGTTGCGAGCGCGATCAGGCAGAGAACCAGGCCACGTTCCATGCTCGCGCCGGTCAGGGCGCAGCGCGCGATCGTCTCGATCACCGCGAGCCCGCCGAGAACCGGCAAGAGCGGCACAGACAGGGGTGCCGGGATCCACGATTCGCGCCTACCGCCTCCGCGCTGCCAGCCACGAGCTCCGACCACGTCGCCCATTGTGGCTGGTGTTCTCGGCGCTGACGTCCCTCGGGGCAGCGATCCACGGCTCCCCCTTACGAGGGACTGGCGGCCCCGATGTAGCTGGCATCAGCGACGGCGAAGATGGCTCGGCCGCGCGATGACAGGGCGGCTCCGGCGGCCTAGCTTTTCCGGACATGGAAGCGACGATCGAACTCACTGGCGTGTGCAAGCGATTCGGCCGGACGGTCGCCCTCGACCGGCTGTCGTTCACCGTCGAGCCCGGGAGCGTGACCGGGTTCGTGGGCCCCAACGGCGCCGGGAAGTCGACGACGATGCGGGTGATCCTGGGGCTCGACGCGGTCGATGAAGGCACGGCGCTGATCGGCGGGCAGCCATACGCGAGCCTGCGCGAGCCGCTCCGTCACGTGGGATCGCTGCTCGACGCCGGCGCCCTGCAACCCAGCCGGAGCGGGCGTAACCACCTGCTCTGGCTGGCCCATTCACAGGGTCTGTCCGCGCGCCGCGTGGATCAGGTCCTCACCCAGGCAGGCCTCGATTCGGTCGCCCGGCGAAAGGCCGGCGGTTATTCGCTCGGCATGCGCCAGCGGCTCGGGATCGCCGCGGCGATGCTCGGCGATCCCTCGGTGTTGATCCTCGATGAGCCGTTCAACGGCATGGACCCGGAGGGGATCAGGTGGATGCGCGGATTTCTGCGCTCGCTGGCCGCCGAGGGCCGGGCGGTGCTCGTCTCCAGTCACCTGATGAGCGAGCTCGAGGATGCGGCCACCCACCTGATCGTGATCGGGCGTGGCAGGCTGGTGGCGGACTCGAGCGTCGCGGAGTTGATCGCGGCCGCCTCCTCGGGCCGCGTCACGCTCCGCACGTCGGCGCGCACCGAGGCGATGAGCGCGCTGGCGAGCGCCGGCGCCACCGTGGCCGCGACCGGACTCGACACGCTCACGATCTCCGGGGTCACCTCGGATCGGGCGGTCCAGATCCTCGGCGAAGCCGGCGTGCCGTTGTCCGAGGTGGCGATGCACCGCTCGACGCTGGAGGAGGCCTACATGGAGCTGACGCGCGACGCGGTGGAGTTCCGTCCCGCCGAGACCGACCGGGGCATGCCGACCGGAGAGCCGGCGCGATGAGCGCGACCCCTTACCGCTCGGAGGTGCCGCTGGGACGCGATGGGTTTCCGGAGCTCGTGCGGGCCGAGTGGACGAAGTTCAGGACCGTCCGCGGCTGGGTGCTCGGCGCGGTTATCGCCGGACTCCTGATCGTGCTGTTCGCCTACCTGGCCACCTTTCGCCACCAGAACGGGAGCATCTGCCCCGGGACAACGCCGGGATCGACGCCGTCCCAGTCCTGTCAAACGCCGGCCCGTCCAAAGGTGCCGACCGGCCCCGACGGCGAGGCGGTGACCGATACCTACTTCTTCGTACACCGCCCGCTCCGAGGTGACGGCACCATCACGGTGCGGATCGGCTCGCTGACCGGCCGCGCCCAAACCGGGAACGGGAACGGGGTCACCGTCGGCGATCTGGTCGGGGCGGCCGCTCCGGTGCAGCCGTGGGCGAAGGCGGGTTTGATCCTCACCCGTGCAACCAAGCCCGGCTCCGGGTACGCCGCGGTCATGCTCACCGGGGGCCATGGGGTGCGGATGCAGTCCGACTACGTCCACGACACCGCGGGTCCGCCCGCGCCCGCGGGCTCCCCGCGCTGGCTGCGCCTGATCCGCTCGGGCACCACGGTGACGGGCTACGAGTCGACTAACGGCACGAGCTGGACCAAGGTCGGCACCGTCCGGCTCGCCGATCTCCCGCGGACCGTCGAGGGCGGGTTATTCGTCACTTCTCCGCCGGCCATCGCGCGGTCCTCGCAGCAGCAATTCGGGTCGCAGGGCGGAGTGAACCAACAGGCCACCGGGGCCACCGCGAGCTTCGAGGGGCTGGTCGTCCGGGGCGGCTGGCAAGGCAACGGCTGGCGCGGACAGCGGGTCGGCGCCAAATCGGCGGCGCTCACGTTGAGCTCGGTCGGCTACCGGCGGACTGCCGGCGGCTTCACGATCAGCGGGTCCGGTGACATCGCGCCGGCGGTCGGCCTGGCCACCGCGTACACCGACCAGACGCCGCTGACCGGCGTGTTCATCGGCCTGATCGTGCTGATCGTCGTGGCGACGGTCTTCATTACCGCCGAATACCGCCGCGGGTTGATCCTGACCACGCTGAGCGCGAGTCCGGACCGCAGCCGCGTACTCGCCGCCAAGGCGATCGTGATCGCCGCGGTCACGTTCGCCGTCGGTGCCGCCGCGGCCGCGGTCGCGGTCGCGCTCGGCGATCACCTGTTGCGATCCAACGGAAATTACGTCTATCCGACCACCACGCTCACCCAGCTACGCGTGATCCTCGGCACCGGAGCGCTGCTCGCGCTGGTCGGGGTGCTCGCGCTCGCGCTCGGCACGGCGCTGCGCCGCAGCGCGGCAGCGGCCACGGCGGCGATTGCGCTGATCGTCCTGCCTTACGTGCTCGCGATCGCGTCGGCGCTGCCGGCCGGCGCATCCGAGTGGTTGTTGCGGCTGACTCCGGCCGCCGGGTTCGCCGTCGTGCAGACGCTCCCGCAGTACCACCAGGTCAACTACCTCTACACGCCGGCGGGGGGCTTCTACCCACTGTCGCCCGGGGTCGGTTTCGCGGTGCTGTGTGCCTACACGGTGCTCGCGCTCGTGATCGCTCACCGGCTGCTCGTCGCTCGGGACGCGTGATCAACGCGCTGCACGCCGAGTGGACGAAGTCCCGCACGGTCGCCGTCACGGCCTGGCTGCTCGCGTGCGCCGTCGGGCTGACGGTGGCTCTCGCCGTGGTGGTCGCGCTCGCGGTCAGCTACGCGTCGGCGGGCTCGGGCCAGGACATCACTCGGCTCAGCCTCACGGGCGTGTACGTCGGCCAGGCGATCATCGCGATCCTCGCCGTACAGACGGTCACCGGCGAGTACAGCACCCGCATGATCCAGGTCACGCTGACCGCGATGCCGCGCCGGCCGACCGTCCTGGCCGCCAAGGCGGCCATCCTCGGCGCGCTCGTGCTGACCGCGGGTGCGGTCGCGGTGCTCGGCAGCGTCATCGCGGGGCGGGTGATCCTGCCCACGCACGGGTTCACGGTGGCCCACGGATATCCCCGCCTGTCTCTGAGCCACGGCCCGACGCTGCGCGCCGCCACGGGCTCGGTGCTGTACCTCGCGCTGGTCGCGTGGCTCAGCCTCGGGGTCGCCACCGCCGTTCGCGACGCGGCGGTCGCGATCGGGGTCGTCCTCGGGCTGCTCTACCTGTTCCCGATCCTTTCCGATCTCGTCACCGATCCAGGCCTCCGGCAGCACCTTCAGCAGATCGGCCCGATGACCGCGGGGCTGGCGGTCCAGGCCACGGTCAACCTTCGCCACCTGCCGATTGCGCCCTGGGCCGGCCTGGCGGTGCTGGCGGCGTGGGCTGTGGCGGCGATGCTCGCCGGCGAGGCCGTGCTCAGGTTGCGCGACGCATGATGCGCGTTGGGTGGCGACCCCGGCGCGGCGGCGTGTTAGTTGGCGACGCCGGCACGCTTGCGGGCGGCGTTGAGTGCCCGTTCCCGCGCCTCCCGCCACTTCTCCTCCTCCGCGCGCGCCTTCACGTCGCCGGACAGCTTCACGACGAGCTTGGGCGCGAGGAAGGTGGTGACGGCGAGCGGAGCCAAGAATAGCGTCAGCCAGTCCCACAGCGTGTTGCCGGGGTAGCCGGTCCATTTCCAGTGGCCGGCGTACCCGCCGACCAGCGTGACGCACCACGCGAAGAGGAGGACGGTGGCGCCGACGATATGGCGCCGGCGGATGTCACGGCCGCTCGCGGGCCATACACGAATGGTGATCAGCGTGATCGGCAGGACGATCAGCGTCAGCCAGTCCCACAGGGTCTGACCTTTGAAGCCCGTCCAGATGAGCGGGGCCACGTAGCCGATGGCCACGAAGAGAAGGAACGCGAGCACGGCAGCCGCCAGCGTTCTGCGCCGCGTGGCCGTCATGTAACCCGCGAAACTCAGCCACAGCGGGAACATCGCCAACGCCACCGGGAGCAACAACAAGTGAATCCAATCCCACAATTGGTTGTTGTCCTCGAACCCGGTCCACTTCCAGTGCAACGCGTAGCCGCCGATCAGCACGATGACCGCGGCCACCGCCAGGGCCACGATTACGATCGTGCGCACACGGCGGCTGATCGTCACTTTCTCGTCATCCTCGTGGTCGGTCGTGTTGACCTCGGCGGCGAGATGCCTGGCCGTGTCCAAGGCGTCCCGGGTCGGCGGCCATTCCAGCCCCGCGCCGTCAAACCGCACGGCGATACCCCGGCGCATGGTGAACCTCAGCACGTCCGCGAGGCCGGCCGCATCGTCGTCGGCGACGCCCTCGAGCCTGGCGAGGACGTGAAGACCCAGCAATTCGTCTTCGCCCAGATCGATTGAAACAGTGGCAGCACTCGGCGGGTCGGGCACGGTCAGTTCCCCTCCTTACCTGACGCAGACGGTCTTTCAATCACACACAGGACGTGACGTCGTAGCGCCCGAGTTTTAGCGGCTGCACCGAGGCCGGTCAAGCGGGCCGGCACGGCGCCATGCCGCTCAGGGGGACATCGAGATTGGACGCTCCGCGTGGTCGCGCGCGGGCATGTCCATCATCGTCCCATTCATTCGCGTCATCGCTCGGTCGGTGGCGGGGCTCCCTGGAACGGTCAGCCCGGGGACCGAGCCCGGCGCCGCCGCGACGCCGACCGCCAGCGCAAACAGGACGACGGCCGCGGCCACTCGGGCCGGCGAGGCGAGCGGCGTGAGCCGTTCGGCGGCGATCAGCACGGCGACGAGGGCCATCCAGATCAGGCTCATCACCCCGAGTGCAAACAGGGCGGCCATCAACGCCCAGGAGCTCGCGAGGCACCGCGTCCCCGCCCGCACGCCGGCCCGCGCCGAAGCGCCGGCGGCCCGGATCGGCTGCCCATCAGGGCCGTTCAGCGGCGCCCGACACCGCGCGAGCCAAGTTCGCTTGGCTGTCGTGAGCTGGTACGCGGCGGCCGCGGCGAGCACGCCGGCGACGAGCCACTGCCCGGCTCGATGCCACTCGAACACGCCACCGACGAGGTCGCGGCCGGCCCGCAGAGCGAGGTAGACGCCGGCGCCGGCAACCACCCACACGGCCAGATAACCGGCCAGGAACACCGCCGTCACGACCACGGGGCGGAGCGAGTGCAGGCGCCGGCGGTCGGGGAAGCACTCGGTGGCGACCACGGGCGCCATCGCCGGCAGCATCATCGCCGCCATCATCAACAGCCAGGTGGCGGCGAACCACCCCACCGCACCGAGCGCGACGGTGGGCCCGACGTCCATCCCCCGCATCCGTGCGACGCTCAGCCACCACGCCACCCCGGCGAGCCCGAGCACCGCGACCGCCGCCGGGCGGGCGATGTCCCGGTGGCGGCCGGGGCGGTTCGGGTCCGCGGGAGCGCCGGGGCGGTTCGGGTCCGCGGGAGCGCCGGGGCGGTTCGGGTCCGCGGGAGCGCCGGGGCGGCTCGGGTCCGCGGGAGCGCCGGGGCGGGTGGGCGAGCTCGACGTCATGGCGCTACTCGTATGCGAGGCGCAGGTCGAACTCCGTGCCCCGGCCGGTGGGCGTCGTGTCGAGGATGTTCCAGAACGGCCACATGAAGTCGACGTGGCGCGCGTTCTGGCCCGGAGCGGTCGGTGCATAGAGGAGCTCGGAGCTCCAGTAATGATGGATCGCGCCGTCGCGCCGCACGAACACGGTGGCGACCGGCCACTGGCTGCCGTCCGGCCCCTCGGCGTGGTAGTCGTGGTTGTAACCGTTCTCGGCGGAGGAGAGCATCCGGATGTCGTTCCAACCGCGGCTGTACGCGTGAGCCCGCAGCCGCTCGACCGGCACCTTGGCCGAGATCGCGAGGTTCACGTTTTGCGTGACGTGCCGTGACTGGCCCGCCACCGCGTCGATGATCGAGGTGCAGGCGGGGCAGGGCGATCCGAGCGGGTGACCGTCGGGACTCGGTTTGAACATGAAGCTGTAGAGAAACAGCGTGTCCTTGCCGTCCGCGAACAGCTCCGACAGCTTCACGGTTCGCGAGGTGCCCGTACGCGTGTCCCACTCCCTGAACTCGTAGTCAGTCGGAACCGCGCCGCCGAGGGGAAGCTGGCGGCGCTGCTCGGCCACCGCTTCCGTGCGCTCGCGGAGGTCCAGCTCGGCGCGGAGCAGGTCCTCACGCGCGCGCCGATACTCGTCTGACTCGCCGGGGAAGCGGATGTCATGGAGCTGTTGGGGGGTTGTCGTCATGGTCGAGCTCCTTGTCTGGAGAGGCGGGGGAGGGGAGGGGCCGGAGGCGGGTAAAGGGAGGGGCCGGCGGAACGTTCAACAGAGTTATTGAATATCACAGACGATGATAACGTTCAAGCGAATGGTTGAACAAGCGGACCAACTCGATCTCGTCTACCGGGCGCTGGCCGATTCCACCCGGCGTGGCCTGCTCACCACCCTGCGATCCGGCGAAGCGCGGATCAAGGATCTCGCCGCGCCCCTCCCGATGTCCTTCGCCGGCGTGGCACGGCACGTGGCGATTCTCGAGAAGGCGGAGCTGATCTCGCGCGACGTCCGCGGCCGCGAGCACTGGATCTCAGTCAGGCCGCGCGGATTGCGCGACGCCGAGGCGTGGATCGCGGAACAGACGACGGCGTGGTCCGCTCGCGCCGACGCGCTAGCGGAATATCTGGAACGGGAGCAGGGTTGACCGCTGAACCCGAGCTGCCGACCGCGCGGGTCGAGCGCGTTCTCCCGGCTCGCCCGGAGCGCGTGTACGACGCCTGGCTTGACGAGCGCTCACTCCGCGCTTTCATGTGCCCCCACCCTGGCGAGGCGACCGAGGTGGCCGTGGATCCCCGCGTGGGCGGAAGCCTGCGCGTGCTGATGACCTTCCCGGACCGCCAGACCGAGATCAGCGGCAAGTTCGTCGCGCTCGACCGACCGGAAAGAGTGTCGTTCACCTGGCGCAACGAGTCCCACGAATCCGACAGCGTCGTCACCGTGCTGCTCGCGCCGCACGGCGAGGAACACACGCACATGACGATCATCCACAGTCTCTTGCCCGCGCCGCTCGTTCCCGGTTACCAGTCCGGCTGGACCTCGATCGCCGAGCGCTTCGCGGATCACCTCGCCGGGTAGCCCTGTTTGTCTGGTATCGCGTGACCAGGTGATCTGGACGCGGGCGAGCTACGGGCTGGCCGGCCCCGGGGGTGGCGTCCCCGCCACCGAGCCCGCCTGACTCCGGCGTCCCGGCGTGCGGGTGGGAGCTCGCGGACCTTGAGCCGTGGGGAGAAAGTGCGGGTATGCCGCACGTTCTCCCCAAGGCATAGAGAGAACCTCCGCTCATCGCGCGCTGGGTAGCCCGAGCGTCCCGGCAGACGGGTATGAGCGGGGCGTCTCGGCCGACGGCTATCAGCGCCACCGTTCGAGCGGGTCCTCGTCGGGAACCTTCCGCACGACCCGCGCGGGCACGCCCATGAAGACCTCCCGAGCGGCGACGTCCTTGGTCACGACCGCGCCGGCGGCGACGAAGGCCTCCTCGCCGCTAACGACCCCCCGGCACGAGCACGACGCCGCCTTTGCGGACTACCGAGAGGTGTCTTCGTTCAGATGTGTGGTCAAGGTGAGCCCCACCCGCGTGAGCGACTGGCGGGGATGGCCAGGTGCTGCTGAGGAGCGCCGGCCTGCAGCCAGGCGGCGGTCACCGCGTTTCGAAGCACCCAGATGTCGGTGATCGGCCCGACGCCGCCCGGCACCGGCGAGACCGCCTCAACGACCGGCTCGACGTCGGCCGTGTCGACGTCACCGACTACGCCGACCGTCCCGTCCGGGCGCTCGATCGCGTTGATCCCGACGTCGATCACGATCGCGCCCTCCCGCACGTAGTCACGCGTGATCAGGCCCGGGACGCCAACCGCGACGATCAGGATGTCGGCGATGCGCGTGTGCTCCTGGAGGCGCCCGGCGTCGGACGTGTGGCGATGACAAGAGATCACGGTCGCGTTGCGCTGCAACCCGAGGATCGCCGCCGGTTTGCCCACGTTGTTAGATCGGCCGACCAGCGACAGGGTGAGGCCGTCGTACGCGGTCTCCGGGTCGCGTCCCGCTTCGACGGTGTACCGATCCAGCATGTAGAAGCCGGCTGCCGGTGTGGAGGGGATGAAGCGTGGCATGCCGAGCGACAGCAGGCCGGCGTTCTCGGGGTGCTGCGCCTCGACGTCCTTGAGCACCGGGAGCGCGGCGAAGATCCGCGTTTCGGACAGGTGTGGCGGGAGCGGTCGAAGCACGAGGATGCCCGTGATCTCCGGATCCGTGTCGAGCTCCGCGATCTTCCCGATCACCTGTCCCAGGGTCGCGTCGCCCGGGAGCCGGACCGGCAGCGAAGCGATCTCGAGCTCGCGGGCGTGACGGTCGATCCGGCGCTGGTAGACCTGGGCGGCCAGATCGTCGCCGACCAGGATCGTCGCGATTCCGGCGCGGCCGGGCAGCTCCGACAGCTCCTCGCGCAGCGTCTCCTTGAGGTCGTTCGCATAGCGGCGGCCGTCGATCAGCACATCGACCCACCGGGCGGGGGCATTCCTGAGTTCACGGTCCAACCCTACTAGCCGTTCACACTCCTCGCCGACGTGGACCGTTGGGGAGAAACCGCCGCTCCGGGGAGGGTTTCTCCCCAAGGCACCGGATGCAACGTCATCCCTCAACGTGGACGGAGTGACCCTCGAACCGCCGGGGATCGAACGGCGCCGGATCGCACGCGGGCGACAGCCCGGCGATCATCTGGGCGAGGATCAGGCCGGAGATCGGACCGAGCCCGACCCCCGATCCCTCGTGCCCCGTCGTCACCCACAGCCCGCCTCCGTCGCCGAGTGGCCCGATCGCCGGCAGGCCGTCGGGTAGCCAGGGCCGGAAGCCACACCAGGCCCGCGCCACCGGGAGGTTTCTGAGGGCCGGGACGAAGCCGGCGGCGCGCGAGAGCATCGCGCGCGAGACGTCCTCGCGCACTGTCCCGTCAAAGCCGACGCTATCGCGGCTCGAGCCGACCAGTACCTCGTCGCCGGCGAGCGTCTGCTCGATCACGGTGGCGATCGCGAGCCCGGCGTCGGGCGCCGCCGCGGCGTCGACGTAGGCCGCCTCGAGCAGTTTGTGCCGGATCAGGCCCGGTGGCGCGGCCAGCGCCACCAGCTGCCCTTTTCGCGGCCGGACGGGGAGCGGGGTGAGCTCGCCCGCCCAGGCTCCGGTGGCGATGACGACGTGGTCGCAGGCCAGCCGCTCTCCCGACCGCAACCGGACCGCGTGCGGCTCGACGACGACCACGTCCGCCCCGCTCCGGCACCGAACCGCGGCCGCGAAGGCACGCGTGAGGCCGGCGGCGTCGACCTGGAGGTCGCCCGGCTCGAGCCGGCACCGAACCCCGGGAGCGAGCTCCGGCTCCAACTCGGTGGCGTGGCCGCCGTCGCCGTGCTCGAGCACCAGCGCGCCCTTGGCGGTCACGCGAGCTTCGGGGACCCGCTCGCCGAGCTCGCGCCACAGCTCACGCCCCACCAGGGCGAGCTGATACTCGGGCCCGGGACGTTTGTCGGACAGCAGCACGTTGCCCTCGCCGAGCCCGGTCGAGCCCGTCGCGACGCCGGCGCGGTCCAGCAGCAGCACCGCGAGTCCGTGCTCCCGGAGGTAGAACGCCGCCGAGGCGCCGCAGATTCCGGCGCCGACGACGATCGCGTCAGGCTTCACGGCGGTCGCGTCCGGAGATCATCCGCCGTCGATGCTGAAGCCCTCCGGGAACGGGTCATCCGGGTCGAGAAGGTATTGCGCGAGCCCGGTGATCCACGCGCGTCCCGTGATTTCGGGGACCACCGCGGGCCGTCCGGCGACCGTGACCTCGTCGAGCAGTCGCCCGGTGAAGCGGGTGCCGATCAGCGACTCGTGGACGAACGGCGTGCGGAGGGCGAGCGCTCCGCGACTCCACAACTGAGCCATCCGCGCGCTCGTGCCGGTGCCGCAGGGGGAGCGGTCGATCCAGCCCGGGTGGATCGCGGTGGCGCTGCGGCCGTCGGCACCATCGCGACCTGGCGAGGTCCAGATCACGTGGTGGCAACCGCGGATCGCGGGATCCTCGGGGTGGATCGGCTCCCCGACCGCCGCCATCAACTCGAGCCCGGCCGCGATCAGCTCGTCGGCGTGCTCGGGCGCGACGGTCAGGCCAGCCGTGGCGGCGTCGGCGATCGCATAGAAGTTGCCGCCGAACGCCATGTCGTACCGGATGCCGAGTGCTTCGCCGTCGTGCTGGTGCACGAACGACGGCACATTGCGGAGACTGACCGACGCCGCGCGGCCGCCCTGCACCCGAACGCGGGCCTCGACCAGCCCGGCGGGGACGTCGAGGCGGACGACCGTCTCCGGCTCCTTCACCGCCACCATGCCGGTCTCGACGAGCACGGTCGCGACGCCGATCGTGCCGTGGCCGCACATCGGGAGGCAGCCGCTGACCTCGATGAACACGACGCCCCAGTCGGCGTCCTCGCGACACGGTGGCTGGAGGATCGCTCCAGACATCGCCGCGTGGCCGCGCGGCTCGTGCATCAGCAGGCGACGGATTCCGTCCTGGTCCCGTTCGAAGCGGAGCTTGCGCTCCAGCATCGTCTCGCCCGGCAGTACGCCCACGCCGCTCGTGATCACCCGGGTGGGCATTCCCTCGGTGTGGGAGTCGACCGCGCTGAACACGCGCTTGGCACGCATCGGCCGATGGTCGGGGTTTCGCCACCGAAGGTCAAGTCCCAGCCCTCAGCCTCTAGGCTGACGCCGACACACGCCCCCGACCGGATCATCGATGGACACGATCGCCCGCATCGACCTGTTCTCCTATGAGCTGACCTACGTGCACGGCGAGTACGTGATGTCGGGCGGCCGCTCGATCACCTCGTTGTCGAGCACGGTCGCCCAAGTGACCACCGCCGACGGCGTGACCGGCTTCGGCGAGACGTGTCCGCTCGGCGCCAACTACCTGCCCGCCCACGCCGCGGGCGCGCGCGCCACGCTGGCGGAGATCGCACCGCGGATCGTGGGCCTCGACGCCGGCAACCCGGCCGCGATCGCGGCGGCGATGGACCACATCCTGCTCGGCCACGGCTACGCCAAGTCCGCGCTCGACATCGCCTGCTGGGACGTGTTCGGCCAGATCACGGGTCAGCCGGTGTGCGAGCTGCTCGGCGGCCGGCGCAACGAGCGCTTCCCGCTGTACATCGCGATTCCGATGGCGCCGCCGGAGCGGATGCGCGAGCACGTAGAGCTCTACCGGCGCCAGGGCGTGCGGCGCTTCCAGCTCAAGCTCGGCGGCGATCCGGCGCTCGATGGGGAGCGAGCCCGTGCGGTCGTCGGCGTCTGCGAGGACGGCGACGTGGTGGCCGGCGACGCCAATGGAGGCTGGCGGCTGCGCGACGCCGTGATCGCTGCGCGGTTGATGGACGGGTTGCCGCATTTCCTGCTCGAGCAGCCGTGCCCGACGCTCGAGGAATGCCTCCAGGTGCGCCGGCGCACATCGCTGCCGTTGATCCTCGACGAGGTGATCACGGATCTGCCGACGCTGCTCCGGGCGTGGGAGGCTCGCGCGATGGAGGGGTTCAACCTGAAGTTGAGCCGGGTCGGTGGCTTGACCAGGGCGAAGTTGCTCCGTGACGTCGGCCAGGAGCTCGGCCTGACGGTGAACATCGAGGACTCGTGGGGCGGCGATCTCACCACCGCGGCGGTCAGCCACCTGGCGGCCAGCACCAGTCCCGACGCGTTGTCGATGGTCTCGTTCATGAACGATTGGACCAACGAGCACATCGCCGGCCACGAGCCGCGCTCGCGCGACGGTCACGGCGCCGCCCCGACTCGACCCGGGCTTGGCACGACGGTGGAGCTCGAGGCGCTCGGGCGGCCGTTCGCATCGTTCCAACGGACTGGAGAGCTGTAGTGACCGGGAAAGCGGACCAGGTCGACGTGCTGATCGTCGGCACCGGGCCGTCCGGCTCCGTGGTGGCGCACACGCTTTCGAAACGGGGCATGAGTGTCATGTGCCTCGAGCAGGGCGACTGGGTCAACCCGAGCGACTTCCCGGCCAACCACCCCGAGTGGGAACTGCTGATCCAGAAGGACTGGCACCACGACCCGAACATCCGGGCCCTGCCGTCGGACTATCCGGTCGAGGTCTCCGATTCGGACATGTCACCGGTGATGTTCAACGCCGTCGGGGGATCGAGCATCTTCTACGGCGCGGAATGGCCGCGGCTGTTGCCGTCCGATTTTTGCGTGCGGACATTGGACGGCGTGGCCGAGGACTGGCCGATCTCCTACGAAGACCTCAAGCCTTATCACGACGAGGTCGATCGGTTCATCGGCGTCGCGGGAGTCGATGGCGACCCGGCGTACCCGGAGGGCCTCACCTACCCGATGCCGCCCCACCCGCTGGGCAAAGCCGGGCGGCGCGCCGCGCAGGCGATGAACCAGCTTGGTTGGCATTGGTGGCCCGGCACCAACGCGATCGCCACCTACAAGCACAAGACGCTCGAGCCGTGCACGCGCTGGGGCACGTGTGAGTTCGGCTGTCCCGAGGGATCCAAGGCGTCATTTGATCTCATCTATCTGCCGCAGGCGCTCCAGCAGGGCGCGCAGCTCGTCACCGGCGCACGGGTGTCGAGGATCGTCACCAACGCGAAGGGGCTGGCTGAAGGCGCGATCTGGATCGACCGCGATGGCCATGAGCACTTCCAGCGCGCCGACGTAGTCGTGCTGTGCGCCAACGGAATCGGTACCGCCCGCCTGCTCCTGCTCTCGGCCAGCCATGCCCAGCCAGACGGACTGGCGAATTCCTCCGGACTCGTCGGACGCAACCTGATGCTCCATCCCTGTAACAGCGTGGCCGGTTTCTACGATGATCCGCTCGAATCCTGGGAGGGGCCGGCGGGTCAGCTGATTCACTCGATGCAGTTCTACGACACCGATGCCGATCGGGGCTTCGTCCGCGGGGCGAAGCTACAGGTGTTGCCCCATCCGGGCCCCTTGAATGCGGTGGAGGCGCACCGGCGGCTCGGATTCGACGACGTGTGGGGCGATGGTTTCCACCGCGCCGCCGCGGCTCATGGCAGCGGAATCCTGTGGTGCGCCAACACGGAGGATCTGCCCGACGAGACCAATCGCGTAGTTCTCGATGGTGCGCTAACCGACGGCGATGGGATCCCCGCCCCCAAAGTGCACTACCGCATCAGTGACAACACGCGAAGGATCCTGCGCTTCACGATCGAGCGGATGGAGGAGATTCACCAGGTGGCAGGGGTGGCGCGAACCTTCCGGGTCGAATTGTGGACCGATCAGCCCGGCCACCTGCTCGGGACGGCCAGGATGGGCGCGGACCCTGAGCGTTCGGTCGTCGACTCGTTTGGGCGCGCACACGACGTCCCGAACCTGTTCATCGCCGACGGCAGTATCTTCGTGACCAGCGGGAGTGCGAATCCCACGTGCACGATCGCGGCGCTCGCGCTGCGCGTGGCCAAGGGAATTGCCGATCAAGCCAGCCATCAGTCGTCACCGGCGTGAGCGCTCCCGAAAATCCCTCGGTCCCCCGTTATACGACGAAGCCGCCGCGCGCCCTGACCGAGGCCGAGCGCGAGGCCTTGCATCGCATCGCTGACGCCTTGATCCCGGCCGTAGGTGATCGCCCCGCTCCCTCCCAGTTGCGCGGCTACGACGGTTGGCTCGATCGGGCGCTGGCTGCCCGCGATGATGCGTTCGAACGCGTGGTTGCCTCGGCCGCGCGGGTGACGGCACGGGAGCAGCGAACTCTGCGCGTCGCACTCAAGCGGTTTGACGCCGACGATCCGGAGGGATTTCACCTGCTTTCGTCGGTCCTCGCTGGCGCCTACCTGATGGTCCCGGAGGTCCGCCGGGCGATCGGTTACCCGGGCCAGCGCCGCCACCCTCCTCGCTTCGACGAGGCCGCGGACCAGATCATGGACGGCATCCTCGATCCCGTGATCGCGCGCGGCCGTTTCTACACGCCGGCATGAACCTGACTGATCTCTTGCATACCGTCGACGCCCACGCCGAGGGCGAAGTGACTCGCGTCGTCGTCGGTGGCCTGCCGGCCGTGGCCGGGACGACGATGGCCGACAAGCGCCGAACGCTCCTCCGGGATGACGAACTACGGCGCTACCTGTTGGGTGAGCCCCACGGACACATCGGGATGCATGCCGTCTGTGTCTACCCGCCCGCCGACCCACAAGCCGACGCCGGGATCGTGATCATGGAACCGACCGACTACCCAGCGATGTCCGGCTCCAACACGATCTGCGTCACCACCGTGTTGCTCGAGACCGGCATGATTCCGATCACCGAACCGGTCACGCGGCTCGTGCTCGAGACGCCCGCGGGGTTGGTGCCGGTGGAGGCGCAGTGTGACTCGGGGCGCTGTCGGAGGGTGAAGTTCGAAAACGTGCCCGCCTTTGTCATCCAACTCGATGTGGCCATCGAGGTGCCGGGCTTCGGCCAGGTGGTCGCCGACGTCGCGTGGGGTGGCGCGTTCTTCGCGATCGTGGACGGCACGTCGGTCGACCTGGAGATCATTCCCGAGAACGCGGGGGCGCTCTCCGGTCTGGGGCAGCGGATCACCGCCGCGGCCGCTGAGCAGCTGCCGGTCATCCACCCTACTCGGCCCGATCTTCACACGATCACGTTCACCACGTTCACCGGGCCGCCACGAGTCGGTGGTGACGGCCGCAACGCCACCGTGATCAATCCGGGCCGCCTCGATCGCTCCCCCTGCGGCACCGCGACCAGCGCTCGACTGGCGGTCCTACACGAACGCGGAGAGCTCGCGATCGGTGACGATTTTGTGCACGAGAGCATCATCTCGACGACGTTCACCGGTCGCATCGAAGGGGTGACCGAGGTCGGCGGTCTGGCCGCCGTGCGCCCGAGCATCGCCGGGCGCGCCTGGATCACCGGCACCCATCAGGTCGGTCGAGACCCCGAAGATCCACTCGGTCGGGGCTTCGCGCTCGGCGACACGTGGCTCGGGGCGGATCGACAGTGGAGTCACGGCCTCGCCACTACGCGGTCCCCTCTTCGCTGATGGGCGGCGATCAGACCGAGGCTTGCTCGCGGGCGAGCGCGACGGCGGCGACGAGCTGTCTCTGCTCGGCCTCGTTCAGCGGCATCCGGGGCGGACGCGTCGGTCCGCCGTGGAGCCCGATCTCGTCCAGGCCCGCCTTGTAGTACTGGACCAGCTTCGGCGTCATATCGAAGCGGGCGAGCGGCAACAGGCGCCGGTAGAGCTCGCGCGCCGGCTCGAGATCCGCGCGTTGGATGAGGTCGTAGAGCTCGACGCACGGCGCCGGCGCGACGTCGGCGGCGCCCGAGATCCAGCCCACCGCCCCAACGCAGAGGCCTTCGAAGGCCCAGTCGTCGCCGCCGACCAGGACCTCGAGGTCTGCCCGCTCGTCGCCGAGGATCTCGGGTATCCGGCGCACGTCGCCGGAGCACTCCTTGACGCTGACGATCGCGCTCACGGCTTCCGCCAGCTCGACGATCGTGCTCGCGGGAAGGTCGTAGCCAGCCGCCGCGGGGTTGTTGTAAAGGATCACCGGCAGCTCGGCGGCCTCGGCGACCGCACGGAAGTAGGCCGTGAGCTCGACCTGGTCGGCGTGGTAGAGCAGCGGCGGCAGGACCATGAAACCGGCCACTCCGGCCTGCTTGGCGTCGGCGATGTAGTCGCGGGCGACGGCAAGATTCTGCGCCGCGACGCCCGCGGCGACGGGCACTCGGCCGGCGACGACCTCGCAGATGGTGCTCAGCACGGTGGCGCGCTCACTGCGGGTCAGACTGCCCGACTCTCCCATCGTGCCGGTCCCCACGATCCCGTGAACGCCGGCCTCGAGCAAGAACTCGACATTTCGCGCCAGGGCCTCGCGGTCGATCTCGCCATCGACTCTAAACGGGGTCGTGACCGCCGGGATGATTCCGTGAAAGCTCATCTTGTTACCTCTCGTTTGGGGTTCAGTCACCCATCAATCGGCGCACGCGCCGGACGTGGTAGCGGGCTTGAAAGGCCGCGGCGTCGGCATCGCCCTCGACGATGCACTGATAGATCAGACGGTGTTCGGCGACGTGGCTGACCGTACGGCCCGGGACCGCGATCTCGTCGTCACGCAGCTGCCGCCACAGCGGCTGGTCCATCAGTTCGGCCAGATAACCCGCGATCGAGACGAGCACCGGGTTGCCGGTCATGACCGCGATCTGCCGATGAAACAGGCGGTCGGCTTCGCTCCAACGCAACCGAGCCTCGGGATCCTGGCCGTCGCGGGCGTGCTCCATCTGGTCGAGCAGCTCGACGATCCGCTCGTCGGTCTGCGGTCGCTCGGCGGCGGCGCGCGCCACCGCCGGCTCGAGCATCTCGCGCGCGTCGAGCACCGCGAACGGGCTCGCGTCGGGGCGCGGAGCCGACCTCGACCCGGCGATCGCCAGCTCGCTCGGCGCCGCGGCGACAAACGACCCCGCGCCGGGTTTCGTGTGCACGACGCCTTCGACCTGCAGCGCCCCGATCGCCTCGCGGACCGACGAGCGTGACACGCCGAGCCGGATCGCCAGCTCGCGCTCGGAGGGGAGGCGGTCGCCGACCGACAGCGTGCCCTCCCGGATCCAGCCGATCAGTCGCTCCGCGATCAGCTCGTAGAGCTGCGGCGAAGTGAGTGGCCGGCTCGACGAAGCGAGGTCGAAAGCGGGTTTGGATGAGGCGCGACCCGAGGTCATATTGGTTCCCTCACCATACCAGTGCTCGAGCTGTCCGTACCACTGGAAAGCGCGCTGGCAACCAGAGGCAACCACGGCAGTCGCCGATCGGCCCTGGGCTAGAGTGGGTATCCCCGGCACGGCAACCACGACCTAATGACGGCCAAATGCGGATCGAGGATCGGACCGCTTGTGAATTTGCCGCCAAGTAGAGGAGGCAGTGAGGATGTATGAGCCCTGGAACGCCCTCGAGGCGCCGCGTTTCACCGGCCCGCGCACGTACGCGCGGTTGCCGCACGTGAAGGAGCTCGCCGGCGTCGACGCCGCCGTGTACGGCATGCCGTGGGACGGTGGGACCTCGTTTCGCTCAGGCGCGCGCTTTGGTCCCGAGGCGATCCGCTCCGCGTCGGGGATGATCCGGACCTACAACCCGGTGGCGAAGGTGCAGGTATTCGGAGTGCTGTCGACGATCGATTACGGCGACGCGGCGACCGTCCCCGGCTACATCGAGGACACGCTGGAGCGGATCGCGAACTTCGTGCGGCCACTCGCGCAAGCCGGGGTCACGGGCGTCGGCATGGGCGGGGACCACTCGGTGACGCTAGGTGAGTTGCGGGCGCTGGCCTCGGTTCACGGGCCCCTGGGCCTCGTCCACCTCGACTCCCACACCGATCTGTGGGACAGCTACAACGGACGTCCGTACTCGCACGGCACGATGTTCCGGCGCGCGCTCGAGGAAGGGGTCGTCGATGCCGCGCGGATGGTGCAGGCCGGAATGCACGGCCCGCTCTACGGCCAGCTCGACGAGGACATTCCGGGTCAGCTCGGCGTGCAGACGATTCCGTGGATCGAGCTGGTGGAGATGACGCCGGCGGAGTTCGCCGCGGTGGCGCGGGCCCGGGTCGGCGATCGGCCGGCGTTCCTGTCGCTCGACGTCGACTTCGTCGACGCCGCGTTCTGTCCGGGCACTGGCACTCCTGAGGTCGGAGGACCTAGCAGCTTCCAGGCGCTCTCGTACCTGCGGGCGCTGAGCGGGCTGCGGTTCGTCGGCTACGACGTCGTGGAGGTGGCACCGGCCTACGACGGCCCGGGTCAGGTGACCGCACTGTTTGCCGCCAACGCGATCTTCGAGATGCTGAGCATGATCACGCTGGCTCGACGGGCGAGCGGCGATAGTACGATGCCGCCACCAAGCGGCGAGCTTTGAGGAGTACCTGATCTGTGGGAGCGTTTCAGGAGACGGCGGAGTCCCAGGTAGGGTTGGTGAGCGATGCGACCGAGTTACAACGGCTGGCTTCCGGGAGCGCTCCGTTGACCCCGTCGGAGTGCATGGAGCACGCCGAGCGGGCGGCGGCGGTCCTCGACCTGTCAGCGCTCGACCGCACCAGCGCGGGCGACGCCCTGCTGTTGTGGCGCGGCGAGGCTTCCGAAGCGTGGTTGAACCTTTGGTGGCGAGCCCGCGACACCGGTTATCACGACCACGACGGCTCCTGCGTTGGGGTCTACGTGATCGAGGGCGTGGCGCGCAACGAGTCGCTGGTGATCGGACGGCCGCGCCGCTTGTCCGAGTACGGGCCGGGAGATCGTTTCGCCTCTCCCGGGACCGCCATCCACCGGATGGAACACGAATCCGGCGCGATCACCATCCACGTCTATTCCCCGCCGCTTCGGTCGATCGGCGAGTACGAGCTGGAGGATGGTGAGCTCCGGCGTCGGCCGGTGGCGCCCGATGAGCCGTCGGCTGCGAGCCCCCAGCTGCTCGCTGCCGTCGACGCGAACGGACGCTAACCCCAGCGCTTACTGGAGCGCCTGCTGGAGATCCGCCACCAGATCGCTCGGGTCCTCGATACCGCAGCTGAGCCGGATCAGGTCCGGCGGGACCGCGGCCGCGGATCCTTCGACTGACTGGTGGGTCATCGCCTGCGGCACCTCGATCAGCGACTCGACGCCGCCGAGTGACTCGGCGAGGGTGAACAGGCGCGTGCGCGCGGCGACGTCGGCCGCGCGCGGGTGACGGAAGCTGACCATGCCGCTGTAGCCGGGCCAGCGCACGTCGCGGACGTCTGGCCTCGCGCGTAGCAGTTCGACCACCGCGGTCGCGCTGCGCGCGTGGGCGTCCATTCGCAGGTGCAGGGTGCGCAGCCCGCGATGGACGAGGAAGCAGTCGATCGGTCCGGGAACCGCGCCGACCGCGTTCTGCACGAAGCGCAGCCGCTCGTACCATTGGCGCTTGCGCGCGACGACGACGCCCCCGACGACGTCCGAGTGGCCGCCGAGATATTTGGTCGTCGAGTGCACGACGAAGTCGGCCCCGAGCTCGAGCGGGCGCTGATTGACCGGCGTGGCGAAGGTGTTGTCGACGGCGACCAACGCATCACGCTTCCTGGCCACGACGCCCTCGATATCGACCACGTCGAGCAGCGGGTTCGTCGGACTCTCGACCCACAGCAACCGCGTCTCGTCCCGGATCGCGCGCTGCACCGCGTCGAGGTCGGACTGGTTGACGAGGTCGTAGGACAATCCCCAGCGACCGAGCACCTGGTCGACGAGCCGGTAGGTGCCGCCGTAGAGGTCGCCGGGGAGCACGATGTGTGAGCCCGCCTCGCATACCACCGTGATCAGCGCGTGCTCAGCGGCGAGGCCCGATGCGAACGCCACCGCGAGCCCGCCCTCGAGCTCGCCGAGGGCCCGCTCGAGCGCCGCGCGGGTGGGGTTCGCCGAGCGAGCATAGTCGTAGTCCTCGACGAACTCGCCCGGGCGCCGTTGGACGTAGGTGCTCGTCTGGTGGATGGCCGGGATCACCGAGCCGAACGTCGGGTCCGGGGTCAGACCCGCATGCACGATCCTGGTCGCGAACGCGTCGCGCCGCTCGTCTTGCTCGCTCACGAAGCCAATGCTTCCAACAAATCCGCCCGCGCGACGATTCCCGCCGGTTGGCCTTCGTCCATCACGAGCAGCGCCTGCTGGTCGCCGACCAGGAGCTCGATCGCCTCCCGGACAGGATCCAGGATCGAGACGGCGGCAAAGGGCGGCTCCATCACCTCGACGATCTCGGCATCGAGCCGCGCCGGCTCAGCAGCGAGACGTCGGAGCAGCCCGCGCTCGCTGATCGCTCCGACGATCGCCGCCGGGTCATGGGGGCTGACGACCGGCAGCTGCGAGAGGCGATGCTCGTGCAGGAGCGAGACGGCATCGCGGACGCGTTGGTGGCTCGCGATCGTGACCAGCGAGGGGACCTCGCCAGCGTCGCGCTTGCGTCGGAGTACGTCGCCGACGACCAGTCTGGACTCGCGCTCCAGGAATCCGTACTGGCGCATCCAGGTGTCGGAGTAGATCTTCGATAGATAAGAGCGGCCGCCGTCCGGGACGATCACGACGATCACGGCCTCGGGATCCTCGACCTCGGCCGCGACGTCGAGCGCCGCGTATACGGCGAGGCCGCCGGAGCCACCCGCCAGGATGCCCTCGGTCAGCGCGAGCCGGCGGGCGGTGAGAAACGCGTCGCGGTCGGAGACCGTGATCCAGCGATCGACGACCGACGGATCGAACGTCTCCGGCCAGAAGTCCTCGCCGACCCCCTCGACCAGGTACGGTCGCACGTTCTCGGGCCCTCCCGAGTAGATCGACCCTTCCGGATCTACGCCGATCACCTCCAGGTCGCGCTTGCGCTCGCGCAGATAGCGCACCGTGCCCGTCACCGTGCCGCCGGTCCCGACGCCGCACACCAGGTGGGTGATCCGGCCGCCGGTCTGTTCCCACAGCTCCGGGCCGGTCGACTCGTAGTGGGCGCGGGGGTTCGCCTCGTTGCGGTACTGGTTGGGCTGGAAGGCGCCCGGGATCTCCTCCGTCAGGCGATCGGCGACGCGGTAGTAGGACCGAGGCGAGTCCGGAGGAACGTCGGTTGGAGCGAGCACGACCTCCGCGCCGTAGGCGCGCAGCAGGTCGATCTTCTCCTTGGACATCTTGTCCGGCATCACCGCGATCACGCGGTAGCCCCTCAGCCGCGCGACGATCGCCAACCCCGTGCCGGTATTCCCTGACGTCGGTTCGACGATCGTGCCGCCGGGGGCGAGCCGACCGTCGCGCTCGGCGGCATCGATCAGCGCGACCGCGACCCGGTCCTTGATCGAGCCGCCCGGGTTGAACACCTCGAGCTTGGCCAGGAGTTCGGCCCGCCGGCCCCGCACGCCGGGCGCGATGCGGGACAGCCTGACGAGAGGCGTGTTCCCGATCGTCTCGAGGATCGAGTCGTTGATCACGGGCGCGACCGCGGTGCCGGTCATCGCGCTAAGTCTGATGATTCTGCGATCACAGCGCAAGTTAGCGGAGGATTCTGCGATGTTCACGGGACTTGGACAAATATAATTCGCGGATCCCGGGTGCACCTGATCGAATGCCGAATCATCCTCAGCCTGCCGTCGACGCCATCGACCGCGCGATCCTCGAACTCGTGGCCGCCGACGCTCGGATCACCAACCAGCGTCTGGCCGAGCGGGTCGGGGTCGCGCCTTCGACCGCGCTGGCCCGGCTGCGCTCGCTGCGCGAGCGGGGCGTGATCCGCGGGTTCCACGCCGAGGTCGATCTCGCCGCCCTCGGACGCCCGCTGCAAGCGCTGATCGCGGTCCGCCTCACCGTCCACGCGCGCGAGCAGATCGACGCGTTCACCGCTGCGGTGCGGGAGCTGCCCGGCGTGCTGATGGTCTTCCATCTCACGGGCGCCAACGATTACCTCGTCTGGGTGGCCGCCGCCGACGCGCAGGACCTCCGGGAGTTCGTGGTCGACCACCTCGCCACCCATCCGTCGGTCGCCCGGGCGGAGACGTCGCTGATCTACGAACACCGGCGAGGCCCGGGGATCTGGGGCACGGCGGACCTGTAGTCTGCCGCGGCCGCGGCGTCTCTCGCCATCATGACGCTCCACGCCACACGGCCCTACTACGACTCCTACGCGGCATGCATCGCGTTCGCGGGCGCGCGGCGCCGGCCGGTCACGCTCCGACCCGCTCGCGTTCGCTACGACGCTGCCCGACCGGTGCGGGGTTGTCGCGATCGCGACGTCAGCCGGCCGGCGTGCCGGCCAGAGACGCCGAGAGGTGACCGATCACCTCGCGCGCGTCGTCCTCGATCCCGTGGATGAACGTGGACTTGCGCCGCCTGAGGACGGGGAGCCCGAGCGCGTACAGGCCGGGGCTGTCCACCACGACGCCGCCGTCGTGGCGGAGCTGACCCTTGCCGTCGACGACGGGGACGTCGAGCCACCGATAGTCGGGGCGAAATCCGGTCGCCCAGATGATCGAGCGGATCTCGCCGCTGCGGAGGTCGAGGTGCAACCGCGGCGAGGCGGGCGTCTGGGTAGGCGCGTACCGCTCGGGAGCCTCGACCTCACCATCCAACCCCTCAAGCCGGGCCCACTCGTCGAACCCATCGAGCAGCCGTGCCTGCTTCAGGTCCGCGAGCGCACACACGTTGCGCAGGCCGCCTGAGAACAGGGCGACGCCGTCGCGGACGGCCGCCCAGCGGCCGACCAGCTCGACGCCCACCGCGGCCAACGCGCCCAGATCGAGCGTCCTTCGCTCCGGCGTCCCCACGAGTTGCGGCGACGGCAACCGTCGCGCCCGCTTGAGGTCCTCGATCTCGTCGTAGCGCTGGTCCCACACGCCGGACGCGTCCATCCACCACAGCACATCGCGTCCGCGATACGTTCGCGGCAGCCGGACGTGCTCCCCGACCGAGAGGGTCACCGGACGGCCCGAACGCACCAGCTCGGCGGCCAGCTGCACGCCCGTCGCCGAAGCCCCCACGACGAGCACGCCGCCCTCGGGGAGTTGGGCGGGGTCGGCGTACCCGAACGGCGTCAGCTGCTCGACGTTCGCCGGTACCAGGGCGGCAAAGTCCGGCACGGTCGGCTGGTTGCAGGCGCCGCTGGCGAGGACCACCGTGCGCGATTGGAGCTCGCCGTGGCTTGTCGTCACGTGGTAACCGTGACCCTTGCGCCGCACCGAGGTGACGTCGGCGCCGATCCGGACGGGAGCGGATGACTGCATCGCGAAGCGGTCGATCAGCTCGGCCACCTCGGCGGCAGCCATGTAGCCGTCAGGGTCCGGGCCGTCGTAGCGAAGGCCTGGAAGGCGGCATTGCCAGTTGGGCGTCAGCAGCCGCAGGGATTCCCAGCGCTCGCGCCGCCAGGAGTTCGCCACCTCGCCGCGCTCGAGCACGACGTGGTCGATCGACCGCTCGCTGAGGAAGTGGCTGGCGGCGAGGCCGGCGTGCCCGGCGCCGATGACGACGGTGGTGACGCGCTCGATGGCGGCGTTCCTCAGGCGACCGCGACGACGACTTCCGTGGGGTTCGTGAGGGCGTCGAACACCGCGGAGCGCTTCTGGGACTGAGCGACCAGAGCCTCGATCTCCTCCTTGGAGGCGTCGGCGTCGATCGCGAACGTCACCTTGATGTCGTTGAAGCCGTTGCGAACGTCGCTGTCGACACCGAGGATCCCGCGGATGTCGTGATGGCCCTCGACCGTCGACTCGACCGAGCGCAGCTGAATGCCGCGATTCTGCGCGACCGACGCCACGCCCGCCGTGAGGCAGCTCGCGAGTCCGACGAGGATGTACTCGATCGGAGTGATGCCCTCGTCAGGCGCGGCGAAAGTCTCCGGGTGGTCGGCGTCAAACAGGGTCTCGGTCTTGTGGCTCTGCTCCTCCCCGAGGCCGAAGTAGTTCTGGATCGACGTCGTGCTGGCCACGCCGCGCGACCACTTGGACGAAGCCCGCCACGTAAACTGCGCGGCCTCCGGCGCGCCTTCGAGGACTCCGCGCGCCTCGAGCAGCGCGTCAACATTGACTCCGTTGTCCACCGTCGTCATCTTGCCGTCACCCCAAATAATGTAGCTTTTCTATAAAGAAGCTGGACAATATCAGGACTACGGAGAATCAAGGGATGACTGCGCCGGCAACGGAAGCACCGGTGCTCGCGGCGGGCTCTGTCGGAGCAGTCGAGACGCGTTACCTCGACCTGCCGGCGCCGCTGAGGCTCGACTGCGGGCGCGAGTTGCACCCCGTCCGTGTCGCCTACGAAACCTATGGCGCGCTCTCGCCGCGGCGTGACAATGCGATCATGGTCTGCCACGCGCTCAGCGGCGACGCCCACGCGGCCGGCTTCTCGAAGACGGCAGCGAGCCAAAGCACCCGCGACGGGTTCGGAGCCGACGACCGCGACGGCTCCGCCGGCAAGGGCCTCGGCTGGTGGGACGGGATGATCGGCCCGGGCAAGGCCTTCGACACCGACCGGTATTTCGTGATCTCCACCAATCTGCTCGGCGGTTGCCGGGGGACGACGGGACCCGCATCGCTGGACCCGGCCACGGGACGGCCGTACGGCTCGAATTTTCCCGTGATCACCGTCGCGGACATGGTGAGAACGGAGCGCGCATTTCTCGACGAGCTCGGGATCGAGCGCCTGGCGGCGGTGGCGGGCGGTTCGCTCGGAGGGATGCAGGCGTTCGAGTGGGCGATCACGTTCCCCGACCAGATCGGCGCCATCGTGGCGATCGCCAGCACGCACGCGCTGCACCCGCAGGGCGTGGCGTGGAACGCGATCGCGCGCGAGGCGATCATGCGCGATCCGGCGTGGCATGGCGGCCACTACCACGAGACCGAAGACGCGCCGAACGCCGGGATGGGCGTCGCGCGGATGATCGGCCACATCACCTACCTCTCGGGGCCGGCGCTGAGTGACAAGTTCGGTCGGCGACTCCAGTTCTCCGACGACATCCGCTACACGGTCACCGAGCCGGAGTTCGAGGTCGAGAGCTACCTGCGCCATCAAGCCGACTCGTTTGTCAGGCGGTTCGACGCCAACACGTACCTCTACACGTCTCGGGCTCTGACCTACTTCGATCTCGCGCGCCAGTACGGCGCCGGGTCACTCACCCGCGCGCTCGAGGACGTCTCGGCGCGCACGCTGCTGATCGCCTTCAGCTCCGACTGGCTGTACCCACCGGTGGCATCGCGGGAGATCGAAACGGCGCTGCAGGGGCTCGGCAAGCCGGTCGAGTTCCACGTGATCGAGGCACCCTACGGCCACGACTGCTTCCTCCTCGAGGAAGCGCGCCAGACGCCGATCATTCGACGCTTTCTGATGGGGAGCCCGTGACCGACGAGCTCCAGCGCCCCGAGGAGGACCGCACGTTCGGATTCGAGACGCGCCAGCTCCACGCGGGGCAACGGCCCGACCCGAACACCGGAGCTCGAGCGGTGCCGATCTTCCAGACGACCAGCTATGTGTTCGAAGACCCCGAGTCGGCCGCGGCCTACTTCAACCTGCAGGAGTACGGGAATACGTACTCGCGGATCATGAACCCGACGGTCGCCGTCTTCGAGGAGCGAGTAGCGAACCTCGAAGGAGGGTGCGGCGCGGTGGCGTTCGCCAGCGGCCTCGCGGCGCAGGCAGCAGCGCTGTTCACGCTGCTGGAGCCGGGCGACCATGTCGTCTCCTCGGCGGCGCTGTACGGCGGATCGGTGAACCAGCTCAAGCACGTGTTGCGGAAGATGTGCGTCGAGCTGACGTGGGTGGATCCCGACGATCCCGACGCGTGGCGCAAGGCGGTCCGTCCGAGCACCAAGGCGTTCTTCGGCGAGACGATCGGCAACCCGGGCGGCAACGTGCTGGACATCGAGACCTTGGCGTCCATCGCGCACGACCACGAGCTGCCGCTGATCGTCGACAACACGTTCGCGACGCCGTACCTGTGTCGGCCGATCGAATGGGGGGCCGATATCGTGGTCCACTCGGCGACCAAGTTCATCGGCGGCCACGGGACGAGCATCGGCGGCGTCGTCGTCGAAGCCGGCACGTTTAACTGGTCGAACGGACGGTTTCCGGTGATGGCGGATCCATCCCCCGCCTACCACGGCTTGGAGTTCCACGAGACGTTCGGGACCTATGGCTACGTGATGAAGCTGCGGGCCGAGACGCTGCGCGACCTCGGCGGCGCGCTCGCGCCGTTCAACGCGTTTCTGTTCCTGCAGGGACTGGAGACGCTGTCGCTGCGGATGGAGCGTCACGTCGACAACGCGCAAGCGGTCGCGACGTTCCTTGAGACCCACGAGCGGGCGTCGAACGTCACCTACCCGGGTCTGCCGGCAAGCCGCTACCGGCCGCTGGTCGAGAAATACCTGCCGCGCGGCGCGGGCGCGGTGTTCTCGTTCGACTGCGCCGGCGGGCGCCGCGGCGGACAGGACCTGATCCGCGGCGTGACCCTCTGGTCCCATCTCGCCAACGTCGGCGATGCGAAGAGCCTGATCATCCATCCCGCCAGCACGACGCACCGCCAGCTCAGCGACGCCGAGTTGGAGGCGGCCGGCGTCAGGCCCGGAACGGTCAGGCTGTCGGTCGGCACCGAGTCGGTCGACGACTTGATCTGGGATCTCGAGCAGGGACTCGCGAGGGTGAAATGACCGAGCTCGAGCGCTACCAGGACCCGTTGACGATCCAGCGCGTCCTGCACTCCGCGCGCACGATCGCGATCGTGGGGCTGTCCGGCAACGAGTTGCGCGCCAGCCACTTCGTCGGTTTCTATCTCAAGCGCCATGGTTACAAGGTGATCCCGGTGAACCCCCGCGAGACGGAGATCCTCGGCGAGGCGAGCTATCCCAGCCTGCTCGACGTGCCCGTGGCGGTCGACGTGGTCAACGTGTTCCGCGCGCCCGATGCCCTGCCGGCGATCGCTCGCGAGGCGGTCGCGATCGACGCCGGCGCGCTGTGGTGCCAGTTCGGCGTGATCAACCTGGAGGGCGCCCGGATCGCCGAGGACGGCGGCGTGACCGTGATCATGGACCGCTGCCTCAAGGTCGAGCACGCGCGCTATGCGGGGCGGATGCACTGGTTCGGCTTGAACACGGGACGGATCACGTCGGTCCGTACCGGTCTCCAATAGCCCGGCGCGGGAGCTCCCGCGGCCAAGTGCCATAAAGTCGATTGAAGTTGTGCTATTAATCGCTGATGCGGGTCATCCTCCCCTCCGACCGAGCGGCGTGAGGTGCGGCAGAACCTGATTCCGCCGTATGCCCGGGGTTATGAGAACTTCCCCGGGACGATCGGTCGCACGGCGCGCGAATCGACCCCGGCCTGGCCGCGCGAGCGCCGGGCACCGGACGGATCGCCGAATATCGTCCTCGTGCTCCTCGACGACCTGGGGTACAGCGACGTCGGACCGTTCGGGTCGGAGATCCCGACGCCGCACCTGGACAGACTCGCGGCCACCGGTCTGAGCTTGACGAACTACCACACGACCCCGGTCTGCTCGCCGGCGCGCGCGGCTCTGCTCACGGGGTTGAACCCCCACCGGGCCGGCTTCGCGAGCGTCGCGAACTCCGACCCGGGCTTTCCGAACCTTCGGCTGGAGATCGACGAGGACGTCGCGACGCTGCCCGAGATCCTGCGGGGGCACGGCTACGCGACGTTCGCGGTCGGCAAGTGGCACCTGACGCGCGACGCTCTGCTACACGACGGGGCGCCCAAGTCATCGTGGCCAGTGCAGCGGGGCTTCGATCGCTACTACGGATCGATGGAGGCGCTGAACAGCTTCTTCTTTCCCAACCGGCTGATCCGCGACAACTCGCCCGTTGACCTGTCATCGCTGCCGCCGGACTATTACCTGACCGACGACTACACCGACCAGGCCGTCGCGCTGATCAAGGCGCTGCGCGCCAACGACTCACGTCAGCCGTTCTTCCTGTATTTCGCCCACAGCGCGATGCACGGGCCGCTCGGCGCCAAGCCCCGGGACATCGAGCGGTTCCGCGGCCAGTATGACGCGGGGTGGGACGAGATCCGCCGGATCCGTCACGCGCGTCAGATCGAGCTGGGCGTCATCGGGCCCGACGTGCCGCTCCCGCCGCGCAACGCCGAGCCTGGGTTCGACGTAGCGGCCTGGGATTCGCTGCCCCCCGGCGACCGCGAGCTCTACGCCCGCTACATGGAGGTCTATGCCGCCATGGTCCGCAACGTCGACGAGAGCATCGGCCGGATCGTGGAGACCGTCGAGGCGCTGGGCGAGCTGGATGACACGATCTTCGTGTTCACCTCCGACAACGGCGGGACGGGTGAGGGCGGTCCCGAGGGGACACGAAGCTACTTCAGCCGGTTCGTCCACATTCCCGGGCTGCCCAAGAACTGGGAGGCTGACGTCGCGCTCGACCCGGAGCTGATCGGCGGGCCTCGCACGATGGTGCACTACCCGCGCGGGTGGGGGATGGCGTCGAATACGCCGTTCCGGTTCTACAAGGGGCAGACGTTCGCGGGCGGAGTGCGCGTGCCGTTCGTGATCAGTTGGCCGGCCGGGATCTCGCCCTCGGCGGCGAGCCGGGTCCGTCACCAGTACCAGTACGTCACCGACGTGCTCCCGACCCTGCTCGAGCTCGCGGGGCTTTCACACCCGGGGTCCCGGAACCGTGTCAGGGCCAAGTCGATCGACGGCTTCAGCTTCGCGTCGGTCCTTCCCTACCCCGAGGCGCCAAGCACGCACCGGGAGCAGTACGCCGAGTTCGGCGGCAACCGGGGCTTCTACCGCGACGGCTGGAAGCTCCTCACCAACCACGAGCCCGGGACCCCGTTCGACGACGGAGAGTGGGAGCTGTACGACATTCGCGCCGACCCCAACGAGCTGCACAACGTCGCCGGTCGCGAGCCCGCGTTGGTCAGGGAGCTGGCCGAGGCGTGGGAGACCGCCGCTTGGCGCAACACCGTCTTCCCGCTGGGGGCCGGGTTCGTGCCGGCGCGGCGACCGGCCGAGGGGGAGCTCTCACGGCCGGTCCGAATCCTGCCCGGCACGCCGAAGCTGGAGCGTTACCGCTCGAGCCGGCTGACGTCGCTGCGGTCGTTCCGGGTGGAGATCGAGCTGGACCACGGTGCCTCGGATCAGGGCATCCTGATCGCCCACGGCGATCAGGGCGGCGGCTACGCCGTGTACGTCGAGGATGGCGAGCTGCGGCTGGCGTGGAACGAGTACGGCGCGCTTCGCGAGGCGAACGGCGGGCCGCTCACCGTCGGCTCCTGCTTGGTGTCGCTCGACGTGGCCTGGCGGCCCGAATTCCACGTGGACGTCGCCCTGCTCGTCGACGGCGTCGAGCTTGCACGGCTCGAGGACCTGTGGATGCTCGTCGGCCTCGCGCCGTTCAGCGGAATCGACGTAGGGTGCAACAGCGGGGGACCGGTCCACTGGGATCTGCATCGACGGCACGGAACCTTCCCCTACTCCGGAGGCCTGCACGCCGCCACCTGGATCCCCGGCGAAGTCGCGGATTACGACCCCGCCCTGGTGGTCGCGGCCCAGATCGAGACGGCGCTGTTCTATGACTGAGCGCAAGTGATTTTCGGGACCTTGCATTAGAGTCGGGGCATGACTTCGTTCGGTAGCAGCACGTCCTCGCTGGGGCGCGAATTTGCGGACGACGGCTCGTTCCGCCGTCAGGAGAGCGCTTTTCGCGACTGGGTGTGCGACGACGGCTCGACCGAGTTTCCCCTCGAGGCCGGCCGCTACCACCTGTACGTGTCGCGCGCGTGCCCGTGGGCGCATCGGACGATCATCGGTCGCCGGCTGATGGGCCTCGGGGACGCGATCGGGATCTCGTACGTCGACCCGCTGCGGGACGAGCGCGGTTGGGCGTTCACCGGCGGCGAGTACTTCGACCCGATCAACGGTTTCGAGTTCGTGGGGGAGGCATACGCCGCGACCGACCCCAGTTACGGCGCGCGCGTCACCGTTCCGGTGTTGTGGGACAAAAAGACGGGCGTGATCGTCAACAACGAATCGGCCGAGATCCTGCGGATGCTCGAGACGGTGTTCGCGCCGCTGGCGGGCCACCCGGTCGATCTTTATCCCGAGGCGGTGCGCGATCAGATTGACGCGCTCAACGACGGCATCTACGAGAACGTCAACAACGCCGTCTACAAGGCCGGGTTCGCCGGGCGGCAGGAGGTCTACGAGCGGGAGGTGGCGGGGCTGTTCGAGACGCTCGACGAACTCGACGGCCGGCTCGCGGAGCGCCGGTTCCTGTTCGGCCGCGAGCCGGTCGAGACCGACATCCGGCTATTCACGACCCTCGTTCGCTTCGACGCGGTCTACCAGATCCACTTCAAGTGCTCGCTGCGCAAGCTGATCGAGTACCAGCACCTGTGGCCGTATACGCGCGATCTGTTCCAGTGGCCCGGGATCGCGGCGACGGTCAGCTTCGACGAGATCCGCGCGCACTACTACCGCACGCATCCGATGCTCAACCCGAGCGGGCTGGTCGCCGTCCAGCCGGCAGCGAGCTTCGAGGACCCGCCCGGGCGGGAGCACTATTTCGGCTGACGTCCTCGGACGGGTCCGAGCTGATCACGATCGACTGGGCGCGCTCGCGATGGCGCGGAGACGGCGGAGCGCCTCGCGCTCGAGCTGGCGGCTGCGCTCCTCGCCCACTCCCAGCGACGCGCCGATCCTCCGGTGGCTCTGTGGCAACTGCTCGGCCAGGCCGTAGCGGCGGACGACAACATCGCGGTGGCGGTCGGGCAGCAGCTGCAGCATGTCTCTGACGATCCTCGTCTCCTCGCCGGCGATGACGGAGTCGGACGGGTCGACGGCGTGCTCGTCGGCGACCAGCTCAATGAGGGGGGCGCCATCTTCCCCGCACGGCTCGTCCAGCGACCTGGTTACGCGGGCCGCTCGGCGCAGCGAGCGGACGCTCCGGGGACTCAATCCGGCACGCGCCGCAACATCGGCGGTCGATACGGTTCCCGGTGCCGCCCGGCGCAACTCGTCCTCGGCGCGGCGCGCGGCGGTGATCTGCCGGTTGGCGCGCGGCGGAATCCGAATCACCTCGGCGCCGGCGACCGCGTCGCGCAGCGAGCGCTTGATCCACCACACCGCGTAGGTGGAGAACTTCAGCCCGTGGCGGTGGTCAAAGCCCTCGACGGCTCGTATCAGACCGAGTGTCCCTTGCTGAACCAAGTCTGCGAAGGGGACGTCGCGCCCGGCGTAGGACCGCGCCAGTAAGAAGACCAGGCCCAGATTGCTCTCGATCATCCGTTCCCGCGCCGACTGCTCGCCTCGCTCGATCTCGATCGCGACCTCCGTCTCTTGCGCGGGGGACAGCAGCGGCGTGCTCATGGCCCGCCGCACGAGGGCGGCGAGGTCGTCATCGCGTGGGAGTCGAGCCGCCGTCGCCATGGCCAGGTCTCATGCGGCGGCACTCAACCGATGCCGCGTCGCATCGGATGGCGCGATCACGGCTCTCCGGACTTCCTGACCGCGCGCCTGGACCCGGAAGCGTTTCCAGCCGTGCTCGTTGCCGCGGGGTCGACCGGCAAGGGAGTGACGGGCTTCGCCCGCAGCCACCGTGAGGCAATGCACGCCCGCCGGATCGCCCAGCTGGCCGGATTCCCACCTGGCTCGCTGACGCGCTACGAAGACGTCGCGCTCGCGGCCCTCGCGAGCGAGAACATCGATCACGCGCGCGAATTCGTCCGCTCCGAACTCGGCCCGCTGGTCGGTGCAGACGAGCATCTACTCCGGCTCAGCACGACTCTGCGGATCTATCTCGAGGAGAACATGAGCCCGCTGCGCGCCGCGCAGCGCTTGGGGGTTCACCAGCACACGGTTGGCAATCGCATTCGCTCCGCGCAGGAGCTCCTGCCGCGCCCAATCGACCAGCGAGCGACCGAGCTCCTGGTCGCCCTGCGCCTGGTCGCGCTCGCCCGGTCGGGTCAGTCCGCCGGCTGAACCGCACCTCCGGGGGGTGTAACGCAACCCAGCCCGCGGTACGTCACGCGTATGGCGCCGGTGGCGCAAACGTCTGGGGATCGCGGCCGCTCGTCGTAGCGTGGCTACATGGCTCTGGAACTGGGAGGCGGTGAGGGGCCGGGCGACCGGGTGGCCGCCAGCTCGGTGCCCTCAGACACCAAGACGCCTCCGGTCCGGCTCGCCGCGCCGTCGTTGCGCGCGGTGGTGCGGATCGTGATGATCGCGGTCGCGTGCGGGATCGCGCTCTACCTGGTGTGGCGGATTCGCGAGGTCGTGCGGCTCGTCGGCGTCAGCCTGTTTCTCGCGCTCGCGCTGCTACCGGTGGTCGACGCGCTGGACGGCAGGCTGAAGGTACCGCGCGCGGTGCTGATCCTCGCGGTTTATCTGCTGCTGCTGGCCGGCGTGGCCGTAGTCGGCTACGTGGTCGTCCCCAGCCTGGTCAAGCAAGTCGAGGAGCTGTCGCGTGATGCCCCGCGCTACGCGGCGGACCTGCGCCACAACGGGACCTTCCGACACTACGACAACCGTTACCACATCACTGCGACGCTGGTCAAGGATGGCCGCCGGCTCCCCCAGCTGCTGGGCCATCTGGTCGGCCCGCTGAAGGACGTCACAGTGGAGGCGTTCAGTTTCATCGGTCAGCTGGTCACGGTACTCGCGATCACGTTCCTGCTCGTTCTCCACGGTCGCCAGTACGTGCAACTGAGCCTCTCGCTCCTCGGGGACCGCAGCCGGCCACGGTATCGGCGCCTGATCATCGACATCAACAAGGCAGTGGCGCAGTACGTGCTGGGGAACATCACGATCAGCATCCTGGCGACGATCGCGACCTGGATCGTCCTCTCGATCCTGGGCGTCCCCTACGCCCTCTCGTTGGGGTTCGTGGTCGGATTCTTCGACCTGTTACCGCTGATCGGCGCGACGCTCGGCGCGATCGTGGTGGCGATCGCGACGATGACGGTCGACTTTCCCACCGCGACGATCGTGTGGGTCGCTTTCATCATCGCCTGGCAGCGCTTCGAGGACTACGTCATCCAGCCGCTCGTCTATGGGCGCACGCTGCGCGTCAATCCGATCGTGACCATCGTCGCCGTCCTCGCCGGCGCTGCCCTGCTGGGAATCCTCGGGGCGCTGTTGGCGATCCCGAGCGCGGCGGCGATCCAGATCCTGCTCCGCGACTGGTGGGCCAACCGGGGCCAGAGCGCCCGCGTCGTGGCGCCGTGAGTCCCGCAGGGCGACCCGCGATCCGGAGTCGATAACGCGCCGATATCCGCCAGTGGCTAGACGGTTATACGGAGTGGCGGCGCCCGGGCTCCAGATTTCGGACTGCAACCACCCGCCAAAGGAGCTGTCCGCGATGCCCACAGATGCTGCCGTTGAACAGGAAATTCGGGGTTGGTTGTCGCGAGATCCCCGGCTACCGGCCCCGGACGAGGTCGCGGTGTCCGCGGTCGACGGCACGGTCGTGCTCAGAGAGACCGTCGGCAGCTTCAGCCAGCGCCGCGCGGCGGTCGACGATGCCCGCCGAGTCGCCGGGGTCTATGACCTCGACGATCAACTTCGGGTCCGGCTGCTGAACGACGAGCGCCGGAGCGACGCCGAGATTCGCGGGATCGCCCTTCAGATCCTGCACTGGGACACCGAGGTTCCCGATGAGTTCGTCGAGGTCAAGGTGCAAGACGGCTGGCTAACCCTGAGCGGCACCGTGACCTACCAGTTCGAGAACGACGGCGCCTATGACGACGTGGCGGCGCTCCAAGGGGTCTTGGGAATCACCAATGAGATCAACGTCGTCACCCCCTGACCGCCAATCAACCACCCAAGAAAGGAATACATCATGTCCGAGGACGCATCGAGTGCCGTCAACGTCATTGCCGTGACCTTCAAGGAGGACGCGAGCGCGTACGAGGCGCTGACGAAGCTGAAGGAGCTCGAGTCGCAGCGCCAGATCGGAATGCGCGGAGCGGCCGTCGTCGCCCGCGACGAGACCGGTCAGGTCCTCGTCAAGGACCAAGTTGCGGACGAGAGCTTCGCGGGAACGGCTACCGGCGGTCTCGTGGGCCTGCTGATCGGAATCCTCGGGGGACCGTTCGGGATCCTGATCGGCGGCGCGACCGGACTCCTGGTCGGCTCCCTGTTCGACGAGAACGACGCGGATGAGACCGAGTCCGTACTGGCCGAGATCTCCAAATCGATCGAGGTCGGGCGTGACACCCTCCTCGCGGAGGTCAGCGAGCAGACAACCGAGGTGATCGACACCGCGATGACCGCGGTTGGCGGAACCGTGCTCCGACGCGACGCCGGCGATGTCGAGGCCGAGATCGCCGCCGCCGAGGATGCCCAGCGCGAGGCCAAGCGGAAGGCTCGCAAGGAGTTGCTCCACGCGCGCCACGAGAAGCACATCGAGCGCATCCGCGAGAAGATCGCCGAGCTGATGGCCAAACTCCATCGACACAAGAAGGCGGCGGCCAGCGCGTGACGCGCACGTCATTGTCAAGGCAGCCGCCGTCGCGACAGACTGACAGTCGAGCGGAGTGGGTCGCGGGCACGGGGATGCCTTACCCGCGTCTCGGCGACCCACTCTGCTCGCTGGATCGCGGCGGGACCGACCCGTGGAGCTGGGCGCACGTCTACTGGTTCGAGGTTGTCCAGCCTTTGCGGCGGAAGAAGATCCAGAATCCGATGATCGAGGCTGCGAGCAACCCCAGGCCGAGCACGAAGAACGACCATGTCGTGTCCTGGATATCCCCGGTCAGGAACGTGAAGTTCTGCCCAAAGAAGCCCGTCAGGAACGAGAGCGGCAGGAAGATCGTGGCAATGATCGTCAGCTGCTTGGAGATCTCGCCCTGTCGGTTCGCGACCGTAGATAAGTACATGTCAGTGGCGCCGCTCAGCAAGTCGCGGTAGGAGTCGACCAGGTCCGAGGTTCGGACCAAGCTGTCGTAGAGGTCGCGCATGTAGAGCAGGTCGTCCTGCACCATCCCCGGTAGGTGCGCGATCTCGTCCGCATCGCGGGCGAAGAAGTCGCGCATTGGCGTCACCACCCGGCGCATCGCGATCAGATCGCGTTTGAGCGAGAAGATCTGCTGCAGGCTCTGCTCGCGCGGTTGCTCGATCACGTTCTGCTCGATGTCGTCGATCGCGTCGTCGATGCGATCAAGCACCGGGACGTAGCTGGATAGGACGGTGTCGAGGATCTCGATAACCAGGGCCCGCTCTCGGTCCGGTGGCTCCTTTTGCACACGCGCGCGCAGGTCGTCGAGCACCGAAAACGGGGTCGGGTGGAGCGTGACCACCCAGTCGCCGGAGATCAGCAGGTGCACCTCGCGCAGCAGCCGCTCGCCGGCGGCTACCTGCTCGTCAACGCCGTAGACGACGAGGCTGATGTAACCGTCGTAGTGCTCGCGTTTGGGCCGCTCCGAGAAGGTGCTGACGTCCTCGATCGTCAGCGGATGCAGGTTTAGCAGTTCGCGAAGCCGGCTGAGCCCGTCGGGCTTCGGGTCGTGCAGGTCCAGCCAGAAGAACTGGTGGGCGTGCAGGAGCCCGGGAACCCGATCGAGGTCGCCGCCTTCGAGCATGGGGAACGCCGCGCCGCCGGAACTCACGGCGTTCAGACTAAAGCGGGGTCCGGCGGATCCGGCTGGAACCAGTGGACGATTGATCTCACCACGGACCAGAGGGTTTGCGAGCGCGGATGATCGCCGAGCCGGCGTGCTCGTGGACGCGATGGGTCTCGGTGATCTCGATCTCGCCGAAGCCGGCGCGCTCGAGCGCGGAGCGAAACTTGGTCTCGGTCAGCGCGCCGGCGATGCAGCCCGTCCAGGCGGCCATGTCGGCGCGGGTCTGCTCATCCATGTCGGGGTCGGCGATCACGTCCGAGACGGCGAACCGGCCGCCCGGACGCAACACGCGCGCCGCCTCACTAATGACCTGCGACTTGTCGCCCGACAGGTTGATGACGCAGTTGGAGATGACTACGTCGACGGTCTCGTCGTCGAGCGGTACGTCCTCGAGGTAGCCCTTGAGGAACTCGACGTTCGCGACGCCGGCGTCGGCGGCGTTGGCGCGCGCGAGCTCGAGCATCTCGTCGGTCATGTCGAGCCCGATCGCCCTGCCAGCTGGGCCGACCCGCCGGGCCGAGATCAGAACGTCCGCCCCGGCGCCCGACCCCAAATCGAGGACGACTTCTCCAGGGTGCAGGGCAGCCACCGCTGTGGGAACTCCGCAACCCAGCGACGCCTTCACGGCCGCGTCCGGCACAAGCTCGCGATGGGCCTCGTCATACAACGCCGACCCGAACACGCCCGTCCGATCGGCCGGACTGCAGCAATAGAAGTCTGAATCGCTTCCCGACTGAGACTCCTGCGCGCGGGCCTGCCGGAACTCGCCGCGGGCGGCCGACTTGGCCGCCTCAGCGTATTTCTGACGCACGGTCTCGCGGACCTCCTCGGAGGTCACGACACTCGCGGCACTCGCCACCGGCTCGACTCCAGCCGCGCAGCCGCAGCCCGAGACGCGTGCCTCGCCGCAGCAGGAGGGCTTTTCGTCCAGTTCGCAGCAGATGTCCGCTGTGGCCGGCGGGCAGCATTCCGTGTTCAGCTCAGCCATGCGGATAGCTCCTCCAGGGCGTCGGGGATCACGTAGTAGTAGGCCCAGAGGCCCTCGCGCTCGGAGCCGACGATCCCGGCGTGGCGCAGGACCTTGAGGTGATGCGAGACGGTGGGTTGGGAGAGGTCAAACAGCGGTACCAGCTCGCAGACGCACACTTTGCCGGCGTGCTTCCTGAGTACGTCGACGAGCTGCAGTCGTACGGGATCGCCGAGGGCCTTGGCGACCTCGGCCATCCGAATCGCCTGGTCGCGCTCGACGTCGGGGTACACGACGGGTTCGCAGCAGCGTTCCCCAGCCGGCCGCTTGGTCTTGGGGGTTAGTTCGAGTTCAACAGCCATGCATAAAAACCTATCGATCTAGTTGACGAATGCCGATGGAGACGGCTGCAACGCAAAGAGTATCACTTAGATCGATGTTCTTCGATGCAATGTGTGCTCCGGGGCCGCCGGGGGCATGGCGGTGGCCGAGGGCCGGTGCCTTCCTGGCCAAAAAGCCGAGCGACTATCCACCGCAGGGGCGGGTTGCTTGCGTCGGCCAACTCGTGGTAGACGGGGGCGACCCGCGTTGGGGCTGAGTCAGCTATAGCCCGACGCAATCCCATCGCCGCGGAGTTCCACCGGCCGCGAGCCACGGCGCCGTTGGGCACGCCGGACCGCGCGAACGTCTTCTGCTCGAGAGCGAGCCATATAGATCAGCATCTATCTACATCTATCGATTGAAATGATGGCTATCAATCTTTAGACTGCCACGTGGCAGCCCTGCTCGACCGACCACGACCGATGGAGGGCGACAGTTGAAGCGCGTCGCGGTAATTACCGACATCCACGCGAACCTTCCGGCGCTCGAGGCGAGCCTCGAGGCGATCGAGGCGCTCGGCGTCGACGCGCTCTACTGCGGCGGGGACCTGGTCGGCTACGGCCCGCATCCCAACGAGGTGTGCCGGCTGATCGAGGAGCGTGAGATACCGACGATCTATGGCAACTACGACTACGCGATCGCCCGCGAGCTGGATGACTGCGGCTGCGCGTACGTGACCCAGCATGACCGCGAGCTCGGCCAGCAGTCGGTGGCGTGGACGCTCGTACATACCGACCGGCGCTCCAAGGACTTCATGCGCCGGCTGCCGTTCGATCTACGGTTCGAGCTTGGCTCCCAGCAGGTCCATCTGGTGCACGGGTCGCCGCGGAAGGTCAACGAGTACCTGTTCGAGGACAAGCCGCCCCGCCTGTACGAGCGCCTGGCGGCCGCGGAGACCGCCGACGTGATGGTGTTCGGACACACCCACAAACCTTGGATTCACACCTACGGCGGCGTTCTGTTCGTGAACTGCGGCTCAGTCGGCAAGCCCAAGGATGGCGATCCCCGCGCCGCCTTCGCGATCCTCGAGCTTGATGACACGGGCCGGGTGGCGGCGTCGATCGAGCGCGTCCCGTACGACGCCGAGGCGGTCGCCCGCGAGGTCGCCGCGGCTGGCCTGCCCGGCGAGTACGCCGAGAAACTCGTCGCGGCGGCATAGGGAGGGAGGTCTCCAATGAAGTACGTGCTGTTCCTCGAACACGCGCCCTCCCGAGTAATGCGCGCAGCACCGGCATTCCCGGCGGAAGCCGGCGCGTGACATCCCGCGACACCCAGCTCCGCAGATCAGCGAGGGCGCCTGATCGCGAGGGTGTCAGCTTCCGGGTCGCGGCCGACGCTGACCTCCCCGCGGTCGTCGAGATCTACAACTACGGCATCGCCGAGCGGATCGCCACCTTCGAGACCCGACCCCGCGCCGTCGTGGACGTCGCGAGCTGGACGCGCGACGGTCAGCCGTTCATCGTCGCCGAGCGCGACGGCCACGTGGTCGGCTGGGCGCGCGCCGGCGCCTACTCGGACCGGTGCGTCTACTCCCGCGTCGGCGAGCACGCCGTCTACGTTCACCCCGCGGCCCGCGGTGTGGGGCTCGGCCGCGACCTGCTCATCGAACTGTGCGCCGAGGCCGAGCGCCACGGGATCTACAAGCTCACCAGCCGTGTGTTCTCAGACAACCACCCAAGTCTCGCCGCCCACCGCGCCGCCGGTTTCGAGGAGGTCGGCGTGCAACGCCGCCACGGACAGCTCGACGGCCAATGGAAGGACTGCGTCCTGGTCGAGCGGCTCCTCGGGCCCGCCAGCGACGAGTAGCACCACGATGCTGGCACCCGAGTGACTTCCGGGTATGACCGAGCCGGCGAAGAGGCACGTGGATCAGGACATCGCCTTCATCGATCGCATGGCGTGTTGCGCCCCGCCCGGAATCACCAGTCCCGGGACATCGCTGGGTATCGCCACGACCGTGATCGCGAGCGCGATGAGCACGGCTGCGGTGCCCCAGGTAGCTGCACGACGCCACGGGATTGTCTTCTCCACCGTGATCAGGGCGGCGATCAACGCCATCCATGTGATGCTCATGACTCCGAGTGCGAATAGTCCGGCCATCAGGGCCCAGCAGCAGCCCAGGCACCACGCGGCGTGCTTCGAGCCCATCTCGAGAGCGCCGCGGTTCCCGTCGCGCCAGGCTCCCAGCAGGAACCCCAGGGGGCTCCGGCATTTTCCGAGGCACACGTCCTTGAGCGGCGTCAGCTCGTAGACCGCGGCGACGGCGAGGACGGCGCCGGCGAACCACCGGCCGCCGGCGTGCCAGGCCAGAGCGCCGCCGAGAGCGCTGCGGCCGAGGTAGAACAGGCCGTAAGCGACAAGTCCCGCCGCGCCCCACACGAGCAGATATGCGGCCGTGAATAGGAGCGGGCGGCTCCAGCCACGCTCACGGGTCATTCGCGCATACAACGCCGTCGTCGGGGCCAGGGAGGGGAACATCATCGCGGCCATCATCACCAGCCACACGACGAAGAACCAGCCAAGCGTGCCGAGGTCGGTGCCGGGTCCGCCGTCCATCCCCGCCATCCGGTCGACCGTGGACCACCACGCCGCGCCCGCCAGGGCGAGCAGCAGGATGACCAGGCCGAGGCGCGAGCGGACGGCGGCAACCGCCGCGGACAGCTCGCCGCGCTTACCCGCGCCGTCGCCGACGGCAGTCGCGCTCAGGCTGCCCACGAGAAGTCGGTCGAGAACGCGGAGTTGCCGTCGAATTGGATCCCGAAGGCGTCGATCCGCGACCGCGTCGCGCGGGCGACCGTCAGCTCCGACCCGGCGGGATGGAAGATGCCCACCAGCCGAGCGGGCTTCCCGGTCTCTACACCGAACGGCACGACGTCCTCTACCTCAAAGTCCACCGCGTCGCCGATCCGAACGGAGTGCTGTAACCCGTCCTCGCGTACCTCGATCGTCGCGCGCTCGACACCGAGGTTCTCACCGACGAGCGGGCCGAGGGCCTGCATTGGACCACCGAGCGCGCCCGAGAACACCGCGCCGAGCTTCTCGGCCTGCTCGTCGGATGCGGTCGCATCGATGAACACGCCCAGGCGCCAGTTCCCGTCGGTCATCACCTTGGGGCTGTCGGCGACCGCGGCAACGGTCAGCCCGCTTACATCGGTGCCCTCGATCTGACCGTCCTTGACGTTGAACACGAGCACGACGCCGCAGCGGTCCAGCGTAGCGCCGAGCGTGAATGATGCGGTGCACGGACAGATCACGTTGCATGAGCACGTCTCGAAGTAGGACCCTTCGAGCTTCCACGACATGCGCACCTCCTAAGGTCGAATAATGAGCGGATTCTCGCCGCGGGCCGCCGGTTGTGTCAACTGGCGGCGTTGCTCGCGCGACGATGTTCTCGGCAGCTAGCGAGCGCTCTGGAGCGGAGGCGTTGAGGCGAGTTATGCTGGTCGCGCCGGAGCCGAATGGCCCGGCAGCGCCCCCCACGGCGCTGCGCTCGATCCGGGGGTCAAAAGTGACCGATACCCAGGAGATCTTGGATACCGTGCCAACCGGTGTCCCGCTGAAATCAGCGGACGTCGCGGCAGCCATCGACGCCTGCCTCAGGTGTGTGCAGACGTGTACGACCTGCGCGAATGCCGACCTCGCCGAGGAGGAATTCGAGGAACTACGCAAGTGCGCCGCCCTGTGTATCAACTGCGCGGACGTATGCGATGTCACGGCGCGAGTTCTTTCTCGGCCGGCCCACTGGGACCCGGTCATCGTTCACCGCCTGCTCCAGGCCTGCGTTCGCGCCTGCGAGGCCAGTGCCGAGGAGTGCGCGCGTCACGCTCACCATCACCGCCACTGCGCGATCTGTGAGACGGTCTGCAGGGCCTGCACGCGGGCGTGCATCGCCCTCCTCGATGCAGACGCATTCGAGCAGAACCAGAACGTGGCTGGCGCCTAAGTCGTCGACAGCGGACGCCGCGACGTCCGATCGCGTCCGAAGCGGCACAGCCGCACGGAGTTGGAGACCACGCTGAGCGAAGACAGGGCCATGGTCGCGCCGGCCACGAGCGGGGGAAGGACGCCGAACGCTGCCAGCGGGTTCGCGGCGACGTTGTAACCGAACCCTCACCGGCCTGGGTGTCGGTTTGTTGGCGTTGCTCGTCGTGGTCACGCCGGCGCGAGCTGCGTTTCCTGGCGGGAATGGGTTGCTGGCGGTTCAGCCGCGCAGTGGGGGCGGGATCGTGCTCGTGGCCGCGGATGGACGGGGGGCGCGGCGATCTGTGTGGCTTCGGTGCGCTGCGGGGCGCCGCGGCGGCCGCGGTGGTCTCCGGACGGTCGCGAGTTGGTGTTCGCCGGACCTGCGATGAGGATCGTGTATCCGGACGGTTCGTGCCTGGATTGTTCGTTTGGAGCGGCGGCGAACCCGGCCTTTGAGCCGTCGGGCTCGGTGTCGGGAAGACGGAGCTGGCACGAGAGGCCCCAGCGGCGGCCCAGCGAGCGGGGATGACGGCGCTGGCGGCGCCGGGTTCCGAACTCGAGCAGCCATTCGCGTTCGGCGTCGTGCGCCAGCTGCTGGACCCCTAGATTTCCGTGACGCCGGCGGCGTCCGAAACTCCCCCTCCCTTCACTCCTACTTCAGGAGGATGCTGAAGTCAGCGACCGAGCAGATCGGGTGTCACGAACCCGCACTCGTAGGCGAGCACGACGGCTTGAACGCGGTCGCGCAGCTCGAGCTTCGTCAGGATCCGGCCGACATGGCTTTTAACAGTCGACTCCTCCACGACGAGCTCCGCGGCGATTTCGGCGTTCGAGCGGCCACGCGCGATCAGGCGCAGGACGTCGAGCTCGCGGGCCGTCAGCTCCTGGAGCTGGTCCGGAGTCTCGCCGGTCGCGCGTGCGGCGGCCGTGAAGCGGAGGATCAGCCGTCGCGTCACAGCTGGATCAATCAGCGCGTTGCCGGCGGCGATGCTGCGAATCGCCCAACACAGCTGCTCGGGTGGCACGTCTTTGAGCAGGAACCCGCTGGCACCCGCGCGCAGGCCCTCGAACACGTATTCGTCTGCGTCGAAGGTGGTCAGGAGTAGCACCCGGCATTCGGTCTGCTCGATGATCCGGCGGGATGCCTCGAGGCCGTCCATTCCAGGCATGCGGATATCGAGGAGGACGACGTCAGGGGCCCGCTTGCGCGCTAGGTCGAGTGCCTCGAGGCCGTCACTGGCCTCGCCGATCACCGCCATTCCGGGCTCGCCGTCGACGATCAGCTTGAAGCCGGCTCGGACGAGCTGCTGGTCGTCGGCGATTACGACCGAGATCTGTTGGGCTACGGAATGGTCGGACTCCACTTGCGAACCGTCAGTGCTGTCTGAGGAATTCACCACGAACGAGGGAGTGACTAAAGCTACGCAGGGTGGGAGATTAGTCGTCAGGATCGCCGTTTGGGTTCCACACGCCGGCAGGCCATTCCGGGTCGCTCCGCCTCCACCTAAAGGTGGAGCGCCGCGCACGGAGTTCCCCCTTGCGGCCGATGAACGCCGCCCCAGATGGTCACAGACTTCTGGCCACGATGGCGTTCCGGGGCGTGATCAGCAGATCCCAAAGATGGTCGACACTTCTTGCGCTAGGGCTGATCGTCGCTCTGCCCGTTGGGGCGCGCGCCGCTGTATTGCCGTCGTTGGGGGGGTTTGCAGTCCCCGACCGTTCCGGTTCGATGGGCCACACCAGGACCTATCGGTCCGTCGAGGCGGACGCCGGCCTCGGCCGCCGTGAGCTGACTAGAGGGTTAGGCACTGCGTTGACGCGACGACGCGGAAGTGCTCGAACAGTGCACTCAGCGCGATCGACTCGCCAGGGGTATCGCCCGGCAGCTCGGCGATCTCGGCGGCGAGCTTCCGTGCCGCCGGCAGCTCGGACTGGCCCGCGTGGAACGCGGCGCTCACGAACGCGGCCGTGACCCGAAGCCGGAGCTCGCGCTCGAGCGCGTCTGCGCCGTCGAGATTCCTTGCCAAGAGTCCCAGCAGCATCTTGTTGCGGTCGGGGTCGGGACCGACCGTGAGGGCGAGCGCCACCGCCGCTTGTGCGTGGCTCACCGAGTCGTCCGCCAGCCGCGCCGCCGCGAGCAGGTGCGCGGCCGCGCTGTCGTACATCCCGGCGGTTCGCTCGGTGACGGCGAGCTGCATCAGAACGTCGGTCCGATCACGGACGGCCAGTGGTTCCTCGAGCGTCCGCCGCAGCAACGGGACCGCCGCTGCGGGGGCCCCGCGGCGGCCGGCGTCGGTCGCACCCGCCCGCAACACCTGTACGTCTTCGCTGTCCGCAGCCAGTGCGGCCGCGAGGACGTGAGCCGCGATCTGCTCCGGCTTCGCGCCCCGCGCGCGTAGTAGCGCGACGGCCTTCCGGTGCCCGGCATCGCGCTCGAATGGCGTGACGGTTGCGGCGACCGCGGCGCCGAGCAACGGATGGCGGAAGCGAAGCGTACGGTCGAACTCCACCAGCCCGGCCTCGGTGAGGCGGTGTGACGCGAGCGTACCGTCCTCGGCGGAGAGCTCCGCAAGCTCCGACGCCAGCTCGAGCGGAGCCTCGCTGCCGAGCAGCGCGAGCGCCCTGGCGAGCGCGGACGGCGTAGTCCCGAGGCGAGCGAGCCGATGACGCGTGAGCCGGGCGACCTCCGGAGGTGCGACGGTCGGGACCCGTTGGGCCGCGGCGGCGGTGAACGGGACGCCCCTCGACGAGCGCCCGGTTCAGCTCGGCCAAGGGGAACGGATTCCCTCCGGTCGCGTGGTGACACGCACGCGAGAACGCGTCGTCAGAGTCGCCTGCCGCTCGCTCGCGGCGGGTTGACGTTCGAGCTGCGCGGCGACTGGACGCTCGCATCCCTTTCGGCTCACCTCGACAGGCTCGATCTGGCAGTGACCCCACCGTGGCTGTCAAGCACATTCCGCCGCTGGGGGCTCGAGAGCGCAGCACTCGATTTGGCGCTGCGCCAAGCGGGGCGCTCGCTCGCCAGCGTGCTGGGCATCGCGCCCCGACCGGTGAGGTTCGTCAACTCGCTTCGTCTCACCGAACCGCCAACCCTCGACCCGGTGCTCCAGCGCCTGAACGTCCAGCCCGGGCTACGGTTCAAGCTGGACCCGACGCCGGGCTCGAACGAGACGCTGATCGCAGCGCTGGCCGCTACGAGGGCGGTCGACATCGTCGGTTTCAAAGGTCGGTACCCCACTGCGGCTTCGATCGCCATGCCTCCCGACGGCGAGCTGTACGAGCGCGTCGCCGAGGCGTTCCCGGACGCCTGGCTCGAGGACCCGGCCGTCACTCCGGAGACGGAGCCGGTGCTGCGCCGGTTTGCCGATCGGGTCACCTGGGACGTGCCGATCGGGTCAGTGGCGGATATCGAGCGGCTGCCGTTCCCGCCGCGGGCGATCAACGTCAAGCCCGCGCGGATCGGGACCGTCCGTCTGCTGCTCGAGCTCTACGACCGCTGCGCGAGCCGCGGAATCGCTATGTACGGCGGGGAAATGTTCGAACTCGGGCCTGGGCGGGGCCAGATCCAGTACCTCGCCTCGCTGTTTCACCCCGACGCCGCCAACGACGTCGCGCCCACCCAGTAAAACGAGCGCGACTTGGCGCCCGTGGCCCCGGCCAGCCCACTCACACCCTCGACTACACCCACGGGCTTCCGATGGGCATAAGGATCGCCCGGCAGCCCGCCCGAGTGTCGGCTCTCTCGGACGTCACGGTACTCGTCGCCGACAACGAGGAGCTGGTGCGCGCCGGTCCGCGGCTGATCATCGACGGTGAGCCGAGTCTGCGCGTGGTCGGCGAAGCGAGTGACGGTCTTCAGGTGCTTGATCTGGCGCGCAAGCGCGCGCCCGATGTCGTGCTGCTCGAGATTCGCTTGCCGGCCATGGATGGGCTGACCGCCGCCCGGCGCATAATCGACGAGACCCGTTGCCGCGTGCTGCTGATCACCATCCTGTCCTCCGACGAGCAGGTGTTCAGGGCCTCCGCTTGCGAGATCGCGTCCAGGCCGTCGTTCTCGCCTACGAGTCCGGACTGGTGACGCCCGATCTGCTCAGTTGCTGTTCTGCAGCGCCGCGTCAAGCGCCTGCGAGCTGCGTCAACGCAGTGGGCATATCGGCATGACCGACAGGGTCGCGACCGTGACCCCTTCTGTGCGGTCGCGTCCAACTCGGGGATGACACCTGACCGATGCAATTCGATACTGGGGCGGATGACAACGATCTCCAATTAGCGCAGACTCGGTGCCGCAGATCAGCTCAGAAGCAACACAGAGCGGACTCAACAACCGACGAAGGGGAAGTCAGAATGTCCTACAGATGTCCACACTGGTGCACGTGCGTTGCCGTCAGCCTGGCGGTGGCCTGTTCCGCGGCTATTGGTGTCTCGGCAGCCGATGCCAACGTGATAGCGCATGTCGGCGGATCGACGGTAATGGTCTCGGTGGGCTCCGGCACCCTCGAGTTCTACTGGAAGCAGGACGGCAGTTCCACTTGGCACCCCGAGCGTGTTCCAAGCAACGTGCCGGTGGTGACTAATTCGCCTGCGGTTGCACAGGTCGGCAACTCCAGCGTGATCGCCGCCGAGGGCACTGATGGCAGCCTGCAGTTCTACTGGCAGGCGATCGGGTCCCCGAGGTGGGCCGACGAACAGGTGGCGGGACCCGGGACGACGACCGGCGCGCCAGAGATCGCCCAGGTCGGCAACTCGAGCGTCATCGCTGCGCCCGGTCCGAACGGCACGATCGACTACTACTACCAGCCGATCGGTGCCGCGAGATGGAGCCCAGTGCAGATCGTCTCGAACGCGAGTGAGGCGCCGAGGTCGGGGTATGGATGGCCCTCGATCGCGCAGGTCGGTAGCGCGACGGTGATCGTCGCGCAGGGGCCGAGCGCGAGCCTGTGGAGGTTCTCGCAGCCGATCGGCAGGCCCACCTGGAGTGCACAAGAGGTGGCCGGCAAGGATTCGACGTACACGCGGCCGTCCGTGACGCAGATGAAGGATCAAGGCGTGGATTACACGTTGGTCGCGGCTGGCTCTCGTAACCAGGAGTTCGAATATGAGCAGGCGGTCGGCGAGAAAGAATGGGGCTGGAATTATGTCAACTCCGACCTGCCTGAGGGCGCCAATGATGCGTCGGTGGTACAGGTCGGGAACGACATGGTGCTGACCGAATACGACCAGCAGCGGACCTCGACCGGAGAGGTTCAAAATGCCCTGTGGAGCTATACCCAGATCATCAGCACCACCACCTGGAAGCGGGTGCAGGTGACCCCCTGGGGTGGCCTACCCGGCGGCTCCGATCCGGGAGTAGCGGCGGACGGCAACGAGCCGGTGCTGGGCGTGGCGCTCCCGAATGGCGGCGGCCTGTTCTACTGGATCAGCGGGTCCTGGCAGCGCATGAGCATCTGATCATCGCTCAGCAGTCCGATTGCCCTGGGGTTCGGCGCGTGCCGCCGGACCCCGGGCGCGCGCCGGCACGAGAGCTGGGGTGTCGGGCGCGCGCATCGCTTCTCGTCAGATAGGGCTATGAACCGGCGGCGAAGATCATCCCTGAGACGGATGTCGCCTGCGTCGCGCCGGCGTAGCTTGGTGGCAGTACGCCCGTCAACTTGCGATGTGGATGAGCGGGGTAGAGAATGTCGACTCAGAAAGGGCAACCGATGCGGGACTCGATCAGAGGTTGGTTTGCGGGAGCGCCGTTTGGACTGCGTGCGTTCACGCGGTTGGACGCGCTGTTTGCGTTGGCGTTGAGTGCGTTTGCGCTCGTCATCGTGAGCGGCAACGCCTCGAACGGCGATCCGCGCGGGGGGGTCTTTGCGTGCGCCGCGGTGCTGCTGATGACGGTCCCGGTTGCCTGGCGCCGGGCTCATCCGCTCGGCGCGATGGCGACGTTGGCGGGTGGGGCGGTGTTCAACGCGATCGTGGTCGGCTCGTATGTCCGATGTGGCGCGGCCCTTCCCGCGCTGGCGTTGGTCGTGTTCTCGGTCGGCGCGCGGTGTGAGCTGACGCCGGCGCTCTTCGGAGCGGCACTCGCGGTGGTCTCGACGGTGGCCCAGGGCTACAGTGATCCTCAGCTGAAGTCGGGCTTTTTACCGTTCGGCAGCATTCTGATTCTCGCGCTGTGGGGGGTCGGACGCCTTGTCCGCTCGCGTGACGGGATCGTGGCGGCGCTGCGGGCGCGGACCGACGAGCTCCACGAGCAGCGCGACCGCACCGCGCTCCTGGCGGTGGCCGCGGACCGTGCACAGGTCGCTGAAGATCTGGAGGGGTTGCTGAGAGCACGGATCGGCAGCCTGGCGGCGGAGGCGGCGGCCGCCCGCGAGGTGATCGAACAGACGCCTGAGGCGGCCAGTGCATCACTGAGCGCGATCGAGGACGGGGGTCGCCAGACCCTGACCGAAATGCGCGAGATCGTCGGCGGGCTACGCGACGAGACGCCGGTGCGTCCACAACCATCGCTCGCCGACGTCGACGCTCTGCTCGCGCGGACCCTCTCGCCCAACGTTCGGCTGACCGTAGATGGCGATCAGCACAGGCTCCCGGCCGGTATCGAGCTGTCCGCGTTTCGGATCGTCGAGCGGCTGCTCGAGCCGCTTGAGGGCATGCCAAACGCCCGGGTGCAGGTCACGCTTCGCTACGAGCCAGACGCGCTCACGGTTGGGGTCCGAGGCCGCGTGCGCTCCGGCGCCGATCTGCACACGACGCTCGCCACTGCGCGCGAGTGGGTGTCGCTGTATGCGGGCACGATTGACTCTCAGCTCCGCGCCGGCGTGTCGCAGACCGACGTGCGGTTACCGCTGGTAACCGCGCATGCATGATGCCCTGAGCAGGCTGCTGGCGCACCGCCCGTCGCTCGACGTCGCGGCGGCGGTGATTATCGGCGCGATCTGTGCGGAAGAGCTCGCCGCGAACAGGCCGGGAAGCGCTCTTTTTGGGGTGACGCTGGCGGCAGCGGCGGCGCTCGGATGTGGCGCCGTCGTGGTCCGCAGACGTCACCCGCTCGCGGCTTCGCTGGCGGTTGGCGCTGCGTTCTTCGTACCCGCCTTGCTGATCGGGCCACGGTGGTGGAACTCGTTGCCGGAGGTCCTGGCGGCTGTGTGTGTGATCCTCGCGTACACGGCCGGCGCCCAGCTCGACGGCGTGGCCTCTTTCGTCGGTCTGGTCGCGATGGCGCTCGCGTTCAGCGGCGGAGACTTTTCTGACCCTGTGCCGATGTTCGTGTTCACGCTTCCCGCGTGGTTAGCCGGGCGGGTCGTAAAGTCCCGCAACCGGCTGGCGGATCAGCTGGCCGAGCGGGCACGGGAGCTCGAGCGGGAGCGCGAGGCGTTCGCGCGTGAGGCCGTCCGCTTTGAGCGCGCGCGGATCGCTCGTGATCTGCACGACGTCGTTGCGCACAACGTCAGCATGATCGTCGTGCAGGCGGGGGCCGGGCGCCGAGCGCTGGCGTCGAATCCGGCGACCGCCGCTGAGGCGCTCGGGCACATCGAGGGTGGCGCGCACCAGGCAGAGCTTGAGATTCAGCAGCTTGTGGACCTTCTCGGAAGCGATCGTCCGCACTCCGACGCCGGTGGTTTGCGATTGCTTGACGAGCTCGTGCGTCGAGCGGCGGGCACAGGACTTTCGGTCAGCTACCGGTTCAGCGGAACTCATGACCATGTGCCGGCTGAGCTGGCCGATGTGGCCTACAACGTCGCCCGGGAAGGCATCACGAATGCGCTCAAACATGCCTCAGGCGCGCCGGTCAACGTTGCGGTGCGCGGCAGCGAGAGCGGCTTGTCGATCACGGTCGAGAACGGGCGGCCAAGCAGCGCGCCGTCGGGACTCGAGGACGCTGGTGGAAGCTACGGAATCGATGGGTTGCGCAATCGCCTGCGGTCCGTCGGGGGCACGTTAGAAGCCGGCCCCACGAACGCCGGCGGGTGGCGACTGATGGCGCAACTCCCGCCGATGCATTGATCGATGGGGACGCCCGCGAGGGATCCGTCAGCGGCAGGGGAGGTTGCTCGGGGGGAGTTCCGCCGATGTATGTTCGCCAGTCGCTCGCGGTGAGCGATCGCCCCGCTGTGGCGCGCGTAGTGCGGATCAGCGTGTGTGTGGAGAAGTCTCGATCGATGATCTCCGAGGTGTTGAACTCCAGTGACTGCACGATGCTCACGAGATGGGATCCGTCGGGGGAGAACGCGAGGCCAATCCTGAGTCCGTCGGACGGCGGGAACGGAGAAGGGATCGTCGCCACCGTGGTGCCTGAGCTCAGGTCGACGAGCGCAACCGTGCCATCGGTGCGCTGGCGGCGGGGAGCCGCGCGATCGTGCGTTCTGAATTCACGTCGATGATCAAAACGGTGCCGTAGTCGTCGAGGTCGACCAGGCCATCGGTGCCGTCGATCGCGGGAACACCGGCATAGGGCGCGCCAGACAGGACGGAGAAATTGCGCGGCCCGGGGATTCTTTTGACGACTACTCCGTTGCCGAGATCCTGCACGAGAACGGTGCCGTCCTGGTCGACCAGAATCAACCGGCGACGATCCGGTGACAGCGTCATCTTGACGATCTGAGAGCTGCCTTTCACCGGTGGTAGGACACGAACTGGCCCGTGCGGGTCGACTATTCGGGTGCAGGGGATACGCACCGAGCGTGCGTAACAAGTTCCCGCCGTCGGCGGTGTCTCGACCGGTGGCGGGGACGACGCGAAAGGCTGCTAGTACGGCAGTGCACCGCTTGGCCCCCCACCGAACGTGAAGATCGAGAAGCTGTACCCTGCCGCTGTCATCACGTTTGATCCAGGTGCTGCAGGCCGGGCTGCGTGGAGGACGTAAGCGTCGACACGCGGACGCGTCCGCGTGCTTGCAGTTTGCTAGCGGCCACGATAAGGTGCCTCCGAGGGTCATCGGGACGCAACTTCGTGGTATGGGAGGCGGCGATGGTGGGTCGTGCGCGTCGGATGGTTGCACCGAGCGCTTGTCGCAGGATCGGGGTAAGTGTTCTTGTGGCCGTGGGGTGCGTCGTGTTCCTGCTGGCTCAGGGTGAGTCGGCCCAGGCCGATCAATGCCCGGCGGGGAGTTCGCGACAGACGGTCAACGATCGTTCGTTCTCGTTCTCGGGCTGTATGTCGCAGGTCGACCGAGCTGCGGGCTCGCCGATCGATCTGTTCTGGGGGCCGGTGTCGCTGGGCGGGGTCACGGTCGCCCCGACCGGAGCGGACACGAGCTATGCCCCTGTGCCGTTCGTGAACTGTGAGGGCGGTAGCGCCTGCGGCACGGCGATGGGGCATTTCTGGAGTGCGACGAATGGTCCGCAACTTGCCTTCGATCCGAACGATCTGCAGCTGGCGTCCAACGGGTCGTACTTGGTCTCGATCTCGATCCAGTCCAGCACGCTCAAGCTCTACAGCGGACGGATCAATATTCCGCCGCCGCTGACTAATGACAGCGCGCTGATCGATCTCGATGTCTCGCGCGGCGCTGCGTTGCTCGGTCTGCCGCTTCAGGGCCGCTTTCAGCTGTTTGCGCAGACCGGTGGTGTGCGCCTGCATGTGTTCGTCGGGCTGCCGGGGATTCTCGGGGGGGTCACGGGGGAGACCGATGTCAGCGTGCTGAACGACGGGTCGGTCAGGCTCAACCAGCTTCATCTCGCCGTCGGTGGCGCCGAGATCGGCGGCCTGCGGCTGGGCGCCATGTCTTTCCTTTATGACGCCAACGACGCGCGCGGCACGGTCTGGAGCGGGTCGGCGAATCTTTCGCTTCCGGCGCCAACACCGTACTACCTGAGGCTCGAGCTGACGCTGATCAACGGCGGCTTCAGCTCGATCTCAGGCTCGGCCGCCAACTTGAACGTAAGCCTTGGCTACGGCGTGTTCCTCCAGAACCTCGGGGCCACGTTCCAACTCACCCCGCGAGTCATCATCGGCGGGAGCCTGGGGCTCAGCGCGGGCCCGTCGGTCCTCCGCCGAACGGCGATGGAGATCGAAGGTGCTCTGCGCGTGCTGTTCCCCGGCCGCGAATTAGTGAACGGCAAGCTCGTGAATATCCCCTATACGCGCGTCGAGGGCGACGGCTCGGTGCGGGTAGTGGGGGAATCGTTCGCGCACGGGTATCTCGGGATCCAGACCAACGGTTACGTCGAGGCCGGCGGAACCGTCGGAAAGGCGGCGTCGTTCGGATCCTTGGAGGCTGTCCTGCGTGGCGAGGCGACCGCCACCAGCTTCAACCTCGCCGGGTCCGCCCACGTCAGCGTCCACTTCCTGACGACGCTGAGCGCCACCGGGCACGCCGTGGTGTCGAACAAGGGGCTCGCGGGGTGTGCGGATTTCGGGTGGCTGAGCGGCGGGGTCGGCTATAAGTGGGGGCAGGGATTTGCCTTGTTCCGCGGCTGCGATCTGGGCCCCTATACGGTGATTGTGCATCCGAGTAAGACAGGGCGGCGTGCCGGTGCTGCTCAGGCGACGCAGACGATCACGATTCCGGGCGGGCTCCCCGAGGAGGGGATCGAGGTGCTCGGCACGACCGCGCCGCCACAGTTCACGCTGGTGGCGCCGGACGGCACGAGAATCAAGACGCCGAGCGACGTTGCCGAGGGCGCGTTGGCCAGTCGCTATGCGATCGTGCGCCAGACCGAGAACAATTCCACGAACGTCGTGTTGAGGGCGCCCGGCGGCGGGAAGTGGCGGTTGGTTCCCGCCACTGGGTCCGCTTCGATCTCCGCCATCAACCAGGCCAGTGGCCTTGCGCCAGCGCAGGCGAGCGTCACAGTCAGCGGGAGCGGCCGGCTGCGAACGCTCCACTGGCACCTACTCTCCGAGCCCGGGCAGGTGGTTCAGTTCGTGGAGCAGGGAGCGGACGACAGCAAAGTGCTGGCGACGACCGACAAGCCCGATGGCCAGGAGCAGTTCACGGTTCCGGACGGCATCGCCGGCGAGCGGACGATCGACGCCGACTTCCAGGAGGCCGGGGTTCCCCGAGCGGACGACGTCGCCGGCCACTACCAGGCACCCGGGCCGCCCGTGCCGGAGCGCCCGGCCGATCTGGGCCTGCGCCGCGAGGGGAGCCAGGTCGGGGTTCAGTGGACGCAGCCGGGGCAGCAACCCGACCACTATGAGCTCACCTGGCGTGCCAGCGACGGCGAGGATCAACTACTGGAACTGCCCGGCGACGCACGCTCGGCGGCGTTCAACACCGACCTGCCGACCGACTCCGTTCGCGTCACGCTGCAGCCGTTCTCGACCGACGACGTGGCGGGGCCGACGGCCGGCTTCGATCCAGCTGGCGCCGGGATCGTGGTCGTCGATGACTGCCGCACGCCGGCGTCGTATCCGGCCTCGATCCAGATCGGATGTGTGGACACCACGAACAAACTCGCACACATTGTTTGGAAGACCTGGGGTCTGAATCAGGCCCAGTCCCTCGGCACAGCGACCGCGTCGCTCGAATGCGTGCCCAACTGCGCCAGCGGCAGAGTGAGGAAGGCACCCGTCAGGGTCACGCTGTCCAAACCCATCGACTGCCCTGACAACGGCCCGCGGGTGTGGAGCAGCCTCACCTACACTTTCGTCGGCCCCCTTCCGCCAATCCCACACATCACCAGGATCCAGAAACAGAAGCTGTTCTGTCCCCTCCAAGCCGGTTGACTTCCGCGTACCGCGCGATAGCTAAGGCGATTCAAGTGCGGGCCGGGGTGTAGTGACTTTTGCCGATGTGAGAAACAAGCTCTTGTTCGAGACGGTCCCGTTATAGACAGGATGGAGCAGGCGGCGATCGAGTGACAAGGAGCTGCGCCCATAGGAGACGCAGATCCAGGAGCTTTGAATGTTGCGAAATTCATAATAGGCTCAACGGAGCAACTCATGAAGGCAGCCCGGTTCAGTCGGTTCGGGGGCCCCGAGGTCCTCGAGATCGTGGATCTTCCGGATCCGCACCCAAGCCCCGGCCAAGTCCGGATCGCAGTTCGCGCCGCCGGCATCAACGCCAGCGACTGGAAGAAGCGCCAAGGCCTGATGGACCAGGACCTCCCGCAGACCATGGGCTACGAAGCGGCGGGCATCGTCGACGAGCTCGGTCAGGGAGTCACGGACGTCGCTATCGGCGACAGCGTGTTCGGTTTCTCCGCTGACGGTGCCGCGCAGGCAGAACTGGCGGTGCTGTCCGATTACGCGCCCATCTCGCCGTCGCTTGACTTCGCTGCGGCTGCCGCACTGCCGGCGGCCGTCGAGACGGCCGCGCGTGCGCTTGACCAGCTCGGCGTCGACAGCGGCAGCACGGTGCTGATCAACGGCGCCTCCGGAACCGTCGGCAGTGCCGCCGTCCAGCTCGCCGTGGCCCGCGGAGCACGCGTAATCGGCACCGGGAGTCCGGCGACACACGATTTCCTGCGCTCACTCGGTGCCGAACCCATCGCTTACGGTGACGGCATGGCCGAGCGGGTCCGTGCGCTCGCTCCCGGTGGCGTCGACCTGGCGCTCGACGTCGCCGGGAGCGGCGTCCTGCCCGAGCTCATCGAACTCGCGGGGAATCCGGAGCACGTGATCACGATCGCAGACTTCGCCGGCGCGCAGCCTTACGGCGTGCGGTTCAGCAGGGGTGACTCGGGCCGCGCGATCTACGCGCTGACCCAGATCGCTGACCTGATCGAGTCGGGGCGGTTCACGCTCCCGGTCGGGCAGACATTCCCGCTGACCGACGTCGCGGCGGCGCACCGCGCTGGCGAGGCGGGTCACGTGCGCGGAAAGCTCGTGCTGCTGGTCGAATGAGCAATCCGCGGCGGCAAGCACGACTGCCGCTCCGGCACTGACCGGCAAGGAGCCCGCGCCGGCGTCAGCCAGAACCGGGGCCAGCGCTCATGCTTGGCCAGGCATTGCGAACACGAAGCGGTCGTCCGCGCTCGTCACGGTCGCAACAGCCGATCCCCAGCCCAGTCGCGCAACACCCGCTCCCGCGCGAACCGCAACGGCCGCATGACGCCCAAACACGACGGACATCCCAAAGGCCCGCCGGCCAGCTCAGCCTCCACTAACCCGCACCCTGGGCGTTGACGCGTATGTCGCACGGCGAGAGAATCGGCGCCGTGGGGGTGGAGCCCCGGACCGCGCTTGTCTCGGAGATCGCCCGGCTGAGGATCTCGATAGATCGTGCAGCGGCGGCATCCGAAATCACGCTGGCCAGCCGTTTGAGCGCGCCTGACGATCACGATCCAGGCTCGCCGGCAGCGGAACAGAAGGAGCTGTGCCGGCAGCTCGCAGCTTTACGCGAACGTGTGACTTCGGCGGAACACACGAACGAAGATCTGCGAGCGCTGCACGCGGAGCTCGCGACCCTGTTGGTCTTTGCCAGGATGCTTCAGGCTGATGTGGATAGCTGGCGCTCGACGCTCGAAGAACGGGTGAAAAAACTCGAGCAACAGAGAGCTGCCGCACGCAGGGAGCGGGAGAGGCTGGCTGCCGAGCGAGACAAGCTTGTACGACGTCGAGACGCGCTTCAGTTGGAGATCGTTCAGACGGCCGCACGGATGGCGCAACGGGATTGTGGGGAGTGCCGCACAACGGTGCCCGTGTTCACGCTCGACGAGGGCATCACGGTGAGCTCAGTATCCGTGTTCAGTTCAAGGAAAGGGCTTCGATTCGCGAAGCATTGGCTCGTGACGCTGAACGGTGCGCGCGACGATGTCGTCGTTAGGCCTCTGTAGCCGGCTGATCTCCGGCCAGAGAAACCGTCCACCCGGCGAGACAGCCGCGGATGGCTCGTGGGCTAGCCTGACCTACTGAGGACCTGCTGGATTGTCTGCCACTCGGACGGGGTCAGGAACGCGTGAAGAAGATCGGATTCCTCTCCTTGGTCATTGGAGCGCTAGCCGCGGTCGGCGACCCGCTCGAGTGCGGCGCGTCCTCCCGCGTTCACCGCCGCACCCGTGCAAACAGACGGCCGCTTCCGCTGTCGACGGTTTCCATCACTCTCGCGACGGCCGCCGATGCCCAAGGCTCAGTGAGAACCCGGCGCGCGGCGAGCGGTAACACAGGTCCGCGTCGCGGAACTGATGCTCAAGCGGATCGGCCAGATCACCGTGGAGGGGCTGACCTGCGCGCAGCGCCTTGCGCGGCTCGCGATGCCGCTGCGATGCGTGGATCAGGCGCGGATCAATGCCCCGAGACGTTCGTGGTCATAGAGGCTCTCAGAGTCAATCGGTCGGCCGTCAAGCAGGGCGAAGGGCGTGCCTTTGGGGTCTTGCTTCTCAAACGCCTCGTCGATCTCGCGGACCCAGCTCTCATAGCGGCCCTCCCGGACGCCGGCGACATAGTCGACGCTGGTGAGGCCGACGCGGCTACCGAGGTCCAACAGATCCTCAGTCGTGAAGCCGCCGCTGTGTTCCGGCGGCTGGTTGGCGAACATCTCGCGACGCAACTCGTCGAATCTGCCGGCGCCGGCAGCAACCGCCAGAGCGTTTGCCGCCCGTACCGATTCGTTTCCGAGGAAGGACCGGATTCGATACTCCACGGCGACCGCGCCGGCGGCGACTTCGCGACGCAGCAGGTCTCCAGACCGGTCCTCAAACTCTCGGCAGTAAGGACACTGCGGATCCTCAAAGACCACCAAGCGGCGCCGAGCGTCCTCGCTGCCCACGAGCACACCCCCATCAGGAGTGTGGCCTGGCGGCGCTCCACTTGTTTCCATGACGCCCATTCTGCCCTTTCCGCGCTCCGGCCACTGCCTAAGCCGGTACTGGCATCCCTGTTCATCCGCAAGGTAGTTATCTTGGGACCCAGTTAGCCGCCGAAGGGAGACTCGGATGACCGACACGACGCCGGACCACCGCCGTAGGCGAACCGCCGTGCTGGTCGCCGGCTCGCTGGTCGCTGTCATCCTCGCGACGGGACTCGGGGCAATCGCTTTCGCCAGCGGGAAGAATGCGAGCCTCCGGCCGCCGGCCATCACAGGCAGCATCCACCTCAAGCGCCGCGAGGTCCACAGCGCTCAGACCGTTCGCGGTGAGCTGGTGTTCGAGAACCACACCTCGAAGACGAAGGTTCTGACGCACGGATGCAAGATCGATGGGCTCTACGCCATCGCGCTCCGCGCTTCAGACGGCTATATCCAAGAACCTGCCTTCTATGACGTCGGCTGCAGCCCCGAGCAAGAGATGGTCGCAAAGCCCGGCACCACGGTATACCGATTCAGGATGGCCGCGACCTACACAGAGTGCTTGCAGAGCGCCGAGCACCAACCACCCAAGAGCTCCAAGTACTGGACCCCGCTGTGTCTCAAGTACTCCAGCGGTGAGCGCGACGTCATGCCACCGCTACCGCCAGGCAAGTACACGGCGCTGTTTTTCCCGGACGGCGACTGGCACGGCCCGCACGTGAAGCCAGCCGATCTGATCGTCACCAGGACGAAATGAGCCTAACGTCGGGGCGTCGGTTGCCCGCGACTGGGAAGCCCCCGGGCGCGAACCGTTGAGGGGGCAACGCCAACGTGTGCGGCCGGCCGCGGGCCCGCGGAACGAAGAAGCGAATCCGACATGGGTCAAGCGGTCTCTGCCTGCTCGTCGCCAAAACCGCGCATCTCTGAGGCGGCAAGCGCAGGTGCCGGCGACGCCGGCCTCGCGCCACCGCCCGGCAACCAACCCATAGCAGTAGTGACAGCGGTGCGTCACGGAGACCGTCGAGAAGTCGCTCAGACGGGATGTCGCGATGCGCTGGACGGCTCGCGGCCGGGGCGTAGACTCTTCGCGTAGCAGGATGACGAGCGAGGGCGACGGCGCTTGCGGTGCGCTGCGCCGGTGATGGTCGTGATCGCGGAGACTGATAGTGCGCAGGATTGGTTTGTTGCTGATGGTGGTAGTTGTGACGACTCTTGGCGTTGTCGCGTCGGCGGGGGCGAGAGCGCGAGTGGCGATCTTCTCCACCCGTTCCTGAGCCGATCCCCGACGACGACAACGACTGCGATTCCTCATAACCCGGTCGTGCCGCGGTTGCCACCGCGCGGGCCTCCGGCTTCGCGGCGTGCCTGAACTGCCCCAACCCGCTCGACGTGCCTCCGTCGGTGATGGTCGCGATCAACCCCAAGACGCTGAAGGTGATCTCCCAGATCACGCTGCCGGAGATGATCGGCGGGCGCGTGACGACCGCGGTCTACAACCACCACGACTAGATCTACCTACCAGGGACGTCGAAGTTGTATCGCTATGTGTTCGCGAACGGCAAGCTGCAAGCCGACCCGACCTGGGGCCCCGTCTCGTACCTGAAGAGCGTGGTCGCCGTCTCACAAGCCGACGCGAGTAAAGTCGCGAATCTGGAGCCGTTTGCGAGCATGGGATCCAAGAACAGCTTCATTCCGTCAATGGTGTCCGTCGACCCTGCCTCGGACTTAATCTTCGTGATGGACGCCGGCACCGGCAAAATCGGCGGCGTCGCCCTCGACAACGGAAAGCTGACCACCAAGTGGACCCAAGATCAGACCACGCTCAGCTTCACCACCCTGATCGGCCCCCAAGCTGACCGCGTCCTGATCGCCACCAACATCCCGATCAAGTTCTTCAAACAGTTGAAGAACTACTCGACCGAGCAAGTCATCTGGCGCAACGCCGCCACCGGCAAACAACTCGCGAGCTCAGACCAATTCCCCAAGATGTCCGCCGGGATCCTCGTCACCCCCGGCTACGCCGGACTGCAGTACTCCTCACGGCCAACGGCCACATAATCGAGCTGCAAGTCACACCACAGAGCTCAACCTGACCGTTGCCACGGGACAACGGTGCGGGCTTAATAACACACACGCGTACGCGTGCGCACTCGGGTCGCTGTTAGGCGCCGGCGGGCTCTGTTGGTCATGCGCTGGACGATGCTGCTTGGGGGGCGCCGACGGTACCGGAGGTGGCGGATGCGGCTGGTTCGGGCGGTCGGGCGCGGGCGGGGAGCAGTGGCGAGGCGATCAGGACGATCGCGAGCCCTCCGACTGCCCACCACATCGCGTGTTGGAGGGCGGGGGCGAATCCCTGCTGGGAGAGGGTGGTGAAGAAGACCGTGCCGATTACGGCGATGCCGATCGCGCCGCCGAGTTGCTGTATCGCGTTCAGTGCGCCTGAAGCGGAACCGAGCTCGCGGTCGGTGACGGCGGCGACGATGGTGTCGAACGCGGAAACCACGAACAGGCCCATCCCCATGCCGACGACGAGGAGCGGCCCGAACAGGCCCCAGGTAGAGACGTGGGTGGTCTCGGTGAGGATCAGCGCGACGGCCGCGTAGCCGACCAGCGAGATGAGGCTACCTGCCTGGATCATGGTCCGGCCGCCGAGCTTGCGCATCATCCCCGCCCCTGCTGGGGCGGTGATCGCGGTGCCGAGCGCGAACGGGGCGATCGTCAGGCCGGCGTGGATGGCGCTGAATCCCTCACCGAGCTGCAGGAACAGCGTCAGCGCGAGCATCGAGCCGATCATTCCGCCGAAGTACAGCATCAGCACGAGGGCGCCGGCCGAGTATCCGCGGTGGGCGAATACGCTGGGCTCGATCAGCGGGTCGCGCCCGTCGCGTTTGCGGCGCTGAAGGTGGATCGCGAAGGCTGCGAAGAGGACGAGGCTCGCGGCGATCGAGGCGTAGGTCCAGGCGGGCCAACCGAGTGCCCGGCCCTGGATCAGCGGGTAGATCAGCGCCAGCGAGGCGATCGCTGCGAGCGCCCCGCCGACGAGATCGAGCTGGCTGGCGTGGCGCGTGCTGGTGCGCGGTAGCAGCCGGGCGGCGGCGATTCCGGCCACGATCCCGATCGGCAGGTTGATGAGGAACACGGAGCGCCAGGCGTCGTGGAACAGGTGCGCGGAGACCAGGGCGCCGCCGAGGATCGGTCCGATCATCGCCGCCGACCCCATCACGGGCCCGAAGAACCCGAACGCCTTGGGCAGTTCGTCCGGGGAGAACGTCTCGCGCAGCAGTCCGAAGCCCTGCGGGATCATCAGCGCGCCCGCGAATCCCTGCACGAGCCGCGAAGCGATCAGCACACCGGTGCTGGGTGCCGCGCCGCACGCCGCTGAGGCGACCGTGAACCCGGTGATGCCGGCGAGGAACAGGGTCCGACGGCCGAGCAGGTCACCGAGGCGCCCGCCGATCAGGAGCCCGACCGCCAGCGCCAGTGCGTAACCGCCGACGATCCACTGCAGTGCGGTCGAGGAGGCGCCCAGGGTGAGGTGGATCGTTGGGGCGGCGACGTTGACGACGGTGCCGTCGAGTAGGTCCATGCACTCGGCGGCGAGCACGATGAACAGGATCAGCCAGCGTTTCGGATGGGCGGTCATGGCAGCTGGGCGCTCCTTATTACGTGTGTCTAGAACATTGATCGAGAACGTTGTTCGTAAATCACGAACAATGTTTCAGAACGGCGACCGGTTTGTCAAGTAGCCTTCCTCCGGTGAATACGGCTGAGCTACCGCAGCCCCCGCGCCTGCCCTCTCGCGGCACCGATCGCGTGCGCCGGACGCCGCGGCGGCGAGCCCTATCGCGCGAGGCGATCGTCGACGCAGCGCTGGCGATCGTCGATACCGAAGGACTCGACGCGCTCACGATGCGGACGGTCGCCGCGGCACTCGGGACCGGGGCGGCGTCGCTATACGCTTACGTCGCTTCCAAGGAAGAGCTGGTCGAACTGGTCGTGGAGCGGGTCATCGGCGAGGTCCAATTTGCTGATCAGCCTGACCCGAGCCGCTGGATGACCCAGCTCAAGGAAGTGGCGCGAGAGATGCGCCGTGTGTTCGCCAGCCATGGCGACCTCGCGCGAGCGACGTTCGGTCGCATCCCACTCGGCGAGAACGCGGTGAGCGGAGCCGAGGCGATGCTCGCGCTGATGCGGGCTGGCGGGCTATCAGATCGCGTCGCCGCCTGGGTAGTCGATTTGCTCTCGCTGTACGTGATGGGAGTCGCCTATGAGGACAGCCTGACGGCGATGAGCGCCACCACACCGGACGACCTGGCCCGCTTCATAACCGACATGCGCACATACTTCGCCTCCCTACCGGCAGAGCGCTTTCCCAACACCGTCGCCCTAGCCGATGAGATGAGCTCAGGCGACCGCCAGGAGCGCTTCGAGTTCGGCCTCGACGTGCTGATCCACGGCCTCATCGCCGTCTCGGCGAACGGATGAGGGGCGCCGCGTCACTCTCGGGCGTCTAAGCGAAATCTCACCTGCGGTTTGCAAAGTCGTAGGTGCGCGTTTAGTTGATCGTAAGGAACCGCAGGCAACGTGATCGGTGGCGGGAGGGCATCGTGCCCATCGGGAGCGCCGCCATGAGTGAATCACCGTAAGGCTTTCGTCTGTCCTGAGGAGGACACGATGCCGCCCGAATCCCGTCCGACCCGCCGACAGCACCTACAGCCCCTGGCCGCCAAAGATCGCGGTCCTTCGCCGACGCTTGCCGTGCAGGCGGTTTCAGACGACGGCCGGGTGCCGCTGATCGGTCGTTTGTTTCCCGCTCCACTCGCCGCGAAGGTCCCAGAGGTCATTCTCCTCTTCTGGGTGGTGAAGATCCTTACCACCGCTGGCGGAGAGGCCACGTCGGACTACCTCAAGACGTACGGCAACTTCGTGGGCGGAGGGATCGAAGTGGCGGTCATCGTCGTCGGGCTGCTGCTCCAATTCACCACCCGCCGGTACCGGGCCTTTGCTTACTGGTCGCTGGCCTTTGCGATCGCCATCACGGGCACGGGTGTCTCCGATTTCCTGCATCTCGACGTGCATATCCCGTATGCGGGTACCACCCTGCTTTGGGCGGTCGTCCTGGCCGCCATTTTCTGGCTCTGGCAGCGTAGCGAGGGCACCCTGTCCATCCACAGCATCACGACCCAGCGACGGGAAGCCTTCTATTGGGCCACCGTGTTCGCCACCTTCGCCCTCGGGACCGCGCTGGGAGACTTCACCGCCAGTTCGCTGAACCTGGGCTACCTGGCCTCGGGCATCCTGTTCACCGTCATCATCCTGATCCCGGCCGTTGCGCGATGGCAATTCGGCCTCAACGGCATCGCCGCGTTCTGGATGTCCTACGTGGTCACGCGACCGCTCGGCGCGTCCTTCGCCGACTACATCAGCAAACCCCACAACCTGAGCGGGATCAACTTCGGAGACGGCCCCACGGCGATCGTGTTCGCCATAGCCGTCTTCGTCCTCGTGTCCTACCTCGCCATCGCCAAGCCTGACATCCAGGATCCGCTCCGAGCCCCCGCGCCGCGGACACGGTCCAGAGCCCCGCTACCCGATCTCCTGCACGCGCGCGAGCCCGAACCCGAACTCGAATAGCTCGCTTCCGCCGGAGGGCCGGATTCTTGGTCTGACCGGACATGGTCAGTACGCTCGGCTCATGAACAGCCAGGTGGCGTTGGAGGCTCTCGCGGTGGCGGTGTCGGCGGGCGTTCCGGTGCTGTTGTGGGGGAGCCCGGGGACCGGTAAGACGTCGGCTGTGGTTGCGCTGGGCGACGCTCTCGGATGGCCGGTGGAGACCGTGATCGGATCGATCCGCGAACCGAGCGACTTTGCCGGATTGCCGGTGGTGATCGAGGGCTCGGTGCGTCTGTCTCCGCCGGGGTGGGCGACGCGGTTGTGCGAGGCTGGCGATGGGCTTTTGTTCCTGGATGAGTTGACGACCGCTCCGCCGGCGGTGCAGGCGGCGATGTTGCGGGTGGTGCTCGAGCGCGTGGTCGGTGATACGAAGCTCCCGCCCGGTGTGCGCGTGGTGGCGGCGGCTAACCCGCCGGATGAGGCGGCGGATGGCTGGGAGCTCGCGGCGCCGCTTGCGAATCGGCTAGTGCACATCGATTGGCCGGTGGATGGGAAACACGTCGCAAACGGGCTGGCGGTTGGGTTTCCTCGGCCCGTGGTGGCGGGGATCGAGAGCCCACCGAGCCGCGCTCAGGAAATGGCGGCCCGTGCCGCCGTGGGAGCGTTCTTGGAGGTTCGTCCGCCGCTGGCGTTGCAACTGCCGCGGTCGGCGGCAGATGCGGGTCGTGGCTGGCCGAGCCCGCGTAGCTGGGAGGCGGTCGCGCGTCTGCTGGCCGCTTGTGAGGCGGCGCACACGTCGGAGGCGGCGCGAGCGGCGCTGGTCGAGGGGGCAGTCGGGGACGGCGCGGCGCTCGAGTTCCTGGCTTGGCTCGAGCACTTGGATTTGCCGGACCCCGAGGCGGTGCTGGCCGATCCGGATAGCTTCGTTCTCCCCGAGCGCAGCGACCGAGCCTTTGCGGTGCTGACTGCGGTGGCGTCGGTGGCGGTCGCGGATGGCGGGCGAGAGCGGTGGGATCAGGCCTGGCGGGTGGTAGCGCGCGCGGCCGAGGGTGCGCCGGACGTGGCGACGTTGGTGGCGCGAACGCTTGCGAGCCATCGGCCTGCGGGTGCGGAGGTGCCTGAGGCGTTACTGGAGCTTGCCCCGGTATTGCGTGCGGCGGGGCTGTTGCCATGAGAGGAGGATCGGCGCGTGCGGTTGTTGCGAGTTGACGATCTGCCGCGGAGCACCGGGCGACGGTGGTCGGCGGGGCGGGTGTGGGCTGCGCACGAGGCGCCGTACCTGGCGAGCGCGTTGCTTGCGCTCGATCCGGTCGTGGTCGAAACCGAGGAGCGCGATCCCCCGGTTGACCTTCGCGCGTTTCCCGTCGATCGCAGCTGGCACGTGTACATCGATCCGAGCGTGCTTGAGCGCGTCGAGGTTGGGGAGGTTGGCTTCTGGCTCCTGCATCAGGTGGGCCATCTGCTGCGCGAGCACGGGGTGCGGTTCCCCGGAGCGCCGGCTCCGGAGCCGGGCGGTGGGGGTCCGTTTGGCCCGCGCACCCGTGAGCAGCGGCGCTGGAACGTTGCCGGCGACGCGGAGATCAACGACGACCTTCACACGACGAAGCTCGAGCTTCCGGAGGGCGCGACCCACCCAGCGCAGCTTGGACTCCCGGAGGGATGGACTGCCGAGCAGTACTGGGATGCGCTGCTCTCCGGCGAGACCACGGCCAGGACGGATCCCGTCGAATCGCCTGGGTTTGGCCAGGCGGAGGGACTGGCACTAGAGCCGGGCCCCAGCACCTCGGGTGCTGCGGGTTCTGGTGAGCACGATTGCGGCACCGGCTGCGATGGCCAGGATCGTTCTTGGAACTGCAACAAGCCGGGCCTCAGCGCGGTCGGCGCTCGGCTCGTCGCACGCGACACCGCGCGGCGGATCCGCGAGCACACACGGCAGCGAGGCGACACGCCGGCGGGGTGGCAACGGTGGGCGGAAGAGATTCTCGAGCCGAGTGTCAATTGGCGACGTCAGCTCGCGGCGCACGTGCGGCGCGGTGCGGCGGATGTAACGGGACGGGTCGACTTCACCTACCGCCGACCATCTCGACGGGCGAGCGCGGTCCCGGACGTCGTCCTTCCGAGCCTGCGACAGCCTCTGCCGCAGGTTGCGCTGGTGATCGATACGTCGGGAAGCATGAGCGACTCGATGCTCGGCCAAGCGCTCGGGGAGGTAACGGGGGTGCTGCGCAGCCTCGGCGTCGCGAGACGGAACCTGCGGGTGATCGCGTGCGATGCACAGGCGTATCGCGCGCAGCGAGTACGCGACCTCGGAGCGATACGACTGGAAGGCGGCGGAGGGACCGATATGGGCGCTGGGCTCGATGCCGCCGCCGCCCTGCGACCACGCCCTGATCTGATCATCGTCCTCACTGACGGCTACACCCCGTGGCGCGCCGCCCCGCCCCAGGGAATGCGGGTGGTCGTCGGCTTGATGGACCGCGGCGGGAACACCCCCGACTGGGCCGAGACCGTGTTGATTGGCGAAGCGGCGGGCATCCGACCGTGACCGAGACAACGTTCGAACAGCCCGAGCCCGACGACCGCGCCGCGTTCGATCCCGAGCCGTGGCGGGCGCTCGGAATATCCGAGCCAGACGGCAGAGTCTGGTCCAGGCACCGAATCGGCCCGATTGACGCGCTCCGCTGGCGGCGCGCGGGGGTCTCCGAGCCGATCGACGCCGTGCGCTGGAAGATCGCCGGCGTCACTCCCGACACCGTGCGCGAGTGGATGTACGCCAAGATCGACGCCCGCGAGGCGGTCGGCTGGACCGAGCTCGGATTCAACGTGGCCGAGGCGCGCAGGCACAGGCGAGCCGGGCGAACGGCGGTGCAGGCCTACGGACGCGGACATCGCCCGCACGCGGTGTCGCCACCGTCCGGCCCCCCGCCCATCCAGGCGGGCCCGCCAAGCGCCGGGGTGCACCGCCGGGCGCGCGCGGCGCGTGCTCGTGCCAGTGGCGCGCACCAGTTCATGCAAAGGGTCGGGGGTCGTGGCGATCCGAGGGTCATCGAGTCTTATATGGCGCGAAACTGGTTCGACGACGAAGCGATCGCCTGGGCGGCGCACGGCATCGAGGCGAGCGAAGCCCTGGCCTGGAAAGAGCTCGGCCTCACGCCACCTGAAGCCGAACGCCAACAAGCAACCGGCGCAAACGCGATGCAGACCGCAAAAGCGTGGTGGCAGGCAGGGATTCCGTTCGATGAGGTTGCCGACTGGATCGGCGCCGGGTTGACTCCGCAGGAGGCAGCCGAGCAGCGCGCCAGCGGCGTCACCGTTGAGCGAGCTGCGGTGCTTCGGAGCCTCCGGAAAGGAGAGGAGTCCTCACCCTGACTTACCGGGCACCGGAACTGGGGTACGGCCACACCTGGGCCAAGACCCGCGCGGCCCATCCGCGGGGGATGGCGCCATCGCCGATGTACCGGGCGTAGAACGAACCGAGGAGGAGGTTCAACGTGGCCTCAAGGTCGAGCTCCGCTGGTAGGGAGCCTTCCTCGATGCCGGCCGCAAGCGCGGCCCGTAGGGCCTCCCGGCGTGGCCTGGACAGCCGCGTCCGAAACCGACCGACTAGCTGTGGCGTTCGCTGTTCCTCTGCGAGCAATGTGCCGAGAAGTTGCATCGGATGGTCGCGCCGGAGGTTCCGCTCGAAGTTCGTGAGGATCGCAAGCGCGTAGTCGCGTGGTTCCCCGGGCTGTTCGGGGAGTGGATCGATTCGCAATGAATCAACCACCGCGACGGCGAGCGCGGTCTTGTTCGGGAATCGGCGGAGCAGACTGGGCACCGTCGTATCGGCATCGGAAGCCACGGATTCGAGCGACATGCCTCGATAGCCGCGTTCACGCAGCTGCCGCTCGGCGGCCGCGAGCAGCGCGTTGCCAAGCCGTGGGTCGCGTGGCCGACCGCGGCGGGTCTCTACTCCTGATGGGCCGTCTTGCAGCGCACGTGAGCCTGTGGACATGTGCTTCCTCGGTTACATCAGGAACGGCAGCGTGTGCGAGACGCTCGAACAGGCCCACCAGATGGACTCGCTGGCGCCGATGCTCGCTCAACGTCCGATCTTGGAAGCGGCCGGTGTCGACTTCGAAACGATCACCAATCACGAGAGCCTCTGGACGATCACACCGTAGGCACGGTCGTGCACCATGCGGGCGCGCCGGGCTCCGAGACGATCACCCGGGCGGTCGATCAGAGTCGACCGAGTAGCCGCTCGAGCGCCTGGCGTTCGTTCGGCGCGAGGAGCTCGTCTTCCATCTGGTGGATGTCGAGCTGGACGGCGTTCAGGTGTGCACGACCGCTGCGGGTCAGCTTGACGGTTCGCGCGCGGCGGTCGGATGCCGGCTCGCGGCTGACCAGGCCTCGCTCCTGCAGGCGATCCAGCAGCGCAATCAGGCGTGTCTTGTCGTAGCCGATGGCCTGCGCGAGCTCCAGTTGGGTTTGGACGGGCGCGACGCGCAGGCGCAGCAGCGCCACGTATTCCCACATCGTGACGCCGTGCTTGTCCAGCAGCGACCGCTCGAGCGCGATCAGCCGCCGCGTCGCGCGCGCGAGCTGCGCGCCGAGATCCTCACGCTCGGTCACCTTGACAGATCATAAGCGCTAGTAGACAATACGCATATGCGTACTATTTTCCGTGCCGAAACGCGATCGATACCGATCGCCTCATCGCCCGCAGGGGTCCACGACTATCTGGCCGACGCCCGGAACCTGCCGGCGTGGGCTCCCACATTCGCGCCGCGCATCCGCCGCGAGGGTGGCAGCTGGGTCGTGACCGCCGCGGACCGCGAGTTCACCATCGACCTGTTGAGCGAGCCGGCTTCCAAGACGGTCGACATCGTCTCCGCCAACGACCACCGCCGCGGCCTGTTCACACGCGTGCTGCCCAACGCTGACGGCAGCGAATTGCTTTTCACGCTGCTGTTCCCGTCCGACACGCCCGAGCAAGCGATCAACGCGCAACTGCTCACTCTCGACTCCGAACTGGCGGCCGTCCGCGACGCCTGCCAGTAGTCAGACCGCCCCACGACGTGTCGGCGGCGTGGACCTCCACCTATTCAGACGGGGCGCCATCCTTCTTTAGGTCGACTCCGGGTTATCAGCAGCGACGAGGGCAGCGAGCCGGGGTCGGTCTCGGCGTCGGCGAGCAGTTCCGCGGCCCGCAGCTCAATCGGACGGTAGCCGTTCTCCTGGGCGAGCTCGAGCGCGCGCCGCGCGTGCTCCTGAGCGCCGGCGGTGTCGCCGCTCACGGCGAGCGCCCTGGCTAGCCAGATGTGCGATTCGGCGGCCCACGCGAGCAGCCGGTGCTCCTCGTGGAAGCGAACAGCGAAGTCCAGATGCTCAACCGTCAGCCCGCGCCGGCCCAGGGTGTGGGCGAGCGCCCCGAGCCATAGGCGTGCGTGACCGTAGCCCAACGAGTCCGTGTAGACGACCTGCTCGGCCCACGGTTCGAGCAGGTCGTACAGGGCCTCGGCCGCGGCGACCGAGCCGGTTCGCGCGGCCGCCTCGGCGTACATCGCCAGCGCGGTCATCCGGATTGGATCCCACGGGACGTGCCCGAAGCGATCCTTCGCTGCGTCCTCAATGATGGCGGATGCCTTGTCGAGCGCGCCCATCCGGCAGTAGGCGGCAGCGAGCCCGCCACGCCAGGCAGGGATCCCCGGATAGGCGGCGACGCTGCCCTCGAGCATCGCGATCACCTCTTCGTCACGTCCCTGGTGTCCCCGAACCATGGCCAACGCGGCGCCGTAGTACAGGCCGGCATTGACGGGCTCAGCATCCTGCCCGAGCGCGAGCGCTCGCTCGCGGTGCTCGTCCGCTGCGTCCAGGTTGCCGTGCAGCAGCTCCCAGGAGCACCGGTCCGCGGCTGCGTGCCAGCGCAGCGCCGGTACTCCCAAGCTCTCGGCCCTCGATTCGACCCGCTCCAGCGCCGCTGCCGCTCGCTCGAACCTGCCCAGCATCACCGAGGTCACGTACTCGTGCTGCGTCGCCCAATGCCGCAGCGCGGGATCCTGTGCGCGCGCCGCGGCGCGGAGGCACTCCTCGGCCATCTCGTCGAGACGGGCCAGACTGTCGGCTGACCAGATCGCGTGCCATCCCTCGCGAAGGACGGAGGCGAGCGCCGCCGGGTCGCCGGCGTCGCTCGCGAGCGCGATCGCGTCGTCGATGATCGCGCGCCTCCGGTCGAGGCTCGCGGGGTCGTAGCTGAGCTCTAGCGCCTGGATTGCTAGCAGCCGCGCACGGCGGGCGGGATCGGCTCCGTCGTCGAGCTCGAGCGCGCGACCGATCGCCGCCAGCAGCTCGGCGTCGATTTCCCCGATCACGCTCGGCAGTCCTCGGCTGTTCTCGAGTGCCGCGCGCGCCGCAAGCTCGGGATCCTCGAGCGCCGAGGCGATCCGCGACGCCTCGAGCAGCGTCTCCCGGTAGCCGGCGTCGCCGATCAGCCGTTTGGCCTCGCCGAGGCCGATCAGGGCACGACACAGCGCGGCACCGTCACCGGGCTCGCACAGCTCCACGGCATCTCCGAACAGCCGGGCGGCCTGCGCGGGGGCGAGCTCCTCGAGCGCTCGCTGGCCGGCGCGGGCCGCGTACCCCGCCGCCTTCTCCCGGTCGACCACGGTGGTGGCCAGCCGCCAGTGCAATGCCAGCTCCCCGAGCCGCTCCCCGGGATCGGAGCCGTAGAGCTCCTCGAGTGCCTGCGCGACGCGGTGGTGCATCCGCGCCCGACGCGTGGCACCGAGACTCCCGTACAGCGTCTGGTTGATCAGCGCGTGGACGAACCGGAACCGGCCGAGCCGCTCGGTCGATTCGTCCAGCAGCGAGGCGGCGACCGCGGCCTCGAGCTGATCGAGCAACCGACTCTCGGGCACATCGACGAGGAGCGAGAGGACCTCGAGATCGAACGAGCGGCCGATCACCGCGCCGAGCGTCAGCGCGTGACGCGCATCGACCCCGAGCCGGTCGACCCGCCGCTCGACCACATCGCGCACGCTCTCAGGCAGGCCGATCGCGCTCGCGCGATCGACCGTCCAGCGCCCCGACGCCTCGTCATACAGAAGCCGACCGGACTCCAGCAGGCTCCGCAGCACCTCCTCCACGAAGAACGGATTCCCACTTGTCTCCTCCGCGATCTCACCGGCCAGTGCGACGCCATCCTCGTCCAGTTCGTGCCCGGTGGCCGCCGCGAGCACCTGCGCGACCTCGGCCGCCCCCAGCCCCTTCAGACCGATCCGTTCCACCCCATCCAACCCGCGCAGATCGGCCAGCAGCCCGGTGAGCGGATGATCCTTACCGAGATCGGTGTCCCGGTAGGTGACGATCACCGTCAGCGCCGCCCGCTCGAGGGTGCGCACCAGGTGCTTGAGCAGCGCCACCGACTGCCCGTCCGCCCAATGGAAGTCATCGAGCACCACGCACACCGGCACCGACGCCGAGACATCCGTCAGCAAACCGGCGACCGCCTTGAACAACAGGAACCTCTCCGTCTCGGGATCGGACGCCTGCGGCGCGGGCGCCCCCGGCATCCGCCGGTTCAGGTTGCGCGCCAGCCGCGAGACGTCGCCGCCGTACCTCTCCACGTGCGCCGTCAGCACCTCATCCGGCGCATGCTCGACCAGTTGTGTGCAGACCTCGATCCACGGCTCATACGGCGCCCCCACATCCTCATTGCACGCACCCCAGCACACCGCGAACCCCTCAGCGTGTGCCCCACTGGCGACGAACGCCGCCAGTCGACTCTTCCCGATCCCCGGCTCCCCCGAGACCAGCACCGCCCGCCTCACACCCCCGCCCGCCGCCCGCACCGCCGCCTCCAGGCGCCCGCGCTCCCCCTCCCGGCCGATGAAGGCGAAGCGCGGCACCGAGCGCAGTACCGCCGGCAACGGCCACCCGCCGGGCACGTACCCCTCCTCGGGCAGCGGCGACCACGAGACCGCGAACACCTCGACGGGCTCTGGGAACCCCTTCAGCTCGAGCTCGCCAACCGATTCGAACCCGTGATCCCTCGCCCGGCCCGCCAGGAGCTTCACCGCCGGCGAGGCATAGACCCCGTCCGTCGGCGCCTGATCGCACAGCCGCGCCGCCTCGATCGACGGCATCCCGAAATAGTCGCCGTCCTTCACCGTCGACTCACCCGCCCCGAGCCCGATCCGAACGTGCAGCCGCTGCTCGGCCCGGCGATAACGCCGCTCGAAGCGCTGCTGCATCAACACCGCACAATCGACCGCCGCCGACGCCGAGGAGAACGCCACCATCAGCCCATCGCCCGTGTTCTTCACCTCCCGCCCACCCGACGACCCGATCGCCTCCCGCAACAGCGCAAAATGCTCCTCGCGCAGCACATCTGCCCGCGCCGGCCCCACCGACGTCGCCAACCGCGTCGAACCGACAAGATCAGTCAGGAGAATCGTCGCCAGCTCGATCGATTCCGACAAACCCAACTCCCAAGTCAACGACGGCAGCCCCAAGCAATCCTACCGACCGGGCTGCGGACCACGGCGCTCCCCCGGCTCAGCTCGTCTCGGCCCCTGGCGTTGGCGCCTGGCGGCGCGGGTGTGGCCAGTCGACGCATGTCCCGCTGCCGTCGCAGTAGGGCGCGTTGGCGGTGCTACCGCACGAGCAGAGGGCGGCGCGGGTCTCATGTTCCTCGACGCCCGGCCCGGTTATGTGCAACTCACCGCGCAGGAGAACCGGGCCGCCCGCGATTGCGGTCACCTCGGTCGGCCGGCTTGGCGTTTCGCTTGTCGAAGTGATCGGGTGGGTTCGGAGCGCACCGGTTGGGCAGCGCGCCACGACGCGGACGACGTCGTCTGGATCGGCGCCGTCGGGCAGGATCCACGGTCGCCGGCTAAGGTCGAAGACGGCCGGCAGTCCACGAAGACATTCGGCCGCGTGCCGACAGCGTGCGCCGTCGAAGCTTACCTCGACGGCCTGGCCGTGATATTGCTTGCGCGTGGCTGTCGGACGCGTGCTGTCAGGCATCGGCCGCAAGCACGGTCTGGACCAGTCGGCTGGCCAGCCCATGTTCCTCGAACCGCGGATCGATCAGCGTGTGCGTGAAGGTTTGAGCAGACATCGGTCGCCACCGCAGATGATGCCACGCGGTGGACGAGAACCGGCAGGCTTCGCTGTCTCGTTCAGAGCAGCGTCCGAGTAGCGGCTACTCGCAGTTGGGCCGCACTATCACCGAGATGGGCTCGGGTCTCGGGCTCCCGTCGACCTGGTGTGGCCGGTCCGTGGTCGTGAGGCCGGCCTCGAGCCGCTCCTCGTTCTCCGAGGTTGCCTCCGACTCAGCCGCTTCGTTCTCCGAGGCCTCCGGCTCCGCCCGCGCAAGTTCCTCGGCCGCCTCACGCTCACGTAGCACGACGTCGACTGCCGCGGCGACCTGCTCCTCGGACCTCGGTCCAGCACGGTCGAGATACCAGTGGCGGTTGATCGTTGCGAACCACTCGACCCTCCGACCCTCTGCCTGATAGGGGAACAGCGCGAACCGGCTGATCGTCCGCTGGTTGCCGACCTGGTCCGAGTAGAGCAACTCGACCGTGATCACCTGTTGGCTGTCGACCGCTTCGGCGATGGCCTGATAGGTGGGGTCGTTGCGGTCTCGCAAAGCGCCCTGCCACATCCCGAAATCGCCCGCCGGAATGTAGAGGTCACGAGTCTGGAGGCGGAACTCCTCCTCAGGCGTGTGGTCGCCCGCGAAGCGAGTCGACTGTGACGTGACATGCCAGGCCTGGCACACCCCGATCCCGGCGCCGACGTTACGCAGGCTCATCGCGAGGTAGATGTGGCCGTCGTGCTCCGCTACGCCGTGGCCGCCGCTGGCACCGACCCAGTGTCCATCGACGAACATGATCTTCTGGACCGGATCGTCCAGCCGCGACTGGGTGAATATCGGCCGCCGTTGCTCCTGCAACGCGCTCTCAGCGATCCGGGCCGAGCGGTTAGAAGAGCGGACGGCCGCAAACGTCGCCAGCGCGAGCACGAGCGTGCCGGCTCCGGTGGCGAGCGAGGAGATCGTCGACCAGTCAGTTGCGAGGCAAAGCATGACGTTCGAGTCTGCCACCGGCGCGCGCGCACCAGGAACCCGCGGCGTCCCGGCGACAGCGTCTCGATGTTGCCAAATCCCGTCGAGCGCAGTTGCCAGGCGCTGACCCTAGCTCTCGAAGCGGACCACCTCGGACGTTTCCGCAACGTTCACGAGCCGGCAGGTGCGGCGGTAGACGTGGAGCGCCGCGCCGGAGGCGTACGCATGCGCTTCGACGAGCTGGAGCCGCGACGGCTGGGTGGGGTCTTTGAACAGCGGCAGGAAGGCGCCGAGCGCGACGGGTTGCAGGATCAGCCGGTACTCGTCGACCGGGCCGAGGCCCGAGGGCGACTGGGCGAACGCCGCGCCGGCCCAGGCGAGCAGGTCGTTGCCCGGCTGGCGTTTCAGTTGGGCGATCTCGCTCGCGAGCTCATGGCTTCTCCTAAACGTATAATGCACCGATCGGTGCACTATAGCCAGATCTTGGACCGGACCTTCTTCGCGCTCTCAGATCCGACCCGTCGTCAGATCCTCGACCAGCTCGCGCAGGCACCGGCGACGTTGAGCGAGCTCGCCGCGCCGTTCGGGCTGACGCTCAACGGCGTCAAGAAGCACGTCGGCATCCTCGAGGACGTCGACCTCGTCGTGACGGCAAAGGTCGGGCGGACCCGGGAGTGTCGGTTGGGTCCCGCGCGGCTGGACGACGCGGCAGGGTGGATCGAGCGGTACAGGTGCGGCTGGGAGCACCGCCTGCACCGGTTCGGTGCCTACGTCGAGGAGCGCCAACCATGAGCGACGAGCTTCGCTACGAGCGGGATCGCGGCAGCGCCCGAGGTTGTGTTCGACGCGTTGACCAGCTCCGACGGCCAGCTCGCGTTTTACGCGGAGGAGGACCACGGATGGATCGTGCGGTCCTCGAGCGAGGTCAGGGTCGGCGGCGCCTGGACGATCCGCTTCGGTCCCGCGCCGGAGCGGCTCTACCGCCCACCGCCACCTGTTCGTCGCGATCGACCGACCGCGACGGCTGCTGCTCGCGACGACCGAGACGCGCCTGGACGGCACGAGCTTCGAGTTCGAGACGAGTTCACCTTCGAGACCACCGGCGGCGGGACGATGATCCAGCGCGGCCTCCGGACCGACGAGCTGCGGGCCGAGCACGGCCGCGGCGTTCCCCGCGCGTTCGAACGGCTCGAGCAACACGTCCGCGGCACACGCACGGGCCCCGCGCAGCCGTAACACGTCGACAAAGAGCAGGTCTCCGTCAGGACGGGGCCATCGCTCCCCGAAAGTCCGGCCTTGCGAGAAGCGCGATGTTCGTCATCCAACGGGTGGTGCACACTTCGAGAGTCGTGTTGCCGGGGTCAGCCGGCGTCGGCGACGATCGAGCCGACCCGCTCGCCGAGCGTTCGGTCGCGTCCGAAGGCAACCGCCGCCCAGATCAGCGCGACCACGACCACGCCTGCCGCAATCAGCGGGTAGCGATCGAACGGCGCGGGCTGTCCCGGCTTGACGAGGTCATAGAGCGGATAGCCGATCGCCACTGCTCCCAGCAGTGGCAGGAGTACGTGCTTGACAGTGGAGAAGCGCTCGCGCTCGTAGCGGTGGTAATAGACGGGCAGCGCGAGGTTGGCCATTAGGTAGGTGAGCGCGATCAGGATCGTGCCCATGGTCGCAATCTCACCGAAGAACGTCACCGGATCGGTGTTCCAGCCAAACACGTATGAGAGGCCCAGAGCGAGCGCGAGGTACACCGAGAAGGCGACCCACGGCGTCTTGCCGCGCTGGGTTAGCCGGGCGGTGACCGATGGCAGCAGCCCCTCGCGCCCGGAGTTGAAGATGATCCTCGCCTGAGAGTTGGTGGCCGAGATCAGGCACGAGCAGATCGAGGCGAAGCCCGCTAAGTAGGCCACGAAGACCAGTCCACTGGCGACTGTGCCGGCCGCCGTGATGAAGGGGATCTGGGCGTTGGTCAACGCCGTGGCATTGTCATTGAAGCCGACCACGGTCGCGTAGGACAAAAACACGTACAACACCCCCACCACGAGGATGCTGGAGAATACCGCTCGCGTGACGCCCCTCCGCGGGTCGTGGTGCTCCTCGGCCAGCGCGGCCGAGTTTTCCCAACCTACGAACAGGTAGATCGCCAGCGGGAAGCCCAACGACAGCCCCGAGAAGCCGCGGTGAAGGTTTGAAGGATCAAAAGGCTTGGCGTTGATATAGCCGGAGTGCTCGACGAGCAGCGCGATCGCGACCACGAGCAGCAAGAGGACCTGGAACGCGAACAGGGCGGCCGCGACCTTGGTGGAGGGTTTGGCGCCGGTCACGATCAGGGTCAGGGCGCCGAGCGAGAGCACCGCGCTAATCGCCTGCCAGGGGATCGTGATTGATAGGTACTGCTTGAGGATCGTCTCCGCCAGGCCGCCAGAGATCGTTACCACCGAGGCCACCGCGATTATGTAGCCCGTGCACAGCACGACTGCCGTCACTACCGCGCTGTAGCCGCCGAACGCGCTCCCGATGAAGGTCACAAATGAGCCCGTTGACGGTCGCGAGCGCGAGAACTGACTCAGGGTGTTGCCCAGCAACCCGATCGCGATCGCGGCCGCGATCACCGTCAGCGGCGCGGCGATCCCGGCGGCGGTAACGATCGTCGCGAACCCGAAGAAAAAGCTCATCGCCGGCGCCATGTCGGCCAGCGTGGCCGCCGCAATGTCGACATCACTCAGGACCCCGCGCGCTAAGCGCCCCTCGCCCCCAGCGCGAGATCCGGGCTGCTGCAACGAAGTGTGGGCGGTCGCCATCTCAGGATGCCTACCCCATCAGCCCGCCCGACCAACACGATAACCCTCCTCCCGCCGATCGCTGTTCCTGTGGGCACCAGCGTCGCGCGCCCGTCATCCCTCGCGCCGGGGCGAGGGTCAATCGCGCGCGAGGACGAAAGGGAGCGGCTCGACGAGGCTATCGCCGCACTCTCTCGCGCCCGAACAGGGGTCAGCGTCCTGGCCATCGCTCAGGCACTGGGGCAGCTCTCAATCGCAGCATTCGAGCTCGCCGAAGCGGTCGAACAAGGGCAACGTCAGGACGCGAGCCGCGCGAGCTGACGGCCCACCCGCTCCGCTGCCTCTCGGACAGCCAGCCGATGAGCGCGAGCTTGGCTCGCGGACAAGAGGCTAGGAAAGGCAGCCCTTCAGGTCGCCGAAGTTTGGTCTCGGCTTGACCGCCCAACAGCGGTAGACACGGTGGCCGCGGAATCGCCCTGGGCTTGACAATGTAACGACCACGTGGACCTTGGCGATGGGGCCCTGGGCGCAGTTCGGAACGCAATTGTCGACGTGGTTGGTGCCGGATCCGCGGGCGACCGAACCACCCCAATCGCGCTAGCGAAGCCGGTGACGGTGTTGTTGCCGTCGACGTCAAAGTCGATCTGGCGGGGACGCTGACGCAGCCCGGATCCTAGGCCGAGTTCTTCAAAAAATTTGCCGATCAAGCGTTGCGCTGATCATTCCGTGAGTTCCTATCGCGTCATCGCAATGGCAGCTTTGCCGCCCACAGGGATCCACTCTCGGCGCCATCGGTATAGCGGATGTAGATATTCGGCTGTCCGTGAGCCCCGGGTTGGAACGCGGGAAGTTCTTCGTCCGCGCCGGCTGGACGCTGGACGGTGAAGCGGTGTAAGGCGGGGAGAGACAGCGCGGCGAGTTTGTGCTCCGCCGCGAGCCAGGCGACCGCTTTTGCGTCTCCAACGACCGCCCGTTGAGGTACCGGCGCAGACGCGGGGGGCGGCGATGACCATACGTCTACGTTCTCGTGGAGCCGCGAGCCGCAACGGGCGAGAAAGAAGTAGGGATCGTTCGTCCCGTTGCCGAGTATCCGCGGATACCCTGACGCGACCGCAAACCTCCCGTAGAACACGAGCGAACCCGCCTCGAATTCTGTACCTGGCGTCGGCGCCTCGCTTCTTGGCACGCGAAGCGGCGGGCACAGGTTCTGTACGAGTGACCCGGAATTGAGGTTCGCGATCTGCCGGCCACCGGGCACCTCCGGATCCTTGCGCACCTTGCCCGTTCTGATGTTCTGATCCAAGAATACGTCTTCGCAGTGGTAGCAACTAACCTCATACCTGAACCAATGCGTTCCCACACCAACCACCGTGCACGATTGATCGTCGTTATTCGCGCAGCCACGTGTCACGCTGCTCCAATCATGAGCCGCCAGATCGTAGAGTTCGACCTGCTGGGTTGCGCCCTCACAACTGAGGGCGAGCCAGTCGCCACCGACCTGCGGCGTGCCGAAGTATTTACAACCGGGAGGGGACAGCCGCAGCCGCCTCCCGCTGTCGTTGTCAATCAGAGTTCCGAACTCTCCCGTGAGCGCTCCCTCAGGCCCAGAGGCGTACGTGTCCGTGTCGAAGAACAGGTAGCGATCGTCGGCGATGACGTCGGACACCTGGCGAGCCACGGGATGAAAAGATGGTCGCAGCACAACAGGCTTGGGCGTGGTCTTCGCAATCGCGACCGCGGGCGGCGCCAGCAGCACCGTAAGAGCGACAATCATCAAGGAATCGGTCTGGAGATGCTTCGCACACCTTCCCAGAACGAGCCCTCCCCCGGAAAGTTACGCCACGCCGGCCCTGCGCCAGGTCGGGCGGATGTCGTCGTTGTCACGACCGGTACCCTCTCGGCGCTCGCGCGCCGAGAGGGCGCCGACGACCATCCGTGGCCTTGCGGCCGCGAGAAGCAGGCCCGAAAGGAGATCCGGAGTGACACCGCGGCGAGCCAATCGCCTCGCGACTTACGACCAACCGAAGACCGAGGAATGAGCCGTTGCTCGATCAGCCGGTCGAGTCGCCGAAGCGCGGGTCAAACGGGGTTCGCTCGGACGGGCAGACGGTGCCGGGTCGCGGGGTGCGTAGCGTGAGGAGGTAGCTGCTCGTGGCCTGAGTGACGCAGGCGCTGGGGTCCGGTTCGCTGGTGTGGCCGTAGCCGTCGTGGGTGAGCAGGATCGCGTTGCCGAGCAGGCGCGCGACGTGGCGGGCGTTGGTGTAGGGCGTGGCCGGGTCAAACGTCGTCCCGATGACCAGGATCGGGGTCTTCGTCCTGCGGTTCCACGGCCCGGTGTAGCGCTCAGCGCTGCGCGCGGGCCAGGAAGCACACGGCGCCCAGCCGATCCAGCCGACGTACGGGCCCGCCCAGGGGCTGACGCGGGCTAGCCGAGCGATCACCTGCCGCCAGGCGTTCGGCCGCTGGTGAGCTGGACTGTCCGCGCACACGGTCGCTGTCTGGGCATCGCCGGCGGCGGAACGGGTGCCGGCGAGCACCGCGCGGGCCTGGGTCGCGAGCGCCGAGCCGTCGCCGTTTGCGGCCTGCTCGAGATCTCGCGCCAGCTGCGGCCACCCGGCCGGATTTGTGAGCGTGGCGAAGAGGACGGCCGAGAGGTCGCCGTAGCTCAGCGCGCCTCGTGGCTTTGCCGTGGGCGCCGGGATCGGCCGGCGTCGCAACCGCGCCAGCAGCCGCGCTACCCGCGGAGCGACGGCACCGTGGCCGGCCAGGGCACAGCGACGCGGTCCGGCGCGCTGGCACAGCGACTCGAACGCGCCCAAGCCCTGATCCATCCCCACCACCGTATTCGCGAACCTCGCCGCGACATCCCTGACCACGATTCGTGGGTCCACCAAACCGTCAAGGACCATCGCCCGCACCCGACGCGGAAACATGTTGGCGTAGGTCTGGCCGAGAAACGTGCCGTACGACACCGCCCAGTAAGTGAGCCGCCGGTCGCCTACCAGCCGCCGCAGATAGTCCAAATCCCGGGCGTCATCGGTCGTCGACATATGTGCGAGCAAGCTGCCGCTCAGCGCCCCACAACCCCGGGCGTAGGCGACCGTCTTGTGGACGTAGGCGCGCGACTGCGCCGGCGTGCTCGGAATCGACAGTCCATCCCAGAACCGCTGCCGGCTGCGCTGATCGGCAAAGCAGCGCACTGCCGGCTCCGAACCTGCGCCGCCCCGCAGCGCCCAGCCGATCACATCAAACCGTCCCTGCCCCAGCGCCTTGTCCAGTTGCGCCCCCTCGGTCCTGACGAACTCCACGCTCCCCATCCCGCCGCCCCCATTGACAAACAACGAACCAACCCGCCGCGCCGGCCGACTCGCCAAATAACGAATTACCGCCAACCAGATCGTCGACCCCCGGGGCCGCGCCCAGTCCAACGGCACGCGCATCCGCGCACACTGCAACCGCCTCCCGCAAGGCGTCCAGGCGATGCGCGCGCTCACCCGAGCCCCGTAGGGCCCCTTCGATGTGACTGACGCGATCGCCCCCGACGCGTGAAGGCCCCCAAGCAGCAACGAGCCCGTCGTGGCAGCTAATAGCGCTAGTCGCGTCAACCTCACCACGGCGGTCCTAATGACTATTTCGAGCACGCCAGGAGCCGATGCGGCCGAAGCGCATCCTGCAGGCGAGAAGTCGCTCGGCCTGAAGAGTCGCCAGGGCTCCCGGAGCCGCCAGCGAGTCGGCGTTGACGTAGATCGCCGCGCCCCGTGTCCCGTCGCCGGTCGACAGCGCCATCGTGTGGAAGCCAGGGAAGTCGCCGAGATGGCCCCAGACGCCGCAAGCGGCCGACCAGGTGAAGTGGACGAGACCGAGACCGTAGCTACCAACGCCTCCGCCCTCGAACGCGGAGGGTCCGGTGAGCGAACCCGGAGTGGCGCGCTTCATCTGGCTCATCAGCCTGGGCGCAAGCAGCCGCCCGCCAAGCAGCGCGCGCATGAACGTGGCCAGGTCGCTGGGCGATGAGACGATTCCGCCCGCGCTCCAGGCGATCGTCGGGCTGGTCCCGGTCACGTCCGCCGGCCAGCCTGGTGCCGACATCACGTCGTACCCCTGGCTGTGCGGCCCGGCGATCGCGGTGCCGGTGGGAAACCCGGTGGCGTGAAGACCAAGGGGCCCGAAGATCTTGCTCTGATACTCGGCGCCGAGCGGCTTGCCGGTGGCCTTCTGAACAATCAGGCCGAGCAGGATGTAACCCGTGTTGGTGTAGGACCACCCCTGACCAGGTGGGAAGGTCACCTGACCTGAGGTAGCGATCTTCACCAGCTGCCGCGGTCGCCAGCGGTGGCCCATCTCGGCCGGCGATGGCGTGCATAGCGTGCTGTCGGGGGGCACGCTGCAATAGTCCGCCAGCCCGCTGGTGTGATTGAGCAGCTCCCGGACGGTGATGTGCTTGCCGTTTGGCACCAGTCCCGGCAGCCATTTCTGGATCGAGTCACCCAGCCCTATCTTGCCCTGCACGACGAGCTTCAGCACCACGGTCGCAGTAAAGGATTTAGTCACGCTGCCGATTCGGAAACGATCCCGCGACGAGATAGGCACATCGCGCCGAACGTCGGCCGAGCCGGCGGCGAAACGCTCGGTGCCGTGAGGACCTTGGATCACTGCGGTGACCCCCGGCGCACCCCCCTGGACGATCCGCTCGAGTGCTCGCTGGACGTCGGCGTGGGTCGGAACATCGAACGCAAACGCGGGCGAGACCACGAGCGAGACCGCCGCCAGGGCCGACAACCCCGCTGCGATCATCGCTACGCGCACTCGTCGCCCCACGCCTCGCAGCTTCAGCCCCCCGGGGCGTCCATCGACGCGCCTGAGCGCCTCAGCCGACGTGCGCGAATCCTCATCTGGCATCTGAATCTCCAGCCGCTTGAAGGTCTTCCAAAGCCCGGCCACGCAGGCGCAGAGCTCAACCGCGCCTGCTCTTAGGCGACCAGCAGCTCAGCACATAAGGGGCACCCGGTAGAAAGGCACCGTCCGTGAGAGTCGACGGGCGCCTCGTCGACGTGACCGTAGCTGACTACGGCGTTCTTGGCAAACGCCGGCCCGCCTGCCGACTCCCAATCGTCCGCGCTGACGGTGCGGGAACGACTACTACTGATGTGACGGTTGGCAGCGCAGCCGCCGGCGTCGTGCGGTGCCCCGGTGCTTGCAGCTGCCACCTTCCGGCCAGCGTCGGCCGCCCTCGAGCGGGACGTCTCTTTTGCGATTGGCCTAAGCCCGTGGCCGACCGCGTGCGCCCTTCCCGAGCAATGCGGGCGACGACCGGACCAGGCTCCTTGCGTCGCCTGAATTGAAGCGATCGCTACCCGACCGGGGAGAGCTCCGCGCCAGTCAGCTGCGCGTAAACGGTGAAGCCGAACGGATCCAACAGCTGGCGCTGCTCCATCAGCCGGACTAGAACCGCTTGACGGAGCTCAGCAAGCTCACTGCTGTCGGGATGCTGGAGCAGGCCCGGAGCGACGATGTCCAGCGCGAGGGCCAGGTCGCCCTGACGGGCGAGGGTGACAGCGGCGGTGACGAATGCTTCGGCCCTGCCCCCGGCCAGCAGGTCGAGTGCTTGCGCTTTTTCCTCCTGGCTGCGCGGGTCGAGTCCCTGTCCGTCGGGCTGCCAGTACCCGGTGTGCTGGTGGTAGAGCCTGGCGATGAAGTTGTCACGGATGACCAGATACGGCACGACGGCAGCGGGGTGGTCGCGCAGCAGGGCCGGCAGATAACCAATGTCCAGGAGGTGCGGCAGCGGCATGTTCTCGCCGATCCTGACCAGCGCAAACTCGTGTAGCTCGGTGAGGGACGGCTCCAGGCCGGCGACCGCCTCGATGGTGAAGTTCTCTGTAAGCGTCGTGTGACCCTCGATGAGCTGTCGAGGTGCTAGCTCATGGATGTAGCGCAGTGCGTACAACAGCCCTTCCGGGGAGCCCTCAGGAAAGAATGGGACGCCTAGGTAGGGCATCAGCACGTCGCCGACGAGCAGGACCCGGCTAGCCGGGAGATACACCATCAGCGCGTCTGGCGTCTCGCCGCCCCTTGATCGGAAGCAGCACGAACTCGGTGTCGCCGACGACTAGCGACGTCCGCTGGCTGATTAACCGGTTCGGCTCGACGTCGGAGTTCGGGCTGGCGCCGGTTCCGATCAACTCGCGCGGGACATACTGCCGCAGTCGCTCGGCTTCGGCAGGGAACTGTGCCGATGCGATGACCTCGGTGTGCGGGCCAAGCACGGCCGCCGCCCCGCCGACGTGGTCGAAGTGAGCGTGTGTGAGGATGAGGTGACTGACCGGCGCCTGGTCCTTCAGGCCAAGATCGGTCATTGCGGCCAGGACGCGATCCGGGCTGGTACCCGCATCGATCGCGACGATTCCTGCGGTTGTCTCGATGAACGTGAAGTCGCCAAAGTCGTAGGACTGGGCGACGTGCACGTTCGGCGCGGGGCTGAAAGTGCTCGGTGCGGACAACCGCATCCCGTCCCGCGCAGTCAGGGAGAAACTCGTGAAAGTCGGCGGCCGGTCCGTTGCGACCGGGCCCACGCCTGACCGTCGCAGCGCCTCCGCCGCCTGCCGCTGGCGCCCGAGCACCCGGTAGGCGCGGGCCAGGCCCTGGTGCGCGGCGCGGAGCAACAAGACAGGAAATTGGCCACGCGCCGCGAGCACGAACTCCAGGTCGGCGATGACCTGCTCCGCCCGCGCGATATCCCCAGCAACAAGCTCCGTCCCGGACGGGCCTTCGCCGGGGAGGAGCTCCACCAGAGCAAGGCCGCGGAAGTACTGCGCCAGGCCGGGCTCGGCAGTCGCGGCCTTGTCCAGTTTGGCTATCGCAGCGGCGACGTCATGGCCGGAGCGGACCTCGAAGAAGCCGGCTAGGGCCTGTGCCGTGGCGTCGACGGGGTTCCGCTCCGACAGGTCCTGGAAGTAGCTAGCTCCCTCTTCGTCGGCGCGCGCCGCTACCAGCGACAGGGCCAGGGTCACAATCGTGTTCTGGTCTGCGCCAGGCCACCTGGCCGCCTCTTTCAGCGATCCGAGGAAGCGATTGCTGGAAATTGGTTTGGGAACAGGGCCGTCAAAATGCGGCGCAACCAGGTTGTCGACGGCGCCTTGATGATGCGCCCCTTGGTAGTCGGTCGAAGCCATGGTCTGCCTTTCCTTTGCGTTGCGGACCAGACTGTTGCGGCGCTAGGGCGCTATTCGCGTCGGGGTCGCCCTAGCCGCCTGTGCTGGCCACGGACAGTCCGTGCCTGGATCCGGGTTACCAGGTGCGTGCGCGTGGCGATCGCCGAGGTTGGCGGTCCGCGAGGACACGTGTACGCCGCGACTAGGTGCGTTCCGATGCGAACGGGTCCCTAGCCAAGCGAACCTGCGCAAGAACGGGCTCCACTCTTGACTGGGAGCCCGGCGATGCGGTTGGTGGGTCGCGGCTTGCACGGAGCCATCCCACGAGTCGGCGAGACGTTTGGCGGATCACGAACGAAGGAGCAGCGATGTCGATGGTTACCCAAGACAACCTCGAAGGACAACGAGCGCTGGTGACGGGCGCGACCTCGGGCATCGGCCGCGCGGTCGCGCTGCAGCTCGCCCGCGACGGGGCCGAGGTCCTGGTCCACGGCCGCGACGCCGCCCGCGGCGCGCAGACGGTCCAGGAGATCACCGCCGGCGGCGGGAAGGCCAGCTTCGTAGCTGCCGACCTCGGCGACGTCGCCGACGTGCAGCGCTTGGCAAGTGGCGTCGGCAAGGTCGACGTCCTGATCAACAACGCCGGGATGGCGCGCTGGGCCCCGACGGCAGAGTTCGACGCGGCGCAGTTCGACAAGATGTTCGCCAGCAACGTCCGCGCGCCGTTCTTCCTCGTCGCGGCACTGGCTCCCGGGATGGCCGCCCGCGGGCATGGGAGCATCGTCAACGTCAGCAGCATGGCCGGCGGAGTCGGGCTCGTCGGCGGCGCGGCCTACGGCGCGACGAAGGCATCGCTCGAGGCGATGACCCGAGCCTGGGCCGCCGAGTACAGCGCGAGCGGGGTGCGCGTCAACGCGATCGCGCCCGGACCCGTCTATACGTCGACGCCGTCGGGGCCGGAGTTCATCAGGGCGCTCGGCGAAACCACGCCAATGCACCGCGCCTCACAGCCAGAGGAGATCGCCGAGGCGATCACCTTCCTCGCCTCCCCGCGGGCGAGCTACATCACCGGCGCGATCGTCGCCGCCGACGGCGGACGCAGAGCGATCTAGCCAGGCGGTCATCAGCAACAACATTGGAGGAGGATCCCTATGAAGACCCTTCAGCTTTCGAGCTTCAGCGCGGCAACCGAAGTCGTCGAGCTCGCCGACGTTGACCCGGCGGATCCTGGCCCCGGCCAGCTGGCGGTGTCGATCGAGGCGGCGCCGATCAACCCGTCGGATCTGAAACTGATCGGGGGTGTCTACGGCGTACGCCCCGAGCTGCCCGCGGCACTGGGCGCGGAAGGAGTCGGTCGCGTCATCGCCGTTGGCGACGGCGTCGACCGATCGCGCGTCGGCACGCGGGTGCTGGTCGTCCCGACGCTCGAACAAGCCACCTGGCGCGAGCAGACGGTCCTCGACGAACGTAACGCCGTGCCCGTCGATCCCGATGGCGACCCGCTGCAGCTGGCGATGCTTGGCATCAACCCGATCACGGCGTACTGCCTCTTGCACGGCTACGTGAAGCTCGTGCCCGGTGCGTGGGTGGCGCAGACGGGTGCGAGCTCTGCAACAGCCGGATACGTCCTGGCTCTAGCCGGGCACGCCGGGCTACGAACGCTCAACGTGGTCCGAAGGGCTGAGTCGGTCAAGCCGCTGCTTGATGCAGGCGCCGATGTCGTGCTCGTCGAGGGCGCTTATCTCACCGAGCGGGCCGCCGACGCGATCGGCGAGGCGTCACTCGAGTTGATTATCGACGGGGTCGCCGGAGACCCTGTGGCGCAGCTCGCGTCGCTATTGAAGATCGACGGCCAGATCATCAGCTACACCGCCCGTGAGCGGCAGCCCCTGAGCATCCCGATCGTGGACCTCATCTTCCGGGGCCTGAGCGTTCACGGCTACTGGGTGAACCTCTGGCTGCGGAGGACGCCGCGGGAAAAGGTCGCGCACACCTACCACGAGCTCGCCAGCCTAGTCGCGGACGGTACCCTCGCCGCCCCCATCGAGGCGACCTACGCGCTCTCGGATTACCGCGAAGCGATCGCCCACGCCGCCCGGAACGACCGTAACGGCAAGGTGCTCTTCACTCTCCGATGAGCGCCGGGCGGCCGACCGCGCAGGGTTACGTCGCGGAGATCAGTCCGGGCAGCGCGGCACGCGCTTGACGCAAGGGCTCGCCATCGCCGCGGATCACCGAGTGGACGACCGCGCCGTCCAAGAGCATGAGCACGACTTGCGCTCTCTGCTCGGGATCGGGCACACCAATTTCAGTGAGGAGCGCAGCCAGTTCGTCGAGCATTCCAGCCTTGTGCGCGACAACGACGGGTGCCACCGGGTGATCGTCGTCAGACACATTGAGTCTGGCGCTCACGTACGGGCAGCCGATGTAGCTACCCCCGCCGCGATCGGCACGACGCGCGACGCGATCGAACAGGGCCAGCAGCCGCTCGCGAGGTGTCCTGTCCGCAGCATCGCCGATTAGCCACGCGCGGAGATCGAGGTCACGTTCCGCCAAGGCCTCGGCGACTAGCTCATCCTTGCCCGAGAAGTGGCGATACAGCGACATCTTTCCCGCACCGGCCCGCTCGGCGATCGCCGCGGGCGTGGCCGCGTCAAGCCCCCCGACCGTGACGAGCTCGGCGGCGGCGTCGAGGATGCGCTGGCGTGCGTCTCTTGTTCCTGCCATTACGAGACTTATGATACCTTGTGGTCTCGCAGGACGATACCTTGAGGTCTCAGAGCCATGGTTCAAGCGCTGGCAACTCGACCGGACGTTTCGAGAGACGCGCTTCGGGCGCCGCCGGAAGAGCGCCCGAGGCCGCGCCTACTCGGTCGGAGCCGCGAGCGGGAGCAACTTGGCCAGCTGATGACCGGCATCCGGTCGGGACGCAGTGGTGTCCTCGTCGTCCGCGGCGAGGCGGGAATCGGCAAAACAGCCTTGCTCGAGCAACTCATCGACCGGGCCGCGGGATGCGGAGTGGCTCGGGCGACGGGCGTGCAGGCCGACATGGAGCTCCCTTTCGCCGGGCTGCAGCAGCTGTTCGGGTCGATGCTCGGCCCGCTCGAGCGCCTCCCGGATCCGCAACGCGAAGCCGTCGAGGTCGCGTTCGGTCTTCGCTCCGGCCCGGCACCGGACCGGTTCCAGGTGGGGCTGGCGATGCTCGGACTGTTGGCTGAAGTTACCGAGCAAGAGCCGCTCGTGTGCGTCATCGACGATGCTCAGTGGCTCGATCAGGCTTCCGCCCGGACGCTCGCGTTCGTCGCGCGGAGGCTCATGGCAGAGTCGGTCGCCCTCGTATTCGCGGTGCGCGACCCCGGTGACGAGCAAACTTTCGCCGGGCTCCCCGAGCTCATCGTGCCGGGCTTGAATGACGAAGATGCGCGCGCGGTGCTCGGCTTGGCAATCGCCGGCCGCGTCGACGAGCGAGTGGTAGACCGGATCGTCGCCGAGACGCGCGGAAATCCGTTGGCACTGCTCGAGCTCCCGCGCGGACTGTCGGCGGCCGAGCTCGCGGGCGGGTTCGGCGTGAGCTCGACGCAGCCCCTCTCCGCTCGTCTCGAGCAAAGCTTCCTCGGACGAGTCCGGTCGATGCCCGACCAGACCCAGCGCTTCCTGCTCCTAGCCGCGGCCGAGCCGGTGGGCGACCCGGCACTGCTGATGCGTGCGGTGGAGTTGGTCGGGCTGGGCCTCGAAGCGGCCGCGCCGGCGGAGGCGGTCGGCTTGATCGAACTCGCCGCGCAGGTTCGGTTTCAGCACCCGCTCGTGCGCTCGGCGATCTATCGCTCGGCACCGCTCGCCGACAGGCAGGCCGTCCACCGCGCGCTCGCTGAGGCGACCGATGCGCAGGCAGACCCTGATCGCCGGACATGGCACCGCGCGCAAGCTGCGCTCGGAGCTGACGAACATCTCGCCGCCGAGTTGGAGCGCTCGGCCGAGCGGGCGCAGGCGCGTGGCGGCCTGGCGGCGGCCGCGGCCTTCCTGGAGCGCGCGGCGGCACTCACGCCCGACCGCACCCGACGTGCTGGGCGAGAGTTGGCGGCAGCGCATTCAAAGTACCTCGCCGGGTCGCCTCGGGCAGCGCTGACGCTCCTCGAAAGCGCAGCGTCCGCGCCAATGGATCCGCTGGAGATCGCTATGGCCGAGCGACTTCGCGGGCGGATCGCGTTGCACCTCAGTCGCAGCGGCGAAGCCGCGGCGGTCCTCCTCGATGCGGCGCGGAGGCTCGAATCGTTCGATCCAGGACTCGCGCGCGAAACGCACCTGGAAGCCCTGCACGCGGCGGCCGTCGCCGGCCGGCTCGGCATCGGCATGCGGGACGCCGCCACCGCGGCGCGCACTGCGCCGGCGGCCCCTGGGCCGCAGCGTGCCTCGGACGTGCTCCTCGATGGCCTCGCAGTCAGCTTCACGGACGGCATCCGCGCAGGCGCTCCGGTGCTCAAACTTGCACTGGCTGCCCTGCTCGATGGGAACCGGGACTACGAGGAGGACGTGCGCTGGCCATGGCTCGCGTGTCGCGTGGCGGCGGACGTGTTCGACGACGAGACCTGGCATCTGCTGGCCAGCCGATACGTGCTGATCGCCCGTGGAGCGGGCGCTCTCGGCGTCTTGCCAATCGCCCTCATGCACCTCTCGCTGATGCACGTGTTCGAAGGGAAGCTGGACAGGGCGGCAGCGCTGGTCGAGGAAATCGATTCCATCATCGATGCGACCGGCAGCCGACGGATCAGCATTCCGAAGCTGATGCTCGCCGCCTGCAAGGGTGACGAGGCCCGGGCGTCGAAGCTGATCGACGAGGCCCGGCGGGATGCGATCGCGCGCGGTGAGGGTTTCGTGCTCACCTTCGGTGAGCAGGCTTGCGCCCTTCTCCACAACGCCTTGGGGCACTACGAAACGGCACTCGACAACGCGCAACGCGCAAGCGCGCAGGATGAGCTGCATGCATCGGTCTGGTCGCTACCCGAGCTGGTCGAGGCGGCCGTCCGCAGCGGCAAGCCCGAGCTGGCGGCTGACGCGCTCGAGCGCCTGCGCCAGCGGACGCAGGTCGCCGGGACCGAGTGGGCACTCGGCATCGAGGCGCGCTGCGCAGCGCTGTTGAGCGATGACGCGCTCGCCGAGGGCCTCTACCGCGAGGCGATCGAACGCCTCGGCCGCTGTCGCGTCGCCCTCGACCTTGCTCGCGCGTATCTCGTGTACGGCGAATGGTTGCGCCGCCGTGGGCGGCGCGTCGATGCGCGCGAGCAGCTGCGAAGCGCGCGGGCGAGCTTCGCGGAAATGGGCGCTGAGGCGTTTGCCCGGCGCGCCGAGCGCGAGCTCCTAGCGACAGGCGAGACCGCCCGCAAACGCACGATCGAGACGAGCGACGACCTCACCCCGCACGAGGCAAGGATCGCGCGAATGGCGCGCGACGGCGCGTCCAACCAGGACATAGCTACGGAGCTGTTCGTCAGTCGCAAGACGATTGAGTACCACCTGCACAAAGTCTTCACCAAGCTCGGGATCAGCACCCGCCAGCAGCTCGACGGCGCGCTCCCGGGCCCGTGAGTCCGCCTCATTCGCGCGAGCCGGACTGGCGCGGGACTAGGGCCTCTTTGATGCGAGGAGAGCCCTAGGCAGCCGAGACTGTCTCGCAGTCCACTCGGCCGCACAACCCTCCGACATTCGAGGAGTTCCGATGACAGAGCACTCCGCATCACTCAGCTGGGACGTATATGTGGCTTCACCGGAGCCGATGCCGGCCGGCGACCTGGCTCCCCATGAGAAGGCGCGGTCCTGGTCGCCGATATCGGCGACGCTGATCTTGGGCGAGCGGGACGCTGTCCTTGTCGACGCGCTGCTGACCGTCGGCCAGGCGCACGATCTGGTCGAGTGGACAGACGGGCACGGGAAAAACCTCACGGCCGTGTACATCACGCACGGCCACGGGGACCACTGGTTCGGGCTCAGCGCGGTCCTCGACCGCTTCCCTAACGCTCGAGCAGTCGCGCTCCCGGCCGTCATAGAGCAAATGCGGGTTGGATCCACGCCGGAGTTCCTCGAGTCATTCTGGACGCCACGCTTCGACGGCAAGCTGCCGCGAGAACTCGTATTCCCGGAGCCCCTCGAAGGCCACACCGTGGACCTCGAGGGCCACGAGCTCGTCGCGGTCGAGCTCGGGCACACCGACACCGACCAGACGAGCTGCCTGCACGCCCCAGACGCCGGCCTTGTCGTCGCCGGCGATGCCGCCTACAACGACGTTCACCTCTACCTCGCCGAGTCCGAGCCTCAGGGCCGCCGCGACTGGATCGCCGCGCTCGACACGATCGAGGCTCTGCACCCGCAGACCGTGATCGCCGGGCACCAGCGAGCCGGCCGCCACGACGGCCCCGAGATCATCAAAGAGACCCGGCAATACATCCTCGACTTCGACCGCATCGCCGAGACAGCGAGTACGGCCCGAGAACTCTACGACCAGGTACTCGCGCTGTATCCCGAGCGCATCAACCCGGACGCACTCTGGCTCTCGGCCCAAGCACTGAAACCATCGCTTTCAGATGAACAGTGAGGATGGAGATCCCGCATGCGCAAGCGCACCGAAGCACGACTCGTGGACACACTGATCAGCGCATACGTCGACTGGCGGGAAGCGTGCCGCCTCGTCCACGACGCATATCGCTCGTGGGCGAGCGCGACGGGCCCCCGCGCCTGCGCCGCGTTCCGGCGGTACACGGCGGCGCTTGACGCGGAGGAGTCGGCGGCCGATGTCTACGCAAGCCTGGTCGCGCGCGTCGGGCACCCGGCGACGAGCAACGACGATCTTTCCGGGCCCATCGCGGCATGAGCCGCCTGATCGAGGTGCCCGAGTACGAGGTTGAGGCGGACGTCCGCGTCGACCCGGCACGGACGGCGCTGGTCGTGGTTGACATGCAGAATGACTTCGTCCGCGATGGCGGCGGCCTGCTCGTCCCCGACGCCGAGGCGACCATACCCGCAATCAGAGCGCTGCTCGAGCTCGCCCGAGCGCACGGGATGCGTGTCGTCTACAGCCAGGACACCCATCGGGAAGGCGACCCCGAGTGGCGGGCCTGGCCCGAGCACGCCCGCGAGGGCAGCTGGGGGTGGGAGATCGTCGACGAACTCGAGCCGGCGCAGGGCGACGTCGTCCTGCGCAAACTTCGCTACGACGCGTTCTACGGGACGCCCCTCGATCACCTGTTGCGGCTCTGGGGCGTCGACACTCTTGTGATTTGCGGCACCATCGCGAACATGTGCGTGCACTACACGGCCGCGAGTGCCGCGCTGCGGTGGTACGAGGTCGTAATCCCGCGCGACGCGATCTCCTCGCTGGACCACTTCGACCTCGAGTCATCGCTGCGCCAGACCGCATTCCTCCTTGCCGGACGGATAACTACTGCGGCAGCGCTGTTCGTCGGGGCGCGGCGCGAGGTTCCCGGCTTACACGCAACCCCGAATTACTGCGATGACGGGAGTTCGAAGTACGGCTAATCCCGGCAGATGCAGCCGCAGCATCGCGCCGACGTCACCGCCAGCAACTCGCCTCACTGAGACGCGTCGCAAGCCCGAAACCTAGGGCAACACTCTCACCCAGCGCGGATCGCGGCGACGGTCGTTCGGCGATCGCAGCGCTCAAGCGGGCGGACGTCGACGACTCGGCCGTCACGGAGCTTCAGTCCTAGCCCGCCCGCGATTAGGGCACCTCGGATGCGAACACGGCCCTAGCTCGCCGACAGTGAATGGACGAAGCAGTCAGGAGCCACTAGGCAAACAAAAAGGAGCTCACCATGCATCGACTAGCAGAACGACGGGTGACATACCTCTGGGTCACGATCGCGCTGATCGCTGGCCTCGCGATCACCCTCACCGCATCACAATCGCAGGCGAAGACGCGAACGAGAACGGCCACGGCGGGCAGACCCACTGTGGTGTTGGTCAACGGAGCGTGGGCGAACAATGCCGCCTGGAGCGGGGTGATCGAGCGCCTGCAGACCGAGGGATACACGGTCGTCGCTCCGCCCAACCCGCTGCAGAGCCTGAAGGGCGACGCCGCCACGATCGCCGACTTGCTAAAGACGATCAAGGGCCCGATCGTCCTGGTCGGGCACTCCTACGGCGGCGCCGTGATCACGAACGCCGCGACGGGCAACCGCAACGTTAAGGCGCTGGTATACGTTGACGCGTTCGCGCCGGCCAAGGGCGAGAGCGCGCTCGGTCTGGATTCGACGAAGCCCGGGTCGGCATTGGGCGCCGGGCCGACGAAGGTCTTCAACTTCGTGCCATTCCCCGGTGCCAAGAAGGGTGACGCCGAGCTATACGTCAAGCCCGCGGTGTTCGAGCAGGCGTTCGCGAACGGGCTCCCGGCGAAGGAGGGCGCTGTTCTCGCCGCCACCCAGTCGCCGGTCGTCTACAGCGCGGTCACGGCGCCCTCGGGAACGCCCGCGTGGAAGACGATCCCGAGCTGGTACGTGCTCGGCACGATCGACAGGGCGATCCCGCCCTCCATTCAGCTGTTCATGGCTCGGCGGATACACGCCCACATCACCAGGGTCAGGGCCGGGCACCTGTCGATGGTGGCCGCTCCCGGAGTGGTCGCGAAGGTGATCACGGCCGCGGCGAAGGCAACGAGCTAAGACCGGAGCACCTCATGGCAATGCAAACCGACGTAAACGCCCCTAGAAGGGAGCACCTAATGTCACTGGATCAAAGTGAACTGCACCACCGGCCGAACATCGTTCTCATTCACGGTGCCTGGGCGGACGGTTCCAGCTGGAGCTCGGTTATCGAGCGCATGCAGGCGGACGGCTACCACGTCACGGCACCCCAGTTTCCGTTGACGTCGTTGGCAGACGATGTCGCCAGGCTCCGCCAGGTCCTCGCACTTCAGGACGGGCCGACCGTGATCGCAGGCCATTCCTACGGCGGGCAGGTCATGACCGCGCTCGGCAAGGACGCTCCAAGCGTCGTCGGTCTTGTCTACATCGCCGCGTTCGGGATCGACGAGGGGGAATCACTCGGAGGGCTGCTCGCACAGGGACCTCCGACGCCGGCGCTGGCCCACCGGTTCGTCGATCAGCAGGGCTTCGTTTGGTTGACTGAAAACGACTTCATCAACCACTTCGCCGGTCACGTGGACCCGGTCAAGGCAAAGGCGTTGTACGCAGTGCAGCAGCCGCTGTCCGCGAGCGCCTTCAACGAGGTGATGACGGTCCCCGCGTGGAAGTTGCTGCCCTCCTGGTACCTGGTCGCCGAAGATGATGAGGCGCTCCCGGCTGACGTCGAGCGAATGTTCGCCAACCGCATGGGTGCCACCACCGTCGAAGTCCGCTCGGGCCACTTGGCGATGATCTCCCACCCGGACGAGGTCGTAAAGCTCACTGAGACGGCAGCCGAAGCTGCACTCGCCGTCAACGCGGTCAACTGAACACGACGCCAATTCCCCGGCTGGCCCCTGGCGAGCACCTCCACTTGAGTGCTCGCCGGGGGGTTGAGCGCGGTCGTTGCGCCTGGGTGGGACGGCGCGTCGGCCTAGGGCTTCTCTGATGCGAGCACCGCCCTAGCCCCCGGAGACTGTCATCACATTTCAAGCACGGACGGAGGCAGACATGACGGCACGAAATGGCAGTGGGGAGTGGCACGGCAGTGTGCAGAGTGGTTCGGGAACGGTCACCGTCGGCGACGCCGTGCATGAGTGGTGGACTCTCGTCGCTGTCTGTGTCGGAACGTTCATGCTGCTGCTCGACGTCACGATCGTGAATGTCGCGCTGCCGAAGATCCAGGCCGGGCTGGGGTCGAGCTTCACAGACTTGCAATGGGTTGTTGATGCCTACGCGCTCACGCTCGCAGCGCTGCTGCTGAGTTCCGGTTCGCTCGCAGACCTGCTCGGGCGACGGCGGATATTCGCGATCGGGCTGGTGATTTTCTCGGCGGCTTCGCTCCTGTGCGGGGTCGCGCAGTCGCCGCTGATGCTCAACCTCTCGCGGGGGGTGCAGGGGATCGGCGGCGCGATGATGTTCGCGGCCTCGCTTGCGTTGCTGGGTAATGCCTATCGTGGACGCGACCGCGGGGTCGCGTTCGGTGTCTGGGGCGCCGTGACCGGTGCGGCGGTGTCGATCGGACCGGTTGTCGGCGGGGCGCTCACCGACGGTCTGAGCTGGCGCTGGATCTTCCTGGTCAACCTCCCGATCGGCGTCGTCGCGCTCGCGCTGACGGTGTCGAAGGTCGGCGAGTCGCGTGACCCGCGCGGCGCCCGCCTCGACATCCCGGGCTTCGTCACCTTCACGGCCGCGCTCGGAACGCTCGTGTTCGGCCTGATCGAGTCGAGTCGGAAGGGATGGGGCAGCGGCCTTGTCGAGGGCTGCCTGATCGCGAGCGTCGTTCTGTTCGCACTGTTCTTGACAGTCGAGCGTCGGAGCACCGCGCCGATGTTGGATCTGTTGCTGTTTCGGCGTCGGGCATTCAACGGCGCGTCGATCGTTGCGTTCGCGCTATCTGGATCGATCTTCGCGATGTTGCTCTACTTGACGTTGTATCTGCAGAACATCCTCGGCCTCTCGCCGCTCGGCGCAGGCCTGCGCCTGGTGACGCTTTCGGGCGCGATCCTCGTCACCTCGTTTGTCGCTGGACGCCTCACGACGGTCCTGCCGGTGCGCTTGTTGATGGGCACCGGGCTCGCGCTCGTCGGGCTAAGCCTGCTCTTGATGCGCGGGCTGACAGTGACATCGCACTGGACGCACCTCCTGCCCGCGTTTCTCGTCGGCGGCGTCGGCGTCGGCCTGATCAATCCGCCGCTCGCGTCGACCGCGATTGCCGTCGTCCCGCCCCGTCAGGCAGGCATGGCCTCGGGGATCAACAGCACCTTCCGCCAGGTCGGCATCGCCACCGGCATCGCCGCGCTCGGGTCGATCTTCACCAGCGAGATCCGCGCGCACGTGAGCTCCGGGCTGGACGCCGCGCACTTGGGCGGCGCACACATGATCGCGACGGCGATCTCAAGCGGTCAGACGCACCAAGCGATCGCGCACTTCCCGCCGCAGGCGCGAGGGATCGTCGGCGAAGTGGCGCGCGCCAGCTTCGTCGCAGGCCTCAATGAGATCTTCTTCGTCGCCGCGATCCTCGCGCTCGCGGGCGCGATCGCGGCGCTCCTGCTGATTAGCTCAAGCGACTTCGTTGCGCAGACCGAGGGACAGCGCGACGGGCGACCGGCGGAAGCGCCCGCGCCGGCGCGAGCGTGAGCAGCGACGGTCGACATCGCTCGCTTGCTCGCCTGCTCCAGGCGGGGTCCGACCCACGCTAGGGCCTCTCCGATGCGAACACCGCCCTAGCTCGCCCTCCGTGTCATCACATTTCAAGCACAGACCGAGACAGACACGACTGCGAGAAACGCCACCAAGAGAGGATCGAAACCATGATCAAGCACAGCATCGAGATCAACCGCCCGGCCGAGGAGGTGTTCGCCTACCTCGATCAGGTTGACCGACACAACGAGTGGCAAAGCCAGCTCGTGAGCACAACAGTCGAGACTGACGGCCCCACGCGCGTCGGTACGCGAGTGGTGGAGCGCCGCATCGTTCCCGGAGGGGCACGAGACTTCCCATACGAGATCACAGAGCACGACCCCCCGCGCAAGGCCTCGTTCCGCGGCACCGGCGGCCTGATTAGTTCCGCCGGCACGTACACGGTCGATCCGATAGGCGAGTCGAGCTCACGCATGAACTCAGAGCTCGACCTCGAGGGTCACGGCGTCGGCAAGCTGTTTGCGATCCTGGCGCGCCGGCAGGCCGCCAAGCGGGTGCCGGCAGACCACGAGAAGTTCAAAGCGCTGCTCGAAAGCGGCGTCGCGTCGGCGGCTTCGAACTGACCCCATAGCGCACGCCTTCCCGGCGGACGCGGTTGGCCTGGGCGAGCGCCACCATCGCCCGGTCTCGGTGACCGTTCGTTGTCGCGAACGGCGGGTATCAGGGTTGTTCCCATCGTCGCAGGCGCGGCCGCCCTCCTCACCGACGTTCGCCTTGAGCGGGCGCCCGAGCTCGCCGATAGAGGGCACGATGTGGACGAACTCGGCGAGGCCTGGGGGAACGTGGAGGGAACGAAATCCCTCACGGTGGGTCCTACGCTGGCCTGCGTTGACCCGCGAAGGGTGCCGACCGAGACGGTCCGGCTGGAGTCGTTATGCCTGGAATCTCCGGGGAAACCGACTGAACGACGACTACAACGGAGAGAGAGGGATTCGAACCCTCGATGGACGAAACCGCCCATACCGGTTTCGAGACCGGGGCGGAGGTCCCGAATCGCCCATGGAATATGGCGATTCGATTCGGGGGGAACGAAACACGGAACGGCGTGCCATCAGCTGATGACGGTGCGCCAGGCGTTCGCCGCTGGGCAACGCCGCACCGAACGCACGGGAACCGCTGTCTGTGTCTCTATTGGCATGACGAGGTGAAGTTCGATCCGTTTCAGTCTGGACAGACACGCACCCGACTTTAGGGCTCACGACGTAGTGTGTGAAGGGGTCACGGTGTAGTTCCAGTCGCCGTGGAACGTGTGTCTGGTGATGTTCACGGCGGCGAGTTGTTCGTCGGTCACGTCGACGCCACGCTCGTAGCTGCCGTCGTCGAGGCGGGCGTGGATCTTCAGGCCGGTGTTGGTTCGGGTGGAGGCGATCAGGTTGATGATGATCTCGAGGCTCTCGAGCGGTTTGCCGCGCCAGTTGAGGCTCACGAAGCTGAACATCCGGTGCTCGATCTTGTTCCATTTCGACGTGCCAGGCGGGAAGTGGCAGACGCTGATCGCAAGCCCTGTCGTGTCAGCGAGGCGCTGCAGTTCGTGACGCCACAGGCGGGTGCGAGGATTGTTGGACCCGCCCGAATCGGCGGTGATCGTCAGCGTCTGGGCGGCCGGATAGCGCGCGTGGCCGAGGTGCTCCCACCAGTTGATGATCGTGTTCGCGGCGAACTGGGCGGTGTCGCTGGTGATCCCGACGCTGACCCATCCTTCATCGTTAGCGAGGTCATAGACGCCGTAGGGGATCGCGTGCCCGAGCTGCTTGTCCTTGAAGTCATGGCCGTGAACCTCGACCGGGCGTCCCTTGGGCTGAAACTCGCGGCCGACCGCCTCCAAGTCGCCGACCAGCTCTCGCTTCTTCGCGTCCACGCTGATCACCGGCTCGCCCGCCGCGAGCGCGGCCGTGACGGTCTCGGCGATGTGCTGGAACTGCGCGTCGCGATCAGGATGCTGGGCGCCCTCCCTGGTCTTCTTGTTGGACTGCAGGCTGTACCCCTTGGCCTTCAACAACCGCAGCACGGTCCGCTCCACAACATCGTGCCCCAGCTCCCGCAGCGCTTCCGCGAGCTTCGCACCGCTCTTCGAGGTCCACCGCAACGGCGACTCCGGGTCACCCCTCCTGACCGGATCGATCAGCCGCTCGAGATCCTCCTCAAGCCCCGGCTCGCGCTCAAGGATCGGCGTGCGCCCCGGATGCCGGCGCACATTCCCCGCCGCCGGCCGCTGCTCAGAATCCAGATCAGCCAGACCGCGCAACACCGTCGACTCCGAGATCCCCGTCGCCCTCACCACCGCCGCGAGCCCCCCACGACCAGCCGAGCGCGCCTCCGCCGCCGCCCACAACCGCCGCGCGCGCTCATCCAGAACCCCCTGCGCGCTCAGCAACCGATACCGCTCACCGATCGCGCGCTCATCGACCACAACCCCCAGTTCTACATAACCAGCCCAACACCTTCACAAACTAAGTCGGGAGCCCTTACGCCCAGCACCGGCGGCATCCAGCTGTCGTGACGGGCCCTCTCGTGGCGCCTAGGAGGTCTCTTGACCCCTGGACGCGAGACGCGCAACGAGCGCGTTGCGGGTCTGGATCGAGGTACCGCGAGCGCCATGCAGATTCGTAACGGCGGGTCTCTGCCTCCTGGGGTCCCTCCGCCCTCCAGCCCGCGCAAAGCACAACAGTGGCGCGGGCCGACGAGATGCCCGCAGCCGGCGCAAAGCGGGTTGGAGCGAGGAGCGGCGAAGGCGGCTGCAGCTGCAGCTGCAGCTGCAGATCAGACCCCCCGGTTATGGGGTCTGGCGGTCCGGAGTGGTTACTGGTGCAGTCTGAGCCCGACCGTCGGCACGAAGAGCGACGCGACGTATTGGGGCCAGAGGATCGCGCCGTTGCAGCGGAAGCTGATGTTCGCGCCGTCCGTCGTGTCGAAGTTCCTGGCGGGGCTTGAGTAGCGGCCGGCCTTGACTTGGAGCGTGTGTGACCCGCGTTCCACCTGAAGCTCGACGGTCTGGTCTCGCTCGATCGATCCGGCAGGTTTGCCGTCGAGGATGATCTCAAAAGAGCTGCGGCGAAGCTCCGCGGCGCCGGTGGCCGCTCGTTTCAGCGTGAGGGTGGATGACATTCCGGGACTCCGTTCGTCTTGTTGGATCGCCTTGGTCGTCTGGATCAGCGTGCGTTAGGTGCGCGTGCCTGTGATGAGTCGTTCGCGGTCGAACACGGCCGCCACGGCTCGCCAGGCGAGCAGGTCGATCGCCAGCAGGACGGCGGCGAGGCCGATCGCGAGACCGGCGGACACGGTGATGACGTTCAGCGACATCAGCGCCAGGATGGCCAGCAGCGGGAGGGTGCCGAGCACGCTGAGCTGCTGGGCGACCCGCACGTCCGTGGAGCGGGCGGAGACCGCGATCCCTACCCAGATCCCCCAGCCGGCGAGCAACGGGGTGAACAGCAACTGGACCAGCACGTGTGTGCCCGCGAAGATCGCCGAGGCGACCACGGGATGGGCAAACAGGGCCGCGGCGGCGAGGAAGATTCCAAACACCGCGTATGCGATCACCAGGGTCGGAACGAACGCGGCGAGCGCCTTGGCTACGAGGAACTCCTCGCGGCGGATCGGGGTGATCAGGACAGGTTCAAGCGTGCCCTGCTCGCGCTCTCCGACCACCGAGTAGGCGGACAGGGTGGACGGCAGGAACGCCGGGATCACCAGCATGTACAGCATCGAGACGCCGACGTGCAGGCTGAGGTTGGTGCTGTCCACGTGCCTATAGGAATTGAACACCTGGATCAACGGCAGGATGATGAACAGCAGCGGCAACACCGTCATCGTGCCGACCACGAAGCGGTTGCGCCGATAGTCCCGCAGCTCCTTGACGACGATTGCCCTGACGCGCGTCCTGCTGAAGCTCATCGACTCTTGGCCTCCACGTCCTCGTTGATCAGCTCGAGGTAGACGTCCTCTAGCGAGTGACGGGACTCGCCGATCGACAGAATGTCGGCACCGGCGCTGACCAGCGCCCGCGCTACCTGCGGGGCGGCGACCTCTGGGCCTGAGACGTCGAGCGTGTAGCCGCCGGATGGCGCCTGCTCCCAGCCTTCGACCCCGGGCAAACCGCCGAGCACAGCCTCCGGGTCCTGCAGCCGCTCGCGGACTCGCACGTCCAGAGATCGGCTGAACAGTTGCTCGCGCAGCTCGTCGGGCCGGCCGATCATTCGCAACGTCGTGTTCAGGATCGCCACCCGATGGCACAGCCGCTCGGCCTCCTCCAGCCGGTGTGTGGTGAGGAAGATCGTCACGCCCCGCTCTCGAAGCGAGGCGATCAGCCCGTGGACCTCGCGGCTTGCCACCGGGTCAAGGCCAGACGTCGGCTCGTCGAGGAACAACACGCCGGGGTCGTTGAGCAGCGCTCGCGCCAGCGCCACGCGCTGTCGCAGACCCTTCGACAGCGCTCCGCACCGATCAGCCGCACGGTCTTCAAGGTTGACCGCCCGCAGCGCCCGTTCGATACGGCCGCGAATCTCATCCAGCTCGTAGAGCCCGGCGAAGCACTCGAGGTTCTCCATCACCGTCAGACGCAGATACAACCCGGGGGACTCGGGCATGATCGAGATTCGCGACCGGATCGCAGGACCGTTCTGCGCGCTCAACGGAATCCCGGCCACAGTCGCGGACCCAGAGTTCGGAGATATCAGCGTCCCAAGTGTCCGCACGGTCGTGGTCTTGCCCGCCCCGTTAGGGCCTAGGAAGCCGAACACCTCGCCGTAGCCGACATCGAACGAAACGTCCTCGAACGCGACGCGCTCGCCGAAGCGCTTGCTCAAATGCTCAACCTGAAGCGCGTGCTCGCCCCGTGCCGGAGGAAGCGAACCGGCCGCTGAGTGGGGCCGCTTCGCTTGCGTCCGTGTTGTGGTGGCTCCAGAATCCACAGCACCACGCTAGCACCGGCCTGGCCACTCGTCTACAAAACTCGCTCTGCGTGCTAATTTTTGACCATGCGGCCAACACCCGTCGACGGCAACCGCACGTTCGTAACCAACGCCAGGCGGGCGCAGATCGTCGAGGCTGCGATCGACACGGTCGCCGAGGTTGGCTACGCGAAAGCCTCGCTCGCGCGTATCGCCGTACGGCTCGGCATCAGCAAGGGCGTGATCAGCTACCACTTCGCCGGCAAAGACGACCTGATCGCCGAGATCGTCACCCAGGTGCTCCAACGGGCGAGGGCGTACATGCAGCCCCGCATCGAAGCGCAAACAACCGGCCCAGAGATGCTGCACGCCTACATCGAGTCCAATCTCGAATTCATCCGCGACAACCCCAATCAGCTCCGTGCCATCGTTGAGATCGTGCGCGCGACGTTCACCGGCGCCAAGAGCCCCTTCAGCGGGAATCGCGACGGGGCCGTCCACATCCTCGCCGAACTGCTCACCCGTTTCCAGGCCGCCGGCGATTTCCGAGCCGACTTCGATCCCAGCTCGATGGCGATGACGATCCGGGCGGCGATCGACGTCGCGCCGAGCCGGCTGACCGACCCAGAGTTCGACATCGACAAATACGCCCACGAAACAGTCACCGTATTCCACCTAGCAACACGGCCAACCGCAAGCTGAAAGCCGTCCCAGGACCTCTCGACCCGCTGGAGTCGCCGCCCGCTCAATGGAAGACATCCATCCAGTAGCTCGCCGCCCCCTACCTCGCCGAGACCTCCTTTTCGCCAAAACGACACCCGCCAACGGGGCTTGGCGATGGAGTGATCGTCGCGAATTGCGCGTACGCGGGCGCATGTGCTGCATCGTCGCCTCCCCAGACGCCCGGCCGGCAGCGCCTGCTCGAGGTGACCCGGGCTGCGCCCACGTCCTTGCGGCGCGCCGTGTCCGAAACTCGACTGAGCCGACGACGAGGGCCAGGACGACCATGTATCGGACCGGTTTCATCACGCCGCCTCCTGCTCGAGCTCGTCCGGCTCGCTGTCGCGGACGGCGACCACTGCCGTCAGCCGCCGCCGCGAGGGACGCAGCGTCAGTAGGGCGATCAGTGCGCCAACGCCGACCGCGCCGGCAGCGATCGCCCAGCCCAGGTGAAAGCCGCCGGTGAGCGCCTGGAGGTGGTGCTGTCCTAGGCCGGCCAGCGCCTTGGCGCGCTCGGCCGCGACGGTGGCCAGCGCCGCAGTCCCGATCGCGACTGAGATCTGTTGCGAGGCGTTGAGGATTCCGGAGGCGAGACCGGCGTCGGCGATTGGTACGTCGGCCATCGCGATTGTGGTCAGCGGCAGGAACGACAACCCCGCGCCGAGACCGAGCAGCGCGAACGGCAGCGCGGTCGTGGGGAAGTAGCTCGTGTGCGTCGGCAGTCGCGAGAGCAGTACGAGCGCGGCGGCGATCGCCGCCAGGCCGGCGAACACCACCCTTGTGGCGCCGAACTGGCGCATTAGCCGGGCGGTCACCCCGAGCGAGAGCAGGCCGATGAGCAGTGTCAGCGGCAGGAACGCGAGGCCGGTCTGCAGCGCCCCGTAGCCGTGCACGTGCTGGAGGTAGAGGACGCCGAGCAGGAACGTCGAGTACATGCCCGTGCCCACGAAGCCACGGACCACGCTCGATCCGGCCAGGCCGGGGACACGCAGGATCCGCAACGGGAACATCGGGTCTGAGAGCCTAGACTCGACCGCGACGAACACTGCCAACAGCGCCACCGCCGCGGCGCCGAACCCAAGCGTGTGCGCCGACAGCCAGCCGTAGTCGGTGACTTTCACGATCGCGTACACGCCGAGCATCAGCGCCGCCGTGACCAGCACCGCGCCGGCAACGTCGACGCCCTGCCCGCGCCCGAGGCGCTCGGTCTCGTTGATCAGCACCGATCCGAGGGCGAAGGTCACGATCCCGATCGGTACGTTGATGAAGAAGATCCAGTGCCAGTCGACCGACTGCGTGAGCACGCCGCCAGCGAGCAGCCCGATCGAGCCTCCGCCGGCGAGGATGAACGTGTACACGCTGATCGCGATCGCGCGCTCGGACGGCTGCGGAAACTCGGTGGCGAGCAGGGCCAGCACCGCGGCCGACGCGATCGCGCCGCCCAGTCCCTGGACGAACCGGGCCACGATCAGCACGAGCTGATCGTCCGCCAGCCCACACGCCACCGAAGCTAGCGTGAAGATCACTAGGCCGGCGAGGAACATCCGCTTGCGCCCGAGCAGGTCTCCGAGGCGTCCGGCCAGCAGCAGGAAGCTGCCGAACGCGATCATGTACGCGTCGAGCACCCACGCCAGGTTGGCCTGCGAGAAGCCGAGGTCGCGCTGCATCGAGGGCAACGCGACGTTCACGATCGTCCCGTCCAGCACCATCATCAGCTGCCCCATGCACACGACCCCGAGCGCCACCCACCGTCGATGTTCTCCATTGATTAGGTTTCTAAAAGCTCCCATGACGACCACTCCGATAGTTCAGTTACTCAGAATAATCTTGTTATTCACAATAGGATGATTATCCTAACACCGAATGGCTGAACGTCAAGTCACCGGCCGGCCGCGCCGCGGCGAGCGGCGCCTGATCACCCGCGCGCAGTTGCTGGATGCCGCAGAGCGCGTCTTCGCTCGTGACGGCCTGCGCGGCGCCTCGGTCGACACGATCGCGTTGGAGGCCGGCTACTCGACCGGCGCCGTGTACTCCAACTTCAAGGGCAAGGAGGACCTGTTTCTCACCCTGGTGGAAGAGCGCATCGACCCACGGTTGGCGAAGGTCTACGAGGCTATGGAGGCCGAGCTCGCGGGCGGCGCCGCACCGCTCGAGGCGGCCCGCCGCTTCGTGTCCACGCTCCGAGGCGAACGCGACGCGTTCGTGCTACTGATCGACTTCTGGGGCCAGGCGGTGCGCGACCCCATCGCAGCCGAGCGATTCGCCCAGCGCCACGCCCGCCTCCGAGCCACCGTCGCACACCTCCTCGACGCCGCGATCCCCGAACGCGAACCCGCACCCGGGCTCCCCACCGACCAGCTCGCCACCACCCTAATCGCGCTCGCCAACGGCTTCGCGATCGAACTCCTCGCCGACCCCGACGCTGTCCCCGACGACCTCTTCGCCCACGCGATCGGCGCGCTCGTACAAGGCTCCCGCGCCCCTCGATGACCAGCCGGACCGCCTGCGCTCCTCGTGAGCGGTGACATCGGCCCCGTTGCGTCTGGCGGCGGCGGGCTCGCGTCTCGCCAAACATCCCACCGACGCTTGGCCGTGAGCCGCGACCCGAGCACGTCCTCGCGGTAGTCATCGGCGTCGCAATCGGCCACCGACGCATTCCCCTGCACACAACGTCTCACGGCTGACGCGGTCTCGTAAGCGCGGCTCCTCGTCCGCGCGAACAGGACGGTCTCATGATCGTGCTGCGTGGGCGACAAGAAGAGGCGTTGGCTACCCGCGCGTCCGATCAATAGTTCGTGTGCATCGCGGCCGCCACCTGCGTTAGCGTGCGCTGGGCGATACTTCGAGCAGTCCGGCTCCCGTCCCGCAGAATTGTCCTGAGATAGCCGCGGTCACGCATGAGTTCGGATCGGCGATCACGAATTGGTCCTAGCCGCTCGTTGACAGCCTCGGTGGCACGGCGTTTGAGCTCGGCGGCCCCGCGGCTGCCGATCTCCTCCGCGACTTGCCTGGGGTCGAGCTCCTCGCACAATGCCGTGAGCAGGACGAGGTTTGAGACCCCGGGTCGGTTCTCCGGGTCGTAGGTGATTCTCGCGTCCGAATCGGTCTTGGCCTGGCGCAATAGTCGCGCGGTCTCGTCGGCGCTCGCGGCGAGCGCGATCGCGTTGTTACGGCTCTTGCTCATCTTGCGTGCATCGATCCCCAGGAGAACGGGGGCGTCGCTCAGCAGCGCCTCGGGCACAGGAAAGACGGGACACTCCGGCGCGTAACGCCGGTTGAACCGTCGGGCGATCGCGCGGGCCTGCTCGACGTGCGGAAGCTGATCGGCGCCAACGGGCACGAGCGTGCCCTTGCAGAACAGGATGTCGGCAGCTTGATGCACGGGGTAGGTGAGCATCAGCCCATTGAGTGCCATCATTTCGCAGGCGGCCGCCTCCTCTTTGACGGTGGGGTTGCGAAGCAGCTCGGGCACCGTGACCAAGCTCAGAAACGGCAATAGCAACTGATTGAGCTCGGGCACGAGCGAGTGGGCGAAGATCGTCGCCCGTGTCGGGTCGATCCCGACGGCCAGGTAGTCGGCGACGAGCTCCTCCACGTCGCCCGCAAGCGTCGTCGGGCTATCGCGGTCGGTGATCGTTTGATAATCGGGAATCACCACCATCAGATCCACCCCCTGCCATCTAGGAGCCGGACCCGGTTGAGCAACGTTCCGAAAAAATGACCGAGATGCAGCTGACCGGTCGGGCGATCGCCAGTCAACACTCGCGGCACGAACGCCCCGAAGCGCGAATTGGCAGAAGAATCCAGATCAATCATGGAAGGCCTTTCGTTTCAACGCCGAGCCGCGCTCGGCGCCCCGATCAGTACCCAGCTCGGTCTCGGACCTGCGCGCCGCCGTGCTCGGCAGGGTGATCGCACCCGACGACCCCAACTACGAATCAGCACGCCTGGTCGTCAACGGGGCGATCGACCGCCGTCCCGCGTTGATCGTCCGCCCTGCCGACGCCGCTGACGTATCGCTCTCCGTGTCGCTCGCGCGCGCGCATGGGTTAGAGCTTGCGATCCGCGACGGCGGGCACAGTCTGGCGGGTCACGGCACATCCGACGGCGGCTTGGTACTGGACATGTCGACGATGCGCGGACTGCACATCGACCCACAGCGCCGGATCGCCTGGGCCCAGGCTGGCCTTACTGCCGGCGATTACACGAATGAGACGGCCCGGCATGGGCTGACGACCGGCTTCGGCGACACGGGCTCGGTGGGGATCGCCGGGCTGACCCTCGGCGGAGACATCGGCTGGCTTGTCCGCAAGCACGGCCTGACGATCGACGACCTGCTCGGCGTGGAGCTCGTCACCGCTGACGGCGAGCGCCTCCACGTCGATTCCGAGAGGCAGCCGGACCTGTTCTGGGCGCTCCGCGGCGGCGGCGGGAACTTCGGGGTCGTCACACGTCTGCAGTACCGCCTCCACGAGGTCGACACGATCCTCGGTGGGATGCTGATCCTGCCCGCGAGCCCCGCGATGCTGCGCTCGTTCATCGCCACTGCCCACAACGCGCCCGATGAACTGTCGACGATCGCGATTCTCGCACCGGCCCCGCCGCTGCCGTTCGTGCCCACAGAACATCACGGCCGGCCGGCCTTGATGGTGCGCCTGGCCTACGCGGGCGATCTCGACGCAGCCCACCACGCGATCGCTCCGCTGCGATCACTCGCGACGCCGCTCGCCGACGCGATCATGCCGATGCCCTATCGACAGATGTACGCGGCGGAGGGGCCAGGCCCCAGACGAGTCCGGATGGCTACTCGGTCCATGTTCCTCGACGATTTCGATGAGCACGCCGAATCGACCCTCTTCGGTCGAGTGCAAGTCAGGCCCTCGCCGATGTCGGCCGTGCAGATCAGGGTGCTCGGCGGTGCGATGGCGCGCGTGCCGGACGCCGCGACCGCGTTCGCGCACCGCCAACAGCGCCTGATGGTGACGTTCGCGGCCGGCTACCAAGATCCAGCGCAAGCGGACTCGCACGAGTCATGGGTGTCCGACTCCCTGGCCGCGATGCGGCCTGCCGCACACGGCGTCCACGTCAGCTTCCTCGGCGACGAGGGGACCGATCGATTCATGAGGCGTATCCCGAAGATACCCACAAGCGGCTCGCAGCGATCAAACTACGCTATGACCCGACGAATCTCTTCCGCGTCAACCAGAACATCGCGCCGGATGGCAGATGAGGGATAACGAACACGCGAACGACGCGCACCATGTCGAGGCTGACCTGGGGAGGTCGCCGCCGCCGCCCGCGATCGAGCGCGTGGGCTATGCAACCCCGAGCAGACCCGCTTCGTTCTGCGACACGAGTTCACGGCCATCTCCACCCCGTACCGGGAACGCGCGGCAAGGACGATTCACGCGGCCGGGTCATCGGTGCGGCAGGCATTGAGCTGCGAAATGTGCGAGTGGGCGGTCATTCAGCACGTCTCCTATGAGGGACGGGGCAACATCGCTCCAGCGCTGCGCCGTGCTCGGCTGCGGTCGGTCGACCTCCGGCCGTTTCGAGGTGATCAGCTGCCGAGAGCAGAGGAGTTATTGGGATTGATCGTGCTCGGCGCGCCGAGCGGGTCGGCGGACGATGAGACGACCAAGCACCTTGCAGCCGAGCGACAGCTGATCAGCGACGCCGTCGATCATGGGCTACCCGTTCTCGGCGTCTGCTTCGGAGCGCAGCTACTCGCGGTCGCGTTAGGCGGCCGCGTGGTCAAGGACGGCGTGCTCGAAGTCGGCATGGGCGCTGCGACGCTCACGGCCGCTGGGTGCGTGGATCCCGTCCTCGGTTGCGACACCAAGGCGCTCGAGGTCCTGCACTGGCATCGCCACAGCTACACGTTGCCGCCAGGCGCGGTGCGGCTGGCCACCAGCGAACGATGCGCCGAGCAGGCGTTTCGGGTCGCCGACAACGTCTACGGACTCCAATTTCACGTCGAGATCAATAGCGAACTGGCGGGGCGTATTTCCGACGAGATGCCCGACGGCGTGCTGGACCCGGCCGCCGTTGCCCGCGCTAGCGCGTGGGGGGACACAGTGCTCGACCGCTTTTTGGCGCTGCAGTAAGCGCTTCCGGGCGAGCACTCCCACCTCTGTGGCCAGAGTGCCGGTTTGTCGTCGCCACGGCGGTCGTATCACGACTGTCGCTTAGGGCCGCCGTCGACCGCAAGCAGAAGTACGGGCTGGTCGGAGCCGAGCCGGTCAGCTGGCTCGGTGTGTGTCGTAGAAGCGGCGCTGATGGCGAAGGACTTAGCCGCTCGCTCCGCGACTAACGCCGGGCCAGAGGAGAACTGTCCGGCAGGCCGGCGCTGGCAGCATCGCAGACATGGTCCGAGCAGCACGCCGTGACGAGTTGGAAAAACTCCGGGAAATCGAGCGCGCGGCCGGCTCGATCTTTGGCGAGCTCGGCATGGACGCGATCGCCGACGACGATGCACCCTCGACCACCACCCTGGCCGGCTTGCAGGCTGCCGGCAGGGCGTGGGTGAGCACCGATGACACAGATGAGCCGGTGGCCTACCTGCTGGTGCGGGTCATTGATGGCAGCGCGCATATCGAGCGGGTCTCAGTCGGTCCACGCGCGGCGCGACAGGGTGTGGGGCGCGCGCTCATTGAAGCCGCGGCATCTTGGGCGCGACAGAGGGGCCTCGAGGCACTGACGCTCACGACACACCGAGACGTGCCATGGAACCGTCCTTACTACGAGAGACCGGGCTTTCAGATCTTCGACGACGCTTACATCACGCCCGGACTTCGCCGGCTTCGAGCCCGGTCAGCTCCAGCCGGCCTCGATCGGTGGCCGCGAGTCGTCATGCGACGTTCTCTCGAACGCTGATCGCGCAGCGGTATCGCTCAGCCACGATCACGCCGCCGTTGCTTCTGTGTCGTCGCCTCGTCAGCTACGTCAACGCCGCTGCTGCTCTCGGAGCTAGTCGGCTCGAAGCGGAAGCCGCGAACCACGCCGGCGACGTCTCCCACGCGTGCAGCCAGCATCGCTCCCGGGGTCTTAGATCGTCTCACGCGCCGATCTCGCCGTCGTGGACCTAGGCGAATCCCCGAGCCACTGACCGAAGCGCCCGGCGGTGAGACCACCTCCAGCTGGCCATGCGGCCGTCGTGGGGCTAAGCGGCTTCCTCGAGCTCGATCGTCTCGGGGACCCTCACGACCTCGTCCTCTTGTACCGCGGGGGCGCGTAGCAGCACTGCCGCAAGAGCGACGGCGGCGATCATTAGGACCGTGCCGATCGTGAACGCGAGGTGGTACCCGTTGGTCAGCGAACTCGCGATCGACGCGCCCTGCGCTTGAGCGCTGCTGGTCCGGTTGGTGGCGAGCGTTGCCAGCACCGCGAGGCCGAGCGCGCCGCCCACCTGTTGGGTGGTGTTGACCAGACCCGAGGCGAGGCCCGAGTCCTCGGCGGTCGCGGCCGACATCGCGAGTGTCATCAGCGAGGGGAACGCAACGCCCGCTCCCACGCCGAACAGGATCATCGTCGGCAGCAGGTCGGCGAGGTAGTGCGCGTGGATCGGAGCGTTGCGGAACAGCACAAGGCCGATCGCGACGAGCACGAGGCCCGGAAGCAGCGTCGCCTTGGCGCCGAAGCGCATGATTAGCCGTGCGGCCAGGCCCAGCGACATCGCGGCGATTCCCAGTGCGACCGGGAGGAACGCCAGCCCCACTTGGATCGCGTCGTAGTGCAGCACCCGCTGCATGTACAGCGCACCGAGGAAGAACATCCCGAACAGGCCCGCGACTATCAGCGCCTGGACGAGGTTCGCCCCGGTGACCGTGCGCGAGCGGAACACGCGCAGCGGCACCAACGGGCTGGCGGCGCGCGCCTGACGGTAGACGAAGCCCGCCATCAGGGCCAGTGAGATGGCCCCGAATCCCAGCGTGTGCGTCGACCCCCACGCGAAGTGGCCGGCCTCGACGATCGTGTAGACGCCAAGCATCAGCGAGCTGACCAGCAGCATCGCTCCCAGCGCGTCCGCGCCCCGCTCGAGCCCGAGACCGTGATCGTCGGGGAGCAGCCGGATCGCCGACAGCGCCGTCGCGATCCCGATCGGCAGGTTGACGAAGAAGATCCAGTGCCAGTTGATGCTCTGGGTGATGATCCCTCCGAGCAGTAGACCGACCGCTCCGCCGGCCGCCGCAACGAAGCTGTAGACCGCGATCGCCTTCGCCTGCTCAGCGGGCTTGGGGAACATCGTCACGATCATCCCGAGGATCACCGCGGATGTCATGGCTCCGCCGATCCCCTGGACGAACCGCGCGCCGATCAGCAGACCCTGGCTGTGTGCCAGCCCGCAGAGCATCGACGCGGCCGTGAACAGCGCCAGCCCGGCGAGGAAGATTCGGCGCCGGCCGATCAGGTCGCCGAGGCGACCGACCAGCAGCAGCAGCCCGCCGAACGCGATCAAGTACGCGTTGACGACCCACGCGAGGCTGGATTGCGAGAAGTGCAGATCGCTCTGGATCGACGGCAGCGCTACGTTCACGATCGTCTGGTCGAGAATGATCATCAGAAATCCCGCGCATAGCGCGACGAGCGCGATCCAGCGCCGGCTGTCGTCGTTTCGGAGCGTTTGGACCGAGGCTTCAGTGCGGGATGTCACGATTCAGCCTCCCATTCGTCGGTTGGGTCCGGCCGCGCCGGGTTCGAAGCCACCGCACAAGCGACGTCCCCACTCCGACGCGGTGACTATGTGCCACCTCGTTTGCCAACCGCACCGCGGCGGCTTCCTTGTGAAGCTCGCTGACTCGGGAGAGCATTAATTGACGTGTGATGTGATTGCTGGTCATGCTGTGCCTGCTTTGACGGTTGGGAGCAAGTACGCGTATGGGTGGTGGAATGCATCGAGCGCCTCGGCCCCGGGAACGATGAGCTCAAACGACTCGCCGCTTCGCTCATCCTCGACGGCGAGGAACACGTGATTCGTGCGCGAGCTCCACAACAACCTGACGTCGATGCCATCGTTCGTCCGGTGATCAAGCTCGCGGATCGCTGTGTGCGGTGTTGTTGACATAAACATCGCGCGAAAGCGTCCCACCGCCGGACGATTGCGAGAATGGGGCTCACCCGTGTCCGCAGGTGCGGATAACCGCACCCGCTGACAAGCGTCTAACTGCGCAGGAAGGTGAGGACGGCGAGCACGCGACGGTGCGTATCGCCCGCGGCTGGCAAATGGAGCTTCTGAAAGATGCTTGTCACGTGCTTCTCGACAGCGCGCTCGGTGACGACGATGCGTTCGGCGATCGCGATGTTCGAGAGGCCCTCAGCCATCAGCTCGAGCACCTCGCGCTCGCGCGGCGTGAGTTCGGCGAGCGGATCGTCTCGGCGCCGGCGGCCGACCAGCCGGGAGACGACAGAGGAATCGAGCGCCGAGCCACCCGCCGCAACCCGGCGCACGGCCGCGGTGAACTCCGGTAGGTCGTTGATGCGGTCCTTGAGCAGGTAACCGATGCCGTCGGCGCAATCCTCGAGTAGCTCGATCGCGTAGCCGGGTTCGGCGTACTGCGAGAGCACGAGCACCGCAGTGTGTGGGTGCTTGGCCCGGATCTCCTTCGCCGCCTTGAGGCCCTCGTCGGTGTGTGTCGGGGGCATCCGTATGTCGACAAGCGCGACGTCGGGCTCATACGACCGGACCTTGAGCAACAGGTCGGCGGCCGTGCCGCTGCGGCCCACGACCTCGAAACCGTCGTCTTGGAGTAGGCGCGCGACTCCCTCGCGCAGCAGCACCGAGTCGTCAGCGACGACGACGCGAGTGCGGTCGGCGACCGGCGCCTCGTCGGCCCCTGCCGGTGGATGGGGTAGTTCGTTCATGTCGAGACCTCCCGGGAAGCAAGCGGAGTTGTGCGCCCGCGGGCACACACCCACGTCGACAGCTCAACCGCTTAGCGCAGACCAAGGCGAGCGTCGCAGTCCTGGTTATGGTAGACCCCGGCTCGAGCGGCGGGCACTACCCGAGGCGCCGGCGGTAGGCCATCTGGCAAATTGTCATGATGCTGACCGCCGAGGGTCCGTCTGACACCTTGCTCGTCGTGATCTGACACCCGCGAAGGTTGTCGGGATCCTGACACATACGATTCCCAGCACGGCTGCACGCGTTGTTGACCACATTTGCGCGCTAGGCTGACTCGCGAGGAGGCGTATGCCGTGAGCGCAGAAGTAGTACCAAGTGCGCGTGAGCCTCGCCCGCTGCTGTTAGGTCTTCGACGCATGACGCCGTGGGGTTTGGTGTTGGTGGGTTCGGCCGCGACGCTGCTCATCGCGGGCGCCGTGCTCGGTGCTCTGTGGCTTTCGAGTACCGAGACTCGTAGCGTCTCCGTGCATCTGCCGGCCTCGCTGGGGGGGATTGAGCTACACGTGCAGTCGGGCGACGTCGCGATCGTCGGCGGTAGCCAGACAGGGGTGTCGGTTTCGAGCTCCGATCGCTCAGTGTTTGGACATGGCCCGCGCGAGCGGCGCTCCCTCCGTGGGGGCATCCTCCGGATCTCCTCAAGCTGCCCGCAGATGGTGGTCGGCTCGTGCAGCGCCAGCTACCGCATCGACGTCCCCAACGATGTGCCGATCAGTATCCGCACCGAGCACGGAGACATCCGGCTGGACGGCTATCGCGGCTCTGCGGACATCGCCACCGACACCGGCGCGATCAATGTCGAAGGCTATTGCGGCTTTGTGCTTGGCGCCGCCTCGGCCAGCGGTGACGTCACCGTGTCGACCGCGTGCTCGCCGGAACGACTCACTCTGCGCAGTGATAGCGGTGACGTGTCCGCGACCGTTCCGCCGGGGAACTATGGGATCCAGGCTGCCTCCAGCGCGGGCTCTACTAGCGTGAGGGGGCTCATCGACGATGGCGGGGCACCGTGGGCGATCGAGGCGCTTTCGAACACGGGCAACGTCAGGTTGAGCGCGGGATCATGACGGCGCTTGAACTACGCGCCATCGGAGAGCTGGCGATTCCGCGCCGGCTCGTCGACGCGGTCCGCACGCTGGTGTTTCTGCTGGTGAGCCTGGTGGTTGGTATCGGCGACTTGGTGTTCCTGCCGATTGCTGCAATTGCTGGTCCTGCGGCGGTTCGGCGCATGCTCGAGTTCGAACGAGCGCTCGTCAACCGGCTGCTGTGCGCGCGGGTCCCGGCTCCGCCGTCCCTGGCGCCCGAGACCACGGTGACACGACAGCAGCTCGCGTTCCTGGCCGGAAAGCTTCCGATCAGCTTGGGTGCGGCGATCCTATGCGCGCTCCCGACCGCGGTGTTCGTGGAGTTGGTGGCGCACTCGATTCAAGGACTCACCGGGAGCACCAACTCATACCTCGGACCGTGGCCCCTGGGTCCCGCCGTCGGACTTGTGCTTCTGCTCCTCGCCGTGCCGGCCCTGATGCTGTCGGTGGGCAGCCTTGAGGCGACGGCGGCATTGATTTCGCAAGTCAGCCGCCGTGGCCTCTCGAGCCCGGCAAGCGCCGCCGTACCGGTGCGGGAGGCGCTCGCCGAGCGGCTGGGCGATCGAACGCTCGCGATCGCGTATTGGCTTCCGGAGCGCCAGCTGTTCGTCGACGAGCGAGGCCATCCGGTCACGCTTCCCGGGCCGGGCGCGTCCAAGGCATGGACGGCTGTGGCGCACCACGGCAACTGGGTCGCCGCGATCATCCACGATGCGGAGCTGCAGGCCCGGCCCGAGTTCGTGGAGGCGGCGGCGGCTGGAGCGGTGTTGGCGCTCGATAACGAGCGGCTCAAGGCCGACCTCAACGCCCGGCTCCAGGACCTGCGCGCCTCCCGTCGACGGATCGTTGAGGCCACAGTCGAGGCTCGCCGCCGGCTCGAGCGCGATCTGCACGATGGGGCCCAGCAGCGCCTGGTCTCGATGTCTCTCGATCTCCAGCTCCTGCGTGTCCGATTGGCCGACGAGCCGGCCCTCGAGCTGCTGGATAGCGCCGTGGCGACACTCGGTGAGGCACAGAGCGAATTGCGGGAATTGGCCCGCGGGATCCATCCACCGATGCTGAGCGATCGCGGGCTTGGCCCAGCCCTCGATGCGCTGGCTCAGCGATCTGCAGTCCCGGTGGAACTTGATCTGAGGCTTGCCGGGAGGCTTCCCAAGGAAGTCGAGACCGCCAGTTACTTCGTCGCCGCCGAGGCATTGACGAATGTCGCCAAGTACGCGGGAGCAACCCACGCCTGCTTGAGCGTCAGCGATGCCGGTGGCGTGCTGACACTCGAGGTCAGCGATGCCGGCGTCGGCGGCGCCGACTCGGAGAGGGGCAGTGGCCTGAGCGGACTCAGCGACCGGGTCGCGGCGCTTGACGGCGAGCTGATCGTCGACAGTCCGCTGGGTCGCGGCACCCGCGTGACCGCAAGGATTCCTTGCACGGACTCCCGGGCATGATCGGCCGGCTGCGCGCGCTCATGCTGGCTGCGGTGACGCCGCTTATCGCACTTCTTGCGTCGGGGTGTGGCGGGGCGCAAGTCTCAGCGCTTCCTCAGCAGCCGGGACTTCCGGCGATCAAGGCCGACCCGGCGAATGCGCCCGAAGGCGCCGCGGCCGGGGTCAACGTCTTCGGTCTGTCCCACAAACGAATCCGGTTCTTCGTGATCACGCACGGGCAGGCGTCCGATCCGTTCTGGGCTGTTGTCCAAAACGGTGCCGAGGCAGCCGCGGCCCAGCTCGGCGTGTCCGTCACCTACGAGGCCCCCGATACGTATGACATCTCGCGCATGCGCGAGATGATCCGCAACGCCACCGCGACGAGGCCGGCGGGTCTGGTCGTGTCGCTGCCGAATCCGAGCGCGCTCGCGCCGGCGATCCGCGCGGCGGAGCGGGCCGGGATTCCGGTCGTGTCGATCAACTCCGGCAGCGATGCATTTCGGAGGCTGGGGACCCTGTTGCACGTGGGAGAAGACGAATACGACGCTGGGTACACCGCAGGTCGACGCATGAGTGCCCGCCATGTGCGCCATGCGCTGTGCGTCATCCACGAGGCCGGCAACTTGGCTCTCGAGCAGCGCTGCCACGGCTTTGCTGCCGCGCTCGCCGCGACCGGGGCTCGCACCAGCATGCTCGACGTGAACCTCCAGCACACCAACGCGGCCGAGGAGCGGATCGCCGCGGCGTTGCGAGGCGGGCTTTTCGATGGACTACTAACGCTCGGCGGGGCGGTAATCGCTAGTCCGACGCTGGACGCGCTTCGCAGCGACCATCTGCTGGGCAAGATCACGTACGCCACGTTCGGCATCGGCCCGCAGGTGCTCAACGCCATCCGCGCCGGCCAGATCACGTTTGCCGTCGACCAGCAGCCCTATCTGCAGGGCTACCTGCCGATCGTGCTGCTGACTCAATACCACTTGTATGGGGTCCTTCCTGACCGCGGAAAGCTGATCTCCACGGGCCCCGTCTTCATCACCAGACAGAACGCCGCTCACGTGCTCGAGCTCATCAACCAGGGTGTGCGGTGACACCGACGTCGGCACTCGCGCTGCAAGAGGAGGGGGCACTCATTTCAACAGCGCGGCGAGCGCGAAACCGGACAGCTCCGCCTTGGCGAGGAAGCCACGCGCACCGCAGGGTGTGATCATGCCGCAAAAGTCACTCGCGTCGTGGCTGGACGTGAGCACGACAGCAGGAGGCTCGAGGTCACTGGTGAGGCGCAACGCGACTTCGAACCCGTCCACGTCAGGAAGCTGTATGTCAAGCAGGACGATCGCCGGCCGCAGTTCCTTGGCGACGGCTAGCGCGGAGGCGCCGTCAGATGCCTCACCGACGACGTCGTAGCCGGCGTCCTCGAGAACGCGACGAGCACTGCTCCGAAAGCTCGGATGGTCATCGACGATCAATACGGTTTGCGCCATCGGGTGATTGTCGTTAGCGGTCGGGGCTGACACCGTACGGCTACCCGCACTATGCGCGGGGTTATCCGCACCGAAAAACGCCAGCAGGCCGCATCGTCATTGAAGGTCGGGGTTGCGACGCTCCCGGGGTGTCTTACACCGATTCATGGGAGGAACGAGCGATGCAACGAACAAACGTCGCAGGGCGCGCCGGCAGATGGAGCTCCCAGCACCGCAGGGCGGCGATTCTCGGTTGGCTTGCGTTCGTCGTTCTGGCGGTCTTCGTGGGCGGAGCGGTAGGTACCAAGCACATCCCGCAGGACAACGACGGCGTTGGCGAGTCAGGGCGTGCGCAGCAGGTCCTACACGACGAGTTTCCGCAGCCGGCCAACGAGCAGGTGCTGATTCAGAGCGGCGCACTCACGACGCGGGATCCGGCCTTCCGAGCGGCGATTCGGGACGTGACCGGACGGTTGTCTGCACTGGGCACAGTCCAGAACGTGCGCTCGCCGTTGCTAGCCGTCAACCATGGCGAAGTCTCCCGAGACGGTCACTCGGTGCTGGTCGCCTTCCAGATCAGCGGCAATGCGAGCAACGCGGACAAGCGCGTTGCCGCGTCGCTCGCGGTGACCGCCGCCGCGCAGCGCGCGCATCCCAATATGCGAATCGAACAAGCTGGCGACGCCAGTTCCACGAAGGCGTTGAACAAGAGCTTCAGCGACGATTTCGCCAAAGCGCGGACGCTTTCGTTGCCGATCACTCTGCTGATCCTCGTGGTCGCATTTGGGGCCCTGCTGGCGGCCGGCATCCCGGTGTTGCTCGCCGGCACGGGTGTCGCGGCGACGCTTGGGTTGATCGCCCTCGTAAGTCAGATCGCCGCCGTCGATCAGGTCGTGTCCGAGACAGTCCTGTTGATCGGAATGGCCGTGGGTGTCGATTACTCGCTGTTCTACATGCGCCGCGAGCGCGAGGAGCGGGCCGCGGGCAGGGACGAGCAGGCGGCCCTGGAGGCCGCCGCATCGACATCAGGGCGCTCTGTTCTGGTCTCGGGGCTGACGGTGATGGCAGCGATGGCCGGCATGTACCTGGCCGGCGACAAGACGTTCGCATCGATGGCGACGGGCACGATCATCGTCGTCGCGGTCGCCGTACTGGGCTCGCTGACGGTGTTGCCCGCGTTGCTGTCAAAGCTCGGCGACCGCGTGATGAGCGTGCGCGTGCCGATCGTCGCTCGCCGCAGGGAGAGCGGCGTTGAGGCACGAGTGTGGAGCGCGGTCGTCGATCGAGTCCTGCGCCGCCCGCTGGCCTCGGTGCTTGTCTCCGGCGGCCTTGTCGTGGCGCTCGCGATCCCCGCGTTCGGGCTTCACACCTCGCTTCCCGGGCTCCAGGGCCTGCCCTCCGGGCTTCCGATCGTCAAGACGCTCAACCGGATCGAGGCCGCGTTTCCGGGCGGTCCGCTACCGGCCTACGTGGTCATCCAAGGCGACAACGTGACAAGCCCCCAGGTGCAAACAGCGATCAACGACCTCGAACAGAAGGCGCTAGCCACAGAGCAGATCCATCAGCCCTTCAAGGTGCAGGTCAACGACCGCCATGACGTCGCGGTGGTGTCGATGCCGCTCAGCGGCAAGGGTACGGACGCTGCCTCGGACCGCGCGCTCGACACGCTGCGCCAGCAGGTGATCCCGGCGACCGTCGGGTCGATGGCGGGCGTGAAGGCCCAGGTCACCGGCATGACCGCCGAGTCAAAGGACTTCAACGACTCGATGAAGTCTCACGCCCCGCTGGTGTTTGGCTTCGTGCTCACGATGGCATTCATACTGCTGCTGGTCACGTTCCGCTCGATCGTTCTCCCGATCACCGCGATCGTGCTCAACCTGCTATCGGTGGGTGCTGCCTACGGTGTCCTTGTACTGGTCTTCCAGCACACCTGGGCACAAGGGCTGCTCGGCTTCAAGTCCACCGGAGCCATTACCTCATGGTTGCCGCTGTTCTTGTTCGTGATCCTGTTCGGGCTGTCGATGGACTATCACGTGTTCATTATCAGCCGGATCCGGGAGGCGTACGACAGGGGTATGTCGACCGAGGATGCGGTCGCGCGCGGTATCAAGTCGACCGCCGGACCGGTCACAAGCGCGGCGATCGTGATGGTCGCGGTGTTCGGGATCTTCGCCTCGCTGGGAGCGCTCGAGTTCAAGCAACTCGGCGTGGGATTGGCGGTGGCGATCCTGATCGACGCGACCCTGATCCGCGCGGTCCTGTTGCCGGCCACGATGAGACTGCTGGGCGATGCAAACTGGTATCTGCCCAGGCGCCTTCAGTGGTTGCCGCGAGCCGCGCACGAGCCCGCGCGCGCTTAGCACGCCGAGACGGCCGCGAGCGGGCGCCCGTCGCTGTGACGGCGCGCCCACTCGCCCGCCGCGCTCGCGTCGAGACCCGCCCGACCAGACCAGACAAGAGAAATCCAAGGAGCAAGAACAGTGACTACGACGATCAACTTAGAGCCGGACATCGAGCTCCGCGGTGTGACGAAGACGTTTCGCACCCCGGGGGCCGTGGTGCCGGCGTTACGGGGAATCGACGTCTCGATCGCGGCGGGAGAGACCGTCGCACTGCTGGGCCCCAATGGCGCCGGCAAGTCGACGACGATCGACATGCTGCTGGGCCTGATGGCACCGGATGGCGGCACGGTCTCGCTATTTGGCCGATCCCCGGCGCAAGCCGTCGCCGGCGGACAGATCGGCGCGATGTTGCAGGTAGGAGCGCTGATTCGCGATGTGACGCCGCGCGAGCTGTTGACGGTGATGGCGGCGCTTCATCCGAACTCGCTCGGAGTGCAGGAGACGCTCGAGCTCACGGGTCTGACCGTGATCGCGGACCGCCGCACGCACAAGCTGTCCGGAGGGCAGGCACAACGGGTTCGCTTTGCGCTTGCGCTGGTGTCCGATCCGGCGCTGCTGATCCTCGACGAGCCGACCGTCGGCATGGACGTCGAGGCCCGGCGTGGCTTCTGGGCGTCGGTGCGTGAGTTCGCCGCCCGGGGCAAGACGGTCATCTTCGCCACTCACTATTTGGAGGAGGCCGACGCGTACGCCGACCGCGTCGTCCTGATGGCCCACGGCCGCGTCGTGGCCGACGGCCCGACGAGCGAGATCCGGGCCCGGGTGGGCTCGCGCACGATCCGCGCGACGCTGCCGGACGCCGACCGCGCGGCGCTCGCCTCGCTACCCGGGGTGACCGCGGCCGATCGCCGCGGCGAGGCGGTGGTGTTGATCTGCTCGGACTCAGACGCCGCGATCCGGGCACTGCTTGCGGCTTACGCCGAGGCCCGCGACATCGAGATCGCCGGCGCCGGGCTCGAGGAGGCTTTCGTCGAGCTAACGGGCGACGGCGACGAAACGAGCGCCGCCACCGAGCGGCAGGAGGTATTGGTATGAGGTCGCTGGCGTATACGCGTTTTGAGCTCGTGCGCACGTTTCGCAATGTGCGCCTGCTTGTGTTCTCGTTCGGGTTTCCGCTGGTCCTGTATTTCCTGATTGCGGCGCCCAACCGCCACCAGTACAACTTCAACGGGTCCGGGATCTCGATCCCGCTCTACTACATGGTCGGGCTGGTCGCCTTCGGGGCGATGACGGCGCTGGTCTCGAGCGGAGCACGGATCGCGATCGAGCGCACCGATGGCTGGACGCGGCAGCTGAGGATCACGCCGCTGACAACGAGCGCGTACTTCGGCGCCAAAATCATCACCGGATACACGCTGGCCACCCTGACGATCGCGCTAATGTATGCATCGGGTGTGTCGCTTGGCGTCAGCCTAACCGCCGGCCGCTGGCTGGAGATGACCGGGCTGATCATCGTTGCGCTGATCCCGTTCGCCGCGCTGGGCATCTTCCTCGGCCACCTGCTGACCGCCGACTCGATCGGTCCTGCGATCGGCGGCCTTGTGTCGCTGCTGGCGTTGGTAAGCGGGACCTGGTTCCCGATCGGCTCGCACGGGCTCCTGCACGACGTCGGTCAGTTCCTTCCCTCCTACTGGCTCGTGCGCGCCAGCCACGTCGGCGTCGGAGGCCACGCCTGGAGTGCCACCGGCTGGATCGTGATCGCCACCTGGACGGTGACGCTGGCGACCCTGGCGCGATATGCCTACCGGCGCGACACCGCACGCGTCTGACAACCACCCAACCACCGAAAGAGAGATCCCCATGAGCACTACAACCCGTTGGGTCATCGACCCGGCCCACTCGACCGCTGAGTTCCGCGTCCCCAATTTCTGGGGGCTGGCGAAGGTGAAGGGACACTTCGACCGCATCGACGGCTGGCTCGAGGTCGATGACAACGGCGCCCATCGTCTGCAGCTGAAAATCGACGCCACCACCGTGAACACCGGCAACCACAAGCGCGACGAGCACCTACGCTCAGCCGACTTCTTTGACGCCGAACGACACCCCGACGTGCAGTTCGTCTCAACCCAAGTCAGCGACGCCGAGGACGGACATCTCCATGTGCGGGGCGAGCTCCTCGCGGGCGGAGACCGGGTGGCCCTTGACCTTCGGCCCACCATGCGGCAGGCCGACGATCGCATCGAGGTCGACGCGAGCGCCACTGTCGATCAGCGCCAGCTCGGCATGACCTGGAACCCGCTCGGGATCGTCAGGACGCCCACCGTGCTCACGGTGCACGCGCACCGGCGTCCGCAGTGAACGAAGGACAGCCATGAACGGTGGCGCATCAGCGAGAGTCGCTCATTGGTGGGTGCGACCTCCTGGGTGCGATCCAGCGGCGACGGGATGTCATGGGGCGTTGACGGGCTCTCGATCGGCCGTGAATACAGGCGATTCGCCTTCGACTCGGGGGGCGAGGGTGCGCCTCTGCGGAAGCTCGTGTACCCGTTTGGTGCCCGCGCGGCCCGGTCGCCGTGTGCTACGGGTGGCTGTCTCGCGCTGGCCGTCGCCCGACATCAGCAGGAATCTCTCTCCTAACCAAGCGACCCCCTCGACCGGGACAGCATCCGCCCCGATTTGAGCGCGGCGCGGACGGGCCCGCGCGCAAATCGGGAGCACCTCTGCGGGAGGCGACGTTAGAAGCGCCAGAGCTCCCCGCGAGCCGCAGCTGCCGCCGACTCATTGCTGACCGGACGAGGGCCTCGACGCGGCTCTCGGAACAGAACAGGATGGCTTCCGACCTGCGGGCAGCGGCCCATGACCGGCGGGGCGCGCTTGCCCTGGTCGTGCGACGCCATCGCCTAGCCGCGTTCATCGGGGCCGCTGCGCCGACGGCAGGACGCCTCCTCTTGCGAATGCGATCGAGGCCGGGGCCGAGACGATCCGACGAGCCCACGCCGTGCACCCGCCTGGCGGCGGGTAAGTTCCTCCAAACCCGACTCGATCTCCACCGTCGTTGCCATCACGTTCCAGGCGAACCGATCTCGAAAGCAGCCGTACTTGCCCGTTGATCACGTTGATCCCAGCACCGAGGAGCAGTTCATGTTCACCCTTCTGGCCGAGCCCCGCGCGCACCTCGCGCAGCCCGGCACGCTGACCTGGCAGCCAGCGATCTGGCAGGCATCGGGGAGAAAGCCATGACCCGGACAGCGTCTCCCGCAGGCGAAGCGCTCGGTGCGCGGATCGGCGCGAGCCTCGCCGGCCCTGCCCGTCCAGGCCAAACGGCTGGACTGGGATCGTGAGCGCCTGCAAGCGCACCAGCGCGAGCGCCTGCGCGTGCTGCTCGCGCACGCCCGCACGAGCTCGCCGTTTCACACCGAGCGGCTGGCCAGCATCGATCCCGCGCGCTGGTTGAGCTGGACGACCTGGCGGGCCTGCCGACGATGAGCAAGCAGGAGATGATGGCCTCCTTCGATCAGCTGATCACCGACCGGCGGCTGACCCGCTGGCTGGTGGACGAGCACCCAGCCGCCTCGAGAACCGAGGCCAGCCTTCTGTTGGGCGAGTACGTGTGCCTGGCCTCAGGCGGCAGCTCTGGGTTGCGCGGAATCTTCGTCCAGACCCTCGATCAATACACCCAGTTCGTCGCTTCGGCGATCCGCGGCCCGCTGGCTGAATTCAACGTCGCTGGAGGACCGCTTGCGGAGGGGATCGCAATCGGGTTGATCGGCGCGGCCTCGCCCATGCACTCCTCGGCGTGGGCGCCGATCGTCACCGGCCTGCCCGGGCGAGTCGTCCCGGCGCCCGCGACGCTGCGACTCGAGCAGATCGTCGCCCGCTTGAACGACAATGGTCCGCAGGCGCTGCAGGGGTACCCGTCACTGCTCAGAGCGCTCGCCGACGAGCGGCGCGCGGGCCGTCTGCGGATCGCACCGAGGTCGATCATCTCGATGGGCGAGACGCTCACCGACGGGGACCGCGCCGCGATCGCGGCCGGCTTCGGCGCCCCGGTTTCAGACCTGTTCGTGTTCAGCGAGGGGCTAGTCGGCCGCAGCGAACCGGGCAACCCGGTGCTCACGTTCGCCACCGACCTGTGCATCGTCGAGCTCGTCGACAGAGACAACCAGCCCGTCCCCGATGGCGTCGCGTCAGCGAGGGTGCTGGTGACCAACCTGCACAACCTCACCCAGCCGCTGATCCGGTACGAGCTGACCGACCAGTTCACCGCTCGGCCGGGCGGGACGGCGGCTACACAACTGCGACCGTCGAAGGACGCGCCGACAGCTTGCTTCGCTACGGCAGCATCGAGCTCCACCCGTCCCCGATCCGCTCGGCGCTCACCACCGCCGGCGTGCGCGAATTCCAGGTCCGCCAAACCCAGCACGGCCTCGACGCGGCGATCGTCGCCGGCGGCCACCCGGACACGGACACCATCGTCGCCCAGCTCCAGCAGGCACTCCGGGGCGCCGGTCTTTCCGACCCACGGGTCACCGTCCGGCAGGTCGACGCGATCGAACGCCACCCCGAAACCGGCAAGACCAAGCGGTTCATCCCGCTGCACGCACAAGAAACCAAGCGATGAGCTACCAAGCCACAACAGCCCGCCGGCGCCGATCGCATGCTGGAAGGGAGGTCGCCGGAAGCTCACCGCGTCGATCTCCGAACCTTCGACGGCCATCCTGCCAGGCGCGCTGGCGGGAGGCAGCTAGCGCTAGCTACGTGTACCAGCAACCGTCCGAGCTGGTATCTGACCGCGGCCGCGGCCGGCAGACGGGGCCGTCCGCGAGCAGACTCCCGCTTCCCGAGACTGAGCATCGGGGACCGGCGCAGGCCCAATCGGTGGTCGCTGGGCGCAAGGCGACCGTCAGCGAATGCCACGCCGCCCTTCCGCTGTCGCCCAGCAGCAGCCACCAGCCGCTGTTGAGCCGGCGCGGCTGCCTTGCCAGATCTGGGGGTGAATCCGGGGGATCGGATCGGCTGGTTGCTATGTGACGGGGTCCGCCAAACATGAGCCGCCGCTTCGCCAAGCAGCTCGGCGAGGCGCCGGTCACCGTTGTTGGCCGTGCGGGGACATTTGCGTTGTTGGTCTGCTATCCCGATCCGGTACGGCACGCGGCCGCACTTCCCGATGACAGCCTTGACCCCGGGAGACAAGCCCATGACACCGATCAGGATCCGGAACGCAAACGAAGGAGAGGCCTCCGCGCTTGAGGCGTTGCAGCGCCGGTCCTCCGATGTCTGGGAGGAGTATCGCGAGCAGCTTGCAGCCCATCCCGACGCGATCGAGTTTCCGCAGCACTTCATCGGTAACGGCTGGGCCCGGGTGGCCGTGCTTGGCGACGATACGCCAATCGGATTCTCCGTGGTCATCCCCGGTCAAGGAGGTGCGCTTGAACTCGATGGCCTGTTCGTGGAGCCCGACCATATGCGGAGCGGAATCGGACGGGCGCTCGTCGAGGATGCGTGCCGGCGAGCACGGAAGGTCGGCGCTCCGCGACTCGAAGTGACTGTCGGCCCCGCCCAGGCGTTCTACGAGAAGCTCGGCTTCAAGGTCGTGGGGAACGTCCAGACGCGCTTCGCTGCGGCAGTGCGCATGCACCGAGACCTGTAGATGCCGGTCGGCGACGACCAGGTGGTTATCCGGCTGGAGCAGCGGAACGTGACGAGGCGGATGCTGAGCGCCCAGTTGAGGCCTACGAGAGGTAGCGGGACGACAACCCGTCTGCCCGCTGCGTCGCCATCGCGGAGCATTCATTAGCGTCGGGCCGAGTGACATAGCCGCCGCAGACGAAAACGAGCGGCGAGCTAACCGTGCTGAATTAGCTGATGATCGCCGAGCCAGCATGCTCAGCCTGCGGATGCGACAGGCGGCCAGCGGACGACCATGCCTGCTGTGCTATTCCAGGGGAGCGGGACTGTCGCTCACGATTCACGCATGAGGCCGGCGACGTCGTCGACGCCACGTCCGTCAGGTCCGGTGTCCGCAGTCAGCCACCCAAGGCTCGGTTCCTCGCGCCGCGATACTCGGGGCCACCGAGACCTACGAGAGGCCGGCGGCGTAAAGTCCTCGGGTGGCGCCGTGGGCCGTGGCGCCTTACCCCCCACCACCACGCAGGCCAAAGCCCCGGCAAGGCCGGGAAACCCGAGGGGTAGTACTTCGAGGGGGATCCAGAGGGTTATGGCCGTAGGGCGTGCGGCCTGGTACTCACGCTGGCACTCGCGTCGGCCGCCTTCGCGGGATTGGCCTCGCAGAGCTCAGGGAGGGCCGCGGGGGCGGGCCACCGGCAATATCGAGTGGCGCGGGCGGGCAAGGGAATGCGGAGAGCCCCCGTGGATAACGGGGGCTCTCCCAGGATACGTGCAGCAATGCGGCGGCGTGCCGCGGCGTCTAGCCGGTGAGGATCACTTGGCGGGCAGTGGAGGCGCCACGTTTACAGGCCGTGTGGAAACTGGCAGTGTGGGCGGGATGTAGTCGGGGCCGGTGGAGAAGGGCGCATGAATCCACCCCAGGTCAACCTCGAGGAGGCTCGGCCAGGGGATTAGGTAGGCCTGCTCGACTGAGTCGTAAAGGTCAGCGTAGGAGGGCGTTGAGGGGTTGCCGCCCTTGGCGACCGGCCACTCGTAGCTGGGAGTGGTCGACCAGTATAGGTTGATGCCGTGGGTTTCACTTGCCCCTCCGATGCAGCCGTCAGCGTTGCAAGCACGTGCGAGGTACTGGTGATTCGCCGTGTTGTACAGAGCGACCCGCTCGGTCCCGGCTATTTGCTGGGCCACGTAGGTGCCCGGTTGCCTGATGAACTCCCACTGGTAGTTCAAGGCCGACCCGGAGGAGGGTGCATACGTCAGGTCGACCCCGAAGACCTGGTGGCCGTAGATGAGCGACAGAGGCTCCGCGCTGGGCTCCGCGCCGTAGGGGTAATTGCCCGGGATCGGCGGGGAGACTAGTTCAGTCAGAACGCCTGCATACGGTGCAAGATCGGTACTGGACGCCCCAGGGTCATTTTGTTGAGAGATCTGCCAGGTCGTGACGTTGGTGGCGAGCGCGCTGGCGGGCAGGGCGAGCGCGGCGATTGCGGTGAGCGCGACAAGCGCCGCGCGAAGCTTGAATCGGAACATCTTGAACTCCTTGTTCTGGGCCTGACTGACACCCCGTTCTTCGCCCCCACGCGGCTCGCCGGTAGCCCCCTAGGGTTGGTTCCTCCTCACCCTTCAGCGCGACTGGTGAGGTCTCAGCGAATGAACTTGCGGCCAACCACGAGGCCCGTGCTCTAATCGAGTTGGGGTGCTCTCGGCGCCGCTGCTGCATCTGAGCAGGTCCGACCGCGCTCGAGCCAACGGCGTCACTGCTGGTCTCACGAAGACGGAGAAGTCTCACGCCACCTGCCGACGGGCCATCAGGCTGCTGCATCCCGCCAGATCCGGCGGCGCAGCGGGAGCCCCGCTCTTCTTCGATGACGAGCACTCCTGGCGGCGCGAGCAGCGCTCTGCTTGGCGCGGCAGCAGGTGACTGCCTCGCCTCGATGAGGGTCAGTCGGCCCCATCGCTGGCCCGGCTCCCCCGATGGACGACCAGCGGTAAACGCCTCCGCGGGCGTGTCGACCGATGGTCGCTCGCCCAATCGCGAAGCGGGAGCGCGACCGACGAAACCTCAGGTGGGCGCCGACCGTTGCTGCATTCCGGCGGAGCGACAGTCTGGTTACGGGCTGGTCGGCGAACAGCTCCATTGCTCAGGAACAGCACACTTAAGCTCACTGCCCGTTCGGCGACATTGCAGGAGTGACCTTTTCTTGCCTGAGGTTCGGAGGATCCGTGCGCATTTGCTTCGCATGCCCGCGTGCAGAACGGGCGGCCGTACTCCCGGCATAAGCGACGCCACCCGCCGGTCGGCCGGGGCGGCGTGTCGTCCGAGTAATGCACCCGGTGAAGTAGCAGGTACGCGCCCGCTCGCTGATGTTAGGGAGACAGCGCGGTGCCCAGGGAGTCGGCGCCCATGGGCTTCGGTGCGCCCTTTTCGTAGAAGACGTCGAGTTCGGTGATGGTGAAGCCCGCAGTCGTCAGTAGTTCGACGATCGGTCGGGTGAGGTGGCAGCCGCCGAAGAGCCTCTTCTCCAGCGGGTCGAGGCGGTGTTGCCAGCGGCGCACTCGCTCGTCCGGGGCGAGCCCGTGCTCGAGGAAGTGGAGGGTCCCGCCGGGCTTGAGGACCCGTCGCAGCTCGTGAAGGGCGGCGGCAACGTCGGGAACGGTGCACAGCGTCCAGGTGGAGAGGGCGGCGTCGTAACTGTCGCCTTCGAACGGCAATGACTGACCGTCGAGGCCGGACCGCGCCACCGGGACGCTTGTTGCCCTGAGACGTTTGTCGGCCAGCTTCCATCCAAGGTCTGCGGGCTCGACTGCAGCAACCCGGGTGACCGCAGTCGGATAGAAGGGCACGTTGAGTCCCGAGCCGAAGCCAATCTCCACTACGTCTCCCGCCAGACCCTCGCAGACCCGGCGCCGCAGCGGTTCCGCCACCTTCATCCCGCAGGCCGCATTCATGATCCGAGGGAGTATTCGCTCGCCGTAGATTCCCATGGCTGCACCTTAGCTGTCACGTCGTACGGTCCGCTGTTCAGACGGCGCGCCGAGTCGCGAGGATGGCCCAGGGATTGCGAGGCCCCCGGCCCAGCCAGGCGACAGAACGGGCACGCAGGGATGCCCTCTGGACTCTCGATCTAGAACTTGTCCGGCGTGTCCAGCTCGCGCCAGAACACGGGCGTCGGCCGCTCCGTGACGCCTGCCTCGGCCATCATCGGCATGACGTCGGGGGTGCTCGCCTCGAAGAATCGCAAGAAGGAGGCGGCGTCGGGCCACTCGTCCACGATGAGGACCTCGCCACCGGCCTTGTTGGCGAGGAACCTATGGTGGATGCATCCGCCGTCTCGAGCGCGTTAGGCGATTCGCTTCAGTCGTTCAGGGTCGCTGTTCAGAGCTTTCTCGACTCGTGCCGGATCGGCATTGATCCGCAGCCCCATCATTACCGACATCTCGTCTCCATTGGTCGAATCTGTTGGACGATTCGATCAGGCACGACGGATCACGTCAAGCGGCCCACGACCAGTGGCCGTCCCCGAACAACGACACCAGGCGAGCACGACGTCCCCGTCTGGACTGCGAGCCTGCCGGTGAACTGGCTTCCGCGCGGCCGTCCTGCGGGTGATGAGAGGCAAGAACCCGACCCTGTCGACCGGAGCCGAATCACCCGTCGACCCGGGTCGCCACCCACAATCTCGACGCCGTCGTGGTCGAGGTGCTCGTGGGTGACGAGCAACAGGTCGGCCTTAGCGCCGTCGATCGCGGGGTAGTCCCAGCGCAGGCCGTGGTCGAGCATGGGCGTCCGACAAAGACCGTCATCAATCCATCGGTCAGGCGAAATGAGGATTGTGTGTAGCACTCAACGTGTAGGCTGCTCCTCGGGTTCGGCCGCGAGCAGACGGCGTGGGATGGGCGGGCGGACAGGCGCGGGGTCCTCGTCATGAGCGGGGTGTCCGCCTCGCATCAGCGACGCTGCGGCGGCGATCAGGCAGGCGACGATCGCGAACAGGAAAGCCGCGCGCAACCCATCGTGGAAGGGTGCGGAGATCAGGTTGGGGAAGAACGAGCTGCCGGTCAGGATCGACTGGCTGTGGGCCGATAGCCCGGCGAGCACGTGGGCTCCGAGCAGGTGCTGGATCGGGTTGTAGCCCAGGAACGCAGCGAACAGGATCGACACCGGAGGCAGCATCGAGGCACGGTGGGCGGCGGCGACCGAGACGCCGTGGGCCTCCAGGCCGGAGCTCATCGTTTGGGGCAGCGTGGATGCCAGCCCGATGACGATCAGCGTGAAGAAGACGCCGATCGACAGCACCTGGGCGGAGTTCTGGAACGTCTGGTTCATCGCGCCTCCCGCCCCGCGGTCCGCTCGCGGCAGGCTGTTCATCACCGCAGCCCGGTTAGGCGAGGCGAACAGACCCATCGAGATCCCGATCAGTAGCAAGATCAGCGCGAAAGTCACGTATGAGAAGTTCGTCGGCAGCAACAACAGCAGTCCGAAGCCGACCGCCGTCAGCAGCATCCCCGCCGTCGCGAACGGCCGCGCGCCGAAGCGGTCAGACAGATAGCCGGAGACCGGTCCCGCGCACAGCAGACCGATGGTCAGCGGCAGCATGTAGATGCCGGCCCACAATGGGGTCTGCGTGAAGCTATAGCCGTGCTGGGGCAGCCAGATGCCCTGCAGCCAGATGATCAGCATGAACATCAGGCCTCCGCGCGCGATCGACGACAGGAAGGTCGACAGCGTGCCGAACGTGAACGCGCGTATCCGGAACAGCGGCAGGCGGAACATCGGGTCGTGCGAGCGGCGCTCGACGATCACGAACGCGATCAGAGAAATGATCCCGGCGGCCAGCAGACCGATCACCCGAGGACTGCCCCAGCCGACGGGGTGCCCGTCGGCCGGACGGATGCCGTAGGTCACCGCCGTCATGATCAGGATCAGGCCGAGCGCGAACGTCACGTTTCCCCACCAATCGATCGGCGCCGCCTTCGGCGAGCTCAGCTCACGCAGGCTGTGGTAGGCCCAGACCGTTCCGAAGATGCCAACCGGCACCGAGATCAGGAACACCAGTCGCCAGTTGATGGGGGCGAGCACGCCGCCGAGCACCAGGCCGATAAAGGCGCCGCTGACGCCCACGATGTTGTTGATGCCGAGCGCCATCCCGCGCTGGTTGGCGGGGAACGCGTCGGTGATAATCGCCGCCGCGTTGGCCAGCAGGCAGGCCCCGCCAATTCCCTGCACGACCCGCAGGCCGATCAGGTAGATCGCCCCACCGCTGCCCTGCATCCAGTCGATCGCGAGCAGCAGCGACGCGACCGTGTAGATCACGAAGCCAAGCCGGTAAATCTTGACCCGCCCGACCATGTCTCCCAGGCGCCCGAGGCTGACGATCAAGACGCTGGTCACGACGAGGTAGCCGAGGATCATCCACAGGAGGTAGAACGAGTTCGCCGGGACGAGCGGGTCGAGATGAATGCCGCGGAAAATGTCGGGCATCGCGATGATCGTGATCGAGCCGTCCAGCGTGGCCAACAGCACGGCCAACGTGGCGTTCACGAGGGCAATCCACTTGTAGCGATCCGGGTCGAGCGAGCGCATCCGTTCATACCAATATACACAGGCAGCCTGAACAGTTCACCTGAAGATCCACTACAATCGGCGCATGCCCGTCCGCGAGCACACGAGCCCTCTACTGGCTCATGAACTGCGTGAGACGATCGGGCGTCTCGTTCGCCGGCTGCGCGCCGAGCCCGGCCCGTCGGTCGGCCGTCTGGCCGTGCTCGGCCGTCTCGACCGCGACGGCCCGGCGAGCATCAGCGATCTCGCTGGCCACGAGCGCATTCGCCCGCAGTCAATGGCCCAGACCGTCCATGATCTGGAAAGCGCCGGACTCGTCTCGCGGCGCCCGGACCCGACCGACGGGCGCCGCGTCTTCATCGAGCTGACCACCGCGGGCGTCGACCTACTGCATACGACGCATGCCCGACGCGAAACCTGGCTCACCGAAGCCCTCGAGCGCGAGCTCGACGCTGACGAGCGAGCGCTGGTGCATGAGGCGCTCGCCCTCCTGAGCCGAATCGCGGACGCATGAGCAATCCCCCGGCTCCTCGAGAGCGGGCGAAAACGTCGCTGCCGCTGATATAACCCTCAGGCTGGCCGACTTGGCCGTGTGCACTCGAACTAGACCGAAGTTGGCTCCCGCACGGGTCCGTCGGCGGGCCGGGAGGTGGTTACCTCCTGCCCTGTTTACCGCGCACCGAGAGGCACCTCACAACCGTCTCGTCCATGGGTCTTCACGGCCGCCGATCCCCTGGTCTGAGCAATCGGGCGCTGGCTCGCAACCGCAGACCCGATACTTCTGACCTCGCGAGTCTCGGCCTCGGATCCGTTACGATTTGGCAAATAGCGCGTCGTCGCACACAAGAATGTCAGCTCGAGTCATCGCGGTTTCGGGTTTGTCCTTACTGCAGCTCGTTATGCCCTCATTATGTGAATTTGGTTAGCCCGGATCGCGCAGTCGGGTTCTGAAGGTAACGGCGTTTGCGCCGCTTGGGGTGAGGTGTGAGGTGAAAAGCCGGCGGTAGGGATATCGACCGCGCCCGGGCGCGTTTGCATGGAGATGTCCGGCCAGTAGGGACCGACAACGCTCACTTCTGCAATCACGAGTCCTGAGCTGTGGCGCCGGACACGAACGCCGGGCCGGAGAGTTCCGCGCCGGGTCGACGAGCTCCCGGAGCAGCAGTCGAGGCATCGGGCATCGCTGCGGCGACGAAGTGGTGTTGTGCGGCCCAGGCTTGGGTTAGCGTTTCCGCGGGGTTGATTGTCGTTGCCTTTTCGGGCGCGGTTCGGCTCGGAGAGCTCCGCTCGCGGGCGTGTAGGTGCTCTCGTGGCCATCGTCCCAGCGGATGCGATACCGGGGCGAGGGGTCGCCGCGCACCACTTCCTCAACGACACCGGCGCGGGGTCGGCGGTCCGTTGACTCGGACTCCGCGACGACGCGCTTATCGACTTCAAAGGCCATGCTCGCTTCCGATCGTTAGTGCTTACGTCGGGAGCGCGTAGCCGCGGTCGGCCTTGACCACCTCGCCGGCCTTCGCGAGCTTGCTCAGCGACGCGCTGACGGTGCCCGTCTTGATGCCGGTTTCGTTTGCGATCTCCGAGGCGGTCTTGGGCCCGTCCTTTAGCGCCGCGAGGATCTTCTTTTTGTTCTCACCGCGCGGCGCGCGGGCGTTGGTGCTCGTCGCCGGCGAGGTGTCCTTTGGCGCTGGCGCCGTCGTGCGCTGCGTGACCGGCCGCTGGCGACGGCGCCTGCCGTCGACGCGAGAGCGCACTCCGCCTTCCAGCCGACTCAGCGCGCCCTTTAGACGCTCGAGCTCGTCGCTCAAAGCCTTGTGGTCCTTGAGCTGCTCTTCCACCTCCCGAATCCGCCCCTTGATGCTGCGGGCGATATCCGACACCTCGAGTTTCGCCATGTCGTCCTCCTGGTAAGGGTCGCCGCGGGATCGTAGTGACGATCAGGACGCGCTGACCGAAGGGGCTCGACGCGCCAACATCGGCCTGGTCGAGCTTCCCGCTTGCCAGCTTCGCGTAACGCTTGATCTCGGACCGTGGTGTCGAGCTGCACCTGGAGAGCCGACGGCTCGAGTGGCTCCCCGGCGGACCGTCTAGCTTCTGCTCCGGGCAGGTGGCCAGCGGCAGCAGGAGCGCCCATCTCGTGGCTGCTGGAGCGACATTGCCGCAGTGAGGGGCCGAGCCGCGAGTTGCTAGGTGACCAAATTCTCTGCGAGGAGGTGCGCGAGGGTCTGCTCTAGCGCTGCGGTGCCGGCAATCTCTGCCGCGAGCCGACCGGCCGTGTGCCGGTACGCGGGCTCGGCGAGGACGGAGTCGATCGCGCCTCGCAGGGCAGCGACATCGGCGGGGCCCAAGCTTCGCAATCCACCGGCCGCATCGTCGCTTAGGGACACTGCGAGGCCGGCGCCGGCGTCCTGAACGAGTCGTGCGTTGGCTGTCTGGTCGGCGAACAGGGGACAGATGACGAGCGGCAGTCCAGCCGCGAGCGCGCCGAACGTGGTGCCTGAGCCCCCGTGGCAGACAACGAGCCGAGCCTCGCGAAAGACGTTGCCCTGAGGAACCCAACGCTCGATGCGGATGTTCGACGGCACAGGAGCCAGAGCAGCCGAATCGACGGCACGGCCAACCGTCATCAGAACCCGCACGGGGAGGTCAGCGACCGCGTCAAGCGCGGTGCGATATACCGCACGGCTCTCGGGCAGATGACCGAGCACGGTTCCGAAGGTCACATAGACAAGAGGCCGGCGGTCGCCAGCCCACCAGTCCGGCAGCGGCCCCGAAACAGGGGATTGCAGACGAAAGCGCCGGGTGTCCGGCCACGGAGAGGGATCTAGCGACGCCGGGAACGAGGTGAGGTACGGGGCGACCCTGACCGCCGCAGCAACCCCAGCGCGGTGGCGCTCGATCGTGTCGGCGACCATTTCCAGCACTCCCAGCTCGATCGCTGACTGCGAGATGCCGATTTGGAGCTGGGGTATCCCTGCCGCGTGCGCAAGCACCGCCGACGCGTATTCGCACGGCTCGCGGACAACCATCTCAGGTCGCCAGACATCGAACACCTCGCGGGCGGCAGGAAGCATTGCCTCGGTGCACCGGTCCGCAAACAACTCCCGGTCGATCAGTCCAACAACCGCCTCCGGTGGCCCCGCCCTCACCCCCTCCCAGGCCGCATCAATCACCGACCTCGGCGGCTCGCCCCCGACTCGGACCGCAATTCCAGCGTCGCTGGCCGCCTCCGACAAAGACGGCGGCACGAGCACCAAAGGATCGTGGCCAAGCCGACCAAAAGCCCGTGCCACCGCGACCACCGGCACGAGGTGACCGAGACCTCCAAGCGAGCAGCCAAGTAGCACGCGCACAACGAGAACATACGAAACGCAACACTTCCTGGCGGCGCGAGCAGCGCGGGGTCTGGGGGAACGTGGAGGGAACGAAAACCGTCACGGTGGGTCCTACGCTGGCCTGCGTTGACCCACGAGGGGTGCCGACCGAGACGGTCCGGCTGGAGTCGTTGCGCCTGGAATCTCCAGGGAAAACCGACTGAACGACGACGACAACGGAGAGGGAGGGATTCGAACCCTCGATGGACGAAACCGCCCATACCGGTTTTCGAGACCGGCGCATTCAACCGCTCTGCCACCTCTCCGGTGGGGCACGGAACACGTTAGACGAACCTGCGCCGCCGGCGCGCGGGGGGCGCCCGTGCGCCGACGGCGCGCGAACGGCTAGCGACGGCCGGCGAAGAACTCGCGCAGCAGCTCGGCGGAGTCGTCGGCGAGGAGGCCGGATTGGACCTGTGGGCGGTGGTTGAGCTGGGGGACGTCGAGGACGTCGAGGACGCTGCCGGCGGCGCCGGCCTTGGGGTCGGTGGCGCCGAAGACGACGCGCGGGACGCGGGCCAGGACGATCGCGCCGGCGCACATGGCGCATGGCTCGAGCGTGATGTAGAGGACCGTGTCGAGCACCCGCCAGCTGCCGAGCGAGCGAGCGGCATCGCGCAAGGCGATCATCTCGGCGTGGGCCGTGGGGTCGGCGCGTAGCTCGCGCTCGTTGTGGGCCGAGGCGATCACCTCGCCGTCGCGAACGACGATGGCGCCGATCGGGACGTCGTCGTGCTCGAGCGCCCGCGCGGCCTCGCGCAGGGCGAGGCGCATGAAGTACTCGTCGCGAGGGAAGAAGCGCGCGCTCATCGGCGGGTCGGGTGCGCCCTCATCGGCGGGTCGGGCGCGGCGGGTGGCTCAGTGAGGACACGAGGACGTTTGCTAGGTACCGTTCCGGAGGGCAACTTTCGCCGTCCGATCATGTCTTAAGAGGTTGCCCAGCGACGTGTGACGCTCGGCGCCCGTCGCTCAGCCAACCTTTACCCGTGCTCCTCCTTCGCAGACTCGTCCTCTGGCTCTCGGCCGCCAGCGCCGCTGTGGCGCTGTTCGGCGCGGCCCAGGCCCTCGCCGCCAGCTATGTGCCGGGCGAGGTCGTGGTCGGCTACAAGCCCGGGCGGATCGCCAGCGCGGCCGCCGCCAGCACCCGGACGATGGGGATCCGCGAGACGGCCGAGCCTTCGCCGCAGGCCGGCGTCGAGGTGCTTCGGCTTCCAGCCGGCGTCACCGTGGCGGCCGTGGTGGCCCGCCTGCGCCGTACGCCGGGGGTGGCTTACGCGGTGCCCAACTTCATCGCGCATACCGCGGGGAACTTCTACCCCAATGACCCGGGTCGGACCAAGCACGCCCGCGGCTGGGAGCAGCTGCAGTGGAACTTTCTGGCCGCGGCCGGCGTCGACGCCCCGCAGGCGTGGGGAAACCTGATCGCCGATCACCGCCCCGGCGGCCGCGGAGTAGTCGTCGCGATCGTCGACACCGGCGTGGCGTACCGCAACTGGCACCAGTTCCACAGGTCCCCCGACTTCAACCACACGAAGTTCGTCCACCCGTACGACTTCGTCGCCAACGATCCCTACCCGCTTGACCGGGAGGGCCACGGGACATTCGTGGCCGGCACGGTGGCGGAATCGACGAACAACGGGTTCGGTCTCACGGGGCTGGCCTACGGGGCGTCGATCATGCCGGTCCGGGTGCTCAATTCCAGCGGCGCAGGCGGCGCCTCCACGATCTCGCGGGGCATCCGCTACGCCGTGGACCATCACGCCCAGGTGATCAACCTCAGCCTCGAGTTCCCGCCCAACACGACCGCCTCGGACATCCCCGACATCATCAGCGCGCTCAATTTCGCCCACCAGCACGGCGTAGTCGTCGTCGCGGCGTCGGGCAACGAGGGCAACGACGAGCTCGACTATCCGGCGCGTGCGTCGACGACGATCTCGGTCGGCGCGACGACCCGCGACCGCTGCCTGGCCTCCTACTCCAACTACGGAGTGGGGCTCGACCTGGTCGCGCCGGGCGGGGGCGACGACACCGGCCTCGGCGGTGCCAACTGCCATCCGCTGCGAAACCTGCCGAGCATCTATCAGATGACGCTGACCGACCCCGGCAACTGGAATCAGTTCGGATACCCGAACATCTACTACGGCACCTCGATGGCGACCGCCCACGTCTCGGCCGCCGCGGCGCTCATCATCGCCAGCGGGATCGTCGGCGGTCACCCCAGCCCGGCTCGGGTGCTGACCCGACTCGAGCGCACGGCCCAGCAGCTAGATGGGGCCAAGCCGAGTACCACATACGGCTACGGGTTGATCGACGCCGGCGCGGCCACGGCAAAGGGCCTTCCGGCCGCGCAGTAGTCGAACCGAGCCGTCAACGTCGCCAGCTCCCGGGGGGGTGGCTGGCAGCGCGCCATCCGATTGAGCAAAGGTGGCTGAGTTCGCGGAGAATGGGTCAGATGCGAGACACGAAGGTTGAGCCGAGCGGGAGCGAAGTGGACAGCCAGCTCCACGGAAACGCGTTTGCGATGCCGTGGGTTCCGCGATCGGCGCCACCGGATAGCTAGGTCGTGCGAACGATCAGCACCGAACACGGCGCGTGGTGCGAAACCTTGTTCGGAACCGAGCCGAGCAGGAACCGCTTGGCCCCGCTCGTACCGCGGTGGCCGACGATGATCAGATCGGACCGTCGCTCCTCGGCCACGTCGAGGATCGCGTCGGCGGCGTCGCCCTGGCGGGCGTGGGTCTCGACCTCCGACACGCCGGCATCGTGGGCCTCGCGCTCGGCGGCGCCGAGCAGGGCGAGCACGTCCTCGCGCGGGTTGATCATCCACTGGAGATCCGAAGGCAGCTCGATCCGCTCGTTGCGCAGCCGCTGCTCGGAGACGGGTTCGTAAGCGGAAACGATCTGGAGGCGGGCGCCGAGTCGGCGCGCGAGATCGATGGCGTAGCGCACCGCCGTCTGGGCGGTCGCGGAGCCGTCGGTGCCGACGACAATCGAGTCGAACATCGTGTTCAGACGAGCTTGGTGATCGCGATCACCATGCCGGCGAACACGAACACCGTCGCGACGGCGGCGGTCCAGTACCAGAAACGGGGCATCACCGACAAAGCTATCGTCCCCCGAGTGCCTGACACTCTGAGCCCGGCGCTGAAAGCGGTCAGCGACGCCGTGCTGGCAGTCGCTTCGCAACTGTCGGTCGACGAGGTCCTCCAGCGGCTCGTCAACTGCGCGCGCGAGCTGGTCGGAGCCCGGTATGCGGCGCTGGGTATCCCCGACGGCGAGGGCGGCTTTCGCCGCTTCCTGGTCTCCGGCATGTCCGACGAGCTGGTGACCGCGATGGGTCCCCTCCCGCGGACCCACGGGATGCTGGGCGCGATGCTCGACACCTCGGCTTCGTATCGCACGGTCGACATCCACCGCGACCCGCGGTTCCGCGGCTGGTGGCCGCGCGAGCACCCGGACATGCGTTCGTTCCTCGGCGTGCCGATCGTGGCGCGGGGGAAGGTGATCGGCGCCTTCTACCTGACCCAGAAGCAGGACGCGGACGAGTTCGATCGGGCCGACGAGGAACTCATTGAGCTGCTCGCCGCCCACGCGGCGATCGCGATCACCAACGCGCGGCTGTACGAGCGCAATCGCGAGCTGTCGATCCTGTCGGAACGCAATCGCCTGGCTCTCGAGCTCCACGACGTCGTCAGCCAGAAGCTGTTCAGCCTGATGCTGACCGCCGAAGCGGCGAACACCCAGCTCCAGCGTGATCCGGCGGCGGCCGCGGTCCAGGTCGAGCGGCTGCGGGAGCTGGCGCGCGAGGCGCTGGACGAGCTGCGCTCCCTGATCATGGGTCTGCGCCCGCCCGAGCTCGAGCGCGACGGGCTCGAGGGGGCGCTGCGCAAGGAGGTGGAGATGCTGGGCCGCGTGCACGGCGTCGAGGTCGAGTTCCGCCGCGACGGCGAGGCCGACCTGGGCGGGGGGGACGGTGATCGGGAGCTCGCCGTGATGCGGATCGTCGATGAGGCGCTGCACAACGCGCTTAACCACGCCCATGCGAAGCGGATCGCGGTCCGGCTGAGCGACGGTGGCGTCGAGATCAGCGATGACGGGGTTGGCTTTGACCCCGATCGGGCCGAGCTGCGCTCCCGGCATCTCGGTCTGACCTCGATGGAAGAGCGCGCGCAGGAGCTGGGCGGGACGCTGCGGATCCGGTCGGCGCCGGGAGCCGGCACCACGGTGCGTCTCGAGGTGAAGCCGTGATCAGCGTGATGATCGTCGACGATCACGCGGTCGTGCGGGAGGGGCTGCGGGCGTTCCTGGAGTTGCAGGACGGCCTCGACGTGGTCGGCGAGGCCGGCGACGGCGAGGAGGCGGTCGCGCTCGCCGAGCGCCTGCAGCCCGACGTGATCCTGATGGACCTCGTCATGCCGGGGCTCGACGGCATCGGGGCGATGCGCGAGCTGCGCGAACGCGTACCCGGAAGTCGCGTGCTGGTGCTGACGAGCTTTCTCGACGAGGACCGTCTGCTACCGGCGATCCGCGAGGGCGCGGCCGGCTACCTGCTCAAGAACGTCGAGCCCGCCGAGCTGGCCCGCGCCGTGAGGGTCGCGCACGCGGGCGAGGCGGTGCTCGATCCGACCGTCGCCGCCCGGCTCGTACACGCGATCTCGTCCGGGACGGACCGTGCGAACGAGGCCGAGCGGCTGACGCGGCGCGAACGCGAGGTGCTCGAGCTGATCGCGGGTGGCCGCTCGAATAAGCGGATCGCCTTCGAGCTCGGAATCTCGGAGAAGACGGTCAAGACCCACGTGGGCCACGTGCTGGCCAAGCTCGGCGTCACCGACCGCACGCAGGCGGCGCTGCTGGCGGTCCAGCAGGGGCTCGTGGGCAGGTCATAGCCCTCGCGGCCCCGAGGTCCTAGGACCAATTACGCCTGGATAGTGGGACCGCTCGCGACCTACCGTGAGCCGCATGCCACTAGCAATCATCACCGGAGCCTCCCGAGGGCTCGGCCTGGCGCTGGCCCGCGACCTGGCCAAACGCAATTACTCACTCGTGCTCGGGGCACGCGGCGCCGCCGATCTCGAGCGCGTCGTCCGCGAGCTCGGCGCGTTCACCGAGGTCGTGGCCGTGGCGGGCGACATCGCGGATCCCTGGGATCGGGGCGCCCTAGTCGAAGCGGCCGGCGACGAGGTCGACGTGCTCGTCAACAACGCCAGCACGCTAGGGCCCAGCCCGCAGCCCCCGCTGGCCAGCTATCCGCTCGACGAGTTCGAGCGGGTCTACCGCGTGAACGTGACCGCACCACTCGCGCTCGCGCAGCTCGTGCTGCCGCGGATGCCAGACGGTGGCGCCGTCGTCAACGTCACCTCCGACGCCGCCGTCGAGCCGTACGAAGGGTGGGGAGGCTACGGCTCGTCGAAGGCCGCGCTCGAACAGCTGTCGGCGATCCTGGCCGCCGAGCACCCGGAATTGCGGATCTACGCCGTCGATCCCGGCGACATGCGGACCCGGATGCATCAGGAAGCGTTCCCGGACGAGGACATCTCCGACCGTCCGCCACCCGAGCACAGCGTCCCCGGGCTGCTCGCGCTGATCGAGAGCGAGCTGCCGAGCGGCCGCTACCGGGCCCGCGAGTTGGCCAGTTACGAGGTCACGACGTGAACCTGCTCGCGTTCGAGCTGCCGCCCGCACTCGAGGCGCACGAACCACCGGAAGCGCGCGGCCTCGCACGCGACGGGGTGCGGCTGATGGTCGCGCGGGGCGAGGACGGGAGCATCACGCACGCCGGCTTCCGCCAGCTGCCGGAGCTGCTCGAACCGGGCGATCTCGTGGTTGTCAACCGCTCGGCGACGCTGCCGGCCGCGCTCGACGGCTGGCGCGAGGACGGCAGGCCGGCGCGGGTCCACGTGTCGACGCGGGCTCCGCGGCTCGATCGCCGGTATCGGGTGATCGAGTTGCGCGCATGCGGTGGCACACGGCCGGAGCGAGGGCAGGCGGGAGAGCAGATCACGCTGGCCGGTGGAGCGACGCTGCAGGTGGTGGCACCGTACGCCTCGGGAGCGCGACTGCTGCTCGGCCGCTTCGATCTGATTGAGCCGGTCGAGGACTACCTCGGGCGTCACGGCCAGCCGATCCGCTACGGCCATCTCACGCGGAGCTGGCCGCTCGAGGCCTACCAGAACGTCTACGCGCAGGTCCCCGGCAGCGCCGAGATGCCGAGCGCCGGCCGTCCGTTTACGCCCGAGCTGCTGACGGCGCTGATCGCCCGGGGGATCCTGGTGGCGACGATCACACTGCACGCCGGCGTGTCCTCGCCGGAGCGCCACGAACCCCCGTTTCCCGAGCAGTTCGAGGTCCCCGAGCCGACCGCCCGGATGGTCGAAGCCGTCCACGGATGGGGCGGGCGCGTCATCGCGGTCGGCACCACGGTGGTCAGGGCGCTGGAGTCGGCGACAGCGCCCGAGGGCCGGGTGCACGAGCGCAGCGGTTGGACGGGCCTGGTGATCACCCCCGAGCGCGGGGTACAGACGGTGGATGGTCTGATCACCGGCTGGCACGAGCCGGAGGCCTCGCACCTGCAGATGCTCGAGGCGATCGCCGGCCCGGAACTGCTCGCCGTCTCTTACGACGCAGCGCTGGACAAGGGCTATCTATGGCACGAGTTCGGCGACAGTCATCTGATCATCGCCGACCGCGGCGCCCGCTGAGCCGGGCGCGGTACCTGACGAACGACGGGCTCTTAGCTGACGAACAGCGGGGCGCCGAACACCAGCGGCACGCCGCGCGCCAGCACGAGCACGGGTACTCGCGCCTCCTCGACCGCGTGCTGGGTATGGCTGGCCAGCAGCACGTGGCCCTCGTGGGCCTCCCAGCGCGACCCGACGATCAGCAGATCGACGTGGTGGTCGTCGCGGGTTAAGGTCGCCCCGAGCTGGTCGGCGAGCTCGCGCGCGGTGGCGATCGTGGCGTCGTCGCCGGGCTCGGCGAGGATCCCGATCGTCCGCACGAACGGATGCGAGAGGCGGTAGTTGGCCGGCGCGATCGCGACCGCCGTGGAGCCGCCCTCCAGCAGTGACTGGGCCGAGCGCTGAGGCGCGATGTGGCCCGCCGGGGTGCGGTACTCGGAACCGAACACGATCACGTCCGCCTCCTCGTGCTCGGCCAGCCAACGCAGGCCATCGCCGGTCGAGGCGCTCACGACCACACGACGCTCGCACGGGACATCGCCGAGCAGCTTCGCGCCGCGCTCGAGCAGCGCCTCGGCCTCGTGCTCCTCGAGCCGCTCGCGGGTCGGATCGTCCTGGGTGCTGTGACGGACGTAGGCGAGCGTCAACTGGGCTCCCGCGTCAGCCAGAACCCGCCCTAGCATCAGCGCGTCGTGGTCGTTTTCCGTGTCGTCGTAAGAAACGATAGCCCTGACTGACATGGCCTCCCCTTGTACTCGGTTTGTTCAGCGTCCTTTCGGCGCGAGCATCGCAGGTGCCTGTTATCAGCACTAATAAAGTTGTTCATCTCGTCGATAACATTTGCTAATGCACCGACGCGGGCGATCCAGACCATGCTTCACCTCGGTCGCCTGAGGGTCCTCCAGGAGGTGGTCCGTTGCGGCTCGTTCTCGGCCGCGGCAGACGCCATGTCATACACGCAATCCGCCGTTTCACAGGCGATTGCGCGCCTCGAGGCCGAGACCGGCGCGACGCTCGTAGTCCGCGACCGCCGCGGCGTGCGCCCCACCGCCGCCGGCGCGACGCTGGTGCGGCACGCGGCGACGATCTTCGCCGAGGTCGAGGCCGCCGAGGCCGAACTGGCCGCGTTGATGGGGGTCCGGGGCGGAAAATTGCGCGTCGCGTCGTTCCCGTCGGCGGGAGCGACGCTGATGCCGCTCGCCGTGGCTGACTTCCGGCGACGCCATCCCGGCGTGTCGCTGACCCTCGCCGAGGGCGAGCCAGAGGAGATCGCCCCGCGCCTACGCGCCGGCGAGTTCGACCTCGCGCTCCTGTTCGAGTTTCCGGGGATGCCGGAGCGGCCCGGGGTGGGGTTGCGCAGCCTGACGCTGCTCGAAGACGTGATGCGCGTGGCGCTGCCGGCCGCGCACGAGCTGTTGGCGAAGCCGACGATCGAACTGCGAGACCTCCGCGACGTGGACTGGGTCCAGACCTCGGAGGCCAGTGCTTGCGCCCGGCACGTGGTCCGCCTCTGCCTGGCGGCCGGGTTCGAGCCGAGGGTCACGTTCGAGAGCGACGACTACGAGACCGTGCAGGGGCTCGTCGCCGCGGGCGTCGGCGTGGCGCTGATCCCCCGCCTCGCCCTCACTCACGTCCATCCGGGGATCGTCGTGCGCGACCTGACGCCGCGTAGCCCGGTTCGCCGCGTCGTCGCCGCCACGGCAGATGAGCCGGGCGGATCGCCGGCGGCCGACACGATGATCGGAGTGTTGGCCGACGTCGCGCGCGAGTACACCGACGCCGTCGGTGGCGAGCTGGCGCTGCGCGCCGCGGTCTCCACGTAGAGCACGCAAGCTCAGGACTTGGCCCTGAGTTTGAGCTTCAGAGAGGTGGTGACACCGTCGCCATCGACCACCTTGACCGTCACTCGCGTGAGCTTGCCCACGAGTTTCGCCGCGCCTTGGAGGGCTGGAGCCGCGATCGTCACCCTCGCCGCCACCAAGCGATGGCCGAGCCGGAGCCGCAGCGCGCCGTGGCTGAGGCTCTGGCGCACGGGCAACCGCCGCCGCTTGGGTCCCTCTACGGTCACCGAACTCGGGTGCCGGGCGAAGCGCAGTCCGGCCGGGACGGCGATCTCGATCGCGGCGATGCGCGGGGCGCCCCGCCCCGCGGCGACCGTGAACGACAACTTCGGCTTATCGCCGCGCAGACCGGTCAGCGATCCGCGGGTGACCCTCGGAGGCCCGACCGGGGGCGGAGGCAGCGGGTAGGGTGCGGTCTTCGAGCAGAGGCCGACCGCCAGCGCCGAGGCGTGGGGCGTGCCCAGTCCCGAAGCCATGTCGTAGCCCGGTGCCGCCCGGTACTTGCCGGCGCCGGCCCCGGTGAAGTCGTTGTCGCCGACCGTGACGTCGTGGAACATGACCGCGTAGGCGCTGCCGGCGATCGCGTACAGACGAGGGTCGGCAAACCCGATCGGCGACTTGCACAGGTGCGAGGCGTTGGCGAGCCCGATCACGGCGGCCCACGTCGGCGCGGCGGCGCTGGTGCCGCCCACCGTCCGCCACCCGACTGGCCCATTGACGGCGTGGGAGCCGTTCCAATAGATCAGGTAACCGGTGGCGGGATTGGCATCGGCGGAGACGTCCGGGACCTCGCGGCAGTATCCGGTCGAGTCACACGCCGAACGCGAGGAGCCATGCCGGATCACGTGCAGCGCCGGGGCGGCCCGGGCTTGGTAGCTTGGCATCGGCCACACGCTCGAGACGCCGCCACCGCCGGCACCCGGTTGGACCCCGAGCACCGGGCCGTCGGGGCCTCCTTCGTTCCACACCTGCTCGGTGGGCGGGACGCTCGCGGTCAGGGTGGTGCCGCCGACCGCGGTCACCCACGGCTGGCTGGCGGGGTCGTCGACGGCGAGCCGGTGAGCGCCGGATCGCGTGGCGCCGAGGCAGTCCTCCGAGCCCTGATCGCCGGCCGCGGCGACGATCGTCTGCCCCTGAGCGGCGGCCTCCTGGAACAGGGTCGCCTCCGCGCGGGCATCGGCGACCCCCTCGACCGGCTCGCAATTGCCCCACGAGACCGAGATCACGCTGGCGCGATTCTGCGAGATGATCGCGTTGAACGTGTCGTACGGCCCCGACCCGGGCGAGTCGCCTTGCGAGTTCGGCCCTTGATAGACGAGCACCTTCGCCTTCGGCAGGAGCCCGATCGTCGTCTCGATGTCGAGTGCCGCCTCCCCGGACCCAGGCCCGCGGCCGGCGCCGCCGTCGACGCGGACATACGAGACGGCGGCTCGAGTGCGATAGCAGAGCTGAAACGACGCGATGTCCCGCGGGTCGTCGGGCTCGAGCTCGTACACGGCGATCGTCTGGCCGGCCCCCTCGTCGCCGAACCTGTAGAGAGTCGAGAAGCCGTACGCCGCCGCTATCTCGTCAAATGTGTAGCTACCCCGCAGGTAGGCTACGAACCGTGCGGCCGTACACGGCTGCGGCCCGCCCGTCAAGACGTGCGGCTCGGCCCGGGGCCGCGTCACGGCGTTCGTGCGCGAGGTGGCCTGGCCCCCCCGCGAGCCCGCCGACTCGAGCAGGGGTCGCGGCGAGGACAGGCTGTCGAGCCCGACCACGCCCTGCACGAGCGGCGCGATGTCGGCGCCGAGCGACGGCGCGGCGGAGCTGACCACAGCGGTCGAGCGATCCTTCAACCGCACGCGGTCGAGCGACACCGAGAACGCGCGGGAGAGCTCACCCGCGGTGGCGGCCACGGGAATCGAGAGGTGGTTCGCGCTCGCGGCTCCGGGATGCAGTCCGTGCGCGCGCAGCCACAAGCGCACGGCGTCGATCGCCGCGCTGCCGGCTCCGAAGCGTCGGGTGAATTGGCGCGGGGAGATGTAGTGGCCGTAGAGCTTCGAGCCCGGTGATGAGACCGCCGTGGCGAACGCGGACAGCGCGGCGGGATCGCGCGGCGACAGCGCGACCGTGACGTGCATGGCCGTCGTCGCGGACAGAGGTCCGGCGACGGCGGCGGAGGCGGGCGGCGAAGGCACGGCGCCGAGCCGCGCCGGACGGTGCAGCGGCGCCCCCGCCAACGCGGTGCCCATCCACGCGACCGTCGCAACCGCGCACGCCAGCGCGCCCGCCACCCAGCCCTTGCGCCGCCGCTCACCCATGTGGGGCGAGCAGGTTAACGCCACACTGTCCGCATGACACCTGCCCGGCGACTTCTGTTCGGCAACGTGGCTGACCTGTATGACAGGACCCGGCCGTCATACCCGCCCGCGCTGGTCGATGACGTACTCGAGCTCGCTCAGCCGACCGCCGGCGAGCGAGGGCTCGAGGTGGGCACGGGTACCGGCAAGGCGACGATCCTGTTCGCGGAGCGCGGGCTCCCGGTGCTGGGGCTCGAACCCAGCGCCCCGATGGCGGCCATCGCACGGCGAAACTGCGCCACCTACCCCGGCGTCGAGATCCAGGAAAGTGACTTCGAGTACTGGGATCCGCATGGCGAGCGGTTCGCGCTCGTGTTCGCGGGCCAGGCCTGGCACTGGATCAAGCCGGAGCTGCGCTACGTCCGCGCCGCGGCCGCCCTGCGCCCGGGCGGCGCGCTGGCCACGTTCTGGAATGGCGTCGACTGGGAGCGCAACCCGCTGCGCGATCAGCTGCGCGAGGCTTATCAGCGCGAGGCCGGTCCGCTCGGCCAATCCCCCGGCCCGATGCATCCCGAGACGCGCCGGTTCGAGCGCCTGGACGAGGGGTGGCTGGACGAGATCGAGCAAGCCGACGGCTTGGAACGCGCGGCGATCAGTCAGTACGACTGGAGCTGTGAGTACACGGCAGTCGAGTACACCGAGCTGCTCCAGACCCACTCGGATCACATGCTGATGGCGGAGGACCGCCGAGTCGCGTTGCTCGACGCCGTCCTCGCCGTCCTGGATGCCAACGGCGGCGGTTTCACGGTGAACTACGTGAGCTGGTTGTGTACTGCCGTTCGCTCCAGCGCTGCCGGGAACGGCTAGACAGTGAAGACGATCTTTCCGAACACGTCTCCGGCCAGCATTGCCTCGAAACCCGCGCGCGCGTCCTGGAGTGGCATCATGGCCTGGATCGCGGGGTAGAGGCGCTTCTCGACGCAGAAGCGAAGCAAACGCTCGAGCTCGTCGCGAGTGCCCATCGTCGAGCCGACGATCGACAGCTGCAGGAAGAAGACACGCGTCAGCTCGGCGGGCGATGGGTCGCCGGTGGTGGCGCCGGACACGACCAGCGTCCCCCCGGGTTTGAGCGAGCGGATCGAATGGCCCCAAGTGGCACGGCCGACGGTCTCCATCACCACGTCGACCCGCTCGGGCAGTCGGGCGGCCGGCTCGAACGCATCATGTGCGCCGAGCTCGCGGGCGCGCTCGCGCTTCTCCTCGGAGCGAGCGGTAACCCAAACCCGGATCCCGGCGCTGCTGGCCAGCGCGGTCAGCGCGGACGCCACGCCGCCCGTCGCGCCTTGCACGAGCACGGTCATCCCCGGCACCATCCGCGCGCGCGTGAACAACATCCGGTAGGCGGTCAGCCACGCGGTGGGCAGGCAGGCCACCTGCTCGAAGGAGAGCTCCGGGGGCTTGGCGATCAGGTTGCGGCGGGGGACGGCGACCCGGGCCGCGAACGTTCCCTGATGCTGCTCGGAAAGCAGCGATCGCCGCGGGTCGAACGTCTCATCCCCGCGCCAGGAGTCGTGAGAGATCACCGAGTGGACCACGACCTCGTTCCCCTCCTCATCGAGGCCGGCGGCATCACAGCCCAGGATCATCGGGAGGCGATCCGCGGGGAGCCCGACTCCGCGCAACGACCACAGGTCGTGGTGGTTGAGCGAGGCGGCCTTGACCGTGACGGTGGTCCAGCCGTCGGCCGCCGACGGCTCGGGCCGCTCGCCGATCTCCAGTCCGGAGAGCGGATCCTCCTGATTGATGTGGGCAGCGAAAACGGCGAGCACGGCCGCATCATCGCAGGCACGGGTCGGTGGCGACCCTCGGTGGTTCCTTTCGTGGGTACGGCGACACCGAGAGTGGTCACTGGCGGGTGCACAGCGAGGACGCAGAATGCGACGTGCATTGGATATGCACGAGCATTCGAGGACGAAGCGGGGCGCCGCCAGGGGCCGCTCGAATGTCGTCGTACTTGCGAAAGGGGCCACCTAGCCCGAGGGGGGCGAGTTCCGCGAGCGGCTGCGCTTGCGACGCCGCAACGTACGGTCGCTGGCCGTGCGTTCGGTGGTGCGCTCGGTCGCGTCACCGTCGCCTCTGGTCGGCTCGACCCACGTCACATCGGTCGATGCGGGCTCCGAGGACTGCTGCGAGGCCGCCGCCGTGGCCACGTCACGCGGATAGGTCGCCCGCGCCCGGAGCAGGAAGACGCCCGCCGCCGCGAGCGTCCCCAGCAGCAGCAGGAAGCTGATCTCGAGCCCGCGGGCGGCGCCCGGTGAGATCACGCCGGGATGGGTTCCGATCGGTGCCTGCTCGGGCGCGATCCCGGCGATCAGATCCGCCAGGCCGCCGAAGACCAGCGGGGCGAGCGCCTGAGCGAGCGAGCGCACGACCGTGCGCGTGCTCTCCGCACGACCCCACAATCCGGCCGGCATGATGTCGAGGCGGGCCGCGTCGAGTGGGGGGTTGGCGGCCGACAGCAGCGAGGCGCCCGCGACGTCGAACCAGATCGCCGGCGTCAGCGATCCACCTAGGACGCCGGGGATCAGAAGTAGCGTGGCGCCTATGTAACACAAGGCGGGCACCCAGACGCGCACCTCGAGAAAACCGCGCTCGAGCATGCGGTCAGTCACGCGCCCGCTGACCAGCGTTCCGATCATCGCGCCGAGCACGAGCAGTCCGAGTACCAACTCCGCCGTGGCCTGACTCGTGTGGTAGTGGCCGCGAACGAACAACAGAGCGAACGTCGACAGTCCCGAGAAGTAGAAATAGCCCAGCGACGAGCTGATGATCAACAGGATGTTGGTCGGGATCGAGAGGATGTAACGGACCGAGGCCACCAGCCCCATCGCGGCCGGGTCCTCCTTGAGGACGAGCGCCTCGTTCGGCTTGACCCCGTGGCGCAGGACCGCCTCGAGCGCGAGATCGTCTTCTCGCGTGGCTGGCTCATCCCCCTCCGCCGTCTCCGATGCGCCCGACGTCGTGGGCCGTTGGAGATCGACCGCGCCGGGCTGGAGCCGGCTCTGCCCGCCCCGGAGCGGCTCCGGAACCGTCCGGTAGAGCGTCCGGGCGAGCCAGAAGCCCGGCAGCCCGAGCAGCACGAAGGCAGCGCGCCACGAGATCAGGCTGGCCACGCTGCCAGAGATGATGAAGCCGGCCGCCGTGCCGGCGATCTCGCCGCCGAGGATGTACGCGTACACGCGGCCGCGCTCGCGGGCGGGGAAGTAATCGCCGGTCAGGGAGGCGATCGCCGGGCCGGCGGTGGCGATCACCGCTCCGAGCAGCACCCGGGTCAGCAGCAAGGTCGAGTAGCTGCCAGCGAACGCGCTGAGGAGCGACGCGATGCTCCAGAGCACGATGCTCCCGGCGAGCATCGGCATCCGCTTGAACCGGTCGACGAGCAGGCCGACGGGGATCGTGAACACGGCGCCGACCAGCAGCGAGACCGAGCTCAGGAGGCCGATCTTGGTGTTGCCGATGTGCAGCGAGTGCTCGAGCTGCGGGGCCACCGCGCCGACCGTCGCGATGTCGGCGCCGTTCAGCGCCAGCACCGCGCCAAACAGCAGGATTACCCGCGCGCGAGCGGGGCCCCCGACGCGTTTGACGACCTCGCCGCTGACGAAACGGGAGGTCCATCGGGCCGCGGACACGGTTCCCTGGCCGGCTCGGCTGGCGGCCTCTGAGCCCCTCATGCCGCCCCGCCCCGAGCGCTTCGGTGGTTCGCGGCCCTACCGGGGCCGGCTTCCTCCGGAATCCTTCTTCGCACCATCGCAGTATTGCTGACGAGCCTCCTTGCTCCGGCTACCCGGAGCAGGCCAGCCCTTCACGCCAATGTGTCGGAGCGGAAGATCGGCCAGCCGATCTCGGTCTCCCAGGCGGCCGGGTCATCGTCGTCGAGGAAGCCGCGTAGGTAGGTCTCGCGCAACGGGCCGTCGACGCTGATCTCGTGCCGCAGCACGTGCGCGCCCAGCTGACCGTAGGTGAGATCGGCATTCGCGAGCGAGCCGCGGTGCACCATCACGGCGAGCTCACCCGCGGGTATGAGCATTTCAGCCACTCGGCCGATGGGACGCGCCGGCCCGCCGACGGGAACGAACACGGTCGCCTCGCCGCGGCCGTGCTGGAACAGCTCGCTGGCGTAGAGGCCGCCGAGCGGCCCGGTCGGCTGAACCTTCTGGGCCCGGACGGTGGCGTGGAGCTCGCCCAGGGCGCCCTGCCACCACGCCACGACATCGGCCCGGTCGACGACCTCGCGGATGCCGACCGCGGACGTGGCGGCGACGGTTCGGTGCTCGATGGGTTCGCGGGTATCGGGGCGCTCGAGCAGATCGCGCAGCTCGTCGACCGCCGCGCGCGTCTGCGCCAGTTCCGCCTCGAGCCGGTCCAGGTGGGCGACGATCAGCTCGTTGCGGGTGGCGGATTCAGGGGCGGTGAGGGTCGCCTTCACGTCGGCGACCGGCATCTGCAGCGCGCGGAGGCGGCGAATCACCTGGGCGACGGGGATCTGGTCCTCGGTGTAGTAGCGGTAGCCGCTGCTGGGATCGACCTCGGTCGGCTCGAGCAGCCCGACCTCGTGATAGTGGCGCAGCGTCTTGACGCTGAGGTGGGCCGCCCGCGAGAAGTCGCCGATCGTGACCTTCGACCGCATCGAAGAAGTATCGAGTCTCCCCGTACCGGAGGGTCAATCGGAAATCAGCCCCTTGACCCTCCGGCAGGGGGACGGCCGAAGCTTCACGTGTAGCCGTAAGCCAACCTCGCCTCAGCCAGGAGGATTCACATGACGACCAGCACCGCATTGAATGGCGTAGTCGCCGAGCACGTGGCCGCCGTGAACGCGTTTGACGAGGACCGGATCGTGGCCACGTTTGCCGACGACGCGCTCGTCAACGATGCCCATCGCGAGTTCTGGGGCGCCGAGGCGATCCGGCGGTGGGTCGCCAAGGAGATCGTCGGGGACAAGGTCACGATCGACGTCACCGAGGTCAACCAGCACTACGGCGAGACGATCGTCCGTGGTCGCTACGACGGCGAGTTCGACAAGACCAACCTACCCGACGACCTGATCCTGACCAACTACTTCACGGTCCGCGACGGAAAGATCGTCAGCCTGATCGTGATCCGGAACACCCCGGGGTATTAGGAGGCGGGGCCGGCGCCCCTGGGCTGCCGAGGAACTCGGCCGCCGGGGGAGGGGCGTTGGGCGCGCGGTGATTTATCAATAGGTGACAAAGAATCGAGCGAGAAAACGCCGCCCGCGGCTGGTTGGACCCGTGAGGAAGGCAAAATATGCCTGAACCGGATTTCGGCCGCGAACTTCGGCAAAAAGCCGCCGGGGGGTGGCGGGAATCTGCCGAAGTTCCGCCTCGGACCCGGACTAATGCCAGGTTGCCTGTTGTAATTTCCAACAAAGGCCGCTCGCCTCCCCCGACCAGGCGCCGGCGCGGCGCCACCGCAGGTACGGAGAAGCCGACACCCAGCCTCCCCTTCCCGGCCAACCCGCGTTCCAGACCGCGGGCGCCACCGTGAACTATCGTGCCGCGCCGTGCACCCGACCGCGGCCAGGGTCCAGCAACGACTCAAAGCCCGAGGCCTCGAGATCGAAGTCCGGAGCCTCACCGACTCAGCCCGCACGGCCGCCGAGGCGGCGCAGGCGGTGGGCTGCGACACCGGGCAGATCGTCAAATCGCTCGTTTTCATCCGCGACGGTCGGCCCGTGATGGTGTTGTGCGCCGGCGATCGCCGCGTCGACGCCAAGCGGTTGGGGCTGGCGGCGGCGAACGCCGAGCAGGCCCGCGAGGCGACCGGCTTTGCCATCGGCGGCATTCCCCCGCTCGGCCACGACCAAGAGCTCGACACGGTTCTCGACGCCTCGCTACGGCGGTTCGCCACGGTGTGGTGCGCCGCCGGCACCCCGCACACGGTGTTTGCGGTCGACACCGAGGCGCTGATCGCGGCGATCGAGAACGCGACGGTGCTCGACGTCGAGTGATCACCTAGCCCGCCGGCGAGCGCCGGTGGCCCTCGGACCGCCGGCGCTCAAGGGTTCGGTTTAGTTTTCGACGACTGCGCGCACGAGCATCAGGCAGCCGTCGACGCCCTGGCTCCCACGGAACGGCTTGCCGATCTGCAGAACGGGGTCGAACAGCAACTGGCCGGGAGTGCCGTCGGCGCAGTACTCGGCGGTGTTGCTCTTGGTGTCGATCGCGATCTCCTGGCCCTTCTTGACCGGGAGCTGGACGAAGAACGTCTCGATCGGGATCTCGCTGTCCTCGAGCTCGTTGGTCGTCGGCCCGGGGACGTGGATCGTCCCGCTCTTGGCGGTGGCCTGCGCCTGACCGTGGTGCTCGTTACTCGACAGGTTGCGAACGTTGACGATCTTGACCACCATCGACATCGGCGCGCTCGGCGTCAGCTGGACGGCAACTACCGTCCCGCTGGCCGGCGACTGGGCGTGTCCGGAGTTTCCGGGATAGAACGACCCGACGTGCGTGCAGGTCGCCGACGGGCCCGACACGCCGTCCTGAGCGCAGGTGCTGCCGGCGTTGGCGGGCGGGTTACTAAAGCTCGATCCGAACATGAAGATCTTCGCCGAAGCGCTCCCCGCGAACAGGGCGAACGCGCCCAACGTGGCCGTCAGCGCGCACAGCGACTTGGCCTTGGTGACGTGCGACATATGGACCTCCTCCAAACATGATTGTTGACCGTCCGGCCTCGGCCGGGCCGATCACGCTCCCAGATAGCAACAGCGGGGCCCCCGGCCATATCCATTGACCAGTTAGCCCCCGATCAGCGCCAGCCGTGGGCCATGCTACAGCGGATCGGGTCAACCGTGAGTGACAATCGCACTCAGTGGCCGAGTGTTGACCACGTCCGCGGCGGTCGCCCATCCGCGCCGCGCGGTCTCCACCGCCAGCACCATGTTCCCCAGGCCGACCACTGAGTGCGCGTCGGTGGAGCAGACGATCGTGACGCCGGCACGCACGGCGTCGCGGACGTGCTCGCCGCGGAGATCGAGCCGGAGGGGGAGGCCGTTGACCTCGACCGCGACCCCCTGCTCGAGCGCCACCTCGTACACGCGATCGAGATCGAGTGCGTTCTCTGGCCGCCGGTTGATGTAGCGGCCGGTGGGGTGGCTGAGGCAACGGACGTAGGGGTTGCGCAGGGCGGCCTCGACTCGCAGCGTCATCTCCCGCCGTGGCATTCGCTGACCGCCGTGGACGCTGGCCTGAACCCAGTCGAGCTCGGCGAGGACGTCGTCGGGGAGATCGAGTCGCCCGTCGGCCAGGATGTCGCACTCGATCCCGCGCAGTACGCGAAACGGCGCCAGCCGCTCGTTCGCCGCCGCGATCTCCTCGCCCTGGCGGCGGACGTCGTCGGCGGTGAGCCCACGCACGGCGCCGACCGCGGGCGTGTGGTCGCAGATCGCCACGTATTCGTAGCCCCGGTCCCGCGCGGCGCGGCCCATTTCGTCGACGCTCGCGCGTCCGTCTGACCACGTTGTGTGACAGTGCAGGTCGCCCCTGATCTGATCCGCCGTGACGAGCGCCGGCGGCTCGGCGCGGAACGGCTGCTCGCGCAACTCGGGCGGACACCACGGCACCTTCAGGGCTCGATACACGGTCCGCTCGTCGGGGGCATCCGGCAGCGGTTCGAGCGCGGCGATGTACGCGGGCGAGCCGGTGGCCCGGAGGAACGCGGTCCCGAACCTTTCCGGGGCCGCGGCGACGAGCTCGAGCGGCACCCCCTCGATCGTGATCCCGACCGCGCGCCGCTCGCCCCGTTCGAGGAGCGCAACGATTTGCGCCAGCGCCGCGAATTTCGCCAGCACCGGCTCGGGGTTCGTGGCGGCACACACGACGGCGAGGTGTTCGCATGAATCGCGCCAGCGGCGGACGTCGCCCGCGACCTCGCCGTCGAGCACGGTCGCGACGCCACCGACGAGTTCCCGCGCTTGGTTCAGCAGCAGCCCTTGCAATGGCCGCGGTTCGCCCTCGCGCGCGAGCGCGTCGATCAGCCGGGCCTCGGTTTTCGGTCCGATTCCGGGAACTCCCCGCAGGCGCCCGGCGGCGGCCGCCTCGCGAAACTCCCCGGCGCTATGGACGTCGAGCGACCGCGCGAGCTCGACCGAGCGCTTGGCCGTCAAGCCGAGGTAGCGGCCGAGCCCGACGAGCTCGGGGGAGAGCTCGCGCTCGAGCTCGGCGAGCTCCGCGATTTTTCCGGTCTGCACGAGCTCCCGCAATCGCGCCTCGATCCCCGGGCCGATCCCGCGCAGCTCGCGGGACCGCCCGGCGCGCACCAGCTCGGCCATCGGCAGCGCCGTCCCGCGGATTGTCTCGGCCGCGCGGCGGTAAGCTCGGGTCGTGTACGGGTTGGCGTCGTTCAGCTCCAGCAGTGCGGCCAGCGCCTCGAGTCGATCGGCGATCTGAGCGTTTTCCAACGAGGTCAGCCGGCCGGCTCGAGCACGGCGCGCAGGCCCGCGAGGTCGGGCGAGCCGAACACGACGCGATTACGCGTGGCGACGTAGACGAGATCGAGGTTGACCCCGGCGCGGGCGATCTGACGCGTCAGGTCGGCCAGCACGCCCGGCCGGTCCTCGACGTCGACGACCACGACCTCGCGTTCGCGCGTCACGGCGAGCTGCGAGATCGCGAGCGAGTGCCTGGCCGCCTCCGCGTGCTTGACGAGGATGTGGAGCTCCGCCTGCTCGCCCGACCCGAGACACGTCGCGGCCGCGATATTGACGCCCGCATCGCTGATCGCCGCCGCCACCTGGGCAAGGGCACCGGGGGTGTTCTCGACGTCGATGACCAGATCGAATGGCATGCCGCGTAATCCTCTTCCAGCGCGCGGGCAAATTCCAGTCCTGGCACAAATCCTGGAATCCCGCGTCGTTCAGGCGTGGGCGGTGAGACGCCGCGGGCCATCGCGGGGCGCCTGCTCGTCCACGCCGCGCTCGGCCAGCCACGCGGCGGCCTCGGCGAGCGCCACCGTGTGCTCGAGGATCGGAGTGCTCGCGAGGAGCGGCGTGAGGTCATCGAAGCCGAGGACCTGCATCGTCTCGTCGCGAAGCGTGCTTTCGGGCCACAGGGGAGAGTTGAGCGCGGCCAGGATTCGCTCGGCATGGGCGAGCCACTGTCCCGCCGCCGCGGGCGCGACGCCCGCCGCATAGCGCGCCACCAGCCACAACGCGAACGCCGCCAGCGGCTGGACTCCCGGCCGGCGCATGTACTCGAGCGTTTCGGCCAGCGCGGGCTGCTCGATCACGCCGTCGCGGGCCGACCTCGCGAGCAACCGCGTCCCGATCGCGCTCCCGAGCATGAATTCGTGACGGATCTCCTCCGCCTTCTCGGCGCTCAGCGAAGCGTGCTCGCAGGACGCGTCGAACCGCTCGTCGACGTAGGCGTCGATGGCCAGGAAGTAGTGAATCCATCCCAGCGCCTTGGGGCTGGCGTCCGGGGTGACCAGGTCGAGCAACGCCGGCTGCAGGCGACGCATCTCGTCGTGGTCGTGCGCGTTGACGGCCTGCCCGAAGAGATTGCCGGTGGCCATCGCCAGCGTCTCCCGGTCGCCGATCTCCCGCGCCCGCGCCACGAGCCGCTGATGCCAGCCCTTGGCGCTGGGCGTGTAGTCGAGGAACGCGACCGCCCGCAGTAGCGCGACCTCACTGGTACCCGGGATCTCGAACCGGTCCAACAGCCGCTGCGCGAGCTCCTGACTCTCCTGCCGCAGCATCCCGGCGAGCCATACCGGGCGCAGGCCGAGGGCGAGGGCGAGCGCCCGCGGTTCGTCCCCGGCCTCGATGGCGTCCTCGAGTGCGGCACGGATGTTGGCGTGATCGGCCAGCAGGGGAGCGGCGACTTCGGCCGGCGCCCCGCCCTGATCGAAGGCCTCGGTGGCGGCGGCGACGAACGTCGCGAAGTAGCCGCGGTGACGGGCTCGCGGCTCGGACGCCCGTCCGCCGGCCTCGAGCTCTTCGAGGGCGAAGGCGCGCACCAGTTCGAGCAGTTCAAAGCGACCCACCTCGGCCTGGCGGCGGACGAGGCTGGCCTCGAGCAGTTCATCGATCTCGGCGTGCACCGGGCGGTCGGCCGCCGCCTCGAGCGCGGCGAGGGTGAAGCCGCCGAGGAAGACGCCCGCGCCGCGCAACACCTCCTGCGCTCGGGCGGTGAGCAGGTCGTAGCTCCACCTGATCGTCGCCTGGAGGGTCTGTTGACGGTCGGGCAGATCCCGCAGGCCCTGACCTCCGATCGCCAGCGGTTGCGCGAGCTGGTCGGCGATCTGGGCCGGCGAGAGCCAGCGTGCGCGGGAGGCGGCGAGCTCGATGGCCAGCGGGAGGCCGTCCAGCGCCCGGCAGATCCGCGCCACCGCGCGGGTCACCCCGGCGTCGAGCTCGAGTTTGCGGTTCGCGGCCAGCGCCGACTGCACAAACAGCTGCACGGCCGGGCTCTCGCTGGCCTCCAGGTCGCTGTCGCTGGCCGGTAGCGGCAGCGGCTCGACCTCAAATACCTGCTCACCGCGGATCCGCAGCGCCGTCCGGCTCGAGACCAGCACGCCGATGCTCGGCGCGACTGCGAGCAGCTCGGCGATCAGCATGGCCGCCGCCGGCAAGTGCTCGAAGTTGTCGATCGCCAGGAGCAACTCCCGCTCTCGCAGGTAGCCGCTCAGTCCGTCGGCCCCGGGCCCCTCGCCGTCGCCGCGCAGGGCCAGCGCGCTGGCGATCTCGGCCGCCACCAGCGCCGGGTCGGTCAGCCGCTCGAGCCGAACGAACACCGTCCCATCGAGGTACTTCGGCTCGTGGAGGCGGGCAAGCTCGAGCAGCAAACGGGTCTTCCCGACTCCGCCCGGCCCGGTCAGCGTGATCAGCCGGATGTCTGGATCGGCGAGCATGGCGGCCAACATCTCGAGCTCCCACTCGCGCCCCACCAGCCGGGTCAGCGGTCGCGGCAGGGTGGACGGCGCGCGCGCCGGCGCTTGCTCGGGCGCCGGCTCGGCCGGCGCCGCCGGCGGGGGAGTCGGCTCCGACGGTGTCTGTGAATTCAGGGTCGGATCTCGATCGAGGATTCGCTGTTGCAGGCGCCCGAGCTGATCGCCCGGCTCCAGGCCGAGCTCGGCCGCGAACCGCCGGCGCGCGCGCTGGTAGGTCTCGAGGGCATCCGCCTGGCGCCCGGCGCGATAGAGCGCGACCATCAGCTGGCCCCACAGCCGCTCCTCGAACGGATGCTCGCTCGCCAGGCGCTCGAGCTCGGCCACCAACTCGCCCGCCGCGCCGGCCGCAAGTTCGGAGTCGATCCGCAGCAGGATCGCCTGCATCCGCTTCTCCTCGAGGGCCCGGCGCCACTGCGCGACGCTTCCCTCGCAGGCCACGTCGGACAGCGGCTCGCCGCGAAACAGGCCGAGCGCTTGGGGCAGCAGAGCCACCGCCCGTTCTGGCTCGTTTCTCGCCTGCTCGACAAGGGCATCGAAACGCCAGACGTCGAGCTCGAAGGCGCCCGCCCGGAGGGCGTAGCCGGCCGCTTCCAGGCTGAGCAGGTCGCCGAGCAGGCCCCGCAGCTTCGACAGGTGCACGTGCAGTGCGGACACCGCGCTGGCCGGAGGGCGCTCGCCCCACAGCTCATCGATCAGCCGGTCGCGCGAGAGCGGGACGCCGCCGGCCAGCAGCAACAAGGCAAGCAGCGACCGCTGACGGCCGCTGGGTAGCGGCACCGACTGCCCGTCGCGCTCGAACACCAACGCACCGAGCACCCCGAAACGAGAAACGCCGCCGGCCACCGTCCGCCCAAGGTTACCGCCCCCCTCGACCGAACCAAAACGGGCCTTTGGCGGTCCTTTGGTCCGGCTTTGCTGGCCCTGATCAAGCTGCCACGCATCAACTCGACGTTCCCCAGAGGAGGAACAAGATGGGCCTTTTGAACAAGATGCGAAACCTGACCGGATCGGTCCCCAAGGGACTGTTGGAAGAGGGTCTGCTGGGCCGCGGAATCATCGTCAGCATCCAGCAGACCGGCGTGAGCACCGGAGCGGACTTCGATCCCTCCCACGTTTGCGTGTTCACGCTCGAGGTCGCGGTCGACGACGTGCCGCGCTATACCGCCACCTGCCGGCAGGCCGTCAAGGCGACGATCCTGCCGCAGCTCGCGATGCCGGGAGCAACGGTCGCGGTCCGCGTCGATCGGGACGACCACAGCCGCGTCGCCTTGTCGCCCCGCGAGCAGCCGCCGACGGTGACGCTGGCCAGTGCCGGCGATCCCAAGACGGGATCGGCGGCGCGGATCCTCGACCAAGGCGAGCCGTGTAAGGCGGTCATCGTCGAGACGCAGCCGCTCGGGATGCGCAACCAGAAGCGCGTCGACATGTACGCCTTCACCCTGACGGTCTTCGCCGAGGGCCGGCCCCCGTACCAAATCCAGGTCGGCAACCCGGTTCCGGCGGCGGCGGTGCCGCTGCTCTATCCCGGCAACACGGTGCCCGCCAAGCGGATGCCCGACGGGGACGATCGCGAGCTCGCGATCGATTGGGAAGCCGCGCTCGCACAACTTGCCACCACAGCCGTTTGACGTACCGACAACCACACCCACATCTACACAACAGGAGTTAATAATGGTTCTCGTCACTGGTAACTGGCGGATCTGGCCGGCCGGCATGGCCGCGTCACTGCTCATCTTCGCCGTCGTGTTCTTCACCGTCATTCAGCCGGCCCAGAACACCGCCAACCAGGCCGTCAAGAGCGGTCTGCAGCAGACCCAGCAGGTCATCAAGCAGGCCCAGCAGCAGCTGTCGAACTCCGGCGGCCCCGCGAGCTCCGCCGGTCAGCAAGCGCTGAACAGCGCCCAGAAGCTCACTACCTGCCTCGCGGGAGCCGGCACCGACGTGACGCAGCTCGAGGCGTGCCACGCCAAGTACTCGAACTGACACACATCCGGCGGCGAGAAGGGACTCTCGTTCGCGGCCGGACTGGGGGCGACGAGGGGCACAGACCAGCGGCCCGCGAGGCGAATCACGCCGAGCGGGCCGCTGGTGCTTGCTGGATCACCCGGCGTCGTGGAAGATCACGCCGAGCGCGGTCCGCTGGCCACGGGTGATCGTTGCGACGCCGTGGCGCATCCCGACGCGGTAGTAGCCGTTCTTGCCCGTGTGTGGCCGTTGCTGGGTGGGGAAGATCACGAACGCGCCTCGGGGTGGACGCAGCACGTGGGCGCGACTCTGGGCCCGCGGACGCTGCTCGACCAGGACGAACTCGCCGCCCTCGAAGTCGACGTCCGGCTCGGACAGGATCGTGAGGATCTGGAACGGGAAATACACATCGCCGTACAGGTCCTGGTGCAGCGCGTTCCAGTCGCCCGGCCCGTAGCGCAGGATCAACGGGGTCGGTCGCTCCTGGCCGGCGGCGCGGCAGCGCTCGAGCAGGTGCTCGTGCTCGAGCGGGAAGGTGACGTTGTCGCCGCGCAGGAGCTCCGCCCAATCGTTGGCGATCGGCGCCAGCTCGCGGTAAAAGGAGCTGCGCAGCTCGGCGATCACGTCCGGCAGCGGGTGATCGAAATAGCGGTAGCGCCCATCGCCGAAGTTGTGCCTCGCCATCTCGATCGTGGACCGGAAGCGACCACCGTCGAACAGGTCGGAGAGCTCGCGGGTCTCGCGCTGGTCGAGCAAGGGCGGGGTGACCGCGTGCCCGATCGAGTCGAGCTGTTCCCGGAGTTGATCCCAGTCGAGGGCGTCCACGCGGTCCTGGATCGTGGCGGCGCCCCGCCGGAGGGGTCGCGTCGCTGTGCTTGAGGGGCTCATCGGGTCCTTTCGTCGCAGTCCGGCGGCCTCTGTTGTGGTTCGAGAGGCCCTATGGATCAAACGATCACGACGGCGCCCGCGTGAGGTTTTCGGTCAGAGGTTGACTTCCGTTCTCAGCAGCCGGTAGCCGGGATCGGTGACGGTTACCGTGAGCCGTCCGCTGGCCAGCCGGCCGAGGCTCAGCTCGGCGGTGCCGGTTCGGTCCGTCTTGGCCTTTTGCCCATCGGCGCCGGCGGTGGCGCCGGCGGCGGGATCCCCGGCGTCGGTCACCCTCACGGTCAGCTTGACCGCGGTCACGTTGCCCTTGGGGCCCTTGACCTCATGGACGAGGACGTCGGCGGACAGCTCGGGGAGCACGCGGCCGTAGTACAGGCCCGGGGTAACGAGCCTCTTGGTGTTGGCGATCTGGTCGGTGAACAGGTCGAGCGGGCCCAGCCGACCGTCGGCGAAGATGCGCCACAGGCTGAACGTGTCGGCATCGACGCGCTGGATCGGTTCAAACCTCGTCACGGCCTTGTTCGAACGGGTGACCGCAAAATCGGCGCCGCCATCCTGTCCCCAGATGACCCAGATACGGCCATCGATGCCGGTCGCCGTGGCGAGGTTGGTCGCGACCACGCCGGCTAGCTTCCCGACCGCGACCGTGCTGCCTCCGTACCGGAACAGCCTCACGTGAGCGCCGTCGATCGTGTAGGGGGCGAACACACCAGGACCGGTGTCGCGCGCAGCGAACACGAGCGGGTTGTGGACCTGGCCCGGGACCAGCTCGGGCTTGCCGACAGTGGGAGCGACGCTCTGGAGATAGTTCCCGCCCTTGCCGGCGATCGAGTTCCAGCCGTCGACCACCTCGCCGGTGGCGGCATCGACGGCCTGGTCGACATCGGACGCATCGCCGTCGAACTTGCCGGTCAGAACGAAGGTGTCCGCGCGGACACCGAGGCCCTTTTGGATCACGATGGCGCCGTTCGGCATGCTGATCACGGGCGTGTCGCCGGACGTGACGGCGGTCAGGCCGGAGGCGTAGTCGAATGCCTCGTCGCTCGATCCGCTGCTGACGTCGGCCGGCGCGGACCAGGTGGCGCCATCGTCACTCGACGTGATCCCCCACACGCCGCTGACGTTCGTGGGCGAGATCGCCCCGAAGAACGCCTCGAGCGTCCCGTCCGCCAGCGTCACGAGGCCCGGTTGTGTCGTCCCCCAGCCCGACAACGCCTGCATCGGCGTCCCGACCTTGCCCGACGGGCTGATCGAGATCGTGGCCATGCCGGCGTTCCCGCTCGCCGCGGGCGGGTATATCAAGTGGAGCGTCCCGTTGGCGGCTCGCACCATCGACACGATCTGGCTGTCGCTCCCGCTGATGGAGACGAGTCGCTTCAGAGTCACGGCGCCCGCTGAGCCGGCGGCCAGTGCCGCCAGCGCGGCCGCCGCGATCACCGACGCGGTCGCGCCGATTCGGCGGTGGAGCCTGATCCGACCTCCGACAACCACGCCTGCCGCCACGCGCCCACTTTATCGCGACGATCAGGGCCGTATTTCACTTGCGAAACGCGCGTACACGGCCGCGCACCGAGCCATCCGGACCTCGTCGATGTACTCGTCGGGACCGTGTGAAACGTCGAGTCGACCGGCGCCGTAGGCGAAGGCCGGAATCCCCAGCTGCGCATACCAGCGCGTATCCAGGACCCCCGGGCACAGTTCAAAACACGGCGCCGACCCTTCGACTTTGGCGACGCAGCGGGCGAGCGTCACTGCCGCGGGGTGGGTGACTTCGGTGCTCGCGGCGGGTTGGCCCTGGAGGGTCTCGATCGTCACTTCGGCGTGCTCGCGGTCCGCGGCCCTGGAGATCAGATCGGTCAGGCGGGCGAGTTCCTGCTCGAGATCCTCCTCGGGGTTGAAGCGACGGTCGACCGAGAACCACGCCGACCCCGGCACGACGTTGAAATTGACGCCCGCGCCGGCCGCGCCGCCGACCACGAGCATCGAACCGCGCGCGGCGTCGTCCTCCATCGGGAACTGCGTGCGGCGTTCGAGCAGCTCGTGCGCGAGCTCGGTCAGCGGGGCCGCGATGCGGATCATCCGCTCGAACGCGTTCACCCCGCGGTGCGCCTGACCAACGTGCGCCTCCTGGCCGCGAACCTCGACGCGCATCGTGATTGCACCTCGACTGGCGTGCCAGACGACGCCTCCGGTCGGCTCGGCGGTCAGCATCGCCAGCGCGTCGGAGCGGATCAGGCCGGCCTCGCGCAGATATCCCGAGCCGGCCGCGCTGCCGGTCTCTTCGTCGCAGACGAGGTGCAGCACGATCCGGCCATCGCCGAGCAGCCCGAGCTCGCTGGCCGCCGCCGCGCCGTAGATCATGCTGACCAGGCCGCCCTTCATGTCCGCGGTGCCGCGCCCGAAAATCTTGCCGTCGCGTCGCCGCGGGCGAAACTGGTCCTGGCGCTGGGCTGGAACGACGTCGAAGTGGCCGTGGAAGTACACGGATCGGGGGCCGTCGCCGACCTCGCCACGGACGATGCACGGATCCTCGAGCGGGCCGTTCGGCGGCAGTTCGATCAGCTCGGGCGAAAGGCTCAGACGACCGAGCGCGTCCGCCAGGATCGACCCGCACCGGCCCAGGCCGCGCCCGGGCGGGTTTGCCGTATCGACGGCCACGAGTTGCTCGAGCAGCTCCGCCATCTCGTCGGCCCGACTGGCGAGCCAGGCCGCCACCGCGTTTCCGGGATCGGTCATGCGGACATCATCACGCGCCAAGCGCGCGCTCGACGGTCAGCCCGAGCCCGATCGCGATCATGCTGATGCCCGAGGCGCGCCCCACGAGCTGGGAGGCTCGCGGCCGCGAGCGCAGGAGCCGGCGTGCACCCAGCGCGACCCATAGATAGACGATCCCACACGCCGCGATGTGAAAGCAGGCCAGAGCCGCGAGCTGAAGCGGAACCGGCCACGGCGCACGCGAGGCGACGAACTGCGGCAGCAGGGCGAAGAACATCAGCAGGCCCTTGGGGTTGAGGCCGCTCACCGCCGCGCCGCGGAGCCAGGCTCCGAACGGAGTGCGGCCCGTCCGGCGGTCGCCGAGCAGTGGCGCGGGGCGCCGGGTGACCGCGATGCCCACGGACACCAGGTAGGCAGCTCCGACCAGCGTCAGGACGCTTAGCGCGAGGGGATCGCGGGCCATCAGCGCTCCTACGCCAACCGTCACCAGGGCGGCTGGTGCGAGGTACCCGGCAGCCAGGCCGGCCACCGACGCGCGGACGTTGCGACCCGCGAGTCCGGCGGCGATCGCGAATGCCCAGTCGGCCCCCGGCGTGATCACGAGCAGGATGTCCAACGTCGCAAAGGCCACGAACGACCCGACTGGCATGCTGAGGCAAGCTATCAACGCTCTTGAGCGCAATTCTGGCTTTTATCCGGGTAGTTCGCCATAATTGCAGGAAGATAATGGGATTAGACCCTATTGATCGTCGAATCCTTGTCCAGCTTCAAGACGAAGGCCGCGTAACGGTCACCGAACTTGCAGGTCGGATCCCGCTAAGCGTGTCCCGCTGCCAGCGCCGGTTGCGCGAGCTCGAGGCGACCGGCGTCGTGCGCGGCTACCACGCCGATGTCGACCCCACGAAAGTCGGACTTGGCTTTGCCGCCATCGTGTTCGTCACGATGCACCAGGGAGACCGCGCCACGGTGGCCGCGTTCGAGAGCGAGGTGGCGATGGTGCCGGAGATCGTCACCGCGCAGCGGCTGTTCGGCGAGCCCGATTACCTGCTGCGCGTGGTCGCGCGGGACCTGGCCGCCTACCGCCGCCTGTACGACGAACGGCTGGCGGAGCTACCTGGCGTCCAGCGACTGAGATCCACGCTGGTGATGAAGGACCTGGTCGGCGATCGTGGCCTCCCGCTGTAAATAATGGCCGTCCGCGCGAGCCACGAGAGGAGCAACATGTCAGTACACGCCGCAGGGGATGGGGAAACCTGGGATGTCGTTGTGATCGGCGGCGGCCCGGCCGGCGAGAACGCGGCGCACTACGCGATCCAGGGGAGCTCGAGGACCGCCGTCATCGTCGAGGCCGAGCTCGTCGGCGGGGAGTGCTCCTATTGGGCGTGCATGCCGAGCAAGGCGCTGCTGCGGCCGGTCGAGCTGGTGAACTGCGCGCGGTCGCTGCCGGGCGTGACGGAAATACTGACCGGCCCGCCGTATCTCGAGTCGGTCCTGGCCAGGCGCGACGAGTTCACCCACCACCACGACGACGCCGGCCAGGTGAAGTGGGCCAATGCAGCGGGGATCGACGTCGTCCGCGGTTGGGGGCGCTTGGCCGGCGAGAAGACCGTCGAGGTCACGGCGGCGGACGGCACGAGCCGCGTCCTACGCGCTCGCCAAGCCGTGGTGGTCGCGACGGGAACGACGGCTGCCGTACCGCCGGTCGAAGGCCTACGCGAGGCCCTCCCTTGGACCTCGCGCGATGTCACCAACCTCCGCGAGGTGCCCGGCCGGGTGGCGGTGATCGGTGGCGGGGTCGTCGCCTGCGAATCGACCACGTGGCTCAAAGGACTGGGCGCGCGAGAGGTGACGATCGTCGAGCTGCTGCCCGCCTTGCTGGCTAACCAGGAGCCGTTCGTCGGCGAGGTAATGGCCGAGGTATTCGGCAAGCTCGGCATCACGGTTCTGGTCGGCACCGAGGTGAGCTCGGTCCGGCGTCCCCAAGCGCAGGACACCGGGGTCGGCATGATCCACGGGGGACCCGCCACCCTCACCGCGGGCGGATCGACGTTCGAGGTCGACGAGATCGTCGTCGCCGCCGGACGGCGCCCGACCTCCGCCGACATCGGCCTGGACCGGGTCGGGATCGACGTCAGCCGGTCACACGGCTACATCGCCACCGATGACCACATGACGGTGCTCGGCGGCGGTGACTGGCTCTACGCCGTCGGCGACATCTGCGGCCGTGCCCTGCTCACCCACATGGGCAAGTACCAGGGACGGATCGCCGGCGATGTCATCGCCGCGCGGGCCGAGGGACGCCCAACCGACGGCCTGCGCTACCGCGACGTCGCCGACCACGACGTGGTGCCCGCCGTCGTGTTCACCGATCCCCAGGTCGCGTCGGTGGGGCTCACGGAGTCGGGCGCCCGCGAGCAGGGCATCGACGTGGAGGCGCTCGAGTACGACCTCGGCTCGGTCGCCGGCGCGAGCCTGCTCCGCGACGGCTACATCGGTAAGGCCAAGCTCATCGTGGACCGAGCGAGCGACACCGTCGTCGGCGCTACCTTCCTCGGATCGGAAATCGCGGAGCTGCTCCATTCGGCCACCACCGCGATCGTCGGCAAGGTGAAACTGGAAACGCTGTGGCACGCTGTCCCGTCCTATCCGTCGGTCAGCGAGGTCTGGCTTCGGCTGCTCGAGTCCCGGTCATGACGCGGCGCACGATCACGAGGCAGGGGCGATGACCCGAATCGAGCTCGAACCGGTCGACCGGATCGCGGTCACGGTGCTGATCGACAACCTGACCGATGCTCTGCTGGTCGATCAGGGCGCGGTGTCGCGACTCAACTGGCCCAAGGCGCTGCTGGGCGGACTGCCGACCGCGGACGCGCGCACGAGTCCGGCGACCGGCGTGCCGGACGCGCTGATCGCCGAGCCGGGGTTCTCCGCGCTGGTGAGGATCGAGAAGGGCGGACGCGAGCGGACGCTGCTGTTCGATACCGGGGTATCTCCGAACGGGATGATCGAGAACATGCGGCGGCTCGGGATCTCGCCGGCTGACGTGGAGGTGATCGTGCTCAGCCACGGCCACTGGGATCACGTCACCGGGATGGAAGGCCTGGTCCGCGCGCTCGGGCGTACCCGCGTGCCGGTGATGATCCATCCCGAGTTCTGGAACCGGCGCCGGATCATCTTCCCGGGCCTCGACCCCGCCGAGCTGCCCGCGACGAGTCGCGGAGCGCTCCACGGAATGGGCTTCGAGATCATCGAAGAACGCCAGCCGTCATTCCTGCTCGACGGGTCGGCGCTGATCACCGGCGAGGTCGACCGCACCACGGCGTTTGAGACGGGGTTCGCGGGCCACGAAGCGTGGGGGGAGGACGGCTGGCGCGCCGACCCGCTGATCCTGGACGATCAGGCACTGGTGGTCAGCCTCCGCGACCGCGGACTGGTGGTTCTCAGCGGGTGTGGCCACGCCGGCATCGTCAACACCGTCCGCTACGCGCGCGAGCTGACCGGCGTCGATCGCCTGGCGGCGATCATCGGTGGCTTTCACCTCAGCGGTCCGATGTTCGAGCGAATCATCGATCCGACGGTTGACGCGCTCGCCGAGCTGGCGCCGTCGCTTCTGGTGCCCGCCCACTGCACGGGCTGGAAGGCAGTTCACCGGCTCGCCTCGCGGTTTCCGGACGCGTTTGTGATGAGCGCCGTGGGGACGACGATCACGCTCTGAGACCGGGCCCGCTCGATCAGATCGCCGGCTCGTTTCGCCTCCCGCTACCGTGCCGGGGGTGCTCGACCTCGACGCGTATCTGGACCGGCTCGGCCTGAGCGGACGTCCGGGGCTGGCCGAGGTTCACCTCGCGCACGCCTGCTCAATCCCGTTCGAGAATCTCGATCCCCACCGCGGGGTGCCGGTGTCGCTCGACGACGACGCGCTTGCGCGCAAGCTCGTTTCCGGCGGTCGGGGCGGCTACTGCTTTGAACAGAATCTGCTCTTCAAAGCGGCGCTCGAGCAACTGGGCGCACGGGTGGAGATGATGCTCGCCCGGGTTCGCGCCGGCGCGCCCCCCGGAACCATCCGGCCCCGCACTCATCTCGTCCTCCGCGTCGAGGCCGAGGGCACGGTGTGGCATGCCGATGTCGGCTTCGGCGTGGGGACGCTGCTGCAACCGATCCCCTTCGGCGCGGGCCGGGTCTTCGAGCAGGCCGGCTGGTCCTATCGCGTGGTTGAGGATGGTCCACTGCTGGTGCTGCAGACCGACGACGGCTCCGACTGGCGAGACCTTTACGCCTTCCTCCCGGAGCCGGTGCCATTCATCGACGTGGAGACCAGCAACTGGTATACCGCCACCTATCCGACGTCTCCGTTTGTCACCGGCTTGATGGTCACAACCCACCATCGCGATGGAACCCGGGTGTCACTGACCGATCGCGACGAGCTCGTACTGACTGTTCAGACGCCGTCGCAAACCTCGGTGACTCCGGTCACGCGCGCGGATGTGCCGCGCCTGCTACACGAGCACTTCGGACTGGACGGGTTCACCGTCGACGTCGGCGGCCGAGTCCAACTCAGCGCCGCCCAGTAACGCCCACGACGCAGTCACATCGTCGCCGCTACGGTCGGGCTCAGGGCCGGCACGAACCCGGGCAGCAAGAGCTCGATCCGCGCGCCGGCGCCATCGGCGGGGTCGGCCGCGTGAACCTCGCCGTCGTGGGCGGTGGCGATCGCGCGCACGATCGCCAGCCCAAGTCCCGCTCCGCCGGCGGATCGTGCCCGCGCGACGTCGGTTCGGTGAAAGCGCTCGAAGATTCGTTCCCGTTCGGCGGGCGGAATGCCGGGTCCGTCGTCGACGACCTCGAACGCGAGCCGGCCGTGCGGCGCGCCGGCGACCTCGAGCCGGACGAGGCCGGTGGTTGGCGAGGTGTGCTCGATCGCATTGCGGGCGAGGTTGCGCAGCGCTTGGGCGAGTCGGTCTGGGTCGGCGCGCAGCGTGCCCTCGGGAATCGGTCCCAGTTCGTACTGTCGATCGGCGATCAGGCTGACCCCATCCCAGAGCTCGTCGACGAACGGGCGCACATCGATGTCCTGCGCGCGCACGAAGTCGGGTTCCTCGGCCTGCGCGAGCACGAGCAGGTCATCGACCAACCGGCTGATCCGCGAGACCTCCGCCTGTACGAGTCGCTCGATCCGTCGGACCTCCGCTTCCGGTGGATTACGCTGGGCCTCGAGCACCTCGAGTTGGCCGCGAATCACCGTCAGCGGCGTGCGCAGCTCGTGTGAGGCGTCGGCGACGAACTCGCGTTGGCTCGCGAACGCCTCGGCGAGCCGGTCGAGCATATGGTTGAACGCTTCGGCCAGGACACGGACCTCGCCGCCGGTGCCTGGGCTGAGTTCCACCCGCGGCTCGAGCTCGCCGGCGTCAATCCGCTTGGCCACCGCCGTGAGTCGGCGCAACGGCGCAGAAACGCGACGGCCGGCGAAGTAAGAGGCGAGGACGGCCAGCGCGATGGTAACGGCGCTGGCGAGCAGGAACACGGCCGCGATGGCATGCTGGGCGCGCTCGACGGTCACCAGGGGCTCGCCGGCGGCGACGACGACGGTGATCTGGCCCACGCGAGCACGCCGTTCGAGGATTCGCACCCGACCGACGTCGGGGACGATGCGAGTCGAGTAGCCGAGGTGGGGCACGGTCAGCGCCCGCGCCTGAGCCGCCTCGGTCGCCTGGATGGCCGGTGATTCGCCCGACTCGGGAGCCGGTGTCTTGAACAGCTCGGGATGGTTGCTCGCCGCCGGGGCGCCCGGGGTGAGCACGAATAACAGTGTCGCCGTCGCGCTGTAGGGATCCTCTGCGAGGTAACTGCCCGCGGCGGTGGCGATCGCGCGCGGTGTGTGGCCGTGAAACGCCCTTACGGCCTGTGACAGCTGACTTGTCTCGAGCGTGATATCGCGGTTGATCTGTGTACGCAGGTGCGAGCCGGTGTCCTCGTAGACGACGAGAAAGATCGCGGCCACCGCCACGACCATGAGGCACGCTACCCAACCGGTCAGCCGCCAGCGCAGCGGCAACCGGGTGTCAAGCTGCATCGAAGCGGTAGCCGACGGAGCGCACGGTGGTGATCGGGGCCGGGCGCTCACCTCGGCGCAGCTTGCGCCGGAGGTACCCGATATATACGTCGACGACGTTTGTGCCGGGGTCGTGGTTATACCCCCATACGGCACGTTGGATCTGTTCGCGTGACAGCACGTGCCCCCGGTTGCGCAGCAGGTACACGAGCAGCTCGAACTCGGTCGTCGACAGGCTCACCAACTCGCCGTACTGACGGACCTTACGGTCGAGCAGGTCGACCCGCAAATCGTCGGCGCCGATCGTGGTCGACTGAGTTTGCGCAGTGACACGGAGCTGTGCCCTGATCCGGGCCGCGAGCTCGTTGAGCGAGAACGGCTTGGTCAGATAATCCACCGCGCCGGCGTCAAGTCCGACGACTCGCTGTTCCACGTCGCCAATCGCCGTGAGGATGATCACCGGCAGCGTCGGCTTGACACGCTGCAACTCCGCCAGGACCGCCAATCCGCTCCGTTCCGGAAGCATCAGGTCGAGCACGACGAGGTCGACCTTGCCGGTCAGCGCCTGATCCGTCCCGGCGGCCCCGTCGCGCGACGAGATGACCTCGAATCCGTGAGCCTGCAGCCCGTGTTCGAGGAAGTCGACGATGCCCGCCTCGTCCTCAATGACCAGGATCACATTTGACAATGGTGAATGCTCTCATCGGTGGATTTCCCGATCATAGGTGCCGGCGTCCGCCATCCGACCTTGTCGAAGAGCTTCCTCATCAACCACTTATCGTGTTGACCATTCAGGCCGCGTCGACGCGCCACCGGCTACCGGGCGCTGTCGCGGTGTTCGCGAAGGTATCCCTGCCGCCGCAGCGAGCGGATCACCTCTTGCTGGCGGTCGGCGAGCGTCTGTAGGCCAGTCCGCAGTCTCTGTAGTTCCGACTCCGCCTCGTGCTCGCGCCGTCCGACGGCGCGGAGCTGGCGGTGCTCGATGTCGTGGATCCGTGCCTCGCGTACCGCGTCGGTCACCTCGCCGGAGTCCGGCGCCACCGGCGCAGGGCCACCCAGCAGGACCGGGGTGCGCACCGTCAACCCGTCGGGAGGGTCCGGAAAGGTGCTGCCGACGGACGGATCCCAAACGGCAATCCGGGCGGCGAGCATTCGCCCCACCGCTCGCCCGGACGGCCACCACAGGCAGCGAGTCGACGGCTGACGCGTCCCGCGTGGGTTCTCGGCCAACCAGCGATCACGCTGAGCGGTGAGCAGGATGCCCGACAGCTCGGGCACCCCCGGCGCCTCGATGTCCCGCGATCCGCGGCTCGCCGCGGCGATCGCCGCGATCGCCGCGTCGGCTTGCTGGGCCGAGAGCGCGCTGTGCTCGAGCGGGGTCGCGATGCAGCCTCCGGCGGCCCAGATGGGCTCGTTACCCCAAGCCCTCAGCGACCGGTCGACCTGGACGAACCCGGCTGCGTCGGTGGGGACACCGGCGATCGCGGGACCCGTCATGGTGGGGAGCGCGATCAGCCGATCGAACTGGCGTATGGCGCCGGCGCCCATGTGTACGCGAGCCGCATCGCTCGGCCGGCCGACCAGGGCGTCGCCGGCGATCCCGGGCCGTTCTCGGACGAGCGTCACCGGCGGCGGGGCTACGGGCGAAGCTCGCGCTGGATCATCCAGTGCCTCGACGCCGGCCACCGTCTCGACCCGGCCTGGTCGAGTTCGCGCGTCACCGCGTCGGCCGCGGCGGGTCCGAGCGCTCCCAACGGCCGGTCCTCGGCGGTGATCAGCGTGACGCGCGCGTCCGCCGCTGATGACGACCAGGCGATGACGAGGGCGAGTTCGTAGGCGGGCAGCGGCCAGCGCGCGCCGCGGGGCACGACGACCGCGATCGACCGCGCCTTACCGGCGTCGAGGTCGAGAATGATCTGGTCCAGGAAGCCGGGATCCTGGCCGCGCTCCCACGTATATCCGTGCTGCAAGCAGCGCCGCGAGCGCGCCCCGGCGGCCAGCAGCAGGAAATCGAACTCGACCGTGTCCCCGTCCCGAGTCACCACCTGTCGCTCGCCGGCTCGCACGACCTCGGCGCAATCGACGTTCCACTCCGCCTGGACGTCGGCCACCACCATGGCGATCGGGATCGACCGCTCGCGCGCGGGGCGAAGCGGCGAATCGTGGCTGATCGGGCGGTAGCGAAACTCGCGGTTCGGCGCGATCAGCCGCAGCTCGGCTGCTGGCCCGAGCCGCGCACGCGCGCTCAGAAGTCCTTCCAGCCCGGCGGTGCCAGCGCCGACGACGCACACGACCGGGCCGCTCATCTGGGCTTCTTTGGGCAGGTCACTTGCCCATTGACGGTATGGCCCCTGGCGATGGCCGGTATCGGGGTGTACGCCGGTTGGGGTCCGTAATTTCTACGGATTGGTTACCGTGAATCGATCCGATGGCGGGGTCGGCACATTCCGCATAACTGTCCAGCATGTCCGAGATTCGTGTGAGTAGCTTCCTCACTCTCTCGCGAGACGAGTGCCTGCGACTACTCGCCTCGTGTCACTTCGGCCGGCTGGCGGTCAGCATGGACGGGCCTCCATTGATCCGTCCGGTGAACTATGTGTTCGACCAGCGGTCCAACTCGGTCGTGTTCCGAACCGCTTCCGGTTCGAAGTTTCATGCGCTGCTGCGCGCGGCGCAGGCCGCGTTCGAGATCGACGGCATCGACGAGATCTCACGGACCGGCTGGAGCGTGATCATGCACGGGGTCACCGACGAGGTGACCGACCCGCGCGAGATCCAGCGCCTGGAAGCTCTCGGGCTCGAGCCGTGGGCTTCTGGACCCAAGCGTCATTGGATGCACATCCGAGCCTGGACCGTCTCGGGCCGGCGCGTCGCCCTGCCCGATGGCGCGTTACCCAGTTACTACCTGGGCTAGGCTCGCCGTCAACCTGGCGGGCCGTCGGCGGTCGCCAGCCGTTTGTTCTTGTATCTCGGGTCGTCGGTGATCTCGTGACGTAGCCACGGTGGGGGGTCGAACGCGGCGGCGGCCCGGGCCGAGTCGAACTCGACCTCCGCCGTCACCAGACCGGCCAGGCGGCCTTCGTAAACGTCCAGCTCGATCGTGAGGTCGCCGCCGGCCGGGATTCGATATCGACGCTTACCCAGACGGCGACCTTCGGTGAGCGGCCAGAGCGAGTCAAAGCGGCGCGGATCGAGCTCGATTTCCTCTTCGACGCGTGCCTCGTCGCCACCGCCCTTGATGGTTATGAACATCTGCGTCCCGTAACGGCGAAGCCTCACCTCCGTGCCTTCGTCCGTCACGGCCAGGTACCCCTGCTCGATCTCGTCCGACGGATAGCGGCTCAACTCATCGGGTACCTGTTCGACCAGGAACTTGCGTTCGATTTCGACTCCGGTGGGCACCGACGGTTCTCCGTCCCCGGAGGTCTCATCACCGTCAGGTCGGGGGGGCGGAACCGTCGCGTCGACATCCTCGACCAGCGCCGCGGTATCTGGCCCAGGGGCCCCGCGGGTTAGTACGAGCAGCGGGCAGCGGGCCGTTCGCGCGAGTTGTTGCGCGACGCTGCCGTGCGCAATGCGTCCGATCGGCCCGTAGCCGCGCGAGCCGATCACGAGCAGATCGAGCGTGGCGCCGTACAGCGCGAGCTCCTCGGCTGGGTCTCCGTACTCGGCGCGTGGCTCGACGTCGCCGTGCTTTGCGATCCGCGCGCGGGCGTCCTCGAGCAAGGCGTCGATCGCCTCGGCTTGGTGTTTGCCGGGTATGAACGACGTGGGTGTCGGTATCGAGATCGCCTCGAACGCCGACAGCTTGGCCTCGTGCTGGGTCGCGAGCGCTCGGGCCACGCCGAGCGCGTGCTCGCTCTCCGGCGAACCGTCGTAGCCGACGCCGATCTCGTGCAGCGGAGCGGATTGCGCTCGATAGCCCGACGGGGCGACGGCTATCGCACAACGCGCGCCGTTAAGCGCCGCGCGCGTGTCGTCGGCCATCGCGACCCGGCCGAGCAGCCCGTGGCGAGTCGAGCCCACGACGAGCAGATCGGCTCCCTTGTACTCGGCCAGCTCGTGCAGCCCCCGCCCGACCGAGGAGGACCAGATGCAGCTCAGCCGGGCCTCGATCCCCGTGTCCTCGCGCGCGTCGGCGAGCACTTCACGGCCGCGGTCGTGGAGGCTCTGGTCGGCCGACCCCCGTTTGGAGCCGGCCGTGACGATGTAGGCGAGCCTGACCTCCGCGTAAGGCGTGGCCAGTCGCTTCGCCAACTCGATCGCGTCGCGGCCGCCCTCATGTTCGTCCACTCCGACGATGACATTGTCGAACATGGGTTTCTCCGATCTGTCGCCAGTTCAAGGTAGGTCGGCCAATCGGGCCGGCCATCCGGAGATCCCTCGGCCGCCCATCCGTAAGAATTACGCACCCGCCGTGCGGCCGTCCCCTCATGCCGGACCTGAGGCCGCGGCTTAGCTTGTGCGAATCGTGTACACGGGCCATGCCGTCTTGCTGGCGCGCACCGCCCGCTGCCCGTTGCTCGTGCTCACGCGGGCGGCTCGGGAGTGACCCCGCGTTTCAGTGGTCGTCGACCAGCCCGTGATCGAGCGCGTAGCGGACCAGCTCGGCGCGGTCCGAGAGCCCGAGCTTCTGCTGGATATGGGCACGATGGGTCTCGACCGTGCGCACCGATAGAAACAGCTCTTGAGAGATCTGCACGTTGGTGTAGCCGAGCGCGATCATTCGCAGCACTTCGACTTCTCGGTCCGACAGGCCACCCGGCGGACCGGGCGGCGGCTCGGCCGCAACGCGCGCCCCGAGCCGGGGGTTGAGGTAGCTCTGACCGACCGCGGCCGCGCGGACGGCTTGGATCAACTCGGTGTCCGCGGCTTCCTTGAGCACGTAACCGAGCACGCCGGCGCCGAGCGCTTCGCGGGCATAGGCCGGCTCGTCCTGCATGGTCAGCACGACGATCTCCGTCTCCGGCGATTCGGCCCGCAGCTCGGGTATCGCCTTGAGGCTCGAGCCACCGGGCATGTTGAGGTCGAGCACCAGGATCTTCGGGTGATGGCCGCGGACGTATCGGCGCGCGTCGTCGACGTTCCCGGCCTCGGCGACGACCTCGAGGCCCTCCTCTCCGTCCAGGAGCTGGCGCAGCCCGCGGCGGACGACCGAGTGATCGTCGGCGATGACGATCCGAATCACGTCTTGTCGGTCTGGCTGGGGGTCCTCAGTGGCGGGCATCTCGCGCAAGCTACAGCGTTCTCCGTCCGGCACGAGAACGGTCAGCGCGCGGCTGAAGCGTCGCGATCGCGAGCGTCGAGATAGTCGGCCAGATACTTGGCGGAGATCTTGGCCGGAGGAGACCACAGTGGCGTCTCGCTCACCTCCGACGCCGAACCGTGTCCGCCGGTCACGTGAGCGCTGAGATACAGCGGCTTGTCCGCGCCCAGGAGGATGCCCCGGATCACGGGGTGAAATTGTTGTGGCTCGACGTCGGCGCCGGCGAGGGCTGCGATCGAACTGGCGGCGACGTCGGCCTGCTGAGCGGCGATGCCACCATGCTTGATCGCGAAATCGGTGGCGTCGCCCGCCGCGTAGACCTGCTCGAGCCGCCTCACCTTGGCATGGGCGTCGACCGGTATGAATCCCCCCTCGGAGTCGGTCGGCACCCCGGGTACCGACGGCCCGTAGAGCTCCGGAAGCGCGACGATGCGATCGGCTCGCAGTTCGCGCGGCCCAGGGTGAATCAAGAGGTGACCGGGTTGGTCCACTTCGCAGCGGGCCGAAGTCAGGACGCGGATGCCGCGGGCCTCGAGCCGGCGCGCCACCTCGGTGCTCACCGCGCTGCCAAAGATCGCCAGGGGAGCGTCTTCCGGAGTCACGATCGTCAACGACAAATCAAGGTTGGCGTCAAACCCACGGGCCGCCGTCATCAGCGCCAGCTCGTAGATCGGGAGCGGCCACGGCATCCGCGAGGGCACGATGAACGCCAGGCGACGCGCGTATCCGCCCTCGACGTCCTGAATCAAGCCGTGGAGCTGGTCGTCCATGCGGCTGTCGTCGAGCGTCACCGTATGCTTGAACCGCTCGCTCCGGCGAGCGCCCAGCGCCAGCAGCAGCGCGTCGTAGGGGAACCGCTGTCCCGTGCTCGTTCGCATCACGTTCCGCGCTGGATCGAGCGAGCGAAAGCGCTCGACGCACAGCTCGACGCCGATATCGCGCGCGATCTCGTCCAGCGGATAGCGACGAGCGAGGGCATATCCGAACGGCTCGCGTACCGTCATCGGGCGGTAGATGAGCTCGCGGTTGGGGGCCACTAGCGTGACGCTCGCGCGCTCGCCGCCGAGTGCGCGGAGCGCCAACGCGCCCTCCAGCCCAGCCACTCCGCCACCGACGATCACTACTTTGAAATCACCTTGGGACTGGCCGACGGAGTTCATGAGGGCGAGGCTATGTCCAACCAGCCGTCCTCGCAGCCGGATAACTCCGACTGCCCCCTGCGGAGAACTACGTACTCGGGCGGTCTCGCCGGCGGCCCGGATCGCACTCGGATGGCGCCCGGAGCGGGCTCACGCGCGCCGCGACTCAGCCACCAGCCGCAGCCAGTAACGAAACCAATCGGGGCCGTAGGGGAGGTACACGCGCGTGGGAATCCCACGATCGCGTAGCTGGGCAAGTACGTCAGGCCGGACGCCGAGACTCTGTTCCACCGTCACCGGTCCGCGCGCCAGGAGAATCGCCTCGCGGAGCCGCCCGTCGTGAGTCGCCATCGACCACGCCGCCCCGGCCTCGAGCAGCTGGAAGGCGAGTCGCATGTAAGCCACGTCGGTCGGCTCGCCGTGCGGGTGGGCATGCGGCGAGTCCGGATAGGCGCCCTTGACCAGCCGCACGTGCAGCCCGGCGTCGCTGAGCGCCCGCGCGTCCGTCGGCGAGCGCAGTAGGTTCGCCTGCACGGTGGCGCCCAGGCGGTCGGCCAGACCGCGCCCGGCGACGTCGAGGACGCAGGCCAGCACCTTGTCGGTGTGGGTTGCGTCCTCGGCTCCTACCTGGACCCGGCGCCCCGGCGGCAGCGCGCCGGCCAGGCTGGCCAACCGCTCCGAGGATCCCGGCGCGTCGCCGTCGAGTCCGAGGTGTGTCAGGTCAACCGACAGCCAGGCGTCCGCCGGCGGCGGCGGCAGCGCGGCCGCCAGGGCGAGGTAGTCCTCGAGTACGCGGGCCGCAGTCTGCGCGTCCCCGGCGGGTCCGCCGAACAGGTCGATGCTCACGCCGTGACCGCGATCCAGCAGTCCCCTGGCGGTCGCCAAGGCCTCGGCGAGCGAGCGGCCGGCGACGTACCGCGACGCGGCGCGCCAAGCGGCCCGGCTGCCGCCCGGGAGGCCCGTCGCCGCTCGCTGAAAGCGCTCGTTGGTGGCCAGCCGCAACAGCAGACCGCTCTCGATGCTCACCGCCACAGCATCCCAGAACGGTGGCAGGCCGCTGCCCGTCGGCGAGCGGCGGCCAAATCGCCCGCGATCCGCCGTGCGGGTCTAGCCGAACGCGGCGATCCCGGCCTGGCAGACCTCCTGGTCCTGATCCGGCGTGCCGCCGCTGACGCCCAGCGCGCCGACGACCGTGCCCTTGTGCGACAGAGGGATCCCGCCCGCGATCATCGTCACGCGCCCGTGGTTGGACGCCTCGATGCCGTACAGCGGCTGGCCGGGTTGTGCCATCGGCTCGAGCTCTTGCGTGGCCATGTCGAAGGCCCGGGCCGTGTAGGCCTTGTTCTGAGCGATGTCGATCGACCCGAGCCACGCGCCGTCCATGCGTAGGAAAGCGGTGAGGTTGTTGCCCGCGTCCACGACGGCGATGTTCATCGCCACCCCGACCTCATCCGCCTTGACTCGGGCGGCCTCGACGATCTTTTGGGCTTGCTTCAGCGTCACGCTTGCATTGGTGGGTGCCACCATGGCTCCTTTCCTCGAACTATGGTTCGTGGCTACCCGTCAGGCGGCGCCTGAACCGAGCGCGGACAGATGTGAGCCCCCGGTTGGGGGGTCGCCGGTCGTCTAGCGGCTGACTGACCTGCTTATCGCGCAAGCCGGAGGTTGCGTTGGGGACTTGGTCGGCTATAGCGACCAAATCTCCATCAGCGTCTGCTGGCGCGCTTGGTGGGTCAAACGGTCGCCCTGCAGGGCGCCGTGGGCGATCCGTCGGCCTCTACCTGACGGATCCCCCACGCAACCATCGGGCCCAAAGCTCCCCAACTCTCAGTTCCTCACCCCGGGCGAGATCTACCTGAGTCGAGAATCCGCCGCCAGCGGTCCTGCACCTAGCCCTTGCTGAACACGAACTTGTTCGGCGTGCCTTCCAGGGGGCTGTCGGGCTCGGGCCGCCATAGCACCGCGTCCTCGATCCGGCGAGCCAGGGCGAAGTCCTTGTCGGTGATGCCGCCGCTCGAGTGAGTGCACAGCTTGACCCAGACCTTGCCCCAGGTCACGGACAGGTCCGCGTGGTGCCACGCCGCCTCGCACAGGTAGCCCACCGCATTGACCAGCATCAGCGTGCTGGGCCATCCGTCGGTGTTGTACTTGCGGCGGATCCAGCCGTCTTCGAGGTACCACGAGTCGAGCCCCGCCTCCTTGAGCTTCGCTTCGACCCCTTCGTCGGTGTAGGGCTTGAGCTTCTCCGTCTGTGCCACGACGTCCTCCTTCGGTTCGCTAGATGTCACGCCGTCGCCTGGTCGGCTACCACCAATGATGCCTCACGTCACGCGCGCACCGGAGGCGCGCACCGGGCGTTTGATCGCGCGGTAGACGAACTCGTCGGTCTGGGCCGATTCGCGCGCGGCAACGACGCGATCGTGATGGGGCGAGAACTTGCATACGGGATCGGTGGCCGCGGCGTCGCCGGCGAGCCGGAGCGCCTGACAGCGACAGCCGCCCCAGTCCTCCTCCTGGCGTCCGAGCGGGCACGTCCGGCACGGCTCCTGCATCCACTCCGTCCCCCGGAACCGCGCGAACGCCTCCGACTCGCGCCAGATCCAGTCGAGCGGATGGTCGCGGACGTTGGCGAACTCGAGCTCGGGGATCGTCGAGGCGGCCTGGCAGGGGAGCACCTCGCCGCTCGGTGTGATCACCATCGCGGTCCGGCCCCAGCCGCCCATGCAGGGCTTCGGCAGGTCCTCGTAGAGGTCGGGGAGGACCCACAGGACGGTGACCTTCGGACCCACGCGCTCGCGGAAGCGCTGGACCGCTTCCTCGCCGCGGCGGAGCTGCTCCCACGTTGGCAGGAGCGCCTGGAGATTGGTTACCGCCCAGCCGTAGTACTGCGTGTTGGCGAGCTCGAGTCGCTGCGCTCCGAGCTCGAGCGCGAGCTCGAGCACCTCCTCGATCCGGTCGAGGTTCTGCCGGTGCAGGACGCAGTTGATCGTCAGCGGGAAGTCGAGCTCCTTGGCGTAGCGCGCCGCGGCGATCTTCTTGGCGAACGACCGGTTGCCGGCGATGCGGTCGTTCTCCTCGGCGTCCGGGCTCTGGATCGAGATCTGCACGTGGTCCAGGCCAGCTCGCTTCAGCGCCTCGGCGCGCTCGCGCGTGAACAAGGTCCCGGCCGTGATCAACGATGAGTAGAGACCGGCGTCGCGCGCGGCCTGACACAGCTCGACGAGGTCGCGGCGCAGCATCGGCTCGCCGCCGGTGAGCGCGAGCTGTAGCACGCCGAGCTCGCGCGCCTCCCGGAAGGCCCGCGCCCAGTGCTCGGTCTCGAGTTCGTTGCGGTACTTGTCGGCGCCGATGTCCAGCGGGTTCGAGCAGTACGGGCAGTGCAACGGACACTGGTAGGAAAGCTCGGCGATCAGCGTCGAAGGTCTAGTCAGCTCCATCGACCAAGAGTCCCCGCTGGGCCATGGCACCAACCAACTCGCGGACGTCGGCGCTCAGATCGGCGCCGTCGTAGCGCGAGGAGAGGGTGGCGACGATCTCGTCGAGCGACCGTTCTCCGTCGCACAGCTCGAGCACCTCCGCCGCCGTCGGGTTGAGCCGCACCACGCCTTCGGGGACGAGCAGTTGGTGTTCCTCGCGGACCTCGTCGTAGCGAAGTCGCGCTCCGGTAACCAGGCGAGGCCGGGTCATCCGCTCGAACCCGCGGGCTGGGTGTCGCCGCGCTCGATCGCGTCGAGCTGCGCCCACAGCAGCTCGGTCTTGAAGCGCAGGGCCGCCACCGCGGCTTCCTGCTGCTCGCGGGTCCGGCTCCGCTCGACGGTCAGGTCGAGCGCGTACTGCGCGTCGCGGGGCGCCTTCACCAGACGCGTACGGAAGTACTCGAGCCCGGCGGGGTCGATCCAGTCATAGTGACGCTCCAGCGCCGCGAGCCGAATCCGGATCGCCGCCGGTCCGAACAGCTCCGTCAGCGAGGACGCCACCGCCTCGATCCACGGCCTCTGTCGCGCGAAGTTCACGTACGCGTCGACCGCGTAGCGGACGCCGGGAAGAACGCGCTGCTCTGACATCAGTGCCTCGCGCGAGACGCCGAGCGCCTCGCCGAGCCGCAGCCACGATTCGATTCCGCCCGGTTCGTCGCGGGTGCCGTCGTGGTCGATGATGCGCTGGATCCACTCGCGTCGCATCTCGACCTCGGGACAGTTCGACATGATCGCCGCGTCCTTCAACGGGATGCACTTCTGGTAATAGAAACGGTTCGCGACCCAGCGCTGCAGCTCTGCCCGGGTCAGCTCTCCGGCGTCCATCCGTTGGTGGAACGGGTGGAGATTGTGGTACCGGGTTCCCTGCGCCCGCAGCCGCGCGATGAACTCCTCGGGGGCCCACGGTTCGCGCGCCACCGGGAGTGTCGTGGCGATCTGGCTCATAGCTCGATCTCCAGTCCATCGTAGGCGACCTCGACGCCCGCGCGGACGACCGCCTGGCGCTCGGGGGAGTCCTCGAGCAGGATCGGGTTCGTGTTGTTGATATGCACGAACGCCTTGCGCGGCCGCTCCAGCCGGGCCAACGCCGCGAGCGTCCCGTCGGGTCCCGACAGCGGCACGTGGCCCATGTCGTGGGCGCTGCGCGTGGAGATACCCAGCTGGGCGAGCTCGTCCTCGCGCCAGAACGTGCCGTCGACCAGCACGAGATCGCTGGTCGCGAAGCGACTCAGGATGTCGGCGTCGAGCCGGGCGAGGCCGGGGACATAGGTGACCACGGCGCCGCCTGTGCGGTCGCGAAAGACGTAGCCGCTGGCCTGGACCCCGCCTTCGGAGTCGCCCATATATCGCGGCGGATCGCCGCCCGAGTCGAACGGCTCGACGGTCAGGCTAGAACCGTCGAGCGCGGTGGCGACGTCTGGCTCGAGCGTCCGCCACTCGACGCCCGAGTAGCGCTCGAGGATCGACAACACCGGGTAACCGTCCCTCAGCGCACGCTCGACTCCCGCATCGCCGTACACGCGCACCGGCGTGGCCGATTCGCGCAACAGTAAAAGCCCCGCCGTGTGATCGATCTCGGCGTCGGTTAGCAGGACGCCGGCGACGGGGGGCGCGCGCACGTCCTCAAGCCCCCGCGGCGTGAGAGCTTCGAGCTGCTGGGGCGCGTCAGGCGACGCGTTGACCAGGAACCACGGACCCTCGCCGCCGCGGATCGCTAGAGAGGATTGCGTACGAGGCCGAGCCCGAACGCCGTCTCGCGCCGCTTCACACGTCGGGCAGTGGCAGTTCCACTGCGGAAATCCTCCGCCAGCGGCGGACCCGAGAACGCGAACGCGCACGTGGCAGAGGAAGCAAAACGCAGCCCCAGGCTGTCGCCGGAGGCCACGTCGGCTTCAGTTTCTAGCGGTAATAGAGGTAAGACGTGACCTCAGAACACAGGTCGACGAACTCAAATTCAGGCTTGATCCAGGTCATAAAGCCTCCCAATCAGAGTTGTACGAGGGGCGCTACTTTAGCGGACGACCTTTGCCGCTGGACAACGATTGTCAGAGGACGCACGTTGACTTGTCAGAGAATGCACATCGAGGTAACCGCGGGCGGCCCGGACTCGGTCGGCGCCGACCTCGTCGCTGTCGGAGCGGGAGCGCGAGCCTCCGAGCTGGGGGCTCCCGAGCGCGCGCTCGCGGAGGCCGACCCCGTGGCGATCGTCTATCGGGACAGCGCCCCGCTCGCCGTGATCGCGGTTGAGCCCGACGTAGAGGGGCTGCGGACGGCGGCGGCGCGGGCGGTGCGCGCCTGCCGGGGCGGCGGCACGGTGGCGTGGGCGCTCGACCGTTCTGCGCCCATTCCCATCGAGGAGCAAGTGCGCGGGCTCGCCGAGGGCGCGGTCATCGGTGGCTACGACGGCCGACGCTGGCGGAGCGGCGGGGCTCCGCGCGGCGTCGAGCGGTTCGTGATCTGCGGCGGCAGCGATGGCCTCGGGCCGGTGGCGGACCGCGCCGCGCTCGTCGCGCGGTGGACGAACCTCGCTCGCGAGCTGGTCGACGCGCCGGCCAACGTGATCTCGCCGGCCGGGCTCGCCGACCGGGCGACGGCACTTCCCGGACTCCACACCGAGGTCATCGACGCCGACCGGGGTGGCCTCACCGCGCTGGCGGCGGTCGGCGCCAGCGGGCCGATCGCGCCGCGCCTGATCGTGCTCCGGCACGACCCGCCCGAGGCGCCGGCGGCCCCCCGGCTGGCGCTGATTGGGAAGGCGGTCACCTTCGATACCGGAGGTTACTTCCTCAAGCCGCAGTCGGACATCGTCCGCCAGAAGGCCGACATGGGGGGCGGTGCCGCGGTGGTGGGAGCGTTGGGCGCGATCTCCGAGCTCGGGCTCCCGTTGTCGGTGACGGGGGTCATTCCCACCTGCGAGAACATGCTGAGCGGCACCGCGATCCGGCCCACGGACGTAATCACGACCGCCGCCGGGCTCACCGTCGAGGTGACGAATCCCGACGCCGAGGGCCGCTTGATCCTCGCCGATGCCTTGTGGTACGCACGGCGCGAGGGCGCGACCCACCTCGTCGATCTGGCGACGCTGACCGGAGCGATGCGCGCGGGCATGGGCGACCTGTATGCCGGCGTGTTCTCGCCCGACGAAGCTTGGCGCGGGGCCGTCGTCGAGGCGGGTAACGCCAGCGGCGACCTCGCCTGGCCGTGGCCGCTTCACCGTCGCTATCGGTCGCTGATCGATTCGACGGTGGCAGACCTGCGCAACACGGCCGGGAAGAGCTTCGGCTTCCCGATCGTCGCCACCACGTTCCTGGCGCAGTTCGCCGGGGATGGGCCCTGGGCCCACGTCGACATGCTCGGCCCGGCGTTGCTCGACGAGGATCGCGGCGACGCCTTCGGCCGCGGTGCGACCGGCTACGGCGTGCGGATGCTGACCGAGTTGGCCACCCGGATGAGTGCCGGGGCCGCAGAGAGTCCAGGCGTTACGCTGACGCGATGAAAGCAGGAGACCGCGATGGGCGCGACGGCGCCTCGACCGCGTTGGGACGGCGGACCGTCGACCCATCCAAATTCGATCCCGTCGCCGCTGAGCGGGCCGCGCTCGAGTTGTTGCGGGCGATCGGCGCCGACGTCGACTCGCCGGACCTGCTGCAGACGCCGCGCCGCGTCGCCGCCTCGTTCGCCGAGCTGCTCACCCCGGCCGAGTTCGAGGCGACGCTGTTCCCCAACGAGGAGTGCTACGACGAGCTCGTCCTCGTGCGCGACATCCCGTTCCAGTCGCTGTGCATGCACCATCTGCTGCCCTTCCACGGCCAGGCTCACGTTGCCTATCTGCCGGGGAAATGCATCGTCGGGATCTCGAAGCTGGCCCGGGTGGTAGAGGCGTTTTCGCGGGATCTCCAGCTCCAGGAGCGGTTGACGGTGCAGATCGCGGACTGGCTCGAGCAGGAGCTCGAACCCCGAGGGGTGGGCGTCGTGCTGAGCGCCGAGCACATGTGCATGACGATCCGCGGTGTCCGTAAACCCGGGGCGCGGACGGTGACCTCGGCCCTCCGAGGCACGCTGCGCGACGACGCCCGCACCCGCCAGGAGTTCTTCAGCCTTGTCGGATGACGGGGCCGAATCGTTTCCGCTGATCGAGACCGTGGTGACCACGACCGGGAGCGACGGAGTCGTCAACTGCGCCGCGATGGGTGTCCGGTGGGGAGAGCACGAGCTCGTCTTCTGGCCGTTCGACGCCACCCGCACGCTGCGGAACCTGCACTTTCGCGGCGAGGCGGTCGTCCACCTGACCGACGACGTGCTCCTGTTCGTCGAGGCGGCACTCGGCCATCCCCGGCCGGCCATGCGGCCGGCCAGCGCGGTCGCCGGCTCGGTGATCGAGGAGGCGAACGCCTGGCGCGAGGTCGTCGTGACCGAGATCGCGCCTAGCGGCGACGGATCGCCACGGTCACGGGTGACTGGCCGAGTGGTGGCGAGCGGCACCGGCGAGCGCGAGTCGCTGGGTCTGTGCCGGGCCCGCCACGCCGCGGTCGAAGCCTCGATCTTGGCCTCGCGGCTGCGGTGGCTGGGCGGCGAGCGCGTCACCGCCGAGCTGGCTCGCCTCCAGGTCCTGGTCGACAAGACCGCGGGCCCCCGCGAGCGCGCGGCGATGGCGTACGTGCGGCGTTACGTGGCGGACCGGACGTGACCGAGATCGTGGTCACCGCGCCGGCGCGCTTGCACTTCGGCATGCTCGATCCGGCCGGTCTCGGCAACCGGCGGTTCGGGGGCTTCGGCGTGGGGATCGAGTATCCGCGGGTCGTCGTGGGGGTCAGGTCGCGGTCGGACGACTCGCTGGTTGTCTCCGGATCGCAGGCCGACCGCGCCAGCGCCTTCGCCCGCCGGGCGTGCTCGTCGTTCGGGCTCAGCGGCGGTTTCGAGGTCAACGTGTACGAGGCCATCCCGGCCCACAGCGGCCTCGGGTCCGGCACCAAGCTCGGGCTGGCGATCGCCCGCGGTCTGGCCGGGGTGGCGGGGATCCCCGCCGGTCCCGAGCGGCTCGCCGAGGCGAGCGGGCGAGCGGCGCGCTCGAGCGTCGGCTGCTGGACGTTCGCCGCTCCCGGGCTGGTCGTCGAGGCCGGCGTGGCCCACGATGGCGCCGTCAGCCCCCTCGTGGCCCGTCATCCGATGCCGGAGCGCTGGCGGTGCGTGCTCGCGTTGCCGCTCGGCGTCGACGGGCTGTCCGGCGTGGCCGAAGAGCGCTTCTTCGGCCGGCTCCACGAGACGGAGACCGCCGAGCCGCCGGTCGCGCGGCTGTTGCTGACCGCGCTGCTGCCCGGACTGCTGACCGGCGACATCGACGAGTTCGGCCGTTCGCTGAGCTCGATTCAGCGGGAGGTGGGAGCGATCTTCGCCACCCAACAGGGCGGCGTCTTTCATCCCCGTTCCGGTCCGCTGGTCGACGCACTGCTGGCGCTGGGCGTCGACGCGGTGGGGCAGAGTTCGTGGGGACCGACCGTCTACGGGGTCGTCGATGGCCCCGAGCTCGCGGCCGACGTGGCCGAGCGGCTACGGTTGGTCGCGGGGGCCGAAACCGAGGTCAGCGTGGTCGACTTCGATCGCCGCGGGGCGTGGATCGCGCACGGTGGAGCCGGGCGAGCGGCAGCATGAAGCTGCTCGTCAGCGTCGTGTCGGCTCGGGAGGCGACCGCAGCACTGGCCGGCGGAGCGGACATCATCGACGTCAAGGATCCGCGTGAGGGCGCGCTCGGGGCCCCCTCGCCGCGCGTCGTGTCCGAGGTGGTGCGGATCGTGGGTGGGGCCGCTCCGGTCAGCGTGGCCCTCGGTGACATGCCCGATCTGCCTCACACGGCGGCGCTCGCCGCGCGCGGGGCGGTGGATCTCGGCGCCCGCTACGTGAAGGTGGGGCTGCGCGGAGTGCGGTCGGTTGACCGCGCGGTGGCGTTGATGCGAGCCGTCGCGGACGCGGTCGGACGCGATTCGGCTGGGGTGGTCGCGGCCGCCTACGCCGACGCCGAGGCGCTCGATCCCCCCGCGCTGGCGCCCGTGTGGCTGCCCGAGGTGGTGGCGCGGGCGGGCGTGTCGGGCGCGCTGATCGACACGTTCGTCAAGGACGGTCGCGGCCTGTACGAGTGGCTGTCCGCGGGCGATGTGGTCGATCTGATCGCGCGCACCCGCGCGGTGGGAGGGAGCTTTGGCGTCGCCGGACAGCTCACCCGTGCGGATCTGTGCCGCGCGGACGCCGACGTCGTCGGGGTGCGCTCGGCGGTGTGTCGCGGTGGCGACCGGTCGGGCGAGCTCGACCCCTCGCTGGTGGCGGCGGCGGTGGCGGAGGTGCGCGGTCAGTCAGGAGTGATCCGCGTGCCCGCGTCTCCCGGTGCGCGCACGACGACGGTAACGCCGGTGCGGCGCACGGCCTCCGGCAGGTAGGCGTCCACCGCCTGCCCGCCACCCTGGGCCTTGAGCGCCGCCAGCGCGGCGGCGGTCATTTGTCCGTCCATTTCTCGCGCGAGCAATCCGGTCACGGGCTTGAGCAGAACCGCCTCCTCGGCGCCGATGGCGCCCGCCGCCAGCACGGCCAGTGAGTCGCTGGTCACCGACCACGACTGTGGGATCTCCGGCCGGTCTTTGAACGCCCGGGCCGCCAGCAGGAGGGCCAGCGCGCTGGGTGCGACGAGGCCGCTCAGCAGTTCGGCATCGGGGAGCAGCGGACGCAGCAGCACGCCGAGCTGATCCATTGCCTGGAGGGCGAGAACATGTGCCACGTCGTCGGCGAGGCCGAGCTGCGCGTCGACCCCGCGCACCGCGTCGGCGAATGAGCCACCTCCGGGCACGACCAGTACCGGACGGCATTTGGCGAGCTCCAGCGCCTCGGCGCACGCGCGCTCGAGTCCTTGCCAGCCGTCGCGCTTGAGTAGGCCCCCGCCGATCTTGACGACGAGGGGCGACCGCTCACCCACGGCCCAGCACCGACAGCGCGACCGCGGCGGCTACCTCCCCGCCCCCGTGATCCAGGGGTGTGGCCGCCTCTGGATGGACCACGAGCGAGCAACGCTCCGCCGCCGCGCGGGCCAGGAAGGCGCCGACGCCGACCGCGATCACCCCGGTGGCGGCGGGTACTGTCATGGCGACGCGCTCGAGCGCGCCGGCAATCGACGCAATCTGCGCGTTCATGACCGCGGTGGCGATCGCCTCCAGATCACCCGCTTTGAGCTCTTCGGGGTCCGCGCAAACCAGGCGGGCCAGGCGCGAACGGACCTCCGGGGGTGACGTGCCGCGGTCGTCGGGGAACGAGCACGTGCACTGCTCGGGGGTCAGGTTGCCGAGCAACAGGTAGGCATCGGCGGTGATCGCGAACAGCTCGGAGGACACCGGGCACGGCTCGCCGCCGATCGGCACGTAGGAGAGGACGGCGGCGAGGTTGGTCCGCAGCGCGCCGGAGTAAACCAGCTCGCCGTGGAGCAGCCGTTCGACATCGGTCCGCCCCCGGGCGGCTACCAGCCCACCGACGATCGGGATCAAGTCGGTGGTCGTGCCGCCGCAGTCGAGCAAGATCGCGTCGGGCAGCGAGCGCGCGACCAGCAGCGCGGTGGCCATCCAATTGGCGGCCGCGCAGACGAGTGGCTGGTTTTGTGCGGCTTCGAGCGCGATGAGATCGCCAGCGGTGGTGATCACTTTGAGCTCCCGCCCGGGGAGCGCTCGGCCGGCCGCGTCGAGCACATGGAGCACGCCCTCGCGCTTGGAGGCGAACACGTCAACGAGCTCGGCCGTGGTGGTCAGGGCGACGGGGGCGCCGGGGAGAGCGAGCTGGTCGACGACGCGTTCGATCGCTGTTTGGAGGCCATCCGGCGCGCGCCATACCTCGAACGGCTCTGAGACGGTGCGGATGTGGCCGTCTATGTCGACCGCGGCTGCCTTGGTGTTGGCGCCGCCGATGTCGAGGCCGATTACCGGTGGCGTGCGCATAGATTTCGCATTCCATCAGTCGGGCGGGGTGACAGGGCCTTGGCTTTTGTGTGCTCTGGTGGTTGCCGTGGGTTGTGGCGCCTTTTTGCTGGGGAGGGGGTGGGTGGGTGTTGGCTCTGGAGGCCCTGTGGTGGGGTCGGTGCTCGGTCGGCAACGGGGGCGGGCTTGTTGGAAATTACAACAGGCAACCTGGCATTAATCCGGGTTTGCGGCCGAACTTTGGCAAATTCCCGCCACCCCCCGGCGGCTTTTTGCCGAAGTTCGCGGCCGGACCCAGGTTCAGGCCATATTTTGCCTTCGAGGAGGGCCGTACCAGCCGTGGGCGGCCGTTTCCCTGCGGACTCTTGTCACTTATTGATAAATCTTCGGCCCATGCCCCCGCGCGGCGACGACCTCCTCGGCAGCCCAGGGGCGCTGGCCCAGCCTCCCCTTCCCCAGCCAAAAGGCCGTCCGCCCCGCCGCCGCGCCCCTAGTGTTCGGAAACACACGATGCGCGTCATCCCCGTCATCGACCTCAAAGGCGGCACAGTCGTCCACGCCCGCCGCGGCCAAAGAGCACAGTACGCCCCGCTAAGAAGCCCACTCGTCCCAACCAGCGACCCAGCAGAGGTGGCGCGGGCGCTCTGCAAGTTGTGCCGAACCAAAACCCTCTACGTCGCCGACCTGGACGCCATCGCCGGGGCGCCACCGGACCTACAAACGCTGTCCGCCCTGGCCGCACACACGGAGCCCTGGGTCGACGCCGGCGCCACGACCTCACGACGAGCAGCCGCGCTCGCAAAGGCCGGCGTGGCCCGCAACATCGTCGGCACCGAGTCACTCACCGGCGACCTCGACACCGCAGCCCAGGGCCCGCAACGAGTCCTCAGCGTCGACCTGAGACAAGGCAAGCTGATCTCCCCCCTCGAAGAGCTCGCCGGCAGAAATCCCGCGGCCGCCGCCCCCCTCGCCGCAGAACTGCAAGTCCGCGAGCTGATCGTGATCGACCTGGCCCGCGTGGGCACCGCCACCGGACCGCCGCTCGACGCGGTGGCCGAGCTCGCGAAGGCCCTGCCCGGACTCGAGATCTACGCCGGAGGCGGCGTCCGCGACGACGCCGACCTCCGCGCCCTACAAGACGCCGGCGCCGCCGGAGCGCTCGTCGCCACCGCCCTCCACGAGGGCCGGATCACGCCGTGACCAGCGCCTCGCAAGCGCCGACGACGTGCGCGGTGAGATCCGAGCGGCAGACCGACTGGAGCGCCTGCCAGCCCGGGATGCCGTTGACCTCGAGCACGACGACCTCCCCGTCGGGAGCGACGAGCAGATCCACCCCGGCCACGTCGGCCTCGAGCGTCGCGGCCGCGAGCACAGCCAGCCTCCGCTCGGCCTCGCTCAGCTCGACGGCGCGCGGGCGGGCGCCGCGGGCGATGTTGGCCCGCCAGGAATCGGTGGCGCGCTCCATCGCCCCCGCGATCTCGCCGGCGACCACGAGCACGCGCAGATCCCGCCGGCCGGCCGGGGCGATCGCGCGCTGTACGTAATAGACGGTCCGCTCGAGCTCGAGCGCGCGGAACACGCGGTGGGCCACATCGCGATCCTCGACGCGGACGATCCCGTTGCCCATCGCGCCGAACAGCGGCTTGACCACCACGTCGCCGCCGAGCCGCTCGAACGCGGCCATCGCGTCGTCGTAGCGCTCGCATACGATCGTTGGCGGGGTCGGCACCCCGGCGTCGGCGAGCACGGCCCCGGCCCATGATTTGTCGATCGTCCGCTCGATCGCGCGCGGTCCGTTGACGCACCGCACGCCGTGGGCGGCCAGGACGTGGAGCGCATCCATGCGGAAGATCACCTGCTCGAGCGAGCCGCGGGGGAGACCGCGGACGACGAGCAGGTCGAGCCCATCGAGCACGATCCCCTCGGGCCCGAGCACGTGCACCTCACCGTCCTCATCGACCTCGGACCGCAGGCGCGTGGCGGGGACCGCCACCACCTCGTGGCCGCGGTCAGCGAACGCGGCCAGCAGCCCGCGCGAATGCCAGGAGCCGGAGGCGCCGAGCACGCCGACGCGCAGCCGCGAGCTCACGAGGCGAACGAGCGCTCGAGCACCTCGGGCGCGAACTCGCCACCGTGATGGGCGCGCCCGGACTCGGTGCTGGTCAGCGTCACCCTGGCGGGGCTGAACAGCATCGGATCGATGTCGTAGAAGTTCCAGTTGGCCGCTTTGAGCAGCTCCCCGAATGGCGTACCGAACGCGTCGGACGCCGACGACGGCAGCCGCCGAGCGAGCTCGGCGACCTCCTCGTCGCCGCCCTCCAGCCACAGGTGTACGGTGGCGCCGTAGAGCACGGCGTCGTTGGTCCGCCCGATCGCCTTCGGGTCGTCGGCCGCCGCGGGCGGGAGCGGGCAGCAACCCCACCCGTGGCGTACGCGGGCCGGGTCGACGCCGAGTTCGTGGAGCTTGTGCAGCGCGGTCTCGACGACGCGGGCCGAGATCTGCACCGAGCCGCACACCGAGGCGGTGGGTGCGATCAGAAACGTCACCCGCGCGGGCTCGAGCCCGCATCGCTCGGCCACCTTGTCGACGACGTCGGCCGGCGGCGCCTGCCGCGTCTCGAGGCACAGCACCGCGCGGCTGGCCTGCTCGCGCCAGGCCAACTCCTCGAACAGGTCCTCGGCGCGGGCGAGGGCACGGCCGGGTCCGCTCGCCATCGCGAAGAAGTCGCCGGACTCGAGCTTCCAGCCGGCGTACTGCGCGGCCAGGCAGGCGGCCGCGGGTTCGTCGACCGCGACGGCGACGCCGGGCCAGGTGCGCTCACCGACCGTCACCGGCACGGGATCGATCCGGCCCAGCCCGCCCATGCAGGCGCCGGCAAACCCGAGACCGGCCTGCAGACCACCGCGGTCATCCGTGCCGCAGTCCAGCAGACGCGCGCCGGAATCCAACGTTCGCACGTCAATGCGCAGCGCCTCGGCATCGTCGGCCATCGCGTCAACCAGCGCGCCCGCGCGTTCGTTCATCGATAGCGTCACCGGCCCTCCTCTTCGTTGAAGATCAGGATCTCGCCGCGGCTGAGCTCGGTCCGGTCGCCCGACCACCTCGCCCACGTGCCGGTCAAGAGCGCATCGGCGACGGTCAACCCGAGTGCTCGCGCCCGACGCAGCTGCAACCCCAGCGCGGGCGGCCGGAAGCGGGCGGCGAAGGCGTAGCCGGGCAGTACGTCGACCGCGCGGCCCGAGACCAGACTGCCGCGCTTGTTGCCGAGGCCGGCGTCGGCGCCGATCCCGCCCAGCGCGATCACCGTCCCGGCCAGCATCCGCAGCCCGGCTCCGCTCCCCGTCCTGCCACCGACCGCCACGAACCCTCGTCGCATGCACGCGCCCGTCTCCTCGCCGGCGTGACCCGACATGATGATCTCGCCGCCGCTCATCCCGGCGCGGGCGCCGGGATAGGCGCCACCGAGCCTGGCGCCGGCATCGCCCCAAATCCGCACCAGCCCGCCCGCCATCTCGGCGCCGGCCCAGGCTCCGGCGTCGCCGCGGACCTCGATCGTGCCGCCGCGCATGCGGGCGCCGAGGTGATCGCCGACCGGCCCGTCGACCACCACCCGGCCCTCCGACAGGCCAGATCCAATTCCGTCGACCGCGCGCAGGTCGCCGGCGAGCACGACCTCCCCGTCTCCAAAAGCGCCCGACGCATCGAACAGATCGCCTACCGCCACGGTCTCACGACCACAGCGGACGGTCAACCGGGCGACCTCCGCGGCGCCGAGGCCGCGCAGGCCCTCAGGGATCAGGCCGGCGGCGCTGACCCGACCCGGCGGCGGGGTCCCTCGGAGGGTGAGAGTCAGCGTCACGGCGGGTCCCGCAGCTCGCTGAGCGGAAAGTGGAATTCGCCGAGCTTGCCGCCGAAGTTGGCGGCGCTCAAATGCGACGCGCCGGCCGCGGCAGCGGCGTGCAGACCGCGGCGCATCGCTTCGCGCACCGCCTCCTCGGAGACACCGTCGATCACGATCTCGAACACCGCGTTGACGCCCCCCGGGACCAGCGAATCGTCGATCTGGGCGCGCAGCGTCGGGGCCAGCTGATGGTTGGTGGACGCCATCATCGACGAGGACGTGCGCGCGCCGACCTTGCTGCCGCTGCGCACGATCCCGCCCGGGAACGGCAGCACGATGCCCTCGCCGCGCATCGCCTCGGCCGCCGCCTCAGCGGCCGTCAGGGCACGCTCCTCCTCGCCGGCCCCGATGATCAGATTGCCTCCGCCCACGCCGCGGCCGACGCCGACCGACTCACACACCAGGAACTCGCCCTCTAGGACCGGGATCCGCCAGAACCGCTGCCCCGCGATCACCTTGCTGGCCTGAAAACCGTCGCCGAAGTAGCGCAGGCTGGCGCCCAGCGGCACCGTCCGCTCGGCGCCGGGGAAGCCGTCGAAGCAAGCAGTGGTAGGGCAGGTCATGACGCACTGGCCGACGCGATCGAGCACGCGCTTGCCCACGCCCTCGCGGTCCATCGCGAACAACAGCACGGCGATCCCCGGCCGGCCGTCGGGAGTCTCCTCGGCGGCCAGTGGCCGCTCGATCGCCGCCTCGCATTTGCACCCGATCACCGAGGTGGCAAAGCCGGTCGCCGAGCGCGCCGCCTCGTGTGCCCACGCCGGCGTCGCGGCCGTGATCACGAGGCGGGCGAAGCGCATCGGGAACGCCTCGGCGAACGTGTCCTCGACCTGCGCGGCGCCGAGCGCAAAGCCATTCATGACGGGCGGCCCTCCACGACGTGGGCCGGCTCGCGCAGAGCCGGGTCGCGGACCGGATAGTGCTCGAACGCCACCGTGTAACGGTCCGCGAACAAGGGTTCCAGCACGCGGGACACTTCCACGTCAAAGGGGGCCGAGCTCGACAGCAGCACCCCGTCCTCGGCGCGGCGCAGGTCGCCATCCTCGACGGCCAATTCACCGCCCTTGATCACGTAGCGGGGGGTGGCGAACATCTCCTCGCGGTCGGCGAGATCGTGGTAGATCGTCACGTCGGCGTCGGCGCCGATCCCGAGGTGGCCCTTGTCGCGCAGGCCAAGCCGGCGGGCGGGCGCCGCGCGGGTGATGATCGCGATCTCGTTCAGCGTGTACTCGCGATCCAGCCCGTCGAGCAGCGCCGTGCGACGGATGGCTCGGGGATTAGCGCGACCGATCTGATCGTCCCGGAAGGCGCGGTCCATCAGCAGCCGGATCAGCTTCGGGTAGCTCAGGAACGAGCCGCCGTTGGGGTGGTCGGTGGACAGCATGACCTGCCACGGGTCGCCTCCGAGCAGGAACAGCTCGAGTCCGATCCCCCACTGGAGGGCGTGCACGTAGCTGCCTGCCTTGTACGTGTAGGGCACGATCCCGCAGCCGGTCTCCACCTCGGTGTCATGGTTGACCCACTTGCCGCCGTCGAGGTCGCGCAGCACCGCCGACACGTGGGCGTCGGCGGTCATCGTCATCGCGTCTCCGAACATCACCTGGCCGACGTCGGCGGTGAGCTCGGGATGGCGGGCCAGATAGTCGAGCAGCTCCGGAGCTCGCGAGCGCGGCTGGCCGCCGGGCTTGCCGCCGTAGCTGTGAAACTGGAGGTGAGCGAGGTGGGCCTGGCGCCCCGACAGCGCGCGCATCGTCTCGAGCGTGGTGTCGGCGTTGCCGGCCACGCCGAGGTTGTTGGCGTGCACATGGACGGGATGGGGGAGTCCGAGCTCGTGGACGGCGCCCCCGATCGCCTCGAGGATCTGTCGCGGCGTCACGCCGTAGCCGCTGACCGCGTCGTCGAGCGATTCGACGTTGCCATTGTCCTGCTTCCACGGCTCCACTCCGCCGGGGTTGACGAGCTTTACGCCGTAGCCGCCGGTGGCCTCGAGCCACCACGCGACCGCGTCGCGCAGCTGGGGCGAAACCGCGCCGCCCGACTGGCGGATCAGCTCGAACAGCACCTGGTTGTTGCCCATCAGGATCAGGAACGCCTTGTCGATCATCGGCGTGTCGCGGAGCTCGGAAAGGACGTGCCGTGCGGCCAGCGGCGGCGCGGCCGCCTCGACGACCGTCGTGTAGCCGAGCAGTGAGTAGCGGTAGCCGGTGGCGAAGGTGGAGGGGACCAGGCCACCGGTGCCGGAACGGAGGACCTCGGTTCGATCGAGCGGCTCCCCGCGCCGCTGGTCGGGCGAGAGCTTGCGGGCGGCGTTGACCGCCGGCCCCGCGATGTGGGCGTGGATGTCCACTCCCCCGGCCATCACCACCATGTCGCGGGCGTCGATCCGGCGGGCGTCGGGACCGACGTCGGCCACCACCTTGCCGTCCCGGAGGCATACGTCGCGGACCTCGCCGTCGACGTCGTTGGCGGGATCGTGGACGGCGCCGCCGGTGATTCGGATCGCGGTCACCGCGCGAGCTCCGTGAGCAGTCGAGAGAGCACCGCGGCGGCCGTGGGGCCGTCGCCGGGGATCGGCGCCTGGAGCGCGAGCGGGACGCCGTCGAGCCGGTGGGCGGTGCCACCGGCGGCCACGCCGGCGGCCGCGGTGCGGATCGATACCTCGGCGTCGGCCACCGGCACGCTCGATAGCTCGATCCTGCTCAGCCCCAGCCGGGCCTCGCCGGCGACGCCCTCGATGCACAGCGACACGTCGACCTCCCCGCCGTCGATGAGCGGCCGCGTGGCGGTCACGAGCTCGGGGTGTCCGCTGCCGAGATCCACCCTCCCGGGATACCCGGTCTGCCACGCGAGCACGTCCTCCGCGCCCCGGGTACCCGCCGCGCCGGGCAGCGGCAACGTGACGACATGGCGCTCGTGGCTCAGCGCGCGCACCAGTTCCTCCAGGGCCAGCGCGCGCCGCTGGCCACCGGAGCCCGCGCTCAGCCCCGATCCGTACACGAACGCGACGTGGGGCACGGCGACGAGCGCGTCCAGGATCGCGCGCACGCCTTCGAGCTCGCCGTCGGGTTCACCCGGCCCGAGGGCCAGCCCCCGCGCCAGGACGTGCAGGGCGCTTAGCGCCTCGAGGTCGCGCTCGCGCGGCCAGCGCAACCGCACGTCGGCACGCACCGCGGTCTCGGTGTCGCGGTCGTCGATCACCACCAGCGTGCGCTCGTCGCGCAACCCGATGCGGTCGAGGAGGCGCGGGTGCGTGGTATCGGGGTCCTCGCGCCAGATCACGACTACCCGCGAGCGATCGCGAATCTCGCCCAGGGTGGCGGTGGACGCGCCGCGGAGTGCAAACGCCGGAGCGCCCGGCCACACCCCGTCCACCGCGTCAGTGGCGACCAACGCCCCGATCCGGTCGGCGAGGGCCACGGCGGCCCGAGCGTCCTCGACCGTGGCCCAGCCGAAGCCGTGAAGCAGCGGACGGCGCGCCCCCCGGAGCAGCTCGACCGCGCGCGCCACCGCGGTCTCCAGGTCGGCCGCCCGTCCGCCCACGGTGGCCGCGTCAGCCTCCACCGACGCGCGAACGCGCTCGGTGAACCACTCGGCGCCCACGCGGCAGGGCGGAGCCAGGGTCACGACGTCGCCGGAGCGCTCAAGGGACACGTCATCGCACAGCAAGCCACAGCCCGCGCACGTGATCGGCCCGCGCTCAGCCACCGGCGAGCACCGCCCCGGGAAGCTCGGCCAGTAACCGATCCCCGCGCGCGGCGAGCTCCCGCACGTCGGCGGTCGGCGAGATCAGCGTGCACACCGGCGCGCCCTTGGCGACCGTCTCGCCGGCGTGCGGAACGTCGCGAACGAGACCGTCCGGCCACCAGGCCGGATCGGGGGCGCGCAGGTCGCGATCGGCGAACAGCACGAGCTTCACCTTTGCACACCTCGTCGCCGGCGGTGTCCCCGGGGTGGGAAGGCCGACGCCGCGCGCTCCCGCGACGTGGGCGGCAAACGTGCCTGGTCCGAACAGCTCGAGGCTGGCCGGCGGGCGAGGGTTGACTTCGAGCACCCAGGCGTGGCGGCCGTCCCAGATCGCGTCGACTCCGAACGCTCCGCGCACGCCGAAGCGCGCCGTCACCTCGTTGCATACCGCGCGCAGCTGGCCGTCCAGTTCGACGTGCTCGATCTCAGGCAGGGGCGGCGGCGCCACGTTCCCGATCCAGCCGAACCCGCGGGGGCGGTGCAGCTGGCCGGTGAGCCCCAGCACGGCGGCCCGCCCGCCGTCTCCGATCGCCACCGCCGAGCACGACAGGCCGTCGACGCGGCGCTGGATGATCTCGCCGGCGCGGAGGGGGCCACCGGCCCACCGCCGGACCCCCCGACCGCCGCCACCGCGCTGCGGCTTACGCAGCCACCCGCCGCCGGTCGGCAACGCGCCGACCGAGCGCGTCTCGGGCGCCCGCGCGCCGGCCGCGAGCGCCGCCGCGCCCACCGCCCATGGGTCGCGCGCGGCCGCCAGCGCGTCGGCCGGCGTCCCGAGCAGCTCGCGGCCGCGGGCGAGTTCCGCCACGAGGTCCGGGTGGTTCTCCAGCCCGGCGCCGTACACGACCGCCTCGGCATCGACATCGGCGGCAAGGGCGGCGAGGCCATCGTTGTTCGGAGCGGTGCCTCCCGGAGCGATTGCGCGGAGGTCCACGTCCCCGAAGCGATCCAGCGCCGTCACGCGGTAACCGTCGGCGACGGCCAGCTGCGCGAGCATCCGGGCGCTGACCGCGACGATCAGAACTTTCACGGCAGCTTTATTCCCGATAACAGCGCGACCAATAGCGTCGCGGCGACGAGGTCGGCGGTTGTGCCTGGGTTCAGCCGGTGGTCTGGGCCGCGCAGCGAGGCGTCAAAGTCCGCGACAGCGAGCGAGCCGTCGAGTACCTCGCGAGCCGCCGCGGAGACCGCACGCGCCGCGTCGGCTCCCGCCTTGCGCTCGATCAGCGTGTCGGGTCGGGACGCGAGCACACCGAGGTGGAGTGACACGATCGCCTCGAGCGTGGAAGCGCCGGCGTGCAGCGCCTGGGTCAGCCGCGGGAGGCCAGTGTCGAACACAATCGCATAACCGGTGGTGTATTCGGAGGCGATGCTGTCACGATGCGCCGCCGCCGCCATCGCCACGCGCAGGGATACGCGCGCCGGAGCCCTGACGTCGTGCTCGGGCACCTCGCCGAGCCCGCCCGGACGCGCCTCGATGATCGCCGCGAAGGCCGCGGTCGCATCCGCGACGTCGAGCTGCGCGAGGACCCGCTCGATCGCAAATCTCAGCTCCTCGTCCGCTCGCCGGGTCGCCGCGGCGCGGACCACGGGCGCGAACAGCAGCACGATGCCCAGGTTCGTGTTGGCGTCTGTGACACGTCCAGTGGCTCGCACGCCGTCGATGATCAGCTGACCCACACTTCGCGTTCGGGCGCGCTCGCGCGCGAACGCCGGCCCGAGCGCGAGCCCCGAGCGCACCATGTCGGCGTATGTCGTGTCGGAGAAGTCATGGAGCGGGGTGATGTTGCCGGGCTTCGCGGCAGAGATTTCCAGCATGCAGGCAAGCTGCACTTGATGCTCGAGTAGCTCCTTGCTTAGAGTGGAGTGAGCTAGGGTTGCATCCACCCACGTCAAGATACGAGAGGGAGGTCCGCAGTATGGCCATCACGCTGGCTACCGGAGAGGCACTTACCGGCGAAGGCAACGAGCTAGCCCACATCGACCTATTGTTGGGTTCCAAGACCGGACCGGTCGGTGCGGCCTTCGCGAGTGCCTTCACCAACGAGAAGGAGGGCCACACCAACCTGCTGGCGGTGGTCACGCCCAACCTTCCGGCCAAACCGGACACCGTGATCAGCAACAAGGTGACGATCAAGGGCGCCAAGCAAGCCGTCCAGCTGTTCGGCCCGGCTCAGGCGGCGGTCGCCCGCGCGGTCGTCGACTCGGTCGCCGACGGGACCATCCCGAGGGATCAGGTCGACGACCTGTGCATCATCGTCGGCGTGTTCATCCACTGGGAGGCCGAGGACGACAAGAAGATCTACGACTACAACTACGAGGCCGTGAAGTTGTCGATCGCGCGGGCGCTGGGTGGCCAGCCGAGCCTCGACAAGGTGCTGTCCGAGACGCCCGCCGCGCGCCATCCGTTCGCCGCCGGCGCGGAGGGCTGACGCCCTCTGGCCTGGAGTCGTTGACCGCGCAGACCGGAGAGCTACCGCTCGCCGGTCTGCGCGCCGTCGTTACCGGAGCGAGTTCGGGGATCGGACGGGCGATCGCGATCGCTTTCGCCGCTGCCGGCGCCCGCGTGGGCATCGGCTTCTGGCGCTCGTCGGGGGCAGCCAAAGCGCTGGCCGCCCAGTTGGGCGCCATACATCCTGTGCTTCAAGCCGACCTCAGCACGGCGGAGGGCTGCGAGGCGATCGTGCGGGAGGCCTTCGACGCGCTCGGTGAGGTCGACGTGTGGGTCAACAATGCCGGCGCCGACGTCCTCACCGGCGCGGCCCGGCAGTGGCCGGCCGAGCGCAAGCTCGAGGCGCTGCTGGAGGTTGACCTCAAGGCGACGATCCGCTGCTCCCGCCTCGTGGCCCCGCGGCTCCGGGCGGGCGGGTGCATCCTCAACATCGGGTGGGATCACGCCACCTGCCACGGGATGGCGGGCGATGATCCCGAGCTGTTCGCTGCCGTCAAGGCCGGAGTGCTCGGCTTTTCGAAGTCGTTCGCCCGTTCGGTCGCTCCCGCGATCCGTGTCAACGTGCTGTGCCCGGGATGGATCGAGACCGCGTTCGGTGCCGACGCGCACCGGGACTTCTACGCCGAAGTGGCGGCGAGCACCCCGCTGCGTCGCTGGGGCCGGCCTGAGGACGTGGCCGGTGCCGCGGTATGGCTCGCCTCCCCCGCGTCCTCCTTCATTACCGGTCAGGCCGTCAACGTCAACGGCGGCACGGTTGGCTGACACTCTGTTTCTCACCGGCCGGCTGGCCGAGCCGGCGCTCCGCAGTGTTCTCTCCGAGCTGGAGATCGACCACCAGATCACCGTGATGAACATCAGCGTCGCCGCGCTGATGACGACGCGCTGGATTGCCAGGCGGTTGACCGTGCCACCGGGAGTCGACAACATCGTGATCCCGGGTCTCTGCGAGGGTGATGTCGAGACCTTGCAAGAGGCGACCGGCCTGCCGGTCCGCAAGGGTCCCGCCGACGTGCGCGCGCTTCCGGAGTGGTACGGACGCGCGGCCGTCCGCGTCGAGCTGGGTCCGCGTGACGTGCGGGTGTTCGCCGAGATCAACGACGTGCAGTCGTTGACGCGCGAGCAGGTGATCGATCGCGCGCTGGCCTACCACGCGGATGGCGCCGACGTGATCGACCTCGGCCTCTCGCTCGATCGCTCGTGGTTGACCGACGGTCCGGAGACGATCGCCGCCCTGCGGGAGCATGATCTGTCGCTCAGCATCGACACGCTCGACCCCGAGCACATCGCGATGGCTGACGCCGCCGGTGTGGATTACGTGCTCAGCCTCACCCCCGCCACGATCGGGTTGGCGGAGGGCCTGCGCGCGACGCCGGTGTTGATCACCGACGATCCCGACGACCTCGAAGGCCTCGACCGGATGGCCGCCCGGCTCGACGAACTCGGTCGTCCGTACCTGCTCGACTCGATCCTGGCGCCGATCAACTCCGGATTCGCGGCTTCGCTGGCGCGCTACGTCGAGGTTCGCCGGCGCCACCCCGAAGCCGAGATCTTGATGGGCATCGGCAACTTGTCCGAGCTCACCGAGGCCGACACAACGGGGGTGACCGCGCTGCTGATCGGGTTCTGTCAGGAGGTCGGGATCGGCGCCGTATTGACCACCGAGGTCATCGGGTGGGCACACGGCGCTGTACGCGAGACGGTGCTGGCTGCACAGATCATGCATCTGGCCCAGCGTCAGGCGCGGCCGCCGAAGCACATCGACTCCGGGCTCGTCACGAGTCGGGACGAATCGATGCGCGCGCCCTCAGAAGCGGAGCTGCGCGCAATGCAGGCCCAGATCGCCGACTCCAACTATCGACTGTTCGCCGATGCCGAGTGGCTGTACGCGTTCAACGGTCAGCGGTTCGTGCGCGAGGACAACCTGTTCAAGGTGTTCGACCAGCTCGAGGTTGACGACGCCTCGCACGCCTTCTATCTGGGTAAGGAGCTCATGAAGGCGACGATCGCGCGTGGACTGCGCAAGAACTACCGACAGGAGGGGCCCCTGGACTGGGGTGTTCTCAGCTTTCCCGAACCCCGACGAGAGGACCCGTGATGAAGAAGATTCTGATCCAACTCGACACCGATCTGAACCCGAGTTCGTTTGACGCGATCGCCGCCTACGACTCAGACGTGGACGTCGTGGTCGGGTACGGTCAGATCACCGCCGAGAACCTCGACGGTGTCGTCCAGGGGGCGATCTTCCCCCGCGGACCGGATGGGCTGGCCAACACCGCGTTCTGGGTTGGCGGGTCCCAGGTGCGCGAGGGCGAGGCCGTGTTCAAAGCGGCCCGCAAGCTGTTCTTCCCGCCTTTCCAGCCGTCGATCATGCTCGACTCGGATGGCTCCAACACGACCGCGGCGGCGGCCGTGGCGCTCGTCCGCGGCGCCATCACGCTGACGGGTAAGGCCGCCGCGGTGATCGGAGTCGGACCGGTCGGTCTGCGCACAGCGGAACTGTTGCGACGCGAGGGTGCCGAGGTCACTATTCTGACCTTCCCGGCCGACGTGATGGAGGGAACCCATCGCCGCGCCTCGGGTATCCCGGTGGCGGAGGAGGCCGGGTTCCGGGTCATCGAGCCGGCCACCAGCGACGAGCTCGACGGCGCGCTGGCCGGCCACGTGGCCGTGTTCGCCGCCGGACCGGCGGGCACGCAGATCCTGCGCCGCAGCGGTTGGTCGCAGGTCGAGGGTCTCGAGGTGGTGGTCGACTATTCGGCGGCCGAGCCGGTCGGGGTGGAGGGCGTCGCCCGCGATGACAATCTCAAGGACGAGGGTGGCGTGAAAAGGCTCGGGGCCCTGGCCGTCGGCGGTCCGAAGATGAAGTTGCAGAAGGCCTGCGTGCGGCGGATGTTCGAGACCAAGGGCACGGTGATGGACCTGACCGGCGTGTACGACGTCGCGATGGAGATGCTGTGAACGGATGATGCGCGTCGCCGGCGTCGACCCCGGCACGGTGTCCTTCGACCTGTGCGTGTTACAGGACGGGGAGCCGGTCGTCGAGCAGGTGTTTGAGACAGGCTCGCTGAGCGAGGACAGCGCGCCGTTGCTCGATGGGCTCAGGCGCCACGGCCCGTACGACCTGGTTTACGGTCCGAGCGGCTACGGCCTGCCGCTGGTGGCGGCGACCGACGTCGGCGAGCGCGAGCTGGCCGAGATGGTGCTGGTGCGGGCCGACGAACGCGGACGCGACACCGGCGTAGGCGGACTGCGCTCACTCCTGCGCGCGTTGGCGGGCAGCGGCCTGCCGGTCGTGTTCGGCCCCGGCGTGATCCACCTGGCCTCGGTGCCTGGGTACCGCAAGTACAACCGGATTGACCTGGGCACGGCCGACAAGGTCTGTGCAGCGGCGTATGCGATCGTCGACCAGTCGGGCCGCCGCGGGATCGCGCTCAGCGAGACCGCGATGGTGCTGCTCGAGCTGGGGGGTGCCTTCACCGCGGCGCTGGCGATCGACGGTGGCCAGATCGTCGACGGCGTGGGCGGGTCATCGGGTCCGCTCGGCGTGCGTGCCGCCGGAGCGCTGGACGGCGAGGTCGCCTACCTGTTGGCGCCGTCGCTGGGCAAGGACTCGCTGTTCAGCGGCGGGGCGCTGGATCCGACCGGGGAGCTGCACATCCGCGACTTCGCGGCCCTGTGGTCCTCACCGCTGCACACCGACGGTTGGACGGCGCTGCTCGAGGCCGCCAGCAAGGCGGTACGAGGCTTGGTGGTCAGTGTGTCCGAGCCACACGAGATCGTCGTTTCCGGCCGCCTGGCCCGCTTGCCCGAGCTCGTCGCGGCGCTGTCAGTGTCGCTGGATGACATCGCTCCGGTGATTCCGCTCGTACCCGGTCGCGCGAGCGCGGCCGGGTACGGTGGCGCGCTGCTGGCCGACGCGCTGGCCGGCGGTCGGAACGCCGATCTGGCCGAGGTGATGAGGCTGCGCGAGGCTAGCGGGACCGCGCTCGACCACCTGCGTGTCCTCCGTGCCGCGGGGATCTCGCTGGCTTGAGGGCCGGTCTAGCCGCCTCCGTGTGTCGCGGCCCTTGACGATCGGCGCACCGGCGGTGGATGAACTGACAGCCGAGGTTGTATCCGGGCACGGCCCCTGTTAGGTTTTTTTTGCTCGTTTTCCGAAGGAAGGAGAGAAACTTGGCTGCACCTGTTGATCAGGCCGTGATGGATGGGCTGGCGAAACAGAACGGGGTGACGATCGGCCGGATCCTGGGGCGTGGAAACGTGGGGATGGCCGAGGAGGGATCCGACGGCAAGATGCACGGCACGGTCCGGATCCCGCTGGACGAGCTGGTGTTCGATCCCGGCGTCCTGGTCCTCCCTCACGGGGGCACCCTCGAACTCGAGATCATCAACGACGACAACAACTCGCACTGCGCGGTCCTGCCGTGCAACGGCGACGCCAAGTTCATCTGGCTCGTGAACTTCTCGAAAGGAAGGGCAACCCTCGAGCTGGACGGCCCGGGCTACTACTGGTATGGATCGCGGACCGGGAATGACGAAGGCGGCGGCCTGACCGGCACGATCGTGGTCGGGGGCGAGGTCCCGGACGCAGCCAAGCTCGACCGCCCACCCCAGCCACGGCCGTAGAAAGGAGAGTTCATGGCAACTGAGACCGAGTACGTCGACGCAGGCGAGGCTGTCGACTTCAGGAACCTGAGTCCCGGCTACGTCGGCACTGCCCCCGACGTGGCCAAGGGCGTCAACTACGACCGCATCCTCAAGGGCCGCGATGCGGAGCCCCACAACTGGCTCACCTACTACGGTGCCTATGACGGGCAGCGCTACAGCCCGCTAGACCAGATCAATACCGGCAACGTCGGTAAGCTCACGCCGGCCTGGGTCTTCCAGTGCGGCTCGGTGGGCATGCACTCGGGCGCTTCGACGTATTCGTTCGAGGCGTCTCCGATCGTCGTCGACGGCATCATGTACGTCACCGGCTGGGATGGCTGGGTATGGGCGTTGGATGCTAAGAACGGAGCGGAGCTGTGGCGCTACCACCGCGCGTCCCCGTATGACGTGCGCCTGTGCTGCGGCAACGTCAACCGCGGGTGCGCCGTGGCCGACGGCAAGGTCTTCATGACCACCCTCAACGCCCACATCATCGCCCTCGACGCGACGAACGGCCAGCTGGTCTGGGACGAGCCGTATGGCGACGTGCGGGCCGGTGAGAGCGCGACCGTGGCCCCGCTGATCGTCAAGGACATGGTGATCGTCGGGAGCTCCGGCGGCGAGTTTGGGGTGCGCGGTCACGCCGACGCGTTCAAGCTCGAGACCGGCGAGAAGGTCTGGCGGACCTACATGGTGCCGGCGCCCGGAGAGCCGGGGTCCGAGACCTGGCCCTCTGATGGCGAGGCCTGGGCTCGCGGTGGCGCAAACTGCTGGACTACGCCAACCTACGATCCCGACCTCAACCTGCTGTACTTCAATACCGGCAACCCGTGCCCCGACTTCGACGGAGGCGTTCGCGAAGGCGACAACCTCTACACGGACAGCGTCGTCGCGGTAGACCCGGACAACGGCCAGATCAAGTCGCATTACCAGTACACCCCGCATGACTTGTGGGACTACGACTCGACGATGGAGAACATCCTGTTCGAGATGGACGGGCGGAAGTGCAGCGGGCACTTCGACAAGAACGGGTACTTCTTCGTGCTGGATCGCACCGACTGCTCGCTGATCCGGGTTGTCCCGTTCGTCGATCGCATCACGTGGGGTGAGATCACGGCCGACGGGAAGGTGAATCCCAAGGTGTACCCGGAGAAGGAGGGAGACCCGGTTCACTTCTGGCCCGGCCCGGCAGGTGCCAAGGAGTGGACGCATGCGGCCTACAGCCCAGATACCGGGCTGTTCTATGCGCCGGTGCAGGACGTCGGCGCGACGGCCACGCGGCGGCGCCGTGAGTTCAAGGAGAGCATCCCGTACTGGGGCGCCGGCGTTGCGGTGGACACCGAGGACGTGTCCGGTTACCTGTCGGCGATCGATCCTGCGACCGGCCAGGAGAGGTGGCGGTTCACCAACCAGCACCCGATGACCGCGTCGGTGCTGACCACGGGCGGCAACCTGGTCTTCACCGGCGACCCCGCGGGAATCTTCCGTGGGTTCAACGCCACCAGTGGTGAGCTGCTGTTCCAGTACACCTGCGGGAGCGGCCACCACTCGAGCCCCAGCAGCTACACGGTCGACGGACGGCAGTACATCGCCGTGCCGGTCGGATACGGTGCTTGGACCGAGGGGTTCTACCCCGGCGCCCTGGCGCAGGCGGGTGGATCCGCGTTGTTCGCCTTCGCGCTGCCGGAGTAGCGGCAAAGGAGAGTTGGCTACTGACCTGCCGCGCCCATCTGGGCGTGGCAGGTTTTTGCCGTCGTTGGCCGGATCCGGCCTGATCGCACGCAGTGTGTGCCTGCGAGCCCCTCGGCCTCAACCTCGCGTCCGTCATACTGTGCATATCAGGTCCATGAATACGAGAAATCGCTTACAGGATGGGTGAACCCTTTGTTTATTCCCTCAGCCCTATGGCCCAGGGCATGGGGAAACCCAAGCCGAGCTTCTGGCCGAGCTTCTTCGCCAAGGTGGTGGCCAAGCAGCAGTGGAACGCTGATGCCATCGACCTGGCCCCCGATGCGCGGGCGTGGCCCGAACTCCCCGACGTCCGCCGCGACCGTCTGACCAAGCTGCTGGCCGGCTTCTGCGTCGCGGAGGACGCGGTTTCCGAACAGCTCGAGCCGTTCATCGTCGCCGCCGGCGAGGACAAATCGCTGGCCATGGACGAAACCCTGGTGGCGTGGGTCCTGTTCCTCCAGCGCCGCGATGAGCAGCGCCACGCACGGCTATTCGACCGAATCGCCGAGGAGGTGCTCCAGCTGCCTGGAGACACCCCAGCCGAGCGGCGCGAATCGGCCCGGAGCTACGCCCCGACCGGGATCCTCGACTTGTTCGAGGATCAACTGCCGGCGCTGGCGGCGGAGATCAGCGAGGGCCGCGCCGGGTTGGGAGAAGGCGTGGGCCTCTACCACATGGTGCTCGAGGGGATCGTCTTCACCGCCGGTCAACACGCCCTGCTCGATGACCTCGCCGACGACACCCTCCCCGGTATTCGCAGGGGGGTGGAGCGCGTCGAGCTCGACGAGCGATGGCACATCGGCTTCGGCTTGCGCTGCCTCATGGCAGGCGATCCTTCTCCTGGCCTCATCGACGAGGTGCTGGCGCGCGCTCAAGCCGCGACCGCGGCCTGGGGCGACGCTGTCTCGGCGGCTACGCGGGCCGAGATCGCGCCGATGGCCGCCCGGCGGTTGTCAGTAGCCGGACTCATGAACTCCCGCGCGGCTGCTTAGCTTAGTCCTTCGCTCGTCGATGGCCGCGATCAGCGCGGGAACGATTTCGTACGGTCGTGCTCGATCTGACCCGATACGCCACACGCCAGTTCCGACCCCCAAGGCGGGCGCCGCCGCCTGGCTAGCGCAGCGTCTGCGGGAGCCCGAACTGCGCGAACACGCTGCTACCGCCGAACCACGTGATGGCAGAGATCCGGTCGCCCTCGAGGGTCAGCACAAACAGGGAGAACGCGCGCGCGGCGTCGCTCTCGGGCACCGGGAGGTAGCAGCCGAACGCCGGCTGGCCGTTGGCGCGGGTCGCCACCAATCGCAGCGGTTCGCCGCGGCGCTCCTCGGCGCCACGCAGGAACGAGCCGATCGCCTCGTGTCCCTGGTAGGCGTGCGGGAGGGGCGGCATCGTGAGCCACGCGTCATCGGTCAGCAGCGCGACCAATCCGTCGATGTCGCCATTCTCGACCGTTTCGGCGAAGCGGCCGAGGACGTCGCGTTCGAGCTTTGACTCCGGGAGCGGCGCCCGTTCGCGTCCGGCGGACGGCAGGCGGGATTCGAACGCAGCGCGCGAGCGGCGCAGGAGACTGTTGACCGACGGCTCGCTGATCTCGAGCATCTCGGCGACCTCCCCGGCGCGGTAGCCGAGCACATCGCGCAGCAAGAGCACCGCGCGCTGCTGCGGCGGGAGGTGCTGGAGGCCGACGATGAACGCCAGCGCGATGGCCTCCTTGGTCTCATAGCGCGCTTCCGGCCCCGGGGCCTGGTCCGGTAGCCCCTCGAGGAGAAGGTCCGGGTAGGGCTCGACCCAGACCGGCTCGCTCCAGCGGGTCGGCTCGGGCATCTGGCTCACCCGCTGGTCCTCCGGCCGGCGCCGGTTCGCGCGAAGGGCATCGAGCGACCGGTTGGTGGCGATCCGGTGCAGCCAGGTGCGCACCGACGCGCGGCCCTCGAATTGGTCAAGGCCGCGCCACGCGGCGAGCAGCGTCTCTTGGAGCAGGTCCTCGGCGTCCTGCGCGGAGCCGACGATCCGGTAGATGTGCACCTGGAGGTCACGCTGGTAGGGATCGGTCAGTTCGCGGAACGCGTCCTCGTCGCCGGCGCGCGCGCGAGCGAGGGTCTGCTCGGTCACGTTCCCATCCTCCCACAGCGCAGTCGTTTCGCCCCCATCACGACTACCGACGTCGGCCGCGCCCGAAATTCGCCGCTCATTTTTCCGCTCGGCGCTCGCCTGAACGAGCACAGCACGTAACCGTCCCCTGAAAAGGAGAACCGAGATGGGAAAGATCGTGATCAGCACGAACGCTTCGCTCGACGGAGTGGTTCAGGATCCCGATGGTCAGGAAGGCTTCAGGCACGGCGGCTGGTTCGGCCAGTTTGGAGGCAAAGACCTCGGACCGTGGACCGAGCTGTTGGCCGCCGAGGCGCGAGGAGCCGACGCCCTGCTACTGGGCCGGCGCAGCGACGAGTGGTTCGCCACTCGCTGGCTCGGCCGCGACGGAGAATGGGCGGACAGGTTGAACAGCCTGCCCAAGTACGTTGTGTCGTCGACCCTCGAACGCCCCCGCTGGAGCAACGCGACGGTCCTGGCGGGCGATGTCGTGGACGAGGTGTCGCAGCTGAAGCACGAGCTGGACGGGGAAATCGTCGTGTACGCCAGCTATCAGCTCGATCGCACGCTGATCGAGCACGACCTCGTCGACGAACTGCGGCTGGTCGTGTTCCCGGTTCTGCTCGGGGAGGGCACGCGCCTGTTCGGCGACACCGACGATCAGAAACCGATGCGCCTGCTCGACACCAAGACCATCGGTGAAGGGCTCGTCTCCGTCACCTACGAGTTCGTCCGTGAGGCCTAAACGTCGGACATCGACCCCTGTTTGTAACGACCTTCCGCGATACTCCTCCGATGGCGAACCAGCGGACGCCCGACGTTTCGGGTCGGCTGGCCGTCGAGCCTTCGCAGGTGCAGATCTCGATCACGGTGGCGCCGGGGCGCGGGGCTCGGATTCGTCGGCGGTTCTCGGGCCGCGGCCCGCTCGTCGGCGTCCGCGCGGTCGGCGGACTCCTCATCGCGATCGCGGCGCTCGGCGCCGCCGCAGGCGCGCTAGAGGGAGCCCGTGGATCTAGCCGCGATCGGGCCTCGCCGGCGAACCACGCCGCAGCGGCCGGAGTCGCCGCCGCGTACGGTTACCCGCTTCGCTGCCTGACCGTCACGATCTCCGCCGGCTACCCGGCTTACGCCGCCGCGCACGTCGATCGCGGTCGGGGCTGCGCGCGCTACCACGGCTATGTCAACGCGAGCTTCCACCGAATCGATGGCAGTTGGCGGCTGTTGCTGGACGAGGGCCAGCTGTTCGTCCCCAACGATCTCCTACGCGGTGGATGAGCCCTCGCTCTCGCCCCCGCCCTCGCCGTCGCCGTCGCCGAGCGCCGCGGTGATCTCGTTGATCGCGGTCTGCTCGGCGTCGCTGACTTCCGCGCCGTGTTCCCGATGTGCGTGAGCCACCTTTTCCACCAGCGTCACCACGAACCGCTTGTAGCCCTCAGCCTCGTCCGGGGTCGCCTTCTCATCCAGCAGGTGGGAGGCGTCCTGCAGCTGCTTGAGGCCGTGCTCGCGCAGCTCCTCGTAGGAGTGGTGGCGCTTGTGGTCGATCTCGGGCTTCGCGGCGACGATCTCGTCCAGCAGCTCGCTCTCACCGTGTTGCTGGCGCGCCTCCGCGTAAGACTTGGCGAGCGCCAAGGTCTCGCGGAAACTTCCCCCGCGTTGCGCCGTGATCACGATCATCCCGGCGGTCGGCGGGGCCTCCAGCAGCAGATCCCACTCTTCGGGTGTGAAGTCGGCTTTTCCACTCATCGCTTCTCCTTTACGGTCTGAGAACGAGCCACTGCGCCAGCGCTGCAGCCTAACGCGCAGCCCCTCCTCGGCGAGCGCTCGCACCCCGCTCGGGAGTCGGTTCAGCGCACGCCCAACTGGTCGGCGACCGGGTCGATCGACAGCTCCATGAGGAACTGCAAGGCGGCACTCGGGAGGTAGTTGCGCATCCGCGCGACGATCGCCGCGCGGGCGGCGTCGGCGTCGGACCAGTCCGCGGTGCCAACCGCGTCGATGAAGGTCGTGATGTATTGCTCCTGCCAGTCGAGTGCCTCGGTCCCGCAGGGCTCGCCATGCCCGGGATGGAGCGTCGCGCCCCCGGGGAGCTCCTCCCGCGCTCGGGCGATGTTGGCCAGCCATCGCTGATGAAACCCGTCGGCCAGGTAGCAGTGGTGGCGATCGTAGGCCAGGTCGGCGGAGAACACCTGCCGGCGATCCTGCTCGAGCGTCCAGATGCTGTCGTGGGGCGACTCGCCCGGCCCGAGGTCCGTGACCCGCAGGCGGATCCCGTCGAGCGCAACGACGTCACCGTCGGACACGGTTTGGCTGGGGAACGCGCGCACGGCGGCCCATTCGTCGCCGAACATCGGCCGCAGGATCGTCTCTTTGAGCGGATCGTCACGGCGGATGACTCCAGCGACTCCGGCGGTGGCGAACACAGGCACCGAGCGGTCGCGGGTGAGCTCGACGAGACCGCCGTAGTGATCGGGATGGGCGTGCGTGACGATGACGCCGAGCAGGGGTTTGCCAAGCTCGGCGACCCGCGCCCGCAGACCTCGGCCGTCGGAGACGGTCAGTGTTGCGTCGATGACGACCGCCCCGGAGTCGCCCTCGACGATGTAGGCGTTGACCGGCGTGCCGCCGCCGGTGGCGTGAAAGCGATGGATCAAAAGCGAAGACATGCCCTGACCGTAGCTAGGAAGGCACCATGAGACAAGTAGGTACTTGAAAGTGCCTATAGGCACTGATAGAAACCCAGAATGGACCGAATCGACGAGGTCAGACCCAACGTCCTCAACCAAGACTGTGAATCGCGCCAGGCCCTGGATCGGATCGCCGACAAATGGACGTGCCTGATCGCCTACGCGCTGCTCGATGGTCCACGGCGACACGGCGAGCTGAAGCGGATGATCGAGGGCATCTCGCAGAAGATGCTCACCCAGACCCTGCGCAGCATGGAAGCGGACGGCCTCGTCAAGCGGACCGTGATCGGCATCATCCCGCCGCACGTCGAATACGGGCTCACCCCGCTCGGGCAAACGCTCTCCGAGCCGCTCGTCGCGATCTGCCAGTGGGCGATGGATCACCTGGCGGAGATGCAGTCGGCGCGACACGCCCACTTCGCCACCGCGACCTCGGCGTAGCTCGGACGCGCGTGCCGGCGCGCGGCACACGCGGAGGTGTCTCAGTCGCCGCGCATGGCGACGCCGTGGAGGAACAGACCGGCGGCCGCGGCGGGCAGCTGCGCCGCCGGCGGCCACTCGAGCTGGGCTTCCCAGCTCTGGAGCAGGAGCATGTTGGTCAGCGCGATAAAGGTCAGCGCCAACGCCTCGGGCTGGGCATGCGGATCGATTTCGCCGCGCTCGATCCCGTCCTTGAGGATGGCCGCGAGCTTCTCGACGCAGGGCGCCGCAGCCCCGCGGATCAAGGCCTTGGTCTCCGCGTCGCCGGCGAGTAGCTCCCGGGCGAACAGCGGCGCCAGCGGCTGACGCTCCCGCGCCCAGGTCAGGTTGGCGTCGACGAACGCCTCGAGCCGCGCGCGTTGACGGAACTCGCCTCGCCGGAGCGACGCCGCTGTGGCAGTGGATCGGAGACCAGGACGCCACCGTGTTCAGCTACTAACGGGCTGGCCCGGGCGGACGTCGAGGCCGAGGCGGTTTACCCCGAGTGCCCGCTCGCCGCCGCTGCGTGCGACGGCTCATACGGAGTCACCACCAACTCGGCATCGGCGAGCAGCCGGAGCACGCGCTCCTCACGTCCGTAGCCGAGTGGGTAGAACAGAAGCTCATCGAGGGGGAACCACAGCCCGACCCACATCAGCACCCACCCGAGGTGATCCGTGATCTGCTGAATGACGCCGCCCTCGGGCCGGATATCCGTGGCCGCGCCGACCATCACGAACCCCACCGCGGACACCGGTACGCCGATCCGAAACGCGCTCACGCCGTCGATTCGGATGGCACGGGTCTCGCGGCGGTTGTAGCCGATCCGGTGCTTGCAGTACCGGCGCAGGGTGCGAGACAGCCGCTCGGCCACCTCGTCGTCGATCGCCTCGGGCGGAAGCCGGATATCCAGCCGGACTGGTCGCCGCGAGCGCCGCGCTCGCAACTCGCTGATGGCGAAGTCGATCCCTGTGAGGAAGTTGCGGTACTCCGAGAACAAGTCCGCCTGAGGCATCTCGAACATGTCTTGGGCGCGCACCAGCCGCAACTCGACCACCTGAACCTTGCGATCCTCGCGCCACGAGCTCTCGGCCTCTACCTGCCGCAGCTCACCGGGAACGTGCGCGACCGACATCGGAGCCGAGCCGCGCAATCGACGCCACTGACGCATTTCGCCACTATCGCAGCTTCTCCGCGGGTCGGCGACAAACCGCGGCGGCCACGCGGATCGACGCGCGGCCGGCCGCGGCATACTCGGGCCCGGCAGACCCGTGGAGGCGCCACCCGACGAACTGAAATAAGGAGTATAGCAGTGACCAGCGGCCGATCGACCACCCACTTCGACACCGACAAGGTGCGCGTGACCACTTGGACCTTCGAGGACGGTGAGGCAACCGGTCACCACCGCCACGAATTCGACTACGTGGTCGTGCCGATCACCGGGGGCACTTTCGCCGTCATCGAAAGCGACGGCTCAACCCGCGAACTGACCCAGCAGGCCGCCAGCTCCTACCTTGGAACCGCGGGCACGACGCACGACGTGATCAACCGCAGCGGCCGCACCGCGACGTTCATCGAGATCGAACTCAAACCCTGACCGCGGCGTTGGCAAACCCACGGCAGTCGTTTGCACCAATGACCCTGTATAGGGCCACAACGGTGCAAAGGCATCCCCTGCCAGCCAGCCGGACGCTAAGTCGAGGAACGCAGCAGTTCGCGCATCACCACCCGATCGTCGAAGGGAAACCATCCACCCCTGCGGTCGACGGCAATGCGCGGGAGCGCACCGCGACCCAGCACGACCACGGCGTCGCCTGGGCGCGCGAGCTCGATCGCGGTGGCAATCGCGCGCCGGCGATCGAGCTCGACGCGAACCGCCGCCCCGGTCCCCTCCATCGCACCGGCGTGCAGCAGCTGGAGCGGGAGCATGCGAGGCTCCCCGCGAACGCTTGCGGTGGTCAGGATCAGCACGTCCGAGCCGGCGCGTGCCAGCCGTCCAACCGCCCGCTTGTGGGGATCATTGGTGGCGCCCATGGCCGACAGCACGGTGATGATGCGACCGTCGACCGCGGCTCGGACCGTCGCGAGCGACTGAGTGACGCCGTCACGCGTGTGAGCAAAGTCGACGACGGCGTGGAAGGGTTGACCCTCGTCCAGCCGCTCGAGCCGCCCCGGTACTCGGGGTGCACTTTCAATCGCGGCGATCACCTGGTCTCGGACGACGCCGACCGAATCCGCCACTGCAAACGCCGCGGCCACGTTCGCCGCGTTGTGGCGTCCCGGATGACGCGTCGACAATCGGACGACCCCGTCCGGCGTACGGAGCGCGATGTGACCATGATCGAGCGTCCAGTGCGCGTCGGTGATCCGGTAGTCGGCATCTGGCGCCCACCCGTAGGTCACAGTGACACTCTCGCGCTCCCGCACTTCGTCCGCAATCTGGCGCCCCGCGGGGTCGTCGATGTTCAGCACCGCTAGAGGAGAGGCTGAGCCGTCGCGCACGAACAGTCGTCGCTTGAGCGCAACGTATGCCCTCATCGTCCCGTGGCGCCAGAGATGGTCCTCGGTCACGTTTGTGAGCACCGCGACCTCGGGCAGAAAGCACGGACAGCCCTCGAGCTGGTAGGAGGACACCTCGGCCACGATCGGCCAGTGCGTGACACGCGCGACCGCGGAGAGTGGCGATCCAAACTCGGTGTTCCCGACCAGCGGCCGCCTGTCGCCGGCCGCGGCGAGCGTCTCAACGATCAGCGCTGCGGTGGTGGACTTGCCGTTGGTGCCAGTGACGGCGATGATCGGGGCCGAGGAGAGGCGCCACCCCAGCTCGAATTCGTCAATCACTGGTAGTCCATGCTCGGCTGCGGCGGCAAGAAGTCGGGCGTCAAATGGAATGCCCGGACTCTTGACGACGCTACCGACGGTGGGGTCGAGCGCATGGATGCCATCGCCGCCGAGCGTCACGTCGATTCCGCGCCGTCGAAACTCCCGAGCCGCGGCGCGAGTGGATCGTGTGAAAGCCTGGTCCCAGGCTCGCACGGACGCGGCTCCGGCGAATGACTCGAGCGCCTTGGCGGCCGCGACGCCGGCACGACCCAGTCCAGCCACCAACCAAGGACCAGCCGGAGGTGGTGGCCGCCGGTTCGACTCAGCTCGCACGCCGGCCTCGCGCTGCGCGAATCCGGTCCAGCGGCGTCGCGAACGCGCAAGCGAGGCGAAATCGGCGAGTGTCGCGCAACGCCCGGAGCTCGCGCTCGGCTTCGTCCGCGGCTCGCCGGGCTTCATCGGCAGCCCGTCGGGCTTCCTCGGCGGCTCGTCCGGCTTCGGCGGCGGCGCGCCCGGCTTCGTCGACGGCCTGTTGGGCGAGGCGCGCGTCGCGCAGCTGCCGGTCGCGCTCGGCCCTGAGATGCCCTGCCTCGGCCGCAGCCGCCTGGGCGTTGGCGCGCGCCTGCCATTCCAGGCGCACCAGCCGAGCCAGCTCGTCGAGCTGAGCGGTCCCGTCGAGTTGCCGCTGGTCAGGGGCGGATGCGCGAGCGAGGCGGCGCAGCAGATCGATGAGCTCGATCACGTGATCGCGCACATCGTGGTGGGTGCAGGCGAGGTCTCGGTTGACGTGGCCCATGTGCGCGTGCCAGCGGCGGAGGTCGGCACTCAAGCTGGCGCCGTCGACGACCGAGTCGTTCGACAGCCCCGCGAATCCATCCGCCTCGAGCTGCCGATAGGACTCCCCGGTGACCCAGCCGTCGCCGCCAACGGTGCCATACACGTACGCGGCCCGGCCCGCGGCCATGGCTTCGACGATCGTGCGACCTTGGCCGATGACGATGTCCGCATCGGCAATCGCCCACTCGGGCGTACTGGTCGGGCGCGTGGTAAGGCCGATCCAGTCAGCCTCCAGACCAGCGCCACGACATGCTTCGCGGATCAGCTGAGCCCGAGCGCCCGCAAAGTAGTTGCTCGACACGAGCACCCGGCTGGGACTGGGACGCGGGTCGCCCAGGCTGAAGAACCGCTTGAGGCTGACCGGCTGACGGAGCCTGGTCACGGGCGGATGCCACGCGTGCGACTCGATCCAACGCCGCACGCGATCGTTGAAGACCACGACGCCATCGCACACGTCAGGCAGCTGCGGGATTTGCTGTAGGACGTAGTCGCGGGAGTGCACGGCGAACACTCGCGTGGCCCGGGGAAACCTCCGGGCAAGCTCATAACAGGTTGCAGCGTCCTGGGCAAAGACGGCGTCGCACTCAGTCGGCAGCTGCCCGAGACCAACTACGCGCACCCCCCGCCGCCGCGCGGCTTCAGCGATCTCTCCAGCATTTGGCGTGTACACCACCGCCTCGTGCCCGACGTGCGCGAGCTGTTCGGCGACGGTCAGCACGTACGTCTCGGTGCCGCCGAACACGTCGAAGTTCTCAAAGCTCAACACCGTCCGCACGGGAGACGATTCTCGCTCATCGTTTCCGATCATGATCGTCGAGCGAAGTTCCGGCCGTTGGCTGCCACTGCGAGGTTCGGACGCGACCGTCGAGGGTTGCGCGAGCCAGCTCGATTCGGGATCATCTCGGCCCAGTGGTGGCCAAGCGGGGCGCTCCGAGCGTCAACGGACCACGAGTACCGAGCGTCCGCCCGGCGGGGGGCGGCTCGCTTGTGGGCGTTTGCTTTGGACGTGGAGAGCCGATTATTAGGAGCGGGCTGATGGATGACGAGCAAGAGGGGTCCGATCGCGAGAGCCAGGCGCTCGCGGATTTGTGGGCGACGCCGGTAGGCAGGCGGTGGCTCTTGACGACCGGGTTGGGTTCCGCCGCGGCCGCCGTGATGGCCGGACGCGCGGCGGCCGCCCCGCGGGTCCGCTCGCGGGGGCCAGATGAGCTGTCGTCGCCCGTCGGCGCGCCGGGGCCAAAGCCGCTGTCGACGGGACGGTTGCAGTTTGCCTTGGGAGCCGCGGCCGGAGTGTCTGGCCTGGAGGCAGTGGTGAGCGGGGAGCGGCTTCCGCTGGTTGCCCATACCCAGACCTCGCGGGCGGCGCTGGCCGCCGAGGGTGGGCTGTGGGCCAAGATCAATCTGTCGGCGTTGACCCATCACGTCGCGGACGCGCCGCTTCCCGCCCAGCGCGGCACGGTGGTCTCGGTCTATGGGCGACGGGACAACGCACCCGCGGGCCGGCGCGAGGTCCTGGTCTCGCAGTTGTGGCACTGCCCCCCGCAGGCAACGCTGGCTCTGGCGCAAACCGCGGATCGAGTCAAGGGTTCGCTGCGCACCGTCGTCGACTCGCGCGAACAACTCGCGTCTCTGGGCCTCACCGCGGCGGAGGTGAAGACTCCGGAGGAGCTCGTGCAGCTGGGCACGGTCGTGGACACCTATTCAGCGGCGGAGTCGCTGGTCAAGTTCCACCCGAACGTGAGCACGGTCGACAAGATGAGCCTGGCGGCGACCAACTCGTTGCTGTCCAAGACGCCGGCCGTGCAGAGCCTCGGGACCTACATCGCGAAGATGCAGCGGTCGGGGAAGGACTACGCGACCCTCGTGCAGGCCACCGATCCGGATGGCTCGCCGAGCCAGCTGCAAGTCGGCGATCAGACCACCACGTTCTCCACCCTGGTGCTGAACCGCGACGACCAGACGTTTGTCGGCGCCCACGTCTCGGCGCTCAAGTCAGGGGTCTCGGCAGTGCGCGACGATGGCACCCTGGGGACGGTGATCGACCAGCCGCTCCAGCAGGACCCGGCCGCCTCGACCAAGACCTGGGCGCAACCGCAGGGAATCGTCGCCCAGCCGACGCCCTACTCGCCGTTGACCGCGACCGGCGCCGGACTCGACATCAAGATCAAAAATGACGGCTTCTGGTTTGGCACCCGCACCAAGGTGACGGGTGGCTATCAGGACGGCAAGGTGCCGTTGACGCTGTACAACAACTTCGTCCGCTGGGTCTGGGTCTACGTCCAGTATCTGGGGAAGGACAACGCGAACCTGTCGGCCAATCCCAACCCCACCTGGCCGGACACGCAGTACGCCAAATCGGTGGGTCTGCTGCCACAGGTGTTCACCGTGCTCGGGATACCGATCTGGGACACCAACTCGATTGACGTCACCTTGAACTTCCCCAAGGGCGCGCACACCGCCAGATTGTTGTACTGCGGGCTGGGCTCTGATCTCCTCAGCGGCGGCTGGCGCCAGTACTTCCCCGCGGATGCCTACCCCGGCGGGATTGCCCCCAGCAACGAGGTGATGGTTCCCTCGATCATCACCGGCCTGTTGACCATCGGCCTGACTGCCTTCGCGCTCGCGACCGATTTCGACATCGCCACCACGTGGGCGGTAATCCGCAAAGGCCTGATCGAGGGAGTCGCAGACAAGACGATCATCACGGAATTCCTCAAGTTGGCGACCCGCGCGGTCAACCTGACCAAGGCCGAGATCGCCGCCACCACGGTCATGAGCGGCGTCGCGACCTACGAGGACGTCAAGGCCAATGGTGGCCCGTCGAACCTATGGAACATCCTGCTCGGCCTGGCCAGCGTGATCCCCAAGTTCATCTTCGCGCCGCGACAAGGCTCGAAGGTACTCGGGCGCGTGGCGGGGGCGATCCTCGCCAACGAGACCGCGAGTAAGCTCGTCGAGTCGCTGCCCTTGATCGGGCAGGTTCTTGCGGCAGTCGAAGCGGTGGGGGATGCGGTGACCCTGGCGGAGGTGTGCACCGAGACGATTCTCTCTCCGTGGGTGATCGAGAACGAGGTGACGTTGACGTATAAGACAACGGTCACGATTTCACATGATCCGTGTGCCGCGACGTTTCCGACCACGGCGCGGTCTTGGCGGTTGGAGCCCAAGGTAGACGGGGCGGTGGTGCTCGATCCAATCACCGGCAACATCAACCAGGGAGGCAAGGTTCGCTCGGACCCGGTGGTGGTGGATGTCGTGGCGCCATTTGGCGGCAACAAGATCCAGTGGAGCGTGGTGTTCGTGGACGACGGGGGGAAGCAGGTGGGCACCGGGGTGTCGGCCGAGTTCGCCAACGATGATCCGAGCAACGTTGCCGACAAGGTGGACTTCGCGATCAAGCAGCTTCCGGCGACCATCTCGGCAACCACCGTGTTCAAGCGAACCGCGACGACCAGCTATAGCACCGCCGATAAGGGGTACACGTGGTCCGACCAGGTGACGGTCAAAGGAACCACCAACGCCGGAATCGACGAGGTCACGGGGGCGGCGGTCGCGACCACGCTGGGTGTGGCGGGGATGGTGTGGAAACAGAAGGACCGCTTTTATCTCCGCGGCGTGCCGGTGGCGCAGAACGGCACCACGATCGAGCTTGCCCCTGCCCGCAAGGAGGGATACGTGCGGCGCCCGTTTCTCTTGCTCGACAGCTTCGTCGACGTCACCATGTGTGACGCCAACAGGCCCGGCGGCGGCAACCACGTCTTGCTCGAGCCCGACGAGACCACCGATGCCTACGACATCCGTAAGCTGACCCTGGACACACACAATGGAAAGCTCGACTGGGATCCGGGCGCCTCGATGGGGCGATTCCTGCTTCCGGTGTCCGCCGCCGCGCTGCACTCGTCCGGGCGCGTGGTGGCGCTACACACGGACAGCGGCCGGCTTGGAGCGGTAGAGCCGCTGCTCTCGCCGCTCGCGGTCGGGGGAACCGGGGCCGGTACCACCCGGCTGGCCGCTTACACCGCCGGGCCCGGTACCCAGGTCGGGCTGCTGAGCTCCCCGATCGCGGTCGCGATCACCAACCCCGGCGTGGTGCTGATCCTCGAGGCGGCCGGTCCGCAGTTGGCCGCGTTCGACCTCAATGGCCACCCGGCGAAGTATTTTGGCACGGAGCCCGACCGCAAGTTCACCCTGTCACTCGACGCCTCGAGGACGTACCTGGATCTGGCGGTGGACGGCGCGAGCCAGATCTATCTCCTCTACCACACCGGTGAGGGCGCGGACCCCGCGACCTACCACCTCGACGTCTACAACGCCGACGGCACGCCTTTGGACACCAGCAGCCCGGGCGTCAACGTCCCGCACATCGCGGTCGACTACTGGCGCAGCATCTACGCCCCCAACTACCAACCGCTCACCGATCTCGGCACCACCACGCCGCACATCTCCGGTCTGGGGGTGGCCGAACCATCGATGAGCCGCTTTGACCCCACCCAGCCGGCATGACGGCACGGTCGGCGCCCCTGATTGGTGGCGTCGAATGACCGTGTCGCGATACCTCCTGCGACTCGGCCTCGCAGCCGCGGTCCTACTACTCGCCGTGGCGTCGTCCTCCTCGGCACAGGCGGCGGTGCAGTGCCTCCGCCAAGCTACCGCGCCGGCGCCACCCGATGGTGGCGCGGTGTTCGCCCGGCCACTTGACGCGGGAAGCTCGAAGCCCAACGTGGTGGTCATCTCGGCCGCCTCGAGCTGGGACACGAGCGCGTGCGGGGGCAGCGCTCAGGGCTCGGGCGACGTGATGACCCATCCGACATCGATCGCGGTTGCGCCCGGCGCGGCCGTCTTGCTCCAGGACCAGCCCGCCGGCCTCGTCTCACCGTGGGGGGCGAAGGACGTCCAAGCGTCGGATCCCGCGCCGGTCCTGTTCCCAGGCCGAAGCGACTGGACGACAACCAGGGCGTCGGTCGTCGCGCCCGAGTATCTGCTCAACGTGTTCAGCTCATGTCGAGCCTGTTCGCTCCAGGGGATCGACGCCGCGCCCGCGCAGCCGACGCTCCCGACGATTGCCTACGAAGATGACCTGACCGGCGCGGATCTGACCGGCGCCACGCTGGAGGGCGATTTCAGCCGCTGGACGCTGAGCGGCGCGAACCTCACCGGTGCCACATTCCTCGACGCGTCGCTGGCCGGCGCGGTGCTCGACCACACGGTGGTCGATCGCACCGACTTCGATGGGGTCGACCTGCGGGGAGCGCACCTGACCGCCCTCCAGTATCGCGCGCCACCCACCTTCGCCGGCGTCAAGATCGGGCCGTTCGCGGGGACGTGCACGATGTTCAAGGACACCAACCTCGTCAACGCAAACTTGAAGCCCGCCAAGCCGGACCCCGGCTGCGAGACCAGCCCGCTGTTGCCAGGGAGCATGGTCGGACTCGACCTGCTCGATTTGCTGGTGCGACAGGACCACGCGAAGGTCGATTTCGCGGGCGCCGCGTTCGTCGCGGACGCGAGTGACAGGACAGTGCTGGCCGGTGCCGATCTCCAAGGCGTCAACCTTGCCCAGACGAGCTTCGTCGGCTTCCCGGTCGATTTTTCCGGGACCAACTTCGACGGGGCGTCGCTCCAGCACAGCGACTTCGAGTTGGCGGAGCTGTCCGGGGCGACGTTCCACAACGTGTCTGCGGCCGGGGCCTCGTTCCAGAACGCTCGGCTGGGTGCCCATGGCAATCTGAAGGGAGCCAGCTTCGCGGGCCCGCAGACGAACCTCCAGGGCGCCGACTTCGTCCGGACCGACCTGACCGGCGCCAGCTTTGTCGGGGCCGATCTCTCGGGAGCGGCGTTCAACGGGGCGCTCGCCGTGGGGACTGACTTCAACGGGGTGCTGGGCAAGAACACCGTGTTCAGTGCGGCCCACATTTACGGCGATGGTCAGGCGTTCGACAACGCCAGAGATCTGGAGGGAGCGGACTTCTCTGGAGCGGTGCTGGCGGGGAACGTCGACACCGGTGGCGGATTCGACCTCACCGGCGCCGACCTCAAGGGCGCGCACTTCGACGGCGCCCAGTGCATCGGCTGCAACTTCACCCGAGCGCCTCTTGACGGGGCCAACTTTTCGCGCGCCTACCTGCCCGGGGCAGTGTTCGCCGGCGCGACCTTGACCCATGCCAACCTGACCGACGCCTGGCTGTATTGCGGCGACCTGTCTAACTCGCTGTGCGACAAAGGTTCCGGTTCGCCGGGTCGATGGCTTTGGCCACTGGCGCTCGGCAGTCAGGAGGCCTTCGGGCCGGTTCCGTTCAAGACCACCGACCTGAGCGGAGTCTCTCTGTCCTCCGTGACGGTATGCCCGGACGGCCACCCGCCCGACCCCACGAGCGGCTGCGACGGCCGCCTGCTGCCCGCCGACCCCGCAAATGCGCCGAAGATCCCGTCCCCTTGTTCCGCGGCGGCGCTGGATGCCTGCCCCACACCCACCACCACGCGGTTCGACGCCACTTCGATCGGCTCGCCGTTGTCCGTCACCCCTGCTGCTCCGCCCACCTGGGCGACCCTGCTCACGACCCGAGGGAATTACGTCGGCCTCGACGACGGGACCATCCGACTGATCGGCAACGGTTCACCGACGGTCGTGGCCGGCACGCCCGGCCAGCACTGTCCGGCGCCAACCGACGCGTGCGGCGACGGCGGTCCGGCCAGCCAAGCGCGCCTGGGAACCCCCGCCGGCTTGGCGATTGGGCTTACCGGGTCCCTCTACGTCGCCGACCCGGCCCTCCACAGGGTTCGCGTGATCTCGTCAGGAACGATCACCACTGTGGCCGGCGACGGCAAGCAGTGCACCGACCAGCACTCGGCGTGCGGGGACGGGGGCCCCGCGACCGCCGCCTCGCTGAGCGGCCCGTACGGCGTGTGGGCCGACCCCAGCGGGCAGCTCTTCATCGCCGACGGTCCCCGCGGCGTGCGCGAAGTGCACCCCGACGGGAGGATCACCACCGTCGGCGCTGGCGCCTACGACATCCGTGGTGTCGTCGGTGACACGGCCGGCGCGCTACACGCCACCACCAACGATCCCGACTACCTGGTCAAGATTGACCTCGCGCGAGGGACCGTGACGAAGGTCGTGGGAACCGGCACCAGCGGCTACAACGGCACCAGCGATCCCAACACGGGGGCCCTGCTTCCGGGAACGCAGGTCCAGATCAACCACCCCGAAGGGCTGTCGATCGCGCTCGACGGTGACGTGGTGTTTGCCGACAGCGGCAATAACCTGATCCGCGCCTACGTCCCCAGCTCCGGTCACGTGATCGACCTGGGCGGCGTGGTTACGGACGGTGTGCCCCAGGGAGGATTCAACGACGACGGTCACCCCGCCGACGCGACCAAGTTCGACCACCCCCACGATGTCGCGGTGAATCGCGGAGTGCTGTTCATCGTCGCCGACACGCAAAACCACAAGGTCCGCGAGTTCGGGCCGCCCCCCATCGACGAGGCCAGCGCTCCGAGGCCTCAGTCGGCTCGCCGGGACCTGACCGCGGACCGCCTAACCAATCAGGATCGGTAGGCGGCGAGTAACCCACCGCCGGCCGCGCCAGTTGCGGAGGATCAGCGTATAGCTGCCCGGCTTCAGGGCCCGGCGCGTCGTGAGTAGCAGCTCCGAGCCTCCGCGCGCCATGGGGATCGACGTGCCGGTGGCATACACGACGCTGCCACGCGCGATCGTCGCGCGCGGCCGGTCGCGGGTGGTGGGAAGCTCGAGCTCGCCATCGACCCGGTCACCGGTACAGAGATCGGCGTTCACGAGCACGTCCTGGCGATTGACTGTGGTGCCCGGATCGCTCGCGCGGCAGCTGACCACCTCGACCGCGCTGGGCTCCGGGCGCGGGAGGGCGACGGTCCCGCTTCCCGTCAGCGCGACCAGCGGTGTCGCGCGGTAGGAGTTGCTCAGGACTTTCAGCGTGGCGGAGCGGTCGCCACCGGCCTGCGGGTCGAAGCGCACGCCCACCTGGCAGCTCGATCCCACCGCCACCGGCTGCTGGCAGCGATTATCGACCAGGAAGTCATCCGGCTGCGCGCCGCCGAGCTGAACCCCGCTGACCGCGAGAGGCGCCGCTCCCTTGTTCGACACCGTGAGGATCTGCTCGGGGCTGGCCGTCCCCGGCGACTGGCCGGAGAACGAGAGTGCGCTACTGCTGAGGTCAGCGCTCGGCGCGGGATAGGTAATGGACACCGCGGCCGCGGCGGGGGTTGGCGTCGGACCCAGCAAGGTATCGCCGCCCGGGACGACGAAGCTCGAGCCGCCACCGCCGGCGCCGGGAGGCGCACCGCAGCCACCGCCGCCGCCACCGAAATACCCCCCGCCGCCCCCGCCGCCCGCTCCGAGCCGGCGGGGCTGCATGCAAGCGGTTCCGCCTCCTCCGGCACCGCCGACCCCGAACGAGCCGGCAGCCCCGGGGCCGCCGAACGCGCCCGCGCCACCGCCGCCCCCCGCGGTCGAGCTTCCCGGCCCGCCACCGCCGCCACCGCCGCCGGGGTTCTGACCGCTGGCGCCGGCCGCGCCGCCATTGGCGTCTTGGGCCGCGCCGCCCCCGGCACCGGCCACCACCAGCAGCTGCGGACCGAGCGCCGGGGAAGGTGAGGGCACGCCGACGACGGTGGCTCCGCCGCCGCCGGCGCCGCCGAAACCGGCGTTTCCGCCTGGCCCGCCGCCGCCGCTTCCTCCCGGGGCGCCGCCATCGTGACAGGGCGCACCGGGCGACCCGATGCCCACGAACAACGTCTCATCCGGTATCACCGGGACGCTGCCGGTGAGCGCGGCACCCTCGCCGCCAACCACCTTCTGGTCTACCGGGCAGTCGCCGCCGGCAGCGCCGATTGCGATGACGGTCAGGCTCCGCACTCCCGCGGGGACGGTGAACGAGTACTCCCCGGGGCCCGTGAAGGTCGCCGTCTTGGTCGCTGCCCGCGCCGCTCCGGCGGCCGACCAGGCCATCGCGACCAGCGCGCCCGCCGAGGCCAGCATCCACAACGTAGCCGCCCGCGTCGACGGGCGACGAGCCGTCGTGGCTCGTGCGGAGCTCGCGTGCGGTGGTCGGACCCTCATCTTCGTGCTCTTCTCAGCGGAGGGTGATCCGAAGGCGTTGGGTGGTGTGGTGGGTGAGGATGAGGGTGTAGGTTCCGGGTTTGAGTGGCCGTCGGTCGGTGAGCACGAGTTCGGTGGTGCCGTGGGCGGTGGGGACGCTGGCGCCGGTGGCGAGGACGATGCCGTTGCGGAGGATTTGCGCGCGGGTGGAGGTGCCGGTGGCGGTGAAGTCGGCGGTGCCGCGGACGAGTTTGGCGGTGCAGGTGTCGGTGGTGGGGGGCGCGAGTGCGCGGTCGTGGGTGAGGAGTTTCTCGTTGGTGGGTTTGCAGGTGAGCAGTTCGACTTTGCCGGCGGGGCCTGGCGCGCCGACGGTGCCACCGGCGGTGAGGGTGACGGGTCCGGCCGCGGTGGCGGCGTTGGTGAGCAGGGTTAGGGTGGCGGTGCGGGCGCCCGCGACTTGGGGGTGGAAGCGGATCCCAATCTGGCAGTTGGCACCGGGGGCGACGGGCTGTTGGCAGCGGTCGCCGATCAGGAAGTCGTCGGGGTCGGCGCCGCCGACGAGGATGGTGGAGATGACGAGCGGCGCGGAGCCGTTGTTGGTCACCGTGAGGGTCTGGGCGGGGCCGGCGGTGCCGGGGGTTTGGGTGGCGAAGTGCATCGCCGTGGTGCTCTCATCGGCGGTGGGGGCGAGGTAGGTGAACGACACGCTCGGGGGGTCGTTGGTCAGCGCCGTCGACACGTTGCTGGCGCCCGCGGCCACGAAACTCGAACCACCACCCCCACCACTGCCGAAGGCCAACCCGCAGCCGCCGCCCCCGCCGCCGTAATAGCCGCCGCCACCGCCGCCGCCACCGGCACCGAACGATAGGGCGCTGCAGCCGCCGCCTGCGCCGCCAAGTCCGAACGATCCGGCGGTGCCCGCTTGGGCTCCTTTGGTGCCGTCCGAGCCGCCGCCCGCGCCCGCGGAAACGAGGGTTCCGGCGCCGCCCCCGCTGGCGCCGAAGGGCGACCGGCCCGCCGAACCGGAAGCCCCTCCGTCGAACGTACCGATCCCAGGTTTGGTGCCGAAAGTCACAAGCTCGGCGCCACCACCGCCGCCTCCACCGGCCACGAGAAGCAGTGATGGAAAGCTGGGCGAAGGGGTGGGCGCGCCCACGAGCGAAGCGCCACCGCCACCGGGGCCACCAAGAACGCCATTCGAACCGCCGCTTCCCCCTCCGCCGCCGCCGCCGAGTCCACCCTGGGGGGCCGGGCAGTCGCGACCAGATCCTCCGGCCCCCACCACCAGTTGCTCCCCAGGCGTGACCACCAAAGTCGCCGCTACCAAGGCGCCCCGGCCGCCCACCGAGCTGGGCTGATCGGGTTCGGAGCAGCCGCCCCCCGCTCCTCCGATCGCGGTAACCGTCACGCTCCTCACCCCGGCCGGGACCGCGAACACGTACACCCCCGGCGAGCCGAACTTCGTGGTGCCGATCGTCGCGGCGCGTGCCGCGCCGGTGTACGCGAGCGCGGAGAGCGCGCCGGCGACGCCGACCGCCCAGAGCCGAACCAGCCGCAGCCGCGGACTGGCGATCACATGAGACGGCGCCAAGAAGCGCGAGCAGCTCCCCACCCCGGAGATGATCCCGACTATCGGTCCGAGACGCAACCGGAACCCCCCGTCAGCGGAGGGTGATCCGTAGGCGTTGGGTGGTGTGGTGGGTGAGGATGAGGGTGTAGGTTCCGGGTTTGAGCGGCCATCGGTCGGTGAGCACGAGTTCGCGCGAGTGCGCGGTCATGGGTGAGGAGTTTCTCGTTGGTGGGTTTGCAGGTGAGCAGTTCAGACCTTGCCGGCGGGGCCTCGCGCGCCGACGGTGCCGCCGGCGGTGAGGGTGACGGGTGCGGGCGCGGTGGCGGCGTTGGTGAGCAGGGTTAGGGTGGCGGTGCGGGCGCCGGCGACGAGCGCTCCCAATCCACCCCGCGCTACCGATAATTTCCCCACCGCAGAGATCATCCCGGCTGGCGGGCCGGGGTGCAACCGCGGACGTTTCCGCGGAAACGTTCTGGCCGCTGAGCGTGCCGGCGGCTGACAATCACCTGATTCGGGTGATGCACTGTCCGCGGAACATGTGAACATTTTGTTATGGCGTCGACGTCCGGTCAGCGTGCAAGTGCTCCGACGCGGCGGCCGGCGATGAACGGAGCCGGCGAGCCCGGGCCACCGATCTCGCACCTGACCGTAGCCGAGCGGGCTGCACAGGGCAAAGCGGCGCGGGAGAAGACCCCGCGCGCATCGCACGGGCGGTTTGAGCCGAGCCCTACGCGCCCCGACCCGATCGATTTGCTCGAGCTGCAAGCCAAGACGCGCGTGCCGGAACTGGTCCCGATCCGCTATGGCCGGATGCTCGTCTCGCCGTTTGCGTTCTATCGCGGTGCGGCGATCATCATGGCCCGAGATCTCAGTGATACCCCGCGCTCGGGGCTGGCCGCCCAGATCTGTGGCGATGCGCATCTGTCGAACTTCGGCGTATTCGCCTCCCCGGAGCGGCGGTTGGTGTTCGACGTCAACGACTTCGATGAAACCCTTCCGGGCCCGTGGGAGTGGGATGTCAAGCGGCTCGGGGCGAGCATGATGATCGCGGCCCGCGAGAACGAATTCGCGGCGAAACATCAGGAGCGGATCGTCCTCGACACCGTCGCGGAGTACCGGACGGCGATGCGCGCGTTCGCGGACATGCACCAGCTCGAGGTGTGGTACTCGCGCCTCGACGTCGACGATGCCATCGCGGAGTTCGGCGCCCAGTTCAAGGCCAAGACGATGGAACGGGCGCAGAAGCAACTCGCCAAGGCGCGCACGCGCGACAGCCTGTCGGCGTTCTCGAAGCTGACCGAGGTGGTCGGCGACGAGGTACGGATCGTCGATCAGTCGCCGCTGATCGTGCCGCTCGCGCAGCTTGACGCGGGCGATTCCCCGGATGCCATCTTCGAGGGCCTCCACGAGTTGCTGCGCAACTACCGCAAGAGTTTGGAGTTCGATCGCCGGGTGCTGCTCGAGGAGTTCGCCGTGGGCGACATCGCGCGCAAGGTGGTCGGGGTCGGGAGCGTCGGCACCCGCTGCTGGATCGCCCTGCTTCTGGGTCGCGAAACCCGCGACCCGCTGTTCCTGCAGATCAAGGAGGCTCAGCCGTCGGTGCTCGAGCGGTTCCTGGGGCGCAGCAAGTTCTCCAATCACGGGCAGCGGGTCGTCACCGGCCAGCGGCTGATGCAGGCCGCCAGCGACATCTTCCTCGGCTGGCTGCGAGTTCCCTCCGGGATCGACGGCAAGCGTCGCGACTTCTACGTCCGCCAACTCAAGGACTGGAAGGGATCGGCCGAGATCCAGCAGATGCGGCCGGAGGGGATGGTCACCTACGGGAAGTTGTGCGGTTGGACGCTCGCCCGAGCCCATGCCCGCAGTGGCGATCGGATCGCGATCGCGTCCTATCTCGGCGGCGGCGACGCCTTCGACCAGGCGATCCTCGAGTTCTCGAACGCCTACGCCGAACAGAACCAACGCGACTACGAGCGACTTGCCGACGCCGTCAAGTCGGGCCGGATCGCGGCCCAGACCGGCGTCTGAGTCGCAGGCCCCACTCCGCCGGCCTCCTCGGCTCGCCCTACAGCGTCGTCCGTTCTCCAGGGACGAGGACCCTGACCTCGACCTCCGGCGAGCCTTCCCTGACCAGCGCCGCAAACTGGCGCGCCGGTCTCTCGTCGAGTGGTCGGCCTCGGCCCCAAAGGCCGAGCGCGAACGTCCCCCAGTGGATCGGGATGGCGATCGCCGGCGCGATCAGCGCCACCGCTCTCGCCGCCCGGGTTGGGTCGAGGTGACCCGGGCCGACCGACGGGCCCCACCCCCAGACGGGAAGCAGGGCGACGTCAACCGAGCCTCGCAGCTCAGCCATGGCGGGCATGAGGTCGGTGTCCCCCGCGAAGTACACCGATTTCGTGCCCTGGAAGACGTAGCCGAGTGGATCGGCCGCGGGACCGAACGGCCGGCGCCTGCGCTCGTGGTTGGCGGGCGTGGCGGTCACCCGGACGGGGCCGACCGTCGTCTGATCACCGCTGCGCAATTCGCGTACGTTCCGCAGGCCCTGGCGCCGTAACCACGCCCCCGCCGGAAACGGGACGACCAACGGCGCGTCGCGGGCGGCGTCGCGCAGCGATCGAACGTCTGCGTGGTCGGCGTGCAGGTGCGAGAGCACTACACCGTCGAGTGCCGCCACGGTGTCCGATTCGACCGGCGGCGCGACGCGGACGAGCGGGCCGATCCGGTCGCGCAGCACGGGATCGGTGAGCAGCCGCGCACCGTCGAGCTCGATCAACACGGTGGCGTGTCCGAGCCACCTAAGTGCCGCCTCCAACCGGCTCATTGGCGATGAGGATCGATCCGTTGGGGGCGCGCCGGCACGGTGGCTTAGCGGGTTGCGGACCCAGTGGACTTGCCCTGGAGCGATCGCCGCCAGCCGAGGAGGAGATCGTGGACGGCCGCCGCCCCGACTATCGGCTCCGACGGCATTGCCAGCTCCACCGGGTGTAGGACGAAGGGACGCGTCTGGGGACCGCCCAGTCCGCCGTGGAAGGAGATCAGCTCCTCGAACGCGCACCCGACCTCGAGATCGGGGTCGTAGAAGCTGTTGACGAGGATGTCGGGCACGTGTTCAAAGCCGGCGGTTCGACGCAGGTGGGCGGGTGCGTTGGCCGAGAACAGCGCGAGTGGATCCTCGCCCTCGACCTCGTCGCCGCGCAGGTGGCGGGTACCGCGAGGGCCGAGCACCACCGGGCCCCGCGCGCGAGATTGGACCATCAGGAACCCGATGTGCGGATGGGCGCGCAGGGTCTGGAGCAGTAGCGGGTGGCGCTCGTCGATCTCCTCCATCGATAGCCGACGTCGCTCTTCCATCAGGTAGATGAGGCCCAGGTTGCCGGAGGCGAGCACGATCACGTCGTCACCGCCGACGGCCGGTCGCGCGGCATCTGATTGACGGCCGGTGGCCTCCGCGACCGCGTGGCCCACGGTGGCGTCGTTCTCATCGCCCGTGAGAACGCCCGCGACGGTGCCGCGGGCGATCGACCGCTCGACGAGCTCGTCCAGTCCATAACCATTTCGTTGCTTGAACGTCGCCCCCTGGGTTTGCCCGTGGTCGGAGAGCACGACCAGCTTGTACGGCCGCGGCGCGTAGCGTCGTGCCCGGTCGATTCGGCCGAATTGTTGGTCCAGCTTGCGGAGCGCCTCGAGCGTGTCGGTTCGCTCGAGGCCCGAATGGTGCGCGACCTCATCGTAGCTCGAGAAGGTCGCGTAGACCGCCGGGCGCCCGCGCATCATGTCCGACAGCACCCCGAAGACGATCAGATCCCTGACTCCGACGCAGAGCGTGGCGCGCAGAAACGGATACCTGCCGCCGCGGTGACCGCGAGGGCGCACGTCGCGCCGGCGCTGTTCGGTCGCGGCCAGCCACTCGATGGCCACCTCCCAGAAGAACAGCACCAGCAGCCGAGTGACGTTGAAGCCGTTGGCCAGAAACGCCCGGTAGCCCGGGTTGGCGCGCTTCTCCTCGCTCATTCGACTCACGGTAAGGATCACCGCCTCGGCCTCGCCCGAGAACAGGTTGCCGCGGCTCGCGCCTTGATCCAGGAGGAGGCCGTTGCCGTGGGCGAGGCGATGCTCGATCGTCGCGCAGTCGGGCGGTGAGGAGCACGACATCACCTTGCCCGCTTCCTTCTCAACCCAGCGAAACGCCGGCACGTTCTCGTTCGAGCCGAGGAGGATGCCCGCCTGACTGGCTCCCGTCTGTGAGCTCAGATCGGTCTCCCATTCGTCGAGCTCGTAGCCGCCGAACTCGAGCCAGCGGGCCAGGTTTGGCGTCTCCCCGTCTCGCATGGCCCGCTGGAGTACGGGCAACGCCAAACCGTCAATCTCGAGAAACAGGATGCCCGGCACCTCGGTACTCACCCGCGTGCCCTGGCGCCGCGCGACGCGGATGATCACCCGCAGTGAGTAGGTGTCGTCGTCATTGGAGCCCAGGATCGCCTCCAGCAGGACGATCACCGCCGAGATCACGACCGCGGCCAGCAGCGCCCACCAGAACGAATCGACGTGGATCGAAGCCGAGTCGACGTGCGAGGCGAGCAGCAGGATCAGCGCGTCCACCACCAGCACCACGACGAACCCGAGGGCCAGCGTGAACGGTAGCCGGAGTGCCGCCACGAGCGGCGGGAGCATGGCGTTGAGGGCGCCGATCACGATCGACGCGACCGCCGCGTGAGCGAAGCTCCCGACTCGCACCCCGGGCAGCAGCGCGGCGGTGACGAACACGGCAACCGCGGTTACGAACCACAGCAGCAACACGTGCCCAAGGCGGAAGCGCGGGCGCTCCGGGCTCCAGCTGACCGCGGCCCCGAACGGCGCGGTCGGGCCGGCGGTCGACGAGTCGCCGCTACCGGGTGGGGCGGGTGGGCCGGGTGGGGCGGGGCTATTTTCAATGTCCGATCTCATCACGGGGGTTTGCTGATCGCTCGGCTGAACGCGATCGCGGACACCACCGTAACCAACGCGGGGGGTCGACTACGGATTCCGACGAGCCGTGGTCGGCGCCGACGACCGCTCGGCCAGGGTCTCCTCGACGCCCGCGGCATTGACGAACAAGCCCGTCTTCAACACCGATCAGCTCGTTCGATCAAGTGGTCCAGGACGTTGCCGGTGATACGGCTGACGTCGTTGTCGTAGTCGGCGTGCGAGAGGCTGCCAGACCAGGCGATCGAGGAGGTCGCGAACACGGCTCCACCGCCGGGAGTCTCGAAATAGGTCACGTCCGCGCGCACGTCGGGGTGCTCGGTCCCGCCAATTCCGTTGAACATGAATTCGAAGTCCTCGGGCACGACCTTGTAGGAGTCGTTCTGGTTCTGCGCGGAGGCGACGAGATACGTCTGGGGTGGGGTGCCCAGGGTCACCTGGGCGCGGTCGAGCTCCTGGCCGGAGGCGCCTCCTCCGACGAGCCCGTAGTCGCCGATCCGTTCCGGGGCTTTCACGCCCGCGAACATCCACGACACCTCGGGACGTTCGCCGTCGGGCATCCGGTGGTAGTGAAACGAGCCTCCGTACCCCTCCGAGGTGAAGCCGGTTCCGAACACCTTCTGCGGTGGACGGCCCCGGTTGCGCCAGATGCCACCCTTCTCGCCGGTGGTGCTGTGCGACGTCTCGCCCGGCCACGCCTGCCATGCGCGGACCCCGTTCTCGCCGCGGCGGACCTCCATGATCCACGGCTTCTCCGCCGAATAGCTGATCACCCAGTAGAAGCCATTTCCCCCCATGTACATCACGTTGCCGCCAGCCGACGCATACTGCTCGTAGGCGTCGAGCATCCGCTCGCTGATGTACTCGGGATGGGTTCCGGTCATCACCGCCCGGTATGGGCGCAGCGCCTGGACGCCATCTCGGTGGAGGTCCTCGTCGGTCAGCACGTCGTAGTCGTAACCCTGGTGCTCCAGCCAGTCGATCAGATACAGATCCGACGGGAACTGCCACGTTCCGAGGAAGCTGAAGCGATGACGGGGCCGCATGTTCACGATCGGGCGGCGCCGCGAACTGAATGACACCCCGCTGCCGTCGGCGTGGAGCTCATACATCGAGAGGCCCAGCTCGGGATGCTCCATCAACAGCAGGTCCATCGGCTGCACCGACGGGGTGTGCCCGACGATCGGCTGTACCATCGGCGCGGCTGCGGCGACGTGCTCGTTGGCGTACGCCATGTAGCTGGCGGTCGGCAGGACCAGGGCCACCGTCCCCTCGTGTCCTGAACGCGCGCGCACGAAGAAAGGGGTGTGGTCCTCGAAACCGTTGGCCCGGAGCCGGAGCGCGTAAACGCCCGACCGCAGGTCGGCCGGTAGCTCGAGCGCGCAGCTCGCGCTCCAGCCGACGTCGTCGATGTCCTCCTCGTGAAAGTGCACGGCGCCGTACTGCTTGGGCGCGTGCGGCCACTCGTAGCAGCTTCCGTCCCAGTTGTGCGCGGTCACGCCCCGCACCGGCAGGTTGATCAGCCGACCGTCCGCTGTGCCATCCATACCCCCCGCCACCACCATGGTGTCAATCCCGCGGGTGAGATCCCACCACGCGCGCAGCCCGTCGGTGACGCTGGGGCGGGCACCGCTGCCGGCCAGGGCATCCAGCTCGGGCTCTGACAACGCGCGCCCGTAGACGCAGGGCAGCGCCAGCTTCCCGCCGTAGGACCCGCGGATCACGCGCCCGTCGCTGGCGTCGAAGGCCCCCAACAGCAGATCGATCTCGGGCGGCGGGCTCGGAGCCGACCCGTCGACCCGCGCGGACAGCGGTGTGACCTGCGTCAGCGGTCCGAAGCGGGAGTTGTAAGAGTTCACGACCGGCACCGCACGGACCGCGATCGAGCCGGATGCCGGATCCCAGGCGCCGCACACCGCGTACCACACCCCGGCGAGCAGCCCGTCGGCCAGCGTGACCCGGTCGACGCCGACGGAGCCCCCGATCCATAGGGACAGTCGCAGGCCCGGCTCCAGCACCAGCGCGACGCCGGCGTCCTTGGCCTCGTCCCACGCCGTGATCAGCGGCTGTCGCTTGGTCTCGATCAGCGGCTGGATCATCGCGAACAGGCTCAGGCCCTCGTCGTCGCCTCGCAGCAGCTCACGCCCGATCGAGATCCGTGCGTAGGAGCCATGGTGGGTGGGCTGGGCGATCAACGGGTAGGTGCCGTCGACCGCGGACGGAACCTCGATCTCCCGAAAGCCGGGACCGCCCGGCTGGGTGTCGCCGTGGATCAGACGGACCAGTTGAGCGTCAAAGGTCTCCGCACCCTCGCCGCTTACGTGGAAGCTAACGGTGTCGCCGGGCTGGACTGACAGCTCGTCCGGGTAGCCGAGCACCCAGCTCTCAAATCGCGTCATGAGTCGTTGAACTCGAGGTCGAATACCTCGAGCAGGCGTCGGCGGAACACGGCGTCGATCGCTTCGTCCTCGCTGTCGAACGGGCCAAGGACGCGATCCACGCGGATCGCGGGAAAGCCGACCAGGCGCGAGACAAACCAGTGATCGGTCCCATCGTGCTCGGTAATCAGCTTGCCGTCGATGGGAAGACTGCCCAGATAGTTGAGCAGCCGCTGGAGCGGGTCGCTGTGCTGGCCGAGCGGATCGCGTGTGTGCTCAACGACGACCTCCGCGGTGATCAGCGGTCGCAACCGCTCACGCATCTGCGCGTGAAACCTCTCTCCGATGACGGCATCGAGCGCCGATTGGGATTCAACGGGCATCGAGCGTATACAGTATGCATGACAAGGTCGACTAACGCGGTCCGCGGCCTGATCGCTGAAGACGGCCGAGCGGCAGCCGTTATCCCGCCCAACAGCCAGGATTGAAATCCTTCGTCGGATGGAGAACCGGCCACCCGACAGCTCAGGCACCGGCGACGCCCCCGACGCGTCGGTCACGGCCGACGCACACCTGCCGCCGCTCGACGAACAACAGGTGAACGGATTGCGGGAGGTGGGCCGTAAATGGGCGGCCCGGATGCCCGATCGCGATGGGCTCGAGCGCGTGCTCCCGGTGGATCCCCACCTCACGTACCTCGTGGACCAGCCGGCGCCCCGAAGCGTGTTCGTGAGCATCCGCAGCCAGGGCTCGGGCGACGGGGACCCTGAGGACATCGAAACTACGCCGCGCGCCGGTGCGGCGGATTCGACGCTGGGACGGGCGGGCTATCGGGTGCGGCGCGCGCTGATCGGGCCGCCGCTGCGGAGCACGGCGATCGCCGAGGAGCGAATGTCGAGGCTGCTCGCGCTCCCGGTCCTCTCGCCCGACGCGCTGTCTTCGGTGGCGTACGGACCCGAGGCGATGATGGCGGTCCTCGTCCTGGCCGGCAGCGCCGAGCTCAAGCTTTCGCTGCCGATCGGCGCGGTGCTGGTCGTGCTGATGCTTGCCGTCGGCCTTGGCTACCGGCAGGTGATCCGCGCCTACCCGCACGGCGGGGGCTCGTACATCGTGGCCAAGGACAGTCTCGGTCCCACGTGGGGATTGCTGGCCGCGGCCGGCCTGATCCTCGACTACATCCTCACCGTTGCCGTGTCGGTGGCGTCCGGGGTCGCCGCCATTACGTCGGCCATACCTTCCGTGACCTCGGTCACGGTGCCGCTGGGGCTGGTCGTGATCGCGGTCTTGGTGTGCGGAAACCTGCGCGGAGTGAAAGCGGCCGGCGCCTTGTTCGCCGCGCCCACGTACATGTTCGTCGTCGCGATCGCGCTGGTCGTGGTCGTCGGGCTGGTCGACTCCGCAATGCACGGCTTCCATGCCGTTGCACCACCGCCGCGCCACGCGACCGAAGCGCTTGGGGTCTTGCTGATCCTGCGGGCGTTCTCCTCCGGCGCGACGGCGATGACCGGGATCGAGGTGATCTCGAACTCGGTGCCGGTGTTCGAACCGCCTGAAGCCGACAACGCCCGTCGCACGCTGACCGTCATGATCGCGCTGCTCGTCTCGATGTTCATCGGCGTGGTCGTGGTCGCCTACCTGGAAGGGATCGCCCCCGGCACCGAGACCGTCCTGTCCCAGATCGCCCATCGCACCCTTGGCAGCGGCGTTCTGTACGCCTACGTCCAGATCGCCACGACCGCGATCCTGCTGATCGCCGCCAACTCGGCGGTCAACGGCTTTCCCAGGCTGTTGTACTTCATGGCGCGTGACTGGTACGCCCCGATGGCGTTCCTGAGAATGGGCGACCGGCTCGCCTTCACTGCCGGGATCGTCGTGCTCGCGGTTCCCGCGGCGATCGTGTACGCCGTCTTCAATGGCCAGACCGAGCCCCTGATCCCGCTGTTCGCCGTCGGCGTATTCGTGGCCTTCACCTTGGCTCAGAGTGGGATGGTCGCCCACTGGTGGCACCATCGCGAGCGTGGTTGGCGACGCGCGCTGGCGATCAACCTCGTGGGCGCCGTGCTCTCCGGCGCGGTCGCGATCATCGCCGCGGCGACCAAATTCGTCGAGGGCGCCTGGCTGGTGGTGGTGCTGATTCCCCTGATCGTGCTCGCCTGCTTGCGAATCCACCGCCACTATCAGCACGTCCATAGCCAGCTCATGCCGGGGGCCGACGCGACGCTCGCGGTGCCGCCGGCTCGCCCGTCCCCTCCCCAGTCCAATGGCGACGGCCATCGGCCCTCACCCGAGGAGCAGGACGCCCCCAGCGAGATCGAGCATCTGGTGGTCGTGCCGGTCGCGATCCTCAACCTGCCCGCGCTGCGCGCCCTGGCCTACGCGGCCTCGCTCCAAGTGCCGGTGCTCGCGGTCCACATCAGCCCCAGCGAGGAGGAGGGCACGCGCTTTCACCGCTACTGGAAAGCGTGGGGCGCGTACCTGCCGCTCGAGGTCGTCGTGTCGCCCTACCGCGCCACCGTCGCGCCACTCGCGAACTACATCGAAGCCCTGCACCGACAACGGCCGGACATCACCCTGACCGTGATCGTGCCCGAGCTCATCACCGCTCGCCGCTGGGAGTCGATCCTGCACGGCCGCATCGCCGAGCGGCTACGGCGGATCCTGATCCGTCACGAGGCGATCGTCGTCACCAGCATCCCGTTCCACCTGAAGTGATGACCGACCGCCCGTTGTCGGCGGTGAGCTCCTTTGTGGTGCAATGCCGGTCGGCGGCCGTTGCGAACAGCATTCGCCACGATCGGTATACTGCGAGAATGTCTCCGCTTCGCGAAACCGACGAGCCGCAAAGCCGACGGGATCGTCCGGCCAAGCCTCCGCTGAGCCGAGCCGTGATCACGGCGGCGGCGTTGGAGATCGTCCGGCAGGACGACCTGGACTCCGTGACCTTGCGGAAGGTGGCCGACCGCCTGGACACCGGTCCGGCATCGCTGTATGTGTATGTGGCCAACCGGGAAGAGTTGCTCGAGCGGATGCTCGATCGGGTGCTGTCCGAGGTCCCGCCCGTCCGGGTGGAGGCCCGGCGGTGGCAGACCCGTCTGGTGGAGCTGTTCACCGGCATGCTCGCCGCGCTCGATCGCTATCCGGGGATCGCCCAGGTGGGGCTGGGGTCGATGTCGACCTCGCCCGCGGGTCTGGCGATCACGGAGAACTGCCTGGCCCTCCTGCGCTCGGGCGGAGTGTCGGATCAGGCGGCGGCATGGCTGTGTGATGGGCTGTTGCTTTACACGTACGCCCACGCGGTGGAGCACGCGATCGAGCGCAAGCGCACCCCGACGGCGCCTCATCACAAGTCTCCGGACACCGATTTCCCTTCGGAGGCGCGCGAGTTGTTCGCCTCGCTGTCGGAGGATCGCTTTCCCAACCTGAGGCGGATGGCGGTGACGATGACCACCGGTGACGATGCAGCGCGGTTTGAGTTTGGCTTGTCCTCGCTGATCCACGGGGCGTTCGAGAGCGGCTAAGGCACGGCGGCGACCTCCTCGCGCGCGTCCCGGGCGCGGCGATCCCCAGCGACCCGATTCGACCCGATTCGACACATGACACAGCTGAAGGCCTCGGATGTTGGACATTTGTCGATACAGATTCCGGCGCACACTGCCGATTCTTTGTTCATGAAGCCGCTGATTGGTATTACGACGTCGGAATTGCGTCCCGGTCAGCTGGCGACGCTCCGACGGCACGGGGAGCCGCCCCATGCCGAGATGGCGCTTGGCATCACTTACGTCCGCGCGATCGAGGCCGCCGGCGGAGTGCCGGTGGTCATGCCGCCGCTGGCGATGCCGGCCGTCGCGCCACTGGTCGCCCGGTTGGATGGGTTGCTCCTTTCCGGTGGCCCTGACCTGGCCCCCGAGGCTTATCACGCACGACCTCACGCCGAACTCGGAGCGACCGAGCCGGGGCTCGATGCCTTCGAGTACGCGGTCGTCCGCGAGGCGTTGCGCGCCGACCTGCCGATCCTGGGCATCTGCCGCGGCGCCCAGGCGCTCAATGTGGCTTACGGTGGCACGCTGCATCAGCACCTCCCCGATGTGGTCGGCGACGGGATTTCGCACCGCCAAAGCGAGGACGGCCGGCGTCCGACCCATTTCGTCGACGTGGTTCCCGGAAGTCGCCTCGCGGGCGTGCTGGGGACCGCACGGCTGTGTGTGAATTCCTTTCACCATCAAGCGGTCGATCAGCTCGGCAACGGCTTGGCCGTCAGCGCCCGAGCGCCGGACGGGACGATCGAGGGGGTCGAGGATTCTGCGCGGCCGTTCGTCGTTGCCGTGCAGTGGCACGCGGAGACGCTCGCGGCGGCCTCGGCGAATCGGGCTCTGTTTGAGGAGCTGGTGGTAGCCGCGGTGGGCGTCCGTCGCCTGCAGTACGCCGCTTGACCGGCGCCGGTGGCCCGATCGCCGCGATCGGAGGCTAGCGTTCGGCGTACAGCTCTTCATACACCCCCGCGAGCGCGGCGAGGAAGGACTCGGGGCGAAAACGCCGCTCGTAGACGGCGCGGGCGCCGGCGCCGAGCCGGGCCCGTAAGGTTGGGTCGTCGAGCGCAGTTCGGAGCGCGGCGGCCAGGTCGGGAACGTTTCCCGGAGCACACAGCAGCGCGTCGCGGCCGTCGGCCAGGTCCTCCGGGATCCCGTCGCACGCGCTGGCGACGATGGCCTTGCCGGCGCGCAGAGCCTCCAGCACCGACACCGACCCGCTGGCTTCGGCCAGCGACGGAAGCACGAATATGTCCGCGAGCTCGAGGTACGGCGCGACATCGTCTACCCGTCCGGGAATCGCGACCTGCTGCTGGAGGCCGAGGCTCCTCGCCAGCCGCCGGTGGGCGTCGAGCAACCTTCCGGGCCCGATCAGACACGCCCGGAAGCGCACTCCGCTCCGGCCAGTTCGGCGAGCGCGAGCAACAGCCGATCAAGCCCCTTACGGGGATCGTGACGCGAGACGGCGAGGACCAGCGGTTCGCGGGTCGTGTTCGCTCGTTCGGGCACGCGCGCTTCCGGCGCCGGGGTCGTTATCGCCCCGAGATCGGAGTACGGGACGCGCCGGACTCTGATGCCGGCGCCGTACGCGGCCCGCAGAATCCGGCCGACCGACTCATAGTTGACGAGTACGACCCGCGAGTGGCGGTAGCCCCACCCCTCGAGCCGGTCGTCAACCGTTCGAACCCACCAATACCATCCCCGATAGCGCATCCGGTTGATGCGGCCGTGATGGGCTCGCACTCCGGGCTGCATCGCGCGCAGCTCGTACGCCCGGGTCCCGTACGCGCTCGCCACCGCGCACGCATGGACGGCGCGGGTTGCGAGCCGTTCGGTCGCGAGCACCGCGGCGGCGGCCCAGATCCCGAACCCATGGATGATGTGCGGGCCCGGGTCGCGGACCAGGAACTCGACCACGGCGCGCGCGAGCGCGCTCGGTTGGACGGCGACCGGCGCCTCGCCGGGTCCGCGCCACCCCACCCGGTGGATGGAGCCGAACTCCGAACCGACGACCCCGGCCGCCTTCGAGCTGCAGAACACGTGCGGCTGAAACCCAGCCGCAGCGGCCGCGAGTGCGTGGGCGCGAACGTAGGTCTCGTGTCCGCCCACGCTCGCCACTGGGTCCTTGCCGGAGACCAGCACCAGCGGCCTGTCAGCCATGGCCGCCACGATACTTTGCCGCCGTGCGCTCGATCCTGTTCTGCAACGAAATGCTGGGGCTCGGCCATCTGCGCCTCTCGCTCGCGCTTGCCACCGCGCTCGTCGACCAACGTGACGGCCCCGCGCGCGGGGAGGATCGCGCGGCGGGCGACGCCGCGCTGGTCGTGACCGGGTCAGCCGCCCTGGACGGCGCCCTGAACGTGACGGGCGTCGATGTCCTGAAGCTTCCGACGCTCCCGGTTGGCGCGCATTCGAGCTGGAGCGCGACCTCGCTGCGACCGCCCTCCGGTCTCGCGATCGGTGAGGAGGGGGTGGGTCGCCTGCGCGCCGAGTTGTGCCTCGCCGCCGTCCGCGAATTGCGGCCCCAGATCGCGGTGGTCGATTACCGGCCGTTTGGCCGGGGTGGCGATCTCCGACCTGCGCTCGAGTGGCTGCGAAGCGACGGCCACTGCACGATCGCCTTGGGGCTATGGGATGTCGACGACAGTCCTTCGCGGTTGCGGAGCGCTTGGACCGCCGAGCACGCTCGCCGGGTCTCGCAGATCTACGACCTGGCGCTGGTCTACGGGAACCCGCCGCCGGGGGACGTGAGGGTGGAGGCGCTGCGGACGGCCGGGCTGCCGGTCCACGAGACCGGCCTGGTCGGCGCGCGCGCCGTCGACGCGCCGGCAGACGATCTCGGCAAGGGCTACCTGCTGGCGATTGCCGGCGGCGGCGTCGACGGCTTCACGATGCTCCACGTCCTCCTCGAGGCGATCCGCCGCCGACCGCTACCGGTGCGTACCGTCGTGGTTGCCGGGCCGATGATGGCCGCGGCGCAGGTGGAGGAACTGCGTTGCGACGCCCGCGGCCTGGATGTCCTCGTCGAGCACTCGAGGCGCGACATGGGGGCAGTGTTGCGCGGCGCGCGCGCGGTTATCTCCATGGCCGGCTACTGCACCGTCGCCGAGGTGCTCGGCAGCGGAGCGCCGGCGCTGTTCGTCCCGCGCGCATTCCCTCGGGAGGAGCAGCTCAACCGGGCTCGGCGGTGGGCAGCCAGTGGCCGAGTCGAGATGTGCCATCCGGACTCCTGGGATCCTGCCGGGTGCAGGGACGCGATCGAGCGCCTGCTGCAGCGCAACTCGTCGCCGGGGCTTCCGCTCACCGGTGCACTCGACGCGGCTCGCATCCTGTGCGCGCGGGTCGAGGCGAGCGCGCCACTGCCCCGCGCTTCTCGTTCGCCGATCTGACCCTACGAAAGGGTTAAGCAGCCGCGCGGTCGCGTAAGACCGTACCGGCGCGCCGGGCACGGGAGTCAACGTTCCGCGATCGACCGGGTGAGGATGACAGCCGTCACGAACGTCCGATACAGGCGCAGCGGATCGTCGTCGGTGACTGACACCGTTCGCGCGTCGACACGCTCGACGCCGCGGATCCACGTCGCCATCTCGGCCATGTCGGCGGTTAGGAACGTCACCTGGACGGTTGCGGGTAACTCGACCGCGGGGGGCGGCACGGTCACCGCCCGCGCGAGTGCCCGCTGGGCGCCGGCGCGGATGAGCTCGCGGGCTCGATCGGGGTGAAGGCTCTCGGCGGCGAAGCGCGTGACCGAACGCTTGACCACGACCGTCTCGACGTCGGGCATGAACCGCCGTGCCTCCTGCGCGGTCGCGTCGTCGCCGCTGATCAGGACCACCGGCACGCGGTGGTGGAGGGCGACGAGCGCATTGAGTGCGCTCTCGCCGGCCGGAAACCCGTTCAGACGCACCTCCCAGATCGCGCGCGGGTTGTAAGTGTGCGAAAGGATCGCCCGCTCGGCGCTGATCGCTCCGTGGTAGGCAACCATGAACACGGCGTCGAAGGACCCGTCGAGCCCCTCCATCATGTACAGCGGCTTGTGACGGCCAGAGAGATAGGAAGCGCCGTGATGCAGCGCGCCGGGCCGCATGTTGTACATCGTGCTGTGGGCATCGTTGACGAGCACGTGGTCAGCGCCCGCCTCGACAGCCCCATCGATGGCGGCGTTGACCTCATCGATGAGCAGTTGCCGGCCGATCTCGTACTCGGCACCGCGAGAGCGAACCTGCTCCCAATCGACGACGCCCGCGGTCCCCTCGATGTCGGTCGAGATGTACAACTTCATCGCGACACTCTCGCCGATTGCGTTTCCCACAGTGCAAGCGGGCAGGGTGATCGTATGCCAGCCCCCAGGGACCGGGTCCGATGTGATTGGTTCGGCTTCAGCTGATCGCCGTCAGGGGCCGGCGCCTGTGGGTAAACACTGGACTGGATCACCTGAGCAGTGCTGCGGCGAGCTGGTGCGCGATCCAGCGTCCGTAACGTCGGGGGTTCCAGCCGCGCTCGACCACGAGGAGTTCGTAGACCTCCGGTGAGTTGAGAGTCCAGAGCGCGTCGGTTGCCTGTTGCCTGGAGACGCCGCGCTTGAGCGCTCCGCGAGCGGCAAGCAGCGCGGCGAATTCGCCCATTCCTTCCAACCGATTTGCGTTCAACTGCGCGAGGGCGTCGGCGATTTCCGGGTCTGCCGGCGCCGCCTCACGCATGATCCGGACCAGCGGCGCCAGTCGCGGATTTGTCCCGGCGAGCAGTGTCCCGTACAGCTCGAGTTGGCGGCTGGGGTCCTGCTCATCGCGAATCGCGTCGATCACCGGGCGCTCGCGCAGGGGCGTGGCTTCGCTGTCCCCGCGGACCGCAGCCGCGACCACCGCACCCAGCAGGTTCGCTTTTGAGCCGAATGATTTGTAGATCGTCTCGGGAGAGACGTTGGCCTGGCGCGCGACGTCGGTGACGGTGGTGGCGGCATAACCGTTCTGCTCAAACAGCCGGCGGGCCGCCGTGATGATCTCCGCGCGCGCTTGCCGCGCCCGCGCGCGCCGGCCGGAGGCGTCGTAGCGGCGCCGGGAGGGCTTGACATCCTCGGGCATTCAGTACAGACTCTCTGGAATGAATACAGATGAACTGCACCATATTATGCACCGGCAGAGTTCGTACTACGAGGGTCCCGAGATCGTCGAGCGCCTGCGAACGGCGCTCACCGAGGCCGGGCTCGACCCGAATGCGTTGGATGTCGATGACCTCGCGCCGCTTGACGAGTTCCACGCGCTCGGTCGTGCCGCCACACTGGCGCTCGCCGACCTTGCCGGAGTACGGGCCGGCCAGCGCGTACTCGATGTCGGCGCCGGGATCGGAGGGCCGGCACGCGTCCTCGCTGCCCACTACGGAGCGGACGTGACTGTGCTCGACGCGACCCCACGCTTTTGCCGGGCGGCGGAGATGCTCACGCGCGGCGCCGGGCTGACTGGCCGCGTCACGGTCGTCTGCGCGGACGCGCTCGAACTCCCGTTTGCCGACGACACGTTCGATCTCGCCTGGAGCCAGGCGGTGAGCCAGAACATCTCCGACAAGGAGGGGTTCGTGTCCGAGATGGTCCGGGTGGTCAGGCCCGGCGGCCGACTCGCGCTGTTCGAGGTCATCGCTGGACCGGGAGGACCCTTGGAGTTCCCCGTCCCGTGGGCCGATCGTGAAGAAGAGAGCTGGCTTCTAACCGCGGACGAGCTCCACGAGCTACTCGATTCCAGCCGGCTCGAGCCGGTCGCGTGGGAGGAAGGCCAGGATGCGCTCGACGCCATCGTCGGCGCCGCGCCACGCGTGAAGCAGCCTTCCACCGAGCGCCAACTCGGCTTGCACATCCTCATGCCCGATTACGCGGAGCGCATGGCCGGCCTCGCCCGCAACGTCGCCGAGCGGAAGATCGCGCTCGTTCAGGTCGTGGCCGAGCGCGTTCGCTGACGACGGCCGGGCCGGCGAGTGTCGGCGCGACGGGCGGCGGCTCGCGACTCTATGCGTGCTAACGACCAGACCGGTTCGGGCGTTGTGCCGCGCGCGGGAGAGTCGGCCCGGCTTGGCTGATCGTGGTGGCGGCGCGCTCGAGGTAGTCGCGAATGGTCGCCAGCTGGTCGTCGGTATAGGTGTCGAGCAGCTCGTTGATCTGTTTGATGAGCGCGCCGAAGACCTCTGCTTCGAGGGGAGCAACGGCGTCCGTGGCCTCGACGAGTACGCGCCGGCGGTCGGTGGGGTGCGGGGAACGGCGGATGTAGCCCATCTGCTCGAGTCGTTCCAGTGCGATCGAGAGTCCGCCACTCGTGAGTCCGACCGCGCGTGCGATCTCGGTCGGGGTGGACGGTCCGCCTGTGCGTAGGGTCTCGATCGTGTGAAGGTCGGTGCGACTGATCCCGAAATGGTTCGCCGCGCGTCGGTCGAGCGTGTCGATCTCGCTGCCGAGGCCGCGCATGGCCGCCGCCGTCGCGGCGATCAGCTCGGCCCGGCTTGACAACTCCCTTTCTCTCATTATATCTTTCTGAGCAAGCTTCTTTCTCACATAGGTAGCTTACCGTCCGGCGATGACAGAAGAAAGGAGAAGTCGATGACCACCGCCACCGCCACCGCCACCGCCACCGCGACCGCGATCACTAACACTCACCGCACTTCGACGCGGTGGGCGGCGGTCGGGGGAGCGCTGGGCACCCTCGTGCTCGCGTCCTCGTTCGTGATCCTGCCGCAGCCCCCGCCCGTGTCGGCGCCGGTTGCCGTGCTGGACGCGTAGGCTCGAGCCCATCACGACCTCCTGCTGTGGGCCGCGTGGCTCGAAGGCACCGGAACTCTCCTCTACGTCATCTTTCTCGTCGTGCTGGCGACCGCAGCCGGCAAGCTCGCCCGGCCTTCGTCCGTCCTCACCGCGATCGCCGCAGCGGTCGTGCTCATGGTCAGCCTCGTGTACGACATCTGCCTGATCGCTATCGCGCAGTCGGCCGTGACCGGCGGATCGCAGATCCTCACCGGGGTCGTGGCCTACGGACTGTGGACGGCCGCCGAGCACGCCTTCCTGATCGCACCGGCCGTCTTTCTGCCGCTCGGCTTCGCGATCCGCGGCTCGACCGTTCTGCCCGCGCCCTTCGCGCCCTCAGCGATCGCTCTCGGCTGCGCCTCCGAGATCCTCGGAGTCGTGGGTTTGTTTCATGCCCACCCCAACAACGGCGGGGCTGCCGGCAGCGCAATCAACCTGCTGATCGGATTCGAGGTGATCTGGACGATCACGGCGGCGGTATACACACTCCGCAAATCGGCGACCAGCTCGTCATTGCTCGTAGCACCGCCGCCACCTACGGGTTGAGCCCCGCACCCGGACGAGCTCAGGGGACCAGGACGAGCTTTCCGCGCACGCGGCCGGCTTGGCTGATCCGGTACGCCTCGGCAGCGCGTTGGAACGGGAAGGTCTGAATCTTGATCAGGAGCTTGCTCTGTGCGAGCAGTTCGGCGACCTCCGCCAACGCCTCCATAGGCCGGCTGTCGCGTCGCCACCGGTTACGCGGGCTCCGGCCTGACCGGCTGCGAAGTTGGCGATGGTCACGACCTGGGAGGGCTCAGAGACGAGGCCGATCAGCTCCTCGATCGGCGTCTTGCCCGCGACGTCGAACACGGCGTCGCGGTCCCCACCGGCAGCGTCCCGGACACGACCGGCCACGCCCCCGCCGTAGACAACGGGGATGGACCCGATCTCCCGCAGGTAGTCCTGGTTAGCCTCGCTCGCGGAAGCGATCACCCTCGCCCCTCGGGCAACCGCCATCTGCACGGCGACCGCTCCCACGCCGCCCGCGCCACCGTCGACGAAGATCGTGTCGCCGGCCTTGACGCCGAGCAGCCGAAGACCACGTTCGGCGGTCTCGCCGGCGACGCCGGCAGCGGCCGCCACCGCCCAGTCGACGACGGCGGCTTCGGCGCCCACGAGCCCAGCACGGCGTATTCGGCCTGAGTGTTGCGACCACGCCCAAACACATCATCGCCCATGGCTACGCCCCTTTCACACGTGAGCGGGTCGACCTGGCCATTCCGGCGTAACCGGGCTTCGCCTCAGCTTAAAGGCAGCCTAGAGCGGGATGAATCGTCGCGCCTTGCCCGTTTCTGGGTGGCGCGCGATGTCGGTGACTTCGCGGACGCGGACCCGCGGGTCCGCGAGCCCGGCGGCCCGCAGGGACTGCGCCAGCGCCGCCGCGAGGACCGGGGGGTTCAGCTCGCCCTCGGTCACGATCTCCACGTCGATGCCGCGGGCGGTCTGGCGGACCTGGTACTCGAGCGCGGCGGGGGTTCTGACCATCACGGTTCGGACCACGAGCGGGTCGACAGCGACGTCCGCGTAGTGGAAGACGTCGTCCGCGCGTCCCTCGACGGTGGCGCGTACGGAGCCGGTGCGTGGATCGGGCGGGTGAGGGATGAAGCGGTCGGTCAGCTCGTAGCGGATCAGGGGCTGGGTGCGGTTGTGGAGGTTGGTAACGAGCGCCTTGGCCGACGGGACGCCTTCGGGGACCGGCTGGTTGTCGCCGTCGACGAGCTCGACGATGCACGCGTCGCCGGCGAAGCTGACCACCTCGCCACCGGGTTCGCTCTGCCCGACCAGCCCTTCAGTGGAGGTGAACTGGGTGATCAGCGGGACGCCGAACGCGGCCTGGACCGTGGCGCGATCCTCCGAGGTGACCGTCTCGCCCATCGCGGTGATCGTCCTCGGCTCGATTCGCAGCCGACCGCCGCGCCGCTCGGCGGCAAGCGCGACCAGCTTGGAGGTGTGCGCGAGCAGAGCCGGCGGTTGCGCGTCGTTCAACCGCCGTACGAGTTCGGCCACCGGGAGCGTCGCGGGCGCGGGGATCAGCCGGAGCGGATAGCCGGTGGCCACCGCGGCGCCGAACCCGCTCGAGTGAACCGGCGCCGCGGCGGCAACGATCCCCAGCGGAAAGCCGCCCGGCGGCGGCCCGCCGGCGGCGATCACTCCGGCCATCCCGCGCCGGACGATGCACGCCACGAACTCGAGGTACTCCTCGAGCGTCTGGACGAACACGCCTCGCAGGCCGGAGCTTCCCCCCGAGGCAAGACACACGTAGTCGTTCTCGAGCAGCCGTGGCTCCATCCCCGACACGGCGAGGTGTCCCTCAATCCGCGCCCGGGACAGCCGCCGGTCGGTCAGCAGGCAGTCGAAACTCGACAGCATCTGGACCTTGCTCATCACCGGCAGCTCGGGCAGCTGCTCGAGCTCGAACCGCTCCGGATCGATCCCGGCCAGCCGCTTGGCATGAAACGGGGAGTGCTCGACCGCCCGGACCAGCAGCTTGCGCAACTCGTCGCGCTGGAATCGTTCGAGTTGTTCGGCGTCCCACTCCAGACGCTCGATGTGCTCGTCCAGACGGTCTGCGAGGGTCGCGCCGACGCGTGCGCGCAGCGCCTGCACATCGTTGTCAGTGATCGTGGTCGTGCCACCCTCCTTCACTTCACACGCCCCACAGGGAACGTGGTGTTGACCGAGCCCGGGAGGCGCGCCAGCAGCTCCGCGACCAGCGCGTTCGGCAGCACCTCCGAGTTCGTTGCCTGTTCGAGCCTTGCCCCGGCGCCCACCGTAAGCAGCAGCCGCGCGAGCTCGAGCGCCGGCAGCGGCAGCGCCTCGCCGGCGCGGTCGTAGATCCTCGCCACGACGCGGGCGACGCCGGCCACCGTCCGCTCATGCACCTCGCCGTAACGACGGTTGAGGTCGGGGTTCCGCGCCGCGTGGACGCGGAACTCGATCACCAGCAGCCCCCACTCGGGGTCCGCCCGATCGCGGCGCGTGACGTGCTCGGCCAACGCGGTGAGGCCCTGATCGACGGTCAGACCATCGCTCGCTGCCAGCTCCTCGACCAACCGTGCGTTGTCCCCCGCGCGCTCGTCGATCCGCTGCTCCAACAGGGCGAGGAACAGGTCGGCCTTGCTCTCGAACTGCGAGTACACGACTCCCTTCGAGAACCCCGCCGCATCCGCGATCTGCTCCAACGACGCCCCGTGATAACCGCGGGTGAGGAACATGCAGCGCGCGGCGGCCAGCACCAGCTCGCGATTTCGCCGGCTCTGCTCGACCCTGGTGAGGCGAGAAGCCATACCGGCGGTATTGAACTACCGTTGGTAGCTGAAGTCAAGAGCCGTCCACCCGGAAGCTGCCGCGGTCACCGTCTCCCGTAGAGGCTGACCGCGAGCACCAGGGATATTGCGACCAGCACTCCCGGCGCGGTGATCAGGTTGAGGCCCACACGATTTTCGACGCGGGTGGCGTAGACGAGGAAGCCGATTGGAACCAGGATCGAGACGCTCAGCGCCGCGCCGTGAGCAAACTCGCGTCTGGTGTGATGGCGCAATTCGGACGCCCGCTCGCGAGCGGTCTTCGATGCGATCGTCTGGCCCGAGTAGTAGTCGCTGGTCCTCCGGAACAGCTGTCGGGCATGACTGTGACAGCCCCAGGCCATCGCAATCATGAAGGTCGCCGGAAAGATCCACGTGACCACCCACACCGCCACGCCGAGTACCAGCCCGATCGCATCACGCAACCACGACCGCCAACCATGATGCGGCCGCCCGCTCGGGGGCGAGAGGAATCCTCCGAACACCAACAGCCGTCGGACGCTCTGAATCCACAGCCACAGCGATCGGCGTTTCTCGGGCTTAGGCGGCAGGCTGCTCGCCCGCACGGCCAACAGCCCCGCCTCAGCCTCTTCAATCGTCGGGAAGACCCCCCGCAACCACAACACCTCGGCTGCGGTGCGCAGCGCCCCGGGGTCGCGACCATAGAGCGCCGCGAGCCGCAACGTCATTCGCACCTCCTGCCACAAGTAGTTGATATATCCCGGCACCAACGCGACATAGAAGGGAGTGCCGGCGATCGCGCCCTCGATCCGCGCGATCCGGGCCGATTGAGATCCCAAGCCCTCCGCGATCTCCCGAACGTCGGAATCCGGCCGCTCCTCCCGGACGCTCCGGACCCACTCACGCGACGCCTCGGCCAACCTGTCCGAGGCAAATAAGGTCATCCGCTCGCATACGTGCGCGGGATCTCGATACACGATTCGCACCAACTCGCGCGGAACCGACCCCGCCGCTCGCACCCGGCTCCGGTGAGCCGCGCCTACCGGCTCTACTAACTGATCAGCCTCTCGATCCTCGCTCACCGCAGGGATTGTGACGTCCCGTTACAGTCGACCCCGGGGCTGGCTGGCCCGACGCGCTGCTGTGTAAGGGCTTGTGCGAAAGTGAAAGGTGGGTATTCCGGTCGGCTGGAGCGGGCCCGCCGTGAACCTACAAGCGATCGACGTCTGTCACCATACGGACCGCCGGAGGAGGCGCGGCTGGGGTTGGTGCGTCTCTTGACCCTGTTGCGAAGGCAGATCGAGTGTCAGACCTATGACTCGCCGTAGCGTGGTGCTGTTCTCAATGACGGTGGCCAACGCGATGGTGCTCGTCGATCAGACGGCGGTGCCGCTATCGCTGCCCAACCTCATGGGGGACTTTGGGATTGGAACGCAGTTGGCGCAATGGGTGCTGACCGCGAGTCTGCTCCCGCTCGCGGGGCTGCTCGTACTCGGGGGCCGGCTAGGGGACATGCTCGGCCGCCGCCGGATCTTCACGCTCGGTTGCATACTGTTCGCGGGCGCCTCAGCGCTGGGAGGACTGGCGCCCGTCTTCCCGATCCTCTTGGCCTGCCGGGTCGCGCAGGGAGTCGGTGGGGCACTGATGCTGCCCAACACCGTGGCGATCGTCAGCGCCGCCTTCTCGGCTGAAGAGCGAGGGCGGGCCTTGGGCACCATGGGCGGGATCGCGGCGGTTGCCGGAGCGCTTGGCCCGACGATTGGTGGAGTTCTGACCGGCGTGTTCAGCTGGCGAGCCGTACTGCTGGTCAACGTCCCGCTGGCGGTGTTCGCCGTGGTTGCCGCACGTCGCGCGGTGCCGCCCGATCCTGCCGTGAGCGAGGCTCCTCGGATTGACATTGCCGGCGCGGCGCTGCTGACGATCGCGATCGTCGGACTGGTGTTCGGCCTGACGCAGTCCCAGGTCTGGGGATGGACCTCGCCGGCCGTCGTGGTCTCGCTCGTCGCGAGCGTCGTTGCCGGTGGAGCCTTCATCGTCGCGGAGCGTCGGGTCTCGAACCCGTTGATGAGCTTCGCCCTTCTGCGCCAGCATTCGAATTACCTCGGAGCGACCGTGAGTCAGTTCATCGCGGGGATGGCCGAGATGGGGCTCGCGCTGCTGCTCCCGCTCCTGCTGATCCTGAACCTCAAGATGCCGCCCGGGCTGGCCGGGTTGGCGCTGATCCCGACTACCGTTCCAATGGTCCTGATCGCTCCCGTCGCGGGCCGATGGTATGACGAAGCCGGCGGCCGCCCCCCGCTGGTGCTCGGCTTCGCTCTGCTGGCGACCTCGGGAATCGCGCTGGCGCTTGGCATCGACAACAATGCCTACCTCCCGATCCTTCCCGGCCTCGTGCTCTTTGGCGTTGCGCTGGCGCTGATCTTGACCGTCAACGACCCGGTCACTCTCGACACTTTGCCGTCACTCGATCAGGGCCAGGCCTCGGGAGTGTCAGCCACCGCCGAGCAATTCGGGGGAGCGATCGGAATCGCCGGCCTCTATCTTGTCTTTCACACCAGCTATGTCAATCGTCTGGTTGCGAGTATCTCGAGTAGCTCACTCCCCAGCCTCACCGCGAGCCAGTCGGAAAGGTTGAAGAGCGCGCTGCTCGCGGCGGAGCAGACCGGGCTGCGCCCAAAGTCGTTTGACCCCACGCTGCGGCGTTACCTCCCGCTCGCACGATCAGCCTCCGACCACGGCTACATCGTCGCGATCCTGATCGTCAGCGTCCTGGCGGTCGTAGGGTTAGTGCTCGTGGCATGGCTGGTCAGGAAACCAACCAGCACGGTGGAGTCAGTGACGCAGGACGAAATTCTCGCCGGCGCGTGAGAGGCCATGAGTAGCTCCACCGCTTTGGTCACCGGCGCCACCGGCGGGATCGGCCTCCACATCGCCCGTCAGTTAGCCGAGCGGGGGTGGGCGGTTCTCGTCGGCGCTCGTGACGCGGCCCGCGGAGCGGAAGTCGCCGGCCAGTTCGGCGGTCGTCCCCTGGCGCTCGACGTCACCGACGCGGACTCGATCGCCGCGGCGGCGGCAACCGTCCCGGAGCTCGACGTTCTGGTCAACAACGCTGGCATCTCGCTCGACACCGGAGTAGGGGTCACCGAGACCGACGTAGATGTGTTCCGCCGAACCTATGAGACCAACGTGTTCGGCGTGGTCGCGGTCACCAACGCGTTCTTGGCGGCGCTTCGCCGTTCCGCGCACCCTCGCATCGTCAACATCTCCAGCGGCACCGGGTCGCTGACTTGGAGCACCGGCCCCAACCCGCAGTTCGACTATCAGGCCGCCGGCACGGGCTCGGGCGCTGCGTACCGTTCCTCCAAGACCGCCCTCGATGCGCTGACCGTCTTCTACGCCCAGGCGCTCGCCCACGTTGGTTTCAAGGTCAATGCGCTCGCGCCCGGGCTGCGGGCGACGAACCTCAACCCTCGCGCTGCAACGGCGGGCGGCGACCCAGCCGAAGCGGCGGCCGGCGCAGTGCGGCTCGCGCTACTCCCCGACGACGGCCCGACCGGCCAGCTGTTCTCCTGGGACGGGACCCTCGTGCCGTGGTGAGCGCCGCAAACCTGCTCCTAGCCGACTGTGCCTCCCGGGAGGCGTCCGAGGCCGCTGAGGGGTTCAGCCGCCGCCGTTGCGGTGGTCCCGCCATTGCAGCAACTCGCGCAACTCGCCCAGGTCATACCCATCGCGTCCGCCGCCGACCCCGATTGTCAGCTCGTCAACTCCGGCGTCGGCGAGCGCGTCCGCGGACTGCGAGGTCGAACCACCGGCGCCGATCACCCGCTCGATCGTCGCCGGGTCGCGCCCGACGTTCGCACAGTGGTCGGCCAGCACCTGGGACTTGTGCACGTAGGTCTCTGGATTGGCGAACGTATGCCACAGTTGGGCGTGCTCGGCGACCAGCCGCAACGTGACCTTCTCGCCGCCCCCGCCGATCATGATCGGCAGCTGGCCAACCGGCGGTGGGTTCAGCTTTGCCAACCGCTGCTTGATCAGCGGCAGGTCGCGGCTCAGCGCCCGAAGACGCTGAGGAGCGGTCCCGAACTCGTACCCGTACTCGGCGTAATCGTGCTCGAACCAGCCGGCGCCGATCCCGAGGATGACGCGCCCACCGCTGAGGTGATCGATCGTCGAATGAATGTTGGCGAGCAGCTGCGGGTTGCGGTAGGAGTTGCAGAACACGAGCGCCCCGATCCTGGCCCGCTCGGTACTGGCCGCGAGCGCCGTTAGCGAGGACGTTCCCTCGAAGTGCTTCCCGTCACGGTCCCCGTAGAGCGGAAAAAAGTGATCCCACGTGTAGATCGAGTCGACGCCGAGCGTCTCGGCCGCCTGCCACGCCGCCCGCATCTGCGCAAAGTCCGCGTGCTGCGGCTGAATCTGAACCCCTACCCGGATTGGCACAGCGAACCTCCTGGTTCGAGACGATTGGTGCCCTCAATGTAGTCATGACGTCGCGGCGGGTCTCGGGTCTGACGCCCCATCTGCGTTCGCGGTCAGCGGGTATCGTCGTGTCGATGGCGGTTGCCCTCATCACTGGTGGCTCTCGTGGTATCGGCGCGGCGACCGCGGTGCGCCTGGCGCGGGACGGACACGACGTCGCGGTAGCGTATGGCTCGAGTTCCGCGGCGGCCGGGCGTGTGGCGGCTGAGGTGCGCGCGTTGGGCCGGGCCGCTGGCACCTTCCCCGCCGACATGGCGGACGCGGAGGCGCCGGTCGCGCTCGTCACGGCGGTCGAGCGCGAGCTCGGGCCGCTCGAGATCATGATCGCCAATGCTGGTATCAACGATCCGATGGAGCAGGATCCGCGGAACGTCGACGCGGCCGCCTGGGACAGGGCGATGGCGATTAACCTGCGGGCGCCGTTCCTGCTCGCGCGCGCGGCCATCGGCGGGATGATCGAACGAGGCTTTGGCCGGATCGTGTTCCTGTCCTCGGTGGCCGCCTTCACCGGCGGGATCGTCGGACCGCACTACGCGGCGTCGAAGGCCGGCCTGCACGGGCTCGCTCACTCGCTGTCCCAGTTCGCTGCCGGCCACGGGGTCACGGTCAACGTGGTCGCCCCGGCGCTGATCGCCACCGACATGATGCCGACCGATGAGCAGTCACGCAGCGAACTCGCCCGACGGATCCCCGTGGGCCGGCTCGGTCAGGCCGGCGAGGTCGCCGACCTCATCGCGGCGATCGTGAGCAACCCCTACATCACGAATCAGTCGATCCTGATCGACGGCGGGATCCGGCCAACCTAGAAGAGGGCCCACCGGGCGCTGAGCCGCGCCGAGCCCGGCTTTGCATATCACCCCGGGTGATTCGTCGCGATTGGGTTGACAACTCATCCCGGTCGGCTTCAGCATCCACTCATTGACGATGCTGGGGAGCGGTTCGCGTCTGGGAGCCGGCATTCGAAGGCTTGCGATGTGGTGGAACAGGAGGTCTGGTGATGAGGACTATGTTCGGATCGTGGCTCGGGCGGGGTCGTTTGGCCGGCGCAGTTGGGATGTGGCGTGCGCTCGGGACGAGAGCCAGCGGGGTGCCCTTCCGATTGGGTGTCTTCGTGTTGCTGGGCGTGGTTTTGCCGTTGGCGGTGAGCGCGCCGGCGTCGGCCGCGGCTCCGGTCGTGAGGACCTATACCTTTCCCGGTTTTTTCTCGGCCCCCAAGGTGTTCACGGTGCCTGGCGGAGTGACCTCGCTGAAGCTCGCGGTGCAAGGCGCGAGCGGTGGAGCGGGGCACTCGGGCGGAGCGCTCGGTGGTAACGGTGGTCCCGGCGCGCTGATCACGGGAACCGTGGCGGTATCACCGGGCGAGGGACTGGTCATCGACGTGGGCGGCGGCGGAGGTGCCGCGGGGGATACCAACGCAGGGTGCGTCTTCGGTTTGCCGAGTGGCTTCTCGCAGGGCGGCGACCACGGCGGCAGTCCTTCCGAGCAGTTTTTCGGCGCCGACGGTGGGGCAGGCGACCTGTGCGGAGGAGGCGGCGGCGGCGGGGGTGGTGGGGGCAGCTCCGTCTACGGACAGACGCCGGGGACGCCCACGATCGTGGTCGCCGGTGGCGGAGGTGGCGGCGGCGGTAGCGGCGGGATCGTCACTTACAACGGTGGCACGGGCGGCTCCGGAGGCAGCAGCGGTGACGGCGGCGCCGGATCCGGCCCCGGCCACGGCGGGGGCGGCTCGGGAGGCACCTCGGGGAGCGGCGATGGAGTCACCGCCGGTGGTGCCCCGGCAGGCTCCAGCGCCGGAGGAGGCGGCGGAGGAGGCGGAGGCGCCGAGGGCGGAGCCGCCGGCGGTGCCGGCGGTGGGGGCGCCGGGGGCGGCGGAGGTGGCGGCGCCGGGACGAACTCCGTCTCCGGCTTCCTCCAGGATCCGGTCGTCTCGCTCGCGTCGGCGGGATCCGGCGCCAACGGGAGCATCACCATCACCTACACCCCGCCGGACAGGACCTCGACCGCGGTGAGCTGCACGCCCGCCAAGGTGGCGGTGAACCAGTCGATGACGTGCACGGCGACGGTCACCGACACCGAGACGACCGGTCCGACCACGCCGACGGGGACGGTCAGCTTCACGTCAAACGGCTCCGGCAGCGTCACGGGCAGCCCGTGCACACTGTCGGGCACCGGGACGGCCGCGAGCTGTTCGGTGAGCTATACGCCCAGCGCCGTCGGGTTCGGCTTGCCGACGATCACCGCTAGCTACGGCGGCGACGCCCACCACACCGCCAGCAGCGGCAGCCAGCTGGTGAGGGTGACCGCGCGGTCGGCGTCGACAACGCTGAGCTGTTCGCCTAACCCGGTGGGAGTGGGGCGCGCGACGAAGTGCACGGCGACGGTCACGGACACCTCCCCCGGCCCGGCCGGCACGCCGACGGGGACGGTCGCGCTGAGCGCCGGCGGCGCGGGCAGCTTCGACCCCGGCAACTGCACGCTGACCCAGGCCAGCGTCGGCACGGCGACCTGTTCGGAGAACTGGACGCCGAGCGCCGTCGGGTCCGGGTTTCAGACGATCATCGCTCAGTACAGCGGCGACTCGACCCACGCCGGCGGGATCTTGAGCTTTGACTCGACGTTGGTGGGCGTGTTCGCGCTGCGCTCGACTTCGACGAGCGTGACCTGTTCGCCGACCACGGTGGCGGTGGGGCAGACGTCGTCGTGCAACGCGGTCGTGACGGACACCGACGCGGGAACGCCGAGCGTGCCGAAGGGGACGGTCAGCTTGAGCTCGAGCGGGGCCGGAAGCTCCAACGCAAACTCGTGCACGCTGCGTGGCCCGAGCGGCCGGTTGGAACACTGTTTCTTCAGCTACACGCCCAGTAGCCGGGGTGAGGGGTCGGCCACGATCACCGCCACCTACGTCGGCGACGCGACCCACGACACCAGCAGCGGCCACGCGGGGCTGGTGATCGTGATCGCTCCCGCGGCGCCGACGATCACGGGTCTCGCCAACGGGGACGGTCAGGTCGGCGTGAGCTTTACGGACTCTGATCCAGGGACCTCGCCGATCACGTCTTATGAGGTGACCGCGACAGATGTCACCCATCCCGCGGCGCCGCCGGTGAGCGCCAAGGGCCCGAGCTCGCCGATCACGGTCAAGGGACTGACGAACGGGGATACGTACGGGTTCGCGGTGACCGCGACGAGCGCGGATGGGACGAGTCCGCCGGCGCAGAGCGGGCGGCTGAACGTAGGCGTCCCGCCGACGATTGCCAGCGGGCCGGCGAACGGGGTCGTCGGTCAGTCCTATTCCTCGGGCTTCCAGGTCTCGGGTGCTCCATCGCCGACGGTGACTCAGGTCTCGGGACAGCTTCCGCCGGGGCTGACGTTGCACGGCGATGGATCGCTGACCGGGACGCCGACGCAGGCGGGGACGTTTGAGTTCACGGTGCAGGCGGTGAACCCGGTAGGGGTCTACGACGCGAGCGTCCCGGTCACGATCTCGGCCCAGCTCGGCGCTCCGCCCCCCAAAGGCCGCCGGGTGCAGGCCACGATCTGTCCCCGACCGCCCAAGCAGGGGAAGGACAAGCCGCCCGTGTGCCGTCGCCGGACGCTGATCGGGACTTTCCCGCCGCTACGCGCGAGCGCCACGGCGACTCTCGTGCGCGGTGGGGTGATCTACGCCACGGGTCAGGTCAGCGCTCGGTACCGGGGGCTGATCCTGTATCGCCGGCGGATCATTCCAGTCGGTAAGTACAAGCTGATCGTCCGCCGCCCGCACCGGGCGATCTTCGTGTCGGTCGTGCTCCGCTAGCAGCACACGCGACAACACAAATATGAGCGTGAGTCGGCCATTTGCAGGGCATTTGCCGCAGGCAGGACAGTGCTAGATCAGTCGCCAGGGAGGGTGACGCCGAGTGCCATCAAAAGTGCTATGGCGACGAACGCGATGCCGGTCAGCAGGTCGGTATTAATGCGGGGGATGAAGTCGATGAAGTGCGCCACTGTACGGCCGATCTGGTGCCCGGCGACCGACATCAGGAAGGTGATGAGCCCGAACAGGATGGGCGCCAGCCAAGGGGAGTATCCAGCCAGGCCAAGCGCCGTGCCGGCGGCGACGTTGTCGACGCTGAGCGGTAGCGGCAGCCCGCGCCTCGCCCACGTCAGGTTCGGATCCGCGCGCTCGGGTGAGATGATCGCCCGGGCGATGAGGAAAATGCCGTAGCCACCAAGGCCGATCAGTGCGACCGTGTCGGCGGTGCCGCTGATCTTGTCGCTCAGGAAGTGGCCGATGAGGATCCCGATCATCGGTGCGACGCCATCCCATAGGCCGAAGATCGCGGATGTCTTGACCGACTGAAGGAAGGTCGGCTTAAGACCTCCGAGTATGAGCGAGCTGCGGAAATTGTCGAGGCTCAGCGTGAGCCCGAGCGACAGCAGTCCGATCATTCAAGGACTCCTTTGGATTTGCGTATGACAAACCACCGATCAGCGACAGGGCAAACACACGCCGAACCGCAGCCTAAATCAAAATCGCATCTCCCCGCAACAGTAACCCGACAGTGGTGCCACACGAAGCCCGGACTGCGTCATGGTTATGACGCACCTTTGCCGTTCACCTGAGGCTAGGCTCGGTCCTCCCGACAATCGTCAGAGCTCTGACGCCGCGTACAGCGGTAGCGCCGTGCGGGCAGCGAGTGACACTTGTGTTGTGCGCTGCATGAAACGTTGGTTGCCTAGTAACGGTAACGACACGGGGCAACGGAGATGATGATCGCTGTGAGTCCTACGTGCACAGGTTACGTTCACAATGAAACGGACAGTACATACTGTCGGTAATATGAGGTGCGAGGGAGCGTCGCGTGAGTCAGTCGTTGCCGCCGTCGAGCGCGCGCAGTCCGAGGTTGCTTTCGGGAGTGGAGTCGTCGAGTTCCGCCGATAGCGCGTCGCTCTCGAACTGGGCGAGTGCCTCTTCGCAGGAAGCGACGGCGGCGGTCGCCTCCTGACCGCCGGGCGCGTCGAAGTAGTCGCGGGCGCGGATCGCGGCGAGCCATTTCTGGTGGCGGAGAAGGTCGGCGTCGGACTCTTCGAGTTCGGTGTAGGTGGCCCGGCCGCGGCGGCGCTCGTGCTGTAGCTCTTCGTGGAACTGCTGTGTGCTCTCGACCACCTCGCGGTACTCGTCGGTCCGCTCGCGTTGGATCGCGTCGATGACAGCGGCCTCCTGCTTGGAGTCGGTCAGGCGGATGCGAAGCATCTCTCCTTGGCCGCCCTCCACGCGCAGTCGGGTCACGAGCCGCGTCGCGGCGCGCGTGGTCTTCGGCGTCGCCGGGAGCAGACACACGGACTGCTGCAGGTAATGAGCGCCCAGGCTGCGGAGGTTGCGCCAAGCGTAGACGCGGAGCGTAGAGGTCCCGCCGGGCGGGGTGGTCACGGTGATCAGCAACCAGTCATGAACCACGGAAGGACCATGATCCCAGAAGCGCGACTCTGTCACCGTCTAAGTATCATACGTTTCATGACGAGCGCAACGAATGCGACGTCACACGCCGACCGGACGCTGGCCGTCCCGGTCCATGCAGAACCGGCAGCGGTCGTGTGGGAGCGCACCCGCAGCCGCCCGAGCGGCCTGACGTCCGAGGAGGTCGTGCAACGCCGCCCGGCGCCAGTCCGGAGCGAACGCGGCAACACCAGGGCCGTCTTGGGCGAGATCTTCGAGTCGGTGGTCGAGCCACTACAGCTGCTGCTCGTCGTGGTCGGCGTGCTCTCGGCAATCTTCGGCGAGCTTCGCGACGCGATCGCAATCTTCTCGGTCATCGTGCTCGTGAGCGCCGTCGAGGCGATTTCCGAGGTCCGTGCGAAGCGCGCGCTGCAAGCGCTGCGCAGCCTGAGCGCCCCCAACGCGCTCGTCCGGCGCGCCGGCATCGCCGCGGCGGTTCCGGTCGGCGCGCTCGTCGTCGGCGACGTGCTGCTCGTCGAGGCCGGCAGCGTCGTCGCGGCCGATGCCCGGGTTGTGCACGCCGACGGCCTGGCTACGGACGAGTCCAGGCTGACGGGCGAGCCGCTGGCGGCCGCGAAGGGACCCGAGGCGGTGGCGCCCGACGCCCCGCTGGCCGAGCGGTCCTCGGTGCTGCACGCGGGCACCGCCGTGGTGGCGGGCGCGGGGGAGGGCGTCGTCGTCGCGGTGGGAGACGAGACCGAGATCGGGCGTCTCGGCCGGCTCGTCGCGCAGGCCAAGGAGCCTCCCACCCCGCTGCAGGGCGCGATGGCCGAGTTGGCTCGCGCGGCGCTCATTGTTGCGGTGACGGCGTGCGTCGTCGTGCCGCTCATCGGCATCCTTCGGGGCCAGCCCCCGCGCGAGATGCTCCTTGACGGGCTGACGCTCGCTTTCGCCACGATCCCCGAGGAACTGCCGATCCTCGTGACGGTGCTCGTCGCGCTCGGCGGTCTGCGCCTGGCGCAGCACGGCGTCCTGCTGCGGCGGTTGCGCGCCGCCGAGGCCGTCGGCGCAATGACCGTGCTGCTGGCTGACAAGACCGGGACGTTGACCGAGAACCGGCTCCTGATCGAACGTATCGACGGCGACCGCGAGCGCGTGTTCGCTGTCGCGGTGGCGGCCCACGGGGCGACGGCCGCGCAGGACCCGGTCGATCGCGCTCTGGTCGAACTCGCCGCTGCGCCCGCGTCGAGCGAGCCCCTCGCTCGCTACCCGTTCGATCCGGTGCGCCGGCGGGAGAGCGCGGTGTGGCGCGACCCCGGCGGCGTGTGGGTGGCCGTTAAAGGAGCGCCGGAGGCCGTTCTCGATGCGTGCGCGATATCCGAGACCAAGCGGGCGTCGGTGCTCGCGCGGGTCGCGCGTCTCGCGAACGACGGGCTGCGGATCATCGCGGTCGCCGAACGTCGCGTCGCCTCTGTCCCCCGGGAAGCCGCCGACGCCGAGGCCGAGCTCGACTTCGTTGGGCTGGCCGCCTTCCATGATCCGTTGCGCGCCGGTGTCGGCGATGCCGTGGCGGAGCTCGCTCACGCCGGCGTGCGGACGATCGTCGTCAGCGGTGATCACCCCGAGACGGTAGTTGCGGCCGCGCGAGAGGCCGGCATCCGCGCCCCCGAGGTCTTGCACGGCGGCGCGAGGCTCGATGGCCTCGACGACGACGAACTAGCCGGGCTCCTGCGCGGCGAGGCCGTGGTCGCGCGCGCCACGCCCGAGGACAAGCTGCGGCTCGTCCGGATTCTCCAGAATCGCGGCGAAGCGGTCGCCGTCACCGGCGATGGCGTCAACGACGCGCCGGCTCTCGCCGCGGCGAACGTGGGGATCGCCATGGGCGCGCGCGGAACCGACCTCGCCCGCGAGACATCCGACCTAGTGCTCGTCGACGATGCGTACTCGACGATCGTCGGCGCCGTCGAGGGCGGTCGTGGGCTGGCCTCTCAGCTGCGCCGCGCGGTCGCCTTCTACCTGGGCGCGAAGATCGCTCTCGTCCTGGTGATTGCCGTGCCACTCGCGCTTGGTCTACCAGCGCCGTTCCAACCAGTGCACATCGTCGTGCTGGAGCTCTTCATGGACGTCGGCGCGTCGGTGGCCTTCGTATCCGAGCCCACGGCGCCGGAGACGATGGATCGCCCCCCACGCGACCCCGCCAGCCGGTTCCTCGACGGCGCGCAGCTGTCCGCGATCGCGCTCACCGCCGCGGCGCTCACCGTTGCGGTGCTCCCCGCATTTCTCATTGTCCACGCCCGATCGGGCACTGCCATGGCGATCGCGGCCGCCGTGGGCGGATGGCTCATCGCGAGCGTTGCGATCGCATGGAGCCTGCGCGCGCGCCCGGGTCTGCCGTTGCGGCGCAACGTCGCGTTCCCAATGTGGGCGCTCGTCGCACTCGTCGCCGCGTTCATCCTGTCGCTCACCCAGGCCGGGGCGGCGCTCGGCGTCCAACCGCTGACGGCCGGCGCCGTGCGCATCACGGTCGGCGGGGCGGCGCTCGGTGTCGCCGTCGCGGCCGTCGGACGCGTCGCCCTGTCGCTGTCCCGGCGCCTCTGACTGTGGGTACGTCGGTCGTTGCCGCTCCCGAGGGCGCGCGACACTGTTCCTGTCACTACGCAATACACGTTTCACGTCGAGCAAAACGCGCGTGTCATCCCACCTGGAGTGACCACGGGGCCAAGTGGTATCACGGAGTTACCATCGCTATGCACTATGCGTTTCAGGCCGAGCAAAACACGTGTCATCGAGCTCCTTAGACGGCTGATTATGGGGATTGTCAGATCGCTGGCTGCCTGATTGGGCAGAGTTGACACGGCGTCTCGGTCGTGCTAGGAGTGACGTGTACCGGCAAGCCCAACGATTCGTATAAATCCACTGGTCGAGGGAGGTTTTATGGGTTTTCTGCTTCTCGGTGTCGACAGCTTGATCGCTTGCTTCGCTGTCGGTGCCCTCGTTAACCGAAGCTCGTGGCTGCTCTACGCCACGCTCTTCGGGGTGTGCGATGCAGGTGGCTTCCTACTCGGGACCGCCCTTCATTGGAGCATCCCGGACGGCACGGCCAATGTCATTGAGACGGCCGTCCTGGTCGGCTTGGGCGTCTACTGGCTCGGCATCGCGTTGTACGCGCGGCGGATTGCCGAGACCCGGTGGGTATGGGCCCTTCCGTTCGTGCTGAGCATCGACAACATCACCTATGGTCTGATCGACCACGCCTGGTCTCACTCGGTGGCGGTCCAGGCCATTGAGCAGTTGGTATCCAGCGCGCTGCTCGCCGGCATCGGCCTTCTTGCGAGCGCTCTCGTCATGCGCGCAATCCCGGGGTCGAGGCAGCGCAGCGCTACTTTCGCGGCCGCGTTCGCCGGCGCCGCGTTGATCGTCGCGGCACCGGTCCTGCTCGCAGTCGGCTAAACCGAGACGGGGACCCCTCTGTCGGCATTCTGGTCAGCGGTCGCCCGGACCCGAATTCTGGTCCGGGCACCGCTGGCCCGTCGGCGGTTCGATCGCCGGCCGGGCGGACCGGCTGAGCGAGGAACGTCGATAACGCGAAGGTGTCGAGCGATAGTCGCCGGCGTAGTGTTTGCTTTCCTTATGATCGCTCCATCGGTCGTCGAGCCGGGACTTCTTCACGGCATTCTCCGGTGATGGGCCGGATCGAGTCAGTCTCCCCGGCGTAACTCACACATCGACCACCAGCTCGTCGTCTGGCTGTGAGCAGCAGATGAGCAGGCTTCCGTCGGCGGGGGGTTCGACTGGGTCGGGGTTGTATTTGACAGTGCCGGCGATAAGCGTGCTCTCGCACGTGTGACAGACTCCGGTGCGGCACGACCAACGGACGGGTACGTCGCATGCCTCGGCGAGTTCGAGCAGGCTGCTGTAGGAGCTGCTCCATGGGATCTCGAGGTTGCTGCGGGCGAACTGAATCGTTGGGCCCGTTCCGGGTTGGCCGGCGGGTGGATGGGGCGTGCGCCTGAGCGCTGCGGCGATGCCCGGCGTCAGAGCCGCTTCGGGCCCGAACAGCTCGGTGTGGATGCGGGAGCCGTCGATCCCTAGCGCAGCCAGGCCCGCGCTGACGTCCGCCATGAAAGATGCGGGGCCGCAAAGATATGCCTGCGCGTCGTGGGGATGGTCGAGTTTCGGCAAGAAGCGATGCGTTGAGGCGGCCCGCGCTATCGAAGTATCCGCCTCGGACGTCACTCGGGCCCGGGCTGCTGTAACAGCCGTAGGCCCGTACGTTTCGCAGAGAAGCCAAGAGAGCGCGTGACTCTGCGGCGAACGAGTGGTTGCCGCCGTTCTGTGTGCCGTGGAGCCACCATACCTCGCGATCCGAATGCTCTTCCGCCAGCGCCTGAAGCATGGCGAGAACGGGCGTGGCACCGATTCCGGCGCTGATCAGCAGTACGGGTGCCTGGGTCCCGTCGAGGACGTGCGTGCCGCGCGGCGCCGCGATCTCGAGTTGGTCGCCGACCGCGAGTCGGGTGTGTAGATAGCCGCTGGCCACGCCGTCGGGTTCGCGCTTGACGCCGATCCGGTAGTAGCGGGCGTCGGGCGGTCCGGATAGCGAGTAATTGCGGAGCACCGACCTCTGCCCCCGGCTGGCCCGGACTCGCAGCGTGAGGAAGTGACCCGGGCGAGCGAGCGGGAGCGATGCCCCCTTGGGGTCCTCGAGGCGGATCGAGATCACCGAGTCGCTTTCCCGGGCGATTGCCGTGACCGTCAGCTGACGGAAGCCCGGCCAGGCCGGAGGCGGGCTTGTGAGGGCGAGGCCGGCATTTCCACTGCCGAGCCCCTCCTCGAGCAATGCCCGGAACGAGGCCTGCCAGCCGGTGCTGAGCGCCGGGATCTTGAGCGCTCGCAGCAGCTGTTGGCGTGGGTGGCCAGGGAGGTAGAGGAGGGCGTCAATCTCGGCTACGGACATCGGTTCGCGGCCGGAGGCAAGCTTGATGATTTCGTCCCCCGGCTTGGACCTCGCCCTCTTGGATCACGCGGAAGTAGGTCACCGCCCTCTTCGTGGAGCCTGGTGTCGTCAGGGGCCGGAAGGGCGGCGGGATCGTCCTGCCCCGCTGCAACAGCCGGTAGCGACTCCTCGACGCCGTGGAAATCGAGGGCTCGTCCGAGTTGCGAGTTGGCGGTAGGCCTGCTGTGCGTCATGGCTTTCTCGCGGGTCAACTCGGAGCGGGCTGGCCGGTCGTCACTAGTCGTCGTGGATGGTTGGGCGGCCGTGGCGCGGTCTTACCGTGCTGTTTCGCCGCGTCACCGGGGCGTCACCGAAACCACCGATTGGGGCCGCGACTAGCTGGCCAACTTTTTCGCTCGGCATCGGTAAGAGCCGGCCCTGATCCGTCACTGATGGAGGCTTGCAGGTCCTGCCGACACATCGCAGGGGATATCGACTTCAAACTACTCAAGGAGCAACCGTGGGACTGGCTTGGCAGCAGGGACCATTGGCGCCGGGAGCGGGCGGACGATTTCTCGTCCCCGAGCCGCTGCCGGCCAGACTGTTGTTCGTCGAACCTCTCCGTCGCCGTATACGGGTTCGCTTCGGTGGGGAGTGGATTGCCGACAGCGAACGCGTCGTGCTCCTCCACGAGCCTAGCCGGTACCCCGTTGCCTACTTCCCGAAAGCCGACATCTCCGCTGACGCGCTTGCGCCCAGCGAGCGCACAACCCAACATCGGGATCTCGGTCCGACGAAGTGGTTTGTGGTGGGCGCCGGGGACCAAGAGACTCCCCGCGCGGCCTGGGAACACACCGCGCTGCCCGCGTACGCATCAGAGCTTCAGGACCACGTCGCTTTCGCGTGGCGAGCGATGGACGCCTTCTACGAAGAGGACGAACGGATTCTCGGCCACGCCGCCGACCAATATCACCGCATCGACATCCGCCAGACCTCCCGCCGGCTCGTGGTTCGCGGCGGGGAGCAGCCCATCGCCGACAGCACACGGCCGTTGGTCCTGTACGAATCGGGTTTCGCCCCCCGGTGGTACGTGCCGCGAGGAGACGTCGACGAGTCCGCGCTGACCCCGAATAGGCTGCAGACGTTCTGCCCGTACAAGGGCGTGTGCAGCTACTACGACATCGGCGACGCGCAACGAGCGGCTTGGTCGTACCGCGACGCATTTACCGAGGTGACACGCGTCTCAGATTTCATTTCCTTCGAGCCAGACAAGATCACCGTCCTGCTCGATGACCAGCAGCTTCAGCTCGAACCTGGCCAGACTGTCGTCTCACACGGCATCGATCGCGATCTAACCCTTCACGAACTCACCGAATCCGCACCGCTCACTTGAGCTGGGCCCGACACCCCCGAAAACCTCCGCTTCACGTGATTGCCGTCACTCCACGGGAAGGGGTTGGATCTTCGAGGCACGCGTCGAGCGCACGACAGTCGCTGAGCAGCTGGCCGGACTGATGGACGCCGCCGCCTACCGCAAACTGACAGGAGAGTGATGGACTACAAGCTCGAGGTCATAACGGTCCCCGTAAGCGACGTCGAAAGCTCGTTGCAGTTCTACACCGAGAAGTGCGGGTTCCATCTCGATGTCGATTACCACCCCAACGATTCGTTCCGAGTCGTGCAGCTCACCCCACCCGGCTCGGCCTGCTCGGTGCAGATCGGGCTCGGGCTTACAGACAACGAACCTGGCAGCACCCGCAATGTCTACCTCGCCGTCAAGGACATCGAGGCCGCCCGGCGAGAGCTCATCGACCGGGACGTCACCGTCGAGGACATACGGAACAACTCATCGATCGACGACTGGGAGGGTGACACTGCGGGGGGCCTCGACCCCCTCCGGCGCGACTATGCCAGCTTCGCCACGCTCGCTGACCCCGACGGCAACACCTGGACTCTGCAGGAGATCGGCTTCAACTCTCCCGCCAAGGATGGAACGTAGCGAGCCCTGTGTCCGAGAGTCGCGCAGACGTGACGGCGGGCTCGCGAAGGTCGACCGCGCCGCGCGACTCGGTCAACCCGAGCGGCCGCCCGACCGATGGGATGACGACGACTCGGGCGGAGAGCTTCAGCGATGGTGTCGTCGCTATCGCGATCACCCTGCTCGTGCTACAGCCGGGTACCGGCGAGGGCGGCGGCACGCTCGCACATCGGCTTTCGCACCAATCGCCGCTGTTCCTCAGCTACTTCATCTCGTTCATGAACATCGGGACGGTCTGGCTGAACCACCGCCATGAAGTCGTGAGTCGGCTCAGTCATCTCGACCGCACGTTCCTCATCCTCAACCTGCTCCTCCTGATGGTCGTTTCGCTGCTCCCGTTCCCGACGCGCGTCGTCGGTCAGGAGCTCGCGGGCGGAACCCACGCGGATCAGCGCACGGCCGCGCTCCTGTACGCCGGGACATTCTTCGCTGCCTCAATCGCCTTTCTCGTCCTCTGGCGTTGGGCGGCAAAGGGGTGGCGGTTGATCAAGCCCGATGTGCCGGAGCAGCTCAACCGGGTTCGGACGCTGCGCTTCGCCCTCGCGATCCCTGTCTTCGCGATTCCCTGCGGCTTGGCCCTCTTGAATCCAGTCGCTGCGCTGGCGTTGGACGGAGCGATCATGGCCTCCTTCCTGTTGTCCGACGCGACCACCGATACGCTCATGATGCGCATGGCTGGGGTGAGCGTCGAACCGCGCGCGCAGGAACGTTCGGGGGGTACGGTTCGTGGGTCGGGCCTAATGTGCGATGGCGCGTCGAGCCGTCGGCAACCGGCAGGCTCGATCGTCCCCGATAATCTGGGGACCCACCCTAGCGACAGGAGAGCGAGATGCCAGCGGAGGACGGCGCCGAACTGCGAGACGCGCTCAAGGCGTTGCAGGACGCGCGCAAAGGAGGCGACGCTCAGCGCGCTGAGACCGCTCTCGAACGTGCTTTGCTGAGCGCGTCAGCCGTGGCCATCGACTCGGACAACGCGACGGTGGCCGCCGCCGTCAGGCTGCTTCGACCGGCTGACGACAACGGCACGACTCGCCTCGAGGTTCGCGATCAGGCGATGACCAAACGCCGCTGGTTCGAGGTCAACGCGAACGGGGACGCGAAATGGGGCAATCGGTAATTGGCCCGCGCCAACGCGGACGAAGTCACCGAGCCCGCCACCCCTGAATCCACACGGCGCGACGCCAGCGCCGACCTCAGCTTGGGCCTCCGGCAAGCCCAAAATAATGCCGGGCCGCAAGAGTATCCGCGTCGTCTCGGGCTCCGCGTGCGCTACGCGGGCGCGTATAGTGGTTTCTCAGACGCGGCATCCGGACCGCCCGCTGCGGGACCGTCCGCGTACCTCTAACGCAAGCGCTCCGGCTGTTGCACGGGTCGCATCCTTTGTAGCTTGCCCGACGTGAAGGGGGCTCTGTGCCCGCGAAGTCAACACATAATGGAACGCCGCCCGCGGTTCTGTCGGGCGATCCAAGCGCCGGCCGCCAGGACCCGGAGCTCACAGCAGACGGCCGCCAACCGCCCGCCAACTCCGGCGCGTCGGGCTCCGGCAGGATCCCACCGGCGGACGAGCGCCTCACCGCCGAGCGCGCCGAACGCCGTCGCCAACGGACAGCGGCGCGCGAGGCGCCGACCTCCGCGCGCGCGCCGCGCGAAGGCCGGCGCGGCGAGCGCCCGACCGAATCGACGACCGCCACGATGTCACCGGGGCGTCTGACGCTGCGAGACTCCGCGGCGCTCACGGTGATCGCTGTGCTCGTCGCCGGTGGCGTGCTCGGAGCGATCCTCGGCGCGCTGAGCGCCTCCGGTTTGGTCATCGGAGTGCTCGTGGCCGGACTGACGACCGTCCTTTCGGCTTGGCTTAGGCGCTACTCGCGTTCGACTGAGCCAGCGCCGCGGCGGTGAATCGCGCACGCACGCAACGAACGCTGCTCGCGGCGGCCGTTCAGTGCGGACGCTTCCCTAGACCCTGTGGAGGGTGACATCCGGCGCGTCTGGTGGAAGCTGGCCGGTTCCCTACCGTTGCGTTGGGGACGTCGTTGAGCCTCGCGAGTTGCCGCTCGCGTGGCGGTCCACTCTAAGTCGATCCTGAGCATGGGGCACGGGAGCCGCCGAACAACCAGCCCGTCTGGGGGTCTCGTAAGCGGCCCGCATCGGGGGATTGAGTTCATCCATCAATCGTTGAGGGCCCGGTTCGGTGGCTCGGGCTCACGGCTGCGTGACCGCGGACTCGGACGCAGTACGCCCGCTCGCGGCCGGGGAGCTCGTCCCCGGGATCGACGGGCCCACGCGCTCGAGCGCCGGTTAATCTGCCCTGGCCTTACGGCCAGTCAGGTCTGACTGATCGTCCCGTAGACCTACGACGTGTCCCCCGACGAGCGTCCGCGAAGTACCGGGGATTCCGCGTGTCGATGCGCAGTGGGCCGGACGTCGGCACGGGGAGAGTGTCGAGTCGTGTCGCTTCAGGAGCGCGCATGGTCGCCGGTGCTGGCGGTGGCGGCGCCGTCGACCGATGTATCGAGCCCGACGCTTCCGTCGGGATGCCGATCGAAGAACCCCCAGTCGTGGTGCGGTACGACGATGTCAGCGTGCATCCGCATCCAGGCGTAGGCGCGGGTGACGCCCTCGACGTCAAAGAAGGCGCCCATGGGCCAGTTCAGTTCGATGTTCTGGTAGAAGGGCACCAAGTCGCCCGGAATGCAAACCCGTCCCACGGCAGTGTCAAGCAACACCACTTGGGTGCCGGGGCTGTGGCCTCCCAGCAGATGTACGGTTACCCCATCCGTAATGCGCACGTCCCCATCCACGAGCTCGAGGCGATCACGAACGTCGAGCAAATTGAAGGCGAATTCAGGATAGTAGTAGAGGGCCCACGGTGGTGGGTGGATCGCGAACGGGAGCTCGAGCTTCTGCACGATGAACGTGGCCTTAGTGAACTTCGTGTTATTACCGATGTGATCGAAATGGCAGCATGTGTTGATCACGATGTCGATGTCGGAAGGCTCGAGGTCGAAGCGGGACAGCTGCGCCTCCACCGTCCACTCCGGCCGGTGACGAGTCCAGATTGTGTGCTCGCGCAGGACCGGGCTCGCCACGGCCGGGCTATCGCGGCCGAGATCACACCCGGTGTCGACGACGATGTTCAGGCCGGCACCTTCGATCAGCCACATTGTCAGCGGCGACCGAAGGCCGGCCATCTTCATGCCACCGAAATCGAGCTCGTCCTCCCAGCCGGCCGGCCGGTGCTCGGGCTGCAGAGTCAGGTCTACGCCGTGTAGAGCGTAGGAAGCCGGAGCCGGACCGGCTTCGTCTCCGAGCGGAAGCAAGTGGGCTCTGATTCTCGGCGCCGCCACGCTTCCGCCATGCCGCCCGGCGTTCATTTCGATCTGGTCCCTATCAGCTCGATCTTTTCTTGGTCAGTCGGTCAGGCTTGACTGACCGAGGAGACAAATACTATTATGGTGTCGTTGTGGTTGTCAAGAGCTCGGAGATGGAAGGCCCGCCACCGAACAAGGAGCGCTCCGATGAGCTGCTCGTAGCTGCTTGCCGCATGATCGCCAAGTGGGGTGCGCGTAAGCTGAGCCTCCGCGACGTGGCAGAAGAGGCCGGGGTCTCGAAAGCACTGATCCATTACTACTTCTCCGGCCGCAACGATCTGTTGGCGCGAGCGTATGAGTTCTCGGATGACCGGGCGCGCGATCGTGTGGCCAGTGACGTAGCTGGTGTCGAGTCAGGCGCTGTGCGTCTTGCCAGGCTCCTCTCGCTGTACCTGATGGACGACCCGAACATGGCTGAGGATTGGATACTGTGGTCGGAACTCTCCTCGGCAGCGATGTTCGAGAGCGGCCTACGACCAGTGATGGAGGCGTCCTTCGCGCGGTGGAACGGTTGGATTCGCGGCTTGGTGCAAGATGCCATCGACGAGGGGTCGATTGATTCCGCTGCCGATCCGGAGGAGACGACGCTGCGCTTGGTGGCGATTACCGATGGGCTCGGCTCGCTGATCGCCAAGGGGCTGATCGACCGGGATGCGGCCCGTAGGGTTCTCACGGGCCACTTGGACGCGACTTTCGGCCGCGACGCGGGTGACACCGGTGACAGTCCGCGACGCGGCGAGGCGCCTGCGACGGGGTACCTGCGGTTTCTTGCCCAATTAGTACAGAGCGCCATCGAGCAACTTGACGGCTTGGCGTCAACCTCGGAAGAGCGGATGGCGATCAAGACCGTTAGTGACTTGATCGAATCCCGCACTTCCCAGGGGCGCGCTGATTAGCGCCGGTGCTGGCGTCGCTCGCGCAACGGCTATTTGCCCCTAGGCCGCGGTCAGGAGGGCGCGGTTTGCTTTCGCCCGACGTTTACCGTGGCCAGGGTCGTCAGGCACGGGACGCTCAGCAACAGGAACACTCCGGTTGGCTTGATGGCGCGGGCGAGGATCCCGCCAACCACTGCAGCGCCGAGCACTTGGCAGGGCGCCCACACCGCCTGGCGCGAATCCACGGCCCTGAAGCAGCGGGGCGAGCACCGAATAGAAGAGCGTGTCGAAGGCGGTGGCCGATCACCGCTGCGGCGTTGGAGCATCGACGGCGATCAGCCCGGCTAGTTTCACCTCGTGCCAGAATGGCGCGGGAATCTCCACGTCGAGCATCGCCGCGTTCTCCCGCACCTCATCGCTGCTGCGCATTCCGACCACTACACTCACAACGGCGGGGTGACCGAGGGGGAACTGCAGTGCCGCAGCCTGCAGCGGTACCTCCCACCGCTCGCAGATATCGCGTATTCGTCGCACGCGATCGCGAACGGCCGTCGGGGCCGGTAGGTAGTCGTAGGTCGGATTGTGGTCGGGGTCCGCGAGTATGCCGCTGTTGTAGACGCCGCCCACGATCACTGCCACGTCGCGCTCTAGGCAGCGAGGAAGCAGTCGATCGAGCGCTGAGTGATCGAGCAGCGAATAGCGTCCGGCGATCAGTAGGCAGTCGAGGTCGAGTTGGTCCACCATGCTCGTCATCTCGTCGACCCTGTCCCACCCGACCCCGATCGCGTCGATTTCCCCCCGAGTTCGCATCTGGCGCAGAACCGGATACGACTCGTCGATCGCCGCAGGCAGGTGCTCGAGCGGAGGCTCGTGTAGATAGACAACGTCCACGCGCTCGAGCCCAAGGCGCTCAAGGCTCTCCTGCAGGCCGAGGCGTGTTCCGCGAGCGCTGAAGTCCCACACGGGGTTCATCCCCAGCGCTCCCGGAAAATATGGCTGACCGTCTTGGAACAGCTCTGGGTCGAGGGGCGCGTCGCTCCGCAGCAGGCGCCCGACCTTGGTGGAGATCGTGAATTCCTTTCGAACGACATCGCGTAGCGCCCGCCCCATTCGCTGCTCGGCGAGACCCATTCCATAGACCGGAGCGGTGTCGAAGTAACGCAAGCCGAGCGCGCGGGCAGTCTCGATTACGGCGCCGGCTTCGCCGTCGGTGACGGGCGAGAAGAGGTTGCCCAACGGCCCGCCTCCAACGGCCAGTCGGCTCACGGTCACGCCGGTTCGATCCAGCCGCACCGTTGCGCTCGCGCTGGCGCCCCCCGCTGGCTCCCGGGAGCTCTCACCCATGCGCGTCCAGCACGCTCTGGCCGGCGGGCGCGGAGAGGAACCGATCGAGCACGTTAGCCGTGACGCGCGCCACTCCGTTGTCATAGCCGGCGTGCGAGAGACTTCCGGTCCAGGTCACCGAGCCGGCGGCGAACACGGCCGCCCCATTCGGCCCGACCGTCAGTGCGATGCCGCACACCGCCGGCACTGGCATCCGCATCGGTGCCAGGACGGTCGCGTGGGCAGCGCGCGCGAGCACCGTCGGCTGCCAGGTGGGACTCCAGGGCCATTCGTGCACACTGTCCATCTCGTACCGGGCGGCCGAGCCAAGATTACGGCCGTAGGCACCGATCAACTCCTCGGTCACGCCGGAGAAGACAAATTGGAATCGCGGGTCATAGCTCGCCGGCAGCCGCCGAAACCCCCACCTGCCGTCGGCCCATGTGAACACGTTGGCCGAGTGTTTCACGCCGACCAGCCGGCGGGCCGGGCCCGGCGCGACCAAAGTCCTGCGGGCTCGAGCGTCGTGCTGTGTTGCATCTGACCCGGCTGAAGGCGAGCGAAGTAATCCTCGTAGTCTCCGTCGCCAGACTTGCGGACCTCCATAAGCCACGGCCGCTCCCGATCGAGCGACGTCACCCAGTACGGGCCGTTGCCGCCCAGATACAGACAGCGGCCGCCTCCCTTCAGGTACCCTCGAGTGCATCGAGCATCTCGGCTGAGCGCGATGTCGGGACGGGTAGTCCTCCAACTCGACGCCTGGGATGGGAGAGAGCGGGACGAAGCTCGAAGGCAAGTTCGTTCAGAAGATCGCGATTGGATTCCACGGAGAGCCGGTAGCGCCCGGTAGCCGAAGCGGCAACCCCACCACCATGAACTCGAATCTGCGCTCCCGCTCGCAAGCTTCGACCAGATCCTCGAACTGCAGGCTGTCGGAGACGAGCATGCCCATCGCCGCCACTTGCAGAGGATGAATCGGATAGTTGACACCGTCGACCACGCTCGGGACCGTCTCACCATCTCCATCAGGAAGGAAGCCGGCAATTCCCCGCTGGCGCATCCAAGGGATCGCGTCCACGTGCAGCCCGGACCTGCCTTGTCCCTCGGGCGGCGGTTGGGGATCCCAGGGTCCGAGCTCGAGGCGACGCCGGTGGTGTCCGGTGCGGAAGACGAGGAAGTCGCCTTCACCGATCTCGACTCCCTGCTTATCCGCGCATGCCTCGAGCTCCGCGGCGGTGACCGCCTCTCCCGGCTCTAGCCATTTGACTCCCCGGAAGGCCGGCAAGTCGAGCAGCACACCCCGTCCGACCACGCCGTCCTTGCAGACGGCCATGTCCTGCTCAGCCGCGCCGTTGGACCGAAGCACCGCCTGGGCAGGCCTGCCGTTGTACGTGAGCCCGTCATACGCGACGTGGCACAACGCGTCCACGTGGGTATGGCAGTCGCCGTGAGGTGCCATGGCGAGATAATCGAGCCCGAAGGTGACCTTGCTCCCGTCCACGGCGACGTCGTGTCCCTGCACCGTGAACAAAGCGGCCGGAAGCGAGTTGTCAGGGCCAGCGATCGTGTTGATCGGAATCGCCATCGAGACACGCCGTCCGCTGCGCACCAGCGACGCGGCCTCGCGCACTTTCTCTTCGGTCACCAGGTTGAGCGTGCCAAGCTCATCATCGGACCCCCACCGACCCCAGTTCTTGACCTGTTCGAAGATCCGCTCAAAATCCGTGACGGTCAACTTGGTCTCCGGTGTTACCGCCACCTGCGGTTTCCTTTCATTCGGTCAGTGCTGCGGTTCGCCGCTCGTCGGTTGTGGACTCGGGGTTCGGCAGAACGGGGCTGGCGAGCGTGGGCCCAAGGCTCGCGGCGACCTCGCGGATCTGATCCTCTTGGGCGCCGATGATCTTGCGGCGGCCGAGCTCCAGCAGCACGTCCCGCGGGTCGATCCCGTGACGCTGGGCGGCGTGCTTGACGTGAGCCAGGAACGAGGAGTAGACACCCGCGAAGCCGAGGCTCAGACTGTCCTTGTCCAGGCCGAAGTCCGCGGGCAGAAGTGGCCTGACCAGGAGCTCGGACGCGTCTTGGAGGATCCGCAGGTCGATCGCGGCGTCGATCCCCATCCGGCTGAGGACCGCCACCAGCGCCTCAAGGTGGCAGTTCCCCGCGCCCGCCCCGATCCCCGCCAGGGACGCATCGGCGACGGTCGCTCCCGCCTCGATGGCCACCACCGTGTTTGCCACCGCGAGGCCGAGGTTGTTATGGCAGTGCGCCGCGACCGCAACTTCATCGTCGAGCGCCTGACGAACGGCGACGACGCGCGCACTCATCTCCGCCATGGTCATCGCGCCGGCGGAGTCGGCGACGTAGACCGCTTGAGCGCCGGCCCCGGCCATCAGCTTGGCCTGCTGGGCGAGCACCTCGGGGGACACGGTATGGGCCATCATCAGGCCACCGTTCGCCTCGCACCCTAGGTTGCGTGCGAGCTCGAGGTGCTGGAGACCGATGTCCGCCTCGGTCGCATGTGTTGCGACCTTGAAGACGGCCGCACCAGCGGCACGCGCTGCGCGCATGTCGCGCCGAGTGGCGACACCGGGCTGCAGATTGACAGCCAGCTTGGCGTGTGCGATGACCCCGGCGACGGCCTCGATCAACTCGAGCTCGGGATACGCGATGCGGCCAAACTGAATCGAGGAGGCCGCCAGCCCGTCGCCATGGGCTATCTCGATCGAGTGCACCCCGGCGCGGTCGAGCTCGAAGGCAATCGCTTTCACCCGCTCGGGCGTGTACGCGTGGTGGATCGCGTTCGCGCCGTCACGCAGGGTGGTGTCGACCAGCTCGATCATGGGTTGTCGACCTCGGCGATCGCTTCGATCTCCACCAGAGCGCCGGCTAACACGAGGTCGCTGCGAATCGCCGACCGAGCGGGCGGATTCGAGGGAAAGAACTCCGCGTAGATGGCATTGAAGGCCGGGAAGTCCTCGGCCCGTACGATCCATGCGGTGACCTTGACCACATCGGCCAGCGCGGCGCCGGCCGCGGCAAGGATCGCCTGCACGTTCAAAAGTGCCCGGCGGGTCTGCGAATCGATACCGCCCGGCGCCAGCTCGCGGGTCACCGGATCGACACCGACTTGGCCTGAGACGAACACCAGCCCACCCGCCCTTGTGCCCTGTGAAAGCGGTAGCGGAAAGTTCGGCGCCTGTCCGGTCGGGGGAACGACGGTCACGCGTGCACCCTTCCCCGCGTGGAGATCCGTTCAGCGAGCCGTTCTCCCACTCGCGCCGCGGCAGCCGTCATGATGTCGAGGTTGCCTGAATATCGCGGGAGGAAATCGCCGGAACCCTCGATCTCGACCATTACCGTCACCAGATCGCCGGTGGCCTCGAACAGCACGAGCCGGTACCCCGGCACGTAGGACCGGAGGTCCTCGATCATCTCGTCAACCGAGGCCCGGAGAGTCGGCTCATCGATCGCATCGACCTCGGCGTAGATCGTGTCGCGCATCAGGATCGGTGGCTCGGCCGGATTGAGGACGATAATTGCCTTGGCCGACGTGGCAGCTCCGAGCGACTCGATCGCCCGGGCTGTCGTCTCGGTGAACTCGTCTATGTTCTGACGCGTGCCCTGGCCAGCGCTGGCGCTGGCGATCGTGGCGACGATCTCCGCGTAGCGGACCGGCGTCACCCGGCTGATCGCGTGCACGATCGGGATCGTCGCCTGTCCGCCGCAGCTGATCATGTTGACGTTTGCCGCGTCGAGATGCTGATCGAGGTTCACAGTCGGTACCACATAGGGTCCCACCGCCGCCGGAGTGAGATCGACGACGCGCTTGCCGGCCTCCCGGAGCCGGGGGGCGCTCTCGACGTGCGCGCGAGCGCTCGTGGCGTCGAACACCAACGCGATGTCATCGCGCACGAGCACGCCATCGAGCCCCTCATCGGTCGTGTCGATCCCGAGCTCGCGTGCGCGCGACAGACCGGGGGAGTCCGGGATGATGCCCGCGACGAGTACGACCTCGATCCGCCCGCGCCGACGCAACTTCATCAACAGGTCGGTGCCGATGTTCCCGGGACCCAGAATCGCGGCCTTCACCTGACCAGGGTGACCAGTTTCTGCGAGCGTCTGCATTACCCTGGCCGCACCATCACCAGCTCTCGTGCGCAAGCGCCGGCACCTTGTGCGCTTTGACGTGCGGCCGGAAGGCGACCCCGAGCTTCGCGATGCGGCCGGGCAGGTTGCTGACGTTGTGATCGAGGCGGTCGAGATCGACGAGCACGGCGGGAGTGGGCACGTCGTCGAGATGGTGTCCCACGCGAGCCACCGATACGAGGGTCATGGTCGCGGCACCGAGCACCTTTGATACGGGCGTCGAGCAATCGTCCCCGGCCGTTCCCGGTAACGCGCGAGACGCTGTTCACGCATTTCATCGGCACCTCTGTGTGCTCAGGAACCACAACCTGGCTGGCGGGAATTGTCTCAACCGCACAGTCAGGACCGACTGTCCGACCAGTCAAGAGTATATAGTGCGCGTGTCTCCGAGTCAAGCTGTGTCCTGGGCCCGCTGGGCCCGCTGCTCCCAGCGCCAGGGTGTCGGCACCGCATCGCTGGGCGCGCGGGCGTCGTCGACCGGGCGTTCCACGACAAGCTGGACGCCCCACGCCGGTGGAGCACGTAGTGAACCACCCGCTAGCCGTCAGGTGGCGATCGAGTGGGGTACCGGGAAGCGTCCAGACGAAAATGTGCGCCTGCTACGTCTCGGAGATGTGAGCGATGACCTCCATCACCACTCGCATGTTTGGCACGTGACTGAGGTCAGCACCGACGACCGTCCGAGCCGGCTTGGGATCAGGGAGACGGGCGGCATAGGCCGCATTAAAGCCCCCGAAGTCCGCAACATCGGCCAGATAAACGGTTGCCTTTGCGACGGCCGCCCATGTCGTGCCGGCCGCGTCCAGAATGGCCTCGATGTTGTCCAGGACCTGGCGCGCCTGGCCCTCGATGCCGTCGCCGCTCACCAGGCCGGTCTCAGGGTGGATCGGGCCGGTGCCGGTTATATACAAGGTGTCCCCAGCTCTGATTGCTTGACTGTACGCTGCCAGTGGCGGCGCACCGCGGGCGGTTGATATCTGCTCGAGCAAAATTACTGTCTCCTGCTGCTCCGTCTCGGAGCAGGTCGGTGTTTCATGGTCCCCAGATTCATCGGTTCCGCCACGCATAGCATCGCCGCCGCGGCGGCAGCAGTGCCACCGCGGCCGAACGCCCGCAGGCCAGCCCACGTTGCGAACGGATTGCTCGTCGAGATCACGGCCCGGCCAGCTATCGCCGGAGGCCTGCCGGCGCTGAGACGGAACCGGGGCCACGTACCCTCGGCCTGCTCGAACGGCTCGCTCACATGGGGTCGCATAGCAGCCAGAAACGCTTTCCTGTTCGCGCGGTCAAGACAACTGACTCCGCGGCCAGAATCTAGCCACCGCGGGGAATCGTGTCAAGCCAGGCGAAGCGCGATCACCGCGAGAACGGGAGGCTGGCCGGCAAGAACGCCGACCGGCACCGGCCCTTGGAGATCAGCGGGCGGTACGGGTGCGAGATCAGGGACCGACGTACGCGACGAGGTCGGCCTCGATCAGGATCCCACCCCACAATTCGCGAGCTGCGACAACGGTGCGCGCTGGGAAGGGCCGCGCGATGAATTCGCAGTAGACGGCATCGAAGGCTGGGAAGTCATCCATCGAGGCAAGGAATACGCCAAACTTGACCACGTTTGCGAACGAACCGCCTGACGCCCGGAGATTGCGGTTAAGCATCTCCATTGTGAAACGAGTCTGCTCTTCGATGCCCTTGCCGACGACTGCGCCCGATTCGTCGACGGGTCCTGCGCCTGACAGGAAAAGAAACTCGCCCGCGCGGACCACTTCACTATAAGCCGCGACCGCAGTGGACAGATGAAACGTGTTGATTTCCGTCCGCGTGAACATCGGTTTCTCCTTTTGGTGAGGTCCGGTCGACTGGATGGGTGACGGCGGTGCATCCGCGGATCAAGACTTTCCAACTGCCACGGAATCACGACGGGCAGACGACGATCTTTGTCCCTGGGCCACTCCTCTGGTCGATCCACGCCCGTTCAGCATCAGCCAGAGGTATAACTGTGGGTTCGATCGCGATTCGGCCCAATGCGAACTCGGTGACAAGTTCACCGTAGGCCTCCAGCAGCGTGCCGAGGGGAACATTGAGATTCGTGTAACCCAGGATTTGGAGGCTCTTCCCTCGTACCAAGGCCGAGGGAAGCGAGAGATCGGGAGCAGAGGATTGCCCAAGCTGGATGACTCGCGCATGAGTCGCGGCAACCTCTAGCGCCGCGAGCAGCGGACGCCCCCAGAGGGGGTCGAAAACGATGGTCGGTGGCTCCTCGCAGGCCGTGCGAAGGTCGGCCGGGAGGTCGACGGAGGCGTCGAGGCCAACGACGGCACTGGCTCCGAGGCTGCGCCCCGAGGCCAATCGAGCTTGGTTTCGTCCGACGCCGACGATCGATCGCGCGCCACGGAGCTTGGCGGTCTGTATGGCTATTTTGCCGACGGCGCCGGTGGCGCCGAGGACGACGACCGTGTCATCCGGTGTGACCTGAGTCAGACGAGTTAGCGGATACCACGCCGCAAGCCCGGGCGTGCCGATCGCGGCTGCGCGCACCGGGTCAAGTCCTTCGGGAAGGACGGTGAGCGCGGTGTCGCGAACGACGGCGAGTTCGGCACACGCGCCGGGGCGGGAAGTTCCGAGACCGTCGAGACAGCTGAACACCACCGACCCTTCCGGGACAGCGGCAGAGCGCAGCACCCTGCCCACGACCTCGACTCCGGGGGGATACGGGAGGGGAGGGTGCCCGGCGAAGAAGCGTCCCCCTGCGACTGAAACGTCGACCGGATTCAGGGGCAGGCAATGACTGACAGAAGCGTCTCGCCGGGGCCCGGCACTGGCTCGGCGACCCGTTCCAGTCGCGCCGGTGCTCCTAAATCAGGCACAAGTAGCGCTAGCACCCAGTTCCCTCGGATCGGACGTCGTGTTCGGAATGCTGCCGCGTGTCCAAACGGTCAGCCATCTTGACATGGCCCACCTGTATGATAACAATACAACATGCCGGTGGCAAAGCAGCCACGAGACAAGCCTGACCTCGCGGGCTTCGGTCCGCCCATGACGCGGCGTCGCCTGTCTGATCAGGTCGCGGAGGCGATGCTCGAAGCGATCCTCACGCAGAAGATGAGGCCCGGGGACGCCCTGCCGAGCCAACGGGACCTTGGTCGGTACTACGGGGTATCGCGCACGGTGATTCGTGAGGCGGTGGGCTATCTCGTCGCGTGGGGCGTGATCGAGGCTCGTGCTGGAAGCGGTCTACGACTCGTATCCGTCGATTCAAGTGCGATTACCGAGCCGTTCCGCCTGTTCGTACGCATGAGCGACGCTCTGGACTATGAAAAGGTGCATGAGGTCCGAGCGATGATCGAGACCCGCGCAGCTGAGTTAGCCGCTGAGCGTGCCACGGACGATGACATAGCGGCGATCCGGCACTGCTGTGACGAACTGGCACGACACCAGTCCGACCCCGAGCAAGCGGCGCAATGGGACCTCGAGTTTCATCGGGCGATCGCGAAGTCGGCCGACAACCAACTCTACCTGGTCCTGCTTGATTCGATCCAAGGGGCCCTGCTCGATATCCAGCGCACGCTGATACCGGGCCGTCTCGAAAAGACAGTAACCGCACATCGTCGGATCGCGGATCGCATTGCGCGTCGGGACCCTGCGGGAGCCCGGAAAGCGCTGCAGGCTCACTTGGACGCCGTCGAGGCCGACTGGCGCGACTCGCGGACATAACGTGTAGTGAGGAGAGGAATGTCCACCGGATCCCAAACAGAGCATAGTGATGTTGATGGCATCGGTCCTGCGAGGGGACACACCCGACGCTCGTTCGCGCAGGGGGCCGTCGTCGGAGGTGGCTTACTGTCACTTCCCGGCCTCCTAGCGGCGTGTGGCGCAAGCTCAACGTCGTCACAGGCAACGACGGCCGCCGGAAAGCCACGATACGGTGGAAACCTCAAAGTGGCGATGGTCGGTAGTCCCACCGCCAGCCTGGATCCCGGACTAGCCGTCGCCGAGGTCGACTCGGCCCGCGCGACGAACCTATTCGATCGTCTCGTGAGTCTGAACCCGGACATGAGTTACCAGATGGACCTCGCCGAGACGATGGAGCCCAACGCGAAGGCGACCGTCTGGACGGTTCGGCTGCGGTCGGGCGTCGTGTGGCATGACGGATCGCCGTTCACAGCCGACGACGTGATCTTCTGTTTCCAGCGGATGGGGAACCCCAAGAATGCGCTGTTCGGTGCCAGCGTCATGGCGCTCGTAGATCTGCCGGCGCTGCAGAAGATGGACACCTTGACTGTGCGCGTACCACTCCAACGTCCGGTCTCCGAGTTCCCCGCCCTCTTCGTCACGCCCCAGATGCAAATCACCAAGGCCGGCCAGACCAACTTCGCCCACCCGATTGGGACCGGACCCTTCAAATACGTGTCGTATACCCCCGGCCAGCAAAGCGTGTTCGCGCGCAATGCCCACTATTGGCAGGCGGGGCAACCGTACGTCGACGAACTTACCATTATTGACACCAACGATCCGACGGCGCGCCTCAACGCTCTTTTGAGCGGTGCCGTTGACGCGATGGATCAGTTGACCTACCCCGAGGCCAAGGCACAGGCCGCGGGTGGCAGCATTCGCGTGCTAGAGGCCGAGGGCACAAGCATGGTTCCCATCTATATGGCGGTCACCATGCCGCCCTTCACGGACGTCCGAGTGCGTCAGGCCATGCGCCTTATCGCCGGTCGGCCTCAGCTCGTCACCGTGGCACAGGACGGGTTTGGCGCCGTTGGGAATGACCTCTACGGCAAGGGTCTACCGGAATACGCCGATAGCATTCCCCAGCGAGACCAGGACATCGAGCAGGCCCGGTCGCTCCTGAAGGCGGCGGGCATGTCGGATCTGCGGGTCACACTGTGGTCCTCGACCGCGGCACCCGGAATGCTTGAGTCGGCGACCGCATTTGCACAGCAGGCCCAAGCCGCCGGTGTCACCATCAACGTGAACAACGGCCCGGCGGGAAGCTACTTCGGCTCGCAGTACCTGAAGCAGAACTTCGCCCAGACGCAATGGCTCACAGCGCCAATTTACAACTTCATAGGTCAGGCCCTGGCTCCCACGGCCCCGTTCAACGAGACCCACTGGCACGATCCCGAATGGGATTCGCTCCTCGCGCAAGCCGAGGCAACGGTCGATGAGAAGGCCCGGTCCGACGTGTATCAGTCGATGCAGAAGATTCTCTGGGACCGTGGCGGCTACCTGGTCTGGGGCTTCTATCCGATCATCGATGGCGTGTCGCGTACGGTCGAAGGCGTAATTCCCAATCCTGCCAACGAGCTCGGTAACTGGCAGTTCCGGACTTGGTGGTTGCAGGCCTGATGCGGGTCCGGGGCGTCCACCCCAGGCGTGGCCGCCGCGCGTTCCAGGGATGATGCCTGCCGTGACCGCGGCCACGGACATTGAGCCCCGAGAGAAGCTCAGCCTAGCCCGACGCCACCCCGTGGGCGTGCTCGTGGCGAGACGCGTGGGCACCAGCCTCGTGCTCCTCATCGCGGTGAGCATCCTCATTTTCATCGGGTGTCAGATCCTGCCCGGGGACGCTGCCAACGCGATTCTCGGGCGCGACGCCACACCGCAGGCGCTGGCTGCTCTGCGGGCGAGCCTCCACCTCAGTGAGCCTGCTCCGCAGCGGTACCTGGAGTGGATGAGCGGCATCCTGCACGGGAACCTCGGCTACTCGGCGACGCAGGATAGCCAGATCTGGCCGTTGATCCGAGGGCGGGTCGTGGCTTCGCTCATACTCGCGGGCGTAACGATTCTGATCCTGATTCCCCTGTCGCTGATGCTCGGAGTGGTGGCTGCCAGTCGGGCCGGGCGAGCCGCTGACCGGGTGATCTCTGGTACATCCGTGGCTCTCATCGCCGTGCCGGAGTTCGTGTCGGGAACACTCTTGGCGCTTCTCTTTGGGGTCACCCTCAGCCTTCTCCCCGCGGTGTCGTATTTTCCGCCCGGCGCCGACCCTCTGGCTACGCCCGCGATCCTCGTGCTGCCATGTCTTACCTTGCTGTGCGCGTCGGTGGCGCAGACGCTTCGCATGGTGCGGGCCGGAATGGTGGATGCACTCCGCTCCGAGTATGTCGCCACGGCTAGGCTGAACGGCTTTCCGGAACGCACCGTGGTGATGCGCGTCGCGTTGCGTAATTCGCTGGCGCCGACGATCCAGGTCGTGGCGCTGAACCTGCAGTGGCTCGTCGGAGGTATTGTCGTAACCGAGACGCTGTTCAACTACCCAGGCCTGGGCCAGGAGCTCGTGACCGCGGTCACGGCGCGCGATATTCCTCTGGTACAGAGCATAGCTCTATTGATCGCCGTGTTCTACTTCGCGGTGAACATCGTCACCGATGTGTTGCTGATCGTGGTTGTGCCGAGACTGCGAACGGCAAGGTGAGCGCCACTTCGTCCCAGATGGGGAGAGTAGGAAGATCGGTGCGCGCGGCACGGCGCGCGCGCATTCTGCGCACACGAGGAGGCCGCATCGGCGTTGTCATCACGGGCATCGTGGTCGGGATCGCGCTCTTCGGACCTCTCTTTGCCCAGCACTCGCCGAACGCCTTGGTGGGCGCACCATTCCAGGCCCCGTCACCACACTTCCCCCTCGGTACCGACTTCTTGGGCAGGGACGTGTTGAGCCGCGTGCTGTACGGCGGGAGAACGGTGATCGGGCTCGCGTTTGCCGCGACAGTCTTGGGCTATGCCGGGGGCCTGGCCATCGGTCTCCCGGCGGGGTATTTGGGTGGGGTCACTGACGGCGTGCTGATGCGCCTCGTCGACGTTCTGCTGGCCTTCCCGCCAATCCTCCTGCTGTTGGTGCTGGCGACGGGCGTGGGACCGAGCCCAGGGGTGCTCGTGATCGGCGTTGCCGTCACCCACGTTCCGAGCGTGGCGCGGATTGTGCGCGCAGCGACGCTCGATGTGAGAGGACGGGGATATCTGGAGGCGGCCGTCGCGCGCGGCGAGTCGGTCGTCTACATCTTGAGGCGCGAGGTGATGCCCAACATTCTGTCGACGCTGCTGGCGGATGTCGGCATCCGACTAACCGGGTCGATTCTGCTGGTCGCGGCCGTCAACTTTCTCGGCCTTGGGCTGCAACCACCCCAGGCGGACTGGGCACTGATGATCTCCGAGAATCGGGGCGGTCTGACGATTCAACCCTGGGCCGTAGTCGCGCCGGCACTGCTGATCGCTGCACTTACGATCGGCTGCAATCTCATCGGCGATGCGCTCGCGGGGGAGCTGGGCGTGTCGGCCGCCGAGGGGTACCGGACATGAGTCCACCGGTGCTCTCGGTCCAGGGGCTCGTCCTGACGACGCGCGCGGGTCGACGCATCGTCGACGGTGTCAGCCTCGAGGTGGGCAAGGGAGAGCTGCTCGGCGTCGTCGGAGAGACCGGATGCGGAAAAACGTCCACGGCACTCGCCTGCCTGGGATTCTTTCGGCCCGGAATCAAGCACGCCGGCGGAATGATCGTCGTCGCGGGGGAAAAGATCAGCGCAATCCCCGAACGGCGGCGACGTGAGCTGAGAGGAAAGGTGATCTCTTACGTCCCCCAAGAACCTGGGGTCGCCCTGAATCCCTCGTTGCGAATCGGGGAGCAGATCAGGCGGATGGTCGCCCTTCATTCACCGACGGACGATGAGGACGCGGTTGTCGCGAACGCGGTCGAGCGGGTGGAGCTACCCGGCACGAAGGAGTTTCTGAGACGCTACCCCCACCAGCTCTCCGGCGGTCAGCAGCAACGGGTCGCGATCGCCGTCGCGCTCGCCTGTCGCCCGGCGGTCGTGATACTCGATGAGCCGACCACGGGGCTGGACGTCCTAGTCCAGGCCGGACTGCTTGACGAGATCAAGAGGCTGCAGGCCGCCACTGGGGTAGCGATGGTCTACGTATCGCACGATGTTGCCGCGGTGGCGTCGATCGCCGACCAGATGGCGGTCATGTACGCAGGCCGGATAGTGGAGCAAGGACCCACGAATGCCGTTATCGGGACGCCGCGGCATCCGTATACGCGAGGCCTGATCCGCGCGATACCCGATAGCAGGGCACCGAAGCAGCTGGTGGGCATTCCCGGGCTCGCGGGACGGGGAGATGGATGGGACGGTTGCGCCTTCAGAGACCGCTGTGAACTCCGCAGCGAGGAATGCTCGGCGGAACCTGAGCTGGCCGTGATTGCAATGCATCACCTGGTTCGTTGCTTCCACTGGGACCGTTCCACGAGCGCGCTGCCTATCGCTGAGGCGACGTGGCACGCTCCTGAGCGCGTGCAGCCGCTGCTGGAGGTCACGGAGCTCTACGCGGCGCACGTCAGTCGGAGCGAGCGAGTGGTCGCGAGCGCGGGTGTGAGCTTTGCCATCGCTCCCGGCGAGTGCCTGGCCCTCGTTGGCGCCTCGGGCAGCGGCAAGACGACGATCGCACGATGTATCGCCGGTCTTCATGTGCCGGAGTCAGGCATGATCAAGTTGGGCGATGTCGTCGTGCCCGCGCGTGCCGGGGATCGCCCGCGGGAGATCCGTCGCCGGATTCAGATCGTCTTCCAGAATCCCTATGACTCGCTGAACCCCAGACACACCGCAGGCGATGCCATCTCCCGCCCCGCGAGATTGTTGAGAGGCCTGAGCGGGTCTGCCGCCCGTAAGGAAGCCTCGGTGCTGCTGGAGAAGGTCCGGCTCCCCGCGGCGGTCGCAGATCGCTACCCGGCCGAGCTCTCGGGTGGAGAGCGCCAGCGCGTTGCGATTGCTCGGGCCCTCGCGGCTGGACCGGATCTGCTCGTTTGCGACGAGATCACCTCCGCGCTCGACGTCTCGGTCCAGGCCGCTGTGTTGAACGTCATCGACGATCTCCGTCGCGACCTCGGAGTCGGAGTTCTCCTCATCTCCCACGATCTCGGGGTTGTCGCGAGCGTCGCCAGCGAAATCGTGGTCCTGAGAAAGGGTGAGGTCTGCGAAATGGGATCGACGCGCGAGGTTATGACGTGCCCGCGACACGAATACACGCGCCAGCTGGTCGAGGCGGCGCCGTCGCTGGAAGCTCCAGCGATACATGCAACAGGGGCCCAGGACGAGAGCATCGCCTTCGATGCGTAGGGACTCACTAACGACAGAAGGGATCCGCTTGATCACCCAGACAGCTCGTTGGACCGGGATATGGCACAGCAGCTAAGGCGACTCGATCACATCGGCGTGCTCGTCGCCAACACAACGGAGGCGCGACGGTACTTCGAGGACCGGCTCGGCCTTCCCTTCGTACACAGCGAGGTGCTGGCCTCCCCCCACGTACGATTGACCTACCTCGATGGCGGCAATGCATTCATCCAACTCGTCGAGCCGCTCGACGACGAATCCGAGCTTGCCCGCGTCTTGAGAGATCGTGGTGAAGGGGTCCATCACCTCTGCTTCGGGGTGCGTACCGTCGAGAGCGCGGTGGAAGAACTGAGTGATGGGGCGACTCCGCAGCGCCCGCTAACCGAGGGACGCGGTCGCGTCTCTGGGTTTCTCGCTGGTGATGGGAGGCATGGTGTGCGGATCGAGCTCACCGAGTTTCATTTCGAGGACGATGTGATCGGGATGCCGGGATGGCTCCCGGATCACTTGTCGCCGAAGCCGACGGCCGAGGATGAGCAAAGCGAGCAGGCTCTCGGTGGGGCTGCCGCCACGCACGCGGAAAGGAGGCGAGGTGAGTAAGTTCACCGTCGGCATCACCGGCGATTTTGGACCGGACGGGGCGATGGCGGGATGGATCGACGGGCCGGTGGCGGAATTCCTGGCGCCCCACGGTGGGCTCACCTGGCATTTTCTCCCTCCGACGAGCGATGCCATGGCCAGCGATGCCGTCTCCGACTGCGACGCGGTCATAACCGGTGAGGCGCGGTGGGTCGCCGACAGCTTCGCGGCTCCCAGCAGCGGAAGCAAACTCGCGCTCGTCGCGTCCTGGGGAATCGGCGTGGATGGGATCGACCTCAAAGCCGCCTCGGAGGCGCACGTGGCGGTTACCAATAGCCCTAACGCGGGAAATCATGCGAGCGTCGCCGAGTCGGCGCTCATGTTTGTGCTAGCACTATCCAAGCGTCTGATCACAAAGGACCGGCTCACGCAAGCCGGCCGCGGCGCCGAGGCCCAGCAACTGATCGGGTCGACAGTAGAAGGCCGGATCATTGCGACGGTTGGGTTTGGCGCTACCGCGCGGCGCTTCGCCGAGATCGTCAAACCCCTGCGCCCCAGGCGGCTCCTGACCTGCGACCCGTATGTGCCTAAGGGGGGCGCGGAGGCGGTCGGCGTGGAGTCGGTGACGCTCGAGACGGTCATGAAGGAGGCCGATTACGTCGTCGTCATGTGCACGCTGACAGACGAGACGCGAGGGCTGATCGGTGCGGAACAGCTCCAACTGATGAAGCCGACAGCGTGCATCGTCAACACCGCCCGCGGGGCGATCATCGACCAGGCGGCGCTGACGAGGGTACTCGCGAGTGGCGAGATCGCCGGCGCCGGCTTAGACGTCACCGACCCTGAGCCGCCGCTGTCCGATGATCAGATCCTTGGTCTTGACAACGTGATCGTCACATCGCACGCGGCGGCTTGGACCAGCGAGTCGCTGGCGGGAGCATGCATCGAGCCCTGCCGTGCGGTTGAGCAGATGTACCAAGGACAGATCCCGCGGAATGTCGTCAATCGAGACGTGATCCAGGATCTCGACTTCCTGAGGAAGCTCCCCGGGAGAGGGCGAGCTACTTCTCGGCCAAGGTGAATGAAGCCGCAGCGGACACAGGAGTGGCGAACACGAGGGCCGGTGCGGCTTCAGGCTGGCCCAGTTTCCGTGGATCTGGTCGGGGCTGAGCTGATGAACCTCCGTCTCGGAAGGCACGAACTTGCTCGGCGCGTACATTTTGTCGTTAGAGACGAGCACTGGGGCACGGTGGGACCGGAGGTTCTGACCATAAGGATCAGCGAGGGTCGCGAGAAGTTTGGCGTTGCCTTGGAGGTGCTGCACCGGCAGGGTCCCGTGGCGGTCCGCTGGACCGGCCGCATTGACGGTGCGCCTGACGGCTGCATCACCTTTAGTGTCGACACCGAGGCGCTGGACACATTTCCATATGGGCGGATCGGGCTGTGCGTCCTCCACCGCGCAATAGACTATGTCGGGAGGCGGTACGTCGCGAGCAGAGATGGTCTAGCGCGATCTGGCGTCTTTTCACCCGAGGTCCTCCCAGTTCTCTATCGAGCCGGGGTGTGGGAACCCGTCGTGGGTCCGTTCACGTCGTTGGCGATCGAACTTGCCGACGCAGTCACGGTCGACTTTGCCTTCGAAGGCGGCTTGTTTGAAATGGAAGACCAGCGCAACTGGACCGACGCCACCTTGAAGACCTATTCGACGCCGATCGCCAAAGACCATCCTCACTGGGCCACGCCGGCCACCCGCCTCCGACACGGTCTCGCGATCCGGGTGCCGTCCAATGTGAGCGCCAAGCCTGAAGGCGCTTCGCTGGAAGAACGAATAACCGCCCACATCGGAGTCGACGCCGACATGACATTGCCCGAACTAGGCACACTGATGACGGACGATCCAACTCCAGCGGCGCCGGGTGCAGCCGAGTTGATGAGCGCGGCGGGCTTGGATTACCTACGCGTCGACGTAGAGACGGATGAGACGGCGGCCCGAGCGGCACTCGTCGCGGCGGCGGCGTTCGCCCGTCTCGCTGGCGCGGAGCTCGAGATCGCCTTTCACATCGCCGGATCCGACCCGATGAGTGTCCTTCCCCTCATCCGGAGCGTGGCGGATGATGTTGGGGTGCGCCGCGTGCTGATCCTCGACGTCGAAAGCGAGGTGACCGGACCGGACCTGTTACGGTCCGTACGGCGAGAGTTGGCCGGCATGCCGCAGTTGCCCGCCCTCGGGGGCGGGACCGCGTTGTGGTTCGCCGAGATCAATCGCGAACGGCCCGATTATCGCGTCGCCGATTTCGTGGCGTTTGGACTCAGCCCGCAGCTACACACCTTTGACGACCAGTCAATTATGGACAGCCTGGAGAGTCAGGCCCTCGTCGTGCGGGCTGCCAGGAGATTGTGTCGTGCTCCGGCCGTGGTGGTGGGGCCGGTGGTGCTCAGGCCGGGGGTCGAGCAACGAGCCGGGACGCTGCTGCACGGGGGTGTCGACCCACGGCAGCACACGATGTTTTGTGCAGCCTGGACGGTCGGGAGCTATGCTCAATTAGCCCGTGGACGAGCGGCCGCGGTTACGTATTATGACGCGCTCGGGCCCTGTGGCCTCGTCGCGACATGCGGGCGCACGACGAGGATGTCGCCGGGACTCTGGGCTGTCTCAGAACTACACCGCCTCAAGGCGGGGACGCCGCTGGCCGTCGCAACGGATTCTCCGACCAAGATCGCCCATCTCGCGAGCCGGGTCGGGTGCGAGGTTCGTGTCGTCGTGGCGAACTTGACCAGTTTCGGGCTGACGGTGTCGCTGAGCGGAGTGGTTCCCGAGGAGATCGCCGTGCGTACATACGATCGTGGATCCGCCGACGAGGGAAGAGATCCGAGCACGACCACGGAACGAGAAGTGACCCGGTCACCCGGGTTGGAAGTCGAGCTTCGCGCCTACGACGTGGCGGCGCTGACAATCAGAGAGGAACAACATGGACACTGACTTGACCCGCGCTCACGATGGTCCGGGCCTCGGGGCATATGAAGCGTTGAACGGCCGGAGAGTCTTCGCCCCCGGGCGAATGAGCGTTGGCTTCGGCATCAGCGACATGTTCAGCCCGAAGGTCGTACCGCTGCTGGCGGGGCTGGGCGTCGATTACGTCTTTATCGACATGGAGCACTCGCGGTTCACGATGCAAGAGGTGTCGATGATGGTTTGGGGCGGCCGAGGGAGTGGCGTGCCGGTGATCGTGCGGCCACCGGAGATCAGCCGCGAGTGGATCAGCCGGCTTCTCGACAACGGGGTCGATGGCATATTCGCCCCGCGCGTGGCGACGGCGGCGGATGCGCGCGCCGCGGTGCGGTACGCGAAATATCCGCCGCTAGGTGATCGTGGCGACGACGGACGTATCCAAGGGGCATATCCGCGCTCGCGCGAGGCGCAGAGCTACGCTAACGACAATACGGTTGTCGTAGTGATCGTTGAGAGCAAGGAGGGGGCTGAGAACATCGATGAGATCTGTGAGACGCCTGGAGTCGACGCTGTGTCGATTGGTCCCGCGGACCTCACGATGAGCCTCGGCATCCCGGGCGAGCGCGAGAGTGAGGAGTATCGTGTCGTCGAGAGCGGGATCGTTGATGCCTGCGCGAGGCACCGGATGCCGTTGACGATCGGGACAGCACCCTCGATGGCAGACGCTGCCGCACACCGTGACCGCGGTTGTTTTTCCGTGTTCATGGATGACGAGATCGGCGTAATCAGTGGCGCGGTAGCGACGTACGTGTCACAGGTACGAGCGCTGAGCGCGACGGCCGTCGATGGGGGTCGGTCTGCACAGGAAGGCGAACGGGCGGGCACCGCCGCGAGCGAAGGATAAGAATGCGAACCAGAGCGGCGGTCTACTTCGGAGAGGGACGGCCGGTGGAAGTGTGCGATGTCGAGATAGGCGAGCCAGGACCAGAGGAAGTGGTCGTGAAGATCGCCGCGGTCGGGATTTGCGGCACCGACCTTCACCAGCTGCGCGGGGAATGGACCCGACCTACGCCTATGGTGCTGGGACACGAAGGGTCCGGTGTGATCGAGGCAGTCGGGGACGCTGTCCCGGCAGACCGACTCGGCACGAGGGTGGTCATCTGCTGGGCGGACTCGTGCGGCCAGTGCGCGGACTGCAACCGGGGGCGGCCGGCGGCCTGCACGGCGCTCCATCGCGCGATTGGCGCTGGTACTCGATGCGACGGGAGTTCGGGCGTGCAGCTCGATGGGGCACCCATCTACATAGGCACCGCGACCGGCGCCTTTGCCGAGCGACTCATCCTGCACCAACGGCGGGCCCTGCCACTCGACGACGAAATCGGACTCGAGGAAGCCGCGCTGCTCGGCTGCGCCGCGCTGACGGGCGTGGGAGCCGTACAGTTCGTCGCGCGGGACCGTCCGATAGGTATCACGGTCGTGATCGGACTTGGTGGTGTCGGTCAGTTTTGCGTCCAGGCTGCTCGACTGCGCGACGCCGACATCATCATCGGCGCGGATCCTGTGGCGACTCGACGAGATCGCGCGCTGACTCTCGGTGCCACCCACGCGGTGGCCCCATCTGAGCTCGACGCGCTAGTTGGAAGCCTGGCCCCAGACGGAGCCGATCTTGCCCTGGACGTCGTTGGCAGCGCTGAGGCCACCCGGCAAGCACTTCGCCTCACACGAAGCGGAGGCGTGGCGGTCGTCGTCGGACTGCCGGCGCACGGGGAACAACTGACCGTCGACTTTGCGCAGTTCACCCGGCGTGAGAAGTGGTTGACGGGAACGATGTACGGCTCAGAAGACCCGGCGGTCGCGCTGCCGGCTCTCATGGAACATGCCAAGCGTGGCCAGCTAGATCTGACGGTGGGTCCACACTTCTCGCTCGACGCAATAAACGCCGCGATCGCCGCGAGCATGGCGGGAGCGGCGAGCCGCGTGCTGGTGTTTCCCAACGGTGAGCCAGGGGCCTGGTAGGCGCCCACGCCGGCGCGCCCGACGGAGTTGCAGAGAGGCATCCTGCCAGGGGTTGACCTCAATTCCGGCAAGGTCGCTTTTTGTCAAGCGAGTGGTAGGTCTTCCGGTCGTGAGTCTTACGGGGACTTGCTGATGGTGAAGGACCCTACGACGGCGTGCTTCGGCCACGTGCATGTTTCCCTGGCGACGTTCCGGCCGCGCAGGTTGTAGCCCGTGCAGTGGAATGTCCCGACGATGGTGGTCCCGCCAGACGTATAGGTTTTGACGTTGGTCCAGCCGTCGTCTCCGCGCCAATGCGTCCAGCTGTTTCCCCCAGCTTCGGCGATCGACTGAGCGAGCAGGCACGGCATCTGCTTCGTCGTAATCCGAGAGCCGAACTCTTGTACGGGCTCGCGGCGAGCAAGCGTCGCCGCTTCGCTCTCAGACATCTTGATGTGCCACGGCCCATGGACCTCATAGGCGTTGTTGCTGAGCAGGAATCCATCCCGCGCAGAGCCACAGCTACGGTTCCACGGCGACGCCGACGCAGACGCCGGCACGACGGCGAAGGCCACTGCGGCGGTGCCCACGAATACCAGGAGCTTGTTCACTTATTCCCCCAAACCTTGATTAGATGCCCTCTTCGGGAGCCTAGCGCGCCGCGAGCACTCGCTGGAGAGATCTCGGCGGCTGCCAGCGTCCGGGCCCCCAAGCGACGCGGGCAGTCAAGATGGCTGACGCCGGCGCGCGCGTGTGGGCGATCTCTCGTGAGCTGGGGATGTCGCGCCGCGACGTGGAGCGTGCGATCGCGCGCGAGCGGCTCCGAGACCAGGTTCAAAGTGGGTCCTTGAAGATCCGTCGGGCGACGCGCGCGGAGATGAAATTGTTCGCGCAGCAACGGGAACGCCACGATCGTGCCGCGCTGGAGGATCGCGACCGGCTGCTGAAGGCGGCGTGAGCGATAATCGGAACGATCGTCAGGCGCCACGGTGGCCGCGACCGGGAGAGCGTCAACGGGCAGGATGTTTCCGAGGAGACGGCCGCGCGAGCATGTCGTGATGGTCCTGGTGCGCAGACTTGACTTCTGGGCGGCAACTGGAGGAAGCTGTCGCGGGCCCGAAGGTGGGCTGTCAGAGGTTGTCGATGGGGGGCACTGGGGCCTCCCGAAGGAGGAGGAATGAAGCGGTTTCAACCTTCGCCATGGCACGCAATGGCGATATCGATGACGGCGCTGTTCGTGGCGCTGGGTGGAGCGGGGTACGCAGCGTTATCGCTGCCGAAGAACAGTGTCGGCACCGAGCAGCTCCAGAACGGGGCGGTGGTCACAGCGAAGCTCAAGAATGGCGGCGTGACCAAGAACAAGCTGGACGTGACCGGGGTCACCGTTCCAAACGCGCTACGGGCCGGCACCGCGACCACGGCGCAGCGGCTCGCTGCGCCCGAAGCTTTCCATCTGGTCGGCGCGGGCGGCGAGCCGAAATTCGAGAATGGGTGGGTGAATCGAGGCGGTTCCGTTGACGAGCCGGCCGGCTTCTACAGGGACCAGGAAGGCATCGTGCATCTCCAGGGCCAGATCGTGCAGCCCGCAGGGCCGGCGGGTAGCGTGATCTTCCAGCTCCCGCGCGGCTACCGGCCGGACCGTGGCAAGATTCTCAGGGTCCCGATATCCGCCTGCGACTGCGTGGGTAGCGCGCAGCAGGTGATAACAACTGGAAGTGTGGCCATTTGGGGGCCAGGCGTCTACGCCGGCACGAACGGCGCGGTGACACTCGACCCCAACACTGTCGTGCCGGTAGGCAATACAATCTCACTCGACGGGATCAGCTTCCGCGCCGCATCCTGACATCGGAGCCCGGCCCGGATTCCAGCCGAAGCACGAGGCGACGCAGACCGGCGTCGCCTCGTCGACGCGTGAAGCTGAGGGGCGGCCGTTCCACTCAGTGCGACCGCTCGCTACGAAAGCGAGGAGTCGGTACTTCAGAGTCGCATCACCTTCTTCTCGAGGTAGGCGAGCGCGACGTCTCGCGCTGCCCCAAGAAGACCTGATCGGACGCGTTCGAGTGTGGTGCGCCGGTCTGGATCCGATGTGCGCTCGATCTCGGTGTCGAGGGCACGCACTAGTCCTTGGAATGCGTCTTCGGGCGCGCCAGATGGCCAGCCGGCAAGCATCTGAAGTGTGGTGGGGCTCGGGCGAACGAGCCGAGGTCCGGCTGCACTTTCGAAGGTGACATCAAGAAATTCGGCGCGCGCAAGCTCACGAATGTGGACCTCGGTGGCCGCCGGGTCGTCAGACGCTGTCGCTATCGCAAGGACATCAACCCCTTTCTCCGGAGCGCCCTAGACCGCCCCCGGTCGCGGGAGCGATTCTCCGAAGGTGACGGTCCCATGCGTCGCGGCCGGCAGCCGTGATGGCGAAGTGTCGGGTTTACCTCTGCTATCGGTGATCCGAACCCAGCCATGGTCGGCCAGCTCGTCGACCTCGACGTTGGTGGGCGCGTCGCAGCCTTGGTGCCAGCCCGGGTGGCCGATGATCTCTCGATCAACAGGGCCGGTGTATGTGAGCACGAACGTCTCGCCGCGCCCCGCGGCACGTTCTGCTTTTACCAGCCTCCCGAGAGTCTCGATGAGATGGCTCATCCGCTCCGTCCTCCTGATCCGTGACTCGCCCCGCGGCGATCCAGAATCAACGATTACCCCCGAGTAAGCTGTCGGCCGACCCGTAATCGTCGAGGTCACCAGCACGGTGCTCGCAGCGGCGCCGTTGTTGCATCATCGCCAGATCCGCCAGAACCCGGCCCGGCCGAGTGTCCTGCCAACAACGATGTTCTTCGCTCGGCGTGGCGTGTGGCCGGTGCGGATCGCTCGTCCGGTCGCGCTCAGTCGGGCCGCCCTGTAGAGCGAGCCCGTCAAACGTCCTGCGTCCATTCGTCGCCCCTTTCGATCGTCAGTACGCATCGTACGCCGGCGGCGCGGTTCGAGCGACCGCTTCCCGTCGCTTAGCCGCCGTCGAGAGGGCTGTTTTGAGTTGTCCTCTGTCTCACCCAGATCCTCGAGCCGGCCCTGGTAGGGTCGCGCGGGTCCAGTCAACTAGCCGGCGGAAGGAAGATGAGCATGGGAATTTTTCTCACGAGGTACGAGGTAAAACCGTACATGACTAAGCATCAGACCGACCAATTGCTGCGCGCCTACCGCAAGGACTACCTGGCCAGCGAAGCGAAGCCGCTTGGTGCCCACTACTTGGATACCAGCGCGTCCAGCGGCGTGATCATCATCGACAGCCCCACTCCCGAGAAGCTGAACTGGCAGCTGCAGATGGTGCTGGCCTACCGCGAGTTTGTCAACTTCAGCCAGGGCGTCCCGCTGTTGTCGATGCAGGAGGCAGACCAGGTGATCGGGGCGGCACGGACTTCGAAGTTCGGTCCGGGTGGCGTTCAATAGACCGATGCTCGCGCTGCCCCTGGCTGCCGTTCTTGCGCTGCGCCGGTGGCGAGTGGCACAGGGCATGACGGCCCAGGCAGCGTTGACCGGTTGCCCGAGGACGAGTACCTGACCGTCGCCGAGGTCGCCGAGGTCGCCGAGATCTTGAAGCTGAACCAACAAACCATCCGGAATTGGGTGGATCGCGGCGGCCTACGGTTCGTCCGCGTCGGCCGGCGCGTCCGGATCAAGCGCTCCGACTTCGATCAGCTCGTGGAGCAGGGCTACGTCAGCCGCCCCGCTACCTCGCAGCCCAGCATCTGGGACGGCGACGTGCCCGACGCTGAGACTCGATCATCGCGAGCCCCAGATTTGCGGGTTTGCGCCGTCCGGCGCTACACCGGGCGGCTCTGGTTCACCTGGGCCAGAGTCGTCGTCAGGGCTAGTTCGACTGCCGGCGCACCGCCGTCGGCGAGGCCGCGCTCGAGGCCTTGACGGACCGCGAGATCCTGGGCGGCGATGGGCGACCCGCGCCTCGCCGTAGCGCGACCGGCGCTCACGGCGGCGAATCCGGCAACGTGCCTGAAGGCGGCGGGGCGATGGGAAGGCCGTCACGGGCGAATCCTTGCCGGTTGCCGTGCCGGCTGCCGTCTATGAATAGCCAAATTCGGAAACCGCGCGCGAGCCGTGCGAGAGCGTCGTCTGGGGCTCGGCTCGTCTCGTCCGTGCGTTGGCAGCGCATCGGGGGTTTGTGAACGGCGCCCCGCATGGTAAATAGCAACAGCGGCGCCCCGATTCGCGCTGCCAACACGCGGGGCGCCGCTCTCACGTCTGACCCTGTGGACGAGTTCTCGCAGGTGCGACGGTCGTCAACGTCCCATGGCGGATTCAGAAACCGCGGTCCGCGCGGCTAGAACTGCACGTCCCGGATCCCCTGGGCGTGGGCTGGCGGCCCCGCGGGGGACTTCCTCGGCTCGGTCTCGTCCGCGGGCTTAGGGGCTTCGCCCTCCGGCCGCCTCCAGATACGCGACCGCTGAGGTGTGCACCCGCCGCCCCTGCACCCGATCCAACGCCTCCGGTCCTACAGAAAACTGTAAGCGTTCAGTCGTCGGGGCCTGTGGCAGGGATTCCTTGTTGGTGCAGCGAATCTTGGAAAGCGCCGGGAGACCGGCATGGAGAAGGAGATGAAAGTTCTCTACGTCGAAGGAGTAGCGACCCACGACGGCCCCGAGTCATGCGTTGGTGTCCCGTGAGGGCGCAGCGAAGCGTTGACAGGGGAGCGTGCGGGCTGGGCTATTGAGCCGCGAAAACTGCTCTATCGGGGTGCCGACGCCGTCAAGATTGGCGGAAGGCCACGTCGCCGGCGGCGCTATCGCGAGTCGTCGGGGGACCCCGCGCGGTCGAAGAACCCGGGCACGTACGGGAGATTGCTGCATGCATGGGAACCGGGAGGTCCCGCGGTCGCCCGCGGGTGTTCGCCGCGTGGCGGGCCTACCAGCACGAGCACCACGACCCCGACCAACTCCAGACTGAGATCGCGCCTATCCAAACCGAGCTACGGCAGCTGCTCGAACAGGCCAGCCACAAGAGCCGGCGCACCCGCTGGCACCGACAGTTCGCCAACAACCTGCTCAAGATCTGGCCCGCGCTCTGGACCTTCACCACCACCGAGGGCATCGAGCCCACCAACAAACCCCGCCGAGCGCGCGCTCCGCGCAGCGGTCATCCACCGAAAACTCTCGCTCGGCACCCAAAGCCACAACGGCGAGCGATTCGCCGAGCGCGCGCTCTCAGCCGCCGTAACCTGCCGACTCCAAAGCCGCTCGCTGTTCACCTACCTCAGCGAACTGATCACCGCCCACAACCGCGGCGAGCCATTCCCCGCCCTCACCTGAGGCCCCGGGGACTGAACGCTTACAGAAAACCCACCGTTTCCAGCGAGTTTTCCTACGCGCCCGGAGAGATTCGAACTCCCGACCTTCGGTTCCGTAGACCGACGCTCTATCCAGCTGAGCTACGGGCGCTGGCGGATCGATTCTAGCTTCGGGTCAGCGGCGGCGCGCGCGGGTCGAGGGGCCGACGGTTTCGGCCAGCCAGGCGACCAGGGGACGGGCGGCGTCGAGTTGCGACTTGATCCGCTGGTCGCATTCGGGGGTGTGCAGCCAGGGCTTGAGGGTGTGGCGCTCCGAGACGACGAGATCGCGCATGCGGAGGCGCTGGATGCGGGGATGGTCGGGCGAATATCCCCGGGGGGCGCGCTTGATGGCGGGTGGGGCCGGCGCGAGGCCGGCCTTGTTGGCTCGTTTGAGGGCGCGCTCGAAGCCGCGGGCGCGGCGGTCGTCGGTGACCGCGGAGCGGAAGCGCTCGAGCTGGTCGGGCGCGGGGTGGTAGAGGCCGGCGCCGACGAGCAGGCCGTCGAGCGAGAGCTCGATGTAGTAGCCGCCGACCTCGCCGGCGCCGATGCCGACGGCGAGCTGCTCCTTGAGCGGTGGCCCGGGCCGGAAGCGCGTATCGCGGTAGGGGCGGAAGAAATGGGGCTGGCCGAGGTGGGAGAGCTGTTTGGCGAGCCGGCGAGTGGGGGCGAGGAGGTCATGGTCGTAGCGGGCGCGGTTGGCCCGGAACCAGTCGCGATCGTTGTTGGCCTCGAGCTCCTCGAGAAACTCGAGTGCTTCGGGCGGCCACACGCCGCGTCAGGACGCGTCGTAGCGCGCGACGGTGAAGCCGACGAGGGCGGGCACGTGTACGGCGAAGACGACCAGGGAGAGGGTCAGCACGATCAGCGGACCGCCGCTGAGGTGGTCCTCGAGGAAGGCGAAGAGGATCATCCCGGCGATCACGGTGTAGGCGAGCAAGGACCACTTGGCGACCTGGAAGAAGCGGACCCAATGGAAGTTCTTCACCCGGGTGAGGGAGATCAGGTTGCCCACGAGGAGCAGCACTGAGAGCGCCAGGAGCACGACCGCGGGGGCGAGCGGAACGTGCTCGGGGAGGTGCGCCGAAAGGTAGATGCCGCCGGCGACGATCAGCGCGAGCGAGAGCATCGCGACCTGGGTGAACGGCGGCAGCCGCTGGTCGTTCACGATGCGCCCAGCTTGGTCATGATCACGAGGGTCGCGATCTGCATCGCCCCCAGGACGCCGGCGCAGTAGATGAAGCGCTTCATCAGGCGCTCGATCACCTGGGGGTTGGGGCGGGGCTTCTTCAGCTCGATCAGCACGGCGATGTTGGCCGGCTCGAGCAGGCCGAGGGCGAGGACGGACATCACGCCGACCACGATGAAGCTCGCGACCACCCATCCGTGGAGCGGATAGGTGCTGAGCACGGTGCCCAGGTTGGCGCCGAGCTGCCAGCCGGCCGCGAGCGTGAGCGTCACCACCGTGGGCATGATCAGCAGCATCTTGGGCATCAGCTTGGTCGTGAACTCGATCCGGGCGGGCACGGATAGGTGGCCGAGGATCGGGCCGAGTACGAGGCCGAGGAACAGGTCGATGATCGTCCAGGCGGCGCCGCCGGCGACGTGGAGGAACATCAGCGGCCAGAGCTTGTTGGCGGCGATCGCGACGATCAGGGCGACCATCGCGATCGCGACGAGGACCAGCCCTTTGCGGGGGACGATGTCGAAGTCGGGTCGCTCGATCGCGTGCGGCGCGCCCTCTTGCCCCTCCGCCGGTGTCGAAACAACGGCCATCGCGGTCATCCTAGCCACTGCTTGTGATGGCCGCAACAAGGAGCGGAGGGGGCGGGATTCGAACCCGCGGTCCGCTTGCACGGACTCTGGTTTTCAAGACCAGCGCATTCGACCTCTCTGCCACCCCTCCGTGGCTTGTCGGGCGGATGCTAGCCCGCCGCGCGGGTGTCCCTCGTTTACACTGGCGCCACCTCCAGGAGAGGTGGCCGAGTGGCTGAAGGCACTCGCCTGCTAAGCGAGTAAAGGGTTCACGCTCTTTCGCGGGTTCGAATCCCGCCCTCTCCGTTGCTGCTAACGAGATTCCTAGGATGCGCCAGTGCTTAGGGGTAGCTGGCGAGATCGACCGGCTCGACGTTTCCTGGGTTGGTGGAGGTCACCGGACCGCCGGTGCCGTTGATGATCGATGCGTCGCCGCCGGCGCCCGCCTCCCACAAGGCGAAGATGTTGTGGAACTGCACACCGGCAGTGTTGGGTGCTTCGAACACCTCCGCATTCTGGAGGCTTGCCCCCGTCTCGACGAAGACCACGTAGCTGCCCATGCCATAGCCCTGGAAGGTCTTGACGTTGTTGGTGAGCAGAAACGCGGGGTAGCCGTCGTGGGTCGAGCTGGCCATCCACGCCTGCTGGCTGGGTGGGTCCTCGGGCAGCTGGTTCTCGAAGAAGACGTCGGTGCCGTGTTGGCCGCTCCAGATCACCTCGTTCTTCTGGTAGCCCTCGACCGCCAGGCCGTAGGACGTGACGTCGTCACCGGTGACCACGACGGCCGTGCTGGCGGTATTGGACGTCCAGCCGACATCGTTGCCGTGGTCGGCGCGCCATGCCCAGACGTCGTCGAGGATCGAGTCAGGCGCGTTGTCGAGGAGGCTGACGGTCGCGGAGACCGGGGTGGACTCGGCGCCGCCGATCCGGAAGAAAACATCCTGGACCAGGTCTGGGTTGCTCGCGCTGAGGAGGTTGCTCCGCCGAGGGGTGCCGATCGCCAGCAGCACGGGCGATTTGATCGGTCCGGCGTCGATGATCAGACCCGAGAGCTTCACGCCGGTGTCGGGGAAGGCGACCATGGCCGCGTTGCCCCGCTGGGGGACCAGCGTGGCGAGGCCGAGTCCGAGCACCACGGTTCCGGGGCGGCTGATGACGATGGCGCGGTTGAGGTCGTAGACCCCCGGGGTGAGGATGAGGTTCAGGCCACGGGCGACCGCGGCGGTCATGGCCACGGCGGGCGTGCTCGGGGTGGCGACGAAGAACCTGCGCAGGGGGATCGACCGACCCGGTTCGCTTCCGCTCGTCCAGGCGGGACCGGTGGAACTGCGCTGGACCGCGGGGACGAACACGTGGTAGGAGCCGTTGGCGTCGGTGTAGAGGAACGGCTCCTCCTCGCTCACCGGGCTCGTCGGCAGCACCGTGTTCTGCTGGCATTGGCCGGTGAACACGGCGGCCGGAGCTCCCTCGACGCCCGAGTAGACCGTGTTCCACAGCCCGTTCGGGCAGCCACTGGCGCCGCCGATGGCGCTGTTGCGGACCATGTACTGCTCGCTGCCGAAGAAGTTCAGATCGCCGCTGACCTTGCTGTCGGCGATGTAGCTTCCGTCCGCGAAGTCGTTATTGGCGCAGTAGTCCTGGAAGGCGACGGTGCCGTTGATGTCGACGCGGCGAATCGGGGCACCCTGGGAGACGGACCACATCTCGGCGGTGTTGGCGCAACCGGCGCCGAAGGGGTCGCTGACCGGTGGAGCGTACGCGGGGGTAGAACTAGGCAGGTCGACGTTGAGCGTCAGGTTGGACAGAGAGCGCCAGAAATTCTGTAGGGAGTTGCAATCCTCGGTTCCGGCGGTGCAGGAGTTGTTGAACACGTCGATGGCGCCGTCGATCACGGTGTCCTGCGGCGTCAGGCCGAGACCCGCCACTTGGGTGTAGTAGCCCACCTGGAACACCAGGGGAGTCCCAGCCGACCCGTAGGTCCCGGGCTGGAAGAAGATGGCATACCGCCGGCTGCTGAACTGGCTGGCGATGGGGACCTGCTGGGAGGCGATGTTGTTGAGGTCGCTCTGGATGGCGGACTGGGTCATCGTGTCGTTGAAGACGCAGACGTTCGGGCCGAGGGCCGCGACGTACGCGTCGGGGCAGGCCGGCATGGCGGCGACCGCAGACCGCGCGGCTGCGGCGGGCACGGCGGCGCTCGCGGACGTCACGTAACCGCCGCCGGTCGCCAGCCCCACGGCGAGGCACGCGCCCCCCAGACGTGGCAGCAGCCGGACGGCAGAACGTCTGATGATCTTCGCCATGAATGGCATCGCCCTCTCCCTCAGTAGGCCGGCGCTCCAGTGCAGCGGCCAGCCAACCCAGCGTACACCAGACTTACCGCGCGCCGGCAACTCCCCCGACCGGCGGAAACCGATCTAGCGGTTCTTCGGCGCGGTGCCGAAGACGTGATCCCAGAACGGGGCGCTGACGCCGTAACCGCGCTCGTGGTTCTGGAAGTGGTGGCGCATGTGCAGCTCGCGCAGCCGCTTGCCCAGGGCCGTCGTCGGGCGGTGGTGGTGGACGTGGTAGTGCAGCATGTCGTAGAAGAGATACCCAGCGACGAAGCCGGCGCTGAAGGGAAGGAAGGCCGGGCTACCGAGGACGGCGTAGAAGCCCCAGACGAACAGGGCGGAGAGCGGAACGCTGACCGACGGCGGCATCACGAGGCGCATCGGGTCGTTGGGATGGTCGTGGTGGACCCCGTGGATGATCCAGTGCAGGCGGGCGCCGATGCCCCTCTCGGGCTCGAAGTGGAACACGATCCGGTGCAGCCAGTATTCGGTCAGCGTCCAGAACAGGTAGCCCCCGGCGAGCCAGGCCAGGGTCGCCCAGCCGGCGCCTTGGATGAGGCCCTCGACGACGAGAAACACGATCACGGGTCCGAAGAGGATCGGCGGAATGGCCGGATGCACCCGCGAGAGCTTGTCGAGCAGGTTTGACTCGAACATTCGCGGGGAGGCCCGCAGCAAGTCGCTGCGGCTCAGCCCCTCCAGATCCTCTGCAGGTCGAACCGCCATATGGCAAGGATACCCAGCCGGGCCTTCAGAGTTTCGCGGCGCAACGGTGACATCCTTTGGCGATGGCCGATCTGCCCAGCGCTCGCTGGTGGACCGCGCGCCGCGCCCAGAATCGAAAGCCGGCGACCTACCGGTGCCCGTTCTGCGGCCGGCATCTGCCGGCGTTGACCGAGCACATGTTGATCGCGCCAGAAGGGGATTCCTCGCGACGCCGGCACGCCCACACAGACTGCGTGCTGGCGGCGCGACGGGCGGGCAAGCTGCCGACGCGCGAGGAATGGCTGCGGTCACAGCCGCGCGCGCCCAGCCGCTGGCGCCGGGCCTTGAGTCGGCTCGGTCGGGCCGACGACCGGGTTTGAGCCGTAGCGGCCCCTTTCGCAAATACGACGACATTCGAGCGGCCCCTGGCGGCGCCCAGCTTCGTCCTCGAATGCTCGTGCATCTCCAATGCACGTCGCATTCTGCGTCCTCGCTGTGCATCCGCCAGTGACCACTCTCGGTGTCGCCGTGCCCACGAAAGGAACCACTTGGGCGAGTCTTACGCGTCGTGATATAGGGCGAACTCCCATGGGTGCGGCCGCATCCGGATCGCGTCGACCTCGGCGTCGCGCTTGTAGCGGATGTAGGCCTCCACGAGCCCGGAGGTGAACACCTCGCGGAGGAACTCGTTGTCGGCCTCGAGGGCGTCGAGGGATGCCTCGAGAGACGAGGGCACGGTCCCGATGTTGGCCAGCCTCTCCTCGGAGAGCTCGTAGATGTCGGCGTCGAGTGGCTCGCCGGGATCGAGCTGGCGCTTGATCCCATCGAGGCCGGCGAGCATCAGCGCGCTGAAGGCGAGATACGGGTTGGCGGTCGGATCCGGCGAGCGGAACTCGATCCGCTTGGTCTTAGCCGTCCCGTGATACATCGGTACGCGGACGCAGGCCGAGCGGTTACGGGCGGAGTAGACGAGGTTGACCGGGGCTTCGTAACCCGGCACGAGGCGACGGTAGGAGTTGGTCGTGGGGGCGCAGAAGGCCATCAGGGCGCGGGCGTGGGTGAGCAGGCCGGCGATGTAGTGCTTGGCCAGGTCGCTGAGGTGGGCGTAACCATCGGCGCCGTACATCAGTGGGTCGCCGTCCTTCCACAGCGACTGATGGACGTGCATGCCGGAGCCGTTCTCCTCGAAGATCGGCTTTGGCATGAAGGTGGCGGTCTTGCCGGCGGCCGCGGCGGTGTTCTTGACCACGTACTTGTAGATCATCATCTGATCGGCCATCCGCAGCAGGGGCTGGAAGCGCATGTCGATCTCGCCCTGGCCGCCCGAGGACACCTCGTGGTGGTGAAACTCGCAACGGATCCCGAGTGACTCCATGGCCAGGACCATGTCGCCGCGCAGGTTGGCCATTGAGTCGGCCGGCGGGACGGGGAAGTAACCCTCCTTCTGGCGGAGCTTGTAGGCCAGGTTGGGGGCGGTGCCAGCCGGCCGGCCCGTGTTCCAGAAGCCCTCGCTGGAGTCGACCTCGTAGAAGGCGCGGTGCTCGGTCTGCTCATAGGCGATGTGATCGAAGACGAAGAACTCGGCCTCGGGACCGAAGTAGGCGACGTCTGCGATCCCCGACTCGATTAGGTACCGCTCGGCCTTCTGGGCCACGTAGCGAGGGTCGCGGCCATACGGCTCGCCGAGCACGGGGTCGGCGACCGAGCAGATCAGCGACAGGGTGGTGCTCGTGTAGTAAGGGTCGATGAACGCGGTGGTCGGATCCGGGATCAGCAGCATGTCCGATTCGTGGATCTCCTGGAAGCCGCGAATCGAGGAGCCGTCGAAGCCGAGGCCAGTGTCAAAGTCGTCGGCGTCGAGGGCGCCGATCGGAAGTGTCATGTGCTGCCAGGTTCCGGGCAGGTCGACGAACTTGAGGTCGACGAGTTTTACGCCCCGTTCGGTGGCGAACTCCAGTACCTCCGAGGCGGTCTGGGCGCCGGCGGCGGCTGCCGTCTGTGCGCTCTCTGTCGTGGACACCCTTTTCCTCCTTGTCTTTCTGTAGGCGCGAAGGGAGCCTACCCGGGTTGGTTGCGGCGGTCATCCGCCGAAAGTATGTGGTGTGCCTTAAGGCCGAGCCCAAGGCGTTCGCGGCCGTCGGACTCGTATGGCGATAGGCCGGAGACCTCGTGCACGCGAGCCAGCCGGTACCCGACCGTGTGCCGATGCAGGTTCATCGCCTCGGCGGTCTCGGTGGTCGATCCGTGATGGGCGAGAAAGGTCTGCAGCGTCGCCAGAAGTTCGGTGTCGTGCTGGCGGTCGTAGGTCGCGAGGGCGGCGATCGTGTTCGCGTACAGCAGCTCCAGCTCACCCCGGTCTCTCATCAACACCCCGATCAACAGCCGGTAGGTCTCCTCCTGCCCCGCCAGCGACGCGTCCGCGACCGAGGCGAGCTCGACCAGCAGGTCGGCCTCGCGCAGGGCCTCGTGAAGCGCTGCCGGATCCTTCCGGGGGGCCGACAGCGCGACCTCGATCCCGCGGTGGCGCAACTCGGCGACGACCCGCTCTGCCTCGTCTTCCGGCCCCGCGAGACCGATCACCCCGAGCAGGCGACCCGGGTTCAGTTCGACGAGGAGCGCGCGCGGCAGATCGGGCAGTTCAGCGCGAGGGGTCGCGCGGCCCGCGATCGCCACCCCGCCCGAGCCCAGCTCGACGCCGAGCTTGCGCGCGTCGAGCACGAACGACTCGACGTCGGCGGGCGCTCCGGCGTAAAGAGCCCCCAGGAACGCGAGAAGGGTCCCCTTCTGGTCCCCGTTGGGCGCCTCGCGCATCAACGCCGTGACCGCCGCGGCGGCGGCGGCGGCCTCGAGCCAGGCGCGCCGCTCGGGATCGCTGCCGACCGCACCGCCGCCTAAGGCCGCGACGATCCCCACCGATTCACGGCCGATGCGGACCGGGATGGCCACGAGACCCGGCAGCTCGGTCATCCGGCCCCGGGCGAGCGCGCGGGCGTGCTCGACGATGCGGCTCAGCTCGTCGCGCCCAATCGCGTCGGGGGGCCAGAGGGCCGGCGGGGAGATCGCGGGGAGCGCGATCGCCACCGGGCAGCTGAGCGCGTCGGCGGCGAGGCGGGCGACCCGCTCGAGGTTGTCGCCGGCGACGGCGCCGGAGACGAGGGTGAGCGGAGTCGGCCGGGAGGCGGTGCTACCCGCCTCCCGGCCGCGGTCCAGCTGCTGGTTGCTCTCAACCGGCTGAGCGCGTTGCATCGCCGCGGCGCTCGTTGCCATGAGCTCCCAAACTGTGGCTCACGCCGTCGATGGCGCCGCCTGTCCCGGGGTCGTGATTCCGGGGATGCCACTCGGGTACCCGAGCGACGGGACGTCGGACGGGTACACCTCGTGTCCGTGTTCGGCCGTGTCGCCGATCTCCATGTTCTCCTGCGACATGCGCAACGGGATGAAGATCCCGATGAACTTGAGCAGGACGAACGTGCCGATCGCGGACCAGCAGATCACGAACAGCGCGGCGAAGAACTGCCACTTGAGCAGCGTCCAGTTGCCGTGTATCGCCCCCGAGGCCGAGAAGCCCGGTATCTTGCCGTTCGCCGACGGGAAGTAGACCAGCATGTTCGGGTCGGCGAAGATCCCGACCAGCAGTCCGCCGGCGAGGCCGGCGATGCCGTGGGTATAGATCACCCCGAGCGTGTCGTCCACGTTGCGGAAGGGCCGCAGCCGGCTCAAGTAGTTGAGCGAGAAGTAGACGATCGTCGAGCCGATCACGCCCATCGCCATCGCACCCCAGCCGTTCACGTAACCAGCTGCGGGAGTGATGACGACCAGGCCGGTGATCATTCCGTTGACACCGCCGATCAGTGACGGTTTGCGTCCGGTCAGGTAATCCCAGGCGACCCAGACGAGGAACGCGACGGCGGTACACAGGTTCGTGTTGAGCACCGCCGCCGACGCCGAGGAACCGGCGAAATACGGGTCTCCACCGTTGAAGCCGTTCCAGCCCAGCCACAGAAGACCGGCGCCGGTGGCGACCATGAGCACATTGTTGGGCGCATCGATCTCCCGGTCTCGCTGTAGTCGCGGGCCTATCACCGCGGCGGCTATGAACCCTGTCACTCCTGCCGACAGGTGGATCACATAACCACCAGAGAAGTCGATCGCGCCCTTGTGCGCGAACCAGCCGCCGCCCCAAAGCAGGAACGCGTCGACGCAGTACACACACGTGATCCACAGCGCGCAGAACGGCAGCCAGGCCTTGATGTTCACCCGGCCGAGCACTGACCCCAGGGCCAGTATCGGCGTTATCGCGGCGAACACGAACTGGAAGTACGCGAGCGACGACATCGGGAATCTGAACGTCGGCATGGCGCCGCTTAACAGCGGCACATTGGCCTGGCCCTGCTCCTGGGCGTGGCCGAGGATGTCACCCGGTTTCCCGAGGAAAGTGGCGAAGAAGCCGGTGCCGGAGCCGATCGGGTGGCCGAAGCCCATCTTGAAGGCCCACAGGACCCACACGATGAGCACGACCGCGAACGTGCCGAAGGTCAGCATCATGCTGTTGATCGCCCAGCGCTTCTGCATGACGCCGCCATACAGCACGACCAGACCCGGGACGCTCATCAACCCCACGAGCGTCGCGGCGGTCAACTGCCAGGTGGTGTCACCCGTGTTGAGCCAGGTTGGTGATGGAAGCAATAGGTCTCTCCTTATCCGGAGGGTCGGTCAACCGCCGACCCTCGGGCGGCGGTAGGGCCTACAGTTGGCCCACTACAACGTGGTAAAGATTCATCGTCGCCGCCGCCGCCAGGTATGGCCGCGGGTCCAGTGATCAAAAGGGGCCCCTAGACATTGGGATAAACGTTTCCCGGTGTTAGCGGGAACCGCCGCTAGGGAAGCTGGACTGGATGGCCAGCCGGCAGCACGAGGACCGAGCCCTCGGCACGATTGAGCAGTGTCCGCGCGGCCCCAGTGAGGTTGATCCGGCCCGCGGGCCCGTTCGAGCCGACCACGAACAGATCCGCCTCCCCGGGTTCGGCATCGACCAGCGTGGCGCCGAAACGGTCGGCCAAGGCCTGGGCGGTCACGGCCGCCGCCGAGTCCCCGTCAGGCGCGAGGAAACCGATCGAGCCCACGTGGCCCTCCCCGGCTCGGAGTCCGGCGGCGGCGACGGCAATCGCCACCGAGCCCCCTTCGAGCAGGTGCTGGGCCGTGGTGCCCGGCTCTGCGTGGCCCGGCGGGGTCCGGTAGTCCGAGCCGAACACGATCATCGAGGCCTCCTCGTCCGCCGCCAGCTGGGCGAGGCCCTCTCCGGTCGACGCACTGACCACGACGTGGCGCGCCACGTCGGGATCGCCGAGCCACGCCGCGCCGTGCTCGAGCCGCCGGTCGGCGTCATGCTGCGCGAGTTCTTCACGTCGGCCGTCAAACTCCCGCGCATGCCGGACGTAAGCCAAGGCCATCGACGCGCCTCCGGAGGCGAACAGCTTGCCGAGAACGAGAGCATCGTCGTCGTTCACGGTGCCGTCGTAGGAGACGATCAAGTCGGCGCTCATCGAGGGCGAAATGCTGCGCAAGCGGGCGCCAGGGTTCATTGGCCCGCTGGCCAATCATCGGCGAGCACCGCTATCCAGCTGGACGCGACGGGTCGGTGTGCCACGATCGGACCGCGATGGAGCGCATCGGCTACGCCCTAAAGACGCTGCTCGTGTTCGGGCTGGCGATCCGGCTCCATCACCATTTCAGCGGGCCGCCGATCGACTACTACGGCGTCGCGGCCGCGGCCGCCGCCAGCTGGGTCGGGATCCCTGGCCCGGGCGAACCGATCCTGATCGCCGCTGCCATCTTCGCCGCCAAGCACAAGCTCGATATCACCGGGGTGCTGATCGCGGCGTTCCTCGGGGCCTCCGCGGGAGGGATCCTCGGCTGGTTGCTCGGATTGAAGGCCGGTCGCGCGGTGATGACCGCGCGCGGGCCGCTGCATCATCTTCGACTGGGCATCCTCGCCCGCGGGGACGAGATCTTCGAGCGCTACACGGTGGTGGCGATCATCCTCACGCCCGCGGTGATCGCGGGGATCCACCACGTCCGAACCGGCATCTACCTACTCGTCAACGAAGTCAGCGCGGTCGTGTGGGCGGTGGGGATCGGGCTGGCGGCGTACTTCGTGGGTCCCGCGATCGTGGACCTCGTGGACGACATCGGTTGGGTCACGGTGGCGGGATTCGTGGGCCTCGTGTGCCTCGGCATCGGGCTGGAGATCATGCGCCGCCGGCGCCACGATCAGCATGAGCAACGGCGGCACCCGACCGACGAGGACGGCAAGGCGCCCCGCGCCGAAAGTGCTTAGGCGGCGTGACGGAATTAGCTGGTGGAGCTGGCGAGTGACTGGGCGTGGATGGCGCTGCCCGCCCGCCACGATCGTACTGGTGGTACGTGAGGGCGGGCGGGCGATGCCAGGCGCGTCCGGGCGCCGCCAGAACGCCAGGTAATTTAGTCACGTGGCCTTAGGCGGTTAGAGACCCGTCCCGGCGAAGGAGACGTTCTGGAACGGGACGATCGGCGTGCCCACCGAGAGCTGGATCACGTTGTGGGCGGAGAGCGGAATGTCGCGGACGCTGGCCTTCCACGGCTTGCCGTTCACGACCGCGGTGACCTTGCCGGTCGCCGGCCCGACCTGCTTGTCGCTGAGGGGTTGGCGCCACTCGTCGAAGAAGTTGCCGAGCGTGTAGATCCGCGGGGTCGGGGACTCGATGTGGATGACCCCGTCGGAGGCGTGCGTGTGCAGCCAGTAGTAACACTTCTCGGCGCCGTAGAAGCGGCCGTTGGGGGTGTTCTCGTAGATCGGCTCGATCATGCCGATGGCCGCGGGGAGTGAGCGCGGCTTACCGTCGACGTACACCTGCAGGTGGGCGTGGATGTGGTAGGCGAGCTGCTCGATCGGCGCACACTGAATCCCGTCCACAGTCGTTCCCGGGCTGGTCGTCGAGGCGGCGGCGAGTTGGGGGCCCGGCTCGAGCGGAATCCCCTCGGGTCCGGGTGCGTTGGCCGCCGCGGAGCTGGTGCTCGTGCTGGAGGAGAGGGGGGCGACGCCGACGGGACCCGAGGAGCTCGCGCTGGTGGTGGCGCTGGCTGAGCTGGCGCTGGCGGCGCTCGAAGAGGTCGACGAGCTGCTGCCACAGCCCGCGACGGCCAGCGCTCCCGCGCTGATCAGCACAGCTATCCAGATTCGCGGGCTCACGGGTGCCGAACGGTAGCGGCCGGTGCTAACTTGCGCGCCATGTCCGAGTCGACGATGACACAGGCCTTGCCGATGACCACCGGCCTCGAGATTCCGGGCCTCACGATCCGCGAGAACATCGGCGTCTGCTACGGGCTGGTGGTGCGCAGCATGGGTTTCACCAGCGGCGTGGCGGCGTCCTTCAAGGGGCTGCGGCGGGGCGAGATCTCGGAGTACACGAAGCTGCTGGAGGATTCTCGCCGGCACGCGATCGACCGGATGGTCGAGAACGCCCAGTTGATGGGAGCCGACGCGATCATCGCGGTCCGCTTCGACTCCTCGGAGATCGGCCAGCAGTTCACCGAGATCGTGGCCTACGGGACGGCCGTGCGCGCGGCCTGACGCGGGTGCGGCTGTCGGACGCGGATCGGGAACAGCTGTTCGAGGCGCTGAACCGCCACGCGGCGGCCGGGCGACTCGGCCTCGACGAGCTCGAGCGGCGCGTGGCGGCGATCGATCAAGCCCAGACGCGCGAGGAGGCGGCGCAGGTGATGGCCGACCTCCCGCCGCTGGGCCCGAGCGCGGCGCGCGCTAGCGGGCGCCCTCGGCGGGGTCGCGGCCACGGCCACGCTGACTCGCCGCAGCCCGACTGGCAGCCGACCGGCGAGCGGTTCCGCGATCCCAGCTCCGATCGGGTGATGCGGGTGTGGGTCGACAGCGCCGGGGGCCGTCACTACGTGCCCGACGACGGCGCATAGCCGCAACCGGCCGCCCCGCTGGGGACGAACCCAATTTAATAAAAATCAGCTGCGGCCGCCGCCGAACAGCCGCAGCATGAACAGGAAGACGTTGAAGATGTCGAGGAAGATGCCGGCGGCGATCGGCACCGCGCTCTGCATCGAGGCGCGGCGCAGGCGGTTGAAGTCGAAGATCGTGAAGCCACCGAAGACGACCAACCCGAGCACCGAATAGATCAGGTTGCCATGGGGGATCGAGATGAAGATGCCGATGAGCCCGAACACGATCAACGCCAGCAGCGCCCAGAACAGCACGCGGATCCAGTTGGACAGGTCGCGCCGGGTGGCGTAGCCGATGGATCCCATGGCGGCGACGAACGCGGCGGTGGCGCCGGCGGCCTGCCACAGCGCGGACGGTTCGGCCTTGGCGTAGACCGCGATGACAGGGGCGACGGCGAGACCGAGGACAAGCCCGAGGCCGAACAGCAAGGCGACCGCGAGCTGCTCGCGGCCGCGGCGCGAGGCGATGTTGAGCCCGAAGATGCACGCGAACGCGGCGATGAAGAACAGCAGCCCGGCGCCGCCGCTCAGGTTGCGGCCGATATACGCGCCGAGGGCGGAAAAGCCGACGGTCACGGCCACGAGGCCCATGACCTGACCAAACACCGCGCGCGTACGGTCGCGCGTGATCGCGCCGGGACCGCCGAGCGAGTATTCGTTTGATACGGACATCAAGGTGCTCCTAGTTCCAGTGGTATCGGTGACAACGTTAGACGGTCATTGGGCTGACCGCCAGGACTGCAAGCCGACATTACTGTTTGACCTTAAGACGGGACAATGGGTTCTAAACCCGATCAAATCGGCGGCTCACGGCTGAAGCGAGCCGCGCAGATGACCAGCGCCGCGGCCGGGGTGGCCGCGCGGGAGGCGACGGCCCGGGCGCTCTTGGCCACCGGCGATTCCGAGGGGCGTCGGGCGGCGGCGACGCGCCAGCAGCTGAAGAGTGCCGAATCGCTGGTGAAGGTGTTCAGCGGCATGCGAGGGGCCGCGATGAAGGTCGGGCAGACGCTGTCGGCCGTCGACCTCGGTCTGGTTCCGGAGGAGATCCGGCCCCAGTTTCAGGAGATTCTGGCCAGCCTGCAGCAGGATGCCGAGCCGGTCTCGTTCAAGGCGATCCGCAAGGTGGTCGAGCAGGACCTCGGCGAGCGGCTCGGGGAGGCGTTCAGCGAATTCGACGCCGAGCCCCTGGCGGCGGCGTCGATCGGGCAGGTCCATCGCGCGACGCTGAAGGACGGGCGCGCGGTCGCGGTCAAGGTCCAGTACCCGGGGATCGTCGAGGCGATCCGGGCCGACATGCAGAATCTGCGCCTGGCGCTGAAGCTGCTGGGCGTGATCGCGCCGGGGATCGACACCGGCGCGATCGCGCAGGAGATCCGCGAGCGGATCGGGCAGGAGCTCGACTACGAGCTGGAGGCGGCCAATCAGCGCGAGACGGCACGCGTGTACCGCACCCATCCGTTCATCCGAGTGCCCGACGTGGTGAGCTCGCTGTCTCGCGAACGGGTGCTGGTATCGGAGCTGGTCGAGGGGGCGCGATTCGCTCAGGCGCGCGAGTGGCCGGCGGAGCGGCGCGACCGGATCGGCGAGATCCTGATCCGCTTTTATTTCAACGGGCCGATCCGCCACCGGTTGCTCAACGGCGATCCCCATCCGGGGAACTCCCTGTTCCTCGACGACGGTCGGGTGGCGTTCGTCGACTTCGGCTTCTTCAAGCACGTGAGCGATCGCGAGGTGAGGCAGCTGATCGCGTCGACGAGGGCGACCTACGAGGGCGATGCACGGGCGCTGTTCGAGGTCATGACGAGCCTGGGAGCGCTGCCGCCGGATGCGAGCCTGGCCGAGCCGTTCCTGGACAACTATCGGACGATCTTCGGTTGGCTGTTGGTCGATCGACCGGTGACCGTGGACGCGTCGGCGACCGGGGCGATAATGCGCTCTTACACGGCGATGCGGAGCGACGACGCGTTCTCGTCACTGACCCTGCCGGCCGAGCACTTCGTGCTGCTGCGCGCCGTGATGCTGCTGATCGGGCTGCTCGGCGCGCTCGAGGCCACCGGTACGTGGCTCGACGTGGCGCGAGAGTGGCTCCTGGGCGAGCCGCCCGCGACGGACCTCGGACGGCTCGAGGCCGAGTACTTCGTGACGCGGCCGTACCCGACCACGGTCGCGTAGTTCAAAAAGAACAAATTCACCCGGGGACGGGTCGGTAGCCTTCCCGCCCGATGACCGCCGCCCCTGCACACCGGTTGCATGACGGAGCGCGCCGGCTGTCCGGAGGGGTTAGGCTGCTGCGCGTGGTCGGTACCGAGGCGACTGGAGACGATCATTCGGTGGCGAGGCGAGAGGACATCGAGTGGGCGGATGGAATCGGCGCCCAGGTGGAGCTCTGAGGCACGGTGCTCGGCCTGCCAGAGGGGGTGGGGGCATGCCTGTTCGATCTCGACGGCGTCCTCACCCAGACCGCCAAGGTCCACGCGGCGGCGTGGAAGCAGACGTTCGACGAGTTTCTCGAGCAGCGCGCTCACGAGACCGGAGAGCCGTTCGTGCCGTTCGAGCAGAGCGACTATGACCGCTATGTCGACGGCAAGCCCCGCGAGGACGGAGTGCGCTCGTTCCTCGCCTCACGCGGAATCGAGCTGCTCGAAGGAAAGCCCGACGATCCGCCGGACGCGCCCACCGTGCGCGGGATCGGCAACTGGAAGAACCAGCTCGTGCTGGAGATGATCCGCAAGGACGGCGTCGAGCCCTATGAAGGGTCGGTCCGGTACGTCCACGCCGCGATTGCGGCCGGTCTGCGCCGCGCGGTCGTCTCCTCGAGCACGAACACTCACGACGTGCTCGTAGCGGCCGGGATCATCGACCTGTTCGAGAAGATCGTGGATGGCCACGTCGCCGAGCGCGAAGGGCTGAAGGGCAAGCCCGCGCCGGACACCTACCTGGCCGGCGCGCGCGAGCTCGGGGTCGAGCCGAAGGCGGCGGCGGTGTTCGAGGACGCGCTGGCCGGCGTCGAGTCGGGACGGGCGGGTCACTTCGGCTTCGTGGTCGGCGTCGATCGGGTCGGACAGGCCGAAGCGCTGCACGAGCACGGCGCCGACGTGGTGGTCAAAGACCTGGCGGAGCTGCTGCCATCGTAATCCAGCACCCCGCATTTCCGGTCGAGCCGTGGTCGGTCCGCGAGACCGAGCTGCACCTCGACACGCTCGCCCAGAGCGAGTCGCTGTTCGCGCTCGCCAACGGACACATCGGGATGCGGGGCAACCTCGACGAGGGCGAGCCGTTCGGCCTCCCCGGGACCTACCTCGCCGGGTTCTACGAGGTCCGACCACTCCCGTACGCCGAGGCGGGCTACGGGTTCCCGGAGTCCGGCCAGACGGTCGTGAACGTGACCAACGGCAAGATCATCCGGCTGCTGGTCGAGGACGAGCCGTTCGATCTGCGCTACGGCGAGCTGCGCCACCACGAGCGAGAGCTGGACCTTCGCGCCGGGGTACTGAAGCGCACGGTGGAGTGGGTCTCGCCGACCGGGCGCGTGGTGCGCGTTGCCTCGACCCGGCTGGTGTCGTTCACCCAGCGCGCGGTGGCGGCGATCCTCTACGAGGTCGAGGCCGTCGAGGAGTCGTTTCCGGTGGTCGCGCTGTCGGAACTCGTGACCAACGAGTCGATCCCACTTGGTGAGAGCGACCCGAGGGCGGCCGCCGCCCTGAAGGCACCGCTGGAATCGGACGACTTCCAGTCCTACGAGCACCGCGCCGTGCTCGTGCACACGACTCGCGGTAGCCGCTTGACGATGGCGGCCGCGATGGACCACTTGGTCAATTGCCCTCCCGGGACCGAGGCATACATCGAGGCCCATCCGGACACCGCCCGCCTGACGGTCACGGCCGATGTGAAGCCGGGCAGCCCATTGCGGATCGTCAAGTTCCTCGCCTATGGATGGTCGAGTCAGCGCTCGGTCCCCGCGGTGCGCGATCAGGTCGCGGCCGCCCTGGCCAGCGCGCGCCACGCCGGGTGGGACGGGCTGGTGCGCGAGCAGCGCGAGCACCTCGACGACTTGTGGGATCGGTCCGATGTCGAGCTCGACGGTGACGCCGAGCTTCAACAGGCGCTGCGCTTCGCGCTGTTCCACGTGCATCAGGCGGGCGCGCGCGGGGAGCGGCGGGCGGTCGCGGCCAAGGGGCTGACCGGGTCGGGCTACGACGGCCACGCGTTCTGGGACACCGAGTCATTCGTCCTCCCGGTGGTCACTTACACGTCGCCGCGGGGTGCCGCGGATGCACTGCGGTGGCGACACGAGACGCTCGAGCTGGCGCGCGAGCGCGCGCGGCTGCTGGGACTCGGGGGAGCGGCGTTCCCGTGGCGGACGATCGCCGGCGAGGAGTGCTCGGGGTACTGGCCGGCGGGGACGGCGGCGTTTCACATCAACGCCGACATCGCCGACGCGGTCGAGCGCTACCGGGTGGCGGCCGATGACGAGGCGTTCGATCGCCAGGTCGGGGTCGAGCTGCTGGTCGAGACGGCGAGGCTGTGGCGCTCGCTCGGCCACCACGACACCGGCGGACACTTCCGCATCGACGGGGTCACCGGCCCCGACGAGTACAGCGCGATCGCCGACAACAACGTCTACACCAACCTGCTCGCCCAGCGGAACCTGCGCGCGGCGGCCGACGCGGTCGAGCGCCACCCGGATCAGGCGGCCGGCCTCGGCGTGAACGCGGAGGAGGCGGCGGGGTGGCGCGATGCCGCCACCGCGATGTGGATCCCGTATGACGAGGAGCTCGGCGTACACCCCCAGGCCGACAGTTTCACCAAGCATCAGGTGTGGCCATTTGAGCACACGACGGCCGACCAGTACCCCCTGTTGCTCCACTTCCCCTACTTCGATCTGTATCGCAAGCAGGTGGTCAAGCAGGCCGACCTGGTGCTCGCCATGCACGTCTGCGGCGACGCGTTCACGCCGGAAGAGAAGCAGCGCAACTTCGCCTACTACGAGCGTATGACGGTCCGAGATTCGTCGCTGTCGGCTTGTACGCAGGCGGTCATGGCGGCCGAGGTGGGCCAGCTCGAGCTGGCCTACGACTACTTCGCCGAGGCTGCGCTGATGGACCTCGACGACCTCGAGCACAACACTCGCGACGGCGTCCACATCGCCTCCCTAGCCGGGGCGTGGATCGCGGCGGTGGCCGGCTTTGGCGGGATGCGCGACTTCGGTGGCCAGCTCAGCTTCTCTCCGCGCCTGCCCGGCCCGCTGTCCCGGCTCGCGTTCCGGATCATGTTCCGGGGGCGGCGGTTGCGGGTCGAGGTCAAGCACAACCGGGCCAGCTACTCGTTGCTCTCGGGCGACGCGCTCGAGATCGTCCATCACGGCGAGCGACTGACCGTCGAGCCCGGCAAAGAGGTTCATCGTCCGGTGCCCAAGCCCGAGCACAGCGAGCGGCCGACCCAGCCGCCCGGGCGCGAGCCGGCGCGGCGGCAGCTGCGCAGCTGAGAGCGGCTCGGATCTAGGTCCGTGACGGGGTGGTTGGCGGCGGTAGGCGCGTGGGGTCGTCGTCGTCCTCGTGGCCGGCGGCTCGGCGTGCTTTCGCGGGGGCGGATTATCAAAAACCTACAAGTTCTCAGAGCTGCTCGGACCCCCAAAGCTGCCTCTTTGGCGGTCGATCCCAGGGCCTGATGTCGGCAGCCTGACGTTCCGAGCCTTACGCGGACGAGGCGATGGGGATCTGTCGGATCTAGCCTGACCAATCCCCCCACGGCACTAAAGAGTTGACCTGTTTTGCCGGGATCGGGGCCTATCACAAAAGTACAAAGCCGCCGGGCCACACCCGCCGGCGCCGCTGTGGTCGGTGCCGCCCCGCCGGCGAGCCCCACGGCAGCGCCGAAACCGACGGTCCGCGTCCCCCCTTCCCCAGCCCACCCGCGTTCCGACATTCGAGCGCCACCGCGGTGCGAAGCCGGGGGAGGCAGCGGCGCGAGCGCCCAGTGAGATCGTCGGCCCGGGCGTCACGTCATCATCGACGACCACTCACCCCGGAAGAACGGGATCACTCGTTAGGTCCGGATCTGGAGCTCGACCTGCACCGACTCGCCGAGTCCACGGAGCAGGCGGACCTCACGGGCGCCGAGGCTCGGTCGGGCCTCGCGAGCCAGGCAGCAGAGCACGTAGAGCTCGGCGTCGGAGGGCGTGATCGGGACGCCGATCCAGCCGCGAATCCCCAGCTCGGCGGGGAGCGCGAGGTCGGCGAGCCGCTCATCGGTGGCGACGTCGCGGATGAAGCTCTCGATCCGCCCATCGAGCATGCGCTGGCAAATCGTGTCCTCGAGCGGGACGGAGAAGCCTTCGAGGATCTCGGCCGAGGGCCAGACGCCGGCGGTGCGGAGCGTCGTCTCCTGCCCGTCGCGGATCTCGCTCAGGACCGCGATGTCGGCGTCGAGCAACTCGCGGGTCAGCCGCAACAGCGTGTCGAGGCGGCGGTGGAAGTCGCCGCTCCCGTTCGTATCCCGCCGCTGCAGCGGCGTCCCGCAATTCGCGCAGGTCCCTCCCTGGCGGGGCGCATAGCTGGTCATGTAGCAGCTCGGGCACCGCAGGTACGGCACCGCTACTCCCCCCGTTCTCCCAATTCGAATGCGCTGCTACGGATCAAGTGACCGCGCATCACACGTCGACACTACCACGCTCGGCGGCGCTACAGAGTGGGTGGGCTGGCGCTTAGCCCCCCGTTTATGGATGGACCTGCACGATCGCGGACCTCCCCGATCTGCGTCCGCTCCCCGATCTGCGTCCGCGCGTGGCGGACGCAGATCCTTGGGAACAGTCGGCCCAGGTCCGGCTAGCGGGTCGTCTCGCTGAATCCGTCAGCGGGTCGTCTCGCTGAACCCGGCTAGCGGGTGGCCTTCTTGACCTCGCTGCGGGCCTTGCCCACCGTGTTCTTCACCTTGCCCTTGACCTCTTCTGCGGCTCCGCGGGCCTCGGTACCAGGGCGGCCGGTCTCTCGACCGGCGTTCTTCTTCACCTTGCCCTTGGTCTCCTCGACCTTGCCTTGGATCCGTTGCGTTCGATCACCCATGTGTTCGCTCCATTCTGTGGTTCTGTTAACCAACTACCCGGAGCTGGGCTGCGACACGCGCCGTTCGGCCGCGACTGCCCGCTCCGCCGACGGCTCGCCGTCGTCGCCTAAACGGATGTTCGAGTCGTGGTGGTCGCGGCCCAGGTAACCTCGACGGCCGTTTGCTCTCGCAAGGACGGCTGGATTGACCCCTGAACACCTAGACGTGCTCGTCATCGGCGCAGGCCTGTCCGGCATCGCGGCCGGCTACCACCTGCAGGACAAGTGTGCGAACAAGACCTACGCAATCCTCGAGGCGCGAGATCGGAGCGGCGGCACCTGGGATCTGTTCAAGTACCCGGGGGTCCGGTCCGACTCGGACATGTACACGCTGGGATACGCGTTCCGGCCGTGGGCGGAGGGGGAAGTGTTCGCGAACGGGCGGTCGATCTTGAGCTACGTACGCGAGACGGCAGCCGAGTTCGGTATCGACCGGCACATCCGGCTCGGACATCGCGCGGTGCACGCGCGCTGGTCAACTCCGGAGTCCCGCTGGTCAGTCCTGGTCGAGCGGACCGACACGGGCGAGACTGCGACGCTGACCTGTGACTTCCTGTTCATATGTGGGGGTTACTACCGCTACGACGAGGGTTACACACCCGAATTCAAGGGCAGGGAGCGGTTCACCGGCCAGACCGTTCACCCGCAGCACTGGACCGACGAGATTGACTATGAGGGGAAGCGGGTGGCGGTCATCGGGAGCGGTGCAACCGCGGTCACGATCGTGCCGGCGCTGGCTCCCCGCGCCGCCCACGTGACGATGGTGCAGCGCTCGCCGAGCTACATCATGACGGTTCCGCTCCACGATCCGCTGGCCGACCTGGCCCGCCGGTGGGCTCCACCGCGCGCCGCGTTCGAGATCGTGCGCTGGAAGAACGTGCTGACGATGACGGTCATTTATCAACTCAGCCGGCGCCGGCCAGAAATCATCAGGTCCATGATCCGCAAGGGAGTGCAGCGTCAGCTTCCGCCCGGCTACGACGTCGACACGCATTTCACGCCCACCTACAACCCTTGGGATCAGCGCCTGTGTTTCGTGCCCGACGGCGATCTGTTCGCCGCGATCTCCGCGGGCCGTGCTTCGGTTCTCACCGGCGACATCGACACGTTCACCGAGCGCGGGATAAGGCTGGTCTCGGGCGAGGAGGTCGAGGCGGACGTGATCGTCACCGCCACCGGACTGCGACTGCTGCCACTCGCGGGGATGACCGCGGAAGTGGACGGACGTCCACTCGAGCTCCCGGAGACGCTCAGCTACAAGGGGATGATGCTGAGCGATGTGCCGAACCTGGCGATTGCGCTCGGTTACACGAACGCGTCGTGGACACTCAAATGTGACCTGACCTGCGAATACGTCTGCCGCGTCCTGCGGCACATGGACGCGCACGGATATCGCCAGTGCACGCCGCGCAACCGGGATCCAACGATCAAACGCGAGCCCATCCTCGACTTCAGCTCCGGCTATATCCAGCGCTCGATCAAGGAGTTTCCGAAGCAGGGATCGAGGCGACCGTGGCGCCTGTACCAGAACTACCTGCTCGACATCGTGAACCTGCGGATGCGGTCGCTCGAGGACGGTGCACTCGAGTTCTCGGCTGCCGGCGCGGCGGTCGGCGATCGCGAGCCGATGGCGGTGGGTTAGTTGCCCGTGGCCGCCGTCCTCGGCGGTCTCGGCTCGGCGGTGTGCTTTGCGATCTCGTCGCTGTGCGCGTCGGCGGCCAGCCGCAGGCTCGGACCGAGTTTGACGCTCGCGTGGGTGATGTTGATCGGGCTGGCGCTGGTCGGTCCCCCGGCGGTCGTGTTGGCCGACGCCTCGCAGTTGTCAGCCACCACGATCGGCTTGCTGGCCCTCACCGGGATCACGAACGCCGGAGGGCTGCTGATCGAGTACGAAGCGTTCCGGCGCGGCAAGGTGGGAGTCGTGACACCGATCGCGTCGACCGAAGGGGCGGTGGCGGCGGTGATCGCGGTCGTCGCCGGACTGCAGCTCTCGGTGGAGACCGCGGTGCTGCTGGGGATGACGACGGTCGGGGTGATCCTCGCCGCTACGCACCGTGAGCCTCCGGATCCCGACCAGCACGCCACGGGCGTTCGCTCGGCGGTGCTGGCCATGCCGGTGGCGATCCTGTTCGGCATCTCCCTGTACACGAACGGACACTTGGGCCAGGAGATATCGGTCTGGTGGGTCCTGCTCGCCGCGCGGGTGGCGGGAACGGCGCTGCTGGCGGCGCCGCTGGCCGCCCGCGGATCGCTGAAGTCACCGCGGAGCGCGTTGCCGCTGGTGTTCGGCGCCGGCGCCGGAGAAGTGGTGGGGATCCTCTGTTACGTCCTCGGCGCGCGCAGCGAGCTGGCGGTCGCCGCTGTGCTCAGCTCGCTGTTCTCCGCGCTGGCGGCGATCGGCGCCTACTTCGTGTTCGGGGAGCGCCTGACCCGGGTTCAGCTCGTTGGCCTGGTCGTGATCGTCGTCGCGATCTCGTTGTTGTCGGTCTGAGCGTGTGGCTGGTTCGCGTGGGCGTGGAAGAGGGCAAGTGCCGTCAGCTCGCGGGCGCCGAGCGCTGAGCTTGCCATTGCTCGACCCGAATCGCCCACCGCTCGTGGTCGCGCCACTCGCCCCCGATCTTCAGGTAGGCCTCCGAGAACCCCTCTTTGACGAATCCGGCGCGCCGCACCAGCGCGATCGATCGCCGATTGCCGGGTTGGATGTTCGCCTCGACAGGATGCAGGCCCAGGTCGGTGAACGCGTGGGCCAGCAGCAGCTCGATTCCCTCGCTCATGTATCCCCGGCCCGCGAACCTCACGACGCCGCCATAACCGAGAAAGGCGCTCTCGAAGGGCCCGCGCACGATCTCGCTGAGGTTGAAGAAGCCAACGATCGCCCCCTCTCGCCGCCGAACCGCCAGCATCGGCTCGAACCGCTCGTCTCTGACCCGCGCCAGCAGCTGCTCAAACGCCTCGCGGGTGGTCGGCGCCGTGAGCCAGGGATGATGGAACTCTCGGCTGGCGCGCATCGCGGCCAGGAACGGTTCGCGATCGCGGGCCGTGGGCGAGCGCAGCTCGACACGAAACTGGCGGTTCAGCTGATCCATGGGCGGTGCACCGGGGATTGCTGCCGAAGCGGGCCACCGCGGGGGCAGTCTGAAGAGATTTTGCCTTTCCGGTTGGCACAATCCTCCCGACCTCGCCACGCGACGCTTCCGTGATCGAGAGGCCGGATTGTTGACTGGCAAAACTGAGATCAGCTCGAGGTCGGGTCCGGCCTCGCCGGCGCGGCTTCCCCCGGGTCCGCGGGCGCCGGCCGTGTGGCAGACGGTGGCGTGGATGGCGCGGCCGGCGGCGTTTCTGCGCCGGGTCCACGCGGCCTACGGGGACCCCGCCACGATTCGCACTTTCTGGACCGAGGAACCGATGGTGCTGTTCTCCCATCCGGACGCGGTCCGCGACGTCTTCCGGCTCGATCCAGCGATCGCGCCCGCTGGCCAGAGCTGGGAGTTCCTGCGACCGTTCGCCGGACAGGACTCGATCCTGCTGCTCGACGGCGACGCCCACCTGCGCGAGCGCCGGCTCCTGCAGCGACCGTTTCACGGCGAGCGAATGCGAGCGTTCGGCCCGATGGTCGCCGAGCTCGCCGAGCGGGAGCTGGCCAGCTGGAACGGTCGCGTCGTCGCGCTCGAGCGGATGCGCGAGCTGACGCTCGAGATCATGTTGCGCATCGTGTTCGGCGCCCGCGGCGGGGACGAGCTCGCCCAGCTTCGCCAGGTCATCGACGAGGGGCTGGCCGGGGTGCGCTCGTTGCCGCACGTGCTCGGGATGATCGTTATCCGACGCGATCTCGGTCCTCGGAGCCCGTGGGGGCGATTCCGCGTCGCGGTCGAGCGGTTCGATGAGGTCCTCTACGAGCTGGTGGCGCGGCGCCGCTCGGATCCCGACGGGGAATCGCTGCTGTCGGTCCTGCTCGAGCAACGCGACGAGGGCGGCCAGCTGGTCAGCGACCAGCACATACGTGACCAGCTCGTGGCGCTGCTCGTGGGCGGTCACGACAGCACGGCGGCTTCGCTGAGCTGGGCGTTCGAGCGCCTGGCGCGTCACCCAGCCGTGCAGGATCGGCTGCGGGACGGCGACCCGGCCTATCTCGATGCGGTGGTCAAGGAAGTGCTGCGCGTGCGCCCGGCCCTGACGATCGCGCCGCGGCGGCTGCTCGAGCCGGCGCAGATCGGGCAAACGACGGTCCCGGCCGGAGTCCAGGTCGCCGCGTGCCTGTGGCTGGCCTGTCGCCGGGAGGACCTGTGGCCGTACGCGTCGGCGTTGTGGCCCGAGCGGTGGCTCGACGGGGCGGCGCCGAATCCGCTGTCGTGGATACCGTTCGGCGGCGGCGTGCGACGGTGCGCGGGGGCGCCGTTCGCCGAGATGGAGATGCGCGAGGTGCTCCGCGCCGCGGCCAGGCTGACGATCCGGCCCATCCGACCCGAGGCCGAGCGGGCGCGGCGCAGCATGCTCGTCGTCGTCCCGGACCGGGGCGGCGAGATATTTGTCGACTCTTAGTGGTGTTGCTCGCCGGGGGGCGACGAGGCGGCCTCGCGCGCCTCGGCCTCGTAGGGATTGCCGGCGTAGCCGAACCGCAGGTACGACAGCGGCATTCGCACCGGGTGGTGCTGCATCTGCCACACGTGACACAGCTCGTGGCAGATGAGCGCGTCGTGTTCGAGCAGCCCGCGCGATCGGAGCAGGATCAGGTTCCACGTCGCGTAGCCGTCGAAGCGGCGAAACCACGGCAGCGCGAACAGCCAGCCGGCGCACGCGATCCTGACCCGATCGATCCGCACCGGGCGTGGGTACAACGCGAGCTGGTCGAGACGGGCTTTCGCTCGAATCAATGCCTCGCGCGCGGCCGGCTCGGAGAGGACTAACGTGTCAGCCTTGCCTTTCGCCACCGGTCGAGCGTTCGCCGTCCTCGATCTGTCCGCTACGCCCACACTGGAGGCGGTGGTCGAGGCGCAGACGGTCGCGGGGGTGCTGCTGTCGCCGTGCGCGGACGCCGTCATCACGCCGATGCTGGTTGAAGAGGGAGTCTGGGAGCCCGCGGAGACGCGATACCTGGAGGAGATCCTCCGACCCGGCCAGACGTTCGTCGATGTCGGTGCACATGTCGGCTATTTCAGCGTGCTGGCCGCCGAGCGGGTGGGCCCCGAGGGTAGCGTGATCGCGGTCGAGCCCGAGGCGCGCAACCTCGATCTGCTCCACCGCAACCTGGCCCGGAACGGGGCCCATCGCGCGCGCGTGATTCCGTTCGCGGCCGGCGCGACAACGGGCTGGTCCCGGCTGGCGGTCGACGATCGCAATCGCGGCGGCCACCGTCTCGTACGTAGCGACGATGGGGACGGCGGTCCCTGGGTGCGATGCGTGCGTCTCGACGACGTACTGCCGGCGCGTGTCGACGTGATCAAGATCGATGCCCAGGGCTACGACCACGAGATCGTCGACGGACTCACGCGAACACTCGAGGCCAACCCGTGGGCGATCGTGATCGCCGAATTCTCGGGGACCGAGCTGAGCCGCCGAGGGATAGACGGTCGTGCCGTGCTGGCCGGCTACGAGCGGTTCGACCTGACGCTTTCGATGTTCGCGCCGGATCGTGAGCTGCGTCGGGCGTCCGCGGTCGAGGTGCTCGCGTTCGCCGCCGATCCCTTCGCGAACGACGATTTCTCGGTCGTCCTGAAGCGATGTCCGACGCCGCGGTTCACGCCCGGCTCGCGTCCGGCGAGGGTCGACGGCCTCACCGTCGAGGAAACCGCGGACGGACTCGCGGTTACCCAGCCCGCCGCCGGGCGGGTGCACCGACTCAACCAGACCGCCGCCGTCGTGTTCGATCTCTGCACCGGCGCACGGAGCGTCGAGTCAATCGCGGAAACCGTGCGGGCGGCCTACGGATTGGCCGAGTCGCCGCTCGAGGTGGTTACGGAGTGCCTCGATCACCTGCGCCGGGAGGGCGTGGTCGGTGTCTGATTACGCTCTTCGGCGGACCGCCCGGCGATCGCTCCGCGCCAGCGGTCTGCGACCGCCTCCGGGGCGTACTGCCTTTGGATCCGTGCTCCCAGCTCCTGCGCTTCGGCCGACGCCGCGCGGGGATTGGAGGCGAATCGCCGTATGAGCGCCGTCGCATGGTCCACGTCCGGCTCGGCCCAGCGCTGATAGGGGGCGTAGCTGGGGAAGCCCGTCGGGTCGTCGACTGGGACCAGATCAAAGCGCACGAGTTGCGGCGAGTCGCCGAGATAATCGAGTTGACCGCCGTAGCCGGTGGTGATGACCGGATTGCCGGCGGCCGCGGCGTCAAACGCGCCCAGACCCCATCCTTCGCCGCGGGCGAGCGAGACGTAGCAGTCGCCGCGACCGTGGATCGCCGCGATTTCACCGTCGGTCAACGAGCGCGTTATCAGCCGGATGGCCGGCGGATCCGGGTGCGCGGCGAGCAGACGGGCCAGCGACCACGCAGTGGTACCGGGACCGGCCGCCTGTGAGAGCCGATGGTCGCCAGCGGAGGCGCGACGGTCCCAGTGGCTGGTCTTGACGAGCAACAGCACCCGATCGCGGCCCGTGAACGCTTGGAGGTAGGCCTCGATGGTCAGGAACGGGGCCTTGCGCTCGTTCCATTCCGCGATCGTGTAGAAGACGACAACGTCCTCCGGAATCTCGGGCGCGGCGGCTGGTGCAGGTGGCGCGGCCGTTGATGGCGCCACGGCCGGCGCGATGTGAGGCACGATCGCCACGTGTGGTTTGATGGCCGCCATCGCGTCGGCGCTGAATCGGGACGGCACGACGACGAGGTCAGCGGCGTCCAGGCACTCGATCCAATGGTCGGGGATCCGGTCGGTGTCCCACACGGTATGGGCGACGAGAAACGCGTCCGGGCGGCGGGCTCGGACCATCGGCAGGTACTCGGCCACCAGATGGGCGACGACGACGGGTTCGTCACCAAGGTCGGCGCCCGGCACCGGCTCGTGTGGATAGCCCCACGAGGGCCCGGGCGCGAACGGCGTCCACGCCACAGGGACGCCGACCTGCTCGAGCGCCGCCAGGCAGCGCGCGGCGGCCACGCCGTACCCGGAATCCTCGTCGAGCGAGAGATATCTCCAGGTCGCGGCCGCGGCGCGGGATCGGGGCGGGGGTGCCGGAGCGGGCAGACATGGGCGCGTCAGGTCGGCCAGCGTCGTGCGCGCTTGGCGGACATACGACGCGATATAGCGTCCGGCGTGAGCCTGGCTGAAGTCCCACCGGTCGCGCTCCCACCAGAGATGGGCCCACAGGTGCACGCTGACGGCACCGGGTGGGAGGGGATGGCGCTGCTCGAGCAGCATCGATAAACCGGCCACGGTGGCCGGGAAGGAGAAGAACGTCACCTCGGGTTCGACCCGGACCGCGGCGGGCAACTCCCGGCTCAGTTCCGCCGACAGAAACCCGCTGTGATTGCTCCAGGTCCCGTTCAGCTCGTGCGCCATCCGCTCCCGCCACGCGCGCGCGAATTCCGCTCCGGGCTCGGACATCAGCAGTGCGTTGCAGAGCGAGGGGCGCGCGTCGCCCGAGCACTCATCGACCACCGCGGGCTCGCGGCCGATCACGAACGGCGCCGCGAACAGCTCCTCGGGAAACGGGCGCACGAAGATCGTGTCGATGTCAGCGTAAATGCCGCCGTGCGCGAGCAGCGCGTCCAGCCGGATGAAGTCGCTGTGATGGGCGTAGCGATACTTGTCGGGCACGTGACCGGGCGAGTAGTCGGCGGCCAGCACCTCGGGGGCGAGGTCGACCTCGGTGAGTGTCAGGTGGGGCCGGATCCGCTCCCACCACGGGCCCCAGGGAAGATGCTTGTGATGAAAGTAGATCCGCTCCGGCTGAAGCGTCCGCCGGCACGACTCCAGGGAGGCGTAGTGCAGGAAGTGCAGGGGTTCGGTCTGCTCCTGGAGTCCGAACACGAAGTGCGCGACCCGTGGGATCATCCGGCCAGATGCTAGGCGCCCCAGATTCAGTGACAGGATCGTGAAGTTCTGGCGGACGTGCACGCCCGGGCCATGAGGGCGGGTAACCCGGTCAGGCGCGAATCGCTGGAGGTCAACGAGGCCGACGACGGCCTCGTCGTCTACGACCCGGCTCGCGACATGGTTCACCACCTGAACCCGTCCGCGGCGGTGATCTTCGACCTCTGCGACGGCGCGCGTGATCCAGCGGCGATCGCCGGTGTGCTCGAGCAGGCCTACGACCTCGACTCGCCGCCTTTGCAGGACGCGCTTGCGGGCCTGCGCGAGCTGGCCGAGCGCGAGCTGATCCGTTGGGACGGTCAGGAGGGCCCGGCCTGACGCCGCTCCCGGCCGGAGCTGGCCCGGTTGAAGAAGTCACGGATCAGCGGCCGGACGGCGTCGAGCGTGTAGCGCTCGCGCACGAGGCGGGCGGCCTCGGCGATCAGCCGGTCGGCCAGGCCCGGCTCGGTCAGCAGGGCGGCAATCGCCGCCGCGGTCCGGACGGGGCCATCCGCGAGCAGCAAATGACGACGGTCGGTGACCTCGAGGCCGGCGGCGGCGAGCGGGGACGCGACGGTCGGGACGCCGTGGGCGAATGCCTCGAGCAACTTGATGCGGGTTCCCGCCCCGCTGCGCAGCGGCACCACGACGACGTCGGCGGCAGCGTAGACCGGATCGAGGTCGGGGCGGAATCCGGTCACCTCGACGTTATCGGCGCGGAGCTGATCGAGGCGGCCATCGTGGGGACCGACGAGCTTCAAATGGGGCGGTCGGGCGACGCTTCGGCTGAGTGCGGGCAGGATCTCTTTGGCCAGGAACTCGGCCGCCTCGAGGTTGGGCGGGTACGTGAGGTTGCCGACGAAGAGCAGGGACGGGGTCCGGTTGGCCTGACGGCGCCCCGACCGCGGTGGTCCTGCCACGACTGCGTTAGGCAGATGGTCAACGCTCAGCCCGTGGCGCTCGCCGATCGCGCGGGCCTCCTCGGGCGACGCAGCGGCGAGCCCGTCGAACAGCGGCCCGAACACGTCGAGCAATCGATCGTAAGCGGCGGCTTCCTCGAGGTCTCCGGTGGCGCGGGCGAACCCGGCGTCGTCCTCGTCGAGATCGAGCGTTGTCCAGGCCGCGGAGAGTTGTTCGGCCACGGCGGCGCCGAGTGGGGCCAGGTAGGCGCGCATGACGTGCAACCCGACGGCGTCCGGAGGGGCGACGACGTCGGGACGGGCGACGGCGTTCGCTACGTCGCGGGCTAGTCCGGGGGAGGCGATGCGTGCGGCGCGGGGGAGGGAGCCGACACAGGCAAGGCGATCGCGCCAGGCCGGCGCGGCGGCCAGCGCGATCGCGCCGGCGCGCGCGCGTGCCGCATCTGTGTTGACCACCTCGGCGTCCGTGCGTCCGACCCCTTCGAGTCGACCGGCGACCGGGATGACCACGGTTTCGACCTCGAGATGCGGCGGTGCCGAGGTGCGGAACAGTTCCGCGCGCATGGCGAGGCCGTTGCCAGTCGGGGCGGGCTCGATCGGCGCCAACAGGATCAGCCGTTGCGGGTTGGCTGCCTTGCCGGAGCCTCGGCTCACGTCAGCTCAGTGGTTTGCTCGGGTGTCTCGCGCGCCGCTCGGCCTCGCGCGACCATCCACTTGGAGCGATAGACGAGGTTGTCCGGGTTGTCGTGCAGGGCTTGCGCGTAAGCCTCGGCAGATTCCGCGTAGCGCCCGAGGCGGAACAGGCAGGCGCCTCGAGCCTCCTGGGCGAATTCGCCGAAGATGCGAGCGTCGTAGGCGGGCCCCTCGCCGGGCAAGGTGGACAGGTCCACCGCGACGAGCCGATCGAGCTGCGCCAGCGCATCGGCGTGGCGGTTCTCCGAGATCATCACGGCGGCCTCGATCCACCATAGGAGCTTGTTGTCGGGATACAGAGCCCGGGCTTCGGCGAGCAGTTCGCCGAAATCCTCGCCGTGCGATCGACGGAGGCGGATGAGATCGGTGAAGACCAGCACGCCGGCCTGGTCGTATGGATGCCAGCGCGCGACCTCGACCGCGTCAGCGAGCACCTCGGCCGCCTCATCGTCCTCGCCAAGGCCGCGAAGGACCCGGGCGAGATGGTGCCGGTTGAACAGATTGTTGGGCTCGCGAGGCAGCTCGGTGCGCAGCAGCGGCAGGTTGCGCAGGTGCTTGTGCACCTGGTCGCCCTCGTAGCCGACGTGGGTGAGCAGCAGTTCGCAGTCGCCGATCGGCCGCCCGTCGCCCTCGGCGACCGCCGCGATCGCCGGCGTGACCTTCTCGTGGATCTGACCGCGAAAGCGAATCCGGGGATCTTGGCGCCACAACCGGTACTCGAGGTACGGCGTCGACACGCGATCCGGCATCAGCAGCAGCCGGAAGGCGACCTCGGGGGCGCCGGTCAGCAATTGCTCGACGGTGGCCCGATCGCCGCCGCTGAGTCGCTCGTCGGCGTCGATGTAGAGGATCCATTCGCCGCGGGCGGCGTCGAGTGCGATGTTGCGGGCCTCGGCGAAGTCGCCACGCCAGCGGTGATGGATCACGCGGGCGCGGTAGCGTTCCGCGATCTCGACTGAGTCATCGACCGAGCCGGTATCGACTACGACGATCTCATCGACTACGTCGCGGATCGAGGCCAGGCATTCCGCCAGGACCCGAGACTCGTCGCGAACGATCAGCGTGCCGCTCAGCAGCACGGCCAAAGGACCCCGCGGCGGATGGACTAATCAGCCGCCGGGACGTTCACCCAACCGCTCAGTCCGCCTCGCGGTGGTGGCGGTGATGGTGGTGGCGGTGATGGTGGTGGTGACGGTGACGGTGCCGATGGTGGTGCTGGTTCGGTTGATGCATGTTCGGGTGGTGCTGGTTCGGGTGGTGCTGGTTCGGACAACGCTGGTTCGGCACCGTCGAATTCGGGAACGTCGAATTCGGAAGGCGATGGAGCGGTGGCCGGCCGTGAGCCTCCGCAACGCCGTCCAGCGCGAACGAGACCACAACTGGAGCGGCAAACACCGCCGCGGCGGCCTTCTTCATGAACGCACGACGCTTGAGGCCCAGCTCCTCGATCCGATCGTCGCTCATCGCACTATCGCTCCTTTCACCGCACCTCAGCTGTACCCCGCCGCCGGAAACGGTACCGAGACTCGGCTGGAGAAGCAACCGCCTAATCACGGGCGCGGTTAGCGTGGGGCGGTCCGGGGGTGGGGTCGGTGTGGCGGATTTGCGGGCGATAATGGGCCGGATGTCGTCGCTGCCCGACCTCGACGCGCCGGCCTCGCCGCCTTCGGCGGTGCCCCAAAGAAAGGTGCCGGACGATCTCAGTCTGCTCCGCGCCTACGAGCCGATCCTGCGCTTCACCGAGGGCGAGCTGTTCTTCCCCACCGCCGTCGGGCCGTACATCGCTCGCTGCAGCCTGTGGGCCAGTGACGCAAAGGGCCAGAAGGAGCGGATCGTCGATGCCGGCGAACTGACGCTGGAGGGGCTGTGCGCGGAGGCGCAGCGACATCAGAACCAATCGTTGTCGCTGCGGTTTGTGCAGAAGCCGATGACGCGGGCGCAATATCGCCGGTGGCGGCGGGAGCCGCGAGAGCGGCTGGTCGGCGTGGTGCGCTTCACGACTACCGGCATGTTCGGGCGGTTGCTCGAGGCCGGCTTGCGGGCCTCGCTGCTGCTGCGGGGCAAGGTCGCCGCCGGTCTCGCCGCGACGGCCGAGACCGCCTATCGGGAACAACTCGAATCGGACCGCTTCACCTACTACGGGCGAGTCGTCAGGACCGGCGGCTACGTCTGCCTGCAGTACTGGTTCTTTTACGCGATGAACGATTGGCGCTCGACGTTCAAGGGCGTCAACGACCACGAGGGCGATTGGGAGATGGCAACCGTGTTCCTGGCCGAGCAGGACGGTGGCCCGCCTCGCCCGGCCTGGGTCGCGTTCTCCTCTCACGACCATCACGGTGACGACCTGCGCCGTCGTTGGGACGATCCGGAGCTGCGCCGGGAGGGCGACCACCCGGTCGTGTGCCCCGGGGCCGGTTCCCATTCGGGAGCGTTCGTGGCCGGCGACTACGTGATCACCGTCGATCCGCCCCAGTTACGAACGGTGATCGCGATCGCCCGAAGGATGCAACGGTGGCTGGCGCCCTGGCGGGCGGTTACGGGCGCCGGTCCCGCGGGCCTCGGAATCCCGTTCGTCGACTACGCACGCGGCGACGGGCGGGTCGTCGGACCGGGAGCGCAAGCGCAATGGGTCGCCGACGTGATCGACGATCAAACGCCGTGGGTGCGGGACTATCGCGGTCTGTGGGGGCTCGACACGGAGGATTACTTCGGCGGCGAGCGGGCGCCCTCCGGCCCCCGCTACGAACGTAATGGGTCGATACGGACCGCTTGGGCCAACCCCCTCGGCTGGGCCGGTCTGCTCAAGGTGCCCCCGGTGACGAGGATCTGGCCGCCCTGCTCAGCGAGCGGATCGCGAGCATCGAGCACCGGTTGATGGAGTTCGACGCCACGATCGCCGACGAACGCCGGGAACTCCGCGGCCTGGAGGTGGAGGCGCGGTCGTTGGCGTCGCACGACTATGCGCGGTCGGTCGCGCAGACCCGGCGCGAGCAGTTGACCGAGCTCGAGACCAAGCTGAATCAGGACATCGCTGTCCGGGCGAGCCTCGCCGAGGAGCTCCGAACCCACCGGGATACGCTCAGCGCGCCGTTGCCCGTTCCGGCGCCCCAGGCGCACGTCAGGAACTATTCGGGGCCGCGAGCCGCAGAGCAACAGCGGCGGACGCGTTTCCTGCGGTTGTGGGCGGCAGTGAGCACGCCGCTGCTGCTCGCGATGGTGCCGGTGATCCTCCTCGCCCGACCGCTCGCCTGGATCACCACGCTGCTCGTGCTCGTCGTACTGTTCATCGGCGTCGAGGCCTTCGCACGCCGGCGTTTCCTCTCATTCGTGGGCAGCAGCGTGATGGTGCTGACGGTGGTCAGCATCTGCGTGAGCTTCGTCGAGCTATTCCACAAGCACTGGAGGATCGCGCTGTCGGCGGTGTTCCTGGTCGCTGCGCTGGCGCTGCTGATCGGAAACCTCGGCGATCTGCACTCCGGACGGCGACGTGGCGGGACCGTCGAGGATCAGGGCGACGAATAGATCGTCCCGCGCGCCCCAGTGGGTTTGTTGCCCGGTCGCCTCAGATGGCCGGGGAGGTTCGGGCGGCCGCCGCTGCTCGGGGGCCGGGGCGGCTCAGGGGGCCGCGGGGCTCGGGCTATGGAGTGGGCCGGATGCGCCGCCGCGGCTCCGATGGTCGGTGGTGACGACTGACGGTCCGACTAGGCCAGCGCCTTGGCCTTTGCGCGCTGGAACTCCTCGTCGGAGATCACCCCGCGGTTGTGGAGATCTTCCAGCTTGGCGATGTCGTCGGCCGGGCTGGACGCCGCACTCCGTACATAGTCACGGAAGGCGCTGTCCTGGGCCTTGGCATCCGACACCGCGCGCTCGTGCATGCTGTGGCCGCGGGCGATCAGGTAGATCAACACCCCGACTAGCGGCAGGATGACGATCAACAGGATCCACCCCGCCTTACCCCAGCCGGACAGATCACGGCTGCGGAAGATGTCGAACACGACCCCGATCGCGATCCAAATCCAGATGAACAGCAGCGCCAACTCCAGCACCGTGAGTAGCGCATCGGCGAACGTAAAACTGCTAGCCAGCGGGAGCATCTGCCTCCTCCGTTGTGTTTCTGAGCAACCGCCCTCTACGCCGGCGGTCCCGCACCTCGAACGGCATACATCCGGGGTAGAGACTAGCGTTGCTCCCGGATCCCCACCCGACTCCCCAACCGGTCCACGGAGCCCTTCCCGACACCCTCTGGAGGGGGCTGAGCCGTGACGGCGGATCGCCCCCGTCACCTGGGCGCGTATGGGTTGCGGATCCTCGGTCTGCCGGCGGCCGCGCGATGGATGCAGCCGCAGTCCTCGAGCGCCCCGAGCCTGACCGTCGAGGCGATCCAGGCGCCTCCTGATCATTCGCCTTCGGTGCTTGACGAGACTCACGCCGACCTGTCGCTGTTGAACGGCGGCCGGCTGCGTGCGACGCGTGGAGAGCCCGTGGCTCGCTTCGCCCTGCCCGTCATCCCCGGGGACGCCGAGCTGCTGCATCCGTACCTGGCCCCTGCCGCGGCGCTCGCTTGGCAGTGGGCCGGCAAAGAGGCGTTGCACGCCGGCGCGTTCGTGGGCCGGGCGGGGGCGATCCTGCTGTTCGGCGAGAAGGCATCCGGCAAGAGCTCGACGCTCGCGTGGCTCGCCGCGCGCCACGGCGTGACCGTGCTCGCCGATGACCTGGCAGTGATCGATGGCGATCGCGTCCTCGCCGGGCCCCGGAGCATCGACCTCCGTGGGTCGAGCGGTGCCTCGGAGCTCGGCGCTACCCCAGTCCGGGCCGACCGTCACCGCGCGAGCCTGCCGTCGGCGCCGGGCTCGGTGGCGCTCGGTGGATGCGTCGGGCTGGCGTGGGGCCCCCGGCTCGAGCTCGAGCCGTTGGCGCCACGTCGACGGTTAGAGGTGCTCGCGATGCACCGGACCTACGCGATGCTCCCGGGTGATCCGGTCGCGCTGCTCGAGCTCGCCGCGCGTCCGATGTTCACGCTCCACCGGACCCGCGGGCCTGACGCGCTGGCGGCTGCGGCCGGGTTGCTGATGGACGGGTTGGAGTAGACAGACACCACTACCGCGCGGTCGACATCCGTGATCGACATGAGGGTCAGACCCCATTGTGCTCGGGGCAGGGCTCGGCACCCTTGGCCGTAATCGATCAGGGCAGCCTGACGACCAGGCTGAATGAAGGGAACCGCGATGTATGTCAACACCAACCACGGGCAACCGAGCACGCGCTCGGAGGAGATCTCGCCGGATGAACTAGGCCGGCTCGAGGACAGGCTCCACGGCCGGCTGTTGGTTCCCGGGGGCGGCGGATATCACGTCGCCCGCCGCGTGTTTAACGCGATGATCGACCGTCACCCGGCGCTGATCATCCGTTGCACGGATCCCCACGATGTGGTCGAGGGCGTTGTGTTCGCGCGGACCCAGGGCCTCGACGTCGCGATCAAGGGCGGAGGGCACAGCGTCAGCGGCAACGCCGTCTGCGACGGTGGCCTGATGCTGGATCTCTCTCCGATGAAGCACGCCCAGGTCGACCGGGCCCGACGTACCGCAACCGCTCAGCCCGGTCTGACGCTCGGCGAATTCGACCGCGAGACGCAACTGTTCGGCCTCTCCACGCCGACCGGCGTGGTCTCGATGACCGGCCTCTCCGGATTGACACTCGGTGGCGGGCTGGGCTGGCTCAACGGCAAGCACGGGCTGACCTGCGACAACCTGCTCGCCGCCGAGGTGGTGACCGCGAGCGGTCAGCGGATCACGGCCAGCGCAGACGAGCACGAAGACCTTCTATGGGGTCTTCGCGGAGGAGGCGGGAACTTCGGCGTGGTGACGTCGTTAACGTTCAGGCTCTTCACCCTGCAGGGCGTGGTCGCCGGCGTGGTCACCTATCCGGCGGCCAAGGCACACGACGCACTGCGCCTCTACCACGAGTTCGCGAGCGGCTGCCCGGACGAGCTCGGCGCGAACGCGTCGGTGGCGTTGAACCCCGACGGCGAGGTGACGGTCAGCATCGCCGTCTGCTACGCGGGACCGGCCGAGCAAGCGGAGGACCTGCTGCGGCCCTTGCGCCGCCTCGGGCCCGAGGCGGACACCATCAAGCCGATGTCGTATCGGTCACTGCAGCAGATGCCGGACGCCGGCTTCCCAGAGCGCCAGCAGCACTACTGGAAATCCGGTTACCTCACCGACCTCGACGACGAGCTGATCGAACTCCTCCTGGATTACGTCGCACGGATGCCGTCACCGAGTTCGGGAGTCGGACTTCAGCAACTCCATGGTGCGGCCGGTCGGGTCGACCCAAGCGCCACCGCGTTCCCGCACCGAGGTGACCGTTACGACTGTCTGATCCTCTCTCAGTGGCCCGATCCGTTGGATTCATCGGCAAACGTCGCCTGGACCCGTGAACTGTACGACGCCATGGAACCGTTCTTCGCCGGCGGCGTGTACGTGAACAACCTCGGAGCGCCGAGCGAGCTCAGTGTCCGCCAAGCCTACGGCGCGAACTACAGCCGCCTCGTCGCGGTCAAGGCCAAGTACGACCCGACCAACTTCTTTCACCACAATCACAACGTGAAACTCCGAGTGTAAGTGGCGGTGGTCAGGCTAGGACCACTGGGGTGGGAAGAAGTGCCAAACATATTGGTCAAACTCCCCAAGGCTGAATCAAAAGGCGGAGAAAACATCTGGCTGCTCCCGGTTCATGGTCGGTGGCGGAGGTCGCGCACCTGTGGATGCGGGGACGAGATCCGGTCGGCACGTTGGCCTGGGAAGGGGACGGTTTGTCGGGGGCAGCTGTGTCGGTCCGATCCTATCTAGCCGAGTGCGCGCGCGCCAGGTGAAATTGAGCACCAGAGTGTGGACTATGGCAATTTCCCGCCGACAGGTGGAGGAAAAGTGACATAGTTCAGCGCGGGGGATCGAATCCGGATGGTGGTCCGCCATAGTCATTGCTCTCGGTCGGTGTCACCTACTGCGCCGAAACTGGGGAGTCACAACTGAAGCTCGCCACTTTTTGGTCAGACCCTCTGAACAAAAGTGGCGGAGTTCGCGAGCGGCAGCTAGATACGCCGGTGATTCGGCATCACGGGAGGGGCGCCCCGGCCGCACCGCGACCGTATCTCCGCGAGCCGGTACTAGTCGTAGGGCGCTCGGGTCAAGCCGCTCGGACCGGCCGTGGGCGGCCGCGTGGCCTCGCCTCGCTTGCCTCGCTCGCCTCGCCGCGGCTGCCCGAACCGGCCGAGCCCGCCGAATCCGCAGGCCGACGCCTCACCGCCCCAGCGTGGGCGCGGCGTGCCGGATCGCGCCGGGACGCGAGGACGCTGGCGATCGTGGTGACCAACAGCACGACGACGATCGCGACCAGCGAGGCCACGGTTGAGATCTCCGGGATCGCAGCGTACTGGAGATGAGCGAAGTGCAGGACGAGCTTGACTCCGATCAGGCCGAGGATCGCCGCGAGCCCGGTCGAGAGGTACACGAGCCGATCGAGTAGCCCCGAGACGAGGAAGAACAGCGCTCGGAGTCCGACCAGCGCGAACGCGTTGGCCGCGAACACGATGTAGGCGTGGTCTGTGACGCCGAACACGGCCGGAATCGAGTCGAGCGCGAACAGCACGTCGGTGGTCCCGATGGCGAGGAGAACGAGGAACATCGGCGTCAGCAGGCGCCGGCCGCCGCGGCGGGTCACGATCCGCCCCCGGTCATAGCTCGTGGTGACGGGCAGCGCGCGTCTGGCGGTGGCGACCAAGGGGTTGTCCTCGGTCGAAGGGTCCTGGTCGCGGTGGCGGAACAGCTGGACCGCCGTGGCGAGTAGCGCCAACCCGAAGATCAGGAAGGCGACCGAGAAGACGTCGAGCAGGGCGGCGCCGAGGGCGATCAGCACTGCCCGGAGCACCAGCGCGAGGATGATGCCGAAGGTGAGCGCCTTGGCCTGATGCTGGGCCGGCACAGCGAACGAGCTGACGATGATCACGAACACGAACAGGTTGTCGACCGACAAGCTCTTCTCCACCACGTAACCGGCGAAGTATTCGGTGGCGAGCTCCCAGCCGGCGAGAAAGCCGAAGGCGACTCCGAACAGGAGGCCGGCGAGCACGTAGAAGACGGACCAGCCGAGTGCCTCGCCGAAGCGGATCTCTCGGCCCCGGCGGCCGGCCACGAGCAGGTCGAGCGCGAGCAGGCCGACGATAACGGCGAGTGTGGCTATCCAGCCTGCGAGCGTGACATCGAGCATCAGGGGTGCACGTCAAGGATGTCCGGCCGCCGGCGCGGGCCGAATGGGTAATGACCCCCATCTTCGCCGCCGCGACCGGGCTGTCGCGCCTCAGTCCAGCTCGTCCCGGACCGTCAGTCCAGGCCGGGGGCGACCGTCACCACGAGCTCGGAGCCCTCCAGCACCCGCTGCCCACCCCGCGCCGCCGGTTTGGGCCAGCGCGGGAACGACGAACCCGCCACGAGCAAGACCAAAGTCGATCCGGCCGGCAGCAAGACCATCGTATGACCGAGCTCGACGTCGACGTGCTCGACGCCGCGTGGGGCGCGGGCGACGCCCTCGCCGAGGTTGTGCAGCGCGCCGTCGGGCCGCTCAACGCACAGCGTCGCGACCCAGAGGCACTCGGACCCCGCGTTGTCCTCGGCCGCGGTGACGAGCCGGGCGGTCAGCGGCCCGGCCAGCAACATGTCGCGATCGAGGGTCAGGCGCGCCGCAACGTGGACGTCGTCGCGGCCGAGCAGCGGCCGCTGGTCGACGATCCCGTGACCCCACCCCGGCTCGAACACGAGCAGCCCCCGGCCGCCGCGCGACGGAACCGGTGCCGCCGGATCGACGGCGAAGGCGCCCCGAGCGAGCGGCCAGCGCGCGGTCGTGGTCCCCGGCGGTGGCCAGGATTCGAGGTCCAGCCAGCGCCGGGCGCCCAGCACGTAGGCACGTACGCGAGGCAGATCTGGCTCGCGCTCGGCCAGCACGGCGTCGTAGAAGTCGAGGATCCAGCGGGGAACCTTTTCCCAGCCGAGGCCCGCGATGCCGACATTCGCCTCGCCGATCAGATGCGAGAACGCCTCTTCGTGACACCAGGGGCCGACGATCATCCGGTCGCGGCGGTCACGCGAGCGCTCGAACGAGCGCAATGACCCGGCCAGGAAGATGTCGTACCAGCCGGCGACGACCAGGGTCGGCACGCGGATCTCAGCCCGGCGGTGGGCCACCGAACGCGCCCGCCAGTACTCGGATCCGGGCGAGCTCTCGAGCCAGTCGCGCAGCCAGGGCGCGATCGCCTCCGCCGAGCCGACGTCGTTCCACGACTGCGACGGATCGTCGAGCATCCGATCGTCCTCCGGGACGAGCTCGGTCGCCGTCCACGAGGTGAGGAACCCGTACTCGGGAACCCCGGCGGTGAACGACCATCCTTCGCCGAACTCGTCGGAGCTCAGCGCCGGCGCGATCCCGGCCAAGGCCGGAGGCGCTCCGACCGCCGCCAGCCATTGCGTGGCACCGACGTAACTGACCCCCGACATCACCACGCGCCCGTCGCACCAGGGCTGATCGGCGACCCAGGCGACGGTGTCGAAGCCGTCGGCCTCCTCATGCACGAACGGATCGAACACGCCGCCGGACGCCCCGCGGCCGCGGACGTCCTGAAGCACGACGGCGTAGCCGCGCGCCGACGCCAGCCGGCTGTCCAGAACCGCCGTTACCGCGGCGATCTCCTTGAGATACGGCGTCCGTACCAGCATCGCCGGATGAGCCTGGCCGTCGTCCGGTAGCCATACCTCGGCGGAAGTCTGGACCCCGTCCCGGAGCGGTATCGATACGTCGCGAAGTAGGCGGATGGCTGTCACTTGTCCTCGTTCGGCCGAGCGGTTGCGCGACAGCATATGACGGTGGCGGCGGGCAGGCGGGTTGACACCTAGCAAGGCTAGGTATAACGTGTCTGCGCGATGGAAGCCGAAGAGCTCAAGGGCCACCTCGACGGGTTGATCCTGGCCGTGATCGCGGCCAAGCCGATGCACGGATACGCGGTGATCGAGGAGCTGCGAGCGCGCAGCGGTGGTCGGCTCGCGCTACCGGAGGGAACGATCTACCCGGCGTTGCACCGGCTCGAGCGCGCCGGCCTGTTGTCGAGCACGTGGTCCGACGGTGGCCGCAAGCGGCGCGTCTACGCACTCACGCGGTCGGGGGAGCGCGAGCTTGGCGTCCGTCGCACCCGCTGGCGCGAGTTCTCGAGCACGATCGAGGCGGTCTTGGCATGAACGGCGACGCGGGCGCGCGGGCGGGCTATCTCGAGCTGTTGTCGGTCGAGCTCGTCCGGGTCGGCATCCGCGGCGATCTTCGGCGGCGGATCCTGACCGAGTTCGCTGATCACCTCGAATCCGATCCCGACGCCGAGCTCGGCCTGCCGTCCGCGTTGGCCCGCCAGTTCGCCGACGAGCTGGGGACCTTCCGGGCGCGCGTCGCGGCGGTGCGGTCGTTTGCGGCGTTGGCGCTGGCCGGGGCGCTGTTCGCCGCCACCGTCCTCCTGACGGCGGCGCTAGGTGGCGTCGGTCGCGCCAACGTGTCGCCGGCGGTGACGTTCGTGCTGCTCTGCTGCATCCTCGCCGGCCAGGTTTCGGCGGTCGCGGGCGGCCTGGGGCTGTTGCGGGCGCTAAGGCTGCGCCGGCAGCCGGTCGTGCCGACGCGAGAGGCCGTCGTGCTCACGCGACGCGCCGGCGTGGGCTTGGTCAGCGGAGCGTTGACGATGGTCGCGTTGCCGGTGATCGTGCTCGCGGCGCCACATGTCCTCACCGCGGCCTGGCGCGAGTTCGCGCTGGGCGCGACCGGAGTCGGTCTGGTGGCTATCTGCGCGGCCGCTCCCTCGGTATTCGCCGCGACGCGCGTGCGGCCGCTGGTCGCCGGACCCGCCGATGGCCTGGGCGGCGACCTGGGGCCGTTCGTCCCGAAGCCGCTGGTGGCAAGGTCGTGGCGATTCGCGTTCCTGATTGCCTGTGCCGTGGCGGCGGTGGTCACCGTGGCGGGCGTCGGCGCCCACGACCCCTACGACGGAGCGCTGCGCGGCCTGATCGAGGCTGTCGCCTGCCTCGCCGGATTTGGCCTCCTGGGGCCGTACCTCGGACTCCGCTAGCGCCCTCTACCGTCGTAGCGGTATTGCCCACCCAACGAGTAGGTGAAGGTCCATCCGGATGGGTTCGGGCTGTCCGTTTGGATGGGTAAAACCGGCTCATCGGGTGTCGTAAAGGCGGCGTCGGATCGCGACAGTTCCGCCCAATGTCCTTAGCTGCGCTGCAACAGGAGCAGACATATCGATGAGCAACCAGGCAAGCCGGGAATTCCTGTTCACCTCCGAGTCGGTCACCGAGGGACACCCGGACAAGATCGCCGATCAGATCTCCGACGGCGTCCTCGACGCTGTGCTGGAACAGGACCCATACGCGCGCGTGGCTTGCGAGACGCTCGTCAACACCGGGCTCGTGGTCGTCTCGGGCGAGATCTCGACGACGGCTCAGATCGACGTACAAGAGATCGCACGCGAGACGATTCGAAAGATCGGCTACACGGATGCGTCGCTCGGCTTCAGCGCCGATTCGTGCGCCGTGATCAACACGGTCGACAAGCAGTCGCCCGACATCGCGCAGGGGGTCGATCGGGCGCTCGAGGCCCGCAGCGGCGCCTCGAGCGACGAGCACTTGATGGCCGGGGCGGGCGATCAGGGGATGATGTTCGGCTACGCGACGACCGAGACCGAGTCGTTGATGCCGCTGCCGATCTCGCTCGCCCACCGCTTGGCCGAGCGGCTCGCCGAGGTCCGCAAGGACCAGACGCTGCCCTACCTGCGCCCGGACGGCAAGACGCAGGTCTCGGTCCGCTATCGGGACGGATGGCCGGTCGAGATCGAGAAGCTGCTGATCTCCACTCAGCACACCGACGGGTCCGAGCCGCTGATCGCGGACGACCTGTGGGCACACGTCGTGGTGCCGATTCTCCCGGAGCTCTACGACGCCGGGAAGCTGCGGGACAACTTCCTCGTCAACCCGACCGGCCGCTTCGTGATCGGCGGGCCCGTGGGGGACTGCGGGCTCACGGGCCGGAAGATCATCGTCGACACCTACGGCGGAATGGCCCGCCACGGCGGCGGCGCCTTCTCGGGCAAGGACCCGTCCAAGGTCGACCGCAGTGCCGCGTACGCCGCGCGCTGGGTGGCCAAGAACCTGGTTGCGGCCGGACTCGCGGACCGCTGCGAGATCCAGGTCGCGTACGCGATCGGGGTCGCGCATCCCGTATCGGTAGCGGTGGAGACGTTCGGCACCGAACACGTCGACCCGACGACGATCGCTCAGCTGATCGACGATCACTTCGATCTGCGACCCGGCGCGATCCGCGCGGAGCTCGACCTGCACCGGCCGATCTATGGCAAGACGGCCGCGTACGGGCACTTCGGGAGGGAGATCCCGGAGTTCTCGTGGGAGCGGACCGACCGGGCCGACGCCCTCCGCGAGGCGGCCGGGCTGGCGGCCACGGAGCCGGTGTCGGCATGATCACCGTTGTCGGCTCGATCGCCTATGACGCCGTGCGGACGCCATTCGGCGAGCGCGAGCGGATGCTCGGCGGCGCGGCCACCCACTTCGCGCTCGCGGCGTCGCTGTTCGACGAAGTCAGGGTCGTCGGTCCCGTCGGGGGCGATTTTGCCGACGCCGACATCGAGGTCCTGCGCACGCGGGGAACGCACACCGACGACGTCGAGATCGTCCCCGACGGCAAGACGTTCTTCTGGCGGGGGGAGTACGGCTGGGATCTCAACTCGCGTGAGACGCTCGATACGCAGCTCGGCGTGTTCGAGCAGTTCGAACCGAAGTTGAGCCCGGCCGCGCGCGACTGCGATGTTCTCTTCCTGGCAAACATCGTGCCGGCGCTTCAGGCGTCGGTGCTCGACCAGTGCGCGGGACCGCGCTGGACGGCGCTCGACTCGATGAACCTGTGGATCGAGGTCGCCCGCAACGATCTCGTCGCGGTGATCGAGCGCGTCGACTGCCTCGTCCTCAACGACGCCGAGCTGCGCCAGCTGACCGGTCAGCCGTCGATCGCCGGCGCCGCCCGCGAGGTGCTGGCCATGGGTCCGAGCGCGGTGATCGTCAAACAGGGCGAGTACGGCGCGGTCCTGCTGACCCCGAACGGGTTCTTCTCGATCCCGGCCTTCCCCCTCGACAGCGTCGTCGATCCGACTGGCGCCGGCGACGCGTTCGCCGGCGGCGCCGCCGGATATGTGGCCTCGCAGGGCGCCCGCGCCGTCGACCACGGGTTGCTGTCGACGGCGATGGCCTACGGCACCGCCGTCGCCTCGTTCAACGTCGAGGAGTTCGGAACCGAGCGGGTCGCCCGCCTGACCAGCGACGAGGTGCACGCGCGCGTCGATCAGCTCCACCGGATGACCGAATTCACCCATCCGTTCCTCGAGCAAAAGCTCGCCTAGGGATGGTTGGAGCCGTCGGTGGCGGTGGCGGTGGTTGAGCGGGCGCTGGACGGTGGAAGCGCAGCCGGTGCACCACGCGTTCGATTGGCCGATGTCGAGGCCGATCACTGGTGGCGCACCCATAGATTCGAATTCCAGCAGTGAGTTGGGAGGCGTGACTGGGCCCGGGCTTCTGTGTGCTTTGGTGGTGGCGGCGGGTTGTGGCGCCTTTTTGCTGGGGGTGCGGAGGCTAGGTGTTGGCTTCTGCGTACCTGCCGTGGCGCCAGCGGTCGGTCGGCGGCCGGGGCGGCGTTGTCGGAAATTACAATAGGCAACCTGGCATTAATCCGGGTCCGAGGCCGAACTTTGGCAAATTTCCGCCACCCCCCGGAGGCTTTTTGCCGAAGTTCGTGGCCGCACTCCCGTTCGGGCCATATTGTCCCTTTCTCAAGCGTCGAACCAGCCGTGGGCGCCGTATTCTCCCCAGATTCTTTGTCACTTATTGACAAATCACTGGCCCCCAAGTGCACCCTCCCGGCAGTAGCCTCCTCGGCAGCCCAGAGGCGCCGGTCCTGCCTCCCGTTCCCCAGCCGGAAGGCCGTCGAACCCGCCACCGCCACACCCGGCAGCTCCAAATCGCGCGCATATAGAAGCAAGCCGCCCAAGAAACCAACCCGCTCACGACTAATAGCCGTACCCACCGCCGCGCTCGTGTTTGGCGTCTTGGATCCCGCGCGAGATCTCGAGCGGCTTCGTACGACGATCCGAACCGTCGCCCCCGGCGCCGAACCGGCGCTCCGGATCGGCTGAAGCGCGGCAATTGCCAGGTTGTCGGGTGCACTACGCGCTTCTAGGATGCGATGCTGCTCATGGCTGACGTCGGAGCTCAGACGGCACCCCAGGCCGAGGTGACACGAGCGCCCGGCCACGCGGCCGTGTGGCTCAGCGACGAGCACCTGGCTGGCTACCTGCTCGGCGTCATGGCCACGCTCGTGGCGACCGGCGGTCTGTACCTGGCGAAGGACCTACATTGGCGGACGGCGGCGGCAGTCATCGCGGCCAGCGTGATCTCGATCTGGTTCGCTCGCACCGCGTTCAGGCTCGTGATGCTCCAGAGCAGCGGGAACATGCAGGCGTGTGTGCCAGAGGGGATCTCCGAACTGCGCCGGTCCTGGCCGGTCGTGCTCGCGGCGATCCCTCCTGTGCTGACGCAGGTCGCCGCGGGCATCGGCGCGTGGTCGGTCACGCTCGGCCTGCACTTCGGGCAGGTCTTGGGGATCTGTGGCCTGATCGTCGCCGGCGTGCTCACGGGCCGGCGCCAGCACGTCACGGGATGGGCACTGGCCACCTACGTGGGCTGGCTGGCCCTCACTGGGTTCGTGGTGGCTGGTCTCGAACTGCTCGCCCGGACGGTTTAGCCCCCTGAGCGATTCCGGCCCCGACCCGACCGCGCACTTAGACTGCGATCGGTGAGAGCGCCGGGCCGGACTGTGAACGTGCTGGCCGTTGCCCTGGCGATTGCGGGCGCGCTGGCGGGCTGCGGCGCTCAGACCGGACAGAATTCCTCGACCGCCTCCTCGATCCCGGCCTCGACGTCGGTGCCCGGCAGCACCCGGCTCGGCCCCTCCGGGGAGACCGTGCATTTCAGCCGGGTCACGCTGCGCGTGCCCGCGGCCAACCGCGTGTTCGGCCCGCCCCAAGTGCTCACCCTGCCGCGCGGGTGGACGGCCGAGGTCTGGGCGATGGTGCCGGCGGCGAGGCTCGAGACGTGGACGCCCGAGGGCGACCTGCTGGTGAGTTCCCCGTCTAACGGCTCCATCGCCGAGCTGATCCCATGGCCCGCGCGCAGCCGCCCGCCGGCCCGTCGTATGCTGCTATCGGGCCTCGACAGCCCCCAGGGGATGGCCTTCGCCAACCTCGGCGGCAACGAGTATCTGTTCGTCGCCGAGACGGATGAGATCGACCGCTATGTCTGGCGTCACGGGACCCTCGGCGCGCGGACGGTGATCGTCCACAACCTGCCCGACGGCGGCGCGCACCCGCTCAAGAACGTGGTCGTCGCGCCCAACCACACGGTCTACTTCGACATCGGCAGCGCGACGAACGCCAGCCCGCCGGGCGCCACTACACCGCCGCGCGCCACCGTGATGGCCGTCGATCCCGACGGCCATCACCTCCGGGTTTTCGTCATCGGCGTGCGCAACGGCGACGGCCTATCGATCGCGCCCGACGGGACGCTGTGGACCGCGGTAAACGAGCGCGACCAAATCGCCTACCCGTTCCACCAGGCCTATGGCGGCCATGCCGACGCCTACCAGCAGGTCATGCAGTCGTACGTCAACAACCACCCGCCCGACGAGCTGGCACGGCTGACGGCGGGCCGCAATCTGGGCTGGCCGTACTGCGACCCCGACCCCGACGTCTCTCCGGGCCATGCCGACACTGGGTTCCGCTACGCCAACATGCGGTTCGACGCCGACGCCCAGGCCAACCCCGGTGGGCGAGCGCTGCGCTGCGCGACGCTGCCTCGCGTGCAACGGGGGCTGCCAGCCCATAGCGCGCCGCTCGGCTTCCACTTCCTCCAGGGCAGTCGGCTTTCCGGACCGTGGAACGGTGGGGCGGTCGTGGCGGTCCACGGCTCTTGGGACCGGCAGCCTCCGCGCGCCCCCGCCGTCCTGTGGCTGCCCTGGGAGGCCGGGGCCCGCACCCTCGGCGCGCCGATCACGCTCGTCGGCGGCTTCCAGAACCCCAACGGCACGCGGTGGGGCCGCCCGGTCGACGCGGTCCCAGGACCCGACGGCGCGCTGTACGTGAGCGACGATCAAGCCGGAGCGATCTATCGGCTGGTGCCGCCGCACCGCTGACCTTCGTTGCCCCGAGTCGCACCGCCGCCGCGAACCTCGGCAACTTGCCGCCCGGGGGTGTCGGCGAACTGCCGAAGTTCGGCACGGGCCTCCCGTGATCCCGGACACGCTCCGCGACGCCGCGCCCGGCGTTTCCGCGGAAACGTTTCTGCCGCGCGGTCTCCCTCCGACAGGTGCAGTGGCGAAACTTGCTTAGGTTCAGGTTTGGGCTGGGGCGGGGCCGTCCGGTGAGAGTGAGGGCTGTTGATCGTCTCGCGCGCCGATCCAGAACATCAGGTGCGGCTCGTGATACCAGCGATTCGTGATGCCGAGGAGGCGCATCCCGATCCGCTTACACACCCCGATCGATCGGCGATTAACGGGATCCGTGAGGGCCCACACCTCGTTCAGGCCTTCCTCGAAGCCACGCGCGAGCACCGCGACGGCCGCCTCGCTCGCGAGCCCGCGGCCCCAACTGTCGGGGTGAAAATGCCACGCGATCTCGACCTCGCCATCGCCGTCCGGCAGCGGTTTGAGGATGATCGTCCCGGCCTGAGCGCCGGTGGCGCGATCGACCACGGCCCATCGGCCGAACCGCGGGTCGTGAGCGATCTCGGCGCGGTTCCGCTCGATCCGTTCCACCGCCTGTTGGCGGGTTGGCATTGGGCCGGGCGGGAACCAGCGGATCACCTCGGGATGCTGGTAGAGATCCAGATAGCGGTCAGCTTCATCGGGTTGCCAGGGCCGGATCACGAGGCGCTCCGTCTCGGCGATCACGCCGATGGGGCCGAAAGCGGCGGACATCAGACCCCGGGCGACCCGCGGGCTGTGCCGTGTGCCGATCCGGGAAAGGCAGCCTCCGTCCGCGGCGATGGGGTCTGGGCCCCATTCATGGAGTTGCCCGCGGGCCCTAGTCTCGCGGGGGTCGGCCGCTGGCGTGTGGGGTCACAGTCTCGGCATTCAGCGAGGCGCGGCTCGTCACGACGGAACACGCCCGCGATCCTTGTCATGGGAAGCCCGAGGAGGGACCGATGGATAAGCGAGTCAGCCGCGTTGCAGGTCTTGCGATCGTCATCGGCATGCTGCTCGCGTTCGCCATCGGAGCCTCGACGTCGCAGGCTGCCAACCGGGATATCGTCGTGCATTTCAAGAACAACTCTGATTCGGCGCTGACGCTGAAGTCTTACAACCTGGATGGTGGCTGTTGGTCGTCCGGGGGCCCGCCACCGCAGAAGATCGCGATCGACCAGTCGGTCGACATCGCGTCGGAGTCGTGCGGGGTCCTTACGGGGACGGAGTTTCACCTTTCATACACGCTCGACCTGAACGGCGCGACGATGTCGATGCACTACGACAACCCCGAGGGCGGAAGCGACACGCTCGACAACACCGCGCCACAGGGGTACGGCTTCCAGAGCTTCGGCGTGATCGAAGATCACACGACCACCTTCGGCTGTGACTCGACGACGTGCGATGGCATCCCGGACGACTGGAAGAAGAACGGCGTGACGATCGATCCGGGCGGCGGCAACGCGTCGCAGTTTGTCGACCTTCCCAAGATGGGGGTCTCGCTCGACCGACCGACCGTCATGGTGCAGCTGGATTGGATGCAAGACGCAACCCATGACCAGCGGTTGGGCCAAGCCGCGATCGACGCGGTGATCAAAGCCTTCGATCAGGATCCGGTCACGTATCACGGCGCGACGCGTTCGGGGATAACCCTGGTCGTGGACGCGGGCCCGAGCAGCACGATTACCCCCGGTGGCGCGACGTGGGGAACGCTGTCGCGCGCGCAGGCGATTCCTTGGACACAGGAACTGCTGACCGGGTCCCGGCTCTCGTACACGCTCACGAACTTCTACACGTTGCTGAAGAACAACCTCGTGCCGACGGGGCGGTTGCCGATCTTCCACTACGCGATCGCCGGCGCCGAAATGTCCGCGGCGTGTGGCGGCAGTAACCCCTGCTCAGCCGTGTGCTACAAGGGAGACGGGACATCGGGTCTCACGACGCCCGACAAGCTCGGTTTCATGGTGACGTTGGGGGACTGGACGGGCTGCGTGGGCAGCCAAAACGAGCAGACCGGCACCTTCATGCACGAGTTGGGCCATGCGCTCGGCCTCGACCACAGCGGCGGCGAAGGCAACGGTAATAGCGTCAACTACAAACCCAACTATCCCTCGATCATGAATTACATGTTCCAGACCGTTGGTATTCCCCGCGGTGGCGCTCAGGTCTTCGACTACTCACGTGATCCGTACCCCGACGTCGACGAAACCAAGCTCACCGAGGCTGGAGGCATCAACCTCGGCTCCAACCCATCCGGCTCGGGAACCGGCCACGCCTGCGTAACCGCCGCCGGCCTGACCACGTTTGTCCAGAATGCGCTCTCTCCGGTCGACTGGAGCTGCGACGGCACCACGCCCAACGGCGGCACCGGCTTTGATGGCAACGGCGACGGCTCGCAGACCACGCTCAAAGGCACTTCGGCCTCCGATTGGAACCGCATCCAGTTTAAGACCGGCGGCGTCGGCGCGGGCGCCGGCGCCAAGGACACCGTGACGATCCCAAGCTCCGGCCAGACTGGTCCGGTCGACGAGCTGACGTTCGACATGGCACGGCTCACCCGCGTCCTGCCGTTGGACTCGAAGCTCACCTACACCGGCCCCAGCAGCGGTGACTACCACGACGCGGTCACGGTGTCGGCGAAGCTCGTTGATCCCGGCGATCCGGTCACGCCAAACTCTCCCGTCTCGGGCAAGACGATCGTCTTCCAGCTGGGCCCGAGCGCGACCGACGTTTGCTCGGCCAAGACCGACGCGAGCGGCACGGCTTCATGCTCGCTCACGCCGACTCGGGCTCCCGGTGATACGAACATCACGGCCTCCTTCGCAGGAGACTCGATCTACACGGCCAGCTCCGATTCGAGCCGGACCTTCACGATCACTAAGGAGGAGACAACGCTCACGCTGACCGGCTCGACCGTCATCCTGGCCGGCTCCGGCGCTACGACGCTGAAAGCGCAACTGGTCGAGGACGGCAGCAACGACGACGACGGCGACGGGGGATCCGCCGCGCCGGTGCCGGCAGGGCAGACCATTCCCTTCACCCTCGGCGGTCAGTCATGCCAGGGCACGGCCGACGCGAGCGGGGTCGCCAGCTGCCAGCTCGGCGCCGTTTCCGGCTCGACCCTCGGGCCAAAGACGCTGACGGCATCCTTCGCCGGCGACTCCTACTACCTCGGCTCATCGGCGAACGGCAACGTCATCGTGTTCGCCTTCCCGAGCTCCGGCGCCTTTGTGCTCGGAGACCGCACCGTCTCGACCGCGGGGTCGGCGACCAAGCTCACCTGGTGGGGCGATAACTGGTCATCGCTCAACACCCTCTCGGGTGGCAGCGCTCCGGCGGCGTTCAAAGGCTTCGCCACCGCCGTCACGCTCCCCACAACCTCGCCCGCAAATGTCTGCAGCGGTGGTTGGACCTCTAGCGGTGGCAACAGTCCGCACCCGCCGGCTACGGTGCCCAGCTACATGGGAGTGATCGTGTCGAGCAGCGTGACCAAGGCGGGCAGCACCGTGAACGGTAACTACGCCAAGATCGTCGTGGTCAAGACGGACCCCGGCTATGCAGCCGATCCGGGGCACGCCGGAACCGGGACGATTGTGGCCACCTTCTGCGGATAAGCCGAGCCGGAGACCGACGGCCTGGCACTGCTCACGGTCCTCGCGGTTAGGAGCTGACGTTCGCGTACGTCGCGACCTCCTGATAAAGGCGGATGACAATGTTGGCGGTGCCGTGCAGGTGATCGAGGACTTCCCGAACCTCCGGGAGGCGCTCAAGCCGTTGGCGGTCCTCGACGGTTCGCATTTCGACGAGCGCCGCGATCGAGGTTCGGTCGGTGCTCTCGAGCACCCGCGCGGACACGAACCCGGGATCCCTGGTGAGCTCGCCGAACATCGCCTCGAGTCGGCCCTCAGCAGCAGCCGCTTCCGCTGGGTCAACCCCCCACACGTGCACTAGCACGGGACTCTCGTCCATGAACTCCTCGCTTTCGAACTCGAAACCGCCGAAGGTGGCAATCTAGTGGCTCTCTACTTCAATTGCCGCGGCCTCGCGCTCGTACTTCTCGGTGGCGGTGGTCGTCGCGAGTAGGGTGAGCGCTTGAGCGCTGGCGCTGCCCGGCGCGGCGTGGTAGATGCACAGGGTCTGGCGATCGGCGTCCGGGATCGGGAGCTTCTCGTAGCTCAGCTCCAGCGCGCCGAGCTGTGGGTGGTGGATGTTCGTCACCCCGCTGCGCTTCGGTCGCGCGTCGTGGCGGGCCCACAGCTGACGGAAGCGCTCGCTGCGAACTGACAACTCGCCGACGAGCTCGTTCAACTGGGGATCGTCGGCATCGGGGCCGACGAGCGCCCGCAGCGCCGCGACGGTCGCGGCGGCGGCCCGGTCCCAGTCCTCGTAGCGGTGGCGGAGCCGCGGGTCGAGGAACGTGGTCCGCACGAGATTCTCGCCCGGGGTGTAGTACGGCGCCAGCGCGGTGGCGAGCGGATTCGCCGCCAGCACGTCCATGTAGCGGCCGTACAGGTAGCCGGGCGTCTCATGCCAGGTCGATATCAGCTGGGCGATGCCGGCCAGCATCGCGACCTCCTCGCGACGGAGGCCGGGCACGCGCCGGCGCCCAGCGAGCTGTGGCAGCCCGACGTCCGCGGGCTGGATTAGCTCGCGCCGCGCGCGGAGGTACCGCCGATCAGGTTCTCGCCGGCCACGTTCTCGACAACGATACGCGCGGTCGGAAGGTCGAGCCTGGTCCTGTCACTGCCAGGATCAATGGATCTCTTGTCGGCGAGGGCCCGGTGGCCAACACTCTGGTCATGACATCGACTACGCGCATTCACACCCCATTCGGATTCGACTCGACGGCCGCCGAGGTCATCGAGGGGATCGATCTTTCCGGCCAGCACGCAATCGTCACCGGCGGCTCGTCCGGGATCGGCGTCGAAACCGCTCGCGCGCTGGCGAGCGCCGGCGCCGCGGTCACGCTCGCCGTCCGCAACAACCACGCCGGCGACCGAACCGCGATCGAGATCCGCGACGCGACCGGCAACGACTCCGTTCACGTCGGACCGCTAGATCTCGCCGATCCGGCCTCGGTCGCCGCTTTCGCGGACAACTGGACCGAGCCGCTCCACATCCTCGTCAACAACGCCGGCGTGATGGCGCTGCCCGCGCTCGAGCTGACGCCGGACGGCTGGGAGCTCCAATTCGCGACCAACCATCTCGGCCACTTCGTGCTCGCGCTCCGCCTCCACGACGCGCTGGCCGCCGCCGGCAACGCCCGAGTCGTGTCGCTCAGCTCCCGCGGCCACCTCCGCTCGCCGGTCGTGTTCGACGACATCAACTTCAGCTCGCGCCCGTACGACCCTTGGCCCGCCTACGGCCAGTCGAAGACCGCCAACGTGCTGTTCGCGGTCGCAGCGACCAATCACTGGGCGGCCGACGGGATCGCCGCCAACGCGGTCCACCCCGGCGGGATCTTGGACACCAACCTGGCTCGCTACATGGATCCGGAACAAGTGGCGAAGTTGCGCGCCGCCGCGGCGAGGAGCGGAACGTCGACTCAGACGATCGACGGCGCGCCGGTGCGGTTCAAGACGGTCGCCCAGGGCGCGGCCACGACCGTGCTGGTCGCGACCTCTCCCCAACTGGACGGCGTGGGCGGGCGCTACTTCGAGGACTGCAACGAGGCCGAGACGGTGTCGTCTGAGACCGCCAGCACCGCCCCCTCCGGCGTCGCACCCTACGCGCTCGATCCCGACGCCGCCGAGCGACTGTGGGCGCTGTCGCTCGCTACGGCGCGGGGATGGGCTGCATCCTGATCCTCTGCGGGTCAGTTGTTGTCGAGGCTCGGCGCCGCGACCTCGTCGAGTAGGAGCTTGATCGCCGCGGCGACCGGGATCGCGACGAGCGCGCCGATGATGCCGAGCAGGGCGCCGCCGATGGCGGTCGCGACCACCGTGACCAGGCCAGGCACCGCCACTGTGCGGGTCATCACCCTCGGCGTCAGCAGGTAGTCCTCGAGCAGGCGGTAGAGGATGTAGAAGATCGCCGTGGCGATCGCAAGTGGCAACGAGACCGTGAGCGCGATCAGCGAGACGATGATCCCGCCGATCGTCGAGCCGATGATCGGGATCAGATCGAGCAGCGCGACCAGGAGTCCGAGGAATACCGCGTAGGGGATACCGAAGATCAGAGCCCAGGCGACCGTCCCGAGCCCCGCGATCGCTGACGTGAAGAGGTTCCCCAAGACGTAGCCGCCCACGCGGTCGAGGATCTCGTTGGTGAGCAGCACCATCCGCGCCCGTCGGCTGCGCGGTGCGAGTCTGTAAAGACCGCGCTTTACGCGCGGGAGATCGAACAGCAGGTAGACCGTCAAGATCGTGACCAGGACCACCGCCGCGAACAGATTGAGAATGAACTCGCCCGCGCCCACGATCATTCCCACCGACGTATCCCCCTCGGCCAGCTTCTGCAACCGGCTCACTATGTGGTACTTCGCGTTGAGTTTGCCGAGCTCAGTGTGATGGTTCTCGATGCTCCGCAGGTATCCCGGAATCTCCTTCGCGAGATGACTTGCCTGAGTGACCGCGAGCGGAACCGCGAAGGCCAGGAACAGCGCGAACACGCAGACCGCGGCCGCCAGCACCAGGATCACCGCCACTGTCCGCGGAATTCCTCGACGGTGGATCCACCTCACCGCCGGATCCAGCCCCACGGCGAGAAAGAACGCCAAACCAATCAGGACAAGAATCTGGCCCGCGGCCACGGCAACGTAGGCCAGCGCAAGAGCACAAGCGACTCCCAATGCCCCGACAAAACCGACGAAGAACGGCGAGCTCCGGTCAAACCGACGGCCACTTCGACCAAACTCGTTATCGGCGCTCGCGCCGGCCTCTGCCGCGGCATCGGCGTGCAGATCATCAAGCAGCTGCTGCGTGGCCATTTTCACCCTGATGCTTTCCGGATCGCCACGCCGATAATCACCCCCGTGTTACGTCCCCTCGCCGAGGACCTGAACACCCGCGGAAAGCCGTCGTATTACTGCTCGCAGCGGCGAGCCGGCACGCCGGCGGGTCGCCAGGCAAGTCCGCTGATTAGGACACCCCGGACGGTGGTCGGTTCAGATCACGCGCTGGCGCGAGAGCCTCGCGCCAGCGCCAGCGCACTCGCTGTATACGGCCGGCGCGGCGATGCGCCAAGGCCGTTTTGACCGACGGGTGAAACTCTAACCTGCTGATCTCGCAGAGCTCAAGCACCCACCGAACGCGGCTGTCCGCGCCGACGATCGCCAGGCTCGTGGCGCCACCGCTCGCATGCCGCAAAGCTTGGCATAGACCACCGAGGCTTTCGGTGTCGAGATCGCTGACGGCGAGAAGGTCGATCACGATCACGCTGCGGCCGGCGAACAGCGCCCCGTCTAGCTTTCGTTTGAGCGCCGCAATAGCTGATGGGTCGCGACCGTCTTGGAGGGTGATGACCGCCTCTGACCTTTGCGCCGGATGGTCGCGTACAGACAAGTTCACCGCCGATCGGCGTCGACCGCGAGGTGAAACAGCCCGGGCGACGAGCGGCGGTCGCTGTCCAGCGCGCGTCCAACCTCCGTGTCGACAACCGTCTCGTGGGGCTCGTGAAGATCCAAATCCATCCAGACGTCGTGCCTGACTTATCAGGTACGCCACCGAGGTCTGGAGCGGCGCGGAACTGAGCAAAAACTAAGCACCAATCATACTGCTACGCGAGCCGCTTCGGGAGAAGCCTCTCGTCAGCGCGCTGACTCAACAGCGTCGATCGGTGCCGGCTTTCCATCAGGACCGTGATCGGAGTTCGTCAAGCCCGCCCGGCCTCCGGCGCCGCGCGGCTACCGTGTGTTAGAGCGCAGGTTCGGGCTGTGGGCCGGGCCTCGGTGCTGGAGGAAGAACCGGATCATCTCGGCCGAGGAGTTAGGGCCATCCGAACTGGTATAGGAGCCAGCGGGACTGCCGCCGTACCAGGCGTGACCGCCGCCCTCGACAATCAAGGACTCCGCCACGGCGATCCCGTCGAGATTGCGGTGGACGGTGCGGGTGTAGCTGCGCCCGCGGTTGATGCGCGTCGTGATCGGCGCATCCTGGTCTCTGATGTCGCCAACCGCGAGTCGAGAGGCGATCACTTTGTTCGCGTTGACCGGAGCCACGATCGTGTCCCGGTCGCCGTGGATGACGATTAGCGGCATGGTGCTGGTCGGGGCGGGCGTACCCCCGGTTCGCATCGCTGCGAAGGCGGAGCCGACGTCGTGCGCGGCGCCGTAGGCGATCCCCGAGTGAACCCCGACCGCCGCGTACAGGTCTGGGTAGGTCGCGGCCATGACAGCGGCCATGGCGCCACCGGCGGAAAGCCCAGCGACGTAAACGCGAGTCGGATCGACGACGAGATCGCGCATGACCTCCCGGGTGATGCCGGCGATGATTGCCGGCTCGCCCGCATTGGCCTGCTGGTGAGACGCGGAGAACCAGTTCCAATAGCGACCGTTGTTAGCTGCCCTCGACTGCTCCGGGTAGGCGACGAGGAATGTGTACTGCTCGGCGAACTCGTTCATTCGTGTGCCGGCGGCAAAGTCCGATCCGTCCTGTTTGCCCCCGTGGAGCATGACCACGAGTGGAACGGCTTCACCGGCGTAGCCGGTCGGAATGTAGAGGTCGTAGCTCCGCGTCCCGGCGGGCTCGGCGTGGGTGAGGTGGCGGATCTCACCACCCGGCCCGGCGGCAGCTCTCGCCGCTGCCCCATCACCAGTTGTCCGTCCGGCTCCGGGCGAGTCGGCCGGACTGACGGTGTCCGGCGAGCCGGGTAGCGGGAACTGGCGGTCCTCAGTCACACGCTGGGGGGCAGACGCGGCATAAGCGCGCGGCAGTTCTGGCCATCTTGCTGGGACAATGTTTGACACCGGCAATCGAAGATGGCCGACCGCGGCCAGAGGCTGCGCGGCGGTCGATTTGCGGGGCGCGGCGGCGCCGACGCTCGCCAGACCCCGCTGCAATACCGCGGTGGCCTCGGTCAACCGCCCAGCACGCGTGAGGCGCAACGCCTCGGCCATCGCGATGTGCCTATCGGGGCTCATTGCAAGTTCCTTTCAGGGGCGTGATCGGCTCGCGCCGAGACATCGGTCGTTGGATGTACGCACCGCTAGGAGCAATCGGGGTTGCCCGGCTTGGCAGGTGATCATGTGGTGCGCGAGGCGAGCGCCGCTTTCACCGCCCGGGGCGCCCGAAAGGCGCCGAGGACCTCGACCCTCGCGATCGTCGCGAGAGCGAGCTCGGGTGACACGTCATCGGCAATGGTGGCCAACCCGAGAACGCGCAGCTCCACCATCTGACCAGCGTCCTGGAGCTGCTCGAGCGCATCGCGGCTGTAGTGCTCGATGCCGAGAACCAGCTCGCGTCGGGCCACTGTTCTCTCTACGGCGTCTGACCGGCTTTCGAGCTGCCGCCGAATGGCCGTACGAATGAAATCGGTGCGGTTCGCGAAAAACCCCTCGCCGACGAGCAGGTCGATCTGACCCAGGTCGACAGGCCCGACGTTGATCGTGATCTTTTCGCTCCTTTCGGCCTCAACCATCTTCGTCGTGTCCCCACGGTCGCTCCATCTGTGAACCATCCTACCACCATCTACATGGATGGTGCCAGCCTGCCCGAGCGAGCCGACGGTCGTCCAGCGCGTGCCTACGGATGGTGTTGGAACGCGGGGGGAGCGCTTTGCCAGCGTCCTCGGGTGGGTTAGGCGAGGCTGCTGGTCAGCGAGCTGGTGAGCAATGCCGTGAGGCACGGCCGGGGCCGGATCACGCTCGGGGCGCAGTTGTTCAACCCACTGGGGTGTCTGTCCTGACAGCTCACACGTGTGGTTTGAGCTCGAGCGGCCCGGACCGTGGCTCGAGTTGCCATGCGACTGATGATCTGAGCGGCCCAGCGGCAGCCGCGGCCTGTTGCGGCGGATGGCGCTCGATAGCGAGGCCACTGATTTGGGCTAATGTGGGTGTGTGCCGACCGATCGGCTGAGCGTGGTGTTGGCGGCGATGGCGGACCTCGATGGGGATTGTCCCACGGCTCTGGTTCGGTTGTGCTGCGCGACGGTGGGGTTGTTGTCGGTGCGGGGGGCGGGGATTTCGTTGATTGTGGACGGCGAGTTGCGAGGTACGGCGGGGGTCTGCGGTTCAGGTACGAAGGTGGTGCAGGAGCTTCAGTTCGAGTTGGGGGAGGGGCCGTGCGTGGATGCGTGGGCGAGCATGGAACCGGTGCTCGAGCCGGATCTCGCCCGCCCGCAAGTGGCGCGTTGGCCGGCGTTCGCGCCGGCTGCGGTTGCCGCGGGTGTGCTGGCGGTGTTCGCGTTCCCGTTGCGCCTGGGGGCGATCCGCCTCGGGGTGCTGGTGGTCAACCGCGAACGGCCCAGCGGGCTTGACGGCGAGGGGATGGCGTACGGGCTGGTGCTGGCCGATCTGGCGACGTGGGTGATCCTGGGGTTGCAGTCCGGGGCGCCGGCCGATGCCCTGCATGAGCTGTTGGCGGGGGAGCCGCCTCACTGGGCCGAGGTTCACCAGGCGACCGGGATCGTGTCGGTTCAGCTTGGGGTGGGTTTGGATGAGGCGTTTGTGCGGTTGCGCGCGTACGCGTTCGCCGAGGGGCGCCCGATGCGGGACATCGCCCGCGAGGTGGTTGCGCACCGGCTGCGGCTGGAGCCCTCAGCACGACTGGCGAGCGAGTGTGGCGGTGGGGCATAATGCGCCCGACGGCGTGGCCGCGCCGGGGATCTTTGTGATGTCGCGAGAGCAGCGGATTGTTGAGACGTTCGTAGAGCTGGCGGACACGATGGTCGACGAGTTCGACGTCATCGAGTTCTTGCAGCGTCTGGCGGAGCGCTGTGCGGAGCTGTTGGACTGCGCGGAGGCCGGGCTGCTGTTGGCCGATGCCGCCGGGCTTTTGCGGGTGATGGCGTCCTCCAGTGAGCGCTCGGAAGCGCTTGAGTTGTTGCAGTCCCAGCGTGACGAGGGCCCGTGCGTCGAGTGCTACCGCCAGGGAGTGCCGGTGTTCAGCGAGGACCTAGCGGCCGAGGGCGAGCGCTGGCCGCAGTTTGCGCCCGCGGCCGTTGAGCAGGGGTTTCGGTCGGTGCAGGCGCTGCCGATGCGGGTGCGTGGGGAGACGATCGGGGCGATGAACTTGTTTCGCTCGCAGACGGGGCGGATGGCTGAGCCTGATCTGGCTCTGGGCCAGGGGATGGCTGACATCGCGGCGATCGCGCTGTTGCAGGAGCGCACGGTCCGGGAGTCGCGGAGTGTGATCGCGGGGCTGCAGGGCGCGCTCAACAGCCGGGTGATCATCGAGCAGGCGAAGGGCATGCTCGCCGAGCGCCGCCAGATCGACGTCGATGCGGCGTTCGCGCGGATGCGCGCCTTTGCGCGCGAGAACAACCGCCGGCTCAGCGACGTGGCGGCAGATCTGATCGACGGCCGGCTTGCCCCTGAAGCGTTCGGTGTTGCCCGCGACAGCCGGTCCCCGCCGTCGGCTCGCTGACTTCCTCGCACCCCTTTTTGCAAAACCCCCCTGCGGTGAAGATCTCATCGGCGCGAGCGCATGTCTGTACATCGTCTGTCGCGGTCGGGCCCGGACCGTCGTGTGGACAGTTCGTCATCGACCTGACCGCCCTCAAGGCGATCGACGATGACGAGCCTCCGAACTCGAAAGTCTGGCTGTCGCCATAACCGTCTGCGGTGCCCTGACAACGCTGAATCAAATGCCCTCCACGACTTGACCTCGTCACCGCCGGTCAGTTCCAACGGGAAATCGGGCTACCGGTCGACGCCGGATTCACGCGGATCGTGATCGACCTCCGAGGCGTCGAGTTCCTGGACTCCACTCCACTGCACGTCCTCATCGCCGCCCACGCCCGAGCCCAGCAGGACACTGGGAGCTCGCAAACATCCCAGCGCCACGCGCAGTGCACCGCGTCTTCGAAATCACCGGCGCGATCGATCGCCTCCCATTCACTGCTAGCGGCCGACCGTGTCTTGCAGCGTGGTCGTGTTGAGGTGATCGCGGAGGTGCTCCACGGAATCAAAGACGACGGTCGCTCCGGCCTCGGTGAGTTCTTGCTCTGAGAAACCCCCGGTGAGCACGCCGATGCTGGGCAGCTTTGCCCGGGTGGCGGCCTTGCAATCCCAGGTGCTGTCTCCGATCATGACCGCGGGGCCGCCCCCGGCCTTCTCCGTGGCCGCGTTGACGATGTCTGGCTCGGGTTTGCTGGCCTTGACGTCGGCGGATGTCGTGTAGCCATCGACGAAGTCTCGGGCGTCGAGCAGACCGATGTAGCGTTCGACCTCCTCCTGTTTGGCGGAGCTGGCGAGGATCAACGGGTGGCCGGCGTGTTTGAGGTCGCGAAGCAATTCGTGGGCGTCTTTCATCGGCTCGACTTCATCGATCATTTCCTGATACAGCGGGCCCTGGGCCTCGCGCAGGGCGTCACCCATCTGTTGTTCGACATGTTCGCCGGCGAGCATCTCCACGACGCGGTCGCTGCCGATCCCGATCGCGCGGTGGACCTGCCAGATTGGCATGACGACGCCGTGCTGGCGAAACGCTCGATACCACGCCAGCGCGTGCTGGTAGTTGGTATCCACCAGAGTCCCGTCGATATCAAAGATGACCGCTAGAGGCATAGGTTCGTATCGTGTTCTGGACCGGGAGCTTTCGGGCTGCCGGCCGGCCGAGCAACTCCGCGCGTGGAGGGTGGTCATGCCGTGACGTAGGCGGAACCGAGCGCCCGGGCGCCTGCCGCTAGTCGCTCGCGTTCCAATAGGTCGTACTGCGATTTGGCGCGATCGATCAGCTCGTCGAGGTCGACCGCGGCGATCGCGGGATACCGATCAGCTACCTGCTGAAGCGTCTTCCATAGCTTGAGTTTGCCCAGCACGCCGAGCGCAAGGCTCTCCAGCGCCATGAACCTGCCAAGCTCAGGCTCGCCCGAGCTCACGCCCGCGAACTTGACCCGGCTGGCTTTCTCTGTCACCCAGGCACCCGCCTGCTTGACCGGATTCTTGGAACTGTCCAGACGTTCCATCAGCGCGATCAGCGTTTGACGATCCTGCTCGATCTGGGGTGCGAGCACCCCCATCAACTCCCCGAGCGGCGTTTTCTGATTCTGGGATCTGATCTGCTCGGCGAGATCGCTTCCCAGCATCGCCCCCGCCAGATGATCGTTGAGGTAGACATCCATCGCTTTATCGGCCATACGCTCTCCTTGAAATTCAGTCCTGGTTGCCTTCTCCGCGGCTGGTCTATGACTACCCGGAGGTGAACCACGCGCCACTCCTTTGGCGAGTAATGAGAAGCGCAGGGCACGCGGATGGGCGGCTCACGCAATCTTCTCAGCCACAACGCGCCGAGGCCCCACGGCGTCCGCGGGGCCTCGAGGAGTGATCCGGCTTCGAGTGTCAGGTCGACAGCAGGCGCTGAAAGAAGGTCCGATAGCGCTGCAGCGCGACCCGCAGGTCTTCGGTGGAAATGTCTTCGCCGCGGCCCCATTGTGCTTCGAGCCGTTCGCGTTCTTTGGCGAAGCCCTCTGCGAGTTGCTGCATGAGGTTCGCGACCAAGCCATCGGCGTCCTCGACGGCCCCTCGGGGCTCGTCGACGAACCGGGTCTGGATCTCCTTCCACCGTTCTTGGAACGTGGCGTCCATAGCGGCCGGAAGCAGCGACCCGCCGCCGTTCGTGGCGGAGGCCGCCGCACCCGTCGAAGGGCGCTCTGCCTCGGCGTCCGGCTCCGGCGCCGAAACGGCGTGCGTCGACCTCGGTGGCCTGTCCTCGGCCGCAGGCTCGCGGGCCACGCTCTCGGTACCGAGGTCGGCACCCGGCCCGCGCGCCGCGCCGCTCTGGTCTCCGGCGGAGGCCACCGTCCGGACCTCGCGCGGGGGCGCTGTCTCCTCGCTGGCGGGGAGTTGCGTTTCCTCGTCGGCGGGGAGACGTGTCGCCTCCGCGGCGGGCGCCGCCTGGTCGTCGACTCCGGCCTGTCCTTCAGTGGCCGCTACGTCCCGCATATCGTCCTCCGACGTCCCGACGCCACCTGCCCGGTCGTTTGGCGAGGCCAGGTCGCGAGTGCTCAGTGTTTCTGTATTGCGTGCCATCGGTCATCCCCTCGGCGTCGTTTGTTGTGGAACTGCGGTCGCACCGTTGTCGTGCGCCACCTCGGTCGCGGAATCATCCGTCTGCCTGTCGTCGCCGGGAGCGAGCAGGTCGTCGAACAGAGCTCGGAAGTGGACCATGGCCCGCCGCAACTGTTCGGTGTTGGCCTGTCCGTTGTGAGCTCGGATCGAAATCTCTTGGGCGGCTCGATAGTTCTCGACTACCACCGGATGCTCCACGGAGATGTCGGCCGTCCGCTGCTCGAAGTCCTCATCGACCGGATAGCCGCGGTCGTCCATCACTCGCTGCACAAGCTCGTGGGCTTGACCAACGGCACCCACCGGTTCATCTACGAAATAGCGCTGAGCCGCCCCCCATTGCGCCAGGTAACGCTCGCGGGCGGCCGGATCGAGCGGCCGAATCTCAAACTTACCGACTCGCTGACGGCGATCCGCCAACTCCTTCTCGGCGGTGCGCTGGTCGCCCCGCTCCGCTACGACGCGGCCGTACTCCGGTCCGAACTCATCCTTCAATCTCCGAGACCGTCGCTGACGTGCAACGAGAATTCCGACGATCACCAACAGAACTACGACAACTACTAGCAGCACCCAGATCATGGGTCCACTCTCCTTTTTTGGTTCGTCCCCGGAACCGCCGACGATCGACGATCTCCTGACTCGAACCTACCCCGGCTCGCCACACGTCAAGCGGATGTCACGAGGTGAGGGCAACAGTTGTTGTCATATTCCTACAGGCGCTCTCGTTTATGCGGCAGCCACCGCGGGTAGGACCGCACGGCCGGCGCGTCCGGGTCCAATTTCGCGCTGCCATCGAGGGGCGGTCATGCGCCAGAATGTAATAGGGCGAAAGCCGAGAACTGCCGTCGGCTCCGGCCACCTGGCCGTGCGGCGCTCGGAAAGACAACCTTCACTGAGGTCCCCCTCGCGAAGCGTGAGCTCCCCCACAGTTCGCGATCCGCGCGCTTCCGTCAAATCTGGGATCCCGCGTCGGCGTGCGTGAACTGTTCGACGGCACATTCGAGCAGGAGTGCGTGCACGAAGGCCTGGGGAAGGTTGCCCCGCAGCTGGTGTTGGGAGACGTCGAACTCCTCTGAGTACAAGGCGGGGGGCCCGCAGGCGCCGCGGCTGCGCTCGAACCAGCGGGCGGCGTTGACGTGGTCGCCCTGCTGGGCATGGGCCAAGGCCATCCAGAATCCGCACAGTAGGAACGCTCCTTCGGACGCTCCCAGCGGCCGCTCGTCGGGCCGGTAGCGGTAGCAGTATCCATCGCGCGTGAGCTCGGACTGGATCGCCTGCAGGGTCGCGAGGGTCCGCGGGTCAGACGCCGGGATCGAACCGCGGATGGCGGGCAGCAGCAGCGCGGCATCGACGCGTCGATCTCCGGGCGAGCGCTGCCAGCGCCCAGAGCTGTGAAGTGCGTGCTCGGAGGTGTGGGAGACCAAACGGTCGGCGAGCGAGACCCAATGAGCCGCCCGCTCGCCACCGGGTCCGCGCTGGGCGATCTCGCGCAGTCCGGCGGCGCAAATCAAGCGGCTGTGGGTCCATGCGTCGGGATCGAGCTCCCAGATGCCGGCGTCGGTGTCCGGCTCCTGCCAGCGCTGTTCGATCGCGGCGGCGGCCACCTCGGCGGCGCGCCAGCTGTCGGCGTCGAGGCGATCGTGGCCGCCGGCGGCGGACAACAGAAGTAGCACCTCGCCGAGCGCGTCGAGTTGAAACTGCTGAGTGACCCAGTTGCCGACGATGTCTGAGCCACCCGGGTAGCCGGGCAGGTTGAGCTGACGCTGCTCGGGCACGGGACCACCCCTAATCGTGTAGGCGGGCTTGAGCTGCGCACCGTCGGCCAGGAGCCGATCGGTGACGAACCGCACCGCAGCGTCCATCAGCGGGTGGGGACCCGCCTTGGCCACGGCTTGACCGACGTAGCACTGGTCTCTGATCCAGACGTAGCGATAGTCGTAGTTTCGGTTCTGCTCGGCGCGTTCGGGCAATGAAGTCGTCGCCGCCGCCACCATTCCGCCGCCCTCGCTGGTCATTCCCGACATCACCGTGTAGGCATGTTGGGCGTCGCGTGGGGCCACCGTCTCCTCGAACGCGGGGACCCGGTCGGCCCAAGTGGCGGCCGTGGCCTGCCATGCTCGATCGGGGTCCGGCGGATCACCCGCATCTTCCGCGTCGAGAACGAGCACGAAATCGTGATGGCTACCTTCCTGAAGCTCGAGCGCCTGGGTTAGCGCCTTGCCGCGGTGGCCATCGGGCTGCGGTGTCGCGTCATGGCCGCCGGTCCAGCACATCCGGACCCGCTCGAGCTCACCGGTCCACCGTCCGTCGTCGGCTTGGCGAAGCTTCTTCAGTGCGCTCTGGCCAAACTCTGCGCGCGGGTTGAGCACGACGTCGACCCTCGCGACTCCCTTGCGGGCGATCACCCGGCGCAGGATCACGGCCCGGTCCGGGCGGCTGGGCAGCGCGAGCGCCTCGCGGCACTCGATCGTCGCCTCGGCGGTCACCCACCGGCTATGCCAGATCAGACTGCCGGGCTCGTAGTAGCCGCCCCACACGTAGCGATCCCGCGGAGTGATCGCAAAGACTCCGGAACCGCCGATCAGCGTGGAGAAGATCGCGCCCGAGTCCCAGTGGGGAAAGCACATCCACACGTAGCCGCCGCGCGGCCCCACGATTACGCCGCGCTCACCGTCGGCCAGCAGCGCGTACTCGCGCAGGATGTGAGGCAGCTCGCCGGACACGATGGTCTTGCGGGCGGCGGCTGAGATCATCGGGCCAGCCTGACGGCGCCGGCCGCGGTCGCCCCGACGACAGCCAGAGCGCCAGCGAGCGCCCGGCGGTGCGTCGCTGCCCACAGCTGCGGGCTACGCGTTTTGGCCTGATCGTCGAAGATTCCGTGCGTGGCCGACTCGCTCTGGACCGGCTCGAACAGGTTCTCGGGGCGCTCAGGGCTGACCGGCATATCACTGACCTGCTGGCCGCCGAACCCGGTCTTGGCTAGGTACCGGTCAGCGATGGTGGGAGCGAGGCGATTACCCAGGATGGCCAGCACGGTGCTGTAGCCGACCCACACCTCGCGACGGTGGTGCTGCGCGGCCCAGAAGATCGCTTCGGCGGGCACCTCGGGCTGGTAGATCGGGGGAACCGGCATCGGATGCTTCGGCAGCTTCGATCGACACCAGTTGAACTGCGTGGTGTTCACCCCGGGCAGCTGGACCATCGTGATCTGCACGTGGCTGTTGTCGTGCCGCAGCTCAGTGCGGATCGAGTTGGTGAACCCACGGATCCCGAACTTCGCGCCGCAGTACGCGGCCTGGAGGGGAATCGCACGGTACGACAGCGCCGAGCCCACCTGGACGATGGTGCCCTGGTCGCGGGCTGTCATTCGCCGAAGTGCGGCCATCGTGCCGTACACGGCGCCGAGATAGGTGACCTCTGTCGCGCGCTTGAATTCCTCCGGCTCGGTATCGATGAATCGCGCGAACACTGTCGCCATCGCGTCGTTGACCCACACGTCGATATCCCCGAAGCGCTCCTCGACCGCGACCGCCGCCGCCTCGACCTGTTCGTGGTCGGCGACATCGGTGGTGAGAACCAGCGCCTGACCACCCAGCGCCCGCACCTCGTGGGCCGCCTCCTCCAGCCCCTCTCGACCCCGCGCCAACAGCCCCACGTGGGCTCCGCGCTTGGCAAACGCATGCGCCGTGGCCCTGCCAATTCCACCTGAGGATCCGGTGACCACGACGACCTGCGGCTTGTTACTGCTCATCTACTGCTCCTATGTCGCAATTTGACCCGTGCTATGCCACCGAAGCGGGAACCATCAGCTCGCCGCGCCGGTGGCCAGACGCTCGGCCAGCCGGGAGGCGAGCGCCATGATCGTGAGCGCCGGATTGGCCGCGCCCTGGGTGGGGCAGACGCTGCCGTCGCACACAAACAGGTTCGGGACGGCCCACACGCGGTGGTCGGCGTTGACGACGCTCTCCTTCGGACTCCGTCCCATTCGCGCGCCGCCGACCAGGTGGGCGTAGCGCTGGATCGTGAGGACGTCCTGCGCTCCCGCGGCCTCCAGGATGCCCTTGATGATCTGTGTCGAGTAAGTCATGTTCGCTTTGTCGTTTTCCGAACGGCTGTGATCAAATCGGGCCACCGGCATCCCGTAGGGGTCGGTGTCGTGGTCCAGCGTGACGCGATTCTCGGCGTGGGGTAACAGCTCGTTGAGAACCCCGACTGTGGTCCAGTGGTTGTAGTCGCGCATGTATTCGCGCATAGCGCGACCCCAGTGACCGTCGGCGAGCACGTGTTCAGCCCACCCGATCGGCTGCGGCGACACGGTCTGGATCGAGAATCCGCGCGCGAAGCCCCGCGAGGGATCGGTCTCATAGAACTGCTCGGAGGAAACCTCTGGCGGGGGTCCCTTATACATTCGCAGCTCGTCGGGGAAGCGACCGGCGGTCTGCGTCGCACCCTGCACCATCACGTAACGACCGACCTGATCCTCGTCGTTACCCACACCGTTCGGGAAGCGCTTGGACGTCGAGTGCAGCAGCAGCCGCGGGGTCTCGATCGAGTAGCCGGCGACGGCGACGATCTTGGCCAGCTGCCGGCGCTCCTTATGTTCGCCCTCGCGGACATACGTGACACCCGTCGCCCGGCCGCCCGCCTCGTCGATTTCGACCCGGACCGCCATGCTGTTAGGACGAATTTCTACACCGTGCGCGAGTGCGTCCGGGAGGTGGGTAACGTAGGGACTCGCCTTGGCGTTGACCTTGCAGCCCTGCAGACAGAAACCGCGGTAAATGCAGTGCGGGCGGTTGCCGAACGTACCGTTGACAATCCCCACCGGGCCGACTCGCATCTCGATCCCCTCCGCGATCGCGCCCTTCCACAGGATCTGAGCCCCAGCGCCGATCGGATGGGGGGAGAACGGATATCGGTGGGGATCTCCCCACGGCCAATCCTGTCCAGCCACTGGCAGTTCGCGCTCGAGCTCCTCGTAGTGCGGCTTCAGGTCCGAGTAGTCAATCGGCCAGTCCGCGCCGACCCCGTCGCGCGTGAAGGTCTCGAAGTCTGAGGGATGAAACCGTGGGCAGTAGCCGGCGTAGTGGACCATCGAACCGCCCACTCCGCGACCGCAGTTGTTCTTCCCGAGCTCGATCGGGTCATCGCCGCCGATCACTCGCTCCTGGGTCCAGTAGAGCTGGTGCGAGCCGGCCTCGTCCGACACCCAGTCCTCGTCGGGATGCCAGAACGGACCAGCCTCGAGGACCACGATCCGCCAGCCGTGGCGGGCTAGCCGTTGAGCGAGCACAGACCCGCCGGCACCGGCGCCGACGATACACAGATCGACCTGATCCGCTTCCGGGTAGCGCGCCATCGTGTCCTGGCCGGGCAGGTCGCGGCGGTCGACGTCGAGCAAGTAGCGCGAATCGTTCGCTCTGGGTCCGACCGCGCCCTTCAGCAATCCCCGCCACCGGTTGCTCACGGCTCCCACTCCCGGGCGACACGGACTGGATCCTCGGCGGTTGCGCCGGGACGCTCGTGCGGCTCGAGGACGCTGGTCGGGCCCAGACGCATGTAACCCTGCGGATAAGCCGGCCCACCGTAGCCGATCTCGTTCCATGCCCATGGGTGTGAGTAGAACGCGGCCACAATCGCGCGCATACAGACGGAGAACGCTCGCGCGCAGTCGAGCTCATCCCACGCGCCGCCGCTCAGCGATCCTTCTGCCAGCGCAGCGACAATTGCCTCTTGGGCCTGCGCATCGCAAGTGGCAAACGAATCACGACCGTAACGGCCGGCCGCCGTCTCGTCCAGACCGCGCAGCACCAGCCGCCATGTGTCGGTGTCCCGCGGCATGTTGGCGTAGCGATAGCCGTCCAGACGCCCGGCGGCGAGCTTCTCGTCGACCATCTCGGCCACCGGCACTCGGGGCTCGGAGTCCTGAGCGGTCACCACATCACATAGGGCGCGCACCGTCGGCTCCTCCTGCGCGGTGAAGAATCTCAGCTGACCGGAGAGCTGGAGGCGCCCCTCGACCACTCTGCGGGTGGCCTCATCCCAGTTCTCGGCGTTCTCCATCACGTCGTAGTCGGGGTAACGGCCGATCATCTGGGGCGAGACGCCCCGGCGCTGATGTGGTAGCCACGATGGATCCCGCGGCTCACCGGGCTGGCGCAGGTTCGGCAGATGATCGGGCGCGCGCAAGTCACGCTGTTCAGCCATCGATCAGTCCTCGCGTCGCAGCACCGCAGCGAGCAGCCCGAGGAGGCCGACGATCGTCATCAGTCCCGGGGCCATGATCGGCGGCCCCATGGCCAGGTTGTAGCTCGCCTGGCCGAATCCCCCCGGCCGCCGGGCCACCCCGCGCGCGTGGTAATACTCGCCGATCAGGCCGTTGGCCGTGTAGATCAACGCGGTGATCGGGAGATACGTCTTGGCCCATTTGCGGCTGAACACACCGCCGATCCCGGCGACCATCACCGGCGGGGTGACGACGATCGGGCTCCACATCATCTTGTTGCCGAAGCTCGCCCGATAATGCTCGAGATAAATCTCCGCCGTCGTAACCGCCGCGGCAAACGCGGTCAGGCCCGACAGCGATCGCTCGAACCGACCGTGCTCGACGTTGGCCAGCCAGCGATCGATGCGATGCTCGGCCGATGGCTTGGAGCGACGCTGCCCGAGGACCCGCATCTCAGCGCCCGGGGAGGAACTCGTGGGCCTTCTCGCGTATTGACTGGACCGCGCCCGGCAGGCCCTCGCCGGGATCGGCGGCGACGGATTTCGCGAATCCCTTGGCCTGCTCGAAGGTGATGTGGGGAGGCAGCGGCGCCTCGTTCGGGTCAGTCAGCGCACTGATGATCACCGGGCGATCCGCGCTCAGCGCCTGGCGCCACGCTTCCTCGATCTCTGCCGCCTCCGTCACCTTGATTCCGCGCAGTCCGATCAGCTCGGCGTACGCGGCGTAATCGAGGTAGGGGATCTCCTGGGAAGCCACGAACCTGGGGTCGCCCTCCATCACCCGCTGTTCCCAGGTGACCTGGTTGAGATCCTCGTTGTTGAGCACCAGGATTATCAGGCGAGGGTCGCTCCAGGTCTTGTAGTACTTCGCCGCCGTGAGCATTTCGGCCATCCCGCCCATCTGCATCGCACCGTCTCCCACCATCGCGATCGACACGCGCTCGGGGAAGGCAAACTTGGCCGCGATCGCATATGGCACGCCCGGCACCATCGTCGCCAGGTTGCCCGACAGCATCGCCTTCATCCCCCGGCGAATCCTGATCTGCCGCGCGTACCAGTTCGCGGCGGAACCCGAATCGCTCGACAGGATCGCTTTGTCGGGCAGTTGGCGCGACAACGCCGCGAACAGCCCCTGCGGGCGGATCCGGTCGTCGCGGTCGACGGGCTCGCCTTGCTCGTCCATCAGTCGCCACCAATCCGCCACGTTTTCTTTGATCTCCTCCTGCCAGGAACGATCATCCTTGTGGTGCAGGAGCGGTAAGAGCTCCTGCAAAGACTCCTTGCTATCCCCCTCCAGGGCGAGATCCATCGGGTAGCGGATGCTCAGCATGCGCCCCAGCAGATCGATCTGAACTGCCTTGACCTGACCCGTCTCGGGCAGAAACTCCGAATAGGGAAAGCTCGAGCCGACCATCAGCAGCGTGTCGGCGCCCTGCATCATGTCCCAACTCGGCTTGGTCCCCAGCAGACCAATGCTGCCGGTGCAAAACGGCACATCGTCAGGCACCGCCGCCTTGCCCAGCAACGCCTTCGCGACCCCGGCCCCAAGCGTGTCGGCCACCGCGATCACCTCGTCGGTCGCGTGTAGCGCGCCCTGCCCGACGAGCATCGCCACCTTCTCACCCGCGTTGAGGATGTCCGCGGCCTGCTGGAGCTGCGACTGCTGGGGAATCACCCGTGGCCGCCAATAGCCGACGCCCGAATGAACAGTGTGAGTCGCGTGCGGCTGCTCGGGGACGGCCTCCATGTCCTGCACATCGGCGGGGACGATCACACAGGTCACGGTGCGCTCCGCCTGGGCGATCCGCAGCGCCCGATCGATCAGATGCCGCACGCTCGAAGGCTCGTTGACCTGCTCGCAGAAAGCCGAGGCGACGTCGCTGTAAAGCGCCAGCAGCTTTACCTCCTGCTGGAAGTCACCACCGATCGCGCGGACGAACGTCTGCCCCACGATCGCCAGCACCGGCTGATGGTCGAGCTTCGCGTCATACAGGCCGTTGAGCAGATGGATCGCACCCGGACCGGAGGTCGCCAGGCATACCCCAACCTCGCCGGTGAACTTGGCATGACCACACGCCATGAACGCGGCCATCTCTTCGTGGCGAGTCTGAACGAACCGAAGCTGATCCTCGTGGCGGCGAAGCGCCCCCAGGATGCCGTTGATCCCGTCGCCGGGGAACCCATAAACAGTGTTCACATCCCACTCGACGAGCCGTTCACACAGATTGTCAGCCGCGGTGCTGCCCATAGTCTTCTCCCTCGCTGGTTCCCTGAAGTTCCGACGGACGACGTCGCCGGAATCTGCCTACCCCTTGATCGATGGCCGTAACCGCGCTGAGTATCAGGTCCGGCGGGCTGAGATCACCGGTCTGAAGGTCGGGCGGGAGGTGCCGCGACCTGGCGCCGGGGCGCTGCTTGCCGCTGGGTTAGGTAACACCCGTTCAGGGTATTGCCGGACCAGCGGACACACTAGTGACGGTCAGGAGAAGAAGAAGAATGATCATCCTCGGCATTGTGCTCTTGATAATCGGATTTATCGCGAAGATCGCGATTCTGTGGTCGATCGGGATCATCCTTCTGGTCATCGGACTGATCTTCGTTTTGCTTGGCTCGATGGGGCGTGCCGTCGGCGGACGACGACACTATTACTGACCTTTGCAGGCGAGGCATTGACCCTGGCCCCCAGCAGTCTCTTCGGCATCCTGCTCACGGGCGGACGCTGGAACGACTGGTCACGTCGCGCGGATTGAGCCGATGGAGGGCGAGGGTCAACGGCGGATCGCTGCGAACGAGGCACGGTTCCGCGAGGTCAACGAGGCGATCGAACGAGGTCAATGGCCCGGCGAGGAGGACAGGCCGGTCGGGTTTCGATGCGAATGCGCGCGTCTGGGCTGTAATCAGGTGATCGAGCTAACGGTGCGCGAATACGAACGGGTCCGCGCTCATTCGCGACGGTTCGTGGTCGCGCCCGGCCATGAGCTGCCCGACGCCGAGACGATCACCGAAGTAGCAGTCGGCTACACCGTGGTGGAGAAACGCGACCAAGCGGGAACGGTCGCAGAGGCATCCGACCCTCGAGACTGATCGCTCGATGTGACCGCCTCGGCGTCGAGCCGAAGCCACATCCAGAGCTCGATCCCCCGCTCCGCGCGCTTCACGATCGTCACCTGATCGCACGCCTCCGCGATCAACATGAGTCCCAACCCCAGGCCGCTCCCTCCAGCTTGCGGACGGATGCCGCAGCCCTCGTCGGCAACCACCACGCACAACTCGGCACCCGCAACCGCGGCAGTCACGTGGACCTGTCCCAAACGCCGCCCGTACGCATACTTGACCACGTTGGTCACCGCCTCGGAGACAGCCAGGCGGATCGCGTCGAGGCGCTCGCCGCTCACACCAGCGTTCGTGGCAACCTCGGCGACCGCGCGCCGGGCAACCGGCACCGACCATGGAACCGCGTCGTAGGTCTCGCTGAGATCCTCCCGCTGAACTCGACCCACCACCGTCACCTGAAGATACCCGGACCGCGATGATCCCAAGCAAAGGGCCGGCGCCCGCGTCGTCGACCTTTTGATCGCCGATCTGATCGAGCACCGCGACGCGTTTAATCGTTTGCGGCGCGGATTTCGGGGAGCGCTGATCGGTTAAGTGCTGCGATCGCTCGTCGCAGGGTCCGCGAGATCTGCATTTGGGAGACGCCAATCTCCTTGGCGATCTCGGTTTGCGTGCGGTCGTGGAAGAAGCGGAGTTGAATTATCCGCTGATCGCGCTCCGACAGCGCGTGCATTGCGCTGGCTACCGTCGCAAGGTCTTCGACGCGCTGAAAGCCGGCGTCCTGTTGGCCGAACGTGTCGATCAGCGTTCCGACCTCGCCCTCGCTGTCATCGCGTGGGAGGTCGAGCGAAGATGTGTGGTGCGCGGCCGCGGCCTCGAGCCCTTCGAGTGTGTCCTCGATGCTGAGTTCCAGGTACTGCGCGAGGTCGGCCACGGTGGGAGAGCGCCCGGTGTTCGTGGTGAGCTTCTGCTGGGCACGTTGGACCTTTAGCGCGAGTTCCTGTGCTCCTCGGGGGACGTGGGCGGACCAGCCTAGATCGCGGAAATAGCGCTTGAGCTCGCCCACGATCGTCGGTACCGCGAAGCTTGAGAACGCGGTCCCGCGATCGATGTCGAAGCGATCCAGCGCCTTTAGCAGGCCGTAGCTCGCTACCTGGCAGAGGTCCTCAAACGGCTCGTGCGCGCCGGTGTAGCGCCGCGCGAGCTTCCGCGCCAGCGGCAAGAACCGGGCCACGAGCTCAGCGCGTGCCGCTTGATCGCGATCCTGCTGCCAGCGCACGAACAGGTCTCGCGACTCGGCCCGCGCGAGCGGCGAGCGGCCCGCGGCACCCGACGCTCGACCGTGCTGCCGGGTGGACTCGCTGGGTTCCGCAGGTGCTTGGCGGCTCATCGCGCGTGCCTGGCGTGAGCAGTGATGTCGTTGGCGTTCTGCCGTCGACTGAAATGCGCGTGCAAAAACGCCTCCATACATGTTTGATAGAACGACTAGTCTTTCTACAGTAGACATACCAGTATGTCAAGCATTACGCTGTAGTGGATGAACGCCACCTTGAAAACCCCGACCCACCCGGAAACGCCCGTCCGCGAGCGGATCCTTGCGACCGCCTACGACCTCTTCGCACGCCGCGGCGTGCGCGACGTCGGGATCAACGAGCTGGTCGACCGGGCCGGCGTCACCAAAGCGACGCTGTACCGCCACTTCCCCTCCAAGGACGACCTGATCCTCGCGTTCCTGGAGCTACGCGAGCAACGCTGGACCCGCGGCTGGGTCCAGGCCGAGGCCAGACGCCGCGCCAGCACCCCCGAAGAGCAGCTGCTAGCGATCTTCGACCTGTTCGACGAGTGGTTTCACCGCGGCGACTTCGAGGCCTGCTCGTTCATCAACGTGCTGCTCGAACTCGGCGCCGCCCACCCAGCCGGCCAAGCGAGCATCGAACATCTCGAGAACATCCGCAGGATCGTTCGCCAGCTCGCCGACCAAGCGAACCTGAGCGACCCCGACTCGTTCGCCCGCTCCTGGCACATCCTGATGAAAGGCTCGATCGTCTCCGCTGCCGAGGGCGACCCCAACGCGGCGCAACGAGCCAAAGCAATGGCCCGACGACTGATCGAAGACCACACCCCCACAGTTCCGCCGATCGCCGGACTCGCCTAAACCTGAACCACCCGTCGGCGGCCGCTGTGATCGGGATCTCGCGAGATGGGGTCGCGCGTGCGTGTGTGTGGTGTTGCCTGCCGCCAACCCCAAACCGACGTGCAACCCCCCTGACCATCGAGGATGTCTCGCGCAAGCTCGAGCACAGCGGGTAGGAACCTGATGTGAGAATCGATCGGGGTCCGTACGAGACCGCCTTCGTGCTCGGGGGAGGCGGGATCTTGGGAGCACACGAAGTCGGCATGCTGCGTGCGCTAGCCGAGAGCTCGATCCAGCCCGACGTCATCCTTGGCACCTCGATCGGTGCAATCAACGGCGCGATGTTTGCCGCCGACCCGACCGTCGAAGGCGTTCGGCGTATTGGCCAGCTGTGGGGCGATTCAAATGTCGCGGGGGTGTCCGCTGGTGCGCTCCTGCGCAGGGTTACCACCCTCGCGCGGACCGGTACCCACCTGCAGTCGCTCGAGGACGCCCGGCTACGTCTTTCGGATGCTCTTCCCGTTCAGCGCGTCGAGCAGCTAGGGGTTCCGTTCCAATGCGTCGCCGCCTCGATCGAGCGGGCCGCCGAGCATTGGTTCGTCGAGGGGGTTCTGGCCGATGTCCTTCTGGCCTCCTGCGCGGTGCCGGGCATCCTGCCGCCCGTTCCGATCGGGGGCGAGCACTTCATCGATGGCGGGATCGTTAATTCCATTCCGGTGGCTCGGGCCGTGGTCCTCGGCGCGCAGACGATCTACGTGCTGCAGGTCGGTCGATTGGAGAAGCCCCTTCAACCGCCCCGGTGGCCCTGGGAGGTCGGGTTGGTGGCCTTTGAAGTGGCGCGGCGTCATCGGTTTGCGAGCGATCTGATTTCGATTCCCGATGGGGTCCGGCTACACGTCCTTCCGACAGGAGGTTCCGCAGCACCTGCTTATAACGACGTCTCGGGGCAGCTTCGCGTTAGGCGTATAGCCCGCGGCGTCCAGCAGCAGATCGACTCCTCCTACGAGGCGTCGCTGCGCTACCTGCAGGAGCGGTGATGCCGCCAGCGGCCGTCCGGCGCCCCATCACGGTCACGGTGTGGCTGGTGATGTCGATCGTATGCCTCACCCTATCCCCGGCCCTGCTCGCGCTTGCGGCGCTCGTGTCTGTCGTGACGGGGCGTCCGCAACCACTGATTTTCGCGCGCTTGGCGGTGGTGTACTTCGCGCTCGAGCTCGGGACGCTGGTCGCCTGCGGGGCGCTGTGGCTGGCGAGCTGCGGTGGCGTGTTGATGGGGACGAAGCCGTTCCAGCGCCTGCATTACCGGCTCCTGCGTTGGTTCGTGCGCGGCTTTGCCGCCAGCTGGTCGGCATCGCTAGATATCGACCTGCCGGCGGAGGAGCCCACCGAGGCAACGCGCGCCTTGGAGTCCGACACGCCGCTGCTGTTTTTCAGCCGCCACGCCGGTCCGGGCGACAGCATCCTGCTGATCGATCGTCTCCTCACTCGTTTTGATCGCTTCCCGAGCGTGGTTTTCAAGCAGAGCATCGTGGTCGATCCATGTGTAGATCTGATCGGGCATCGCCTACCCCACGCGGTTCTTGACACCTCCAATCAGGAAGAGTGCGAACAGCAAATAGAGCAGGTTGCGGGTGGGCTCCGCAGTCGAGGCGTGCTGTTGTTGTTCCCAGAGGGAGGCAACTTCACCGCGGAGCGCCGCCGTCGGGCGGTTCGCAAGCTATGGCGCACTGGCCGGCGGCGGGAGGCTGCCCAAGCCGAGCAAATGTCACACGTGCTTCCGCCTCGGCCTACCGGTGCGTTGGCTGCGTTGCGAGGCAACCCTGGAGCCGATGTCATTTTCGGCGTCCACTCGGGTCTCGGCCTCGCCGCATTTCCGCGAGAAATCTGGCACGAGACGCCCCTCGGAAAGACGTTCAACACGCACATGTGGCTCTCGCGCGCGTCCGAGCGTCCAACTGAGCCCGAAGCGCAGGTCGCTTGGATCTACGACTGGTGGAAGCGGCTTGACGAATGGATCGAGCAGCAAGGAACCGAGCGGTAGTCAGCACTACCGGGGGCCTCCCCGGACTGTCGCGACACGGCGCAATGAGCCCGACGGGTGCTGCTCTCCTGATCCTGATGGCCACTCGGTGGCGAGCGGCGGCTGACCGTCGACGACGGCGGCGGGGTGCACGCTCCAACCGGCCAGCGTGTGTTCGCGATCCGCCGGACTCCGAGCGGCGAGTGGATCGCGACCGGCAGAACCCCTCCGCCGAGCGCTCCGACGCATCGATCCCCGTCGCGTAGCGCGTAGCCGCTCGGGCGACGTCGGTCGCATCGCTGGCGATCGACGTCTATGAGCACGCCCCGCCCGCGCCTCTTGGGGTCACGGCTCGGAGCCACCGCCGCGGCCGGGCACGGTTCCTACTGGCGGCTCGGTTGAGCGAGCTTCGTCCGTGTCCGGGCTGGTGGCGATGATCTCGACCTGGCCGGAGGGCGCGCGGCGGACGATTGTGCCTCTCCAGGACCGCAGGGGATGCGATTGGCTGCGTTGAAGGGAGCGGCAGGCGCTGCGGGTGATGAAGAACACGAGGATCGGTAACACCCAGATTCCCACCCGCCAGAAGTGGATCTGCGCGGTGTACGAGATGCTCAGGTTGACGAACAGGCGATCGGTGGAGCCGACCGCGAAGACGATTACCACCCAGCTCAGAAACGCCGCGCCGATCGCGGTGCGGATCGGTCGGTCGCGGGGACGGTCGAGCAAGTCGTGGCGCCGCTGGTCCCGGGTCACCCGGCGCTCGAGCGAGGGCCACGCGAACAGCACGCCGAACACGACGAGCGGGAACAGCGCGCCGCCCCAAAATGGGTTGGGAATGATCGTATGGCTTCCGATCGCCAGCTCGAAGTTCGGCATCAGTCGCAGAGCCCCGATCAGCCAGCCGATGTACCAGTCCGGCTGCGCGCCGTTCTCGGACAGGTAAGGGTGAAAGGGCCCCCATTGCCAGATCGGGTTGATCTGGATCAGCCCCCCGACCAGGAACAGCACGGCGGCCACGGCGAGCAGCAAGCCGATCGACCGCAGCGCGTAGGCCGGCCACATCGGCGTCCCGACGACGTTGCGCTCGCGCCGCCCGCCGCCCGGGAACTGCGAGTGGTGTTGGCGCATGATCATCGCGAGGTGAAAGGTGATTAGGATGGCCAGGCCAACCGGAATCAGGAGCACGTGGACGATCTCCAGGCGCGGGAGAAACGCGCTCGAGCCCGGGAACGGACCGTCCCAGACCAGGTACGCGAATTGGGCGCCGACGAACGGGATCGACATGGCGACCGAGTAGGCGATCGCCAGTCCCATGCCCGACAGCAGATCATCTCCCAGCGAGTAACCGGCGAACCCCTCGAGGATGGCCAGCATCAGCATCAGCAGCCCGATGTAGTAATTCAGGTCCCGCGGCTTGCGGTAGGCGCCGGTGAAGAAGATCCGGCACAGATGGAGCACGATCGCGGCGATGAACACGTCGGCGGCCCAGTGGTGGACCTGGCGGATCAGCAGGCCGGCGGGGACGTTCAGACTCAGATCGAGCACTGACTTGTACGCCTGCGACATCTCCTCGCCGCGCAACAGCGCGTAGGACCCGTGGTAGATGACCTGTGAGTCGCTCGGTATGTAGTAGAGCGTGAGAAAGATGCCCGTGCCAACCAGCACGATGAACGAATAGAGGGCGATCTCGCCGAGCAGGAACGACCAGTGGTCGGGGAACACGTAGCGGAGCGTCGCCTTCATCCCCCTGGAGGCACCGAGGCGCTGCTCGCTCCAGCGCATGCCGCGGGCGAAGCGGCGATCCAGCGCCCGCTGCACCAGCGTCACGATTCGCTCCGATGAACGTTCCACCAGGATGGCCCGATGTCCTCGTGGAACGGGCCCGCCGCGACCAGGTAGCCGCGGGGGTCAACCGCCAACGGCAGTTGCGGCAGGGAACGGCCGGCCGGTCCGAACAGCAGTCGTCCTCCCAGTCCGGGCGCGAAGGTCGAGTAGTGACAGGGACAGGTGAAAGCCGGGGTGCTGGTGCTGGTGGGGGCGTAGGTCGGATAGCGATACAGCGAGATCGCGCACCCGGCGTGCGGGCAGATCTTGGAGTAAGCGAGGATTCCGCGCGGGGCCCAGGTCCTCCGCGGGGCAGGCAGATGGATGTACTCCGCCGGGAGTCTGACCACGAGCAGGCCGGCGCCGAAGCTTTCCGGGTCGCCGCCTTCCGGCAGGGCCGTGTAGAAGCTGCCGATCTGGATGTTCTCAGCGAGGTACGGGTTGCCCTCGTCGTCGACGAGTCGAACGCCTGCGTGCCATGGCGTAGCGTGGATGCCTTCCAGCCGCGGTCCCAGCGAGGCCAGCGGCGTCGCCACCGCGGTCAGCACCGCCGCACCGGCCACGCCACCGGCTCCGGTCAAGAGCACGCGCCGCGAGATCCCTTCGCCGCCCTGTTCGATCATCTCCACGACCTCTTCGGTCTGCTGCTCATCGAGCAGCGGACCACGTTTCTCGAGGGCGGTCTCCTGGGGGACGACCAGCTTCCCGGCGATGATCGCGGCGGCAGCCAGCAGCGCCAGCATGCCTCCCATGGCCACACCGAGCAGTTGGGTGTCCGTCTGCAGCACGACGTAAACGGCGGTGAAGCCGAATCCGAACACGGCGGCCAAGAGGAGCAGGGCCGCCACGAACGACTCCGCCCTGCGGTTCGCCGGCACCGCGCGACGCGAGGGGTCGTCCTGGGTCGGTGGCGTCGATGGCGTCGGTCTCGCGACCTCGCGCCGCCGCGAGCGCCCGCGGAACATCGCCCAGGCGGCGACCAGGAACGTCAACACTTCGGCGACACGTGAGCTCGGTTTCGACTCGTCAGATGACATCGGTTGCTCTCCCTTCATGTCAGGCGCTCGCCGATCAGCCGCGCGACAATGACCAGCGCCGCGAGCGCGATGAACCACGCCACGATTCCCTCCGGAATCGGTCCCAGGTTGTCGAGCGCCCACCCGCCCGGGTCGTCGGGCCGTCGGGTCCACAGCACATAACGGGCGATCGAGTCCAGTTGGTACTGGTTGATCTGCTTGGCGTCGAAGTGGGGCATCAGGTACGGGCCCATGCGGACCGCCTCGGCGACCTGCTGCGCGGTGGCCTGCTGGAGGTTGGGCACCACCACATCGATCGTCAGCCCGCCGCGGGCGACGACCTGGTGGCAGCCGGCGCAGTTCAACGTGAACTCGTGCAGTCCTGTCGCGAGGCTTCCGTCTTGCGGGTTGGCGGTCGGCGCGGGCGGTCCGCCGAAGGAGCTGATGTAGGCGATCAGCGCGTCAATTTGCGTTCGATCGAATTGGGGTGAGTTGCGGACCGGCTCCTCGCGCGGCTGCTCGAGCGGCATCCGGCCGGTTGACAGATAGAAGTCGACCGGCCCGGCGCCGACGTCGCGCAGCGAGGGGGCCACGCCGGCGATCCCGCGCAAGGCGATGCCGTGGCAGGAAGAGCAGGACTGCTGGTAGAGGGCCTGCCCCTCGCTAACCAGTTGTGGCGAGCTGGGAAAGACCATGATCGGATCGCCTGGACCGGGCGGCTCGGGAAGCTTGGACGGCGAGGTCGGGCCTGGCGTTAGCGGAGCGCCCTGCGAGGCGGGTTGCCCGGACGAGGGCGTGGCCGCGACACCGACCAGCGCGAGCGCGCCAAGCACGACTGCCGCGGTCGCCCGGATCGCCACCGGCACTCGCGAGGGGCGCGTCAGCCACCCGACGACTGCCCGCCTCATCGCAGGGCTTCTCCCACGGTCGGGCCGGGTCGATGGCGATCGCGGCGCCGCTGGCGGTGCTCCTCCGCGACCATGGCGGCGACCGCCGTCCACAGCCCGACCGCGACCATGATCAGGTCGCCGAGGACCCACATGATCGCGCCGGCCTGCGCCTGGTCGCCCAGGACCGAGACGCCCAGCGCGCGGGCCGGGGGACCGTAAGCGGGATAGACGAGATTCGGCGCCCGGTTCAGGTAGGCGCCGACGAGCGCCATCGGCACCATCGCGGCGATGATGTAGACGAGCTTGCCGAGGCCGTCGGGACGCCGGGTCGAAGCGGGGTCGACCTCGAGCAACGGCCACCACAGCAGCAGCCCGGCGAACACGTACGCAACATGCTCGCCATCGTGGAGCACCGGGTGGCTCAAGGTGGCGTCGTAGAACGACGGCAGGTGGGTGCCCAGGACGACTGCGCCGAACCCGGCCAGGCACACCCACGGGCGGGTCACCGGACGGACGCGGCTCAGGTTGCGGGCCAACGCTCGACGCGCGGGGCCGTGCAGGGTGCGAAGCGCGAGGAGCAGGGGACGACCGCCGAGCAGCAAGCCGGGCGCCACGAGCAGGAGCAGCATGTGCTGGACCATGTGCACCGACAGCAGTTGGTCATCGAGCGTGTCGAGCCCCGACTCGGTCGCCACCAGAAGGCAGCCAACCCCCGCCAGGAACAGGAGCGTGCGACGCCGGGGCCAGGGTCGGGACGTGCGCATGGCCGCTCCCGCGTACAGGGTTACCGCCGCACCGGCGGCCAGGTTCAGACTCCAGACCGGCTGCCAGTCGGAGACGATGAGCTCGGGTAACGAGGGCGCGCTCATCGCAGCCGTTCCTCTGCTCGCCGCCGGCTCGCCCGCTCGGCCCGCAGTTCCAGCGCCATCCGCCCCAGCGAGAGCACGAGCACGCCGGCGCCGAACCAGATGAGAAACGTCGCCCAGGCGATCCCGAACAGGATGCAGCCGATCGAGAGGCCGATCAGAACCGCCGCGACGCTGGATTCCGGCACCGGCTCCGCCCTTGCATCCGGCTCCGGCGGACCCCGTCTGACCGCCTCGCGCCGGGTCAGCCACAGCAGCAGGGCTCCGCAATAGATGGCCAGCGCGGCGAATGCGAACGTCCCGACCTGGATTGCGTCACCGGTCCAGATCCAGTTGATCACGAGCAGCACCACGAGCAGCGTGGCCCAGGCCAGCAGGGGTATCGCGCCACCTCTCATGCCGGCGCTCCGGCGCGCTGCCGATCTCGGTCGGCGGTCTCTTCACGCAAATCGAGCAGCGGCGCGTAAGACCGAATCGGCGGCAGCGGCCGATCGAAGTTGTGTGGCGGGGGCGGTGAGCTGGTCGCCCATTCGAGCGTGTGCCCGAGCCACGGATCGTCCCCCGCCACCTCCCGCCGCCGCAGCGAGACGAACACGTTGACGAGGAAGGTGACGATGCCGAGCGCGATGATGCCGGCGCCGATCGTCTCCAGTTCGTTGAGCGTGCCCCAACCGGGGTGAGCGGGGTAGCGGGATACTCGCCGCGGCATCCCCTCGAGGCCGAGAAAGAACATCGGGAAGAAGGTCAGGTTGGTCCCGATGATCAGCAGCGCGAGCTGCAGCTTGCCGAGCGATTCGCGCAGCCGCGCGCCGGTGAGCTTCGGAAACCAGTGGTAGACGCCGGCGAAGAACCCGAACACGCTGCCAGCGAACAGCGTGTAGTGGAAGTGAGCCACCACAAAATACGAGCCGTAGGCGTTGTAATCGAGCACCGGAGAGGCGACGAACACCCCCGTGAGGCCGCCGATCAAGAACTGCAGGAAGAACATCAACGCGAACAACATCGACGTCCGCAGCACGATCGCGCCGCCGATCAGCGTCCCGATCATGTCGAAGTACTCGATCCCGGCCGGTATCACGAGCAGCGTCGAGGTGAAGGCGAAATACTCGTTGGTGACTCCCCCGGTGACGAACATATGGTGCGACCACACGGCCATCGAGAGCGCCGCGAAGGTCATGATCGAGATGACAAAGGCGAGGTAACCGAACCATCGCTTGTGCGCGTTTACCGCGATCGCCTCGGCGGCGGCACCCAGGTAGGGAAAGAACATCACGTAGACCACCGGATGGCCGAAGAACCAGAATAGGTCCTGGTAATCGATCGCCCCGGTGAACCCGGTGAAGATGTGACCGCCGTGCCGGTCGATGTAGAGCAGCACCATGGCGAGGATTAGCACCGGAAAGCCGCCGATGACCATCAGCATGCTGACTAGTCCCGTCCACGTGAACACCGGCATCCGCAGGAGCGACATCCCGGGAGCTCGACGCCGCGCGACCGTAGCCGTCACGCAGATCGCCATGAGCAGCATCCCGCTCGCGGCGAGGATCACCCCGATCACCCACAGGTCCTGTCCCACTCCCGGTGTGTTGGTGCCATTCGACAGCGGGGCGTAGGAAGACCAGCCATCGCGGCCGGGCCCATCCGAAGTGAACCAGCCCGATTGCATGACCAGCCCGCCCGACAGCCAGGTCCAGAAGCCGATCAGCGCGAGTCGCGGGGCCGCCACGCGCGCGGCGCCGATCTGCAACGGGACGAGGTACATGCCCATCGCAACCGCCATCGGCGTGACGAACAGATAGATCATCGTCGAGCCGTGCATCGTGAACAACTCGTTGTAGGAGTTGTCCGACACGAATTGCATGTTTGACTGGGCGAGCTGCGTGCGCATCAGCAGGGCGAACACCCCGCCCACGAGAAAGAAGACCAGCGAGCAGATGGCCAGGTTCAGTCCGATCCGCTTGTGATCGGTGCTCGTGGCGACGCCCAGCCATCCGGTGATGCGGGCAGGCGGTCTCAACGTCGCAGTCGTCGCGGTCACGAAGCCCGACTCCTCGCCCACGACGCGAACGCCGAGGGACTGACCGCATCGACCGTGAACACCATGTCCGCGTGGCGCAGACCGCAGAACTCGGCGCACTGCCCGGACAACGTGCCGGCCCGGTCGAAGTCGAGCGTGATCGGCTCGGTAGTCCCGGGAATCGCGTCGCGCTTGAACCGCTCGTAGGGAATCCAGAAGGAATGGATCACGTCCGCACTGCTGAGGTTGAACCGAACCGCCTCGCCCGTGGGAACGACGAGCGCCTGGCGGCCGACGGTCCCGCTGTGGCGCGTGATCCCGTAGGCGGGGTAGTAGAACGTCCATTCCCATTTCGCCGCCGTGACATCGATGGTGACATCTGGCGCCTCGCGTGCGGAGACGGTGTCGACTTGGTGCTCGGCCGAGAAGGTCACGTAGAGCAGGAACGCGACCACCGCCGCCAGCACCAGCGCGTAGCCCCCTTCGAGCGCGTTGTGCTCGTGCCACCGTGCGGCTCGCTCGGGCGGGCGGTGACGATAGCGGAGTACCGCGAACGCGACCGACACCACGATGATCGCGAACACGCCTGCCGCGATCGGCACGTAGATCCCAAACACGTGGTCGTATTCGTGCCGTGTGTCGACCAACGCCGGCGGCACCGGGACTCGTGCCAGGGCGCGTAAGGTCAAGCTGAAGGGGAACTACCCAGCCCTATAGGGGCTGAATCACGACCCACTGGTTTGCGTCACGCGACGACCGCAATTCTCGACATCGACGGACGGCTGGTCCATGCGGTCGCGCTGGCAAGCTCAGCCAAGGCCGGGCGCGGCCGAGGTGTTCGAATCGGTCATCGAGTTGCAGGAGCGGCTGCACGAGACGCCGCTGGGCTAGCGGTCGTATGGCCGATGAGAAACGCGCACTGCTCGGCGATGTCTACCGCGTTGTCGCCGATTCGCTCGAGGCTCATGGCGATCAGCATGTGCCTCATCGCCAGCTCGCGCTGTGGCAGGCTCGCGCTCAAGGTGAGCGTCGCCTGGAACACCTGCCGGTTCAACCGATCGATCGCGTCATCGGCTTGATCGATCTCGCCCGCCAGGGTGAGGTTCCGTGAGGTGAAGGCTCTCACCGCGTCCGCCAGCTGCCCGCCGTCCAGCAGCGCCATCCGCGACAGATTGTCAGTCGTTCGCGGGTCATTCGCTACCACATCGCGGTTGATGCCGGTCAGTTGTTGACCGCCAAGCTCGAATTGATTGGCGATCAGGGCACCGTGCTGAGCGAGCTGAATCAGTGCGACCACGAGCCGCAAGTCACCTGCGACCGGCGCTTGCCGCGCGGTCACGATGATCAGGTCGGCGGCCGCGGCACGGCAATAGCGTCGCAGTCGACGCGCGCCGCTTAGGATCGGGTCCGCCGCGGTACGCCTCGGCGCGACAACGAGCTCGTCAATCGCGGCGAGCATGGTTGGCGCGCGGTTGAGCGCATCCGCAATGCTGTTCTCGGGCTGGATCAGCTCGCTGGCGAACGAGTCACGCACCTACTCGCGCTAGTCCGCTGTGGGACGCCACCGAGCCGGGGCAGGTACTGCGGCCGATGATCGAGTCACCTGAAAGCGGTTCGCTACCAGCTGCTGCGCCCGCACCACGTGGACGTGGGCGAGGTGCATGTGGTCGGACAGCCCCGGGATCATCAGGCCTTCCTCGACGGCCTCACGCGCTCGTTCGATGAGAGCGGCGAGCGCCGACTCCGCGTCTTGGTCCTCGAGCTGATCGGATCCGGCGCTGATGCGTGCCCGCGCGAGTGCCTCTCGTCGCCTACGCGACGGAAGGTTCGAGCTCGCCAAGAAGCCCGCCAGCCCGACTTCACGATGCAGGATGCGGAGCGGTGCTCGCTCGACAATCCCCTCGCGCTCGAAATCCGCCTGCTCGCAGCGGAGCCTGGCCTCCTCGAGCAGCTCATACGCGTCCGTTTCCGCCTGCACCGAGGACTTCTGGCGGACCACGTCGGCACGCTTCCCAGCCGCAAACATCACGCCACCACTCCTTTTGCCAACCGCTTGACCTACCTGAACATCTGGTCATTCAGTTACCCCGAATCCCGCCGTTGTAGCCCGATTGTCTTGATGCGGGCGTCCCGATGGTTGGTAAGCAACTTCAGCTTGGGCCGGAGTGCTAGTTGGCACGTGGCCTGCTGCCGCCGCAGCGCATCAAAGCGTGCGCCGCCTCGGTTCCGGGTAGCAACCGCTTGTACGAGGCCCATCGCAAAGCAGACTCGCAGAGTGTCACCCGCGAAATCGGGGCTCACGATCCTGATGCAGATCAATTCCTTGGCCCGAGACAAGAGATGAAGCGGATCTGTGGATCTTCCCGAGCTTTACGCGGGGTGCGCGGCGGCGTTGCTCGCGATGATCTTTGTTCGAGGCGTCACGAGAGCAAGGTTTCGTCGAGGCGGCGATCTCGCCAGCTTGGCTGCACCGCGGATGGCGGGTACTGCTGCAGCTGCCGATTCAGCTTGTGCTCGTGTCTGTCGAAGCGCTCGACCAGCTGATCGTGCGCGCTCCAAGCCGCGGGGTTTTCCGGACGGTTTCGTTCGACGCCGGCGGCGCTGGCGCGCGGGCCGCGGGTCGGCGGGCCCTCGCGGAAGCGCTGGGGTCGCTGACGCCCAACACGATCGTGATCGGAATTGACCCCGAGCTCGGGTTGTTGCTCGTTCATCAGCTCCGTCAGCATGAGGGTCGCGAGAAGCTCGACCCGCTCGAGCTGGGATGAACGTCTGGGTCGTCATCGCTGCCGTGATCGGCGCGGCGATGCTGCCGTGCCTGGCCATCAGCGTGCGCGCGGGACCTACGCACGCCTTGGCCGCCTTTGAGGTCGCCGGCGTCCTCGCGACCAGCGCGCTGATGGCGCTTTGCGAGGGGCTTCACCGGCAGCCGTTCATCGACCTCGCGCTTGCTGGCGCCCCTGAGCGCCCTCGGTTCGCTCGTTTTCGCCCGGATGATGGAACGCGACCTGTGAACGGTTTGCGAGACGTCCTGGTGCTGGTGCTGCTGATCTCGGGCGTGGTGCTCGAGCTCCTGGCGGTGATCGGGGTGAGCGCGATGCGTGATGTTTACGACCGCCTGCATTATGTGGGAGTCGCCGGGTTTGGCGCGCTCCTCATTGGGTCGTCCATCTTGGTACGGGAATCGTTTTCGCTGATCGGCGACAAGGCTTTGGCGACGGGGATCTTGATCGTGGTGATCGGTCCCGTGGTGGTCCACGCCACCGCGCGCAGCTTTCGTACCCGCGAGCGCGGGGATTGGCGGGCCGGTGTCGAGGACGAGCAAGAGGAAACCACGTGACCGCGTTAAGGTGTCGCACTGGTACTGGTGGCGCTCGGCGGTACGGCGGTCGCCCTGCTGGTCGATCCGCTCCGACAAGTGTTAGTGCTGGGGATCTACGGTCTGGCGCTGACGGTTCTGTTCTTCACCTTGCAGGCGCCCGACGTGGCTCTGTCCGAGATCGTCGTCGGTTCGCTGGCGATGCCGGTGATCATCCTCGCGACTTTGCGCAAGCTCCGCGAGAACGACCGCACGCGCGAAGAGGAGCCCGAGGAGTGAGCCGTCGGGCGCGGCTGGTGCTGTTCTCGACCGCGGCCGTGGGCCTGTTGGGCGTGTTGTTGGTCGGACTTCACGGGTTGCCGGCATTTGGAGAGTTCTATGGCACCTACGGGCTGCTCGTCGATCGGGTCGAGCCGCACCTGCGCCACGCGACGGATATCGTCACAGCGTTGAACTTCGATCTGCGGGCGTTTGACACGCTGGGCGAGGAGTTCATCCTGTTCGCATCGGTCGCGGGAGTGGCGCTGCTGCTGCGTCACCTGCGCGACGAGGACCAGGCCGGGCTCAGTCGCGAAACCGCCGACCATCGGTTCGCGGGGGCCAGTGACTCGCTACGCCTGCTGTCACTGATCCTGGTCCCTCTGCTGGTAGCGCTCGGGGTGTACGTGGTGATCCAGGTGCGCTGACCCCCGGCGGGGGGTTCCAGGGTGGGATCGTGTTGGCGGCCGGGCCGCTCTCGGTCCTGCTGGCCGGACGCTACGTCGCACTCAAGCGGCTGCACCCGACTGGGCGGCCGAGGCGGTCGATTCGATCGGCGCCCTCTCATACGGACTGATGAGCCTCGGCGGCCTGATTTTTGCCGGCGTGTTCTTCAAGAACTTCTTGCCGCTCGGAACTCCCGGCAAGCTGCTGTCGGCCGGAATGATGCCGCTCAACAGCATCGCTGTCGGGCTCGAGGTAACGGGCGCGTTCCTGCTCACCTGGACCGAGTTCCTCAACCAGTCATTAATCGTGGAACGCAGGCAGCCGCGAGGGAGGCGACGATGAGCTTCCTTCCGTTTGCCGTGGCGGCGTGGCTGTTCGTCATCGGGTTGTGGGGCGTGGTCTCGAGTACCCACCTGGTGCGGACCGTGCTCAGCTTGACCGTGGTCCAGCCGTCGACCTACCTGGTGGTGCTGGGGGTTGGTTACCGAACTGGCGGCAAGGCGCCGATCGTCGCCGATATCCCGACGAACTCGAAGCTCGTCGATCCGGTCGTCCAGGTCCTGGTCCTGACTGACGTCGTGATCGAAGCCACCGTCACGGCGCTGCTGCTGGCCCTCGTCGTGCAGGCGCACAAGCGATTCGGCAGCGTCAACCCGTCCGATCTACGGGCGCTGCGACACTGATCGAGGACCACGCGTGTCACAGCTGGCAGCGTTTCCCGCCCTGGTGCCGTTTATGGCGGCGCCGTTGCTGGTGGCGACCGGCGCGTTCGCGCCTCGCTGGCTGGACGATGCAGTCGCTGGCCTGAGCGCCATCGCGGTGGCGGCGATCTGCGTGCTTCTGGCGGTTCACGCCGCGAGCCAACCGTTCACTTACTGGCTTGGCGGCTGGCGGCCGATCGGTGGGGTCGCGATCGGGATCGGGCTGTCGATCGATCCCCTCGGGGCCGGTATGGCGGCATTCGCGGCGCCGTTGGTGGTCGCCGCGCTGACCTACTCGCTGCGCTACTTCGACGCGATCGGCGGACTGTTCCACGGGCTGATGCTGCTGTTCATGGCCGGCATGGTCGGCTTCTGCCTGACCGGCGACCTGTTCAACCTGATCGTGTTCTTCGAGCTGATGAGCACCGCGGCCTTCGCCCTGACCGCCTACCGGATCGAGGAGCGAGCACCGATCCAGGGTGCGATCAATTTCGCGATCACGAACAGCATCGCCGGTTACGCGATGTTCATCGGCGTGGGAATGCTGTACGGACATACCGGGGCGCTCAACATGGCGCAGATCGGGGCGGCGCTCGACGGCCATCCTGCTGACCCGCTGGTCGTGGTGGCGATGGTCCTGCTCCTGCTCGGGTTTCTGACCAAAGCCGCCGCCGTTCCGCTCCATTTCTGGCTCGCCGATGCCCATGCCGTCGCTCCGATACCCGTCTGCGTTCTGTTCTCGGGGGTGATGGTCGAGCTCGGTCTGTACGCGGTGGCGAGGCTCTACTGGGTGATATTCGCCGGGCCGCTCGAGTTCCACGCCGCGGCGCTGCGCGCGATCCTGGTCACGATCGGGGTCATCAGCGCGTTGCTCGGGGCGTGGATGTGCTTCGTTCAGCGCCACATCAAGCGGCTGCTGGCGTTCTCGACCGTCAGTCATGTGGGGGTGTTCCTGTGTGGACTCGGGATGCTGAGCGCCAAGGGAGTTGCCGCGATCGCGGTCTACGTGGTCGCTCACGGCCTGACCAAGGGCGCGCTGTTCATGTGCTGCGGCGTGTTGCTACGCCACTTCGGGACCGTCGACGAGTTCGATCTCCACGGGCGTGGTCGTAGCCTGCCGCTTGTGGGGGCACTGTTTGCGCTCGGCGCGGTGTTGCTCGCGGCCGCGCCGCCGTTCACCGCGTTCGCGGGCAAATCGCTGCTCGAATCCACCACCTCGGAAGCGGGCTCCGGCTGGCTGGCGGTGTTGTTCGTGATCGTCTCGGCCTTGACCGGCGGCGCGGTGCTGCGGGTCACCGGGCGGGTGTTCCTCGGCCTCGGCCCATCGACAGGGCCCGACCCGAGACAGGCGCGGGCCGCCGTCGAGCGAGTCGACGAAACCCGGGCCCGGCGCGGCCACACGCCGGCGTTGATGGTCGCGGTTCCGGCCGTGCTGCTGATCGCTGCGGCCGTGGTCGGGTTCGTGCCCGACGGCGTGCCGGCCGTCGAGCGCGCCGCGGCCCGCTTCGTCGACCATCGCGCTTACGCGGCGTGGGTCCTGCGGGGTACGCGAATCAACTGGCCCAAACTCACGCCCGGCCATGTGGCAACGATTGACATCGTTACTGGATTGCTGGCGGTTGGCGGCGCCGTCAGCGCCGCCGCCCTCGGGCTCTTCGGGCCGCCGGTGCGCGAGGCACTTCCGCGGGCGATCCGAGAGCCGGCGCGGGACACACTCCGCGCCTTGCGCCGGCTCCATTCCGGCCATATCGGCGACTACATCGCGTGGTGGACGGCGGGCGCGAGCCTGCTCGGCGTCGCGTGCCTGCTCATCCTCACCTAGGTCCTGAGCTCATAAGACCGCAGCCTGCGGCGCCACGGCAGCGCGAACCACAGGCCGCCGACCGTAGCCGCCGCGAGCACACCGACGATCAGCGCGCCGACGCCGCCGATCACCACGTCGGAGATAAGCACGAGGATTCCCGTCAGCCCGACCGCGAGAAAGGCGATGCCCCAGATCGCGGCACGGTTGCCGATGCGAATCAGGTAGCTCTTCTGATGCTGGCGGAACAGAAGCCGGTGGTGGATTGACGGGGCGATCAGCAGAACCGCCGAGAGTCCGATGCAGAGCAGTGAGACGAAGTAGTCGACGCGCTCGAACGAGGAGGTGCGGCGGAAGCCGGTGTTAAACGGAACGATCAGCAGAAACGCGAACATCGTCTGGATCCCGGTGCTCGCGACGCGCAACTCGTTGAGCAACTCGATCGTATTGCGGTCGAGTTGCTCGAGCGTCGACTCATCGCGCGCATCTCCATGCGGATGGGCGTTCGCCGGGGCCGCGCGCGTGGACTCCGAGACCGACATCTGACACGGCTACCCGGATCGCGCGCGTCACCAAACCACGGACTGGGCACCGATTTGCTAGGTCGCCCCGTGGGTAGTGCTCGGAGTGTAAGTAATCGCGGTCGATAGGAGATGTGTGATGCCCTGTCCGGAGCCACGTGCGAACCTGGAGCGCGGGAGATGAAGATCGGTTACTTCCTGTCGAGCGAAGAGTGGAGCCCTCGCGACCTGATCTCCCAGGCCGTGAACGCCGAACAGGCGGGATTCGAGGGCCTGTGGATTTCCGACCACTATCACCCCTGGAACGATGAGCAGGGCCACAGCCCGTTCGTCTGGTCGGTGATCGGGGCGATCGCCCAGGCGACGGACTCGATGAAGGTCACGACCGCGGTGACCTGTCCGACGCTGCGAATCCATCCCGCGATCATCGCCCAGGCGGCGGCCACGTCGGCCGTGTTGCTCGACGGGCGCTTCTGTCTGGGGCTGGGGAGTGGGGAGGCGCTGAACGAACACATCCTGGGCGACCGCTGGCCCGGCGCAGATGAGCGCCTCGAGATGCTCGAGGAGGCGGTCGAGGTGATCCGGACGCTCTGGCGAGGTGGAGTGCAACATCACCGGGGTCGCCACTACCGCGTCGAGCACGCGCGGGTGTACGACCTGCCCGAGCAGGCGCCACCGATCGTGATCTCGGGCTTCGGCCGTAAGTCGGTCGAGCTGGCGGCCCGGATCGGAGATGGATACTGCACCGTCGGTCCGGACGCCGATTCGGTGGAGCTGTTTCGCTCGAGCGGAGGCGACGGCAAGCTCGTCCAGGGGGGGCTTAAGGTCTGCTGGGGCGAGGATGAGGCCAACGCACGCCGCCACGTGCATCGCCTGTGGCCGAACGACGGACTGCCCGGCGAGCTCGCGCAGATCCTGCCCACCCCAAGGCATTTCGAGCAGGCCAGCGCGCTTGTCACCGAGGAACAGCTCACCGCGGAGCTTCCCTGCGGGCCGGACATCCAGGCTCACCTCGATGCCATCGAGGCCTATCGCGAGGCCGGCTTCGACGAGCTGTACATCAACCAGATCGGTCCCGACCAGGACGAGTTCTTCCAGGCGTACCGCGACCACGTTCTACCGCGGTTGCGCGGGGAGTTGGCAGTCTCGGCTTGAGGTGGGCGTGACGGTTTCGGGCGCCAGGGCTTGGGTAGTCAAGCTTGGTGTGCTCGGTCGCGGTGACGTTCGATGATGGGCCCGATGCGGTGTGGACACCCGCGCTCCTCGATCTGCTGGGTGAGCTGAACGCGCGGGTTACCTTCTTCCCGATCGCCTCCCGCGCCGCGGCCCACCCCGAGTTGATCGCGCGGATGCAGGCCGAGGGCCACCACGTCGAACTGCACTGCGACGAACACGTCCGCCACAGCGACCGCGATCTCCAGTGGGTCCGGCGCGATACCCACAAGGCGCTGGAACGACTGGCGAGGATCGGGGTCGCGCCGTTGCTCTGGCGCCCACCATGGGGCGACACCGCCGGTTGGTCATCGCGGGTTGCCCGTGAGTGCGGTCTGCGATTGGTCGGCTGGACCGTGGATACCCACGACTGGCGGGGCGACGCCGCCCGGGAAATGTTCACTGCCACCCAACCGGCACTTGACAAGGACGCGATCGTGCTCACCCACGACGGCCTGGGACCGGGCGCGCAGCGCCGCGGGGCAGCCGAGACCCTGGACTACGTCCGTCTGGTGGCCGCCGAGGCGTCCCGGCGAGGTCTCGTCTTGGACTCCCTGGTATGAGGGTTGCCGCCGAGGGCGTGTTGGACACGGAGAGCCTCGAGGCGGCGCTCGACTGGCTGGCCGAGTCGGCCGGCGAACGGGATCAGGCGACGGTGCCGCCGTTTCCCGCGCAAGCGCTTCGCCGGCTCGAGCGCGCGGGCGTGCTGGCCTGGAACGCGACGCCCGGGATTCGCCGTCCCCCGGCGGCAGACGAGCTGGCACTCGTGAGGGCGGTCGCCGGGGCCGATGCGTCCGTGGGGCGGATTCTCGACGGTCATCTCAACGGCGTCGAGCGATTGGCCGTGCAGGCACCGCCGGACCTGCGCGAGCGCGAGCTCGCCGCCGTGCGCGCGGGTCACCTCCGGGTCGGCGTGTGGGGCGGCGACCCCCGGCCCGGCGAGGGTCCACGCGCGACGGTGGCGCGCGTGCGCACGGCCGAAGTCCTTTCGGGCGTCAAGACGTTCTGCTCGGGCGCCGGGGGACTGCATCGAGCGCTCGTCCTGGCGCGCGACCCCGCCGCCAAGGCGCCCGTCGCGGTGTGGGTCGACCTGACGGCGACCGGAACCCTACAAGTGGACGAGCGGTGGTACCGCGGCGCCGGACTGCGCGCCTCGGTGTCGCACCGCGTCGTGTTCGACGGGACCCCGGTCCTGGCCCGCTTCGGTCCGCCCGGCGCGCTCTCCCAACAGCCCTGGTTCGGGCGCGATGCGCTTCGTACGGCGGCGAGCTGGGCCGGTATGGCGGATGCCGCCGTGGAGAGCGCGTTGCCGGAGTTGGCCGAGCGCCCGGGACGGGGAGCGCTCGAGGAACTCGCGGCGGGGCGGATACTGACGGCCCAGGCGACGATCACGGCGTGGCTCGAACGAGCCGCGGGGGTGATGGATGGCCCTCACGACGACCTCGGTGCGGTGTCACTGCATGGCCGTGCCGCAATCGTCGAGGCATGTCGCGGGCTGCTCGACGAAGCCGCTCGAGCCTGCGGCTCGCACCCGTTTGCCACCGGGGGGTCCCTCGACCGGGCCCGCCGCGATCTCGAGACGTTCCTGCTCCAGCACCGACTCGATCCGGCTCTGGCCGCCGCGGGAGCCACCGCTTTGGCGGAGCGGGCGCGATGACGGCGATGACCGCGACCGACTTCGAGCGGCGCTACCGCGCCGATCCCGACCCGTGGCGCTATCAAACGAGCGCCTATGAGCAGGCGAAATACGCGGCGACCCTCGAGGCCTGTGGCCCCGGGCCGTTTGCCCACGCGCTGGAGCTCGGCGGATCAATCGGCGATTTCAGCGCTCGACTCGCGCCTCGCTGCCGTTCGCTCGACACAATCGACTTCTCGCCGACCGCGGTGCGTAGGGCGTCTGTCGCCTTGGCTTCATATCGGCAGGCGCGCGCGACCCTGGGGGAGATTCCTCAGGCGATGCCGGACGGCGAGTTCGACCTCGTGGTCGCCTCGGAGATTCTCTATTACCTGAACGGCCCGGCGCTCGCGAACACGCTCGGTCTGCTCGAGGCACGGATCGTTCCTCGCGGTCGTCTGGTGTGCGTTCACTGGCGCGAGCCAGGACCGGAACGACCGCTGTCCGCGGCCGACGTGCACAGTTGGGTCCGCGGCTTGTCTTGGCTTGCGAGCAGCCAGAGCGAGACAACCGACAACTACCTGCTCGACGTCCTGGACCGCCGGTGACCGAGCCCTACGCCCTGTTAATCGTCGGTGGCGGTCCGGCCGGGCTCGCTGCGGCGCGCGGATACCGCGGCGCCGGCGCGGCGGGCCGGGTGGCGATCGTCAACGATGAGCAGCGCATGCCCTACGAGCGGCCGCCACTGACCAAAGAGCTGCTCCGCGGTGAGTCCTGCGAGTCAGCGCTCCCGCTCGAGAGCGAGGCGTGGTTCGATGAGCAGGCAATCGACCTCATCGGCGGACGCGTCGTGGCGCTGGACCCCGACGTGCGGGGGGTCGCCCTGTCCGGTGGGCGCAAGCTCGCTTATGCCCACTGTCTGCTCGCCACCGGGGCGGAGCCGACCCGGCTGCCGGTTCGCGGGGCGGACCATCCGCGGGTGCACGTTCTCCGCACGCTGGATCACCTGCGCGACCTCGTCGTGCGGATCGGCGACAGCGCCCCGGTGGTGGTGATCGGATCGGGCTTCATCGGCTGTGAGATCGCCAGCTCGCTGCGGATCCGCGGGCACCCCGTCGCGCTCGTGTCCGACGAGCCGGCTCCCAACGTGGCCCGTCTCGGCGGGCAGGCGGGCGCAGTGCTTCGCGAGTGGCTGGCCGATGACGGGGTCGAGCTCCATCTCGGGACGGCGGTCGAGCGGATCACGCCCATCGACGGCGCCGCGTCGGTGGTTGCCGGCGGTCAGCCAATCGCCGGCGAGGTGGTGGTGATGGCAGCCGGCGTGAGCCCGCGGGCTGAGCTGGCGGTCCAGGCGGGCCTGAACCTGGACGATGGAGCGATTCGGGTCGATGCCGCGATGCGTACCGAACGGGAAGGATTGCTGGCGGCCGGTGATGTGTGCATGGCGCACAACCTGAGTGCTGGGCGGTCCTTGCGGGTGGAGCACTGGGGGGATGCGCTGGTCCAGGGCGAAATCGCGGGCCGCACGGCAGCCGGTGCGCAAGCCGGCTGGGATGAAGTTCCCGGGTTCTGGTCGACGATCGGGCGGCGCACGCTGAAGTACGCCGCCTGGGGCGATGGCTACGACGCGTCGCGCTTCGAGCACCGTGCCGACGGCAGCTTCACCGCCTGGTACGGCCAGCGGGGCAGGCTCGTGGGCGTTCTCACCTACGAGGCGGACCGGGATTACGAACGGGGCGGCGCGGAGATCGCCCAGGGCGTGCCGTGGCGATCGTGAGCGTCGTTGTCGTGCCCGCGCACGAGGAGGAGCGGACGATCGCGCGGTGTCTGTTGGCTCTGGCGGCGCAGACCGTATCGGCGGACTGCTTCGAAACGATCGTGGTCGCCGACGCGTGTCGCGATGAGACCGCGTCGATCGCCCGGAAAGCGGCCAGCGAGCTCGGTCTGAAGCTGACCGTGCTCAGCGGGCCCGGCCTGGGGTCGGGTCCCGCTCGCAGAACCGGGATGGACGCCGCCGCGGCCAGGCTGGCGTCGGTCGGTACTCGACGAGGGCTGATCGCCACCACCGACGCCGACTCGGTGCCGGCGCCCGACTGGCTCGAGCGGCAACTCGACCATGTGGCCCGGGGCGCCCAGGTGATCGCCGGCCGGATCGAGCTCGACCGCGACGAAGCCGCCGATCTGCCCGGCGCCGTGCTGCGGCGGCGAGATCGAGACGCGGCGGAGCGGCTGGCGGAAGTCGTCAAGCTGACCCCCGGGGCGACACATCACCACTTCGCGGGGGCGTCGATCGGCGTCATCGCCGAGGTCTACCGCCGGGTGGGCGGGTTGGAACCCGCTTCGGCGCTGGAGGACGAGGCGTTTGCCGCCCGTTTGGGCCGGCACGGGATCCCCGTCGTCCACGCGTCCGATGTGGTCGTCCGCACCTCGGCCCGTGCCGACGGGCGCGCCAAGCGAGGCCTTTCCGTCGATCTGGCGGTCTCGGTGTGGCGCGAGCGCCGGCGGTTCGCGGCGGGTGAGTTTCCGATTGACCTCCTCCGAGAGGCCAAGCGCGGGACGGCAGCCTCGGTCGTAATCCCGACTAAGCGGTGCGCGGCGACGATCGCCGGAGTGCTCGAGGGAACCGTCGGGCCGTTGCGGGAGGTCGGCCTGATCGACGAGGTCGTGGTGATCGATGCGGGGTCGACGGACGGGACGGCCGATATGGCCGCGCGGCACGGCGCACGCGTGCTCCAGCAGGACGCGGTGATGGCCGAGCATGGGCCGGCGTTGGGCAAGGGCGATGCGATGTGGCGCGCACTCAACGTCACTCGCGGCGAACTCGTCTGTTTTCTCGACGGCGATACCGAGGATCCCCACCCCCACCATCTCCAGGGCTTGATCGGACCGCTGCTGCGCGACCCAGAGATCGTGCTCGTGAAGGGCGCGTTCGAGCGACCGCTTCGCAGCGCGGGACACAGCCTGGCCCACGAGGGCGGCCGCGTGACGGAGCTGATGGCGCGACCGCTGATCAACCTCCACGTTCCGCTCATGGCCGGTTTCTCGCAGCCGCTGGCCGGAGAGTTCGCCGGCCGGCGGAGCCTCTTCGAGCGTTTGCCGTTCCCGGTCGGCTATGGAGTCGAGATCGCGGTGATGATCGACGCCTTGCGCGAACACGGTCTCGACGCCGTGGCGGAATGCCAGCTGGGGGTACGGCAGAACCGCCATCAGCCACTCCGTGCGCTCGGCGAAATGGCGTTCGCGGTGCTCGCCGCCGTCGAGCGCCGGCTCGACGGACCGCGAAGCCCGACCGGCGGCCACTACCTCAGACCCTGGGAGGACGGCACCGTGGCCAGGGTGCCGATCGCCGAGCGGCCACCGCTCAGTTCGCTCGGTTACTCCCCCGCGCGGGCCGGCCAGGGTGGATTGGCGCAGGCAGCCACGGGATAGAACCGAAGTACGCAAGCAAATTGAAAGGTTGGGGCCATCGATGCCACCTCGCGGAGTAAAACAGGGCACCAAACGGGCCCGGCAGTACGAGCACATCAAGGAGAGCGAGAAGCAGCAGGGCGCGAGCAATCGCCGCGCCGAAGAGATCGCCGCCCGCACGGTCAACAAGGAGAAAGCGCAGGCGGGCGAGTCGCGCAGCAGCTCGCGCACGTCGACCAACGACATGTCCTCCTCGAGGCGCGGCGGTCAGCGTTCTGGCACCAATCGCCCGAAGGGCCGCACGCGCGATCAGCTTTACGAGGAGGCCAAGAAGCTGAACGTCGACGGTCGTTCAAAGATGAACAAGGACCAGCTCCGGCGGGCAGTCGACGCGAAGAAGTGAACCTAACCGGCGCGCACGACTCGCGGATTCGAGGAGTTCAATCGGGCAGCTGAGCGCGATAGTTCCAGGCGCGCAGGAGGGCGCGACCATCCTTTCGCTCGAGAATCGCCAGCGCCGCTGGGTCGAAGGGCAGCTTCGATCCCAGCGCGACCGGTTGGCCGATCCACCGCGCCGCCAGCGCCCGGAGAAACTTTCCGTGGCCGACGAGGAGGCAGCGACCCGGCGAGTCGCCGAGCCGGGTCAGGAGGCCGTCCGCGCGAGCCGCGATCAGCGCCGGCGTCTCGCCGCCGGGGGCGCCATCGGCGAACAGGTCCCAATCGGGGTTCTCCTCACGGACGTCCCCGTCGGTGACCCGCTCGTAGTCGCCGTAGTCCCATTCGACCAGCGAGGGGCACAGCTCGGCTTGCGCTCCGAAGCCGGCCAGGTCGCAGGTCTCGCGAGCCCGTCGCTGGGGGCTGACGAGGACCCGTGCAAACCGACGACCGGCGAGTAGGCGCCCGGCCCGCTTCGCCTGCTCACGGCCGGCGGCGCTCAGCTTCGGTTCGGCGCGACCGGTGTGTAGCTCGGCCTCCGTCCACTCGGTATCGCCATGGCGCAACATCCAGATGCAGTCGCTCACAGGGCTGACCTCAAACTCGACGCCCGCTCGACCGCTCGTGATCGCCTTCGCCACCGTCGGCCGTGGCGGCGTCGTCCTCGGAGCGGGGTGCGTCTTGTGCTCGGTCGGTGTGTGCCATACACGGGCGATACCCACGGCTCTGGCGGGAAAAACCGAGCCCTGCCGGGTCGCGTGCACGAGCTCGATGACCGGCGTCGGTAAACAGCAATAGGCACACGTTGTAATCCAACCGGCTAAACGAAAACTCATTTTGGTGGCGAGTGAGCGCGGGCAGCGTATGGGTGTGTCTCAGCTCGCGCGGTTGCACGATCTTCCAGTGTGTAGCGATCGTGAGCTGTTCGCCCGCTGGCGAGTCCGTCGCGACGGGAATGCCCGTGAGGAGCTGGTACGCAGGTATCTGCCGCTGGCGCGCGGCCTCGCAGCGCGTTACCGACGCACCAGCGAGCCGTTCGATGACTTGCTGCAGGTGGCGAGCCTTGGCCTGGTCAACGCGATTGATCGCTTCGATCCCGACCGGGGGATTGGCTTCAAGAACTTTGCGGTGCCGACGATCGTCGGCGAGCTCAAGCGCTATTTCCGCGACACGAGCTGGTCGGTCCATCTACCGCGGGGCCTTCAGGAGCTCGTGATGAAGGTACAGCACGCCCAGGCTGAGCTCGCGGCCACAGGACGATCGCCGACCGTGGCTGAGCTGGCGGAGTACCTCGAGGTCGCTTTGGAGCAGGTGATTGAAGCCATGGAGGCGATGGCGACCCACTCTCCGGTTTCGTTGGACGCTCCGCTCGAGAACGGTGTCGACGAGCCGCTGACCCATCACGATCTGGTCGGCGGGCTCGAGGAGGGCTATCGATTGGTGGACGCGTCCATCGGTCTGGCCGCCGCCGTGCGAGAACTCGCTGAGGGCGACCAGCGGATCGTCAAGCTGCGCTTCGAGGACGGACTGAGCCAGCGGGAGATCGCCGGCCGGATCGGCGTCTCACAAATGCAGGTGTCGCGAATTCTGCGCCGGATTACCGATCAGTTGCGCCAACCGATGGAGATCGCCCCCGCCTCGTCATCGCGCCGAGCCCCACGGAGGCGAACCGTCAGGCGAGAGCCGCCGGCTTGACCGCTCCGCCCCAGAGCTCGAGGCCGAGCTCGAACGAGCCTTGCGCGCCGATGCTGAACATCTGATCATCGACCTGCGAGCGGTTGAGTTCATGGATTCGACCGGGCTCTGCACGATCCTCCGCGCGCATCGGCGCGCGCGGGAGGCGGGCCAGCGATTCGGCGTCGTCGACGGAGGCGAGCAGGTGCCCACAGGCTCCTGAGCCTGACCGGGACTTTGGATGTGCTTTCCGTCGTGGCCACACCTGACGAGTTGCTTCAGACCTAGCCATCCCGGGCCTGCGGTCAGGTTCGACGGGATACATAACCGGCAATACGGCGCCGATTTATGGGGTAATAGGTGTCTAATGCATTCAACTCTGGGAGTGACCATGGTGCTGGCCGTTGCCATCGTACTTACCGTCTTGGGAGCGCTCGCGATCTGGATCGCGGGCCCGAAGAGGACGCCCCGAGACCTGCGGGGAGATTGGTGGACTAGGTTCGAACGCGACTTCCGTCAGTACGCGGGTGGCGCCGACACCGAGCGCCCCGCGCCAGGAAACCGGCTGCGACCCAACCAATGAACCAGAGCTCTACTCGCCTAAGGCGCGGAGCTCTCGCGGCGACGCGCGGTCGTCGCATCGAGAAAGACCTCGGTCACATCCGGCACTACCTCACGGAGCCGCGCGTCGATCTCCTCCGAGACCCACTCAACTCCGTCATCGTCGCAGCCGTCCGCGAAATCGACGCGCGCCGCGACCAGCAGTGAATTCGGGCCCAGCACCATCGTCAGCAGCTCCACGACCTTGTCAATCTGATCGAAGTCCTCGATCGCGCGTTGCAGGGCCGCCCGTTCGTTCGGCCGGGCCGAGGCTCCGATCAGGAGCTGGGACGTGTCGTGGGCCATCCATCCAGCCACGCCGACGAGGAGCGCGCCAATCGCGATCGAAGCCGCGGGGTCGAACACGTCGGATCCGGTCAGTTGGTCGGCGAGGATGCCGAGGAACGCGAGCGCGATCCCCATCAGCGCCGCGGTGTCCTCGAACAAAACCATCTTCACGTTCGGGTCCCGGCTTCCGCGGAGATAGTCAATCAGCGAAAGCCCCGACTCGGCGGCTTCGTGCCGTGACTGGCGGATCGCTCGGATCCAAGACGTGCCCTCGGCGAGAAGCGCGATCGCCAACGTCGCGTAGGCGATCGCGTAACCGGTCGATCTCTCGGTGACGATCAGCTGGTGAACGCCGTACCCGATCGCGAACACCGCCCCGGCCAAGAACATCGCGACCGCGGCCACGAACGTCCACAGGAAGCGCATCCTGCCGTAGCCGAACGGCTGCTCCGGCGTCGGCTCGCGGTTGGACAGGCGGATCGAGACGAGCAGGAACCCCTGGTTCGCCGAATCCGCGATCGAGTGAGCGGTCTCCGCCAGCATCGCCGCAGACCCGGTGAGCAGCCCCCCGGCGAGCTTAGCTGCGGCGACGATGACGTTGGCCGCGAGTGCGATCAGCACCGTCCGGCGACTGCCGCCGGCGGCGCGGCGCGAGCGCACGACGCTGCGGCGGCTCGCCCAACCACGGGACGTGTCATCGGCAAAGGCCATGCCGTTCCGCTACCCGAAGCGGGTCGGGTCAACGCGACCGACGTCGCGAGCGGCTGCTTCGTACGGGCTTGGTAGAGCTATCCGGAGATGGCGGCGCGTTGGGAGGCTCTCCCCCGGCGGCCTTTGCGCCCGGCGGTCCGTTGCAGATCGGTCTCGATCTCTTCCAGGCTGCGACCCTTGGTCTCAGTGACGAACGCCTTGACGAACAGACCGGCAAGGACGCCGAGGGCGGCGTAGCCGAGGAACACCGGTCCGGGGCCGAGCCCCTTGAGCAGGGTCGGGAAGGTCTGCGCGACCGCGAAGTTGGCGGCCCAGTTACCGAACACGGCCACACCCATCGCCGTGCCCCGCACGCTCAAGGGCAACACCTCGGGAACCATCACCCACACCACGGGGCCCCACGTCGCGGCGAACGAAGCGATGAACGTGGCCAGGCAGATGAGAGTGATCACCGCCGCCGGATCGCCGGGATGGTGCGGCGTGGGAAGCACCGACAGCGAGACGCCGAGCACCACCAAGCTCGTGACCATGCCGGCGACTCCGGCCACCAGCATCGGCTTACGTCCCACGCGGTCGATGATCCGGATGGCGATCACGGTCATCCCGACGTTGATCACGCCGATGATCAGGTTGGCGTAAATGGCGCTCGTCTTGGCAAAGCCGACGCTGGTGAGCGTCGTCGGGGCGTAGTAGATGATCGTGTTGATCCCGACCAGCTGCTGGAACACCGCCAGCCCGGTCGCGACGAGTAGCGCTGGACGGACCCATTTGGCTTGCCATAGCGCCCTGAGTCCGGTGGGACCCTGCTCCTGTTCGTCGACGTCGCGGATCTCTTCGATCCGCTGTTCGCCCGGTAGGTCCTCCAAGACCTCCTGGGCAGTGTCCTCCTCGCCAGAGTGGACGAGGTACCGCGGAGTTTCGGGCATGAACAGCATGCCGACGAACAAAACCACTGCGGGCACCGCGGCCAGCCCGAGCATCAGTCGCCAGTTGCCGGAGGACGCGAGGATCGCGTTGACGATGTACGCGGCGAGGATGCCGCAGACGATCATCAGCTGATTGAGCGAGGCGATTGCGCCCCGGATTTCGGTGGGGGCAATCTCTGACAGATAGAGCGGCACCACCAGCGCAGCCGAGCCGACGGCGAGACCGATGATGAACCGGGCGGCAATGAGCACCCATACCGTGGGCGCGAAAGCGGCCAACAGCGCACCGCCGGTGAACACGACCGCGGCGATCATGATCAGCCGGCGCCGCCCGATCTGGTCGGCGAGTCGCCCGGCGGAGGCGGCTCCGATCATGGCGCCCAGCAAAAGACCAGCCACGATCGCTCCCTGCAGGAACGATGACAACTTGAAGTCGTTGGGGATGAACAGCAGGGCACCAGAGATAACCCCGGTGTCGTAGCCGAACAAGACCCCCCCGAGGGCGCCAAAGAAATAGATGGTTCGGCCACTGGGCCGTAGCGCTTGCATCCTGCCTCCCTCCCGGCCGGTGCCGAGTGTTGTAACTTCTGCCGCAAGACTTTCCGCCTGCGCAACTTCCAAACCGCTCCGGTCAGGCGTCTGGCTTACCTGTTCGCGTTATTGGGTAGCCCAGCCAACACCGATGCCAGACGAACAAGAGGAAGTGGTAACCGGGGAGGTCGTCCCCGACCAGATGGCGCCGCAGGAGGCAAGGCTCGCCAGCGACTCTCAGGGTCCTAGTCGGCAGGGCCCCAAGAGCCGATGGTAGGCTCAGCCCTCTCCCGGCGCGGGGGGCAGGTTTCGGAGTGCCTCGATTTCGAAGCGCAACAGTTCGACGAGGCGATTATCCGCACGAGATCGTTCAAGCATGCGTAGTGACTTCTCGTAGCGGCGTAACTTAGTGTCGGCGTCGCGCTGGGGCAGTCCGCGGACCACGAGCCCACGCAGCTCTCTGACTTTGCTGATTTTGTCGGCGGCGTAGATGACGAGCGCGTCGCCGTCGCTCGCACGGACTCGGTCGCGGATATCGTCCTTCCGTTCTTCCTCGTCGGCGATCGCAGGATCGTCGCTAACCAGCGCCACCAGTTCGCAGACCTCTGGCCCGAAGCGTAATTGCAGTTCAGGTTGGTCGGTGTCGGTGTCTTCGAGCACGTCGTGCAGGACGGCGGCGGCGATCACGTGGTCGGGGTAGCCGCTACGGTGCAGTTCGAAGGCGACCTCTAGCGGGTGAACGATGAACGGCGCTCCGTCGCTGTCTCGGTGCTGGGCCACGTGGCGCCGGCGGGCGAACTCCGCCGCCGCGCTCGTCAGGGGTAGGTCATCCAGGAAAGTGAAGTGGAGATCGCCCTTAGCATGGCTGAGTGGTGGGTCGTTCACGTGTGCGGGCGGCCTTCGAGCGTGGTCGGTCTGAACTCCGCTTGCGCGTTCTCACGCGACATCTCGCCTCCAATATGTAATGTGTGGCCTCTTATCGTCGGACTTCCCGACCCACCGCGGCCCAACCGGATACTTCACAGGTTCGTTACAACCGAGGAACGGCCGATGTTCCGGATCGGCTCGACGGGGTAACCGGGGATTGACAAGCGCGTCGCGCGCGAGGCGAAAGGAGCACACATATATGAGCAAGAGCGACACACGTAACGAGGGTAAAGTGGGGAACCCGACGTCCAACCACGACGATCCGCCGGGCGCAGTCTCCAACCAAAACCGGGAAGAAGCCCAGAGCGAACTGCGCGACGACCAGACACATCCGGAACCGCGCAGTCGCGACAACTCATCGGGGGCTGGTGAGGGTTCGAAGCCGAGCTCGTCACACGATTAAAGCCGGAGCTGGGCGTTCCCTCGGGAACGCCCAGCCGGGAATCGGTATCGGTGCGAGTACGTGTTACGCGCGCGAGTGCACGCGCTCAGCGGCGTCAAGCACGCCAACTCGATTCTTGTGCGTGCGCTCGTAGGACGCCACACGCTGGCTCCGATCGTCATCGGCCTCGGAGAGCACCGCCTGTACCTCCGGCACCGTTAGCTCGTCGTATCCGGGCCATGGTTCATCCGCGCGAAGTGAGCTGATCCGGTTGAGGACAGTGATTCGATTCTCAGTGCGACGCTCGTAGGAATCGATCTTGGCCAGGTCGATCTGAGACAGTTCCGGCAGCTTGGTTGCGATCTCCTCGGCCGTGAGCTCGTCATACCCGCCGATGGCGAGATCTTCCTCAGACGCGACTGCGCCCTTGAGCTGACCTTCCGCCTCGGCCACACCCGGGATCTTGCGCGCCTGACGGGCGGTGCGCCGAGTGGCGGCGCTCGTGGTGTCGGCCGCCGATCGAGTCGCTTCGGCGGCTCGGCGGACGGTGTCCGCAGCGCCCGTCTTGGTCACGTCGTAGGACGACTTGCCCTTGAGTTCGGCCTTCGCGACTGCATCGGTCAGCTTCGGGATCTCCCGCAGGACCTGGTCGAGCATCTCTTGCTCTTCCTCGCGAATCGAGGCAGCCAAGTCGGCCGTCTCGTCGTCGCCGGTCGCGCGCGCCAGCCGCTCGATCGCGGTGTAGGTCGCGATCTCGAGCGCCTCGGCGGCGCAGGCATCCTTGGCCATCTTGAGCACCCTCTCCTCGCCGCTGGAGCCGCGGATAAGATCCAGCGGGACTTTGGCGAGCGCGAAGGTCTGCGCGATGACACTCTCCCCGAAGCCGATCATGCTCGCGAGTGGGTTGGAGGCCTGGCCGAGTTCGCCCCGCCTCACGTTCACGTGCGTGTAATGGTCGCGGGTCTCGCGCAGATGCCGTTCGAGAATCGTCCGGTAGGAGCCACGGGGAGTCATCGCAATTTGCGATTGCAGCACACGAACGAGGGCGCTCTCGCTGGCCCGTGCTTCGGCCAGGTACTGCGAGATTTTCTGCTCTGGTGCGGTCATAAGACGTCCAATCGAATGGAGACAACAGCCGGGGACCATGAATCGGGCCCCCGAGGACATGACTGGTCGGGCGAATCGGGTTCGTCCCGGCGCGCCGTTGGCGGGAGTCCCGCCTCCAGACAACGGTTACCCCCCGACGCGGTGGCGAAACAACTCGGCTCTGACGCCGTCAAGCGGCGTACGGGTCGGCATCCCGGCGTTTGAGTTCAAGCCCGATGCCCGGTTGCCCCAGGTCGGGGTGCAGCGCTCCGTCACGCGGTTCCTGGACCCCGTCGAAGAGCAAACGCTCGATGCGCACGTGATCGTGAAAGTACTCGACATGCGCGAGTTGCGACATGGCAAGTGCGGGGTGGAGATGAATGGCCGGGCCGCAGTGCAGCGATAGCGGCACGCCACGCGCGTGACACAGCGCGTCGACGCGGAGCAGCTCGGTGATTCCTGCGCAACGCGTGATATCGGCCTGGAGCACATCCACCGCACCGAGCATCCGCTCGAAGTAGGGCGCGTCATACCCGTACTCGCCCGCCGCGATCGCGACCGCTGCGGGTGCCCGATCGCACACGAGCTTCAGGCCTTCCAGATCGTCGGAGGAGACGGGTTCCTCAAACCAACTGATCTGCGCGTCGGCGGAGAACCGTTCCGCGAGCATTAGCGCCTGCTTGCGATCGTACGCACCGTTGGCGTCGACGAACAGCTGGGCGTCGGGGCCGATCGCCTCGCGCGCGGCTTTGACACGCGCCGGATCGTCGCGCGGCGAGCTCCCGACCTTCATCTTCACGCGTGGGATTCCGCTCTGCACCCAGCCTGCGAGTTGCTCTGAGAGCCGGTGCTGGCTGTAGGTCGTAAAGCCGCCGGACCCGTAGACCGGAACTCTGTCCTGAGCCGTCCCGAGCAGGGTGCACAGCGGCAGCCCGAGCAACCGAGCCTTCAGGTCCCAAAGCGCGAGGTCGACCGCGGCGATCGCCATCGAGGTGATCCCTGGCCGGCCGAGATTTCGCGTGTGAGCGACCATCGTCGCCCACACGGCCGGCGGGGCCATCGCATCCCGACCCTCCACGATGCCGGCCAGCATCGTTTCGATCAGCTTCGCGGTCGCCTGGTCGGCGTACGTGTAGCCGAGGCCTCGCTGACCGCCGCCGTAGACGTGCACCACGACGATCGTCGTCGCGTTCCAGCAGAGGGTCCCGTCGGCCTCGGGCGCGTCGGTGGGGATCGTGAAGACGTTGACCTCGAGCTCCTGAACGCTGATTTCGGGCCGGGTCGTCGTCGTACTCACTGAGGATTTACCTACCCAAGTCCGGCGCCGGACTAACGATGAGGCACCCGCCGGGAGCGCGCGTGAGCTATCGTCGACAGGAGAATGTCCTACGTAGGAGCGAGCCGTGGACTGGCATAGAGCGGTCGGCCGACGGAGGTAGGCCGAGGTGGCAAGGGTCGACACCGGGGACCTGCTCCGCGAGCGCGGGTTGCGGGTGACGCCCCAGCGGCGCGCCATCCTCGAGGCTTTCCACAGTCGGGTCGACGAGCACCTGTCTGCGGATGAGGTGCTGGCGCGGGCGAGTTTGGCGGTGCCGGAGATCGGGAGAGGGACCGTCTACGCCACGTTGGCGGAGTTGGCCGAGCTCGGTTTGCTCGCGTCGGTGGGCACCGCCGAGCCCGTGCGGTATGAGCTCAACACGGATCGGCACGATCATTTTCGCTGTCGTCTGTGTCTGCGTCTGTTCGACATCGAGTTCGGCGGCTCCGAACTTGCGACGCGGCCGCTGAAGGGCTACCAGGTGGAGGCGGTGAACGTGCGCGTTGAAGGCGTGTGCGCGCAATGCCGTGATTACGAGCGTGGTTTGCGTCAAGGCGCCGAGGGGATCATTCGAGGGCCGGCGCTGACGCGTGATGAGGTGGCCAGGCTGTCGTGCGCGGTTCAGGACAGCCTTCTCGGCCCGCTCGCTTTCGCGAGCTCACGCGCCGGGATCGTTCGGGTGGCGTTCGAGGATCACGCCGACTTTCCCGAACTGGCCAAGCGAGCCAGGACTCGCCGCGGGCCAGCGGGCGCCCGTGGAAAGCTCAGTCAGCTGGGCGCGAGACTGGGTGTCTATTTCGAGGGTGGGCGTGATGCAATGCTCGATGTGATCGATTGGCGGTCGGTGAAGCCGGGGGTCGTAGAGGTGCTGGAGGCCACGCGCCGCATTCCCTGGGGCAAACCGTCCTCCTATGAAGGGCTCGGCTCGGGGATCTCCGCCTACCAGTGCGGTCGTGCGATGGGAAGCAATCCGGTGCCGTTGCTTCTTCCCTGCCACCGGGTGAGTTGCGGCAGCCTCCGACCCGAGGCATACGTCGGGGGCGCAGCCCGGCTGAAACTCCTACACGAACTCGAGGCCGCCTAGCAATCGCCGAGGACGAGCCATCCGGGGACCCCGAGGCTAATTCGAGGCGGTGGCGGCGCGCTGTCAGGATTAGTCGCGAGGAATGTCTTGGGATCCTCGATCATCTCGAGGCGATTGTCGAGGCCCGCGAGCTCGAATGCTCGGTGCACCGCGCGCGGACCTCGGGCGGTGACGAGCCGACCGCCCCGCTCGTGCAGACGACCGGCGGCGCGGACTACGAGTCGCAGTCCCGTCGAGTCGATGAACTCGAGTGCCCTGAGGTCCAGCACGATGCCGGCCGCCTCCCTCTCGGCGCGCGTGAGCTCAGCCTCCGCGAGAGCGACCGACGCGAGATCGAGCTCGCCCGCCAGCTCGACCACCGACCAGCCGTCCGCGCCCCAGCTGCGCGTGCGCAAGCGCGGCGGCTCCTCGCAATTGCCGTTACGCGTCGAGGTCACGGCTGACGTTCTCGCCGGGGTCCTGGACCGCTGCGGCCGCTGCGTCGCTGGACAAGTTGCGGAGCTGGCTGAGTGAACGGCGCAGGATCCGTGAGACCTGCATCTGGGAGATCCCCAACCGCTCGCCGATCTCGCTTTGCGTGAGGTCTTGTTCAAACCGCAGAGCGAGCACGTAGCGCTCGCGGGCCGACAGTCCATCCATGGCGCAGGCAATGGTGGCTCGGTCCTCGACGAACTCGAACCGTTGGTCGGCTTCACCGAGCATGTCGCCGAGCGTCGAGGGGTCACCGTCGGAGTCCTCCCGAGGCGCGTCCAGCGACTCTGAAAAATGCGCGGACGCCGTTTCGAGCGCATCGAGTACGTCGTCGACGCTCAACTCCATGAACTCCGCAAGCTCCTTTACGGTCGGGACGCGTCCGGTCCGGGCGGTCAAGCGTCGCTGTGCCGTTTCGACCTTGAGCGCCCGTTCCTGGGCGGTTCGCGGTACCCGCACGGACCAGCCGCGATCGCGGAAGTGGCGCTTCAGCTCTCCTAGGATCGTCGGAACCGCGAACGTCGCAAACGCCGCTCCTCGCCCCCGGTCGAAGCGATCGATCGCTTTCAGCAGCGCTAGGTTTGCCACCTGCGTGAGATCCTCGATCGGCTCGTGCGAGCCGACGTAGCGCCGCGCGAGGTTGCGGGCCAGGGGCAAGAACCGATCGACGAGTTCGTCGCGAGCGTCGTGATCGCCGCCGTGCTGCCAGCGCTCGAACAGGGTGTCCACATCAGCTCGGGTAGTGGCCAACGATCTCATCGCCCGCTCGGCAGTAGATCCTACCGCTCCCCGCTCCTAACTAAGACAAATTCTTGGATATGACGCTGTTAGATTTCTGACCTGTGGTCGGTAGGATCGTCAGTCGCGTCGAGCCGGCGCCGGCGCGGGTCGGGCGGGAGGGTGGGCGTGAAAACGACGATATTCGTCGTTTTCTCGACCGTGCCTGGGCGGAGCAGGAGGCCCGTCAGGGGACGAGAGGTGCGGCGCCGGCCAGATCGGTAGCTCGGACGCCGGCCAGATCGGTCGTCGCGGCGGCCACCGGATCGGTCGCCCGGGTACCCGCCAGCTCGGTCGTGGGCAACCTCGAGATCTCAGCCCAGACGAGGGTTGGTTGCTCTCGTGCTCCCCACTCCAGCGAGACACGTTGAACTATCTGTAGGCCATAACTGTGCGACTCATCCGGGTTCACCCTGATGTTCGCGACGGAAGCCCGTCCCTCGTCGTTGATGGCGAAGCGGATTCGGTCCTCCAGAAGCCAGGCCGTGAGTCGGATCTCTCCCTCGCCATGCTGATAGGCGTTGTTGGCGAGCTCCGAAACCACCAACGTGGCGTCTGCCAGGCAGGTCGGACGTACGTGCGACTGGAGCTTGGCTTCGAGGACGCGGCGCGCGAAGGCTCCGCAACGTCGAGAACGTGGCAGAGCCACGTCGATGATCTTGATTCCCCCAGATAGCATCATGAACTTCCAGCCGACGGAATCCTCTCCTCAAGACGCGCAATGCTCTCCCGGATGCCTCGGCGGCCGGCGCTCTGGCTCCTGGATATCGACTCCTATGCAGACTGATGCCCGCTGGGACAGCGGGCAAACCAGGATCTCGCTCGCACGGTTGGAACCCTGACGCTTGCGCGAGATCATGCAACTCCGCCGCGACCTCGTTGCTATCCAACTTCCCCGACGGCGCGTTCGGGCGTGTCTGGTGCGCCACGGATCGCCGCTGGCACCAGCCCATAGGCGAGGCCGGTCGGGCCGACGCGGCGGGCGGACAGCCAACACGTCGACCCCGCCGCCCGAACCAGGATCGAGCACCTCGGCAAACTGCTCGCGCTGCTCTTCGGTGACCACCGCACCCCCGGCACTGCAACACGCCGCCGCCGTCGGGTTCTCGCTCGTGGTCACGGCCGCGGCCGCCGCGTACCGGGCGTGCACGACCTCGCGCAGCTCGTCTGGCTCGGTGGGAAGGAGGTCCGGGCGGGATACCGTCCGCTCAACGTTGCAGCCAGGCGGAGAGCTCGTCGAGGGCGTCTGGTATCACGTAGTAGTAGGTCCACAGGCCCTCGCACTCGGAGCCGACGATCCCGGCCTGGCGGAGCATCGTGAGATGGCGCAAGACGGTGGGTTGGGAGAGGTCGAACAGCGGCACGAGCTCGCACACGCAGACCTCGGCCGGGCAGGATCTGCCAGCCGGCAGCCCACCTTCTCGGAGACCAGCGCCAGCTGCGACCAAACCCGACCACGAGGATGATCGTTCTCAGCGGCGAAGCGCGAGCGCCAGATGTAGTGCTGTCGAGACCACATAAGCGAAACCGAGCAGATGCCGAAACCAGTTGACCCCATAAACCAATTCCTCATAGGCCCAGATGGCCATCGCCAGATAGGACACCGCTGCAGCATCGGCGTGGGCACCGTCGTGGGCGATGGCGGCAATTTGGCCCGCAACGAAGGCGATGATCAACGGAGCGTTGGGGAACTGCACGATCGGGAAGTTCCTCGGCCAGCCGAACTTGGTCAGGCGCTTGAACCGCGCCCAAGGCGCGATGCCCTCAATCGCCGGCCCAGCCGGAGGCGTCGCCGCCCGCAAAGCCGTCAGCTTCGGGAGCCGGGCGCGGACGCCGGAGAAGCGTCCGGCTGCTGGCCTGTCACGGGATGGAAATGGGGTCATTGCGCGTAGCTGACTCGCAGCAAACAGCACGCTCGACCAAATTCATTGACGCGCGGGCCGCCTGGAGAGATTTGGAACTGCCAACAGTACAGACGCCGCGATGGTGAAACTTCTTCCTGGTCGGGCCGTTGACACCCCCCGACCGGTGGTTTTGCGTCGCATGGGATGAGCGTGGCCACGGCGAGACGGAGACTACGCCGGACCGTCGACGTATCGGAACTCGGCGAGCGACGTATTGGGGCCTGGTTGACCATCACCGTACGGACGCGCGAGGCGATCGTTCGGGCATCCAGCGCCGGCCGGCTCCGGCGCTTGACAGTCCGTTCGACCGGCGCTTGTCAGGTTTGAGAATCCCGCGTAGGCTCTACTTATGTCGCAACGTCGTCGAATGCGTTTCCGGAGGTCGCAATCTACGTCGTCAGTGCCACCGCGAGACGAGGTAGCCGCCGATCAGGTGACGTTGAGAAAAGCTCAGGCAGCAAGGCCAGCGTGGTGGGCGACCAGCGCGGTTCCATACCGGTACTTCTGGCTTCTGCCGTCCGCGGGAGTCTTGATCGGGCTGGCCGCCGCGAGCCTGCTCAGCGTTCCGGTGTGGCTGGGCTTCATCTGCGCTGAGATGCCTGCTTTGGCGCTCGAAGCTTGGTGGCGGCGCGCACGTCCGTCCTCGCGAGACCCTGCATAATCCCCGTCCCTCCGGGTACGACATCGGCCGCAGCGGAGCGCCCGAGCGCCCCGATCGATTCACGCCGATCAGCCCGACGAGGGTCGCGAGCTGCGGCAATGACTGGCTTGCGATGGCTCGCGAGGCTCGCGCCAACCCCGATGGATGTGTGGGCATTGTGCGATGGGCTGGGACTGCGGACGGCCCAGAGCCATTCGCAGCGCCTGCAGCGCGAGGACCTGCGGCGCTACGCGATGGCCCGCGGGAACGGCGCCCTGTGGCAGGCCGACGACGAGCTCGTCGTGTTCGTGTACGTCGTCGCCGCGACGGGAAGATGTTGAGGCCGAGGTCGGTCATCTTCCCGCCTGTGTAGAGGAATCCGTGGTCGGCGTCGGTGCTGTTTTGCGCGAACCCACGATCTGGCCGTTGGTGTTGATCGCGGTCGCGGAGGCCTGAGGTCCACCGGGCGTCCCGATGACGGTCATCGCACCGTTTGGCCGGACTCCGGCCCGCGCCAAGCACCACCACCGGATCGACGTCCGCACCATCCGTCCACCCTCGAGGCAGCGAGCGCTGAACGCCATCATCATCGAGAAAGAACACCGGTTCTCGCCCCGCGTCCGGCGGACCGCCACGAAGCAGAACTCCCGCCCTCGCCACGGATGAAACGGATGCGTCACACAGACAGTTCGCTCTCCAGTAGCGCCATCAGACGCAATTGATGACGGCTCGAAACAGACGGTGGAGCCGCTCTACGGTGATACCAAACACAACAAAGGGTTCATCCGCTTCCACCGACGAGGCAGAACAAGGTGCGCACCGAGTTCCGCTTACTCATGATGACCCACAACCTCACCAAGGCTCATCGCGCCCGGATAGCCACCCTGGCGGCCTAAAACGCTCCCGCCACGGCGGCAGCGGACGGCGGCAGTCCGCTTTGGGCCGAAGCGTCAGGCGTAGCAGGCGCGAGCCTGCGCGAACGTCACCAGGCGGCCGCGCTGTTCGTCCCACAGTTTCAGCCTGACGGCGCGCAATGCGTCCCAGAGTGACAGTGTCGGGACGCTGTGGAAGATCGGGTTCTCCTCGTGGGCGCGTTGGAGGTTGTAGTTCGGAATCCGAACGCTGAGGTGGTGGATATGGTGGTAGCCGATGTTCCCGGTCGCGAACTGCAGTGGTTTCGGGAGCTCGAGAAACGAACTGCCGCGCAGCGCCGCGTCGGCATAGCTCCACCGCAGGGAATGCTGCCAGTATGCGTCCTCGAACTGATGCTGGACGTAAAACAGCCAGATCCCGACGCCGCCTGCGAGCAGCGCAGCCGGCGCCCATACGAGCAGGAAGTCGCCTATCCCGATGGCCCAGAACAGGGCGGCGGCTATCGCTGCCAGAGCGAGATCGGTCCGGAGCACGCTGTTTCGCATCCGTGAAGGCGCGTTGCGCGCAACGAGCCGAGGGCCGATGATCATCGCGAACACCGGCCCCAGGACGAACATCACCAGGGGGCTGCGGATCATGCGGTAGCCGAGTCGACCTAGCCGCGAACGCTGTTGGTACTCGGCGACGGTCAGCGTCGGGAGATCGCCAACGCCTCGTTTGTCTAGATCGCCGGAGGTCGCGTGATGAACAGCATGGTCGTGGCGCCAGCGAACGAACGGCGAGAGGACCAGCAGCCCGCAGAACATGCCGAGCCAAGCGTTGGCGCGTCGGGACGCGAGAAACGATCCATGCGAGCAGTCATGAAAGATGATGAAGGTCCGCAACAGGAAGACGGCGTTGACCGGCGCCAACGCGAGTGCGAGTAGAGGCGAGACCTCGATCGCGAGGTACGTCGCGACGCTCATCGCAAGGTACGCCAGCACCGAGGTGACGACGTCCACGACGCTCCGGAGCCCGCGCGGCCTAGCATAAGCGGATAACGCTTCACGCCAGAACGCGGGGGCCTGCGGCACATCGCGTCCCCGTTGGCTCTCCTCGCCGGGCCCAAGACTGTCAGCGTGAACTGCTGCTTGATCGGTCACGGCCACAGCCCTCTTGGAGCTCGAAGCCGATCCCGACGATCCGCGTCAGTTAGTGGCCGGAAGCTACCCGCCTGGCGGAATTGCTCTCTCAGATTCCGACTCGGATCCAGCAGGTCGACGACGCTGGGCCGCAACGTGACCAAGATGCGCGCAACGCAATTGTTCACTGCGGAAAATCGCAGCGTGTCATTCGCTCTACCGGTCTTGGGCAAAGACCTCCTTTCGGACTGCGAGGACCATCCCAACGCCAGCCGGGAGAGCGCTCGCAGCCGGTTAGGGGTCGCTGCGCGTCCGTTGGCGGTGGCAAACGGCAGCCGATCGATCGTGGAGGTGATCTCGAAGATGCGCCGCACCGCGCGCGGTCCGGGGATTATTGTCAGCTCCCAGTTCTCTTGCTGAGCCTGGGCGTGGGCGTCGAGACGCGCGTGCAGTCCAGTCGAGTCCGGGAAATCGACGTCGCGCAGGTCGATCACGATTCGCGAGGTGGGTAGGCTGGAGCACCGACCGGGATTTCTGAATGAGCCGTCATGGGGCCTCCTCTCGCGCGAGTAGCACGTTGGTCGTGATCTGAGGGCTGGCGGCCGGCCGCCGCGAGAGAGTAGGACTGGCAGCCGCGGACCGCTGCCCGTGGGGGGCGTGTGATCAACCGTTGTGAGGGCATCGCGCATGGTCTGCGTGAAGGCCAGGGATTTCAGGCCGGAGTGGTCGAGCAATCCGCGGCACACGACAGCGCCGACAGGTCCAACGCCACCAGCTCGCCGCGGGGCTCGAGTGCGAGCGACGCCGAGCTTGCCGGACGCCGGGCACGCGGCCACAACCGGCGACCCCAGTTGCCCCCGCACCCCGCCATGGGCGTTCGGTCCAACGATCATCCGCTCCAGACGTTTGAAATGGGTGGATCGAACGCCACCGAGGTCTAGAGCGACGCAAAAACTACGCCAACGACCACACGCTACCACCGCAGCGGGGTATTGCAAAAAAGAAGTGCGGGAAAGTCAGCGAGCCGACGGCGGGGACGGGCTATCTTGTCGACGTCGATCTGCAAGCGCTCCGCCAGGATGCCCTTGGTCTGCTCGATAATCACGCGGCTGTTCAGCGCACCCAAGCCCACAGCCTGCGAGTACGTGGCAAGCGGCTGCGTAGCAGCGGCAGCATCAGGGTAAGAATCAGTGCCGCCGACAAGCGCACCAAGGTCGCAATCATGATTGGCGAGGTGTGCTTCAGCGCCGAACCGGTGACGGCATAGATGACGCCGGCCGCGACCATCGAGACCGCGAGGATCAACGAGACCGGCACCCGCTTGTCTAGCACACCGGCGCGCTGCGTCCCGGGAGGCGATTGACGGCCTGCCGACGCGCGAGCTCACCCGTTGACAGCACCGGCCGAAGCTGGTGCGCGCGGGTTGCGGTTGGGGTTATGATCGGTGTGCGCGCGAGGGCGTTCCCGGTTCGCGGAAAGGGCGAAGCCCACCTTGTGGTTGGTGTTGTGGTTGTGGTCGGTGTCTCCTTTCCGGCCTGTGATTGCGGACTCCGGGCCTCGGTGAGAGGAGGCCTTTGTGCCACCCCGCGGTCTTCCTGGTAATGCCAACCTCGAGCAGCTTCGCAATGGCGCGAAGGCGTTTCAGCGTGCGGTGCGCGCCGGTGATGCCGGCGCGGCGGCGATCGTCAACGAGTTCCACCCGCGCCTGGGGTCAGCCAGGCCGGGCGCGGTGGAGCTGGAAGCGTTCACGCGCGCGGATGCGCAGTTGGTGGTCGCCCGTCAGTTCGGGTTCCCGAGCTGGCCGAAGCTGAAGGAGCATCTCGAGCTCGTTGCCGGCTACGCTCGCTCGCCGCATCACGAGCCGGTTGGCGGCCCGCTGTCCGATGAGGCGGCGGTGATCGACGAGTTTCTCCGGCTCGCGTGCCTGAATTACGGTGACGATGATCCCGAGCGCCTGCGCCGCGCCGGGGCGCTGCTGGAGGAGTACGACTGGCTGCCGACGGCGACCGTTCACACGATCGCGGCGACCGGCGAGGTCGACGCCGCGCGCGAGTTGCTGGCGGGTGATCCGGCGCAGGGGTCGTGGGTCGGCGGTCCGCACAGGTGGGAGCCGCTGCTTTATCTCACCTACGCGCGGCTGCCGCTGAGCGAGGGTCGCTCGCCGCTGGCGGTCGCGCGGCTGCTCTTGCAGCATGGCGCGGATCCGAACGCCGGGTATTTGTGGGAGGGGTTGATGCCGCCGTTTACGGCGTTGACCGGCGCGTTCGGTGGAGGTGGGACGATTCCGCGGCATCCGCAGGAGCTGGCTCTCGCGCGGTTGTTGTTGGAGGCGGGCGCGGATGCGAATGATGGGCAGGCGATTTACAACCTCGCCGGCGACGGCCGTCGTGAGTGGCTGGATCTGTTGCTGGAGTTCGGGCTTGGGACCGGTGATGGGGGTCCGTGGCGTCGGCGGTTCGGCGAGCGGCAGGACTCGCCGCGGGAGATGGTCGAGGACCTGCTGATGTCCTCGTGCTCGCATGGGTTCACCGATCGCGTCCGCACGCTGCTCACGCGCGGCGTGAACCCGGAGGGGCGCGGGTCGCGGCACCCGATCTATCAGGGCCGCAGCCCGGTGCAGGAGGCGGCGCTGAACGGGCATCTGGAGGTCGTCTCGGAGCTGGTCGGCGCCGGCGCGTCGTGGGAGCACGACGACGTGGATGAGTTGCTCGCTGCGGCGACGGCGGGGGATCGTGCGGCGGTGGAGCGAGTGCTGGCGGCCGATCCCGGGGTCCGGGAGCACGCGATCGCGCGCTGTCCGGATCAGCTGGTGCGCGCTGCCGAGCAGGGCGGCTACGAGGCGGTTGCGGTGCTGATCGAGCTGGGGTTCGACGTGAACGCGATGGGCCGGACGGCGCCGTTGCACGAGGCCGCGATGCGCGGCGACGTCCCGGTCATCCGCCTGCTGCTCGAGCATGGCGCCGATCCGAACATGCGCGATACGGGATATGACGCCACGCCGGCCGGGTGGGCTGAGCATCACGGGCAGCACGATGCAAGAGAGCTGCTCGCCGCGCTCGAGCCGTCCGACGGTGGAGCTGCCGACAATACCGCAGGTGATGGTCGCGACAGCGGTGACACGCCGCCGCCGGTGGTGCCGGGGGCGCCGATGCGGACGGTCGCGGCCGCGTTCACGGCCGTTTCGGAGCGGCGGTTCGATGATCTCGCCGAGCTTGTCTCCCCGGAGATTGACTGGCGCGGGATCCCGGAGGGGGACGGCGAGGTTCCCCGGTGCAGCGGTCGCGCGCAGGCGCTTGAGCGGATGCGGGTCGGCCTGCTCGCCAGCGGGCAGGTGTCGGTCAGCGCGCTCGTCGAGGCCGGCGACAGCGTGCTCGCGCACGTCCACCACATCGGCGAGGACCCGGACACCGGGGCGGACGGGATCCCGCGAGCGGAGCGCTTCGTCGTCGCCGAGGTCCAGGACGGCCTGATCGTTCGGATGTGCGGGTACGCGACCGAGGCCGAGGCGCGCGAGGAGTTGAGCGGCCGGGCAACCGCGGACGGCCCGGCCGGCGGCGAGCGATGACACCGCCGGAGATGGCCGGCCACGACCGTCCGGCGACGCCGAGTGTCGCGCTGCGCGAGTTGACGACCGAAGATCTCCCGGCGATCGCCGGCTGGTTCGAAGATCCCGAGACCCGCCGTTTCCTCGGCGGGCCCGCGTGGCCGGCCGCGATGCTCGCCAACGCCGAGCGCGCTGTCGGCACGATGTTCCGCGGCGCGCGGCAGACCGGTGCGCACCACTATCTCGCGCTCGCTGGCGGCACTCCTGTCGGGTACATCGACTGCGGCACGTTCGATTGCTGCACGGTCTACGGCGGGGAGGGGCCGGGCGGCCCGATCGTCCTCGGGACGATCGATGCGGTCACCGGAGCGATCGCGTTCGCGGTCGATCCGGCTCGCCGCCGGGAAGGGCTCGCGACCTCGATGATCCGTGGTCTCGTCAGTTATCCGGACCTGGTCGCGGTCGAGCTGTTCGAGGCCGGGGTCGAGCCCGAGAACCACGCGTCTGGGCACGCGCTGGAGGCCGCCGGATTCCGGCTGCGATCAGCCGACCCGGACGGCGAGGAGATGCTCTACTACCTCCTCTGGGCGCCCGGCGTGCAAGCGACGTGAGCGATGCGACGGCCGCTCGGCCGGTGGGATCGAGCAGCGCGGCGAATGTCTCGCGGGCGGTGGCAACGGCGTCGGGCATCGATAGCGCCCGACCGGTGACCCCGGCGGTCCGGTCGAGCCATTCCCGCCCAGCCCGCAGGGAGGCGGTGACGTTCGTGCGCGAGCACGTGCAGCTCGCGCTGTCCCCGTGCGTGGTGCTGGCGGTGGCGGTGATGACGCCTGCCTGGAGGATGAACCTCAGCTCTCTTCGCACAAACGAAAAGCTGCGGATTTCCAGAGCTTTTCTCGATGGGCACGGCTGGGCTTGCCTCGATCGGGATGCAGAAGCGGCGTCGTCCGTGCGAACGTGGGCGCCGACCGACCGTTGCTGCATTCTGGCGGAGCGACAGTCTGGTTATGGCCCGGGTGGCGACTGCTCCATTGCTCAGGAGCAGCAATCTTGAGCTCGCTGCCCCTTCGGCGACAAAGGGGAAGCGGCGCCGGCTGTCCTGACAGCGATCGGCGCGGTCTGATTGGAGGCGATGCGATTGCGAGAGTGGGAGCGAGGGCGTCACAGTCATCATTGGACACGGCCTCGCCTAGGTACAGGTCGGGCATCGGCGAGTTGCTCGGCGCCGTTGAGATTCGTCCTTCCGAGATCGCCGAGTGCGATCGTCGGCTCTTCTGCTTCGAGCGCATCGCCACCAACGAGCCACAAGCACGCCCGAGCTCGCGCCGTCCGCTGGCTGTGGTGTCAATGGCCATCGAGTTCTCCCCACTGGCGGCCACGAATTTCCCCACTGGCGGCCATCTTTTCTCCCCGCTGGTGGCCACGAATTTCCCCACCAACAGATTGACTGGTTCGTGGTGTTTAGGTGAGTGGGTGGACCCCCTTGCCGGCGGTTGCTTGGGCGAGTCGGTAGCTGTCTTGCCCGTCGGTGAGTAAGGGACAGTCGAAGCTGGGGTCCCGCGTGCGCCGGCGAGCCGAGCATGGTGCACTGCAGCGTCTACGGCAACGGCACCGACAAGCGCCTTCACCTGCACCTGATGGTCTCAGCCGGCGTCAGCGGCCAGCGGGCGATGTGCATCTCTCGCACATGCTCGCGCTGGTCTAGGACGTCATCTCCGGCAAGATCCACTGACGCCGTCGACGGGTGTTCGCTTCGCAGCGGCCCCACGGTCACCAGACCGTCCGTAGGTCGGCCGGTCCAGTTTCTGCCGCGACCGGGTGCTTCCCGCCGGGTCTAGCGAGTCGAGCTCGCCCTCGATGCAGTCGAGCCGACGGTGGTAGGAGTCCCAGAACGATCGCACCCCCGCGCTCCAGCGCGTGTCACGCTGGTGAGATCGATCCCCGTGGCCGTGGCGTCGGCGAGTACCCGCTCCGCCGTAGCCGCTGGTTCGGCGACGAGCGCCTCGAAGAAGCTCCGGGCGTGACGCGGGTCGTCGAACACCAGCGTGCGAGAGGTCTCGACCTAGCACACCGAGAGCTCCCGCCAGTACCCGGCGGCGCGGTCCTCGACGCTCAGCGGCGTGGGATCTGGGCGATCCAGCGGTGGAAGAACGCCTGGACGTGCTCCGCGGAGAAGCCGTCGCAGATCGCCTGCAGCCGCTGCGCGTCAGAGTTGGCCGCGAACCCGTTGTGCGGCTCGGTGAACCCCGGCCCGGCGCGCAGTGCTTGGCGCTTGGCCCACTCGTGCCCGCTGACCCAGACCTTCGCCGACCGCGGTCCGTAGCCGCAGATCTTGATGAACGCCGGCCGGAACTCGGGGTCCAGGATGTAGAAGTAGTACGTGGCGGTCGGAGGGATCATCCGGTTTGGATGATGGCTCCGGAGCGTGTCTGTGGAAACATCGTCGTGTGGCAAATCCGAACCCGACGCAGAGTAGGGTTCGCCCGCCGAGGGCGTCTGTTGGCGTCGGCTTTGTTGGATGGCCGGAGAACGGCGCGTGGGTCAAGTCTTCGTCTTCTCTTTGACGGCGGCGCTGAACCCTTCTCTGCTGACCGCCGTGACGGTCATGCTGACGTTGGACAGACCGAGGCGGCTGCTGGTGGGCTACCTGCTGGGGGCGCTGGTCACAAGCATTACCTGCGGTCTCGTGCTCGTGTTCGCGCTACCGGATTCGAGCACGTCGAGCAGCGCCAAACACGGTGTCGACCCGGTCCTCAACATTGCGCTCGGGGCGCTCATCCTCGTGATCGTCTTTGTCGTCGCGACCGGTCGTGACACGCGACGCCAGGCGTGGAGCGAGCGAAAACGCGAGCGAGCCAAGACCAAGGCACCGCCCCGGTGGCGGCGGCAACTGAGCAAGGGATCGGCCCGCGACACGTTTGTCGTCGGGGTGCTGCTCAGCTTCCCGGGGGCGTCCTACATCGCCGGGATGGATCTGCTGCACAAACAGCAGCTCGGGACGACCGTCACGGTGATCGCCGTTCTCGCGTTTAACCTGATCATGCTCAGCCTGTTAGAGCTGCCGCTGCTCGGATATGCGACCCGGCCGCAGTGGACCGCTGCCGTCGTGCAACGCTTCGCCGACTGGCTCACCCGCCGCGGCGGACGGGTCGCCGTGATCGCCGCCGCAGCAGCCGGCGTTCTCCTGATCGCCCGCGGACTCATCAACTGGTGAACTCAGCGCGGCACGTCGAGCCGACCGGCGCTCGACGACCAACGAGATCCGCCGCAGGGATCGAGCGCGACCAATCCAACCCAGTTCATCGGCATCTTCGCCGCGAGCATCGGCCGCGCTCGAGTCGCTGCTTTCGATCAGCGGCACCCACCCATGATCGTCGCTGGCGATCGTCGCCCCCTGCGTGTACGTCCTGGCACGGCCTGATCGTTTTCGGTGACGACTTGACAGCCACAACCTAACCCACTGCCTCAGCGCAACCGACAGGGCAAGCGAAAGTTCAGATCCAGGAGATGAAGCTGGCCGACGCAGGGAGCGCTTCAGAGCTACCGAACTACCCGAGGATGGATACGCAACCGCCTCCTCGTCGGTCCGAGCAGTGGCTGGAAAAGCGCATCGAGCGGACGGGTCTGCGCCCCCGCGACGCCGCGTACCTAATCGCGAGCTTCTGGGGAATTGCCGTGGTCGCGTTCGGGGTGGTCGAACGGCTCGTGGACCCGAAGACGTTTCACAGCATCTGGCTCGGGATGTGGTGGGCAGTCGAAACGGTGACGACAGTCGGCTACGGCGACATCGTCCCCGACCAAACGGCCGGCAAGCTCATTGCGGGGCTCCTGATGCTCGGCGGCCTGTCGCTGATCGCGGTGGTAACGGCCGCGATTACCAGCGGCTTCGTGTCCCGCGCGGAGACCCAACGGCGAGCCGCCGGCGAGGACCCGGTCATGCAAAAGCTCGAAGAGATCGCCGCAGAGCTCACCGCCGTCAAGACCGAACTCGATCACCTTCGCCCAACGACAGGCAGCGACGGCCCTTCCTGAACACCTTCCGGGTTCAGCTCACGAGCTCAGCTAAGCCTTTGATCACGAGCGCGCCGCCGATCACCGCGAGCGCGATCACCGCGGCCTTGTGGCCGTTGCGCCCAGCCCACGCTTTCGCTCGCTCCACCGCGCCGGGGGTCCAGTCCGTGGCGAGTGTGTAGCCGAGCAGCGGAAGTTCGAGCAATATCAGCATGACCAGTGGTTCGGACCTCGGCTATTCGAGGTCGATGGTTATCGCGCCACCATCGCTGCGGACTCCTGAGAGGATCGACGATGGGATACGAAGCGCTCGCCCGGGGGAGGCCGGCCACGGCAGGCGGTGGCGGTCGACGATCTGGTCGGCCTGGGTCACCGTGATGGTGGGGAGGTTGAAGTGGGATCGTGGCCAGGCGAGCAGCCGGCGTCGCGGGGGTTTGGCGGCTGGATTAAGAATCCCCGGGGTGATCCAGCTGAGGTGTTTGCCGGGCAGGATTCGTGGGCCGGGCACGGCTGGGGCGAGCGTCGGCCCGTAGAGCTCGGCGAGAACGTGTTGCGCGACGGCGCGCCCGTCCAGAGCCGCGACATCGGCGGTGTCGACCGGGTGGGTCAGGTTGCCGATGGCGAACACGCCGGGGATGCTGGTGGCTTGGCGTGTGTCGATGAGCGGGCCGCGCGTGTTGGGGTCGATCTCGAGGTTGGCGGTGCGGGCCAGTTCGCTGTCCGGGATCCAGTCGCCGGTCAGGACGACGGTGTCGCAGTCGATCGTGCGGCGCGTGTGAGTGTCAAGGTTCTCGATCTCGACGGCGCTGACGCGGCCGTGGCCGATGATGCGGGTGACTCGGGTGCGAGTGGCGACCGGGATTCTTAGTGCCAGCCGGCCGGGGATGGTGAAGGCGGCGTAGGCCTCGGGTACGGCGTGTGCACTGATCATGAGGATGGGGCGGCAGCGTGCTTCCCGGAGTGTCAGCGCGGCGGACCAGCTGACGAGCTCGGCGCCGACGATGACGCCGCGAGTCCCGGGCGATTGGTGGTGCAGGTGTACGAGGTTCTGCAGGTGACCGGTGGTGTATACCCCCGCGGGGCGATCACCCGGAATGAGCCGCGCGGGGCGTGGTCGTTCGCGCGCGCCGGTGGCGAGAATGATTGCTCGAGCCCGGGCGTGCTGGCGACCGCTGGGGCTGGTGATCTCGACGGTGCGCCGGTCGCTCCAGCCGGTGACCATCGTCTGCGTTCGGATCTTCGCGCCGGCGTCGAGCGCGTTAGTGACGAGCCGTCTGGCGTAGGTGGGTCCTGACATGAATCGCTTCATGTCTTGGACTCCGTAACCCGGGTGGTCGCTGTGGCGGGGGATGCCGCCGGCTGCGGATTCTCGTTCGAGAACGAGGACTTGGCCGCTGATGCGGGGGGCGAGTGTCGCGGCCGCGGTCAGGCCGGCGGGGCCGCCGCCGATGACGAGCACCTCGGGGAAGAGGTCGGCGGGACCGTTCATGGCTGCTTCTCGTGGATCGCTTGTGGGCCGAGCATTTGGCTGTGGGCGTCGAACCGAGCTTGGATCTCGGCCCCGCAGAAGAAGCCTTGGCAGCGGCCGTTCATCGCTCGGGTGCGTCGTCGTAGGCCGTTGATGTCGCGCGGGGGGATGGGTGAGCGGAACGCGTCGCGGATCTCGCCGGCGGTCACGCGTTCGCAGAAGCAGACGATGTGGCCGTAAGCGGGGTCAGCGGCGATCCGCTCGGGTTGCTGATAGGGCCGGGGGAAGTTCTCCCCGAGGTTCGGCATCTGTGGGGGAGCAGAAAGGTCCGTGCGTGCAACGAGCGACAGCCCGGCAGACGCGAGCTGATCGCGGACGTATTCGGCGATCCCCATCGCCGAGGTCAGCCCGGTGGAGCGGATCCCGGCGACGAGCACGTAGCGCTGGTCTTGATCGGTCTCGATCAAGTAGTCGTTGCGGTCGATCGTCGCTCGGAGCCCGGCGTAGGTGGCGGTCACCTCCTCCTCGAGCAGCCGCGGCATCAGCGCTTTCCCTTTGCCGAGCAGGAACTGGAACCCGTCTTCCGAGGTGCCAGTGGCGGTCCTGTCGGTCAGGTTCTCGGCCGTCGGCCCGAGCATCACGTTGCCGTAGATCGTGGGACTGATGAGCACTCCTTTGCCCAACCTAGTCGGCACCGCGAGCACGACGCGGTTGACCAGCGGCCGCGAGAGCTTGTCGAACACGAGCAGCTCTCCGCGCCGGGGGGTGACGGTGAACCGGTGATGACCGAACAGGCCGTCGACGGTGTCCGCGCACAGGCCGGTGGCGTTGACCACAAACCGGGCGCGGATCTCGCCGCCGGTGGTATGTAACACGGTGTGGTAGGTGCCGACCTCGACTCGCTCGACGCGATGATTGAGCAGCAGGTCGGTACCGCGCAGCCGCGCGTCGGTGGCCAGCGCCAGCGACGCCGTCCAGGTGCAGACGATCGACTCGCCGGGAACGGTGAGCCCGCCGAGGGCTCCGGGACCGAGATCGGGGATCTGCCGGTAGACCTCCTCGGCGTCGATGATCTGACAGCGGTTATAGCCGTTGTTCTGCGCCTTGTCCTTGAGGCTGGGGAGGGCATTCAGCTCCTCCTGATTCCACGCAACGAGCGTCGCGCCGGTGCGCTCGACCGGGATGCCCGTACGAGCGGCGTACTCGCTCAGCAGCTCGTAGCCGCGGCGGACCAGCCGGCTCTCGAGCGTTCCGGGCGTCGTGTCGTAACCGGTGTGCATCAGTGCCGTATTGGCCTTGCTCGTGACGTCGCCGACATCACCGCGTGCCTCGAGCAGCGCGACCGACAGCTGAAAGCCGGCCAATTCCCGGGCGATCGCCGCGCCGACGATGCCGGCGCCGATCACCGCGACGTCATAGGTGCCTCGCGGCGATTGCGGTGGAAGCGAGGGCTTGAGCGCGTGGAGGTCGGTCATCAGGGGCTTGGGGGCGGGAGGTTGGCGATGGCGGTCGCGCGCCAGCGCTCCCGGAACGTAGCGGCTTGATCACCACCCCAGCGCGGCTCATACGTCGTTCTCGGGTTCCAGTCCATCACGGCGTCCTCAAGGGCGAGGCCGGGGTCTTGCGCCATCCGCCCGAGCGCCGCCGCTCCGAGCGCGGTCGCGTGCGCCGATGGGTACAGCCCGACCGGTAGTTGGGTGAGATCTGCGACCGCTTGCATCAGCACGCGTGAGCGCGTGAGCCCGCCGTCGACCCTTAGCGAGCTCAGCGGTCGGCCGAGGTCTGGGGTGATTACGTCGGTCAGCTCGGCGACTTGCGCAGCGATTCCCTGGAGCAGAGCGACGACGAGATGCTTCGGGCGGGTCGCGAGCGTTATCCCGGTGAAGGTCGCGGTGGCGTCCGGCCGCCACCACGGGGCGGCCAGGCCCGCGAGCGCTGAGACGCAGAGCACGGCCCCGGAGTCCTCACCGACGAAGGTGTCGAGATCGCTCGGCTCGGCGATCAACCCCAGGTCGATGAGCCACCGCACGGCTGACGCCGCCGTGTAAACCTGGCCGTCGATGCAGTATGCGGTCTGTGCGCGAGTGCGCCAAGCGACCGAGCTGGTCAGCCCGCCGTTCGATCGCAACGCTCGGGAGCCGGTGTTGGCCAGCAGGAACGCGCCGGTCCCAAATGTGCACTTCGCGGACCCGCGCTCCCAGGATCCCTGGGCGAGTAATGCAGCCGTCTGATCGACGATCAGGCCGCCGACGCCAATCGGGTCTCCGAACGCGGTCGTGGTGCCCACCAGTTCGTCACAGCCGACGATCCGGGGTAGCGGTTCGTCGGCGAGTCCGAACACTTCGAGCAGCCGTGTGTCCCACTGGATCCGATCGATGTCGATCAGCAGCGAGCGGCTCGCCGTCGAGGCGTCGGTCACGAACTCGCCGCACAGATGGTGGATCAGCCACGAATCGGTGGTGGTGACCACGCCGTCCGTGGTGAGGTTGCGTCGAAGCCAGGCCATTTTCGGCGCCGAGAAATATGGATCGAGCACCAGCCCGGTGCGCGCGGCCAGCATGTCGGCATGCTCGGCGAGTGCCGCGGTCAGTTCGCCGGCGCGCCGGTCCTGCCACACGATCGCCGGTGACAACGGGCGGCCGCTGTCGCGATCCCACGCCAGGACCGTCTCACCCTGGTTGGCCAAGGCGATCACGCCGACCGGGCGCTTCGCCTCCGCGAGCGCTCGCCGGCCCGCGGTCAGAACCGACTCGAGCAGCGTCTGCGGGTCCTGCTCGACCCCGCCGTCGAGCAGATACTCGGGGTACAGCGGCACCTCAGCTTGGGCGATGACACCGTCTGAGGGGTCGACCACGACCGCTTTAGTGCCCGAGGTGCCCTGGTCAATGGCCAGCACACCATCGGCGGTCATCACGCCCTCTCCGCGCTGGGCCGCTCGGTCATCTGTGCGTCGACCGAGTTCATATCGGGCATCGCGAGGCCCCCGCGGCCGTATCTGAACAGGAGGTAGGCGAAGTAGATGAGCCCGATTGCGGCCATCACGAGGATGTATAGCCACGGGTCCTTGAACGAAGCATCGCGGAAGATCAGCATCTGGAACACGAGGTAGACCAGCGCCAAGATCAGCACCGGGGTTTCCCAGCGGCGAAGATCAAAGCCACGCGAGGCCGGCAGGTGCCGGCGCTTGAACGCGAACATCAGAACCGTGGCCAGGTACAGAATCGCGGGCAGGAGTGTGGCCGCGGAGAACAGCTTGAACAGGACGCCGGTGCGTTTGGCGAATACCGCGAGGATCACCTCGGAGACGACCAGCAGGAAGAAGGCGGCGTTGCGAGGCGTCTTCGTCGTCGGCGAGATCCGCTGCCACCATTGCCAGCCCGGGAAGCGGCGGTCACGCGACATCGCCCAGGTCAGACGCACGCCGGTCATCATGATCACGAGGCCGCAGGCGAAGATCGAGATCACGACCAGGATCAGCAGCAGGTCGCCGATGACCGACCCCAGCACCAGCTTGATCACGTCGGCGATCGGCGTGCTCGATGCGGCGAGCTTGACCGGATTCTTGGCGGCCGCCGTGACCGCCAGCAGGAACAGGAAGCCGAGGATCCCGGAGGCAAGTACCGCCTGCCACATCGCCCGGGGCACCACTCGTTCGGGCTCGCGGGTCTCCTCGGCGAGGTTGGCCGCCGACTCGAACCCGACGATCGTGAACGCGCCCAGCAGCGTGCCGAGCCAGAACGGGCCGACGTGCGTGAGCGAGCCATACCGCCAGTACCCGTGGCTCGGGATCGCGCCCTTGCTGAACAGATTGTGGAGCGACAGGTCGCGGGCGATCACGCCCACGACCAGTAGCAGCACGACGAGGGCGACCATGCCGCCGAGCTCGACGCTGACCGCGAAGTTGTTGATCCGCTCAGACCACGGAGTCGAGTACGCGACCAGCAGCGCTTGGAGCAGCAACACGACACCGGTGATGATCCAGGCGTTCGTGGCGGTCTCGGTGTAATGGAACAGGTTCGGCGCGACCGCGGACGCGATCGTGTAGTCGACGGCAACGGACACCACCGCCAGGAAGGTGAACGAGAGCCAGCCGATGCCCCAGCCCAACAGTGGATTCGCCACGCGTGACATCCACTGATACGAGTAGCCGGTGACCGGAATTCGCGCCGCCAGCGACCCGTAGATCAACGCAATCGCGAGCGAACCGACCACCGCTATCGGCCATGTCCAGATTCCGATCGGACCCGACGTGGCCAGCACCGACCCATACGTCGTGAACGTCCCGGTGGCGATCGACACGAACGCGAAGGCCACCGCGAACGACGCGAACCGACCCGTCGTCCGCTCCATCTCGGCCCGGTAGCCGAACTGCTCCAGCCCTGCGTTCTCGTAGCTGTCCGTGGACGGCGTACCCGCAGCCACACTCATTTCCTCGTCTCCTCGTTCGTTGCCCGGCGAGCCCGCGAAGGCCCGTCGCAAGCTGTGTGGTGCCTCGAGCATCGCTGCGTTTGTTGGGATTAGTGCCCGAGGTAGAGGAAAAGTGTGGACTATTGTGGAGAACTTGTCAAGACGTTTCCGGCGACTGGGCTAAGGCTTTGCCGTCATGACCGATGATCCAGGCCCCGCCGAAGAGCGGATCCGGCGGGCGTCTGGGGGATTCGCTACCGTGGGAAACGGTCAGAACTCCACAGATTTCAACGAAGACTGGGCAATGCTTCCCGAGGAACGTCGTTCCCGCATCCTGCGCGCACTGGATAGAGCCGGCACTCTGAGCACGGAACAGCTCGCCACCGAACTGCGGGTATCCGGCGAGACGATCCGCCGCGACCTAATTCGCCTCGACCGCCACCATCAGCTGCGCCGCGTCCACGGCGGCGCGATGGCGGCATCGGCGATCCGCCGGGAAGAACCGACCTACGCCGACCGAACGGAGTCGGACGCCGAGCCGAAGCGACGTATCGGCGAGCTGGCCGCCGGCCTGATCTCCGCAAGCCAGACCGTCATCGTCGACATCGGAACCACCGCCCTTGCCGTCGCCCGCGCGCTCCCCCAGACATTCCACGGCACCGTGCTCACGTGCTCGCTGGTGGCCGCCGCGGAACTCGCCGGCCGCCCGGGCGTCGAAGTGCTCGTCGCGGCCGGCCGAGTCCGAGGCGGCGACCTAGCCGTGTCGAACGCGTTGACCGTGGCGTTCTTCAACGACGTCCGCGCCGACATCGCATTCCTCGGAACCGGTGGCGTCTCCCCGGACCACGGCATCACCGACTACCACATCGATGAAATCGCCACGCGCCGAGTGATCATCGCCAACAGCGACACCACCTACGCGCTCGCCGGCACGAGCAAGCTCGGCAGCGTCGCCCCACATCACGTCTGCGGCCTAGAGGAAGTCACGGCCGTCATCACCGACCGCAAGCCAACGCCCGAAATGGAAGCGGCAATTCGACAGGTTGGCGGACGGACGATATACCCGGACTGAACGGCCGCAAGGATCGCGCTGGGGCATTTCGATGATGGCTGACAGTTTCACCTGGGAATGATCAGTCCGCGTCGCGCGGCGGCACGGCCGACATGGAGCTCTTCAGCGACGGCCAGGAAGTAGCGGAGCGCGCGCGGTTCGAGGTCGATAGGGCAAGGCTATCGCTGGCGTGGGAGACAGGTCTTGGACAGAACCGGCCCCCTCGGCTTAGCTCTGCCGCCAGCGCAAGTTTCGGCGACAAAGGCGGATAACGGCGATGAGCGCCACCACGGTCACGAGTCTTGATGGTTCCCACGCAACCTCCACGACGCAGCGGGCAGACGAGCTGGTGCGCGCCTTCTTTGACGCCGTCAACGCCGAAGAGCAGGTGCGCATCGATGAGCTGACCGAACGCGGGTGTCTTTCCTACGACGTGCACGGGACGCGTACCCGGGACGCCTTCGCCAGCGTGTTGGCGATCCGCCGCGGCGCGATGTCCGGCGGGCGCGCGATCCAGACGCACATGGTCGCCGAGAACGACCGGGTCGCTTCGCGGAGCGTGCGGGACGGCACCGTCGCCGGGAGTGGTCGGGCACCGGACTCTAGGACGCTTGACTTGTCCCGAATCGGGGACGGATCGGTGTCGGGCTACCGGTCATACATGGACATCTACCCCGTCTACGAATAGATCCGCGAGGACGACCGCAGTGAAGCTCACTATCAACGGCGTCGAGGTTGACGTTGACGATCGCCACGCCAACACTCCACTGCTCTGGGTGCTCAGAGACGTTGTTGGCATGCGCGGCACGAAGTTCGGGTGCGGCGCGGGCTTCTGCGCCGCGTGTACGGTCCTGATCGACGGTCGCAATGTGAAGTCGTGCCAGACGGCCAGTGCACGTGCTGTCGGCAAGGCCGTGACTACCGTGGAGGGAGCGTCAGGGCCCGTGGTGAACGCCGTCCGCGACGCCTGGCACCGCGGAAACGTCGTGCAGTGCGGGTACTGCCAGCCCGGCCAAACGCTTGCGGCGGTCTCGCTTCTCGAGTCAGACCCATCCCCGGACGAGGCCAAGATTGACCAGTGGATGAGCGGGAACTTGTGCAGGTGTGGGACGTACCCGCGGATCCGAGTCGCGATCCACGAGGCGGCGGAGAGGCTCAGCACGGGGATCGACCCCGGTGAGCTGACGGCGCCGGCGGAGCCCGAGTTGCAGCGCCTGAGCCCACAGGACGCGGCGGATCCGGTCCATCCGTATATCCGGATCCGCGAGGATGGGACGGTCGTCGCGTACTCGAGCCAGATCGAGATGGGGCAGGGGATCCATACCGGCCTGGCGACGATCGTCGCCGAGGAGCTCGACGCAGAGTTCGAGCGGGTCCGGGTCGTCAACGCTGCGAACGGGCGCGGTCCGAACGGCGACGCCTATGGAAACCCAGAGTTCGCTAGTGCGTTCCAGTTCACCGGCGCGTCGAACTCGATGAAGGGATTCTGGGTGCGTTACCGGCTGGCCGCCGCTCAGGCACGGTCGCGCCTCGTGGCCGCTGCTGCCGAGGCGTGGAAGGCGCCCGCTGGAGAGATCGAGACCGAGAACGGCGTCGCCCGGCACGCTCCGAGCGGGAGGCAGGCGACCTTCGACGAACTCGCGGCCCGGGCCGAGCAGCTTGCGGTCCCCGACGGGGTCCAGCCGAAGGACCCCGCCGACTACAAGCTGATCGGGCGAGAGGGACTGCTGCGCGTCGACGCCGTGCCGAAGATTCTCGGCGCCACCCTGTACACGATCGACGTGACCGTCCCGGGGATGTTAACGGCGCTGGTGCTGCACCCGCCGCGGTTCGGCGGCACGGCCGCGTCGGTCGATGACGAGGCGGCGCTTGCGGAGCCCGGCGTGACCGCCGTTGTCCCGATCGAGGAGGGCGTCGCCGTCGTGGCCGAGACGGTCGTCGACGCGCAGCGCGGACTGAAGGCTCTCGTCGTCGAATGGGACGACACGAACGCCGAGCAGCGGAGCACCGACGAGCTGCTGGCCGAGCACCTTCGGCTGCTCGAATCAGGGGAGAACGCCGCGACCGCTCGTGACGACGGCGACGTCGTCGCGGCCCTTGCAGAAGCAGCCTCGACGGTCGACGGGACATACACGTTGCCGTACCTCGCTCACGCTCCAATGGAGCCGAACAACGCGGCCTGCCGGATGCGCGAGGACGGCGTGCTCGAGGTGTGGGTCGGGTCAGAGACGCCCGAGTACGTGAAGATGAATGCCTCCTCGATCGCCGGCATCGATAAGGAGCAGGTCGAGGTGCACATCACCTACGCCGGCGGATCGTTCGGACTGCACTCGACCGCCGAGCGCGATCCGACCTCCGAGGCGGTGCAGATCGCGCAAGCGCTCGACTGGAAGCACCCGATCAAGGTCCAGTCGCTCCGCGAGGAGGAATTCAAGGTCGGCCGCTACCGCACAACGGCCGCTCACCGCGTCCGGGCCGGCGCCGACTCCGACGGTCGCTTGACCGCGTGGCACCACGAGATTGTCGCCGAGCCGACGTCGGTGGACCTGCCGTTCTTTCGTGATGTGCTGTTCACGAACAATATCGATCTCCTCACGACATCCGGTGCGGTCGACCCGCCGTATGCGATCGAGAACTTCCGGCTCGAGTCGACCAATTTCGAGTCGCGGATTCCGATAATGGTATGGCGATCGATCGTCAACTCCCATACGGAGTTCGCTCGCGAGTCGGCGATCGACGAGCTCGCGATCGCAGCCGGTCGCGACCCTGTCGAGCTGCGACGCGAGCTCCTCGCCGATAGTCCGCGCACGCTGCGCGCGCTCGAGCTCGCTGCCGAGCGCGCTGACTGGGGATCGCCGCTGCCCGAAGGTCGCGCCCGCGGAATCACCAGCTCGGGTTTCCTCGGCCACAGCGCTCAGGTGACGGAGGTCTCGCTCGACGACCGCGGCCGGGTCCACGTCGACCGGATCCTGTTCGCGCTCGACTGCGGACGAAATGTCAACCCCGACTTGATCCGCGCGCAGGTGGAGGGCGGGCTGCTATGGGGGCTAAGCGCGGCATCGTGGGGCGAGATCCGACTCGGCGAGGGCGGCGACCTCGTCACACAGAACTTCGACACGCTACCCCGTGATGCGGATGCGCTCCGTGCCGCGGATCGAGGTGCACGTGATCGACTCGGCCGAGCCGCCGAGCGGAGTCGGTGAGATCAGCGTTCCCTCGGTCGCTCCTGCACTCGCGAACGCGATCGCGGCGCTCACAGGCACCCGGATTCGCGAGCTCCCCTTCTCCAAGACGATCAAGATCTACTAACGAAAGGTCACAGCACATGGCTGATGTCACCATCACCCCGAGCGAGGACGGCCCCTACATCGTCTCCGGGCCCGTCACTCTCCTCGCGCCCGATGGCCATGTAATCGAACATGCCGACCCCATGTCGATGTGCCGCTGCGGGCAATCCTCGAACAAGCCGTTCTGCGATGGCACGCACGCCACCATCGACTTCGACAGAACGCTCGCGAACTGACGTGATCGTCGCCATCGCCGGAGCTCACGGGAAGATCGCACTCCGCCTCACGCGGCTGCTGAGCGCCGAAGGCGACAGCGTGATCGGGCTGATTCGAAACCCCGACCAGGCGACGGACGTCAGCGACGGCGGGGGCTCTCCGGTGCTCTGCGACCTGGAGAGCGCGAGCGAGGAGCAGATCGCCACGGCGATCAAAGGTGCCGACGCAGCAGTGTTCGCCGCCGGGGCCGGAGGCAGGGGCAGCGCCGCACGGACGCTGACGGTGGACCGGGACGGTGCGATCAAGCTGCTCCGCGCGGCCGCCAGCACGGGCGTCCCGCGCTATCTGATCATCAGCGCCGGCGGCGCCGAGGACCCGCCGGACAGTGACGACGACCTAAGCATCTACCTCCGCGCCAAGGCAGACGCCGACGCGGCCGTGCAGTCAAGCGATCTCGAATGGACGATCCTGAGGCCGGGCCCGCTCACCGACGACCCCGGCAGCGGGCGCGCACGCCTGGACCCGACGACTGGCCGAGGCACGGTCTCGCGTGATGACGTCGCCGCCGTGCTAGCTCGCCTGCTGCACGACGAGCGCGCCGCGCATCGTGTGCTCTACCTCAACGGCGGAGATCAGCCGCTCAACCAAGCGCTCGAAGCTGCGCTTTCCGGCTGAGCCGGCGGGTCAAACGCAAAATCACTTGGTGACTGCTCCCGTGAGCCCGCAGCGGTCGACCCACCTCGCGAAACGACACGGCGACGCCCGCTGTCTGAGCGGGGTCGGGATTGCCGTGCTGATCGTCTGTGTGTTCATGCCGCAGGTCGACTACTTCATCGTCAACGTCGCTCTGCCGACAATTGATCGGTCGCTGCACGCATCGTCTGGTGCGCTTGAGCTCGTGGTCGCGGGCTATGGCACCGCGTACGCTGCCCTGCTGGTCGTCGGTGGCCGCCTGGGGGACATGGTTGGCCGGCGCCGCGTACTCTCGATCGGGCTTGCTGGGTTTACCGTGGCGTCACTCGGGTGCGGTGTGGCGCCCAGCGTGTGGGTTTTGCTCGGTGCCCGCCTGGTGCAGGGCGCCTCCGCGGCCATGATCGTCCCCCAGGTACTCGCGACGTTGCACGCCACCCTTCACGGCGCCAGGCTGCACCGAGCGCAAAGCCTGTACGGCGCCGCCGCCGGACTCGCCATCGCCGTCGGCCAGCTCGCTGGCGGACTACTCGTCACCGTCAACATCGCCGGGACCACATGGCGACCGATCTTCTGGGTCAACGTCCCCATCGGCCTCGCCACACTCAGCGCCGCCCAACGGTTCGTGCCCGCGACGCGCTCGCAGCACCCGGCCACCATCGACCCAGCTGGGACCTTCCTGTTCGCGGCCACGCTGGTCACTCTCCTCGTGCCCCTCGCCGAAGGCCAAACAAACGGCTGGCCGACGTGGACCTGGGTCGTCCTCGCCTGCGCCCCCATCATGGCCTGCCTCACGATCTTTGTTGAACGTCGCTTCGAGAGCCGGGGCGGGGTTCCGCTACTGCCGCCATCGCTGCTGAGGATCCGCTCGATGCGGCGAGGTCTATCGCTCCAGTTCCTGTTCATGCTCAGCTACGGCGCATTCATGCTCGTTTTCGCCCTCACCGTCCAAGACGGTCTCCACGCCAGCCCCCTCAGCAGCGGCCTCGCCATCGTCCCCATGGCCGTCGCCTTCTTCATCGGCTCGCTGTTTACCCCCCGGGCGATCACACGGCTCGGCGCTCGCAAGACCGTGGCTGTCGGAGCCACCGTGGACGGGATCGGACTGGCCGGCCTCATCCTCATCGTCACCGGCGGCTGGCCACACGTCGGCCTGCTGGCCCTGGCGCCGGCCTTAGCCGTCGCTGGAGTCGGGCAAGCCCTGGTGTTCGGGTCGCTGTTCCGCCTGGTGCTCGCCGACGTGCCCCAGCATCACGCGGGTGTCGGGGGAGGCGTGCTCGTCACCATCCAACAAAGCGGCCTTGCCCTCGGGGTCGCCACGCTCGGCACCCTCTACCTCGGCCTGGAAACCCACGGCATCCCGCAGGCGTTCGCCGTCGCCACAGCCGCCCAAATCGCCATCATGGCCGTCCTCGCGATTGGCAGCCGTGCCGTGCCACATCGTCATCCACCCGGCGGCCAAAGACCGGGCCGACAAGATCCGCCCCGACCCAATCACCCAGGGAAACACGAGAATCAGCAGCCGCTCATTGTCAACCGAACGGCTTGAGCTCGAGATGCTGAAATGAGCCGGCCTCCTCTCACCCTCATTTTCAACAGGTCGCTTGTGCGGCTGCCGAGGGATCCTCGGGTCTCGCTGCTCGATTTTCTGCGCGAGAATCTCCGTACGCGGGATTGCTGCTGACGACTTGGGCGACGTTCGCGCTTGACTCCGCGTGACACGCGAACGCGAACAGCCACGTACCGGCCACGCTCTATGTCCGGGCCGGAACGGAGGCGCTAGCCATGCTGGACTGCGGCGCGGGTCGGGCTGCCGTTTGCGCCCGTACAGCAGCGCCGCCACCCAGTTGGCAGATCCACCGTATGCACCTGGTGGCAGACCGGCGAACAATGGCTGCTCACCGAGCGCTGGCACGAGACGAGCCGCGATGGCTGCTGCCCCAGGCGACTTCGCACCGATTGAGGAGGTCCCGGCGGTGTAGTTCATCGTCGAAAGACGTCATGAATCATCCGGTGCGATGAGGATCTTCATGGTGCTCGCGTCGCGCAGTCGTTCGAAGGCGGCAGGGGCGTCGTCGATGCGGGCGATCTCGGAAGTCAGATCGGCGACTTGGAGCGCTCCGTCGGCTAGCAGGGCGATTACCTCGGCGAACTCGTCGGCGTAGGTAAAGCTGCCCAGCACGCGCAGCTCCTTGATCAGGATTGCGATCGGATCGAGGCCTGCACGCCCGCCACCAACCACGACGACCGTGCCCTCGGGCCTCGCCGCAGCCACACTGGAGCGGATGCCGGGCTCGCTGCCGGAGCATTCCAGGACGACGTCGACCGTCAGGCGCTCGATGTCAGCCGCCTCGACCGTCGGATCGAATGCGCGGTCGGCCTGGGACGCTTCGCCGTAGCTGCGGCGTTCGGCGGACGGCTCGCTCAGCCAGACACGCGCTGCCCCGTAGTGCCGCGCGAGTCGGCAGCACAGCTGCCCGATCGGACCGCCACCGACGACCAGCACCGACCGCCCGCTGAGATCCCCGGCGGCCAGGACGGCACGCAGCGCGACGGCGGCTGGCTCCACCCAACCAGACTCGACATGACCCATCTCGTCCGGCAAGGCGTGCAGAGTTTTCGGTGATACCGCCACGTGTGCGGCCAGCCCGCCGTCGGCCTGTAGGCCCACGGCGCGCTGCATCGTTGCGGGGATGCAGTGGTTCCAGCGGCCGGAGCGGCACGCCTCGCAGACGCCGCAGGTGTCGCCGTTCGGGTTGATGGCGACCCGCTGGCCCACGCGCCAGCCGCTGACGTCGCGCCCCACGCCTGCGATCCGGCCTGCCGGCTCGTGGCCCATGATGAATCCGCCGAGGTAGACCTCTCGGAGATCCGGGGCGTCGAGGTCGCTTCCGCAGATGCCACAGAGGTCAATGTCCACAAACACCTGATCGTCGCGGGGCGTCGGCACAGGTCGTCGCTCGAGGCGGGTTTCGCGATCGTTAGTCAGCACCATCGCAAGCATCTCGCCCGATCCGCGGCCCGGCTGACCCGCCGGATCGGTCGGGCTTCTCTGGCCCGACTCGGTAGGAGAACCGGGCCCGCGTCGGCGTGGTTTTTCAGTCATCGGTTCTTCTCCCAACCGTTGAGGTTGCAGAATCGGCCCGGGCCGGCGAGGTTCGGCGGCCAGGCCGTTCGCGTCGCGCTCATCACGGGTCTGGTGGTGAAGGTTTGATCGGCCATTGCTCAGCGCATTACCAGGCCGCCATCGGCGGTGAGCGTCTGGCCGGTGAGGGCTTCGGCTTCGTCGCGGGCGAGCATGGCCACGACCGCGGCCGTGTCGTCGGGTGTGAGCGGTCGATGCAGCGCCATGTGCGCCTCTGTATCCGCAAACTCGGCCGCCGCACGGGTGGCGCTGGCGGGGGTGCGAGTGAGTCCGGGCGCGACCGCGGTCACCGCGATCCCGTCGCCGCCGAGCCCGACAGCGAGCGTCCGGGCCATTCCGATCAGCGCGCCCTTTGACGCGACGTAGGGGAGCATTTGACCGTCCGGTGGGCTCCAGAACGTATTCGAGACGATGAAGATCACCCGGCCGAACCCGCGCTCTCGCATCCCCGGAACGAACGCCTGCGTGAGCAGCAGCGCCGACTCCACGTTGACCGCCTGAATCTGGCGCCAGGCGCCGAGTTCGACCTGCTCAAGCGGTCCGAACGCGAACGTCGCCGCTGCGTGGACGAAGACGTCGCACCTCCCGTAGCGATCGAGCACGAGCTCAGCGGCGCGGCGTACGTCATCGGTGTCGCCGAGGTCGACGACGACATCTCCGGTGCGGTCGAGGACGACCACGGTGTGCTCGGGTGCGAGGCGCGCGACGATCGCGCCGCCAATTCCGCCGGCGCCGCCGGTCACGACCGCAACGCGGTGGTCCTGGTTGTTTTCGCCAGACATCAGGCAGCCCTCCGTTCTTTGGGTTTGCCAACTACGTGGTGACCGGGCTTGCCGTCGGGCGAGTCGGGGCGACGTCGGGCGCTCGTCGCCCCTCCCGAGGCGGTCGTCCGGCCCAGGAGCTTGATCGCCGACGCGACGATGCCCGCGCTGACGGCGATCGCGAACCCCAGGATCGTTACCTTCGGGGACACGTGGCGTGAGAGCGTTATGCCGGCGCCCACCACCGGCAACGAGATTCCCACGAACGTAGCCAGGAACACTCCCGCAAGCGACTCTGCGATTCGGTCCGGCGGCGCGATCCTCATGACCGTCCCGACCGCCCCCCTGAAGATCGTGCCTCCTCCGGCGCCGATCAGGGCGCCTCCGGCGATGAACAGAGCCAGCGACGGGGGACGGAGCCACACGGCGAGGACTGCGAGGCCTAGTCCAATGACCATCGCCGCCATGCCGGCCTCGAACTCGCGGGTGACCGGCCAAGTTACGGTCAGGATCTGCGCTGCCACGGCCGCCGCGAACATGGCACCCAAGACGGCTCCCGCGAGCGCATGAGACGGGTGGTGCAGCGTGACGGCCAGGAATAGCGCGGCCAAGCCGGTTAACAGACCGATCGTGGCAAAAGCCACGAAGGCGCTGAGTGCTGCCGCGAAGAACGTGCTCCGCTCGTCGCTCGGCACCGAGACGCGTTGCGGGCGGTAGCGCGGGCGTGGTCTCGGGCTCTCGCGGGTCTCCGGTGACAGGGCGACGCCGAGCGTGCCGAGCAGGAGCGCTGTGAGGAACACGAGATACGGCACCGTGAGCGGATGCGCGACCCATTGCGCGAGGATCCCCGCGAGCACGGCGCCGATTCCGATGCCGCCGACAGGGATCGCCGACGCGGTGAGCTGCGCCCTTCGCATGGTCGCCTCAGGTCGACCGACGGCGTGCAGCTCGCTCAGATACGCGGTCGCCGTCGATACGACGATCCCGATTGCGATGCCGTTGAGCAGCCGCCCGACGAGCAGGCTCGCCAGGCTCTTTGACACCAGAAATACGATCGCGCTGACGATCGCGACACCGAACGCTGGGAGTAGCAGGCGCCGGCGCCCGTACCAGTCGGATAGATGACCCCCGAGCAGCAACGCGCCGATGACACCGAACGCGTACACCGCGTAGATGACCGTGACCATGAATAGTGAGAAGTGGTCACGTGCGCGGTACAGCCCGTAGAGCGGACTGGGTACAGCGGAGAACGCCATCACCGCCAGAAACGCGAATGACACCATCCAAAACGCCCGCCGATGACGTCGGCTACCCACCACAATTCACCAGACCTTCATCCCGCCCTCGAGGAGGACGCCTAACCCGTCATTACCGCTTGGGCGAGGGCCGCCTCCGCCTCGCCGACCCCAACCGTGTCGGTCACCTTGGGAACCTCGGCGAGGTACCACGCGGTGACCTCGCGGGCGGGCTCGGCGAGCGGCCCGGCCCAGTCGCGGAACCACTCCATAACCACCGCGAGCGTCGTGTTCGGCACGGCGCCGGCGAGGGACAGCCGCTCGATCCCCGTTCGGTGCGCGATCTCGGATCGGCCACCGACGGCGTCAGTCACAAACTGTGCCTCGTAGCCGGCCTTGAGCGCCTCGATCACCGCGAAGGTGAGGCAGACCTCGGTTTGGAGCGCGCCGAAGATCAGCCGCTTGCGCCCCGTCTCCGCCACAGCATCACGGAACGCCTGATCCTCGAACGAGTTCATCGACGATCGGTCGATCGGCTCGATCCCCTCCAGCTCCGCGAGGATCGCGGGCTGCGTCGGGCTGAGTCTGCCGGACTCGACCCCTACGGTCGACAGCACGATCGGCACGTCGAACGCCTTCGCGGCCCTGGCCAGCCAACGGGCATGGAGCTCGATCAGATCGGCGGGCGTCTCCGAGCGGAGCGACTCGAACTGCTCCGGCTGGTAGTCGATCAGCACCAGTGCGCAGTCCTCGCTGGTCCAGACCCCTAGGTCCCTGTTCATCGTTACCTCCTTTGGTTGTGCCCGTGGCGGGCGTCGGTTTGGCCGCTAGCGGCGGCGGTTGATCGGTCGTGCCTGCGCCGCAAATCGCCGCATGGCAAGCGACGTGAGTGGTGTCTGTCAGCACGTGGCCGCCCAGTCGGTCGTTCCAGCACGAGGGTTTGCCAGAAGTGGGAAACGTCGCTCGAGCTCTGCCCTTCGGTTCTCGAGGTCGCCGATCAGCACGAGCGACTCGCCGAGGCTGTCGGCGGGCTCGAACACGAAGCCGGGCTGGTCGGTAGCGAGCTCGAACAGCACGCGACTGGGCTCGCGGAAGTAGACGGATTTGGCCATCTTGCGATCCAGTACGGGCGTCGGCCGGAGCCCGGCGGCGGTTAGCTCGTCACGCCACGCGGTACTCCTCGCCGTCGCGGATCGTGAACGCGATGTGGTGCATCGTTCCGGCGCCCACCTGTCCGGGGCTCTCGGGGGGCTCGTGATAGATGAGGCGGCTGTGACGGCGCTCGCCTCGCGCCAGCCAGCTTCGCTCGCTGTCGGGCTCCATTCCGAGCACGTGACCGAGCAGGGGCGCGCTTTGCGCCGGCTCCGCGCTGTATGCGCGCACGCCGTTCATGCCACGAATCGCGACCTGCCGGTCGATGTCGGCGGCGTAGGCCACAAGCGGCGCGTCCCAGCCATCGTCGATCACCAATTCAAGCCCCAACCCGTCCGGATCCGAGAACACCAGTCGGTCAGCACGCCGGTCGAGCGAGACATCACCACGAGCCAGACGGCGCTCCCAGAAATCGAGCGCCTTCGCATCCGCCACCCGGAGAAGCAGGCGATGGACCATCCCGCCGCCCGCTCGGCCGCGCGCGACGCCGGGCATGTCGAAAAACGTGACGATGCTGCCCGGGGTGCCGCGCTCGTCGCCGTAGGCGACGTGCCGCACCTCCGGGTCGTCCGCGTTCACTCCCTGCCATACCAGCCGCAGTCCAAGTAGTCGCGCGTAGAAATCAAGGTTGGCCTCGACATCGGCCGTGATCGCGGTGACGTGATGTAGCCCGTCAACCTTCATGTGAGTTCCTCACGGCCGATCCAGCGACGCGTGCTCGTGGCGCTCATGCCCGTACCTCGCCCACGACGGCGGCGGGGGCTTGGTCGAGGTCGACGAGTTCGCCGTTGAGGCCGAACTGGTGGAGGTCGCCGCCGGGCGCCTCGATGCGTCCGGCGTCGGCGACGCCGCCCGCCTTCAATGGGTCGAATCCGGCAGCGCGGACCAGACGCTCGATGGTCGTCGCGGCAGTGTCGTCGTCGGTGGCGTAGAACAGCACCGCCCGCCATGGTTCGCGGTGTGCGCCTGCGGCGAGCGCGTCCGCGGCGAGCGTGCCGAACGCCTTCACGTAGTGCGCGCCCAGCCGCGCGTTTTGCAGGATGAGCTGCCTGATCGTGTCGAGCCAGACGGCGAAGACGACGGACTCGCCGCCTGCGACCAGGTGCCGCGCGACGGCGCCGCCGATGTTGCCGACGCCGATGATTGCGGTTGTCATTGCGACTCCTCTCCGAGTAGGGGGCTCACTCGTCGTTGACTTCGTCTGAGAGCAGTCCGAAAGCCTGGTACGCGCGGACCCAGTCGACCGACTCCCAGTGCTCGGCGACCAGTCCGTCCTCGATCCGGAAGAAGTCGAGCGTGGTGAAGTCGGCCGCGACGCCGCTCCCGGCGACGGTGCCGTCCCAGACGCTTCTCGATGCGACTCGGTTGTTCTCGGCGACCATCTGTGTCTGGATCGCGCGCCCGTCGGGTAGCGCGCCACGGTTGACCGCGATCGCGCTGACGAACGCCGCGAGGCCGTCGGGCGTCCAGCCCGAGTTCTGGATGTAGCCGTCGGCGACCATGTCCGCGTCCTCGGCGCGGCCGGTCGCGATCACGCCGTCGTACAGCCGGCGCACAACAGCCCGAGACTCCTCGCGTGACACGAAGCGTCCGCCGCCCCCGCCGAAGTCAGTTCCGAGCCGCTCCTGGAACAGCCCGCCCGGGGATTCCGTTACGCGGAGGTAGTCGCGCTGGAAGACACTCGCCGCCCCCGGAATGGCGCCGATCGCCACCAAAATGCGGTAGGTGTCGAGGACCGGCCAGTGCTCGACGAGGCGGTCGTCGCGGACGCGGAAGATGTGTGAGGCGGAGGTCTGGACCCGGTTCCCGGTCGCCGCGACGCCGGAGTAGTCACCCGCGTGAGTGCCGGTGATGATCGTGCGTAGGCCGACGAGGTCGCGCTCGACCAGAACCCCGACGTTCTCGTGCACCTCGAAGCGAAGCTCGGAGAACGACCGCCGGAGGTCGGAGTAGTAGCGCTTCAGGCCGGTCCGGCTACGCGTCCCGCGCAAGTCGTAGGAGAGAAACCCGCGGTCGACGAGCTCGTCGATCCGCGCCTGCTCGTCGGCGTTGACCGCGTCGAAGAAGGCGCGCACCAGCTCGTCTGCGCGCTGCGCTGTGGAGGTTGCGTGGAAACCATCAACACTCGTGACCGTGGTGGTGCTCATCGCCGTGACCCGCCTCCCGATGTCGAAACCTGCGCTGGCGACAGAGCTAAGCCGAGGGGACCGGTTCTGTCCAAGACCTGTCTCCCACGCCAGCGATAGCCTTGCTCTATCGACCTCGAGCCGCGCCTGCTCCGCTACTTTCTGGCCGTCGCAGAGGAGCTCCACTTCGGCCGGGCCGCCGCGCGCCTCTACATCGCCCAGCCCTCGCTGAGTAACCAGATCCACAAGCTCGAGCAGACGCTCGGCACCGACCTGTTCGTGCGCGACAGCCGCCACGTCGAGCTCACCACCGCGGGCCGGGCACTACTCGAGGAGGCGCCGGTTGCGCTTGCCGCGCTCGAGCGAGCCGCGGAGCGTGCGCGCCTTGCGGGCGAGGGTAACGCGGGAACGGTCCGACTGGGTTACGCCCCGACGGCCGGCTTTCAGACTCTCGGGGCGATCCTGGCGGCCGTCCAACAGGACAACCCGAACGTGACCGTCATCGCCAGCGAACTCTTCAGTGCCGAGATCCCCGGCCGCGTACTCGCCGGCGAACTCGATGTCGGCGTTGCGCTGCACCCCGAACCCATGAGAGGAGTGCGCAGCGAACCACTGCGCATGGAGCCGCACGTCGTGCTGGTCAGCCAGCGCCACCGGCTCGCCGGCACGGACCCAATCTCGCTGGGCAGCCTCGAGAACGAAACGCTGCTGCTGTTCCCGCGTGAGCTCGCCCCCGCCTACTACGACCGCATCATCGCCGCCTTCGAGGAGTCCGGCTTCGAGCCCCGCGTCGTGTCGTTCGCCGACCCGCCTCCGCAAGCGATGCTCGCCCGCCTGCAAGCGGGACGCGAAGTTGGACTGCCCCCGGCCTCACTCGGCTCCCACGCCGCCGGAGCCGACTCCGGACTCATCGCTCGCAAAATCGCCCAGCCAGGAATCGTCGGGGAGTGGTCGATCCTGTGGGCTGCTCGCGCCCCATCCGCTGCGGTCGAACGCTTCCTCGACAGCGCGCGACGATGCGCGGACCAAAACAACTGGCTGCGCTCGGCCGACAAACCAACCAGCGCCGCACCCGAAGCCCCAAATTCGGCGCGGTTCTGAGAATTGGTGTCCGCACGGGCGTGGGGCGGCCGGCTCGGGACCGCGTGCGTCCGACTGTGGTCGCCTGAGGCCGAGCGCCGCCGGCGTGGCGGCGAGTTGGGTGGCGTAGTTCGTCGGGAGCAGCGGACGCGCACAGCCTGTCGTTGTGCGCCCAATACCTGGCAATCACCTTCCTCCGGATAGGGGCAGGCTCTCGCTGGCGCAGGAGACAGGTCTTGGACAAGAGCCTCGAACCGCTGTTCCTCAAGCTCCAGCACGACCACCTCATCCGCGACCCGCTCGACTACCTCGAACAAGAGCGATTCGAGATCGAGAGCGTCACCCGGCTCAAATGGGGAATCGTCGAACGGACGACGGCGCGCAGACCCAGCGAGCCCTTGTAAATGCATCCGTGGGCGATACCGACCACCGGCGCTTGCGGGCCCGAGCTCTCTCGGCACCCGCCGAGACGCCATGCGAGTGTCCGTCGTGACTGCCGTGGCTGTGACCATGAACTGCTCGAGCCGCTCGCCGTGCGCTTCGAGGGCGACCACCTGGTCCGCGAACCGCTTGACCACCTCCGCGCGGAAAACTTCGAGATCGAGCAGCTGATCCGCTCAAAGCTCGGGATCGTGGGAACGGATCGCCGCGCGCAAATCAACCTGAGTCTCGGGGACACCTCCTCGTAATTCACGCGACGGCGCAGTCATCGCCGAGCAGATTCAGTTTCTAGCCCAACCTCGGGCCATTGGCAGCTAGCGACGTCACATTTCCTCCTTGATTCCCCGCGTGATCAGCCAGCGATTTGTGGGAAACGAGGTGAGAAACCCGAGGATCATCCCGACCTGCATGAGAAACCAGTACGCAGCGTGGTCCGGCCTCAGATGGGGGTTGCGAAAGAAGACAAAGAACATCAGCGCCATCCAGCCGAACAAGCCGATCTCGAACGTGATCACCGAAAGCGTGTCGGACTTCAACGCGGCGATCACGCCATCACGGACGCTGAGGCGGCGCATCGCGGTGATCGCGAAGTACTGAAACGCGATCCCAAATACGAACGCCAATGAGAAGTCAGCTATGTACTCGGGCCAGAGCGCGACACCGGCGATCGTGACCGCGACCGCAACAGCACCCACTCCGCGATCAGGTCTCCCGAGCGCGCACCCAGCGCCGCAGTGGGTGTCGCTGATCCCTACGGACACCGAAAACAGGTAGTGGTGTCGATCGCCAGTCTGCTGGCGATAGCGCGGGCTGTTCAGCCGCCCCCAGCGCCGGTAGGCCAGCCACCCCAGCGGGCCGGAATACAACGCCGTCAACGGCCACACCACATCCATGATCCACACGTGCTGCCGATATCCCCGGACGAAGATGTCGACGGCGATCAGGCCAGGCGCAAACGAACGCGCTGGCCAGCGAGATCCAGGCGAGCACCGTAAGCCAGGTCGGGGGCATGCCCGCACGCCAGCCCACCGGCCTGCCGCGAAGCTGAGAATGTACGGATCGATTCAGAGCGACCGCTTATCGCCGGCGACCCATCAGCTGTGGCCTAGCACGCCGCGGCCGCAATCGCAGGCCCTTCCAATCGACAGCGCGAAGATGTCGGCTGTCCAGGCGGCGTTTTGGCAAGGTGGCGCTGGGGCTGCTCGACGGGCATGCCCACACTTGCGCGATCGGCGCTGAGCGCGGCGAGCAGGACGCGCGGACGGCGCCGCTGATGGCCGCGGTCGGACGGCTGATGCTCCGCGGCCGATCTGCCCGGTCGCGACTTACGGTCCGGTCTGAACGGTCGCAGGGGGTGGTGGGTGGATCCGCAAGGGTTTGGTGGGCGCGCTCCAGATCTGGGTCATGAAGTGCGCGGCGGTGATCATCCTCAGGTGCACCAGCCGGTGGTGGGTCAGATCGAGGCGGAGTCGTAGCCAGACGGGGCCGACGCCTTGGATCTCGCTGAGTGTGGCGATGCTGGCGATTTGGCTGGAGTGGTTGCGGTAGAGGTTGAGGAGCCGGGGTTGGGTGGCGTAATCGGTCCACCAAGTCAGGTAGCTGGCGGCCGAGAACGGTTGGCTGCCGCCGCCGTAAGCGCCGAGTTGCCAGTCGCGTTGCGCGTGGCCGCGGTTCCACTGCTTGACGCCGACGATGATCGACTCGCCGATCGGGCGACCGTGGCGGCTGAGCTGGTAGGCGAAGCGGTCGGGCGCTTGCAGCTCGTAGGTGGTGATGTTCGCGGCGCCGGGCCCGGAGGCAAGGCTCTCGTGCACGACCGCCGCGGGCAGCTTCGCCTCGGACGCCTCGAGCCGGCTGAGCAGGCGCCGAGCGAGCTCATCGGCCCCCGGCTCGTAGCGGATCGGCAGCCGCACCGTGTAGGTGTGGCCGTAGTTGGTGACTGCGACCGTGAGCACGGAGGGCGAGCCTTTGATCGTGGCGGTGTGGCAGCCCAGGCCGCACGAGCCCGTCAACGTGGCGTGCGCGGCCCGCAGCGGCGCAGCGGTCGGCTGCTCGAGCGCGTTCAGCGTGCGGATCTTCACGCCCAGCCCGCCGGGAATGTGCGATACCCAGGCGGCGACGATGTCAGACCCCGCCTCCTCGGCCACGGATAGTTGACCCCGAGCCAGCGTCGCGTCCGTTGGACCCGGCACCGTCGGCCCTCGCGGTGGCCTGCCGGCAGCGGCCTGCGCTTCCGGGATGCGGCTCGGGGGTGGGTAGGCGATCAGCAGCGCGCCGGCGAGCACGACGCCCGCGCCGAGCAATGGCTCGATCCCGAGCAATCGCCAGTGGCGGCGCTCGAGCGCCGCGTCGGGTTGTCGGCTGCCGCGCAAGATGCGTGGACGGATTCGCAGCGCGTGGTTGTAGCTGGCGACCACGATCGCGCCGACGAGCGCCATCTTGACGATCAGCACGCGCCCGTAGCTCTGGTTCCACAGGGCCGGTACCGAGCCGAGTTGGATGACGGCATTGGCCAGGCCGGCGACGAGCACCACCGCGAACGCCGGCAGCGCGATGCTCCCAAAGCGCGGCAGCACGAGCTCGATCAGCCGCCGGCGCCAGCGCTCGGACAAGCTGGGAAGCCGTGGCAGCCAGGCCCAGACGATCTGTGCGATGCCGCCCACCCACACGGCCGCCGCTGTCAGATGCGCAAGGTCGACCGCGATCGCCAGCACCCGCGGATTCGCCGAGTTGGCGTGTCCGGAGACGCTCAGCCCTGCTAACGCAAGAACGGCGAAGACGCTCGCCCAGGCCGCTGAGCGACGCGCGGCGACCAGCACCGCCAGCGCGAGCGCAGCGAGCAGCGCGATGCGCGCCTGGCCGGTCAGATCGGACAGCAGATAGGAATCGAGCGCCCGGCCACTCAGGCCCTGTCCGGCGTTCGCGGCGTCGACGAGGGCGTCTGCAATCCCCGCCACCACAGCGACCAGGCCAACCAACACGGTCCGCCGCCACAACCGATCGGCCCGCAAGATCCCAGTCGCGTCGGTCAAACCCCCAGGAGGCTCCGGCAGCAGCCACGTCGCCGGCTCGCCCCCGCGAGAGAGCAACGCCGCGCAGAACACGCCGCCACAGAAGAACAGCAGCGCCGCGTCGAACCCAGCTCGCAAAAGCACCCGCAGCCAGCCCGCCCCCGACAACGGGTCGGTCTGCGAGGAGCTCGCGCCGGCCGGCGCCGTCGCGCCTACGCCGAAGTAGTAGGCCCCGTCCAGCGCGTGCCCGTCGTCGGCAGAGACAGTGTGCCACCGGACCTCATACACCCCTCGCACAAGGCCCTCATCAGGCTTGAAACTCAGCCCGACCGAACCGAGGCCGCCGGGCCGCCCAGCGATCCGACCGCCCGGACCGGTCAAAGTCAGGTTGCTCAGCCGACGGTTGAGCGGCTCGCTGAACCTCGCACTTATCGTCCCGGGAGCACTCCGCAACTCAGCGCCCGGCGAAGGGCTCGCCCGCACCAGAATCGCGTGCGCCGACGCCACAGCTGGCGCAACGAACGCCACGAGGACAACAGCCGCAGCAGCGAAGAGGCGCGGTCTCAATGCGGGGATCCCGACCAGCGATCGTGGTGCTCGCAAAAGGGCAGCAGCTCTCGTTCACCCGTACACGTGTGAACCCACATGTCTTCCGATGATGCGCCGACCACGATGCTTCCATCCCAGTGTGTTCCGTTTCCGTGGTTGTCGGCGCGCGCGTGGGCGTGCGCCATCAGCCGCGGCAGTGCTCGTCGCAGCCCCCCGCGGGATCCTCCAGGCCGGGAATCGCGGCGCAGGCGCAGCCCCCGCCTTTCCACGCTGCGCAACCCTCGCGGACCGCGAGCGCAGCGATCGCCGCGGCGATCACCGGATCAACCCACCACCAGCCAACCAGCGCGTTCGCGACCAGCCCGGCCAGAACACCCGCGGCCATGTACGCACAGAGCAGGTTCTGCGTACCCTCCCCGGCCGTCGCCGCAGACCCGAGCTGTCGACCAATGCACTGCTTGGAGCGGCCAAGCAGCGGCATGATCACGATGCTCGAAACAGACAGCCCGATCCCGACCCAGCTGAGCGAGGGATGCTCAGAGGACACGAGTGTCCGGATTGCGTCCTGCGCGATATAGGGCGCCAGCAAAAAGAAGCTGACCGCCACCAGCTTCTGCGCCCGCCGCTCGGCACCCTCCGAGACCCGACGGCCGCCGGTAAACCGCCAGATCACGATCACCGACGCCACCCCCTCGATCACCGAGTCGAGCCCGAACCCCAGCAGCGCCACCGACCCGGCAATCAGCGCCGCAGCGATCCCGACCGCGCCCTCGATCGTCATCCACGCCAGGCTCAACCACGACAGCGCCTTCGCGCGAGCGATCAGCCGATCGCGCTCTCGGCCCGCGCCAGCCGCCGCCAGTGTCCCCGGCACCGATCTTGCGACCGCGATGGTTGGCAGCCCGACCGGCGGGCTCACCGTGTCCGCTCCCCGGCCGGCAGGTGCGCGTCCAACAGTTCTCGCCCCTCGCTGGTCACTGCGTAGAACACCACCTTCCCCTCACGCCGAGACTCCGCCAGCCCGGCAGCGCGGAGGGCGCGAAGATGATGACCAACGAGGTTCTCAGCGCGCCCGGCGACCCACGCCAAGTCACACACGCATAACTCCCCGGCGGCGCGCAGCGCGACCGCGATCGTCAGCCGCGTCGGGTCAGACAGAGCGCCAGCGCGAGCCGCCGCGGTCGCGATCGTCGCCGCGTCAAGGCTGCGGCGGATCTCCTCGGCCTTCGGCAAGTCCAGACACAACAGATCGCAACGATCAGCTCGCACCACCTCATCCTAACGGTCATTGCGACGTTCACCCCCAGTAGTCGACGCGTCCTCGCGAGGCGTTCACCTGTGCTTGTCAGATCGCGGAAGGCAAGAGGGTCGTGTTCCGGCACACTTGGCGCGTGACACGCGGGACCGACCTGCCACGCATCGCAACCGGGGACGACGCAGTTGTCGTCGCTGAGCTGCTGGACCGGTTTAATCGAGAGTTCAACACCGCGACGCCGGGACCGCTCGTTCTGGCCGCCCGGCTCGAGCGGCTCTTGCTCGGTGGCGACGTGGTGGCTGTGCTGGCTGGCACGCCTGCGGTCGGGGTTGCGTTGCTGACCATGCGACCGAACGTCTGGTACAACGGCCCAGTCGGGCTGCTGGATGAACTCTACGTCGTCCCGGGTGAGCGCAGACGCGGGGTTGGCGCAGCGCTCCTGCGGACCGCCGAGAGGCTCTGTCGCCAGCGCGGCGGCGAGCTCCTTGAGATCAACGTTGATGGCGAGGACTCCGACGCTCGGCGTTTCTACGAGCGCCACGGCTACTCGGATCGCGACCCCGGCCAAACCCAACCGCAGCTCTACTACTCTCGCGATCTCACGACGCCTAGCCCAAGCAGGTCTTGAGACAAGACGAAAGCCCGACAACCCCGGGGGCCGGGTTGGCCTGGCATCGCGGCGGCTGGTGCAGCGCTGCGCCTCACGGGCGAGCATCCTCTGGAGAGTGCCCCGTTGTCGCCCAACCGGAACTGACCAGCAGCGAGCCCGCGCCGGCATTTGCATTGGTATATGTGTGACCCGGCAATCCGCGCCTACCTTTGGTCCCGCCCGGTCTGGTCCGTCGGCGAACCGGGGCCAGCCCTGATGTGTCGACAGGGATTGCGAGCAAGTAGCCGCTCGTCGCCGGCGTTGTCGCAAGGGACGGGCCGGGCAAGCACGCGCTCGCCCGCCGCAGATGCCTGCTCCGCCCGGCGAAGGAGCAGCTACCGCCTCTCACTGCGCAGCAGGTGGTGGGAGGACCAGGTGCAGGTCGAGGCGCTCGCCGCGCTGGCCGCCTGGATCGAGCGCTACGACTCGGGTGAGTGGGATGACCCGCCGGGGAAGCTGGGGCTGCTCTACGACCTCGAGCGGGTGGCCGCGCTGCTGCGCGACGGCGGCGAGCCGTTCCATCCCGAGCGCGACCGCCTGACGTTCGCGCGATTCCTGATCGACGGCGGCTGCCAGCCGCCACCCGATCGCAGGCCGCACGCCGACGCCGACCGCGGCGAGATAGTGGGGTGAACGGGGGTCAGGCGGCGAGCCGGCGGCGCGCCTTCTGCACCGACGGGAGCGCTCCCTTCGCCTTCGCCAGCGGGCGGGCGCGGAGGTCGACGCTCGCGGGCTTGGCGGCGATCGTGATCGACTCGCCGGTCGCCGGGTTGCGACCTTGGCGCTTCTTGGCGGCGGGCTTGATCCGCGGGGTGAGCTGCACGAGCCCGCCGATCCGCACCTTTTGAGCGTTCCCGATCTCTAGGAGCACGACCTCGTCGAGCGCGTCGAGCGCCCGTTTGGCGTCGGCCTTGGATAGCTCGGCCCGCTCGGCGATGGCGCTCACGAGCTGGGTCTGGGTTAGCGGCACGGCACTCCTCCTTCGGACCTCAGATCAACGGATTACGACGGGATTCAAACCGGCGCGGCGGACGGACAGGACGGACTGCCGCCCCGCCTCATCGCAGTACCGGAGCGGCGTGCGTCGTCCCGGTATCGACATTCATCACGACTGGAAGGACACATCATGTCTCACGGAATCACCAACAACGACCACATGTTCAGCGTCCGCGCCATGCCCTGGCACGGCCTCGGCGTCGTCCTGGACGAGTATCCGCGCTCGATCGACGAGGCGCTGCAGAAGGCCGGCCTGGGGTGGAAGGTCACCCACGGCGACGTCCTCGTCGTCAGGGCGCCGGCGTGGACTGACGACTTCGGCACCGAGCACGCTCCCGAGTTGCTCCCGGCGAAGGGGTTCAAGGCCAACCTGCGCGAGGACACCGGCGACGTCCTGGGGATCGTGTCGGACGAGTACGAGGTCGTCGAGAACCGTGACGCGTTTCGGTTCCTCGACGCGCTGATCGGCTCGGAGCTTCACTTCGAGACGGCCGGCAGCCTGTGGGGCGGCCGACGGGTCTGGTGCCTGGCCAGGCTGCCCGAATACGTCGAGCTCGGCGGCGATCGGTCGGCGACCTACATCTACGTGGCCAACAGCCACGACGGGTCGATGGCGGTCACCGCGGCGTTCACGCCGGTCCGGATCGTGTGCGCGAACACGCTCGGCGCCGCGCTACGTGAGGCCGAGCACGGAGCGAACGCGCAGCGGACGTTCCGCTTCCGCCACACCGGCAACCTGCAGACTAAATTCGCGGAGGCGCGCATGGTGCTCGGGATGACCATCAACTACGAGAAGCAGTTCAAGGCACTCGCCGACCGGCTCGCGCTCGAGCCAATCAGTGAGGCGGCGCTTGAGCGCCGGGTGCTACGCCACCTCTGGACGATCGACGATGACACCGGCCCGCGCGCCCGCGCGAACTGCGAGCGAGCGATCCAGCGCGTGCTCGCGATCTTCCGCGGCCGCGGCGCGGTCGGCGACACCACTGGCAACAGTCCCGGCAGCAAGTGGGTCGCGTTCAACGCGATCGCCGAGCATCTGGACTACGGGCGGCGGTACACGAGCCGCAGCAATCAGGTGCAGCGCTCCTTCGAGGACACCTCGCTCAAGCAGCGAGCACTCGAATTCGTGTCGGCGGCGTAAACCTCGTCGCCTAATAGTTCGATGATCAGGCTGGGCATCCGGGTCAAGGCTCGGATGCCCACCTGATGCCAGAGCAGCGGAGCACAGGGCATCCACTCCCGGCGCATCGACAGTGCCGTCGTGGCCGGCGAGACGTTTCTTTTTTGCCGCCAACGTCGGTCCAGCACGTGCGGTAGGTAATCGAGCCTGGGCGGCTCTCCGTGCGCCTATGTCTTCGGGTGCCCGGGCCCGTCCTTCTGCATCGTCAATCACGATGCAAGAGCCAGCCCGCTAACGTCCGGCGCACTCGCGTTTCGTCCCAAGCGGAAGCGAGGATCTTCACGACTGCATCCGCGTGGGACCGACAGTGTCGCCGTGATCCGGCACGATCGTTGTCCACTCGTGCTTACGCAGGCGGAGCGGCACTACCGTGATCGCGCTTCGCCTTCAGTTGTGGAAATCGGGGCATGAAAATCGGGCCTTGAGCTTCTGTCGGCCCCGTGCGTACGGTCGGGTGATCCGGGACAGGGGCTTTCTTGGGAGAACCCAGACGGCAGGCCGTTTTGGACGATGGGCTGCGAGCCCGTATTCGGTGGCCGCCCTTGCGACCCGGAATTGTGCTGCGAGCACGTATCGGTCTGTGTCGTTGTCCCGCTGCGTCTGCCGTTCGTTTATCCCCATGAGGGAGGTGATTGCCGTGCAGCAGGTGCAGCCGTTGAAGCGGTGGCTGGGTCGGGTGGTCAGCCTTGATCTGCATCGTGACTTTCATCCAGATCGCGATCTGTGAGGAGAGGCTGACGTATAACGCTGGTCGGGTGCCGATGACTGCGAAGGGTCTTGAGTCGCTGCTCGGTTCTCTGCAGCCGACTGACCGGGTGGTGACGGCGGTGTCCGGTGGGGCGTGGGAGGTCGCGAGGCGGCTCGAGGGGTATGAGAACCGGGTGGTGGTGGTCTCACCGGATGACACCGGGATCGCGCAGGCGCGGATCAAGACGGACAAGCTCGACGCGCGGAAGTTGGCATACCTTCTGTGGAAGGGTCAGCTCGACGTGGTGTGGGTGCCCGATGAGCGCGCGCGGGTGCTCGGTCGTCGCTTGGCGCGTCGTGAACAGTTGGTCCATGGGCGCAGCCGGGTGAAGAACGAGGAAGCATGGCACCTTGATGCGCCGGGTGCAGGCCAAGCCGCCGCGCTCGGATCTGTTCGGGGTCAAGGGCAGCAAGTGGCTGCGTTTGGTGGAGCGGGATCTGCCGGTCGAGGAGGCAGAAACGATCCAGGCCGCGCTCAGGCAGATCGCGTTCTTGGATAAAGGAGATCGAGCAGGTCGACCAGCTCGTCGCCAAGCAGCTGCTCACCTGGCCTGAGGCCAAGCGACTGTTGACCGTGCCGGGCGTGAACCTGATCGCCGCCGCAATGTTCCTGGCCGCCGTCGGCGACATCACTCGGTTCCGGAACTCCAAGCGGCAAAGCGAAGGTCCAGATCGGCCGCTGGGAGACCGGGCGGTGGCGCCGAGGCTCGACACGCTGCTGGAGCTCGTGCGCCTGTGCGGGTTGGATCTCCTGCTGATGCTCGAACCGTACCGCCCGGTCGATGACCGGCCACCTGCGAAGCTGCAGCGTTACTCCCCCGAGCGGCGGTTGAAGCGCGTGCTCACGTGTCCGGACCGCGGTGAGGGCGCCTGACTAACTCCGGTGACCTCCGGTTCGATCCCCGGTCGATCCTCACCGCGCTACAGAGCAACACGGTCGGGTACGTGATGATCGGCGGCCTCGCCCGCGTGCTTCGCGGCTCTGACGAGGTTGACCTGCGGGGTCGATATTGTCCTTGCTGACTGAGAACCTCGCCCGCCTGGGGAAAGCGCTCGGGGACATGTATGCGAGCGCAGCGATGGTCAGCTCACATCAGGGTCTGAAAGGACGTCACGTTGCCTGCCGGCTGCGAGGCTCGAAGCCGACAGGGAAATGTGCGCGCCATCCTTTCGGAGTCGTGTCGGGCGTTCGTGCTGTTCTGGCAAACGTCGACGGGATCGATGCCGAAGATGCCGTGTTCGGGCTCGGGCTTTGGGGGCTGGACTACGAGTGGCGGGAGGTTCGGTTGTCGATGCCATCCGATACCTGGCTCGGCGCGCTCCAAGCTGCCGGCGCAGTCAGGCTTCTGATTGACTGCTGTGGGCGCGACCGATCGGGATCGCCAGCGATCGGGCCGGTTTCTGTTCGTTGGCGTAATGGCCAGGCACGTCGCGCCTTGGGTGCTGTACATCCTCGCCTTTCCCGGGCTCCACCTTGCGCTGGCCCACACCGCGTCTCACACCCAAGCGACCGCTAAGGCTGCCGCTGGTCCGAAGTCCGGCCGATCGAGGACAAGAGTTAGAGAGCCGAGTTCGGGACAGGCACAGGGGCAGACTGGGATGTTGGTGTCGGCGACGACGCCGGCGGGCGTGTCATTAAGAGCGTGAGGACGTATGCGACTACGACGCCGACGATGATCAGCGGCTCGACCTTGGGTCCCGCGTGCGAGGTCAGCAGTGTCGCGAGTACAACGGCGGACAGCGGCAGCCGGAGCACGGCGACGATCGCTGCGCCCATCCCTACCGGGACGGCTGCCGATAGCGGGAAGCCGGGGAGATGCGAGCACATGATCCCGGCGGCCGCGCCGAGGAACAGCGCCGGGAACGTCGGGCCGCCGCGGTAGCTGCCGAGCGATAGGCCGTAGGCCAGGCCCTTGAATACGATCAGCCACGCCAGCGCGGCCAGCGACCACGTTCCGGCCTGACTGACGAGTCCCGGGAGCTGGTCCTGACCGGAGAACAGAACCTCGTCGACGCCCATGCCCGTGATCTGCGAGAACGCGATCGCGAGCCCGGCGATGATCAGTCCGATCGCGGGCAGCAGCACGAGCATCTGCCGCCGAGAGACAAATTGATAGGTGAGCAGACCGCCGCGGATCACAAAGCTCGTCACGACAGCCACCGCAATCGCCAAGGCAATCGTCCACCCGAACTGACCGCCCGTCAGGTGGCCAAGCGCGGACAGCTGTATCGGACCGAGTGCGTAATCGTGCGTGCTCAGCCCCGACAACGACCCGATCCCGAGCGACACGAGCGACCCGATACCGGCCGCCAGCAGTCCAGGAACCAGCAGGAGCCGGAGCCTGGGGCCGCCGATCGCGGTCGCCTCGATCAGGATCACGGCCGCGATCAACGGGGAGGCGAAGATGAACGACATCGCGGCGAAGCTCCCGGACGCCGCGACCAGCATCCGCGCCTGCGGCGGCACGTCGCGGCGAGTCAGGCTGATCATCACCCCCGCCAGTCCCGCGCCCAACACGATCAACGGGGCCTCCGGGCCGAGCACCAGCCCGAACCCGATCGTCGCCAGCCCGGCGAGGACCACTCCCGGCACGATCTCCGGGCCCGAAGGACCGCCGGCAGACAGGCCCTTCGCGGGGATATGCCCGCCGTCGCCCGGCAGGCGCGTGATCGCCACCGCGACGATCAACCCGCCGACGGCAAGCACCGGCAGCGACCACCATTTCGGCGGCCCGTGGGGATAGCCGACCGCATGCGGAAGGTGCACATACAGCTCCTGCTGGATCTGGTAGATCGCCTCGAGCAAGCACCAGGCCGCGATCGAGACGACCACGCCAATGACCGCGACCACCAGCAGCAGACCGACGTACTGCTTGCTGCGGATCGTGGCGTCAGCCTGCTCGGCGGTCAACTCCGGCGGAGTACCAGCACCGGCTTCCGGCGCGCCGGGCACGTTATGGGCCCACGCGGACGTAACCGCAGTGCGAGGGTTGCCGAGGTCCGCGCGCGGAACAGCTCCGCCAACAGTTCGACTGTGTCTCGGGCGCGAGCCGCGGTTGCGCACCGCGACGGTTGCGCCCGACGATTAGCCGGGTGTCCGCTTCCAAGGACGGTCGCGTCGTAGGGGAAGCGCCGGCGGTCGCGCTGGGTTCGATCGGGCTGCGGCCAAGCGGCCGATGAGACGCGATCGTGAGTGCGGTCGGGTTGGCGGCGGGGCATGCTCCGTCGCGGTCGAGCCTCAACAAATGAGGGATTTCGCTGGCGGCGGCCGTCAGCACGAGCACACCCGTCCCGAGGCGGCCTGCTGTGGGCGCGTTGGGTTGTGTGGATTGGTGGTTGGCTGCCTTGGTGGCCATGGCAGCGAGATGGTCAGGACGGTGCCGTGTCCGGGTGTGGAAGCGAGCCTGAGCGTGCCATCGAGCGTTTGGACACGCTCGCGGATGTTTCTCAGCCCTGCTCCGCCGGGGGTCCGTGTCGGGTCAAACCCCCGACCGTCGTCTTCGATCCGCACGGCGAGCACCCCGTGGTTGTGCTGCAAGCCGAGCTTGACTTGTGAGGAGAGGCCTGCGTGTTTTGCGACGTTCTGGATCGCTTCGCAGCAGCAGAGGTAAATCGCTGCCTCGGCGTCGTCGGTGCTTCGAGGCGTGGTCCCTGTGATGTGCACCTTGATCGGGGCGCGCGCCGCTTGCGCGCGGAGCGCTTTGGCGAGGACAAGCTTGGCGAGCGCAAGTGGGTAGATCCCGTAGGCGATTTCTCGCAGCGACGCGAGCGCTGCCGCCGCGTGGTCCTCGAGGGCGACAAATGTGGCGGCGAGCGTGGGCTGTGTTGTGCGATCGTCTTCGGCGAGTTTGATTCTGAGCATCAATGAAAAGAGCTCGTTCTGGACGCAGTCGTGCAGGTCGGGCGCCAGGCGCTTCCGTTCGTCCGCGCGAGCGAGCGCAGCAGCCGTTGGGCCAGGCCGCGACTCGGTCCTCGGTTCCAGGTTGCTCGTGGGCACCGGCCGCGGTTGCCGATGTGTGTGCTGGCCGGCTTGTCCGTGCCCGTTGCGTGTGCCGACGAGTGTGGATGTCTGCGAACGCGGGCCGCCGGCCGTCTGTCCATCCAGATGCTTGCTAGTTTCGCGGTCAGCCACGTTCCCTCGAGGTGACGGATGTGTCGAGTCCATTGGTCCGGGATTGCCGGACGCCCTTTCGCTATTCGATGGCATGATCGCTCTGGATGCTCGGCTTGTCATCGGAGCGGAGTAGAGTTCACCCGGGTGATTGATGCTCACCCGGGTGAGCGAGGCAGTTGTGGCAGGACGAGTTCCGATCGCCCGGGCAGACCGTGCGAATCGCCTGCTGGTCGAGCCCAGGACTGATGCCGCCTTCAGGTTCAACGCGGATGCTGTCCGGGGCACATCCGCTTGAGATGCTCGCTCGTGCAGTCCGGGTGCGTGGAGCGCACGGAGCCATCATGAGGACGACTCTCGACCCGCCGACGAAGACTCCGAGTGGTTGTGGACCTGCGGCCGACGGCCGCGCACTGGCTCGCTCGCGGGCTAGGGCTCGACGCTGGTGTGTCTCGGCGCCCGTTCGGTCGGACTCGAGGGAGCTCGACGGGAGATTGATTGAGGACCCGCAGCGGGGGGGCGCTAGCGTACGACTCACCGCGATTTCCGATGGGCGGTCATTGATCCTGCTGGGAGTTCTGTTGTTTGCGAGCGAAACGAGTTCGCGGTCACGTGTTCGCCGCACAGCGGGGTTCGCGGCCCGGGTCGGTCCCTTGGCCGAGAAAGTCTTCCTCCTGGACGGATCTCAGATCGCTCACCTTCCCCCGCGAGCCGTGGTGAAGCGGGTGCGCCGCTCGTTTGCGCGTCCGGGAGGTGGTTGGGGGATTCGGGCATGGGTGGGATGAGTTCACCGGGAGCGCAGACGGATGGCCCGGGTCTTCGGGTGATCGAGCCGAAGCTGATGCCGCCGCGAATTCACCCCGGGATGCTGCGTCGGACGCGGCTGCTTGAGATGCTCGATGACGATGGCGGGGCCTCGCTGACGGTGCTCAACGCGACGGTCGGTTACGGCAAGACGACGCTCGTACGGTCGTGGTGTATTGAGCGTCGCGAGGCGGTGATTTGGATGACGCTCGACTCGGCCGACGACGACCCGGTGCGGTTGTGGACGCACCTCGCGACTGCGGTAGAGCGGCTCGGTGAGGGCTTCGGACGCCGCTCGCTGTCGGCCCTGGGGGTCCGGGGCGCGACGGTCGAGGCTGCCGTCGACGAGCTGATGAATGGCCTCGTCGCGTATGGCCGCAGGGTGGCGATCGTGCTCGATGACCTGCACGTGGTCAGGAGCGAGGCTTCGGTGCGTTCGATCGCGCACGCGATCGAGCGGCTGCCCGCGAACGCGCGGCTGGTTGCCTCGACGCGCTCGGACCCGGCGATCGGGCTTGCGCGCCTGCGGGCGCGCCGGGTGCTCACGGAGGTCCGCGCGCGGGAGCTGGCGTTCACGGTCGATGAGACGAGTCAGCTGCTCGCGCGTGAGGGGATCGGCTTGTCCAGCGAGAGCGTCGAGTTGCTCGTCGAGCGCACGGAGGGATGGCCTGCTGGCCTCTACCTCGCGGCGCTGTGGCTTCGCGACCTCGACGATCCCAACGGCGGAGTGCGGGAGTTCGCCGGTAGCGCTCGCCAGGTCGGCGAATATCTGGCCGACGAGGTTCTGAGCGCGGTCGCACCAGAGATCAAGGACTTCCTGGTCCGCACCTCGGTGCTGGCGCGCTTCACCCCTGAATTGTGCGACGCGGTTCTTGGGCGCGAGGACTCGGTTGGGGTGCTCGCGGACCTCGCGCGCTCGAACATGTTCCTGGTCGCGCTGGACGCACGTGGGGAGTGGTATCGCTACCACCATTTGTTCGGGGAGGTTCTGCAGCTCGAGCTCGGGCGCGCGTCTGCCCGCGAGCTGCGCTGCCGCGCGGCGGCTTGGTGTAGCGCGCACGGCCTCGCGGAGGAGGCGATCGAGTACGCCGCGGCTGCTGGCGAGACGGAGTTGGTGGCCGAGCTGCTGATCGAGAGGCACCTCGAGTTCATTTGGGGGGGGCGACTCGGGCAGTTCCTGGGTTGGGTGCGCTGGCTTCCCGCCGAGCTGCTAGTGGAGAATCCCGTGTTGGCGGGGGCGGGGGCGGTGGCTGCCGCGTTGCTCGCCGCCCCGGAGGTCGAGGTTCAGCAGCTTCTCGCGCTCGCGGAGCGCGCTCGGCGGGAGCGGCCGCAGCTGTGGTTGCCGTATCTCGAGGCGGGCGTCGAAGCCGCCCGTTCGCAGGTGATCGCGGGCGGCGATGTGGGCGCTGCCGTCGGGCATGCTCGGCGCGCGGTCGCGGCGGCGCAGGAGGGCGCCGATATGCTGACCGTGAGCGCCCTTGCGTGCTTGGCGCAGGCACTGTTTTTTGCCGGCGAGCTCGACGACACGCGAAGGGTCGCGGTGCAGGCGGTCGAGCGACCTGACGCGCCCAACGTCCCCGAGGCCTACGTCGGAAGCCTCGGGCTGCTTGCCCTCCTCGACGGCGAGCAGGGGCGGACCGAGAGCGCCGAGGCGTGGGCCCGGCAGGGGATCGGCTTCGCGCGCCAGCACTACCAGGCGGACTCGTGGGTCGCATCACCGGCGCACCTGGGGCTGGCGCTGGCATGTGCCGCCACCGGGCGCCTCGACGAGGCCGAGCGTGAGGCTGAACGAGGTGAGCGTCTGCGACGCTCGGCCCAGCCGACGGTCGGTCACGCGCACGCGCTGCTCGTACTCGCGCAGGTCCGGGTCGCGCGAGCGCGGCTGGCGCGGGCCGCCCGGAACCTCGAGCGCGCGAAACGTGCGATCGCGGAGTTTCCCGATCCGGGACGGCTGCCGGCGATCGCCGCCAGGATCGAGCAGACCCTCGTCGCGGCTCGAGCCGATGCCGGCAACCGCAGGCTCGTCGAAGACCCCAGTCCGGCCGAGCTCGCCGTGCTGCGAGGCCTCGCAGCCGGTCTCTCCCGACGCGAGATCGCGGCGGAGCTTTACATCTCGCTGAACACCGTCAAGAGTCACACCCGTGAGCTGTACCGCAAACTCGGTGCAACATCGCACACCGACGCGGTCGCCCGCGCCGAAGCATCCGGCCTGCTCGACCACGGTCAATCACCCGGGTGATTCTCGGCTCACGCCGTTGGAATCGCGGCCGAGGTCAGGCATGCTAGGGCTCGCATGTCGCCCACCCGCTACCGCCTCGTGGTCAAAGGAGAACTGGGAGCCCGCTATTCCTCGGCCTTCGAAGAAATGACGATCTCCGCCCATGACGGAATCACAGAGATCACCGGAGGGATCACCGATCCCTCACACCTCCAGGGGCTACTGGAACGGATCGCCAGCCTCGGACTCACCCTGCACAGCGTCACCCCGCTCGACACAGAGAACGGCGAGGCGGCCTCACACACCCCCGAAGCTCCAAATCTGACCGACTGTGACCGAACGCCCGGAGCCCCAACCAGCCTGACCCGTCGTTACTGCTCCGTCGCTGACGACGAGGACTGGGGGCAAATGCACATACCTCTAGCCGCTGTCGGCGCACCCAGCCCGGCACTCATTTGAAGGGATCGTGAACCCATGACGTTTCTCTGGATCTTGCTGGCTCTCTTGTACGTAGCGTGCTGGATCTACTTCGGCCTGGCTACGTTCTGTAGGGGCCACTACTGGATGTTCTGGATCGGATTCTTCATCCCGATCCTGTGGATCATCGGGGCGCTGATCGCCCCGACCGCACGCGCCACGGCACGCGCCGTCACGAGTGGGATGTAGGCGCGCGGTCGCGAAGGCACCGCGCCAAAGATTGGAGAGCTAAATGACGACGACTCCCTCCCCAGCGCGGCCAGCCTCGCGGGCATCGAAAGAGGCCGCCACCTTGGCGGTGCCGCATCTGTCGGTGGCTGAGCGGGTCGCCCGCGGCAAGGCGGCGCGGGCGGAGGTTCCGCGTTCTCGCCATGCTGTCTTTGAGCCGTCGCCCGATCGCGTCGATCCGGTGACGCTGCTCGAACGCCAGGCCGAGACACGCGTCCCAGAACTGGTCCCGATCCGCTACGGGCGGATGCTCGTGTCGCCGTTCACGTTCTATCGCGGGGCGGCGATGATCATGGCACAGGATCTCGGGCCGACACCTCGGTCGGGGCTGAGTGTGCAGTGCTGCGGCGACGCGCACCTGTCGAACTTCGGCGTGTTCGCCTCACCGGAGCGGCGGCTGGTGTTCGACGTTAATGATTTCGACGAGACGCTCCCCGGACCGTGGGAATGGGACGTCAAGCGTCTGGCCGTGAGCATGCTGATCGCGGCCCGTGACAACGGCTATCGCACCAAAGACAAGGAGCGGATCGTGCTCGACACTGTCGCGCGCTATCGGACTGCGATGGCGGAGTTTGCCGGGATGTCGAACCTGGACGTGTGGTATTCCCGCCTCGAGATCGAGAGCGTGCTCCAGGACTTCGCGGCGCAGTTCAAGCAGAAGACGGTCAAGCGGACGGAGAAGGCGCTCGCGAAGGCTCGCACCAAGGACAGCATGACGGCCTTCTCCAAGCTGACGGAGTCGGTCAACGGCGATGTCCGGATCGTCGATCAGTCGCCGCTGATCGTGCCGATCGAACGGCTGGCGGCGGGCCACGAGCGCGACGAGCTGTTCGAGGCTCTTCACCAGCTGCCCGCCGCTACCGGGATACGCTCGAGTTCGACCGACGGACGCTGCTCGAGCAGTTCGGGCTGACCGATTTTGCGCGCAAGGTGGTCGGTGTCGGGAGTGTCGGCACCCGCGCTTGGATCGCGCTGCTGCTCGGCCGGGACGGCCAAGACCCCTTGTTCCTGCAGATGAAGGAGGCCGAGGCGTCGGTCTTGGAGGAGTTTCTTGGCTCGAGTGGGTTCTCAAACCACGGCGAGCGCGTTGTCACCGGGCAGCGGCTGATGCAGGCGACCAGCGACATCTTCCTCGGCTGGCTGCACGTCGACTCGGGGCTCGATGAGAAGCCGCGCGACTTCTACGGCCGCCAGCTCAAGGACTGGAAGGGCTCGGCGGAGATCGAGCTGATGGTCCCGAAAGGCATGGCCACGTACGGCACGCTGTGTGGCTGGACGCTCGCGCGTGCGCACGCCCGCAGCGGCGATCGGATCGCAATCGCGGCTTACCTCGGCACCGGCGACGGCTTCGACCGCGCGATCCTCGAGTTCGCAAAGGCCTACGTCGAGCAGAACGAACGCGATTACCAACAGCTCGCGGCGGCCGTCAAGTCCGGCCGGATCACGGCCGAGACGGGTCTCTGATGGCTCATCGGGTGATGACCGCGTGGCCGACCTGCGGGACGTTGTCCGCAACTTGTTACAGGAGCGCCGATCGATGCCGACCTGTCTGGAGCCCCGTTGATGAGCTCGCTCGATCGATCCGTGCTTCCGATTGTGCGTCGTTCACATCGTCCGCGATGGTCCGAAAGGGAGAGTTGTGATGGCTGACACACCGACCGATGTGCTCGTCGCGGGCTACCAGGAGATCGACGCGGCGACGACGGACTTCGAGTCGCTCGTAGCACTGGTCAGGGAGAAGCAGGTCTCGATCGAGGGTGTGATCCTGGTCACCCATGCGCAGGACGGGAGTGTCGCGGTGCGCCAGACGGGCGATGACCTGGGTCGTAAGGGGTTGGGGTGGGGCGGTGGGGTCGGGCTCGCGGTTGGCCTGTTCGCGCCGCCGCTGCTGGCGTCGGTGGCGGTCGGGGCGGTCGCGGGCGGGGTGATCGGCAAGTTCGTCGACC
>CAVWFJ010000018.1:0-546600 GCA_963754055.1 uncultured Solirubrobacterales bacterium
TATGGGCGGAAAGGCTTTTGGTGGCGGGGGATTTGGTCCGTGGGTCTGGTGGGGCGGTCGGGCGTCAAAGGAGTCTATGGAAGCGTTTTGGACGCGGTTGTCTCCGCAACTGTTGTTGTCAGCTCTCGCTGCAACCGCCGCATCGCTCTGGAGGAGGAGGGCTCCAGGCACGCGTTCGCTCATGGCCGATCAGTTGATGCCGACCCGGGGAGCGGTCCGACGCGCGAGCCCCTGAGGAAGTCCTGAATCGATTTAGTGATCAGGTCCCGCACCGTCCCAGCATCCACTCGTGCTTTGGCGACGGGCTGGATGCCCGTCGTCAAAGCGGCAGTACCCCAGCGGAGCGGCGGTCCACCCACGAGCGCTCCGCGCGAACCACGACAGCCCCCGCTCGCCTGCCAACCGGGCTCTGACGTGGGCGGACGTTCGGCTCGATCACGTCGACGACGCCGAGATCGAGTTCGCCTGGCAGGTCGACCGGCACGGGGAGCGCGGACCAACCAAGACAGACGGATCCGCGCGGACTGTTCCGATTCCGCGGGAGCTTGCGGCAGTGCTCGTCCGGCACAAGCTTGCGTCGGCGTTCAATAGGCCCGGCGACTACGTTTTCGTTACGTGCACGGGTGGGCCGCTCCGGCAGCGCAACGTGGGTCGAGCCCTTCGAAGCGCGCAGCGCAACCCGGTCAACGCCGATGGAACCCCGACGTTCCCGATCCTGCATCAGACTGATGAGCGCGCCGAGCCCGTGCCAGTCGCTCACGGTGAGCTGCCGTCGATACATAGCTTCAGGCATACGGTGGCCAGTCGTGCGCTCCTGGCGGGTGAGAGCGTGGATGAGATCGCGTTCTTGCTGGGCCACCGAGATGCCACCGTCACCCGGGCTGTCTATGTCCGCGAGCTGGCGGACACGCGGCGGCGGTCGATGCGGCGATCTCGGATGATCGCCGAGTTTGGGAACTGTTCCGGCAATAGCCGGCTCGTGACGCGGACCAGGCCGGCGGGCTGGCTGCCGGCCTGGACCACGCGTCACCATTTAGGGCATGACCCAACTGATGCCCGGCTTCAAGCGCGAGGATCTCGCACCGGGCGAGGATCCTGACGAGGGACGGAGGATTGCCGTAGAAGCAGCGCGCCGGCTCGGTGCTGCGTACGGCGATCGTCTTAGGGAGGTGGTCTTCTTTGGCTCCTGGGTCCGGGGTCAGGCGCACGAGGAATCGGACGTCGACCTTCTGGTTGTCCTCGATGAGGTGGCTGATCGAGCTCACGAGCGGGATCGCATCGTCGATACCTTGTTCGACCTAGAGGCGGATTCGAAGCGGGCGATCCAAGCCTTCCCGGTGGCTCTGGCGGACGCGCGCGAGCCCACCCGTCCGTTCGTCAAGACGGCGCTCAAGGAAGGTGTTCTCCTTCTGCGAGGCGAGCCGTGACGAGCATCAATCCCGGCCTCGAGGAGTTTTTGAGGTCGTGTAGAACGGGTTTCCCCGGCAGGCCATATTAAGGGCGTACTACGCCGCGTTCTATGCCGCCCGTGCGCTAGAAGCGACTGGCGAGCAGCCGCCCAAAACACACAGCAGCTTGAGGAGCGGGTTCAGTGATCTCACACGCTCGACGCCGTCGGAGCGGCCGTTTGCACTGGCCCCACCGCGGAACGTTGGCCACGCGGTTCTCATCCCTCAGAGGTAGCCGAGCGCGGCCCGGGACGCTGTCGGGTTTACGGTAGTCGTCCGGGTGGTTAGTTTAATTCGTGGGTATTATGAGCGTGCTGTTGGCATGCCATCTCCAGGGCTTCTGCGGCTGGATTCTTTGTGACTTATTGCTAAGTCCTTACCGCCGTAATTTCGGTTTGGGTTGAACGAGTTATGACTACCGGGCCGAATCCGTTGGTGATGGCGGGTCGCAGCCGGTATCAGATCGTGTTGAGCGAGGAGGAGCGGTCCGAGCTTGAGCATCGGGCCGCGTGTTACTCGCGGTCGCATCGGGAGGTGCAGCGCGCGAAGCTCGTTCTGTACGCGGCGCAGGGGATGAGCAACGTCGAGACCGGCGCGCGGCTGGGGATGATGCCGAGCTTGTCGGCCGCTGGCGAAGACGCTTTCACGACGAGCGCCTTGATGGATTGGGTGACAGGGAACGCGCGGGCCGCCCGCGCCGTTTCCCCCCCGGAGCAGGTCGCCGAGGTCAAGGCGATCGCGTGCGAGCTGCCGAAGAAGCAGGGCGTCCCGCTCTCGCGCTTCAGTCGCTCTGAGCTGCACCGGTTCGTGGTCGAGCGCGGTGTCAGCGACGCGTCCGCGTCGACGATCGGCCGCTGGCTGGCCGAGGACGCGATCCGGCCGTGGCAGTACCGCTCGTGGATCTTTCCCCGCGACCCGGACTTCCTCGAGAAGGCGGGGCGGGTGCTCGATCTGTACGCCGGGCGCTGGGAGGGCAAGCTGCTCGAACCCAGCGATTTCGTGATCTGCGCCGACGCGAAGCCGTCGATCCAAGCACGCCGCCGGATCCATCCCAGCACACCGCCAGCCCCGGGTGGCGTTCGCCGAGTCGAGCACGAGTACGAGCGCCTCGGCGCCGTCACCTACCTCGACGCATGGGACGTACACCACGGCAAGGTGATGGGACGGACCGAGCGCAAAGGCGGGATCGCCCCGTTCGACCGGCTCGTCTGGCAGGTCATGACCAAGGAGCACTATCGCTCCGCGCGCCGGGCGTTCTGGATCGTTCACAACGGCTCGGACCACCGCGGGCAAGCTTCAATCGACCGGCTCCAAGGCCGCTGGCGCAACCTGACCCTCGTCCACACCCCGGTGCACGCAAGCTGGCTCAACCAAGCCGAGATCTACCACTCGATCATCCAACGCAAAGTTCTCCAGCCCAACGACTTCACCGACACCGCCGAGGTCGCCAGGACACTGAACGAGTTCGAGCACCACTACAACCAGATCTCCAAACCGTTCGACGGGACCTTCACCCGTCAAGACCTCGCCGACCTACTCGACCGACTCGACGACCAGTCCTCCCGAAGCCCACCGCTCGCCCTCGCCGCATGATCACCCACCATAGTTACGGCGGGCCGCACTAAGTTTTCGCTGCCGCCCTCGTCAGCCGCAGGCGAGGTCGCTGGGCGCTGTTCCGCCGACGTAGGTTCGCCAGTCGCTCGCGGTGAGTGATCGGCCGGCGGTGGAGCACGCGGAGTGGATCAGCGTCTGGGTGGAGAAGTCTCGATCGATGATCTCGGAGCTGTTGAACGTCAGCGACTGCACGATGGTCACGAGATGGGAGCCGTCGGGGGAGAACGCGAGTCCGAGCTTCGGTCCGTCGGACGCCGGTAGCGGAGATGGAATCGTCGCCAACGCGGTGCCTGACTTCAGGTCGACGAGCACGACTGTGCCATCCGAACGCTGTCGCGCCACGAGCTGTCCGGTCGGATCGGGAATCGGCAGCAGGCTGCTGTAGCTCTCATCGCCCGGGATCACGCGCTCGAGGGAACTGCCGCGAGCGTTCCACACCTCGAGGTTCCCGCCGGATGCCTGAACCAGCAGCGAGGATGCCGCGTAGGCGACGAATTCGGCGCCGGCGGCGACGTCGGGCGCGATCGTCCGTCCGGAGTTCACGTCGACGACCGTCACGGTGCCGTTGCGGTCGAGCGCAACGAGGCCGGCGACCGCGTCGATCGCGGGCGCCCAATCGTAGGTCGAGCCGGACGCGAACGTGAAATTCCGAGGCCCGCGGATCCTTTTTACGATCGCTCCGTCGCCAAGATCCTGCACCAGGATGTCACCACGTTGGTCGACGAGAATCAGCCGTTTGCGATCGGGCGACAGCGCCATCGCGATGATCGGACCAGCGTCTTTGACGGGCGGCAGGATCTTCACATCCGAAGGCGGGCGCGAGGCCGAGCCGGTTGGCGACACCAGCAGCTGGTTGCCATCCCACACCGGCATCCCGTTGGTGGCGGCCGCCACCGACTGCGGTGGCGCGGCGCCGTCGAGGTTCTGGATCAGCAACTGATCGGTGGTGTTGTTGAGGATCGCGATCTTGCTCCCATCGGGCGAGATCGCGGCCAGCGCTCCGCTGCATTCCATGCAGGGAACAGTCAGCGCCGTTGCCCGCGCGCGGCCGAGCCGGTCCGGTTGCGTCAGGTCCCAGCGGGCGACCGTGTCGGCCGTCGCCGAGAGCAGATGATTGGCGTCGCCGACGAAATTCAGTGCGCGCTCGTTGATGCTGCCGTTTCCCGGTAGTGACAACGGCGACTGAGCTGGGGCGTTCGCCTTGGTCACGGGGCTGACGTACACGGTTCCGCTCTCTGCCGCCGCGAGGGCAGTGCCGCCGACGCTCAACGCGAGTGCCGTGGTTTGACTGGTCGGTACCTGTGCGTCGAACGGTTCGCTGCCCGACGCGTATCCAGTGGGTCGGTCGGTGGGCCACACCGGTACCTTCGGATCCCCGTTGGTGGCCGTGACGAATCGCCCATCGGGCGACACCGCGAGCCAGCCTTGATTGAAGCCGATACTGCCAGTGGATGCGCCCTCCAGCGACCAGTCGGAGAGCCGGCGCCACTGCCACCGTCCGCTCTGCGATAAGACGAACAGCGTGCTGTCCGAGTTCAGGAGCTGCGGTATGAATGGCGATGCCGGCACGAGCGTGTGGATCGCGGTGACATCCCCTGAGGTGCCGCTGACGACCTCGACGCGCTCCGGCGCGCCGCCCGCCGGCGACTGACAGTTGACGATCGCCGTCTGCCCCGTCGACGAGATACTCACACTGGTCGCCGGCTGGCCGGAGCTGCAGCGGAGCGGCGCGGTGCCCGAGCCGGCGCGCCACAGCATCGCGGTCGAGCCGTTGGTGGCCACGACCGTCCGGCCGTTCGCGCTCACGCCGACCTGGCTGGTGACTTGATCCTGGTCGATCGGATCGCCGCCCAGAGCACCGATCTCCGTCGGGTCCGACTGCCCCAGTACCCGGCGCACCACCCGTCCGTCGCCGAGCTCGGCCACCACCGTGCTGCCGTCGGCGCTGCCGGCCAGTGAGGCCACGGTTCCCCCCATCGGCAGGAACTGCGCCAGCTGGGGGCTGTAGAGGTCGGCCTGCATCAGCGCCGAGAGCGTCTGTGGGCTCGGGTCCTCTCGGTAGGCCTTGACCGCGAGAAGCAGCGCGATATCGAGGTTGGAGGCGAGCTCGCTCTCGGACACCGCGGCCAGCTGGCGCGCGGTGGCGACCCGCGCCTGGGTGATCGCGTCGCTGCGCTGAATCAGCGCGAACACGGTCGCGGCGATCATCCCGACCAATAGCGCGGCCAGCGCCGCCGCCACGCTCCGAACCAGCCGTCGGGTGCGGCGGCGCTCGCGCGAGGCGGTGGCCACGAGCTGGTCCTTGTCGACTCCCCGCAACGTCGCGGCCACATTGACGATCGCTTCCTGGAGCTGCGGGTTGACGTTTGAGAGCTGCTCCGATTCCTGGCCGATGGGCGCCTCGAGCCACCGAGGCTCCTGCTCAAAGGCGTCGCGCAGAGACGCCGGCAGCGCGTTTGAGAACTCCCAGTCGAAATCCTTCTGCCCGTCATCCCACCGGACCTGTCCGCCGGTGACGACGATCATCAGCCGATCGGGATTGCGGTTGTCGACCCACCACTTGACCTCCCGGTCGACGTATTCAGAGGCCGCGGCCCTCGGCGAGGCCAGCAGCACGAACCAGCTCGATTGCGACATCGCCGCGACGATCGACGGCCAGAGCGCCGGTTCGAAGCTCAGATTCGTCTCGTCTCGAAATAGGCGCAGCGCGCGCAGCCGGTGCCAAGGCTTGGCGAACTTCTCCACGCCGCTCTGCAGGATCGGCGCAAGCTCGCCATCGCTCTCATGGCTATAGGAGATGAAGGCGTCGTAGCGCGGCGGGGTTCCCTTCCCGTTCGCTGACGCGCCAGCATGGCTTTCGACGGTGCCGTCTTTGCCCTCGAGCAACGGGTCAGAGTGTCTCAGGCGGCCCGGCCGCGCGTCAATGGCCCCGCCCGCCGGCGCTGACCACGACGAGCGCAGCGGATGTGGGAAGCTTGCCGTATGCCCTGGATCCCCGAGCTGTTCTCCGCGCCCGTCGTCCAGCGGCTGCAGGAGAAATGGGACCAGGAGCTGACCACGGTGCCGTTCTTCGACGGTTTGATGAAGGGAGAGCTCGATGCGCTGGTGGCGTCCTTCGCCGGCGTAGCGGAGCTGCACCATCCGCCGCGCTGGCCAGTCGGGACGCGCGGGCGTCCGAGGCGTTTGTCGTCGAAACGAAGGCCTGGCTAAGCGGGCCCAACGTCGCGATCGATGGTGGGCGTCATCCGCGCGGGACGGCGCGGCGTTGGCGAGGCGGTGCTCCACCTCGACGGCCGACCGGACGGGTCGGACCTCGACCTGGCTCGGGAGGAGCTCGCTGCCGCGCAAAGCTCGTGGAAAGTGGGTTTCCCGTCAGGCGATCTCGCGGGCTTACTACGCAGCGTTCTACGCCGCCCGTGCAGCTCTCGAAGCGAAGGGCGAGTGCGCGCCCAAGACACTCAGCGGCTTGAGAAGCACGTTCAGCGGTCTCGCGCGCTCGACGCCAAGCCTCGGCATGTCGTCGATGTCGTCGAGCGAGCGATCGCTTAGGGCCTCATTCAGAGCCGTCTTCGTAGCCCGAATCATGGAAGCTTTATGGAAGCCTCTGAGCCCGTCAGGCCCTCCTCGGCCATCATCACCCATTCCAAATCCCTTGTAAATACTGGGTTCACCTCCCCCTGACCCCCTCTCACCAACCCCCGCCCCGACCTTTCAAGTAGGAGATCGCCGGTTCGAATCCGGCTGGGGGTATCTTGAAAGACCTCGCTTGCGGGATCTTTCTGCTCGGCGGCATTGACGGGCCTCATACCTCGGAGCGTCTAGTCGTGGTCAGTGGACCACTTCCGTGGACCACCTGGAACTTTCAGCGCCAGCGCCTGCCCGAGCTCGGTGATCTTCCCCAGAGTGGTCACTTCATCCGCTCCCACCGGCCGTAAACGGTCTTTCCCGGACATCTAGGCGGCTAGCTCGTGTCGACTGACGGGTCGCGGCGTCCCGGCTACCGGCGTATGATGGGTTTTGGGATGGAGTTGACGGACCGGGGCCCGACTGGGCTGCTGGAGCGTACTGGCGAGCTGGAGGAACTCAGCCAGCTAGTGGAGGCGGCCAGTGCGGGCGCGGGGCGCATGGTCGTGCTCGAGGGTCCGCCGGGGATCGGCAAGACTTCTCTGCTGAGTGCGTGCGGACGAGCGGCTGCCGAAAGCGGGATGGTCGTCATGGATGCTCGCGGTGATCGACTCGTGATGGAGTCCTCGTTCGCGGCGGTGCGGGAGCTTCTCTGGCAGCATGTCGAGCTCGCCGGCGTACATGGGCTCGAGGGGGCCACCCGTCAGGCCGCGCCCGTGTTTGAGAGCGCGCCGAGCGTAGTGGTGGATCCTGACCAGACCGCCCGGGTGCTACACGGCCTGTACTGGCTGGTCGCGAGCTTGGCGGAAGGGGCTGCCGTGGCGCTGTTGGTCGACGATGCCCAGTGGCTCGACGCAGCTTCCGCGCGTTTCTTGGTGTATCTCGGGCGACGGCTCGAGTCGTTGCCGGTGCTCCTCGCGGTCGCGCTGCGCCAGGGCGAGGCTTCGGAACTGGCTGCCTTGTTATCGGAGCAGGCGACCGCTGTGTTGCGCCCCAAGCCGCTGAGCGAGGGGGCGACAGCCGCCCTGGTACGGCGCGCGCTCGGGGCGCGCGTGGACGACGAACTGTGCCGCTCGTGCCATGAGGCGACGGGGGGCAACCCGTTTTATCTGCGCGAGCTGATGACGGCGCTGAGCTCAGCGGGTGGTCGCCCGACCGTCGCGGTGGCAGAAACTGTGCGGTCGCTGGGCGTCGGCGCGATCGGACGTAGCGTGCTGGTTCGGCTGCAGCTCTTGGGATCTGAGTGCGAGCGCCTAGCGCAGGCAGTGGCCGTGCTTGGGCCCGGCTCGCACCTGCGTCACGCCGCGGCCATGGCCGATCTCGAGCGCGATGTCGCGGAGGCGGCGGCGGACAGAATGCGCAGCGCGGATGTGCTGGACGGTGCGCGGGCACTGTCGTTTGCGCATCCGATCGTCCACGAGGCGATCGCCGCCGAGCTCGCTCCGTCCCGCTGCGCGGGGCTGCACGCGAAGGCCGCGAGCCTACTCGCGGCGGAAGGAGCGCCGGCCGATCGCGTCGCCGCGCACCTGCTATCCGCCGAGCCCTACGGTCAGGCGTGGGTCGTCGATTCGTTGCGCGCCGCAGCGAAGCAGGCGCTTGCGCAGGGGGCGCCGGAGGCGGCGGTCTCGTATTTCCGCCGCGCGCTCGCGGAGCCGCCTGCGCCCGACCATCGGCTCGAGGTGATGGTCGAGCTGGGGCGGGCCGAGGTACTGCTGCCGACCGCGCACGGCTTCGAGGCGCTAAGTGAAGCGCTCGAGCGCGCGAAGGACCCGGGTCAGCGCGCTGAACTCGCTGAACAGCTTGCCCTTGCTCTGATCAGTGTCGCGCAGAACGGACTAGCGCGCATCGTCCTAGAACGTATGCTTGACGAGAGCAGCGAGCTGGATGACGCGGTCGTCGAGCGGCTCGAGGCGCATCTGCTCGGCGGTGGAGCCCCCGACCTCACTGCGACTTCACGCATTCTGGCGCGCGCGGGCCGGCACTTCGTGCGCGCAAAGCGCGGCGAGGTGCGCGAGCCCGCACTGCTGGCCGGTCTGGCCGAGACAGGTGCGGTCACTGGCCTGCCCGCTGCGGAGGCCGCCGAGCTGGCCCGAATGGCATTGGGGCACGAGCGGCTCTTGGAAGCCTGGGAACCATACCTGGCCGCGACGGGCGCCCTGACATGGTCGGACGAGCTCGAGGAAGCCGCCGCGGCGCAGGACTTCGGGATCGCCGAGGCGCAGCGCCGCGGGTCGGCGCCGATGTTCATGTTGATGTCGATCTTCCGCGCGGCCACGGCGTTCCGGGCGGGCGAGCTAGCTAATGCCGAGGCTTATGTGCAGCGGGGCTACGAAATCGCGCGGGAGGTCGGTACTGCTCATATCGCTGTGATGTTCCTGACCCCAGTGTTGCTCGAGCGCGGGAAGTTGGATGAGGCGTGCAAGCTCGTCGAGGGGGCGGAGTTTTCGGAGGCAGAGCTTCAGCTGTGGCAGGGCGTGATCGTGCTGGCTCAGCGCGGCGCCGTGCGGGTCGCGGCCGGAGAGCTGGAGCGCGGTGTGGAGGACATGCTGGACGCCGACGGGCGGATGCGCGCTGCGGGCTGTCATCTGAGCGTCCTGACCGACTGGGTGCCGCCGACCGCGCGCGCGCTCGCGCGACTGGGACGTCTGGACGAGGCCAGGCAGCTCGCCAGCCGCGAGCTCGAAGACGCGATCGCGTTCGGCGCCCCGCGCCGACATGGGATCGCCTTGTCGGTATGCGGGAGCTTGGACGGCGGAGCTCGAGGTCTGACCTGGCTTGAGCAGGGTGTGGAGATCCTCGCGCGCTCGCCCGCTCGGTTGGAGCACGCGCGGGCGCTGGTGAACCTGGGAGTTGGGCTGCTCGGGCGCGGCCAGCAGGAGGCGGCTCGCGCTCAGCTTGCCCAGGGCCTTGATCTGGCTCACCGCTCCGGGTCGGTTGCGCTCTGTGAGCGCGCCCGCGCGGAGTTGGTCGCCAGCGGGGCGCGGCCGCGTCGCGCGTCGTTACGCGGTACTGGGGCGTTGACGCCAGCCGAACTGCGCACCGCGCGGATGGCCGGCGACGGACTCAGCAACCGCGAGATCGCGCAGGCGCTGTTCGTGTCGACGAAGACCGTCGAGGCACAGCTCTCGCAGGCGTACAGCAAGCTCGGGATTCGGGGTCGAGCGGAGCTCGCGGCGGCACTGAACACCGGTGCCGAGCCGATCATGGCCTGACAGTCCGGTTTGAGTGCGCCAAATCGTCAGGGGGGCCGCGCGAAAACTCTGGGGTACCCCCCGATGCAGGGGGTCCGGGGTCCCGCGAAGCTCTCTCGGTGCGCGCCAGCGAACCGGTACACGTGGTGATCGAGATCAGGCACACAGCGGACACGATCAGCGGACGAGTCGCCGTCGAAGGCCGTCCAGCGAATGGGTTCCATGGCTGGCTCGAATTGATCGATCAGCTCGAGCGCGCGGCGAGCTCGGGGCAAGTTGAGCCGGCGCGGGAAGACCATCGATGCGACGCGTAGGCAAACTGATCCGAGGTCTCTGCGCCGGCGTCGTCGCGACGGTGGCGCTGCTCGTCGTTGCGATGCCAGGCGCCGCGCTCGGGGCTACGACGACCACGATCACGTTTGATGACCTGTCGCCGGGGGCGATGGTCAGCACGCAGTACGACGCACAGGGGGTCGACTTCGTGCGCGGCATCGTGGGTAGCAACGTGTATTGCTACCCCGTGATCGTCGCGGTCGCCCAGGGGGCTGCCCAGTCCGGGAACCACGTCGCCGACGCCACGTGTGCAAACGGAGAGATTTTCGACTCCTCGATCAGGGGCAACCTCAAGAACAGCGCCAAGCACGTCAGCGTCTATGCTGGCTTCTCGCCCACCGGGTCCGGTTCGCTGGCCAGTGAAGCGGTGACCCTCACCGCCTACGACGCCCTCGGCAGCGTCGTCAACACGACCACGGCGACAGTTGGGGCGGGCCAGGGGACGCACACGCTGCTCGCTGTCTCGTCGAGCTCGGCGAACATCGTCGCGTTCGACGTTACCGGAACCTCCGCGAATGTCTCAATCGACGACGTTACGTTCGATAACCCTGGCGGTGTCCCGGCGGATTTCGCGATCAGCCCCAACAGCACGTTCATTCAGGTGACGCAGGGCTCGGCGGTTGCCGACTTGGTCACCATCCAGCGCCTCAACGGCTCCTTCGGAGGCGTCACCTTCAAAGCGTCCGGTCTACCGGCCGGGATCCACGTTTCGTTCAGTCCGAATCCAGCGACCGGCAACAGCACGACGATGACGGTCAGCGCTGACCGTGGCGCTCCGCTGCCGCAGCCGGGCCCGTTCCCCAGCTTCACGGTCACGGGCACGCCGGCAGGCGCCGGGGTGGGGTCGAGGCCCCGCTCGGCAACCGTGATCGTCGTGGTCGATCCCCTGTTCACGGTCGACACGCCCAGCACGGTCAGCGTTCCACCGTGCTCGACGCTGCGGGTGCCGATCAGCGTCAGCGCCGTGCCGGGGTTCACCGGCACGGTGACGCTAACCGCAAATGGCGTGCCATCGGATGACCAAGCGTCGTTTGATCCTGCGACCCTGGCCCTTCCGGCACAGACGCACACCACCCTGACGTTGACCAGTGGGAGCGATACGAGTGGTCCACTTGGTGACGTCACCGTCACGGCCAGCAGCGGCGGGGCGGCCGACCCATCGGGCGTCATCCGCGTGTCACGCGTGGCGCCGAGCATCACCAGCCTCACCGACTCGTCGGGCACGCCGTTGCACGGCGGCGAGACGCCACAGGGCGCGTCTCCGGAGCTGGGCACGCTCGTGATCGTCCACGGGCATGGATTCTGCCCCGGTTCGACCGTCTACTTCGGCAATGCTCTTGCCTCCGCAGTGACGCAGGGGCCGTTCACGGACGGGCTGGGTCCGTACGGCGACGAGACCGTCTTGAGGACGGCAGTTCCCAGCCTCGGCACCTCAGGCAACGTCTACGTCGTCCGCCAAGGGGAGCGCCCGAGCTCCCCGGGGACCGCGGCGGCGCCGTTCAGCGTCGATAGCTACCGCGACGTCAACGGTTTTTCGTTCGAGAACAATGACAGCTTCCAGAGCGACGTCGGCGGATACACTTTCAGTGACGTGTCGGAGGTGTTCGGCGACGCGGCAACGCACATCTCGGTGAATCCTTGTTGGCCGTTCGGGGATTGCTCGATCGTCACCCCCGTGCCGGATCCGTTTGCGCTCCTCTTCGGGGCCATCGCCAACCTGGCGCTTCAGGACGGGCAGTGCTTCGGTTTCAGCCTCGCGAGCCAACGGCTTCTCCACGGCGATCAGATCTTCCCCGCCTTTCCATTCCAGCCGGGGGTCGCCGAGGCCGCCGTGTGGAACCTCCTCGGACCGGATCCGGCGAACGGCTCCTCGGGGGCGTCGGCGCAGATCGCTCACTTCATCCACCTGATGCACCTCGAGCAGTTCAGCGCTGAGGCGCTGCATTTCTGGTGGGTCAAAGCGACGACCAACGCGCTCATTGGTAGTCAAGGCTCGATCATGGATGACGTGATCTCGGCGCTCCACGCCGGTGACCACCCGCTGGTCGAGCTGCGAAACGGGTCGGAGGGCCACGTCGTCGTGGCCTACGGAGTAGATCAGGCCAACGACAGCAACCTGGTCGGCAACGGTGATCGGGTGATCGACGTCTACGACCCCAACCAGGAGTTCACTAACGGCGAGAACACGCCCAACGGGACAACGCACCAGGCCGTCCTGTCGACCAGCGAGATTGTCGTGCACTCAGACGGTCACTGGGAGTTTCCGGGGTTCACGCCGGAGTGGCACGGCGGACCCGGCTCGTTGGTCGTCATGCCTTACGGCGTCGTGCCCGTCCAACCGACGCTGCCCACCAGCATCTCCGGGCTGGTCGATCTGCTGTCCGGGTCCGCGCGAGCGACCCAGGTGACCGATTCTGGTGGTCGCACGCTGCTGCGATCCGATGGCAGCATCAACACCGGTCCGACCGGGATCCCCGACGCGGCGCAGTTCGCGACGCTCTCGGGCAGCACGCGGCCCGGGCCCGACATCTTCCTGTTCGGTCGCCGGGGCACATACACCACGACCGTGCAGGGAAGCGCCAGTGGCTCCTACCACGACGCTCTCTTTGCCCACGGCCTGGCCGCGTCAATCTCGGCAGCCGCGACTCCCGCTGTCAAAGACAGTCTCTCCGTGCCCGCGAGCCTGGACGGACTGCGGTTTGGCCAGACCAGCCCAGCCGCGGCATCCACTCCGAGGCAGGCCCACATCGAGATCGTCGTCACTGGATCCCAGAAATCTGAGCGCACCGCCACGGTCGCTACCACCGTGCCCGTGAAGGGCCAGGCGGCGATCATGTTCAATGCGGCACATGACGCCGTCGAGGTGACGGCTGGCAACCAGCCGACGTCCTACACGCTCTCCCTGTCATGGGCCGGACCGCACGGCTTCCCGCAGACGTTCGCCGCGCCAACCGTGCACCTCGCAGCCGGCGACAGGGCCACCTTCACACCCGCGAACTGGTCCACGCTGCAAGCGAGCGCGGCCACCCTCCGCTTGACCCGCCCGAACGGCAAGACAACGACCCGAACCATCCAGAACAGGCTCCGCCCTGCTGACAGGTACACGGTCTCACTCAAGGTGGCCAAGTTCGGTGCGACGCGCCGGCTCACGATCATCAGCCGCTTCATCCGCCTGACGCCAGGATCAACCGCGCTCATCAACTGGCAGGTCCGCAGGGGCCGGACCCTCGTGGCAAGGCGAACGGCATCGTTGACCGGACGAAGGCTACGCCGGGGACTCACGTCGCTGACCTTCCCGGTCCGGGGCCTAAAGTCCCGTGGGTACACGTTCCGGGCCAGTGTCGAGTTGCTCAGCCCCGCGCACGGAGGGATGTACCTGAGCCAGCAGATCGGCCGCACCAGGCGCTTCCGAGGCTGAGGTTCGAACAGAGAGGGGTCTTCAATGTTTGAGCGCTATTGTTCCGTCTTCATCCAGCTGGCTTTACGCCCTGCACGCCTACCGGGGTTGCTGTTGGTTGCCGCCGGCTGCTTGTTGTGGCCGGCTGGTGCGTCGGCATCGAGGGTCATCGAGCTTACTGGGGGCGTGACGCCCGGCTTCAGTGCGAACATGCAACCGAACGGGATGACGGTTGGGCCGGACGGGAACGTGTGGCTCACGGAGTCCGCGAACCCCGGCGGCGTCGCGCGGGTCAACGCGAACGGAACGGTCACAGAGCTGATCGGTGGGGTGGCACCTGGATTCACCGCCAACAGGGGCCCGAACCAGATCACCGTAGGCCCGGACGGGAACATCTGGTTCACCGAAACGAACGGCCCCGGCGGTCTCGCGCGGGTCAACAGCGACGGGACGGTTACCGAGTTCACCGGCGGCGTGACAAGGGGCTTCAGCCCCGGAGCCGAACCGACTGGGATCACGACCGGCCCGGACGGCAACATCTGGTTCACCGAGCCCAGCCTCGACCACTACGACACCAGCACTAACACGAGCCAGTGTTACGGGATCATCGATAAGGCAAACGAGCCCTGCGGCGGTTTGGCACGACTCAACTCCGACGGCTCGGTCAGCGAGTTCGAGGCGGGTCACAACCTGCCGGGGCTGACGCCGGAGAGTTTTCCCCACGGCATCACCGCCGCCTCGGACGGGAATCTCTGGTTCACCGAGCCGAACCTGCAACGCAGCAAGGTAACCGTGACCGGGGTGGGCAGGTTGAACCTCGGCTTTGCGACCGTGACCGAGTTCCCGGCAGGGACTACGCCGGGCTTCACCTTGTACGCCCAGCCCCAGTCGATCACCACGGGCTCTGGCGGGCACGTGTGGTTCAGCGAGCTCGCCGGCGACGGCGGGATAGCCGACGTCAACGGGGACGCGGCGGTGAGCGAGTTCGGCGACGGTACCCCCGGCTATACCGCAGGCGCGCACCCGAACGGGATCGCGGAAGGTCCGGACGGCAACATGTGGTTCACCCAGAGCGTTAACCCGGGGCTGGTCGGGCGGCTCAACCCGGAGGGCACGATCACCGAACTGACCGGCGGCACCACCCCGGGATTCAGCGCCAACGGCCACCCGAACGGGATCACCGCCGGCTTGGACGGGAACGTGTGGTTCACCGAGGGCGCCGATCCGGGGAGGGTCGCGTTCGTAGCCAGTCCGCCGACCGTCGCCACCGGCGCGGCGAGCGGCGTCGGGCCGGCCTTCGCAACGCTGAACGCGTCGGTGAACCCGCACCACACCGCTGTTTCCGACTGCCACTTTGATTACGGCACGACCGCCGCATACGGGACGACCTTCCCCTGCGAGCAGACCGTCGGCGACGGCGTCAGCCCGGTCGGCGTGTCGGCGGATCTGGGCCCGGGCACACCGACGGGCCCGCTCACGCCGGCCACGACTTACCACTTCCGCGTCGTTGCCACCAACCTCGGCGGCGCGAACTACGGCGCGGACCAGACGTTTACCACGCCAGCCGCGGCACCCGTGATCAGCGCAGCTCACGCGGTCAGCGTCACGCAGAACTCGGCCGACCTGATCGGGGCGGTCGACCCCGAGGGCTCCCGCGTTACAAGTTGCCGCTTTGACTACGGAACCACCAACGCCTACGGCAAAACGGCACCGTGCGCGCAGGCCGCCGGCGGCGGCACGACGCCGGTCGCCGTGTCGGCCACGCTGAGCACCCTCGCGCCGAGCACCACCTACCACTTCCAGCTGATGGCAACGAACGCGATCGGGACCGCGGGCTCCCGCGATCACACGTTCACGACCCCAGCCCGGACCGCTCCCGGCGCTCCGCGCGTCACGACCGGCCACGCGAGCACGATCGAACGCACGACGGCCAGGCTGACCGGAACGGTCAACCCACGCGGGACTCCCACTGCCTACTACTTCGAGTACGGGACGAGCAAGGCCTATGGCGTGCGCGTTCCGGCGCCGAACGCCGCGGCGGGCTCTGACAGCCGGAGTCACACGCTGTCCGCGGCGATCAGCGGCCTCGCACCAGAAACCATTTACCACTTCCGCCTAGTCGCCACCAACCACTCCGGAACCAGCAGGGGAGCGGGCGTGACATTCACCACCCTCGCGCCCAATCGAAACGTGCCACCGCCCGCGCTATCCAGTCTCAAGCTGACCCCGCCGCGTTTCCAGGCGGCCCCCGGCGGCGGGACCGCCACCGCACGGCATCCGTCAACAGGAACGACGATCACCTACCGGGACACCGCGAGCGCGACCACCACACTCACTATCGGCCAGCAGGTTTGGGGCGTGAAGGTTCGAACGCGGTGCGTCGCCCGCGCCGGCCCCGCCGGCAACGGCCGACCCCGTTGCCCGCTGGTCGAGGTTGTCGGGCGCATGATGCACGCCGACCAACGCGGACCGAACCGCGTGCGCTTCAGCGGCCGCGCGGCCGGCAGCAAGCTCACACCCGGCGGCTACACACTCGTCGCGTTCGCTACCAACGACGGCGGCTCGAGCAACATCCTGAACGCGCAGTTCACGATCTTGCGGTGAGCTGGCCTGCGGCGCCGGCCCGGCCCGGCCGCTCTTGTTCTCGGGGTCCGCTTTGGCCGGGCTATCGCAACGGCGAGAGGCTGTCGGAAAACCGGTGCCCTCTGGCGGGTTTAAGCCACTGTCGGTGTGGCTCTGAACTTCGTTGGATGTGATCGTGCTCAGTTGTTGTTGATGCCGCCGTCGTTGGTGGAGTGGCTGCCGGATGACCATGTGGTGTGGGCGGTCCTGGGGGCGGTTGAGCAGATGGATCTGGAAGCGTTCGAGGCCGTGTATCTCCCCTGGCTTCCGGAGGGACCCGTACTCCGGCGTCACCTACACACTGTTGCGAGGACCGGTTGAGTCCGGGTGGTCGCGCTGCTGATCTACGCGTACGCGCGCGGGAACCGGTCCTCGCGCGGGATCGAGCGTGCCTGCTTTGAGGATGTCGCGTACCGGGTGATTTGCGCTCAGCTGACGCCGGATCATTCGACGATCGCGGAGTTCCGCCGCCGTCACGAGCTTGAACTCGGCGAACCGTTCGTGCAGGTGTTGGGGTTGTGTCGGGAGGCGGGGTTAGTGTCGGTCGGGGTGCTCGCGATCGACGGGACAAAGATTCGGCGACGAAACGCTCGTCTGCGCCCTAGCCTACACGACGCCGAGATCCTCACGATCAACGGCCCGTCGTGGCGGCTACGCGGCCGCGGCGACCTCCTCGCCGACAACATCAAGACCGCCGAAACCGACGGAAACGGAGCGACCGATACCCCTCGGCAACCCCGCCGAGGGCCGCAGAGAGGCCCTCAGGACGCCGATTAGTGGCTCGACCCACCAAGCGGGGAGATTCGATCTTCACCGCTGGCGGTGCGACAATCCACGGCATGCGAAGACCATGGGACCGACACCGGCCATGGGCGCACTGGGGCTTCGTCGCTGTTGGGTCATCGCCGGAACACTGGGCCTAATCGCGGTCGTCGTCAGTCTCCTCGCCGGCCGTGGGAACTGGTGGATCGGTGCCGCGTTGTGCGCGGTGTGGGCGATTGATCTCGGAGTCGACGCGCTGCTCGTGCGACGCCTGCAGAGCCGCGACCCTGGCTGGCAGTCTCGGCAGCCGCCGCCGTGGAAGTTCTTCGCCGGTCCGAGCAACGGCTAGAAACCGGCGCTTCACCACGCCGCGATCACACGGCGCTGAGGCGCGCGCTCGGCGCGATCGAGTTCATCGCGGACCGACATTTTCGATGGCGCTTGACAATGTCATGGATCTCGGCCGGTTTGCTGAGGCGTATCGGTTGGGCGGGACGGTCCGGCCGGCGTAGACCCGGCGATGATGGTCGCGCAGCTGTTGTACGCGCACGCGCGCGGGAATAGGCCGCGCGAGCATGACGCGTAGATCAGAAGCAGTCCGCGAAACTCATACGATGCAAGCTAGGCCTGCGAGAAGAGGAAGCACATGGGACGTTTGAGTGGCAAGGTCGCGCTCGTTACGGGCGCGGCACGAGGACAAGGTGCGTCGCACAGCCGGCTTTTCGCCGAGGAGGGTGCGAAGGTCCTTATGGGCGACGTACTCGATGCGGACGGACACGCCGCGGCTCAGGACCTCGTCCAGGAGGGGTTTGAGGCGGAGTACATCCACCTCGATGTCGCCAGCGACGCCGACTGGTCAAACGCGATGTCGGTCGCGCTCGAGCGGTTCGGCGGGCTTCACGTCCTCGTCAACAACGCGGGCATCGTCGGTACGACCAAGGGCGTGGAAGACGAGACGCTCGAGGGTTGGAACGATGTCGTTGCTGTCAACCAGACGGGAGTGTTCCTGGGAATGAAGCACGCAATCCCGCTGATGAAGCAAGCCGGCGGCGGCTCAATCATCAACACCTCGTCGATCTGGGGCGTTGCCGGTACCGAGGGGTACGTCGCGTACCAGGCGACGAAGGGAGCCGTACGTCTGCTGACGCGGAGCGCCGCGCTCACCTACGCGTCCGACGGAATAAGGGTCAATTCGGTTTGCCCAGGGCTCGTACTGACCCCGATGCTCGACGATGAGCCGCCTGAGGGAATTGCCGAACTTGAGCGCCTCACGCCGCTCGGCAGGGGAGCGCAGCCGCGTGAGATCTCATACGGCGTCCTCTACCTCGCCTCCGATGAGTCGTCGTATGTAACTGGAACGGACCTAACAATCGATGGCGGATTCCTCGCCCAGTGACCAGTCACAGGAGGACGAAGTGAGCTCGAAGACGGCAATTGTCTGCCAAACCTTCGCGATCTTCATGCCCGTGTTCCCAGGGGCACGTACCGGGCGAGACCGTCGCGGAGGGCGTACATACCGAAGCTGGACGGGCGGCTGCGGCCGCTCGGGATCGCGGCGTTGGAGGACAAGATCAACGGGTTCGTGACCCGTCTCCACCAAGAAGACTTCTGTCAGGCGTTTGGGATCCGGTGCGATCGCAAATACGAGGAGGACAGCGGGCCCAATCTCGCGCGCATCGCCGGACTACTCCAGGGCGTCGCAAACCCCGGCGCGGCAGAGACCTTCCTGCGGGCGCTAACGCTGAAAGTCGCAATCGGCAACTACGACGCCCACGCCAAGAACTTCGCCCTCCCTCACACCCAGTCGGGCGGGCTGCGGCTGGCACCCGTGTCAACGGTGAGTGAGGGCATCAGAACAGTGCGATGCTCATCCGGTGCACGACCCAGCGGCCGTCGCGCCGCTGACGTAGGACCAGGGTGTAGCGGCCGAGTAGCAAGGTCCGCTCGTCGGTGACGAGGAGTCTCCGCCGTCCTGAGCTGGTGATCACGCTCGTGCCAGTCGCGTAATTCACGCCACCCCGCTCGAGCGCAGCCATGGCGCGGTCGCCTCCGTGCAGGGTTGCCGTTTGGGAGGCCCGTTCGCCAGAGCACGTGGTCGCGTTCACGCGTCGGCGCTGGCGACCGCGGCCCACCCACTTGATCGCCGTCTGGCAGACGATCAGCGTCCGTGTAGGCGTCTTCGGCCCGGGCGTCCCCTTGAGGAGCTGGGCGTCCGAGGGTTTGGGGCCGATCTCGCGGATACTGTGGTTTCCCGTGTCGGCGACCACGAAGAGTGCACCGGTCGTGACTGTCACCGCCGCCGGGTGGTTAAGCTCGGTCTGATCGGCCCACTTGCCGTCGCCGTTCGAGCCACCCTGAGGCGTGCCATCATCCGAGACCAGTCCACCGAGGTCGATTACGTCCTTGAACTGGGGCACGTAGGCGCGGATCAGATCGTTGCCAGTGTCGGCGAACACGACATCGCCGCCCAGGCCGACGGATAGGCTCTGCGGGTCGTTGATCTGGACCTGCGTGCCCGGGAGGTGGTCGCCGAGCGAGTCTGTGTCGCCGTTGAAGCCGCTAGTCCCGGTACCCACGACGTTTGTTGCCTGTCCCTTGGCCACGTCGACGTAAACCAGATAGTCGGGATTGTTGGTAGCGGCGTACAGGTTGCCGAATCCATCCCCCACCACGCTGCGCACGTCACCGGCGCCGGCGGCGATCCCGACGTTGTTGATGAGGCCGTCGGGAAGCACCTCACGGATTCCCTGGCGGCCGTCGGCGATGTAGAGATCGCCGCTCGGGCCAACCCAGACTCCGTACGGACCAGCGAGCTTGGCCGCGGTCGCCTGACCACCGTCTCCGCAGGCTTTGGCAGCCGGATCGCAGGCTTGGCCCGTGCCTGCGATCGTGCTGATCTTGCCCGACGGGTCGATCCGGCGGACCCGATGCAGGGTGGGGTCGGCGATGTACAGCGAGCCGTCGAGCCCGACGGCGAGGCCGCTCGGGAGCCCCAGCAAGGCGCTCGTGGCTTGGCCGCCGTCTCCGCAGGCCGCGGTCGGATCCGAGCAATGCCGGCCCGGGCTTCCGGCCACCAGCTGGGCGGGCGCCCCGGGGCTCACCGCGCGGATCGTGCCGTCATCAAAGCCGACGTAGTAACCGCGGCCGTCGAGGCTCGTGGCCCAAGTCGGTGGGACCTCGGCTGCGATCGACACCGGCGAGCCGACCTTCGTAGCATCGAACAGGGTCGAGGTCTGGGTGGCACACGCCTCCAGCGCCGCCGCCCCGCGCCCGTCGGGTCGACCGAGGGTGGAAGAGCAGGGAAGCGGCACGGTCAAGGTCCCGTTCGGGATCAGATGGCCCACGCAACCGCCTTTACCCGTCCGTCCGTTCGTACCATCGGGACAGGCGGTCACGCCATTGAGCGACACCCCGTTGAGGTTGGTGTTGGAGAATGGCACCGGGCCGTAGGTCTCTTGCTCAGGAGCGAGGTCCAGCGGCCAGTTCCACGACGAGCTCGAGTTCACGTCGGGCGGGCAGGAGTCGTTCTGCGGGCCGCAATAAAGCCAGGCACCGTCAAGGTGAGCTCCGTCCAGGGTGGCGCCGGAGAAGGTGGCGCCGGGCAGGTACGCCCCGGAGAAGGCGGCTCCGTTGAGCGTCGAGCCCGTGAAGTTACACGCCACGCATTGCGCGCCGTCAAACTTTGCGTTGGTCAGCTTGGCGTCGGTCAGGTTAAACCCGCCGCTGCCGTCGAGGCTTCCAGCGAGTAACGCATTGCTGAAGTCGACCCCGTCCATATCTCTTGCGCTGTCAAACGCGTCTCCGTCGCCATAGATATGTGCGCCGCTGAACACCGCGTTGGTAGCCGTGACGGAGTTGAAGCTCGTCTTCTTCGCGAGCGCGTGACTGAAGTCGGCTCCGGAGCCGGGTTGTGCACCGCCGAGATCGGCGCTCAGGAACGTGGCCCCGCTCACGACCGCGTTGACGAAGTTCGTCCCCTCCAGATCGGTGTTCCCGCCGGAAAGGGTCGCGCCATTCAGGTTGGCATCCTCGAACGAGGCTCCCGCCGCATGGACGCCCTCGAGCGTGGCACCCGCGAGGTCGGCGAGCTCGAAGCTCGCCTGCTGCAGCCAAGCGCCGTTGAAATTCGTCTTCTCGAAGTCACCCGGGAACCCGAGGAAGCTCGCCCCGTTGAGGTGGATGCCGGACAGGTCAAGGCCGGCGAGCAACGTTCGGTCGTGTCCGTCGATGACGAAGCGAGCGCCGTCGTAGTCGACCTGAGCTTGATCGGTGTGCGTAAGGAGGTAAAGCAGGGTCACCGGCACGGTGCTGCCCGGCAGGAGCGGGTTCGTCCCGCACCCAGCGTCGGGCTTGAGCGGGGTCAGGTTGGCACCCACGAGATATGTGTCTTGAAACCTCGTGCAGCCGCCGTTGATTGCGCCCACCCGCACGTTTTGGAAGCTCGGGGGTGCGGCGAACTGCAGTGCGGTTAGCTGGGCGCCCCGCAGATCGGCGCCATCGAACACCGCTCCGCTCACCATCGTGTGGTCGAGCACGGCTTGCGTGAGGATGGCCCCGGTCAGCGTGGCGCCGGTCAGGTCGGCGCCGCTGAGCGTGGCGCCGGCGAGGTCAGCGGTCAGGTTCCAGCCCGCCAGGTTGCCGCTCAGCGTCGCGCCACTCAGGTCGGCGCCGCTCAAGTCGCGCTCGTAGGCCACGTCCGAAATTGGCGGGCCGGCTTTGAAATTGACGTTCGCCAGCGAGCAGTCCGGGCAGCCATGGAGCGTGGTAAGGAGCGTCTGCGGGCTGACCACCTGGGCTTCGTTCGTCGTCCAAAGTGTCGTGCCCGGGTAGAGGACCGGGGCGGGTCCGCCGCCGGCGACGTTCTGGGCCCCCCACGCCGAGGCCAAGCCCGAGGTGGCGTCTCGGAGCAATACGGCGCCGCCCGACGCGACGGCGATCGAGCTCGGGTGGGTCATTACCTCGTCGGCGCCTTGCGTGAGTCCGGCGCACGAGGCATCGCCCTTCCAGGTGGAGCCGGCGGGCAACACGACGACGTTGGCGTCCTGACTGTTCGAGTCCATCGGTCGGGCGAACACCGCGCCGGCGGCTGGGGGCAGCGGCGGGGTCGCGGTGCGCAGGCAATCGGGACCGGATGGGGGAGTTACGGCAACCCCCCTCGGCCCGCAGCGGCTGACCGGGCTGAGGTTGCACCCGAGACCGACGCTGTCGTCGGCGGTGATCATCGTCTGGTTGACGCCGGAACCGTCGAGGTTCGCGCGCCCGACGTAGCCGCCGCCGCGGGACGGGTTGAAATCGAAGTCGAATGAGCTCTCCCAGTAGATGTGCTGGTAGTCGACAGCCACCGATCCCGGGTCATACAGGCCCGTGATGAACTGGTCGTCGACGCCGGAGCCGTCGAGATTCGCTCGCCCTATCGAATCATCGCCGGTCCAGTAGATGTGTTGGTAGTCAACCGCCAGTCCGAAGGGGACGTCATGCGGGACCGTAATGAAGTTGTCGTTGACGCCTGAGCCGTCGAGGTCCGCCCGTCCGATCGTGCGGTTGCCGGCGTCGCTCCAGTAGATATAGCGGCCGTCGACGGCCAGCTCTCCGGTCGAGCCCAAGCCGGTGATGAAGGTGTCGGTGGCGTCCGAACCGTCGAGGTTCGCGCGCCCGATCACAGCTCCGCCGGACGCGGTCCAATAGATGTGCTTGCCATCGACCGCGATGTGATTGGCAAACGTGTCGGGAATAAAGCTCGGGCTGGGGTCGCTGCCGTCGAGGTTCGCGCGCCCGATACCGTCGTTGTTGGTCCAATAGATGTACTTACCGTCGACCGCGACGCTGTACGCCGCGAGCCGGCTGTTGCCCGGATTGACGAAGTCCTGGTCGACGGTGAAGGGGTTACCGTCGGCCGTGCCGCGCCCGACGGTTCCAGCTTGAGTGTTGGTCCAGTACACAAACGGCGGTGCCATTGGCTGGGCCTCGTAGGCGCCGATGTCACACGCCGTCTTGCCCTGACCGGGGCGCGGCGCCCCGCGCTGGTCGGTAGCCGGACAGAGGTGGGTGGTCAGGGGAATCTGATCAATGGCCGGACTTCCAGCGAGCAGCGGCATGGTCGCCGTGGGACCGCCATCGTTATCAACCGGACCGAGATTCGGATCCTTACCGACGATGTCGTGGTCAGCGGTCGAGAACGTGCAACTCGCCGCTGAGTCGTCCTCCAGGTTGTAACCGTTGTCAACGATCGCGCCGCTGTTGCAGTTGGCGGGGGTGTTGTTCGCGACGATGCTGGCGGAGATGGTCGCCGAGCCTTCGTCTGCGTAGATCCCTCCGGCGGTGCTTGAGTCCGAGGCGGTATTCCCGGCGAGCGTGCTACTGACGATCGTCGCGCCCCCCCTGCCCTCCTGCAAGATCGCGCCGCCACCGCCGGCGGAGTTGCCGGTGAACGTGCTGTTGGTGATCATCACCGAGCCGTTCGCTGTGTCGTTGGCAATCGCGCCGCCACCGCCACCGAGCGCGCCGCTCGCGGAGCTGGAGTTCCCGACGAAGGAGCTACCCGTGATCGTCGCGTCGGCGTTGCCGCCGATAAAGACCGCTCCCCCGTTCGAGCCCACGCTGCTGTTATCGAGAAACGTCGTGTCGGTGGCGGTCAGCGTGCCCTCATCGTCGACCGCCGCCCCCGCCTCGCCCGTGTGTGCGTTGGCGAGCGTGAGCTTGTTCAGCGTGAGGATCCCGCCATCGAGACCACTCCCAAAGGTGAGCATTTGCAGCACGAACAGTTGGGTCGACCCGCCGCCGTCGAAGGTGATTGCTCCCGGCGATCCGGAAGCGTCCAAGGTGACGTTTTCACCTCGATTGATCGTGATTGGGGTCGTGAACGGAATCGTCGTGTCAGTCGGACAGCTCAAGGTCACCGTCACGGTGCCGCTCGTGCCGATCAGTGACTGCAGGGCGTCCTCGGTAATCGGACACGAGCTGGCAGCCTGGCTCGGGCCAGCCGAGACCGCCATGACGCATAGCGCCGCGCCCACGGCGAGCACCGCCCTGCGAACAGCGATCCGCGGGGATCGCTTCATTGCGCGGTGGTGGTGGGGTCGAAGCGGCTGATTGAGGGTTCGGCGACGCCGAGGGTGGGGTCGAGGTGGGGGGTGTTGGTGGCTTGGTCGGTAAGGGGGTTGTAATTCGCGGCGTAGACGCTGCGCCAGAAGTCGACGGCGAAGTGGGGGATGTTGGTGCCGGGGCTGTTGGTCGCGAGCGGGGTGCCGGATGGGGTGTAGACGTCGATTTTGTAGTTTTGGGGTTGGCTGCCGTCGCCGCTGTAGGAGAGCGTGTAGATCTGGTTGGCGCCGTCGACGGCGAGGTCGAGGTAGGTGCGTTGGTTCTCGAGCGCGAGCGCGTAGGGCGGTCCGACGTTGCTTTGGAAGTAGGGGAGGGGGTTGCCGTTGAGGTCCCACGCGGAGACTTGGGGGACGGCAGCTTCGAGGATCATCACGGCGCCGAGGTGGGTGATCGCGATCGCGATCGGGGATTGCAACAGCCCGATCTGGCTGCCCGGCCCGGCGGTGTAGCCGGCCAGGCTCGGCCGCGAGAGTCCTTGCGGGGTCATCTGCTGCGCGGTCGGTTGGACCTGTCCGATCCGACCGGTGTCGGTATGGATCGCGATCACCCGCCCGGAGGAGTGCAGCGCGGCCGCGGAGACCTGCAGCGCGAACGTCCCATAGGACTTGGTGGTGTCCCAGCTCAGCGCTCCGTTGTCCGGGTCCACCGTCAGCATCCGCACGTGGTAGGCGTCGGTAACCGGGTCGGGCTCGAGTAGCACGTGGTTGCCGCCCTTCACCGGCCCGGCGCACGTGTCGGTGTCCACCCACGAGTCGAAGAGCAAGAAAGGACGCCGTGCGTACCCCTGACGCGTGACCGCCCCGAACGTGAACGTCGAGCCGTTCTCGACGATCGGGATCCCCCGCAGGTAGTAGTGCTCGGCCTGCTCCCACACCACCCCGACGACCCCCAACCGGCTCGCGACCGTGACCCCGGTCACCGCCTCAATCCGCCCACCGCTCGTGACCGTGCCGGTATCGACGATCTGATCCGACCACGTATACCCACCCGCCGACTTGCTGAACGTCGTGGTATCCGCCCGCTTGAACACCGTTGCGGCCACGATCGGCTCCGGTGCTTGGCGCACCGCGAACGCCACCACCTCGGGCGGATGCGCCTGATCATTATTCACCAGCTCCGCTGAGACCCCGCTGGCGATCTGGTTACCCGTCGGCTGATTCGAGGCATCAAGCCGCCCGTCATAAACCACGACGCTCCACTGAATCCGCGAGCCCCCAAACGGCGCCGTCAACCTCAACACCAACGGATCGGACCCCGTCCGCCCCCCAACATTCATTGACCCCGTCACCGGCGCCACCGCCGACTGCCCATCCAACTTAGCCTGCACCGACCACGACTTCGCCTCCACCGGCCACGACGGCGCACACGGATCATGCGACACCGTCACCATCGCCGCATACGTCAACGACACCTCATTCTCAATCACCCACGGAGCAACCACCGACTCCGCCCCCACCTCCGCCAACGTCGCCACGTCGCCAATCGCTTCGATGATTGCGATCGCCTCGCCAATCGCCGGCAGCGCGTTCACAACCCGATTGGCGGCCGCACCGGCGATAACCTTAGCGGCGACATCGGCCCAGAATTCGTCGGCCGCAGGATTGAAGAGCACTTTTGGAATCACGCTTCCGAGGTTGAGCAGGATGCTCCACAGGTTGCTTGTATCCCCGCCGTTAGCCGACAAGTCGGTGTAGGTCGCGGCTCCGGCCGCGGCGGCTACGGCCACGCCCTCCGCTGCGGTCAATGCCACCGTGCCTTTTTCGATGGTCAGCAGCGCCTCGTAGGCTACGGTGATCTCCTCGCTGAACCATGTCCTGATGCTCTCCCAGGTCGTCGCGATATCGAGATCAGCAACCAGTGAAAAGATAGTCAGGCCGATGCTTATAAGTCCGGTGATCAGGGCGGGAAACAGCACCTCGTCGGTGGGTGCGATCTTGTCGGGGTAGGCGTCGGCGGGGAAGTATTGGCGCCAGTTGCCGTCGTTGAGGTTGGAGCCCAGTCCGGCGTAGAGCAACCGGGCCTTGTAGGCCCCGGGCGGGAAGTCGAGCGTCACGTCGATCGTGTTGGTGTCCCAGATCGGCACCCCGAGGACCGTGAAGACCTGCGGTAGCACGGCTACCGATTTCGAATACTTGGTATCAGGCCAGCTGGCGCCGTGGTTGATCGACAGGTTGGTGTCGCCCGTGCCCAGGTACTGGACGTAGACCCAGATCCAGCGCACCCAGTTGTTATAGATCCGCAAGGGAACTTTGCCATCGGCATAACTGCCGCTGATCTCGGTGCGGGTTCCGAACACGAGGCCGGCGTCCTTGACCTTGATCTGAAGTCCGTCGGCGGTTTTGCTCGGGCTGGCTGGGGGGTAGGGTTTTGGGGTGGGGATCACGCCGTCGGGTTGGACCCAGGTTTTGGTGGAGGCGGCCGGGTCTTGGTCGAGCGGTTTGTTGATGACCGCGCCGAGGCTGGAGGTGTCGCGGACTTCGCGGATTCCGGAGATCACGGCGCTGCTGAGCGCGTCGCGGAAGTTCTGATCGTCGGTGAATTTGGTGGTCGCGAAGCCGGTCGTCTTGTAGCCGGTGACCTTCTTGGTGTTGGGGTCGACGATCGGGATCTTGAGCTCGGTCGCGGACCCGTTGGGGTCGGTGGCCGGGATCTGGGTGGCGATGCTTCCGCCGGCGTCCTGGATGCTCTTGATCGCGTTGGCCAGGCTCGCGACCGCGGCGTTGCCCAGCAGCAGCGTGTTGGTGGCGTTGGTCGCCGCCGAGTCCTTGGTCGCGATCTGGGGGTGCAGAGCGACGATCGCCGCCGCGGTGGTGTTGCGATCGACCACGGTTCCCAGTTGCACCACGTCGGTGGGGGTGCTGACCTTCGCGTCGGTTAGACCGAGCGAGCGCAACCCTCGGTTGGAGGGAACGACCGACCCGAATGATCCCTTCAGCTTGTGCGCGGTCTTGGCCATCGCCAGGGTCGTCGCCTGAGGCACGTGGAAGGACTGCGCCACCAGCACCTCGCGCCTGCCCTTGATCCCGTACACCGAGACGAGCGTCGAGCGGCCCGTCGGCAGCGACACCGCCGGCACATGATGGGTCAACGCCCCCAAATCGATCTGACGCCACAACCCGCCCCGGGCACGCAACGCCTTACGCGAGCTGGACGTGTGCGTGAGCAGCGCCACCCGTTTGCCGTCGGCCACCATCACCAGATCCCTGACCTCCCGCAACCCCCCCAACGCGAACTGGAACCCGACCCCGGCCGGCGGCACAGCGCCCTTGCGCTTCGCCGCCGCCGCCACCACCGGACCGGCCCACAACTGCGCCGCCAACGCCGCCGCCGACCCCAACCCAGCCTTCAAAACCCACCGACGCCCGACCGGCGTCTCCCACAACTCCCGCAACACCGACGCGCTCTCCTCATCCAACCGCTCCCGCTCAAAGGTCGGGATTGTCCGAGGAACTGTGTAGGCCTGAGCGAAAGAGATCGCTATGCCTACTACGACGAGAAGCAGGAGCACTCACAGCAGCAGCAGCGTGTTGGAGCGCGATCCGGGTCTTGACGGCCTGGAGCTTGGGATCGCGCCGGGGTTGCCCGGCGATGATCGCAGCGAGCGGGAGCGAGCGGAGATCGGCGCTGGGCAACCGCGGCGCGGCGCGCCCGCCGGGGACCCCCCAGATCGGTGGCCGCTGGCGAGTGAGCTGATCGACGAGGCGGTCGAGAGCGCGGCTGGTCGCCGCCGGCTGCGGCAAGCTCTGGGGGTGCCGTCCGATCGGCGGATCAGTAATGAGGTGATCGACGAGTTGCTCGCCGGCGCGAGCACCGAGGAGGAGATCGCCGGGCCCGGCGGGCTGTTGGCGCAGCTGACCAAGCGGCTGGTCGAGCGGGCGCTGGAGGTCGAGCTGACCGACCATGTCGGCTACGAGCCGCATCAGGAGCCGCCCGGCGGCGCGGGGAACACCAGGAATGGCACGACCCCGAAGACGTTGATCACCGAGCACGGCAAGGTCCAGATCGACGCTGCCCGCGATCGGGACGGGAGCTTTGAGCCGAAGATCGTTCGCAAGCGCCAGCGTCGCTTCCAGGGGTTCGACGACAAGATCCTCGCGCTTTACAGCCGCGGGCTGTCCACGCGCGACATCGAGGCGCACCTCGAGGAGATCTACGGCGTGAAGGTCGGCCGTGACCTGATCTCGAGGGTGACCGACGCGGTGATCGACGATGCCCGCGAGTGGGCCAAGCGGCCGCTGGAGGTCAAGGTGTTTCCCTCATTTTCTGTTCCGGTGGGTGGTGAACGGTTAGGTTTCTATGGGGTGGTGGTGGGGTCGAAGCGGCTGATTGAGGGTTCGGCGACGCCGAGGGTGGGGTCGAGGTGGGGGGTGTTGGTGGCTTGGTCGGTAAGGGGGTTGTAATTCGCGGCGTAGACGCTGCGCCAGAAGTCGACGGCGAAGTGGGGGATGTTGGTGCCGGGGCTGTTGGTCGCGAGCGGGGTGCCGGATGGGGTGTAGACGTCGATTTTGTAGTTTTGGGGTTGGCTGCCGTCGCCGCTGTAGGAGAGCGTGTAGATCTGGTTGGCGCCGTCGACGGCGAGGTCGAGGTAGGTGCGTTGGTTCTCGAGCGCGAGCGCGTAGGGCGGTCCGACGTTGCTTTGGAAGTAGGGGAGGGGGTTGCCGTTGAGGTCCCACGCGGAGACTTGGGGGACGGCAGCTTCGAGGATCATCACGGCGCCGAGGTGGGTGATCGCGATCGCGATCGGGGATTGCAACAGCCCGATCTGGCTGCCCGGCCCGGCGGTGTAGCCGGCCAGGCTCGGCCGCGAGAGTCCTTGCGGGGTCATCTGCTGCGCGGTCGGTTGGACCTGTCCGATCCGACCGGTGTCGGTATGGATCGCGATCACCCGCCCGGAGGAGTGCAGCGCGGCCGCGGAGACCTGCAGCGCGAACGTCCCATAGGACTTGGTGGTGTCCCAGCTCAGCGCTCCGTTGTCCGGGTCCACCGTCAGCATCCGCACGTGGTAGGCGTCGGTAACCGGGTCGGGCTCGAGTAGCACGTGGTTGCCGCCCTTCACCGGCCCGGCGCACGTGTCGGTGTCCACCCACGAGTCGAAGAGCAAGAAAGGACGCCGTGCGTACCCCTGACGCGTGACCGCCCCGAACGTGAACGTCGAGCCGTTCTCGACGATCGGGATCCCCCGCAGGTAGTAGTGCTCGGCCTGCTCCCACACCACCCCGACGACCCCCAACCGGCTCGCGACCGTGACCCCGGTCACCGCCTCAATCCGCCCACCGCTCGTGACCGTGCCGGTATCGACGATCTGATCCGACCACGTATACCCACCCGCCGACTTGCTGAACGTCGTGGTATCCGCCCGCTTGAACACCGTTGCGGCCACGATCGGCTCCGGTGCTTGGCGCACCGCGAACGCCACCACCTCGGGCGGATGCGCCTGATCATTATTCACCAGCTCCGCTGAGACCCCGCTGGCGATCTGGTTACCCGTCGGCTGATTCGAGGCATCAAGCCGCCCGTCATAAACCACGACGCTCCACTGAATCCGCGAGCCCCCAAACGGCGCCGTCAACCTCAACACCAACGGATCGGACCCCGTCCGCCCCCCAACATTCATTGACCCCGTCACCGGCGCCACCGCCGACTGCCCATCCAACTTAGCCTGCACCGACCACGACTTCGCCTCCACCGGCCACGACGGCGCACACGGATCATGCGACACCGTCACCATCGCCGCATACGTCAACGACACCTCATTCTCAATCACCCACGGAGCAACCACCGACTCCGCCCCCACCTCCGCCAACGTCGCCACATCCCCCACTGCCTCAATGACCGCAATCACTTGACCGATCGCCGGCAAGGCCTGGATCAGCTTGTCGGCCGTCGTAGCCGAGAGAATGGCCTCCGCCGCCTGCGCCCAGAGACCAAGCGCATTGGGGTTGAACAGCAGCTTGGGGATCACCGACGCCAAGCCGAGGAGGAGGTTCCACAAGTTGTTTAGGTTCTGGCCTCGATTGGCGACGTCGGTGTAGGTCTCGCTGCCCGCGGCGAGGGCAACGGCCGCCGACTCGCTGGCCGTCAGGGGAAACGCGCCTCGGATGACGTTTCTTAGGTCCTCGGCGTCAATCAACACGTCTTTGAAGAGCCCCCGGACGGAGGCAAAGGCTTCCGCGACGGCCATGTCGGCAGCCAGAGCGAAGACAGTCAGGCCGATCGTGAAGATCCCGGTGATCAGGGCGGGAAACAGCACCTCGTCGGTGGGTGCGATCTTGTCGGGGTAGGCGTCGGCGGGGAAGTATTGGCGCCAGTTGCCGTCGTTGAGGTTGGAGCCCAGTCCGGCGTAGAGCAACCGGGCCTTGTAGGCCCCGGGCGGGAAGTCGAGCGTCACGTCGATCGTGTTGGTGTCCCAGATCGGCACCCCGAGGACCGTGAAGACCTGCGGTAGCACGGCTACCGATTTCGAATACTTGGTATCAGGGAACTTCGCGTTGTTATCGATTGACAGGTTGGTGTCGCCGGTGCCGAGGTACTGGACGTAGACCCAGATCCAGCGCACCCAGTTGTTATAGATCCTGAGCGGCATCTTGCTGTTAGCAAAGGTGCCATTCCTGATCGTGTAAGTCCCAAACAGCAACCCTTCGTTCGCGATCTGAATGTCGAGCCCGCCCGACGCGCTCGTCGTGGCACGGGTCCCGTCGGCGGTTTTGCTCGGGCTGGCTGGGGGGTAGGGTTTTGGGGTGGGGATCACGCCGTCGGGTTGGACCCAGGTTTTGGTGGAGGCGGCCGGGTCTTCGTCGAGCGGTTTGGTGATGACCGCGCCGAGGCTGGAGGTGTCGCGGACTTCGCGGATTCCGGAGATCACGGCGCTGCTGAGCGCGTCGCGGAAGTTCTGATCGTCGGTGAATTTGGTGGTCGCGAAGCCGGTCGTCTTGTAGCCGGTGACCTTCTTGGTGTTGGGGTCGACGATCGGGATCTTGAGCTCGGTCGCGGACCCGTTGGGGTCGGTGGCCGGGATCTGGGTGGCGATGCTTCCGCCGGCGTCCTGGATGCTCTTGATCGCGTTGGCCAGGCTCGCGACCGCGGCGTTGCCCAGCAGCAGCGTGTTGGTGGCGTTGGTCGCCGCCGAGTCCTTGGTCGCGATCTGGGGGTGCAGAGCGACGATCGCCGCCGCGGTGGTGTTGCGATCGACCACGGTTCCCAGTTGCACCACGTCGGTGGGGGTGCTGACCTTCGCGTCGGTTAGACCGAGCGAGCGCAACCCTCGGTTGGAGGGAACGACCGACCCGAATGATCCCTTCAGCTTGTGCGCGGTCTTGGCCATCGCCAGGGTCGTCGCCTGAGGCACGTGGAAGGACTGCGCCACCAGCACCTCGCGCCTGCCCTTGATCCCGTACACCGAGACGAGCGTCGAGCGGCCCGTCGGCAGCGACACCGCCGGCACATGATGGGTCAACGCCCCCAAATCGATCTGACGCCACAACCCGCCCCGGGCACGCAACGCCTTACGCGAGCTGGACGTGTGCGTGAGCAGCGCCACCCGTTTGCCGTCGGCCACCATCACCAGATCCCTGACCTCCCGCAACCCCCCCAACGCGAACTGGAACCCGACCCCGGCCGGCGGCGCAGCGCCCTTGCGCTTCGCCGCCGCCGCCACCACCGGACCGGCCCACAACTGCGCCGCCAACGCCGCCGCCGACCCCAACCCAGCCTTCAAAACCCACCGACGCCCGACCGGCGTCTCCCACAACTCCCGCAACACCGACGCGCTCTCCTCATCCAACCGCTCCCGCTCAAAGGTCATTGCTTACCCTTCAGGAGAAGCTCGCACGCGGGGAGCGGAGCACGACCGAAACGGTCGCCCCTACCAGGATGATCTGTCAATCGGTCCGGGAAAGATCACCCGGGTGATCTTTCGGCTCAGAGCAGCCTGAGCTCCCGTGCCCGCGCCACGGCTTGGGCGCGGGTGGAGACGCCGACCTGTCGCCGTACGCGCTGCGAATGAGTCCGCCCCGCCGACGACGCGGCGCAGACGAGCACGAATGTGATCGTCGACGCCTACGCCCCGTGCGGACGACGTCAATGCCCCACCAGCGAAACCCTGATCCATACCGCCAAGAGGAGATCGATTTGCTCGACGGCCCCCTCAAGCGACTCCTCGACCGACCGGGCGTCCGCGCGCTGCTGATCAGCAAGGCCAACCACGTTTGCGAGGTCCGCGTCTTTCTGCACCGGCGCGCGTTACCGACGGATTGGTCTCCTCAGCACGAAGCCCTTCCAGGTTAAGAGCCAGCCAGATCTCGTCAGGACTGCTCGAACTCAGCTCGGATCGTGCGCGACATCTCTTCCGCCGCGCTGTACGAGGCCGTAAGAGGGGGCCGCTGCGCCAGGTAGTCCACTCCTCGAAGTTCTCCTTCGTTTTTCTTCGGTACGAGCCAGAGGTGGAAGTGGGGCGCGCGCTCCATCACCGCCAGGAAATAGACGCGCTGGACCCCCGTGGCAGCCTTGATCGCCGGAACGAGCCGATGGAGGACCGAACCGAGCTCGGCGCTTTCGGTTGGCGCCATCTCCCCGAAATCCAGAAGATGCCGCCGGGCCTCGACGATGACCGTTCCTGCACTGGACTCCTGCAGCGGTGCGGGCTCGACGAGGAAGTGCTCGCCTTCGACGATGTAGCCCCCCGGAATGGGGGCATCCAGTAGCTCTGACCCGGTTTCCAGACCGTCTTGCTTACGACAGATATTGCAGTCCGATCGGTGGTAATAGGGAGGCGGACCGATCTCCGCAGAACTTGTGCTGGGTCCTGATGTTTCAGGGTTTGTCGACACCGATTAGGTCCTTTCGTCGCATCGTTCGTGGCTTGCTCAGCTCTCGAGGAATGGCAGGAACTCGGCGAGGAATCGGTCGGGGTGCTCGAGGTGCGGGATGTGGCCGCACTCGGGCACGACGACGCGCTTGGCGTTCGGGATATCGCTCGAGGCCGCCGCCGACAGCTCGACGAAGTCGCCCAGCCGCTCGGCCTCCGCCGGCTGCGCGTATTGGCCGAGCGGGACGACGTGATCCTCGGCTCCGACGATCAGCAGCGTCGGCGGCGCGATCAGGTGGTACTCGTAGCGAACGGGCTGTTGGTAGATCATCTGGAAGGTGAGCGCCGCGGCGCGGGCCCACTGCGGGTAGTCGGGGCTGAGGGTGACGCGAACCAGCACATCGGCAAGCGGCTCCCACACCTTCGGATCGGGGTGGACGAAGTACCCCTCGACGTAGCTGCGAATGACCTTGGGATCGGTCCAGTGGACTTCGTGTTCGTAGAGCGTCTCTTCGGACTGCGGCGGGATGCCGACACGGTAATCGGTCAGACCGAGAGGGTCTTCTAGGACCAGGCGCGTCACCTTCTCGGGGTTCATCAGCGTGAAGCGGGTTGCGGTCATACCGCCGGTCAAGTGACCCAGGACGGCGACGTCCCTCACGCCGAGGTGATCGAGCAGCGCAATCGTGTTGGCGGCCAGCAGCTGGAAGCTGTAGTGGATGTCGGGCTTCGGTGACTTGCCCCAGCCGAGCTGGTCGGGGGCGACGACCCGGTATCCGGCTTCGGTCAGCGCCTCGATCACATTCTGGAAGTAGTAACAACCGAACGCCTTGCCGTGAAACAGGACGACCGCCTTCCCGTTCCCCTCCGCGTTGGGCGGGATGTCCATGTACGCCATCTTGAGCTGCTGGAGGTCACTGCTGACAGGGAAGAACTGAACTGGATGGGGATAGCTGTACTCCTCGAGACAGATGCCGAGGGCGCGGTGTGCGCTCTCGCGCTGGGTCGTGGTCGGGTCGGGCATCAGTGGTTTCCTTTCGGTCTAGACGAGGTGCACCCTCGCCTTCACGGTCTTGATCACATCGTCGAGGTTGCCGCTGAGCGCCTCCTTGGCGAGGCTGAGGGAGAAGCCCTCCGCAAGTTATCGACCGGATGCGCTCGCCGAGCAGTCCCGTGGCCTGGCTTTCACCGCGCGCCATTGGACGCGGTAACGCTTGCCCCCAGTTGCTCGCGCCACCACGCGATCGGGACGATCCGCAGGGCGAAGGCGAGCGTTTCGCGGTCGAGCTGCTCGGCGAGCTGGGTGATCGCCGCCAATCGCTGTACTAGCTGGTCGTCCTCGAGTGGACCCTCGATCAGGGCGGCCGGATGGCTGCGTCCTTTTCGGGTCCGGCCGTCGTCTTCGGTGAGCTCGAACCCGAGCAGGCCGCTCAGCCACGCGAGGTCGCCCGCCAGCTCCACGTGTCGGTCGATCACCTCGGCGTACACGTCGGCATTCAGCATCACAGCAGCCCATCGGCCGAGGACCGTGTCGTTGTGCTCCACGAAGATCGTGACCCTGTCGTGGACGCGCTTGCGCTCGTTCGCGTAGCCGACGAGATCGCGCAGCGCGGCGACGAGGCGGTCTGTATCGCGGACCGCGTTTGACCCCGCGTCGATCGACCTCGCTGTCGTGAGAACGTCGCCTTCGCTCGCGTATGGGTCAGACGGCATCAGCCCCGCCAGCTCCGAGATCCCCGTCCAGACGAGGCGCGCCTCGCGGACGAGCTGCAGCATCACGTACTGAGCGAGCACGCTCCAGCGTTGTCGACTGCGACGCTCGAGCGCCTCGTTCACCAGCGCTACCGTGAGCATCACCACGATCACGCTCGCGACGAGACCCGCGAGCAGGGAGTGGTCGGTCCAGAACCGGTCCTCCAACGCGTCGGATAGGACGCCACCGACAAGCGCGAGCAGCGCAATCGCGGCGAGCACGCGGGTGCCGCGCAGGTATGCGTCGACAGACTTCGAACGTCGCGGGCCTAAATCGCGGCGGATCATGGTCGAGCCGGTAGCACTACGGATGCGAAGCCGGGGTCTCCGTCCAGTCGACGTAGAAGTTGCGCTCGGCGAAGAGCCACGCGCCGTCAATCTTTACGTATGTGTCGCCGTATCGGAGTGTCCTCGGAGAACTGGGCCTTCTGGCCCTCGGCGTCCCGGCGATCGGCGCAGTGCGCGTAGGCGTCGACCAGCTCACGGGTCGCCAGACGGTCGGCCTCCTCGGTCGGTGTCATCTCGGAGCGGAGGATCGATGCATCCTTTCCTTGGCTGGTATCGAGCGTCGGCACCGAGTTCGTCGTCACGGCTGCACCACGAGTTGGACAAGCTTGTCGGGGGTGATCGGGAGTTCGCGGATCCGTCGCCCGGTGGCGTGGAACACCGCGTCGGCGACGGCCGCGTCGACGCCGGTGGCGCCGAGTTCGCCGATGCCCTTGCCGCCGATCGGGCTGGCGTGCTCGTCGACCTCGTCGATAAACGCGACATCGATGTCAGATGGGATGTCAGCGTTGACGGGCAGCGCGACCCCGGCCAGGTTCTTCGACAACCAGCGCCCCAGGCGTTGGTCGTGATGGCTGGCCTCCATCGTCGCCTTGCCCCAGCCCCAGACGATGCCGCCGAGCATCTGCGCGCGCGCGATGCGCGGATTGACGATCCGACCGGCGCTGTAGCGGCCGACGGCGCGGCGCAGGCGCACAATCCCGAGCTCCGGGTCGAACCCAATCTCGACGAAGATCGCCCCGAACGTGTTCATCGCGTATGGACTGTCTTGGGGCGTGAACGCGCCGACGCCGACGAGCTCGTCGGCGCCCGCAGCGCTCATTGCCGCCGCCAGCGCCCCGGCGCCCGGCGGCTCGGTCAGCTCTTGCGCGGAGCGCTCGCGCAGCTTAGCGAGGAGGTCTTGAGCGGCGGCCATTGCGGCGGCGCCGACGCCCATCGTCGACGAAGACCCGAAGGTCGGTCCGGCTTCCGGCAGATCGGTGTCGCCGATCTCGCAGCTCACCAGGCCGGGCTCGAGCCCGAGCACGCCGCAAACGATCTGGGTGAGGATCGTCGCTATGCCTGTGCCGATGTCCTGGGTGCCCGACTGAATCACCGCTCGCCCGTCTGAGTGGAGACGGACCTGCGCACTGGACGCGAACCGGATCGTGCCCATCGCGCAGTCGGCCATCCCCTGGCCCAACAGCCATGGGCCGTCGCGCTCGGGGTCGCTGGAACGGCGGCGCCACCCGAATGCGTGCGCGCCCTGCTCGTAGCACTCGCGCAGCTTCTTCGACGACCACGGCTGCCCCGTAAACGGGTGTGTCTCGGCATAGTTCGTGAGGCGGAGCTCGAGCGGGTCGATCCGCAGCTGCGCCGCAAGCTCGTTGATCGCGCTACCGAGCGCCCACAGCCCGCACCCTTCCAGCGGTGCCCGCATCGCCGTGCCCACGTTGACGTTGGCACGTTGTACGCGCTGGCGCACACGAATCGCCGAGGCCGCGTAGGTCGTCTGCGACGCCATCGTCGCGTACTCGACGAAGTCGTCGCTGACCGACGTGACGTTGATCGACTCGTGCTCGATCGCCGCCAGGCGCCCGTCGCGCGAGGCCGCCAGCGACACGGTTTGCACCATCTGCGGCTGGTAGGGCACGATGCTGTACATCTGCGCGCGCGAAAGGGTGATCCGCACCGGGCGCATCGTCACCCGTGCCGCCGCCGCAGCGATGATCTGGTGTGGCCAGACGAGACCTATGCAGCCGAACGCGCCGCCGGCGTGCGGCGAGCGCACGCGCACCTGCTCGGGCGCGACGCTGAACAACGCGCACATGACGATCCGCACGCCGTAGGCCCACTGGGTCGCGTCGACCATCGTCAGGGTGTCGCCGTGCCATTGCGCGAGCGTCGCTGAGGGCTCCATCGGATTGTGGTGGCGCGAGGGCTGGACGTAGGTCGCCTCGTGGCGCACCGGCGCGTCCGCGAGCGCTCGCTCGACGTCGCCGTGCTCGGCGTCCGTCGGGCTGGACAGGTATCCGCTCTCCCGCGGCACCTCGGCTCCAGCGCGACCCGCCCGCGGGTGTGCGGTGAAAGGCTCCGGCTCGATATCTGATTGCACCAGCGACGCGGCGTGCTCGGCGGCTTCGAGTGTCTGCGCGAGCACGATCGCGATCGGCTCACCCTCATAGCGGATCTCGTCGTCCTGCATCGGCACGCGCACGGACGACGCCGGAGGCACCGGCGGGGCGCCGAGCTTCGGCATCTCGGAATGGGTGAGCACGTGGGTCACGCCGGGAACGTCGCGCGCGACGGCGGCATCAATCGCTCGCAGCCGCCCGGCTGGGACCGGCGCGCCGACTAGCACGCCGTAGAGCATGTCCTCGGCGAGGTGGTCGGCCGCGTAACGTGCCGCACCGGTCACTTTCGCGGGACCGTCCTGGCGCGGGAGCGACGATCCGAGCAGCGCGCTCACGGCCGCACCCCTGCCGCGGTCATCAGCGCGCGCCTCGCGGCCCCGCGGGCGATCGCGAGTTTGTAGGCGCTGCCGGGGACTGGGCGCGCGTGCGCGAGACCGGCGTCGAGCGCCGCTGTTAAGGCGGGATCGTCGGGCACGAGACCGGCGAGCCGGCGCTCGGCTTCGGTCAGCCGCCAGGGGCGCATCGCCACCGACCCCAGCGCCAAGCGCGCTCTCTCGATCCGGCCGCTTTCACCCAGTTCCACAGCCGCTGCCGCCGACGCGAGCGCGTACTCGTATGACTCGCGCTCGCGCACCTTGACGTACGCTGAACGCGGCGCAGGGTGATCAAGCTCGATCGCCTCGATCAGCTCACCGGGCTCGAGCACGGTGTCGCGGTCGACCCCGTCGGCGGGCAGCAAGTGGAAGTCGGTCACCGGAATCCGGCGCCCGCCCCCAACGCTGCGGGTCACCACGTGCGCGTCGAGCGCGGCCAACGCGACGGCGGGATCGGACGGCTGGGTGGCGATGCACTCATCGGTCCAGCCGAACAGCGCGTGACGTTCGTCGTGGCCCCGCAGGGCCGAGCATCCCGATCCCCGCTCACGGCGGTTGCACGGCACGGGGTTCTCGGAGCGAAAATACGGACAGCGCGTCTTCTGCAGCAGGTTCGCGCCGATCGTCGCGAGGTTGCGAATCTGGGCCGACGCCGACTTGTGGATCGCCTCGCTCAGCACCGGCCAGTCGCGCGCGACCCGCTCGTCGGCGGCGACGTCGTTGAGGCGAACGAGCGCGCCGATTCGCAGACCGCCGCCGGCGACCTCCTCGATCCGGTCGAGGCCGGCGACCTGTGTGATGTCGAGTACTCGGTCGGGAGCGGCGACGCCGAGGCGCAGCCAGTTGAGCAGCTCGGTGCCGCCGGCGAGCACCGCGGTGCCCGGCTCGCGTGCTGCTGCCAGCGCGTCCTCGAGAGTTGTCGCGCGCGCGTAGGCGAAGGGGCGCATCAGCTCGGCGAGGGAGTGTTTCCGGCGGCCGCGGCGGCCTTGACCGCCTTGACGATCTGCGGGTAGGAGCTGCAGCGGCAGATGTTGCCGCTCATCCACTCGCGTATCTCGTGCTCGTCGGTGGTGTGCCCCTCCTCGATGCAGGCGAGGGCCGAGATCACCTGGCCGGGTGTGCAGAATCCGCACTGGAACGCGTCGTGGTCGATGAACGCGCGCTGAACGGTGTGCAGCTGCTCGCCGTCCGCGAGACCCTCGACGCTGACGACCTCGCGACCGTCGGCGGCCGCAGCCAGTATCAGGCACCCGTTCGCCCTGCGGCCGTCGAGCAGGATGGTGCAGGCGCCGCACTCGCCGTGGTTGCAGCCCTTCTTGGCTCCTGTTAGATCGAGGTGCTCGCGCAGGAGATCCAGGAGCGTCACCCGCGCATCAACGCCGTCGAGCTGTCTGTCGACGCCGTTGACCCGTACGCAAAGGTCGACGTGGTCCGCGAATCGAAGAGTGGCCATCTGCGGTGCACGCTACGTCGCAGAGCCGCGACTCGCACCGTCAGACTGATAGTCCTGGCGTCGGTTCTGACCCTCATCCGGAGGTCGCCTTTACGATGGCTTCTCGGATGGCTGTGTCGCTGAGCTCCCGGGCGGTGGTGCTGCGTGGTCGAGGAGACGAACGTGCTCAGCTCGATGGGCTACGCGACGGTGCGCTTGCGGGTCGCGGCGGGGTGCTCATGCTCCGCGGGGAGGCCGGTGTCGGTAAGACGGCGCTGCTCGAGTACGCGATCGCGTCGGCGCCGACGCTACGGGTAATCCGGGTGGCGGGCATGGAATCGGAGATGGAGCTTGCGTTCGCCGGGCTGCATCAGTTGTGCGCGCCGATGCTCGATCGGCTCGAGGGAGTTCCGGGTCCGCAGCGCGGCGCACTAGAGACCGCGTTCGGGCTGAGCGCGGGCGCGGTGCCCGACCGGTTCTTCGTCGCCTTGGCGGTGTTGAGCCTCCTGTCCGAGGTGGCCGAGGAGCGGCCGCTTTTGTGCGTCATCGATGATGCTCAGTGGTTGGACCGGGCGTCCGCGGAGGCGTTGGCGTTCGTGGCGCGAAGGCTGCTGGCCGAGCCGGTGGTGCTGTTGTTCGCTGCGCGCGCGCCGACCGACTCGCTCGGGGGTTTGCCGGCGCTGGCACTCGAGGGGTTGGGGAATGCCGATGCACGCGCCCTCTTGGCCTCAGAGGTCCCGGGTCGGCTGGACAAGCGGATCGTCGAACAGGTGATCGCCGAAACTCGGGGGAACCCGTTGGCGTTGCTGGAGCTGCCCCGGGGGCTGAGCGCGGCGCAATTGGCGGGCGGCTTCGGGCTGCCTGGAGCGCTGTCGCTGTCGGGAAGAATCGAGGAGAGCTTCCTGCGGCGGCTCGAAGCGCTGCCGGAGGACACCCGGCGGCTGCTGCTCGTGGCAGCGGCGGAGCCGACCGGGGATCCGGCCCTTCTGTGGCGGGCTGCGGAGCGGCTCGGGGTCGACGCATCGGCGCTCGAGCCGGCGGAGTCGTCCGGGCTGATCGACTTAGACAGCAGGGTGCGGTTTCGCCACACGCTGGTGCGCTCGGCGCTGTATCGGGCGGCAGCGCCGCAGGACAGGCGGTGGGCGCACCAGGCGCTGGCGCAGGCAACCGACGGGCAGATCGATCCGGATCGGCGTGCCTGGCATCTCGCCGCGGCAACCGCAGGTCCTGACGAGGCAGTCGCGGCGGAGCTCGAGCAAGCTGCCGGACGTGCCCAGGCACGAGGTGGCCTGGCGGCCGCCGCGGCGTTTCAGGAACGGGCCGTCGGGCTCAGCTCCGATCCTGCGCTTCGCGCACAGCGCGCCCTCGCCGCCTCGCAGACGAAGTACGAAGCGGGTGCGCTCGAGGACGCCCTCGTGTTGCTCGATATCGCAGACCGTGGCCCGCATCGCGCGGGCCAACGCGCGAGGGTCGACCTCCTGCGGGCGCAGATCGCATTCGCTTCCCGACGCGGCAGCGACGCTCCTCTGCTTCTCCTCGAGGCCGCGCGGCAGCTCGAACGGACTGACCCGAAGATCGCGCGCGCCACCTACCTCGACGCACTAAGCGCAGCACGATTCGCAGGCCCGCTGGCTGGCGGCGCGGACCTAGTGAAGGTGAGCGAGGCCGCGCTCGCGGGTGCCCCGCTGCCACCGGCGCCGCGCCCATCTGATCTCCTCCTGAACGGCCTGACGATCCAGATCACCAGGGGATACGCGGCCGGTGCTCCGCTGCTCAAGTCCGCCCTGAGCGCCTTCGACCATGAAACGGCTCTTCCACTGGAGGATGCCCGTTGGCTCTCGCTCGCGTTGTGGGCCGCAGCAGATCTTTGGGACGACGACACCTTCAGGCGGCTCACGACGCGGGAACTCGAGCGTGCGCGTGAGGTGGGAGCACTAACCGCGATCCCACTCGCCCTCAGCATGCTCGGCTTCATCTACGCGACCTCCGGCGACCTGGCGGCCGCCGAATCCGCGCTCGATGAGATGCGCTTGGCCAGCGACGCGATCGGCACGCCGGCCCAACCTTACGTCGCGCTCTGGATCGCCGCCATGCGGGGCCGAGAGCCCGACACCCTGGACCTCGTCCAGACCGCGAGCAGCGAGGCCGGGGCACGAGGAGAGGGGTTGGCGATGCTCGTCACAGAACACGTAGAAGCGGTTCTCTACAACGGCCTTGGACGCTACGAGGAGGCGCTGGCCGCGCTTCGTCGCCAGGCTGTCGATCCTTCGTATCGAGATCGTTCCCCCAGGCCCATGGCAGAGCTGGTTGAAGCGGCCGTTCGATCTGGAGAGCTCCAGCTCGCGCAACTCGCCCTTGAACGGCTCGCGGAGACCACGAGCGCTGCTGGCACCGACTGGGCGCTGGGAATCGAGGCACGCTCGCGCGCGTTACTCATGGAACGCGACGCCGCGGAGCCCCTCTATCGCGAGGCCATCGAACGGCTTGCTCGCACCAGCATCCGCGTGCAGCTCGCCCGCTCCCACCTCCTTTACGGCGAGTGGCTCCGACGCGAGCGGCGGCGCCGCGAGGCCCGCGAGCAGTTACGCACCGCCCTCGAGATGTTCACCAGCATGGGCACCGAAGGATTCGCGGAGCGAAGCCAACGCGAGCTATCAGCAACCGGCGAGAACCCGCGCAAACGCAGCGTCGAGACCCGCGACGACCTCACTCCGCAAGAGGCGCAAATCGCGCGATTGGCGAGCGACGGCTTGTCGAACGCGGAAATCGGCGCACGACTGTTCATCAGCCAGACCACTGTCGCCTACCACCTGCGCAACGTGTTCTCCAAGCTCCAAATCGCATCCCGCCACCAACTCGCACAGGTCGTACCCGACGGCTCAAACGCTCAGCCAACGCCACAGGGACCGAATTCACCGGCTAGGAGGTGACTGCTACCTGCAGTGGTTACGCGTGGGGTCACGCCGTGCCACAGGCGACCAGCAGGGCCGATGCGTGGAGAGCCCGTAGCCTCGCTTTGCCGCCATCGCGTGACTCTTCCCGGGAGGGCCTCGTCGGTGACCTGTGCCGCAACGGAAATCGCTCTGCGTGCCATTGACCGATGAGTTCGGCGCGGCGGTCCGGTCTAACCGGACAATGATCGGCCCAACGAGAAGGGAATCGCGACCATGAAGCTGACGACCATTACTCAGCTCACCGTCGATGGAGTGATGCAGGGAAACGGCGGCGCGTTGGATGAGGACCGCAGGAGCGGATTCGAGCGCGGCGGATGGGCCCGGGGGAAGGGCGACAACGAGACCAGGACGTTCATCAATGAGACCTACGAGCGCGCCGACGCGTTCTTGTTCGGCCGGCGGACCTACGAGATCTTCGCCCGCGGCTGGGGCGTGATGGATCGGGGCAGCCATCCGATCGCAGACGCCTTGAACACGAAGCCCAAGTACCTGGCATCGGCCACGATCGCCGATCCGCAATGGGCCAACACGACCGTCCTCGCCGGCGACCTCTTGGCCGCCATCGGCGAGATGAAAGCCGAGCCGGCGGGTGAGCTGCAGGTGCACGGCAGCGGTGCCCTGATCCGGTGGCTGCTCGCGAACGACCTCGTGGACGAGATGACCCTGGTCATCGTCCCCGTAGTCGTCGGCCAGGGCATGCGGCTATTCCCCGACACCGGCCCGGACATCGCGCTTGACCTAGTCGACTCGCGAGCCGACTCGAAGGGCGTAACGATCCAGATCTACCGGCCCACCGGGCGCCCGCAGTATGCGAGCTGAAGCGCGTGACATCGGCTGCCGCAGTCAGCGAGAGTCGATCTCGTGAGACGACAGCGTTCGTGACCCTCGGAGCGCAACGATGGAAGGCGAGGTGCTCTGGGCGCGGCCTTGCATCCGCGGTCGCACGGGCATCCTGGAGCTGGAGCCGAAAGTCTCCGAATGCGCGGGATGCGCAACCAAACGATGACCCCCGCCGCTGGGCGAGGAGCAGGTCGATGCTCATCTGCCTCGATCGACCCGCTTCTGAACCAGCCGGGTGGATCGCCGCCGCCGTTGGAGGGAACCACTAGGTAGTCGGCTCCGTGCGGTTGGTAGATCAGCGGCGTGGTCCGCTCGGCACCCGAGTTGCGCCCGGTGGTGGTGAGCAGCAACACGGTGGTGCCCTGCCAGTCGCGGCCTTCCTCGCCGTCGGTTTGGTGGTATCGGTCGACGTGCTCCTGACCGAACAATGGGACACCCATCAGCTGATCTTCTCCGCCAGCTCGACGATGATCCCGGCCGGCCCGCGCACGTAGCAGAGCCAGTAGCTGTTCTCGTAGTTCTCCAGCTCGCCGACCAGCTCGCCGCCATGCGCTCGCAGGTCGGCGAGGGATGCCTCGATGTCGTCGACGACGAAGAGGATGTGGCGGATGCCCGGGGCGTTGGCCGGTGCCGACCCGTCGTCGCCCTCGTATGAGGGCGAGCGGTACTTGGCCAGCTCGACCTTGCCGTTGCCATCCGGGGTCCGCAGCATCACGATATCCGCCCGTACGCCCTCAAGCCCGTTTATGCGGTCCACCGAGCCGCCCTCGACGGACGCCTCGCCGTCCAATTCGAGCCCGAGTGCGGCGAAGAACGCTGTCGCCGCCGCGAGGTCGTCGACGACGATGCCGATGTGCTCCAGGCGCTGGACGGTCATGAACGGCCTCCGGCCAGCTCCTGCGGGGTGTGTTCGTCGTGCAGTGGATACTTCGGCATCGCGGTCTCCTGGTGTCGTGGGCCGCGCCGCTCGTGGCCCTTTAGCTGATGAGCGGAGCCGGTCAACGCTTCTAGACATAGGAACATTCGTTCAGCTCACAGGTGGTCCCGTCGCGGGATCGCCCAGCGGGAATGATCGCTCAAGCAACGGGTGACGCGATGACTCTTGGCCCCTGCAGCGGTCAACACATTCATCCAATCCGCCGACCAGGAGACGATGTCCGTGCCCGGACCACTCAGCGACGCCCATGCCGTGACCAAGCTTCCCGCCGAGGACCTCGACCGAGCGCGGCGGTTCTATCACGACAAGCTCGGACTTGAGCCGGTCGAGGAGCGCGCGGGTGGTCTTCGGTTCATCTGCGCGGGCACGGAGTTTCATTTGTTCAGCTCTTCGGGAGCCGCTTCAGGCGAATCCACGCAGATGGGATTCGAGGTCACCGACATCGAGGCGGTCATCGAAGATCTGGGTCGTCGCGGGGTCACGTTCGAAGCCGTCGAGGTCCCAGGCTTCGAAAGGCATGGCGAGATGGTGGTCGTGCCCAACAACTACCCGAGTAAGGGATCCGGAGAGCTCGGCGCGTTCTTCTACGACAGCGAAGGGAACCTCCTCGCCGTCGGCCAGGCGACTGATGGCGGGGACGCGAGAGGTCCGCGACTCGCGTCGATACGCGCAAGTGCGGCATCGGCGGCCGTGTCGGACGTGACTCATGTGGGCATCGATGAGCTCAAGGCGGTCGAGGGGTTCTTGGAGGGCTTTACGTTTCGCCGCGCCGGAGCCCAGATGGGCGTGACACCGTTCGGGATGTCGATCATCGATATGCCAGCGGAAACGACCGCCTACCCGGAGCATGATCACTCGTCCGAGGGACCCGGGAACCCGCCCGCCCACCAGCTCGGCCAGGAGGAGGTCTATATCGCGCTGCGCGGTTCGGCCGAAGTGCACGTCGACGGCCACCGGTACAAGCTGGACGCAGACCACATCATCCGGGTCGGGCCGACGGCGCGGCGCAAGATCCTGCCGGGTCCCGACGGCGTTCGGCTCCTGGCGATCGGCGGATTTCCCGGTCGAGCATACGATCCAGCCTCCACCGTCTGAAGCCAAGCAGGAGACAGGCCATAGCTGAGAACCCCGAGCGGAGAGCGCGGTAGCGACGACGGACGAACGCAGTGCCGCAAGCGGAACGCTGGCCGGCACATGCTGCCGTCGACGGTGCCTCCCATTCCCGCGAGGCTCAGCAAGGCACGGATCGCCACCGCCGCGATCGAGATCGCCGACGAGCACGGACTCGACGCGATGCTAGATGAGGTCTACGCCGAACTCAACCTTCTCGGAGCACGACCGGCGAATGGCGAGAGCGAATCGCCGCGACCGCGCGCACACCGCAAAATGCTGCGCTCCCATCCATGGGCGGCGACGCTCGTCGGCAGCCGGCCGCCACTGCTGCCCAGCTTCCTGGACGCGTTCGAAGCCTCCCTCGCCGCGCTGCTCGACGGTGGCCTGACGGTCACCGACGCCGCCGAAGCGTCCGCCACGACCAACGCCTTCGTGGTTGGTTACGCGCTGCTCGAGCACGCCGAACAACAGACCCGCCATCGCACCGGGCTGACCAAACGGCAGTGGCGCGCCCGCAACGCCCCGCTGGTCAGAACGATTATGGACACCGGCAACTATCCCGCTGTCGCGCAGTACGTACAGCACGCCAAGGACATCGACCCCGACACCGCCTTCGACAACGGCCTGCGCGGCATTCTCGACAGCATCGAGGCCAGAGCCTGCCGTCCCGCGCCGTGATCAAAAAACGGCCGCCTTGGGCAGGCCACGCAGTGTCATTATTTGATGGGTGGCGTTCCGTGACTGGATAGAGCAACACGCGGGTCAATCCACGTTAGTTGAGTGGAAGAACTGGAGCTCGACCGGCGCAGCCCGCGTGCTGCTGGTCGGCTTCGACGAGGCCGCAGAACGCGCGCGTGTCACGGAAGTCCTCCTTGCGCTGCTCCAGGAGCTGGACGGGACCCGTCGAACAGGGTTTCGACAGACGATGGACGGCACCATCCCGATCAGGAGCTTGGCATCCGAGATCTCCCGCATGGTGAGGGACCATCCCGGCAGCGAGGTCGTTTGGCTCGGCGTGCCCTACCTGCGGCGCATCCAAGCCGGCGGCGGGGATTCGATCGTCTGTTCGGTCTGCGACCGGTTCGAGGTTCACCATGACGATCCCTCTCACGCCGACCACAACGGACTCGCCTGCCCTCTCCACGACGAGCCGCGCTGGCGCAACGGCAGGACTTCTGATCTTCCGTCGGTCATTGGAAGAGTCGCGTCAACAGCCCCGGCTTTTGCGTGATCGTGTGGCGAGATGTGTTCGGGTGACTTCGGCGAGGAGCTCGAGCAGCGCGGATGTCGCCCGCGAGCGGTGTACACCGGCGAGGGTCGCGGCGGCGATGGTCCGCCTCGGGGCCGAGCTTCCGAGGTTGTGGATGGTCACGTCGGGTCGCAGATTGATCAGAGCGAGTTCGGGAACCACAGCGATCCCCGCGCCGCCGGCGACCATGCCCTGAACGACGTTGAAGTCGTCGCTGCGAAAGGCGATGCGTGGCTCTCCTGGGCCCGGCTCGTCGCCCGGCGCGAGATACATGCGGCCGTGACGGGTGGGGCTGCGGCCGAGCTCGATCCGCACCTCGTCCGCCAGGTCGTCGAGGCGCAGCCGCTTGCGGCGCGCGAGCCGATGGTCGGGGGAAAGCACCGCGTACCTCGGCTCGTCGAGTAGGTGGTGGAGGTCGATGCCCGCGTACATATCTCCGAACCCCTCGGCCTGGTTGCGGGCGCCGACGATCGCGACCTCGAGCTCGCCTGCGCGAAGCATCGGCACCGACTCCTCGGGCTCGGCCTCGAGGACCGACAGCTCGACCTCGGGGTAGCGCGCGCTGAACAGCGACACCGCCGCGGGCACGAGCACGGCGCCGGCGGTCGGGAAGGACGCCATCCGCACGCGACCGCCGCGCAGGCCGGCGATCGCCTCCAGTTCCCGCTCAGCCAGGGTCTGCACCGCGAGGATCGTCTCGGCGTGACGAAGCAGCGCCTCGCCGGCATCCGTGAGGCGCACCCCGCGGTTGGTGCGATCGAGCAGCGGCATTCCCGCGCGGCCCTCGAGCGCCGCCATCTGCTGTGAGACGGCCGGTTGGGTGTAGGCGAGCGACTCGGCGGCGGCCGACAGTGACCCGAGGCGGGCGACCTCTCGGAAGACCTGCAGATGCCGCAACTCGAACATAAGCACAGCTTAGAGCTAATCGATGTCATTCTCGATTTGACCTTATGCCTCACGGGAGCCATAGTGAAGCATCGACGATCAACGAGTTACATCATGCTCAAGAGCCGCCCGCGGACGGTGATCCGATGAGCGTCGCCCGTCCTCGCCTCGTTGGCATCAACCACGTTGCTCTCGAGGTCAGCGTGCTCGAGCCGGCGCTGGCGTTCTACGGCGCGATCTTCGAGCTGCGTGACATCGACCGTGAGCCGGGGATCGCGTTCATCGATATGGGCGACCAGTTCCTCGCGCTCAACGAGGGACGCAGCCAGCAGCCGGACGAGGCTCGGCACTTCGGTCTCGTCGTCGACGACAAGGCGGCGGTCCGGGCCTCCCTCGAAGCCCAAGGGGTCGAGATCCGTCCCGGTCCGCGGCTCGACTTCCTCGACCCGTGGGGAAACCTGATCCAGGTGGTCGACTACCGGGACATTCAGTTCACCAAAGCTCCGCCGGTCATCCGCGCAATGGGCCTGGAGCACCTACGCAAGCGAGCTGCCGCAATGCGTCAGCTGCGAACTAAGGGACTCGCGTGATGAGCAAGGCGACTCGCGCAGCCCCACTCAGGCTGCGCGTTCGGGCCTGTGCTGCCAGTCGCAGTCGCGTCGTCCGATCAGGAGGTAAGGGTTCATCCGGCCCTTACCTTTGACCTCGATGGTTCCGCGCGGCCTGAACTCGCAACGGTCGCATAGGCGGTCATACGTGCGCGAGGTGACGTGGATGGTCCCGGGTGGGGCGTGCGATTCCATGCGGCTGGCCGTGTTCACGGTGTCGCCCCACAGGTCGTAGATGAACTTCGCGCGGCCGATCACATCGGCGACGACCGGTCCGGTGTCGATGCCGATCTGCACCTGGCTGTCGTCTTTTGCGACTGGGTGGTCGCGAGCGGCACGCCGTCGTCTGAGAGCGCCAGCTTGTGGCGCCATTAGCGGCCAATGGTGGTTTGCGTATTGCATGTGACCCTGACCGAGGAGGCGCCCGTGCCAACGGATCGCGTCCCTGAATCGGAACTATTTCCTGCGCTGCCCGTAGGGGCGTAGACTCGGCCGAACGGTCGAACGAACAGGTTCTATCGTGATCGGCAGCAAGTTTCCGGACGTCGAGATTCCGGACCTTTCGTTGACCGACTTCGTGCTCGCTGGTGCCATGGAACGGGGTGACAGGCCGGCGTTGATCGACGCGCACAGCGGTCGGACGATCACCTATGCGCAGCTCGCTGAGTCAGTGCAAGCGGTCGCCGCAGGTCTCGCCGACCGGGGCTTTGGTGGGGGCGAGGTGTTCGCTCACTACGCTCCGAACCTGCCCGAGTATGCGGTCGCCTTCCATGCGATCGCGACGGTCGGTGGCGTGAACACGACCGCCAACCCGCTGTTGACCGCCGACGAGCTCGCCACGCAGCTGACGGATTGTGGCGCGCGCCTGTTGGTGACGATGCCCGAGCTGCTGCAGAAGGCGATCGCGGGGGCCAAGCGCTCAAGCGTGGAGGAGATCTTCGTCTACGGCGAGGCCGAGGGCGCCACTCCGTTCAGATCGCTGATTCAGCCGGGCGGGCGGCCGCCGGCGATCGCGATCGACCCCGCTAACGATGTCGTCGCGCTCCCGTACTCCAGCGGCACGACTGGGCTGCCGAAGGGCGTGATGCTCACGCACCGAAACGTCGTCGCGAACATCTGCCAGACCATCGCCCACCAACACTTGCGCGAAGATGATCGCGTGATCGCCGTGTTGCCGTTCTTTCACATTTATGGGCTGGTCGTGCTCATGAACATCCCCTTGTACCGCGGCGCCACGATCGTGACGATGCCGCGGTTTGACCTGCGCGCGTTCCTGAGCGTGGTGCAGGAGTTCCGCATCACGCGTGCTTGGGTGGTCCCGCCGATCGCGCTCGCGTTGGCCAAGCATCCGCTGGTCGACGAGTTTGACCTCTCGAGCCTTCAGTTCGTGCTCTCCGGCGCCGCGCCGCTATCGGCCGAGCTGGAGCTGGCTTGCAGCGAGCGGCTGGGCTGCCGGATGCTCCAAGGCTACGGCCTCACCGAGACGAGCCCGACCACCCATTCGGTCCCGGACGACCTTGCCGGGCAGATGCCCGGCTCGATCGGGCCTCCGGTCCCGAACACCGAGTGCCGGATCATTGATCTCGTGACCGGCGAGGACGCGCCGGCCGGCGAGCCCGGCGAGCTGTGCATCCGCGGTCCGCAGGTGATGAAGGGCTATCTCAACAACCCTCAGGCGACCGCCCTGACGATCGATCCTGATGGCTGGCTGCACACCGGCGACGTCGCCCGTCTAGGGGAGAACGGCTCGGTGCGGATCGTCGACCGGGTTAAGGAACTGATCAAGTACAAGGGCTATCAGATCGCTCCGGCGGAACTCGAGGCGCTCCTACTCACCCACCCCGCAATCACAGACGCGGCCGTGATCCCGATCCCCGACGAGGAGGTTGGCGAAGTCCCCAAAGCCTTCGTCGTGACGCGCGGGTCGATCACGCTCGAGGAGGTGATCCGGTTCGTCGCTGAGCGCGTGGCTCCGTACAAGAAGCTGCGCACCGTAGAGATCGTTGAGGAGATCCCGAAATCGGCCTCAGGCAAGATCCTGCGCCGCGTGCTTGTCGACCGTGAGCGGACCGCGGCGGCCTCCGGACTAGCTCGTGGCTGACCTCGGTGCGGTTCGCCGACCCGGCGTCGCGGGCGACGGTGGCCGATTATCCGCACGCTCATGAAGTGCTGATCGCAGGCGGCGATCAGGTCGAAGCTGGCCTTGCCCAGCTCGCGACCGGCGTCCCGTGGAGAGCGGGCAGGATATGGCAGGGGAGGGGCCAAACGACCGGGCGCGACCAGGGGCATGATCAGGATCCATGCGGCCGACTGCCTGCGCAATACTGGGTCGCGAAAGGTTCTTTGCCCTGTGAGCGCCAACGTGATCATCTCCTATGACGGAACTCCGAACGATGACGACGCGCTTGCGCTCGGTAAGATGCTGGCGCTGGCGGGTTTCCCGTTGGCGCTCGCATACGTGCGCCATTCCCGTGAGTTTGACCCGCGCCGGGAAGCGGTGGCCCAGCATGACGCCGACCAACGCCTGGAGCGAGGCGCCGCCACGTTGGGCGATGCCGAAATCACCCGCCACGTCGTCATCGCTGCCTCGACAGGAGCCGGCTTGGGGCAGCTGGCCGACAGCGAGGGGGCGTCGGTGGTTGTGTTTGGCTCGGACTACCGGACCCCACCCGGTCACGTCGAGCCCGGCACGTCCGCTCAGCACCTCCTCGACGGTGGCTCGGTGGCGGTTGCCATCGCCGCCGCCGGTCTGCGGACGCAGCTCAACAGCGCGATCAGATCGATCGCCGTGCCTCTCGCCGGCCCGACGAACGATGTCGCCCGCGAGACCGCGGGCGCACTGGCGGCGAAACTGGGGGCAACGCTTCGCGAGTCACGCGCCGAGCCGGTAGACCTGATCGTCGTCGGCTCGCAGCCGGGCGCATCGGCCGGCCACGTCGTGCTCGGCGGTGACGTCCGCAACGAGCTGAACAGCGCCCGCAGCTCAGTGCTGGTCCTCGCGGCCGGCGTCCCGCTTCTCCCCTAACGGTGCGACTTCCGGACGCCCGGGGCCGCGGAGTCGGGCCCTCGTGGCCGACCGGTGTGCCCCGGAGAAAGCGGGGTGCGTCCGAAAGCCGGTAACTTCCCGAACGTGTCCGAGCCGCGCTTTCACTTCGTCTGCGCGGCATCCGCACTCGGCGGCGTGCCAGCCGAGTGGGTGACCGAGATGCTCGCGGACGGGGAGATTGCACTTTTGGCCGACGGCGGCGGCTTTGCTGCGATCAACGAGGTTGCGCACACGCTGGGCCTGATCAGCGTCCCCCTCGTTCGACGCGAGGAAACGGTGGAGCGTCAGCAGGAGACGGTGATGGCTTATGCCGATCGCCTCCCGCTCGTGTGGGTGGATGAGGACTTCGGCGCGACGGTCACCGCGTGGGCGCGCGACCGCGGCCCGATGACGTTGCTCGTACAGGCGATGGGCCCGCTGGCCGAGGACGAATGCCGCCGGATCGGGCGGTTTGTGGCGAGTCTCGGGCGTCAAGCCGAATAGCGACGCGTCTCGTTTCGTGGGAGAGCGCGTGTGCTCGTCTAGAACCGGCACCGCGAACCGTCACACCCGAGCGCCCGTCCGACATCGCAACGCCGGCAACCGCGGCCGCAGGCTGAGCGCTACTCGCGCTCGAGCACGAGCTTCGTCGCGGGTGCAAGCCACGCCTCGTCGGCTCGATCCCACGGCACGATGGTGGTCGGCACCATGAGCGGATCGAAGCGACCTTCAGCGAACAACTCGAGCACGACCGGCAGCAGACGACGCGAATCGGCTCTGGACAAGTGAAAGGTGATTCCGTGCGTATACATCTCAAGCAGCGGCAGCGGTACCGTCGGCGCGAAATGGATCGCCACCGCCGTGCAGAACCCATAGTCGTCGGTGGAGCGCAGCGCGGCGGTTAGTCCCTCGAGTTCGCCGCTCGCTTCGACCGTGATCGGCGCGCGATCGTAGCGCCGCGGCCACGGACCTTGCCTGTGTTCGACCTCGGCGCCGAGCGCGGCTGCGGCCGCGCAGCTTGCCTCGTCCCTGTCGACGTACCGCACACGCGCCGAGCCCAGGGCGCGTGCCAACGCGACCGCGTAGAGGGCGATCGAGGCGGCTGCGCCGCCCACGATCAGCACCTCGGACCCCGGATGCTCCGCGAGCTGTGGGCCGACGGCGCGGTAGGCGTCGCAGGCGTTATCTGGCAGCGCGCAGAGCGCGCTGGCGCTGCCAGCCGGCGCCGGCACGAGCATGTGATCAGCGGCCGGAACCGCAAGCACGTCCGCCACCGCCCCGCCGTGACCTCCGCCCGCCTCACCGAACCCAAACGCACCCCCCGCTCGCGCGCGGTAGGTGTGACACGCGCCGAAGCGCCCGTCACGGCAAGCCACGCACGCCCCGCAGGAGACCTGAAACGGGACGAGCACCCGCTCGCCGACGCGACGCACGTTGACCTCGTCGCCAATCGCGATCACCTCGGCCACCGTCTCGTGCCCGACCGGGAAAGGCCCCGGGAAGAAGCCCATCGCCGCCATCGGCAGGTCGAGATCACACCGTGCGACCGCCAGCGGACGCACGAGCGCGCCACCGGGGTCCGAGGGCTGTGGCTCCGGAGCCTCTTGCCAGGCCACCCGTCCAGCCTCGATAAACGCGAGTTGGCGCATGGCCCAGGAGCCTAACGTGAGAGCCATCGCCGACCAGAACACGCTGTGCCAGCCACACTTCCGGCGATCCGCTTGGGCGCTTGGAGCTTCCATGAGATTGGGCTAGCAGGGAGCCGGTGACCGAAATCGATTCGGGCGACGACAGCGCATTCGAGACGCTGGCGGAGATGCTCGGAATTGCTGAGCAGGAGCACTGACTTCCGCGCAATACCGCTTCGCAATGGGCCGAGCTGGGCCCACTCGCCTACACGGGCGACCAGTCGACACAGGTGACCGCTGTCTACACGCTGCAGAACCTCGGCGAGGCCGGGGACCTCCTGCTGGAAGACCATGGCAATCAGATGCAGAACGAAGCGCCGGTCGACGCGTGGGACCGGACCAATCAGGCTGCCGGCCAGGACCGTGACAACAGCAACCCACCGATCACCCAGGCGAATGAGCGGTGCGAGTTCGTTCCGGAGTCCAGTAACGTCGCTGGCTCGATCACGAGCGGCTACGGAGAGCTGATCAATCGTCAGTCTGGCCTGGTCCGACCGAGCGAAGCGAGAAAGCGGAGCCCTGGTAGCCGCCGGGGTGAAGAGGGCTCAGGACCCGACGATCTTCGCTGCGAGGTGCGGGAGTCGTTTTCGGTTTTAGTCGGGCGAGGCTGGCTTTGGTGGTGTGGACGGGGCGAGGCTGGGAACTTGGGGCTCCGGTGACTGGTGTGGGGCACGCCGATCCGGAGGGGCGGTCGTCGGTGCGCCAGAGGACTGATGTGGAGCTTTGGGAGAGCTGGAAGCGATCGCGACCGCCGCGGCTGAGCGACTGCGGGCGCTGAGCGAGGGTGATGCCGAGCGCGTGACGGACCTCCAGCGCCGGGTCGGCGACGCCGCCAAGCGATCGTCCGGTATCGCCGTCACGCGTGATCGCCTGGTGCCGTTCGACGCCGGCGGCACCCTTACCCTGCAGTCACCAACCACCCACCAGCTCTCACAACAAATGGACCGATGAACGGGGTCCGGTCAGCACCCCATCGCGATCGCGGACAATCGGACGGTCGTCATAAGAGTCGTCCGGTCCGATGGTCCCAAGATCGTGAAAGTGCAGTCGTGGCCATCGCTGTGCGCCCGATCCCTGGGATGGGTCTGCGTCGCTCTGTGTTGCCGGCGAACACCGCGCGTCGCGCGAGCGGCGTGCGTTGGCCCCACCGCGGCCGGCGCTCGTCCTACCCGGTTCCGCACCGGCCCTTTGGGTCCGGTATGTCGCTCGCTGGAGGGCGCACCATGACGCCGCCGTCGGCGTCGGGGAATCCCCAGCTGGTGTAGAACACCGAGCTCAGGTCCGTGCAAGCAGCCTGGCCCGCCAGGAGCTGCCAATGTGTGACGGCTCCCACGGTCCCGCCCGCGGGAGGATAGGTGCTTGCGTCTCGCCAGAATCGGCTCAGGAAGGAGCTTCCGCCGTGTCGCGCAGCCAGCTGCAGCATCAACGATGCCCAGAAGTCGGTCCCGCCACACGCGCCTGATCCGCATTGATAGTTGCCGGGGGGAGGCTTGTCCTGCGCAAGCGTCTCGTTGAAGGTAAACGACGGGTTCGCTTCGTAGACGCTGGCTAGCTCGGCGATCTCGTTGTAATAGGTGGAGAACGACGTGTGCGTATCGACGGGGGGTGCTCCGCTGACACCGGCCGCAGCCATCGACTCGAACCGCATCAGGACGGCGTAGCCGGTCGTGACCGGATCCTCCCAGGTCGACGGTGCGCCTGACGGCTTGTGAAACGACAGCTGCGGGCCCCAGAACCAGAAGCTCCGACCTAGTTCATAGAACAGGACCTGGTCGTAGAGATTGTGCTGGGCGATCTCGTCGTATCCGTAGTCAAAGAACGGGGCCAGGATCTCGGTGCCGGTCGCGCCTATGTAGGTGCAGGCAACGTCGTTTGCCTGTTGCTCGTTCTTCACCTTCGGGCCGCAGTACGTGTGTAATACCTCGGCGATCATGTCGCGCCCATTCAACGCGTACTGGTTCTCAGCGGGCGAGCGCCCGGTCACGGTGGCATAGTAGGCCCACGCTCGGTCGAGCGCGCCAACGAGGCTGGTCATGACGGTCGGGTCGCGCGCCCCTGCCTCCGTCAGCACGGTTACGTGCCCGCCCTGCCAGGGGGTGAGTGTCTCGGTCTTCCCATCATGCCGCGTGTAGGTATACGCCGGTAGCTGCTCGACACCGCAGTAGGGGTGAAGGTGAATACGGGCCGACGACCCGGATGTGACGACACCTTCTGTGTACTCGTTCAGCCGCCACAGCGCGCAGTAGCGTGGATGCTTGAGCAGGACATGGGCCCGATAGTGATCGAGGTGGCCCGGATTACAGCCGCCGACGCACGACTCGATGTAGAGGGTGCCAGTGCCACGGGCATTGGATCCTCCGTAGGTCGACCAGTGGATGCCGCTGATGTACTCGACACTGATCACGCTGGGGTTGCAGAAGAGGGTGATCTCGCTCGGCCGGTAAGCGGTCGGGCTACACGGGGTGGTCAGGTAGGCGTTGTGCGCGGCGCCGCAGCGCGGTATTGGCGGGCTGAACGCACCCCTCATGCCGGGCGTGTTGATGTAGTAGTCAGCGACCCAGTGGCCATTGGACAGCTTGTCCCAGACATCTGACGAGGTTCGGTCCAGGCCGGACACAGGCTGTCCCGGGCCTTGACAGACAATCTGCACCTTCTGCCCGTCGTGCAGAAGCCCGACCGAGCGGTACTTCGTGTAGCCAGGACCTGTGCGCTCATGCAGTCCGCAGCCGCCGTTCGCGCAGGTGTGATAGACGCGATGAACGTAATACGTCGAGTGACGGCCTTGACCGGCGTCCAGCCGCGGAGACGCGGCCGCCGCGTTACATACCGTGCAGAGCGCGACGGCCGCGATCAGCAGCCAGCGCCCTGCCCACGAACGACATTCAGCCACCCGCCGACCCTACACCCGCCCGTCGGCCTCTGCAACAGGCGGCCGCAGCACCATAACACCGCCGCGCGCGCAGTTGCGCGACAAGCGTCCAGCTTCCGCAACGGCGTGATCTCAAGCGTACGGCTCCCGCCGTCCGCGCGACTGAACACGGTTCGCGATCCGGCGCTCTTAGCCACCGACCTGCCAGCCAGCAAGCGGCCGACGGCGTAGAAGCGGAAGCGTCGACGACGCCCGAGAAGGTTCTTCCCCGAACAACCAGCAAGCCCGAGCGCGACGTCGATTCCCTCCTCCCACTCCGCTTGTCGGCTGCAGAAGTGGGAGCAGCCACGCGGTTGTCGGTCCTCCTGAGGCTTCGTCGGTCGCGCTCCCGCTTCGTGATTGGGGGAGTGACGGGGCCCGCTCGGCCCGGGGAAGCGACAGCGCCGGGCGCTTGCTGGTCTCGCGCCGGGCGCCGCTCCGCAAGAGGTTCCGCGACCCGACCGTTTGAGCCCGACGAGCGGATGAAAAGGATCCTCATTCGAGGAGCGCAGATCGCGAACGCGCAGATGCGCGTGCAGTCGTTGGCAGACCGTCGCCCTGACCGCGTGGTTTGAGTCAAGTCGGATTTCGTGGTGTAACGGGTTGAGCTCGTCGGCGGGGGGTGGCGTCTCGGGCCGGGTTGAGGGTGTTCGCCTCCTTGTGTGTGGCTGGGAGAAGGGGATACGCGCGTGTTGGCGTGAGCCCGAGGCCCGAAGGGCGAGGCTCTGCCGAGCCGTGAGGGGGTGAGGGTGAGCGCCGACACGCGCGTGCGCGCCGTTTCGCGGGGGTCCGATCGGTCGCGGCCGTCGACGCGAGGGCGTCAGAAGGGCTCAGGCCGCGCCGATCTGCATCGGTCGGGTTGCCGAGTGACCGGATCTGGCCGACGGGCTCAGGCGGCGGGGAGACTGGGCGCCTCCTGCTCGGCGTGGGGCGGGTCGGGCGCGTCTGGGTCGGCGAGGATCAGCACCATCGACTCGACCGATAGGTAGCGGCGCTGCACGAGCCATTCGTCGTTTTGCTCGCAGAGCAGCGCGCCAGCGAGCCGGATCACCGCGGCGTCGTTGCGGTGAGATCCCGACGACATCGGTGCGCCGGCCGATCTCCTTGTTGACCCGCTCCAGCGGATTCGTGCTTCGCAGCTTGGTCCAGTGCTCGGAGGGGAACGCGTAGAACGCGATCAGGTCCTCCTCGGCGACCTCGAGCAGCTCGCAGACCTTCGGCGCGACGCCGGCGAGGCGCTCGAGCACGCTCGTGACCCGCTCGCGCGCCTGCTGGCGGTCCTCGGCGTTGAACACCTCACGCAGGGCTGCCGCGACGAGCCCGCGCCGGTCGCGGCGGCAGTGCATGACCATATCCCTGGTGAAGTGGACTGTGCAGCGCTGCCATGGACAGCCGAGCACGCGCGCGATCGCGCCCTTCAGTCCTTCGTGCTGATCGGAGATCGCCAGCCGCACGCCGTCGAGCCCGCGCTGCTTCAGCGAGCGCAGGAACTCGACCCAGAACGCGCCGGACTCGACCTCGCCGACATCCAGGCCGATCACCTCGCGCACACCGGAATCGTGGACGGCGTACGCGACGACGACCGCCTTGGACACGACCCGCCCGTGGTCACGGACCTTGACCTGCTTGGCGTCCAACCACAAGTACGGGTAGGCACCCTCCAACGGCCGCTGCCGGAACAGCTCGACCTGTTCATCCAAAGCCCGGCACACCGCCGAGACCCGATCCTTACTCATCCCGTCGATCCCCAACTGCTCGACCAGCCGGTCGACCTTCCGGGTGCTCACGCCGTTGACATACGCCTCCAGCACGACCGCGACGATCGCCTGCTCAGAGCGCCGCCGCGGCTCCAGGAAACTCGGGAAGTACGACGGACCTGAGCGCTTCTTCGCCACCAACAGCTCGATCTCCCCAACCCGCGTCTCCCACGCCCTCGGGCGATACCCGTTTCGATGCGTGACCCTCGTCTCGGGCGCCACCTCGCCCAACGCAGCGCCGATCTCACCGCTGACCTCGCCCTCCATCAACTCGCGGCAGACCAACACCACCGCCTCACGAACGAAATCCTCAAGCCGACCATCCATCGTCTTGGCGACGACATCGGCAACCGTCATGCTCTGACCATCGGCCATCGTGGTGTCTCCATTCACGTCGACTGCGGAACAGACGACGAGTTCGGCGCCGCGATGGCCGACCCCTCTCAGAGCCGAACCGACACGACGTCCGTTACACCACTTCTACCGACGCGACCGTGGTTTGGGATGGCACGCACTGGGAATGGGCGGTGCTCCGCCCCGAGAACGGGACTTTTGACGCCGAAGGCTACGTCGACGTTGAGGCGCGCGAGAAGTGGTTCTTTCAGGCGCAAATCGAGTCACCGGCGATGTTCGCACGCAAACCGGATGCCGGCTCGCGGTACTGGTTTGTGTACTTCCGCATCTACGGCCCCGACGATCCCGCCTTCGACAAGACTTGGCGGCTGCCGGACTTCGAACCGTTGGCCTGATTCTCCCGCCCCAACGCGCCTCTTTTTGGGGGTTCTCACGAGGCAGGCGCTGCGGCTTCCGCTTCGACCAAGCCCAGCACGACAGCAGGAACCCGCGCGACTGTGCCCGAGCGGTGACAAAGGCGGACTGAGCGCGGAACGCGACGGGACTGCTCAGATCGTTCCCAATCCGTCGTGTTCAGACGTCTGAATCGCCACTGGCACGGCTGCGGTCCCGGCGGACGGCGCTGCGTCGAGCGGTGGGCCAGACCGTCGCTGACCGTCGATCCCGGTCGTGTGATCAGCTGCGAGCCAGACGCGCGCATTCGCCGGGCGGGGAGTGACGCGAGTCTCGAGACGACGGCTCGGGAGTGCTGCTGGTGCCGGCCCCTTGGGTGAGCGAGGCGCCGCTACCGGACTCGGCGTCGGCCTTATGTGGGCTTTCTCATCGGCAGGAAGACTCCTCGGGGTCCATCGCTCGCGCACGATTTCAGGGTCGAACCGCAGGCGCAGGTGGTGGTCAGGAGCGGGGGATCGCTTGCGGTTTCCCACAGCCGCACCGCGCGCGGCCAAACGACTACACGTGGCGGCGACGGTTCAGCGGCACGACGAACCAGAGGGTTGCGATCGACCCGCCGGCGACGACCCCGGCGATCGGCGTGACTGCGCCACCGAACACGACGTCCGAAATCAGGACGAGGATGCCCGTCAGGCCGACGCTGAGGAATAGCGATGCGGCGATCGCGAGGTTGTTTCCGCTTCGCACGAGGTACGCCCTCTGGCCCTGATGGAACAGAAGCCGGTGGTGGATCGACGGCGCGATCAGGAGCACCGAGGACGTCGCGATACATATCAGTGTCACGAAGTAGACATCGCGCTCGAACGACGAGAGGTCCTTGAAGGTGGCGTAAAACGGCACGACCAACAGGAAAGCGAACAGCACCTGGATGCCTGTGGCGGCGACCCGCAGCTCGTTCAGCAACTCGATCGTGTTGCGATCGAGACGCTCGGCCGGCGTTTCGTCGCGCCGCTGGTCTGCTGGATCAGTTTCCGTGGAATCCCTCCGCTACCTCTGCCGCGGCAACCACGACAGGCGTCGACGGATCGTAGTAGGAACGCCAGCACCGAGGCCGTTCAGTCCAAGTCGGGTTTGCTAACGACCGTCTGCTGCATGATCGGGGACCAGCCGGCGGTGTGCGCGCTGGAGGGCGCCATCGCTGTCACCGGCGCGCTCGTCAGGGCGCGTCCCGGCCGGGTCTCGTTTGCCCGTGGGTGATTACGCGGAACACGGAGTGGTATGCTCGGCGTGTGCCGGGGGCGGCGGCCCGAATCGAGGGTGGCTCGCTGTTCCGTGCACTTCGAGACGGCTCGTGGGGCTTCGATATCTACGTTCGTGGCTAGCTGTATTGGAAGTGTGCGGCTTAGGACGGCGACAGTCCGCCGCGCCCGGGGGCTGGGCTGTCTTTGTGCATCAGTGGTTTGCCGCTTGGTCCAAGACGCGCGCGTAGCCGGTTGCGGGGCGCGCTCGGGGCACTGTAGGGATCACGTCATTTGCTAGGTCGTTCCGCGAATTGAGGTTGATATGAGGTCATTTGTGCGGTTGGTGTTGACTGTTGTGGTGTTGGGCGCCGTGGCGGCGTCAGCAGGGGTGGGGACGGCCGATGCTGGGCGCCCGCGGCCCGTCCGGTGTGTTGGCACCGCGGATTACTGTGGTGCCGCGATAAGCATCGGCGGCGCGAGGCAGAGCCGCGCGGTAACCATCAACCTGACCGCGAGGAACGTCAAGCTGGCGAGCATGACGACGGTTCCGGCGTCCTCGCGTGGGTCCCTCCTCATCAGCCAGTCGTCATACCAGCGGGGTGGCTCGCAGTTTCGCTTCAGGTTGAACACGACGCGCGCGAATCCGCGGCGCGCACGGCTCATTCTGACCTTCGCGGCCGGTGGCAGGGCTGGCAAGCTGGGGGGTGTCGTTCCGGGGCTGGGCGACCAGGAGGTGGACGCCACGGCGACATTCTCGATCGGATCCGGGAAGACCGTGGAGATCATCCCCGAGCGCAACAACTGCACACATGACGAGAGGGGGGCCGAGTTTGTGACGAAGGATGACAACGAACCACACACCTTCGGTTTTATTGCGACGACGAACGGCGACTGCTTCTTTGAGCTCAGCTGGAGCGACTTCTACGTCAAGGTGACGGACTCCGCTGGGCATCTAGTTGGTGATGGCACGGTGGTCGTGGGCCAATTTGTTCCCAGGGCCTACATCGCTGCCTGCCAGTTCGGCGGCGAGGGGGGAGGTTGGGACGGGCTAACTTGCGAGGACGTCGGCACCGGACTGCGCGGCGTCAAGATTCATTTGTAGGGCGCCAGCGCTGACGCAGCTTCAGCACAGCGCGCTCCTCGATGCGCTGAGCGCTTCAGGCTGGAGTAGGACGGACTTCCAGTTCGACCTGAGACGCTACCAGCGATGACCAGGTCTGACCTCTGCGTGGCGGCGGCCGTCCTTGCCACCGCCACGGTGCACCGGCGGGCAGGTCCTCCGCACGGCGCACGCCGCTTCGGCGAGCTCGTCGAGGTAGTCGTGCAAGGGGGAAGCGACCTGGCCGGCGAGCCACCGACGCGCGCATCCATCGGTCCCGTGACGATCGCGTTCAGGACGAGCATCGACATTGGGCGAACCGCTCCGCGCTCGAAGAGCGGCCGGAGCCACGCCTGGTAGGCCGACGCGAGCTTGCGGTTCATCTCCTCGAGCTCCACGCTGCCGGGCGATTCCCCTTCGAGGGTCCCGCGCGTGTACACGAACCGGGCACGCTCGACGTTCGCTTCGATCCACTCGAGGTGGTGGGCGGTCGTCCCGCGAACCGCCGCTCGGAGGGAGCGCGGTCGCTGCGCGAGCAGGCGCCAGAGCCCCTCTTGGAAGTCTGCGATCGACTCGACGTACAGCGCGTCGGCGATCGCCTCCTTGGCTCGGCGAACGGGCGTGAGGGCGTCGCCGCGTTCGTCGAGAAGCGGCGGCCGCAATTCGTCGCCCGCTGATCCGCACCGCCGGGCGCGAGCGCCCGGCCCCAATCACTCGCTTCTGGTTCCACGAACGCGCGGCATTCCCACCGGGTCCGAGCTGGGCGGACTTGTCCTTTTCAGCTGGGCCAGGCGGTCAAGCAGAACTCGGTCGCTGACCGCTGGCGCGGCGACGGAGCGGTCGTCTCACTTGGCAACGAGGCGGCGCGTGGGCAGCCGCTCCTGCCGGCTTCAGCGAGGCGGGTCGCCCTCCGGCAACCATCGACGCACGGCCTCTTGGATCCCCTGGATGACGCTGGCCGGCCGGACCGTTACGGTGCCGAGGATCGCCGTGGCTCTGACCTCGATGACCGGCGCGCCGGGAAGAGGCGCCTTGGTGACCTCCGAGGACTTGGTTCCGAGGATCGACTTGCCAGACAGCCGTACCTCGACACCGTCCGGGACCAAGATCGTGACCGTTCCCAACGTCGCCCTCGCATCGATCCTGGTCACGTGCGTGGTGAGAACCGCCTCTTGGAGCTCGATCTTGCAGTCCCCCAGCACCGTCCGTGCCTCGAGACGCGCCGGGACGGTCCAGTGGCCGTTGCGAGAGTCGCTGCTGAGGATCGCCACCATCTGCTCCGCCCCCTCGGCGGGCACCTCGGGCACCCGCTGCAGATCGGCCGTCAGCTCGGAGAGCTCGCCGATGAGCCGAGCACCGAGCGCGCGATCAGCGCGCGCCGAGTACTCCTCCAGCGTCAGCCGGCCGTCGCCGGCCGCGGTCGAGAGAAGCTCGAGGGCCTGCTCGCGGTCGCGGTCGGAGGCCCGCGGCCCAGCGGCCCGGATTCCGCGGTCAGGCGCACCGTGCTGATCGGCGTCCACGGAGCACGATGTTAGGCAAGCCGCGGCACCTACGCGTGCGACCTACCGTCGGGCTACTCCTCTGGCCGTCGAGCGCCCCGAAACAGGAGCCACACAGTCGTAGCCGCAGGGGCGACCGAGCGGAAGTCTCGATCCCCTCGTGGATGTCCTCGCCGTGCAGCTGATGATTCGCAGGTGGGCGTTCAGCCGCTCGACCCATCGAGCTCCGGACCGAATGGGGCAGTGCTCTCCGGGCGGATATGCATTGGACGATGGGCTTCGATCTCGAATTCCTGGAGGCGCTCAACAGAGTCACGGTCGAATCAGTCGCCGCGGGGCGTCTTCCGGCTGAGGCTGTGCTGCCCGGCCTCAGAGCGCTTGACCTCTGGGCCGAGGGACCCAACGGGGCGATGCTTTTTGGGTCGACCGGGGAGTGCATGGCCTCGGCGAGCCCGGACTCCACGACGTCATCTAAGCGTGTCGATGGAACGTGGCGGTTAATGGGCGGTGCCAGCTCCACCATGGAACCGTGGGATGATCTCCTCGCTAGTTTCCACCGGGCCTTCATCGCGTCGGGGGAAGCTCCGCATCCCAAAGGCCACTAGCTCCGGTTTTCGTGACCTGGGCCATCGCCACCCGAGAAGTGGCGCTCGTTCGCCTTCGCAACGCCGATGGCGAAGTTCGAGAGCGCCTACCCGGGCGGCACGGCTTCGTCCTGCTCGGGGTCACCTCTGAGGACCCACTCACCTCCGTCTACGCCGTCAACCAGGCAGGCGAGGAGTTCCCCCGCGAACCGCTCACGCTGTGGGCTCCGCCAAGAGACACGGCGATCAGCGCCTGATTACGGAGACTGACCGGGACGTTCGGGGCTTCTACTTGGGGCTCGGCGGCAGCCGAAACAGAAGCCGGCTGCGTACGGCCCAGCTGACGATAAGGCAGCAGCGTGCTCATCATGAGGCGCTGGGATCCAGGTCGGAAGGTGACCGCCAACCGACTACCGCAATGCTCAGCGTTCAAACGCCCAGGCCACCATCAGTGGGAACTCTTCTCTCCAGAACGCGTCGCCGTGCGACCCGACCCGCTCGGTCATGACAACATCCGCGCCCGCGTCGTGCAGCGCGTCCGCCCACCGAGCCGCCTTTTGGTGGAAGAAGGGCTCCTGCATGCCGGCGACGAGGTACGCGCGTGGAACCGAGCTCGGTATCACAGCAGGTGGTCGGTAACCGCCGCCCGGGGATGCGCAGAGCACCGCGCCGTAGACGTCTGGATGGCGAAGCCCCATCGCGAGGGCGAGTTCTGCACTGGCCGAGACGCCGAACACCCCGGTTCGGTTGGCAACCGGCGAGACGTCAAAGCGTGATTGCGCCCATCGGCGCACGTCCTTAACAAAGAACTTCTCGTGGGCCGCGAACCGTTCATGGTCAAAGGCGAAGGCGCCTGTGCTCTCGCCCGGCGAGTACTCATGGATCCGCAGCGTCTCATCGTCCGAGCGGTGTGCACCAATGATCATCGTGGGCGGTAGGTTGGCCGCCTCGAGGACGCCTCCCCACGACGTGATCAACTCGCCGTCGCCGGCAAAGACGACGGCCTCGGGCGGAGCCGGTGGGACATACGCCGTGACCTGCCGTCCACCGTCGTATTCAAATGTCTCGGTGATGAGCTGGCCCCTTGTGGGCGACATTGCGTGGGCTCCTCGTTAGTAGCGGCGGCCGCGCTCGTAAGGGTTGAAGGTGGCGGGTTCGGCGTTACCGATCCAGTCGGCGTCGGCGAGTCGGCAACGGCTGGATTCGAGGTCGAAGGTCGGCTAGCGAGACTAAAGGATCCAGCCAAAAACTCCCGCCTGCGGCAGAGCGACGGCCCGACCACGGCGGCGCGACTGCTGGTCCGGGTCTGAGAGCACGCGAAGCGGCGGTCGGAGTCGCGGTGCCCCGGCGGCGACAAATCAGCACTCTGGGCTCGCCGCGCTTTTCCCCGCATAGAGGGTCCGCGGTCGCTGAGGCTGACAGACGCGCAATGCCGGCTTCGCAGGGAGCTGGCTATCCCCTTCGCTCCCCTGATCGGGGGTGCGGCGAGCGGAAGCGCGATGGAGCTCGAGAAGTTCGCGCCGGCGCGGTGAGCCTGCACTCATCGGTGGCGTCGACGGTTGTCGGGCGGGTAGCGCGTCGGTCGTGGTCAGCCAAATCGCCGTGATCGGCCTCGGCGGGCGCGGGGCGCTGTGGTCGTTCGCGGGCGGTCGGGCGACCGGTCAGCGCAACTGGCCGACGGGTGGGCGAGAAACCGGCCGCATATTCCGGTTTCTCGCCCACCTTCCCCGCGACGGGCCGGTCGGGCCGAGCCAGGCTCGCAGCGCGACCGCGCGAGTTCCATTGCGCTTTCGCTCGACGCCCGACTGATGAGGGGGAGCGAAGGGGATAGGCAGCTCCGCGGAAACGCCGCCGCGACTCGCCGGGGGGCCGCTACGCACTCCCGGGCAGCCGCTCGCCCGTCCGGCGCCGTGGGTGCGCGCACGTTCGAGTATCCGTGTCGCGTTTCCGCGGAAACGCTTGAGCCATCAAACGTTTCCGCGGAGACGTGCCAGGCTGGCAAACGAATCGCATCCACAAGGGCCGAGGGGTCGGGCGCGCGGAATAAAGGGGTCAGATGCGAGACGCGAAGGTTCAGCCGAGGGGGAGCGAAGGGGATAACCAGCTGCAGGGAATGGTGTCGATGCTGCACCTGCCCCGCTTCACGGTCCAGACCTCACTACCGAATGTGGGTTTGATCAGCTCGCGCGTACGGTCGCCCCAGCTGTGCCCGGGTGTCGCTTACTGGGGTGATCGAGCAGCCGTGCTCGGCCCTGCCGGGCTCCGACCGGCTGTGACCGTGGGGCGCTCAGTGTCGGTGTCGTGCTACGACGCGGATGGCATGTCGCGACCTGACCGTCGAGGCGGTGAGCGCTTGCGGTAGCGGGCCGCCGCCTGACATTGTCAGCCTTTGGTGGTGAACGCGTCGATGCGCTCGGCGTATGCGACCGACTGGGCGCGCAGGACGGCGAGATGGCCACCGGGCATCAGATGCAGCTCGGCGCCCGGGATGAGGCGGGCGAGCTCGCGGCTGTCGGCTATGGGCACGACGCGGTCGCGCCGACCGTGCAGCACGGGTGTCGGGACGCTGACGTCCGGAGACGGCCTCTGACGTCGTAGCCGTTCCCGGCTTCGAGCTGGCGGCGCAACCCGTGCCCGCCGTCCCGCGCAGGCGGCGGCGATTCTGGCCAACAGTCTCGTGCGCCGGCGCGAGCGGCCGGCGGGACGGCCGGCGATGAGCGTCAGGGTCCGCACCCGCTCTGGGTGGGCGAGCATAACTCGATAGCGATGCGAGCTCCCATCGAGAAGCCGACGATGTCGGCGACGCCGCCGGCGGCGGCGTCCATCGCCGCGAGCGTGTCCCCCGCCAACATCTCGTGGCTGTACGGTTCGTCGGGCTTCTCGCTTGAGCCAGCGCCGCGGTTGTCCGCGGCGGGCACACGGTGGTGGCGGGCGAGCGCTTCTTCAGCCTTCGCGCGGACGTTGAGCGCGGCCTTGGACAAACAGCGACGGGTCGCCGTGGTCGGTGACCTGGCGACGACGCGTATGGGGTCGACCGCCGTTCACGGCTAGCCATTCCATCGGCAGACGGACGCCTCGAACGCCGAGCGAGAGGCGCGTCCCACGAGTAGTGCAGGAGCGGCACGACCCGCTCATGACCCGGCGACGCTCTCACTGGTTGGCTGATGGGGCGGGGGCGCGTGTGTGTCGATGCAGAAATTGGATCTCGACGTTCACGACTCGGTCGAAGTCCTCGCCGCCTTCGTACACGCCGTAGTGGTCGCCGCGGCTGCGGAAGAGCTCGGCTTTTGGGGCGCGTTCGGCTACGCGCAGCGCGGGGCCGACCGGGGCGATGGTGTCGTTCTCGGCGACGACGAGCAGGATCGGACAGCGGATATTGGCCGCTTTTCGCACGGGCCGGTGGGCGCCGATGCCCAGGAGGGAGCGGGCGGCAACGCGGTTGTGCCACTCCGAGCCGTCCCGGGGGCGGATGATGTTCACTCCGGCGAATGCGGCCGCGTTGGCTACGGCACCGAATTGGCCGGCCGCCACGCCCGCGGGGACGTAGCGCGGCGGGCGCCCTAGCAGCGCGCCGAGGCGGTCCAGCACACCGACCGCGAATAGACGCAGCAGGCGGCTCGGCTCGGCCGTCTTCGTGCCGGCGAGTCCGTCCACGAGCGGGTTTTGGGCGATCGCGCCGCGCAGCCGGGTGTCGGTCGCCGCGATCTCGACCGCGTGGAGCCCAGAGAACGAGGTACCCCAGATGAAGATCTGGGTCGCGTCGATCTGTGGGTCGGCGATCGCCCAGTCAATGGCGGTTCGGTAATCCTCGCGCTGGCGGGGAACGGAGACCTCCTCGCGGGGCTGGCCGCTCGAGCCGCCCCATTGGCGGTAGTCAAACGCGATCGCTGTGAGCCCCTCGCGGGAGAAGCGCTCCGCGAATGGCTGCAGTCCGCCGGCCTTGACGGCAGCGAATCCGTGCGCCATCACGACCGCCGGATGGGGTCCCTCGCGTTCGGGTCGGTAGACCCACGCCTCGATCTCTTCTCCCGAGGCGGTCGGGATGCGGACTGTGGCGCGAGGCGGGGTGGCAGCGTCGTTGGCGCTTCTCATCGGATGCTCCTGTCGAGACGTCGGGGCGATGTGCGATCGACTCTGATCGCAATAGGCCTATAACGCAAAGACGCATTCCGGTTCCCCTCGATAGACAAGGCCTATAGATCGGCGCTTGCCCCCGGTCGTGGGCGCGGCGCCTGCCCCACATCTGCAATCTGACCACGCGAGGCGCACAAGCGCCGGGATGTCGCTGTGTGCCGCGGCTTGCCGCCTGCTACCCGACGTCTGTCGCGGAGGCGGGCCGGCGGTGCCAGGTCTGCCCGTTGAGCACTTCGAGGAACGCGGCGGCGAGCGGTGACCAGTCCTGACGGGTGAACGCGACGAGCTGGCGCGCGAGCGGTGGCTTGAGGTGACGAATCGCCGCGCCCAGTCCTGTCGGGACGATGTTGTCGGGGATGATCGTGACGCCGAGCCCGGCAGCGGCGAGGTGACAGGCGGCGGCGACTTGACCGGTTTGGACGATCCGGCGCGGGGCGAAGCCCGCGCCGGTGCAGATGTCGAGGATCAACTCTGAAAGTCCGTGGTCGGGCCCGAACAGAACCCAGTCGCGGTCGGCGAGCTGCTCCAGTGCGAGCGGGCGTTTGGTCCGTGCGAGCGGGTCGGAGGCCGGCAGGACCGCGACGAACTCCTCCCATCCGAGCTCGACGACCGGGCCATACCACTCCGACGGTCGCGGCCCGACCGCGATGTCGCCCACACCGAGCCGGACCGCGTCGTCGAGCGCTCGGCGGTGCGCGTACTCGCGGAGCGTGATCGTCGTTCCCGGATAGCGCTCGTGCCAGCGCTCAAACGCAGGTGGCAGCACACCGAACGCGACTGACGTCACGGTCGCGACCTCGATCTCACCCGCCTCGAGACCCAGCGCGCTGCGAGCGTTACGCCGCGCGCGGTCGGCGTGCGCGACCGCGGCGCGGGCCTCGGGCAGGAACGCCTTACCGGCGGCGGTCAGCCGCACACCCGTCGGCAGACGCTCCAGCAGTCTGCCGCCGAGCTCGTGCTCGAGGCTCTTGATCTGTTGCGAGAGCGACGGCTGCGCGACGAGCAGCTGCTCGGCGGCGCGCGTGAACGAGCCTTCGTCCGCGATCGCGACCAGGTAGTGCAGCTGTCGAAGGTTCACGGGATGGTCAACAAAGCCATAGGAGCTGCCTATCAACCTTCGAATGAAGGCGTCTTTGCATTATGGACTACGACCGGCGACAGTCCAGACCGTGGCCGCGATCTCGATCAACCACGTGAGCATTCACGCGCAGGACCTCGAGACGTCCGCCGCGTTCTACGAGCAGCTGTTCGGCATGCAGCGCATCCCGACGCCGACGTTCGCGTTTCCGGTCGCGTGGCTGCGCCACGGTCATCCGCGAACATCTGATCCCGTCGAGCTCCACCGTCCACCAAACCGGCGACGCGCTGCGAGCCACGCTCTATCTCGACCCCCCCGAGGGCACCGCAGCTCCGATTCGCCCCTTAATCCAAAGGAAGACATGCACACAACCGACCACACCATGACCAGGTCTCAATCCGAGCACACCGGGGCGCTGTTGCGTCGCTTCGCCGATCTGCGCGGCGGCACGCACGGCGGCAGCACCTCCCGACCCGAAAAGGAGCGACTATTCGCCAAAGCCGTCGCCTTACTCGATCCGTATGCCCGCCGAGCGCTTGAGGAAATCAACGCCGACCTGCTGCTCGACACCGGCGAGATCACCGCCACCGGGGTTCGACGGTCCGCCACGGCCGGCCTCAATTCCGTCTGGGCACTCGCATGGCCACAGCAGCGAGCGGCTCGCATCAAGCCGATACTGATTCGTGCCTACTTCGGCATCGGATCCCCACATCCGCACCTACAGGGCGGCACCGTCGCCGACTGGCCACTCAACGTATTCGACGAGCACCAGGCGGCCGCCGAGCTGGCCACCTTACGCGCGATCGCGGCCGCGGAGATCCACAACCTCGTGTTCCAGACCGGCGGCGACTACCGAATCATCCCCGCCCTTTTGAACGGAGCCTCGCGATGAACCCGAACATCTCCGCCCAAGAGCGCGTCACGGTTCGGATCCCCACCGCCGCCGGCGATGAGATCGACGCGTGGCTCTATCTACCCGAGCGGGATGGCCCACCCCCGCGGTGGTGATGGGGCATGGGTTCGCGGCCGTCAAGGCAGGCGGGCTACAACCACTGATCGACCCGCGCCGCATCGCGCAAAGCAGCATCGACTGTCGGCGGGGTCACTCCAGGAGGTGGGGAAGCTCGCCCGCGCGCACCTTCACACCACCAAAAGCGTCAACGAGATCGGCTACGGTCGTCCGATGTCCGTTGACTTCAGGCACCCAAGCTGGCAGGCGGATAGATACCCTGGTCGCCACGTCGCTCCTGTGGGCGCTCAGGCCGGGGCCCGGGAGCTTGCCGCGAATGTCTACGAGCTCGACCCGGGCGCCGTCGGCTCGCCGTTGCACGTTCACCACGCCAACGAGGAGCTACTGCTCGTCCTCGCCGGGACGCTCTCGCTGCGCGGTCCGGTCGGGACGCAGTTCCTGTCGGCCGGCGCGGTGGTCGCGTTCCCCCGGGGCCAGGCAGGTGCCCATAGCCTGGTCAACCGCTCCGACGCGCCCGTTCGCTACCTCGTCGTCTCCACCGCCAACCGCCCCGACGTCGTCGAGTACCCCGACACGGGCGCAACGCTCGTCGCCCTCGCCGAGCAGCGCCTGGCCTATCCGCCCGGCGCCGACGCGGCCCAAAAGCCGCTCATCGACGAAGCGATGCGGGCGGCGGCCGACCGAGACGCCTGACCTGGCCGAGGATCCAGCAACGGCGCCGACTGGCAGAGCACGTTCTCGGTGAGCACATTGGGCCCCAGCCACTTCCAACTAGTGGATCCCACTCGCGCCGAGTGGCGGACCGCATTTCAGTCACACTATGGCGCGCGATGACGAGTCTCGCTGCCACTGCTGACGGAGTCACGGCGCATCACGTGGTGATCGTCGGCTGCGGGTTCGGCGGGCTGTTCGCAGCTCGGGCGCTCGGCCGTGCCCCGGTCCAGGTCACGGTGATCGACCGCACGAACCACCACCTGTTCCAGCCCCTCCTATATCAACTTGCTACCGGGATCCTGTCCGAGGGCGAAATCGCGCCGCCGATCCGGGATGTGCTGCGAAGGCAGGCCAACACGAACGTCCTGCTTGGCCAAGTCGTCGGGGTTGACGCCGATCGACGCTCCCTCGCGGTGCGGACCGTCGGCACGCCTTGGGAGATCGGCTATGACAGCCTGATCGTGGCCACGGGGGCGACGTCGTCCTACTTCGGCCACGACGAGTTCGCCGACGCCGCACCGGGCCTCAAGACGCTCGACAACGCGCTCGAGATCCGCTCGCGCGTGTTCGGCGCGTTTGACCTCGCAGAGCGGGAATCGGACCCAGCGAAACGGAGCAGCTTGCTGACCTTCGTGGTGATCGGCGCCGGCCCGACCGGCGTCGAGATGGCGGGCCAGATCGCCGAGCTCTCGCGCCGGGCCCTCGGGAGGAACTTCCGGTCGATCGACCCTGCCAGCGCCCGCGTCATCCTGCTCGATGGCGGCGACGAGCTGCTGGCCACCTTTCCCAAGCCCGTAGGGCGCCGCACGATGCGGGACCTGGAGACGCTGGGAGTCGAGATCCACCTCGGCGTCAGGGTGACCGGGGTCGACGCAGACGGCGTCGACACCAGTAGCCAGGACCCGGAGCTGCGGCGCGTTTCGGCAATCACGAAGATCTGGGCCGCCGGCGTCGAGGCGTCGCCGCTCGGCCGCGTCATCGCGGACGCCACTGGGACCGCGGTCGACCACGCAGGACGGGTCCAGGTGCGTGACGACTGCACCGTTCCCGGTCATCCCGAGATCTTCGTCGTCGGCGATCTCGCTGCCCTGGATCTGCCTGGCGTGGCCGAGGTCGCGATGCAGTCCGGAGCGCACGCCGCCCGGACGATCGTTGGTCGGTTGGACGACAAGCCGGGCAAGCCGTTCAAATACCGCGATCTGGGATCGGCGGCGACGATCTCGCGTTTCCGGGGGATACTCACGATCGGGCCGATCCGCCTTTACGGCTTGATCGGATGGCTCGGATGGCTCGTCGTGCATCTGACCTTCCTGACCGGATTCAAGAACCGCCTCGCGACGCTCGCGAGCTGGACGGTCGCGTTCGTCGGGCGTGGCCGGCCTGAGCGAGCGATCACGGCCCGTCAAGCGCTCGGGTCCGAGGTCACGTCAGCTGACCGGCCGCCCGATGGATGAGGATCACGGCTTCCGCGGCGGAGAAGCGACGATGAAGGTCACCGTGGCCGGCCGCGACTTGAAACCGTCATTGATCGAGTCGAACGTGTGAGGTGTCGAGCTCGTCCTCGCGCGGTGTTCTTGTGGCCCAAGGTGCACGATTCCGCCACGTTAGTCAATCCCGATACCGAGCGTTGAGCAACATGTCCGCGCGCCTCGAACCTTGTCAAGGACCGCACCTTGCGAGAATGTCGGGACGTACGGCGATCTGGGTTCGGAGGCGTGAGGCGTGTCGCGAGCGGGTCTGGTGGTGATCGGCGTCCTGGCCGGGGGTCTCGCGTTTGCGACGGGCGGACGAGCGGCTGACGTCGCGCGGGCGCCGGCTTCGCAACCGCTCCAGCTCGTGCTACCGCTGGTCGCCCACGATTCGGCGCTCGAGCGGTTTGCCGCGGCGGTGAGCAATCCCGCCTCTCGATCGTACGGCGATTACGAATCGGTCGCGTGGCTGTCTCGCCACTTCGGTGCGACGTCTCACGCCCGCGCGCGCGTTGTGCGTTATCTACGTACGGCCGGGGCGACCAGGGTGCGGATCGACGCGACCGGCCTGTTCGCGGACGCGACGCTGGCCGTCGGGCGAGCGCAGCGTGCCTTCGGAGTAAGGCTCGGTCGTTTCAGAGCCCCGGACGGCGAGCGGTTCGTCGCCCCAGCGGGCGCGGCCGCGGCGTCGGCAGTAGCGCCCGCTCCGCCTGGGTTACGAGGGGCCGCGACTGGCGTGATCGGGCTCGACACCGAACCGGTGGTGCGCGACGCCGGGCCCGGGCTGGGCGAGGCGTCGACGGCGACGTCGGTGGCCCACGCCGGATCGCCGAGCTCGGCGATGCCGTACTCGGGGACGCCGACCGGGTGCGCTGCGGCCTTGGCGGCCCATGCTTTCACCCCGAATCAGTACGTGTCCGCGTTCGATATGGCGCCGCTGCGCGCTGCCGGGGATACCGGTCAGGGCATTCGGGTCGCGCTGATTGAGGTCGATCAGAAGCCGAGCACCGCCGACCTGGACGCGTTCGCCCGCTGTTTCGGACTGACGGCGCCACCGCTCCGGGTATTCGACGCCGGAGCGCCGTCCGGGGCCCCGGTCGGCGTCGAGTCAGTGCTCGATACCGAGATGCTCGACGCCACGGCGCCAGGCCTGAAGGAGATCGATGCCTACGAGGAGCCCGAGGACCTTGCGGGCGCGTTCGAAGCGATCACGGCGCCAATTCAGGTTCGGAGCCGCGTTCCGCAGCTGGTCTCCGAGTCATTTGATATCTGCGAGCAGGCGGCTGTCGCGGAGGCCGGCCACTCGGGGGTGATGGCGGCCGAGGCCGCGCGCGCCGAGCTGGCGGCGGCTGGGATCACGTGGCTGACCGCGAGCGGCGACAGTGGGTCGGAGTCATCGTGCCTGGAGCACGGCAGGGGCGTCGACTACGACGCCTCCTCGCCCTACGTCACCTCGGTGGGCGGGACCTCGTTCGAGCTGGGAGCGGCCAATCAGATCGTCTCTCAGACGGTCTGGAACGACGGAGGGACCGCCGCCAGCAACACCGCCAGCGGAGGGGGATTCAGCTCGCTGTTCCCGCGCCCTAGCTACCAGACCGGCGCCGTCAAGTTGAACCATCGCGCCGTTCCCGACGTGTCGATGCTCGCCGAGGAGGAGCCCGGGATCGCGATCTTCTGTAGCGAGACGGCGTGCCAGGGGCCGAATTCGTCATGGGCCCCCGATGGGGGGACGAGCGCGGCGGCGCCGATGCTCGCGGGCGGCCTGGCGCTCGTCGACGAGCGGTTACACGCCGCGGGCCGGGAGCAGCTTGGATTGGTGAACCCGCTGATCTATGCGTTGGGCAAGTCGAGCGCCCGCACGTCCGCGTTCGACGACGTCACGACCGGCAACAACGACCCCTTCTACGCCGGCGATCCGTTCGGCGCGCCGCTCGGATGCTGCAATGCCACCGTCGGCTACGACGAGGCGACGGGATGGGGGACCGTCAACGTCGGCCGGTTTGCTCGCTATGCGCTCGCGGCCGAGCCGCTGGTGGTGCGCGTAGCGGTGTCGCTGCCGGCCCACCAGCGGGTCCTCTCGAGCGGCGCGATCAGAGCGACCGTCAGCTGCTCGGCGGCGTGCGAGCTCGGAGCCTCGGCGCGTGTGACGGTCGGTGGATCGGTTGCATTCACCGTGCTGTCGCAGCCGGCTTCGCTGCGAGCCGCGGGGCGCAGGACCGTCGCGCTGACTCTCTCGCGCGGCCAGATCTCGAGGCTCCAGCAGGCCAAACGGCAGGGGCGGAGAATGATCGCAGCGGTCACCGGCCTCCTCTTCAACGCAGCCGTGTACGCCGTGGGGCGCAACCCGGCCGAGGCGATCGAGTCCCGGACGGCGAGCCGCTCGTTGGCCGTCTCGTAGCGGAGACCAGATCGTCCTGACACGGGCGGGCGGGGACTGGGCCGACGGTCCGCACGTCGGCAGTGCGCGCCCTGGCGAGAGGGTGCCTGTGTTGTGGAGCGGCACTGCCGCGCGTGGCCTAAGCTTTCGTCATGCTGGTCGTGATTACGCGCCGGCGGATTCCGGTGCTCGTGGTCTCGTGGCTGATTTGCGGGGGCGCAGGATTGGTGACGCCTGGCCTGGCCCTCGGCAGCGGCGGCAACGCTCGGGTGATCGGAACCTTCACGATGCGCGCGCGCGTGACGGCGGCCGTGAACGTCCGCGGTGAGCACCCGGGCCAGCGGTTGACGCGGAGATGGGTGATCGTCGCGCGCGGATGCCACGGTAGCGTCTGTAAGACGCTCGAGCTGGACCGTCAGCGCATTGACCGCCGCCACAGCAGGATCACGCTGCACCGCATCGGTCCGGGCCGCTACACGGGACGTGGCGTCTTCTTTGCCCCGCTGTCGTGTGAGGGCCATATCTACAGGCGCGGGACTCGCGTTCCGTACACGATCACGCTGACGGTCGCGGACACGACCCGAGTGGGAGGCGTGAGCTTCGCCCGGCGGATCACCGCGAGATACTTCAACCCATCTCGCACCGACACGACCCCCTGCCCCCTTGGACCCAGCCACGACGCGGCTCGCTACACCGGTCGCCTGACCACGCCGTTGCCGGGCGCACCGCTGGCTAAGTTCTACGTCAGCGTGAACGGAGCGACCGACGTGGCGTCGTTCACGGATTACTCATATCGAGGTCGGCGCGGTGCGCGCTTGGTCTCGCAGCGGTGGAACTTCGGCGACCCGGCGTCCGCCGCCGCCGACCACTCGACGCTGGCGAATCCGAAGCACCGCTACTCGGCTCCGGACAACTATGTCGTGACGCTGACGGAGACGGATGCCAGCGGGCTGGTGTCGACGAAGACGAAGATCGTCACGGCTCCCGGTCCGCCGTCGGCGGCATTCCGACACACGCAGATGGGCAGAAAGGTGACCTTCAGGAACGAATCGACGCGGGGGATCGGTCACGCCCCGATCGTCGCCTGGCACTGGTACTTCGACAATCCGACCTCGGGTGCCGCCGACACCTCGACCGCGCAGAATCCCGTTCACGTCTTCAGCGGACCTGGAACCTACGTCGTCACCCTGGTGGTGATCGACTCAAATCACCGCTCGGCCAAGTCGAGCGAGACGATCACCGTCGCCGGCTGATGGGCCCTCCGTTACGCTGCGACCCACTAGCGAGCATCCGCGAGTTGGAGCGTCGCGAGGACTTTGCTCAGCTCTGACGTCAGGTGCTCCACGCGCTGACGCCCAGGCACGATCACCAGATACAGGCAGTAGGGTCGCCCGGCGTCGGTAAAGAAACGCTGGCGGCCAAGCTGGCCGCGCCGCGTGACTTGCAACTGCATCGGATGGAATTCGTGCGCCTTCGGTAGCGCGGGGGGCCCAGCCGCCGCGAACAGTCCGACCCCGGGACGGATCCGATGGTCGACTCGATATCCGATCAGTGCGGCAAACACGTCGTCGGCGCGCATCCGGCCCGTCGCGGCCGCGCCGAAGTCGCCGTCGCCGTCGAGCAGCTCGAAGGATGCGACGTGCAACACCGGGCCGCCGCCGGCACGCCGGAAAATCCGCGCCTCCCACCCAGCCGGCACGTTTATTGCGATGCCGCGTCCAGCGACCCTCATGCGAGCACTCCGATCACCGCGATCAGCGCGATCAGCTCACCTGCCACGGCGACGCGCCGCACGCGCGGCTCGAGCTGCGTGAGCCGCGAGTGGAGCGCGAACAGCGCTCTGGGGTCGCGAACGTTCCGAGCGAACAGCAACGAGAGCGCCCTGATCATGCCGAAGCTGGCCCCGATCGCCGCACCGGCGAGCGGGTTGGCGCACAGCAGCGCGCTCGCGACCGTCGCGTAGACGGCGGCTGACGACACGATGGTTGCGAGCCCGACGCCCAGCTGGGCCCCGAAGCTGATCCCGTACACCCAGCCACGGAAGCGGTGCACCCAATCCTCGTTGACCTGCCGTCGGGTGGTTGGGAGTCGGCTACGTAACGGTGTGGTGTCGAATAAGACGGCGACGCTCAGGACCGCCGCCAGCGCCACCGTCCGCCACTCCGCGCCGCCCGGGAGCAGTGACCCGAGCGCGCCGAGCGCCGCGCCCCCCACCGCTCCGGCACCGACCGCACCGACGGCGAATGCCGTCGCCGTCACGTTCCATGAAAATCCTCTGCCCCGCTCACCGAGCGGAGTGATGCTCGCGAGCATCGATTGCCCTCAGGGTGACCACGCCGCGCGGGTCGCGCCCAAGACCGCCACGACGCAGCCGACGAGCGCGAACTCGAGGACGGTCATCGGTCGCTCGCTCGCTCGTCGGATTGACCAGGCTCCGATGTCCGATCCCCGGGGGACCGAGATGGGTAGAGGCTGGGATGGCCCGCCACGATTCCCGCCGCCGCGAGTGCCTGCTCGGCACGCGCGGCGCGGTCCGAGGATGAGCGCCCCTGTGCCAGCGAGCTGTCCGCCTCGGCGTCCGCGACCAGCGTCGAGATCTGCTCCCAGCTGGTGGCGCTTCCCCGACCCAGGATGCGTCGCGTCGCACCATCGACCAGCACAAAGTGCGGACTCGCCGGGACCGCGAAGTCCTGCCAAGCCGAGGTCGACATGACGACTTCGGTCGCCCCCGGGGCCAGCGATCGCAATCGAGTCGGGCTCTCGTGCTCGGGACCCTTCGTGAGCACCACGACTCGGGCTCCGGCCGGCCCCGGCGCGCTCTCGGGGAGTCCTGTCCAGAGCGGTCCGCAGGCGGCGCAGCCGCTGCTCAGAAACGCCAGCAGCGTACGCGGCGAGCCCGCCCCGAAGGCCAGCTTGACCGTATCGCCGGCGAGCGTCTCACCGACGATGTCGCGCGCCGAGACCTCGGCGGCCGGCCCGGGCCCGGTGGTGGATCCCGGCTGGGAAGCCGCGCCGTCCCCGCCATTGCTCTCCTCGATCACCGTGAGTCTGCGGAGGATCTCCGCATGACTGCGGAGCAGCGCGATGATGAAGAGGATCGCCAGCGCGATCAATAGGCCCTCGATAGTCATGACAAGTGCAGCCGCGCTCACGGTGACTACGCTCCTCCGGCGCCAGGCAGCTCGATGGCCTCTGGCACCAAGCAGGGGGTGTCCTGGTAGCAGACCGAATCATCGACCGCGAGCGAATAGCCGCAGTTGAGCCCCGGGATCGAACCCGGGTTCTCGCACACGACCATCCGGCAGACGACCGCGGTGACACCGCCGATCTGCGTGTTGCACTGACCGTAGCGGAAGATGTTGCACGCGACGCGCTCGTTGTCACAGCTGCCGTCCGCGCACTGGCAGCCCCCCGGATACTCGTCGTTGGGCAGCGCATTGCAGTCGACGTAGTACCGCACACCCTGCGGAGCGCACAGCAGACCTCCCGTGTAGTCCGTGCACATCCACCAACCGCCCGGAAAGGTGCCGCTCGGGCAGCTGTTCACGCCGTTGTTGATCTGGCAGCAGAAGGCCGTGAATCCATCCGTACATTCACCGCCGGAACAGTCTCCCGGCGAGATTTGCGCAAGCGCCGCACCGGGATACAGCAGGTAACGGAGTGGCGCGACGCACACGGCGGATCCGGCGACCGCGATTCGCACGAGCAGCGTTCGGCGCGAGAATCGCCGTTCCAGGAACTGCGCCGACGTGGTCACCAGCCGATCCCTAGCCGCGGCCGGCCGCATAGATTCGAAGGCGAAGCGCCAGCACGGCGCGCTGAGCAAAGCGGCAAGCGCTACCAACAGCGCTGCCGCAGGTCGGCCCGACGAGAGGCCGGCCAGGCTGGGCGCTCCCGCTAGTCCGGCTGCGACAGCGAGGCCGGCGGCTCCGCCCGTCAGCAGCGCGGCGCGCCGCGGCGACGGCGCGGCACCGCTCTGCTCCCCGAAGCATCCACAGTCACCGCCACCAGATAGCCACGCATGAATATGCGCCACGCTAAACGCGGCAAACATCGCGGCTAGAACGAAGCCCGAGATCCGAGCCGGGGCGAACAGCGCCAGCAACCCCACGGCGAGTTCGGCGACCGCCAGCGCCCGCACCGCCACCGACGCTCGCGCCGGACCCAAACGCGCGAATGCACCCGCGGAACTCAGGGGTTGCCGGAACTTGGCGGCGCCCGCGAGTCCGAGCACAACCGCCAGCGTCGTGACGACAGCCGCCCCGAGCACGCTGCCCATGTCTATCTCATCCCCACATCACTAGCGTTCGGCCATCACTCCCCAGACCCAATGGTCCGGGCCCTCCAATCAAGGTCAGCATAGACCTCTTCGACGGCGTGAGCGCCAGCGTGGCTCTTGCCCATTGGCCCACGGGCGCCGCTGGGCAGCAGCAGGCCCTGATGAGCGTTAGGGTGCGGTTGCCAATGGCTGCGGCTGAGCAGAGGACCACGAGACGAGGTTTCATACGAAGGGCCGGCGGGTCGCTCGTCGCTGCGAGCCTGGCCGGCGAGCTGGACTTTCTGGTCGATCGTGCGAGCGCGGCTCGGCCGCCATGGGATGAGCTCGCCGCCAAGCTGGGCGGGAAGCTGATCAGACCGGGCGATCGCGGCTATGCGCAGATCAGCCGTCCGCTGAACCTCCGGTATGCCGGCATTCATCCCGGCGGCGTGGCGGTGTGCTCGCACGTCGAGGACGTGCAGACCGCGGTTGCGTGGGCACAGGAGAATGGGGTTCAGGTGGCGGTTCGCTCGGGCGGCCACAACTACGCCGGCTACTGCACGGGGCCCGGCTTGGTCGTCAACGTCGGCGGCATGCGTGGCGTCGCTTTCGATCGCGCCACGGGCCACGTGACCGCCCAGCCCGGCGCACGAAACACGACGATCTACTCGGCCCTCCAGCCGCATGGTGTCGCGATCTCAGCGGGGCGCTGCCCCACGGTGGCCGTTGGCGGGTTGGTGCTGGGAGGCGGAATCGGATTCAGCTCGCGCAAGATGGGGCTGACGTGCGATCACCTCATATCGGCCCAGGTGGTCACTGCGGATGGTCGACGGCTACGGTGCAGCAAGCGAGAGAACTCGGATCTGTTCTGGGCTCTGCGGGGTGCCGGTGGCGGGAACTTCGGCGTGTGCACCTCGTACACGTTCGCGACCAACCCTGTCGGGTACGTCACCCTCTACGACATCTCGTGGGAGTGGGCCGACGCGCCCGCTGTGTTCGAGGCGTTCCAGCAGGTCATCCTCGACGCGCCTGACGAGTTCTCGGCGCGACTCGGCGTTGGCACCGCCGGCAACCCCAGGACCGGCGGCAAGGAACCGCCCACAGTCTCCGCCCTCGGCCAGTTCTTCGGACCCAAGGACGAGCTGGTCGAGTTGCTCGAGCCGGCCTTGCGAGCCGGCCGGGTCAAGAAGCAACTGATCGCGCGGCGGACGTTCTGGCAGGCCAAGGACTACTTCTTTCACACGACGCCAGAGATCGCCTACGAGGTCAAGTCCGCGTATCTCGATCGCCCGCTCGACGGCCGCGGCGTCGATGTCCTGGTGCGTGCCATTGAGCGGTGGCCCGGGAGCCACAACCCGGACGGCGCGGGGGCGGCAATGTTTGCATCGGGAGGTGCGATCAACCGCATCCCAGCGCACGCCACGGCGTTCGTACACCGCAACGCCTTCGCGGTGCTGGCCACCGAGACGGAATGGACACCGCGTGACTCGCGGCGAACGGTCGCGCGGGGCCTGGCGTGGATCGAGCGGCTCGCGGAGGGGCTCCGCCCGCACACGACCGGAGCCGCGTACCAGAACTTCATCGATCGCTCGCAGCCGGACTGGCAGTCCGCGTATTACGGGTCGAACTTCGAGCGCCTGACCCAGGTTAAGCGGTGCTACGACCCTGCCAGCGTGTTCCGGTTCGAGCAGAGCATCCCGCGGGCGCGCTGACGCGGCGCGCGCCGCCGGTTGCGAGCCCCGTGCGTGTGATGCGCCAGCTAGCCGCCGGCTAGCCAGGTTGCGTATGATGCCGGTTGCATGGCCATGGGGACGCGGCCGTGTAAAACTCGTGTGAATCTCAGGGAACAGCTAACGCACGTGCGTCGTGCGGAGGTGTAAGGGGATGTCGAGAACGGGACGCCTGCTATCGGTACTGGCCGTGGTGTTGGTGGGGGTATCCCTGCCGGCGGGAGCGGGGGCGGCCGTGTGGGCGAGGACGGAGCGTGGCGTGCGGGCGTTCGAGTTGGTGTCTCCGGTGGACCAGCAGGTGCTGGTCCGGGGTTCGCACGTGCGGTTGCGGTTGGTGCTGGTGCCCGGGGCGTCGTTGAAGGCGGTGATCGTGCCCGGGTATCAGACCGCGCGGTTGACGGCGCGCTTGCGCTCGGCGGAGGTTCCGATCGGCGGTGGGCGGAGATTGATCCGAGCCGTTGTGGGGGGGTTGCCGCGGGGGCCGAGCCTGTTGTCGTTCGTGACGACGCTGCGGGGCCAGACGGCCGGCGAGCAGGTGGTCGTGAATCGGGTGTTGCCGGCGCCGGTGATCGCGGCGCTTGGGATGGTCAAGGTGGCGCGGGGGGATGCGCCGGTGGTCAGGTTGCTGCCGAGCGAGCTGGCCGTGAGCGTCACGGCGAAGTTGAACGGGCATGACATCAGTCAGTCGTTCGCGCGGGGGGCGCCGCTGGTGCGGCGGGTGGAGCTGACGCCGAGGCTCGGGTTGCGCGCGGGATGGAACCACTTCTCGGTGTTCGTACGGACGTTCAAGGGGTCCTATGAGCAGCGGACGGTGTCGTTCTACGTCTCGCTCTCGCGGGTGCTCGCGGACGCGGGTCCGGCGCGACGGGTGCGGGCGGGGTTGTACGCGTTGTTGGATGGTTCGCGCTCGTTACGTCCGGCGCGAGCGGGTAAGGGTGCGCTGCGGTTCCGCTGGCGGATCGTGTCCGAGCCACGGGGAGCCAAGGCGCAGTTATTCCGTGCTCATTCGCTGCGCGCGGTCTTGCGAACCGATATGTCGCATCCGGGGACGTACACGGCCGAGCTTTCGGTGTCGTGGGTTCCGCGGAGTAAGCGGCGGGCGGCGAGCACCGCGAGCAGCTCGAGCCTGGCGACGACGACGGTGGAGGCGGATCCGCAGCCCCGGGTGCCGGTCGACACGTTCGCGAGCGAGAATGGTCAGGACGGGATCGCGGTCGGCGTGACCTCAGGCTGTAGCGACCCGACGGAAGCGTCCAGCCAACCGTGTTTCTACGCCAACCCGGGCAGCGGGAACGAGCTGCAGGTGCTGGTGCTCGACCGCGACACGCTGCAACCGCCGAGCGGTTATGCCGATTACAACGAAACGTACTCGACCTCGAATCTGTCGGGGTTCGCGTCGCAGATGGAGGCGTTGGAGACCGCTCAGTCGGGCGAGACCTGCCCGAGCTATAACACCGATGACATCGTGATTGTCGCGCTGCGGTCGGGGTCGATCACCGACACGTCGAACTTCGATGCCGGGATGTCGGTGTTCAACGTGAGTCCCAGTGCGGCTAGCGCGAGCTCAAGCTCGCAGTGCACGGAGACCACGAGTCTGAGCGGGGGGCGGTTTTCGTTGGTCGGGGTGCCGGGCACGTTGCAGGGGAAGGCGTGGACGAACGACGGGCTGACGCTGGAGAGCCCGGAGGGGCTCGTGGAGCAGCCGGGCGAGATCACGGGATTCTTTCATGAGGTGTCCGACGATCCGGGCGCCTCGCCGTTGGTGCTGACCTATGGGTTCACGTTCCCCGATTCGGTCTACTTCGACACTCGCGCGAGCGGCACTACTGGGGACGAGGTCGAGCTCGGGCCGACGAGCCCGGACGCGGTGTTTGGGAACACGCCGGTGGCGCTTCCGAGCGAACCCAGTGGCGAAGGCGCGATCAACGTGTTGAGCTTCGATACGGTCAACCCGCAGAACACGTTGCATCTGGAGGCGACGGTGAGCAATGTGGGGTCGGGTGAGGGGCTCAATTGGAGCGAGTTGAGCACGGATCTGTCGGACTTGATGGCGAACAAGCCCCCTGGCGGTGGTTCGTGCACGCATTGCGGCGTGATCCTGGTCTCCGAGGGTCAGATGGGGGGTTACAGCAGCGAACCGGACGGGTCCTCGTTCCCGGGGGTGCTCGAGGACCTCCAGACGCTCGGGCTCGATCCGGACACGTTCGCGCAGGCGGTCAACTCGCAGGGGACTTACTCGATGCTGTCGGCCAGTGGGATCGGGTACGCGGCCTCGAGCGTGTTGGCCGAGGGGGTCGATGATCCCGACTCGGTCCTGCAGGTTTACAGCGGCACGCTGACCGGCAGCCTCGCGCTCGGGTCCAACGGGCAGCTGTACCCGCTCACCGGAGATCCCACCGGGGAGACGACGGCGAGCGCGTTGCTGCCGATCGTGTACGGCACCCAGGGGCAGTGGGCGATGACCCCGACTCTCTCCGACGTCGCTGATTGCCCGAGCGACACGCCCGAGCCGCCCGAGTCGGGGTGTGCGGCCAGCTGCCCGGCGGTCGCGTTCGCGTACGTCGTCGAGCAGGCTTTTCCCGATCTGTTCGACGACGAAGCGCCCACCCTGTGGGGCACGGGCGGCACGGGCGATGCCGTCTCGGGCTGCGGCGGCGGGTCGGGCTCCCCCGACGTCGAGCCCGCCAACGTGCTCACGGCCGAGACCGCGCTGCGCGACTCCTACGCCGACTACTCGCTCTCGTTCTCGCAGGCCGCCGTGCTCGCCGTGCAGATGCCGAGCGCCGCGCCGTTCAGCTCCACCGACTTCACGAATGCCCAACAGCAGATGATCGCCGAGCTGTCGGATCGTGCGCAGGTGATCTCGACGATGAGCACCGCCGCGAACGTTCAAACGAACTCTCAGACCGATGTGACGGTCGATCTCGCGCAAGTCGCCGAAGATGTCGAAACCAGCGAGCTGTCCTCGATCTCCAGCGAGATCGAAGCGCAAACCGAATCTGACACCTCCTGGTGGATCCAACTCGGCATGCACTGGTCAAACGGGATCAATAAGGTGCTCAACTTCTATCGGCAGATAAGCCCGTTCCTGAACAGCGCTTATCTCTGGACCGGGCTGCTCGGGGACGGCTCGCTCGCGGTGTTCGACACGATCGAGGGCCCCGGTGGCGACCCTGCCGACCTCATCCAGGACTACGTGATGCTCGCCGCCCAGCTCCAACAGCAGGCCCTCGACGTCGAGGACCAGGTCACGAACACGCTCAACGCGGAGGCCAATGGGATGGAGCAGAGCGAACAGATCCTGCTCACCGGCCCCGACATGATGAGCGCTTTCAACCAGGCGGCGCTGACCACCTGGAACTTCGGGTCCAACACCGCCAACGTCTACACCGCCGCGCAAAACGCCTACCTCTACCGCGTCACCCAACTCGCCTACGAAGCCTTCTGGCCACAGGCCTACACCGCCGTCCGCTTCGGCACCGACAACGTTTGCCAGGACTACAGCAACCCTAAGGACGACGGTCCGTACCAGTGCTGGAATGTGAGCGACGACAAATGGATACAGTGGCCCTACGGTGGGGTTGCCGCCGTCCAGCCGCCTGCGCTCACGGGCGCCAGCGGTGCGTTCTGCGGAGGGGGCTACGGATATGGGGCCTATTACTATCCGTTCTCGGGCGCCGACGTCGGTAGCGGCTATGGCCAGGGAACCGAGTACCACGCGCCGGACGCCGTCGCCACGTCGGGGGGCAGTCCCGGCTACCTGGACTTTGTGATGGTCGCGAGTAACACCGTGGGGACCCTGCATCAGAGCGTGGCGAGCTACACGCTGGTCGAGCCGTTCTTCGAACAACCGGGCGATACCGTCAGCGATCCCAGTTCCAGTTCGTCGCCGGGCTTCTACGCCCCCGACTTCTGGCAGCAGAACCTTCCCGTCAGCGATGACTACGAGTGCGCGACTCCAAACTCGGGCTCGAACGGCCCCTGGTACACCAAGTCGAGCGTCGCCGGCTACTACGCCAACCAACAGAGCTGGGACACATGGCCCGCGGGGTAGTGATCTTCCGGCCGCGATCGGGATGCTCGCGGCGGTGGAGGTGGATGGGCGTCGCCGCGGTGGTGGGGCTGTTGGCTGGTGCTCTGGCTGGCGCACCGACGGCGCTGGCGGCGTGTGAGACGGGGACGGCGACCTTCACCAACGTGTACGGGGAGCAGTGCTATACGGTGCCTTCGGGGGTTACTTCGCTAGCGGTCGCGGCGGTCGGCGCGCCGGGTGCTTTCTATGCCATGGGTGGTCCCGAGGGGGGCTACGGCGGCGTGGTGCTCGGGCAGTTGTCGGTCACTCCGAGCGAGACGCTGTACGTCGAGGTCGGCGCGCCGGGCGGACTGTCCGGGTCGGTGTTCGGCGGGGGCGGCGCCAGCGGAGGCGGAGGCTCCAGTGACGTGCGCACAGAGTCGATCTCGTCGAGCAGCGGGTCGGTGTCTTCGCGGTTGCTCGTGGCGGCCGGTGGCGGCGGGGTGGGCTGGCCGGGCGGGAGCGGCTATTCGTTCTTGGGTGGCGCCGGCGGGAACGCGACGGGCGCCGGTGGTGATGGTGAGGGCGAGGGCGGCTCGGGCGGTGGTGGCGCCACGAGCAACGCCGGTGGCGCCGGCGGTAGCGCCACGGGCGACAGCGACGGCTCGGCCGGGTCGCTGGGGCAGGGCGGCGCGGGCGGGGACGGCGATGATCTGGGTGGCGACGGCGGCGGTGGCGGCGGCGGCTACTACGGCGGCGGTGGCGGTGGCGGCGGAGCCACCGACACGGGGGGCGGTGGCGGTGGTGGCGGTTCGGACTTCGCGGTGCCGTCGGTCAGCGACGTCAGCACCGGGATCGACACCACCGGCGTCCCCGAGGTCGTGATGTATCCGGGCTGCCAAACGGGCGATGTGACATTTGTGTACACCGGTAGCGAGCAGTGCTACGTCGCGCTGGCCGGCCCGTCGTCGGTGAACGTTGAAGCGGTCGGCGGGCAGGGCGGAACGCCGAGTGAGGGCGGCACGGGCGGGATGGGAGCAGTCGCGACGGGCACCGTGCCGGTTAGCGTCGGCGAGGTGCTGTACGTGGAGGTCGGAGGGAACGGAAGCAAGACGACTCGGGCGACGTTCTCCGGGGGCGGCGGCGGCGGGATAGGGTATTCGGCAGCTGGGAGTGGAGGCGGCGAGTCCGATCTCCGGACAGTGTCTAGTGCGCAGAGCGGCTCGCTTTCCTCTGTGTTGTTGCTGGCCGGTGGCGGCGGTGGCGGCGGAGAGGAAGGGCTCGAGGGCGCAGCGGCAGGTAACGGCGGCGCTTCCGGTAGCGTTGGCGAAGCTGGCGGCGTGGGTCAGACTTCGGGTTGCTCGAGCGGCGGCGGCGGCGGCGGGGGCGGCACCAGTTCGGCCGGCGGGACCGGCGGCACGGCGGGAGGCGTCGACGGCAAGCCGGGCGGCTCGGGCGCTGCGGATAGCGGCGGTGCTGGCGCCAGTGGGACTTTGGCCGCGGGGGGTGGCGGCGGCGGGGGCTACTTCGGCGGGGGCGGCGGCGGGGACGTGAGCAATTCCTCCGACTCGGCGTGCCTCGGAGGCGGTGGTGGTGGCGGCGGCGGTTCGAGCTTCGCCGCCACCTCAGTGCAGTCGCCCTCGTTCGCGACTAACAGCGGTGGTCCAGTGCCCGAGGTGCTGGTCGACGGATTCGTCGAGTCCACGTCCGCGATCGCGAGTTCGCTCCAGGGGGTGGTCCCGTCCGCGAGCGCGCCGGGCCGGATCGGGTCGATCCTGTCCGCAGGGCGATTCTCGAGGTGGTTGCTCGCCCGCTACCCCGGAACCCTGCTCGTCGACTGGTTCACGGTGGTCAGACACGACGGCCATCCGCGCACGGTGCTCGTCGGTCAGGCCCGGACCACCTACCGTACCCCCAGCTTCCGCCGCGTCAACGTGATCCTCACGCCGGCCGGACGCAAGCGGCTGCGCGCCGTCAACCGGCTCACGGTGACCATCCGCGCCACCTTCACCCCCCGCGGCCACCGCAGCATCACCATCTCCCGCACGATCGTGCTCCGTCGCCGCCCGGCCCCGATCCACGACAGAGCCGCCCCGGGACCGCGCCACGACGAGGTCCACGCGAACACCGGCGTTGTGCCCTACTGGTCCTGGGCCTGGAGCCACCAGCGCTGATGGCGACCTCGGTTGAGCGTGTGTTTGATCTCCTCGCCGTCGGCTGGCAACTCGCCGTCCTGGGTCAGAGCACACGCCCGGTGCGGCCGCCATACGAGCTGACTTCTCTCGAGAATGTTTAGGATCGAGTTGCCGGAACTGATGCTGTGATCGCGCTCAAGGCCGAAGTTGGCCAGTACCACTGAAACCACTTGCTCGCATGTCCCATCCTCTCACTTCACTGCGGCCCAACGAGGTCGAGGTCGCGGCCCGCGCTGCGCTCTCGGCGAGGCCCGGCGCGCGCGTGATCAGCGCCGCCCGGCGTGAACCCGACAAGGCCGAGTACCTGGCCTGGCGCGACAACGGAGCGCCGCGACCGGGTCGCCGAGCGCTGATTGTGCTCGCCGACGGTGACAGCGTCGAGGAGGCCGTGGTCGACCTCCCCTACGGCACCGTCCGTAGTCGCGAAGTGATCGAAGGGGCAGCGCCACCGATCACCCCAGAGGATTACGAAGCCGCGGTCGATTCCGTGATCCGCGACGACCGCGTGCGCGCGGCGCTGCGTGCGCACGGCGTCGACAATCTCGATCTGGTCCAGATCGACGTGCTGGCCAGCGGCTCGTTCGGCCACCATCTGGAGGCGACGCACCGTTTGGGCAGGGCTGTGGCATACCTGCGTCGCGATCCCTCCGACAACGGTTACGCGCGCCCGATCGAGCACCTGATCGCCTACGTCGACCTCGACGCCCACCGCGTGCTCGAGGTCGAGGACGGTGAACGCCGGCCGATCCCTCTGGCCGACGGCGACTACCGCGCGGGCGTCGTCGCGGCGCGGGATGACCTGCGCCCGTTCTCGCTGACTCAGCCCGAAGGTGTCTCGTTCACCATCGACGATGGCGAGGTCCGGTGGCACCGCTGGACGTTCGTGCCCGCGATCGACCCCCAGGAAGGGCTCGTCCTGCACGACGTCCGCTACGACGGCCGCTCGGTGCTGTACCGCGGCTCGTGCGCGGAGATGCTCGTGCCCTACGGCGAGCCCGACCCGATGCACAACTGGCGTAACTACTTCGACGCCGGCGAATACGGTCTCGGCGCCAGCCTGAACTCGCTCGAGTCGGGCTGCGACTGCCTCGGCGAGATCACCTACCTCGACGCTTACCTAGTCGACCACTCCGGTCGGCCACGGCGGATCGCCAACGCGATCTGCCTGCATGAGGAAGACGCCGGCATCCTGTGGAAGCACACCGACCACGCCACGGGTCACGTCGAGACCCGCCGCGGCCGGCGCTTTGTCGTCAACGCGATGGCGACCGTCGGCAACTACGAGTACGCGTTTCGCTGGCATCTGAGCCTCGACGGCACCGTCGAGGTAGAGGTGCAGCTACACGGCATCGTGTCGACGACGGCGACCGCGAACGGCCGCGCCCCGCTCGGGTCGACCATGGTCGACCGCGGTCTTGGTGCGCCCCATCACCAGCATATGTTCTGCTTCCGGCTCGACCTCGACGTGGACGAGACCGCCAACACCGTGCACGAGGTCGAGGCCGAGCGGGTCCCCATCGGACCGGACAACCCAATCGGCAACGCGTTCCGGCCGCGGAGCACCTCGTTGCTCACCGAGAGCGCGGCCCGGCGGGATGCGGATGAACGGGCCAGCCGCGTTTGGTCGGTCAAGAGCAGCCGCCGCAGCGCGCACGGCGAGGCGACCGCGTACCGACTCGTCCCGGGTCACGGAACCGCCACGCTGCTAGCCCAGCCGGGGTCGAGCGTCGACCGGCGAGCGGGGTTCGCACGCCACACCCTGTGGGTCACGCCGTACCGGGCCGACGAGCGATTCCCCGCCGGCCCCTACCCGTATCAACACGCCGAGCCTGGCGGTCTGCCCAGCTGGAGTCAGGACCGCGCGATCGAGAACCAGGATGTCGTCCTCTGGTACACGGTCGGCGTCACCCACTTCGTCCGCCCCGAGGACTGGCCGATCATGCCCATGACCAAGGCCGGCTTCATGCTCCAGCCTGTCGGTTTCTTTGATCGCAACCCGACGCTTGACATTCCCCCGCCCGCCGCCACCTGCCGCCACGCCGACGGCGCTTCACCCGCCGCGGAGCAGTCCTAGGACTGCCGGCGGACTCGATCCAGCTCGCCCTCGCGGCACCGTTACGGAAAGCGAACATGCCACCGACGATCAGCAGTGCGGCTCCGATCAGTATGAACGGATCCCAGGTGAACAACTGCCATGCGGTCAGGCCATGGGAGCTCCGCGGTCCTCCGCCATGTGATGGCCGCAGCTCGCCGAGCAGACCGGGCAGGGGATCGGGCGTGCGGTAGGCGAGGAGGCCGCGGAGCCACCCGAAGAAAATCACGACGACGACGCCCGTTCCCACAACGGCGAGCCGTCGGACCTCGCGGCGTCCCGTGAACATCAGATGTATTCCGTAGACCAGCAGCGGGGCGACCCAGACCCAGTGGTGATCCCAGCTGATCGGCGAGACCAGGAGCCCGGTCATCGCGCAGGCCAACCAGCCGGCGACCGTCCAGCCGAGCCGATGCAAGCGCGCCGCGGTCGCGAGCCCGGCTACTAGCACGAGCGGGGCGCAGGCCAGCCACACCGGGGTGGCAGCGTTGACGCTACCGGTCAGCCGGGTCAGGAGGCCCAGCAGTGACTGGTTGACGAAGCTGCCTACGTTCGGCTGGTGCGCGGCATGGAACAAGAGGCCGTGCAACCACCACGTGTCAGACGACGCCGGCAGCGCGACAGCGCCGACTAAGATCGTCAGCGCGAACACGGCCGCCGCACGAACGGCAGCTCGAATGTTGCCGCACAGGACGAGATAGGGAATGAAAATCAGTGGAGTGAGCTTTATCCCCGCGCAAAGGCCAATCCCAACACCCTTCAGACGCGACCGATCGGGAAGGGTCAGATCCCAAACAACGAGCGCCATCAGCAGCAGTTCGATCTGGCCGAGCTTGAGTGCCTTCACGACTGGCTCGAGCCACAGCATGCCGGCCGACAGGGCAAGCGCTGAACTCACCAGCTCGCGCCGACTCCAGCCGAGGGCAGCTGTCGTCAGCCATACTGTCGCGACGAGCGCTGCGATGCTCGCCGCAGCCATGAGCCAGCGGGCGACTGGCCACGGGATCCTTGAGAGCTCGGCAAAGATAGCCGCGGCGAAGGGTGTGTAGGCGAATCCGGCTTCGGGCGTCGCCCGCCACTGATAAAGCAAGCGCGGGTCGTGGCGCGCGAGCAGCCCCGACTGGTAGTACACGTTCAGGTCGAACCATGACAGTACGCGGCTTCCGTGCGCCGCGACTTCGCCACCGAGGCCGGCGAGCGACAGCGCGAACCCCGCAGCGGCGAGTACCAGCAACGGATCCGCGCGCCGGCGCAGCAAGGGCGCAGATTCTCCCCGCCGGACCGGATGGCACCCACCGTCATCCGACGGTCATCGCCGAGGGTCGGTGTGACCATGACCCCGCGCACTACCAATACGAGGTCACGAAACGGGATCGAACATGCGCTTCAGCATCTCGAGCGACGGTGGCGTGCCGTGCACCTCGGTGGCTCCGGGCGGTGCGGCGAGCCCGGGCACGCTCAGCTTGCCGTAGCTGCTGCGCCCGTAAACTTGGTCCACCGCCACCAAACCCGCGTCCACCAACCCCCGCCTCAGACCTAACGCAGGAGATCGCCGGTTCGAATCCGGCCGGGGGTAGGGGCAGGGGGGCAGTGGACGGTCCCGGGCCGCTAGACTGGGGGATTCCGGATCAAGGATGGCTTGCACGGAGGCGTGAGCCGGGGCCACGGGACAAGGAGATGAACGTGATGCGCGACCAGCACTGCGGTATTTGGCGGAGGTGGTTAGCGACGGTGCTGGGCGGCGTCGCCGCCGTTGCCCTGACCATCGCCCCATCGGCCAACGCCGCGCCACCGCGTTTCGAATGCCCGCCGTCGATCGCCGACTGCACAACGGTGACCGGCGCCTGGATCGACGTGCCCGCACACATCATCTATGACAGCACCGCCAACGATCAGCTGACGTGTCCGTCGGGCGAGCCCGTCGGCTATAGCTACGAGGGCGGGATCGATGGATACACCTGGGTGCTCGTGCAGGTGTTTCGCAACACCCCGAACACGAGCAACCCGTGGAATCTCGATGCAGGCCCCCGTACGGTGTTCTTCAAGATCTTCAACCTCGGCGGCGCGACGACCGTGCGGGACCGAATTGGCTGCGCGCCGGTGCACGGCGAACAGGCGGCTCCCAGTGGCTCCGAGCGGGAACGGACGTGGACCGACAGGCTCGACCCGTCGGAGACCAGGACCTATACCCACGCCTGCTCGCGCGGCCGGCAGCTGGTGCAGAGCGATGCCACGGTCGAGTTCCTCACCCAGCGCCGGCCATCGCTCGCTGAGCTGACCGCCGTCAAATGGCAGGATCGCGATCACGGCAACCGCCAGACCGTGCGCGTCACCACCTCCGCGCGACTGCAGCGAAGCGCTCGCGCGGTGATCAAAACGTCCATCTTCTGCGACGCCTGACGAGGAGAAGCGCTCATGCGAGATCACCATCCCCGTCTGTGGCTCCGGTCGTTGGCCGTGTTGATCGCGGCCGGCGCCCTCGCGACCCTGACCGCAGTCCCATCGGCCACCGCCGCTCCGCCACGCTACGAATGCCCGCCGCGGATCGCCGGCTGCACGACGGTGACCGGCGATTGGCTCGACGTCCCCGGCGCCGGTTCCCTCGGCGACGGCCGTGCCGATGATCAGCTGGTGTGTCCGTCCGGCGAACCCGTGGGGTTCACCTATGAAGGCGGGATCGACGGTCGAACCGGGGTCTACATCCAGGTCTTCCAGAACTACCCGTTCACGCGGAATCCCTGGAATCCCGGTGCCGGCGCGGACCGGGCCTGGTTCGAGGTCTTGAACAGCAGCGCCACCCCGACGGCCGTGCGGGCCATAATCGGCTGCGCGCCGGCGAGCGCGCCGGCGGCCACCCCGAGCCTGACGCCGGTGCGTGTCCTGCAACGAGAGCGAACCTGGACGGAAAAGCTCGCTCCGTCTGAGACCAAGACCTACACGCACGCCTGCTCGCAGGGCCGGCGTCTGCTCTACGCCGACGCGACGGTCGAGTTCCTCACCCAGCGCCGTCCATCGATGACCGAGCTGACCGCCGTGAAGCTGAGTGACCGCCAACACGGTAACCGCGAGACCGTGCGCGTCACCACGACCGCACGCCTGCGCCCGAGTGCTCGCGCCATCCTCAAGATCCATTTGTTCTGCCAAGCCTGAACCGCGTCCACTGCAGCCACCCCATGAGCGCGTCCCCGTCGCCGGGCTCGAGGTCCGGGAGACTGGCAGTAATCCCTCTCCGCTCCCACGCTCGGGTCGAGCAAGTTGCTCCATCCAAACCTAGTGAGGTCAGACAGCGACCGGGTCGAGACCGCGCTGGACCAGAACCCCCAACGTCGCCTGCGTCTACGTGTCGTCGCGAGGCGACGGACGCAAGTAGGTGCTTGCAGCCGTCGACCGGTGACTGAGCGCTTTGGTGCGACCGGCGGCCGCGGGCGGGCGGCTGGCAAAGCACTGGCCAATCCCGGTCGTTAGGCTGCCCGGGCGACGATCTCCGGAACCTGAAACGCGGTGTGAACCATGAAAGTCTTCATTTCGAGTGATATCGAGGGCGCGGCTGGGGTCGTGGACTGGGAGCAAGTGGCTTCTCCAGGGCCCGAGTACGAGATCGGTCGCCGGCTGCTCACTGACGAGGTCAATGCCGCGATCGACGGCGCGGTCGAGGGCGGCGCCAGCCACGTCTTGGTCAACGACTCGCATCGCAGCATGTACAACCTGCGGCCTGGCGAGCTGCACCACCACGCCTCCTGCCTGTCGGGTCGGCACAAGCCGCTGGTAATGATGGAGGGCCTCGACGCGTCATTCGACGCGGTGTTCTTGGTTGCGTATCACGGGTCGATCGGGGCGGAGCGCGCGACGCTGTCGCACACATACAGCCCGGCCGCGATCTGGGAGCCACGGCTGAATGGGGTGTTGGTAGGAGAGAGTGCCCTCAACGCGCTGGTTGCCCTGCATCATCGCGTGCCGGTGGTCCTAATCACCGGCGATGACACCACGGCCGAGGAAGCGCGCGTGTTTCTGCCGGAGATCGAAGCCGTGGTGGTCAAGCGCCCGGTGACCCGCTTCGCGGCGGAGAGCCTGCACCCTGAGCGTGCTTGTGAGCTGATCCGCGCCGGGGCTGCCCGCGCAGCGGCCCGCGCCGGGACTGCACCCCTGCCGGCGATCGACCTCCCGGCCACGCTGGACATCACCTTCCTGACTTCGGACATGGCCGAGATGGCGACCTGGATCCGCGGAGTGGATCGCGTCGCCGCGCGGATCGTGTCCGTGACGGACGACGATCCGTTACACCTCTACCGTACCTTCGTCACGATCATCACTCTGGTCCGCTCGCTCGACGAGCGCCGACTGCCATAGATCGGTCGTACTTCAGATCGACCGTAGATGCCGAGGTCGAATCGCGCGGGGCCGGGTCGTCGCGGCGAGTGGCAACGCGAAAGCGATCAGCATCGGGCGAGTTATCTCCTCGCAGGCGGAGCCTAGACGAGCGGCCGCGCGTGTAGGTGTCGCCTCACGGCGGGAGCACACGGGGGATCATGAACGTAAACCACGCGGTTGCAACGAGTAGCAGCACGTTTACGCTCTGGAGCAGCCAAAGACGTCGGCCGCCGACGTAGGTGGCAACGACCAGAACGGCTGGAAAGGCGGTGAGCAATAGGCGCGAGTTCGGTGGCACGCGCTCGGCGCACACCGAAATCAGTGCAATGCCGAGGGTCCATACCAGGGCCTCGAGCGAAACGGTTCGGCGCCTTCTGAACAGCAACGTCAGGAGGACCACCAAGACCGCGGCGCCCGCCAGACCGCCGATCGGAGGACCGAGCCTTCGGGCTACGGTATGTCCGGTTCGCCATACGAGTCTCTGCACCTGATCGGCCAGCGAGGCAAGATTGAATCCCTCCCCCCACGATCGATGCTGGGCGATCAGCGTGGCGAATGGTGTACCCGTGTGCGCCCACAGAAACGCGGCCACCGCGGTCACGCCGGTCAGAGAGAGTGCAGGCGCGACGAGGCTTCGCCGCCCGGCCCGGCTGTTCCACCCGTGGTTGCGAAGCTCTCGTAGAGCAGCAACGCCGCAGACGGCGATCAGAACCACCCCCTCGGGCTCGGTCGCCGTGGCGAGTCCGGCCAGTATCCCCGCCAGCAGCCACCGCCGCTTTTGCAGCGCGAGGATGCACGCGGCCACCAACGGCAGCATCAATCCTTCGGCGTAGGCCATCGAGAACACCACCGAACCCGGGAACAGGCAGAAGATCGCCACGGCGCGCCGGCCCGCCGCCTCGCCCCACCATCCCTTCGCCAGCCGTTGCACGAGCACGGCGGTGACGAGACCGCCGGCTCCGGAGATGATCACGCCGGAGAGGTAGATCAGCGACATGAAGTTGTCCGTCCCGCCGAGATGGGCGAGGAGACCCGCGAGTCGCCGTACGAGCAGCGGATACAACGGGAAGAAGCCAAGCGTGCTCGCCGCAGCCCCAGGCGGGTGCGCGGGATACCCGCTGTAGGCCAGCTTGGCGTACCACTGGCCGTCCCAGTTGGTGAGCTCGAGCATCAACGAGCGGTGGCTGACCAACCCCTCCACCACTGCCACCACGAGTACCAGCGCTCGACTGCAGAGGTACACCAGCACCGGCCAGCGGACGGACTCGAGGGAAGCCACGACCCGGTCCCGCGACGAGGCGGGCGGCCAAGCAACCGCGTCAGCCGGGGCGGAGGAGGACTCCACAGCACGACGAGGCTAGGGCGCGAACCGGACGGATCCGGGCGCATGATGCTGCCGGAGACGGACTCGGAGAGTCTCCGAGGGGCGAAAGGAGCCCGGGTTGACGCATGGAGGTCCATGGCTTCGTCGAGCCGGCCTGAACGCTGGTCGCGCTCGGCGTCGTGCTGCTCGCCACCGGGGCGACGGCGGCATCCGATCAGGCCGCTGGAGCGACGTCGGGCTTGAGCCCCGGCATTGCGAGGGCGAGCGCCTTGCGCGCTCCGGATGCCGGGGTGCTGGCGACGACGATCGAGCCCGGCGTCAGCGGAGGGATGCTCGATGCTGGCCGCGGTGGGCACGGCACCGGCCGGGTGCGAGCAGCGCAGACGGTTGAAATCAAAGATCGTGAAAGCGCCGAAGATCGCCAGGCCGGCCACGGCGTAGATGATGTGCGCCTGCGGGATCGACACGACGATCAGGACGATTCCGAGCACGATCAGACCCAGTAGCGCCCACAGCAAGGTTCGGGCCCACGAGGACAAGTCCCGGCGCGTGGCGTAGCCATAGGATCCGAGCGCGCCGACGAATGCGGCGGTCGCGCCGGCGGCCTGCCACAGCACCGACGGGTCGGTCTTGGCGTAGACCGCCAGCACCGGAGCGACGGCCAATCCCAGCAGCAGACCGAGTCCGAACAACAGGCCGGTCGCGAGCTGCTCACGCCCGGCCGCAGAGGCGAAGTTGAGTCCAAACACGCATGCAAACGCGGCAATGAACACCACAATCCCGATGCCACCGTTGAGGTCGCGCCCGATGTACGCGCCCAGCGCCGAGAACCCCACGGTAATCGCCACCAGCCCATGACCTGACCGAACACCGCCCGGGCGGGGTGACGCACGATCGCGTCGCTCTCGCGGGACGGGGCGCCGGACACGGACGCCGTTACATCGGTCAGTCTCGAGTCACTGCTGATATCGCTCATGTTGATCTCCTAATTGGTTGAACGTGCGTTCATCGTGAGCACCAGTGTCAACCGGAACGGCACCCCTCGCATCTGCCACGGGACAGTGCGACCGGCCAGTCCCGTCTGAGGCAGGCTGGCCCTCGGGTGCACGCGGACGGCGGCCGCCCGCCCTCAACACGAGCCGGCTAGGAGTCTCGGCGCGAGATCAAATGCGAGGCGCCCGCCTCGGCTCCGCCGCACTTTCCCAGGCGCGCGCGAACTGAAGCATCCTGGCTTCGGCCAGGGGGGTTCCCAACAGCTCCAGTCCCACCGGCAGGCCATCGCCGGTGAAACCAACCGGAATCGCGAGCGCCGGAAGCCCGGCCTGTGAGCCGATCACGGTGTTGGTGGGGAAGGTGAGGCACTGGTACTTGTCGGCGGCGAGCTCAGCGCGCGTCGGGGGTATGACCTGCACCGTGGGGTAAACGAGGAAGTCGAGGCCGTGTGCCGCGAAGATGTTCAGGACGTGTCTGCGGAAGTGCTCCTGCTTGAGCCGGCGCTGCAGGTATTCCACGTCCCCATCGGTCGTCTGGGGCCCTTCGGCGATGCCGTGGAAGAGGTCGTTCTCCGGATGGAACTGGCGGCTGTCGTAGATTTCGATAAAGCTTGTGACGGGTGCATCAGGTCGCTGCGCGAGGAAGTCACTGATGTCCGCCTTCGACTGTTTGACGTACACGGAGGTACTGTCGATCCATTCGGCGAGATCGGCGATCTCGAGCTCACGGGTGATCGATACGCCGAGTTCCTCGAGCCGGGAGATCGCCGCCCGAACCACATTCGTGACGGGCTCCGCGTCGGGGTTATCGTCGCCGCCGAATCCCGTCTCCAGCACGCCGATTCGCCAGTTGCGCAGAGGGATGTCGCGAGCGACCGCCTCCGCGTACCCGCCGAGATCGCGCGCCGCCGACGCGGTCACCGTGAACGGATCCTTCGGGTCGTAGCCCACGATGGTGTCGAGCGTCGTCGCGAGGTCAATGACCGTCCGAGCGATGGGCGCCGGGGTGTCCTGGAAATGCACGAGTGGCGAGAACCCGACGCGACTGATCAGCCCGGTCGTGACCCGGAGACCAAACAGGTTGTTGTAGGCGGCGGGGAGCCGGATGGATCCGCCCGTGTCCTCGCCGATCCCGATCAGCCCGAAATTCGCGGCGACGCCCGCTGCCGTCCCGGCGCTGGAGCCACCGGTGTCGCGCTCGAGGGCGTATGGATTCTTGGTGTGGTCGGTCAGCGACGAGGACGAGAACCACCCCGCCGCGAAGTCGCACATAGCCGTCTTGGCGAGGATGATCGCGCCCGCGTCCTTCAATTTCGCAATCACCGTCGCGTCCTCCTCGGGCACGTACCCGGTGAACAGGATCGAGCCGAACGTGGTCCGCAGACCGGCCATTTCCGCCTGGTCCTTCACGAGCACGGGGACACCGTGGAGCGACCCGCAGAGCCTGCCCTCGGTGGCGAGGAACTCATCCCGAGCGATGGCCTCCTCGCGGGCGCCGGGGTTTACGGTAACCACTGCCTGGAGCTCCGCTCCGGCGAGGTTGTGCGCCTCGATTCTGGCCAGGTACCAGTCGACGAGCTCGGCGGCGGTGATTTCACCGCTTAGAAGCGCTGCCTGGAAGGCGGAGATCGTCAGCTCGTGGAATCTCTCGTCGAGGTCTGCGGCCGGCATCGTGCGAGCATTCTGGACCATAGCCTCTGACTAGGGCGCCACGGCGACGCGTGAAGCCTCGGGCAGCGAGGTGCCGAGCTCCTGGCGGGAGCTGATGTCGAGCTTGGTGAACACCTTGCGCAGGTGGTACTTGACCGTGCGCGGGCTGATGAACAGCTCGGCGCCGATCTCCGGGTTCGAGAGCCCGTCGCGAGCGAGCCGCGCGATCTGAGCCTCTTGAGGCGTGAGCTCGTCGCGGGTCTCATCCGTTCGTTTGCGCACAGTTTCACCCGTGGCTGCCAGTTCCCGGCGGGCGCGCTCCGCAAACGCCTCCACGCCCATCTCGCTCAGCATCTCGTAAGCGGTGCGCAGCTGCTCCCGCGCCTCCACTCGGCGCCGGCCCCGCCGTAGCCATTCGCCGTACACCAGGTGGGAGCGCGCGAGTTCGACGCGTACGCGCGTGCGGCCAAGGCGGTCGATCGCTTCACGGTAGAGGGCCTCGGCCGCGTGGTCCTCGCTGACCAAGGCGCGTGAGCGCGCTTCGACCCCGAGCGCCCAGTCCGTGCCGGCTGCCTGCGCGGTCAGCGACAGCCGCTCGAGCGCATCCGTCGCTATCTCATGTCTGCCGCAGCGGGCCGCGGCCTCGATCAACTCTGTCAGTGCCCAGGAGATGACGCCCAGATCCTCGTGCTCGCACGCCTGCTCGGCCTCGGCCAGGGCCTCGTCGTAGCGGCGGAGCCCGTTGTAGAGCAACGCGGCTGTGAAGTGACTGATGCCCACGCCCATGCCCTCGCCGCGGCTCTCGACATCGTCGAGGGTGAACGCGATGAGCTCGGCCGTATCGGCCTCTTTGCCCTGCAGAGCCGCGAGCGCGACAGTGCCGTAGGCAGCGAGCTGCGTCCCGATTGCGGCACTGACCGTCTCCGCCTCGCCGGTGAGCGCCGCCGCTTCGTCCACCTCGCCCCACAGGCCGTGCTGGAAGATTCGGGACCGGAGCGCCATCGGAAGCACCGCGAGCTCACCGGTCTGCCGGGCCAGACGGACGTGCTCGGTGCAGAGGACTTCCCAGCTCTCGTCGTCCCACAGGTCCTGCGCGACGCGCCCGGCAAGCCATAACCACCGGAGCCGCTCGTGTGTAGGCAGATCGTCGTTGCGGAAGGCGCTCACGGCCTGTTTCAGGATCGGCGTGGCGGTGGCGCGACCGTCGGTCACGAGCAGCGCCAGGCCGTCGAGGAGAAGGTCGGGCCCACGCGGCGGCGTCGACCGCGCGGGGGCTCCGAGGGCCGCCTTGGCCACCTCGACCGCGTCGGCGCCGTGAGACAGACGACCGACGATCACGGCAGCGGCGATCGCCTCGAGATAGGTTTCGCGAGCCAGCCCGATGTCGAGCGGCTCGAGTTGCGTGGCGGCGTTTAGTAACAGCGGGGGAGCGTCGCTTCCTCGTCTGGTGGCAAACGCGATCTGGGCCCGAAGGAGATCCACACGCGCGCGGCGAAGCTCGTCAAACGGCCCGGCCTGGGCCATCGCGATCAGCGCGAGCGCGGCCTCAGGGGATCCGGCGTCGTACTTGGCCTGGGCCGCTGCCAGCGCCCGCTCGGCCCGGAGCGCCGGGTCGAGGGTCAGCCTCGCGGCCTCCCCCAGAAACGCAGCCGCAGCGGCCATGCCGCCCCGGGCTTGCGCGCGATCGGCGGAGCGCTCCAACTCGGCGGCAACGCTCTCGTCCGGTCCGACGGCGGCGCGCGCGCGGTGCCACGCGCGGCGGTCTGGATCAAGGTCTGGATCGGTCACCTCGGCGAGGGCGCGGTGGACGTCCCGACGATCCAATAGCGACGCCGATCGGTAAGCCGCCGAGCGCACGAGGGGATGGCGAAAGCGGACCCGAGCGCCGAGCTCGATCAACCCGGCTGTCTCGGCCGCCGCGGCCGCCTCGGGTCCGATGCCCAGCCGACCTACGGCGCGCCACAACAGCGCCTCGTCGCCGCCCGGCTCGGCCGCGGCCGTGAGCAGCACCCGCCTCGTCTCGACTGGAAGCGGCTCGAGCCGGCGCATGAACCCCTCCTCGATGCGGCCGGCGAGGGGCATCCTGTCGGTCAGCCCAAACCCGAACGCCAACTCCGCCGGCGAGAGCCCGCGGGGCAACTCGAGCAACGCCAGTGGATTGCCGCGGGTCTCGGCCACGATCCGATCCCGTACCCCCTGATCCACCGGTCCGCTGATCACCGAGTCCAGGAGCGCCCGGGCATCACTGTCGCCCAGACCCATCACCACGAGCTCCGGTAGGCCCGCCAACTCCTGTTCACCACTGGGCTCCCGCACACCGAACGCCAACACCATCGGTTCGGCCAATAAGCGCCGGGCCACGAATGCAAGCGTCTGCGCGGAGACCCGGTCGAGCCACTGCGCGTCATCGACCACCCAGAGCAACGGCTGTCGATCGGCCACCTCGGACACCAGGCTGAGCACCGCCAGCCCGACCAGGAACCTGTCCGGCGGTTCACCGGCGCTGATTCCGAAGGCTGTAGACAGCGCCTCGCGCTGCGGCACGGGGAGATCCTCGAGGCCTTCCAGGAGCGGTGCGCAGAGCTGATGCAGGCCGGCGTACGCGAGCTCCATCTCCGACTCGATCCCGACCGCGCGCACGATCCGAAAACCGTTGGCGCTCTCAGCAAGGTAATCCAGCAATGCGGTTTTGCCGACCCCCGCCTCGCCTCGCACGACCACGACGCCGCTGTGGTCCTTGCGCGCGTCTGCCAGCAGCCGGTCGAGCGCCTTGGACTCGCTGCGGCGACCGCGCAACCCGGACCCGCGGCGCTCTGCGTTGAGCATGTCGGCTGAGCTTACTTCCCACCCGAGCGAGTCCGAAGTCAGCCCGCCGATTGGGCTTAATGCACTGCTAATCGACCGAGCCGCCGGTGCCGGAGAGGACGCGACGCAGTCCGTCGCGTCCCGCGGTGGTTCTCCCGTCGAAGGTCGCCCCTGCGCGCGCCGCCCATTCTGCCTCGCCGATCGCGTCCGGCTCGGCCGGAAGGTAATGGGTCAGGATGAGCTCGTTGACGTGTGCGCGCTCGGCGACGCCCCCGACCTCGGTCACATCGGTGTGAAGTCCCGCCATCCGTTCCAGCTCCGCGCCCGTCGTCCCGTGGCGCTCGAGGTAGCCGAGGTCAGCGACGCAATGGACGAGGATGTCCGCCTCGTGGGCGAGGGCGATGAGATCGTCGTTGACCGTGGTATCGCCGGAGAACACAACGGAGCCGTCCGCGGTGTCGAAACGGAAGGCCAGCGCTGGGACCGCGTGGCCGTGGGTGACGGCGATTGCGGTGACTCGCACGCTCCCATCGTCCATGACGACGACCGGCCGCTGGGCCTCGCCTTCGGCCGGGGCCGGGACCGGAATGTCGACCGCTTGGACGAGCCGTCCAGCGTCGGGCATCTTCGCGTCGAGGGGCATGATGTTGAGGTGGTAGGCATAGCCGGCCAGGATGCTCTGTACCAGGTCCGCCGTCCCCGGAGCCGCTCGGTCGGGGTCAATCGTTGTCTCCCGATGAAACGCGGCGTCACCACTTGGCAGCGCTCCCGGTGGTGCGGGGCCGTGGACCTGGATCGGGGCCAGCGGGCCGTGCGGCCCGGTGCGGACTCCCCACGGATACAGCAGCATGCCGGGGAGATCGCCGACATGGTCGGCATGCAGGTGGGTGACGAATACCGCCTCCAGGCGTCGGAAATCGAGGCCCGCGTCGACGAACGCAGACGGTGCTCCGCGACCGCAGTCGATGACAAGAACGCGGTCGCCGACGATGAGCGCTGACGCGATCCCTCCTCGGCCGGCGACCGGCATCGGCGCGCCCGCGGTTCCCAGGAGGACGAGCTCAATAGTCATATCGGTCGCCCCTGGCTACCAGTGACCGAGGTAGCTGAGGGTGGCCGTGGCAAGGGTCTGAATGCCGGTTTCGAGGGTGGGGTGCAAAACCGGTGCGAACTTGGAGCTGTGGTTGGTGGGGACGTCCTGGGCAATCCGGCCGGCCTGGGCGGCCCGGTCGTAGACGCCAGGTCGGTGCCGCCGACGTACCAGAACAGGGAAGGTACCTTCCATTCCTGACCGAACAGCCCGAAGTCCTCGCCGATGGGGAGCGGGTCCGCTCCGGAGGCGGTTGCCTCCGCGGTGACGATCCGCTTGATCCCGTCCAGTACCCGAGCGCGGACGCCGTCGTCGAAGGTGCGTACGTTGAACTTGAGGACGGCCTGGTCGGGGATGTCGTGGCCGCAGGCGTGCATGACCGGAACTGTATGCCCGTCGGGGTCGGTGCCGGCGGCCGTGCTGGCGTACGGGAGGCCGGTGTCCGCCCGGACCGGGAGGGCATCCATGTCGGCGCGCAACATCACGATAGGTTCGTCGCCGTTGCGCAGCACCCCGACGACTTCGGTCCCGCCGACGCCGGTGCTCACCTCGCAGCCGGCCCACTCGAGTTGCTCGGCGGCCTTAGCGGCGGTGCGCTTCTCGTGGCCGGGGAGCTCGGGATGGGTGGCCCCCGCTGGCCTGCTGGGCGGTGATCTTGGGCGGGATCGAGAGCTCCTGACGGAGGGTCACGACCTCGATCACCGCTCGACCATCGTGCGCGAAGGCCGCGCGGAGGGCCTCGTCGAGCTCGGCGGGGTGGTCGATCCGGACGCCGTACAGTCCGACGGCGCGCGCGACCTCGGCGAAGCTGGGGTTGTCGAGGTCCGTGCCGTAGGTCACGATCCCGTCGGCCTTCATCTCGAGCTCGACGAAGGCCAAGGCGCCGTTGTTGAGGACCACGACCTTGACCGGTAGCTGCTGCTGGCGGAGCGTGAGCAGCTCGCCCATCAGCATCGACAGCCCGCCATCGCCCGAGAGGGTCACCACCTGACGTCCCGGGTGGGACGCCTGCACGCCGATCGCGTGGGGCAGTGCGTTCGCCATCGACCCGTGGTTGAACGAGCCCACGAGTCGGCGCCGTCCGTTCGGGCGCAGGTACCGCGCCGCCCACAGGGTGGGCGTTCCGACATCGGCGAGGAACACCGCGTCGTCGGCGGCGACCCGGTCCACGGCGGCGGCCGTGACCTGGGGATGGATCGGGCCGTGCTCGGGATGAGTCTTCGCCAGCGCGTCGAGCCGCTCGCGGGTGCGGCGGTAGTGGCAGCTCGATGCCGACTACGTCGGTGGCGATGACTTCCGGATCGTGCAACTCACGCCACCTGGTTCCGCGTGCTCGATTATCGTCGGCACCGGCGTGACCTCGACCGCGCCCGGGTCGCTCGACAGCCCGGTTCTCGTGGTCGAGGACGTCGAGATCGCGCGGGCCGAACTCATCGCCCGGGGCATCGATGTCAGCGAGGTGTTCCATGACGCCGGCGGCGTGTTCCACCACACCGGGCTGGCGGAACGGGTTACTGGTCCGGATCCGGCGCGTCGCCCTAAGCGCTCGCTGGCCTCGTTCAGCGATCCCGACGGCAACGGCTGGATCCTCCAAGAGGTGCCCCGAGGCTAGCCTCGATTCCGGAGATCGGCGGCGATCCGCCGGTTCGCAAGGTGGCGGCCAACCCGCCGTTGACGGTGCCCCTGGGGGATAAGTGCGGATATGCCGTACTTAATCCCCAAGGCTCGTTGCCGTCGAAGCGATTGCAGCTCGACGGATCGAGATTGCTCGCCCCCCAATGGCGACCGACCCTATCCGCATACTCAATGAACAGCATGAGTATGACTCGGCGACAGCTGCTGGAGCGAGCGGGAGCCGCCGCGGCCGGCGTGGCCGGGCTGGGGCTGGTCGCCGACCGGTTCGACACGGGATCGTCCCAAGCGGCGCTGGCCGACGCGGGCCCAGGCGCTGGCGACGGGCTGAGGCACTTCGTGACCAGGCCGGACCTGACGCCTCCGGTGGTCAAAGTGAGCCGCTCTGGCCTGGGGAACGACGGGGGCTACACCTTCATGAACGCTCCGTGGAGGGACGAATCGCACGGGGGCTCGTTGATCCGCGACGCCAGCGGCGACCTGGTCTGGATGGGGCCTAACACTCCTCGCCACCATCGCATGGACATCAACGCTCAGACCTACGGCGGTAAGCCCGTGCTCACCTGGTGGGAGGGCGCCCTGACGCCCAGCGGCTTCGGCCTCGGCGTGGGAATGATTGCGGACACCTCCTACCGCACGACCCACATCGTGCGGGCGCACCATGGGCTCCACGCCGATCTGCACGAGTTCAACCTCACCTCCCAGGGCACCGCCCTGATCACCGCCTACCGAGAGTCGGTCGTTGACCTGTCGGCCGTGGGCGGACCGGTCCGCGGCTATGTGCTGTCAGGCGTCGTCCAGGAGGTCGACATCGCGACGGGCGCGCTGCTCTTCGAGTGGGACAGCTTGGACCACGTGCCGCTGACCGAGAGCCGAGAGGTGTTCGCCGCGGGCACGCCGGACGCCCCTTACGACTACTTCCACGTCAACTCGATCGCGGAGGCGCCCGACGGCGACTTGCTCATCTCCGGGCGCAACACCTGGACGGTCTACAAGGTCACTCGCCCAGCCGGCAAAATCGCCTGGCGGCTGGGCGGCACGCGGTCCGACTTCCAGCTCGGCCCTGGCGTGAAGTTCTACTGGCAGCACCACGTGCGCCCGCACGGAGCGACGACGCTGACACTTTTCGATAACGGCGCGGCCCCGCCGTACGAGCGGCAGTCGCGGGCGCTCATCCTGCACCTAGACCCGGCCGCGAGACGCGTCCGGCTCGTCCGGGCGTTCACCCATCCCGATCCCCAGCTCCTGGTTTACGCCATGGGCAGCGCCGAGTTGCTGCCTGATGGCGGGATGTTCGTCGGCTGGGGTGCCACTCCCTACTACTCCGAGTTCGCCGCCGATGGTTCGCAGGTTATGGACGCTGTAATGCCCTTAGGAAATCCGTCGTACCGCACCTTCACGCGACCCTGGACCGGCTATCCGACCGAGCAACCCGCGGCCGCTGCCAGCGCCCGCTCTGGTGGGGCGACCGTCTACGCGAGCTGGAACGGCGCGACCACGGTGGCGTCCTGGGGTGTTCTGGCCGGGACGCAAAGCTCGTCCCTGGCATACGTAGGCTCGGCGCGACGCACGGGGTTCGAGACCGCCATCGCCACGGCGAACGATGGCCCCTACTTCGCCGTTGAGCCGCGCGACGCATCCGGGCACGCCCTCGCCCGGTCGGCGACGGTGCAGCTGGTGACGTGACGCGGACGCGTGGGCTCCGGCTCAACCACACGCCCGCCGGGACGGGGCGGAAGGATTTCGCCACGGCCAGCCTTGCCCACACCAGAACAGTTCGGGCAGCCCCTCCAGCAGATTCCTGTCCCAGACCATGATGATGTTTCCCTGCACGAGGTAGGTCGCGGCTGGAGGCCCGTACTCCTTGCTGACAACGGCAGGCCGTAGGCAGAGAGAGCAGTCCTGGCTCGGCGAAGCGATGACAAAGCTGGCTTGGTGGAGACGCGGGTCGTACCAGGACGCGTCGGACTCCCAAGCCGTGGTCACGAGCTGGTTCTCGTACGGCCGGACCGGCCGCACCCGGATGTGGTCGCCGCTGGCCACGGTCTCGATGCTTGCGCCCCAGAAACTGGCCAGCCCGTAGCTGAGGTGGTGCGCCTCGAGCCAGCTGGCGAGAGTTACGCTGGGGTTGCCGGCCGACGGCCGGCTGACGTTGTAGATCATGATCCCGATGTAGCCGGCCAGGAGGAGAGCCAGCGCCGGGATTAGGCCTCGGCGCGGGAGCCGGCCGCCCACTATCGGGCCGCCCAGCACCCGCCCGGCCAGCACCGCCCCTATCGGCAGCAGGCCGACGATCTCGTTGGGCTGGGTCTGGGTGCTGGCCAGGTACGCGGCGAAGACGAGGATGAAGGCGATGCAGAGCATCTGCACGATCAGGTCGCTGTCCCGCCATAGACGCCGGACCCCGATACAGAGCGCCACCACGACCAGCAGGAAACCGATCAGGTGGACGAAGCCGGGAAACGGTGCGGCGGCCGGGCCCGAGAAGTCGGCGCCAAAGGTATTCAGCACGCTGACCAGTTGTGTCCCTAGCGTCGTCGTGAATGCCGACAAGGTCTTGAGCTCGGCTACGGGGGACCTGACGTAGAAACCGCCGGCGGCGTTGATGAGGTGCAGCACGACTCGCGCGGCCACGGCGGACAACACTGCCCCGCCGGCCAGCATGGCCTCATACCGCCGTCCAACGATCGCGCCGCGGTGCCGGCACATCCGGATCGCGCAGGCTATTGCCAGCGGCAGGGCGCCTTCGAACAGCACCAGGGTGTCCGCGATCTGCGCCCAGGTGAGCAGCGCGCCGACCAGCAGAGGCACCCACCAGCGCGGACGTACCCGATCGAGCACCAGGTAGATGATCAACAGTGGAACATGGGTTCCCAGGTGATCGGGGTTGCCCAGTACCAGGTGGGTGCCCGAGCCGAGCGATGGCGCCAGCATGATCCCGCCGGCGATCAGCATCCGGACCGCAGCCTCGCGGCCGGTGGCCCGACCTTTGGCCAACACCGCCGCGAGCAGCAGCGTCAGCGTGTAGCTCAGCGCGGCAGCCAGATGTACGGTCTGGACGTTCAGTCCGTGCACCGCCTCCACCAGCATGTACTCGGGCAGCTCGGTCGTATAGAACGACACGTCCGACAGGCTCCAGCCGTGCAGCAGGAGATTGCCGTGCAGCATGTCCCAGGCCTGGAGGGCCTGGCCGCTGCTTTCAGAGGTGGCGGCGGCGGTGCTGGCCTGGGCCAGAAATGAGAAGAACAGCGCCACTCCGCACACCACGAACATCGCCAGGCCGACCCAGCGGCCGCGGACCCATGCCAGCCGGCCGGGTGTGGCGGCGCACTCCGTCAAGTCGTACGCGGCGACGAGCCGTGGGTCGAGGCCGGCCTCCGGCTTGTCGTTAGGCTCGGCAGCCCGGTCGATCTCGAGCATCACCGGGGCCAACCTCGTCAATGTGCCACGCCAGCCAGCGAACCAATCGCGGCAAAGTACCCTTACGTCCGGACGCGTTGCCGCAGAGCGCCAGGTCGACGATGAGGATCGGTCGAAGGGGCGGATGGGTGGCCGGACCGGTTGCTCGCGCGGGTTATCGTCCTGCCTTGGTGCAAGAGGATCTCGTCGAGCCCGAGTCAGCGGGACCTACCCGCTTCGCGCTGCTCGCCCAAGCAATCGCGGGGCGCCGAGTCCGCGTCGTCGCGCTCGCACAGGGTCGCGCCTACACCGACGGTACGGCGATCTTCCTGCCCGAGCTGCCCGAGCCGCTTCTCCAGGGCGTCGTCGTGGTGCAGGCTGGGCTGATCGCCGCCGGCAGTCTCGAGCCGCGGGTCATGGCGAGGCTCGCCGGGCGGCGCTCTCTCCGGCTGCGGTATCTGTCGCTGGAGGCGGTCAGGGCCGCTCACACGCTGGGCACGCTGATGCCGACGCGGGTGCTCGCGCTGTTAGCGGAGGTTTACGCCGGTCCCGTGCCCAGCTCCGCGCAGGAGTCGCTCGCGTGGGCAAGCTCCGCGGCCCACGCCGTGCCCGAGGCGCCGGAGTGGCTTGGCACGATCAAGCCGCTCAAGCTTCTGGGCGCCCCACCTCGAGCGGAGCTACCAGAGGCGGCGGCCCCGGGTTGGGTAGAAGCGGCGTTGCGCGAGCTCGACGACGACGCGGCTCACGGGCGCGGCGGGGCCCGCGGGCTGGTTCCGGCGCCAATCCGCACCGCGCTGGCCTCGGCGATCGAAAAGCTCCCGAGCATCAGCCGGTCCGCTGAGGCCGGGCGCGGCGGTCCGTCCAAGTTGCTCGCCGGTGGGTGGAACACGGGTGCCGTGGCGGCCAACCGCGCGACCACGGAGCCGCCCGGAGCGCTGACGCTCGACTCGGTCCCGGCCTCCAGCGGCGGGCTTTATCCAGAATGGGACTGCGTGCGTGGCGACTACCGTCGGGACTGGTGCGCGGTCAGAGAGATTGATCCCCGCGAGCCCAAGCGGGAGCCGGCCCCGATCTCGTCACACGACGCGCGGCTGCGCCGCCGCTTGGCCCGGCTCGGACTCACCCAAGAGCGCCACCGACGCCAGGCCGACGGCGACGGGCTGGATCTGACCGCGCTGCTCGATCTCGTCGTCGAACGCGCCGCCGGACGCCCCGGTGATCCGCGCGTGTATGAAACGAGGCGTCGCACAGCGCGCGACCTCGGCGTCCTGGTGTTGCTCGATGCGACGGGCTCGACCGGGCAATCCGCCGACGGAGTGCGGGTGTTCGACGAGGAGCGCATGGTCGCGGCGAGGCTGACGGCAGCCCTTGCGGAGCTCGGGGTCCGGGTCGCGACGTACGGATTCCACTCGCAAGGCCCGAAGGCAATCCGCTTTCTGCGCGTCAAAGACTTCGACGATCGATACGACCCGGCCGCGCAGCGGCGCCTCGCCGCACTGACCCCAGGTGGCTTCACCCGGCTTGGCGCCGGGATCCGCCATGGCGCGCACATGCTTTCGAGTCGTGCCGGCACCTCGTTGATGCTGCTGGTTCTGCTCAGCGATGGAGTGCCCTACGAGCAAGACTACGAACGCATCTATGCGCAGGCGGACACTCGCCAGGCGCTCCGCGAGACGGTCACGAGGGGGATCGGGTGTGCCTGCGTCAGCGTGCGAGCCCGCACCGATGCGGCGATGCTGGAGCGGGTTTGGGGCGACGTCCCGTATCGGCGGTTGCCGGACGCCTCGGCGCTCGAGCGCCATGTCCAGCCACTGTTCCGCGAGGCGATGCGCGCCGCGATCGCGAGCCGGCGCCCGGTGCGGTCGCGAGCGTCGACGCGCAGCGGCTACCCTGTTGCTCCTGCGCGTCGGGAGATCGCAAGAACACGTCGGTGACCGAATTCATGCATGAGCCCGAGCCGCCGTCGGAGCTGGCGGCTACGCGGCCCTTGTATGTGCCGGTCGGCGGCGAGGTCGAGATCTTCGAAGCCGCTCGGCGCCGGGGTCTCCCCGTCATGCTCAAGGGTCCAACCGGCTGTGGCAAGACGAGGCTGGTTGAGTTCATCGCCGACCGGGCCGGCATTCCGTTGTTCACGGTGTCCTGCCATGAGGACATGACTGCATCGGATCTGCTCGGGCGCTACCTGTTGCGGGGCAGCGAGACGGTGTGGGTCGACGGCCCGCTCACGAGTGCGGTCCGCGCCGGGGGAATCTGCTACCTCGACGAGATCGTCGAGGCCCGACAGGACGCCACCGTCGCGATCCACGCACTCACGGACCACCGCCGCGAGCTCTACCTCGAGCGGCTCGGAGGCGAGCGGCTGCGCGCGGCCGACGGCTTCATGCTCGTCGTCAGCTACAACCCCGGCTATCAGAGCGTGCTCAAGGATCTGAAGACCTCCACGCGGCAGCGGATGGTCGTGATCGAGCTCGATTTCCCCCCACCCGATCTCGAACTCGAGATCCTGCGTCTCGAGGCGCGGGTCGAACCAGCGCTGGCCGCCGCACTGGTCAGCTTGGGGCAGGCGATTCGTCGCGTGCCAGACGCGGGATTGCGCGAGGCTGCCTCGACGCGGACGCTGATCGCGGCGGCGGCTCTGATCAGCGAGGGACTGTCGTTCCGGGATGCGGCCATCGCGGCGATCGTCGGCCCGCTGACCGACGATGCCGAGGTCAGGGACGGCCTCGTCACGCTGATCGACGCGTACGCTCCGGTCGAGTCCGGCGCTCGCGAGCGACTATCCGGCTAGGCCTCCGAGGAACCAGAACCGGCTGGTCGGGCGCTCGTCGTAAGCGGCCTTACCGCTCCCTTCAGCGACGACCGTGCTCGTCGGACCGGCCTCGTCGCGCAGGCGCGCGGCCAAGTCGTTCGCGCTGTCCTCGTCGGTCGCCGCGACGATCAGATACTTCCAACGCCGGACACACGTAAACCCCTCTTCCCGGAGCCTGTCCGCGAACGCCGTCGCCGCGCGGTGCGAGTCGAATTCCACTCGCACCTCGAACTCGGGGTACCCCCGCGTGTCCAGCTCCTGCCGCTCTGCCTCGATGAGCTCAGCGTGCTCAGCGGCCCGCGCCGCATCGGTTTCCGGGAGTGGGATGTCCGGGTCCTCCCACCGTTCGGCCGAGTCATGCCACCGCCGCAGCTCGAGGTCTACGTGCCACCCATGCTCTGTCGCGAGCGAGCGGACGAGCTCGCCGGCCTGCTCAGCCTGCTCCCTGGTACCGGCGTAACAGAACAACTCCTCGCCATCGCCCGACACGGCGAGGCGGTCGTGAAACGACGTCTCGAGATCGCGCTTGAGCTCCGAGGCCTCGACACGATCGGTCAGCTTCTCGATATGGCCGGCCTCTTGGAAGACCACGCGGAGTCGCCAGTCGTCGCTCACGGGCAACAGCCTACCCGTCCGCGCCGGGAGTCGGCCCGTCGGCGGCCTTGCCCGCTACGACCCGGATGAGCTCGGGGACGATGCAAGTGGTGATCGCGATCGGAGCGAGCAGCAACTCCACCCACTCCCACAGAGTGTTGCCCGGATAGCCAGTCCACGTCCAATCGCCGATGTACCCGCCAATTAAGGTCACGACCCAAGCCAGGCCGAGAGCCGACGCGGCGACGATGTAAAAGGGGCGTAGCGTGCGACCGGTCTTCGGCCAGATCGTCGCGGTGGTGATCGTGATCGGAAGGACGATGAGGGTCAACCAGTTCCAAAGTGCGTGACCCCGAAAGCCTGTCCAGGTCAGCGGCAGGACGTATCCGAGCAGCACGAACACGAGGAATGCAAGTACGGCACACCCGAGAGCCCTTCGGCGCGTTGGGCTCATCTGTCCCGAGAAGCGCAGCCACAAGGGAAAGGTCCCAAGCGCGACCGGCAGCAGCAACAGCTGCATCCAATCCCAAACCTGGCCGTTCTGGGTCAATCCTGTCCGAGACCAATCACCTGCGTAACTACCGATGATCAAGATCACTGTCGCCACCGCCGCGACGCCGAGCGCAAGGCGGCGAACCGTCCGGGTGCGTGGCCGGTGAGACGCGGCTCCGGTGGGGGGTCGTAACGTCGAGAGCGCCGCAGCGTTTGCCCACGTCTAACTCGGCCGAATCCGGAGGCCAGGGTAATCCGGCCGTCTTCGAGCTCTCATCGATGCCGCGGCGCAAGGTGAAACTCAAGAGCTCACCAAAGCGCCCGGACTCGCTTTCGCTCACGCCCGCCGCACTCGCCAGCCGGCGCAAACCCACTAGATCAGCTTCGCTCACTTCGACACACGCGGTCGGTTCGGGCTTCTGCGGGCTAGGCGAAGTATGTTCAGCTGTGCGCTGGGATGACATGGCAGTTCCCCTCTGGCTCGGGGTCGGACGAAACGACGCCCCCCAGCTGATCGTTACGGCGCCGCCAGGACCACCGCCACGATTATCTCAACTCATCGGGCGCCCGACCGCGCATCACAACGCTTGTAACTTGAACCGGGGAGGACGGCGGACACTGACGGGGGCGACAAGTGACAGTTATTGGCTCACCTCGGGGGACGGTTCGCTCGTTAAGTGCTGTCCTCGGCGTTCACCGGTATCCAGGTTGGCGGCACGGGCTCAAACGCGGAGAACAGATGGGCTCGCCGCTTGACGTCGGTGGGGTCGAGCTCCTCATTCGGCGAGTGGATGCATAAGACGATGCGGCCATCGCCGACACCGTGAGCGTGGCCTGCGGCTGCCGCCAGGCTCACGGCCGGCGAACGCCGCCATCCCTGACAAGGCAACGAGCAACACTGCGACGGGCACCCGGAGCTGCGCCAAGATGCCGACCACCCACGCGCCGCCACCAACACGAAACATCCCTTACTCCTCTCAGCAGCTCCGCCGCACCCATGAACCGTGATCGGCGAGACCTTGCCCGATGACGATTCGCCGTCAGGCTACCCCTCGGCGGTTATGAGAAGTTTTAATTTTGGGCAGTCGTAGGCCCCCCAGCGACGGCACGCGGTGATCCGTGTGTGAGCGGAGAGCCGGATGCGGGTAGCCCTCTTCTGCCCGCTGGGGTTGCGTTTCTCATCCCTCGAGCGGTCTGCTCCCTAGGAGGAACCAGAAAAGAGGTACGTATGTCGGTAGCCGTGATCATTGTGATCGTCGTGGTCGTGGTGATCGTCGTCGCGCTTGTGGCCGTCTATGCCCGACGCCGTAGCAAGCAGCAACAGCTGCTGCGCGATCGGACGGCTTCAGAGGCCGCCGCACATCGGCAAGCAGCCGACGCCCACGCCGCCAGGGCGCAGGAATTGAGTCCGGAGGCCGAGACCCTGCGTCGCGAAGCGACCGAGGCCGCCGCCACGGCCGAGCGGCAGGCCGCGCGGGCCCAAGAGCTGGACGCACGCGCCACAGAAGCCGAGCGGCGGGCCATTCGCGCGGGACAAAGCGCAGGCCGCCACGATCAGCAGGCGGCCGAGCTGGAAGAAAGGCTTTAGCTCGGAACCGAATCGACTTATCCCTTTGCTCAGAGCGAGCGGTGGGCCGGACGGCGTGCGTCGTCAGGGTGCGACGGGACCCTCGTCGAGACCCTGCGCTCGGCTGGAACGGCCCAGCTTTCGCACCGTCTCCGGCAGCTGGGCGCACAAGATCCCGCCGAGGAGCAACAGCGCTCCTGCTGCGGCGACGACGTAGATACCGAAACTAGGCGAACCCTTGGCGAACCGCCAGTACGAGTCGAGGTTGGCCGTGACGTAGACGCGGTCCCCCGTGCTCTGGTAGATCGCGATCGCGATCAGCCCCGCGCCCGCCGGCAGCGGGGCCCAGGTCCTCTTCCCGGACCCATAGTGGCGCCAGAACCCGACGCTGGCCACCACGCTGCAGAGAATGATCAGCGCGCCGCTCCCCGTTTGAAACATCGAGTTGACGGTCAGCGGTGCGACGGTTCCGAGATCTCCGTAATTGATGCCCGTTGACTGCAGGTAGGTATCGACCTCGAGCTTCGGGAGGAACAGCGAAACGAGCGCGAGCGCGATCCCGATCCCGACAGCGACCAAGCCCAAGACGCTCGGTCCGTTTGTCGACTTCTCCTCGGACATCACCCCTCCACAGCCGCTCGTGTCGTCGCGAGCCTATCCGACCACACGCGCGGCGGCAGACAGCGGGGTATGTCGGGCCGGGAAGGACGCGCCCACCGCCGGCGTCATATCAGACGGGAGATCGTTTCTCCCAGTGACGTAGGCGAGACAACGGGATGCCACAAGCCCCGACGGGACGATCTGCAGCACGCCAGAGTTCTGTAACGCGGAACTCGGTGCTCGCCAACCTGCCGCGGTGGCTCGGCGCTCTTCCCGGCAACCTGGCGGGCGCGGCACTCTCTGTCTACCTCCTGCTGCCGAACCTCCGCTCCTTCGCTCAGACCGGCAGCCTGATCGGGCTCGTCTTTCTCGTACAACAGGTCTGGGTAGCAGCGGTCTTCGTGATCAGGCGGCCCCCTCGGTCCGTGAGTCGCCGTCCGCTCGATTGGATCGCTGCCTACGCTGGTTGGTTCACTTCGTTTCTCGTGCGACCGGACGGGCACCACGCCGCCTGGGGCGTCGCGGTTGGATTCTGGGTCCAGATCGCTGGACTCGCGCTATGGGCTTGGGCATTCTCGAAGCTGGCGCGCTCGTACGGGATCGTCGCGGCCAATCGCGGACTCGTCACATCTGGGCCTTACTCAATCGTCCGCCACCCGCTGTACACCGCGTACATCATCGGAGGTCTCGGCTACCTGATGCAGAGCGCTTCGATTCGCAACCTGATCGTCGACCTCATCGCCGTCGGTTGGCAGGTGGTGCGGATCGCCGCCGAGGAACGCCATCTCGACGGTCCCGAGTACGCGGCTTACCGCGCTCGAATCCGATGGCGGCTGTTACCCGGCATATGGTGAGGGTGGCCGTCAACCGGCGAGCGCGCCGAGCTTTGATTTGACGCAGAGCAAGAGGCGGTCGGAGTCCCAGAACGACTCGGTCCCCTTGAGCTCGAGCGCCGCTGGTCATGCTGAGGAGCCTCGATGCCGGCGGCCGCGGCATCGCGGGGATCGTTCCAGCTCGCCCTATCGACCGCGAGCGTCAGATGACCTCGCCGTGATCCGCCAAAGGCCCCCAGGCCCTTCAGACAGCATTAGCCGTCCTGTCCAACTGCGACCATCAGCCGCATGAGCGGCAAGTCCGAGACGTTGTTCTGCCCCCATAGACGCAGGCTCTACATCACGGAAGCCGCGCGCGGTAGGAGCTGGCACGAAAGCCCGCAGCTGGCGACATAAGGAATGCTCGTCCATGCCGGTGAGTACGACGAGGTCGGCGAGAACGCGCGACCATGATGGCGATCGGGAAGCAGCGGCCTCCTGTACATCTGGCGTTCGCCAGAAGCGCGGCCCGCAAGCACGTGGTCTTGCACGAGCCTGGAATCGGAGGGGGCCAGGCGCGATCGGCGACGGCTATTTATCGAGCATGGCCGGACCGACCGGGCTGCGGGGGCATGGTCGCGGTTGATCCGCCTCTATGGGGAGGGTCCGCTGGAGCACGATCCGAATCCCGAGCTCATCCCTCGTCTAGGGGTCCGAGCGGGCAAAGCCAGAGCCTTCGGACATCAAAGGCAGCTTGGTCTGTCAACCCTATACGAGCCGCAATAACTTCCGAGTGCAGTGGATCGCGCCAAGGTGGTCCCGACCGCAACGAGAGAGCGAGAGAGAACATGTCGAGCCTGGACACAGCGCCCACCGTGGCTTCGAGGCGGCCGGGCGCCCAGCAGGCCTCCGGCGGACGCATCTCGAGGCGTTTACGGTCGCGGAGGACGACAGCCTGAGGCCATGCATCGGCGCCGGCACCGCAGACGCTACATGCCAATGACCATCACAGGGCGCCGACAGCGGCCGCTCACAGAACGACCTCCTGACGGCCGACGCTTGGCGACCGGGCGGCCGGAAGCGTGGCGCGCGCCTGTGAGAAGCGGGTGTATCGCTTCGCCAAGCGCGCCCCTTGAGCCAGTACAACAGAAGGATCTAGGTCGGTCCGCTCGTTTCCGTCTCGCCCCACCCATGACTGTCTACCGTCGGATGCGAGAGCACCGGCGACCAAGCGGAGGCCCAGCGTGAACGTTCGCGAGAATGAAAAGATGACCCCTCCTTCGGCGCTCGGGGCTGAGGCAGGGCTGACCCGGCGGCAGTTCGTCGGGCGGTCGGGGGCTATCGGGGCGGGGGTCGGCATGGCCGGCTTGCTGGCGGCGTGCGGTGGAAGTGGCAACTCGGACGCGAGTCCGAGCGGAGCTTCCACGACGGCCCAGGCAAGTAGTTCTAAGATGGCGAACGGGTACGCCTCGAACAGTGCTGTCACCGGGACTCCCAGTCCCGGTGGCACGTTGCGAGTCGGGGTAATCGGAAACGGATCCGGCGAGTCCTACAATCCTGGCACAGCGGCCGCCGAGGTCGATTATCTCCACGTCAATGCTGTGTATGACTCGCTGTATCGCGAGGGGAATTTCAATCGCCAGCTTCCTGGGCTCGCTCTCAGCTTCGAGCCAAATAAGGACGTGACCGTCTGGGAAATCAAGCTCCGCCAAGGCGTCACATGGCACGACGGCAAGCCCTTCACAGCGGATGACGTCATCTACTCGATGCGCGCTATGGGCCAGCCTTCGAACCTCGGCAATCCGAACGTCGCCAACGTACGACTGGCTGACCTCAAGAAGCTGGGGCCAAACACTGTCCAGGTTCCCCTGAAGACGCCGGACGCGGGCTGGCCGACCTTCATGTGCATTATCCAGAGCGCGATCATTCAAGATGGGACCAAGAACTTCGACAAGCCAGTTGGCACCGGTCCCTACAAGTTGCAATCGTTTACACCAGGGCAGCGGAGCGTTCTTACCGCGAACAAGGATTACTGGGATCATCCCCGGCCTTATCCCGACCAGCTCGAAATCATCTCGATTAACGATGACTCGGCGCGACTGAACGCTCTTCTGGCGCACGACATCGACATTTGCAGCCCGCTGACCACTGCCCAGGCGAAGGCGAACGTGAACAATCCAGACGGTGAGTTCGTAGTTCTCGTAGGGTATCCAACCTGGTTCGAGACGATCAACATGCGTGTCGACGTGGCGCCCTTCAATGACGTGCGGGTGCGGCAGGCGCTGAAGCTCATCGCTAATCGTCCACAGCTGGTCGAGATCGCTCTGGACGGCTTCGGAGTCGTCGGTAACGATGTCCTCGCGAATGGAAGCCTGGAGTTCTTCAATCCTCACCTCGCGCAGCGCGAGCAAGATATCGAGCAAGCCAAGTCGTTGCTCAAGTCGGCCGGGCAAGGTGATCTGCGGGTAGTCCTGAACACCACGAATATGCAGAGCGTGACCATTCCCGCGGCTGAGGTGTATGCGCGCCAAGCGGCAGCCGCAAATGTGAGCATCAGCGTGCGCCAGCGCACCCAGGCGGCCTACTTCAATCCGAGCGAGCTATTTGCCAAGATGCCGCTCGCGCAGGACTACTGGGGCGTCATCTCGCTGGAGCAGTTCTGGGGGAGTGCCCTGATACCGGGCGCGGTCTACAACGAGACGCACTGGACCGATCCGACGACCGAGAGCTTGTACCACCAGGCACTGGCCACGACGGACCGCGCCAAGGCGCAGGTGGTGTGGAATCAGCTGCAGGAGATTCAGTACAACAGCGGAGGCTACGTCGTCTGGGGACGGCAGCAGACGACCGACGCGGCGGCCCCCAATGTGCGGGGCTTGGGCGAGCCCGGTTGGGGCGGAGTAAACCTAGCGGACACGTGGAACTGGGGCCTAGCCTGAGGCAATGGAAGCGAGCGCGATCTGGGCTGACGCCCCTCCGACCGCCAAAAGCCGAACTCGGCGGCGCCACGGCCTGCTGCGCTACATCGTTCGGCGATTGGCGGCTGGCCTCGCGACCCTGTTCGTAGCCTCGGTCATTGTGTTCGCCGCCACGGTTGTGCTGCCCGGCAGTCCAGCCTCTGCGGTACTGGGCAAGGCCGCGACACCAGCGGCCGTCGCCCAGATCGACCATCGGCTGGGGTGGACTGGATCGGTTCCCAATCGGTACCTCAAGTGGTTGGGCGACTTCATTCACGGAGACTTCGGTAACTCGGCCGCGGGGATAGCGCAGGGTGACGCCACTGCACCGGTCTGGCCGCTGATTCGAGGTCCTCTCGCGAACACCACGACGTTGGCGCTGGTTACGATTCTGTTGCTGATCCCGTTGTCGCTCTTCCTGGGAGTGGTGTCGGGCGTCTATTACGGCAAACCAGCGGATCACCTGATTGCGACCGTCACGCTGGTGCTGGTGGCGATGCCAGAATTTGTGCTCGGAGCGTTGCTGATCGTGCTCTTCTTCGTGATATTGAACTGGCTGCCGCCGGTATCTCTTGTCGCGCCGGGGGAGTGGCCACTGCTGCATCCGAACGTTCTCGTGCTCCCAGTGTTGACGCTGATGGGCGTGTCGGTCGCGTGGACGGTGCGGCTCGTGCGTGCCGGGACGATTGAAGTGCTACGGACCGACTACGTCGAGACCGCACGTCTGCACGGACTGTCGGAGGCCAAGGTTCTGAGACGATATGTGCTCCGCAATGCGCTCGCGCCGAGCGTCCAGATCTTCGCCTTGACGATCCAGTATCTCTTTGGCGGAGTCATCGTTACTGAGGCCGTGTTCAACTATCCGGGACTCGGCTCGGCACTGATCGCGTCCGTCACGGCTCATGACAACACCGAGGTGCAGGCGATCGCGATGATCCTGGCCGCTCTATACATCGGCATCAATATCGTCGCGGACGTCCTAGTCGTGTTGCTGGTACCAAAACTGAGGACACAGTTGTGATGTTCCGAGCCTTGCTGTCGACACGACGCGGCCGGATCAGTGTGGCGATCGTCAGCATCGTCACGTTTATCGCCGTCGCGGGGCCTTGGTTCGCACCGTACGCGCCGGACGCGCTCGTATCGGCGCCGGGAAGCCCTCCGAGTTCGTCATTCCCGCTTGGCACCGACTACCTTGGACGCGACGTCCTCAGTCGTGTGCTGTGGGGCGGGCGGAGTGTCTTGTGGCTGGCGCTCGCAGCGACTTTGCTGACCTTCTTGGTTGGTACGAGCACTGGGTTGATTGCGGGCTACAGCCGATCGCTAGCCGATCCGGTGATCATGAGGACGGTCGATGTGATTCTGGCCTTTCCACCGCTGCTGTTCTTCATCCTTGTGACGACGAGCTTCGGCAACAGCCAGTTGGTACTCATCGTCGGCATAGCGGTCGTGCAGACACCGGGGATTGTCCGGATCGTGTACTCAGCCACACGCCAGGTGGCGGTACAGAGTTACGTGGAAGCGGCTGTAGTGCGCGGCGAGCGGACCACCGCGATCCTGCGGCGCGAAATCCTGCCGAACATACTGGCGCCGGTTCTCGCGAACTTCGGGCTCTGCTTGACGGCGGCAGTGCTGCTGGTCGCTGCGGTGAATTTCCTCGGCCTTGGTCTGAACCCGCCAGCGGCGAACTGGGGGCTGATGATCTCGGAGAACCGGCCGATCCTGTCGCTCAACGTGTGGGCTACAGTAGCGCCGGCTCTGATGATCGTGGCGCTCACTCTGGGCGTCAACCTCATGGGTGATGTGATCTCGTTCATGGTCGGGCGCGCTCCTGCGCGGCCGGAAGAATCAAAGGTCCTGGCGCTCGCGGCACCGGAGATTGAGGCGTGAGTTCAGGCGCTCATCTTGGACCCAACGGCGAGGTCTACGTCATGCAGGCGAATGGAGGCTCAAGTGGGGAGGACGAACCTGGCCCGCCGTCACGCTCTCCCGACAATAGTGTCCCCGAGTTTGCGCTCACGGCGCGGGATCTGCGTGTCGAGTTGGACTCGGGCCTGCCCGTCGTCGAGGACGTATCGCTGAGTCTGGCCGCGGGAGATACGCTTGGCCTTGCGGGCGAATCCGGCTCGGGGAAGACGACGACGGGCCTTGCCTTGCTGGGCTATGCCCGGGAAGGCATGCGGATTACCGGTGGGAGGGTCGCGATCGCCGGGGAGGAGATTCCGCTGGCGGATGAGCGCTCGGCACGGAGACTTCGGGGCCGCGTGGTATCGCACGTGCCGCAGGACCCGGCGACCAACATCAACCCGGCTTTGCGGGTGGGCTCATTCGTCGCGGACATGTTGGAAAAGACCACGCGTGCTGCGGAACTCAACGCGGCGGTGTCCTCGGCGCTCGGGTCGGTCCACCTACCCACTTCACGTGAGTTCGCGAAGCGCTTTCCGCATCAGCTGTCTGGAGGCCAACAGCAGCGTGTGCTGATCGCGAGCGCGGTGGCGGGCGAGCCGGCACTCGTCGTGCTCGACGAGCCGACGACCGGGCTAGACGTGGTGACTCAAGGTCGAGTGCTGAGCGAGATACGACGGCTGGCGGAGCAGCGGGCGGTGACGATGGTCTACATCTCCCACGATCTCGCCGTCCTGTCAGAGATCGCTGGGCGCATCGCGATCATGTATGCAGGGCGCATCGTTGAAGAGGGCCCAACGTCCGCGATCCTCCGGAACCCGCGCCACCCCTACACGCGCGGTCTCGTGGCCGCGATTCCGGACCACTCCAGGCCGATGGAGCTCGAGGGCATTCCCGGCGCCGCCGTCGGCTTGAACGACCGGCCCGCCGGTTGTGCGTTTGCCCCGCGCTGCTCTCAGAGGGTCGCGCGCTGCGATGAACAGCTTCCGCCGCTTCGCGCAATCGACGCCACCCGTTTCGTACGGTGCTCCGAGGCGGATCGAACACCGGCGCTCGCGCATGGCAGAGGGCTTCTAGTGAGGACGGCGTCTACTCAGGCAGCGTTACTCGATGTTCAGCGGATCACGGTCGTACACGAGGGCCACGGGGACACGGTTGTGGCGGCTCGTGACGTCTCCTTCACGGTCGGTTCGTCAGAGTGCCTTGCGCTCGTCGGAGAGTCGGGATCCGGCAAGACGACGATCGCGCGGGCTATCGCTGGGCTACACGCGCCGGCAAGCGGGACCATTCTTCTCGGAGGCACCGCGCTGCCGCCGCGCGCCCATAAGCGGTCGCGCCAGCTACGACGCCGCTGTCAGATCATCTTTCAGAATCCGTACGAGTCGCTGAACCCTCGGCAGCTCGTCGGCGAGCAGGTCGCGAGGCCAGCCCGTCTGTTGCGGAACTTGTCGCGCGCCGAAGCGAAGGACGAAGTATCGAGCCTGCTCGAGCGCGTGAGACTGCCGAAGCGTCTGGCGGGCAGTTACCCGAGCGAGCTGTCGGGCGGTGAACGGCAGCGCGTCGCGATTGCCCGCGCGCTCGCGGCAAGCCCCGAGCTGCTGATATGTGACGAGATCACCTCCGCGCTCGATGTCTCTGTGCAGGCGGCCGTCATTCAGCTATTACGTGGGATTCGCGACGAGCTTAGTCTGTCGCTCCTGTTCATCACGCACAACCTTGGCGTGGTCGCAAGCATCGCCGACAGAGTTGTCGTCCTCGAACGCGGTCAGATCGTCGAAGAAGGCCCCGTCGAGCAGGTGTTCACGACCCCGGCTCACAGCTACACACGTGAACTCCTCGACTCCGTTCCGACCCTCGGGGAAACTGACGCCACTGCACCGGTCGGCGCTCCATCGACACCGCTATCGGCGAACACGGACCAAGACTCATGAAAGAGGTGAACCATGTCTGAAGCTGGGACCCTCACACCTGCTGCGAGCAGCCTTCACGCCGACGCTCTTGTCTGGGACAACCACGCGGGTTTCGCGCCCTTCCTCCATCCGGATCTGAGCTTCCTGGAGCGGTGGCGCCGGGCAGGATGCACATACCTGAGCATCAACGTTGGCTTCGACATCGCGATGTCATGGGAACAGACGCTCGAATCCACCGCGCATTATCGGCGGTGGCTCGATACCCACCAGGATGACTTCCTCCTCGTCGACGGGATCGATGATGTCCACCGGGCGAAGCAGGAAGGAAAGCTCGCCGTCGGCTTCGACCTCGAAGGCGGCAATGCACTCAACGGAAACCTGGACATGATCGGCGTCTACTACCAGCTCGGTGTCCGCCAGATGCTGTTTGCCTATAACAAGTCAAACGGACTGTGCGGGGGCTGCCTCGACGGGGATGCGCCGCTGACCGCGCTCGGGCGTGCCGCGGTGACCGAAATGAACCGCGTCGGCATGGTGGTTGACTGTTCGCACATCAGCGAATCGGCTTCGCTGGAGATCGCTACGTTGTCGTCGCAGCCGGTGATTTACTCGCATTCGAACCCGCGCGTCCTGTGCGATCACCCGCGCAACATCGCCGATGCTCAGATCCGGGCATGCGCCGCGACGGGAGGCGTAATCGGAATCAACGGGATAGGTTCGTTCCTGGGTGGAGACACCTGCGACGCGGAGCGGATCGTACGGCACATCGACTATGTCGTCGACCTGGTCGGTATTGAGTACGTGGGCATTGGGCTGGATTCCGTGCTCGACCCGGAGGACACCGGGCATACGAACCGCACATGGCCGGGTCTGCTGGCCGACACGTCGACCGGATCGGGAGACATGGCCCAGCCCGAGGAACTCCCTCGGGTAACAGAGGAGCTGCTACGCCGGGGCTATTCCGATGATGACATCAGAAAGGTGATGGGAGGAAATTTCGTGCGGGTGAGCGGCGAGGTGTGGGTGTGAGGGGACTACGAGAAAGAGGCAGTGGTGTACGAAGTGAAGCGGCGACCCCGGCAGGGGGTTCCGATGAGTTCTGAGAAGCTAACCGACGTGGCGCCGGCGCTAGCCGGGAGGCTTTCGGGGAAGACCAGCCCCGTCGTCCGGTATTCGGCCTCTGACATCACACATGAGACCGCGTGGGTCGCAATGCGAGACGGAGTGCGACTCGCAACCGACCTCTATCGCCCGCCGGGCGCGCCTGCACCGACCATCGCAATGCGCACACCGTACGATCGGACTAAGTTTCGGGAGGGATTCGACCGTCTGGCCCAGTGGGGCTACGTGGTCATCGCTCAGGACTGCCGCGGCACGGGGGACAGCGAGCCGGACACCTGGGAGTACTACGTGTACGAGGAGGAGGACAGCCTGGCTTTCGTGGACTGGGTGACGGAACAGGACTGGTTCGACGGCTTTCTCGGTGCTTGTGGTGGCTCGTACGTTGCCCAGACCCAGTTCTGCATGGGTATGCACGAAGCCATGTCCGGGATCGCGCCTGAGGTTGGCGGGCTTGGCACCGTGGCGACGATGCGGCCGCGCCACTACATGTACGTGAACTCCTATTCACGCTCGGTCGGCAAGGGTGCAGACAAGGTCGCGCTAGACCATCCGGAGCTCGAGCGGCTCATGCTCGACGAAACGCTCGCCGGCGGCTACTTCAACGACCCGGTGCATACGCCGCTCACACAAGCGCTGCTAGAACGTTATCCAGAGCTTCGAACACTCGATGCGGAAGATCGCCAGCGCTACCTGTGGGAGCGCTACACACCCATGAGCGGCCGCGAACGAGCGGACCTGATCAACATGGCCGTGGGGACGAGCAGCGTCACCTCGGTAGCGGTGGAGGCGCTCTACGGCGTCTTCGGACATCAGATGCATCACGACGCGACCATGCTTCCGGACCCGCAGCGAGCGGCTCACTTGCACGCGCCGGCGCTGCTGATCACCGGTTGGTACGACTGGGGACTGGATGACACGTTGGAAACGTGGCGGTTGCTGACCACGGAAGCGCGCGAGAACGTTCGGCGGAACAGCCGGCTGCTGATTGCGCCCAGCGCCCACGCGAGCCCGGGGTATCACGAGGGCAGCGATCGCTGTCCGGATCTGCAGCGCAGCTATCGTAGCCCCGAGATCTTCCCCGTCTTGCACAGCTGGTACGACGCGCTTAGGGACGGCAGCTTGAGTTCGTGGCCCGCGGTGGTCTACTACCTGATGGGCGCCAATGAGTGGCGAGCCTCCACGGCGTGGCCGCCCGAGGAGGCGCAGTCGCTCGTGTTGCACCTCGGCTCGGGTCGCGTCTTGAGTCCAGCTCCGGTCGGCGAGCCGGCCGAACCCGACCGTTACACGTATGACCCGCATGATCCTCCGCCGACGCTCGGCGGCAATATCCTGTCCAACGTGTATACCGCTGGGAGCGTCGATGTGAGCGAGCTCCAGCGGCGGCCGGACGTGCTGTCGTACACTACCGAACCGCTCGACCACGATGTCGATGTCGTCGGGCCGGTACGACTGACGCTGTACGCGAGTTCGAGTGCGGTCGATACGGATTTCTCGGCGCGACTGTGTGACGTCTTCCCTGACGGGCGCGCGATTCAGATACAGAGCGGCACCCTACGCGCGCGGTATCGCAATCCGAATGGCGTGGCTGAGCTGCTCCAGCCGGGCCGCATCTATCGCCTGGAAATCGACATGTGGGCTACAGCCAACCGGTTCGCCGCCGGTCACTGCATTCGCCTCGATCTGTCCTCGGCGGACTTTCCGCGGTTCGACCGCAACACCAACCGGGGCGGCGAGCCCGGGCCGCCGGAGCCAGCCGAGCAGATCATCTATCACGACCCTGAGCATCCGTCGCAGCTCTCGATCTCGACCATCGGCGAGTCGTGAGGCCGGGAGTTGCCCTCCAAACCTAGGGAGCTGCCCCAGCGTTTCCCGTGATTCTTGGCTCGGCTGTGTCCGCTGCCTCGGGGCGCTAGGCCGGGAGCGCGCCGGGGACGCGTTGGTCCCAGCGGCGCTCTGCCCCGAGCCAGGTGTCGCCGAGCCCGAAGCCTTTGCCAAGGGGATCCTCGGGGTCACGACCGACCTGGTGGGTGCCAGTGATCCATGCACGGCCGGAGATGCTCGGGCGTACGGCGACGATATGGCCCACCTTCGTAAGGCCCTCAATGCGACCGGTGAACGTCGTCGAGATGATGCTCTCGTTGACGAAGTCCTCTCCTACGCCGATCTTGCCCCGCTCATGAAGGACCGCCAGAAAAGCACTGGTTGCGGTGCCGCATGCGGAGCGATCGAGGCGACCCGGGCTGATCACATTGGCGTTTCGACCATCGCCGCCGTTACGCGGCTCGCCGGTGAAGTTGGTGAACGTCACCGTGTGGAGATCGGCCCGGGTTGGATGGACCACGGGGATCTGCTCCGCAGCTGCGGTTGTGATCCGTTGCCCGATCGCAGCAAGTTCCGCGGCCTGTTCGGGGACGATCTCCAGGCCGACCGACCCAGCTTTGACAAAGGCGAAAAACGCACCGCCCCACGCCACGTCAACCTCGAGCCTCCCGAGTCCGGGGACGTGAACGGGCGCGTCGAGCTCGACCACGAAGGCAGGAACGTTCTCGAGCTTGACGCGGAGACATCTGCCTGCCTCGCACTGCGCCTCCACTGGGACGAGCCCCGCGGGTGTCTCGAGCACGAGGTTCGTAACCGGCACCGTCATCGGCACCATTCCGGTCTCAAGCAATACCGTGGCGGCGCAGATCGCGTTCGAGCCGGACATTGCGGGATAGTCCGTGGGCTCCATGATGATGATTCCGGCGTCAGCTGCGGGATCAGAGGGCGGGTACACGCAGACCGCGTGCATGCAGATGTGGCCATGCGGCTCGCCGAGAAGGTAGCGTCGTAGCAAGTCGTCGCTCTGCAGCGCCTCGCGCTTCTCGGCCATTGTTGTTCCCCGCACAATGGGCAGCCCGCCGACTATGACGCGGGTCAGTTCACCTTCAGCATGAGCATCGACGGCATGCAACAGGTCGGTTAGGTTCATCTCAGGGTCCGATGCGTCCTATCTGGTGGGGCCGCGATGTCCACGAGATGATTCGTCGCGCTCGGTGGCGGCCATTTCCGAGCGCCTCGTGTTAGCGTCGGACTAACGTACGGACGGCACCCCGGGTTCGCTAGGGCACCTTACCTTCGCGCGATGAAGGCAACGACTCTTCTTGGATTGGGTCGGTTCCGGTCTCAGCGTCGAGCACGACCGGCCGACCGAAGCTGGCCATCCGCGCCCGGGTGACCCGAATGAGCTCGGCGGTCGCCGGCGACAGCGCGTGATCCCGTCGCCGGATGAACGCGAACGTGTCGAAGATCCGCGGCGAAAACGACACGACCTCGAGCCCTGGCGGCACACCCATCGTCTCCACGACGGCTTGCAGCACGTACGTGCCGCCGAGACCGGTCGCGGCCAGCTCTAGCGCCGACTCGACGTGCTCGACCTCGATCGCGGCGTCGAGCTCGACACCCGCGTCGCCGGCCAGCGATCTGAGCTGACGTCTGATGGAGTCCTTCCATCCGGACACCGCCTCGTAGACGATGAACCGGGTCTCGGCCAGTCGCTCCACCGACATCGGCTCGGATGTCTCCGGGCCGGAGAGCGCCGCGTAGAGAATCTCGTCGGACATCACCGGCTCGACCACGAGCCCTGACTCATCGACCGGGAGCGCCACCAGGCCGGCTTCCAGTTCGCCACGCCGAACCTTGTCCGTCACTTCGAAGCTGTGCTGGCCGACCACCCGCACCGACACGTCCGGGTGTCGGGCGACGAACGTCGTGACTACCTCTTTCACGAAGTAGCGGTAGGCCACGCCAAAGGTCCCAAGCGATGCCGTACCGCCCTGCAGGTCTCGAGCGCCCTTGACGGACGAGATGGCTGCATCGACGGCGGCGACGACCCTCTTGGCATGCGTTTCCAAGATGGAGCCGGCCTCAGTGAGGGTAAGCCGACGGCCGGTCCGCACGAACAGCCGTACTCCCAGCTCGGCTTCTAGACGACGCACTTGCTCAGCGAGCGACGGCTGGGCGACGTACAGCGAGTCAGCAGCGGCCGTGAAAGAACCATGATCGCAAGCGGCGAGGAAATATCGCAGTTGCTGAAGGGTCAACGATTCGGACCTTCGGACGCGGGCCGGTAAGACAACCAGCACTCGAGTCTAAAGGCGGGATCGCACGCCGAGGGGCCAAGCCGCGATCGCGCGTCGCTTGAGAGCTAAAGGCTCGGCCTCCAAGAGCCGAAGCCGAACTGGGCTACCGCGAGCTGCGGCGGCTTGGCACGCTCAGGAACGCGAACTTCCGAGGCTGCCCCAGAACTCAGGGGTGGTCGAGGTGCTCGCGCTAGGCGCTGGGCGATCTGCCGCCGCCGTCCCGACTCAAGAGGAGGATGCGTGAGCGCTCCAGACACAAAGGTTGATGTGGCGATCATCGGAGCCGGGGTTATTGGCGCTGCGATTGCCTTCGAACTCGCTAAGAAGGGCTATCAGACGCTCAATATCGACAGGCTGCCAGCGGCGGGCTATGGACCGACCAGTAACTCATGCGCGGTCGTGCGTGCCCACTACTCATCGCGCGAGGGCGTGGCGATGGCTTACGAAGGGTTCTCGTATTGGCAGGATTGGGCTGACTATCTCGGCGTTACGGACGACGCCGGGACCGCGAGGTATGTCAACTCGGGCTCGATTCTTCTGAAGAGCGGCTCGGGGCATCACGAGAAGGTGGTTCGCCATTATCGGGACCTGGGCGTTGAGCATCAAGAATGGGATCTGAACACGCTTCGCGAGCGGATGCCGATCTACGACCTGCGGGCCTTCTGGCCGCCAAAGCGGCCCAGCGACAAGGAGTTCTGGGAGGAACCGGACGCCGAACTCGAGGGTGCGATATTTAGCCCAGGTGCGGGATATGTGAATGATCCACAGCTCGCGACGCACAACCTGCAGCGGGCGGCGGAGGCTTCCGGTGCCCAGTTCCTGTTCCGGACTGAGGTCGGGGCGATCCGTCGTGACAGGGACCGTGTTCGCGGGGTCACCCTCGCCGACGGGCGGGAAATCGATGCGCCAGTTGTTGTCAATGTCGCGGGACCACACTCGTTCATCATCAACCGCATGGCCGGCGCGGAGGAGGGGATGAAGGTGAAGACGCGTCCGTTAAGGCACGAGGTTCACCACGTCCCGGCACCCCCCGGCTTCGACTTCGAAGTGGACGGGCTTCATACATCCGACGGCGACGTCGGCATCTACTTCCGGCCGGACACGGGCAACCACATCCTGGTCGGCAGCGAGGACCCCGAATGCGATCCGCGCGTATGGGTAGACAGCCCAGACGACTACGATCGGCGGGTCACCGAAGCACAATGGGAGGCCCAGGTTTACCGGTTAGCGCGCCGCATCCCGACGCTTCGGATCCCGGTCGAGCGTCGGGGTATCGTAGATCTCTACGACGTGTCGGACGATTGGATTCCAATCTATGACCGCTCGGATCTGACCGGCTTCTACATGGCGATCGGTACAAGCGGCAACCAATTCAAGAACGCGCCGGTGGCTGGTCATGCGATGGCCGAGCTGATCGACCGTGTCGAACACGGCCATGATCACGACGCCGACCCGCTGCGTGTGCAGTGCCGGTACACGGGCGCCGAGCTGAACCTGGGTTTCTACTCGCGACTGCGTGAGGTCAATCCGAACTCGAGCTACTCGGTAAACGGCTGAGTGGGTGCCGTAAGCCCAAAGGTCAGCACGGCGGACATCGCGGCCCGTGTCCTTGTTCACGGATCGGCGCGTAGCCTTGGGGTCGATGGCCTTTGCAGATTTTGGTAGCCGGTCGGTCGATGAACAGCTGCGTGCCTGGCTGGCGAGCCTCGGCCGTGGCCCGGCGAGGTTTGACGTCGACGAGGTTCGGGCTCAAGGACGCGCGCGAGCGCTCGCGCGTGCACGCGACCCGGGGCTCGCGAGGGTCCGCGACAGATCGCTCCGCGCGGGCTCATTCAGGCTGACCGTGCGGGTGTATGAGCCGGCGGACGCTGACGCGACCGCGATCGTCTATCTACACGGTGGGATGTGGATGATTGGTGATCTCGAGACCCACGACCGGACGTGCCGGCGTCTGGCCGTCGCTGGCAACGCGCAGGTGGTCGCCGTCGATTACCGCCGGGCGCCCGAGCACCAGTGGCCGGCTGCCGTTGAGGATGGGCTGGCCGCTGTCCAGTGGGTCGCCGCTGAACTCGGTTGCCCGGCGTCGGTGATTGCCGGCGATAGCGCAGGTGGCCACCTAGCGCTGCTCATTGCCGTGCGTCTTCGGGACTTGGGGAACGGTTGCGGCGGTCTGCTGCTCGCTTGCCCGAACACCGATTTGCGCTTGGGGACCCGCAGCGTCCGCGAGCTCGGAGAGGGCTGGGGGCTTGACGTCGAGTCGTTGCGGTGGGCGGTCGGGCAGTGGATCCCGGCTGGTGTCCCGGTCGCTGACCCAACGGTCAGCCCGCCATTTGCGGATCTGGCTGGGCTGCCACCGGTCGTGGTGGTCACGGCGGATCATGATCCTCTGCGAGACGAGGGTCACGCTCTGGCGAACGCCCTCCGTCGGGCGGGCGTCAGCGTCGTCGAACGGTGCGAGCAGGGCATGGTCCACGGGTTCGTTCAGAACCTCGATGAGGTTTCGTCGAGAGCGGCAGAAGCAATCGATCGCTGGCACGAAGACGCCCGGCGGCTCCTCGCCACCGTCAACGCACAACGATGATCGCGTCGCGACGTCAGTGCGGCCGCATTGCCGTTTGAGCATGAGCACGTCGCCCTTGCTTGAGCCGTCGCCCGGTGTTAGGTGCGCGGGCTCCGCCGGAAGGCCGCGAGCCATGCTCCGCCCGCTGATCCGCTGCCCGGGCGCATCTCCGCCGCGTATATCGTTCCGCGTCGTGAGCTCGACGCCCCCAGCCTGGGCCGTCGACGCCGAGGGCGACATCTCCGCCGATGACCTTGTCGAGCAGGCACGCCAGGACACCGGGCTGAGCGGATTCGGAGACCTCTCGTTCCGGGAGGGTCTTCGCGTCTACGTGGACGCGCTCAATCGCGAGGCCAGCCTCAACCGGCTCGGGGCGATCATGGCCCGTGGCGAAATCGTGCGCATGCTGTCCAACCGTCTGCGCTTTGCCAGGGACCTGAAGCGCCATCCCGAGATCCTCGAGGAGGAGCTGGAGCGGCCAATCGTCATCCTCGGGTTGGCTCGCACCGGCACCACGAAGCTGCAGCGCACGATCTCGGCCGATCCGAGCGTCCAGCGGTTAGAGCTGTGGAGACTGCTGAGCCCGGCGCCCTGGCCCGTTGGCCTGGATGGCGAGGACCCCCGAATCGCGCTCGCAGAGGTGCTCGAGGCGGAGCTGTCGGCGCGGTTCCCGGAGGTCATCGCCGCGCACGCGCTCGAGGCGCGCGAGCCCGACGAAGAGACACTTCTGCTCGAGTTGACGTTCAGCGCTATGACTCGCGGGCAGGTTCAGGCCTACCGGACGCCGTCCTACGTGCAGTGGCTCGCCGGCCGCTCAAAGCGCGAGGCATACGGATATCTGCGCATGCTTCTGCAGTACCTGCAGTGGCAGGACGGGGGCGGTCGGGGTCGACCGTGGATCATGAAGACGCCCCTGCATCTCGGCGAGCTCCCTACCCTGCTGGAGACTTTTCCCGACGCGCTCGTCGTGCACTGTCACCGCGACCCGGTGCAGGCAATCCCATCGGTCGCATCCCTGGTCGAGTTGGCACGGCGCGTGCGCAGTGATGACGTAGACCCGCTCGAGGTCGGCTCGGAGATGCTCGACCGTTTCTCGAGTCTCATCCGCCGCGCGCTGGAGGCTCGCCAGAGCCTTCCTGCCGAGCGGTTCATCGATCTGTCCTTCCGCGCGATCGTCTCCGATGTCAAGGCGGTCATCGCCGAGATCTATTCCCGGACGGGAAGGCAACTCAGCACGGAGGCGGTGGCTGCGTTCGACGCTTACGAATCCCGACGGCCGGCCCACCATTTCGGACGGAACGTGTACACCGCCGAGCGCTACGGGCTCGACGAGCCCCGCATCAAGGCCGCTTTTGCCCCCTACTACGACGCGTTCCCCGACCTGTTGACCTGAGTTGCGGCGAGGATCCGTGACCCGCCGGCGACGGGACGCGAGCTCTATCCCGACAGGCCGAGCGCAGCCTCCAGGACCGCGTCGAGCGGCCGGGGAACCCGATCGGCATCGAGCGCGTCGACGAGCAACTTGGCGTAGCGGATCTTTCGTCGCGCGCCGCTGCCCATGAACCGCCGCAGCTGGGACTCGACCTCCTCGCCGCGCCACTCCGGCTCTTGCTGCAAGGTGCGCAATGGCTGTGCATCGCCTTGCTCGGCGATGACCGCGATCACGGCGGGGGCACCGAGCGCGCGGATCAGCTCGTCTTCCAGATCGAGATCGCAGCAGAAAAATCCACGCGCCGCCAGGCCGCGGCGGCCGGTAGGCTCGCCGAACCCGTGGCGGTCCAGGCCGCGGCTGAACACCCCCTCCTCGCCGGCGTCGTAGAGCCCGCTCAGGCGCCGTCGGTCCCCGCGGTCGCGGTAGTCGCGGAGATATGGCCCGATCGCCTGAGCGCCACCGAGCGCCGCGACTTCGATGCCGGCTCGCTCAAGGTCCAGCCCACGCCGAATCGCGAGCGCAAGCAGCGCCACGCGGTCGCTCTCGCCCTCCACGAGAACGATCGATCTCCCAGAGCGCATCGCGGGGCCAGGCTAACTGTTCCGCCCCGCGGCCGAGCCCAGCACCGCCCGCACGCGCGGGCGACAGCGGATTAGTTGCGCCTCGGCCCGGCTCCGGTTTACGCTACCTCGATGAGGACCGGGGGCGGTGTTTGTAGCGCGAGAGTCCGCCGTGTAGGCTCGCTGTGGGCGGGAGTCGTCGCTGCCCTCCTGATCCTCGCGCCGAGCGCTCTGGGGGCCGCAGGGCCGTATTACGTTGTGGGCGCGCGACCGTTCGCGCTCGGACGGGGCGGACCGGTGGCGTTCAGCCCTTCCGGGAGGTTGCTGGCGACGGTCGCCGGTTCGCTCGCGATCCCGGGTTCGGTGGCCGTCCGCGCGGTTGGATCCGACGGTCGTTTGAGCAGACTTTCGGCGGGGAGCGTGGTTCGACTGCCGGGGAGCGATCAGGCCGTGTTCAGTCCGTCGGGTACGTTCTTGGCCGTCGTGGCGTCGCAGTCCGGGCGGGTATTCGTTTTCTCGGTTGGTAGCAAGGGACGGCTGAGGGCCGTGCCTGGTTCACCGTTCTGGACTGGCCGTGGCCCGTCTGGCCCCGGGTCAACTCCGTTGTCGGTCGCCTACAGCCCGAATGGCAGGTTCTTGGCCACCGCGGATGCGAACGTGGGTGTGGTGTCGATGTTCTCGGTCGCGCGCAACGGGTCGCTGAGGCGGGTGCCGGGATCGCCGTTCAAGGCGGGGGGATATTCGAGCTGGGTGACGTTCAGTCCGAACTCGCGCCTGGTGGCCACGGCGAACGGGTTCAGTAACTCGATTTCGGTGTTGTCGGTGGCGGCCGACGGGGCCTTGGCACGGGTTGCGGTCCGGACGATCCCGGGTGGCATCTTCGCCGGCTCCTATAACCCGAGCAGCCCGGACCAGGTTCTGTTCAACCCGTCGGGTGGGCTCCTGGTCAGCGAGAGCGCCGACCTTGTCTCGGTGTTCTCGGTCGCCCCCACCGGAACCATCTCGCAGGTCCCCGGCTCGCCGTACCCGGGAGCTCTCTCGACCGGTGGGATCGCCTTCGATGCCTCCGGCAACGAGGTGATTCAGGATGCTCTAGCGGGTCCGCTCACTGCGTGGACAGTCGCCCCAAGCGGCCAACTGGGTCGGCCGGTTTCCTATGCCACGATCGTTCCGGCGTACGCCATCGCGGTCAGTTCGCAAGGGTTCATCGCGGCCGCCGGCGATGTGAACGACATCGAGATGCTCACCGAGCGTCCGCCGACGACCTCGGAGTTGCGATCGGCTCTGGCACGGGCGATCGCCGTCACCGATAACCAGCGGGGCCGGTGGACGCTGTTGGCCAACGGCGGGTACAACATCGGGGCTGAGTTTCCGGAGGTCGTCGATACGAACCAAGTCGAGGCGACGGGTGGACTCGGACCGGGGGCCCTGGCCATCGGCTGGTACGTCGACCGCCGGTCCGCCGGGGGCAAGACGTCCCGGGTCCTGATAGCCCAGGCCAAGGCCCGATTCACTTTCCAAAACCTCAACTTCAACGGGATCCCACTTACCGCCCGAGGGCGTCGGATCCTCGAGCAGGACAAGACACTTTCGGTGACGGCCACCGGTACGTTCACGCCAACCGGCGGTCACGTGCTTACCGCCAGCATCAGCTTCAGGCTGCCGCACTGTCAAAACTCGGAATGCCGCCAATTGGTCGGACACTGACCTGACCGGCCCCGCCGCCGGCGCCCCGTCCAGTCAGTCAGGCATGGGGAGAAAGTGCGGATATATCTGCCTTTCCGCGGTTCGTGGTTGCTATTTGGCTCCCCAGCCTTCGGCTTGGTTGGCGGTGTCTAGGCAGAGGGCTTCTAGTTGTGCGATGAGCTGGCGCAGGCGGCGGTTGTTGTCGAACCAGGGCTGGTAGCGGTTGAGTTGTTCGGCGGTGAGGCGGCGGGTGATGGTCTTGCCGGAGACCTTGCGGGTCCAGGTGATGTAGGGGCCGTGCAGGCGGGGTGGGTCGGCGTGGCAGGCGCAGTTTGGTTTGCCGCAGCGGTTCATGGCGATGTTGATCGTGCCGGGCAGGACTGGTCCGATCTGGGCTAGCTGGGCTTGGAGCTCTGTCAAGCGGGGGTCGGGCGGGGGGTCGTGGTTCGGCATCAATTCATGTCCGATAGTAGATGTACTCTCGGACTGTGGAGAAGGACATGCTGATGATCGCGCCCACGCCAAGCGCCTCCGCCGATCGCTTCGAGCTGTGCTCGCGGACGCTCGGCGCGCTACCGATCGTCCGCCACTTTCTGGGGCGGATGAGGTTGGGGGGTTTGCTGGAGCGCTACCTGCCGGGCGCTGAGGCGCGGGATGCGCTCCCGGCCGCGCGGGCGATCGGGGTGTTGGTGGGCAACCTGTGCGTCTCGCATCGCCCGCTGTACGCGCTAGGCGAGTGGGCGCGGGCGTTCGATCCTGCGCTGTTGGGGCTCAGCGGCCGGCCCCAGCTCTCGGATGACCAGCTCGCGCGCGCGCTCGACCGACTGTTCGTGGCCGATCGCGCGTCGTTGTTGACCGAGCTGGCGCTGGGGGTGATCGGCGAGTTTCAGATCGACTGCTCGCAGCTGCACAACGACTCGACCTCGATCACCGTGCACGGCCAGTATCGCCACGCGGACGGGGCCGAGCAGCACGGCAAGCCGACCCCGGCGATCACCTACGGCCACAACAAGGACCACCGACCCGATCTCAAGCAGCTGTTGTGGATCCTGACCGTGTCGGCCGATGGAGCGCTGCCGCTCGCCTACCGCTTAGCGGACGGCAACACGACCGACGAGCAGACCCACGTCGCGACCTGGGACGGGCTGCGGGCGCTGGTCGGTCACCCCGACTTTCTCTACGTGGCCGACTGCAAGCTGTGCACCCGCGAGCAGATGCAACACATCGACTCCCGCGGCGGGCGGTTCGTGACCGTGCTCCCCAGATCCCGCAAGGAGGACGGCATGCTACGCGCCTGGCTGAACAGCGCCACGCCCGAGTGGAGCGAGGCCTGGCGCCGACCGGGCAAACGCAAGCAGGATCCCGAGGAAATCTGGTGGACGGCACCCGCGCCGATCCAATCAGCCGAGGGTCACCGCCTCGTGCTGGTCCGCTCGACCCTCAAGCGAGGGCTCGACCAGGCCGCGCGCGCCGACACGCTCGCGCGCGGGATCGCCGCCCTCCAGCAACTCCAAGCCCGCCTGCAGGGACCCAAATGCCGCTTCAAGGACAAGACCACGGTCCAACACGCCGCCGACGACGCGCTGCGCCGCACCAGCACCCACCAGCTGATCCGCTACCAGATCTCAGAACACCTGCACCAATGGACCCGCATCGAATCGCGCGGACACGGCCAAAAACCCGGCCCGCGCAAATACCAAAAGCTCCGCTTCGAGCTCTCCTTCCAAATCGACCAAGACGCCCTCAACCAACAAGCCGCCGCCGACGGCTACTTCCCACTGATCAGCAACGACAACCACCTCTCCGAGACCGAACTGCTGGCCGCGTACCGCTACCAACCCAACCTCGAAAAACGCCACCACCAACTCAAATCCATCCACCACGCCGCCCCCGTATTCCTCAAAACCCCGCACCGGATCGAAGCGCTGTTCTGCTGCCACTACATCGCGCTGCTCTGCTGCTGCCTGATCGAACGCGAACTCCGCAACGCCATGACCCAACAGCGCATCACCCACCTACCCCTATTCCCCGAACAACGCGCCTGCCGACAACCCACCGCCACCCGCACCCTCGAGCTCTTCAACGAACTAACCCACCACCGCCTCTACAACCACGAGCGCCACATCGCCGACTTCCCACCCCAGCTCACCCCACTACAAACCCAACTACTCCAAATGCTCGGCGTCCCACAAACCCACTACACCGGCTAGACCAACCCCACCCCCACCTGGGGCCAAATCCCCCCCGCGAACCGCGGAAAGGCAGATATACCGCACAAATCACCCAAGGCATCGAGAGTCAGGCGTCAATTCCAGCGGCCCCGGCGGCGCGGGGCGGTGGGGTGACGCGAGCGGGCCTCGGCGCGCGGCTGTCGGGTGACGCGATCGAGCCTGGGCGCGCGGCTATTTGACCCGGAATGTCTCGAGGAACGCGCGTCCGCCGCCCCCCGACGTGCCCGAGCCGCCCGCGGCGATGCAGGCGCCGCCTTGCAGGCACACCCCGTCGGCGAACCCGCTCCCCAGCGGGCCGGCCTGATTTGCGGTGGGCACGATGGACCAGGACGAGCCGTTCCAGCGATCGGCGAGCGTGAACACATGGTGGGGACCTGAAGACCAGAAGCCGAACGCGACGCAGCGGTTGGCGGAGAAGCAGCTCGCGTCATTCAGACTTGCCGACTCGATCCCACGTGGCGCGGGGAGTTGACTGAGTGTCCAGGCGTGGCCGTTCCAAGTATCCGCGAGCTCGTGAGTGGTTCCATGTTGATCGAACCACCCGCCTGCGCCGACGCAGTCGTTGCTCGACGCGCACGCGACCCCGTTGAGAGAGCCGCTGACTGAGGCGACGGGGTCGGTTGTCTGCTGCAGCTTCCACGAGACGCCGGTCCATCTCTCCGCGAGCGAGTGCGCGATCCCATGCGTATCGAGCCATGTGCCGGTGACCTCGCAGAACTCGCCCAGTTGCGGGCAGCTGACCCCCGACAGGCTGCTGTTCTGCGCTCCGGTGGGACTGGGAACCTGCTGGGCCCGCCACGAACTGCCGTTCCACCGCAAGACCATCGCGTGGGGGTTACTCCTCGCGTCAATCCAGGCACCGACCGCGAGACAGGCGTTGTCCTTGTAGCACGCAACGCGCGTCAAATAGTCCTGCGACGCGCCGGGTGGCCCCGGAGCCGGGTGGTCGGTCCATTTCTGACCGTTCCAACTGGCGGTCAGCGCGTGCGGATGTCCGTGCAGATCCATAAAGGCCCCAACGCCGCGACAGCCGCCAGCCCCCCAGCAGGAGATGCTGTCCAGGAACACGCCCGCGGCCCCGGTGGGACTCGGCAACGCGTAGGCCTTCAAGCCGGCTTTTGTGTCCCCTACCGCCACTCCAATCTCGTGCACGTTCTTGAGCACCTTGGTCTTCTCGTAAAAGCCGGCGAACCAGCAGTAGTCCGCGTCCAGGCAGCTCACGCTGTATGCCACCTCTGACTTGCCGCCGCGCGGCAGCGGGAGGGGCTTCATCAACGCGTCGGCGGTGCCAGCAGACGCCGCCAGCACGAACGCGAACAGAACCGCCCCGATCGCCCACCACTTGCCCACGGTCGCAAGGATACCCGCCCGTCCCGCGAAGCGGAAGGGGCCATCCGCTGTTTCCGGCCTGGCCCCGGAGTTTGGTTGTCACGCCCGCGGGCGCACCGGTGTCTTCATGCCGAACAGCGAAACGGACATGGAGGACACCTTGGCACTACGCGTTCCGAAGGCCGAGCTCACTGGGGGGCTTGGCGAAAGCATGATCAAGCAGTTGGGTGCAGTCCCCGAACCCGTCGCGGTGATGTGGCACAACCCCAAGGTCGCCGAGGCCGGCGTCGAGTTCGGGGCCAAAGTGGGCGAGTGGGATGCGGCCGACGAGAGCCTCAAGTCGTTCGCGCACATGGCCGTGGCGGCGCAGGTTGGCTGCAGTTGGTGCCTCGACATCGCGTACTTCCAGGCGCAAAACCAGAACTTGGACATGGCCAAGGCGAGCCAGGTTCCGCGATGGCGGGAGTCGGAGGTGTTCACCCCGCTGGAGCGGGAAGTGATGGAGTACGCCGAGGCCATGACGGAAACGCCGCCGGCGGTTACCGACCAGTTGTCGGCCCGTCTGCTCGAGCGCCTTGGCCCGGCGGCGATGATCGAAATCACCGCCTTCATCGCATTTTCCAACCTCGCGACGAGGAGCAACACGGCGCTCGGGATCGAGTCACAGGGCTTCTCCGCTGCGTGCGAGATTCCGCTGGCCGCGCGTGCTGAGAGACCTTAGGCATAGCATCGACGCGATGACCGACGACCCGTTCGTCGCCCACCGCAGCCTGCTGTTCACGGTCGCCTACGAGATGCTCGGGTCGGCAGCCGATGCCGAAGACGTCTTACAGGAGTCCTGGCTGCGGTGGGCCGAAGTCGATCGGTCACAGGTGCGTGACCCGCGGGCGTACCTCATCCGGGTCGTGACGCGACAAGCGCTCAACCGACTACGAACGTTGTCGCGTCGGCGCGAGGAATACGTCGGCGAGTGGCTGCCGGAACCTCTGCTCACCAGCCCCGACGTGGCCGAGGACGTCGAACTCGCGGAGAGCGTCTCGATCGCGATGCTGACCGTGCTGGAAACTCTCGGGCCGACGGAGCGGGCGGTGTTCGTGCTCCGCGATGTCTTCGAGATGCCGTACGCTGAGATCGCCCAGGCAATCGGGAAGTCGCCGGCCACGGCGCGGCAGATAGCGCGGCGAGCGCGCGAGCACGTGGCGGCTCGGCGGCCGCGGGTACGGGTGAGCCGGTCAGAGCAGCAGGCCGTGGTGGAGCGCTTCCTCCGCGCGCTACGAACCGGGGAGTTGCAGGAATTGATGGAGATCATGTCGCCGGACGTGGTCCTGATCGCCGATGGCGGCGGGCTGGCCGGTGCCGCTCGGGTTCCAATCCACGGACGCGAACGCGTGGCGAACCTGCTCGCGCGGGCCAACCGGGTCCTGGCCACGCTCGAGATGCGGACCATACTGCTGAACGGTGCGCCGGCGGGCCGGATCGAGATCGGCGGCGAGCCGACCGCGGTCAGCCTCGTCGTGGAGAACGCTCGGGTGACCCGGATCTATGTAATGCGAAATCCGCAAAAGCTCACGCGGCTCGACCAAACCGCCGAACTCGCCCGGTAAGCCCGCTGTTCCGTGATCGCGACACGCGGTCATGGATCCTCGAGCTCGCCGGCCAGGGGCTGACACGCCGACAGATCGCTGACCGGCTCTAATCGATTCGCTTTCCCGGTCCCGCGGGAGTTATGCTCGCGACCGACGCAACAGCGGTCGACATTGTTCGTGGGACGGACGGCATCGCGGTGACCGAGGCTAAGCCCAGGCGCTCGAAGGTATTGGTCTTCGGGGCGACCGTAGTTGCGGTCGCGATGGGCCTGATCGATCGCACGATCGTGTCCGTGGCCGCTCCAGGGGGCGAGATCAACTAGAGGAGGACCCTCATGGCGCAGTCGTTTTCTTTTGACCTCTCTTTATCGGGGTCTCCCGCCGACGCGCAAGCGCGAGTAAAGGAGGCCGTGACCGACCAGATGAGCCAGGCCGCCAAGATGCGCCTGGCGAGTCAGGACGCGAACTCATTGGCGTTTCGCCCCCAGTGGAGCTGGCCACTGCTGGCGGCGCTGTTTCGCATGATCGGCGGGGACGGGGTCAAGCTGGCGTTCAGCGCTGACGACGGGGCGACCAGGGTGACGGTGTCCGGCAAGGTTGGAGGCGACGCCGAGAAGGTCGCGACTCGAGACTTCTGGGCGCAAACGCTCAGCGCCGACTGAGGCGAGCGTAGCCGGTCGTGCTGGTGGGTAGATAGGAGAGTCACCTTCGCGGCGGTCCGCGAAATCCGCGATCTGAACTGGGCGAGTTCCACGTCCGAGATCGCTTCCTTGAGATGCAGCTTCATCACGCCGCGGCACGCGGGGTGGACCCGGTCCATGTCCCACATCACGCGCAGGCCGTCGCGCTCGAGCAGCACCCGCTCACCGTCGAGCTCCGCGCGAACCTCGGCGGGCGTCTTCCCGGCTCGAAACAGGCGATAAGACAGACCTGCGCTCACGGTTCGGGCCGGACGAGTGGCAGGAAGATCTCGTCGATCGCCTGGGCGGAGGGGGTTTGGTGGGTGAGGATGAACTCGTGACGGAGGAGATCGATCGGAAGCTGCGCGACCCGTGTCGGCACGTCGTCGCGCGCCTGGCCGCGGGCGGCGGCGCGAGCGAGGATCGCCGCGGCGGGCGTCGAGGAGGAATTCAGGACTTTCGGCATCGCGGAAAAATCTTAGAGACACCTTGCATCTTATTGCAATTCGTGCTTAGATACGCAGCGTATCTTATCCAGCCGCACGATCGCAAAGGATCCACACCATGTTGTTGCTTATCCGCCGTCGCTATCCCGTCCTCGCCACCGCCCTCGGCGCCCTAATGGGGGTCGCGACGCTCGTCCTTGGCGTCCTCACCGGAAACGCCTTGTTCATCGTCGGGGGCGGCTTCTCCGTGGTCCTCGCGGTACTCCGGACTGCGCACGGCGGCCAGCTCCAGCCCGCCTCTCGGCTGCGACGAGCCGGCGCCGTCCGCGGCACTAGACCCTCCCCCTCGACGTCGCTCAGCGGCTCGCCGCGCACCAAGTCGAGCGCCTGCCGCAGGTGCCTCGGCGAGTCGGCCGGCTCGGCGCGCGCTCGCGCCACGAGGTCGTCGAACTCGCGGGCATCCAGCCCGTACTGGTCGGCGTCCAGCCGGTAGCCGCTGCTGTCGAGCACCAGCACATCGCCGCCCAGTCGGGTCCGCAGGCGCGACAGATGGACGTGCACGGCAGAGACCGCGGTGGCGGGAGCCCACTCTCCCCAGACCGCGTCGATCAGCCGGTCGCGCGACAACGGCCCCGCGGCCCCGAGCAGGACCGCGAGCAGCGTCCGCTGACGAGCCGCGGACACCTCGACGGCCACCCCGTCGCGCTCCACCGCCAGCGGGCCGAGCACACCGAAATGGAACACGGCGCGCATTTTGTCAGTGCCGGATGACCCTACTGCCCCTCGTTGTGGCTGGCGAGGATCTGTGCGAGCTGTTTTCCCGCCTCGGCGCGCTCGTTTGCTCGCTGCGCGAGTGCGTCTTCCTCCTCGAGCGCGTCGAGATAGCTGGTTTCGCGCTCGGCGTTGCGGTCGGCCGCCCAGCCTTGCAGTTCGGTCAGGAATTCGGAGCTCGCGACGAGCGCGTCCTCTTCTTCGGCGTCGAAGTCGCGCTGCGTCAGTCGTTCGCAGCGCAGGCGCCGACCGTCGAACCAACGCTCATAGAGCGAAACCCGCACGATCCCATCCTCGCGCTGCTCGGTCTGCACAAAGCAACCGAAGGTCCCGTTGTTGCCGTGCTCAGCGGCGCGTTGGAGCTGGCCCACGTACGCCTCCATCTCGACCCACTGGAGCATCGGTCTGAAGGTTCGATGATGGAGCACCACGGCGTCGCGCGGCGAACGATGCAGCAACTGGTGCAGCATGCCGTGAGGTTCCGACCACCGTACGAGGGCCACGTCGGCATAGCCCGGGCCCCCAAAGTCCCGGACCACGCTGTAGTGGTAGTTGCCGTTCGAAGCAGTAGCCATCTCAGCTCGATTGTCCATCTTCTCGCGCCGCTTCAAGACTGGGCACCACCACGGTCCGTTTGTCCTACGCTGACGCCGGTCCGCCCGAGGCGGGGTCAGGGGCAACCGCTTCGGCTTGCTCGCGCGCGCGCTTGGCAGCATCGGCCTCCGCCGCGGCTGCGGTGGCCCGTCGGGTGGCCTCGTCAGCCTCCTCTTGACGCTGCTGCGCCTCGAGCTGCGCGTCGTCCGCGCGGTGCTTGGCCTGACTGGCGTCGGCACGGCGCTGCTCAAGTGCGCTCGAGGCATAGAGCGGACCGCTGGAGGTGGTCGTGACCTTGAACAGCGTGTACACCGCCGCGGCCGCCTCGGGCGACACCTCATCCTCCACCGACACGTTAGGCGATCGACTGATCTGCTCAGCCGGGAAGGGGACCCGGATGTAGTCGCGACTCACGACCACCTCGGTCACCGGTAGCAGGCTGACGTGATGCCCCAGGCGCCCGTGCTTGATCGAGATCAGCACCGGCTCCTCCCCGTTGGCGTCGTAATACACCTCCTCCAGACGCCCCGCTTTCTCGCCGGCGCTGTCCAGCACGTCCTGCCCCCGCCAGCTCTCGATCCGTTCGACCTGCAGCATGTCGCCGTCTCCGTTCTGGTTTGACGTTCGACCAACCGCAGCGCCGCGAGCGAATGGCTGGCACCGCTCCGGGGGGCCGCGATCGGACCATGGGTCGAGGATACGCTCGCCGGTCGGGCCGCCATGGAGCGAGCGAACGATGGGGTCCAAACCTCATATCGGCTACTCGGACTTGACGTGATGATCAACTGAGCGACGCCGCGAGCCCGGAAAGGTCACATGGTGGGGCCTATGCCTTGACCGGAGTACCGGACCGTCGCGGCGTCTTCCACGGCTGCGTGAGCAACAAGAGCGCCGTGTTCCGCGTCGTCAAGACCTCGTCCGTGTTCGTGAGGCCGAAGACGCGCGGCAAGCACCGCACCCCGGGCGAATTTGCCGTCGCCTGGAATCAGCGCGGAGCGCCGGGGCGGCCGGGGGCGCCCGGCCGGGCCGGGCCCGGCGCGGTCAGGCTGTAGTTCGACCGAGCGCCCGACAACCAGCGCGTGACCCTTGGCACGGTCGGAGCGTGGACCATCAAAGCGCTGTGCTACGCGTCGGGCGCGTCGGTTCCGACCGCGCTCAAACTGGTCATCGAGGGACCAGGGTCCGCCGATGCCGCGTACTCCGACCAAACCGACGGCGCCACGACCACCACACTCCAGCAGCAGCAGGATCTCAGCGGGGACAGCACCTTGTTCTCGTTTGGGCAGAAGGGTGGTCATCAGAACCGCACCGTCGGGACGATCGTGCTCAGTGCCGACTCGGCCACGCCGGTCGGTCAGATCTCGTTCGTCGCTCAAGACGACGCGGCCACCCCCGGGGGACGCTGCTCGGTGATCGGGGTGGCGACCTCCGCGACCTGACGGGAGTGGTGCGATCTGGCCGCGATCGGCGCCGACTGGAGGAGTACCCCGGTGAGTGGCGAACGCAGAGGATTATGGCTGCGAGTCGCGAGGGTGAGACGAGCGCGGTGTTCGCCGTACAACGCCACTTCCGACTCGTGCGGCGAGGCTACGACCCGGTGGAGGTCGATCGGCACCTCCAGGTGGTGAGCGACTGGTTCCGGGGCAGCCGGACGGTCGAGCACGCGCGCGACCTCGAGACGCAGCTGCGCGCGAGGGAGCAGGCGGCGGCGGAAAACGAGGAACAGACCCAGCGGCTGCTCGAGGCCACTCGCCTCGAGGCCGAGGCCACGTTGGAAGGCGCCCGACTGAAGGCCGACGCCGAGATCGAGGCCGCTCGGGCCGAGACGGCCGAAATGCTCGATCAGGCCCGGCTCGAGGCGGCGGCGGCCACGATCGTGCGCGAGGCACAGGAAAAGGCTGACGAGATCCTCGCTGAGGCGCAGGCCCGCGCGGATCGCCTCACCGCCGAAATCGAGCAGCGACGGGAGCAGGAGCTGGAGAGCGCCCAGCTGGCGGCCGAGCATCTCCTGGCGGCGATGCGAGCGGAAGCCGGCGAGGAAGCTGGCGCCATGCGGGCGCAGGCCGGCGAGGAGGCTCGCGCCATGCGTGCACAGGCCGAGCAGGACGCGCGCGCGTACGTCGAACGTCGGCGGCGCGAGGCGGATCGTCTCGTCGACGCCGCGCGGCGTCGACGCACTCGCGCCGAATGAGCCTCAGCCCACGATCCCCTTGACCGCGAGATCGATGGGGCGGCCCTGCTCCATTTCCCACTGGACGCCCCAGGGGTCGATCCAATAGAAGAACGTATAGGGGTACGGGGCGATCTCCTCGGGAACGTGGTCTTGGCCCAAGATCTCGATTTGGAGCCCGCGTTTTGCGTACGACTCCTGTTTGAGAAAGCGAACGTCCAGACTGACCCGGCCGTCGTCAAACCCCGCATCGCGGGCAAACGAGGCCAAATCGACACCCGGGTAATCCATCGGACCGTCGGCGTTGGTCGCCGGCGCAAAGCCGAGCACGGTGCCGTAGAACTCAGTCGCGACTTCGATGTCGTCCACGACGACGTTGATGTGGGAGATGGCTTGGACGTCGCGCAGCGGGCTGAAGTCAGTCATGGTCGATCTCCGCCCAAACCACGTGCGCCACCCTCCACGGAAAGGCGAGTGCTCACGTGAAGACGGAGGCGCTCATCTCTGATCAGCAGCCGTCGGGGTCCAGTCGCGTCCGAACCAGCGCTTGATCCGGCTGGCGCCGAACGCGGCCTTCTCGGCGGCGAGGTCCGGCGAGGGACCCACGAGCTCGCCCGTCCGCTGCTCACCGAAAAAGGTGACGTCGACCTGGGCCACCTGGTGGTCACCGAACTCCAGATAGCAGATGCCGCGGCCGCCGTACTCGGCCGGACTCGTGGTGCCGCGGATGAGCGCGCCGATGTGCTCGGCGACGACCGCTGCCTGACCCTCGGCGAACACGCCCGCGCGCGGAGTTCCCACGGCCGCCACATCGCCGATCGCGAACACGCCCGGGAACGACGTCTCCAAGGTCAGGGAATTCACCGGGATCCACCCATCGACGGTCATCCCCGACTCAACCACGACTCCGGGCGCCTTGTGGACCGGAATGGCGAGGAACAGGTCGTAGGGCATCTCGCCGCCATCCCGCAGGGTCGCCACGTTGCGCGCGGGATCCAGCTCGCACACCTCGCGGCGTGGGTGCCATTCAATCTCCCGTTCCGCGAACGCGGTGACCAGTGCCTCTGAGGCCGCCGGCGAGGGCGGAATCGGGCGGGCGAAATCGACGACCAGCGCGATCTCGGACCGGTCACGGACGCGACGATGGATGAGGTGCTCGTTCATCAGCAGGGCGGTCTCGCTGGGCGCCGGCGGGCACTTGTACGGCGTTGAGAGCACCCCGATGAGGACCCGGCCGCCATCGAAATCGGCGATCACATCGCGGGTCGCGAACGCGCCGTCGACGGTGTAGAACTCGTGCCCGCCTTCGAGCAGGCCGGGAGTCGCCGCCGGGTCTAGGTCCGCCCCGAGGGCGACGACGAGCACGTCGCCCTCGAACGTCCCCGCGCTGGTTTCCACGCGCTTGGCGGCCGGGTCGATCGACTGCACGACTGCCTGGACGAACCTGACGCCCGGCTTGACCGCGTCGCGATAGGCGTGACGGACGCTCGCCGGACGCGCCCGCCCGAACATCACGTCGAGCTTGGAAAACCCAAACACGAACGAATCGTTCTGGTCGATCAACACGACGTCGACGTCGTCGCCGAACTCCTCCGACAGTCTGGTCGACAACTCCAAACCACCGAACCCGGCCCCAAGTACAACAACGCGCATGCGCAGCTCCTCTCGTCAGCTCCTTAGTCGATCGACACTATCGTTCCGAGGCCGTGCCGGCGTCACGAGCAGCCGTGCCACCAGGCCACCCGACCCACCCGCCTCGATACTCGACGATCTCACCGAACCGATCGTAAATCGGAGCTGGCCGTCCGATATATAGTAGGGGAATGCAGGCCCCCGAACGCTCCTGGGCGCATTACCTCGAGCCTCAGTTCGTCGAAGTCGATGGCTTGCGGACGGCATATCGCCGACGGGGCGCCGGTGAGCGGGTCGTCTATCTGCATGGCGGCGGCCTGACGCGGATGTGGTTGCCGTTCTTTGACAAGCTCGCTGCGGGGCACGATCTCGTGGCGCCAGAGCACCCGGGGTTCGGCGACACACCGCTGCCCCGGACGCTCGAGGATTTCCACGATTACGTGCTCCATTACGACGGGTTTCTCGCCGCGCTCGAACTCGAGCCGGTGCACTTGGTGGGACATTCGCTGGGTGGGTGGGCGGCGGCGGAGCTCGCCGTGTTCTACCCGCGACGGTTCAAGAGCCTGACGCTGATCACCCCAGCCGGCCTGCGCGTTCGCGAGCGCGTGGCATCGCCGGGACCGGACAGCTTTCGGTGGGAGCCGGCGGAAGCGGGCGACATGCTTCTCAACGGTCGCGCGGATCGCTACGGTGAGTACTTCGTACAGGAGGGGATGCCCGCGGACACCGTCCGTGCCTATCAGGAGGCCACCGCGCGCGCACTGCTGATGTGGAACCCGCGGTATGACCGCAAGCTCGACCACCGGCTGGCGCGGGTCGCGACGCCGACGCTGGTCCTGGGCGTCGAAGCGGATCGAGTCGTCGACAACGCCGTTGCTGACCGCTACGCGGAGCTGATCCCCGGAGCGCGACACATGAGCGTGGTCGGCGCTCCAGGCGAGCCGAGCGGGCACCTCGTTCACCTCGAGCATCCCGCCCGTGTGGCCGGGCTCGTCGCCGAGCACGTGGCGGACAACGAATAACGCGGGACCCGAGCAATCGCATCGTAAATAAAGCGAAGAGAACGCGCGAGCATGAACGACTACGAGTTCAACGTGATCATGGACGGGGCCTACCCGTGGGTTCCCTACGCGGGCCGGCGCAAGTCCAACTACATCAGTCTGCCGAACGAGCACTACGACAGGACGCTGGGCCAGCGGGTGCTCGAAGATCAACTCGAGACACTCGCCGCCCTGGAGGACCTGGGTTTTGACGGGGCGGTGATGAGTGAGCAGCACAACGGGCCGATCGGGGTGTTGGGGAATCCGATGCTGGCGGGCGCCTGGCTGGCGGCGCGGACCTCGCGGATTCGAATCGCGGTCATCGGTTCGATCATCAATGCCTATGAGACACCGATCAGGTTGGCGGAGGAGATCGCGACCGTCGACACGATGTCGCGCGGGCGGTTGACCGTCGGTCTGCCGATGGGACACGGGATGCAATATCACTCGCTGGGGGTGATGAACCCAGCGCGGGCTCGTGCCCGTTACCGCGAGGCGCACGAACTGTTGATCGCCGCGATGACACATCCGGGGCCGTTTGAATGGAACGGTGAGTTCTTCCATGTGCCGTACGTGAACCTGTGGCCCAAGCCACTGCAACAGCCGCACCCACCGATCGTCGTTCCCGGCGGCGGCTCGATCGAGACGTTGCAACTGATCGCCAAGCACCGTTACACGTACCTCTGTGTCCTGAACCCGCGCCCGACGTTCCTGCGCAACCTCGAGCGGCTCCGCGAGTTTTGCGCGGAGAACGGTTACGAGTTAGATCCCGGCCAGATCGCGCAATTGATCGGCATTCACGTCGCCGAGACCGACAAGCAGGCGCGGCTCGAGGCCGAGGCGCACGATCTCTGGCAGTTCCAGAACTTCTTCCAGTCTCCGATGCACGACAACTTCCCGCCGGGCTACGTGAGCCCTCAGTCGCTCCAGGGAATCCTCAGCGGTGGCTACCGTTCGAAGCCGCTCAGCCAGATGTCGTTCGACGATCTCGTCGACGCTGGCTGGGTGATCGTCGGGAGTCCGGAAACCGTAGCGTCGAAGCTGCGGGAGGCGCTCGAGGAGAGCGGCGCGGGTCGCCTGATCATCGGCGGCAACGCCGGCTCCAAACCCCGCTGGCTGACCCTCAAGAGCCTCACGATGTTTGCGGAAGAGGTGATTCCCCGCCTGCGCAAAGGCGGCTCGCCGCGGTGGAAGGACGCGCCGCTCGCCGGCTACGAGACGAGCGCCGAGTTCGGCTCCCGCCGGCCTGGCGACGCGGGCCCCCCGACCGTCACCTTCGGCGACGGGCTCGTCGACGTGGCCACGGCGCACATCGAGGAATTACGGACGCCGATCGAGCCCTGGCCACCGTCCCGGTGACCGTTCGTCCCGTTGGCGGTCAGGCGGTCAGCCCCATACGCGGTCGGCGACATCGACGACCAGGCGCAGCTTCGCCTCCTGCCCCCGCTCGGTGATGTTGTTCCCCGTGGCCACCGAGGCAAAGCCGCACTGCGTGCTCAGCGCAAGCTGCTCGCGCGGGAAGTAAGACGCCGCGTCGTCGATGCGGGCGACGAGCGCGTCGGCCTCCTCGAGTCGGTCATGCTTGGTCGAGATCAGGCCGAGGATCGCCAGCTTGTCGTCAGGAAGATCCCGCAGCGGCTCGAACGACCCGGCCCGTGGAGAGTCGTATTCGAGCACGAACTCGTCGTAATTTCGGCATCGTTCGAACAGCTCGCGAGAGATCGCGTCATAGCCGCCCTGTCCTGCCCAGCGGCTCTCGAAATTGCCCCTGCACAGGTGAAGGCCGAAGCGAACTCCGGGCACGTCGGCGATCGAGTTGACGAGCTCCATACCCTCGGTCGCCACCCGCGCCATCGAGATTCCGAGCTTCTCCCAGTGGGCTCGCTGGTCCTCGTCGAGCAGCGCGCAGAGCTCCGGCGCGTCGATCTGGATGTGCTCGCAGCCGAGCCGGGCCAGCTCGGCCGCCTCCTCGCGGATCAACTCGGTCCCGATCCGGAACAGCTCAAACGGGTCGGAATAGATCTTGCTGGAGTGCTCGGGAGACCACACGGCGTACAGCATCAGCGGGCTGGGGAGCGTGACCTTCAGCGGCTCGCGGGCCCGGGCGCGCGCGTACGAGAACTCCTCGACGGTGAGCATCCGCCGTCGTCGCACCTCGCCGGTGATCGACTCGGGACTCTGGAAGATGATGTTCTCGCTCGGGTCCTCGGCATAAAACGCCACCGGCGGCGATGGCACCTCGGACAGGCCGGTGACCGCGGTCAGCAACTGGTCGAAGAACGTGAAGCGGCGCATCTCTCCGTCGGTGATCACGTCCAACCCCAGGCCCTCCTGGAGCGCGATCGCCTGATCGACCGCGCGATCTTCGATGCGTTTGAACTCGGCCGGCGTCACGGCGCCGGCATCGAGGTCAGCCCGCGCCTGCGCCAGGTACGACGGGCGCAGCAGCGAGCCGACAACGTGACTGCGGTTGATCGAACTCACGTGACGCTCCTCTTCTCGTTAGTGCGGAAACTCCTGATCGTGATCGAGCTTGGCCCCAAGCTCAGCTGCTGCCCCAGATGCGGTCCGCGACTCGGCCCACCAGCTCGAGCTTGCGCCATTGCGCGTCCTCGGCCTCAACGAGGCGATCGGCGTACAGCGAGGCAAAGCCGCACTGAGGACACAATGCGAGCTGGTCGATGTCGAGATACCTCGCGGCTTCGTCGATCCGTCGGACGATCTCGTCGTCGCTCTCGACCACTGGGGTCTTCGTGCTCACGACGCCCATCGCCATCACCTTTCCCTTGGGCACGTGCTGGATGGGCGCGTAGTCACCCTCGCGCGCGACGTCCTCCCATTCGAACAGGAATCGCTCGTGGGGGAGCTCATTGAAGATCCGCTCGGCAATCGGCGCGAGTGACCCACTCCAGAAACCGCCGGTAAGGTTGCCCCGGCAGAGGTGCAGCGCGACCGTCACGTCAGCGGGGATGCCCTCGGTGACCGCCGTGTCAACCGCGAGTGATTTGTCGAGCAGCCATTCAACGCTCTCGCCCACCTGTTCGCGCATTGACCCCCACTCGCTCGTGCTCGTGGCAACCAGGGATGGGTAGATCGGGAAGTCGAACTGGATCCAGCGAGCGCCGGCCGCGATCGCCTCGGCGACCAGCGTTTTGGTGATTTCGGTGGCGTCCTCGACCAGCTCGAGCTTGGTCTTGTAGTCCGAATGGGTGATCGGAACGAAGTCCAAGAAGTAATACGACGGCGCCGGCAAGGTGATCTTGAACGGAAAATCGGTCAGCGAGCGCATGTAGGTCGCCTCTTCGGACGCCGGACTGTAGGTCTTGCGCAACCGAGATAAGACGACTGGGTCGTTGAACCCCTCGTAGATCACGTTGCCCTCGTCGTCGTGCACTGTCATCTTGCTCTCGGGTGCCGTAAAACCGTCGACGGCGTCGTAGAACGAACTCAGGAAACTCGTCCGTCTCACCTCACCATCGGTGACCACGTCGAGACCAGCGTCGATCTGATGCTGCACGAGTTCGGTGACCACCTCGTCCGCGATCCGATTCAGTTCGGCGATCTCTTGCGACCGTTCCCTCAGGACCAGTGGACGGACGGCGGTCGTCTGCCCGGCGTACAGTTCCTCGAGCTTGTCGGTGAGTCTGGAGTTGCGCAACAGGCTGCCGACGGGTTCGGCTCGCGCAGGTGTGCGGGCCGCTCGGCTTGCGCGGATCGTAGTCATGCTTGCTCCTGTCGAGTCGTCGTCCACGTCCACCCGGAACGTCGGCGGTAGCGTCAGACCGTCATCCTAATACCAATCGAACATCGATGCACGATAAACGCACGGCGGGGAACTAGGGCCCCACCAGCCGCTCCAGGACCGAGGCGCTCAGGCCGGCCGTGCATCCATCGTCGGCGGCGACTACCGAGCCCTGCAGCATCGCGCCCGCTTGGCTGGCTAGGAAGTGAAAGACGGGGACCCATTGACGCCGGATGGCGCGCTTGCCCGGTCGCCGTGAGGCGGGCGAGCCAAGATAGCTCGGCGCCGCTATCAGCGTCGATCTGCGTGCGGATGAAGCCGGGGAGGACACCCGGCACCCGGATGCCCTGGTTCGCGAGCTCGAGCCCCGCCCGGGTCGAGGCCCTCGATCCACACGGCGCTGATCGATGCCTCCGGTTCATGCCCGGGTCTCGCTTCGACGAAATCGACGCGGTAGTCGTGTTCGACGACGTCCGCGTCAGGAGGACGTGGCCGAGGTGATCACGATCGTCGGCAAGCTGCACGGCCTGGTGCGCCGCCGGGGCCGACGCCGCGGTCAACCCCTACGGCGTGTTCACGCCGGCGTGGGAGCCGCTCAACACGGCCCGTAACTGGTTCCCCAAGGCCTCGCAGCGGCTGCCGGAGATCGCGCGCAAGTTTGGCGCCAGCGGGCTGATGGCGGTGCCCACCGAGGGCGATGTCGGCGACAGCGCCCGGGACGATATCGAGCGCTATCTCCAGTCCGCGACGCTGTCGGGCCCCGACCGGGTTCGACTATTCCGGCTGGCCTGGGGTCTGTCGCTGTCCGCCTTCGCCGGCCGCCAGACCCTCTACGAGTACTACTTCTTCGGGGACCCGGTGCGGATGGCCGGGGCGCTGCCTAAGGCGACCGGCCGCGAGCCGTACAAGGCGCGGGTGCGGGCCTCCTTGGATCGGATCCCGAACCGACCACGGTGTCTGCACAATTGCCTCCCTGGTGAGCGGGCGCGTGACAGAGTCAGCGCGGCGGGCCAATCTCGACACCGTCTCGCTGCGGTCCTGCCTCGGACGGTTCGCGACGGGTGTCACGGTGGTCACGTTCCAGGGACCGTTCGCACCTCATGGGATCACCGTGAATTCGTCCACCGCGGTCTCGCTCGAACCGCCTCTGGTGCTGGTGAGCGTGGCGCGCGGGGCACGCTCACACGATGCGCTCACGGGAAGGGCATTCTGTGTCAATGTGTTGGGCGCCGAGCAGGAGGCCGTCGCCCGGCAGTTCGCCGGCACCGACCGCGGCCCGGCGGTGTGCAAGGACGGCGCGGTCGTGCCACGACTGGCCAGCGTCCTCGCGCACGTGGAGTGCCGGCCCTGGCGCGACCACGAGTGCGGTGACCACACGCTGTTCATCGGCGAGGTCGTCGAATTTTAGTACCGCGACCGCGACGCGCTTGGCTCTCGTACGAGCCGTTTCACGACGATCGCCAACCCTCATCTCGGGATCGAGGACCTGATCTGAGGACGGGTATCTGCCGCCGAGCGCGGTCGATAAAAGAACTCTATTGCACGGCTATCGATCATTGGCTACGGTCTGTGCTCGCATGTCTGCCGTCGTCGCCAGTCGTACCGCCCGAACTCCGGCTCGCGCCGAGCCGGTGGGGAGCCTGTTGCGCAACCCGGGGATCACCGAGCGGATCAACCGTATGTACGAGGGCGAGACGACGGCATTCCGCGCACCGGTCGTCCGCCAACAGCCGGTGCTCATCGCCGAGCTCAATCGCGCCGCGGACGAGGCGATCCGCGATCTCGTCCAACGGCAGATTGACGCCGGCCTCGATGTCGTGACCGACGGAGAGGTCCGGCGCGCCACTTTCCTCGGTTCTCTCTACGACGCGCTCGAGGGCGTCGGCCCGGCCGGCGAGAGGCTGTTCAGCGAAGACGATCAGGGCAACGTTCAGTACGAGTGGCTGAACGACCCGGTCGTCACCGGCCGGCTCCGTAAGACGTTCAGCCCGGCGGCCGAGGAAGCGACCTTCTTGCGGTCGGTGACCGACTTCCCGTTCAAGATCACGCTACCGGCGCCGTCCTACTACTTTTCGGATTTCATCGCGGTCGAAGGCTCTCCGTACGCCAGCAAAGTCGAGCAGGTCGAAGACGTCGCGGCGATCGAGAAGGTGCTGGCGGCCGAGGTGATCGCCGCGGGCGCGAGCTGGGTCCAGTTCGACTTTCCGATCTATCCGGCGCTCGTCGCCACCCGAACCAGCGTCGAGTTTGGCATGTCGATCACGAACGCCGGCGGCGGGCCGGAATGGGTACTCGAGCGCGCCCTGGACGCGGACTGGGCCGTCACCGAGGGGATTCCCGACGACGTGACGGTCGGCCTGCATCTGTGCCGCGGCAACATCGAGGGCGGCTTCTGGAGCGGCTCGTTGGCGCCGATCGCTGAGCGGCTGTTCAGCGAGCTCCCGCACGATCGATTTCTTTTCGAATGGGAGGACGTGGCGCGCGCGGGCGACTACGAGCCGATCAAGTACGTGCCGAGGGACCGGATCATGGCGATGGGGATCGTCAGCACCAAGACGCCTGAGCTCGAGAGCGAGGACGAGATCATGAAGCGGATCGACCAGGCGAGCCGCTACCTCGACGTCGAGCAGCTCGCGCTATGCCCGCAGTGCGGATTCGCGTCGACGTACGGGGACCACCTGGTTCAGGCCGAGGAGCGGCAATGGCGCAAGCTCGAGCTGATCGGCAGGGTCGCAGACCGCATCTGGGGCGCTGGCTGACGGGGCCGCCGCCCGTCAGCGGTCAGCTCCAACTGACCGAGCGTCGTCGCGCGCCATCGCTCAGACCGACAAACGAGCCCCGCGCTGGGCGATCGCCTCGATTTCCATCTTCATCCGGGGGTCGGCGAGCTCGCAGATGAGCAGCGCGGCACAGGCCGGCTTGGGGTCGGGCAGCATCTCTCGGAACACGCCATCCATCTCGAAAGCGTACTCCCGCTTGGTCACCATCGGACGGAAGTAGACGATCTCCGACAGGGAGCTCCCGACGCTCGTAAGCAGGCCCTCCATGTTCGTGATGGCCTGGCGTGTCTGCCTCACGACGTCGTCCGCGATCTCCCCGGACGGCTCGTGTCCCCCCAGCCCGGTGATGAACACGAACTCGTCGCTCGCTGCGGCGAGCGAGAACGGGTGGAAGTCCGTGGGGTTAGGGATGACCTTGTATTCAGGCACTGACTCTCCTCCGCTTGATTATCTGACAGTGAATCGTCGTAGGCTCGAGGCGACCGTCAGAGCTCAGCCGGCTCGCGCAGCTCGGGGACGTGTGCCGTGCGAACGATCCACGATCGTGCCGTCCGCCAGCCGTGCGGCACGGACCGCGCGTGGTGCGCCCGCGAGCGCGGCGCATTCGCCGGCGGTCGTGTATTTGCGCCGGTCTTCGCCCCGGGCCCAGATTGGCCGGTGCTCCGGGCGGTCGGAAGCGGGGCATGACCTGCTCGGCGAACAGCCCCATGTTCTTGTCGATCATCCATCGGGGCGTACTTCTGCTGCTCACAGAGCTCGCCCGGCACATCGAAAAGATAGACGTGCGCGTCGAATATCACCGTTCACTCCAGCGCCGGTTGATGTCCGCCGTTGCCGTCACACGTCTTCGTAGCTCGTGACGCTCAACACCGTCGTCCGCGATCCGGTGCGGATCTGTAGCGTTCGACAGCGCTCGGCTTCCCAACCCACGAGACGTCCCGTGGCGCGTCCGCCCTTCAGGTCGATCACGACCGCGCCGTTGAACGGCTGCGCCCGCTCGTGCCACGAGAACAGATAGAGCTGGTCTCCGAGCTTCCAGTAGTCAGCCCGGTCGACGTCCGCTACGCCGGCTTCAGGCCCTTCCAGGCCCTGGAACGCGTATGTGTTCGGGTTCAAGTAGATGTGCTCGAACGCGTGCGTCGTGCTGTAACGGTGAGCCACGCGCTTGCCGATCAGCTCGGTGGTCGGCATGAACTGGTCGCGGAGCGGCCCGTCGAGGCCGGCTTGGAAGACGGTCGTCAGTTCGACCATGTTGCCGTCGCGCTCGACGAACGTGGTGAGGTTCACCAGGGCCCTTCGATCGTTTCGATCGAGGACGATGAGCGCGCTCGAGTTCTCCTCGAGTCGTGAGACGGTGATCGCGAAGATGCCGTCGCGGACCGAAACCGCCTCGTAAACCTCGGTTCCGGACTCGCCCCAGATCACCTTGTCGTCGGCGGTCCAGCACAGCCGGCGCTCGTCAACGACCTCGACAGTCACCGTCGGTCCCGACCGGAAACGCAGCTGCGCCGTCAGCCCGGCCAGGGCATCGGACGGTCGGGGTTGAAACTCATCGTGGTTGGCGAACTGTTCGCCGAGCGGGATCAGAACCCACCCGGGGGCGGGCGAAGGCGGAGGAATGATTCTGCCCACGCGTGTTATCCCGGCTTGGACAACACCGTCTCGAACACGCCGACCGAGCCGACGTCAAAGTCCTTGGTGCTGTTCTCGGCCATCTTTGGCGGCTGCGCAGTGCCAAACAGCGACATGTTGCGGTGATGCCCTCGATGTGCAGCTGGTGGAGCCTGGCAGGCTGCTCGACCGTCGTATTGGTCGAGCCGATAAGTTCGACACTCCGCCCGCTGAGGAGGCAACCAGTCTCCCACGATCATATACGATGTTCTTTAGTCATATCCTAACGCCATGCTGACGTGGGAAACATTCAACTCGCTCAGAGCGGGCGCCCACTGGGACGGAAATTGAGGTAGCATCACCGGTATACGAACGATTCGTTCGTATACCGGCATCGTAGACCATTGACCGACTCCTCGACACTCTCTGGCGCTCTCCCCACGGAGGCTGGGGCGCTGACCCAGGCGGTGTCGTCGTGACGTCGTCTACCGCAGCCCTCACTGAAGATGTGCCGCCGCGGATGATCCAAGTCGGCGGAGTCGACCTCGCATATCGGCGCGCCGGTTCGGGCGAACCGCTCGTTTATTTCCACGGCGCAGGCCTCACGCGCCGCTGGCTTCCGCTCTACGGCCTGCTGGCGCGTGAATTTAACGTCACGGTGCCCGAGCACTCCGCTTTCGGCGATTCCGTTCGCCCGCGGTGGTTTCGGACGCTCGACGATCTCGTGTTGCACGAGGTCGACGCGCTCGACACGCTCGGCTTGACCTCCTTCCACGCTGTTGGCCACTCGATCGGCGGGCTGGTCGCTGGCTCGGTGGCGGCCATCTACCCGGATCGCGTCCGGTCCATGACGCTGATCACACCGGCGCCGCTCCCGACCGCCTCGCCCCCGGAGTCGGTGCGCGTGAACTTCGCCGAGCTCCCCGCCGACTTCGACATGGACACGGTCCTGTTCAACGACAACCAGGCAGCCTATCCGGATTTCCTGCGCGGCGACGACGAGGGCGACAGGATCGCCGAAGACGACGACCCCTTCGCCGATCCGGGCGCCTGGGATATGTGGGGTGTCCCCACGCTGCACCGGAGGCTCGGCCGCTATCGGGGTCCGCGGCAGGTCGTGGTTCCCGATGACGACCTCCTGTTCGCGCCGGTTTGCTTCGAGACCTGGTCACGCCATCTCGACGACGCCCCGCTCGTTCACATCGCCGGTGGCCAGCATCCCACGGGACATCTGCTCATCGTCCAGGAGCCCGACCGGATCGCCGAGAGGATCGCGTCGCTGGCGCGTCGGGGCTAGCCGGGCGCGCGGAGGACCTGCCGGAGCACCGTCTCGGCCTCGGCTCGCGTCACCTTTCGGCCGTTCAGGAGTGCGCCGTGGATGAGCCATGCCACCGCGGCACGGACAGTGCCACCGGCGAGTTCCCCGACCCGGGTCCGGCGCCCGGCAAATCGGCGACGAAGACCATTCTTCTCCGCGAACCATGGCATTTTCTTCGTCGCTAGCCGCTTAAGGAGGCGGTGGCTGCCGATTGTTGTCACTATCGCTCAACCACCTGTCGGACGGAGTGGACACCGTTCGCGCCTCGGTGATCGCTTCACCTCCCACGGGCGCGACTTCCGGCAGTGGGTTCTGCTCGCTACGTTAGGCCATTCTTGACCGCTCGCAGCCGCCGCGCGCAATCCAGGTGGCTGTCGAAGATCGCTTTTACCTCGGTGTGACGCACGCGGTCGTAGCCGCACACCCCGGCGATCCCGAAGTCCTTCAAGTAACGGCGCGCGAGTTCGAGCCGGCGGTCGAACCCGCGCCGATCGGGATCGTCGTGGTGGATCAAACCCAGATAGACGCGAGTGTCACCAATGTCGAGGTTCTCCAATGGGGCGAAGAATTCTTCCTGCGGCTCGCGGGTCACCGGCATGTGGACATAGTCGATGCCACGCCCGGCGTTGGCCACCGTCGCGTTCGACAGTCGAACGGAAAGGTCGAGGCTGGTCAGTTCAGTCATCGGCCATCCGACCCATGTGCCGTAGCACCAGTGATAGCCCCCCCGCGCGGGCTCCGGAACCCCTCGCCAGAGCTGGTTGATCGAGTGCATGTGATGCGCGAACTGCTCTTCGGCGCTCTTCGGCACGTCGTCGTCAGCCGCCGTGTCGCTCGAGGACGCTTGCGCGACCTCGCTGCTCGAGGGCGCCGCGATCCCGCCGCCCTCGGCGGCGCGGCTCAACCACGGATTCACCACCATCTCGATGTTTACCAGCTCGACCGCCAGGTCCCACTGCACCACGAGGTCGTCGCCCGGGATCTCGGTCAGCATGCGCTCGATCTCGCGAAACGCGCTCGCCTGGTATGCCCGCTTGGCCAGTGGCCAGTCGCGCGGGTCGGGAAAGTAGTCCTCGATCACTCCGTCTGTGCTCGGGATGCCGACCTGGAAGGCGAGATCCGGTGGCAGGTCGCCCCGCTCGCGAAGCGCGCTCAGAACACGATAGGACTCCAGTGCCGGGGTCGCATACTGAAGATCGCCGAGATCAAGGTCGGTCACCCCGGGCTTGATCCTGAACGGCCAGTGATCGTTAAAATCACCGTCGGTCGGGAGCTCCCACCGACCTTCGTCGAGGAATTCGGCCCAGCTGGGCCGGCGTATCTCGACCAGGTCCGGGTGCCGCGAGAACGTCCGGAACGGTAGGTAGGGAGTCCAGAACCGGCGAGGGCCGACCTCGCCGTCCGGGACGCAGCTCAAAAAGGGGGCAAGCTCGGTACCGGAACGGAATACGTCGTCGGCGGTGGGGAGGGGGACGCTGCCCACCAGCAGAAGCTCCTTGTCCATCCGGCGCCGGGGTGGCGACTGACTCATCGGGGTTCCTCGTCCGTTGGGCGCCGGACTGGCCACTCACTCATCGCATGCTTCTCCATTGCTCGGCTCCCGGCCGTCCCCGTCGATCGGATACGATATCGTCTATGTCTACTGCGCGATCTGCTGGTGCGTCGGGGTCTAGGCCGACGAAGCAGCAGCGGGTTTATGAGGTGATTCGGGAGCGGATTTTGACGGGGGCGTATAGCCCGGGGTTTCGGGTTGTGATTGATGCGTTGGCGGTGGAGTTTGGGGTGTCGGCGTTGCCGGTGCGGGAGGCGATTCGTCGGTTGGAGGCGGAGGGGTTGGTGGTGTATCGACCGAATGCGGGGGCGCAGGTGGCGCCGGCGGAGCCGGGGTTGTTTGAGGAGGAGTTGACGGTGGTGGCGGTGTTGGAGGGGTATGCGACGGCGTTGGCGGCGGGGTTTTTAGAGGCGGGTGATTTGGTGGTGTTGGGGGAGCGGACGGATTTGATGGTGGGGGCGATGGAGCGGATGGATGCGTTGGCGTTTGGTCGGTTGAATCGTGAGTTTCATGAGCGGATTTATGTGCGGTGTCCGAATCGGGCGTTGGTGGAGATGTTGGGTGAGGCGGGGCGGCGGTTGGACGCGATTCGGCGGACGGTGTTTACGCATATTCCGTATCGGGGGGCGAAGTCGATTGCTGAGCATCGGGAGTTGATTGAGTTGTTGGCTCGAGGGGCGCGGGCGGATCGGATTGAGGCGGCGGCGCGGGCGCATAAGTTGGCGACGGTGGAGAGTTTTCGTGTTTGGCGGCGTGAGCACGGGGATGAGCGGCCGTTGGTCGGCGGCTGAGCACCCGGCGCCGGGGTTGAGCCCTTAGGGGCTGGCGGCGCCCCGGGGTTTCTAGGGGCTCGCGGCGGCGGCGTTTTGCAAGTGCGGGCTGGCGGCCAGGAGCGTGCGCACTCGTGCGCGCGCCCCATCACTCAACCGGGCGAGTGGCTCGCGGGCCAGATCGGTGGGAAGTAGGCCCAACTCATGCATGATCCATTTGGCCGGCACCGGGTTGGTTTCGGCGAACGCAGCATCCACCAGCGGGTGCAGGTCGTAGTGCAAGCGCCGAGCGCGCTCGTGGTCGCCGGCGATGAAGGCCTCGTACAGGTCAGCAACCGGGCGCGGGGCAAAGTTGCCCACGCAGCTGAGGTGCCCACGGCCTCCCAAGCACAGCATCGGGTAACACAGCAACTCGATCCCGGAAAGGGCGATGAAATCGCTGCCGGCCTCGTTGAGAACATAGGAAACGTGCTCGAAGTCGTGCGTGGTCTCCTTGATCCCGACAATGTTTTCGTGCGCGCGGCGCAGTCGCCCAACCGTCGGTGGAGCGATCTCGACCGCGGCTCGGATCGGGACGTTGTAGACGATAATCGGGAGGTCAGGGAACTCGGAGGCGACGCGCGAGTACCAGCGGAACAGACCATCCTGCTGCGCGCGCGAATAATAGGGAGTGACAACCAGCGCGGCGGCGGCACCGAGCCGCTCCGCTTCCGCGGTGAGCGTGAGGGTTTCCGCCATCAGCGCGCTCCCCGTGCCGGGCAGAAACGGAACTCGGTTGTCGATCGCCTCGGCCGCCGCGCGCATCACGGCAATGCGCTCCTCCACGGTCTGCGAGGTCGGTTCTCCGGTGGATCCGCCGACGGAGATTCCGTGGGTCCCGTGCTCGAGCTGCCAATCGACGAGCGGTTTGATCGCGCTCGGCTCGAGCGCGCCGTCCACATCGAACGGGGTGATCAGCGGCGTGATTGCCCCGCGTACCGCCGACGGATCAGCGGCGAATGAGCGGGTCACTGGCTCTGCTCCTGCTCGCGGGTTGCCCGCCACCGTGCGTACTCGTCGCCCCGTTCCTCGCTGAGCGGATATACACCGCGGATTGACTCGCCGGCGCGCACGCGCTCGAGCGCCCACTCCTCGCGATACTCCTGCTCGAGCGCGTCGTGTGCGATCTCTTCGGCCAGCGCGACGGGCAGGATCACCACGCCCTCCGCGTCTCCCACGACGACGTCGCCGGGCATCACGAGCGTTCCGGCACACGTGATCGGAATGTCGATGTCGAGCGGGATGTGTGAGTTCCACAAGGAAGCAGCATGCGCTGCCCTGCAGTAGGTCGGGAGCTCGAGCCGGGCGAGCCCCGGCGAGTCTCGGGCGCCGCCGTCGGTGACGATGCCCGCTCCCCCCCGCGCGTGCACGCGGGCGGCGAGGATGTCCCCGATCGTCCCCGCGGAGGTGTCCTCACGGGCCTCGATTACCAGAACATCCCCCGGTTCCACGCTCTCGACGGCGCGCTTTTGCGCGTCCTCGGTGCGGCGGGTCGCGTCGCGCACGTCCTCGCGACTGGCGACGTAGCGCAGCGTCCGCGCGTAGCCGACCAGCCGCAGGTCGGCGCGCATTGGACGCAAGCCGGCCAGGAACGTGCGGTGGATTCCGCGCTTGGCCAGCTGATTAGTCAGCGTTGCCGTCGACACTTGTCGCAGTGCGCTCGTCGCTGCCGCGGTAAGCCTGACCGGCCTTCCCGCGGGCGCGCCGTTGGCCAGTGCGCGCGCTTCACTGGTGGCCCGCGGCATCGCGCCGTAAGGGGCAAGCGGTTGCGAGGCCTCGACGATCGTACTGCGCACGGAGCCGACGCCGGCGAGCTCGACCTCGACCACGTCGCCGGGGCCGACGATTCCGGCGCCGGCCGGCGTGCCACTCAGAATCAAATCGCCTCGCTCGAGCGTCATGAACCGCGAGAGATCCGCGACCAGCTGGCCGAAGGGGAAGATCAGGTCGTCGGTGCCGGCGTCCTGGACGATCTCCCCGTTGACTCGCGTCAGCAAGCGCAGGGCGGCTGGATCGACGTCCACCGCGAGGGCGGCTGGACCGATCGGAGTGAAGCCGTCGTGGCCCTTGGCGAGGACGTTGGAACCTCGGTCGGCCCAGCGGAAGTCATACACGCCGAGGTCATTGGCAGGTGCGTACCAGCCAATCGCGCGGGAGGCTTCGTCCGGTGCCACGTGTCGCACACGCGCGCCCAAGATGACCGCGATCTCGCCCTCGAACGTCATCAGCTCGGCCCCCTGCGGCCTCGCCACCGGACCCCCGTCGGAGATCGAGGACGGCGGCTTGAGGAAGTACGAGGGCTCGCTGGGGATCCGGCCGCGCTGCTCGGCGCGACTACGAAAGTTCAAATGAACGGCGACTACCTTGGTGGGCGCGAGACCGTCAGGCAGCTGCATCGAAGTCAAAGATATACGATTTCAGTGAATCACTGACTGGCTGCACTAGGCCATTACCTCGGTCCGCTGGGTCCGCTCGTCGAGGTCGGCGTCGTGGGTGGGCACAAGCCTTCCGTCCGGTCCGAGCACGCTCGTTGACTCCTCGTACCAACTGTCCGGCGCCCGAGCGCCCCAGAACGACCGGCAGCGGACGTCGTTGACCGACCAGCGCAACGGCTCGTGGTCAGGATCGCCGGTGTAGTAGTCACACGAGTAGAGCTCGATGCGATGACCATCCGGGTCGCGCAGGTAGACGAAGAAAGCATTCGAGACGCCGTGCCGCCCCGGTCCGCGCTCGATCGCGTGAGCATATCCGGCGGCAGCGAGCTGATCGCACGCCCGCAGCACGCCGGCCGGCTCGCCGACCCAAAACGCGGTGTGGTGCAGACGCGGACCGCGTCCCACGGTCAGAGCGACATCGTGGACACTGGGCTTGCGCAGGAGCCAAGCCCCGGTCAACCGCTCGTTCTCGCCGTCGGTCGAGATGTACTCGGAACAGCGGAAGCCCAGCCCCGCCCAGAACCTGAACGCTTGCTCGACCTCCGGGGTGTGCAGGTTGAAATGGTCGAGGCGCAGGATGGGCGCCCCTCGATGAAGATCAAAGCGCTGGAGTTGGGTGTCGACGCGGGTCATCGCCCGGAAGAACTCGAGCGGGTAGCCGAACGGATCCCACACGCGGAGCACCCGGCCGAGGCCGGGATCGGGTCCATCGACCCACGTGGGGGCGAGTCCTTTTTCGCTGAGATCGCCGGCCAGGAGGTCGAGGTCCTCTTCTCGCCGTACGCGGAACCCCAATCGCGCGGCAGCCGCGACCGAGGACCGCCGCAGGACGAGCGAGTGGTGCAGCCGTTCCTCCCACCCTCGGAGGTAGACCGCGTCCGCTGAACGCTCGGCAACGATCATGCCCAGAAGCTCGACGTAGAAGTGCTCGGCCGCCGGCAGATCGGTGACGCGGAGCTCGGCGTAAGCCGCGCGGACGATGTCGTAGGCCTGCACCGCTGGCGGCGCGGAAACGAGTTCGCGGGCGGTGCTCACGCGCTCCTCAGTCCTGCGCTCGCTCGCCAGCTCCTCACTCCTGAGCTTCCTCGCTGAGACCAAGGCGCGGGATGTGATGCGAGCCTAGCGCCACGTGCACGATCTCGGTCTCGCAGTAGAAGTCGAACGCGTAGTCGCCGCCCTCGCGTCCGATGCCGCTCGCCTTGACGCCGCCGAAGGGAGTCCTCAGGTCACGCACGTTCTGTGAGTTGATCCAACACATGCCGGTGTCGAGCTTGTGCGCAACTCGATGGGCCCGCTGGAGGTCGTTCGTCCAGACGTACGCCGCCAACCCATAGGGCGTGGCGTTGGCAAGCCGGATCGCCTCGGCCTCGTCGTGGAACGGCATCGCGACCAGCACCGGTCCGAAGATCTCTTCCTGGAACACGCTCATGCCCTCGTCCACGTCGGCGATGACTGTCGCCTGCAGGAAATTGCCGCCGGCGAGATGGGGTGGGCGTTCGCCGCCGGCCACGACGCGCGCGCCGTCACGGCGTGCGGCCGCGATGTAGCCGAGCACGCGCTCGTGGTGCTCGGGGCGGATCAGCGGGCCCAGTTCCGTGCGCGGGTCAGACGGGTCACCGACGGTGATTCGCTTGGCTCGGGCTGCCACCGCGTCGACGATCGGCTCGTAGAGTGGCTCCTGCACGAGGAGCCGCGAGCCCGCCGTGCAGCGCTGTCCATTCATGGTGAAGATCTGGGCAAGTGCAGCATCGACACAAAGCTCCGGATCCGCGTCGCTGAAGACGACGACCGGCGACTTGCCGCCCAGCTCGATCGACGAACGCTTCAGCGTCGGAGCCCCGGCCGCGATGATCGCTTGACCGGTGACGGTCTCGCCGGTGAAGCAGATCAGCTGTACCGCCGGGTGGCGGGACAGCGCCGCGCCTGCCGTCTCGCCGAACCCGTGGACGACGTTGAACACACCTGGGGGGACCTCCGCGTCCGCGAGCACAGCAGCCAGGTAGGTCGCGGTCAACGGCGACCACTCGGCCGGCTTAAGCACCACCGTGTTCCCGGCAGCGAGCGCTGGCGCGATCCGCCACGTTGACAACATCAGCGGCGCGTTCCAGGGCATGATCAACCCGGCGACGCCAATCGGCTTGCGGATCGTGTAGTTCAGGAACTCGTTGCCGACCTGAAACGAGCGGCCGTGCAGCTCGGTCACCACTCCCGCGTAGTAGTCGAAGTTCTGAGCGGCGCGCGCCGCGATCCCCTTCATCTGCGAGATCGGCATGCCGATGTCCGCCACCTCGCGCGCGATGAACTCCTCAGCACGGTCGCGAATCGCCGCCGCGATTCGGCGTAGGACGGCTGCCCGCTGGCCGGCACTCATGCGCGGCCACGGTCCGTCGTCGAAGGCAGCGCGCGCGGCGTTGACGGCCGCGTCGACGTCCCGTTCGTCACCAGCCGCCGCCAGCGCGAGTGTGGTGTTCGTCGTGGGATCGAGCGTCTCAAACGTCGCGCCCGACTCGCTGGGCCGGAAAGCGCCGCCGATGTAGTGCTGCTGAAGGTCGTATCGCGACCCGCGAGCGCCGGGCAGCTGTTCAGCCGCGGATCTTGTACTCACCGGGCTCGGGGTCCAATTGATACGCGCGCCTGGTAGATCATCGCGGAAATCATATCTGATTCCCGGTCCGGCTTGAACGCTGAAAAGGCGCGCCCTGGGCATTTCACCCACGGCGGCCGTCCGATTCGGAACGGGACTAGGAGGAAGTATGGAGCGAATCCTGACCACACACGTGGGCAGCCTGATCAGACCACCGGAACTGGTTGCCTATTTGCGTGCGCGGGAGAGTGGAGCCCCATACGACACTGCCGCCTACGAACAGTGTCTCAGGTCCTCCGTCGTCGCCGTCGCCCGTCGTCAGGCGGAGGTCGGCATCGATGTCATCAGCGATGGTGAATTCGAATCCATCAAGCCACGTAGCTAGCGGCGTATCTCCGAATCCTAGATGCTCGGGCACGATCAGGTCGACCCTCCGCGCCAGGTCGCGAAACAGCGGTAACCACCGGCGCGTTAACCCGGCTCCGTGCAGATACACGACCGGGTCACCTCGACCCTCGCGCCGGTACGCGGTGGGCAGGCCTCGAACCTCGATCCACTTCGGCTCCGTGTAGTAACGCCAGCCGCGTTCTGGCTGTGTTGGTTGCGGGGCAGTGCCGCTCGTTGGTGGAGTCATGTCGGAGATGTCGTGGGACGAGCTCTGGGACGAGGGATGGATCGTGGTCGGCTCACCGTCAACGGTCGCCGAGCGGCTGGACGAGCTGACCGACGAGTTCGGAGCCGGCCGGATCGTGATGGTCCCCGACATGGGTAGTGCTCCGGCGTGGATGGTGAAGAAGAATTTGACCCTGTTCGCGGAGGAGGTTGCGCCGCGCTTCCGCGAGTCAGGGGGCGGACCGATGTGGGCGCGGCAGGACCGACGGGCCCCAGCCACATGGAGTGAATGGGCGGCAATGGATCGGGAGCCCGCCGCGGTTCCCGAGGCAAGAGTGCAAGATGCCGGCGTGCTCGATGTCCGGACGTCTCACGTGGACGATTTGAGGAAGCCGACGCGGGAGTAACCCCGTTGTGAGCGCGGGAAACGCGCTGGCCACGCGCGTCCGCGGAGCGCGGCTGGGGTCGCGGCCACCCAGGCACGTCTGGTAGGATTCCGGACGTGAGGGTCCGGATAACGAACGAACGTGATGGCCGTCACGGCGTCTGCTGACGTTCAATTGCCGCCGCGGGCCATGTTCGTCGGCGGCGAGTGGCGGGGTGCGCACGATGGGCGAACGTTCCCGATCTTCAACCCAGCGACCGAAGAGGTCATCACAGAGCTACCGCTCGGGTCGGGGCCGGACGTCGATGACGCGGTCGCAGCGGCGCGGGGGCAGTTTGACGGCGGTCCGTGGTCGCGGCTCGCCCCCGGTGATCGGGGACGGCTCCTGTGGAAGATCGCCGAGCTGATTGAACGCGACGCCGACACGCTCGCCGCGCTCGAGGCCATCGATGTCGGGAAACCCGTCGGCGATCCACTCGCGATCGACATTCCGCTCGCCGCCGACACCTTCCGACACTTCGCGGGCTGGGCCGACAAGGTTGGGGGAAGCACCCTCCCGGTACCGGACTACTTCGGTCGCCCGCGACTCTCCTACACGCTGCGCGAGCCCGTCGGCGTGGTGGCGGCAATTACGCCGTGGAACGCGCCCACGATGATCGCCAGCTGGAAGATCGCCCCCGCACTCGCAGTCGGTTGTGCGGTCGTGGTCAAGCCGCCCGAGGACGCCTCGTTGTCGACGCTGCGCCTGGCCGAGCTGATCGCCGAAGCCGGTCTCCCCGAGGGCACGGTCAACGTGGTCACGGGCGGCGGTGAAACAGGGGCCGCGCTGGTGCGTCAGCCCGGCGTCGACAAGATCTCCTTCACCGGGAGTCCGGAGGTCGGCGCGGAGATCGCGCGTGCAGCCGGTGAGGCGTTCAAACGCGTCACGCTCGAGCTGGGTGGCAAGTCGCCGCAACTGATCCTTCCCGATGCCGACGTGGAATTGCTGCTGCCGATCGCGGCCGCGTCGCTGTTCGCCAATCAAGGGGAGATCTGCGCGGCCGGGACACGAGTGTTGGTGCACGAAAGCCTTCGCGACGAGGTAGTTGCCGGGCTGGTCGATCAAGCTCGCGCGGTGCGGGTGGGCGATCCGTTTGCGGAGGAGACGACGATGGGGGCGCTGATCAATCAGCGGCAGCTCGACCGCGTGCTCGGCTACATCCGGAAGGGCCGCGACGAGGGCGCGCAGTTGGCGATCGGCGGCGATCGGATCCCCGGGCGTGGCTACTTCGTCGAGCCGACCGTGTTCCTCGGCACGAACGATCTGACGATCTCCCGGGAGGAAATCTTTGGCCCCGTCGGGACCGTGATTGGCTTCAGCAACGTCGATGAGGCCGTGAGCCTCGCCAACGAGAGTCGCTACGGCCTGGCGGCCGTCGTGTGGACGCGCGATCTCTCGCTCGCCCACCGTACCGCCAGCGCCCTCAGAGTCGGGGCCGTGTGGGTGAACGGGTGGGGCGCACCCGACCCGCGTCTCCCTTGGGGCGGAACCAAGATCAGTGGGATCGGGCGCGAGCTCGGTCTGGCCGGCATCCACGCCAGCACTGAGGAGAAGGTCGTCTCTGTGATTCTATGAGCGGCCGCTGGGTTCCCGTCTACAGACGAATAACGAAGGAGCGGTCTCGATGAAACTCGTCACATACCTACTCGGCGGCGACGTGCGCTTGGGCTCGCTCGACGGCGAGGCAGTGATCGATCTCAATCGAGCTTATGCCGCGATGCAACGCAGTCAGGGTCATCCTGCGGCCCGGGCGAGCGCCGACGCGGTGGTGCCGGCCGACGTCATCGAATTCCTCGCCTTGGGCGATGCATCCTCCCAAGCCGCTCGCGCGGCGATCGCCTTCGCGAAAGGTCTGGCACCGGACGAGGCCCGCCGCTCCCTCCTGGCGACACCCACGGAGGACCTCGAGTTGCTGCCGCCCGTGCCGAAGCCACCGAAGATCATCTGCATTGCACGCAACTACGCCGAGCATGCGCGCGAGGCGGGCCTCCAGATCTCCGAGGTACCGATCGTATTCGCGCGTTTCACGGACACGCTGGTTGCGCCGGGAGGGGCGATCATCCGTCCCACGGTGTCCGAGCAGCTCGATTGGGAGGGGGAGTTAGCGGTCATCATTGGCAAACGCGGCCGGCACATCGCTCGCGAGGCGGCCATGGACCACATCGCGGGATACTCAATCTTCAACGATGTCACCGTGCGCGATTACCAGTTCCGTGTCACTCAGTACACATCCGGCAAGAACTTCGCCGCATCGGGTCCGTTCGGCCCACACCTCGTGCTCAAGGACGAGATCGCGGATCCGCTCAATCTCGATATCACGACCGAGGTCAACGGAGTCGTCAAGCAGACGGGCAACACGAGCGACATGATTTACGATCTGCCGACGATCCTGGGCCACATCAGCGAATGGATCGCTCTCGAGCCCGGGGACGTGATCGCGACCGGTACTCCGGCGGGCGTTGGCTTCAAGCGGGAGCCGCCCGAGTTCCTGCGACCGGGCGACGAGGTGTCGGTGACGATCTCCGGCCTCGGCACGCTGACGAACACCGTGCGTGCCGAAGAGGATGGTGGACTATGAGCGACGAGCTTTACGAAAAGGGCCTTGCCATCCGGCGCGAGGTGGTCGGCGCGGAGTACGTCGATCGCGCGCTCGGGCAGGCCGATGATTTCACGCGCGACTTTCAACGTCTCGTCACCGAATACTGCTGGGGGGCCGGGTGGGGTCGGGACGCGCTATCGCGGCGAGACCGCTCGCTGCTGAACCTGGCCATGCTGGGAGCCCTCAACCGCGGCGCCGAGTTCAAGCTGCATCTGCGCGGCGCGCTGCGCAATGGGTGCACGCAGGCTGAGATAAAGGATACGCTGATCCAGCTCGCCATATACGCCGGCATTCCCGCCGGCGTCGAGGCCTTCCGGCTCGCGCAGGAGGTTTTCGCCGAGGCCGAGGCCGGCAAGTCGAAGTGAGTCTCCGCAGCGCGTGCGGCGGGAGCGGCTAGTGAGTCACTGAGGGAGAGCTCAGCCCGGCTTCGTCACGGATGCGCTCAAAGCCTTCAAAGTCGAACGCTTCGAGGTCGATTTCCTCGATCGGCTCGTAAGCGCGCGCCTGGCCGTCCCAGCCGATCTCGTCGATCCCCCAGTAGAACTCGAGCAGGTTCCCATCGGGATCGCGAGCGTAGAAACGCGGCTGGTTGCCGGGACCGCCGCGACGGGCGTTGACGATCGGGATCTGCGCTTCCTTGAACGTGCGATACATCGCGAGCAGTTCGTCCGGGGTCTGCATCTCAAAGGCGATGTGGTGAAGTCCGTAGGCGTGACCGTCGACCGGCGGTTCGTGCCCATCCTTGAGCGAAAAGAACGAGATGCAGTGGTGCGTGGCGTCGCAGCGGACGAACGCGCCGGCGGTGACGTGCACGCCGTGGCCGACCTCGTCCTCGGGGTAGTCAAACCGCTCGGTCAGCCGTAGTCCAACGTATCGGCGGTAGAACTCGACCGTCCGGTCGAGGTCGCGTACCGCGACGCCGATATGTCCGATCCTTGCGACTCTTGGTTGCACTTAGACTCTCGATCGATTATCGTGTCTAGGGGTCCGAATGCAGGAAAGTTTAGTATTCAGCGCGAGGAACGTCAAGGTGGGCCCGGTCGGGAGCCCGTTCTTGCGCCGAGGGCGGGTAGGCTTCGCCGCCGCGCCTCCGCAGACCCGGCACCGGAGCTAGATGAGTTGGTCCTACCTCGTGGTTGGCACGCGTGAATGTCCGAAAACCGGATGAGCTAGCGCCATAATCGGATGAATGTCGCAGAGGAGCGGGATCAGCAGCTGAAGGATGCGCAGGCCGACGATTGGCGCCGAGGGGCCGAAGTGCGCCTGGCTCGCGCGGCGCTGATCGAACGCCATTGGGGCGCCATAACGACGCGCCTGCTGGCCCTGACCGCGGTGAAGGTCGGTGATCGGGTTCTGGACGTTGGGACGGGTCACGGCGAGCCGGCGATCACCGCCGCGCGGACGGTCGGCCCTGAGGGGCGAGTGGTCGCGGTCGATCTCTCGCCCGAGATGATCGCCGTCGCGCAGCAACGGGCCGAACTCGAGGGGGTGCGGGGCGTGGAGTGGGTGGTGCAGGATGCCGAGGCGCTCGGCTTTACGGTCGATACGTTCGACGTGGCGGTGAGTCGTAACTGCTTGATGTTCTTGCCGCACCCGGAACGCGCAGTCTCGCGGATTCACGACCTCCTTGTCCCCGGTGGCCGGTTCGCGCTGGCCGTCGTCGGCCCTGAGCCGACCCAGCCACAATGGACGATGACGGTCACGGCGATCGTCGAAGCGCTTGGCGCCACGGCACCTCCCCCGGGGAAGGTGGGCGAGCCAGGCGTCTATTCGCTGTCGGACGCCAAGCTACTGGCGACGCTGCTGCGGGACGCCGGGTTTGATCACGTCGAGGTGCGGGCGGAGGAGTTGGTCTATGACTTCTCGTCCCCGGAGGAGGTTGTCACGTGGCACTCGATCAACCCGACGATCGTCGGTCTGTTCGCCGGGCAGTCAGAAGGGCAGCAACTCAAGGCGTGGCAGGCCGTAGTTGAAGCCGCGGCTGCGCGCGCCGACAGCGACGGGCACGTCCGGATCCCAAGTCAGATTCTCTACGCATGCGGCAGCCGTAAACGCATGGGTGGCTGATCGTGCGCTACGGAATCGCGATTCCTCCCTGTGATCATCTTGGGCGCGTCGCCGAGGCGGCGCGGCGAGCCGAGACGCTCGGTTTTGACGCGACCTGGTTTCCCGATGCCCAACTCCTCTGGCGAGATGTGTTCGCGGCGATGGCGCTGGCGGCCGACCGCACGTCGAAGATCACGATCGCATCAGGAGTGTCGAGCACTGAGACGCGTCACCCGACGGTGGTGGCGTCGGCCGCAAACACGCTGCGCGAACTCGCGCCCGGGCGCGTCATCCTTGGGCTCGGAACCGGAGCGGGACTCGGACAGCTGATCAACATGACGCCCACGACCCGCGCGACGTTCCGCCGGGACATCGAGATTGTGCGCACGCTGCTCGACGGCGACTGGTGGGACTTCGACGGACGCCAGGCCCGCATGATCGGCGCCGGGGGGCGGGTGCCGATCTACATGACCGCCGGCGGTCCAAAGATGGCGCAACTCGCGGGCGAGGTCGCGGACGGCGTGATCTTCTCGGTCGGTACGACGCCGACCGTGATTCAGGCCAGTATCGACTCGTTGGCGCCTGGCCTCACGGCGGCCGGCCGAACGCTGGATGACATCCAGGTCGTCGTCACCGCGTTTTTCTCGATCACCGACGACTTGGAGCGCGACGCCGCGCGGTTCAAGCCCGTGTGTTGTCTACTCGCCAAGGCCGGAACCGGCCAGCGCGTGCTGGCCGAGGCGGACATCGAGATCGGCGACCTCGGCTCCCTGCCGGCCATGTTCCCGACGATCGCGCACGCCGAAGACTGGGACGAGGCGGTGCGCGTCGCCTCCACCGTGATCAGCGACGAGGCCGCGGTCCTGTTCGCGGAGAAGTTCGGCCTGTTCGGCACGATCGACCAGATCGCGGCACGAGTCGCCGCCATCGATGCGATTGGCGTGAACGAGATCTTCATCCGGCCGATGGAGCCCTACCAGGTGCCGTTCGAGGCGATGGAAGCGTTCGCCGGCGGCGTATTGAGCGGCCGGAACGACCAGCGCTAGCGGTCGGCACGCACCGCGAGCAGCTCGGGCGCAGATTCACCGGTCAGCACCAAAGGGGCCAGGAGCGCGGCGGTGGCGGGGGCGAGGGTGACCCCGACCATTCCATGCCCGGTGGCGAGGAATGCTCCTTCGTGTCCAGGGATCGGCCCGACGATTGGGAGCCCATCCGGCGTCATCGGACGCAAGCCCGCCCATTCGAGCTCCGCATCGCCGGGCTCCCAGCCCGTCAGGTAACGACGGGCCGCGCCGTAGACGGCATCCAGACGGCGCCGTTGCAGCGAGGGATCCATCCCCGACAGTTCGAGCATCCCGGCCAGCCGCATGGCGCCGTCGTAGGGAGCCGCGCCGATCATGGCTTCAACGAAGAAGGCGGCTCGTTGCAGCGGCGCGCCCGATCCGCGCGTGGTGACGCTGTATCCCTTTCCGGCCTGTAAGGGCAGCCGCAGGCCGAGGGGACGGACGAGATCTCCAGACCAGATTCCGGCCGAGATGACCACGCGATCAGCGACGATCTCGAACTGATCGGTCGTCAGCCGCCACATCGTCCCGGACCGGCGAACAGTAGTCACCAGGCTGTCCTCGAGCAGTCGAACGTCTAATTCGCTCAGGGCCTTGACGAGACCACGGGACAAGGTTTCGGGGCGGATGAAGCGTTCCGGCTTGACGTGGAGAGCGCCGACCACCGCGGGCGCGACGCTCGGCTCCAGCGCGCGCGTACCCTCGTCGGTCAAACGCTCGATCTTGCCGCCATAGCCGAGCGCGGCAAAGCGTTGTTCGGTCGCACTCAGACTGCCCTCGGATAGACAGAGGAAGAGCAGACCCCCGCCGTGCATCTCGAACTCGACGCCGCTGCGCTTGAGCGCATCGAACAGCTCAAGCGTACGGCGGTTGATCGCGAGGATCGCGTCCGTGCCGGCGCGGAACTGCTGTGGACGAGCGCTGCGGACGAAGGTGACGAGCCATCGAGCGAGGTCGGCGCTGGCCCGCGGCTTGATGTAGAACGGATTGTCGCGGCGTGAGATGAGCTGCAGCCCCTGCTTTACGCTTCCGGGCGCGGCGATCGGCGCGGACAATGCCGGCACGACCCAACCGGTGTTACCGAGGGAGGTCGCACCGCCCATACGTCCCCGGTCCAGAACCGTCACCGATGCGCCGCGCCGCGCCAGCTCCCACGCGGCGCACAGCCCCACTATCCCGCCGCCAACGATGGCCACGCTGGGGAGACTCCGAGCCGTTTGGGTGCCGGTTCCGTTTTCGGACAATCGCGTCCGATAATAGCAATAGGCCCTCCAGATGCGCCGTGGGCGCCCCGAGTTGGACGTGATCCCGTCCCGATATCCGGGCACCTCGCTAAGCTTGGCGCGTGCCCGAGATCTCAAAGACAGCGGATCAAGCCCTGGCGGCACTGGCCGAGTTGTGCGAGTCGGGTCCGATGACCGCGGCCCAGCTCTCGCGCTCGATGGGCCTCAACCGCACCATCGTTCACCGCCTGCTGACAACGCTACATCGGCGTGGCTTCATCACCCGTCAGAACGGGAGCTACCAACCGGGCGCGCTGCTCGTGCGGATGGCGAGCCGGGTCCAGCCCGAGCTTCGGGCGGCGGCGGCGGAAACGATGGCGGCATTGGCACAACAGACGGGCGAGACCGTGGTCATGCACATCGCGGACGGCAACGACGCAGTCGTGCTCGACCAGGTCGTGGGGGTCCGTCACGTCGTGCGCGTAGAGCACCGAATCGGCTCTCGCCACCCGTTGACGACAGCGGCGAGCGGCCGCGCATTGCTGGCCTTTATGGAAGATAGTGCCGCCGCGCGGGTCATCCAAAACGCCAATGACCCCGCGGGCTTGAAGCAACAGCTCGAGAGCGTTCGCGAGCTTGGCTACTCACTGTCACACGACGAACTTCAGCAAGGGGTGTGGGGCGTAGCCGTGCCCGTGCGGGGGCAAACCGGTGCCGTGCTTTCGTCGCTGGCCATCCTTATCCCGGCCACCCGAGCGGCCAGCATCGCCGAGCACTTGCCTGCGCTCCGCGCGGCCGCAGGGCGGATTGGTGAGTCGCTTTACCGCCTCGACGACCTCGCGGATGCACCGGTCTGAGAGCGGAGCGCCGTTCGAGTACCCACTCGGACCGTCGTACGCCAACCGGCTTGCCTTTGGCCACTAGGGCCGGGCCCCCGTTAGCGCGCGGGATACGTTGAGAGTGCCTGCGCGGGATCCATCCCACTGGTTTCGCCGCGCTTGTCCGCGATTCGACCACCGTGTACCGGCTATCGAGATCGTGGTAGCATCGGCGCGTCGGACTGGCCGCGATCATGACGGAAGCGCTAGCGCAAACCTGGAAATACTGGACGGAGCCTTCGTTTGTTGACGTCGACGGTGTGGACACCGCCTACCGGCGCAAGGGGACCGGAGACTCCCTTGTCTACCTCCACGGCGCCGGGCTAACCCGCGCCTGGCTGCCCCTCTACGAGCAGCTCAGCCAATCGTTCGACGTCGTCGTTCCCGAGCACCCGGGATTCGGAGATACGGCGATGCCTGACTGGCTGACCGGAATCGACGATCTCGTCCTGCACTACGACGCCCTGCTCGATGCCCTGGGTCTCGACCGCGTACACCTTGTCGGTCACTCTCTCGGCGGTTGGATCGGAGCGTATCTGGCGATCTTCTACCCCCACCGGTTTCAGAGCCTGACGGCCATAACCCCCGCGGGACTTCGCGTGCCCGACGCCCCGATCACCGACCCATTCCGGCTCTCACCCGAGTCAGCGCTCGAGACGCTTCTCGGCGAGGAGAGCGCGAACTACCTCGAGTACTTCGACCGCGGCGATGAGCTCGAGGCGACGATCCACGGCTACTCGGAGTCGATCACCTTCGCACGTCTGATGTGGAATCCCAGATATGACGTGAAGCTCGACCGCCGGCTCGCGCGCATCAGCGTTCCGACGCTGGTCCTCGCCGCCGAGGATGACCGCCTGGTACCAGAAGCCCACCCCAAGCGATGGGCCGAGCTGATCTCGGGCGCGCAGCTTCGGGTGGTGAAAGGAAGGCCCGGCGAGCCAACTGGACATCTCGTGATCATCCAACAGCCACAGGCAATCGCCGAGATGGTCCACGAACACGCCCGCGATGCCGCCGCCCGGTCCTCACAGGCGATGACGGAAGGCCGATGAGCGAGCTCGAGTTCTACCTGTTCAATTTCGGCTCCTATCCAGCCGTCCCACACGTCGATGACACCGAGCGGCGGTCGTTGTACATCGACCTACCCAATGAGTTCTACGACCCCATCCGTGGGCAGTGGTATCTCGATAGCTACTTCGACACCCTGATCTTCGGTGAGAAGCTCGGGTTTGACGGCATCTGCACGACGACGCAGATGGGGGGGCCGATCGGGATGACGCCGAGCTCCCTACTCCCCGCCGCCTTTCTCGCGGCCCGCACAGAGCGGATTCGGATTGTCGCCCTGGGCCCGATTCTCAACACGTACCTGTCGCCGATGCGGGCTGCTGAGGACATCGCGCTCCTGGACAACATGTGCGGTGGGAGGCTGACCGTGGGCCTGCCGATGGGCCACGGGCAAAACTGGCACGCGGCCGGGGGCATGAATCCAGCCTATGCGCGCCAGCGCCATTGGGAAGCCCATGACCTCATGGTCAAGGCCTTCACTGAGCCAGGCCCGTTCGAATGGCAGGGCGAGTTCTTCCACGTGCCGTACGCGAATCTATGGCCGCGACCCATTCAGAAGCCGTACCCGCCGGTGTGGATTCCGGCTGCGGGCTCTCGGATCACCTTTGAGCGCTGCGCGCGCCACCACTACACCTACCAGACCCTGTTCTCGCCGCGCAAGGCGATGCTCCGCAACATCAAGGCATTTCGCGAGGTCACTCAGCAGTTCGGATACGAGGCTGATCCGAAGCAGGTCGCGACCGTGCTGTTCATTCACGTCGCCGAGACCGACGCGCAGGCGCGCCTCGAGGCCGAGCCCCATCTCCGCTGGGTTTTCCAGAACATGATTCGCGCCAACCAGTACGACGCATTTCCACCGGGGCACTTCAGCCCCGAGTCACTTCGGGGCTTCCTCAAGGGCGGCGGCTACCGCGACCGCGACATCGGGGACATGACCTACGAGGAGCTCGTTGACGAAGGCTGGGCGCTCCTCGGTTCACCGGAAACCGTCTGCGAGCAGCTACAAAACCTAGTCGACGAGCTCGGTGCCGGGAGGGTGGTTCACATCGCTGACAACGGCGCCATGCCGAATTGGATGGTCCGCAAGAGCCTCACGCTGATGGCCGAGCAGGTGATCCCGCGGTTCCGCGCGCCGGGTGGGCGGCCGATCTGGGCGGTCGAAGACCCGCGCCCGGCACCGACGCATACCCAGCTGGGCGCTCATATGGGAGAACATCCAGCGCCCGCCGTCCCGGAGGTCGTCATGCCGGATGGAGAGCGAGTCGATCTCACGAAGGCACACGTGGCGGACGCGCACGAGTCGCTGCCGGCTCCGTGAGCCTCCAACCAAGTAAAGGAGCGACATGAGCAAGAGCGTCATCGACCAGGTGGCGGAACACTTCGCACCCGCCGATTTGCAATCGCGCGTAAGTGAGGTACTCGAGGCAGCCGGAAAGGATTCTTCCAACACGACCATCGACGACCTCGCTCCGCTTGATCAATGGCACGTCATGGGCGACGTCCCGGTCCGTCGCCTCGCCGAGAAGGCGGGAATTTCCAGTCAGGATCGCGTTCTCGATGCCGGCTCCGGCATGGGAGGTCCCGCGAGGCTGCTGGCCTCGGTGTACGGCTGCACGGTCACGGGCGTTGACGTGACCGTTCCATACCTCGAGACCGCGCAGTTGCTCACTGAGCTCACGAACCTGACTGACCGCGTGTCGTTCCAGAAGGCCGATGCGACCGATTTGCCGTTCGCCGGTGAGACCTTCGATGTCGCTTGGACCGAGCATGCAGCGCAGAGCATTCCCGACAAGGCGAAGTTCTTCGGGGAGCTCCATCGGGTGCTGAAGCCGGGCGGCCGGTTGGTCATCCATGACCTCTACGGTGCCAAAATCGATGAGGTGCACTTCCCGGCCTTCTGGGGACGGGACGATTCGATCAGCTTTCTCGTGTCCGACGCCGAGATGCGCAGCTTGCTCGAGGACGCCGGCTTTGCCGTCACCGACTGGAAGGACACGACGAAAGAGGCATGGGAGTCGAACGCGGCGATGCTCGAAATCAACCCCGAAGAGCACCATCCGGCCGTCCCCGGGCTCGACATCTTCCTGCTCTTCGGCGATGAGACGATGGTCATGGCGGAGAACTCCGTAAAGGACTTCGAGGTCGGAGCAATCGGGATCTTTGAGGCTGTGCTCGAGCGGCGCTGAGCGACCGAATCAGAGCCAGTTTGCGGCCTCCTCGCTGTTCATGATCACCGTCGCGGCGTGAGCGCTGACCGACTACGCGTCGCGATTGACACCGGCGGGACGTTCACCGACCTGGTGATCGAGTCACCGTACGGACAACTCGACCTGTTCAAGGCGGCGACCACCACGGACGATCCGGTGCGGGGAGTGCTCGACGTCGTTCGTGTCGCCGCCGAGGCGAGCGGCGAGACTCGACGGGAGCTCCTCGGACGTATCGAGCTGCTCCTCCACGGGACCACGCATGCCCTCAACGCGATGCTCGGTGGCGCGACCGCTCGCACGGCGCTGTTGGTAACCGAGGGCCACGAGGATCTGCTCGTGATGCGCGAGGGTGGCCGCATCGGCGCGTTCGATTTCACTCGCGAGTACCCGCAGCCGTACATCCCGCGTTCGCTTACGTTTGGTATTCGGGAGCGAATTGGCGCCGCCGGCGAAGTCGTCGTTCCACTCGACTCGGCTCAGGTCGCGTCGGTGGTAGAGGGCTTGGCGCGGGAACGCGTGGAGGCGGTCGCAGTCTGTCTGCTGTGGGCGATCGCGAACCCGGAACACGAGCTGGCCGTGGCCGCGCTGGTTCGTGACTCGCTGCCCGACGTGCCGATCACGCTCTCCCACGTGCTCAACCCGACGATACGCGAGTATCGTCGCGCCTCCTCGACCGCCATTGATGCGTCGTTGCGGCCCCTCATGGGCGAGTACCTGAGGTCATTCGACCGTCGCCTTAGAGATGCCGGATTCTCCGGTCGCGCCCTGATGGTCACCTCCGGCGGGGGGCTCCTCGAGCTCGAGATGATGGCGGACTCGCCCGTCCACGCGTTGAAGTCCGGGCCCTCGATGGCACCCGTCGCGGGTCGGGGCGCCGCCCGTAGGAATGCCGGCGCCGATACCGCGATCGTCGTCGATTGCGGCGGAACCAGCTTTGACGTCTCGCTCGTTCGCAGCGGGCAAATCTCACGCACCAACGAGACGTGGATCGGCCCTCGCTTCGAAGGCGTCATGACCGGTTTTCACTCCGTCGACGTGAGATCGATCGGCGCCGGCGGAGGCTCGATCGCCCGCGTCGATCGGGGTGGGCTTCTGCACGTCGGCCCCGAGAGTGCCGGCGCCGATCCCGGTCCGGCGTGCTACGGCCACGGAGGACACAGACCTACCGTCACCGACGCCGCGGTCGTCCTCGGTTATCTCGACCCCGAGCGATTCCTAGGGGGAGCCATGCCGCTGCAGCGGCGGGCCGCTGTCGCGGCCGTGAGCGAGCAAGTCGCCGAGCCGCTCGGCGTCGAGCACGATGAGGCGGCGGCAGCCATCCTCGAGGTCGCGAACGAGAAGATGGTGCAAGCGATCGAAGAGATAACCGTCCGGCAGGGGATCGACCCCACAGAGGCGACCATCGTCGCCGGAGGTGGCGCGGCCGGCCTGAGCATCGGCGCCATCGCCCGCCGCCTCGGCTGCCCGCAGATCCTGATCCCGAGCGCCGCGGCGGCGCTGAGCGCCGCCGGTGCGCTGGCCTCCGACCTCCAGGCCGACTTCTACGCGGCTCAGTTCGCGACCACTGCCGAATTCGAGCGGCTGTCCGTCAATGAGATGCTGAAGGGGCTCGCGCGACGGTGCGAGGAGTTCCTCGCGCGGCTGGGAAGCGACCCGAGCCACTCCCGGGTCGACTATTTCGCCCAAGCGAGGTACCCCGGGCAGGTGTGGGAGATAGAACTTCCGTTGCGGTCTGGTCGCTTTGATGACGCATCGGACGTGCAAACCCTCAGCGACGATTTCCATCGGCTCCACAGGGAGGTGTTCGCGGTGAGCCAGCCCGATGCGCCCGTGGAGATCGTCGGCTGGCGCGCCAGCGCCGTGTACCAGCTGCCGCGCGTGGGAGAGCGCGCGCCCTCGACACAAGAGGGCGGTGAGCCGCCACCGAACCGCGATGCGTGGTTCCCGGGTCTCGGCCGCGTCAGCGTTCCCGTGCTGTCGCTCGAGCTGATGACCGGAGAGGACCGCGTGCGCGGTCCGGCGTTCGTCGAGTCGAAGCTCACGACGGTTGTCGTTGCACCGGACCACACGGCGCGGAGGCTCGAGACGGGGACGCTGAGCATCGTCACCGGCGCCGACCGGCCGGAAGGCGGGACGTCGTGAGCCGTCCGGCGGACGGCGAGCGCGACGGTGTCGCTCTGTCGGTATTGAGTCACCGACTGGAGGGCATCGTGCGAAAGATGACCAACACTCTGTTCCGCACCGCGCGCTCGGGAGTCATCAACACCGCTCGCGATTTCTCCTGCTGCATCGTTACGAGCGACGACCGTCTCGTGGCGACCGCCGAGAGCATCCCGGTGATGATCTTGGCCGGGCCGGGGCTCATCACGAGGTATCTCCGCGAGGTGCATCCCAAGCCGTCCCGCGGCGATGCTTTTCTGCACAACTCGCCGTACCACGGAAACTCGCACGCTGCTGATCACTGCGTTCTCGTCCCGGTTTTGGACGGAGGTAACCGGCATCGGTTCACGATCGTCGTCAAGGCACACGTCGCCGATTGCGGTAACTCCATCCCGTCCAGCCTGATGGCGGCTGCCACCGATGTTTACCACGAGGGGGCGCTGATCTTTCCCTGCGTCAAGATTCAGAGTGGCTACAAGGACGTTGAAGATGTGCTGCGGATGTGCGATGCGCGCATCCGGGTGCCGGAACTCTGGCGCGGTGACCTGCTCGCGATGGTCGGGGCGGCACGGATCGGTGAACGCGAGCTGACGGAACTCGGCGATGAGATCGGCTGGGACGAACTTTCCCGCCACGTCGCGGATTGGCTTGCCTATAGCGAGCACGTGATGAAGTCCGCCCTGGCGGACCTACCGGCGGGCAGCCGGACCGCCGAGGGGACCCACGATGCTCTCCCGGGCATCACCGAGGAGGTAAACGTGCGTGCCACCGTCACGCTCGATCCCGAGGCGGCGATGGTTGACGTGGATCTGCGTGACAACCCGGATGCGCTCCCGTGTGGTCTCAACCTGACGGAGGCGACGGCGCGGGCCGCCGGTCTCATCGGCGTCCTCAACGGACTGAAGACGAACCCTCCGATCAACAGTGGCAGTCTCAGTCGGATTCGGGTCCGCCTCCGCGAGGGCTGCGCGGTCGGCATACCCAGCCACCCGACCAGTTGCTCGCTCGCCACGACGCACCTTGCGGTACGGACCATCAACGTGGTGCAGCGAGCCCTGGCCGAGCTCGCTGACGGGATGGGTATGGCCGAGACCGGCAGCGACATACCCGCTTCCGCGGCGGCCATCTCCGGGATCGATCGACGGCGCAGCGCGGTTCCGTTCGTCGGCCTCGTATTCCTGGGCATCTCGGCCGGAGCGGCGAGCCCATGGGCTGACGGATGGATCGGGGCGGAGGCCAACACCGCGGGCATGATGCATAGCGACTCGGTCGAGATCGACGAGCTGCTCTATCCGTTCCGGGTCTGGATCAACCGGCTCGTTCCCGACAGCGAAGGCGCCGGGCGTCACCGGGGCGCCCCGTCGATCCATGTCGAGTGGGGTCCGACCGACGGTCCGCTCACCGCGTTCTGGATCTCGGACGGGAATGACAACCCGGCGCAGGGAGTCCGAGGCGGGCTGCCTGGTGGCTTGGCGAGCCAGTTCGTGTGCGGCGTCGACGGCCAGCAACGAGCGCTCCCGTCGGCGGGCTCGATCACCCTGATTCGCGGTGAGCGGCTCGTGTCGTACTCAACCGCGGGCGGCGGCTACGGGCCGCCTGCCGAACGTGCGCCGTCGCAGGTCGCGCTCGAGGTGAAAGAACGGTGGATCAGCGCCGAGCGCGCGATCAGCGTGTATCACGTCGCCTTGACGTCCGCCGGGGACGTCGACTGGGACGAGACCCGGAAACTCCGGACTTAGGTGACGACCGCGGGCCGCGGTTAGCCTCGACCCCAGACACGGTCGGCAACCTCCACGACGCAGGCGAGCTTCTCCCACTGAATCCGCTCGGCGAGCTCATTTCCCTCCCACGTCGACGCGAAGCCACATTGCGGCGAGATGGCGAGCTTGTCGATGTCGACGTAGGCCGAGGCCTCCTCGATCCGTCGCACGATTTCATCGGCGGATTCGACGTCGGTGGTCTTCGTGCTCACCGCGCCCAACACGATGATCGGCCCGTCCTTGGGCACAAATCGCAGCGGCCGGTAGTCGCCTTCCCGGTCCACGTCATCCCACTCGATCAACAACCGATCGTACCTGAGCCCGTTGAACAGCTGCTCGGCAATCGGCTCCAGGGAGCCTTCGGTCATCCACATCGAGCGGTAGTTGCCGCGGCAGATGTGCAGCGCAGTTGTGACATGGTCGGGGATTCCCTCCAGGACCGCATTGTCGACCATTAGCAGCCGATTGATCAGTTGTTCCAGCGAATCGCTCTCGGTGCCCGGCATGGCCGAGCGCCACGCGGGGTCGATCGCCATTACGTACGACGGCCAGTCCATCTGGACGTGACGCACCCCGGCGTCGATGACCTCGGAGAGCAGCTCACGCTGGATGTCCACCAGCTGTTCCACGAACTCCTGCTGGTCGGCGTACGCCCCCGCGGTGGTATCGACTGCCTCGCAGTACCAATATGACGGCGCGGGAAACGTCAGCTTGAACGGATAGTCAGTAAGCGAGATGACGTATTCGGCTTCACGCCTCGCCGGGTTGTCGACCTTCGTGAGTCGTCGCGCACCGACGTGCGGACCGCCGGGCGGAACCAGCTCCTCGCCCAGCTGATTCTTGAACGCGAACTCGACCGGGCTGTCGTCGAACCCGCCCAGCGCGTCGACCATCGAATGGGTGAACACCGCCCGCCGCATCTCCCCGTCGGTGATTACGTCCAGACCGATGTCGATCTGCCGCCGCACCACGTCGGCAACCGCTTCGTCGGCCATCCGCTCCAGCTCCGTGAGCCGCTGCAGCCCCGCCTCGTCGAGCAGCCGCGGCGACGGGGTCTTGTGGCCTGCGTAGACCCTCGGGAACATGTCCCGGAGGGCGTCCGGTCTCAGCAGGCTGCCGACGTGCTCCGCCCTTACTGGCGTCCTCGGGGTCTGGTCGCGTTCGGCGGGGTCGGTCATTTGCGGGGCCACCTTTCTTCTTTGACTGGCACGGTCAGAATGCGACGCACAGTCGGAGCGCGTCGTACACAGCGGCGTGGATATTCCGGCTCGCGACCGCATCACCGATCCGGAACAGGCTGAAGGTTCCGGCCCGGTTCCGGTTGATTCGTTGCGAGCGGCCGGCCACGAGCGCCGCAACGTCGACCTCGCCCAGGTTGGACGAGTCCGGCTTGAGCTCGCGGTAGATGCGGTCGTTGGGCGCTGACCCGTAGTCGACCACGACCTGGGCGACGCGCCGCTCCAGCCTGGCGCCAGAGTAATCGTTCTCGAGGACCGCGATCAGCGCTCCGTTCTCGCGTTGCACTCCAACCAGCCGTGTGTCAGCGGTGAAACGCACTCCCGCGTCGTAGCAGCGCTTCATGAGAGCCGGCCGCACCGTACGCTCGAGCTCCGCGGCAGGCGCCGGGTCGGCCGTGACGAACTGCACCGCCAGGCCGAGGTCGGCCATGTAGGCGGCACAGGACAAGGCGCCCTCACGGCCGTTGTCGTCATACACGAGCGCCTCGCCGGCACCGAGGTGCACCTCGCCGCCGAGGACGCCAAAGCAGGTCTCGATGAGGTCCCGACCGTCCAGCGGGCACTTGTTCGGGCTGCCCCCGGACGCCACGACGACGATCTGCGGATCTTCGGCCCGCACGAGCTCGGCCGTTGCCCGCACGCCCCATCTCGGGTCCACTCCGTGCTGGAGGGCCTGACGCTCGAGCCAGGCCGTGATCATGGCGAGCGGCGCCCGTCCAGGCGCTCGCGCGGCGACCTTGACCGCGCCGCCGGAGAACTCGTGCTGCTCGAACAGGATCACCGAGTGGCCGCGCTGCGCGGCCACTCGGGCCGCCTCGAGGCCGGCCGGGCCACCACCGATGACGACGACGCGCCGACGGCGGCGGGATCGCGGGATGACATGGGCCATCGTCGTCTCGCGTCCGGTGGCGGCGTTGTAGATGCAATGCGCCTGTTTTCCCGCGTAGACGCGGTCGATGCAATAGTTGGAACCGACACACGGCCGGATGTCGTCCACCCTTCCGGCGAGCAGCTTACGGACGATATGTGGGTCGGCGAGGTGAGCTCTGGTCATCCCCACCATGTCCACGCTGCCATCGGCGACCGCTCGTGCGGCCTGCTCGACGGTGGTGACACGTTGGGCGTGAAAGACGGGAACCCCGAGGTGAGCCTTCATCGCGGCGGCCAGTCGCAGATACGGCGCCTCCGGCTCGGCCATATCGGGAAACGTCGTCATATGACCCGGGAGCGTCTCCGCGTGTCCAGCGATCACGTCGAGGAAGTCCACATTGCCCGTGTCGACCAGCAATCGCCCGATCTCCAGGCAGTCGCGGTGGCGCAGCCCACCTTCGAGCAATTGGTCGGCCGACATCCTCACGCCGACGACGTAGTCCGGGCCGACGGCATCGCGGACCGCCGACAGCACCTCGATCGCGAAGCGGGTCCGGTTGGCCAGCGAGCCGCCGTAGCGGTCCTGTCGCATATTCGATCGGGAAGACCAGAACTGGTCGAGAAGATGTCCGTGCGCGGCCGACAACTCGAGGCCATCCAGGCCGCCCTCCTTGACCCGGCGAGCCGCGGCCGCGAATCCCTCCACGATGCGTTCGAAGTCCCAGTCCTCCATTTCCTTCGGGAAGGCGCGGAACGCCGGTTCGCGAATCAGCGATGGCGCGACCGGTGCCAGCCACCTCCCTCCGTCCCACCCGAACCGCCGACCCATGTGGGTCAGTTGCGTGAACGCCGCGGTGCCGTTGGCATGCAGACCGTCCGCGAGCGTTCGGTACCACGGCACCACCGCATCGCTGATCGCCTCCACGGCGCCCACGTAGGCGCCTCCCGCCGCGTCGAGCGTCACGGCCGTGGACGCGCCGATCACCGACAGTCCCACGCCACCCCAGGCCCGCTCCTCCTGGTAGCGACGATAAAGCCGCTTGGGCAGCCCGTCCTCGGCAATGCCGCCGACGTGGGCCGTCACCATCACGCGGTTTCTGATCGTCAGCCCCTTTAGCGTGAGGGGCTCGAGCAGTGCGTCGTAGGGCGGGGCGCGATCAGGTGGCGGTGGCATCATCACTGCGTGGGGCCTGCCGGGGAGCGCAGGTGGCCATTCAAGATACACTGCGCGCGCACAAGTCGGACGCACAGATCCGATAAACGGTTATATGTCTCTGGTCCCAAGCGACATTTCCCACTGGTTTGCGCAGCTGTACGGCAGCTCGTGCGTCCCCGAGCGCGCGAGCCTCCGGGAGACGATTGATTGCGATGTATGCATCGTCGGGGGCGGCTACACCGGACTCTGGACCGCGTATGAGCTCCGCCGGGCGAACCCGAATCTGTCGGTCGTGATCCTCGAGGCGGAGGTGGCGGGCTTCGGTGCGTCCGGCCGCAACGGCGGCGCCGTCGTCGCGCTCATCCAGGGAGCGCGCGAGCAATGGGCGGCGCGCGGCGGCCGGGCCGGGGCAATCGCGCTCGAGCGGGCGATCATCGACACGGTGGACGAGGTCGGGCGCGCCGTCGATCGAGAATCGATCGACTGCGGATTCTCGAAGAACGGGGTGCTCGAGGTGGCCCGCACGCCACTCGAGCTTCGGCATTTCTCCGCGGTGGTGGAGCGGGATCGGGCCTGGGGGTTCGGCGAGGACGACTACCGCCTGGTGGACGCCGACGAGACGTACCGTCGCATCAGAGTCGACGGCGCGCTCGGCGCCCGATTCAGTCCCCATTGCGCCACCATCCATCCGGGGGCGCTCGTCCGGGGGCTCGCCGAAGCGGTCGAGCGAGTGGGCGGGACGATCTACGAGCGCTCGCCCGTGACCCATATCGGGCCGGGACTGGCACGCACGGCAGTCGGGAGCGTGCGGGCCAGATTCGTGATTCGGGCCACCGAGGCCTACACCGACAGCATCGACGGAGAACGCGGTCGCGTGGTGCCGGTCCAGACCTCGATGATCGTGACGGCGCCGCTCAGCGAAGCGAGGTTCGAGCGCATCGGATGGGCCGGTCGCGAGACCCTGCTCGCCGAGCATCCGTTCGTCCATCTCCAGCACACCGCCGACGACCGGATCACGATCGGGGGGGACGACAACCGCGTTCCGTACCGGTTCGGTTCGGCACCGACTCCGCCCGGCCCCCCCGCCGGGAGGGTTCAGGCCTTCTATCGCCGGCAGCTGGTCAGGCTGTTCGCCGTCCTGGGTGACGTGCAGATCGAGTCCGCGTGGCAGGGCGTGTTCGGCGCCTACCGGAACTGGCGCCCGGGGGTAGGTCTGGACCGCAAGACGGGTCTCGGATGGGCTGGGGGCTACGTCGGGGAAGGCGTAGCGGGCTCGAACCTGGCCGGCCGCACTATGCGGGATCTCGTCTTGGGCGAACACACTGAGCTCACCCGGCTTCCGTGGGTGGCGCCGGCGCCCCGCCGATGGGAGCCCGAGCCGGTTCGCTACCTCGGCGCGTGTGTGGTGTGGTCGATGCGAACCCTCGGCGAGCGCAATGAGATACGGACCGGCAAGCCATCCCGCGTGCTCGAGCTGGGTAACCGGCTGGCCGGCTATCGCGGCTTCGGCTAGCGGCTCTCGTCAGAACTCTCCCTTCTCCTGTTGCGTTTATCGTGCATCGTTGTCCGATTCGGGATACCATCCCCCGTGACCGAGCTCGTCAACACTCTGGGTGAGCCGCTTCCGGTGGCCGCAAGGCGGCCGCTGGGCGGATGCCGCTGTCCGAGTTGGCCCGCCGACCAAACCAAAGGAGCGCCCGATGGCCGTAGATGACCTGTACGCCGAGATTGTCCGGATTCGTCCCAAGCCGGGAGCTGAGCCCCGTCTGCTCGAGATCCGCGACGGTCTCGTCCAGTTCTATCGCGACAAGTTTCCCGGCTTCGTCGGCTGCCGACTGCTCCGCCCCGAGGAAGGCGGCACGTGGGTCGATCTTTGGTACTGGAAGACGAAGGCTGCCGCCGAAGAGGCGCTCGCCGACACGTCCAATGCACTGTTTGCGGAGTGGGGAACGCTGGTGGATGTCGAGCAGTTCGAGTGGGCCGAGGTGCTCACCGACCATTGAAGGCAACTGCCGCGACCGATCGCGCGCGGGCGTAACCTGAGTCTTCGGATCTGATCGGGTCCCACGCGGTGGAGTCGTGCAGTTCGCGCGGACGCGTTGGCGTTCCTTGCTGCGGGCCCGTCCGATCATTAGGAATCCGTGTTCGTCCCGTCGTGCCAGCTTGACAGCCGTTTCGGCTCAAACTAGACTAAATCTCTATCGAACAAGCTCCTACGATAATCGAACGTGCGCGAATCGTCTTCGGCGTGCAATTGACTCTCGCTCTACGCATGGCAACGGGGAGCATTTGCCGTGGCGGGCCTGGAAGCGCCACCGCCAGGATTACCTAGGCGACTGTTTCGACTGCTGTAACACCGGCGCCCGGCTACAAACTGCCAGTACCAGTAACGCACCCCGATCCGTGTCACCAACTCCCGATCTAGCAGCTGCTGACGGGTCGTTCTCAACGACCGGTGACGGCGCCGCGAGACGCGTCGAAGTTCGGGACATCAGCAAGCGTTACGCCGGCGTTCAGGCGTTGACGGACGTCAACCTCAACGTTTCGGCGGGTGAGATTCACGCCCTGGTCGGCGAGAACGGGGCGGGCAAATCGACGCTGGGCAGGATCATGGCGGGTGCGGTGCATCCGGATGGCGGCCAGGTGCTCGTGGATGGCACGCCGGTGACCTTCAAGAACCCTCGCGATGCGCTCGGGCGCGGTATCGCGATGGTCCGCCAGGAGGTAACCCTGGTGCCCTCGCTGTCGGTCCTCGACAATGTGTTCCTCGGCGCGGAGCACACCGTGGCCAGCGTGGTCCAGATGCGGCCGTTGAGGCAGCGGTTTCAAGCTCTCAACGACGAGACCGGGTTCGAGCTCGACCCCGATATGAAGGTGTCAATGCTGCGCGTCGGCGACCAGCAGAAGGTCGAGATCTTGCGCGCCATCGTTCGCGACGCTTGGCTGATCGTGATGGACGAACCAACGGCGCCGTTGACCGACCACGAGGCCAACGGGCTGATCGATTTCATCAGGCATCTTCGACGCCGGGGCATGGGGTTCGTATACATCTCTCACCATCTGGAGGAAGTGCTGTCGCTCGCGGACTCGGTCACGGTGCTGAAGAACGGGTGCCTGGTTTCGACGACCGCGGCGGGCGGTGAACAGGTGGAGTCGCTGGTGACGAAGATGCTCGGACGGCCGCTCAACGCGATGTTCCCGAGCAAGCGCCAGCAGCGGTTCGACACCGCCCCGGTGGCCCTCCGCGTCGAAGGCCTCACCCGAGGCCGAGCCTTCCGCGATGTGTCGTTCGAGGTGCGAACGGGCGAGATCGTCGGGATGGCGGGACTGGTGGGCAGCGGGCGGACCGAGGTGGCGCGCGCGATCTTTGGCGCTGACCCGTTCGATAGCGGGACGGTTGAGGTCGGTGGTAAGCCGGTGCGCATCCGGTCGCCACGCGACGCGTCCCGACACGGGGTCGCCCTCGTCCCCGAAAGCCGCAAGGACGAGGGCTTGATCATGAACGCTTCTGTGACCGCCAATTTGATGCTTCCTTCCATGGCCAGCAACTCGTTTTTTGGGCCCATCCGCGCTCGCAGGGAGCAGGCGGCCGCACTCGAGGTGGCGAAAAGCGTCGATGTCCGCATGCAGAGCCTGGAGATGGCCGTGTCGATGCTCTCGGGCGGAAACCAGCAAAAGGTGGCCATTGGCAAGTGGCTGGTGCGGCGGCCGTCGCTGTTGATCGCCGACGAGCCCACGCGCGGTGTCGATGTCGGCGCGCGCCTGAACATCTATCAGGTGATACAGCGCCTGGCCAATGAAGGCCTTGGCGTCCTCCTGATCTCCAGCGAGCTGGAGGAGATCATGGGCTTGGCGGATCGGATTCTTGTGATGCACAGAGGGCAGCTCGCGATGGAGCTACCCGGGGATGCGGCGGAGGACCACATTCTCAGTGCCGCCTTCGGCCGGCACTTGATCTCGGCGGCAGCTAGTTGAGTACTCCAGATCGTGTCGAAGTTCCGGTCATGGACCAGCAGCCCGAGACAGACGCGCAGGGCGCGCCGGCGGTGGCGAAGCGGCGCCTCAACATCTCGAGGATTCCCGACTACACGATCCTGTTTGCCCTCCTGGCGCTGTTCGTCACTCTGTCGTTTTCCTCGAGCGCCTTCCTCACGAGCAGCAATCTGCTCAACATAGCCGACCAGTGGACGCCGGTGTGCTTCATGGCACTTGGCGGAACTCTGGTGATCATCGCCGGCGGTTTCGATTTGTCGATCGGCGCCATCTTCGCGGTCGCGGGGATCATCTCGGTTCAGGTGGCAAACGACGTCTCGGTCCCGATCGGGCTGATAGTTGGCGTTTTGGTCGGAGGGGGTCTCGGGCTGGTTAACGGCTTTCTGGTTTCGGTCATCCGGATGAACGTGTTCGTCGCCACGATCGGCACCTCGATCGTGTTGTCCGGCCTGGCCGTGGTGATGACGGGAGGCAACATCGTCGTCGCCAATGCTTCGAGCTTTGGCCTGTTCGGAACTACCGACTTCCTGGGCGTGAAACTCGACATCTGGTTGATGCTGGTCGGCATCGCGGTGTGTTCGCTAGTGATGAGCCGGCTGTCGCTCGGTAGGTATATCCGGGCGATCGGGGGCAACATCGAGGCCGCCCGCCTGTCCGGCGTGAGGACGGAGTGGGTCAGGACCACGACGTTCATCGCCTCAGGCCTGGGTGGTGGGATCGCTGGAGTGATCGTGGCCAGCCGCAGCATCAGCGCTAACGCCAACGCTTTCTCCGGCTCTCAGTACTCCGTCTGGACCGCGCTGCTCATCGGCGGTAACTCCATATACGGCGGCGAGGGAGCGATCTGGCGGACCGTAGTTGGCGTCGCGTTGCTGGCGCTGATCGGTGACGGGTTCGATCTCGTGAACGTCAACCCTCTCTATCAGCAGATAGTGACCGGGGGCATCCTGCTAGTAGCGGTCGCGATGGACATGCTTATTCGCCATCGAAGGGGAGCTTGACACGAGATCTGCGCGTCACGAGTTCCGCGCGCGTAACTAATACAGCCGAACGGTCCGCTCGTTCAAACAGCGAGTCGCGCGGCGGGTACCTAAAGGAGAGGTCCATGAAAACCCCAATCATATGCCGTCGTGTTCCAGCGCTCGCAGCCGCGACGCTGGTCGCGGCGCTTGCCGCCGGATGCGGAAGCAGCTCCAGTTCGAGCTCCAGCTCGGCAACCTCCAGCCCGGCCGGCGCTTCGTCGACGGCTTCCGCATCGGGAACCGCGAGCTCAGGCAAGCATGTGAACGTCGCGTTCCTGAACGAGTCGATCACGAGCTACACCATCCCGATGACCGACGCCATGCAACAGGCCGCGGCGGCCGATAACGCGTCGGTCAAGATGTTCAACGCGAATAACGACCCGTCGACTCAGAACTCCCAGTGCCAGACCGCGATCTCGAGTGGCACGTATCAGGCGATCGTCATGTACCCGGTCGATGGCGCTGCGGCGGTAGCGTGTGCGACGCAGGCGATGGCGGCCCACATCCAGTTTGTCCCCGTCGACTCGCCGGTGGGCAAGGATCCGACGTCGACCGCGATCCAAGTACCCGGGATCAAGGCCCAGGTGTTGGGGTCAGCGTTGAACGTAGACGTCGCCGGCACGGTGCAGCTGGTCAAGATGGCGTGCGCGCATTTCCCGCCCCCGTGCACGATCGTCCAGACCGAGGCGATTCCGGCTTTCTTTTACTCGACCTACAAGGTCCAGCACGAGCAGCCGCAGTTCAAGGCGCTCGGCTACAAGATTCTCGCCACCCCGGTGATCGGGAACTTCGATGATCCAGACGGCACCAAGTCCGCGATAACGACGATCCTGGCTAAGGACCCGAACATCGACGTGATCGTGAGCGACGATGACTCCTCGGTTCAGGGGGCGGTTCAGCTCAAGAAGGACGGCCAGCTGCCGAAGACACTGATCGTCGGCGACGGCGGCAGCTCGATCGCGCTGAAGTCGATCGATCAGGGTTACGAGTACGCCACGACGTTCAACGTCCCGCGGAGCGAGTCCGAGGAAGCTGTACGCGAGGCGGCCGACCTGGTTCGCGGGGATCCGGTTCCCCCGCCCGTCACCAAGACACAACTCAACCTGGCCAAGCACTACCTGATCACCAAGGCCAACGTCAATGACGTGACGGCCGAGTGGTAGCGCACAGTTGAATGGAGGTGTCGCGCGCACCGGACGGCGCGGCACCTTCCTTTGTCACTATCAGCAACTAATTCCACTACCGACCCTAAGTGAATACGGCGGTCAACCGCGCTCGCCCAATGCCGGGCACGTGCTTGCACAAGGCCCAAGCTGTCGGGAGCCCTGTTCGGAAATAGCACACCAGCACTCAAACAACGAACTGCTGGCTCAAGATGTGACGATTTCGAGCAAATTAGGCCGTGAGCGATCGGACGAACCTGGTCGATAAACGAAAGCTGTGCGCATTGATCGTTAACGTCAGCTAAGATCCCCGCCGTGATGCGAGCCCGCGTCGTCGATCATCAGGCGCACTGGTATCCGCCGGCGTACTTTCAGAGCATCCTCGATCGGGACACGCCACCGTCCGCGCGCCAAGCTGATATCGACACCTACGTCTATGTCGATGACCTGGGGCGGGAGCAGATCTGTCCGCCGACGTTTCATTCCCTCGATGTGCACCTCGCGGATATGGATGCCCACGGAATCGAGGTCTCCATAATTAGTCCGAACCTAGTCGGCGAGGTCTCGCGACTGCCGGTGGAGGCGGCCGTGCGGACCGTCGAGGTGCTCAATCGCGAAATCGGGCAGGCGCAGCGGCGTCACCCGCGGCGGTTGGTCGGGCTGGCCATGCTCCCGATGCAAGACCCCGACGCGGCGATTCAGGTGTTGAGGCAGGCCGTCACCGAGCATCAGCTAGCAGGGGTGTGCCTGCTCTCCAATGTGGCCGGGTCCCCGATCGTCAACCGGGACCTGTTGCGCGCCTATCGTGAAATTGAGGCGCACGACCTTCCCATCTACCTGCATCCCGCGCACACATCGGTGGTGGACGGCGTCGGCTACGGGCCGACGATCAACGTGGGCCTCGGGTGGATGTTCGAAACTGCCGCCGCCGCGCTCACGCTCGTCTACGACGGGGTGCTCGACGCTTGTCCTGACTTGATCGTGGTCCACCCGCATCTTGGCGGAGCGCTACCGGGCGTCGTCGACCGAGTCGTCGAATGCGAGATCGCGGCGGAAGCTCGCTACCCGCTGAGGACCTACCTGGAGCGGAACTTCTTCGTCGACACGGTTCAGAAGACGCCGGGCGCGACCGGCCTGGCCATCGAGACTTATGGCCTCGACCGTTTGGTGTTCGGAACCGATTTCCCGTGGATCGGCCGAGGGAGCTCACTCGACGCGACCAAGAGCGTCCTCAACCCGTGGCAGTTCGAGCGCGTAGTCGCGAACTCGATCCCCAATCTTCGGCTTCCCCCCGCGTCGTCAAGGAAGGGGGAACGAACGAGTACGCCATGACAGATCACGGCATGCCGCATTTCAACGTTTTCGAGGACGCTCCAGAGCGCTCGACGTACCACGGCGCTCCGAGCGAACATCACGTCATCCATCGTTCGCCGGACGGGCGACATCTCACTTTTTACGGGTCGCTGCCTGACGGCGTCCGCTTCAGCGAGTTTCCGCGGGATCTCGAGGAGACGTTCTACATCATCGAGGGCAGCATCCGTTGTACCCCCAAGGGTGGCGAGACCATCGTCTGGAAGGCCGGCGATCTCGTGTATTGGCCGTACGACGAAGAGCTCGAACTCGAATACAGCCCTCGATTGCGCTGTATCTGCTTCTTCTGGTCCGCTACGCCGCTCCCGGACTTCACCGAAGGAGAGCCGTGACGCGACTCTCGCGGACCTAACCGCCGTGCCACTCGGGCGCTCTGCCTCCGCGCGAGCAGCGTCACATCCCGCGCTGCGGCCGGTGATGGTCGTCGTCGCCGCGGCGATGGTGATCGACGCCGCGCTGTTCTCGGTCATGGCTCCGCTGCTCCCTCATTACAAGCATGCGCTTGGCTTGAGCAAGGCAGAGGTCGGCGTGCTCGCCGGCAGTTTCGGGCTTGGCACGGTGCTGGCCTCTTTGCCGGCGGCGGCACTCGCGACGCGGATCAGCGTAAAGCTGACGATTGTCGTTGGCCTTGCCTTGAGTGCGGTGTCGACCGTCGCCGTCGGGCTGGCGGATAACGTGTGGCAACTCGACGTGGCGCGCTTCGCCCAGGGGGCGGCGGGAGGAGTCATTTGGTCCGCGGGCCTCGCGTGGGTCTCGAGCCTGGCGCCTCCCGATCGGCGGGGTGCCGTGCTCGGCACCTTGACCGGCACGGCGACCGCCGGTTCGTTGCTTGGGCCACCCGTGGGTGCACTGGCGGTCGCGACCTCGCCAAAGCTGGTGTTCAGTGCGATCCCCGTCCTCAACCTGATCCTGTTCATGTTCGTCGTTCGCCTGCCTTCTGCCCCGGTGGCGCCGTCGACACCGCCGTGGACGCTGCTGAGCTCGCCGAGTCGCGCGCCAGCGGCGGTCGCCCTTTGGCTCATCTTCGCCCCGGCGATGGCGCTCGGCCTGCTCGGGATCCTAGGTCCGCTGACGCTGAATCATCTCGGTGGGGGCGCGGGGGTCGTGGCGGCCACATTTGTGTTCGCTGCCATCGGAGAGTCCACAGTTAACCCTTTGGCCGGACACCGTTTTGATCGGCACGGGTTGCGAGCCGTCACCGTTATCGCGCTCCCCATCGAGGCGGCATTCTTGATGTTGTTCGTCGTTGCCGATCAGGTTGCGGTGGTTGCCGTGATCGTGATGCTCGCCGTGGCAATTACGGGTGCATTCTGGGCGCCCGCGGCCGTCATTCTCAGCGCGTCAACCACGCGGACCGGAATCTCCGACGTGTACGCGTTTGCCCTTTTCAACATCGCCTGGGCAGCGGGACAAAGCGTCGGCGCAAGCGGCGGCGGGAGTCTCGCCCAGATCACCTCCAACGCGATTCCCTGTGTGGCGCTTGGCTTCGTCCTCCTGGCGACGATCGCGGTCGTGTACCGCGCGCACGAGCTACCCCAGAGCTTGCCCGGCCTGGCGTAGAAGGCAGGCTGGTTCCAGGAGCGTCGCTAGCGTGCTGGCGCGGCAGTCCCGAGGCCGGCCGCCTCCATCACGAGCGGTACCGCTTCGATCTCCCAGCCGGGAGCCATGATGTGGACGCCGGCGACGCCGTCGATTCCGCGGACGGCCTTGATCACATCGCTGGCGATGCGGATCCCCTCCGCCTTGGCGGCGTCACCTTCGAGGCCCTCCATCCGTGCAAACGTGGCGTCGTCGACTTCCACCCCCGGGATCTTGTCGTGGAGGTGACGCAGCATCCGCGTGCTCCTCGGAGGCGTGACACCGACGAGCGCCGGTGCACGTTCAGTGATGCCAGATTCGACCATCGGGGCAAGCCACTGGCCGAAGCGATCGGTGTCGTAGACGATGTTCGTCTGCAGCAGGCCGACGCCGGCGTCGAGCTTCGCCTCCAGCCGCTCGAGCGTGTCGACGAGCGGGTTGGCGGCCCCGGCGACGAGGAACCCGGTCGGGATCGCGAGTTGCTCGCCCGCTTGCAGCACGCCGGAGTTCATCCCAGCGATGAGCTTCGTCAGCCCCAACGAGTCGACGTCGCCGACGCGAGTTGCTATGTGTTCATACGGCCCCACCTTGAGCGGGTCGCCGCTGAGGGCCAGCACAACCCGGATGCCCATCGCCCACGCGCCGAGCAGATCGGACTGAAGCGCCAAGAGATTGCGATCTCGCCCCGTCAGTTGGAGGATCGGCTCGAGCCCTGCCTCGCGCATCACGATCGCGCTGGCGAGCGGAGACATCTTGACCGTCGCGGCCTGGTTGTCGGTCACGTTGGCCGCGTGCACGATTCCTGCGAGCGCTTCGGCGCCACGGCGGACCTTGTCCGCCGAGGGCTCGGCCGGGGGACCGAGCTCGGCCGTCACGACGAACTCTCCCGCCGCCAGGCGCTCAGCGAGCGACGGGGTGTGCAAAGGGTCAAATCGATCGGAGATCGCCACAACTCCATCCGTTATACGGATACGTCGGTCCGATAATAGCGAGAACCAGTATCTAGATGCCGTACGATGCAGTGCCATGGAGCTCAGCGCCGCAGCCGGTGATCATGTCGCAGCCTCGACACGGAGGGCACTGACCGCCGTTCAGCGAATCGCGGACGGTGCGGCGGTGGTCGTGATCGACCGCGACGCACCTGACAACATGGGAATGCTCGTGATGGCTGCCCAATACGTAGATGCCGGATCGCTGCGTACGTTCACGAGACTCGCCACCGGCTTGACGTACCTGGCGCTGACCGAGGAGCGGTGCGAGGAGCTCGGCCTGCGGTTGGTCGCGGCGCGGGACGATTCGCTGCTTCGTGCGCCGGTCACGGTGACGATCGCGGCCCGCGAAGGGATTTCGTCGGGAATCAGCGTGGCCGAGCGCGCTCACACGATCGGAGTAGCGATCGATCCGAACGCCGCGCGCGAGGACATCGTGATCGGAGGGCACATGACTCCGCTGCGTGGCCGACCCGGAGGGGTGCTCGAGCGCGCGGGTCCGACCGAGGCGGCGATCGACCTCGCACGAGCGGCCGGTCTGAACCCAGCGGGCCTGCTGGGCGAGATCGTCCTCGATGACGGTTCGGAGGCGCAAGGCTACGAGCTCACGTCGTTCGCCGCTGAGCAGGGTCTGGCGCTCATCACGATCGGTGATCTCATCGCCTATCGGCGATCCCACGAGCAACTCGTCCAGCGGATCGTCGAGGCCGAGTTGCCGACCCCGACCGGCATCTACGAAGCCATCGGCTACCTCGGGCTGCTCGATCAGCGCGAACATCTCGCGCTCGTGCGAGGCGACGTCAGACGCCAATCCGATGTGCTCGTGTACGTACATTTGGCGTGCTGGGAGGGAGACGTCTTCAACGGTACGCGCTGCGACTGCCGGGCCCGTCTTGACGCGGCGATCAGCGCGATCGATGACGCTGGCCAAGGCGTGATCGTGCATCTCGCCCGTGACGGCTACGACCGCCACGAAGCGCGAGGGCACGACGAAAACCTACGCGACTTCGGCGTCGGCGCCCAGATTTTCGCCGAACTGGGCTTGACCTCGATCCGTGTCCTGAGTGATCGCCCCCGGCCGCTTCCCGGGCTCGAGGGCTACGGACTGACGATCGCCGGCCACCACTCGCTACTCGATCGCTAGCGGCGTCACGGCACCCGGTTCCCCTGATACGGATAGGGCTGACCGATATCCGAACGCGGCGGGCCAATATCCGAACGCGGCGGGCCGATATCCGAACGCAACCGCGCCTTCCACACCTCTTCGCACGGCCACTGTCGCGCCCAGTCGAGCGGGGCGTACGAGTAGCGTGTGACCGAGTCCTCGGGCGGCTGGATCTCGACCAGGGCCTCGACCGCGAAGCCGCACCGACGCAGGAGGGCGATCATCTCGCCGTGGGTGAGGTGGAACTCGACTGAGTCGTCGTCGGACCATTCGAACCGATGGATGCCGAAGTAGGGGCGCAGGAGACGATCGCCGGCTTGGCCGTCCGGCTCGTCCGGAACCGTCAGCATCAGGATCACGGAATTGGTGAGAAAGATCAGCTGGCCGCCGGGACGGAGCAATCGCGCGGCCTCAGGAATCCACTTGTAGGGGTCGCACCAGAGGCTCGCGCCGTACTCCGAGATCGCGAGGTCGAAGCTCGCGTCGGGCGCGGGCACGTTCTCGGCGTTCCCGTGCCACAGCGGAAACTCCAGCTGAAACTCGCGCTGCAAGGCGCGCGCCGTCCGCAGCTGCGCCTCCGAGTTGTCGATCCCGACCGGGCGGGCGCCGCGACGCGCCAACCAGGCCGAGACATAGGCCGTGCGGCAACCCAACTCGATCACGTCCATGCCCTCGACGTTCTCGGGCAACACCGACAGGTCACGATCGGGGACGCCCCAGATCCCCCACGACGGTTCCTCCCCCCAGTTACGGCGCCCCGGCTCTGCGTACTCCATCGCCCATCCGTCCCACGCCCGACGGTTGCGCTGAACGTGTTCAGGGAGCTCCTCCACCCTCGCGAGCTTTGAAGATGGCGCCGAGAAAGTCAAGGATCACCCGCGCGGCGGTCTGGCCGGTCACCTCCGTCTGGTCGTACATCGGGGCGACCTCGACGAAGTCGAATCCGATCACGTTGCCCTTGCCGGCGATTCTTCGCAGGAGGTCGACGACCTCGGTGTAGTTGAAGCCGCCGGGCGAAGGCGAGCCCGTCCCCGGCATCAGGGCGGCGTCGAACCCGTCGCAGTCCATCGTCACGTAGTAGTTCGGCGCGCTGGGGATCCGCTCGAGCACGGCGTCGAGCCCGATCCGTCGGAACTCGCGCGGGCCGATGATCACGCTGCCCATCGCCCTGGCGTCGTAGAAATCCTGAGGATCGCTGGAACCTGGGCCACGGATCCCAAGCTGTGCGATGGCCGTCACATGATCCATCTCGAGGATCCGGCGCATCACGTTGCCGTGGCCCTCGGTGACCCCGAAGCGGTTGTCGACGAAGTCGAGGTGGGCGTCGACCTGGACCACGCAGATCGGGCCGCGATCCTTGAACGCTCGCAGGATCGGGATCGGCACGGCGTGGTCGCCGCCCAGCGTGACCGGCATCGCGCCGCGCTCGAGGATCTTCTCGGTCGTGGCCTGGATGTTGGCCAAGCAGGCGTCGGGCCGGCCGTGGATCATGTCGGCGTCGCCGACGTCGACGATCGTCACCCCGTCGAGGTAGACCTCGTCGAACTCGGAGTCGTAGTACTTGACGCTGCGCATCCCGTAGATCGCGGACGCGTTGCGGATTCCGCGGGGGCCGTAGCGGGCGCCAGAGCGAACTTGCGTGCCCATGTCGTACGGCGCCCCGACGATTGCCACATCCGCCTCGAGCGTGTCCAGGTCCGGGTGGTAGGGCACCTTGGCGAACGTCGCGATCCCGGTGAAGGGGAGGTTGAGTCGATCGCCGTGCACCGGGTCGAGCTTGTCCGACATGCGCTCCTCCAGGCTTGACAGGGGTTCTCTATTTTCGTTATACCATCGATTCAGCGTTCCAGAGTTTCGAAAATCAAACTTGGAGTGGGCATGGACAGAAGGTTAATGGAAGATATGACGTGGCAAGACGTCCGCGACGCGGCCTCCGCCAACCTGCCGGTCGTGCTCTCGATCGGGTCCACCGAGCAGCACGGACCGCACCTTCCGCTTGCGACCGACTGCATCATTCCCGTCGGGATCGCGCTCAAGGCCGCGGCCGACGTCCCCCTGGTGGTGGCGCCGCCGATTCGCTACGGCGCGAAATCGCGGGCCCTCAGCGGGGGAGGCGAGACGTTCCCGGGCACGGTCTCGCTCCAGGGCATCACGCTGATCCACACGCTGCGGGACGTGCTACTCGGGCTCGGCCGCAGCGGCTTCTCCAACCTGTGCGTCCAGAACTGGCACTACGAGAACGCCGGCTTCCTGTGGGAAGCCTGCGACCTCGCGGTGGAGGCCAACCCGAAGCTGAAGATCCTCCTGCTCGAGAATCCCTTTCCTGCGTTCACGGACGCCGAGCTCGCGGACTTGTTCCCGGGAGGCTTTCCCGGCTGGGACGTCGAGCACGCCTCGATCATGGAGACGTCGATGATGCTCTCGCTGCGCCCGGACCTCGTCCGCACCGACCGCATCGTCGACGACGAGGCCGAACGGCATCCCACGTGGGATGTCGTTCCCGCGCCGCCCGAATTCATCCCCAAGAGCGGCGTGCTGTGGCATCCGAGCGTCGCCACGGCCGAGGTCGGCGAGCGCTTCCTCGCCGCGACGGCCAACCGTCTTGCAGAGGCGATCCGGACCGAGCTGTCGTGACCGAGCTGGATGATGTCGAGCGTGGGATAGTCGTCGAGCTGCAGCGCGACGGCCGGATCACCACGAGCTCGCTCGCCCAGCGGGTCGGGGTGAGCGAGGTCACCGCCCGGCGCAAGCTGCGCCGCCTAAGGGACGAGGGCATCGTCCAGGTCATCGCCAGCGTCGAGCCGTTCCGCGTCGGGGTCGAGTCGCCGGCCATGGTCGGCATCAAGGTCGAGCGGGCCCGCCTGGACGAAGTGGCGAAGGCGCTCTGCGAACATCCCGCCGTGCGCTACGTCGCCGCGGCGACCGGCAACTTCCATCTCCTCGCCGAGGTGATGGCGACCACCAATCAGGAGCTCGGCCAGATCCTGCTCGAGGACATCATGCAGATCGAGGGCGTGATCGACACCGAGACGTCGCTGATCCTGCGGATCTACAAGCAGAGTCCGCAGTGGCGCATCCCGGGCGCCAACAGCCCGCCGGCCGAGGATCGTGAAGCGAAGAGGAGCGAAATCGCCGATGACAAATGAACTGACGGTGAAGGCGAGAGAGGGCCTTGCCGTGCCCCTGAAAGCGGGCCAGCGCCTCCGCATCATCAACGTGCACGGCACCCAGGTGGTCGACTTCTGGGCCGTCGACCCGAGCGAGCCGACGCACTGCCTCTCGATGGAACACACGCGCGTGGCACTGTCGAAGCTGGTGCCGAAGGTCGGCGACCAGCTCTACAGTACCCGCCGCCGTCCCCTACTCACGCTCGTCGAAGACACGAGTCCGGGCGTGCACGACACGTTGATGGCGGCGTGCGATCCTGAGCGATATCGGCTGCTCGGCGCCCCCGAGGGCCACGCCAGCTGCGCCGAGAACTTCCTGGGCGCGCTGGCAGCGGTGGGTATCGAGCTCGAGCGCGTGCCGGCTCCGCTGAACGTGTTCATGAACATTCCCTGGAACGAGGACGGCCGCCTCGAGTTCCTCCCCACGGTGTCTCGCGCCGGCGACTACGTGACGTTCGAGGCGCTGGCCGACGTCGTCGCGGTGATGTCCGCCTGTCCGATGGACATCAACGCGATCAACGGCCGCGAGCCGCGGGACGTCGCCGTCGAGGTGCTGGCCGGGGGCTGATGTCGGTGGCGCCGGGGGTGGTGGGGCCGGTGGCGCCGGTCGGCCGGCGGGGGGAAGCGCCGGGTGGTGGCGCGCGCGCTGCGCGTTGGGGCTGGGGAAAGGGGAGGCGGGTCTCGCACTGAGCGGGCGGGCGCGTTGCACGACTCTTCCGGGGTTATGTGGATCTGATAACCCGGAAATCGGCGCTCAGCGGGGTCCCGCCGCGAACATTGGCAATTTTCCGCCGGGGGGTGGCCGAGATTTGCCAAGGTTCGGACGGTGCGCGCGGGTCCGGAGGGGGAATGGCGGCCGAACGGCTATCAAGCGCCGGGACCGGACGTAAATGACCAAATTATTTGTCACCTTCTGATAATTCCAGCGTCCGCGGGCGGTAGTCGCCGCCTTCGGTTGTGTTCCTCCCCGCCCTTCCCCAGATCCAACGCAACCCGCGCTCGCCTCCATCCAGCACTTCCTCCCGCCGGCCGACCGGCGCCCCCGACCGAAGGCCTCAGCGGGTTGCACCCGCGAGCGGGTCGGCGCGGCGGTGGAGTCCGGTGTCCTGGGTCATGCAGTGCGTATAGAGCGCCTTCATGTGCGGTTCGTGCGCCCGGGCCATCGCTTCCCAGCGCTCCCGCGGGGCCAGGATCTCGGCCATGCGCCCGCGCACCTCGGCCATCACCTGGGCCTCGTCGACGCGGGTCAGCACTCCGCCGCGCAGGACGAACTCGCCGTTCACGAGCACGTCGGTGACCGACGAGCCATTCTCCGCGTAGACCAGGTTGACGGCCGGATCGTTCAGCGGCACAAACGGCCACGCGTCGAGGTTGAGCAGCACGATGTCGGCCTTCTTCCCCGGCTCGAGCGAGCCGACCTGGTCCTGGAGGCAGACGCTCCGCGCACCGCCGAGCGTGGCCGCGCGGACGATCTCGGATGCGTTCGGCCAGCGGTCGTAGTCGATCTCCGAAATCGTGTGGATCAACCCCGCCGTCTTCATCACGTCGAAGATCCGTCCGGAATCGTTGCAGTCGATTTCGTCGGTGCCGAGCGCGACGTTGATCCCGGCGCTCAGGAGCTTGCGTAGCGGCGCGATGCCGGCGCCGATGCGGAGGTTGCAGACGGGGTTGTGAGCCACTGAGCAGCCGGCGGCCGCCATCAGCTCGATGTCTTCGTCGGTGATCCAGATCGCGTGCGCCATCGTCAGCCGCCGGCTCAGGGCGCCAACGTCGTTCAGGTGCGCGACGAGGCTCTTGCCGTACAGCTCGGTCCCGGTGACCATCTGCACCTTGGTCTCGAGCACGTGCATGTGGTACGCCGTGTCGTGACGGTCGGCGAACTCGGCCGACGCCGCCAGCAGATCGTCGGTGCAGCGCTGGGGCCCGGACGGTGCGATCACGTACCGCAACCGGCCGGCTTGGCCGTGAAACCGGCGCACGGCCTCGGTGGCGTAGTCCAGGTACCACTCCGTCGTCGGAGGCGGCGCCGCCCGGAACACGTCGAACAGCTCCTGGGGGAGAAAGTCGCGGGCGTACGGCAGCGTGTCCAGAAACTGACGGTTGATCACGTGCCCCGAACAATTGGCCCGGATGCCGGCGTCCTCGTAGGCGCGGAACATCGCCGCCAGCTGGTCGTGGTCCTGCCGCGGCAGCTCGATGCAGTCGTCCAGAAGAGACGTGACGCCGTTGCGTAGCGCCTCGATCGCCACGACGAGCGTGCGCAGATACACCACCTCTGGCGACGGCGCGATCGCCGGGTCGAACGGGTAGGCGTAGAGCATCAACGACTCGAGTGGGCGGCCGGGATAGCGACCGCGGAGAAAGTTCTGGTTGGAGTGAAAGTGCGAGTTGACCAGGCCCGGGATGACCAGCCGTCGGCTGGCATCGATCAGCTCAGCCTCGGGCGCCTCGAGGCCGGGGCCGATGGCGGCGATCCGCTCGCCTTCGACGAGCACATCGGCCGCCCACGGCTCGGTGCCGTGTTCCGCGTCGACGGCCAGGACGGTGGCGTTCTTGAGCAGGATGCCCATCGAGTCCTCCCTCGTATCGGGTAATGGGTTCAGGCCGGCACCGCCGGGGCGGGGTCGGCGCCGATCAGCGCTCGGCAGTGGGTGGTGATGTACGGCGCGAGTTCGGCGGCGCCCGCGAACAGATCGCGGTTGCTGTGGGCCAGGCGTTCCATGCTCGCGCGGGCGCGATCCCGGATCGTCCGCTCGTCGACGCCGAGCACGCGTCCGCCCCGCATGACGACGCGTCCGTCGATCAGCGCCGTATCGACGGAAACCCCGGTCTCGGCGAACACCAGCGCGTTGAGCAGGTCGTGGGTGGGCTTGAGAAACATCGAATCCGCGCAGAGCAGGATGAGATCGGCTCCCCGCCCGGGTTCGATCAGGCCGAGCTCGCCCTCGCGCCCGATCGCCCGTGCCCCCCCGGCGGTGGCGCACGCAAACGCCTCGCCGGCGTCGAGCCAGGCAACCGGTGCGGCGTCCTGGTCGGCGCGGCTGACCAAAGCGGCCAGCCGCATCGCCTCGAACATGTCCTGGTTGTCGGAACTGAGCGAGCCGTCGGTCCCCAGGCCGACGGCCAGCTCGCGGTCGAGCATCCCGCGCACGGGCGCGATGCCGCTCCCCAGCCGCAGGTTGCTGGCCGGGTTGTGCGCGACCGTCGCGCCGGCCTTGGCCAGCGCGCGGATCTCCGCCGGCGCGAGCCACACGCCGTGGGCGGCGGTGAAGCCTGGCGGGAGCGCCCCCAGGCCATCGAGCGCGGAGACGATCGGCTGTCCCCACCGGTGCTTAGCGTGAGCGATCTGCACCCGAGACTCGGCCACGTGCGTGTGCATCCCGACGCCGTACTCCCCCGCCAGGGCGGCCAGCCCTCGCAGGAGCTCGTCGCTGCACAGCCCCGGGATCGAGGGCGACACCGCGATGCGCACGCGGCCGCAGGCGGCGCCGTCGAACCGCTTGATCGCCGCCTCGGCCACCTGTCGTGCCCGCTCCGCGGGGAGGGCCGCGAGTCGCTCGAGGCGGCGGGCGGCGTCGACGGGAACGATCTCGAGCAGCCCGGGCATGATCCGGTAGAACGGCCCGTCCGCCATCGACGGCGCGATTACGACGCGCAGGCCGACGTCCTCGTAGGCGGCGACCACCGGTTCGAGCACGCTCTCGTCGGCCACCGGGATCGCCATGTATAGGTCGTAGGCCGCGGTGGCGCCCGTCTTGATCATCTCGATCGCCCCGAGCGCCGCCGAGACGTAATGGTCCTCGGCCGTCCAGTTGGCCTGGATCGCCGGCCCGAACGACAGCAGGTGCTCGAGCGTCCAACGCCCCGCCAGACCCCTCGCTAGGTTGTTGTGCCCGTGCGTGTGGGCGTTGATCAGGCCCGGGATCGCGATCAGCCCGGTGGCATCCAGGCGCTCCGTGCCCTCCGGCACGGGAAGGTCGGTGCCGACGCGCTCGATCCTTGCCCCGTTCACGAGGACGTCGGCCCGCTCGGGCGCGCGACCGGCGCCGCGCAGCACCTCACCGCCAGCGATCAGGAGCCGAGTCACCCCTCGCTCATCGGCAGTAGCCGCCGGACGCCGACGTCGATCCCTTGCGCCGCCAGCCATCCGCTCCGCACTCCGGCCAGCAGCTGGTCACCGATCGCGAAGCCTTCCTCGTGGCGTGCCAGAACGCCAGCGCCAACCTCGCGAATCTCGGCCAGGATCGCCGGCTCGTCGACGCCCGTCACCTCGCCGTCGCGGAACACCCAGCGGCCGCCGACCATCGTCGAGTGGACGGCGGTGGTGCTCGAACCGAATACGATCTGGTTCAGGGGGCGAGTGAGGGGCGTGAACACGAGGCTGTCGAGGTCGAGCAGCACGAGATCGGCGCGCCGGCCAACCTCGAGGCGGCCGAGTCCGCCTTCGTCGCCGGCCGCGCGCGCGCCACCGAGGGTGGCCATCCGCCATGCCTCCTTGGCCCCGGGCCAGCGCTGGTAGTCGATGTCCCACAGCTTGTGGATGAGACCGGCCACCTTGAGCACGGCGAACATGTCGTTGCCGTCGTTGGAGGACATCCCGTCGGTGCCGAGGGCGAGGTTGACGCCTCGTTCGAGGAGCATCGGCACGGGGCAGATGCCGCTGCCGAGCTTCATGTTGGAGATCGGGTTGTGGACGACGGTCGCGCCGGTGTCGCGCAGGATCTCGATGTCCCGGGCGGTCAGCCACACGCCGTGTTCGATGCTGACTCGCGGCCCGAGGAAGCCGAGCGCCAGCATGTGCTCGGGCAGGGTTCGGCCGTACATCCGCTGGCCGGACACGGCCTGCATCCGCGTCTCGAGCACGTGGATGTGGATCTGGAGGTCGAGCTCGTCGGCGAGCGCGGCCGAGGCTTGCAGAAAGCCGTCCGTGCACCGTTGCGGTCCGGACGGCGCGAGCCCGATCGAGATGCCCTCGTCGGGACGGTGGTAGCGGCTCACCGCGGCGCGGGCGAACGCCTCGCACTCGTCCCAGGTCGGCGGCGGATCCTCGGCGATCCGTGCGAGCAGCTCGGGATCGACGAGTCTCTCGTCGAGCACGACCGTCTCCTGGAAGGCCCGGTCCGACATGCCAAGCACGATCAGCGCGCGCAAACCGAGGTCGCGATAGGCCGAGACGACGGCGCCCAGCGACTCGTCGCTGAACCCCTTCAGCTCGTAGAGGAAGTCGACCACCGAGGTCGTCCCCGAGCGCACCATCTCGAGGCCGCCGTTCAGCGTGCGCAGGTAGATCTCGCGCGGGCTCTGGTCGGGTCCGGCGAGCTTGGGGTAGGAAAACAGCATCCACGGCTCGAGCGGAAGGTTGTCCCACCGGCCGCGGAACCAGTTCTCGTTGGAGTGGCAGTGGGCATTGATCATCCCCGGCACGATCGCCAGTCGGCCGCAATCGACCACCTCGGCCCCGGGTGAAGCGTGAGCGTCGCGGCCGACGGCGGTGATGCGAGCGCCCTCGACGATCACGTCCGCGGTCTCGAACCGCCCCTCGCCGTGATCAACCAACCCGTTGTGCAGGACTACCTGATCCATCCCAGGCGGCCGCACTATAACGCCCGGTTCCTCAATCCTCACCAACGCGCACAGAAGCGCTCGCCGCGCACAACATTCGGGTGGATGGACCCCTGGATACGAAGTACAATGCCGCCCGCCTCTGACCCCGGCCGCTGTGGCCACCGACGGTGGGGATCGAAATTGAGCCCGGCAATCGAGCAAATCTCAGTCACCAGCCTGGCGGACGAAATCGCCTTCCGCCTCCAGGCCGCGATCCTCGCCGGCGAGCACCCGCCGGGAACGCACCTCTACCAGGACGAGCTGTGCGAGCGGTTCGGCGTCAGCCGCACCCCGGTGCGAGAGGCGCTGCGCAAGCTCCAGGCCAAGCACCTCGTCGTGCTCGTGCCCAACAAGGGTGCCACCGTGCGCGTCCCCGGGCGCGCGGAGTTGATCGACGTGTACAACGTCCGGGCCGAGCTCGAGGGTTACGCGTGCGAGCTCGCGTGCCGCCACGTCAGCGACGAGCTGCTCGCCACGCTCGACAGCGCCCAACAAAGTGTGACCGAGGCGGTGACCCGCTACGAGCGCAACGGCGCCGGCGCCACCCGGAGCGTGTCGCTGGACATCCAGGTGGCCCGCGCCAACTCCGTGTTCCACGGCGCGATCGCCCAAGCAGCCGACAACGAGTGCCTGCGCGGGCTGATCGACGAGCTCCAGGACTTCTTCCCCAAAGACTACGTATGGCGCGCGATGGCCTCTGCCGACGAACTGCGCGCGCTCAACCTCGAGGATCACGAGCGGATTCGCGAGGCCTTCGGTCGCCACAAAGGCAGGAGCGCGCGCAAGGAGATGACCCGGCACATTCTGCACGCGTCCGACATCCTCCTCGCGTACCTGGACGATCACGAGTTCTGGCAGTGACCGTCGGCCCACCCGAGCGCGTGGCCGTGGTGGGAGCGGGAACGATGGGGGGCGGCATCGCGCTCGTGTTCGCTCGTGCGGGCAGCGAGGTGGTGCTCACGTCGCGCAACCCGGCGACGCTCGAGGTCGCCCGCGCCCGAATTGACCGCAGCCTGGCCGAGCTCGCGAGCGCCGGCGTGTTGCACCCGTCGACGCCCGCGGAGATCGGCGGGCGCATCAGAACCTCGACCGAGCTCGAGCGGTCGGTGAGCGAGGCGACGCTCGTCCTGGAGTCGGTGGTCGAGGATCTCTCGGCCAAGCACGAGGTTCTCGCGCGGGCCGAGCGAGTAGCTCCGGTCGACGCCGTGATCGCCACCGACACGTCCTCGATCGCGATCGACGAGCTGGCGGTGGCGCTCGCCCGACCGGAACGGTTCGCGGGCATGCACTGGTTCAACCCACCCGAGCTCGTTCCGCTCGTCGAGGTGGTGTCCGGCACCCGCACCGCGCCGGCCACCGCGGAACGGCTGATCGATTGGACCCGCGCGCTCGGCAAGCGGCCCGTGCGCGTCCGGCGCGACATCGCCGGTTTCGTCGCCAATCGGATCCAGTACGCGGTGCTGCGCGAGGCGTTCGCGCTCGTGCAGGCGGGGGTCTGCGACTACGCCGACGTCGACGAGGCGGTGAGGTCGGGGCTTGGGGCGCGCTGGGCGGCCGTGGGCCCGTTCGAGAGCATGGACCTGGCCGGCCTGGACGTCCACGTGGCCGTCGCCCGCCGTCTCTACCCGACGCTCGCCGTCGACACCGAGCCGTCGCCGGGGGCGACTGCGCTCGTCGCCGAGGGCGCGCTCGGGTGCAAGACCGGTCGGGGCCTCTACGGCGACTACGACGAACACGCGATCGCCGCGCTGACCGGCCGCCGGACCAAGGTCCTGCTGGCGTTGCAGCGGCTGCTGGCCGAGCCCGACCCTGAGCCTTGACGCCGGACCCCGCCGGGGATAGGTTTGCATCCATGGATCCACATCTCTCTCAAGCGGCTGGCGCAACCTCCGCCGACCGGCCTCCGCGCGCGATCAAGGCCGCCACCGGGACGTCGCTGCGCTGCCGCGGCTGGCGCCAGGAGGGCATCCTGCGCATGCTGGAGAACACGATCCAGAACGGCGAGCGGCCGGAGGAGCTGATCATCTACGGCGGCACCGGCCAGGCGGCGCGCGACTGGCGCAGCTTTGACGTGATCGTCGACTGCCTGCGCGACCTGCGACATGACGAGACGCTCGTGATGCAATCCGGCAAGCCGGTCGGGCGCTTCCGCACCCACGAGGACGCGCCCCGAGTGCTGACCGCGAACTCGCATCTCGTCGGCCGGTGGGCCAATTGGGAGACGTTCCACGAGCTCAAGCGCCGCGGGCTGATCATGTTCGGCCAGTACACGGCCGGGGCGTGGGAGTACATCGGCCAGCAGGGGATCCTCCAGTCGACGTACGAAACGCTGGCCGAATGCTCGCGCCAGCATTTCAACGGTTCGCTGCGCGGACGGCTGGTCCTGACCGCCGGCCTGGGCGCCATGGGCGGCGCGCAGCCGCTCGCGGTCAAGTTCTTGGACGGGGTTGCGCTCGTCGTCGAGGTGGACGAGGAGCGAGTCGATCGTCGCCTCTCCTCGGGCTATCTCGAGCACAAAACCCACGCGATCGACGAGGCGCTCGCCCTGTGTGACGAGGCGCTGGCCGCCGGCACCGCCCGTTCGGTCGGTCTGGTGGCGAACGCGGCGGATGTGCTGCCGGCGCTCGCCGAGCGGGGCCTGCGCCCCGACATCGTCACCGACCAGACCTCGGCCCACGACCTCCGCTTCGGCTACGTGCCCTCGGGGTACTCGCTGGCCGACGCGGCTCGCGCGCGCGAGAACGATCCCGAGCGGATCGAGCACGACGCGCTCGAGTCGATACGCCGTCACGTCGAGGCGATGGTCGCGTTTGCACTGGCGGGCGCGGTGGTGTTCGAGTACGGCAACGCAATCCGCGAACAGGCCCAGCGGGCCGGCCTCGATCAGGCCTCCTCGGTGCCGGGCTTCATCCCGCTGTTCATCCGGCCGAACTTCTGCGTCGGCCGCGGGCCGATGCGCTGGGTGGCGCTGTCAGGGGATCCGCTCGACCTGCGGGCGATCGACGATGCCGTGCTCGAGCGGTTCGCCGACGACTCGTCGGTGACGAACTGGATCACTATCGCCAAGGAGCACGTTCCGCTCCAGGGACTCCCGGCTCGCACCTCGTGGCTCGATCTCAATCAGCGCCGTGAATTCGCGACCATGGTCAACCAGATGATCGCCGCCGGCACGCTCACGGCTCCCGTGGCGATGAGCCGCGACCACCTCGACGCGGGCTCGGTGGCCCAGCCCACCCGCGAGACCGAGGACATGATCGACGGCTCGGATGCGATCGCCGACTGGCCGGTGCTCAACGCGCTGCTGAACTGCGCCGGCGGCGCCGATCTCGTCGCGCTGCACCAGGGCGGTGGGAGCGGCATGGGTGGCTCAATCTCGGCCGGCTTCACGCTCGTCATCGACGGGACCGCGGCAACGCAGCGACGGATCGACCGGGTGCTGCGTACCGATCCGGGGATCGGCGTCATCCGCCACGCCGATGCGGGGTACGAGACCTCGATCGAGCTCGTGCACAGCAACCGCCTCGGGGCGCCGATGCTCGAGGCAGACAGGCTGACCCGGGGCGCCTAGATCATGCTGACGGTCGGCATCGACACCGGTGGCACGTTCACCGACGTATTCGTCAACAGCGATGACGGCCGCGTGGCGACGGTCAAAGTCGAAACGACGCCCCACGATCTGACCGTTTGCTTCGCCGACTCGATCCGCGCCTCCGCCGAGGCGCTCGGCCTCCCGCTCCAGGACTTCCTGCGGCGGGCCGACGTGATCCGCTTCTCGTCGACGATCGGCACCAACACGGTGCTGACGCGTTCGGGGCCCCGGGTCGGCCTGATCGTCTCGGCCGGCGGCGAGGCGGACCTGTACGGCGCCGCCGAGGGCGGCGCGATCCACCAGTTCCTCCCCGTCGAGGCGGTGGCGGCGATCGACGAGGAGATGACGCCGGCGGGCAAGTTGGCGCGCGAACCTGACCCCGACGCGGTCGCGCGCGCCGTCCGCGGGCTGCTCGAGCTCGGCGCGCGGTTGCTCGTGGTCAGCCTGCGCAACGCATCGGCCAACCCGAGCAACGAACGAACCGTGAGAAAGATCATCGACGCCAGTTACCCCCGCCACTACCTCGGCGCGGTACCGGTGCTGTTGTCCACCCAGATCAGCGGCGCGACCGACGACGCGCGCCGGACGGCGTCGGCGGTGGTCAACGCGTATATGCACCAGAAGCTCGCCACTTCGCTGTACCGCGCCGAGGACGACCTTCGCCGCAGCGGCTTTCGCCATCCGCTGCTGATTGTCAATACCGACGGCGGCGTGACGCGGGTCGCCAAGACCCGGGCGCTCGGCACCTACCAGTCCGGTCCGACCGCGGGCGTGCATGCTGCCGCGCTGCTGTGTCGCGAGCTCGGCGTCGACAACGCCGTGACGGCCGACGTGGGCGGCACGAGCACCGATGTCGGCCTGCTGGCAGGCGGCGAGCCGGTGCTGCGCGAGGCGATCGACGTCGGCGGGCTCACCGTGCTCCAGCCCTCGGTCGAGTTGCTTTCGTTTGGAATCGGCGGGGGTTCGATCGCCAGGGTGATCGACGGTCGCCTCGAGGTCGGGCCCGAGAGCGCGGGCGCTGCCCCCGGCCCCGCGTGCTTCGCCCTCGGCGGTGCGCTGCCCACCCCGACCGACGCCTGGCTGGTGCTCGGCTACCTGACTCCCGACTATTACCTGGGCGGCCGCAAGCGCCTCGACGTCGAGCTCGCCCGGCGGGCGCTGGCGACGGTGGCCGAGCCGCTCGGCATTACGATCGAGCAGGCGGCGCTCGCCCTCAAGGAGGTCGCCGAGCAGCACGCGGCCGCTGGAATCGAGGGGTTACTCGCGCGCGCACACGCGCGGGGCCTGCTCGACGAGGTGAGCCGGTCGGAGCTGATGCTGATCGCCTACGGCGGTGGCGGCGGGCTGCTGCTCCCCGGCGTGGCCCGGCGCGTCGGCCTCGCCGGCGCGGCGATCTCGCGCTACAGCCCGGTGTTCTCCGCCTTCGGCGTGAGCACGTTCGATATCCGCCACCGCTATGAGGCGCGGGCCACCGTCGACGGCCACGGTGCCGAGCCAGTGGTCGGCGAGCTGATCGGCGCCGCGCGGCGCGATATGCGCGGCGAGGGCTTCGCGGCCGATGAAATCGATCTCGAGCTGACCGTCTCGGACGGCGAAGGACAGCGTGTCGCCGAGGTGGGCGGCGACGGCCTCGATCGGCTCGAGGTGCCGCACGGCGTACCGCTCGCGTTTGAGCTCAGAGCGACGTGCAGCGTGGCGAAACCCGGGCTACCGCGGGAGGAGCTCGACTCAACCGAGGCGAAGCCGCGCGGGCAGCGCGAGGTGTGGCTCGATGCCGGCCGTCGCGAAATCCCGATCTATGACCGCGACGCCCTCACCAGCGCCCCGGTCCGCGGTCCGGCGCTGGTCGAGGCGGCCGACACGACGTTCCTGATCCCGGACGGTTGCGTGTGCCGGGTCCATCGCTCGGGCAGCGCGATCATCAGCGAGGCATGACGCGATGGCCACCCGGCGGATCACCGAGTACCTGGACGTCGATCTCGAAGCCGAGCGCTGGCACTGCCACCGCTGCGGACGCGAGCTCGGCTCCGCCCGCGAGAACTACAAGAAGGGCTGCCTGATCGCGCACCGGGATCCGCAGGAGGTCCACCCGGCCGTGGTCGAGGGCGAGTACGGTTTCGCGCCCGATCCCGAGTGGTGCCAGATCGTCGAGTTCTATTGCCCGAGCTGCGCGGTGCTGCTCGAGGTCGAGTACCTCCCGCCGGGCCATCCGCTGACCCACGACATCGAGCTCGACCTCGATGCGCTGAAGGCCAGAGCGGCCGCGGAGGAGGGAGCGGGCGGATGAAGGCGACGATCGACGTCGATATCGGCGGCACGTTCACCGACTGTTACCTCACCTACGGAGACCGCCGCGTGTGGTGCAAGACGCGGACCACCGCGTACGACCTGTCGGTGGCGATGAACGAGACGATCGAGGAAGGCGCCGCCCGCCTCGGCATCTCGACCGAACAGCTGCTGGCCGACGCCGCGATCATCCGCTACTCGACGACGCTGGCCATGAACCGGCTGATCGAGCACAAGGGCCCGAAGCTGGGTCTGCTGATCACCGAGGGCTTCGAGGACACCACGCTGATCGGACGCGCGAGTCAGTGGTCCGACGGCGTGCCGATCAAGTACCAGCGCAACATCGCGGGCATCGATCGGCCCGAGCCGCTGATCGGCAAGGAGTTGATCGTCGGCGTGAAGGAACGCGTCGACTCGCGGGGGAAGATCGTCCGACCGCTCGACGAGGACGATCTGCTGGCCAAGATCCAGTACCTGGTCGACGCGGGCGTGCGCGGGTTCGTCGTCTCGCTGCTGTGGTCGTTCCTCGAGCCGGGCCACGAACGGCGGATCAAGGAGATTCTCGAGCAGGAGTACCACGGCGCCTTCCTGGGGGCGATGCCGGTGTTCCTGTCCTCGGACGTCGCGCCGCGGATGTACGAGTACCCGCGCACGATGATGACGATCCTCAACGCCTACCTGCACCAATCGATGTACGAGGAGCTGTCGGGGATCGGCGACGAGTTGCGAGCCCGCGGCTATCGCCAACCGATGATGATGATTCACAACACGGGCGGGATGGCCAGCGTGTTGCGCACCTCGGCGGTCAATACCTACAACGGGGGGCCGGTGGCGGGGCTGATGGGCAGCGCCTACATCGGCGGGCTGTACGGCTACCGAAACGTCGTCGCGACGGACATGGGCGGGACCAGCTTCGACATCGGCATGGTCGCCGCAGGCAGCCCGCGGTTCTACCAGTTCATGCCGATCATCGACCGGTGGGTGGTCGACGCGACGATCGTCGACTGCCATTCGATCGGCGCCGGCGGTGGGTCGATCGCCCGCGTCAACGAGCTGATCGCGAACCGCGTCGAGGTGGGCCCCGAGAGCGCCGGCTCGATGCCTGGGCCCGCCGCCTACAACCAGGGCGGGACCGATCCGACCGTCACCGATGCCGACGTAGCGCTCGGCTACGTCAACCCAGACAACTTCCACGGCGGTCGCATCCGGCTGAACCGCGGGCGCGCCGAGCGCGCGCTGCGAGAACGGATCGCCGAGCCGCTCGGCGTGTCGGTGCACGAGGCGGCGCTGATGGTTCGCCGGATCGTCGACGCCAACATGGGCCAGGCGATCCGCCGGGAGACCGTGCTGAAAGGGTTCGATCCGCGGGAGTTCATCCTCTTCGCGTTCGGCGGCGCCGGCCCCACCCACTGCTGCGGTTACGCGCGCTTCGCCGAGATGGACCGCATCGTCGTGTTCCCCTTCGCGCCCACCTTCTGCGCCTTCGGATCCTCCACGATGGACATCGTCCACGTCTACGAGCGCTCGCGCCACCTGCACCTCCTGCACCCGACCACGGGGCTTTACCTCGACGATTACGACGCGTTCAACGAGACCGTCGAAGCGCTGCAAGAGGTGGCCCGGCGCGACTTCTCGGGCGAGGGGTACGAGCTCGGCGACGTCACTTACGAGCTCGAGCTCGACATGAAGTTCGGCGGTCAGCTCAACGTCAAGCGGGTCAGCTCACCGCTGCTGCGGATCGCCACCGAAGCCGACGTGATCGCGCTCAGGGAAGCGTTCGAGCAGGAGTACAGCGCGGCGTACAGCCCGCTGGGGCTCAACCCGGAGGCCGGGATCGAGATCCACAACTTTGTCATCCGTGGTCGCGTGGCACAGGCCAGGCCCGAACTCGAGCGCCATCCCTTCGTGGGCACCGACCCCAGCGCGGCCCAGGTGGGAACCCGCCTGGCGCACTGGGAGGAGATCGGCACCGTTTCCACGCCGGTGTTCGACCAGGATCTGATCCGATGCGGGAACGTCATCGACGGTCCCGCGATCATCGAGGCGGAGGACACCACGATCGTGATCGAGCCCGGGTGGCGTTACACCCTGGACGAGTACCTCAATGGCGTCATCGAGCACCAGCCCGCCGGCGCGGACCCCCAGCCGGCCGGGACCATCTCCGAAGCCGTCGCGGACTAGAACCGCTCAAGGAGGCCACGCACCAATGTTCGACCTGAAGCTCAACGAAGAGGGGATCAAGCCGGTCGCGGCGACCGAGGACGAACTCGAAGCGATGGCCGCCCTGGCCGCCGGGGACTACGAGATCTACAGCGAGATGCTGACGATCATCGTCCAGGAGGGCAAGGAGATCATGACCAAGATGGGGATCTCCTCGATGCTCCACTCGGGGGACTCGATGGCCGGCCTGTACACCGCCGCCGGCGACCTCGTGACGACCGTGTGCGGTACCTACCTGCACTGCGTCACGGGTCAGATCCCGATCAAGTTCATTCTCAAGTACTGGCGCGACAACCCGTCGGTCGGAGTCCGGCCCGGGGACATCTTCTATTGCAACGAAGCGATCTACGGCGGCATCCACAACCCCGACCAGTTCGCGATCATGCCGATCTTCCACGGCGAGGAGGAGCTGGTGGCGTGGTCGGTGGTCGGCGCGCATCAGTCCGAGACCGGCGGCAAGGAACCCGGCGGCGAGGTCACCACCGCGAGAACGCGTCACGACGAGGGGATGAAGCTGATCCCGATCAAGATCGGCGAGCGCTACATGCTCCGCGACGACCTGTTGAAGATGATGGAGAACTTCATCTCGCGCGCGCCGCGGATGCAGGTGACCGATGTCAAGGCTCGGGTGGCGGCTTGCGATCGCATCCGCCTGCGCGTCCAGGAGCTCGCGAGCAAACGCGGCACCCGGTTCCTCGCCGGACTGTTTCGCAAGATGATCGTGGAGACGGCCGAGGGGGCGCGGGCGCGGATTCGCTCGTGGAACGACGGCATCTACCGCCACGTGGTCTTCATCGACACGACGGGCTTCGACGCGGCCCTGATCAAGACGCCGGTGGCGCTGATCAAGCGCGGCGACCACATTCTGATCGATCTGACCGGGGCCTCGCCCGAACACGAGGGGGCATTCCAGGCGCTCGCCCCAGCGGTCCGCGCCCATTGCGCGGTGAACCTGTATCAGTTCGCCTTCCACGACTTCCCGATCTCGGCCGGGATGCTCGAGCCGATCGACTTCCTGATCGAGCACGGCACGGTGCTCGACCCGGACACCGAGGCCGCCATCTCGTGCTCGCCGCTGACCGCCTCGGTGACCTTCCCGCTGCTCGGGGTGACGTTCTCGAAGATGATGTTCGACAGCCAGCAGCGCGACCTCGTGTGCGGCTTCGCGGCCTCGAACTCGGCCGCCCCGATGATCTCGTGCACCAACCAGCACGGCGTCAAGGTGACCGACTTCATGGGCTATCCGCTCAACGCCTGGGGTCTGGCCGCGCGCCACGACCGCGACGGCGTCGACGTATTCGGCTTCCCGCACGGGCCGTGGGGCAAGGCGCCCGACGTCGAGGACATCGAGAACGAGTTTCCCGTCCTTCACCTCTACCAGAAGATGCTCCCCAACACGGGTGGCTTCGGCCGCCACCGGGGTGGCGGCGGCGCCGCGATCGCCTACGTGATCCACCACGTCCCGTACACCGTGTGGACGGCGACGGCCAAGGAATCGAAGTTCCCCACCCACACGGGGCTGTTCGGCGGCTACTCGGAGACCGTCGTCCCGGCGATCCGGGTCGTCGACACCGACGTGTTCGAGAAGCTGGCCGACGGCAGCGAGATCCCCGCCAACGACATCGAGCTGCTCGAGCACAACACGCTCGGCGGCAAGGTCATCCGCGAGCACCAGACGCGCCCGGCGCGGGTCGTCCACCGGGGCGAGCTGATCTGCTCGAGCACGCAGGGCGCGGGCGGTTACGGGGACGTGCTCGAGCGCGAGCCGGCGCGGGTGATGGAGGACCTCCGCAAGGGGAACATCACCGACTGGGTCGCGCGCAACGTCTACCACGTCGCCTACGACCCCGAGCTGTTCCTGGCCGACGAGGCGGAGACCGCTCGGCAGCGCGACCGGGAGCGCGCCGCGCGCCTGGAGCGGGGACGGAGCTGGGACGACTTCCACGCGGAATGGGATCGCCTGACCCCCGTCGAGAGCGCGCTCACGTACTACGGCACGTGGCCGGACGCGCGGCCGAATCGCGAAGTGATCCGCATCTGAGGCGGGCGGATGAGCTCGAGGGCGACCATCGACGGGCGCCAGCGGGTCCGCCGGCATCTGGCCGGCCGCGACGCCGACCGGCCGCCGCTGATCGCGTTCGCCACCGAGTTCGCCGCGCGGCTCGAGCAGGTCCAGGCGCGCGAGCTGTGGGACGACGCCGGCCTCCTGACGCGTACGCTGATGGGGCTCCAGGCGCTGTTCGGGCTCGAGGCGGTCGTCGTCGACGTTCCACTCGCCGCGCTGCACCCCGATCGGGTTCCCACGGTGGCCGACGGCGTCGCGCGGATCCGGGCGCTCGTGGGCGACCGTGCCGCGCTCGTGCTGGCGGTTCCCGGGCCGCTGTCGGCCGCGGCCGCCACCGGCCGTGATCGCGCGCCCGAGACGCTCGAGGACCTCGCGGCCGAGATCCTGGGCGCGGTGAAGCTGCTCGGCCCCGAGCACGCGGACTGTCTGGCCGTGGTCGAGCGAGCGCCGGTCGCTGCCGTGGACGTCCGGCCGCTCGACGACGTGCTGGCGCCGCTCTGGAACACCGCGCGCTACTTCAACGCGACGGGCTTGCTGGTCGCGGCCGATGGTCACGCCGAGCTCGGCGACAGCGCCGCCGATGCGGTCATCGCGTGGGCGGGCGCGGCGCCAGAGGAGCTGGCCGCGCGGGGCGCGCGCCACGTTGGCGTCCCGATCGAACCCGGGCGGCCCGAGCTACCGGCCCTGCCCGGCGGCGGGTTCTACACGACGCGCGGTGAGCTGCCGGCCGACACCGACATCGATTGGCTGCGCCGCATCGTCGCCGCAATCGGGGGCGCAACATGAGCTCCGCGTCCGTGCTGGACGCGACGGCCAGCGACGCCGAGCGCTCGTTTGAGCTCTATCGCGAGCTGCTCCAGGTGCCGAGCGTATGGGGCGATGCGCGCGAGCTGCGCCGCGCGGCCGACCTGCTGGGCGGCGCGCTGAGCGACGCCGGACTCGACGTGCAGCTGCCCGACTCCGGCACTCCCGAGATGCCGATGCTGCTGGCGCGGCTGCCCGGCCGCGCCGGCGGGCCGGCGCTGCTGCTCGCCGGCCATATGGAGGTGTATCCGCCGTCGCAATCGTGGACGCTCGACCCGTGGGGCGCGACAGTCCGCGATGGCCGCGTGTACGGACAGGGCTCGGCCGACATGAAGGGCGGCACGGCGGCCATGTGCGCGGCCGCCGCCGTGCTCGGCCGCGCCGGCGCCGAGCTGCCCGGCGACCTCGTCGTGCTCGCGGTCCCGAACCACTTCGAAGGCGGCGAGGGGACTCGCAAGGCGCTCCGCGACGGACTGCGCGCGGAGGCGGCAATCGTCTGCGAGCCAACCGACCTGGCGGTGGTGACGGGTCAGCGGGGAATCCTGTACCTCGACATCACGGTCCGCGGCCGCGCCGCCCACACGACGGCGCTGCGCATCGGCGTCAACGCCATCGACCGCGCCGCGCGGATCGTGGCGGCCCTCGGCGAGATGACGCCGCACGACGCCACCGGCGCCCCCGTCGAAGCCGAGGCGATGGTCAACGTGGCGATGATCGACGGGGGCCTGGTCCACAACATCGTCCCCGAGCGGTGCCGGCTGACCGTCGACATCCGCTTCCCGCCCGAGCAAACCGCGGCGGACGTGCTGCGCGACGTCCGCCACGCCGTGGCGAGCGCGAACGCCGACGAGGCCGACTTTCCGACCAAGATCGAGCCCGAGGTCACCTGCATCCGCAACCCCCGCAGCTCGCTGCGGCTTCCCGACGACCATCCGCTCGTTGGCTGGACCGCCGAGATGCACCTGGCGGCCACCGGCCGGCCGGCCCGGCTCGGCTTTCACCCCGCCTGGCCCGACACCCCGATCATCAACGAGGCGGGCATCCCGGCGGTGACCTACGGCCCGGGCTCGATGGAGTGCTACTGGGACGACGAGTCGGTGCTGGTGGACGACTACCTGGCCGCCGTGCGGACCTACTGCGTGGCCGCCGCCACCGGCTGGCGGCCGAACTAGCGCGATCGTCAGCGGAACGCCGGCTGGCGGAACTCGACCGGGCCGGCGAGCTTCGGCGCGAGCACCGTGCGCTCGGGCGCCCGCGTCTGCGCGACCACGCGCCCGGAGCGTACGACGGCTAGGCGGGCCGGGTGCGCGCGCAGCGCCTCGCGCACGCCGTAGGCGTCGAGCACGACGGCATCCGCGCGGCAGCCGACCTCGAGGCCGTACCCCTCGAGCCCCAGCGTGCGCGCGCCGTTGACGGTGACCGCATCGAGCATCAGCGGGATCTCGTCCTCGCCCGACATGTGACACGCGTGCAGGCCCATGAACGCGACGTCGAGCATGTCGGCGGCGCCGAGCGGATACCACGGATCAAGCGTGCAGTCGTGGCCGAAGCTGACGTTGATCCCGGCCGCCATCAGCTCCTTGACCCGCGTCAGCCCACGGCGCTTGGGATAGGTATCGGCGCGGGCTTGGGTGATCATGTTGAGCAGCGGGTTGGAGACGACCTCGAGCTCGGCCTCGACGAGCAGTCCGAGCAGCTTGGCGAAGTAGGCGTTGTCGACCGAGTGCATCGAGGTCAGGTGGCTGCCGGTCACGCGTCCCTGCATGTCGCGCGCGACCGTCTCTTGTGCCAGCACCTCGACGAAGCGCGACAACGGGTCGTCGGTCTCGTCGCAGTGCATGTCGACGCGCAGCCCGCGATTGTGTGCCCGCTCGAGCAGGAGGCGGATGCTGTTGACGCCGTCCTCGCGACTGCGCTCGTAATGGGGGATCCCGCCGACCACGTCGACGCCGAGGTCGAGCGACTCGTCGAGCAGCCGCTCGGCCCCTGGAAAGCGCAGGAAACCGTGCTGTGGGAAGGCCACCAACTGGACGTCGATCAGCCCGCGCAGCTCCTCGCGCACCTCGACCAGCGCTCGGACTCCGATCAGCGAGTCGTGGCACACGTCCACGTGGCTGCGCAAGTAGAGGATCCCCTGGGAGACGCACCAGCGCAGGTACTCGCGGGCGCGCTCCTGCACCGCGTCTTGCGTCAGCAGCGGCTGGAGCTCGCCCCACAGCGTGATCCCTTCCAGCAAGCTGCCGCTGTGGTTGCGACGCGGTGTGCCCGCGGTGAGCACCGAGTCGAGGTGGAAGTGGCTGTCGACGAACGGTGGCGTTACGAGCCGGCCGCCGGCATCGATTTCCGTGTTCGCGGCACCCTCGATACGACTCTCGACCGCGGTGATGAGCCCATCCGCCATCGCGATGTCCACCGGCGCGTCCGCGCCGCGCCGCATCGCCTGGCGGATGATCAGGTCGGGCTTAGCGGCGCCCGCAGCATCCTGTGAGTCGGCCATCGTCGGCGCATCATATGCACGGGGGCGCGCCCGCGGGGGCCCCGGACCGTCCGGTGCAAGGGGTTGAAATTCAGGGGGCTCTGGCAATAAGCTTCGATTGCATAAACGGATCCAAACCGGGAGAGGTGTATGTCGGACACGACGGATAATCCGGATCCTGCGGGCCCGACCCACGACCACGAGTCGCTGGCCCACGAGGTCGAGGACTATTTGTCCGGGGACATCGAGATCGAGCGCGAAGCGCTCCATGACTCGGTCGCCCACGACTATTCCACGAGCAGTACGGGCCTGGTCCCGCTCGATAGGCGCCGGCCGATCGGCCACTTCATCGCGCTGTGGACGACGTTCGCGGCCGGCTTCTCGTTCCTGTTCGTTGGCACGGAAGTGCATGACTCCGGGTTCACCCTGCTCGGGACGATCGGCGTCACCGCCCTCGGTATCGGCATCTACTTCGCCTATGCGATCTTCGCCGCCTACCTCGGGTCTCGGACCGGGCAGACGATGTCGCTGTTGACGCGCTCGATCTTCGGCGTCACCGGCTCGTACATCGTGTCGGCGCTGGTCTTCCTCGGAGCGCTCGGGTGGGTCGGGTTCCAGGGCAACCTGATGATCCAGATCTGGGACGGCCTCTACAGCTGGGGCGCGGTCGAGGCGCTGACGATCATCTTCTGCGGACTGATGATCTTCAACAACCTATTCGGCTTCACCGGGATCAGCACCTTCGCCCGGTATGTCGTCACGCCGCTGATCATCCTGTGGATCTTGTACTTGGTGATCAAGGGGCTGATCGCCCCGCCGACGTCGCTCAGCGCCCACCCCAAGAACGTCGAAGGCCTCACCTTCTGGCAGGTGATCGGCGTCGTGATCGGCTTCGCCATGTGGGGCAATGAGCCCGACGTCTGGCGCTACGGCAAGCCCAGGTTCGCCTGGCCGATCCCGGCCTTCGCGTTCGCGCTCGGCGTCGGATTCCTCCTCTTCACGGTTGGTGGTTGGATGATGGCCGCGTTCGCGCGCTCGTCGGATTTCGGGGTCGTAGTCCGCTACGCCACGCACTTCTCGCTATTCGGCGCCCTCTGGCTGTCGTGGTTCCTGGCCACGATCAGCCAGTTCGCGATCAACGACGGCAACTACTACGAGGCGGTCAACGCGTTCCAGAACATCATCGGCGGCTGGAGCAAGTGGAAGCGGCTATACACGTGCTTCGTGTGCGCGGCGGTCGGCGCGCTCGCCGGGTACCTGGTCAACTACGTGATCACCAACGGGTTCCTCAAGGTCGCCGCGTTCCTCGCCGTCACGGCGCCGTGCGCGACGACGATCATGGTCGTCGACCACTTCGCCCTGCCCCGTCTGTTCGGAATCTCGCGGCCGCTGTTGAAGATCCCGAGATGGGGCGACACGGCGGTCGGCAACTGGCCCGCGATCGTCGCGCTGGCGATCTCGGTGCTGTTCGGTGCCTGGGCGACCGGCATCGTGCCGGGCGAGAACCCCAACCGTTACTGGGGACCGGGGCCGCTGGAGGCGTGGGCGATGGCCGCCGTGCTCTACGTCGTGTTCGTCGCGATCACGCGTGTCGTGGTGCCCAAGGCGTTGCCGCTCAAGCAAACGCTCGGTTTCTCTGCGCTCGTGGTTGACGAGCCGCTGCCGAGCTACGCGATCGTCGACATCGCCACTCAGGCGGAGCAGAAGGCCCAGCAGGCAGCGCCGCTCAAGCCGTCCCTGGCCACCGCGGACGGATCGTAGTGGCCCTCTGAGCTACCGGATCGCCGTCGACACAGGCGGGACCTTCACCGACGTCGTCGTGACCGACGAGGCCGGCGGTGAGCTGTGGGTGAGCAAGGCGCCCACGACGCCCGAGCGAGTGTTCGACGGGATCGCGGAGGCGCTGCGCTACGGCGCCGCCCAGCACGAGCTGACGCTCGAGGGGCTCCTGGCCGAAACCTCGGTGTTCATCTACGGCACGACGCAGGCCACCAATGCGATCGTCACCGGCTCGACCGCGCGCACCGCGTTCCTGACCACCGAGGGACATCCGGACACGCTGGTCCTGCGCGAGGGCGGCAAGCTCAACCCGTTCGACTTCCGCCATTCCTACCCGGCGCCGTATGTGCCCCGGCGGCTGACGTTCGAGGTCCGGGAGCGGATCGACTCCGAAGGTCGGGTGACCGTCCCGCTGGACGAGGCGGCCGTTCTGGAGACGCTGACCCGTGTCCGCGAGCTCGAGGTGGCGGCGATCGCCGTCTGCCTGCTGTGGTCGATCGTCAACCCGGTACACGAGGAACGCGTCGGCGAGCTGGTGGCGGAGCAACTGCCGGGCGTGCCGTACACGCTCTCGCACCGCCTGAACCCGATCATCCGCGAGTACCGTCGCGCCTCATCGACCGCGATCGACGCCTCGCTGAAACCGCTCATGCAACGTCACCTCGACGAGATGGCGGTCGATCTCCGCCACGCCGGGTTCGGCGGCGAGCTGCTGGTCGGGACCTCGTTCGGCGGCGTGCTGACGGTCGCCGACGTCGCCAGCCGCCCCGTCTACTCGGTCAACTCGGCGCCGGCCATGGCGCCCGTGGCCGCCCGCGTGTACGCCCCCGAAGAGCGCAACGTGATCGTGTGCGACATGGGTGGGACGAGCTTCGACGTCAGCCTGGTCCGCGACGGCTACATCAAGTTCACGCGCGAGACTTGGCTCGGCGGCCAGTTCACCGGACATATGACAGGCCTGTCGGCCGTCGACATCAAGAACATCGGCGCCGGCGGGGGCAGCATTGCCTGGATCGACCCCGGCGGCCTGCTGCGCGTCGGCCCGCAGAGCGCGGGCGCGCAACCGGGGCCGGCGTGCTATTCGATGGGCGGGACACGGCCCACGGTGACCGACGCGGCGCTGATGCTCGGCTACATCGACCCCGACTACTTCCTCGCCGGGCGGATGCAGCTGTCCGCCGACGCCGCGCGTGACGTGCTGGCACGCGAGATCGGCGAGCCGCTCGGCATGGACGTCGAGAACGCGGCTCACGCCGTGCTGACGATCGCCAACGAGCACATGGTGGGGGCGATCAGGGACATCACGATCAACGAGGGATTCGACCCCCGCGGGTCGCTCGTCGTCGCGGGCGGCGGCGCCGGCGGGATGACGATGGGCCGGATCGCCGAGGAACTCGGCTGCGATCGGGTGCTCGTGCCGCGCACGGCGGGCACGCTGTCGGCGTGCGGCGGACTGTTCTCCGACATCGTGACCGAGTTCAGCATCAGCCAGCGCGCCGACACCAACCGCTTCGACCACGCGTCGGTCAACCGCGGGCTCGCGCGCCTGGCCGAACAGATCGAGGAATTCTTCGCCCGGCTGCAGACGCCGGCCGACGCGCGCACGAGCGAGTTCTTCGTCGAGGCGCGCTACCCATACCAGGTGTGGGAGCTCGAAGTGCCGTTGGCCGCGGGCCACTTTGAGGGGGCCGAAGATGTCGAGGCGATGGTGGAGGCGTTCCATCGCGTCCACGAGCGCGTGTTCGCGGTCAGCGAGCCAGGCCAGTACGTCGAGTGCATCTACTGGAAGGGACGGGCGACGGCGCGCCTGCCGAAGCCCTCGCTGTCCCTGGCGGCGAGGGACGGGGCCTGCACCCCGGAGCCCGTGACAGCGCGGCGGGCGTGGTTCGGAACCCAAGGCGGTCTGGACACCGGCTGCTATCGGGCCGAGGCGATGTCCGCCGGTCACACGCTCGACGGCCCGGCGATCATCGAGGAGCCGACGACGACGGTGGTCGTCTACCCGGGCTGGGCCGCCGCCGTCACCGACACGGGTGACTACCTGATGAGCCGAAAGGATGGTGCACAGTGACAGCTCCCGCGACCTCGTTCGACCCGGTCCTGCTCGCCGTGCTCGGCAATCGGTTCGAGAACATCGTGCGCGAGATGACCAACACGCTGCTCCGTTCCGGCCGCTCCGCCGTGCTCAACATGGCGCGCGACTTCTCCTGCTCGCTGATCACCGCCGACAACGAGCTGCTCGCCTCGGCCGAGGGTCTTCCCGTGCACGTCATCGGCACCGAGTTCCTGGCCGAGGCGATGACCGAGCTGCAACCGGACTTCGCCGACGGGGACGCGTTCCTGCACAACGACCCCTACATCGGCAACACCCACCCGGCCGATCACGCGATCCTCGTCCCGGTGTTCTTCGAGGGCAAGCACATGTTCACCGCGTGCGCGAAGTCACACCAGGCCGACTGCGGCAACGCGCTCCCGACGACGTACATGCCCGGCGCGCGTGACGTCTACGCGGAAGGGGCGCTGATCTTCCCCTGCGTGCGCGTCCAGCGCGACCGGCGCGACGTCGAGGACATCATCCGTATGTGCCGGCGGCGCATCCGCGTCCCGGACCAGTGGTACGGCGATTACCTGGCCACGCTCGGGGCCGCCCGGATCGGCGAACGACGGCTGAAAGAGCTCTGCCAGCAGTACGGCGCCGATACCGTGCAGGACTTCATCCGAGAGTGGTTTGACTACAGCGAGCGGCGGATGTCCGAGGCGGTCGGCCGGCTCCCCGCCGGGGAGCTGACCGGGCGCGCGACTCACGACCCGTACCCGGGTGTTCCCAATGGGGTGCCGCTCACGGTCAAGGTGGCGATCGATCCGGACCAGGGGACGATCGAGCTCGACCTCCGCGACAACCCCGACAACTACGCCGGCGGCCTCAACGAGTCTCGCGCGTGCGCGACGAACAACGTCATCACCGGGGTGTTCAACTCGATCGACCCCGATGTGCCCCACAACGCGGGCAGCTTCCGCCGCATCAACGTGATCCTGCGCGACGGCTGCATCGCCGGCAACCCCCGCTTTCCCCACTCGTGCTCGATGGCGACGACCAATATCGCCGATCGGTTGGTGTGCCTCACCCAGGCCGCCTTCGCCGAGCTGGGCGAGGGGTTCGGGCTCGCCGAGGGCGCGCTGGGGATGGGGATCTCCTACGCGGTGATCTCAGGCGAGGATTCCCGCCTCGACGGTGCGCCCTACGTCAACCAGATCTTCCTCGGCAGCACCGGCGGCCCCGGCGGTCCCTCCGCCGACGGCTGGCCGACCTACTACCTGCCCGTCGCGGCCTCGCTCATGTACCACGACAGCACCGAAGTGGACGAGCAGAAGTACCCGATCCACGTCCACGTGAAGCGGCTGATCGCCGACTCCGATGGCCCGGGCCGCCACCGCGGCGCCCTCGGCTCGGAGGTCGTCTACGGACCCAAGGATCTGCCGATGATGATCGCCTACACGTTCGAAGGCCACGAGAACCCGGCGCGCGGCGTCCGCGGCGGAGGCACCGGCGCCCCCTCGGACGGGTGGAAGATCGACGGCGCCGGCAACCGGGTGGACATTCCGATGGCGTCGGCGATGGAGATCGCGCCCGGCGAGCGCGTCCTCTCGCGCACCGGCGGTGGCGGGGGTTACGGCGATCCGCTCACCCGCGATCCCGAGACCGTGGCCGACGACGTGCGCGAGGGGTGGGTCTCGCGCGAACGGGCGCTCGAGGTGTACGGCGTCGTTCTGGCGGAGGCCTCGGAGCCCGAGCCGGGGTGGTTGGTGGTCGACGAGACGGCTACCCGGGCGGAGCGGGGCGGCCGCTGAGCTAGGTGGCTCGGTTGGGGTGCGATTGGAGGGCGCTTTGAGCGAGCGCCTTGGCAAAAAGTGACAACGAGCGGATCGGCCCTCGGCTGGCTCCGTGCCTGAGCTTTGCCATTTTCCCGCCACCCCTCGGCGGAAAAGTGGCAAAGTTCGCCACCAACCCTACGTCTAGCTGCGATGAGGCCCGGGGCGGAGCCGGTCGAAGCCCGGATCCGGGCGGCGACGGAGTCTTTGGGACAGAATTCTTTGTAACTTACTGACAAATTTCTCCGGACAACTGCCCGTCAACGCCATCGCGACCCGCGGCAGTGCCGGAGCGGTGGCTCACCACCCCGTCCCCAGCCAAAAGGCCGCCCAACCCGCCACCGCGCAACCCGGCAGCGCCGCCGCGGAAGCTAAGAGACCCCGGCAGCGAGCTGCTCGGCGACGCGCCCGGCGAGCAGATCGAGTGCCGCGACGCCCTGCTCGATGTGCTCCCGCCGGCTGTCCTCGATCCGGTTGTGGGAGATCCCTCCGAGGCTCTGCACGAACAACATCACGGTGGGAACCCCGGCGCGCGCAACCATCACCGCGTCGTGAAGCGCCCCGCTCGGCAGCTGCCGACACGCGCCCGTGACGGCCTCGACCGACTCACACGCCAACGAAATCAGCCGCGCGTCGAAGGCCACCGGGGCGGTTTGCAGGATCGTGGTCCACACCACCGACGCGCCCTCGGAACCCGCCGCCGACCGGGCGGCCGCAAACGCGCCGTCGAGCATCTGCGCCAGCCGGTCGGCGTCGTGGTGGCGCTGATCGAGCATCAGCGTGACGGTGGCGGGAATCGCGGTTGGGATCCCGGGGGCGGCCTGGATCTCGCCCACGGTGGCCACGCCGCCGGCCTGGACCGCGCCGTCACGGACGGCGAGCACGAGTTGTGCGGCGGCGAGCAGCGGATCGTGGCGCAGGCGCATGGGCGTGGAACCGGAGTGGGCCGTCTGTCCCTCGAAGCGGAAGCGGTGGCGTTCGACGCCGTACACCGCGTCGACCACGCCCAGCGCGAGACCGGCGTCCTCGAGCACCGGGCCCTGCTCGATGTGCATCTCCAGATACGCGCCCACGTCGCCGAGGCGGTCCGAGGCGTTCGGAGCGTCGTCGAGCGTGACGCCGTGGGCCGAGAGGACCGAAGGCAACGGCGCTCCGTCGGCGTCGGTCAGGTCGCGGACCGAGTCCGGGTCGAGCAAACCGGCGGCGGCGCTCGAGCCGAACAAGCTGCGACCGAACCTGGCCCCCTCCTCGTCGGCCCAGTCGACGAGCTGAACCGTGACCGGCGGCTGCGGCCCGTCAGCGAAGGCACGCAGCACCTCGAGCGCCGACACTACCCCGAGGGCGCCATCGAGCCAGCCCCCGTTCGGCACCGAATCCAAGTGGCTGCCGACCGTCAGCGTCGTGGTGCCGCGGCCGGCCAGGGTCGCCCACGTGTTCCCCGCCTCGTCGGTGTCGATCGTCACCGGCAGCTGTTCCAGCTCGCCTCTCAGCCACGCACGGGCGCGGGTCCACGGCTCCGTCCAGGCCACTCGCTGCGCGCCGGCTTCCGTCGCCGATATGTCACGCACGTGTTCGAGTTCAGAGACAACTCGCTTGGGATCCGCACGCCTGCGCCCGACGGTGCCCGTGTTCACTGGCGCACTAGCCTATCGCTACCGTATGGCAATGGACCCAACGCACGAGCAACTTCAACAGTCAGCACGCGAGCACCTGCTGCTGCATTTCACCCGCAACGGGGCCACGGTCTCCGAGGGCAAGGACCTGCTGGTCATCGAGCGCGGCGAAGGGCCGTACGTGTTCGACACGCTCGGTCGCCGTCATATCGACGCGTTGTCGAGCCTGTTCTGTGCCCAGATCGGTTACTCGTACGGAGAGGAGATGGTGTCAGCCATCGCCGCGCAGCTCGGCAAGTTGGCCTTTAACACCAACTGGGGCACGGCGCACCCGGCGTCGATCGAGCTGGCCGAGCGGCTGGCGACGGTGATGCCCGGCGATCTGAACCGGGTGTTTTTCACTTCCGGCGGCTCGGAGGCCGTCGAGTCGGCGTGGAAGATCGTCCGGGAGCACTTCGAGGCGATCGGTCAGCCCCAGCGGCGCAAGGCGGTCGCGCGCAAGATCGCCTACCACGGCTCAACCCTGGGCGCGCTGGCGCTCACCGGCGTCGAGCCGATGAAGGAGCCATTCGGACCACCGCCGATCGAGGTCGTCCGCGTCTCCAACACCAACGCGTTTCGCGCGGTCGACGGCGACGATCCCGAAGGGTTCGCCGCCCGGTTGCTGGCCGAGATCCGCGGCTCGATCGAGGCCGCTGGACCCGACGAGGTCGCGATGATCATCGCCGAGCCGGTGCAGAACGCGGGCGGCTGCCTCGTCGCGCCCCCGGGGTACTGGGCGGGGCTGCGAGAGCTGGCCGACGAATTCGGCGCGCTGCTGGTCTCCGACGAGGTCATCTGCGGCTTCGGCCGCCTCGGCGAATGGCTCGGGGTCGAGCGCGAGGGCGTCGTGCCCGATCTGGCCACCGTGGCCAAGGGATTGACCTCGGCCTACGCGCCGATGGGGGCCGTGTTCGTGTCCGACCGGGTGGCCGAACCGCTGTTCGCCCCCGGCCGCACGCTCCGTCACGGTCTGACCTTCGGCGGCCATCCGCTCGCCTCGGCGGTCGCGTTGAAGAACCTCGAGATCTTCCAGCGCGATGGGGTGCTCGACAACGTTCGCCGTAACGAGTCGCACCTCGGCGCGCGGATGCAAGAGCTGGGCGCTCTCCCGATCGTCGGCGACGTCCGCGGCCGCGGCTACTTCTGGGCCGTGGAGCTCGTCAAGGACGAGGAGGGCACGCCGTTCGAGGCGGACGAGCGCGAACGGCTGTTGCGTGGCTACTTGCCCGGGCGGCTGCTCGAGGCCGGGTTGATCGCGCGCGCCGACGATCGCGGCGACAGCGTGCTCCAGATCGCGCCGCCCCTGATCGCGGATGCCGCCGTGCTCGACGCGATCGTCGACGGGCTCCACGACGTGCTGCTCGACGCCGGGCGGTACATGGAGTTGCCCGCGGCGGTCGAGTCCGTCTGAGCGTCGCGCGCTAGCCGCGCAGGCTGAGGACGAGCAGCCCGATCAGCTCGTAACCGACGTTGGCCGCCGCCACGGCGGTGGATCCCGTGGGGTCGTACGGCGGCGAGACCTCGACGACGTCCGCCGCGGCCAGGTTGACGCGTGAGGCCAACCCCCGCAACATCGCGAGCAGCTCGCGGCTCGTGAGCCCGCCCGCCTCCGGCGTCCCGGTGCCGGGGGCGAACGCCGGGTCGAGGCAGTCGACGTCGACCGTGATGTAGGTAGGCGATTTCAGTCGTGAGAGCGCCAACTCGACCGCGCCATCGACGCCGACGCGGTCGAAGTCGCGGGCCAGCACCGTGGTGAAGCCGAGCTCGGCGTTTTCGCCGTAGTCGCCGGCGTTATACAGCGAGCCCCGCAAGCCGATCTGAACCGAGCTCGTGCCGTCGACGATGCCCTCCTCCACGGCCCGGCGAAAGATCGTGCCGTGCGTCACCTTGGAACCGTAATAGGAGTCCCAGGTGTCGGTGTGGGCGTCGAACTGGAGCAGCGACAACCGCCCGTGGGTCGCCGCGGCCGCGCGCAGCAGCGGCAGCGAGACCGAGTGATCTCCGCCCAGACCGAGCACGCGTGCGCCCTGTCGGTAGAGCGAGGCGGCGTGGTCCTCGATCGTCTTGTGCGCCTGAATCACGTCCACCGGGCTGGGTCCCGCGTCGCCGGCATCGACGACCTGGCGCTCGGCGAACGGCGACAGGTCGAGCGCCTCGTTGTAGGGCCGCAGCAACAGCGACGCTTCCCGGATCCCGGCCGGCCCGTAGCGCGCGCCGGCTCTGAACGTCGTGGCTCCGTCGAACGGCGCGCCGAGGATCGCCACGTCGGCTCGTCCGACCTGCTCCAACGTGGGCAGACGGGCAAACGTGCGCAGCCCGGCGAACCGGGGGACCACGGTGGCATCGACCTGCGGGACCGGGTCTGGCATCTCGCGTCCACCTACCTTTCCGTTTACGGTGCTCGTTCGGAGGGCGCCTGGGTCCGGTCGCGCAGCCCGTACTCCGGGTCGAGCGCCGACCGTAACCGACGGGCGTCGAGTTCGTCCAACGCGGAGCGCGCGTGGGCCGCGACCTCGCGGCCGCGCGCGAACCAGACATTTCCCAGCTCGCGGGCGAAGGCGACGAACTTGCCGATCACCCGCGCGCGCGCTGGCCGACCCGAGAGGAACGGGTGCATGGTGAGCACCTGTAGACACCCCTCGGCGTGGATCGCCTCGAGCTCGCCCTGCCACAGTTCGAGGAGCTTGCCCGGCACCTCGACGCGGTCACCCAGGGGAGGGTCGACGAAGAAGCCGTACTGCACCCAGTCGTCAAACCCCCAGTGGACCGGCAGCTCGACCAGCGTGCCCTGATCGCTGGCCAACAGGTACGGGACGTCATCGTCCATCAGGCTCGAGTCATATTCGAATCCGGCCGCGGCCAGCAGCTCTGGCGACTCGAGGCTCAGCTGCCACCACGGGGCGCGATAGCCGACCGGTGGCTCGCCGGTCAGCGGCTCGAGGATCTCGGCCGCGCGGCCGATGATCGCGCGCTGATCCTCGACCGACAGCTCGTAGGGCGACTCGTGCAGGTAGCCGTGCCACCCCACCTCGTGTCCATCGGCGGCGATTCGCCGGATCACGTCGGGATACAGCTCGGCGGTGAACCCGGGGACAAAGAACGTCGCCTTGATGTCCGCCCGCCGGAGCTGCTCGAGAATCCGCGGCACGCCGACACGAGGGCCGTAGGCCTGCTGGCTCATCGTGGTCGCGTGCGTCGCGTACTTCCGGTCCACCTGCAACACCGCCGACTCCCCGTCGACGTCAAAGGAAACGACACATGCACAGCTGGCGCCGCCGGGCCAGGTGAACCGAGGAGGCATCGGGGCAGTGTACGAAACCGGCGGTGGAGCCCACCAGATAGGGTCCTGATATCGCCACGCCGAGCAGCAAGGAGGACCAGAAGTGCTTGATTTCGGAGTGACACTCCTGCCCGATCCGCCACCTCAGCTGTTTGTTGACCGGATCGTGCGCGCCGAGCAACTCGGTTTTCGCTACGGATGGACGTACGACTCACACATCCTGTGGGAGGAGGGGTACGTGTTTCTCACGTTGGCCGCGGCGGCGACCTCCACGATCAAGCTCGGTCACTGCGTGACAAACCCCGGGATCCGCGAGCCGACGGTGACGGCTAGCGCGTACGCGACCCTCCAGTCGGTCAGCGATGGTCGCATGGTGATGGGCATGGGGCGGGGCGATTCCTCACGGCGCGTGGTGGGCCTCAAGCCCGTCCCGATCGCGAGGTTCGAGGCCGCGAGCGAGATGATCAAGGACCTCATGAACGGTCGCGAGGTGCGCTGGAACGACCGCGACATCCACCTCGAATGGGCCCAGGGTCAGCCCGAGATCCCGATGTACATCGCCGGCTATGGTCCCCGCGCGCTCGGGGTCGCCGGTCGCGTGGGCGACGGCGTGATCATCCAGCTCGCCGACCCAGAGATCACGAGCTGGATCATCGAGCGGGCGAGAAATGCCGCGGTCAAGGCGGGGCGTGACCCGGACGCCCTGGCCCCAATCATCTGCGCCCCGGCGGTCGTCGACGGCGATCTGCCGCGCTGGCGCGACGAGACGCGGTGGTTTCCCGCGATGGTCTCAAACCACGTCAAAGACCTGATCGCTCGCTACGGGACCTCGGGTGACATCCCCCACGCGCTGACCGACTACGCCGAGGCGGTCAAGGACTACGACTACAACGAGCACAGCCGCGTCGGGGCCGATCACGGCAAGTACATCAGCGACGAGATCTGCGACCGCTTCTGCCTGCTGGGCGACGCATCGGCCCATCTTTCCCGCCTGCGCGAACTCGAGGCGTTGGGCGTGCGTCAAGTGAATCTGTACGCGATGACATCGTTACTCGACGAAACACTCGAGCGCTACGGACTCCAGATCATTCCCGAGTTCTCGCCGGTCGTCTAGCCATGACGGTGGTGGCGATTGACCGCGACCGTAGCGCAGCGCGGATCCAGGCGGACGTCGAGGCGCTCGCCGGCACCCAGTACACGCTCGCCGCGGACGCGATCTGCCGCTACGCGTACACGCCGGTGTACCGCGCCACGCTCGATTACTTCATCTCGGCCTGGCACGAGCTCGGGTTCACGGTGACCGAGGACCCGGTGGGGAACCTCGTGGCCCGCAATCGCCCGCCGGGAGAACCCGTGTTCGGCGTCGGATCGCACTGTGACTCCAACCGCAACGGCGGAAAGTGGGACGGAACGCTCGGAGTCGTCTGCGCGCTGGAGGTCTGCCGCTGCAGCGCCGAGCTCGGGCTCGATCTGCCGCTCCAGGCGATCTCGTTCCTCGAGGAGGAGGGCTCGGGCTTCGGTCAGATGGTCCTCGGCAGCCGGATCGTCGCTCAGCGCGTCGAAGAAGAGGATCTCCGCGAGCGGATCCGCTCGATCGACGACGGCCGCTCGTTCTGGGAGCACGCCCGCCAGGCCGGATACGCGCCCGAGTGCTGGCGGGAATCGGCCCACATCCTCGACGACCTCGTGGGGTGGATCGAGCTGCATATCGAGCAGGGACGGGTGCTCCAGGACAGCGGCCGCCGGCTCGGGATCGTGCAGGCGATCGCGGGCTACGTTCACGGCGACCTCGTCATCGACGGGCGCGCCGACCACGCCGGCGCGACGCCGATGGACGGACGGCTCGACAGCGCGGTGGTGGCCGCGCACACGATCGCGGAGCTCGAGCGGCTCGCGCTGGCGGCCGGCGATCGGACGGTCGGCACCGTGGGCGAGATCGAGGTGCGTCCCGGGCTGATCAACGCGATCCCCGGACGGACCCGGATCTCGCTGGACGTCCGCGGTCCGGGCGACGACGCCGTCCACGGTGTGGTGCGCGACGTCGTCGCGTTCGCCAACGAGATGGCCAGGGCCCGCGGTCTGACCGCGACGTACGCCCAGCGACAGACCGTCCCGGCCACGCCGATGGATGAGCGGATCGTCGCCGCGCTCACCGAAGCCGCGGCCGCCGCCGGCATCCCACATACGACGATGATCTCCGGCGCCGCCCACGACACGATGTGCGTCGCCGACCGGGTTCCGTCGGCGATGGTGTTCGTCCCGTGCCGCGACGGCCTCAGCCACACCCCGCTCGAACACGCCGAGCCGACCGACGCCGCGCTCGGCGTGGCCGCGATTCTCGACGCGATTCGGGCGCTCAGCCCGTCGTGACTCCGGCCGACTGCGGGGGCGCGAATTCGCCGAACCGCGCCCGGCGCAGGAACTGCCCGGTGCCCGGGCTGGCCACCAGCTCGTCGTTCTCGACCACCATCTGGCCGCGGACGAGCACCGCATCGGGCGCCCCGATCACCTCGGTTCCCTCGAACAGGTTGTAGTCGACGTTGCTGTGATGGGTGGCCGCCGACAGGGTGAGCGGCTTGTCGGGATTCCACACCACGATGTCGGCGTCGGCGCCGACCGCGATCGTTCCCTTGCGCGGGAACAGCCCGAACAACCGCGCCGGCTGCGTGCAGCAGAGATCGACGAGTTGGTTCATGGTCAGGCGGTTCTCGCGCACCCCGAAGTGGTGGAGCATGTGGAGACGATTCTCGACGCCCGGGCCACCGTTGGGGATCTTCGAGAAGTCGTGGCGTCCGAGCGTTTTCTGGTCGCGCAACCGGAACGGACAGTGATCGCTCGAGACGGCTGATAGGACGCCGGTCTGCAGGGCGCGCCACAGGTGGTCGTGGTTCTCCGGTGGACGGGGCGGCGGTGTGAATACGTACTTGGCGCCGGCGAAATCCGGCTCCTCGAGGTCGCGTTCCTCGATGAACAGGTACTGCGTGCAAGTCTCGCCCCAGATCCGCCACCCGGCGGTACGCGCGGCGGCAATCGGCGCTATCGCCTCCTGGCACGTCACGTGCACGACGTAGAGCGGGCAACCCGCGAGGTGGGCGAGCTGGATCGCGCGCCCCGTGGCTTCGCCCTCGGTGATCGGCGGGCGCGTCGCCGCGTGCCAGCGCGGCTCGGTCTTCCCCTCGGCCAGCGCCTGCTTGACCAGGACATCGACCACGTCGCCGTTCTCGGCGTGAACCATGACCAGCGCGCCCGTCTTGGCCGCCACCTGCATCGTCCTGAACAGCGTCTCGTCATCGACCATGATCGCGCCCTTGTAGGCCATGAACAGCTTGTAGCTGGTCACGCCCTCATCGGGGACGCGAGCCACGTCCTCGAGCCGTCCTGCATCGTGCAGGTCGGTGATCGCCAGATGGAAGCCGACATCGATCACCGGCGGGCAGCGCTCGATCTTCTCGTGCCAGGTGGCGAGCGCGTCGGGAATCGTCTGGCCCACGGCCTGAATGCAGAAGTCGACCAGCGAGGTCACGCCGCCGAACGCCGCCGACACGGTACCCGAGGTGAAGTCGTCACAGCTGACGGTGCCGCCGAACGGCATCTCCATGTGCGTGTGGGGGTCGATCGCGCCCGGGATGACGTACTTGCCGCGGGCATCGATCACGCGGTCCGCCGTTACGTCCAGCTCGGCGCCGATCGCCGACACCGTTTCACCATCGATCAGGACGTCGGCCACGTAGTCATCGACCGCGGTGACCACGCGCCCACCTTTGACGAGCACGCTCACGGGCTCTCCTCTCATCGACTAGTCGACTGCCGACCGAACCATAGCTCGTGAATCAGGGGGACCCCGCCGCGGATCTTTGCGGGGCGTCGGCTCCGCTAGCCGCCGGCCGGGGCGGCCTGGAACCGCGGAATCACCTCCGAGCCGAACGTTCGCAGCAGCTCGTCGGGCAGCGTGTAGCTGAAGAAATCGCGCAGGTAGAAACTGTTGATCCCGCGGGCGACGATCCCGCGGATGCGCTCCGCGCAGTAGGCGCCGTCCCCGACCAAACAGAAGGTGTCGGCGTACCGCTTGCCCATCTCGTCGTTCACCCATTGGCCCGCGACTTCGACGGCGTGGTCCCAGTCGACGGCGTGTGCCATGTCGGGATAGACCCCCGGCACGACGGCGGGAACCTTGACGTCGATCCCGACCGCGCGCAGCGCCTCCCCGCCGCCCAGCTGAGCCTCGGCCACGAGATGGGGTTTAGCGATGCGGGCCGCCACGAGCGGGTCGTCGGTGAGGTGGCAGATCGTGCCCAGGCAGATATCGAGCTCGCCGAGCTCGCGGCCGGCGCGCTCGGCGCCGGCGCGAATGTGGCCGATCGCCTGGTCGATCAGGTTGGGGGCCATGCCGGCCAGCACGATCACGCCGTCGCACAGTTCCGCCGCGAGGGCGAGCGCACGGGGCCCCGATGCGGCCATGTAGATCGGGACCGCGTGACGAGGCCGGGCTTCGATCTCCATCGCCCGGCCGGCAAACGTCGCCGTCTCGCCGGCCAGTAGCCTGCGCACGATCTCGATGCTGGCCCGCATCTCGCTCAGACGGGTTGGCTTCCAGCCCAACGTCTTGATCGAGCTGTCGCCGGTTCCGACGCCGAGGATGACTCGGCCGGGGGCGAGCTCATCGGTCGTCCCCGCCGCCGCCGCGGTCACCGACGGATGCCGGGTGGCGAAGTTGGTGACGCATGGGCCGAGCTCGATCGTGTCGGTCGCGCCAGCGACCACGGCCAGCGTCGACCACACGTCTCGGAACAGGAATTGTGAGTCCGGAAACCACGCCGTGCTGAAACCGGCCCGCTCGGCCGCCGCGGCGAACTCGCCGAGCTTCGCGGGATCTTCACACGGCGGAATCCGCAGTCCAAACCGAACCTCCATCGACCGGCAATCGTATTTGCAAACGGGGCCACTTAGTTACTCAATACCTACACAAAGCTTGATCGTTTCCCGTATTCGTTCATGCTGATCCTGGGCGCCGGACGAGACTGGCGCCAGGACATTGGCGGCGCCACCAACGGGGAGCGGCATTGAAGCTAGTTCTTGTGGTCGATGACGAGGAAGACACTCGACCCCTGTTTGAGCAGCGCTTCCGAAAGCAGATCGCCAGCGGCGATGTGCGGTTTGAGTTCGTGCACTCCGGTGAGCAGGCGCTCGAGAAGCTGTCGCAGCACAACGCTGAGAGCGTCCTCGTGCTGTCCGACATCCGGATGCCTGGACTCGACGGCTTCCAGCTGCTAGAGGCGATTCGCAACCAGCCCAACGCTCCGCCGGTCTACCTCGTCACGGCGTACCACCAACAGCAGTACGTGGAGCGCGCCGAGCAGCTCGGGGCCAGCGGCTACATGACCAAACCGATCGATTTCGAGCAGCTCCAGAAGCTGATCTCGAGAACCGTGCAGACAGTCTCGGTGCTGATCACGGATCTCGTCGGTTCGACCAAGCTCGAGTCGCGCGTCGGCCCGGTGGTGGCCGACCAGCTCCGGTTTGAGTATTTCGGCCTGCTTCGGGGCGCGATCGAGGAAGCGGGCGGGCGCGAAGTCAAGAACACCGGCGACGGCCTGATCGCGGTGTTCGACAGTGCCGGTTCGGCCGTCACGGCGGCGGTCGCGATCCAGCAGCGGTTCGAGCGCCGCAACCGCTCGGCTCGAGAACGGATGATGGTCAAGGTCGGGCTGAGCGCCGGCGACGCAACTGTGGAGGAGGGTGATTACTTCGGGATGCCGCTGATCGAGGCCGCCCGCTTGTGCGACAAGTGCACCGGCGGTCAGATCCTCGCCAAGCAGCTGGTCAGCCTGCTCGCCGCCGGCCGCGGCCACGAGTTCACCTCGGTCGGCGGCCTCGAGCTGAAGGGATTGCCAGAGCCGCTGGAATCGGTCGATGTCGTGTGGAAGCGGCAGGCCGAGGGGTGGCTGTTGCCGCTGCCGTCCCGGCTCGCGGAGATGCCGTCGCGGGGCATGGTCGGGCGGAACGCCGAGTCGGAACGATTCAGTGAGCTGATGGGCGAGGTCACGCGCGGCGAGCGGCGCCTCGTGCTGCTGTCGGGCGAGGCGGGGATCGGAAAGACCCGGCTGGCGACGCACGAGGCCCATCAGGCGCGCTCGAACGGCGCCGTCGTGTTGTTCGGGACGTGCAAGGAGGAGCTCACGGTTCCCTACGGACCGTGGGTGGACGCGCTCACCCACCTGGTCGAGCACGCGCCCGAGGAGCTCTTGCGTGAGCACGTCGAACGCCACGGCGGCGAGCTGGGAAGGCTCGTGCCGGCGCTGCGGACGCGGCTTCCGGACGCGCCGCCGGAGCGAGAGACCGATCCCGAGACCGAGCGCTACCTGTTCTGGGGCGCGGTGGTGGGGATCCTGCGCGTCGCATCGCGCCAGGACCCGCTCGTGCTGATCCTCGACGACCTCCACTGGGCGGACAAGCCGTCGCTGCTGCTGCTCAAGCACACGCTCGCCCAAGGTCACGACACGCGGGTGCTGATCATCGGCACCTATCGCGACTCGGACCTCCACCGCGGCCACCCGCTGACCAGCGTGCTGGCCGATCTCCATCGGGAGCAGGGCGTCGAGCGGCTCTCGCTCTCGGGCCTGGGCCAGCCCGAGATCGTCGAGTTGATGGAGCGCGCGGCCGGACACGGTCTGTCGGACACGGGGCTCGAGCTCTCGCAGGAGTTGCTGCGCGAGACCGACGGCAACCCGTTCTACACCACCGAGCTGCTCCGTCACCTGACCGAGTCGGGGGCGATCTATCAGAAGCCCAACGGGCGCTTCGCGATCCGCGGCCGGCTGGCCGATCTCGGGCTCCCGCAGAGCGTCCGCGAGGTCCTCGATCGGCGGGTCGAGCGGCTGGGAGAGAACATCCACAAGGTCCTGACCGTCGCCTCGGTCATCGGCCGAGAGTTCGATCTCGATTTGCTCGCTGCGGTCACCGAGCGAACTGACGACGACGTGCTCGAGCTGCTCGAGGCGGCGACTGACGCCTCGGTGGTGAGCGAGTCGGCGAGCGCGCCGGGCAAGTTCTCCTTCGCCCATGCGCTGATCAACCACACGTTGTATGAGGCGATCGGCATCACGCGGCGGGCTCGGCTCCACCGCCGGGTGGCCGAGGCGCTCGAGGATCTCCTGGGCGAGCAGCCGGGCGTCCGGGTCGGCGAGTTGGCCTATCACTGGGCCAAGGCGGTCACCCCGACCGATCTCGACAAGACGATTAGGTACGCCCGCCTCGCGGGCCAGCGCGCGCTTGCCGAGCTGGCCCCGGACGAGGCGCTGCGGTGGTTCAACCAGGCGTTCGAGCTGATGGGCGATGGCGGAGCGCAGGACGACCGGTGCGAGCTGCTGATCGGCCTCGGCGAAGCCCAGCGCCAGACCGGCGACGCCGCCTACCGGCAAACGCTGCTCGATGCCTCGCGGCTGGCCGGCCAAATCGCCGACGCCGATCGTGCCGCGCGCGCCGCGCTCGCGAACAGCCGCGGGCACGCCAGCGTGTTCGGGGAGATCGATCAGGAACGGCTGGACGCGCTGCAGCTGGCCCTCGACCTCGACGACTTCGCCAATCCGGCGCGTTGCGCGCGGCTGTTGTCGGTGCGCAGCGTGGAGCTCCAGTTCGAACGCGATCATCGGCCGCGGCGCGAGATCGCCGAGCAGGCGCTGTCGCTGGCCCGTGAGGTGGGTGATCCCGCGACGCTGGCACAGGTGCTCAGCAATTACATCCACGCCAACTGGGCCCCGGACACCACGGCGGATCGGATCCGCCTGGCGGACGAGTTGGCCGAAGTGGCCAAGGCGGCCAAGGATCCGGCCCTCGAGTGCTGGGCGGCGTGGGTGGCCCACAACGTGCAAATCGAGTCGGGCAACTTCGAGGCCGCGGCAGAGGCGAGGACGCGCATGGACGCCATCGCCGAGCGGCTCGGCCAGCCTTCGATGAAGTGGTTCGCCGGGTTCCCGGCCGCGGGCTGGGAGATCATGCGAGGTGACTTCGAGCGCGCCGAGCAACTCGGCAACAGCGCGTTCCAGACCGGAACCGAAGCGGGCCAGCCCGACGCGTTCATGATGTTCGGCGCCCAGATCTCGCAGATCATGTGTTACCGGGGAAAGGCCGGTGACCTGATTGGGTTGGTCGAGGAGCACGCGCGCAGCAACCCGGGGATACCGGCCTGGCAGGCTTCGCTGGCCGGCGCGTATTGCTGGGTGGACCGCTTCGACGAAGCCAAGGCGGAGATCGAACTGGGGGCCGCCGACCGGTTCCAGCACATCCCGTGGGACCAGATTCGGATGTCCGCGCTCGCGATGTGGACGCTGGCCGTCTCGTGGGCGCAGGTCCCCGCGGCCGCGGAGATCATCTACGAGCTGATGGAGCCGTGGTCCGATCAGGTCGTATGGAACGCGGACACGGGCTACGGCCACGCGCAAATGTGGATGGGAATGCTCGCCGCCACGATGGGTCGGGACGAGGTGGCCGATCGCCACTTCGCGTTCGCCAACGACTTCCACCACAAGACCGGTCTGCTCCTGTTCGCGGCGCACGGTCACTTCGAGTGGGCACGGGCGCTGAAGGCCCGCGGCCACCATGTGCTGGCCGAGCAAGAGGCCGCGCGGGCGATTGAGCTATCGCGCGAACGCGGTTACGGGGGCATCGAAGCGCTCGCCAACGCGATCGTGCACAGCGAGGCGACGACCGGCGCGTGACCCGCCGCCGCGCTCGTCCGCGTACCCCCCGATTGGGTTGACCTCACAACTGCCGGACTCCGACCGACCGGTCGGCGCTGCTACGGTGGGGACCATGAATGGGGACTCGCACGGGCCAGCGCGCGTCCATCCGAAAGTGATCCTGGCCGTGCTGTCCCTGGCCGGTATGGCCTACGCGGTGCTGGCCTCGGCCGTGATCCCGGCGCTGCCCGATCTACAGCGCACCTTCCACACGACCGAGACCGGCGCGGCTTGGTTGCTGACCGGGTTCCTGCTCTCCGCGTCGGTGGGGACATCGATCATCGGCCGACTCGGCGATATCTATGGCAAGGAGCGGTTGCTGTTCTGGACCTTGATCATCCTGGCCGCCGGCACGCTGCTCGCGGCCGTCGCGCAGTCGCTGCCGGTGTTGATCCTGGCACGAGTGATCCAGGGGGTCGCCGGCGGCATCTTCCCGCTCGCGTTCTCGATCGCCCGAGATGAATTCCCGCCCGACAAGGTCGCGGGCAGCATCGGCCTGATGTCGTCGATCCTCGGCGTGGGCAGCGGCTTGGGGCTGATCATCGGGGCACTGGTGATCGAGCACCTGGGTTGGCATTGGTTGTTCTGGCTCCCGCTCGTCGTGACGCTCCTCGCGGCGTTCTGCACCCGGCGCTATATCCCGGAGTCCCCGGTGCGGTCGCCCGGAAAGGTGAACTGGCTCGCCGCCGCGCTGATGAGCCTCGGTATCTGCTTGATCCTGATCGCGATCGCGCAGACCACAGTCTGGGGGTGGGTGAGCGTCAGAACGACCGGCCTGTTCCTGATCGGGGTGGTGTTCTGCGTGCTGTGGGTCCGAGTCGAGCTCCGAAGCCGCCAGCCGCTGATCGACATGGCGATGATGCGAATCCGGGGGGTGTGGACGACGAACCTCGCGGCGTTCCTGCTTGGCGCGGGCATGTATTCGTCGTTCATCATCTTCCCCCAGTTTGCGCAACTACCGAAGAGCACCGGGTTCGGGTTCGGGGCCTCGGTGGTCGTCGCCGCGCTGTACCTCGTCCCGTGCGCACTGGCCATGGCACTGCTTGGCTCGGTGGCTGGACCGATCGCTGGGCGCTACGGTTCGAAGCCCGCGTTGATCGTCGGCTCGGCGATCAGCGCGTTCGCGTTCGCCTACGCTGCGGTGGCTCACGATCACCCCTACGAGTTGCTCATCACCGTGACCTTGCTGGGGGTTGGGATCGGGCTTGCCTTCGCGGCGATGGGAAACCTGATTGTGCAAGCCGTGCCACCTACCCAGACCGGCGTGGCGAGTGGGATGAACACGGTGATGCGTACGCTGGGCGGCGCGCTGGGCGGGCAGATCTCGGCCACCTTGATCACCGACCACACGGCCCACGGGCTGCCGACCGTCACCGGCTTCACCCTCTCGTACATGCTGGCGACCGTGTTCCTGGCCGTGTGTGTGATCTCCGCCGCCCTGGTGCCGGGGAAGTCGGCAGCCACCGTCCCGGCCTCGGTCGAGGGGCAGCTGGCGACGGTCTCGAAAACCGCCGCCTAAGTGGGCCACTAGCGACTCAGAAGTCTGACTTATGATTCGGCGCGGTGGAAGTTCGCCACTTGCGCTACTTCGTCGCCGTAGCTGAGGAACTCAACTTCGGTCGCGCGGCGGCTCGGTTGCACGTCGCTCAGCCGGGCCTCAGCCAGCAGATCAAGGCACTCGAAGCCGAGCTGGGCGTTCGCCTGTTCGATCGCACGAAGCCACGGGTCACCCTGACCCAGGCGGGCTCGCTGCTGCTGGCCGAGGCCTACGGCGTCCTCAGCCGTTTCGACCATTGCCTCGAGACCATGCGCCGGGCTCGCGCCGAGACGCGCCGGGCGGAGGTTCGACTGGCGATGTGGAGCGAGTTCTCACGTATCTGGGGCCCGCCGTTGGTGGCCGAGATCCGACGCCGGCACCCCGAGTTGTCGTTGGCCGTCGAGGCGCTCCCCAGCGCCGCCACGGTGCGCGCGGTCGAGGTGGGCGAGCTCGAGCTCGGGATCGTGCGCTCGATCCCGGACCGGAGTCCGCTGGCTCGCCGCCTACTCGCCAGCGAACCGCTAGGTGCCTGCCTGCCGACCGATCACCCGTGCGCGGACGGAAAGATTGTCCGGCCGGAGCGACTCAGTGGGGAGCCCCTGATGTGGATGCCGCGCAGCTCGAATCCCGAGCTCTATGACCGGGTCCTGTCGGCTCTCGCCGTGGCCGGCCTCCGGGCCCCGTTCGTGGAATCAACCGGAACCACGACCGCGACGTTCGCGCTGGTTGCCGACGGCTACGGATGGTGCCTGTGCTGCGAGGCCGAGGTAGCCGACGCCGCGACGACGCTGCCGCTCGTCTGGTTGCCGCTGTCCGGCGTCGACCTGATCGCGGAGACGTGGGCGGTGTGGTCAGCCGATCAGGCGAGTCCGGTGGCGGTCGAGGTGCTCGATGTGTTGAGCGACATCCTTCCCGCCGCCGACGGCTCCCGCTCGTAAGAACGCCGGCTTCTCAGGAGAGAACCAGCCGGTCTTGGACTTTGCCTCCGGCTTGCAGTCCAATGTTTGACCATGCGCGTCCTGTTCACCTGCCGGCACGGGTTGGGTCATCTTCACCCGCTGGTGCCGCTCGCACGCGCGATGTCCGCGGCCGGCCACGAGGTCGCCTTCGCCACCGCGGATCCGTTTCGCATGGCCGTCCAGAAGGCTGGGTTCGACACGTTCAGCGCCGGCCTCGAGGTTGACCGTTGGCGCGAGGAGTTCGCACGCCGATTCGGTGAGTTCGACCTGATCCCGCGCGCAGAGTTCCGGCAGCTGTTCTTCGGCCAGGTGTTCACCGATCTCGAAGCTCCGCCCCGCGCCGCGGACCTCAGGGCGATCGTCGAGCGCTGGCAGCCGGACCTCCTGGTGCATGAGATCGCCGAATTCGCCGCCCCGCTCGTCGCAGCGCTCGACGGCATCCCATACGCCACGCTAGGGGTCGGACCCGTGCTCCAGCCCGAGATCGCCGAGCTAGCCGCCACGGCGATGGGTCGCCACTGGCAGGCCGCCGGCCTGCACCCCGCCGGCGCGCGGCCCTACCGTTCGCTGTACCTCGATCCGTGTCCGCCCACCCTTCAGGCGCCGGTGGCGGCCGAGCTCGAGGATCGAGTCCTGATCCGCCCCGACCCGGCCGAGTCGCGCGGCGACTCACCGATGCCCTCGGTGTTCGAAGATCTCCCCTATCGGTCGACGGTGTACGTCACTCTCGGGACGATCTTCAATCGTGACCACGACACGTTTGCCACCGTCGTTCGCGGCCTGGCTGCCCGGCCGATCAACCTGATCGTCACCGTCGGCCATGAAGTCGACCCCGCCGGGCTCGGGCCTCAGCCGGAGAACGTGCGCGTGTTTCGCTACCTCCCGCAGGCGCAGGTGTTGCCCGGCTGTGACGCCGTCGTGTGTCACGGAGGTGCGAGCACGATGCTCGGGGCGCTGTCGTTCGGGTTGCCGCTCCTGGTCGTGCCGCGCGGGGCGGACAACTTCTACAACTCCGATCAGGTGGTGGCGGCGGGCGCCGGCCGCCGGTTACTCGACGCCGACATCACCGCCGAACGCGTCGCCGATCAAGTGGCGCGGCTCCTGGCCGACGACGGATGCCGGCGCGCGGCGACCAGGATCGCCGGCGCAATCCGCGCCATGCCGGCGCCGGCGCGGATCGTCCCCGCGCTCGAGCGGCTCGCCCGCGCGGCAATCGGCGCGGCTTGAAAAGGGGTTCTACCCGCCGTACAGTCCTCTCGCGATGGGGGTCGCCCTTCTGATCTGCCGTCTGCTGCTGGCGGGCGTGTTCGTCGGTGCTGGCCTGGCGAAGCTGGCGGACCGGGGAGGCACGAGGACGGCAGCGGTCGAGTTCGGAGTGCCGGAGCGGCTCGCCGGCTTGGTCGCCGAGGTGCTGCCGGTCCTCGAGCTGGCGATCGGAATCGCCCTAGTGCCGTCGTCGACGGCGCGGTTCGCCGCGCTGGCCGCGGCGGTGCTGTTGCTCGCCTTCAGCGCCGCGATCGTGAATGCGATGGCCCACGGCCGCGCTCCCGATTGCCATTGCTTTGGGCAGGTCCACTCGGCGCCGGCGGGCTGGCGGACGCTGCTGCGCAATCTCGTTCTACTCGGGCTGGCCGCGTTCGTCGCCATCGCCGGGTGGGAAGGCGCGGGCGTCAGCGCGACCCATTGGGTGGCTCAGCTGCACGGCACGTTGCTCGTGGTGATCGTCGCCGGGTTGATCGTGCTCGGCCTGGTCGCCTTCCAGCTGTGGTTCTCCTTCGAGCTGTTGGCCCAGAACGGCCGCGCCCTCCGGCGCCTGGACGCCCTCGAGGAGATGGTGGCTGCCCTCGGCCTGCCCGATGGCGCGCCGCCGGAGCCGCCCGTCCTCGGTGAGGGGCTGCTCGGCGGCGGCCTCGCCGTCGGCTCGCCGGCGCCGCTGTTTGAGCTCCGAAGCGTCGAGGGCGAGCCCCATTCGCTGGCCGAGCTGCTGGGCGGCGGCCGTCCGGTGATGCTGATCTTCTCCGACGCCGGCTGCGGGCCGTGCGCGGCGTTGATGCCGACGGTCGCCGTCTGGCAGCGCGAGCACCGGGACCAGATCGAGATCGCGGTGATTGCCGGCGGGGATCCGGAGAGCAACCACGCCAAGGCCGGCGAGCACGGCCTCGAACAGGTGCTCTTGCAGACCGAGGGAGAGGTTGCCAAGGCCTATGAAGCTCACGGCACTCCGATGGCCGTAGTGATCGGAGCCGACGGCCTGATCGCCAGTCCGACGGTCGGCGGCGCGGAGGCGATCACGAGCCTGATGACGCAGGCGACGCGCCCCGTGCTGGCGATCCGCCAACACGTGCCCTCCGGTAATGGAGCCCCACCGGGGACTCCACAAGCCGCGTACGCCGGCCCTGACACCACGCATATCGGCGACCCGGCACCGGCGCTGTCGCTGTCAGATCTCGACGGCCGGCCGGTCGCGCTCAGCGACCTCTACGGTGAGCGCACGCTCGCGCTGTTCTGGAACCCGGGGTGCGGTTTCTGTCAGCAGATGCTCCCCGACCTCAAGGCGTTCGAGGCCGATCCGCCCGCGGGCGCGCCCCAGCTGGTGGTGATCACCATCGGCGACCGCGATGAGGTGCGCGAGCACGGCTTGCGCTCGCCGGTGCTGCTGGATTCCGATGGGTCCGCGATGCGGGCCTTTGAGGCGGACGGCACCCCGATGGGGGTGCTGGTCGAGCGCGGCAAGATCGCCTCGTCGGTGGCCGCGGGCGCGGTGGCGGTCTTCGAGCTGGCGCGCCACGGCGCGCCCGACTGACTCGTCGCTCAAGCGCCCGGCGGGAGCTACTCAGAGCATCTGACGCCGGGCGAGCGCGGCGAACAGCCCGTCGCCGGCGATCAACTCCTCGAACGGAGCGTCCTCGACGACCTTCCCCCCATCGAGCACGACGATGTGGTCGGCGAGCTGAACGGTGCCCACCCGGAATCACTCAGCCCGACTAGTGCACGGCGTGTGCGTCCGTGTCGCGCTGCGGATCCTCGCCCTCGCCGCGGGACTCGTCCATAACCAAACAATCGGTGACCCAGGCCGCCACTTCACCCATTACAGCCGCTGATTCGGAATCAACCATCTAGTCGTCCCCGATGGCCCGTGCCAGCGCCCACAGGCACAGCAGGTGGACGCTCTGATCGACCATCAGCATCACGTCACCCGGCGCCTCCGCCTCCTCCAGGCGCTTGCCCCAGTGGGCCCAGCAGGCGAGCAGTCGGCCGTCGTCGAGGATCGCGTGCGGCAGCGCGATCCCAACCGCGGCCAGCGCCGCCACGCGGCCGCCGCGCCTGCGGGCGATTCCGGCGAGGGTCGGCGCGCACGCAAGCGTGTAGACCGCGACGTGCCTGGCCAGCGCCCGCCGCGAGGTCGCGTCCTGGGCCAGTCCGCCGCGTTTGTTCTGTGCCTGCCAGTCGGTCTGGAGCAGGAAATCCCCGACCGCGTGGGCGGCCAGGAGATCCGCGAAACGACTCGTCCAGTTCATCACCCGTAACTCCCGGAGTTATCCATGCTCAGCCGTGAACGGTGCAGCCACGGCGGTATCCGCCGGCCAGGCCAGAACACTCGAGTTACGCGTCCGTGCATATGTGTACAGGAGAGTTTGACAGCTTTTGGTAGGAAATCGCTAATAGCAGGTGCGTATGGGCCGCCTGGTAGCATCCCGCCGTCTCGGGCGGGGGCTCACCTAGCGAGGCAGAGGTGGCAACAAGACCGAGACGACCCTGCCGTTCATCACTATTACTTGTTGGAGACGCACTGATGCATATCCGCTCCATCCACTGGCGCCGTTGTGCTGTGGCCTTAGCAACCGTCCTGGCCGCGCTGGCCGCTGTGCCCGCTCTCGCGGTGGCGAGCATCCCGAGTCTCGGGCCGGTCGAACACGTCAACGCCAATGGGCTGAGCGTCGGCTACCGGCAGGGTGGCAGTGGCACCCCGCTGATCATGGTCATCGGCCGCGCGGCCACGATGGCCGAGTGGGATCCGCGGCTGATCGATCAGCTGCTCCCCGATCACCATGTGGTGATCTTCGACAATCGCGGCGTCGGGACCACGAACAACCCCTCGCACAAGCCGGTCACGATTCAACTGATGGCCAAGGACACGTTGGCGCTGGCGACCGCGCTCCACATCAGGAAATTCGATCTCATGGGCTGGTCGCAGGGGAGCCAGACCTCGCAGCAGGCGGCGCTCGACGCTCAGAATCGCGTGCTCAAGCTGATCCTCTGCGCCACCGATTCGGGTGGCAGCAGCTATCACCCGCCGGCCAACCGGATTCTCCAGTTGCTCGAAAGCCCCAACCTCACCACATTGGATTTGCTGGCCCTCAGCTTCCCGCCCACGCCGGCCGGGATCAAGGGCGAATTCGCCTACACCTCGCGCGTCTACGCCCAGTACAACCGCGACGACCTGCCCTCCGACAGCTTTACGGTTTCGAAGCGGGCCGCGATCGGCCAGGCACACGCCGCGAACCAGTGGCGGGCCCACGGCGATTACGACGAGCTGCCGAAGCTGAAGACTCAGACCCTGGTGATGTGGGGCAACCTCGACATCGTGGTGCCGCCCGCGAACGACAAGGAGGTCGTGGCCGCCCTGCCCAACGCCACGAGCCAGGTGTTCAAGGGCGCCGGCCATGGGTTCTTATTCCAGGACTCGAAGCAGGTCGGCCGAGCCATGGACAGGTTCTTGGCGGCTGGTCGCGCGTCGCACACGTCTGGTCGGCAAACAGGCCGACCTGTTCCCGAACTGGCAGTACTTCGCGTTCGCGACCAACCGCACCGAGCCGCTGCTGCTGGTTGAGGGCGAGCATCGCGAGCACGCCGTCGTCGAGCTCTGCATCCGCGATCTCCAAGACCAAGCGCTCGCGCACTTCCCCTCCGGCCAGTTCGCCGCCAACAGCGCCTGGACCGTGATCGCCGCCCTCGCGCACAACCTCGGACGGTGGACCAGCCAGATCGGCCTGCCCAACGACGGCACCCGCACCGCCGCGACCCGCCGCAACCGGCTGTTCCGGATCCCCGGCCGACTGACACGCACCGCCCGACAATGGACACTCCGGATGCCCGCGCGCTGGCCCTGGCAACAAGACTTCAACGACGCGCTGACACGCATCCGCGCGCTCCCCGTCCTCACCTGACCCGCCCCGCGGCACACCGACACCGATCAACGGCTCCGCCCGCAACGGCCACTTAGGTAGGAACGAATGTCTGCCCTTGGGCCCTTAGTCGGCGGCTAGAGGCGCCGCCGGCTGGGCGCAGGGCAGTGTTACGACGAACTCGGTGAACTGGTCCAGCTCGGATCGAACCTCGATCGAGCCCCCGTGCTGGAGCACGATGTCCCGGGAAATAGCCAGACCCAGACCCGTACCTTCGCCCGCCGGCTTGGTCGTGAAGAACGGCTCGAAGATGCGGTCGCGGTGTTCGGCGGCGATGCCCATCCCGGTATCGCGGATCCTGATCTCGACGTTGCCGTCGAGGCGAAGCCGCCCCGTGGAGACCGCAATCTCGGGCTCGTCCGCGCGGCCGTTGGGCGCAGCTGCCGCCACCGCCTCGCATGCGTTGGTGACCAGGTTGAGGACCACCCGCCCGAGGTCGGCTTCGACGACCGGAACCTTCGGCAGATCGGGATCGAGCTTCATCGTGAGCAGTGCCCGCACATCGAGTCCGCGCGCCCGAACCCCGTGGAAGGCCAGCGATGCGTACTGCTCGACCAAGCCGTTGACGTCCACCGGTTCGGCCGCCGCGGCCTGATCGCGGCTCAACGCCAGCATCGCCATCATGATGTCCAGCGCGCGACGCCCATGTCTCGCGATTGCATCGGCGTTGAAGCGGAGATCGGCCAGGATGCCCTCGAATTCGTTGGGGTCCGCGCCACTCTCAGACGTGCCGTCGAGCTCTTCGACCAGTTCGCGGTTCGCCTCGGCGAAGTTGATCACGAAGTTGAGCGGGTTCTTGACCTCATGGGCGATGCCGGCGGTCAGGGTTCCGAGCAGCGCGAGCTGCTGCTGGCGCACGAGCTTGTTCTCGAGCTCCAGACGCTGGGCCCGGCGGCGGTCGCTGAGGTCGATGTACATGGCTCGGATCCCCGTCGTCTGCCCAGACTCGTCGACGACCGGCCCCGCCTGCATCAGCACGGGAATGACCTTGCCGCTGCGGTCTTGGAGCTCGCGCTCCTGGGGCCTGAACTCCCCGTCCATTGCGCGTTGGAAATCGCCGTTTGCGAGCAGCGCGGAGGACTCTTCGGAGACGAACTCGGCCATGGGGCGGCCCAGCACATCGTCGAGGTTGAGCCCCAGCGCGTCGAGAAACGGCCGGTTGCAGTCGATCAGGGTCGGGCCTTGACTGCGGCTGAGCCGAACGACGACGTACATTCCGGGCGCCTCTTCGAACAGGCTCCGATACCGCCTGTCAGACGTGCTCAGCTCGACGCGGGCGGCGGCGACCAGCAGGACCGTGACGACCAGCAGCCCGAACGCGAGCTGTGACACATACAAGGCGTTGTTGACATTGGAGGTGAACTGGGCAAACGCACCTCGCCCCGCCCCGGTCTGCAAGGCGATGCCGAAGGCCGCCACGAACAGCAGCAGGGTCGCCGCGCGCGGGCCCATTCGCCAGGCCCCGAACAGGATCAAGGCCGTGATCACGTAAGGCGCCAGCAACCCCACCGGGCCACGGGCGAGCGCAGAGTGAGCGAACAAGACGACGATGGCGGCGATGACAGCGGCGAGATTGACGGCCAACAGGAGCCACTCGCGCCAGTTGGCGCGCAGCACATCGATCCGCAGTGGCTGGCTCAACCAGACGACCAGTAGTGGGGTGATCAACATGATTCCGAGCAACGAACCGGTCGCCCACGTGACCCAGAAGGTCAGGTAGTCGCCAAACCGATACGCGAGCGCGACCAGCAGAGCGACCGCGCCATTGGCGATCCCCATTACGGTCGCCATCACGAGGAAGAACGCCGCGTCGCCGACGCGATTGACCAACCCCCGCGTGTACAGACCCCGCTGCCGGATCGGCGCGGTGAGGGGCACATAAACCAGCGTGGCGGCTGCGTAGCCGAGCGAAGCCAGAAACGGCGAATGGTTCAGCAGATCGCTCGCCACTTCCCCCGCGAAGATTCCAGCTGCCACCCACGGCCATCGCCGTGAGCGGCGGGTGGCGATCAGCAGCAGGACCGCGATGCCCGCCGGGGGCCAGAACGGCGACGAGTTGTTCTTGTAGGGAATCGCGTAGCCGACATACGAGAGCGCCCAGTAGCAGATCGCGGCCAGCGCGAGCAGCGCCGGACCCGGCAAACGATCGAGGCCGCCGAGAAGACCTTCGGCCTGCCGCCTGGCGGGGACGTCCGGCCAACGTGGTGTAAGTCTTCGTAGCGCGGTCGTGGTCACGGCGTTCACCCAGTCTGTGCCTCCGTCGAGTCGCTGAAGATCAGATCGCGTAGCTCTTCAAAATCGACCGGCTTAGTCAGGTAACCGCTCGCGCCCAGGCTCATCGCCCGGTCGCGATGGTCGTGGGTGTGGTACGCGGTGACGAGGTACACGGCAAGCTGGGGCCAATCATTCCGGATCTCCTCCAGCAGCTGAAATCCGTCCATGCCGGGCATGCGAACGTCAGCCAGGATCAGGACCACGTCCGCGCCGAGTTCCCTCAGCTGCTCGAGCGCCTGGTGTCCTGAGGTAGCGAACTCAAAGCGAATCTCGCCGGCGACGATGTCGCGGCGGAACCGTTGCCGGAACAGCGGCCGGACGTCCTCTTCATCGTCAACTACGAGAACAAGCTTCACAAGTAGGTCCCTGCTCCCACTTACACCTTATCGGCGCGCTAGAGCGATCTCTTTACGGGCCGAGTGCATCTGGAGGATCTCGATCTATCTCCATCGCACGCCGAATCAACGCCACCCAACGACGCTCAAGGATAACGGAATCCGAGGGTTTGACCGGCTTATGAAGTGCTGATACGATCGCACCGGGGAACGAGACGAATTCCCACTATCAGGAGGGTGTACATGGCCGAGACAGAGCGGCAGCCGGACACGATTGCCGAAGAGGCTGCCAAGGATCTCGAGCTCCAGCCGGACCAGGCCAAAGACGTCAAGGGTGGCATCAGGGAACCGAGGCCGATTCTCGAGCAGCTCGAAGCACCGCCGCCGGGGCCGTAAGTCGTACCGGCCGTCAAACGGTCACATACTCAACTATTCACTCTCCGCTCGCCCCGCGAGTCTTGGCGCTGAGCAGGCCAGGCGGGTGAGCGGGCATGTTGTCCCACTATCAGGAGGGCGTTGCATGACCGGGCAAGACGAGCAGCCGGGACGGCTGTCCGAAGAGGCCGAGGACCTAGAGCTTCAGGCTGACCAGTCGAAAGACGTGAAGGGCGGGATCAAGGACCCGAGGGTCAAGTACGAGCAGCTCGACGAGATCTCGCTCGTGGACGAGCAGGGGCCGGGGGGTCTCTAGCGATCCGGCCGGTCCGGCGTTTCGACCATTACTTATCGATTCACCTTTTGTGCGGGGCTACGTCCGCGTCTTGCGCGCGTGGCCCCGCCACGGTGAGTGGTGACCAATCTGTGACGCGTCGCTGATTTGACGTGAACATTTGTCGCGCGCGCGACACAAAAGCTGTGCACAACTCTCGCGATGGCCGCGGGAGTGATGTAGTGCAGACTTCGTGAGGATTATTCAGGGACGGCCATGGACGCAGGGACGACTGTAAGGGGCGCCGACTTCTACAACTTCCACGCGGTTCCGCAGCACGCCGCCGCGATCAATGGCGCCCTTCCGATGCTGGAAGAGGCGATCGCGGGCTTCCGCGCAGCAGTCACGGCCGATCGCGGGACCGGCCAATCGCGATCGCCGATCGTGGTCGGCGATTACGGCTGCGCGGGCGGCCGGAACTCGATCGAGCCGATCGCCGCGATGATCGCCGGTATCCGCAGCGTGCACCCGACCCGGCCAATCGTCGCCGCGTACATCGATCAGCCGGCTAATGATTTCTCACCGCTGTTCCATGACGAAGCTGATAACGCCGACCCGATGGTGTTTCCAATCATCGTCGGCCGCTCGTTCTATGGGCCCGTCCTGCCACCGGGGACGGTGTCCCTTGGCTGGTCCAGCCATTCAGTGCACTGGTTGAGTCGGGCCCCCACGATCGTCCCCGACCATGTGTTCATCCCGATGGCCACGGAGGAGCTGCGCGAGCGGTGGGCGGCGCGCGCCGCCGCCGACTGGCACGCCTTTCTTGCTCATCGTGCCGCGGAGCTCGAGCCGGATGGACAGCTGGTGATCGAGCTGGCGGCGATCGGGCCCGATGGCACCGGCGGCTCGGAACCGCTCTACGGAGTGCTCGACGAAGCGATTGCGACCTTGGTGCAGCGCGGGCGGCTGGCCAAGGCGGAGGCCGACCGGATCGCCATGCCGGTCTATAACCGGACCGAGCGCGAGCTGATCGCGCCCTTCCAGAGCGCCGAGATTGGCGCGCTGCTGCGGCTGGACGCGCTCCGGATCAGGAGTTCGCCGGATCCGTTCCTTGAAGCTTTCGAGCGCACCAGGGACGCGCACGCCTTCGCGGCGTGCTGGACCGCCACCGTGCGCGCGTTCAGCGAACAGGCCTTCTTCAGCCCCTCGGGCCTACCCGGTCGGAGCGACTCCGGGCGCGTCGAGCTCGCCGAGGGCTTCTATCAACTGGTGTTCGAACTGATCGCCGCCGAGCCGCTCCGGGCGAGTAACCATTGGAACGTCGCCGACCTCAGGATCGTGCGGACGGAAGCCGCGCTCGAATGACCACGCTCGTCACGATCACCTGTGCAGCGTGTGGCGGTCAGACCCCGGCGGGGAAGAAGTTCTGCGTGCAGTGCGGCACGCCGGTCTCGGAGTCGTGTCCCTCGTGTGGGGCCCACGCTGCCCCCGGCGCGCGCTTTTGTTTTGAATGCGGCACTCCATTGGCCGGCGAGCCGGCGGCGTCGTCGGCCCCGGGGGTGACGGCCGCTGAGCGCCGGGTCGTGTCGGTCCTGTTCGTCGACCTGGTGGGCTTCGACGCGTTGTCGGGGGATCGCGACCCCGAAGAGGTGCGCGAACTGCTTTCGCGCTACTTCGCGGGCTGTCGGACGACGATCGAGCGCTACGGCGGCGTGGTGGAGAAGTTCATCGGGGACGCCGTGTGCTCCGTGTGGGGTGCGCCGGTGGCGCGCGAGGACGACGCCGAGCGGGCGGTTCGCGCGGCCCTGACGCTGCTTCAGGGAGTTCGTACGCTTGGCGTGGAGGTTGGCGCGCCCGAGCTGCGCGCGCGCGCTGGGGTGCTCACCGGTTTGGCGGCGGTCAGGATCGGCGCCGAGGCGGACAGCATGGTCCATGGTGACGCGGTCAATACGGCGTCGCGGCTTCAGTCGATCGCGGCGTCGGATTCGGTGTTGGTGGATGACGTCACCCACCGCGCCTCCGAGGCGGCGATTGTCTACGAGGAAGCCGGTAACCATCAGGTCAAGGGGCGGGCACAACCCGTTCATGCTTGGACGGCCCTGCGCGTGGTGGCCGGGGCCGGCGGCGCGCTCCGCCGCGTCGGGCTCGAGGCTCCGTTCGTCGGACGAGATCGCGAACTCGGGCTGATCGTCGACGCCGCCGAGATCAGTGCCACGCAGCGGCGCGCGCAACTGGTCACGATCGTTGGCGAAGCCGGATTGGGGAAGTCGCGGCTGCTGTGGGAGTTCTTCAAGTACGTCGACGGCATCGACGAGCAAAGTTGGTGGCATCAAGGTCGCTGTCTCTCCTACGGCACCGGCCTGACCTTCTGGGCGCTGGCCGAGATGGTCCGTGGCCGCCTCGAGATCGTCGAGGGGGAGGACCGCGCCACCGCGCGTCAGAAGCTTCAGGCCGCGCTCGCCGAGCACGTCCCCGACGATCGCGAACGTCGGCTGATCGAGCCACGCCTGGCGCACCTGCTCAGCGTGGAGCAGCGCACCTCTCCTGACCGCGCCGACCTGTTCAGCGGATGGCGTTTGTTCTTCGAACGCCTGGCCGATACCGGCCCGGTCATCCTGGCCTTCGAGGATCTCGAGTGGGCCGACTCCGGCCTACTCGACTTCATCGACTACATGCTCGAGTGGTGCGCGGACTTCCCGATCCTGATTCTCGCCCTCGGCCGTCCCGAGATGCTCCACGCCCGGCCGGGATGGACGCCGAACATCGTTCTTGACCCGCTCGGCGAGGCCTCGATGACGGAGCTGCTGGGTGGTCTGGTCCCCGGCCTGCCGGACGATCTAGCCACCCAGATCAGACGTCGCGCCGAAGGAGTGCCGGTCTACGCGGTGGAAACGGTACGGATGCTGCTCGATCGGGGACTGGTGGCTCAGCGAGGCGCCCGCTATGTCGTCACCGGCGACGTCTCGGATCTCGAGGTGCCCGAGAGCCTGCACACGCTGGCCATGGCGCGGCTCGACAACCTTGACGTCGCGGAACGGACACTGCTCCAGGATGCCGCCGTGATCGGCCAGACCTTTACCCTGGCTGTACTGGTCGCGGTTGCCGGGCGCGCGGAAGCCGAGGTCCGAAAAGTGCTCGACGCGCTGGTCGTCAAGCAGCTGCTCAGTTACATCGACGACGCCCGTTCGGCGGACCGAGGTCAATATGCGTTCCGGCAACCGCTGGTGCGTCAAGTGGCGCTCGGCACCCTCTCCCGGCGCGATCGCAAGGCACGGCACTTATCCGTCGCGCGTCACCTCGAGGAGACCCAGGGGGAGGAGATCGGCGAGCACGCCGACCTTCTGGCCAGTCACTACCTCGATGCGGTAGCGGCCGATCCGAACGCCGCCGACGCGTCCGCGATCCGGACCTCGGCGTGCGAGACCCTCGCCGCGGCCGGACACCGGGCGCTGTCGCTGGCGCTTGGGCTTGAAGCCCGCCGTCATCTCGAGCGAGCCGCCGAGCTCGCCACCGACCCTCTGGCGCGCAGTCGGCTGCTGTGTGAGGCGGGCCTTGCCGCGGACCTCGGTGGTGAGCTCGAGGACGCGCTGTCGCTTCTGACCTCGGCGATCACCGGACTTCGGGAGGCCGGGATCGTGTCGGAAGCCGCCACCGCCGAGGGCCACGTGGCCAAGGTGCTGATGGAGCTCGGCCGCCTCGATGAGGCCTCAGACCGTCTCGAGACCGCCTTCCAGGCGATCGACGATGGGCGCGAGGACGAGTCGGCGGCCGACCTGGCCGAGCGACGAGCCGAGGTGGCGCTGATGCGGGCCAACCTGCCCGACGCGCTCAGGCTGGTTGAGCCGGCGCTCCGGATCGCGGACAGCCAGCGATTGGGGCGGATCCTCGCGCGCTCGCTGATCACCAAGAGCAATGTGCTGGCCGAGGTCGGGCGTCCCGGCGAGGCCGTGGCCCTGATGCGCTACGCCGTCGACGTCGCCGTTGGCGAGGAGCTTCCCGCCGAGGCGGCCCGCGGCTACGGCAAGCTTGCCGACTTCGAAATGGCGCAGGCCCGCTTCACCGAAGGGCTCGAGCTCCTGGAGCGCGGCCTCGCCTTCGTCCGGCGGCGGGGGGACAGGCCGGGCGAGCGGAGGCTGCTCGCCGAGGTCGTGGTCGCGCACATCGCCCTCGGCCAGTGGGACGCCGCGGTGCAGCTCATCGGCGACCTGCGCGAGCAGCCGGCCGACATCCGCACCGTTCAGGTGACCACGTTGCTGCCGCTGATCCTCTCCGCCCGCGGGGACGTCGGCGGACTGCAGCAGCTGCTGGACGAGTCGTGGGGCGAGTTCGCCTCTTGGCGCGAGGCCCGCCTCGGCTACGAGTTCGCTCGGGCGGTCATCCTGCGCGACCTCGGGCGCCACGCCGAGGCGCTTGACCACGCTCGAGCGGCGGTCGCGGGGCTGATCGAGAGTTCGGTCGCTCACTTGCCGCTCGTGTTCGCCGAGGCCGTCGAGTGCGCCTTCGCCGCCGGCCGGACGGAGGTCGTACAGGAGATGCTCGAGCACGTCGAGCGGCTCACGACGGCTCAGCGGATCCCGCTGCTCGGGGCGGAGGCGGCTAGAGCGCGGGGGCGCGCGGCCGCGCACCGAGGTGAACTGGACACGGCCGAGCAATGGTTCAAACGCGCTGGTCATCTCCTCCGCGAGCTGTCGACGCCGTTCCATCTCGCGCGCGTCCAGCTCGAGCACGCCGAGGTGCTGGCTGCCGGACAGGCGGCCACCGGCGAGATGGTGAGGCTCTGTCAAGAGGCTGAGGCGGTGTTTCGAGAGCTGCGGGCGGCGCCGTGGCTCGAGCGCACGCGCGCGCTGGATCTGGTGTCAGCTGCGTAAACGACCGCCACCTCCGCAGTGCCACCGTAGCTCCGTGCGTACGATCGCATGGACGATCGTCGTAGCCACGCTGCTGGCTGCCGGTTACCCGAACCCGGCCACCGCCGGGACGGGCACCTTCACCGCGGCTGCATCGATGGACAGCCCGCGGGGATCGTTGGGAACCGCGACGCTCAGCGATGGCGACGTGCTCGTCGCGGGTGGCTACTACTCGTCCGGTTATGCCGTCACCAACACCGCCGAGCTTTACGACCCAACCACCAACTCATGGTCCGACACGGGCAGCATGACCACGCCGCGAGCCCTGTTCAAGATGACGACGCTCCCCAACGGTGAGGTCCTTGCCGACGGAGGCGTCCGCAGCGGTTCACCCGGCAGCGGTGACGCCGTGTTCAACAGCTCCGCCGAGATCTACAACCCGAGCACCGGGGAGTGGAGCGCTGTCGCGTCGATGAACACCGCGCGAGCCGATATGGATCAGCAGCTCCTCAGCAACGGCGACGTTCTCACCTGCGGAGGAATCACGTCCAACACGAGCATCATGACCGACACATGCGAGGTCTATAACTCGAGCCAGAATTCGTGGACCTATACCGGCTCGCTGCCCGTCACCGCCGGACTCGGCGTGCCGGGCTACCCGATGATCGAATTCACCAGCGGCCCGCTCGATGGCGAGTTCCTGGTCTCGGGCGGCTTCACCAACGGACAGATCCCAGTCGCCAACGCCGAGCTCTACGATCCGACCACCGGCAAATGGACCGCGACCGGCTCGATGAACAGTCTTCGCGGGGGGTTCTCCACCACGATGCTCGACGACGGCTACGTGTTGGCGGCGGGAGGGGCGCAAACCGGAGGTACGCCCACGATCACGGACACCGCCGAACTTTACGATCCGACCAGCGGGAGCTGGACCTATACCGGTTCGATGAACCAGGAACGCGCTCGGCAGACGGCGACGCTGCTGAGCGATGGGACCGTTCTGGTCACCGGCGGCTACGGCGCCGCCGAGATACCGACCGACACGGCCGAAATCTACGATCCGGATACCAGCAGCTGGAGCTACACGGGGTCACTTTCGCTGGCCGTCTCAAATAGCTCGGCCGTCACGCTGACCACCGGTAAGGTGCTGATCATTGGTGGCATCGAAACCACCACGTTCACTCCGGTCGATAATGCCTGGCTGTACGGCGGTCCTGCCCTCTCAACCGGTGAGGTCAGCTTTCCTTCCACTAGCATCGCGAGCGTCAGCGCGGCGCGCGGGGTCTTATTCTCGAATCGAGGGCCACGCAAGGTATGGCTGAGTCCAAAGCTCGCGGGTGCCGGTTCCAGCCAGTTCGCGCTCGACGCCGTCAGCTGCCATAGGAACCTTCGTCCGGGTGGCCGCTGTGTGCTCAAGGTCTGTCTGGCCCCGATTCGCGCCGGGCGTTTCACGGCCCACCTCCAGGTCGTGGTGCGGGGTCACACGACGCTGTCGGTGCTGCTCGAGGGTCGGGCCAGGTACCTGCCCACCGCGCGCCGAGGTCAGTCGTCAGTCCCCGACGGCGGCCGGTCGAACCTTCGGGTTGGCGCACGCGGCCCGGACCGTTTGCGATACGTGTGCGGCTAGTGGACCTTCGGGGAGGACCACTACGCCTTGGAGATGAGCTCTTGGAGCTCGTCGAAGTCGATCGGTTTGGTCAGGTAGCCATTCGCGCCGAGTTCCATCGCGCGGCGGACGTAGTCTCGCGCGTGGTAGGCGGTGATGAGGTAAACGGGAGGAGCCTTTGGCCGGTTCCGCAGCGCCTCGAGCATTTCAAAACCGTCCATCCCCGGCATGCGGATGTCGGACAGAATCAACGCCACGGAGCCGCCGTGCTCGTCGAGCCTATCGAGCGCCTGCCCTCCCGAGCCGGCGAATTCGAACCGCAATTCGCCGGCCGCGATCTGTCTGCGAAACCGCTGTTCGAACAGTGGCCGAACGTCCGCCTCGTCGTCGACCACGAGGACCAGCTTCACCGGCTGAGCATAACCGATCGAGCCGGAAGCCGTTGTGAAACAAAACCTCTCACGGTGTCAGCTCGGATTGCCTCGGGTGCAACCATACGGCCGTGACGATCGAAGCGGTGCTGGATGCGCCGGTGTTCTCAGCGGGCGGGCGCACCTTTACCTGGGGGGACATCGTGACCGCGGCCCGGTGTCGCGGGGAGTGGCAGCGGCTCGAGACCGAGACCCGGGAGCGGATGCTGGCCGAACAAGTGGCCTCGCGCGGTTCGTCACTGCCACCCGCGGCCGAGGTTCAGGCTGCCATCGCCGCGCTCCGCTACCGCGCCAACTTGTTATCGGCCGACGAACTCAACCGCTGGCTCGGCCGATGGGGTATCAGCCTCGACGAGGTTATTGCCCACGCGCGCCGGTCGCTGTTGGATGTCGGCCAGGTCGATGCCGCGTCGGCGACCGTCTCGTCCGAAGAGTCCGAGCGGGCAAGCTGGGTCGCGGCTGTTTGCTCGGGGACGGTGGTCTCGTTGGCCAACCGGCTCGCGCAGCAGGTCGCGGTGCATCTCCGTCAGGCGGAGGAGCAGCCGCCGGGGCCCACCGACGACGAGCTGGCCGCCGCGGCGCGAGCGGACGTTACCCGCTTCGCCGCCCAGCAGGTGACCGAAGCGGCCCTCGCCGCGGAAACGGCCGCCAACCTCGTCGAGTGGACCCACGTCCAGTGCCGCTATCTGGCGCTGGCGGGAGAGATGGCGGCCCGCGAGGCGGCGCTGTGCGTCCGGACCGACGGGCGCTCGATCGAGGACGTCGCTCTCGACGCTGGGGTGCCGGTCAACGATCGAGGCTTCTACGTCGAGGATGTCGATCCCTCGTTGCGCGGGCAGCTTCTGGGGGCCGCGCCCGGCCAGCTGCTCGGCCCTGTGCCGGTCGCCGATCAGCACTGGCTGATCCTGATATCGGATCGGGTGCCCGCTACGCTGGCCGACCCGGCAGTCCGAGCGCGGGCCCAGCGGAGGGTCTTGGAACGCGTGGTCACGAACGAGGTCAACCGGCGGGTGAGGTGGCATGAGCGTCTCTGAGCAACCGGTGAAGTCCAATCTCGAGCTAGACCGCATCCCGCTGCTCGCCCTGATGCCGGATGACGTCCGCAACCTCGTCGAGGCGTCGTTTTCCCGTCTCGCGTTCAACTTCGGAGACGTGATCGTGGCCGAGGGCGACGACGCCGACGCCCTCTACGTGCTCGTCTCGGGCACCGCGCGCGCGATCAAGGCGGGAGATCACGGCGAGGAGGTTCCGCTGAACGTCCTGCGCGCCGGCGACGCGTTCGGCGAACGGGCCCTGCTCGAGGAGGGGAGCAAACGCACCGCGACCGTGCGCGCGTCGAGCCCCGTCGAGGTGCTCACGCTGGACCGATCGCTGTTCGCCGCGCTGGTCCGCACCAACCCCGCGGTCGAGCAGTACGTGGAGCTGCACATCAGACGTCACGAGCTGCGTGACTTCCTACGCAGCTATTCGGCGTTCGACCAGTTGCCCGGTGAGGCGCTCGCGCAGATGCTCGACGGCCTCGAGCCGGTGCAGGCCAAGGCGGGCGAGATGGTGATCCGCCAGGGCGATCCGCCCGGTCCGCTGTACGTCGTCCGCAGCGGTCATCTCCGGGCTTTCATCGGTCAGGAGGACCGGGCCTTCTTGCGGCGGGGCGATTTCTTCGGCGAGGTGTCGCTGTTTCGTTCCACCCCCAGGACCGCGTCGGTGCAGGCGGTGTCAGATTGCGATCTGCTCGCTCTCGGCCCGGAGCTGTTCGAACGCCTGTTGGCCGAGCATCCGGAATTTCGGAAACAGATCGAGCAGCGTATTTCTCAGTACGACTACAAGCGGTCCGTGCGCGTGCCCCTGGACTTCGCCGACGAGCTGCTCCCGGCCGACCTGCTGAAGGGACAGGAGCTATCCGATCTCGACGATGTCGACGTCGTCGCGCAGGCTTCGGCCGCGAGCCTCGGTAAGGGCGCCGACGGGTTGGCAGACGAGCCGGCGGAGCCGGATGGGTACACGCCGACGCTCCACCCGCCCCGTCGCTTCCCCCACGTCTACCAGGTGGACGAAATGGACTGCGGCGCCGCGGCGCTGGCGATCGTGTGCCGTTACCTGGGTCGGAAGGTGTCGCTGACCAGAATCCGGCAGGCCGTCTTCACCGCCACCGACGGAACCAGCCTGCTTGGCCTAGCGCACGGCGGGGAGCAGCTCGGCCTCGTGGCACGAACGGTCAAAGCGTCCAAGAGTCGCCTCGGCGAGATGCCGCTGCCAGCCATCGTCCATTGGAACAACAACCACTGGCTGGTTCTCTACGAGGTGGGTGACGACCACGTTCGGGTGTCGGATCCAGCGCGCGGCCGGCGGCGCGTGAAGCGCTCCGAGTTCGAGGAGAAGTGGTCCGGCTACGCCGCCTTCTTCCGTCCCACCGAAGCCTTCGAGCAGGAACCCGATGAGAAGGCCGAGCTTGGGTGGCTGCTCGACTTCTTCCGCCCTCACCGGCGGACGTTCGCCATCGTGCTCGGGCTCGGGCTCGTCGCCGCGGGCGCCGAGATGCTGATTCCTGTGCTCAGCAAGTTCGTCGTCGACGACGTGATCGCCAAGAACGACGTCGGACTGCTCACGGTGGTCGTGCTGGGCATGTTTGGCGCACTGTTGGCCACCGTCATCGCCACCGTCGTCCAGCGCTACATGCTCAGCCGACTCGCGGTGCGGGTCGATTGCGACAGCCTCGATTTCCTGTCGGGCAAGCTGCTCGCGCTCCCGATGAGCTACTTCAACGCGCGCCGCACGGGTGACATCGAGCGGCGGCTGGGGGGCATGCGGCAGGTCCGCCAGTTCATGGTCCAGAATGGCATCACGGGGCTCGCGTCGGCGCTTCAGTTCCTGGTCGCGCTCGCGATCATGTTCGCCTTCAGCTGGCGTCTCGGGCTCGTCTATCTGGCGACGGTCCCGCTGTACGTCGTGCTGATGCGTTACTCCTCGACCCGGCTGCGTCCGACCTACGACAGCCTCGAGGAGTCGTGGGGCAAGTATCAGTCGCGACAGATCGATTCGATCCGGGGGATCGAGACGGTCAAGGCGATGGGAGCGGAGTCGGCCCTCAGCCGGCTTCTGCTGGGACAGTTCAACGACTTGTCCGCCCGCTTGTTCCGCGCTGACTTCACGGCGAGTATCTACCAGGCCGGAATCCAGCTGGTGTCGTTCCTGTCGCTCGCCCTGTTTCTCTGGATCGGCGCGTTGGAGGTCCTCAACCACAATCTCACCGTCGGGGGCCTGGTGTCGTTCAACGCACTCGTCGTCCTCGCCAACGCCCCAATCGTGGCACTGCTCTTTCTGTGGGATCAGCTCCAGTACTCAAACATCCTGCTCAACCGCCTGGCTGACATCGTCGAGCACGAGCCCGAGCAGGGAACGGACCGATCGCGGCTACGCGCGGTCAAGACCCTGTCGGGTCAGATCACCTTCAAGAACATGGGTTTCCAGTACCCGGGCGTGATGCCCTCGCCGGTGCTCCAGGACATCGATTTCAACATCGAGCCCGGAACGACCGCGGCGATCGTCGGTCGGAGCGGCTCGGGCAAGACGACCCTGATCAAGTGCCTCGCCGGGCTGCTCGAGCCCACCCAAGGGACGATCCTCTACGACGGCGTTGATATGAAGGAGCTCGACTATCGCCAGCTGCGGCGCAACATCGGCTTCGTCCTGCAGGAGAACCATATGTTCTCGGCCACGATTGCCGAGAACATCGCTTTCGGCGAGGAGCGCTACGAGCTCGAGCAGGTGATGTGGGCGGCCCGCATCGCCCACGCCGCCGAGTTCATCGAGCGCCTCCCGCTCGGGTACGAGACGCGGATCGGCGAGACCGGCGTGATGCTGTCCGGAGGCCAGAAACAACGGGTGGCGATCGCCCGCGCGATCTACCACCGGCCGCCGGTGCTGATCTTCGACGAGGCGACGAGCTCGCTGGACACCGAGTCCGAGCGCGCGGTCAAGGAGAGCATCGACCAGCTCCTCGCCGGACGCACCTCGTTCGTGATCGCCCACCGGTTGAGCACCGTGCGCGACGCCGACGTGATCATGGTGCTGGAACAGGGGCGGTTGGTCGAGCGGGGTTCACACGACGAGCTGATGTCACGTCAAGGGCTGTACTACTACCTGTGTAGTCAGCAGCTCGCGATCTGAGGGTCCCCTACGGAGCCTGAGTCACTGTCCGTGGCACACGTTGATTTCCGGCTGCCGCGATGGCTTCGGGAACACGCGCCGGAGCTGGCTGCGGTGGCCGCGTTCGCCGCGCTGTCGGTGATCGCCTTGAGCTACGCGCCGCGGTTGGCGGAGCCCGACGACTATGCGTATCGCGGCTCGATCGTCGCCCTCGACCAAGGTCACGTAGAGCTGAGTACCGCCCAATATGACGCGCTGGCCGAGCAGCTGGGGGGTCCCGACGCGACCGGAATCGGCCAGTGGGTCCAGCTTTCGAATGGCAAGTGGATCAGCGAGAAGAACCCGGGATACCCCTTCCTTGCGGTGCCCTTCGAGGCCCTCGGCATCCTTCGTCTGGCGTCCCTCTTCTACGGTTTACTCGGATGCCTGGGGCTATTCTTCGGGGGCCGGCGATGGCTCGGTCGCTGGGGCGGGGCGTTCGCAGTGGGGCTGTTCTGCTCATCGGGCGCGGCGCTGTTCTTCGCCTGGCGGGAATGGATGCCGACCTTTGCCGAAGCATCGTTGATCGCGGCCGGATCGGGGGCCCTGCTGTGGACGTTGCTGGGGACCGAGGTTCGCCCGGAGCGACATATCGTCGCCGGCCTACTCGGCTTCCTGGCCATCGAGGCCGCTGTCTCGACCCGTTACACGGACGTCTTCGTGCTCGGCTGCGCGGCGGTGGCGGTGATCGTCGCGTCGCGACTGCGCTCGGTTGCGCTCCCGGCAGCGGCGCTTCCGTGGTGGCTCGGATCCGTGGTCGCGTTCGGTGTCGCGGTGGCCGTGTGGAACGCCGTCATCTACGGCGGGCCGTTCTCGACGGGCTACACGTCGGGGCAGGTCAGCTTTGCCCTCAGCGCCATCGGCCCGAATGTCCGCCACCTGTCCGGTCATCTCACCACGGCGATGCCGCTGCTCGTTCTGGGCCTGGCCGCGCTCGTGTTGATTCTGGGACGCGCGTATGTGTTTCGCCACGCCGGGCGTCCCGTCGGCGCAGAGGCCCGCCGCGATGTCGCCGTCGCAGTCGCGCTGGCCGCCAGTTGGCTCGTCATCTGGGCGCTGTACGCCGCCTACACGTGGACCGCGGACATGCCGCAGGCCACCACCCTCCAGGTGGTGCGGTTTTACGTTCCCGCGTTGGCGGCCATGTCTCTGCTCGGGGCCTGGCTGCTCGTGCGCATCCCGCGCTGGCTCGCGTTCGCGACCGTCGTCGCGTTCTTTGGGCTCGGCGTGTGGTCGTTCGCCGCCATGCGCACCGCCCCGCCTCTGCACGTGCTCCCGGGCGGGGTCATCCCGACGGGAGTTCCTCCGGGCGGGGCTCCCGCACCGGGCGGGGCTCCAGCTCCGGGTGGTGCCCAAGCCGGCTGATCGCCGCACGGTGGCCGGGCGGTGCCGATCCGCTTTGCGTGGCAAGCTTGGAAGGCGTGGCCAACCCACTCGCTTTTGACCCCGTCGAGGAGGCCGGCCGCCAGTGGCGCGAACACTGGGGCACAGAAGCCGTCGCCCCGATGATGGCGGTGACCTCAGTCATGCGCGTGCAGCAGATCTGGCTGGCGCGGCTCAACGACAGGCTCGACCCGTTCGGTCTCACGTTCGCCCGCTACGAGGCGTTGATGCTGCTCTTCTACAGCCGGGCCGGGTCACTCCCGCTCGGCAAGATCGGTGCCAGGCTCCAGGTCCACCCGACGAGCGTGACGAGCTTGATCGACGGACTCGAGAAGCTCGGCTACGTGAGGCGCGTGCCCCACCCGACCGATCGGCGAGCGACCCTGGCCACGATCACCGAGTCGGGTCGTGGCGTGGTCGCCTCGGCGACGGAGTCGCTGCACGCGATCCGTTTTGGCACCGAACCATTGGATAATGAGGAACTCGGCGAGTTGACGGGCGTTTTGCAGAGCGTGCGAAAGGCGGCCGGGGACTTTTCGGTGATCTAGTTGGTGATTTAGTTGGACTTCCTACTATCAGGGCACCTAGAATAGGAGGTGGCCATGGCGCTGACCGACAACATCCCCGTCTCGGAGCAGGAATGGCGCGCGGCCTACGGGCTCTCGCCGGAACGCGACGTGCCGTTCACGACGCTGTCAGACGAGGAGATCAAGCCGCTCTACACCGAGCGTGATCTTCCGGTCGACCCGGCCCGCTCGATCGGACTTCCTGGCCAGTTCCCCTTCACCCGCGGCGTGTATCCCTCGATGTATCGCGGACGGCTGTGGACGATGCGTCAGTTCGCCGGATTCGGGACCGCGGCGGAGACCAACGAGCGCTTCCGCTACCTGCTCGACCACGGACAGACCGGCCTTTCGACGGCGTTCGACATGCCGTCGCTGATGGGCCACGATTCCGACCACCCGCGTTCGCTGGGCGAGGTCGGTCGCGAGGGGGTGGCGATCGACACGCTCGAGGACATGGAGACGTTGTTCGCCGGGATCCCGCTCGATCAGGTCAGCGTGTCGATGACGATCAATGCCCCGGCGGCGATCATGCTCGCGTTCTACGTCGTCGCCGCCGAGCGCAAGGGCGTGACCAGCGAGCAGCTGGCGGGCACGATCCAGACCGACATCCTCAAGGAGTACATCGCGCAGAAGGAGTGGTGCTTTCCGGTCGATCCTGCGATGCGGCTGGTCACCGACATGGTCGAGTGGTGCGCTACGCATATGCCCCGTTGGCACCCGATCTCGATCAGCGGCTATCACATCCGGGAGGCCGGCTCGACGGCGGCCCAGGAACTGGCGTTCACCCTCAAGGATGGGCTGACCTACGTCGAGCACGCGGTGGCGCGGGGCCTCGACGTCGACGACTTCGCGCCCCGTCTCAGCTTCTTCTTCAACGCCCAGATCGACTTCTTCGAGGAGATCGCCAAGTACCGTGCGGCGCGACGGATCTGGGCGCGTGAACTGCGCGACACGTTCGGCGCCCGCAATCCCCGATCATGGTTGATGCGCTTTCACACCCAGACCGCCGGCGTGTCGTTGACCGCGCAGCAGCCGCTCAACAACATCGTGCGCACCGCGATCGAGGCGCTCGCCGGCGTGCTCGGCGGGACGCAGTCGCTGCACACGAACTCGTTCGATGAGGCGCTCGCGTTGCCCACCGAGGAGGCGGTCCGGATCGCCCTGCGCACGCAGCAGATCATCGCCCACGAGACCGGGGTCACGAACACGATCGACCCGCTCGGCGGCGCCTATTTCGTCGAGGCGCTGACCGATCGCCTCGAGGAGCTCGCCTACGAGTATTTCCGCAAGATCGACGAGCTGGGCGGAATGGTCGAGGCGGTCAAGCAGGGCTTTCCGCAGCGCGAGATCGCCGACGCCGCCTTCGACCTTCAGCGCGAGATCGACGCCGGTCAGCGGATCGTCGTCGGCGTCAACGCCTACACCGAGGGCGGTGATAATGGGACGCCGATTCTCCGCATCGACCCCGCGCTCGAGCAAAAGCAGGTCGAGCGCGTGCGGGCAGCCAAGGCCAACCGAGACGGCGCCGCGCTCGAGGCCGTGCTGGCCGCCCTCAAGGACGCCGCCGCGGGCCAGCGCAATCTGATGCCGCTCCTGCTCGATGCCGCTCGCGCCCGCGCCACCGAGGGCGAACTCGTCGAGACGCTCCAGCAGGTCTGGGGCGACTACCGCGAGCTGCCGGCCTTCTGATCGCCGGGCCGCGCGGTGTCGTCCGCGTCGCCTTCGTCGGGCGGCGTTTCCGATGCTGTACGCCGGGCCGGCATCCGGAACAGCGCGGTCAGCTTGGCCAGCAACATGATGTCGCCCTTGAGACCGATCTTGCCGGTGAAGTAGGAGCGCATCGGATCGGAGTTGCCGGTGGCCAGCCGGAGGAACTCGGCTCCGTCGACCGTCACCGTCAGCCTCGGCTCGGGGTCGGTCGAGCCGCGCGTGACTCGGCACCGCCCGTTGGAGATCACGAGCACGTACGAATCGGCGCCGCCGTCCGGCCGCCCGGTGATCAGCCACCGGATCGATGAGCTGACCTCGGCCGCCCGGCGCATCTCGATGTGCTGCGGCATCTGCCAGAAGATGCCGTCCAGCACGACCCGCCGGATCGGGGTCCGCATCACCTGCTCGAGCCGTTCGTCCGAGGAACTCGCCACCAGTCGCGCCAACCCGCCCGCCAGCCGCTCCGACGCGCCGTCGAGTCCCCGTCTCGCCGCCTCGATCGCCCGCTGAGAATCAAATCTGCCCGCGCTCATGCGCTTCGACGATAGCGGGCGGCGGGGCCCAACCCCCCGCCCGGGCGCCGCCTGGGGTTCTTTTACACTGGCGCGGGGTGCCCGATCCGATTCAGTCGCGCGCCGCGCGCAGAGCCAGGCAGCGCCGGGCGCAGATCAGGCGCCGGCGCCTGACGGCCGCCGGGCTCGCGCTCGCGTTGGTGGTCGCGGTGGTGATCGCGGTCGGATCCCTGGCCCAGGGCAGCAGCCACCCGAGCCCGACTAGCTCGACCGTCGCCGGCACCGACTCCACCACGGCGTCGGCCGGCTCGCACGACACCACCAGCGGCGCCGACCGGCCCAGCCTCGAGGCGATCGGCGATGCCACCATCCAGCGCCTGGCCAAGCTCGGCCTGCCGATCTTCTGCGGCGGCCGCCACGGCAACGAGGTGGCGTTCACGTTCGACGACGGACCCGGCGTCTACACCCACTACGCGGTCAAGAAGCTCACCCAGGCTCACGAGCGCGCGACCTTCTTCGTCGTCTCCAAGAGCATCGACGCCTGGCCCGGCTGGCTGCAGAAGGAGCTCAAGGTCGGTGTGATCGGAGATCACACCGCCACCCATCCTGATCTCGTCGAACTCTCCCCCCAGGAGATCCTCTACCAGCTCCAGAGCACCAAGCAGCAGATCGAGTCCATCACCCACAAGCCGGTATATCTCTTCCGCCCCCCGTACGGCGCCTACAACTCCACCGTCCTCCAAACCGCCAAACAGCTCGACCTGCTGCCAATCATGTGGACGGCCGACTCGGGCGACTCCCTCGGCGCCAACTGGGCCGGCATCATTCACAACGTCGAAGCCGCCCTGCGCCCCGGGTCGATCATCCTCATGCACGAGAACCGCGGCCAGACGATCCGCGCCCTCACCACCCTCCTGCCCGTCCTCCACCAGCGCCACCTCCGCTCGGTCACCCTGCCCGAGCTGTTCGCCACCGACCCACCCACGGTGGCGCAGGTCAAGCGGGGCGACGACGGCTGCGGGCCGCCAATCCAGACCTCGCTGTCCAGCAGCTAGTTCGAGTCACGAATGTGCCTGACGTGGCACCAGGCCGGCGCGTCCAGCCCGGTCGAGGCGGCCGGCGCCAGTACCATGACCACCGGTCGGGCGGTTAGCTCAGCTGGTAGAGCGCCTGCCTTACAAGCAGGAGGTCGCCTGTTCGAGCCAGGCACCGCCCACTGACAAAAGTCCTGCAAAGACCGCACTTTGTCTCAGCGCGAAAATACCTGTCGCGGGCTCGGGTAAAGCAGGGGGAAAGCAACTGGATTGATCGAGGTCGTCGGTCCCCGACAGGAGGAGCCGTCACCGGTCTTCGCCTGGTGGCTGTTCGGCGTCGATTCTGGACCGACTTGGCCACCGGAGCCGACCGAGCGCTACACGGCCGGAGCGCTGATAAGGAAGAGGTCCCAGGTTCGAGTCCTGGATCGCCCACTTTCAGGATGCGACGGGCCCGCCGCAGACCTGACTCCGCGCCCGTATTTTGCGGAAGGTTCCCGGGCCGTTGCGCTATAGTCGAACGTGGTTGGCACTCTCAGGCCCAGAGTGCCAAAACCTCCTCAATCGAGCCCCCATCGGAGGCCGCATCTCATGAAGCTTAAGCCCCTTGGCGATCGCGTGATTGTGCGCGCGATCGAGGAGGAAGAAACGACCGTGGGCGGGATCGTTCTGCCCGACACCGCGAAGGAAAAGCCCCAGAAGGGCAAGGTCATGGCCGTCGGCGACGGCAAGATCAGCGAGGACACCGGCAAGCGCATCGCGCCGGACGTCGCCGAGGGCGACGAAGTCCTTTACAGCAAATACGGCGGCACCGAGATCAAGGTCGACGGTGAGGAATTGCTGGTCCTGCGCGAGTCCGATGTACTCGCCAAGGTCCAGTCCTAAGGAGATCAAGGACACATGGCCCACAAGGAACTCAAGTACGCCGAGGACGCCCGCAAGGCGCTCGAGGGCGGAGTCGACGCGGTCGCCAACGCGGTCAAGGTCACGCTCGGTCCGCGCGGCCGCTACGTCGTGCTCGACAAGAAGTACGGCGCGCCGACGATCACCAACGACGGTGTAACGATCGCGCGGGAGATCGAGGTCGAGGACGTATTCCAGAACCAGGGCGCCCAGCTCGTGCGCGAAGTCGCGACGGCCACCAACGACGTGGCCGGCGACGGCACGACGACGGCGACCGTGCTCGCTCAGGCGATGGTCCACGCCGGCATGAAGAACGTGGCGGCCGGCGCGAACCCGCTCGGTCTCAAGCGCGGCATCGAGAAGGCAGTCGACGAAGTCGTCAAGAACATCGAGACTCAGTCGACCGAGATCTCCGGCAAGGATCAGATCGCCCGCGTGGCGACGATCTCCGCCGGCGACGAGGAGATCGGCGACGTGATCGCCGACGCGATCGACAAGGTCGGCAAGGACGGCGTGGTCAACGTCGAGGAGGGCCAGACGTTCGGCATGGACCTCGAGTTCACCGAGGGCATGCAGTTCGACAAGGGCTACATCTCGCCCTACATGGTCACCGACCAGGACCGCATGGAGGCTGTCCTCGAAGACCCGTACATCCTGATCGCCAACCAGAAGATCGGCTCCGTACGCGACCTGCTGCCGGTGCTCGAGCAGACGATGCAGTCCGGCAGGCCGTTTCTGATCATCTCAGAGGATGTCGAGGGCGAGTCGCTCGCGACGCTCGTGGTCAACAAGCTGCGCGGCACGTTCACCGGCGTCGCGGTCAAGGCTCCCGGTTTCGGCGACCGCCGTAAGCGGATGCTGGAGGACATCGCGATCCTCTCGGGCGGCGAGGTGATCACCGAGGAGATGGGTCTCAAGCTCGAGAACACCCAGATCTCGCAGCTTGGTCGCGCCCGTCGCGTGGTTGTGGCGAAGGACACGACGACGATCGTCGACGGCGCCGGCGAGAGCGACGCGATCAAGGGCCGGATCAACCAGATCAAGAACGAGATCGAGAACACCGACTCCGACTTCGATCGCGAGAAGCTCCAGGAGCGTCTCGCGAAGCTGTCGGGCGGCGTCGCGGTGGTCAAGGTCGGTGCGGCCACCGAGACCGAGATGAAGGAAAAGAAGCATCGCGTCGAGGACGCGCTGCAGGCGACTCGGGCGGCCCTCGAGGAGGGCATCGTCCCCGGCGGCGGCATCGCGCTGCTGCACGCGCAGAAGGCCATCGACCTCGACCGGTTCGAGGACGAGGACGAGAAGACCGGCGCGAAGATCGTACTGCGCGCGCTGGAGGAGCCGCTGCGCCAGATCGCCGAGAACTCCGGCCTGGAGGGCTCGGTCGTCGTCAACGACGTCCGCAAGGCGAAGAAGGGTCACGGCCTCAACGCAGCCACCGGCGAGATCGTCGACCTCGTCAAGGAGGGCATCATCGACCCGGCGATGGTCACGCGCTCAGCGCTCCAGAACGCCGCGTCGATCGCCAAGAACATCCTGACGACCGAGGCGATCGTCGCCGAGGTCCCCGAGAAGGATTCGGGCGGTGCCGGCGGCGGCGGAATGCCCGACATGAGCGGGATGATGTAGCCAGCTCGTGACAGGCAGCGCGGGGGGCGGCTTGGGCCTACAGCCGCTGGACCGCCGTGTCATCTACCTGGCGGTGTGGAGCCCGCGAGGTCGTTAGGCATTTATTGAAGCGCGGACGGCCACGGTCCACCTTGGAGCCACTCGAGCCGTCGGCTCTCCAGGTGCAAACTCCACACCACGGTCCGAGATCAAGCGTTACGCGGAGCTGGCGAGCGGGAAGCTCGACCGGGCCGATGTTGGCGCGTCGAGCCCCTTCGGTCAGCGCGTGCTGATCATCACTACGATCCCGCGGCGACCCTTACCAGGAGGACGACATGGCGAAACTCGAGGTGTCGGATATCGCCCGCAGCATCAAGGGGCGCATTCGGGAGGTGGAAGAGCAGCTCAAGGACCACAAGGCTTTGAGCGACGAGCTCGAGCGTCTAAAGGGCGCGCTGAGTCGGCTGGAAGGCGGAGTGCGCTCTCGCGTCGACGGCAGGCGCCGTCGCCAGCGGCCGGTCACGCAGCGCACGACGGCGCCAGCGCCAAAGGACACCTCGCCGGCGACGAGCACCAACGCCCGCGCGCCGCGCGGTGAGAACAAAAAGAAGATCCTCGCGGCGCTAAAGGACGGGCCCAAGACCGCTTCGGAGATCGCAAACGAAACCGGCATCAAGACGGGCACCGTCAGCGCGTCGCTGAGCAAGCTCGCGAAGGCCGGCGAGGTGGTCAAGGCCGACCGCGGCTACGCGCTCCCGACGTAAGCCCGAACGATCGGAAGTGAGCATGGCCTTTGAAGTCGGTAAGCGCGTCGTCGCGGAGTCCGAGTCAACGAGCCGCCGACCCCGCGCCGGTGTCGTTGAGGAAGTGGTGCGCGGCGACCCCTCGCCCCGGTATCGCATCCGCTGGGACGATGGCCACGAGAGCATCTACACGCCCGCGAGCGGAGCTCTCCGCGCCGAACCGCGCCCGAAAAGGCAACGACAATCAACCCCGCGGAAACGCTAACCCAAGCTTGGGCAATCCGTAGTGATCGCGAGATGTACTGCGGTTGGCTATCGGTGTGATCTGCGCCAGCGGGGCGCCGTGGATATGACCGGGGTTCTGGCTCGAGCAGGCGCACGCCGATTAGCCTGCCGTGCTGATAGCCGCGGTGTATGACGTATCCGTTGAGTTCGAGCTCTGAAACGACGGCGGCGGGGAACGTGATCCCGGCGGCATGCAGCTCGGCGAACGGGAGCGCCTCGTCGCCGGCTTGGCGCAGCTGCTCTAGCCGCCGTTGTTGCTGAGCTGGCGGTTGACGCCGGGATCGAGGCGGTAGCGGTCTGAGTTTCCGGAGAGGACACGGGGATCGGGACGCAGCCGGCCAGGCGGGCGAGCTGGGCGTCGGTCTGGAAGCGGTCGATCTCGGCGATCTCGCCGATGAACTTGGCGGCGAGCAGGACGCCGTTCCCCCGTTCTGCAAGCACGGCAGCGTGTCGACACCTTCGGGCACCGCCGCGCGGGCGATCGCCAGCGCATCGATCGGATCAGACTTACGCGCGTGCGCGTCCCACGGCGAGCCTCGGCCATCAACGGTGGCGCCGGGCGCACGACGGTCTCGCCGCGACCGAGCGGGAACCGCTCCATCGAACAGGAAACGTTGCGGACTCCCTCGATCACCCAGACGCGCTTGTGGTCCAGCGCTCGGGCCCACTCCAGCAACTGCCCGAACCCTGTCCGCCTGGCAGGCGCGGTCCGATGTCCGAGTCTCAACACCCAGCTGATCCACGGCTGGCCGCGGTGTGGGTCTGCTTGTGCGGATCGACTCCAATCGTCACCATCTGTCGTGTCCGTTCGATCGCCTCTACTGAGATTAAGGGGACCCCCTGGCGGACACATTTCAGTCGGGGGAGCTGCCACGCTCCTATCAAGTTACGCCAGGACGTCCTTGACGGCACCGGGCGACAGCTTCACGACAGGTCAGCCACAACCGGCGACCGACGCAGAACGAGTCAGCCCGAAGCTGTGAGGGACAATCCACTACGCGCGCACGAAGCGCAACGCTCACCAAGGATCACACTGAAAGGCAGAAGCGTCGCGCTGACGCGCTTCAGGCCCGCGATGAGCATTGCAGCGGGATGTTGTCGAAAGCGGGCAGGTGCGTCGTTGAGGGCGTGTTCAGTTTCGCGGGTTGAGGTAGTGTCGGGGCGCTAATGGCGTTGGCACTTGCTCCCCCGAGCCCGGATGATGTTCAGCTGACGGCGAATCAGGCGCGCGACCGGTTGATCACGGGAGTCGTCACGGTGGCGCCGGTCGCGGGGCTGGGGTTCGTGGCGTGGCAGGTTTGGGGGGACTGGCTGCATCGCGGCGATGTTCTGGTGTTTGCGATCCTCTATCTGACGACCGGCCTGGGGATCACGGTCGGTTTTCACCGCCACCTGACGCATCGAGCCTTCGCGACGACGCGACCCGTGCGGGCGGTGCTTGCGGTGCTCGGCTCGGCCGCGATTGAAGGGCCGGTGATCTCTTGGGTGGCTGATCATCGTAAGCACCATGCGTTTGCCGATGTCGACGGCGATCCGCACAGCCCGCACATCGGCCACGGACGCGGCTGGCGCGGAGCGGCCGCGGGCTTGTGGCACGCGCATGTCGGCTGGCTGTTCGTCCACACGCAACGCGCCGCTCGGCGTCGCTACGCGCCTGACCTGCTCGCAGACCCGATCATCAGGCTGATCGATCGCACCTTCGTGGTGTGGGCACTCGGCGGGTTGGCCGCGGCGTTCGGTCTTGGGTGCGCGATCGGCGGGACGGCGATGGCGGGCGTGAGCGGGCTGTTGTGGGGGGTGCGGTTGGGTGCTGGTGCTTCACCACGTGACCCGCAGCATCAACTCGCTGTGCCACTACTTCGGGCGCCGCCGGTTCGCCACGCCCGACCACTCGAGCAACGTCTTCTTGCTGGCGCTGCCATCGCTCGGGGAGTCCTGGCACAACAACCACCACGCGTTCCCGACGTCGGCCGCTCACGGCTTGCGCTGGTGGGAGCTCGACGTCTCGTCGCTGGTGATACGTGCGCTCGCGGGCGTTGGGCTTGTGTGGGACGTGGTCGAAGTCGGCCGCGAGCGCCAGGCGCGCAAGGCGATCGAGCTCGCCGGCGCGTAGCCCGGCGTTGAGCGTGCTATCCCGCAGCGCTCCTCTCCTTCGCGAGCTCGAGCGGGCGCTGCCTGTGCGCCCGTTCGCGATCGAATGCTGGGACGGCGAACGGCTTGGTTCGACGACGGGTGGGGGTCCGATCTTTCGCGTGCTCTCGCCGGCGGCCGTCGCTTACGCGCTGTGCGCTCCGGGCCAGCTCGGGATCGGACGCGCGTACGTCGCGGGCGCGCTCGAGCCCGACGATCTCGACTCCGCGCTCGCGCTGCTCTCCACCTGGAAGACACCTGCGTTAGCTGGCGCCACGCGCGTCCGGCTCGCCGTCGCGGCCGCCCGCGCGTGCGGTGTGACGCTGCCGCCCCGGCCGCCTGCGGGCGAGCTGCGGCCACGGGGCCGTCGTCACAGCCGCGAACGCGACGCACGTGCTGTGCGCCATCACTACGACGTCTCGAACGAGTTCTTCGCGCTGTTCCTCGACCCGTCGATGACCTATAGCTGCGCGATGTTCTCGCGGGGTGCGCAGACGCTCGCGTCCGCCCAAAAGGCCAAACTCGAGCTCGTCTGCCGAAAGCTCGAGCTCGAGCCCGGTCAGCGCGTGCTCGACATCGGCTGCGGCTGGGGAAGCTTCGCGATCCACGCGGCAAGGTGCCACGGCGCTCGGGTCGTCGGCGTGACGCTGTCCGGCCCACAAGGCGAGCTCGCTCGTCGGCTGGTCGCCGACTCCGGCCTGGAGGACCAGATCGAGATTCGTGTCGGCGATTACCGCGAGCTCGCTGACGGGCCTTTCGACGCGGTCGCGAGCATCGGCATGATCGAGCACGTAGGCGCACGTCAGATCGACGTGTACGCCGCACAGGTCGCGCGGCTGCTGCGCCCAGGCGGGCGGACGCTCAACCAGGGGATCGCGCGGCTGCGTGTCGGCGACCCCGAGGCCGGGCCGTTCTCCGAGCGTTTTGTGTTCCCCGACGTCGCGCCGCTGCACCTTTCGACTGTGCTCGCCGCGCTCGAGCGTGCCGGGCTCGTCACCGAGCACGTGGAGGGCTTCGCCGAGGACTATGCCGAGACCCTGGCTCACTGGGCCCAGCGGCTTGACGAACGCCGCGAGAAGGCGATCGCACTCGCCGGTCCCGAGCGCGTCCGGGTTTGGCGGCTGTACCTACGCGTGGCGCGCACCGGCTTCCTGGACGGCTTCACCGGCGTCTACCAGACCCAATCACTCAGACCGCCGGGGTGGGCAACGACTAGGTCGGCCCGACTGCGGCACTGACAGTTCGTCCACACACCGCGCCACAGCTTCGCGCGATTGCGAGCGCCTCAGCTGACGCCCAACTTGCTCCCGCGACGAACGACGAACGCCGAGGGTTGCACTCGACGTTTCGCTACCGCCGATCTCGGTGGCCAAAAGAGGAGGTGTGTTCAGAGCTCCGAGCCACGGTTGCACTAGTTCCGAACGAGTCGCTTCGCGACGCGCAATCCGGTTGACTGTGCGACGGTTCCCGCGTGACGAGATGTCAGAAGCGGATCTTCCCGAACTTGAGGGTGGTGACGGATCCGATTTGGGGGGTGCTATGTGTCGCGGCGAGTTCGTTGGAGGCGTCAGAAAGGCGGAGAACGCGTCGTTCGTCGTCGCCGCGTCGCGATTGGGCTGTAATGGTGTCGTTTCGGGGCAGATGGTCCTCCGTGTTCTGGTGCTGCGGACGCGGAGGAAGCAAGAGCGACGACTGCGGGCGCGGGCACCGTTTCAGCTCGAGCCGACCGCTCGAATGATCACCGACGATATCGACCACGCGCTTGGAGTGACTGACGACGGTTACCTGCAGTGCCCGGTGGCACGCGGCTGTACGACGTCGGTACCGGCGCGGTGGCCCGGGGAGTCCTCGGGAGCGTTCAGCCGCTGGCGGGTGTTGTGAAGGCGACGGCCGGCGTTCGGTTTGATGAAGAGTTTCCTGGTCGAGGTGCGCGACGGCGCGGTCTGGCTGGTCGGCTGAGGGACGCGTCTGATCTCGTCGGCTTCGCTCTCAGCCCCGGGATCCGGATCACCTCGACGGGCGTCTAGGTTCGGTGGCCGAGCGGTCGTAGCGCATCGCCGGAGGTGGTCTCGCCATTTCGCAGCTGCTGTGTCTCGCGGAGGTTTTGCAGCTTCCTGAGTGACTGGTTTTCGATTTGGCGGATCCGTTCACGGGTGACGTTGAACGTGCGACCGATCTCGTCGAGTGTGCACGGGGGTTCGCCGCCGAGGCCATAGCGCAGCTCGAGCACGCGCCGGGCGCGATACGAGAGGCTCTCAAGCGCATCTCGCAGGGCGTCATTGGTCAGGACGTCCACGGCGCGCTCGTAGGGCGACTCGGCTTGCGGGTCGGCGATGAACTGGCCGAACTCGGACTGTTCCTCGTCTCCGAGCGGCGTCTCGAGCGAGATCGGCGCCCGCGCTGAGTGCTTGATCGCCTCGACCTCGCGCGGGTCGATCCCCGTCGCCTCGGCGATGTCCTCGACCGTCGGCTCACGGCCGAGCGTCGTGGTCAGGCTGCGCTCGGCCCGGGCGATGTTGTTGAGCTTCTCGACGATGTTGACCGGGATCCGGATCGTGCGCGCCTTATCGGCAAGCGCGCGGGCGACGGCCTGCCGGATCCACCAGGTCGCGTAGGTCGAGAACTTGAAGCCTCGCCGGTAGTCGAACTTCTCCGCCGCGCGGACGAGACCGATCGCGCCCTCCTGGATCAGATCGAGAAACGGCAGCCCCTGGTTGCGGTAGTTCTTCGCGATCGAGACGACCAGCCGCAGGTTCGACTCGACCATCTTCTGCTTCGCGTCCAGCTCGCCACGCTCGATCCGTTTGGCGAGATCAACCTCCTCCTCGGCAGTCAGCAGCCCCACCTTGCCGATGTCCTTCAGGAACAGCTGCAGCGAATCGGTGCTCATGTCCGGCTTGAGGTCCAGTGCGATTTTTGGCTTGCGCCGACCGCGCCTCTCCGGCGCGCGTTCCACCGCCTGCGCCGCGAGCGCGGGATCGACCTCCTCGACGAGCTCGATCTCCGCCTGCTCAAAGAAACCATGGAGCTCCTCCACGTCGGTATCGTCGAGGTCGAGCTCGGCCGTAGCGGACGCGATCTCGGCGTGTGTGAGCACACCGACCTGCTGGCCGCGTGCCAGCAGACTCTTGACCTCTTCAAGCTCCCGAAGCTCGGATGCCGACACCTTTACGGCTCGCCTTTGCCGCGCCGATCAAACAGGGTCCCGTCGGTGCGTGGGGTGCCGTCAAGCACGGAGCACGAACTCTCGTCCCGCGCCAACCGGCGACGCTACACCGATCTGCGACTGATTACAACGCGCAAGAGTGGTGTGCTAGAGAGTGGCGTACTCGAGAGTCGTGTGGGGGTGGTACCGTCTGGGCACGGGCTCGAGGTGGCTGCGGTTGGCCCGCGAGCCGGTGAAGTGAAGATCGGCGACACGAGTGAGTAGCAGCGCAGACAGGCGAGGGATCGAGAAGCCGGCAGTCGGCGATTTCGGGCCGGTCGAGCGTGCGCATGGCGATCCTGCGCTCCCGCCGCTCGCGGGCGGCAAGCTGCTCGCCGAGATCACTAACCGGATCGTCTCGTTGGTCCGCGAGCACTACGGACGCGGACCGATCAAGGCCAAGACCTACGTGCTCGACAACCTGATCGTCTGCGTGCTCACCGACAGTGGCTTCACTGCCATCGAGCGCACGATGATGGAAGGCCACGAACCCGAACGAGTGCTCGAGATGCGCCGCGACTTCCAACGGATGATGAAGGTCCGCTACAGCGAGATGATCGAAGAACTGACCGGACGCAAGGTGCTCGCGTTCCTCAGCCAAGCCCACGTCGAACCAGACCTCACGATCGAGATGTTCCTCGTGGACGCGCCGCTAGCCGGCTTCGGCGCGCTCGAACTCGTCGACCCCAGCAGCGGCTAACAGCGCGGACGGACCCGACGAGAGCGCGGTGGCCGGCGGTGGCGAGTTCCGTGCTTCGCTCGTGCCCGCCACCCCTATGCGGTCGACTATCCGCTCGATTGACGTCGAGTTAGGTCCTGCCTGGAGGGGATGCGTTGCTGTGTGGTGGACGCGTCGCTGATTCTCTGCCGGGCCGAGGGAAACTGCGACGAGCGATGGCGAGAGTCGACCACGCGAGAGTTCCGCCGGTCGCTTCTCTCCGATCGGGGGAGCGGGCGGCTGCCTGCATCGCCGCGAATCGACCTGATCGTTCTGAGTGCGACACGACAACGAGTCGGGTAACAGCCTCGACGCGATCAGAACCGATCGACCGGCAGCGCGGCACCATGACGTTGCCGCGCGATCGTCAGTGGCGGCGTGAGCGAGGACCACGAGGCGCGTGATCGCCGGCGACGGTCAGCCGACCGCTCGCAGCAGCGCGAGAATCCGTGGGTGGCCGTCGATCTCCAGCTCGTCTACGACGTCGACCGCGTCGAGGCCAACGATCCGCGCTAGTCGCCGCAGGCCCTCTGCCGAGAAGCCCCAGTAGACGAACTCATCGCGGGCATACACGTCGCCCGGCTCGTGAACCTCGATCGCGGGAGCGTCGGCGCGCAGCCGCGAGCCGTAGCTCTCGAGCACGATCTCGCCGCCCGGCGCCAGCACACCGGCGAGCGCCCCCAGCAACCTGATCGGGTCGGTCACCCGATGCAAGATGCCGAAACACAACACAACATCGAAGCGCTCGCCGAGCCCGTGCACGTCGAACGCGTCCATCCGCCGGTACTCGACCCGGGATCCAACCAGCCCGGCGATCGCGCGGAACCCGGCTCCGCCCGGAAGCGTCACGCCAAAGCGACCATGCACCCAGTCGACGTATTGCTCATTGTCGAGCGCGACAACCCGCCGCGCACCGCGGGCCTCGGCGAGGAAGCTGTAGAAGCCGTCGAACGCGCCCACATCAAGCACGCTACGGCCCGCGAAACGATCCGCGCCGAGCATCCCGAGGCGATAGCCGTGATCCCGGGCGATACCCGGCGTGTAGATCCCCGGCGCGAGCGCGAACGTGTGAAACCACAGCGGAACCGAATCGCGGACACGCTCAGCCTCCGCCGCCGGCGCTCCGATCGCCTGCACGTCGGCGACAGCCCGCTCGGCACCGGACGTCTCAGGGATCGGCTCGACCGCGATCGCATCGACTGCCAACGCATCAACTCCAGTTCTCGTTCACACCACGTTCACAACAGCATCACAGATCGACGCCAGCAGCGCTCTGAGAGCCCGGATGCCCGCCGTCGCGAGAGCGTCACGAAATTCCAGCAACGTCGGGTTCTGCCTCAGCGCACCGACGTCGCCACCCAGTGGCCAAGATCGCGCAGCACGCACGTCGGTGACAGCCCAACGCAGTGGCGCGCTGCGACCCCCAATCGGCAAGCATCCAGCGGCACGAGCGCAGCTTTGAAACGCTCAGGTGCGCACGATCTCGCTCAACGACGACATTCGCTTAAGGACGCTCGCTGACCGCGGCAACAGCGACCCCTAGAGCGGCTGCGCCAAGCCGTCGACCAGCCAGTCGCGCTCGCCGAGCTGCACGCGGCCGGGATCGCGTTCCCAGCCGCCGTCGTCTCAGAGCTCGAGCTAAACAGATATGTGATCGAGCGCGCGGCCACGGCCCTAGGACCGCACGCCGCGCGGCTTGGCCAGGCAAAGCCAAGCCACTCCGTCAGCCTCGTTCTGCGCCCCGACGGGAGTCGGCTGAGCGCGTGGCGTCTGGTCTCTCGCCGAGCGCGGGGCGGATCGCCGCGTCGCAGGTTGTTTGGTTTCCATGGCGCCGCTTGCCGGTGCCTCTTGCGGCGTTGTCCGGCTCGCAGAGCGCCGCCGGCGGGTGTGTAGACGCTCTCGTGCCCATCGTCCCAGCGGATCCGATAACGAGGCGACGACTCGCCGAGCAGCACTTCCTCAACGACACCCGAGCGGGATCGGCGCTGCGTTGACTCGGACTGCGCCACGACACGCTCACCGACTTCAAACGCCACCCGCGCTCCCGACTCGCTCGCCCTCCTGACGACCGCCGTGGGGGCATCTCGCACAACGATCAGTGTCCGAGTCCACGACCCCAAGGATCACCTCAACGCGCTCCCGAACCGCGGCCCGGATCTCCAGATGCCGCCTCGTGGGGCCCAGCAGGGTCTTCTCGTGGCTCAGAGACGGGTGTTCGTTGGTTGACCGAGGCTCGTTACCGGCCCAGGTTTCGCGGTCACGTCGCTATCGCGCGCGTTGACGGTCCTCGACCAAGCCCTACGAGCTCGGTGCCGGCGACCGCGTGTCCGCAAAGTTCGGCTGACAGGTTAGCGAGCCAGTCTGGACCGCGTCCGGGCCCAGGCAAAGCCCCCAAGCGACGTCCGCCGCTTCCTCAATCGCCCGAACGGCGCCCAGTAGCTCCGTCTCGCGCGGTAGCAAGCCGAGGCGACCCAGTCCGTCCTGACGGAACCTCCCGGCCTCCTGCTCGAGCGGCAGCGGGTGCCGATCACCGGGCAGCAACTGGACGGTTAGGCGCCGCGCGTGCATTACCGGCCCCCCATCCGGACGCGCCAACGGCAGCCAACAGGAGCCGTGCGTCGGAGCGCTGTTGCGCGTGGTCGCGCAGCGACCACGCGAGAAGCCACAAGGCGGCCTTGTGCTGCGTTGATAGCTCGGCGGTGTCAATCGCGTCCTCAACCTGGGAGAACGCCGTGCCCCGCTCCATCATGCCCTCGACCTGCTCTTGGCTTCGGTCGAAGGTCAGTGGCGCGCGAGTTCTCATCGGCGCGCCTCCTTTCTCGGGTCCCGCGGCTGCCCGTAGCGTGCAACCCGCCGGTCCCGCTCGGTAAAGCACGGGCTACCACAGATCGACCCGCTCCGCCAGCTCGGACTCCGCAATTTGCCGACGAAACGACCACGGACGCTGACTACAGGCCCAGAGGGCAGTAGGCTGTAGCCCAACGCTGCCTGCGGGGCTCCCACGCTTCCTCTCCCTCTCGTGGTGCACAACACCCGCCCGAGGATGCGGCTGAAAGGCGTCCCCATGGACCAGCAGCACGAGAGCCAAGGGCCCTCGGCGAAGATCGCCACCTCCACGGTGCAGTTACTGCACCGACACACCGGTCGAGGGCCGACGAAGGCGAAGACCACAATCAATGAGAACATCGTGACCGTCCTGCTCGCGGACACGCTCACGAAGGGCGAGCGCACCCTCGTGGAGAACGGCCGCGCGGATCGCGTCATCCAACTCCGCCACGACTATCAACTCGTTATGCGCGACGAACTCGTCGGAATCGTCGAACGGGAGCTCGATCGCAAGGTGATCGCGTTCATGAGCCAGAACCACATCGATCCCGACCTCGCGGTCGAGGTTTTCGTGCTCGAGCCTGCCGAGGCGGTCTAGCACGGCAATGCAGCACCGGGCTCGTGACGCCGCGCCCGGACGTCCCCAGCACACCGCCCGAGGGACCGCCCGGTGTCGCTCGAATTTTGGCTAGTCCGCGAGCCGGCGCCGGAGCGCATCAACCGAGACCCGCACGCGCCCCGCCGGGCCAGCTCGATGCCGGCCACACGGCACGCCCGCCGTGGGCGCAGGGTCAGTCGAGGACTACACGCGTCAATGCCGCATCACGATCGTGGACCGATGGCCGCTCCGCTCGTCAAGACCTCGACCCCGGGGCATTCTCAAGCGCCGCCACCGTGCTCATCGGCCCACCCGCTCGCTCGAGCCAGCGTGTCGAGGCGACGATCCTCAGTGGTGACTCGAACAGAGCAGGTCGCCGACCCCGGGCAACGCGGGTGACGCTGCATAGGCATCGCCTTGATTCTGCACGCTGTCGTCCCGGCCCCGCTTACGGCGAACCGTGAGGCCGTTGGCGCGCCTAAGACATGCCAGCCCCGACAGGACAGGTTGGCTGGAGGCTTTCTTTCGGCGCGATGCACGTCGCCCATTCAGTCGGACGAGGTTCGCGGCGCGGCGCGGCGCGAAACGAGGTGTCCGCTCCGGCTACCCCGGGGAGCGCTTCCGCATCCGCCCGGCGATGGAGGCGTCTGGAGGCGAGCAGGGGTCGCTCGTGCTGCTCGTCTCTATGAAGGCGGGCCTGTTGTCAAGACCCCTGTCAGACCTCTGACAACGATGCCTGCCAGATTGCCGGGTGAGCGTTGCCGTGTCAAGCATCAACAGCCACGATTGTGAACGCTTTTTACTGTGTGACGCTTGACACGGCAACGTGAACCTGGCAGGAAGTTACTGTCACGGGCCGCGGGCGGGTGGGGCCGTTGGAGCAGTGCTCATTTCTCTATCGCGCTCATCAACTTCGAGGACTGGGTTCTATCGGGGCTCGCTCCGGTGGCGCAATTCCAAAAAGGGCTGTCAGGCAGCCAGACGAAAAGCGGCGCCTGCCGGAGCGAAGGGTTGATTACGAGTGAGCATGTACCAGATCGCGGTCGCGAGCTGGCGGGAAAGATCGATCTGCGCCACCTTCGCGCCGCGCTGGCGGCCGTGGCGACGCTTGAGCCGCTGGTAGCGCTCCTTGTAGAGCGGATGGCTGCAGGCATGGACGGCGGCCTCCATCAGCCCCCAGCGCAGATACCGCGGGCCGCGCTTGGACACCGGACCACGCAGATCGACATCGGCGGACTGACTGACGCGGGGACACAGACCGGTGTACCCGACGAACTTGGTTGGCGTGGAGAAACGGGCGATGTCACCGAGCTCGCGCGCGACCGTGAAGCTACGTGATCCACCCGAACCCGGGAGCGCTCATCAGGATCGGGACGTAGCGATGATCGGCGCCCGAGCGCTGCAGCTCGTGCTCGATCTGCGAGATCCGCAGCTCGAGCTCGTCGATCAGCTCCACGCTGGCATCGACGTGGTCGCGCCACGGCTCGGGGATGTCGAGCTCTCGGAGCAGTCGGCGGCCGCCGTGGCCGAACAGGTCAGCCATCGCGACCTGGTAGCCGAACACAGGTCAGCGTCGAGTGAACCCGGTTCTTCAGCCTCGAGCGATGCTTGACCCGGTGCAGCCGCCAGGGCGAGCGCTCACGCTCCTTACGCAGCTCCGGGGTGGGGAGCCAGATCGCTGGCACCAGGTCATAGAACGACAGCGTGGACAGCACCCGCGCATCGATCTTGTCCGTCTTGCACGCCAACGGCGCGAGCCCCTTGACCCGCTGCGCGTCGGCCACCAGCACATCCCAGCCGTGCGCGACGAGCTCGTCGTGCACGAACCGGACGCCATTCATCGACTCGATCACGCCCCTCACCGGCTGGTCATAGACCGCCACGCGGCGCGCGAGCCCATGCAAACCGTCGCGATCCGCCGGCACCGGGAACTGATCGATCAGCTCCCCCTGGTCGGAGATCAGACAAACATCAACCCGCTTACGACTCAGATCAAGACAAACATGCAACACGAACCTTTCTCCTTTCCCGGCGCTACGCGGGCAGGATCAGCCCAGCGCACCGCGTACCGTGTGCTCAAGGGTCGGTTCTCTGATTCGGATGGCCGGCCGCGCGGCCGGTATCCGCGCGCGCCTCAACCCATGCCGTTCGAGACGGAGGACCGACCTCCTGCCCGCGGCTACCGCCACCTCGAGGAGGCCCGCCCGCCTTCATCGCTATTCCGAACCGGCAGCGAGGTGCGTGTCGAGGCTCGTGCTCGCAATCCATGGCAAAGCATCAGCGTTGGCCCGCCGGCGGCTGGCGCGCCTCCTTGGGCGATAGGAGCAGCGCCGGTTTGGTCGCGTTGTCGGTCTTCGGCGGCGCGTTGGGAGCGAGATCGGCTCCCGGCGCCGGCTACTGCTTTGACGGAAGCGTTAGCCACGGATCTGCAAGCACCTGATGCGCGTTTGTGGCGATCAGCGGGTTCGGCAGCGGCCGGTTACCGTCAACGACCTGACCAAAGCCGGCTATGTGGTTGAGCGAAAGGACGGCCGTCGCAATCGCTACCGCATCCAGAACCACTTGCCGCTGCCAGCGCCAATCGGTCGAGAGCCGACGATCGGCGAGCTGTTGGGAGTGCTGGTCGACACCAGCGCGACCGGATCCGGCGGGCCGGGATGACCGCCGTAACCGTCCTGTTCGTTGTCCTAGCGGTTGCCCTGACCGTGCCCGTGTACGCGTTCGCCGCTTGCTCGGTCTTCGCCTGTCGCCGATGCGCGCGACGATTGGCGGCCTATCGTCGCGTTGGCGTGCGCGTCGCCGATCATCACGGCGATCGGCAGCTCGATCGTCAAGCACAACGGCAGCTGGTCGTTCCTACCCGCCGTGTGGTTCGTGACCCTCGGAATCGCGATCGCGCTACTGATCGCGATGCTGGTGCTGGTCATCTTCGAGGCGATGGTGGCGAGCGGCACGATGCCCGGGCCGCTCTATTTGATCCGAGGGCTGCACAAGCGAGCCAGGCGGGTCCGGCGCTACTCCCAGATCGGCCGGATCCTGCTCCGCCGAGGAATGCTCCCCTACCTGCGCGGCACCCGCCGCACCGAGCTCCAGACCCACGACGGCCGCGAGCAGCTCGCGGGGTCGCTGCGCCTCGCGCTTGAGGACGGCTCGGTCACGTTCATCAAGCTCGGACAGCTCCTCGCCACGCGGCGTGACTCGCAGCTCAATCCAGGCAAGTCGCAGGGGCGGCCGAACGAAAAGCACGGGCTCGAAGCCCATCGATCAAAACGGCCTACCCGTCTGCGTTCTCCCAAGAAGCCCCTGTCCCAGATGGACCGGAACCTAAGGTCCGAGCCGGACAGAGCCTCCAAGAAGCAGTTTCATGCCTCGAGATGCGGGGTGCGAGTGTCGAGACGAATAACCCGCGCTTTACCGGCGCCGTGGGCGTGCTAGCGGATCGAGGGGAGATGCGATGATCGTTGTCGTTGGACGGGTTCAGGCCGATGCGGATAAGCGCGACGCGCTTGTCAGGATTGGACACGCGGTCGCGGCAGCGTCGCGCGAGGAGACAGGGTGCATCAGCTACCGCCTGTATGAGGACACCGAGGTAGAGAACGAGTTCGTGTTCGTCGAAGAGTGGGAGAGCAGCGAGGCGCTCCAGCGGCATTTCAAGACCTCCCACATCAGAGAGTTCATGCAGGCGATCCCCGAGACGCTTGTTGCTCCCCCGGACGTCAAGTTCCACACAATCTCGGCCACGATGGATCTCTCCGAGGTTAGAACCGGCTGACGGCGATCTCCAAGCCGGCCGCACCACCTGAGTCCGGAGCTGATGCGGGATTGTGCATTTGCAACAGATATTTTGCGGTCAGCGTGGTGAAGGGGGAAGAATCGTCGCGGTCCTTGCGCCTATGGTGGATGTCGATGCGTGCGACGCTCCCGATATCCCCCCGGCGGTTCGCTGCCGCCGCCGCGATGCTGACGACGCCGCTGTTGCCGGACGACTATCTGGGGTACCTGAACCCGCTGTGGGCGCGCCGGGAGCCGCGCGGGGTCGTCGATGGCGTCCTACCGGAAACCGCTGACGCCGCGACCATCTGGCTCAGAACGCCCGCGGGATGGCCGGCGCACGCGCCCGGGCAGTACGTGCGCGTGGGCGTTGACGTCGACGGTGTCCGCCACTGGCGCACCTATTCTCTGACCTCTCTGCCGAATCGGCGGGACGGGCGCATCGCGATCACCGTCAGGGCGGTCGCGCACGGGATCGTCTCCAACCACCTCGCACGACGCACTCACCGCGGAGACGTGGTCCGCCTCGCGCCGCCGACCGGCCAGTTCACCCTGCCAGTCACACTCCCGCGACGGATCCTGTTCGTCACGGCGGGCAGCGGCATCACCCCGGTCGCCGCGATGCTGCGCGACCTGGCCGAGCGCGGAGCGCTGCGCAACGTGGTGCACGTCCACCTCGCTCCTCGTCATGACGACGCGATCTTTGGGGACGAGCTGCGGCGCCTCGCGCATCGCCAGGGGTCGCTGCGCTACCGCCTTCACGAGCACCACGACGACAGGCACGGAGTATTCACCATGCGTAGGCTGGACGCGTTTGTCCGCGACCTGCCCAGGCGCGATACGTGGGCCTGCGGACCCCCCGGTCTGCTCGATGCCCTCAGCGAACACTGGGTCTCGGCGCTCAACCGGCCTGATCAGCTCAACATCGAGCGCTTCCGCCCGGTTGTTGCCGCGACCATCGGTGAAGGTGGCACCGTCCGCTTCACGGTCAGCGGTCGCGAGGCCGATGCCGACGGGGCGACACCGATTCTGGTCGCCGGGGAAGAGGCAGGCGCTCTGCTGCCTAGCGGATGCCGAATGGGGATCTGCAACACGTGCGTTGGTCGGCTCGTCTCAGGGGCGGTTCGCGACCTGCGCACCGGTGACATCCAGCGTGCGGAGGGCCAGCTGGTCCGGACCTGCTGCTCGGCCGCTGCCGGCGCTGTCGAAATCGAACTCTAAACCGGAGGCTCACGTGACCCCCAGCCCGATCGAACACCTGACACCAGACGAGCTCGAGGCGATCGGCGCGGAGCTGGACACGATCCGCGATGAGGTGATGGCCGACGTCGGCGAGCACGACGCCGACTACATTCGCAAAGTCATCAAGACGCAGCGCACGCTCGAGGTTGGAGGTCGCGCCGCGTTGCTGGTGTCCCTGTTCCCGCCCGCGTGGCTACTCGGAACGGCGGCGCTGTCGGTGGCCAAGATCCTCGAGAACATGGAGATTGGTCACAACGTCATGCACGGCCAGTGGGACTGGATGCGCGACCCCGAGATCCACTCGTCCACGTGGGAATGGGACAACGTCTCGAGCGCGGAGAGCTGGAAGCACTCGCATAACTTCCAGCACCACATGTTCGCCAATGTCGTCGGCAAGGACCGCGACCTCGGCTACGAGATCATGCGGATCGACCCGGACCAACCGTGGCATCCGGTGTACCTGACCCAGCCTTTCTACAACCTTGTGCTGGCGGCGTTCTTTGAGTGGGGCGTGGCTTTGCACGATCTCGAGCTCGACGAAGCCCGCCGCGGACGCAAGACATGGTCGGCGGTCGGGGACGACGTCAAGCGCCTGGCTCGCAAAGCTGGCAAACAGGTCGTCAAGGACTATCTGGTGTGGCCGGCGCTTTCCGGTCCCTCGGCGGTGCCGGCGCTGTTCGGCTCGCTGGGCGCGAACCTCGTGCGCAACGTCTGGTCGCACGCGATCATCTTCTGCGGTCACTTCCCCGACGGAGCCGAGACCTTCGATTACACGGAGGAGCAGCTCGACGGGGAGACCCGCGGAGACTGGTACGTGCGTCAGCTGCTCGGCTCGGCGAACCTCGACGGTGCCCGGCTGTTACACATCATGGCGGGAAACCTGTCCTTCCAAATCGAGCATCACCTCTTCCCCGACGTGCCGAGTAACCGCTACCAGGAGATCGCCCCGCGCGTCCGCGAGGTTTGCGAGCGCCACGGTCTGCCCTACACCAGCGGAGCGCTTTACCGGCAGTACGCGCAGGTGCTGATCAAGATCGCCCGCTACGCGCTTCCCGGCGGGCGGGCGTCGGAGGCATCCGGGCCGCGCGACGTGGAGGCGTCGCCGCCGGCGCCCGGCGAGCGGACGCTGAAGGCGGTCGCGGCCTGAAGCGCGAGCGCCAGCTCGAGTCTCGCGATGGGATCATCCAGCGCCCCGTCGCCGAGGACCCCGCGTAGGCCGGTGAGCCGGTAGCGCACCGTCTGGGGATGGACTCGAAGCGCCTTAGCGACTGCTGAAACGTCGCCATGCGCATCCAGCCAGGCCTGAAGAGTGACGATCGCGCGCTCCCGGGCGCCCGTCGTCATAGACGCGAGCGCTCCGAGGCGGCGTGCGATCACGTCGGCGGTCAACCGTGGACTCGCGGCGAGGAGCAGGGTGAGGAGGTGATCGTCGGTGCGCGCCAGCGTATCCTCGCCGAGCCCTCCCGCGGAGTGCACCGACCACCCGAGTAGCGCCCGCTGGGCCGATACGCTCGCGTCCTCCCACGCCACCGTCGGCCCGAGCACCGCCGGTCGGTCGCGCAAAGCCGCGCGCACCCGAGCCGGACGACCCGGCCCCTCGGGGTCGGGTATCAGCACCAGGCCGACCGGATCCAGCGCTGCGCCGATCGAGCCGGATGGCATCCGCCGCGCGAGCTGACCCGGGTCGCTCGAACCGACAGCGAGCGCCGCCACCTGCGAAGGAGGCGGCGACAGCCCGGCTGCCTCCGCCCGGCGAGCGACCTCCGCGCGGTCAGGCCGTGTCGCGCTTGCGAGCAACTCAAGCAGCGCGTGGCGTCGCGCTTGCAAGGCACCCGCGCGCATCGCCTCGGCCTCAGCGAACCCAGCAACCGAGGCCGCCGCGAGACGATCGATGTAGGCGAAGATCGCCTCGGCGAGCCGGTACATCGTGGTCGACTCGACACCCGCAGCAGCGCCAGCCTGCGCCATCGCTCGCCACGCCACCCGGGCGCCGACTCGATACGCCGACTGCAGCGCGTCAAGCGTACGCCCAGCCCGGTGCTCGGCGCGACCCAGCCCAGCGGACATGGCGAGATCCGGCAGGTCCTCGTCGCGGCCGAGAAGCCCCACGAACTGCTCGAGCGCCACCGAGACGCCGCGCGAGATCAACATCCCGAACTCGCCCTCCAGCGGCTGATCGTATTCCGGAACCTCCGCGCGAACCGCCGCGATGACCTCTTCGACCACGTCCGACAGACCGGATCGCAGCAGCTCGCCAAGCGCGATCGGGAGATCACCCCACGGAAACGACGATGCCATATCAGACGCATCCTCCCAAGCCCGGGAGCATCCACACCATTCGCCAGGTCAAGACGCCGTTGCCGGGGAGCATCGACCCCGAGCCCTCAGGTGGCCGACGCCCGGGTCAGGAGGCCGCCCGATGGCGCCTCCCGAAGCCGGCTGTCTACCGTCGCCGGAGGGGCGGCTTGAGGGCCTGCTCGCGGTAGCTAGTATCGGCGGGGTTGAGGTTGACGCCGGGCTGGACGATCTCGTCGATGCGGTCGAGGATCGCCGGGTCGAGCTCGACCTGCGCGGCGGGCACTCGGCTGTCGAGCTGCTCAGCGCGCGGACGCCAATCCGGAGGAGCCACGACGTGGGCGCCGATCGCTTCGCCCGACCAGACACAACCAGCCGATGTCGTAGTCCTGATGCCCGCGCGAGAACGAAAGCGGGTGTTCGACCTGCGCGTGGCTGCGCACCTGCTCATCGCCACAAACGCGCGTCGCGTGCTTGCAGCCTTCGTGCTAGCGCCCGGATCGAAGCAGTAGTCCGGCGGGGCGTCGATGCTGGTCCCAAGGTGGCGACGAACGGCGCCGACCGCCGAATCGCGCGCCTCCTATCGCCCAAGGAGGCGCGCCAGCCGCCGGCGGGCCAACGCTGATGCTTTGCCAGGGATTGCGAGCACGAGCCTCGACACGCACCTCGCTGCCGGTTCGGACGACGTGCACAGAGCGCGGGCTGATCCACCACTTGAGACCAGGCAATTGGTCATTAACACCCGTTATCCGGCGCCTTCGCGACGTGATGTCCGCTGGCTTACAGCATGAGGCTCCCGCAGCGTCGGACCGCGTCCTGCCGAGGTGTCGGGCGGCAAGCTCGACGCTGTTTTCTCGCCGGTGGCGATCGGGTGCTCGGCGCCCTCGGCCAGCGAGCTCAAGGCGCCGGCCAGGTCAACAGCCGCGAGGGCACCGCGCGCTTTTCGAGCGAGCAGTGTCGTTCAGCGATCAGGATCGCGCCCTTGGCGTGGACACACACGCTGTCACCAACGAACTTAGCGCAGCCGTATACGGAGCGGTCGAGGCCTACACGATCGATGAAGGAGCGACGCTGACGCCAGATGGCGCAGACATGCTGGGGCTGCCAAGGCGCGCGAGATGGGTTTGAACTGCCCGTCCGCGATCTGGCTGAGCTACGTGACCGGCTTTGTGCGGTCGTAGATGGAAAAGCTGCAGAGTGAGCCCTTGTCATTGAGGGCGCAAGCGGAGCTCCTAGTTCCGCAAACGCCCTCCGTCTGGCAGGACAGGTCAGCCACGCATCCGCGGTTCCACGACACTGCCGCTCCAACGCCAACGTCGCGTGGACTGCGCTGCCGTGACGACCGCCGCGTCACCTACCACGGCTGGGCTGGACACTTTCATCTCCCGGCCCGCTGGCCCTGGCATGGCGACTACAGCGACGCGCTAACCGGATCCGTGCGCTCCCGCCGACTGAGCAACCGCTAGCGGGCGTACCCCTGCCGGCCGTGGCAGCCTCCACTGTTCGAGCGGCCGCGTCACGGCCCCGACCCCACCCGAATCGGTGGATCCGGACTAAGTGGCGGCAGAATGATCTGCCCCAAGGTGAGGTTTTTCGGGAGGGTGCGGTATACCGCGGCTGCTTCTTTTGTGTTGAGCACGACCACATCGAGTGTGCAGGCCCCGAGCAGCGCAGGCGCTTCAACGCCGGTGGCGACGCACTCTGCGCGGCCACGGTCGGCGAGTTTGGTCGGAAGGTCGTTCGCGTAGAACAGCTGCTCGGAGTTGGCGCTCGCCACCTTTTTGCCGCAGACCGAGAGCATCGACTGGCCGGCGGGGACCCGCCAGCTGTCGCCGTACTGGTTGTAGAAGCTATCGATCGGGAAGGGGGCCGGCAGCACAACCCCGGTGCTCGACTCGACGGCGTCAGCGTTGGTCAAGGCGCTGGCGAGGAGCCCTCTTACCGTGGTTGGCCAGGTCCCTAGGCCCACGTATGTGTTGATCCAGTTCGGGCTTCCCAGGTTGACCTGCGCCTCCACGGAATCACCATTAGCTCCCCGGATCAGGTAGCCGTTGGCGGCGGACCGTGAGATTTCGCCGCCGCCGGGCAGGAAGATCTCCCCGCCGTCTGGGAGGTTAACCGTCGCCCTGCCGACGATGAGCCGTGGTGGCGCGGAGCAGACCGCGACGTCAATGTTGCCGATCCGTGTCGCGATCGCCTGGTTGACGTCGGCTAGGGGCCAGGTCGGGGCGCCGGATACTTGTTGGGTCTGTACAACGAAGTTGGGGCCTGCCGTCGCCAGCGTGAAATCACCTGACGCTTGAAAGTCATAGAACAGGCGCTCGAAGGTCGCTAGGTGCGTGTCGCCGATGCCTTGAGCCGCGGCGCACGACCCCGGCGATGCGCCCGCAGTGTTGGTCTGTTCCGACGTGATTGACGGAGCCGGTGTCAAACTGACGGCCGGAGTCCCGGTCAGATCGAGGTTGTTCGTTTCCCCCGTGTAGCTCGTATCCACGCATGTCGGCGCCATCTTCGTCGCGCTATGTGTCGTCGTTTCTACCGACAGCGTCGTGTTCGCGCCGAAGTTCGCTTCACCGGCGTCGGCGTCACCAAGGATCGCGAACTCGGCGTCCTTCCAGGCCCCTGATAGGTGGAGCAAGCTGTCCACGTTGGACGCCGTGGCTGTCCCCGCCCCGGTGGTCAGGACTACTGAGTCCATGCCACCCGCTGTCGCGGAACCCGTGAGCTGGATGCCGCTCAGGGCCGGCACCTTCAGGGGCCCTCCGGGCAGCGAACTGGCAGCGGGGGTGGGGCTGTTCGTGTAGCAATCGCCAGGCGCTAGTGGGGTGGTGGCCCATGATGACGACGGGCAAGTCGGCTGGTTGTAGCCTTCGAGCCAGAACTGGATGAATACGTCGTTGGAGTGCGTGTCGTAGACGAACTGCTCCCAGCCCTGGCACTGGCTCGGGACGTGCGCCGTTGAGCACACCGGGGTGGTGAACGGTTTGGTGTTGAGCTGTAGCGTGAAGGCGTTCGCAACCTGGGGCCCCGCGCCGTAGATTTGCCCTGTCTCAGTTGCACCGGCGCTGACGCTCGGGAACGACCCGGTGGCGCTCGATATCGTGCCGGTCACTTGGGCCACGTAGTCGTTGGCACCATCGCCTACGGTTAGTGGGGGGTGGCCGCGAGGCGGCTCGAAGGGTTGGCGCGGCGCTCGTTTACAAACGGCTCGCTGCCATCTGACGACGGGAAAGGAAGCTATGAAGCAGCCGACGCCTGGGAGGCGGAGCGACGCCATCGCTCGCTGCCATTCGCCGGTCTTAGGCCCGACTGCTGCTTTGTGGCCAGCAGGCGCCGCGATGGCGGTGGCAGGGACCGCCAGCAAGCTCGCCACGAGTGCAATGACGCCAAGAAGCTTTAGTCCGCTACGGTTCACTGTCTACCTCCAGGTCACCCGGAACGTCTAGCAGGGAGAAGCACGGGGCATCTTTGCCAACGTTGCACAACTTTCGCAAAGTTGCACCACGCCACCATTCGTGCCCACGCGGAATTATTACCACGGCCGCGACCGAAATGGGAAAAATATTGAGAATGGTCCTGATCAAAAAACTACTAAACTGAGTAGGCGACAAGTCAGACCGGCCGCGGCCACGAGCATCGCGTGGTCGCCGGAGAGATGTCAACCTCGGACACGGGGCGAAATTTCCACCAACGCTCGTTCCACCCTTTTGGCGGTCTCACCTCACAACGAGATGCCCACTGCTAGCTCCAGACACGACAGGGGGCGGGCCGCAACGCCCGGATGGGTGCCGGGCGGCGCGCTCGAACCCGAATTAGGCAGTCAGTCTCCTGGTTGCGTGACGATGGCGTTGAGAGTCTCCTTTGCAGCACCTTCGACCGGTCTACTCAGGTCTTTCGGCTCGGTGCTGTAGCCCTGTCCCACGACCCGATCAAAATCTGAGCGCTTGTTCCGCACGCGCCGGTCGATCCGCAATGCCCGCAGGAACGCGGAATCAATCGAGTTCCTGACGGTCTGCTGGTTTAGCTTGAGGATCGCCGCGACCTCAACCACGGTCATCAACCCATCGGGCATTGGGGTAACGCTACCGTCCTGGGTATGACGCGCACCAGGTTACTCCCGCCGTTGCGACGGACGCCGAGGGGCCGCTCCTGTATGACAAGGCCAGCAACGAGCTTTTGAAGTTCGCATAATCCGAGCGCTCTCACGAACGCGACGAGCGTGCCCCAGACCGCTGGATCTCGATCAAAGGAGCAGCTTCTACCGTGCCGGTCGACCGTGATGCAGCTGATGGCTGCCTGTAGTGGCGGGACGTGATGGGTGCGCTTCGATTGCTCGTCGGGCTGCTCGTGCTCGGCACGACGGCTGGCTGCGGAGACAGCACGCAGACCTCGCCGAGAGTGACAACCTGCGGGACTCCGTATACCTTCTCGGCTCCTGGCCATGCCGCAATTGAGTCGGGGTCCTGCGCGGGGCTCATTTCGCCGAGCTCTTTGACCATTCGTCGCGGACAACGGTTCTCAGTCGTACGCACGAGCAAAACGGCCGCTTGGACTTCCCGATACCGACGCCTACAACTGGTGCGATCAAGATCCTTTCGCGGTCGGGCGCCTCGGTCACCTACGAGGCAGTGTCGACCGGCACCGAGAGGCTTGTCGCCCACCACACGCAGTTCTGCCCAGCGCTGGATCCGTGAATCGGAAGCTGCACCACGCTCGTGATCCACATCAAGCCTTGAGAGTCGGCTGCTTCTTTGGGCTAGTTCCAGCTACGAGCCGTAAGACCTCCGACGAGGGTCATCGCCTACCTAGAGAGCGCCCGGATTATCCGAACCCGCGGCCGCCAGATTCCCGAGCCAGCACTACGTCGACGGCACAATTCCGCATAACCCGGAAGTCCAGATAATGGATCTTAAGTTCACCCCGATTCAGGCGTTCACGACGTAAACGAACGAGACCTTTCGGCCTTCTCGCTGCCCGATATGTTCACTATGTCCTCCACGGCAACGACGTCAGAGGAGACAGCGCCGCCGACCACGCTCTTCGGGCCGCTCCTCAGCGCCCGCACAAGCACCCTTGTCTCACGCGTAGCAGGGCGTCGAGCTGCGGCTCCGGCGGCTATCTTCGTGGCGTTGCAGCGACCTTTGCGGACCGCCGCGCCTGTTCCCCGACGCCTCACGGCGGACGGCACAGCTTTCCCCTTCCCTGCGCCGTTGACGTTCTGTCGGCTGGCGGCCAATTCCGTCGTTTCGGTCGTACGCGCTTCGAGCGTTCGCCTCCAGGCCCACGAATCATGTCGTGATGTACATGTCAACGACGGCAATCACCAGTGCTGGCGGGACGTTTACACCACCGGGTGAACTTAAGACCGGTAAGGCCGAATTCTGGATTAGATCCATTATCTGGACCTCTCGGTTATGCGGACTTAGCCTCGCGAGAATCAAGGTTGCGGGCGGTGCCGGTACGGTCGGAGTCCGGATAATCGGGCCCCCGCCCAAAGGCGCCCAAGACATCCCGGTAAGGCTTCCGCTCATAGCCCGAAGAGGCAGTCATGGTCGCGCGGCCGGTTCGGCGGCAGAGCGACGGCGGCGATGGCACTCGGTGGAGCTGGACTGCGCCACCATCCTTGCGTTCCTGCGACCTGCTGATCGCGTTAGCGAAGCGACGTGATGACTGATCCCAGGGCGCGAAGGTTAGCTCTTGACGCGTGCGCGCCGATTTGCGCGCTGGCGATGAAAGTCGTGTCGGCCCTGCGGAATTGCAGCGTCTCCATATACGGGGAGCCCGACGGGGCGCTGCCGATCGACCACCGGTCCTCCTTGCCATCTGGTGACGGCAGCGGCGGCGAGGGTAGCGCACCGATCGAGAGACTCCGGGACGGATCATTGGCGATAACCAAGCCGATACCGCGCCCAGGGAGGACGCGGCCGTTGATCTGGATCGGATAGCCGTGCAGAAGGTCCGGTGCCGGTAGCCGCACGTTGGAGATCACCGCGCCCGTCACCGCTGTCGCCCCACCGGCGTCGGTAAAGCGCGTTACGCGCCATCCAGGCGGCACCTGGATCGTCCATCCCGCCGGGTCGCGGTACGTACGAGAAGACGTGTCGGCGATCCGTGGCTGCGGGCTGCCGGAGCCGCATGAGCTGATCGCGAGCGCGAGGGCCGACAGCGCCAACACCAGCTTTGGACGATCGATGATCGCCATCGCGTCAACAGTACCGGGAGAGGATTCACGATCGTAAGACTGACGCAACGCTGAGACCTCTCCATCGTCGAAACGGGAGCATCCTCACCGGATCCCTCAGGCCGCGTCCGGACTGCTGCCTTGATCGACATCCGACGGTCTCGCGCGGGAGCGCCCCTTCGCCGCGCCGGAGCGACCTGATTATGCGAACTCCTGATGACCACTTCACCCGACGGAGCGGGTACCGGCGACCTCGGTTCGCATAACCTCGACGTCCCGATAATGGATCGACACCGGATTCCTCCCAGCGGTGCGGATCGGCCGGCGTGTCCGCATCAAGCGCGCGGACTTCAACCGGCTCGTGGAACACGGCTCCGGCCCCGGCGCACCGCTTCAATCACCCAACATCTGGGCCGGAGATCTTCTCGAGCCCGACCTACCAGACTCCTGAAGCCCGTCGACCCGCGAACTGACACGAAGCACGTCCCGTGGCTCTCTGACCGCCGAGTAAGACCGCAATCAGGCTCGACGTTGTGGCCACAAGCAGTCACGCCGGTGGGGCACCCGGTGGAATGTCATGCCCGGATCGTCAGATTCGTAGCGAGCTGGACGGGACAGGCCGAATTGTTCAGGCCGCCGTCGGGAGCTCCCAGTAGGTGCGGTCAGAGAGTACGGTGGCCTTCGCGAGCTCTCTGGCCTGGTTTCTCAGGATCGTTACCGCCGGATAGGGGCGGAGCATGACGGTCAATTCCGTGACGCGTCCCTGCTCGTCGAGGCGTCGGAGCCAGAGTCCCTCCATCGGGTAGCCGTCTGCGTCGCAGTCAAAGAGCTCGAACACGAGTTTGGGGGTGGCAATGATTGTGGTGTATGAGGATGCGGTCTGTACTTGGTGGGCGATGCGTACGGATTCTTCGACCTCGGCTTTGCCGGTGACGGGCTTGGCGAGCATCGGGCCGGCTCCCTCGAAGGACAACGCGTCTTCATGGGATGACGACGGTCTTGCCGTCCGCGTGGCCAGCACTCGCTTGTTCGAGCACCTGTGGTGCGGTGTCGAGGTCAACGCGCGTGATTGGCGGCAACACGATCTCGCCTGTGTCGATCGATGACGCGATGCGCGCCGGGAGGTCAGGCCCCATTTGGAGTGCGATATCGATGGCGCGGACACCGAGAGCCTTGGCATCCACGCGTGTCGCCGCCCGCGTGAGGGAGGCCGCGAGTCCGCCGCGTCGCACGGCCCGTGAGATGCTGCGAGAACGCGTCTACGCCCTCGGTCATGTCGAGCAGCACGTCGACGCCATCGACGTAGCGGGCACGAACAGCTTCGGCTACCGATACGGTGGAGTGGTCGATAACGTCGACGGCGCCGTAGGAGAGGATTCGTTCTCGGGCGATCGGACGCGAGGTGCCCAGCACGACCGCGCCTGCCGCCACGGCCAGTTGCACCGCGTACGAGCCAACGCCTCCGCCGGCGCCGACGACGAGCACTGTCTCGCCTTGCAGTTGTCCCCAACGCCAAACCAGCTGACGGACCCACCGACGGCGGCTACTTCGCCAGCAGCGTCGCTACCGATGACCATCGGGAACACGGCCGGTATGAGCTCGCGGACGGCACCATCGGCGAACTTCCAGTCCATGGGGTTGAGGCCGGCTACCTCAACCCGAACGAGGATCTGGCCTGACGTGGCCTCTGGTATCGGCAGCTCGGCGACCCGGAAGGGTCCCCCGTAGCGATCGACAACAACGGCTTTCATGCTGCCTAGATCGCCGTAGTGTTAGGCCATTACCCGATTGGCCATCACCTGGCTCCCCCAGTCGCCGAGGCTGCACGGCTGGGATCACGTCTCGTTCGGCCGGCGGGGAGCGCGCGGGCTGGGGTGAGCACCCAAGGGGCAGGCGGCGGACGCCTGCCCCTGGGGCCGAGTTGCCCTCGGGGGCCGGCGGATGCTAGGAGATAACCGTGATGTAGAAGGCGTGGTTTGCGCCGGCGCCGCTGTTGGTTGGGCTCGACGTGAACACGAACAAATGGTCTGAGTCGTTGGTTCCGGTCGGGTCGCACCTCGCTGCGCCAGTCCCGCCTCCGCACGGAACTGCTTGCGGCGTGCCTCCGTATGCCTCGTCAACGTTACTCAGGCTCACGGTGATCGCCTTGCCGGTCGTGGGCTTGTGGAAGTCGAGGTAGTAGCCGCCACTCCCATCGGTCGCGCTGACCGAGATGCCGCCAGACTGCGAGATGATCGTACCGTCGGCCGCGACCAGGGCCCACTGCACACGTTGCTCATACGAGGACGGCCCGGCCCCACCGAGGGCCGCCGCATTGGCCGCACTGGGAACCGTGAGCCCGGACGTGTTGATCTTCGACTTGGTCACGGCGCCGTTCTTGATCTTTGATGTGGTCACGGCTCCGTTCTGCAGCTGCCGGGTGCCGACGCTGTTGTTGGGGATCGTCACTCCTGCGTAGGCTGTGCCTCCGAGCGCCACAAGCAGCGCGATGATTGAGATGACGAGCGCTGGGCTCGGCTTACGTATGTGAAACATCCTCATTTGAGGCCTTCTCCTGATCGGTTCTGTGGATGATTACGCGGGCTGTCATGAGCCGCCGACCCGCGGCTGCGCCCTCCGCGGAATAGTCGGAGCGGGGCGTGGTCCTTCCGTATAACTATTCTCGTCCGAGTGCTTTCACGACGAGGTTGCGGGACGGCTGCCCGAAGCGCACCGCTCCGCACCAAGCGATGCCCGCTAAGGGCAGGGCAGACAAGCTACCACGTTCGACTCGATCGTCTGCCCATCCGCCGCTGTCGCCTTCGAGTAGGGCGGTGCGGCTGCCCGGTGCAGGACAATCGTGGCCCGGGCAGATCGAGGTTACCGTTCGCATGGAGGGGCGTATGAGCCGGTACCGGGAAAGCAACCGAAGCGTCACGGCGATTCGGATCATGGCTCCTGGGCTTGATGACGCAGATGAACATGAGCCGTGCAGCACCCACGCCGCATCGGGCGGACGCCCTATCTGCAGCGAGGTCGGGCTCGAGAGGCCAGAGCGTGGCCGGGTGCCCAAGCTCGCGTGCTTTGCCCACCGTCCGTTTGAATAAAACGGACGTCATCGCTGCCAGCCCGCCTGAGACTTCTCCTCAGGCCCGGGAGCGCATCAAAGCCACGCGCCCTCGAGCTGGCTAGCGGATCGGACGACCAGCAACGCTGCGGTGCCGGCTTCTCCATGGCGATTCTGCACCGGGGGGTAGCGTCGGCCGTGCGGGGTCGACCTGACCCGGTTTGCGTGACACTGGGCCGGGTTGTGGTTGGCGTTGATTGTTCTTGTTTGTGTTCGTGATCTCAACTACCCAGCGGCGAGAGCTTGAGTTGTTCGCAGTCGGCGAGCGAGAGCATGTTCAGGGGGGAGTGGCGGCCCCCGCGGTTCTAGAAGGCCTCGATGTATTCAGAGACCAAAGGGCTGTCACAGCGATCCCGAGCTACCCACCCGCCGGCCTTCGCTGCCCCATCGAATCGAACTGCGGGAGGTTGGGTTTGATCAGAGGCGCTCTTGCGACGCTGCGGGCGCAGACCGGTAGGGTGGGGCCATGGCGATAGACGAAAAACCGGATGTCGTGGTGCCTTCCGATCAGGCCCCGTCGCATCAGCTCGAGATCGAGGACGTCGTGGTCGGAGACGGTGATGAGGCCGTCTCGGGGCGCGTCGTCGAGGTGCACTACGTCGGCGTCTCATGGAAGACCGGGCAGCAGTTCGACGCGTCATGGGACCGTGGCAGCACCTTCAAGTTCGGTCTGGGTAAGGGCCAGGTCATCGCTGGCTGGGATCAAGGTGTGGCCGGAATGAGGGTCGGCGGTCGTCGGCGGATCACGATCCCGCCGATGCTCGCCTACGGCAAACGCGGCGCTGGCCGGGCGATCGGCCCGGACGAGACCCTCGTCTTCGTCGTGGACCTAATCGGCGTTCGCTGACGCGGCGCTCCCGGGCAAAGACCCACCGGACGCGACATCTGAGCCAGGAGCTGGTTGCCCGTCCGACGACGTCCGGTCGGACAGCAGAAACGCCATCTCACGGGAAGCTGCCGAGGGATTGGGCTGGTTGGGAGCCGATACCGATGTCGTGCGGACATCTTCCCTGTCTGGAGGGATTTTTCAGCAGGATCTTCGCGGCAGAAACGCGTTGGGGGACTACGCAGATCGGTGGTGTTTCATTCATGGCGGCTCGTAAAGGCGTCTGTCAGACTGGGACAGCGATGAGGCACCGTTCAGGGCGAGCGTTGATCGGGGTGGGGGAGCGGCCGTCCCATCGGGCGGCTCGTTTGGTGGCCGTTCTGGCTGTGTTCGTCTCAACCTTGGTGGTGGCGGCGCCGGGGCTGGCCGGCACGCGGGTGTCGTGGCACAGGTGCGGCGCACGCCTTCAGTGCACGCGAGTGTCGGTGCCGCTCGACTGGGCGCGACCTCACGGCGCCAAGATCTCGCTGGCGGTGATTCGCTATCTGGCGAGCCGGCCGGCGAAGCGGATCGGGTCGCTGTTCGTCAACGGGGGTGGCGCGTCGGGGAGCGTCGAGCTGGTGAGGAGCGACGGCGCTCGGCTTGACGCGCTCGGTCAGGGCCGGTTTGACGTGGTGGGCTGGGCGCTGCGCGGTGGCGCCGGTGCCGAGCCGGTGGTGCGCTGCTTTGCTGATCAGCGAACCCGGGACAGGTTCTGGGACGGGCTGTCGATTCCGAGCAAACCTGCGCAGGCGCGAGCCTATCTGCCCAAGACGATTGCCTACGCTCGGGGCTGCGGGAGGCTCAGCGGAGCGCTCCTGGAGCATGTCTCGACCACCGACGACGCCCGCGATCTGGACTACCTGCGCCAGCTCGTAGGCGACCGCCAACTCACCTATTGGGCGGTGTCGTACGGAACCTTCCTCGGCGAAACGTACGCCAACATGTTTCCCGTCGCGTACGCGCGATGGTGCTCGATGGAGTCGTCGACCCGCGGGTCGTGATCAGCGGCGCGGCGGCCCGGTTCGCGAACACGATCGCGGCGATGGACAGTGGGTTGAGGGCGTTCGAGTCGCTGTGTCAGCGCGCTGGACCCCGCCGCTGCGCGCTCGCGGGCCGGGGTCCGGTGGCCCGGCAGGTGGCCGGACTGCTGGCGCGGTTGCGGCGCTCACCGATCCCGGCGTCCCATGCCGGCACGGCAGGCGTGCTCAGCTACGGTGACCTGGCGGCCGTCCTGTTCGCCTCGCTGGCCAGTCCCGCCGCCTGGCCGCAGCTGGCAGTGGACCTCCGGCAGGCCATCAACGGAGACGGCTCGTCACTCGCCACGCAGGCCCGCGCGGTGCTCGCCGGCACCCGGTCCGCCGCCGCTGATTCGCAGACGGCGATCATCTGCGCCGACAGCCCCGCCCGCCAAGGTCCCGATGCCTGGCCGCAGGTGATCGCGCGGCTAACCCACATCAGCGCGTGGGCGGGACTGTTCGTCGGCTGGAGCAACTGGGCGCCGTGCGCGTCGTGGCCGGCGCGCAGCGCCGAGCGGTACACCGGGCCCTGGAACCGGCCTACCAAGATCCCCCTCCTGCTGATTGGGACAACGGCCGACCCGGGTACGCCGTATGTCAACGCCCGCCGGGTCGCCAGCCTGCTCGGCAACGCGGTCCTGCTGACCCACGTCGGGTACGGCCACACCAGCGAAGCCGACCCCAGCCGGTGCGTCGAGCACGCCACGAGCGCCTACCTCGTGTTTCTCGCGATCCCGAGAAAAGGCACGGTGTGCCGGTCGGACCGCCAGCCGTTCGGTCCCGAGACGGTGCTCCATGGCCTAAGGGTCTCCCCGGGAGGACCTCGGTCTGGTCAAGGATTCCGCGAACCCGGCCGCTTACTTCTCTAGGCGCCAACGCACCCCAACTCCCGACACCGGCGCCCCATCGAAGATGACGAACTGGCTCACCTACTTCTGCACACGGCTCAAAACCAATGGCGCCCCAGGCCGCACGTTCGTCTCAACGCACCCGCACAAGCCGAACCCATGTCACCTACCGTTTCGGACACCCCAGCCACGAGACGGACGAGTGGTGCCGTGACCGCTTTCGCGGTCGGGCGCGCCGCGGCACAGTCGACAATGCCGGATAGGGTGGTGTTGTGGTGGGCCACTATGAAAACTTCTTCATCGCAAGCGCGGGCGCGTCCGCTGCCATCTTGGGGTTGCTGGTCGTCGCTGTATCGGTCGTCAACGCGGATGACGCGGACCCCACAACTCGGGAGTTGCGAACTGTGTTGGCCGGGAGCGCGTTTGTTGTCCTCGTAGACATCTTTTTCGTCTCGATCCTGGCCTTGACCGGGGGCTCTGTCGTCTTCGGGTTATCAAGCATCGCAATGGCAATCGTCGGCCTCCTGGCGACCAGACGGCTGATACCAAGGGCAAAGCGGGCTGGAAATTTTTCCCGCAGCTCTCGCGCCAGAAAGCTGAACCTCGCCTTCGCGGCGATTTCAGTTGGGGGCTACTCAGTGCAGCTCGGTCTCGGCGTAGCGCTCCTGGCGAACACCCGGAGTGCCGCGCTGCAACGTGCTTTGGTCCTCGTCATTGTGGTTTTCTATGGCAGCGCCCTTGGTCGGGCATGGGAGGTCACCGGGATAACCCGGCGGACATAAGGAGCCGCCCGGACACCGGCATCGGCGTGTCGCTGGCCGCTGGCGTCGACGTTCGGCGCGGCCATGAGAACCATCTCGAATCCATCCCTCGCAGTGCGCTGGTCGCGCGAGCATCCAGCCGCCGAGCTAGATTGACCGCCGTGCCGATCACGCTCGCGTGGGTAGGAGATGGTGCGCATCGAATGGAGGTCGCGCACGCCGAACGGCGCGGTACGGAGCTGGTCGCGGTCGGTACCCAACTTGGAGCGGCCTACGAACTGCGCTACCGGCTCGAGCCCGACCTGCTGCACTTGGAGCTGGTCGGGCGCCGCTCGCTTGAGGTGCCGCTCGATGATGCCGATTTCTTCGACCTCGGCTGGTCACCATTGTTCAATTCGTTGCCGGTCATCCGGGACGGCCTGCTGGAGTCCGGTCCGGCACGCGATTACGTCATGCAGTGGGTGGACGTCCCCTCCCTGGAAGTGACCAAATCCAAGCAGCGATACGAGCCGCTAGGCAACGGGCTGATCCGCTTCCGCTCCGGGAGCTTCAGCGCCGTGATCCAATTCGACGCAAACGAGTTCGTGGTCGACTACCCAGGCGTTGCCCGGCGGGCGGGCGAGGAGTAGCAACGTCGCTCATCCCTTGTGCGCGTTCCCAGGAAAGCGCCAACTCCGACTGTGAGGCGGACCGGCTCTGACCTGGCCACACATCTGCTTTGGATCTTCGGCCCAGATGGAACTGGCTATTCGCCCTGGGTTGCCCCGTCACGCGCGACGACACGAACGTCGGCCGTGGTCGAATCGCGCAGCGCGGCTGCCAGCGGGTGCCCTCCTCGCGAGAACAGCCTCCGACGTGCCGGTAGCAAAATGATGTCGAACGCGCCGTCCGCCGCCCAGGCGGCCAACGACCTGTTACCGCCTTCGACGACGACCTCGAACACGGTCGACTCGGCCAGCGGACCCAGCAGTGAGCGGGCCTCTGCCAGCTCCCGCTGCGCGCTGTCGCGGACCGCGTCGTTGTAGTCGCGAGCGCTGACGCCGGTGCCACGCACGCGCGTGTCCCTGGGCGCAACGGTGGCGACAGTCAGCTGTCCGTCCCGAGCCGAGATCAGCTCGCGGGCTTGATCCAACGTCCTGGCGCCGGACGCCCCCGGCTCGTAGACCACCAGCACACGCGGCCGGTCGTTGGCCAAGTCCGCAGCCGCCGCATCAGGTCGGCTCGCGCCCGCGAGGTCCTTGGCGACCGTGGACGCTGCGCGCGAGCTTGGGGTGTTGCCAGATAAGTGGGCGCATGGCGTTTACTGATCTTCTCACGAGCTACAGGGCTCGCAAGCTGGTCCGCTCCCAGCGCCAGGTCCGGGGGGGCGATTTGGACTGCTGCTCCGAGGCTGTGGTCGACCGGAGCGGCGGCCACGGCCTCATGGCCGGGTCGGCGACGAAGCTCAAATGTCTCTTCTGAGCTAGGGGTCGGGACTGTCGGGGTGCCTGCGCGTCGAACGCGATGCCATACGAAGCCCACGTCCCGCCGGGATGCGACGTGGGCTCGTCGGGAAAGAGGCTGCGGGCGCGTGCCGCAGCGTCGAGCAGTATTTGCGAGTCGACTTCCTGGCGGATGAGAGCGAGGCCGGCTGCGGGCCACTCGCACACGAGGACGACGGAGCCCGGCGGGGGCAGCGGCCACACCCAGAAGTCCTGCCGCCAGCTGCCGCCGCCTCCTCCGCCGCCCATTCCCCGCAGCACGGGGCCCTGCGGCTGGTCGGTGCCGGGCCATGCACCACCGACGTTGGTTGCCTTGCGGCCGTCGGAAAGCTCGATACCGAACCGCAGCATCTGCTCGTAGGTCGACCCCCCGCCCGGACGGTGGTAGACGCCGTTCAGCGAAGGATCGAGGTCATCACCGCGGACGAGGACCCGCACCTCAAGCTCCAGCCCCGTGACGTAGACAGAGCACCGACCGATGTACACGGCTGCCCGCTTGTTGCTCGCGAGCAAGAGCTCGAGGGCAGCGACTCCCGGCAGCACCCCGTGCGGCGGACCCGTCCACGGCGGCGCCTCCGGCGGCGCGGGCTCCGGCTGCGGCGCCGGTCGCTCGAAGAACCCTTCAGACACCCGGGTCACCCTATACCGCCCGGCGCAGTCTCGCCCGGGCGACGACGCAGACGCCGACCACGAGTGAAATGGCGAGAGACGTTGTTGAGGCCCGTGACGACGGAAGGAGCGACGCCGTTTCGAGTCGAGCGCCGCACTGGACGCGCGCGGGCCCCAGCGCCGAGGGCTTACCGAGCGTTGAGATCACGGCGGACCGTGTCGCGATCGAAGCCCGCCGCCTCGAGTTGGCGCACGATCATGCCGACGTGCTTCTGGCTGAGGTTCTGCCGTCCGTGACCGGGAACGGTGATGACGACGCCGGATTCGTGGCGAAAACGACGATGGCTGGTGGCCTTGCCGCCGAGCTCGATGAAGCCGTGATCGACCAGCCAGGCCGTGAGCGCCCTGCGGGTGACCGTGCTCATGATGTGAATTGTCGGACGCTCGCCGGTTAGCGCTGCCGGGTGGGGACCGGCGAATGCCCGTTCCTTGCTGGGTCGGCGATTTCCCGCTAGACTTCGTGCTAGCTAATAGTCGTAGCCGCCCATACGATGCGTCGCCGCGCCACATACGCGGTGGGCCAGGGCGGGGTCCGTGAGAGCTAAGGTCCTCCACGGGGCATGTGTGCCCTGTGCTATTTTGGTGGTCGTGCGCGCTGAAGCGTGAACTGCTTCGGCGAAGCCCCAAACAGTTCGCCTTCCTCTCGACTGCCCGAGGAGTCGCCGTCTTGGCAACCGCTCATGCCCCCCGGACGCGCCGTAGTTTCGCGCGTCTGAATAAGGTCCTTGAAGTTCCTAATCTGATTGATATTCAGCGCAAGTCGTTTGCGTGGTTGACCGATCCCGCTGAGGGTGGTCTGCGCGAGACGATTGACGATATTTCGCCGATCGAGGATTACACCGGAAATTTGGCTGTTCAGTTCGGCGAGTTTACGTTTGATGAGCCTGTCGCGAGTTTGGAGCAGTGTCGCGAGAAGGATTTGACGTACGCGCGGCCGTTGACCGTGACGGTTGCGTTTATCAATCGTGAGACGGGCGAGATTCGTGAGCAGTCGGTGTTCATGGGTGATTTCCCGTGGATGACTGATCGGGGTACGTTCATCATCAACGGGACCGAGCGTGTGGTCGTGACGCAGCTGGTGCGTTCCCCGGGCGCGTATGTGATGGAGCCCAAGGATCGCGAGAAGCAGGTGTTCATCGCGAATTTGATGCCGGCGCGTGGGTCGTGGCTCGAGCTCGAGATCGATAAGAAGGGCCGCGTGTATGTGCGGATCGATCGTAAGCGCAAGCTTCCGGTGAGCGTGTTGTTGCGCGCGATGGGGTATGCGTCGGATGAGGAGATCTTGAAGCTGTTCGACGATTCGCTGTACATCCGTTTGACGTTGGACGCGGATGCGGAGATGACGCGGACTGAAGAGGGCGCTTTGATCGAGTTGTTCAAGAAGCAGCGGCCGGGGGAGCCGCCGTCGATCGACGCGGCGCGGGCGTTGTTGAATCAGTTGTTCTTTGATCCGAAGCGGTATGACCTCACGCGCGTGGGGCGCTATAAGTTGAATTCGCGGTTGGGGTTGGACATCGATCTCGAGACTCGGACGCTGACGCACGATGACATCATCGCGTTGGTCCGCGAGCTCGTGTCGCTGCCGAAGCTGCTCGGGATGCCCGAGGAGGTTGATGATGAGGTGCGCGATTACGCGGCGGAGGCGGCGTCGCGCACGCGGGAGCCGATTCAGGATCATCTGGATGAGTACGAGCATTTCGGTAATCGGCGGTTGCGGACGGTGGGGGAGTTGATTCAGGAGGCGTTCCGGATCGGTCTGTACCGGATGGAGCGGGTGGTGCGGGAGCGGTTGACGACGGAGGACGCGGACACGATCACGCCGCAGACGATCGTGAACATCCGGCCGGTGGTGGCGGCGCTGAAGGAGTTCTTCGGCTCCAGCCAGCTCTCGCAGTTCATGGACCAAACCAACTCGCTCGCCGGGCTGACGCACCGCCGCCGCCTGAACTCCCTCGGCGCGGGTGGTCTGACGCGGGAGCGCGCGCCGATCGAGGTGCGTGACGTGCACCCGACGCATTACGGGCGGATGTGCCCGATCGAGACCCCCGAGGGTCCGAACATCGGCCTGATCGGCTCGCTGTCCTCCTACGCCGAGATCTCCGCTTATGGCTTCGTCACGACCCCGTATCGCGTGGTCAAGGACGGCAAGATCACCGACGAGATCGTCCGCATCGACGCGACGCAGGAGGAGCAGGAGATCATCGCGCAGGCGAACACGCCGGTCGATGACGACGGGAACCTCGTCGGCGACGAGATCGTGTGCCGGACGCAGGCGGGTCAGTATGTGAGCGTGTCGCCGGAGGAGGTTGATCTGATCGACGTCTCGCCGGAGCAGATCTGGTCGGTGGCGACGGCGATGATTCCGTTCCTGGAGCACGATGACGCGAACCGGGCGTTGATGGGTTCCAACATGCAGCGCCAGGCGGTGCCGCTGTTGGTCACCGACGCGCCGCTGGTCGGCACCGGGATGGAGCGCCGCGCGGCGATCGACACCGGCGATGTGATCGTTGCCACCAATCCGGGCACCGTGTCCTACGTCGATGCTGAACAGCTCGTGATCGACCGGGAGGACGGCGTCCAGGAAGAGTATGAGCTGCAGAAGTTCATGCGCTCGAACCAGGGCACGTTGATCCACCAGAAGCCGATCGTCGACGTCGGTAGGAGCGTTGCGGGCGGCGAGGTGCTGGCTGATGGTTCGGCTACTGATCAGGGTGAGATGGCGTTGGGCAAGAATCTGCTCGTCGCCTTCATGTCCTGGGAGGGGTACAACTTCGAGGACGCGATCATTCTGTCTAAGCGTTTGGTGCAGGATGACGAGTTGACCTCGATTCATATCGAGGAGTACGAGATCGACGCGCGGACGACGAAGCTGGGCGATGAGGAGATCACGCGTGATATTCCGAATCGTTCGGAGGAGTCGTTGCGTAATCTGGATGATCGCGGGATCGTGCGGATCGGCGCGGAGGTGGCGTCGGGGGATCTGTTGGTGGGGAAGGTGACGCCGAAGGGCGAGACGGAGTTGACGGCGGAGGAGAAGTTGATTCGCGCGATCTTTAAGGAGAAGGCGCGCGAGGTTCGTGATACGTCGTTGAAGGTGCCGCATGGTGAGGGTGGTGTGGTGATCGATGTGAAGACGTTCAGTCGGGATGAGGGCGATGATTTGCCGCCGGGCGTGAACGATCTGGTGCGGGTGTTCGTGGCCAAGAAGCGCAAGATCGCGGAGGGCGACAAGCTCGCGGGGCGGCATGGGAATAAGGGCGTGATCTCGAAGATCGTGGATGTGCAGGACATGCCGTTTTTGGAGGACGGCACTCCGGTGGATGTGATCCTGAATCCGCTCGGGGTTCCGAGCCGGATGAATCTGGGTCAGATCCTCGAGACTCATCTGGGGTGGGTCGCGGCGAACGGCTGGTATGACGATGGCTCGATCGCCTATCGGGATGCTCAGGCCGATAGCGGCAAGGTGTATGTCGCGACGCCGGTGTTCGACGGCGCGACGGTGTCGGATGTCGATGAGGCGCTGGTGCGTTGGCAGGACGAGCATCAGGGTCGGATTCGGATGGATGTCGATAAGGCGCGCCGGGTGGGCGAGCAGGCGTCGGGGAAGACGCGGCTGTTCAACGGTCGGACGGGTGAGCCGTTCGAGGAGCAGGTGACGGTTGGGTACATGTACATCCTGAAGTTGTTGCATTTGGTGGACGACAAGATCCATGCTCGGTCGACGGGTCCGTATTCGTTGGTTACGCAGCAGCCGTTGGGTGGGAAGGCGCAGTTTGGTGGTCAGCGGTTCGGTGAGATGGAGGTGTGGGCGTTGGAGGCTTATGGCGCGGCGTACACGCTTCAGGAGATGCTGACGATCAAGTCCGATGACACGGTCGGTCGGGTGAAGGCGTATGAGGCGATCGTGAAGGGCGAGAACATCGCCGAGCCGTCGATCCCGGAGTCGTTCAAGGTCCTGTTAAAGGAGATGCAGTCGTTGGCGTTGGATGTCAACGTGGTCTCCGAGGAGGGCGAGCGCGCGGAGATGCGCGAGGAGGACGACGATCTGCTGCGCGCGGCCGAGGAGCTCGGGATCGACCTCAGCGGTGTGCGCGCGAGCGATGGCGCGGCGGCCGATGAGGCGGTCGAGCACGAGGGCGAGACGGTCGAGGCCTCCGAGGAGGAAGCTGAGGAAGAGGACACCGACCTCGAGCCCGGCGAAGAGCTCGAAGAAGCGGACTTCGCCACCGACGGAGACCCCATGCTGGAAGCTGACATCCCCGCCGGCGAAGCCGAAGGCGTACCGGAGGAGGACGAGGTTTAGTGCTGCATTGGTCGCTCACGTCAGCGCCTGCTAGCTGACGCGAGCGGCCACGGCGAACCGTCTGACCTGATCGACGTACTGCTGGCTCGCCGTCTGATGCGGAGCGTGATCTCCGCCGTCGATCGTCCCGGTCTCGAATCCCGGCAGCGCCGTTGCCATCGCGTCGACAATCCGTCCAAGGAAAGGTGGGGAGGCGGTGCCCTTGGTCAGCAGCGCGGGCCGGTCAAACCGTCGTAGCTGATCGACATCAAGTTGCTGCCCATCCGGGTCGCGCGCCTCGTCGAGGAAGGTCGGAGCGTTGCCGATGAACACCTCGCGCCGCTCGGCCGTCAGCCCCTCCTCCCAGGCCCCCGGCCGCCTGGCGACCGTGTCGACGAACAACCTCGCCCCCGCCTCGTCGTCGCCCGCCTCCAACAGCTCGATCACGTGCCCCACGCGCCGGTTCACCTCCTGCACCATCGGCTCGAACTGGGTATCGGCCAGCATCCCCACAAGCGGCGGCTCGTGCGCGACCAGCGTCGCGAACACCTCCGGTCGCCGGATTGCCGCGTCCAGGGCGACGATCGAACCGAACGAGTTAGCGACGACATGCGCGGGGCCCGACCCCAACGCGTCGATCAGCTCGGCGAGATCATCGGCATCCTCGTGGATGCTCCCCTGCCCGGATGGACGCTCGCTCTGGCTATGGCCGCGGCGGTCGTAGGCGACGACCTGGAAGCACTGGCTGAGCGCCGCCACCGCCGGATCCCAGTTGTGATGATCACCCCAGGACCCATGTACCAAGACCAGCGGCTCCCCTGCCCCGCTGACCTCATAGAACAGGTCCACGCCGTTGGCGCGCGTGACCGGCACGGCAGTCTCCTTTCGTTCGATCTCAACCCGGGTTCTGCCACCCCGGGTTGATCTCGGAGAATGAACTGAGGCCCGCGACCGCACATCGGCAGAACGGAGCCACCAGCTGACTTCGATCCCTTACCCGATGGCCGAGGGGCACGTACTTACTTCGGGTCGGCCCCCTGTGCCGGCTCTGCGCCCGCGGCCGGCTCCGGGCTCGCGGCCGGCTCTGGGCTCGCGGCCGGCTCTGGGCTCGCGGCCGGCTCTGGGCTCGCGGCCGGCTCTCCGGCCGGGAGCGCCGATGGCTGGCTGCCGGGTCCAACCTCGGCCTTGAGCTTTGCCAGCTGGTCGTCGACCGCGCTCTTGGCGCCGAGCTCATCCAGCTGACGGTCAATATCGTCCTGCGGAGGGCCGATCTGGGTGAGATCGTCGAACGTGCCGGCCGCCTGTAGCTCCTCCACCGCTGACGCGCGCGCCTGCATCTGGTCGGTCTTGTCGATCGCGCGCTGCATCGCCGCGCCGACATCGGCCATGTCATCCCCCAGACCGGTGGCCGCCTCGGAGATCTGCACCTGCGCCTCGGCCGCCGAATACTGCGCCTTGATGACCTCCTTCTTGGAGCGGAACTGCTCGACCTTGGTCTGAAGCTGCTGTTCGGACGTGGTCAGCTTCTCCTGCTGTGATTCGAGGTCTGAGATCTGCTGATCGAGCGAGCTCGTCTCCTGCACAATCAGCTGCTTGCGCTCGATCGCAGCGCGAGCGAGGTCCTCGCGTCCGGCGGACATCGCCTCGCGCGCTTGGCCGTCCAGCTTGTCTGCCTGCTGGTGCAGGCTGTCTTCCTGCAGCTGTAGCCGCTTCTTTGCCGTGACCACATCTGCGATGCCCTTCTTGACGTTCTGCAGATCCTCGACCTGGCGCTCGTAGGCGTAGTCGAGTGTCTCGGCTGGGTCCTCGGCATGGTCCAACAAGTGCGAGATCTTCGCCTTGGTGAGTGTCGAGATACGGCCGGCGAGTCCAGGCATCGGTCCTCCTTAGGGTTGTTGGCGCTACCACGCCGGGTTGCCGGGAGCGAGCAACGCGGCCAGCGTATTGTGAAGGCGCAGGGACATTGTTGGGACATAACCGGGTCAGATCGGAGCGGATCGTGCAGAGCGAAAGCGATGGGAAGGTTGGGCTGGTCGTCGGCGGAGGCACGGGGATGGGCTACGCCTCCGCTCAAAGGCTCGCCCGCCGAGGGGTGAGCCTTGTCCTCTCCGGGAGGCGCCAGTCGGCGTTGGCCGACGCGCAGCAGCGGATAAAAGACGCACACGCGGGTGCGCGGGTGGAGGTCCTGGCTGGCGATGCCGGGGACGAAGAGCAAGGTCAGGCGATGGTCACGGCGGCGATCGAGCACTTCGGGCGCCTTGACATCTTGGTCGGCGCCGCCGGCATCTACGAGGCCGTGGAGTTCCTCGACCTCGATGGCGAATCTTGGCGACGCACGGTGACGGCGACGCTGGACGCGATGGTGTTCCCGGCGATCGCGGCCGCACGCGAAATGAAGCAGGCGGGCGGCGGCCGAATCGTGCTCATTTCGTCGATCGACACCATCGTGTCCGAGCCAGAGGTAGCCGCCTACAACGCCGCCAAGGCCGCGGTCGGGGCGCTTGTGCGGTCGATCGTGGTGGATTGCACGAAGGATGGGATTCAAGCCAATGCGGTCGCGCCAGGCTGGGTGTACACGCCCATGACCGCAAGCTACCTCGACGCGGCTGAGCCGGGGATGTTGGACAGAATCAATCCGCTTGGGCGGGCGGGTGACGCTGATGAAGTCGGCAACGTGATCGAGTACCTCGCGTTGGACGCGCCCGAATTTCTCACGGGCAGCACAATCTTCATCGACGGCGGCCAGACCATTCGAGGCGCGATGCCATGAGCCGCCCGGGTCGGATCCGCTTGGCCGTCGGGCAGAGCAATGTGGGGGAAGACCCGGGCAACCTCGTCGAGCTCCGGGAGAGCGGTCGAGGTTTGCGGCGGCTCATGCTCGAGGCTCGCGAGGCAGGCGCGAGGCTCCTGCACTTGCCCGAGGGCGCGACCTGCTTTCCGCACAAGCGGAGCTTGTCGATCAAAGGCCCGGCCGAGGTCGGGCCCGCAGACTGGCAGCGATTCGCGTGGGGCACCCTGCACGACGAACTCATCGCGACGTCGAACCTGGCCCGGGATCTCCAACTGTGGGCGGTATTGGGCTCGGTCCATCGTCTGTCGTCCCCACAACGTCCGCACAACAGTCTCTACGTGATCTCCGACACGGGGAAGGTCGTGACGCGCTACGACGAGCGCTACCTGTCCAAGACGAAGATCTCTTACATGTACTCGGCGGGCTCGGTGCCGATCACCTTCGAGGTCGACGGATTTCGCTTCGGCTGCGCTCTCGGCATGGAGAGCCATTTCCCCGAGGTGTTCGCCGAGTACGAGGTCCTGGGCGTTGACTGCGTGCTCCTCTCCACGACCGGAGGCTCGCCGAGCGACGGTCCGATCTTCGCTACCGAGGCGCAGGGGCACGCGGCGATGAACAGCTACTGCGTCAGTTTCTCGGTACCCGCGCAGCACAGCGCCATCGCGCCGTCGGGAATCATCGGTCGCGACGGTCGATGGTCCGCCCAATGTCCATCGGACGGCACGCGCGCCCTCGTGGCCATGAACCTCGAGGCGGACCCCGCGTTCGTGGCGGCGCGCCGCCCGTGACCACGTCTGCGGCGCCCGTCGCCTCGAGGATCCCCGCAGTGAGGACCGCCTCTCCTTTTAGGCCCGACCGGCATTGACTCGCGACCTCGCGAACCCTTAGCGTTGTCCCCAAGCGAATTCGGCAAAAGGAGAAACGGATGGCGATCGGCGTGTACTTCAACTTCGCGAACACGACGCTGGAGCAGTACGACGAGGTATCTCGGAGGCTCAACGACGGGCAGCTGTTGACGGAGCTCTCGCAATGGCCGGGCGGGGAGATCCTCGAGCACGCCGCCTGGGAGGAGGAGTCCGGCTCGGTGTGCGTGTTCGACGTGTGGGAGTCGGTCGAGGCGTTCCAGAGCTTCGGGGAGAAGCTGATGCCGATCATTGGCGAGGTTGGGCTCCCCCAGACCGAGCCCCACATCGTCCAGCTGCACAATTTCATCGCGGCTTAGCTGCGCCCTAGAGGGTCAGGCGTCTACGAGGCGCCCGTTGAACGATGTCTCGCGCCCGCTGGCACAAGCTCTACACGGCTACGGTCAACGCGTCGCCCGAGCGATTGTTCGGGCTTATCGCGGATATGCCGAACTACACCCGCTGGCTGCCCGCCTCCAAGCAGTTCTCCCATACCACCGCCGTCGAGCCATACCCCGTGCAGTTCGGCTCGCGGTACCACGATGGTCAACCCGACAAGCCCGGCAAGGACTGGTGGGGCACGGTCACGGGGTTCCAGCCACCCGGGTCCATCGACTTTCACCACACGATCCGCGTGCCCCAGTTACGCTCGACGGTCGATGTACACATCCATTACTCGTTCGAGACAGAGAACGGCCGCACCCGTGTCAACCGCTGGCTCCTGCTCGACCTCGCCATGCCGCTGGTCGCCCGACCACTGAGGGGCGCGATCACCGCACAGTTCGACAAAGAGAACATCCGGACGATGGCGGCCCTCAAGCAATACGCCGAGCTGCATAGGGAGGAGCCGTTATCGTATGACGATGGAGCCCCGTCGCCCAGCCGCGCACCGTGAGGCGCGGAGCGAACGGCGCGACGAGCTGATTCCTGGCCCTCGTTGGGTCTTTGATGAGGAGGTCACTCGAGCGTTCGACGACATGCTCGAGCGCTCGGTTCCGCAGTACGAGGTCATGCGGGCGGTTGTCCACGATCTTGCCGTCGCTTTCCTCGACGCGGCGGAGCGGGAAGCCGGGACGCCCCTGTTGGTGGTGGACCTAGGCTGCTCCCGTGGCGAGACGATGGCCATGCTGATCGAGACGTTGCGGGAGCGTCAGTTGGACGGACGGTTCGTCGGCCTCGACTTGTCGGGTCCGATGGTGGACGCGGCGCGACAGCGCTTCGGGGAGGAACCCCATGTCGAGGTTGTACAGCTCGACCTGCGCGACGGTTACCCGCGAGTGGTGCCCGCCCAGGTGACCCTGGCCATCCTCACCCTCCAGTTCATCCCGATCGAATACCGACAAGGCGTGGTAAAGCGGGCCTACGAACACACGGCGAAGGGCGGTTGCTTCATCCTCGTCGAGAAGGTGCTGGGCCAGACATCTCAGCTCAACGACATGATGGTCGCGCGCTACCTTGATATGAAGCGCGCCAACGGATACTCCGAGGAGCAGATCATTCGCAAGCGGCTGGCACTGGAGGGAGTGCTGGTCCCGATAACCGCGAGTTGGAACGAAGAGCTGCTGACGCGGGCGGGGTTCGAGGCAGTGGATTGCGTTTGGCGGTGGATGAACTTCGCCGCGTGGGTGGCAATCCGTACGACGTAGTCGGTGACCCCGGATCAGCCGGCGAGATCGCCGCCGGCGGCCCGGCCCTGAACCACCGCACGAAAATCCGAATATCTACGGATGTACTCTCGTTCGTCGTAGCACTCCGATGCGAGCACGAGGCAGATTGACCCGGGCGCGAAGCTGGCCAGTTCGCGCCATACCAGAGGCGGAAGGAGGAGGCCCTGGCGCGGGGCTTCGAGGTGGACCACGCGGCGGGCGGTGCCGTCGTCACAGACAACGTCGAAGGCCCCCGCCGCGGCGACCAGCAGCTCGACGACGCGCCTGTGGGCGTGCCCTCCACGCTGCTCTGCGGGCGGCACTCCCGAAATGAAGTAAACGCGCCGGATATCAAAGCCGAGCTCATCGTCTTCAACCACGCAGAGGTGACCACGAAAATCGGCCACTTCGCGCAGTTCAATCACCGAGATCTCGGGCAGCCGCGCGATGCCTCTACTGCAGGGCATCTTGCTGCGCCTTGAAGAGAAAGCCGGCATGGTGAATCGGGCCGGGAGCGTCCGGGACTTCCAGGCGGGCGGATAGGAAGAACTCCCGCATCAGCTCTACGCCGACGCTCTTTGCGACGGTCCGTATCTCCCTGCGGTTAAGCGCCCAGCCCAGATACTGCGTGTTGTAGCCGTAGCGGTGGGCCCGTTGCAACACGACGAAGCTGGGCGCGTCGGTCACCGGGACCTTCGTGATGAGTAGACACCGGCGAGCCGCCTTAGCCAGCCGGGTGAAGAGGTCAGGCCAATCCTCGACGTACTGGATCGCGCCGCTCGCCAGCACGAGATCGTAACTCCGCTGCAGACAGTCATCGTTGTCGTGGAATGTCACCGCGGGCGAAACCCGTCGGCCTTGCTCGCATACGGCCGGCAGCTCCTTGCAGTGATAGTCGAGGTCCAGATCCGGCACGAGCACGCGGGCGAGGGCGTGGAAGTGACCGAGAGCTCCGCCCCAATCGAGGATCGATAGCGCGCCCCCGTTCCGGGCGCTGAACGCGAGCGCGTACCCGAACACCATCACCATATTGTGGGAGACCAGGTCTTCTCTGGGCAGGGAATGTCCCACCGGCACGACGTGGACGGCGCCCAGGGGATCGGTTCCGTCGAGCGCCTCGATGAATGCCGGCCATCGCGCTGCGTACATTTGAGCAACGCTGGCGACATCCCACCCCGATCCGTCGTCGTGCGTGTGGGGTCGCGTCCATCCTTCCGCTACGTAGCTCCACTCGACGGCTGAAGAATCGCCGGGATCGCGGTCGTCGTCATTCGCGCGCGTCCACAGCGATGAGGGGTAGTAATCGACCACGATGCGATCGACCATCCCCATCCGTACGCCGGTCCGCGCCATCCGGTGACAGAGAGCCCAGTCATATGGCTGATCGAACAATTCATCTGCGAGCTCGAGCTCGAACAGGTCACCCAGGTCGGCTCGGTACAGGGCTGCCTGCAGATTGAACTGTCCCAGGGTGGGCGGAAACCCGCCGAGCTGGGTGCAGACACCACCCGGCTCGTGCTGTGCAATCCCTCCGTATACGAGCTCGAGCCGCCTTCTACGTGCCGCGTCGAGCAGCACCTCGATGTGATCCGGCCGGAAGGCATCATCATCATCGAGAGGGGCGATCCATTCGCCGCGCGCGCGCCGGACGGCCTCGTTGAAGGGCGGCACTCCGGCCACCAGCCACCGCCGTCGCGGTTCCTCGGGGTAAGGACCGCGCCGCTCGAGATTGTGAAAGCTCACTCGCGGATCGTTGAAACCGACGACCGCTTCGTTCGCGGCGGCGGGTGCGGCGTCGCCGACGACGATGACCTCGAAGTGTTGGTAAGTCTGTGCCAGTACCGATGGGATCGCTCGGTCAGCAAGGCGGGCATGGTTGCGAAAGGTCGGAATCACGATTGACACCAGAGGCTCATCGATCGCGTAGACAGCGTCGTAGCTGTCGCTCGCACGCAAGGCGGCGAGCCGCTGTCGTCGCTCGGACTCGCGGTCGTGGATGACTCGCAGGGTTTCCTGCAGCCACGCCCGATCGCTGCGCTGAGCCTCGGCGAGGCCCTCGACCCGGCCGGCAAGCGAGTCGAGGCGCTCGAGCAGCATGTCCCGGCTCCCCAGCTCCATGCCCCGACTCTCGAGCACGTACTGGCGGGTCTCCGCGGCGATGCTCGTGATGAGCTGCAGCCTCGCTCGCAAGGCCCGCAGCGGGTGAAGCGGGTACAACCGTTTCGGACGGCTCACGTGGTACACCTCGGCCGCGCCGCCGCGCTCCCACGGCCGCCGCTCAGGACCAATGCCAGCACCCGCAAGACGATACTGCCGCATCGGCCGTGAGGGGCGTCTCCGGTTGATCGCCGGGGCCATGTGATTAGCGCGGCGTATGGCTAAGGGCAGAGTCGTATTGGACTTCGCCCGTCCCGATCAGTGAACTTGCCTCACCACTTGTGAATCCCCCTGTGACGGGACACCGAGTAAGCGAGGCCGCTATGTTCATCAATAACCACTTCACCAAGCTGCTCGCCGATGAGCGGGCAGCGGAGTCGCGCCGTGAGGCCGCGAGCGTGGGCGGAGGCGCGGACCCGACCTGGAAGCGGATCACCCGGCTGGGACGGCGGCGGGGTCGCGCCAAGACGGTCGCGCCGCTCGGTTCGAGCTCACCCGTGGTCTCGCTCCGCGAACCCTAGGATTCGCGCAAACCGATCTGGCTCAGTCCTGGTCGGCCTCGGCGGGAGCCAGCTTCAGCGGTACGTCGCCGAATGGGTCGATCCGATAGATCAACGACACGCGATGAAAACCATCCGCGATGTCGGCTCGCTCGGCGCCGCTGACGAACAGCACGGGGCTTAGCTTCTCCCCTGCGATCACCTTCACCAGGTCCTTGACCACGCCTGGATCGTCAAGCGGCGCCGGCTCGAGTCCCGCCGCCCTGAGAATGTCGTTTGCCCGTCGCCGAGTGAGCTTTGCCTTGCGCAGCCGCTTGACGGCTTTGCTTACGGTCGCTTCGTCGAACCTCAGGGACAGGTAGGCCTCCGCGGCCGCGTAATCGTGTTCGGCAACATCATCGCGCCACCGGACGGGGACCCCATCCGGTTCGGATTTATCGGTCTTATCTTTGGCCATCGCGTCATTCATCCTAAGTACGCCCCGGACCCAGTTGGGATTAATTTGATCGCGGGCGCGGGGTTCGGACCATTGAGAGCTCGAGTTATGAGGTCACAGCCCCGGGTAGCATTGACGCCGTGGGCGTCCAGGAGCAGGTGGCAAGACTCGACGCGAGCCTCTTCGACCACGTCCGGAACCAAGTGTCCTGGGACGATCGCCGGTCGCTGCTCGCGATCGAGAACGCGGTCGCCTCGGACGGTCCGTACACCTACCTGGAGATCGGCTCCTACCTCGGTGGCACGGTGCAGGCGCCGCTAGCCGATCCACGATGCACCCGGATCGTGTCGATCGACCCCCGGACGCAGACCGCGCCGGACGGCCGGCTCGGACACTACGCCTACGAGGTCAACACGAGCGAGCGGATGCTCGAGCTGTTGGGCGACGTGGCGCACGGCGATCTGTCGAAGCTGCAGACGATCGAGGCGCGGGTCGACGACATCGATCCTGACACGGTTCCCCGGCCGGACTTCTGCTTCATCGACGGGGAGCACGCGTTGGCACCGGTCCTTGCCGCGGCCCGATTGTGCGCCAAGGTGACGGGCCTTGACGGGATCGTCGCGTTCCATGAGCCACGCGTGCTAGAGAAGGCGATCTTGCGCTTCGTGCGCGAGACGCCGGGACCGCACCGGGGCTACTGGCTACGCGACGACGTGTTCGTAGTCGAGTTGGGAGACCGCACGGTGCTGAACGATCCGCGGGTTCAGGATCAGCTCGCGGGCTCCTTGTGGATGGCCGCGAATCTCGTCGGGGTGGACATGCTGATGCTCGCGGCTACGGTCGGCTTTCATGAGGCGATCGAGGGCACCCTGCGCGCCACGACAGCCGCGAGACAGCGTTGGCTGGCCGACGGCCGTCTGTGACGGCCTGGCTCACCCGTGCCGGTCCACGGGCGGCCAGGGCACCGAGATCGTGAGCGCCGTGCCGGTGCCGGGCTTGGAGCCCAGCTCGAACGTGCCACCCACCGAGCTGATGCGATCGCGAATGTTTCGGACGCCGACGCCGGCCGCGGCACGAGCTGGGTCGAACCCCTGGCCATCGTCGACGATGCGCACGACGAGCGTCTGATGCCAGTGCTCCAACCACAGTTCGACCGCCGCACCGTGACCGGCGTGTTTGGCCGCGTTTTGGAGCGCCTCGGAACAGGCGAAGTAAACGGCCTCTTCGACCGCCTCGGTGCTGCGGGGCGCTGAGCCGTGGAGGCTCACGTTGACATCTGCCCCCGCGGCCTGGGCGCGCAGGGCTTCCCGGATCCCCAAGTCCGCGAGCAGCCGGGGATAGATCCCACGGGCGAGGTTGCGCACGGAGTCGAGGGTCCCCTGTGCGCGGGCCTGCAGATCGATGAGGATGTCCGCGATTGCGGGCGGCGTAGCTGGGTTGTCCGCGGCCAGGCCGAGTCTGACGATCAGCGCCACGAGCTGGTTCTGAACGCCATCGTGCAGATCCCGCTCTAGCCTGCGGCGCTCGTCCGCGGTGCCGAGAGGTCGATGTGTTCGCGCCCGCCGATGCGGCGGCGGGACCCTGGACTCGTGCCACGCACGGAGATCCACGGCCGGATGCTGATCAAGTCGCGCGCCCATTTTGCGGTAACCACCTCCTACAAATCGAGATCCGGTCCGCCGGGCGTGCGGTACGTGCCCGGTCGGCTTGCCCAGCCGGCGGATCATCTCCCGCGAGACGCAAGAATTCATCAGGCCCGAGCAATGTTCACCCGGGTGATCTGAAGCCAATCCGCCGAGCTTGTAGGATCCCCGCGGGTGTCCTGGGGCCAATTATCTGATGGGCGTTGGGCAAGCCGGATCGCCGGCCTGATCTGCGCGGCGCTGACCCTCGGTGCCGTCGTCGCCGTAGCCCCCGCCAGGTCGGCGTCGGGGAGCGACCACTCGCGCGCCGGCTCGGCGCGCGCCCAGACCGCCAAGTCGCCCCAGCGCCGGGCTTTCCTGCTGGGTCTGCCGCAGCGCGGGAACCCGGGCCAATTCGCGAGCCAGGTTTCGGACCCGTCGTCGCGGATGTACCGTCACTTTCTCTCGCCCCGCCAGTATCAGGCGCGGTTCTCGGCGAGCGCAGCGGCCCGCCAGGGCGTCATGCGCTACCTCGGGTCCCAGCCTGGAGTCCTACAGGTGCAGCTGAGCTCGGACAAGTCCGTGATCTTGGCCATCCTCACCGCGCAGGCCGGGCAGCGGATCTTCTGCGCTAAGGGAGACGGGCCGCCGACCGGCGGTCTCTGCAAGCCCGCGGCCATCCGCCGATGGGTAACCCAGATCTCGGCCGGCGAGGTCTACCCGGTGGGCGGCACCTCGCAACCGGGGCGCGGCGTAGGAGTCCAGAGCGCGATGACCGCCACGGCGGCGAAGAGCGGCGCCTCGCCTGCATGCAAGGGCATGGTAAAGGGCGCGTTCACCCCGGCGCAGCTGTCCACCGCCTACGGCGTCGATCCGCTGCGCTCGCGGGGCCTGAACGGGTCGGGAGTTCGCGTTGACACGCTGAGCTCGCAGGAGGTCGACGCCAGCGGATTCAAGACGTGGGCGCAGTGCTTCGGGTTCCCAACTCCAAACGTGCGGCAGTTCGCGATGCCGGGGGCGGGTCCCGACACCGGAACGGCGCCGGAAGAGACCGTGCTCGACGTCGAGGCGCTGGCCTCGCTGGCGCCGGGCCTCCAGCAAATTACGCCGATCTACGTGCCCCTCGACCAGGCGTTCCCGAACTCCTTCCTGCTCTTCATGTTCGGTGCGCTCGACCCGTCGCGCCAGGGCGGGAAGCTGCCGAACCTCCTCTCGATCAGCGATGGGGTCTGCGAGAGTCGCTTCACCCGCGATCAGCTGCAGCTCGGAGAACGAATGCTGGCCGAAACGGCGGCGTTGGGGATCACCGCGATGGCCGCCTCCGGAGACCTCGGCTTCCAGGGCTGCTTCGTCAACACGCCGGGGGCGCTGTTCCCCGGCAGTTCGCCCTACGTCACCAGCGTTGGCGGGACCACCCTGGCCCTGACCGCCCGCAACCAGATCGCTCGTCAGGTCGTGTGGTCAACCTATGCGACCAACCCAAATCAGGGCGTAGGCAGCGGCGGCGGCCCGAGCAACGTGTGGGCACGCCCGAGTTTCCAGCGCGCCCCGGGCATTGGCCCCAAACTCCAGCGCGGCAAGCTCACTCGGCTCGAACCCGACATCGCCGCGATGGCGTCGTTCGTGCCCGGGCTCAGCGTTTACGACAAGCAGGGTGGCGGTTGGGGGATCGGCGGGGGAACCAGTGCGGCGACGCCGCTCGAGGCGGCGATCGTGGCGCTGGTGCTTCAACAGGAGCGAAAGGCCGGGCGCCCGCCCCTGGGATCCCTGCCTCCGCTTCTGTACCAGTTGGCGCGCGGGTCGGGGTACCACTCGATCTTCTTCGACATCACGAAGGGAACGAGTTCGCGCAAGCCCAAATCGGCACTGGGGAAGAGCCCGGCCGGTGGTGCGGCGCAGCCGGGATATGACCTCGCGACCGGGCTCGGGTCGTTGAAGGCCCCCGCCTTCGCCGCTGCGGTGGCGAAGACGCGGCCGGCCAAGTGGTAGGACCAGACCGCGAAGGAGCGGGTCAGTTCGGCAGCGCGTAGGCCGGCTCGAGCATCGGCCCGGCTCGATCCTCGATTAGTTTGTAGCCCTGGGCCCGAGCGATTTCCAGCGCGCGCGCCGCTTCGGCTTGCGCGCGAGCGATCTCGCCTCGTCCGGCGAGGGCCTCCGCCCACCCGAGATGCGCGCGGGCGGCCCACAGCATCATGCGGTTCTCCTCGTGGAACCGGCAGGCGAATTCCAGGTGTCTGTCGCTCTGCTCGGGTCGCCCCAGCGCGGCGGACAGAAGGCCCATCCACATTTGCACATGGCCGTAGCACGCAGCGTCGGTCCAGGCGACCTGATCGGCCCACGGCGCGAGCAGGTCATAGATGATCGCTCCCTCGTCCGTACAACCCGACTGGGCCGTGGTCTCGGCCCACAACGCCAGGGTCGTCATGCGGACCGGATCCCACGGGATATCGCGAAAACGATCGGTCGCGGCCTCGCGTACCAGTGCTCTCGCCTCGTCGAACCTGTCCAGCCAGCAGTACACGCCGGCGAGGCCGGCGCGCCAGGCCAGGACGCCCGGGTAGGCGGCGACGCCGTACTCGAGCATGCCGACGATCTCCTCGGCACGTCCCTGATAGGTCCTGATAAAGGCGACCTGCGCGGCGTACAGCTGCAAGGCGTCGCTTTGACCGGCCTCCTGTCCGGTGTGCAGCGCGCGCTCGGCCCAGCGCTCGGCCGCCGCGAAGTCGCCGCGCACCATCTCGAATGCGGCCGAGTTCGTGCTGGCCAGCCAGTACAAAGTCGGCTGGCTGAGCTCGTCACTCAGCCGCACCATGTGGTTCAACGCGGCCTCGGCTCGGGCCAATTGGCCAAGCTCGATCGAGACCGCGTGCTCGGCGTGGTAGGCCCACCAGATGAACGCTGGGTCCTGCGTCTCAGCCGCACGGAGGGTCAGTTCTGCCGACACCTCCTCCCGTTGCGGGAGGGTGTCCGCCGACCAAAGCGCCTGAATCGCGTTGCGAAGTACCTCGGCCAGTTCGCGGGGATCGTCCGCTCGTCGCGCCAAGACCATGGCTTCGCCGACGAGCTTGCGCCGCAGCGCGACCTGCGGCGGGTCGAAGGCGAGCTCCGATGCCTGGAGCGCCAGCAGGCGCCCGCGACGGCCGGGTGTGGATCCATCATCGAGCTCGATGGCCCGTTCGATCGCGGTCAGCCGTTCGGTGTCGACCTCACCGACGATGCTCACTATGCCCCGGTTGTTTGCCAGTGCGGCTCTGGCCGCGAGTTCGGCGTCGCCGAGCGTCGAGGCGATCCCGGCCGCCTCCAGGAGCGTCTCGCGGTAGGCGGCCTCGCCGGTCAGGAGCTGCGCCTCCCCGAGCCCGATCAGCGCTCGGCACCGCTCGTTGGTCGCACCGTCGGCGAGCATCTCGAGCGCGTCGGCGAACAGCTTGGCCGCCTCCGCCGGCGCGAGCCGGTCGAGTGCTTGCTGGGCGGCACGACGGGCGTAGTCGCTCGCCTTGCCTCTGTCGACCGGGGCGGTGGCGAGCCGCCAGTGCAGCGCGAGCTCGCCAAGGCGATCCCCGGGATCGGCGCCCACGAGCTCCTCTAGGGCCAACGCCACCCGATGGTGCATCCGGGCCCGCCGCGTCGTCCCCACCGCCTCGTACAGCGTCTGGTTGATGAGCGCGTGGGTGAAACGGAACTGTCCTATGTGCTCGGTCGACTCGGCCAGGAGTGACGCCGCGACCGCCGCCTCGAGGTGGTCGAGCAAGCGGGACTCGCTCATGTCGACCAGCTCGGCCAGCAGGTCGACCTCAAACGAGCGGCCGATCACCGAAGCCAGCGTCAGGACCCCGCGGGCGTCGTCGCCGAGCCGATCCACGCGCCGCTCGATCACGTCGCGGACACTCTGGGGCAGGTTGAGTCGGGACGACTTGTCGACCCGCCAGCGCCCGGTCTCTTCGTCGGCGATCAGCGTGCCCGCCTCCAACAGACTGCGGAGAATCTCGCCCACGAAGAACGGATTGCCGTCCGTCTCGGTCGCGATCTCAGCCGCCAACTCCAGGCCGTCCTGGTCGAGCTCGTGGCCCGCGATCGCCGTGAGCAGTTCGGCCACCTCGTCGACGCCGAGACCATGCAGCGCGATCCGCTCCACTCCGTCGATCCGGTGCAGATCCGCCAGCACCGCGGTCAGCGCGTGATCCTTGCCGAGGTCCGAATCACGGTAGGTCGCGATCAGCTGGAGCGCTCCCCGTTCGACCGTCCGCACGACGTGCTTGAGCAGCGCCACCGACTGGCCATCGGCCCAGTGCAGGTCGTCGAGCACGAGGCACACCGGAACCTGTTCGCCCACCTCGCGGACCAGCCCGGCGATCGCCGAGAACAGCAGGAACCGCTCGGTCTCTGGATCGGACGACTGTGGAGCGGGCAGCTCGGGCACCCGACGGGAAAGATTGCGAGCGAGGCGGCTGACCTCTCCTCCGTGGCGTGCGACGTATCGCAGGAGCAAGTCCGTGGGCGCGGACTCGATCAGCTGCGAGCAGACCTCGATCCACGGCTCATAGGGCACGGCCAGCTCCTCCGAGCACGCCCCCCAACACACGGCAAACCGCTCAGCGTGTGCGCCGTGCGCCGCGTAGGCGGCGAGCCGGCTCTTGCCGATCCCCGGCTCGCCCGAGATCAGCACCACCCGCCGCTCGCCGTTGCGAACCGCCGCCCGTTGCTGCTCGATCAGTCCCCGCTCGCCCTCGCGCCCCACATACGAGAGCGACGGCACCGACCGCAACACGGGCGGCAGCGGCCAGCCACCGATCGCACCGGTCTCGGGCGCCAACGGGGCCCACGGCACCGAGAAAACCTCGACCGGCTGAGAGAACCCCTTCAGCTCGAGCTCACCCTTCGGCTCGAATTGGATCCCGTCGGCCCGGCCCGCGAGCGCTCTCACCAAAGCGGAGACGAAAATGCCATCCGACGGCGCTTGGTCACACAGTCGTGCCGCCTCGATCGACGGCATCCCGAAGTAATCCCCGTTCTGAACCGTCGACTCTCCCGCGCCCATCCCGATCCGCACGTGCAGCTGCTGCTCGGCCCGTCGGTAGCGGCGCTCAAACAGTTGCTGAATCGCGATTGCGCATCGCACGGCGGCCGAGGCGGAAGAGAACGCGACCATCAGACCGTCGCCCGTGTTCTTCACCTCGCGTCCGCCCGACGGTGCGATCACCTCTCGCAGTAACTCGAAATGCTCATCGCGCAGCGCGTCCGCACGGGCGGGTCCGACGGCGTTAGCGACTCGCGTCGAGCCAACGAGATCCGTCAGTAGGATCGTCGCAAGCTCAATCGTTTCCGACATTCCGGCTCCCCTGAGAAGCGCCGCGGGCCTCCACGCGTCGGAGTCTAGGCGAGATGGTTTCAGCCAGGTGACTCAGTGGACCAGTGTGCGATCGCAGCCACCGAAGCTGACGTCACCATTGGCTAGCAATGGCGATGTCTTACTAGAGATTTGCCCTTGTCACTACCTGGTTGGTCAGCGACGGGCGCTACGAACGCGAGGCGGCGAGTCGCTCGAGCTCGGCGGTCCGCTCCGCGATCCAATCTTCATCGGTGAGCAGACGCCACCGCGTCGAGCGGCGGGAACCCTCGCGCCGGACCGCGCCCTTGGCCTCGAGCTCCCGCAGGAGAGTGAGCGTGGGTTGGTAGCCGGCGCCGGCCTGGTCCGCGATCGTGCTGGCGCTCAGTCCACTCTTGGCGTCGCCCAAAATCCGCTCGAGCTCCTCCTGACCCAGCGGCCTCGTTCCACGCCGCGTCGTCCGAGCCGCCGGCGATCCAGTCCGGGCTCCGTTGCGTGCGGCCCGGGGGTGCCGTCTTGCCGAGTTCCCGTTGCGCGGGTGCACGGCTGGGCGAGCGGCCGGCTTGGCGTCGGAGGTCGAGGTCGAGGCAGCGTCGTCAGTGACGCCATCGGCACTCGCGGCATCGGCGGCGGATTGCTCGAGCGCAGCGCGGTCGCGTGTCAGCTGCGCGATCTCTTCTGTGATTTGGTCCAAGCGCCGATCGATCGACGCCACGAGGGAGACGAGGTAGGACATTAAAGCGAGGGTAGCGGGCCAGTCGGACCCCACGCCAGTCGGCCCTCACACGCCGCAGTGCTGCATCGGTAGGCTGGGCTCGTGATCCGGGCCTTGCTCCTCATCGACATCCAGCGCGACTACTTTCCGGGCGGGCGCCACCCGTTGGTCGGAAGCGATCGCGCGGCCGAGGCCGCGTCGAACGTGCTGGCCGATTTCCGCGCGCGGGCGGAGCCGATCGTGCACGTCCAGCACTCGTGGGACGAGCCGGGCGCCGCCTATCTGAAGCCCGGTACCGCGGGGTTCGCGCACGACGATCGCGTCGCCCCAGCCGGGGACGAACCGGTCGTAGTCAAGGAGGCACCGAACGCGTTTGTCGGCACCGGACTCGAACAGCGTCTGCGCGACGGTGGGATAGACCAGCTGATCGTGGCCGGCATGATGACCTCCATGTGCGTCGATGCCACCGTCCGGGCAGCGGTGGATCTCGGTTTCTCGGTGACCGTCGTCGGCGACGCCTGTGCTGCGCCCGACCTCGAACACGCCGGCGTCCGGATCCCTGGCGAGCAGGTCCACGCCGCCTTCCTGGCCGCCCTCGCGGAGGGCTACGCCGAGGTCGTCGACGCAGGCTCAATCGCGCCCGATTAGCGTGTCAGACGTAGTGCGACCGCTGGTGCCGATGGTGACCGACGGCACGGTCTCGATCGGCGAATGGTTGGATCGACAGGTCGAGTTGCTGCGCGCGGCGTACCGTCGCGCCGATCGGTTGGCCGCGGAGTTGCTGCGCGGAACCGGCGCGGCGGATGGCTCGGGCGCCGATCTGTCGCTCGAGGCCGCGCGGCAGGCGATCGCCAGAGACCACGGGTACCGGGACTGGGCGGACGCCGCCGAGCACGCTCGCGGCCCCGTCGATCTTCGCTTTGAGGCAGCCGCCGACGCGATCCAGTGGGGAGAGCTCGAGACGCTGCGCGAGCTGCTCGACGTGGATCCTGCGCTCGTGCGGATGCGCTCGCCGTTCGTCCATCGCGCGATGCTGCTGCACCACGTCGCGGCGAATGGGATCGAGATCGAACGCCAGCTCCAATCGCCGGCCAACGCGGTGGAGATCGCCCAGCTGTTGCTGGTTCGCGGCGCCGAGCCCGACGCGAGCTGCGATCTCTACGGCGGCGGGCCGGCTCAGACCACGCTGTGTCTGCTCGTGTCCTCGTCCGTTCCTGCCGCCGCCGGAGTGCAGGCGGCGCTGGTCGAGACCTTGGTCGACGGCGGTTCGCGAGTAGATGGGGTAGACGATGATGGTTTGCCGCTGTGGACGGCGATCACGTTCGGATACACCGAGGCGGCAGAGGCACTCGTAGGTTGCGGAGCGCGGGTCGACAACCTCGTGTTCGCGGCCGCGCTGGGCGATCTCGAGGCCGTGAAGCGCCACTTCGATCCGTGGCGAGCGGTGAAACTGCAACGACCGCGGAGCGCCGAGCGGATCGGAGCGAGGGGGCCCGCGCTCGACGCGGATCGGATGCTCGAGTACGCGGCGATCTGGGCCGCGGCGCACGATCGCCGAGAGGTGGTCGAGTTCCTGCTCGGTCAAGAACCCGATCTCAGCTTTCGCGAGCCGTGCTTCCACGCGACGGCCGCCGGCGCGGCCCGTTATCACGGTAATCAGGCGATGGTCGCGCTGCTGGAGAGCCGGACGTCACACGCCGACAGTGGGTCAGAGGGGGAGGTTCGGCATCTCGGTGACCGATGATCCTTACCGGCTCGAGCGGTTCGTGGACGCTCAGGATGAGGGAGGCACATATCAGGCGGCTGTGTCGGAGCTGCGCTCCGGACGCAAACTGAGCCACTGGATGTGGTTCGTGTTCCCCCAGATCGCCGGTCTCGGACAGAGCTCGATGTCCAGGCGCTACGCGATCTCGTCGCTCGCCGAGGCCCGAGCTTACCTCGCACATCCCGTGCTCGGCCCGCGCCTGGTCGAGTGTGCCCGGATCGTCGGCGAGCTCCACGGACTCACCGCCCAGCAGATCTTTGGCGAGATCGATGCGGTCAAGCTCCGCTCATCGATGACCCTGTTCGATCACGCTGATCCGGTTAACGAGGTGTTCCGTCGGGCGCTCGACGCGCACTTCGCCGGGATTGGCGACGACGCGACCGAACGGCTGCTCGGATCCACCGGCTGACCGCTGTCACATCGCTCGGATCTCGCGGGTCTACGCCTACGACACGACGCGCTGGAGGGTGACGATGGATGAGAAGGATTGGCTGGCTGAGCAATTCGAGGAGCAGCGACCGCACCTGCGAGCGGTCGCCTATCGGATGCTGGGCTCGCTCAGCGAGGCCGATGACGCCGTCCAGGACGCCTGGCTGAGGCTGAGCTGCGCCGACACCAGCGAGGTGGAGAACCTCGCCGGATGGCTCACGACCGTCGTCGCGCGCGTGTCGCTGAACATGCTCCGGTCGCGCAAGACTCGGAGGGAGCAGCCGCTGAACGTGCACGTGCCCGACCCAATCGTCGATGCCGCCGACGGGACCAACCCCGAGCACGAGGCACTGCTCGCCGACTCGGTCGGCCTGGCGCTGCTCGTCGTGCTCGAGACGCTGACTCCTCCCGAGCGGCTCGCGTTCGTCCTCCACGACATGTTCGCCGTGCCGTTCGACGAGATCGCGACAATCCTCGAACGCTCCCCCGAGGCGGCGCGCCAGCTCGCGAGCCGTGGCCGCCGCCGGGTGCGCGGAACCGCCCCCGTTCCCGACCGCGACCTGAGCGCGCAGTGGGAGGTCGTCGAGGCGTTCCTCGCCGCGGCGCGAGACGGTGACTTCGAGGCGCTGGTGGCGGTGCTCGATCCGGACGTCGTGCTGAGAGCCGACGGTGGCATAGCCGGCATCTCGCGTCAGGTCCAGGGGGCCGATACCGTCGCCGGCCAGGCGTTGATGTGGTCCCACGTGGACCTGACCATTCGTCGCGCCCTGGTCAACGGCGCCGCCGGGCTCGTCTCGCTCCGGAACGGCCGGCTGTTCTCGGTCGGCGCATTCACGGTCAAGGGCGGGAAGATCGTCGAGTTCGACATCCTCGTCGACCCCGAGCGGCTCGCGAAGCTCGACCTCACGATCCTCGACGGCTGACCTCGCGTCGACGCGCTGGTGCCGCCGGCGCTTGTCGTCAGGCGGTCGTCTGCACCGAGTCGCGGTGTGCGGGTCGGCGGATCCGCGCGACCGCGGGGACCCCGACGAGCACGAGCGCGATCACCGCGAGCGCACCGGCGGCCGCGGTTTCCGCCACGCCCCAATTGAAGCTGTCGCTGCGCACGGGGCTTGAGCTGGCGGTCTGGCCGGAGTGGGCGCCGGAGGGCGTCCTACCCGGGATCCCGCGCGCGTATTTCGCAAACGCCGGCGCGGAGGCCATCAGGGCGATCGTGAGCGCGATCGCGATCACGCCTGTCGCTTTGGAGCGGATCATGATTGTTCTCCTTGGTCGGTACGGCCGCGCGATGCGACCGGAGCCCAGGCTGCAACTATCCCCGCCAAAACCGCGCCGCACTGTGACATTCACCACTATTAGGTCGTGATGACTGATTGGCTTGGACTACGCGGTCAGCGCGTTCTTGTGGCCGGTGGTGCGGGGACGATCGGGACCGCGCTGGTCGACGGGTTCCTCGACGCGCGGGCCGCCGTCGGGGTGATCGATCTGCGCATCGACGGTGTTGACCGGCGAGTATCCGCGACCCGCCAGGTGGACATGACCGATGCCGGCGCGTCGCGCGAGGCCGTCCGGAGCGTCCGTCGTGAGCTGGGTGGCCTCGACGTCTTCGTGCACTGCGTCGGCATCAACGATCGCAAGCCGATCGAGACGTACGGCGCCGATGAGTGGGACCGGTTCGTCGCCGTCAACCTATCGAGCGCGTTCCACAGCGCGACCGAGGCGGCGGTCGGCATGCGGGAGCAGGGTCGGGGTCGGATCGTGTTCTTCTCCTCCGTCGCCGGCCGCAGCGGTCACAAGCTGCACGGGCCCTACGCGGCGACGAAGGGCGCGATTAACCAGCTGATGCGCGTGCTCGCACACGAGTACGCCGCATATGGAGTGACCGCCAATGCCGTGGCCCCCGGATACATGGACACGGCGCTGACGCGCAGCTACCTCGAGGAACACCCCGACCAGCGGCGGGCGCTGGTCGGGCTTATTCCGGCCGGGCGCTTCGGAACGCTCGACGAGCTCGTCGGCCCGGTCCTCTTCCTCTGCTCGCGACACGCGAGCTTCATCACCGGCCAGGTCGTTTACATCGACGGCGGTCGCACGATCGTCTAGCGGCGAAGCCTCCGAGCGAGGAACTGCTGCGCATGCTCGTCGGACTGGCTCGGGTCATCGCGGCGTACGCGTACCGAGGCGTTCGGGGCGTTGCACTAAAGTTCGTTTCGAGGCGCCGGCACGTCATGGAATCCATCGGACCGCATCGATGACCGACCTGGCTGGCCTGGTCTCCTCGCTGGACGCGAACCGGAGTGGGCGGCTCAGCGAGATCCAGCTATCTGACCTGGACGCGCTGATCAAGTGGAGGACCAAGGGGCTCATCGGACGCGCGCTTCACAGCCACGACTCGCTGGCCAAGGACGTCCTCGATGGTCAGGTCGAGTCGATCGACGGCGCGATCACCAAGAAGACGATCAGGTACACGGACAACGCCGAAGGCGGCAGCGCGCCCCCCTCTTACCGGATCTTCGTCGCCAACCGGAAGGTTGGCAACCAAGAGTTCCGCCCGCCGACCGACCTCTTCGAATCGGCCCCCGATGCGGGCATGGTGCGGCTCTATTACCTGCCCCGTAGCCGCCATGTCGTGAACCTCGAGCTCCTGCCGGATCCTCCGGTCGAGGACCTGTCATTTGACGGCGTCAAGCGGGTACTCGCGACCAGGTTCAAGGCGTGGCGAGCCCACGACCAGGTCGGCGGCGCCGAAGCACGCGCGGAGATGGCGGCGATGGGGCATGAGATGGACTCCTACGTGGCGGACTCGCCCCCGCCGGGGGGCCAGCGGCTCGGACCCGACGCACTGACCGAGGCGATCGTCGGCAGCTGGACGAGTCCGTTCCTGAGCGTCAGCTTCCACTCCGACGGGACCCTCACGGGGCGATTGGCCAACGGCGTCGAACAACCGGGTCGCTGGTCGGTCGATTCCGACGGACGGCTGCACGCCGACGTGATGGGAGCTTCACAAGTGGCGGAGGCAACCGTCGCCGATGACGAGCTGTTGCTCGGGATCGACGGGCGATGGCTGAAGCTGCGTCGTGTGAGCGGCGACTGAAACTGCAATCACTCCAGCCGGACGATCTCATATCCGTCGCGGCTGAGATGCTCGACGACGGCGTCGGCGTGCGCGGTGCCGCGGGTCTCCAGCACGAGCTCGATCCCCGTCTGACCGAAGTGCAGATCGACGCCATCGCGTACGTGCGTGACGTCGATTACGTTCGCGCCGGCCTCGCCGACAGCGACCAGCAAGCCCGCCAAGGCGCCGGGCCGGTCGCGAATCGCGCTGTAGAGCCGAAGCCGCCGGCCGGCGTGCGTCTCGTGACGGCGGACGATCTCAAGCAGGCGCGCCGGGTCGACGTTGCCGCCCGACAGGACGATCACGGTCCGCCCGCGAGGGGCGGGGCGTACCGCGCCGGTGGTCAGCGCCGCGATGCCGACGGCGCCCGCGCCCTCCACGACGAGCTTTGCACGTTCCATCAGCAGCACCATCGCGTCCGCCACGTCGTCGTCGTCGACGACCACGACCTCGTCGACGAGCCCCTGAATCAAGGGCAGGGTAAGGCGGCCGGGCCGCTTGATCGCGATCCCGTCGGCAATCGTCGGCGTGGCGTCGACGGTAACCGGCTCGCCGGCCCGCAGCGACGCGGGAAACGCCGCGGAGGCGCGAACCTGGACGCCGACGAGCTCGACGGACGCCTCCGCGTGGCGGCGGATTGCCAGCGCCGTACCGCCGAGCAGCCCGCCCCCGCCCAGCGGGACGACGACCTTGGCCAGATCGTCGACCTGGTCGAGCAGTTCTTGGCCCAGCGTCGCTTGGCCGGCGATCACGTCGAGGTCGTCGAACGGGGAGACGAAAGCCAGCTCGGCATCGGCGTCCGCGCGTTCGCGGGCGAGCGCGACGCACTCGTCCACCGTCTGGCCGCCGAGCGTCACCTTCGCCCCCAACGCCTCGGTGGCGGCGGCCTTGGCCAACGGAGCGTGCTCGGGCATGTACACCTCGCAGCGCAAGCCCCGCGCGCGCGCGGCGTAGGCCAGAGACTGAGCATGGTTCCCGGCACTGCCGGCGACCACGCCGGCCGCGCTCCCACCCAGGGCGGCGGTCTTGCTCAGCGCGCCGCGCAACTTGAACGAACCGGTCCGCTGGAGGTTCTCAGCCTTCAGGGCCACCGTGCCGCCGACCAGCTCGCTGAGCGATCGCGAACTGAGGATCGGGGTCACGCGGACGAGGTCCGCGCCGGCCTCCCTCGCCGTCTCCACCCTTCGGCGGTCGACTGCCCGGGCGATCTCCGCCACCGATTCGTGCTCGACTGCGCTCACCTAAGTGGTTCCTTTCGTAAGTACGGCGACACCGAGAGTGGTCGCTGGCGGATGCACAGCGAGGACGCAGAATGCGACGTGCATTGGAGATGCACGAGCATTCGAGGACGAAGCTGGGCGCCGCCAGGGGCCGCTCGAATGTCGTCGTATTTGCGAAAGGAGCCGCTCAGCCCCAAAGCGTCGAATCCAGTCAGCACGACCATCGGGATAGTGAACCGCAGCGCGGGTTCTTTCGTCGTGGCGGGGTGACCGCAGCCGGCCACGCGACGGATTCGCCCGGGTTGTCCCCGCAACGGGCGGGCGCGTCCACACAACGGGCTAGCATCAGGCCAATGGCCATATCGTCTCAAAACCAAGGTGCCGCGTTCGTATCCAACGGCGCCGACGCCGCGATCTTCCGGCCCGTCACCGCCGCCAACGTATTCGAGGAGACGGTGCAGCGACTGGCGCACGCGATCAAGATCGGTGCCGTGCGTCCGGGCGAACGGTTTCCGTCCGAGCGTGAGCTGGCGCCACGCCTGGGCGTGAGCCGCGTCACCCTCCGCGAGGCGATCCGTGCCCTCGAACAGGCAGGCTACGTTCAGTCACGCCGGGGTCGCCACGGCGGCACGTTCGTCACCAGCCGACGTCGCAAGGCACCGTCGGTTGCCGCGGCACGACGACTCGCCCGTGAGATGGGCGACCAACTCATCGACATACTCGACTTCCGTGCCGTCATCGAGCCCGGGGCCGCTGAGATGGCCGCCGAGCATGCCGGCCAGCGGTCGGGAGAGCAGCTCGCGCGGCTCGCCGCCGCGGCCGCCAGAGCCCCCATCCACGAGTATCGCGTGGCCGACGTTCGGCTGCACTTGGCGATTGCCGAGCTAACCGGCAGTCAGTCGCTCACCGCCGCGGTGGCCGACGTACAGATGCGACTGACCGACCTGCTCGGCGCCATGCCGCGCCCGGAGCGGGCAATCGAGCAGGGCAATCGACATCACGACTCGATCGTGGCCGCGATCCAGGCACGCGACGGCGCGGCGGCGCGTCAGGCGATGCGCGAGCACGTCGACGCCACCGCCGCGGTCCTGCGCGGTTTCCTCGACTAGATCTGAAGGGTGGTGAGTGGGGGCAGCTAGTCCTCGCCTTCCCAGTAGTCGAGCATCGGGCCAGGCCGGGTGAGCAGGATCCGCTCGCACTGGGCGTCCCGATGAAGGCGACGACGTCACCCTCCTGGAGCTCGCGTTCTCCTTCCGGCGTGCGAAGCGTTGGCTGCCCGCTCACGACGAGCAGCCACTCCTCGTTCGCGTGGTGGGTGTGGTAAGGGAAGAGACGCTCGCCCGGCTCGAGTTCGTACAAGCTTGCGCCGATCAGTTCGGCACCGATCCGGCCGGCGACCGCCCGATCCTCCGCCCGGCTGGCCGGCGCCGGCTGCCGTGTCGATCACTTACACCCCGGGAGATCTCGTGGATACGGTTACCGCGGTGGCCGGGGTGGACCGGCCACCGCGAGTTCGCTCGACCGGCGAGCTCGCCACTCAACTGGGGAGGAGAACAGCATGGCCACACCGGCCCCCACGACCGATAACGGACGCACGATCGCCGCGATGTATGAGGCCTTCGGGCGAGGCGACGTTGGTTACGTCCTCGAGCAGCTGGCGCCGACGCTCGAATGGATCGAGACCGACGCCGACGACATCCCGACGCATGGAACCTTCTCGACGCCCCAGGAGGTGCTCGAGAACGTGTTCGCCAAGATGCCCGAGCACTTCGAGCGCTTCGAATTGCATCCCCAGCGGTGGATCGAGAGCGGGGACGACGTCGTCGTCACGGGCCGTGTGATCGGGCGCACGACGGCGGGCCACGACCTCGATGCTCCCTACGTTCACTTGTTCTCGTTCACCGACGGCAAGGTGAGCCGCAACGACAATCACCATGACACGGCGCTGTGGGTCGCCGCTCTTGGCTGACCGGCGCCGGCGCTAGCGCTCGCCGGCGGCGACGCCCCCGAGCGCGACCGCGCTGGCCGCGAAGAACTCCTCGACTTGGCGGCGACGGTAGGGCACGAAGCCGAAGAACAGCGAAGTTCGGCGGTGCACCGGCCCGGCCTAGGCTGGGGGCCACGGATACCGGCCCGGCTCGAGCGGCGGCCAGCCGGCGTGCGCCGTCGCGGGATCCCCGGTCTCCTGTTCCACGCTGACTCCGTACTCGCCCGCCGCGCGACTCACGGGATAAACCACGTCCGGCCCAGCATTTCGCGCTCCCACCATCAGCACCGCACACGGGCCCTCGCCGGCGCCGACGAACGCGTGGGCAGTGTGCGGCGGGCAGTGGACGAAATCCCACTTGCGCAACCGGCGCTCGGTCTCCTCGACGATCAGTACACACTCGCCTTCGAGGACCAGGAAGGCCTCCTGGCCCGCCTCCGCGTGGTACATCGACGCCGGCTTCCCGGGCCCGAGCACGGTGACGTTGATCCCGAAGTGTGGGAACGTCGGCCGACCACCCTCGAACTTGAAGTCGTACTGCTGCTCGTCGATGCCGGTCGACATCGCCTCGGCGAGGTTGACGACAAACCAGCCGTCGCCGTCGGGCTTCAAGCCCGCCGGGGTCTCAGCGAGCGGCGCCTCGGGTACTGGCGTCCGGGTCATGCGATCTCCTTTCAGGGCCTAGGGGGGCCGGTCCGCGGCCGGCGACCGTCGTGCGAGATGATGCCCGGGGTGAGTTAGGTGTCGTTGACCGACCAGGATGACGCGGTGGCAATCGCACGCGCTGTGCGGGCGGGCGACGTCCACCCACGCGAGGTGATTGAGGCGGCGATCGGGCGCATCGAGGCGGCCAACGCGGAGGTGTCGTTCCTGGTCTACGAGCGCTACGCGGAAGCGCTGCGTGAGGCCGAGTCGGTCGACCGGCGCGCTCCGCTGGCGCGGGTTCCTGTTCTCGTCAAGGACTTTCTCGCCACCTGCCAGGGATGCCGGTACACCGAAGGTTCCCGGTACCTGCGGGAGTGGGTGGCGCCGGAAGATAGCGAGTACGTGGCGCGGCTCCGGCGGGCGGGTGCGGTCGTCGTCGGAATCGTGAGCACGCCGGAGATGGCGCTCATGTCAACCTGCGAACCCCACCGGTACGGCGTCACGCGGAACCCCCACGCCCCGGGACGAACCACGGGCGGCTCGAGCGGAGCCGGGGCCGCCGCCGTCGCGGCGGGGGCGGTTCCGGCCGCCCACGGCAATGATGCCGGCGGGTCTCTGCGGATACCGGCTTCGTGCTGCGGGGTGATCGGCCTCAAGCCGACTCGAGCCCGCAATCCACTCGGTCCCGAGTACGGAGATCTGGGAGCGGGGATCTGGGTCGAGCACGTCATGACCCGGTCCGTGCGCGATAGCGCTGCCTTCCTCGACGCCACCCATGGGCCGGCGCCCGGCGATCCCTACGCGGCTCCGGCTCCCGCCATGCCCTTTGCCGAGGCGCTCGCAGCTCGCCGCCCCCTGCGGATTGCGGTGAGCGACACGACACCACGCGGCGAGCCCGTCGAGGGGCAATGCGCGACCGCGGTCGCGCGAACCGTCGAGGCGCTCGAGGCGCTCGAGGCGCTCGGTCACGAAGTCTTCCCCGGCTCTCCTAAGTTCGACATCGATCCGGTGGAGGACGCGTACTTCGCCCTCTTCTGTGCCGGGACTGCAGCCGACGTGGACCACTGGACCACGCGGTTGGGCCGGGCCCCGGAGGCACTGCGAGCTGGAGCCTTACACGTGGGGGATCGTCGACCGGGGCCGAGCGGTGACCGGACCTCAGTTGCTCGGCGCGCTCATCCGCACCCAGCGCGCCGCCCGCGATATCGCCGCATTTCACGCCGACGTAGATGCCTGGCTGACCCCCACCCTCGCGAGTCTCCCGGTACCGTTGGGGCACTTCAAGATCGGGCCGGGTGAAACCGCGGACGACGTCCTCGACCGCGACGCAAAATTCACTCCGTTCGCCTGGATCGCCAATATCACCGGTCAGCCCGCGATCAGCTATCCCGCCTACGCCACGCCGGAAGGGATCCCGATCGGCGTGCATTTCAGTGCCCGGTTCGGGGACGAGGCCACCCTGCTCGCGCTCGCCGCCGAACTGGAGACTGCGCTTCCGCCCCAGCCACAGTGACGGCCGGCCCCAGGCTCGGGCGAGCGCCCGATCCGGGAGCTGCGCGAGCCGCCCATCGCTCAGTCGGCGTCGGGCGGGAAGTGACTGGCGATGTACTCCTTGGCCAGTCGTTTGGGTGCCCGCGTCAGCCACGCCTCGACGATCAGTTCCTCAAGATCCTCGAGCTCGATCCGCTCAAGACGCACGAGCACCGCCGGGTAGCCGTCGAAGTGCGGCGTGGTGAAGTAGACGTCGGGGTCGTCGGCCAGGAGGGCCTCCTTGGCGCCCGCGTGCTCGACTCGGACTCCCAGGATCGGGCCCGTCGGCGCCGCGTCGCCGAGGGCGCGAAGATCGGCCGTGCGCAGAGGACGTTCCCACACGAAGCCCTTGTCCTTGACCCGCCACGAGGCGGTCCCGCGCGAGGTATTTTCGCTCGTCTCGGGTAGGGCCAGAGCGATACGCCGGACGTCGTCCCAGCTGCCCATCGGCCCACTGTAGCGGCAGCGTTTGCACCAATGACCCCTTATAGGGCCACAGCGGTGCAAAGGCACCCGTGCCTGCCGCCCGCCCCTCAGCCGCCCTGGTCGGGGCCCGACGGCTGCTGTCCGGTTACCCGCGGGTCGTCGCTCCACCCCGGGTTCGTGCTGCGCGGGCTCCAGTCCCCGACGCCGAGGACCTGAAGATGGCTGGCGGCATGAGCCGCCGAGGATTGGGCCTGTCGCAACCGGGCCGCGGCGCGCACGGCCAGCACCAACCCCTCGTCCGCCATGTCGATGATCTCCGGACCGACGCGCGCGTATTTCAACAGACGGCGCTCGAGGTCGAGCAGCACCTCGTCGAGCACCGCCAGTAACTCCTCGTTCGAGCGCGCCGGCGAGCTCGCGGAGTCGTCGGTCGGTGCATCGTCTCGGTGGTTGCTCATGACCAGACACGATCGCAGATCGACGGGCTTGACACCCGTGCCTGGGGTCCGTAGCGTCGCCCGGGATGCGGCGGCATGCAGATCGGTAGCTCTGGACCGGCGGTCAGCCACATAAGTCAGGCGTATCCCGATCGTGTGGAGGTCCGGGGGCGTGACCTGTGCGGCGAGGTGATGGGCCGGATGAGCTTCACCGAGTACTTCCATCTCCTGCTCACCGGACGTGAACCGACGAACGACCAGCGCTTCTTCCTCGAACTGCTGCTGATCGCGATCGCCGAGCACGGGATGATGCCCACCAACGTCGCCGCGCGGATGACGCTGGCGGCCGACCCCGGTTCCTTGCAGGGCGCGGTGGCGGCGGGCATCCTTGGCTGCGGCCCGGTCATTCTCGGGACGGCGGAGGAGTGCGCATCGCTGCTCGTCGAGGCTCAGCGCGCGGTGGCGGCGGGCGAGACCCCGGCGACGGTGGCCGATGATATGGCCCGGGCCGTCCGCGCCTCGGGGGCGAAGATGCCGGGGTTCGGCCATCCCGTGCATCGGCCGCTCGACCCCCGGGCCGAGCGGATTCTCGAGCTGGCCGATGATCGCGGGGTGAGCGGACCGCACGTTTTGCTGGCGCGCAGTTTTCGCGACTCCGTCGCCAACGCCTGGGGGAGGCCGCTGACGCTGAACGTGTCGATGCCGATCGCGGCCGTGATGCTCGACCTCGGCTTCTCCGCCGCAGCGGTGAAAGCGATTCCGATCCTCGCGCGGACCGCGGGACTGCTGGCGCACCTGGCCGAAGAGCAAGAGCAGCCGGTTGGCTTTCTGATGGCGAGCAAGGCCGAAGAGGCGATCGTGTATGAGGCGGGCGGCGACGGGGCGCACGCCTGATGCTCGCCCCGGACGTCGCGCGGCTGCCGTGGGGCGAGCAGCTCCGTCTCGACCATGAGCGATATCGCGCGCAACTCGAGTATCTGTTCGAGCGCTCGGCCTTCTACCGCGACAAGCTCACGGCGGCGGGATTCCCGTCGGCGGTGTCGGCCGGCGGACTGAGCGATATCGCGCAACTGCCGACCACCGACAAGCAGGAGGTCAAGGCGACGGTGAGCTCAGACAACCCGTTCGGCGCGCACCTCTGCGCCCGGTCGTCGGAGATCGTGCGGATCCACTCGACGAGCGGCACGACCGGCGTGCCCAGCTACATCCCCTTGAAGGCGCAGGACCTCGATAACTGACGGGTGCATCTCGTACCGTTCGGGAGCTTGCAGCGCAGCGAATACAAATCGAAACTAGTCCAACGCTGAGGGTGTAATGCGGAAGCTTCAGAGTCAAGGTGTCCATCACATCACGCTGGTCGGAGCCGATCGGCAAACCTCGATCAACTTCTGGGAGGGTGTGCTCGGCATGCCGTTCGTGTTCGAGCAACCCAATCTCGACCGGCCGTCTGAAAGCCATCTTTATTTCGATCCCGGCGACGGACGCTTGATCACCGTGTTCACCAACGAGGAGCGCGTGGCCGATCCCGAGCGGACTCCAACCGATCCCGGATGCGTGCACCACGTCGCGTTCTCGGTCTCGCGGGCCACGTTCCATCAAGCCGTGGAGCGACTCGACGAACGCGGGATTCGCCACAGCGGCGTCAAGGATCGCGGGTTCATGGACTCGATCTATTTCGAGGACCCGCTCGGACTCCTGATCGAGCTCGCGTCGTATCGCTTCGAGCCACCGTCCGGGTTCACCCACGCCGACGTCCTGTTCGAGGCGCACAAGATCCGGGTCTCGCGCGACGACTACAACATCGACCAGGTCCACCTCGCGGACGCGATCGAGGCGCTCGTGCTGCGATCGCGGGAGTCGCTCTCCGACGACCGATCGCCAAAGCAACCGTACCAGCAGGAGAAGGTTCAGTAACCGACCCGAGGATCACATGGGCCTCGGCGGCGCGCAGGAAGATTCGTACGATTAGGTTGTTGACACTCGGCGTCAGGATGCTGATCGTGTTTTCGGCCATCGTAAATCGCAAGACCGACGGTCAGTCCAGGATTGGATCCTGGCATGTTCAGAGTTAGGTCGTAGAGGGCGCGGGTGTGAGCAACGCTGGCCGCCAACCATGTTGCTCAGATCGCGTCTGTGGTTCGAGATGGCGTGTGTCGCCGCGCTGTTGGCGGCCCTCGCGAGCGCCCAAGCCGCGGTGGCCTCGGGGTGGAGGGTTCAGCAGGTGCCCGAGCCCACGGTGCCGACCGGCCAGCTGGCGTCGGTTTCGTGCTCCGCCCCAAGGGCCTGCATGGCGGTCGGCCGATTTGCCGTTGGGGGCGGCAACAGCCTGCCGCTCGCGGACCGGTGGAACGGCCGCAGCTGGTCTCGGCTACCCCTGAGGGTTCCCCGCGGCGCCGTCGGCGGCGCGCTGAACGGGGTCGCGTGCTCGTCGAGCACCGCCTGTATCGCCGTGGGCACGTTCACCACTGCGGCGGGAATCAGAATCGCCTTGATCGAGCGGTGGAACGGAGTGCGGTGGCAGATCCAGTCCGGGCCTTGGACGCTCGGCACCCACGGGAGCGCGCTGAGCGCAGTCTCGTGTGGCGCCCGCATCGACTGCACGGCGGTCGGGTCGTGGTCCGGCCAATCCCTCGCCCTGCACTGGAATGGCCAGGGATGGTCGGTGAAGCCCACGCCGGGCCAGACCACCCTGTCTGGCGTGTCGTGCCCGTCGGCGAACTTCTGCACTGCCGTGGGCGGAGCCACCGCGCTGCGCTGGAACGGGAGGGTCTGGTCGGTGGAGCGGACGGTCACGTTGCCGAGCGGCAACTCGCTCGACGGTGTCGCCTGTACGTCGATGGCGTTCTGCGTGGCCGTCTCGGGGTCCGCCGCGGAGCTGTGGAACGGGAGCCGTTGGTCGAGCGAGCAGGTCGCCATTCCCCGGCCGGGGGAGCACCAGTCGAGCTCGATGGACGCCGTCTCCTGCGTGTCCTCTCGATCCTGCTTCGCGGTGGGCACGCTCACCAGGTACGTCCCCTGCCCCGATAGCTGCGGACCGTACTACGCGGTGACCACGCTGTTGGCCGAGCATTGGGATGGTGCCCGGTGGTCGGGTCAAGTGACCCCGAACCCAAATGCCAACGCGACCTACTACAACCCCGCCCCGGCGCTCACCAGCGTGTCGTGCAGTTCGAGCAGCGCCTGTACGGCCGTCGGCCCTTACACCGACGCTTACTCGCGAGCGGTGGCACTGGCCGAGGGTTGGAACGGGATAGCTTGGTCTGTCCAGGCCGCCGCGGATGGGCCAGGCAAAACCGACCATCAGGGCGGTTCGCTCCGTGGCGTCGATTGCGCGTCGCCGCGCTCGTGCACCGCGGTCGGATCGTTCAGCTTCATCCCGAATCAAATCACCATCCAAGAAGTCCTGGCCGAGCACTGGAATGGCGTGCGCTGGGCCGTACAGCACACACCCGCGCAAGTCACGGGAAACCCGGGCGCGGCGGTGATGAACCTGAACGCGTTGTCATGTCGCTCAGCGGCCTCGTGCATCGCGGTTGGGACCACCACCCTCGACGGCAACACCCAGCTGGCGTTGTCCGAGCGTTGGAGTGGTTCGCGGTGGGTCCTCGAGCGGACGCCCAGCCCCCCGACCGAGAGCGCCGTCTCTGGCATGGGCACCCGGCTCGAGGGTGTGTCGTGTCCGTCGGCGAGCGCCTGTACCGCGGTCGGGTACTTCGAAGACGGCAACCACGACGACTACGCGGTGGCTGACCACTGGAACGGCACAAAGTGGACGATTCAGCGTACGCCTGGCCTGTCGGGGGCCACGCTGAACGCCGTCTCCTGTCCATCGAACACCATGTGCATCGCCGTCGGCGCTTTGACCCGCGACGCCGGAAACACCCACCAAACGTTGGCCGAGCGATGGAACGGATCTCGCTGGACCACGCTCGCCACGACGGGAAGCGGCCAGCTCACCAGCCTGTCCTGCAGGTCGAGCAGATCCTGCATCGCGGTGGGCGGGACGACCGCTGAGACCTGGGACGGCACCAGGTGGGCCAGCCTGCCCGTCCCGGCGGGGAGGTACCTGAGGGGGGTCTCGTGCGCGCCGAACGGCGGTTGCACGCTGATCGGATATGCGCGCGGCGGGACACTTCCAATCGCGGAGCGGTGGAACGGGAGTCGCTTGACGGCGGCGGACGCCCCGGCCCCCGCACGGAGTTTCGGGTTCGCGCTGGACGCGGTGTCGTGCACGGCGCCGACCGCCTGCACCGCGGTCGGAGGACCAGGCACGGAGCCGGGCAGCGAGACGAAGACCGGGCCGATCGCGGAGCGGCTTTCATAGCCCTGGTAGCCGGGGGCGTTAGGTGGGGTGGGTCGGCGGCGGGCCGGTTTGAGCGATGATCCTCGGGTGCCGGATCCCGCCACCGCCGACGCGTTCGGAGAGGTTCCCCGAATTCCCGCCTCGGCGGGCGCGATGATCTTCGATGGCGCGGGTCGGCTGTTGGTGCTGAAGCCCAATTACAAGAAGGGCTGGACGGTTCCAGGCGGCCAGATCGATGCCACCGGCGAATCGCCTTGGGAGGCCTGCCGCCGCGAGACCTACGAGGAATGCGGCCTCGAGATCGCACGCGGCCGGCTGGTTTGCGTCGACTTCCTCCGTCCCCGACCGAACCGGCCGGGCGGAGTGCGGTTTCTGTTCGACTGCGGGACGCTCCGCGACGCCCAGCTCGGCGCGATCAAACTCCAGGCGGCCGAGATCGACGAGCATCGGTTCGCGGCGCTGGCCGACGCGGCCGAACTGTTGAGCGGGCCCGTACGACGGCGGGTGATGGCCGCCGCCGGGGCGGAGCGCTGCGTGTATCTCGAGGATGGCCGGCCGGTCGCGGGAGTGAACGGGTAACCCAATCGAACCCTGCCGCGCGTCGCCGGCTGCCATGATGGCGGAATGGAGCGCGACCTCGTCAAACGGCGCGCGGCCGACCCGACGACGCTCGCCGGGCTGATCGACGGCTACGCGCGACGCATCTACCCGGCGATCCTGGAGCAACACCCGGCGGATTCCGTATCCTCGCCGCTGGGGATCTGGCTGCTGCTGGCCGCGTCCGCGAGCGGCGCGGAGAGCGAGCAGCGGGCGTCGCTCGAGCTTGCGCTCGGCTGCTCGGCCGAGCTTGCCAGCGAGCTGCTGGCGGGCTTTGTGGCCGAGCCTCCACCGGCTCTGGAGGCGGCGATCGCGCTGTGGCTCGCCGATCGTGACGCGACGCCGGCCGCTCGGGACTGGGCCAGCGGGCTGCCCTCGGAGGTCGAGACCGGTCCGATCCCGACCCAGGCGGAGGCGGACGATTGGGCCCGGCGCAACACGTTCGGGCTGATCGACGAGTTTCCGGTCAAACTCGATTCGCTCACGCGGATCGTGCTCGCGTCGGCGCTCGCCACCAAGGTCTCGTGGCGCACCCCGTTCGACGTCATCGACGCCGACGGCCATCTCAGTCAGGCCAGCCGGTGGCGGGGAGCGATTCGCGAGCTGCTGTGGGACAAACGGCCCGCCCAGCACGCGGCGATCGTCAATACGCAGGCGGCGGGGCTGGTTGCCGTGCACTGCGCCGTCGCCACCGACGAGCTCACGGTGATCTCGGTGTCGGCCGACCCGGACCGCTCCCGTGACACGGTGCTCGAGGCCGCGCACGAAGTGATCGCCCGGCTGCGCGAGCAACCATTCTCGTCGCTAGCTAGCTCGTTGTTCGAGCTGCCGCTGGGCGACGGCCATTCCTGGGAGCTCACCGAGCGCGAGGTCGCCACCGTGAGGGCCGGCGAACGGCAGCAGCGGATCGAGGCGGTCACCCTGCCGGCGTGGAAGGTCAAGAGCGACCTGGATCTGCTGACCGGAACGCCGTTCGGCGCCGAGGAGGCGCTATTGGTCCTGCAGACGCTGATCGGCCCCCGTCCCACCGACCAGTTCCAGGCCAGCCAAACCGCGGTGGCGTCGTTCAACCGGTTCGGGTTCGAAGCCGCCGCGGTGACCGCGATCGCCATCAGGGCGATGGCGATCGCCCCGCCTCGCCAGCGTGGTATTGAGCGCGCCGCGAGCCTGCGCTTCGATCACCCGTACGCCGCGATCGCGGTCGCTGGCGCGGTCGCGGACGCCCCGTCGCGCCCCGCGAGCGCGAAGGACTTCGGCTGTCTGCCGCTGTTCACGGCGTGGGTCGCGACGCCCGAAGAGCCCGAGGATGACCCCGGCGACTCGCGCAGCTGACCCGGTCGCGGAGCCGGGCGACCGAGGGGGCTGACCGCCGGCCGGATGATCAGGGGGGTGATCTTCGACATCGGGGGCGTGCTCGAGGCCAATCCGGACACGGGCTGGCGCGAACGCTGGGCGGCCGCGGCCGGTCTCGACCTGGCCGAGTTCGAACGCCGGCTGGACCGGATCTTCTCCGCCGGCTCGGTGGGGACGATCACGCTCGGCGACGTGGAGCGCGAGCTCGCGGCCGCGCTGGCGCTCGAGCCCGCGGCGCTGGCGCGGCTAATGAACGAGATGTGGGTCGAGTATGTCGGGACGCTCAACCACGAGCTCGGGCGCTACTTCGCCGGGCTCCGGCCTCGCTACCGCACCGGCATCCTCAGCAACAGCTTCGTCGGCGCCCGCGAACGGGAGCAGGCGCTCTACGGCTTCGAGCAAATGTGCGACGTGGTCGTGTACTCGCACGAAGAGGGCTCGCGCAAGCCCGAGGCCCGCTTCTACCGGGTCGTGTGCGAGCGGCTGGGCGTGTCGGCCGGCGAGTGCGTGTTCGTCGACGATCTCGAGACATGCGTCGCCGGCGCCCGAGCCATCGGCATGCAGGCGATCAGGTTCGTCGACAACGAGCAGGCGATCCGCGAGCTGGAACGACTGCTCAACCCCCACCGATGAGTCTTGCCACTGACGCGGGTCTAGGTCTTAACCGACCTAAGGCGCGACCCGAGGAGGAACCATGCAGCCCAAGATCAGCCCGAGTCTGTGGTTCGATACCCAGGCGGAGGATGCCGCGCGCTTCTACGTCTCGGTGTTCGAGAACTCCCGCGTCGTGAAGGTCAGCCACTACACGCAGGCCGGACCGCGGCCGGCGGGGATGGTGATGGCGGTCGAGTTCGAGCTGGACGGCCAGCGGTTTACGGCCATCAACGGCGGCCCCGAGTTCACCTTCGACGAGGCGATCTCGTTCGAGATCCGGTGCCAGACCCAAGAAGAGGTCGACTACTACTGGGCCCGTCTGACGGAGGACGGGGTGCAAGGACCGTGTGGCTGGCTGAAGGACCGCTTCGGCGTGTCCTGGCAGGTCGTCCCGAGCGCACTTCCCGAGCTGATGGCGGATCCCGATCCGGACCGCGCCACCCGTGCGGCTCAGGCGATGTTCGGGATGCGCAAGCTCGATATCGCCGCGCTGCGCCGCGCGGCGGCCGGCGTGCCCAGCGTCCACTGACCGTGGGGCGCCGCCGTCGTCCGGACGCGGTCCCTCAGCGGAGCAGGTAGTAGATCTCGGTCTCGAGTTCGGCCGGATCGTCGCGCCAGTGTCCGTAGATCTCCCACAGCGGTCCGGCCAGCTCGCGCCCTTGGCGCTCGGCGAATTCGCGCACCGCGTCGTGCGTGCGCCCGAGGTGTTCGTATTCGCCGTGGTGTACGGCGGTGGCGACCGGACCGCCAGGTAGGTGTGAGGCGATGATTCGCCCCTGGGGAATGAACGGCCCCGGGGCGAGGACGCCCACCTCGACCGACGGCCGGTCGTCGAGGTAGAGCATCACGTTCTGCCAACCGCCCGGGGGGCGCTCGGGTCCAAACCCAGAGCCGCTGCGCACAAACTCATAGATCTCGTCGAGGAGTTGGCGCCACACCGCCGGGTACTCCTTCCACGTGGTGACCTGCGCGATCACGATGGTCGGCCGCGACGCGACCGTCACGACGGTTGGCGTGCCGCCTGGCATGAGCGGAGTCTACGTCCCGCCGGAGGTTCGAAGCAGTGCCTGACGAGCCACTCCGAAAGAGATGACAGCTGACCGTTTGGTCCTGTGCCGCCCTCATCCCAGATGCCACTCGTCATGTCGACCAGGTTCCAGAGCGAAACAGTATTCAGGGTGACACCTGCGGCGAGCGGTAGAGTTGACGCCGCATGTCCTCCGAGCCCGTCGATCCAGGTCACAACTCGGGATTCTCAGTGCAGGAAGGTGCGGGCGGGGGGTACCGCTGGTCGGCCTTCGGGCCATCCGGTACGCGTGAAGGCAAGGCCGAGACCCGCGCCGACGCCGAAGCGGCCGCGCGCGAGGCCGAGCAGCAGCTGAACGGCGCCTGGGCCACCGACCGTGCGGTCGCGCGCCTGACGAGGTACGGGGTCAAGCTGTGGTGAGCGAAGCGGAATGAGAGCATTTGCACCGTGAGCGAGTCGCCGCGCACCGCGATCGTCACCGGCGCTGGGTCGGGGATCGGACGGGCCGTTACCCGGTCGCTGATCGCCGCTGACTATCGCGTCGTGCTGGCGGGACGTCGCGCCGACGCGCTGCAAGAGACCCTCTCGGATACGGCCGCGACCCCCGACCAGGCGCTGGTCGTCCCCACCGACGTGACGGATCCGGCGGCCGTGGCAACCCTGTTCGAGCGCGCGACCGGGGAATACGGGCGAGTCGACGTGCTGTTCAACAACGCCGGCATATTCGGTGTCGCCGCGCCGTTCGACGACGTCCCGCTCGACCAGTGGCAGGCCGTGGTTGACACCAACCTGACCGGCAGCTTTCTCTGCGCCCAGGCGGCGTTTCGAACCATGAAGAGCCAGCATCCACAGGGCGGCCGGATCATCAACAACGGCTCGATCTCGGCCCACGTCCCGCGCCCGCACGCGGTGGCCTATACCGCCACCAAGCATGCGATCACCGGGCTCACGCGGGCGATCTCGCTCGAGGGACGGCCGTTCAGTATTGCCTGCGGGCAGATCGATATCGGCAACGCGGTGACGGAATTGAGCGAGAACCTCGGGCGCGGCACGCTGCAAGCCGACGGTTCCGTGCGCCCAGAGCCGATGATGGATGTCAAGAACGCGGCCGAGGCGGTCGCGTTCATGGCCGCACTGCCGCTGGATGCAAACGTGCAGTTCCTCACCGTGATGGCGACCAACATGCCCTACATCGGTCGCGGCTGACGGTGGAGCCGGAGACCGCGTCGCCGGCGTCGGACACCGTAAAAGTCACCTCGTGCGAGGTCACCTGCTTCTTGTTGTGACACCGTCGTCAGTCGCCGGCCAACGCCGCTGGCAGCTCTTTGCGAGAGCTGACTCCGAGCTTGGCGTATACGTGCCCGAGATGGCGCTCGACCGTCTTCTCGCTCACGAACAGCGCCTGGGCGATGTCACGGTTGCGCAGCGACTGGGCAGCCAACTCGGCCACCCTCAGTTCGCTGGGGGTCAGAGCGTCGCGACCGCGGATGGCGGTACGCCGCGGCCGAGCGCCGGAGGCGAGCAACTCCTCGTGGGCACGGGCGGCGAGCAGAGTCGCGCCGCAGCTGGTGGCCAGCGCGTGACCGGCGCGGAGTGGCGAGCGAGCCTGGCGGGGCTGGCGGCCCCGGCGCAGAGCGGCGCCGAGGTCGACCAAGGCGCGGGCGTGCTCCAGCTCGGCGCCCGAGGCTTCGAGCACGCTGACCGATTCGCGCAGCAGCTCCAGTCGCCCGTCCTCGATCAGTAGGCCGTTGGCCCGCAGCGCGATGCCCACTGGCCGTGGGGCGCCACAGACCCGGGCCAGCTGGAGCTCCTCGGCGGCCAATGAACGTGCGCGGGTTTCGTCGCCGAGCTGATCGAGGGCAAGCGCGGCCTGCGATCGCCATGCGAACTGCGACGGGCCCGACCAGCCGAGGGTGAGTTCTCGCTCGCCAACCGCGAGCAGCTCGTCGACCCCCTGCTCGAGCCTGCGCTCGGCGATGTGTTGCACCGCTCGCGCATAGCTGAGATTGAGACCGAACAGGCTGTCGCCGTCGTCCCGCGCGCGCGCCGCGAGCGGATGGGGCGGATCGCCGCGCTCGACCGCGACCCAGGTGAGGGCAGCGGCCGCCGTGAGCAGAAACGACGGCGGCGCGTCGAGTTCAGCCACCGCTTCGAGCGCCTGCAGCGCGGCCGACTCGGCCGCCGGAAGACGGCCTTGACGCAGTGCCACCAGCGCGCGTTGCGAGGCCACGGTGGCGGCCATCTCCGCGCCGCCGCGCGCCGCCGCGATCTCGTCGAGGTCGGCCAGGATCGGCTCGACGCGGTCGTAGCGATCGCAGAGCAGGAACGCGTAGGCCGCCAGCAGCCGGAGATGGCGCCCGAGATGGCCGGCGCCGGGGTCGCTCGCGACGGCCATCCCGGCCAGCGCCGCCGCGGTCGGGACGGGTTCGCCCGAGCTGATCGCGTCGACGGCGTCGGCGGCCGATGCCAACCGGTCGAAGAAGGTCCGCGGTGGCCGTCGGGCGTGCCGGCGCCACTCGTCGAGCCGGTCACGCAACCGCGCTCTCGCGCTGTAGGAAACGGTGCTCGTCGCCAGCAGCTCTTGCTCGGCGAGCGCCGCGAGCTCCGAGTCCTCGTCACCAAGCTCGGACGCCGCCTCCTCGATCACCGCCACGGCGTCTGCTCCCTCACCCTTGTAGCGAAGCATGCGACCGAGCGAAATCGCGGCCTGCGCGCGCTGCGCCGGCGTTCGCGCGAGCTCCATCGCCCGGCGCAGGTGCGCGAGCCCGTCGGGCAGCCCGGCCAGCGCCTCGGCTCGCCCGAGCGCGAGTAGCACGTCGAACCGTCGCTCGAGATCGACTTCCTCGAGCAGCCGCGCGAGGAACCGGGCCGCGATCTCGGGAGCGCCGCGCGTGGTCGCCTCGGCCGCCGCCGAGCCCAGCACGACGACCGCCCAGGCCTCCCCGACCGGGGCGGCCAGCATCAGCTGGGCAGCGACCTGTTGCGAGCTCCGTCCGGCGTCATGGAGAGCCCGCGCGGCGCGGCCGTGCTCGAGCCGGCGTTCCGGGACGGGAATCTCCTCGTAGAGCACGGCGCGAACGACCGGATGCACGAAATCGGGGGGTTCGGCGGAATCGAGTACGCCGGCGCGCGTAAGTTCCGCGGCCCCATACAGGGTCCTCGGTCGATCGAGGCCGGCCACGCTCGCCAACACGGTGACGTCGCTGGGACCCAGCAGGGCCACCGTGCGGGCGATGCGGCTGGCATCCGCGGAGAGCCCCGAAAGCCGCCGCAACACCGCCGCTCTGACCGCGCGCGGCGATACGCCCTGCAGCCGATCGACCGCATCCCCGCGGGGCTCGAGGCCCTCCGCGCGGATCTCGCGCAGCAGCTCGGCGACCATGAACGGGTTTCCCCCCGTGGCCGCGTGGCAGGCGGCGACGAATCGCTCATCGGCCGGTTGACCGAGCGAATCGACCACCCATTCGCCGACCGCCTTTCGCGACAGGGCGGCCGGCCGCAACACCCACGTGCGCGGTTCGGCGCTGAGCTCGCTCAGCGTGCCGTCGTGCGGCCGGGCGGCGAGCGCGAGCAGCACGGGAAACATCTCCAGCCGGGTGGCGAGGTGGCGCAGGAAGCCCGCGGACGGTTCGTCGGTCCACTGGGCGTTGTCGATCGCGACGAGCAGCGGCGCCTCGCGGGCCAGGTTTGCGATCAGCCAGAACAGGCCGTGACGACGCCGGAAGGGGAGTTCCTCCTCGTCCGTGCTCGTTTCAGATCCCGGGGCCGAGAACAGCGGCCGCGCCAGCTCGGCGGCGCCGGCAAACCATCGCGCCAGCTCGTCCTCGCCGGCGCCGAACACGACCGGGTTGAGCAGCTGACCCACAACCCCGAACGGGAAGTCCCGCTCGAGCTCGCTTGCGCGCGCGCTCAACGCCCGCATGGCGGCCGCGTCGGCTCGCTCGCGGACGGCGGCCAGCAGGGCGGTCTTGCCGGTCCCGGCCCGACCCTCGATCACCATCAACCCCGACCCGCCACCGGCCACCGATCGCACCAGCTCGTCGATTGTCTCGAGCTCCGCCTCGCGCTCGCGAAGCGCACGCGCCGATCCGGCCCCCATTTCGCCCGGGCTAACCCGGATAGCCCGTGACTTTCCCCGGGTTGAAGATCCCGTCGGGATCGAGCGCGCGCTTGATCGTCCGCATCATTTCGACCCCGGCGGCTCCGTGCTCGGCGAGCAGAAAGCGCGTCTTGCCGTAGCCGACGCCGTGCTCCCCGGTGCAGGTGCCATCGTGCGCGATGGCGAGTTCCACAAGCCGCTCGTGGAACTCCTCGGCGCGGGCGATCTCCTCGGCGCTGTCGGGGTCGACGACCACGCAGACGTGGAAATTCCCGTCACCCACATGGCCGACGATCGGCGCCACCAGGCCGTGCTCGGCGATGTCGCCCTGCGCCGCGACAATGCAGTCCGCGAGCGCCGAGATCGGCACGCACACGTCGGTGGTCATGCCCGTGCACCCGGGCCGTAACGCCCGCGCGGCGTCGTAGGCGCGGTGGCGTGCCCGCCACAGGCGGCGGCGCTCCGCCTCGTCGGAGACCCACACGAAGTCGCTGCCCCCGAATTCGGCCGCGATCGCGGCTGTCTCCTCGGCTTGGGCGGCGACATCCACCTCGGAGCCGCCGTGAAACTCGATGAACAAGGTCGGGGCGACCGTGTACGACGTCTGCTCGTGGCGGTTGATGGCCTCGATCTGGAGCTCGTCGGCGAGCTCGATCCTCGCCACCGGAATCGCATACTGGCCGACCTGCTGCACGCACCGCACGGCAGCGGCGACGGTCGGGAAGGTGCACGCGGCGGCGGCGATCGCCGCCGGGGTGGGGTGGATCCGCAGCGTCGCTTCGCAGATCAGGCCGAGCGTGCCCTCCGACCCGATCATCAACCGAGTCAGGTCATAGCCGGCCGAGGACTTGCGGGCGCGAGAGTGGGTCCGCAGGACCTCGCCCCGCGCGTTGACCACGGTCAGCCCGAGGACGTTCTCGCGCATCGCCCCGTAGCGGACGGTGGTCGTGCCGGAGGCGCCGGTGGCCACCATCCCGCCGATCGTCGCGTCGGCGCCGGGGTCGACGGAGAAGAACACGCCCTCCGGGCGCAGACGGTCGTCGAGCGCGCGGCGGGTGGCGCCGGCCTGGACGAACACGTCGAGATCCTCGAGCGAGGGCTTTCCGATCGCGTTCATCTCGCGCATGTCGACGCTGATCCCACCCCCGAGCGCCGCGACGTGACCTTCCAGCGAGGTTCCGGCGCCGAACGGCACCAGCGGCAGGCGGTGCTCCGCGGCGACCCGCACGATCGTCGCCGCCTCTTCTACGGTCCGGGGCCAGACCACGAGGTCGGGCCGGGCCTCGGGATGGAACGACTCGCCGCGTCCGTGCTGGGCGAGCACGTCGGCTCCGGTGCCGACGCGATCCGCGCCGAGTCGATCGAGCAGCGCCCGGCGGCCAGCGGCGAGGCTGGCGGACGTCGGGCGGGTGACCGTGGGCACTTCGATAACCGCCATGCCCGACAGATTGACAGATCACCAGTGGGACGTTGTGCCAGCCGCGGCTGACGCCAACATTGGCCGATGCAGGCCAGCTCACCGGCGCAGTTCGAACGCTGGCGCCCGCGCGTGATCGTGGGCTTGGTCGTGGCCGCGGGCCTGATCGTCGCCTACTGGGCGCTGTGGTGGTCGGACCGGGGCCTGGTGGCGAGCCGGGCGACGTCCTCCTACTACGGCTTCGAGGAAAGCTTCCAGCTCGCGGATGGCTGGCTGCTGCTCGCGGTGAGCGCCGCGGCAATCCAACTCCAGCGTCGGCGTCCCAGCGCGCTCCTGTGGTTGCTGGCGGCCGGCGGCGCTGGCCTCTATCTGCTCGGGATGGACGTTTACTACGACCTCGGGCACGGGATCTACGCGAGCAGCGCGGGCGGCGCAATCGAGCTCGTGATCGACGTTCTGGTTGCCGCCACGAGCATCGCCGTGCTGTGGTGGAGCTGGCGCAATCGGGGGTTGATCGCCGGCGCGCCTATTGTCGAAACAGCGAGTGAATCGGTGTCGGGCTAGCCGTAGGGCGGGGCGGTGCGCCCGTCCGTCCGCCTCTCCTCGCTGCGCGCGCTCGATGACGCGTTGTCGGTCGTCGAGGACGGCATGACCCTCGGCATCGGCGGCGCCGTCACCGCCGGTCACCCGATGGCGCTGGTCCCCGGTCTCGTCCGCCGCGGCGTCCGCGGGCTCACGGTCCTCGCCCCGCTGGCGGTCCACGCATCCCGCAGCGACCAGCAGGCCGACCTCGATCCGGCGCGCCGGCGGTCCGCGCGCACCCCCCGGGGGGCGCGGTGATCGACACCGAGCCTGGACGGAAAACTGGCAAATATCGCCAGGAATCCGTCCACCCTCGCCGGGTCGGCCGCCGGCCGCTGTACCTCCGCAATCTCCGTCCGGCCCTCGGATCGCACGGAAACTGGGATCCCGCTCGAGGAACCACGGTTTCGACGACGCCCGAGCTGTGCGACACCCTCCCGTCCGATGCGATACGCGAAGGTTCACCAGAGCGGGAGCGAAGTGGATACCCAGCTCCGCGGAAACGCCCGCCGACGGGCCTTCGTTCGCACAGGTTCGCCCCCACTCGCCACCCTTCAAAGCCAAAGCAGGCCTTCACCGAGCTGGAGGGAGCCGCGACGGCACTGCCACAGCGCCACCGGACCGCCGGGACGCGCCACCGAGGACCCTCCGGCCGCTAGACGGTGATCGTCCGGCTGGTGGCGAGCGCGTGGCCCGACGGATCGAGAGCGGTGACGGCGGCGTAAGCGGCGGGCGCCGGAAGCCGGATGACGGTCTCGAAGCCCTTCCGCGCCGCGATTCCGATCGCTCGCAGGTGGGTGGCGCGCGTCCCCGCGTGGACGCGCCACCAGGCCACGTCGGTGGCGCCGTTCCAGCTCGCGTAGAGGGTGGTGGCGCGGCTCCCGCGGTTTCGTCGGGCGGCGAGGGCCGGACGTCCCTTGGGTCGGGCGGTCCAGCGGAACCGATATCCGCGGTACGACTGGCAGGGCGACGGCACGCGGAGATCGGACAGCCACGTCGCATCCGCGCCGAACTCGCTGATCACCGGGTCGTTGCCCCAACCGACGAGCACGTGGCCGCCGGGGAGGCTCTGGACGCTGCCCATGGCGAAGGCGAGCAGGGGATGGGGGTGACGGTAGGCGTGGCTGAGGTTGGCGCGGCGCCGGCGCGTGTCGACGTCGAGCACGATCGCTCGCGACTGGGATTCCGCCGACGAGTAGCCGTCGGACCCGTCGTCGAAGATCGTGATCGCGTCACCGACCGGTTGACGCGCATCGTGCTGCCAGGCGAAGCGGGTGTGCGGTCCCATCGCGAAGTCGCTGCGCTTGCCGCCCAAGCGCCAGATGACTTGGCCCGTATGGCGATCGAGTTTGTACACCGCCCACGTGTTCCGGGCCGAAATCAACAGGTTGCCGTCGGGCAGGACGTCGATCGAGTTGACGTGGAGATAGTCGAACGGGTCTCCGACCGGCAGGTAAGACTCCGACACCGGGATGTGCTCGAGGCTCCGCCATTCCAACAGCAGCCGGCCGGTGGCGACGTCGACCTCTTGAATCACGGACTCGTAAACGTGACCGTCGCTCGAGCCGCCCGCGCTGCGGAGGTCGGCGTGGACGATCGGCGGGTAACAGGTGAACAGCGCCGTGCCCTGCGGCGTGAGCTGGAACTCGTGCAGATCGATCGACCGGCCGTTGGCGGCGCGGACGCGCGCCATTTGCCGGTAGGCGGCGTCCACGACCACGCCCTCGCCCACCCCGAAGCCGGGAGGGATCACCTCGCCCTCCCACCAGAACGCCGCCGGCGCGTGGCGGTAGCTGCCGGCCTGGAAGTTCGTCACCCAATGTCCGGACGGCACCGGCCGGAACCACACGGGCTCTCCCACCTGATCGACGATCAGCGCACCCGACTGCGAATGGCTTCCCGCCTGCGGTCCCATGAAGACGGAGCCGGAGCTGACGGCGCCGGCGCCGACCGCCCTGCGGACCGTCGCCGTGGGCGGCCACAAGTGCGGTGCGGAGCGGAACCGGCGCGCCTTGCCGGTGGCGCGAACCGCGGTCGAGGGGAGGACATCGCCCGGGCTCAGCGATCCTCCGCCGGTGGGCGGCCGCGCGACGGCCGCTTGGGGGCCGAGCAGCCCGGGCGCGCCAAGCGCCAGCAATCCGGCGGTGCCACCGGCACCGCGGAACAACTGCCGCCGGGACAGAAGCTCAAAGTCCTCGCGGCGGTGCCGCTGTCGCTCGCTTCCGGGTCTTCCCATCTTCCCGCATCGCGATTGAACCAGACTGGGGACGCGGCCGGTCAATTCGCGACCTGGCGGCGTCGCGCTTGAAGGCTGGATCGCTTGCCCAGTGAGGCGATCGCGGCCAGATCGTCGAGCAGGCGCAGTACGCGTCGCGTGACGTTAGGGGAGGGCGCGGGAAGCGCGATGACCTCGTCGAGCGCGATCGAGAGGTAGCCGTCCCACGTCGGCAGGACGAGCGCGACCCGGACCGTGCCGTCGTCTTCGGCGGGGCCGAGTCTACGACCAGATTCGTGGCGGGGAGACGGCAGGATCGTCCGGTAGCGCGAGGCGACGCGCTGTGTGCGCGGCATCACAGTTCGTGCATGTCATCTGACGCAGACGCGTGAGTGCCCGAGATCAACAATGCGTCTTGTCCTGCTTGACCCGCAAAGGCTTCACACGAAAGGCACAACACAATGAACCTCTCCCGCAAGGCTCTGAAGCTTTCCACCGCCGCTCTCACCTTCGCCGCCGTCGGCGGCGGTGCGTTCGCCGCGACCGCCAGCGCCCAGACCACCCCGCCTCTGGAGGCGCAGCTGGCCTCCCCGGTCAAGGTCGTGCAGCTTGTGAACGTGAAGTCGATCGAACAGCAGCTGGCGCAGAGCCAACTCACTCTGGTCAGCCTGGTCGGCCCGGGTAACTGAATCTGAATCGCCCTTAGCGGTCCCGCGCTCAGCCGCCCCTACTGGAGTCCTACTCCAGCCGCTGACTGCCACCGGATCGCCGAACTAACCCGCTCGCCCACACCGCCGCGGCGAGCGACTCCTCTCATACCGTGCGGCACGCCGCCATGGCGTGCCGCACGAATTTCTTTCACGCGCGCTCCGCAGCGATAGGCCGCCGAGCATCAGAAACGAGGCCAGCGCCTTGCCGATCGTTCCGTTGGGGACGATGTCCCCATAGCCGACGGTTGTCACCGTCTCGATTCCCCACCACATTCCCAGCAACACGGTGTGAAACGTGGTCGGATCGACGATCCGCTCGAGCACCCCAAAGGTCGAAACCCCCCGAACTCGGTCTACCACCTAGCCTGTCGCCAATACCCTCCCGGGCAGCGATGATCGAAATTCGCACCGTCGACCCGGAGGAGCCCGACGCTCGCCGGTGCCTGGAGGCGTACTACGACGAACTCGACCGCCGGTCGCAGTCGGGCTTCGATCCCAGCCAGGGAGTCTCGGCCGATCCGCACGAGCTGCGAGCGCCGGCCGGGGCGTTCCTCATCGCCTATCGGGGCAGCGAACCGATCGGCTGCGGCGCGGTAAAGCATCGCTCCAGTCAACCCTCGGAGATCAAGCGGATGTGGGTCGAGGAATCGGCGCGGGGTCTGGGGGTGGGGCGCCGCCTGTTGGCGGAGCTCGAAGCCTGCGCGCGCGACCACGGCGCCACCATCGTCCACCTCGAGACCAACCAGGCATTGATCGAGGCGATCTCGCTGTACCGGTCCTCGGGCTACGTCGAGGTCCCCGCGTTCAGCGACGAACCGTTCGCGCACCACTGGTTCGAGAAGCGCCTGAGCTGACGCAGACCTCGCTACATTTCTGGCATGAGCGCGTCGACGCCCGCCGACATCGCCGCGCCGGTCAAGGGCATGAGGTGGGTGCCTCCGGGACAGTTCGCGATGGGGAGCGAGGACTTCTATCCCGAGGAGGCTCCGGTCCACCAGGTTGAGCTCGAGGGCTTCTGGATCGACGAGCACCCGGTCACCGTGGCCGAGTTCCGGAGGTTCGTGAAGGCGACCGGATACGTGACCTGGGCGCAGCGCAGCCCCAACCCGGCCGACTATCCAGATGCCGACCCCGACCTGCTGGTCCCCGGCTCGGTCGTGTTTCGCCCGACCGACGGACCCGTCGACCTGCGCGATCCGCGCAACTGGTGGGATTGGGTGCCGGGGGCGTTCTGGCGCCGGCCCGAGGGACCGGGAAGCAACGTCGGCGGGCGCGAGCTGCATCCGGTGGTCCACATCGCGTTCGAGGACGCGGAGGCGTACGCGACGTGGGCCGGAAAGGCGCTGCCCAGCGAGGCGCAATGGGAATACGCCGCGCGTGGCGGTCTCCAGGGCGCGGTGTTCACCTGGGGCGACGAGTTCGCGCCGCGAGGCCGGATGATGGCCAACACCTGGCAAGGACAGTTTCCGTGGGAGAACCTCAACGCCGACGGCTTCGAGCGAACGTCGCCGGTGAAGCGATTCCCGGCCAACGGCTACGGGCTCTACGACATGGCCGGCAACGTGTGGGAGTGGACCGCCGATTACTTCACGCTGCGCCATCCGGCCGACGCCGCCAAGGCGTGTTGCGTGCCGCGCAATCCACGTGTCACGTCGCCGGATCTCGACGACACCGCCGGACGGCCCGCGGAGCACATCCCCCGGCGCGTGATCAAGGGCGGCTCACACCTCTGCGCCCCGAACTATTGCCTGCGCTACCGGCCGGCGGCCCGTCAGGGTGAGACGGTCGACACCTCGACCTCGCACATCGGCTTTCGCTGCCTGCTGAGCGGCTGAGCCTCCGAATCCGCGTAGAATCACCGCCTCAATCAGAGGGCGGAGGACTCGATGAGTGAGGGCAAGGGACGTCGCCTGTCAAGGCGCCGGTTTCTACAGAGCGCGGGAGCGGCATCGGCCGCGCTGACCGTATCCCAGGGCGGCGTTTCGGCCGCGCCGGCTGCACCTCGGTTCGTTCCCCGCGGCAGGCTTCGGCGCCGCCCGAACTTCCTCGTCATCGTGGCCGACGAGTATCGCTACCCGCCGGTTTACGAGTCGCCGGCGACGCGCGCATACCGGGCCACGAACTACGTGGCCGAGGAGTCACTGCGGGAGAACGGCATGGAGTTCGCCAACCACTACATCATGAGCTCGGCCTGCGCCCCGAGTCGAGCGTCGTTCTTCACCGGACAGTATCCGTCACTGCATGGAGTCAGCCAGACCGACGGTGTGGCCAAGAACGCGGTCGAGCCGGACGTGTGGTGGCTTGACCCCAACACGCTGCCGACGATGGGCGATTACTTTCGCGCCGGTCGGTGGCTATGACACCTACTACAAGGGCAAATGGCACGTCTCCCACGCCGACATCCTGATCCCTGGGACGTATGACCAGTTGCTCAGCTTCAACGACCAGGGGGAACGCGACCCGGCCCGCGAGCGAACCTACCTCAACGCCAACCGCTTGGATGGTTTCGGTTTCGACGGGTGAATAGGACCTGAGCCGCATGGTGGCAATCCACTCAACTCGGGTTCGTCGGCGAGCGCGGGAGGCGGTCGCGATGCGCAGTTCGCCTCCCAGACGGCCGACCTACTTCACGATCTGAGCGGACAGTGGGGCCGGCCATGGATTGTCGTGAGCTCGTTCGTCAACCCGCACGACATCGCGCTATGGGGCGCGATCACCCTGCGGATGCCGAAGTGGAACCTGCGCGGACAGCTGGAGGGCTCGAAGGTCCCGACCGACCTGTTCAACCAGCTGATGTACGCCGCCACCAGCCTCGAGGATCTCAATGGTAAGCCGAGCTGTCAGAGCAGTTATCGGGAGACTTACCCGAGGATGCTCCAGCCGACCCCGAACACGTCCGATTACCGCCGGTTCTACTACCAGCTACAGGAGAACGTCAATCGCGAAATCCAGAAGGTGCTGGACGCGCTGGGCGAGCACCCTCAGATGGCCGCCGACACGATCGTGATCTTCACCTCCGACCACGGGGACCTGCTCGGGGCTCACGGGGGTCTGCACCAGAAGTGGCACCAAGCCTACGAAGAGACGGTTCACGTGCCGTTCATCGTGCACAACCCGACGATCTTCTCGGGACGAACCTCGATCGACTCGCTGACCAGTCACGCCGACGTGATACCGACGATGCTGGGACTCGCCGGGCTGAACCCCGCTCGTCTGCGGCGGCAGATCGGGGCCACCCACGACGAGACGCACCCGTTGGTGGGCCGCGACTTGTCGGGTCTGCTGCTCGAGGACCGCGATCCGGCTCGCGTCAACGACCCGGTGTATTTCATGACCGACGATGAGGTCAGTCGGGGCAGTGAACAGATCGACTTCACCCAGCACATGTATCCCTCGGTGATTCAGCCCAATCACCTGGAGACGGTCGTCGCCTGGCTGCCGACCGGTCGACTCGGAACCCGAGAGAAATGGAAGTACACCCGCTACTTCGATACTGAACAGTTCTGGAGTCAGCCCCCGGACGAGCCGCCGCCCGGCCATCTGCCTCCGGAGTTGCTGCCCGAGGGCGTCGACGTGGTGACCCTGATCGACGGTAACGTCGAGGAGGCCGGGACCAAGCAGGCCGAGACGACGGTCAAGACCGAACCTGTCCCCGACCAGATCGAGGTCTACAACGTCACCCGCGATCCGCTCGAGCTAACGAACCTCGCCGACAGCTCCGATCCAAGGATCCGGGCCACCGTGGCCAGGCTCCGCGGCTTGCTGGCCGAGCAGCGCGCGTTGAAGCGGCGCGTCCCGAGCAGCGGCCCGGTGCCGGGTCAGCCGCGCCCGTGAGCCGTCACCAGGATCAGACGAACGGCGCCACCTTCTCGGCAAACAGCTCCATCGAGCGCCGCACGCGCGGGAGGTCGGGCTTGCCGAAGTTCATCAGGCAGGCGGTCTCGTTGATGCCGATCTCGGCCAGCTCTTGGAGCCGCTCGATGCATTCGGACGGCTCGCCGAGGATGAAGTGTTCACGGCTCGTTTCCTCGTGGATACGCTCCGCCGAGTCCAGACGGGTCACGCTGGGATGGCCCCACCGATCGTAGAAATGCAGGAAGCGCTCGGAGAAGAAGCGCTCCGCCTCGTCCTTCGCGGCTCGGCTCTCGACCACGTGCGTGACGCGGTTGACCGCCAGCGGCCGCTGGCTCAGCAGCATGTTCGTGCCGACGGCGATCCGGCTCGTGCGCGAGGCGAGTGCGGCCACCGTGATCAGCGGCGACGGGTAGATCATCGCCTGGGTGTGATGCTCGTGCGCCCACAGCACGTCGAAGCCCAGCGACTCGGCCAGCACGGCCTGATCGAACATCGCCGCAAAATTCGCCTCAGCCTGAACCGGTGCAAACCCGAATCGCATGCCGCTCCCTCATCGCGGGCCCCCGCTCCGATGGGCGCCGCAAGAGCCGGCAGCCTATACGAGAGGCCGGGGCGGGGTGGCCGCCGGCAGCGGTCACGCCGCCTCTGACAACATGCGCCGGCAAATGGACTATGACCTGAACGACAAGGTCGCGCTCGTCTCAGGGACAGCGTCGGGGATCGGTCGCGCCACCGCGCAGCTGTTCGCATCGATGGGAGCGTGCGTGGTCGCCTCCGACATCAACGAGGAGGGCGGCGCGGCGACCGTCGCGGAGCTGACCGAGGCCGGACACGAGGCCATCTTCGTGGTCGCGGACGTCACCGACGACGAAGCCGTGGCGGCGATGGTGGCGCGGGCCGTCGAAGAGTACGGCCGTCTCGACTGCGCGGCCAACTGCGCCGGCGTCGGCGGCGGCGAAGGGACGACCGTCGACTATCCCGAGGACCGCTGGGATCAGATCGTGGCGATCAACCTCAGGGGCACGTGGGTCGCGATGCGTCAGGAGATCGAGGCGATGGTGGAGCAGGGCGAGGGGGGCGCGATCGTCAACGTCTCCTCGACCCTCGGCCTACGGGGTGCGCCGACGGCGTCCGCGTACAGCGCCAGCAAGCACGGGGTGTTGGGTCTGACCCGAACGGCGGCGCTCGAATACGCGGCCGCCGGCATTCGCGTCAACGCTGTATGTCCCGGCGCGATCGACACCCCGATGATGGACGAGACGTTCGAACGGTTCGAAGGGTTCAAGGAGAGCCTGATCGGCTACGTGCCGCTCGGGCGCTTGGGTCGCCCGGAAGAGGTGGCGGCCGCGATCGCCTGGCTCTGCTCCGACGGCGCCTCGTTCATCACCGGCGAGAACCTCACCGTCGAGGGTGGTCTGCTGGCTCGGTAAGCCAGATGCCGGCGCGCTCGCGCCGCAGCCGAGCGATTCGCCCTCCGGCGGCGCAGATGAACATCCCGATGATCGCGGTGAGGAGAACGAGCAGCGGTGGGAAACCGCCCAGCGATACCTTCGCTCCGGTTCCGACCAGCGCATGGGCGATGAGTAGCGCGGCTCCGTAGATCGCGCCGGCGGTGAAACCTCGATCGGCGCCGCCCCACCCGTCGCGATGCTCGAAGCCGGCCAGGAAGGACCCGAGCGCGGCGACCACGCTGATCGCCACGTAGGCGGCTACCGAGACTCCGATCAGGATCCCGGCCAGCGCGCCGGCGAGCGCCGGGACGACGCCGCCGAGCAGGCATTGGACGGGCCGCGAACGATCGCGAAACAACGTTGGCGAAAGCAGATGATCGAGGTGCTCTCGGGCGCTCATAGCGCGCATGGTACGCGCGATATGCGGCTCAGAGGACCGTGTTCCGTCCCGGCAGCAGCGGGAACGAGCGATCCTGGCGCGACGGCAGGATGTAGTTGGCCCGGCGGAGCACCGACATGAACGCGTTGATGCCGTTGTTGGCGGTGTCGGTGATCTTGCGATTGTGGAGGTGGGCATCGCTAGCGTTCATCGCGTTGCGGGTGATGACGAAGTCGTCGATCGTCCTTTGCACGGAGACGAAATGAAGCCCCGCGCGACCGCCGTCGGTGGTGTTGAAGTCGCGCCGAATGATCAGCGGCCTGCCGTTGCGGCGCGCCCGAGCCGAGGTCTGGGCATGGCCGATGACCCCGTAGCGGCTGATCGCCTGCGGAAGCAGGTTCGGGTCACTCTCGGCGTCGGTGGTGAAGTGCTTGACCTGCTCGGGCGTGACCTGCGGCGCGTACATCCGAGCCACTCGCTCGCGCTGCGAGAGGTCGTTGTACCAGCCGTCCAACTGCAGCCGCATGTAGCTGACCTGCATCGTTGTGCCGTCGCCGAACGGCCCCCCGCGTACGGTCACCGATTCCTCGGTGGCCTGGTTCTTGACCAGCCCGGACTTGAAGCCCATGAACAGCGGCGAATCGCGGGGAACCGGGCCGCGGCGAGGAATGCCGCGGACGTGCTGGTGGGCGGCGGCGAGGCCCGTGCCCACGAACCCGGTCCGCGTCTCCCGCCAGGAGAGGATCTGCGACACCCCCAGCGTGCCGTGGGCACCGGAGAGAGGGGCGCCCCGCACGATCGCCGCCTCGATCGCCGCCAGCCGCTCCTGGTTGTCGCAAGCCAGGTGAAGACAGAGGTGATAGTCGTCGATCGCCGGCCGCTCGAAGGTCGACAGCCGCGTCGCCCGCGGAATCGGCGAACGGACGCCGAGCACGTGCTCGAAGTAGGCCGACCCCCAGCCGGCGGTGAACAGCAGACCGTCGGGACCCCAGCGGTAGCGGCGCTCGAGCGTGCGCAGCGCGGCCTCCAGCATGCGGGCGTACGCGGGGGTCGGATGGCCCTTGACGTTGAAGAACAGCAACCGGTCGAAGCGCGGCGAGATCGGGTCTCCCTTGGAGTCGAGCTTGAGCGTCGCGCCCCACGCGTGCTGGCGCGCCGGCAGGCCGGCGGGCTGCGTCCCCAGCGGCACCAACGGGACCGCGCCACCGGCGATCGCGGCCTCCACGTCGACCCCTCCGACCACGCCGCCCACCGCGACCGCGGACGCGCCGACGAGGAATCCGCGGCGATTCAGTGACAAGTGTCCCCTATTGCCCTCGGGCGTCATGCCAAAATCAAGCATACAACGACGTCCAATCCTAGGGGGTGCCATGGGAACGCTCACGCCCAAGGTCTCGAGGCTGTACTTAGCCCTATCCGCCGTGCTCGCGGGCTCGATGCTCGCCGCCGGACCCGTCGCGGCCGACGCCGGCCGGCCTACCGCTCGGACGGCCAAGGCGCCTACGGTCAAGCTCGTGAAGACGAGGCTCGGCAAGATCCTCGTCGACGGCGCCGGCTTCACGCTGTACATGTTCACCCACGACCGACGCAACCAGGATCGCTGCGTCCAGGAGAGCGGTTGCCTCGGCATCTGGCCGGCGCTGACCACCTCCGGCAAGCCGACGGCCGGTCCGGGCGTGCGGACCAAGCTGCTGGGCACGATCAAGGTGCGCGGCGTTGGCCGGCAAGTCACCTACGCCGGCCATCCGCTGTACACGTATCTATTCGACTCGGGCCACCATTCGACGTACTACGTCGGCGTCAACGAATACAACGGCCGGTGGTATGCCGTCAGCGCCGCCGGGAAGGCAGTCAAGTAACTATTACTAGAAGTTCTCGCTGTATCCGAGTACCGTCGCGAGCTTCTGCTGCGGCACGAGTTGACTGTAGGTGTAGGCGTTGGTGAGTGCCCTGAAGATGACGTAGCTGGCGTGCGCCTTGCGCACCGTCGAGTGCAGCCGCAACGGCAACGGAGCTTCCATCTGCTGTGGCACGTACTGGTTGAACAACTTGGTGGCCATCGCCTTGGCCCGCGGATCGTTGGGGCGACTTTCGGTTTCCGCCCGACCCGCGGCCGTCGAGTAGTCGTAGAACTCGAGCTTCAGCGAGGTCGGGATCCGGCGCGTGGTGAGCGGCGCCCACTCGGTGTAGGTGACCAGCTTGGCCTGCTGGGTGCGCACTGCCAGCACGTGCGTGGGCGCGCGGAGGTAGTTCATCGCGGAGGGCAGGATCTCGTCGGTGGCGAACAGAACGTGATCACGACCGGGTGCCCGCGGGCTTCGCAATATGTCGACCACGTTCAGGCGCTCGCTGTAGATCCGCCCGTTCTCGCCGGTCCGCCACGAGCTGCTGCCGCGATTGCCGAGCGTGACCAGCAGCGGCACGAGATCAACGCTCGAGACCAGCTGCTGGCGAGGCTTGTCCACCGCTCGGGTGAAGCGGCCGCTCGGGTCGGTGACGATCAGCGGGATGTGGATCGCTTCCTCGTAAGCGGTTCCCAGCTTGCCCGACAGCAGACCGTGGGCGCCGGCGTACTCGCCGTGGTCGGAGGCGAACACGAACACCGTGTTGCCGAGCTGCGGCTTGGGAATCGCCGACACGACCGTGCCGATGTGCCTGTCGACCATGGTCAGCACCTGCGTGTACATATCCAGACCACGCCTCCAGTAGTGGAAGGGCGCGGTGGCGACGCCGAGGCTCTCGGGCTCGAGCGGTGAAGCCGTCACGGTGAACTTGCCCGAGGTCCGATCGTCCGGCGCGCCGCCCCAGACGGCCTCCTGGAAGGACCGGATCACCTGCTGGCTGTCGGGCTTGTTGTGGTTGGTCAGGTCGTCGAGCGACTCCCAGTTGGGCGGCACGGCCGGGTAGCCGAGCCGCGCGGGATTGTTTTCGAAGGGCACCGACTGGTAGCCCGTCGCGAACGGCTGTAGCGCGTTGCCGGCGAACAGCTGCTCGTAGAAATCGCCCTCGGTGCCGGCCCAGAAGAACTGCTTGTCATGGGGGTTGACAAAGCTGACCGTGAGGCAGAACGGCCCGTCGCCCCGGTAGCGCTCGAGCCATCGCACCGCCTGGTTGGCGATGTGGCCGTCCTTGTAAAAGCCCTGGCCGTTGGTTCCCGTGGGGTCCGGGTTCGTGTAGCCCTGGAACCCATAGTTCTCGAGGTAACCGTCGATCCGGTGATTGGCGGGCGGGTTGGACAAGTGCCACTTGCCGATGTACGGCGTCCTGTAGCCGAACGTCCGCAGCAGCTTGCCGTAGGTGGGGAATCCGGCCTGGAGCGCGGGTCCGGTGGAGGTCCGCGTAGCCAGCAACCACTGCTGGTGGGGGTAGAGGCCGGTGGCGATCGTGGCTCGCGCCGGGCTGCAAGCGTTGCCTGAGCTGTAGTAGCTCTCGAACTTGACCCCGGCGGTCCAGAGCTGGTGGACGTTGGGCATAAACCGACGCAGGAACTGCTCGGGGCTGCTCACGCCCGCGGGAAACACTGACGGGAAGCGCATCTCGTCGACGAGGATGAAGACGATGTTCGGCCGCTGATCGATCTTGGCGCCAGCGCTCGCCGCGCGCTCGAGGATCCCGAGGTTTGCGAGCGCGCCACCGGCCGCGACGGCACCGCTCTTCTTCAAGAATTCCCGACGGTCCATGGTCTCTCCTTACTTCTCGGTTGCAGAATTGCTGTCGGCGGGTGCACCGGTGAGCGAGTCTGGGCGCGCGTTCACCGTCGCGCTGGCCTCGGCCGGGACCAACTCCTCGAACACCCGCATCAGCTCGAGCGTGCCCGAGAAACTCAGAGCCTCGGACGCGCCCCGGGCGCGCACCGTGCCGGTCAGACGATTGTCCGTGTCACGGGCTATGTGCAGGAAGAGCTCCACCGCCATGCGTCGATCCGGCCGAAGTAGCGGCGGCGAGCATCGCATGGCCGCGCGGGGTCCGCACTGGGGGCGTCCCTGAAGAAATCCCTAGGAAACTCCCTAGTGGCCGGCGCGGTGCCTGGTGGCCGCGCGGATCAAACGGCGCTATGCCGACAGGGCCAACCGGGCGGCCAACTCGTGGCGCGAGCGGATGTTGACCTTGGCGAACACGTTGCCGAGGTGATACTCGATCGCCTTGGTCGACAGGTAGAGCTCTTCGGCGACCTCGCGGTTGGACTTGCCGGACGCCACGAGTCGCGCCACGACTTCCTCCCTGGCGGTCAGGCCGAACCGATTGTCGGCGCTGTGGTCGCGGGATCGCACGCCGCAGGCCGTGAGCTCGACCTCGGCCCGGGCTACGAACGGCTGTGCGCCCAACGCCAGGAAACGGTCACGCGCGGCCCGCAGGGCGGCGATCGCGGCCCGCCGGCTCCCGTTGTGATGCAACCAGCGACCCTCGGCGAGGTCGAGCAGGCCGTGGCTGAGCGGCGCCTCGTCGGCGCGCGGGACCGCCTTGCCCCGCTCGAACGCGGCTGCGGCATCCTGCCGCAGGTTGCGCGCGTCGGCCAGCGTGCCGCGCAGGCGCCAGACGTCGAGCGCCGTCTGGGCCTCGGGAGCCGTGTCGAGCTCGCTTTCGAGCCGATCGAGCAGCTCGCCGGCCTCGTCGAAACGACCGGCGAAGATCAGCGCCTCGGCCGCCATCACGCGGACGACCCGCTGCCCCAGTCCCTTGGCCCGCTTGCCTTCCATCCACACCAACAGCGGCATCAGCGCGTTCAGCGTCGCCTTCCACTCGCCTCGGACCCACGCGAGATGCGCCGCCGACGACGCAGCGTGATAGATCGACATCGGCAGCGGCGCCGCCTCGGCCGCGTGTCGCGCGGCGGCCACGTGCTCGGCGGCGATCGTCCAGTTGCCGCGCGCGGCGTTCAGGTAGCTCGCGACCGCGTGCACCCAGGGCAGGTCCCACACGCGGTCGCTCTCTTCTCCCAGCGTGACGGCGACATCGGCGTGGACCAGCCCGGCGTCCCACCGCCCGACGCGGTATTCGACCTCGGCCAGCCCGCCGTAGGCGTTCGGGAGGCTGCGCAGCGGAACGCCCGCGCGTGACCACCGGATCACCGCCGAGAGGTCCTCGGCCGCGCCCGCCAACTCGCCCCACCAGGTTTTCAAATTGCCACGCGCGGTCAGCAGCTCGGCCTCGAACGGCTCCGGTTCGAGCCGCGAGACGGACAGCGCTGCGAGCCGGGCAATTCCGTCGGCGCCCAGCCCGGTCATCAGCAGGCCCAGCGCGAGTGCCTGCTGGGCGGTCGTGTTGGCGGTCGGCGGCGCACCGGGGGCACGCAGCGCGCGCTGTGCCCATTTGACCGCCTCCTCGCCATTGCTCCCCAGGCCGCAGATAACCGCCAGCGTCGCACTCACCGGGCCCTCGAGGTACTCGTCGGCGGCGTAGTCGGGGCGATCGATGACCTGCCGGAGCGCGGCCTCGGCCTCGGGCAGCCGCCCGTTCGCGGCGGCGAGCATCGCGAGTGTGAAACTGCGTCGGGCCGTGTCGCTGCACACCACGACCGCGTCCCGGTACCGATTGGCGGCCGGGATCTCGCCGGCCACCACGAGGCACTCGACCGCGCGCAGCAGCGCCATCTCACGGCCCTCGGCGCTGTCGGCGATCTGCGCCGCCCACAGCAACCGCTCCACCGCGGCCGTCAACCGCCCGGCCGCCAGCTCCGCCTCCGCTGTCTCTCGCAGTTCGGCGGCCAGGTCGTCGTCGGCGCCCTGACTGGCGGCGACGCGATGGGTCAGCGAACCCGCGTCCGGGAGCAACTGCGCCCACGCGAGATGCAACGCGCGCCGGCGGGTGGGGGCGAGGTCGTCGTAGACCGCGGCTCGCATCAGCGGGTGCGGGAAGGCGATCTCAGCCGGAAGCCTCGCTGGGACGAGCGCCAGCAGGTCGGCCGCCCGGGCCTCCTCGAGCGCGGCCAGCGGGTCCTGGAGCTCGGCCACCGAGCCCGCCAGTGCCAGGGGACAGTGAGCGCCGGCGACCGCCGCGGCCGCCACGAGACGCTCGGCGTCCGCGCTCACCGCGGCCAGCCGTGCGAGAACGGTGGCGGCAAACGAATGGGGAGCCGGGAGCGGGCCATCGCCGAGGTTCAGCCGCTCCGGCGGGAGCTCGTGGAGCAGTGCCTTGACGTACAGCGGATGACCATCCGTGTGTTCGCGCAGCCGTTCGCCGGCGGCGACGGTCAGCGAACCGAAGCCAAGCGAATCGGCCAGCTGGTTCACCTCGGCGCCGGTGAACCCCACGAGCTTGACGCGCCGCACCAGATCGGAATCGGCCAGCAGCCGCGACCAGCTCGGTCCGAGATGATCGAGGCCGGCGACGCCGCTGACGATCAGGACGAGCACGCGATCGCCGTGCAACCGCCGCAGGGCGAACAGCAGCGCCGCGGCGGAGGAAGCGTCGATCCAGTGCGCGTCGTCGACCCACAGCGCCACGGGTGCTTCGTCCTGGAGCGACCCCAGGAGTCCGAGCAGGTCGGCCCCGACCGAGAACGGGCTGGCCGGTGGCGACGCGGTGATCCGCTCGTGGAGCGCCGCCGCGCTTCCCGTCGGCAGGGCGCGGGCGGCCAGCTGCGCGATTACCCCGTAGTCGAGGGTGGTCTCGGACTCGTCCCCGCTGGCCTCGAGCAGCAACAGATCGTCCGCGGCGGTCAGGAATCGCCGCACGAAGGCCGTCTTGCCGATGCCCGGGTCACCCTCGATCCAGACGATCTGCGGCGCAGAAGCCCGCGCCGACTCGAGCGCCCCGAACAGAACGTCGAGTTCGGCTTCGCGTCCGACGAACGCGCTTCTAGGACCAACCTCGCCGAGCGTCGCCATTAGGAATCACTTTAGGGACATCTCTAGGGAGCCCCCTAGTGCGGCCTCGGGGCATCGGTGGGACGATCGCCGCCGACCAGATTCCTGCGGCGAGTTGGAGGCCCCATGACCGGCATCCTGTACAGAATTTCGCAGTTTTGCGTCAGACGGCGGTTCGTCGTCATTGGCGTGTGGGCGGTGGTGGCGGTCGCGCTGCTCGCCGTCTCGCACCAAATGGGTGACAACACGAATGACAACTTGTCGCTCCCCGGAACCGACAGCCAACAGGCCACCGATGCTCTCACCAAGTCCTTTCCAACCCAGGCCAATGGCACCAGCCCCATCGTCCTGCACGCGGCGAGCGGCAAGCTGACCGACTCCAAGTACGCCAGCGCCGTCAATACCGCGGCGGCCGATTTGGCCAAGGCGCCGTACGTGGCGTCGGTGATCAATCCGCTCAGCACCCAAGGTGCCTCGGCCCTGAGCAAGGACCAGTCCACGGGTTACCTGACCGTCGGGCTCAAGGTAAGTCCCGGCTCGCTGTCCCAGCAAGATGCACAAACGATCATCAACGCGGCCGCGAAGCCCGCCGAGGCGGCTGGGTTGGAGGTGCAGACCGGCGGTCAGCTCGGGCAGAAGGTGTCCAAGCCTTCGACCGAATCGAGCGAGCTGATCGGAATCATCGCCGCCATGGTGATCTTGACTTTCACCTTCGGCACGGTCACCGCGATGCTGCTGCCGATCCTCACCGCGCTTGTCGCCTTGGGCTCGACGCTGGCGATCATCCGCATGCTGGGTCACGTCACGACCGTTCCCACGGTGGCGCCGACGCTGGCGACGATGATCGGGCTCGGGGTAGGGATCGACTACGCCCTGTTCATCGTCACCCGCCATTTCCGGGGTATGAACGATGGGCTCGACGTCCCGGAGTCGATCGCGCGCGCGGTGGCCACCTCGGGCGGGGCCGTGTTCTTCGCGGGAAGCACGGTGACGATCGCGCTGATCTCGCTGGCCATCGCCAATATTCCGCTCGTCACGACGATGGGCCTGATGGCCGCGGTCGCGGTGGTGGTGGCCGTGCTGGCCGCGCTCACCCTGCTGCCGGCCGAGCTGGCGGTGCTGGGACCGAAGATCAACTCGCTGCGAGTCCGTCACCCGCCCTCGGATGAGCAAGCCAAGCGCGGCCTGTGGGCGAAGTGGGCCCACGAGATCGCCAAGCAGCCGCTGCTGGCCGGGCTGGCCGCGTTGGCGATCCTGCTCCCGTTGATGATCCCGGTGCTCTCGCTCAGCCTGGGCCAGGAGGACACGGCCGCCCTCTCGACGTCCACTACCTCGCGCCAGGCCTACGACCTGATCTCGAAGTATTTCGGCCCCGGAGCCACCGGACCGCTGCTGATCGCCGTCTCGCTGGGGTCGCCCGCGAGCTCCACCAGCGATTCGCGCCTGACCACCCTGCAAAAGGACGTCTCGTCGACGGCCGGCGTGGCGGCGGTCACGCCGATTCAGCTCGACAAGGCCGGTACGACCGCGTATTTCAACGCGATCTCGAAGACCGACCCGGCCGACGACGCGACCACGAACTTGGTGGGCACGGTGCGCGACACCGTGATCCCCAAGGCCGAGCAGGGCACCAATATGGTTGCCCACGTAGGCGGCAGCACCGCAGCCTACGACGATCTGGCGTCGACGATCTCGAGCAAGCTCCCGCTGCAGATCGCGGTGGTGATCGCGCTCAGCTTCCTCCTGCTCGTGCTCGCCTTCCGCACGGTGGTGATCCCGCCCCAGGCGGCGCTGATGAACATCCTCTCGATCGGCGCCGCCTACGGCGTGCTCACCGCCATCTTCCAGTGGGGCTGGTTGAGCGGGCTGATCGGCCTCTCGGGGCCGGTGCCGATCGTCTCCTACGTGCCGCTGTTCATGTTCGCGATCCTGTTCGGGCTCTCGATGGATTATGAGGTGTTCCTCGTTAGTCAGATCGAGGAGCACGTCCACGCGGGCCAGGACAACCGACAGTCCGTCGTGTCCGGGCTCGTCACTAGCGCGCGCGTGATCACCGCGGCGGCGGCGATCATGGTGTTCGTGTTCGGCAGCTTCGTGCTCAACGGCGACCCCACGGTCAAGCAGTTTGGGATCGGTCTGGCCGTCGCGGTAATCCTCGACGCCACCGTTGTCCGCTGCCTGCTGGTGCCGGCGCTGATGCTGATGATGGGCAAGATCAACTGGTACATGCCCGGCTGGCTCGACAAGCTGGTGCCCCACGTCAGCATCGAGGGCGCGGAGTTCTTCGCCGCTCGCGACGCTGCCGCGCAGCGGCGGCGCAAGGCGACGGAACGCGAGCCGGTCGCTGTCGGCTAGCCCTCTGGATTCGCCCCGCCCCGATGCCGAGCGGCCCGCGTGGTTCAATCGCGGCCGTGACTACGGATCCAGCCGACGTGCTGGTGATCGGGGCGGGACCGTCCGGGCTGTTCGCGGCGATCGAGCTCGCACGCCACGGAGTCCGTCCGCGCGTGTTCGAGCGCTCACCGACGGCCCACCGCGAGGCCCGCGCGACCGCCCTCCAGCCGGGTACGCTCGAGGTGCTGGCCCAAGCGCAGGTGCTCGAGCCGATCCTCGAGGCGTCGGTGCATCTGCTGTTCGCGCGGGTGTTCGACAGCGACCTCATGCTGGTCAGCGAGCTGGCCTACGCGCGGGCCGGCGGCCGGTGGGGTTTCCAGTCGAGCTTGCCGCAGTGGCGCACGGAGGAGATTCTGGAGGGCCGTTTGCGCGAGCTCGGGGTGGAGGTCGAGCGCGGCGTTACCGTCACTGCGGTCCGGGAGAGCGACGAGGCGGTGCGGGTCAGCTTGCAGCGCTCCAGCGGTGAGGCCGGCGAGACCGTGCAGGCGCGATATGTGATCGGCGCCGGCGGCGCCCACAGCATCACCCGGCGGGCGACGGTGGGAGACCTGCACGGGGGGACGTATCCCGGCACTGCGGCCGGCGCTGAGGTGGCGCTCGACTGCGAGCTACCGAGAGATGGCTCGGCGCTGATCGCCTCCCGTGGCGGTTACGTCGCGCTGGGGCCGTTGCCCGACGAGCGTTGGATCCTGTTCGTCGGCGTCCTGGGCGACGACGAGTTGGAGCGGTTGAGCCGCGACCGGTCGATGAGCAGCTTCGCCCAAGCCGTGGAGCGGAGGATCGTCGACCGCATCCGGTTGCGCGACGTCGGCTGGACATCGGTGTTCCGGATGCACAACCGGATCGCCTCGCGCCTTGAGGGCGAGCGCTGGTTCCTGCTCGGGGATGCCGGACACGTGTCGAGTCCGTTCGGCGGCGAAGGGCTGAACTCGGGGCTCGAAGATGGGCACAACCTCGGCTGGAAGCTCGCGCTGGTGGTGCGTGGTTGCGGCCGGCCCTGCTTGGTTGAGAGCTTCGGTATCGAACGGATGGCGGCCGATCGCCACGTGCTCGAGGTCTCCGACCGCCTGCACGCGGTCGCCTTCGCGACGGTCGAGGCGGCGCGGGCCGGCGTCAGCCCGGCGCCGATGAGCACCGGGGAAGTAGATGCGCTGGTCCGCTCGCGGGCGATGCTCGATGGCTCCTACACCGGCAGTCCGCTGGTGGGCGAATACGTGGCCAACGGCAAGGCCCCGGGGCGCGAGCTCGTGCCGGGCGAGCGCTTCGCGGGTGGGACTGCGCCGAGCGGATCGCATCGTCTGCTGGTCTCGGGGGCGGTTGACGAGGCCTCGCTGGCGCGAATACGCGACCGCTGGCGCGGGCTCGTCGACGTCGTCCGGGGCGACGGAGCGCTACCCGAGGGCTGCGGCGCGCTGCTGATCCGGCCCGACGGTTACATCGGCTTTCGCGCCGGCGCCGCCGACGCCGCCGCGCTGGCGGCGCTCGATCGGCACCTCGATTCTTATTTGATCAGTGGGTCTTGAACTTGTGGACGGTGCCGCGGGTCGTCCCCGAGGCGTTCTTGGCCACCACGCGGTAGAAGATGACCGTCCCCGAGGGGAGCTTCGACAACTTCGCCGTCACCTTGCTCGGGTTGCCACTCGCCGGCAAAAGTTTGGCGGACGTCTTTGACCCCAATTTCGGGGTGCGCCCATACTGAAAGGTGACGGTTGTGGCCGCGCCGAGCGGCTTGACCGTTCCCGACACGACGGCGCTGCTACGCGTGATCTTGCTCGCCGCGCCGGTCTTGGCCGTCGGTCGCAGCTGAAGCGACACGCGACCGATCGCCCCCGGCGTGCCCGCATCGTTGAACCAAAGATTCCCGTCCAGTCCGGTCACGATCTGGTCCTGGTCGCTGCCACCCATGGGGTTGAGGCCGTGGGTGAACTCGGTGATCACTCCTGCCGGAGTGATCCGCGCGATTCCGTTGTTCATCGACTGGGCGATCCACAGATTGCCGTCGGCTCCGACGGTGATGTCATCCGGCAGGTCGGTGTTGAGGTTGTGACTGAACTCCTTGATCGCCCCGTTCGGCTTGACCCGCCCGACGGCACGCTGGTTGGACGACTGATCCGCGAACCACACGTTGCCATCCGGGCCGGCGGTGATCGTGTCCGGCACCGCGTTGGTGTTCAGTCCTGTGGTGAACTCGGTGATCGTGCCGTCGTGAGTGACGCGCCCGATGGCCGGCGGGGATCCGTCGTCGGTGAACCACACGTTGCCGTCGTCTCCCGCCGCGATGTCATCGGGGAAGCTGTTGATCGGGTCGAGGTTGTCGGTGAATTCGATGATCTGCCCGCTGCGCGACACGCGGCCGATCGCGTGGGCCCCCTGGTCGGTGAACCACAGGTCCCCGTCCGGGCCGAGCGTGATGTCGTTGGCCTGGCTGTTCGGCAGCATCCCCGTACTGAACTCGGTGATCTTCCCCGACGCGGTGATTCGTCCGATGGCTGGCATGGTGAGGCTGAGATCGAGAAACCAGACATTGCCGTCGGAACCCTGTACGAGGTTCTCGGGAACGCTGCCCGGGTTCAGGCCGTTGCTGAACTCGGTGATCTTCCCCGAGGGCGTGATCCGCCCGATCATCTTCGTCGGGCCAAGGTCGCTGAACCACATGTCACCGTGCGCCTCGACGATGTCCGCAAACGGCATCGCGCCGGTCTGCAGCCCCTTGGTGAACTTCTTGATCGTGCCGGTCGCAGAGATCCGCCCGATCGAGCTCTTGTCGATGAACCACACGCTGTCGTCGGGACCTGCGGCGACCGCGGTCGGGCTGCTCCCGGCCCCGAGCCCTTTCGAGAACTCCTTGATCGCCGTCGCGAACGCGGATGACGGCGCGATGACGATCAGCGCCACCACGATCAGCATGATCCGACGACACACTCGACTACCCATCCCCAGCACCACCCCCAGTTGACGTATCTCGGACCCATAGTAGAGGGGGCCGTCAACTCAGGTCGCGCTATGGATCTCGACTATTCGGTCCCGGGAACCGTAGTTCGGGTAGCGTGAGGGGATGCTTAGCGCCGGAGACAGCTTCGCGTCGCGCGCCGGGAGCCGGCTCACGATCGTCGAGGGGCCGGCCGACAACCAGGGCTCGCGGATCGTGTTCGAGCGCGTGATGCCGCCCGGGACCGGGAAGGCCGATCCTCACGTTCATCTCGATTGCGATCAGCGCTACGAGATTCAGGCGGGTTCCGCCGCCATCGAGATACTTGGGGCGCCACGCACGCTCGGTCCAGGCGACAAGATCGTGGTCCCCCGCCGAACCCCGCACCGCGATCCCTACAACGACTCAGGAGCGGAACTGCGCTTCCGGGTCGAGATCGAGCCGTGCCCGCCGTTCATCGACGCGTTCGGTCGGGCCCTGGCGGAGGGCTATCAGAACGACCAGCTGACCGCGCAGGACGAGCTGCCGATCCTGAAGATCCTCGTGCTGACCAAGGCTTGCGACGGGCAGAGCTTCCGGGCCGGGATCCCGATCGGAGTGCAGAGGGCGGTGCTCCCGTTGGCGGCCGCGATCGGCCGCCTGCGCGGCTATCGGCCCCCCACGGTGTGAGCGTCACTCCCGGGGCGGGACCTCGGTGAAGTCGTCCTCGGCGACCTGGACGTAGAAGCGACGGGTCATCTCCGGCTCGACCACCGCCTCGATCCTGTCGTGGCGGCGCTGCTCCTGCGGCGCGATCCGCTGGAGCTGGGCCTCGGCCTCCGCCTCCGACAGCTCGCTGAAGCCGATCGTGATGATCTCTCGCTCGTCGTCGGCTCGCTGAGCGCTGACGACCCGGGTCGGGAAACCGAAACCCTGATCGGGCAGCCACGCCTCGCGGAAGTCCTCGTAGGTCTTGCCCGGACGCAGGCGGCGCGTCAGGACCGAGATCACAATCATTGGCGGCTCCTTGCGGTGCTTGGAAGATGACGGTTGCTTTGGGGGCGCCTCGACTGACGCACGCCTCGCAGTGTCATGAGTAGCTTTTGGCGCATGAGGTTGGGGAGGATCCGAATCACGTGCGCGGTCGTGGCCGCGCTGCTCTTGAGCGCCGCCGGCGCGCAGGCCAAGACGCATTATGTGCGCGCCTCGTTCAAGGCGCACGGCAGCGCCGAGCAGGTATACGCCACCGGCCTGCGAGCCCGCGCCACCGTCTCCCTGGCCAACCGTGCCGGTCGGGTCGTCGCCCATAAGCGCGCGGACTCCCTCGGGGGCGTCGTGTTTCGCGGGGTCGCGCCCGGCTCGGGGTACCGGGTACGGAGCGCGGCCGCGCACGGGATCGCTCAATCGCCGCCGCTGACCGTCTTCACCGACGCCTCGGCGCCGCCGTCGACGAGCACCTATAACCAGAAATTGCCGACCAGTGGCTATGGCTACCTGCGCACGCGCGACGGCACATTGCTGGCGATCGACGTCCACCTGCCCAGTGGGGCGAGCCACGGGCCGTACCCGACGCTGGTCGAATACGCGGGCTACGGCTACGCCGATCCAGCCGGACCGGACAGCGGGATCGCCCCGATCGCCAACCTGCTCGGCTTCGCCGTGGTCGACGTCAACATGCGCGGGACCGGATGCTCGGGTGGCTCGTTCGACTACTTCGAGCCGTTGCAGGGCCTTGATGGTTACGACGTGATCGAGACCGTCGCCCGCCAGCCATGGGTCCTCGGCCACCGCGTGGGGATGCTGGGCATCTCCTACGGCGGCATCAGCCAGCTGTTCGTGGCCGCCACCGATCCGCCCCACCTCGCCGCGATCTCGCCGCTCTCAGTGATCGACAACACCGCGACGACGTTGTATCCCGGCGGGATCCTCAACACCGGGTTCGCGCTCCCTTGGGGCGAGCAGCGCGCCCACGACGCGCTGCCGGCCTCCCCGACCGGCGGCCAGCCGTGGGCCTACAAGCGGATCCAGGACGGCGATGAGATCTGCAAGTCCAACCAGGTGCTGCACGGGGAGGCGCCGAGCGTGGTCGGCCAGATCCGCGCCAACCACTACTACGTGCCGAAGGTCGCCAACCCTCTGGCGCCGGTCACGTTTGTGCACAAGATCCACGTACCGGTGTATCTCGCCTGCCAGTGGACCGACGAGCAGACCGGCGGCCATTGCGCCGATCTGGCCCAGCACTTCACCGGCACCCGCCACAAGTGGTTCACGTTCACCAACGGTGACCACATCGACTCGCTCGATCCGCAGACCTTCGACCGCTGGTACGACTTCCTCGAGCTGTACGTGGCGCACCGCGCGCCGGCCGTGTCGGCGTCGGTCAAGGCCCTGGCCCCGACGTTGTTCAAATCGGTCCTGGGGATCAGTGGCGTCACGCTGCCGCCCGACCCGCTCCAGTCCCACCACTCCTATGCCGCCGCGCTGGCCGCGTTCCAGCGGCTTGAACCGATCCGGGTGCTGTTCGACAACGGCGCCGGCGGCAGCACCCCGGGGGTGCCCGCGCCGGGCTTCGAGCAGTCGTTCTCGCGCTTCCCGATCCCGGGCACGCAGGCACGATCGTGGTATCTGGGGGCGAACGGAAGCCTGAGCCCGAAGCGGGCCACCCGAGCCGGCAGCGACCGCTTCACCTGGAAACCCCACGCCCTTCCCGCCACCGACTTCACGGGGAGCGACGATGGCTCGCCGGGCGGCCTGTGGACGGCGACTCCGACCTACCACTGGGACCAGAATCCGCCCGGCACCGCTGTCTCCTACCTAACCGCCCCGCTGGCCTCGAACACCGTCGTGATCGGCGGCGGCGCCGTACAGCTGTGGATCAAGGCCTCGACGCCCAGCGTCGATCTCCAGGTGACGGTCTCCGAGGTCCGCCCCGACGGCAAGGAGACGTTCGTCCAGAACGGCTGGCTGCGAGCCAGCGAGCGCAAGCTCGATGCCGCCCAGAGCACCCTCCTGGAGCCCGTCCTGAGCCTCCGCCGCACCGACGCCGCGCCGCTGCCCAAGGGCGTCTACACCGAGGTGACGGTCCCGCTCTACTACGAAGGCCACGCGTATCGCCGGGGCTCGCGGATCCGCATCACGGTCGCCGCGCCGGGCGGTGACCAGCCAGTGTGGGCGTTCGCGCAGACGAACCCGACCGGCACGGCCAAGGTGTGGATCGCTCATTCGCCGCAGCTCGCCTCGCGCCTGATCCTGCCGGTCGTCCCGGGCGTGACCGTCCCGACCAAGCTGCCGCCCTGCCCCGGGCTGCGCGGCGAGCCGTGCCGCGCCTACCACCCGTATCACAACGACGCGGGTTAGTCGGGCTCGGCAGAGCGGCGGCTAAGGCCCGAACTCGTAGAGCGCACCTTCCACCAGCTTTCGGGGTCCGATCGGGTGCGGGAGGGCGACGCGGACGGGCGTCTCAGGATTGGGCGAACGGGCCTGGAACCCCCGCTGCGGCGTGACGAACATCCGCAGAACGATTTCGTCCTCGCCCACGTAGATGTCGGGCGGCTGTACGCGGCCGTGCGCCCGCTGGCCCCCGGAGAACGTCTGTTCGGTCACGAGGAGGCGGAGCGTCGTCTCCTGGGGAGCGAGGTCGCGCGTGGGGTCGAGCCGCCACGACGAGGCGCGGATACCGTCGCGCGCCGCCCGCAGCGGCCGGCCCGCGCTTTCCCCGATCCCCGCCCACGTCCCGCGCCGACCGTCGCGGCGCACCGCCACCGTCAGCAGTCGCGGCGGCGCGCCGCGGCCGAACAGGACTTCCGATTCGGTCCGCGCCAGCACCCGCCAACCGTCGAGGCCATCGAGGTCCCGCGCCGCCGCCCCATCTCGCCGCCACGGCATCGCGCGGCCGGCGGCGGCGCGCGGGTCAAACCACGCCACCAGAGCCCCTACGGCGGGATCGGCCGGGTCGAGTGGGGCACCGGCTTCGCTGAGCGCGCCGGGCGCGAACGGCAACCCTCCGCCGTCGCTGATCAGCGGCGGGAACCGCTCCGCCGGCCGGGGCTCGAGCACGGCCGAGCGCGCCCACGCGCGCTCGCTCGGCAGTCCCCGCTCGCGCGGGGAGAAGCGAGCAAACCGACGCGGGCCTCGCTCCGACACGCCGCCAGACTAGCGCTGCACTGGCGAGGCCCGTGCGCTTCCGTCGGTCAGGACTGCTCGACGATCATCAACGTGTGACCGTCGGGATCGCGGAACCAGAACATCGGGGGAACCGGATCGCCCATCCTGGCGACCTCCGCGTCGACGTCGACGGCGCGCGACTGAAGGTGCGCATGAGTGGCGTCGATGTCGTCGGTGGTCAGCGTGATTCCCGTCTGCGTGGCGGTGACTTCGCCCTGCGGCGGCGGCGCCAGCGCGATGCCCGTGGCGCCGCTCGGCGGATACACCTCGACCCACCGATATTTGTCACCGAACGGGATGTCGGTCCGCTTCTCGAAGCCCAGGTTCTCGACGTAGAAGTCGATCGAGCGGTCCTGGTCGGTCACGGGGACGACCACCAGGCTGATCTGGTCAATGCGGCTCGCCGTCTTCGTCACTGCGTCCTCCTCTGGTTGTGCTGGTCACTCGGTATGACCGTCGCTCGCGCCAGAACTCATCGCTGCGCGTTGGTCCACTCGATTGCTGCGCAGCCGCAGCCCGAGCAGTGGGTAGCACAGCGTCGACAGTACGGCGGCGCCGACGAGATCGGCTGCGACCGACTCGCTGATCTTGCCGGCGGCGGTGGCGAGCGCGGTGATCGCGAGGACGAGCGGAAGCTGGGTCGCGCACAGGAACGCCAGCGCGGCGCGATCCCGACGGTCGAGCTCGTCCCGGTAGAGCAGCAGCGCCGGCAGCCCCCGCACGAACAGCATCAGGACGAAGAAGATCAGGGTGCGCGCGATCCCGGTCGCGCTCGTGAACGCGGTGATGTCGAGCGACATGCCGCTGACGATGAAGAAGAACGGCACAAATCCACCGAAGGCGATGGCGGTCACCTTGGCGTCGAACTCGGGCAGCGCCCGGCCGCGCAGCATCTCCCCGGTGATCAAGCCGGCGGCAAAGCCCCCCAACAGCAGATCGAGGCCGAGGTGATAGGCCAGGTAGGTCAGCGCGAACACGAGCACCAGCATCCACCGGACACCGAGTTGCGCGCTGGCCTCGACGTTGGTTTCCAGGAACGGCAGCGTCAGTCCGGAGGAGCGGATCGCGAACGCCGCGACCCCGAGGGTGAGGACGATGAAGGCGGCCAGGATCAGCGCGTTGTGGAGCGAGCTCTGGGTCGAGAGGGCCAAGGTGATCAGCACGATCGGCCCAAACTCGCCGGCCGCGCCGGCGCCGAGGAGGTAGGTGCCAAACGGAGTGTGCAACTCGCCGCTGTCGGACAGAATCGGGATCAGCGTGCCCATCGCGGTGGTCGCCACGGCGGACCCGTCATAGAGAACCGAGCCGGCCAGGCCCACAACGTGCAACACCGCCATGCTGGCGTAAGCGAGCGCGAGCGAGACTCCCCAGCCAAACACTCCGAGTCGCAACGGCTTGCCCGCGATAAGGCGGATCTCGATCTCGTAACCGGCGAAGAAGAACAGCAGCGCCAAGCCGAGATTGGAGAAGAACAGCACCACCGTGGTCACCTGGAAGCCGAGCACGTGGGGTCCCAGCAGTACGCCCGCCACCACCTCGAGCACGACCACGGGGAGTAACAGCCCCGCTCTACCCGCCAGGGCACCCACCGTCGCGGCGATCGCTCCCGCCGTGATGATGGCCAGGAATGTCTGGGGGGCGATCGCTGTCGAGGTCGCGTGCATGGTGAGCGGATTTCTACTCGCGAGCGCCTCCGCGGCGGTCGCTCGAGGCGATCTGGTCCCTCGCTGCTTCAATCCTGCACGGCATGAGCGACGAGGCGATCGACGCGGTGGTGTTCGACGTCGGTGGCGTGCTGCTTGATTGGGATCCACGACATCTGTACCGCAAGCTGTTCGACGACGAGGATCAGATGAACCGCTTTCTCGCGGAGGTCTGCACGCTCGAATGGCACGCTGCTCACGATCGGGGCGTGCCGTTCGCCCAGTCGGGCGCGGCGCTCGCGGCGCGACATCCCGAGCACGCCGAGCTGATCTGGGCCTGGGGGCGACGCAGCGAGGAGATGATCGCCGGCCCGATCGACGGCATGGTGGCGATCCTCCGGGCGCTCAGGGACCGCGGGATCCCGTGCTACGCGCTGACCAATATGGAGGCCGAGACGTATCCGCTGCGACTGGCCCGGTTCGAGTTCATGGGCTGGTTCGACGGCACCATCGTCTCGGGCCTCGAGGGCGCGGCCAAGCCCGACGCGGTGATCTTTCATCGCCTGCTCGACCGCTTTTCGCTCAGGCCCGCGACGACGTTGATGATCGACGACTCCGCGCGCAACCTCGAGGCAGCCCGCGGCGTCGGCATGCGGACGGTCCAGTTTGAGTCCCCCGCCGCCTTGCGGCGCTCGCTGATCGAGCTCGAGCTGCTCGACCCGTTGTGAGCGCGAGCGACTTGTATGCTCGGGCCATGGCGGTGCGGACCATCGGCGATGAAACCGAGCTGCGCGAGATCCTCGGGTCGCCCACCGAGCTAGTTCTGTCCAAGATCGCCGATCGGCTCAACGACCTGACCCGGAAGTTCATCGAGCGCTCGCCGTTCGTGTGCGTGGCCACGGCGACGCCCGATGGCGGGCTCGACGTGTCGCCCCGTGGCGATCCACCCGGCTTCGTCCGGATCCTCGATGAGCGGACGCTGCTGCTGCCCGATCGGCCCGGCAACCGGATCGGCGACACGCTGCGGAATCTGCTGGCCGATCCGCGCATCGCGATGCTGTTCCTGATCCCCGGCGTCGGCGACACGTTCCGCGTCAATGGCCGCGCGGTGATCGTCGACGATCCCGAGCTGCTGGCGCCGAGCGCGGTCAACGGGAAGCTCCCCCGCCTCGGGATCCTGGTGGCGATCGAGGAGGCTTACACCCAATGCCCCAAGGCGCTGATCCGCTCTGAGTTGTGGAACCCCGAGCGCCACATCGACCGCTCGGACCTTCCCAGCTCCGGGAGCATCCTGCGCTCGCTGACCGAGCCCGAGTTCGACGCGGCCGAGTACGACCGCGAGCGGGCCGAGCGCTACGGGCGCCGCGAAGGCCTGTACTGATCCGTGACCGGGGTTGAGGAGGTCGAACAGCCGGATCTGACCGCGCCGAGCGAGTTCATGCGCCTGCTCGAGATTGAGTTCGACGAGCGCGGCCCGACGCGCGTGAGCGGCTCGGTGGCGGCCGACGCCCGCCACCACCAGCCGTGGGGTCTCGTGCACGGCGGGTTGTACACCGCCGCGATCGAGACCTTCGCCACCACGGGCGCGGTCGAGGCGGTCAAGGACCGCGGACAGCTTGCCGTCGGCGTGACCAACGTCACCGACTTCCTCCGACCTCACCGGGCCGGGCGCCTCCAGGTCACCGCTACGGCGATCCAGCAGGGACGGACCCAGCAGCTCTGGCAGGTGGAGATGCGCCGCCCCAAGGACGGCAAGCTGGTGGCGCGCGGCCAGGTCCGCCTCCAGAACGTAGACGCCTCGTAACAGGTCCGCGCCCGCGCGTGTCTATCGTCAGTGGCCGATGGCCAGACGCGAGGACATACGCAACATCGGCATCGTGGCCCACGTCGATCACGGCAAGACGACGCTGGTCGACGCCCTCCTGTGGCAGTCGGGAGCCTTCCGCTCCGGCCAAGAGGTCGCCGACCGCGTGCTCGATTCGATGGATCTCGAGCGCGAGAAGGGCATCACGATCCTGGCCAAGAACACCGCCGTGCATTACGGCGGGGTCAAGCTGAACATCGTCGACACGCCCGGACATGCCGACTTCGGCGGCGAGGTCGAGCGGGGCCTGACCATGGTCGACGGCGTGCTGCTGCTGGTCGACGCCAGCGAAGGACCGCTGCCCCAGACCCGCTTCGTTCTGCGCAAAGCACTCGAGGCGCGGCTGCCGGTGATCCTCGTCGTCAACAAGGTCGACCGGCCCGACGCGCGCATCGACGAGGTCGTGGACGAGGTCTACGAGCTGTTCCTCGATCTCGACGCCGACGAATCGCAGATCGACTTCCCGATCGTGTACACGAACGCCCGGGCGGGACGGGCGTCACTGGACCCGGCGGTGGAGGGATACGATCTCGGACCGCTGCTCGAGCTGCTGCTGGAGCACGTGCCGGCACCCGAGTACGACCCCGCGCATCCACTCCAGGCCCACGTCACCAACCTCGACGCCTCGCCCTACGTCGGACGGTTGGCGATCTGCCGGGTGAGGCACGGTGCCATCCGGCGCGGCGAGACCGTTGCCTGGTGCCGGGCGAACGGCGAGATCGAGCGGGTCCGGGTCAGCGAGCTGTACGTGACCGAGGCCCTCGAGCGCGTACCCGCCGAGGAGGCGGCCGCGGGCGAGATCATCTCGGTGGCCGGTATTCCCGAGATCACGATCGGGGAGACGCTGGCCGCGGCCGACGATCCGCGTCCGCTACCCGTGATCAGAGTCGATGAGCCGTCGCTGTCGGTGACGATCGGCACCAACAACTCGCCGCTCGCCGGCCACGACGGCGACAAGCTGACCGCCAGCCAGGTGGAGGCGCGACTCGACCGCGAGCTGGTCGGGAACGTCTCGCTCCGCGTGCTCGAGACTCAGCGGCCCGATGTCTGGGAGGTCCAGGGGCGCGGTGAGCTGGCGCTGGCGGTGCTGGTCGAGCTGATGCGTCGCGAGGGGTTCGAGCTCACCGTCGGTAACCCCCAGGTCATCACCCGCGAAATCGACGGCAAGCTGTGCGAGCCGGTCGAGCGGATGAGCGTCGATGCCCCCGAGGAGTACGTCGGCGTGATCACCCAGATGCTGGCGAACCGCAAGGGTCGGCTCGAGCAGATGGTCAACCACGGCACCGGGTGGGTGCGGATTGAGTATCTGGTGCCGGCGCGGGGCCTGATCGGCTTCCGGACCGAGTTCCTCACCGAGACGCGCGGCACCGGCCTCGTCCACCACGTGTTCGAACGGTGGGAGCCGTGGCATGGCGAACTGCGGACCCGGCCCACGGGTTCGCTCGTCTCCGACCGCCGTGGCACGGTGGCCGCGTTCGCGCTGTTCAACCTCCAGGAGCGGGGCACGCTGTTCGTGGGACCCGGCGATCCGGTCTACGAGGGGATGATCGTCGGCGAGAGCTCGCGCGCCGAGGACCTCGACGTCAACGCGTGCAAGGAGAAGCACCTCACGAACATGCGCTCCTCAACCGCCGACGAGCTGGTGCGGCTCATCCCCAAGCGGGAGCTGTCGCTCGACCAGGCGCTCGAGTTCCTCCGCGTGGACGAGTGCGTCGAAGTGACCCCGCACGCGGTCAGGTTGCGCAAGGCCGAGCTCGACGCCAACGTCCGTCGTAAGCTCGCCCGCTCGGGCCGTTCCCGACCGGTGGCGGCGGCCACCTGAGCTTTGACGGGTAGGCAATCCCGCCTACCTCTGTTCGCGCTGCTCTCGCAGGCCCTGGTCGCGTTCACGATCGAATTCGACAATCAAGCCGAGCGGCGGCTTCCGCACCGGACGACGGACCACGGTCGTAGCGGGGACTCCCGTCACGTCCCCTGGTTGGTGTCGCTGGCGATGTGGGAGACGTGCATGCGCTACGTCGGCGAGGAGGGAATCACGGTGGGCGAATTGCAGCGGCTCGCGCGCACCGGTTCGAACCTGGCCGGGATGCAGCGGTGGGGCTACATCTCGCTCGACCCCGATCCTTCCCGAGGCCGCTCCAAACAGCCCGTAGCGGGCGCGGTGATCCGCACCACCGAGGCGGGGCGCCGCGCCCAGGCGGTGTGGGAGCCGCTGCTCGACGAGATCGAAGGCCGCTGGCGCGAGCGGTTCGGTCCCGACGAGGTTGCCGAGCTCCGTCGCGCGCTGGCGAGCGTGGCCGCGCAGCTCGACCCCGGGCTGCCCGACTGCCTGCCGATCCTGGGGTACGGGATGTCCAGCGGGCGCCCCGTCGCAGCGGCGGGCAGCCACGGGTCTCGCGCCCACGCGAACGATTCCGCAGAAAAATCGTTCGCCCGGAGAACGATTTCCGCCAGCGACCAACTGCCCTTGTCGAGGCTGCTCACGCGGGTGCTGATCGCTTTCGCGATCGAGTTCGAGGAGAGCTCGGAGGTGTCGTTGGCGATCTGCGCCGACGCGCTGCGGCTGCTCGACGATGACGGCGTGCGCGTCAGCGAGCTCCCGCGCCGCGCCGGCGTGTCGAAGGAGGCGATGACCGTGGCGGTTGGCTACCTGACCCGGCACGGCTACGCCGAGTCGGTCGCGGATCCGAGCCGGGGCCGCGGGAAGGTGGTGCGGCTGACCGACAACGGCCGCGACGCCCAGGCGGCGTACGGTCGACTGGTCCCTGTGATCGAGGAGGGCTGGGAAGCGCGGTTCGGGAGCGCGACCGTCGCCAGCCTGCGGGAGTCCCTCGAGCGCGTGACCGGGGACCGGGCGAGGCTGTTCAGCGGTCTCGAGCCGCCTCCGGGAGGCTGGCGAGCCTCGGTCCGTCCAGCCGACGTGTTGCCCGACTATCCGATGGTGCTTCACCGGGGCGGCTTCCCCGACGGTAGCTGAGCTCGCGGGGCGGTGCGCCGGGCGGGCGGTGGCTTCGCGGTTTGAGCGCTTGGCGGGCTGGGACGGGCGGTGATGGGGGGGCCGATTGCGATTCCGGCGCCGGCGATTTGGGGTCCGATCAGCCCGCCACGACACGGATCAGCGCGCCGCTTCGGGGGTGGGCGAGAAACCGGATGCTCGACCACCCTTTGGCTGGTCGCGATGGCCGAGGGCCCGTCCCTTCCTGGCCAAGAGGCCGAACGACTATCCACCACCGCGCCGCACGGGTGCGCCAGCGCCGACCGCGGCCCGCGCCGCCGCCGTCGGTTGGGGAGCGCCCCGGTCGATGGCACGTTCGGACCGCCCTCCGGGGCCGAACCCCTATAAATCCCGCACCCTGAGCTCACGATGAGTTTGCCCGCCGGGCCGGGTCTATCCGGGTGAAACCCGCGTCACAGGAGAACTACTCGTGTTCGAACACACCACCGCGATCAGCGGCTTCGCCGTCCCCGACATCGAGCAAGCCCGCGATTTCTACGCCGGCACGCTCGGCATCGAGGTCTCGGAGCAGAACGGTCTGCTGACGCTCCACCTCGCCGGCGACCGCCCGACGATCATCTATCCGAAGCCCGACCACGCGCCGGCCAACTTCACGATCCTGAACTTCGTGGTGGACGACATCGATCAGGCGGTCGATCGGCTCATCGCCCGCGGCGTTCAGTTCGAGCGCTATGAAGGGCTGGGCCAGGACGACAAGGGCATCGCCCGCGCCGGCGGTCCCTACATCGCCTGGTTCAAGGACCCGGCGGGGAACATCCTGTCGGTGCTGCAGGAGCGGTAGTGCCATGCGTTCGTCCGCAATGGCGGGCGATTATTCGGGATCTGCTCGCCAGGTCCACGAGCGGCCACGGAGGAACTTCTGACTCGGCCACACCGGTGAGTGGGAGTTGGCGGTTGGGCGGCTGGCTGTTGCCGGGTGAATGGCCTTCTGGCTTTGAAGGGGGGCCGGTCGCCGGCACCGGGAGTCCTCGTGGTGGCCGGCGCGCTGGCCTTGACACCCGGCGAGCGCCTTGTGCAAAAGTGACAACGAGCGAATCGGCCCTCGGTCGGCTCCGGCGCTGAACTTTTGCCAAATCACCGCCACCCCTCGGAAGAAAAGTGGCAAAGTTCGCCACCAAGCCTTCGTGTAACTGTGATCGGGCCCGCGGCGGAGCCGGTCGAAATCCGGATCCGGTGCCGACGACGTCTTCGGAGGCGAATTTCTTGTCACCGAATGACAAATTTGTCTGAACCACGCGCTACCGGCGACTCGCGGCCGTGCGCCACGCCCGCTCCCCTGGAGCCGGCGCGTTGGTCAGCCCGTGGAGTGCGCGAGTTGCCGCCGGACCGCCGCGAGCACGGTCGCCCGCCGGCGATGGTGGTCCTCGTACAGGGCGACCGCGGCCAGCTCGGCTGATCCCGCGGCGGCCAACCTGTCGATCACGTCGGGGGCCGTCATCTTCCCGTAGCCGGGCCAGGGCTCGGCCACGGTGACCTCGGCGCCGGCGCCTTCCTCGGCGCCCGGGTCGGCGATCTCTTCGACGAGTTCGGGCTCGGACGAAACGTGGGCGAGCGGCGGTTGGGTCGTGGCGTCAATGTCCGGCGTCGCGGCGTGAACGTCTGGCGTCGCGACGTGGACGTCCGGCGTCGCGGCGTCAACGTCCGGAGTCGTGGGGCCAACAGTCTCGATGTCCGCCACCGCCGCGGCCACGTCTGCGTTGGCGGCAACGGCGGACTCTTCGACCGGGGCGATTTCGTCGGCTCCCGCCACCGCGCGCAGGACGCTCTCCGCCAGCCCGAGCGAACGCGACGTGACCACGTCGATGGTCCGGACGGCCAGTAGGAGGGTGCGCGCGCCGAAGCGCGCCGGGGCGATGATCAGCTCACCGACGATCCTTCTCGTATACCCCGAGCGGGGGAAACAAACCCGCCCCTGGGGCGCTGCGCCCCACCGAAGCGCAGCGCCCTGAGGAGGCTCGGTCGACGCTCTAGTGGAGGAACTGGAGCGAGTTCGCGGCGGGGCCGGAACCGATGTCGTTGACGAAGTAGATGCCGTTGTTGCGCGGCGCGATGGCGAGCCCGAACAGGTCGCCGGCACCGTTGCGGACAAGCGTCTTCTTTGCCACCTGGCGACCGGCGGGCGAGGTCTCGACGAGGTTGCCGTTACCCCCGTTGGCGCTGATCACATCGCCGTTCGGCGCGATCGTCAGGCCGAGCGGGTCGTTGAGCCACTTGCCCGCCGACAGCGTCCTGCCGCCGCGACCGGCCGGGAACAGGCGCGTCAGCGCGCGCGGGACCGCGGCGATCCGGTTGTCGAGCGAATCCGCGACGTAGAGGACGCCATTGGCGCCAAGACCGACGCCGGTCGGACCGATGATCAGGGCGTTCGGGTCCGTGCGCTCCGGGAACCCAGTGGCGATCACCGCGTTCGAGGTCACCTTGGGCACGCGTCCGTCGCGAATGCGCAAGCCGATCCGGATCACCGTGCCACGGTGGACGACCTTACCGCCCGCCTTGACGGTCCCGTTGAGGACGTTGGTGACGAACAGGACCACTCGATTTCCGCGGTCTACAGCGGTCATGTCCCAAGGGCCGTTGATGTCCTTACTGGTGATCGTCTCGACCACCTTGCCGTTGGAGTTGAGAACCGAGAGGGCGCCGGCGGTGGCCTTCGTCGAGTCGCCGCCCGGGGCGGGCAGGCTGCCGACGATCACGTAGCCGCTGCGGAGGGCCACCAGCGCGGTCGTGAGTCCCACCGCCGGCGTCTTGGTCGGCTGCGGAACTACGGCGAATACGCTGAACTTCCCGCTCGGGGTGATCTGGACGATGCTCGATCCGGTCCCTTGCTGGTTCATTGCGTTGTTGAAGTTGCTCACCAGCACGTTGCCGCGGACGAGCCTTCCGCCGGTGTTGGGCACAACCGCGACGCCGTATGGGTTCTGATCGCCCATGGCCGGGCCCGATGGCGGGACGGCTGACGAGAGGGTTGAGATCGTGCTGAAGCGGTTGATGAACGGGGCCCCCGATGCCATTGCCGGAGCGGCGGCGGCCGCCACCACGACAGCGATCGACGAGGCGATCCAACGTCTTGATTTCATCTCTACTGCGACTCCTTTCATGCCTTTGCGCCGTGCAGATTGCATTCAGGACGCCCCGAGATGGTCATCCTTCCCACCTCGACCCTGACTTAAGACGCCGCGGGTGGGTAATTCCTTCCCGTGCCAGAGAAATATTCCTCCGGGCCGGGCCGAGGACTGATTTCTCGCCCAATTCAGAGATTTCGCAGTTCGCTTCGCCGTACCGGATCGGGGATCGCGTAACGTGAATCCCGTGCCCGATCTGCACCTCAGAACGCTCCTCGATCCCAGGTCGGCGCTCGGCCACGCCGGCAAACTCGCCGAACGGTTCGGCGACGAGGCGTATTACGCGGTCGTCTGCATCCGCGCGGGGATGATTGGACCGCAGTCACCCCAACGGGCGGCGCGGCTGGTGCTGGCGTTCGAGCGGCACGGCCTGCTCGGTGGCGCCGTGGCCGCCGGGGCGATCCGTCATGGCGATCAACTCGCGGTGATCGATGAACGCGGCGAGCTGACCTACCGGCAGCTCGACGAACGCACCAATCGGCTGGCCAACGCGTGGCGAGAGCGCGGATTGACGGCCGGGGAGGGGGTGACGATCCTGGCCCGTAACCACCGACATTTCCTCGAGGCGGTGTTCGCGGCGGCCAAGTGCGGCGCGAAGATCGTGCTGCTGAATACCGATTTCGCCGGACCGCAAATCCGCGATGTCGCCGGCCGCGAAGGCACCGACCTCCTGGTCTTCGATGACGAGTTCGCCGACACGGTGGCCGGCCTCGAGCCCCAGCGCGGGCGCTGGCGCGCCTGGACCGAGACCTCGGCCGACGGCCAGGACACGCTCGCATGGCTGATCCAGCACTCGAGCGACGAGGCGCCGCCGAAGGCAGGCATGGCGCCGCGGATCACCATCCTGACCAGCGGCACCACCGGTGCACCGAAGGGCGCTCCTCGGGCCGAGCCCCGGTCACTGGCGCTGATCGGCGGGTTGCTGACCAAGGTCCCGTTCCGCGCCCGCGAGACCACCGAGCTGTGCGTGCCGATGTTCCACGCGCTTGGGTTCTCGCAAGCCGTGTTCGGGATCGCGCTCGGCTCGACGCTCGTCGTTCGTCGCCGCTTCAGGCCCGAGGACGTGCTGGCCAGCGTCGCCGAGCGCCGGGCGTCGGCGATGGTCGCGGTGCCGGTGATGTTGCGCCGCGTGGTGGATCTGCCCGAGGCGCAGCGGGAGCAGTTCGACACCTCGTCGCTCAAGATCATCCTCGTCAGCGGTTCGGCGCTCGGTCCCGACCTGGCCACCCGAGCGATCGCAGCATTCGGCCCGATCCTCTACAACCTGTACGGCTCGACCGAAGTCGCGTATGGGACGATCGCCACCCCCGAGGATCTGACGGCCGAGCCGGGGACTGCCGGCCGGGTCGTGCACGGCACCGTGGTCAAGATTCTCGGCGACGGCGGCCGCGAGGCTGCAGCGGGGCACACGGGGCGGATCTTCGTCGGCAACCGGTCTCAATTCGAGGGCTACACCGGTGGCGGCGAGCTCGACGCGGTTGGCGGCCTGATCGCCACCGGCGACGTCGGTCATTTCGACGCCGCCGGAAGGCTGTTCATCGACGGCCGCGACGACGAGATGATCGTGTCGGGCGGCGAGAACGTGTTCCCGGCGGAGGTCGAGGAACTGCTGTCCGCCCACCCGGCGATCGAGGAGGCCGCCGTGATCGGCGTCGAGGATGAACAGTTCGGCCAGCGTCTGCAGGCATTTGTCGTCCTCCGGCCCGGCGCCGAGCTCACCGAGGACCAGATCAAGGACTACGTCCGGGACAACCTAGCCCGCTACAAGACCCCGCGCGACGTGGTGTTCGTCGACGAGTTGCCCCGCAACCCGAGTGGCAAGGTCCTCAAACGCGAGCTGCCGCAGCTGGAGGCCGGCGCCGCCGGCCAGCCGCCGCCCGAAGCCTGAGATTGGAACCCGTCTCTGTCTAGACTCGGGGCCGTGCTGATCCTCCCTCCCGGCCACGCCCAGGCAGTGCGCGCGCGCCGAAGCTTCAGCGTGCGGGAGAAGTGGATCCTGGGTGGCGTCGGTGCCGTGACGGTGGCCTTGATCGTGGCGGTGGTCATCTCCCTGACCACCGGCGGGCACAGCACGGGCAATGGGTGCGTCGACGTCACGTTCCAGTCCTCCCTCGGCGCGCAGGAGTTCTACAAGTGTGGATCGGCGGCGCGGTCGCTGTGCAGCTCAGTCGGAGCTCCCGGCGGACTGACCGGCGTCGCCGGCCAGGCCGCGGCCACGGAGTGCCGGAAGATCGGCTTGCCGGTCGGATCGTGAAATAGTCCCCGGCGTGTCATCAACCACCACCGATGCCGTCGCCTTCCGCTCGCAGTTCCCGGTGCTCGAGCGGCTGTCCTACCTGAATGCCGGGACAACGGGGCCGGTGCCCCGTCAGGCCGCGGAAGCAGTACATCAGGAAGTCGACCGTGAAGTGAGCGAGGGACGATGCGGGCGACCGTATTTCGAAAGCCTGATGGAGATGGCGACCGACCTGCGCGTCCGCTACGCCGGGGTGCTCGGTTGCGACCCCGGGGAGGCCGCGCTGACCGGCTCGACCACCGACGGCGTCAACACCGTGATCGGAGGACTCGATCTGCGGCCCGGCGAGGAGATCCTCACCACCGACGAGGAGCACCCGGGCCTGCTCGCACCGCTCGGCCGGGCCCGCCGGCGGCACGGCGTAAAGATCCGCGTGGTCCCGTTCGCGGAGATCGCCAACGAGGTCTCGAGCGAGACTCGGCTGGTCGCCTGCTCTCACGTCTCGTGGGTCGGAGGGAACGTCGTCGACACCGCCGCGCTGACGGCCACAGGCGTTCCTTTTCTGCTCGACGCCGCGCAGGCGGTCGGTGCCGTACCGGTCGACGTACGCGCCCTCGGTTGCGACTTCTACGCCGGTTCCGGCCAGAAGTGGATGTGCGGGCCGGAGGGGAGTGGGTGCCTCTACGTGCGCGCCGAACGGCTCGATCAGCTCCTGGTGCCGTGGCCCGGCTACGGGTCGCTCGCCGCTCCCGACCAGTGGCTCGAGTTCGAGATGGCGGAAGGATCGGGTCGGTTTGATCACGGCTTTCCGGTGGCCATCCGTAGCGCGTGGGCGCTGGCTTCACAGGGCGTGTTCGAGGCGGCCGGATGGGCCTGGGTGCACGAGCGGGCGGCGACGCTGGCCAGCGGGCTGGCCGACCGGCTCGCGGAACGGGGTCTGCACGTGCTACCCCGCGGCCGCTCGACGCTCGTCTCGTGGAAGGTCGACGACGCCGAGGCAGAGGTCGCGCGGTTGGCCGACGAGCGGATCATCGTTCGCAGCATCCCCGCCTTCAGGGTGGTCCGGGCCTCGGTGGGGGCGTGGACGTCCGAGGACGAGCTCGAGCGGTTGATCAAGTTGGCGGCCCCGTAGCGTCCGCGGACAGCCCCCGATCGAGCATCGCGACGAGCCTGGCAAACGACTCGTCGAGCTCGAGGGGGATCTTGAACCCCGCGCCGGTCTCGAGCACGACGAAGCCGTGCAGCGAGGCGCGGACGATCCGCGCCGCGTGGATCGCGTCGTCGGACTCAAGGCCGTAGCCGCGCAACACTGCCAGCACGACTTCGACGAGCTCGGCCGCCTCGTCGGACTCCTCTGCGCGCTGGAGGGCCGCGTAGATGCCGGGATGCTCGAGCGCGTAGGCCCGGTAGGCGTCGGCGATCGCCTGGAGCGCGTCTCGCCCCGCGCGGCCGGCCGCCGCCCGCTGGAGCGCGTCACGCAGCTCTCCGGCCCCGCGGGCGCTGAGCCGGCGGCGCAGGTCGTCGAGCCCGCCGACGTGCTCGTACAGCGATGGCGCCCGAACCCCGAGCTTCGAAGCCAGGCGTGCCAGCGTCAGGGCGGGAAGCCCGTCGGCGTCTGCGAGCTCTGCGGCGGCGCTGACCACCGTCTCCGAATCCAGCCCGGCCCGGGGCATCAGCCCGCGGCGCCAGCGATCGCCTTGTCCATCGCTGGCCCGGGACTTTGGACGGCCGGCCCGTGGCCGACCAGCAGCAGCGCCGGGTCGAGCGCGCGCAGCGCGCGCGCGGACTCGAGGTCCTTCTGGCGATCCCAGGTCGCCATCGTCGCGAACGGGAAGCGCAGGTAGAAGTGGTTGGTCACCGACAGCTTCCCGTAAGCGGTGAACACATCGCCGGCGATCAGCGTGTTGTCTCGGGTGTCGCGGAACGCCACGTGACCGGGCGTATGACCCGGGCTGGCGATCACCTCGAGGCTGCCGATCCGGTCACCGTGGTTGATGCGGACGTCGGGGCCCGTCTGGAGCTTGGGCCAGCTCCCCGGCAGCTTGCCATCCACGACTTGCTCACCGGCGTGGATGCGGGCGTCGAGCTCCGGCATGAGGACCTCGACGCGATCGCCCAGCTGCTGCTTGAGCGCGTCGAGCGAGCCGACGTGGTCGCCGTGGCCGTGGGTCAGCGCGATTCTGCGCAGCACGCCGCCGGCTTCCGTCGCGGCGGTCATCAAATCATCGGCCGAGCCGCCGATCGTGGTGTCGATCAGCGTGAAGCCATCGTCTTCGCGGACCAGGTAGGCGTTGACGAAGTGGATCCGCGTCAGCTGGGTGATGTTGCCGTTGAGCTTGGTGGTGTTCATGGCGGGCTCCGAGGTCGTTTCCTATTGCTATTAGGAACTTACCTAATACGCATAGGCTTGTCAAGCGGGTGCGGAGGAGAGGGGCGGGCGGACCGCGGAGCAAGGCTCCAGAGCACCCGACTTGGTCGCCGCGGGTCGCTGCCTCGAATCAGGCGAGGTTCAGGAGTTCGGGCTCAGTCGGTCCAGAAGTCCCGGAGCACCTCTACGTCTCCGGGATGAGCCGGTCCGACGACGAGAAACTCGAGGCCATCGGGACCAGCCTCGAAGGCACGAGCCGATTCCGGTGCGACCCGGACCGCGTCGAGCGCGCGCACCTCGCGGATCTCGTCGTCGAGCTTGACCCGCCCGTCGCCGGCCAGCACGACGTAGATCTCCTCGGCGTGATGGTGGCGGTGACCGAACGACTGCCGGACTCCCGGCCGGAGGCGCTGATGACTGATTCCGGTGCTCGCCGCGCCGAGGTCACGGTTGGCGAAGCGCGCCTCGCCCTGGTCGCCGAGCCCGAACTTCGGCGCCTGGTCCTCGACGTCGTCGAGGTTCATCACCGTCGCGCCCTGACCGCCGCCGAGGTAGCCGACGCCACCGAGTGGCTCGACATCGACGCGCTCGGAGCTCGCCACGAGCGCCATCACTTCGGCCACCTGCGCCTTCCCGGCTTCCGTCTTCAGGGCCTCGAGCGAGCCATCGAGTGCGTTCTGGTCCAGCCATCGCTCGGTGATCCAGATGACGTCGGGCTCGGAGATCGAGCGGTTGATCACGTACTGCTCGCAGCCGGGCGCTCGTTCGAGCCCGACTGCCACGCGCAGCATGGCCTCCGCCAGAGCCTCGCCCTGACCCTCGCGGGCGGTCAGCTTGACGATCCGGCCGACGGTCGGCATCGACCCCAAGCTACACGTTCCACTGGCCGAGCGGCCGCTCGGTCGGGCCGCCGAGTCAGCTGCTCGGGTAGTGGTAGGCCTGGGTCTGGGTCACCTTGGCGGCGAGCTTTCCGTCGTCGCGCGCGATCTCGGTCTCAACCACGGTCAACGTCCGACCGCGGTGCAGCGGCCGTGTCTCGGCCAGGACCGAACCCGACCTGACCGCCCGCACGAAGTTCGTCTTCGACTCGATCGTCGCCGTGGCCAGCGCCCCGTCGGGGAGGTTCAGGAAGGCGCAGATCGCGCCTGAGTTATCGGCCAACGCCATGAGTACGCCGCCGTGCATCACGCCATCGACGGTGCACCGCTCGGGCGCCCAGGCCAGCCGCGCGCGGACCAGGTCGGGGCCCGCTTCCAGAAGTTCGATGCCGAGCGCCTTGGCGAACGGAATCAACTCGTCGAGCGCCTTCAGATCGGGCCGCGCCACGGTTGACATCATCTCGCAGATGGCTGTCCGGGACGCGAAGGAGTAAACCGGCGGCCGGGTCTTGATTGCCGACATGATGGGCGACGGCGTGCTGATGCGCGTCGCCGACCTTGCCATGCGCCGGCTTCAGGCCAGCCACGTCGCGATGCAGCGCAGCGGTCAGATCGTGCAGATGTTCCTCGCCGCCGGAATCGTGGATCCCCGGACGCATCCGATCTACGGCGGGGTCTATGCGTACGTGAGCGCGCGCAAGCCGTCTCGGGTAGCGCGCGCAAGCAGCCTCGTCTAAGCGCTCGATCAGCTGGCGGCTCGCGCGGCCTTGGTCGACGGGACGACGAACACCGGGCACGGGGAGATGTGCAGCAATCGCTGGGTCACGTTGCCCAGGAGCAGCCCGGCGAGTGCCGTATGGCCGCGGGTGCTGGTCACGATCACGTCGGCGTCCTCGCTCTGGGCCACGTCGGCGATCATATGGGCTGCTCCCCCTGGGCCGGTGCGCGTCACCTCCAGCCGCGCTGAAATCCCATCCTTTGACAGTCCGGCGACCTGGTCCTCGATCTTCTTCTTCAGCTCGTCCGAGTTGGCGTGGACCGGCAAGCTGCCGCCGCCCTTACCGGGAATCGTGAACTCCTCGACGTGGACGGCGATCAACTCGGTTCCCGGCTGGTCGGCGAAGGCCTTGGCGTGAGCCAGCGCCAGGTCGGCGGCCTCCGAGCCGTCGGTGGCCCACAGCACTTTCTTGAACATAGGCAGAATCTCCTTGGATGCCTCCGGGGGCTCGCGCGAGCCTAACGACAGGCAGCGGGTAGGTCCAGTACAACGTCCCGGAAGTCACTCGCGCTCTCGCGGCGCCTGGACGCGCCTGGACGGATCCGCCGGCCATCCAAGTACGACCAGGTACGAGGACGGCCGGCGGATCCACCCAGCCACGCCCAGTCACTCGCGAGAGCATCAAGCGACCTCCGGGACGCTGCACTAGTGTGTGGAGGCGGATGGGCTCGCTCGAGCTGAAGACGAAGCTGGTGGCCCGCGGACCCGCCGCCGCGATTGTGCTCGACGACCACCAGGTCGCCGCGGTGGGCGAGGGCGCGAAGACGTCAGCGCCCGCCTCCAGATAAACCTTAACCCCATGCGCGCGATCTTGATGACTGCCGTCGGCGGCCCCGATGTCCTCAAACCGGCCGACTTGCCCGACCCAGAAATTGCTAGCGAGAGCGATGTGCTGGTCCGTCTCCGGGCGGCGGGGATAAACCCGGTCGACTACAAGCTTCGCGCGACTGGAACGATCGGCGGAACGCTGCCCGCCGTTCTGGGGTGGGACGGAGCGGGGGTGGTGGAGCGCGTCGGATCGGGGGTCACGCGGGTGCGCCCCGGCGACGAGGTGTACTTCTGCGACGGTGGGTTCGGCCCGACGCCCGGCACCTATCAAGAACTCAAAGTCATCGACGAGGCCTACCTGGCCCGCAAACCGGCGCGGCTGTCGTTCGTCGAGGCCGCCGCGGCACCGCTGGTCACGATCACTGCGTGGGAAGCTCTCCGCGGACGGGCTCGCGTGGCGGAGAACCAGTTCGTGCTGGTGCAGGCCGGCGCCGGCGGCGTCGGCCACATGTCGGTGCAGATCGCTCGGCTAGCCAGGGCGCGCGTGGCCACCACCGTCACCCCCGGGCCGAAGGCGGACTTGGCCTGGTCGCTCGGCGCCGAACTGTGCATCGACTACCGGCGCGAGGATGTCGGGGAGCGGGTGCGGGCCTGGACCGGCATGGACGGAGCCGACGTCGTCCACGATACGGTCGGCGGCAAGACGTTCACCACCAGTTTCTCGCTCGTGCGGCCCTACGGCGATCTCGTGTCGAACGTCGAGAGCGCTTGGGAGGATGAGGCGATCACAGCGATGCACGACCGAAATTTGCGCGTCTCGTTCACCTGGATGCCGGCGCCATCTGTATTCGGCTGGTCCGACCAGCGCCGGCGCCAGCGCGAGATTCTCGAACAAGCGGGCGACCACTTCGACCAGGGTGACCTACGCGTCAAGCTCGGAGCGACGTTTCCCTTGGATCATGCGGCGGAAGCCCATCGAGCACTCGAGAGCGGCCAGATCATCGGGAAAGCCGTCCTTACCATGCCATAGCGGGCCGGATTCGGTCAGCCGGTGACCGACGTGGTCCGGTCCGAGGCCTGATCCATTGGCTCCGACGGGGCGGCGTCGAAGCGGTCGGCGCGGATCCGGTCCTCGGGCTCGAGATGGATCTGCACGGTCGTGCCGGGGAGCTGCTCGGTCATGGCGTCCTGCACCTCGTGGGAGATCTCGTGCGCTCGCTCGAGCATGATCCCGGCGGGGAACTGGAGGTGCAGGTCGACCTGGTGGGAGCTGCCGACGTGTCGCGCGCGGAGATCGTGATAGCCGACCACCTCGGGGCCGATGAACGACCCCGCTACCTCCTCGAGGCGGATGAGCTCTTCCGCGGGGAGGGTCTCGTCGGCGAGCCGGCGGGTCGCGTCGAACAGGATCCGCACGCCGGTCACGCTGATCGCGAGCCGATGCAGAGGCCGACCACCGGGTCGATCCAGTGCGCGCCCGTGAGCTTGATCAGCAACATTGAGATCAGCACGCCGACCGACACGAACGCGTCGGTCCGCGGTCGTCCCTCACGTACCACCAGTACGATCGTGGCGGGCGGGCAGCGCCATCCACGCCCAGTCACTCGCCAGCTCCACCAGCTAATTCCGTCACGCCGCCTAAGCCGGGAGCTGGCTCAGATCGAGATACCGAGTGAGGAGAGAAATCCCGTCAGGTCGCCGTCGATGTCGCCCGTCGTCTGGTTGGCGCACCGGTAGGCGCTCAGCTGGGTCGCCGACCCGCTCTGGGGCGTGATCGTGATCATCACCGTGTGGCCTCCGGTACAGCCGTTGTTCGTGGATGACGACGCTGACCTGGCGATGTGGTGAGCGTTGAGCGCCACGGTCACGCGCGACACTTGCGCCGGGGTCGTGAACGCGGTGGTTTTCGGCTCACCGTAGGGCGGCGGGAGCGACGGCTGAGCGACCGTGATGCGCACGGTGTGCAACGACTTCCAGGCCTCGGCTGAACTCGATGACGAGCTACTGCCACACGCGGCCACGCAAAGCGCGACGAAAAACACCCCCAAAACGGTTCGCATGGAGATGGATTATGAGCGGGTCGCCGGCGCGATGCTAGCCCGAGGCCGGCGCGGTGGTCGGGGCCGACGTTGGCCGCGCCCAAATCCCGCGCTCCTGCATGAGTTCAACCTGCCTGCGCGTCACCTGCTCGCGATACTCGGCATGTTGGTAGGGCGGGCGATCGAGGTAGAGGTTGCTCGGATAGATCGGCCGCTCGTAGATGAGTTGGTACTGCTCGGTCGTCAGGTCCTTGATCCAGTTGTCCCATTGCGCTGTCTGCCTGAAGTTACGCAGCGCCTCGATATCGAGCGTACCGGCGATCCACGTCGACCCTCCGCCGTAGGGCACCTCAGTAACGATCTCGCCACGGAAATCGACTATCTGTGAACCGCCCGAGAAGGTGTCGATCGGTGTCGTCGAATCCTTGTCGAGGTAGTAAGTGCCGAGGTTCATTCCGATCACGTACATGTTGTTGTCGAGCGCCCGAGCGCGGTTCTGCACCGCGAACATCCCGCTCATCACGCCCGGAGCCGGATAGGGACCTCGATAGGCGATCTCACACCCGTTCATGGCCAATCCCCGGGCGTTCTCCGGATAGGACGCCTCGTTGGCCATCATGATCCCGATCCGCCCGATCTCAGTGTCCACCACCGGATAGAACGAGCTCAGCTCTCGCCCGTACAACTCGATCCATCGGTCCCATACGTTGTGGGGAGTCACCGAATGCTCGACCGGCAGCAGTGGCACCAGCTTGTGATGCTTGAGAATCACGGTGCCGTCCTCGGGCTCGATCACGAAGCCGACGTTGAAGAAGTAACCTGGGAACTCTGGATGCCGGGCCTTGGCCTGACCCACCACGTAGGCATTCCATTGTTGTGCCAGCCGCCCCAGGTAGTCAGTCTCCGGGCCGGGAATATCGATGGCACACTCGCGTGCATACGTTTCGTGATCGAGGTCGAACACCTCGTCGGTGAAGCCTTGCAGCCCACCCTCGGGGATGCAGATCAACCGCACGGGAAGGTCCATGCTCGACAGCCACGACGCCGCCTTGACCATGTGCGAGATGTGGTCGAGATTCCATTGGATCTCTTCACGCCGGCGAATCCCGCGCATCGTCTGGATCAGGCCGACGGCCTGGTATGGCTCGATCATCGAAACGCTCCTATCTGTAGCCGTACCGGGACTCTAACCGCCCCGCGCGGGGAGCCGTCAACGCGTTCGCGGTATCGCGCAGGGCTGTGCTCCGAGGAGCAGGAAGAGCGTCAGCACCAGCAGCGGCAGTACTGTCAAGTGGTATGCGATGTCGACCGCCGAACCGCCGGGGATCGTGATCGTCAGGCCGAAGACGAAGCCGACGATCCCGAAGCCGACCGCCACCTGGGCACCGGTCCGTCGCCGCGGCCGGCGGGCGAGACTGATCGCGCCGAGGACGAGCGCGGCCGCGATGATCGCCTCAGCGACACCCGCACCCGAGCGGCCATTCGAGCTGCCGGTGGCATCGATCGTCCCCGTCAGGTGGAGCACCGACATGACCACGAGCGTCGCGGCCACGAACGACATCAGCGCGAGGATCGTCGACTCCGAGACGGGACGGTGGCGGGAATGGTTGGCGCTCAACTGCATAGTCCGGCATGTTGGCGCCGCCGGGCGGCGCTGTCGTCCCCCCGCGGGGGTAACTCGCGATATCCCTCAAGGACGATCGAGGGCTATATCGTGCGAGTCAGGAGCTCGAGGTGAAGTCCGGACCTGACCGACCAACGCTTGATCTCCGCGCCGCCCACCGCCGTCCGCGGAGGCATCCATGGCGGTGAGCGGGGCGATCAGCCATGGCGTGGCGACTGGGGTGCTGATCGTGTGGTTCGTCGCGGTACTTATATCCGCGGCCTACGTGGCCTACGACTCGTTCACCAAGAATCCGGAACTGACAGTGATGAAGTGGGGGTGGGTGCTCGTCACGCTCTATATCGGTCCGATCGGGGCGGCGATCTACGTGCTCTCGTGCAAGGAACCGCGTCCCGGTACCCACGAACGGTTCGTGGCACCCCTCTGGAAGCAGTCCCTCGGGTCGACGATTCATTGCGTCGCCGGTGACGCGACCGGAATCGTCGTGGCCTCGGTGATCACCACCGCCGCCGGGCTGGCGATGTGGGGCGACACGATCGTCGAATACGCGGTCGGCTTCGGCTTCGGGTTGCTCGTCTTCCAGGCCCTGTTCATGAAGGACATGCTCGGGGGGAGCTACGTCAAGGCGGTCAAATCCACGGTGCTGCCGGAGTGGCTGTCGATGAACTGCGTGATGGCGGGCATGGTCGTCGTGATGGTGATCCTGCGTACCCACGTCGCCGGCGCAACGGACGTCTCCAATCTGCGCTTCTGGGGCGTGCTGTCGGTGGCCGTGTTCGTCGGGCTGGTGGCCGCGTATCCCGTCAATGTGTGGCTCGTGAACAACGGGCTGAAGCACGGAATGGGGACGGTGCGGGCCCTCGGGGAGGGCGGCGAGCCGCTCGAGCGGGCCCCGGCGACGCCTGCCCCGGCCGCGGTCCACGCGGGGATGAGCGGCGAGGAGGGGATTGGCGGCGACAACGGGATGAGTGGCGGCGACGGGATGAGCGGCGGCGAGGCGATGAGCGGTCATGGCGACATGGGGAGGCACGGCGGGATGGAAATGAATATGACCTCGGACGTGACCCGCGCACAGATCAACGCCGTCACCGTGCTGACGATCGTGACGCTCGCCTTCGGCGTGCTGATCGCGGGGATCGGCGGCAACTTCGCGATGTAGCTCGCCGGCACCGGTCGGCGTCGGGCCGTTTCCACACGGGCTCCTCGAGGCGGTTGCCGATAAGCTCGGCCGTAGTGGCCCCCACCGCAAGTACGGTCGCATTCGAGCGGCGCCAGGAGGCGCCTGGCTGTGTCCTCGAATGCTCGTGCACCTCCAGTGCACGTCGCATTCTGCGTCCTTGCCAGTCATCCTCCTGGCACCACTCTCGGTGCGACCGTACCTACGGCGGAGACCACTGACCTGATGCAATCGGCGGCACTGATCGCGGGAGGGGTGTAGATGGCTTCGCTGCTTGGTGTCGGCGCGGCTCCTCGTGCGACGCTCGGCGAGCTGCTCGCGGGGGGTGAGATGGTGCTGGCCCCGGGGTGCTACGACGCGCTGGGGGCGCGCCTGGTCGAGGAAGCGGGGTTTCCGGCGGCTTACATGACCGGCTTCGGCACGGCGGCGTCGCTGCTGGGACGGCCCGATGTGGGGCTGCTCACGCTGTCCGAGATGGTGGGCAACGCTCGCCGGATCGCCTCGGCGGTTGATATCCCGGTGATCGCCGACGCCGACACCGGGTACGGCAACCCCATCAACGTGATCCGGACGGTCCACGAATACGAGGCCGCCGGCGTTGCGGCGATCCATCTCGAAGATCAGCTCATGCCCAAGAAATGCGGCCACATGGACGGCAAGTCCCTGATCCCCAAGGAGGAGATGGCGGCCAAGGTGTCGGCTGCGGTCAGCGCTAGACGCTCGCCGGAATTCCTGATCATCGCTCGGACCGACGCGCGCGCGGTCGAAGGGCTCGGCGGCGCCCTCGATCGGGGTCGTCTATACCGACAGGCTGGGGCCGATGTGCTGTTCGTCGAGGCGCCGCAGTCGACTGGCGAGATCGAGACGATCGCCGCCACGTTTCCCGACGTGCCGCTGCTGTTCAACTACGCCGAGGGCGGCAAGACGCCACCGGTGACCCACGAGTTCCTCCGCGAGCTCGGCTTCAAGCTGGTGATCTTCCCGATCAGTGCCCTGCTGGCGGCGACCGTGGCGATTCGCTCGGTGCTCGCGCGGATCAGGGCGGCCGGGTCGCCGATCGAGGTGCTGCCTTCGATGCTCCCGTTCGACGAGTTCCTGCGGTTCATCGGACTCGACGAGATCCGCGAGCTCGAGCAGCGCTTCTCGGAAAGCCACCCACCCCAACCCGGACAGGAGAGGACGACATGAGCGACGTGTTCGAGAAGGCCAGCGTCACCACCGACCTGGCGCACCGGATCATCGCCGCCGCCGAGGCCCGTGCGGCCGAGCTCGAGGTCCCGATGGTGATCGCGGTCTGCGACGAGTCAGGCGTCCTGAAGGCGTTCAGCCGGATGGACGGCGCAGCGCTGCTGAGCGTCCAGATCGCTCAAGACAAGGCGTACACCGCGGTCGGCTTCGGCATGCCCACCCATGGCTGGCACGACTTCATCAAGGACGATCCGCCGCTGGCCGCAGGCGCCGCGCCGGGGATCGATCGGCTGGTCATCTTCGGCGGCGGTTACCCGATCAAGGTCGGCGACCGAGTAGTCGGCGCCATCGGCGTCAGCGGCGGCCACTACAGCCAGGACATGAAGGTCGCCGAGGCCGGTCTGACCGCGCTCGCCGCGACCATCTGAGCTCGCCGCGGATCACGCTCGCCCGGTCGACTCGATCCGCTCGGCGTCTCGCTTCAGTTCCTCCTCCAGCGTGTGCAACCGCCGCAGCCGCGGCGACTTGTGGGTGAAGCCGGTCAGCAAGGTGGCGACGGCGCAGGCGAGGAAGCAGGCGGCTCCGAGCGCGGTGTTCCAGTTGCTGGCCGCGAGGTCGAGCATCGACCCCTTCGACGGGACGACATAGCCGGCCACGGCCGAGATGCCGAAAAAGATGCAGCCGAGCAGGTTGACCGAAGGCTCCCACCAGCCCCGAACGCCGCGCGCCGGCAGCCACCCATGCCGCGGGGAGGCGTGGTAGGCGATCACGCCGGAGACGAGGAAGCAGACCGACCCAAACGCGTCCGGCCGCCACACGAGACGGTTGTATTCGGAGCTCGTCAACGCCGTGTGCAGTGCCTGATAGGTCGTGACATTGAAGAACAGCGTGCCCGCGGACTGGATGATGGCCGCCCACCAGAGCGCGGGCCCATGGTGGGGCCCGCGGCGTTCCGGGAAGGCGAGGATGGATTGCAGCGCGCCGCCGCCGGTGAACAGGATCGAGCCGACGAAGAAGGTGATCGCGTCGGCTCGATCGCCAACGAGGTTGGCGTAGCCTGGAAACGGCCCCACGAGAAAGCACAGCGAACCGAGGGCAAAAAGGAGGGCCATCCAACGCTCGCGAGTCACAGCGGGGACCATTGTCCTCGCGCCTGTGCCGGCGGCCTCACCCGGAGTGGATGACCCGCGAGAACCGTCTCCGGATAGGGTGGGGATTCACGTTGTCGACCACGGAGCACGTTCAATGGCACACGAGTTCAGCGGCACTGCTGTAGTGGATCGGCCCATCGACGAGGTGTTCGCGTTCTTGGCCGACGGCACCAATGACCGGAAGTTCAGCCCGCGCGTCCGGGAGATCAGCAAGACGACGGACGGCCCCATCGGCGTGGGGACGGTGTTCGAGAGCAAAGTCAAGGACGCCGGCATGACGACGAGCCGGAGGTTCGAGCTGACCGAGTTCGACGCGCCGACGAAGATCCGCTGGGTCGAGCGTTCGAAGAACATGATCACCGTCCCGGAGGGTGGGTACGACCTCGAGTCGGTGGGCGAAAGCCAGACCCAGGTGACGATCCACAACCAGCTGGAAGGCCATGGCATCGGCAAGCTGATTGTCGGCTTCGCGACCAGCGCGGCGGTCAAGGACGCGCCGGCGCTCGCCCATCGCATCAAGTCGGCCATCGAGGCATCCGCGACTTCGGCATGACCGCCGTTGAGCCAACCCCAGGTGTCGCTGGCCCAGCCTACGACAGCCAAGTTGACGCCAAATACCGATCCCTGTGGCTGCGCGAGGCTCTAACCGACGGCCCCCCGCTGCCTGCGATGGTCGGGAACGAGCGGGCCGACGTGGCGATCATAGGCGGCGGGTTCGTCGGTCTTTGGACGGCGATCCGGATCAAGCAGCGCGATCCCGGCTGCGATGTGGTCGTGCTCGAGCAGGACATCTGTGGTGGCGGCGCGTCCGGTCGTAACGGCGGCATGGTCCTCAGTTGGTGGCCAAAGATCGCGGGGCTCGCGAACGCGTGCGGTGAGGAGGAGGCGCTCCGCCTGGCTCGCGCGTCGAACGCGGCGGTCGACGAGGTCGAATCGTTCTGCAACGAGCACGCGATCGAGTGTCATTACGTCCGGCGCGGCTGGCTGTGGACCGCCACCGCCCCAGCCGGGCTCGATGCCTGGGAGAGCGTGGTCAACCTCAGCGAGCGGCTGGGAGACCACGTGTTCGAGCGCGTCGCCCCTGCCGAGGTCGCCCGCCGGACGGGATCGCCGGTACACCTGGCCGGCGTTTTCGTACCCCAAGCGGCGACGATCCAACCCGCCGCGCTCGCTCGGGGACTGCGTCGGGTCGCGCTCGAGCTGGGAACGCGGATCTTCGAGGGCACGCGCGTGGTTGACTTCACCCGTGCACGGCCGCTGACGATCCGGACGGCCGGCGGGGGCGCGCTGTCGGCGGAGAAGCTGGTGGTGGCGACCAACGCCTGGGCCGCGGCGCTGCCCGAGTTGCGCCGATCGATCGTCGTGGTGTCGAGCGACATCGCGGCCACGGCCCCGATTCCCGACCGCCTGCGGGAGATCGGATGGAGCGGCGGCGAGTCGATCACCGACTCGCAGCTGATGGTCAACTACTACCGCACCACGCACGATGGCCGGATCGCCTTCGGCAAGGGGACCGGCGGGCTGGGCTACGGCGGGAGGATCGGCCCCGATTTCGACCGCAGCCAGGCGCGGAGCCAGATGGTGATCGGGGAACTGCGCCGGTCCTACCCGGCGCTGGCGGATGTCCCGGTGGAGTACGACTGGAGCGGTCCGATCGATCGGACCCCGACGAGCGTTCCGATCCTCGGCCACCTCGGCGGACGCGAGCACATCCTCTACGGCGTCGGCTGGAGCGGCAATGGCGTCGGCCCGAGCCTGGTCGGGAGCCGGATCCTTTCGAGCCTGGCGCTCGGGATCGCCGACGAGTGGAGCACGAGCGCCCTTATCGATCGCCGGCAGGAGCGCTTCCCGCCCGAGCCGCTGCGCTACTTCGGGGGACGGATCGTGCGGCGCGCGGTGATCGGCAAAGAAGCGGCGGAGCGGGCCGGGCGTCGGCCTCGGTGGCTGGCAGTCGAGGCGGCCAAGCTCGCGCCGGCCGGGCTAGAGGACAAGCCTTAGGGCCTAGCGCCTGAGCCAGATCGCGGTGTCGGCCGGCACGCGACCGTCGCGCGCGAGTGGCCCGCTGGCGAGCAGGATCCCGGCCCCCGCGGGCGGTTGCAGCGGATCGGCTGACACGTTCACGATGCAGGCAAATCCCGGTTCACGGGCGAACGCGAGTGCGCCGGCCGGGGCATCAAGCCACTCGAGCGTGCCGTCGCCGAGGGCCGGCTCCGAGCGACGGAGGCGGAGCGCGCGCCGGTAGAGCTCGAGCATCGAGCCTTCGACTCCGGCCTGGGCGGCGACGGTGAGCCGGCGCCAGGAGCTCGGCTGAGGGAGCCACGGCGGCGAGTTCGCGTCGGGCGGGCTGAACCCGAACGGCGGCTTCTCGCCCGACCAAGGAATCGGCACGCGGCAGCCATCTCGCCCGCGGTCGGTGTATCCGGACTGGGCCCAGCCCGGGTCCTGGAGGGCGTCATCGGGCAGGTTCTCGACCTCGCGGAGGCCCAGTTCCTCGCCCTGGTAGACGTAGGCGCCGCCGGGGAGCGCGAGCATCAGCAGCGCGGCGGCGCGAGCCCGGCGCATCCCGACCTCGAAATCGGCGGCGAGGTCGAGCAAGTCGTTGAGGTTGCGCAGCCGGCGGATGCCCTGCGGGCGGGCGTAGCGCGACACCTCGCGAACCGTGTCGTGGTTGGAGAGGACCCAGGTGGGCGGCGCTCCCACCCGCTCGTGGGCGCCGAGCGACTTGTCGATCGAGGCGCGCAGATCGTCGGCCCGCCACGGCGCGAGTAGGAAGTCGAAGTTGAACGCGGTGTGCAGCTCATCGGCGCGCACGTACCGAGCCAGCCGCTCTTGGTTGTGGACCCACGCCTCGGCGACGAACACTCGCGGATCCTCGTAGGCATCGGCCAAGGCCCGCCACCGACGGTAGATCTCGTGGACGTCGCTCCGGTCCCAGTGGGGATGGTCGACGGGATCGGCGCCGGGGGGCGGCCATGCCGTCGAGCCGAGGTCGGGGAGACCCTCGGCCTTCACGAGTCCGTGGGCTACGTCGACGCGAAATCCATCGATCCCCAACTCGAACCAGAACCGCAGCGTCTGGTCGAACTCCGCTCGGACCTCGGCATTGGTCCAGTCGAGGTCGGGTTGCTCGGGGGTGAACAGGTGCAGGTACCACTGACCGGGCCGGCCGTCGGCCTCGATCACTTGCGTCCACGCGGGACCACCGAACCCGCTGCTCCAGTCGTTGGGTCGCTCGGATCCGTGCCGCCCGCGGCCGTCGCGGAAGATGAAGCGGGCGCGTTCGGCCGAGCCGGGACCGGCGGCGAGCGCCTCTTGGAACCAGCGGTGCTGGTTGGACAGGTGGTTCGGCACGATGTCGAGCAGCACGCGCAGCCCCAGCTCGTGCGCCTCCTCGGTCAGGGCCACCGCGTCGGCCAGCGTGCCGAAGGTGGGCTCGATACCGCGGAGGTCGGCCACGTCGTAGCCCGCGTCCTTCATCGGGGACGGATACCAGGGCGTGATCCAGAGCGCGTCGATGCCGAGCTCGGCCAGGTAGGGCAGTCGGGAGCGCAGGCCGAGGATGTCACCGACGCCGTCGCCGTCGCGATCGGCGAAGCTGCGAATGTAGACCTGATAGACGACCGCGCTGCGCCACCACGGCGGCGTCCGGGTGCGAGCGGCCGCGTTGATCACCTGGGTGCTCACGATAGCTCCGAGTTGGGGATTTTCCGCCCCTGGAGGGAGGGAAACTCCCCAAGGCTCTTCAGCGGGAACCCTCGTGGTAGGATATCTGAAAGACTCTTTCAGATCTCGAATGAGGAGAAGACTTGCCTCGCGAGGAAGTACGCCGGCGGATCGCCGAACCGGAAGCGCTGGAGGCCCTGGCCCACCCGGTCCGCCTCGACCTGATCAGCCATCTGATTGCCAACGGGCCGGCGACCGCGTCGGCGTGCGCGCGGGCGGTCGGAGATACGCCGTCGAATTGCAGTTACCACCTGCGGGTGCTGGCCCAGGTGGGGCTGGTCGGCGAGGCGGCCTCGAGCGACGGTCGCGAGCGGCCCTGGCAGGCGCTGATCACCGGGTTTGACACCGCCTCGGACGATTCGGCCGGCCCGACGACGCCTCAGGAGGCCGAACTGCTGGCCGTCTCGGTACAGCGCGACCAACGGCTCGTGCGTGACTACCTCGCCCGTCGCGACGGGATCCCGAGCCGGTGGCGTGAGGCCGACGTCCAGCGGACGTACACCCTTCGGCTGACCCCCGGGGAGCTGGAGGAACTGGACGGGCAGTTGGATGCGCTGATCCGGCCGTACCTCGCGCCGACGCGAGACCCGGCGCCGCGGGGGGCCAAGGTGGTCCACCTCGGCCTCCACGCGTTCCCCACCGAACCGCGATGAACGCGCTGCGCGACCGCGGCTTTCGCCGGGTGTGGCTCGCCGGCTTGAGCTCTGACACCGGCGACTGGCTGCTGCTGGTCAGCCTGCCGATCGTGGTTTATCAGTACACCGGCTCGGCGCTCGGGACGGCGGCGACGTTTCTCGTCGAACTCGTGCCCCCGGTGCTGCTGGCGCCGATCGCCGGCGCGCTCGCCGACCGCCCCGATCGCCGGCGGACGCTGATCATCGTCGCCGTCGCGCAGGCGGCGCTGCTGACGCCGCTGCTGCTCGTCGATGGGCGGTCCGGCCTGTGGATCATCTACGTCGTCGTCGCCGCGCAGTCGGCGCTCGGCGCCGTCTTCGACCCCACCAAGAACGCGCTCCTCCCGACGCTGGTCCCCGCCCCTCAGCTCGTGAGCGCAAACTCGCTGATTGGCCTTGGCGAGAACATCGGGCGCCTGGTCGGCGGGTCGCTCGGCGGACTGGTGCTCGCCGTGGGCGGTGGGCTGACGACGATCGTCGCGGTCGACGCCGCGAGTTTCGTGCTCGCCGCGGCACTGATCGCGCTGCTCCCGACATTGACCGCGGTCGACTCGCGCGGGCTCGCCACCAAACCTGACGCTGACAAACCATGGGCGTCCACGCTCGCGATCGGCCCGCTGCGCCCCGCATTGGCAGTGCTCACCGTGGCCAGCGTTGCCCAGGGAATTTTCGTCGTCCTATTCGTGGTCTTCGTGGCTCGGTCGTTACACGGCAACTCGGCGGAGATCGGCCTGCTGCGCGGCGTGCAGGCGATCGGGGCGATCGCCTGCGGCCTCTGCCTGGCGGCCCGCGGGCGGATCGCCGCCGGCCGGCTCACCGCCGCCGGCGCCATCGCGTTCGGGATCCTCGATCTCGCGATCTGGAACGCGCCCCACCTGACCACGCTGGAGCCGGTCTACATCGCGCTGTTCATCGCCGCCGGGGCCCCGGGCATCGGGATCATGACCGGACTGACGAGCGCGATTCAGCGGGCCACGACCGATGGCCAGCGAGGGAGGGCGTTCGCGGCTATGGACGTCGCCGCCAGCGTCGGGCAGGCGCTGGGCCTGCTGGCGGCGGGGGTCCTGGCCGGATCGCTCGGCTTCCTCAACCTGCTCAACGGGCAGGGCGTTCTGTATCTCCTGGCCGGACTGATCGCAGCGCGATGGCTGACCGCCGTCACCGCGCCGGCGGGCCGGGCTCGGTCGCACACCGCGCCAGCGACTTCCGGGGACGCTGCACTAGGCTCAGCCCCCTGAGTTGGCTTGACCCCTCTGAGCTGCGCATCGGCCTCGGCTGCATGCGCTTCTCGACCGCGGAGGGCCGCGACGACGAGTTGGCCGGTGAGACGATCACGGCCGCGGTCGCGGCGGGGGTGACCGTGTTCGACACCGCCCGCGCGTACGCGCTGGGCGAGCACGAGCTGGGTCACAACGAGCGGTTGCTGGCGGGCGCGTTGCGGCGTTGCCGCGGCGAGGGCGCGGCGCGAATCGTCACCAAAGGGGGCATGACACGGGCTGGAGGCGGATGGATCCCCGACGGGCGGGCGAGGGCGATTCAGGCCGACTGCGAGGCGAGCCTCGCCGCGCTCGATGGCCTGGAGATCGACCTCTACCTGATCCATGCTCCGGACCCGGCGCGGGAGTGGCGCACGTCGGTGCGGGCGCTGGCCAGGGTCGTCGAGGCTGGCCTGGCCAGGCGGGTGGGCGTCTCCAACGTCAACCGTCAGCAGCTCGATCAAGCGGTTGAGCTCGCCCCGATCAGCGCCGTGGAGGTCGCGCTCAGCGTCCACGACGACCACGCGCTGCGAAGCGGCATGGTCGAGCGGTGCGCCGATTTGGGGATCGCGCTGATCGCCCACTCGCCGCTCGGCGGCCCGCGCCGCGCCGGCGGTCTGGAGCGGCTGGGGCCTTTGCTCGAGGTCGCGCGGGAGCGTGACGTTACTCCGGCTGAGATCGCGCTCGCGTGGCTGCTCGAGCTCTCCCGGGACGTCGTGGCGATCCCGGGCGCCACTCGTCCCGAGACGGCCCGTTCGGCGGCGCGCGCGGCGGCCGTCGTCCTCGCCGAACGGGAGCGAATGGTGCTGGACCGCACGTACGGTCGGTTCCGGCCGGCTCGCGCTCACCCACGGCCGTCCGACGGCGCCACGACGTCGGCCGACGACGCGGAGGTGGTGCTGATCATGGGGATTCCCGCCGCCGGGAAGACTCGCATCGCCCTCCAGTACGTGGCCCGTGGGTATATCCGGCTGAACCGCGACGAGCGCGGGGGCGGCTTACGCGAGTTGGCGGACGCGCTCGATCACGAGCTATCCGCGGGGGCTCGCCGGATCGTCCTCGACAACACCTACCTCACCCGCGCCGCACGCAGCTACGTGCTCGAGGCGGCGAGTCGCCATCGCGTCCCGACCAGGTGCATCTGGCTCGACACCCCGCTCGCGCAAGCCCAGGTCAACCTCGTCGAGCGCCTGCTCGATGGCTTCGGCGCCCTGCCGACTCCAGCGGAGGTGCGCCGGCTCTCGCGCCGCCAGGCCGGCGTAATGGCGCCGACGTCGCAGATGCGGGCCGCCCGCGAGCTCGAGCCGCCCTCGATCGACGAGGGGTTCGTGGAGCTGGAACAGGTTCCGTTCGGACGGACACGGCGATCGGCGGCGGAGCGTGGCGGCGTCTATCTCGCCGCGGCAGCGCTCCGGCAACCGGGGTGGGAGCAAGCGCTTGCCGGGACCGATCGCGCCGCGCCCCACCTGATCTTCGATTGGAGGCCGGAGGCGACCGCCGAGGCGCTCGACGATTGCCTCGCCCGGGTAGCGGACGCGGTGACCGGCCCGGTGCAAACCGCGCTGTGTCCGCACCCTGGCGGGCCGCCGATCTGCTGGTGCCGACCCCCCCTGCCAGGCCTCGCGCTCGCGTTCGCGCGGGCTCACGAACTCGACCCGGCGCGCGGCACGGTCGTCGGCACCGGCCCCGCCCATCGCACGCTGGCGGGCGCGCTCGCCGCCCGCTACATCGCAGTCTGAACCGCGCACTGGGTGGGCCGAAGAACTCCGTGCGCTACGCTGGCGGGGTGGCGAGAGTACCGTCGGTACGGGCGTCAGACTCCGATCGGGACCAGATCGCCGAGCGGCTTCGGCACGCCACGGTCGAGGGACGGCTGGGTCCAGACGAGCTCGAGGAGCGACTCGACGTGCTGTACTCGTCTCGAACTTACGGCGAACTGGACGCGCTCGTCGCGGATCTGCCCGCTCCCACGTCGCCGACGAGTCGGCCGCGGTCCGGAATGCCTCGGTGGGCGCCGGTCGCCGCCGCGGGCATGGCCTTGCTGCTCGTGCTCGGGATGTTCACCAGCGTTCATCGCACGGCCAGCGTTGCAGGCCGTCAGCAGCAGTTCAGGTGGCCGAGCCAGTTCGGGCCGCCCCCGCACCACGCCTTGTTCGTGACCGCACCGATCGCCGGAGTGCTCACGATCCTGGCCGTCGGCGCGGCGGTCGGCTGGCTGCTCATCCGAACTCGGCACGCCACCGGCGCCTGAACTCAGCGGGCCGCGGCGCGGCCGAACGAAAATGGTCAGACTCGGCCTGAGTTACCGGTCGCGAGCGTCGCGGCGATCGCTCGCCGCGGGGCCTGAGGAGCGCCACACCTTCTCGTACATGGGACGCAGAAAGCCCAGGTGCTCGTGCATCAGCTCGCCCGCGCCGGCGGGGTCGCCGCCCTCGATAAAGTCCAGCAGCGCGCGGTGGTCCTCGTTGACGCGGCGATGGAAACGGCGCCCCAGCGTCGAGCGCTTGAGATTGCCCTGGAGGGCGGAAAAGATCGGTTGCGTGCAGATCGACAGCAGCGTGTTGCCGGAAGCGAGCACCACCGCCGAATGGAAGTCCTTGTTGTAGTTGAACTGTTCGGTGGTGGCGAGATCGAGGGGGCGGCCGGGGATCGCGGCGCGCAGCCGCTGCACGTCCTCGTCGGTTCTCCGGGTCGCGGCGAGCCGCGCAGCGGGCACCTCGAGCAGCTCGCGGACCTCGAGGCACTGGTCGAGCGAAACGTGCTCGGACTGGCTGAGCAGGCTGATGTTGGCGCTCAGGAATTCCGAGACGTGATCGACCGTGGGAACCGTGACGAAGCTGCCGCCGTTAGCGCCCTTAGTGGTGCGGATCAGGGACATCGCCGACAGCCCCCGCAGCGCCTCGCGGATCGTCGGACGGCTGACGCCGAACTGCGCGGCGAGCGCGGCCTCGTTCGGCAACCGCTGCGCGGGAGCGATCTCGCCGGAGGTGATCAGCTCGCGGAGCTGGTCGGCGACCTGCTCGTAAGCCTTTCGCACTGGACGGACAGCCACGATGCCGTTTCCCTCGGCCACAGCGCAGCTAGCGTATCAGCGGTTGAAGTCTGACAATAGACATTGACCCGCCGAAGTCAGGCAACGTACGGAGCCATTAGGAGTCGACCTTCAGCAGCGGCCCGTAGAGATCGGGGCGGCGATCCGCGAACAGGCTGACGTGGTATCCGCCGCTCCCCGGCTCCTTCGTCTTCTCCCGAGCGAGCTCGAGATCCAGCTCGGCCGTGATCACCGCCTCCTCAGCGCCCGCCTCGGCTAGACGACGGCCCACCGGATCGACGATCTGGCTCCAGCCGAAGAACTCGGTTCCCCGCTCGCGGCCGCAGCGGTTCGCGGTGAGGAAGAACACGGCGTTCTCCGCCGCCCGAGCGCGGGTGATGTATTCCGCCAGCTCTCGGGCCGGAGCGGGCGAGTTGGTCGGATGGGCGATGACCTCCGCACCCTTCAACGCGAGCACGCGAGTGATCTCCGGGAACCGCCAGTCGTAGCAGATCTGCATGCCGATCCGTCCGATCGGAGTGTCGTAGACGGCGTACGGCTCGTCGCCCGGGACGGTGAAGCAGTCCGCTCCGATGCAGGCGATGTGCGACTTGCGATAGCGCCCCACCACTCCGTCCGGCCCGATCAGCACGGCCGAGTTGTGCAGGGTCTCGCCCGCCAACTCGAGCATCCCGACGACACAGTGCACGCCGGACTCGGCGCAGGCGTGCAACAGCGCGCCGGTGCTCGGTCCCGGGATGGGCTCGGCGCCGCGCCGCGCCGCCTGCTCGTCGCCGAACATGTACCCGCTGAGCGCGCATTCGGGGAACACGACGAGGTCGCAACCCTCGTGCGCCGATCGCGTCAGATCAGCCAGACACCGCGCGAGGTTACCCTCGACGTCGCCCAAGAGCGGCGCGCTCTGCACGACCGCGCAGCGAATCGAAGCCGGCGAACTCACCGCGGAAAGAGCGCCTCCTCCCGCGTGCCGGTGACCCTGATCACCCGTTGCAGCGCGCCGTACTCCTGGCCGGAGGTGCGGACGTCGACAACCGCTGGACCCGGGTGCCGCAGAGCGCGCCGCACGGCTTCGGTCACCTCCGCCGCCGTGCCGGCCGCGGCTCCCGTGGCGCCGAGCGCCCGCGCATACCCGGCGGCGTCGACTGGTCCGAAATCGACCGCGGTCCGCGCGTAGCGGCGCTCTTGCTGCTTGATCCGGATCAGGCTGAGGCTGGCGTCGTTGACGACGACGACGACGAGCCTGGCGCCGACCCGCACGGCGGTCTCCAGCTCGTTCCCGTGCAGCAGAAAGCCGCCGTCCCCGGTGAACGCGATCACCGGTTCGTCGGGACGGGCCAGCGCGGCGGCGACCGCGGCCGGCACCGCGAACCCCATCGTGGCCAGCCCGTTGGAGATCAGGAAGCGTCGCGGGAGGCTCGATCGCCACCCCCACGTCACCGCGAACATGTGCGCGCCGGCGTCGACCGTCACGAGCGTGCCGGCCGGCGCCTGCGCCTGCACGAGTTCAACCACCTCGAGCGCGCTCAGCGAGTCGGGCGCGGCGATGCGGATCGCCGCCAGCATGGCGTCGCGGGTCTGTGCGATCTCGGTGCCCGACCAGTCGCAGGCGGGCTCGCCGAGCCACGCGCTCAGCTCGGCCACGAGCATCGAGAGCTCGCCGATCACCGCGTGGTCAGCGCCGTACCCCGGCACGGGTTCGGAGTGCTCGCGGAGCGCAACCGTGGGAGCGTCGGACGGCCAGGGGCGGGAGAGAAGCTCAACTGGGTCCAGCCCGATGGCGAGGATCGCGTCGGCCTCGCGGAGCAAGGGCGCCTCGAGCGCGGCGTTCGTGACGATGCCGCACCACAGCGGGTGTGCCTCGGGCACCGCGCCCTTCGCCTTATAACTGCACATGACGGGACCGCCCAGCCGCTCGACCAGCCCGACCAACGAAGCCTGCGGCACGGTCAGCGCCTCGTCGCCGACCAGGACGACCGGGCGCCGAGCGGCGCGCAGCATCTCCGCCGCGAGCTCGCGACCCGTCGCGCTGAAGCCGACGGGCGAGCACCCACGGGCTCCCGCCGCCACGCGGTGGGGTGGCGCGTCCGCAGTCGCCACCTCCCGGTCGAGCTCGAGATGAACCGGCCCGCGCGGCGGGGTCGCCGCGATCGAGAACGCCTCGGTCAGCTGCGCGCCGGGGCTTTGTCGGTTGAGCGTCGCCTGCCACTTCGTCACCGGCGCGAGCACCGCCAGTTGGTCGATGACCTGATGGCCGGTTCGGGCTCGCTCGGCCTCCGTGAGCCGGTCGCTGATGAGCACGAGCGCGCTCTGGTCGAGCAGGGCATGGGCGAGCCCGTTGGCGACGTTGGCCGTGCCCGGGCCGACACCGACCAACACCACCGCCGGTCGCCCGGTCAGGTCCGCGTAGGCCGCCGCCATCATCGCCGCACCGCCCTCGGAGCGAGCGAGCACGACGGTGATGCCGTGCCGCTCGAGGGCGTCGATGAGATCGAGGTTGCTCCCTCCGCCGGGGAACACGAAAGCGCGATCGGCCGCGCGCTCCGCGGCGGCGCGCGCAACGAGGTCCGCGACCGTCCCGCCGACGGCACTCATCGCAACCGCGCCGCTCAGACCCACTTGTCGGCAGGTTGCTGCTCGATGAACGTGTTCGCGATGTCGATCCGCCGCGCGAACCAGACGTCCCCGAGGGACTGCGCGTACTCGATGAACCGGGCCAGCCCGTCCGAGCGCCCCGGATTCCCGGTGACTCGCGGGTGCAGTCCGATCGACATCATCCGGTTCACGTCGTCGCCGTCGTTGCGCAGCCGGTCGAGGTTCGCCTTGGCCATCTCGAAGAAGTGATCGGGGCTGCCGAACCCGGTGCCGACGATGTACCGCGCGTCGTTGACGACCAGCCCGTACGGGACGACGAGGTGCGGGCGTCCGAGAATTCGCGTCCAGTAGGGGAGATCGTCGTTGTAACAGTCCGAGTCGTAGACGAAACCGCCCTCCTCGACCAGCAGCTCGCGCGTGTTGACGCTCATTTCCCGGCAGTACCAGCCGAGCGGACGCGAGCCCGTGGTCCGTGTGATCGACTCGATCGCCCGCTTGATCGCCTCGCGCTCCTCGTCGCGGGTCATCTCGAAGTGGTTGCTCCACCGGTAGCCGTGGCCGGCGACGTCGTCGCCGCGGCGCACAAGCTTCTCCGCCACGGCCGGGTTTCGCTCCAGCGCAACGGCGGCGGCGAAGAAGGTCACCGGCACGCCGGCGTCGTCGAACACGCGCAGCAGCCGCCAGATCCCCGCCCGGCTGCCGTACTCGTACATAGACTCGACCGCGAGATCCCGCTGCCCCTCGATCGCGAACGGAAGCTCGTAGAGGACGTCGTTGACGCCGTCGCCCATGGCGAATGTCTTCTCGGAACCCTCCTCGTGATTGATCACGATCTGGATCGCCACCCGGGCGTCGTTCTCCCAGCGGACCAGGGGCGGATGCTCGCCGTAGCCGACGATCTCCCGTGGCGGCCCCTCGACGGCGAAGTCACGTGACTGGAAGAACTGCGGATCGAACTTCATCGTGGCTCCAATCTGTGGGGGGTCGCTCAGTCGAGGCCGGCGAGGGAACGGGCGCCATCGGCGACGATCAGCTGGCCCGTGACGTACTCCGACTCGGGGCTCGCCAGGAAGCAGTAGAGATAGCCGATGTCCTCCGGTTCGCCAACGCGTCCCAGTGGCACCTTGGCGGCCGTCGCGGCGACGCCCTCCGGTCCCAGCGAGTTGACAGGGTCGAGCGCCTGGGGCGTTCTGATCACGCCGGGAGCAACGGCGTTGGCCGTGATCCCGTCCGGGCCGTAGTCCACGGCCAGGTTCTGCACGAGGCCGACGATCCCCGCCTTGGAGGCCGCGTACTGCGGATGTTGGGGCCAGGCCGAAACGGTTCCGGCCACCGACGAGGTGGCGATCAGCCGGCCGTAGCCGGCCTTGCGCATGTGCGGGAGTACCGATCTGAACACGCGCCAAACCCCGGTGAGGTCCACGTCGAGGGTGGCGTACCAGGCGTCGTCGTCGAGCTGCTCCAGCGGGACCGTGCGGGCGATGCCGGCGTTGGCCACCGCGATGTCGACCCGCCCCAGCTCAGACATGCACTGGTCAACGAGGGCGTCGATTTCGCCGCTGTCGCGCACGTCCACCTGGGCCACGATCGCCCGCCGCCCGGCCGCCTCGACGGCCTCGCGCACTGGGTCGATGTCGTAGGGATCTCCCGCGTACCAGGCGAGCCCGACATCCGCACCCGCCTGCGCGAACACCCGCGCGGTGGCGGCGCCGATCCCGGACGCCGCGCCGGTGATGATCGCCACCCTGTCTGTCAACTCGAACATCGATTCCCTTCCGTCGTGGTCGTCACGAATCCGCTCAGCTGCCCGCTAGAGCATCACGTCGCCGCCGTTGGGGCAGAGGGTCTGCCCGACGTAGTACGACGAGTCGTCCGAGGCGAGGAACACGGCCGTCGGAGCGACCTCGTACGCCTGGCCGAACCGTCCCATCGGCAGCTCGGCGAGCTTGCGCGCGGCCCATTCCTCGGTTTCCTCGGCCATCATGTCAGTGAGGATCGGTCCGGGGGCGATCGCGTTGACGTGGATGCCCTTGGTCGAGACCTCCCGCGCGAGGGCTTTGGTGAAGCCGATCACGCCCGCCTTGCTGGCGCTGTAATGGACCATCTCGATCCCGCCGATCTGACCCAGCTGCGAGGCGACGTTGATCACCTTGCCCCGGCCGCGATCGAGCATCCGCGGCAGCACCATGCGCGTGCACAGGAAGACGCCGCGGAGATTGATCCCGACCACTCGGTCCCACTCCTCCACCGTCAGCTCGTGGAAGAAGTACTGGCCGAACACGCCCGCATCGTTGACGAGGATGTCGATGTCGCCGAACTCATCGTAGGCCCGGTCGACCATGTTCCGCACCGAGGCCTCGTCGCTGACGTCGGTTTGCACGTGGACCGCGCGCCGGCCCGCCGCCGCGACTGACTCGATCACCGGCGCCGCCACGTCCTCTCCCAGCCGGTCGGCGATCACCACGTCGGCCCCCTCGGCGGCGAACGCGGTGGCAATCGCGCCGCCAATCCCCCTCGCTCCTCCGGTGATGATCGCGACGCGGTCGCGGAGCTTGTCCATATTCGTGATCTCCTTTGCGTTAGGCTGCGTTGGCGCTGGCCGTCGTGCGCGACCAGTGGCCGAGGATCTCTCCTGAGCCCGCGATGTCGAAGCGGTGACGCATCAGCACCATCGACGCCTCGTGCTGCTCGCGGTCGTCGCTCGCGACGCAATCCTCGGCGAGCACGACGTAGTAGTCGCCGAACATCGCGTCGCGGGCGGTGGACTCGACGCACCCCTCGGTGGTGCAACCGGTTACGACGACGGTCTGGATGCCGTTGCTGCGCAGCAGCAGGTCAAGATTGGTGCCCATGAACCCGCTCGAGCGGTACTTCTTGACCACGAGGTCGCCGTCGAGGACCTCGAGCTCGGGAATCACCCGCTGTCCCTCGGACCCGTCGGCCGTGTAACTGAGCGCGTCCCCGCGCGCGTGGCCGACCTGCATCCTCATGTTGAAACGGATCTGCGCCGGGGATTCGCTGGCGCGGCCGGGAAGCACGGTCATCAGGACGTAGATGATCTGTACGCCTGCCGACCGCGCGCCGTCGACGAGCGACACCAGCCGGGGCACCATCGCCGGATACATCGAGATGTCGATGCCGAGCCGGTCGAAGGCGCCCCCGGGGGTGCAGAAGTCACGCTGCATGTCGACGACCAGCAGCGCGGTGTGGCGAGAATCCACGAGCTCGTGCAGCTCGGTGAAAACCTGCTTCCCGTCGATTTCGATCACGTGGCTAGCGGCTCACGCCACCGACTCGCCAGTGGTCTCGACCGTATTTGCGGTGGGGGGGGCCACTAGACCGGAGCGGAGGCGAGCTTGCCCTCCTCGAGGCCCGTCTCTTCTTCCGCCAGCACGCGACCGACCGCCAGCAGCTTCTCGGGCGCGCGGGCGCGGAAGTACAAGAACAACGCGGCCCCGATTATCAGCCACCCGAGCACGACCCAGAAGACCAGGTTGAACGGATACGGCTGGTTCGGTTTGGCGTTCAGGTAGAGCGGATAGGCGAACGCGATGATCCCGAGGACCGGGCATATGACGTGCCAGAAGATGTTCCGTTCCTTGTCGCGCCAGAAGAATTTGATCAGGCCGATGCAGGCGAGCATGTAGACGATGATGATCGCCACCGTGCCGATCGTGCCGGTCCAGCCGTACACGTCGGTGATCCCGGAGCCGAGCCAGACTGCGCCCAGAACCCCGCCAACGACCGAGACCCCGGTCAGCGCGTAGATCGCCGTGTACGGCGAATGGAAGCGCTTGTGCACCCTGCCGAACACGCCCGGTAGCACCCCGTCGCGGCCCATCGAGAAGATCACCCGCACGGTCGCGTTCTGGACCGCGAGGAAGCAGGAGAAAAGGCCGAACACGCTGGCGATCTGGATGATGTTCACCATCCAGTGCGCGTCCCGATTCGCGATCGTGACAAACGGCGTCGGGTCGGCGATGAACTTCGTCACGTTGCCCGGGACGTTGAGGCCGTAGCCAGCCGACAGCGTGTACATCATGAACACGTAGAAGACGCCGACGACGACCGTCGCGCCGCCGACCGCGAGCGGGACGTTGCGCCGCGGCCTCTTGGTCTCCTCGCCGAGCACGGCCGCCGACTCGAAGCCGACGAACGACAAGATGCCGAACACCGCGGCAAGGCCAACACCCTTGACCCCAGCCGTGGTCGAGCTGGGCGTGAAGTACTTCAGCGTGTTGTGGTCGCCGGCCTTGGCGATCGCGATGATCGCGAGGACGCTGAAGGTGATCATCTCGAACGCGAGCAGCGTCAGGTCGATGCGCACCGAGGCCCTGATCGAGCGCAGCGAAAGCACCCAAATCAGAGCCATCTGGATCAGGCTGAGAATCCACCAGTTGATGTTGACGCTGAACTGCGCCAGCAGGTAGGTGTGCAGGAACGAGCCGGTGGCGCAGAACAGGCCGACGGCGAACATCACGTAGGCGGCGAAGTACGCCCAGCCGGTGTAGAACCCGGCGCCGCCGCCGAGCGCGTGGCCGTTGTAGGTATAGAACAGACCGGACGACGGGAGCCGCTTCGAGAACTGGATGACCACGACCGCGACAAACCCCGTGCCGACGAACGCGGCCAGGAAGGAGAGCGGCAGCGCGCCCTGTCCGTTGGGGGCTGCGGCCGGCGCGTTGAGGACGACGGCGATGACCGGTGCCATCACCGCCGCGGAGAGCGCGATGCAGTTGGGCATCGACAACTGCCCTCCCAGCAGACGCTGTTGGCCGGTTGTCTCCGATGCGGCCGTGCCGCCGGTCGCTACCGAAGTGTCAGCTGACATCTCGAACCTCCTCGGGATGCACCCTCATGGTGGTGATAGGGGACTGGCCAGGCCGCGCGAAGGACGGCCGGGCCGTGGCTCGTTCCAAATCGCTCGGTTCGGGGTCTGCACGAAGCTGAGGCATGCCAATGCCGTCGATCCCCGCTGACGGGGATGTGGAGCATACAGATGTCTGACTTAATACTCCATTCCTTGCCTGAGCCCTTTTGCCGGCACCGATTTGCCCATACAGGTCGGGCCTTCGGTCGGCCAGCAACGGGTAGGTCGCAGTATCTCGCTGGTCCCGCAAGGCGGACACGAAATCGCGGTCGATCTCGACGATCCCCAGCGTCGCCTCGGCTCCCAACGTGAAAATCTCCTCGCCCAGGGGGTCCACCACCGTGCTGCCGCCGGAGAAGCGCAGTGGCCCGACCCGGCCGGATTGGTTGACCGCCACGACGAAGGCGACGTTCTCGATCGCCCGGGCCGCGAGCAGCCCGCGCATCACGAACGAACGCTCGATCTCCCACGCCATCGGCACGATCACCACCTGCGCGCCGCGCAGGGCGAGGATGCGAATCGCCTCGGGGAAGGCGAGGTCGTAGCAGCACGCGAGCCCGATCCCGTCCTCGGTGACCGCGAACGCGTCTCCGGCCGCGAACACCTTGAGCTCATTGGTGACCATATGCGTCTTGTCGTAGACCAGCTGGCGGCCGCCCGGCTGGGCCAGGACGACGGCGTTGCGCGGCCGCTGATTCGGCCCGCGGCGCGGCGCGCCGTAGAGGGCGGCGATGCCGAGCTGACGGGTGCGGTCGGCGATCTCGCGCGTGGCCCCCTCGACCGCGTCGAGCAACGCGTCCCCATAATCGTCCGGCCCCAGCATGTAGCCGCTGAGGCTGAGCTCGGGAAAGCAGACGAGCTCCGCCCGCGCGTCGGCCGCGGCCTCCATGGCATCGAGCATCCGGGCCAGGTTGCCGTCGACATCGCCCAACCCGGCGCCGAACTGCGAGAGCGCCAACCGCAGCGCGGCCATCAGCCTCGCAACGGGATCGCGACCGGGCGGATCGGCGAGCCGGTCGCCCCCCGCAACTTGAGCGGAAACGCCAGCAGCGCGAACTCGTAGACCTTCTCGGCGGCGATCTCCTCGAGGTCCAGAACCTCGATGATCTGGGCACCGGCGGTCGCGAACATGTAGCAGTGGACGGGCACGAAGGTGTCCGGCTCCTCCTCGGGCGCGACGTCCATGCTGACCGCATCGGTGCCGATGCACATCGCACCCACGTCCTCGCACAGGTACCTCGCCCCGCTGACGCCGAGCCCGGGGTTGTTGGGGATGTAAGTGTCGAAGTCCGGCCAGCAGGTCATGCGCCCCGTCCGCAGCACGACCACGTCGTGCGGGCGCAGCTGGCTGCCCTGCTCGCGGGCCGCCGCCCGGAGGTCATCCGGCGTGATCACGTGGCCGGCAGGAAGGCAATCGACGCCGTGCAGCCCCGCGACGTCGAGCAACACCGCTCGGGCGATCAGCGGTGGGTACTTGTCGGCTCCTCCCTTCAACCAGGCGCGGCTCCCGAGGTCCTTATCGGCGGTCCATCCGTTCCAGAACATCCCGAAGTAGCCCAGGTGGTTGAGGGTGTCGAGATGGGTGCCGGTATGGATGTACATGTGAATCGAGTCGCCGCAGTAGCTGTACTTCTCGTGAACCTCGGCGCCGGCGCCCGAGAGGTTGTCGTTGACGGAGCCCTGTGGCGTGTGCGTCATCCAGATCTCGTACTTCGGGTCGTGGGCGGCAGCCCACGAGGGCATCCCGAAGAAGTATTCGATCCCGAGGTCGAACATCCCGGCGCCGTCGAGGTGCTCGAGCACCTCGCGCCGCGACTCGGGGGTGATCCAGTTCATCCGGCCGATCTCGTCGTCCGGGCCCCAGGGGCTCCGGGAAACCGTGACGCCGTCACGTTCCAGAATCGGTTCGAACTGCGTTTCGGCTTGCGGTTCGACGCTCATTGCCTCTCTCCTCGGCGAGGGGACACGCTCTCGTCCAGAATCGAATATATACCAGGCATGTCTATGTCTGACGTTGGTCCTCGGGATGAAATTTGGGCGCCGGCGTAGGCCGCGAAGCGGCGTCGCACGAGCGGGGGATCGACGAACGGGCTCGGGCCAGGCCATGCCGCCTCGTCGATCCGCGCCAGCACGATCCCGGGACGGGTCACCGAGCGCACCGCTGTCGCCACCTCGCTCGGCGAGCTCGCCCGCGTCGACTCGACTCCGGGCAGCGCGCCGACGACCCCGGCGAGCGCGTGAGGAGCCATCACGGCCTGTCCACCGGTGATTGAGTAGCGGCCATCGTCGAGAACAAGGACGAGCAGATTCGAGGGCCGCAGCCCGCTCAGCGACCACAGGGACCCGGCCCCCATCAGCAGGTCGCCGTCCCCCACCACGGCCACGACCGCGCGCTGCGGCCGGGCCGCGGCCACCCCGAGCGCGACCGCGAGGCCGCACCCCATCGCGCCGCCGAGGTACAGATGGGGCCCGTCGCCGCTAGCCAGCCGCAGGGCGGAGGTCGCGGTGCCGAGCGAGGACACGAACAGCGCGTCGGGCGCGCCCGACACCGCACTCGCCACCGCCTCAGCTGGCTTCACGTCCACCCCCCAGGCTGGGGTCGAGGACGACCGCGGCGCCAGTCCCGGTGCTGAAAGCGAGCTCGATCACCCCGGTCATCGTCTGCCCGGCGCGGTCGGGGTCGACGAGCGTGAAGGCCTGAATTGCCACCGCGGCGAGCAGCGCAGGCGTAGCGCGGCCCATCGGCACCTGGGAAGGGTTGCCTTCGCCTAGTGTGCCGCGCATCGAGAGCACCATCGGGAGGCCGAGGCCGTACGGGATGCACAGCGAGCCGAACGCGTTGAGGGCATTGCCGAGGCCCGAGCACTGCATCAGCACCACCGGGCGTGCCCCGGCGGCGAGCATCCCGCAGGCGTAGGCGACGCACTCCTCCTCGCGGGTCAGCGCCCGCGCTGGGAGTCCGGCCTCGCCCAGCGCCTCGACGATCCCGCGGAGGCGGGCATCGGGCACATAGGCGACGGCGTCGACGTCCGCGCGCCCGATCGCTCCGGCGATCTCGCACTGCCACTTGAGCGCCGTCACAGCTTCAGCACAAACGGGTCCTGAACCTCTTCGCCCAGCTCGCACCACACGCTCTTGGTCTGCAGGTACTCGCCGATCGCCTCGATGCCGTTCGCGCGACCGGTTCCGCTGTCCTTGAAGCCGCCGAACGGCGAGTTGTACGCGAGCGCGCGGTAGGTGTTGATCCACACCGTGCCCGTGCGCAGTCCGCGCGCCACGCGGTGGGCGCGCTTAACGTCCCGGGTCCAGACCCCCGCGGCGAGGCCGTAACGCGAAGCGTTGGCGAGCTCGAGCGCTTGGAGCTCGTCGGCGAACGGCACGACGGCGAGCACCGGTCCGAAGATCTCGTTCTGGCAGACCGCGTCGCCGTTCCCGACCTCGGTAAGGATCGTCGGTTCGTAGAACAACCCATCGGGCAGGTCGGGCACCGAGGCGCGCCGGCCGCCGGCGCTGACGTGAGCGCCGGCGCCACGGGCCGCCTGTACCATCGAGTCGATCCGCTCCAGCTGCGCCATCGTCGCGATCGGGCCCATCTGCGTGTCGGGGTCGGTCGGGTCGCCGATGCGGATCCCGCCGGCGCGCCGCACCAGGCGGTCGACGAGCTCATCGTGGATCTCGCGCTCGACGAGCAGTCGCGACCCCGCCACGCACGTTTGCCCGCCCGCCGCAAAGATCCCAGCCAGGACGCCCGCCTCGGCGGCATCGAGCTGCGCGTCCGCGAACACGATGTTCGGGCTCTTGCCCCCCAGCTCCAGCGTGTAGCCAGCCAACCGCCCGGCGGCCGCGGTGGCGATCGCACGTCCAGCCACGTCCCCGCCCGTGAACGCCACCTTGGCCACGTCGGGGTGCGCGGCGAGCGCGGCGCCGGCGACGGCTCCGCCAGTGACCACGTTGATCACCCCGGGCGGGATGCCGGCTTCCTCGGCGAGCGCGGCCGCGTCGAGGATCGACGCCGGGGTGAACTCCGACGGCTTGATCACCACCGTATTACCGGCCGCCAACGCGGGCGCCAGGGCAAACGTGGTCAGGAACAGCGGGGAGTTCCAGGGCGTGATGATCCCGACCACGCCCAGCGGCTCGCGCACGGTGTAGTTCAGAACGCTCTGGCGGTCGAGCGGGATCACGCTGCCCTCGACCTTGTCGGCGAGGCCCCCGAAGTAATAGAGCCACTCGGGGATCATCCGCATCTGGCCGAGCATCTCGCGCAGGAGCTTGCCGTTCTGTCGGGTCTCGACCGCCGCCAGCGGCTCGGCGTGGTCGGCGATCAGATCGCCGAAGCGCATCAACAGCCGGCCGCGACGGGTTGGAGAGAGCCCGCCCCACGCCGGCGAAGCAAACGCCTCGCGAGCGGCGCTCACCGCCCGGTCGACGTCGTTGCCTCCTGCGTCGGCGAACTCCGCCCACGGCGCCCCGGTGGCCGGGTTGATCGAGGCGAAGCAGGCCCCGGTGTCGGCGGGCCGGCGATCGCCCGCGATGTGCAGTCCGAACCGCTGCGGGGCGCCGTTCGATCCGGCACCGAAGGTCAGCCTCGTTTTCGGGGTGGGGGGCAGAGCCGAGGCCACCGCCTAACCATATATGTAAGGCATTCGTGACGCTAAAGCGGCCCCTAAGCGATGCATTCGTGACAGCAACGTGACCGGCCTGGACACCGGATGAGGTTTGATGTCAGACTTCCGCGCGTGACCCTCCCTCTCGAGGATGTTCGGGTCGTCTCGGTCGAACAATTCGGCGCCGGCCCGTGGGCGACGATGCAGCTCGCCGACCTCGGCGCCGAGGTCGTCAAGATCGAGGACCCCGGGGTCGGCGGCGACGTGGGCCGGTACGTGCCGCCGTTCCAGGAGCACGAGGACTCGCTGTTCTTCGAGTCGTTCAATCGCAACAAGCACAGCGTCTCGCTCGATCTCCATCATCCGGGGGCGAGGGCCGTGCTCGAGGATCTCGTCTGCGGGTCCGACGCCGTGTTCTCGAACCTCCGCGGGGATCAGCCGGCCAAGCTGGGGCTTCGCTACGCCGACCTCGAACACGTCAACCCCCTCGTCGTCTGCTGCTCGCTGTCGGGCTTCGGGATGACCGGACCGCGCGCCGCGGAAGGGGGCTACGACTACGTGATCCAGGGGATCGCCGGCTGGATGAGCCTCACGGGCGAGCCGGAGGCTCCGCCGACCAAGAGCGGCCTGTCGCTGGTCGACCTCTCCGCCGGCTACGTCGCCGCGCTGGCGATCGTGGCGGGGGTCTGGCGCGCGCGCCGCGACGGCGTCGGCTGTGATTGCGACATATCGCTGTTCGATACCGCGCTGGCCGAGCTGATGTACGTCGGCACGTGGGCGGCGACGATGGGCTACCAGCCGCCGCGGCAGGCTAACTCCGGCCACCCGTCGATCGTCCCGTTCCAGAACTTCGCCACCGCCGACGGCTGGATCGTCGTCGCGTGTCCCAAGGAGCATTTCTGGCGCACCCTGTGCGACGCCATCGGCCATCCCGAACTGGCCGGCGATCCGCGCTACGGCAGCTTCGTCGAGCGCGATCGCAACCGGGACGACCTGCTGCAGGTGCTCGACGCGGCGTTTGCCGCTCGATCCACCGACGAGTGGCTGGCCCAGCTCACTCCGCTGGGGATTCCCTGCGCTCCCGTCAACGACGTCGTCAGTGCGCTCGAGGATCCGCAGGCGGTCGCCCGGGAGTTGGTCGTCGACTGGCCGCACGACCGGTTCGGCACCGTCCGCACGGTCGCCAGCCCGCTGCGCCTCGGCGGCGATCAACGGCCTCCAATCCCGCCGCCGCGCCGAGGCGAGCACACGCGGGAGTGCCTGATGCGGATCTGCGGATACTCCGACGAACGGCTGGCGGAGCTGGCCGACAGCGGCGTCTTCGGCGATCCCGACGCGACGGCCGCGTCCGGCACCGCGGTCGTCTCGGGGAGCGAAGCGGCCTGAAATCGGGCCGCCCGGGGCGCGCCCGACTACGCCGATGCTGTGACGAGCTCGGCGAGGCGGTCGGCCGCGGTGCGGATCTCCTCCGCCGTCGGGAAGCTGAACGACAGCCGCGCGGCGTGCTCGCCACCGGAACCCGCGAAGAAGCCAGCCCCCGGGACGATCGTCACGCCGGCCGCGGCCGATCGCTCGGCCAGGGCCGCCGCTTCCATCCCATCCGGTAGATCGAGCCACACGAAGTACCCGCCGTCGGGCCGCGTCCAGCGCGCCTCCGGCGGCATCCTGGTGGCGAACACCTCGAGCAGCGCGTCGCGCCGGGGGCGCAGAAATGCCGACAGGTACTCCAGATGCGGCTCGAGGTAGCCGGAACTCACGTACTCGTACAGCTGCGCCTGGGCGAGCAACGGCGGCGAGACGTAGGTCTCGGTCGCTAACTCCCGAAGGCGGCCCACGAGCGACAACGGTGCGACGATGTAGCCGACCCGAAGCCCCGGCGAGACCGTCTTGGAAAAGGAGGACAAGTGAACCGCCAGATGGCCGGCATCCCGCCGGCGCAGCAGTTCGTGCAGCTGCGGGATCGCGTCGCCGTCGATCCGCAGCAGACCGTAGGGGTCGTCCTCGACCACCATCAGCTCGCGTTCGACGCACAGGTCCGCCAGCGCCTCGCGCTCGGCGCCGGTAAGCGTCCGCCCGGTGGGGTTGTGAAAGGTCGGCAACGTGTAGAGGAACGCCGGACGGGGATCCCCCTCGCACGCTCGGCGCAGCGCGTCGAGGTCGAGCCCGTCGTCAGTGCGGGCGACCGGCGCGGCCTCGGCCCCGAGCCGATCCAGCAGGGTGATCATCCGGTCGTAGCAGGGGGCCTCGACCGCGGCGCGGCCTTGGCCGTTCAGCAGCGCGCGGGCGACGAACGAGAGGCCCATGATCGATCCTGGCGTGACGAGGATCTGCTCGGGCGCCACCCCGTGGCGTTGCGCCAGCCACTCGCACAACGGAGCGAAGCCCTGCGGGTCTCCGTAGTTCAGCGCCACGCGCCCGTGTCGCTCGATCGCGCGTCGCGAGCACTCGGCGAGCTCCTCGATCGGAAACGACTCAGGAGCCGGGATGCCCCGCGCCAGCGAGATCGTGCCCGGAGCTGGAAGCACGCTCGTCGGCGGCGCCATGGTCGGCGGTTCGTGCATCTGGCCGAAACTAGAGCGGTCCGAAGCGGCTATGTCAAGCTTAGAAGAGAATTTGCCGTGATGGCCGATCAGGTAAGGCGGTGGCGTCGATGCTCCGCAGTCCTGGTTATAGGATTCGCGCGGTGGCGGCCACGTGGCGGTCTTATGTCTGACTTTACTGACACAGCCGCGCCAGGGGCGGCCGAGGCGTGAGCGGCTGTCACATCGTCGACCTCGTCGCCGCGCCGGCCAGCGGCGCGTTCTTCTTCGATGATCAGGCCGCGATCAAAACGGGCGCCATCCACGACGGGTTCGACATTCCGGGCGAGCCGCTGACACCGGGGTTCCGATCGATCCGCCAGCCGGCCGAGGCGGTGTCCGTGATGCTCCTGCTGAGCGACGGGCACGTCGCCTACGGCGACTGCGTCTCGGTTCAGTACAGCGGAGTGGGAGGCCGCGATCCTCTGCTCTCGGGCGTCTCGCTCGCCTCGCTGCTCGAGGACGAGGTCGCGCCGGCGCTGCGCGGTCGCGCGGTGGACCGATTCCGCGAGCGCAGCCATGACGTCGACGAACTGGCGCGCGAGATCCCCGAGCTGGGAAGCGCGGGCGCCTACGGGCTGTCGCAGGCGCTGCTGGCGGCGGCGGCCCATGCCACGGGACGGAGCATGGCCCGTACGATCCAGGCCGAATGGGGTCTCGACCTCGAGCTGCGCCGGATCCCCATTTACGCCCAGTGCGGCGAGCAGCGCCAAGTGAACGTCGACAAGATGATTCTGCGAGGCGTCGAGTCGCTCCCCCACGGGCTGATCAACCACCCCTCGCTCGTCGGGCCGCGAGGGGAGATCCTCACCGAGTACGTGGCGTGGGTGAGCCGGCGGATCCGCGAGCTGCGCCGCGATCCGGACTACAGCCCGGTCCTCCACTTCGACGTCTACGGAGTTCTCGGGTTGGTCACCGAAGGGCGGCTAGACGAAATCGCCCGCATCCTGATCGGCCTGGAAAAGGCGGCGAGCCCGTTCTCGCTGCGGATCGAGCATCCGCTCGACGCCGGCAGCCGGGCGGCGCAGATCGAGCAGCTGGTGGCGCTGCGGCGGCGGCTGCGCGAGGCCGGCAGCGCCGTCGAGCTCGTCGCCGACGAGTGGGCCAACACCGTCGCGGACATCCACGAGTTCAACCGCGCGGGAGCCGCCGACATGATCCAGATCAAGACGCCCGACCTCGGGGGCCTGCACCGCGCGGTCGACGCGGTACTCGATTGCCGGCGCCACGGCGTGCTCTCGCTCCTCGGCGGCTCGTGTTGCGAGACCGACCGGTCGGCCCGGGTGTGCGCGCACGTGGCCTTGGCCACAGGTGCCGACGTGGTCCTGGCCAAGCCCGGAATGGGTGTCGACGAGGGGCTGTCGATCGTCGCCAACGAGATGGCGCGCACGCTGCGGCTCGAGTCCGTGCACGCCGCGACCGCGTGAGCCTTCGGAGTGCGTGATTGCCGGGGGCGGCAGGCAGCGCTTCCGTGGGGGTTGTGGCTGCGTGGACGGTCTATTTGGCTTAGGAAGGGGGTGAGCGGTGGCGGTCGCGCGCAACGCGCCAGTCCGGCCGAGCCTGCGCGTCTAAACGCACCATACGTTCGCTTATACGCGCACCCCTCCTGGAAACGCTACGCCAGCGTCCCGGAGACCTCGACCAGCGCCAAGTCGAGCGCCTCGAGGAAGAAAGCGCAGTCGTCGCCGCTGATCACCATCGGCGGCTTGAGTTTGAGCACGTTGTCGTCGGGTCCGTCGGTGGAGATCAGGGCTCCGTGGGCCTTGACCGCTTCTTTGACGAACCGCGCGGCGTCGGTGGCGGGGGCGCGGGAGTCGCGGTCGAGCGACAGCTCGACGCCGATGAACAGGCCCTCGCCCCGGACCTGCCCGATGAGCGGGTGGCGCGACTGGAGCTCGCGCAGGCCCGTGACCAGCATCCCACCCATCTCGACCGCGTGCGCCTGAAGGCGCTCGTCGCGCAGGACGTCGAGGACGGCGAGGCCGATCTCGGCCGAGACCGGATTACCCCCGAACGTGTTGAAGTACTCCATGCCGGTTACGAACGAGGCCGCCACCTGGGGCGTCGTGACCACCGCCGCGAGCGGGTGGCCGTTGCCGATTGGCTTACCCACGGTGACGATGTCGGGTAGCGCGTCCTGGAGCTCGAAGGCCCAGAAATGGCGGCCGACGCGGCCGAAGCCGACCTGGACCTCGTCCGCCACGCAGACCCCGCCCGCCTCACGCACGGCCGCGAACGCCGCGCGGAGGTAGCCCGGGGGATAGACGATCTGGCCACCGCAGCTCTGTAGCGACTCGGCGAAGAACGCCGCCGGGCCGTGGTCCAGGCCCCCGAGCTTGAGGTGAACATCGGCGGCGTAGGCCTCGCCGGTGGCGTCGGCGTCGCGCAGCCGCCCGCGGTACGGATCGGGCAGGTCACACACGTGCGTCGTCGCCGGCTGGCCGGCGCCGCCGGGACGGTTGAACTTGTACGGGCTCAGGTCGATCAGCGAACTGAGGTTTCCGTGGTACGCGTGGTCGAGCACGAGGACGTCGCGCCGGCGGGTATGGGCCAGCGCCAATCGCAGGGCGAGGTCGTTGGCCTCCGAGCCGGAGTTGACGAAGAACACCACGCGCAGCGGGTCGGGCAACGTGGCCACCAGGCGGCGGGCATAGGTCAGCACCGAGTCGTGCAGGTAGCGCGTGTTGGTGTTCAGCCGCGCCATCTGTCGCTGACCGGCGGCCACCACGCGGGGGTGGCAGTGGCCGACGTGGCAGACGTTGTTGACCAGGTCGAGCCATGGGCGCCCGTCGGCGTCGTACAGATACGCCCCCTCGCCGCGGACGATGTGGAGCGGGTCCGCATAGGACAGGCTGAGCGCGCGAGACAGGTTGCTCGCGCGGCGGACGCGGATCTCCCGCGCGCCGTGACGCGGTCGGGTCGCGTCGCCCGCCGGCCGCCCGAGCACGAGGTTCGGATCCGGGCTGATGCTCGTCCACAGGTCCAGTTGGTCGCGCGAGGCCGCCCGCGGGACATCGGTGCCGGCGTCCACCAGGCTCGTGAGCAGCTGAAAGTGCAGGTGCGACTCGCCGCCCCCGGCGACCACTCCGATCTGCTCTCCCGCGGCGACCCGCCGGTCGCGCAGGGGTGAACTGGGCGAGACCGGCAGCAGATGATCGAACAGCGTCCAGAACGGCGTGCCGTCGGCCGTCCGATGCTCGAGAACGACCACGCCGTCCGCCAGGGCGTGCACGACGCCGTCGAGCGGTGCGCGGACCGCGCCTGCGCCGCCGGTGGTTAGGTCGACCCCGAGACTGCCCTCGTCTCCGTAGCGGCCGGCGAGCGAGAACTCGCCGTCCAGCACCGGGCCGGGCCGTGCGGCGCCGGATTCGAAGTGCTGGCGGACGGTTCGCGCGGTGGGGCTGCCGTCGTATCCGCACGCGTCGCGGAAGCGGAAGTGCGCCAGCGCGGGGCTGTAGTCGATCAGCCGCAGCAGCAGGTCGGTGACACCGTCCTGGCTGATCAACAGGTAATCGTTGTCGGGGTCGCCCGCCCGCTGGTAGGCGGCCATGCAGATGCTGATCGCCAGGCGGGTCCGCATCAGGTCGAACAGCAGCTCGAGTTCGAGCATGATCAGCGGGGTTACCTCGTCGTAGCCACCCACGACCGGCGTGATCGCCTGCACGGGATCGCGCTCGCCCTGCATCGCGTACGCGCACGCCACCGCGAGGCCGGCGGCGCGGGGGCTCCAGATCACATCGCCGAAGTCGATCAGTCCGACGACGGCGCCCCGCTCGTCGATCAGGATGTTGTCCTCGTGGGCGTCGTTGTGGATGACCTGGTGCGGCAGCTCGGGCAAGCGCGGCGCGACGACCTCGCGGTAACGGGCGAACGTAGCCTCAACGGCGGCACGGGTGCGTTCTCCGATCAGGCGCGCGAACGGCGCGACGTCCATCGCCCGGGCCAGGTTCCACGGCAACTCCCGGTGCATGGCCGGGTGCGAGAAGTCGGCCAGCGCCGCGTCGAGCTGTGCCACCAGCCGTCCCAGATCGGCCATCCGGGCGGCGTCGTGCGGACCGGCATCGCGCCAGGGCCGGCCTTCGAGCCACGACAGCAGCCGCACGATCCGAGCGCCGCCGTCCAGCGCCCAGCGCCCGTGGAGGCCGCCCTCCCGGGTGCGCAGCACCTCCGGTGCCGCCGGGGCGCCGGCGCGGTCCGCGATGTGCAGCAACGCCTGATCCTGGAGGTCGACCGCGTCGGGATCCGAATCGGGGTGGTGGAGCTTGAGCACGGAAGTACCGCCGCGCGAGTCGCGCAGGCGGAAGTTGAGGTCGCGCTCGCCGGGCAGCGGGCTCGCCTCGACCTCGAGCCCGTAGATCTCAAGCGCGATCGCGGCGGCCTCGGCGGGGCTGACGGCAGTCCCCGACGCGCTCATCCGCGGTCGGCGGCCGGCGGCAGCGGCTCGTCGGCCAGCCGCCGGACGGTCGCCGCCACGATATCCGCCGCGACCTTCAGAGCGTTGGGGTCAACCGCGTCGACCGTGTCGTGCTCGGAGTGGTACTTGAAGTCGTCGGGCTTCCACAGCCACGCCGCCGGCACCCCGCGCGCGAGGAAGCGGCCGGAGTCGGCGGCTCCCCAGTCGCCCTGCATCGGCACCAGCGCGTATCCCTGGCGCTCGGCCTCCGCCATCAGTAGCTGGTTCAGCCACGGGGTGTGGTCGAACCGGCCCGTGTCGGGCCAGTACGCGGTCTCGACGACCTTCAGCGGACCGCCGTTGCCGATCATGTCCATCGAGATGGCGGCCACGAGATCGCCGGCGCCGTCGCCGATGGCCTCGAGGTAGCGGCCGGAGCCCGCTCCGGCGGATTCCTCGGCGGCGACCGAGAGCAGGGCGATCGAGCGCTCGTGGGTCTCGCCGGCGAGCAGGCGCGCGACCTCGAGCATCGCGGCGGTCCCGCTGCCGTTGTCATTGGCCCCCGGCGGGCACGCGTGGTCGCGGTGCGCGACGACCAGCACCCGCTCGCGCCCGGGCCCGGCGCCGGGCAGGACGCCGACCACGCACGGCGACTCGCACGGCGACGTCTCGGTGGCGATGTCGAGCGTCACCGTGGTGTGGCCGGCGCCCAAAGCGCGGGCCAGCGCGATCGCGTCGAGACACGAGAGCACGGCCACCGGCAGGCGGGGGTCGAGGAACTGCGCCTCGAGAGCCCCGTGCCCGGACTCCATCGTCGGACGGTAGGCCCAGGGCATCGAGTGGGCGAGCACCAAGCCGGCGGCGCCCCGCCGGCGCAGGTCGTCGGCCAGCCCCCCAAGCCAGAACAGCCCGTACCCCGCTTCGGTGGGCAGGCACACGATGCGGCCGTCGATGTCCTGCGCGTCGAGCGCCGACCGTTCGATCCACAACAGCTCTCCGGTGAGCGGACCGTCCGTCGCCGGCCCGAAGAACGGAGCCGCGCCCTGCAGGACGGTGCCGTCGTGCAGGGTCAGACGGCAGTGGTCCTCGCGCCAGCTCGTGACCGGAACCGGGACCTCTTCGATCGTGTAACCCAGGTCGGCGAGGACCCGGGCCACGTAGTCGGCGGCCGGGCGGTCGCCGGGCTGGCCGGCAAAGCGATCGCCGAGCTCGCAAAGCGCTCGGATGTGCTCCATCGCTCCAGCGGCCGAACCAGTGGCCTGCTCCTGCGTGCTCAAGCTCGTCTCCTCTCGGACTAGCGTCACTCCCCGCGCGATAAGGACATTACTCGACCCCCGCCGGCTCACCGGCGAGGACCTTGAGCGTGTTCAACTCGGGGTCGGCGGCGTAGGCGATGCGCAGGCCGGTTTCCCTGGCCTCGGTCAGGGCGGATAAAGCCTGCGGGGTCACGCGCTCGCCGGGCGCGAGCACGGGGACGCCAGGCGGATACGGCGCGATCAGCTCGGCGCTCACGCGCCCCACCGCGGTCGCCGCGGGAACGGTTTCGCTCTTCCCGAAGAACGCCGCGCGGGGCGATGCGACGACCTCGGGCTCGACGATCCAGCAGGCCGCCGTCTCGACCTGGCGCGGCACGCCGCGCCGCCGCTGGATCGACCCCTGCAGCTCGTCGGTGAGGCGGCGCAGCGCCGCGTCGTCATCGCACACGGTTGTGACCGCGACGATCGTGTCGCGATCGGCGAGCTCGACGGGGACGCCGGCCTCGATCAGATCGGCTTCGACTTCAACCCCGTGGGCGCCCGTCCCGGCGAGCGCGATCGCCAGCTTGGCCGGGTCATGGCCGGGGCCTTCGAGGACCTGCAGTCCCTCGATCTCCCGCAGTCGAGTCCGGGCTTGCCCAACCGAAACCAGCAAATCGCCCAGGAGTCGCTCGCCATGGTGCTCGAGCAGCGCCCGCGCGCCGTCGACGCCGGCCATGATCGCTCCCGCAGGGCTCGTCGTGTGCGTGGCGTCGAACGCCCGAGCGAGGCGGCCCGGGTCGATCCGATCGGTCCGGGCGACCACGATCGCGCCCTGCGAGTAGGCGGGGAGCGTCTTGTGCAGGCTGGTGACCATCGCGTCCGCGCCGGCTCGGAGCGCGTGCTCGGGGAGGTCGGGGTGAAAACCGAAATACGCCGCCCAGGCCGCGTCGACCAGCAGCGGCACACCCGCCCCATGAGCGATGCGCGCATGCTCGCGCAGTTTGGAGTACGTGCCCACGTATGACGGATCGCCGAGGAACACCGCCACCGCATCGGGGTGCTCGGCCAGGGCGTCTCGCACCCGCGTGGGCGCGAAGCCGGCGGCCAGGCCGGTCACCGGGTCGACCTCGGGCTGCACCCAGGCCGGTCTCAGCCCGGCCAGGACCAATCCGCTCAGGACCGACCGATGGACGGTGCGCGAGGCGACGATCGTGTCGCCGGGAGCTCCCACCGCCATCAGCAACGATTGATTGCAGTGGGTCGAGCCGCCCACCGAGATCCGGCAGACGTCTCCTTCGAACAGGGCGGCGGCTCGACGCTCGGCCTGACCGATCCAGTCGTGCCGCAGCTTGACCGTGTCGACGCCACCGGCCACCGCGGTGTCGCCGGCGACGACGCCGAGCAGGGTGATCGACCCGTGGTGGCCGGGCGCAAAGAACGGATGCTCGCCCGCGGCGTGCCGGTCGAGCGCCGCGAAGTAGGCGCGCAGGAGGGGCGCATCGGCGGCTAGGCCGAGCGGGTCGCGACGATCGGCCACGAGGTGCGGCGGGCCGCTCGCGACGTCGTCGGTCACGGCTGGGCCGCGGCCAGGTAGAGGACGGCCTGGGCCCGAGCGACCGCCGCCACCGCTTCGTCGGGAGGGAGGAACTCAGGGTGATGCAGCGGCCGGGGCTCGAAGCCAGGTGCACCGGAGAGACCGGCGAAGGCCATCGCGATCGGCGCCACGGCGCCGAAGAACGCGAAGTCGTCCGAGCCGCACGAGCGCCATGGCTCGGCCAATTCGAAGCCCGCGCCGGGCGCGAGGGCCTGGGCGCGGGCGACGATCTGCGCGTCGTTGCGGAGGACCGGCTCGCCCTCGGTCGTCTCGACCTGCGCGCGGCAACCGTGGGCACGTGCGGTCGACTCGGCGAGCTCTCGGATCGCGTCCCGGAGCGCGGCCCGATCGGCCGCGAAGTGGGTACGGAGGGTGAGCGACGCGGTTGCTCCTGCGGGGATCACGTTCGGAGCCGTGCCCCCGTGCAGCTGGCCGACGGTGAGCACCGCGGGATGCAAAGGATCCACCCGTCGCGACACGAGCGTGTGCAGGCCGACCACGATGCTGCTGACGGCGAGGATCGGATCGCGGCCGATCTGCGGGTAGGCGGCGTGGGCGGACCGGCCCTCGACCGCGATCTCGATGTTGTCGCAGGCGGCGTTGATCGGGCCGAGGCCGATCGAGAGTGAGCCCCAGGGGAGATCCGGATGGAGGTGGACGCCGACGATCCCCGCTACGGCGGGGGCGAACACGCCCTCGTCGACGAGCAGCTGGGCGCCGGAGGGATAGTCCTCCTCGCTCGGCTGAAAGACAGCCATCAGCTGCGCGGGAAGGTGTTCCTCGAGCCTGCGCGTCGCACGCGCGAGGGCGACCAGGGCGGCGGCGTGAACGTCGTGGCCGCAGGCGTGCATGGCGCCGTTGCGTGAAGCGTAATCGGCGCCGGTGCGCTCCTCGAGCGGGAGGCCGTCGAGCTCGGCGCGAACCGCCACGACCCGATCCGAGCGACCCGCCCGCGCGATCACCCCGGTTCCCGCTGCCGTCGCGACCTCGACATCGAGGGCGTCGGCGATCGCCCGGCCGGTCGCGTGCTCGTGGTGGGCCAGGTCGGGCGCGGTGTGGATCTCGCGCCGCAGCTCGAGGGCTCCCGGGAGCTCGTGGTCGAGTTCGGCCAGGAGCGCGTCGAGGAGCTCAGTAGGCATCCGCGTAGAGGCGGCAGATCTCGTCGGGATCCAGGCCCTCGACGTGCGCGAGCTCCGATCGCTTGATGCCCATGTAGGTCTCGTACAGCAGCGGCGACAGCCACCCCCGCGCTGTCTCGTCCTCGTCGAGGCTGCGGAGCGCGTCCTCGAGCGAGCCGGGCAGAGCGCGGGCGCCGTAGCCGGCCAGCTCCTCGGGGGAAAGGGCGGCGGGATCGCGGTCGAGGATCGGCGGGCATTCGAGTCGGCGGCGGATGCCATCCAGCCCGGCGTGCACGAGCGCGCCGAGGGCCAGATGCGGACACGCGGTCGCGTCGGCCGCCCGTAGCTCCAGGTTGAACTCGCGCGCCGGGTCGCGTCCCGGCATCTCGATCACCGGCGAGACGCGCAGCAGGGTCTCGCGGTTGCGCTCACCCAGGCATGCCGCGCCGACGCTCCAGCGGTGGGGCGCCAAGCGCAGAAATGACGATGCCCCCGGGGTGACGAACGCCGACAGAGCGCCCACGTGCTCGAGCACGCCGGCGGCGAACTGGCCGCCCAGCTCGCTGAGCCCCGCCGGTCTCGACGCGTCGTAGAGGGCCGGCCGTCCATCCGCGTCGAGGAAGCTGAAGTGGATGTGACAGCCGTTCCCCACCGCGCTCGCGCTTTGCAGGGGAGCGAACGTCGCCTGCCTTCCGCTCACCCTCGCGGCATCTCGGACGACCTCCTTGAAGATCGCGCTGCGATCGGCGGCCGCGACGCCCTCGACGGGCCCGCAGGTGATTTCGAACTGGTGTGGGCCGTACTCGGGGAAGAAGAACTCCGGCTCGACCCCGGCCTGCTGAAGGGCCGCCATGGCGACAGGCCCGAACGGCTCCACCCGCCGGTGCCCCGTCAGCGTGAAGGGGAGCGACGGCGGGCTCTCGTCGACGAGCTGGAACTCGTGCTCGAAGCTCGCGAGCAGCCGGATGCCGGCCTCTCGCTCGAGCGCGTCGAGCGCGCGGGCGAGGAACGTTCGTGGACAGCAGTCCCACGAGCTCAAGTCGGTCCTCACCACGTCGCAGAGAAAGAAGTCGAGCGGCGGCTCGTTCTCGCCGAACTCCACCGTGACGCGGGTCGCGGGATCGGGAAGCAGCCTCACGTCGCCGGTGGGTCCGTGGGGGTCGAACTCCGAGACCGGGCCGAAGGGCGTGAACGAGAGGTTCGCCGGCACCCACGCGGCGCCGGTGGGAAGCCGCCGCTCGACTTCGGTCGTCGGGATGAAGCGACCGCGAACCACGCTGACGAGGTCGCACTGGAGAAACCCGGTGAGGCGGACCGCGTTCACCGGGGAGCTGCCATGTCCGGCGAGCCGTTGTCCCACGTGTGCAGTTCGAGACCCGCTGAGCGGAGCCGCCGCTCGACGCCGGGCGCCTCGTCGGCCGCCACGACCAGGAGCACACCCGAGGGCCGGTCGGATCCGGTCCGGGCCAGGCCATGGGCCAGGCGCTCGGCCGGTTGCACGTGAATCGCCTCCCAGCCGAGCGAGCGGTAGGTGTCGGCGACGATCACGAGCGTGCCGCGCGGCCCCTCGATCCGCCCCAGCAGGCCGACGAAGTGACCGACGTCCCAGTCGGGCTCGGGGCCGTGGTCGGGATCGCCCGAGGTGAGATAGGCGATGAGCGCGACGGGGGAGGGCCGGCTTCCCCACAAGTGTCCGGTCGAGAGGTTGGCGATCACCGTGCACTGCGTGCAGGTGGCGGCGGCATCGAGCACAACGCCGACGGTCTCGCCGCCCCACGGCCCGGCCACGGGCAGCACCACGAGCCGGCCCGACGAGAGCTCTTGCACCGCCCGGACCAGACCGACCACCGACGTCCCCGAATCGGCGGTGTCGTCGACCATGGGGAACGACAGCCGGTAGTCGGTTCGCCCCGCCTCCCCGGCCGGTAGTTCGTCGGACGCCGCGGTCGACAGCACGCTCCCCGCGGCGACGCCCACCGCGTCCTGGTCGATCGGCTCCGGGGTCGCCACGAACCCCGCGGCGCGGAGCGCGAGCGTCCCCCAGAACGCCCCGCACAGCTCGTCCTTCTGCGGGAGTTCCGCGGCGTGCAATTCGACCAGGCGCTCCGCGCCCGGGACCGGATTCACCTGCAACCCGAACATCGTGGGCGTTTCCCGCGCTGGGTCGGTGATGGACATCTCGGGTCACCTCCTTATAATTTGGGCTTGCTTTGAGCCCTTTAGCGCCGGACACTAGATAGTAGTGCGCGCTGGTGTCAAGTCAGATGCTGTCCGGCCCCGGCCCGCCGCGGTCGCGGTGGCCGATCTGCTCCGTAAGCGGGTCGCCCTCGGGCAGCTCGGGCCGGGCGAGCGCCTCCCGACCGAACGCGAGCTCGCCGACGCGCTGGGGGTCGGTCGGACGACCGTGCGCGCCGCCCTCCGGCTGCTCGGTGACGAGGGTCTGCTGCGGACCACCCGCGGCCGGTCCGGCGGTACGGTCGTGCTCGACGACGACCAGCGACCTCCGACCACGCGTCCGGTCACCGATGATCTGCTGCGGGAGGTACACGACAACTTCGACCTCCGGCTCGCGGTCGAGTCGGCCGCCGCCCGCTTTGCCGCCGAGCGGGCGACCGCGAGCGAGCGCCGGGCGATTGGCGGGCTCGCCGACGGGTTCGCCGAGAGCATGATGAGTTGGCGGGCGCTCGACTCCCGTTTTCACCTGGCGATCGCCGACGCCTGCTGTAACCGTCAGCTCCGTCAGATCATCGGCGACGCGCGCGCCGACTTCTTCCGCTGGGCCGACGCGGCCTGGGAGGCGTTCGATTGGCAATCGCTGTCCCCCGAGGTGAGATCGTTCGGCGCCAAGCATAGCGGCATCGCGGCGGCGATCGTCGAAGGCGAACCCGCGCTGGCTCAGGCGCGGATGAACGCGCATCTCGAGGAAGGCAAAGCTCAGTTCGTCGCGGTCATCCGGGGTGCGATGACTTCCGTCGATGCGTAGTCGCGACCCGGCCGCGGGCGGCGAGGAACTCGGCTTCGGCCTGCCCCAGTGGCGTGGCCGGCGGGGCTCCGTGGAGGTACTCGGCGGCGATCGCGCCCCAGTCCGCGCCGGCGCGCAGCTGCTGGAGGACGATCGCCACGACGCCGTGCATCCGCCGGATCAGGATCGCATCGGGCGGCACCGTGAACTGGTTGACCTGGGTCTTCATCGTGGCGCGTTGCTCATCGGTGGCGCCCTCACGATCGCGATCGCGGTCGCGCCGGTGGTGGTCGGGCGAGAAGCGACGCTGGCCCGGGACGGCGTACCACTTGGTTGCCCATCGCATCAGCCTTAGCGCCAGCTCGGCATCGACCGCCTCCGCGCGGGCGGCGGGGACGTACCCCCCGGCTACCAGTGCGGCCTTCAGCGCGAGGGCGTCCCGCTGCTCGACGGCGAGAGCGATCGTCCGCTCGGCGGCCACCCGGCCCGTATCGACGTCGCGCAGCAGACCGAAGTCGAGGAAACAGACGCGTCCGTCCGGGCACAGCAGGTAGTTGCCCGGGTGGGGGTCGCCGAGCGCGATTCGATCGCGGTAGAGCAGACCGAAGAACAGCCGGAAGACAATCTCACCGTAGCGATCGCGTTCGGGTTCATCCGCGCGGCGGACGACCTCGAAGCGTTCGCCCTCGACGTACTCGGAGACGAGCACCCGTCGGGTCGAGAGCTCGGTGTAGACGCGGGGAACGCGGACGAACGGATGCCCTCGCATCAGCCGTTCGACCCGGCGCTGATTCTGGGCCTCGAGCTCGTAGTCGAGCTCCTCGCCGATCCGCTCGCGCATCTCGGCGGCCATCGCCTTCAACTCGAGTCCGGGCGCGAGCCGTTTGACCAGCGGCAGCAGCATCATCGCGTTGCGCAGATCGGTGTCGACCGCCTCGGCCACCCCGGGATACTGGACCTTGGCCACCACGTCCTGGCCGTCGAGGGTCCTGGCGCGATGGACCTGGCCGATCGAGGCCGCCGCGAACGCGCGCTCGTCGAACTCGGAGAACACCTCGTGCAGCGGCGCGCCGTACTCCTGGCGCATCATCTTCTCCAGGCGCTGGAACGGGACCGGCGGAATGTCGTCGCGGAGCGTGGCCAGCTTGCCTTGCAGCTCGTCCTGCTGGTCCTCGGGCAAACCGTCGAACTCGGCCATCGAGAGCATCTGACCGACCTTCATCGCGGCGCCTCGCATCCGCCCCAGCTGCTCCACGAGCTCGTCGACCAGAGCGGCGGTGCGTTCGGATTCCGCCGCCGCGGCGCGCTCGGGCGAGCGGACCCGGTTGACCGTGCGCATCCCCGCCCACCGCAACCCCTGCCCCGTGACCAAGCCACCGATGCGAGCCGTCCGCGCCACGCGGCCGGTCGGCAGCTTGGCCGCCTCGGGCGGCGGATCGTCGGTCGGCACGCTCATTCTCCAGTCGAGGCTAGCGAGCCGCTGGCTGGGCTCGCCGATGACGAGCCGGTACTGGGCCGCGTAACGGTGCGTCAGCCGCGGCTCTAGGTAGAGCGATCTCCACCTACGGTTAGAGGCGACTGAATCCACCCCGGGACCGATGCGCGCGACGGCGGTCGATTCGTATCGTTTGGCGCGTGAACAGCGACGACGCGACGCCCCCAACCCTGGCTACCCTGCGCCACGCGCGCGAGCAACAGCAGGCCGTGCAGCGATGGTTGACCTCGGCCGGTCCGTGGTTGCTCATCTTCGTGTTCGTCGCGACCGCGTATCGCGTTCACCCCCGTCTCGGCTTGACGGGCCAGGGCCTCGTCGTGTCGCTGGCCCTGTGTGGTTTCGCGGTCGGGGTCCTCGGGGCGCGCGAGACAAATCGAAGCTCGCGGCTCACCTACGTCGCGTGGGCACTACTGGTCGGGGCGAGCTCGGTAGTGCTGATGGTCGTGCAGCCGTCGGGACCGGGCTCGGTGGGTGTCCTGTTCGGCGTCCTGATGGTCGCGCGGCGGCTACCTGGACGGGCCGGCATCCCGCTGTCGGTGGCCGCGTTCCTGATCCTGGCGGTGATCGATGCGATCACCAGGCAAGGCGCCGGCGTCGCGCTGCTGGGCGCGCTTGCCGCCTTCTATGGGGTGTTCCTGCTGTCCGGGCGGCTGGGGGTGGCCAACGCCCAGGCCGAGCGGCTGCTGATCGAGCTCGAACAGAGCCGGGACGCGGAGGCGCGGGCGGCCCGACTCGCCGAACGGCAGCGCCTGGCCCGCGAGATGCACGATGTGCTCGCCCACTCGCTGTCGGGTTTGATGATCCAAATCGACGGTGCACGGATCCTGGCCGCTGAGGCGCCGGGAGATCCCCGGCTCCCGGAGGTCATCGACCGTGCCCACCTTCTTGGCCGAAGCGGTCTGGAGGAAGCCCGCCGCGCGATCGGCCTGCTACGCGACGAGGAGTTGCCCGGCCCCGAGCGGCTGCCGGCCCTGATCTCCGAGTTCGAGGCCGATCAGGGGATTCGATGCCGGTTGACGGTCTCCGGCGAACCACACGCGCTGGGTTCGGAGGCTCGCTTGGCGGTGTACCGAGTCGCGCAGGAGGCGCTGACCAATATCACCAAGCACGCCCTCGCCGCGCGCGTCGAGCTCGCACTGGCCTACCAACCGACGGCCACCAGGCTCACCGTCGAGGACTTCGCGGCCGCCAACGGCGCTGGGGGCCCGCTGGCCGGCGACCGCGGTTCGGGCGGTTACGGACTGACCGGCATGCGCGAGCGAGCCGAGCTGCTCGGCGGCAGCCTCAGCGCCGACACGACCGACACGGGCTTCCGCGTCGAGCTGGAGGTCCCGCGGTGAATGGACCGATCCGCGTTGTCGTCGCCGACGACCAGCGGGTCGTCCGCGAGGGGCTGGCGATGGTGCTCGGACTGCTGGCCGACGTCGACGTCGTGGGTGCCGCCTCGGATGGGATCGAGGCGCTCGAGCTCGCCAACCGCTGCCGGCCCGACGTCGTGCTGATGGATCTGCGCATGCCGCGGTGCGACGGCGTCGAGGCCACCCGCCGACTGCGCGAGGAGCAGCCGGCGATCAAGGTACTCGTGCTCACCACCTACGCCGACGATCAGTCGGTGATCGAAGCGCTCCGGGCCGGCGCCCGCGGCTATCTCACCAAGGATGCCGGCGCGACCGAGATCCGCCGGGCGCTGCAAGAGATCCTCGACGACCACGCGGTGATCGATCCCGCTGTCCAGCACCACCTGGTCGACGCGATCGCCACCGCGCCCCGCGGCGCGCGGCGGCGATCCGCAGCCGGGCTGCCCGACGGGTTGACGCCCCGCGAGGCCGAAGTGCTGTCGCTGATCGCCGCGGGCCTCTCCAACGCCGAGATCGCGGAGCGTCTGGTCGTCACCGAGGGCACGGTCAAGAGTCACGTCAATCACCTGTTCGCCAAGATCGACGCACGCGACCGCGCCCAGGCGGTCGCGTACGCATACAAGAACGGGCTCGCTGGTTAGGGCCCTTAGCCGGTCGCGCGGACCGGGCGCAATACCCAGGTCTGGCCGCTGTGCCCGGTGTAGTAAAAGGCCCCGCCGAAGCCCGGCATCACAAGGTTGCCCGGCGCGGGCCTGTGGGCCAGCACCCCCGAGCGCGCGACGATGCGTCCGGTCGCGGCGTCGATCCAGATCACGTGGTCGCCGCCCTTGTAAAAGGCGGTGAACACGATCTGGCGGTGAGAAGGCGGTCCGACCAGGACCGGAAACTCGAGCGATTCGACGCGGTCGCGCCACAGGATTCGAAAGCCACGCTTGGGATCGAAGTGCATGCCGACGAGCTGGCTGACTCCCGAGTCCTCCGTGTAGACGTTGTCGGTGGCGGAGTCCAGCGCGCTCTTGGAGACTTCGAAGCTATGCCCGAGTACGCGGGTCGCGCGGGCGAACGGCTTGATCTGGAACACCTTCTTGGAGTTCAAGATGTTGACGGCGGTCACCGTCATCGGCGCGGTGGTGGGCAGGAAGTTCGTCTGCAGGACCGCCCAGTTACGGAGCAAGCCCGGAGCGGTCCCAGGTGTCTGCTTGCCCGTCCGATACCTCACCGGCCCCCAGCTCTTGTCCAGATGCAGCGTGCCGTTGCTGCGCTGGTAGCGGTAGCGGACGAGGTTTTTACGTTGCGCCATGTACACGTACACCGTGCGTCCGATCGACCCGGCAGCGATCCGACCAGTGACCGGCTGGATCGAGGTGAAGTGCGAGAGGATCTTGAGGGTCGTGGGATCGACCACGACCACCGGCGACGGGAGGGCGTTCTTGGAGGCACATTGCAGACCTTTGAACGTGTCGTTGCTGGCGCACGGCCCGCGCTCGATGCCCTTGGCGACGATCCGGCCGTCGGGCAGGATCACCAATCCGTTGTAGGCGGCTCCGTAGCCCTTGGGGTTTTCTGGCAGTAGGCGGCGCGCCAGCGTCTTGCCCGTGTTGGCATCGAGCTTGACCAGCACGTTGGCATAGATGGCATACAGAAGTCCCTTGCCGTTCACTGTCAGCACGCCGGGATAGCTCCACTGCGCGGGCGGTGGGGCCTTTATCGTGGTACGCCACCGCTGCGCGAGCGTCACCGGGTTGATGCTGGCGACAAATCCGCCGTCGGTCTGTGGGTCGGTGCCGTAGCCATAGATGTACACCTGGTCGCGCAGCCGCGTGATCGGCACATACGGCTCGGCGTATTGCGTCGGGGCCTCCCGGGCCTGAATCTTGATCGGACCACGCCTGGCGATCTCCGCCACCGTGCAGGTGGCGGGAAACACGAGTGTCCGCTGCGAGTCGAAGTGCTCGAACGGCGACACGGTAGAGAAGTACGCCGAGTTCGTCGGGCCGACCCGTAGGTTGCGCGAACGGAAACAGGGATCCCGCTGTGCACCTGAGTTACCCGGTGCGGCGCCAGCCCTCGACAACGCGGCGCTGGCCGGCAACACCGCTACGGCCAGCACGAACGCCAACGTACATGTGAGCAGGCGGGGATGCCGAGCCCAGTTGCGCATCGCGGATCCTTTCAGTCGTGAGGCGCCGCGATTTCAGCACCCGAAATCGCGACCTTCAGCAGCGGCCGTGAGGCTAAACCGCTATTTACGCAATGTCAAGTAGGTGTTTTGGTGAGCTAGCGCCAGTTTTCGCTATGGAAAACAAGGATTTGCTCGGCCGTGGCGGCGGGGGCTACTTTGAGCTCGGTGCCACCGGCTCGGTCGCGGCGATCAGTCCCGCGGCCATCACCAGGCCGAACGCCAGACGCGCTTGCTGGCCGTCGGTTGTGAGTATCTGCTCCGCGTCGGCGAGAAACTCGTCGATCCGTGCCAGCGCTGGCCCGATGGGGCCCGGATCGGGGTCGCGGCACGCGGCCCGCGCGAGCGCGATGTACTGCAGCCCGCGACTGAAATCGGGCGGCATTCCGCCGCTGAGCCCAGCCGCGAACGCCATCATCACGTAGCCGTTGATGCGCGTGAGGCGCCCGCTGACCTTGCGGATCTCCGGTACTCGGGGCGCCTGGGGCGCGGCGAGCGGCCGGCGCTCGAGGACGTCGAGCATCGTCCCGCCGACCAGCGCTCGGCGCTCGGCGTCGTCGAGCGCGGCGTAGTGGGCGATTCTCATCACGGTGTGCATCGCCCCCAACGGGCGGCCGTAGGGGACGTCTGAGGCAAACACGATCCGTTCCGCGGGGACGCGGGCGAACAGTTCGAGCAGATCGAACACGGAGAAGGTCGAAGTGTCGTAGAGGATATTGGGATGATCGGCGAGCCTCGACGCGAACATGCCTTGATCGGCGATCGCTGCGTGCGCCAGCACGAGCACGACGTCGGGAAACCGCAGAGCGAGATCGGCGAGCGGGTCCATCCGCGGCATGCCGCGCCCGGCGTGGATCAGAACCGGCACCCTGGCCTCGTCGGCGACCTTCCAGATCGACTCGGCGGCGTGGTTGTCGAACCCGAAGGCCTGTGCGCGGGGGTGGAGCTTGATCCCCCGGGCGCCGAGCGCCAGGCATCGCTCCGCCTCGGTGACCGGATCATCCGCGGGGTCGAGGCGACAGTAGGGATACAGCCGGCCGCCCGACTCCTCGGCCCAGCGCAAGACGCGATCGTTGGGGATGCGGTAGCTGGGCACCCGCTCGGGGTCGTGTAACGGGAACGTGCACGCCTGCGCGGCCGGGCTGACCTGGTCGAGAAAGCCGATCAGCGCATCGCGCTCGAGGGACTGCCCGTCCTCGTCGCGACCGAGGTGGGTGTGCGCGTCGACGACCGCGGCATCGGCGGGAAGGAGGGCCTTGACCTCCGCCATGATCGGCTCGAACGCCGCGTTCAGATCCATTCCCCAATCTTCCCATGTCGACGATCGGCGGCAGTCGACGGGCGCGGGGTATGAGGGATAGACTGCCGCCCGGGGTTGTCCATTCCACGAAGGATGTGATCAGCTTGCAGGGGATCAGGGTAGGCCGGAGGTGTGGCCGCGTGCTCGCCGCGAGCGCGCTGGTGGTGGCGGTGGCGATTTTGGTCGGCTCGAGTGTCGGCCAGGCTCGCGGGCGTCCGGTCGGGGCGCGGATCGCCGACTCGATCTGTCAGCCGCAATCCGGCAACGGCGCCGTGCAATGTCAGCTCCCGACGACCGGATCTGAGATTGCCATCAGCACGCTGGTGGCCGATGCGCAGGGTGCCAACTCCGCGGTGAGTGACACGTCGCCGATGGTGATCGACGCTTACGGCGGCTACGGCTCGGACGGGTATGGCCCCAGCGGCGGCGACGGCGGCGACGGCGGCCACGCGGAAACAGTTACCACCGCGTCGAGCTATCAGTCCACCTGGGGACCGAACCTCTTCTACTACGTCGGCAGCGACGGCTCGACGATCTCTCAGGCCGGCGCCCTGGGGGGTGCCTCGTCGATCGTCGCCTCGGTGTCGCTGGCCACGAACACGCCGTGCATCCTCGGCTGCTCGAGCACGAACGTCTTGCTCGACGCAGGCGGCGGCGGAGCCGGTGGCGGCGGTCCGGGTAACGGCTGCGACGGCAAGTCCGGTGGCGACGGCGCCACCGCCACCGCGACCACCTCAGGATCGGCAAACATCGCGGGCAACGGCGGCGGCGGCAACGACTGCAACAGCGCGGGCGGGAGCGCCGGCGGCGGGAACCAGAATGGCCAGGGCGGCGGCGGCGGCGCCGGACACGCGGGAGGCGGTACCCACAGCCATGATGGTCACTCCGGCCAGAACGGAGCCGGCGGCGAGGGTGGGCCCGTGCACGGGAATAGCGGCCCGGTCGGCACCACCGGGTGGGAGAACGTCACCTCGCTGCCGGACGTCGGCACCCTCGGCCAGGGCGGCGAAGGCGAGTCGCGTGGTGGTTACTACAGCGATGGTGGGGGCAGCGGTGGCGGCGGCTGGGGCGGTGGCGGTGGCGGTGGCAGCAACTCCACCGGCCAGGGTGGCGGTGGCGGCGGCGGCGGCGGCAGCTGGGCCATCGAGGCCACGACGAGTGCCGGCCAATTCACCGACTTCGATGACTCAACCGTCCACGGGGCGGTGGTGGTCACCTTCACGACTGAGGCCGCCTCGACGCTAAGCGGCCTGTCGGTCACTCCGAACCCCTTGCAGGACCATGGAACCGGCGCTCGGGCGACGATCAAGTTCAGGCTCAGCCGCCCGGCCCGAGTGAAGTTGCGGCTCGTCCGGCTCGATCTAGGTCGCCGGCCGCGCCGGCACTGCGTGATCGGGGCCACGCGTGGCGAGTTCTGTCGCTTGCCCAGGGTTTGGGGCACGCGGACGATCAGTGGACACTCCGGCGTCGACCGGGTGCGCGTCGACGGCAGGCTCGGGGGACGGCGGTTGGCACGCGGTCACTACCGGCTGACGGCGACCGTTGTCGGGGGCCACGGCGTGTCAATTGTGTTCACCGTGCGGGGCGAGTGACCCACGCCGACCGGGACGTTAGCCCGTTCCGAACAAGCCGATCACGTGGCCCTCGGGGTCGGCGAACAGCGCCCATTTGCGTCCCCCGAGCATATCCGTCGGACCCGCGACCGCGTGTCCACCGAGCTCCTCGGCGCGCTTCAACGACCCGGCCACATCATCGGAATGGACGTAGAAGATCACGCCGCCGGGCGAGCCCTCGGGCGTGCCGCCGATCCCACCGTTGATTCCGCCGTCGCCGCCGGTTTCGATCACCGTGTAGTCCATCTCGGCGACGTCGTTGGTCTTCCAATCGAACAACTGCTGGTAGAAGCGCGATAGCGCCTCGCGGTCCTTGCCCTGCACCTCGAAGTGGATCACCGCTTGACCCATGGACTCTCCTCAGCCGAGTTTCCGCGCCGCGCGGGCTGGGCCGCGCGGCGCCTACCGACTAGGCAGGACGCTCGCGCCACTGCCGATCCGGAACAAGCTACCAATCCGGCCGAGGCTGTCTAGGTGGGGGCCGGTAAGAATGGGCTGACCGCGCCGGCTAAGCAGTCAAACGTCAGGGTTGGGCAGTAACTCCGGGGCGAAGGATATGATCGCGCTGGGGATGAGGAGGAGAGGACGCGATCTTCGCATGGGCGCCGGGGTGCGGATCGCGGGTTCTCTGGCGATGGCGATCGTGGTCGCCGGCGTATTCGTGGTCGCGCTGGTGAGCGGCGGAACTCGGCACCGGACGGTCAACCCGCCGGCGTTGCAACCGCAGCCGTCAGCCAGCCAGCCTCTAGACGCTGAGCTGACGATCGCCAAGGGAGCCTCGCTCAGTCCGGTGCCCCATTCGTTCTTGGGGCTTTCGACCGAGTACTGGACTCTGCCGGTCGACGAGCGCCACATCATGCTCTACGCGCGCGTGATTTCGATGCTGCACGTCCCCGGCGATGGACCGTTCGTGCTGCGGATCGGGGGTGACTCATCCGATCACACCTTGTTCGATCCGACGGTTCACGATCTGCCTCGCTGGGCCTTCGGCCTCACCGAGGACTTCATCGCGCGTACGGCGAGGCTGGTACGCGAGATCGGTCTGCGTGTGATCATCGACCTGAATTTGATCACGGCCACGCCGCACGAGGCGGCTGCGTGGGCCCAAGAGGCCGAGGCGACGATGCCGACGGGGAGCATCATCGGCTTCGAAGTGGGTAACGAGCCCGACCTCTACAGTCGCGCGTTCTGGGTACAGGCGACTGACGCGGTCAGGTTCGAGGGACGGGCGCTACCGAACGACATCACTCCCGCCAGCTATGTCGGAGACTTCAACACCTACTCCCGACTGCTCTCGCGCGTCGTGCCGCACGTGCCGCTGTACGCGCCCGCGCTGGCTAATCCGCGGGCCGATCTGAGCTGGATCGTGGCGCTCCTGCGCGACCCCCATCCAGGGTTGCGGGTGGTCAGCGGCCATCGCTATCCGTACTCCGGGTGCACGTTTCCCGGCACCTCGCAGTACCCGACGATTGACCGCATCCTCAGCGAGAACGCCACCGTCGGGATGGCGAACTCAATCGAGCCGGCGGTCATTCTTGCCCGCCTGGCCGGGTTACCGTTCGTCCTGACGGAGTTCAACTCGATCACCTGCGGGGGCATGCCGGGAGTCAGTAACACGTTCGCCACCGCCCTGTGGGCGCCTGATGCCGTGTTCGAGTTGGAGCGCGCCGGCGTCGAGGCCGTCCACCTTCATGCCCGCCAGCACGCGATTAACGATCCGTTCACCTTTGACGGTCCCCGCTTCGTCGCGCGCCCTCTGCTCTACGGTCTGATCCTGTTTGCCCGCACGCTCGGCCCCGATGCGCAGCTGGTGCAGACCCGGTTACGCAGTCCAGGCACGGATCACGTGAAGGTGTGGGCGGTCAAGGTCGGCACCGGCACGTTGCACGTCCTGTACATCAACAAGGGCCCGCGAGACGTGCACGTTAACTCGCAACTCCCTGCCACCGCGTCGGCCACGGTCCAACGTCTGCTTGCCGTGTCCCCAAGCGCCGAGTCAGGCGTGACGCTCGGCGGCCAGAGCCTCGACCAGGATGCGCAGTGGACCGGAAGGCCGGTCAGAGGAGTCGTGCCTCGAGCCCATAGCGAGTATCTGGTGACGCTCCCGGCCTATAGCGCGGCGCTTCTGTCGGTGCCGATCACCCACGGAGCGCTCCGGTAATGTGATAGGTGCTATCGGTATAACAGACAAAGCCTCCATTCCGCCGCGTGCTCCGGACTCAGAAACCGTCGACGCTCTGATCCTCGATCTGCTGGAGTGGATCGGCTCGAGCCGTCGTCCCTACGACGAGGTGATCGAGGCATGGCGGACCTCGTGTCCCCGCCTGCCTGTATGGGAGGACGCGAACGACCTCGGCTTCATCGTCCGGGCTCGTGCCCCCGGGCGGGGCGTGCTCGTGTCGCTGTCCGCCACTGGCGCGGAGCATCTGCGCGTTCACCGGCGCACGATGCCCCAACGCGCCGTTCGCCGCTCATAGCGGGCCCCGGAGCCGACGCGACGATCGGCGGGATGGTGGCCACCGGCGGGGAGGATGGGCGCGAGCGCTGTTCCCTGAACGCGCCGTCGCGCGGCCCGCGGAGTTTGCTTTGAAGGGGGAGGGTTGGGCCGTTTGCGCGGGTCGGTCTCTGATGCTGGCGTGCGCTTTAGCGGGTCCGAGGGCGCGGGATGTTTCCCTGGGAGAAATTTGTCATTAACATATAAAGTTTTGGCTCTGCAGGCCCGCGTAGTGCCCAACCTTCGCCCTGCCGCGGGGCTGATTTAGGTCACCGTGCCGGGAATCCGGTTGTCGACGGCGAAGTTCGTCAATTTTCCTCCGAGGGGTGGAGGTAATTTGCCATCGTTCGCCGCGAACACCGAATGGACCCCGGAATATGCCGTTGTCACCTTTTGACAAATCTTCCCCGCGTTGCAATGCCCTCACACACCTGACTTTCCGTCCCCCGTCCCCAGCAAAACGACGATCCGGCTCGAAGCTGCCGCCGGCCCACCGCAACCAATACGACCGCCACCGACGGTGTCGCACCACGCCCACGCCCGGACCGGGTTGACGCGACGACCATTGATCAGGCATCTCTAGGCCGCGGCGCAGAAGGCGACGACCTCGCCGACGAACATGTCCGGCGCGGTGTCCATGGCCGCGTGCTGCTGTCCCGACATCGTTTTCAGCGTTGAGTGGGGGAGGCTGGCGTGCAGCGACTTCGTGGCTTCGGTCAGAAATGGTGGACTGTCCCCACCCATCAACAACAGCGTGGGGGTCTCGAGTCCGCCCCACCGCTGACGGCTGAACACGTACTTCTCGTCGGCGCGAAGCTCGCGCACGATCGTGTGCGCGGCCGCCAGCCGTGACGGCCAGCTGGGGAGGCCTCGCATCAGCCTGACCTGATCCGGTGGCGCGTGTACTACTTCCGTCAGGAACGTGGTCAGCAGCCCCTCGCGCTCGTCGGCGTCGAGCAGCATCTGGAGCTCATCGATCAGCCCCGGCGGATAGATCTCGAGGCCGATCGGGAGCGGAGGTTCGTACAGAATCAGCCGGCGAACGGTGCCGGCGCGCTCGGCCGCCTCGAGCGAGCAGATCGCACCGTAGGAATGTCCCAGCAGGGTTACCGGCGCGCCGACCGCCGCCACGACGGCGACGATGTCCTCGAACTCGCGCTCGATCGCGTACGCGGAGCCGTCGCCGCTGGCGCCTCGCCCGCGGCGGTCCATGGCGTACACGGTGAACTGGGCTTCGAGCTGGGGCAGAACCATCGACCACCGGCTTCGATCGCCCCCGGTGCCGTGGACCACGACCAGCGCGTCCCCCGTACCGCCGCGCCCGAAAGCGATCGTGGTTCCATCGGCGGAGATGGCCGTCTGCTCGGCGTCAGCGCCCACCCGCCAACCCTACCTCGTCGGCGCCGGTCAGCCGATCATCGCGATGAACCGGTCGAGCATCGCGTTGACCTGCTCGGGAACCTCGAGCGGACTGAAGTGGCCGGAGCCGATCGTGCGACCGATCACCAAATCAGGCTGCAGTCGCAGCGCTCGCGCGAGATCGGCGTTCGGAGTGCCGGCGTCGAGGTAGAGCATTGGCACCCGGCAGCGCTCGAGCGCATCGGCGTCGTTCCAGCTCAGCGACTCCTCCCAGATCGAGCTGGTCACGTAGGCCGGGGTCCGGACCGCCTCGTTCAGGATCCAGGCTCGCCGCTCGGGGCTGTCGTACGGACCGAAGAAGTTCCCGAAGTACTCGCGCAACGTCGGTTCCGAATTCCGGCCGCGCAGCCCGGCGACGAGGTCATGCACGGCATCGGTTCGATCGCCTTGCGACAGGAGCACGGAATCGATCAGCACCGCGGCACCGGGTTTGTCGGGATAGGCCGCCGCGGCCTCGACTGCCACCAGCCCGCCAAGGCTGTGTCCGACGACGATGGGACGCGAGATCTCCAACTGAGCGCACGTCCACATGAGATCCTCGGCCAAGCTCCGCATGGTGTAACGCTGTCGCGGCGCGTCGCTGGCGCCATGACCGCGCAGGTCGACCGCCAGGACGCGGTGACGCCGAACGAAATGCGCAACCTGCGGGGCCCAGAAGCCACGGTGGCAGGCGATCCCATGGACGAAGACCAGCGGCGGGTCGCCGCGTCCCGCGTCGTCATAGGCCAACACGACGCCGTCGCGTACGAGCCGGCCCACCGCGCCCCCGGGCCGACTGGGGCCTAGGACCAATTGACGGTTGTCGTTGGGAGCGTTACCGGGCACGATCGTTCGCGTGTCTGGGTCAGAGAGTTTCACGTGCGGGCGATCGTAGTCGAGGAGTTCGGGCCACCGCAGGTCCTGGTCGAGCGAGAGGTCGCGGATCCGGCGCTGGGTCCCGCGGAGGTGCTGATCGAGGTCGAGTTCGCGAGCGTGACGTTCGTGGAGACGCAAATCAGACGGGGCAGCGCTCCGCATCCGTCGATGTTGTGGCGGCTACCCGCGATCCCCGGCAACGGCGTCGGCGGCACCGTGGTGGCCTTCGGCGCGGAGGTCGGTCGCGAGCTGGCCGGCGCGCGCGTGCTCGCGACCACGGGCGGGACCGGGGGCTACGCCGGGCTGGCCTCGGTCCCGATGCAGCGAATCATCTCCGTCCCCGACGCAATTGAAATGAGCGATGCCGTCGCCCTCCTCGCCGACGGCCGGACCGCGATCGCGTTGATCGAGCGGGCGGCCGTCCGACCGGGGGAGACGGTCCTCGTCGAGGCCGCCGCGGGCGGCGTTGGATCGCTGCTGGTGCAGCTCGCCAGGCGCGCCGGCGGTCGGGTCATCGCGGCTGCGCGGGGCGAGCACAAGCTCGCGGTGGCGCGCTCGCTCGGAGCCGAGCTAGTGGTCGACTATGACGCAAGCGCGTGGGTTGAGGCGGTCGCGGCCGGTGTGGGTGGCCGCGGGGTGCACGTGGTGTTCGATGGCGTCGGCGGCGCCATCGGTCGCGCGGCCTTCGAGCTGCTCGCACCGGGCGGCCGTCTGTGCACCTTTGGGATGGCGTCCGGAAGCTTCGCGGCGATCACCGAGGAGGAACTGGCCGACCGCGGGGTGACGCGGCTGCGCGGCGCCGCCGCCGATCCCGGAGAGCTGGCGGCGCTGTCGGCCCGGGCGCTCGCGGCCGCCGCCGCCGGCGAGTTCCATCCCGTGATCGGGCAGCGGGTCCCGCTCGGCGCTGCCGCGCAAGCGCACCGCGCTATCGAGGCTCGAGCCACGGTTGGAAAGACGTTGCTCGTGCCGCAGGACGGTGCAGCGGGCTGAGCCGACGGACTGCGCCGCCCGCCCTCCGGGGGTCGGCTCTTATGACGTTGTGGGGACTTTCTGCGTCGGTTCTTCATTCCGGTGGGCATGCTGACCGAGTTCATGACCTCCGCCGGCCATCACAGCCCCTTGCGGCGAGCTCTGCTGATCACCGGCGGCGTCGTGGCCGCGGTGGCGGTCGCCGTCGGCTTCGGCGTGATCCCACTGCCCGGCATCTTCGGCACCCCGCGCGCGTCCCGGCCCAGGCCGCAAGCTTCGCTCGCGGCCGAGCGAACGGCGCTCGACAAGCAGTGGGCCTCGGGCATGTGCACGGACATCCTGGATTGGAAGAATGAGCTCCAGCACGATGGGACGAGCCTCAACTTCGGCTTCGGTCCGGTGGCCCGGATCCACGACGCGATCAACGCCACCACTCACATGCTGAGCCAGCTGAACAAGCTCGGATTGCCCCCGGCGCAGACCGCGCAGGCCCGCGCCGAGACGGCTCAGCTCCGGTCCGACATCGAGTCGCGGCTGCACGACATCGAGGGAGCCGCGAGCAGCGTCGCGAGCGGCAACCTCGCGGCAATCGGCACGCTCGTGAACGACCTGAGCAACGACAAGGTCGTGGGGACCCAGATCACCGACGAGCTGCGGCGGGTTGTCTCGGTCGATCTTGGGCTCTCGTTGGTCGAGACCCGCGGGTGCCGGCAGCTCGTCGGGATTCCCATCTGAGCCTGGCGAGCTAACGACGTATTTCGTCGCCAAGTAGCGCACCCTCGCGGTTAGCGCCTCACCGCCGGCAGTCTGGCGCGAGATCACCTACTGGATCGTCAGCATCGCCGCGCTCAGCGGCGGCATGCTGACGAGGTAATCGTGCCCGCGCGGTCTGACGGTAAAGATCCGCGGCCGGCCGGCGAGCCGCCCCGTGGTGGTCTCAGAACCGAACGTCTGCCCGCCGAGTGTCACGCCGTAGGTGGTCGTCAGGCTCGATCCCTCGAGTCGCTCGAGCTTCCCCGGCCCCAAGGATGTCCCGCCGTTGACCGCGACGGTCTGTGACTGGCTGCCCAGATTCATCACCACCACGCGGATGGTTCCGTCCGTCGCCTGCGTCGCCCACGCCTGAGTCGATGCCGTGCCCGACTTGGACAGTCGAACCAACCTCGCCCCCGGCGAGACGGCGTTGGCGAACATCAGCAGGCCGTAGTACTCCGGCTGCACCGCCGCCTCCCAACCCTTGCTGGTCTCGGTGGGCGTGAACAGGTCGTCGGACCCGGCGGCCGTGGTCTGGACGTTCACGCCGTCCGCGCCGACATCCGCCATCTCGAACAGGACCCGCAGACCCCACAGAGACTCCGCGTACGTCCGCAGCACGAGGGCTCCTCCCGGGCACGGCGTGGTGTTCATTTCGTCGATTCGGATCGGCAGATGATCCGCGTGCGCCGTCTTGATCCACCGCACTGTGCCCTGGGCCAGGCCAAACGAAGCCTGCGGGGCGAGCAGGTTCGTAACCGATGGGAAGACCGGTGAGGTCGGGTCCCCGCAGGCCCTCAGCGGGTACCGGTGTCCGGTCACGATCCGCACCAGCGGCTCCTTGGACAGGAAGCGGCCGAGGTCGCGGGACCACGGCGACCCGGTGAACGAGGGGCCGGCCAGCGGGACCTTCGGCGGCATCGCCTTGGCAATCCGCGTCCAGGCGCGGAGAAACGTGTCGAAGGTGTACTTCCCGGAGCCGGTGCCGAAGCTACTGAATATGTCGGGCTCATTGCCGAGCTCGAAGGCTTCGATTGAGCCCGCCGGCATTCTTGACAGCAGCTGGTGCGCCTCGGTCACGGCCACTTTCACGCTGTCGGGCTTGATGTTGATGCCCATGATCAGACGGGCGTTCACGGCCTGCACGAACGCTTTGGCGACAGCGGCCCAATGAGGGGTAAGCGTTTGGCTCACACCGGGCGGCGGGGCCATCCCGGGCACCGGCCACCAGCTCCAGTTCGTCGTGTCGCCGCCGATCCGGACCTGCGCCGGCTGCCCGGGCGAGAGGTTGCGGACCAGCTGTTCGAACACCGGGTCGACGGCCTTTGCGTCTCGACCGGCGTAACGCAAAAGCGTCTTGTACTCGACGCCCACACCAAGAAAGCCGGAGGGAACCAGGTGGGGCCAACGCGTCTGCGGCAACTCGAGCACGATCGTTCCGGCGGGCAGCCGCACGCTCGGATGGACCGTCGCCGGCCTCGCCGGGCTCCGTCGGACGGCCGCGCTGGACGAGGCAACACCGAGCAGAGCGCCCGCGGCAGCCGACGTCGCCACCAGCGCTGTGACATACGCAATAACGCGTCCGCCGATCGACACCTGGAACAGCCTACGCAAATCGCAGTGCCTTATCGGCCGCAGACACGCGACGTTACGTGGGTGTTATCGATCGCTGCTTATAACTCGGGCCGGATGCGGAGCGCGATCCCTATCGAATCATCCACCTCCGAGCGTCGTCGCCTGCCGGTCGCGCTCGCGGTGCTGGGTTGCGTGCTCACGATCGCGGCCTGCGGCTCCTCGAGCCACTCGACGACTTCCGTCGCCGCCGGGCATTCGGCGTTTCTCGCGTTCGCAGAGTGCATGCGCTCGCACGGCGTGCCCGACTTCCCTGACCCCAGCCCGGGGGGCGGGATCCAGATCCAGGCCGGCTCGGGAATCAATCCGTTCTCGCCCGCGTTCAAGGGCGCCCAGTCAGATTGCCGACACTTGCTGCCGGGAGGCGGACCGCCCACGGAACCGACGGCCCAGGACAAGCAAGCGATGCTGGCCACCTCCGAGTGCATGCGGGCGCACGGCGTGAGCGGGTTCCCCGACCCCACGACGACGCCGCCCTCCAGCAGCAACGGCTACAGCCAGGTGATCGGTCGTGATGGGGTCTTCATCGCGGTTCCGGACACGATCGACGTCGCCTCGCCGGCATATCGGAACGCCGCTACGGTCTGCCGCTTCGGCTACTAGTAGTGGTCGTGGCGGTGTTTGGGAGTCTTCCGGCGGTGGCGGGTGGCGGGTGGCGGGTGGCGGGTGGCGGGTGGCGCCGGGGGCGTTCGTCGAGCGCTTCCGTGTGGGCCGTCGCGTTGTGGGGCGCGGTTTGCTTGGGAGGGCGATAGAGGAGGCCTGGTTGGCAGGAGGTCGGTCCTCCGGATCGAAGTGCGTTGTAGGCGCGCGCGGTAGCCGCCGCGTGGCCGGCTAAATCGAAGCGGGGGACCGACCTGGTTTCACGGTACGTGATCGACCGGGCTGTTCCTGCGCGGGTGCTTCAGCGAAGGGGAGGTGTTGGGTGTTGCATGTTGGGTTGGATCTGAGTCGTCGTCGGGTTGGTGTGTGCGTGATCTCGGGCGGGGGGAGCTCGTTGGGTAGTTCCGCTCGCCGATCGATTGTGATGGCCGAGATGAGCTAGTCGGTTGGGGGTGGGAGGTGTTGGTCGCTGACGCGCAGCGGGTGAAGGGGTTGGCGCCGGTGGCGTGCAAGACTCACCAAGGTCGACGCGCGGGTGCTGGCCGAGCTCTCGTGGCGCGATCTGGTCCCGGCGATCTGGCTGCCGAGCCCGGGGGTCCGCGCCGAGCGGGAACGCTCGCGGTGGCGGCTGCACCTGGTCCGCTATCGCACCATGCTCAAGAACCGGGTGCACTCGACGCTAATCACGTTCGGGCACCGGGTCGCGGTCTCGCGCCTGTTCGGAGCGACCGGCCGCCGCGTGATGGCCGAGCTCGAGTTCCGGCCTGTGCCCCGCGTCTACCAATCCGGCAATACCGATCTGCGCGGCCCGCTGTCCAAGCACGGCCCTACATACCTGCGCTGGGGGCTGATGGAAGCCGCGATCCACGCCAGCACCAGCCCGCTCTACAAAGACCGCTAGCAACGCACCAAACGCCGCCTCGGACCGCAACGCGGCGCGAAGGTCGCGCAGATCGAACTCGCCCGCAAACTCGCCGCGACGATCTGGCACATGCTCACCCGCAACCAACCGTTCAAGCCCTTCGCTCCGGCAAGCGCCGCGCACCCCTTGACCGCCTAGACGGTCCTTTGGGGAAATGCGCCACCGGAGCGAGCACCGATCAACCTGATCCTGGCAGCCGAAGAGGCGATAGAGAGATGAGCACCGCTCCAACCACACAAACCACGACCCGCGGCCCCTAAAACCACCCAACCCCCTCGACAAACCGACGACCTCCATAGAGACGGCGTGGCTGGGGCGGTCGCCGCCCGAGTGGGTGTCGTGGCCAGCGGCTCGGCGCGCCATCCCCGGGGCGGATTATCAAGAACCTACAATTTCTGAGCGTGTCTTCGACCTCGAAAGAGCGGCTTTGCGGGCAGATGTCTGGCCGATTGTCAGTCGTGTGACATTTTTGTCCTGTGGGGGGCGAGGGCGATGGGGATCTGTCAGATATAGCCAGACGGATCCCCCACGGCCCCTCAAATCTGAGGGTTCTGTCGGGATCGGCGCCTATCACAGAAGTACAAAGGCGCCGCTGTGGTCGGTGCCGCCCCGCCGGCGAGCGCCACGGCAACGCCGAAACCGACGGTCCGCGTCCCCTTCCCCAGCCCACCCGCGTTCCGACCCGCGGGCGCCACCGTGGTGCGAAGCCGGGGGAGGCAGCGGCGCGAGTGCCCAGTGAGATCATCGGCCGGGGCGCCGCTTCATCATCGCCGATCACTGACCCCGGAGAACGGAATCACTCGTCTAGAGGGGCCCTCGCCTCAGACCTCGACGCGATCCGCGCGGTAATCGAGCAGCGGCTCGGGGGGCGGGAAGCCGTCCTCGATATTGATCCCGTGCATCTCGCGCGTCTGCTCGCGGAACCAAACGTCGAACGGGTCCTGGGAGCTGCCCAGGCCCGCCATTGCCGCCTCGATGTCATCGGCCTCGATGTAGACCACGAACATGTCGCCGTTCGGCGTCTGGTGGATCCAGCTGGCCTCGCGCGTGATGCCGTGGCGTTGGCGAGATGCCTCATAGGCGGCCCTGCGCTCGCCCTGTAGATGCGAGGCCGCGGATTCGCGGAGTTCGTCGGTCTTCGCGGGCAGAATCGGTGCTGCGAAAGCGAGACTTGGCATTACGGCCCTCCGTGCAGATTTGACTGAACGAGCGGCAGTCTGCACGGCGGCGCCGTGCAAAAACATCACTCGTTTACGTGAACTTGGAGCCGGACGTCGGCGTCTCAGTTATCTGGGCGCCGCCCAGCTCGCGGAGCTGCGCGACACCAGATGGGCAGCGATCGCCGCACCGAGGATGATCGCGAGGCCAAGTGACAGCGCCGCCGCCACGCCCACGTAGAGGACGAGCAGTGCCCCGGAAAGGGCGCCGACCGCAAAGGCGACCAACGACAGCCCACGTCGGATCAGGACCGCGTCGTTCCACCCGCGTCCGCGCTCGGTCAGCGCGCTCGTGATCGTCATGGTCAAGACCACGGTCATCAGGTCGGGGACCTTGAGATAGCGGATCGCGGCGAGCTGGGCCCCCATCGAGATCGCCAGCAGGACCAGGATCGTGTCGCGGACGCCAGTCGAGAAGGGTGAGCTGAAAATGAACGCCGCGGCGGTGACCACCCCCGCCAGCGACGCCTTGACCCCGAGCACGTTGCGCAGGGCAAGGCCACGGTGTGAGCGCGCGGCCTGGCACGCCCGAGCGCCAATCAGCGCGCCGACGATGAATCCACCCACGGCGAGCGCGGAGGTGCCCACGTTGAACCCCTTCGCGCCGGCCGCAGCCAGCCCGAGGAACACCAGGTTCCCGGTCACGGTCGCCACGAACACGTGCCCCAGGCGCAGAATGCTGATTGCGTCGACGACCCCGGCCAGCACGGTCAAAGCGAGCAGCAGCGCCGGCAGTGGGCCGTCCTTGTCATCGAGCACAGCGCGGACGAGTCCCCGAGAGCTCCGCGCCTGTGCGGCTGAGCCGCGCGCCGGATCGGTCACGGTCGTCCTAGCTTCATGCCGTCCGCGGCGAGTCGGACTGGCTACCTGGCACCGCCGGCCCGGCGGACACGACGGGACGGACCTTGGCCGCTCGGCGTCCTCGAGCCTCGCCCGCGGCTCGAGCTCGCGAGCCGACGGGGCACGGACAGCGGCCAGCTCAGGGTCATGCTGCCGTCGACGGGGAGCCGGCTCCATTGCCGTGCGAAGTCATCCAGTCTGGTCATGATCCGCCGCAGAAGATCGGCATCCACGGCGCCCGTCTCCTCTCCATGAACCCACGGAGGGAGCTCGCTGCGGTGCCCGGCCCGCAGCTCCCAGATCGGCAGCGCCACCGACGCGAGCAACTCCGAGCGCGCCATATCCTGCTCGTCAGCGGGGTGCCGTGGCCGTCTGGCCTCCCGCCGGGCGACGCGACGCTGGACGCTCCCATCGCGGGCGGCGAAGATGTTGCTCTCGCCCCTGGCGAGTCGACCGACCACCGCGCCAGCCAGCCCGGCCTCGGACTCGACGATGAAGTGGACGGCATCGTGAGGCAGGTGATCGTGATAGCCGGGTCCTTGGCGAGGCGCAAGTTCGACGCCTCGCTCGCGGACGACCGTCATGAAGTAGCGCCGCCCCGAGGCCTTGGTGAACGTGACCTCCATGCCAGCAATGCTAGTGCCCCGTCAGGGACACCAGGCCAGCGAGGTGGTTCAGAGATCCGAGACGGGATCGAGACCCCCGCGATACTGACGGGCTTTCGGTTCGGCACTATCTTGGACGTCATCCAATCGGGACGTGGGGAGCGTGATATGGGCATCGCGATGAACAGGCATCGAGTCGTGTCGGCCGTGGTGGCGTTCTGCTTAGCGGCGTCCCTGGCATCGGTCCTCGCGGGAGCGGCTCGGGCGGCGATTCCTGATCGTTGGGGGTTCGCGTACGTCGACAAGCCGACGGTTCCCGGGATACCGGTTCTGGCCCACCAGGCCGGTAGCTGGCCCGCCCCGTTCAAGGTCCATGTCACGCCTGGGGTCGTCGGGCAGGTATTCGTGACCTTTCCGCAGATCGCCACCAAGGGCGGCGTCGTCCACGTGACGGCGGTCGCTCCCGGGCCGGTTTGGTGTCAGGCGCAGAAGTGGGCTCCGGTGGGTGCGAACGAAGTTGTCGCCGTCCGCTGTTACAAGCCGGGTGGCGCGCCGGTCTTCGTGCCGTTCTCGATTACCTTTGAGAGTAGTTCCAAGGGTCCGATTCCGCCAGGTCGCGCGTTTGGCTACGTGCACTTCGAGCCCACGACTGGAATCGTGGCGAGTTTCAACTCCACCGGGGCCGTGAACCATGTCGTTGCCGGTCCGGTCGGAGTGTGGAACGTCTCGCTCCCCGGCCTGGGCTCGGCCACTCGGTCGGGCAACGTTCAGGTGACCGCCGTGGACGCGGCGGCACCCGCCAAGTGCGAGATCAACGGGTGGGCGTCGATCGCGGCCGCGCAGGTCTTCCAGGTGCGTTGCTTCAATGCCGGCGTCGCCCCGCTCAAGACCGGATGGACGCTCACCTACCATCGTGGTCGATCGGTGGTGGGTACCCAGCCCAAGGCGTTCGCTTACACCTTTGACAACCAGCCGTTGCTGGCGGGGCCCTACGCCCCAGTGCCACCCGCGGTGAACTTCAACTCGCTCGGTGGTCTGAACACGGTGAGAACCGCCGGCGTCGGGCTGCGGTTCGTGGTCTTCCCGAGGGTCGGCTTGCTACCGGACGACGTGCAGGTCTCCGCCTTCAAAGTGGGTCCCGGCTTCTGCAACCTACTGTCGCTCTGGGCCACTCCGGCCTCGGCTGCGCAGGTGATCGTGCGAGACGTGGCGTGCTACACCGCGGCCGGCACGCTCAAGAACCAGTCGTCGCTAGTTACCTACGTGTCGCTCGTGTGATTGATCTCAGTCGCCCCCCGCGGGCGACTCAGAGCTCGGGGCGACGTTCACCGAGAGCGTCGCGTTTGTCCGCGTTACGCCCACAGTGGGTTGCCGACTAGCACGAACGGCGCCCACTCGAGCGCGTTCGCCACGGTGGGTTCCGGCGGAGGGTGCCCTGGCGCGGCCGGCGGCGGACCCTCGACTGGCCACTCGCGGCCGTCGCGGGCGTGGCGATCGCCGCGGTCGGTGGTCTGTAGCCAGCTGCGTAGCTCGCCCCGCGCGTCGTCGAGCGGCACCCGGATGTCCGTGACGCCCGCGTCGAGGTGGGCACGCAGCGACCGGTAGAAAGCGGTCATCATCACCTTGGCGGGCTCGTCGCCGACCGGCCAGAGCGACGCGATCACCGCGCCGGCACCCGCTTCCAGCGCCGCCCGGGCGACGCCGACGAGCTCGGAGCCCTGCCGTGGCCCGGTGACCGCGGTGCTGCAGCCCGAGAACACGACGAGCCGAGCGCGCCAAGGCAGCTGGGCGAGGGCGTCGAACGGCACCCATTCGACGCCGCTTGGCGTATCGGCCGCGAACAGGAGGCTCGCCCGTCCGCCGCGCCGGACATCGCCCCGGCCGTGCACGGCGAGGTGGACTATGTCCAGCTCGTCCGTGGTGAGCATCTGCTCGAGCGCCGCTCGCGTGCAGGCCTTCTGTCCACGCGCCTCTGTGCCCAGCAGCATCGCGACGGCGGCGATCTCCGCCGCGGCCTGCGGCAGGTCCCCGTGCGAGTCGCCGGCGACGTAGCAGCGCAACTGCTGTACGCGACCGCTCGTCGGGAACCGCAGGATTCCGGCGGCCGGCAGCTGCGCGACGGGTGCGCGTTCGTACCACGGAGTGTCGCCGATCGGCGTCGCATGAACGGGGAGGTTGTGGAACGGCCCGTCCGGGACGAGAAAGATCCTTTTGCCGGAGCGCTCGCCGTTCGTCAGCTCCCCCGCGAGCGTCGTCAGGGTGGCGTTCCGGAGCACGCAGCGGACGAGCTTCTCCTGCCGGTCCCGGACGTCGCCGAATTCGACGGTCAGCTCCTCCGGGTCGCCCTCGACGGTGGTCGCCGCGACGGCCCCGCCGGGTGACACGACGTAGGCAGTCACGCTCGACGGGGCGACGGCAAGGTCGATCAGGAGCCCGTCGGCCGGCAGCAGAGCACCGATCTCGTTGGCCGTGGCCGGACGGTCGCTGTCGCCGTGGAGGTCGGCTAGAACCGCCATGGTTCGCCGGGCCTTGTCGCCCTGAAGCGCGTCGAACGCGGCGGCATGGTCCCCCTGCTGGCGGAGCAGGTCGGCGAGCATCGAGGCGAGCCCGCCGAACTGGCGGGCAATTTCTGCCCGCGCGAGGCCGCCGCCGGTCGTCGTGGCGCGCAGGTGCTCTAGCGCATTGGTGGCCGCGCGGAGCTGTTCGATCGCCCGCTCCGGCTCGGTCGCCGCGAGGCGGTGGGCGATCGCCCGGCGAGCGACTATTTCCCCGCGCGGGCTGACGTCACCGGCGGCGAGTAGCTCGAGCAGCTCGGCGTCGATTGAGCGGGCGCCGTCACGGTCGCCCGAATGCTCCTTGGCGTAGGCCAGACCGGCGAGCCGGTTGAGCAGCCGCTCGGAAAGCTCTGGCGCGCGGGCGCCCGTGACGGCGCGCTCCATGTAGCCGACGGCGAGGTCGTAGGCGCCGTGGCGACTCGCCAACAGACCGAGCTCGTTGTCCAGGGCGCCCGTGGAAAACCGCTCGAGGCGGGCCGTATCGGGATCGAGGTCGGCGTCCTCGACAGATTCGAGGTGAAGGTCGAACAGGGTGGTCGCGAACGCATATGGAGTCAGCGGCCCGAGCGGGAAGTCGGCGTCAACGCCCTGTGCGATGAGGCTCCCGAGGGTGGCGAGCGCCGCGCACTCCGCGTAGGCGAGCCCAAGCTCATTGGCCTCGTTCTGGATCCGCCAGGCCAGCGCGACCGCGCGATCGACGGCGCCGACGTCGAATAGTCGCCCGGCGAGGTTGGCGTCGATCCGCAGCGCGAGCGCTACGTCGCCGCGGTCGCGGGCAATCGCGGCGGCGTCGACGAACGGCTGAAACGGGTCCAGTGGGTTGGTGCTCGGCGCGAGCGACCCGGCCAACAGGGCCATCGTCTGCTCCATGGGCAGCGCGCCGGCACGCGCGGTCTTGAAGCCCTCCCGATAGTGGTCGCGGTCGATCTCCGCTCGCGCCCGAGCGAACTCGAGATCGTGGGCCTCGCGGAAGGCCGTTGCGGCGGCGGGCTCGTCCTTGCGGTCTCGCGCGAGATCGCTGCGGGCGAGCGCGTTCACCGCTCGATCGCCGAGATCGTCGGCCCGCCACAGCGCCCGCGCCCGTTCGAGCAACTCCCCAGCCTTGTCGAGGTCGCCGAGCAGGCGGATCGACTGACCGGCGTTGTCGAGCGCAGCCGCGAGCCGGCGCGGGTCGGGCTGCCGATCGTCGAGGGCGGCGATGATCTGCTCATAGAGCCCGACGGCGGCTTGGTATTCCCCGAGAGCGGCCAGCGCGTTGGCCTGGTTAGCGAGGATCGAGCGCGTGCCGTCCGGCTGGGTTTCAAAGCGGAGCGCGGCATCGTAGGCGGCGACGGCCTCGTCCAGCTGGCCGACCTCCCCCAGCAGGTTCCCGAGGTTGTCGTACGCGACGGCGCTCATGTGTTCCCCGTGCGGAGCGCCGGCGAGCGTCTCGATGGCCGATTGATAGGCCTCGATCGCCCCCAGCACGTCACGTGAAGCCCGCGCCGCGAGCGCCTGCAGCAATCTGGCGTTCGCGAGCGGCCACACATCCCCGAGCGCGTCGGCGATCGCCGCGGTTAGCTCTGACTCCTCGCGCAGAACGTTCCAGGCTTTCGCGTCGCGCTGGGCGATTAGCCGTGGCGAGACGATCTCGAGCAGTTCACGGAGTCGGTCCTCGACGGCGGCCAGCGTCGCGAGGGCGCGGGGGTCGCCGCCGGCAAGCCCCTGCCTGAGGTCGGCGACCGCCGCCGGCGGTGCCCAGCGGACGAGGAGGTCGAGTACCTCGCCGGCGCGTGTCGGTTTCCGAGTGGCGTCAGGCTCGGTTTGTCGCCATGTCTCGACCGAGACGCGGAACAGCGTGCCGACAATGACCTCGATTGGCAGGTGTGCGTTCGGGTCCAGCCGCTCGGGACCGTCCTCGATGGCGTTCACGGCTGCTCGATCACCTCCCAGGCGAACTGGATCTGCTGCGCCTCAGCCATCCCAGCCGGTGGATGCCGGCCGACGCCGAACCGCTCGTAAGGGAGCAGCGACGTGCGGTACAAGCCGATGTGGTCGCCGACCGCCATGCGCACGAGCTGAGCGCCGACGCGAACCAACTCGGCGACCGCCACCACGGCCCCAACCCCGACGGCCACGGTAGGCGCGGCGATCACCAGTCCCCCGACGACGGTCAGTGCCGCCTTGACCTCCGGCTTTACCACCTCGGTGGCAAACAGGTCGGCCAGTCCAGCGCCCTTGGCGTCGTCGCGGTTGACCCAGATCGCGAGGTCGAGGAACTCGCGTACCGGCCCGACGTACAGCAGCAGATTGTCCATCGGGAGCAGGTCTCCGCTCGCGATCGCGGGGAAACGTTGGGTGAGTGGGGTACCGATCGCGCCGCCCTGACCGTCGCCGGTGATCACCATCGCGTCGAGCCGGACCGTCGCGCGGAACAGAGCGTGGTTTCTCAACACCGACAGCGCGACCAGCCTCACCGCCACCTTGTCCGGCGGCCGCTCGCCGCCGCGCGGCGTGAGCATCCGCAGGGTGACGTCGGGGCGCTGGTCGAGCGCGAAGCGCGGCTCGTCGAGCCGTGGCCGCGGGCCGGGCTCGAGGATCACATCCCACAGATCGACGCGGTAGCGCATCGGTTGGGCGCGGCCGCCCGGGGCCTCGGGTGTCCAGTTGCGTACGCCGGTCCGGGCCGCGTCGAGCTCGCGCTGGAGCGGGCTGTCCTCGGCCGGCTCACCGCGCGTCCGCAGCGGGCTCAGGTCCTGGGCACGGTCGGACACGATTACGACAAAGGTCTCCGGTCGGCCACCGTCGTGCGGGAGCGAGTCGGGCCACACGAGCCCGGGGCCCTCGGGGCCGCCGAACGTGGTCGCGTCGCCCGGCTGGCCGGCGGCCGCGAGCTCCCGGCCCGACGGCGAGGCTTGGGTGACGAGAGCGATCGTCGCGTCGGTTCCGACGTCGAACAGCCACCAGTAGAGGGGGTCGGGCGACAGGTTGCGGACCGTTACCGACAGCCGGTCGCCGATGAACAGACGCTCGCCGCTGCCCACGAGCGGGGCGGGCTTGCCGTCGTCGTCGTAGCGGCTGATCGTGACCTGCACCGACGCCGCCAGGCGGCTGGAGTCGTCGGTGGGTTGCAGCGCGCGGAAACGGTGGGCACTGGCCAGGTGCTCCATCAGCGCGACCGCGCCTTCGACGCCAGCCTCATCCGCCGGGAGTGCCTCGCGATGGAGCAGGAGGCCTGCCTCGTCGGCGACCCTGAGTCCTCCGTGCCGGGCGGTGATCGAGCCGATCGCCGGGGTCGGCGCGGTCGTTGCGGTGGTGAGAGCGGGCGATGCCTCGATCGCGGTTTCCAGCGCCTGCGCGAGTAAGGGGTCCGCGACCCCGATCGTGACCGAGAGGCGCGTCGAGGTGCGCAGCGGGACGGCGGCCGTGGCGGTGGTGATGTCGGCGGCTTGGCCCTCCGCGGTCAGCTCGGCCTCACCGTTATCGATCGGGCCAACGGTGGCGGCAGCGAGCTCGTTCTGGCCTGAGTCGAGGAGGGTGTAGCAGTCGCCCGGCGAGACTCCGAGCAACTCGGCCGCGTCCAACCACGCTCGGTTGTCGGTGACTCGGACCGGGAGGATGCCGGCGCGGCGGTCCTCGTCGATGGTGAAGATGATCCGCTGCGACGGTCCTTCGACCTCCGGCCGTTGCGTCAGCGCCCTGATCGAGACCGAGGTCCGCAGCCGATCCACGATCGTTTGCCAGCTGAGCCTGGGCGCCGAGGGCGCGGTCAGCAGATCGGCCAGCGCATCGGTCAGCAGGCCGTGGCGCTCGCCGGGCCGAGAGGCGCTTGGCCCCTCAAAAGCGGACTGGCTGGGTGCACAGGCCACGACCCGGACCGCATTCGGGTTGCCGTCGGTGGCCCAGCTAAAGCCGCCCCGTTCCAGTTCTGCGAGCCGATCCAGTGCGCCCTCGCGCGGGAAGTCGAGCGAGATCGCCTTCGGGATCAAGAGCGCGTCGCGGGACATGAGGCCGCTATGGCAGCAGTCGAGGATTGTGGTCATGTTCGGCGCTCGGGCGCTCAGGCGTTCTTGCAGCGCGCTCAACTCGACCGACAACACGCCGCGGAAGTCCGATGCCGTCGTGGCCGCCATGTCGTGGGGCACGATGTACTGGAGGAACGGCTCCTGGCCCTGGGCCTGCCGCTCCTCCCAGTCCGGCAGGGCGACTCGGCCGCCGTGGCCCGAGTAATAGACGACGACCGCGTCCCCGGGGACCGCGGTGTCGATCAGCCGCTCGTAGCTACCGATGATTCCGCGTCGGCTCGCGTCAGGCCCCGTCCGCTCGACGACGTCGTCGAACCCCAGGCGAGCCAGGGCCTCCCGCATCAGGGCCACGTCGGCGTTGCAGCCGGCGAGGCCATATGTCTCGCTTCCGATGAGCAGGGCACGCTGTGCCATACCGACCCCTTGTTCCGGTGCGTATCCTGCCGATCGACCTGCGTCGATGCAAGCGTCGATGTGCCATCGGGGAGGGGTCCATGGGGGCGTCTAGCGGGAGGTCCACTAGCTCGGCCGCCGCAGTGCGGCCAGGCGTCGACGCAGGCGGACGATGAGCATCGCGAACATAGAAACAACTCCGATCTGAGCGTTTGACCATCTGGGTGGTTGGATCTGGATCGCCGGCGGGGGACCAGATGATGTTGGGCCCACGACGGCCCAACAAGGGAGGGTCCCCCAACGTTTTCCCGCCTCTATTTGATGGGCTTCAGCAGATCGGCCGCGTCGGGCAGCCGTTCGCGCGAGCTGTCGACCAGCAGCGGCGCACCCGGTTGGGCGTCGAGTGCGCCGGGTGCTTGATTGTCGGCGGGCTCGAGCGCGTCGAGGAGCACGCGCACAAACGCGTCCGGCCGGTCGACCTGCAGATAGTGATTTGCGTCCGGAACGAAATACAAACGGTTGCCAGGCGGCCTCAGCATCAAATATTCGTTCCACACGTGGCTCGCCACCCGGGGCGGCGAAACGGTGTCGTAGACGCCCCAGATCACGGTCACGGGGAACGGTGCCTCCGCGAGCACGCCTAGCCATTTCCGCTCGTCGGTCGATCGCTCGACGAGATACTGGATCGTCTCGTGGAGCACCTTTATGCCGTCGTTGTGCGCGAAGGTCGCCGTGAGCGCCTCGACGTCCGGATCGTCGGCTTCCCGCGGCGGAAAGAACGTACCGGCCCCCATCGCTTCGGCCAGCTGCGAGGGAGTCAGCACAGCCACGACCTCGGGTCCCGACTCTCCATCGAGGATCCGCCGCTGCGCTCCGGTCAGGTGCGACAGCGGCAGAAAGATGTTGCCGTTCGAGAGGACCAAGTGATCGAGTCGCATGGCGGACCGGCCCTCGACGCACCGGGCCGCGTGCAGCAGGGCCACACTGTCACCCCGATCATGCGCCACGACCACACCAGCCTCGGCGCCGATCACCTGCGATAGGTAAAACTCGATCAGCTCCTCGTCCCGCGCGAGGGTGTAGCCCCACCCCTGCGGCTTGTCGGAGAAGCCGTAGCCCGGGAAGTCCAAGGCGCATACGCGGAACCTCGCGCTCAGCTGGTTGGCGACTTCGAACCAGTCGATGCTGCTGGTGGGCCAGCCGTGGATCAGCAAGACCACCGGCGCCTCGGGCTCGCCGAGCTCAACGTGAAATACGTCAACCGAACGGGCGCCTGCCTCCGATGGACGCCACGAGAAATGACCACCGAGACTCCGCCAAATCTCAGCGCGGGGCGTGTTCATGATTCCGACCTCCTTCGGAGCGGTCATCTTCCTTGCTGCACGCCGATTGTGCAGGAACTCACGCTCCCACGCGGTTGCGCGCGAGTTGGATCTGAGATACGTTCGGGCCCGATGGGGCGTCAAGGTGGCGTATTGGCATTCGGGTTGGCGGCGGTAGTGGCCGTGTCGGCCGCCTTCGTATCCCCGGCGCTCGCTGCCGATAGCGTCTACTGGGCCGACAGCGGCTCGGGTGCGATCCGCGTCGGAAACCTGAACGGCACCGGCGCCAAGAACCTGTTCACGGGGGAGATGGATCCGATCGGGGTCGCGATCGACTCCGCTACCGGGAAGATCTACTGGGCCGACTTCGGCTCGGGCACGATCCGCGTCGGGAACCTCAACGGCACCGGCGCCCACAATCTGTTCACGGGAGAGGGCGGCCCGCTGGGGGTGACGATCGACGCGGCCGCCGGGAAGATCTACTGGTCCGACGACAGCTCCGGACAGATCCGGGTGGGCAACCTGAACGGCACCGGCGCCAAGAACCTGTTCACCGGCGAGCTCGGCCCGACCGGCGTGGCGATTGACCCAGCGGCGGGGAAGATCTATTGGGGCGCGACCGCGTCGACCGCGATCCGGGTGGGCAATCTCAACGGCACCGGCGCGGCGAATCTGTTCAGTCCGGAGGGCTCCCCGTACGGCGTGGCGATCGACCCGGACGCGGGCGACATTTACTGGGGCAGCTTCTACGGTGAGGCGGTCAGGTTCGGGGAGCTGGGCGGCACCGGCGCAGCCAACCTGTTCAGCGGCGAGCCCTCCGCCGAGGGCGTCGCGCTCGACCCGCCGGCCGGCAAGATCTACTGGACCCAGCAATCCAACCCCGGCAAGATCCGGGTCGGAAACCTCAACGGCACCGGCGCCGTAGATCTGTTCACCGGCGAGAGCAGCCCATCATTCCTGGCCCTCTTGCGCTCACCCGCGGGCTCGGGTGCGCCCCGGGTGACCGGCGGCTCCAGGGTCAGGTCAACCCTGTCGTGCTCGCAGGGATCGTGGGCGTCTGATTTGGAGGGAGCATCTCTCTACCAGGCGCCGCAAAGCTTCGCCTACCGATGGAGGTTGAACGGGGCACGGATCGCCGGCGCTAGGTCAAGCAAGTACAGGACGACGAGGCCGGGCGGTTACAGCTGTCAGGTAACTGCCACCAACTACGCCGGTTCGGCCACGCAGACCACCACTCCGCACGCCGTAGCCGGTTGCGTCGTGCCGAAGCTGCTGGGCAGAACGCTCAACGGGGCTAAGAAAGCTCTGAAGCAGGCCGACTGTCGTCTGGGCAAGGTGAACGGGCCCCGACGCGGGCGGGTCAAGCAGCAGAAGCCCAAGCCAGGTACAGTGCTGGCGCCCGGTGGCGAGGTAGGCGTCGGACTGGGGGACTAGCCACCCATCGTCCCGGACGGGATCAGCGGACCGAGCCGCGACTCGCGGGCGCGAGGCGTCGCTCCGTGCGCAAAGCTACTCTCCGCCACCGGCGCGCCAGCACTCATCGAAAGGAGGCGCAGATGCCCAACAGTGATTACGACGTGATCGTGATGGGAGGAGGCGCTCCCGGCGAGCACTGCGCCGCGGCGCTCGCCGCCCGCGCGCTGCGGGTCGCGATCGTCGAGCGGGAGTTGGTCGGCGGCGAGTGCTCGTACTGGGCTTGCATTCCGTCAAAGTCGCTGCTGCGTCCCGGGGAGGCGGTGCAGGGCGCACTCGACGTTGGTGCACGGGCCGAGGTCGACGTTCAGGCTGCGCTGGATTGGCGCGACTACATGGTCTCCAACTGGACCGATACCGGCCAGGAGAAGTGGCTGGCCGGCCGGGGCATCGACCTGCTGCGCGGCGCGGGGCGGCTGGCCGGCACCGGCGCGGTCGAGGTCGACGGCGTCCGCCACACGGCGGAGCACGTCGTCGTCGCGACCGGTTCGGATCCGATCGTGCCTCCGATCGCTGGACTGAGCGGGCTCGAGGGCGTGTGGGGCACGCGCGAGGCGACGAGCATGAAGGCCGTCCCCCGCCGCTTGGTGGTCCTGGGCGGCGGCGCCGCCGGCGTGGAGCTCGCCCAGGTCGTGCGCCGGCTCGGCGGCGAGGTGGTGCTCGTCGAGGGAGCCGACCGCGTGCTCGGGCGCGAGGCGGAGCCGCTGGGCAAGGCGCTCGCCGAGGCGCTGCGCCGCGACGGGATCGAGCTGATGCTCGGGACGCACGCTACCGCCGCGCGGCGGGAAGCGGACGAGTACGTGCTCGAGCTCGACGGCGGCACCCAGGTGCGCGGAGAGCGGCTGCTGGTGGCCACCGGTCGACGCCCACGGGTTCACGGGATCGGCCTCGAAACGGTCGGCGTCGAGCCCAACCCGCGAGGGATCCAGGTCGACGACCATCTGCGCTTCGGCGAGAGCCTGTGGGCGATCGGCGACGTCAACGGCATCTGGCCGCTGACCCACGTCGGCGAATATGAGGGCGACATCGTCGCGGCCAACATCGCCGGCGATCCCCGCCCGGCGAACTACGAAGCCGTTCCCAGGGTCACCTACACCGATCCGCAGGCCGGGGCCGTCGGCGCGATCGAGGCGCCATACAGCGGCAGCGCACCTCTGTCCGAGGTGCCCAAGACAGCCACCTACACGCACCGCTACGCCGAATCCAACGGCTTCCTGACGCTGCTCTCAGATGGCGAGCGACTCACCGGCGCCTACGCCCTCGGCCCCGAGGCCGGCGAGTGGATGCAACAGGCGACGCTCGCGATCCGGGCCCGCGTTCCGCTCGACGTGCTCAGCGACACGATCCAGCCCTTCCCGAGCTTCTCGGGGATCTACGACGCCGCGGTGGCGGCCCTCCGTATGGAGATCATGGACCGGCCAATGCCCGCAGGGCCGATCGCTGCGCAGATGGCGAACATGTCGGGATGACGAATTGACGACTCACTATTTCAGTTCCGAGTAGCTAGCTTGACCTGCAACAGCCGCTGGATCGGTGTGATCACGTTGCCGGCGAGCGGCTTCCAGTCACGCCCGTCGACCCTGAAGGTGATCGGATAGCACGCCCACCCAGCTGCGTCGGGCGGCCACGAAGCGTTCGCCGCAGCGCTGACCGTAGCCTCGGCGAGGAGTCGATCCATCGTGCCGCCCCGGAATCGGACAGCCACCGTTGCGCTGGTTGTCTCCTGCTCGGGACAGCTGATCCCCACCGGTTGAACAATTCCAAGGGAATCGAATAACGCGACGAGCTTGCTGACCTTCGCCCGGTTCGTCACACGGCGCGACAGGAACGGAGGTTTCCCGGGCCGGCCGCTGGTTATGTCGACCTCTCGCACGCCCGACGGGATCCGTTCGTCCAACGGACGCGTGAGCACCCACTGGGACTGCGATTCGGCATACAGCAGTGTCCGGTCGGCTGCGCGTCGGGTGACCTCGACCTCGAGCCACCGGACGTCGAGTACACCGTCGACCGGTGGCCAGGCACGAATGACTAACTGCGAGCTGGGGTTCGGACCGATGTAGCCGATGACGACCACCTTCGACCCCGGTGGCAAGTGCGCCTCGACGGACGACAAGACCGAGTGAGCGTCCGCTGGGACCGTCCAACGGCGATACGCGACCGCGCTGGCGAAGGCCGCGGTCAGCAGAGGCGCACGCGTGCCACTTGATCGAAGCACGGCGCCGGCCGGCGGTACCACACCCAACAACAGATCCTTCGCGTCCCGCACCGCAGCCCGTCGGTTCGAAGCGGTAGTCGGTCGAGGCCGATGCGACCGCGCTGCCGCCGGCTGGATGATCGGCGGAACGTTGGCACGCGGGGTGCCGTCGCTCATCGCGGCCGCCACCATCCCCGACGCGCAGGCGACACACGCCAACGCCAGAGTGCCCCCCAGCACGCGCCGGGTCGAGATCAACCTAACCGCCTGGGCATAGGTCAAGACTACGCCCACGCGCCCCAACCGTCACAGGTCGATGCCTGGGGGTTTTGTGCGTTCTATTGTCCGGCGACGAAGCGGGCCACGGCCGCCTTGGTGATCACTCCGTGAGTGACGCCGACACACGCGTCGGCGGCTGGCACAACCGCCGGCTGATGGAGGTTTATCCCTGCGTTGGCGAGCATCTCGTGGGTCATCGGGCCGCTGCTGGTCGGGTCGGGGAAACTCGGGAAGCCGCGGCTGCGCATGCAACGAGCGAACGCCACCAACGCGGCGACCTGCGCCGGACTCTGCGCCGCGCTCTGGTTTCGTGGGCCCCCGCCCGGCAGCAGGTGGGCGCAGCCTGTCTCCGCGGAATGGAACGCGGGCGACCGCGTGTTGAACGCAGTCTTGAACTCGCGGGGAGAGGTGGTTGGGTCGGGGAAGCTCGGCACGCCGTGCGAGCGCATGCAATCGGCGAAGTTCACGGCGTCCCGCTGCGATTGGGCTCGGGTCTGCGGCCCGCCCGAGCTGGACGAGCCGGACGTGCCGGGCGAGCTCGAGCCGCAGGCGGCGAGCACGGTGGCGGCGATCGCGGCTGCGATCCCCGCTGGGATAGATCTCGACATGTCTGAGGTGGTATCCGATGGCCGGTCACACGAGTGCAACACTCCGGCGCTGACGGGGCCCTTAACGCGGTCGCGGTGTGTGATGGCGTTGTGACGTGTTGTGGTGCACGATGTCCGGATGCGCGTACTGGTGGTCGAGGATCACGTGGAGCTCGCCGCCGACATCGCCGAGGGGTTGCGCGACCGTGGGATCGCGACCGATCTCGCCCACGACGGGGCGGTCGCGTTACAGAAGGGCGTCGTGTACCGCTACGACGTGATCGTGCTAGACCGCGACCTGCCAGGGGTCCACGGCGACCAGGTTTGCGTCGCGCTGCGCGATGGGCGGTCGGACGCGCGGATTCTGATGTTGACCGCGGCGGCGGCGATCGGCGACCGGGTGGAAGGTCTGAACTTGGGCGCGGATGACTATCTGGCCAAGCCGTTCGCGTTTGAGGAGTTGGTCGCGCGGGTGCATGCTCTCGCTCGGCGCGCGCCGGCCGGGCCGCCCCTCCTGGTCAGCGGCGATCTGGTGCTCGACAGGGCGCGGCGGCGTGTGACCCGGGCGGGGCGGGAGCTCTCGTTGACGCGCAAGGAGCTGGGCGTGCTCGAGGTGCTGCTGGCGGCCGACGGCGCCGTGGTCAGCGCCGAGGAGCTGCTCGAGCGGGCGTGGGATGAGAACGCCGACCCGTTCACGCGCACGGTCGCGGTGACCCTCGGGCGTTTGCGGCGCAAGCTCGGCGAGCCCGAGGTAATCGAGACGGTGGTCGGCGCCGGCTACCGCGTGCGATGACGCCGCGGCGGCCCTCCATCGTCTTGCGCCGGCTTTGGCCGCGGCGGGTACGGACCCGCTTGGCCGTGTTCTACGCCGTCCTGTTCTTGGTGGCCGGGACAGCGCTGCTGGCGCTGACGTACACGTTGCTGACCAACGTCCTTCTCCCGGCCCCGGCTGGCGTCAGCAAGCCACCGGCCTCGCCGCGCGACGGACCGCTGTTGAATATGTGCAAGCTAAGCGAGGCGCCAGGAGAGCCTCCCGTGTCGGCTTCGCTGCTTGCGACGTGCAACCGCGCGTTCGCCGCCGCCGGAACCGGCTCGGCAGATCAGCGCGGCGCCACGCTGAGCGCCCTGCGGGGTGCTTCGCTGATCGGCCTCGGCATCCTCGCGATCGCCTCGGCGGGCCTCGGCTGGCTGGTTTCCGGGCGAGCGCTGCGGCCGGTCCGGTCGATCACCGAGGCCGCGAGGCGGGCTTCCGAGCTGCGCCTCGGGCAGCGGCTCGCGCTCTCCGGCCCCGACGATGAGTTCAAGCAGCTGGCCGACACCTTCGACGTGATGCTCGAGCGGCTCGACGCCGCTTTCACCAGCCAGAAGCGGTTCGTGGCCAACGCGGCGCACGAGCTGCGCACGCCGCTCACCGCGATGCGAACAGCGATCGAGGTCACGCTCTCCAAGCCGACGAGGACCCCCGATCAGCTCGAGGCGATGGCGGCCCGGGTCAAGCGATCGGTCGAGCGCGCCGAAGCCACCGTCGATGCGCTCCTGACGCTCGCCACCAGCGAGCTCGGCCCGACCGCCCAAGCTGCGATCGATCTCGCCACCGCCGCCGAGGATGCGCTCGACGCCACCCACGCGGCGATCGATCAGCGCCACATTCAGGTCGAGGCCGCGCTCGAGCCAGCGCGCGCCCGCGGCGACCCGGTGCTGCTAGAGCGCATGATCGCCAACCTCGTCGAAAACGCGGTGCGCCACAACCACCGGGACGGCTGGATCGGAGTCCGCACGAGCCAGCAAGCCGACGGCGCGGTGTTCGAGATCGCCAACACAGGACCCAGCGTCCCCGCCGAACAGATCCCAGCGCTGTTCGAGCCCTTCGCCCGCGCCAACCAGCGGCTCAACTCCGGCGATGGCCTTGGGCTCGGCCTCTCGATCGCCAGCGCGATCGCCCGCGCTCATGACGCCACGATCACCGCCCGCCCGCGATCCGGCGGTGGACTGGCACTGTCGGTGACGATCCCCACCAGCTAGAGCGACAGCGATCTTTACACATTGGCGATCCGACCGTAGGATCGCTCTGGGTACCGCACACCAGTCTGTGCCACGGAGGGACACAGAACGCACAACGAGTCGCTGTCGCCTGCCTGGTCTTCAGCGGCATGACAAAAGGTGGAGAGAATGGACGATATGAGCAGACGTCAGTTGCTGATCGCCGCGGGCGCTACGACCGCTGTCGGGGCGATGGCGGCGGCGCCGGACATCGCGTCGGCCGGTAGCGGAAACGGGGGCGGGGGCCGTCCGGTCCTGCCACCGACGCCGGAGACCTATCGCTTTCCGTTGTCCTCGACGACGCCCCAAATCGTTCGGCGTGGCGGCTCGATCACGAAGGTGGGGCCGGACAACTTTCCGGTGATGGAGGACAACCAGGTTTCGGCCGGGCTTCTTGTGCTCAAGCCGGGTGCGCTCCGCGAGCCGCACTGGCACCCGACCCACTGGGAACTCGACTACGCGGTCAAGGGCAAGGGCGAGCTGGGGATCGTGACGCCCGACGACAAGCAGAACATCAGCCACCTCGAGCCGGGTGACATCGGGTTCATTCCCATGGGGTGGGCTCACTACATCCGCAACGTGGGGGACACCGACATGGTCTGGGTCCTCGCGTTCAACAACCCCCTTACCGACATCGGCCTCTCGACGATGTTCGGCGGGATGCCGACCACCACCTTCACCCAAACGCTCGGCGTGCCGCTGGGCGGCGCGATAAAGCCACACGAGACGCGCTACATCGTGTAGCGGATTTGGTCAGCTCCGGATCGCCAGCGAGCGCTAACTGCTAACCGACCTGCTGCACCGCGGGGAACACGTAGGTGGCGCGCATGGACCCGTTCGGCGGGGGCAGGATCGAAGCCTGCGTGTTGCTTCCCGGGGTTGGGTAGTAAACGCGCATTATTGGGCGGATCAGCATCGGCGGCGCTGAGACTCCGGTGTAGATGGACTCGTAGTACGCCGTCGACGGTGTCGGGATCCAGTTGGTGGCGGGTGCCCCTGCGGGCTTTTTCGGTCCGAGCCAGATCGTCACCGACCCATCCGCGTCCCGAACGAGTTTCCCGGAGGTCAGCTGCTGGGACCCCAGCTGGGAGACAGGCTGGATCGGCCCCCATCGCAGGTTGACCGGGCCACCCGGGTTGGTGAGATTGACCACGGGCCCCGGCATCCCGGTATTGCCCTGGATCGGCAAGTTGCCGTCGGATAGCTGCTGCTGCCACTTGGTCGAGACCTTGAACGAGTACGTCGTGCTCTTGGTCCTCGGGTTGACGTTGCGGGTCGGGGTGGTCGCGACGTAATACGGGACGCCCGGTGTGAGGCCGTACCGCGCTGCCCTCGAGCCGAACAGGATCGGAGTACTCGCCTCCAGGGGACCCCAGGCGGAGGGCCTGACCGTAATCGTGTTTGTCGATGCGTCGACGGCGATGACGGCAACGTTGGCCCGGGAGTAGGCGGTGTTCAGAACGCTCGACTGGGTGATGAACGGGGCGGCGGACTGCGTGGTATCGGGCTGGTAGAGGGTGATCGACCAGAACGCCCGGGGATTCCCCTGCGCGTCGTTCACGGTCGGCGGCACCGTACCGACGACCGGCAACTTCGCCGGGTTCGTGACCGGCGGCGTGAACGTCAGCTTGTACGTGTTGTTGCCGTTGAGCTGAGTGGCCGAGGTCCCGTTGAGATTGTTGATCTGAGCGTAGACGTCGTCTTGGGGGATGTTCGCTCCGCCGCCACCTACCGTGAGCAGCGCGCGGTGGAGGTACCCCTGGGGCGTGTTGCGGTACGTCCCGATGTCGCTGTTGAGGTACCCCGAGTAATTCGTCGCCTGGGAAGCGAGCGATCCGCCCGAGGCCAGTTTGCCGTTGATGGTTGCTTGCCCGGCCTCGTAGCCGGCCTGGAGGGCCTTGATCTGGACCCGGCCCCAGTTGCGCGGGATCGCGAAACCATTCGCGGTGAGGCCGAGGGGCCTGAACAGGGCCAGCGCGGGCCTTTGACCCGAGGACGGGTTGACGTAGAGCCTTCTGGCAGCGGACTGCGGAACGACCCAGCTCGGCAGGGTCCTCAGCGGAACGCCACCCAGTCCGGTGCGCGCGGTGGGGAGCGGGCTGAGCTTCAGCGCATCGCCTAACTGGTTGAAGAACGCGACCGCGTTCGTGGGGGCGGTATGCCATTTCGCTGCGCGCTTTATCTGCTCCGGGGTTGGCGTGTACTGGCCCGGCTTGTAGTACGTCGGCCGATTCCCATGCGCCTGGAACTGGGTGAGCGTATTCAGGGCAAACCGCGCCTCGACGGTCTTGACCATCGACGGCACCGACGTGGCAGAGCTCGCCGCCGCGAGCGAGTCAGCGCGGATCCGGATCAGCATCCAGTCAAGGTTCGTGTCGAATGTCATCACCCGGTAGGTGAAGCCGTGGATCCGTACGATCCGCTTGTGGGCGTATCGGGACGTCGGGCCGGCGAGGAGGTAGGTTTGCGCCCTCCGCGACGGCGTGGTCCGGGTGCCGATGCTCCCCACGGTGTTGATGAAGGCGTCCTGCAGGCCGACCAGGATGTAGTTGGTCTGCGACGGCGGACCGTGAGGACGAGCTCCTTGACGCCGCCGCGGCCCCTCCGCCCGCTGAGATCCATTACCGCATTGAGGTACAGCGCAGAGGCGTTGCCGGCGTTTGTGGCGTTGTTGTTTCACGCCCCTACCGCCTCCGGCCCACCGAAGGTGTTGCGCGGTGCCGTCACCAGCTCGTTGTACCTCGAGAAGCGATAGACGAACTCGGGCGCGACCCCCCATATGTAGGCATCCGCGGCCAGCTTCTGGATCTTGGCGGGATTGGTAATGGGTGAGATCGACCCGAGCGCCATCGAAGGTGCCATCCCGCCGATCGAGATCACACCGACCACCGCCACCAAGGCGAACCAGGGACTAACTCGAGCACACGACAGCTTCATCTGACCTCCCTCAGCCCGCCGCCAAACAAATCGCCAGGAGACCACTCCGGATGGCCACGCGTTGCAGATCGAGCGGGACGCACTGCTACTCGGGGATCTTCGTCAACAGAAGCCACGCGCTGATCACCCCGCCACCCAACGCCACGACCACGGGCAAGACGAGGACATCGAGCCCGGCGTGCACCCTGAAGAACACCAGCACGCCAGCCACGACCAGGAGGATCCAGGTCAGCGCGTTCGGCGCCACCGCGTCGAGAATCAGCGCCACCCGATGCGCGCTGGCGCCGTGCGTGCTTGGGGCGACGGAGGCGCGCCGGTCCAGCGCCAGCATGGCGCCCCCGGCGATGACGGCCAGGGCGAGGAGCTCGATGCCAAGCACCCGGTATGACTGGTCGGGAATCGCGAGAAGGATCGTGATGAACAGCACCGTCACGAATAGAGCAAGCGTCTGCGCCGCGCGGTTTCGCAGCTCCTGAGACTTCGCGATGATGTCGACCCGAATCGAGACCGCGACGAACAGCAGGCCGGTCAAGGCGGCCGCGGCTCCGCCGGCGATCGCCGCGAATGTGCTCCACTGTTCCACGCGGACTGCGCTTCTTCTCCCCGCGTCTCAACCGGGCGACGCTCTAACGACGGCCATTCCGCGAGAGACTACGCACACGAGCCGCGGTCTTTCAGTAACTCGAGACCGCAGGCCCTCGCGACAGGTCTTCAGTGCTCGAGCGACGCTGCGATCAGTGATGCCGCCGCGGCGCGGGCCGGACCGGCGATCGAGGGGTCCCGGTCCAGGTTCGCCGCCGCTGAACCGCCGTCGTAGACGATCTGGAGTTGGCTGGCCAGCAGCGTTGGATCGGGCGCGCTGGCCGCGGTCGCGAGTGCGGTAAACAGCTCGCGGATCTCGCGGCGGTAGGCCCGAGCGGCCTCGTCGATCCGTCCGTCGCGGGGCGCCTCGGCGGCCGCCGCGGTGAACGCGCAGCCGTGGAAGTCCGGACCGCGGAACAGCTCCGCCTGGGCATCGAACACGGCGAGGATCCGTCCGACGGGGTTGCCCGGGTCGACAGCGTCCACCGCGGCCCGCAGGCGTCCGACAATGCGTGCATGGCGCTCGTCGAGGTAGGCCCGTACGAGTTCCTCCTTGCTACCAAAGGTGCTGTAGAGGGAGGCCTTGGCGACGCCGGCCCGCTCGATCACGCGGTCGATCCCGACCGACTGAACGCCCTCGGCGTAGAACAGCTCGCCCGCCGCCTCGAGCAGACGCTCGCGCGGCGCGCGGCGCGCGGTGGTGGGCTCGGTGCTCGTGGTGGAGGGCATTTCAGTCATGGTAGGTCTCCTGTCGGAGTGTGGTCGGGGCTATTGGGTGGCGAGGCAACGGCCGGTCGCCTCGCGGATGCGGTTGCGACGGGCGTCGACGAGGATGGCGGCGGCGGTGCTCGCGGCCAGCGCGATCACGCCGAGGCCGAACACCAGGGCTGTGTGCGTGACGGTGGTGTGGACGACGAGGATGCCGGCGCCGATCGCGGGCAATCCAAGCGCCAGGTAGCAGATGATGTAGATGACGGCGATCACGCCGGCGCGCTCGGTAGGTGCGGCGAGCGGGACGATCGTCCGCAGCCCGCCCTGGAACCCGGCGCCGAAGCCGGCCCCGGCGATCGCGGTGCCGGTGAAGAACAGGATCGGTGAGCGGGTCGGCACGGCCACCAGCAAGAGCGCAACGCCGAGGATGATCAGGCCCGCGCCCGTAAGGGCAAATGTCCGCGCGGCGGTCCGGTGGAAAATGAGGACCGTAAGCGCACCGCTGCCGGCGAGGACGAACAGCGCCGCGCCGCCGAGAATGGTGGAGTTCGACCCGTCGATCAGGCCGGCGAGCGACGGGCCGAGCGATGCGTAGAAGCCGGCCAGCGCCCAGACGGCGACGAGTGACGGCGCGGCCACGGCGAGCGCGCCCCGGACCGGGCCGGGGACGCCAAGCGTCGGGCGCAGCGAGCGCACCGCGCCGGGTACCCGGCGAGAAGTCTCACCGATCCTCCGCACGCCGGCCGCTTGGAGCAGGAACAGTACGAGCAGGACCAAGTAGACGAGCTGTGTCGGAGCCGGGAGCAGCTGGACCAGTAGCGCGGAGACGAGCGCTCCACTCGCGGTTCCGGCCATCGCCCCGGTAGCGTTGGCCACCGGCCCTCGTTCTGGACTCAAATCGACGAGCCCCGCGCCGATCGCCGCGACCGCTGCACCGGTGGCGAGCCCCTGCAGCACACGAGCGAGGAGGAGCACATCGAGGCCGCTCGCGGCGGCGAACAGCAACATCACGCCGGCCTGCGCGACGAGCGCGATCGTCAGGACCGGCCTCCGGCCGACGTGGTCAGACAGTCCGCCGAACACAAGCAGCGACGCGAGCACGGCCACCGCGTAGACGCCAAACACGATCGTGACCGCCACCGGGGAGAACCCCCACCGCGCCTGGTAGTTCGCGTACAGCGGCGTCGGCGCGCTCGAGCTCGCCAGCAGCGTGACGAGGATCGAGGTGAGCAAGGCGAACGCCGCACGGGACGTCCGACCTGTGGCACGCGCAATTAGCGCACGCGCTGCACCCAGTGGCCCGTCGGAGAAGGTGGCGCCCGGGACGGAGGATGTGGATGTCATTCGAGGTCCTTTGCCGATGAACAGACAGTTCTGTCTGCAGGACAGTAGCAGACAGACAGGTCTGTATGCAAGCTGGCGACAATCTGATCGACCGCGGCGCGCCGCCGGGCGGGATCCGGCCCACCGCTTCGCGGTGTTACCGTCTGGGCATGGCTGAGGTCGCTGGCCGCGGCACCGATCAGAATGCGACTCCGGCGGGCGCGACCGATCGCCAACCAAATCGTTGGGCGGTCTTGGCCCTACTCAGCGTCGCGCAGCTGATGGTCGTGCTGGACGCGACGATCGTGACAATCGCGATCCCTTCGGCCCAGAGGGATCTGGGTTTCTCGACCGAGAGCCGGCAGTGGATCATCACCGCCTACGCGTTGGCATTCGGCAGCCTGCTCTTGCTGGGTGGCAAGCTCGGTGATCTGTTCGGGCGCAAGTGGACCCTGGTCGGCGGCCTGATCGGGTTCTCGGTCGCCTCGGCGATCGGCGGGGCCGCGCAGTCTTTCGGCATGCTCGTAGCCGCCCGAACGCTGCAGGGGGCGTTCGGCGCATTGCTTGCCCCCTCGGCGCTGGGGTTGTTGACGGTGACGTTCGAAGGATCACCTGACCGGCCGACGGCGTTCGGGATCTTCGGTGCGATCGCCGGCGGTGGGGCCTCGATCGGGTTGATCCTCGGCGGCGCGCTTACCCAGGTGTTGTCGTGGCGCTGGTGCCTGTACGTGAACCTCGTGATCGCCGTGCCCACGACGATCGTGGCCTTGCGTCTGCTGGTCAATCGCGGTGCTTCGCAGCGGGAGCCGATCGACATACCCGGGGTCCTGACCTCCGCCCTGGGGCTGTTCGCGCTGGTCTACGGATTCTCTAATGCCGAGACCCACTCCTGGACTGCCACAGCCACAATCGTGGCGCTCGTCGTCAGCCCCGTGCTCCTGACCGCTTTCGTCTTGATCGAGCGCCGCGCCGCGCATCCGCTGCTGCCCTTGCACATCATCTGGGACCGAGCCCGTGGCGGCGCGTACACCACGATCGCGCTGGCCGGCGCGGGCATCTTTGCCGTTTTCCTGTTTCTCACCTACTTCCTCCAGGAGCAGCGCGGACTTTCGCCGCTCACCACGGGACTCGCGTTCCTCCCGTTGACCGGCGTGCTCGTGGTCACCTCGACCACCGTGCAGACCCGCGTGATCCAGCGCACCGGCGTCAAGCCGCTCGTACTTGCCGGGACTACGCTCGCGGCGATCGGGATGTTCCTGTTCACGCACCTGACGCCCAGCTCAACCTACGCCGCCGACGTCCTTCCCGGCCTCCTCGTCCTCGGCGTCGGGATGGGATGTATCTTCGCGCCGGCGTTCTCGACCGCAACTCTGGGCGTGGAGGGTCGCGAGGCCGGGGTCGCCTCGGCGATGGTCAACACCTCCCAGCAGGTCGGCGGCTCGGTCGGCACCTCTCTGTTGAGCACGATTTTCGCCAGCGCGGTCGCCAGCTACGCGGCCAGTCACGTCCACACCGCTGGCCTAGCTGACGCCGCGGCAGTTCATGGCTACACCACGGCGTTCTGGTGGTCAGTCGGAATCTTCGTCGTCAGCTTCCTTCTGGCGCTGGTGATCCTCCCTGGCCGGGCCAAGGCTCGCGTGCCCACCCTCAAGACCGCTCTCGCCCGGCAGGCGATCGGCAACTGCCACCACCGCGAGGCCTTGGGCGGCGCCCGGCCTGAGATTGGCGCTACGACGGGTGCTGGGGGGCGATGAGCACCGGCCGCTTGGCGTGGCCCGCGAGTGCGTGGGAGACACTGCCTAGGAGAGCGCTCCCGAGGGTCCCGCGGCCGCGTTGACCGCAGACGACCAGTCCGGCGTCAATCTCCTCGGCTACGTCATCGATCGTCTTGGCCACAGACTCCGTGGCCTCCGCGATCCGTGCGGTGGCGTTATAGCCACGGCCGCGGGCAGCCGCGGCGCCCTCTTCGGCGATCTGCTGAGCAGTAGCCGCTTCCTCGTCGTCGATCTCGCCTTCGTTGGGTACGGCGACGATGAACGAACCCGCTCGGGCCAACTGCACCGCTGCCGGCATCCACACGACCAGTATCACGGCATCGGCCGGCTTGATCACTTCGACCGCGGCGGTCAGCGCCGTCTTTGAGCCCTCCGATCCGTCGTAGCAAAACAGCACCGGCTTGTTCAACGGTCAGCCTCCTGTCGCGCTAGCTTGAAACCGCTAGAGCTGGTCCAGCCGTCCGCGGGGGTAGTCCGGATCCTCTGAGCTGTACGGATCGTCTTCGCCGCGCACTTCGCGATAGCGGCGGTCAAACAGCTCGAGCGCGGCGGTGATGTCTGACGGGCCGCGGATCGAGTGGCTGACCCCGGCCGAGTCGTCGGTCAGCTCGGCTGGCTCGGCGTCTCCGTGCTCGATCAGGAGGTCGTGCTCTCGGTCGCTCTCGGGCAGCTCCGCGACGCCCCGCTCGGGATACAGGACGCCGAGCTCGGAGTGCTCGTACATCACGACCGCAGCGCCGTCAGATCGACGCTCGACCCGCACGCCGGGCCAGGTCGCCAACTCGTTGGCGACCTCGGTGACAAACGTAGAGACGTCGGGCACAGAGTGATCCTAACCGCTAGCGGCCGCGGGCGAGATGAGCGTGGACCAACTGGACGGCCATCGCTCCTTCGCCCACCGCAGTGGCACAGCGCTTGGTAGAGCCCGAGCGGACATCGCCGGCGGCGAAAATCCCTGGGACGGTGGTTTCGAGGAGGTGGTCGACGCCGGCATCGGGGCCCGTGAGGATGAAGCCTTTCTCGTCGCGACCAACCGTGTCATCCAGCCACTCCGTGCACGGGAGCGCGCCGAGAAAGAGAAACAGGAACGAGAACGGCAGTCGCTCGCCGCCCCTGAGCGTGACCGCCTCGATCTGCCCGTCGGTCCCCTCCAGGGCGGCAACCTCGCTGCGGTCGCGGACCGCGACCCCGTAGCGCTCGAGTTCGCGCACGAGATAGTCGGACATGGTCTCACGCAGATCGCGCCGACGGTGGAGCAACGTCACGAGCGCGCCGCCGCGAGCGAGCCACACGGCAGCCTGGCCGGCGGAGTTCCCGCCACCCACCACGCCCACCCGCTCGCCGCCACACAGCTGCGCCTCGGGCGGTCCAGCGGCGTAGAACACGCTGATCCCTTCGTACTCGGCGAGGTTGTCGACGGGAAGCCGGCGGTACTGCGCGCCGGTTGCCAGCAGCACAGCGCGGGCAACGACCTCGTGGTCCTCTTCGAGCCGCACGGTATGAACCCCGTCGCCGGGTTCGAGCGCGATCGCCCGGTATGGCGTGGCCAGCTTGGCGTTGAACTTCCGCGCTTGGGTGACCGCGCGGCCGGTCAGTTCCGAGCCACTTATGCCGGCCGGAAATCCGAGGTAGTTCTCGATCCGCCGCGAAGCGCCCGCCTGTCCGCCGAGGCCAGTGCTGTCGAGGATAAGCGTGTCGAGGCCCTCCGAGGCGCCGTAGACCGCGGCGCCGAGGCCCGCGGGTCCGGCGCCGATCACCAGCAGATCGACCTCCTCCCGCGGCGCGAGCTCCCGTCCGATGCCGAGCGCGCGGGAGACCTGCCCGTTCGATGGGTTGCGAAGCTCGGTGCCGCCGGGCAGCCGGACGAGTGGCAGGCTCGCCGCGTCGAGCTCGGCCACGAGCGCCGCCGCGGAGGGGTCATCGGCGCGATCGGGGTCACGCCAGGTGAACGGCAGGCGATTGCTGCGCGCGTAGTCGAGCAGCTCCATCGTGGCCCTAGAGGAGCGCGGACCGACGATCTCCAGCCCCAGCCCGTGCACCGTCTGGAGGGCCTCGCGCCGAGCGATGAAGGAGGACAGCAAGAGGTCGCTCAGCGGCTCGTCCTCGAACAGCAGCGATCGGATCACCTCGCGGTCGACCGCGATGTAGCGCAGCGGTTGGGTCACGACGGCGGTGACGAACACCGTCTGCCCGGACAGCAGGTTGAGCTCGCCGAGGAAGCCCGATGGTCCGTGGCGGACGATCTCGTCGCCGGCCTCGTCGAGGATCGCGACCTCGCCCTCGAGGACCGCGATGAACGGGTAACTGCGATCGCCGACGCGATACAGGGTGTCGCCGACTGCCGCGGTCCGCTCCTCTCCGAGCTGCCGGAGGGTGTCCAGCTGGGACGCGGACAGCGTCGGGCTCGGCGGAGGTGGGATCGAATTCGGGGGCTGGGACATTGGGAAATGGGCGGACTGTCGGTGCTTGACGATGTTAGGACGGCGCTGGGTCTGCCTGACCGCGTGCTCGCCACATGGGATTCTGCGGGGCAGCTGGAACGCCGACCGGCGCGGCACGCCAGCGCCTCCCGTCGGGCTGAAACCGAGCCAGCCGGGCCAGCGTCACGAGAGAAATGCCTGCAAACATGGACTTGGCTCCATGGTCGACAGCATCTCGATGAGCGCCGGTGGTCGCGGCTCATGTAAATACGTCCGGACGCGGTTTCCATGACGGGCGAATTGTGTGGGCGGTGGGGCGGGCGTGGCGCGTTGGCCGGTGTGGGTTTCCATCCGGACCTCGTGGGCCTGCGGTCCGGCGCGATGGCGAGTGCGGGCGAGAATTAGTTTGAGCAGCGGTGGCAAGTGAGCGTCTTGGCATGGTGGCGGGGCTCGTGGGCGGGCGGGCGGTCGGCGGTTTGTGCAAAGTGATGACGAGCGATCTCCGCCTCAAACCGAGCCGCCAGCGCGAACTTCGGCAACTTTCCTCCACCCCTCGGCGGAGAATTGCCGAAGTTCGCGCGCGAGGTTTCGGCTAGCCGCGCGCAGCCGGCGGCGAGGGCGGTTCGACCGTGGATCTCACCGCCATCCCCCGGGTTGATCGTCAGTTCTTTGTGATTTCTTGACAAGTGCGGCGGTCGGTCCGCAGTGGCGGGCGACCGATTCGAGGATCTGCTCGCGGATCCAGGCGTCCCTCTAACTGGCCGACGCGCGAGGCGGATAGGCCGGGCGAGAGCCTTGTGTAAGAGTGATAGCCAACAAATTTGGGCTCTCGCTGGCCTCGATGGGACCCGCGGCGGAGCCGGTCCAAGCCCGGATCGGGGTTGGCGGCGCACCGACGCGAGGCGAGATCAGTCGACGATATTCCCGCGCTGCTACGCCGGCCAGCGGGGTATGTTCCGGACGGTGGATCCCCGTTCCCGGACGTTCCTCTGTTCGCTGAGCGCGTGCCTGATCGTGTCGCTGCTGCTGGCCGCGTGCGGTGGGGGAGGCAAATCGTCGTCCAAATCATCGACCGCTACCCAGCATCCGCAGACCGGGGCAGCGACCGCGACCAAGCCCGCGGCGCCTAAGCCGGTCCGGTTGACCGTGGAGTTGAACGGTGACCTGCTGATCCACTCTGCGGTGTGGGAGCAGGCGCTGGTCGACGGCGACGGTCATTACGACTTCTATCCGATGCTGCGGGAGATCGCGCCCTATATCAAGCGTGCTGATCTGGCGATCTGTCACGTCGAGACGCCGATGACGCCGAGGCCGCCGACGGGCTATCCGGTGTTCAACACGCCACCGGCGCTGGCCTCGGCGATCAAGCGGACCGGGTGGCGGATCTGTGATACCGCGTCCAATCACTCGCTCGATGAGGGCCAGTACGGAATTGATCAGACCGGTCTCGCGTTGAGCCGGGCCGGGATCCTGCACACGGGCTCGTTCGCCTCGCGGGCGGCTCAGAAGCGGACCCTGATGGTGACCGTGAAGGGCGTGCGGGTGGCGTTCTTGGCCTACACCGAGATGACCAACGGCATCCCGCTGCCTCATCCCTGGTCGGTCAACCTGATTGATGTGGCTGCGGTTCGCCGCGCGGCCCGTCTAGCCCGCAAACGCGGCGCGCAGGTGGTGATCGTCAACTTCCACTGGGGCGATGAGGACGTCTCGCAACCGAGCGCGTTTCAGATGAGCACGGCCCGCGCGCTGGCCGGCGATCCCGACATCACGGCGATTGTGGGGCAGCACGTCCACGTCGTGCAGCCGATCGAGCGCGTGCACGGGAAGCTGGTGGTGTTCGGCGAGGGGCAGTTGCTGTCCAACGAGACCGCGGCCTGCTGCCCGATCGAGACGGAGGACGGAATGATGGTGTTTCTCCACATCCTGGTCGAGGGCAAGAAGTCCAAGGTCACGCAGATCACGTATGTGCCGACCTGGAACCGCCACCCGGATTATGCCGTGCTGCCAATCGGCGAGGCGCTGCGTCGCCACCAGGAGTCGGCCCAGGTGTTGCGCGACTCTTACAACCGGACCGTGTCAGTCGTGGGCCGGATTCGCCACGTCCTCTGGCCAATTCCCCCACGGCTGCCCTAGACCTGCGTCGACCGTCCCGAACGGTGCCGTGCGCGGGTCGTGGAATCAACCACGCGCGACGGCATGGCACAAAAGGAGGTCGATGCCGGCTACCCCCTACTGGCTTCTCTGCGTCGATGTATCGCTTGACAACCTGTCGTTAGACGACATATAGTCACACCCATGGAACTGCGACCGCCGAGTTATTTCGCGCTTGCGTCGCTGATCGACGGGCCGTTGCACGGGTACGCGATCGTGCGCCGCGCCCGCGAGCTATCGGACGGCCGCGTGCGGCTATCGACCGGCACGCTGTACGCGCTGCTTGAGCGAGCGATCGGCGAGGAGCTCGTAACGGCCGGCGAGCCGTACGTGCAGGGCGGCCGTCAACGCCGCGACTACGCGCTCACACCGGCCGGGCGCTTGGCGCTCGAGACTGAGACCGAGCGGATGGCGAGCGCGGCTCATGTCGTGTCCGCGAGGCTTCGCGCGAGCGCGCGAACGGCGCCGGCATGATGCGCGGCAGGCTCGCGCGGGCGGCGCTGCGGTGCTATCCGCCGGCCACGCGTACGGCGCGGGGAGCGGAGATGCTCGACACGCTGCTGGAAGCTTCGGATGGTCGGGACGGCGTGTTCGTGTGGAACGTCCTGTCGCTCGTGGGCGCGGGGCTGGTTGAGCGTGCGCGGGCCAGCGCCCGGTTGACCGCCGTCCGTACGATCGCGGAGGCGGCGAAGCTCGCGTCGATCCTGTACGCGTGCCTGTGGCTAACAGCCGGTTTGGCGGTGTTGATCGAGCGACCTGGATGGCATTACGAAAGCCCGATCACTCTGTACGTGTTCGGGCTACTGATCGTCGTGTCAGCGTGGTCGCTAGGACGCCAGCGCCTCGCCGGCGTGATCGGCCTCGCGTGCACGGTCGCGGTGGCGGTCGTCGTTGCGCGCCGGCCGGATTTCTTGCTCCCAGTGTCGATCGTGCAACCGATCCTGCCGGCGTTCGGGTTTCTGATCATGGCGATCGCTCCGACCCGCGAGCGTCCGAGCACGGTCGCAGTCGCCGCGCTCGCCACGCTGATTGTTATGAGTGTCATCGTGCCCGGCGGGCATACCGGCGGGTTCAGCGAGGTCATTGTGCTGGCCATCGCCTCGATCGCCGGGCTGGTTGTATTTGCCGTGCAGCCGCGGCTGGCGATCGCGGTCGCGATTATCTGGACGGCGATCGGCATCGAGCTGATCACTCTCGCCGGCACACCGCGTGCGCCATGGAAGCTCTTGGTCGCGACCGCTCCAGCCGTGCTCGCCGCGACCGCCGCCCGGGCACGCGTGATCCGTCGCAGAGCGATCTGAACCGCATCAACGTCCGATGTTGCTCGTCACCGGGGAACCATCAATGAGCCACAACAAGGGCGTCACCCGGGTTCTGATCGTCGTTTCGATCGCGTGCTTGCTAATCAGCGCTTGCGGATCCACGTCCAGCTCGTCAAGCACAACCGCGTCCAACAGCCCCGCGGCCGCTGCGTTTACGTATGCGTCGTGCATGCGCAGGCACGGCCTCGCCGGCTATCCCGACCCCCAAGTGACGACGAACCCCGGCGGCAGCGTCGCGATCGCTATCGCGGGCCAGTCCGGCCCTGGCGCCTCGCCGGCGTTCCAGTCCGCTCAGAAGGCGTGCAACCGGATCCTCCTCGCGCAGATCAGCACCAACGGACCCACCGGGCCGTCCAAGCAGGAGTTCCTAGCGTTCGCGCACTGCCTCCACACCCACGGCATCTCCGACTTCCCCGACCCCAACCCCCAGGGCCAGATAACGGGACAAATGATCGATGCCTCCGGAGTCGACCTCAAGGCGCCGTCGTTCACGACCGCGGCCGACGCGTGCGTCGGCGTTACACACGGAGGCATCACGCGCGCGGGCATCGCCCGCCTAGTCAGCCGAGGACCCTGATCGTGCCAACGCTCGCCGCCCATGCCACCGCGCTCGCCGCTGAATGCCTGCCGAGGCAAGGCTCGAGTCCGCCCAGCCGCCCGATCCGGGTGGCGCCGAACACAGCACCAGCACGACCCGCGGCCCCCGATGGCCACGAACGCTTTGCCGCCTACGTGGCGCACGAGCTCGGCACGCCAATCGCTCTCCAGTTTGCCCTCGTGGAAGCGACGCTGTCCAATCCGGATGCTGACGCAGCCGCTTACCGCACGATGGCCAAAGACGTCGTGGCGAGCTGCGAGCAGCAGCGGCGGCTGATCGACGCGCTGCTGCAACTAACCCTTGCCCGGCGCGAGCTCACGCGTCACGAGCCCGTCGACATCGCGGCCACCATCATCCAAGCGCTCCGAGCTCATGACCTGGGCGGGTTCCAAACCAGCGTCACACTCAAACCGGCCCGCACCACCGGCGATCCGGTCCTTATCGAGCGACTCGCCGCAAACCTCATCTCGAATGCGGCGCGGCACAACCTCACCGGCGGCCGAATCGAAGTCGAAACCCGCACCGAGAACGAACATGCGGTTCTCTGCGTCGCCAACACCGGTCGGCTCATCCCTGCCACAGAGCTCACACGCATGTTCGAGCCCTTCCATCGGCTTGGGACACAGCCCCGAGCCCGCGATGATGGACTCGGACTCGGACTTGCCATCGTCCAGGCGATCGCCGAAGCGCACCACGCCACGATCACCTCATACGCCCGAGCCGACGGCGGCCTGAAACTCGACGTCCGCTTCGCCACTGCAACATAGGCCATTGCGCGAGCTGAGCCCGGACGAAGAGCTTGGCTGCGGTCCTAGAACAGCGCTCCGGGCGTTGTGCCGGTGACGCGGCGGAATGCGGCCACGAACGCGCTCACCGTGTCGTAGCCGACCTCGGACGCGACCTGGCTGACCGGGCGGCCCGCTGCCAGCAGTGGCAGGGCGGCCCGCATGCGTGCCGAAGCGCGCCAGCGGCTGAAGGTCATCCCGGTTCCGTCGGCGAAGCCGCGGCTCAGGGTGCGCGCGCTCGCTCCGACGTCCCGGCCGAAGCGGGTCAGTGCCCGCGGGTCGCCGGGGTCGGCGAGCAGCGCTTCGGCGACGTCGCGCGCCCGCGGGTCGGACGGCATCGGCAGATCGATCGTCACCGCTCTCACTGGCTCGAGCAAATCGGGGAGCAGCGTCTCAGCGCGCTCGCGAGCGGCCGCGTCGAGTTCGCCCTCGAGATAAAGCAGGAGTGCGGCGAGCAGCGGGCCGACGGCGACCGGCGTCGGCGCGCTCCAGTCGACGAGGTAGCGCTCGGGGTCGAGGTAAATGCCGCGCAGCACGGTCGGCCCCGTCGCGCGCGTCTCGTGCGGGACGCCTGCGGGGAGCCACAGCGCGCGGGTCGGCGGCAGCACCCAGACGCCTTCGGTGGTCTCTACCTCGAGTACCGAACTGTTGGTCCACGCGAGCTGGTGGGCGGGGTGGGAGTGGCGGTGGAATACCGTGCCCAGCGGCATCGGCACCGGCGTCAGCAGTACCGCTTGGCCGTTCTGCGACATCGATTGGAAGCGTACGGCCTTGTCGCCATCAGGGGGCCGACGTAGCGTTGCCGCCATGAACGAGAACCACAAATGCTGCGCCGGTCCCGAGTGGGCCGATTTCCTCCACTCCGAAGTCCTGCCCGCGGTGACCCGTGACGTCGACCTCGGCCGGGAGCTGATCGAGGTCGGGCCCGGTCCGGGCGCCTCCACCGAATGGCTACACGATCGCGTTCAGCGACTCGTCGCGATCGAGCTCGAGCCGAAGGCGGCGGCGGCGCTCGTCGCCCGTTTCGCCGGCACAAACGTCGAGGTGCTCAACGAGGACGCGACCGCGCTGCCGTTCCCCGAGGGGACATTCGACTCGGCGGGCTGCTTCACGATGCTCCACCACCTACCAACCGCGAGCCTCCAGAACCGGCTCCTCGCCGAGGTGCTCAGGGTGCTGCGCCCGGGGGGCGTACTGATCGGCTCAGACAGCCTACACAGCGTCGAGCTACATCACTTCCACGAGGGCGACACCTACAACCCGATCGAACCGGCCACGCTGCTCACCCGGCTCCAGACACTCGGCTACGAGCAGATCACATTGTCGGTCGGCTATGCCATGACCTTCGTCGCGCACAAACCGCGCTGACGACGCGGCGGGCGCTCAGGCGTCGAGGGCGGCCGCGAGCGCGGCGCTGGCCAGCGCCGACGCGCCGGCGACCGTCAGGGTTTTGCCGGCGACCCCGGGCGGGAGTTGGTGGCGGCCGATCACGGTCGCCGCGATGTCGGTGAGGTCGCCGACGATGCTCGCGACCAGCCACGGACGTAGCGGCCGGCCGCCTACGGCGGCGGTCAGCGCGGCGCCGTGCAGGATCGCCTCGCGGGCGCCGAGGCCGCGGACGGGGACCTGCACGGCCGCGGTGGAAGCGCCGGGACCCAGCCAGGCGGCGGTCATCCGCTCGGGCGCCACGATCAACCCGGCGCCGTAGGCGGTGCGGGCCGACACGACAGCGATCGCGAGCAGCTTGACCAAGATGTCACTCCCAGTTTTGCGAGGTTAGGTCGAGCGTTCCCCAAGACCCTCGGGGGCGCCCGGGTTCACTTCCATGTCCGCGGCGGTCACGCCTACGTCAACAACGCTCGGATCATCAAGACCAACATTCGCGCCTCCGACGGCCTGATCCACGTTATCAACCGTGTGCTGATCCCACCCAGCTGACCCTCCGGTTTGACAGGGCACCGTCAGCTTGGTCTTGCCCGACAGCGCCTTCACCGGCCCGGCCTTCTTGACGAAGCGCACGGGCGGACCGTCCTGGGTTACCTGACCCAGCTGCTCCGCGACCGCGAGATCGCGGAAGACATGCTCCAACAGGTACTCCTCGAGGTCTGGCAGCGCGCAGCCAGCTATGACCCCGAGCGGGCGGGCCTACAGACCTGGGTGCTGATGATCGCCAAATCGCGCGCGCTCGATGAGCTGCGCCGGCGCGTGCCCGAGCCGGTCGACCCGTCGACCGACCGCCCAGCGGGCGGCCCTGACCCGACCAGGCCAGAATCACCCCGAGCGGATGCTCGAGCAGTGGCGGATCGCCGCGTTACTCGAGCGCCTCCTCCCCGGCTCGGGATCAGCCACTGTGGTGCTTCCGTGCGGGTTGTCGCGTTGTGAGGCGCGCTTTGCTTGGGAGGGGGTGGCTGGGGGCGGCCGCCGCTTGAGTGGGTGTCGTGGCCGGCGGCTCGGCGCGCCATCCCCCGGGGTGGACTATCAAGAATCTACAATTTCTGAGCGGGTCTTCGACGTCGAAAGAGCGTCGTCGCGGGCGGATGCCTGACTGATCGTCAGCAGTCTGACGTTTCAAGCCTGCTGGGGACGAGGGCGATGGGAATCTGTCAGACATAGCCAGACAGATTCCCCACGGCCCCCTCAAATCTGAGGGTTTTGTCGGGATCGGCGCCTATCACAGAAGTACAAAGTCGCCGGACCACACCCGCCGGCGCCGCTGTGGTCGGTGCCGCCCTGCCGGCGAGCGCCACGGCCGCGCCGGGACCGACGGTCCGCGTTCCCCTTTCCCAGCTCCCCGCGTTCCGACACGCGGGCGCCACCGTGGTCCGAAGCCGGGGGAGGCGGCGGCGCGAGTGCCCGGTGAGATCGTCGGCCCGGGCGCCGCTTCATCATCGCCGACCGCTGACCCGGGAAGAACGGAATCACCTGTCTCTAGGGGCGAACACGCCGCGCTTCAGTCTGTTGTTGACAATCGGCATACGACAGCATACGCTGTCGTGGACATGTCGCGGCTTGGAGATGCGCCGGGTTTTGGCCGTGCGACCGGCGCGGTTATACGAGTCTTTGTGGGGCGCGGCGGGCGTGGACGGTGACGTGTCGTCGGCTTTTGCGGACCGGATGGGACGCTCGACGTCGTTGAGTGATGTGGGCGAGGGTGAGCTCGGGTGGGAGGGGGCGGCGGGTGCGGTGGTGCTTCGTGGTGTGACGAAGCGTTATGGTGATTTGCGGGCGGTGGATCGTTTGTCGTTGGGGGTGCGGCCGGGGGAGTTTTTGTCGATTTTGGGGCCGAGTGGGAGTGGTAAGACGACGACGATGCGGTTGATTGGTGGGTTTGTGGATCCTGATGAGGGGAGTATCGAGATCTCGGGGAGGGATGTGCGTAGGGTGCCGGCGTATGGGCGTGATGTGCATACGGTGTTTCAGAGTTATGCGTTGTTTCCGCATATGACGGTGGAGGGGAATGTTGGGTATGGGTTGCGGATGAAGGGGGTTTCTAAGGCGGAGCGTCGTCGGCGGGTGGGGGAGATGCTTGAGGTTGTGCGTTTGTCTGATTTTGGTGGGCATCGTCCGGGGGAGTTGTCTGGTGGTATGCAGCAGCGGGTGGCGCTTGCGCGGGCGTTGGTGAATCGTCCGAGTGTGTTGTTGTTGGATGAGCCGTTGGGTTCGCTTGATCGTAAGTTGCGGGAGGATATGCAGATCGAGTTGCGGCAGTTGCATAGGTCGTTGGGTATGACTTTTGTTTATGTGACGCATGATCAGGATGAGGCGTTGAGTATGTCGGATCGGGTGGTGATTATGCGTGGGGGGCGGGTTGAGCAGGAGGGTGTTCCGGCGGAGGTGTATGACGATCCGGTGTCGTTGTGGGCGGCGACTTTTGTTGGGTCGAGTAATTTGATTTCGGGGGTGGTGCGTGGGGTTGGGGGTCAGGTTGTTTTGGAGGCTGATGTGGGGGTTGTGGTTAGTGATCATTCGGCTGGTTTGTCGGTGGGGGAGCGTGGGGTGGCGGTGGTTCGTCCGGATGATGTGCGGTGCGTTCCGGCTGGTTTGGCTGGTGGTGGAACGAACTGTGTTAGGGGGCGGTTAGCTGAGATGCTTACGGTGGGGAAGCAGGTTAGGCTCGTGGCGGAGACCGCGGGTGGTCTTGAGATAGTCGCGCGTCGTTCGCGCTCTGAAGACGAGCTTGAGAGTCTGGAGGTCGGCAGCGCGGTGGTGTTGTCGTGGCGTGCGGATGCTGTGCGGGTGTATCGCCCCGATGGGGGGGCGGATCAGGAGGCGCCAATGCTGACGAGCGAGCCGCCGGTGCGCGACGCTGGTCGATCGTGAGCTCGGGTTGTTCCGCGGGTTCGGAGGAGACTGTTGAAGGAGAGGATATGATGGCTACGGATCTACCCACGTCGACAGATGGTGTTGATGACGGCCGTATGAGTCATCGATACGCAGTTCATCGGCTACCCAACCACGCTGCCGAATCTTCGCGCGAAGCTGCCCGCGAACCTCCGGCTGAGCGACATAGTCTTCGGCGGAACAAACGTCCCACTCGACAAGCTCCAGGAGTTTGTGGTCCATCCCGCAACTCTGCAGCTCTACGAGACTCTTGGGACCGAGATCCGAGCTGCAGCTACCGGCGGGTGAGCTAGGAGATATGGAGGCGGTCAGCACAACTCTTCCGCGGACGACTGTTGCGCGGACGACTGGTCTGAGGACGATCGAACGAATCCTTCCGTTCGTCCCGCTCGCATGGCTGGCCGTGTTCTTTGTCGGGCCCCTGGTCATAACAGTCATCTACTCCTTCGCCCACTCGACATTTGGTGGAGTGACGCTGGCGTTCTCGCTCGAGAACTTCAGAATGGCTCTGTCGGGCTTCTACCTGCAGATCTTTCTCAAGACGCTCGAGTTTGCTGCGCTAGGAACCCTGCTCGCGATGGTTGTCGCCCTGCCCGCGGCGTACGCGATTGCGCGGAAGGCTGGGCGCTACAAAACCGTCCTACTCGTGGCGGTCTTGATCCCGTTCTGGACCAGCTTCTTGATCCGCACCCTCTCGTGGCAGATTTTGCTCGCGCCCGGCGGGCACGTTCAGGCGATCCTCAATTTCCTTCACCTACACAGTGGCGTGCTCAACGTGCTGGATACCAGGACCGCCGTGTTTATCGGAATCGTCTACGGGTACCTGCCTCTGATGCTCATCCCCCTCTTTGTCTCGTTCGAGCGCGTTCCGTCGGAGGTGATCGAGGCGAGCAAAGATCTCGGTGCAGGCCGCTTCCGAACGTTTTGGAACGTCACGCTTCCTTTGGTGAGGCCCGGAGTAGCCACAGGGATACTCCTCACGTTCGTTCCGATGACCGGGGAGTTTGTGATTCCGCAGATCCTAGGAGGCGACAAAGGGGTGTTGATGGGCGGTCTCATAGCGTCACAGTACCTATACGCTGAAAACCTGGCGCTGGGTTCCGCGATGGCAGTTCTGATTCTCCTTGTCCTGGGGGTTGCCGTGGTGGCCCTCATGCGGTTGACCCGTGGGTTCGCGGAGGTGCCCGCGTGAGATTGCCGGGGCGATCGGGCCGCTGGTGGGACCGGCTTCTCCTCGCGTGGGTGGGCGCAGTCCTGCTGTTTCTCCTCGCACCCATCATTACAGCCGTCGTCTATTCGTTCAATGAAGGAGAGCTCGGAAGGCAGTCCTCGACATTCACGCATTTCACGACCCAGTGGTACTCAGTGGCGTGGTCGGACTTTGTGCTGCGGCATGCTGTGAGCGTGAGCCTTAGGGTCGCGGTCGTGGTCGCCCTGCTCTCTGTCGTGCTCGGCACGATCACGGGGCTCGCGCTCGCTCGCCATCCGAGTCGCATCTTGCGCGCCACCCTACAGGCGCTCGTGTATTTGCTGCTGATAGTTCCAGAGGTAGTCCTAGCCGTCTCCCTCTTGCTTTGGTATACCAAAACGCACGTAGCCCTGGGGTTGGCCACGCTGATTGCGGCCCATACGCCCTATGCCCTCTCGATTGTCGCTCTTATCGTTCGTTCGCGAGTCGTCGCGTTCGATCCCCGGCTCGAGGAGTCCGCGGGAGATCTTGGTGCGCGTTCCTGGCAGGTGACGCGCGACGTCCTCTTACCACAGCTCCGCCCTGCGCTGATCGCGGGGCTAATGCTCGCCTTCACGCTGTCCTTCGACGACCTAGTCATCTCCGATTTTCTTGCGACACCGACAGTGACGACGCTGCCCGTCTATCTCTTTGGGACCGTGCACACCGGCACGACGCCTGAGGTCTATGCGGCCGCATCGATGATGCTCGGGTTCACCTTGACGGTGCTCGGTCTGACGGCTGTCATCTACCGACAGCAAAGTCGGCGAGTCGGCACCCGCTTCTCGTTGGTGCCAGCATAGTTATCGGGCTGATTTTGGACACGAACGCTGTACCTAATGGCACACCCAAACGAAGTGAGGTGAGATCAGATTGACCACAACTAGTCCGCATACACTCGGGCAGACACGAAGTGACGGCGTTGGGACGCAATCAGTCGTGCCACCGTTCGTCTTGACGGCCGGCCCCGTCGCCGCGACCCCGCGAGTTCTTGCTGCCTTGGGGTCGCCGATCGTGTTCGACTATGACCCTATCTTCCTCGCTCGATTTCGGGAGACACAGGCGAAGGTGGCCCAAGTCTTCGAGACGAAGAATGACATCGTTCTGATGCAAGGTGAGGCAGTGCTCGGCTTGGAGGCGGCCGCCGTAGGGCTCGTTGGTCCTGGCACAACATGCCTCAATCTTGTCTCGGGGGTGTACGCAAAGTGGTACGGCGACAAATTGCGGTCGCTCGGGGCAAAGGTGATCGAGCACACTGTGCCGTTCGACGACAGCATTGATCCCGGCGACGTCGAGCGACTGCTCGACAGTAACCCTGACGTGGATGTAGTTGCCGTTGTACACTGCGATACTCCCTCCGGTACACTGAATCCGATTCGCGAGATCGGTGTGCTCGCGAAAGAGCACGGCGCACTAACGATCTGTGACGTGGTTTCGTCACTCGGAAGCGTCGAGATAAAGCCGGACGAGTCGTCGTTGGACATATGTGTTTCCGCGCCGCAGAAGAGCCTCGGCGCCGCGCCGGGCCTGTCTATGTTGAGCGTCAGCGGAGATGCTTGGGCGGCGCTACGCGCTAATCCATCTGCGCCCCGCGGTTCGTACCTATCGATCCTGGATTGGAAGGACCGTTGGGATGAGCTCGGACAGTTCCCCTACACGCCGTCGGTTTCGGACGTCACAGGCCTCGCGGCTGCCTGCGACGAGATATTGGAGGAAGGGCTCGGACGGACGATCGCACGGCACGAACATGCGGCGCGCGCCTGCCGTGCCGGGGTCCGAGCGGCCGGTTTGGCTGTATGGCCTCGGTCGGACGAGATCGCCGCGCCATGCGTGACGGCCGTGAAGGTGCCCGACGGCATCGACGACGCCGAGCTGCGCCTGCACATCCGCGACCGTTATGGGGTTGTCGTATCGGGCGCGCAGGGAGAGCTCGTCGGAAAGGTCGTTCGGCTCGGCCACATGGGCCTCGCGTCTCGGTCGCTTTACCCGCTGGTTGCGGTTACCGCCCTGGTTCAGGGGCTGATCGACCTCGGCGTGAAGCTCGACGTGGGCGCCGCCGCGGAGGCGACAATGATGAACCTCTCAACAGCATGACCCGATCCTTATACACGCTGCTGCTGCAGTCGTTGAGTCGGACCCGGATTCCGAGCAGGAGGTGAGGTAGCCGCGGGGACGGCTGCTCGGAAGGGCCGCGCGCTCGAGATGTTTGTACACCTAGGCCGCGCGGTGCTGACGGTGACTACAGGGGACATTAGACCACGGATACTGACCATCGTCCGACACGAGGATCTGCTGATGAGCGAGCAGCGGAGAGGTTGACTGTGCTCGTGATCGCCTCGGTGATGCGCGGGGTACTTATCGGCCGAATCGGGCGGGTCCGATCCATCGGGCGGGCGTATCGACCCTGGGCTCCGCCCCGAGCGCCCCCCGGTGTGCCGGCAGGTACCCGTGAAAGCTTTTGCGTCGGCACTATGACTACGAGTGTCGCGCAGTCGTTGATCCCAGCTATTCGCGGGTCGGCCGGGGTGCTTGTGCATTGGCCAGCGCCTCGCCGACGCAGCGAGCGACGAGCACTCTCACGAGCTGACGTTTGTACTCGACCGATCCGTTCGAATCCGCCACGATCTCGGCTTGGTCCCCGGCAGCCCGAGCCACGGCTGAAAGCTGCGCCGTGGCCGGCGCGATCGCGTCGATTCCTTGCAACGTCTGCTCGGCTACGCTGAGCCGCTGGGATACCGTCCCGATCGATCCGACGACCAGCCGGGCCTCGGCCACGATGCTATCGCGCACCGTCACGCCGGCGGCGACGGTGATCGCTGGACGTTCGCGGAAGGACATCTTGCGGTGGACCAGCGCGGATCCCGGATCTGGCTGCGGGACATGCACGCTGACCAACAATTCAGTCGGGCCGAGTGCGTTCTGATACGGCCCCCGCGTGAACTCCTCGACAGGGATCCGCCGCGGCGCACTCTCGCCACTTCGCACCGTCACCGATCCACCCGCAGCGAGCAAGTAGGTTGCGGGGTCGGAGTGTGGGTCGGCAAAGCAAAGATTGCCGCCGATCGTCCCAACGTTGCGCACCCGAAGGTTGCCTACGTGTCGCTCCATTCCGGCAAACGACGGCCATCGCTCTCGGACCGCTGCTGAGTGCTCGATCTCGCGGTGGGTTGTAGCCGCGCCAATTCGGAGCTCGCCGTCTGCCCCGATGCCCTTCAGTTCGTCTATGCCCTTGACGTCGATCAGATCCGTGAAGTCCGTCAGCCCCAGCTTCGCGACCAGCAATAGTTCCGTGCCGCCGCAATACGGCAGCGCAGCGGGCCCCAACTCGGCAAGGAGCTCGCTGGCCTGTTCGACCGTCTGCGGACGATGCAAACGAAACGGCGGGAGCCTCACGACGTCGAACTCGCGGGCGCTCGAGGTGAGGTCTGTAGAAGCACGCACATCACCTTCCACGACTCAAATCAAGGAAATCGTCGGACACTCGCGGCCGATGCGGGAGGAAAGATGGTGATCAATAACACACGAAACAAGTCGCGGACCAAGGCGCCGGGACCAACCACTCTTCTCGCCGGGTCGCCATGACCGCGCTGCACGACGCAGTGACGATATTTGAACACCGACGAGGACACGAAACGCGCGTACATGGCCAGCATCCGCTCACCGCAAGGCTAAGGCAACACACCGTCCGCGGCGCAGCGTAGACCGCTGGCAGCCGCTTGTCAACAGTCGACTTAAATGTTATGCTCGTTCGCGGGTACCACCGGAGGACCATGACGACAACTACTAGCACTAGTACGTCTAATACGATCCCGGTGCTGATTGGTGGCGAGGCCGCAACGGCGCGATCCGGGGAGACGATCGAGGCCCGCAACCCAGCGACGGGCGAGCTGATCGGGCGCATCCCGAACTGCGGCGCCGAGGACGTCGATCGAGCGGTGACTGCCGCCCAGAAGGCGTTTGCCGGCTGGCGTCAGCTCGCGGCGCCGGAGCGAGCCCGGTGTCTGTATGAACTCGCGACAGCAGTGCAGGGAGCGCGCGAGGAGCTGGCGCAGCTCGATGCCGACGACAACGGCACGCCCGTTTCTGAGATGGAGAAGGACGTCGACATCGGCGCTGCCCAGCTTCGTTACTTCGCGGGCTTGGCCCTCCTCACCGAAGGCAAGACGGTCCCCACTGGCTACGACCGCGTGAACTTCACGGTCCGGGAGCCGTTCGGGGTCGTCGGGCGCATCATTCCGTTCAACCATCCGCTCTTGTTCGCGACGATGAAGATCGCGGCTCCGCTGATTGCGGGCAACACGGTCGTCCTCAAGCCATCGGAGCACACGTCGCTGTCGGCGCTGCGTCTAGCCCATGACTTCAAGCGGATCTTTCCGCCCGGGGTAATCAACGTCGTCACAGGTTCTGGCCGTGACGCAGGCGATGCGCTCGTCGCACACCCGGCGGTCCGACGCTTAGCGTTCATCGGCCTGGCCGAAACGGGCCGAGCCATTCAGGCGCGCGCGGCCGGAGTCGGCGTCAAGACCGTCTCGCTCGAACTCGGCGGTAAGAACCCAATCGTCATCTTCGCCGATGCCGACCTCGACAAGGCGGTCGATGGAGCCGTCCGCGGGATGAACTTCACGTTCCAGGGTCAATCGTGCGGATCGACGTCCCGGTTGATGGTCCAACGTGACATCAGCGCCGAGTTTGTCGACCGGCTGGTGGATAAGATCAGGGATCTCCGGGTTGGCTTGCCACGCGACCCCAACACGCAGGTCGGTTCACTGGTGAATCGAGGGCAGCGGGACAAGGTGGCGGCCTACGTCGAATTGGGCGTCAAGGAAGGGGCCCGGCTGCTAGTTGGAGGGACCGCCCCGAGCGACCCCGAGCTTGCCAACGGGTTCTTCTTCTCACCGACCGTATTCGCCGACGTTGACCCAGGGATGCGCCTCGTCCGGGAGGAGATCTTCGGTCCCGTCCTGGCGGTAATGGAGTTCGATACGTACGACATGGCGTTGGCCCTCGCCAACGACACACAGTTCGGACTCACCGCCAGCGTCTATACCAACGACCTGAGGACAGCCCATGCATTCGCCCGCGACGTGGAAGCCGGATTCGTCTGGGTCAACGACAGTGGCCGGCATTTTCTGGGCGCTCCGTTCGGAGGATATAAGGACAGCGGCGTCGGCCGAGAGGAGGACACCGAAGAGCTCTACTCTTACACGCAGGTCAAGAACGTCAACATCGCGTTTGACGCTTGAATCGGCGCCGGCGTCACTCTGTTGATGCCCGACGTGGAGTCACCTGAGCTCTGTGTGGGCATTGACATCGGGTATGGTCAGCGCGGGTTCGCCCGACGCCGCCGTGAGGTCACCACAGTCGAGCGGGGCCTCACGAGCACATCGGTCCGACCTGTGCGGCACTGCTGGAAAGTGAGGTTGCGCTGAAGGCCCCAATCCCTAAACATCGCGCTGGAGAACGACCGCGTCGCCAGCTAACGTTTAGCTGCAGGCTGTCAACGGCAACCAGGTTTTTCGGGCGGCAGGGCGTCGAAGGGAGACTTTATGCAGTCAGAGCACACGAAAGACAGAATTTGTTGCGACCATCAATCGTCTGGGCGCTTGGCTTCGAGGTGCCACGCGCTCAGGCGTAGTCCATGCGCACGCCCGACGGCGATCTCTCCAACTTCCGAGGTCGCTGACCGACTATGAGCTTCGCCGACCCCACAACTGCGGCCCCTCCCGGGCGCCCACTGGACAACCGCACCCTCCGTGAGCAGGTGGTGGATCGTCTGCGCCAAGAGATTCTCTCGAGCAGACTGGCGCCCGGAACGGAGTTGGGCGAGGTCGCGCTCGCACGCTCGTTGGGCATCAGTCGCGGTCCGCTGCGGGAGGCACTGGGACAGCTGGCAGCGGAGGGACTGGTGACGATCGTTCCCCGCCGCGGCGCGGTGGTCAAGCGCCTGACCCGCCAGGAGTTCATCGACGCATACCAGGTCCGCGAGGCGCTCGAGTCGCTGGCCGTCAGGTTGGCGGTTCCTCGTCTCAGCGCCGACGAGAAATCGGAGCTGCATCGGTTGTGTGCCGAGATGGAGACCGAGGCGGCAGCCGGTGACACCGACCGCTTTTTTGAGATCAACCGCCGGTTTCACGCTCTGCTGGTGCATGCCTCAGGCAATGTCAAGCTCGAGGAGTTCTACCTGCAGCTGATCGCTCAGATGGGGCGCCTGCTCAAGAAGTCGGCCGAACTGCGGGGCGGCATCGAGAAGTCCGCTGCCGAGCATCGCCTCATTCTGAAGGCAGTCGACGCGGGCGACCCGCAGCGAGCGGCCCGGCTAATCGAGGACCACATCGAGGTTCCTCAGCGTGTCCTTTACTCGTCCGAGACGCGCGAGATGTTCGAAGACGGGGACGACACGCCGTAGCCACCCACTCGGCAATTCCCACAACTACGCCACCCTTAGGACCGCCGGCGGTGGCCGGACGAGAGCGAATCGTGCGCCTGCGCCAGGCTGGATTCGCTCACCGGCGCTCCGGCTTGCTCGAGAATCCCCCGTAGGTCTGCTCGCTCCGCGGACCGTACGTTGTTCGCCGTAAGCGGGCTGGCGAGAGCCACCTCGGCGATCGCGTCGACTGCGGCCCCGTCGAGCTCGCCGGCTCGAAACCGACCGCCGAATCCGATCCGTTCATAGAGCGGCTGCAGCCGATCGATCCGTGCGCGAACGGCCTGACGAACCGAGGGGTAGTTGAAGGCTGCCACTGCCGGGAGCAGCACGCCGTTCTGATAGCCGTGTGGAAGGCGGACGGTTGTGGCGAGCGATAGGGCGTGTACGAGGCCAAGCCCGCTGCTACCGCAGGCGAGGTTGGCCATCGCGCTCGCCTCGATCAGCGTCTGCAGCGAATCGGGATCGCGCTCCTCCAAACCGCGCGGAAGCGTGGCATACACCTGATCGGCCGCGGCCAGTGCCAGCGCGTCGGTGAATCGATTGGCGCCACGAGCCCACAACGCCTCGAGCGAGTGGCTGAGCGAATCGAGTGCCGCGTAGATCATCGGTTCGCGCGGGAGCGACCGCAGGAGCGCCCCATCCAGCAGCGCAACCCGAGGCGCGTAACCTCGCCCGCGGAACACGATCGCGGTCGGGCTATCGGGGTCGCGAAGCACAAACACGCTTGATACCTCGCTTCCCGAGCCGGCAGTCGTCGGGATCGCGATAGTCGGCACGGGCTCCGGAAGGTCATTTCCGTGGCGCGAGGTGACGGCTGAGAGCGGGCCGCGAATGCTCAAACCCACGGCGACCGCCTTTCCGAGCGCGAGTCCACTCCCACCGCCGATCACCAGGACCGAGTCGGCAGCCGCTTCGCGCGCCTGAGCGCAGGCCCGCTCGGCGTCGGCAATCGACGGGTCCGGGGTGACCAGAAGCTGGACAGCTGGGCGGCGCGATCCCAGCCGCTCACAGACCGAATCGAGCGGCCCGGCGCTCGCCACCCCCTGATCGCAAACGACCGCGAGCCTGTCCATCTTCAGGCGGACGACGACCGAACGCAGGCATTCCAGCGACCGAGGGCCTGTGATGACTTCGGTTCCGGCTGTGAATGTCGATAGGTCCGCCAAATGCCGGCTTCCGATTGCCTCGACCACCCGGCTTGAGGGAGCCAAGGGACGCTTCATCCCGGGCGCTTGATGCTCGGACTCAGATCGCAGGCCCACCAATGCACGCGGGCCAAAGGGGACTCGCGCTGTTCGTGCGATCGACGAGCGTTGCGCACCAATCCTAAATACGCTGGCAGTTGGTTGTCAACAGCTAACTGAGTGTTAGGATGGCCTGGCGCAATCAAACCTCGAACCAGCGGATCGAGCACCGTTCGAACGAAACTTCTCCTCCTTGAGACACGTGCGCCACGATCGCTTTGTGGCGAGTCCAGGTCGCCTGATTCTCGCGTCGCCCTCGGGCGCGCTGTGGTTTGCGCATCCAGAAGATTCCCATGATCAACATGCCTCAGTGCGCCGCGATAGCCATCACGCCACGGATCGACCGGACCTCGCACGTGCACGAGGCACTCGCTACCCCTGGGAACTGAAATGAGCGCAGTAGATCCTGCCCACGCTGTGCCGCTCGAAAACCGTACGCTGCGGGAACAGGTGGCCGATCATCTCCGCAAGGAAATCCTCGCCAGCCGGATGGCTCCGGGAACCGAACTCGGCGAGGTCTCGCTTGCTCGTTCGCTGGGAATCAGTCGTGGGCCGCTCCGAGAGGCGCTCGGGCAGCTGGCCGCGGAGGGGCTCGTGACGATCGTTCCGCGTCGCGGTGCCGTGGTCAAGACACTCACCCGCGAGGAGTTCATGGACGCATATCAGGTCCGCGAGGCGCTCGAGTCACTGGCGATCAAACTGGCGGTTCCGCGCATGACCGAAGCCGAGAAGGGAGAGCTGCGCCGGATGTGCGAGGAGATGAAATCGGAAGCCGCGGCGGGCAACACCGAGCGGTTCTTCGCGATCAACCACGACTTCCACGCGCTGCTGGTACGCGCGTCGAGCAATCGCAAGCTCGAGGAGATCCACACCCAGCTGATCGCCCAGATGGGGCGGTTGCTGAACAAGTCGGTTGAGCTGCGCGGCGGCGTCAAGCAATCGGCGGCGGAGCATCAGGCGATCGTCGCCGCCGTCGACGCGGGAGATCACGAACTGGCCGCGCGTCTGCTCGAGGAGCACATCGAGGTCCCTCAGCGGGTTCTGCGCTCGGCGGCAGTTGGTGCACTGTTCGGGGCCGATGAGCAACGGCAAAGCGAATAGGCCGGTTCGCATGACTGAGACCAGTTCACTTCAGTTCGGAGTCAACCTCAACAACCGCGAGCCGCTGATCGCACCGGACTATGACCTCCAGGCGCTGCTCGGACTCTCCGAGGTCGTGGAGGAACTGGGCTTCGACTCGGTTTGGGTCGGGGACAGCCTGTTCTCCAAGCCGCGTTATGAGGCGATGACGCTGCTCGCGGCAATCTCACAACGCACGCGGAATGTCCGTATCGGTACCGCCTGCCTGGTCAGCTCCATGCGCAACCCCCTGTATCTGGCTCTGGAATGGGCGACGCTTGACGCGATCTCGGGCGGTCGCACTATCTTCGGGCCCTGTATGGGCAACCCAGAACAGGGGGTGCGGCGTGAATTTGAGGCCCTGGGCTTGCCGTTCGCCGACCGCGCGACGGTGTTCGAGGAGGGGCTCGAGGTCCTCAACGAGCTGTTCCGGACGGGGAAGACCAACTTCAGCGGCAAGTACTACCGCTACGACGACGTGGCGTTCCACTCCGGCACGGAGATGGCGCCGCTGCGTCCGCTCCAGACCCCGCCACCAATCTGGATCGTATCGAATCCGCGCCTCGTCGGCGACAAGCCGACCGAGAAGATGCGCGCGATCATGGAGCGCGCGTGCGACCGGATCATCCGCCTCGGCGATGGCTGGATGACGTGCTGCCGGGCCGAGCATCCGGAGGAGCTGACCGAGCAGATCGGTTACCTCCAGGCGGCTGCCGGGCGCCACGGCCGCGATTTCGACGAGTACACGGTCGCCTACCAGGTGACCATGAACATCGGCGAGTCCAAGGAGCGGGCGCGCGCGGACTTCGACGATTACATCTCGAGGTACTACCCCGAGCTGTCGCGTGCGATGGACCTCTCCAACTGGGGTCCGGTCGGGACCCCGGACGACATCGTGGCGTGGCTGCGGGAGTTCCGCGACCGTGGCGTGACGCATTTCATCTGCCGCTTCGGGGCGATCGATCAGTTTGGCCAAGTGCAGCGGTTCGCTCGCGAGGTGCTGCCGGCATTCCAGACCCAGGAGGTGAGGTGACCGATGAGCGTGACCGAGGCAAGCCAGACGGCCACGGCCGAGTCAATCCGCCAGGACGCCGAGCTGGTGGTCGACGTCTGCATGTCGGTTGAGTCCGACGACGTGGTGACGATCATCACCGACGACGAGCACATCGACCAGGCGCGCGTGGTGGCCGACGTGTGCGTCGATCGCGGCGCCTGGCCGGTGGTGATGAACAACGAGACGCAGGTCCGCCGCGGGCTGGCCGACACCTTGTTCCCGATGGCCCCGCCCCGCAACCTACACCAGGCGATGGTCAACTCCGACGAGATCATCATTATCACCAACCTCGAGTGGGCCAATCGCTTCGCCCACGTCTCGGCGGTGAAGGAGTCGTGTGGGGCGAACGCAAAGATCGCCTCGGTCGAGCCCGGCATGGGCTCGTGGGGGCTGACCGAGGAGGCCCTGCTGCGGGCGCAGCGGCGGGCGTGGGATGCGATGGCGGCGCTGGAGGGCGTCGAGAGGGTGCGCGTCACCTCCGCCAAGGGGACCGACTTCACGGTCACAATCAAGGACCGCCCCGCGCTCGAGGTCGCCTCGATCAAGAAGCGCGGCCAGATGATGGGGCCGCTGCCGCTGTGGGCCGAGGTCGCGTTCGCCGCCGTCGAGGACAAGACCGAGGGCACGATGGTCGTCGACGGGGTGATGCTCGGGATCGGCCTGCCCGGTCAGGTCAAGGAGCCGATCACGTGGACGATCGCGGACGGAAAGGCGGTCAACATCGAGGGCGGCGAGGAGGCACGCCGGCTGCGCGACGTGGTCGAGGGCGTCGAGAACTCGACCGTGATTGGGGAATTTGCCTTCGGCGTCAGCGAGGTGGCTCCGTTCGGGACGCCGTCTGAGAAGGGTCGGGTCGGGACCGTCCACTGCGCGCTGGGCGACAACCACAACGCCTATCCGGGCGGCCGGAACGTCTGCTCGCTGCACCTCGACGGGGTCGTGCTCGAGGCCTCGATGCAGATCGTCGACAACGGGCGCTGGATCCTCAAGGACGGGCAATGGGTGCTGTAGAGGGAGCGGCGGTCAAGACGGTCGCGCTCGAGGACGTAGATCCGATCCCGTTGCCCGGCGGGAGCTGGAGCCGGATGGTGCTGACCGACAAGTCGCTGAGCGGCAACCGCTCGTCGCTCGGATACTCGGTGTTCGCGCCCGGATGCGTCACCGCGATGGTCTCGCACGAGACGGAGGAGGTCGCGTATGTGCTATCGGGGTCGGGCGAGCTGCGACTGGAGGCGGAGACGGTGCCATTCGCCGCCGGCCAGGGCCTGTTCGTCCCGGCAGGCACGTGGCATGCGGTCGCGAACACCGGCGCCGACGATGTGATCATGGTGTTTGGATTCCCGTATCCAGACTACCCGCCGACGCAGCGCAAGGACCCACCCGAGTGACGTCGCCGACGACTGTGGGAGCGCAGCTTACCGGCGAGGACCGGCGCCTAATCGAAGACGTCGCGTGGGCGTGCCGGATCCTCGCGATGGTGGGCTACGAGGACCTGACGCTCGGCCACGTCAGTGCCCGCGGCTCTGACAACCAGACCATCTTCATCAAACGCAAGGGCGTGGCGCTCGGCGAGGTAACCCCAGCGGATGTCCTCGCCGTCGACCTCGCCCACGACCACGGGGGTGGCGGGGACGGGATGCACTTGGAGACCGTGCTTCACACCGAGGTCTACAAGCGCCGGCCCGAAGTCCGCGGTGTCGTGCACGGTCATCCGGTCTACGCGACCGCGTTCGGGGCCACCGACGCCGAGTTCGCCTACCTGACCCACGACAGCGTAATGTTCATAACGGGAATTTCTACCTATGACGGGGTCCCTGACCTGATCATGGATCAGCGCCAGGGAGCCCTGGTCGCGGACGCCCTCGGGTCCGGGACCGTATTGCTGCTACGCAACCATGGCGTGCTAGTGGCCGAGCGGGACGTCCGCTGGGCCGTATTGGCGAGTGCGCTGCTTGAGCGCGCGATGCAGATGCAGCTGTTTGCCACGTCGTTTGGGCAACTGCACCCGATTCCCGAGCCGCTGTTGGAGGGAATACATGCGAGCAAGTACCAGGACGACTTCGCCGCTGAGTACTGGGATGCGTGGATCCGCGAGCTTCGTCGCCGCGGACGCGCGTTTGACATGCCCGGTGCCGGCTGATGGACCTGTCCCTGACGGTCAACGGCCGCCTGATCTCTGCCAGCGTCGAGCCTCAGGAGCTGCTGCTCGATTTCCTCCGCGACCGGTTGCGGTTGACCGGTGCGAAGCGCTCATGTGACGTGCAGGTGTGTGGAAGTTGCACCGTGCTCGTCGACGGTGGCCCCGTCAGCGCATGCACGTATCTGGTGGCCGACGCGGCGGGCCGTGAGGTACTGACTGTCGAAGGATTTGCAGAGAGCCCCGAGTTCGGGCAATTTGAGGCCGCGTTCGTGCGCCACGCGGCGCTCCAGTGCGGCTACTGCACGCCCGGGCTGCTGCTGACGCTCAAGAGCCTGCGCGACGCGGGCGAGCTGCGCAGCGAGGACGACATCCGCCACGGACTGGATGGCAACCTGTGCCGCTGCACGGGCTACAGGTCGATTCTGCAAGCCGCGCGAGAGGTCGCCGGTTGACCGTCATCGAGCGATCGACGCTGCGCGAGGTCGGCTTCTCGCGGCCGCGCAAGGACGCTCACGAGAAGCTCTCCGGCCAGGCCCAGTTCGTGGGCGACATGGAGATCGCCGGAATGCTCCACGGCGCGGTCGTACGCAGCGCGTATGCCCACGCGCTGCTCCGCTCGATCGATACAAGCCGGGCCCTCGAGCGCGATGGGGTCGTCGCCGTACTGACCTGCGCGGACCTGCAGGACATCGAACCCTATTACGGACACGCGATCAAGGATCGGCCGATCGTCGCGCTGGACCGGGTGCGTTTTGCCGGTGAGCCGGTTGCGGCCGTCGCGGCGGTGGACCAGGCGACGGCGGAAGCGGCAGCGAGCGCGATCGAGGTCGAGTACGAGGAGCTGCCGGTGCTGGACACGCTGGACCGGGCACTGGCGCCTGGTGCGCCCCGGCTGCACGAGCGCCGTCCACGGATCGGCCTGTTCCACGGCCTCGGGGACCTGGGTGAACAGCAGGGCAACGTTTGCTATCGCCACATGATCTCGGCGGGCGACGTCGAGGAGACTCGGGCGCAGGCGGCGATCACGGTCGAGGGGACCTACACGTTCCCGGCCGTCTACCAGTACGCGATGGAGACGCACGCGACGATCGCCCACTACCACGGCGACGGCGTGACGTTGTGGGCCAACTGCCAGCACCCATTCCTGGTGCAGGCCGAGATCGCGGACCTGTTCGAGCTCGAGATCGGCTCGGTGCGGATCATCGTCCCCTACCTCGGCGGGGGTTTCGGCTCGAAGTCCTACACGAAGATGGAGCCGCTGACGGTCGCGCTCGCTCGCAAGGCGGGGCGGCCGGTGCGAATCGTCAACCGGGTCGACGAGTCGATGGTGACCTCGCGCCGCCACGGGATGCGCTGCTGGATGCGGACCAGCGCCGCCGCCGACGGGACGCTGCTGACGCGCGAGGTCGAGTTCTCGATGGACACCGGCGCCTACGCCGACAACGGCCCGCGGGTCACCGCGACCGCGGCCGACGCCGCGCCGGGCCCGTACCGCTTCAAGGCGGTGCGGGTCGGCGGCAGTTGCGTCTATTGCAACACGCCGCCCTCGGGCTCGTATCGGGCGTTCGGCGCGACCCATCTACAGTGGATCGGCGAGTCTCAGCTCGACGAGGTCGCTCGCCGCGCCGGCGTCGATCCGCTCGAGCTGCGACAGCGCAACCTCGTGCCGACCGGCGATCCGGTCCGGCCCGACGGCAGTGGCAAGCCGCTCGACGCGGACCTGATTGGTGACGTCGAGAAAGCGGCGATGGTCGTCGGTTGGGATGAGCCACGCCGTCCGTGGGTGGGCCGCGGCGTCAGCGTTGGGCTGCTGGCCGCCGGCGCGCATCCAGTTTCGCGGGCGTCCGTGCGCTTGTGCTCGGACGGGTCGGCCGACGTGTACGTGGGGACGACCGAACTGGGTCAAGGACCTCGCACGGTGATGGCACAGATCGCCGCCGAGGAGATCGGGGTCGCGAGCCAAAGGGTCCGGGTCCACGGAGCCGACACTCGCTTCACGCCCTATGACCGCTCGACCGGGGCCAGTCGTTCGACGACGATCGCCGGCCTGGCGGTCATGCGTGCGGCCGGCGCGGTCGCTTCTAAGCTGCGGGAGACAGCGGCCGAGGTCTGGGACGTCGATCCCGAGGGCATCGAGCTGACTGACGGGCGAGCCGAGTTCGCGGGTGACGAGATGTCATTTGAGGACCTGATCGCGAAGCGGTTTGGCTTCCGCGGGGGGGAGATCATCGAGGGCGGCGAGGTTAGACCCACCGGCGGTGATACGGGCTCATACGCGGAGGGCCCCCACTTCTGGGAGGTCTGCGTCGCCGCCGCCGAGGTCGAGGTGGACCCCGATACTGGCATCGTCACGGTCCTGCGCACGGCGACCGTCGCCGACGTCGGCAAAGCAATCAACCCACAACTGGTCGAGCGCCAGGACGAGGGCGCGACCTTGCAAGGCATCGGGAACGCGCTATTCGAGGAGATGCGGTTCGACGGAGGGCAGGTCGTCAACGACAGCCTGCTCGAATATCGTGTGCCGCGGATCGCCGACCTCCCGCGGGAGATGACGTCCATCATCGTCGAGAACGAGGACGGCCCCGGACCTTATGGGGCCAAGGGCTGTGGCGAGGGTGCCCTTGCCGCCGTTCCCGCCGCGATCGTCTGTGCGCTCGCGGATGCGGGGGTACCGATGAGCGAATTACCGCTGACCCCCGAGCGGGTCTGGCGCCGGATCCAGCAGCTGTCGAATTCAAACCTCTGAACAAGGAGGCGAGCCATGAGCGAACTGACCCGGGCGACAATCGTCGGAACGGGCACGATGGGTCCTGGCATGGGTGCAGTCCTGGCCAGGGCGGGCCTGCAGGTGACGCTGTTCGACGTCAACCCTGAAGCACTCGACCGGGCCAAAGCGACGGTCGTGCTGGTCGAGGGAGTGCTCGACCGCCTCGAGGTCGTGCACAGGGAGGGCGGTGGCCTCGCCTACGACACCGATCAGGCGTCAGCTCTGGACGGGTCTGAGATCGTGATCGAGGCGATACCCGAGCAGATCGACCTCAAGCGACGGGTGCTCGCGGAGATCGAGGATCAGATCTCGCCTGACACGATCATCGCCTCCAACACATCAGGCATCCCGGTCACCAAACTGGCCGAGGGCCTGAAGCAGCCGAAGCGGGTGATCGGCTGGCACTGGTCCAATCCGCCCCATCTCATCCCGATGAACGAGGTGATTCCGGGCGAGCAGACCGCGCCCGAGGTGACGCGCGCGATCGAGGAGCTCACGCGCCGGATCGGCTACCACCCCGTGACATTGAAGAAGGAGGTGCCCGGGTTTGTCGAGAATCGGGTGCTGTACGCGATCATGCGCGAGTGCCTATCGCTCGTCGATGAGGGCGTGATCGACGTCGAGGGCCTCGACCTGTGCGTGAAATGGGGGATCGGCTACAAGCTCGCGGTTGTCCCTCCGATCCAGCTGCTGGACATGGCCGGGCTTGACATCTACACGAGCGTGGCCAGCTACCTCAACCAGTCGCTCTCCAACGAGACCGGTGTATCGAGCACAGCCGTCGGGCTGAAGGATGATGGTCGCCTCGGGATCAAGACCGGCGGGGGTTTCTTCGACTATTCGCCCGAGCAAGTCAAGGAGCTGGGGCAACAACGGGCCGCGGCGCTGGTCGCCGTACGAAAGGCATTGGACTGAGATGGCAAAGGCAACAAGGGTACGGCTGCTCGACAGCGGAACGCTGGTGATCGACCAGTCGCACATCACGTGGAATGTCGGTTGCGGCACGCCTGTGCGCTTCCCGGTGTACAGCGTGTTGATCGAGCATCCCGACGGACTGTTCATGTTTGACAGTGGATATGACCTCGAGCTGGTCAATGCCGTGTTGCCGTTCGAGCTGCCTGAACAGACACCGGAGCAGACCGTCACGGCGCAGTTGGCTTCGTGCGGATTCAAGCCCGAGGACGTCGACGCGCTGATCAACTCGCACCTGCATTTCGATCATTGCGGTGGCAACAAGCTGCTGGGCCGCGCGACGACCTACCTCCACCGTGACGAGCTGCGCGAGGCCCGCACTCCAGAGCCGTTTGAGCGGCTTGGATATGCGGACAGGGGCTATGACCATCCGAATGCGCGTTTCGAATTGCTCGACGGCGACGTCTCGTTCGCCGACGGGATCCATCTGTTCCATACGCCGGGTCACACGGTCGGTCACTACTCACTGCTGGTCGAGCTGGAGGACGGCCATCCGCTGATGTTCATGGCCGACGTCTCGTACACAGCATCAGCATTTGCCAACGACCAGCAGGCCGGCTTCCACAATAACCCGGTCGATGGGATCCGCTCGATCGCCAGGATCAAGCGGCTGGTCAAGGAATGGCGCGCCGAAGTCATTTTCACCCACGACATAGAGGCGTTCAAGTCCTACGCCCTCGCGCCAGAGCCGTTCACGGGGAGCCGTGCGCTGTCTACCGCGGGAGGTGGCACATGAAACTCGATGGCCGAGTCGCGATCGTCACCGGAGCAGCACAGGGGATCGGCAGGGCGATCGCCCAGAAGCTGCACGACGAGGGGGCAGACCTCGCGGTTGTCGACATCAACGGCGAGGGCGTCGCGGCGGTCGCCTCCAAGCTGGGCGGGCTCGCGATCATGGCGGACATCTCGTCCGAGGCCGACGCCGGTCGGATGGCCCGGGAGACCCTGGACCGCTACGGCAGGATCGATGTGCTCGTCAACGCCGCCGCGATCGTCCCCTTCGTCCCGTGGGACGAGGTCGACTTCGCCTATTGGCGCAAGTTGCTGTCGGTGAACCTCGACGGGGCCTACCTCGTTTCGCGCGCGGTCGAGGGACCGATGCGGGAGGCAGGCTACGGACGGATCGTGCAGATCGCCTCCAATGCGTTTCTGGCCGGCACCCCGAACATGGGACCGTACCTGGCCGCCAAGGGCGGCGTCGTCGGGCTGACGCGCGCGCTGGCGACCGAGCTCGGCAAGTATGGGATCACCGCCAACGCGGTCGCGCCGGGCATCACGAGGACCGAGGGAGCGCTCGCTACGCCGCACAAGGACTCGTTCGACTTCGTCCAGGCACTGCAGGCGATCCCGCGCCACGGACTGCCAGAGGACATCGCCCCGGCGGTGGCGTTCCTGGCGTCCGAGGAGTCCGGCTGGGTGACGGGCCAGGTGATCGTCGCCGACGCCGGCCACATCCGCAACTGATGGCGATCGATGTCACCCGGGCGGGGGCGATCTTGGCGGTGTCGGACTTCGCCCGCTCGGTCGCGTTCTACCGCGACCGGCTCGGGTTCAAGGTCGAGGGGTCCTATGACGATCCGCCGTACGCGACGCTGGTCCTCGCCGGCACGCGACTATCGATCGCCGAGCAGGGGCACCCCGCCGAGGACCGTCCCGGGGTAATGATGGTCGCGCCGCCCGATCGTTCCCGCCTGGGCGCGATCCTGGTGCTCGAGGTGGCCGACTGCCTGGGTGCCTATCGCGAGCTCGGCGCGGCCGGGGTGCCGTTCCTTTCCGAGCCCTTCTCGCCGCCGTGGGGCGGCCATCGCTGCTTCGCGCGGGACCCCGACGGCAACCTGATCGAACTGGAGCAGCCGACATGAGGGCCGTCAAGCTCGTCGGCCCCGAGGCCGTGGCCGTGGAGGAGGTCGCGGACCCGGGCCTCACGAGCGATACCGACGCGATCGTTCGCGTGACGCACACCGCTATCTGTGGCGCCGACCTGCTCCCCTATCACGGCTACACGCCCGGTTTCGAGCTGGGGACGACCCTCGGTCACGAGTTCGTTGGCGTCGTGGAGGACGCGGGCGACGCGCTCGGTTCACTGAGGGTGGGGGAGCGCGTGGTCAACACGAGCATGACCTCAGACGGGACCTGCGCGCATTGCCGCGCCGGTCGGCCGACGCAGTGCGTATCCCGGGCCATGTTCGGCTATTCGGGGGTCTACCCGCGACTCGAGGGCGGCCAGGCCGATCTCGTGCGCGTGCCGCGGGGCGACCGCTGCCTGTGGCCGATCCCCGACGATGTGTCCGACGAGGACGCGGTGTTCATCGCCGACATCCTGCCGACCGGCTTTCTGGCGGTGCAGCGCGCGGGGGTCGCCCCCGGAGATGTCGTCGTCGTGCTCGGCTCCGGGCCCGTGGGTCTAATGGCGCTGATCTGCGCCGTCGGTACGGCGCGGCGGGTGATCGCGGTCGACGGGATCCCCGCGCGACGCGCGGTGGCCGAGTCGCTCGGTGCCCTGGCGGTCGATCCGCCGGCCGCGGCGGATGCCGTCGCCGCTCTGTCCGCGGGGCTCGGCGCGGACGCCGTGATCGAGGCGTCGGGCTCACCCGCGGCTCTCACGTCGGCGCTGGATCTGGTGCGCCCGCAGGGCATCGTGTCGGTCGTCGGGGCGCACTTCGAGCCCGACTACCCGCTCGACAACGGCCTGATGTTCGAGAAGGAGATCACCCTCGCGTTTGCGATCGGCAACCCCGGCCGCGACCGCGAACGGCTGCTGGCGATGATCCAGGCCGGAGCGCTGCGACCCTCCGCCGTGATCAGCGACAGATTGCCGCTCGGCGAGGCTGCGCAGGCCTACCGGGCGTTCGACGCGCGCGAGGCGACGAAGGTCGTCTTGACGACCGCCAGTTAGGGTCCGTAGGGGAATAAATTGTGAGTTTTGATGAGTGCCCAGGCGCGTCCAGACGCCATCAAAAACACAAGTTATTTCGCTACGGGCCCTTAGCTGACGCCCCCTTGCATGGCCTTCTCTCCTAGTGGCCAAGCGGTGGCGGCTGGTTGCGGGCGAGGTCAGCTGCTGATAAGGTCTACTGCCAACAGTCGACGAGCACGTTGCGAGGTCGCAGGTCCCTGCACAGATGTCGGATGACGTAGTCATTAGCGGGCACGCGCGCACATCGAACGGAGAGGACGCACACATGGGCGATCAGGTGCAGCTGGCGACGGCGGGTCCCGTCGTCGATCCAATCACCTTTAGCGTGATTCTGAACCGGCTTAATTCGATCGCCAAAGAGATGACCATCGCATTGGAGAATGCAGCGATGACGTCCATTATCGGGCTCTGCCGTGACTACTCGTGTGTGATCTATGACGGAGACGCGAGGCAAGTTGCAATGGTCGACGCAATCCCAATCCATACGAACTCGATGCACCTCATGCTTGGTCACATTGTCTCCGACTTTGCTGACGATATCGCAGAGGGAGATGTCTTCATGTGTAACTACCCATATTCGGGCGGTACGCACATAGGTGATCTCGTTACAGCGTGCCCTGTCTATTTTGAGGGCGAACACGTTTTCTGGGCAGCGGCCAAGGGACATCAACTCGACGTGGGCGCACCCGTACCCACCAGCGCTAATCCCTTTGCTCAGAATGTTTGGCAGGAGGGCATACAAATCCCGCCGGTTAGGATCTACCAAGCGGGAAGCGAACGTAGAGACGTCCTTAACTTTTATCTCACCAACCTGCGGTGGCGACAAGCATTGCATGGCGACCTAATGGCGCAACTCGGATCGATCTGGACCGCAGAGCGCCGACTCCATGAGTTGTGTACGGAGTTTGGTGTAGACAGTGTGAAAACCTACGTGAACGAGCTTATAGCTTATGCCGCCCGACGAACCAAAGACGCCATCCGGGAAATACCTAACGGGGTGTATCGAGGCGAGGGATGGCTGGATGCGGACCTCGACCGTCGAGATCTTCCCATACGCTGTAGGGTAACTGTTAGCGACGAGTCAGTCGACGTCGACTTCGCCGGCAGTGCCCCGCAAAGCAGAGGCTCGTCGAATGCGACCAACGCTGTCCTACAAGCGGCTGGCGGTATTCCCGTCATTATGACCCTGGACCCAGACATCCCTCATAATGAGGGCTGTCTCCGGTGTGTGACTGTCTCCGCGCCGCTCGGATCCATCTGCAACGCCGAGTACCCAGCGGCGACCGCCGCAGCGACAACGCTCCCCGGCGACGTCATGCAAGACGCGGTCTGTCGCGCGCTCGCTCACGCGATCCCCGACAAGATTCGTGCTGGAAGCGCCCATTGGTCAAATATCCCTGTTTGCTCGGGGACCGATCCCAGGAACGGGGAATCGTGGGGTCATGCGGTCCTCAACGGCGGCAGTGGAGGCGGTGCCGCGTGCGGTGCCGACGGATGGCCGCTAATCACAACGAACGCGGCTCATGGAGGACTGAAGACAGCGTCAGTCGAGCATACGGAACTCCTATATCCGTTGCATATCGAGGACTGGGAGATAGAGCCCAACTCGATGGGACTTGGAGAATATATCGGTGGGCCCGGCGTTCATGTCACCGTTCTCCCTACTGGTGCGGAGGTAGAAATGGTGTTCGTATGCGACGGGCTCGCGAACCCACCCTTCGGCCTTTGCGGTGGCAGCCCAGGTCGGGGCGGCGGGAGTTTCGTAGTTGGCCCTGACGGCCGTCGGTATTTCTTGCCCAGCACACCGCACTTTACGCTAAGTCCAGGTGAGGCATGGGTTGGGGTATCGACCGGAGGTGGAGGATACGGTGACCCGCTCGCCCGATCCGTCGACCGGGTCCGCGAAGACGTGCGCGACGGCTTGTACTCGCGTGATCGCGCCGCCGAAATCTACGGGTTGGTCCTATCGGACGACGCCGATCCAGTGGTCGACGAGGAGGCGACAGCTACGCGCCGACGGCTACTTCAGCGACAACGTGATCGGGAACAGCCGCCCGTCGTCGTTCCGACTCGGCCGCGGGCCAGTAGCTGGACCACAGACATGATGCGTGACGGCGATGTCCTTATCGACGCCATCGCGAATGGCGCGCGTGTAACGAGCTAGCGTCGACCTGGTTCACGCGAGAGCTGCCCCCTGAGAGCGAGGTGGGATAGGAGTGGCGTGGAAAATTGGAGTGGATATAGGGGGAACCTTCACCGATATTTGCGCCGTGGGGGACGAGGGAGTGTTCCTATGGAAGGTTGATTCGACTCCGAAGCGTTTGGCGGAGGGGGTCCAGACGGGGCTTGGAGGCCTAGCAGAGCAGCTTGGGTCGGGACTGGGCGAGTTATTGGGCGACACGGAAGTATTCGTGCACGGGTCGACGGTGGCGACGAATGCCCTGATACAGCGCACCGGGCCGGTGACCGCATTGATCTGCACGAAAGGGTTCCGGGATGTCCTGTACTTTCGCGACGGATTCAAATGGGACCGCTATAACTTCGCTTTACCACGGCCTCAGGATTTAGTGCCGCGGTATTTGCGGGTGGGTGTACCCGAGCGCATCGCATTCGACGGCTCAGTGCAGCAACAACTGGACGAGGGGGCGGTGCGGATGACCGCGGCGTTCCTCCAAGAGTCGGGCGTCGAGGTGGTGGCCGTGGCGTTGCTTTGGTCTCACGTGAACTCGACTCATGAGAGGCGCGTTCGGGAGATCATGAGCGAGGAGCTGCCGGGCGTCCCGGTCATACTGTCATGCGAGACTCTGCCCGAGATTGGGGAGTGGGTGCGGACGTCGGCAACTGTCCTCTCGGCCTACGTTTATCAGCAAACGGCGGCGTATCTGGCTGAGCTTCAGGAGTGGCTTCGAGCTAACGGCTTGCAGCGCGATCTCCTCGTCATGCAACTCAATGGGGGATGTGCGCGAGCGAGCCAGGCGCTGCGCATTCCGGTAAACCTCATCCGCTCCGGACCCGCGGCTACCCCAGCTGCGGCGCGGCAGATCGCGCGGCGGATTGCTGCCTCTGACGTAATAGCGGTTGACATGGGCGGGACGTCGTTTGATGTTTGCTTGATGCGGGGAGGTGAGGTCCCACTATCGCGCAGAGCGTTTACCGCGCATCAGCCACTCGGTGTGTCGGCCGTGGAAGTCGAATCGATCGGGGCGGGGGGTGGCTCGATTGCGTGGGTGGACCCCGGCGGGGTTCTCCGGGTAGGTCCACAGTCGGCTGGTGCCGTTCCAGGGCCTGCTTGCTATGGCGCTGGGGGCAGTCGGCCGACTGTCACTGATGCGAACATCGTGCTCGGCTATCTGCCCACGGACGCCTTTCTCGGCGGTCGCCGGACGTTGCGTCGTGACTTAGCAGAGCAGGCGATCCAGGAATATGTCGCGGATCCGCTTGGTTTGGCCAGCGTGCATCAGGCGGCGGCTGGAATTATTCGCATCGTCGACGACAATATGGCGAGCGCTATCAGAGCGGTAACCATCGAGCGTGGGATTGATCCGCGCCCGTGCGTGATCATCTCGGGCGGCGGCGCGGGGTCACTTCATGCGGGGCGTCTGGCGGCAATAATGGGGATTAGCCGGGTGGTCGTGCCAAGCCAGGCGGGAACGCTGTCGGCATTTGGCATGACGGTGGCTAGTGTCCGTCATGAATACTCTGGGACGCTGCATACGACGACGCGGCTGCCAAACTGGGATGGCGTGGACGGCCTTTTGCGGGACTTGGAGGACCGAGCGGTGGCCGAGGTCGAGAGGAGCGGGTTTTCGCCCCGAGATATTCGCATCGAGCGGACCGTAGACGGACGCTACATCGGCCAGTTCCATGAACTCACGTGTCCGGTTCCAGATGGTGAAATGACGGACCTCGGCGGGCATGGCCTGCGACGCATATTTGACGAGCTCCACCGCGAGCGGTACACATACGATCTGCCCGAGAGCCCGGTAGAGTTCCTGCATTGGCGGGTCGCCGGCGTCGGCGCTTTGAGTAGGCCATCGGTCGAACAATTCGCGGAGATCCGCACGCACGGCGCGCCTCCCTCACCGAATGGATCCCGGAGTGCCTACCTTCCCGAATACGGCGCTTTCATCGAAATGCCAATCTTCGATAGCGCCACTATCCGACGAGGCGCTCGGTTTGAGGGCCCGGCGATCGTAGAAAGTGCGACTACGACCATTCTGATTCTGCCCGGGCAGACGGTCTTCGCAGATGGAAAGCAGAACTACCTCATCGAGACCGAGGCGGACTGAAGACAGTGCATTTGCATCAGGCTTCGGCGCTCGACAGCTGGGCGTCGGAGGAACCACAGTGGCCTCGGCCAGGATCATGTCCATTTGCGGGCCATGAATGTCCGGACTGAAGGCCGCGGCGGTGCTGAAACCCCGTCGTCTCCGCCCCTTCCGCCCGCATGCGGGGAGCGTCTCCCAGGAACGTCGCACACGAGACGTCATGGATCAGGCGGCAATCAGTGGGCGGCGTTCCGCTTTGAGCAGCCGGTGGCCCCCGGCCGGGCCAGTCGGTACAGACCAAGCACACGCTCGGCGTTGGACTGGGAGTCGGGATCGGGCCTGCACTTCCACGGACGCGTGCACTGCTTCGAAAGCCCCGGGCCGCTCGACGTGTGGCGCAGCGTCTCCTCGGTCAAGCGTTTCCGGTGGCCGCACTGGTACGCTATCATTCTGTCAACAGTCATCAGTCGACGGTGTGTATCACAACGTGGATCATGCCGTCAACCCCAAGAGCGGAGTGGCGCTGGGGAAACATGTGCGGAAGAATCGCCCGACGCCGAGGTGTTTCTGGAGACCTATCGAGCAAAGCGTCATGACCGTTAGGCGAGCCCCGACGATCGTCGTCATTGGGGCCGGGATCTTGGGCGCGACGTTGGCACACCGACTATCTGTCGATGGATGGGACGTCACAATCATTGACCAGCATCCGGTCGGGAGCTCGTTTGCAGCGTCGGCGAGCGAGTCACGCCTGATCCGATTCTCCCAGGGCGCTAACCGCGCCGACACCTTGGCTGCCTGGGAAAGCCGGTCTCTGTGGCGCCAAATCGAGGTCGAGACGGGCGCCGAGCTGCTCGCCGAGGTCGGGATGACCTGGTTTGCTGGGGAGAATGACGAGTGGGAGATGGCAAGTCGCGCTGTGCTCGAAGGGTGCGGCGTGCCCGTCGAGAGGATTCCCGTGGCCGACGCTCGCTCCTTATTCCCAGATGTCTACGTGGATGATCTCAAATATCTCCTGCACGAACCGAAGGCGGGGCTGCTCTATGCGAGGAGAGCGTTGCTCTCCCTGATTGCCGACGCAGTCAGGCGGGGAGCCCAGTTTTGCGGCGAGAAAGCCATGCCAGTTGACTCCGGCGTGCAGTTGGAAGCCGGCCGCCGCTTCGCTGACCACGTCGTGTGGGCTTGCGGGGGGTGGGCCGCGCAGACCTTTCCCGACCTGTTGCGGGCCTCCATCGTCCAGCAAGACACCTACTTTTTTGGAGCGCCCGCCGATTGGACTACGCCGCCAATTCCAGCGTGGGGCGACCGGAGCGTTCGAATCACCGGTGCCGGGCACCTCGGCGGATCTGGCGTAAAGGTAGGTCTGATGAATCCTGGCCCATCTGTCGATCTCGACCGGCCGCGTGGCTCGGACCCCCGCCTGCTGGCGCGCGCGCGGGCGTACCTTACAAAGCGCTTTCCCTCCCTATCCGCTGCACCAGTCGTCCGAGTCGAAGTGTCATATACGGCGTTCGTCGAGACCGCGCACCACCTTGAGCCGGTAACGATTACGGGCGGGGTTCCCATCATTAGACACCCTCACCATGCTTCCGTGTGGATCCTGGGAGATGGTTCCGGTTCGGTTTTCAAGACCGCTCCCTTTGTTGCCTTAGCCATGGCCGACCTGCTACGCGATGCTTAGCGCTAGATCGGTTCGGATCGGCGTCGACGTCGGCGGCACTTTCACCGACATTTGTCTTCTGGATTCTGCGGGGCATGTCGAAGTAACTAAGTTGTCGACCTCCTCTGATCCAAGCGACGCGATCGCCACAGGAGTCGCCCAGCTCCTCAAAGTGACAGGTCACGATCCTCGGCGGGTAGCCTACTTTGGCCATGGCACAACGGTTGCGACAAATGCGCTTCTCGAGCGTCGGGGTACCATGACCGGTGTCATCACTTCCGTAGGGTTTCGTGACCTGCTCGAACTCGCTCGGCAGCGTCGGCCCCACCTGTACGATCTCCAGGCCGAGAAGCCACTTCCGTTGGTGCGGCGCCGAGACCGGTTAGAAGTGGCCGAGCGGGTCCGCGTCGACGGAACAATCGAGCAGCCACTCGATGAGGAGGCCGTCCGTCTCGCGTTGATCGAGCTCCGTGATCGGGGACTAGGTGCCATTGCGGTGTGCTTTCTTCATAGCTACCTCCACCCCGAGCACGAGCAGCGTGTCGCCCGCATAGCGCGCCAGGTCGCGCCCAATCTGACCGTTAGCCTCTCGCATCGGGTTGTGGCGGAATTTCGCGAATACGAGCGGCTCTCAACGACGGTCGCGAACGCTTACGTGGCTCCGACGATACGCCGCTATTTTGAAAGGCTGCGCACACGAGTGCGATCGACTGGCATCCCTGTCGATCCATACGTCACGCAGTCCAATGGTGGAGTGGCCTCGCTGGAGGCGGCAAGCCAGGTTGCCATACGCACGGTCCTGTCCGGTCCCGCAGCAGGCGTGACGGCGGCGTCATATATCAGCCGGCTCGCCGGGAGCCGGAACGTAATCTCCTTCGATATGGGCGGGACCAGCACCGATGTGTCACTGATTCACGATGGTGCCTCGAGCACTCGCGCAGAGTGCGAGATAGGCGGCATCCCTATCCGCACGCGCATGCTGGACATTACCACCGTCGGTGCCGGCGGCGGATCGATCGCCTGGATCGATTCGGGCGGTCATATGAAAGTAGGACCCCAGAGTGCCGGAGCTCACCCTGGTCCTGCGGCCTATGGAGGTGGGGGAAAGGACGCGACCGTCACTGACGCGAACATCGTTCTAGGCCTCCTCAACCCCGGGCGACTCCTCGGTGGCCACATGCGCATCGATTCCGCTGCCGCGGATCGCGTTCTTGCAGATCTGGGCGCACCCCTCCAACTCGATCGAGTCGCGTGCGCCCACGGAATAATCTCGATAGTCACCGCCACGATGGCACGCGCGCTTCGCCTGATCTCGGTCGAGCGGGGCCACGATCCGCGTGATTACACGCTCCTGGCACTAGGCGGAGCAGGACCGCTCCATGCCGCCCGTCTGGCTCGCGAACTCAGCATCCCGCAGTTCATCGTTCCCACGATCCCCGGACTTCTGTGCGCACTCGGTTTGCTCGTCGCGCCTCTCCGCGTCGATTTCTCGCGCACCTGCATTTGCCCGGCCGAAGCGTCGCGTCTGCCGGAGGTCGAGAAGGTGTTCATCGATCTTGAGCGCGAAGCACACTTGTGGATGGATGCCGAAGATCTCCCGGAGGAATCGCGAGCCGTGCGCCGTGTAGCCGACCTTCGATATGCTCGCCAGAATTACGAGCTCAACGTGCCCCTCGCAGAGCGTTCGCTAGACAGCTCCGGATTGGCTCAGTTGATCGGCTCCTTCCACGCGATGCACGATCAGGCGTACGGTTTCGCCTCGCCGGGGGAGCAGGTCCAGTTCGTTACGGTACGGGTAGAAGCCATCGGCCACGTCCCTACCGTTGAACTCCCGCGGATTCCCCCGGCTGTCGACGATGTTTCGACGGCACAGGTTGCGCGACGCCCAGTCTATCTCGGTGGCGCCTGGGGTGAGGTTCAGTGCCCGGTCTACGAGCGAAGTCGGCTTCAATACGGGCACGCTCTACCCGGGCCGGCGATTATCGAACAGATGGACAGCACGACGCTCGTACTCCCGGGTCAACGCACACACGTAGACGGTTACGGCAATCTGCTCGTTTCCGAGGCAGACTAGGGCGTACGCTTGGCTGCCATGCTAGATCCGATTACGGTCGAGGTCATTGGCTTTGCGTTGTCGTCGATCGTCGACGAGATGGGCAGTGCGCTGATACGGAGTGCCTATTCGACGAACATCAAGGAACGGCGCGACTGCTCGACCGTCCTATTCGACGCGCACGGACACACGCTCGCTCAAGCTACCCACATTCCGATTCATCTCGGGTCCCTAATAGGGATGATCGCCGAAATCGTCAAGCGGTATCCAGTCGAGACACTTGATCCGGGCGACGTTTTCATCGCCAACGATCCGTTTACGGGTGGCAGCACGCATCTCAACGACCTCGTCGTGGTCTCACCGGTCTGTGTCGATGATCGAGTTGTGGCGTTTGTGGCAAATGTTGCACACCATGCGGACTTTATCGATCGCACTCATGAGCACATCTTTCAAGAGGGTCTGCGGATTCCGCCGATCAAGATCTTCGACGCGGGACGTCTGCGTGATGATCTTCTCGAGTTGCTTCTCCTCAACTTTCAGGTTCCCGAGGAACGACGGGGTGACCTTCGTGCACAATTTGCCTGCAACCGCCTCGGGATCCGCCGTTTCCAGGAGTTGTGCCAGCGATACGGTGTGGGTACGGTGGCCAAGGCCGGCGACGCGCTCCTAGATTACGCCGAACGACAGACCCGCGCTGGCATCAATGCAATTCCCGACGGGGCGTATTACTTTGAAGACGTTTTAGACAACGAATATCTTGGTGACGAGAGCCTCACCCTCCGCGCCACGGTCACGGTGCGTGGAGATGAGATTGAGCTCGACTTTAGGGGCAATCCGCCGCAGGTGCCGGCGGACCTAAATATGGTCCGGACAGCCCTCCTGGCTACCTGCTACTACGTTATCAAGTCCGTGGTCGACCCGAACATTCTCCCGAACGCCGGTCTGTATAGGCCCATTACGGTGCTTGCCGACCTGGGAACAATTGTTAGCTGTACAGAGCCAGCGGCCGTCTTTAGCCGGACCCATACGGGACAACGAATCGTTGATGTGATCCTGGGTGCACTGGCCCAGGCGGTGCCTGAACAAGTCACCGCTGCATGCATGGGCTCCAATGCATGGATCGGGTTTTCCGGTGTCGACCAGAGAGTGGGCATGTTCTACACATATCCCGAGACGATGGGCGGCGGATTCGGTGCTCGCGCGAGAAAGGACGGCATGGACGGCGTTCAATGTCACTTGACGAACACGTCCAACCTGCCGATCGAAAGCCTCGAACAGGAATATCCACTACTCGTTGAACGATACGAGCTTGTCCCCGACTCGGGCGGACCAGGCCGGTGGCGCGGAGGCTTGGGGATTCGCCGCGATATTCGCCTTCTTCGTGGCACAGCGGTTCTCGAGGGATCGACGAGCCGCCGGCGCACGGATCCTTGGGGACTGCGAGGTGGCCTGGCCGGAAGGCGCGCCACGGTAACGGTCAATGGGAATGCCGCGCTTTGTGACCCCCCGGGGAGAGCTATTGTCGGGCCAGGCGACGTCGTGAGCATCGTCACGGCTGGTGGTGGGGGGTACGGTGACCCGCGCGAGCGCGAACCCGCGCTGGTGGAAGCTGATCTTATCGATGGCAAGATCACGGAGCAACAGGCTCGGGAAAGCTACGCTCGTGACGAGGGGAGCTCGGCCACGCCCAGTCAATCGCGAGAGCATCAAGCGACTTCCGAGACGCTGCACTAGGCGGCGCGCAAGGGTCGGATGGTCTGTCAGCGAGGGTCAGGGCAGCGGGTCCCTCTCATTGCGCGAGGAGGCGTTCGACCTCACGCGCGATACTCGGCGCGTTCTTGAAGAGACTGGCCGAACCGTCCCCGACGATCCATACTCGTTCCCAGCCAGGTAACTGCATGACTCGCGCGCCGCCCACGAGCGCGACCGGCTCGGTGCGGACGGACTCAATCTCCGTGCTATGGCAGGCGACCCCGGCCATGAGGGGCGCATCAGCGAGCGCTGGAAAGCGGTGGCCGAGGATCCGGCGGACCGCCGCTGCCTGGTGCTCAGACGCCACCCAGGGTCCATCGTCCAGGTCCGCGGTCAGATCATCGAACCGGCCGCCCAATCTCACGCCCTGGCCGTCGAGATCGCCCACTCCGTCGTACTCGGACGCTGCTTCCGTCCAGGCCGGAACAGGGGGAGTTGACCATGAGCGTGGCGCTCCGAAGAAAAAGAGGTCATGTCTCACCGTCCGGCCGGCGAGCAGGTCTGGAAACAGTTCCTTTGTCCAACCCCCACACGCGTAAATTACGAGGTCGGAGTGAGAGGTCCCGTGACCCTCCACGTTCACAGCGCCGTCTCCCGCCGGTGTAGCCCGGCCGCGCACGAGCTTACCCCCTCTCTGACAGACGCCAGCTACGAGGGTTTCGACTGCCCGTCTGGCGCGCAGCGCACCAGAGTCCGGCTCGTAGAGCACCCACGCGCAGTCGCGGAGGTCGACGGACGGAAACATACGCTCCGCAACCTGCAGTTGCAATCGTTCGACTCGGACGCCGACTTCTGCCAGGATTCCCAGCCTCTCCTCCTCGCGAGGAATGTGCGTAGCAGGTACGAACTTGACGTAACCGCTATTTAGAAATAGCTCCGCTCCCAAATCGGCTTCGATTTCTCTCCACAGCTCACGCGCGTGCGCGATCGACTCGACGGTCGGCGCGTCAGTCGCATACCCGCTGCAGAGGATGCGCGATGGCGTCCCCGACGCCGCGCGACCGTGGCCCGCGGGGTGCTGGTCTACCATCGTCACCGCCCAGCCCCGACGGCTCAGGCGGTAGGCGATGTTTGCACCCAGCACACCCATCCCGACAACGGTCGTCCGCGGGCCGCGCTGGCTTCCGGTAACGCGCGTCATGTCGCTAGCCCCATCCCACTCTCGATCCCGGCGGTCGCGTCCATCAGCCGAGGATGGAGCACCACGGGTGCCCCGGCACGGAACACGCCTGTGACGACGTCACGAGAAAGAAAGCAGGAGAGATCGCCGGGATCCGTGTCGAGCAGGAACGCATCGAATATATAGCCGGGCGCAATGCGGCCCTGCCGGTCGTCGACTCCGCAAAGCTGGGCGCCACGCAGTGTCGCCGCGAGTAACGCGTCCTCGACCGACAGGCCCGCGCGATGCAAGTAGGTGATCTCGGCGAGGTTAGTCCCGTGGTCTTCCGCTGTGGCGAAGTCGCTGCCCAGGGCAATCGCGACTCCCGCGTCGCGTGCTAGTCGCACGCACGTCCCGAGCGCGGAAGCGATGTCGACGACGCCCTCGCGAATCTCGAAGGAGAACAGGTCTGGGTGTGCGGTGACCCGTTCCACAACCCGGTGGTAGGCAACGAGGGTTGGGACAAGGTAAACGTTTTCGGCTGCCATCCGCGCCGCTTGCGCCTCGGTCAGATAGATGCCGTGTTCGATCGACCGCACTCCGGCGTCCAGCGCGACTTCGATCCCGGCCGTGCCCACTGCATGGGCCATCACGCCGCGGCGCCGGCGCGCCGCCTCGCGCACAGCGACGCCTATCTCTGCGACCGTGAACTGTGCCTCGTTCGCGACCTGCGCGCCCCCGAATACCCCCCCGGTCGTGCAGACCTTGACCCAGTCTGCCCCTGCGCGCAAGACCTCACGGACCGTTCGGCGCATCTCCTCCTCACCGTCAACGATGAAGGGTGGCCGTCCGGGGTCGGCGGGCAGGAAATCCTCGACGGAAATCGAGATCCCGGGACCAGCGAGAAAGCCATCTGCGTGACCGCCGGTCTGGCTGATCATAACAATTGAGACCTCAAGCTCCGGTCCGGCGATCAAACCCCGCTCGATCCCTGCTCGCAGGCCGGCATCCACCCCACCCGCATCGCGGACGTGAGTAACTCCGCACGCCAGAGTGGCGCTCAGGTTGGACGCTGCTTGGAGAGCGCGTAGCGAGAGGGGAGTCTGGAGGTTCGTCAGCGTATCGGTCGAGGACATTCCCACGTGGACGTGGCAGTCGAATACACCGGGCATTAGCCAGAGACCATCCGCGTCAAGCTGGACTGCGCCTTCGGGAGCCGTGGCGCGGCGCACCACGGCGTTGATGGCACCGTCAACGACCACAACGTCCGTTGCGTCCGTGAAGCTTCCGCTCGCGTCCAGGACGCGTACGCCACGTATTACGAGCGGCTGATCCGTGCCAAGCTGCATCCTCCTCTGTGTCGCTGATTGTCTCACGACGAGTGCAGAAAGCGGTCGGCCGTATCGCCAAGGAATTGCTCGAGCTCGGTAGTGGTGAAGAAGTCGGCGTGCTTGTGAAAGCAGTCGATGCTCTGTTTGTAGGTCATCTCGTGCTCGAACCAAGGCCAATCAGTCGCCCACATCAGCCGGTCCGCTCCGACGCGCTCGTTTAGGCGTTGAACGCGTGCGAGCAGGTTCGCGAAAGGATATTCGCAGCCATCGTCCCATACCGCTCCAGGCATGGCATTGGACAAGACGATCCCGGGATGGCGCTCAACGAGTCTCACCACGTGATCCGCGCCGGGAGACAGCGGATCGATGCAGCCCGCGTGTAGCAGCGCGACCGGCAGATCGGGCACCTGCGCTAGAGCGCGATCGAGTTCGCCGAGGTAGTCGGGGACCGTTCGAGTGTCGCCAGGTAGAAGATACTCATACGAGAGCAAGAGTCGGGACCCCTGCCGCTCAAGTTCGCGGAGCACCTCAAGCCAGGGCTCGGCGCTGAGATCCGCGCCAAGGAACGCCGGAAACATCTTGAAGCCCTTCGCCCCTTCGTCGAGCTCACTACGCACGCGTGCCAGCGAATCATGGTATGGCGGCGCCTTGATCACCGAGATCCAAACGAGACGATCCGGGTGTTTGTGTATCTGGCGGAGAGCATGCTTCTTACCCCCAGCGAAGTCCTCCATCCCAAAGCCAACCGACTCCGCTGCCACTCTCGTATCTTCAGCGTCATAGCTGATAAGCAACGCTTTGTCGACCCCCGCGTGGTCCATCTCAGCCACGAGCAGGTCGCCATCGTGCTCGTGCCAGGTGTAATGCTTGCGGATCGTCTCCTTGTCAGGGTTGTCGCGCGAGCTGCGCGCAAAGTAGAACACATGTGTCTCTGTGTCGATGACCAATCGTTCCTCCGTCCTTCTGCAGGGGCCACGCGATAAGCGCGTCGTCTGGGTCGTCGCGGTTGAACCGCCGGTGAGGTGGCGCTTGAGAGCGATCGGCGGTGCGGTTCATGTGTGCGGAGGCGCTCGGAGGATGCCGGTCGACGGTCACTGGCACCCTTCTGACGAGAGGCTTCCGCATGCCGGGAAGCTCATGCGGTGAGGCCCCTCCCCGCCTAACTCGCGCGGCCTGAGACGCGAGCGTTTCGGTATCCGATGCGCCCATGATTCTGCGTACTGAGGACTGTCAACACTCGGCAGCAAACGATAGTGGATCCGGGCCGAGGGTTCAATCTCGGTCGTGAGGGCGGTGAGGTGATGTCGGGCGGCCGGCGCTTCGAAGTGCGTCGCCCACAGACCCGGCAGTCGACACCAAGGCCGGGTTCGACGTGAATCTATCAGCACTTCGCCCACCCGCGACCCACCGGCCCGGTGGTGCTCGAGCGGATGGTCGCCGGCGTCTTGACCCGTCGTATCGCCCCACGTCGGAGCCGATCGGTGAGGAGGCCGGTCTCCCCGTTGACCGCGAAGTCCGAAATCTCGTTGGCGCTCATGGCGACCAACCGTGAGGCGCTGTGTGAGCTCATGAGCGAGCTCGCCGATGTGCGCTTGGCGGCGCCCACGATCGACCGGATCGAGCTCGAGGAGCGGAGGACGGTCGTCGCCTTCGGGATCACCACCGACGGCGTAAAGATCTCGCCCAGCCCTTGCGCGGTGCCATCATCGGCGCTTTGTCTGGCTCTGTGTAGTTGATTGTCTACAATCGACGAAGCTGCTAGGGTGTGGCGGGCTTGGCTCGCTGGCGATTCCGCTCTGTGGCCGTCCGCCGCGACGACGTTCTTGAGGACGACATTCAGGAGGCGCGTTTTCGTGATCTTCGATGCCCACATGCACATCGGGTCGTATCCCCTCTTCAACGTTGCGCTCGACCGTGACGGCCTTGCGCGGCTCATGGAAGAAAGCGGGCTGACGCGATGCGTTGTCTTCGCTCCCGACAACACCGACGTAAAGCGGGCCGTCGACTCAATTGATGGAGCCTACGCACTGGTCTGGGCAAATCCGCGGGTTCCGGGAAATATCGAGGAAGCGATCCGACTACTGGATGACCCGGCGTTCCTTGGCGTAAAGCTGCACCCGCTGCTTGATGGTTATCACCCTACTGACCCATCGCTCCACCCGCTCATGGAGGTCGTCGCCGAGCGACGGCTTCCCGTGCTGGTGCACACCGGTCATCCGATCTTCACGCTTCCTTGGTCGGTCGAGGAACTAGCTGTCGCATTCCCCGATGCTCGCGTGATCTTTGGCCACATGGGCCACACAAACGTCGTCTATATCAATGCGTGCATCGACATCGCGTGCCGACGTGACAACGTGTACCTGGAAACATCGGGAATGCCCATGCACACCAAGGTCGCGGAGGCGGTCGAGCGCGTTGGTCCGACACGCGTTCTCTACGGCTCCGACGCTCCCTTCCATCATCCCGATGTGGAGATCCTGAAGATCCGACTCAGTGGCCTTTCTCCGGAACTCGTCGAGCGGGTGCTGTTCACAAACGCTCAGGAGCTCTTCCTCGGCGGCCCTCGGACGTGAGGGTTTTCCCCTGAGGCTCGACAACGAAGTCGCGGTCGTAACCGGAGGAGCGTCAGGAATCGGTCGAGAGACTGCGCTGCTGTTCGCCCAAGAGGGGGCAGCGATCGTGGTCGGCGACGTCGACGACACCAACGGGCAGGAGACCGTGCAAGCCATCGAACAGGTGGGCGGCACGGCGATCTTCGTTCACACGGACGTAACGCTGGAGTCTGACGTCGTAGCTATGGTAGCGGCCGCGGAGGACGCCTACGAGCGCGTCAGCATCGTGTTTAACAACGCCGGGCGGATGTGCCGCGGCCCAGTGGCGGAGATCGATGTGGACGAGTTGATGGCAGTGATGATGCTCAATGTCGTCGGCGTCGTGCTCGGCTGCAAGCACGGAGTTCCGGCGCTGCGGAGAAACGGCGGCGGTGCTATCGTGAACACGGCCTCAGCGGCAGCGCTGATCGGGGTCCCCAATGCTTCGGTGTACTGCGCTACTAAGGGCGCAGTTCTGCAGTTAACGCGCGCGGTTGCGGCCGAGGTAATCGGGGACAACATCCGGGTCAATGCCGTATGTCCCGGATTTACCGATACGCCGTTCTACGCACCCGACTACGCAGCAGGAGCGGATCCGGACCAGTTTCGCGCCGCCATCGGTGCCCGGGCACCAATGGGAAGGATGGGTAGGCCGGAAGAGATCGCCGCGGCCGTCCTCTATCTCGCATCCGGCGAATCGTCCTACTGCACGGGTGCCGCTTTGTCGATCGACGGCGGCATCACAGCGATCCGATGACCGCGTGCTCGCGCCGGCTCCGCGCCGTAGCCAGCACCAATGCGCCGTCTGGCACGGAGCCGCTACCGGTGGCGATCGCCGCGGGGCTTCAGCTGAGCGGGACCGGCCCCGCTGCGGCACAGTTCGCCCGCCACCCCTCGGCCGCGACCGCGGCTAGCCCTGCGGGCGAAGACTCCTCGGCGGCGTACGCTGATGACGTGTTCCGCAAGGCTCAGAGCCATGCCAGCATTGAAGGTGAGGTCACCCGATCATCGCCGACCTGAGGCATGCACGTAGCCTCGTGATCGCTGCGCAGGTCCGTTCCAAAGCAAGACGGGACGCACACAGGCGTGCGGGCAAATAGCAACACGTTGCGGATATTCTTCGGCCCCAGAGCTCACGCGACGTGCGGAACAAGCCGCTAGCTCGACCACAGAATGACCTAGGAGGATGGCGGAAGATGGCGCTACTAGCTTCGTCGGGGGAATTGCCCGACGGTACGAATGCACTGCGTACGCTTGCCGGCGCGATGAGCACCAAGGTCGTTTATGGAAACGAGTGCTCGATCTCGATCGCGCGGCGCGAAGCCGGCTACCACTCCCGGCCTCACTATCACGAGTCAGAGCAGTTGAATTACGTGACCGAAGGTCAGATGTGGGTATTCATCGAGAACCACGGTTTCATCGCCCGCGCAGGCGACTTCTTCCGTGTTCCGGCCAACGCGGTCCACTGGGCTTTCAACAACACCGACCAGCCGGTCACCGCATTCCAGGTACATGCTCCCCCGCTGGAGCCTGAGCGTCCGGCTGCGCACGCGCTCTACCGCGACGACGAGGTTCCAGAACCACGGGGGCAATCTCGGAACATCGTCGTCGAAGATGATCGCTTCAGGCTCGTGGAGGAGCGCGCGCTGACGCCTGCGGTGGAGGGAAACACGGGCACGAGCGCTAGGGAGTCCCGGAGGGAATAGGGTGGGTCTGACCGGAGCGCTCATCGGAGCATCCCAGCCGCGGCGAGACGGCGCCGCGCTTGTGACGGGAAGCGCGCAGTTCACCGTCGACCTGACGCGCCCCGGAATGCTCCACGTCGGACTTCTGCGCGCCGCATTTCCACACGCACGCATCGTGCGAATCGACGTCAGCAGGGCCCGGAAGGCACCCGGGGTGCTCGACGTGATTACCGGTCGGGACTTCCCGGACACACGCATCGGCTACTGCGTCCAAGACCGTGAGCCAATGGCAGTCGAGAAGGTTCGGTCGATTTCGGACGTCGTTGCCGCCGTCGCCGCTGAGACGCCGGAGGCGGCCGAGCACGCCGTCCGCCTGATCGTGGTCGAGTACGAGGAACTGCCAGGGGTTTACTCGCCCGCGCAAGCGATGCTCGCAGGGGCGCCCCAGGTGCATGAGAATAAGAGCAGCTACAGCTACCGCGACTTCCTGGCGCCGTTCTTTGTTCCGGAGCCTAACAACGAGTCGGCACACGTCCGCCTCAGGAGGGGCGATCTGGCTGAGGCTCGCCGCCGAGCCGACACTGTCGCAGCTGGGCACTTCAGCACCTCCCGACAGGAACACTGCTCGATGGAGCCCCATGCCGCGCTGGCCGAACCGGGCGACGACGGGCGCGTCGTGATCTGGTGCTCGACGGGCAAGCCCTTCCGAACCCGCCTTCAAGTCGCGCTAGCGCTCGATGTCGAGCCCGAGGATGTCCACCTCATCCAGCCGCCGACGGGAGGCGACTTTGGCGGCAAGGGCGAAGCCACCGTCGAGCCGATTTGCGCGCTCGTGGCCCAGCGCACTGGGCGGCCGGTTCGTGCCGTCTTCACGCGCGAGGACGAGTTCGTGCTCTCGACCGCGCGTGTGCCGTTCGAGATCGATCTCGCGATCGGCGCCGACCGCGACGGGCGGCTGCGCTTTGTCGACGCCGACGTCTGGACGGACGCTGGGCCGTACAACGGCATCGCTGGCCAGGTCACCACGCTGGCGTGCGTGATGCTCCCCGGTCCCTACGACATCGACGCGATCCGTGTCGACGGTCGCTGCATCTACACGAACAACCCGCTGACAGGCTCCTTCAGAGGGTTTGGCAACCCCCAGGTCACGTTCGCCCGAGAGCAGATTCTCGATGAGCTGGCCCGGCAGCTGGATCTCGATCCGCTCGAGATACGTATGCGAAACGCATGGCGCGGCGGCTCGGTTACCGCCACTGGGCAGTGGCTGGACCCCGACATCTTCGGCGTCGGTGTTCGTAAGTGCCTAGAGCGCGTGGCGGACGCACGGCAGCCGCTCGAGCGCTCGTCAGCGCCCCACCTGCGCCGCGGCTGGGGCGTAGCAGCCGCTCAGCACGGGATGGGCGGTGGGATCTTTGCTGGCGAGGATCATTCCACCACCACGATCGAGCTCGGGCGGGACGGAAACGTCACCGTGGCGTGCGGTGCCTCCGACGTCGGCCAGGGGTCAGATACCGCACTCGCGCAAGTAGTCGCACACGAGCTGGGCCTGCCGCTCGAACGCGTGGTGTTCCGTCCGAAGGACACCGATCTCGTGCCCTGGGAAGGCGGCGCGTCGGCAAGCCGAATCATGTACCTCAGCGGCAACTCGGCTGGCGGTGCTGCCGGGTCCTTGCGCGAGAATCTGCTCGAGATCGCAGCAGACTTCCTGGAGGCCAATCCCGCCGATCTGCGGTGTGGTGCGGGCATGGTGGAGGTGGTGGGCTCGCCACAGACGCGCGTGAGCTTCGAAGAACTCGCGGCTATCGCGCTGGAGCGCGATGGCGCCCTGCCGTCGGGCACCAACACGTTCACGCGTCCCGTCGTCCAGCTGGACGGCGACGGCCAGGGCAGCCCATTTCCAGCGTTCGATTTCGGCGCGCAGCTGGCCGAAGTGGAGGTAGACCTGCGAACCGGCATGATCGGGGTCTTGCGCCTTGTCGCTGCCGACGACGTGGGCCGCGCGATCAACCCTTCGATCGTCGAAGGACAAGTCAAGGGAGCTGTTGTTCAGGGCCTGGGGCTTGCACTCGTCGAGGAGGTGGAGCTCTCGCAGGGACGGGTAGTCACGCCGTCCTTCGCTGAGTACCGGCTCCCGCGGGCACCTGACCTGCCGGAAATCGAATCGCGGATCGTCGAGGAACCTCAGCACGACAACCGCTACGGAGCCAAGGGAGCCGGCGAGACCGGAGTGATTTGCGTCGCCGCGGCAATCGCCAACGCGATCAATAACGCCGTCGGAGTGCGCCTGGACCATCTCCCAATGACTCCGGAGCGGTTGCTTGAGGCGCTTGAAGCGGCGGACCACGCCCATGGTGACGGTTGACCGAGCTTCGGCCCAGCTGGTAGGGCTGGCCACACGCGAACTCGCGTTGTGCCGCGTGAAAGCGGATGAGAACGTGTTGATTTATAGCGATCCCGACAGCCGCCCCGACCTGGTCGGAGCCATGTTCGCCGCGGCGAACAACTTCACCGACCTGGCCATGGAAGTAGTTCGCCCCCTGATTGGCGCTCGCCCGGGCGTTAGTCGGCGCGCCAGCCTGCCGGGTCCATTACGTGAGCTTGCTGAGTCGGTGGATCTCCTGATCGATGTCAGCAGCCGCGGGATGCTCCATGGTGGTGACATTCAGAACCTGCTCGCCGCGGGGACGCGCATCCTGCGCGTCCGTGAACCGGCAGCCGTTCTGGCCCGGCTGTTTCCCGACGAAAAAGTGGCTCAACGCATCGCGGCCAGCGGCCGGCTGCTTGAAGGCAGCCAGAAGCTGCACTTCAGCTCCAGTACCGGCACCGACTTGGTGGTGGACCGCCGCAACCGCCCGGCGCTTCGCCAGTACGGCTACTGCGCCGAGGCGGGCCATTGGGACCATTGGGGAACCGCACTCACCACCTTCTCCCCTGAGGAGGACGCCGCCAACGGTCGGCTTGTGCTTGCGCCCGGCGACGTGTTCTTCTTGACGGCGACAATCGGACTGTATGTGGTCGAGGCGGTGAAGCTGACGGTCGAGAACGGGGCGATTGTCGCCATCGAAGGCGGTCGCGACGCGCGTTTGCTGGAGAATGCGCTGCAGCCCAGCGGCGACCCCGACGCGCGGCTGATCTCACACGTCGGCTGGGGTGGTGACCCACGCGCAGACTGGAATGCACTCAGTCTATACGCCGGGCAGGGCGGCGGTGGCGCGGATCTACGCAGCTACCACGGTGGGGTGGTGATCGCATTTGGCAGTAACACTGATATGGGCGGTAGGAACGCGACCCACTTTCATATGGATCTCGCGTTACGCGACATGAGCGTCTCGCTCGATGACCGACAGGTGTTGAGCAGTGGCCAGTTCACCGTCGACGACCTCCGATGAGTGACCGCGTGCTCGAGCCGCTCTCCTACCAAGCACCGAGCAGACTAACCGAGGCGCTGACGCTGCTGTCCTCTGAACCTAGGGCGGTCGCGTACGCTGGAGGTGTGGCACTGATTCCGCGGCTACGCTCAGGCGCGTCGTCTGCCGAGCTCCTCGTCGACCTCAAGCGCATCCCCGGTCTCCGTGGAATACGCCGCGAGGACAGCCGCCTGTGGATCGGACCACTGACCACCCATCGTGATCTCGCTCATTGCGGCGGCACCCGGGGGTCCGAGCGGATGCTCGCTCAGATTGCGCCCCAAATCGGCTCGGTCCAAGTGCGGAACCGAGGCACCTTCGGGGGCAACTTGGCGGCCGCGGATGCCGCATACGATCTAGCGCCTTTAGTGCTGGCGACCGCCGGGCGCGTGACGGTGACCAGCCTGGGCGGCCAGCGCAGGGCGGAGTTGAACGAACTCATCCCCCGCTACGGCGAAACGACCCTGCTCAACGGAGAGCTGATCACCGCGATCGAGCTGACCTGGCCCGGGAGCCACGGTGCGTTTGTCAAGTTCCGACGCTCAGCGCTCGAATCCACGATCGTGAGCGTCGCGGTAGCACTCGACATCCACCGGGGGATGTGTGTTTCAGCGCGCATCGCGCTCGGCAACTACTCAACCGCCCCGATACGCGCCAAGGACGCAGAAGCCGAGCTCCTGGGCACGGCACTGGACTCGTCTGACGTGGCGGCGGCGACGGCGGCGCTCGATGCACTCGACCCTGTCGGGGACCGCCAGGCCAGCGCGGGCTATCGACACCGCCTTACGAGGGTGCTACTGGGGCAGGCCATTGACCAGGCCCTCGGCGCTCCCACGTCGGCCATGGAGGCTACCGCGTGACAGCAATGGAGGTAAGGCTCCGTGTCAACGGGTGCCCGCGCACAGCTTGCATCGAGCCGCATGCGCGGCTGGTAGACATGATCCGCGAGGAGCTTCATCTCACGGGGACGAAAAAGGGGTGCGAAACCGGGCACTGTGGCGCTTGCTCGGTCCTGCTCGACGGCGAGCTCGTCTGTTCCTGTCTCGTGCTGGGCGCGGAGTGCGACGGTGCGAACCTGATGACCATCGAGGGGGTCGCGTCACGCGAGGGTAGGCTCCATCTCGTCCAGGAGGCTCTGCTCAAGGACAACCGGATTCAGTGCGGATTCTGCACGCCCGGGATGGTGCTGGCATCGATCGCTCTGCTCGCTGAAAATCCGCATCCCGATGCGCCGACGTGCCGGGACGCGTTGGTCGGGAACATCTGCCGCTGCACCGGTGGAGCTCCCTATGTCGCGGCGATTCAAGACTTGGTGGAGCGAAGCTGATGACGGAGGCGAGGACCTGCACCGACAGGCGTATTGGCCACGAGCTGCGCAGGAAAGCTGCGGACCGGGAGTTCGGTAACGCAGTCGCCACCTTCCCCGCTCACCGCGTCGAAGATCTCGTGGAGTTGCCGCGACTGGTCGGCAAGTTGGTGGTCGGCGCCATGCGACTCTCCAACTAACGTGTCGTGGCGCCTGCTCGACACCTCGCCGGCTCGAGCTGTCGGCGTTCGGCCTGCCGCTGACGTCGCCGACGTCGTCGGACCATGCAGCTATCTTCACGCCGGCCCGGCACTTGATCCGGCCGAGCTAGTCGGCCCCATGCGCGGTGCGCTGCTGGGAGCCCTCGTGTTCGAGGGTGAGGCCGCCGATTTGAAGCATGCGGAGGAGATTGTGCAAGCGCGGGAAGTCGCCCTTTCGCCATGTCACGACAGTGGCGGCGTTGGCGCGATGGCCGGGATCGTCACTCCACACACGCCAGTGGTTGTCGTCGAGGGTGAGGATGAGGTGGTCGCCTTCGCGTCCCTCAACGAGGGCCTTGGCTCGGCACTCCGATTCGGCTCGACGTCGCCTGAGGTTCTTCGCCGACTGGAGTGGATGCGGGACGTACTAGGAGTCGTCCTCGACAGAGCACTGGGACACGTGGGCGGCATCGATTTGATCGCGCTTCAAGCGGAGGGGCTGCGGAGAGGCGACGAATGCCACAACCGCAACGTCGCCACGACAGCCGCCTTGATCGCGCAGCTTGCGCCCTCGATCGTGCGTACCGCGTCGACCGACGATGCCGCGGCCGTAATCGAGTTCTTGGCGGCCAACCCTCACTCGTTCCTGAGCTTCTCGATGGCAGCGGGCAAGGCTGTTGCCGACGCGGCGCACCGCGGCTCGGCGCGAGGTCTGGTGACCGGCATCGCCGCCAATGGCGTCCGCATAGGTGTGCGCGTGTCAGGGTGTTCAAGCTGGTTCGAGGGGCTGGCCCCGCTAGGCGTCCCGCGGTTCTTCGAGGGCTTTTCCGCCCAGGATGCCTGCCCGTTGATGGGAGACTCGTTCATCACCGAGACGATCGGCCTTGGTGCGTTCGCAGGCACGGCAGCCCCAGCGATCGCGGCATTCGTGGGCGGAACCTCCGCGCAAGCGCGCCAGACGGTTGCGGAGATGCGGCGGATCTGTCGTGGAGAGAGCAGCCGCTTTCTGATTCCCGCCGAGGAATTCCGGGGTACCCCGCTCGGAATAGACGTGAACCTCGTCCGCAGCGCGGGTATCGCGCCGGTAGTCAACAACGGCGTCGCCCACCGGCTGCCCGGCAAGGGCCAGATCGGGGCGGGCTTGACGCGGCTGCCGCTCGAGCCCTTCGTCGCCGCTGCGGACGCGCTGGACGCCGTTGACTCCTGAGCGCAGAGGAACTCGCCAGGCTCATAGCAGACGTAGGCCGCCTTCCTCGTGGTCGGATCCCGCGTCCAGCCGATTGGAAAGGATCTCCGTTCAGAGGCGGTCGGCCACCTGCTCGCGTAGGGTACGGTTCTTCAGCTGACAAGCATCGTGCGCTGGAAGCGTGACAATCGAGGGGGCAGTGCGCCCATCAGCTCGAAGATCCCGAAAGGTTCCGCGGCCCTCCGTCCGCGATGATCATTTGTCCGGTCACCCACCGCGACTCTTCCGCGGCCAGGAAGGAGACAACTGGAGCAATGTCGTCTCCGACTGCGGGCCGGGGTATCGCTTGCATAGGCACGATGTGAGCAAACGCCCGCGAGTGCTCTCCAGTGAGCGTCGCTTCGCTCTCGGTTAGGCCGGGAGCCACGGCATTGACCGTGATCCCATACCTGCCGAGCTCGCCGGCGAGAGTACGAGTGAATCCCCAGACGCCTCCCTTCGCGGCGACGTAGTGGGCCAAGTTCGGCGTGCCGGCGTCGTTGATATTGATAGCGATGTTGACGATCCGCCCGTACCCCGATTGGCGCATGGGATCCGAGACGAAGCGAGACATGAGGAACACGCCGTCCAGGTTGACCGCCATGACTCGCCGCCACTCGACGAGGTCGATTTGATCCCACGGCGTGAATGGCACGATCGCCGCGTTGTTCACGAGGATGTCGATCCTACCGTGCTGACCAATCGTGGCATCGACGAGGGCCGACACCTGCTCGGGGTCTGACACATCGGTCGTCACTGCGGACGCGGACGGGAGCTCGGCCGCGGCCGCGCGTCCACCTGCGCCGTCGATGTCGGCGATCACGACGGTCGCACCCTCCGCAGAGAGCTTTCGTGCGATCGCGCGCCCGATTCCCCGTGCGCCGCCGGAGACGATCGCGACGCGGTTAGCGAGCTTCCCGTTCAATCGATCCGCGCTATTTGACGCCATGGCGCTCATTGCAGAATCGACCGGGGGATCGCCTGGAGAAAGCGGACGATCCCCTCACGGCGGCGAAACGGCACGACCTCGGCGACGGTCTCGAGCCAGAGCTCGTCGCTCTCGAGCGCCGTCCACCGTTGCTCTCGCTCGGCGCGATTGAGCCATGCAAGCAGCCAAACCACGTCGGGGCCGTCTTCGTTGACAGCCGTGCCGTCGGTTGAGATCACCTCGGATGTGCGCCAGAAGCCGACGATACGGAGGCCAAATTGTCCTTGCAACAGCGGAAGCGCCTTGTTGTTGGCCCAGCTCAAGTAACGTGAAATGCAGTCGGGGAGCAGGTAGTACGAGCGAAGTTCATAGACCACGTCGAACACCTCGAGCTCTTTCGGGTCGGCATCCGCGCCGCGATTTACGCGAGCGGATCCACTCCCCGCTCCGGGCCCTCACCAGCTCGCCGCCAATAAGCGCGGGAACAGACACCAAAGCAGTCGGTACCGTCATCACTCCCCTCATACTCACGACGTTGGTCTTGCCGATCCAAGTTGCGCACTCAGCGGCGACTCACGAGCGAGGAAGTCGCTGTAATCAAGTTCGACGTACTCGGATTGGCAGGGGTTTCCGTCTGCAACCCACATTCGGCGGTCAGTGAGATCCATGATTATCGAGGCGAGAGTTCCGCCCTTTTCGATGTCGGCAACGCGCACATCGGGGTGGCAGCAGATGCCCATTGGATAGTTCACATGATCGGAAAGCGCACCTTGCGCGACGTCGACCGAGATCGACGTCTGCTCGGAGAGCACCTCGCGCAGGCGTTCCAATCGAAATGGGCTGTGAGGCAGCGACCAAAGCGACACATCGCGCCCGTCAAACCCGGGACTCGCGAAGTGATTGGTATGGAGCACCAGTCCGTCCTGCGGATACAATGCAAACACCCGCGTGTAGTCGCCGGGAGCGGACTCGAAGTTGATGATGCTGCCGTCGGCGTGGCCGAGGATGAAGTTTGCCGACGACGCGCGCTTGCGAGACAACACCACCCGGAGGGCGTCGCTGACGGTCTCCGAATCTAGGATCCCGCGGAGCAGGATGTGATAGGGGACGCCAATCTCACCGCGATCGGCCTCAGTCACCAGCGCATTGGTCAGAACGGCCACCCCGGAGGAGTTCATGCCTACTTTCGCGAGCAGGCCTGCCTCGACGATTGTCACGAAGTGGGGGCCCTCGTCCTGGTGGACCTCCAGCACGATGGTCGAGTCTGCCGCCCGGGTGAAAAAATCCCAGTTCTGTGCCATTAGCGTGTGGCCATTCGACGTGCGGCTGGGCAGGACGCCAAATGCCGAGCACTCGTGGCCCGCGTTGACCGCGGCCATCGCGGCTCGCGCTCGCGCCGCCGAAAGGACCTCCGTCCGGACGTTGATCGCGAGCACGTCGGCCTCGTCGACCTCCGCACCCTCGGCGATTCCGCCTATCTCGTCGAGGTAGCGTTGGTCGAGGTCAGCGATTGAGGGCCGGAAACGGGACGCCTCGGCACGAACCGCGTCCCAGTCCCAGCCGGCGAAGTGTTGGAAGAACTCGCGGTAGACCTCGATCGACCGCTTGATCAGCGGCTGGGCGCGACGTCCGTATTGCCGACCGCGATCGACGGCGGTCCCTTCGGCTCTAACGTGCTGGAGCAACTTTGCCTTCTCCGTGATCTGGCCGGTCGTGGGTGAGCGGTTCGTGAATGTCGACTGGGTGCTCCTCTCGCCACTGCCGGACGAGCTCGCCGGCCCGATGAAAAGACGCGCCCCCCGCTTTCATCGCGGAGATCAGCTCATCGAGGAGCCGCATCCTCGCTCCGCGCCCGATCGTGTCCGGGTGCAAGACGAGTGTGAAGACGCCGTCCGGCACGGTCTCACACATGTAGTGGAAGTCGGCCATCCAGTTGGCTTTGACTTCGTCGTACGGGGCCATCACCGCGAGCACCCCGGGGTGCAGCAGCAGCTCGAACCGCGGAAAGTCAGTGTGGCTCCAGGACACCGGGATCTCGACGAGATCCACCTCCGGGCCGAACTCGTAGGGACCGTCGGTGCGCGGCACATCCCCCGTCCGACACCGATAGAAGCTGAAGTCGTCGGCCATCAGGCTTGAGTCATACGAGAATCCGTGCTCTAGGAGCAAGTCAACCGAGTTCTCGGACATCGCCCATGTCGGGGCTCGGTAGCCCAGCGGGCGCTGTCCGAGGTGACGCTCGCACGCGGAGATTCCCTTCGCGAGGGCTGCACCCTCCTCGTCTCTGGAGAGCCCGAGCGGCATCTCGTGGAGGTAACCGTGATGCGCGATCTCGTGCCCTCGGTCGCGGATTTCGCGACAGAGCTGGGGATAGGTGTCGATCGTGTGGCCCGGTATGAACCATGTCGTCGCGACGCCGTGGTGGTTCAGCAGCGAAAGCGTCCGCGGGACCCCCACCCGCGCGGCGAACTCCCCGCGGCTGAGGTCGGTGTAGTTGATCGCGCCTTGAGCCGCCCCGCGTATCCAGGTTGACATCGCGTCGAAGTCGAACGTTAAGCAAACTCGAGGCCCGGAAACCGGGTGCTCCGGGCTCATCGACGATGACCCTCCTCCTCCCACCTGGCCTTACTCGTGGACGTTGCAAAGGTCGGAGGCCGCACCGATACCTTGGCAGCTGGCCTCGTCATATCGAGTGCGGGGGTCGTTGTCATTGCGTTCTCACCTCTCTGGGCTCGGCTGTGCCAGCCGGGATGGTGTTACGTTCTGATTGAGCCTGAATAGGTTCGTGGGATCGTAGCGGTCCTTGAGCGCCACCAGCCTCTGGTACTTGTCCCCATAGGCGGTCTGAGCCTGCTCAGGCCCTTCTTCAGCGAGGAAGTTGACGTAGACGCCGCCGGTCAGGAACGGAGACAGGCGCTCGTAGCCGATGCGCGCCCAGTCGATGTGTTCATCGGTCTGAGCTGGATCGAGCCAGCGGTTACAAAGGTTGAGCACGTAGGGGGATCGCTCCCCGAAGGCGGTTTCGTCGGGGCCGACTCGAGCGGCCGCGCCGCCGAAATGGTGAAAGTGGATCTCGGCCTTCGACGAGTTCATCTCTCGGTGGGCGCGCAACAGCTGCTCGATCGCGTCGTCGCCGACCGCGCCGAAGTAGCCGGACTTGAAGTAGTTGAGCGCACCAGGTCCCCAGACGTGATCGATCAGGGACTGCAGCACGACGTACGGGACCGGACGTAGCTCGTCGGCGGCGGGCGCGGCAAACGATCGCAAATCCCGAAACGCCTCCCCGCCCCTAGCGGGAGGTCCGATGAAGCAGGCGATCACCATCGCGATGGGTCTCCCGTGCAGCTCCTCGGGTAGGAACGGAAGCGGGAGCGCGGTAGCGAGGTTGATCGTCGCGAACAGCTCGTCCGGCATCTGCGCGCTCCACTCCTGGTAGAAGCGGAGCAGATCCCCTGCCTGTTCTCCCGGATAGAACAGGGCGCCGCCGTAAACAAGGGGCCCGACGGGATGCAGCCGGTATTCGAACGCCGTCACGACCCCGAAATTCCCGCCGCCCCCGCGCAGGCCCCAATAGAGGTCGGGGTGCTCGCTCGCGCTCGCGTGTCGCAGCTCGCCGTCGGCCGTGACGACGTCGAACGAGATCACGTTGTCGCAGGCAAGCCCGTGCTTGCGCATCATGTAGCCGATACCGCCGCCAAGGGTGAAGCCGGCGATGCCAGTCGTTGACACGAGGCCGCCGGTGACCGCGAGACCGAATGCTTGTGTTTCGTGATCCAGCTCGCCCCACGTGAGGCCCGCTTGGGCGACCGCCACTCGCCTGACGGGATTGATTCTCACTCCCTTCATCCGGGAGACATCGATCACGATCCCGTCGTCGCAGGTCGAGAATCCCGCGATGCTGTGCCCCCCTCCGCGCACTGCGACGAGTAGGTCGTGCTCGCGCGCAAGGCGGACCGAGGCGATGACGTCCGCCACGCCGGTGCATTGCACGATCAGCGCCGGACGCCGGTCGATCATCGCGTTCCACACCGAGCGCGCCGCGTCGTAACCGTCGTCCCCGGGCTCGATCACGCGCCCGCGGACCTGTTGCTTTAGCTGCTCGACGGCCTTGAGAGATACGACGCGGGTCATCGTTGCCGGTCGCAACCCGTCCTCCTTGGTAACTGATGGATTACGGCCAACTGAGGGTGATGGATTACGGCCAACTGAGAGCCATGCGAGCGACCCCCACCAGCCATGAGCCGACAGCCCGCTCGGCCAGCGCGAAGTGGAGCGGCGCAGGCAGCGACAGGAGGAGCCCGATGAAACTCCTGTGACACGGTCTCCATGACCCCTGCAGCACGGCGAGCCAGTCCCGCGTCGACGATCTCCTCGACCGACCGCAGCGGCACGCGCCGGTCGAGCTCGCAATCTGCGGCCTCCGCCGGCAAGCGCGGCCCGAGATCCCGGGCCCGTTGCACGAGCCGCTCATGCGACGGAACGCCGCGGCACGGCGTGCGGGTGGCCGTCTGTTTACCGTTCACCGCTCGAAGCTCCTGGCCGCCGCAGGGAGCACCCTGGGGGCCGAGCCCGCCGCGAGCACGCGCTGCCCCCTGAAGCGTCCCCGCCCAGGGGCGTCGCCACGGACCTTGCGCCACGGGCCGCGACGGGTAGACGGGATCGACGCTCGAACGCAACTATGACCCCATCTCCGCCGACGCCGTGGGTGAGCCGAGCTCCGCCCGCACGTTGGCGATCACATCCTCGGCAAAGATGTCCATCGCCTCTCGTTGCACACCCGGATCCATGCCAGGCCAGTAGAGCCGTGCAATGTAGTGCAGCTCACTTGGCGTCACTGCCTGGAGCGCGAGCAGCTGCTCGACGATCTCGGTGGGCCGACCGACGAGCCCCCTTCCACCAAGAATCGCCGCTTCGCGCTCGAGGTTGAGTGGGGGCGGCATCCTGGCGCCGTCGCGCGAGCGCCGTGGTTGCGCCATGTCTTCATACTTCCAGCTGACGTAGTAAGCGTGCTCGCGCACGTGGGCCCACGCGTCAGGGTGGGGCCAGGCGAATGTGGGCCGATGCAGACTGAACACAAATCCGTCGAGGTCGCGCTCCACGCGGGCGGCCTCGTCTCTGATGATCGCCACCTGCTGGGCAAGAAGCGCTGGCGTGAACGCCGAAGCGCTGATAAAGCCTTCACCGATCCGAGCAGCGCGACGGATCGCCTGCTCATGCTGCCCTCCGAGCCAGATCGGGGGCCCACCGCGTTGGGCCGGCTCCGGCGTCACCAGCACGCCTCGGTGATCGCTCCCCTCCGCAACGAGCTCGCCCGACCAGGCGGCTCGCAGCTTCGCAACCGCCTGCTCCAAGCGGATGTGGCGGCCGGACAGTGGGACCCGCAGCGCTTCGAACTCGTGCCGCATCCACCCCTGCCCGAGGCCTAGGGTGAACCGCCCCGAACAGAGAAGGTCGACCGTCGCGGCGTCCTCGGCGAGGCGCAGCGGGTCATACAGCGGCGCCAGCAGGACCGCGGTCCCAATCGTGATCTGTTGCGTTAGCGCTCCCGCAGCGCCGCAAAAGACGAGCAGCGACGGCATGTAGGCGTCGTCCCAGAAGTGGTGCTCGGTGACCCAGGCCGAGTCGAACCCCAGCCGTTCGGCCTTCTGGACGAGATCCAGCGCGTCCCGGTAGAGCTCGAGATTCGTGCGACGATCGTCCGGATACCGCTGGCAAGTGATCAGACCGAATCCGAACTTCATCCTCGTGGACGCGCTCCTGCGCAGGCGACAACGAACCTGTGAGCTCGCCGCCGAATCATGGGATCCGCGAGCGTTGGGACATACCGGGCCAGGATAGGGGCGCGGTAGACTGTCAACAAGTACCGCACTTATCCTGGTATGGCCACTGTCACTTTTGAGGACGCGAGTTGCGGCGCTGGGTGCCGTCGGCGCGTCGACCTGGCGGACTTCTTGCGCTCCAGACGGGAGCGACTCAAGCCCGCAGATGTCGGTCTGACCGCCGGTTCGCGCCGCCGAACGCCGGGGCTTCGTCGCGAGGAAGTCGCCCGATTAGCCGGCGTCGGGATTACCTGGTACACCCGCCTAGAGCAAGGGCAGGACATCGTCCCCTCGGAGCAGGTCGTCTGGGCGGTGGCGCGCGCGCTGCGCCTAAGCGATGCCGAAACCCGCTACCTATTCGCGCTCGCTCGCAACGATGCGCTTCGACCCGTCTCGTCGACGCCTCATACAACTCCAGCTCGATTGCGCCGGATCGTGCGTAACATGAAGCCGTTCCCCGCCTATATCACGGGCCGAGTGTGGGACGTCCTCGCCTGGAACGCGACCGCTGAGGCCCTATTTGACGGGTTCGCGGCGCGGCCCGCCGGCCCGAAGAACCTCCTGTGGACCGTATTCGTCGATCCAGGGAGGCGTTTGGGACTCGCAGACTGGGACGTAACGGCGCAGGGGCTGCTGGCCGCGTTTCGCGAGTCTCGAGCCAATCACGCCGGCGATCCAGAATCCGACGACCTAGTCGCTGCCCTGCGTGCCGAGAGTGCCGAGTTCCAGGGCTGGTGGCCGCGCCACGACGTTGGCTGCAGCGACGCCGACCCCAAGGTCTTCAGCCACCCGACGCTTGGACGCCTCGTGCTCGACCTCAACACCCTCGAGTTTGGCGATCAGGACGACACTAGGCTCACGTTCTACACCCCGACATCACAAGCGGAGGCGGCTCCAAAGCTCCGAGCGTTAGCGCGTGACGGCCTCGCGTCGGTCTCCGCTGATGGTGCGCGGGCGACCGGCACGCCGCCAACGTAACGTCGCTAGTGTTCCCTCAAACGCCCGAACGCCACCGTCGAGGAGACGGCGCGCGGGTCAATTAGATTAGGTGGTGCGGTCATTAGGGTCAAGTTAAGCGCCGACTGCTCGAAACAAACGACCGGATGCGGCGGAGGCACGTCCAAATGTCGCTGATCGATGGGGAGCGTGCCGCTGTGGGAGACGACCAGGCAGCGGTCGACTGGGTGATCCCAGACCTCGCCGAGAGGTCCGCGCCTCAGTCTGCTGTTGACAATCGGCATACGACAGCATACGCTGTCGTGGACATGTCGCGGCTTGGAGATGCGCCGGGTTTTGGCCGTGCGACCGGCGCGGTTATACGAGTCTTTGTGGGGCGCGGCGGGCGTGGACGGTGACGTGTCGTCGGCTTTTGCGGACCGGATGGGACGCTCGACGTCGTTGAGTGATGTGGGCGAGGGTGAGCTCGGGTGGGAGGGGGCGGCGGGTGCGGTGGTGCTTCGTGGTGTGACGAAGCGTTATGGTGATTTGCGGGCGGTGGATCGTTTGTCGTTGGGGGTGCGGCCGGGGGAGTTTTTGTCGATTTTGGGGCCGAGTGGGAGTGGTAAGACGACGACGATGCGGTTGATTGGTGGGTTTGTGGATCCTGATGAGGGGAGTATCGAGATCTCGGGTAGGGATGTGCGTAGGGTGCCGGCGTATGGGCGTGATGTGCATACGGTGTTTCAGAGTTATGCGTTGTTTCCGCATATGACGGTGGAGGGGAATGTTGGGTATGGGTTGCGGATGAAGGGGGTTTCTAAGGCGGAGCGTCGTCGGCGGGTGGGGGAGATGCTTGAGGTTGTGCGTTTGTCTGATTTTGGTGGGCATCGTCCGGGGGAGTTGTCTGGTGGTATGCAGCAGCGGGTGGCGCTTGCGCGGGCGTTGGTGAATCGTCCGAGTGTGTTGTTGTTGGATGAGCCGTTGGGTTCGCTCGATCGTAAGTTGCGGGAGGATATGCAGATCGAGTTGCGGCAGTTGCATAGGTCGTTGGGTATGACTTTTGTTTATGTGACGCATGATCAGGATGAGGCGTTGAGTATGTCGGATCGGGTGGTGATTATGCGTGGGGGGCGGGTTGAGCAGGAGGGTGTTCCGGCGGAGGTGTATGACGATCCGGTGTCGTTGTGGGCGGCGACTTTTGTTGGGTCGAGTAATTTGATTTCGGGGGTGGTGCGTGGGGTTGGGGGTCAGGTTGTTTTGGAGGCTGATGTGGGGGTTGTGGTTAGTGATCATTCGGCTGGTTTGTCGGTGGGGGAGCGTGGGGTGGCGGTGGTTCGTCCGGATGATGTGCGGTGCGTTCCGGCTGGTTTGGCTGGTGGTGGAACGAACTGTGTTAGGGGGCGGTTAGCTGAGATGCTTACGGTGGGGAAGCAGGTTAGGCTCGTGGCGGAGACCGCGGGTGGTCTTGAGATAGTCGCGCGTCGTTCGCGCTCTGAAGACGAGCTTGAGAGTCTGGAGGTCGGCAGCGCGGTGGTGTTGTCGTGGCGTCCGGATGCTGTGCGGGTGTATCGCCCCGATGGGGGGGCGGATCAGGAGGCGCCAATGCTGACGAGCGAGCCGCCGGTGCGCGACGCTGGTCGATCGTGAGCTCGTGTTTGTCGATCGTGAGCTCGGGTTGCTAACACGGGTTCGAAGGAGACTATTCAAGGAGAGGATATGAAGGCTACGGATCTACCCACGTCGACAGATGGTGTTGATGACGACCGCATGACGCGCAATGTTGATGACGGCCGTATGACGCGCGCGAAGTTCCTGGCAGCCTCGGGTGGCGCGTTGGCCGCGGGCCTGCTCGCGGCCTGTGGAAGCAGTTCGAGTTCGAGTTCGAGCTCGTCGACGACGGCATCCCACGGCGCCGCTGCGTCTGAGGTGGCCAAGGGCGGGACGCTCAATCTCTACACCTGGCCGGACTACTTTTCGACAAAGAACCTGAGCGCGTACAAGCAGCAGACCGGTACCACGATCAATATTTCGACGTATGACTCCAACGATGTGCTGTTCGCGAAGCTCAACTCGGCGGGCGGGAGTAGCTTTGACATTGCGGTCCCAACGAGCGGCTGGATCCTCACGCTGGCCAACCATGGTCTGTTGGCGAAGCTCGATCATACCCGGATACCTCTGCAATACGTGAGTCCCACGTTGCTGAACAAGGTTTACGACCCAGGCAACGTGTATTCCATTCCCAAGGACTACGGGGTTCTGGGAGTCGTCTACGATCCCGTGGCCGTGGGCGGCACGATTAAGACGTGGCAGGACTTCCTCGACGCCGGCGACAAGCCGGGCGTCAGCGGTAAGGTGCAGCTCTCGGACGCAGCGTGGGAGGTCGTCGCGATCCCCAATTGGGCAGCCGACGGCGATTACAACACGCAAGACACAGCGAAAATCAACCAGTACGGCGATACCATGAAGGCGTGGGCCAAAAATGTAAAGGAGTTTGGCGGCTTTGACATTACCGGCCAGGTCCACGGCACGATTGCTATGTCCCAGTGCGACCAGTCGGTCGGCCGTCAGTGCCTGCTTCAGAACAGCAAGCTGAAGTGGGTCGTGCCGGGTCCGACATCGGAATTGTGGGTCGACAATTACACGATCACCGCCCACGCGCCGGATGTTAATCAGGCTTACTCGTTCATAAATTTCCAGCTCCAGCCGGCCCACCAGGTCATCGATACCGAGTTCATCGGCTACCCAACCACGCTGCCGAACCTTCGCGCGAAGCTGCCCGCGAACACCCCAGAAACGGATTTGATCTTCGGCGGGCCCGGCGTCAGCTTTGACAAGCTCCAGGAGTTTGTCGTCCATCCGGCGACTCTGCAGCTCTACGAGAATCTTTACACGCAGATCCAAGCCGCGGCCGGCGCGTGAGCTGACAGGCAGTTGGCATAGCCAGCCGCGACCCCCGCGGTGACCTTATCGCACACTGTTCGCACCTCTGGTTATTGTGCGAGCAGGTCGGGTGTCACGAGCCCGGACTCGTATGCGAGGACGACGGCTTGGACGCGGTCGCGGAGCCCGAGTTTGATCAGGATTCTGCCGACGTGGCTCTTGACGGTCGATTCCTCGACGACGAGCTCGGAGGCAATCTCGGCGTTGGAGCGTCCGCGCGCGATCAGGCGCAGAACTTCGAGCTCTCTGACCGTCAGTTCGGTGAGCTCCTCGGGTGTCTCGCCGGTCGCTCTGGCGGCCGCGGCAAACCGGAGAAGCAGACGCCTGGTGACGGTGGGGTCGATCACGGCGTTCCCGGCGGCGATGTTGCGAAGCGCCCAACATAGCTGCTCGGGCGGGACGTCCTTGAGCAGAAAGCCGCTGGCGCCTGCACGCAGCCCCTCGAACACGTAGTGGTCGGCGTCCAGGGTGGTCAGCAACAAGACACGGCTGTCGGTCTGATCAATGATCCTACGGGCTGCCGCCAGCCCGTCCATGCCGGGCATTCGAACGTCGAGTAACACGACGTCGGGGGCGCGCTTGCGCGCGAGGTCAACCGCCTCGAGTCCGTCATCGGCCTGGCCCACAACGCACATATCGGTTTCGCCTTCGATGATCAGCCTGAGGCCGGCCCGCACAAGCTGCTGGTCATCCGCGATCAGCACTCTGATCAGATCCGTCCGCGCCCGCCGGCCGGTCCCCATTTGCCGGTCATCGCAGGAGTGCCCACGCCGCCGGAAACGTAACACGTTGCGCTCCCCGGCTGACCGGCTCGCAAGCGCAGGAACCGCTTCCGGAAGCGTGCTGCTGAAGGCACCGGTCAGCGTCGCCCGCGGCACGCTGACACCCCGGTCGCTGGGCCCGTCATGGGACTGCACATCGATCACGCCCTGTCCGGGCCGGCCCATCGCCAGCAGCGATCGTGTTCCCGGATCAGCCATACCTATACGGCTCCAGCACGCGGACTTCGACGATCTGATCTATCGGCAGCTGCTCTTGGGCAGCGGATCTGCGGATCGCTTCGGGGCTCGGTCCGTGGTAAATGCAGAAGGAGCGGGGCCGGTCCTCGGTGATGAACGACTGGATCCACGTCACTCCGCAGTCGGCGTTTCGCAGAGCAACCTCGCGTGTTTCGGCGTCGGTCCGTTTGGCGAACGGGATCTCAGACCCGACTCCGAAGCTGCGCTCTACCAGGTATCTCGGCATTCGCCCTCCCGTGCATCCGCTGTCATGGTGAGTGACACGCTACGGTCGCGGTCCCCGGCGAGCAACGCCGCAACCCCCTATCTTGGTCGCCGGCAGCCCCTAAGTTCGCACGCGGAGGCCGAACCGGACAGCCTCGTCAGCTGCGTCGCTGCGGTTGCGGACGCCGAGCTTTTTCAGGATCGCCGAGACGTGGTTCTCGACGGTCTTCTCCGACACGACTAGCGCAGAAGCGATCTCGGCGTTGCTCAACCCGTCCGCCAGCAATGTCAGGACGTCGATCTGGCGGGCTGTCAGCCTTCCCGGGTTCTGTCTGGTTTCTGCCCTCGGACCCCGGGGAATGCTCACAGCGCCCACCTGCTGCAGCCGCGCCCTCACGATCGCCGCCGCGGGACGAGCACCAAGCGCCTCGAACTCGCCGAGCGCGTTCAGGAGGTCGGCTTCGGCCGTGCTGTCTGCCAGCGCCGCGGCCCTCTCGTAATAGCACCCCCTGCGCTCCCATGCAGCGGCCGCCGCCGGGTGCTGCCCCGACATCTGCAGGTCGAACGGCGTCGTCGGGGCAGTTGGCTCGAGCCTGGGAGGTGCGCCTCCCCGCCAGCGCCAGAACGCGAGCTCCGAGCGATCCCATGCCGTTCCGTGGGCCTGCGCCAGTTTCCAGGCAAGTTCTGTCTCAGTCACCGCTCGCCCGGTGTCGTCGGCAAGCCACGCCGCCTCGGCGCGAGCGGCGGACAGCGGCACGAGGCGGCGCAGCTCGGCCGGCCCCTGGGCGAGGGACCGGGCTTCCTCCAACGGCGACCACGGCTCCGGATCTCCACGACGGGCTCGAAGCCGCCCGATAACCGTCAACGCGGTGATCCTCGTGATCGCGAGCACGCTCGGATGCGCCAGCACCTCGTCTGCGTCGTCCGCTGCGTCGTCCCAGCAACCGAGATCAAGTCTGGCTTGCGCGCGCCAGGCGAGCAGGAACAGCCGCTGGGGACCGAGATCCAGATCCGTGCAATAACTGATCCCTCCCTCGAGTTCCTCGAGAGCCAGCGGGTACTCCCGGGCCCGAACATCGGTACACGCGAGGTTGATCCACGCCCGTGCAGTGTGATCCTTGAATCCGTTCTCCCGCGCGAGCTCGAGACTCCGCTCGAGCAGAGTCCGTCCCGTGTCCCGCCCAGCTGCCAGCAACGCCGAGCCGAGATTGTTCAACCCCTGCGACAACGTGTCTACGTCACCGACGTGCTCCGCCACGGCGACGGCGCGCTCGCCCCACACGACGGCGCTCTCGACATCCTGCGCCACCATGCGAAGGCCCGAGCGTTGACTGTACGCCCGCGCAAGCTCGGATCCTGGCGGCAAGCGCTCGAGCACGACGATCGCTTCGTCGAGCGAACGAACAGCCAGCTCTCCATCCCCCGTGAACCACGCCAGTCGCGAGATCCAGCTGAGCGCTACACCGACCTCTAGCTCATCATCCAGCGCGCGCCAGCACTCGAGCGAGCGTTCCCGCAGGGCCAGGGCCTGCGCCATCTCGCCGGTGAAGTAGGACTCATACGACGCGCGGTCGAGGAGCTCGGCGAGGTCGGCCGGCCCGCACTGATCGGCGAATCTGACTGCCCGCGCGTATTGCGCCGCAGCCTCGCGGTGAGCGCCCAGCCGGGCGGCCTCAGCGCCCGCACGCGGCGCGTACTCGAGCACCGAGGCACGATCGTTCGCCGCCTCCGCATGGTAAGCGAGCCGAGCAAAGTCACGCTCGTTGGAGGAGCCCGATCGGAGCGCGTCCAGTACCACTCTGTGGAGGTCCCGTCGGAGTCGCGGTGGAACGGAATCGTCCAGCGCCTCCCGGACCAAGTCGTGGCGAAAGCTCACCGCGTCCTCGTCTCGTCGCAACAGCCCGGCGCCGATGCATTCCTCGATGCCGCCGGGTCCGCCCGCAATCCGCTCCACCACCCGCACCTCCGCCCGCTGCGGAATGATGGACGCTCCCCGGAGCGCGGCCAGCGCCGCCGGAGATAGACGAGCCACCCGCGCGAGAACCGCGTCCCGAACCGTTTCCGGGACCGATCTGGATCCCGCTGCCAGAACCGCAGTGACGAAGAACGGGTTGCCACCGGTCAGCTGATGCAGCTGCGCAGCATCGTCCACGGTCACTCCCGCCAACTCGGCGACGCCCTCGATCGAGAGCGGCCACAGACGGATCCGGCGTACGTGCGCAGCGGTCGCGAGATCGCCCATCAGCAGGGTCACCGGCGTCTGTCCGCCCACCTCGTCGGTACGGAACGTCACCAGCACCAGCGCTCGGGTCGTTCCGATCCGGCGTCCCAGGAACCGCAGAAAGTCGAATGTGGCTTCGTCCGCCCAATGAACGTCTTCCACGACGACGACCGTCGCATTGCGGCCGCTCAGTGCCTCGAGCAAGCCGGTGAACAGCTCCTCGCGGGCCTCGCCCCCTGTCGCATCAAGCCCCAGGATCCCCAGCTCGTGCGCGAGATCGAACACCGGACCGAGTGGGCGCGGCGTTGTCAGGGGGTCACAGGCCCCGAACGCGGTGGGCGCATGCGCCCTCGTGCAAACGAGCTCCACCAGCGACGTCTTCCCCACGCCGGCCTCACCACCGATCAGCACCATCGCGCCCCGGTCCGTGCTGCGCCGGGGCACGAGCCCGTTCAGCTCGGCCAGCACCGCGTCCCGCTCAAGCATCGTCATCGGCCGAGAAGGACGCTACCAGCGCTCGAAGGGAGCGGTGCTGGTGTGCCAGCCTCTGGGTCGCCCGTTGATGACTTGCCGCGTTTCCAGGCGCGCCGGGATCACGCGCGGACCGAGCCATCTGTGGGCCAGTTATCAGGCAGTTCTTTAGCGGGAGCGACGGGACTCGAACCCGCGACCTCCGGCGTGACAGAACGGCGCTCAAACTGTGAAACGCCGAAACAGGACTTGAAACGCGCCTTACAGTTGATTGTCGACCACGAGCAAGAGATCAGGGATGCATGGACGCGCTCCGCTCGTCCGTAGCTCACCGGCGGCGATCACATAAATCGTCAAGCCTCGTGCGCCGGATCGACAACTCGCCGCTTGTTGTCGGCGGTGCGGCGAACCGGCGACCGCATTCACACGACGAAACCGAACATGCGTTCCTGATCAGGACGTTGCGCGCTGGACGGGCGGCTCCCGTCTACGCGCTTCCTATCAGGCGGCGCCCGCCGCGACGAGCTGGCCGACGACTGCAGGCATCGCCCCTGATGCTGTGGCCGTGATCTCCTCGATGCTCTGGTCGCGGTTGGGCTGATCGACCTCGACGACCGGGAGGTCGGCCATCCCCAGGCGACCCGCGAGCGCCACGACGGTCGGGCGCAAGGCGCCCGTCGTGACCAGAACGGCGCGGCATCCGTGACGATGCAGTTCGATCGCATCGAACATCGTCCACGACGTACACGTCCCACAGTCCGCGAGTGCCAGCACTGCCGCGTCGCAGCGTGTTCCGATTACGGATAGCTCCTCGTCGCTGAGGCGCTGTGACGGGGGCGCGATGCCGCGCTCGGTCAGCGCGCCCTGATCGTCCAGTGCCGCCTGCACCACATCGGCGAATGCGTCCGAGCGAACCTTGCTGATGTCCAGCACGGCGACGCGAGCCCCCCGCAACGACTCCAGCGCGTCGACGACCGCGACCTGGTCCCGACCCTGCTCCCCCACAGGATTGACGATCGTGCAGCTCGCTAGCATCTCCGTTGTCACGGGGTGACCTCCTCTGTAGTGATAGTGCTTCCCGGTCCCGGTCCGACCCATCCGGTGACTAGCGCCGAATATTGTCCCCATGGCCCACCCGCGCACATCAGGTGAATTCCGCCTTCGTAGTCGTGCCCGCTCGCGTCGAAGGGCAGCGTCCCGCAGGCTTCCCGAGCCAGCGCACCCACGCGGCTGATCACCTCGGCGCGGCCCCAGCCGGTGGAGGCGAGAACTCGAGCGTGCGAGATGTTTGGGATCAGCATCACCTCCGACAGAGCGTAGTACGGGTTTCGCCACACGTTGGCCACATGAAACGCGAACGCAGCGGCAAGGTCCTCCGGGCTGGTCGAGGCGTAATCCGCGACCGACGTCGGAGCATCGGCGGCGAATGCGGTCACCGCGCTGCTCCCGGCCGACAGGCCACGCGCGACATGGAGCGGCGCCCAGGGCGAGTCAGGGTCCTCGCCGATACACGCGGTGAACCGCCCAGCGTGTCCCATCACCGACTGGTCCACCAGGCCCGGCGTCGCTCCGCCGATATTCTGAATGATCAGGTTCAGCCCCCGCCCCACGGTGGCGCTTGCGCGCGAGTTGGGCCCGAACACGTTCGTGGAGAAGCCAAAACCAAGCTCCTGCACCATCGGCCCGCTCACGATGAAGAGCGGCGAAGCCGGGTGGTTCGACGTGCGCACGCCAAAGAGGTTGAACTCGTCACGGCACATTGCACGGACGCCGGCGAGCACGACGGGCATGTGCGCGGGCAGGCAGCCGGCCATCACCGCATTCGACGCGATCGTCGCCACGGTCGCGCGCCCGGACATCGGCGGCACCACCGCGACAAGCTCGTCGCCGTCCCCACCGCCGGCGGCTACAAACGCCGCCACCACTTCCGGCGTCGGAAGGACCACCGGCAGTCCGTCGGTCACCCCCATGGCGTGAAGGTCCTCCACAGGATCCGTTACCGACAACCCCACCGTTGAGCTCATCGCCATAACGTACGCTGCGGTCGCCGGGAAAGCAACCCGATCAGTCCGACATGACAAGACGCCGCGCCCGTGGATCTGACCCGCTTTGAGGTCGGTGAATCCGTGGTGTCCTCATGGCGGAACCGCGCTACTCCTTCGCCACTCAGTGGAAGCACCGACGACGCCACGGCGACTGCTATAGGCGTTTATCCAACGGCGCGACTTGGGCGAGTCGCGTGGCCGCATTCAGGCGCGGCCGGTCGTCGACGCTGACGATCGCTTCCGTTGTCGGACCGCCGACGAGGCGACGAGCGCCTTGGTGTGCAGAGTCGAGGGGGGGTGCCGCGACTCGTGTGCCACGAATGCGGTTGCCGGCTCGCCGCGACCGGCCGACAACGAGCGGCCAGTTGTCGATCCGGCGCGGGCGCGCGACGCCATGGATGCAATCGTCGTGGCGAGGTCGGCCGGATCCGCCCGTGCGCAATGGGCGGAAGGAGCCATGTGGCATCACGAACTGGCGAGCAGGCTCCCGCCGCGTGTGATGCCCAACGGTGATGCCCAGGGGCCCCTAAAGCCCGTCCGATTGCATGCCAAACACTTGAAACATGCCAGTTTGCAGGCAGTTCCTTAGCGGGAGCGACGGGACTCGAACCCGCGACCTCCGGCGTGACAGGCCGGCGCTCTAACCAACTGAGCTACGCCCCCGAGGGGGACACAAGTATGGCAAGAGAGAATTGCGAGCGCTTGCGCAACTTTAGTTCGCCGGTTGTGTCTGAACCGTCGGAATCGATCTCCCGGAGGACGCACCCAACCCGGCCGTGGGTGCGTGCATGGGATCAGCGACGGGGACCTGGAAGCGGGTCCCCGTCGTGATTTGACAGGGCGGTAGAGCAAGTGGCCAGATTTCGGTGTCTTGGCCAAGCTCGGGGCGGGGCGGGCGGCGAGCGTAGGGGAGCTCCCGCCGGCCCCGCTAGCCCTTGTCCCGTCGGGGGCCCGGCGCCCCTCGTCCCGCCGGCCCAGATGCCCCTCCTTCCGGCGGCCTGAGGGCCTCTCAGCCAGGTGGCGGAACCCAGCCCCCGAATGCCCGCTCGAGCGCCAGCGCCACCGCGATCGACACGTGGTCCCGATCGCGTCCTGCGGCGACCTGGACCCCCACCGGCAGGCCGCGCGGAGAGAGACCCAGCGGCACCTCGGTGACGGGCACGCCAGCCAGGTTGAATACCGCGGCCGGCGTGAGCAGCCACGGTCGCCCGGTCGTGGATCCGTGTCGAGGCGCCACGCGGGGATGAGCCGGATGGAGCAGGACGCCGTCGCCGATCGCGTCGACCAGCTCGGCGGCGAGCGCTTCGCCCGCCCCGACCAACCGCTTGGTCCGTCCCGGAGGGCCTGGCGGGATCCGCTCGAGTGCGACCGTGATCCGGGTCGCCGCGGTGTGGGGATTGCCACGCGCGACCAGGCTCCGCAGGGAGGGCCGAGCCGCTCCGGCCTCTTGCAGGAGGGCGGCGGTCGTTGACGGCGCGGTGGATTGCAGGGTGACCAGGAACGGCAGGGTGGCGCCGCGCCACGAGGGCAAGGAAATCCGTGTGAGCCTGGCCCCGAGCGCGGCCAGCGCCCCGCTGGCGCGCTCGCGCGCATCGCGCAGCTCGCGACTGATCGGGAATCTCGAGGCGTCTTCGACCGTGGCCACGCGCAGCCCTTCCAGCGACACCGACTGCGGATCGCCGAGCTCGGTCGCGCGAGACATCGGGTCGCCGTCATCCGGGCCCGCGATGATGCGGAGCACCGCCATGAGGTCCTCCGCCCGACGCGTCAGTGGGCCGACCTGAAGCATTCGGGCGGCCTCGCCGGGGCTAGGGGGGTACATGCCGGTGTTGGGGACCACGCCGGGGGAGGGCTTGTGGCCGAACACGCCGCAGAACAAGGCCGGCAGCCGGATCGAGCCACCGATGTCGGACCCGATCCCGAACGGCGAGCCACCCGAGCCGACCGCCGCCCCCTCGCCCCCGGACGAACCGCCCGCCGTGCGGCGCGGGTCGTATGGATTCGACGTCCGTCCGTAGAGGCGGTTTGTCGACTCGATCCACAGCGTCAGTTCGGACGTGTTGGTCACCCCGAGGGGGATCGCGCCCGCCGCGACGAGCCGCTCGACAGCCGGCGCGTTGGCCGGCGCACGGAAGGACTTCCGCGCGAGAAGGCCCGTCGCCTGCGGCATCCCCGCGACCGCGATTGATTCCTTCACCGTGAACGGGACGCCGAGCAGCGGCGGATGGACGGCATCCGCGGGCGACGCGGCAAGCAGCTCATCGACCGCGAGCGCCTCACCCCGCGCGTCCTGGAATCGGTTGGCGGCCAGCGCGTTGACGCGAGACGAGATCCGCTGTAGGCGCTCGATGTGGGCCTCGACAACCTCAGCCGCGGTCAGCTCGCGCTCGCGGATCGCGCGGGCGAGATCGATCGCTGAGCGCTCGGTTACGGACGGGGCGGCCAGATCAACCTCATCACGGTCTCGACGAAACGCTCATATCGGGCCGGCGTGTAGTGCGCCGGATCGGTCAGGACCATTCGACCCGCGTGCTCGGCGAGATCGCGGATCGCCCGTGCCGTGAGCTCGACGTCGAGATCGTCCGGCAACTCGGGCCCGCAGAGCGACCAGCGGACCAGTACCTCGATCCGTTCGAGGATCTGTGAGCGGTTGTTCTCGACATGCTCGCGCACGATCGCCGGAGTGCCTTCGATCGGCAACAGGATCAGCCGCCACGTGTCGGGCCGGCTCCGAACGACATCCAAGAAGCGGCGCACGCCGTCGGCCAGCAACTCTCCCGGATCGCCTTCGCCGGGCGCTTCGGGCACGACCGGTTCGAGTTGCTCGAGCGAATACTGCTCCTCGCGTTCGATCAACGCTCGCAGCAGGCTAGCGAGGTTCGGGAAGTGGTCATAGACCACAGGTCGGGTGACCCCGGCGGTTCGCGCGACCGCCTCGACCGAGACGTCGCCGTAGCCCTGCTCGAGGATCATGACGAGCGCGGCGTCGATAAGCTGCTCGCGCCGTTCCGCGGGCGGCATCCGTGGTGCGTACCGCCGGCGAGGCGTGGTCCCCTCGGATCGCCTAGAGGCCGAGTCAGACGGCATCGGGCGCGCAGGCTAGCGCAACTGCTCTAGCTACACTCGCGTAGGTTCCCCGGTGCTGCCAGCCCGAACGAGTTCGGAGAGGAGCAAGGAGATGACCAGCCAGGAACGGGAGGCGATCGACGTAAAGGTCGCGATCGTGGGCAGCGGCTTCGCGGGGCTGGGGATGGGCATCAGCCTCAAGCGCATCGGTATCGATGACTTCGTCCTGCTCGAGCGCGCAGACGATTTGGGCGGAACGTGGCGCGACAACACCTATCCGGGGTGCCAGTGCGATGTTCCGTCGACGCTGTACTCATTCTCGTTCGCGCCCAATCCGCGCTGGACTCATACCTACCCGCTCCAGCCCGAGATCTGGGAATACCTGCGCACGGTGGCGAGCGACTACGGCATCACGCCTCACATCCGCTACGGCCACGAGGTAACCGGCGCCGTCTGGAATGAAGAGACGAGTCGATGGCTGATCGAGACGGCCGCCGGAAACGTCACGGCGAACGTGATGGTGCTCGGCACCGGCGCGCTTTCCGAGCCATCAATCCCACGGCTCCCGGGGCTCGAATCGTTTGCAGGCAAGGCGTTCCACTCCGCCAGGTGGGATCACGACGATGATCTGAGGGGCAAGCGCGTGGCGGTGATCGGGACTGGCGCCTCAGCGATCCAGTTTGTGCCCCGGATTCAGCCCCAAGTCAGCGAGCTAAACGTGTATCAGCGAACCGCCCCATGGGTGTTGCCGCATCCGGACCGCCCGGTGACGGAGCTCGAGCGTTCGCTATGGCGAGCGCTCCCCCGCTCGCAACACGTGTGGCGCGCGGGGGTGTGGACGGCTCGCGAGGCGATGGTGGTGGGGCTGACCATCGAGCCCCGGTTGATGGGCACGGCGGAACTCGTGGCCAAGGGTCAGCTCCGTCTCCAGGTGCCCGATCCGGAACTGAGGCGGAAGTTGACGCCGAACTATCGCTTGGGCTGCAAACGCATTCTCGTCGCCGACGCCTACTACCCGGCGCTCCGCCAGCCTAATGTCGAGGTCGTGACGAGCGGAATCGGCGAGGTCCGTCAGCACTCGATCGTGGACCGGGACGGTCACGAGCGCGAGGTCGACACGATCATCTTCGGGACTGGCTTTCGCGTCACCGACCCGCCATCCGCCTCGTACGTGCGGGGTCGGGATGGCGTGTTGCTTGCGGACGCGTGGAGCGGTGGATCGTCCGCCTACCTCGGAACCGCGATCTCGGGGTTCCCGAACGCGTTCATGATCGTCGGCCCGAATACCACCTTGGGCCACAGCTCGATGATCTACATAATCGAGTCCCAGACGGCGTACATCGCCGAAGCGCTGAACTCGATGCGAGCCTCGGGGGCGACCGCGATCGAGGTGCGGGCCGACGTCCAGGCTCGCTATAACGACGAGCTCCAGCACAAGCTGGCCGGTACGGTGTGGAACACCGGCGGGTGTCGGAGCTGGTATCTCGATCGAAACGGCCGCAACACGACTCTGTGGCCCTCGTTCACCTTCCGCTTCCGGCAACGCACGCGGTCCTTCGATCCCGCCGATTACCTCATGACCTACTCCTCCGCTCCGCGCGGAACTGGCGCGCCCGAGGCCGTCACCGCTTAGTATCGTTCGCCCACCGGACCAGTGCCTCTATCCGGGTGGCATCGGCCGGGTCAGACAACCGATGAGGGAGGTGCGTGCAGTGCGAACTCGTGTCCCGCCGCTGCTGCGGGCTCTGTTGCTGGTCAGCTCAGTTGTGGGGAGCTTCGCGGTTATGCCGGCGTTTGCGTCCGCCGCGTTCGCGCCGACGCTGACGGTGACTCCAGGCAATCTCCAGGCCGGCGGCGATCCGAACGTCACCATCGATGCGAAGCTGTTGGCCAGCGGGTCGAGCTCGGACACCCCGAAGGTGCTGTCGATCGCCCTGGCGCCCGGCCTCCTCTCCTCGGCGGCGGCCGATCCGTCGTGCATCACCGGAACTCCACAACTCACTGGGAGCGCCTGCAAGATCGGCTCCGGAACGGTGACCGCGACCGCCTTGCTCCTGCCCACGCCGCTTCCGGTGACTCTCTACTTGGTGCCGCCGAAGGCCGGCTCGGGGGACTTCGCCGGCGTCGAGGTCACCTTCCCGCTGCATTCCTTGCCGGTTGTCTCGTCGCTTGACGATTACGCCGGCGTGAAGGTCACCAGCAGTGGCATGCTGACGATGGCGGCCACGCTTCCGGATCTGCGAAGCCTACGGGTCTATGTAACCGAGCTGAAGCTGACCCTCAACGGCACCCAAGACGGCAAGCCGTTCACTCGGATGCCAACCAGCTGCGCCACGGCGACGAGCCGGCTATCGGTGACGTATTACGCCTCGACTAAGCCCGTAACCAACGTTCCGGGCAGCTTTACCCCGACCGGATGCCGGGCGTTGCCGTTCGCGCCGAAGCTCACCGGTTCCGCGACGCGAGATGCTCACGATCAGGGGGTCAAGCTGGTGACGACGCTCAGTCAGGCCGCGGGCCAGGCCGGGGCAAAGACGGTTGCCCTGAGCGCACCGGCCGCCGCGTTGTACCCGAACGGAGCCGCGCTCGATCTGGAGAACACGGGAAAGCCGGTCGGCTCGGCGACGGCGAACTCGCCTCTGCTCCCGAAACCGCTGACCGGCAAGGTGTTTCTCACCGCGCCCAAGGGGGAGGAGCTCGTGCCCTCGCTGTTGGTCAAGTTCCCGGCCCCCTTCCCGCTCACGCTCACCGGGGCGATCGATCCGTTCACCAACTCGTTCAAGTTCTCGAACCTGCCCGATGTGCCGCTGAGGAGCCTGAGCGTGACTCTGAGCGGCGGCTCCAATGCGCTGCTGCTGACGAGTTGCCACCCTTCGACGGGCACCATCTCGGGCAAGTTTACGGGCCAGAACGGCAAGACCGCGAGCTCGAATAGGAAGCTCACCGTGGAAGGTTGTCGCGGCGTTCCGAAGAGCGGGTAGTTCAGTCAGGCCCCGATGCCGAGCGGTCGCGCGGCCCCTACGGGCGCGCGGCCGTCGGCGTGGGCTGGGCCGAACCGTCCGCCGCCGCCGACCCGTTAGCGCCGTTGGCCGCCAGCAGACTCTGACCGCTGTCAGTGTCGAACAGCTGAAGATGCTTGGCGTCGAACCACAGCTCGACCTCCGCGCCCTGCCTCACCTTGCTCTCCGCAGCAAGACGCGCGACAACCTGGCTGCCTTCACGCGTGGTCGGCAGATCCGCCGCTCCCGCATCGCTGGCCAGCTCGTCGAGCTCGGCCGAGGAGACCCGTTCCGACTCCACCACGAAGTAGGCATAGAACTCGGAGCCCATCGACTCGAGCACGTCGATCTTGGTCTTGAACGTGGTCCCGCGCGAAGGATCGGCGACGAGACTCGCGTCCTCGAAGTGCTCGGGACGCAGGCCGGCGATCACACCCCGCCGGGCGCCGCCAGGACCCTTGTCGAGCCGCGCGCGCAGGCTGTCGGGAATCCGTACGTCGCCGATCGGCAGGCGCACGTGATCGCCCTCGATCTCGCCGGCGAGGAAGTTCATCGCCGGCGAGCCAATGAAGCCCGCGACGAACAGATTGGTCGGCGAGCCGTATAGCTCGTTCGGGGGTCCGACCTGCTGTAACTCACCGGCCCGCATGACGGCGATCCGGTCGCCCAGCGTCAGCGCCTCGGTCTGGTCGTGCGTGACGTAAATCGTCGTCGTCCCCAGCCGCTGCTGGATGCGGGCGATCTCCGTGCGCATCTGGACCCGCAGCTTGGCGTCGAGGTTCGAGAGGGGCTCGTCCATCAGGAACACGCTCGGGTTCCGAACGATCGCGCGACCCATCGCCACCCGCTGGCGCTGGCCGCCCGATAGGTTGGCCGGCTTGCGGTCGAGGTGTTGCTCGAGGTCGAGGATCTTCGCCGCCTCTGACACCTTGCGATCGATCTCGTCCTGAGGCCGCTTGGCGAGCTTCAGCGCGAAGCCCATGTTTTCCCGCACGGTCATGTGCGGGTAGAGCGCGTAGTTCTGGAACACCATCGCGATATCGCGGTCCTTGGGTGCCTTCTCGTTGACGACCTGGCCGCCGATCTTGAGCTCGCCATCCGAGATGTCCTCGAGGCCGGCGACCATCCTCAGAGCGGTCGACTTGCCGCAGCCCGAGGGCCCGACCAGGATCATCAACTCTCCGTCCTTGATTCCCAGGTTCAGGTGTTTGACCGCCTCATAGCCGTCGCCATATCGCTTGGTCACGTCGTCGAATTCGATCTCAGCCATCGCTTAAGCTCCTTTGCTATTTCCGCGGTCCTAACCCTTCACGGCTCCCGCGGTCAGGCCGGCGACGATCCTGCGCTGGAACACGATCACCAGCAGCATCACTGGCACCGTTACCACCATCGCCGCCGCGGCGATGTCCGTGTATGGCACCGAGAATTGCGACACGCCCGGGAACTGGGCGATGGCCGCGGGCACGGTCTCGGCGTTCGTGGTCGAAGTGAGTGAGATGGCGAACACGAAGTCGTTCCAGCAGATGATGAACACGATGATGAAGGTGGTGACAATCCCTGGCATGGCCAGCGGCACGATCACCTTGCGGAATGCCTGGAACGGCGTCGCGCCGTCAACTTGGGCCGCCTGCTCGAGCTCCCAGGGGATCTCTCTGAAGAACGCGGACAGAACGTAGATGGAGAGCGGCAGCGCGAAGGTCATATACGGGATGATCAGACCGGGCCACGTGTCATACAGACCGATCTGCCGCCACAGGTTGTACAGCGGACCCACGAGCGAGATCTGGGGGAACATCGCCACCGCGAGCGACACGGCCAGGATCAGCCGTTTGCCCGGAAAGTCGAGGCGCGCGATCGCGTAGGCACAGGCCGAGGCGAGCACGACGGCGATCAGGGTCGCGATCAGCCCGATCCCGATCGAGTTACGCAGCGCGTCGGTGAAGATCCCCGAACTGAAGATCTGGGAATAGTTCGACAGCGTCCATTGGTGGGGGATGAAGCTTCCGTCGGTGGCCTCGGCGGCGGTCTTGACGGACAGGAAGAAGATCCACAGCACCGGGACCAGCGAGCAGACACAGATGACAACCAACGCGGCTGACCAGCCGCTGACCCGCTTGGTGTGCTCGCTGATCAGCCCGGAGCGGCGCGCCGTACGGGGCCGGCCGACTCTATGCGTCGCAGCTCCGACGCTCATCGCCGTGGCCCTCCTCCGGGTGCGGCGGCGGCACCGAAGGCGCCGATGAACACCCAGGCGATCAGCGCCACGAGCAGGAACAACAGCACCGAGACGGCGGAACCGAGCCCGAGGTTGAGCCTGTCGAGCAGCGTCGAGTAGTTGAGCATCGAGATCGACTCCGTTCCCTGGGCCCCTTGATTGAAGATGTAGATGACGTCGAAGATCCGGAACTCATCCAGCGTGCGGAACAGCAGCGCGACCAGGATCGCCGGCTTCATCAGCGGCAGCGTGATGCGATAGAACCGCTGCCAGGTGCTCGCTCCATCGACCTTGGCCGCCTCGAGCAGCTCGTCCGGCACGAGCGCCAGTCCGGCCAGCAGGAGGAGCGCCATGAACGGCGTGTTCTTCCAGATCTCGGTGATGATGATCGCCACGTAGCTCCCGAACGTATGGCTCAGCGGATCGCTGGTCAGTCCAAGGAGGTGCGGGATCCAGCCTCCGTTTCCGAGCGACCAGGCCAGGTTCCACGAGTAGGCGGCGACCACCGCGACGATCCCGTAGGGGACGAGCGCCACCGATCGCAACAACCCGCGGGCCACGAGCGTGCGATGCATCGCGAGGGCGAGGAGCATCCCCAGGACGAACTGGAAGCTCACCGCGATGACCGTGATGATCGTCGTATGGAGCACGTCCTGCCACCAAACGGGCGCGGTCAGCACATGTCCGTAGTTTGAGAGACCGACGAACTTGTTCGCGTCCGGGAAGCGGAGGTCCGCGCGTTGCAGCGAGAGCACGAGCGTGTCGACGATCGGATACGCGGTCACCGCGAGCATCACGACCAGCGCCGGCGTGACCAGCATCGCGGCCAGCTTGCGCTCGGAGCGCGCGCGCTCGGTCAGGCGCCGGCGGCGGCGGGGTTGGGTCGCCACGGGTGCGGGTGCAGTTATTGCGCCCGTGCTCATCTGCTCACGTGCCAGGTCATAGGAGTGCGGAGGACGAGAGCGAGAGCTTCACCTCGTTGCGCAGCGAGCTCACGATCGTGCTCGGGTCGATGTTTGAGGTGGGCGAGAGCGCCTTCTGGATCGCCAGCGTCACGTCGGCATAGGACGGCGTCTGGGGACGGAGCCCGTAGTTCTCGAGCTGTGCCTTGATCAGCGCGTGGAACGGGTACTGCTTCGCGGTTGACGGATTGTCGTAGATCGAACCTCTGACCGGTGCGAGGCCACCCTTTTCCGCGTACGTGATCTCGTAGTTCTCCTGGGTCAAGCACTGGATCGCCTGGAACGCCAGGTCCTTGTGCTTGGAGAAGGCCGGACGCCCAGGTTGTAGCCACCGATCGACACCTTGGGAGCGGTACCCGGTATGACGGTCGGGAACGCCGCGTAGCCCATTTGCGGGAAGATCGTCTTCGGTACGTCCTTCTGGGCCGAAGGCCACACGTAGGGGTAGTTGAGCATGAAGGCGGCGGTCCCGGACTCGAACGCGATGCGACCCTGGTCCTCCTGGGAAACGTTCAACGACGGATCGGCGGCCGGAGAAGTGGCCAGGTTGTGCATGATCGTCGCGGCGATCCTTGTCGAGGGTCCGATGACCACCTTTAAGCCCGAGGTGATGTCTGGCCCCCGGCCGAGTTGACCAGTGAGTTGAACCACACGGTCAGCCCTTCGTACTGGGCGCCCTGCTCCTCGATGTAGTGCGGCTGTCCTCCTTGGCCAGCAGCTCCGCGTCGGCGATCATGAGTCCAAGTCGTCGGAACGGGCCTACCGATGTCTTTCAGCAGGTCCTTGCGGTACCACAACAGCTGGGTGTTGGAGTTGATCGGGACGGCCCAGATCCTGTTGTTGAAGGTCGCCGTCTTGACCGGTCCAGGGAGATCGACTTGCTGGATCTGCTGCGCCAGCGTGGCTGGTACGGGAGCCAGCCTTCGCGTCGCGAACTCCGCCGTCCAGTCGACGTCCATCGCCAGGATGTCGATCGAGGAGTCGTTCGCGGCGAGGCGACGGACGAGCGACACGCGCTGCTGGTCCGACGCCGTGGAGAGGTTGTTGATGGCGATGTTGTACCTGCCACCGGAGGCCTTACTGCAATCGGCCGCCGCAGTTTGAAACGAACCGGATGGCTCGGGGAACACGTACCAGTTGAGGGTTACGGCACCGCCCGAAGAGCCGCCACAGCCGGCAATTGCCGCCACCGCAGCCAAGGCCGCGATGACGGCGGCCGCACCACGCGGCCCCGCCCAATGAGACCAACGCCTGATGATTCCCTTCCTCCTCACTGCTGTCCCTTCCTCCGAAAAGCGAATAATTTGGTGAACGATGTGCTAACCACGTCTCACCTACAGGTGGGATCCATACCCGGCTCTGGCACGACCTAATCAGTTTTGTTGCACCTCGCATAGTGCACACCGATGCCAGTCGAACGGCCGGGTTATCCCGCGCAACCGTCGGTCGTTCTCGTGCCATTCACGGTTGAGGTGGCGCCCAATGACCACCGCCGCCACGACCCCCGCTCCGGCCCCCTTGAGCGCCGCCGCCGCGCTCTGCGCGTTGGCCCCGGTCGTCCAGGTGTCGTCGATCAGCAGGATCGGCTCGCCGGCCAGCTGGCGCGCCGGATGGTCCCTTCTTGGGATCGAACTCCCGTCCCGC
>CAVWFJ010000019.1:0-507465 GCA_963754055.1 uncultured Solirubrobacterales bacterium
TACTAGTAGTACTTTGTTAGGGGGGTGTCACTCGTTCTGACGGGTCTGGTGGAGCGGAAGCTGGTCGAGGTCGACGGGCTGTTGGCAGGTCTGGCAGCGACCGGCCCAGCACTTGAAGATGGGCTGCAGCAGCCGCACGGCCTGCTCGAGGGTGAGACCGTAGGCGGGGCTAAGGTGGGCGCAGGCGCTCAAGGGTGAGGAACCCGTGCGCGGCTGTGACCAGCGCGGTGTGGTGATACCACCCCGGCCAGGAACGGCCTTCGTAGTGGTCCAGGCCGAGCTGGCCTTTGAGCTGTCGGTAGTCGAGCTCGATCTTCCACCGGAGCCGGGCGAGGCGGGCGAGGCGGCCGGGCTTGGTCGAGCGCGGGAGGTTGGAGATCCAGTAGTCGGTCGGCTCGGGCTTGCCTTTGGGCCATTCGGCGATCAGCCATTCCTCACGCGGCGGGATCTCCTCGGTCTTGCCCCAGCGGCCGCGGCCGTCGTGCGCGCGCCAGTGGTGCGCGGCGCGGACGCGCACGAACATGAACCGGGACTTGAGGTACGTGCCGTTGGGCCCGTCGCGAAACGTGACCGTTTTCAGTTGCTTTTCTCCCAGGCGGGCGATCAGCTGACCAATCGACTCGGGGTCGCGATCGGGCCGCGGATGGTTGTTCTTGCGTCCCGGCCCGGTGCGCGGCTCAGGCAACGTGAACTTCGTCTCGGCGCTGAACACGGTCGTCTCCGGCGAGACCGACAGCACATATTGAAGGCCCTGGCTGTGGAGTTGGTCGCGCAGCTCGGTGTTATCCCCATAAGCGCTATCGCCCAACACCGCCGCCTTGCGGACCTTCCAGCCGGCGGCGCGCACCGCGAGCTTGACCCCCAGCTGCGGCTTGGTCTGAAACTCGATCTCCTCGGGGATCTTCGCCTTGCGGCGCCGCTCCTTGTCCTTGCACCATTCCTCCGGTAGATACAGCGCCCACCCCAACGGCACTGTGCTCTTGCCGCCCACAGCGTGCAACGACACCCCGATCTGGCAGTTGCCGATCTTCCCCAGCGTCCCGGAGTACTGACGCTTGACACCAGGCGAGTGCTTACCGTCCTTCGGAAACCCGGTGTCATCCAGCACCCACGCCTCCACATCGATCGCCGGCGCCACCCGCTCCGCGACCGCCCGGACCACCAGCACCGGATCCCACGGACTATCCGCCAAAAACTGCTGCATCGACTGATAGTCCGCCTCCCCACCCAACCGCTGGACCATCGGCTCAAGCGACTTCCGCTCGCCCTGCTCCAGCAGCCCGCGCACATACAACCCGCCATTGGCCATCTGCACGGGGTGGCCCATCGCCTCGGCCAACACCTCAGCCGTGAATGCCTCAGCACGTTCCCGCACGGCCGAAGGCGGATCGATCTGCTCCTTCACATCGGCCTGCGGCTCGCTCACAACGACCATCATGCCCTCCTCGCGTCGGCAACACCAACACCAGAAGGGTTCGCCGCGACCCTGGCGAACTCCTACCCACCGACTAACAAAGTACTACTAGGGCTGTTTTGACGGTGTGTGCGGCATGCGCGAACGAGTTGAGCTCGTGGTTGGGGTCCATGACGTTTCCTCCTTTGTGTTCGGGAATGCGAGCGCAGAACGGCGTAGGCGCCCAGGCCGCCGAGCGACGGGATCCAGAACGCGATTGCGTGGTAGATGAGCACGGCGGCGGCGGTCTGGGCCGGCGGAGCGCCGTAGAGCACCAACGTGCCCACCAGGCCACCTTCGAGAACTCCGATCCCCGCTGGGATCGGGATGGCCGTGGCTAAGTAGCCGATCAGGTAGCCGAGGATCAGGGTTCCGCAGTTGGCGTCGTAGCCGAGGCCTCGAAGCATGCAGAGCAGCACGGCCATGTCGAACCCGAGGTAGCCAACGGCGCCGGCCAGGCGCCAAGTTGGGTGTCTCGCGGCCCGCCACGCGTCGGCGACGCCGTCGACCAGCGCGCTCAGCCACCGGGATGCGGTGGTGTGTTGAGGGCGGTGGGCGACGAGTCTTGGTGAGGCTGCGATCAGGAGCGTGAGTGGGGTCGCGAGGAGGAGCGGCAGGAGTGCCCCGGCGAAGTCGTCCAGGCCGTGGCCGATGTGGGCGAGGAGCAGGGCGGCACCGAGCCCGAGGGCGAGGGCGTTCACGGCCGAGGTCAGCCAGAAGACTCCGCCTGAGCGCACGACGATGCGTCTGCGGTCCATTCCGGCCTGGTTGAGGAGCAGCCCGCCGAGCGCGTAGCTGGTCACGCCTCCGCCTGGGAGCAGCGCGCCTGAGCCCATCTCGATCCAGGCGATCCTGCGCGCCAGACTGGGCGGGAGCTGATCGAAGAAGGCGCGGAAGACGATGACGAAGCTGACGCACGATGCGATCTCGAGGGCGACACCGGCAGCTATCCATCGGGGTGCGATTGCGTTCAGTTCATGACGGACGCGCCCGAGCGACGGGACTGCGAAGACCACGGCCAGAAGCACGGCGAGCGATACGACGAGCTCCAGCGCGCGACGGCCGTTGGGGTGCTGCTCGCGCCGCTTTGGCGCGGACTGTGGCGCCCCCCGCTCGATTGTGGCTGGAGCGCTGGCGCGCATGGCCGATCACCTGGTACCCGGGTCGTTCGATGCCGAGCGGCGCACAGCGGATCCGTCCTCAAGCGGGCGGCTGGAGATCGCCGAGCGCCGCTGGGCCTGGCCTTCGAGAGGGGGCTGGTCAAAGCTCTCGCGTGCAGCCTTGCTGAACGGCAGGGCTGACGCTAGTGCCGCCGGGGCAATGGCGCAGTGGACCTGTTGGCGGCGGACGATGCGTCTGCGCTTGTCCATATGGTGTCTGCTCTCGGTTCAGAAATGCCAACGTGTGTTGGCACAAGATCGTAGACGAGAGCACCTCTTAAGTCAACCTATGTTGGCCATCGGTTGTTGACTTTGGTATGATTCAACCGGTGAACGCGAACGAAGCGGAACCACTCGCGAGTGATCAGGAAGCGATCGAAGCGCTCGGTGTTGGCGGCCCCAGGTCAGAGACCACCCGCCGGGCGATCCTCGATGCCGCCCGTGCGATCTTCGCCGGCCGCGGCTACGAGCAGGCCACGATCCGTGCGATCGCCGCGGAGGCCGGGATCGACGCGTCGATGGTGATGCGCTATTTCGGATCCAAAGCCGGGTTGTTCGCGGCCGCCGCCAGCGTCAGCCTCGGACCCCCGGACCTGCGTTCGGTCCCGGCGCGCCGGCGTGGTGAGCTACTCGTCCGCCACTTCGTCGATGGCTGGGAGTGCAGCCCGAGCGCGGACACGCTCATGCTTCTGCTGCGGACCGCGGTCACCGACGATGCGGTCGCCGAACAGGTTCAGAGCAACTTCGACCGATTGGTTGGTGCGCCGGTGGCCGCGCTTGGCGTTCCGGACGCCGACCGGCGGAGCGCGCTGATCGCGGCCCAATTGCTAGGGGTGGTGGTGTCCCGGTACATCCTGCACCACGAACCTCTCGCCTCGATGCCGGTCGACGAGCTCGTGGCGGAGATCAGCCCGACGATCCAGCGCTACCTCACCCAGCCGTTAGCACGCGGGTCCGCAACCGCGCCGAATGGCTAGCTGACAAGCCCACTCGGGAGTCCCACCCGCGATCTCGCCGAGGGCGTGGCCGTCCCGGCTCACGCGGACGGCGGCCTCGTCCTCGGAGTCCATCTCGATTGTCTCGGTGATGGCCGCCGTCGATTCCGCCGCACGGTGATGCGAACGCCATCGCTTGATGGCCAACGGCTGTTGACTTTTCGGATGGTTCCGTCTAAGGTGATGCCAACATGTGTTGGCACAACCTCAAGCGGCACGATGGCGGGCGGGGTCGGATCGCGGGATCGCGGGACCTGCTGACGGCGGCTGACCCGGGCCTGAATCGCTTCTTCGCGGCCGTGCAGGTGATGACCGGTATCGGCGGGACGATCGCCGTGGTCTTTGGCTTCATGCAGCTCACGCAGGTGCTGTGGATCCATCCGCCCGGCGGGCGTGCGTTGTCCGCGGCTCAGCTCACCTTGATCGCGGCCCAGCATCACGGTGTCACGCTGCTGGCGATGCTGCTCGGCGGCGTGATCGCGCTGTTGGCGATGATCGCGGTGACGGATCCGCAACCGCGTGAGCAGGCGCTGACGATGCTGCTGATGCCGATCCCGCTGCTGGCGACGATCGCGCTGTCGATCCAGTTGGTCACGCACCGATCGGCGGGGATCGCCGTGCTCGCGGTGGTAGTCGGCGCCGGCACGTACGGGCGGAAGTTTGCGCCGCGGTTCGGCTCGCGCGTTGTCGTCTACGGGGCGCTGCTGTTCATCGGCTATCTGTTCGGGTTCGTGAGCGGCGGCGCGATCACGGAGCGCGATCTGGGTTGGATCGCGGTGATCGCATGGCTCGCGGTTCTGATCAACTTGCTGTCGAAGGTCGTGGTCTACCACCCGTTGGATCGCGGCCGGCTGGGGCGCACCTCGCGGGCGTTCCGTGCTCGCGCCCGCACGGTCGTCGCAGCGGCATCCGACCTGTTCGACGCGACAGTGCCACGCGGTCGTGCGTCTCGGCGTCTGCACCGGCGGCTGATCAGACTCAACGGGACCGCCCTCGTGATCGACGCGTCGCTCGCAGCGCCGGGTGCGCTCCCGCCGGGAGTGTCGGCGCCGGACGCGCACGCCCGGCTGTTCGAGGTCGAGCGCTTGATCCACAACGTCGCGCACCTCGCCGAGCAACTGGCCGCAGCGGAGCTCCCGCCAGAGGTGCGCGAGGAGGTCCGGGGATGGCTCAGCGACCTGCGGACGGGTCGCGGAGATCGCGTCGCAAGGACCCTCGCCGCGCTCGAGCGCGGCGAGCGACCCGCGTCGCTCGCGGGCGTTACCGACAGCGACGTCGCGGCCCTCGATGAGCTGGCCGGTGACATCGCCGGCGCGGTCGCGTCCCTCGCCGATGCGCCGTCGAACGCCGGCGCCCGGTCTGACGCCAACAACGTGCCGTTCGAGTCGGCGGTGACGTTGATCGCCGGTGATCTTCCAGGGTCAGCACTCGTGAGCGCGCAGGCGGCGGCGGTCGTCGAGGGGCGTGGAGCGCTGCTGCGGCGGCTGAGGCTCGAGCCGGCCGCGCAGAACGCGATTCGCGTCGCGGTCGCGGTCGCGGTCGCGAGCGCGCTCGGCTCGATCGTCTCCGAGCGCCGGTTCTACTGGGCGGTGCTCGCGGTGTTCGTCACGTTCATGGGCACCAATACCTCCGGCGAGCAGGTGATCAAGGCGACCCACCGGGTTGCCGGGACGATCGTGGGGGTCGTGATCGGCTCGCTGCTGGCCAACGCGATCGGTCACAGCACCTGGTCACTCGCGGTGATCATCGGCGCGCTTGGTCTGGGCACCTATTTCTTCAAGGTGAGCTTCGCCGCGTTCGTGACCGCCCTCACGGTCGCGCTCGCCCAGCTCTACGACCAGCTCGGCGAGTACTCCAACCATGTCCTCGCCCTGCGGCTCGAGGAGACCGCGATCGGCGGGGCGGTCGCGATCGCCGCCGCGATCTGGATCTTCCCCGCCGCTACGCGCCGCGCGGCGCGGATCGCCGAGCGTGCCTACCTCGACTCACTCGCGGACCTGCTCGGGCGGGCCGGCGATCACCTGCGCGAGCAACCGGGCGCCGCTCCGCTGTCGAGCTCGTCGCGTGCGCTGGACCACGCCCACCAGCAGCTCCTCGCGACCGCCCGACCGCTCGCTCGCAACCCGTGGCACCGCGAGCGGATCGAGCGCGATCATTCGTTGTACAGCCAAACCGCCCATCACGCCCGCAACTTCGCTGCCGACGTCAGCCGCGAGCACCCGCTCGACCCTTGCGTGGCCGACCATCTCACAGCCGCGACCGATGCTGAGCGCGACGCGGTCACTACGCTCGCGCGCGAACTCAAGCCCCGGGAAAGCCCGGTCGACACGCCGCGCCTCGACGATGCCCTCCTCACCTCGATCGACAAACGGCTCGCCGACCGCGGCCAGCCCCCCAACGATCACCACCGACAACTGGTTCGCGACCTCGACCGCCTCGACGAGACGATCGCCGAACTCGGAACCAACCGCGCCCGCCAAGACCAGGTGAGCCGAGCCGGGTTGGAGGGAGACCGGGTCAGGAGGTCTTGATGGTGTTGTCCGTCTGGAAAACAGAAGCTGCCGTATCTACGCAACCACCACGAAGGAGATGTGAAGCGCGATGTCATTCACTCTGCAAGACAAGGTCGCGATCGTCACAGGATGTGGTTCAGGCATCGGCAAGGCTACTGTGACCGTCCTCGCCGAGCGCGGAGCCTCCGTGGTGATCGCCGATATCAACCCCACCGCGGCCAAGACCGTGGCGGTTGAGCTCCAGGAGAGAGGGCTGTCAGCACTCGCCGTGACCGTCGATGTCAGCGACGAGGACCAAATCGTCGGGATGGTCGAGGCCGCCGTGAGCGAGTTCGGCGGACTCGACCTTCTCCACAACAACGCGGCCCTCCTTGGGCCGGAGGTGATCAGTCGTGATTTGGCCATCGTCGACCTTGACGCAGAGCTTTTCGCTCAGGTGCTGCGAGTCAATGTCACCGGTTACCTGCTGAGCGCCAAGCACGCTATTCCCCACATGCTGGAGAGAGGCTGTTGCCGTTGCGCGGGGCGGCGGCGTCCGAGATCGCGCGCCGGAAGGTGTTGAACGCGGTGGCCTTCCACGCCGCGACCGGCGGCGACCAGGCGCTCGAGCCCGCATAACGTCTCCTCGTGCGCGCCACGCCCCACGTCAGCCGATGCACCGCGACCAGCTCCCGGCATCCCGCTGCCGCCACGTCCGCGTGGACGGCCTCCAAAGACCGAGCGGCCGCACCGCAACTTCCCCCAACGGGAACCCCATCACCATCATGTCGCCGACCCGGCAGCCAACCCGAGTCGCGGACCGAGATAAGCATGGGCACCCGCGCACACCGACCAACCCTCAACAACCTCAGACCTCAAGACCGGAGGACTTGACCGTAGGACTTGACACGGCCCGACTGCACAGATAAGCGGGAGCGGCGACGATCGTGGGTCCCGCCAAGACGGAACGCCACGACGTGAGACCCCGGCACAACCACCCCCCATCGGCCACCAACGGAAGCTCCGCATTGACGGGCAATGAGGTGCTTTCACGCTGACAGCGCTAGGAAGGGCGCCGCTGCGGCAAACAGCGCCGGCGGTGCCCGTTCCACTCGGCTTCGGTCGGTCCCCAGCGTTGGTTTGACGGCCCTGGAGTGGGGCCACCGCGACCCTACTTCATCGCCGCGCTTCGACGGTGAAGCCAAGCTTCCCGAGCACCCTTACGGCACCGCTCCTGCCACCCTCGAAATCCCCGGACGCAAGGCGCTGGCCCGTGGCGAATTGATAAGCCGTGCCTAAGATCGCTTTCGGCGGATAGAGGCGTTCATTCCAGACCAGGTCGTAGGTCGTCGTGGGACCGAACCCATGCTCAGCGAAGAAACGCTCCGGCCCCAGCTGGTCGTACTCCTTCAACGCGCGCACGACCTCGCTGTCCGTCACCTGGTCCCACGCGATCGAATGTGCCATCTCGTCCCTCCTAGTCGTTGCGGTTTTTGCATAACCGAGTACCGCCGCAGAACGGGTGCTTCTGACCCTACGAACCGGGGCCGACGGGGTACCGGCGGGGCTCGATGAGCGCGGCAGCGGCTTCGCAGCACACCGTCGGCCCGCCGGGCTCTGGTCCGCGTGCGGCGCCGCAGCGGCCCGTCATGCAGGACGCCTCGCGGGATTCGCAGACCCGAGGAAATGACAGCTGGAGTTACGCCAGGTGGCGCGCGCTGCAGCGAGACACGCAAAGAGTGCTCCTGTGCATCTGATCGAAGGACCACAGCGGGGTTCGTGGCGCTTCGGATCGCGGTCTTACCTCGCAATGGCTCAGCTGCACGATACGAGCGCGTTCCCGCGATAGCGATTCACCCCGTGCGAGGGCGCCGAGCGGGCGAACGATGGCGTGCTCGATGAGGCGGTCTACATAACAACAACAGCCAGACCACCGCGGAGGACCTAAGGAGGACCCGTTCCAATGCACGGTCGCACTCTGCTCGTTCGCTACCAAAGGGGGATGACCGCACCACGGCCATTCTTCCTCACTGAGCGCAGCGGGCTCTCAGGCATGGCTCGCGCCTCGCCGGCGGTCGCGACCGACTCGAACCCGGCTGTGCCGATCACACGACCCCCGGGGGGTCGCGGCAACCCACAGGTTGGCGCCCGCCCGCCGGCAGAAGCACAAGGTCCGGACGGCCGCCGAGCCGCTCCTGGTGCGGACGAAGACCGGGTGTCTCGTCCCCAGCCGCAGCACTGGCGCTCGCTCCCGGGCATCCGAAAGGCCGGCCGGTCTGCTCCGGCGATGCGATGCCGACCGTGACCGTGGGCGGGACGAGCGGAAGGTCGCCGTTGCCATCGCCGTGCCGTTTGACGAGCCCGTGACGAATGCGATCGTGGGTCGACGACATCTCGAGCCTTTGCTACTGATAGGCGCTCTCAGCTACTAGCGCAGATCCCGCCGGTTCAGAAACGACGAACCATCTTCCCCGACGTGCAGAGGATCGCCTGAGGATTGCGGGGGCACCACGGTGTCGATGCACGCGTCGCCGGTGAACCAGTCGGCAGGGCCTTTTGTGGTGTCGAGTTCGCTGCGGGTGATCTGCATCGGGTCTCCTTACCGGCGGCGGCGGTGGGCGGGGTTCAGAGACTGCTGGGTCCAGCCGTTGTCGGCGACGTAGATCGTCGTGCCCGGCGCAACGATCTCGTCGATGCGGTCCAGCACATCTTCAGAGAGCTCGATGTCGGCGGCGGTGAGCTGGGATTCGAGGTGGCCCATGGTGCGCGGACCGATGATCGCCGCGGTGATCGCGGGGTGGCGCAGCACGAACGCGAGCGCGAGCTCGATCAGCGTGAGGCCGGCCTGCTCAGCGAGCTGGGCCAGCGCGTCGGCGGCGGTGAGCTTGCGCTGGTTGGCGGGGTCGCTCATATCGAAGCGGTTGGCGGGGCGAGCCGAGGAGGTCGGCCCCTGCGTTTCGGTGTCTTTGCGGTAGCGCCCGGAGAGCCAGCCGCCGGCGAGTGGGCTGTAGGGGATGACGCCGAGTCCGTACTGCTCGCAGGTGGGCAGTACGTCGTGCTCGATGTTGCGGGTCAGGATCGAATAGGGCGGCTGCTCGCAGCGGAACGGCAGGTGCCCGCGATCACGGGCGGTCCACTGCGCCTGCACGATCTGAGAGGCCGCGAACGTCGAGTGTCCGAAGTACCGGATCTTGCCGTCGCTGACGAGGTCAGTGAGCGCTGCGAGCGTTTCGTCGATGTCGGTGTTGGGGTCGGGGCGGTGGATCTGGCAGAGGTCGATCCAGTCGGTGTTCAGTCGTCGCAGTGAGTCCTCGACGCCGCGGATGATCCGGCGGCGCGAGGCGCCGCGCTGGTGAGGGTCATCGCCCATCGGGAAGCCGACCTTGGTGGCAAGGAACGCGTCGTCGCGCTTGCCGCCAGCCAGCGCTTTGCCGACGATGACCTCCGATTCGCCGGCGGAGTAGACGTCGGCGGTGTCGATGAAGTCGACTCCGGCATCCAGCGCCCGGTTGATGATGCGGATCGACTCGTCGTGGTCGGTTTCGCCCCAGGTGCCGAACATCATCGCCCCGAGGCACAGGTTGCTGACCGGCACGCCGGTCTTTCCGAGGTATCGCGTTTGCATCAGGTTCTCCTTGAGTACGAGTCCGGGGTCAGCCGTTCAGGACGTTCTTGGCGACGGCGATCGCGGACATCGCGCGGGGCCACCCGGCGTAGAAGGCGAGGTGGACGATGACCTCCTTGAGCTGCTCGTCGGTTACGCCGTTCTCGTGCGCGCGGGCCAGGTGTCCGCTGAGCTGTTCGGTGCTGCCGTTGGTGATCAGCGCCGCGACGGTGATCAGGCTGCGGTCGCGCGGGGACAGCTCGCGGCGTTCCCAGATGTCACCGAAGAGGATCTCGTCGGTGAGCGACACCATCTTGGGCAGAAAGTCGCCGATCATCTTCTGGGCGGGGGTCTGCTCGTGGTCGGGCATGGGTGATCCTTCCGGTCGATGGAGGCGGAGCGCCGTTGATAGGAAAGCGGCCGGGCCGTGGGGTCGCGCGCTTGGCGTCCGGGGAACTTCCTAGCCGGAACTAGCCGGCGGAAGCACGGGAGCTACGGGCGTGGCCGTCCAGCTGGCAAGCAGGTGCAGCGCCTCCTCAGAGCGGCTGCCCGGTTCGGCGGTGTAAACGTTGATCGCCAGCCCTGCGTCGGCGACGAGGGCCATCGCCTCGAAGCTGAGCTCCATCTCCCCGACGATCGGGTGATGGATTCGTTTGGTGCCAGTGCGATGAAAGCGCACGTTGTGAGCGGCCCAGAGCTTGCGGAACACCTCGCTGCGCGTCGACAGCTCGCCGACGAGGTCAGTCAGCGCGCAGTCATGCGATTTGCCCCCCGCCTCGGAGCGCAGGTGAGCAACGAGGTCTGACGCAACGCGGTCCCAGTCCAGGTAGAACTCCGTGGCGGCCGGATCCAGGAAAGTGAAGCGGGCGCTGTTGGCCGGCTGCTCGGCACTGTCAAACAGCGGCGCGTAGAGCGCGCGACCGAGAGCGTTGGCGGCCACGTAGTTGCCGTAGGCGGCGCGGGCTACCGCCGGGGCGTCCAAGGCGTCGAGGATCCGCTGCACGTTGGGTCGAACCCCTCGGTGGCTGGCGCGCGGGCGGCGCGGCGCGACGGGACCGGCGGCGCGCGCGAGGTCGAAGAGATGTTCGCGTTCGGCGTCGTCGAGCGCCAGGGCGCTGGCGAGCCCTTCCAGTACCAGCTCGGAGACGCCGTCGAGGTTGCCGCGCTCCAGGCGCTTGTAGTACTCGACGCTGACGCCGGCTAGTGAGGCGACCTCTTCGCGGCGCAGACCCGGGATGCGGCGAGTCCCGTAGCTCGGTAGTCCGGCCTGCTCGGGAGTGATCCGTGCCCGGCGCGAGGAGAGGAATTCGGTGACGTCGTTGCTGGGGTCCATGCCGTTCAGCGTAAACGCATTCTGTTCCGGTTGGGGTGTCCTGTCAGTACCCCTCTGACAGGGCCTCTCATCTTCTCTCGAGGCGTGCTTGAGTGGTCTCAGCCCCCGGAGAACGGACCGGACAACCTTCGTCGTGCAGCCCGAGACAGGAGACCGTATGGAACAGTGGACCGAGGTAGAGCGCGACGCGCTCGCGACAGCCGGTGAGCTGCAGATCGCGTCACGCCGGCGCGACGGGACGCTCAGTCCGCCGATGACGATCTGGGCTGTGCGCCACGACGACGACGTCTACGTCCGATTAGTCAACGGAACATCGGCTACCTGGTATCGCGCAGCCAAGCGCCGTGGCACAGGCCGGATCTGGTCAGGCGGCGTCGAGCGCGACGTCCGGTTCCTCCAGCCAGAGTCAGACATCGAGGACGCAATCGACAGCGCCTACCGCGACAAGTACGGGGCGTTATCCAGTGCCACCCAACGCATCATCGCGCCGCTGGCTCGCGAAACCACGATCCGGCTCACGCCCGCCGACCACGACTGAGCGTCTGCCGACCAACTTCACATCTGCCCAAAGGAGACCACCATGAGCACGAGTCAAAACACGAGCCGCGTCGCGGTCATCACCGGCGCGTCATCGGGCATCGGTGAGGCCACCGCGCGGGCCCTGGCCGCCGACGGTCACCGTCTGGCGCTGCTGGCACGCCGCGCCGACCGCATCCAGGCCCTGGCCACCGAGCTAGGCGATCATGCGATTGCCATCGAGGCCGATGTCACCGACCGCGACTCGATCACCGCGGCAGCTGCGCGGGTCAAGACCGAGCTCGGCGGCGCTGACATCCTGGTCAACAACGCCGGCGTCATGCTGCTCGCGCCCTTCTCCTCTGACCAACGCGCCGAGCTGCGTCAGATGATCGAGGTCAACCTGCTCGGCGCGATCACCGCGACCGAGGTGTTCCTCGACCAACTACGCGATGGCGGCGGGGACTTGATCAACATCTCCTCGGTCGCCGGGCGCACCGCCCGCCCAGGCAACGCCGGCTACGCGGCGACGAAATGGGGCCTCAACGGCTGGTCAGAAGCGCTGCGCCAGGAGCTCCAGCCCGATGTGCGCGTAATCGTCATCGAGCCCGGCGCGGTCGCGACCGAGCTGACAGACCACATCACCCACGCTGAGACCAAGGCAGGCGCGGAGCAGATGTACAAGCAGAGCTCAATCACCGCTCAGGACATCGCCGAGGTCATCGCCTTCGCGGTCTCACGACCGCAGAGGGTGTCGCTCAACGAAATCCTGATCCGCCCGTCCGGCCAAGCCCTGTGATGCGCACCGCTAAGCCCATCCGGCCTCGGCCGGATCGTCGACGACGGCGCGCACCTGCTGCGCGGCTAGCGCCCGGGAAACGTCCGGCACCGGCATGAGTTCAGCTCCCAACCCCTCACCACCGTCCCCGGTAAACCGAACCCACCACGAGAGGGATCAAGCGATGACCAACGTCATCGTCGTCATCGGACCGGGCCTGATCGGTCAGGCGATCGCGCGGCGCGTCGGCGTCGGCAACCACGTCCTGCTCGCCGACAGGCGCGAGGAGAACGCCAACGCCGCCGCCGAGACCCTCGGCAACGCCGGCTACAACGTGACCGGCGCGACGGTCGACGCGTCTTCGCGCGAGGCCGTGCAAGCGCTCGTCGAGCACGCCACGAGGCTCGGAGAGGTCACCGGGCTGATCCACGCGGCCGGGGTTTCCCCGTCGCAGGCGTCGCCTGAGACGATCCTCAAGGTCGACTTGTACGGGACAGCGCTCGTGCTCGAAGCATTCGGCAACGTCATCGCCCCGGGCGGCTCGGGGGTCGTGATCGCCTCGCAATCCGGGCACCGACTGGCGGCGCTTTCCGTTGAGCAGAATCAAGCCCTGGCGATGACGCCCGTGGAGGAACTCCTCGACCTCCCGTTCCTGCAGCCCGACCAGGTTGAGGACTCGCTGCATGCCTACCAACTCGCGAAGCGCGGCAACTCACTGCGCGTGATGGCCGAAGCGGTCCGGTGGGGCAAGCGCGGCGCGCGGATCAACACGATCAGCCCGGGGATCATCATCACACCACTGGCCAAGGACGAGCTCACCGGGCCGCGCGGCGAGGGGTACCGGCGAATGATCGAGTCGTCCGCGGTGGGGCGCGCCGGCACGCCGGACGAGGTCGGCGCCGTCGCCGCGCTGCTCATGGGTCCCGATGGTGGGTTCATTAGTGGCAGCGACTTCTTGATGGACGGAGGAGTGACCGCCGCCTACTGGTACGGCGAGATCCCGGAAGTCCGGAAACTAGCTGCCGCTGCTTTGTCGCTGCCTGGAGAGCCTGCCGCAGAGTGCCGCTCCGGCCGCCCGCGGACCCAGAGCAGCAGGCGGGAGTGACTAAAGCCGGCACGGCGACACGGCTCAGGGCTCGTGAGAGCAGCGGGGCCGGTTGGCGGAGCATGTCTCCCTGAGTCGGCAGCTTGCTCTCGCTGTGACCCGCCTGTCACGCACGCCGTGGTAGAAGGCAACTAATGCACATCGAGACGTCGCTTCGCGCTTCAGATGCTGATCGGGAGCAGGTTGCCGAACGGCTACGGCAGGCGACGGCTGAGGGGTGGCTGAACGCAGACGAGCTGGAAGGACGGCTTCAAACCTTGTTTGCAGCTCGGACGTACGGCGAGCTCGACGCCCTCCTCGCCGACCTCGGGCCACCACTGCTCCTCGACCCAGTCAGGGTGCGGCGATTGCCAGTGCCAGACACCGGGGCGCAGCTCCCGCACGGGGCGCAATGCTACCTGTGCAGGCATCGAGAAGACAAACGAGACGCGCGTGAAACCCCGCATTGCACGTGCGGCTCTCGCACCAACCCGCTCAGCGCTCCTGGCGTCTTCCGCCGCGGACGCCCAAGGTGGAGGCCAACGATCGCCGAGACGAGCACTCCACAGACGCAGAGCGCTGCTTCCACGAATCCTCAGCTGTGTCGCCCGGCACGAACGCCCGGCCGGAAAGTTCCGCTCTGGGCCAACGAGCTCCCCGACGGCAGTCAAGTCATCGCAGCCCCGTCGGCGACGGTGCAGAAGCTCTGGTGGCCACCGTCGATGTCATCGCCGGCGTGGTCCGTGCATATGGGCAGAAGTTGTGCGTGGGCCCGACGCGCGGGCGCTGTTGCGTGTCGGCTGAAGCCGCGTTTCCCACTTGTCACGTCCTCTAAGTTTTACAGCGTGGAGCAGAGCTCACGCATTCAGTTTCGTCAGCCCCGGCCTTTCGGCGGGGCGGCGTCCGCGTGCGCTGACTGACTTCCTCGCTTGAACAGGCCGGGGCGACCAACCCGACCGACCCAAAAGCGAGGACCGATGCACGATCACAGCACCCATATTTCCGAGAGTCAGCTGGCCGAAGCGCTCGCTTTGCCGGACCTGACTGACGCCGCCTACGGCCCACATTGCATGCAGTCGCTTGTCGCCGACGCCATCGCCGTCCTGAGCGAAGCGTGGAGCGCGGCGACGGTCGTCTCCCGCGGCGAGCGGATCGTCACGCTCGCAGAAAACTACGACCTGCTCGGCTACCCGTCGGACGGCCCGGCGCGCGCAGCCCGCTACACCCGGTACGTGGACGATGCGCGCATCCTGCGCACACAAACCTCGGCCGCGATCCCAGCCGCGCTTCGCTCGCTCGCCGGCGGCTCCCCGGCCGAGCTGGTGCTCGCCGTGCCGGGCCTATGCTGGCGACGGGACAGCATCGACCGGCTTCACACCGGCGAGCCACATCAGCTCGACCTCTGGCGGATCACGACCAAGACCATGACCGAGGCCGACCTTGACGAGATGATTGACCTGGTCGTCGGTGCTCTACTGCCGGCTGCGCGCTGGCGCGCGACAGCGGCAGAGCATCCGTACACGCTGCAAGGCCGCGAGGTCGAGGTGCACGCCAAGCAGGGCTGGGTGGAGCTGCTCGAATGCGGTCTCGCTCACCCCGACGTGCTCGCCGCTGCCGGCGTCGCGGACCGGACCGGGCTGGCGCTCGGCGCCGGCCTTGACCGGGGGGTGATGCTGCGCAAGGGCATCGACGACATCCGGCTGTTGCGCTCGACCGACGCGCGTGTCAGCCGGCAGATGCTCGACCTCTCCCCTTACCGGTCGGTGTCGGCTCAGCCGCCTGCCACGCGTGACATGTCAGTAGCCGCGCCTGCCGGAACGAACGACGAAGAGCTCGGGGACCTAATCCGCTGCGCGCTCGACACCGGCGCGCGCGAATGGGTCGAGGAGGTGACAGTCCTGTCCCGCACCCCTGCGAGCGAGCTTCCGCGTCCGGCCCGGGAGCGTATCGGCATCGCCGACGGCCAAGAGAACCTGCTCGTGCGGGTGCAGCTCCGCCACCCGACCCGCGCGGTGGGCAAAGCCGAGGCGAACCTGCTGCGCGACCGCATCTACACCGCTCTGCATCACGGCAGCGTGCACCAATGGGCGAGCCGTCCGCACGCGGGATCAGTCCCGACCCAACCACGATGAGAGCACGATGGTGCGCCTGGCAACCGCCTGGGTCTTAGCAAGCTCGATGGCGAGGGCAATATCTGCGGAGTTCTGCTTTCTCACGAAGCCTGAGCGTGTCGCTGGACACAACGCCGGGCCGGACAGTTCCGCTCTGGGCCGACGAGCTCCCGGAGCAGCATTCGAAACATCGGTCACTTCGGCGACAAAGAAGTGTTGTGGCGGCCCGGGCTTGGGTTAGCGTTTCCGCGGCGTCGACCGTCGTTGTCTTTTAGGGCGCGGTTCGGCTCGGAGAGCTCCGCTCGCGGGCGTGTAGATGCTCTCGTGGCCATCGTCCCAGCGGATGCGATACCGGGGCGAGGGGTCGCCGCGCACCACTTCCTCAACGACACCGGCGCGGGGTCGGCGGCTCGTTGACTCAGACTCGGCTACGACGCGCTTACCGACTTGAAACGCCATGCTCACTTCCGATCGTTAGTGCTTACTTTGGGAGCGCGTAGCCGCGGTCGGCTTTGACCACGTCGCCGGCCTTCGCGAGCTTGCTCAGCGACGCGCTGATGGTGCTCGCCTTGATGCCGGTTTCGTTTGCGATCTCCGAGGCGGTCTTGGGCCCGCCCTTTAGCGCCGCGAGGATCTTCTTTTTGTTCTCACCGCGCGGCGCGCGGGCGTTGGTGCTCGTCGCCGGCGACGTGTCCTTTGGCGCCGGCGCTGTCGCGGGCTGCGTGACCGGCCGTTGGCGATGGCGCGTGCCGTCGACGCGAGAGCGGACTCCGCCTTCCAGCCGGCTCAGTGCGCCCTTTAGACGCTCGAGCTCGTCGCTCAAAGCCTTGTGGTCCTTGAGCTGCTCTTCCACCTCCCGGATGCGCCCCTTGATGCTGCGGGCGATATCCGACACCTCGAGTCTGGCCATGTAGTTCTCCTGTCAGGTCGGTGCGCGATCGTAGTGATGATGATGATGACGCGCTGACCGACGGGGCTCGGCGCGCCGACATCGGCACCCTGGACTTTCGCGGTTGCCGGGTAGGCCTAACGCTTGATCTCGGACGTCGTTGTCGAGCTGCAGCGGGAGAGCCAACGGCTCGAGTACCTCCGCGGTGCACCGTGGCTGCCGGCGCGTTCACCAATCCCCAACGACCTCGTGGCTCGACACCACCTATAGACGACATGGCGGTCCAGCGACTGTACGCCCGCGCAGCCCGCAGCGTTGCCTGCCACGAGTGCGTGATAGCCCGCGCCCGAGACGATCAAGCTCGACTACGTACGGCACCGGCCACGTTAGGCGACCGCCGCGACCCGCGCTCTAGCTTCTGCTCCGAGCCGCCGGGCAGCGGAAGCAGAAGCGCCGATCTCGTGGCTGCTGGGGCGACAAAGCGGCACTCCCGGTCGCGAGCCGGTGTCAGGCGTCTTTGGGCGCAACTCAGGGCTCGTGCCAACGCCGGCGGAAATGCCTGTCGCCGCACGAATGCAGGGCTCGCTGGCGGCGAGCGCTTTTGCGAACGCCTCCACAGGTCGAGCGAACCCAGCGGCGAAACCAAAGATTCGCCGCCGCATGGTGCATGCATTGCGGTGCGACAATGGGGCGCGTGAACCGCACCTCGCAGGCCCGGATCGACGCCCGGGTCGCGGGGACTCGCTTGCGGGCGTGCAGCGGCCACGCCCGCCGGTGCGTGTCTGGGGGACCGGCGCGTGAGCGAGCATGAGCTGCCGCGAGATCCGGACGAGGGCGACCTGCCGATGGTGGGCGAAGCGCTCGGCGGCGAGCGGGTCTCCGGGTCGACTGGGTCGATCCCGTGTCCGGGTCCGCTTCGTGAAGACGGGATTCAGACGCTGACGCTCACCCGCGTCGCTTCTGCTTAGTCGCCGACACGGGTCTGGTCGTGGCGCTGCCCCTCTCGCTGCCCGCCCGGCCGAAGCGGAAGTCATGATCGCCGTCGCCATGCAGCTCGACCCGGCCGGTCGTTGGCGTGTGCAGCAGCGAGCGCCGGGCGGCAGACGTCACCCTGGGTGAGCGGGAGCTTCTCAGGTCCAGCTGCGCAGGTGGCGGTGGCTCGTGGGGAAAGTGGTGCGATCAGGCAAGCGCGCACGCCCGGACGGCGGCTCGAACGCCGCTGGGGGGATGAACCCACAGGACGGTGACGGCGCCGGGGCGCTCGACCTGGCCTTTGAGCCGGTGGGCGTTTCGCATCAACGAGGCTTCCAGCTGCTGTGCTCTGGCGGCATTAGTGTAAAACGCGATGAACACGACGTTCGCGGCACCCTCCCCAACGACAATCTCGCCATCTGCGCTACTTGAGCCGGGTGGATTGGGCGGCAGCACCGGAGCCCCGAGCGCGCGGTTGCAGCTTCGGTTCTCGCCAGAGGCCAAGGACGTCCTCAGGTCCGCTCATCAGTTCGGAATGGGCGAACCCGGCATCGAGCACATGCTGATCGTGATCGTCGGTCGCGGCGACGGCGGCGCCTGCGAGATCCTGAGGGCGCTCGGAGCCGATCCGCACAGGATTCGGTTTGAGACGAAGGAGAGAGCTTGGCCGTCCAGCGTTGGAGCCGGGCCAAGGGGACAACTGCAGCGCTGGGCCTGCTCGAACGCCATCGTCGCGCGATGAGCTGCATGCCGAGGCATGGCTCGGTCCCTCGGTCGTCGTGGTGGTTACTGAGATGATCCCGGGTCATTGGACCGCTTCGGGCTCGCGCATCGAATCACCCGCCAGCAGGACCGGCTGCTCGGCCGTCTACGGGACCGGCGAACCGACGCAGCCGCCGGGCTCCCCGGGACCGCGGACAGCTTCGCTGCGCTGATCGGCGAGGAGTTTGCGTTGCCTCGTCACGTTCCGACGCACGGGCGAGCCGGTACCGACACCGGTGTGGTTCGGACTGCACAACGACCGCCTTTATGTCGAGAGCCTCGCGGATGCAGGAAAGGTCAAGCGATTACGGCATGATCAGCGCGTCCGGGTCGCTCCGTGCACCGTTCGCGGCAGGCCCAAAGGCTCGTTCGCCGATGGAGCGGGTCGCATCCTCGGGACAGCCGAGGAGAAGAACGCCGAGTCCGCGCTCGACCGGCACTACGGCCTGCGCCGACGGCTGTACGTGAGGCTCGGAGCCAGACTCGGGGTGCGGTCGGTTTACCTCGAGCTGACACCCACAAGCATCAGCCGCGCCTGACGTGGCTCCACGAGCCGCGCTCGCCGGCGCGACCTACTCGACGCAGTCGGGTCGGAGCTACCTCCCCGGCACCCGCGGGTTGATGGCCAACATCTGAGTGCTAGTAGCACCGCAACCCAGCGACGACACGCTCGCCCCTGCACGTACAGGTGACGGACCCGACCAGTGCCGCATGGAGTCAGTCTCAAGCGCTGTCGTGCGGGTTGTGTGGCGAATTGGTGTGATTCGGCTTTGGGTGGTTGGGCTTTCGTCCCCAGGCCATGAAGGAGAGATGAGGCATGATCAGCGTGTGAGCGTCGGCGAGGTGCTTGCGGGCGTCCCGGTCAAGCCGATCGAGCTCGGGCGCGGTGAGCAGGCCTTGCCCGATGATCTTGCTGCGCGTGGCTTGGAGGATGTCGAGGATGACGGTTCGTCGCGGGTGACCGGGCGGGGGTACGTCGGCGCGGGCTTCCACACCGATGTCAAGTACGCCGGCGGCGTCTAGCAGTTGATGCACACGCCGGCCGATGAGAATGTCGGCGCCGTCGTGGCGGTAGAGCGCCTTGAAGGTATTCGTGAGCCGGGTGTACGCGGGGTGCGGTGGTTGACAGATCATCGCGCCGCCGTCGCCCTCTTCGCAGGCGACCCAGCCGCCAGGCTTGACGAGGCGGACCATCTCCGCGACGACTCGTTCGGGATCGGGCAGGTTGACGAGTATCAGTCGTGCGTAAACGAGGTCGAATGATCCGGCCGGCAGCGCGGTCCGGCGGGCGTCGGCCTCGATCACGCTCACGTTGTCAAGGCCCAGTGAGGCGGCGTGCTGGCGCGCCTGCACGACGTGGACCGGGTTGATGTCCACTCCCGTCACCGTGCCCGTTGGGCCAACGTGCTGGGCGAGCAACTCGAGTACGCCGCGCGGTCCGCACGCCAGCTCGAGTGCGTTCGAGCCCGGCTGGAGGCCGACGCGCTCGAGCAGCGTGACGCTGTGCTCGTGTAGCTCGTCGGTTTGGCTGCGCAGCCGGTCGCATTCGGCGGCGTTGCTTCCGATCGTGTAGACGGGCGGCGAGACGTCGGCTGCGTCGGGGTCCACCGAGTCGCGGCTGCGCCGGCCTGTTGCGGTGCGTGATGTGTCGAGCATGCTGCGCCTTCTTCTAATCTCGTTTACCTGGGCTGACGTGCCGTTCAGCGACCTATACGGCTGTGAACCGCGGATGGTTCGCGTCGGTCGCCAGCCACGCTTGCGACTGCTCGTGTGGGTCGGAAGGCTCTCCTCGGCGGCTGACTCGGCTGCTGCTGCGCCGTTCCTAGAGCTGGGCGAGCTCCTCGAGAGGCTGGTCGAGGCGCGCAAGCCGGGCGTTCAACTGCGCCACTCGCGCCGCGGCGTGATCGCGGATCTGCTGGTAGTGGCGGAGGGCCCGTTTCAGCTGGACAACGCCGCCGAACAGGCAGGGGAGCGATTCACAAGTCGTGAGTCCCCCCCGCTGCAGGTACCCCACGGCACAAGCTGAGCTGTTCCTCGAGGTCATGGCCGCGTTTCGCGAACTCGTGGCGCGCGGTGGGCAAGCACGATGAGTACCTACGTCTTCTATATTTGCGCCGTCAGCGGCTGTCCAGCACGTCCGGTGCAGTTCGCCACTGTGCCGACGACCCCCCGGAGCGACGGTGGAAGCGCAGCCCGAGGAGATGTAAGGTGAGTGATCGTGTTAGTGAGCGTCGCCGCGCCGCGGCGCTTGCTCGCCACTATCGCGAGCAGGAGAGCCCGACGATCGCGGAGATCGCGCGCCGGCTGGGACGCGCACCGGCGACGGTCAAGGCGTACCTGTACGACCCGTCGGATGCTAACAAAAGACCTACGAGTCGCCCGCAGGAGCGACAGTTCTGGGCGCTCGCTGGTCATGCACGGACGTCGATCTGCAAGCGTCTCCTCGGCTCTCGCTGCGACGTCACGAGGTCGGCGTTCCCGACTCGGATTTGTCCGGGTGCGGAAGTCCCTAGCGTCGTTATAGCGGCCCCCCGTACTGCCCCTAATTCGTGATTCCAGAAGCCATGGCCGCTGGCCTCTTTGGCACTGACCGTATCGCCGGTACATAGGCAGAGGGTGGGCATGTGGAGCACGCACTCCGCTTCTCAGATTCGTCCCAAGCGGCCACCTGGTCAGCGGCGCCCGTGGCTAGCGCTCGCACGGGCGAAGCGGGCGTCCTGCTATCCGCGCGGAGCAGGGGCCGTTCGCCTGCGGGCGCAGACGCTCGTCACTGAACGAAAGCAGGGGCGCGTCGTGCTGCAGGGTGCGGCCGGAAACGGCAGCCTTACGTCGGGCGAGACCAACCGGCGAGACTGCCGCGGCTTCGTGAACGCGACAGTCTCGCTTGTGCCGGCTCAGGTGGCCTTGGCGGAGTGTGATTCGTTTGCTGTAAACGCGGCGGCGTGATCGCGGGCGAACTGCTCGAAGGTCCGGCCTGGGACTCTGAGGATGTTGAATACGTCGTTGGTTTGCCATTCGGCGTCGCCGGTCGCGAGCAGACTGAACGCTTTCGCGTTCATCTCGGCGATGGGGGCCGGGAGTCCGGCGGCGATCATCGCCTGCTTGTCCTCCTCGAACGTTCGTGACTTGAAGGTGATTGGTCGACCGAGGACTGTGGTGAGGACCGCAGCGACGTCGGTGTACGAGAGCAGCTCCGGTCCGGTCAGCCGGTATTCGTGGCCGGCATGGGGTTCGGGGCCGGCGGCGATGTTCGCGGCCACGGCCGCGACGTCTCGAGCGTCGAGGAATCCAATGCGTCCATCGCCCGCAGCTGATGCAAACTGGCCTGTGTTGGCTATCGCGGGCGCGAGCATCAGGATGTTCTGCATAGACGTTGTTGCGCAGCAGCGTGTGATCAAGGCCGGAGGCGGTCAGCGCGGTTTCGATCTCGCTCTGGTCGCGGCGGCGGGCGATCGGGGAATCGGGAGACGCACTACTGGTGATCTTGACGACGTGGAGGACCTCGGCCTGCTGCGCGGCCGCGATGATGCGAAGCTCGTAGTCGAGCACCGGAGCCGTGACAAGGATGATCACGGACACGCCGCGGGCCGCGGCACCCACGCTCGCGTCGTCGGCGAGGTCGCCTGCGATGACTTCGACGCCGCGGTCTGTGAGGTCGGCCAGCCGGTCGGGGTAGCGGGCGAGCAATCGAACGGGGGTGTGGTTTTCGGCGAGTAGGCGGGCGGCCTCGCGGCCGACCTTGCCGGGTGTTGTGACGAGGATCATGCGTGGGTCCTTTCAGACGGCGGTGCGGCCGCCGTCGACGTTGATGACCGCCCCGTTGATGTAGCTGGCGGCTGGAGTGACAAGAAACGTGATGACGTCGGAGAGCTCCTGCGTCTCGGCGACCCGGCCCAGCGGGATCGCCTTTACGAGGTCGACTGAGCGGACGCGGGCGTCGATGCGCGCGATCCGGGCCTCGGGGTCGATCTCGATCCCGCGCATGCGCTCGGCCTTGACGAGCACGGTGTCCTCGAGCGGTCCGAGCGGGGCGGCGTTGGGGCCGGTTCCCTGGGCGGTGACGCGGGGCTCGAGGGCCCGGGCGAGTTCGACGGCGGCGATCACGTCCTCTGCCGTTTCGGGGAAGACGACGGCGGCCGGCTGCTGGTCGACCGCGAGATTCCAGGCGAGCCGTGCCTCGTCGCAGTTCGGGTGCTCGGGGAGGACGACGATTCCAGCTCTCCTGGTCGATTGCCGGTGGCTCTTGTGGCATTGGCTGCGCCCGGGCCCGTGAGCGCGGAATCGATACCGTGAAGATCGCCGTCATGCATGGCAATGCGCCCGCGCAGGCGTTCTAAGAGGCGAGGGGCTACACGGTCGCCGAGCACGTCCTGTAGCGGCTCGGCGACCGGTAGACCACTTAGGCGGGGGCGGGGGCGGGGGCGGGGGCGAGGGCGGCTTCCGGGTTCGCCATTTCCAGGTGCGCACGGCTGTCACGCGTGCGGATCAGGATCAGTGCGGCGAGGAACCCGAGTGCCGCGATCACCGAGCCACCGATGAAGGCGTGCTGGAAGCCGGCGGTCAGCGCATGCGGCAGGTTCGAACCGCCGCTCGCGAGCACGTGATGGGTCTCGGTGGTCGCGAGCGTAGAGAGCACGGCTAGGCCGAGGGCTCCGCCGATCTGCTGGGAGGCGTTGATGAGGCCGCTCGCAACTCCCTGCTCGCGTCCCTCGACCCCGGAGACAGCGGCGATGGTCGAGGTCACGAAGCTGAATCCGAGGCCGATCGCCGCCAGCAGCGAGGGGCCGAGGATGTCGGCCAGGAAGCTCCCTCCCGTGGCGATCCGGCTGAAGTACACGAGCCCTGCCGCCGTGAACAGCATTCCAGCCGCCAGGATCGGCTTGAAGCCGAACCGCGTGACCAGCTGGCCGCCGAAGCCGGCCGCGATGACGATCGTCACGGCGAGCGGCAGGTACGAGAGTCCCGCGTGGATCGGGCTGTAGTGGAGCACCTGCTGCATGTACAGCGAGATGAAGTAGAACATCGAGAACAGCGAGGCGCCGAGCAGGATCCCGACGACGTTCGCGCCGGTCAGCGTTCGGAGCCTGAAGATCCGGAACGGGACGAGCGGCGAGGTCGAGCGACGCTCGATCGCGATGAACACCGCGATCAATGCCACCGCAGCCGCGAGCAGGCCGACGATCTTGGTGGAACCCCACCCCGCGCTGCTCGCGTCCAGCATCGCGTACGCGAGGAGCGACAGGCCGGCCGTGATGGTGACCGCGCCGGCAGCGTCGAAGTGCCGCGTCGCTGACTCCGAGCGGCTCTCGGGGATCAGACCGGGTGTCAGTGCGAGCGCGATCAGTGACACGGGTACGTTGACCCACAGCACCCAGTTCCAGCTGAGCCCGCTCGTGAGGACGCCACCGAGGAGCACGCCCACTGCCCCGGCGGAACCGGCGACAGCACCCCAAGCGCCGAGGGCCTTGTTGCGCTCGGCTCCATCACGGAAGAGGTTGGTCACGATCGACAGGGCGGCCGGTGAGAGGATCGCAGCGCCCAAGCCCTGCGCGGCACGGGCAGCGATCAGCTCGCCTTGGCTGGTGGCGAACCCCGCGAGCAGCGAGGCGACCGCAACAACGATCAGCCCGCCCATGAAGACGCGCCGCCTGCCGAGCAGGTCGGCGGCGCGGCCTCCGAGCAGCAAGAACCCGCCGAAGGCGATCAAGTATGCGTTGACCACCCAGGGGAGGTTCTGATTGGAGAAGTGGAGAGCCTTGCCGATGCTCGGAAGGGCGACGTTGACGATGGATGCGTCGAGGACCACGACGAACTCCGCGACGCAAAGCAAGATCAGGGCGGTCCATCGGCGGTCGATGTGATTCTTCGTGGTTGTCATGTCATGCTCCTCATGTTGACGCCCGCATCGCTGGCGCCGTTGCGGTTGGTGGTTGCCCGGATATGGGTCGGTGTGCGCATCGCTCTCTCCTCGGGTTGATGTAGTGAGACCTTCACGTGCCGCTCATCGTCGTCGTCGTCCGGATGAGCCCGCATCGGATCGTTCAGACGATTCGGGCCCGTAACTCGGTGACCGTGCCCGCGTACTCGCTCGCTGCGGCCTGCTCCTGGTCAAGCGAGGGAGGTACGCCGCGAAGCGCGCGTGCTCTCATCCTTCGCGGCCTACATTGCGGCGCTCGACCAGGAGCAGACGGCGGCCGCGACGTACGCCGAATCGATCAGCGAGCTCGAGCGATGGCTGCCGGACGCGGACCCGGATCGAGGGTCTGAGCTCCGCGCGACGCCCGACTGACGGCGACCCGGGTCAGCGCTTGAGCGAGGAGGGCGAGAGTAGGCCGAGCTCGCGCGCTCGCTTCACCGCGTCCGCGCGGCTGTGCACGCCGAGCTTGGCGTACACGTTGCGCAAGTGGGTCCTGATCGTGCTCAGCGACACGAACAGCTCGGCCGCGATCTCGGGGCCCCGGAGGTTGGTCGGCAGGTAGCGCAGCACGCGCAGCTCGCTCTCGGAAAGGGGTTCCTGGAGCGGCGCGGCGTCCTTTGGCCGGGCCGCCGGAGTGTGTCCGGAGAGCAGGTTCAGGATCTCGGCGATCAGCGAGGCGTGAGTGGTCCGAAGTCGCGCCTGGCGCTCCAGCAGCTCCGCGGTCGGGTAGAGCAGGAACGGAAGCAGCAGCCCGTCGGGCTCGGCGACGTCGAGCGCGCGCTCGAGCGCGCGCGACGCCGCTCCGGGATCGCCAAGCGCGTCGCGCGCGATCGCCTCCAGCAGCAACGCCTCGATTTCCCACACCGAGGCCGTGACCGGGGTCGGGTCGTCGAGGAGGGGTGCGAGGGCGTCCACGGCGGCCTCGGGATCGTCGCGGGCTAGTCTCAGAGCCGCGAGTACGACCCGCATCTGGCTCGTTTTGCGAACCTCTTCGTCCATCTCCGCCAGGGCTCGCTCCACCTGTTCGGTCTCGCCCAGGCGGACGAGCATCTGGAGCTTGAGCGCTTGCACGCGCGCCGTGAACATGTGCGGCATGACAAGCAGCCTCTCCATCCGCTCGGCATCCCGATAGGCGGCCGCCGCCTCGGCGTGCCGGCCACGCGCGAACTCCAATAACCCCCGTGTCGCGTACAGCGTCGCCGCGGTCGGTTGGGTGTCGTGCCCGAGGACGCGTTCGGCCAGGTCTAGCCACGACTCTGCCTCTCCTAGCCGCCCGCACCAGACCGTCGCCCCGCCGAGCGCCACGTACGCGGCCGCGGCCGCTGGTGCGGTCTCCTCCCAACCGTGCTTGCGGGCCAGCTCGATCGCCTGCATCGCGCGCTGCTCCGCCGTCGCCAGAGAGCGAAAGGGGGTGAGGAGCGCCCAGTGTGCCAGCGCGTGCAGCTCGAGCATCGGTATGGAGATCCGTCGGGCCTCCTCCAGCCCCTGCTCGAGGTGGCGCTCGGCGTCCTCCAGTCGCCCGGCCCACATCTCGGCGATCCCGAGGTCGGTCAACACCCGTGTGCGGACCTCCTCGCCGAGGCCAAATTCCGTGGCCTCGGTTGAGGCGAGCAGTCGCTGCGCCTCCTCGGCAACGGCCCGAAGGTCGTTGCGGGCCCGAGCGAGCTCCAATCGCTCGAACGCAAGCGCGATCGTAAAGCGCGCGCGACGGTCTTCGAGCACCGACGCCGACATCCGTACCGCCAGGCCCAGATAGCGCTCGGTCTCCTCCAGTGACCCCGCCGCCCGCTGGTCGGCCCCGGCGAGCACCACCAGCTCGGGATCCGCTGCGACCACGCCGGCGGGAAACCCAGACAGAAGCTCGCCGCGGGTGGCGAGCCGTCCATCGAAGTACAACCCGAACCAATTGTCCGCAAGCAGCCGCGCCGCCAAGCCCCAGTTCTCGGCCGCCTGCGCGTGGCGAATCGCCTCGACCGGATACCCGTGTTCGGCCCACCACTCGGCGGCGATCGTGTGCAGGCCGGGCACCTCCTGCGGGACGGTTCGCCGCAGCTCGAGCGCGAGCAGGTCCCCAAACAAGTGGTGGTAGCGAAACCAGGTTCGCTCCGGATCCACAGCGACCACGAACGCGCCCGCGTCCTCGAGCCCGGCAAGAATCCCGTAGGAGCCCGAGCTCCCCGTCAGCCGGTCAGCAAGCGGTCCGCTGACCCGCTCCAGCAGCGAGGTTCGCAACAGCAGCCGGCGCACTTCCGCCGACTGGCGCTCGAGCACCTCCGCCAGCAGGTAGTCGGCCACCGCGCGCTCACGGCCCGAGAAGCTGACCGCGAAGCGCTCGGGATCCGGGTGGCGAGCGAGCGACAATGCCACCAGTCGCAGCCCCGCCGCCCACCCCTCGGTCGTCGCGACCAGCGACTCGAGCACGCCGTCGGACAGCCGCACCCCCGCCGCCTCCAGCAGCGCGAGCGACTCCTCGAGCGTGAAGCGAAGGTCCACGCCCCGGATCTCGGTCAGCTCCCCCTCCACACGCAAGCGGTGCAGCCCGAGGCGCAGATCGCGGCGTGTCAACAGCACGAATCGCAGCTCAGGCGGCGCGGCCCCGAGCAGCAGCTCCATATCGCGGATGGCCTGGTCCGCCTGTAGCTCGTGCAGGTCGTCGATCACCAGCCACAGCGGCTCCCGGAGCGAGCTCAGATCTTCGAGCAACCGTCCGACGACGTTCGCGCCGTCCAGATCAGGAGAGGCCGTCAGCTCCCGCACCCGCTCCGATCCGGCACCGGTCTGGCGCAGCGAGTCGAGAACGGAGAGCCAGAACACCTGCGGATCGTGCTCCCCACGCCCGACCGACACCCACGCCGTGCGCTCGCTGAGACCCTCCGCCGCGATCCAGGAGCGCAGCAGGAACGTCTTCCCGCTCCCCGCCGGTGCCGACACTTGGACCACCCGCCGCGCCGCGCCCAGCAGCTCGAACAGGCCGGGCCGCGGGATCAACCACGCCCTTACACCGGAGTCGGCGTGTTCGACGGCTGCTCCCGCGTCGGCCACGACACACATGGTTGCACCCCGCTGGCGATCAACCAGACCGTCGGAATCATCCGAACGAGACGATGCGCGCTCAGCCGCCAGCCAGCGAGCCTGATCACATGTCAGCCAACGAGAGAGCGACCGGCGGTCGCGAGCCGCGGCGCTACGAGATCCGCGTCCGCGGGCCGATCGGCCCGACGACGATGCAAGCGTTCCCGACGCTGGCCGCGGCGAGCCGCGGACAGGACACGCTGCTGTGCGGCTCGCTCCCTGACCAGTCCGCCCTGTACGGCGTCATCCACCAGCTCGAGGCGCTCGGCCTAGAGCTGCTGGAGATCGCTGTCTGCCGATCGTCCCGCGATCGAGCGCTTGTGACAGGCGCTCGTAGCCAGCAAACGACGAGAAAGAGAAGGAACGAGCGCTCATGAAGATCACGACAATCCCTAAACGCACGACGCTACCGAATGGGGATATCCCAATGGCCCAGCCTGAAGACGCCGGCCATCCTCTCCACATGGCCGCGTCGATCACCCCAGAGACCGCGCTCGAGCGCACGCTGCTCGCCGACCCCCGGCTGCAAGCCGGACTCGACTGGGGCGCGCCGCGCTTCGGCCACCCGGAAGGACGCGTCCGCGCGCACGTCGCCGCCATGCTCGCCGCGATCCCGAGCGACGACCCGCTCCGCGATGACCTGCGGTTCCTCGCCCTAGTACACGACTCCTTCAAATCAGAAGTCCAGCCCGACCAGCCATGGTCCGCTGAGAACGACCACGCAATGCTCGCTCGCCGCTTCGCGGCGCGCTACACGACCGACGAGCGGCTACTGACAACGTTGCACCTGCACGACGAGCCGTACTGGATCTGGCGGAACTCGCAGGCGCCAGAGAAGGCACTGGGGCCGCTCCTGAAACAGCTACCAGACCTAGAGCTGTTCGCGCGCTTCGTCGAGCTCGACGCCGCCAACGAAGGCAAAGACCTCACCTTTCTGTGGTGGTTCCGCCGCGAGCTCGCAATCCAAGGACAGCTCCCGGAACAGCCTGCGAGCGGACCGGACGGCGAGACCGCCGACGTCGTCTACGTGAAGGCCCTCGCCACCACACCCCCACAACAGCAGGCAGTCGCAAGCGCCGCCCAGGAACTGATCGCCGAGCAAAACACCAGGATGCAGGCCGGAGGGGAGGTGCTCACCAGCGACGACGGACTACGCGTCGTGCTCTTGTGGCGCTGGCACGGATCGCGCCGCGAGCTACTCGACCGCGACGCAGACGTCGTCCGAGAAGCGCTCGCCGCCCAACCGATCTTCGCCGACACCCACACAGCCGAAGCGCGGATCTTCCACACCGCCACCGGCACGTAATAAGCGCGATGCAGACACGAATCCTGATCGGCGACGACGACCCCCGTTAGACCGGACATAACCAATAAAGAACCAATGACCTAAAGGAGCCCCTGTGATTACTGCTTCCCTTGATCCTGCAAACCGCCCTACCACGATGCGGCGCATTGACTTTCGCCCCGGCATGGATATGTGGTGGGAAATCGTGCGCAACGCCGAGGACACCGATGGTGAAGTTCTTGAGGCAAATAGCTGGCTCGGTCCCCACAGCCCCAGCCCCCCTGTGCACGTGCACGACAATGCTGAAGACAGCTTTGAGATCGTCGAGGGCCGACTTGACGTGAAGCTCGACGGCAGCTGGCGTACCTATGGCCCGGGAGAGCGCGCCGCAGCGGCTCCCGGTCACCGGCACACCCTGCGAAACACTCACGATGAGCCGGTTAGGTTCATCAATCGCCACCGTCCCGCCCTCGACTACGAGGCGTTCTTTCGCGACATGGCGTCGCTGACATCGACCGGGAGGATGGGCGCCGGAACACCTCACAGTCCGCGTCAAGCGATCTACGCAGCGATGCTGTTCAACGCCCACCCGACCGCGATCCGAACCTCGCGCCTCCAGCGATTTGCATTCGCGTCGCTGTCAGGCTTGGGCCGGACGCTAGGCATGAGCCTATGATCGCGGGCCGGGGAAGCGTGATCATCGAGTGGGTCTGGCCGCGGCGCTTGCGACGTCCCTTGCACTCATAGACCTCCGGCTGAGCTTAGATCGCCTGAAGCTCCGCGCGGAGGGCAACGTACTCCCCGTAAGGTGCGCCGGCCAGGCGCACCCAGCCGGCGGCGCGGGAGCGATCGATCCCGAGCCGCTCGGCAAGGATCGGCGCTGGCAGGCGCGCGGCGAGTGCGAGCAGCGCGCCGTGGCGCGCCTCGGTGCTGTGGGTGATCCCGTGGCCTCTGAGGCGACGGCGCAGGCGGTCGGCAGTGATGTGGGTACCGGCGTGGCGGCCGGCGACCAGCCAGCCGTTCTCCTGGTCTCGTTCCAGGCGCTGGTTGCGGAGCGCGACCGCGATCGCGGCCAGAGGCTCGGGCAGTGAGATCTCGCCACCGGCGAGGCGCAACGTCGTTCGCCCATCGGCGGTGACGTTGATGGCGCTGGTCGGCAACGCGGCGATCTGTGTCAACGGCCGCCCGTAGAGCAGGAGAACGCTGCCCGCGAAGCGGTCGCGCAGATCGACTGCATCAACGATCCCCGGATCGACCCCGGAGGCCGCCCGGGCGATCCTCGATCACAACGCCGCCACCGTCCTCGGACTGTCGCCCGCCACACCGGCGGCGATAGGTCACGAACCCGCCAACCCTGCGGCTCATAAGACCGCGGTGACCAGCTCGACGTGAGCCGCTGGCGGCTCGACTGGTGCCCCCCGGCCACATGCCCAGTGCAAGCGCCGGACCCTGATCTCGGCGCCGTGCTGGCAAAGATCCTGACGATCGCTTCGACCGCTGCGCCGGCGGCGGGCACACGCCACCGATGCGTTGGCGGCGTTCTGTGGTCAGCTTGGTGTCGGCTGGGTGATCTTGGATGCTGGGTGACGCGCAGGCCAAGGGGCGCGTTGGCGCGCTCGCACCGGTTCATTCGCACCAACTTCCTGCCGGGCCGATCGTTCGCCAACCCGGCCAACTTCCAGCTGCATCTGGATGGGTCGTGTGATCGCGTCAACCGAGGGGGCACCGCACCATCCGCGCCGTCCCGATTCAGCGCTTGGCCCGGCTCCAGCATCCATCCCTGGCGGCTGCGGAGTGTGGCCCGGAATATTGCGCGGATGATTCGGTCTATGCGTTCCGACGGGCCTCGCCGCCGAGGGCCGTCGAGGACGAGTAGGTGGCGATGGAACCGTCGCGCTCGCACCACCGCTTTTCATGCTGAGGGGCAGCGATCGGAGGCCGGAACGGCCGCGGTGCGTGACCGCACCCGGACAAACTGGTCACCGAGCCCATCCGCGTCATATACCACGCAAACGTGAAGGCAGGACTCGCCTCACACGCGGCAAGAGACGCGCATCTCGCCAATAGGAGGCGCCTGCTTCGTCTGTGTGAGCGTCAGTGGGTGAGGTGCTTCGCGACGTGCCCGCTTCGCACGAATCTGAGAACCGGACGGCGCGCCCAGATGCCCAACCTCCGCCTACGTACAGACGGTACGGTCAGCCCCGAACGAGGTGAGGCCAGCGGTCACGGCGTGTGCTTGGTCGCCGACGTGGATACAAGGCGCCGGCTTCCGCTTGAGCCGACCACCGACGTGAAGCGGCAGCCGGGCGGCGATCGACGGCGAGGCATGTCGCCCCAAACCGAGCGTAAGACTACGCAGAGCGAGATGGACTCCAAGGAGCAACGTTCCGCTCTGCGGGCGGCCGTGTACCGCGGTGACGGACCGGCTGTCGTGCACCTCCTGGGCGTTGGCGCCTACGATGACTCGCTTCAGCTGGCCGGCGACGGTCTTATCGCGGCGCTCAGGCAGCGCGTGGACGGAGCCGCCGAGCTGGCTCGCGATCTCGTGGTTGCGCTCCGCCGGCGAGGCTGGGACGGGGATGATGAGTTGGCCGACGAGCTCGATGCTCTGCTAGGCGGTCCGGCGCCGATGCTGCGGGCCCTGCCCGTCGACCTCGAGGAGCTGGCGAGCATCCTCGAAGGCGACCCACTCACCGCCGGAGGCCGCATCGACATCAGGTCCGGTGAGGTCTGGCCCCAGCCAGCGATCGAATACGCCCTCGAGGCCGGAGAAGAAGACGAGGACAGCGCCGATGACCCGGAGCGGTGGCTGCCGGTCCACGGCGAGGGCTCACGCGAGGGCTACCGGGACATGGAACTGTTCATCGCGTCCGTCGAGCACCCCGGCCGTGCCGAGCGCCTGGCCATCGCGATCACAGGCCGCGGCGCGTTTCGTCGCTTCAAGGACGAGCTCGCACGCTCGCCAGGCGAGCTTGAGCGATGGCACGCACTGGCTGAGGAGCGCCAGCGCGGCCGAGCGCGATCATGGCTCGCCGCGGCCGGCTACCGCGCGCTGCCCGCCGACCACCACGATCCCTGAAACCGGGTCACCCCTGCGCCACCGGCCGACGTGAGGCACGGCTCGAGGCCGGGAGGGCCTTCCAAACCACCCGATAATTCGCGCTCTGCACAACGAAGACGCGCGGCCTGGGCCACCAGCCTGAGTATCGGGCGACACAGCTGCCCGAGCACGCTGTCGCTCGTGCCTTCCGCCAAGCTCGCGCCCCGGACCGCCGCCGTTGCCGAGGCCGTCGATGCCGCGGGGCCGGGCCGCCCGGGCGGGCTTTCTTTGCGCTTGGGCTGGCTGTCCGGCACGTCCGGTAGGCTTGGGGTTCTGATGCTCGACCGTGTGACGGAACGGCGCCGCGTAGCGCAACTCGCCAGCCACTACCGGGACCAGGAGGGTCTGGCGATCGCACAGATCGCTCGTCGGCTGGGACGCGCAGAAGCAACCATCAAGGCGTATCTCTACGATCCGAACGGCGATAAGGCACGCGAGGTCAAGGCGCGCTACCGGGGAGTGTGTCGCGGCTGCGGGGCGCCCACCACGCCACGGAACGGCAAGGGCGACGCCTACGCGTATTGCAAACGGTGCCATCCCGGCGCGATCGCGCCGGAATGGACACGGGAACGGGTTCGCGAAGCAATGCGCACATGGCGAGCGCGCTATGGCGCTGCGCCGTCCTCGTACGACTGGTCGCGCACCCACGCACGCCGACGCGGCGGCGAAGCGCTCAAACGACTACAGGCCGGAGAATGGCCCGCGCCGTCCACGGTGATCGATCTGTACGGGACCTGGGCGAAGGCCCTCGCCGACGCCTTCGCCGCCCGAACGCTTCGGCGTCAATGCCGCTGACATACCGACGCGCGCTCGCGCTCAGCCCGTAATCGGGAGCGCCCACGGTCAGCGGCTTTGTGCCACGCATTGGCTGTCAGGTGGTTGTGCCCGTCGACCGCCACTTTTTCGGTGGTGGGTAGACGAGCCGGGCGATGCTCGCCGATAGCCATCCGATCCACCACCCGAGAGAGACCAGCCAAACGTGTTCTGTGTGTGAGAGTCCGCCTCGATCTGCGTCACGATCAAGATCACGGTCCACACGGCGGCGCAGCCGATGGCGTATGACATGTACGTGCTGAGTCAGGTCTTCATTCTTGCGCTCCTCTGTTGGGCTGTCTGACCGTTCGGGCGGCACGGTCTGCGTCGCAGGACGGCCGCCACGCGTGCTCTCCTCGCTGTGCGTACCGCGTTGACTTCGGAACGCCCAGCTCGCAGCGAGGACAGGCGTCGGTCTGCGGCTATTGCGAGTTGAGGTAGGTGATGACGGCGAGCACGCGGCGGTGGTCGTCGGGGGATTGCGGGAGGGCCAGGGTGCCGAGGATGTTCTTGACGTGCTTCTCGATGGTGTGCTCGGTGACGAACAGCCGCTCAGCAATCGCGTGGTTTGAGCGTCCTTCGGCGATTAGGGCGAGGACTTCACGTTCGCGGTTGGTCAGGTGCTCGAGCGGGTTGTCGCCTTGTCGGCGTCGGCCGACGAGCTCGCCGACGACCGCCGGGTCCAGCACTGAGCCTCCGTTCCCGACGCGGTTGACACTGGAGGAGAGCTCGTGCAGGTCGGAGACGCGCTCTTTGAGTAGATACCCGATGCCGTCGGTCCCGGCGGAGAGTAGTTCGAGCGCGTACCGGGTGTTGACGTGTTGGGAGAGGACGAGGATTCCGATCGCGGGCCACCGCTCGCGGATGATCTTGGCCGCGCGTAGACCCTCGTCGGTGTGCGTCGGTGGCATCCGGATATCGATGATCGCGACGTCCGGGCGGGTGCGCTCAATCAGCTCGAGCAGAGCGTCGCCGTCGGCGGCGAGGCCGACGACCTCGAAGCCGGCTTCGGTGAGCAGGCGGGAGAGGCCCTCGCGCAGGATCACGGCGTCGTCGGCCAGTGCTACGCGCATGGGATCGCGGCTCGCAGCATGGTGCCCTGGCCGGGCGGGCTCGAGATCGTGAAGCGTCCGCCCAGCGCCTCGATACGGTCGGCGAGCCCGCGCAGTCCTGAGCCGCCGGTGGGGGTGGCGCCACCGATTCCATCGTCACCGATCTCCACCGTCAGGCGTTGACCTCGGTAGGAGGCGAAGACTCGGATCTCGGTGGCATGGGAGTGCTTGGCGGCGTTGGTCAGCGCCTCGCTGACCATGAAGTAGGCGGCGGTCTCGATCTGGTCGGGGAGGCGCCGATCGATCGTCACGTCCAGACGGGTGGGAAGCGGTGCGCGGCGACATAGCTCGTCGAGGGCCTCGGGGATCCCGCGCTCGGTGAGCAGCGGGGGGTTGATGCCGTGGGTCAGTTCGCGCAGCTCCGCGAGCGCGACCGCGGGCGCTTCTCGGGTGTCACGCAGGAGGGGTTGGGCGGCTTCGGGCTGACCCGGGAGCTTCGTCTCCAGCAGCCCGAGCGACATCGCGATCGAGACCAGTCGCTGCTGAGTGCCGTCATGCAGATCACGCTCGATCCGTCGCCGCTCGGCATCCGTCGCGTGCACCAGCCGCGTGCGGCTGGATTGCAGCTCGACCAGCCGGGCGCGTAGTTCGGCCTGGAGGCGCTCGTTCTCGAGCGTGAGGCTCGCGGCCGCGCATACCGACGAGACGAGCTCGGCGTTGTGCTCCAACACGGGGTCGTGGAGCAGTACGGCGATCGGCTGGCCGTCGCGCGCAACGAATGTCGAGCTCCTCCCGGAATCCTCGCCCGGGAGCTGGACCGGCTTACCGTCGCCGTCCACGTATTGCTTCTCGGGCGGGAACCAGAACGCGAGCTGCAGCGACGGGTCGCCCAGCGCGCGGGCAAGCGCCTCCCGCAAGTCGACGGAGGCGCTCGGTCCGCCTAGTTCGACGACGAGCCCCGCGATCATCCCCCGTGCCAGTCGTCGTTGCAGCAAGACGAACAGCACGGCGACCGGCACGGTCGCCATCAGGGTGAAGTACACGTTCGCGGGAAGCGCGCCGAGTGGGTCGCCGAACAGGTCAAAAACGACCGCCCAGCCAAGCGCCGTGAGCGTGGCACATCCCGCCACCAGCACCGGAGCCACGCCGCGCCGCCGAGCCGCGCCCGCGCGCAGCCAGCGCTGGGCGAGGAGCGCGATCACCGTCACGATGAGCACCGCGCCGATCAGGCGCTGGAGCCCCAGCCAGCCCTGCGCCTTGTGATTGTCTTGGACGACCTGCAGGAGGTTGTTCGCACAGCCCGGACAACGCAGACCCGCCTTGTTGCCATACAGCATCGCCAACAGCTGGAAGCCGACCGCAGCGACGATCCCGATCGCCACCAGCGAGCGGTCGAGCCGGCCCGACAGCCGACCGGAGGGGAACGAGAGCAGCAGATAGACCAATCCGACGACCCAGACCGACTGGACGACCAGCCCGATTGTGTTCAACCACGGCGGCGAGGCCTCAATCAGCAGTGCACTGAACCAGGCAAAGCCGGTGAACACCATGGTCGGGCCAACCCGGTTCTTCGGCCGGGCCCGCCAGGAGGCGAGTCCGCAGCCCATCAGCGAGACGCCGACCAGCAGCGTGAGCACCGGCCCGGGCTCGGTCGGGCGACCAGACGGCTGGTGCGCCGCCAGCCAGACGGCGCCGGCACCCGCCAGCACCCCGGCACCGGCGATCACGCAGAATTTCGCCCTCATGACGGAGGATTGTGGCGCCGATCGGCTGCCGCCCCAATCCATCTTCACGTGCTCGGGCGCCGGCGCGGTCATTGGGTTGCGATCGCTGCCAGCGCGTCGAGCTTGGCGACGCGCCGCGCGCGCCAGCGGGCAGCGATGGGGCCGAGCAGGGCCCCGAGGATCAGGAGCCCGATCAGGCTGGCATAGAAGAGGGTGATCTCGGTGAGGCCCTCCTGCTTGAGCGACGAGGCGAACGCGACGCCCAGTCCGGTCCCGATGATGACGGCGATGACCGCTCTGAACAGGGCGATGATCTCGGCTTCTAAGCGGATCATCGCTCGCACCTGCCGCTTCATTCCGACGGCCCGGAGCAGGCCGAGCTCGTGCATGGGCGTCGGCTTCCCCGAGCCAGACGGGCCCATCAAAGCGGTGAAGCGGCCCCGTTCGAACTCGACGTCGACGCCGTCGAGCGCATACACGACGCCGTCGCCCGTTTCGTAGGACTTCGTCAAACCAACGGCGGGCGCGGCCGGTGCCAAGGCCCTACGGTCAAGTTGGCTCACCGTGCTGCCTTGTTTCGTGACTGTCGAGCTCAATCTGTGAAGAGCGCAATGGTCGTCCTCTCAACGAAGGCTCGGGGCGGCACGCAGGACCTCGCGCACCTTGCGGCCGATCCAGAGCGTGTTGGTCAGGCGCGGCCAGCCCAAACCGCCAGGGCTCACGCGCAGGACCGTCTCCCCGGCATCGTGGGAGATCCTCACCTGGGCGCGGAACAGCCGCGTGGAGCCGGTGCCGACCACGATCGTGTCGGGATGATCGGGCCGCGGGCCGCCGACCGGGTTCCAGTTGACCCCCGTTCCCGGCAGCACGTTGTACCGAGGTCCGAGGCCCCGACGCAGCGCGTCGACGACCTCGTCGCTTGTGACATCAGATCTGGGGAAGGTGATCGTAGACATGAGGCTTCTCTCTGGGTTCGAGGGTCCCGGTCCCTCAGCGAGGAAACAACCCGGGGGACGGCCCGAGCGAGCTGCACGCCGGCGATACGTTGCTTCCAGCCGCCGGGGTGCTCGCTATTACCGCGTAACCACAGACTGCCCGCCGCGCAGCGACTTGACCAGCCGGACAGCACGTGTCTTGCGGGGTACAGCCAGCCCTACCACGACGCGCGAAAGAGGAACGGGAAGAGGAACAAGTCGCCTCGAACCGCTCCGACCCGTACCGCAGCTTCGCAACCAAGCCAACCCCGGTCCGCGGAGACCCAAGATCGTGTCGACCGGGTTCGTACTGACCCCTTGATAACGATCGGATCGAACCGAAGCTCCGCGGCAGCCGACGCCGACACGCGGCTTCCACACGCGAGGACTACGAAGGTCGCTACTAAAACTAAAACCCGACCGGGCGTCCCTGGATCTCTGTCGCGATCCGAGTAGCGACGGTCCGACGCGTCTCGGGCGAACCCAAGCCGCTGACCCTCCAACATCTCTCTCGGCCTCGCATGCGATCAGACGACACCGCCGCGAGGTCCGCCGGCTCCGACACCTCCCTTCGCGCTACGCAGGGCATCCGGACCTATCCGGCGATCCACTTGCAGCGCGCGGAAAGCTCGACCGTGGACGCGAGCCTCCTTCGCACGTACGTGCCTAGGTAAAGCCCGACCTAGGCTCGCCCAATGGCCTTCTTCGATCCCGCCGATCCGAGTACCAAGAGCTTGCTGTGGCCGGGGTCCAACGCGGGTGTGTCGCGATGCTGGGACAGAAGATGACCGTCCGCCTGGTCGAGGAGCTTGACCAGTCCCAGCAGCGACTTGTGCGCTTCGAGTATCAGGTCACGACGGAGGACAGCCCGTACTTCGGCAAGCTCGATACATCTGGGCGCGGCGCGGGACCCACATGCGTGAAGGCCCCACATACCACGTCCTCGTGAATCGGGACACCAGGGCACCTCGCATCGTCGAGGTGCTTGGCGAGGCCGAACCGCCGGGGGAGGAATAACCTCGCCGCTTAGCGACCTGCCACTCCTCGGCACGCCACGGTCGGCGGTTCGGTGCTGATCGGGCCCGGGACCACTCCTCCTTATCTCCGTCGCCAGCGGGGAACTCAGCCACCGACTGCCGCTCATGCCGGTCGCCGACTCGGAGCAGGAGCCAGGGCCGGTCACAACCGAGCCGGTGAGATGGCTCGGTCTTCGTGAGACGGGAAGTCTTCCGGACCGGTCGGCGGGCGGTCTAGTGCTCGTGGTTGCTCATGAGGCTGGTCTCGTTTAGCGCGATCAGCAGCGTGCGCAGGTGGCCGCACCGCTCGGGGCCGAGTTCGTGCTCTAGTTCGGTCTCGATCTGACCCACGATTTGGCGGATCGTCTGCCCCGCAGCATCGCCACGCCTGGTGAGGCGGACGCGCTTTGAACGGTGGTCCTGGGGGTCGGGCTCGCGTTTGAGGTATCCGAGTCGCTCCATCTCGCCGAGCAGGTAGTTCATCGCCTGCTTGGTCATCCGCGCCTGCGATGCGAGCTCCGACGGACGCCGGTCTTCCGGCCCGGGATACGCCAACACGATCAGATGCGCGGGCACCAGGTCGTCGAATCCGGCTTCGTGGAGCCCGGCGAGCATCCGCGCGCGGATCGCGTCTACCGGCATTCGCAACAGCGCCCCGATCAGGGGCGGGCCAAGCGGGTATTCGGGCCGGTCGGTCAAGTCACTTGATAATCCTCGTCGACGGACGCTATTCTAGTCAAGTAGCTTTACTAGTGGAGAGAGCCCTCAGGGCAAGAAGATGGGCATGATCCAGGGCAAGGCCCATCTTGGAGCGTCGATCGTGCCGGTCCGGACCTGAGCCGATGACGCTGCCGGTTCTAGACGCCAACACCGGCTGCCCTGCGGCCGGAAACGGCTGGTCGTCTTCGGCGGTCAGCCATACCCTCGCCCGAGGTAACTCTAGCTGTGCCAGTTCTCACGTCATGACCTCAACGCTGGACTGATAGCGAGTTATCAAATACGTGTCTGACCAGTCTCGGCTGGAAGGTCAAAACCGCGCCGACGGCCGCGGTTGGTTCGACCGCACCCGAGCAGATATATGCGCAGTCATGTATCTGCTATGGTTGTGGACACAACGAAAGGCGGTCGTTATGCAGTTTGGAATCTTCTCGGTCAGCGACATCACCCGGAATCCGGTCACCGGCTACACCGCCAGCGAGGCGGAGCGGATCGACGACATCGTGCGGATCGCCCGGCGCGCGGATGAGGTCGGGCTTGACGTGTTCGCGATCGGCGAGCACCACAACCCGCCGTTCTTCTCGTCCTCGCCGACGACGCTGCTGGCGCACATCGCCGCGCTGACCGAGCAGATCATTCTGAGCACGGCGGTGACGTTGGTGACGACGAACGATCCGGTGAAGATCGCCGAGGACTTCGCGATGCTCCAGCACCTGTCGAAGGGGCGAGTGGACCTGATGGTCGGCCGTGGGAACACGGTGCCCGTGTACCCGTGGTTCGGCAAGGACATCCGGAAGGGCGTCGCGCTCGCGCTGGAGAACTACAACCTGCTGCACAGGCTCTGGCGCGAGGACGTGGTCGACTGGGAGGGGGGCTTCCGGACGCCGTTGCAGGGCTTCACATCGATTCCGCGGCCGCTGGATGACGTGCCGCCGTTCGTCTGGCACGGATCGATCCGCACGCCTGAGATCGCCGAGCAGGCCGCCTATTACGGGAACGGCTACTTCGCGAACAACGTGCTGGCGCCGAACTTTCATTTCCGGCCGCTGGTGAAGTTCTACCGCGAGCGGTTTGCCCACCATGGGCACGGCACGCCGGAGCAGGCGATCGTCGGACTCGGCGGGCACGCGTTCATCGCCAAGCGGTCGCAGGATGCCGTTAGCGGGTTCCGACCGTACTTCGAGGGCTCGCCGATCTATGGCAAGAGCTACTCGCTGGAGGACTTCAGGGCGGGCACGCCGCTGAGTGTCGGTAGCCCGCAGGAGGTGATCGAGAAGACGCTCACCTTCCAGCAGGGGTTCGGCGATTACCAGCGTCAGCTCTGGGTCGTCGACGCGATGGGCTTGCCGGTGGAGCTGGCGCTCGAGCAGGTCGAGCTGCTTGGGACTGAGGTGGTACCCGTGCTGCGCACGGAGATGGAGTCGCGCAGGGCGCCTGGTGCGCCGGACGCGCCTACCCATGCGAGCCTGGTGAAGGCGAAGTACGGTGATGGTGAGCCGCGTCAGCCGACGCCGAATCCGAACCGGGGTGACAACCTCACCGACGCATCCCCCTACCAGGACAGCGACCCGGCGGTGTCCACCGAGTTCCCGCTGGTGGCCTGAGCAATGAGCAGCAGGACCAGGATCGCGAACGAGGCTTGGGAGGCCCTGTTCCGCGCGCAGTCGACGATCGTCCGCGAGCTGACCGACGGCGACGTGTGGGGGGACCTCCCGCCGCGCGACTACGGCGTGCTCTACGCCTTGTCGACCGCGCCCGACGGGTTGCGGATCAGCGAGCTCGGCGAAGACGTGCTGCTGACCCAGCCCGGCATGTCCCGGATGATCGCGCGGCTCGAGGCCCGTGGGCTCGTCGAGCGAGCCGACGACCCGCACGACGGACGGGCCTGCCGGATCCGCCTCACCCCGGCCGGTGTGCAAGCGCAGCGTCGCGTCGGCGCCGCTCACGGGCGCCACGTCGCCGCGGCGATGACTCGCACGCTCAGCGGCGAGCAGCTCATGCTGCTGCGCGACCTGTGCCACGAACTCAGTGCGAGCCAGCCATGACCGATCCCACACTCACCCTGGTAGCCGTGAGCGCCGGTGTCAGCGACCCCTCGTCGACGCGGCTGCTCGCGGGCCGGATCACGCAGAAGAGCCTCGACCAGCTCCGCGACGTCCGCACGCCGGCATCGGCGAGCATGATCGAGCTCGCGCCCCTCGCGGGGGAGATCGCACGTGCGACCGTGTCCGGACTCCCCGGCGGGCAGCTTCAGGCCGCGATCGAGAAGATCGCCACCGCCGACGCGCTGATCGCCGCGGCCCCCGTCTACAAGGCCGGCATCAGCGGCCTGTTCAAGTCATTCGTCGACCTGTTCGACGACGACCTGCTCGTCGCCAAGCCCGTCCTACTCGCCGCGACCGCAGGCAGCTCGCGGCACGCCCTGGTCATCGACGAGCAGATGCGCCCCCTGTTCGCGTACCTGCGCGCGCTGACCCTGCCCACGTCGGTCTTCGCCGCGCCCGAGGACTGGGCTGCGGCCGAGCTTGGCCTCCGCATCGAACGCGCGGCCACCGAGCTCGCCGTCATCCTCCAGGCGGGCATCGGAAAACGGATCGCCGACCGCGCCTGGTCCGGCTACCAGCACCAGTTCGACGGCAACGCGACCCGCGCAGCGCGCACGACCGCCGACGTCGACTTCAACTCCCCACTGATGAGGCTCGCCGCCGGCGGCTCCGCTCACCAACCGGTGGCACCGGACGAATCGCCGACGACGCTCAAGACCATGCCCCGCACCGTGGGGGGTCAGGCAGCTCGCGGCGGGTGATCGCTTGGGGTTCGGGGATCCCCGGGCTATCGTGCCCGCATGAGTTGGGAGGTCGGCGCCGAAGGACGGGGGTGCTGATCGACGGGCGCAACACGAAGTCGTGCCAGTCCCCCTGCGAGCGAGCCGTCGGTAAGACGCACGACGGCCGAGGGAGCCTCCGTCCGGTGGTCGGCGCGGTTCGCGACCCCGGCATCGCGGCGACGTCGTGCAGGTCGGACGCCCCTGCTGAAAGCTAGCGCCCCTCGAACTGGGGCTTGCGTTTCTCCACGAAGGCCGTGACGCCCTCCTGGAAGTCGTGCGAGGACCGCAGCAGGCCGTAGGCCAGCCCTTCGATCTCCAGCCCCAGCCCCAGCGGACCGTCGTAGGCGTGGTCGAGCACGCGCTTGGCCATCGAGAGAGCCAGGGGTGACAGCGCGGTCAGCTCGTCGATCAGCCTGTCCACGGCGCCGTCCAGCTCATCGCCGGGGTGCACCTCGCTGAGCAGCCCCAGCTCGAGCGCCTCCCGGGCCTTGATCCGCTGGCCCCGCATGATCAGGTTCTTGGCCCGGCCCAGGCCGATCATCCGCGCCATCCGCTGGCTGCCCCCGCTGCCGGGGATCATCCCCAGGCGGATTTCCGGCAGGCCGAGCTCGACGTTGTCTGCGGCGATCCGGAAGTCCGACGCGAGCGCGAGCTCGAGCCCCACACCCAGGACGTAGCCGCGCAGCTTGGCGATCACCGGCTTGGGGCAGCGCTCGGCCGCGGCGACGTTCCACGCCAAGCGGGACAGGGTGGCCGGATCGGTGCGTAGGAAGCCCATCACGTCGCCGCCGGCGCTGAAGGCCTTGTCGCCGGTTCCGGTCAGGACGATCGCTCGGATCTCGTCGTCGTCGGAAAGCTGGTCGAACAACTCGGCCAGCTCGCTGCGTGCCTTCATCGGCACCCGGTTGTGCTTCTCTGGGTTGTCGAGGGTGATCGTGGCGATGCCGCGCTCGGTGTCGCGGTCCAGCCGCAGGGTCTCGGATTCGCTCAACTTTCCAGTTCCTTTCTCAGCTCCCGGCGTAGCAGCTTGCCCGCCGGGGATTTCGGCAGTTCATTGACGAAGCGGTACTCACGTGGGCGCTTGAAGTCGGCCAGCTCTGTCGACTCACTGCAATGGCGGTCGAGCTCGTCCTCCTCGACGCTGTCGCCCACGATGAACGCGACCACCCGCTGTCCCCAGCGCTCGTCGGAGGCCCCGATCACCGCCGCCTCAGTCACAGCCGGGTGCTCGGCGAGCACGGCTTCGACCTCGACGGGATGGATGTTCTCCCCGCCCGAGATGATCATGTCGTCCATCCGGCCGACGATCCACAGGTCGCCGTCCTGGTCGACGCGCCCGATGTCGCCCGGGAAGTACCAGCCGTCGCGGATCGCGGCCTCGTCGGCGTCTGGGCGGTTCCAGTACCCCGTGAACGCCTCGTCGCCGCGGAGGTCGGCGATCACTTGGCCCTCTTCGCCGGGGGCGACCAGATCCTCGGGCGACGCGTCTGCCTCGGGGCGGACCAGCCGCAGCCGGGTGTTGATCGCGGGCCTTCCGGCGCAGCCGGGCTTGGCGGCCTGGTCGCGACTCACCGCCCAGGTGTAGTACTCGGTCGAGCCGTAGTGGTTGAAGAACACCCTGGCATCGAACGCCTCCGTGCAGCGCTGCGCCAGCTCGGGGTTCATCGGCGAGCCGGCGTAGCCGATGCACTCCACCGACGAGAGGTCGGCGTCGTCGGGCAAGCCGGCGAGCAGGTCGTGGAACAGCGTCGGCGCCAGGTACAGCGAGGTGATCCGCTCGGATGCGATCAGCCGGGTGGCGTCGGCGGCATCCCAGTGGGGCATCGCCACGATGCAGCCATCGATCAGGGCCATGGCGATCATCGTGTGCATGCCCATCGTGTGGTAGAGGGGCATCACTCCCAGCGACCGGTCGCCGTGGCGGTTGCCGTGGTGGATCACCTGGCTCAGCCCGCCGGCGCGGTCGGCCCGATGCGACCGCGGCACTCCCTTGGGCTTGCCCGTCGTGCCCGACGTGTAGAGCATCAGCGAGGTCTCGTGCTCGTCGAGGTCCAGCGCTCCGGGATGCGGCTCGGCGTCAAGCTCCGCCAGCCGGGCGTCGGCGTCGCCGTTGTCGCCGATGTCGAGCAGCTTGGCCCCGCCTCCGCGACAGGTCTGAGCAGCCTCGGCGGAGGCCGCCTCGAACACCACCACCGCGGCGTCGGCGTCGCGCACGCAGTAGCGCACCTCCTCCGCGCTCAGACGAAAGTTCAGCGGCACGAACCGGGCTCCCATCCATTGCGTGGCCCAGTAGAGCTCCACGTTCTCGTAGCGGTTGGCGAGCAGCGCGCATACCGGATCGCCCTGTGTGACCCCCAGCGCCGCCAGTCCCCCGGCCAGCTCGGCGGCGCGGCGCTGCAAGGTGGCGTAGTCGAGGCGGTGCTCGCCGTCGACCAGTGCCTCGCCGTCGCCATGGCGCTCGGCGGCCGCCAGCAGCGTCAATGCGAGGTTCACACTGCCTCCCGGGCGACGCGCTCGATCGCGTCCACGATCGGCCGATAGCCGGTGCAGCGGCAGATGTGTCCGGACAGCAGCGCCTCGATCTCCTCCCGGCCGGCGTGCGGCCGGCGCTCGAGCAGGTCGCCGGCCGATATCAGGATCCCGGGGGTGCAGAACCCGCACTGCAGCCCGTGCGCCTCGTGCAGCGCCTGCTGCAGCGCGGTGAGCTCGCCGCGGCCGGCCAGGCCCTCGACGGTCTCCACGGCGAGCCCATCGACCTGAACCGCGAGCATCAGACAGGACCGCGCCGGGCGGCCGTCGACGCGGACGGTACACGCCCCGCAGACGCCATGCTCACAGCCGACGTGGGTGCCGGTGAGGCCGAGCCGGTGGCGCAGGAAGTCCGACAGCAGCATGCGGACAGGGACCTGCTGTCGGCGGCGGCGGCCGTTGACGGTCAGCTCCACAGTTGCCAACTCCTCAGCCACCGGCGCGCTCCAGCGCCCGCCGGACGGCGTCGGTCACGAGCACGCCCGCCAGATGACGGCGGTACGCCGCGGACGCATGGTGGTCGTCGTATCCCGGGACCGCGGCGCTGGCAGCGTCCCCGGCCGCCTCCGCCGCCCGATCACCGGCCGGACGGCCGATCAGGGCTCGGGCGGCATCGTCCACAAGCAGCGGCCGATCGGCCACCGCGCCCACGGCGACCCGGGCTCCGGCGAGCGCCCCGTCGCGTACCGAGACCGTGCACGCGGCACAGGCCAGGGTGAAGTCTCCGTGGCGCTGGGCCAGCTCGGTGAACGCCCGCCCCTCGCCCGCCTCGGCCAGCGGCCAATGCGTGCTGACGATCAGCTCGTCGGCTTGCAGCGAGGTCTCGTACGCTCCGAGGTACAACTCCTCGGCGGGCACCTCGCGCTCGCCGGCGCGCGAGCGCACACGCGCGGTTCCGCCGAGCGCCAGCAGCGTCAGCGGGAGCTCTCCGCGGGGCTCGCCGTGGGCGATCGAGCCGCCGATCGTGCCGCGGTGGCGGGTGGCGTAATGCCCGGTAAAGGGCAGGCACTCCCGCAACGCGTCGTCGAGGCCGTCGCGCTCGCCGAGGTCGAACTGGGTCACGAGCGCGCCGACCTGAAGGCTGTTCTGCTCGACGCTCACCTCTTGCAGTCCCGGGACCCGGGTGATGTCAAGGACGATCCTGGGGCGGAGCCGGCGCATGTTGAGCAGCGGCATCAGGCTCTGGCCTCCGGCGAGCACGCTGACGCCGTCGCGGTGCTCGGCGAGCAGGTCGAGCACGTCGTCGAGCGACTCTGCCCGCTCGTACACGAAGGGGGCCGGCTTCATCGCATCAGCTCCCACACGCGCGCCGGGGTCAGCGGCAACGGGAGCGGCGTGTCGCGATCGAGCGCGTCGAGCACGGCATTGTGGATCGCCGACGGCACGCTCATCGTGGTGCCCTCGCCGAGTCCCTTGGCCCCCAGTGGAGTCAGCGTCGACGGCGTCTCCCGGTGCTCGGAGCGCAGGCGAGGGATGTCGCTCGCCGTGGGGCAGAGGTAGTCCTTCAGCGTCGCGGTCAGCAGCCCCCCATCGGGTCCGTAGGCCATCGCCTCCTGCATCACCGCGCCGAAGCCGTGGGCGAATCCGCCCAGGATCTGGCCCTCGGCCAGCAGCGGATTGAGCAGCCGTCCGGCGTCGTGGACCGAGGCGTAGTCGATCACCGACACCCTGCCGGTGGAGCGCTCCACCTCGACGACGGCGATGTCGATCACGAACCCGTTCTCGGCCGACGCCGAGATCCGGTCGTCGGTGGCGGGGCCCAGTCCGGGTGCCGCGTAATACGCGGTGCACGCCAGGCCCGGCTCGAGGCCCTCCGGCAGACCCTCGGGGTTCCAATGCGCCATGCCGGCCAGGCGTCGCAGCGAGACGCTCGCGTCGCTATCGCCGCGGACCCGTGCCGCGCCCTCGGTCAGCTCGATGTCGTCGGCGGACGTCTCGAGCACGTGACCGGCGATCGTGCGCAGCTGGCCGGCCACCTGCTCGGCGGCGCGCAGCACCGCACCGACGCCGACGCCGCTGAACCGCGAGGAATAGTTGCCCGAGGCGACCGTCCACGCGCTCACCGCGGTGTCGGTCTCGGCGACCACGCGTATCTGGTCGGGACTCACCCCCAGGGCGTCAGCAACTACCTGAGCGATCACGGTGGCGTGACCTTGGCCTTGTGGCGTCGTCGACACCTGGACGCTGATCCCGCCCTGCGGGTTGATCGTCACCGTCGCACCCTCGGCGTTGCCGGACTTGGGCAGCGACCGGCTGCGGCTGTCCTCGTCCTCGACCAATGTCACGTAGCCCATGTTGGAGATCGACGGCTCCACCACGCACGCGATGCCGATCCCGTAAAGCCGTCCGCTGCGCCGGGCGTGCGTCTGCTCCTCACGGCGAGCGGGATAGTCGACGAGCTCGCGCGCCTGATCCAGGCAGCCGATGAAGTCCCCGGTGCTGTACAGGCCGCCCGAGGCCGTGCGGTGAGGAAACTCGCGGATGAGGTTAGCGCGCGCCAGATCGAGCGGATCGAGACCCAGCTTCCGTGCGGCCAACGCCATCATCCCCTCGATCGGCAGGTAGTGCTGGGGCCCTCCGAAGCCCCGGTTGAGCGCCGACGGGCAACGGTTCGTGAGCACGACGCGCGCCCGCAGCGAGACGTTGCCCACCCGGTAGGCGCCGGTCAGGGCGCCGTGCATCCGGTACATCGACGCCGGCTCCGGCGCGCGCACGTAGGCGCCGACGTCGTCGATGGCGTCGATGCGCATCCCCAGCAGCTCGCCGTCGGCGGCGAACGCGCCCTCGATCGCCGTCAGCCGGCCGGTGGAGGTCTGCGAGGACGCCAGGTGCTCCAGGCGATCCTCGGTCCAGCGGACCGGGACCCCCAGCTTGCGCGATGCCAGACCCATCAGCGCGACGTAGACGAACACCCCCGACTTGATGCCGAAGCTGCCGCCGCTGCACTCCGGAGTGATCAGCCGCAGCCGGGATCCCGGCAGCCCAAGCGCGGCCGCGGCCACGCTGTGCAACGTGAACGGCCCCTGGAAGTTGGCCCAGGCAGTCAGGCTCTCGCTGCCCGGGTCCCAGTCGGCGACCACGCCGTAGCCCTCGATCGGCAGGCCGGTCCAGGCGGGAAACGAGAACTCGCCGGCGATCGTCAGATCGGCGTGGTCAAACGCACTCTCCGGGTCGCCATAGGAAAAGCGCCGCTCGGACACGAGCGATCCGCCGTCAAGCACGGCCTGCCGCGCGTCGAGCACCGAGGGCAGCGGCTCATACTCCACCTCGATCCGCTCCAGCGCGTCCTCCGCGCGGTACCGGTCGGAGGCCACGACCACGGCCACCGGCTCCCCGACGTACCGCACCACCTCCGCGGCCGCCGCGTAGTACGGCACGGGGCTCTCACAGGCTGCGGCAAAGGGCTTGGACATGGACCGGACGTCCGTGCCGGTCAGCACCCCGCACACGCCCTCCATCGCCTCCGCTCCGCTGACATCGACCCGGTGGATGCGGGCATGGGCATGCGGAGAGCGCAGAATCGCCGCATGCTGGGCTCCGGGGACGGGGTCGATGTCGTCGATGTACCGGCCGCGGCCGCGCAGTAGCGTCTGGTCCTCGAACCGAGGCAGGGGCCGGCCGACCCACTTCCGCGTTGCCAGGGGCTGATCGGACATCTGCTACGGGGCTTACCCATCTGGCGGCGTTGGGCAACCAGGCCGCGCGCTCAGCTGACGGGGGGACGGGGGTGGCCGTGGCTCCCTTGAGCCCCAGCAGTTGCGCGCGTCTCGGCCTCGACCGTCGCGCCGTTTTGGACGAGGGGAAAAGGATCGATCAGACGGCGCTCCGTGGGACGACGATCTCGGCGAACGTCTCGGTGCGCCCGGCGCTGTGCTGACGCGCATCACCCGCCCAGCGTCCCGGTGCCACCCCATGGACGCCGCTTGAGGTGTCGACCGGGTTGAGCGTCAGCGCCCGCGACGCGCTCAACCTCATGCTGCGCGAGCCCGGGGCCGAGCCGCTGCCTTCAGCGAAAGTCTTGGGAGCAGGGGCCAATCCGAGACCTCGTGCTCCAGTCGGATCTCGACATGGATCCGCGGAGCCGATGGACACCGCGGCTAGCGTCGTGGATCTGCTTGATCTTCTCGGTCAGCTACACGTCCGCGAGCGCTCGGCTGATCGTCGGCTGGTCGACGAGGACCCACACTTCGTGCGGGTCCTCGTCGAGGCGACTAGCGGATCGTCAACATCGCCGCGCTCAGTGCCGGCATGGTGAAGACGTAGTCGTGGCCGCGCGGTGTGACTTTCGATGTGCGTCGCCGGCCGGCGAGGCGTCCGGTGGTGGTCTCCGTCCCGAACGTCTGCCCGCCGAGCGCCACGCCGTAGGTCGTGGTCAGACTCGAACCCTCGAGCCGCTCGAGCACCCCCGGACCGCCGGTTGCGCCCGCGTTGACGGCCACCGTGCTCTGCTGGGTGCCGAGGTTGATCACTACGACGCGGATCGTTCCATCCGTCGCGCGGGTCGCCCAGGCTTGAATCGGCGCCGTGCTCGACTGCGAAAGGCGCGCCAGATGGGCCCCGGGCGGGACGGCCTTGGCGAACATCAGCAGTCCGTAGTACTCCGGCTGCACCGCCGCTTCCCACCCCGTGTTGCTCTGGGTCGGAGTGAACAGGTCGTCGGTGCCGGCGGCCGTCGTCTGGACGTTCACGCCATTCGCGCCGACATCGGCCATTTCGAACAGGACGCGCAGGGCCCACAGCGATTCCGCGAACGTCCGCAAGACCGCGGCTGATTCCGGACACGGGGTCGTGTTCATCTCGTCGATTCGGATCGGCAGATGATCGGCGTGCGCCGTTTTGATCCAGCGCACCGTTCCTTGGGCTAGACCGTAGGAGGCCTCCGGCGCCATCAGATTGCTGATCGATGGGAAAACCGGCGAATTGGGCTGCACACAGTTGGACAGTGGATACCGGTGCCCGGTCGCGATCCGCACGAGCGGCTCCTTGGCCAGGAAGCGGCCGAGGTCGTCGGACCACGGCGACCCGGTGAAGGCTGGTCCAGCGAGTGGGACCTGGGGCATCGCCTTGGCGATCCGCGTCCAGGCGCGCAGAAACGTGTGGAAGTTGTAATGGCCGCGCCCGGAGTCGAAGCTGCCGAAGATGTCGGGCTCGTTGCCGAGTTCGAACGCCTCGATCGACCCCGGCGGCATCCTCGACAGCAGCTGTCGTGCCTCGGTCACGGCCACCTTCACGCTATTGGCCCTGAGGTTGATGCCCATGATCAGACGGGCGTTGACCGCTTGCGCGAACGCGCTGGCGACGGCCGCCCAACGGGGAGTCAACGCTTGGGTCACGCCGCGCGGATGGCGCATGCCTGGCACCGGCCACCACCACCAATCGGTGGTGTCGCCCCCGATTCGCACCTCCGCCGGCTGCCGGGGCGAAAGGTTGCGCACCAGCTGCTCGAACACGGGGTCGACCGCGCGCGGATTGCGGCCGGCGTAGCGCCACATCGTCTTGTACTCGACCCCCACGCCGAGGAATCCGGGCGCCACCTTGCGTGGCCATCTGGTCCGCGGCAACTCCAGCATGATGCTCCCGACTGGCAGCGCGACGCTCGGATCCGTCGCCGCTGAATCGGTCGCGGGGCGTTGCCGTGCCGCAGGTCCCGCGCTGACCGCCGCGCTCGACGGGGAGACGCGTGTGAGTTCGCCCGCGACAGCCACCACCACCAGCAACACTACGCCACAGGCGAACAGGCGACGACCGAGCGACACCCTGGGCAGGCTACGGAAATCGCGTGACCGGAGATGTACCGGCTCACGGCTGATTTGCCGACCTACCTGGCCGCCTTGGCCCGCAGCTGCTCCGTGGCGTCGTGGTCGAGCCGAGCGGTCTCGTCGAGGATGACGCGATACACGTCTCGGGCACGCTCGCGAGACACCCAACCCTCGCGGACGTCGCGCTGCACGAGTTCCGGGTCACGGTCGGTTGGCGGGCCGTAGCCGCCCCCGGCCGTCGTGCCAGACAACACTGCCTCGCCGTCCCGCAACACCACTTCGGCGAGGCCGGTCGGTCGTGGAGGTTGCCGTCCAGATTCCGGCGGTATTGACGCGAGCGCGATCCGGGCTGTCCACCGCGCGCCCCCTCGGCGCGGTTGACGTGGCCATCGCTGGCGTAGATGACACGCAATTCCGTTCCCCGGGGGCGAGTCGATCAGCGTCCGGTGGACCGCCTGGGTCGCTCGCCGGTAACAGTCAAGGCCTACTTCTATGACCCTACCGGGCAGAACTGGTTTTGAGCCGGACGACGAGTCGGATCACGCCGTGCTCCACGGCGACGCCACGAGGCTGGCGAACCGCAGCGCGGAGCGCGACGCCATGATCGCCGAGCTCAAGCGGGCCACGGGCCGGTCGTGGGTGCGGATGGTCGCCTTCATTTGGCCTACGAACTGTTTGTCACTAACCCGACGACGTCGGTGATGAGGCTCCGGAAGCTCGAGATCGCTTTACCTTCACGCTCACCCCGGCGGGGGGTGTTGCATCGACGGACACGGTGGTGAGTGGCGCAACCCGGGTGATCGATGACTCTCCGGTAGTGATCGGCCCGCCGCTGGCCGGCGCGGGCTGGGTTGTGGCTGGCGCTGTTGTTTCCCGGCGTCTTATCACCGAACCGCGACCTTGCCGGTGAACGGGGTGTTCTACGCCTCGGAGCGGTTCGCGATCGACTTCGTTCAGCTGCTTCCGGACCGCAGGCTGTTCTCCGGACCGGTCTCGGATCTCGATAGCTACAAGTACTTCGGAGCCAACGTGCTGTCGGTCGCCGCAGGGGTCGTCGTCGGCCTGCAGGACGGGGAGCCGGAACAGACTCCGCCTCACTTCCCAGTCAACGCCGTCCCGCCCGCCATCCTTGGCAACTTTGTCGTGATCAAGATCGGACGGGGACATTTCGCGTTCTACGCTCACATGCAACCGGACAGCCTGCGGGTTTGGGTGGGTAAGCACGTCCGGCGAGCGCAGGTGATCGGGCTGTTGGGCAACACCGGCAATTCAGACGCGCGCCATCTTCACTTCTCGCGATTGTGTCCGGGCGTGGTCCGCTGAGCTCCAATGGGCTGCCGTTCGAGTTTCGCTCCTTCGTTTCTCAAGGCACGATCACCAGCCCGCTGGAAAGCGGCTTTTTTCTCAAGGGCGAGCCGGCGGTCATCGGACCGGCCACCCGCGGCTATCACCGCCCCGAGCTACCGCTCGAGAACGAAGTAATCAACGTTGCTGGCTAACCCGCAGACGCCCACCGTCCAACCGATCACGGGACGGACGCGATGAGCTATGGCAACACATTTGCTGGGGTTGGCGTGGTGGCGGTGCTGTGCTGCCCGGCGGTTGGGCTTGCGGCGTCCTCGCAGCCGCGCGCGGTGGCGCGGGTACCGGTCCTGAGATGGGCGCCCTGTCGGGGCGCAAAGGGTTTTGATTGTGCGTGGGCGAGAGTCCCGTTGGATTACAGTGACCCGGGCGGTGCCACGATCCGGCTTGCGCTGATCAGGCATCGGGCGAGCGATCCCTCCCGCCGTGTCGGCACGCTGTGCTTTAACCCCGGCGGCCCGGCGGCGGCTAAGGGCTCCCGACTTAGTTTGTGAAGGTGTTGGGCTGGTTATGTAGAACTGGGGGTTGTGGTCGATGAGCGCGCGATCGGTGAGCGGTATCGGTTGCTGAGCGCGCAGGGGGTTCTGGATGAGCGCGCGCGGCGGTTGTGGGCGGCGGCGGAGGCGCGCTCGGCTGGTCGTGGGGGGCTCGCGGCGGTGGTGAGGGCGACGGGGATCTCGGAGTCGACGGTGTTGCGCGGTCTGGCTGATCTGGATTCTGAGCAGCGGCCGGCGGCGGGGAATGTGCGCCGGCATCCGGGGCGCACGCCGATCCTTGAGCGCGAGCCGGGGCTTGAGGAGGATCTCGAGCGGCTGATCGATCCGGTCAGGAGGGGTGACCCGGAGTCGCCGTTGCGGTGGACCTCGAAGAGCGGTGCGAAGCTCGCGGAAGCGCTGCGGGAGCTGGGGCACGATGTTGTGGAGCGGACCGTGCTGCGGTTGTTGAAGGCCAAGGGGTACAGCCTGCAGTCCAACAAGAAGACCAGGGAGGGCGCCCAGCATCCTGATCGCGACGCGCAGTTCCAGCACATCGCCGAGACCGTCACGGCCGCGCTCGCGGCGGGCGAGCCGGTGATCAGCGTGGACGCGAAGAAGCGAGAGCTGGTCGGCGACTTGGAGGCGGTCGGCCGCGAGTTTCAGCCCAAGGGACGCCCGGTCGAGGTTCACGGCCATGACTTCAAGGACAAGCAGCTCGGGCACGCGATCCCCTACGGCGTCTATGACCTCGCTAACGATGAAGGATGGGTCAGCGTCGGGATCACCAGCGACACCGCCCAGTTCGCCGCGAACACGATCATCAACTGGTGGGAGCACCTCGGCCACGCGCGCTATCCGGCCGCCCAGACGCTGACGATCACCGCCGATTCGGGCGGGTCCAACAATCCTCGCACCCGCCTGTGGCGTCACGAACTGCAGCGCCTCGCTGACACGACAGGGCTTGCGATCAGCGTCTGCCACTTCCCGCCTGGCACGTCGAAATGGAACAAGATCGAGCACCGGATGTTCAGCTTCGTGAGCCTCAACTGGCGCGGCAAACCGCTCGAGAGCCTCGAGATCATCATCAACCTGATCGCCTCCACCCGAACCAACACCGGCCTGAAGATCCACGCCCGCCTCGACGACGGCAGCTACGAGCGTGGCGTCGACGTGACCGACGAACAACTCGCCGCCGTGAATATCACCAGACACACGTTCCACGGCGACTGGAACTACACCGTGACCCCTTCACACGCTACGTCGTGAGCCCTAAGGCGCCGTTCCCTCAAACTATCCCGTTCTTCCCGGCGTCGTTGCGTGAGCGCTTTGACATCGTTACCTGGGATCCGCGGGGGCTCGGCGAGAGCTCCCCGGTCGAGTGTTTTGACTCGCAGGCGGCCGAGAGTAAGTTCCTCGCGGGGGTCGGCATACAGGGCGCGACGTTTCCGGTGGGGGCGGCTCAGATGTCCCGGTGGACTCGACGTTACGCGGCATTCGGCCGACGGTGCGCACAGCGAGCCGGAAACCTACTGCGGCACATGTCGACCGCCGATTCGGCCCCGGGACCTGGATTTGCTGCGTCAAGCGATGGGCGTGAGGCGACTGAACTATTTCGGAGTTTCCTACGGCACGCTGCTCGGAGCGACCTACGCCAACATGTTTCCTAACCGGGTCGGGGCGATGGTGCTTGATGGGAATATCAACCCAGCGGCGTGGGTGAGCCGCCGGCAAGGTGGCTTCCCCGGCGCCGCCGGAGCATTTCTCCCCACGTTCCTGCGCCAGCGCTCAGACGAGGGTTCACGCTCCACGCTGGATGCGTTCCTGACCCTCTGCGGCCGCGCGGCGACCGCCCCGTGCGCGTTCTCGGCCGGTAGCCCTGTGGCTACACGAGCGAAATTCGCTGTGCTGCTGCGCCGGCTTCGAGTCGGCGCGTCCCCGGCGGATCACGCTTACGCCGACTTCGTAAGCGAAGCCATCGGTGGTCTCTACCTAACGCAGAATTGGCGCAAGCTCGGGACCACACTGCAAAAGATGTGGACGAGCGGATCGGACAGCCCTGCAGCATGGTCCCGCACCCTCCTGGCACTCTCAGAACCGGCTGCCGCCGGCCTACCAGAAGTTGCCAGCACCTCGGCCACTGGGTCGACGGCGCAATACGCCAGTCTCGGGCAGACCGACGGAATCGTCTGCGGGGAGAGCCCCAATCCCAAGCCCGCAGCGTACCCCAGGATTGACGCATTCGCCGTGAATCGCTCCGGCCCGGTCGGCGCATACTGGACATGGGAGGTGCCGTGCGCCACCCGGCCGGCCACCGCAGCCGCTCCCTACGACGGGCCGCGGAACCATCCACCGCGAACCCGCTACTGGTGATCGGCACCGCGCACGACCCCGCCACGCCCTACCAAAACGCCATTGCGATGTCCCGACAATTGGCCCAAGCTCGGCTGCTCACCGTCGACGGCTACGGACACTCGGCGCTGTTCAGCCCGAGCTCCTGCCCCGGCCGCTACGAAACGCGCTACCTCATCGACATGATCCTGCCCCGGCCGGGAACCAGGTGCCGCGGCGAGCAGCCCTTCACCGAGAGCCGCTGATACCACTGATCGGCCGCGCGAATGCTCGCCTCAGGCTCGTAGGCCGGACTGAGCCGGACCGGGTTTGTAGCTTCATGCTCTTACATCGAGCCATTGCTCTGAACCGTCGAGCGGCGAGAGCTTCAGCTCGGTACGCCGGGCGGGCGCCGATCACCGCCGTCAACCCCTCGACCGTGGCCGGTCAGGGGCGACTCACAACGCCGGCGATCGTGGTCGTCGATTGAGGGCACCCGCACGCCCGCTGCCTCCGCGGCCGAGCTGCCGCGGGTGCAAAGCGAGTCGATCAGGTTTATGATCAAAGAAGCAATCATGTCCGACGAGCCCAGCGACAATGGCAGTCCCGCTGCCGTTTTCGTTTATGGCGCGTTCGCGGATGCGGGTGTATTCGAGCGCCAGCACGTCGTGCGCTCGATGGCGGAAGGCGCCGGCGCCACAATCACAGACCTCGAGGGTTCCTACGTGATAGTGGTCTCGCAGCCGGAAGCCGTGAGAACCCTATGGAGGCTGGCGCGGTGGCGCAAGTCCCGGTGGGAACGTGAGATGTCGGCCCGGGACTGCTCCGGTGGCGCTGCTCGGCACCGCCAGTCACATCGATGCCGGCCGTGATGACGGTGACAGGGATACCGGGACCGCCGGTGCACCCAGAGAGAAGGAGAAAGCCATGAGTATCATCGACGGGGCGTTGAGCGCCAATGCGACCATCGCCAACGACTACGATCCCGCGCGTGGAAAGCCACCGGCGCCGAAGATCGCAATCGTCACTTGTGCGGATCCCCGGCTGAGCAACATCCTGCAGATGCTGGGTCTTGCCGAGGCCGATGTCGACATGATCAGGAACTTCGGCACCGTGATCGATGACGACGCGGTCCGGTCGCTTGTTCTCTCGACCAGGCTGCTGGGCACCCGAGAGGTAATGATCATCAATCACACCGACTGCGGGATGCTCAGATTCACCGACAGCGAGATGGAGCAGCGGCTCCGCAAAGAGACGGGGCGAGCGCCGATTGCGCCGGCCAGGTTCTACAGCTTCACTGACGCCGAGGAGAACACCAGGGAGCAGATTCAGAAGGCACGGTCACACCCATGGATCTCGCAGGAGGTTCCAATCAGGGGGTTCGTCTATGACGTCGACACAGGGCGCCTCAGCGAGGTGTTCCCGGACGGGGAGACAGCCACTGGTTAGTAACGGCGTCGCCGCCTTGGCGCTTCCTGCGCGAGGACGCCTGGGGGTGGAGCTGGGTGGCCGCCTGGTGGACGGTGGGTGCCGATGCCGGTTAGCCCGTTGGGGCCACGCCGAGTTGGATCGCCTGGTCGTGCCGTTCTCGGCGGCAGAGGGCGGCAGAAGCTCCAGCATCCTGTCCCGGCCGCCAAGCGCGATCCACGCCGTGTGAGACAGGCAGCCCGTGCCAAAGGAGATGTCGATATGCCAAGTCAGGAGATGCAGGATTTGATGGACGCCCTCAGGGATCGGCAGGAGACCAGTGCAGGCCAGGCCTCGCCGACGTTGGAGGAGCGACGTGCCACCTTCGCCCCGGGGGGTCGGCTTCATCCGGTGCCTGACGACGTGCTGGTGACGGACGTGAGTGCTGGGGGGGTGCCGGCCCATTGGCTCACCGCTCCGGGAGTGGACGCCGGCCGGGTGCTCCTGTTCCTGCACGGCGGGGGTTACGAGTTCGGGTCGGTTGGCAGCGACGGAGAGCTGGCCGCCCGGCTGGGCCGGGCCAGCGGGATGCGGGTGCTGTTCCCGGAGTATCGCCTTGCCCCGGAGCATCCCTTCCCCGCCGCGATCGACGACGTCCTGGCGGCATGGCGGTGGCTGCGCATCGACCAGGACCTGAGCGCCAGATCGACAGCGGTGGCCGGCGACTCGGCCGGCGGAGGGCTCGCCGTCGCCTTGCTCGTGGCCACGCGTGACGCCGGGGAGGCCTTGCCTGCGGCCGCCGTCCTGATGTCCCCGACGTTGGATCTGACCAGCTCGGGGGCCTCGATGACCGAGCGCGCGGATCAGGATCCGATCTCCACCCCCGCCATGCTCCGTCAGTTCGCCTCCGACTACCTGGCCGGGGCTGACCCTGAGACACCGCTGGCGTCACCGCTGTTCGCTTCGCTGTCCGGGCTCCCACCGCTACTCGTACAGGTCGGCACAGCCGACCTGCTACTCAGCGATTCCGAACGCCTGGCCACAGCAGCAACCCGAGCCGGCGTCGACATCACCCTGCAAATCGGCGAAGGCCTGCCCCACGTCTACCAGCTCATGCTCGGCACCCCCGAGGCAGCCGAGGCCACCGAGCAGATCGGACAGTTCCTGCACGCTCGGGTCCGCTAACCAGACAGCCACAAGTTGTTGGACGCCGCTGGCCGCCCCGCGATCGCCGGCGACGATGCCCGGTGAGATGCTGGTCGCAGGGTGAGTGCAGGGCTTCCTGGCGATGCGCGTGCCTGCCGCCAGGATCGCCGACTGTCTCTCCGCTCGGTCTAGTTCTGCATCCACGTGTGACCGAGGTGTTACCCGGCGCGCTGGCACCGATCAGGACTGGCACACTCCGTGGTGTAACCAAACCCGAGAGGACCATATGTCTGCTACGACGGGGAAGTCGAAGGCCGCGGTCAGTCCGTTCCATGTTGGCTTTTCAGACGCGGAGATCACCGATCTGCGCAGGCGTATCAGCGCGACCAGGTGGCCCGTGCGCGAGACGGTCACGGACGATTCTCAAGGCGTTCGGCTCGCGATCATGCAGGACCTCGCGGAGTATTGGGCCGGGGGCTACGACTGGGGCAAGTGCGAGGCGAGGTTGAACGGTCTGCCGAACTTCATCACCGAGATTGACGGGCTTGACATCCATTTCATTCATGTCCGCTCCGAGCACGAGGATGCTCTGCCGCTGATCGTCACGCACGGGTGGCCCGGCTCGATCATCGAGCAGCTCAAGATCATCGATCCGCTCACTAATCCCACCGCTCACGGTGCGAGCGCCTCGGATGCCTTCCATCTCGTGATCCCGTCGCTGCCGGGTCATGGGTTCTCCGCCAAGCCGACCGCCACCGGTTGGGATCCCGTCCGCATCGCACGCGCGTGGGTGGAGCTGATGAAACGCTTGGGATACCCCAGGTTTGTGGCGCAGGGCGGCGATTGGGGCGCGGCGGTTACGCAGGCGATGGGCGTGCAGGCCGCTCCCGAGCTGCTTGGCATTCACTCCAACATGCCAGGTACCGCCCCAGCCGATCTCGTCCCCGGATTCGAGCACGGCGACCCGCCGCCGGCCGGCCTCTCGGACGAGGAGGAGCGCGCGTACGAGCAGCTGCGCACCTTCTACGCCAAGCACGTCGCCTATGCGCAGATCATGTCGACTCGCCCACAAACTCTGTACGGCCTAGCCGACTCGCCGATCGATCTTGCCGCGTTCGCGATCGACCACGGAGATGGCACCGGCCAGCCAGGACTCGTCGGGCAGGTCCTCGCGGGCCACCCCCAGGGCGACCTGACCCGAGACGACATCCTTGACAACCTCACGCTCTACTGGCTGACCAACACTGGGGTTTCCGCGGCCCGCCTCTACTGGGAGAACAAGGCGGACTTCTTCGACGCCAAGAACATCACGATCCCGTTCGCGATCAGCGTGTTCCCCGACGAGCTCTACCAGGCCCCGCAGAGCTGGGCAGAGCGGGCCTACCCGCACAACCTGATCTATTACAACCGGCTCGACCGAGGCGGTCACTTCGCCGCCTGGGAACAACCGCGACTCTTCTCAGAAGAGATGCGCGCCGCGTTCAGATCGCTACGCACATAGCAGCGGCGCCGAACTGCCAGCGCGCATCGGTGAGCTCTTCCTTCGCCCGGATCCCGGGTCCTTCTCGCGACGGTCAGCAACGACTGCCGCCGTGATGATTCGAGTCACCGAGATTGCCGGCGGTGATCAGGGCCTCGCCGCGGTCGGTGAGCATCTACGCACGCCGCCGATCCCTGCGGATCAACCCCCAGGACGCGGCGTCCAGCAGCGCGAGCCGCACGTCAAAGGAATGGAGGTCCAGCTCTTTCGCGAGGGCATCATTCGACAATAGGCCGTGATCTCGCAAGGTACGGAGGATCTCCTCCAGCTCGACCAGTTTCTCGCTCATCGGTGCGTGGGTGCCTGACTCGTGTCTATTACGGCCGCTTGCCGTCCGGGAATGTCCCCACTGCGATCGACGCCCATCACGGCCTGCAGAGTGCCACCGATCTCGGGTCGGCGGCGTCCATAACGCCGGTAGTCACCGTCGCCGCATCGGCTGGCTGTCGCGACTGCATGCCGATAACGCCCTCGCGGACGCCAGCGGCCTAGCGGTGAGTCCCTCATCGGGAGCCCTCGCGCGGGACTCGACATCCGTAGACCACCGCGAACCCACTTCTCATCTGGCGCGACCTTGGCCGCAGGACACTCTGGTCGCACGGGGCCTACGGACATGCTCGCCGTGCTCGGCTGGCCAGAACATGAGACATTGCGTGCTTGCAGCGACCGTCTCGGGCATCTGGTCAGTTCGCATGCCATCCACCGTGGGTGGTGGCGCTTTGGACTCGCCGCTCATCATCGGGAGCATTCCCCGGGGCGGTCTGCGGCCAGGCCTGCTCGTGGCAGGCCCGGCCGCGAGAGGAGAGGACCCGGATCGAGGCTCGGTGTCGTGGCCTCAAACCGGGGAGTGGTCCGGTGCTCGCCCCCGACATAGGGTTCCTCGCAAACAGCACCATCTCAATAGACATTATTGGATTTGGCCAGTCGTGTCAATGGGGGTTTCGTTTATGACGGTCAGCGGCTGATTGCCTCTCCGGTCTCCTCATGAATCGCAGGATGTCCGCGCCAGTGGTGTGCGGCTTCATGCCGTCACGGCCGCAGGTGGTGGATGGCCGCTATGCCGTTGCTGCCGATGGCGCCGCGAGTGGCATCCGCGCCCAGCTTGGGCTCACGCTCATCGACGATCTGTTCGACGAGCCTTGGTCACCTCATGCGCTTCAGCGAGCCCGCGGCGGTAATTCGACGTTGGCTAGCGGCGCCTCAGAACTGTCCGCGAGTCGATGGTGCTGCAACGCCCGAGGACTATGCCGGCGCCGGGTCGCCGCCTGGTCGGTCGCGGCGGTGGCGGAGCCAGTCGAGTGCCAGTCCGACGAGAATCGTGATCACGGCGGCGTTGACCGCTAGATCGGCGAGATTGAGGCTGCCGCCGGACAGGGTTGGCTTGATCCAGTCGACGACTCCGCCGCGCAGTGGTCCCGGGGCGCGAAGGAGACGGTCCAGGAGGTTGCCGATCCCTCCGCCGAGCAGCAGGCCAAGCGCGACCGCGTGGCTGGTGGTGCGTGCTGACCACGCCGCGACGAGGATCAGTCCCACGGCGGTCAGGCTTAGGAGAGAGACGAGCACCGGATGCACGCGCAGAATGTTGTCCGGGCCCGCAAAATTCCGATACAGCTCAAGGTGGAAGTGCCCGCCGAGCAGGTTCACGACGCCCCGTCCGGCCAGAGCATGAGCAGCGATCGCCTTGGTGACGGCATCCAACGCCACCACGATGCCGGCGATCGTCGCCACGAGCCGCAGCTGCCGGTGCCTGCATCCGGCGTGTTCGGTCGACCGCATGATCGACATCGTCTCATGCCCCCAACGCGCGGAGTCAGTCGCAGACGGCCTTGCTTGAGCGAGCGCTACTCGGCTCCCTCCTGGACGAATCACCGATCGGTCCCGCTTTAGCTCCGCCGGAGGCATCTCCGCATCGTGCGAGGGAGATTACTCGGCGAGTTCGAATAGCAGGACGCCCTGACGCTGCGGGCGAGCGCCGTCGCGAGGTCGCTCCGGCTCTCTCCTCGTCCGCGGTGCACGGAGGGTCGGTGCACCCGAGAGGGTCGGCGTACACGAGATGATTGAGTTAATCCGCGGGCGAGATGAGGCGTGTCTCGTAGGCGTAGATGACCGCTTGGACGCGGTCTCGTAAGCCGAGCTTCAGGCGACGGGCGACCTAGTCGAGCAGTTGGCGCGTCACCGCAGCCGAGAGCACTGCATCCCCTGCCGCTACGGCTCGTACCGCCGCCACGACTTCTTGCGTCGGAGCGTCCTTGAGGAGAAAGCCGCTGACGCCGGCGCGCAGCGCTTCGATGATGTACTGGTCGAGTCCGAGCGTCGTCAGGATCAGCACGCGCTGTCGTGGGAGCGTTCGGGTGGCTTCGATGCCGTCCATCACCGGCATCCTGATGTCCATGAGCACGACGTCGGGCTCGTGCTCGCGAGCGGGTTCAAGGCCGTGCTGGAGGCCACCGGCGAGATCAAGGTCGTGGCCAGCGATCCTCCGAACACGGCGGTACGCTCGCGCATCCCGATCAGCCCGTGTCCGTCAGAAGGTGCGGTGGCGGGCATGCCGGGCGCCCGAGCTTCGGTGTCGATGATCGTCAGCTCGAGGCCGTTAGCGTTCTCAAGCAACGCCAACGGGCCGAGCGGCCCGGCAGCAGTCGAGGCCGACGCGAATGCGACGATCACGAACACGCGCATCGCCGGCAATACGGCCACGGTGACGGCACCAACCGGGGACGCAGCGGTAATCGGCGCCGGCCGGTCCTGCTCACCCACGACCGCGTCAGCGGCAACACAGGAATCGCCAACGGGCCAAGCGGCTTCGCCCAGGGCGGCGGCATCTGGAACGGCCTCCTGTTCGGCGGCCCAACCTCTCCACTCACCGTCCGTGACACCGTCGTCACCGGTAACCTGCTTAGGGGCAGCGCCGGCGTCACTCTGAGCGGCGCCGGGATCTACACGGTCGGCTTCCCAACCACACTCACCAACAGCATCCTGGCCTTCAACCGGCCCGATCAGTGCGCCGGCTGCTAAGCCGGACCACCAGACGACGAGCTGGCCGAGGTCGCGGACTAGAGCGGCGGCCGCTCGGGCGTCTTCGCTGCGGTCCGGCTGGCGAACGTCGATCGCGCGCTGGCTGAGGCGGTTCGCGCGCGCGACGAGCTCGGCGCCGATGGAATCGGCGTCCTCGCCAACAGCCGCGGCATCATCCTCTTACACGCCGGAGGAGCCGTCCGGTTCCTGGCTCACCGTTTCGTGCAAACGATCAGCGAGGGTGTACGCATTCGCGCTGCCCGACCACGCCCTGTTTTGTCGCTATCCCGCCCAAGCTGAGACGGTGTCACGCCCGCGATCGGTTTGCCGGCGCGTCCGCCAGCTTGGACAGCCACTGCTGCATCAGCGCACGCTCCGCGTCGGTGAGGGCTGTCGTCTGATGGCCGAGCTTGCTTTGCAGCGTTGCGGCAGTGCTGGCGAGCGTTACCTCAGACGAATTGGCTCGCTTGCGGCGCTTCGAGGCCGGTTCAGTCGACTCGCTGACGACAACGGCAGCTATTACCGCGTCACGCAGTGTCTCGGCGAACGCACCGTCAGCGAACAGCTCCGGCTGCGAGACCGTGGACAGCGCAGCCCCGGTCGTCGCGGCCATAACGACGCGGGTGGCGGTTTCGACCGACATGCGGAGCTGGCCGCGCGAAGCCCCGTGTTCGAGCGCCGTGCGAAGCAGCTCGTGCCCCTCCGCGGCGGCTCGGCTTTCCCGGGAGACTGCCGGCGACCAGAGCAGCCGGTACATGCCCGGATTCTCACGCGCGAACTCGAGGTGGTTGTCCCAGCCGGCCCGCAGGTCGTCGGCGACATTGTCGTGAAGAGCAGCCGCGGCCTCGCGTTTGGGCTCGAGGAAGCGCTCCATCGCGAAATCCACAGCCGCCGCGAGCAGTCCCTCCTTGTCGCCGAAGTAGTGATAGATCGAGGGGGCGGACACCCCCGCCGCTTCGCAGACCGCACGGGTCGAGATATCGGCGTCGGGCGAGTCAGCGATCAGCTCCGCGGCCGCCTCGAGGATCCGTGTCTTCACAGCGCTCATGGCGCCAGCATAGCAAGAAGGCTAGCGGCGCTACAAGAACCGCTTGACATGCGCTAGATCGAGCGCTATAACAGCGATAAGTAGATCTATCTAGCATTGATATAGAAAGACGCCGTATCGCCGCCAGGAGAACCCATGCCTTCAGCAGCTTTGAACAAGACAGGTGGCACACGATGAGCGCCACATCGACAGCTTTGCCAAGCCGGTCGCGAAGCCGGCGCCGTTCGCACCCGGGTGTTGCCGTTCTCGCTGTCTCGAGCGTCACGCAGTTCATGGTCGTCCTTGACGTGACGATCATCAACGTCGCGCTGCCGCAGATGCGCGCGGCGCTTCACATGTCGACTGCGGGCCAGCAGTGGGTGGTCAACGCGGCGGGGCTTGCCTTTCTGCCGATCGGGCTGTTCACGCTCGTCGGCGCTCTGATCGCCAGCCGACTGGTGCGTCGCATCGGAATCCGGCCCCAGCTGGTGCTCGCTCCCTTGCTGACCGCTGCCGCGGTGATCGCGATGAGCTTCATCGGCCCGCAATCGGGCTACGTCCCGGCGCTTCTGATTCCGCTCCTGGTGGCCGGACTGGGCATCGGGCTGAGCTTCGTGCCGATGACGCTGGCCGCGACGATGGGCGTCCCGACCCACGAGGCCGGGCTCGCGTCCGGCCTGCTCAACACGAGCCGCCAGCTGGGTGGAGCGCTCGGCCTGGCGGCACTGACAGCGGTCAGCGCGATATCCGCCAAGACCGAGCTCGCGCACGGCGCTACGGCTGCGGCCGCTCTCAGTCACGGCTACGGACGCGCCCTGCTGGTCGTCGGGCTCGTCTCGATCCTCGGCGGGGTGAGCGCTCTCTTCCTCGGCACCAGCGTTCAACTGCCGCCCGCCAACACGAACCAATAGGAGACCAACATGATCGTCATAACCACCCCCTCGGGAGGCATTGGGCACCAGGTGCTCGAGAACCTGCTCGAGACCGGACAGGCTCTCCGCGTCATCGCGCGTGATCCATCGACCCTCCCGAGTGAAGCACGCAATCGTGTCGAGATCGTGGAAGGGTCACACGGCGACCCGGCCGTGGTGAACGAAGCGTTCGCGGGTGCTGATGCCGTGTTCTGGCTCACACCACCGGATCCACGCGCTCCCTCGGTAGAAGCCGCGTTCGGTCGGTTCGCCCGACCCGCCGCCGAGGCACTCAAGAACCAGGGCGTCGAACGTGTGGTCGGAATCTCGGCGCTCGGCCGTGGCACCCCATGGGCTGCCCACGCCGGCTATGTCACCGGTTCGCTGGCGGTGGACGACCTGATCGCGAGTACCGGCGTTGCTTACCGGGCGCTCACCAACCCATCGTTCATGGACAACATCGCCCGCCAGGCCGACGCGATCGAGAACCAGGGCATGTTCTCCTCGCCGATCGCTGGCGAGCGCAAGCTGCCCTCGGTCGCCACTCGCGATATCGCCGCCGCTGCGTCGCGCCTGCTGCTCGATGAGAGCTGGAGCGGCGTCGAAGAGGTTCCGCTGCTCGGCCCGGAGGATGTCTCCTTCAACGACATGGCCGAGATCATCTCCGAGGTTCTCGGTACGGAGGTCCGCTTCGTGCAGACCACCTTCGAAGCCTACAAGGACCGGTTCGTCGGCTTAGGCATGTCCGAGGCGATGGCCCAGGGCATGACCGACATGGCCGCCGCGAAGAACCAGGGTCTCGACAACGCCGTCACGCGCACCCCGGAGAACTCGACCCCGACGAGCTTTCGCGGGTGGGCCGAGGAAGTGCTGAAACCAGGCGTCACAGCGTAGTCCCGAGGACCCGCCACGATTTCACAAGCGAATGGAGAAACAACATGAGTGTCTCAAGTGTCACCGACGTCCGTAGTTACCGTTGGTCGTCCGCGAACGAGGCAGACAGGTTCTCGGTCGAAGATCCGGCCACCGGAGAAGTGATCGCGGTCGTCCAGGGCGGCGGCGCCGCGCAGATCGACGCGGCCGTCGAGGCCGCCCATCGCGCCTTTACGAGTGACTGGCGGTGGCGCAACGCCGATGTGCGAGCGGGGCTGCTGTCGGCCTGCGCCGAGGTTCTCGAGGAGCACGCGGACGAGCTGGCGCAGATCGAGTCGCTGGAGAACGGCAAGCCTGTTGCGGATGCCCGGGACAACGACATTCGCTTCCTGGTCGGCGTCTTTCGCTACTTCGGCAGCATCGTCGACAAGATCCCCGGCGACTTCCACGACACGAGGATGGGCAACTACTCGGCCACCGTGCTCGAGCCGTTCGGCGTGGTCGGAGCGATCGTCCCGTTCAACTGGCCGCCGATTCACACGGGCGGCAAGATCGCACCGGCGCTGGCCGTGGGCAACACGGTCGTGATCAAGCCGAGCGAGGCGACGCCCCTGACAGTCATTCGCATCGTCGAACTGTGCAACGAGGTCCTGCCACCGGACGTGCTGCACGTCGTGCCAGGGATCGGCGCTGTCGCTGGCCAGGCCATTGCTGCCAACCCGCTGGTGAAGATGATCTCCTTCACCGGCTCCACGCGGGCAGGAGCAGCTGTCGCCAAGACGGCCGCGGAGCACGTCGCGCCCGCGTTGCTCGAGCTGGGCGGAAAGAACGCCTTCGTGGTGTTCGATGACGCGGACCTCGACCGCGCGGTCCGGGACGCCCTCGAAGGCGGCTACTACAACAAGGGTGAGGCCTGCACCGCCGCCTCGCGAGTCCTCGTCCAGCGCGGCGTCGCCGAGACGTTCACCAGCCGCCTTGCCGAAGCGGTCAGAGCGCTCAAGGTCGGCGCCGGCAACGATTCGGCGACCCACGTCGGCCCGGTCGTCACCAAGATCCAGCAGTCCAAGGTGCTCGACTACATCGAGATCGGCAAGAACGAAGGAGCCCGGGTCATCGCCCAAGCCGCTCTGCCCTCAGACCCGAGACTCGCCGACGGGTTCTTCGTGCCCCCGACTCTCCTCGGAAATGTTACGCCCGACATGCGCGTGGCCCAAGAGGAGATCTTCGGTCCGGTCGTGACGATCAGCGTGTTCGACACCGAGGATCAGGCGGTCGAGATCGCCAATGCGCCCGAGTACGGCCTGGTTGCCGCGATCTACACGCGCGACTCGGACCGATACCTGCGGGTGGCGCGGCGCATCGACGTCGGCATGGTGCTCGTCAACAACTACTTCCGCGGGCTCCTCGGCCTCCCGTTCGGCGGCACCAAGCAAACCGGCTACGGCCGCGAACACACCGTCGAGACGCTGTCGCACTTCGGCTACCGAAAGCTCATCCGGATCCCGTCCGGGATCGGGACATGGCCCTCGTGGCGCGCCGTCACCGAGATCTTCGACTAACAGGAGAGAACGACCATGTCGACAACAACACACGAACCTCACGCTGGACGCGTCGCGATCGTGACCGGAGCCGCCAGCGGCATCGGACAAGCCGTCGCCCTAGGGCTAGCCGAACGAGGAGCGATGGTCATCGTCGCGGGCCTCGGCGATCTCACCGCGACGACGGCCCTGATCGCACAAACGGGCAACCCTGCGCTAGCGCTGGGGCTCGACATCAGCGATCCATCGTCGATCGAAGACGTGCGCGCGAAGCTGGCGGACAAGTACGGACACCTGGACATACTCGTCAACAACGCAGGCATCTTCGAGAGCGCGACCTGGGACGAGCTCGATATCGAGCTCTGGCAACGCGTGATGAGCGTCGACCTTAACGGACCGATGCTGATGTGCAAGGCGTTCCTGCCCCTCATGCGAGGGCGTGGGTGGGGACGCGTGATCAACGTCTCCTCGGCGACGGTCGCGATCGCCAGTCCCGTCTCGATCGCGTACCGCACGAGCAAGATGGGCGTGGTGGGGTTCACCCGCGCGCTGTCGGCGACGGTGGGGGATGACGGCATCACGGTCAATGCCGTGCTGCCCTCGCTCACCCGGACTCCCATGACCGAAGGCTTGCCCGAGCCGATCGTCACCAACAGTCTCGGCCGGCAGGTCATTCACCGAATGGCTGAGCCCGAAGACGTCGCCGGAGGCGTCCTCATGCTCGCGGGAGACGACGCCGGGTGGATCACCGGCCAGGCAATCATGGCGAACGGCGGCAACGCGTTCGGTTTGTGAACAAAACCCGTCCCTGAGCCGCGCGCCTGACACTCGATGCGAGCGATCGCCGGCGCGAACCCGGAGCCGCCGCGCTCGTGACGCGGATGGTGAGTGTGCGCTCTGACCGGGCATCGGGCATGCTTTGCGCTTTGATTGACAGCAAGGAGCGAGATGAGACAGCCGGCAACGCATGTGCTTGAGTCGTCCACGGCCACGGTCAGCTCGGGGACGATCGACCCGAGGCGCCCGCCGGCGCTCACGATCGAGTCGGGGGACATCGTGTCGTGCCCGAACACGTGGACGCAGTGGGGTAATCAGGCACGGTTTGGGATGTCGTTCGCCGATCGTGAGCCGCTGCGCAAGCAGTTTCCGACCGGGCCGTATTCCAACCTCGGACCTGTCGTCGTCAACGGGGCGGAAGCCGGCGACGTGCTGGAGTGCCGGATGCTTCGAACCAGGCCGATCGACTGGGGATGGAACTCGTTCCCGCTCGGCGTTGGTGCGCTGCCGTCGGATTTCGATGAGCCCTACGTGCACTACTTTCGTTTCAGCGAGGACCGCTCGTTCGCGAAGTTCGTCGACGGCATTCGTATCCCGCTGAGACCGTCGATGGGGGTTTACGCCGTCGAGCCCGAGGGGGACGAGCCGGTCAGTGCCATCCTCGCCGGGCCGTATGGCGGCAACCTCGATCTATGGGAGCTGACCGAAGGCACCTCGCTGTTTCTGCCGGTGTTCAAGCCCGGAGCGCGGGTGTGGACGGGCGACGCGAACGCGATTCAGTCCGACGGGGTCGTCGATCAGACCGGGATCGAGTCGGCGATGGAAGAACTCCGCGTGCGGTACATCGTCCACAAGGGCGTGACGCTTGCCGGACCGACGATCGAGACCGCCGAGGGCTGGATCGTGATGGCGTTCGCAGAGTCGCTGGATGAGGCGCTTCCGGGGTGTGTCCGAACCGCGATCGGGTGGCTCAATGTCCATGGTGGCATGGACCGGCGTGATGCGTATGCCCTGTGCAGCATGGCGGTGTCCTTCCGGGTGACACAATGGGCGAACCAGACCGGGTCGGTCTATTCCTCGATCCCGCCTCGCACGATCCACGCCGTGATCCCCAAGTCGGTCCTGGGCGATGAGGTCAGCGGCCGGATCGAGGCTTCGATGCGACCGGCGCCGTGACCCTCACCGCGCGCGAGTCGCTCGAGATCATGCAGCTCGTCACCCGGGCTGACAACTGCGCTACCGCCCGGGACGCCGACGGCTACGTGGAGCTGTTCACCGAGGACGGCGTGATGACCGGCGACAAGGGCTCCGCCCGCGGCAGACCTGCGCTCCGAGACGCCGTCACCGCGGTGCGGGCCGGCGAGCCACCCCACACCCTGCACCTCACCCTCAATGCGACGATCGACGAGTCAGGCCCGGACCCGAGCGTCACCAGCGTGATGCTCATGGTCACGCGCGAATCACCAGCGACGGTACTCGGGTCAGCTCTCGTCCGCCAAACCGTCCGACGAACCCCCGACGGATGGCGGATCGCCTCCAGAGAGATAGCTGCCCTTCAACGCTAGGGGAAGCCAGGGGTGTGGCCGGGTGGTGGTGGGTGGCATTGCGTCGAGTGGGAGGACTCGTTGAGGTGCTCTGCCTATGACTGTGGGACCTCGGGCGGCCTAGCATCGGTCTTACTCGCCAGCGGCGTGTGATGCCTTGTGCGTTGCCTCAGCGATCCGCTTTATCGTCGCGAGGCGCTCGTCCCAGCGGGACGCGATCTGCGCCATCTGTCGCTGGGCCTGAGAGAGGCGTTCGTCGCGTATGGTGAAGCGCGTTTCGCGGCCCGTGCGTCGCGCTTGTACGAGATCGACACGTTCGAGGACGGCAAGGTGCTTGGCGATGCCTTGTCGCGTGATGGGGAGCTGGCGGGCGAGCGCGCTGGCGGTCGTTTCGCCGCTCTCGAGCAGGAGGTCGAGCAGCCGCAGTCGCGTCGGGTCGGCGAGCGCCGCCCATAGGCGATCGGGGTCCTCGCCGTCCGATGTCATCGCGGGTTGCGTGAGCCGGTGACGCGCGCTGCGTAGGCGCGCAGTTCGTCGAGTTCTTTGGTCCATCCGTCGGCGTTCTGGCCGGCGTAGTCGGTTCGCTCGTGTTCGGGCCAGGATAGATCCGTGAAGCCGCTCTCGACCACTTTGAGCCGTGTCCCGGCTTCTGTGGGGGTGAGCGTCATCTCGACCAGGGTGGAGCCGCCCTTCACGGGTTCCTGGCCTTCGCGCAGAACCCACCGGAACGCGAACGTGCGCGGGGGTTCGACTGTCTCGATGCGTGCTCGGTAGGCGCCGTGGCCATGCCAGGTGAGCAGCATCGCGCCGCCCGGCCGAAGGTCGATCTCCGCCTCGTCGCTGAACCAGCCAGCCAGGTGCCGCGCCTCGGTGACGATCCCCCAGACGACGTCTGGGGGCGCGGCGATATCGATCTCCCTGGTGATCGCGTCGGGCACCACGGCCGTGACGATACCACGAATACGCAACTCGGGGTTGCGCTTTCCTGCAAATTGTGCAACCATTAGTTGCGCTTCGTGCGCTACTACAAAAGGAGATGGACATGACTACGGCAGCATCACGACGCTTCATCGCGGCGATGCAGGTCACGCTCGACGGCTATAGCCGCGATCCAGACGGTCAGGCCGACTGGGTCGACTCCTGGGCCGACGGTCTCGGCCTGCTCGGGCCGGTCGACGCGTTCGTTCTCGGCGCCGGAATGTTCCCCGAATACGAGGTGTTCTGGGCCGCGACTCGCGATGACCCCGCGCTCATCGTGGAGTGGCTGGGACGGGACCCGTACCCGCGGGAGATCGAGTACGCGCGCGTCGCGGCCGAGACCCCGCACCTGGTGCTCTCGAGAACCCTCGACAATGTCACCTGGCCGACCGCGCGGATCGTTCGCGACCTCGACGAGCTCCGGGCGTTCAAGGCGCGGCTCGGCGGTGCCGTCTACGTCGTCGGTGGCACTGGCCTGGTCAGGGAGCTGATCGACGAGGGGCTGCTCGACGAGCTCCGCCTGATCGTCCACCCAGTCGCCATCGGGGCGGGCGCCGCCCTGTTTGACGGCATCACCCGGCGACAGGACCTGGAGCTAGTCGATAGCGACCGCACCACCGACGGGCGTCTCAACCTCACATACCGCGTCACGACCCCAACGCTCAACCATGCCCAATGAGCTCACCGACAACGTGATCGCCGAGTTCCGGGCAAACCGCGGCCACGTCGGCGGAGACCTGGCCGACACGCCGATCATCCTCATCCACCACATCGGCGCGAAGACCCGGACCGAGCGGGTCACCCCGGTCGCGTTCAGCTCCCAACCCGACGGCCGTCTGGTCATCGCCGCTTCCAACGCAGGCTCGCCAACGCACCCCAGCTGGTACCACAACCTCAAAGCCCATCCAACGATCGAGGTCGAGATCGGCACTGGAACGTTCACCGCGCTGGCAGAACTGATCACTGGCGCCGCGTACACCGCACTGTGGCGAAGAGTTGTCGCCGCGTCGCCGGCGTTGGGCGAATTTCAGGCCAAGACCGCTCGGCGAATCCCGTTGTTCGCCCTGACGAGACGCGGTTCGTGACAGGGCCTCAAGCCACACAGATCTACCCCGCCGTCCCCTCCGCCGGCCCCCATGCGTCGACTGGACAATGGAAGCGATGGACCGCCCGGCTTATGCGTCCCGCATCATCTCGAGCGGCGCTTGGTCGCAACGTCGTACCGGCCGAGTGCCGCAAGAAGGCCGTCCGCTGCCTCGGTGGCTAGCCTTCCGGCGTAATCATTCCGTACCAGGTCTGCAGCGCGCCGCTCGGAGAGGCCAGCTTCAGTGTCCAGTGACCATTCGATCGCTGGCCACGGGCCGAGAACACCGTCCCTGAGGAGGTAGGCATGAGTAACACGTTTGAGTGGGCCGGGCGTTCGATCGTGTGGCGAGCGGTTGGGGACGGTCCCGCGGTGGTGCTCTGCCACGGCACCCCGTTCTCGTCAGAGGTCTGGCGGCCGTACGCCGATGCCCTCGCGGCGGACTTCACCGTCTACACCTGGGACATGCCCGGCTACGGCCACTCCTCCAAGCGACGCGAAGACCCGGTTGACTTCGCCAGTCAGGCCGATGCGTTCGCGGCGCTGCTCGAGTTCTGGTCGCTTGACCGCCCGTGCGTGATCGCACACGACTTCGGCGGCGCGGTGTCGCTGCGCACCCATCTGACCCTCGCCGTTCCCTACGCCTCGCTGATGCTCGTCGATCCGGTCGCGATCCCACCGATTGGCTCACCGTTCTTCCGCTTCGTCGCCGAGCACCCGACGGTGCTCACCGAACTGCCCGGCTTCATCCACGAATCGGTAGTCCGCAGCTACATCCGTGGCGCCAGCCACCCCGGGTTCACCGATGCGGAACTGTCTGCGTTGGTCGCGCCGTGGCTGGACGAGGCCGGCCGGGCGGCCTTCTATCACCAGATCGCCGACTTCGACGAGGCGTTTCTGGAAGAGATCCAGCGCGGCTGCGCGACGATCGAGATTCCCGTTCAGATCCTCTGGGGCGAACAGGACGGCTGGATCCCCGCCGAACACGGGCGACGGCTAGCGAAGCTGATCCCCGGAGCGGGGTTCGAGCTCATCCCCGACGCTGGACATCTCGTGCAGCACGACGCCCCGGTCATCCTCGCCGACCGGATCCGTCGCTGGCTCACCGCCGGTCAGGCCAACCGCACACCGCGGTGAGTGACCTCGACCAAGACCCGACCACGCCACCAAGAGGCGAGGCCCGCCGCCACTTCTGAGGCCACGAAACTCGAGGCGTCTTGGCCGGCGCGACCGGCGTCGACCGTACTGCGCTACCGGTCAGCGAGCGAGCGAAGCGGAAGGCGCGGCCTCGTGGCTCCGTGGGCGACTTTGCGGAAGTTTCCGAGGCCGGAGCCGAGCCGGCGGTCGGGGCAGCTCTGGCCGACGAGATCGCTGTAGGGCACGTTGGGGCGGCTGAACTCGTTTGTCGTCTAGGAGCACCGTGTCGACTGAAGCGCTCAGCCCGCGACGGCGGGAAGAGATGCGGTATCGGCATCGGCGACCGCGGCCTCGCCGGTGCGGGCTGCCTTTGAGTGTGCGTGGCTGTCGCGTGAGGAGATCAGCAGGGCGGCGAGGATCGCTCCTACGATGGCGAAGCCGGCGCCGACGAGGAACGCACGGTCATAGCCCTTTGTCAGCACGAGGGCGGTGCTGTGGACGCCGGCCTGGAGCAGGCTTTGGGTGCGGCTGTTCGCGATGGTCGCGAGGATCGCGAGCCCGAGCGCGCCGCCGACCTGCTCAGAGGTATTGATCAGTCCGGAGGCGAGGCCGGCCTCGTGTGGTTTGGTTCCGGTCACGGCGGCGATCGTCACGGGCACGAATGAAAACCCGAGTCCGACGGCGGCGAGCAACGATGGGCCGAGCACGTCGGCGGCGAACGAGCCGCCCGTTCCTGGCACCTGTGAGAACCACAGCAGGCCGCCCGCGATCAGCAGCATGCCCGCGATCAATGGTGGCTTGAAGCCAACGCGGGTGACGAGCTGTGAGGCGGCGCCGGCGGAGACGATGATCCCGACCGCGAGTGGCAGGTAGGAGATCCCCGTCTTGATCGGCGAGTAGTGCAGAACGTCTTGGAGGTAGAGCGAGATGAAGAAGAACATTGAGAACAGCGACATGCCGATCAGGAGCCCGACGATGTTGGCGCCGCGCAGCGTCCGCAGGCGGAAGATCGAGAACGGCATCAGCGGCTGGCGCGAGCGTCGTTCGATCACGAGGAACGCGATCAGCAGGACCGCTGCGCCGGCGAGACGCAAAAGCGTGGCGGTCGATCCCCAGCCGGAGTTGACGGTGTCGACGACGGCGTAGACGAGCAGCGACAGGCCGGCGGTGACGGTCACGGCGCCGGGCAGATCAAACGTCGTGGTCCCGTCCTCGGCGCGGCTCTCGCGCAGGGTTCGCGGGGCGAGCAGCGCCGCGATCAGTCCGATCGGGACGTTGACGAACAGCACCCAGCGCCAGCTCAGACCGCTGGTCAGGATCCCGCCCAACAGCACCCCGGCGGCGCCGCCGGCGCCCGCGACGGCGCCCCAGATCCCGAGCGCCCGGTTTCGTTCGGCGCCCTCGGCGAACGTAACCGTGATGATCGATAGCGCTGCCGGTGAGACGATCGCCGCGCCCAGGCCCTGGACCGCCCGGGCGGCGATCAACCATCCCTCAGACTGGGCGATCCCGCCGGCGAATGAGGCGAGCGAGAAGACCACCAGGCCGAGCATGAACATCCGCCGGCGCCCTAGTAGGTCGGCCATCCGTCCCCCAAGCAGCAGAAACCCGCCGAAGGTGAGTACATACGCGTTGACGACCCACGACAGGTCAGCGCGCGCGAAGTGCAGGTGGGCGCCGATCGACGGCAGTGCAACGTTGACGATCGAGGCGTCGATCACGATCACGAACTGCGTCATCGCCAGCAGCACGAGCGCGAGGTTCTTGGCGCGGGGCGTGTACAGCGGCGCCTGGAGTGGGCTGAGCGATGTCATTGGAAGCTGACCTCCGGTTCCGGTTTGCCTCAGCGACTATAGTGAACTACGATTCCGGTTGTCAAGCGACCGGGGGCCCACGACCGTGACCGAGCTATTTACTGAGACCGAGCACGCCACCGAGACCGAGCGTCCGCTGCGGGCCGACGCGCGCCGCAACCGCGAGCGCATCCTGCAAGCTGCCCGCGAGGTGTTCGCCAAACACGGCATTGACGCCCAGATCGACGACGTAGCCAGCCGCGCCGGCGTGGGCGTCGGCACCGTTTACCGGCACTTCCCCACCAAAGAGGCGCTGATGGCAGAGCTCGTGCGCCAGAAGTTCCGGGTCTTCGCCGCCGGCGCCCGCGAAGCGCTACAGCGCGACACAGAGCCGTTCGCCGTATTCGCCGACATGCTGCGCCGCAACGCGGACGAGCTCGCGCGCGACGCCGGGATGCAGCAGGTGCTCGTCGGTGTCGGAGAGCAGATCTGGGCCCAGGCGCAAACCGAGGTAGACGAGCTAAACGCGCTCACCGCCGAGCTGATCGCCCACGCCCAGCAGGCCGGGACGATGCGCCCAGACGTGCGCGCCACCGACATCGGGATGCTGATGTGCGGCCTGTGCGCCACGATGACGCAGAGCCGCCCCGGCTTTGATTGGCACCGGCACTTGGAGCTCGGGATCGACACCCTTCGGGCACGATAAGCCCCGGGCCCGCGGCGACCCCGAACGCGGGACGGGTCACGCTCGAGGCCAGGCGGAGCTTGGCGCGGTGGTTGATGCATGCCAGTCGTTGATCTGCGAACGGTTTGATGATGACAATCACCACGGCGCGGCGGCGCTGCTGCTCGGCGACGGGACGATCGTGACTGGCACCGCCCCGGCTGCGATCAATCCTTCGATAGAGGTTTGCCACGAGACCGAGCCCTACTGCGCGGCGTTTCGCCCGAGCGGCAGCCGCCCGGCCGTAGCCGCGTCGGCGACGAACCCGGTTTCGGACCGCGACTCGCGGGTTACATAACCGGGCAGCGGATCAGCGCAGGGAGCGCGGATGGCAGCGTTCCGGCGGAGCCCGCGCATCTAAGGGCTCACGACAAAGTTATTGACGTCTCTGACGGTGTCCGGACGCGCCTGACGCCGCCGACTCGCCCTCAAATACTCCCGGTATTATCGCGGCGAGTCGGCGACGCCAGGCACGCCCAGCCACTCGTCAGAGCCTGCCACTAACTCTGTCTTGAACCCTAAGCGACACTATTCGTCGTTTAAATGCGCAGCCTCGCGGCGCGGGCGCGAACTTCCCGCCTTCCGGCGCGCCATCTCACTCGACTTGCTCGGCCACCATCGCGGCAGCTCGGAGACGACTCGGGGGAAACGCCCCCGGGCCGGCGCACAAATGACATTCAGGCGGGCGGGGGTCGGACCGACACTGAACTTCGTCACTTTTGTTCATGCCCTCTCTGAACAAAGGTGGCTGAGTTCGCGGAAAAGGGGGTCAGATGCGAGACGCGAAAGTTGAGCCAAGGGGGAGCGAACGCTCGCGGGGCACCGCGCGACGCGGCCGCTCCCGATGCTCCGCCCAACACGCGCTTGCGAGCCTCAGCGGTGCGTAACCGCGCCGGCAACGGGTCCGCGTGAGCCTCGCCATAGAGGTCGTCCTCGCGACGATCGGTCTCCTCCGCCTCCCTGAGGATCTCGGTGACGAGCGGCTGGTAGGTCCGGTTGTTATCCATCGACGCGCAGGCCTTGATCTTTGTGCCGTCGATCGCGAGCACCCCGACCGACACCAACCCAGCCTCCCGACACAACCCCAACACCTGCTCGAACAGTTCGCCGAGCTCAAGCTCGTGAACGCGGCCATCATCTCCGGGTCATGCGCCGCACGACTCGCCACCCCCAACCGATGCACGGCCTCGAACGCTTCCAGATCCACCTGCTCAACCCCCCCAGGACCGTCCACACCAACTGGTCGTCCGGCAGCCACTCCACCAACGACGGCGGCATCAACAACAACTGAGCACGATCACATCCAACGAAGTTCAGAGCCATACCGACAGTGTCTTAAACCCGCCAGACGACACCGATTCTCCGACGGCCTCTCGCCAGCGCGATCGCGAGCGGACGGCCACTCACCAGCGAACGCGATCGCGTGGGCTGCTGTCGGCCAGGGCGCAAGGTCCGGCACATAGGTTCGGGCGACTTGGGTCAGACCGCGTTGAAGTACCGGCCGGTGTCGCGAAAGAAGCTGGAGAAGAGGAGCTTGTTGAGGGGTGCGCCGGGTCTCCCCAACGAGGTCGGTGTAAGCCCTACTCGCCACGTGAAGCGACAGCGATCGGCGCTGTCGGGCTCCACCAGGTAATCCTCGGCGACGCTTACGAACACTGACAGGTTCACGTGCGTGAAGTAGAACACGTAGCGCCGGCCTTCCTCCATGATGAAGAAGTACTCGTCTCCCGCCAAAGCTCCGGCGAGCACCTTGGCCCGGCGGGTGGTGCCGACGCCGAACGGACGTGGCGAAGTCCAGGCGATGGCCAGCCCGCGACACCAGTGCAGAGGCCGCTCACCGACGAGCTCCGCCCAGACGGTCTCGGCCGGCTGGGCGATCGACCACGTATGGGAGAACCGCTGCGGTGCGCGGCCAAAGTAGCTCTCGTCGACGGGCTCGAGCGACGGCACGGGACGAGTCATACCAGATTGTGAAGGTCGGCTTTCGCGAATCGGAAGGCCCGGTCAAGGCGATCCCCACCGACGCCTCCTCAGGTCCACCAACGTAGGAGCCAGCCGAGAGTCCCTCCTCGCCAACGCGATCATCCGGGTGGTGGCGAAGCAGGATCCCTGGGGCGGCATCATCGGCGGCGCCGACAACACCCTGAGCGGGGCCGCGGCTCCCGTGTTCGGCTCGATAGCAACGCTGCCGGCCCGGTCTCGTCAGTCAGCGGCGGGGAGTACAACCTCGCCACCGACGTCTACGCGTCCATCGCCTTGGCGGTCAGCGGCGGGTGGCAAGGCGGTAGATTGACGCACGGGTCGTGGAAACAAAGAACGCATCGAGCGCGGACGAGCCGCATTCCGGCGAGCGCACAGTGAGCGACGGCAGCGTCGCACGGGTTCTGGCCATCCTCGAGGAGGTGTGCGGTGCCACCGAGCCGCCCACTCAGATCGAGATCGCGAGGGCGCGTGGAATTGCCAGGAGCACGGTATCTGACATCCTGGCTGCGCTGCGACAGCTCGGCTACGTCAGAGCGGTTGATCGTCGCTACGAGGCTGGACCTCAGCTCATCGCCTTGGGTCACGCCGCGACGAGGATCTCCCAGCTTCGGCTGCGAATGCGGCGCAAGCTCGAGGCGCTGGCGGCTGCCACGGGCGAGACTGTGGCCCTATTCATCGAGTCGGGCGCTACCGATAGCGTTGTGGGTGTGCTGACGTGGGTTGACTTCGTCGAGTCGACCGAACTCATCCGGTACGTTCCCCAGCAGGGACCCCAGCCTATGTATCCCTCCGCGTCGGGGCGCGTCCTGATCGCCTTTAGCGGGCGCGACTCGTCGTTCCTTCCGCCCGCGCTTCTCGTCCGGCGGACACCCCATACCGTGCTCGACACCGCGACCATCGATCGTCAGCTGGCCACGGTTCGTCTACGCGGGTACGCGATCAGTCAAAACGAGGGACTCGACGGCGTTACCGCGATCGCGGGACCTGTCTTCGCTTCAGACGGTCGCGTCGAAGCCGCCGTGTCGATCATCGGGCCGAGCGATCGACTGCGGCACCCTGCGAGAGACATGTGGCCGGCGCTAAAGGCCGCGCTCGAGCCAGGGGACAATCCTTCCGGCCTGTTGTCGAAATTGAGCTGAACGCCGGGGCTCACCCGTGAGTTGACACGGAGACGGTCGTCAGCTATCGTCCGCTATCTCGACGCTGATCCGATATATCGGACAACGTGTTTGACCGAGCCGCATCGATCGGCTTCTCTGACATAGGAGAATCCCGTGGGTCCGCTGTCCGGATACAACGTTCTCGATCTGAGTTTCTATGCCCCGGGTCGCTGGGCATGCATGGCGTTGGGAGATCTGGGCGCGGATGTGGTGTGCATCGAGATGCCGCGCGGCAGCCGCCCAGGAGGCTACGAGGTGTTGGACGATGACACCCATCCTCGTTGGTTCTGGTACCAGCGCAACAAGCGGAGCATGACGGTGAATCTCAAAACGCCCGGCGGCGGGGAGATCTTCGAGCGGCTGGTCCGCCGAGCCGACGTCGTGATCGAGTCCTTCAAACCGGGAACCGCCGAGCGGCTCGGTGTGGACTACAAGACGTCCCGAGCGATTAACCACCGGATCGTCTACTGCTCTGTGAGCGGCTTCGGCCAGAGCGGACCGTACCGCGATCTGATCGGTCACGAACCGAACTACCAGGGATTGAGCGGCGCGCTTGGCGAGAACCGGATCGATGGGGGGGAACCCCACGTCGCCCCCGCGATCGTCGGTGACATCGGCGGCTCGAACAATGCACTCGTGTCGATCCTGGCGGCTCTCCTACATCGCGAGCGATCTGGCACGGGTCAGTACATCGATGTCGCAATCACCGCCGGCATACTTCCTTACCTCGGATTGTTTCCCTACAGCCATTGGTACCCCGATAGTTACCGTAACGTGTCGGTCTCGAGCAACCTCCGTCCGGATTTCCGCGCGTTCAGGACTTCGGACGGCAAGTACGTCTCGGTGAGTCCGGGGGAACCGTGGTTGTGGCGCAAGTTCTGCGCGGTGATCGGACGATCTGATCTCGCGGACGAGTTCCAGGCTACGGGCGAGCGGCGTGAGTGGGTGGTCGCCGAGCTGGAGGACACGTTTGCCACGCAGACTCGCGACTACTGGACCGATTTGAATCGGCGCGAGAACGTCAGCATCACGGCGGTGATGAGCACGATGGCCGAGGTCGAGGCGGATCCCCAGATGATCCATCGGCGAATGGTCCAGGAGGTTACGTACCGGCCGCTCGGTACCGTGAAGCAGGTCGGAATTCCGTACCAGCTCTCCGAGACGCCGGCCGAGATCCGTTGGGTGCCGGAGTACGGGCAGCACACGGAGGAGATCCTCCACGAGTTGGGATTCAGCGAGGACCAGATCGATGCCCTCAAGGAGGCTGGCACGTGTGAGCACCGCACGTGAGCGGTCGGGGTGGGAGAACCGATGAAGCCGATCCATGAGTTGGTGATCGTCGAGACTACAACTGGATTGGCCGGTCCCCTGGTGTCGCGGCCGTTGGCTGATATGGGGGCTTGCGTCTTCAAGATCGAGTCCGCAGCCCGGGTTGACAACAACCGCCTACGGGTTCCCCCTCCAGGAATGAGCAGCGCCTCAATGGAGGACGTCATCAACGTGCATGAGGTCAACGCCGGCAAGCACAGCGTCGAGTTGAACCTGAAGGATGCCCGCGGGCGCGACGACCTCTTCTTGCTGCTCACAACGGCAGATATCTATGTCGAGAACTTCGCCCCCGGTTGGCTTGAGCGCATCGGCCTCAGTCACGCAAAGCTTGCGGAGCGGTTTCCCCAGCTCATCATCGTGGCGCAGAGCGCCTACGGTGAGGAAGGGCCTCTGCGTGACCGTCGCGCGTACGCGCCCGTGGTGACGGCACTGTCGGGGCTCGAGAGCGTCGTCGGGTATCCCGACGGACGAATCGTGCCGCAAATGGCGGGTGCGGTCGGAGACATCGTGGCTGCCAACTACGGTCTTCTGTGTGCTCTCGCCGGCTTGATCGGGCGCGCGCGCACCGGACACGGAATGTCGTTCGACATCTCCCAGATCGAGGCATCGGCCTGCATCGCTGGTATCGCGTTTGCGTCATTTGACCCCGGCGCCCAACCACCTGCCCCCTTGGGCAACCGGGACCCCCGTTACGCCCCGCACGACATCTATCGCGCCCGCGGCACGGACAAGTGGATCGCGATCTCGGTCTACTCCGACCACGACTGGGAGACGCTCTGCCACGAACTGGGTGTGACGGAGGCAGAACGCGCTCGTTTCGCGTCCGCGAACGCTCGCCTGGCTGCGGTCGACGAAATCGACGAGTTGATCCGCCCGTACCTGCGGGAATGCGACGGGGCTGAGCTCGCACAGCGGCTGCGCGAGGTCGGTGTCGCCGCCGCGCCGGTTCTCGACTGCTACGAGGCCGAGGACAGCGACGAATTCCGGGCCGCTGGCCTCTGGTCAGTCCTTCGGAGCGAGGGAAGGCCGGATCTGCGCATCACAAGTGTCCCGTGGCGGTTTGCGCACACCAAGCTCTGGCCGAGGGCTCGATTCGAACGCGTCGGCGAGAGTACCGGGTGGGCACTTGGCTCGGTACCGGCCGCCACCGAGCGGTCGCCCGACACAGGGGTCGACTCGTCGTCGGACCAGCTCGGCGGGCCATTAGGCGGGTTGAGGGTGCTCGAGATCGGGCACGGAGTCGCAGGAGCCTTCGCCTCTGAGTTGCTTTTGCAACTCGGCGCGACGGTGAAGAAAAAATTCCCTATGCCGGACGCGTCGCACTCGGTGTCCGCTCCCGTGACGGCTGACCGCACGGTTCGCGAAGCCGCCTACCTGGACGAGGGCAAGACGCTCCTCGCGCGCTCACCGGACATGCCCCACCGGGACCCGGCCGGTGCGGACATCGTGATCCGGGGGGTGGATCGCGCGACGCGGAACACGTCGAGCGCCATCGCAGGCGAGTTCGAAGCGCTGGCCGCAGGGCGATCGTCGCTCACCTATGTGGCCGTGACGCCGTTCGCGACCACCGGTGGCTTTTCGAGCTGGACGGGCGGGACCCTCCAGGCGCAGGCAATCACCGGCTGGCCGGCCTTCGTCGGCCTCCCGGAGGAGTCGCCACTCATCAGCAATTACGGCGGCGGCAGCCTTCAGCATGGTCTGAGTGCGGCGTGTGCGGGGCTGGCCGCCTACGTCAACCAGAGCGTGGCTCCGCTCGAATACGTCAACGTCGCCGAAGCCGATGTGGTCGCGGCGGCGATCCGGATGTACTCCCATACCTACCGGATGTACGGCATCCCGCTCAAACGAGCGGGCTATCGGGCCCCCGGGTGCAGTGGACGGTATCCCCATGCCGCGTTCAGCTGCTCGGACGGCGAGGTGAGCGTGATCTGTCGCACCCACGATGAGTGGGCACGCTTTGTCGCGATGCTCGGCTCGCCTGCGTGGGCGGAAGAGCCGCGCTACCGCGATTTCTACGCGATGGCGGTCGAGTATCCAGATGAGGTTGACGATCTCGTCAAACCCTGGTTTGCGAGTCGGAGCAAGGAGGACCTCGCCTCGCAGGCGGTCGCCTTCCGGGTACCGATGGCTCCGCTGCGTACAATCGACGAAGTCCTCGACGACACGCAGCTCGGCTTCCGCCGGTTCTTCAGACCCACCGTGGCCGGAGCTTGCAGGGTGTTGGTTCCTGGCCTTCCGGCCAAGTGGAGAAGGTCCGGTATAGCTACTCGCTCCGCAGCCGACGAAACGATGGTGTCGTCGCAATGACCGATGTAACTCACCTGTTCTCCGACAACGTTCTCACTGGGCCGCGCGTCTCCGAGATCCTGGTGCCGCCGAATATGACCTTCAACTTCGACCAGGGTGTCCCGGCCGAGGAGACGTTCCCGATCGCGGACCTGGCCGAACTGCATGCCGAGATACTTCGTCGGGACGGGCCGAGGGCACTCGAGTACGTGTCCTTTGACTATGACGAGTCCGACGACCAACTCCGGTACCCGACCGGTCGGATCGAGATGTTCCTCGGGCACACCGGGCTGCGCCGCGAGATCGCGGCGTGGCTCTCGCGGGTGCAACCCGGCTCAGATATCGAACCCGATGGCGTCATTCTTGCGCTCGGGTCGGTACACGCGATATCCCTGGGTGTCAATGCGTTCGTCAACCCCGATGACGGCGTGATGGTGGAGTCGACGACCTTTCCGTACGCGTCCCGCTATATGCAGATGCGCGGTGGCGCCGGGCATAGTGTCGCCATCGACGAGCACGGACTCGATGCCGTCAGCTTGGAGCACACGCTCGAGGACATGAAGCGCCGCGGCGTCAAGCCGAAGCTCCTTTACACCGTGGCGACCTTCCATCTGCCGACCGGTGTGACCACGACGCTCGAGCGGCGCCAACGAATTCTGGCGCTCGCGGACGAGTACGACTTCATGATCATCGAGGACAACATCTATGGCGACCTTCGGTACGCGGATGAGCACATCCCAACCCTCCTGGCGCTGGACACAGAAGGGCGCGTCATGCAATCACATGGGTTCAGCAAGATCGTCGCCCCTGGACTTCGGCTCGGCTGGATGAGCGGACCTCCGGGGGTGATCGCAGCGTTGGCGGCGGTTCGTCAAGATCTCGGCGTGAGCCAGCTGACCTGCCGAGTCATGGCTGAGTACATGAACAGAGGCTTGTTGGATCCACACATCGCTCGTGCAAACGAGGTGTATCGCCGAAAGCGGGACATCGCGGTCGAGGCTATGAATAGATATTGCGGCGATTACGCCCGGTTCGCGATCCCGCAGGGCGGGTTCTATCTCTGGGTTCGCCTCGATGAGCGGGTCGATCTGACTGAGGTCGAGCATGCCTGCGAGGCTCGCGGGGTGGCTTGCCGGCCCGGCGAGCGGTTCTCGCAGAATGGCACTACGGACGAAGAGGGACGTTACCTGCGGCTCGCCTTCAGTCACGTCAGTCCGCGCGAACTCGAACGGGGGATCGCCGCGCTGGGTGATGCCATTCGGTCAGCCGCGGCCACCAAGCGGCGACCGGGCGCACTTGCGTGACGATACGAGCGGTGTCGATGACGGATCGCTTCAAAGGTAAGGTCGTACTGATCAGCGGCATAGCACGTGGGCAGGGCCGGAACCACGCCGTCCGGTTCGCGGCAGAAGGTGCGAACGTGATCGGCTTCGACATATGCCGGGACGTCGGAACCGTCCCATACTCGCTGGCCAGCGCCGATGATCTCCGCGAGACCGAGAAGTTGGTTCACGACCAGGGCCGGCAGATCGTTACCGCGGTGGCTGACGTCCGCGAGTTCTCCGCCGTCCAGCGCTGCGTCTCGGAAGCCGTGACCCGGCTCGGCCGGCTGGATGTCATCGTGGCCAATGCCGGCATCGGTGTCGCTGCACATCGCCTCCATGAGTTTCCCGAACAGACGTGGCAGGACATGATCGACATCAACCTCACCGGCGTCTGGCACACGTGTAAGGCCGGCATCCCGCACCTCGTCGCCGGCCGGCGAGGCGGTGCGATCATCATCACGAGCTCGGGCGCCGGGCTGCGCGGCCGAATGAACTCCGGCCACTACGTGGCTGCCAAGCACGGCATCGTCGGCCTCATGCGCTCACTGGCGAACGAGCTCGCAGCCGACATGATTCGGGTGAACAGCGTGCACCCCAGCAATGTCAACACCGACATGCTGCTCAACCCGACGATCATGCGCTTATTTCGTCCCGATATCGTCGAGCCGTCACTTGAGGAATTCACCGTCGCAGCTCGCGAGATGCACGCGATCCCCGTTCCGTGGGTCGAAGTCGACGATGTCAGCAATGCAATACTTTTCCTCGCGTCGGACGAAGCCCGATACATCACCGGGGTGACGCTGCCAGTAGATGCCGGCTTCGCGAACAAATAGACCGGAGTGAGCATGCCGCCGTGCGATCACACTTGCACGGTCACCGAATCGCCAACTCGCACGGTGCCACCCTCCAGGACCTCGCCGTAGACTCCGAATGCGAGAGGCTCCGTCGTGTCAAGGTAACGTCGGTAGGTGGCGAGGAGCTTCAGCGTGTCTAGATCGCCCTCGCCCGTGTCGGGGTCACGGGTGGTGATCACACACCGCCCCACGTGTCCGTTGGGCCTGAGCAGAGCGTGGCCGACGCGCACCGGCCGGCCCAGCCAGCCGTCTTCCTCGTGGGGGCCGATCCCATCGACCTCGATCAGCATCCGAAACCGCCGCGCGTCCACGCCGTCGCGCCCGGCTACCTCGGCCAGCCGACCCAGCGAGGCGCGCGAGACGAGCGAGACGGCGCCGTGCTTGCCCCGATCAACCGCGCTGTCGGTGGCGACCAGGCGCAGCGGTTGCCCGAAGAACCCCGACAGCGCGTCAGACCACGGGCCGACCACTTCACGGGCTTGGCGCGGGTAGGAGAAAAAGCTCGTTGGCACGGCGGGGCCGTGACTGACCTCGCCTTGGGCGCGCCCGCCGTCTGGAAAGCTCAGCGCGAGCCATCTGGCCTCGGGGTCGTAGTCGGCCACCACTGCCTGTAGGTGCTTGAAGTTCTTGCCATTCATCATCCGGCCGCGCTCGTCGATCACGTAGAAGGCGCGGTCGCCGCGGGCGCCCCGCTCGCCCAGATCGATCTCGGCCACCCGGCGCACCCGAGTGCCCTTGACGGCCGTGGTCGCAAGTGCCGTGACGGTGATCCCCATGGCCCCAGTGTGGCGCGTCAGACGGAGGCGCGATCCCCGCCTCGTGATACCGGCCGATCTGGCCACGCTACGCGACTGGCGCCTCAGTGGACGGTTCACACTACGTTCTAGGCGGTAGTCCGGGGACCGACGTGATCGCGGTTTGAGCGGCGCGGCGGAACGCGAAACCGAGCAGGGCTGAACGAGAACGCAGGCAGATGTCACCACAGGATTTTCAGGAGCTTGAAGAGGTCAAAGGTCTGATCGCCCGTGGGCAGCTGGTCGGGGTGCTCACCTACGTCGAGATCGCGACCGCGACGGCCGAGCTCGCGCTCGACGGAAACGACGTCGAGGAGCTGCACGACTTCCTCGAGCAGGCGGAGATCGAGCTCGTCGACGAGGCCGATCCCCCGCTCGCGGCGGCGGAGCTGGAGCGTGCCCTGGACAAGCGTGGTGGCCGCCGGCGCAAGGTCGCGCCCGACCTCGAGCCGGAGATGAGCACCGACTCGCTGAAGCTGTTCTTGAAAGGGATCGGCAAAGTGCGGTTGCTGACGGCTGAGGAGGAGGTCGATCTCGCCAAGCGGATCGAGCGCGGCGAGCTTGGCGCTAAGCAGAGGATGGTCGAGTCCAATCTGCGGCTGGTTGTCTCGATCGCGAAGAATTACCGCAATCAGGGGCTGCCGTTTCTTGACCTGATTCAAGAGGGCGCGATCGGGCTCGTGCGCGCGACGGAGAAATTCGACTATCGCCGGGGGTTCAAGTTCTCGACGTATGCGACGTGGTGGATCCGCCAGGCGATCGCCCGCTCGCTCGCCGACAAGGCGCGCACGATCCGGATCCCGGTCCACATCGTCGAGAGGCTCAACCGGATCGGCCGTGCTGAGCGCACCCTCGTGACGGGGCTTGGCCGGGAGCCGACGATCGAAGAGGTCGCGGAGGTGGCGGGGCTCGAGCCCGAGGAGGTCGAGTCGATCAAGCATTTCGCGCGGGCGCCCGTGTCGCTCGAGAAACCCGTCGGGGACGACCAGGAATCCGAGTTCGGCGAGCTGATCGCCGATGAGCAAGCCGAGTCCCCCTACGAGCGCGCGGTCGAGATCTTGACCAACCAGGCCCTGCGAGACGCGCTTGAGAGCCTCTCCTACCGCGAGCGCCGCGTGCTCGAACTTCGCTACGGACTCGACGACCAGCGCCCACGCACCCTCGAGGAGATCGCCCGCACATTCAATGTCAGCCGCGAGCGGATCCGCCAGATCGAAAACCAATCGCTCAAAAAGCTCCAGACCCTCCGCGAAACCCAACAGCTACGAGACGGCGAGATCGCTCCGCGCACGGTCCCCACGCTCGGGCGCCGCACATAAACGCCGCTCAAAGGCGCATCGCCGATCTGATCGAGGCGTGGATCGACTCCGGAGCGGCGGACGGGTTAACATCTGCCCTCCCTAGCTCCCCGGTGGACTGACCACCGGCATCACTGGGGGGCTGGGCCGTGATCGGGGGCGCCGTCGAACAGGGCACGTTCGGCGGCCGCGAGCGCCCGGCTCACATCCGCGCCTATCCCTAGCCGCCGAAGGCCGCCGGCCAGCGCCGTGATCGCCGCCAGCACCGGCTCGGGGCGGGCGCCTTCGCCGGTGTGGTTGATCCGGATCGCGAGCTCCGCCAACGGGCCCGGGGCGGCCGTCAGCAGTCCCGGGAAGCCACCGTCCAGGTAGCGGGCCGACGCGTCCACGACCGCGGCCACCGTGCTGTCCCGGGGCGGACGGACCAGCGTCACCACCGAGGCGGCGTCCCGCTCGCGCGGAATCCAGGGCTCGAGTCCGAGCGCCGATGCGCCGGCGCGACCGGCGGCCCGGGCGCGCTGGTGGCGGTCGATCAAGCGCCACAGCCCCACGTCTCCGTCGAGCTCCTCGAGCGCATCGATCAGCGCTCGCATCTCGTGCTCGTGCGCGTAGGCTGGGATCCTGCGACGGCCAGCGTCGATCCAGCGTTCCTTCCAGTCCAGCAGCGACAGGATCGACCCGCGCGGTGCGCTCGGATTGCGCGCGATCTGCGCCCAACCGCGCTCGCTGGCCACGAGCGCGCTCACGCCGGCCGGTCCGGCCAGCGCCTTCTGGGGTCCGATCATGACCAGATCGAGGTCCCATTCGTCGATCCGCAGCGGCTCGGCCCCGATCGAGGCCACGGCGTCGACGACGATCACCGCACCCGCGTCGTGGACGGCCGCGGCGACCTCCTCGAGCGGGTTGACGACGCCGGTGGCAGCCTCGGCGTGGACGACGCTGACCACGTCGACCGGACGGTGAGCGAGCGCGGCCCGCACCGCGTCGACATCGAGCGAGGAGTCGAGCTCGACCGCGAGCTTCTTGACCTCCGCCCCTCCCGCGGCGAGCCAATCGCCGATCACCTCGCCGTAGGGCCCGCTCACGAGGTTCAGCGTCCGCACTCCGGGACCGCCGAGTCCCCGCGCGGTCGCCTCGAGCAGGAGGATCGCCTCGCCCTGCAGCAGCGTCACCTCTCGGTCGGTGTCCAACAGGCGAGCCAACCGCCGTTCGGCGTCGGCGTAGGCGGCGCTGTCGATCGGTCGGGAGCCGGTTCGGGTCATCGATCCCTCCTGTCACCCGCGATCTGCCCCTCGTACATCACCGCGGCCTGTTCGCATAGCTCGCGCACCACGACGAGATTATGGGAGAAGCGGGCGGGACGAGCCGTCGACGATTACGCGAATCGCAGGCTGGTTCCGATTTCCTCGCGGTCAGCCTGCTCGAGCAGCGCGTGCGCCAGCGCGATGTCCGACAGTGACAAGCCGCGATGCCAGAACAGGATTGTCTCGAGCGCGGACTCGCGACCCGGCCGGTTGCCCACGACGATCTCACAGAGCTCCGCATGCAGCGTCTCGCGCGTCAGTCGCCCCGTCTGAACGTGCGGGCGAAGTGCGCCAAGCTCGCCGGTTGAGCATTGGCCCCAGTCGTCGACCACGATCTTGTCCATGATCTCGGTGAGCGACAGCTCGACCGCACTGATCGTCCCGTACGGGACGACGAGCGCGCCGGGCGAGATCCACTCCGTCTTCAACAGCGGATCCGGCTGGCTCAGCCGCGACGCCTCGACGACGATGTCCGCACCCTCACGCAACTGCGCCAGTCGTCGGTGGCTCGCACCGGTTTGCCAAGATCCGCTGACAGCCGGCGGGCGAACTCGTCCCTGCTCTCACGGCGGCGGGAATGCACCCGGATCTCGCGGAGGTCGAATAGCCTGTCGAGCAGACGTACGTTCCAGTAGGCGGTTCCACGCGCCCCGACGTGGCCGAGCACCTGCGCGTCGCTGCGCGCCAGGTAGCGGGCCCCGATCGCGGTCATCGCCCCCGTGCGCATCTCGGTGATCGCGGTCGCGTCGACGATCGCCTTCGGCATCCCGGTCGACGGATCGAATAGGCCCAACAGCGCCATTTCCGACGGAAGACCCTTCCGGTAGTTCTCCACGAAGTCGCCGACAACCTTCACGCCCGCCAGGCCCAGCGCCGGAATCGAGCCGCGCAAGACGTTGAAATGCCCGTCGGCCAGCGGATCCGCATGCAAATGCACGCGCGGCTCGATCACCGTGTCGCCGCTCCCCTGCGCGCGCAGTCCCCGCTCAACTGCCCCCAGAATCAGCTCATCGGAGGGTCCGAGCCGGGCGATGTCGGGACCATTCAGGTACTTCAGCTCGATCCGCTTCACGCCCGATCGGTCCGCAGCCTAGACAGCAATGCAGCTCGGGACAGTGAGGACATGCGCGGGCATGGCTGGACCGGCGCTTCTAGTGGCACTAGTCCCCGAGCAGCTTCCGCCACTCTCCTCCGAGCTCCTCGCCCACCTTATACGTCCTCACCGAGCGGGTCAGGCGCTCGATCCGACGCTCGCCCGGCAGCTCGAGTTCGCCTGAGGGCGGAGCGGCCTCCCTCGAGTTGGAGGGCATCACGAAGCAGATCCGGTGCTTCTTTCCGCCGATCCGCAGCTTCACCTGGGAGTTCGGCGCGACCCCATACGACGGCCAGCCCTCGACCTGGACATCGCTGAGCGGCGCATCAAACACAACGTCGTCGCCCTCGACGAACGAAAGATGGTCGTCGACCAGAGCCAGCACGCCGATCTTCGATCGAAGCGGACCATAGTGCCAGGCAATGCTGCGGGTCCCCTCGCTTTGCGTGTCCGTCACGATTCAGCTCCTGTCTGCTTGCGCCCCGCGAGCTGTGCGGCTCTCGCTCGGTGTCATGAACCTGGGCCGGTTGCACAAACCAACTTCACCATACAGCCGCAGCGCGGTCGGCGACGGCCAACACCGCGTGGACGCGATGCTGATCTGCTTCATGCTCCTGATCGAGCAGGCGCGCCTCAGCCCGCGACGGAGGGGCGGCGGTGGCCGAGCGAGCGCGAGACTTCGGCGGCCCCCTCGACCACGAGCTCGGTCACGTGCGAACCGCCGTCGCCGACCACCTCGCGCAGGCCGCCGATCGACAGCGATGCCGTGACACGGCCGTTGTGATCGAAGATCGGCGCGCCCACCGACACGACTCCGGGCGTCACGTCCTGGTCGGAGACGGCGTAGCCCCGCTCCCGGGTGGCGCGGAGCTCTGCGAGGATCGCCTTTCTGGTGGTCGGGGAGCGCGGCGTGCGGCGCTCGAGGTGCGCCGCGTCGAGATACGCGCGCCACGCGCTCTCGGGCTCGAACGCGAGCAGGCAGCGGGGGGCCGCGCCGAGGTGCAGCGGCAGCGAGCCGCCGAGCCGGAGCTCGAGCAGCATCACTCGCGCGCCGTCGATCCGCTCGATGCAAACGGCCTCGAGCCCGCGGGGCACGCAGAGGAAAACGGTCTCCCCGGTCTCGTCGTGCAGGCGCTGCATCACCGGCAGCGCGGACGCCCGCTGATCGAAGCGGTCGACGACCGTGCTGCCGAGGTGGAACAGCTTGAGGCTGAGGCGGTAGGCGCCGCGCTGCGTACCGGCCTCGATGTACCCGAGCTCCTGGAGGCTCGAACACAGGCGGTACACGGTGCTCCTCGGCTCCTCGAGGAGCTCCGCGATCCGCGCCGGCGTGAGCTCGCCTTCCACGGCGAGGTGCTCGAGGATCGCCATCGCCTTCGCGAGCACGGCGATCGACCCGGGTCTCGGCTCCCGCTCGAACGCGCCGGGTTCGTTTCTCGTCGGGGTCATGCGGAGATCCTGATCCTGTCATACGGACGAGCCGTCCGCATCATGAAAGCCGGCTTGCCATTCCATCGGCCTTCTTGTAATGTGGAGTGCCTGTCCGCATCGTGATCAGCTGCATCCTCGACTGAACAGGAGTAGAGCGTGTGCGCGTCGCTAGATCTGACTACATCGCCCGCCCGCGATGGGACGGTGATCGACTGTCCGCTGGCGCGGACGGCCGCTCTGGGGACCGACTACTGGAACGACTCGTGCTCGGTTGAGGAGCTGACGTACGCGGTGGACCGTGGTGCCGTCGGCGCCACCAGCAACCCGACGATCGTCGGCGAGGTACTTGGCCGGGAGATGGATCTGTGGCGCGAGCGGATCGCCGAGATCATCTCCGAGAACTCGACGTTCACGGAGGACGACATCGCATGGCGGCTGATCGAGGAGATGGCGGTCCGCGCCTCGAAGCTGCTGCTGCCGGTGTTCGAGCGCGAGCGCGGCCGCAAGGGCCGGCTCTCGATTCAGACAAATCCCAAGTTCTTTCGCGATCCGGTGCGCGTCGGCGAGCAGGCGATCCACTTTGCGGGGCTCGCCCCGAACATGCAGGTAAAGCTGCCCGCGACGCGCGCCGGGGTGCAGGCCGCCGAGGAGGTGACGGCGGCGGGAGCGAGCATCAACGCGACGGTCTGCTTCACGGTCCCGCAGGCGCTGGCGATGGCCGAGGCCGTCGAGCGCGGGCTCGCGCGGCGCGAGGCGGCCGGGGAGGACGTCAGCCACATGTCGCCGGTGGTCACGATCATGGTCGGGCGCCTCGACGACTGGATGGGTGTGCTCGTGGCGCGCGACGGGCTGATGGTGAATCCGGGGGTCGTCCACTGGGCCGGGATCGCGGCGTTCAAGCGCGCGTACGGGCTGTTCGTAGAGCGTGGGTACCGTGCGCGACTGCTGGCGGCCGCGTACCGTCATCACATGCACTGGTCCGAGCTGATCGGGGGGGACATCGTTCTAACGATTCCGAGCGCATGGCAGAAGAAGTTCAATGCCTCGGACATCCCGGTCGTGGCCCGGATCGACGATCCCGTGCCGCCGGCCGTGCTGCGAGAACTGCTGCAGCGATTCCCGGACTTCCGCCGGGCGTACGAGCCGAACGGGATGAGCGTCGATGAGTTCGACACCTATGGCGCCACGCTCCGCACCTTGCGCGGGTTCATCTCGTCCTACCAGGACCTCGTCGCCGTGATTCGGGACTTCATGCTCCCGAATCCGGACGTGCGATGAGTCGCCTCACGGTCGCCCAGACGCGGTCAGGTCGGCCGCACTGCTGCTGCGGTCTCGATCAGAAATCTCCGGGCCAGTCACGACGGCCGTAGGTGGCTGAAAGCGGCCTCATCGGCCGCCGTAGCCAGTCCTTCTGTTGACATGGGCCGTGCAGCGTGACACTGCTACCCGGCTTCGGAAATCGATTGCGCAAACGATTGTGGGATGAGGAGAGCAAAGCTCGACGATGTGGCCCGCCGGGCGGGCGTATCGATGTCGACCGCGTCGCGGGCGCTGAATGGCGTCGGTGAGTTGTCGGAGGAGACTCGGAAATCCGTCGTGCGCGCGGCCGAGGCGCTCGACTACAGACCGTCGCCGCTGGCCCGCTCGCTCCGGACTCGCCGATCTCACACGGTCGGGCTCGTGGTTCCGACTATCGCGCACAGCTTCTACGCGGCCGTGACCAACGGCGCCCAGTCCGTACTCGAGGAGAACGGCTACCGGCTGATCCTGGTCGACTCCGGTGACGGCGCAGAGGCAGTGACTCGCGCAGTCCAGACGCTCCTCGAGCACGAGGTCGACGGTGTCCTGATGTCGACCGCTCCGGTCGGCGCCGACCGCTTCAACGCGCTGCTGGACGGAACCCCGTGTGTGTTCATCGACGAGCTCGCGCCGGGCGCGGGTGCGGGCAACGTGGTGCTCGAGAACAACCGGGGCATCCAGATGCTCGTCGACCACATGGTCGGCCACAGACACACGAAGATTGCGTTCCTCGGCGGCCCCACCGACCGAACGAGCGGATATGAGCGGCTCCGCGGATTCCTCGATGCGATGGAGCGCAACCGGCTCGAGGTCATCCCCGAGCTCGTACGCGAGTGCGATTGGACGATCGCGAGCGGCTTTGGGCAAGCAGCGGAGTTGCTCGCCCTGGATCCCGGGCCGACCGCCGTGATCACTGCTAGCGGCGAGCTGGCTCTGGGCGCCCTCGTGGCCGCAAGGCGCGCCAACGTGTCGATACCCGGTGACCTTGCGCTGGCCTGTTTCGACGATCTCTACTTCGCGCCGCTACTCGAGCCATCGCTGACGGCGATCGCGTATGACACGCCTTCGATCGGCCAGGCCGGCGCCCGCCTGCTATTGGCCGCCATCGGCCACGAGCGCGCGCCACGCAGCGAGACCCGGATCGACGTCGAGCTGGTTCGCCGCCGATCGTGCGGTTGCGAGCGCGATCCTGGCGCGGCGCTTGCCGAGGTGCTCGCGTGAGCACCCCGGCTGAGGGAGTGGGCGCGTCGGCGGTGCGTTCGATAGTCGAGGGAAGCGAGGTTCCAGGAGGCACACAGCACAGCCCCGGCCGGGCCGCTCCACCCGGAAGCACGGACGCTTCGCCCGCGATCACCTTCCATGGTGTGTCCAAAAGCTACGGCACGCACACGGCACTTGAGCCACTCGACCTGGAGATAATCGAGGGGGAATTCTTCTGCCTTCTCGGCCCCTCCGGGTGCGGCAAGACGACGACCTTGAATCTGATCGGCGGCTTCGCGGAAGCATCGACAGGTGAGATCCGCATTCGCGGCCAGCTGGTCAATACGACCCCTCCCCACCGGAGAAAGGTCAACACGGTCTTTCAGTCATATGCGCTGTTCCCACATCTGAACGTCCGTGAGAACGTCGGCTTCGGTCTGCGGATGGCGAGAGTGCCGCGCGGCGAGGCCGACGCGCGCGTGATCGAGGCGCTGCAGCTGGTGGCACTCGACGCCTACGCTGACCGCTATCCAGCTCAGCTGTCCGGAGGCCAGCAGCAGCGCGTCGCAGTCGCTCGTGCCTTGGTCAACCGTCCGGCGGTATTGCTGCTCGACGAGCCTCTGGGGTCGTTGGACCTCAAGCTTCGAAAGCGGCTTCAGGTTGAGCTCTCGCAGATTCAGCGTGAAATCGGCACCACGTTCGTCTTTGTCACCCACGACCAAGGAGAGGCGATGGCGATGGCGGACCGCATCGCCGTGATGAGTGAGGGCCGCGTGGAGCAGATAGGGACGGCTACGGAGATCTACAAACAGCCGGCTTCGCGATTCGTGGCCGATTTCATCGGAGAGTCGAACTTCATACCCGTCGAGTGGGACAACGGCAGCGTCGTCACGTCACGCGACAAGATCCCGCTGGCGGCGACAGAAACGACGGAGGCGGGGAGCGGGAGCTTGATGGTTCGGCCGGAATCGGTCCGTCTGGTGCCGGCCTCGCCGGACGATCGAGGTCTTTTGGGGACGGTGGTCAAGGTGTCGTTTCTCGGGAGCTTCACCCGCGCCAGCGTCGACTGCCCGGCCGTCGATGACCCGATTATCGTAGACACGCCCGCAGGACTAACTGAGCAGGCAGGAGAGGCCATGTTGGTGTAGCTCCGCTGGGAGGCCGACGCTGCGGTGCTATTTCACGACGCAGTAACGCAATGAGGAGAGGGAGATGACTGACAGCATGATGACCCGTCGCGACGCCCTTCGCGCCGGGGCGCTAGGGCTGGGAGCACTATCGCTTGCGGCATGCGGGAGCAGTAGCTCTGCCAGTTCCAGCGGAACGTCCGGCGGGACCGCCGTCGCTAACACCAAAGCACCGGTCACGCTGAACATGCTCACCTGGAACGATCACTATGATCCCCAAAACCAACTGCCGGCGATCAAGAAAGAGACCGGAATCAGCGTTAACGTCACCCTCGGATCGGATGACGCCGGCATGTTCATCAAGGCCCAGCAGAGCGGGCAGTTCGACATCGTCTCGGCGGACGCGCTCTGGGTCCCATACTACTTCCAGCACGACCTCACCAGCGCGTTTGACATCGATGCGATCCCGGTGTCTCAGCAGCTCTACTCCGTCTCTCGCGAGTTCCAAATCTGGCAAAGCAACGCAGGCTATCTAGGTTACCCGCGTGCGTGGTCGGCGCTGCGCATCTATTACAACCCGAAGTACGTTTCGCCGGCGCCGACCTCCTGGGAGGTGCTGCTCGATCCGAAGTATCACGGCAAGTTCGTTCGTGAGAACCAGCCGACTGACCATTGTCGCCGAGGCAGGACTCGCGACCGGCGCCAAAGACCCTTATAACATGACATCGGCCGAGCTGAGCCGCGCCACGGAGTTTCTGAAAGCAGCCAAGCCAGCCTTCCTGACGCTCGTATCCCAAAACACCGGCGTCGTCCAGGCGCTCACGAACGAGTCGGCATGGTTTACCCCTGAGAATCTCGGCACCGATTTCCGGGTGAAGGAGGCAGGTGGTCCCGAGATCCTGGCCGCGGTACCCAAGGAAGGAGTGGTCGGATGGCTGGACTCCGAGATGAAGATGAAGACGCCCAACGCCGACCGTTTCAGCCAGTTCATCAACGCCTGGGGTCAAGCGGAATTCATCCCTCCGCTGTTCAAGGAGTTCAGGGAGGCGTGGTTCAACGAGAAGGCTTACAAGATGCTGGTGAACCAAGGTCAAGGCCAGTTTGCCGACGCACTCCTCTACAACCAGCCCGAGCAGGCGCTCAAGGCCCACCTGAAGGGTCCGCAGAAGGACCCCAACGCTTACATCACCGCGTTCAACTCGGTGTTCGGCGCGTAACGGGGGCGTGTTGCCGCTCAGCCTGACGCGGGTGGCTCCTCCGCTGAGACCGCGGGCGGCCGTCTGATGAGCTCCTCGACGACTCCCGTCTCGAGCGGCTCGACGACGGCCGTCTCGGCAGCCGCACCCCGGAAGCTGAGTCCGCGCCGGGTGATCTCGGCAGCGTCGCAGTACACGGGCTTCGCCCCCGCAATGGTGCTCTTCGGCCTGTTCTTCGCCGCTCCCATGGCACTTATCGCGGCGTACAGCTTCTGGACACAGAACGGCTACGAGGTAGTGGCGCACTGGACGTTCGCGAACTACAACGCAGTATTCAGCACGCCCGTCTACATCGATACCTTTCTCACCACGCTGTGGATGACGGCCGCAGCCACCGCGGCCACCCTTGCGATTGCGCTGCCGTTTGCCTACTGGCTGGCACGATACGTCAGTCGGCGCTGGCAACGACCACTTCTGTTCCTCGTCATTCTCCCGTTCTGGGTGAGCTACCTTCTCCGCGTCACGGCCTGGACGATCATTCTGGGTAATAACGGCGCCCTCTCTCGCCTGCTCGGAGTCTTTGGCCTCAGCACGCCGTCGTGGCTGCTGTACGACCGGCCGGCGGTCATCTTCGTGCTTGTGTACCTCTATTTTCCGTTCGCTGCGCTGACGCTCTTCGCCGCTTTGGAGAGGTTCGACTGGAGGCAGCTCCATGCCGCCATGGATCTCGGTGCAACTCACATTCAAGCCGTTCGCCGCGTGATGCTCCCGCAGATAAAGCCGGGCATCACGACGGCTGTCATCTTCGTGTTCATCCCGATTCTCGGCGAATATCTCACGCCGGAGTTGGTCGGAGGTACGAGAGGTGTGATGATCGGCAACCTGGTGGATAACCTCTTCCAGGAGGCACAGTACGCGGAGGGCGCAGCCATCGCGATCCTGATCGCGGTGGTCGTGATCGTCGTGCTGGTGATATTCCGCCGTTCGCTCGAGGTGGGTGACGTTTATGGCCGGTGAGCCTGGCGCGGTCGAGGTTGTGGCGCGGCATCGCGGCCTGGTCCGCGGCGCCCTGCGGGGCTGGGCGTGTGTGATCTACGTCTTCCTGTTTAGTCCGATCGTCCTGCTCATGCTTCTAAGCTTCAACAAGAACCGATACGGGATATTCCCGATCACGGGCTGGACAACGGAATGGTATTCGAGTATTGCCAACAGTCCAGATCTGCAGTCGGCGATCAAGACCTCTCTACGCGTGGCGTTGGAGGTCACGCTGATCAGCACGGTCGTCGGCACGTCTGCGGCATTTGCACTTGTCCGGAGCCGGTTACGGTTCCGGACAGGATTCCGGATCGCGTTCACCTTGCCGATCATGATCCCGGGCGTGCTGATCGGGGTCAGCCTGCTTTCGTTCCTCAGGCACGGCCTTGGGATTCCCCTGTCTACGGAGACGGTCGTCATCGGCCAGTCCGTGTATACGACGCCGTTCGTGCTGCTCATCGTGGCGGCGCGCCTGGAGGGGTTCGATCGATCCCTGGAGGCGGCGGCGAGCGATCTAGGCGCGAACGCCGTGCGCCGCTTCCGCTATGTGATCTTGCCTCTGATTGGTCCAGCGGTGTTCGCCGGCGCGCTGTTCGCGTTCACGCTGTCGCTGGATGAATTCGTGATCACCTTCTTCGTGATCGGCGCGCAGGTGACGCTGCCGATCTACATTTACACCCAGATCAAGTTTGGCATCACGCCCGCCATCAATGCGGTGACTACGCTGCTGATCGTCGTATCGCTGGGGATAACCGCCCTGGGATTGGTCATCCCACGGTTGCTGCGGGTGCCACGCCGGCACATCCGCAGCTGGCGCGCCCACAAGCTGCAAGCCGTCGTCCCCGCTGCATCGAGACCCACGTGAGGCGCGGCTCAAGCGGACATCACGGGACGGTTCGGAACCATAGCCACGGGAGGTCGTAAACGGTGGGACAACGTCTGAGAGTCGGCGTCGTAGGGTGCGGGGTCATCGCGCAGGTCATGCATCTTCCTCACCTGAGGGAGCTCGAGAATGAGTATGAGCTGGCCGCGGTTTGTGATGTGTCCGCAACCGTCGCTGAGGCGTGTATGCGCCGGTTCGGTGCCGCCCGCGCCGTTAGTCAGTGGCAGGAGCTGGTCGACATCGACCTCGACGCCGTGCTCGTGTTGACGTCCGGTAGCCATGCCCCGATTGCCATCGCTGCCGCCGAGTCAGGCACCCACGTCTTCGTCGAGAAGCCGATGTGTCTGAGCCCTGCTGAGGGGAGGGCCATGCTCGACGCCGCGAACGGTGCGGGAGTGCAGCTGATGGTCGGAACGATGAAGCGCTACGACCCGGCATATGAGCGCCTGCTCGAGCTGCTACGCCAGGTCGACGACCTCCGGCTGGTGCGCGTAACCACGTTCGAGTCGCCGTTCGAGCCCTACGTTCGCCACTACCCGCTGGTGGCGGCGAGTGATGTGCCGGCCCCGGTGCTCCGAGCGCTTCGAGAGGATGACGAGCGACGGCTCGAGGCCGCGCTGCCGGGAGCGGACGAGGAATCGCGGTATTGCTATCGGTGGATGCTCCTTGACAATCTGGTGCACGAGTTCAATGCGCTGCGCGGCGCGCTCGGCGAGCCCGACCGCGTGAGCTTCGCCGACCTCTCCCGCCATGTCGTGGCGGTCAACATGACGTTTGCCGGGGTCGAGTGTCATTTGTCGTGGGTCGACCTGCCGGGGATCGCGCGGTACCGGCAGGAGTTCATGTTCCTTGCTCCCGACCAGCGTCTGACGCTGACGCTGCCGTCGCCCTACCTGCGCACCATGCCAAGCGAATTGACGATCGAGGGCGGGGAGCCTGGAGGCACCCACTCTTGGTCGCGGATGGAGATCGTGTCATATGACGAGGCGTTCAAGCGCGAGCTGGTCGAGTTTCACGCGGCGATCCACGAGCAGCGTGCCCCCCGCACCGACGGAATCGACGGACTCCATGACATCGCCCTGTGCCAGGCGATCGCTCGCGTCCACATGACCGGCGAGCCAGCGCTCGCGCCGAGCGAGCTCGCGGCCGCGGTGCGGATATGACCGGCGAGGACATTGCGGTGGCCAATGCCCCGTGCAGCTACGGCGCGTTTGAGATCACAGTGGGAGTCGACCCGAACGTACCACCGGCGTTGACGCTGCTGGACGAGGTATCGGAGGCCGGTTACAGCGGGATCGACCTCGGGCCGCTGGGTTATTTGGGGAGTGTCGACGAGTTGCCCGCGCGTCTGCGCGACCGCGGACTGGCACTCGCCGGCGGCTACTTCGAGGTCGAGTTCGCTGACCCGAGTCGGCTTCCCGACGAGCTCGTGCAGCTCGATCGGCTGCTCGACGTGTTTGATGCCGCGGCGAACGGAGGACCGCCAGCGCGGCCGACCCTGGCCGACGCCGGATCGGAGGCCCGGCGGGCCCACCCCGGCCGCGCTCACGCCGACCCAAGCCTGGGGTGGGACGACGCGGGCTGGGCCCGGTTCGCCAACTCCATGGCGCGGTTGGTGGAGCGCTGTCGGGACAGGGGGTACGAGCCAACGTTTCATCCGCACACCGCCACCTATGTGGAGGCCCCTTGGGAGATCGAACGAGTGCTGTCCGTCACCGACGTGGGTGTCTGCCTCGACACAGGGCACTTGCTGCTCGGCGGCGGGGACCCGGTAGTGGCGGTCCGCGATTGGGGTGATCGGCTCAATCACGTCCACCTCAAGGACGCCAGGCTCGACGTGATCCGCGGGATCGTGAATGATCGGGCGCCGGTGCGAGCGATCTGGGAGCGCGGCGCGTTCTGCCGGCTAGGCACGGGAGACGTCCCGCTCGGCTATGTCCTGGAGAACCTGCGCGCCCAGCGCTACCGCGGCTGGCTGGTCGTCGAGCAGGACATCTTGCCTGCTTCCGACGCCCCTGATCAGCCGGTGGTCGACCAGCAGCACAACCGCGAGTATCTACGGGGGCGTGGTCTGTGAGCGGCCCTGTTCGCATCGCCCTCGTAGGAGCCGGGCGAATGGGTCGCGTGCACCTCGCCGCGCTAAAAGCCTCTGACCAGATCTCATTGGCCGGGATCGTCGAGCCGGTCGACGCCGTGCGCGCGAAGCTCGAGGGCGAGCATGTGCCGCTGTTCGAATCGCCGCAAGAGCTAATCGCCGCCGGTATCGCGGAGGCGGTGTTGATCGCGGCCCCTTCGAGCGTGCACGCGATGCTGGTCAGCGAGTTCGCGGCCGCGAGCATCCCCGTGCTGTGCGAGAAGCCAGTGGGGGTCTCGCCCGAGGAGGCCGCCAGCGCGCGCGACGCGGCCGTACAAGCCGATGTAGTGCTCCAAGTCGGGTATTGGCGGCGGTTCGTGCCGCAGCTGCGCGAGCTCCGGGCCCGGGTCGAAGCCGATGAGCTTGGAGAGATCTACCAGCTGTCCTGTATGCAGTGGGATCAGGAGCCGCCGTCGGCGTCGTTCCGGGCTCACTCCGGCGGGATCGCGATCGACATGGGCGTACATGAGATCGATCAGATCCGCTGGCTGCTGGGGGAGCAAATTCAATGGGTCGCGGCCGTTGGCGCCGGCCGGCTGCCGCCCGAGGCGGCCTCCGCCGCCGATCCAGATGCGGCGGTAGTGCTCGCGAAGCTGTCCGGCGCTGCGGCCGCGACGATCTCGCTCGGTCGCCGCTTCCCGTACGCGGATTCGTGCTGGCTTGAGCTTTGGGGCACACGGGGCTACGAGCGCGTGCCGTTCATGTGGGATGCCGACGTGTGGAGCGACGCCGGCGCTGAGGTGTTCCTGGGCGCGATGCGGGCCCAGGCGGAAGCGTTCGCCCGCGCGGTCCGCGGCGGTCCGTGCGAGGGAGCCGGCGGCGACGACGCGGTCGCCGCGCTCACGGTTGCCGCGCAGGTGGCTGAGTCGCTCGCCGGCGGAGCCGCTGGCGTCTCGGCGGCGGGAGGCGCTACGTGACTTGCGGCTTGATCGTGTACTGGTAGTGCAGCGCGGCCACCTCATCGGCCTGCGGGTAGTTCACGAGTGCGTTCTGGATCGAGCCGAACTCGAAGTACGCCACGTCGTCGAGGTACAGCGTCCCCGTGACCTTCGTGCCCGACGCTCCGCTCGGCGTGATCGTGACCGGAATCGACGCGGTCTGGCCCGGAGCGACGGTGATCGGCTGGAACGAGTCAAGGCTCGTCGCCGGATTCGCGCTGTCTGACTCGAGGTCCCCGGTCGGCGAGCTGACCGCTGGGTCGAACGGGCTCGTGACAACGCTCGCCGACGTCGTGGCCGACTCGCTCGGCGGACCGGTCTTCCCGAAGGTCCCGTACTCGACCGGCAACACGTCCCACTCGCCGGTCGCGATCGGGTTGTCCGCGTACGACAGGGATGCCGTGGTGCCGACCGTCGAGGCCAGGTCCGGATCGCCGCCGACGAACTGGGACTCGAACAGGAGCGGCGTCGACCCGGTTGTCGTCGCCTGCGCCTGGAACTGCGTCGAGTTGGTCGGCACGAGGTACAGGGGCAGGTTGTCGTTGACCGGCAGGTTGTCCGAGGCCCCGCTGACGGCACCGAGCGTGAACGAGGTGCTGCCGGGCAGCCGCGCGTCTGGGAAGAACATCTCCGGCGCGGTCCCCGTGTTCTGCACGGTGACGTGATAGGTGTAGGACTGGCCGGCGGTCAGCTCCGCGGAGGCGGCGTTCGGCAGCCCGCCGCGCGAGGCCGGCACCGCCTGCTGGTTGACGTTCACCTGGAACGGTGAGGAGAGCGAGTTCCCCGACACCACGGGCGCGAACACCACCGCCAGCCTCCATCGGCCCGGAGCGGGGTTGAGCGTATGCAGCTGGGCGCCGAGCTGGCTGTTGGGCGGTGAAGACGAAGTCGCCCCCGGCACCATGTTGGTGGCGTAGGCGACGGCCTCGCCCTGCGGATCGATCAGGTAGGCACCGAACTGGTTGCCGGGATCCTGGACCGTGATCGTGGCGTTCAGCTCCGGCCGTCCAGCGGGCACGTCGAGCTGGTAGAAGAACTCCTGTCCGCTGATCGGCGCGCGTCCGTTGCCGCCGGTCACCGTCCCGGAGAACGTCTGGTTGCCGGCCCGAATGAGGCTGCGCAACGTCACGGGCACGGTGGTCGAGGTCGTCGACCCGCCGCGGGCGGAACTCGACCGCACGACGATCGCCCCACTGGCGTCGCCGGGCTGCGCCGGCGTGCGCGTCCTGACCTGGACCGCCACCGCCTGGCCGGGAGCCAGCGTCGCGCCGGCGGGCGTGACAGTCCCGAACGACGTGTACCTGGTGGCGCTGACGCCGAACACCACGGGGCCGATGTAGCCGCCGGCGTCGGAATCACGGCTATAGACGTACGCCGTCCACGTGCCGGCGGCCGGGTTCGCGATCTGGAGGTCGCCGAAGTTGCCGAGGCCCTGCGGCCGCGAGTCCCCGACGTACGTGCCGTTGGGGTCGATCAGCGTGATCCGCACCCGCGCGTTGAGCGACGCCGTCGGGGTCGCGCTGTGGAACGCCGCCGACGCGTCGAGGCGGTTCTCGCCGGCGGGCACTCGGAACCGCAGCCGCTGGTAGTTGATCGGTACGCCCCCGTAGTCGGGCGTCTGCGGGTCGCTGTCTGACAGCGTGAACTGCGTGTTGAACAGCGATCGGTAGGTGCCGAGCGTGCGACCCGAGAAGGTCAGGTGCTGCGTCGAGCCGCTTTCGTTGGTGACCGTGTCGGTCAGGTTCTCGGCGGTGCCGGGCTGGTCGATCGCGCCCAGCTGAGTCGGGCTCGTCGTCATCACCCCGACGTTGCGTCCCTGGGCGGAGCCGCCGCCGGCGGGCTGGTTGTCGTTCTCGGCCGCGAGCACGGCCTTGTAGGCGTCGACGCGACCGGAGCCCTGCTGGTCGGCGGGGGCGCCGATGTCGTCGGTGTTGGAGACGATCAACTGCTTGACCTGCGCCGGCGTGGGCGCGGTCCCGTGGTGCGTCTTCTCGTACGCCTGGATGACTAGCGCCGCGACGCCCGCCGTCAGCGGCGAGGACTGGCTCGTCCCGCCGAACGACTGGACCGGCGACGGATTGCCGGCCAGGCTGGCGCAGCCACCGAACTCGTTCAGGTCAGTCGAGCACAGCGCCCAGTCGGACTCGCCCGGCGCGACGACGTCGATCGTGCGTCCCCGCTGGTCGAAGCCCGACGAGCTGAGCGAGCTGATCTCGTCGTTGCTCCATCCCTTGACCTCGGGGAACCGAGTCCCGCCGAAGCCGTCCTGGATGTAGTTCTGGTTATCGGTCGAGGCACCGGCCGAGATCACGTTGGGATCGGTCGCCGCCTCGCCGGTCGTGTTCGTCACCCCGGCGTCGCCGCTGGACTCGACGACCGTGATCCCGGCCGCGACCGCCTGGTCGTCGGCCTGCGCGACCAGGTCGAGCGCCCCGCCGTCGTCGGGATAGTTGTTGATCCCGAACGACTCGTTGAGGACGTTGACGTGGGCGGTCGTGATCGCGTAGTCGATCGCCTCGAGGATTGAGGAGTCCGGCGCCACGTCGGACGCGCCGAAGGCGACCAGTCCGACGAGGTTGGCGCCGGGGGCGACGCCCTGGATGCGGATCTTGCACGGACGGTTGAGCGGCAGCGCGCTGTAGTGGCTGACGTCGTAGACCTCACGGCCCTGCGCGGCGATCGCTGAGGCATCACCGAACGCCTCCGCGCCGCTGGTTGGCGCCGACGTGCCGAAGCCGCTGAAGTCCTTGAAAGCGACGAACACGTGCTTGCCGTTGGGCCGGATGAAATCGGGATTGTTGGGGTCCAGCGCGTCGGCGATCCAGCCGACCGTGACCCCCTTGCCGGTGATCCCCAGCGACCGCGCCGTCTTCGCGTTCGGATTGTCGGAGTCGACGCTCATCGTCTTCAGCGCCTCGGGCTCGAGCTGGACCTTGCCGGGGGGAGCGCAGGCGCCGGGCAGCGGCGTCGTCCCGGTGCCGGAGGCGCTGCCGGCGGCTCCGGTCGTCGGGGGCGCGAGGTGGACGACGCCGTTGGGAACGACCTCCGCCACGGCCGGATCGGACCTCAGCGACGAGAGCTGCGCGGGCGATACGGTCGCCGACACCGCGTTCAGCGTGGTGTAGCTGTGCACGTCACGCGCCTTGCCGGTGGCAAGCTGTCGCAGCACCGGCTCCTGGATGCCGGCGAGCGTCCGGCGGCGCGCGCCGAGTCCCGGGCGGGTTGCGGGCTGGCCGCGATCCTGGTTCTTGAACACCACGATGACGCTCTGCGCCGGCGCGTGAGACACCGCCGACGCGAACGCCGACAGCACCTGCACCAACGCGAACAGACACACCGCCCCAGCGGCAACCGCCAGCTTCAAGCGCAAGCTCATCCCACTCCCTCCCGTGTCGTAGCTCCGGTTCTAGAAAACCGTGCGGGCAACCTATACCCATCCTGGCGGTGTCTAACCAAGATCGTTGCGCAGATCGCCGCCAAGCGGGGTGGACTGCTGTTTGCTCGCTCCCGGCTCGCTAAAGAGTGTCATGATTTCGCCTTGTCGACCATCGAAGGAGAGGATGAGATGCCTGAGAGACACATGAGTGACATCGCGGGCCGGCTGTTCCCAGCCTCGTTCGTGGGCTCCTATCCACGGCCGAGTTGGTACGGGTACAACCTCGGCGGCCGCGACGTGTTGGAGGCGATGCGCGACGAGGAGTTCGCCGAGGCCTACCGCGACGGCATTCGTGCGATGATCGGCGATCAGGAGGAGGTGGGGCTGGACGTCGCGGTCGACGGACACCTGTGGTACGACAAACACCAGGGGTTCATCGGCTCGTTCGCGCTGTACAACGGTGAGCGCTTCGACGGCAGCGAGATCCGCCAGTCCGGGGGACGCATGCTCGAGGTCCTCCAGAACCAGGCCACCGACGAAGGTACGGCCGAAGAGTGGAGCGGAATGATGGAGGTGTTCGAGGCCATCAACAGCACCGAGATGGTGATCACCGGCAAGCTTGGCCGAGGCGCGCTGCATCATGCGCACAACTGGCGGATCGCGCAGAACTGCACCACCAAGCCGGTCAAAGCGATGTTTGCGATGGGCCCCGTGGAGCTGTCGACGATCATGGTCGACGAGCACTACCGGGATCGCAAGGCGCTGCTGCGTGACATGGCCGACATCTACCACGCCGAGATGGCGGACGCGGTCGCCGCCGGCGCGCAGATTGTGGAGCTCGACGACCTGATCTTCCTGGCCCCGCAGGAGGAGTGGGAGTTCGACGTCGAGATCCTCAACCGGATCTTCGACGGCATCGATGCTTACAAGATCTGGCACTGCTGCCACGGCGGAACGCCGGCGCCGATCGGGATAGCGCCCTACGAAGCGATGTTCCCCTACGTCAAGGATCTCCAGGTCGACTCGTTCGACTGGTCCTTCGCGCAGACCGGCTATCCGGAAGCGCAGCTGGAGCTGTTCGCGACTGACGGATTCGACAAAGACCTTGGCCTGGGAGTGATCAGCAACAAGAACTACTTGATCGAAACGCCGAGCGGGGTGGCCGACGGTATCCGGCGCGCGCTGCAGCACGTCGAGCCGGAGCGGATCCACCTGACGTCCGACTGCGGACTGTTCGCCTACGCACGCAGTGCGGCCAAGGCGAAGCTCAAAGCGATGGTCAAGGGCGCTGAGCTCGCACGATCCGAACTCTGAAGCGCTGCTAGTCTGCGCGCCAGGCGTCTGGCTCAGCAGCGGGCCGCGCATGTCGACAGCCGTGGGCAACCGCGAATCACGAAATGTTCACCATGCGCTGGACGCGGTACGACTCGCGCGCGAGGTGCTCTCGGAGCTCGACGTCGAGGTCGTCCTCCGCCGCTTGCTGGAGTCCGCGCGCGAGCTGTCTGGAGCGCGGTACGCGGCGCTCGGGGTGACCGATGAGACGCGCACCCAGCTCGAGCGGTTTATCGCCATCGGCATCGACGAGGAAACTCGGGGGCGAATCGGCGATCTGCCGCGGGGGCGCGGGGTGCTCGGTGAGCTGATCGAGCACCCGTTGCCGCTCCGCTTGGACGACGTCGGCGCCCACCCACACTCCTACGGCTTTCCGCCTGGCCATCCGCGGATGAGGACATTCCTGGGGGTCCCGGTAATCATCGATGGCGTCCCGTTCGGGAACCTGTACCTGACCGAGAAGGCGGGCGGCGAGCAGTTCACCGAGCAAGACGAGCAGACGGTCGGTCTGCTGGCCGAGTTTGCGGGCGTGGCGATTGACCACGCGCGGCGCTACTCCGGCCTGGAGGCGCGGCACGCGAATCTCCAGCGGACCGTCGATGCCCTCGATGCGACGATGCAAATCGCGCGGGCGCTCGGCGGCGAGACCGACCTGGAGCTGATCGTGGGGCTCGTGGCCAAGCGCGGCAGGGCGCTCGTGTCCGCCCGCGCGCTAGTGATCGAGCACGAGCAGGACGGAGAGATGGTCGTGGCGGCCGGCGCCGGCGAGCTGCCCCACGGGTTGGTGGGTCAGCGCGTCGACGTGGAGGACAGCCTGGCCAGCGCGGCGCTGCGGACCGGGAGGACGCTCCGGCTCGAGGATCAGCCCAACCGGGCACGGTTCGAGCGCCACGGTCTCGCGCGGCTTGGTGTCCGCGCCAGTGCGGGGCTGGTGGTTCCGCTGCTGTTCCGCGGACGGGGCTATGGGGTACTGATGGCGTTCGACCGGCTCGAAGCTGGGCCGGCGTTCAGCAACCAGGATCAGCGGTTGTTGGAGGCTTTCGCGGCCAGCGCCGCGACGGCGGTCGCGACGGCGGTGACGGTCGAGGCCGAACGGCGCCGGCAGCGCCTCGCGGCGGCCGAGCAGGAACGCGCTCGCTGGGCGCGTGAGCTTCACGATGAGACGCTGCAGAACCTGGCGGCCCTGCGCCTGGGTCTCGCTGCCCAGCTGCACAATCCCAGACCCGAGGCGGTTGCTGAGACGGTTCGCGACGCCGTCACCCAGCTCGAGCAGGAGATTCGCGCTCTCCGAGCACTCGTCACCGATCTCCGGCCGGCTGCCCTCGACGATCTCGGCGTTCAGGCGGCGATCGAGGATCTCGCCGAGCGCGCCCGGGGCCGTGGGCTCGAGGTGGATCTCGCCACCGACCTCGCGTACGAGCGGGGTCGCGAGCCCGACCGGCACACACCCGAGCTCGAGACCGCGATCTACCGCATCGTCCAGGAAGCCCTCAACAACGCCGCCACGCACAGCGGAGCACGCCGGGCCCACATCGAACTGGTCGAAGACCGCTCAGCGGTACGGGTAACTGTGCGAGACGACGGACGCGGGTTCGACCCGTCCGCGCAGACCGGCGGGTTCGGCCTGCTGGGGATGCGAGAGCGCGTCGAGTTGCTTCACGGCACCCTCGAGATCGAGTCCTCCCCGAGGGAAGGCACGACGATCACGGCCACGTTCCCGGTGAGCGGCCGGAGAGGGTTTAGCCTCTCGTAGCAGGCGGGGTGATAGCACTGGCCGCTGAGGCAGATCGCTGGCTCCGCGGCGCGAGAGCTCCGCGTGGCGACGTCGCCGCCGAGGTGCATGAGCGGCTCGTACACGCCGATTATGTCGTCACACACTGGGCAGCGCGGCGGTTCCATGAAACGGCGCTCTCCCTCAGGGTGTCGCATTCCAAGCCAAGCATCGGACATCCGCTCCGGCGGGTCATCCGGGAACGGCCGCAAGCGAATTGTGACGAACCACTTACTTCGGCGCTGTCACGACGTAGTGTGCTGTGGGTGTCGCTTCCTGCACCCGCACGCGCGCGTCGACGATCAGTGCTCCGCGGGATGAGACGATCGTCGGGTTGGCGTCGAGCTCGGCGATTTCGGGGTGTGCATCGACCATCGCGCTCAGTTGCACGAGCACATCCTCGACGGCGTGGAGGTCGCACGCTGGGGCTCCGCGGTACCCGGCCACCGCGCCCGGGCCGGCCAGTCCGACGCGGACACCGCCGGCATCGCTCTTGTGCAGCAGCCCGGGTGCGATCGCCTTGAGGACGACGGGATAGCCGAGTTCAGCCGCGGCGCCGACCGCGGCCGTGGCGGTCGTGACCGCTCGGGTCGGCACCAGCGGCAGGCCGTAGCAATCGAACAGCGCGGTGAGGTCTGCCGGCGAGAGCCATTCCTTCCGGTCCGCCAGTGCTTGCTCGATGATCGCCCGCGCTGACGACCGTTGATCGTCGCGAGCAGAGCGGATCGTCCCGAGGGGGCGCTGACGCCACTGCGAGTAGCGCGCCGCGTGACCCAGTGCGCGCACCGCATCCTCGGGAAAGCTGAACTCTGGTACCGCGATCCCGTCCGCGGTGTCGCTTCGCGTGTCGCGGTCCATGTACACGGAGGCGAGCGTGACCAGTCCGGTGGCCGCCGCCGCGGACGCGATCTCTTGCCGGACCTCGCGTTCGGGTTGCTCCGCGCAGCGCGCAATCTCAGCAATGGCCGCTGTCCGATCGGTCAGAGCGGCGACGCCCGCTCGCAGACGAGCTGCTTGTCGAATGGCTTGCCACGGACTACGACGAGCGGTCCGCACCGGCGAGCCGGGCCTAGCGATGACGGCCGCGGGGAGTCCGTCGCAGCGGGCCTTCAGCGGTGCCGGCCGTGATCTCCTTCGCGCCGTGCGGTTTGACTTCCCAGCCAGCGCGGATGGCATGCTCATCGAGCTGGCCCCGCAACCGATGGTTCTCCGCTGTCAGGAAGATGTTCTCGGCCCGCAGCCGCTCGATCTCCGAGCGCATCCGCTTGGCCTGGGTGGGTCCAATCGTCGCCGCTTGGTGTCTGACGGGCGAGGTGATCATGCCGGCGCAGCCGTGGGGAGGATCAATCGGAGAGTTCGTCATGGGACAAGCTTCACGTGGTCGGCCGATGCAGACATCCGGTGATCGCCGCGTAAGCCGCCGGAAAACTACATACCGCCCCCGGTTCGACTCGATCGGCAGCTACGCCAGCCGTTTCAGGAAGTGCTCCACGTCTTGGGGATAAAACGGCCAGAAGAACAGCCCCCGCTCGTGACCAGTCGAGTCGATCACGTACGCCGCCTCGGTGTGGGTGACGTAGTGAAGTGTGGTGCCGGCGATCCGCTTAGTCACCACGGACACGCCTACCTTGTACTGCCTCCACACCGCGGCCAGCTGAGCGGGTCGGCCGACCGCCCAGCGCCATTGCGGCACCAGGCTCCACTTGGAGACATCCTCGAGCAGGTCGGCGCGCGTGTTGGCATATACGTCAACGCTGACCGCCAGGATCGCCGGCCGTTGGGAGGCGGGAAGTTGACGTTCGGCCTGATTTAGCACTTGCGCCTCGAGCGGACACAGGTCGCGACACAGGGGGTCGATGAAGGTCACGATCACCGGGCGGCCGCGATAGGCGGCGATTGACACCGGCCTCCCGTCCTGGTCGCGGAGGGCGAAATCCGGAGCCGGTCGCTGGCCGGCCGCCCATATGAACGGCGGAGGTGTGACAACCGACGCGATCGAAGCCGAAGTATTGCTTGCACGAAGCGCACGGATTGACACGCCCGCTCCGGTTGCGGCCAGCAGCACCACCCCGGCAATCGCCACGCGCAGCCACAGGGGCATCGGGCGCCAGCTCAAAATCCGCCGTCGCTCGCGGGGGGCGACCGGCCCCCCCCGCCGCCGCCTCCAGAGGAGCGCCCCGGAGACCGCGAGCGCAGCGAGCACACCGACCGCCGCCCCGATAATCGCCGGGACTTCCGTGCTGCCTGAGCGCTGGTTGGCGGTCGTCACGCTGGGCCGGACCGGCGCGATGTTCACACCCGCCGCGCCCGCAAGCCGGCGGACTGCGGTTTGCGCTGAGCTGGCGAGCCCGTCGCTTCCGGCCCCCATTTGCACCGCGGCCAGTAGGCGATCGGCGTCCGCGGACGAGTGTCCCGGCCAGTTGAAGCCGAAGCCATTCGGCATCACCACCAGCAGCCGCTGTCTATAGGCGAGCGACAGCTCCACACCGAGGAAGCGGGCATAAAGGCTCGGCTTGCGCCACAGCGGTGTGATCGCGCCCAGGTCGTACGCGCTCGAGATGATCGCGACCCGGATCGCGAAACCGGCGCGATTGGCTTCGCGCACAGCGGTCAGCAGTTCCTGCTGGGCAGGCGGCACGGTCGCCGACTGCGAAGTCAAGAACACCTGGTTGGTGAGCAGATAGTCGCTCGCCGGATCGCCATCGCCGCGAGCCGGCGAAACCGCCACCGCGAGCAACGCGACCACGAGCAGCGGTACGGCAGTCGCCCGACAAACGCGCCAACGCGCCATAGGCCACGGATTGTCCCGCAACCAGGACCGGCGACGAGCAGGGGGAGCCGGTCGCCGCGTCAGCCCTGCTCCCATGAGCCGCCGATGCCGGCGAGCTCGTCCACCGGGTCGGGCTCGGCCACCGGGGACTCGTCTCGCTGGTTGAAGAGGCGAAACACCAGCAGCAGCAGGCCGACCCCGGCCCCCAGCGCGACGGCCGCCGCCGCACGGGCGAGGAACGCCGGCAGGGCGATCAACACGAACCCGTTCGTGAGGACCGGAAGCAACTCCAGGCCCTCCCACAGAGCGGCGACGGCGATCACCAGGTAGAAGAAGAAACCGGGCCGCCGCCCGAGGATGCGGAGCACGCCCCACACCACGAAGGCGAGGATCACGGCGAGTTCGACCAGCTGGAGGATCGACACCGTCGGTCGCCCGTGCAGCCCGCGGCCGATCGCGGCCGCAGCCACCGCGCCGAGCGCGCCCAGGCCAAGGATTCGCGCCGTCAACCGATCGAGCGCCGGGCGCTTGAGCCGCCACGCCGCGAACACGCACATCAGCAGCACCGCGATCGGCCAGAACCACACGAGGGAGGGGGGATCGGCATGCCAGAGGCCTCCGGAGATCACGCTCGCCTCTCCGTTGACGGTGATCGGGATCCTCCAGGTACCGACGAACGCCTTCCCCGGTGCCAGTGCGATCGTGGCCAGCGCGTGCAGGCGGCCGTCGTGCCAGCCGTACTCGTGTCCCGCGCTCACGGGCTCCCACTTCGGTGGCGTCCCGCGACCGAGGTTGGTGGGCGGCGTCAGCGCGAACGGCGTCTGGTTCAGATACCACATCGCCGAGTTGCGATTGACCGCAACCCCTGAGGCCGAGAACCGCAGGTACGGCGCTCCTCGATAGTCCACCACCACGACCGTCTCGCGCGGCGGGACGCGAAGCCACATCCGCTGGTCCCCATCCACCACCCTTGCCTGCAGACCGGCGGGGTGCTGAGTCACCCGGGCGAGGTAATCGAGCGCGACCGGCGCCACCGGCCCGTGCGCCTCAGCGGCGCCGGGAAACGCCGCCGCGAACGTCAGCGCCGCCCCGAACACGGCGGCCAGGAGCCACGGCGTCCAGAGCGGCGTCAGACGGCAGTTGTTTGCCTCGCGTCGGCGAGGACGGTTCAGTGCGTTGCGTCGGCGGGCGGCCAGACCGCTCCGCGGCGGACGATCCAAGGCCTGACGGGCCCGGCGTGCGGACGCGACCTGCGAGACCAGATCCGGCGACGGAACAGCGGACCTTCCGCGACCACGCCGTGGTCGCGATGCTGCGTGACGACGGCCCACGTGCACAGGCCGACGATAACGCCGAGTATTCCGACGATCAAAACCACGTTCATGACGATCATTCCAAGGGACATTGTCGGTCTCCGTTTCGATGGTTTGCGTTGACCAACAGAGACGTTCTACCCCGCCCGTTAGATAGGAATCTGATCGGTGTATGAGGAAGCTAAGAAGAGAGCGTTGCAGCCCGCACTAAGTGCTGCTCTCCGGGGGAGCGCTCTCCGGAGGGTTGGGCGGGGTCTCCGGCTGAGCGGGCTCCCCGCCCTCGGTCGACTCGGGGACGCGGCGAACGAACATCACGTACCACACCGTGAGGGCAATGAGCAGCAAAGCCGGCAGCAGCAACGACAGCAGGGAGCCCTCGAGGAAAGTCGCTTCGGGCAGTGGCATGGTTCTCTCCTCCTCAGGTCGTGTACGCCGTCGGCTGTCCACTGGCCGAGCTGTCGGGCTCGAGCCACCGGTAGAAGCCGATGATGAAGGTGATCGTGTACGCGATCGATCCGAGCACCCACATCACGCCCCCGGCAAGCTGCTGATCGGTTAGCGCGCTGATCCCTCCCGGCCGGGTGGGCAGCGCCGCGTAATAGCTGTAGATGGCGCGCGGGATGAAGACGAGAGTGAGCGACAGTAACCAGCTCACCACCATCGCGCCGGTCACGAAGGCGATCCGGGTCGGCCACACCAGCCGCGGTCGCAACGGACCCGGATCGATCACGCGGGCCCAGAACAGCAGGCCCGTAAAGAAGAACATCGCGTGCTCCAACGCGTGCACGGTCCCGTTGGTGAGCGTGAGGTCGTAGGCCGCCGGGATGTGCCAGAAGACGATCGTGGCGTTGAACAGGATGAAGGCGGAGAGCGGCCGCGCGAGTGCGCGCAGCGGGGAGGTCCAGCGGGCGTGGACCACCGTCCGGGCGACGGCGGTCCGCGGTCCGAGGGGCAGCGCCCGCCACATCCGTGGCCATGGGTGGCCGAGCAGGAACAGCGGCGGCGCGACCGTCAGGAGCAGAACATGCTGGAGCATGTGCACCCAGAACAGCTGATCGGCGTACACGTCGATCGGCGAGTCGAGCGCGATCACGATCGTGAGCAGCGAGGCAACGAACGCGACCGCTTCTCGAGGCTTGGGACGCCCCCGGCCCTGGCTGCCGAGCAGATACAGGCACGCGGCCAGGGCGACGTAGATCAGCGACGGGTCCAGCGCCCAGTCGCTGAGCTTCATGGTCCGACGAGATAGAGGACGATGTAGGCCAGGACGCCGATCGCGACGAAGTAGGTCCAGTAGAACGAGGAGGCCTCGATCCCGGCCCGGAGCAGCGCCTCCTCGCCGGCCGGGGCCTCGGTCTCGCGCGGCCCGCCCGCGCGTCGCATCTGCCACAGATTGGCCATCTGAGTCTCGATCCAGAAAATGCCCAACAGCGCCACGATCGCGTACGTCGCCGTCCAGCCGAAGAACACGGCCGCATAGCCGCCGCTGGCGGCGCCGAAGTCAAGCGTGGTGTACTCGAAGAACTGGAGCCCTACCGCCACGAGCGCCATCACGACCGCGACGATTCCCGCCGAGAGCACGTCGGCCGGGCGGTTGGCGGCCAACCGGTAGATCACGGCGCCGACGAGAAACAGCGCCATGATCGCCACCCCGAGCCCCTGAGACGGGTGTACGGGACCGATCGTCCAGTTGTGGTTGACGTCGAGGGCGTCGAGATAGAAGAAGGCGAACAAAAAGGAGGCGAAGAAGAACGAGATCGACCCGCACAAGAGGCGACCGCCCACCCAGATCGCCCTGGGCTGCCACTGGCGCGGCTCGGGCTCGAACTGCACGGCCTGGGGTGCCGAGGCTTCCATGTCTACGCGCTCCCTCCGGCCGGCGTTACCACTGGTATCACGGTGGGCGCCGGCTCACCGTACGGGTATGGATCCTGGTCGAAGGTCGGGATGCGGTCGAAGTCGTGCACCGGAACCGGCGTAGGCAGTTGCCACTCGGTCGACTTGGCGTGCCATGGGTTGACCTCTGCCGGCTCGCGCTTGATCACGAGCGACCAGATCACGTTGAACAGGAATATCAGCATCGAGAATCCGAGGACGTAAGCGGATCCCGACACCCAGTCGTTGAGACCCTGCAAGTTCGCGGGATATGTAACGACGCGCCGCGCCATGCCCAGGAAGCCGAGTCCGAAGAGGGGGGCAAAGGTCGAGTTGAAGGCGATGAACATCACCCAGAAATGGATCTTGCCCAGCCTCTCGTTGAGCTTGTAGCCGTACATCTTCGGCACCCAGTAATAGATCCCGGCGAAGAAAGCGAAAACCAGCCCGCCCATGATCGTGTAATGAAAGTGGGCCATCACGAAGAAGCTGCCGTGAGTGGTCACGTCGCTGGGAACATCGGAGTTGAACACTCCCGAGATCCCGCCCCACAGGAAGTTGAACGCCCAGGCGAGGCAGAACAGCATCGGCACGGTGAACCGTATTCGCCCACGCCACAACGTCCCCATCGCACACAGGAAGATGAATCCGGTCGGCAACGAGATCAGTTCGGTGGAGAGCATGAAGAACGGCCGCAGGTCGGCGTTGATACCCGACACGAACAGGTGGTGCTGCCACACGAAGAAGCTCAGGAACGCCACGCCGAGCATTCCGGCCACCGCCAAGCGGTAGCCCCACAGCGGCTTGCGCGCGAACACCGGCAACAGCTCGAGCACGATTCCAAAGCCCGGCAGCGCGAGGACGTAGACCTCCGGATGGCCGAAGACCCAGAACAGGTTCTGGAACAGATAGGCGCTGCCTCCCGCGCCGGGTATGAAGAACGCCGTCTGCACCGTGCGGTCCATTGCCGCCATCGACAGCGCGCCGATCAGCATCGGGGCCGCCAGCACCATCAGCGCCGCGGTCGCGAGCGCCGCCCACACGAAGATCGGCAAACGCGACCAGGTCATCCCGGGCGCGCGCATGGTAATGATCGTGACGATCAGATTGAAGCCGAACAGCGTCATCGACAAGCCGACGAGCGCGAAGAAGCCGATGTAGGCGTCGTACCCCGCCGTCCCTTGCGCGCCGAGCGGTTGATAGCCCGTCCAGCCGGTCTGGAAGCCGCCGAAGAAAATCGTGGTGAGCAGGATCACCGAGCCGGCCATCAACAACCAGAACGTGAACGACTCGATCCGCGGGAAGGCCATCCGCCGCGAGCCGATCATCAACGGCACGAGCCAGTTGGCGAATGGTCCCAGGATCCCCGAGGTCATGATCCCCATCATCATCGACCCGTGCATGCCCACCAGCGTCAGGTACTGGTTGGCGCCGAACACGTGCACGTTGGGCTGCAGCAGCTCGGTGCGGATCAGCATCGCGTTCAGCCCGCCGATCGCGAAGAACACTCCGATCCCGATCATGTACTGCTTGGCCACGACCTTGTGGTCGGTGCTGAGCGAGAAGTAGCGAATCAGCCCGTGGTCCTCAGCCTCCCGCTCGGCCAGGCTGGGCGGGTAACCCAGCATCCGTTTCAGCGGGTAGTTCGCGAATCCCAGCCCGACCAGGAAGCCGACGACGCCGAGGACGTAGCCGAGCATGATCGCGATGTCGTTCTCCCCGGACTCGGTGCTGTAGTAGGCGACGCCGGCGCCGTGGATGTGATCGCCGATGAAGTAGCCGAGAAACCAGCCACCGATGCCGAGCACGACTCCGGCCAGCAGGTTGAACCCGATCAGCTGCCCCCAGCCGGAACGGCGGGCCGGAGGCGATACTGCTACTGCGCTCATCCGCCCCTCCTCAATGGTATTGGGAAGTACGTCTTCGAGTACGGCCCCAGCACGCTCGTGGCGGGGGCGTACTGCGCCCGCTGCTGCGTGATCCAGGACACGAATTGCGCCTTGGGCACGACCTGGCCGGAGTTGAACATGTAGCCGTGCCACAGCCCACAGAGCTCGGCGCAGCGCACGTTGAAGTTGAGCCGCCCCTTCGTCGTCACGTAGGCGATGTTGTTGACGCCGGGGTTGGCGTCGGCCTTGACGCCGAGCTGGTAGGCCCAGAACGAATGGATCACGTCCAGCGAAGTCACGTTGAACTCGACCAGCGTGTTCTCGGGCAGCTCGATGGCTCGCGTCTCGACACCCCCGTAGGACGGAAAGCGATACGTGAACTGCCATTGCTGGGCGATCACCTGAACCTGAAGGGGTGGGCTCGAGTGGGCCGGGATGGCGATCGGGTTGGGCCCCTGGCCGCCCCCGGAGCCGTCGGCCAGCAGCCTTACCGTGCCGTAGCCGGCGAGAAACAGGACCAGCCCCGTCGTGACGATCAACCACCAGAACTGCACGCTCGAGTTGCCCCTGATCGGCGGGCCGTCGAGCACGACGTCGGGCGAGCGCTCGCGGAACGCCCACATCGCGTAGCCGAAGTAGACGAGCACGGCGAGGGCCACGGGTGTGGCCGTCGCCAGCAGCACGGTGTTGTCCACGACCTGCCCCGACGCCTCGACGCTCCCGTTGCCGGGTGGGAGCCCGGGTCCGACCACGAACACGATGATCGGCGTGACGATCACGCTCGCCACCAACCACAGCACGACGACGTTACGCCAGTGGTGGTCCTCGGTCTCCACGGTCAGCGCCCTCCGGGCACGGTCACACGACCTTGACGAAGCCGTCCATGTAGCCGACGGTCTGCATCGGCCCGCCGTTGCCCTGGATGAATCCAGCCGCGCACGGCACGAAGCACTGCCAGCGGTACAGGCCCTTGACCGGGGTCCGGAAGGTGAAGGTGATCGTTTCGTGCGCGTTGCTCAGCGAACACGGCGCGTTGCTACACAGGTTCTTGGCGTTGTTGCCCGGTCCCATCAACGGCACGGACAATCCAATCTGCGGGATCGCAAAAACATGGGAAGCCGTATCCGGATCGATGGCTTTCGTCCGCTTGCCGTCGAGCAGGAACGTGCCCCCGATGGTGCCGCTCACCTGGCTGATGAACGGATTGCGCAGCCCCGTCTGGGTGTCGTACTCGTAGATGGTCACCGTCACCAGTGAGTTGGCAGGCAGCACGTACGTGGTGTCGTGGCGCCAATCGCCCGAAGTGGCATTCACCGCGTAGAACGAGACCCACGTGTTGTGGGGATCGCTGAGTTCGGCCGCCGGCACGGTGGCCAGATAAAGGTGCGTCCCGGCCGATGTCTGAGTCGCGGCAACCGAGCCCGGCACGTTGACGAGGTACAAGCCGACGTACAGTCCGATCGCGGCGCAGACCACCACCGCTAGGACCACGGTCACGAGCGCACGCTTCCCCGTACCGCTCATCGACGTTGCGTGCCGCTCATGTACGTTGCGGGGCTCCTGGGGGTCGAATCGTCAGCCGCCGAGCCTGCTCCTCCCCTGGTGCAGACCGGCGGGCCAGGTTTATACATTCCCGCTGAAGCAAATACACCGAGATAAGAGGATTCTAATCTGATCATCAGTTTCGCGCCAACGAAGCGCGGGCGCGCGGGGACGGGTGTGCCGGGACCGGCGGGGCGGGGCCAGGGACTCGCGGGTCGGGAGTGCGCCTGGGTCCTCAGTACTGCCCCCTGATCGCCTGGAGGACCGACACCGTGTCCTCCTCGTCGGAGCTGAAGGCCTGCACGCAGCCGAAGTTGATCGAGGCCAGGACGTCGTTGACGGTGGTCCCGCCGCCGGGGACGGCGCCATGCTCCCTTACGTACAGCGCAGCGTAGGCGTCCTGTTCAGAGTCGTTGGCCGAGCCCCACTGTGAGCATGGGGTCGAGTCGCTGACGGTCGTCACCTTTGGACCCACGATCTCGAGGGTGGCGACTGCCACGAGCACTACGAGAACCGCCAACACGCCGAACAGCAGTCGCTTGTCGCGGACGATGAACGCCAGCAGGCTCCAGTGCTCCATCTCGAGCCCGTCGGGCAAGGCACCTTCGGTCGAAGCGGTGTCAGTCGGCACCGCACCCCTCGGCGGCTTGTAACCCACCCACCTCACGCTACAGCTGCACGGCTCGGGTGGAGTGGGTCGGGTGTGGGCGCGCCCGGGGTACGGTTCATCGGCATAGTCATATCACCTGCTTGCGTCGGCGAAGACGCCTGCCATCGCCAGCGCTGCGATCCACCCGGCCGTCTCGGGTCGTGCGGCCGATCAGGTCGCTCGGACGGCTCAAGCGGGCCAGGTGACCGCCCAGTCGGCGGGACGGCCGGCGACCGTCGCGAACGTGAAACCCACGTAGCCGCCGGCGAACGCGTGCAGCACCTCACGGCCGTTGGCCCACGTGGTTGGGCTCCGGACGCCCGCAGGAACCTTCACCTCGAGCGTGAGCGGTCCCGATTGCTGGGTGACGAAATATCCTCGCAGCCGGTCGGTCTCGGAGGCGATGCCCGCATCCGGCAGCCGCAGCGAAAAGAGCGAGAAGGGATAGTGCGGCGCGATCAGGAAGCCGCTCTGGGTCGGCGTGATCCCGGCCAGGCGGATCGCGTCCATAACCATCCAGGCGGGCTGCTCGGTGTTCTGACCGTCGAAGCCGGGGTGGAGGCCGTCGCCGCACATCTCCGGGTGCTGCGAATACCACGACCAGCAGCTGTCGTCGATCGAGATCGTCCCACCCCAGTGGTCGGGGAATACGGTGGCGTGGGTGGCGAGGGTGTTGCGCAGATACTCGCTCCATGCCAGCCCCCGTGCGCCCGGGACGGTTCCATCGAGCTCGCCCAGCGCCCACGTCATCCAGCCGTTGGGATCGAACCAGCTGCCGCCCGGGTAGTTGGAGTTGTTTTGCGCGCCGCCCGAACCGATCGTCGTGCGTTCGGTCACCTCGGGGTCGTTGTAGGCGGGGGTCAGCGCCGATCCGGTCAAGGCCGGGCCGTGCAGATCGGCCGGTGCGCCGACGCCGTCCAGGTAGCGGCGGATGTTGTTGACCAGCGTCTGGGCCTGGGTCGGATTCGGTGCTCCGGCGAGGATGGCCCACGGCTGCGGCTCCTCGAAGATGGCGCCTTGCCCGAGCTGGGTGGCGCCGGCGTAGCCACGTGAGTACCAGCCGCCGCCGGTCCACTGACGTCTCACGGTGGCCAGGTCACGGGCGCCCGCTGAACGGAGCTGGGCGGCGAACGCGTGGTCGCCGCGAAGGTCGGCGAGCGCGGCCAGTTGCGGGTAGGCGTAGGCGAGCTGGGCGGTGACCAGCGTCGACTCGGTCATACCCTCGAACACCGTGCTGAAGTCGCTCCAGTCCCCGGTCGTCCCCGATACGTAGTCACCGTTGGGGCCGAGCAGGGACTCCTGATGGCGGAACGCCAGCTTGAGGTGCTGCCAGACGCTCGCGGTCTGACTCGTCCCGTAGAACGGCAGCTGCTCGTCGAAGAAATGGGTGTCCCGCGAGCCGAGCCCGTACTCGCCGGCCGCGAGCAACAGCCAGAAGTCGAGGTCGTCTGAGGTCCCCTCGCGAGCGAGCGTACACAGCTGGCCAGTTCCGTACGGGAACTCGCCCCCGCCCGGCGGCTGTAGAGAGATCGCGTAGCGGAGGATTTCGCGGGCGAGTCCCGGGTCGGCGTAGACCATCGGGAGCAGGTAGTGAAGCCAGCTGCGAAAGCCGATGTTCTCGCCGTTCCCGTACTGGTAATAGCCGCCCTGGGTGATCGTGTAGTGGCCGCAGACCTCCTCGTACACCGACGCCGAGCGGAGCAGGTAGGCGTCCCATTCGAGCTCCCGCGACACCCACCGGTACAGGGGTCCGAAGTCGGCCTTGGGGAGCCACGCCGCCCACGCCCGTGAGCTGACCTGAAAGGCGTTCGCTTCCGCCCGGTACTTCGAGACCAGCCCGGCAATCTGGAACCGGTGGGCCATGCCGTAGACGTAATGAAGCGTGACCGTCGCGCCGGGCGCCAGCGTGACCGGTGAGCGCAACACGAACAGGGTGTCCCCAGGCTCGCCCGGTGTCGAGGGCGGAGCGATCGAGTCGCTGAGCTGATCGGCGCTCACCTCGGCCGGCACGGCCCGGCTGCCCGAGCCGAAGAAGGCGGGCACCGAGGTATCAAACCCGTCGACCGGGGTGTTCAGCGCGGCCGCGAAGACGCTGAGCGGTGCGACGTCGCCCAGCTTGGCCGTCACCTGCTGCACCGACAACGTGTCGCTGGCGGGATTCCAGTTCGGCGAGCGAATCCCGATGTTCTGCTTACGGCCGGGCGCCACGTCAACCGGGTTGACGTCCCAATACTCGAACCACGAAGCGTTGATTGGCGCCGCGGTGGTGTTGTGAAGCGTGACGTCATCCAGCAGCACCGGGTCGCTGCCGAACGGCGCGTACACGGTCTGCGTCACATCCACGCCCGCCAGCGCGGTTTGCTTGCGGTAGTAGCCGACGCCAAAGTCGCGCTCGAGATCGGTGTTGTCCAGATACAGCGTCGACGCGACCTGGCTCCCGACCTTGAGCCAGCCGAACCCGCCCGCATAGTGATCAAACTGAGGCTGGTAGAGGTTGGCCCACTGCGACAGGCGATCCTGGCTCCAGAACTCGGTGTAGCCGTCGTTGAAGGCCATCCCCTTGATGTTGTCGTTGCCCACCTGGTGCTGGGCCGCGGTGGCGCCGCCGAGTTCTTCCTGCCGGGCGTTCGGGTCGGTCAGCTCGTCGGCCTGGTAGCGGTAATACGGCAACCCGAACTGATCCACTCCCCAGGTGCCGAACGAGCCGCTGCCATACGTGGAGGCGATGTTCGCCGGCGCAAGGTCCAGGGACAGCGGCGGTGGCGCGGTGGCGGCCGCGGAGGTGGCCGCGGACGCCCCGTTGGCGGCGATGGCGGCCGCGGTCGACAGGACGCCAATCGCTAGCCCAAACCGTCCGATCAAGGACCTGCAGCCCCGGGCCATTGTTACCCCTCTCCCTCAGGGAGATCCGAAGATTCGTGCGCCTCTTCGAGGCGAATCATAAGCGGGCCCAGGGCCTCGTGGTCGGTTTAAACCACGGAGGACGAAACCGGTGGGGCGAGCTGGGGGCCGTGAGCTAGGGGCCCGTCCGAAAATTATTTGCGGTTTTGACGGCGTCTGGACACGCCTGACGCCACCGGCTCGCCCTCAAATACTCCCGGTATTATCGAGGCGAGCCGGCGGCGCCAGTCACGCCCAGCCACGCGTCAATTCCCACAGCTAATTTCCGGACGCACCCTAGGCGGGCCGGCACTCGACGAGGAAGCCGGCCGGCTGCGCAGATGCCCGGACGACCCGGAGACCGGCCTGGTGCGCGATGCCGTCGAACTCGGCCACCGTGTTGGTCTTGCCCCCGACGAGCGGCATTTCGTTGGTCAGCCGTCGGGGTTCGTCGTCCGGACTGACGCCACCCATGATGGCGATCACGCCGTCTGGGCGGGCGGCCTCGGCGCAGCGGGTAAGGATTGCGATGGTCTCTTCGTCGGGCCAGTCGTTGAGCACTTTGCGCAGGAGGTAGATGTCGGCGCCCGCCGGCAGAACGTCGAAGAAGCTCTGACCGACGGTGCTCGCGCGATCCGCGACCCCGGCGGCCTCGAACACCTGCGCGGCACGCACGACGGTGCCGGGCAGGTCGACCAGCGTTCCGCGCAGCCCCGGTCGTGCGCGGAGGATCTCGGCCAGCATGGCGCCCGTCCCACCACCGACATCGACGAGCGTTTGGACGCCGTTCCAACCGTCGGCCAGCTCGAAGTGTGGGTTGGGCACTCCGTGACCGACGACCCCCATCAAAGCGTCGAAGCTGGCGGCGAGCGCTGGATGCGCCGCCAGGTCCTCCCAGAAGGGAAGGCCAAATACCTTGCGGTAAGCGGGCTTGCCGGTCCGCACGAACTCCGGCAGCGTGCTCCACGCGTAGGCCATCCGGCCCCCGATGCCCTCGAGGTCCAGGAACGCGGATGGCTGTAACAGCTTGCGGGCAGCGTCGTTGCATTCAAACCGGCCCGGCTCGAGCTCGACGAACACGCCTTTGCCGACCAGATATCCGAGGACGCAATGCAGCGCGTAAGGATCGGCCCCCGTGGCCCGAGCCAGCTCATCGATCGTGTCCGCTCCGGCCTCAATGTGCTCCCGCACGCGGAGGCTCGCCACCGTGTACACGCACCACGGCGTCTGGAGATCGGTCATCGCGTCCAGGTCGGGAGAGATGGTGCGATTCTCGCAGCAGCGGGGTCGCCGTGGTCCGCGAATAGGATCCCGGCGATGACGCGCATCGAACTCCCTGGCTATGACATCGTCGGGCTCGTCGCGCCGAACCCGGGGCCGTTCACGCTCACCGGCTCGAACGCGTGGATCGTGGGATCCGATCCGGCCTGGGTGGTCGATCCGGGGCCGGACATCGGCTCGCACCGCGACGCCCTGATCACCGAGCTCGATCGCCGCGGCGGGCTGGGCGGGATCGCCCTGACGCACGACCACGCCGACCACGCGGAGCTGATCCCAACCCTCCGGCGCCGCTACCGGGAGGCGCCGCTGGGCGCCGCCCGCGGCCAAGCCGACGTGCTGCTGACCGACGGCAGCAACTTCGGACCGTTCGAAGTCATCCAGACGCCAGGCCACGCTCCGGACCATCTCGCGTTCGTGGCGGGGACCGTCGCGTTCACGGGCGACGCGGTCCTCGGCGAGGGCAGCGTGTTCGTCTACCCGGACCCGGGGGCGCTGGCCGGCTATCTGACCGCCCTGGACCGGTTGCGCCACCGCGAGCTCACCCTCCTCCTGCCGGGACACGGTCCACCGGTCGACAATCCGAGGGCCAAGCTCGACCAGTACATCGAGCATCGCCTCGATCGCGAGCGGCGTCTCCTCGCGGCCCTGCAAGCCGGCAAGCGGACCACTGACGAGCTACTCGACGACGTGTGGGCCGACGCTCCCGCCGGCCTCCGGCCGGCAGCGGCGGTCACGCTGGCGGCGCATCTGGACAAACTCGACGATCAGGGGCTTCTACCGGCAGGAGTCGAGCGGCCGAGCGGCTGGAGGTTGCCGGCCGAGGTTTAGAACCGAGGAAGCCCCACAACCGCCAAACGCCCCCGCCCCGAGGGCGGAAGCCATGCGGCTAAGAACCGCTTCCGGGATCTGGCGGCAACCGGCGGCGCGCGAGTTCGAGCGCCGCGGCCAGCGGCGTGATGGCGTTCGCGGCGGCTGCGTCGAGGATCTCGGTCAGCGTGGCGGCGATCGCGCGGACGCGGACGCGCGCGGCCGATGGTTCGTAGTGGTTGAGCTCTTCGGCGATGTTGATCAGTCCGCCGGCGTTGACGACGAAATCCGGGGCCCAGAGGATCTGGCGGGCGGCGAGCAGATCCGCGATCCGTTCGTGGGCGAGCTGGTTGTTGGCGGCACCGGCGATGATCCGGCAACGGAGCCGGGGGACCGTGCGATCGTCGAATAGGCCGCCGAGTGCGCATGGGGTGAGCACGTCGACGGCGGCCGTGAGGGCGCGGTGGGCGGGGATCCAGCGCGCGCCCAGCTCGGTGGCGAGGACGCGTTTGGTCTCGTCCAGGTCGGAGAGCGTCAACCTGGCTCCCGCGGTGGCGAGGCGCTTGGCCACCCGAGACCCGACATGGCCGAGACCGATCACGCAGACGGTCCGTCCGGTGAGCGAGTCGGAGCCGAACACCCGGCGGCAGCACGCCGTAATGGCGGCTTGGACTCCTAGCGCGGTGAACGGACTCGGATCGCCGGATCCTCCCCGTCTACGGGCCAGACCGGCCACGTGGGGCGTCCGCCCCGCGATCACGGCCATGTCGCGGCTGGAGGTCCCGACGTCCTCGGCGGTGATGTAGGAGCCGTCGAGCAGCTCGACCGTGTCGCCGAAGTCGAGCAGCGCCGCGTGGCGACGGCGGGCGTCGACCGCGGTGTCGGCCGGGAGCATGATCACGCCCTTGCCGCCGCCCAGCGGCAGGTTGGCGACCGCCGCCTTGTAGGTCATCGCGCGGGACAGACGCATGGCGTCGCGCAGCGCGGCGCGCGAGTCGTCGTAGGCCCACATTCGGCAGCCACCGAGGGCTGGACCGCGGCTGGTGCAGTGAACAGCGACGATCGTGTAGAGCCCGGAGCGGCGGCCACGGCGGACGAGCAGCTGCTCGTGGTCGAGCTTCTCGAGGTAGGGCTCGGTCGCCGGGGAGCGGGCCGCCGTCAGCTCCCTGAAGAGGAGGCCGCCTGGGCGGTCGAGTTCGACGAGGCGCCGGCGGGGGATCCGATCGGGGTGGCCGACGCGGCCGAGGCGGTGGTGAGCGCGTTGGGCGGCGTGCTCGAGCCCTGCGATGAGCCTCCGCTCGGATCCGTGCCGGAGTTCCCGGTCGGCGTCGACGGTGACGTTGTGGTCGTCGTCGTGGTCGTCGTGGTCGCCCCAGGATCAGTCGTGGTCGTCGTGCTGCCCGGCGTGCTCGGGCTGGTGGTGCCAGTTGGAGTCGTCGGGTCGCTCGGCAGCGGGTAGACCGGAATCGTCTGCACCGGCGGGTTCTGTGGAACGCCGGGGTCGTTGTTGAGCGGCACCGTGGGCGAGGAGTTCGGCCACATGACGTCCGGAGGCGGCTGAGTAGGCGTCGACGTCGTGCTCTGGTTCGTGCTAGCCGAAGCCGACGGCACGGTGGAGGTCGAGGAAACCTGTGATGGCGGAGCGACTCCGGACTGGGTGACGGTGGTGGAGGCAGTGGATGGAGCCGTGGTGGCCGACGGTTGGTCGGTCGCCGCCCTGAGGCTCGACACGTTGGCTGTCGGCGCCGCCGCCAGGCGATGGATGGGCTGGGCTCGGTGGGCGGTGATCGTGTGCTGGATCTCTACGGCACCACCGGCCGTGACGACCGCCGCCGCGAGGAGGGTCGCCACGTGGCCGGCGCCGATCGCGCCGACCGAGGCGATGGCTCCACCACCGCCGATCGCCGCGGCGCCGCTTCCCACGGCCACGCCGCTTCCGGCCGCTGCCCCGCTTCCCGCCGCCGCGCCGCTTCCCGCCGCCGCGCCGCTTCCCGCACCGCCCCCGAACCCGCCGAGCCCGAGCAGTTTGGCGAACACGCCGGCGGGTCCCAGCACTGGAAGGAGGGCGGCGAACTGGCGACTGACGCCGCGAATCTGGCGGCGGAAATCGCGGCAGTCGGCGCACTCGTGCATGTGTCGGCGGGCCATGCCGCTGGGCCGAACGCCGCGGTCGTGGGCGACGATCAGCTCCTCTTGGATGTCCGAGCAGGCGGTGTCGCGGGCTTGCTGGGCCCGGGCGAGGCCGACGCGAGCGCGGACGAGCAGCGACTTGACGGCCGGCACCGTCACCTCGAGCGAGTCGGACAGGTCCGCGTAGGACATCCCTCCCAGCTCGCGCATCAGCAGGGCGGAACGCTGTTGATCGGGGAGTCGCTGAACGTCGGCCAACAGGCGTCGGAGGGATTCGCGTTGCTCGGCCTCGGCGGTTGGGTCCTGGACGGGCGCGCGCACCAGTTCGATCAGTTCCGGCGGCGGCGGGGGCGGCCGTCGCAACTCGTCGATACAGCGGTTGTGGGCGATCCGATACAGCCACGCGCGCAGGGCGAGCTCGCGATTGTTGGCCCGCAGTCCCGAGTAGGCGCGCACGAACACGTCCTGGAGGGCATCCTCGGCATCCTGGTGGGAGCCGGACAACATCTGGCGCGCGTAGGCGAAGAGCCGGGCGCGGTAACGGTCGTGGATCACCCGGAAGGCGTCATCGTGTCCCTCCCGGAACAGCGCCACGAGCTGCTCATCCGATCGCAATCGGAGCAGCCGACCTGACACCGAAAGACGACTCCGGGTCAGTCCTACGGGTGCTTGAAGCGCAGAGACTTCCACGAGACCCCTTAGCTCACTGACAACGAGCGACCGGGATGAAAGTTACTACGTGGCGTCACATTCAGGACAGCGACACCATCACGTGCTTGATCTCGGTGTAGTCCTCGAGCGCGTACATGCTCAGGTCCTTGCCGTAGCCGGACTGCTTGAAACCTCCGTGAGGCATCTCCGAGGCCAGCGGGATGTGGTCGTTGATCCAGACGCAGCCGAAGCGCAGGGCGTTGGCGACGCGCATCGCCCGTCCGACGTCCCGCGTCCATACCGAGGCCGCAAGCCCGTAAGGCGTTCCGTTGGCCCAGGCGATGGCCTCCGCCTCGTCGGAGAACGGCTGCACGGTGATCACCGGTCCGAAGATCTCGCGCTGGATCATCTCGTCGTCCTGGTGGAGGCCGGCGACGACGGTGGGCTCGAGGAAGAAGCCGGGGCGGTCCGGCTCATTGCCGCCGGTCGCCAGCTCCGCGTGGCCCGGGCGCCGGGCGAGGAAGCCCTCGACCCGGTCGCGCTGGCGAGCCGAGTTCAGCGGACCGAGCGTCGTGTCGGCTGAGCGCGTGTCGCCCACCACGAGGCCGCCCGCCTGCTCTACGAGACCGGCGACCACGTCGTCGTGGACGTTCGCGCTCGCCAACACGCGGGTGGCAGCGGTGCAGTCCTGGCCGGCGTTGTAGTAGCCGGTTCCCGCGATCGTCTCCATGGCGGTCGCCATGTCGACGTCATCGAAGACCACCACCGGAGCCTTGCCGCCCAATTCGAGGTGGACCCGCTTGAGCGTGTCGGCGGCATGGGCCGCGATCCACTTGCCGGTGTCGACCGAGCCGGTCAGCGAGACCATGTCGACCTCGGGGTGGGTGACGAGCGCCTGCCCGGCAGGGTCGCCGTGGCCGGTGATCACGTTGAGCACGCCGGTGGGGAAGATCTCGGCGCAGAACTCGGCCAGCTTCAGCGTCGTCAGCGGCGTCGTCTCGGCCGGCTTGAGGACGATCGTGTTGCCGGCCGCCAGCGCCGGCCCGATCTTCCACACCGCCATCATCAGCGGGTAGTTCCACGGGGCGATCTGGCCGATCACGCCGACCGGCTCGCGCCGGATGATCGAGGTGTAGCCGCTCACGTACTCGCCGGCCGCACGGCCCTCGAGGCATCGCGCCGCCCCGGCGAAGAAGCGCAGGTTGTCGACCATGAACGGGATCTCGTCGTCGCGGAAGGCGTTGATCGGCTTGCCGGCGTTGTCGGCCTCGATCTCGGCGAGCTCATCCGCGTGCTCTTCGATCGTGTCAGCGAGCTTGAGAAGACCGAGCGCGCGCTCGCCGGGGGTTGTCGTCGACCAGCCGGGGAAGGCCTGGCGGGCGGCCTGCACCGCCTGATCCACGTCAGCCGCGGTAGAGACCGGAGCGTGCGCGATCACGTCACCCGTGGCCGGGTTGAGGATCGCTTCGGTCTGGCCGTCGGCCGGATCGCGCGGCTCGGAGCCGATGAAATTCTGGAGGGTGGGGGCGGTGGTAGCCATAAGCCGACGCTACCACCGCTGAAGCCGGACGGCCAGCCTATCGCCTGAAGCGCGGAGAAAGCACCCGGAACTACACTCACTCGGGCGATGGACCCTGCCTCGGGCATTGGCATTCCGGTGGCGTTCGCTGCGGGGCTGATCTCGTTCCTGTCCCCGTGTGTGCTGCCGCTGGTGCCGGGCTATATCTCGGCCGTGGCGGGCGTGGCGCCGTCGGAGATACGGGCCAGTCGGGTGATCGGGCCGAGCCTGGCCTTCGTGGCCAGCTTCTCGACGATCTTCATCGCGCTCGGCTTGCTCGGACAGCAGGCGCTGCACGAGGCGCTCACGGGTCCGGCGGCGCTGAAGATCTCCGGCGCGCTGATCATCTTCATGGGCTGCGTGTTCGTGCTCGCGCCGTTCGTCCCCTACCTGGCGCGGGAATGGCACGTCACCGCGCTGATGGAGCGCGCGGGGCGCAGCGGGCCGGTGTTGACGGGCGCGGCGTTTGCGCTGGCGTGGACCCCGTGCACCGGACCCACGCTGGGGGCGATCGTGACCGCCGCCGGGGCCTCGAGCTCGGCTGCCCACGGCGCGTTTTTACTGGCCGTCTACTGCGCCGGCCTCGGCGTGCCGTTCCTGATCACGGGGCTCGCGTTCGCCAAGGCGACCTCGGCGCTGAGCGTCGTCAAACGCCACTACCCGATCGTGATCGGCATCGGCGGGCTCGTCCTGATCGGGATGGGAGTGCTGATCTGGACCGGCGAGTTCACGCAGCTCAACATCACGGTCGATCACTGGCTCCAGACGCTGGGGCTGCCGAACTTCAACTCCGACACTTAGCGCGCGGCGGCCGCTCAGGCCCGCTCACGCTGGCCGCTCAGGCCGGCTCGTCTTCGTCCGGGTGCTGCTCGTGCCAGCGCAGCGACGCTGCCTCAGCGCTGGCCGAATGGCGATTCGGGACGCCGTCGTCGGACTCGGGCGCGTCCCAGGGCGGCGGATGCTCGACATCGTCCTCGGGGTGCTTCTCGCCCCAGCGGACGGCTGCGGCCTCGGCGCTCCACGAGGGGCCGCGTTGCGGTTCGGGCTTGTCGTCTTCGGACACTTGACCTCTCCTCGATCGGACCCCACAAGGCTAACGCCCGCGGCGCGCGACCGCGGGAATCAGCGGTTCTCGTAGCCCGGCTCTCCCGGCAGGACGATGCGAGCCGTCTCGCCGGAAAGTACGACCTTCGGTTGCACGGGGATTATGGGGCGACCCCGGGCGTGTTCGAGCAAGGCGTCCGCCGAGACGAAGCCGGAGAGCTGCTGGAGCTGCTTCATCGTAGGGAACACGAGGTAGAGGCGGCCCCGGTCGGCGTCTTCGAGGGCGGCGGCCGGCGCGTACCAGCGGGCGTCGACGATCTCGCTGCCGTCGATGCGAGCCTCCGCGCCGGGGGGTGCCGGCGCGAGGAAGAACCACGTGTCGTAGCGGGTCTTGACCTCCGCCGGGGTGATCCAGCGGGCGAAGGGGACGAGCGCGTCGGGCGAGTTCATCGTGATCCCCGCCTCCTCGCCGAGCTCCCGAATCGCCGCGGCGCGCAGCGCGGGCAGGCCGCAACCCTCGCCGGCGTCGACTGATCCGCCGGGGAAAACCCACGCGCCACCCATGAACCGGGCGTCGGGATTGCGGCGGACGAGCAGGACTTCGAGCGCGTATGGGCCGCCGCGCAGGAGGATGACCGTCGCGGCTGGGCGCGGGACGGTCACCTGGCCGGGGTTCAGCTCCTCGCCGGGGGCGGGCCGAGGCGGGTCCATGGCCACGACCCTACAGGTGTCGGCGAGCGAGCCGAGAAGCGAGCCGCGTCGCTACGCTTCGGCGCGTGAAGTGGATTTGTGGATCTTGCGGGTTCATCTACGACCCGGCCGATGGCGATCCCGACGGGGGGATCCCGCCGGGAACGCCGTTCGAGTCGATTCCCGAGACTTGGTTCTGCCCGGTCTGCGGCGCTCGCAAGGCGGACTTCGAACCGTTCGAGGAATAGCTCTCCGAGGCGCGTGCGACTTCGGTTGATCGCCCTCGCGTGCGCGGTTTGCGCGCTCGCTGTGACCGGGTGCGGGGGGAGTCACCACCGTTCGACGACGACCGTCGCGCCGCCGAGCACCACGAGCCTGCCGCCCCCGCCGCCGGTCGGCATCCACAAGATCCGTCACGTGATCATCATCATGCAGGAGAACCGTTCGTTCGACTCGTACTTCGGCACCTATCCCGGGGCGGACGGGATCCCGCCCGGGACGTGCGTTCCGGATCCACAGGCCGGCGGGTGCGTGAAGCCGTTCCACGACCGCCAGGACCGGAACCTGGGCGGGCCGCACAGCGCCAACAATGCGGCGGCGGACATCGACGGCGGGCTGATGGACGGCTTCGTCGAGCAGCAGAACCAAGGGCGCAAGGCGTGCATCGTGATCTACAACCCCGCGTGCGGAAACTCGGGGGGGAGACCGGACGTGATGGGCTACCACAACGGCGCCGACATCCCCAACTACTGGACCTACGCGCGCGACTTTGTCCTGGATGACCACATGTTCCAGTCCGACGCTTCGTGGAGCCTTCCCGAGCACCTGTACATGGTCTCGGAGTGGTCGGCGCGCTGCCCGGTCAAGAACGATCCGATGCGCTGCGTCAACGATGACCAGAATCCCCCTCCGCCGCCGGACTACGGCCTCGGGGTCCGCCGCCCCAAGGCCCCCGACTACGAGTGGACCGATCTGACCTACCTGTTGCACAAGTACGGCGTGAGCTGGGCCTACTACGTATTCAAGGGCAGCGAGCCCGACTGCGACGACGACGCGGCGATGTCGTGTGCGCCGGTCAAGCAGGGGGCGAAGACGCCCGGGATCTGGAATCCGCTCCCGTATTTCGACACCGTCCAGCAGGACGATCAGCTGGGCAACGTCCAGTCGCTCTCGAACTTCTTCATCGACGCCAAGCTGGGCAGCCTGCCCGCGGTGTCGTGGATCACCCCCAACGGCACGGTCTCGGAGCACCCCCCGGCGCTGGTCAGCACCGGCCAGTCGTACGTCACCGGCCTGATCAACGCGATCATGAAAAGCCCCGATTGGGGGAGCACGGCGATCTTTCTCTGCTGGGACGATTGGGGCGGCTTCTACGACCACGTGACCCCGCCCGTCGTCGACCAGAACGGCTACGGTCTGCGCGTGCCGGCGCTGGTCATCAGCCCCTACGCCCGCCGCGGCTTCATCGACCATCAGGTTCTCAGCCAGGACGCCTACGTGAAGTTCATCGAGGACGACTTCCTGGACAGCCAGCGGCTCGACCCGAAGACCGACGGGCGGCCAGATCCGCGGCCCGACGTGCGCGAGGACGAGCCCGAGCTCGGCGATCTGCGGGCCGACTTCGACTTCTCGCAGGCGTCGCGTCCGCCGGTGCTGCTGCCGGTCAATCCCCACACGGACCTGATCTCGCCGTTCGCCAGGCCGAGCGCCCGCAGCCTGTTCGGCACCGGTGCGGAGCGCCGGGCCGCGATCGTGGCGGCGGCGGCGTTGCTTGGGATCACGCCGGCCACCCTGCGCTCGGAGCTCAAGGCCGGCCGCACCCCGCGCCAGATCGCGCGCGCTTACGGCGTTCGCTACGCCGCCCTGAGACGGGTGGTACTGGCGGCACAGCGGCGCGAGCGGGCACGGGCGCGTCGCGGTCGCCGCCCGTGAGGGCGGCTCACCGGATCAGCTGCCGGAACGGATCCAATCGCGGAACTCGGCCCAGGTGCCGCCGGCACGGTAACCGGCTTCGCGCCACGAGTGGCGCCACGCGCGCGACCAGCCGGTGTCCCACCCCCGCCATCGCAGCACCGCGCCGACCGCGAACACGGCCAGGACCCCACCGACGACGACGGCGGCCACCACGAGCAGGGCCGCCACTACTTCCCCTGCCATTGCGGGGCTCGCTTCTCGGCGAACGCCTTGACGCCCTCGCGGAAGTCCTCGGAAGCGAAGCTGGCCTGGCGCAGCTCGAGCAGCTCGGCCTCGACGTCGGGGTCGACCCTCCGTGACGCCTCGAGCACCGCACGGATCACGCGCTTGTTCCCACGCTGGGCGAGCGGCGCGTTGGCGGCGATCTCCTGCGCCAGCTCGACGGCCTGGGCCGCCAGGCGCCCCGGTTCGGCGATCGCGTTGATGAGGCCCCACTCGCGCGCGGTGCGGACATCGATGCGGCGGCCGACCAGGAACAGCTCGCGGGTGCGAGCGGCGCCGATCGTGTCGATGAACTTGCGGATTCCCGTGTGTGAGTAGACGAGCCCGAGTTTGGCCGGGGGCATCCCGAGGACGATCGGTACGGCGGCCATGCGCAGATCGCAGGAGAGCGCGAGCTCGAGCCCGCCGCCGATCGCGTGGCCGTTGAGGGCGGCGAGCGTGGGGTAGGGATAGTCCTCGATCGCGTCCAGCGCGGCGGTGAACGGGTTGGCCACCAGCCGCTCGGCGCGGTCGGCGAGCATGGCGTTCGGGAGGCCTCCAATGTCATAACCGGCCGAGAAGGTGGTCTCCTCGCCGGTGATGATCACGCAGCGGGCGTCGAGCTGGGCCAGCGCCGAGGTGAAGGCATCGAGAATCGGATGGTCCAGCGCGCCGCGCTTGGCGGGATTGGAGATCGTCAGGCGCGTTACGCCGGGTGCCGGTTCGTCGACCAGCAGCCGTCCGGCGGAGCTACTCGAGGACAACGAGCGTGTCGCCCTCGGATACCGACTGGCCCTCCTGGCAGAGGATCTCCTTGACGACGCCTGGATCCTCGGCCTCGACCGGCATCTCCATCTTCATCGACTCGAGGATCACGACCGTGTCCCCCTCCTCGACGCTGTCGCCGACCTCGACCTCGATCTTCCACACGGTGCCCGTGATATGGGCCTCGACCTCCGGCAACTGTGCCTCCTCTGCTCGCGATGACGGGCGGGAGAATAGTGGCGCGGCTAGAACCAGGCGGCCTTGATCCTGGCCCGGTCCTTGAGCGTCGTGGCGGTGTCGGGGGCGGCCCAGATCCGCCACGGCTCGTGGGAGCGTTGCGGCGCGCCCCACAACCACTTGTCCGTGCCCGTGCAGAGATAGTTTTGCCGCTGTCCATCGACTCGGTTGGTCTCCGAGCGGGCGATCACGCACTTCCATCCCGACGTCGTCAGGATCGCCCACGGAAGCCCGGACAGCGTCGCCCTGCCCCGGTGGCCCGACTGGAGCGGAAGCGGCTGGGTCAGCTTCATCTTCACGATCGGCCGGTCCCACGGACCTTGCGTTAGGCACAGGACGATGCCCTTGGCCTTCTGCGAGCCGAAGCACGGATCGAACACCTGACCGCCGCTGAGGCAATGCCAGGCGCCGGCGTGTTCGACGCCGACCGAGCCGCCCAGGCAATACCCGCTGACCGTGTCGGCAACCGGAAACGCGGGCTTGCCCGACGCCGTGAACGGCGTGTAAATCTGCGCGTGCGTGCGCGTACCGCTCGCCAGCGCCGTGCCGGTAAACAGGCACACGGCGGCGACCGCCAGCGCGCCAACAACTCGGAGCTTCATCGAACGGAAGGTAACAGGAATCCTCGCTGTTTCCGGGATCCTGACCGCGCGACGCTTGACTGCCGCGCCGCGCGGGGATTGGATCGCCTGAAGGACCGCGATGGAAGAGGGAAAGAGCGTCTTTATCAGCTCGTGCTCACGGCGTCAGCTGGCACGACGAAGGCCGGCCGGGTTCGTCCGCGGCCGGCCATCTCGACGCCACTCGCGCGCCCAGCTTCAGCTCGTGCTACTCGCGCTGGTGGCCGTCATCGCCGCGCTGTTGGTCTTCCACGTCGGGCTCTGAGCGGATCAGAACGAGACTGCGTGCCAGGTGTGACCGCCGTCCTCGGTCAGCTGCAGTTGCCCGGGGAAGTCGGCGCTGCCGCCATCGGTGTTAGCCGGCGCGTGGATCACCACGCCATCGGTGGCCGTGGTGAAGCCGAGGTCGGCCCAGCCGAGCCCGCCGTCGCCGTAGCTCAGCGGCGTGTGCCAGTGGTGGCCGCCGTCGGTGCTGCGATACAGCCAGCTGGCGGCGCTGTAGCTGGCCACGACGATCGCGTTGTCGCTGCCGGCGGCCAGCATCCCGCCGTCGCCCGGCGTCGGGGGCTGGCCAGTCTGGGTCCATCCCGAAGCGGTTCCGGTAGTCGAGTAGACGGTCTTGATCGTGTGGCTGAGGAAACCTTGGCCGGTGCAGAGCAGGTAGGTGTGGGAGCCGTCGTCGGCGATCGAGTCGGGCGAACCGAAGGCGTTGCCGGTGGCATGGACGTTGCACGGCACCCCGTGGGACTTGAACGTGAGTCCCCCGTCGGTCGAGACGAACAGCTTGCCGGCCATCAGCACCCACACGACGTTGTGGTGGACGTCGATGAAGGCCCCAAAGGCACCCGGGGGTCCGACGGTGAGGATCCGCTGCCAGCTTCCGCCGATGATCGGGCGGTGGTTGAGCGAGAGCGAATTCGTGCAGTTCATGCTCGTCGGCCCGCAGCTCGAGGTGACGGCCACCAGCTCGCGGTCCTGGACCGCCTCGAGCGTGTCAACCAGTCGACCGGGTGGGGTCACGCGCGTCCAGCCGGCGGCCCCGTTGGAGGTTTGCCACAGCCCGTCGCCGAAGGCGTAGCCGTGGTTCGCGTCGGCGAAGCGCAGCCCCCACAAACCGGGGCCTCCGGGATAGCTGACGCCTTCGAGCGGCGCCGGTAGGCCCACCCACGAGCTTCCGCGATTCGTCGTGCGGAGGATCGCCGAGCACGGCTTGTGCGGGCACGGCGCCGTGCCGAGGACGAAGGCGGTCTGAGGCGAGACGAAGGTGACGCTGGTCGCGCTGGTCTTCGGCGGCACCGGCCCGCCCACGGGCGCGGCCAGGGCCTTAGCGGCCAACAACAAGAAAAGCCCGACCACGAGGATCGAGCAGCGGATGAACGACAGGGGGAATCGAGATATGCGTGCGGTCATGCCCGGATTAACAGGCCTGTGTCGCACCCGGGAATGTGATCTTTGCCACAACTTCGGGTTGGAGAGGCGCCGGGGCCCCGGCGCGGCCGAAACAAGGGCGGCCGCCAGGCCGCCCCCATATAAATTGAACGTCCGGCGATCGGCAGCTTGGCGTAGGCTCAAGTCAGTGTCCTCGAGCGACAACAACCTAGATCTGCTCACCGCCGCGCTTCGGGCCGATATGAGTGACCTGGGGGCGTTCGTGGGGAGCCTGGCGGCGAAGTTGGAGCAAGCGCTGCCCGGAAAGGTCCGCGTGGAACGCCGACGCGACGGGATGTTCGGTCCCAAGCTCGTCCGGCGGATCGCTTTGGACGCCGGCGGGCAACGGCTCGAGCTGGCTTACCAGCACGGTACGTTGGAGACGAAATGCTCGCGACTGTCCGGGGGGATCGTGATCAAGAGCGAGACGCTGGACACCGACGCGTGGCTGGCGGCGCTCGGCGAGGCGCTGAGCCAGGAGGCGCAACGGAGCGAGACAACCAGGCGGGCGCTCGAGCGGCTGCTGATCCAATAAGGAGGCTGACAATGCCATTTCGGAGACGAGACGACGACGATCAAAGGCAGAACCCGCCGCCCGCGCCGCCCGTAGTGGCCGAAGACGCGCCGCACGCGGCGCGCTACGAGTCCGGCTCGCTGGCCGGGATTCCCGCGTCCGGTCGCGATCGGATCGCCCGGATGAAAGAGGAGGTCGCGCGGGGCTTCTTCACCAGCGACCTGTCGGTCAACGAGTTCCTGCTCGTCAAGCAATCCGGCTTCGAGCCGCTCGGCCTAGTCCTCGGGAGCTCGATCTACCACATCGGCTTCCAGCAGGCGATGTGGAACCAGAGCCAGGAGCTGGGCGTTCTCACCCAGGCCATGTACCACGCGCGCGAGCTGGCGATGACGCGCATGGAGGAGGAGGCCGATCAGCTCGGGGCCGATGGGATCGTCGGCGTGCGCCTCGATATCGGCCGTTACGAATGGGGGGCCGACCTGGCCGAGTTCATCGCGGTCGGCACGGCGGTCAAACACCGTGAGGGCGAGCTGCACCGCGCGCCCACCGGACGCCCGTTCACCTCGGATCTCAACGGCCAGGACTTCACCACGTTGCTGCGCGCCGGCTATCGGCCGGTCGGCCTGGTGATGGGCAACTGCGTCTACCACGTCGGCCGCCAAGGGATGTTGCAGTCGCTACGCCAGGTCGGGCGCAACGTCGAGATGCCGAACTACACCCAGGCCCTCTATCAGGCGCGCGAGCTGGCCATGGAGCGGATGCAGGCGGAAGCCGACGAGCTCCAAGCCGGCGGCATCGTGGGTGCGCGGATCGTCGAGCGCAGCCACGGCTGGGGATCGCACGTGATCGAGTTCTTCGCGATCGGCACCGGCGTGATCGCGACCAAGGCCGACCACGAGATCGATAAGCCGGCCCTGGTGCTGCCGCTGACGGGCTGAGCCGTGGCCGGGCTCGACGGCGTCCGGGCGCTGGTGACGGGCGCTACCAACGGCCTCGGCTACGCGATGGTCGAGGCGCTCCTGCGCGAGGGTGCGTCCGTATTCGTCGGCGGCCGACCGGGCGGCCGGCTCGAGGAGGTCGTGGTCAATTGGCGCGCCCAGGGCCTGGCGGCTTCGCCGCTCGCCTTCGACGTGCGCGACAGCGCCGCCGTGGCCGCCGCCGCCGCCCAGGTGCGCGACGACGGTCTCGACCTGCTGGTCAACAACGCCGGCATCGGGATGCGGACGGTCAATCCGCGCTTCATGGAGGACCCGAGGTCGTTCTGGGAGGTGTCGCCCGAGGGGTTCGCGGACGTGATCGCCACCAACCTGACGGGCTACTTCCTGGTCGCGCGCGCGTTCGCGCCGCGGCTGGTCGCGCAGGGCCGGGGAAGAATCGTCAACGTGACGGTCAACCGCTCGACGATGGAAAGGCGCGGGTTCGTGCCCTACGGCCCGTCGCGCGCCGGGGCCGAGGCGCTCAGCCTGATCATGACCGAGGACCTCAGGCCACACGGAGTGACCGTCAACCTGCTGGCGCCGGGCGGCGCGACGTTGACCGGAATGATCCCCGAGTCGGCGCTGTCGTCCGTGCGGGAACGGCTGCTGCCGGCCTCCGTGATGGGACCGCCGATCGTGTTCCTGGCCTCCGACGAGGCCGAGGGTCTCACCGGAGCGCGGATCCTGGCCAACGAGTGGGACGCGTGGCTGGCGGAGTTCCGCGGGCGGACGTCACCGCCGGGCTGAGCGGGGGTATGACGTTTTGATGCCGGACGTCGAGCTGAAGCCGCAGGTCTACAAGGATTCTCGTCCGAAGGAGTACTTCGACCAGTTCCACCAGATCGTGCGCTCGCGGGAGCCGGAAGCCAAGGTCTACGAGCCGACGCGCGTGGTCACGGTGCTATGGGCGCTGACCGCGTTCCGAACTCGTGGCTACCGGACGGAGAACGTGCCCAACGGCCCGGTGATCCTGGCCCCCAACCACGCCTCGTTCATGGACCACTTCTTCGCCGGCGCGTTCATCCGCCGGCGAGTGCAGTTCATGGGAAAGTCCCAGTTGTTCAAGGGCGTCGGCGCGTGGGTGTTCAGCCACGGCGGGGTGTTCCCGGTTCGCCGGGGCTACAACGACGAGGAGGCGTTCACGACCGCCTTCGCGATCCTCAAGCGGGGCGGCGCGGTGGTCATGTATTGCGAGGGCGGGCGCTCGCGCACCGGCCAGCTGGCCGAGGAGGCGCGCCCCGGGATCGGCCGGCTGGCCTTGGAGTCGGGGGTGCCGGTCGTGCCGGTGGCGATCCTCGGCTCCTACCAGGTGCGCAACTGGAAGCGACTCCAGTTCCCCAAGGTGACGGTGCTGTTCGGGAAGCCGTTCAAGTTCGCGCTGATCGAGGATACGAGCCGCGAACAGCAGCAAGCGGCGGCCGACATCATCTTCGGGCGGATGAAGGAGCTGCACGCCGAACTGGGGCGGCTCGGACCTAAGGCGCCGCCTGAGGGTCTCGCCGCAACGAGAACCTAAACAGTGTCTAACCGCCAGCTCTGAAAAATCGCTGGTACGCTCAGCGCGTAGCACCGGCTTCGTTTGGGGCAATGGGAGCCCGGAGGAGTTGGTGTGGGGCCGTCCGTCGACTCGCCAGGCCGCTGGCCGACCGCTTGTTGCGTCGCGGGTGCCCAATCGTTAACAACGAGAGGAGTTATCTTGAAGCGATTCATTTCGCTCATCGCCGTGGCCGGCGTCGCGGCGGCCGGTTCGGTATTCATGCTGGCCGGCGGGATCGCCAGCGCCCAGCCCGGCGCTGGCGCGTTGCCGGTGCTGAAGCTGGCCCTGAACGGCAAGACGGTCAAGGTCAGCGGCGCGACCGTGTCCGGTGCGGTGACCGTGCAGACCACGGTGACCAGGGAAGCCCAGGGCGAGCCGACGCTGGCCTACCTGAAGCCCGGCGTGACCCCGCAGCAGGCGTTCGGCGCGATCGCCAAGGCCGGGGGAGACCTGAACGCGCTCGATCCGTACGGCGCGATCGTGTTCGACGCCAACGCCAACAAGGGGACGAGCAGCGCGCAGACGGTTCTCCAGCCCGGGACCTACCTGGCGCTCGACACCGAGAGCAACGCCAACGTTCCCCCCAACAAGCTGTTCACGGTCACCAAGTCGGCGCACCCGGCGAAACTGCCGAAGCCGGCCGCGACGGTGAGCACGATCGAGTTCGGCTTCACCGGCCCGACCACGCTTCACCAGGGGTCGCTGGTGCGGTTCCAGAACCTCGGCTATCTGGTCCACATGGACGTGTACGTCCAGGTCAAGAACGTGAAGAACGCCCAGAAGGTGATCGCGCTGTTGAAGGCCGGCAAGGACGGCCAGGCGCAGAAGCTGGCGATCGGCGAGGGCGAATTCGCCGGGCCGGTGTCGTCCGGCGCGGTCCAGCAGGAGATCGTCACGGCGAAGCCGGGCATCTACGTGCAGGCGTGCTTCATGACCACTCAGGATGGGCGTGAGCACACCGCAGCTGGGCATGGAGCGGATGTTCAAGGTCGTCAAGTAGGCGACGCTGCTCGTTCGAGCGCGCGGCGGTCGCGGCCCTACGCGGTCGCGATCGCCGCGGCTTTCTCGAGGCCCAGCTCCTCGATCGCGGCCTCGCGCATCTTGAACTTCTGGACCTTGCCGGTGACCGTCATCGGGAAGGAGTCCACGAACTTCACGTAGCGGGGGATCTTCTGGTGGGCGATCTGGCCGCGGCAGAAGTCCCGCACGGCTTCGGTCGTCACAGTCGCGCCGGGGCGCAGGATCACCCAGGCCATCAGCTCCTCGCCGTAGCGCTCGTCGGGGACCCCGACCACCTGCACGTCGGCGATCTCCGGGTGGGTGTAGAGGAATTCCTCGATTTCGCGCGGGTAGAGGTTCTCGCCGCCGCGGATGACCATGTCCTTGATGCGGCCGACGATGCGCACGTAGCCATCCTCGTCCATCGTCGCCAGGTCGCCCGAATGCATCCACCGCGCGGCGTCGATCGCCTCCGCGGTGCGCTCGGGCTCATTCCAGTAGCCGCGCATGACCAGATACCCGCGGGCGCAGAACTCCCCGGGCTCGCCGCGCGGCTGGGTGCGACCGGTATCGGGGTCGATGATCTTGATCTCAGTGTGCGGCATCGCCTGGCCGACCGTTGAGCAGCGGTGCTCGAGCGTGTCCTCGACGGGCACGAACGTCGACACCGGCGACGTCTCGGTCTGGCCGAAGGCGATTGAGATCTGCTCGATTCCCATGTCGCCGTTGACGCGTTTCATCACTTCGATCGGGCACGGGGAGCCGGCCATGATCCCCGTGCGCAGCGCGCTCAGATCGAACGTCGCGAAATCGGGCTCGGACAGCATCGCGATGAACATCGTCGGCACGCCGTAGAGGCTCGTGCAGCGCTCCTGCGCGCAGGCTCGCAGGGTGGCGCCCGGCTCGAAGCTCTCGGCCGGGTAGACCATGCAGGCTCCACGGGTGGCGCAGCTCAGGTTGCCCATCACCATCCCGAAGCAGTGGTACAAGGGCACCGGGATGCAGACCCGGTCGCGCTCGGCGTAGCGGAGATTGGCCGCGACGAAGTGCGCGTTGTTGAGGATGTTGTGGTGGCTGAGCGTGGCGCCCTTGGGGAAGCCGGTGGTGCCGCTCGTGTACTGGATGTTGATCGGGTCGTCGATGTCGAGTCCGGCCATCAGCGCGCGTAGCTCGTCGGGGCGCGCGGGGCCGGCAGCCAGCTCCTCCCAGTCGGGCGTGCCGAAGAAGATCGCCCGCTCCAGGTCGGGAAGATCCCCGCGCACCGCTTCCACCATGGCCGCGAAATCGGAGTTCTTGCTCGCCTCGGCGGAGACGAGCCAGCGGCAGCCCGACTGGCCGAGCGCGTAGCGCAGTTCGGTGATCCGGTAGGACGGATTGATGTTGACCAGGATCACGCCCAGCTTGGCCGTAGCGAACTGGACCAGCGCCCACTCGGCGCGGTTGGGGCTCCACACGCCGACCCGATCGCCCTTGCTCAGGCCGGCCGCGAGCATTCCGCCGGCCAGCCGGTCGACGGCGTCGCCGAACTCGGCATAGGTGTAGCGCCGCGCATGGGTCGCGTCGACGAGCGCATCGGCATCGGGCACGCGGGCGACGGTCCGCTCGAGGTTGTGTCCGATCGTCTCGCCGAGCAGCGGCTCCGCGGAGGCTCCGTGTGCATAGGACAGCATCCCGTCTCTCTCCTTCCAGGTCATGCGATTCGCGACCGGTACCGTGCCAGGCTATACGGTGTCGGCCGCGGTGACACTATGGCGCGCTGACTTGCTGCAGTCGCGATCGGTGGTCCTGGCGGGGGGACCGGAGCCGGCGTTGGCGTCGGCGCTCCAGGCGCTGGGCGCGGGGGTGGCGTGGCTCGGGGACCAACAAGAGGACGGTCTCGGCGAAGACCGCGCGCTCGAGTGGGCACGGGCACACGGACCGATCGATGCGCTCGTGTACGACGGTGGGCGTTCGTTCGGCGGTGGCGGGGCGGCGGGGCTGAGCGCCGCGCTGGAGCGGGGATGGATCGCGGTTCGCGCGGCGGCGGTCGGCGGGATGATCGCGCGGCCCGGCGGCAAGCTGATCCTGGTCGGGCCGGGTCCGCAGGCCGGCGAGCACGCGGCGGCCGCGCGGGCCGGACTCGAGAACCTCGCGCGGACGTTGTCGGTCGAGTGGGCGCGCTACGGGATCACGGCGACGATGATCGCCCCCGGGGGCGAGACCCCGCTCGAGGAGATCGCCGGCCTCGTGGCGTTCCTCGTGTCGGCGGCCGGCGACTATTACAGCGGCTGCCGGTTCGAGCTCGGGCCCTGAGGCGTCACAATGTGGTCGTGGTTGGGATGCGACGCCAGACGGTGATCGCGATCGCGGCGGTGATCGCCGCGGTGGCGCTGATCGCGGGAGCGGTCGCGGCCGGGGCCCAGGCGCCGCCGGGATCGCGGGGCCAACGAGCGGAGGCGCGGGCGGATGCCAAGGCGCCGCGGCCGGCCTCCGAGCGGATTCCGTCCGGCGTGCGGAGGATCGCGGTGTCGACCGAGCAGCTCGGGGGCAAGCCCCGGCTGGTTGCGAGCGTGACCGGGGCATCGCAGATCAAGCGGATCGTCTCGTGGGTCGATCGGCTGCCGCTGGCTCAGCCGGGTCCGGTCTTCTGCCCGGCGGACTATGGCCGGCGCGTCGTGCTCCGGTTCCTGTCGGGCTCGCGGGTCCTGGCCACGGCGGTGGCGGACGGCGCTGGCTGCGGCGACGTGAAGCTCACGATTCGGGGCCGCAGCGAACCGGAGTTGACCGGCGGCCCCGGACTGATCGCGCACCTCGCCTCGCTTCTGCGCCGCTCGCTCCCCTGACGGGGCCTCATACGAAGCTCTTAGCCGTTCCTGACGCGACTGCTACGCGTCGGCGAGACCCTCTGCGTGGCCGATAAGCCACCACGCAAAGAGGAAACCAACATCATGTCTTCATTCGATCCAGTCTTCGCCGCTCCGGGCGGAGCCGGCGCCAACTCGCCGCAGGCGCGCGGGCAGGCGATCCGAAATGCGCGCGCATTACGCGTGCGCGCGGTCCGCCGCCGCGTCGTCGCGGGCGCGGTGGCGCTATTCCTGGCCGCCTGGGTGCTGATCGCCGTGGTCCTCGTCACCGGGCACGATCCGGCGCTCTCGAAGAGCTCGAACGTGGCGGCCGCCAGCTCCGGCGGAACGTCCAACAGTTCCGGCAGCTCGAGCGGCTCGAGCGCGTCAAACGGGTCCGGCATCTCGATCTCGGGGAACAGCGGCACCAGCTCGGGCAACAGCGGCACCAGCTCGGTCACGACTCGGCAATCATGAGCGGCGTGACCGCCGCACCGGTGGAGTCCCGCGACATCTTCGCCTGCTTCGGCTCCGAGTGCACGGTGATCGTGGCCGACGACGTCCGTCCCGGCGATGCGGCCTCGGCGGCAGCGATGGCCAAGCGCCGGCTGCTCGAGTGGCACGAACAGTTCTCGCGCTTCGAGCCCGACAGCGAGCTGTCTCGTCTGAACCGAGATCCCCACGACACGGTGTCGGTCAGCCCGATGATGCGCAGGGTGGTCCAGGCGGCGGTCAAGGCGGCGGTATCGACCGACGGTCTGGTCGACGTCACGCTGGCCGCAGAGATCGAGGACGTCGGTTACGAGGTCTCGTTCGACGGCAAAGGCCTACCGCTCGCGCTGGCGCTGGCCCTGGCGCCGCCGCGGTCCCCCGGCCGGCCGCGCGCCGCGGCGGGCTGGCGGTCGATCGAGGTCGACCGCCGGCGGGGGACGGTGACCCGCCCTCCGGGCGTTCGGATCGACGTCGGGGGGATCGCCAAGGGCGTGTTCGCCGACGAGCTGGCGGCGATGCTGTCGGGCTTTGCAGCCTACGCGATCGATTGCGCGGGCGACCTGCGCGTCGGCGGGCGCGCCGGGAGTCGGCGCGAGGTCCACGTGGAGAGCCCGTTCGACGGGTCGATCGTGCACACGCTCGAGCTCTTGGCGTCGGGCGTCGCGACCAGCGGGATCGGACGGCGGAGCTGGTTGCGGCCCGACGGCCGGCCCGGCCACCATCTGCTCGACCCGCGGACCGGGGAGCCAGCGTTTACCGGAGTGGTGCAGGTGACGGCGCTGGCGCCGACGGCCGCGCAGGCCGAATCGCTGAGCAAGGCGGCGATCCTCAGCGGACCCGAGGGCGCGGCGGGATGGCTTGCGTTCGGGGGCGTGATCGTGCTCGACGACGGTGGCGTGGTCGTGGTCGACGGTTCAGATCGATTCGTCGGCCCAGGGAACGACGACGGCGTCCTCGTGCGGTGAGTCGCGAGCAACGACGTACTCGGCCGGCTCGGTGTCCGAGGTGTTCTCGAGGATGTGCGTCTCGCGCGGGGGCACGTAGACGAGATCGCCGGGCTCGAGTGTCATCTGCTGCTCGAGGTGATCTCCCCACCTGACGCGCAGCCGTCCCGAGAGCATGTAGACGGCGCTCTCGCAGCCCTCGTGGTAATGCGGCCGCGAACGGGCCGCGGGGGGAACCCGGAAGACGCCCATGTAGATGTTCTCCGCTCCGGCCGTGGTCTGGGAGATCTCCGCTCCACCGACGACGCCACGTGGCACCTCCCGGGCCGGGCCGGGTTTGACGACCCTCATGCGGGAAGTCTAACCGGGGTCCTGGTGCGTCACCCCGATCTGGAGCGGCGCCTGGGGCGCCGCGTCGTGATCGACCTGGAGGGTGGTGTGATGGATGTCGAACCGCTCCTCCAGCAACGATTGCAGGGCCCGCCGGCGCTCGTGGCAATCGTCGCCGGCGCGGACCACGATATGGGCCGAGAGGGCCGGGAAGCCGGACGTGACCTCCCAGATGTGGAGGTCGTGGACCTCGACCACGCCGGGCTGACTTGCCAGCAGGTGGCCGATCTCGTTGGGTTCGAGTCCGGCCGGGGCGGCTTCCATGAACACCCGGCCCGAAGCCTTGAGCAGGTCATAGGCGGCGCGGAACATGAGGCCCGCGATCAACAACGACGCGATGGCGTCGGCGCGATCGAATCCGGTGGTGAGGATCACGACCGCCGCCACGGCGGTGGCGATGAACCCGTACAGGTCGGTCAGGATGTGCCGGTAGGAGCCCTCGACGTTGAGGCTCCGCTCGGCGTGCTCGTCGGACCCGCGATCGCCCAGGATGCGCGCGACCACGAGGTTCACGACGATGCCGACGAGCGCCACCACGAGCACCACGCTCCCCGTCACCTCGGGATGAGTGACGAGGCGAACGATCGCGCCGTAGGTGATCAAGCAGGCGAGCACGAACAGCGTGACCCCGTTGGCCTGGGCGCTGAAGATCTCCGCGCGGCCCAGCCCGTAGGTCATCGCGCCGGCGGCCGGCCGCTGCGCGAGCCGCGCCGCGGCCAGTGAGATCGCCAGCGCGCCGGCGTCGCTCAGCATGTGGCCGGCGTCCGAGAGCAGCGCCAGCGATGACGAGAGCAGTCCGGCCACGATCTCGACCGTCATGAACGAGGCGATCAGCGCGAGCCCTATCTTGAGCGCCCGGCGGTCCGCGTCGCGGCCCGTCACGTGCACGTGGTCGTGCGCCATCGAAGTGATCGTACGATGATCAGTTGGCGGATGGATCGGACGGCATCCGCGCCACCAGCGCGTAGCTGCCGCCCTTACGGGTGAGGACTTCGGGCCACAGGGCGCGGGCGTCGGAGGAGAAAGCGTCCGAACGCCGCGCGGGCTCGAGAATCCAGTCGCCTCGCTCGAGCTCCCCGTCGAGTTGAAGGGGACCCCAGCCGGAGTGGCCGACAAAGGCTCGAGCCACACGCACGCCGGCGGCGAGCTCGAGCGGCGGCGAGCCGGTGCCGAGCACGCCGACGTCGGCGAAGGCGATCAGCGCGGCGTCGTCGGGGTCCTCGAACTCGGCCAGCACGATGACCGCCGAGGGCTGCACGGGACCGCCAATGAACAGGCGCTCGTCGAGGTCCACCAGCTCCTCGATCTGTGGCACCGCCTCGCCCACGGTCGTCTCCGAGGGACGGTTGAGGACGAGCCCGAGGGCGCCCTCGTCGGTGTGCTCGACGATCAGGACGACGGTGCGCCAGAAGTTCGGATCGAGCAGTGACGGTCCCGCGATCAGCAGCTGTCCGCGGACCGAGTCCATCAGACGGACCAGCGCTCGGGACCGTCCCGGTCCAGCTGCGAGCTCGCGGTCGCCTTCGACCGCTCGGTCGGCATGGCTCGCAGCACACGAACGGCCTCGGCGGCCAGCCACACCGCCTCGCTGGAATCGCCCTCGTCGTCGAGGTTGAGCCCCGCGAGGTCAGCGATCACCTCGAACAGGTCGACCGGAAGGCAGGTCTGGGAGGGCTCGAACGTGCTGGCGCGGCGAGCGCTGAACAGCTCTTGCTCGCGCCAGACGGCGACCTTCGCTCCGTTGCTGGCGGTAACCGTTACTTCCACTTCGGTGATCCTGTGCGCACTTCGAACTCTCCGAGGTCACTCGGTCGCAAATCATCGAGCACTCTACCTATGTACCCGGGGCGCAAAAGTTGAACATGACGAATTCGTACAGTCACAACCCCATCGAACGCCCCAGGATCTCACGCATGATCTCGTCCGTACCGCCGCCGATCGGTCCGAGCCGCGCGTCCCGAGCCGCCCGCTCGATCTCGTAGTCGGCCATGTAACCGGCGCCACCGTGGATCTGAAGACACTGGTCGATAACCTCGAAGGCAGCTCGCTGCGTTGCCAGCTTGGCGATCGTCACCTCACGGACCGCCTCCTCCCCGGCGATGTAGCGGCGCAGGGCGGCGTAGGTGACATCGCGTCCGGCTTCGATCGTGACCGCGATCTCGGCGAGTTTGTGCCGAATTACCTGGTGGTGTCCGATGGCCTGCCCGAATGCCACGCGCTGGAGGGCGTAGCTGAGGGTCTTGTCGAACGCGACCTGCATCGCCCCGACGGCGCTGAGTGCCATCAATAGCCGCTCCCACTGGAAGTTGGCCATGATCAGATAGAAGCCGGCGTGCTCCTCGCCGAGCAGGTTCTCGCGGGGGACGAACACGTCGTCAAAGGTGATCATCGCCGTGTCGGAGGCGTGCCAGCCGAGCTTCTCCAAGGCGGTCGACTGCACCCCGCGACCGCGCTCGATGATCAAGAACGATAAGCCCCGGTGGCCACCCTCGTCGGTCGTCTTGACCGCGGTCACCAGGAGATCGGCGCGGACGCCACCCGTGATGAACGTCTTGGCCCCGTTGACGATGAAGCCGCCGTCGACCGGCCGTGCTCGGGTACGGATCGAGGCAACATCGGAGCCCGCGTCCGGTTCGGTGATGGCCAGGGCGGCGATCTTCTCGCCGCGGATTCCGGGGACGAGGAAGCGCTGGCGCTGGTCCTCGGTTCCGAAGCGCCAGATCGGCGGCAGGGCGATGCCGGCGTGGGCGCCGATCCCGGCCGCCAGGCCACCCGAGCCACACCAAGCGAGCTCCTCGGCAAACACGGCGTCGGCGACCGGGTCGCCGTCGCCACCGTACTCGGCGGGGAACTTCAGGCCGATGTAGCCCAGCTCGGCCAGGCGGGCGAACACATCACTGGGGAACCAGCGCGCCCGCTCCCACTCGTCCGCGTGAGGGCGCAATTCGCTGCGCACGAACCGGCGGACCGCGACCCGAAACTCCTCGTGGTCGGGGGTGAACGGCGGGATCGGACGGCGAGCGGCCCGCGGCCCGGGGCCCGCCCTACCGGGGCGGCCAGGAGGGGTCGTTGCCGGGCCCTTCGAGTCCGGTCGGCCCGCTGGCCGGCTGGATGGGATAGCTCGGGGGACCGAAGCCCGCGCCGAGCTGCTCCTTGGTGAGCCCTTCCTTGCGGACGCGTAGATCGATGTAGATGACGTTGAACACGGCCGCCGCGAACGGGGAGAGCAAGATCACGATGACCGCGCTGATCACGCCGTTGATGATCAGGTAGAGGGTCACGTTGCTGACGTTGAACGCGCTGTCGAGGCCGTTGGCGATGAGGCCGATGATCACGTCGGCGATCGCGTAGAGCACGAGTGCGACCAGCAGGCGGCCGAACGTGGCCCACCAGCGGCCGGCGGTGAGGCTGATCGAGCGTCGCAGCGCGGAGAAGCCTGTGACCCCCTCGAGCATCAGGGCCGGTACCGCCACCGAGACGGCGACGACGAACCAGATCCCGGGTATGACGAACAAGATGAACCCGACCACCGCGAGGACGGTCAAGATGATCCCGAGCCACAGCAGCGAGAAGACCCGCGGGGCGGCGAACTCGAAGGATTCCTCGAGGTCGTGGGGCCGGCCGAGGTAGGCGTCGAGCTGGAGCTTGAACACCGCCCCGGTGGCCAGCAACTGGGCCAGCAGCCCCAACACGACCACGAGCAGAAGCGCGACCGTCGCCCCCTGATTGTTGTTCTGCCCATTGAGGCTGAACACGTACAGCCCGCCGTCGTGGACGAACACCCCACTGGGGAGGCTGACCCGCCGGATGATCACCTCGATGATCTCGATCGGGACGATGATCAGCGCGACGATTTTCCACAAGGTGACCGCGTTGTTGCGGTACAGCCGAAGGGCGGCTTCGATCGTCTCACTGACCGAAAGCGGCCTCAGGTCACCGCCCGGTGGCTGCGGCGCGACCCCGCCTCCGCTTGTTAGGGCCCCTTCCACGTGCGGCCAGAATAGCCGCTGGCGCGGCGGATTGTGAGTTTTCCAGGGCCCCGACGAGCGCTGCTAGAGCCCGTAGGAGCGGCCGATGACGTCGAGCATGATCTCGTCGGTGCCGGCCCCGATCCGGTTCAGGCGCAGGTCACGCCACGACCGCTCGATCCCATACTCCTTCATGTAACCGTTGCCGCCGTGAATCTGAATGCACTCGTCGGCCACCTCGACGGCGATCCGCGCCGCGTACAGCTTGGCCATCGTGATCTCGCGGACCGGGTACTCGCCGTTCTGGAAGCGCCATGCGGTCGTGTACACCATCTGGCGGGCCGTCTCGATCTTGGTCGCCATCTCGGCGAACTTGTGCCGGATGACCTGGAAGTGACCGATCGGCCGCCCGAATGCGTTGCGCTCCTTGGCGTACTGGAGCGTGCGGTCGAACACGTGCTGAGCCCCCGCCACGGACCCCGCCGCGCCGATCAGCCGCTCCCCCTGGAGCTCCCACATGATGTGGTAGAAGCCCTTTCCGATCTGGCCCAGGACGGCCGATTCGGGCACGCGCACGTCCTGGAAGGCGAGCAGCGCGGTGTCGGACGCGTGCATGCCGAGCTTCTCCAGGCGCTTCTCGCGGATTACTCCGGGGCTGTCCATCGGTACCAGAAACAGAGTGAAACCGTCGTACCCGGCGTCGGGGTCGGTCTTGGTCACGAGCACGATCAGGTGGCAGCGGTGGCCGTTGGTGATGAACGTCTTGGACCCGTTGATGACGTACTCGTCGCCGTCCTTGACCGCTTGCGTCTTGATCCCGGCGACGTCCGAGCCGGCGTCGGGCTCGGTGATGCCGATGGCCAGGATCGCGGTGCCCTTGATCGCCGGCACCGCCCATTGCTGCTTCTGTTCCTCGGTGCCGAAGGCGAGGATCGGCGGCATCGCCATGTCGGTCTGCACCGCGATCCCCATGCCGAGGCCGCCGCAGTGCGCGTGTACGAGCTCCTCCGCCAGGACCAACGAGGTGTAGTAGTCGCCGCCCTGACCGCCGTAGCGCTCCGGCTTGTCGAGCCCGAGAAAGCCCAGCTCGCCCATCCGCGCGAAAACCCAGTCCGGGAACGTCGTCTCCTCCCACTCCTCGGCGTGGGGTTGGAGCTCCTTGACTACAAAGCGGCGGATCGACTCGCGCAGTTGCTCGTGCTCGTCGGTGAAGATGAAGTGCTTGCGCTGGGTGGCGAAATCGGGCTTGAGGACGTCGGCGGCGGTGGTCATGGGCGAGACGGTAGCCGGTGGGGGCCGCCGGAGCGTAGGCTTCGGCGCCCGATGAGCTACGAGACCCTGCGCTACGAGGTCGCCGCCAGCGGCGTGGCCACGATCTCGCTGGACCAGCCGGAGACGCGCAACGCCCTGTCCGATCAGTTGCTCGATGAGCTCGTGGCGGCGCTCGAGACCGCCCGCGACGACGGCGCCGTCCGTTGCCTGGTCCTCACCTCGACGCACGACAAGGTGTTTTCGGCCGGGGCCAACCTGGCCGGCTTTGCCGCCGAGGTGCCGCTCGTCCGCAAGCACTTCGCCACCGAACGCTTCCCGCGACTGTTCCGGCTACTGGGGGAGCTGGGCAAGCCGTCGATCTGCGCCGCGAACGGCCACGTGCTGGCCGGGTCACTCGGCCTCGCGCTCGCCTGCGATCTGATCATCGCGCGCGAAGGGGCGAGGTTCGGCACGCCCGAGATCAACGTCGGCGTGTTCCCGTTCATGATCATGGCGTTGATCTATCGCAACGTTCCGCGCAAGAAGACCAACGAGCTGCTGCTGCTCGGCGAGCAGATCTCGGCCGAGGAGGCGGAGCGGATCGGGATCGTCAACCGCGTGGTGCCAGCCGACGGGTTCGAGGAAGCCGTCCGCGAGTGGGCCGAGAAGCTCGCCGGCAAGTCCCCAGCGATGATGAAGCTCGGCAAGGACGCGATGTTCCGCCAGCAGGACATGGCGTTCGCCGACGCGCTCGACTTCCTGCGCTCGCAGCTGACGCTCGCGTTCTCGACCGAGGACATCCAGGAGGGCGTGAAGGCGTTCTTCGAGAAGCGCGACCCGGTGTGGAGCGGGCGGTAGACCTCACCTCCGCGCTCGGCGAGCCACTCGACTGGACGCCGGCGGCGCGGCCTGACGGAATCCCCTTGCGCGGAGCGCACGTGCTGCTCCGGCCGATCGACCCGGACGGCGATGCCGAGCCGCTGTACGAGGTGTCGCATCCGCCCGTCGGCGGTCCGGCCATCTGGACCTACCTATTCGACGGGCCGTACGAGAATGTGCCGGCGTTCGCCGCGACGCTCCGCGAGGCGGCGGGGCTCGAGGATCCGTTGCGCTACACGATCGTGCGGTCTCCCGGCGACCGACCGCAGGGGATGGCCTCGTATATGCGGATCACGCCCGAGCACGGGGTGATCGAGATCGGCAACATCTGGTTCGGCACCCCGCTGCAGCGCACGGCGGCCGCCACCGAGGCGATCTACCTGCTGGCGCGCCACGCCTTCGACGACCTCGGCTACCGGCGGCTCGAATGGAAGTGCAACGCGCTGAACGCACCGTCGCGGCGGAGCGCCGAGCGGTTCGGCTTTCGCTTCGAGGGGGTCTTCGAGGAGCATATGATGGTCAAGGGGCGCAACCGGGACACGGCCTGGTACGCGATCACCGATGCACGGTGGCCGACGGTGCAGGGGGCGTTCGAGGAGTGGCTGGCGCCGGCCAACTTCGATGCCGACGGCCGGCAGCGGCGCTCGCTCGACGACCTCCAGCGCGGCTGAGGGCCGTTGCGTTCACCCCGGTGACCTGGCAAAGTAGGAAGTAGAACGTCTCACTTTGTGCTCCGATGGCCACTGACGCCCCCACCACCAGCCTGCTGCGCCCGCTCGCCGAGGACCTGGCCGCGCGGCGCGAGCGGATCAAGCTGGGGGGTGGGCCGGAGAAGATCGAGGCTCAGCACGCCGCCGGCAAGCTGACGGCGCGAGAGCGCATCGACCTGCTGATCGACAACGGAACGTTCGTCGAGCTCGGCATCCACGGCCGGCCCCACTTCTCGCAGCGGGCGATGGAGGGCCGGGAGGCGCCCGCGGACGGGGTGATCACCGGTTACGGCAAGGTGGATGGCCGGCTGGTCGCGGTGGCGGCGTATGACTTCACCGTGATGGCGGGTTCGATGGGGATGACGGGCGAGCTCAAGGTGACCCGGCTGCGCGAGCTGGCGCTGACCAAGCGGATCCCGATGATCTGGCTGCTCGACTCCGCCGGGGCGCGGATCCAGGAGGCGGTGGGGTCGCTGTTCGCGGGATCGGGGCACCTGTTCCGGGAAGAGGTGATCAACTCAGGCGTGATCCCGCAGGTCGCAGCGCTGATGGGGCCGTGCGCGGCGGGCACGGCCTATATCCCGGGGCTGGCCGACTTTGTGCCCATGGTCAAGGGCCGCGGCTCGATGGCGCTGGCGGGCCCCCACCTGGTTCGCGCGGCGGTGGGCGAGGACGTGACCCAGGAGGAACTGGGCGGCTCGCGCGTGCACTGCCGCAAGTCGGGGGTGGGCGATCTCGAGGTGGCGGACGACCAGGACTGCATCGCCAAGATCAAGGCCTACCTGAGCTACTTCCCGCAGAGTTGCGAGGAGGCGCCGCCGATCCTGGCGGCGAGCGACCCGATCGACCGGGCCGAGGAGGACCTGCTCGACATCCTGCCCGACTCCAACCGCAAGCCCTACGACATGTACGAGGTGATCCGGCGGATCGTCGATGACGGCGAGTACTTCGACCTCAAGCCGCAGTGGGCGAAAACGATCATCACGTGCCTCGCGCGGTTTGGCGGGCGGCCGGCGGGGATCGTGGCCAACCAGCCCAAGCAGCTGGGCGGGATCCTCGACAACGACTCCGCGGACAAGGCGGCGCGGTTCATCAACCTCTGCAACGCGTACGGGATCCCGCTCGTGTACCTGATGGACGTCCCCGGGTTCATGGTCGGGACCAAGGTCGAGGAGGCCGGGATCATCCGCCACGGCGCCAAGATGCTGTACGCCACCGCCAACGCGACCGTGCCGAAGATCACCGTCGTGCTGCGCAAGGCGTACGGGGCGGGGTACTTCGTCATGTGCGGGCGGGCCTACGAGCCCGATCTGATCGTGGCCTGGCCGAGCGCCGAGATCAGCGTGATGGGCCCCGAGGGCGCGGTCGAGATCATCTTCCGCAAACAGGTGCAGGAGGCTGAGGACCCCGCGGCCAAGCGCCGCGAGCTGATCGACAACTTCCGCAAGATCATCGACGTGTACATCGCGGCCGGCAACGACATGATCGACGACGTGATCGACCCGCGGGAGACCCGGGCGACGATCTGCCGAGGGCTCGAGCTGGCGGCCGGCAAGCGGGTGCAGCGGCCCTGGAAGCGATCGGGGGTGGTGCCGGTATGAGCCTCGACGATCCGGCGATCATCACCTGCGCGATCTCGGGCGCGATCGCCAATCGCGAGCAGTGTCCGGCGATCCCCTACACGCCGGAGGAGTACGGCGCCGAGGCGCGGCGGATCGTCGACGAAGGCGGGGTCCACATCCACATCCACGCCCGGCGGCCCGATGGCACCCCGAGCTACGAGGCCGAGGACTTTCTCGCCATCCGCGACGCGATCAAGGCCGAGGTGGGCGACGGGGCGATCATCAACTTCTCGACCGGGACGATCGGCGTCTCGGTCCAGAAGCGGGTCGCCTACCTGGAGGCGGGGCAGCCGGAGGTTGCCGCGCTGAACATGGGCTCGATGAACTACGCCAAGTACTCGCGCAAGCGCAAGGACTTCGTGTTCAAGTTCGTGTTTGCGAACCCGTTCGAGGAGATCATCGAACTACTCCAGGCGATGCGCCGGCTGGGCGTCAAGCCCGAACACGAGTGCTTCGACGTCGGCCACGTCGGCTCGCTGGGGCCGCTGGTCGACATGGGTCTGCTCGAGGCGCCGCTGCACGCCGACTTCGTCATGGGGGTGGTGGGCGGCGTGCCGGCGAGCGCCCGCAACCTGGCCGCGATGGCCGATAACCTGCCGGCCGGGCGACACCACTGGGGGGTGATCGGCGTCGGCCGCGACCAGTGGATGCTGGTGGCCGCAGCGCTGACCCTGGGCGGCTCGATCCGGGTCGGTCTGGAGGACAACTTATATCTCCCCGACGGCTCGATGGCGCGCTCCAACGGCGAGCTGATCGCCAAGGCCCGGCAGATGTGCGAGGACACCGGCCGCCGCCCGGCGACGGTGGCGCAGGCGCGCGAGCTGCTGGGGATCCGGCCTCGAGAGGCGGCGGCCGCGTGACGCTGGCGCTCGACGGACTGAAGGTCCTCGACCTCAGCCGGCTGCTGCCCGGCGGTTTCTGCTCGATGCTGCTGTCGGACTTCGGCGCCGACGTGATCAAGGTCGAGGACACCGGCCTGGGCGACTACGTGCGCTGGTCGCCGCCGTATTACGAGGGGGCCGAGGAGACCGCGAGCGGGTCGTTGTTCCTGGCCTTGAACCGGGGCAAGCGATCGGTCCGCATCGACCTCAAGCACGAACGCGGCAAGGAGGTGCTGCTGAGGCTGGCGCGCGACGCGGACGTGCTGCTGGAATCGTTCCGGCCCGGCGTGCTGGAGCGGCTCGGCGTCGGCTACGGGCGCCTGCAGGAGGTCAACCCCCGCCTCGTCTACTGCGCGATCACCGGTTACGGTCAGGACGGGCCGAGCCGCGACCGCTCGGGCCACGACATGAACTATCTCGGGCTGAACGGGCTGCTGGCGCTGACCGGCGAGGCGGACGGTCCACCGGTGCAAGCGGCGGGCCAGATCGCGGACATCGGCGGTGGGTCGCTGATGGCGGCGGTGGGGGTGCTGGTGGCGCTGCGCGAGCGCGAGCGCTCGGGAGAGGGCCAGTTCGTCGATTGCTCGATGTTCGACGGCGCGCTGTCGTGGCTCGCCATGGTGGTGGCCGAGGCGCTCGCCAGCGGACGACGCGCCCGTCGCGGCGAGGTCCAGCTGGGGGGAGCGCTGACCTGCTATCGGCCGTACGAGTGCGCCGACGGGTACGTCACGCTGGGCGCGCTGGAGCCGAAGTTCTGGCGCGCATGGTGCGAGGGGGTGGGCCGGCCCGACCTGGTGGAGCATGCGTTTGACCCTCCCGGCTCGGAGGCCCATCGCGCCGTGAGCGAGGTGTTCGCCGCGCGCACGCGCGAGCAATGGCAGCAGTTCGCCTCCCAGCACGACTGCTGTCTGGAGCCGGTGCTCGAGCTCGAGGAGGCGCTCGAGTCGGAGCTGGTGGCGGCGCGGGAGATGGTGGTCGAGCTGGCGCAACCGGGCGCCACGCGCCCGGTCAAGGTGCTCGGGACGCCGGTCAAGTTGAGCCGCACGCCGGCCGACCCGACGCGCGCTCCCGGGCCGGGGCTGGGGGAACACACCGACCAGGTGCTGAGCGAGGCGGGCTACAGTGCCGAGGAGATCGCCGCCCTGCGCGAGGCGGGCGCGGTGGCGGGTCCGGCGGGTGCCGTGCTCGGCTCGTTCATGCGCGGATAGAGATGAGCGCGCCGGCGGGCGACATGCTCAAGATGTCGCAGCTGGCGCAGCGGTCGGGCGTGAGCGCCGGCACGATCAAGCACTACCTGCGCGAGGGGCTGCTGGGATCGGACGGCCGCGTGGTGCGGACGAGCCGGAACATGGCCTACTACCCGCCCGAGTTCGTCGATCGGATCCAGCTGATCAAGCGACTCCAAGAGGAGCGCTTCATGCCGCTACGCGTGATCCGCGAGCTGCTCGCCGAGGATCCGACCCGGGCGGCGCGGGTCTCCCGGACCACGGTCCGCCAGACCTACGACGTGCCCCGGAACGTGCTCGATCGCCTCGAGGAGCTCGAGGTCCTGACCCCGACCCCGCGCGGTTACGACGCCGACGACGTCGCGATCATCGCCGCGATGCACTCGAAGCTGCTGCTGGCCGCGCGGCGCCGGCATCGCTACGTGAGCGAGTAACGCCGGCTATTACTTGGTCACGCGGAACGCCGCCGTGGCCTTTGCCTTCTGATTGCTGGTCTCGGCGATCGCGGCGACCTCGGCGGCGACCTGCTTGTGGTTCTTCAGCGCCTTGGCGATCGCGGTCAGCGCCGTGGCGGGCAGTCGCAGGAGCTCGGTCTTGGGGCGGTTCGCGGCCAGCGCCCCCGACACCGTCTTGGTGTAGTAAGTCTTCCCGCCCTTGATCACGACCCCGCCGGCGGCGGCGATCCCACAGCTCAGGTTGCATTCGATCGCCGCCTTCAGGCCACCCTGCTTGACGACGTTCTGGCCGCTCGACGCCGTCACGCTCACCTTCAACTTGACCGTTGGGGCCAGCGCCTTGATCGGGGTGGTCGATGAGGTCCAGGACGGTTCGATGTTGGGGTCGCTCGCCGTGCCGTTGGTGGTCAACGCCGTGGCGGTGTCGCAGTTTGGCGCCGGACTCGTGGCGTTCACCGGCCTGGCCCAGCACGACGCCGGGATGCGGTAGAGGTTGTGGTCGACGGTGAACACCAGTTCGTCGTTGCCGACGAACGTCAGCCCGCTGATCGCCTGCGTCCCCGTGCCCGACTCGACCGCCCAGGTGAGCCGGGCCTTATCGGCGTAGGACTGCGAGGACGGATAGACCCACACGCCTGGGTTGTTGCCGGTCTCGATGTCGGCGATCAGCGACCCATTCTCGCTGAAGGCGAGCGCCGGGTAACCCTGGGTATCGTCGATCGAGGGCTGGTTGTAGGTGCCGTTGCTGTCCTCGACGTCGAAGGGGTAGCAGTCGCTCTCGCCGTCGTTCCCACACGCTTGGCCGAAGGGGAAGACGAGGAACCCTCCGCTGTAGGCGATCTTCGTCGGATCGGCGGGGTCCGAGGCGAGCGCGCCGTCGTAGATGCCGCCCTCCCCGAGCGGCTGCGAGCCGGCTCCGGAGGGCGGCAGCGGCCACGCGGTCGGCCCGCCGGAACCGTTGATGGCGCGGGAGTAGAACTTCGAGCTCGTCGTCGCGCACCCCTGGCCGCAGACTACGGCGGACAGAGCCTCATACACGACTCGGCCCGAGCGCGTCGCCGCCGGGTCCGTCTCGGCGCTCGCGCACTGTACGGCCGCGTTGCCGCACGTCTTCAGGGGCGCCGACAGCCGCTTCGCGACCCCGTTGATCAGCGTGTACAGGCCCGGGTCGGGCTCGCTGCTGCAGTCGCCGGTGCAGCCCGGCACGCCGACCTGCGCGTCGAACACGATCGCGGTGCCGCCCGGCTCGACGCTGAGGCCACTGTAGTTGTAGCCGGCGCCGGCGAAGCTGCCCACCCCGAGGGTCCCGCCGACCTGGTGCGCGGTCACGAGCACGCGCTGGTCGGTGCCGTTGTCGTTCATCGCCCAGAGATCGCCGCCGTGTAGGTAAACGATCTGCCCGGCCATCGCCGAAGAAGCGAACGCCGCGGATGCGATCATTGCAACCAAGGTCCCGGCAATTCCCCATTTGCCCATCTGCTGCCCCCTTTCGACCTTATTGCGGTACACCCTACCGCGTTATGCTTGCCCGTATCGCTGACTGATTAGTCAATCAAGAGGAGAGGATCGATATATGCGCGTCAGTGCGGTTCAGCTCAATGCGACCGACGACACCGAGCGCAATCTTGCCCGCGCCGACCGGCTCGTGCGCGCGGCAGCCGCCCAGGGAGCGGAGCTCGTCGTGCTGCCCGAGAAATGGAGCGTGTTCGGCCCCGGCGAGGTGATCCTGGCCGGCGCTCAGCCGCTCGATGGTCAGTGCATCGAGTGGGCTCGCCGCACCGCGCGAGAGCTCGGGATCGACCTCGTAGCCGGCTCGATCGCCGAGCGGATTCAAGGCGAGGAGAAGGGCGCCAACACGAGCGTCCACGTCACGCCGGAGGGCGAGATCGCGGCCGTGTACCGGAAGCTGCACATGTTCGACGTGGAGGTCGACGGCTCCGTCTATGCGGAGTCCGAGCACGAGGAGCCCGGCGATCGCGTGGTGGTCAGCGAGCTGGCCGGCGGGACGCCCATCGGGCTGAGCATCTGTTACGACCTGCGCTTCCCCGAGCTCTATCGGGCGCTGGTCGCCGAAGGGGCCGAGGTGCTGTCGCTGGCCAGCGCTTTCACGTTGCCGACCACCCGAGATCACTGGGAGGTCCTGGTGCGGGCGCGGGCGATCGAGAACCAGTGCTTCGTGGTCGCGGCCAATCAGATCGGCAACCATCCCGGCGGCTACCGGTCGGGCGGACGCTCGACGATCGTCGACCCGTGGGGTGTGGTGTTGGCGACCGCGCCCGACAGCGAGACCGCGATCGTGGCCGACCTCGATTTCGACAACCTGCGTGACATCCGGCGACGGCTTCCGGTGCTCACCCATCGCCGCCGCCCGGAGGTGTACCGGCCGAGTCCGGTCGGGAGCACGTGATGGCGCAGGCGTCGAGCCCGGCGATCGACAAGCGCCGAGTCATCCTCGATGCGGCGGTACGGGTGTTCGCGCGGCAGGGCTTCCACATCTGCCGCGTGTCGGACATCGCCGATGAAGCGGGCGTGGCCTACGGGCTCGTCTACCACTACTTCTCCTCCAAGGACGAGATTCTCGACACGCTGTTCCTCGAGCGCTGGGACGTGATGCTGGCGGCGATCGCCGAAGCCGACCGTGCGGAGCGCGAGCCCCGGGACAAGCTCTATGCGATCGCCGCGTTCATCATCGATTCCTACCGGCACGACCCCGAGCTGATGAAGGTGATCATCGTCGAGGTCACGCGGGCGGCCAATACCTTCGGCCGCACGCACCTGGCGAAGATCCGGGAGGCCTACGCCCACATCGCGGCGATCGTCGAGCGAGCGCAACGGGACGGGACGTTCACGACCGAGATCACGCCGCAGTTCGCCGCCCTGGCCTTCTACGGTCTGGTCGAGCAGGTCCTGACGGGATGGATCTTCGAAAGCTTGCCGGTCGGGGCCGAGGAGCTCGAGGAGGCGAAGTCGCTGATCGTGGAGACGATCTGCCGCGGGCTCGAGGGAGATCGAGCCCGTCTGGGGACGGACTGCTAGTGGCGGGGCCACTGGTGGTGCCGCCAAGTCTGATTGAATCTCGCGCGATGACCGAAAGTCCGTTGGTCAAGCGATTGCTCTGGTCCGGGTTGCTGGCCGGCGCCGGCGCGCTCGCGAGCATCGTGGCGGCACGCGCAGCGACCCTGATATGGAAGCGCGTGTTTGGGGAAGATCCCCCCGAGTGACCGAAGAACCCACTTCATCCGGCGAATCGACGCCCGCGGAAGCGCAGGACGCCGATACTGCGCCGGAGCAGCCGACCGCCGTCCACGACGCGGGCGCGGCCGCTGACGACGCCGCCACCGTCGTGGACGAACCGGTTCCCGCCGCCGTCGCGCCGCCCGCCGAGGCGCCGGCAGCCGGGGCAAGCGCGGTTGAGGTGCCGGCAGTTGAGGCGACCGTGGTCGAGGCGCCGGCCCCAACTCCGCCGGCGGCCGCGCCGCCGCCCGCCGCGCCGCCGCCCGCCGCGCCGCCGGCAACCACATCGTCGGCGCCGCCGAGCCCGCCGCTCACCGGAGGCCCTTGGGTCCCGACGGCCACCGGCCCCAAGCCCCCGGAGCCGGCTCCCGCGCCGCCCGCCCCGCCGGCTGACATCGCCGCCCGTGGCGGAAGCATCGCCGCGCAGAGCGTTCCTTCCTATCCCACATCCGCCGCCGACGGCCGCTCGGCCGCGAGCCGACCGGAGATCCCGATCGGCGGCGCGTTCGCGGGCGGGCTCGTGGTGGCCCTGATCCTCAAGCGCCTTGCCAAGTAACAACGGTCAGCCCGAGAATCTTGCCACCGCGGTGACGGAGGTCTCCGAACGGGTCACCGTGCTGGTCCGCGAGGAGATCGAGCTGGCCAAGGCCGAGATGACCCAGAAGCTCACGAGCATCGCGCGGGGTGCAGCCGCGATTGCCGCCGGTGCGGTGTTCGGCATCTTCGCGCTGATCTACCTGTTGACCGCGATCGCCTGGGGGATAAATGCGATCTTCGTGTCCGGCGCGGGAAGCCTGTGGATCGGGTTCGCCGTGGTGATGCTGGTGCTGGTGATCGCCGCGGTGGGCGCGTTCCTGTTCGCGCGAAGCGCGCTCAAGGTCGGCTCGCCGGCGCCGACGATGGCGATCGAAGAGGCGAAGCTGATCCGCGAAACGGTGGCCAGCACCACCGACGGTGAGCGCTGATGGCGCCTGCAGCGCGGGCGCGAACGCCCGAAGAGATCCGCGCCTCGATCGAGCAGAACCGCCACGAGCTCGGGACTTCGCTCGAGAAGCTGAGGGCCGAGGTCGTGGCCTTAACCGACTGGCGGGCGAAGCTTCGGCCCTACCAGACGCAGATCATGGTGGGAGCCGCGGTCACCGGGTTCGTGCTCGGAGGCGGCATCGCTGCGATCAACTCGCTGACGTTCGGCCGTCGGCGTCGCCGCCGCGCGCTCAAGGCCGGTGCCGGCGCGGACTAGCCGGGCACGGGAGGCGTCAGTTCAGCGCCGCGTGGAAGCGCTGAAGATCAGCGTCCGCGCGGGCCGCGGACCGGCAGAGCGCCAGCGCCAGGATCAGACCGGCGATCCAGGCCAGTGAGGCGATCAGTGATACGAAGACGATTTCCATAACGCGGAATCCCAATGGGGGGCTGGGCAATGGAGCATGTGCCGAGCCGCGGCGGCCGGGGCCACGTCCGCAGCTTTAGCGCAGCTTCCTCTGGGGAAACTCACTGCAGCGGTCGGAAGTTGGTGGTTTGGCCGTCAAGAGCGGCATTTCCCGCCACTATGGCGACGGGGATGCAAGCGGAGATTTGCGCAGGCGAAGAAAACGCTCCGTCACGTGGCCTTAGGTCAACGAGCTTGGGATCCCGCCGGCACCGAGCAGTCCAGGGCCGACGTGGGTGCCGATCACCGGTCCGATCTCCGAGACCAGGACGGGTGGCCGGCCGAAGATCTCCGTACCCCGGGCCGCCAGGCGTCCCGCCTGATCGGGGGCCTGGATGTGCTGCACCATCCAGGCGTCGGCGCCGTCCCGCTGACGCGAGGCGAGGAGATCGACCATCCGCTCGAACGCGCGCCGCGAGGTCCGGACCCGCTCGATCGGCGTGATCTCGGATTGCACGGTGAGGATCGGCTTGATCTTGAGGGCCGAGCCGAGCCAGGCCTGCGCGCCGGCGATCCGGCCGCCGCGGCGCAGATACTCGAGCGTGTCGATCGCGAACCACATCTTCAGCTCAGCGCTGGCGCGACGGGCGCGATCGGCTACCGCCGCGGCGTCGGCGCCGTCGCGCACGGCACCGGCGGCGGCGACGATGATCAACCCCTCGCCGCCACAGGCCGTCCGGGAATCGATCACGTGGACGCGCCCCGCGCGGGAGCCCAGCTGCTCGCGCGCCTGTTCGGCCGAGCGCACGGTGCCCGACATTCCGCCCGCCAGATGGATCGAGACGATGTCGTTGCCGTCGTCCAGGAGCGGCTCGTAGACGGCGAGAAAGTCGCCGATCGACGGCTGGGAGGTGGTGGGCAGCTCGGCCGCGGTCCCCAGCCGCTCGTAATAGGCGTCGTAGTCGGTGATCTCGCTCTCGCGTCGCGTGCCGTCGGCCGTGTGCACGTAGAGGCTGACCTGGTGGATCGCGTGGCGCTCGATCAACTCGGGCGAGAGGTAGTGGCACGTGTCCGAGACGAGCGCGACCGGCATGGGCGGGCCACCCTAGCAGCGCGCTTTGGGACACTGAGGCTAATGGCGATGCTGTACCGGTGCACGACGCCGACCGACTGGCTGTGCCCGTGCGGCCGGGTGGCCCGCGCGCTGAAGCACGACGGGATCCCGTTCGACCAGCTGGTCGTGCCGCAGCGGCGGTCGCGGCGGCCCGAGGTGGAGGCGCTGACCGATCAGCGACGGGTGCCGGTGCTGGTGATCGACGGCGAGGCGATCTGCGACTCGCGGCGGATCGTCGAGCACCTGGCCTTCCGGCGAGCAACCGGCGGGTCCGGGGCGCAGGGGCGATGAGGATCGATCGCCTGACCCGGGAGGACGCCAGGATCCTCAAGCTCGAGCGGGGCACGATCCGGGGTCACACCACGAAAGTCATTTGGCTCGAGCCCGACGCGTCGGGGCGGCTGCCGGCGCTCGATGCTCTGCGCGAGTACGTCGAGGCCCGGCTCGACCTGACGCCGCGACTGCGTCAGCGACTACTCGCTACCCCGTGGGGAATAGCTCCCCCCGTGTGGGTCGACGATTCCGAGTTCGACATCGCGCGCCATGTCACCTCGCTGGCCGCCTCCGAGCCGCTCACGCCCGGCTCGCTGGCCGAAATCGTCTCGCAGCGAATGACCGAGCGGCTGGACGCCTCGCGTCCGCTGTGGCATCTCGACCTGGTCGAGCATCCCGGGGACGACTCGAAGGCGCTCATCTGGCGCATCCACCACTCGCTCGCCGACGGCGCCACGTGCATGCGGATGGCGAATGAGGTGATCTGGAGCGACGATCCGGTCCCGACCTGCCTGCCGACGTGTTCGTGGTGTCCGGGCGATGAGCCGGGCGGCGTCAGTCTGTTCTGCAGCGGGCTGGCCGACTGCTGTCGGCGGTTACCACGCCGGCGCTGGATGCCATCGGGAATGTCCGTCTCGCTGCGGAAGATCCTGCGGCGGGAGCTCTCGCGGACCGCCGCGGTGACTCCCCTGGCGGGACGGGCCAGCGCGAGCCGGGGGGTCGCGTTCGCGGTGGCGCCGCTCGAGGACTGCCACCGCGCCGGCAAGGCAATCGATGGGTCGGTGACGCTGAACGATGTCGTGCTGGCCCTCCTGGCCGGAGGCGTGCGGGCTTGGTTGTTGAACGGTTCCGGGCCGCTCGAGGGGATTCGGGTGAAGATCCCGGTGAGCCTGCACCGTCCCGGGGAGGGCGACGGGGTGGCGAACCGCGACTCGTACTTCATCGTCGATCTGCCGGTGGCGGAGCCCGACACCGCGAAACGCGTGATCGCGATCAACCGGGAGACGAGCGAGCGTAAGCTCGACCACGACGCGGAGACGCTGTACCGCTTGGGGTCGCATCCAGCCCTGACGCGCTGGGCGATGAGCCCGCGGGTGTTCACGTTCAACATCTCGAACGTCCGCGGCCCGAACCGGGAGGTGTACGTGCTGGGGTCGCGCGTGCGCGAGCTCTACTCGGTGGCGGAGATCGCCGAGCGCCACGCCCTGCGCGTGTCGGTCATCTCGTGCGCGGGCAGGATCTCATTCGGTTTGTGCGCGGACCCCGGGGCGGTCCAGGACCTGCACGTCATGGCCGACGGGATCCGTCAGTCGACGTCCGAGCTGCTAGCGGTCTCGTCCGGAGGTACGGCGACACCGAGAGCGGTCACTGGCGGATGACCAGAGGCCGCTCGAATGTCGTCGTATTTTCGGACGGGGCCGCTAACCCCGGTCGGATAGCAGTTCGGCGACCGATTTGGTGTCGACCGGCGATGCCACGCCGCGCTCGGTGACGAGCGCGGTCACGAGCTCGGCCGGCGTCAGATCGAACGCGGGGTTGCGGCAAGGCGTACCCGGCAGCGTCACCGTCTGGCCGCAGATCACGCGGACCTCGTCGGCGTCGCGCTCCTCGATCTGGATCGCGGACCCGTTCGGGCAGCCGGGATCGATCGTCGAGGTCGGTCCGGCGACGACGAACGGGATCCCGGCCGCGCGGGCGGCGAGCGCAAGCCCGTAGGTTCCGACCTTGTTGGCGACGTCTCCGTTGGCCGCGACGCGATCGCAGCCGAGGATCACCGCATCAACCCCGCCCGCCGCGATCAAGCCCGCGGCCGCGGAGTCGACCACGAGCTGGTGGGGGATGCCCAGTCTGGACAGCTCGTAGACGGTCAGCCGTGCCCCCTGCAGCAGCGGGCGCGTTTCGGTGACCAGCGCCGACTCGAGCTGCTCGCGCTTCGCGAGCTCGGCGATGACGGCGAGCGCGGTGCCACGCCCCGGGGCGGCCAGCGCGCCCGTGTTGCAGTGGGTGAGGATCCGCCGCGCGCCGACCAGGAAGTCGGCGCCGTGGGCCGCCATCGCGGCGCTCGACGCCTCCTCCTCGGCGTGGATCGCGCGGGCTTCGGCGAGCGCGCCCGCCGCCCGGTCGGGTGCCCCGAGCGCGGCGGCGCGGACCCGATCGACGGCGTAGCCGAGGTTCGCCGCGGTCGGCCGCGCGTCGCGTAGCAGCGCGCAAGCGGGCTCGAGCGCCTCCGGGTCGCGGTCGAGCTCGAGCGCCACTCCGTAGGCCGCCGCTACCCCGATCAGCGGCGCCCCTCGGATCGATAGCCGCTTGATGGCGGCCGCGACGGCCGCCGCATCGCGAAGCTCGAGTTCCTCCTCGTGCCACGGCAACCGCGTCTGATCGATCGCCCACAGGACGCCGTCGGAAAAGCGGACAGCCGTCAAATCGGTGCGAGCGGTCGTCATGCGACAGCCACGCCACAGGCCGGGCGCCAGCCCGGCCCATAATTTCTAGAGCCGGTTCTCGATCGTCAGCGGGGGCGCCGGCGCGACCTCGGGCTCGCCCGCGGCCACCGGCGCGGCCTCGACGCCCAGGGTTTCCTGGAGCTCGCCCGACTCGTACATCTCGGTGACGATGTCGCAGCCTCCCACCAGCTCGCCGTCGACGAACAGCTGCGGGATCGTGGGCCAGCTCGAGAGCTCCGAGAGCTCCTGGCGGATGCGGGGATCGGGCAAGACGTCGACGGCCGCAAAGGGCCGGCCCACGGACTGGAGGATCGCGACGGTGCGGGCGGAGAAGCCGCACGCGGGCGCCTCGGGCGTCCCCTTCATGAACAGGATCACGGAGTTCTCGGAGATCGCCTCCTGGATCGCGTCCCGCATGGGGTTGGTCTGGTCGGTCATGGCAGATCCTTCGTCTGGATGGAGAGGGCGTGAATCCGATCACCAACCTCGGAGCCGAAGACGTCGTAGACGAGCCGGTGCTGGGCGATCCGGCTCAGGCCCTTGAAAGCCGGGGCGCTGACCACTGCGTTGAAGTGGTGCCCGTCGCCGGTGACGTCGGCTTGGGCGCCGGGGATACCGGCCTCGATACGCTCCTTGAGCTCCTGAGGAGTTGCGGACATTGGTCTGAAGGCTAGCGCGCCGGGACGCCATCGCTATACTTCGTGAAGCATGATCAGCTTGACCGACAAAGGTGCCGAGAAGGTCCGTGAGTTCCTGACTTCCCAAGCGGCCGCGGCCGACACGGCCGGGCTGCGGGTCGGCGTCCGCGGCGGCGGTTGCTCGGGCTTCCAGTACGCGCTGGCGTTCGACGAGCAGCGTGACGGCGACAGCGTGTTCGAGGACAAGGGGATTCGCCTGCTGGTGGATCGACCCAGCCTCCCGTACGTGGAGGGCTCGGTGATCGACTTCGTGGACGGACTGCAGGGGGCCGGCTTCAGGGTCGACAACCCGAACGTGATCGCGGCCTGCGGCTGCGGGTCCTCGTTCCGGGTGGCCGACGAGGAAGAAGTCTCGGCGGTCTGACCGAGGTTCGGCAAACCCTCACGCTGGCCGACGGCGCCGAGATGCCGGTGCTCGGTCTGGGGGTTTGGCAGGTGCCGAAGGGCCCCGAGTGCGAGGACGCGGTCCGCTGGGCGCTCGAATCCGGCTACCGCCATATCGATACCGCCCAGGCCTACGGCAACGAGGAGAGCGTCGGCCGGGCGCTGCGCGCGAGTGGGTTGCCGCGCGAGCAGGTGTTCATCACGACCAAGTTGTTTCCCCGCAACCGCGATCCGGCGCGCGCGATCGAGGGCAGCCTCGAGCGGCTCGGCGTCGATCAGGTTGACCTCTACATCATCCACTGGCCGCAGCGCGGTCCGACCTGGGCCTGGCGGGGAATGGAGCAGGCGCGCGAGCGCGGACTCGCGCGCTCGATCGGCGTCTCGAACTTCAGCGCCGCGGAATTGGCCGAGCTGCTGGCGGTCGCGAGCATCCGCCCGGTGGTGAACCAGGTTCAGTTCAGCGCGTTCGAGTACCGGCGGGGGCTGCTCGAACGCTGCCGCGACGAAGGCATCGCGCTCGAGGCCTACAGCTCGCTGGGCACCGGACGCCATCTGGGCGACCCGACGGTGGCCGAGGTCGCCGGGCGCGTGGGTCGCACCCCCGCGCAGGTGCTGCTGCGGTGGTGCCTGCAACACGGCACGATCGTGATCCCGAAGTCGACCCACCGGGAGCGGATCGAGGAGAACGGCCGGCTGTTCGACTTCGAGCTGTCGTACGAGGACATGGCCGCGCTCGACGCGCTCGACCGGACCCGCGGGACCGACCGCGCCCGCGAGTCCAGCTGGTGGTAGGCCCTCGCTAGAGGGGCGCCGCGCCGAGCGAGCGCCACAGGTAGCGGCAGGCCAGCGTGCGGTAGGGGCGCCAGGGTTCGCCGATCCGCTCGAGCTCGGCCTGGTCGGGCAGCTTGTCGAGCCCGTAGCGGGCCATCACCGCCTTCCGGATGCCGAGATCGCCGACCGCGAGGACGTCGGGGCGATGGAGGTGGAACATGAGGAACATGTGGGCGCTCCACTGGCCGATGCCGCGGACCGCCACGAGTTGGGCGATCACGTCCTCGTCGTCGAAGTCAGCGAGCCCGTCGAGATCGAGCGAGCCATCAATCACATGCTCGGCCAGCGAGCGCAGGTACTCGACCTTGGCGTGTGACAGCCCGACGGCGGTGCGGAGGTCGTCGGGATCGTCGGCGAGCACCTCGGTGGGGGTGGGCGTGCGACCGCCGAAGCGCTGGTTGAGCCGACCGTAGATCGCTCTCGCGGACCGCGTCGAGAGCTGCTGACCGACGATTGAGCGCACGAGCGCGCCGTAGTGATCATCCGGAATGTCCGTCGGGCCGTGGTCGATGCCGTCCGAGCCGACGACGTCGATCACCTCGCGCAGAACGGGGTCGGCCGCGCGCAGATACTCGGTGGGGCTCTGTCTGCGGGCCGGCAAGGTTGACCGGGATCAGGGGTGCTCGGTGAGCGTCAGCGCCGCGCCGTCGAGGGCCCCCAGCGCGCGCTCGACCGAGCACGAGATGCACGTGAAGGTCGGCGTGTCACGCAGCGTGTAGGAGCTCGACTCGGTCGTGCGCAGCCGCTGCACGAGGTCGAGGAAGTCCGCCGGGTTGTCGGTCTCGAAGGCGACCACGAACTCCTGATCGTCGAGCCCGAAGGAATAGCTCGTGTTGAGGTCCACCGACGGGTACTCGCGGCCCACCCCGATGTGGTCCTGCATGATCCGCCACCGTTCGTCGGCCGGGAGCGCGTACCAGGCGCGCGTCTTCACGAACGGATACACGAACAGGTACTTGCCGTGCGCGGGTCGAACCTCTAGACGGGACTCCTCCGAGTACTCGGAGGGCTTGGTCATGGCGAGGAACGAGTAAGGAATCGTGCACCACTTCATCAGCCCGCTCTGGGCCAGCACGACGTGGAACTCGTGGATTCGCTCGAGATTCTGCGCCTGGCTGAGCAGCAGCAGGTCCGCGTCACCGCGCGTGCCCACGAGCGAAAACGCGCGCAGCAGGTGCCCGTCGGCGAAGTCCTCGCAGGCGGCGATGAACTCGCGCTTGTCGTCGGCGCGCCGCTCCTCCTCGAGGCGTCGCCAGACCGGATCGACCTTCAGGAAGGTGTATTTGACGAACAGGCGGACGGGCACCGTAGAACTGATGATACGCGGGCGAAACCCAGCTCTCCCGCTGGGTTAGAGGCTAGGATGAACTGTATGCGGATCGCCTTTGTGTCCCCGTATTCGTGGACCTATCCGGGCGGCGTCACCAGGCACATCGAGGCGCTCGCCGAGCGCTTCATCGAGGAGGGCCACCACGTCCGCGTGCTGGCTCCGTTCGATCCGCCCGACCGGATGGCGACCGTGCTGCACCGCGGCGCGCGGCCGCAGCCGGTGCGCGCGCCCGACTACCTCGTGCCGGTCGGCCGCACCGTCGGTTTCAACGCCAACGGAGCGGTGTCGAATCTGGCCATCACTCCGCACAGCGTGGCGACGATGCAGCGCGAATTGCGCACCGGCAACTACGACGTCGTCCACATCCACGAGCCGATCGCGCCCACGTTGAGCTGGATCGCCACCGACTCGACCCGGCTGCCGCTGGTCGGCACGTTCCACACCTACAACGAGAACCGAGTCTCGAACGGGATCGCCAACGCGCTCGGGGTCCGCCGCGTGTTCAACCACCTGCACGTTCGGATCGCGGTCTCCGAGGCCGCCGCGTGGACCGCGCGGCGCTTCTTCGGCGGCCACTATCGCGTGATCCCCAACGGCGTCCACGTGGATCCGGATCGCGCGGCGCAGGCGGCCGCGAGAGCGCCCGGCGAGGTCTTGAAGATCGTCTTCGTCGGACAGGCCGTGGAGCGCAAGGGACTGCCGTTGTTGCTGCGCGCGTTCGAGGCGCTGCGCGAACACGTTCCGACCGAGCTGACCGTGATCGGCCCTACGGCCGAGCAGCTCTCGCCGCTGATGCTCGATCCGCGCGGGGTGCGCGCGCTCGGCAAGGTGGACGACGCTGCGAAGCTGGTCGAGCTCGAGCGGGCCGACGTGCTGTGTGCCCCGTCGCTGCGCGGCGAGAGCTTCGGCATGGTTCTGACCGAGGCGTTCGCGGCGGGAACGCCGGTCGTGGCCTCGAACATCGCCGGCTACCGTGACGTCGTGCGCGACGGCACGACCGGGGTGCTGGTGGCGCCCGGGGACGCGGAGGCGCTCGCCGAGGCGCTGCGCGACCTGTACGAGGAAGCGGAGCGCCGGACCGCTATGGCGCATGCGGCGGCGCGCGACGCCGAGCGCTTCGCCTGGCCGAAGGTGGCCGAGCAGGTCATGGAGGCCTACGAGGATGCGATCGCCACGCCCGTCCCCGCCGACAGACTCGCGCGGGCGGCCGTGCGCGTGGGAGTGCGACCGGCCGACCTGAAGCCCCACGTGCCGCCGAAACGACTCCCGAGCCTCGAGCCCAAGCCGACCGGGCGCCGACGGCCGGCCCTCGTGCTGGGCCGGCGGGTCGGGTTCGCGGCGGCCTCGGTCGCCGGCGTCGTCCTCGCCTGGCTGGCGTTGCAGAAGATCGGGATCGGAAACGTCGTCTCGGCACTGATCGCCTCCAGTCCGTCGTTCGTCGTGCTCGGGCTGGCGATCATGTGCGGCGCGATGGTGATGCGCGCGATCTCGTGGTACGCGATCCTGCGCGCCGCGCTGCCGCGCGGCCGCGTCCGCTTATCCGACTCGATGCAAGGCACGTTCATCGGCGTGCTGATGTCCTCGACGCTGCCGGCTCGCCTCGGCGAGCCGTCGCGCGCACTGGTGGTCGCGCGCCGGACCGGCCGGCCACGGGAGTACCTGCCCGTCGTCCTCGGCACGCTCGTCTCGCAGACGGTCCTCAACCTGATCGCGCTGGCGGTGCTGGGGGTGGTGATGCTCTTCTCGGCGGACATCTTCAACCGCCACGAGGACGTGGCCGTGGTCATCGCCGCCGCGCCCGCGGCGCTGCTGCTCGCGCTGCTGCTGGCGCCGGCGGTGCTGGCGGAGAGCGAGGGTCGCTTCGGACGGCTCCAGGCCGTCGCGGCTGAGGTGCAAGGAGCGTTGACGCGGGTCCGCGCGGGGCTGCAGGTGTTCCGCCGTCCCCGCATGGGCGCGGCGGCCGCCCTCGCGCAGCTGTCGGCTTGGGCGCTGCAGTGCCTGTCCTGTTACGTCCTGCTGGTCGCGCTCGGCCTCAGTCATCAGACCGGCTTCGCGGCCGCCGCCGCGGTGGTGTTCGCGGTCAACATTACGGCCCTGGTGCCGGCCACGCCGGCCAACATCGGTGTGTTCCAGGCCGCCTGCGTCGCCGTGTTGCACACCGGCTGGCACGTCGGCTACGGCGCCGGCGTGGCCTACGGCGTGATCCTGCAGGCGGTCGAGGTCTCGACGGCCATCCTGATGGGGATGCCGGCGCTGCTGGGCGAAGGCATGTCGTGGCGCGAGGTGCGGCTGCGGGCGATGCACGCGGCGCCGATCAGGCTGCCGGCACGCCCTGGGCGCGCGGGTGCGCTGGGCGCCGGGGCGGCGGTCAAAGCGGAGAGCTGATCGCGAGCCGCGTCGGGTCCTTGTCGGTCCCGGCGATCAACTCGTCGGCGGCCTGTTTGCCCGCCTTGGGCAGGAAGCCCGATTTCATCCCGAAGTACACCGCCTGGGGATGGTGGGCGACGATCGCGAGCGTCGACTGCTCGGGCTCGACGGCGTAACCGCCCGACAGCCGGAGGCCGATCCGCTTGGCGTCGAGCAGCCGGAAGACCTTTTCGTGCTCGGATTGCTCGGGGCACGCCGGGTAGCCCCACGAGTAGCGGCGACCCTGGTCGGGGGCGATGCCGAGCTGGGCGCGGACGCGGCCGTGCAGCCACTCGGCCATCCCTTCGGCGGTCTGGACGCCGAGGCCGTGGACGAACAGCTGCTCGGCAAACTCGCCCTGGGCCTCGAGTTGGGCCATCAGCGCCGTGACCTCGTCGCCGGCGGTCACCGCCTGGATGGCGACGACGTCCGGCGCGTGCTGCCGGGGGCGGAAGAAATCGGCCAGGCAGATGCGATCGTGCCTCGGCTGACGGGGGAAGACGAGGCGCTCGAGCTCGGTCTCGCCCGGGCTGGCGGGGTCCCAGATGATCAGCTCGTTACCGTCGGAGTTGCATGGGAAGTAACCGAGCAGCGCGCGCGGATGGAGGTATGTCTGCTCGCGCCACATCCGCTCGAGGCGGGGCTGAAAGTCGTCCTGGACCAATCGCCTCCACTCCTCGCCCTTGACCCCGCGGCCGCCCCAGTGGAGCTTGAACAGGACGTGGGTGTCGAGGTTGCGGTAGACCTCGTCGAGATCGACCTCGATCTCTCTCGCGCCCCAGAACGGGGGCTCGGGGATGGGGTTGTCGGTCGTCGCATTGGATCGGATCGACGCGTCGGTGGTGGGGGGCGCGTCGTCGGCTGGCGCGTCGGGCTCGTCGCGCAGGCGCTTGGCCGCCGCCCTGGTCTTGGCCACGAGGGCTCGACGCGCGTCCGGATCGATCAGCTGGTCCATCTTCGCCAGTCCCTCGAAGGCGTCCTTGCAGTAGAAGACGCCGGGTTCGTAGAGCTCGTCGGACTCGGTCCCGTGGGGGTAGAGGATCCGCAGCCCGAAATTGCGGTTGATCGCCGCGCCCCCGACGAGCACGGGGAAGCGCAGCCCCTGCTGGTGGAGCTCCTGGATGCAGGCCGGCATCTGCTTGGAGGTCGAGACGAGCAGCGCCGAGAGGCCGATCGCGGTGGCGTCGTGCTCGACGGCGGCGTCGAGGATGGTCGAGATCGGCACCTGCTTGCCGAGATCGATGACCGTGTAGCCGTTGTTGGTGAGGATCGTGTTGACGAGCGACTTGCCGATGTCGTGGACGTCGCCGAACACGGTGGCGATCACGACCGTGCCCTTGGTGTAGCCCTCGAGCTTGTCCAGGTAGCGCTCGAGCTGCTTGACCGCGCGCTTCATCACCTCGGCCGACTGAAGGACGAAGGGGAGGATCAGCTCGCCGGCGCCGAACTTGTCCCCGACCTCCTTCATCGCCGGGAGCAGCACCTGGTTGAGGGTGGGGACGGCGCCGATCTTCTCGACGCTGCGGTCGATCCAGGCCTCGACGCCCTCCTTCTTGCGGCGGAGGATGTGGAAGTGGAGCGCCTCCTCGGGCTCCATCCCCTCGGTGGGGTCTTGCGCTGCGGAGCTGTCGCCGTGATCGGGCCCCTTCGCTTCGAAGTGGCCGATGAACCGCTCGAGCGCGTCGTCGCGACGGTTGAACACAAGATCGTCGGCGAGCTCGCGTTCCTGGTCGGGGATCTCGGCGTACGGAGTGATGTGGTTGGGGTTGACCATCGCCAGATCGAGCCCCGCCTCGACGCAGTAGTGCAGGAACACGCTGTTGAGCACGCTGCGGGCGGGGAGGCTCACGCCGAAGGAGACGTTGGAGACGCCGAGCGACGTCCTCACGTCGGGGATCTCGGCCTTGATCCGTCTGATCCCCTCGATCGTGGCGGTAGCGCTCGGCCGCCACTCCTCATCGCCGGTGGTCAGCGTGAACGTGAGGCAGTCGAAGATCAGCAGCTGGGGGTCGAGGCCGTGCTCCTCGCAGCACAGCTGCTTGATCCGCCGGGCGACCTCGAGCTTGCGCTCGGCCGTCTTGGCCATCCCGACTTCGTCGATCGTGAGCGCGATCACAGCGGCGCCGTGGGCCTTGGCGAGCGGAACCACGCGGTCGAGCTTGGCGCGGCCCGCCTCGAGGTTGATCGAGTTGACGATCGCGCGGCCGGGGATCTGCTCGAGGGCCGCCTCGAGCACGTCGGGCTCGGTCGAGTCGACCTGGATCGGCGCCGGCTGGGTGAGCGAGATCCGCTTGACGACCTCGCGCATCTGCTCGGCCTCGTCCTGGCGCTCGGTGAGCGCGACACAAACATCGAGCACGTGGGCGCCGCCCGTGACCTGGTCCTCGGCTACGGTCAGCAGCCCGTCGTAGTCGTTGGCCAGAAGCATCTCCTTGGCCTTCCGCGACCCCTGCGAGTTCACGCGTTCGCCGACCAGAGTGGGGCGGGGGTCCTGGGTTAGTGGCGTGGCCGCGATCATGCTGCTGACGTGCGGCGGTCGCGGCCGCGGGCGCTTGGAGGCGGGCTTGTCCTTGACGCGGTCGGCCAGCGCCTCGATGTGCGCCGGCGTCGTCCCGCAGCAACCGCCGACGATCGAGACCCCGTAGCGGTCGACGAACTCGCCGAGCGTGGCGGCGAGCGGCTCGGGCAGCTCGGGGAAGATCGTCTCGCCGTTCGGACCCTGGATCGGCAGGCCGGCGTTGGGGATGCAGTGCACGGGGACGGGGCAGTGCTCGCCGAGGAAGCGGATCGCGTCGCGCATGTCCTCGGGACCGGTCGAGCAGTTGAGGCCGATCACGTCGACCTCGAGCGCCTCGAGCGTGGCCAGCGCCGCGCTGATGTCGGTCCCGAGCAGCATCTTGCCTCCCTGGGGGAGGAGCGACACGCTGCATTGGATCGGGAGCGAGGTCCCGGTTCGCTTGAACGCCTCGCGGGCGCCGAGGATCGCCGCCTTGACCTCGAGGATGTCCTGGGCGGTCTCGATGATGATCAGGTCGACGCCGCCCTCGGTCAGCGCCCCCGCCTGTTCCTCGAACACGGTCCGGAGCTCGGCGAACGTGATCTGTCCGAGTGTTGGATCGTCGCTGGCGGGGAGGAACCCGGTGGGGCCCATCGAGCCGGCCACGAACCGGTCTGGGCCGGCGGCCTTGCGGGCGATCTGGGCCGCCTTGAGGTTGATCTCGTAGGTGTGATCCGCGAGCCCCCATTCGGACAGCTTCAGCCGTGAGGCCTGGAAGGTGTCGGTCTCGAGCACGTCGGCGCCGGCGTCGAGCATCGAGGCGTGGACTCCCTCGATCACATCGGGGCGGTTGAGCACGAGGGCCTCGTGGCAACGGCCGGGAAGCCGGTAATCGCGCTCGAGGTCGAGCTCGAACTGCTCGAGGGTGGCCCCCATGCCGCCGTCGTAGACGAGGACCCGGTCGCGGGCGGCTGCGATGAAGTCGTGCATCGGCGACCATCGTATCGAACCTTGACACGGTTGTGGCAAGGTTGGGTTTTCGGGCCGCCCGATCGGGGTTTCCGGCGCCGTTGTCAGGTTCGGGAGAAGGGCGCCGACCTTGGGAGGGACCGACCAAAACGACCGAGTTACTGGGGGCGCGTTCAACGTCATCCACGCTTGTGGAGGGCGGCCTGACCTGGGGGCGACTAGGGTTGCGGTTCCGGCCAGTGACGGCCGGGACCGCAACTCTTCCCATCCGGCTTGCCTGCGCCACGACACACATCCCGCAGCGATCTACAGCTCCGCCGGCTGTCCGACGATGAGCTGGTCGGTTACCTGCGCGATGCCCGGGCCACAGGCGACATCGACGGCGCACGGCTGGCACTGCAGATGCTGATCTTCGGCTACATGGATCACGTCCGGTCACGCGTTGCCCTCAAAGTCCCCCGTCACGTGGTCGATGAAGTCGCCGGCCAGGCGATGATCTCCGCCGTCGCGGCGGCCTTCCGCGGCGGGTCGCTGGGTGAGTTCCGGTCCTGGCTGCACACGATCGTCGACCGCCGGATCGCCGACTATCACCGCACCGGCAAGGTCGACGTGGTGCCGCTGGCGGTCGAGCACGACGTGATCGCCTCGCTCGAGGACGAGACCGGCGCGGTGGCGGTTCAGAACGTGATCGAGGCCGCGATGGCGGAGCTCGGCGACGTGCACCGGATGGTCATCGACCGCTACGTGTTCGATGGGCTGAGCGCCGAGGAGACGTCACGAGCGGTGGCCGAGGCGTTTCCCTCGCCACCCAACCGTCCGATCAGCCCGGATAACGTGCATAAGATCGCGCAGCGGTTCCGCGATCGGGTGCGGACGTTGCTAGACAGTGAATCAGTGGCATGAGCCGGGTCGACGAGTTGTTTGTTGAGTACGTGGGCGCCCATCGGGGCGGCGGACGCGTCGATGCGCGGGTGTTCGTGGACCAGCTCGGTGGCGCCGAGCGCGCAGAGTTGACGGCGCTGATCGACGGCTACCTGGCCCGGCGGCCCAGGCGAGAGTTCGACCCCGAGGCGTTCGAGAACTCGCACGCGCAGGTGGTGGCGGAGGCGCTGCACCGCTCGCTGCACGGTCGCGCCGGCCTGTGGCCGGCGGTCCTGCCGCAACTGCGCAACCAGGCGCAGGTCGAGCACGAGGAGCTGGCGGCGCGGCTCGCCGACGCGCTCGGGGTGGCCAACCGCGCCGAGAAGGTCGAGCACTACTACCGGCAGATGGAGCGCGGCGGGCTGCCCGCCGCCGGCGTCAGCGACCGCGTGCTCGACGCGCTGGCCGAGGTGGTCGGTACCACCCCACAGGTGTTGCGGGAGGCGGGCCGGCCCGTGGTGGCGCGGGGTCCTGAGCGGCCGTCGGGGTTTGGCGCGCCGGCGGCCGCGGCGCCTCGGGCGCAATCCAGCCTCGATACGGACCCCTCGTCCTGGGACGAGGTCGACGTGTTGTTCCGGGGGGCTTCGCAGTAGAGCCGCCCGAGAACCGGGTCGAGCGCGGGTTTCCGAGTTCCGGCGTCCATCCGACGTGACTTGCTCGGGCCCCACCGCGGCAGGTCGGAGCTGTTTCCGCGGAGCTGGCTATCCCCTTCGCTCCCGGATCGGGGGCGCGGCGAGCGGAAGCGCGATCGAGCTCGAGAAGTTCGCCCCGGCGCCGCGAGCCCTGCGCATGTAGGCGACGATTAGCGTCGCGCAGGGTGCGCAGGGTGCGCCGGAAGGCCGCCGGCCACGCTCTGCGGCTGATGCCGCACCCATCGGAGGCGTCGACGGTTCTCGGGCGGACAGCGCGTCGGTCGTCGTCAGCCAAATCGCCGTGATCGGCCTCGGCGGGGCGCGGGGCGTTGTGGTCGTTGGGGGGCGATCAGGCGATTTTGGCTGCCGCCGGCTCGCCGCGCTGGTTGACAGGGAGGTCGGGGGCTGTGAGCGCCCGACCTCCGGGCACGAGGAGGCTCGAGCCGCGGGGCTCGCGGCGCATCCTCGTACGTCCTGGTTTGGGCGTTGCTCCGTGGCGACGGGCGTTTCAGCGGAGCTGGGTATCCCCTTCGCTCCCCCGATTCGCGGCAGACACAGGCTGTGTGGCGGTTTCAACACTGAGCGGGTCAGCGACTGTGCGATTGGACGTCGGCTACTCGACCCCGTCGCGGTAGGTCGGTGACGTCTCCGCGGAAACTCCCCAAACCGGGGTCGCGATCCTTCTCGTCTCCGCCGAAAGCCGGCAGGCCGGCGACAGATCCCATCTACGCGGGCCGACATACGAACTATCGCGAGTTTCATCTACCTGTCGGATGGGATACGTGAAGGTTCAGCAGAGGGGGAGTGAAGGGGATACCCAGCTCCGCGGAAACGTGATCGGGCGTCGAGTACGGGCCAGACGTCCGCCTGGTCTGGACGGGATTCGCGCGCCGGCCTGGGGAGTTTCCGCGGAGAGGTCCGGAAGGCGGCCAGCCACGTTCCCCGCGCTGATCCGCTGCTCGGTTCGCGCTCAAGGGGGGGTGGGGTCGGGTGGAGCGAAGTGGATACCAGCTGCTTGGAAACGGAGTGGGTGGGGGGCGGTCGCCACGGCCGAGGATCTGATGGTTGACCGGGGGCGAACATTTTGTCACGAAGTGATAAGTGCCGGATTTGGCCCTCGTCGGATATTTCGGACGAACTTCGGCAACTGTCCGCCACCCTTTGGCGGCATATTGCCAAAGTTCGCCGTCAGTTCCGCGTGCTTCGGCATTAGGTCTAGTCGAGGGCCATCGATCCGGTCAACGAAGGACGTTCAGACCCCTCCGTCGGCCGGATTATTGTCACTTAGTGATAAATTCCGGAACGCCGCGCTCGGACCGCCCGCGACCGACTGACGCGCCTCACGGCAGGACCGGGGCGTTGGCTCACCTCCCCTTCCCCAGCGAACTGGCCATCCAACCCGCAACCAGGCAACACGGAAGTCCGGCCCCTAGCGCTGGATTACCGGGGCCGCCACACGACCCGGCCATCGACCACCTTGGCCACCAGCTCGCGCTGGCTGATTCCGGCCAGCGGTTGCAGCAGCATCCGCTCGACGTTGCGCTGGAGGTGACGGGCGCCGTAGGCGGGGTCGTAGCCGCTGGCGGCGATCAGCTTCGCCACGTCGTCGGAGATCGTGACCACGTAACCGCGTTCAGTCAGGCGCGCTACCGTGCGCTCGAGCTCGAGCTCGGCGATCTCGTCGATCGCCGCGCGCGACAGGGGCGCGAAGATCACGATCTCGTCGATCCGGTTGACCAGTTCGGGCGGCATCGCCGCCTTGACGGCCTCCAGGACGCGCCCCTGGTCGCGGGCCGCCACCTCGGTCTCGTCCTCGGGCTGGGCGAAGCCGACCGGGGCGGTGCCGAACGCGCGCCCGCCGAGGTTGGACGTCATCGCGATCACCGTGTGCTCGAAGTTCGCCACGTTCCCGCGGGCATCCGACAGACGACCCGCGTCGAACACCTGGAGGAAGGCGTTCCAGACCATGGCATGGGCCTTCTCGATCTCATCGAGGAGCAGCACCGTCTCCGGTTGCTTGCGGATCCGGGTCGTCAGCCAGGCCTCCGGCTCGGTGAAGCCGACGTAGCCTGGTTGCGGCCCGATCAGGCGGGAGAGGGCCCATGGCTCGGCGTACTCGCTCATGTCGAGGCGGACGAGCCGCTCCTCATCGCCGAACAGCTGCTCGCACAGGGCTCGCGCGAGCTCGGTCTTCCCCACTCCGGTTGGGCCCACGAACAGGAACACGCCGTCGGGGCGCGATGGGCGGAGGTCGAGCTGGGCGCGCGTCAGGGCCAGACGGGCGGCGCACGGCGCCAGCGCGGTGTCCTGGCCACGGACGCGATGGCGCAGCCCCTCGATCAGCGCGGCGGCGTCGAGCGGCGCGATCTCGGGACTGGCGGCGAGGCCGAGATCCTCCTCGCGGACCTGCTTGTCGGCGCGCATCGCGGCGCGGGCGCAGGCGCGGTCCAGACGGTCGGTCAGCAGTCCAGGATGGGCGCGGCGATCGGAGCTCCCGCGCGGGCTGGCCGCGAGACGGACGACCAGATCGTCCAGGGCCACGCCGTGGTGGCTGGCGAGCGCGGCGCCCTGGTGACGCGCGATCTCCCACAGGGCCTCGATCTCGAGCGGCGGCATCTCGAGCTGGGCGCTGAGCGACACTAGCTCCTGGTCGATCGCCTCCAGTCGGCTGATGTAGGCGTCGTCGATCAGCAACACGACCCGGCGATCGGGGTCGGACATGGCCCCGCGCAGGCGGGCGAGCATCGGCAGGATCGTCGCCGCTGAACCGAGCGACAGCAGCGACTCGAGATCGTCGACGGCCACGATCTCAGCGTCGGACTGGGCGTCGAGCGCGCGGTCGAGCGCGGCCACCGGATCCTCGCTGAGCGCCGTGGCGGTATCGACCCGCGCCACCGGCCAGCCTTTGAGCGGGCCGGTGTAGCCGGGCGCGGCGAGGCGCGTGGCCAGCGCGACGATCAGGCTCGATTTGCCCGAGCCGCTCGAGCCGCGGACGAGTGGCGTGGCCGGGGTTCGCATCGAGAGGAGCGAGACGAGTTCGTCGAGGAGCCCGTCCAGGCCGGCGATCGAACCGTCGGGCGCCACCCGCTCGAGCAGGGGATCGCTGCCGGTGACGGGTCGGGGCGGCACCACGGGTACGGACCTGGGCGCTTCGCCGCCCGCACCGGCGGTCCCGCCGGCACCCGCACTGTTATCGGGAATGCCGCCGAGCCGCTGCTTGAGGGCGGCGATCACCGCCACCGGATCGTCCGACCCCGCGGACTCGAGCAGCGCCACCGTATCCGCCTCGCTACCGGCCGGCGTCGAACGCAGCAGCTCGTTCTGCACTCGGGTCGTCGAACCGGCGCCGAACGCCCCCTCGAAGGCCGCCGGCGCGCGGCGGGCGAGGGCGGCCGCCAGATGAAGGGGCGTCGCCGACGTGTGCCCGGCGCGCTTGGCCTCCGCCCGGGCGTCGTCGAGCAGGGTCGTGAGCGCGGGGCTGAGCACCGCTCAGGCGACTTCGTCGTGGAAGCGGCTGCCGCCGAACCGCGTCTTCAATTCGTCGTCGACCGTGTTGGCGGTCGTCACCACGCCGCCCACCGCCTGCTTCAGCTCGTCCGGATCGAGGTAGTCGCCGAGGAGCGTGTGGGTGAAGAACACGCTGACCGTTCCGTCATCCTGATTGGTCGCCGAGAGATGGCCGAACAGAAAATCGTCCGCGTGGAGGGCGATGTGCTCGTAGAGCTCTGGAGAGCGCGCGGCGCCGAACAACACCGGGCAGACGATGCTCACCAGCGTCCGGTCGCCGGTCCCCCACTGCATACAGCGGACGAACACCTGCGCCGAGCCGGCCTGGAACGAGTAGGCGCCGTCGGGCGTGAGCTGAACGGCGCCGACCATGTCGGCCAGGTAGCGCTGGACCTTGTCCTTGAGCAGGAGGACGTGCGGGTTGGGCTCCTCGGCCTTGGGCTCCTCCACCGCCGGCGGCGCATCGGGCGGCGAACCGCCGGTGGGCGGTTCGGATGGTGGGGTTGGGGGCCCAGGCGGGCTCGGTGCATCGGTGCTCATCGCTTCCCCCTTTTTGAACGTCGACCCACTGCCACGTGCGGTCGCGAACTCTACAGGGGCGTCAGCCGCGTCCAGACGCCGTCAGAGCGAGCGATCATTCTTGCTCGTGCCCTAAGCTCGCAGCGTGACTGCCGCGCGCGGGTTTGCGTCCGACAACAACGCCACCGTTCACCCCGAGGTGCTGTCGGCGATCGAGCGGGCCAACGTCGGGCACGTGCTCGGTTATGGCCACGACGCGCTGAGCGAGGCCGTCGAAGCTCGCTTTCGCGACCATTTCGGCGAGGATGCGCGCGCGTTTCTGGTGTTCAACGGGACGGCGGCGAACGTGCTCTCGGTGCGGGTCGCGTGCCGTCCGTGGCACGCGGTGATCTGCGCCGAGCAGTCACATCTGAACGTCGACGAATGCGGTGCGCCGGAGGCGATCGCGGGGGTCAAGCTGCTGACCGCGCCGACCGAGCACGGCAAGCTCGACTCTGGGTTGCTGAAGCGTCTGATCGCTCGCGTCGGAGACGAGCACGCGGTCCAGCCGCGGATGGTGTCGCTTTCACAGTGCACCGAGCTCGGCACCGTGTACGCGGTCGACGAACTGCGGGCGCTGAGCGACGTCGCGCGCGCGCACGATTTGCTCGTCCACATGGATGGCGCCCGGTTGAGCAACGCGGCCGCCGCGCTCGACGTGTCGCTGCGGGCGCTCAGCGTCGACGTCGGCGTCGACATTCTGTCGTTTGGCGGGACCAAGAATGGCCTGCTGGGTGGCGAGGCGGTGGTGATCCTGTCGCCGGCGCTCGCGCCCGGGTTCGAGTACCTGCGCAAGCAGTCGCTCCAGCTCGCCTCGAAGATGCGGTTCCTCGCGGCTCAGTTCGACGCCCTGCTGGACGATGATCTGTGGCGACGCTGCGCGACCCGCGCCAACGCGATGGCGACCCGGCTCGCTGCCGCGGTGTGCGACGTTCCGGGCCTGAGCATCACCCGTCCGGTGCAGACCAACGTGGTGTTCGCCATCGTGCCGCCCGCCGCGATCCCGCTGCTGCAGGACCACTTCGCTTTCTACGTGTGGGACGAGCGGATCTCCGAGGTGCGGTGGATGTGCTCGTGGGACACGACGGAGGACGACGTCGACGCGTTCGCGGCCGCGATCCGGGAGACGCTGGCGGCGCGAGCCGCGTAGGGCCTAGGTCGGCGACCCGAGCTCCTGGATGTGATCGGCCTCGCTCGCCCCGGGGAACGGCCGGGTGAGGCAGAACTGCTCGAGCGTGGACTCCGGCACGCCTTCGACCCCGGGCGTGTCCGACGCCTCGCCCCTGGTGTGCGGATCATCCGCGTAGCCACCCACGGCGACCGAGTGCTCCGGGGTGCGGTAGCCGGAGATCCCCTCGAGGTGTAGGTCGAGGGCCTTGCCGAGCGCGTCGAGGCGGGCAGCGATCACCGGTTCCTCGTTGACGCTGTAGTTCGTGCCCGGCTCCTGGAAGAAGCCGTACTCGCCGCCGTGTGGGACGAACGGCGTGTTGATGCAGCCGCCGGGAGGGGGTGCGCCGGTCCCAGCCGAGGCGGCGTCGGCTGCCGCGGCTTGCTGGCTGAGCTCAGCTGACTCCTTCGAGAGCGTCCGGCTCAGCGCGCTCAGCTGCCGGTTCTTGGCCGACCGGTCGTGGCTGGTGGCGAGCTCGCGATTGACGATCGACAGCCGCAGCTGCGCGATGTTTTCTCGCTCGGAGAGCACGGCCGCGGTCGAGCGCCGGTCGCGGGCTTGCGTGGCGGTCAGGCGCCGGGTCTGAGCCGCCACCTCGAGCCGGAGCGTCCGGGTCCGCGTGACCGCTGCGGCGTTCGCCTGCTCGATCCGCTTGAGGTAGCTCAGCCGCGTCAGCATCACGCCGAAGCTCGTCGAGTTGACAACTACGTCGACCACCGTGGGCGTGGGCGCCTCGTATTGGGCCACCACCTGAGCGGCCAGCACGTGCTGATCACGCGCGTACTCTCGTCTCAGCCCCGCAAGCCGGCTCCGGGCCACGGACAGCTGACCGTTCACCGCGCGCAGCATTCGCTGCTGGATGTCGAGGGCTTGCTGGACCGCCCGCAAGCGCTGCTCAAGCGAGTTGATCGTCCCCTCATAGTCTTGGATCTTGGCGGTGTCGGCGTGGATTGCCGACTGGAGCGAGCTCGCCTTCTGCTGGCCCGCGGCGTAGTTGGAGGCCAGATCGGCGCGGCCGCTGGCGGCGGGGATCATCGCCAGGATCGCGGCGATGGCGGCGATCAGTGCGGTGCGGCGGAGTGCGAGCACGGGCGGCGGCGAACCTAGCAAGCGGTGCTACGCGATCAGGCGAATCCCTGCCCCTGAAATAGAAGTTGCAGTCAGCTCCCGCTGAACGCCGGGGGGCGCTTCTGGACGAACGCCGCCACGCCCTCCTCGAAATCGTGCGTGCGCGCGAGCTCGTGCTGGAGCTCCGCCTCGACGTCGAGTTGAGCGTCGAGATCTCCGTAGATGAACCGGTTGAGGGCCCGCTTGGAGCCGGCGTAGGAGTGGGTGGGACCGGCGGCGAGTCGTTCCACGAGCGCGTTCGCCTCGCTCATCAGCTCCTCGTCGGGATAGACCCAGTTGGCCAGACCCCAGTCGAGCGCCTGGCGGGCCGGGACGCGCTCGCCGAGCAGCGCCATCTGAAACGCGCGGGCCTTGCCCACCGCCGGAGGGACGAACGCGGTCGAGCCGCCATCGGGCATCAGCCCGACGTTGACGAACGCGAGACCAAAGAACGAGGACTCCGCTGCCAGCACGAGATCGCAGGCCAGCGCGAGCGAGCAGCCGATCCCCGCTGCCGGGCCGTTGACCGCCGCCACCACCGGCTTGGGCAGCTTGCGGATCCCGACGATGATCGGGTGATAGACGTCCTTCAGGTCTTTCCGAAGGTTGGGCCTGCCGTCGGCGGCGGGCTCGAATCCGGCCCGCAGGTCGGCGCCGGAGGAGAATCCGCGCCCGGCGCCGGTGATCAGCACCGCCCGCACCGACTCCTCGGCGGCCTGGCCCGCAAGCACCTGCCCCATCTCCTCGCCGAACTGCCGGTTCCAGGCGTTGAGGCTCTCCGGCCGGTTGAGCGTCAACCGACCGACCGCGCCGGTCTGTTCCCAGATGATCGTCTCGAAGGCCATCGCTCTGCTCCTGTGCTCGGGGGATGGCAGCCTAACGCCGTCCTGCCCCGTCAGCGCGCGCTCCAGCCCTGATCCATCGTCACCGGCACGCCGGTGAACGCGCGTCCCGCCGGGCTGGCGAGGAACGCCACGACTTCGGCCACCTCGGCCGGCTCAATCAGCTCCTTGACCGCGTGGGGCGCCAGGATCACCTGTTCGATTACCTGCTCCTCGGGCATCCCGTGGACGCGCGCCTGGTCGGCGATCTGCTTCTCGACCAACGGCGTGCGCACGTAACCCGGGCACACGGCGGTCGCGGTGATTCCGTGCTCCGCTCCCTCGAGGGCGAGCGTCTTGACCAGCCCAAGCACGCCGTGCTTGGCCGAGACGTAGGCGGCCTTGTAGGGAGAGGCGACCAGCCCATGGACAGAGGCGATCGCGATGTAGCGCCCGGCGCCGGACTCGCGCAGCGCCGGCCACGCGTATTTGGCGATCAGGAACGGACTTGTCAACAGCAGCGAGACGATCGTCTGCCAGCGCTCCTCGGGAAACTCCTCGACCGTCGCCACGTGCTGGATACCGGCGTTCGGGACCACGATGTCGAGGCGCCCGAACTGATCGAGCGCCGCGCGAACCGCCTCCCGGTTCGCGCCCGCTTCGGTCAGATCGGCCTGGTACGGCACTCCCGGCCCGTCGGGATCGGGGTTCAGGTCGACGGCCAGCACGTCGATCTCGGCCTCCAGCAGGCGGGCCGTCACTGCCCGCCCGATGCCGCCGGCGGCGCCCGTAACCAGAGCGGCGCGGCGTTGACTCTGACTCGCGCTGGACATCGGCCTAGTGCCCCGAGATCGCGTGGGGGACGTAGGGCTCCTCGAGCCGCTCGATCTCAGCCTCGCTGAGCGGGAGGGTCTCGGCGGCGAGCGCATCCTCGAGGTGCTCGAGCTTGGTGGCGCCGACGATCGGCGCCGTCACGCCCGGCTTGTGCAGCAGCCACGCGAGCCCGATTTGCGCGTTCGACACGCCACGCTCCTGCGCGACCTCGCTCACGCGATCGACGACCGCGAAGTCGACCTCCGGCTTGTACAGCGTGTCGCCGAACTGGTCGGTCTGCGCCCGGGTGGTGAGACGGTCGCCGGCCCGGGTTCGGTTGCCGGCCAAGATGCCGCGTGCCAACGGGCTCCACGGGATCACCCCGACCCCCTGGTCGATGCACTGCGGAATCATTTCCCGCTCCTCCTCGCGGTAGAGGAGGTTGTAGTGGTTCTGCATCGAGATGAACCGCGTGCTCGCAACGGCCTGGGCCTTGGCGAACTGCCAGGCGTACATGCTGCTGGCGCCGATGTAGCGGGCCTTCCCCGCCTTGACGACGTCGTGCAGCGCCTCCATCGTCTCCTCGATCGGGGTCCGGGAGTCGAAGCGGTGAATCTGGTACAGATCGACGTAGTCGAATTCGAGGCGGGCCAGCGATGCGTCGATCGACGCCATGATGTGCTTGCGTGACAGGCCGCGCCCGTTCTCGCCGGGCATCGTGACCCCGTGCACCTTGGTCGCCACGACGTACTCCTCGCGCATCCCGAACAGGTCCCGCAGTAGGCGCCCGGTGAGCACCTCGCTCTGGCCACCGTTGTAGACGTCCGCGGTGTCGAAGAAGGTGATGCCGCCCTCGACGGCTCGGCGCAGGATCGGCTCGGCGTCGGCCTCCCCCAGCGCCCATGGGCGGCTCTCGTGCTGGCCATAGCTCATCATGCCCATGCACACGCGCGACACACGTAGCCCGGTGTTGCCGAGGTTCACATAGTCCATCGTCGGGTTTCTCCCTGGGTGGTGGTCGATCCGGATCCAACCAACCTACCCACCAGCGGACTCGAGCCGCCGTCTGGCGGCCGATCCCCGAGGGGTCGGCCACCGTGAGGCGACTACATGTCCTGCCCGCCGTTCACATCCCAGACTGCGCCGGTGATGAACGACGAGTGATCAGAAGCCAGGAAATGGACGACGCGCGCGATCTCGTCGGGCCGACCGAGCCGGCCGACCGGGATCTGGGCCTTGATCCGCTCGAGCGCCTTCTCCGGGACCTGCTCGACCATCTCGGTCGCGATGAACCCGGGCGCGACCGCGTTGACGGTGACGCCGATCGAGTCCTCGGAGAGCTTGCCCGCGCGCTGGAGCTGGAAGCACGCCTCGCGGGCCAGGCTCTTGGTCAGGCCGAACAGACCCGACTTCGACGCGGCGTAGTTCGCCTGGCCGATGCTGCCGGTCTGCCCAATGATCGAGGAGATGTTGATGATCCGACCCGAACCCCGGTCGGTCATATGCGGGAGCGCCGCCTGGGACATGAAGAACGCGCCCGAGAGGTTGACCCCGATCACCTTGTACCAGTCCTCGTCGGTCATCTTCAGCACGGTCTTGTCAATCGTGATGCCGGCGTTGTTGACCAGGACGTCGAGCCGGCCATGCTGCTCGATCACCTCCCCGATCGTGCGCCGGCAGTCGTCCGCGGAGCTGACGTTCCCCTGGTGAACGGTGGCGCTGACGTCGTTGTCGTGCAACCGCCGTAGGAACTTCTCGGTGTGCTCGCTGCCGCTGCGGTGATATCCGGCGGCGACGACCGCGCCCTGCTCGGCGAAGCTGCGCGTGATCGCGGCGCCGATCCCGCGCGTGCCGCCGGTGACGAACGCGACCTTGCCGTCCATGCGCGGGCGCTGCAAACCGGTGCGCCACGGCTCGCTCTCGGTGGTTGACGAGGCTTCCGTCGGGGTAGTGGCCATCTCTTCCTCTCCTCGCTACGTTGGTTTCACTCGTCTGAGCGGGTGGCCAGCCAGTCCGCGATGTCGGGCCAGATCTCCTTTCGCGCCGCCGAGCCGGCCATCAAGCCGATGTGGCCGCCCGGACGGTCGATATGGGTGACGTCGTGACTGGAGACGAGGTCGAAGATCGGCATCGTCCCCGCGCGCGGGGCGATGTGGTCGGATCCGGCGGTCACGACGAGGAGGTTCTGATCGATCCGCCGCAGATCGACGCGGCGACCACGCAGGCGCACTGTCCCCGACACCAATGCCCCATCGCGGTACATCAGGGGGAGCCACTGGGCCCAGGCCCGCCCCGGAAAGGCCGGGTTGTCGGCGACCCACTTGGCCATCGTCTGATAGTTCTCGCGGCGCACGGTCCCGTCGGCGACGGTCTGGGCCAGTCGGCGATAGGTGGTCCAGAAGTTGGTCACCGGCTTGAGCATCTTGTTGGCGAAGTCGATCGCCGGGCCGGGGATCGAGCGCCAGTTCTGGGCGACCCGATCGGGGTCGAGTTGATCGTTGGCGGTCATCGCGGCGTACAGAGTGCGGCGGCCGTCGACGGGCATCGTCAACAGGGCCAGGTTCTGGACCGCGTTCGGGCCCGGGAGCCCGCAATACATCGCGCACAGGGCCGCCCCGATGCACCAACCCATCAGCGTCACCGACTCGGCTCCGCTGGCCCTCAGGGTCTCGCGCACGCTCCAGTGCAGCTCGTCGCATACGTACTCGTCGAGGCCCATGTCGGCGTCCTCCTCATCGGGGTAACCCCAGTCGACGAGGAATACGTCGAATCCCTGGCCGAGCAGAAACTCGACGAACGAGCCGCCGGGCCGCAGATCGAAGATCTCCGGGCGGTTGATGAGCGCGAACACCAGGAGCACGGGCACCGCGTGATGGCGGTCTGAAGACCGGTACCGGTAGAGGGTGGTGCCACGGTGGGTCCAGACGACGTCGCGCGGCGTGGCGCCGATGACCGCGTCATCGGTGGTCAGGATGATGTTGGCGAATTCGATCGGATCGGTGAGGACGTTCACTTGGGCTCGCTTCGCTCGCGCGCGAGCTCGTCGCGAAGCTCCTCGACCTCTTGGAGGACCCGCTCCAGCTTGTCCTCGGTGCGGTGCAGCTGCTTGGATAGCCGCACGATGTCGGCGCGCCCCGCGACGCGCAGGTTGCGCAGCATCAGGTCGAACATATCGGCACTGATCCGCGTCAGCGCGGCGACGTTGTCGGCGCTCCAAGCCAGCAGCTGGCCGAAGCTTGGCTTGGCCACCATTGCTTCGAACGCCTTGGCGGTGTTCGACTCCGCCTGCTCATAGAGCTTGCGGATCTGCTCCTCGGACGTCGCGGCTCCGTTCTCGCTCATCGCCTCTTTCTCCCCTCACCGAAGGATTAGTGATAGTGGGCTGGCATTTACAGGCATACCTCGAAAACGTCAATCGAACACCCCTATCCAGCAAAGTCAGACTAAGTCGGCGCCCGGGGGCTGTCAACGCCGGGACGGGCAAACCGGACGGCCTTCGCTACTAATCTCGCTGGTGTGACTTCGAACCACGCTGCAAATGGTCGCTCACCGACGATCGCGGTGGCGGTCGAGGAGCTCGTCAAGCGCTACCCGAAGTCGCCGGTGAACGCGGTCGACGGGATCTCGTTCGCGGTCGAAGCGGGCCGGGTGTTCGGCCTGCTCGGGCCCAACGGAGCCGGGAAGACGACGACGGTCGGGATGCTCACTACTCGGGTGCGGCCGACCGGCGGCCGGGCGGTGGTCGGCGGAATCGATGTCGCGGCCGATCCGGTGCGGGCTCGCGGTCGGCTCGCGGTCGTACCGCAGCGCAGCAACCTCGATCGCTCGATTTCGATCCGTCGTAATCTCACCTTCCACGCCGCGTACCACGGCGTTCCGTCGACGGTGGCCGAGGCCCGCGCCGACGAGTTGCTCGAGCAGTTTGGATTGCGCGAGCGCGGCAACGTCAAGCCCGACCTGTTCTCGGGCGGCCAGTCCCAACGCGTGATGATCGCCCGGGCGCTGATGCACCAACCCCAGGTTCTGTTTCTCGACGAGCCGACGACCGGACTCGACCCCGCGGCGCGGCTGTTCGTGTGGGACCGGCTGCGGGAGCTGCGCGAACGCGGGGTGACGCTATTCCTGACCACGCACGACATGCACGAGGCCGCGAGCTTGGCCGACCGGGTCGGGATCATGGATCACGGGAAGCTGCTCGCGCTCGACACCCCCGACGCGCTGATGCGCTCGCTCGTCGGTCGCTCCACGCTCGAGCTCTCGATGGCGGCCAACGGCGCGCAGACGGGGGATCAGCTGCTGGAGGCTCTGGCCCAGCTCCCCGAGGTCGAGCGCGTGGAATCGGTGAGCGACGAGGCCGTCGCCGGCAGCTCTCCCGAACTGCGCGTGCGGCTATACGTGTCGGGCGATGCGCCGCCGCTGGTGGCGCCGGCGGCGACCGTACTCTCGGCGCGCGGATTGACGCTCACCGGAGTAGAGCTCGGAGCGCCGACGCTCGAGGACGTGTTCATCCACCTGACCGGACGGACGCTGCGATGAGCGCGACCGCGACCCCGGTATCGACCCCGGCGCCGGTGGCCACCGTCAGCCAGGCCGGGGCGTTCGCCGCCGTGCTCCGACGCGACCTGTTCGTGACCTGGACGGACTTTCCGGTTTTCCTGGCTCAGGTGATCCTGCAGCCGCTGTTCCTGCTGTTCGTCTTCGGCAAGGTGCTCGGCGCGCTCGGGTACACGCGCCCGGACTACGCGCAGCTGTTGTTCCCCGGGCTGTTGGCGCTGACCGCGGTAATCACCGGGATGCAGACGCTGGCGTTCCCGCTCGTGGTCGAGTTCGGCTGGACCAAGGAGATCGAGGATCGCCTGCTCGCGCCGATGGCGACCGGACTGGTGGCGGCGGAGAAGGTCCTGTTCGCATCGCTGCGCGCGATCGTCGCCACGACAATCATGATCCCGGTGGGGATCCTCGTGCTCGGATCGATCCCCTGGCGCTGGAGCGGCGTGCCGCTGCTGGTCGTCGCGCTCGTTCTGGGCGCCATGCTGGGGGCGGGGCTGGGGCTGGTGCTCGGGACGCTGGTGGCGCCGACGAGGATCAACATCGTGTTCGCGCTCGTATTCACGCCGTTGCTGTTCACCGGTTGCAGTCAGTACCCGTGGCCGTCGCTCAGTCGTCTCCCGTGGTTCCAGGTCGTCACGGCCTTGAACCCGATGACCTACGTCAGCGAGACGATGCGGGCCGCCCTCGTGCCCAGCGTCCCCCATATCCAACCGTGGGTCTGTCTGCTGGTGCTCGCCGGCTCGCTCACCGTACTGATGGCGATCGGGGTCCGCGGCTTCTATCGCCGCGCGATCGACTGATCGTCCGCTGGCCCGATCGGGGACAATCTCCGCCACGATGGAACGGATCAGCACCGCAGCCCTGGCCGCGACCGGCCTGATCGCCGGCTACGGCGTCGCGGTCGCGAGCGGGTCGCGGCCGTTGGGCGGGCTCGTCCTCGCGGGGTTCGGGCTCGCCTGCATCGCGATCTGGCTCAGGCGCGACGGACCCCGTATCGCCGGCCTGCTCGCCATGGTCGGTTTCGTCGCGTTCGCCCTCTCGCACGTGCTCGGCCTGCTGATCGGCGCCTGGCCATCGGTGTTGGTAGCGGCGGCGGCCACCGCCTGGGCGTGCTGGCGCGTATCGGACGCGCGGCACGCGATCGGTCCGGCCCGGCGCTCGGCCCGGGTCTAGTCAGCCGCGGCGGCTGCGGGCCCCCTCCTCGGCGGTCGCCTCGGCCGCCTCGCGGCTGGCCTTGTCGATCTCCTCGACGTCGTCGACTCCCCGCGTCACCACCAGCGCGCTCGGGCTCCGGGCGAGCACATCGTGAACCGCTCCCACACCGAGACCACGGCCGCGTCGGAGCCGGTGAACAGCTCACCGGCGCGATCGATCGCGAACCTGGCGTCGTCGGACCCGTCGTAGGCGATCAGGATCATCACGGCGCGATCTTAATGGGCTACCGCGACCGCGGCGGGGCCGTCCGCCGGCGCCGCTGGCGACTGTCGGCCCGCTGACGGTGACGGGCGGCGTCGACCAGTCCGACCACACCGTCGGCCGAGCTGACGGTGTGGATCCGCTCGAGGTCGGCGGCGTCGATCCGGTGGTCGGCGAGCGCGTGGTCGCGCAGCCAGCTGAGCAGGCCCTCCCACTCGGTGGGCTCGACCAGGATCACCGGGAAATGGCGGATCGTGCGCGTCTGGATCAGGGTCAGGGACTCGAACAGCTCATCGAGCGTCCCGAAGCCGCCCGGGCCGATCACGAATGCGCAGGCGTAGCGGACGAACATCACCTTGCGGGCGAAGAAATGGCGGAACCGCAGGCCGACGTCGACGTAATCGTTGAGCCGCTGCTCGTGGGGCAGCTCGATGTTGCACCCGACCGAGATCGCGCCCGCGTCTCGGGCCCCGCGGTTCGCGGCCTCCATCAGGCCGGCGCCGCCGCCGGTGATGATCGCGTACCCGGCCCGTCCCAGCGCGGACGCGACCTCGCGGATCAGCTGGTAGTGGGGATGCCCGGGCGGCGTGCGCGCCGAGCCAAACACGGTGACCGCGGGTCCGATCCCGGCCAGCGCGTCGAAGCCGCGCGCGAACTCCTCGGCGATGTCACGGATCCGCTCGCCGTCCGCGGCGCGGACGGGCGCGGGTTCGTCGCCGAGCCACAGAAACAACTCCTCATCGAACGTCGGCTGATGGCTCGGTGGCGGATTCGGCTGCGGCCCTGGCGGCTGCGGGGGGGTCACCGGGCAAGCCTACGGGCTGCATCGACGCCGGGAGCGAGAGCCGCTGGTCGAGCAGCGCGAGCAGATCGTTCGTGATCCGCTCGAGCGGCCGATCGGTCCGCAGCGTCAGGTGACCGTCTCCCGCGACCTCGTCGAGCGGCTCCCAGTGCCCGTACTCCTGCGCGACCACCGCCGCGGTGGCATCCGAGACGCGGGCCGGATCGCGCTCCCGCTTCTTGGCCCGCGCCAACAGCACCTCGAGCGGCGCCGTGCACTCCACGAACAGCAGCGGCGCGACGTCGCCGAAGGCGGCCGCGAACGCATCTCGATCCGCGCGCCGGCGGAAGGTCGCATCGACGATCGCGCCCGCGTGGGCCCGGACCTCCTTGGCCGCGCGGCGTCCGAGCTCGCCGTAGGTGGCGCGACTGAACTGCTCGCGGTAATGCTCCTCCGACGCGGTCGCCGAGGGAGCGACGCCGGCCATCCGTTTGCGAATCAGATCCGAGCTCAGCCACGGCAGCTGCGTCCGCCTCGCCGTCTCTCCTGCGAGGTAGGACTTGCCGGTCGCGGGAGCTCCGCAGAACACGAGCACGAGCGGCAGCCGCGCGCGCCAGCTGAAATGCTCGGCCAGCATCAGGAGATCTCGTGCACGGGCGCTGGCGTGCCCCTGCGCGGCACTGCCGGCGGGGTGCTGGGCGGCGCGCACCAGCATCACCTTGGCGCGGACCAGCGCGCGATGAACGGCGAAAAAGGCCAGCAGGGCGTCATCGCCGCAGTCCCCGCCGGCGCGGCGGTAAGCCTGCGCCAGTTCCCGACCCAGCCGTTCGCTCCCCAACGCGGCAAAGTCCATGGCCAGAAACGCCAGATCGTCGGCGACGTCGAGCGTGCGCAGCCCCGGACTGAACTCGACGCAGTCGACGATGTTGATGGCCCGGCCAAGCACGACGTGCTCGGCCCGCAGATCGCCGTGGCAATCGCGGACCCAGCCCTGGGCTTTGCGCGCTTCGAGCTGTGTCCAGCGCGAGGCGACGAACGCGGTCAAGAAACGCGCCAGGCGCCGGATCTGCTCGCGCTCGGCCAGCAACTCAGCCACGCCCAGGAGCTCCTCGACGTTGACCTCGAGCGACCGTTCGGTCCCGCGGGCGCCCCGCTCGTCGCCTTGCGCGATCTCGCATTCGTCATGAAAGCGCGCGAGCCGCCGGGCCACCTTGCCGATCTCCGACCGCGGCAGCTCGCCGCGCTCGATCGTGGCCGCCAACGTCTGCTGCTCGGCGTATCGGCGCATCTCGACCGCGTAGTCGATCGCCTTCGGATCGTCCGCGTCGCCGAGCGCGACCCCGTCCGCGCGCCGGACGATGCCGCGCACGCCGAGGTAGATGTCCGCTGCCAGCCGTCGGTTGAGGCGGATCTCCGCGTCGCACATCTCGCGGCGCCGGGCCGCCGTCCCGTAGTCGAGGAACGGGAGCACGATCGGCTTCTTGATCTTGTAGGCCCGCTCGGCGGTCACCAACACCCACGAGATGTGCGTCTCATGGAACTCGACCGGGCCGTCGTGCTCGAGGGCGGCCGCGAGTTCGTGGATCTCGACCCCCGGCTCGACCGCCGGGCGCGGCTCTGCGCTCATTCCGGCTGGGCGGCCGGCCCGAGGTCGAGATCGGAGCTTTCGTAGACGACCTCGATCTCGCTGAGCACGACGCGCCGCGGCCCGTCCTCGACGACACCGGCCGCGTGTGCGGTCAGTCCGAGCTCGGCCGCCAGCTGGACGACCTCCCCGCCGGCTCCGCCCGCGCAGTAGACCGCGAAGCCGGCCCCCATGTTGAACGTCGAGTAGGCCGCGGCGGGTGCCAGCTCGGCGCGTTCGACGAGGAAGGCCAGGACCTCGGGCACGGGCGGGAGATGGTCGATCCGATAGCCGAGCTCGCGGCGGGGCCGCATCAGCTTGAGCAGGCCATGGCCGGTGATATGGCTCAGGTAGTGGACCTCGACGGCGTTGGAGAGCAGCGCCCGCACGAGCGGCACGTAGATCACGGTGCGGTCGAGCAGCGCCTCGCCCAGGGTCCGCCCGCTGGTCAGGCGCGTCCGGTAGCCCTCGGGCAGTTGCGCGGCGACCATCCGGGCCAGCGAGGCGCCGTTGGCGTGCAAGCCGCTGCTGGCCACGATCACGATCTCATCACCGGCGGTAAGCGCGGTGCCGAGGATCGGTGGGCGCCCGTCGGGCACGAGTCCGACGGCGCTGCCGGCCAGCTCGATCTCCTCGGTCGCCACCAGCGCCGGGAGCGACGGCGATTCGCCGCCGCCCCAGGTCGCGCCGGCGTCGGTGCAGGCCGCCCGCCAGCCGGCCAGGAGCGCCTCGTGGCGCGCGCGGTCGCCATACCACGACGACGAGCCGGTGGCGAAGTAGGCGTTGACGACCAGCGGCAGGGCGCCAACGCAGCACAGATCGTTGACGATCGCCGCCACCGTGTCGTAAGCGACGTGGCCGAATCCCTCAGGTCCGAGCTGATCGAAGGCCAGCCGCGCGACGATCGACTTGGTGCCCAGACCCTCGACGACGAACGCGAGCGTCAGGCCCCCAATCTCGAACACGAAGGCCGGTTCGCCGCGCGAGGAGTCGACCGCCCGGCCACCGCTCGGGCGCAGCAGGGCGGAGGTGGCGAGCGCCTCGGTCAACGCGCTACGTTTGCCGGCGTCGAGCGCGTCGTAGTCGACGCCCGCCGAAACGTACGCGTCGCTCATGCTGGGCCCGAGCATATAGCGTTGGCGGCGTTGCCCGAATACCTCACCGCCTTCGCTCCGGGGCGGGTCAACCTGATCGGCGAGCACACCGACTACAACGGCGGCTTGGCGTTGCCGTTCGCGATCGAAGCCGGGGTCCGAGTACGCGCGTGGGCGCTGATCGATCGGCGGATCGAGGCGACCGCGCTCGACCTCGACGACCGCGACGGCTTTCCGCTCGACGATCCCGAGCCCGCGCCCGGCTGGCGAGCCTTCGTCCGGGGCACCGTGGCCGAGCTGCAGCGCGCCGGCGTGGCGCTGCGCGGCGCCCGACTCGAGATCGCCGGGACGGTTCCGCGTGGCGGCGGCTTGTCCTCCTCGGCCGCGCTCGAGGCGGCGCTGGCCCTGGCCCTGGTCGCGCTCGGCGACGACGAGGAGCTCGACCGCTTCGCCATGGCGCGGATCTGCTCGCGGGTCGAGAACGAGTGGGTGGGCGCTCGCACGGGGCTGCTCGACCAGCTGGCGTCGCTGTTCGGCGAACCCGACCGGGCCCTGAGGATCGATTTCCGCTCCCTGAAGCTCACCTCGGTGCCCCTCGCGCTCGGGGATTGGCGGCTCGTGACGCTGGATTCGGGCGAGCACCACACCAACGCGGAGTCGGGCTACAACGTGCGGCGCGTCGAGTGCGCCGCGGCCTGTGAGGAGCTCGGGATCGAGAGCCTGCGCGAAGCGACCCTGCCGATGGCGGCGAAGTTGCCCTCACCCCTGCGCGAGCGCGCCCGCCACGTGATTGGCGAGAACCGCAGGGTGGAGTCGGCGGTGGCGGCGCTCGAGCGCCACGATCTGCGCGAGCTCGGCCGGCTGCTGGACGCCTCGCACGCCAGCTTGCGCGACTGCTACGAGGTCTCGACCCCCGCGGTCGAGGACGCGGTGCGCAGACTCCGAGAAGCCGGCGCCGCCGGCGCCCGGATCGTCGGCGGCGGGTTCGGCGGCCACGTCCTGGGACTGTTTCCCGGAGGCGTCGAGGTGCCGGCCGGCGCGGTCGAGGTTCGCCCCGGGCCGGGCGCGCGGGTCGACTGACTCACCCTCGACACACAGTTCAATTCTTGTCAGTCAACTGACTATTTCGGCTTTTGTGCGCGTGCCGTGTGCACTGCGGGTGCAGAAGATTTTCAGTCGGTTAACGTGATTGGACAACGAGGACTCCGTTTGTCAGCGTGGGAAAATCTCTGAGGAAGTTCTCGACAGGAGAGGAGCAATTATGAGGTTCATGCGTGGGGTTGTGCTCGCGCTGGTGGTCGGTGCGGTTGTCGGAGTGGCCGGCTGCGGTAGTTCGTCGTCGTCGAGTTCGTCTGCGACGTCGTCGGCGTCTTTTCGGCGTCTTCGAGTGTGGCGGCGCCGACGATTTCGACGTCGTCGTTTACGAATGATTTTTCGGCGATGGCGGGGTTGAAGTCGTTGGCGGCGGCGGGGAAGGGGAAGGTGGCGGCGATTTTGCCGGATACGGTGAGTTCGACGCGGTATGTGGAGTTTGATCAGCCGGATATTCGCAAGGCGTTGTCGGCGGCGGGGTTGCCGTCGTCGGACATCATTGTGCAGAATGCGTTGGGGTCAGATTCGACGCAGTTGACGGATGCGCAGAGTGACATCACGAATGGCGCGACGGTGTTGTTGGTGGATCCGTTGGATTCGGGGGTGGGCGCGTCGATCGAGAAGTACGCGACGGCGCACGGGGTCGAGGTGATCGACTATGACCGGTTGACGTTGGGGGGGAGTCGGAAGTACTACGTGAGCTTTAACAATGTGGATGTGGGGAAGGTGATGGGGCAGGGGATGGTCGCGTGTATCGCGGCGTGGAAGCTGGCTAAGCCGCAGATGGTGGTGATGCACGGGGCGGTCACGGATAACAACGCGACGTTGTTCTATCAGGGGTATTACGATCAGGTGCTCAAGCCGTTGTTCACCTCGGGGAAGTACACCGATGTCACGAACACGGCTGGGACGTGGGATCCCCCGACCGCGTTGACCGAGTTCGAGGCCGCGTACACGGCGCATAAGAACATCAACTCGGCGTTGATTCCCAACGATGAGACGGGCGCGCCGATCATCACCTATCTGAAGACGCACGGGGTCAAGCCCAAGACGTTCCCGACCACGGGGCAGGACGCGACCCTGACCGGGCTGCAGAACGTGCTCTCCGGCTACCAGTGCGGCACGGTGTATAAGCCGATCTACCTCGAGGCGCAGGCCGCGACCGCGCTCGCGCTGTACCTGCGGGCGGGGAAGGCCCCGCCGGCCGGGCTGGTCAACGGCAGCACCGAGGACACCACCGCCAAGGTCGCGGTCCCGTCCGTGCTGCTGACCCCCGAATGGGTCACCACGGGGAACATGAAGGACACGATCGTCAAGGACAACTTCGTGCCTACCAACCAACTCTGCGCCGGCACCTACGCATCGGAGTGCTCAGCCGCGGGTATATCCTGATCAGCACGGTCGTTAGCTGAATCAAGTCGACCGGGCCCTCTCGCTCAGCGAGGGGGCCCCGTTGGCCGCGAGGAGTAGGTTATGAGCTCGCCGGGCACCCCGGAGGGGATGTTGTTGGTGTTGGAGAAGTTGTCGAAGTCGTTTGGTGCGGTGCGGGCGTTGGTGGAGGTGGATTTGGGGTTGCCGGTGGGTGAGGTGACGGCGTTGGTGGGGGATAATGGGGCGGGGAAGTCGGTGACGATTAAGACGATTTCGGGGTTGTGGGAGCCGTCGGGGGGGCGGTTGGTGTGGGAGGGGGTGCCGGTGCGGTTGCATGGGCCGCGGGATGCTGAGGCGTTGGGGATTACGACGATTTATCAGGATCTGGCGTTGTGCGACAACTTGGACATTGTGCAGAACTTGTTTTTGGGGCATGAGCCGTTGCGGTGGGGGTTGATGGATGAGTCGTCGATGGAGAAGGCGGCGCGGGCGACGTTGCGGGAGCTTTCGGTGCGGACGATTCGGTCGATTCGTCAGCCGGTGGCGTCGTTGTCGGGGGGGCAGCGTCAGTCGGTGGCGGTCGCGAAGGCGTTGTTGTCGAATTCGAAGTTGGTGATCATGGATGAGCCGACGGCGGCGTTGGGGGTCGCGCAGACGCGGATGGTGTTGGATTTGATTCGGTCGTTGTCGGGGCGGGGGGTGGCGGTGATGTTGGTTTCGCACAATCTCAATGATGTGTTCGGCGTGGCGGATCGGATCGCGATTTTGCATTTGGGGCGGTTGGTCGCGGCGGGACCGGCGTCGGAGTTTGATCCGCAGGTGGTGGTCGATTACATGACCACGGGCCGCTCGCAGCGCGACGGCGCTCCACCCGACACGAGCGGGGCGGGCGATACGGGTGGGGCGACTGGGGGTTCGGGGGTGGGGGTCTCGGCGCGGCCGGGTGGTCCGGGCGCGGGTCGCGGGGAGGTGTAGTCGTGGAGGGGTCTGGTTTGGGTTCTGAGTCTGAGTCTGAGTCTGGGTTGGGGTTGGGGGGGTCTGAGTCGGTGCCGGGTGGGCCGGCGGTGTTGGAGGATGTGGATGAGCAGGCGCCGGCGGTCGATCCGACCGTGGTCGCGGGCGCGTCGGCGGAGTTGATGGTGGGGTCGTTGGGGGAGTACGTGCGGGCGTGGGGGCAGCGGATCCGTAGTGGGGATAGTGGGGCGTTGCCGATCTTGGTGGGTCTGGTGGTGATCGTGATCTTTTTCCAGGTCGAGCGCTCGGAGTTTCTCTCGTCGTTGAACATCGTGAACTTGTTGGTGCAGGCGGCGGTGTTCGTGTTGTTGGGCGCGGCGGAGATCTTCGCTTTGTTGCTCTCTGAGATCGATCTCTCGACGGGGTTTGTCGCGGCGGTGGTGGGGTTCGTGATCGCGGAGTTGATCGCGCCGCCGGTGAACTTGCCGTGGTGGCTGGGGATTCTCGGCGGGTTCGCGGTCGCGGCCGCGATCGGCCTGTTGCAAGGCTCGCTGATCACCCGGTTGCACGTGCCGTCGTTCGTGGTCACGCTGGCCGGGTTGTTGTTCTGGGAGGGGGTGATGATCGAGCTGGCGAACATCGATAAGACCGCGGTCGGGGGCGTGATCTCGATCTCGAGCAACAGCCCGGTGTACAAGCTCGTCAACAGCCAGATGTCCCCCACCCTGGGGTGGATCCTGCTCGTCGTGGTCGTCGCCCTGTACGCGCTCGTCTCGATCACCCGCGCCGCTCGGCGCCGGCGCGAGGGACTGAGCGCCCCGCCGCTGAGTATCACGATCGCGCAGATCACTATCGCCGCGCTCGCGGGCGCGCTGCTGGTCTGGATCTGCAACCACAACCGCGGGCTGCTGATCCCATTGAAAGGCGTGCCGTGGGTCGTGCCGTTCGTCGGGGTCGTGCTGTTCGCCTGGACCATCCTGTTGGGCCGCACCCGCCCCGGCCGCTACATCTACGCGATCGGCGCGAACCCCGAAGCCGCCCGGCGCGCCGGGATCAACGTCGCGTGGATCCGCACCTTCGCGTTCATGCTCTGCTCCCTGACCGCCGGCATGGCCGGCCTGGTCTACGAATCCCGCCTCGGATCGATGGCCACCGACATCGACGGCGGCTCGCTCGTGCTCTACGCCGTCGCCGCCGCCGTGATCGGCGGCGCCAGCCTCTTCGGCGGCCGCGGCAAAGCCATCCACGCCCTCCTCGGCGGAATCCTCATCGCCGCCGTCTTCAACGGCCTCGGCCTAATGGGCATCAACGCCGCCGGCCAAGACATCGCCACCGCCATCGTCCTCCTCGTCGCCGCCGCCATCGACGCCCTCGTCCGCCGCCGCGGCACCACCACCACCTAGTAGACGACCCAGAAACCCAGCCGTTAGCTCTCTTCCGCGGCCGGCGCATGCACGATCAGCACGGCCGTCGGGCTGGCGTGAAGGACGTGGTGGCTGACGCTGCCGAGCAGGATCGATCGGAAGTCGCTCCGTCCCCGCGAGCCCATCACGACGAGATCGTGCTTGCCGTCGTGCAGCTGCTGGACGATCCGATCGCCCGGATGGCCATGCGCGATCAGCTTGGTCAGCGGGACCGTCTTGGGGACGTCCTTGACGGCGTCTTGGAGCATCTTCTTGTAGTCCTCATCGGCTGCGTCCTCGAGCTCCTCGACGTCGACCGCGCCGCCGTAGGCTCCACTCGACAGCGCCCAAGTCGAAGGGTCCGGGACGCAGGTGAGCACGGTCAGCTTCCCGTGGCCGGACTGCGCCAGGTCGACCGCTTCGGCCAGCGCTCGCGCGGCATGCGTCGAGCCGTCGACCGGTACGAGGATGTTCATGAACATGATCGGGGCGCGACCCTACCAGCGATCGGAGAAGCGAGTGCGTCCGGCTCGCGCGGTCGAAAATCAGGCCGGACCGAGAAGGCGAACCGCCGACGGCGCGGCGCGCAGGCCGACGAGTTGGCCCGCCACCAGGTCCGACGGATCGGGCTTCCCGTCCCTCGCTGCCCGGACGGTGAAGCGGGCGAGCCGGACGAGCACCGCGCCCCGGTCCTCGTGCACGCTGAGGATCCGGTCGGTGAGCGAGGCGCCGTCCGGCGGCGTGAGCTCCAGCTCCCACGGCTGGATCGCGATCTTGACCGGTCCGCGGCCGGTCGCCGCGGTCCTCAGCTCGCCACCTCCGTCGAGCGCTACCGTCGCACCGCCGCTGGCCGGGAAGGCGGTCCCGCCGAGCACGTTGGCGCCGGTCAGGGCAGCGACCAGCGCATTGGCCGGAGCGCTCAGCAATTCGGCCGGCGTTGCGACCTGCACGAGCGCTCCGGCGTCGATCACCCCTACCCGGTCGGCGAGGGCGGTGGCATCGTCGAACGCGTGAGTGACCAGCAGGGCCGGGAGCTGGACCAGCTTCAGCTCGTCCGTGAGCTCGTCGCGGACCTGTTGGCGCGTGACTGGGTCGAGGGCTCCGAAGGGCTCGTCGAGCAGCAGCACGCGAGGTTCTCGGGCGAGCGCGCGGGCCAGCGCCACCCGCTGGCGCTCGCCGCCGGAGAGCTCGCCCGGCCGTGCCCGCGCGAGATGCTCAATTCCGAGTCGGGCGAGGAGATCGGGTCGATCGCGGCGCGCTGCGAACCGCACGTTTGCCGCCACCGTGAGGTGCGGGAACAGCCCATAGTCCTGCGGCAGGTAGCCGACGCGCCGCTGCTCGGCGCTGAGGTAGACGCCGCGATCGGCGTCGAACCACCGGGTCTCGCCGAGCGAGATGTGGCCGGCAGTCGGCCGATCGAGTCCGGCGACGGTCCGCAACAGGGAGGTCTTGCCGGACCCGGACGGACCGACCAGCGCCAATGTCTCGGCGCCAACCGTCAGGGCCGCGCGAAGATCGAACGTACGCCGCGGGAGCGTGACGTCGATGTCGAGAAGGTCCATGTCCGGGTGAGCAGCCTGGAGGTGAAGAGGATCGCTGCGCTGACGATAATCAGCAGCACCCCGATCGAGATTGCCTGATCGAGGTTGGCGTCGAACAGGGAGTACACGGCCAGCGGCAGGGTCTGGGTCGTGCCCTGAAAGCTGCCGGCGAACAGGATCGTGGCGCCGAACTCGCCGAGCCCGCGCGCGAACGCGACCGCCGCGGCAGCGCCCAGGCCGCCGCTGGCCAGCGGCAGCGCGACCCGCAGGACGCGCCGCAACGGGCCGGCGCCAAGCGTGCCGGCGACGTCGAGCAAGGTGCCGTCGATGGCTTCGAAGGCCGCGATCGCGCCGCGGAGATAGAACGGGCTGGCCACGAACAGGACCGCGATCACCACCGCTGCCTGCGTGAAGGCGAGGTTGATCCCGAGCTTGCCGAGCGTGGGGCCGAGTAGGCCGAGTCGGCCGAAGGCCACCAGCAGCCCGAGCCCGGCGACCGCGGGCGGGAGCGCGAGCGGAACCTCGACGAGGGTGAGCACGACGCTCCGACCCCGGAACCGGTTACGCGCGAGCACGTAGGCAAACGGGGTGCCGAAGGCGATCATCAGGGCGAACGCGATCGCGTTCGTCTTCAGCGACACGAGGATCGCGTCGGTGGCGACCTTGGCGGTGAAGCCGTCGAGCAGCGAGCTCACCGGCTGGTAGGTGATCAGGGCGACGATCGGCAGCAACAGGAAGGCCAGCACCACGACAACCACCCACGCGATCCCCAGGACGAGGACGACCCGGCCCACCACCGCCGGCCACCGCTTGCCGTGTGTCACTTGCTGCACCGCTCCTAGGTACTGCTTAGGGAGCCGAGCCCGTGGACCCTAGCGCAAAAGGTGAGCCCCAAACGCCGCAGTATCCTCACACGATGGCGAGGATTTGCAGCGTGGAACGCGTCTGAATGATCGATTCGGCGGTGGTAAACGTCACGCAGGACGTCGCCGTGGCTTGGCTTCGCGATGGTCGCCGGTTTATCCAGGCGCTCCTGATCGAGGTCGAGGGCTCGGCGCCATTGCCCGCCGGGGCGATGCTGCTCGCCGACGATGACGGCAACATCGAGGGGTCGATCACCGGCGGCTGCGTCGAGAGCGCGGTCGTGCAGGAAGCCGAGACGATCATGGTCGGTCGGCTGGGCGGCAAGGTCCTCAGATACGGCATTTCCGACGAGCTCGCGGGGACCGTCGGCCTGATGTGCGGCGGCATCGTGCACGTGTTCGTCCACGAGCTCGACGGTGAGGCCGGGCAGGTGGAGCTCGCGGCGCTCGAGGCGCACGCGGAGGGGCGGACCGTGGCGGTCGCGACGCTGCTCGACGGTCCGACCGCGGGCGCGCGGCTGGCCGTGCTCGACGATCAGGTGATCGGATCGCTGCGCAGCACCGATCTGCTCGACCGCAACGTTGCCCGTGAAGCGGCCGGTCTCCTGGAGGAGGGTAAGACGACGATCAGGCGGTTCGGCGACGACGGCGCGACGCTGGGCGATGAGCTCCGCGTCCACATCCGCGCCTACGCCCCGCCACCGCAGATGGTGATCGTCGGCGCGATCGACTTCTCCGCCGCGATGGCGCCGTTTGCCTCGCAGATCGGCTACGAGGTGACGATCTGCGACGCCCGCGATCGGTTCGCGCGCTCGTCCCGGTTCTCGTCGGTGGCGCGCGTTAGCGTTGGATGGCCGCAGGAGATCCTGCGTGGGTTGGATCTGGGTCCGCGCGACGTCGTGCTCGTCTTCACCCACGATCCGAAGTTTGACGAGCCGGCCCTGATCGCAGCGCTGAAGACGAACGCCGGCTACATCGGGGCGCTGGGCAGTCGTAAGACCACCCTCGACCGCGAAAGCCGGCTCCGGCGCGCCGGCGCCACCGAAGACGACCTGGCCCGGATCCACGCGCCATGCGGTCTGGACATCGGCAGCCGCACCGCAGAGGAGACGGCGATCTCGGTGCTGGCCGAGATCATCTCCTCGCGCGCGCGCCGGGCCGCGCTGCCGCTGCGCGCGACCAGCGGCCCGATCCACAGCCGCGAGCACTAACCCGCTCGGGCGGCTTCACCTTTACAAATCTCAATGCTACGCGCTGCAATACTAGGCGTATGCCTATAACTATCACCCAGCTCACCGCTTTCCTGGCGGTGGTCCGGGGGGGGTCGGTGACCGCCGCCGCTGACGAGCTGATCGTCACCCAACCGTCGGTCTCTTCGGCGATCGCCGCGCTCGGACGCGAACTGGGATGCGATCTGTTCGAACGGGCCGGGCGGGGGATACGACTCACCCAGGCGGGAAAGGCGTTTGCCCCCTACGCGGAGGACGTAGTCGGGCTGCTGCGCAGCGGTCGGCAGGCCGCACACGAGGCCGCTGCCTTGTCGGCCAGCCAACTGCAGATCGCCGCCGTGACGACGGCCGCCGAGTCGTTCGTGCCCAGCCTGATGCATGCGTTCGCCGAGCGGCATCCGGAGGTCCAGCTCTCGCTCGCGGTCGGGAATCGTCAGGACGTGCTCGAGCGCGTGCTGACGCACATCGACGACGTCGCCATCTGCGGCAAGCCACCCGGGGATGAGCGGCTCATCGCGGAACCGTTCATGGAGAACGAGATCGTCTGCATCACTTCTCCAGACGACCCGGCGGCGGGAAGCGAACCCGTCGAGGTTGCCACCCTGAGCGATCGTGCTTGGTTGCTGCGCGAGTCGGGATCGGGGACGCGGATGCTCAACGAGCGCTTTCTCGCCGAACGCGGAATCGAGCCGCGAACGCTGACGCTGGGCTCCAACGGGGCGATCAAACAGGCAGCCCGGGCGGCGTTCGGGGTGTCGCTGCTGTCCCGAGCGGCGGTCGAGACCGAGCTCGCGTCGGGTGTGCTGGGAGAGATTGCGCTGCAGGATGGACCCGAGGTGCGATCCTGGTTCGTTCTGCGCTCAGCCGTGGGACCAATACGTCCGACCGTGGAGCTGTTCACGAAGTTCCTGCGCAGTACCGTGGTGTCACTCGTGCGACAGTAACCCCTCACCCTCGTAACGCTCGGGACTGACCCCAGATAGCAGACGTATGCGCCCATCCGCTCGGCGGGCTCGAGCGTGCACCGGTCGTAGCCGGTGAGGCGCCCGTCCAGCTCGGGCTCGGCCTCGCCCTCCGTCTCGACTTCCTCGGCCACCGTGGCGGCGACCAGGTCGAACAGCAGCGCTCGGGGTTCCCAAAGTTGGGCGCCGACGTCCAGGCAAACCTCATAGACGCACCAGCCGCCCTGGTCGAGGATGCGCTGGGCGGCAGCGACGGTGTGCGAGCGGTCGTAGATCGGCAAGGTCCAGATGGATAGCGACCGGCAGACCGCCGATCCAGCAAAGACCTTCTAACTATCAGCGGGGTTACTCTATGGTTGCCGAGCTTCGGCGGTGGGCCGGGACCCGTCGGCGCGGGCATCGATCGCGCCGACGGCAATCGCGGCGCGGGCTGTCACGAGCTGGTAGAGCACCAGCAGCTGAGTGATCGCCAGCGCCTCGGAACGGTGAAGCTCGGTGCCGACCGTGAACTCACCCAGGCGATCGGTGCGCAGGTGGCTCGCGAAATGCATCTGATCCCACACGGTCTCCTCGATTGCGGCGCTCCGTTCCGGCGAGATCGTTCCCGGCACCCACAGCGAAGTCTCCGATCCCCGCCGGATCAGCGAGATCCCACCCGGCTGGCCGTCCACGACCGGGGCGAGGTCGGGATGGACCAGCCCCGATCGCATCGTCACCTTGGCGTCGAGATGGTCTGGGTCGCCACGGTCGCCCGGCATGAAGCAGATGACGAGGTCGGCGAAGCGCCGCTGGGGGCGGATGAACGCCTCGGCGTCGGTCTCGCGCCGGTCGAGTTCCTCCAGCACCTGATCGGTGGTGTAGCCGCGCCGCGAGCAGTCGCGCAACACCTTCCACTTGCGCCTCAGGTCCTCCGGCGGGTCAAGGAAAATGCGGACGTCGTAGGTCTCGCGCAGCGCCGGCGCATGCAGCGCGAGCACCCCCTCGATGATCGTGAACTGGCCCGGCCGCAGATACTCAGCCGCCGCGAAGGTGCCGTCCTGGTGGCGGTAAACCGGCTTGAGAATCGCCTCGCCGGCGCGCAGGTGCAGCGCGTGCTGCTGGAGGATGTCGAGGTAGTTGCCGTCCGGGCTGAGCGGGGTGACGCCGTACTGTGCGCGCTGACGGCGGTCATAACGGTGATAGTGGTCGGCGGACACGTGCGTGACCTGCTCCTCGCCGAGGATCCTCACCAGGCCGCGCGTGAGCGTCGTCTTCCCGGCGGCCGAGTCGCCGGCGATGCCGAGCAGGATCGGGCGCGGCATCAGACCTCGACCGTGTCCCCGTGCTCGAGCGACGTCGCGAGCGAGCCGTCGTCGGCCTCACGACGCACGACGCGCCCGGCCACAGTGCCGTCGACGACGGTCGCGATGCCGTCTTGCACCACGCTTACGACCGGAACGCTGGCGAGCTTCGAAACCAGCGCGCAGTAGGCGATGTCAGCGGCCATCCCGTTGTCGCGCAGCATGTGCGCGTCGGCCCCGGCGCCGAGCGCGGCCTCGGGCGTCTGGAATGCGCGAGCCGACGCCTCGGCGATCAGCGCGGCGTCGCTGCGCTCGCCGGCCAGCGCCGCGCTGACCCGGCCGGCGACGTACACGTCCTCGACCGCGACCGCGCCATCGGTCCCCGAGCAGACCAACTGGACGGTGGCCTCCCGGCCGGCCACCCGATCCCGGATCGCCGCGATCACGGGGTCGAGATTGAGCAGGCAGCAAAGCAGCACCTCGGGGGCATGGGCAGCCGCCGCGACGATCGTCGGCGCGCCATTCGTCGTCGCCAGCACGAGTTCCGCGCCCCGCACTTCCGTTGCCTCGGCCGGCGAATTGCCCTGATCAAAGCCCTCGGGCTTCAGGCCGTGGCGCTCGCCGGCCAACACCCGACCCGGCCCTCGCAACGCCCTCGCCCGCTCGATCGTGTCGGCGCACAACACCCGCTGATAGCCGGCGGCGAGCGCCTGCGTGGCCGTCGAGGTCGCGCGGAGCACGTCGATCACGACGGCGAGGTCAACCGGTCGCAGATCCGCGCGAGTGAAGGCCACATCGATCACGCCGCCACCATAGCCGTCGGCCCCCGACAAACCACAAAGAAATCGTGAGGAGTCAACGGCAAATGCCTATGGGCGGGGTGGCGGCGGAAACATTTAGAAAATAGGTTATGAAAACACGGTAAATCAGTCTTTGACGCTTATGCCAATCCCCCCTAGCCTCCCGCCGGCCCAAACCGAAAGGCCGCAACGAACTATGTCGCCCACATCCTCTACCACGACCAATCACAAGAAAGACCGCTGGGCGTCCGGCGTCACGCCGTATGCCGAGATGGGGTACTACGACGCCGACTACGAGCCCAAGGACACCGACATCCTGGCCGCTTTCCGGATCACGCCGCAGCCGGGCGTGGATCCGATCGAGGCGGCCGCCGCGGTGGCGGGGGAATCCTCGACGGCGACGTGGACGGTCGTGTGGACCGACCGGCTGACCGCGCACGAGCACTACCAGGCCAAGGCCTACGACGTCACAGCGGTCCCCGGGCGGGAGGGCGAGTACCTGGCCAAGATCGCGTACGACATCGACCTGTTCGAAGAGGGGTCGATCGCCAACCTGACGTCGTCGATCATCGGCAACGTGTTCGGCTTCAAGGCGCTGGCGGCGCTGCGGCTGGAGGATCTGCGGATCCCGCCGGAGTACGTGAAGACGTTCCAGGGCCCGCCGCACGGGATCGTGATGGAGCGCGAGTACCTGGACAAGTTCGGCCGGCCGCTGCTCGGCGCGACGGTGAAGCCGAAGCTGGGGCTGTCGGCCAAGAACTACGGCCGGGTGGTGTTCGAGGCGCTGAAGGGCGGGCTCGACTTCACCAAGGACGACGAGAACATCAACTCGCAGCCGTTCATGCGCTGGCGCGACCGGTATCTGTACGCGATCGAAGCGGTCAATCGCGCGATGGCATCGAGCGGCGAGATCAAAGGTCATTACATGAACGTGACCGCGGCGACGATGGAGGACATGTACGAACGGGCCGAGTTCGCCAAGGAGCTGGGCAGCGTGATCATCATGATGGACCTCACCGTCGGCTACACGGCGATGCAGTCGATGTCGAAGTGGGCCCGCCGGAACGGGATGATCCTGCACCTGCACCGCGCCGGCCACGGGACCTACACGCGCCAGAAGAACCACGGGGTCTCGTTCCGGGTGATCGCCAAGTGGTGCCGGCTGCTCGGCGTCGACCACATCCACGCCGGGACGGTAGTCGGGAAGCTCGAGGGCGACCCGGCGATGATCAAGGGCTACTACGACACGCTGCGTCTGAACCACGTCCCGGAGAACCCGGAGCACGGGATCTACTTCGACCAGGATTGGGCGTCGCTGCCGGCCGTGATGCCGGTGGCGTCGGGCGGGATCCACGCCGGACAGATGCACCAGCTGCTGCGCTATCTGGGCGAGGACGTGGTGCTCCAGTTCGGCGGCGGCACGATCGGTCATCCGATGGGGATCGGCGCCGGCGCGACCGCCAACCGGGTCGCGGTGGAGGCGATGATCCAGGCCCGCAATGAGGGGCGCGATTACTTCCAGGAGGGGCCGGACATCCTCGAGCACGCCGCCAAGGGCTGTCCGGAGCTGAACGCCGCACTCCAGGTCTGGAAAGACGTGACATTCGATTTCCAATCCACCGACACCCCCGATTACGTGGTCACGCCCACGGTCGCCTGACGAGGAGGAGCTCACAATGCGCATCACCCAGGGAACGTTCTCCTTCCTGCCTGACCTCACCGACGAGCAGATCGCGGCCCAGATCCGCTATGCGCTCGAGCACGGTTGGGCGATGTCGGTCGAGTACACCGACGATCCGCACCCGCGCAACTCCTACTGGGAGATGTGGGCGGTGCCGATGTTCGACCTCGAGCGTGATCAGGCCGAGGTCGTCCTGCGCGAGGTCCGCGCGTGCCGCGAGGCGCACCCCGATCACTACATCAAGCTGCTCGCCTACGACTCCTCGCTCGGCCGCCACACGACCGCGCTCAGCTTCATCGTCGGCCGGCCGGGCAACGAGCCGGGCTTCCGCCTCGAGCGCACCGACGCTCACGATCGCGTCATGCGCTACCGCATCCACCCGTACGCGGCCGATCGGCCCGTCGGGCATCGCTACGCGAGCAGCAACGGCGCCACGCCATGACCGTGCTCGAGGCACCGCGAACCGAGGCCTCGCAAACCGATCCGGAGCCGGCGCAGGCGCCGGACATCTCCGCGATCCTGCGCGAGGCGAACATCGAGGGAGTGCTCGAAGAGCTCGACCGCGATCTGGTGGCGCTGACTCCGGTCAAGACCCGCATCCGGGAGATCTCGGCGCTGCTGGTGATCGACCGGTTGCGCCGCGAGGCCGGTATCACCGCGACCCGCCCGACGCTGCACATGTGCTTCACCGGGAACCCTGGCACGGGCAAGACGACAGTGGCGCTGCGCATGGCTGACATCCTCCACCGCCTTGGCTACACCGAGCGCAACCAGGTGGTGGCGGTGACCCGGGACGATCTCGTGGGCCAGTACGTCGGGCATACCGCCCCGAAGACCAAGGAGGTGCTCAAGCGCGCCTACGGCGGCGTGTTGTTCATCGATGAGGCGTATTACCTGTACCGGCCGGAGAACGAGCGCGACTATGGTGTCGAGGCGATTGAGATCCTGCTTCAGGTGATGGAGAACGAGCGCGACCGACTGGTGGTGATCCTCGCCGGTTACGAGGATCGGATGGACGACTTCTTCCGGCTCAACCCGGGTATGTCCTCGCGGGTCGCGCACCACATCGACTTCCCCGATTACACGGTCGATGAGTTGCTCCGGATCGCCGATCTGATGCTCACCGGCGAGACCTACGAGTTCTCGCCGGCCGCGGCCGAGGCATTCCGCGAGTACCTCGAGCGACGGGTGCGCCAGCCCCGCTTCGCTCACGCGCGCAGCGTCCGCAACGCGATCGAGCGCGCGCGGCTGCGGCACGCCAACCGCGTCTACGAGGCGGCCCGGGCGGGCGAGTCCCCGACGCTCGAGGCCCTGACGCGGATCGAGGAGGCCGACGTCCGCGCCAGTCGCGTGTTCGAGCCCGAAGCGGAGGTCTTGTGATGCCCCGCCCGGTAATCCTGGGCGTCGTCGGCGACTCCGCTTCCGGCAAGACGACGATCACGCGCGGACTCGTGCGCGTGCTCGGCGAGGAGCACGTCACCCACGTCTGCACCGACGATTACCACCGCTACGACCGCAAGCAGCGCGCCGAGCTGGGGATCACGCCGTTGCATCCCGATTGCAACTACCTCGATGTGATCGCGCAGCATCTGGTGCATCTGCGCCGGGGAGAGGCGATTCTCAAGCCCGTCTACCGCCATCAGGACGGCACCTTCGGACCGCCCGTGTACATCCGACCCGAACGGTTCACGGTGATCGAGGGATTGCTCGGCTACCACCTGCCGGAGATGCGCGACGTCTACGACGTGCGCCTGTTCCTCAACCCGCGCGAGCCGCTGCGCCGCAAATGGAAGGTGTCGCGCGACTGCTCTCGTCGGGGCTATACGACCGACGAGGTGCTGGCCGAGCTCGACCGGCGCGAGCCGGACTCAGAGGCGTTCATCCGCCCCCAGCGGCGCTACGCGGACATGCTGGTGTCGTTCATGGCCCCGCAAGGCGAGGAGGAGGAAGACCCCACGCACCTCGACGCCGAGCTGACGCTCGGTGGCGGGCTGCCGCACCCCGACCTGAGCTCGTTGGTGAACGGCGAGCCCGACGGGCTGACGCTGGTCGAGCGCGATCGGGAACGCGTGCTGCGGATCGCCGGCCGCATGGATCCCGCGCACGCGAGCGCGGTCGAGGAGGCGATCTGGGCGCGAATGCACTTCGCCACCCACCTGCGGGCCCGGCGGCTGGGAGAGTTCACGATCGGCACCGATCTGCACCGATCGGAGTCGCTCGCGCTCGTGCAGCTGCTGATCCTCTACCACCTCGTGACGGCCAAGGCGACGGTGGCGCTCGGTGGCGACGGACCGCGGAGCGGCAACGGCGTGGGGCGGCCGAGCGCGGCCGGTGTTACCGCATGAGCACTGGCGCCGCCGTCTCGCGCGAGGACGCCTGGTACGCGGACGCTCAGACCGCCGACCGGCTGGCCATCGACACGATCCGCTGCCTGGCCATGGACGCCGTCCAGGCCGCGGACAGCGGTCACCCGGGACTGCCGATGGCGATGGCGCCCGTCGCCTACGTCCTCTACACCCGGTTCATGCGCTACGACCCCGGCGAGCCGAAATGGCCCGATCGAGATCGGTTCGTGCTCTCGGCCGGCCACGGTTCGATGCTGCTCTACGCCACGCTCCACCTGGCCGGATACGACCTCGGACTCGATGAGCTGAGGGCATTTCGGCAGTGGGGCTCGCGCACGCCGGGCCATCCCGAGGTCGGTCTGACACCGGGGGTCGAGACGACCACCGGGCCACTCGGGCAGGGATTCGCGAACGGCGTGGGGATGGCGATCGCCGAGCGGTTCCTGCGCGACCGGTACGGCTCCGAGGTGATGGACCACCGGGTGTTCGCGGTCTGCTCGGACGGCGATCTGATGGAGGGCGTGTCGGCCGAGGCCGCATCGCTGGCCGGACACCTCGGACTCGGGCAGCTGATCTACCTGTACGACGACAACGGCGTCACGATCGACGGCTCAACCGCGTTGTCGTTCGAGCGGGAGGACGTCGACGCCCGCTTTCGGGCCTATGGCTGGCACGTGCAATCGGTGGCGGACGCCAACGACCTGGTGGCGCTTACCGGGGCGATCCATCAGGCGGTCACCGAACACGAGCGACCGTCGCTGATCCGGGTCAGATCGGTGATCGGCTACCCGGCTCCGAACAAGCAGGGCACCGCCGCCGCGCATGGCGCGGCGCTCGGCGAGGACGAGGTCCGGGCGGCCAAGCGTGTCCTGGGCTGGGACCCCGAGGCGAAGTTCCTGGTGCCCGACGCGGCTTACGCGGCATTTGCCGTCGCCCGAGCCGAGGGCGCGAACGCCCATGCGCGATGGCGTCAGCGGTTTGCCCGCTGGTCTAACGCCCATCCGGCGCTCGCGGCCGAGTGGGAACGGGCGTGGAGGGGAGAGCCGGAACCCGGGATCGTTGACGCCCTCGGCGATCCCGGATCCGGGTTCGAGCCGGCCGACAAGCCGAAGCTGGCCACCCGCTCCGCCGGCGGCCGGACGATGCGCGCCTTCGGGGCCCATCTACCGACGATGCTCGGCGGCGCGGCCGACCTCGTGGAATCGACCAAGACGGTGATCGGAGACGGGAGCTTATTCGCCGCCTCGCGTACGGGCCCCAACGTCCACTGGGGCGTCCGTGAGCACGCGATGGGGGCGGCGGTCAACGGCATCGCGCTACACGGGGGGATCGTCAAGCCGTTCGGCTCGACGTTCCTCGTGTTCTCTGACTACATGCGCCCCGCGATCCGCCTTTCGGCGCTGATGCAACTGCCCGTGGTGTGGGTGTTCACGCACGATTCGGTGGCGGTCGGCGAGGACGGGCCGACGCACCAGCCGATCGAGCATTGCGCGGCCCTGCGGGCGATCCCGGGGCTGACCGTGATCCGCCCGGCGGACGCGAATGAGACGGTCGGAGCGTGGCGGGTCGGCTTGGCGGCAACGAACGGCCCGGTCGCGCTGCTGCTGACCCGGCAGGACCTGCCGGTGCTCGATCCCGAGCGCGTGGGCGACGGGGTCGGTCGAGGCGCCTACATATTGCAGGACCCACCGCGTGAGCCCGATGTGGTGCTGGTGGCGAGCGGGTCGGAGGTCGCGGTCGCGCTCGAGGCCGCCGAGCTCCTCGACCACGACGCGATCGGCGCCCGCGTGGTGTCGATGCCGTCGTGGGAGCTGTTCGAAGCGCAGGACGCCGGCTACCGGCGGTGGGTACTGCCGCCGCGGGTGCCGGCGGTCTCGGTCGAGGCCGGGATCGCCCAGGGGTGGTCGCGGTACGTCGACGCGAGCGTGTCGATCGAGCGTTTCGGGGCGTCCGCCCCCGGGTCGCAGGTGCTGTCTGAGCTCGGGATTACGCCGGCGCGGGTGGCCGTGGTGGCGCGGGAGACTCTCGGGACGTCGTAGCTCGTTTCGTGCTGCCGTGTTTTGCCGTGGCGGGTTGGGAGGCGGGTTTGGCTGGGGACGGGGTGGTGAGCCACCGCCCCGGGCCCGCCGACACGGGTTCTCCGGGCCGGCGGCGGGCGGCGCCGCGCCTCGTAGGAAAGTGATAATCGGAAATCTGTCCAAAATCGGGGTTCGGAGCCGAACTTTGGCAAAAAGCCGCCACCCTCGGCGGCAATTTGCCGAAGTTGGCCCATCAGCCCTCGTCTGGTCCAGAAATAGCCGCCTGCCGAAGCCATTGGACCAATCGGCGGCGGTGCCAGGGCGAATCTTTGTCACTAAGTGACAAGTTTTTGCTGCTCTCGCGCTCCCGGGCGCGACCAGGGTCAGTCCCCGGCGGCCGCGTCGCGGTCGGCCGCCATCGACCGCCAGAGCGTCACGTGGACCTTGGGCCGGGCGCGGACCGGGACGGTTCCCGCCCGCCCGCTGGAGATCGCCTGGGTGGCGTCCGCGGTGGTGGCGAAGCGCTGGAGGGCGAGCGCCGCCGGCAGGGCGCGGCCCAGCCCGAGCGTGCTGGCGTGCCACATCTCGACGATTGGCGTCCCGAGTACGTCGAGCCGGGTCAGCGCGCGCCGGCGGACCTCGTCGAGGACGGAGTGGGCCGGGGCGAGGACGATCCCCTCGTCGCCGGCGGCGGCGGCGACTGCCGCGGCCTGCGAGCTGTAGGCGGAGATCTCGCCGGGCTCGAGTCCGTGACTCGCGAAGAACAAGCCCGTGCCGGTGGTCGGATCGATGTCGGGTGGACCGACCAGCCACCGTTGGCCGGCCAGCGACGCCGGCGGGATCGAGCTCTGACCGGCGAGCGGGTGGCCCGGCGCGGCGACGATCAGCAGCCGGCAGCGGAGGAACGGGACGGTGGCGATCGTCGTCGACTGCTCGACCCCGGGGTGGGGGCCGAGTGCGATGTCGGCGCGGCGATGCTCGAGCCGCTCGGCGAACGAGGCGCCCGGGACCGACTCGACCGCGATCTCGAGTCCCTCATCGCGCGCCGTGAAGGCCTCGATCAACGGCCCGATGTGCTCGGCCACGAGGTTCGTCGCGGCCACCTGCATGTGGCGGATCTGGTCGGGCGATTCCTGCACCGAACGGCGCGCTTGCTCGGCGAGGCCGAGGATCTCGGCGGCGAGCGCCGCCAGGCGGCGACCGCCCGGGGTGAGCGCGATCCCGCGGCCGTCGCGGACGAACAGGTCGTCCCCGAGCTCCTTGCGCAGCGCGGCCACCGCGACCGAGACCGCGGGCTCGGTGACCTGCAGCTCGGCGGCCGCGGCCTTGACGGAGCCGAGCCGAGCTACGAGCACGAAGGATTGGAGTTGGGCCAGGGTCATGGGCGTCACCGAGTGGGCTAAGCGATCCCTTAACCCAAGTTGAAAACACCACATTACAGCGGCACAGTGTTGGCAAGGACAGGAGAGGAAACTGCAGGTTCCAGCACCATTCGAGTACGAACGCGCGGAGAGCATCGAGCACGCGCTCGGCCTCTTGGCGCAGCTCGGTCCCGACGCCAGACTGCTCGCCGGGGGCCATTCGCTGCTGCCGATGATGAAGCTCCGGCTGGCTACGCCCGCCTACGTGATCGATATCGACCCGCTTGCCGACGAGCTCGGCTACATCCGCCAACAGGACGACGAGGTGCTGATCGGGGCGATGACGCGGCATCGAGCGTTGCTCGACTCGCCGCTGTTGGCCGACCGGCTCGCGATCTTCACCGATGCCGAGCGCGTGATCGCGGACCCCGTGGTACGCAACCGGGGCACGATCGGGGGCGCGCTGTGCCAGGCCGATCCGTCGGAGGATCTGAGCGCCGTGTGCGCGGCCGTCGGCGCCAGGATGGTGATCCAGGGCCTCGACGGCGAGCGAGTGGTCGAGATGGCCGAGTTTCACCGCGGTCCGTATCGGACCGCCGTCGATCAGGCCGAGATGCTCACGGAGATCCGCGTTCCGTTGCACGACGACTCGGGCAGTGCCTACGAGAAGGTCGACCGCCGCGTGGGCGATTGGGCGGTGGCCGCTGCGGGGGCCGCGCTGACGCTCTCCGACGGCGTCATCGTTGGCGCCGGCATCGGGCTCGCCGCCGTCGGCTCGGGCATCAGCCCGAGCGAGGCTGAGCAGGCGCTGATCGGCGAGCCGCCCACCGATGAGCTGATCGCGCGCGCCGGCAAGCTCGCGGCGGCGGCGTGCTCGCCCGTGAGCGACCAGCGTGGCTCGGCCGAGTACAAGCGGCACGTCGTGGGCGTGCTTAGCCAGCGCGCGCTGCGCCGAGCCCGGGATCGCGCGCTCCCCGCGGAACTCGGGCGGCGGGCGGCGTGATGCAGGTCACGCTCAACGTCAATCAGCGCGAGTACACGCGTACGGTCGAGCCGCGGATCCTGCTCGTCCACTTTCTGCGCGATGAGCTCGGTCTCACCGGAACGCATTGGGGATGCGACACGTCCAACTGTGGAACCTGTGTCGTCCTCATGGGCGGCGAGCCGGTCAAGTCTTGCACCGTGCTGGCGGCGACCGCGGGCCGCTATCAGATCCGCACCGTCGAGGGGCTCGAGGTGAACGGTGAGCTGGATCCGGTGCAGCAGGGCTTCACCGAGCAGCACGGCCTGCAGTGCGGCTTCTGCACGCCGGGCATGCTGATGACCGCGCGGGCATTGCTGGACCGTAACCCGGATCCCACCGAGGCCGAGATCCGGCAAGCCATCTCCGGTCAGATTTGCCGGTGTACCGGCTACGCGACGATCGTCCGCTCGATCCGTTGGGCGGCAGAGCATTCAAACCAGGAGGTCTCCAATTGACCAATTCGAGGGAGGTAAGGAAATGCCGATGGTGATCGGTGCTTCCACCGGTTGGTATGTGGGTCTTGTACTTGGCGTCGTCGTGGTCCTCGTGGCCGCGGCGATCGTGATCACGATCGTGGCGCTGGCCGCGAAGATAGCCAAGCAGGCGCGTACGGCGGTCGGCGGCGTGGAGAAGGTGCGCGAGCAGACCGAGGCGCTGAGCGGGATCGCACGGATCAATGACTCAGGCGTGCGGATCCTCCACTCCGCGCGCGCCTTGCGGAAGGTGGCGGTGGGCAAATGACCGTCGCCTACGCAGCACTCTCAAATCACGGCGCGTGGGGGATCGCCCTCGGAATCGGGGTTGTCGCGGCGCTGATCGTGGCCGCCCTGCTCGTGATGCTGATCCGCTCCGTGGTCGACATCGACAAGTCCGTCGCCGCGCTGCTCGAGGTGGCCGGCAAGATCGCGGGCAACACGGCCAACATTCCCCAGCTGAACGCCACGGCGCCGGTGCTAGGGCAGATCGTCGATGAGGCGATCGTGCAGGAGGGCTACATGAACGCGCTCACCGACGGCTTCGGCGCGGAGCCGGCCGGACAGGCGGGTACGGCATGAGCCAGTCCACCCTCATCGTTCTCAGCGTCGTGCTCGCCGTCGTCGTGGTGATCGTTCTGGCGGCCGCTTTGATCATCATCCGCACCCGGCTCGAGTCGACCTCCAAGAACCTCGCCACGCTGGCCGCCGCGCTGGCCATGGTCGAGTCCGAGCACCTGCGCCCGCTGGAGCCCGCGGTCAAGGCGATCAACGCTCAGTTCGACGTGATCCTGAGCGCGCTTCCGGGCATCGCCAAGAAGGCCGCGATCGTGGCCGAAAGGAGGCCATCGTGACCCTCGAATGGATTGGGGACGCAATCTTGATCCTGGTGTTGCTGCCGGTCGTGGTGTATCTGCTGCGCGGCGTTCTGAACGCGGCCAACAGCATCGTTCCGAGCGTCCAGCAGATCGCTGCCACAGCGCACGCGGGGTCCAAGGATCTCGACGCGACGGCGCTCCTGCTGACCACGCAGGAGCAGGTGAAGCAGACAATCGCGACCGCGGCTGACTACGGCGGATCGCTCGACAAGATCATCGACGACGCGTGAAAGGGGTATAGCGATGCCAGCAGCTGGAGTTGTGATGATCGTCGCCGCCGTGTTGATCGTGTTGGCGCTCGTCTTCTATCTCGTGTCCACGATCGTCGCCCTGCAGAAGATCACCAGGGGACTTGACGAGGCGATCGCCGGCGTGGTCGGAATCATCGAAAAGAGCGCGCCCGTCGCCGAGGTGGTGGGCGACATCAACGCCAACCTCGACGCCGGCGTCGACCTGCTCGAGGGCCTGCTCGTCAAGAAGGCCGGCCTCGAGGATTCGATGGGGTTGCTCGAGGGGCTGTACCCGGGCTCCGCCGCGGCGGGACTGCGGAACTTCCCCGACAGCGACAAGGTCAAGCCGCCACGCATCTCCGAGGTCTACACCAAGGGGACGCTGACGCTCGCGCGGCTCGGTCGCGAGGCCCCGATCGCCGCCGCGAGCCCTAACGGCCCCGCGCTGCGCAATCCCGCCTACGGGAGCCTGGCTGCCCGGGCGCTGTACCCCGAGGTGCGCCAGACCCGGCCGGATCACCTCGAGCGCTCGCCGGTCATCGGCACCGACTCGCCCGTGCAGTACGAGCCGAGCGACTCGCCCGGCGTTCGCCGGGCGATGCCCGGTGGCGCCACCGCGGTAATGGAAGAAGAGGAGCACTGATGCAGACCCCCGCGCCGTTTGAGTACGAGCGGGCCACGAGCGTGGACGGCGCAATCGCCGCCCTCGCGCGGCTCGGCCCAGAGGCCCGGATCATCGCCGGCGGCCACAGCCTGGTCCCGATGATGAAGCTGCGGCTGGCCAATCCCGAGCACCTGATCGACATCAACGACCTGCACGAGCTCGATTACATCGACGAGCACGGTGACGAGATCCGGATCGGGGCGCTGGTGCGCCATGTCGCGCTGCTGGATTCAGAGCTCCTGGCCCAACGCTTGCCGGTGTTCCGCGACGCCGAGGAGGTGATCGCCGATCCGGTGGTACGTAACCGCGGCACCATCGGCGGGTCGCTGTGTCAAGCCGACGCGGCTGAGGACCTGAGCTCGGTGTGCGTGGCGGCCAAGGCCCAGGTGGTGATCCGCGGGCCGGGCGGCGAACGTATCGTCGGCATGGACGGCTTTTACACGGGCCCGTTCATGACCGCGGTCGGTGCCGACGAGATGCTGACCGAGGTTCGGCTGCCGCTCCGGCCCGGCGCCGGCAGCGCCCACGAGAAGGTCGAGCGTCGCGCCGGCGACTTCGCCATCGCGGCCGCCTCGGCGGCGGTATGGATCGACGGCGGCACGATCGTGGACGCCGGCATCGGTCTGAGCGCGGTCGGTCCGACCACGATCCAGGTCAAGCGCGCCGAGGAGCTGTTGCGCGGTAAAGCGCCGTCGGAGGCTCTGTTCGAGCAGGCGGGTCAGCTCGCGGCCGAGGACTGCATGCCATTTCCCGACGGCCGGGGTCCGGCCGACTACAAGCGCCACCTCGCCGGGGTGCTGACCAAACGCGCGGTCCGCCGAGCGGCCGCCCGCGCGCTACATCAGGAGGCATGACGGAATATGCGACTAACGCTGACGATCAACGGCGAGACGGTCTCGCGTGACATCGAACCGAGGCTGCTGCTGGTCCACTTCATCCGGGATACGCCGGGGCTGACGGGGACCCACTGGGGTTGTGACACCTCCAACTGTGGCGCCTGCGTGGTTTTGATGGACGGCAAGCCGATCAAGTCGTGCACGACGCTCGCGGTCATGTGCGAGGGCCACGAGATCAAGACCGTCGAGTCGCTCGAGGTGGACGGCCGGCTCGACCCCGTGCAGCAGGGTTTCCACGAGACCCACGCACTGCACTGCGGCTTCTGCACGCCGGGGATGCTGATGACCAGCCGCGCCCTGCTGAACGAGAACCCCGACCCGACCGATCACGAGATCCGCACCGCGATCTCGGGTCAGATTTGTCGCTGTACGGGCTACAAGAACATCGTCGCGGCCGTCCGCTGGGCGGCCGAGCACGAAGCCGCGATGAAACAGGAGGCGTGATCAACATGGCTGTGACGGAGAACCTGCCGAGCCCGAGCCAGGAACGGCCGATCGGCTTCGGCCGCCTCAAGCGCAAGGAGGACGCGCGCTTCATCCGCGGCAAGGGAACCTACCTGGACGACATCCGGCTGCCCGGAATGGTGCACGGCGCGATGCTCCGCAGCCCGTTCGCGCACGCCAAGATCGTCTCGATCGACACCTCCAAGGCGCTGGCCCATCCGGGCGTCGCCGCGGTGGTCACGGCCAAGGACCTCGAGACGCTGGGGCTGGCCTGGATGCCGACGATCTCCTACGACACCCAGGCCGTGCTGGCGGGCGACAAGGTCCGCTTCCAGGGCCAGGAGGTGGCGTTCGTGATCGCCACCGACGAGTACACGGCGCGCGACGCCCTGCCGCTGATCGAGGTCGAATACGAGCCGCTGCCCGCGGTCGTCAACGCGCGCAAGGCGCTCGACCCCGACGCGCCGCTGATTCGCGACGACAAGGAGGGACAGGTCGACAACCTGGCCAGCCCGACCTGGGAGGCGGGCGACGAGGAGGCGACCGATCGCGCGTTCGCCGAGGCCGACGTGGTCGTCGAGCGCGACATCATCTACCCGCGCTGTCACCCGGCGCCGATGGAGACGTGCGGGATGATCGCGGACTTCAACCCGAAGACTGGGCAGCTCGACATCTACAACGGCAACCAGGCGCCGCACGCCCACCGCACGGTGTACGCGCACGTGGCCGGCCTCGCCGAGCACATGATCCGGATCCGCTGCAACGACATCGGCGGCGGCTTTGGCAACAAGGTCCCCGTCTACCCGGGTTACGTGTGCGCGATCGCCGGCTCGATCGTGGCCGGCGTCCCGGTGAAATGGATCGAAGACCGCTCCGAGAATCTGATGTCGACGGGGTTCGCGCGCGACTACGTCATGCACGCGGAGATGTGCGCCAAGGACGGCAAGATCACCGGGCTACGCGTCGACGTGATCGCCGATCATGGCGCGTTCGACGCGACCGCCCAGCCGACCAAGTTCCCGGCCGGCTTCTTCCACATCTGCTGCGGCTCCTACGCCCTGGAGGCCTCGCATGTGAAGGTCAAGGCGGTCTACACCAACAAGGCGCCGGGCGGGGTCGCGTATCGGTGCTCGTTCCGGATCACCGAGGCCGTGTATCTGGTCGAGCGGATGGTCGGCGCGCTGGCGCTCGAGATGGGCGTCGATCAGATCGACCTGCGGATGCGGAGCTTCATCAAGTCCGACCAGTTCCCGTATGAGACGACCACCGGCTGGACGTACGACTCCGGTAACTACGCTGAAACCATGAAGGTTGCGATGGACATCGCCGGCTACGACGACCTCCTCCGCGAGCAGGCCGAGAAGCGGGCGCGCGGCGAGCTGATGGGGATCGGGGTGTCGTTCTTCACCGAAGGCGTCGGCGCCGGGCCGCGCAAGCACATGGACATCCTCGGGCTGGCCATGAACGACGGCGCCGACCTGCGCGTGCACCCGTCGGGCAAGGCGGTGGTGTCGCTCAGCGCCCAGACCCAGGGCCAGGGCCACGAGACCACGTTCGCCCAGATCGTGGCCGAGGAGCTCGGGATTCCACCCGAGGACGTCGAGGTCCGCCACGGCGACACCGACAAGTCGCCATACGGGCTCGGGACCTATGGCAGCCGCTCGACTCCGGTGTCGGGTGGAGCGGTGGCGATCGTCTCGCGCAAGGTCCGGGACAAGGCGCGCCTGATCGCCGCCACGATGCTCGAAACCCGGCCCGAGGACCTGGCGTGGGAGAAGGGCCGCTGGTACGTTAAGGGCGATCCGGAGCAGGGCGCGCTGATCGAGGACATCGCACTCCGGGCCTACAGCGGCGAAGCGCTCCCCGAGGGAATGGAGGGCGGCCTCGACGCGCAGGTTATCTACGACCCGCCGAACCTGACCTACCCCTACGGCGCCTACATCGCGGTCGTCGACATCGATCCGGAGACCGCCTACGTGAAGGTGCGCCGGTTCATCGCCGTCGACGACTGCGGCGTCCGGATCAACCCGATGATCGTCGACGGGCAGATCCACGGCGGCCTCGCCGAGGGCATCGGGATCGCGTTGATGGAGGTGATCACGTTCGACGAGGAGGGCAACTGCCTGAACGGATCGTTCATGGATTACCTGATTCCGACCGCGCTCGAGTGCCCCGACTTCGAGCTCGGGGAGACGGTCACTCCGTGTCCGCATCATCCGCTGGGGGCCAAGGGCGTCGGCGAGTCGCCCAACGTCGGCTCGCCCCCGGCGATCGTCAACGCGATCATCGACGCGTTGCACGAGACCCACGGGGTCACGCACATCGATATGCCGTGCTCGCCGGCGCGCGTGTGGGCGGCGATGCAGGGCCGGCCGGAGCCGCCGCAATGATCACGGGTGCCCTCACGCGCCGAGCCCAGGAGCTGACCAAGCAGCGCTCGCCGTTCGTCACGGCGACCGTCGTGCGCGTTCAGCGGCCGACCAGCGTCAAGCCGGGGAGCGTGGCGCTGATCCACGACGACGGCACGATCGAGGGGTTCGTCGGCGGGGTGTGCGCGCAGCACAGCGTCCGGCTGTATTCGCTCAAGGCGATCGAGCGGGGAGAGCCGCTGCTGTTACGGATTCTCCCCGACGGACCCGGCGACGTTCAGGACGACGGCACCGACGGTGGGCACGAGATCGCGACCGGCGAGGACGGCGCGATTACGGTGCAGAATCCATGCCTGTCGGGTGGAGCGATCGAAGTCTTCCTGGAGCCCTTCTTGCCAGCGCCGCGAGTGATCGTGGCCGGTGATGCGCCGATCGGCGACGCCGTCCGCCGGTTGGCGCCGGAGCTCGGGCTCGAGGTGGTGGATGGAGTTCCTTCGCCCGATGACCTCGCGCTCGTGGTGGCGGCACACGGCCGCGATGAGCTCGAGGTGCTCCGGCTCGGGCTCGAAGCCGGCGTGCCGTACGTCGGGCTGGTGGCCAGCCGCAAGCGCGGCGCGGCGGTGATCGAGGCGCTGCGCTCCGAAGGAGTGCAGGACGCGTTGCTGAAACGGATTGAATCGCCGGCCGGGCTCGACATCGGCGCCCGCAGCGCGGCCGAGATCGCGCTCTCGATCCTGGCCCGAGTGATCGAGGTGCGCCGGCGTGGGGGCGTCACCGCTCGGGCGGGTGGGCACAACTACCCGGCACCAGCGCCAAAGACGCGCACCGCGATCGATCCGATCTGCGGGATGACTGTGGTCGTCCTCGACGACACCCCCGCTACCCAGCGCGACGGGGAGACGTTCTACTTCTGCTGCGAGGGGTGCCGGCGCAAGTTTGAGCAGCAGACGCCATGACTCCTCGCGGCGCCACGGGCGACTCCGTCGATGAGGTCGCCCACCTCGTTCCCGATGTCGAGATGCTCGCCCAGCGCTTGCGTGCGGTCGATTACCTGGTCGACGAGGCGCTCGCGACCTCGATGTTCCTCAGCCTGCGGCTGCCGCAGCCGCTGCTGCTCGAGGGCGAGGCCGGGGTCGGGAAGACCGAGGCCGCCAAGTCGCTGGCCCTGGTCCTCGACACGCCGCTGATCCGGCTGCAATGCTACGAGGGGATCGACGCCGCCGAGGCGCTGTACGAGTGGAACTATCCACGTCAGCTGCTCTCGATCCGGCTCGCCGACGCCGGCGGCGAGAAACTGTCCGAGCAGGACCTGTTCGGCCCCGACTACCTGATCCGACGGCCGCTGCTGCGGGCGCTCGAGCATCCGGGGCCGCGCCCCGCGGTGCTGTTAATCGATGAGATCGACCGTGCCGATGACGACTTCGAGGCGTTTCTGCTCGAGCTGCTCGGCGAGGCAGCGGTGACGATCCCCGAGCTGGGTGTCGTCCGCGCCACCCACCCGCCGATCATCGTGCTGACCTCGAACCGGACCCGTGATCTGCACGACGCGGTCAAGCGCCGCTGTCTGTACCAGTGGATTGATTACCCGAGCCGCGAACGTGAGGTCGAGATCGTCCGCCGGCGCGTAAAGGGGGCGTCGGAGACGCTCGCCGTTCAGGTCGCCGACGCCGTCGCCCGGATGCGCGATTCCGATGTCCAGAAGCCGCCCGGGGTGGCCGAGGCGATCGACTGGCTGGCGGCGCTCGAGTTGCTAGGCGTGGCGCGGCTCGACGCCGGCGCAATCGACCGCACGCTGGGCTCGGTATTGAAGTACAGCGAGGACCAGGAGCTGATCAGGGCGGCCGGACTCGACCAGCTGGTGGGAGCGCAGTGAACGAGTTCCGGGTCGAGACGATCGAGCTCGATCTGCCGGCGCTGTCGGCGGCGCTCGGCCGCCGGCTGCACGAGGCCGGCGTGCCGGTGACCGGCGAGCGCTCGGCCCGCTTCGCCCACGCGCTGGCGCTGGTCAAGCCGGTCAGCCGCCGGCGGCTGTACTGGACCGCGCGCGCGGTGTTCGTGTCCGACACCACCCAGGTGCGCGCGTTCGACGCCGTGTTCACGTCGGTGTTCGGCGCCGGCGGGAAACCGTCGACGGAGCTGCCCGAGTCTGACGCTGACGTCGTGCCGGCGGCCGAGACCGAGCGGACGAGCACCGAGCGACAGACGATGTCGCGCAGGACGCTGGAAACCGGCGGCCTGTCCGCCGCGCCGGCCGCTCGGTCCGAGGAGGGCCGGGACGATCGCACGGCCGAGATCGAAGTCCCGATGGTGGCCAGCGACGAGGAGGTGTTGCGGGGTAAGCGGTTCGACGCGCTCGAGCCCGAGGAGCTGGCCCAGCTCTACCAGTTGATGAGCCGCTTGCGGATCGCCACCCCCGTCCGCCGTACCCGGCGTGCCCAGCGGGACCGCCACGGCGAGCGAATCGACCTGCGCCGCACGCTGCGCGGCAGCCTGCGGACCGCCGGCGATCCGATCCGGCTCGCGCGCCGGCGCCGCCGCATCGTGCGCCGGCGGATGGTGATGCTGTGCGACATCTCGGGGTCGATGGAGCCCTACGCGCGCGCCTACCTCCAGTTCCTCACCTGCGCCGCCGGCAGCGGGCCGAACGCCGAGGCGTTCGCGTTCGCCACCCGGCTCACGCGGCTGACCCGCGCGCTGGCCTCGCGTAACCCCGAGCGCGCGATCCAGCGTGCCGCGGCGGCGGCGCCCGACTGGTCGTCGGGGACGCGGATCGGCGAGGCACTCAAGACCTTCAACGACCGCCATGGCCGGCGGGGCATGGCCCGCGGCGCGGTCGTCGTGATCCTCTCCGACGGCTGGGAGCGCGGTGAGCCAACGCTCGTCGCCCGCGAGATGGAGCGGCTGCGGCGGCTGGCGTACCGGATCGTGTGGGTCAACCCGCGGGTCAGTGCGGACGGCTTCTCACCCCGCGCCGGTGGCATGGCGGCCGCGCTGCCGCACTGCGATGCGCTGCTCTCGGGCCACAGCCTTGGTGCGCTGACCGAAGTCGTCGATGCGATCGGCGCCCGCCGCGCGGAAGACGATCTACCCGGCCACGGGTGGAAACCGCCGGCACCGGCAAGCGAGCCCGAGGAGGAGGCGGAGCCGTGGGGCAGCGCGACGCCGGTGCCGGGAAGTTCGGTGGCGATGCCGAGCGGCTACGGCCCGAGCCGGGGCAGGACGACGCCAGGTTGGGGGCTCGGATGAGCCCACAGCCGCCCAAGCTCTGCATCTATCCGGGCTGCCAGCGGCCCGCCGTGCCCCCGCACCCGCTCGGGGGCCCGCAGCCGAGCTTCTGTGACCTCGAGGAGCACAACGCTTTGACGGCCCATCTCGAGCGCCAGCGGCTGGCCAACGCCGGCGCCCCCGAATCGACAGTGCAACAGGAGGTTGACGATGGCTAATGAGGCATATCGGGCGGTGTTCCTGCGCGTCCACCCGACCGGCAAGATGGTCCTGAGCCTCACCACCGAGGCCGATGGCCACGAGGCCCAGTACGCCACGCTGGTCGCCGAGCAACTCGGCGTCCCCCCGCTCGACGTCAAGGTGGTCCCCGGAGACACCGACCGGTTCGGGGTCGGGCACGGCTTCAACACCAGCCCGTCCGACGGCACGCCGGCGGCGATCAACAGCGCCACCGTCAAGATCAAGGCCAAGGCGCAGCTGCTGGCCGGCGTGGCCCTGGGGGCGCCGGCGGACAGCCTGCAGTGGGATAACGGCGCCTTCGTGACCGGCGAGAAGGCGCAGACGATCGCCGACGTCGCGCTCTACGCCCACGGCAGCGGCGAGCTGCCCCCGGGGGTCGAAGGTGGGCTCGACGCCCAGACCGTGTACCGCGACTAGCGCGGGCCGTCGCCGTCTCAGCGATGGTCGATCAGCTCACCGGCGCCCTGCCATCGATGATGACGCGCAGCTCGTCGGCCACCTTGAGCGTCCCGAACAGGGTCGAGTACGGCTTGATCTTCCAGGCGCTCTGCTTGAGGACGGCCTCACCGCTGATCGCTCCCCCGTCATCGACCTTCAGCGCGAACGAGACCGGCGCGTGCTTGCCGAGTAGCTCGAGCTCGCCTTGGACATCCAGCACACGTCCGTCCTCGGAGGGCGTGACGGCGGTCGAGTGGAACTCGATCGTGCCGCCTTTGAGCACCTCGTCGTCGATCGTTTTCGAGATGCTCTGCATGTCGCTGTCACCCAGGGGAAACGCTCCGCCGCTGCCCTCGAGCACGCGCAGCGACCTCGAATCGGCGGTGAGAGTGAGCGTGGTCGCCTTGCCGACGTCGAGCGTCGCGTTCCAGGTGGTGACCTCGATCAGCAGATTGTGCGCGGCGCGGGCCGCGGCCCCGCCCTTCCCGGTCCGGATCGTGAGCTGTGCGTCCTCGGGACCGAGCGTGTGTTTACCGGTGATGAGTGGCATGAAAGAAAGTCTATATCAAATTGATATCCATAAACAGAATATTATGAATTGTCAGGAGACGTCACATGATTGAACTCGACCACCAGTTCTCGAACGGAAAGCCGACCGATTACAACTGGGAAGCGATTCTCGATCTGGACCGCGTGGTCCCGTGTGTGGAAGGCGGCAGCGTCACCGAGCGGACCGCGCCCGACAGCGCCAAGGCCCAGATCCTCGTGAAGATGGGCGCCATGTCGATGAAGTTCGTCGGCACCGTGACGGTCACCGAACGCGACGAGGCCGCTCATCGCGCGGTGCTGCAGGTGAAGTCCCGCGAGGCCGGCGGACAGGGGTACGCCAACGCCGACGTGACGTTCGCGCTGTCGGACGGTGGCGGCACGATCCACACCGCCGCCCAGATCACCGGCAAGGCCGCGTCGATGGGCGAAGGGGTCGTGCTCAGCGTGCTCGACGCGCTGGTCAGAGGACTTCACCCAGAAGCTCGAGCAGATCTGATCCGCCCGGGGACGATCAACGCGTTTGACAGGATGAGCTGATGGCTCAGATCCTGATGCGCCGCCCCGAGCCCGGCGAGGTGCCGCGGGACGGTGGCACCGCGGTCCAGGAGGATCCCGCCCGCCCGGTGTTCCGCGGCAATGGCCCCGACGACTACGTGTGCGTCGAGTGCGGCAACGTCCTCGCCACCTCGATGCCGCCCGAGTGGATGAACCGCAAGCTGCGGGTCAAGTGCGGCCGCTGTCGGACCGTCAATGTCGCGATCGAGGTTGCCGGGATCGATTACCGCAAGGCGTTCGGGCGACCTGGTCGCTGATGGCGGAGGGCGAAGAGCGCCCGATCGGCTTCGGGCGCCTCCGGCGTAAAGAGGACGCTCGCTTCATCCGCGGTCAGGGCACGTTCGTCGACGACCTCCAGCGTCCGGGCATGCTGCACGGGGCCGTCTTGCGCAGTCCCTACGCCCACGCCACCGTCGTGTCGATCGACGCCACCGCTGCGCTGCAACATCCCAAGGTCCATCTCGTTCTCACCGGCAAGGACCTCGAGCCGCGCGGGCTGGCGTGGATGCCGACGATCTCGCAGGACATGCAAGCCGTACTGGCCACCGACAAGGTCCGCTTCCAGGGCCAGGAGGTGGCCTTCGTCGTCGCCGATGACCGCTACTCGGCGCGCGATGCGCTCGAACTGATCGACGTCGAATACGAGCCATTACCGGCCGTGGTCGACGCACGGACCGCGCTCGATCCGGACGCCGAGCTGATCCGCGACGACAAGCCCGATCAGCGCGATAACCACATCTTCGACTGGGAGGCCGGCGACCGGGGCGCCACCGACCGTGCGTTCGCCGCCGCCGAGGTCGTCGTCGAGCAGGACATCCGGTTTCCGCGTTCTCATCCGGCCCCGATGGAGACCTGCGGCGCGGTGGCGGAATTCGATCGGGTGAGCGGCAAGCTAACGATCTGGTGCACGACGCAAGCCCCCCACGCGCACCGGACCCTGTACGCGCTGCTGACCGGGCTGCCGGAGCACAAGATCCGGGTCGTCTCGCCCGACGTCGGTGGTGGATTCGGTAACAAGGTGCCGGTGTATCCCGGCTACGTGTGCACGATCGCCGCCGCGATGCTCACCGGTCAGCCGGTCAAGTGGATGGAGGATCGCTCTGAGAACCTGATGTCGACGGGGTTCGCGCGGGACTATATGATGCGCGGCGCGATCGCCGCGACGCGCGCGGGCAAGATAATCGCCGTCCGGGTCGACGCGATCGCCGACCACGGCGCGTTCAACGCCACCGCCCAGCCGACGCGCTACCCGGCCGGTTTCTTCCACGTTTTCACGGGCTCCTACGACATCGAGGCGGCCCACTGCCACGTGCGCGGCGTGTACACGAACAAGGCGCCAGGCGGGGTCGCCTACGCCTGCTCGTTCCGGATCGCCGAGGCCGTCTATCTGGTGGAAAGGCTGGTCGACTGCCTGGCCGACGAGATCGCGGCCGATCCGGCCGAGCTGCGCCTGACGAACCTGATCGCGGCGGACCAGTTTCCCTACCAGTCGAAGACGGGATGGGTATACGACTCGGGCGACTACGACCGAGCCCTGCGCAAGACGCTGTCGATCGCCGGTTATGAACAGCTGCGCGCCGAGCAGGCGGACAAGCGGGCGCGCGGCGAGCTGATGGGGATCGGCCTGTCGTTCTTCACCGAGGCCGTCGGCGCGGGTCCGCGCCGGCACATGGACATCCTCGGTCTGGGAATGAACGACACCGCCGCGCTGCGCGTGCACCCGACCGGCAAGGCGCAGCTCGGGATCAGCGTGCAGACCCAGGGCCAGGGCCACGAGACGACGTTCGCCCAGATCGTGGCCGAGGAACTCGGCATACCGCCCGAGGACGTCGACGTCGTGCACGGGGACACCGACACCACGCCGTACGGGCTCGGCACCTACGGCTCGCGGTCGACGCCGGTCAGCGGCGCCGCCACCGCGATCGTGGCCCGCAAGGTACGCGACCGGGCACGGCTGGTGGCTTCGGCGATGCTCGAGGTGGCTCCCGAGGACCTCGAGTGGGAGCGCGGCCGGTGGTTCGTCAAGGGCGACCCCGAGCAGGGCGCGACGATCCAAGAGATCGCGATGGCCGCCCGTGGCTCGGTCGAGCTGCCGCCCGGCGTCGAGGGAGGACTCGACGCCGAGACGGTCTACGACCCGCCCAACTTGACCTTTCCCTTCGGCGCCTATCTGTGCGTCGTAGACATCGACCCGGGGACGGCCAAGGTCACCGTGCGTCGGTTCGTCGCCGTCGACGACTGCGGCACGCGGATCAACCCGATGATCGTCGAAGGTCAGGTACACGGCGGCCTGACCGACGGGGTCGGGATCGCATTGATGGAGATGATCGCCTTCGATGACGACGGCAATTGCCTCGGCGGCTCGCTGATGGACTATCTGATCCCGACCGCGCTGGAGGTGCCCGATTGGGAGACCGACTACACGATCACGCCCTCGCCGCACCATCCGCTGGGGGCGAAGGGGATCGGCGAGTCCGCCACCGTCGGCTCGCCGCCGGCGATCGTCAACGCGATCTGCGACGCGCTGCGAGGGTTCGGCGTGCGGCACATCGACATGCCGTGTACGCCGTCGCGGGTGTGGGAAGCGATGGGCGGGCGCGGGGCGTAACGCGCCTGTATCCCCGATATGGGCAGAATGCCGCTGGCATGCGCGAACAGGGCCGGCTGGCGGCCGAGGCGAAGATGCGCTCGGCGGGTCAATCAGAGGAGGCGATCCGCAGCTTTCGCAGCGCGTATGAGCGCCTGACCAGTGGCGGCTCGGCGATGCTGCCGACCGCCGAACTGGCTCCCGCCGGCGAGTTCCCCACCCTCGAGCAGCTCCCGTCCGGCGAGCAGCGCGAGGCGCTCGATCAGTTCGCGCTGATCAAGCTGAACGGCGGCTTGGCGACCACGATGGGCCTCGAGCGCCCCAAGTCGCTGCTCGAGGCCCGCGAGGGGCGGTCGTTTCTGGGCGTCATCGCCGGTCAGACGGTGGCGCTGCGACACCGCTTCGGAGTCCGGCTACCGCTGGTGCTGATGGACAGCGAGGCGACGCGCTCAGAGACCCTGGCCGCGCTCCGGGGCCACGACGAGCTGCCCGTCGATGACCTGTCGCTCGACTTCCTCCAGAGCATGATCCCCAAGCTCGACGCCGAGTCGCTCGCCCCGGTCAGCTGGCCCGCGGCGCCGGCGCTCGAATGGTGCCCACCGGGTCACGGCGACGTCTACGGAGCGTTGCGCCGGTCCGGGATGCTGGCGGCGCTGCTCGAGCGCGGGTTCTGCTACGCGATGATCTCCAATTCGGACAATCTCGGCGCCACGCTGGACCCCCGGATCGCGGCCCACGTCCACGGCGAGCGGATCCCCTTCCTGATGGAGGTGGTGGAAGGGACCGAGGCCGACCGCAAGGGGGGTCACATCGCGCGCCGGCGCGCGGACGGTCAGCTCGTGCTGCGGGAAACCGCCCAGACGCCGCCCGAGGACGAGCAGTCGTTCCGTGACTATCGCCGGTGGCGCTACTACAACACCAACAACCTTTGGGTCGACCTGCGCGCCCTGGACGAGACGCTGGCCGCGTCGGACGGCGTCCTGCGGCTGCCGTTGATCGTCAACCGCAAGACGGTCGACCCCCGCGACGCCGATTCTCCAGCCGTGCTCCAGCTCGAGAGCGCCATGGGAGCGGCGATCGAGAGCTTCCCGGGAGCCCGGCTGCTGTGCGTCCCGCGCACGCGGTTCGTCCCCGTCAAGGGCACGGACGATCTGCTCGTATTGCGCTCCGACGTCTACCAGCTGACCCCCGAGCTGCTCGTCGAGCCGGTCGCCGGCCGCCACGGAAACCTCCCGCTGGTCGCGCTCGACAAGCGCTACTACCGACTGTTGGACGCGTTCGAATCACGTTTTCCCGCCGGGCCGCCGTCGTTGCGGGACGCCGAGCGGTTCGAGGTCGAGGGCGACTTCACGTTCGAGGCCGGCGTGGTCGTCCGCGGCGCGGTCGAGCTGCAGACCAGCGTGCCCACGCGGATCGAGGCCGGGACGATCCTCTAACCGCATCGTTCGCGCGGGCTTCTCAGATAGCATCGCGTCGGGGTGGGCCGATGAGGTGGCCAACGAACGCAGTTCGCCGGCGCGCGCGGTGGTGGGCGGCGTCGCTCCTGGCGGGGGCGCTCGCGCTCTCGGCCTACGGCAGCGCCACGATCGCGTCCGGGTCGATCCCGGCTCACGTTGGCCAGAGCCGGGTGCAGGTGTCGGTGGCGTGGCCTGCACCCACGACCGCCGTGCCCCGTTCCTTCTTCGGCCTCTCGCTCGAGTACCCCGACCTGCCCGGATACGAACGCAACCTGCCCGTCCTCGAGTCGGTGCTGTCGCAGCTCCACGAGAACTACGGCGGCCCGCTGCTGCTGAGGATCGGTGGCAGCTCGGCCGATCAGACTTACTTCGTGCCGGCGTCAAAGGCGGTGCCAGCGGGGGCGTTTCGCCTCACCCCGTCATGGTTCGCCCAGACGGCGACGCTCGTGCGAGCGCTCAATCTCCATCTCATCCTCGATCTGAACCTGTCCGCCCACTCGCCTTCGATGGCGGCCGACGTGGCCGCCGCGGCTCTGCGATGGCTGCCCCCGGGTAGCGTCGCCGGGTTTGAAATCGGGAACGAACCGGATCATCTCGACCATGGGGCGTATTCGATTGACGATTACATACGGCAATTCAACTCTTACGCCAACGCGCTGAGCAAAGTTGCGCCCGGGGTTCCGTTGCTCGGACCGTCGGTGTCGAGCACGTCGCTCGATTTTTACTGGCTGGTCCGAGTCAGCGCTGCGCTGCGGTCACGGCTGGGGGTATTGACCGGCCACCGCTACCCACTCTCGGTGTGCAGCCGGGACAAGCACTCACGGCTCTACCCCACCATCGCGCGCATGCTCGGCGCCTTGGCGTCCTCGCTGATGGCGAAGTCCGTCTTGCCCGCCGTGACGCTGGCCCACCAGGCCGGTATTGCGTTCAGTGTCGACGAATTTAACTCGGTCACGTGCGGCGGACTGGCCGGAGTGAGTAATGCGTTCGCAACCGCGCTGTGGGCGCCGGACGCGTTGTTCGAGCTGCTCCACACCGGCCTGAACGGCGTCAACCTCCACTTCCGCGTCGGCACGATCAACACGCCGTTCGCGATCACGCCGGCCGGCCTGATCGCCCACCCGCTGTTGTACGGGCTGATCCTGTTCGTCCGTACAATCGAACCGGGTGGACGTCTGGTGGGCGTCCGCACCGAATCGAGGGGTCCCGCAATCGTGAAGGCTTGGGCCGTGCACACCCAGGACAATCAGCTGCACCTGTTGTTGATCAACAAGAGCGCGTACCCGGCCGAAGTCGATCTTCGCCTTCCGTCGAGCGGGGCGCTAACCGTCCAGCGGCTGCTCGCGCCGGCGGTGACCGCGACCTCCGGCGTCACGCTGAACGGCCAGCAGCTCGGCGCCGACGCGCACTGGGCCGGCGCGAAAGCGACGGACACCGTCCAGCGCGGCGCGAGCGGCTACGAGCTGGCGGTCCCCAAGTACAGCGCCGCCCTCGCCATCGGCAATCTGAGATATCACTCCCGCGAGGTCAGGTGAACGTTTCCGCTCCCTCGGATTGCTGCCAGCGAATCGGCCACGGTGGCGCGAGCGCGCTGGCGCCCGCGAACACGCGGGCGTCATTCGACGCCGCCGTGCGGATCGGCATCGACATGATCGAGTTCGACGTGCGGGCGTGGCGGGGCGAGCTCGTGCTCGCGCATACGGTGCTACACGCGCGGCACCGGAGTCGCCTGCGACTCGACGAAGCCATCTCACACCTGTCGAGGCGGGAGTTTCGCGACACCGAACTCAACGCCGACGTCAAGCACGTCGGGTGCGAGTCGGCGCTGCTGGACAAGCTGCGGGCCGCCGGGCTGCTGCGGCGGACGCTCATCTCGTCGCAGATCCCCGCCGTGATCGATCGCGTACGGGCGCTGGATCCGAGCGCGCGGACCGGGATTTCCGTCGGGGGGAAGATGGCGCGGTGGAGCCGGCGCTGGGGCGATTGGCGCCCGCACGTGTTGTCCGGACTGCGCGCGGGCCGGTGGGATGCCGTGATGGCCCAGCATCGGCTGGTCGACACGACCCTGCTCGAGCGCGTGGTCGACCAGGGCGGTCGACTATATGCGTGGACGGTGAACGAGCGCGGCACCCTCGAGCACTTGCGTGCGCTCGGCGTCCATGGGATAGCGACCGCCGACCCGCGGCTGTTTGCTGACTAGGCCAGAACACGCCTGACCTGACGCGCGATTTCGAGGTCCTCGCGGGCCGTGATCACGAGCGTCCGCACCGCGGCCTCGCGCGCTCCGATCTCCCCGTCGCCGCTGGCCGCGCGGTTGGCCGACTCGTCGAGCCCCACGCCGAGGAAACCGAGGCCTTTCGCCGCCTCCGCGCGCACGGTCGGCGCGTGCTCGCCGACGCCACCCGTGAACACGAGCGCCTCGAGCCCGCCCAGGGCAGCCACCATGGCGGCGATACCGGCCCGCAGCCGGTGCAGGTAGACGTCGAGGGCGAGCCGCGCATCCTGCCCACCGTCGTCGGCGCGGGCGAGCACGTCTCGCATGTCGGCAGTCCCGGCCAGTCCACGCAATCCGGACTCCTGCTCGAGCGCGAGCCCGAGCTCGCGCTCGCTCGGCCCGCGGTCGCGCTCGAGCAGCCACAACAACAGTCCCGGATCGACGGTGCCCGAGCGGGTCGCCATCACCAGCCCTTCCAGCGGCGTGAACCCCATCGTCGTGTCGACCGAGGCGCCCCCGTGGATCGCGCACAGCGAGGCGCCCGCGCCGAGATGACAGCTGACGATCCGCGCCGGAGGTGAAGCGGACAGCAGTTCGCCGGCGCGACGGGCGACCCAGGCATGGGAGAGTCCGTGAAACCCGTAGCGCCGGACGCCCCACCGTTTGCGCCACTCGGCGGGTAGCGCATAGGTGGCGGCCGCGGCGGGCAAGGTGGCATGGAACGCGGTGTCAAAGCACGCCACGGACGGAATCTCGGGCAGCGCCGCGCTGACCGCGTCAAGCGCCGCCAGCGACTTCGGCTGGTGCAGCGGCGCCAGCGCGGTCAGCTCGCGCAACTGCTGCTCGACGTCGCCATCGATCCGCACCGCTTCGCGAAACCGTTCGCCACCGTGCACGATCCGATGTCCGACGGCGTCGGGACCGGACAGCTCGCCGGCCAGCGCGTCGCGCAGCTCGTCGGGATCGACCCTGGCCTGTGGTGCCGCCAGCTCCTGGGCGGCGACGGTCTCATCTCGGTCTCCGATCAGGCTCAGCTTGAGGCTGCTGGATCCCGCGTTGACGACCAGGATCCGCAAAGGGCTACTGGGCGGCGGACTCGGCCGTGGCGGCGGGGCCTGCCGGCGACGCAGACCACGTCCAGTCGCGCACCTCGGGAATGTCGTCGCCGACTTCGCGCGTGTAGGCGCGGGCCCGCAGCCGTGCGTCGGTCATCGTCTGGCGCAGGCCGGCCGCCCGTTCTCCAAGACCCGGAACCCGATCGATCACGTCCATCACCAGGTGATAGCGGTCCAGGTCGTTCAGCATCACCATGTCGAACGGAGTCGTGGTCGTGCCCTCCTCGAGGTACCCCCGCACGTGGATGTTGTGGTGGTTGGCGCGGCTGTAGGTGAGGCGGTGAATCAGCGACGGATAACCGTGATAGGCGAAGATCACCGGCTGGGAGGAAGTGAAGAGGGCGTCGAACTCGCTGTCCGAGAGCCCGTGCGGATGAACGTGCTCGGGCTCCAGGCGCATCAGGTCGACGACGTTGATGACGCGCACGCGGAGGGCCGGCAGGTGCTTGCGCAACAGGTCGGCGGCCGCGACGGTCTCGAGGGTCGGGATGTCGCCGGCGCAGGCCAGCACGACGTCCGGTTGCGCACCGGCGCTGTTCGACGCCCATTCCCAGATCCCGATTCCCCGCGTGCAGTGCGAGATCGCCTCGTCCATGGTCAGGTAATCGAGCGCCGGCTGCTTGCCGGCCACGATCACGTTGATGTAGTTGCGAGAGCGCAGGCAGTGGTCGGCGACCGACAGCAGGCAGTTGGCGTCGGGCGGAAGGTAGACGCGTACGACTTCCGCTTTCTTGTTCACCACGTGGTCGATGAAGCCGGGATCCTGATGTGAGAAGCCGTTGTTGTCCTGGCGCCACACGTGCGAGGAGAGCAGGTAGTTGAACGAGGCGATTGGGCGGCGCCAGTCGATGCCGCGGGTCACCTTCAGCCACTTGGCGTGCTGGTTGAACATCGCGTCGACGATGTGGATGAACGCCTCGTAGCAGTTGAACAGCCCGTGGCGGCCGGTGAGCAGGTAGCCCTCGAGCCATCCCTGGCACAGGTTCTCGCTCAGCACCTCCATCACCCGTCCGTCCGGAGCCAGGTGATCGTCGGTCTCGAGCCACTCGGCGTCCCAGGCGCGGTCCGTGGCTTCGAACACCGCGGTCAGACGGTTCGATGCCGTTTCGTCGGGTCCCATGATCCGGAAGCGGTCCGGGTTGTTGCGGACCACGTCGCGGAGAAACTCGCCCAGCACGCGCGTCGCCTCGCTGGTATGGGTGGCCGGGGTCGAGAACTCGACCGCGTAGTCGCCGAAGTCGGGCAACTCGAGCTCGCGCAGCAGGATGCCGCCGTTGGCGTGCGGGTTGGCGCCCATCCGCCGCGTGCCCTCCGGCGCCAGCGCCGCCAGCTCGGGGCGCAGCGCGCCATCCTCGTCGAACAGTTCCTCGGGCCGGTAGGACCGCATCCACGCCTCGAGTTGGGCGAGGTGGTCGGGGTTCTCGCGCACGGCCGGCAGCGGGACCTGGTGCGAACGCCACGTTCCCTCGACCGGCAGTCCGTCGACGGTCTTCGGGCCGGTCCACCCCTTGGGTGTGCGGAGCACGATCATCGGCCAGCGCGGTCGAGTCGGGTGTTTCGGATCGCCCCCGCTCGCCCCGGCCCGCGCCCGCGCCTGGATCTCGGCGATCTCGGTCATGACGTTGTCGAGCGTGGAGGCCATCAGCTCATGCATCGCGGCCGGTTCGGACCCTTCCACGAACACCGGCGCGTACCCGTAGCCCTCGAGTAACGCCTTCAGCTCAGCTTGGGGAATCCGGGCCAGGATCGTCGGGTTGGCGATCTTGTAGCCGTTGAGGTGGAGGATCGGCAGCACGCCGCCGTCGCGGGCCGGGTTGAGGAACTTGTTCGAGTGCCAGCTCGCGGCCAGCGATCCGGTCTCGGCCTCGCCGTCGCCCACGACGCAGGCCGCGATCAGATCGGGGTTGTCGAACGCGGCCCCGTAAGCGTGCACGAGGCTGTAACCAAGCTCGCCACCCTCGTTGATCGAGCCGGGCGTTTCCGGCGCCACGTGACTGGGGATTCCGCCGGGAAACGAGAACTGCCGGAACAGCCGGCGCAGGCCCTGCTCATCGTGACCGATCGTTGGATACACCTCGGTGTAGGTGCCCTCGAGGTAAGTGTTGGCCACCAATCCCGGGCCGCCGTGACCCGGACCGGTGATGTAGATGACGTTCAGATCGCGCGCGCGGATCACGCGATTCAGATGGACGTAGATGAAGTTAAGGCCCGGCGTGGTGCCCCAGTGGCCGAGTAGCCGTGGCTTGATCTGCTCGCGCCGCAGCGGCTCGCGCAACAGCGGATTGTCGAGCAGGTAGATCTGTCCGACGGACAGGTAGTTGGCTGCCCGCCAATAGGCGTCGATTAACTGAAGTTCGCCGGACATGAGGGCCCCGTGTACCCTGTCACGGCCAGCGCGGGTTATGGTGACTTAGTCGTTACTTCTTGGCCGCCGCGCGGGACCGCCGCGGGCTCGGGGCGCTTCCGGCGCTGTCTGCGCTCGCCGCGGTCTTGCTCGCCGCGGTCTTGCTCGCCGTCCGTGAACGCGTCGGGCGCGAAGCATTGCTGGCGGCGGTGCTCGCCTTGGCCCTGCTCGCGGTGGTCCTGGTCGTCGTCCGTCGAGTCGTGCTCCGCGCGGCGGGCTTGGCCGCAGCGCTGTTCGCGTTCGAGCCGGAGGCCTTCGCGGGTGTCGCCGGGGAGGCCATGTTGTCCATCTCCTTCAGCGCCGACTTGTGGGTCTTCGTGGCCTCGCGCCGCACCGCTCGCAGCGTCTTGTCGATGTCGCGGTACGCGGCCTTGGCGCCTTTTCCGACACCCGCGCCAAGCGTTTGCAGGGCCTGGCCGGCATCGTCGAGTGCCTTGTCAAAGCGCGCGGTGGCTCTTTCCACTTCCCTGCGCGTCCTGGCTGACGTCGATGACGCGCGAGCTCGCGCAGTGCTAGCTGCGCGGGTGGCTGGTTGTTTGGCGGGGGGCATCTGCTGATCTCCTTGTTGGTCGTATGCGCCGGATGCGCGGCAAATCCATATCACGACTGACCGCACAGAGCGAACCGCGCAACGCGGGGTTCAATTCGACCAGAAATTAGGGAGGCCCTAATACTCACTCGCCGGCGCGAAACTTGCGCGCGTGCTGCGCCTGCAGCACGCGCTCGATGCGGAGGCGATGCAACCGCTGGGCCTCGAAAAATGCCTCCGCTCGACCGGTCCGGCCGGGCACGGATCGCACGCCTCCGGCCGCCAGACCCGACATCCCGTTCACCGTACGCCCCGGCACGATGCGACGATTCATGTGGCTAACGGTAGTGCAACCGCGGTGCGGGTTCCAAAAATTCCTTGCTGCATGGTCGCCGGGGCGGGCGCGGCCGCTCGCCGTTCAGCGCTTGGGCATCCCCGCGCCCAGATTGGGCGGGATCTCGTAGCGCTTCGCCGGGAGCTTCGCCGACTCCGGCACCGGCAGTGTCAAACCGGCCGCCTGGCTGGCGATCTTCGCGCCTGACCGCGTCCAGTTCACCGCCACCGGCGAGTAATGCAGCAATGCGGTCCAGGTGCTGGTGCCGATCACGCCGTTGGCCGCAATTCGGTGGCCGGACTGGAACCGCTTGACCGCCGCTTCGGTCTTGGGACCGAAGGAGCCGTCGATCGTGACCCTCTGGCCGGCGCGGTACAGGTGCTCTTGAGCCCACACGACGATGTCACCGCTGGTGCCGTTGCTGAGCACCGGCATCGACGTGGTCGGGTCCGAGCCGGTGAGCGCTCCGACCGCGCGCGACATCGCCCGCCACCCCTGGGGCGTCGACTGGTGCCACTCCCACCAGCTCACGCCGGGCGCGCCGTACACGCGCGACAGCTGGCGGAAGCGCAGGATGTCGGACGTCGAGGGATCCGTGCTGAGATCACCCAGGGGGAAGATCCTTCGACCGTACGGACGGTTCCACGTGTAGGTCTCGGAGTAGACCGAGCCGACCGAGGTGCCGATCGCGACCCAGTACATCTGCGGGACGTTGTACTGGGCCCCTCCGGGGGCCATGAAGACCGAGTAGGGGAACGCGGGGTGATCGAACACATACGGGAACGAGTTGAGCGCCAGCGGATAGCTGGCGCCGACCAGCTTACGCAGGTCGCGAATGTACGTCTGGGCCTGCACGTACCGGCCCTCGTAGGCCTGTTCGGCGTCGATCAACAGGCAGTCCGCGCCGGCTTTCACCGCCCGGGCCGCGACGCGCGCCTCGCCGGCCGGATCGTTGCCGTAGACAAACTGCCAGGCGCACACATGGAGGTGCTCGGCGTGGAGCGTCGAGACCATCCTGGCGGTGAACTGCGACCAGTAGCTGGTCCCGTCACCGCTTTTGATCAGCAGTGTGCCCAGACCGTACTTGCGGCTCGTGGCGGCGATCGACTTGAGATTGCCGCCGTCCGCCAACGACAGGTACCAGATGAACATCCCGCGCGCGGCGAGCGGGTTTCCCCGCTCCCCGTGCGTCTTGGGGTGCTTCGACTTCTTGGGGTGCGGTGCCTTGGTCGGGATCCCGGCGCCGCCGGTCCCACCGCCGATCGCGCCGCTGGCGCTCGTGACGCCGACGAGCACAGCCAGCAAGCTCGACAAGAACAGCGCCCAGCTCGACCTACGGCGCGCAACCCGATAACCGCACCCGCAGCGGTCTTCCGTCATACGGCCGTGCACCGTAGCAACAACCCTACGAGCGGCCCGCAAGTTGCGGACCGCTCGCCGGAATGAGAGCTGACTTAATGAAGAGGATCTCCGAGTACTTCGGCAACGGCCACAGGTCGTCGGCGACCGTTCCCTCGAGCTTGTCGGCGGTCGTGCGCACCGCCGCCATCGCCGGCACCACCTTGTCGTGCATGTATGCCGCGTGTTCGAGCACGTCGCCGTGGGGTTGGTTCTCGCCCAGGTTCACCAGTTCGAGGGCCTTGATTTCCTCGGTGAACTCGCTGATCAACTCCGAGATCTCCCCGGCCAGATCGGTCAGCTGCGCGACGAGCAGCTCGGACAGGTAGCGAGCCGCCGCCGGGAGCAGCATCGTCCGGGCGATCGACGCCGCGGTTTCGGCCTCGATGTTGAGCTTGGTCACGTACTGCTCGGCGAACACCTCGTAGCGCGACTCGAGCTCCCGCTCCGAGAGCACGCCGTAGTGGTCGAACATCGAGACGGTTTCCTTGGAGGTCAGATACGGCAGCGCGTCCGGGGTGGAGCGGAGGTTGAGCAGGCCGCGTTCCTCAGCTTCCGTATGCCACTCCTCGGCATAGTTGTCGCCGCCGAAGATGATCCGCTTGTTGGCGGCGTAGCTGCGCTGGAGGATCGGGCGCAGCGCCGCTTCGAGCTCGGCGCCCTCCTTCAGCTGCCCCTCGAGCTCCTCGGCGAGATCGTCGATCGACTGCGCGACGATCGTGTTCAGCACCGTGTTTGGGAGCGACAGCGACTGGCTCGAGCCGAGCGCGCGGAACTCGAACTTGTTCCCGGTGAACGCGAATGGGCTCGTGCGGTTGCGATCGCCGCCGTGCATCGGCAGCGGCGGCAGCACCGGGGTGCCGAGCCCCAGGAACGACCCCGGCGTGGACTCGCCCGCCTCGCCCCGCTCGATCGCGCCGAACACGCGCTCGAGCTCGCGGCCGAGGAAGATCGAGATGATCGCCGGCGGCGCCTCGTTGGCGCCCAGACGGTGATCCTGGCCCGGCGAGGCGATCGAGGCGCGCAGCAGCCCCTGGTGCTCGTTGACGGCCTGAATCACTGCCGCGCAGAAGAACAGGAACTCGAGGTTGCTGTGCGGGGTATCCCCGGGATCGAGCAGGTTGTGGCCGGTGTCGGTGCCCATCGACCAGTTGTTGTGCTTGCCGGACCCGTTGACGCCCGCGAACGGCTTCTCGTGGAGCAGGCACACGAGCCCGTAGCGACGGGCGACGTTCTGCATCACCTGCATCGTCAGCTGCTGGTGGTCCGAGCCAACGTTCGAGTTCTCGAACACGGGCGCGATCTCGTACTGGTTCGGCGCCACTTCGTTGTGCCGGGTCTTGACCGGTACGCCGAGCTTGGCCAGCTCGCGCTCGGTGTCGAGCATGTAGGCGAGGATCCGCTCGGGGATCGACCCGAAGTAGTGGTCGTCCAGCTCATGGCCCTTGGGTGGCTTGGCCCCGAACAGGGTCCGCCCGGAGGTGATCAGGTCGGGACGCTCGAAGTAATACTGCTCGTCGATCAGGAAGTACTCCTGCTCCGGACCGACGGTGGTGAAGACGCGCTGGGAGCTCGTGTCGCCGAACAGCTTCAGCGCCCGGATCGCCGACCTCGACAGCGCGTCCATCGAACGCAGGAGGGGGATCTTGTGATCAAGCGCCTCGCCCGTCCACGACGCGAACGCCGTGGGGATGCACAGCAGCGCCCCATTGGGGTTCTCGAGGATGAACGCCGGGGAGGTGGGATCCCACGCGGTATAACCCCGCGCCTCGAACGTGGCCCGGATCCCGCCGGTCGGGAAGCTCGAAGCGTCGGGCTCACCCTGGATCAACTCCTTGCCCGAGAACTCCGCGAGCGCGGTGCCCTCGCCGGTCGGGCTGTAGAAGCTGTCGTGCTTCTCAGCGGTGGAGCCGGTCAGCGGCTGGAACCAGTGGGTGTAGTGGGTGGCGCCCTTCTCGAGCGCCCACTCTTTCATCGCCAGCGCGACGGCGTCGGCGAGCGTGGTGTCGAGCGCCTCGCCCTGGGCCAGCGTCTGTTGCAGCCGCCGGAACACGTCCCGCGGCAGGCGTTGGCGCTGGACCGCGGGACTGAAGACGTTCGAGCCGAAGATCTGGTTGTCCTGGACGGTCAGGTCCGGGGCGCCCAGGGCGCCACCGTTCGGGGTCCACTGGGCTGCGAGGACGTTCTGCTGGCGGATGCGAGGCATGCTCTCTTACGGTTTCCTTTCCCAGTCGCCGGGCGAGGATCGTCCCGGCGCGTTCGGCTTCTTCGTGACTCTCAGACCCCGAGCGCGGCGGCGAGCGGCTGGGGCACGTTCATCTGGTCTCGCGGGCTCCGCGCGACTTCTACCGGCAAGAGTAGGTCAGATCGAGCGGGCGGGTCATTATCCCGGTGGCCAAACCGGGGCCGGCCCAAGTTGGCCGAACGGCCGGGCGTGACTTCGCTGATTGGCGCCGCGCCACCGTTGGAATACTGGGCGTATGCCCTTCAACGCCAGCCTCGCCCCGACCCTTTACGTCCCCGCGCCGGACCGCTACGCCAAGCTCGAGTATCGCCGATGCGGGCGCAGCGGCCTGCGCTTGCCGGAGCTCTCGCTCGGACTGTGGCAGAACTTCGGCGACGATCGGCCGCTCGCCACCAGCCGGGCGATCCTCCGCCGCGCGTTCGACCTGGGCGTGACGCACTTCGATCTCGCCAACAACTACGGCCCGCCCTATGGCAGCGCCGAGCTCAACTTCGGCCGCATCTTCAGCGAGGACTTCCGGCCCTACCGCGACGAGCTGGTGATCTCGACCAAGGCGGGCTACGACATGTGGCCGGGACCGTACGGCGAGTGGGGCTCGCGCAAGTACCTGCTGGCCAGCCTGGAGCAGAGCTTGCAGCGGATGCGCGTGGACTACGTCGACATCTTCTACTCGCACCGCTTCGATCCGGACACGCCGCTCGAGGAGACGATGGGCGCGCTCGACGCGGCGGTGCGGCAGGGCAAGGCGCGTTACGTGGGCATCTCCTCCTATGGACCCGAGCGCACCGAGGAGGCGGCGCGGATCCTGGGCGAGCTCGGCACGCCGCTGCTCATCCACCAGCCGTCGTACTCGATGCTGAACCGCTGGATCGAGCACGGACTGCTCGATGTGCTCGAGAGCGAGGGCGCGGGCGTAATCGTGTTCTCCCCGCTCGCCCAGGGCCTGCTCACCGACCGTTACCTGAACGGCATCCCCGCCGACTCACGCGTCCGTCGCGGCAATTCGTTCTCCGCTGACCTGCTCACCGAGGAGAACCTCAAACGGATCCGGGCGCTCAACGAAATCGCGCGGGAGCGGGGCCAGACGCTGGCTCAGCTGGCGATCGCCTGGGCCCTGCGCGATCCCCGGGTGACCTCGGCGCTGGTCGGGGCGAGCAGCGTCGCCCAGCTCGAGCAGAACCTCGGTGCCCTCGATCGGACCGACTTCGACGCCGCCGAGCTGGCCGAGATCGATCGCTGGGCGGTCGACGGCGAGATCAACATGTGGGCCAGCTCGAGCAACGCCTGAGGGCTACTGGAGCACAACAGGGGACGCGATCACTGCGGCCCGTACACGACCTTTCCGTCACTGTTGACGTAGGCCTGCCGTGGCAAGCTGCTCACGTCGATCTTGAACGTGCCCTCGGGCAGCGAGCCGTTGGACAGGACCGCCTTGGCGCTCCCGGTCAGATTCGCCGCGATCTGCCACGCGACGATGTACCGCCCCGCCTTAACCGCGGTCAGGTTCCACTGGAAGGTCGCGGTCGCGCCCCTCGGCAGCGGACCCAGGGCCCAGGTGTTGGAGTAGGCGGTCGCGGCCCCGCCGGGTCCGCCGGACGGGCAGCTGAACGTGCACACGCCGGGCGGCCGGTCGACGATCCAGATCGGTCGCGAGGGGTTGGCCAGTCCGGGCTGGTTCAGGACATAGGAGAAGGCCTGGGCGCTCGTGCCCTGGCCGGGCGGGGCCGGATAGTTACACGTGGTGTTGCACACCGAGACCGCGATATTGGGGATCGCGTGATCGCCGGTGTTGCGCACGCGGATCACCATCCGCGTGCGCTGGGCCAACCGCTGGCGGGCGGGAAAGGTCGCCGTCGTCACGGCGACCGGGAAGTTGCCCGTCGGTTCGCCCGAGCTCTGCGCCTGCGTGCTCCCGCCGCAGGCCGCCACGCCCAGCGCCGCGAAGGCGGCCATACCGATCACGCAGCTCCTCGTTCTCCACCCGCTCACGGCCGCCCGAACATACCACGGACCCTTCACGCCACACGGCAGTCAGACGCGCGCGGGCTTGCGTTCACGGACGGTTGCAACTTGGTCCCGCTCGGCCGCTTGGCGTAGGCTTTGCGGCGCGGCCGCTTGGGCGGCACCGCGCCAATCCGGGAGGATCGAGAAGAGTTGATCAGAGCGGTCGCCGATCGAGCATTCGTGTCGACGAACAACGTGCTCGAGGAGGTCGGGAACATGATGATCCTGACCGGCAAGACGATCGTCTCGGCGGTGCGGCCGCCGTATCCGTACGGGAGCGAGTTCGTCGGCCAGTTCATGTTCGCGCTGCGGCTCTGCTGGTTCCCGCTGCTGGTCTCGACGATCGCGTTCGGTTACGAGGCGCCCGGGTTGCAGGCGGCCAACTTCCTGGTGCTGTTCGGGGCGCTGGACCGGCTGGGCGGGTTCTTCGTGCTGGCCTCGATCAGGGAGTTCGCGCCGTTCGTGGACGCGATCGTGCTCGCCGGCGTCGCCGGGACGGCGATCACCGCCGACCTCGGCGCGCGCAAGATCCGCGAGGAGCTCGACGCTCTCCAGGTGCTCGGGGTCGACCCGATCAAGAACCTGGTCGTGCCGAGGTTCCTCGCGCTGATGCTCGTCACCGGGCTGTTCGACATCTACGCACTGCTGTTCGGGATCTTCGGCGGGATCCTCGCCACGATCGTCAACCATGCGCCGCTGGGACCGTTCTGGGCCACGTTCTTCAACAACGCCTCGACTACCGACCTGTGGGGCTCGGTCGTGAAGACGACTCTGTTCGGCGCCATCATCGCCGTCGTCTGCTGTTACAAGGGAATGACCGCGTCGGGCGGCGCCGAGGGCGTCGGCCGGGCCGTCAACCAGGCGGTGGTGATCGCGTTCCTGGGGATCTTTGCCTTCAACTATGTGTTCACCCAGGTCCTGTTGGCTACACACCCCGAGCTGACCACGATCGTGAAGTGATCCGATGAACGACGTTCTCGCCACCCCTCGCGGCTGGATCGAGTCGTTCGGGGACATCGTCAAGTTCACCTCGCGGATCGTCGGCGAGGTGCTCCGGCTGCGGGTGTTCCGCTTCTTCGGCGAGGCGCTGCGCCAAGCTGGGATCCTGATCATCTCCTCGACGCTCGTGATCTGGGGCCTGGTGTTCATCATCGGCCTCCAGTGCGGGATCGAAGGCGCGTACTTCAATCAGTCGGTCGGGACCCCCGCGTACGCCGGCGTGTTCGCCGCCTGGTGTGACCTGCGCGAACTCGTCCCGCTCTGCTTCGGCTACATGATGGCGGCCAAGGTCGGCACGGGAATCGTGGCCGAGCTCGGCTCGATGCGGATCTCGGATGAGATCGACGCGCTCGAGGTGATGGGGATCAGCGGCGTCACGTTCCTGTGCGCGACGCGCCTGCTGGCGGCCTGGTTGGTACTCCCGTTCGTCTACCTGTGCTCGATCGGGGCGGGGTTCCTGGCCAGCTATATCGCGGTGGTCGACCAGATCGGAGATGTGTCCTCGGGAGGGTTCTTCTTGATTTTCTGGCAGTTCCAGAACCCTCCGGACGTCTTATATAGCTTGATCAAGGCCATGGCGATGGCCACCATGATCGTGCTCGTCGGCTGCTATTACGGGTACAACGCCAGCGGCGGGCCGGTCGGCGTCGGCACGGCCACGGCGAAATCGATGGTGCTCAATATCGTTGGTGTACATCTCATCGGAATGCTCGGAACGCAGCTCTTCTGGGGCGCCAATCCGAGGGCACCAATCGGAGGCTGACCATGCGCTATGAAGACCCGTCGGACGACTGGGAAGAACAGACCGACGACCCAGAACCCAGCCAGACCGAGGGCGCGCGCGCGGCGGGCTCGCCCGAGGACGAGCCGCCGCCCGACCCGGGGCGCAGCTCGGGTTCACGCGTATCGGTGATCGACGAGCTGCCGCCTCGTCCCTCGCCCCCCGATGGCGCCGACGAGGACGAGTACCGCTGGCACAGCTACAAGGTCTATCCGTCGGGGCGCCCGGACGCGATCGAGTTCATCGACGTCTACAAGTCGTTCGGGCGCGCACGGATCCTCCGCGGGCTCAACATGGGCCTCCCCGAGGGAATGGTCTCGATGATCCTCGGTCCCTCGGGCACCGGGAAGTCGGTCTGCATCAAGCACATCGTCGGACTGCTCTACCCCGATCAGGGCGACATCCTCGTGCACGGCGAGTCGGTGCCGAACATGCCCGACGATCAGCTGTTCGAGATGCGCAAGAAGTTCGGCCTGCTGTTCCAGGACGGGGCCCTGTTCGGCTCGATGAACGTCTTCGACAACACCGCCTTCCCGCTCCGCCAGCACACCGAGAAGGGCGAGGACGAGATCGAGGAGATCGTCATGCGCCGGCTCACCGAGGTCGGGCTCGGCGACTCGGCCTTACGAATGCCCAACGAGCTTTCCGGCGGGATGCGCAAGCGCGCCGGCTTCGCCCGCGCGCTCGTGCTCGAGCCCGACATCGTCCTCTTCGACGAGCCAGACTCGGGCCTGGATCCGGTCCGCACCGCTCTCCTCGGCGAGCTGATCCTCGAGATCCACCGCGACATGATGGAGGACGCGAAGGCCAAGCAGAAGCAGCACCTCCCGACCTTCTGCGTGATCACTCACGACATCATGAGCGCCCGACGGGTGGCCGACTACATCAACGTGCTGTGGAGGGGGCGGATCGTCGAGGCGGGCCCCGCCGAGGACATGCTCAACTCCGACAACCCGTTCATCCGCCAGTTCCTCTCGGGCGAGTCCCAGGGTCCGCTGACGATGGATTGATTCCGAGCAGCGCAGCCCCTCGCCGGCGCCGATACGCTGGCGCTGCATGACGGTGAAGGAGCGGTTCGAGCGGCTTGCCATGCTCGCGGCGCGCAGGCCGGCGCTGACGCTCGCGATCGTCGTGGTGGCGGCGCTGGGCGGTGGCGTGCTGGCCCTGCAGCTGAAGCCTTCGACGGGCACCGATACGTTCGTCAGCCGCTCGTCTTCGAGCTACCGCGCGACCGCGCAAGACGACCGCAACTTCGGCAGCGACCCGATCGTGATCCTGATCCGGGAGCGGTTGAACGACCTGGTCCAGACCGGGGACCTCGACCGGGTCTCCTTCCTCGAGGCGTGCCTCGCGGGCCAGTACGTGGCGTCCAACCAGCGGCTGGCGGCGTTCACGCCGATCGTCCACGCCCCCTACGGCGGCTGGAAGAGCCCGTGCGGGAAGCTGATGAAAGCCAAGCCGGTCGAGGCCGTGTACGGCCCAGGCACGTTCCTCAACCGGGCCGTCGTCGCGGTCAACACCGAGGTCAGCGCGCTCGAGGCGGGCGCCCGCCAGCAGGTCGTGAGCGCCGAACAGAGCGCGTATCAGCTCGCCGTCGCACGCGGACTCTCGACGGCCAAGGCGAAACAGGCGTCGAGCGCGGCGGGTCTGCTGGAGCTCCAGAACGAATACCAACAGCTGGAGCAGGTCTACCACGACTCAGGGATCAGCGGAACCCCCTCGATCTCCGATCCGCAGTTCATCCCCGAGATCGTCTTCGACCCGACCCGCGGCGCGGGCCAGCCCAAGGCCCGTTTCGCCTATCTGTTCCCGACCGCCGACTCGGCCTTGATTCAGGTGCGCCTGAAATCTTCGTTGAACGATGCGCAGCAGGCCGCCGCGATCTCTTGGATCCGCCAGGCGGTGAACATGCCGCAGTTCCGCTCCCAGTACGGCGGCACCTACACGGTCACCGGCGCGCCGGTCGTGCTCAACGACCTCTCCTCGGAGCTCACTGGCTCGATCGTCTTGCTGCTGATCGGCGCGGTGGTGGTGATGGCGGTGACGTTGCTGATCGTGTTCAGGACGCGGCTACGCCTGCTGCCGCTGGCGCTCGCGCTGGCCGCGGTCGGCATCGCCTTCGGCGTAGTGTCGCTGGCCGGCGCGACCCTCACGATGGCCTCGGTCGCGGTGCTGCCGATCCTCATCGGGCTCGCCGTCGACTACGGAATTCAGTTTCAGTCGCGGACCGCCGAGGCGCGAGCGGCGCTGGGCGACGGCGAGGCCGCGGCGCCCGAGGCGGTCGCGCGCGCGGCCGGAACCGCCGCCCCCACGATCGCCACCGCCGCGCTGGCCACCGCCACAGGCTTCCTCGTCCTGCTCCTGTCGCCGGTTCCGATGGTGCGCGGGTTCGGCGTGTTGCTCGTGGTCGGGATCGCCGTCGCGCTGGCGTGCGTGTTGACCGCCGGGCCGGCCGCGATCGTCCTGGCCGAGCGCAAGCGCCGGGGTGCTCGCCCGCGGCGGGCGCGCCGGCGTCCCTCGGGCAAGCGCGCGGGCCGGCTGCGGGAGACGCTGCTGGCCTCGGCGCGAGGGGCGGCCGACATCCTCCGCGACGCGGGACGGCCGTTGGCGCGGATCGAGGTGCCGCGCCGGCCGGCGCCGGACCCGGAAGTGCCCGGTCGGCTGCTCGGCGCGGTGATGCGGCGACCCGGGCGGGTGCTCGTGATCGCGGTGGCGCTGGCGGCGATCGGGTGGGTGGCCGATACCCAGACTTCGGTCCAGTCCGACGTCACCAAGCTGGTGCCGTCGAACATGCCGGCGCTGCGCGATCTCGACTCGCTCGAGCGGATCACCGGTGTATCAGGGGAAATCGACGTCACCGTCCGCGCGAGCGACGTGACCAAGCTGGCCACCGTGCGATGGATGATCGCCTACGAGCAGGCGCTGCTCGCGCACTACGGCTACCGGGAAAACAAGGGCTGCGCGCACGCCACGCTGTGCCCGGCGTTGTCGCTGCCCGACTTGTTCCCGGCCGGCACCGAGACCGGGGCGGGGAGCGGCTCGTCGCTCACCCAGAGCTCGATCAACAGCCTCCTCCGCGCGGTTCCACAGTACTTCCGCCAGGCCGTGATCACCTCGGAGGACCGCGAGGCGGTGCTGGCCTTCGGGATCCGGCTGATGCCGCTCGCGCGCCAGCAGAGCGTGATCGCCTACATGCGCTCGCAGCTGCATCCTCCCGCCGGCGTCACCGCGGCGCTGGCCGGCCTACCCGTGATTGCCGCACAGGCCAACGCGGCGCTCTCCTCCTCGCGGCGACGGCTACTGACGCTGGTCGTCGGCCTGCTCGCGGTCGGTCTCGTGCTGCTGGTCATCTTCCGCCAGCTCCGCCGGGCCGTGGTCCCGCTGGTCCCGATTGCGCTCGCGACCGGTTGGTCCTCGCTGATCCTGTTCGCCACCCGGATTCCCCTGAACCCGATGTCGGCCACGCTCGGCGCGCTCGTGATCGCGATCTCGACCGAGTTCAGCGTGCTGCTCTCGGAGCGTTTCCGTCAGGAGCGGGCCACCGGGCTGGAAGTCGAGGACGCGCTGAGGCGGACTTACACCTCGACCGGCGCCGCGGTCCGCGCCTCGGGGATCACCGCGATCGCCGGGTTCGCGGTGCTCGTGCTATCGAACATTACGATGCTGCGCCAGTTCGGGTTCGTGACCGTGATCGACCTCGCGGCCTCCCTGTTCGGCGTTCAACTCGTGTTGCCGGCGGTGCTCGTGCTCTCCGCGCGCGGCGGGGCGCGCGAGCGCGTTCGCGGTTCGGTGGCGCGCGCGGGGGCCGGGCTGCCCCGCGTTCGGCGGCGCGCCCGGGTCGCGTGAGCACCGGCGAACCGCCCGACCGGTCGCCGGCCGACGAGCCGGACGAGCCGGACGAGCCGGACGAGCCGGACGAGTCGGAGGAGCCGCCCGAGCACCGGCTCGATCCGGATTTGGCCGTCTCGCTCGTCGGCCGTGCCCCGGCCAAGCTGCCGCTGCCGGTGATCGACACCCGCAAGTACCGCTGGATGATCGGCGCGGTGGGTCTCGCGCTCGTCCTGCTGTTCTCGGTCATCGAGTTCACCACGCATGGAGTGGTCTCGGTCGGGATCCCCGCGGGCAAGCCGCTGCACTACTTCGCGGCTCCACTGGCCGCATCGGACCTGAACGGCGACGCCAACCTCGACCCGCCGTGCACGCTTGCCCGCCACGACCCCAGGGCGCTCAACGTCTGCCTGCTGGCCAGCCGGGCGCCGCTCGTGCTCGCGTTCTTCGTCACCGGCTCGAACCAATGCGGGCGGGAGGTCGACACGCTGCAGCAGCTCTCCTCGCAGTTCTCCGCGGACGCGGTCAGCTTCGCGGCGGTCGCCGTCAACGCCAGCCACGGCCAGGCCAAGGCCGAGGTTCGGTCCCACGGCTGGACGATTCCGGTGGCGTACGACGCCGGCGGCGCGGTCGGATCCGTATACGGGGTCGAGACGTGCCCGCTGCTCGAGCTCGCCCATCGCGGCGGGATCGTCGCCGAGCGCCTGATCGGCGATCACTGGGTGTCGCCCGCGGCGCTCGAGCCCAAGGTCCAGGCGCTGGTCAGGGGCACAGCGTGAACGGCGAAGTCGAGCTCGCGGCGACGGCCGGCTTGGTCGAGCCCGGGCTGCGGGCCGAGTTCCCGGGCCTCAGGTTGGACTGGCTGGCGGTGGCGACGGGTGGCGGGCGAGGCAGCCCCGCGGCGCTCCGCCGCCGCCTCAAGCTGCTCTCGGATCGCTATCGCGGGGCCGACGTGGTGGCGATGCGGACGTGGCCGATCCCGCACGCCTACCGTGCCTTCTTTCACCAGATCGGCCTCGATCCCGATACCACGCGGATCCCCAGCGAGCAGGCGGCGGTCGACCGTCTGCTTCACGGGCAGTTTCGCTCGCGCAGCCTGATCGATGACGCGCTGTTGATTGCGCTGCTCGAGACCGGGGTGCCCGTGTGGGCGCTCGACGCCGCGTCGGTCGACGGCACCGGCCTAGGCATCCGGGCGAGTCGGGCCGGCGAGCGGCTCGGGACCGGCGCGGACGGGTTCTTGCTTGCCCCCGACCGCCTCGTCGTCGCCGACGGGCGCTGCGTCCACGCGCTGCTGTTCGGCGAGGTGGCGTCCGGCCATCGGGTGGGCGCTCGCACGGGCAGGATCGTCCTGTTCGCGGTCGGTGTCGAAGGCGTGCCGAGGATCCACCTCGAGGAGGCGTTGTGGCAGGCGGTCGATGCCCTGGCAACGCGCTCGCGGTCGTAGGGGTGGGTGGTAAGCTGGCCGCGACCCCCAAAGGAGGCACGATGGGGCTTTTGGAGCAGGTCAACAACCCGGTTTTCGCGCCGGCCGAGGTTACGGAGGAGGCGGCTCGTGCGGCGCGCCGGTCGCTTCGCGCCCAGATCGCGCGGCTCGAGCAGGAGCTCGCGGACGCGTTCGTGACCGCGTTCTCGATGGGTGGGGTGGAGCTCGGTGGCGCCGCCGGCACCGAGCCGCGGTTGCTCGGCCTGGGTGAGCTCGAGCGCGTCCGGGACGACCTGGCCGAGCGCTTGCGGGCGGCGCGCGTTGCGATCGCGCGGTGCGCCGAGGTACAGGCGGCGAACCGCGTGGCGCTCGAGCGGATGCTGCTCGAGCCGGAGAAGCACCGCTTCGAGCGCATCTACCGGCGCGACATCGGCGAGCCGGGTTGTGGCGCCTGGCAGGTGAGGCCGCGGTTCGGACTGGTCGGAATGCTGATGGGCTGGTGGCAGGTCAAGCTTTCGTCTGGCTGTCCATTAGCCTGGGGCCGCGGTCTCGGACCGCGGCCCGGATTTCACAGCCCACTACGCTGGCCGCAGGATGCGCGACGTATTGAGGACCGGGACCGGCGCGGTCCTGGTGGTCCTGATCATGTTCATCGGCAGCTTGGTGCTGTGGCTCGGCACGCCGCTGCTGTGGCTCTGGATCGGCTCGCAGGTCCAGGGCGCCACCTCTTCGCTGGGCACCGCGCTCGGCCTGATGTTCATCGGGGTGCCGGTCACGGTGCTACTGATCGGCGTGCTGCTCGGCAAGCTGAGCGACGTGTACCGGGCCAACTGCCGGGCGCGGGGCCACAGCGACCCGGGTCACTTCGTGCTCGAGGGAGTGCTCGTGGTCAGCGCCGCGATCACCATCACGGTGTTCGTGGTGTGGTTCTTCTTCTTCGCCGGCGCCAGCCCGGTTCCGACGGGGCTCAGCCTGTAGTGGGCAAGAAGATCGCCGGTCCCGCGCCACATCCGTCGGCGCGGAACCGGCCCCGGGGGCGTCGCCGGCTATACGCCGACGAGCTCCAGCTCTTGCGTCCGCGGAGCATCGAACTCGTCGGAGGTGCAGGTCTCGATTTCCTTCGAGTCACACACCTCGTCTTCGCTCGCGTCGAGTCCCTTCCCAGGGCAGGGCTTGAGCTGGCCGGCGAGCATCCGGCGTTGCCGATCGGTCAGTTGGCCGAGTGGCTTCTTCTCGTTGATCTGATTGCGCGAGAGGAACTTCCGGCACCGGGTACTCCCCCACCGGCGCTGGCTCATCAACAGATCCCCGACTGACCAAGACTTGGCGGCCCACGGACACTCCAGGATCACCTCGGCCACGGCGACATCGCCAAAGGCGATCCTTCGCTTGAGCTCTGCACGCGCGAGCCGCACTTCGTTTGCCCGCTCCAGGGCCTTCATCCGCTGCCCTGGCATCATCATGGCGCTCTGCGTCATGTGGCTATCTCTCTCCCACTCACTGTCCGCCACAGCGGACACGATTTGATCGTTCACCACCGACGCGGTGCGATCGGACTTTCGCATCGTGGCGGGGCCCTGCTATCTGAGTGATGTCGGCCCTTCGCCGTAGGATCACGTCCCCCTCAATGACCCTTTTTCGCCGCTTCGGCCGACCACCGTTCGACTGCGAACAAGCTATTGGATCGCCCGGGTCACAGCAACGCAACAAGTCCTGGGCCACGCGCTTAGAGCGTGTTTTTTTTCACGCCAACGCCTTGTGCGGGAGTGGACAAGCAAATGCCGATTGGGACGCCGGTTCGTAGCACCCGAGGGGCGGGTCGCTAGTCGCGCGTCGGCAGTGGTCCGTGCTCGGCTTCGAAGGCCGACTTGCACTGGCGGAACAGCTCGAGCGCCTGGTCGAGGGTGGCGTGGTCGTGCGACGCCATCACGCTCGTGCGCAGCAGGGCCCCCGACGGGGGCACGGCGGGATGGATCGCCGTGTTGACGAACACCCCAGCTTCGTAGAGCGACTTCCACAGGAAGACCGCCTTCCAGTCATCGCCGACCACGATCGGCACCACCGGCGTGACGATCTCGGTTCCGTCGGCCAAGCGGGTCGGCTGCACGACCTTGAATCCCAGCTCGCTGAGCCCACGGTGCAGGTAGCGCGCGTTGTCGAGCACGCGGGCAAACAAGCCCTGCCCCTCTCCCGAGCGGCAGATGCGGACCGCGGCCAGCGCCGCGCCGATCGCCGCCGGGACAGCGGAGGCGGTGAACATGAACGCTCGCGACTGGATCCGCAGGAACTCGATCACGTCGGCCGGTCCCGCGATCACCCCACCGCACGAGGCGAGCGACTTGGAGAAGGTGGCCATCCGCAGGTCGACTCGATCCTCGACTCCAAACAACTCACACGTGCCGGCGCCCCGTGCGCCGAGCACGCCGAGCGCATGTGCCTCGTCGACCATCGACCGCGCGCCGTAGCGCTCGCACAGTTCGACGATCTCGGGCAGCGGGGCGACGTCGCCTTCCATCGAGAAGACCCCGTCGACCACGACCAGCACTCCACCACCGTCGTTGGCCGCCTTCTGGAGCGTGTACTCGAGCCGATCCATCCGGTTGTGATGAAAGACCCGCAGCTTCGCGCGGGACAGCAGGCAACCGTCAAGGATCGAGGCGTGATCGCCGCGGTCGGCCACGACCGTGTCGCCGGGCCCGAGGATCGTGCCCAGCGTGCCCACGTTGGCCTGGTGGCCGGTGGTGAAGACGAGCGCGGCCTCGCTCTGAAACCAATCGGCCAGCTCTCGCTCGAGCAACACGTGCAGGTCGGTCGTGCCGTTCAGGAACCGCGAGCCGGTGAGCCCGGTTCCATACTGATTGAGCGCGTCCAATGCGCCCTGCTTGACCCGCTCATCGCCGGTCAGGCCGAGATAGTTGTTGGAGCCGAGCATGATCCGGCGCTTGCCCTCCATCTCGACCACCGGCAGGGTCGGGCCTTCGAGCACGCGGAAGTACGGCAGCGCGTCGAGCTCCCGCGCGAGCTTCAACTGCGCGAGGCGCTCGTGCTCTCGGGCCTTGGCGAAAACGTCGATCGAGGTGGGCATATGGGTCGAAGGCCGGACGACGCTCGAAGTCCGCACTCCTCGAGCAGCCGGCGGCTGTATCGTAACGAGCCCTTTGAACATGACCGCCGTCGCTGTCACCATGCAGGACTCATGAGTCAGCGCCAAGACGTAGCGCCTGTGGATGGTGAGATCGTCGAGGACGTGGAGACCGTCGACGGTCTGCCCGTCCTCAGCGAGGTCCGGACGATCGAACGCGTCCAGGTGTCCGCGCTGCCCGCGGTGCAAGCCGCAGCGGCAGCCGCCACCGGGTTCGTCGCCGGCGCCGTCGCGGTGGCGCTCGTCAGGCGCCGCAGCGCGCGCAAAATGGCGGCGCGCGCCCGCCGCCGTCCCGCCGACCTGCTGCCGGTCGTCGGCACGCGCACGTTCCTCGTCGACGTGCATTTGATCGCGAAGCCCTGGGAGTGATCGAGGCTCGGGTCGACGTCCGGCCCCGGTGGGCCTTCCACCTGCCGGCGCGACTCGGGCTCGACGGGCTGATGCGACGCCGGGCCGGCGTGCTCCACCGACTCCTGCACGCCGGCGGCGGGCAGCCGGTACTCGTGCGCGTCGCCCAGCCGAGCGCTGACCAGGTCGTGCTAGGCGCTCGCGCCGACGACCGCGCGGCAGCCGAGTGGGGGATCGAGCGGATGCGGTTGGCTCTCGGGCTCGATCTCGATCTCCGGCCGTTCTACGAGCGCTTCCAGTTCGACCCGCTGATCGGACCGTCGCTGAGAGCCGCCCCGAGCCTGCGCGTCACCGGCCGCCCCGATCCGTTCGAGGCGTTGGTGTGGGCCATCTGCGAACAGCTGATCGACTACGAGCGAGCCGCGGGCATCCAGCGGCGCCTGATCTCAGCCTTCGGCCGTCGTTGCCCGCAGTCCGGGATGCGTGACGCGCCAGAGGCCAACACGCTCGCCGGCCAGTCACCGGCTCGGCTCGAATCCCTTGGCTTGTCCCCGGGCAGGGCCATCGCCCTGTGGCGCGCCGCGCGCGAGGTGGCGGCCGGCCACGTCGATCTTCACGATCCGGATCACGAGCGCGGCTGGCGCCGGCTGCGCGCGATCCGGGGGATCGGGAGCTGGACGGTGCAGACGCTGGCGCTCACCGGCCAGGGCCGGGTCGACCAGCTCCCGGCCGGCGATCTCGGTTACCTGAAGCTGGTGGGGCGCTTGCGCACCGGGGATCCACGCGCCCGCGGTACCGAGGACGAAGTGAACCGGCTGTTCGAGCCCTACGAGCCCTGGGCGGGGCTGGCCGGTGTGCACGCGCTCCGGGCCGGGGGCGTGTTCACTGGGCCGGCGGCGGCGCGGATGCGGATCGCAAGCTGAGCAGGCGCCCGCCGGAAGCGAGCGCCTGCTCGACTCGAGTCGTTAGGGGGTGCTGCTGCTCGACGTCGGGAGGGCCGCCGTCGAGGTGATTGACACCCCGGAGCTGGTCGCGCTGGTGGTCGCGCTGGTGGTCGCGCTGGTGGTCGCGCTGGTCGTCGTGGTGCTGGTCGTCGACGGCAGGCAGGTGGCCGGCGAGCCGCTGTTGAAGCCGGCCGCGAAGGCCGACTGCATCTGTTGGGCCGTGGCCCCCTGGCTGTCGCCTGAGAGCGAGTTGTAGAAGTTCTGGAGGGTCGAGATGTCCGCCTTCTCGAGCAGGCTGCGCTCGTCCAGCGACCTCGCGTAGATCCCGGTCAGGCAGAGATTCTGCTGCTCCCACTGGGCCTCGGTGATCTGGCCCGACTTGAGCTGATCGTAGTAGCCCGTCAAATCGAGCACTGCGTTGCTGTAGGCGGCCGACATGCCCATGGAAAGGTTGACGCCGCCGGGGTCGGTGTCGAGGTTCTGCTGCATCCACGGCACCGTCCAGTAGAACGTGGCGGTCGAGCCGTCGTAGCAGAGCTGCATCTCGTCCGTGGGATTCACGGTGATCCCGCACGCCTGCGACTGGACCGGCGCGTTCGAGACGAGCACGTCCTGTACGGCTGGCCACGTGACGCCCGAGTTCGCGAACTCGGTGCTCCAGAACTTGTTCAGGTCGGTCGAGACCAGCGGGATCGCGGTCGTGATCGGGGCGTTGTCGAGCCCCACGATGTGCGCCGTGAACTTCGGCAGGTGGACCACCACGAGCTTCTTCAGCCCGGCCTGCTTCGGTGACTCCGCTCCGCTGGGCGACGCCGTGCCGGGGACGGTCGTCGTGGCCGGTGGCGCGGCAGCGGAAGAGCTGCTGGCCGCGCTCGCCGCCGAGGTGGTCGCGGAACTCGTGGCGCTGCTACTGCTGCTGCTGCTGCTCCCGCAGCCCGCGAGCACCGCGACCAGCGCCGATGCCGCGATGAGGAAGGTCGTGCGTCGCGCCCCAGGCATGCGTGCGGACGCGCGAGACCAGACTTGTTGCATTTGGGCCCCCAAAAGGTCAGAAGTCGGTAGATGCAAACCCTAGCGTAAGGTCGCTCAGACCTCGCCCAACCTGACAATCGTCACATCGTTCTGAGTAGACTCAGGCGGGGCCAACGGGTTTATTGAAGGGGCGAGCATGCATGAGGACGCCACGGCGCCGGTTGCCAACCCGGTGATACATCGCGCTTCAGCCCGGCGCTGCTTTGTCATCAGCCCGATCGGGATGGAGGGCAGCCAGGAGCGCGAGCACGCGGACGACGTGTTCGACTACATCATCAAGCCGGCGCTCGAGGAGTGCGGCATCGTCCCCGAGCGGGCGGATCATTTCCATCAGCCGGGACTGATCTCTGAGCAGATGCTGCGGGCGATCCTCTCCTATGACGTCTGTATCGCGCTGCTCACGTTCAACAACCCGAACGTGTTCTACGAGCTCGCGATCGCGCAATCGGCCAACCGACCGGTGGTGATCCTGCTCGAGAACGAGCGCGAGCTCCCGTTCGACGTCAAGGATCACCGCTGCGTCTACTACGACCTCAAACCTCGGTCGCTGATGGAAGGCCGCCACCGGGCTCAGCTGATCAGCCACGTCCGGGCACTCGAGGCCGCCGGCTGGCCCGGGACCGGACTGCCGGGCGTCTCGCTGCGCCACCCAGCGGACCGGCCCTGCGACGTCCTGCCTGCAGCACGGGAGTTCGGCGTGCCCGAGGACTGGCTAGCGCTCCTGGACGAGACCGAACGCGATTTCTCGATCGCCGGCATCAACTTGCACGACTGGCGCAGGACGACGGGCTTTGCCGAAGCGGTCGCCCGCAGGACGACGGGCTTTGCCGAAGCGGTCGCCCGCAAGGCGCAGGACGGCTGCCGAGTCCGCGTGCTGTTGCTCGACCCCGACAATCCGGCGCTCCCGAGCCTGATCAACGACTTCGAGCTCACCAGCAGCCTGAACGAAGTCCGTGTCGGACTCTCCCAGCGTCCGGCCGGCAACGAGCCCGCTGCTCCGCTGTGAACGCGGAACCCAGCTGTATTCAACGTTCCAGCGAGAGCTCGACTCGCTCTGGGATGTCAACCGCGGAGACTGAGCCGGCCACCGCGCCGGCTGGACCCCTCGATGACCTGGGGGCCGCTGCGCCCGGGGCGCCCAACGCGTGGCTCGGCGTCGTGCGGGCGCCGTGGTGGCGCCGACACCGCCTGAAGGTTCTGCCGCTCGTCATCCTCGGCACGATCGCGCTCGGCTGGTGGGGATTCCAGGAGCTGCACGCGGAATCCAACAACTGGCTTCAAGATCTCTACCACTCGGTCAAGCTCTATACGCTCGACCTCGGGCCGGCCGGCGGCAGCGAGGGCGTGGGGACCAACTGGCAGGTGCTGGTCGCTTTCGTGCTCGCGGCCGTGCTGGTGATCCGCGCCGTGCTGGCGCTCGGCGGCAGCCACATCCGCCGCTACGCGACCGGACACTGGCTCTCCGAGCACGTGATCATCTGCGGCGCCGGCGTGCACGGGACGCAGCTGGCGGAAGAGCTCTCTCCCCACCATGACGTCGTAGTCGTCGACCTCGACGGTCGGGCGCCCGGGATGGAGGCGGCGCCCCGCAGACACGAGTGGCGGCTGGTCGCCGACGCGCTCCAACCGAGGACGCTGCTCGACGCCGGACTGCGCCGGGCCAAGTGGCTGTTGCTGGTAACCGGAAACGACTTCGCCAACTCGCAGATCGTGAGCGCCGTCAACCACCTGTGCGAGAAGCGCAAGACCGCCCCGCCGCCCGACCTTCAGCTGCTGGTGCAGATCGAGGATCCCTCGCTGGCGCGCTTCCTCGAGGAGGGCGAGGACACATCCACGGAGGGCGAGGACGCATCCACGCGTATGCCGACGGTCAGCGTGTTCAGCGCGAACGCAGTGGTAGCCGGCGCGCTGTTCGGCGAGGGGGCCTCGCCGGCCGACCAGTCAGGGAAGCGCGGCCGAGACGACGTCGCCCGGTTGGTCGAGCTCGACCACCACCAGCAGCCGCATCTGCTGCTGGCCGGAGACCATCCGTTGCTCGAGGCGATCGTGCTCGCGGCCCTGCGCCGGCGCCGCGCGCAGCGTGAGCGGGGGCTCGAACTCCAGGCACGCGGCGGGAACCACCCACCGCCGCCGTGCCTGCGGGTGAGTCTGATCGGGCCGCGGGCGCAAGAGCTCGCCAGCATGCTCCGGGAGCGCTGGCTGCCTGAGCCCGAGGTCCTCGAGGTCGAAGGCCAGGACATGGAGCTGGGCGACGAACAGGCGGTGCTCACCAACCAGTGGCTGCGCCACCGCCGCACTCCGGTCCATGCCCTGGTGGCCTGCAACGAGGAGCTGGACGGGGTGGGTTTGACGCTCGCCGTCAGCCGGGCGCTCGGCGACGGCATCGCGCTCACCCGCGTGACGGCCCAACCGGAAAGCGAGCTGGATCGCCACCTGGAGCGACACACCAAGCACTCGCGGTATCTGGCCACGACGAGCGTGCAGTCGATCGCCGACTTGGCCTGGAAACGAAACGGGGTCCGGAGAATCTTCAGAACCGTGCGGTTGACGCAAGCCCTCGGCGAGGCCGCGCGGGCCACCGGGACGAGGGTGATCCCGGCCAAATCAGCGCCCGCGCACGCCAAAGCGCTGTTCGAGCGGCTCCAGATCCATTCCGATCCGGCGCCGCGGGTCACGCCCGGCAACCGGCCGCTTCTCAACGCGATGCTCCAGTCGGCGGCTCCCGATGGCAAGGCGAGCCAACCGGTGCCGGTCAGCGCGTTTCTGGGCGCTGGCCTCGTGGCCGACCTGGAGTCGGGCGGCAACCTGCAGAGGGCCGCGGAGGAGCTCGCGCGGCGGGGCGAGACGGACGACGCGTTCGCCGCTTGGTGCGAGTACTACAGGCGCGCGGGCGCCGTCGGCACGACGGCCCTCCAGCAGCTGTACGGTCGGGCCGAACCTCCTCCCGGCCCGCCGGACAGCGGCCGTCTCGCCACCGCGGAACGGATCGTGGTCTTCCTCGCCGCCGGCGGCGGGGTACGGAGCGAGGCTCTCGTCGAGTTCTCGAACCTGGTGAGCCGGGCCTTCCTCGGAGTCGAGGGAGCGATCTTGCTGCCGGAAACCGAATCGGAGCTGCTGGCGACGGTGGCGACGGCGAGGCTGCCGGCCGGGCTGCGGGTGTTCGACTACTCAAACCACGGAGGTCAGCTCGGTCTCTGGACCGACGTTCTGAACCACCGCCGCGAGATCGGCGAAGTTCGCGTGATCGGTCTCTCGGGAACGGAGATCCCGGACAACGAGCTGCTGCTGGCTCGCGCTTTGCGCGCCCGCGTGGTGTGGATGAACCCGACCGACGATCAGCGGCCGGTGGCGTTGGATGAGGCGCTCCCGCTGGGCGCCGAGGAGATCCTCGAGATCCCGAGCGATCCGATGACGCTGCGGGCATTCGTCGTCGCGGCGGCGCTGACGCCGCCCGGTCCGCCGGCGAAGGCCCTGCCGAAGCTGGTCAGAAGCCTGCAGGAGTCCTACCGCATGAATCAGCGCGACCGCAAGAATCCCGACGACCCCGCCTTGGCGCCGTACGAGCGGCTGCTTCCGACGTTCCAGCAATCGGTTACGGCGCAGGCCGAGGACATTCCGAACAAGCTGGCGCTGGTGGGCAAGGCGACCGTCGGGCCGTCCGAGAACGGTACGCGGCCCGGCGAGCCCCTGTACCTCGAACCAGCTCAGATCGAGTTGCTGGCCGAAGTGGAACACGGTCGCTACAACCACGAACGCCTGAACGCCGGCTGGACCCTCGGGCCGCGGCAGGTGAACCGGCTGATCACCCCGTTCCTCGTCCCGTGGTCGAGGCTGGCGGAGGAGTACCGGGAGTGGGACCGCGAGGCCGTGCGGGCGATCGAACCGGCCCTCAGGGCCGCGGGCTTGGGCGTTGCCGGTCGAGCAGCCTCGTCGTCGGCTGTGACGCCAGAACCGGACGTGGTGTAATCGAGTCGATGGCTTGACCGCTACTGACGCGGCGGCAAACCGTGGGCGCGCTACGTCGCCCCGTGGGCGCGCAGGTAGGCGACCATGTCACGCGCGAGGTCGAACACGTCGGGCGAACCCAGGCCGGTGGCGTAGTCCCAACCGGGGGTCGCCTGGTAGTAGCGGTTCCCGCCCAACGTAATGTCGTGGAACGGCGGGAACGGCTGCGTCGAGTCGGCCAGCGCGTAGAGAATCGGATCCACGAAGCCCAGCCGTCCGATGCCCTTGTCGGCCGCGTACTGGGTGACGAGCAGCATCGACCCGGCCCAGAACGGCGTCGCCGCGCTGGTTCCGCCGACCTCGATCGCCTGGCCATCGCTGAACACGGCCCACGGGGTACCGGGATCGCCCGCGGCGCTCACGTCGGGGAGCTCGCGCTTGCCGTTCGAGTAACGGTTGATCACGCCCGGCCCGACCTGCCAGCTCGGACGGGCGTCGCCGGTCGTCAGTCCGCCTCCGCCCCCGCCGGCGGAGAACGTGTCCTCCCAACCGGCCTCCTGAATGTAGGCCCCGTTGCCGTTCAGGTACAGACGAGTGCCGCCGACGGCGACGGCATCGGCGCTGGCGGCGGGCCAATCCACGCTCAGCTGGTGGTCGGTGGGGTCCTGGGCCTGGCAATCGTAAGCGCCCGAATCGCCACTGGCCACGAACATCGTGACTCCGGCGGCCACGGCAGCGGCCAGCGCGTGGGTGTCCGCGGTGTGCTCGCCCGAGTCGACCTCGAGTTCGCACTGCCCCCAACTCGACGAGATGATCGTGATGTGGTTGGCGACCATCGCGTTGATCCCGTCGCTGTACGCCGAGTTGGTCTGGGGAAGCTCGTAGACGTCCACCTGGGCCTGGGGCGCCACCGCACGAATCGTGTCGATGTCGAGGTTGGCTTCGATCGAGCCCGAGGTGTCGGTGGTGCCGCCGTCGACCGAGACCACGCGCGGCGGCGGCCCGCTGATGCCCTGACTGGCCGCGAAGGCGGCGGGATCGCTCGGGTCGAAGGCCGAGAACGAGACGATCCCGATCGTCTCGCCCTGCCCGAGCACGCCGAGCGTGTGCAGCGGGGCGATGTCGTACGCGCTCGCCGCCAGGGCGGGCGTGATGCCGCCCATCGGCACATCGTGGGGCAGCCAGCGTGGCCTGCTGTCCAGGCCGCTGATCGCCTGCACGGTGGAGGACAGCGCGGCCGGCACCACCGGCGTGCCGATCGGCGCGTGCGAGCGAACGCCGCTCCGGCTGACGTAGGTCTCCATCCGCACGTGCAGCAGCGCTTCGATCGTCGCGACGGTTCCACTCACCGACAGCTCGGTCCGCTGTGGAAAGCCACCGAGCACGGTCAGCCCGTCCGCCCCCAGCTGGTGTTCGAGCTTGGTCAGCTGCGTCCGCGAGATCCCGAACCGCTCGCCGAACGCGCCAGGTGAGATGAAGTGGCGATACTCGGGCGAACGTGGATTCTCGATGCCGGCCAGCAGGCGTCCCAGCCGGACCTCGCCCGGGAGCCGGAGGACGACCGAGAACTGGATCCGCTCGTAACCCGGCGTGGGGCCAACCAGCCGCAACGGAGCCGGGGTACTGGAGGGCCGATTCGAGTTACCGGAGAAGGCCAGCGCACCTCCCGCCGCCAGCGCCAGGATCACCACGAGCGCGGCCGTCAGACGGAGGCGGCCCGGGAAAGCCAAGCGGCCGGTGAGCGCCATCACGAACCCGCCCATTGGATCGAGTCAACCACGTCGTCGGCGATCTTGGACACCTCAAGCTTGTCGTTCTGGTCATCGCCGGGGGTGATCAGCGTCACGGCGATCGTGACGGTGCCGTTAGTCGCGGCCATGATGGCGATCGAGACCGGGGCTTGCGGTCCCTGGGGCGAGGTCACGGTGGCCGTGTAGACGCCCCCCACCCCGGGGGTAAGTCCGACCTGGGGGCCGAGCACCTGATCGGCGGGGCTCGGATCGGAGGTCAAGCCGAGCAGCTCGCCCTTCAAGTTCGACAGTCGCGCGTTTATCAGCTCGGAGGGCGTGGCCTGCGAAGTCGGGGCCCCCTCGATGATCATCACGCTGAATCCATCGGCGGCCTGGAGCTCGAGCGCGTCGGCGTTCTGATTGGCGACCGAGAAATCGTTGGAGGTGTAACGCAGCGTGTAGCCGAGTCCGGTGCTGGTCCATGGGGTGTAGCCGGGGAACGTAGGCGTGGCCCGCGGCGCCACCGGCGGAGCCCCGCAAGGCACCCCGGGTGGGCAGGTCGGCTTGACCGGCCCGGGAGCGGCCAGGATCGCGACCACGAACGCGACTCCGATGAGCCCCGCCAGGGCCGCCGAATACGCGATCAACCGGCGCCTGCCCGACCTCCGGTGCTCGTGATCCCCGAGCCGGCCGCCGAACGTCCCGCGCTCCTCAGCGTTCGGCAGCGCTTTCAAAGCGATGCCGCAATTGCCGCAAAACGTGTGGCTGGCCGTCGTCTCGCCGCAGTTGGCGCATTTGATCTCGGGGCCGATCTCGCGTTCCGCCGATTCCTCGAGCAGGCCGACGTGAATCGCCCGCCGGAGGAGCGTGAGCGCGACGAGGTCGAGTACCACGAGCCAGATCAGCCATACGCCGGTGGGCATGAACGTCTCGCCGATGGCGCCGGCGATGACGAGCAAGGCGGCCAGTGGGATGGCCACGACCGGGTTGCCGAGGGCGCCGAGCGCGCCGCGGTCCTTGATCGGGGCTCGGTGGCGCAGCCACAGGGCCGCGGTGGCCGAGCCGATCGCGGCCATCGAGAGCACCGGGGTGGCGATCGCGATGGCCACCAGCCGCTCGATCCAGGGCAGGATCGCGCCCGCGGGGCGCACCCCACCCTTCAGCACATCGACGCCGACGACGACCGCCTCGGCGGCCGAGAAGGTGGCCGCGGTGGCGGCGCCGAAGATGGCGCCGTCGAGCGTCTCGTCGTGACGGCGATAGCCGAGCAGGACGAGCGGGCCGACCAGCATCACGACCACTCCCAGCGCGGGTATCAGCACGCCTCCGGTGATCGTGTGAGCGGTGCTGCCCTTGTTGATCAGTGACGCGCCCGTCGGAGCGACCGCCTTGGCCAGCAGGCCAACGCCGATACCCATGACGGCTCCCCATACGAGCGAGAACCCCGTCGCCCAGGCCGGCTCTCCCTCGTAGATGTCGACGTCATAGAAGTAGAGGACGGTCAGCAGCGGCATCAGCACCGCCGCCGTGATCAGCGCGATCGGGTAGAGGCGAAGCGCGCCGAGGAGGATCACCACCGCGGCGCCGAGGACCAAGGCGATACGGAAGTGTCGCTCGGAATGACGCGGGAGCTGGGGGAACAGGGTCGAGATGACCCACGGGGCGTAGCGGTTCTCGCCCGGAGCGGCGGCGAACTGGGTGCGGTGGCGCGACGCGTCGAGCTCTTGATCGAGCGGCGCACCGCAGCGGACGCAGAAGTGGCCCTCAGGGGTCTGTTCGTGACAGGTGGGGCATTCGCGCATGGTGGTGATGCCGGTCTCGCGCGGCTAGCCGGTGGTGGTCGTCGAGGTGGTGCTCGAGCCAGGCAGGCACACGGCAGCGTTGCCTTGGCTGAGAATGCCCTGGTTAAAGGCGGCGGTGAGCTGATCGGCCGTCGCCGCATTCGGAGGAATTTGCGGGCCTCCCGACACGCCGGGAATGCTAGCCAGCACCTGGTTCACCGCGTTTTCATCGCCCGGCTGCAACAGGTTCTCGGCTTCCAAGTAGTAGAAGTACGTGCCCGAGAAGCAGGAATCCATCACGGCCAGCTGAGTCGGGGTGAGGTCGGGGTCGCTCAGCGCGCCGAGCACGTTCTCGATGTGGTAACCGTAGACATCGGAGACCACCAGCGCGAGTGCGGCGTCGCCGTCGGGAGCGATGTTGGTCTGGAGGTACTGGACCGGTAGCTCGACGGTCTGGGCCGCAGCGCAGTAGACCGGCGCGTCCGTCGTGGTCACTGACGTCGCGTCACAGCTCGAGGCGGTGTCCTGAATGATGTTCACCGTCGGCTCGGTGAGCTGGACCTGGGCGCCGCGGAACTCGAGCGTCCAGAACTGGCCCAACGTGCTGGCCAGCGACTGTAGCTTGGCCGGTAGCGACAATCCGGTCAGGCCGGCCAGCCTCGAGGCGACGACCTCGTGCCGGCCGCGGGGGAATAGCTTGACCGTGGTCAGGCTCAGGGTCGTCGCCGGCGCGCCGGTCGAGCTGCTCGAGCTCGACGAGCCGCAGCCGGCGAACGCCAGCACGCCGAACAATGCCAGCGACAGACCGCTAATGCCCCGTGCGATGCCTCGATCCATGATCGCCCTGCGCGGAAGCTTACAGGTCCGATGTCCCGCCCTCATGCGGGGTCAGCCGACGGCGAGCGGCTCGAGCTCCAGGTCGAGCGTTTCCCACGGTGCGCGCAGGAACGCCTCGGCGAATGCGTCGGGACTGTCGAACCGATGCGGGAGCCGTCTGCCCTCGCAGCGAACGGTGAGGGTGGGAACGCTGAACGGCCACGGATCGAGGGCCAGCCTCCCCGATGGTGAGGCCGCGAGCCGGAGTTCGACCTCGCCGGTCGCGGTGGGAACGTCGCTCGCCGTCCCGGGCGCCCAGTCCAGGCACACGGCGAGCGACAGGTAGTCCCACGTCCAGAGCAACTGGCTGTTGCGCGCCAGCACCGCATCCGTGGCCGACGCCGCCGTGATCGGGTCGGCCCGCAGCGAGCGCGTCAGCTCGGCCTCGAAGCTTGCTCGCACGGCGAGGAACTCGCGCACCATCGCGGCATCCTCGGGCGAGAGCCGCTCGAGGTCCCGGCGCTCGTACAGCCGCCGGCCGTGGGCGGAGACGAGCAGCGCGCCGTAGCGGCTCTGTGACACGAGGCGCGGCGGTCCGTGCGTCCACAGGTCGATGTGGACGGCCAGCGGCATCTCGACGAACGAGTACGGGAGGCCGGTCTGGGGGTTGAACATCGGCGCCAGGTCCCACGCCGCCATGCCGACATCGTGCTGGACCGCGGCGAGGCATACCTCGCGACGGGGCTCCACCGCGCCAAACCGGCGGTTGCCCCAGGCTTCGGCCAGCTGGCCGGAAATCCAGGCGTGCGACGCCTGCCCGATCGCCAACACACCCCGACCATCCTCGCGCAGCAGCGACTCACTCACCCCCTGTCAATGGTGACGCGCCTTGTGCGTACTATGTCGGCTGAGAAAGGAGACTGCGTGCGAACCGTACGCCATCTCGTTGGGGCGCTGCTGTTGGTTCTGCTGCTGCTGATCGGCGGGCTCGCATTCGTGCTCTACGACCCGCTGGCCGGCGGCCCCCGTTTCCTCAAGGCCTCCCAGATGATCACCGATCCGCCCGGCGACCCATCGGGCCAGCTCGTCGGTGGCGAGTTGCCGATCCAGGTGACCGATACGCCGGCGATGGCGGCCCTCGCGCTCCGTTACCAGCCGAATCTCGTGGTAAGTGGCTACGACCGGTTCTGGCCGGTGTCGGTCCTGGCCATGTTGGGCACCCGCTGGCGCGCCGGCGGTCCCTGCGTATACGTGGGGGGTCACTGCAAGATCAAGGACCCGCATAGTTCAGCGCTCGACGGGAAGGGGGCGCGGTCTGACTATTTGCAGTTCCCGGCTCCAGTCGACAACGTCGCTGACACCTACATCTCTTCGGCCCTGGATCTTGGCGTGCCCGGCGGGCTCGCGTACGGATGGCCGGGCTCGATGGCCAACTTGGACCCGTTCCGCTCCGCGCAGATCTACTTCTACTACCTGGCGCACCCGCCGCGCTCGGCCTACCCGGGGACGCCGCGCGGGCTGGTCAGCCTCGAGTACTGGTTCTACTACCCCCTCAACTACTTTCCGTTGTTGCGGATTCCGCTGCAGGGGCTGAGCGATCCGATCGGCTCGACGCTCGGCAACACCGACTACCACCAGGGTGACCTCGAGCACGTTGCCGTGCTGCTCGACCCGAAGACGATGCAGCCGCGCTACCTATGGATGGCTCGCCACGCCAACGAGGGCGCGGCGTACAAGTGGCACTCGAGTCAGGTCCAGTGGAGCGGCGATCACGCGACGATCTACGCCGCCCTGGGCAGCCACACGAGCTACGCGAGTTGCGGCATCCAGCGGCGGTCGATCACATACTGGTTTATCAACGACTACGTGATCTGCGTGCCGCACAAGACCTACGCGTTCACGTACAACGCGACGCCGCTGGTCGACCTCGCCAAGACCAGCTGGGGGTGTTGGAAGGGACACCTCGGCGAGGCTGGGTCGCACCTCGATCAGGGCAGCGTCGGCTTCGTCCCTTATGAGACGGCGGGGCCACCCTCGCCGCTGTATCAGCAGGAGAACTTCGGCATCGCCTGCCAAGTGGCGCCCGGGACGCCAAAGCCGGCGCCGCCGTTGTAGCGCAGCGGGCGAGCACTCGGTTATTCGCGTGGCCCAGCCGGGCAGTAGGCTGAGGGCTCAATTTCCACCCAAGGAGATCGCATGGGTTTCGACCAGTACCACGAGCCGCCCGCGGAGCTGCCGTCGGCCACGCGGACGTTCGCGCGCCTGTGTGCCTCGTTGACCGAAGAAGCTGAGGCGATCGGCTGGTATGAGCAGCGGATCGCGATCGAACAGGACCCCGAGGCGATCGCCGTGATGCAGGACGCCCTCGGCGAGGAGTACAAGCATTTCAGCATGGACCTCGAGTTCCTGCTGCGGCGGACCCCGCCCTGGCGCGAGATCGCGCAAGGCATTTTGTTCCAACCGGGCGACATCGTCGAGCACGGCGAGGAAGCCGAGGCCGACGCCCTCGAAGGCGATGGACCAGGCAGCGAGGGAAGCTACGGGGACGGATCGCTCGGCATCGGGAGCCTGAAAGGAGCAGCACGGTGAACCATCTACTTCGTGGACACGCGCCGATCAGCGACGCGGGCTGGGCGATGCTCGACGAGGAAGCCCGACAGCGGCTGACCCCCGCGCTGGCCGCGCGCAAGCTGATCGACTTCTCGGGCCCCAAAGGGTGGGAGTACTCCGCCACCAACCTGGGCCGGAGTGACGCGCTGGCGCAGGAGCCGTTCGACGGCGTCGCCGGTCGGCAGAGGCGGGTGCTGGCGGTGGTCGAGCTGCGCGCCGACTTCGCGCTCTCGCGCGAGGAGCTCCGCGACGCCGACCGCGGGGCCGACGACGCCGACCTCGAGCCGCTCGACACCGCGGCTCACCAGATTGCCAGGGCGGAGAACGTCGCCGTCTTCCACGGCTGGTCGGGCGCGATCACCGGCATCGCCGAGGCCTCGCCGCACAAGCCGCTGGCTCTGGGGGAGGCCACCGAGCGGTATCCGCGGCAAGTGGCCGCGGCCGTCGAGCAGCTCCTGTGCAGTGGGATCACCGGGCCCTACGGGCTGGCGCTGGGACGCGATCACTACCGGCGCGTAGTCGAGACCGCCGAGAACGGCGGATACCCGCTGCTCGAGCACCTGCGCAAGATCATCGAGGGGCCGCTGGTGTGGGCGCCCGGAGTCAAAGGCGCGGTCGTCGTCAGCTTGCGGGGCGGCGACTTCGTGTTCGAATCGGGCCAGGATCTAGCGATCGGCTACGACTCGCACGACGCCGAGGTCGTGCGCCTGTATCTCGAAGAGAGCTTCAGCTTCCACGTCGCCACCGCCGAAGCGGCGGTCGCGCTGACTCCGTGACGGTGCGCTGCCGACTCGTGTCGTGGGCCGTTGATTAGTCCGCAGTGAGCGACTCAGCAACTAGCCGGCCGACAGCGACACCGTCGCCGGCTGGCCGGTCGCGAGTGTCAGGCTCGAGATCCTGACACTCTTGGCGCCGCTCGGGCTGATCGAGCTGACCTTCAACGCCGCGGGGGCGGTGGTCGCCCCGGCGCTGGCGTTCACCGTAGCGTGATTCGCGGTGGGGTCGATGTTGACGGTGACGGTCGACCCGGTGGACAGTGACCGCGGGGCCAGCGTCAGCTCGCTGCCTCCGTGACCCTGGCTCAGCCCCAACTGAACCACCGGTGCCTCGCCCGACCCCGTGCCCGAGCTGCCGAACGACAACTGGGTGCGCGCTGCCGTCAGCCCGAGCTGGTCGACCGACCCGGTTTGCGGCAACAGGTCCATCACCGTGGCTCCGAAGCCGGGCCCGGTCACGTGAACGGTCGCCGGGTCGTGACCGGTGGCGGCGGCCCCCTCCAGCGTGATCCGGATCGCGCCGACGTCGGCGGGAAGCTGGTAGATCGGCTCTGGCGCCGCCAGGAAATCGGCGTCGAGCAGCGGCCGGTACACGCGGGCGCCCTTCACCTGGTTGACGAGCCGACCGTCCTCGTAACCGATCTTTCGTCCCCCCGAGACGGAGATCAGCAGGTGGCCGTGCCTGATCGGATTGCCGGCCAGTGACACTTGCACCATCCCCTGCGCCGACGGGCCGCTACCGCAGATCGTGCAGGGCTGAACGCCCAGACCAGGGGAGAGGGGGATCAGCTGCGTCTCATTCGTGGTTCCCTGGCCGCTGTAAAGCTCCGGCGTCACGCTCGGGTTCGGCGCGCCGTTGTAGCTCCACGTGTCGGCGTTCGTGTCGACCGAGATCGCGCGCACGACCCCTGGGAAGTTGTTGTCGTAGATCAGGATGTCGTACTGGCCGCCGCCGAGGTTTTCGACCGCGATCGGCGACACGGCGTGACCGCCACCCTGAGAGTTGTAGATGCCGATCGTGTACAGCTCCGCGGACGGGTTCGCCAGGGCCTTGGCGAGAAACTGGATCTCCTGCGCGGGAGTCTCCGCGACGGTCGCTCGCTGTACCGAGGGAAGCGTCTGCATCGCCCAGCCGTAAGCGATCTCGCTGATCAACGCCGCGGACGGTGATAGCGAAAACGTGGTCGTACCGCCGAAGTCGGCCTGGCTCAGGTCGTGGTCGAAGAACCGCCACGCCGTCACCGCGAAGCCGAAACAGTGGCCGCCGAGCATCGCGTCGTCGACCTGCTGCACGAACTGCTGCGCCGGGGGCGTGAGCGTGCACGTGTCCGACGGCGGGCCCGCGCACACGCCGTCGCCAAACATCTCCCGCAGGTCGTGCTGATCGAGCTGAGGTCCGGCGATGAAGCCGAAGTTCTCGAACGAGAATCCGTCGGTGGTGGGGTTGAAGCCATCCGAGGCGAGCACCGACTCCTCGTCGCGAGCCGTCACGACGTGGCCGGTGTCCACGGGGCGATCGCTGGCGTACGGCCGCGGCAGCGACAGCGTCCTGATGTGGAGCGAGGCGACGTGCGTGTCCGTCGCCGCGCTACCGCAACCTGACAGCAGCGCCAGCGCCGCAGCCAGCACCACGGCGACCGCCGCTCGGGCCACCATCGTTATGCCCCCTTCGAAATTTCATCCGCCTTCTGGATTCGGAATCCAGCCAGCGCGAGCATACCGGGGATCTCCCGCACCGCATTTCGATCCTTGTCCTGATTGGCCTCGTCGAGCTCACCCCACGGCTTGATCTGATCGTGAGTCTTGTGCGCGTCATCGCGCGGCACGCCGTACCGCCAGCCGGCGGCCAGGCGAGCTTTCATCCAGCGATCGTGCTCGTGACGAGCGAGCTTGTCGAGGTCCGCGTCGCTGAAGGTGAACTCGGGCTGTGCCGGGTCGGGCAGCGGCATCGGCACCAGCATGCAGTTCACCAGCGTGAGCTTCTCGTGCAGGTCGTCGGCAAACTCGCGGTTGTCTTCGCGCTGGGCATCGGTGAGCTGCTCCCACGGCTTGAAGTGCGGGTTGTCCTCGGGCGTCGTCCGCTGCGCCCGCTCGTTGCGCATCCATTGGGCGTGCTGGGTGCGCGCCAGTAGTTCGTTAGTGCCGCGCAGCAGCAGCTCGTGCGAAGTCGCCGCGCTGAGCGCACCGAACGCCGTAATGCCCGAGAACCGGCCGTGCTCCGATTGAGTCAGGATCGCGATCCCGGCGTCGGCGTCCCTGACCCCGATCGTGACCGGAACGCCGATGGTGTCGGGTCGGCCGTGCAACGCGAGCGCCGCCAGCAACGCCTGGCCTTCGTCTTCGAGCGTCACGAAGGCGTGGGTCACATCGCAGAAGCCGTCCGATCCGATCATCGCCGCTGCCGCCTGGAAGCTCGCCGACTCGAGGTCCATCGGCCGCGCGCGGAGCTTGCAGTAGCGATCCAGGGCGGGGTAGCGTGAGCGCAGGTCGGCGAGGTCGCGATCCGCATCCGGTCCCGTGAGCGTGATCCGTAGCTCGTCGCGCGGGCCGGTGGCCGAGGCGCCCCACAGCCGCGCGATCTGCAACGCCAGCTGCTCGCCGACTACCTCGAGTCCAACGATCAGGATGTGCGGTCGTTCCCCCGGCTCCGGTGGCGTCGAGAACGGCGGGTGCTGTTCGAGCAGCAGCTGAGCCCCAATCGCCATCACGTTGAAGTACTCGAGCCGCAGACCCGACCGATGCCCGCCGAAGGTGGCGCCTTCGGCGGCCAGCGAGCTCCACAGATCGAGGTCCCACAGGTGGGCGAAGATCGTCAGCGGCTGGGTACTCGGACCGAACGCCCGGGTCGCCGCGGCGGCGACGTTGACGTTGGTGTCATCCGAGCCGCACGAGATCACCAGCGTGCGGGCCCGCCTCAGCCCGGCCCGCCGCAGCATCACCTCGTCGGTCGCCTGACCGACCAGCACCCGCACGCCCCGCAGACGGGCGGCTGCATGACGCTGGTTGGTCTGATCGGATTCGATCACCACCACCGGCTCGCGATCGACCAGCGCGAGCGCCAGCCGTGAGCCGGTGGCGCCAAGGCCGGCGATGATCACGTGTTGGCGGAGGAACAGGCGGATCGCCAGCACCCGCGTCTGCTCGCGGGCCAGGACGAGGATCGTCCCGATCACCGCATAGCCGGTCACCAGCGGCGCGATGATCCGCGCGATGTCGAGCGTCACCGGCACCGGCGGGGGCGCGGTCCCTCCGAATGCGAACAGCGTGAACGATCGATACAGCGCGTCGAGAAAGCCGTAGTGGACGCTCTCGAGCTGCAGGTACCCGATCGTCCCCAGCACGACCGTGCCCACTGCGAGGCCCAGCACTACGAGCGGGCGGAAGTACTGCCAGCGGGCGCGGATGTCCCGCCGCCAGGTCGAGCGCACCGCCTGCAGCGCCCGCGTCGCCAGGCCCGGCGGTGGCGACTCGACGCGGGCGGCTGGACTGCTCGGCGGGGGCATAAGCCGCCGAGGTATAGCCGATCGTTAGCGGATCGGCGACCGGTGGGCGCCGGCGGTCCGCGGGGCCCATTCGTTGGGGGGCCTGGGCGTGGGGGTGGCCATATGTTCCGGGTTCACGCCCACCCTCAGCCCGCAGCGGCGTGCGCGCCGTATAGCTCGTGGATGTACTGGGCGATCACGGCCTCGGTGAGATGCCGATCGCGGGCGGTTCTGGGCTGAGCGGGCTCGGTTTGCGGCGATGACTTCTTCATTGCGGCATCTTTCCTCTAGCGGCCGTAGTACGATGAGTTTCGAACCTTATCAAATGTACGACGATCGTCGTACAATGAGGGAGCCGATGAGCTCATCAGCGATTGAACCCATAGTCCACCCGTCTCGAGCCGAGATCGAACTCGGAACCGTGCTCCACGCGCTCAGCGATCCGATGCGACTGAAGATCGTTGGCTCGCTCGCGGAAACCGGCAGCGAGCACACCTGCTCGAGCTTCGATCTGCCAGTCACGAAGTCAACCTGTACCCATCACTTCAAGGTGTTGCGGGAGGCCGGCGTGATCCACCAGCGCCAGCAAGGCACCTCACGCATCAACACGCTGCGCCGCGAGGATCTCGAGGCCCGCTTCCCCGGCCTCCTGGACGCGATCCTGCGCTCCGCCGGCAAGCGCCGCGTGGCGACGTTCTAGCCGGCCGCGGCCGCCCACGGCCCGCGCGCGGCTCGCCGGGCGCGTCTCGGGGTCAGAGTCGGGGTCCACGGAGCCCCTCCAGCAGGCGGCGCACCGCGCGCCCCATTTCCTCCCGCGCCTGGACAGGGTCGTCGGCTCGCGCCACCACCATCGCCGCCTCGTCGAGGGCGCCGAGAAGCACGTGCGCGATCGCGCGGGCCGGCTGGGGCTGGAGCTCGCCGGCGTCGATCGCCCGCTGCACCGCGGCCTCGAGCAGGCTCAGTCCGTGATCGGTGTCCAGCGCGCGCCACACGTCCCAGCCGAGCACCGACGGACCGTCGATCAGCACGATCCGCTGCATCTCGGGAGCCGTGCACGCGTCCAGGAAGGCGTCGAAGCCGGCGACGATCGACTCCCAGGGATCGTCGACGGCCAGCGCGCGGGCGGCGACGGTCTGCGTCACCTCGGCGCTGACCTGCACGAGGACGGCTTGGAACAGCTGCTCCTTGCCGGCCTTGAAGTGGTGGTAGAGGGCGCCCCTGGTGACGCCCGCACGCTGCACGATCTCCTCGGTGCCGACGCCGGCGTAGCCGCGCTGCGCGAACAGCTCGCGGGCGGCGTTCATCAGCGCCGCGACCGTCGTCTCGCGTTGCTCTGCCTTCGTCCGGGGGCGGGAGGTTGGGCTCGTGAGGTCGTTCAATTAGTTGACATACACACTGTATGTATGTGAAGATGCGTACACCTTGTACGTAAAGCTACCGCTTGAGGTTTGAGATGCCAGAAATTCAGCTCTCACAGGGAACGATCAGCTACCGCGACGAGGGCTCGGGTCCGCCGGTCCTGTTCGTGCACGGCCTCCTGGTCGACGGATCGGTGTGGGAATCGGTGATCCCGCGGCTATCGAACAGCTTCCGCTGTATCACGCCTACCCTGCCGCTCGGCTCCCATGTCCGACCGATGGACGCCGGCGCGGATCTTTCACCGCTCGGTCTGGCACGGTTGATCGCGGAGCTGATCGAACGGCTCGAACTCGACCGCGTCACGGTGGTGGGCAACGACACCGGAGGGGCGCTCAGCCAGCTGGTGGCGGCCCACCATCCCGAACGCCTCGGTGGACTGGTGCTGACCAACTGCGACGCGTTCGAGAACTTCCCCCCGCGGGTCCTGCGTCCGCTGCTGTTTCCGCTTCGGTATCCCGTCGTGAGCGCCGGGATCGAGCTGATCAACCGGTCGGCAAGGGTTCGCAAGCTGACGACGGGGCCGATGAAGCTGACCGTCAACCCGATCCCCGACCGCCTCCTGAAGGCGTGGATCACGCCGCTCCGCAACCCGGCCGTGCGGCGCGACGTGGCCAAGGTGGTGGCTGGAATCTCGCCCCAGTACACGCTCGAGGCGGCTGAGCGCCTGCGCAGCTTCGACCGTCCGGCGACGATCGTATGGGGACTTCGGGACCCGTATTTCCCGCTCCGCGACGCAGAACGGTTGGTGGAAATCCTGCCCAACGCACGGCTCGAGCGGATCGAATCCGCCCGGGCGTTCGTCCAGCTGGACGCTCCGGACCGTCTCGCCGAGCTGGTGGCGGCGGGGTTGGTGGCGCCCCAGGCCGCCTGACCGGGTTGGTTCACACCCCCTGACCCGCCAGCACCTCGTTGGTCGATGCATCGGCGGCCGCGTTGGGATCGGTGATCAGGCGCTCTTTCAGCATCCATTCGCCGTACGCGTTCCACTGCGACTGGTTCTGAAAGCCCCACGGGTTGGCTGGATCAGAGGGGAAGTAGAACGGGAGCGTGGCGCGGACGCTGGCCAGCTGAAGCTTCTGGCTCAGGCCGGCGTCCGGGTTGGCGGCCAACAGGTTGTTGACGGCCGCCACCGGGTTGGCGCGGACCGCCTCGTAGCCCCGCCCGAGCGCTTGGACGAACCGCCTGACCAGATCGATGTTGTTCGAGAGCATGCTGCGGCGGACGACCAGGACGAGTTCGTCGTACGTGGGCACCCCGACCTGGTTCATGTGGATCACGTTCGGATGCTTGCCGAGCTGCTGGAGCTGGATCGCCTCGTAATTCCAGTAGGCGCCGAGCGTGGCATCAACCTTCCCCGACAGCATGGCCGGGACCAGGCCGTCGCCGACGTTGACCTCCTTGACCGCGTTGGCGGGGACGCCGGCGTGGGCGAGGATCGTGGTCAGGTAGGCGTGCTGGTAGGGAATCCCGGCGTCGCCGACGGTCTTCCCCTTCAGATCTTTGACGGACTTGATGTGCTTGGAGCCGACCGAGACGATCGAGGTCAACGGCTCCTGGACGAGCGCGGCAACCGAGACCAGCGGCTCGCCCTGGTCGCGGGCGAGCATCACTTCGGGCTCGTAGGAGATCGCGAAGTCGACCTTGCCGGCGCTCAGCAGCTGGAGCGGGCTGGACGGATCGGAGGGCACCTCGACGTGGACGTTAAGGCCCGCTTTCGTGAAGTCGCCGTTGGCGAGCGCCTCGTACAGGCCGGCATGATCCGCGTTGGGGAACCAGTCGAGCATCACGCTCACCGAGTTGGCGGTGCTCGGGTTCGAGGTCAGCGTGTCTTGCTTCTCGCCGCACGCGGCGAGCGCGAGGGCGAGCACGACAACGGGGATCAGTCGTTTCATCTCTCTCCTAGTGATTGGTAGGCCCAGGGCAGGGCGAGGCGTTCGGCCAGCGCCAACAGCGCGAACAGCGCGACGGCGAACGCGCACAGGATGACCGCCGCGGCGTACGCGCGCGGCATCAGAAACTGGGCGTAGGACTGCTGGAACAGGTACCCCAAGCCGGCGTTTGAACCGCCGAACAGCTCGGCCAGGACAGAACCGATCACGGCCACCGCGACGGCGATCTTGGCGCCGACGAGGAGCCCGGGCAGAGCCGACGGAAGCTCGATGTGGCGGAACGTCCGCCGGCGGGTCGCGTCGAAGGTCCGCATCAACTTGATCAGCTCCGCGTCCACCCCCGACAGGCCTCCATGCGTGGCCACAACGATCGGAAAGAACGACACCAGCGCGACGACCAGCAGCCTCGGCAGCAGTCCGTAGCCGAGCCACAGGACGAGCACGATGGCGAGGATCGGGAACGGGATGGCCTGGGAGGCGACGATCAGCGGGTAGACCCCGCTCCGCCAGGCATTGGAGAAATGGATCGCGATCGCGAGCCCGAGGCCCGCCACCACGGCGACGAGGATTCCCAGCAGGACCTCCTCGGCGGTGACGAGGAAGTTCGACCACAACAAGGCGCGGTCGGTGAACAGCGAGCTCGCGATGGCGTGCGGGGCGGGCAGCACGGACGCGTCAACTCCACCGAGATCGACGTACAGCTCCCAGGCGCCGAGCAGCAACACGAGCACCAGCACGGGCCGCCAGATGCGCGCGATCAGCCTCACGTCATGACTCCCAGCGCCTCGAGTGCTCGCTCGCGCAGCGCGACCACGCTCGGATCGGTCCGCCGGCGCGGACGTGGCAGATCGATGTCGATCCCCGCCACCGCCCGGCCCGGCCGGGCCGACATCACGACCACGCGGTCGGCGAGCACCACCGCCTCCTCGACGTCGTGGGTGACCAGCACCACGGTCCGCGCCTCCGCCTCGAGCACCTGGGCGAGCCAGCCCTGCATCTCCTGGCGGGTGATGGCGTCGAGCGCGGCGAACGGCTCGTCGAGCGCGAGCACCGGCTTGCCAGCCAGCAGCGTCCGCAGGAACGACACCCGCTGTCGCATCCCGCCCGACAACTGGGCCGGCCGCGTGCGCTCGAACCCGCCGAGCCCGAAGCGCTCCAACCAGGGCGCCACCGTCGCACGCGCCTCGGCCCGCCCGACGCCCCGGGCGCGCAACGCCAGCGCGGCATTGTCGGTCGCGCTCAGCCACGGCAGCAGCAGGTCGCGCTGGGGCATCAGGGCCGCCGGCGCGCAGCGCACGGTGCCCGAATCCGGCCGCTGAAGCGCGCAAATCAGCTCGAGCAGGGTGGTCTTGCCGCACCCGCTCGGTCCGACCACCGCAACGACCTCGCCGGCCGACGCGCGCAGCGACATCCCGGCCAGGGCCGCAACCTCGCCGCGTTTGGTGATGAAGGTTCGGCTCGCGCCCTCGACGATCACTCCGTCCGAGTGCTGAAAGGCGCGAGGCTCCTCAACGGGAGCCTCGATCATCGTTCCTGCGCTCCCTCCGCGGGCATTACCCCACAGGTTCGAAGGGTCAGCGCCGGGTGGGTTAGGGCGCTATCTCAGCCGGCTTTCCCGCCAGCCCCCCTGGGTTTTCAACTTGATCCAGGATGGTACCGCGGCGTCGCTCAATGGGCGACGGCCATCACGTCATCGCCCAGCGTGAACTCGCCTTCCTCGAGGATGTCGGCGCGCAGGCCGCCGCGATGGACGAGCGCCCGCAGGATCGGGCGCGAGGCGTAGCCGTCAACCACCGTGCAGGGCTCGCACAGCCGCATTCCGCGGCAGCGCACCCCGCCGATCGTGAACTCGTTGCCGACCAGCCGGTTCAGCTCGATCCCGCGCGTCACGATGTTGCGACGGTGCTCGCTGGGGAGGAGCGGGGGGTCGAACGATTCACACACCTCGGCCTCGATCAGGGTCAGGGCGCTACCGGGGACGCCGGACGGGAACGTGCCCTTGCCGGTGAGGTGGCGGTCGCCTTCGAGGCCCCGGCCCGGCAGGCCCCTCGCTCGCCGCAGAGCCCGGGCAGGCGCGCCCGCTTGGGTGCAGACCCAGATCCCTTCGACGCTGCCCGCGGTGATCGGTGGCTCCGGGCGCGGGGGCATGGCGAGGGCAATGTCGGTCGCCGAGATCATGAATCCGTCCTCGATCCACGTCGACTCGATCGGTCCCGCCGCGCTCGGGTCCCACACCATGCCGGACGGCACGCCGTACATGACCACCGCGCGCCGGTTCCCGTCGTCCGGACGAATCCTCGCGATCCACGGTCCCGGCCACGAGAACGCCCGGGGGTTGGCGATCGGAATCAGACCCAGGCCCAAGCCCCCGAGCCACCGGCTCAACGTGAACCCGGCGGCCGGGTCCTCGCCGTCGCCGAGAAAGGGAAGACGGCCCAGCGGCAGCTCGAGGATCGTCGCCAGGCAGGCGCGGAACGAAGCCGCGTCCAGCTCCGGTCCGGGTGCCGGGGAATGGCTGACCGATACCTCTTTCATGGCTACGCCGCGATCGGCTGGGTGAGCGCCTTGACGAACTCCTCGAGCTGATCGGTGCGCCAGCATTCGAATGCGGTGCAGTGCCGCTCGTACGCGGCGATCACGCTGTCGCCGTAGTTCCAGTACAGCCGCGGCTCGGGGTTGAGCCAGAACGTGCGGCCCGCCTTGGCGGTGATGGCGGCGAAGATGTCGTCGCGTGGTGGACGGCCGTTGGTGCGGGCATCGCCCAGCACGATCACCGTGGCGCGGGGGTGGAGCTCATCGACGATCAGCGCCAGGAACTCCTCCCACACACGACCGTAGTCGGTGTAGCCGGAGATGTCGGCGACGCCCGCGTCCCTGGAGATCACCTCGCTGGCGGCGCGAAAATCGCGCTCGCGTTCGAACACCTCGGTCACCTCCGAGATGCGCTCGATGAACACGAACGAGCGGAGCTTGCGAAACGCATCGTGCAGCGCGTGCAGGACCGAGAGGAAAAACGTGCTCGCGCTGGTCACGCTGGTCGAGACGTCGCAGAGCACGAAGATCTCGGGGCGGCGCGGCCGCTGGGGGCGGAACTTGAGCGTGATCGGCACACCCCCGGTCTCCAGCGAAGCCCGCATCGTCCGCCGCACGTCGACGTGGGCGTGGCGCTTGCGGCCCTTGAGCTCATGACCCTGGGTGGCGAGCCGGCGCTTGAGCTGTGCGACCACCTTGTGGACCTGGGCGAGGTCCTGGATCGGCCCGCTGGGCAGGGCGCGGTCGAGCTCGCTCAGCGGTCGCTTGGGCGGGAGGCTGCGCGTGCGCTCGATCAGGTCGCGCTCGAGCTCGCGGCGGAGATGCTGTTCGAACCGGCGCAGCTGCTCGCGCGGAATGCCCTTGCGCCGGGGGTCCGAATCCGGCAGGTCGGGTTGGGGCTCGGCGCGCAGCCCCAGCGCGCGACGGATTCGCTGCACGTCGACGCCGAGCACGCCGGAGCCCTCACCGCGGCCGAAGGCCGCGATGGCCAGACGGGCCAGGTCACGCAGCGCGGCGTCGGACCCGTCGCGCAGCGCCGCGGCGATCTGCTGGCGCAGCGTGTCGAGGTTGATCTCCTGCGGCACGCCGTCGGGGGGAGCGCCCTCGGTCACGCCGCGGCGGGCGGCCTCGGCCTCGGCGGCGCGGAAGAAGAAACGGTCGAACACGAGCTCGAACACGCGGCGGTCCTCGGGCGACTTGGCCAGCGTGGCCGCGAGCGTCTCCCGGAAATCGGTCTGGTCGGTCCAGGGGATCTGATCGAGGGCCGCGAAGGCGTCCAGCAGCTCGGAGGTGCCGACCGCCAAGCCCTCCACGCGAAGCTCCTCCGCGAAGGCCAGCAGCTGACCCTCGAACGAGCCGGGACCGCGCTCGGGAATGCCCCCGTAGATCGCGGGCTTACGCGGCGGGCCGGGCATCGGTGGCGGCCGGATCGAGCTTGACCCCGACGCGCGCGGCGACCGTGTCGAGGTCGGTGCGGTGCTTGACGATCACGCTCATGGTCTGCCGGAACGTGGCCCCGTCGATGTCGCTGGCCCCGAGCAGCAACAACGCCCTGGCCCAATCGATCGATTCGGCGATGCTGGGGGGCTTCTTCAGATCCAGCTCGCGCACCATGTGAATGATCTCGACCAGCTTGCGCGCCACGCTCTCGTCGAGCTCGGGCGAATGGAGCCGGACGATCTCGAGCTCGTGCTCCAGCTCCGGGTAGTCCAGCCACAGGTACAGGCAGCGGCGCTTGAGCGCCTCGGTCAGCTCGCGCGTGTTGTTTGAGGTGAGCAGCACGACTGGCTGCGTCTTGGCGTCGATCCGCCCCAGCTCGGGGATCGAGATCTGAAAGTCCGACAGGAGCTCGAGCAGCATCGCCTCGAACTCCTGATCGGTCTTGTCGATCTCGTCGATCAGCAGCACGACTGGGTCGGGGGAGGCGATCGCGGTCATCAGCGGCCGGGGGAGCAGAAACTCCTCGCCGAAGATGTCCTCCTGCACGTCCTCCCAGCCCGTCCCGTCGGACTCGGTCTGGATCCGCAGCAGCTGCTTGCGGTAATTCCACTCGTACAGGGCCTTCGCTTCGTCGAGACCCTCGTAGCACTGCAGGCGAACCAGCGTCCGGCCCAGATAGCGGCTCAGCGCCTTGGCGAGCTCGGTCTTTCCCACGCCGGCGGGGCCTTCGACGAGCACGGGCTTACCGAGTTTGGTGGCCAGGAACGAGACCAGCGCGGTCGAGTCGCCGGGGAGGTACCCGGCGCGGCGCAGACCGCTCGCGACATCCTGCACGGAACCGGGGGTATGGGCCATGAACCAAATATAGGGTTCGGACGTGCTCGTACTCGCGCTGGCCGCCCGGTCCGCCCGCCTCGGCGTGATCGCACCCGTGCTGGCGGCTCAGTCCGCCCACCTCGAATTGTTCGGCGCCTTGATGGCGGTCGGCTTCCTGATCGGCATCTTCGGCCACCTCAGCCATTCGCGCGCGCTGATCGTGGTCGGGATCCTGATCATCGCGGTGGTCAGCGTCTACTTCTCCTTCGTGCTCGAGCCGCCCAACGGATGAGCCGCGCCGCGAGCGGGATCAGTCGCGCTTACTGCGGTCCCTGCGCGTCGTCACCTCGGACGGGTCGTCGCTGCGCGGCGGAGGCGCTGACTGGGGCTTTCGCACCGTCACTTCCTCCGAAGCGTCGTCCCAGGTCGGGGCGGCGTCGCGGTCCGGGCTCCACCGCTTGCGCGACCGGCGTCTCGGGGGCTGATCGGGCGGCGTCGGCGCGCGGGGCGGCGTGGGGGTTTGCGGGTCGCGGGTGGTGCGGGGCTGAGAGGCACGCACCGGACGGGGGGGACGAACCGGACGGGGCGGAGCGGCGGGTCGGGCGTGCCCGACCCGAGCTTCCGCGGCTCCGGCCGCCGCGCCCACGGGAACCGCCTCGGTCGGCGCCGTGCCGGGCTGGCCGGCCGGTGGCGACTCGCCCGGGAGCGGCGGCTCGGGGCGATGCGCGGCTCTGATGCGGGAGCCCGCGTAGGCCATGAAGGCGGCCACTACGAGCGCGACAAAAATTCCCCACTCGATCCCCGAGGTCGTCGCGTACTGCCCGTGGCCGCTGGTTCCCTGCTTGTCGAAGATCCGCCAGATGATCAGCAGGCAGGTCCAGACACCGGCCGCGGTGATCACCCCGCCATCGCCCCCGGGAAGGTGAAACGCGTGACCCTCCGCGCGTTGGAACAGGAGCGTCAGCACCCCGGCCGCGACCAGCAGCACGGCGGCCTCGACGAACGAGAATGCCCCCCAGCCGGTCAGAGACTCAGTCAGCGACTGGAGCTTGGTCGTCTTCGTGGTGTCGATCACGGTCACCTGGTACCACGGCAGGAACAGGGTCACGAACAGCCCGAACGAGGCATAGGCGGCGAGTCGATGCTCGTGCGGCGTGGCTCGCCAGGCGCGGAGCACACGGTTGGTCCCGGCGCTCACTCGGGTCGCGGCGGATGCGCCGCGGTCCCCGCTCATGCGCGAGCGCCAGTCGCGGCGGCGGATGCAAACACGATCTCGACGAGGTCGGGAAGCGCCACGGTTCGATTGTAAGCGCCGGGTGGACGCCCCGATTTAGGACACTAGAGGATCGGTATGTCCTCGACCTGGACCGGCTCATCGCGCCGACGCTCCAGCCGCTCGATGTACCAATCGACGAGCGCCCGCAGGGCCAGGAGCAGTTCGTGCAAGGCCTGAGCCAGGCGTTCCTGGAGCTCGGCCGGGATCAAATCGCGCACCGAGCGCGCGATTTGCAGCCACAGCTCGAGGTCGCGGGGCGCACGGTCCTCGCCCTCCGGCTCAGGTGCCTGCCAGCCGGCCGGCGGAATCTTCGGCTCGCGCGCACGGGTGGCCGCGGCGGTGGCCTCCTCGAGCAGCCGCTCGGCGGCCTCGGAGGCGCGATCGAGTCGTTCCTCCAGCCGTCGCAGCGCTTCGCGGGAGGCGTCCGGTTCAGGGTTCTTCATTGAATGTCACTTCGAGCGCGCCGTCGTCGAATGTCGCCGCGGCCGGGCGCCACGTCGCCAGCGCGGAGGGCAGAATAACCGTGCGCCGCTGGCCGTCGACGGCGACGACCAGCTCGAGGCCGATCTTCTTCAGCGAGATGTCGCCCTTGTCCGCGAACGGAAGTGCCACCCGCAGCGTCGCGTGATCCTCGGCGACGACCAGTTCCTGGGTGAGGTCGTGGTGGAGAACAGCCCCCGGGTCGCGGCCGGCCCGCGCGAACAGTGCCTCGGCGAGCCGGTCGAGCATCTCGGCGCCGATCACCTCCTGGTCGAAGTAGGGAGCGCACAGCACGGGCACCGGGGAGAAGGCGGAGCGGACCAGCTCGAGCTGCTCTTCCTGGCGCCGGCGCCACCGCGCGAAGTAATCCCCCACGTCGGAGGGAAAGATGCGATTGACGATCACCGCGTCGGTCAGGTACCCGTAGAGGTTCAAATAGGTGAACGTCCGCATCGCTTCCCCGATCACCATCTTGTCGGGGTTCATGACGAGTCGGACCGTGCACCGGCGGCGGTCCCGCAGGATCTCGTTCATTGCGATCAAGTTGTGCGAGAGCCGCTCGATGTCGGCGAACACCGCGCGGCCCGGCAACGGTACGTCGAGCAGCGAGCGGGCGATCGGACGCGCCGCGGCGAGGATCTGGCGCTCGACCGGAAACACCTTCTCGATCCACCACCGCGCGATGTCTGGGAACGACAGCAGGCGGAGCGTCTCACCCGTGGGCGCGCAGTCCACGACGATCGTCTCCCATTCGCCCGATTCGTGGTGCTGCTGGAGCGCAAGCAGCGAGAACAGCTCGTCGAGGCCGGGCGGCACGGTCAGCTCCTCGGCCGAGATACGGTCCACGCCGCGTTCGAGCAGCAGTTCGCCCAGCCACTCCTGGACGCCCGACCAGTGCCGCTCGAGTTCCGCCTGCGCGTCGACCTCCTGACCCCACAGCCGCTCGCCGGCGGGGCGCGGCTGTCCCGACAACTCCACCTCCAACGATTCGGACAGGCTGTGTGCCGGATCGGTCGAGATGATCAACGTCCGCGCGCCCGCGGCAGCGCAGCCGCGGGCCGTGCACGCGGCCACCGACGTCTTGCCGACGCCGCCCTTCCCGGTGTAAAGGATCGTGCGCGGCCTCATCGCGCGGCCGAGTCTAAGCGGTTATCGCACAACATTTAGGACAGGCGCCGGCGCCGCGGCCCGGTGCTAAATTCGCCGGAGTTCTCGCGGGATCGGTGAGGAGGAACCGGTGATGGTCCATCGTAAGAGGATTGCCCTAGGCGCGATCGTGGCGGCGCTGGCGGCGGCGGTCCTCAGCGCCTGCGGGAGCAGCAGCACACAGGCTCCCGATGCCACCACCCTGCTCAAGCAGACCTTCAGCGGCTCGCACCCGGTTCACAGCGGAAACCTGACCTTGACGATCACGGTCACGCCCTCCGGCTCGAGCTCGCTGAGCGGGCCGATTGTGCTGAGCTTCGGCGGTCCCTTCCAGAGTCGCGGTGCAGGCAAGCTGCCCGAGTCGGACTTCAAGATCAGCGTTAGCGCGCTGGGCAAGTCAGGATCGCTGGGGATCCTCTCGACGGGCAGCGCCGGCTACGTCACGCTCGACGGGACGAGCTATCAGCTGCCGGCCGCGACCTTCCAAAGGCTCGAGTCGAGCTTCGGCCAGATCGCCGCCCCGACCGGCAGCTCGAGCAACCAGAGCACGCTCTCGAAGCTTGGCATCAATCCGCTGGAGTGGACGGTCGATCCGACCGTGGTCGGCACCGAGAACATCGGCGGCGCCGACACGACCCACGTCCACGCCGGGATCAACGTCAACGCCTTCCTGGCCGACCTGAACACGCTGCTGTCGAAGGCGGGGTCGCTGGGGGTCTCCGGCGCGAGCAAGATCCCGACCTCGATCTCCCCGGCCACGCGGCAAAAGATCGCCAGCGAGGTCAGGACCCCGAGCTTGGACGTGTGGACCGGCAACTCGGACAAGACGCTGCGCAAGCTCGCGATCAACATGACCGTCCCGGTGAGCGGTCAGGTGTCGACCGAGCTCGGCGGGCTGAGCTCGGCCGCGGTTGGCCTGACCCTGCAATACGGCCAGCTCAACCAGCCGCAGACGATCACCGCGCCGACGAACGTGCACCCCTACAGCGAGTTCCAGGCCAAGACCAAGCAGTTCCTGCAGGAGATCGAGGGCGCCGTGTCGACCGGGGGCGCCAGCGTCGCCGGCGGGGGCACCGCGACGACCAGCGGCTCGGGCGCGAGCGCGTCCAAGGCCGCCACCGCCTACAGCAAGTGCATCCAGGCCGCCGGCGGCGACGCGACGAAGATGCAGAAGTGCGCCTCGCTATTGACTAGCGGGGGCTGATCACGCCGAGGTAGGGCGCTAATCGCGCCCGACGTCCTCGAGGTCCTCCTCGAGCTCGTCGTCCTCGTCGTAATCCTCGTCGTCGTGATCCTCGATCGCCGGGGGATGGTGGCGAGCCTGAAAGGTCTCCAGCAGCTCGTCGCGGCGGTTCTCGTCGATCGGAATCTCCTCGGAGACGAGGACCCAGTCGGCCCCCTCGTACTCCTCCATGTTGAAGATCTCGGAGTCGAGCTCGGGCGAGTCGTCGACGACGACCAGCACTTCGGTCTGGGGATTGAAATAGGTCCCGGGGCGGTTGATGAGCTCGTCGACTTCGAAGCGGCGGGGATCGGCCATGATGGCCGTCAGCCTATCGGCTGGCGCCCGGCGACGGATGTCAGATCGCGTCGGAGAGCGACTGGAGCTCGCGATCGACCTCGGCGTCGACGTCCAGCGGCGGCTTGCCGGCGCGGACGCGGCGGAAGTTGCGCGCGATCACGAGGTCGCGGATCTCGCCGCGCAGGGCATCGTCCACGGCGGGTGCGGTGAGGCGCCGCAGCTCGGCCTCGACATCCACCGGGGGCTCGCCGCGACGGTGCCGGCGGGCGTTGCGGGCTTCCAGCAGCTGTCGGATTTCGGCGTCGCGCTCCAGCGACGCGCCGGCCGAGGCCCGTGCTTGGGAAGGCGGGCTGTCGTGGTCCAGCGACAGACGGCTGCGCCCGTGCTCCTCCCACGTCTTGCCGCTGAAGATCAGCGACGCGACCGCGGCCACGATCCCGACGACGCAGACGACCCATATGACGGTGCCGAACGCCGCGTGCACGGCTTAAGTCTTACGCAACCTGAGATGGACCACCAAGGCCATGAGCTAACCTTCTGGGTATTGGATTGACTGACTAGTCAATCGCCGCGTAAGGAGAACCACAATGGTTGATTTCACGCTCACAGACGAGCAGAAGAGCATCCGGGAGATGTCCCACGAGTTCGCGGAGAAGGAAATCCGTCCGGTGGCGTGGGATTACGACCGCGATGGCACGTGGCCGCAGGAGATCATCGAGAAGGCGTGGGAGCTTGGCCTGATGAACGGTCACCTCCCGACCGAGTACGGCGGGCCCGGCCTCGGTTATCTGGACGGTGTCGTGATCGAAGAGGAGCTCGGCTGGGGCTGCTCGGGAATCGCCACCACCCTGACCTGCAACGGCCTGGCCACCGCGCCGATCGGCCTAGCCGCCTCCGAAGAGCTCAAGCGCGAATACCTCGGACGGCTCAACGAGGCGCCGCTGCTGGCCTCCTTCTGCCTCACCGAGCCCGACGCGGGTTCAGACGTCTCCGGGATGAAGACCACCGCCACCCGGAAGGGGGACAAGTGGGTGATCAACGGCTCCAAGTGCTTCATCACCAACGGCGAATACGCCAACTACTACACGGTCTACGCGAAGACCGATAAGGACGCGGGGCACCGCGGGATCTCGTGCTTCGTGGTCCCCCGCGATGCCGGTGTCGTCGTCGACAAGCACGAGGACAAGATGGGGCAGCGGGCGTCGAACACCGCGACGATCACGTTTCCGGAAGTCGAGATTCCGCTGAACCACCTGGTCGGCGAGGAGAACAAGGGCTTCAAGATCGCGATGATGACGCTTGACCGCACGCGGCCCGGCATCGCCGCGATGGCCACGGGGGTCGCCCGCGCCGCGATGGAATTCGCGATCGACTATTCCAAGGAGCGCGTCCAGTTCGGCGTCCCGATCGCCATGCATCAGGCGATCCAGTTCATCATTGCCGACATGGCGACCAAGGTGCATCTGGCCCGGCTGGCGACCTGGAACTCGGCGGTGCTGCTCGATCAGGGTAAGCGCAACACGCTCGAGTCATCGCACGCCAAGCGATTCGCCGCCGATACCGCGATGGAGGTCACCACCGACGCCGTTCAGGTCTACGGTGGTTACGGCTTCATCAAGGACTACAAGGTGGAGAAGCTGATGCGCGACGCCAAGATCCTCCAACTCTACGAGGGCACGGCACAGATCCAGCGGCTGGTGATCGCCCGCGAGACGCTACTGCCGCGGCCGGCCGACGAGCCCGCCAAGGCGACGGCTTAGCCGTCGCTGATCCGGTAGAGCGCGAACCCTTCCTCCTCGAGGTTGTCGACGACGGAGGCAAGAGCCGCGCTCTGGCCGTCGTCGGGCATAGCGTCGATGGCCTGCCAGGCTCGATCGCCGTGTTCGCCGTATTTCGTCAGTCCGGAGCGCAGGCTGTCGCCGATCAGCGCGATGGCTTTGGTGCGGGTCACCCTGGTCACGGTCTGAATGGCCTTCGTGGCCACTTCCACGGGCCGGCTCGGAGCCTCCCCCGGTTCCCGATCCCGGCCAACCACGTCGAGCGGGTCGTGGGGTCTGACCGGCTCATCCGCGGGGGGACGGACGCTGGCGTCGCACTTCTCACACCGTTCGTCCGTGTCCTCGTTGACCCACAGACACTTCGGGCATTGCCATTGTGTCTGGTTGACCCAGCGCCCTGTCGGATCAGGCATCAGAATCCTCCGAACTGTTGATACGGCGGCTCGTCTACATCCACTTCTTGCGCCGGAAGTAGATCAGGAAGCCGATTGTCGAGACGATCAGGAGACCGAGTCCGAAGACCAGAAACGACCAGGTGGTGTTGGTTATGTGGTCGGTCATGAAGGCGAAGTTCTGGCCGAAGAACCCGGTGATGAAGGTGAGCGGAAGGAAGATCGTGGCGATGATCGTCAGCTGCTTGTTGATCTCGCCCTGGCGATTGGCGACCGTCGACAGGTACATGTCGGTGGCGCCGCTCAGCAGGTCGCGGTAGGAGTCGACGAGCTCCGACACGCGGATGAGGGCGTCGTAGAGGTCGCGGTAGTACAGGCGAGCGTCCGACTTCAAACCGCGCAGCTCGCCGATCCGCTCGGCATTGCGGGCGAACACGTCCCGCTCCGGGGCCACCACCCGCCGCATCGCGACCAGATCACGCTTGATCGAGAAGATCCGCCGCAGGATCTCCTCGGTCGGCTTTTGGATCAGCTCCTGCTCGATCTCGTCGATGTCGTCGTCGATCCGCGTGAGGACCGGGAAGAAGGTCTGGGTGACCGCGTCGAGGATCTTGTAGACGAGAAACTGCTCGCTGCGTACGGCGTGGAGCCGATAGATGGCGCGGACATCCTCGAGGGCTCGTAACGGCCGGCGATGGATCGTGGCGATGAAATCGCCGGAGATGATCAGATGGACCTCGCGTAACAGCGGGCCACCCGAGCTCGTGCCCGGATCGACGCCGAACACGACGAGGAACACGTACCCCTCGTATTCCTCGATCTTCGGGCGTTGCTCGAAGGTGCGGGCGTCCTCGACGGTCAGCGGGTGCAACCCGACGAGATCGGCCAGCATCTGGAGTTGCTTCTCGGATGGACCCTCGAGGTCAAGCCAGAAGAACTCGCCCCGCCCGAGGTGCTCGGCGATCTCGCTCGGCTCGGGGTTGTGTAGACACGGCGTCGGAGATTCGCCCCAGCCGACGCTCGCCGACCGTACCGTGCTCACCCCGTGGAGGCCACCAAGCTACGTCCGGAAGCCGGTGCCGTGTACACGGCGGCTGACTTTGACTTGGCCGATGATTTCGCCTTCGAGGCCGGCTTGTCGGCCATGGCGACGATTCCGATCGCGATGGCGCCCACGCAGATCACCCCACAGAGGCCGCCGAGCGCGTAATTGGCGACTTTGCTGCCCTCGCTCTTCGACGCTTGCGCCCGCTTGACGGCGAGCAGGAGGAAGCCGAACACGACCACGACTCCGGCGCCCCCGACCAACGATACGACGATGATCTTCCACAGCGCGCCCCAATTTATGTATGCCTCGGCGAGGATGGCCATACGCTTGCGCTCAAGTCGTCGCGATCGCGGCGGGAACCCCGGCCCGCTCCGCCTCCTCGACGACACTCACGTTCGTGCGGTCGAGGTCGTCGGCAGTCACCTTGTTACGCTGGGCGAGCGTCCACAGCCCGGCCGCGCCAAGTATTGCGAGGGCACAGATCACGAGCGCGCCGAGATTGGAGTGGGCGCCGAACAGATCCGCGATCGCCCACGTGACGCCGCCGAGGATGCCGGCCCCGGGCATCGTCAACACCCACGCGCCCAGCATCTGCCCGAGCACGTTCCAGTGCACGGTGCCGCCCGCCTTGCCGAGACCCGCGCCGGTTACGCCGCCGGTCACGACCTGCGTCGTCGAGAGCGGGTAGCCGTAGTACGACGAGGCGAGGATGACGGCTGCGCTCGAGGACTCGGCGGCGAATCCCTGCGGCGACTCGACGTTCGTGATCCGGTTACCCATGGTGTTGATGATCCGCCACCCGCCGGTGGCGGTGCCACCGGCGATCGACAGTGCACACCCGAGCTTGACCCAGAGCGGGACCGAGAAGTGGACCGCGCTGATGTCGCCGTGGGCGATCAGGGCCAGCGAGATGACGCCCATGGTCTTCTGGGCATCGTTCGTGCCGTGGGCGAGCGACACGAGCGATGCGGAGAATATCTGCCCGTAGCGGTATCCGGTCCGCGCCTCGCGCTGACCGAGCCGGCGAATCAATCGGTAGGCCAGATAAGTGCCCATCGCCGCGACGCCGCCGGCGATGAACGGCGATAGGACTGCCGGCACGACCACCGTCTGCACGAGGTTGTGCCAGTCGACGTCGCCGGACGCCGTCGCGACGATCGTCGCTCCGACCACGCCGCCGATCAGCGCGTGGCTGGAGCTCGAAGGAATCGTGAGATACCAGGTGATCAGGTTCCACGTCATGGCGCCGATCAGCGCCGCCAGGACGAGCTCAAGGCCGTCGCCGCCGACCAGCACCTTCGGACTGACGATGCCCTTCGCGATCGTGGCCGCGACGCTGATCGAGATGAACGCGCCGATGAAGTTCAGCGCCGCCGAGAGAAACACGGCCACCCTGGGCTTCAGCGCCCCGGTGGCGATCGACGTCGCCATCGCGTTGGCCGTGTCGTGGAACCCGTTGGTGAAGTCGAACGAGAAGCCGGCGACGACCACCAGTATCAGAATCAGCTCCGACCCCATTGCCCGGCGCAGTCTGAACACGGGGCCAGAGGCAAATATGAAGATTCTGTGAAGGTGCGGTGACTTTCGTACTACAGGGGAGACCGGGGGCTATTCGGTCGTGCTGAACTCCCAGATCGCGATCCCGAGCGCGATCAGCCCGAGGAGCAGGATGATGCCCGCCTCGAGCAGCGCGGGGACGTGCCATCCGAACCAGGTCACGCCGGGATCCAGCGCCTGGCGAGCCGCCGGCGAGATCGAGATGTGGTTGAAGACCAGCCGCCGCATCGGGTCGACGGCGTAGGTGAGCGGGTCGAGCCGGTTGAGCACGGCGAGCCAGCCCGGCAGGTTGGCGACCGGGAACAGCGCGCCGGAGATGAAGAACATCGGCATCACGATCATCTGCATGACGCCGAAGAACGCCTGCATCTGCTTGATCCGCACCGCGATCATCACCCCGAAGGCCGTGATCGTGAACGCGAGCAACAGCTGAAGGGCGAAGATGCCGAGGATCAACACGACGTTGTAGGGGACGCCGACCAGCGGCCCGAGCAGGATCATGATGACCCCCTGCGAGCACGCCACGGTGGCCCCGCCGATGCACTTGCCGATCACGATCGAGCTGCGCCGGATCGGCGCCACCATCATCTCGCGCAGGAAGCCGAACTCCCGGTCCCAGACGATCGAGGCGGCCGAGAACATCGCCGTGAACATGACCGAGATGCACAGGATCCCGGGGTAGATGAACGTCTTGAGGTTGACGCCGTGGGTGCTGGCGGCCGACAGCTGCTGAAGGCCCGAGCCGAGGACGAACAGGAACAGCAACGGCTGCACCAGCGTCGACACCATCCGCACGCGATCGCTCTTGAAGCGGATCAGATCCCGGCGCCAGACGATGCGGATCGCCCGCAGCTCGGAGTAGAGGCTATGCGGCGGGACGTGGACCTGAATGATCGGCGCGGCCGCGGCCGGCGCCTCGGTCGTGGTCGTTCTGTCGGTGGTGGTGCTCAACGGCGACCTCCGTGCATCATCTGCATCATCATCCGGTTGCGGTTCTTACCCGCGTCCTCCTCCGCGTCCCGGATCGTCGTTCCCGTGTAGGACATGAACACGTCGTCGAGGCTGGGGCGGTGCACGCTGACGCCCTTGATCGGCACGCCCAGCTCGGCGAACAGCTGCGGGATGAACTCCTCGCCGCCCGGCACGCCAAACGTCACCGCGCCCTCCGAGACGCGCGCTTCGATCCCGAACCGCTCCGCCAGCGCGGCGATCGCCGCGTCGTCGTCGTCGGTGTGGATCGTCACGCGGTCCTTGCCGATGCCGGCCTTGAGCGTCTCCGGGGCGTCGAGGGCGACGATCTGGCCCTGGTCCATGATTGCGATCCGGTCGCACCACTCGGCCTCGTCCATGTAGTGCGTGGTCATGAAGATCGTGATCTCCTCGCGCTCCTTGAGCTCGGCGATGTAGGACCAGATCGACCGCCGCGTCTGCGGGTCGAGGCCGACCGTGGGCTCGTCGAGGAACAGCACGCGGGGCGAGTGCATCATCCCACGCGCGATCTCCAGCCGGCGCCGCATGCCACCCGAGTAGGTTCCGGCCGGCGAGTCCTTGCGGTCCCACAGCCCCACCATCTCGAGCACCTGCCGCATCCGGGGCTTGACCAGATCGGATTGGATGCCGTACAGCTCAGCGTGGAGCTCCAGGTTCTGAGCGCCCGTCATGTAGTTGTCGAGGGTCGGATCCTGGAACACCAGGCCAATGTTCCGGCGCACGTCGTCACGCTCGGTGACGACGTCGTGGCCGGCCACCTTGGCCTCGCCGCTGGTTGGCGTGACCAGCGTGCAGAGCATGCTGATCGTGGTCGTCTTGCCGGCGCCGTTCGGTCCCAGGAACCCAAACACCTCGCCGGTGGCGACCTCGAAGTCGACGCCGCGCACGGCGTGGATCTCGCCGTAGTCCTTGGTCAGTTCGCGGACGACGATCGCGCTCGCGGCCGTCGCGCCCGCGCCATTACTCGAATAGCTCATCTAGCTCCTGAGGTTACGCCGTCAATCATCCGCATCCTCGGCAAGGATCCGATAAAGCTTGCGGCGGGTCTCGGTCAGAGTCTCGATCGCCTTCCCGATCTGCTCATCATCGCCCGCCTGGGCGACCTGCCAGGTCGCCTTTCCCACCTGGACCATGAGGGGGCCGAGCTTCGCCAGCGGCTGCTCCTGGGGGTCATCCTCGCTGTCCCACGGTGCCGTTTCACTGCCCGCCTGGGCGACTCGCTCCTGGCCCGCATCGGTGATCTCGAACAGTTTCTGACCGTCGCGGTCGATCGATCGGATCAGCCCTTCGTCCTCGAGCTGCGACAGCGTGGGGTAGACCGAGCCGGGGCTCGGGCGCCACCGCCCGTCGCTGCGCTCCTCGATCGCCTGCATCAGCTGGTAGCCGTTGCGGGGCTCCTCGGCGAGCAACATCAGCAGCGCCACGCGCACGTCGCCGCGACGCCGGCGACCGCGGCCGCGGCCACCGCCGAAGGGCGGTCCGCCGAACGGCCCGCCACGGAACTGCCGCATCGCTGCCATCCGCTCGAGGTCGTCCATCCGGTGGTGGTGGCGCGGGCCGCCGCGACCGCCGCCCTTCGCCATCGCCCACAGCCAGCGGGGAGGAAAATCGCCAAAAGCCTCTTCAGTCATTGTGCCCTCACTAGGGTCGGTATCGATATATAACGATATATCGCGACTGAGTCGGTGTGTCAAGAGTTCGGGGGTGGGGAGGGCCAGGCTCGAGTCGGGAGGCCGCTGCGCTCCCGTGGTGGGCGTGCGGGTTGCCGGTTTGCGTTCCCGTTGGGGGGCGTGTGGGAGTTGCTTCGCTTGTAGCGCGGCGGTCGTCGTCAGCCAAACCGCCGCGAGTGGCTTGGGCGAGGCGCGGGGCGCGGTCGTTGCCGTTGGCGGTCGGGCGGTTTGGCTGCCGCCGCCGCGCTGCGCTAATTGGCAAGGAGGTCGGGGCGCTGGTGCGCCCGACCTCCGGGGGGAGGAGCTCTCGCCGGGGGTGACTGTGGGGCGGCAGACACTTTGTCGAAAAGTGATAACTGGAAACTTGGCCTTGAGGACGGTCAAAAGCCGAACTTCGGCAATTCGCCGCCACCCCTCGGCGGAAATTTGCCAATGTTCGGCTTCGATCCCTGGTCGAAGCCCTCGAACGGGGCCGATCGGGACCGCCGAGCTAGTGGGAGGCGGGTTTTCGGCCCAGAATCTTTATCACTTAGTTATAAGTTTGCGCTCCGCCCGACCCTGGCTTCCGGGGAGCTACCCGGGAGCTCCGGGGCGGCGGCTCACATCCCCTTCCCAGCCAATTAGGCCGTGCGGATCGCGGGGCCGCCGCACGGTAGTCCCGTCAGCGCAGCGATCGCGTCAGACGAGACGTCGGGACAGCTAATCGTCGTTGCCGCCGCCGGGGCCGGGGCCGCCGCCGCGCTTGCGGACCCAGTCGGCGAGCTGGTCGGCTACGCCGCCCATCTGGTTGCCGAGGTTGGCGATGTTCTCGCCGGCCTCGCGGAAGATGGCGCGGAAGCGCTCGGCGTAGAACTGGAAGGCGTCGCCGGCCTCTTCGCGGACGTCGCTCTGCTGGTTGCGGGTGCGGTACTCGCCGCGGACGATGCGGTCGTAGTCGCCGGCCTGGACCCACTTCATCACTTCGGACACGCGGCGGACGGCGTAGGTGTGGGTCTGGCCGATCTCGTTGAAGAAGCGGCGGACGCGGTCGCTGGGATCGTCCCAGCTCTCGTACTCCATCGCTTGGGCCATGAACGCGTCGAGGTTGAGCTGGTCGTGGGGCAGGCCGCCGGCGGTGACCATCAGGGTGCGGCAGACGATCTGAGGGTCGCGGACGGCGAGCGTGGCGGCGCGGTCGCAGCTGAGCTCGGCGGCGCGGTACCACTCGAGCAGCACGGCGCGGACGGCGCGGTAGGGGATGCCGAGGAACAGCGGCAGGGTGCCGACGCCGACGCTGAGGAGGATATTCAGCGCGGTCATGTAGACGACGTGGTCGGAGAGGATGTGACCGACCTCGTGGCCGGCGACCACGCGCTGCTCGCCGGAGCCGAGGCGCAGGAGGAGGTTCGAATCGATCACGATCATCGGCTTACCGGAGCCGATCGCGAGCGCGCCGCCGATCACGCCGTCGGTCACGTAGACGTCGTAGATCTCGGGCATGTCGAGGATCCGGTAGATGTCGCGGTGGGCCGCCCACAGTCCTGGCAGCTGGTTTTCGCCGACCTTGACCGAGGTGCCGAGGTAGAACTGGCGCAGGGCCCGCTCGTAGCGCCACTCCACGAGCTTGCGCACGACGGTCTCCATCATCGGGATCGACTTCAGGGCGGCGGTGGCGGCGCGGTCGGCCGGGTGCTCGTACGCCTTGGAGGAGATATTCGTGTAGGGCTTGATCCGTTCGGGGAGCGTCTCGGTCATGGTGCGAAGAAGCCTACTCCGGACGAGCGTCCGCCCGCCACACTTTCACCACCCACGATGACGATCGTCAGCGCATCGGCCAGCTATCACCACTGCACCGTCGCCGCGGTCGAGCGCTGCTGGTATGACACCAGCCGGTGGCGGGAGTGGATCGACGGGCTCGAGCGGGTGGTGTCGGTCGTGGGCGCCTGGCCGGGGGTGGGGGCCGTGGTGAGATGGGAGTCCGGCCCCGCGGGGCGCGGGCACGTGGTGGAGCGGGTGACCGCGTATGAGAATGAGATGGGGCAGGTACTGGAGGTCAGTGACGACTCGCTGACCGGACGCCAAAGCGTCAGCTTCGCCGCCGCCGGCGATGGCGTCGAGGTCGTGCTGGCGCTCGAGTACCGGATCACCAAGCGTTCGCTCGTTACCCCGGTGGTCGACCTGCTGTTCGTGCGGCGGGCGATGGCGGCGTCGTTGGAGCGGACACTGGCGAGGTTCGGGGCGGCGCTGGCGAGCGGGTGAGAGCGGGCCGGCATCTAGACTCACCTGCCCCTCCGCCACGAGGCGGAGCGACCTAACCGACACGCCTGATCTGACAAGCGGAGGCCCATGTTCGTCTTCAAAACTGGAGTGGTCGGCGCCGGCACGATGGGCGGGGAGATCGCGTTCGTGATCGCCGACGCCGACATCCCGGTTGTGCTCAAGGACGTCGATCAGAAGTCCGTCGATACCGGGGTCGCCAAGGCCCGCTCCCTGTGGCAGGGACGCGTCGATGCCGGGAAACTCGAGGCCGCGGAGCTCGAGCGCAAGGTCGCGTCGATCACCGGTACGACGACGTACGAGGGATTCGGCGACGTCGACTTCGTGATCGAGGCCGTGCCGGAGCGGATGGAGATCAAGCAGGTGGTGTTCTCGGAGCTCGACGAGGCCACCCCCGGCCACGCGATCCTGGCCTCGAACACCTCGTCGCTGTCGATCACCGAGATGGGCGAGGCGACGGGCCGCCCGGACCAGGTGGTCGGCTTTCATTTCTTTTATCCCGCCTCGGTGATGCGGCTGATCGAGGTGATCGAGGGCGAGGACACCTCGCCTGAGACTGCGCAGGCGGCGGCCAACTTCGCCCAGACGATCCGCAAGCTGCCGATCCGGTGTGGTGAGGCGCCGGGGTTCGTGGTCAACCGGATCCTCAACTCGAGTGCCTCCGAGCTGTGGCGCGTGCAGGAGGAGACGGGGATCGACGTCGCGGAGCTCGACAAGCTGGTCGCCGAGTCCAAGGCGGCGCCGGTGGGCCCGTTCTTCCTGGCCGATCTGCTCGGGCTCGACACCGTGCTCCACGTCGCCGAACACCTGCAGGAGTCATACGGAGATCGGTTCTACGTCCACAAGCGACTGCGGGCCCTGGTGGCCTCCGGGGACCTCGGCGCCAAGACCGGAAAGGGTTTCTATGAGCACGGGAACTGATCTCGATACGGCGGCGCTGATCGACCGCTTCACGCTCAAGGCGCTCGTCGAGAGCTGTCTGGTGCTCGAGCAAGGGGTGGCGACGATCCGGGACATCGACCTAGGGATGATGGCCGGGGCGGGGATCACCCCGCCGCCGTTCGCGCGGGCGGACCAGCTCGGCCTCGACGAGGTCGTCGCCAAGCTGGAACGCGCCACCGAGGAGTGGGGCGAGGATTTCGAGCCGCCGTCGATTCTGCGGCGCCTCGTCGCCCAGGGACGGCTGGGGGTCAAGAGTGGCCAGGGGTTCTTCCCGTACCCGGCGCCGGACGACGGATGGGAGGAGTCCCCGATCAAGCTCGAGACGCGCGAGCAGATCGCGATCGCGTGGCTCGATCGACCCCCGGCGAACTCGATCTCGCCCGAGGTCGTGGGCGTGCTGCAGAAGGTGTGGGATGCGGTCACCGCGGCCGGCACCGTGCGGGCGGTCGTATTCGCCTCGGCCAACCCGATGCTGTTCTGCGCCGGGGCCGACATCAAATCGTTCACGACGATGGACGCGGTGGCCGGACAGCGGCAACTCGACGAGATGCATGCGCTGCTGCGGGCGATGGAGATGTCGAGCATCGCCACGATCGCCGCGGTCAACGCGGGCGCGTTCGGGGGTGGGTGCGAACTGGCGATGGCGTGCGACATCCGGATCGCGGCCGAGTCGGCGACGTTCGGCCAGCCGGAGATCAACCTCGGGATCATCCCCGGCTTCGGCGGCACCCAACGGCTGCCGCGGTTGGTCGGCGAGGCGAAGGCGCTGGAAATGAACCTGACCGGCGACGCGATCGCCGCCGACGAGGCGTACGAGTTCGGGCTCGCGAACCGGGTGGTCCCCGATCACGAGCTGTTCGACACGGCGCTGGCGTGGGCGCGCAAGCTCGCGGGTCAGGCGCCGTTGTCCGTACAGCTGATCAAGACGGTGTCGGCGGCGGGCGATCTCGACCACGGGATCGACGCCGAGAAGCGGGGCTTCGTGCAGGTGTTCGGCTCCGAGGACGCCCGCGAGGGGATCTCGGCCTTCCTGGCGAAACGTCCCCCGCGGTTCCAGGGCAAGTGAGCGCGGTCCGGACCCCAGCGGCCCAGCTCGCGGGGCTGATCCGCGAGGCGCGATCGGTCGTGGCGCTGACCGGAGCCGGCATCTCGGTGCCCTCGGGGATCCCGGACTTCCGGTCTCCAGGTACCGGGCTGTGGGCGAACGTCGACCCGATGGAGGTCGCCCACATCGACGTCTTCCAGCGCGACCCCGAGCGGTTCTGGCGCTTCTACGGAACCCGTTTCCAAACCCTGGAGGAAAAGCAGCCGAACCGCGCCCACGAGGCGCTGGCCGAGCTCGAGCGGGCCGGGCTGCTCGACGCGGTGATCACTCAGAACATCGATCAGCTCCATCGCCGCGCCGGGCAGCGCGAGCTGATCGAGGTCCACGGCACGATCGCCTCCTCCTCGTGCCAGGCCTGCGGCGAGCGGTACGAGCTCAACGAGGTTCGGGCTCGGCAGGTGACGGCCGGCGACGGCGTGCCGCGCTGCGACTGCGGGAGCGCGCTCAAGCCCGACGTCGTGCTGTTCGGCGAGTACCTCCCAGTCGACGCGCTCCTGCGTGCCGAGGAGCTCGCGGCCGGCGCCGAGTTGATGCTGTGCATCGGCTCGTCGCTGGAGGTGTATCCGGTCGGCCAGCTGCCCCAGATGACGCTGGAGGCCGGCGGGCGGATCGCGATCGTGACGCAGGGTCGGACACAGTTCGACGGCGTCGCGGCGGTGCGGATGGACGGCGACGTGGTCGAGGATCTCGCGGCCGTGCTCGAGGCGCTCGAGCTCGGGGATTAGTCGGACGCGCGGTCAGACGTCGGCCACCGCGCGCGCCCGCAGCGCCGCCTCGATCCGCCCGACGGTGAACTGAACCGTCGCGCGCTCGTCGGCCGACAGAGCGCCGGCGAGCGCGGCCTGGGCGGCCCGCGCCACCGCGTCGCGCTGGCCCCGCAATTCCGTCACACGGTCGTGAAGGGTGGCTCCGGCGGGATCGACCGGCAGCTCGGCGAGGGAGGCGTCGAGCGCGACGAGCAGCTGTAGGGCGGCCTCGCGGTCGCGCCCCTGGTCGAGGTCGAGGCGGGCCCGAAGCGTCAGCTCCTCGCACACGAGGGGCCGTTGGCGGCCGCCGAGCACGGCGGCTAACCGGGCCTGGGGCTGGAGCACCTTGGTCCGGCGCTGGCGTGCCGGGCGGACGAGCAGCTCGCGCGCGTCGGCCCACAGACTATCGGCCACCTGCTCGCCGCCGCCGTAGCCGACGCGAGCCACCAGCGCCTGGTCCCGGCTGACCGCGTTGAGATACGGATCGGCGGTGACGAGGCGGAGCGCGTGCAAAGCGCGGTTGAGGACGGCCAGGTCGCCGGCCAGCTCGTCCTCGCCGGCGCGCCCGAGCCAGGCGCGTGCCTGATCCTCGGTGGCGAACGGCGAGCCGACGTCGACGATCGTCGCGCGGCCGGTGGTGACGGCACTCGCCTCAGGCTGAGGTTGAGCCTCACGCTTGGTCCGCCGATCAATTCGCCGCCGGCGTTCGGGCGCTCCGAGGGTGGCGATCACGAGTACGTGCGCCGGGTCGGCGTCCGGATCATCGCCGGCGCGCCGCAGGAGGTACCGGCCGTCCGGCGGCCCGAGGGCCCAGGGCAGCTCCACCTGGCTGAAGCGGAACAGTCGGGCGATACGTCCGCGCCTCTGGGGGTTACGGGGTTAAGCGCCGGCCGTCGTCTTGATCGCGTACTTGCTGGGGGCGACCGGGACGACCGGTTCGGGGATCTGGTTGAGGCGGCTGATGAGCTGCGTCCACTGTCCGGGCTCGAGGATCGACTTGACCTGGCCCGAGGCCTTGCTGTTGGCGCCGTACAGCGGGGTGTACGTGACCTGGATCCGATTGGCGTGATCGGGGAGCGAGAGCGTGTTGGACTGGCCCTTGTAGCTCATCGTGGAGACGATCTCGTCGGGCCGGAATAGGCCCTGGAGGGTGAGCAGCCGGCGGATCGTCAGGTCGGTGATCGAGCCCGGGCCCTGGTGGCCCTCGATCGGGATGTTGTTGATCTTCGAGATGTCGACCGACTCGCCCGTCGCCCCGGCGGCATCGACGCCGTCGGCGGCGGTGACGCTCGCCCCGCACTTGAGGCCGGAGACCGTCGGGTCGAGGCCCGAGGCCGAGAGGAACTCGATCACGCCGAGGATCCTGCGGTCGATCGAGCCGTCCTCGACGTCGCGCCGTCCGCAGGCGTAGATCGACACGTGGGGATCGTTGAGCACGCGCTCGATCAGCTGCTCCTTGGACATCAGCAGGATCTGCCCGATCGACGGGTCCTTGCCGACGAACGGGTTCAGGCCGTCGGCGCGGTAGATGGCCGTCGCGGCCAACAGCTTCCAGCCGTCGAGGATCGGCTTGGGATCGATGTAGGGCGCCTTGTTGCCCGCGGGCTTGATCATGAACAGCACGTGCGAGTTCTGCTGCTTGGTGCCGGCACCCAGGCGACCGAGGATCGTGCCGGCGACGACGATCGCGCCGGCCTTGAGCGGCTCCAGCGTGTACTGGTTCTTGGCCAGATGCAGCACGTCGGAGAAGTAGTTCTGGAAGTTGCTGATCGACGGGCTGCTGCTCGAGTCCTGGATCTGCAAGGCGCCGCCGGCCGCATAGGAGGCCGGGTTGTAGGGGTTGGCGAACAGCCGCTCCTTGGGCATCGCCACTGGCACCGAGGCGGTCGTCGTGGTCCTGGTCGACTTCGTGGAGCTGACCTGGAGCGCGGCGGGGGCGGACGCCTTGGTTTCCTTGGTCGCCTGAGCTGTGGTCACGTTCGGCGTCGTCTGCTGGGATCCGGCGGTGGCCGGAGCGCTCGGCTTCTTCGGCGTGACCGGCGTCGCGAGTTCCTTGGCGATCTGCTTGGCGGTCAGCTGCACCGGCCTGGGTACCGGATACAGCCTGGGGATCGAGCCGAGCTGAGCGTAGGTGTAGACGTTGCCCGTCGAGTCCTGTAGCTCGATGTAGTTACCCAGCTGGGCGTTGTGGCCGACGCCGACGATCTTGCCGTCGTTGACGGCGATCACCGGCGAGCCCCGCTTGGCGTAGATCGCGGTGCCGGTGCTCGATGGATTGGAGTCGACGGGGATCGCCGCATTCGATCCGGTGACGCGCTTGTTGGCCAACTGGGCGACGTAGTCGTCGGCGTACTTGGCCTGCGCGGCGACCGGGAAATGCCCCTCGACGAGTCCGGTCAGGGCGCCGATCAGCGACTGCGGCATCCCCCCGATCAGCTGAGCGCGGAGCAACACCGACTGCACGTACCAGTCGGCGTGGTTGTAGGCGAAGATCGCCTGCGAGAGGTTCTGCGACGCGCCGGCGGCGTGGAGATAGCGTGCGGCGGCGAAGATCGCGTCGACCGGGTTGTAAGGATCCGCGTAGCCCGAACCGGTGGCGTCGACCCCCCACACCTTCCACGTCGACGGGAGGAATTGCATCCACCCGACGGCGCCGGCTGAGCTCACGCTGAGGTTCCGTCCATAGTCGGTCTCGATCTCGTTGATCCCCGCCAGCACCTGCCACGGCACCTGATACTCGATCCCCGCGGCTTGATAGATCGGGAGCAGGAAGGGCGGGATCTGGAAGTTGTCGATGAAGAAGTTCGGCACGCCGGTTGGGGTTGCACCGGGGAACGAGAACGACGACGTGCTCGACGAAGAGGAGCTGGCGCTGGGCGACGAAGATGACGATGACGACTTCGACTTCGACTTCGACTTCGACTTGGTCTTCGTCGTCGATGTGGAGGTGGACGTCGATCTCGACGACGAAGACGACCGGGTGGTGGTGGATGACTTCGAGCGGCTCGACGTCGTCCGGGAGGACGTGGTGGTCGAGCTCGAAGTCGTCGTCGTGTGATTGCCGCCGGGGCCGGGACCACCGGACTCGCTCTGGGTCGTCGTCGTGGTCGTGTGCGAGCCCGAGTGCGTGGTCGTCGTCGTGGTGGTGCGCGTCCCCGTCGAGGAGTAGGTGACGGTCGTCGTAGTGGTCGACGTAGACGACGAGCTAGAGGAAGACTGCGTGGGACACGTCTCCGTCTCGCTGGCGACCGGCTTCTTGATCGGGAGCGTGACCTGGTCGAGCGGTTCCCCCTGGGGCACGCTGAGCGTGATCGTCCGCCCGTTGACGAACGTCACCGTAAGCGTGCAGGTGCCGGCCGACAGCGCTGGAGTCGCGGCGACGCCGAGCATGGTCAGCGCACCGCCAACCATGGCAAGGCCCACCAGACGCTTTCGGCTCCTGAACACTCTGGCTAACTCCTCCCGCAGGCTCCGCGTACGCAAGTCTGTGACGCCGCGTGGATCGGCGACGCACCGGGGAAGCTACTGACTGAGGTTTCGGTTTTCAACGCGGAACCGTTCGCGGCAGATCCGGGGGACCGTAGCTACCCGATCCGAGGGGTTTGTTAATCGCCGGTTGCGAGCGCCCCCCCGTCGCATCGGCCGTCTGTCCGCAAACTGTAGCGAGCCCGGGGCCGGCTTGACAGCCTGATTCTCGACCTGAGATTGAGACGGAGAGCAACTCCTGACGGGGGTCGCGGATCGATAACGTGCGTCGGCGTGGGAGCCGGCGATCACGATCCAGGAGACGAGCTGACGATGACCGAGGATGAAGGCTTGCGGCGGAAGGTGACTCGCCAGGGGGAGGAGACGATCGGCAAGCTCGCCCAGGAGTTGCTCGAGAACCCCGTGGTCAGTGGCGCGCTGTCGGCCGCGTTCGAGACGCGCGAGCGCGCCGTGCGCGCTCAAGAGGCCGCGATGGGGGCGCTCAACCTCCCGTCGGCCAGCGACATGGAGCGGCTGACCCGCCGCGTGCGCGCCGTCTCGCAGCGTCTGGAGGGAGTCGAGGATGGGCTCGACCGGATCGAGCAGCAGATCGAGGGCCTCGGAGGCCTGGCCGCCGTCGACAAGCGGCTCGAGGCGATCGAGGGGGCGCTGGCGAGGATCGAGGCGGCGCAGGCCGGCCTGCGCGCCGGCTGACGGTGGTCAGTTCGCGGCGAGCGCCCGCGCGGCGAGCTCGCCCATCCGCTGCTCGGCGAGCTTGAGCGCCTCGGAATCGATACCGACGCGGTCCGGCGGGGCGGTGGCGGCCACGACGAGGACGGCGCCGGCAGCCAGTCCGCGGCGCTCGGCCACGACGAACAGGGTCGCGGCCTCCATCTCGAAGGCTCGCGCGCCCGCGCCCCGCCACCCCCGATCCTCGTCGGGTGGCCGGTCGTAGAACAGGTCGGTCGAGGCGACCGGCCCCGCGGCGGCGGTGCCGTCGCCGGCCGCCAACAGCGCCTCGAGGAGCTCTCGAGTCGCACCGACCCGGTCCGGCGCGCCGAGGCCGCGGCTGGTGCCATCGGCGGCGATCGACTCCGTGGCGATCAGCAGATCCCCCAGCGACAGCGACCGGTCGAGCGCGCCGCAGGTGCCGACCCGGACCAGGCGTCGGGCGCCCAGGTCGGCCAGTTCGCTGATCACGATCGCGGCGCTTGGCCCGCCCATGCCCGTGCTCTGGATGGTCAGCGGGGCGCCGTCGGCGGCGGTCCCCGTGTACCCCCACAGCCCCCGATTGTGGTTGAACATCCGCGGCTCGGCGAGCAGCGTTTGCGCCAACAGCAAGGCGCGGCCCGGATCGCCGGGCAGCAGGACCCGCTCGGCCAGCTGCGCGGTGGGGTGGAGGTGGATCGGGGCAACCATCCGCGCGCGAGCTTAGACACTTAGACTCGCCAGATTCATGACCGTCTTCAAGTCCTCACAGGAGTTCCGGGAAGTGATGGATCGGACGTTTACGTTGATGAGCGACGACCCGGAGATGGGTCCCCGGCTGCGGGCCGCCGACACGCCGCAGCGGTTCGAGTTCACCGACCTCGAGATGGTCGTCAACATCCGCGCCGGCCGACCGGAGGAGCCCAACCTGGCCTGGGAGTGGACGGACGAGGTCAACTGGGAACCGAAGGTGACGCTGGCGATGAGCTCCGACACGGCCAACCGGTACTTCCAGGGCAAGGAGAATGTGGCGATCGCGATCGCCCGCCGGCGGATCAAGGCCGGCGGCGACGTGAAGGCGGCATTGGCGATCATTCCGATCACAAAGCCGCTCTTTGCGCGCTACCGCGATCTGATCGCCGCCGACTACCCGCACCTCGAGGTGTGAGTGGCATTGACAGACGGGCGTAGGGCGAGTAGACCTACGAGAACGAACCAGGCAACAGGTCGGAGCGTGGGTGCGCCCCCGGATCCCGAGAGCACTCCCGCGAGGTGCCGCCGGAAACGTGACGAGCGCCTACGGCCGACGCAGCGGGCCGTAATGTCCGCGGGCGGAGGGGCCTCGTCTTCAGCGAGGCCCCGACGCCGATTCGGTGGAAGGCGATGGCTGCCGGGGAAGTGATCGCGGAGCGCGTCCGTCGTGACGGCCTGCTGACTCCGGGCCGCGCGGTGGTCGTGATGTACTCGGGGGGGCGCGACTCGACGTGTCTGCTCGACGTGGCGGTGGGGATCGCTCGGTCCGATGCGGTCAGCGCGCTGCACGTCAACTACGGCCTGCGCGACGCGGCCGACCGCGACGAGCGCCACTGCCGGGAGGTCTGCGAGCGCCTGGGGGTGATGCTCGAGGTCCGCAGGCCGCTCCGCCCCGAGACGGGCAACCTCCAGGCGTGGGCGCGTGATCAGCGTTACGGCGCGGCGGCTCAGCTCGCGCTGGCGTCGGGCGCCGACGTGGCGGCCGGGCACACGTCGACCGACCAGGTCGAGACGATCCTCTACCGGCTGGCTTCCTCGCCGTCGCGCCGAGCGCTGCTGGGGATGCGGGCGCGGGAGGGGCGCCTGGTGCGGCCGCTGCTGGGCTTCACGCGCGCGGAGACCGCCGGGTACTGCGCGGAGCGCGGGCTCGCGTGGCGCGAGGACGAGAGCAACAACCAGTTCGCGCGCGGGCGGATCCGCAGCGAGCTGGTGCCGGCGTTGCGAACGATCCATCCGGCGGCCGAGGAGAACGTGCTCGCGCTGGCCGAGATCCTGCGCGACGAATCCGCGGTCCTCGAGGGCCTCATCGACGAGGTCCTGGAGGGACGGCGCTCGATCGCGGTGGCGCGGCTGCGGGAGTTGCCGGTGGCGCTGCAGCGGTTGGTGGTCCAGCGCCTGGCCGACGCCGCGGCCGGCGGCCCGGCGCCGGGCACCGCGAGGCGTGTGGAGGAGATCACCGCGTTGACGTCCAACGCGGCGCTCGATCTGCCCCACGGCGTGCGCGCGGTGACCGAGCGGGGGGTACTGCGATTCCGTCGCAGCCCTCAGCGGCCGAAAAAACAAGGGGCGCGGAGCGCCCCCCCTTAAAATGAAATGACGTGACGGGCGACGATGCGATCGGGGAGATCCTCATCTCCGAGGAGGATCTGCAGCGCCGGGTCTGCGAGCTGGCAGCCGAGATCTCGCACGACTACGAGGGCAAGGACCTCTTGCTGATCGGGGTGCTGAAGGGCGCGGTGTTCTTCCTCTCCGACCTGATGCGACATCTCGAGGTGGAGTGCGAGGTCGATTTCATGGCCGTGGCGTCCTACGGGTCGGCCACGAAGTCGAGCGGCGTGGTGCGGATCCTCAAGGATCTCGACGCGGTGATCGAGGGGCGGGATGTGCTGATCGTCGAGGACATCGTCGATTCCGGTCTCACGTTGCAGTATTTGTTGCGAAATCTGGCGGGTCGCGATCCCAGGTCGCTCGAGGTTTGCGCCCTGCTGATCAAGCCCGAACGGCGCGAGGTCGAGCTCCAGACCCGCTATGTCGGATTTGAAATCCCCGATCAGTTCGTGATCGGCTACGGTCTGGACCACGGCGAGCGCTACCGCAACCTCCCCTACGTCGCTGCATTAAGGGAGTGAAACGTGGGCTGCAAGCCGGGGCAGAGCCGCAAACTCAGGTGCTACGCTTGACCACTCCCGGACTGCGCTGGACGCGCGAATTTCTGTTATGAGCAGGTTTTTCAAGAGCGCCGCCTTCCCGATCCTGATCGTGGTCGTGCTGGCCTTCTTCGCCCAGAAGTTGATCGGCTCCTCGAGCCACTCGCCGGCGCCCACGTTCGGCGACATGCTCCAGCAGATCGACACCGGCCAGGTCAAGAGCATCACGCTCGACCAGAAGGACAACAGCGCATCGGTGACGCTGCTGCCGCAATACGGCGGGACCAAGTACTCGGTCGGCTATCCCGACAGCTACGCGCCGACGTTGATCAACGACGCCGAGAAGGACGTCGGCCCGTCGGGCCTGAACATCCAGAGCAAGTCGAGCAACGGCTGGCTGTCGCTGCTGACCTACATCCTGCCGTTCATCATCTTCATCGGGTTCTGGATATTCCTCATGAACCAGGTCCAGGGCGGCGGATCCAAGGTGATGTCGTTCGGCAAATCGCGGGCCAAGCGAATGTCGGTCGACTCGCCCAAGATCACCTTCCGTGACGTCGCGGGGGTCGACGAAGCCGTTGAGGAGTTGCACGAGATCAAGGAGTTCCTCGAGAACCCGAAGAAGTTCCAGGCCCTGGGGGCCCGGATTCCCAAGGGCGTGCTGCTGTACGGCCCGCCCGGCACCGGCAAGACGCTGCTCGCGCGCGCGGTCGCCGGCGAGGCCGGGGTCCCGTTCTTCTCGATCTCGGGGTCGGACTTCGTCGAGATGTTCGTCGGCGTGGGCGCCTCGCGCGTGCGTGACCTGTTCGAGCAGGCCAAGCAGAATTCGCCCTGCATCATCTTCATGGACGAGATCGACGCCGTCGGGCGCCACCGCGGCGCCGGCCTCGGAGGCGGTCACGACGAGCGCGAGCAGACGCTGAACCAGCTGCTGGTCGAGATGGACGGCTTCGAGATGAAGGACAACATCATCTTGATCGCCGCCACCAACCGGCCCGATATCCTCGATCCGGCGCTGCTGCGGCCCGGCCGCTTCGACCGCCAGATCGTCGTCGACCGGCCCGACCGCACCGGCCGCAAGAAGATCCTCGACGTCCACACGCGCGGCAAGCCGCTGGCGCGGGAGATCGACGTCGACGCGCTGGCCGGGCAGACCCCCGGGTTCACCGGCGCCGACCTGTCGAACCTCGTCAACGAGGCGGCGCTGCTCGCGGCGCGCAACGGCAAGCGCGAGATCACCCAGGTCGAGCTCGAGGAAGGGATCATGCGGGTGATCGCCGGACCGGAGAAGAAGACCCGCGTGATGTCCGAGAAGGAGCGGCGGATCACCGCGTACCACGAGATGGGCCACGCGATGGTCGGCCACTACCTCCCGAATTCAGATCCGGTCCACAAGATCTCGGTGGTCTCGCGCGGACAGGCGCTGGGTTACACGATCTCGCTGCCGACCGAGGACAAGTTCCTGACCACGCGGGCGGAGCTGCTCGACACGCTGGCGATGACGCTGGGCGGTCGCGCCGCCGAGGAGATCTGCTTCAGCGAGATCACCACCGGCGCCTCGAACGACCTCGAGAAGGTGACGGCGACGGCCAAGCAGATGGTGATGCGGTTCGGGATGTCCGACAAGCTCGGGCCGCGCGTGTTCGGCCACGATCACGGGATGCCGTTCCTGGGGCGCGAGTTCAGCGCCGAGCCGGACTACTCCGACGAGATCGCGCGGGAGATCGACGACGAGATCCGGCGGATCGTCGAGTCGGCCCATGTGCAGGCCAAGAGCATCCTCAGCGAGCACCGTTCGACGCTGCAGAGGCTGTCCGAGATCCTGATCAAGCGCGAGACGATCGAGCGCGAGCAGTTCGAGGCGTTGCTCGAGGGCGGGACCGAGGCCGACGTGTTCGGGGCTGAAGCGCCCGCGCCGCCCGAGGTGCCGATCCCGGGCACGCCGCCGGCGGAGCGGGCCGGGCGCGAGGCGCCGCGGCCGCTGCCCCGTCCGGGGTTGGCCGGCGGCACCGCCGAGTAGTCAGCCGGCTTTTCCTCTCAGGCGGGTGAGGATGCCGTGGAGGCGCGTGGCCTCGCGACTCGGCGTGTCGTGCATCCGGTCCCAGGTGATGCGGACCGTCGGGTGGCCGAGCAGCAGCGAGTCGGCGTCGCGGTCGCGGTCGGTCTCGAAGGAGTAGCGGCTCTGGTGGAAGTCCCAGCCGTCGAGTTCGACGATCAGACCTTCCGCGGGGAAGTAGGCGTCGACGGTGTGGCGGCCGATCCTGGCGGGCATCACCGGGACCGGGAGGTCGTACGCTCGACAGAAGGCGGGTAGGGCGCGCTCCCAGTCGGAGCGGGTCGGGCCGGCGGGGCTGGAGTTCTTGATGAGCGGTGCGAAGCGGCTGATCGTGGGGTGGCGGGGGTTCTGCCTGCGCATCAGCTCGATCAGCTGCGACTCGTGGAGCTTCTTGGAGATGAGGACGTTGGCGTAAGCGCGGGCGAGCTGCTCGTCATCGAGGCGGGAGGCGATGTCGAAGATCGTGCGGGCGGGCGTCGTGGTTCGGATTGTGTGGTGGCTGGCGGTGTCGCGTGGCGTGAGGGTGGGCGAGAGGTGGACCTTGATGCCCTGCGGGCGTCGGTGGGTGGTGACCGTGACCTCGAACGGTGTCTCCCAGCGCTTCCAGAAGCCCCAGTGGACCATCGCTGAGCCGTGACTGAGGACCGCGGTGGCCCCGCACGCGAGGACGGCCGCGGATGCGCGCTCGAGAGGCGTCTGGGGCGAATGGCCTACCGCGTACACGGTGCGGAAGACCGGGAACAGTCGGCCTACCTTGACTCGATGGGCGATCGCGTTGCTGGTCGCGCCCAGCCTGATCAGCTGACTGCGGGTTACGTTCCCGTGTTGACGAGCGGCGACTGCGGCGACGGCGGCGTCAAGGGAGCCAGACACGGGGATGCCCTTGCACCGTTGTGTCCCTATACGGGGTCTTTCGTGCAAACACAAAAGCCATAGCCTGGCGACGGCTAAAACCGCCCCCCGCCGGAACGCGTTGTTACGAAGTTGGAACGCCCACGCGTAACGCGGCGACCTGAAAATCGCCGCTGACCCGGTGCACCTCGTCGGGGACGTGGGCGAGGTGGACGTTGGTGGTGAAGCCCATCGGCTCCGACAGCGGCTTGAAGAAGTCGTCGTAGTGGGTAGGGACGACGACCCGTGGCTCCAACCGGCGCAGGATCCGCGGCCAGAAGTCGCGCGTGAACCCCCGCCCGGCGACGCCGCTGAGGAAGAAGTCGACGCCGCGGTGGCGGATCGCGTCGTCGATCAAGTTGGCGCTGCCCTGGTGGTAGAAGCTGACCCCGGCGACTTCGATGTGGATGCCCCACACCTGTCCGCACCGGTAGGCGCCCGCGCTGAGGCCGTCGAGGTGGTCGCAGGTCAACTCGCCGTCAGCCGGGACGGCGAGCCCAAGCAGGAGCTTGGAATGCGCGCTGGGGACGAAGCTCACGGTAAATGGGCCGAGCTCATACCGCCGGTAGGGCTCGACGGACACCGCGGAATGCGCCAGCCCATATAGCGCCATCAGCGCGACGAGCGAATCGGACCCGTAGGCGCGGCAGCCGAAGCGCCGCGCCACCGCCGGCGCGTCGACGGCGTGATCGAAGTGCGTGTGGCCCACGAGCACCCCCACCACGGAACCCGGCGGATCGCCGATGTAGCGATCGATCAGCGCGGGGTCGGGCTGCGCCGGCTCGCGGCGGAGCAACGCGCGCAGCGACACGCGCGAGACATACGGATCGATGAACAGGGTATGACCGGCGTAGCTGATGCGGTATCCGGACACCCCGAGCCACTGCAACTCGAGTCCGTCGGGGAGCCCGAGGGGAACCGACTCGAGTTCGGTCAGCGCCTGGGCGTCGTCGCGCTCCTGCCCGTCGCGGGCCGCGAGGAACCGCGCGAAGTCGGCGAGGTAACGTCCTTGGTCGACGATGAGCATCGAGGAAGATTGTGTCTAATGGCCGGCACCTGCTGCTGACCGCCACGCGCGTGTGGCTCCCGCTGGCCATCGCGATCGCCGGCGTGGCGCTGATCGTGATCGGTCACGCGAAGACGCCGGCGGCGGGCGCGGGGGTCGGGCTGCTGCTGGTGGCGGTGATCGTGTGGATGCTGAACTGGATGTTCCGGCTGAGCGTCCAGAGCAACTACGAGCGCGATCAGGAGGAGGAGGCGCGAAAGTACTTCGATGAGCACGGCCGCTGGCCCGATGAGTAACGTCGGTGAGCATGGCCGCTGGCCCGATGAGTAGCTTCAAGGTGATGGGCGTCATCAACGTGACGCCCGATTCATTCTCCGACGGGGGTCGCTACCTCGATCGCGACCTCGCGATCGAGCAGGGCGTGCACCTCGAGCTGGAGGGGGCGGAGATGCTCGACATCGGCGGCGAGTCGACGCGCCCCGGTGCCTCGCCGGTGGCGGCCGAACTCGAGCTCGAGCGAGTCCTGCCGGTGATCGAAGGCCTGGTGGCGCGCGGGGTCCGGGCCCAGCTGTCGATCGACACCTCGAAGGCCTCGGTGGCGGCCGCCGCGCTCGGGGCGGGGGCGACGCTGGTCAACGACATCACCGCCCTGCGCGGCGATCCGGAGATGGCGGCGTTGATCGCCGCCGCCGGCGCTGACTGCTGCCTCATGCACATGCTCGGCGAGCCGCGAACGATGCAGCGCGACCCGCATTACGAGGACGTCGTCGATGACGTCAAGGCGTTCCTGGTGGCGCGCACCGAACTCGCGATCGCCCACGGCATCGCCGAGCAGCGGATCCTGCTCGACCCCGGAATCGGCTTCGGCAAGACCGTCGAGCACAACCTCGAGTTGCTGCGCCGGCTGGACGAGATCGTGGCGATCGGGCGGCCGGTGGTGATCGGCACCTCGCGCAAGTCGTTCCTGGGGCGGTTGACCGGCGGCAAGAGCCCGGAGGAGCGGCTACCGGCAACGATCGCCACCAACGTACTGGCGTTCGAGCGCGGGGCCAGGGTGTTCCGCGTCCATGACGTGGGGCCGGTGTTTGACGCCCTCCGAGTGACGGCTGCTACGGTGGGCGCGCAATGGACGCTGAAGACCCCGACGAGTACGACGAAGTAGACGCCGACGACGAGGGCGAGGAGGGCCATTCCGAGCCGGAGGTGACGATCGAGGTCAGCGGGCTGTCGCTGTTCACCCACGTCGGCGTCACCGCCGCTGAGCGCGAAGTCGGGCAGAGGCTGCTGCTCGACCTGCGGATCGACGTGGGCGAGTGCGACGCGACGGTGACCGACCGGATCGAGGACACGGTCGACTACGCGGAGGTGTGTGACACGGCCAACCTGGTGGCCCAGCAACGCACCTACAGGACGCTCGAGCGGCTGTGCACGGCGATCGCCGATCGCCTGCTCGAGCAGTACGAGGCCCACGCGGTGTGGGTCAAGGCGGCCAAGCCGGAGCCGCCGCTACCGCTACCGGTGAGCGAGGTATCGGTCGAGGTCTGGCGCGAGGGGGAGTGACCCTCCAGAAGGGGTATCTGGGCCTGGGGTCCAACATCGGCGACCGTCGGCAGCATCTGGATGACGCGGTTAGAACGCTGGCCCGGCACTGCGTCGCCGTGGTGGCCTGCTCGTCGGTGTATGAGACCGAACCCGTCGGCTTGGTGCTCGATCAGCGCGACTTCCTCAACGCCTGCCTGCAGGTCGAGACCGCGCTCGGACCGGAGAAGCTGCTCGACTCGTGCAAGGCGGTCGAGCGCGAGCTCGGGCGGGCGCAGCGTCAGATCCGCCACGGACCGCGCGTGATCGACGTCGACCTGCTGCTGCTGGGATCGATCTCCTACCGCTCGGAGCGGCTCACGCTCCCGCACCCCTCGGTCCTCGAGCGGCGCTTCGTGCTGGTTCCGCTGCTCGAGCTCGATCCCGACCTGGCGCTGCCCGACGGGACTCGGCTCAGCGACGCGCTGGCCGCGCTGGGACCGGGGCAGGACGTGCGACTGGCCGGGCCACCCCTGTCTGGATAGGGTTCACCGGCCCATGCTGCTGGTCGTCGATGTCGGCAACACCCAGACCCACTTCGGGGTCTTCATCGACGGCGAGGACCGGATCGCCGAGCATTGGCGGTTCGCCACCGTGAGGGAGTCGACCGGCGACGAGCTGGGGGCGGCGCTGGCCAACCTGCTCTCCCTCCGCGGGCTCTCTTTCTCGGACGTCGACACCTCGATCGTCTCCTCGACGGTGCCCCAGCTGTCCGAGCAGTGGAGCCTGATGGCCGATCGCTACCTGAACCAGCGGATGCTCGTGGTCGGGCCATCGATCCGCACCGGGATGCCGATTCGGATCGACAACCCGCACGAGGTCGGCGCCGACCGGCTGGTCAACGCGGTGGCCGCGTTCGACCGCGTGGGCGACACGTGCGTGATCGTCGACTTCGGCACGGCGATTACGTATGACGCGGTGTCGAGCTCGGGCGAGTACCTCGGGGGGATCATCACTCCGGGGGCGGAGATCTCGATCGACGCGCTCTACGAAAGGGCGGCCAAGCTGCCGAAAGTCGAGCTGGCGCCACCGCGGACGCTGATCGGGAAGTCGACCGTCGACGCGATCCGCAGCGGGATCGTCTACGGGTTCGCCGGTCAGGTGGACGGGATCGTGCGCCGTTTGCGCGGCGAGCTGGGCGAGAGCACGACGGTGATCGCTACCGGCGGCCTGGCCAGCTTGCTGGTGCCGTTCGTGCGCGAGACGATCCACGAGGTCGACGACCTACTGACGCTGACCGGGCTGCGGCTGATCTGGGAGCGCAACCAACCCGTCAGCTGATGCTCGGCACGGGAACGTCGGGCGTGCGCGCCACCGTCACCGCCATGATCAGGGGGCCAAGCCGGCGGCGGCTCTCGGGCTCGGTGGCGGCGAGCTCGTCGTAGGCGTCGATCAGCACGCGGATCGCGGCGAACACCGGCGCGTCGTCGATCTCATCGGGGACATCGCAGGCCAGCCGGGCCAGCGCGATCATCTCGTCGCCGTCGCCGCCGCGGATGTTGGCGATCGCCCCGAGGAGGAGGAACTCGGCCACGCGGTCGAGTAGCACGTGCGAGGCCTGCTCGCGCTCGCCGACCGCGGGCCCGCACGGCTCGAGGGGCTCGCCGGCCGCGATCCGGAGCGCCTGCTCGGATGCGATCGACCGGATCTGCTCGGTGGAAAGGCCGTACTGGAGCGCCGAGCGCAGCTGGAAGGCGGCCGACATCGAGGTCTGGCCGTAAGGCGCGTCGCTGGCGAACAGGATCTGCCCGGGTGCAACCAGCGTGAACAGCGTGGCCAGGTCGGCCGGCATCCACCAGGCGGTGTCGAACAACAGGTTCGGATAGTCGGCCGCGACCCGCCAGATCCACGATAGGTCGCAGATGCCGGCGTGGGCGAGGATCAGGCGGGCATCGTCGTATCGATCGGCCAGCCGGACCGCGTGCAGGCCGAGGGCCGGAATCCCGCGGCCGGCGTGGATCAGCACCGGCAGCCGGCGCTCGTGGGCGAGCGCGACCAGGTCGAGCACGGCGGGATGGTCGAGCGTGAACTCCTCCGCGCGAGGGTGGAGCTTGATGCCGCGGGCGCCGGCGTCGAGCGCGCGCTCCGCCTCCGCCACCGGGCTGTCGTGGGGATTGACACGGCAGAAAGGGACCAGCCGCCCGTCCGACTGCGCCGCCGCGGCGAGCACGGCGTCGTTGGCCGGCCGGTAGCCGTCGGGTTCGTGCATGGGGAACACGAAGGCGCCGCGCGCGCGGGCGCCATCGAGGACCGTGAGCAGCTCCTCGGGGGTCTGACGGTAACCGTCGGGGTCGTTCTGCCCGAGGTGCGTGTGCACGTCGAACAGCTCGATGCCGGGTACCTGCTCGACCACGATCTCCACCCAGGGGGCAACCGCGCTGGCAACGTCCATGCCTGGATTCGTACCATGAACGCGATGGCTCAGTCGTTGACCGACAGCTGGATGCTCGCCAGCGTGCGGGTCGCCAACCGAGTGGCGCTGGCGCCGCTGGCCGGGATCGGCAACTGGTTCGTACGGTTGCAGGCCAAGCGCCACGGCGCCGGCCTGGTGGTCTCAGAGATGGTCTCGAGCTTCGCCGTCCACCACCGCAACGAGCGCACGTGCCGCGAGCTCCTGCGCATCCATCCGGACGAGCATCCGGTGTCGGTGCAGCTGTTCGGGCACGATCCGGATGTGATGGCCTCCGCCGCCGAGCACGTGGCGGCCGCCGGCGCCGACGTGATCGACATCAACATGGGCTGCCCGGTTCCCAAGGTGTGCAAGACGGGCGCGGGCGCCGCGCTCCTCGACCAGCCCGATCTGGCGGTGGCGCTGGCCCGGGCAGCGGCGCGCGGGAGCGGCCTGCCGGTTACGGTCAAGCTCCGCAGCGGCCAGCGGCCCGGCGATCACAGCGGCGTCGAGGTGGCCCGCCGGCTGGCGTGGGACGCCGGCGTGGCGGGGATCTGCATCCATCCCCGGCACGCTTCGCAGCGCCACAACGGCGCCCCCGACTACGGGTTGGCCCGCTCGCTGGTGGAGGAGCTCGAGGTGCCGATACTGGTGTCCGGAGGGTTGCGGAGCGCCGCTGCCGCGCGGGAGGCGTTCGAGCAAACGGGCGCCGCCGGGGTGCTCCTGGCCCGCGGGTCGCTCGGGAACCCGTGGCTGTTCGAGCAGCTGCTGGGGCGACGCGAGGGCGAGCCGGCGCGCGATGAGATCCTGGCCGAGCTCGATTGGGTGATCGACCGGGCTCGCGAGCACCTGGGCGACGAGCGGGCCGCGCGCTACCTGCGCAAGTTCTACCCCTGGTACGTCGAGCGGCTCGGTGGCTCCAAGGCGCTCCAGGCGGCTTTGCAGCAGGCGCCGAGCGTAGCGGCGGCGCGGGACGCGCTCGCGGCGGCCGTGTAGCTCGATAGTTCCTGCGCTCGTCGGCGGCCCGTAGTAGGCTGACGCCCGGCGCGCGAAAGAGGAGAAAGCGATGAGAGGCGGTCGCTGGAGTCGGCTTGTGGGCGCGGTGGTCGTCGCCCTCGCGATGGTCGTGGTCCCGAGCACTTCGTGGGCGGCGAGCAATCCCGTCCAGCCGTACGGAACCAACGACTACGGCGGGTTTCGCAACATCCTGCCGCCGGGAACCAACGGCCTGGACAACATCGTTCAGCTGGCGGCCTTCAAGGCGTTCGGACACCGTCCGCCCCACAACGACGACCAGCTCGCGATGTACCACGACCTGACCACCGCGGCGCCCAACATCCTCGAGTCCCAGATCGGCAACTTCTTCAAGGACGCGACGTTCGGCGTGAAGCCGGGCCAGGTCGCGAAGACCGAGTCGCCGGAGCCCGGCGTGGTGATCGAGTGGGACAAGCAGTACGGCGTGCCGCACGTCTACGGCGACACCCGCGCGGAGCTCGAGTTCGGGATCGGTTGGGCCACCGCGGAGGATCGGCTGTTCCTGATCGACGTATTGCGTCATGCCGGAGCGGGTGATCTCGCCTCGTTCGCCGGCGGATCAAACGCCGCGATGGACGAGGGCGCATGGGCCAGCGCGCCCTACACCCAGCAAGACCTGCAACGGCAGGTCCAGTACGCCAAGACCCTGCCGGGCGGTCGGCAGATCTTCAGCGACGCGACGAATTTCGTGGCCGGAATCAACGCCTACATCGCGGCCGCGAAGCGCCATCCGCTGACGATGATGCCGGGGGAGTACTACGCGTTGGGGATGTTCGGAGGTCCGGCGCCGTTCACGGTCGAGAACCTGATCTCGATCGGGGTGATGATCGGCGGCGAGCTCGGCAACGGCGGCGGGGATCAGCTGGCCAACGCCGTGCTGTACGAGAACCTGCTGAAAAAGTTCGGCGCCGAACGGTACGCCGTCCCCGGCGCGCCGCTGGCGACGGGAAAGCCGCAGCCGCCGGGGGCCAAGGACCATTCTGGGTTCGGCACCTTCCTCAGCTTTGACTCTCCGAACGACCCCGAGGCGCCGACCACCGAGCGCGGAAAGTCGTTCCCGTACCAGGTGCTGCCCACGCCGAGCGCGGCGACGCTGAAGACGATCGCGCTGCCCGATCCGGGATCGGTCCAGTACGTCAACCACCTGGTCGGCGGCTCGCTGCCGGGGGGCGGCGGGTCCTCATCGAACGCCACCGCCGCCGGCGGCAGCGTGGCATCCACGGTGGCAGGCGCCAGCCAAGGGCTGCTGGCGTTTCCGCGCTCGATGTCGAACGCGCTGCTGGTCAGCGCGAGGGACTCGGCCAGCGGGCATCCCCTGGCCGTGATGGGACCCCAGGTCTCCTACTTTTCGCCCCAGATCCTGATGGAAGAGGACATCCACGGTCCGGGGATCGACGCCGACGGCGCCGCCTTCCCCGGGGTCAACATGTACGTCGAGCTCGGACACGGACGGGACTACGCGTGGTCGGCGACCTCATCGGGGCAGAACATCATCGACACGTTCGCGGTGCCGTTGTGCAGCCCTCTGGGCGGCAAGGTGTCGATCAACTCCAGCTACTACAGCCTGCGAGGTCGCTGCGTGCGGATGCAGACGCTCACCGAGACTGAGTCGTGGCATCCCACGCTGGTCGATTCGACGCCGGCTGGCCATGCGACGTTCGAGACCCAGCGGACCGCATACGGGCTCGTGATCGCGCGTGCGACGATCAACGGGCGGCCGGTGATCTACACCAACCTGCGCTCGACCTACATGCACGAGCTCGACTCGATCGTCGGCTTCGCTGCGCTCAACGACGCGTCCGAGGTGGAAAACCCGCAGCAGTTCTTCAACGCCGCCTACAAGATCAACTACACCTTCAACTGGTTCTACGCCGACGACAAGCACATCGCGTACTTCAACTCGGGCTTGAATCCGGTCCGCGCACCGAATACCGATCCGCTGTTCCCGAGTTGGTCCACGGACGTGTGGCAGGGCTACCACCCGAGCGCCACCCTGACTCCGGAAAGCCTGACCGAGCGCCAGACGCCGCAGAGCGCACATCCCCAGACGGTCGACCAGAACTACCTGACGAGCTGGAACAACAAGCAGGCGCCCGGGTACGGCGATCCCGCCACGGGCCAGGAGTTCGCCTCGGTGTACCGCTCGCAGCTGCTGGACAACAACCTGAATCACTATTTGGCGATCCGCGGCGGCAAGCTGTCGCTGGCCGACGTGATCAACGCGATGGGAAACGCCGGCACCCAGGACCTGCGCGGGGTCGAGGTGCTGCCCTACGCGCTGCGGGTGATCGGCAACCCGCTGAACCCGACGGTGGCCCACGCGGTGTCGCTGCTGAAGACGTGGGTAGCCAGCGGTGCGCACCGGATCAACCGCGAGCATCCCGCCGCCACCGGTCTCTACGACCAGGCCGACGCCGTGCGGATCATGGACGCCTGGTGGCCGCTGCTCGTCAAAGCCGAGTTCGGACCGGTGCTGGGCACGGAGCTGCTCGGCGACGTCGAGAGCGAGTTCTCGATCAACGACCAGCCGGGGAACTCGGGCGCGCACCTCGGGTCGGCGTTCGACGTCGGCTTCTACGGGATCGTGCAAAAAGACTTGCGTTCGGTGCTCGGTCAGCACGTGGCGGGACCGCTGAACCGGACCTACTGCGGCAGCGGGTCGCTGGCTCGCTGCCGGGCCGCGCTCGTCGCCTCGCTACTCCAAGCCGCCGGCGAGTCCTTCGCCCAGGTCTACCCGGCCCAAGGGTCCTGTGCCGCGGGGGATCAGATGTGCTCTGACGCGATCCAGTACCGGGCGCTGGGTGGGATCACCCAGCCCGCTCAGGAGTGGATCAACCGCCCGACGTTCCAGCAGGCGGACGAGATCCTCGGTCACGGGCCTCGGTGAGCCGCGCGCTCGGACCTCGCAGCCCAAGAATCTGAAATGGGCCCAGGAGCGGTCTATACTCGTCCGCCCATCAATTCGATGGCCTGCTAATCCCGCCCTCAGAGCGGGTTTTTTCTCGCCCCGAGAGCCTCAACAACCTCTGAACAAAGTAATGCCCAAGGACGTACTCCTAACACCCGAAGATCAGGCGAATCTCAAAGCCGAGCTGGAACTGCTGACCACCACTCGCCGGCGCGAAGTCGCCGCGCGGATCAAGGAAGCACGAGAGTTCGGCGACATCTCCGAGAACGCCGAGTACGACGACGCCAAGAACGAGCAGGCGATGCTCGAGGCGCAGATTGCGCGCCTGGAGGAAAAGCTGCGCTCGGCCACCGTGGTCGACACCTCGGATCTCGGCACCGATGTGGTGCGGGTCGGGTCGCTGGTTCACGTCAAGGATGAGAACGGGAAGTCGACCAAGTACACGATCGTCGGATCGGCCGGCGCCAACCCGGCGGAGCTCAAGCTGTCCAACGAGTCGCCGATCGGCAAGGCGCTGCTCGGACGCAAGCGCGGCGACGAGGTCGTGTTCACGACTCCGCGCGGCGAGCGGCGGCTGAAGATCACGAAGATCGACATCGGATCTAGGTAGTGCCGTCGCCGATGGGCGACGAACCGGTCGACATCTTTGCCGTCCGCCGGCGCAAGCTGGATGCGTTGCGCGCCGGCGGCGTCGACCCCTACCCGTATGAGTTCGACGGAGTCGAGTCGATCGCGTCGATTCGCGAGCGGTACGGGTCGCTGGCCCCAGGCGAGGAGACGGCGGCGGGCCATCGGGTCGCGGGGCGGCTCGCGGCCCGGCGCGGCCAGGGAAAGATGGCGTTCCTCGACCTCGTCGACCGCTCGGGCCGGATCCAACTCCAGGGACGGGTGGATGAGCTCGGCCCGGAGGGAATGGAGAGCCTGCTGGCGCTCGACCTCGGCGACGTGATCGGCGTCGACGGCATCGCCTTCTCCTCGCGGCGGGGCGAGCTGACCCTGCGCATCCAGTCGTACACGTTGCTGGCAAAGTCACTGCGGCCGCCGCCGGAGAAGCACCACGGCCTCCAGGACGTCGAAACCCGCTTTCGCCACCGTGAGCTGGACCTGATCGCCAACGAAGAGGTCCGCGAGCTGTTCCTGACTCGGGCGCGCGTGATCTCCACGATCCGGCGCTTTCTCGACTCGGAGGGTTTCGTCGAGGTCGAGACCCCGGTGCTCCAACCGCTCTACGGCGGCGCGCTGGCGCGGCCGTTCACCACCCACCACAACGCTCTGGACCGCACGCTGTACCTCCGCATCGCCACCGAGCTCTACCTGAAGCGGCTGATCGTGGGCGGCCTCGAGCGCGTCTACGAACTCGGCAAGGATTTCCGCAACGAGGGCGTCGACACCACCCACAACCCGGAATTCACGATGCTCGAGTGGTACGAGGCGTATTCCGACTACCTCGACGTCGCGGCGCGGTTCGAGCGGCTGATGGCGACGGTGGCGCAGGCGATCGGCTACGAAGGGCTGTCAGGGCCGTGGCGCCACGAGACGCTCGTCGACGCGGTTCGCTCGCGAACCGGCATCGACGTGCTCGAGTTGCGGACCCGCGACGAGCTGGCGGCCGCGATGCGCGACCGCGGACTCGCCGTGTCCGAAGCGGACAACTGGTCCCAGCTCGTCGACGAGCTGCTGTCCAAGTGCGTGGAGCCGACCCTGATCGAACCGACGCTGCTGCTCGACTACCCGGTCGAGCTGTCGCCGTTCGCCAAGCGCCACCGGTCGGTCGAAGGGCTGGTGGAGCGGTTCGAGGCGTTCGTCGGAGGTCTGGAGATCGCCAACGCGTTCACGGAGCTCAACGACCCCGACGAGCAGCGGCGCCGGTTCGAACGCCAGCGCGAGCTGGCGGGCGCGGGTGACGAGGAGGCGCAGCCCTACGACGAATCGTTCCTGGAGGCGCTCGAGCAGGGAATGCCGCCGACGGGTGGGATCGGGATCGGAATCGACCGGCTGATGATGTTGCTGACCGGCCAGCGCTCGATCCGCGAGGTCGTGTTGTTTCCCGCAATGCGGGATTAGACCAGCGGGACCACTAAGTCCGCGTGTTGCGGGCTTTCACTCCCGAGCTGGAAAAGACGGTTGCCGAGCGAGCTATCCTTGCCCGATCAGGAGGCTCGCTGCCGGAGACGCCGGCGATGCGGGGCCCAGCAGGACGCTGGGCCGGAAGCTCGTGAAAGGAGTGTGAACTTCGCTCAGAGCGTTATCCGAGACGTCGCAGGGGGCCGTAGACCTGTTGGTAGACTGGGTTATGGCAGAAGCGCGAGACCGTCTTTATTCATCCGATTCGGCTTACCTGCCGAATAGATGGGCAGAGGTGGAGTCGCAGCGTCCCCCAACCGGCTCACTTGACGCCTCTGGCACCGTAGACGTTCAGGCTTAAGCCTCGTTCAGGAAAACACCACGACCGACCAAAACCTTCCCTCCGAGTAGAAGAAGAGCTGCATGTTCGAGCGATTTACAGAGCGAGCCCGCCAGGTGGTCGTCCTGGCGCAGGAAGAGGCGCGAACGCTCAAGCACAACTACATCGGGACCGAACACATCCTGCTTGGCCTCCTGCGTGAGGAGGAGGGCCTCGCCGCCCGAGTGCTCGAGTCACTGGACATCACCGTCGAGCGCGTCCGTGCCCAGGTTGTGCGGATCGTCGGCTCCGGCGAAGAGGTGACCTCCGGCCAGATTCCGTTCACCCCGCGGGCCAAGAAAGTGCTGGAGCTGGCGTTGCGCGAGGCCCTGAGCCTCGGCCACAACTACATCGGCACGGAGCACATCCTGCTCGGCCTCGTGCGCGAGAACGAGGGCGTGGCGGCTCGGATATTGCTCGACTTCGATGCCGACTCGGAGAAGATCCGCAACGAGGTGATCCGGATGCTGTCCGGGCCCGGCAGCCGCCAGCGCGGCTCCGGCGCCGCGGGGAGCACAGGCGCGGCCCCTCAGGGCGAGGGCAAGAAATCCTCCAAGCTGCTCGACCAGTTTGGCCGCAACCTGACCAAGCTAGCCGCGGAGAGCAAGCTGGATCCGGTGGTCGGCCGTGAGGTCGAGATCGAGCGGATCATGCAGATTCTGTCTCGCCGGACCAAGAACAACCCCGTGCTGGTGGGCGAGCCCGGCGTCGGCAAGACAGCCGTCGTCGAGGGCCTGGCCCAGCGGATCACCAACGCCGACGTCCCCGAGCTGTTGAAGGGCAAGCAGATCTACACCCTCGACCTGGCTGCCCTGGTGGCCGGCTCAAAGTATCGCGGCGAGTTCGAGGAGCGCCTGAAGAAGGTGATGAAGGAGATCACCCAGCGCGGCGACATCATCCTGTTCATCGACGAGCTGCACAACCTCGTCGGCGCTGGCGCCGCCGAGGGCGCGATCGACGCGGCCTCGATCCTCAAGCCCGCGCTGGCGCGTGGCGAGCTGCAGACGATCGGGGCGACCACGCTCGAGGAGTACCGCAAGTACCTCGAGCGCGACTCCGCGCTGGAGCGGCGCTTCCAGAAGATCACCGTCGACCAGCCGAGCACCGAGGAGACCGTGCAGATCCTCAAGGGCCTGCGCGATCGCTACGAACAGCACCACAAGGTGACGATCACCGACGAGGCGCTCGAGGCGGCCGCCGACCTGGCCGACCGCTACATCTCGGATCGGTTCCTGCCCGATAAGGCGATCGACCTGATCGACGAGGCCGCGTCGCGGATGCGGATCAAGTCGATGACCTCACCGCCGGTGTACCGCGAGCTCGAAGATGAGATCGAGGAGACGCGGCGCGCGAAGGAAGCGGCGATCGAGTCCCAAGAGTTCGAGAAGGCGGCCAACCTGCGCGACAAGGAGCGCCGGCTGACGCAGAAAAAGCGCGAGCTGGCCGACCAGTGGGAGGCCGGCGAATCGACCGAGCGGCCCGCGATCGGCGAGGAGGAGATCGCCGACATCGTCTCGATGTGGACCGGCATCCCGGTGTTCAAGCTGACCGAGGCCGAGACCGCGAAGCTGATGCGGATGGAGGACGAGCTGCACAAGCGCGTCATCGGTCAGCATCCGGCGATCGAGGTCGTCTCCAAGGCGATCCGGCGCTCGCGTGCCGGCCTCAAGGATCCGAAGCGACCCACGGGCTCGTTCATCTTCCTCGGCCCGTCCGGCGTGGGAAAGACCGAGCTGGCGCGGACGCTGGCCGAGTTCCTGTTCGGCGACGAGGACACGATGATCCGCATCGACATGTCGGAGTACATGGAGAAGCACGCGGTCTCGCGTCTCGTCGGATCGCCTCCGGGCTACATCGGCTACGACGAGGGCGGTCAGCTGACTGAGGCCGTCCGCCGCAAGCCCTACAGCGTGCTGTTGCTGGACGAGATCGAGAAGGCCCACCCGGACGTCTTCAACATCCTCCTCCAGATCCTGGAGGACGGACGGCTGACCGACGCCCAGGGCCGCACGGTCGACTTCCGCCACTGCATCGTGATCATGACCTCGAACATCGGGGCGAGCGAGATCTCGCGCCAGTTCAACATCGGGTTCTCGACCAGCGAGGAAGAGACCGGGATCAGCTACGAGGACATGAAGAACCGGATCATGGGCGAGCTGAAGAAGGTCTTCCGCCCCGAGTTCATGAACCGGATCGACGAAGTGATCGTGTTCCACAAGCTGGCCAAGGAAGAGATCAAGGAGATCGTCGAGTTGCTGCTGCGGCGGATCCGGGAGTCGATGGCCGAGCGCGAGCTCCAGCTCGAGCTCTCCGAGGAGGCCAAGGACCTGCTGGTGGAGAAGGGCTGGGATCCGACGATGGGCGCGCGGCCGCTGCGCCGAGCCATCCAGCGCTACATCGAGGATCCGCTGGCCGACTTCGTCCTGCGGTCGCAAGTGCCCGAGGGATCGACGGTGCTCGTCGAGCCGGTGGCACCCGAGGATCCCAACGACCGCGAGGTCAAGCTGACGATCATCGAGCCGACTCCGAAGCCGACCCCGGTTGGCGTCGGTGCGGACGGTGGCTCCGGTGACGGTGGCGAGGACGGCCCGGCCGAGGAGCCGGCCGCGTCCGACGGACCATCCGGCAGCGAGTAGAGATCCATCCCGTCATGCCGGGGCCGTAGGCTGGCTGGTTCCGGCTATGCCTCGCCCCGCGACGATCTACGTCTGTTCCGCTTGCGGCCAGGACACTGCCCGCTGGGCGGGCCGGTGTCCGGGTTGCGGCGAGTGGAACACGCTCGTCGAGGAGACGCGGGCCGCTCGACCGCGCGGTCCGTCGCGGTCCGCCGGGGCGTCTCGCTCGAGCGGCGCTCGCGCCGCGGTGCCGGTCGCGCTGAAGGCGGTGAACGCCGAAGAGCAGCACCGTCTGAGCACCGGGATCGGCGAACTCGACAACGTGCTCGGCGGCGGGATCGTGCCCGGTTCCTTGATTCTGATCGGCGGCGCCCCCGGGATCGGGAAATCAACCCTGACCACGATGGCGCTCGCCAACCTGGTGGCTGCCGGCCGCCGCACGCTGTACGTATCCGCCGAGGAGTCGGCGGCGCAGATCTGCCTCCGGGCGCGGCGGCTCCAGAACCCAGCCGCGCTCGAGATCCCGGTCATCGCCGAGACCGACCTGGAGGTCGTGCTGGCCACGCTCGAGCACGAGCGACCCGAGGTGTGCGTGATCGACTCGGTGCAGACGCTCCACGCCGGCGAACTGTCGACTGCCGCGGGATCGGTCGCCCAGGTCCGCGAGGTCGCCGATCAGGTCATGCGAGTGGCCAAGACGCTGAGCATCGCGGTGCTGCTGGTCGGCCACGTGACCAAGGAGGGCGCGCTCGCGGGCCCGCGCGTGCTCGAGCATCTGGTCGACTGCGTGCTCCAGTTCGAAGGTGAGCGCGAGCGCACGTACCGCACCGTCCGCGCGGTCAAGAACCGTTTCGGGTCCACCGACGACGCCGGCGTGTTCGAGATGCGCGACGACGGATTGGTCGAGGTGCTCGATGCCTCGGCCCGGTTCGTCGGCGAGGCGACGCGAGCACCGGGCAGCGTCCTGCTGTGCGCGATGGAAGGTTCGCGCCCGCTGCTCGTCGAGGTCCAAGCGCTGGTGTCGCCGTCGGAGCTGGTCCCGCCGCGTCGGGTGGTTGCCGGACTCGATCGCAACCGGGTCGCGCTGGTACTGGCCGTACTCGGCCGCCATGCCGGCGTCGGCCTCGGGGCGAGCGACGTGTTCGTCAACGTGGTCGGCGGCGTCCGCGTGGACGAGCCCGGGTCCGATCTCGCCGTCGCGCTGGCGGTGGCCAGCGCCGCCAAAGGCGTGGCGCTCGCCGCCGCCGACGGCGCTGCTCCGCTCGCGTGCTTCGGCGAGGTCGGACTGACCGGCGAGCTGCGCACGGTCGGACATCCCGACCGCCGGCTGGCCGAGGCGCACAAGTTCGGGCTCACGCCCGTGCTCGGACCCGACCGGCACAAGACGCTCCGCTCGGCCTTCGCCGCCGCTCTCGGCCGACCGCGCGAACCGGCCGCGGTCGGCGGACTCTGAGGGCCCGTAGGAAAATTATTTGCGGTTTTGACGGCGTCTAGCCGCGCCTGAGGCCACCGGATCGCCCTCAAATACTCCCGGTATTATCGCGGCGATCCGGCGGCCTCAGTCACGTCCAGTCACTCGTCAATTCCCACAACTAATTTCCCTACGCACCCTACGGCCCGCTGATGGCTGATGGGCGGCATAGCCTCGTATTTGAGTCGTTCGGGGTCATCGCCGAGGTATGCACCGATGATCCGCGGCTGCTGGACCGGCTGCCGCGGGTGCTGCCGCCGGGCTGGCGCCCCCAAGTCGGTCCGGTGACGGCCCGGTTCGCGCTCCTGCGCAACGGCACGATCACGCTCGACGGGACCGAGCTGCGGCGAACCCCGGGCGATCAAGACGCGCCCCTGGTCCGGCTCGGGTCGGTGGTCCGTCACCATCTCGCCCAGTACGCGCCCGCGCACATATTCATTCACGCCGGCGTGGTGTGCCTCGGCGCGAGCGCGATCGTGATCCCCGGAAGCAGTTACAGCGGCAAGACGACACTGGTGGCGGAACTGGTGCGGGCCGGGGCGATGTACTACTCCGACGAATATGCGGTGGTCGATCACGACGGCCTGATCGAGCCGTATCCGAAACCGCTGTCAATTCGCGTGGCCGGCGGTCGCGGGCTGGGCGTTCAGACGCCGGTGGCGACGGGGCAAATTGCCAGCCAGCCGATCCGGGCGGGTCTGATCGTGGTGACCAGGTACGAGGCCGGGGCGAGCTGGCGGCCGGCGACCCTGAGCAAGGGAGAGGCTGCGCTCGCGATGCTCGGACACACGGTGGCGGCACGGTCGCGGCCGAGCGAGGCGCTGGCGGCGGTGGGGAGGTTGGCGCGCGATGCTCGCGTGCTCATGGGGCCGCGTGGCGAGGCCGATCAGATGGCGGCCGAGCTGCTCGCCCTCGCCGCTTGACGACGTTCGCGCTCGCACCGTAAAGCGGTAAGAAAATTTTGAAAATTAGGGTTGACTTAGAGCACGCGCAGGGTTAGGTTGCGCGCGTGGCGGTGGACCGGCCGCTGGCGCGAGCCGCGGGCATACTTACTGAAGAGATTGACGGCGAGCTGATCGTCTATGACGAGCAGGACCAGGTTGCCTGCCGTCTGAATCACGTCGCGGCGCTCGTGTGGCGAAGCAGCGACGGGACGCGGACGATCGACGAGCTGGTCGCCGTGGTGGCGCAAGAGCTCGGCGAGGTCGCCGACGAGGACTTGGTGCGGATCGCACTCGACCAGCTGGCCGAGCACGACCTGATCGAGTCCGGATACGAACAACGTGACGCTGATGAGGCCAGATTCAGCCGGCGCCGGTTCTTCCGCCGCGCCGGGGTGGTCGGTGCGGCCGCGGCCGCGCTGCCGATCGTCACCAGTATGGTCGTGCCCGCGGCAGCGGCGGCGCAGTCCAGCTACTACGGCGGTATTTATGGTGGCCAGCCGCTGATCTCCGACCGCCGCCTCAAGCTCAACGTCGCGACGCTCCGGGGAGCCTCGTAAAAGCCTCTGGCGGCGAGGGAGCGCCCGACGCCAGCGTGATGGCGTTGATCAGGAGGCTGCGCGGCGTTTCCTTTGAGTGGTCAGACGACCCCAGAGCTCCCTATCAGGGGAAGGATCTCGGCGTCATCGCCCAGGAGGTGGAAGAGGTATTCCCTGAGCTGGTGCACACGGACGCGGACGGGTACAAGCGCGTTAACTACCTGGGGCTGGTGGCGCCGTTGATCGAGGCGGTGAAGGAGCTCGACGCGCGCGTCCAGGCGCTCGAGCGGATTTGCGGACGAGACGATTAGCGGTTGAGGAGCGAACTGCGGGCCAGCACGCCGTCGACGGCTTCGGCCACCGTCCGCTGGCCGTCGTATGCCAGCAGGTGATCGCGAAGATACTCGGCCCGCTCCCGCGGCATCTTGTCCATCACCAGCCAGCGAACGCCGGCGCGGATCTCCCGTGGGTCCTCGCCCGACGTCCGGCCCGCACCTAACACGGACATGCGCCCGGCCAGCGGAAACTGGTCGTAGGCCTGCGGGATGCACAACATCGGCACCCCCGCAAGCAGCGACTCGTGGATCGAGTTGCAACCGCCGTGCGTGATGTGCGCGCTCGCGCGGGACAACACCTCGCGCGCTTCGACGAACTCGCGTACAACGATATTGGCGGGCAGCGGCCCGAGGTCCGCAGTCGTGATCGTGCTCTTGCCGGTCGAGATCAGCACATCGACCGGTTCGTCGGCCAGTGCTTCGATCACCGAAGTGAACTGCTGCATGCGCTTGTTGAACGAAGTGCCAAAGCACACGTAGACGAGTGGCCGATCTCCGGGATCCGACCTCGGAATGGGCGACATCAGCGGGCCGATGAGCCTCCAGGCGGGGTCGAGTTGCGACCCGCCCACGATCTCCGGCGTGGTGTAGGCGAACATCGTCTCGGCCGAGCTGTGGATCACCTCGCCGCCACGCCCGAGCTCGACCCCCCAGCGGCGCGCGATCGACAGCCACCCGGCGCGGAACTGCGCCTGCGCCTCGGTGGGATCGGGGAGGACCCGGTCGAGCTCCTCGTCACTGGCGATGTGCTCGGGGCTGACGATCGGGAACATCGGGTGAGAGACGATCCGGGGAATGCCGAGGTAGTCCGCGGCGACCCGCACCCAGGGGACCTGGCTGTCGTGGATGACGAGGTCGGGGTCGTAGGCGAACAAGAGGTCGATGAAGATCTCGGCCCAGCTCTCGGTCATCTTCGAGATCTCGGCGGCGAAGGCGTCGAACCCGTTGGTGTTCGGCATCTGGGGGAGATGGGCTGCGAAGCTCGCACCGGTCACTTCGATCTCCTCGCGCGCCACTTCGGGAGCCCAAGCGAGGACCTCGTGGCCTTGGCGCACGAGCACGTCGGTGAGACGGGTCAGGGCTCCGACGTGACTGTAGAAAGGCACGTTCACGACCGCGATTCGGGACATGAGAGAAAAGTTAACCATTGGTATCGTCCCGGCGACGCCACGCGGCTCCTCAACGACACTGTCAATCTCAACACTGCTAACCGGTGGGCGGCTCGCCGTCTTTGGGAGGGGACCGGATGGTTCCCTGGGGCGTACGTGGCAGCTGACGCCCAACGGGAGGTGGTCGGGGTGGCGGAGCCTGGAGGTCCCGATCAGGAGCGCGCCGGCCGCGGCCCAGAACGTCGATGGCCGCGTCGACGTGTTCGCGATCGGTGCCGACCGCCGCCTGCACAACATGTGGCAGCAAAACGACATCACCGGCTGGTGGTCGCAATGGTCCCTGCTCGGACCTCATATCAGGAGCGATCCGGTGGTGGTCCAGAATCGCGACGGGCGGCTCGAGCTGTTCGCGATCGGGCCGGACGGGCACGTCGGACACATGTGGCAGTGGCCGCGTGACATTGGCGGCTGGTCCTTCTGGGAATCTCTCGGCCCGACGGTCCGCGCCTCGCCGACCGTGTTCCAGGCCGCCGATGGCCGGCTCGAGCTGTTCGCGATCGGTCCCGACGGCCTCCTCGGCCACATCTGGCAACAAGGCCGCGAGGTCGGTGGCTGGTCGGAGTGGCAGGACCTCGAGGTGCCGATCGAGGGCGAGCCGACGTTGTTCCAGAACGGCGATGGTCGGCTCGAGCTGTTCGCGGTCGGCCCCGGTGGCCGGCTTGGGCACATGTGGCAGCTCAGAGGCGGCGACGGCAGCTGGGCGGGGTGGGAGGACCTGGGTCCGGCGATCAGCGGGAAGCCGGCGGTGTTCCAAAACGCGGATGGGCGGCTCGAGGTGTTCGCCGTCGGGCCGCGCGGTCAGCTGGGCCACAGGTGGCAACAGGAAAACGAGGTCGGTGGCTGGTCGGAGTGGGAGGAACTCGGGCCGCAGCTGGCCGGCGACCCATCGGTCTTCCAGAACGCGGACGGGCGGCTCGAGGTGTTCGCGGCCGGCCCCGGGGGCGAGCTCGGCCACCGGTGGCAGGTGGAGGGCCCCGCGGGAAGCGGGTGGTCGAGCTGGGAGCCGCTCGGCCCGGAGCTGGGTGCCCCCAGGCTCGCCGTGTGTCAATGCGGCGAGCGGGGCGTGGTCGACGAGACGCTGCTCAGAGGAGTGGAGCGACGGGCGAGCTCGGGCTGGACGTTGTTCATGCCCGCACGCGCCAGCGCCGACGTGTGCGTAATCGGCGCGGGACCGGCGGGCGTGACCCTGTCCCGCGACCTGATCCGTGGCGGAGCCAGCGTGATTCTCCTGGAAAGCGGCGGTTGGGGGGCCGATCCGGTGATCCAGGAGCTGAACCGCGGCGTCGCCGAGGGCCCGTTGATCAAGGACTTCCGTGAGTACCTGACCGATGGCCGCTCTCGCCAGGTCCAGGGCGCCGCCGCGCGGTGGGGGCCGGGGTGGATCATGCCGTTCGGGACGATCGACTTCGAGGACCGCCCGTGGCTGGGGCAAGATGGTTGGCCGCTGTCGCAATCCGAGCTCGCACCATACGAACTGCGAGCCGCCGCGACCTTCGGCCTCGACCCCTTCCCGGCTCGCCAAGCCGACGGGCCCGTGGTGGGCCTCTGGTACCAATATCCGCCCGAGCCGCAGGTGTTCAAGGTCAAGTTTCTCGAGCTGCTGACCAGCAAGCGGTTCCGAGCCGAGTTCGACACGACGGCACTCCAGTTCGAGCGACGCGGGGATCGGATTCGATCCGTGCGATGCGCGCGCCTGGCCGGGGGTGAGATGCACGTCGCGGCGTCGACGTTCGTCGTCGCGGCCGGGGGGATCGAGAACGCGCGCCTGCTCCTGCTCAACCGCGACGTGGTGCCCGAGGCCGGCGATATGGTGGGCCGGTGCTTCATGGAGCACCCGCACCTGTTCGCCGGGGTGGTTCGCTTGCCCGAGGTCGAGGAGCTCGCGCCGTACGTGATCGGCGGGAGGCGGCTCGAGGTGCTGGCGTTGGCCGACCGGACTCAGCGCGAGGAGCGGCTGCTCAATGCCAGCGTGCAGATCCGCCCCGAGTACCACACCACGGCGCCCGAAGGGTTCCTCAACTGTCAGCTGATGCTGAGGGCCGAGCAGGCCCCGAACCCCGACAGCCGGGTCTTGCTGGGCGAGCGGCGGGACCGCTTCGGCTGTTCCCAGCCACGCCTCGAATGGCGGGTCCTGGATCTGGACTGGGACAGCATCGTCAGGACCGTGGCCGGTGTCTCCTCGGCGCTCGAGGATCGCTACGACACGCGCGTCCATCCGACGTTCCAGCCAGATGAGCCGTGGCCCGGAACCCCCAGCGGACCGAACCATTCCGAGTACTCGACGTGGGGGTATCACCATCTTGGAACCACTCGAATGTCGGACGCGCCGGCCGACGGCGTCGTCGATCGCGACTGTCGGGTCCATGGAATCGAAAACCTGTTCATGTGCGGCAGTTCGGTGTTCCCGACCGGTAGCTGTGCCAATCCGACCTTCATGATCGTGACCCTGGCTCACCGCCTGGCCGATCATCTGGTGGCGGCGCGATGAGAAGGCTGCGCACGGCCCTCGTGGTCGTGCTGCTGTTGTTGGCGGTGGCTCCCAGCGGAGCCCAGGCCGTCACCAAGGCGATCTGGGGACAGGTGTACCGCAACGGTGTCAATCAGTTTCCGCTTTATCACCAGCTCGGCGTGGGCATCTTCGAGGCCGATCTGTATTGGTTCGAGGTGGCCCCGACGCGGCCGCGTAACCCGACCAACCCCAACGATCCCGCTTACCAATGGCCGGTGGCGATCGCCCAGGCGATCCAGCAGGCCGCGCGGTATCACATGCGGGTCCTGTTGCAGATCATCGGCACGCCCGGGTGGGCCAACGGCGGACGTGCGTTCAACTGGGTCCCCACCCATCTCGGTGACTACGCGAACTTCGCCACCGCCGCCGCCCGTCACTACCCGACCGTCCACCTGTGGATGATCTGGGGCGAGCCGACGCGAAGCGCGAACTTCGAACCGCTCACCCCGGCCAAGCCGGGCGCGAAGCTGAATGCCGCGCAAAAGGTGGCACCACACAACTACGCCCAGATGCTCAACCAGGCGTACGGCGCCCTCAAGAGCGTCAGCAAGAGCAACCTGGTGATCGGTGGCTCTACCTACACCACCGGTGACATCGACACCCAACAGTGGCTGCGAAACCTGCGCCTCCCGGACGGCAAACCGCCGCGAATGGACATGTGGGCTCACAACCCGTTCAGCTACGAGGCCCCGAACTTCTCCGATCCACCGTCCAAGTACGGCGAGGTCCAGTTCTCCGACCTGAAGCGGCTCGGAAACTGGATCACTAATAACCTCCGGCGCCCGTTGCCAATCTTCCTTTCCGAGTGGACGATTCCGACCAAGGTCGATCTCGAATTCAACTTCTACGTCAAGCCCAAGGTGGCGGCCAAGTGGATCACCGATGCGTTACGCCTGTCGCGCCAGTGGAAGCGGATATACGCCCTCGGCTGGATCAACGTGTACGACTCGCCGCCACAGAGCTACGGTGGGCTACTGACGGTCAACGGGACTCCCAAGCCGGGCTTCTACGCGTTCGAGCACGGGTAGGGGCGGCATCTCGGTGGCGGTCGAGCTGGCGATCGGCTAGCGCCCTTTGCTGGCCCGGCGCGCGGCCCGCAACGCCGTCACGGCGGTCGGAGTGTGGCGCAGCAAGCGGCGGGTGCGGGCGAGGTAAGCCTCCAGTAGTCCGACCCGTCCTGGCCGCGCGGGCGGATAGGCAAGCCTGATGTAGTCGGGCGAGGGGACGAGCTTGGTCAGCAGAAGCTTGGCTCGCCCGACGGCCGACGGCTCCTCGAGCAACTGTTCCAGCCCGAGCGCCACCAGCGCGTTCCCCTCGCTCACCAGGCGCACTCGGGTCGAGGCGTTCCGCGGTAGCGCCAGCCGCCCGGCGAGCGTCGCGCCACCGGCGACCATCCGCAGCCCCACCGCAAACGGCTCGCTAGCGCCGATCCGCGCGGCGAGCTCGGCCGCCTCGCGCCAAAGCGAGTCGTCGAGGCTCGCCACGGCGAGCTTGAGATCGTCGATCGGGGTCCCTTCGACCTGCCCGTGTTGTGCCGCGTGCAGCGGCAGGAGCAGCGCGCGTGCCGCGTAGCCGGGCGCCTCGACCTCGATGCCGCCGATGGTGATCGCCTCGGTTCCACGGCTCATCAGCTCCCACACGCTGTCGTGGTCGACGGTGGCCCAGAACACGGTCTGGTGCAGATCGACATCGGCCTGCCGCGCGCCGGCGCGGGTGAAGTGAACCGCGTACCAGGACGGATGGTCGGCCGCCGGCGTTCCGATCGCCGGCTCGGGCAGCAGCTGCCGGTAGCCGAGGGCAGCCAAGACCTCCGCCGCGCGGTCGAAATCCGCCGGCCGGATCAGCAAATCGACGTCGATGTAGGTCCGCCGAGAACCGGGCGGATACAGCCAGCGAGCGATCGTCGCGCCCTTGATCAGGATCGGCCGGACCGCCCGCTCGCGCAACGCCCCGACGACCTCGGCGGTGGCGGCGTCGACCACCATGCGGCGCATTGCGGCGTTCTCCCGCTCGCTTCCGCGCGTGGCGGCCGCGGCATCCGGGCCGGAGACGCTCGTCACCCGCGGCCCGCGATGACGGTCTTGACCGTCAGCCACACGATCAACGCGTCGAGCCGCAAGCAGCTGTGCTTGATATACCAGAGGTCGCGCTGGAGCTTGGCCACCGTTCCCTCGGGTGATCCCGCGTAGCCGAGCGTCACCTGCGCCCACCCGGTGATTCCGGGCCTGATGCAGTGGCGCGCGCTGTAGTAGGGGAGCTCGCGATCGAGGCGCTCGACGATCGGCACCTGCTCGGGCCGGGGGCCGATCAGCGCCAGCTCGCCCCTGAGCACGTTCCACAGCTGGGGCAGCTCGTCGATGCGGAATCGCCTCAGAAACCGACCCACCGTGGTCACTCGCGCGGCCTGAGAGGGTGCCCAGGCGCCGTCACCATCCGCGCCGGCCACCATCGTGCGCAGCTTGAGCAACGTGAACTGGGCGCCACCCTTTCCGACCCGCCGCTGGCGGTAGAGCGCCGGTCCCGGACTGGTGAGCCTGATCGCCACACCAGCGAGCAGCAGCGCCGGCAGTGAGATCACCAGGATGGCCGCCGCGAGCACCGTCTCGAGCCCGCGACGGACGCCGCCGGCGATCCCCCGGCGGTGGATCGGCGCGATGTCAAACAGGAACCAGGTGGGCGAGAGCTCGCTGAGCGGGACCTTCTTGAACTCGTCCTCGTAGTAGTCGACCAAATCGCGGATGCGAAGTCCGGCCAGCCGCAGCCGGGAGGCGGCGTCGACGAGTTCGGGGCTGCGCATCGCGTCGGCGTCGAGCACGACCACGGTGGCCCCCGAGTCGAGCACCGAGCCGACCACCCCCGCCTCGGGCGGGTTGCCCTGGATCGGCTGGGTGCCGACGAGACGCGTGTCGCGGCGGCGAGCCAGCTCCTGCTCGAGGTCCTGCTGCGATGCCGGCGAGCCGACGAAATAAACGCGACGCAGGCCGAGCCAGGTGTCGATCTCGGCGTCTCGGATCGCTCCCGCGCTGATCAGCGCCGCCCCGGCGAGCACGGCGGCGGCCGCGGCCCGCGGGGGCGAGAGATCGCCTACGCCGGTGATCGCACAGACGCCCGCCATGGCGGCCGTCGAGAGCAGCGCGCTCGCGCCCGCGGCGATCAGGTGGTGGCCGGCACCCGGCCTGCCGATCGCGCGGTCGCAGACCTCGTAGAGGGCCTTGGCGCCGGCCGTGACGGCGATCCCGGCGGCCACCAGCAACAGCAGATCGAATCCGACGCCGCGTCCCACGCTCGCCGGGCCGATCACCGCGACCGCGACGGCGAGCGTCGTCGACCACGCCGCCAGGCGCGTGGCCGGCCAGCCGCGCGACTGCTCGGGCGCTGGCTCGCGTGCGGCGGCCTCGGAGCCGGCGGTATCGACGAGCGGGGTGGCGTTCATGATCTGGCCAGGCTCTCGGCCGTGCGCTCGGCCTGGATCAGATCGGGATCGCGCGGGTTGAGGGTCAGCGCGTGGCGGTACTGCTCGAGCGCGACCGTGTACAGCCCGCGGCGCAGCGCGAGGTCGCCCAGGAGCGCGGGCGGGACGTAGTTATGCGGTTCGTGTCGGGCCGCCAGCAGGAGCGCATCGCGGGCGTCCGCGTAGTCGTCGAGCCGCGCATAGGCGGCCGCGATCGAGTACACCGTGGTGAGCGCGTAGGGGTCGAGCGACAACGCCTCGTGGAGGGTCCCGAGCGCCTTCTGCGGCGAGCGCGTGATCTCTCCGGTGCCGTTGCTCGCGTACCGGCTGGCCACGTACTGGCGGCCGATGCTGGCCGCCAGCACCGCAACCGCGGCGAGGCAGAGCACGACGGGCGCGATCCGCCCGAGGAGGCTGCGCTGACCCGCGCCCTCACTGCCGGCGCCGACACGGCTGGGGCGGTCGCGTTTCGGACGGCTTCCGGCGGGCACCACGAGCAGCGCCGCGGCGACGATCGCGATGCCGGCCAGGCCGGGGATGTCGTAGAGCCAGTCGACGCTCGTGTCGATCAGGAACGCGGCAAACATCCCCAGGGCCGCGACCTTGATCAACCGATCCCCGGACGCCAGCGTGCCGCGGCGCGCGAAGCCCGCGGCGAAGGTTGCGCCGCAGAACAGCAGCAGCGCCAGCACCCCGCCGATTCCCAGCTCGGCCGCCATCTCGAGCTCCAGGCTGTGGGGCTGGGTCACGTACTCGGGGTTGTTGCGCAGGCGGTAGTACTCGACGTCGTAGTTGCCGGCTCCAAGGCCGCCCAACGGATGGGCCTCGAACTCGCGCAGCGCGACCCGCCACAGGTCGTAACGAAAGCCGCTGGCGTCGATGAACCGCACGCTCGAGTTCTGGTTGACGCGCAGCGCCGTGAACTCGCGGTACTGGCGGGCGATGAATGGTCCGCCGGCAACCGCGCCGGCGGCCACGACGCAGATCGCGCCCACGATCGTCGCCGTGCGCAGCCGGCGGAGCGTGACCGGGCTGGACCGGGAGCGTAGCCAGCGGACGAGGTCGGGCAGCCAGTAGCGGGCGGCACCGGCCACCAGGGCACCCAGCACGATCGCCGCCGCCGCGGCGCGCAGGACTCCCGGGCTTGGCGCCAGCAACCGGTCCGCGGCGCCGCCGCTCGAGTAGACGCGGAGCGTGGCCGGCAGACCAATCGTGACCGCGACGGCGACCAGCGCGAGATTGGCCAGCCGGCGGGCGCGCTCGGGAGCGCACAGCAGCACCAGCGCGCCGGTGAGCGCGCTCGCGGGGACGATCGCGCGCGATTCGGTCAGCACGCAGGTGCCGGCGATCAGCGCCGCTGCGGCCAGCGACGCGGCGCGCACCATCCGGCGCGAGGCGGTCTCCGCGTAAGCGATCCAGGGCCAGATGCCGATCACCAGCAGGCCGGCGGTCCCGTTGATGTAGCCAATCGGCGAGTCCAACCGGCGCCCCAGAAATGCGCCCTGACCGTGGCCGAGCAGGAACGATCCGGTGAGGATGAGGCTGGTCAGCAAGGCTCCGGAGCCGAGAATCAGCACCACCAACCGCCCCGTCCGGCGGTCGCGGACGGTGAGCAGCACGATCGCGAACAGGGCGGCGTAGAAGGCGAGGCGGTTGATTTCGGTCCAGGCCGACTCCTTCGACTCGGCCCACAGCAGCGACGCCGCGCTGAGCACGAGCAGGCCGCCCAGGCCCACCGCGGCGGCGATTCCGTAGCGCGTCACATCAGTGCGCGCGGTCAACGCGACGACGACCAGCAGGACCAGGGCGCCGAGCGCGAGCGGCCCCCAGACGCTGAAGTTGAAGTAGCCACTGGCCAGCGGCGAGGCGGCCAGGGCGATCGCGGTGATCACGGCGGCGCTGCCCAGCGCCGGCCCGGCGGCGCCGGGCAGTTTGCCGGCGACCGCGCGGGTCGACTCGATCAGCCGTGGCCGGGCGCCGTTCCCATCCGAGCGTCGCAGCCCGGTGGCTGACGGAGCGGTGTCAGTCGGCGCCACGAACGGACCTCACGTTCCGGGGAGGCCCACTAACTCGTCCCGGGGCGCGTCCCTCGAGTCCGGCGAACGATCACGATGGCGCCCACCGCGCCGAGCACGAGCACGATTCCGGCAGCGGCCAGCATCGACCCGATCCCCGCGCCCCCGCCGGATCCGGTTCCGAGCTCGCTGGTGGGCGCGGGGGCGTTGTTGCTCGCCAGCTTGAGGTGCGCCACCTGGGTGGCGTGGTGCCGGTGGTGGTGGACACCGACGATCAGGGTGCTCGCGCCGCCCGAGACGGTCGGGTGGCCCGTGGTCGAGGTCCCCGAGGCGTTCGTCTTGCCGGCGGCGTGATGGGTCGTTTTGGCGCTCGAGGCGTGTGAGCTGTGCGAGCCGCCGGAGCCGGATCCTCCGGGAGACGACGAACGTCCGCCGCCGGATCCGCCCGTGCCGCCGCCGGACCCGCCCGTGCCGCCCGTGCCGCCGCCGGTCCCCGAACCGTTGCCGGTCCCCGAACCGTTGCCGGTACCTCCGTGCGTTACCCCGTGCCCGAACGCGGATCCGCCGTTGCCGCCGCAGGCGCCGTCGTTGCGGGCCGTCCCGAGCGGGACCGAGTACTCCTTGCCGGTCGGGCTGCCGGGGTCGACCACGACGCCGCCGGGCGACGTCGTGGTGCACGTCCCGGCCGCGCTGGCCGCTCCGGGGGCGCTCAGCAACAGCACGAAGCCCAGCGCACCTGCGGTGAGCCAGGCGTGCCACGGTCTGGCGCGTTTCACGCTCATTCTCCTCGGTGGGACCACTAGTTTCGCCTCAGAGCCCAGCCGACCCGAACGGTTCGTCCGCTAGTTATATCTCTTACAGCCCCATCGCAGGGTGTGATCTTTAATATCGCGTCGATCAGACCGGTGGCCGTGATCGTTGATGCGTGCTCGCATCGCGCCGGTGGAGGCCTCACCTATCTCTCGAATCTGCTGCCGCGGCTCGCCCGCGAGCCCGGGATCGGTGCGGTAATCGCCGTCGTCGAGCCGCCGGCTGTGCTCGCCGGGTTGCTCGAGGGAACCGAGGTACAGGTGGTGCGGCGGCGGGGGCCCGGTGGGGTCGCGGGCCGGCTGTTCTGGGAGGCCTGCGCGCTGGGGCGCGGCGGGGACGGCGCGGTCGTGCTGGCGCCGAACTCGATGCTGCCCCGCAAGCCTCCGGCGGCGACCGTCGCGGTGGCGCAGAACATGCTGCCGTTCGTCTCGTCTCGGCCCCGGACCTTGGTTCAGCGCGCCGCGACCGCGCGGACCCTGAGGTGGGCCGACGGCGCGATCTTCGTCTCGGAGGCGATGCGCCGCGCGGTCGGGCGAGTCACGGCGTTGCCGGCGCGCGCGCGGGTGATCCCACACGGGTTGGAGGACGCATTCCGCGTTCCGGTGACGGGGGGTCGGCCCCGGCGGGGGATCGTCGTCGTCGCCGACCGGAACCCGCACAAGCGGCTCGAGCTCGCGCTCGCCGCCTGGACGCGGCTCGGGCGCGACCGTCCGCCGCTCCGCGTCCTCGGGGCGGACCGGTTCGAGGCCGGCCCGCCGGGGACGAGCTTCGAGTCCGGGCTGTCCGCTGCCGAGGTCGCAGACGCGATGCGGCGCGCGGCGCTGGTGGTGGTCACGTCGCGCGCCGAGAGCTTCGGCTTTCCCGCGCTCGAGGCGCTGGCCTGCGAGACGCCGCTGGTGGTGAGCGACATCCCGGCGCTGCGCGAGGTGACCGGTGGCCACGCGGTGTTCGTCAACAGCGATCGCGCGGACGACTGGAGTGAGGCGGTCCGTGTGGCGCTCCACGCGCCTGCGCCGGTCGCGTTGGGACGGGAGTGGGCGCTGCGGTTTACCTGGGAGCGAACCGCATCCGCTACGGCCGCGACCCTGCTCGAGGCCCACCGGGCCCACGCCGGTGCGTCATCGCCCGCGATCGCCCGTGGGGGCCGATGGTAGTTTCTGTCGGGTGAGGCCTACGCGGGTGCTCATCCTGGGTGCCACTGGAATGTTGGGACACGCGTGCGTGTCGGTTCTTGGCCCTCGGTTTGAGGTCACCGGCACGGTGCGCGATCCGGACGGCGCGCCCGGCGCCGGTCTCGACGTGCCGGTGGCGCGGTTCGACGCTTGGACCGACCGCGTCGAAGAGGTGATCGCGGCCGCCGCGCCCGAGGTCGTAATCAACTGCATCGGGTTGGTCAAGCAGCTGCCAGAGGCGAGTCGCCCGCGCGCGGCGATCCGGCTCAACGCGCTGTTTCCGCACGAGGCAGCGGAGGCGTGCGAGGCGTTCGGTGCCCGGCTGATCCACGTCAGCACCGATTGCGTGTTCAGCGGCCGGTTGCCGCTGGGGTCCGCCTATGCCGAGGACGCGACACCGGATCCCGAGGATCTGTACGGACGGTCGAAGCTGCTGGGAGAGGTGAGCGAGCCCGCGTTGACCATCCGCACCTCGCTGATCGGTCCCGAGCTCGAACGCCGGTCTGGGCTGTTGGAGTGGTTTCGCGCCCAAGCCGGGGCGACGATCACCGGCTTCCGGCGGGCGATCTTCTCCGGTCTGACGACGGTCGCGTTTGCCGAGCTGCTCGCCGGCGTGATCGCGGGTTGCCCCGAGCTGGCCGGCACGTACCACGTGGCGTCCGAGCCAATCTCCAAATACGACCTGCTGGTGGCCCTGCGGGCCGCGCTCGAGCTCGACTGCGAGATCGTCGGCGCCGAGGAGCCGGTCATCAACCGGGCGCTGGACGCGCGGCGATTTGCCGCCGCCACGGGACTCGGTGTGCCCACGTGGGAGCAAATGATCGGCGGTTACCAGGAGCCCGCGCGCGATGCCGAAGCTGCTTGACGACGCCACCGTCCTCATCACCGGTGCCACCGGCTCCCTCGGTCAGGCGCTGACGCGCCGAATCCTCCGCGGCGAGCTCGGCGTGCCTCGCAAGGTGATCGCCTTCTCGCGCTGCGAAGCCAAGCAATACGCGATGAAGTCGACGTGGAAACACGCACACTCGGCGACCGACGACATCTACTACGACAACTTCCAGCAGCTGCTCGAGTTCTGGATCGGCGACGTCCGCGACGGCGACACGATCGCCCGAGCCGTCTCTCGCTCCGACGTCGTGTTCAACGCGGCGGCCATGAAACAGGTTCCGACGTGCGAGTACTTTCCGCTCGAGGCGGCGGCGACCAATATCACCGGCATCGCGAACATCGTCCGCGCGGCGAGGACGCAGGAGCGCGTGAGTCTGGTGCTCGGCGTGTCCACCGACAAGGCGTGTAAGCCGATCAACGTGATGGGGATGACGAAGGCGATCCAGGAACGGGTAATCGTCGAGGGCAACCTCGGTCAGGACCACTGCCGCATGGTCGCCGTCCGTTACGGCAACGTCCTGTCGTCGCGAGGCTCGGTGATCCCGCTGTTCCGCCACCAGATCGAGCACGGGGGGCCGGTGACGGTCACCCTTCCGGAGATGACGCGCTTCCTGCTCAGCCTCGAGCGCGCGGTCGACACGATCTTCGCCGCCGCGTCGCACGCTCGGCGCGGCGAGATCTTCGTCCCCCAGGTTCCCTCGGCGCGAATCCTCGACGTGGCCGAGACGCTGATCGGAGGGCGCCAGATCGAGATCGCGTTCACGGGCATACGGCCCGGCGAGAAGATCCACGAGACGCTGATCTCAGAAGAGGAGGCGTTTCGCACCTGTGAGCGCGCCGGCCATTACGCGATCGGGCCGATGCTGCCCGAGCTCGAGACGCGCGACGAGCCCCGCACGCTGGTGGGCGAGTATTCGTCTGCGCGGGATCCGCTGACCGGTGAGCCACTTCGCGAGCTGCTCGCCGAGGCCCACTGGGTCGACCCCGCGATGGCCGGGATCTGAGGGGCCGATGAAGGTCCTTACCGTGGTCGGAACGCGGCCGGAGCTGATCCGGCTGAGCCTCGTGTTCGACAGCTTCAAACGGTTCGAGATCGAGCACGTGCTCGTGCACACGGGGCAGAACTACGACGCGCGCCTGTCTCAGATCTTCTTCGATGAGCTCGGGATTCCGGATCCCGACGTGTATCTCGGGATCCGCGCGGAACGGATCGGGGAGCAGATCGGCCAGATCATCGCCCGCGGCGAGGCGGCGCTGCTCGAGCACCGGCCGGACGCCCTGCTGATCCTCGGAGACACGAACTCGGGTCTGGCGGCGATCGCGGCGGCGCGCCATGACATCCCGATCGTCCACATGGAGGCGGGCAACCGCTGCTTTGACTGGAAGGTTCCAGAGGAAAAGAACCGCAAGCTGATCGACCACATCAGCGACTGGTTGCTGCCCTACACGGCGCGTTCGCGCGAGTATCTGCTGGCGGAAGGGATCCCGCCGGGACGGGTGTTCGTGTGCGGGAATCCGATCACCGAGGTGATCAGCCATTTCCGGCTGCTGTGGGAGCGCAGCGACGTTCTCGAGCGGCTCGGCCTCGAGCCGCGGGGATTCCTGCTCGCCACCGTCCACCGCCAGGAGACGGTCGACGTGCCCGAGCGCCTGGACGCCGTCTGCGCCGGCCTCTCGGCCACGGCACGATCGCTCGCCGTGCCGGTCATCTGGAGCCTGCATCCACGCACCCGCGCACGGCTCGGTCAGGCCGCGATCGAACTCGACCCGCTCGTGCGGCTCCACGAGCCGTTCTCGTTCTCCGACTTCGTGGCGCTCGAGGCGCATGCCCGATGCGTGGTGACCGACAGCGGGACCGTGCAGGAGGAGTGCAGCCTGCTCAAGGTTCCGACCGTCACCTGCCGGGACAGCACCGAACGGCCCGAGACCGTCGAGTGCGGGTCCAACCTGTTGTGTGGGGTCGATGCGGCCCGGATGCCGGCGTGCGTGGCGGCGATGATCGGCGCGGATCGGAACTGGGTCTCACCGTACGAAGGCGATCACCACGTGGCCGACAAGGTCGCCATGTTCATGCTCGCCAACGTGCGGCCGAGCTGATCGCGGCGGGGCGGCCAGGGAGCGCGAGGGGACGGCGAGGTGCGGATCCTGCTCGTCAACCAATATTTCCCGCCCGACGGCGGGAGCTCCGCTCACCTGCTCGGGCAGCTCGCCGAGGATCTGGCCGGGGACCATGACGTCCGCGTGGTCGCCGGCCGTCCCAGCTATCGGGGTCTGGAGAGTGCGTTCACTCCCCGCATTCAGTCGTTGGTGCGCGTGCCGTCGACGACCTTCAGCCATCGGTGGTTCCTTGGGCGCGCGGCCAACTACGTGAGCTTCGTCGCGCTGGCTTCGGTGCGCGTCGTCCGCGAACCGCGTCCGGACATCATCGCCACGCTGACCAACCCTCCCTTCATCGGCTTGGTCGGCGTGCTCGGCGCCGCTCGCCACCGGAGCCGGTTCGTCTCGATTTCTCACGACGTGTTTCCCGATCTCGCGGTGGCGCTCGGCTGGTTGCGCAGTCGCGGGCTCGAACGGTGGTGGCGGCGGCTGAACGGCTTCGTGCAGGCCCGCGCGTCGTGCATCATCGTCGTTGGTCGGGATATGGCCGAGCGCCTCAGCGCCGAGGGCGTGGATCCGGCCAAGCTCGAGTACGTGCCCGCCTGGGCCGACCGCCAGGTCGGCGATGCCGGCGCGACGCGAGCGCTGCGGGCCGCCCACGGCTGGGAGGGAAGGTTCGTGGTCATGCACGCGGGAAACGTGGGCCTGGCCCAGAACGTCGGCGTGCTGGCGGACCTGGCCGCGCGCGTGCGGGACCAGCCGGACGTGCTCGTCGTTGTCCTCGGGGATGGGCGGGCCCGCCCCGAGCTCGAGCGGGCGGTCCGCGAGCGCGGGCTCGGCAATCTCAAGCTGCTGGGGTCGATGCCCCGGCCGCGCGCACAGGCCCTGATGGCCGCGGCCGATCTTCACGTGATCTCGCTCGTCCCCGGTTTGTGGGGTTGCGCGACGCCCAGCAAGACCTACGGCATCATGGCCGCGGCGCGCCCGTTCGTCGCTGCCGTCGACCGCGGCTCGGAGCCGGCGCGCCTAGCCGATGAGTTCGGCTGCGGGCGCTGGGTGCCGGCAGGCGACGCCGATGCCCTCGCCGAGGCCGTGCTCGAGCTCCGCGCGGCGCCGCTCGATGAGATGGGCGAGCGCGGCCGCCGGGCGGCGGAGCGGCTGTTCGTGCGAGAGGTGGCGACGAGGCGCACCCGCGAGGTGTTCGAAGCTTTGCTGTCGCGCTGAACCCCGCGCAACGCAGTCGCGCGGCGGGGCCGATTGATGAGAGAAAGAGTAAAATTGGCTCAATGCCGCCTCGCTCCGGGGAAGAGCTCAAAGAGGAGCTCGAAACTCGTCAGGAGTCCCGGATGGTAAGGGCGTTGGAGATGGTCGCCCCGGGTACGGCGGTGCGCGAGGGGATCGACAACATCGTCCACGCCCACACGGGCGCGCTGGTGGTGATCGGCGATCCCGACGAGCTGTCGTTTCTGTTTTCGGGCGGGATCAAGCTCGAGCTCGACTACTCGCCCGCTTACCTCTACGAGCTGGCCAAGATGGACGGCGCGATCGTCCTGACCACGAACGCGACCAAGATCGCGCACGTCAACGTCCAGCTCACGCCCGACCCGACGATCTTCACGCTCGAGACCGGAACCCGCCATCGGACCGCCGAACGGGTCTCAAAGCAGACCGACGCGACCGTGATCGCGGTCTCGGAGCGACGCGAGGTCGTGTCTCTCTACGTCGACGGCGTCAAGTACATCCTCGAGGACATCCCCGTCGTCCTGGCCAAGGCCAATCAGGCCCTCGCCACGCTCGACAAGTACCGGAGCCGTCTCGATCAGGTCTCGACGAGGCTGACCGCGCTCGAATTCGAGGGCGGCGCGACGTTGCACGATGTCCTCACCGTGCTCCAGCGAGCGGAGCTCGTGACCCGCATGGCGGTCGAGATCGAGCGCTACATCGTCGAGCTCGGGAGCGAAGGACGGTTGATCGAGATGCAGCTCGACGAGACGATGGTCGGCGTCTCGGCCGACAAGGCTGCGCTCGTGCACGACTACCTGGGCGAAGACACCGACGAGAGCTTCGCCACGGCGTTCGACCTGCTGGTCCGTCTGCCGCATCAAGATCTTTTGGACTTCGGTCGGCTAGCCGAACTGCTCGGTTACGACCGCAAACTCAATACCCTCGACTACCCCGTCTCCCCGCGCGGTTTCCGCATCCTGGGGCGCATACCACGACTGCCCAAGCTTGTAGTGCAACGGATCGTCGCGGAGTTCGGAGGACTAGAGGAGCTGCTCGCCGCCACCGACGGCGAGCTGGAGACCGTCGACGGAGTCGGCGAGATCCGGGCGAAGGACATTCGCGAGGGACTTCGCCGTCAGCAGGAAATCAATCTGGTCGATCGATACCTGCAGACGTAGTGCAAAAAGCGTGCGGGTCCCTCGCCCCGCCCGTCCCGGACAAGAGGAGGACACCATCACAGAGCTAATGGAGGAGCACCTGGACGATGCCGAGACACCCCCGCTGGTCCACATCGAGTTCGAGATCGGGGACAACGTCGTTTATCCCCATCACGGCGCCGGCAAGGTAATCCGCAAGGAAGACAAGGATGTCCTCGGCGAACGTCGCGAGTACCTCACCATCAAGATCCTGCACAACGACATGACCGTCATGGTCCCGACCGAGAACGCAGCCATCGCCGGACTGCGCCGCGTGATCGACGAGGAGACGGTCAAGAAGGTGCTCGCTGTGCTGCAGGACGAGTGCTCCGAGATGCCCAAGAACTGGAATCGGCGGTTCAAGTACAACCGCGACAAGATCAAGACCGGCGACATCTACGAGCTCGCGGAAGTGGTTCGCAATCTCGCGATACGCGAGAACGAGCGCGGCCTGTCGACCGGCGAGAAGCAAATGTTTACCCGGGCCAAGAAGATCCTGGCCTCGGAGCTGATGTACGCGCTGGAGATGGACGAGAACGAGGTGGACGCCCATCTTCAGGGCCTGCTCTTGGACTCCTCGAACGGCGACGGCAGCCGAAAGGTTGTGGTAGCCGCGAAATAGGCCGCTGAGCCGACGAGCATGGCGGTCGCGTTGATCGTGGCCGCAGGGCGCGGCGAGCGCCTTGGGATGGACCGGGCCAAGGCGCTCGTAACGCTCGCGGGGAAGCCGATGCTCGTCTGGAGTGTCGAGGCGCTGTCCTCGGTCGCCGCGGTCACCGAGATCGTGGTCGCCCTGCCGACGGCGGAGTTGAACGCCGCGCCGGTGGGGACGCATGCCGTCGCCGGCGGCGCGGTGCGGTCCGAGTCGGTCCGAGCGGCGCTGCGCGCGTGCGGCGAGGGCGACCCGGTGATCGTGCACGACGCCGCCCGCCCGTTGGCGAGCGCTGAGCTGTTCGAGCGCGCGCTGTCGGAGCTCGATCGCTCCGGCGCGGACGCGGTCGTTGCCGCCGCGCCGGTGGCCGACACGATCAAGGAGGTGGGCGACGACGGGCGGACCGTCAGGCGCACCCTCGACCGCTCCCGGCTGTGGGCGATCCAAACACCTCAGGTGTTCCGGCGCGCGGCGCTCACGGACGCGCTGGCGGGGGCGTCGGACGAGCTCCTCGCCGCCGCCACCGACGACGCGTGGCTGATCGAGCGCGCGGGCGGGGCGGTGCGCGTGGTCGAGTCGAGCCGGGCGAACCTGAAGGTCACGACGGAGACCGATCTGCGGATCGCCGAGATGTTGCTGGTGGGTGCCACCAGCGGGGCCGAATAGCCGGGTTGGCGGAGTATCGCCGCGACGATGATCAGCACCGGCATCGGCTATGACCGCCACCGGTTCGCCGACGGCCGGCGTCTCGTGCTCGGCGGGGTGGAGTTCGATCACGACCGCGGCCTGGCCGGACATTCCGACGCCGACGTGCTCACCCACGCGATCATCGACGCGCTGCTCGGCGCCGCGGCCCTCGGCGACATCGGTCAGCACTTCCCCGACACCGACGAGCGCTACCGGGGCGCGGACTCGATCGAGCTGCTGCGGGCGACGGTGGCGATGCTGTCCGAGCGGGGTTTCACCGTCGTGCACGTCGACGCGACGGTGGTGATCGAGCGTCCCCAGCTCGCCGAGGCGCGAGAGCGGATGCGCGCGACGCTGGCCGGCGCGCTCGGGATCGCGGTGGCGCAGGTGAACGTGAAGGCGACGCGAGGCGAGGGAATCGGGTTCGTCGGGCGGGAGGAGGGGGCGGAGGCGGTCGCGGTGGCGACGGTGGCGCGGGGGGATTAGGGGCCAGCGGCCGGGACCAGGCGCCTCCGCGTGCCAGCGCGTAGACCGCCAGCGGGATCCGATTCCGAGCCACCGCCACCGGACCGAGCTTTGTCGTAAAACCGGCCGTATTTTCCGGTTTCTCGCCCACCCTCCCGAGAACGCTCTGATCCAGCCGAGCCCGGGTGGATTAACGACGACTATTGTCGTTTTCCCGCCCAGCCTCTCCGTGGCGGGGGATCTGCTCCCCAACCGTGGCCGCGATCATCCCGACCGTCATCCCCGCCACCCCTCCCGTCCCAAGCCCACCCAGCGTCTCGAACCGCCGCCGCCCACCATCAGGGCACGGCTCGCTCGTGATGGCGCTGGAGCGCCAGTGCGGCGTCACCGAGCGCAACCTGGCCATGCTCGACGCACTGTCCGCGCCGGCGCGCGAGGAGATGTACCACGTGCCCAGCGCGGGGCCCCAGGTGACGCGGAAGGTGTTCGTCGAGCCGATCGAACGGCTGCTGCTCGACGGGGCGGCGGACGGAACCCTGACGGCGACCGACGCCGAGGAGACCGCCACGCTCGTGTTCAACATGATCGGCCACACGTACCGGCACCTGCGGACCGATCACGGCTGGAGCGCCGAGCGCGCCCGGACCGCCGTGGTCCGGTTGGCGATCGAAGGCCTCATCGCGCGCGGGACGTTGTACTAGGGTTGCCGGATCTTGCGCACGGTCATCTTGCACGACACCCGCACCGGTGAGGTCCTGCCGATCGAACCCCGCGAACCGGGGAAGATCGGCATCTACGCCTGCGGACCGACCGTGTACGGCCGCATTCACGTCGGGAACGCGCGGCCGTTCGTCGTCTTCTCGCTGTTGAAGCGGTTCCTCGAACACGAGGGGTACTCCGTCACGCTGGTGGCGAACATCACCGACATCAACGACAAGATCTACGCCGCCGCCCGCGCCGCCGGGGTCGCGAGCGATCAGCTGGCGCGCGAGATGACGGCGGCGTACGTCGCCGACACCGACGGCCTGGGGTTGGGACGTCCCGATCACGAGCCGCTGGCGAGCGAGACGATCGACGGGATCATCGCGCTGATCACGCAGTTGATCGAGGACGGACACGCGTACGTGGCCGACGGCGACGTCTACTTCTCGGTCCGCTCCTATCCCGAGTATGGCCAGCTGTCTCACCAGCAGGTCGACCAGATGGATCAGGGCGAGGGAGTGGAGGGAGCCGAGCGCAAGCGCGACCCGCTCGATTTCGCGCTCTGGAAGGCCAACAAGCCCGACGAAGACAGCGCCTGGGACGCGCCGTGGGGTCGTGGGCGGCCGGGCTGGCACATCGAGTGCTCGGCGATGGCGGAGGCGCTGCTCGGTGTCGAGATCGAGATCCACGGCGGCGGGAGCGATCTGATCTTTCCTCACCACGAGAACGAGGAGGCGCAGACCGGCGCCGCTCATGGCGTCCCGCTCGCCCGGCTGTGGGTCCACAACGGCATGGTCAGGCTCGACCAGGAGAAGATGGCCAAGTCGGTGGGCAACATCTTCGTGCTCCACGATGCGCTGGACCGGTTCGGTCGCGATGCTCTGATCATGTACCTGGTCGGGGGTCACTACCGGCAACCGATCGAGTTCGACGACGAACGGCTGCAGGAGGCCTCGACGCGCGTGCGGCGGATCCGCGAGGCCGGCCGAAAGCTGGTCCGAGGCCCGTCCCCGGGCTGGTCGGGCCCTTTGCGGCAGCGATTCTTCGATGCGTTGGCCGACGACTTCAACACCCCGGCCGCGCTGGCCGCGGTGTTCGAGTGGGTCCGGGAGGCCAACAGCTCGGCCGAACCCGTCGGCGAGGACGACCTGCGCGAGATGCTTAGCGTGCTCGCGCTCGACAATCTGCTCGAGTCGGCCCACGTCGAGATCCCGCCCGAGGTGATCGAGCTCGCCGACGTCCGCGAACGAACCCGAGTGGAGCGGAACTGGGCCGAGGCCGACCGCATCCGAGACCAGCTCCGAGCCATGGGTTGGGAGGTCCGGGACGGGCCCGATGGACCAGAGCTGCTGCCGGCCGCGTGATCATCTACGGCCGCAACCCGGTCCGTGAGGCGCTGCGCGGCTCGCGCACGGTGCTCGCGATCTGGGCGACCAAGAACGCCGCGCGCGAGCCGTGGCTCTCCGGCCGGCCGGTCACGGTCGCGGTCGCGGACGCCGAGGAGATCGAGCGCCGCTGCCGGTCCGGCGAACACCAAGGGGTTTGCGCCGAGGTCACCCCGTTCGTCTACTCCGACGTCGGCGCGCTGCTCGGCGGGCCCGATCCATTGCTCGTCGCGCTCGACCAGGTCCAGGACCCCCAGAACCTCGGCGCGATCTGCCGCACGGCGGAATGCGCCGGTGCCACCGCAGTGGTGATCGCCGAGCGCCGCTCGGCCGAGGTCACGCCGGCGGTCTGCAAGGCATCGGCCGGCGCGGTCGAGCACCTCCCGGTGGCGCGGGTGCGTAACCTCGCCGACTTCCTCGCCGAGGCCAAGCGCGCCGGGATGTGGTGCTACGGCGCCGACTCAGCCGGCAAACTGGCCTACGACGCGGTCGACTTCGCCGGCGGCGTCGTGCTCGTTCTCGGCTCGGAGGGACGCGGCCTGCGCCCCCGGGTCGCGGCGGCGTGTGACGCCCTGGTGGCGATCCCGATGCGGGGGAGGATCGAGTCGCTCAGCGTGTCCGCTTCGGCGGCCGTGCTGCTCTACGCCGTCGCTCGGGCCCGCGCCTGACGTATCTCGGCGATCATCCGCCAGAAACTCGACCTCAACTTGAACCCTAACCTCAGGGCTGCATCCAAGCCTGAGATCTAAGCTCCGATTTCCAGAACAGCGTATGAAATGGGACTTGACAGCGGCGCGCGACTGTGCGAAGCTCGCGCCGGGAGGCTAAAGTTAAGCTCAAGCTTTAGCTATGGGTTGGTCAGGGTACGCAACATCAGCGGCCCACAAACGTATAGGTGCGGCGCCAGGGGAGGTAACGCGCCACGAATTTCCGGCGGTCGCGCGGCTGCGCGAGCCGAGAAGGGAACACATCGTGGCACGACTTTCTGCTCAATCTCAGGCTCAACCTCAAGTTGAGGATGGCTATCTGATTGCGCTGGCCAAGCAGGGGTATCCGGACGCCTACGATCGCATCGTCAGGCGCTACTACGGGTTCGTCCGCCTGAAGGCCTCGTCCTACTTCCTTGCCGGCGGTGACGCCGACGACCTCATCCAGGAAGGGCTCGTCGGTCTCTATAAGGCCGTCCGGGACTACCGCTCCGACCGCGAGTCGAGCTTCCGCAACTTCGCCGAGCTGTGCATCACGCGCCAGATCATCACCGCGGTCAAGACGGCGACGCGTAACAAGCACACGCCGCTGAACCAGTACGTCTCATTCTCGAGCACACCGTCGGGGCTCGGCGATGAGAGCGAGCCGACGCTCGACGAGCTATTGCCGGGCTCGACGGTCCACGACCCGGTCAACCAGGTGATCTCGTCCGAGGAGCTGCGGGCGCTGGTGGCGTGCATCTCGACGGCGCTGTCGGAGCTCGAGTCGCGCGTCCTGGCCCTGTACCTCGACGGCCACTCCTACGAGGAGGTCGGGCGGCGGATCGGCTGCGACTGCAAGACCGTCGACAACGCCCTGCAGCGCGTCAAGCGGAAGGTCGGGCAGCATCTGGCTGAGCGGAGCGTGCCGGCGTAGCTGCCCGTGTGGCGGCCGCGTCGGTGACCGGCAGCCGGACGGTGAACATCGCGCCGCCGCTCGGCAGGCTCGACGCCTCCACCGTGCCTGCCATCGCGCGGACCAGCTGCTCAACGATCGTCAGCCCCAGGCCCGAGCCGACCGGCCGCTCGCTGCGGTACCGGTCATACAGGTAGAAGCGCTCGAACGCGCGCGGGATGTCCTCCGGCTTGAGCCCCGGACCGGTATCCCGAACCGAGATCTGTCCCGGCGATCCGCACACCAGCACGTGGCCACCGACCGGCGTGACACGCAGCGCGTTCTCGATCAGGTTCGAGATGACCTGGAGCAGGCGCCCGGGATCGCCGAGCGCCCAGGCGCCGTCTCCGACCTCGCCGGCCAGCGACACCGAGAGCTCCTCCGCCCGCGGTCGGTGGCGCTCGATGGCCTGAGCGATGAGGTCCGGTAGCCATACCGGCACCCGGTCGACCGAGAAGCCATCGCGCCCGACCCGGGCCAGATCGAGGAGGTCCTGCACGAGCCGTTCGAGCCTGACAGCTTCGGCCCGGATCACGCGACCGCCGTCGGTTGGGGTGACCGCTCCCTCCTCGAGCGCCTCGGCGTATCCCCGGATCGAGGTCAGCGGCGTCTTCAGCTCGTGGCTGACCGACTCGAGAAAGCGCCGCTGGGACTCGCGCGAGCTCGCCAGCTCGCCCGACATCTCGTTGAACGCGCGGCCCAGATCGGCGAGCTCGTCGTGGCCGTCGACCGGGACCGCGACCTCCGACTCACCCTGAGCGATCCGCCGGGTCGCGCTCGACAGCGCGGCGATCGGGCGCGTCAACCGCCGCGCGAGCAAGTAGGAGAGGATCAGCGCCAGCAGCGCTCCGCCCAGTCCGGCCACGATCAGGCTGCCGAGGAACGGTCGCCACTCAGCGAACGCCACCCCCGCCGAGCGGATCAGCACGATCCGGCCATTGGCGCTGGCCTGGGCCGCGTAGATGATCGAGTGGCCGTCGACGGTGACGTTCCCCTGAGCGTTCCCGCCACCGGGAATCGCGGCCAGGACAGCCGTGGCACGTGGCTGGCGCAGCAACCGCGGCGTTCCACCGCCGACCCGATAGACGTGGGCGCCCGGCAGCAGCGCGCTCGGAGCGCCACCGACGGCGGCCAGCAGCTCCGCCTGCGACTCGAGCGCGGACAGTCGTTGCCCGACCACCTGGTGGCGGACGAGGATGACGCCGACCGCGACCGTCAGCGTGCAGGAAGCAACCGCGGCCAGGGCCAGGTACCCGAGGACGCGGCGCTGAAGGGTCACGCGGTGGCCTTGTAACCCAGCCCGCGGATCGTCTTGATCACCTCCGGATTGCCGAGCTTCTTGCGCAGCTGAGCGATATGCACCTCGACAGTCCGCGTCTCCCCGGGGGAGAGGAACCCCCACACCGACTCGAGCAGCTGATCGCGGGTCACCACCTGGCCGGAATGACGCAGCAGGTACTCGAGCAGGTCGAATTCGCGCTGAGTCAACTCGACCTCTCGTCCGTCGACGTGGACCTCGCGCGCCGAGTGCGCGAGGGTAACCGGACCGAGGGCCAGCACGTCATCGGTCGCCGCCGGCGAGGCCGCCCGGCGAAGCACGGCTTTGACCCGAGCCGTCAGCTCGCGGGGGGAGAAGGGTTTGGTGACGTAGTCGTCGGCACCGAGCTCGAGCCCCGCCACGCGGTCGGGTTCCTCGTCACGCGCGGTCAGCATGATGACCGGTACCTGGCCGCCGATCCGCCGGCAAACCTCGAAGCCATCGATCCCGGGCAGCCCGAGGTCGAGCACCACCAGCCGGATCGGGTGACGTCGCAACTCGACGAGCGCCTGCTCGCCGGTGCGAACCACGAGCGGCTTGTAACCGGCTCGCTCGAGGTAGGTCCGTACCAGCGAGCCGATGTTCGGCTCGTCTTCCACGACCATGATCATGTCGGCCACGATCACATCGTAGGCGGGGTAAACGGGCGCAAACGTGGGATTTACACGGAGCTGATGTTCGGTTGACAGACCTCTTGTGGCGGCCGGTCAAGCTGTTGGCCATACCACAAGCCGGAGGTTACGGATGTCATTGATACGCAGAAACATGAAGTTGATCGTCGTCGGGGTCACGTGTGTGGCGCTCGGGGCCGGGGCGAGCATCATCGCGACCGCGGGCGCGGCGACCAGCTCGACGAGCAGCGGCACGACGAGCGCCGCGGCCGGCAAGGCCGGACGGCGAGGCGCCAGGCGGGACGTCCGCAGGCTGGCGCGACGCGCGGTCCAGGGGAGCATCGTGGTCGCCACCAAGACCGGGTTTGCCACGGTCACCTTCGAGCGCGGAACGGTCCAGGGCGTCAGCGGTCAGCAGCTGACCTTGCGCGTCGGCACCAAGAAGCGGACCTACCGGACCGAAACGGTGACCATCCCGACCAACGCCGTCGTCCGCGATGACGGACAGAAGGCGACGCTATCGGCGGTCAAGGCCGGCCAGCGCGCGATCGTGGTGCACGGTCCCAAGCGCTGGTTCGTGCTCGCCCACAATCCTCGCTGACCCTCGCCCTCGGGCTGAGCCGGGCGGACTGGCGTCAGCTGCCGATCGGCCCCAGCGCCGGCTCGCGTCCGTAGGTCCGAAAGGCCCGGAAGCGCGAGAACAGCCGGTGCTCGGGGCCGTGGTAGTCCGAGGACCCGGTGGCGATGAGCGAAAGCTCCGCACACCGATCAGCCAGCAGATCGGTCTGGTTCTCGGTATGCGTGGGGTAGAAGCACTCGATCCCGTCGAGTCCCCAGCCGCGGAAGCGGTCGATCGACTCGAGCACGGTCTGCGCCTGATCGTAGTCCCAGAACGGATGAGCCCACACGGCGACCCCGCCGGCCTCGTGAATCGCGGCAATCGCATCGCGAACGGTGGGCACCTCGCGCAGACGGAACGCGGGGCGCCCGGGGATCAGATAGGCCTCGAGGAACGACGAGAAGTCGGCGTGGCCCTCGGCGGCCAGGCGCTCCGCGTTGGCCGGATGAGCCACGACCGCCTGGGCCAGGTGGGGCCGGCCGATCGACTTGCCCTGAGCGCTGCGCTGGCGTAGGCCGTCCTCCTCGAGTTCGAAGCCCAGCTCTCGCAGCGCCTGCGCCATCCGTTCGCTGCGGCGCTCGCGATCGGCGCGCCAGCTCACGAGCCGCTCCAGGAGCACCGGGTCGCGATCGTCGATCACGTAGCCGAGGACGTGGAGATCGCTCGCCTCGCCGTCGACGGCGGAGACCTCCACCGCGGGGACGACGCGGAGACCGAACTCCTCGGCCGCGGCCGACGCCTCCCGCACGCCGTCGACGGTGTCGTGGTCGCTCAGCGCGAGCAGCTCGACCCCCGCGGCGGCCGCGGCCGCCACCACCTCCCGCGGCAGGAGCGCGCCGTCGGAATGGATCGAGTGACTTTGGAGATCGAAGGTCGGGGGCGTCTCGGACAAGCGCGGGACACTAGTACAGCGTCCCGAAAATCACTTGCGCTCTCGCGTCCGTTACGGTGAGGCGCGTTCCATGTATGAGACCCCCGACGACGTCGCGGCGCTCCAGGACCTGCTCGACCGGAGCTACGCCGCGGCGGGCGGGCACCTGCGATCGATCACCACGCCGGAGCGGCGGGTGTCGGCCGAGGACCTGATTACACGGCTGACCGGAATGCGGCTGCTGGTGCTCGCCACCGCCACCGCCGACGGGCGGCCGATCGCCGGAGCCGTCGACAGCATCTTCTTTCGGGGAGCGTTCGTTTTCGGGTCCTGCCCCAACTCGGTCCGCTTTCGCCACATCCGGGCCCGGCCCCACGTGAGCGCGACCCATCTGCCGGGGGAGGAGTTCTCCGTGACCGTCCACGGCCGGGCGACCATCGTCAACCTCCGGGCTCCGGAAGGAGCCGACGTGCGCGCGGCCCTGCTCGAGGTCTACCTGCCGCGCTACGGCCCCGAGTTCGAACAGTTCCTCGACCCGCCCGACCCCGGCGCCGAACGACCCGTCTACGCGCGAATCGACGCCGAGCGGATGTTCACGTTCCAGATGGTGGGTCCGTGAGCCCCTTGGCGCGCAGCTCCTCGATCGCGCGATCTCGCTTCTCGAGGCCCTCTAGCCCCATTCCGCGCAGGATTGCGGGCGCCTTGGTGAACTGGATGTCGCGATAGTCGACGACTTGGACGTGGTTGCCCCACGGATCGTTGAAATCAAGTGAGCCGGCGGGCTGCACGTCCACGCCTTCGCGAAGGAGTTGCTCGCGAACCGCTTCCTTGTCCTCGACCACGAGCCCGAAGTGACGTGCCCCATCGGGCGGCTGGCGGCGGCCCGCCGAGACCGCGATGAACTGATCGCCCATGTCGATGAACGCCATGCGCGATCCGTGACGACCCCGCAGCTCGAACTCGAAGAAACTGCCGTACCAGGCAAGTGCTTGCTCGAGATCGTCGACCTCGAGCGCGATGTGGTTGATACCAACGAGTCGGGTCATGGTCTCAGTTTCGCAGCCTGTGCCCGACGCCTGGGACAGCTGCAGCTTTCGGACCCGGGGGCGAGCGCCGGCACCAGCCGCTCCGAGCGACGGTCTCCCCGCTGAGAATCGCGCCTAAGAGCTTGTGAAGAGAGCAATCGGAGCTTCTTAAGAGGGCGATTTTCCCGTCTACGATCTAGCCGGTGCTGCTCCTCGGTACAGGCATTTCACCTGCAGTCGATCACAGCGCGTGTCCGGGCGCACGCGTTGCATGAGCGGTCCTCGACACCTGTGGTCGGGCGACTGGCGCACCGAGTCTGAGCGCGCCCGGCAGCGGCTGGCCGAGGACCGAGCCGAGGTCGGCGATCCCGACCCTCCGACCCTCCCGGCGGTTGCGCCGCTCCCGAGCCCTCCGCGGGAGTCCTGGCTGTCCCGCGCGCGCGCGTCCCTCCGGTCCTGGACGGACGCGATGCGGACCAGGCGCCGGCGCCTGCGGAGTCCGCTCAGCCGCCGTGCAATCGCGGTCATGCTGATCGCCGCCGTCGTGGTCGGCGGCGTCGTGGTGGCGGCGAATGCGCTCCAGGGCGGCGGCACCGCCAGCGTCCAGTCCGGTGAACCCTGGCTCGGGGTCGAGATGTCGGCCCAGCTCACCGCTGCTGGTGCGCTCGTCCAGTCGGTCGTCCCCGGGAGCCCGGCCGAACAGGCCGGACTGCAGCCGGGGGATCTGATCATGGCGGTCAACGGCCAACCGGTGTTGGATCCAAGCGACGTCGCCACCGTGATCGCCAGCGAGCGGCCCGGGCAGCAGGTCCAGCTGCAGGTCCAGCGCGGTTTTCAAGAACTGACGCTCGTGGCCACCCTCCGCTCGCGTCCGGCCGGGTCGCCATGAGCCTCGCCGATCCGCTCGCCGTAACTCTCGCGAACCCCTTCGCGGTGACCTTTGCCAGCCCACTGGTACTCGTGGCGCTGATCCTGATTCCGGTACTGGTGGTCATGTACGTGGCCCGGCAGCGCGGTCGTCGCGATGACCGGGCGGCGTTCGTCTCGCCGGCCCTCGCCGCCGCGGTCGTGCGCGAGCGTCCCAGGTGGCGCCGGCATCTCCCCATGCTGGCCTTTCTGGTCGCGCTCCTGGTGCTGATCCTGGCCGCGGCGCGGCCCCAGACGACCCAGGCGGTGCCCGTGCGCACGTCACAGGTCATGTTGCTGGTCGATACCAGCAGCTCGATGGCCTCGACCGACGTCGCCCCTTCGCGGCTTGGTGCGGTCAAGCGCGCGGTGGCGGATTTCCTGCGCGTGGTACCGAGCACCGTCAGCGTCGGATTGATCGTGTTCAACCAACATCCGACGCTGCTCAGCTCCCCGACCCCAGATCGGGCCACGCTCAATAACGCGCTGGCCAAGGTCAAAGCTGACGGACACACGGCGATCGGTACGGCGCTCGAGTCGGCCCTGCAACAGTTGACTCGCGTCCCCAAGAGCAAGCGGCCGCCATCCGCGATCGTGCTGCTGTCTGACGGTTACTCGACCACCGGCGTGGACCCGCTGACCGTCGCCCGCCAATCCAAGAGCGAGGGGATCCGGATCGACACGGTCGCCCTCGGCACCTCGCACGGCACGATCCGGGTCGGGAACCAGAACGTCGTGGTTCCGCCGGATCCGCAAGCGCTGTCGCAGATCGCCACCGTATCGGGGGGCGAACCGTTCACCGTCCAGGACGCGACCCACCTCAGCGCGGTTTATCAGCAACTCGGCACCAAGCTTTCACACAAGCGCGCCAAGCAGGAAATCACCGCCGATTTCGCCGGCATCGGACTTGCGCTGCTGATCGTCGGCAGCCTGCTCTCGATGCGGTGGTTCGGCCGTCTGATCTAACTATTTGCCACCCGCCGTAAACCGACACCAGCTTTGACAGTGACAGGAGTGACATGACCGACAGTCAGAACCGCAGTACCACCGAGGAAGACGTGATCGCCGTCCGCGAGGAGGCGGGGGCGGCGCTCCAGGACGCTCTGCACGAAGCCAAGCGCGTGATTGTCGGGCAGGACGCGATGCTCGAGCGCGTCCTCGTCAGCCTCCTCTCGGGCGGCCACGTACTGCTGGAAGGGGTTCCCGGCTTGGCCAAGACCCTGACCATCAAGACGCTCGCCCAGGTGCTCGGCGGGAGCTTTCAGCGGATTCAGTTCACGCCCGACCTAGTCCCGGCGGACCTGGTCGGCACCCGCATCTACCGACCCGATACCGGTCGCTTCGAGACCGAGCTGGGTCCGGTGTTCGCCAACTTCCTGCTCGCCGATGAGATCAACCGTGCGCCGGCCAAGGTCCAGTCGGCGCTGCTCGAGGTGATGCAGGAGCACCAGGTCACGATCGGTGGCAAGACCCATCCGGTGCCCCGCCCGTTCCTGACCATGGCCACGCAGAACCCGATCGAGTCCGAGGGCACCTACGCGCTGCCCGAAGCGCAGGTCGATCGGTTCATGATGAAGATCCTGGTCGACTATCCGTCGGTGGGCGAGGAGGCGTCGGTCGTCGGCCGCAGCCTGGCCCAGCCGGTGGCCGTGCGCGAGCGGCTCACGCTCGACGATCTGGTGCGCTACTCCGCTGCCGTCGGCTCGATCCTGGTCGAGCGCGAGGTGATCGGCTACGCGGTGGCGCTGGCCGACGCCACGCGCAATCCGGCGAAGTACGGATTGCATGAGTTGGATGGCCGGATCGAGTTTGGAGCCAGCCCGCGGGGACCGATCGGGCTCGTCCAAGCCGGACGCGTGCTTGCGCTCTTGCGCGGTCGCCGCTACGTGGTCGGAGCCGACATACGCGATCTCGCCCTCGACGTCCTCCGTCATCGGCTCGTGCTTTCGTATCAGGCGCTAAGCGAGGGGCTCACGCCCGACCACGTGCTCGAGCAGGTGCTGGTGGCGGTGCCCGAGCCCCACGAGGATCACCTGGCCAGGGTCGTCCGAGCGCGATGAGCGAGACCACCGTCCTCGAGCCGCCGCCCGGCCGTCAGGGTCCGGGCCAGATTCCGCGTGCGCTCGTGGACGCGATCGACCCCGTGCTCGTGCGCCTGGTGGCGCGCGGACTGCCCGGGGACCGCCGGGCCATCGGCGTCGGCTTGGGGACCGAACTGGCCCAGCTCCGTCCCTACGAGCTCGGCGACGACGTGCGCCATCTCGACGCGGCCGCCACGGCGAGGACCGGGCAACCCCACGTCCGTCTACACGTGCCCGAACGGGCGCTGACGACTTGGATCGTGCTCGACGTCTCGCCGTCGATGGCCTTCGGCACCGCGGACCGGCTGAAGGCGGACGTGGCCGAAGGCGCAGCGCTGGTGCTGGCTCGGCTTGGGGTAAGGCGCGCCGGGAGCGTCGCTTTGGTGGCGTTCGGCGCCGGCTCGCCGATCATTCTTCCGCCGCGGAGCGCGCGCCCCGGGTTGGTCGGGGTGCGAGGGCTGCTCGCCGCCGGGGTGGCCAAGGACGGGCAAGTCGACCCGGGCGCGCTGTCGACGGCGCTCGGACACGTGCTCGGGCTGGCCAAGCGTCCCGGTCTGGTCGCGATCGTCTCCGACTTCCGCGATCAGCACGGCTGGCAACACATGCTGGGCGCGGTTCGCGCCCGCCACAGTGTGCTGGCGGTCGAGGTGCACGATCCGCGCGAGGGCAAGCTCCCAGCGCTCGGCCGTCTGGCCCTGGTCGACCCCGAGACGGGGGCGCGGGTCGAGGTCGACACGTCGTCCGCCCGACTGCGCGCGCGGTTCGAAGAGCTCGAGCGCGCGCGGCGCGATGAGCTGACGGCCGAGTTCGCGCGCCGCCACATCGTCCACGTCGAACTTGGCACCGACACCGACTGGCTGCTCGAATTCGCACGGAGTCTGAGGTGAGACCGAGTCCTGAGAACGGCCGAGGGCGCGGGGCATGAGCTTCAGCTCGCCTCTGTGGCTGTTTGCGCTGCTGCTGATACCGGCGGCGTTGCAGGCGCAGCGCCTGTCGCGGCGGCGCGCCAAACGGTACGCGCTGCGTTTCCCGGCGCTAACGACGTTGCAGGAGGCGATCGGGCATGGGCCTGACTGGCGGCGGCATCTGCCGGTCGCGGCCCTGTTGCTCTCGGTCGCCGCGCTCGTGGTCGCGCTGGCGCGTCCGCAGGTGACGAAGACGGTGGCGATCCGGGAAGCCTCGCTGGTGCTCGTGCTCGACCACTCGGGTTCGATGGCCGCCAACGACGTGGCGCCGACGCGTCTCGCCGCGGCCGAGCAGGCGGCGAACACGTTCGTCGATCAGCTCCCGTCCACGGTCCGGGTCGGCGTGGTCGGCTTCTCGAACTCGCCCGACGTGATCCTGGCGCCGACCAGCAACCACGCCGCCGCTCACAACGCCATCGATTCTCAGAACGCCAACGGCGGCACCGCCACCGGAACCGCCCTCAACGTCGCCCTCGGCATGCTCAACCAGTCCCGCAAGAAGGGGCGGGCCGCGATCGTGCTGCTCTCCGACGGCGCGGCCAACGAGGGCGAAAACCCGATCACGGTCGCGACCCAGGCGGCGCGCGACAAGGTCTCGATCGACACGGTGGCGCTCGGCACCCCGAACGGCACGCTGGCCAATCCCGATCCCCTTGGACCACCCGTCCCGGTGCCTCCCGATCCCCAGCTGATGCAGCAGATCGCCTCCGCCTCGCACGGGAAATCGTTCAACGCCCAGGATGCCGGCACGCTCAGCTCGATCTACAAGGGGCTCGGAACAGAGCTCGGCAGCCGGAAGACCACCCAGGACCTGACGGCGGCGTTCGCAGCCGCCGGCATGGTGATGCTGCTGCTCGCGGGGCTCGGCTCGCTGCGCTGGAGCGGCCGCCTCCCATAGCACCCGAGGCGCCCGGCGACGCGGGGGGCGTGCGCGGAGCGCGTAGCCTCTCGCGAGGATGGCGCTCATCTACCGGATCATGTACCGGGTCGGGTTCACCCCTTGGGACACCGGTGCGGTCTCGGAGGAACTGGCGGCGCTGGTCGAAGGACCCGATGCGCTGGCGCCGGGACGGGCGCTCGACCTCGGCTGCGGCACCGGAACCCATGCCGTGTATCTAGCTCGAAGCGGCTGGCGGGTGACGGCCATCGATGCCGTCGAACGCCCGTTGGAGAAGGCGCGGCAGCGGGCGGCCGATAACGGCGTGACGATCGACTGGATCCGAGCGGACGTGGCGCGGCTCGGCGAGCTGGAGCTGGCGCCCGGCTTTGCCCTCTTCTACGACCGGGGGTGCTTCCACGGTCTCTCCGACGGCGACCGCGCGGCTTACGCCTCCGCCGTCACCGACTTGGCCGCGCCCGGCGCGACGCTGCTGGTGATGGCGTTCGCCACCAATCGCAAGCTCGCGGCGCCGTCGGGCGCCGACGAGCCAGAGATCGCCGAGCGGTTCGGAGCCGGTTGGGAGCTCGTGGCCGCGAGCGCCGATCGCGGGCCCGCGCCGAGCGGGCCGATGCGCGATGTGCCGCTCACCTGGTATCGGTTGCGACGCCGTTAGGGTCCGTAGGGGAATAAATTGTGAGTTTTGACGAGTGGCTGGGCGTGTCTGGCGTCGCCGGCTCGCCGCGAGAATACCGGGAGTATTTGACGGCGAGCCGGCGGCGTCAGGCGCGTCCAGACGCCGTCAAAAACACAAGTTATTTCGCTACGGGCCCTCAGCAGGCTGGATCGGGGCTGCCCGGCCCGGCCCGCAACAATGAGGCTTCCGTCCGAACCTGAACCAGAGGAGTGACTATGCCGCGGGCAGTGCGATTCGAGCAGTACGGAGGAAGTGACGTACTCAACGTGGTCGACGTCGAAACGCCCACGCTGAAATCAGGCCAAGTCCTGGTCCGAGTGAAGGCGGCGGGGATCAACCCGGGCGAGGCGAAGATTCGTGAGGGGCTCCTGCACGAGCTGTTTCCGGCGACGTTCCCCTCCGGCGAGGGCAGTGACCTGGCCGGAGTGGTCGACCAGGTCGGCCCCGGGGTCGAGGGCTTGGCGGTGGGCGACGAGGTGATCGGCTTCACCGACGAGCGCGCCAGTCACGCCGAGCTCGTCGCGGTGGACGCCAAGAACTTGACCCCGCGTCCGCCGAACGTCCCGTGGGAGGTCGCGGGTTCGCTGTTCGTGACCGGCGCCACGGCCTACGCTGCGGTCCGCGCCGTGTCCGCCGGTAAGGGGGATACGGTCGTCGTGGCGGGCGCCGCCGGCGGCGTGGGCTCGCTCGCGGTGCAGCTCGCGGTGCTGGCCGGCGCCACCGTGGTCGGCTTGGCCGGGGAGTCCAATCACCAGTGGCTGCGCGACCATGGCGCGATCCCGGTCAGCTACGGCGAGGGCGTCGAGGAGCGGATCCGCGAGGCTGCCCCACAAGGTGTCGATGCGTTCATCGACACGGTCGGCGGCGGTTACGTCGAGTTGGCGCTCGAGCTCGGCGTCGCGCCCGACCGGATCGACACGATTGCCGATTTCCAGGCGGCCCAGAAGTACGGCGTGAAGAACGACGGCAACGCGGTCGGCGCGAGCGCCGCCACGCTGGCCGAGCTCGCGCGCCTGATTTCCGAGGGCAAGCTCGAGGTTCCAATCGCCGACGTCTATCCGCTCGACCAGGTGCGCGAGGCGTTCGACGAGCTCGCGAAAGGCCACACCCGGGGCAAGATCGTGCTCGTTCCTTAGGGTGCGTCCGGAAATTAGTTGTGGGAATTGATGCGTGGCTGGGCGTGACTGGCGCCGCCGGCTCGCCTCGATAATACCGGGAGTATTTGAGGGCGAGCCGGTGGCGTCAGGCGTGTCCAGACGCCGTCAAAACCGCAAATAATTTTCGGACGGGCCCTTAGTTAGCTCACGCCTCGGCGAGTGCTAGTGCATGAGGATTACGCGCAGCGCGATGATCAGCCCACCGAGCAGTGCGCCGAATATCGCCTGGCCGGCCAGCTGACGACCGGTCAGGTCCGCCCGGATCCCTGCCACGAGCTCGACCGCCATGATGATCGCCGCCGAGCTGTAGATCGACCATCTGACGGCGTCCTCCAGGTCGACGCCCGCCGCCCAGAACACCGCGAGCTCGATCAACGGGATCCCCGCACCGATCAACACCGACAGTTCGGCCACGGCGGACCGGCCCAGTTCCTCGAGCTTCATCGGCTCCTTGCTCCGCAGACGGTGACCCGTGTACTCGGCGTAGGAATGGGCGAGCCAGTACAGCAACAGGGTGACCCCGACGGCGGCGAGCGTCTTGGGGTAGGTCTCGCGCCGCGCGCTCTCGGCGGCCAGCAAAGCTCCGACCGCGATCGTGCCGTAAACCAGCGCTCCCGGGTTGATAAGCATCCGGGCATTCTGATGATCGGCCCGCAGCCGCGCCGTGTCGGTGCGGGGCAAACGAGGACTAACCGGGTTGCGGCCCGCCGGCCTGCGTCTTGCGGCCCGCGAACCAGCCGATCGTCCCGCCGATGGCGACGCCGATCGTCAGCAGGGTGGCGGTGCGCAGCGGCTTCCGTTGCGCCTTGGCGGCCACCCCGCGGGCCGTGTGCTTGACCGTCGCCTTCGCTGCCTTCTTCCCGGCTTTCTTTCCTGCCTTCTTCCCAATGTCTTTACCAAAGGCCATCGTCGATCTCTCCCAGGATGTGGATCTGCGTTCATCTACCCGCGGAATCTACGTCTAATTCGTCTCGGGCATTCACAGATTTTCGCGTTCGCGGCGCGCTCGGTAGGCTGCGACGATGGCCGAACCGCCCGTCGCCGAGCGCGTCTCGCGTGAGCTCGTGGCGGCGTTTGGCGCCGCGGACCTCGAGCGGATGCGCCCGCTGCTGGCCGCCGACCTCCGGGCCTACATAACCAACCGCGACGGCGGAGTCGACGAGGTCACGGGTGCGGATGCTTATCTCGAGCGGATCGAGGCGATGGATCTAGCCAGCGCTGAGTTTCGCGTCGCGGTCACGCAGGTGGCGATGGTGAGGCCGGACCTCGCGATGGTGATGGTCGAGGTCCATGCCGCTCGCGGCGGTCGGAGGTTGCACAACCACGCCGCCCATCTGCTGTTCTTCCGCGATCAGCAAGTGGCCGAATGGTGGATGGTCGAGGCCCAGCCCGCCGCCAGCGACGCGTTCTGGGCAGCTCGCGACACTAGGCGGTCCGTGGGGGGGTGATCCGCTCGACCCCGTCGTCGCGGCCAACCAACACCTCGGCGACCATCGCGGCGGGGAACAGCCCGTGCTCGACCACGCCGGTCGCGGCCGATAGCCGCTTGCACAGCTCGACTGGGTCGTCGAACTCGCCGAGGTAGTCGGCGATCACCCCGCCGTCGGGGCTCAGCGGCACGTCGCGAATCCGCACCGGCTCGAGTCGCGCCAGCGTGCCGGCCAGACCGAACTGCGCGAGCTCGAGGGGGATCGGCGGTATTAACCGGTCGACGAGCTTATTCGAGGAGATGATCACGATCAGTCGGTCGGCGGTCGCCGCCACGGCCTTCTCGCGCGTGTGGGCGCCGCCGCCGCCCTTCACCAGCCAGCCCCGCGGGTCGACTTGGTCGGCTCCATCGATCGCGACGTCGAGGTGGTTGGGAGCGTCGGCGCCCGTGAACGGCACCACTTCGATCCCGAGTGCTGTCGCGATATGGGTCGTCGCGGGAGATGTCGAGACGCAGCGGATGTCGAGCTTCCGGGCGGCCAGCGCCGGGAGCAGGTAGGCGACGGTGGAGCCGGTCCCGAGACCGACCCACATCCCGCTCTGCACCAGCTCGGCCGCGGCTTCCCCGGCGAGGCGCTTCTCGCGCTCGATGGCAGTTTCCGTCGTGATCCGGCTAAAGCTAACCGATCACGTCGTGACGCTGGCCAACAGGTGGCTCGCGGTGGCGTCGAACCTCGCCACGTCACCGTAGGGACGTGCCACGAGCATCGCGCCCTCGAGCGTGCTGAGAATGCTCTGAGCGACGTCGTCCGGCGATCCCGTGAAAACCAGCGTGTGGTCTGTGGCGCCCTGGCCGAGCAGGTCCGCGAGCCACCGTTGGTTGTCGTCGAAGAAGCCGATCACGGAGTCGCGCATCGGTGTGGGGAGCGTCTGATATTCCGCCGCGAGGATTCCGCACATGCACATCCGCTTGCCGCGGAGGACGTCCGCGTAGAGACGGGTGTAGGCCTCGAGCTTGGTTCGCGCGTCGGGGAGGTCGGCGTCGATCCGCTCCAAGGCGGCCGAGAACCTCTCCCTGTAGCGGGTGATCAGCGCTTGCCCGAGCTCGGCTTTGCCCGGAAAGTGATAGTGGAGGCTGGCTTTGGTAATGCCCATCTCAGTGGCGATATCCGCGTAGCTGAAACCGTTGAAGCCCCGGCTTTGCACCAGTCGCTCCGCGATGTCCAGGATCCTGTCCGCCGTCCGCGGCTCTCTCTTCGCAGTGGTGGCCATCGATCAACTCCCTCCGGTCCTTGGTCGATCAGCTCTGCTCCGGCCTTGACAGTCTACCTACCTGAAGGTAAGTATCCCAACGAGCCGTGGGCCCAGGCTCGCTACGACTGGAAGAATCTGACGATGGCGGTGACCGGCAATGGCGCGCTCGAGCGCGGCCGCGTGGCGTTTGAGCGGCGTGACTGGGACACGGCCTTCACCGAGCTACGTGCCTCCGACGCGGAACGGAGGCTCGCCCCGGCCGACCTCGAACGACTCGGGGAAGCCGCGCGCTGGTCGCGCCACTTCGACGCGATGCTCGACACCTTCGAACGGGCGGCCGCGGCGTACGAGAGCGCCGGCGACGGGCGATCAGCGGCGCGCGTGGCCGTGAAGCTCACGATTGAGCACCACGCCCGGCGGGCCGACGCGATCGCCGCGGGCTGGCTGGCGCATGGCGCGCGCCTGCTCGAGGGAGAGCCGGCGTGCCGTGAGCGGGGGCTGGTCCTGATGTGCGTAGCCCAGGGGAGCTTGTTCGCGGGCAACGCATCGGTGGCGCTCGAGACCAGTCAACGGGTCATTGAGCTCGCCCGCGAGCTCGGCGACCGCGACCTTGGAGCCCTGGGCCGTCTGGGCGTCGGCCATGCGCGTCTGCTCCTCGGGGAGGTACGCGACGGCACGGCGCTGATCGACGAGGCGATGGCGGCCGCATTGGGCGGCGACCTGGACCTCTGGACGACCGGGCAGATCTTCTGCTCGACGATCTTCGCCTGTCGGAACCGCGGTGACCTGGGGCGCGCGGGCGAGTGGAGCGTGGCGTCGCTGCGGTGGTGTGAGCGGCAGTCGTTGAGCGGCTTTCCCGGCTTGTGCCGGTTTCATCGGGCCGAGGTGATGCGGTTTCGCGGAGAGCTGGACCGGGCCGAGCGGGACGCCGGCGACGCGATCGACGAGCTGCTGGGAGCGGCGCCGCGGTGGGCGGCTTGGGGGTTGCACGAGCTCGGCGAGATCCGGCGCCGCCGGGGCGATCACAACGGCGCGGTGGAGGCGTTTCAGCGCGCCGCCGAGCTCGGTTTCGACCCCCAGCCGGGTCTGGCGCTGCTCCGCCTCGACGAGGGCAAGCCCGCCGTCGCCCGGCGAGCGATCTCGGGGGCGCTGGCTGAACCAAACGGGATCGTGCGCGAGGGTCGCTGGCTGATTCTGCCCGCCGCGGTTGAGATCGCGATCGCGGCCGGCGACGCCGAGCTGGCCGCGAGCGCCTCGCGCGAGCTCGAGCAGCTCGCCGACTCGCTCGACACCACTGCGGTCCGCGCCTCGGCGCTGGTCGCGAGTGGACGGATAGGGCGCTCGGAGTCTCGCCCGCAGGACGCGGTGCGCGACCTGCGCCGGGCCGCGCGAATGTGGTCCGAGGTCGACGCTCCGTTCGAGGCAGCGCAGGCACGAGAGCTACTCGGCGGGGTTTACGCCGACCTCGGTGATCACGACGCCGCCGAGCTGGAGTGGGAGGTCGCACGGACGACGTTCGAAAGGATCGGCGCCGAGCGCGCCGCGCGCCGCGTCGCCGCCCGGCTCCCGAGCTCCCTCGAGGCGCCGAGAACGGCTCTGAGGACCTTCATGTTCACCGACATCGTCGGCTCGAGTCAGCTCGTCGAGGCGCTCGGCGACGAGCAGTGGGAGTCGTTGTTGAGCTGGCACGACCGGGCGCTGAGGACGTGTTTCGAGGCGCGCTCCGGCGAGGAGATCAAACACGAGGGCGACGGCTTCTTCGTCGCCTTCGCCGAGCCCGACGGCGCGCTCGAGTGCGCGTGTTCGATCCAACGTTCGCTGCGCGACCACCGCCGCGAGCACGGCTTCGCACCCCAGGTGCGGATCGGCATCCACGCGGCCACGGCGACCGATCGAGGTGGCGACTACACGGGACGCGCCGTGCACACCACAGCTCGGATTGCGGCGGCAGCGGGCGCCGGCGAGATCGTCGTCAGCCGCGCGGCGCTCGGGGCGGCCGGCCGCGGCTTCCGCGTGGTCGACGAGCGATCGCTCCAGCTCAAGGGGCTCGCCGACCCCGTCGCGGTGGCGACCGTCGACTGGACCGAAAACTAATGGGGTTGCTTTGCGCGCAGCGCTTGGTCGAGGAAGGCGATCGCGTGCGGGTAGGCGTCGAGCCGGTTATCGAGGCGGGCGAGTCCGTGACCCTCGTCGTCGTAGACCCTCAAGGTGCACGGGATGCCCCTCGATTGCAGGTTTTCCACGAGCTGTTCGGCCTCCCCCAGCGGGACGCGCGGATCGTTGCGGCCGTGGATGACGAACAGCGGTGCGGTGATGGCGTCGGCGTGGGTGAGCGGTGAGGCGCGAACGAGAAACTCGCGATCGTGCGCGAGCGAGCCGTATTCGTGCTCGCGATGGGCGCGCCGGTAATCGGCGGTGTTCTCGAGGAAGGTGACGAAGTTGGAGATGCCGACGATGTCCACTCCGGCCGCCCACAGCTCAGGGTAGAAAGCGAGGCCGGCGAGCACCATGTAGCCGCCGTACGATCCGCCCCACAGCGCGGCTCTGCGGGGGTCGAAGCCGAAGGGCGCGAGCGCGCCATGCACGGCCGCGAGGTCGCGCACCGAGTCGAGCCGCTTCGTGGTGTCGTCGAGCGACGCGTACCGGCGGCCGTAGCCCGTCGACCCGCGCACGTTGGGGACCACGACGCCGTAGCCGGCGAGGAGCAGCGCCTGGACCACCGGGTTGAAGGACTGCGTCGCCTGGCTCTCCGGGCCCCCGTGGACGACCACGACGACCGCGGGTTGGGGTTCGCCGCCGCGGGGCCGGAAGCGGAAGACGGGAACCGTCTCGCCGTCGAAGCTCGTCACCTCGTCGGCCTCCGGGGCGATCAGGTCGTCGGGCGCCACGCCGGCCGGGCTCGTGGTCAACCGGCGGGTGCGCCCTGCGCCGGGTTCGTAGACGAACACATCGCCGGCCCGCCGCGGCGTCGACAGCGTGTAGTAGAGGCGGGATCCGTCCACCGACAGAAGCGGGGGCGCGATCCAATGAGACGAGACGACCCCGGGCTCCACCGTGGGCACGACCGCGCCGGGAGTCGGAGCTGCCGTACGCGACCCGTCATGGAGCCGCATCGCACTCGTCCCGTCGCGGTTCTCGATCACCGCCACCGTCAAACCGTCGGCGCTCGAGACCACCTCGGCGTCGAAGCGCTCGCCGGCTCCCGGCAGCGGGATCGTCGTCCCTTGGGCGAGGTCGTAACGGACGATCGCGGCCCGATCGCGTCCAACGTTCGAGGCCACGTAGAACGTCGTCGCGTCGATCCATGCCGGCGGTCCGACTACTGCCGGCTCGTCCGGATGCGCGAGCACGGTCCTCGCCTCGCGGGTCCCCACGTCGACGAGCACCAGGTCCACGTCGAGCGGGCGCTCCCCGGGCCGGAGAACCGACACCAGGCGACCGTCGCCTGAGAACCCCGATCCGGGCGCAAACCAAGCCTGGTCGGCGTGCACGCAGCGGTGCTCGCGACTCGGCAGCTCGCAGATCCACAGATCGAAATCGACGCCGTTGGCGCGATTTGAGACGTAGGCGATCTTGCCACCGTCGGGTGAGACGCCGGCAAACTCGTGGACAAAGCGCGGATCCGCGGTCAGCGGCATCAGGCGATCGAAGCCAGTGACCGCTGAGCGCGCCGCCTCGTCGAGATCGATCAGCGACAGTTGGTGGCGCTCGTCGCCCCCGTGGTCGATCTGCAGAACCGCCTGGCGGCCGCCGGGAACGTAGTGCGCGCCGGCGACGGGTTCGGGGAGTGAGGTGAGCTGGATCAGCTCGCCACTTGAGAGCTCGTAGAGCTGCATCGTGCCCGTGCGGTCGCTGCGCACGAGCAGCCGCTCGGGAGCGACGGGGGTGCGATCGAGATCGGCCAGCACGGTCGAGCTCGTCTTGAGCAGCGCGCGGACCAGCTCGATCGTTGGGTTGCTCGCCGTCACGCCGCTAATTGTCGCCCGTCGATCCGGCTCCGCTCAGCTCCCGCGACGCGCGGAGGGCGAGCGCCATGATCGTCAACGTCGGGTTCGCCCCGCCGGAGGTCACGAACACGGATCCGTCGGCGACGACCACGTTGGGCACGTCGTGGAGCCGGCCGTAGGCGTCGGTCGCCGAGTGGCGCGGGTCGTCGCCCATCCGCGCCGTTCCCATCACGTGGGCGGTCTTGAACGGGCCCTGGCCCTCCATGGCGACGCCGGGACGTGGATGACCGTCCGGCGCCGGAGGGCTGGCCAACCAGGCGCCCTCGGTGGCATCGACGATTTCGCCGAGACGCGCGCCGAAGTGCGCCGCGGCCGCCCGCTCGAAGCGGTGGGGCGAGTAGACGATCCGTGGAACCGGGACGCCGTGAAAGTCGCGCAGGTCGGGGTCGAGGTCGACCTGATTGCCCGGCTGAGGCAGGTCCTCGCCGATCATCGTCATGCTCGCGATGCGCTCGCGTAGCGCCACGTCGCGCAGCGCGTCCTTGAGCGCCTTGCCACGGAGGCCCGCACGCGCGTACGCCTTGGCCTCTTCGAGCAGCTGCACTCCGCCGCCCACCTCGACCACGCCCCCCTTCAGGTAGGGCAGAGCGGGGGAGGCACCGTCGGCGGCGAAGGGACCCATCAGGTCGTCGATCACGTGGGTCGTGGTCGGCCCCCGCCAGGCGTGGACCGGGGCTTCGAACAGCGCTGCGACCGAGACCAGGTGGTGAAACATGAGGTTGCGCCCGACCTGCCCGGAACGGTTGCCGATCTCGGAGAGCAGCAGCAGCCGTGCCGTCTCCACGGCGGAGGCGGCGAGCACGACGACATCGGCCGGCTCGTTGCGCCGGGTGCCGTCCGCCTCGAGGTACGACACCCCGACCGCCCGCCGTCGGCCTCGGCCGCACTCGATGCGGTCGACGAAGCAGCGCGACCGCAGCTCCGCACCCGCGCGCAGCGCCTCGTGCAGGAACGTGATCGCGCCACCCCGAGCGCTGATCGCGCACCCGAAGCCGCCGCAGAAGCCACACGAGTTGCACACGCCGGGATCGATGGCCATCGGAGCCGGGTAGGCGCGGTAGCCGAGTTGGGCAGCGCCCGACGCGAGCAGCGAGCCCGCGAGCATCGGCGGGTTGGGGGGCAGCGGAAGCGGGCGCGTCCGCGGCGCCTGGGCCAGCGTCGCGGCCGGCACCCGGTCGATGTCGCCCTGCACGCCGAGCACCCGCTCGACCTCGTCGTAGTAGGGCGCCAGGTCGTCATAGCCCAGCGGCCAGTCGGCGACGTTGGCGCCCTCGATCGGCCCGTGCAGCGTGCGTCCGTGGAAGTCCTGGCGCCACATCCGCGGCGTCTTGGCATCCCAGTGGACCGTGCCCCCGCCAACCGTGGCGGGCAAGTTGTTGACCTCGCCCACGAACGAGCGCGCCAAGCGGTTGCGCGCCTCGCTCTGGGTCCGGAACGTACGTGGCTCCAGCACGGGATCCTGCTGCTCGAAGAAGCGGGCGTGGGCGACCTCGTCGCCCCAGAGCAGCGTTCGGGGCCCTTCGGGCGTACCCAATCCGGGGAACAGGTCCCGTCCCCGTTCGAGCACGATGACGGGATGGCCGGCGCGGGCGAGCGCCCAGGCGGCGACGCTGCCGCCGGCCCCGGACCCGACGATCACGACCGATGGCCGTCCCATCAGCCGGACCCCAACTGCCAGCCCGCGTCCTCCCGGAGGCTGGAACGCAGCTCGGTCAGCGCCTCGGGCGATCCCCTGGCTCCGGCGTCGGGCTCGGAGACCTCCGCTTCCGTGAAGCCGCGCGGCTGGGTGAAGCCGGGCCATCCGAGCGGCGTCCAGCCGGCGCCGTCGCGGTTGGCGCCGTACTGCGGCGGACCATAGACCGCCTCGAGGGTCAGCGTCAGCGCGAGGTCGACGAACGCGGCCAGTTCTGGGTCCGCGGCGCCCAGCAGTGTGTCCTGATCGGCCGCTGGCGCGTCCACGAAGTCGACGCCGTAGGCCTCCCGGGAGCGGCGGTCCAGCAGCCCCAACCCGTCGGTCACAAACTCCGCCAGCCCCTTTACCCGACCAGCGAACTCGCGCTCCGGCCGTCCCTGGGACCCCTCGAGCCTGATCCGCCAGCCCAGCTCCGCCACCCGGTCGAGCGGCACGAAGCCGCCCGCCAGAGCGGCGTGGATCGGCGGCTCCTCGTGCCCGAACGCGTCCAGCAACGAGGCGATCGCCTCGGCTGCGCCGGCCTCCAGGGCGCCGGGATCGGGGTCCTCCGGTGGTCCGGGCAGCAGCCGGGCGGTCACGGCGCGTAGCGTGCGCAGTTCGTGGGATGTCACCGCGCCAGCCTATCCCGGCCGGCGGCGCTGGCCGGCTGTTACTGGACGCGCCGGGAACGGATGATGCAAAGATGAGTCCAAGTTGACCCCGACAAGCTCATCGGTCGCGACACCCGAGGAGGATTCGCTCGGTCGGTTCCTCGACCGGCGCCGCCGCGCCGTCGTCGAGCGGTGGGGCTTCGAGCATCAAATCGTGCTGGTCGGTGCCGGAGACCCGATCTTGGTTCCCGGCCGGGCGGATCAGACCTACCCGTTCCGGGCCCATTCCGAGTACCTGTATCTCACCGACCGCGAGCGTCCCGGTGGCGTCCTCGCCTTCGATCCGGCGGAGGGATGGGTCGACTTCGTGGCACCGGTGACGCAGCAGGAGTTAGTGTGGGAAACGGCGTCTTCGACCGCCGAGCCAGAAGGCGTGCCACTGCCCGAGCTGGCGGACTGGCTCGCGGCGCGCCAGGACCGCCCGACCGCGTGTCTCGGTGTCCCGGTCGCCGGAGTCGGGTCCGACCCGGCACTAGAAGCGCAGGCGCGCCGCGCGCTCAACTACGTGCGCCGGCAAAAGGACGCGCTCGAGCTGGCCAGAATGCGCAGGGCCGAGCGGGCGACCAGCGCCGGGTTCGCCGCGCTGATTGCGCTGATCGAGCCGGGCCGAACCGAGCGCGAGCTTCAGGTCGAGCTCGAGGCGGCGTTCTATCGCGGGGGCGCCGACTTCCTCGCGTTCGACACGATCGTCGGCGGTGGGCCCAACTCAGCCGTGTTGCACTTTCACCCCAGCGCCCGGCGGTTGCAGGACGGCGAGCTGGTACTGATCGACGCCGGCGGCGAGTTCCGCCACTACGCCAGCGACGTCACGCGCACGTTTCCGGTGTCGGGGCAATTCACGCCGGAGCAGTCCGAACTGAACACGCTCGTCCACTCTGCCGCCCTGGCGGCGATCCGGCTGTGCAAGTCGGGAACCGAGTGGCGAGAGGTGCATCGCGCGGCCGCGCTCGTCGTCGCCGAGGGCCTGGTCGAGTTCGGGGTTCTGCGCGGCGAGCCCGACGCGCTCGTGGCAAATGGGGCGGCGTCGCTGTTCTTCCCGCACGGGGTCGGGCACCTGGTTGGGCTCGGTATCCGTGACGCCGGTGAAGTCCTTCCCGGACGGGGAACCGTCGACGACGGGCTGCCGCCGCTGCGCATGGATCTACCGCTCCTCCCCGGCTTCGTCGCGACCGTCGAGCCCGGCATCTACTTCATTCCGGCGCTGCTCGGCGACCGTGACATCCGCGAGCGCCACCGCGAAACCGTGGCTTGGGAGCGCGTCGAACGGCTGCTCGGCTTCGGTGGCATCAGGATCGAGCACGACGTGCTGATCACCGACGACGGCCCCGAGGTCCTGACGGCCGATATCCCCGTCCCCGCGTGAGCGACCGCGGGACGGGTGACTTCCGGGACGTCCACTAGGTCGGCGGCGTGAACTGACTCGCGGTGAAGATCGCGCCCTGCGGATCACGGACGAGCGCGGTGCGCGTCCACCGTGTGTCCTCGGTCGACAGGACCGTGGCTCCAAGGTGCTCCGCGACCGCCGCGGTGGCGTCTCGATCCTCGATCGTGAAGGTGACGTGCCAGTGCGGGAGGTTACCGGGCTCGAGCGCACCGACCCAAGCAATCGCGTCTTCGAAGCCCGGCGGCGTTACGACGCTGTGCTGGCGGACGCGGATGCCGGGGTCGACGGTGGCCTCGAGGTGATCGCCGTAACCGGGGGAGCGCACCAACGTGGCGAAACCGAGGTCCTCGACGACCCACCCGAACAGATCCGCGTAGAAGGCGATCTCGTCCGGCCGGTCGGTGTGGAGGTCGCTGAAGTTCCATGCGCCGGCCTGGTTGACGATCTGCGCCCCGGGGTGCCTGCGTGCCTGCCAGAGCCGGAACAGCGCCCCCGCTGGATCCCGACCGATCACGGTCCGCCCGCCCTCGCCGGCGTCGACCGGTCCCACGAGCACCTCGCCCCCGGCAGCCGACACCTTCGCCGCCGCGCGCTCCGCGTCTTGAACGGCGATGTACGTGTTCCACGTCGCCGGGTGCGACTCGGCCGCCGCGAGCCCGGCGGCCTCACGGCCGTCCAGGCTGGCGAAGGCGTAGAACGGTGAACCGGAGTGAGAGACGGTCGCGAACGACCATCCGAACAGGCGGCCGTAGAAATCCTCGGCGGCCCCGGGGTCGGGCTGGTCCGTGTCGACCCAGCTTGGTACGCCATCGGGGTAGGTGCGGGTTTCGCTCATGACGCCGACGGTCGCACACATTGCGGACGGAGTCGGTCCGCAATCACTCTCCCGCAGACGTGCTCGTCGCGCCGGCGTTGTGCCGGCGCGACGAGCGGCTGCGTTGGGTTCGCGTGGAGCGGGTGTTTCGCGTCAGCGGGCTCTAGGCATTAGTTGGGACGTGCATCGCCGCCCAGCACGCGTTTCCGCCGTGACAGTGATGCATCGCCTCGAGCTCGTCGTGGAGCCGGTTGCGCTCCGAGCCGGAGAGCTGACCGTAGAGGTTGTCGATCTCGTACGGGTCGGTCCGGAGGTCGTAGAACTCGCGCTCCCCGTCGGCGTACTCGACGTAGAGGAAGTCGCGCGTCCGCATCGCGTTGTAGGTCGGCGGATTTCCCTGCGGAGTGCTCTGGTAGTCCGGGTCGGCGGGGGACATCTTGCCGCCGTGGTGCTCGACCAGGATCGCCGTCCGCCAGTCGGAGGGCTGCTCGCCGTGGAGGAGCGCCACCAGGCTGTGACCGTCGCCCGGAAGCGTCGTCCCGCCGAGGCCGGTGAACGTCTTCGCGAGATCGACGTTCTGGACCATCGCGTCGGTCGTGGTGCCCGCGGGGACGCCGGGTCCGACGACGATCAGCGGAACGTGGATGTCGGTGTCGAAGGCGGTCTCCTTGCCCGGCATGAGACGGTACTCGCCGGTGTGAAGGCCGTTGTCCGAGCTGAACACGATGTAGGTGTTCTGCGCGATCCCGTCAGCGGCCAGCGTCTGCTCGATCGTGCCGATCATCCGATCCACCGACTGAACCGCTTGGGCGCGCAGTCGGAAATCAGAGTCGATCTGCTTGATCTGACCGGCGGTCAGCTTCGGGTAATTGGCCAGCCACGGCGGAGCGTGGGTGGGGGTCACGTCGAAGTTCGGCGGACGCGGGACCTTCAGCCCCGGGAAGTCGTTGGCGTCTTGAGGCGCGGGAACGTATGGCTCGTGGGGGGCGAAGGTGGCCAGCTCGAGGAAGAACGGCTTGCCGTCCTGCGCCGCGCGATTGATGAAGTCGACGCCCTTGCCGCCGATCACGTTGGTCAGGTAGTCCGACGGCCGATTGCCGTAGTGGTGGATGACTCCGTCTTCGTTCAGGTCGTAGTTGAACTCCGGGTAGCCCCAACCGGCGACATCCCACTCGGACCAACCCGGGGGTACGTACTTCTTGGAGATATGGGTGTCGAAGTTACCGTCGTGAGAGTTCATGTACCCGTTGAGGTACTTGCCCATCATCGCCGTCATATACCCGGCGTGTTGCAGGGCGACGGCAAAGGTGTGCTTGTCTTCACCGCGGTCGTAAAACCCCGGAAACCCCTGGGTGGGTCCGAAATTGTCGTAGATGCCCGTGTCGTGCGGGAAGTTACCGGTGAAGATCGACGCGCGCGACGGGCAGCACAACGAATCGGCGACGAAATAGTCGTTGAAGGTAAGACCGTCTCGTTGCATCGCCAGGACGTTGGGCATGAACTGGACCAAGTCCATGGACAGATCGTCGGTCAGCACGAAGACGATGTTCGGCTTCTTGGTAGAAGCGGACCGCGCTTCAACCGAGGACCCGGAATGATGAGCCGGCCCGGCCGTGTCTCGGTGCATGCCCGCGGCGGAGCAGACGTGTCCCGGGCGGCACGAGCCGGCGCGAGGACTGGCGCCTCCGGCGGTGGCAAAGGCCAAGCTCAGTGCCACCAGTGAACCGGCGGCGAGCACGCATATAGTGACCAACCTCCGCGAGGGGTGGCGTGGCACCACACGCCGCGGAAGCTTGTCTAGCAGTCTTGACATGAGCTCCTCGCTTTCTTTGTTGTGACCGTTGTTGTAATGGTGACACTCATGACACTCGCAGCGTCACTGATTACGAGGAGAAAAGCCAATAGGAGTTACTGCGGCCGACATACGGCTCGCTAATCTCACCTATGACCGGGACTCAGCTCGCGCGTTCGACGAGCGGCTGGTCCCCGGCGCTGCCCACCGCGACGCAGACCACGCTCGATATGCACGACACGCCGTTTAGGAACGTCGGGCCGACTCCGGCGGGATACGACACGCTCGGTATGGTCCAGCGCGAGCGGTCTCGTTCGGCGATCAGCAGCGACACCCGCCCGCTGCGGGCAGCGACGTTGCCCACCGCCGTGCAGACATCAAGCGAGGGGCACGACAGCGCTTCGGGGAAGGTCGACGTGGCGCCCGCTGGGATCGGAATCATGGCCAGGCTCCAGCGTGACGCGGTGCCAGTGGCCGAGAAGGCGCTCACCCGTCCGCGCGCGTCCGAGGAGGATCCGAGCACGGCGCACCGCGCATCCGATCCGCACGAAACCGCCGCCAGCGAGGCTTGGGCGCCGTGCGAAATCCGCGGCGGGGGCGCCATCGACCAGCGGCTCCCGTTCCACCGCTCGAGGAGGGGCGACCGCGTGCACGACCCGCCGGACCGGCAGGTGGCGCCGACCTCGTACGATCCGACCGCGATACAAGCGGTGGCCGACGAGCACGAGACGCCCCTGAGCGAGGCATTCACCCAGGCGGTGCGGGTCGCCAGGCGGGAGGCCAGCCATTGGCCCCCGCTCCAGCGCATCGCGATCGGGGTCGTGGTGACACAGCAGAACGAGTACTCGGCGTCTGACCCGACCGCCATGCACATGCGGCTGGAAGGGCACGACACCCCGACGAGGCTCCCGTCGGTGCCGGTCTCCACGATCGACCACGTCCGGCCGGCCCAGTGCTCGATCAGGGTTCGATTTCCCGAGCTGTCCGAGCCGACGGCCACGCACGCTCGCGTCGCGGGGCACGACACTCCACTGAGTGCGCCGCCGGTTCCGGTAAGCGGGTTCGGCGACGGTTGCCGTGACCACGACCGACCGTCCCACCGTACGACCAGGGTTTGACCTGACTGGAGCGTGTACCCAACCGCGGTGCATATGGATGGGGAGGTGCACGACACCCCTTCTAGCTGACCCCCCAGCGAGGGGGCGAGAGGCACCTTCTCGGTTGACCAGGCGGCCGCGCGGGCGCCGGCCAAGACGACTCCAAAGAGGATGACGGTCACCGACACGGTAACCAGAAGCGCTGTGATGGCGACGCGATCACGCGGTGGCCTGCCCATGCGATCCTCACTTCCTCGGTGGCGGTTGCCTTGCCCGGCGCCTGAATTGCCTTGGCGAAGGCAGCGTCGCCTAGGGGGAAGCGAAATTCCAATCGGACTCGACGGACGTGGTATTCGCGCCGCTAATGGCTATTAGCGCGTCCTATCGGTCCTGGCTCGAGTCCTATTGGACCTCAGGGGTCGCGGTTTGTGAAGCTGACCGACATGGACGCGAAATACCTGCGGGCGTTCGATGACGACGTGCGCATGACACCTATTCGGCGCCGGGCGCTGATCACGATCGGGCTCGGGGAGTTCGTCGACGGATACGACTTGATCGTGATCAGCGCGGCGCTACTCCAACTTCAGCCGCACTTTCATCTCGGCAAGAGTGGCGTTGGTTGGCTCAGCGCCGCGGCTTTCTTTGGGTCGGCAGTCGGCGCCTTGTTCTTTGGCGATCTGGCTGATCGGATCGGCCGGCGCCGCGTGTTTGTGCTCAACCTAGCCGCGTTCGTCGGATTGGCTCTGCTGTCGGCGGCGATCACTCAGCTGTGGATGTTGTTCGTCGTCCGGATCTTGATCGGAGTGGCGATCGGCGCGGACATCGTCGCGAGCATCTCATTTCTGGCCGAGCTCTCACCACGAGCCTCTCGCGGGGGCTGGACGGGGGCGATGCCCCAGGTCACCTGGTCGCTGGGGGCGGCATGCGCCGTCTTGCTCGGTGCGGCGCTCGACGTCGTGGTCGGCGCTCAGGCGTGGCGGTTGATGTTCGCCGCCGGCGCGGTGCCGGCCGTAGTCGTGTTGCTGCTCCGCCGCTCGCTCCCCGATTCACCGCGGTGGCTGCTCTCCCGCGGTCGCGTGGCCGAGGCGATTGCCACCTTTGAGCAGTTCGGGCTCAAGCTACGTGACCCCGTCGGGCTGCGTCGGACGCTCAGGGCGGAGGCGGCGCCGCACATCGAGCGCGAGCCGGGGCTGGTGGGTTGGGCCCGGCCGTACGCAAGGATCTTCAGCAACGGATTGGCCGGTGCGGGCCTGTTCGCGATCGTCATGATCGGGCTGATGCCGCTCAACGGCATCGGCCAGAGCGTGCTCGGTCCATACGTGTTGAAGCAGTTCGGCCATCTGAGCGCGGCCGGCGCGTTGGTCGGCGGCTCCGTGATCTGGGTGGGTGCGATCATCGGCGCTCTACTGGCCTGGAAGGTGATCGACCCGCTCGGCCGCGTTCGCTCGATCGTCGCGTCGCTGATCGGTTTTGTCGTCGTGTATGTCTTGATGGTCACGGTCGCGTTCGGGACGGTGGCGCTCGTGCCCCTGTTCTGCCTGCTCGGGGTGGTGACCTGGTTCGGCGCGTCCGCCTCCTGGCCGTTGCCCTCGGAGCTCGTGCCGACGTCGGTCCGCGGTCGGGCACAGGGTCTCGGGAGCGGCCTGCAGCGCGTGTGCATTGGCATCAACGTGTTGTTGGTGTCCCAGTTTCTCGGTCTGTTCGGCTTCCGCGGGACGGTGTTGATCGCCGCCGGCGTGTCGGTCGCCTTGATCCCCTACGCGGTGTGGGGCCGTCGCTTCGAACCCTCCGGTAAGTCGATCGAGCTCGCCAGCGGCGATCAGCTCCTGGCCCGCCAGTTGGGCGCCGAAGCCGGCCAGGCGCTGCCGCCCGCCAGCCCTCCCACCAGCCCGCTCACCGGTCCCTAGGCCTGCTTCATCGCGAGCGCCACGGCGCCGAGCACCTCCGCCTGGGCGCCCAGCTCGCCGGGGACGACTGGATACTTCTGACCGTTGGCGGGCGAGATCCATTCGTCCAGAGCCTCGCGGACGCCGCCGAGCAGCACCTCGCCGGCGGGGGCCAGCTCGCCGCCGATGATGACGAGACCGGGATCGAGCAGGCTGCACAAGCCGGCGAGCGTATGACCAACCGCGCGGCCAGCATCGGCGATCAGCCGAACCGCGCCGAGGTCGCCATCGTGCACGAGTTTGATCACCTGATCGAGCGTGATCTGCTGACCGTGCGTCTGGCGTAGCGCGCCGCTCAGCGCGGCTCCTCCGGCCACCGTGGCCAGGCAGCCGCGGTTGCCGCACCGGCACACATCACCGGCCGGATTGACGATCAGGTGACCGAGCTCCCCAGCCGTTCCGGTCCGGCCCGTATAAATGGTCTTGTCGATGATCACGGCTCCCCCGATCCCCTCCGACAGCATCACATAGAGGATGTTGCGCGCGGCCCGTCCCGCGCCGAAGGTGGCCTCGGCGAGCGCGCCGAGGTTGGCGTCGTTGCCGAGCTTCACCGGTACGCCAAAGCGCAGGCTCAGCATCGTCGTGACGTCCAGCTCAGACCAGCTGGGGAAGATCACCCTCGAGGCATATCCCGGGAGGTCGGTGCGCACCGGGGCCGAGACGGCGACGCCCGCGCCGATCAGCTCATCCTCAGTGATGTGCGCCTCCGCCAGCAGGTCGCGGACCATCGTCTCAGCGGTCGCCAACGCCTCAGCCGCCTCGTGTGCCACCTCGAGGCGACCACTGCGCGCCTCGATGAGAAGCTCACCGGCCCGGTTCGCGATCGCTACCCGGACGCTCTCGCGCCCGAACTCGATCCCGGCGAAGCCGCCCGAGCGGGGCTGCAGCGTGAGCAGCGTCGGGGGTCGCCCACCGCTGGGGGAGGGCGCGTGACGAACACCGTCGGGCCGCTCGACGATCACCCCCTCGGCCACCAGCTGGTTGACGAGGCTGGACACCGTGGTCCGCGAGAGCCTCGTCGCCCGCGCGATGTCGGCCTGACTCGCGGCCCCGCGCGCCTCCAGCACGGCCAGCACACGCCGCCGGTTCTGCTCGCGGAGCGCGCTCAGAGATCCAGGTGCCGTCCCCATGCCGTCCACCACTATATCAATATTTCGGAGGAACTAGACGGAGAAGGGCGATAGGTTTGTACTTGACAAGAACAAACATCGTGCGTATGCTCACGAAGCTGCACAAACCCGACTCGCCAGGGAAAGCGGCCATTCGGTTTGCTGGAACGCCGCGCCTGTGGGGGGCCATCGAAACCACGCAGTTCGGGAGGTCGTCCCTATGCATACCGGGGCACTGCGCGACGACGCGCGATCAAACGCTGCACGCTTTGATGATGGGCCTACGCACGGAACCCCGCCTTACGGTCTGGAGCTCCGCCAGCTTCGCTATCTCGTGATCCTCTCCGAGGAGCGAAACATGACCCGGGCCGCGGTTCGCCTCCACCTCACCCAACCCGCCTTGTCACAGGCCCTGAACAACCTCGAGCTCCGGCTCGGCGTGAGGATGTTCGACCGCGTCCCGCGCGGAGTCGAGCTCACCGGCACTGGTGAGGCGTTCATCGGCTACGCGAGAACCGCGGTGGCGGCGGCGGACGCCGCGGAGGCCGCCGCCGCGCGGCTCGTTGCCCAGCGCCACAACCAGATCGTGATCGCATTCACGACCGGGCTGATGGCGGTCGCCAGCCGTCTGGTCTGCTGCCTGCGACGCGAGGACAAGGCGCTCGAGATCAACATGAAACACACGTCGACCAAGACGCTCGTCCAAGGCTTGACCGCCGGCGCCGTCGACCTCGGTCTCTCCTGCCCAGAGCTTCGGGTACCGGGGGTCAAGACGACGCCCGCGCTCCCATCGTCGTTGGTCGCCCTCATGTCGAGCGATCACGCGCTGGCGGCACAGCCGACCGTGACCGTCGAACAGCTGTTGGGCACCGACCTGGTGGGGCCATGGGCGCAAGAGCTGATCCAGCGGGCGGCCACGATCGCTGACGTCGCCGAGTCGGAGGCGTCAGACGAAGACGAGCTGGCGAGCATCGAGCAGGCCTGGCCGGACATCCTGGTCGGGAAGGCCGTTGCCGTCGTGCCGTCGTTCGTGGCCGCGCCGTTCACGGTCGCCGGCGTAATCGCCGTCGATCTGGCCGATCACCCCCAGACTTCCGTGGGCATCAGCCGGCGGGCCGACGATCCGCGGCCGCTGACTCGCACAGCACATCAGCTGCTCGGGTTTCAGGACAGGTAGTCGGCGATATGCGGCACCGCCTGCTCGATCGTCAGGTACGGCCTGGTCTCGTACTCGATCCACTGCGTGTAGTTGAGGATGTTCCGATAGGACTCCTCGAGGTCATCGGCCTCCGCGATGACCACGCCTCCGCCGCCGTCGGCGGCCACGTAGTGAGCCTTAACGCCTGATGGCACGCCCTTCTCGGCGAAAACGCTCATCAGCTCCTTCGTGTCGTCCTTGTTGAGCGTCTTCAGCCTATAAGTGGTGATGAAGATCACGGTTCCCTCCGATCGGGGGTTTCGATTGCGTCGGAGCCTATGGAGTTGCCCGTCGCGCGCGGGATAATCTCGCGTCGTGAACCCTTAGGTGCTCCCCGCCCGACTCGGCGTGGTCAGTCAGCGCTATCGCACACCGGCCTTCACGACCGCGCTGCTCGGCGGCGTGATGATGGCCTTCGGCGTGATCGACATCTTCGTCACCTCCGTGGCGACGGCGATCGGCGATCTCGCCACCGTCAGCGGGGTTCTCTACTCGCTGTTCTACGCGACCACCGGGCTGGCGGCGGCATGGTTCTATCGCCGGTTCATCGGCAAGTCACTCAAAGATGCCCTGATCCTCGGCCTGATGCCGCTGGCCGGTGCCGGGCTGCTGATATGGGTCGCCTACAAGGGACTGGAGGTGCTCACGGAGACCGAGGCGCCGATCCTCGGCGGCGTCGCCGTGCTGGGGTTGGTGATGCTCGTCGTCGCGGTCACGATCTACAAGTCGCCGATCCTCCAGATCAAGGCGGAGGCCGCCACGACGACCGAGCCGACGCTCCACGTGGGGGTCGGATGACGCCAGTCGAACACGGGCTGACGATTGCTTACCGCGACAGGTGAAACACGGAAAGGCCGCCGCGAGCCAGAAGATCGGACTGTTCCGTCTGAGACTCCTGGGTCACCCTTGTCACCGGTCGGAGCGTGACTCCTCGGCGCGGTGGAAGAACCGACGAATGCGGCGACGTAGCTTCGCGAGGAGGGACTCGGGGTCCGGGGGGTGGGGACGCGACCACTCGGCGGCAAACGCGGCGCCGAACAACATCGCCGACGCGAACAGGTAGACCGAGTAGAGGAACACAAACACGCTGGTCAGGGAGCCGTAGATGAAGCTCCACTTGGTCGCGTGGGAATAGATGAACCCAGCAGCCAGCGAGATCACCAGCAGCAGCAACGCCGCGAGCACCGCCCCGGCGATCGCGTCGGCCACGCGCGGCCGCTTGGCCGGGACGACCCGATAGGCGAGGAACAGGGTCGCCACCCACAGCAGTAGCGGAATCAGTTTGGACACGAACGCGCTGGCGATGGTCCCGTGGAGCCCCACCGTCTCCGCCAACCCGGTAACCAGACTGTCGACGAACTGGGTGACCAGCCCGATCCCCACCGAGGCGAGGATCAGCACCGCGGTCGCCCCCACCAGCGCGAAGTCGAACAGCTTTCCGCGCACGATCCCGCGCTCCTCTTCGATCTCCATCGTCCGCTCCAGGCTGGCGCGGATCGCGCCCATCATTCCTGACGCCGCCCACACCAGCACGACCAGGCTGATCAGCCCGGCGGCGCTCGCCGGGGTCGCGATGTTTTTGATCGCCGCGCTCACGTTCTCGCTCTTCACGGGTAGCACCGCGACGATCTTGTTGATGACCTGGTTCTCCAGGCTCTTGTCCTCGAGCAACAGGCCGAAGACCGACGCCATCGTCACCGCCAGCGGGGCAAGCGAGAAGAGGACGCGGTAGGCGACGCCGGCGGCCGCGTCGGAGGCGCCCGAACTGAAATAACGCGAGCCGGCCGCGCCCAGGATCGTTGCGAATCGTGATGCTCTCCGCTTCATTGCGAGAAGCGTGGTATATCGGCCCACGCCATCGTCTCGCGGCGCCCCGACCACGCAAGCGCTGCTGCACTAGATCACCTTTCGTCGTCGGCTGACAGTGCTGTCACGCCGACGCCTCGTCAGGCCGGCACGCCGTCGCGCTCGGGCCGCTGGTAAAACTGCGTCTCGCCGTTGCCGAATGACCAGTTCTCGGCGGCTGTCTCGATCACCGAGATCAGCACGTCCTCGGACCGGACGCCGGGGTTGGTTCCGAGGCGCTCGACGATCCGCCGGTACATCGCGAGCTTCGCCTCCACCGTCTTTCCCGGCGCCCAGAACACCTGGATCTGGACCAGGTCGTCGCTGCGATCGATCCCGAGAAACGCTCCGTAGGCGAACTCGCCCTCGCCATGCTCGGTGATCGCCATGAAGCGGTCGCCGTCCTTGATGCCGACGGTCTCGCGCATCGCCTCGTAGATCTCGTCCATCAGTGCCTGCTTGTACGCCGCCGTCCTGCCGTCGCGGATGGCGATCCGAGTGACGGGCATATCATGACCTCCTGTTGCGGTTGCTGCTCGTTAGGGGCAGCGGGCGCCAACTTCTTACCGCGCAGAACGGGATCAGACCGTGAGCCCTGAACCGAGCCCAAGCCGCCGCACTGAAGTCCTCGACCGGGCACCGGATCGCGACTCTGAAATGTGGGTGCGCCGGCTGCGCCAGGGACACCCACGGCGCGAGCAGACCTTGGCCAAGCTTCACGATGTGCTGCTGCGTATCGGTTATCACGAGCTCGGGCGGCGTCGGAGTCAGCTCGGGGCGATCAACGGCCCCGAGTTCGACGATCTCGCCCACCAGGCGGCCAACGATGCGCTGATCAACATCCTCGCTCGGCTCGACGATTTCCGCGGCGACAGCCGGTTCACCACCTGGGCCTACAAGTTCGTCATGTTCGAGGTCTCCGGGAAGGTGGCACGGCACGCTTGGCGCCGGCATCCGCCCAGCCTCGACGCGTCGGTGTGGGAGCGGCTGCCCGACTCGCTGGCTCCCCGCACCGGGGACCGGCTCGAACAGCAGGAGCAGCTGGGAGCGCTGTCGGCGGCAATCGGCGAGCTGAGCGATCGTCAGCGCGAGGTGTTCGTGGCGATCGCGCTCAATGACGTATCAATCGACGTCGTGGCGGTCAAGCTCGGCTCCAACCGCAATGCGATTTACAAGAACCTGTTCGACGCGAGGCGTAATCTCCGGGCGAGAATGGCCGCCGCGGGACATCCCCTATTCGAGGAGGACCTGGTCGGATGAACGATCGTCTCCGGCTGGATGAGCTGCTCGCCGCCCAGGATGGCGACGCCGGCTGTACGGCAGGCGAGAGCATCCTGGACGTCTACGTCGAGCTGGAGCTGGCCGGGAAAGACCCCGCGCGCGCGTATCCCGGCACCACCATCCACCTCCGGAGCTGTCCCGGTTGCCGCTCCGATCACGACGGCTTGCTGGAAGCCGCGCGCAGATTCGCTGACATCAAAGCCGAGTAACTCCTGACGAGGAGACCTACGTCGAGGGTGAGTGCCGGTCACTGTTAGGTGACTCGATGAAGCCGGGTTGTGCGTAGGTGGGGTTCGGGTAGGTATAGAAGCCGCGGCCGCTCTTGACGCCGACGTCTCCCCGATCGACGTAAGCCTTCAGGAACTTCGCGTTGGCGCGCAGCTGCTCGTCGGCGAGCTGGCCGGCCCAGTAGTTGGTGATCGACCATACGGTGTCGAGGCCAACGTGGTCGAGCGCGCCGAGCGGGCCGATCGGCGCCTTGGTGACGAGCATCCAGGCGCGATCGATTTGCTCGATCGACGCGACGTCCTGCTGGGCGAGCGTGATCGCCGCGCGGTTCAGCGCGCTGTACATCGAGTTGAAGACGTAACCGTTGTACTCCCGCCGCATCTCGATCGGCACCTGACCGATCCGGCGCGCGAACGCGACCACCAGCTGCGTCACCTCCGGCGCCGTGCCGGGATGCGGCATCACATCAGTGAGGTTGTTGACCCACACCGGGAGGTGGAAGTGCAACGCCAGCAGCCGATCGCCTCGCCCCGAGGCTTCGGCGAACTGCGACGGCAGCAGCATCGAAGTGTTCGTCATGAAGATCGTCCGCGCCGGGCACCCGGCGTTGAAGTCGGCGAGTACACGACACTTGAGTCCGGGGTCCTCGGGAACCGCCTCACTCAGCAGGTCGGCATCCTGGGCGGCGGCCACGAGATCGGACGTGAGCGTGATCCGGGCTCCCGCCGAAGCCCGCACTTCGGACGTGATTACACCACCGGCCTCGAGCCCTTCCGCGTACGCGTCGATGCGCGCGGTCGCCGCCTCGAGCGCAGCCGGGTCGGTGTCGTGGATCACGACGTCGTAGCCGTGCCCGGCGCACTGAAACCCGATCTGCAGGCCCATCGTCCCCGCGCCCACGATCGCGATCCGGCGAACCTCCTCGACTCCCATCACCTCGGGCGACCGCGCGTCCTTGTCGGCTCTGGCCCGCCTTGAGCGTTTGAACATCGGCGCCGAAGTATCCCAGCCGGCGGCGCTTCGCTCCTTACTCCTCCGGGAACTGGCGAAGACCGTCGAGCGCGACGCGCAGGATGTGCTCGGTTTGCCCGGGGTCGCCGGGGATCTTGCTGATCGCGATCAGCATCTGCATGACATCCGCGATCGTGACGTCGGCTCGAACGACGCCGGCGTCTTGGGCGCGCTCGAGCAGCGGTTCACCGGCCGCGAACAGCGAGGTCCGGCAAACCTTGAACAGGGCGGCGTCCTGGTCGAAATAGTTGAGCAGCTCATGCGCAAGCGCCCGCTTGGTGGCCAGGTAGGCGATAAACCGCTCGAGCCAGCTATTCAGCGCCTCCCACGGGTCGGCGCCGTCAAGCTCGGCGGCCGAGCGACAGACCTCCTCGACCTCGTCGACGTAGAGGGCCTCCAACAGCGCCTGTCGATTGGGGAAGTGGCGATACAGAGTGCCGATGCCGACGCCGGCGCGGCGCGCGATCTCCTCGAGTGAGGTCGACTCACCACCCTCGGCAAACGCCCCGCGAGCGGCCGCCAGCACCTTCTCGTAGTTGCGCCGCGCATCCGCCCGCTTGGGGCGGGTGATGAGCGTGTCGGTCGATGTGTCGAGGGCGGTCATCGCGTTTCGTTGACAAACGGAGGGGGCCTCCGCTATATTATCCGGAGGATCCCTCCAGTTATTTCGGAGGTGGCCTCCATTTTAACACCGTCTGCACATCACAACAAGTCTCGAGAGCCATATGAACCTTGTCTCCGCCGCCAATCTCGCACCGGAGCGCCGGCGTTGGGCGTCGCTGCTCGTCGTCTGCCTGGCCCAGCTGATGATCGTGCTCGACGTCACGATCGTCAACGTCGCGCTCCCCTCGATTCAGCACGATCTCCACTTCAGCCAGGGGAACCTCACCTGGGTCGTCAACGCATTCCTCGTCACGTTCGGAAGCCTGCTGCTGCTCGCCGGCCGGCTTGGCGATCTGGCCGGGCGAAAGCGCGTCTTCCTCGCCGGCCTGACCATCTTCACGATCGCCTCGCTGCTATGCGGCATCGCGCCGACCCAGGGCGCGCTGATCGGCGCCCGCTTTCTGCAGGGCGTCGGCGCCGCCGGGCAGGCCTCGGTGATCCTTGCGATCATCATCACCGAGTTTCCCGAGGCGAGCGAGCGCGCCCGGGCGATGGGCGCCTACGTGTTCGTCTCGGTCGCCGGAGGCTCGCTCGGACTCCTCGCCGGGGGTCTGCTCACCCAAGCACTTAGCTGGCACTGGGTCTTCTTCGTCAACCTCCCGATCGGCGTCGCGGCCTTCGCCCTCGGTCAGGTGCTGATCCCGTCTGACAAGGGCCTGGGACTCGGGCACGGGGTCGATTGGCTCGGGTCGCTGCTCGTCACCACGTCGCTGATGAGCCTCATCTACGCAATCGTCCAAGCCTCGACACACGCGTGGGTCTCCACACCGGTGCTCGGCTTCGGCGGTCTCGCCGCCGCGCTAATGCTCGCCTTTCTGGCGCTCGAGGCTCGGATCGCGAACCCGATCATGCCCCTGCGGATCCTCCATCTCCGCGGGCTGATGAACGCCAGTCTCGTCAGAGGCTTCCTGGTCACCGGGATGTACTCGACGTTCTTCCTCGGCACGCTGTATCTAGAACACGTCCGCCACTACGACGCGCTGCAAACCGGGGCCGCGTTCCTGCCCTGGACGATCACGGTCGCCGTGCTGTCCCAGGGCATCACCGCCCGGCTGATGACGCGCTTCGGCCCGCTCGCGGTGCTGGTAGGCGGGATGGGGGCCGCGGTCGTCGGACTACTCCTGTTCAGCACCGTCGGGCCCGACACCGCCTTCTTCCCGACCATTTTCGTGGCCTGCTTCGCGATCGGCCTCGGCATCGGCAGCGCCTTCATGCCGCTGTTGACGATGGCCATGGCCGACGTCCCGGCCGCCGACGCCGGGCTCGGCTCGGGCATCACCAACGTCTCCCAGCAAATCAGCGGCGCGCTGGGCCTGGCAGTCCTCAGCACGATCGCCGCCAACCAGACCAAGGGACTGCTCGCCGCCCACCATGGCCTGATCCCCTCACTGCTCAGCGGTTACCACCTGGCCTTCCTCGTGGGCGCAGCCACGATCACCACGGGAATCGCGCTCGCGGTCGTGCTCCTGCGACCGCGCGCCGCCCGTCCCCAGCTGCAACTGGCCGACCGCCGGGCGGCTGGCGGCGAGGCCATCAACCTGACCGCCACCGACATCGAACGAGAGGCAGCATGACCACCACCGACCGATCCCGTCGTCGTCCCCGACATCAACTAGTCGCGGAGGCGGTCACCGCCGCCTACATCCGAGACATCTCGGCCCGCCCTCACACCATTTCGCGAACGGTAGGGTTCAACCCCAACGAGAGGAGTCGAGAACATGGGAACAGCGCAGTCGGGCGAGCTCGGGTTCGAGGCGAACATCAAGCCTCTGTTTCGGGAGAAGGACCGAAACGCGATGCGGCGAGCTTTTGATCTCTGGGCGTACGACGACGTCGTAGCGCACGCCGGCGCGATCGCCGGGCGTCTGAGCGACGGCACCATGCCGTGCGACGGGAAGTGGCCTGACGAGCAGGTCCGACTCTTCCAACGGTGGGTGGACGAAGGCACGCCGGCGTAGCCCCGCGACCGTCACCCACCGAAGGGCCGCCCGCCTTCCGGAGCTGGGACGGCGAAGCAGGCGAGGATTGCCGCCGTGTTCATGTAGCGACCGATCAGGTTGACCAGCGCGATCAGGCCGTCGGTGCCGAACGCCTCCAGGGCTCGGGCGTAGAGCTCGGCGCTGACCGCGTGGTCGACGGCCAGCGCCAGCGCGAGGCGATGCGCGATCTCTGCCGGACCCGAAAGACCACGGGGCTCTCGACCCTGGATGATCGCCTCGATCTCGCTGTCGGGGATTCCCGCGTGGCGGGCTTCGGCGGTGTGGGCGTAGATCTCATAATCGGATTGCCACGCGACTCCGACGGTGAGGATCGCCGCCTGTTGGGCGTCGGCGGGCAGCGCGTGACGGGCGATCGCGACCGCCCACTGCCGAAGCGCGATTCCGATCGCCGGTGCATGAAGATAGGCGTTGAACGGGCCAATGAGCCGGCCGTCGGGCAGTTGGAGGTCGAAGCCGGCGGCCGCAGCATCGGCACCGCGGGCTCGCATCAACTCTTCGCGGAGTCGCGCCTGCTCGCGATCGAGTTCGGCCGTGGCGAGCAGCCGGAGCCGGCCTCCCAGTCGCTCTCCGTCGCCCTCGCTCACGTGGATCGTGCCCGCTAATAGGCCTGCTGGATGGCTCCGTTGATCAGCTGCTGATCATCGAAGATCGAGAAGAGCTGCGAGAACGCGGGGCTCGTGAGCGGGATGTTGTTTATGAGGTTGGCGAACACGAGCGTCCGTCCACTCTTTGCCTCGATGTAACCCACCAGGTTCGAGGCTCCGGCGATCCCGGCCGAAGGGCTGGTGAAGGCCACGCGGTTGCCTGGCTTGGCCTGGATCCTGCCCGCGGACGGCGTTCCCTTGCCCAGGGTGGCCAGCGACCCGTCCACGCCAACGATCGGCAGCGCGGCGCGGAACGCGGACGCGTATGGCTGTCGGAGCACGTTGCGCAGGAATGTCGTGATCGCGATCGGGTTGATGCGATCGCGGTCATCGGAGCCGGCGCCGTCGAAGGCGAAGGTGAGGTTCGGCGGTGACCCGAGCCGTGCGGCATTGCGCAGGACGTAGGTCAAACCGTCCGGGCAGTCTCGCTGGCCGTGCTTGACCGCCACCAGGCACACGAGCAGGTCGGCGCCGCGGTTGGCGCTGACCTTGAGGATCACCTTGACGATCTGGGAGAGGGGAGCCGACGTCCACAGCGCCACGCGGTGGCTCGCCGGGTAGTGACGAGTACGCGGAAGCAGGCTGCGCGGGTCGGGCCCGACGGAGCGCGCGGCGACGCTCACGCCGGCCCGGCGCAGCGCCTCGATGAAGGCCGTGCGAGCGAAGGCGGCCGGGTTCGGGATGAAGAAGACCTGGAGCACCGGTCCGCCTCCCGCGGGCACGGTCCCGCTCGCGGTGATCTGCCTCGGGCCCGTCTGCGTGACCTGCCACGAGGGCGCCGAGCCTCGAGCGGACGTCTTCACGGTGGAGCGCAGAAGGAACGCCGCGGTGCGCGGCCGGTAGGAAATCCGCGCCGGTTGTCCCTTGCGCGTCGGCGTCGCGGTCACGTCGATGAAGTTCTCGTTGATCCCGATCGGCGACATCACCCCGTCGGGCCAACCGGAATAGGTGTTGAACAGCCGGTCGTCGATGACGACGTTGCCGTTGACCCTGCGGATCCCGGCCGCGCGGACCTGGCGCGCGAGTCCCTCGACACCGGCCAGCGGATTGGAATGCGGCACCAGCGTCGGCCCGGGCGAGCCGTCGGCGTCACTGTGATCGAGTTGGGGAGCGCTGTTGTAGGCCTGGGTCCCGTTCGGTCGGTCGCGCAGGCCGAAGCTGAAGTCGCCCGATGCCACCAGGACCAGGTTCCCGGTGAGCACTCCATTGCGAACGTTTCCGCTGCGGAACACGGGCGTTCGGAAGCGATAGCCGGGTCCGTAGTCGTGCAGCACCGCCGCGGCGCTGTAAAGCTTGAGCGTCGAGCCTGGCGTGAACAGCTGCTGGGCGCCCTGCGACAGCAGCACCTTGCCCGTCTTCGCGTCAGCGGCGAACAGCCCCCACGTCGAGTGCCGGTAGCGAGGCTTTGCCTCGACCCGCGCGATCGTCTTGGCGACGCTCGGCGGGACCGGCGGCGCAGCCGGCGATAGCGGCTCGGCGGCCCCTGCCGCCGACCCCATCAGCGCGGTCATTCCCGCGATAGCGGCCAACCTCAACACCCGAATCATCCCAGGCGCGAGTCTAGCCGAGAACGCCTGGATAATCGCGCGGCGATGACGCAGTCCGGCGACCAGGCTCCCCAACACGGTGCGACCGAGCCGACGGGATCCTCGGCGTGGGCGCCGTTTCGCTCGCGAGATTTCGCCAGGATGGCATCGGCGCAGTTCGTCAGCAACGTCGGTGGCTGGATGCAGACGGTCGGTGCGCAGGAGCTGATGCTCACCCTGACGACTTCGGCGAGCCTGGTGGCGTTGATTCAGACCGCGGCCGGGCTTCCGATCGTGCTCCTCGCCGTGCCGGCAGGGGCCCTCGGTGACCTCGTCGACCGCCGTCGGCTGCTCATCGCGTCGCAGTCGTTCATGCTTGTGGCCGCCACGGCGCTGGCCGGGCTCGCCTTCGCCGGGCTCGTAACGCCGGCGGTCCTCCTCGCCCTCATTTTCGCCGTCGGGGCCGGGCAGACGCTGACCTCGCCGACATGGCAGACGCTTCAGCCCGAACTGGTCCCGCCGGAAGACCGAACCCAGGCGATCGCCCTGGGTTCGGTCAACCAAAACCTCAGTCGGGCGATCGGCCCCGCGATCGGCGGGGCGCTCTATGCGGCGACCAGCGCCGGAGTCTTGTTCTTGGTCAATGCGCTCAGCTTCGTTCCGGTCATCGGAGCGGTCGCTCGCTGGCGGGGCCGCGCCCGTGCGGCGACCGCCACCCCACGCGAGCACGTCGGCTCGGCCGTCCGCGCCGGAGCGCGCTACGTCGCCGCCAGCCCGGCATTACGTGTGATTCTCCTCCGCGCGGGGCTGTTCATGCTCTTCGCCAACTCGATCTGGGCGCTGTTGCCACTGGTTGCGCGCGCGCATCTTGGTCTTGGCTCCGGTGGTTACGGGCTCCTGCTCGGCGGCGTGGGGATCGGCGCGGTGGCAGGCGCGGTCGCATTGCCTAGGCTCCGCGGGCGCGTCAGCGTGCCGGTCCTCATGACCAGCGCGATGCTCACCTTGGCGGCGGTTACCGTCGCGCTCGCCTACGTTCGCAGTGTGCCGCTTGCCGCGGTGGCCGTCCTGATCGCGGGCGTGGCGTGGATTCTCATCCTGTCGACCTTTAACTCGCAATATCAAGGCACCCTGCCCGGTTGGGCGAAGGCCCGCGGTATGTCTTACTACCTGGTGATCTTCCAGGGCGGCGGCGCCCTGGGTGCCGCGGTGTTTGGCGTTCTCGCGCAGCAGGCCGGGCTCACCACCGCGCTCCTGACAGCCGGCGTAGGCGTCGCGGTCGTCGCCGGCGCCGGCCTGTTGCTGCCGTTCAAGGCGATCGCTCCGAAGGACCTGCTGCCGGCCGGTGACTGGCCCGACCCGCAACTCGTGGGTGAACCGACAGCGGGCGGACCTGTGCAGGTCACGGTCGAGTACCGGCCCAAACCCGGCTTCGAGGAAGAGGTAGTCGACAAGCTCTACGCCGGTCGCTACGCCCGTCGTCGCACCGGCGCGGTGAGCTGGCGCGTGTGGGTTGACGCCGCCGACCGCCGGCGCGTGCTGGAACAGTTCGTCGTCGGGTCCTGGGACGAGCACTTGCGCCAGCACGAACGCGTCAGCGTTCGCGACCAGCAGCGTCTCGAAGAGATCGTCAGCATGACTGAGCCGAGCCAGCCGCCGACTGTCACTCACTGGCTGGCGGCTCAGCCAACCGACGATGGCAGATGACCGAGCCTGTCGACTCGAGCCGACCTGATCCCGATCGGGTAGCTGCCCCCAGGCTGGCCGAGCACGCGCACGCGAGAATGACGACCGCGAACGTCACCGCGATCCCGACCACCACGGCGACCGATCGCAGGACTCGCCTCCTGAGACTCGTTGACGCAGACCGTCGGGAATATTTCTCGTGCGTGGTTACAGGAGCACTACCGCGTTATCTCCTTGTTACGCCACGCGGCCGGCGACCTGACGGCGCGGCGGCGCCCTGCCGCGGCCAGCTCGGCGCCCTTGCCAGAAGCGCCACAACCAGCGAGCGCGTCCCGCAGGACTCCCGAGGTGTCACGGGCGGCCCGGCTACCTCGTCTAACCGGTTGCATTTGTGTTTTGGCGGACAGGAGACGACGATGAAAGTGTTTGTTGCCGGTGCGACGGGAGCGATTGGCAAGCAGCTCGTGCCGCGGCTGGTGGCCGCCGGCCACGAGGTCGTGGGGATGACCCGTCAGGAGTCCAACCGCGGTTTGCTCCAGACGCTTGGCGCGACTCCGGTGGTCGCTGACGCGCTCGACCCTGACCAGGTCGCCGACGCGGTCGGGAAAGCGAGCCCGGAGGTGATCGTGCATCAGTTGACCGCGATCGGTTCGCTCGACATGCGCCACTTCGATCGCACTTTCGCGCTCACCAACCGGCTGCGGACCGAGGGCACTGATCATTTGCTGTCGGCTGGGCGCGCGGTTGGGGTGGGGCGGTTTGTGGCGCAGAGCTACTTCGCCTTCTACGAGCGCCGGGGTGGCGCGGTCAAAAGCGAGGAGGACCCGCCCGATCTTTCCCCGGCGCCTGAGATGCGGGAGACCGTGCGGGCGATCCGGCACCTCGAGGAGGCGGTGCTGGGCGCGGATTGGACGGAGGGGACCGCGCTGCGCTACGGCGCGTTCTATGGTCCGGGAACATCGATGTCCGCCGGTAGCGATGAGTTCGAGCTGGTCCGCAAGCGCAGGTTCCCGCTGGTCGGCAACGGTGCCGGGGTGTGGTCGTTCATCCACACTGCCGACGCCGCCGCGGCGACCGTGGCTGTGGTCGATCACGGCCGGCGCGGCGTCTACAACATCGTGGACGACGATCCCGCACCGGTGGCGGAGTGGCTGCCGGCCCTGGCGCAGAAGCTCGGAGCCAAGCCGCCATGGCGCGTGCCGCGGTTCGTGGGGCGGATATTCGCCGGCGAAGCCGGCGCGGTGATGATGACCGAGGTCCGGGGCGCCTCGAACGCAAAGGCCAAGCGGGAGCTCGGGTGGGCGCCGGAGCACCCGAGCTGGCGACAGGGGTTTGCGACGTGAGCCCGCGGGAGGAGCTACTCGAGGCGCTGCGGCCGGTGTCGTTTGCGGTCGCTTACCGGATGCTGGGCACGGTCTCCGAGGCCGAGGACATCGTTCAGGAAGCGTTGCTCCGGCTGCACCGCGCGCTCGAGGCCGGCGAACGGATCCAGTCGCCGAGGGCGTTCGTCGCCACCGTGACGACGCGGCTGGCGATCGACGAGCTGCGCTCCGCGCGCGCCCGGCGCGAGCGATACGTGGGGGAGTGGCTGCCCGAGCCGCTGATCACAAACAGTGGCGATGACCCTGCGCAGCAGGCCGAGATGGCCGACTCGCTATCGCTGGCGATGCTCGTGGTGCTCGAGAGCCTCTCTCCCGAGCAGCGAGCTGTCCTGCTGCTGCACGATGTGTTCGACTACGACCACGCGCAGATCGCCGAGATCATCGGCAAGAGCCAGGACAACGTACGTCAGCTCGCGACGCGAGCCCGACGCCACGTCGAGCAACGACGGCCGCGCTTCCAAGCCTCTCGCGAGCAGCAGCAGGAGCTCGCTCGGCGGTTCTTCGCCGCCGCCCAGGACGGCGACCTCGCCGGGCTCGAGGCGCTGCTGGCCCACGACGTCGTCCTCACCGGCGACGGCGGCGGAAAGGTGCCGGCGCTGGCGCGCTCGCTGCACGGCCGTAACCGCGTGGCGCGCACGCTTCTCAACTGGATGCGGCTCGCCTCCCGCGTCGCGGGGACGCAGATGCGGCCAGTCGAGGTCAACGGGAGTCCGGGACTGCTCGTGCTCGACGGTCGCGAACGGGTGGTCAGCGTGCTGGTGCTCGAGATCGGCCGCGATCAGATCGACGGCGTCAGCGGGATCGTCAACCCCGACAAGCTGGCTCACCTCGGACCCACGGCCGACCTCGGCGCGCTGCTGCGCGCGAGCGCCGAGTGACTAGCTGGCGACGTAGGCCGCGAGGTGCTCGCCCGTGAGGGTGGAGCGGCCGGCGACGAGGTCGGCGGGCGTGCCCTCGAACACGACCCGGCCGCCGTCGTGGCCGGCGCCGGGGCCGAGGTCGATGATCCAGTCGGCGTGGGCCATGACGGCCTGGTGGTGTTCGATGACGATCACCGACTTGCCGGAGTCGACGAGGCGGTCGAGCAGGCCGAGCAGCTGCTCGACGTCGGCGAGGTGGAGGCCGCTGGTCGGCTCGTCGAGCGCGTAGGCGCCGCCCTTCTCGGCCATGTGGGTGGCCAGCTTGAGCCGCTGCCGCTCGCCGCCGGACAGCGTGGTGAGCGGCTGACCGAGGCTGAGGTAGCCGAGCCCGACGTCGACGAGCCGGTTGAGGATGGCGTGCGCGGCCGGCGCACTAGCCTCGCCGGGGCCGAAGAACTTTTCGGCCTCGATCACCGGCATGGCCAGCACCTCGCTGATGTCCTTGCCGCCGAACTCGTACTCGAGCACCTCGGCCTGGAACCGCTTACCCTCGCACTCCTCGCAGATGCTGGCGACGCCGGCCATCATCGCCAGGTCGGTGTAGACGACGCCGGCGCCGTTGCAGTTGGGGCACGCGCCTTCCGAGTTGGCGCTGAACAGAGCTGGCTTCACGCCATTGGCTTTTGCGAACGCCTTGCGGATCGGATCGAGCAGTCCGGTGTACGTCGCGGGGTTGCTCCGTCGCGATCCGCGGATCGGGGTGTGGTCGACCGACATCACGCCATCGCGCCCGGATACCGAGCCGTGAACCAGCGAGCTCTTGCCCGAGCCCGCCACCCCGGTGACGACGACTAGGACTCCGAGCGGGATGTCGACATCGACGTCCCGCAGGTTGTGAGTGGCGGCACCGCGCACCTCCAGCACCCCCGAAGGTGTCCGCACCGACGGCTTCAGGGACGCCCGGTCGTCCAGGTGCCGCCCGGTGAGGGTGCCGCTATCCCTGAGCTCCTCGACGGTGCCCTCGAAGACCACTTCGCCGCCGGCGGTACCCGCCCCCGGGCCAAGGTCGATGACGTGGTCGGCGATCGCGATCGCCTCCGGTTTGTGCTCGACGACGAGAACCGTGTTGCCCTTGTCGCGCAGGCGCAGGAGCAGGTCGTTCATCCGCTGGATGTCGTGGGGGTGCATCCCGATCGTCGGCTCGTCGAACACGTAGGTGACGTCGGTGAGCGAGGAGCCGAGCTGGCGGATCATCTTCATGCGCTGCGCCTCGCCGCCCGACAGCGTGCCCGACGAGCGTTCGAGGCTCAGGTAGCCGAGCCCGATCTCCACGAAGGAGTCCAGGGTCTGCTGGAGCGACGCCAACAGTGGGCCGACGGACGGTTCGTCCAGGCCCCGCACCCATTCGGCGAGGTCGCTGATCTCCATCGCGCACGCCTCGGCGATATTGGTTGCATCGATCGTCGACCATCGGGCCGCTTCGCTGAGCCGGGTTCCGCCGCACTCCGGGCACGCGGTGAACGTGACCGCCCGCTCCACGAACGCCCGAATGTGAGGTTGCAGCGCCTCCTGGTCCTTGGCGAACATCGACTTTTGCACTCGGGGGACGAGACCCTCATAGGTCATGTTGATGCCCGCGATCTTCATCCTGATCGGCTCGCGATAGAGCAAGTCGTGCCGCTCGGTCTTGGTGTACTTACGGATCGGCTTGTCCGGGTCGAAGAAGCCAGACGCGCTGTACAAGCGGTAGTTCCATCCGCCCGCCTTGTAGCCGGGGATGGTGATCGCACCCTCGGCCAGCGATTGCGAGTCGTCGAACAGCTGGGTCAGATCGACGTCGGAGACCGTGCCTCGGCCCTCACAGCGCGGGCACATCCCGCCGGAGCGGGCGAAGCTCCGCGTCACGGTCTTCCCGGCGCCGCGCTCCACCGTCATCTCGCCACTGGCTCGGACCGAGGGAACGTTGAATGAGTAAGCGTTCGGCGGGCCGATGTGCGGCTGCCCGAGTCGGCTGAAGAGGATCCGCAACATCGCGTTGGCGTCGGTGGCGGTGCCGACCGTCGAGCGGACGTCGCCGCCCATCCGCTGCTGGTCGACGAGGATCGCGGTCGTCAACCCTTCGAGGACGTCGACCTCCGGCCGCGCCATCGTCGGCATGAAGCCCTGCACGAAGGCGCTGTAGGTCTCGTTGATCAGCCGCTGCGACTCCGCCGCGATCGTCCCGAACACCAACGAGCTCTTGCCCGAGCCGGAGACGCCGGTGAACACCGAAAGCCGGCGCTTCGGAATCTCCACGCTGACGTCCTTCAGGTTGTTCACGCGCGCGCCGTGCACCCGGATCAGGTCGTGGCTGTCGGCCGCCTGCAGCGGTTGCGGTTCCTTGTCCGTCACGGTAGACATTTCACCAGCCCGCCCGCACGATCATGGGTCCTGAAACAGCCCGAGGACGTTGCCGTCGGCGTCGGTCACGGTCGCCACCAAGCGGCCGCCGCCGACGTCATGCGGGGCGTCCTTTACGGTCGCGCCCGCGGCCGTCACCTCGGCCAGCTTCCCCTCGATGTCCGCGACCTGCCAGAAGGCCACCGGGGAGGTCATGGCCTGCGGTCCACCGCCCGGCACCAGCCCGATGTGTTGGCCCGCCGTGTCGTAGCCCACGTAGTAGGACGAGTCGTTTTGGGGCGGGGCGCCGAGCAAGGCGGTGTACACCGGCTTGGCCGCCTCCAGGTCGGAAACGGGATGTAGGACGATCTTGATTCCCTCGGTCATGGTCACTCCTGAAGTCGTGGGTCACATCGACCCGGTGGGTCTCGTCGGGCTTAGCCGGACGTTCGTACATGGGTGGCGTGAATCGTGATGTTCACGACGGTCATGCTAGTTGCGGTTCGGCGACCGCGTTTCTCGATTCCTGCTTGGTGTCGCCGGGTAAACCGTCAGCTCAAGCGCCGGCGCGTGGGATCTCGACCGCAGCGCTCAGCGCCGTAGCGCCGCCGGCGACGTTGGTCGCCTTTACGCGACAGCGGAGCTTTTGTCCGAGATCTGCGGAGCTGATCTTGTGACGGTCGGTGGTGGCACCGGCGATTGGCTTGCCGTCGCGCAGCCAGATGTAGGCAAACTTCAGCGGCGTTGCCCCGCCCCAGTGGCCGCTCGAACACAACAGCCGCGAGCCGCGCTGGCGCTTGCCGGTGGTCTGCGGTGCTGCCTTCAGCTTGGGGGGCAGGAACACCTCGTACGCGCCGATGTCGCATCCGCCGTTGTCGCCGTCATGCGCGATCACGTAACCACGCTGATCGGTGGTTCCGCAGCGACTCGGGTTCGCGCCGCCGATCGCCGGGCTGCCCGGCAGCAGCGCCATCGTCAGCGTCTGACCACCGTTGTTCTGCAGCGGGCCCAAATCCGGATCGATCGGGCTCTCGGACGCTCCGATCAGATCTCCGCCCGCGGGGGTGAGGTCGCAGCCCCGGTCATCGCCGACGATGTTATGACCCTGGCTGGTGATGTCACCCTGCCCGGCCGGTGGCGGCGAGCCGTCGCCGTCGCCGCAGTCGGACGGGATGAAGGCCTCGGAGCCCGAATTCCCGGCGATGATCGAGTCGCGCAGGAAGAAGTCGGTCGGGCACCCGCCCGACAGGTTCGCGACCTCGAAGCCGCCGCCGCCCTGATCGGCGCTGTTGGTCGAGATCGTGTCGTGCTCGAGGATGACCGAAGCGTCGGCGTCATAGATCGCCCCGCCGAAGTTGGAAGCGTCGTTGGATGCGAACGTGTCGTAGGTGAAGTTGTCCCCCGCGCATCCTCCGGGATCCGCGCCGCCCCCCTCGTCGGCCTTGTTGCCGTCCATCAACGAGCGGCTCACGTCGAGCGTGCCGCTCCCCGCAAAGCCGCCCCCGGAGGCGGCCGCGTTGTCGAAGAACTCCGAGCCGGTGACGGTGGTAGCGCCATGGCTGTCGGTGAAGATCGCGCCGCCAAAGGATGGCGTCCCCGAATCGATATTGTCGGCGACGCCAACGCCGTTCAGCGTCAGTTGGCCGTTGCTGTATATCCCGGCGCCCTCGGCCCCTTCCCCCTTTGCGATGTTGAAGAGGACGCCGCCACCGTTCATCGTCAACGACCCGCGCTGGTCGACCCGGATTCCGCCGCCGCGGGCGACTCCGTCGGTATCCACCGGAGCGACCCCGTGTTCCTCGATGACGTTGTCGAGGGTCAGGTGCCCGCCGGAAAGGACGTGGATGCCGAGCGTGTCGGTGGTCTTACGGTTGGCGTCGACCGTCACCCGCCCATGTACCGCCTTGATCGTGTCCCTGGTTCCGACCACCTCGAGCGGCTGATTCGGAATCGACAGCGTGTAGGTCCCCTTTGGGGCCAGGATCGTGTTCGTGCCGTGCGCGAGTCCAGCCGCTCTGATCGCTTCGCGCAGCGAGCAGTTGCCGGGACGGCAGGGCCCGGTCAGCGACGGATCGTCAAAGCGGGTAACCGCGAAGGTCGCCGCGCGGGCCGTCGCCGCCGATGTCATCAGCAACAACGAGACGGAAACCACCGCCGCCGCCAACCCACGACTTGTGCAACCCGGTCGCCCCACGACGTTCTCCAGCTTACCCAGCGCCGCCCGCCGGCACAAGCGACATCCGAGAACCAACGCCCGACCTGACCTGTCAGACGTCCGAGGCGTGAGCACGGTTTCTGGTGGGCTTCGAAGACGCCGTCGGCGCGAACTTTGGCAACTTTCCGCCACCCCCCGGCGGGAAATTGGCAAAGTTCGGCCGCCATCCTGGGCAGTCGACGCCGAAACGCCCTCGGGGACTGCCCCGCAACTCTTGGTAACTGTCGCGAACGTCGACTGACGGTTACACGACAGCCACCGCTCCAGCCGGAGAAGACTAGATAAGGCTAACGCTAGCGACGCAGGGACACGAGGGTGTCACACAGGCGATCCGCCTCTTCTCGCGTGGTGTAGTGCAGGTACCCGGCGCGGACGGCCCCTCCCGATGGCTCGAGGCCGAGGGCGGTCATGACGCCGAGTGCGTAGTAGTTGCCGTCGTAGGTGAACAATCCCCGCTCGCCGAGCGCGGCACTCAGCACGTCTGGCCTCCAGCCATCGAGGTTGAAGCAGAACGTCGGCGTTCGCTCACCTACCCGCGCTGGGTCGGGAATGCCGTACAGCCGCAAGCCAGCGATCTCGCTCAGCCGCTCGAGGGTATAGCTGGTCAGTGCTCGTTCGTGGGCCTCGATTCGCGTGTAGGCCAGGTCCAGCCGGCCGGCACGGTCATCGGCCTCGGCCCCCAGCGATTCCAGGTACTCGATGGCCGCCACGAAGCCGGCGACCGCTTCGTGGGAGAGAGTGCCGGTCTCAAAACGGTGGCCGAGCGGCACCTCGAGGGCGGGTCGCACGCGGTCGGCGGGGAGCGTGCCGGCGAGCTCGCTGCGTACCGCGGCGACGCCGAGGTGGGGCCCGAAGTACTTGTAGGCCGAGGTCAGCAGCACGTCCGCGCCGAGGTCGGCCAGATTGAGCCGGCGGTGGGGTGCCAGGTGGACGCCGTCGAGCCATACCAGCGCGCCCGCGTCGTGTGCCGCTGACGCCACCCGCGGGATGTCGACGACCGATCCGAGCGCATTCGAGGCCAGTGTGCACGCGACGACTCGGGTCCGTGGCGAGAGACGCGCCTCCAGGGCGCTCTCGTCCAGCGTGCCGTCGAGTCGATTCAGCGGCGCGGTGTGGACGACGAGGCCGCGGTCAGCCGCGACAACAAGCCATGGTGAGACGTTGGCATCGTGGTCAAGCTCGGTGACGAGCACCTCGTCACCCGGCTCGAGGGTGCGTGCGAGCGCGTGCGCGAGCGAGAAGTTGATCGTGGTGGTGTTGGCACCGAAGATGACCTCGTCGAAGGTGCAGCCAAGGAAGTCGGCGCCGGCCACGCGGGCATCGTCCAGCAGACGATCGGTGGCCTGGGAGGTGGCGAACGCACCGCCCGCGTTGGCATTGTTGACCAACATGTAGTCAGCGACCGCGCGGACGACCGTATCCGGTGCCTGCGAGCCGCCCGGCCCATCTAGGTACACCACCGGGGAACCGGCTAACTCGCGTGACAGCGCGGAGAATCGCGATCGGATACCCGCCACGTCGAGGCCGGCGTCGCCGGGCGCAACCGACTCGCCGGCCATCCGTTGGTTAGCGCTCGTGCTTTGCGTTGCCATACCCGTACCCTCTCATACCCGCATGCCAGGCGGCCGTTTGATCGGGGGTGGCGCGCGGAGAAGACGAGCGATCGCGAGCCGACTGAGTTCGGCAGCATCGATCGCGTCGCCACGCCGCTGCGCCACTACACCGTGGCGCCGATCAAGACGCGCCCGATCGCGAGGGCGATCGCCGCCTACCTGGCGAGGTCCGGGCACGAGCCGCTGTTCATCGTCCATGGCTTCGGCAAGTGGGTGGGCGCCGCCGTAGCCGCCACCGCGGAGCTGGCCCGGCGCGGAATCGCTGCGGTGCCCGTTGCGCGAGGCGTATGGGGCAGGGCTCGAGATCCGTCGAGTTCCCTACGCGCCAGCGATGGCGTTCGATCCGGCGTTCGCCTCGGCGTCGGCGCCGATCCCAGACCCGATCGCCGATCTTCGGCCGGCTGACGCGCCGCTGGTCGTCTGGTCGCCCGGCACTCTCCGTGCAAGGGCCTCGACGTGCTGCTGCGCGCGCTGGCCTCGCTGAAGGCAGCCGGCGTCGGCTTCCGCGCGTGTCTGGTCGGCCCCGGTCCGCTGCTCACCGCTCACCGTCGGCTGTCGGCCCGACTGGGCCTTGATGACCGGGTCGCGATCCCCGGTCACGTCGATCACGCGCGCCCGTATCTACGGCTGGCGGACGTATTCGTGCTCCCATCGTTCGAGCAGGGCAGCGGCTCGGTGGCACTGCTCGAGGCGCTGCAGATGGGAACCGCCGTCGTCACCTCCGACCTTCGGACGGCGTTGGCGGGTCGAGGGCGCGAGCTATTCGAGGAGCGCTTTTCAGCCGGACCGCTCGTGGCGGGGCTGCGCGAGGTGTATGCGGAGCTCGGCGTTTCGGCCTGAGCAACGACCACCGCCGGCGCGAGCAGGCCAAGGGACGTTATCTAGACTGGCGAGAAGTGCCGGCGCTCGCTATCCAGCTCGTGGGTGGGCCCACCGCGATCCTCGAGTACGAGGGTCTTCGCTGGCTCACGGATCCGGCCCTCTCGCCTCCCGGTGACTACGGAGGGCTGACCAAGCTCACCGGTCCGGCGCTGGAGATCGGCGAGCAGGATCCGATCGATGTCGTGCTCCTGTCCCACCATCATCACAGCGACAACCTCGATCCGGCCGGCCGTGCGTTTCTGCCCCGGGCGAAGCGCGTCCTGTCGACGACCAGGGCCGCCGAGGAGCTCGAAGCCAACGTGGTCGGGATGCAGCCGTGGTCGGAGATCGCGCTCGCGCGGCGGGGCAGGGACACGGTCACGGTCACGGTAACCGCGGTGCCCGCACAACACGGCCCGGACGGGAGCGACGAGATTCAGGGCCCCGTGCTCGGGTTCGTGCTCTCCGCCCCGGGGTGTGCGACGGTCTACGTGTCGGGGGACAACGCATCTCGGGAGGTCGTCCGTGCCATCTCGCCCAGCGGATCGGGGATGTCGACATCGCGATCCTCAACGCGGGCGCCGTTCAGCTGTCCAAGTTCGACGGCGCGTACCTGACGCTTTCCGCCGATCACGCCGCGGATGCGGCCAAGATCCTGGGCGCTCGCACGGTGATTCCGCTGCATTTCGAAGGCTGGGCCCATTTCACGCAGGGCGCAGAGGAGCTCAAGGCGGCGTTCTCGGGCAACGGCATCCGCGACCGTTTGGTGATGCTCGAGCGAGGCCAACGAGCCGAGGTCGCGCTCTAACCCGCCCGGTCGACTAGCTATTTCTAAAGGAAGGAGTGATCGGGTGTCGGGTGGGGGCTAGCGCGAGCGGTCGCGCTCCGATCGGGACTCGATTCGGTAGCGAAAGGGCGCCACCCCTAGCTCGCGCCGGAACGCCTTGGAGAACGCGTACTCGTTGCCGTGGCCGACCCGCTGGGCGATCGTGCTGAGCGGGTCCCCGCCAGCGCGCAGCAGCCGCGCGGCCAGGGTCATCCGCCACCACGTGAGGTGAGTCAGCGGTGGCTGCCCGGTCAGCTCGGTGAAGCGCCGGGCGAAGGCGGCGCGTGACAGGTTGCAGTGCCCGGCCAGTTCGGCGACCGTCCAGGGGTGCTGCGGATGGTCGCGGATCAGCCGGAGGGCGACGCTGAGCTCCGGGTCGCGGCTTGCCCGGGCCCAGCCGCTCGGGGCCTGCGGCGCCTCGAACCAGGCGCGCAGGGCGTAGAGCAGCAGGAGGTCGAGCAAGGCCGGGGTGGCGGCGGTGTCCAGAGGTGGCGGGCGGCTCTGACCGACCAATCCACGTGCAACCCGATGGTTGCGTTGGGGCGTCGGATATAGGCCGACGGATCGCCCACGCACCAAACCCAGCCGTCCAGCGCTCGAAGACCGCACGGCAGCACGACCGCCAGACCGCCACCCCCGGCCACGTTCTCTTCGGGAAGTAGTTACTGCAAGATCCCGAGCGCGGCGTTGAGGGCGGCTTGGTCGATCCCATCGACGCGGATCAGTTTCTCGCGCGAGCGGGCCCCGCGGACGATCGTGACTTGCGACGGAGCGACCCGCAGCTGCTTCGCCAGAAGGCGACACAGCGCCTGGTTCGCACGGCCCTCGTGCGGCGGGGCCGTCACTCGAGCGACGATCCGGCCGTCGTCCGTCTGGCGTAACTCCTCGCGTCGGGCGCCGGCCCGCACGCGAACTCTTACCTCAGCAGCGGCCACACTTGGCATCATCCCTCACGCGCCGCTACCGGCCCATCAGGCCGGCGAAGCGGCGGCTCGGCGGGCCTCCCCAGTGGCGATCAAACGCTGGATCACGTCGGGACTGACGTAGATACGTGCGCTCTCGTCCAGGCCAAGTGGAGCCAGCCACGGGACCATGTAGTTGACCTTGTCGTAGCGCTCCGTGAAGAGCCACTGACCGTCGATCTTCTGGAACTGGTCGTAGTAGATGCACGACGCGGTCCAGGCGGTTCCCTCTGAGTCGGTTCCGGTGACGAGCGCGAAGCTGACCGACGAAGCCCGGTCCCCGTCGGGTCCATCGACGATGACGTTCATCGTGTGGTGATGCATGTCGATGAAGATCGTCTGGAACGTATCCCAGGCCGCGGTGATGGCCTCGATACCTCGCACCTCGCCAAACGGCTCATCGACTCGGTAGACCGCGTCGGGCGTCCAGACGCTGGCAAAGACGTCGCGGTCCGGAAGATCGAGACCGTGGGCGTATCTGGCGATCGTCTCCCGGATCTGGTCACGATCTTCGACGCGCGCAATCCGCTCCTCAAGGCTCATTCGGCCGTCCTCTCGATTCAGCGGCTTGCCGGGAAGGCGCCGCTCGCCACTAAGTCCCAATAATGATACGCATGAATCGCATCATCATGCTGTTTTGCTTTTGGCGGGCCGACGGCGCCGGTCGGCCGGCGGCCGGAAGCGCGCTGGATTGCGGGCGGTCGGTCAGGGTCCGGGTGTTCCCTGGCTTCGTTGCCGACGCCGTCCCCAGCGGCGCTGGCGCCTTTCCTTCGGATGCATCACGCGGATCGTGCCCATGTCGGAGGACGCGCTGAGCCGCAGGACGGGAAAGCCAGGAATTGGCTCGTCAAGGGTGCTGGCGACGGCCGCGCTCTTGCCCACCTGTCGCACGTCGAGGCCCCGGGGGACGATGACCGTGATCCAACCCATGGTGGTGTGAACGACGATCTCGACATTCAAATCGTCGAACTCGGCCTCGGTCAGATCAATCGTCACCATCCCTGTCCGCGTCTCGATCCTGGTGAGACGGCCCACCTGCCAGCGACCCTTGAGGCGAACCTCGCCCATCGAGGTGGTGATCTCCAGCGGCTCTGCACGGCGCCGCGCGGCCGGAGTCAACTCGACGGGGGGCGGCAGGCTGCGGATGACCGAGGCGAAATCGGCATGCGTCCGCGCGTCCAACAGCTGATCGAGAGCACTTTGAAAGCGGTCCAGCTCCACCTTTCCGCTCGCCAACAGCTCCTTCAAGAAGTCGACCCCGCGCTGCCGAACGTCTTCGGAGATCGGAGGTTCGGCCTCCACTGGGAGCCGGTCGTCGCTCACGCCAGCACACTATCGACGGACGTCGGTCCCGCCGCAAGCGCGGCGCCCGTCGCTCGGACCGCGTGGCCATGGCGGCGCCCCATTCGTGCGTGGGCCCGGTGCCCGCCGCCCGCTTGACTTGCTTGTGACAAACAAGTAACTTCGAGCCGCATGGCGGCCACCACGCGCTCCCCGAGACGGATGACCCAGCCCGAACGCTCGGCGCTCTCGGACGCGAGGATGGCCGGTGCGGCGGTGGCGCTGATCTGCGAGCGGGGCGCCGGCGACACCACGTTGAAGGACGTAGGGCTGCGCGCCGGCTACAGCCGGGGCCTCGCGTCCTACCGTTTCGGCTCCAAGGCGGGGCTGTGGTCATTCCTGATCCGGAGCATCGGTGAGGAGTGGGTCGCCGAGTTGCGGCAGGCGGTGGCCGGCACATCGGGTTTGGAAACGATTCACGCCGCCGTCGACGCTCACTGCCGCTTCCTACTCGACTCCTCGGAGCGGATTCGGGCCTTCTACATCCTCTGGTTCGAATCGGTCGGCCCCGACCCGGCGCTGCGGGTTGCGATCACCGGAGCTCACCAGCGCCGGCAGAGCGACGTTGAGGAGTGGATCCGAGGCGGCATCGAGGCCGGCACGGTCCGTCCCGATGTCGACGTCCCGGCCGTCGCCGAACAGTTCTGCGCGGCGATCATCGGGATCGTGTATGGCTGGTTGGTGTCACCGCTCGCGCACGCGGAGGTTCGACACCTCCATGCCGGGCTCAAACAGCAGATGACGGCGGCGCTGAGTCCCGGCTCGGTGCCCGCGGGTTCGGAACCGAGGGCGGGAAGTTGATCACAGAATCCGATGTGGCGGTCGAACTCCGGGACGAGCCGGTGATTACCACCCCGCTGCGGTTCGTGACGGTCGCCTCGCTGTTCGACGGTCACGACGCCGCGATCAACGTGATGCGGCGGCTGATCCAGGCCAGTGGCGCCGAGGTCGTTCATCTCGGCCACAACCGCAGCGTCTCGGAGGTCGTGTGCGCCGCCATCCAGGAGGACGTCGACGCGATCGCGATCAGCTCCTATCAGGGCGGCCACTTGGAGTACTTCAAGTACGTGGTCGACATGCTCCGCGACCTGGGCGCTGACCACATACGCGTGTTCGGCGGCGGCGGGGGCACGATCACGCCGGGGGAGATCGTCGAGCTTCAGGCCTACGGGGTCGAACGGATCTACCATCCCACCGACGGGATGGCGCTCGGGCTGACCGGGATGATCGACGACCTGGTCGCTCGCACCGCGCAGGCGCGGACTGTGGTGGCGCCGCCGCCGCTCATCGCGGGCCCCGGGCGCGACGACCTCGCGATCGCGCGGATGTTGTCGGCGCTCGAAGACGGCGTGCTTGACGCCACCGACATCGAGCGGCTGCGGCCGGAGTGGGAAGCGGCGGGCGTCGGCGTTCCGGTGGTCGGGATCACCGGCACCGGCGGCGCAGGCAAGAGCACGGTGACCGATGAGCTGCTGAGCCGCTTCATGTTGCAGTTCCCCGAGCTAACGGTCGCGGTGGTGGCGGTCGATCCGACGCGCCGAAGGACCGGCGGCGCGCTGCTCGGCGACCGGATCCGGATGAACAGCCTGCGCAACGAGCGGATCTTCATGCGCTCGATGGCGACGCGGCGGCGGCACTTGTCGACGAGCGCGATGCTGTCCGATTCGCTGACGTTCCTGCGCTCCGCCGGATTCGACCTGGTGATCGTCGAGACGGCCGGGATCGGCCAGAGCGACTCGGAGATCGTCGACCTCGTCGACCTGCCGGTCTACGTGATGACGAGCGAGTTCGGCGCGGCCAGCCAGCTCGAGAAGATCGACATGCTCGATCTCGCCGAGATCGTCGTCATCAACAAGTTCGATAAGCGGGGGGCGCTGGACGCTCTGCGCGACGTGCGCAAGCAGTGGAAGCGCAATCGGGTCGCGTTCGAGGTGGCCGACGAGGACGTGCCCGTGTACCCGACGATCGCCAGTCAGTTCGACGATCCCGGGGTGTCGTGGATGTTCGTCAATCTGTGCCGGCGGATCCGGGAGCTGGCGGACGCCGAACCCGGCTGCTGGGATCCGCGGCTCGAGCTGGCCTCGCGCGAACCTCTCGGGGACGCGCTGATTCCGGGCTACCGCGTGCGCTACCTGGCCGAGATCGCCGAGCAGGGCCGCGAGCTGGGCGACGAAGTGGAGCGCCAGGCGGAGCGGGCCGCCACGGCGCAGCACTGCTACGAGGCGCTGCGCGCGATCGGGGACCCGGAGTTGCCCGCCGAGCTGGAGCCGTATCCGAAGGCCGATCTCGGGACTGACGACGATCCCGATGCGAACGCGCTGGGCGCGCTGCGGGCTCGTTACAACGCGGCGCTCGAGGATCTCGGCGCCGAGGCGCTCAGTCTGCTGCGCGGTTGGGACGAGCGGATCGCCGCGATCACGTCCGAGACGTACAGCTACCGCGTGCGCGACCGTGAGATCACGGGCGAGAACTACCGCCGCTCGCTCAGCCAGCAGCTGATCCCGAAGATCGCGGCGCCCCGGTTCGACGGCTGGGGCGATCGGCTGCGCTTCCTACTCAAGGAGAACCTGCCGGGTTCGTACCCGTACACCGGGGGCGTGTTCCCCTACCGCCGGGCGGGCGAGGACCCGACGCGGATGTTCGCCGGCGAGGGGACCCCCGAGCGGACCAACCGTCGCTTCCACTATCTCAGTCAGGGCCAGCCGGCGGCGCGGCTCTCCACTGCTTTCGATTCGGTCACGTTGTACGGCGAGGATCCGGCCGAGCGGCCCGACATCTACGGCAAGGTCGGCAACTCCGGCGTCTCGATCGCCACCCTCGACGACGCGAAGAAGCTGTATTCGGGGTTCGACCTGTGCGCTGCGTCGACGTCGGTGTCGATGACGATCAACGGCCCGGCGCCCATCATCCTCGCTTTCTTCATGAACGCCGCGATCGACCAGCAGGTCGAGCGGCACCTCCGCGAGACGGGCGGGTGGGAGGCGGCGCAGCGGAAGCTCGAGGCGTACTTCGCCGAGCACGGCGGCCGCCCGCGCTACGCGGGTGAGTTGCCCGACGGCAACGACGGGCTTGGCCTCGGGTTGCTCGGCGCGTCGGGTGACCTGGTGCTCGAGCCCGAGGTGTACGAGCGGATCAAGGTCGACACGTTGAAGACCGTCCGCGGGACGGTTCAGGCCGACATCCTCAAGGAGGACCAGGCCCAGAACACGTGCATCTTCTCGACCGAGTTCGCGCTGAAGATGATGGGCGACGTCCAGCAGTACTTCGTCGACCACGAGGTTCGCAACTTCTACAGCGTCTCGATCAGCGGTTACCACATCGCCGAGGCGGGGGCGAACCCGATCTCGCAGCTCGCCTTCACCCTCGCCAATGGCTTCACGATCGTCGAGTACTACCTGGCCCGTGGCATGGACGTCGACGCGTTCGCGCCGAACCTGTCGTTCTTCTTCTCCAACGGGATGGACCCCGAGTACGCCGTCATCGGTCGGGTCGCGCGGCGCATCTGGGCGCGAGCGATGCGCGAGCGCTATGGCGCGTCGCCACGGAGCCAGATGCTCAAGTACCACATCCAGACCTCCGGCCGATCGCTCCACGCGCAGGAGATCAGCTTCAACGACATCCGCACCACGCTCCAGGCCCTGTACGCGTTGTTCGACAACTGCAACAGCCTGCACACCAACGCCTACGACGAGGCGATCACCACGCCGACCGAAGAATCGGTCCGGCGGGCGGTCGCGATCCAGCTCATCATCAACCGCGAGCTCGGCCTCAATTTCAACGAAAACCCGTGGCAGGGCTCGTTCATCGTGAACGAGCTGACCGACCTCGTCGAGGCCGCGGTGTACGAGGAGTTTGACCGGATCTCCGAGCGTGGCGGAGTGCTCGGCGCGATGGACACGATGTACCAGCGCGGCAAGATCCAGGAGGAGAGCCTCAACTACGAGCGGCTCAAGCACACCGGCGAGCTGCCGCTGATCGGCGTCAACACCTTCCTGCCCAAGGACGGTGGCGGCGAGCAGATCGACAAGCTGGAGCTGATGCGGTCAACCGACGCCGAGAAACAGGGTCAGATCGCCAATGTCCGAGCGTTCCAGGCGCGCGCCGCCGACCGGCGAGCAGCCGCGGTGGCCCGGCTCCAGGACGTCGCTCGGGCGCGCGAGAACGTGTTCGAGGCGCTGATGGACGCCGTCAAGGTCGCCTCGCTCGGCCAGATCTCGGCGGCGCTCTACGAGGTCGGCGGCGAGTACCGGCGCAACATGTAGCGAGCCCGTCCGATGCACGCGGTCCGCAGGGTTTCCCCGTCATCGGTCCGGCTGCGAGATGCCGCCGGGACTGTCCACGAACCCGCGGATGCGGGGGCGCGGATCGTCTGCCTCGTGCCGAGCATCACGGAGCTGATCTGCGATCTCGGCCTCGCCGAGCAACTCGTCGGACGGACCGGGTTCTGCGTTCACCCGTGGGAGACCGTCCGCAGGATCCCCAAGCTCGGCGGCACCAAGGACGTCAAGCTCGAGCGGATCCGTGCGCTCGCCCCGACCCACGCCGTCGTCAACGTCGACGAGAACCGCCTGGAGGTCGTCGAGGCGCTGGCCGAGTTCGTGCCGCACATCGTCGTCACGCATCCGCTCGGACCGCTCGACAACCTCGACCTCTACCGCCTGATCGGCGCGATCTTCGGCCGCGAGGCGAAAGCCGAGCGGGCCTGTCGGGAGCTCGAGCACGAGCTCGCCCAGCTGCGGGCACGACCGTGGCCGGCGCAGGATGTCCTTTACGTGATCTGGCGAGACCCGTGGATGGTCGTCGCCCCCGACACCTACATCGCGCGGATGCTCGCGCTGGTCGGCTGGCGGACGCATCCGTTCGAGCCAGTGGACCGGTATCCGACGGTCGCCCTCGAGCAGTACGCCGGCCGCCTGGACCGGGTGTTGCTGAGCAGCGAGCCTTATCACTTCAGAGAGCGCCATCTGGCCGAGGTCAGCGCCGCCACCCCGGGCGCACACGTGTCGCTGATCGACGGCGAGATGGTCTCCTGGTACGGAACCCGCGCGATCCGGGGAATGCGTTACCTCGCCGAGTACGCCTCCGCGCAGCGGATCACGTCGCGTCGGGCTTGACGTCCGCGAACACGAATCCGTCCCGCTCGACGACCGGGCCGATCTCGACCGCGATCGGCTCGGAGAAGATCGGGCCCGCGTGCACGAACGTGTGGAACTCGCCGTTCTCTCCGCAGGGGTCGGTCTCGGCCGGAAGATCATCGAGCAGTCTCTGATCGAAGGAGCGCCCCGCGAACGACCGGTCCAGCTGGTTCGGGTCCACGCACACGAGGATGGCCTGAAACCCGGCGGCGATGAACTCGCGGGCGAGACGGCGCGTGTCGTGGTGCCAGAGCGGAAACAGCGCCTGCTTGCCAACCGTCGCCAGACGCGCTTCACGGTAGCTGCGGATGTCTTCGAGGAACAGGTCTCCGAACGCGATGGTCTCGACGTCGCGCAACCGCTCTGAGGAGAGGGCCCGGCCGATGCGCTCCTCGTACTGCTCGTTGGTGCAGGCGACGGGAATCTCCACCTCGACGAGTGGAACCTTCGCCGCGGCGGCCTGCTGCGCGAGCAGTTCCCGTCGCGTGCCGTGCATCGAGACCCGGTCGTAGCCGCTGGTGACCGTCGTGATCAGGGCCCCGGGGGCGAGCCCGTGCTCGCGTCGCAGCGTCCAGAGGGCGAGCGCTGAGTCCTTGCCGCCGCTCCACGACAGAGCGAGCCTCGTGGGATCTGTGGCGTTCATCGAGAGGTATCCAACAGGTCAGGAAGAACGGTGCGCCATGGGGTTGTGGACGGTACACGGGGACGGGAGACGGCTACCGCCGACCGAGGTCGTAGCCCCAGAGGAGCGGCTCGCGTGGCCACAGACCGTCGGGCTTGGGTTCCAGCACGTGCTCGCGATGTTCGGCGCGACCTTCATCGTGCCGGTCCTGATCGGATTCCCGCCGAACACGACGATCTTCTTCTCCGGTGTGGGGACGCTGATCTTCCTCGTCATCACGATCGGGCGCGGCCAGCGTCTCGGACTCCCCAGCTATCTGGGGAGCAGCTTCGCCTTCATCGCCCCGGTGATCGCGGCCAAGGCCGATGGTGGAATCCCCGCCGCACTCAGCGGAATCTGTATCGCCGGCGCCGTGTTCTTCGTGATCGGCGCGGCGGTGAATGTGTGGGGCTCGAAATGGATCCAGGTGCTGATGCCACCGGTGGTGACCGGCGCGGTGGTGGCGCTGATCGGGCTGAACCTGGCCGGCAGCGCGTTCACCAACTACTCCAAGCAGCCCTGGCCGGCGACGACCACGATCGTCGTGATCATCCTGGCGATGGTGATGCTGCGTGGGTTCCCGGGGCGACTGTCAATCCTGATCGGCGTCGTCGCCGGCTACCTGGTGGCAGTCGCTCAGGGCTTCATCCACTTCGCCCCGGTCGACAACGCCAGCTGGGTCGGGCTGCCCACGTTCATCCACCCGAGCTTCAGCAGCTGGCGGCCGATCGGCCTGATCGTGCCCGTGGTGGTGGTCTTGATCGCGGAGAACACGGGACACATCAAGGCCGTGGCGACGATGACGGGCAGGAACCTCGACGGGTCCCTCGGGCGGGGGTACATGGGCGACGGCCTGGCGACCATCTTGGCCGGCCTCAACGGCGGTAGCGGCACCACGACGTACGCCGAGAACATCGGCGTGATGGCCGCCACCAGGGTGTACTCAACGGCGGCCTACTATGTCGCAGCCGTCGTGGCAATCGCGTTCGGGATGATCCCGAAGTTCGGCGCGCTGGTGTCCACGATTCCGGCGGGAGTCCTCGGCGGCGCCGGAACCGTTCTGTACGGGATGATCTGCATCCTCGGGGCCCGAATCTGGGTAGAGAACCGGGTCAACTTCATGAACCCGGTCAACCTCATTCCGGCGGCAATTGGGCTGATCCTCGGCGCTGGCAACTACACGCTGACCTTCGACCATGGCGACATCGCGTTCAGTGGCATCGCCACCGGCGCGATCGGCTGCATCATCGTCTACCAGGTGATGAACTTCCTGGCCTCGCGGTTCGCCTTCCGTGACGGGGCGCTGTCCTTGCTGGTTCCGCTGTCTGTCCTCGCCCACGACGGGGACGGGGGCGATGCACAGCAGCGCGCTCAAGGCCCTCCAGAAGCTTCCTCGAGTTGAGCGATCCGGCGCGCCTGCGCCTCGATCCGGTCGAGCAGGTCGGTGGTCGTCGGGAGGCTCGCTGCCATCCCCCGCGTGAACACCGTCGCGAACTGCCGTGCCAGCAGCCGTGGTGAGCCGCCGCGGCTCTCGTCGTACCAGCGGTGCATCCAGTTGATCGCGCCGAGGATCGCCATCGTCGCGAGCCGCGGGTCGATGTCGTCGCGGATCGAGCCTTCACTCTGTCCGGCGGCGATGAGCGCGGCGATTCCGTCCTGGTAGGCCGCTTCCTCGGCAGCAATCGCGGCTCGCCGCTCCGGTGACAGCGATCGGGATTCGTTGAGCGCGAGCGCCGACGGGATCAGATTATCCGCAAGTTCGACTACGTGCTCCTCGATCAAGGAGCGGAGCTTCGCGAGCGCGTCGCGGGGATCGTCGCGCAGCCGCTCGAGCAGCGCGGTGCCGGCGGCGTATCGGTCCCGGACGAGCTCGTAGAGGAGTTCCTCTTTTGTGCTCAGGTAGTAGTAGACGCTGCCGCGGTGCAGGCCGAGCTCGCGCGCGAGGTCGGCGGTCGAGGTTGCCGCGTAGCCCCGTTCGAAGAACAGCCGGGCCGCGACGCGCAGGAGCTCGTCGCGGCGGCGGAAATTACCCGGGTTGGTGGCCTCGCCGGTCACTGGAGCCCCAGCTCCCGGACGAGATCCTCGCCGAGCTTGAACTTTTGGATCTTCGTCGCCGACATCGGCCACTGCTCGACGAAGCGCACGTGGCGGGGGATCTTGTAGCTGGCAATCCTTCCGCGGCAGTAATCGATCAGTTCCTCCTCGGTGAGTCGCGCACCCGGTACGAGCTCGATGAACGCTGCCGGCACCTCGACCAGCCGTGGATCCGGTATCCCCACGACCTGCGCGAGCCGGACCGCCGGGTGCGTCGCCAGGAAGGATTCGACCTCGTTCGCGGATACGTTCTCACCGCCGACCTTGAGCATGTCCTTATAGCGCCCGTGGTAAGTCAGCCGCCCCCGTCCATCGATCGAGCCGATGTCGCCGGTGTGGAACCAGCCTTCCGCGTCGACTGCCCGCTCGGTAAGGGTCGGGTCACCGTGGTATCCCTCGAACATACCCCAGCCACGTGCGACGATCTCGCCGCGCACGCCGGGCGGCACCTCGGTGCCGCTGTCGGGATCGACAATCCGCGCTTGCATCCCCGGCCATGGCGTTCCCGACGTCGCGGGCCAAGTCGGGTCGTCGGGGGCGGTGAGCGAGAGGATGCCACCGAGCTCCGTGCATCCGTACGCGTTGACCATGATCGAGTGGCCGTACACCTCGCGTAGTGCCCGCTCCAAGTCGGGTGGGCCAGGCTGGGCGTTGATCAGGCGGATCGAGCGTCGATCGGCCGCGGCGAAGTCCGGATGGTCCAGCAGCTGCTGGTTGACGGTCGGAAATATCGCGAACTGGATAGTGGCCCGCTCCTGCTCCATCTGGCGCACCGCCACTCCTGGCTCAAACGTCGTCATGCAGGCGAACCGGGAGTCGGCGAGGAACGTCGCGCAGAGTGGAAGCACGCCGCTCATGTGAAACAGCGGCAGCGGGCACCACCAGACGTCGTCGGCTCCGACGCCGTAGCGGTCGACGATCGCAGCCGAGGTCCGAACTACCGCCTCGTGCGAGAGGAGGCAGCCCTTGGGCAGGGCGGTCGTGCCTGACGTATACATCATGATCGCGACGCTGCGAACGGAGACCGCGGCAGCTGTAGCGTCGATGATGTCCTCCGAGACGTCGGAGGCCAGCTCGCCAAATGCCTGACCGTCGATGAAGCCGTCGGGCGAGCTCTGGCCGAGGACGATCCCGGTCGCGTCGGTGCCGGCGAGCGCACCCTCGAGCAAGGTCACGAAATCGACGCGATCGGCGGTCAGGTCCGTGGTGACAATCGTGCGCAGACCGGCGTCGCTAACCACGTGCGCCAGCTCGTTGCGCCGGTAGCGGGCATTTATCAGTAACGCCACCGCGCCGAGCAGCGCCGCGCCAAACAGAACCTCGACGAACTCGACGCAGTTCGGCATCAGGATCCCCACGCGGTCCCCGCGACGGGTGCCAAGCGCGTATAACCCGCGCGCGGCTTCGCGGGAGCGCTCCAGAAGCTCGGCCGTGGTGACGCGCCGGTCCGGGAACGCGAGCGAAACGGTGTCGGGCGCACGGGCCACGGCCGCGACGAGCACGTCGCCCAAGGGCGACACGCTGGCCGGCCTGTGCATCAGTCGCTGGCGGCCGCGCGACCGGCGCGAATGCCGAACACCGTGTGCGGACCGATCGTCCCGCCTGCGCCCGGATAGGCCATGCCGTAGAGACTCGCGGCGACGTTGCCGGCCGCATACAGGCCCGGGATCGGCTCGCCGTTCGCGATCGACAGCACCCGCCCGTCGGAGTCCGTCTTCGGCCCGCCCTTCGTGCCCAGGCAGCCGGGAAAAACTCGGAACGCGTAATACGGTGGGGACTCCAGCGGTCCGAGCGTTCCGATGAAGCGGTCGTACGGGTAGGAGCCACGGCCGAACTCTGGATCTTCGCCACGCGCCGCGCCGTCGTTGAATCGCGCGACCGTGGTGTCCAAGACATCACCCGGCACCTCGATCGCCCGCGCGAGCTCGGCCAACGTCTCTCCCTTGGCGAGCCAGTCTGGATCCGGGTCGCGCCGCGACAGCGGACCGAGCCGATAGCTGGACCGGTACTTGCCATCAAACACCATCCAGGCGGGCACATTGAGGAACGAGTACGAGGTCGGCTCGAAGTTCTGCAACGCGCGCCCGAGGTCGTTGTAGTTCTGCGCCTCGTCGACGAAGCGGAGGCCGCGACCGTTCACCATCAGGCACCCGGGGCGTGCGCGCTCGGTGAGGATCAGCCGGAACATGGTCTCCCCGTCGATCACGTCACCCGGTATCTGCGTCGCCGGGCACCACCACGCCTCGCTCATCCCGCCGAGCTGCGCGCCGGCCCCGATCGCCATCCGCAATCCGTCGCCCCGGGCGCTCGGCGCGCCGACAGGTGCCAGCATCGGCCCGCGCAGGAACGCCTTCGCGAGTTGCTCGTCGCGTTCGAAGCCGCCGGTTGCGAGTACGACTGCATCCGCGTCCGGAAGCTCTCGTACGCGTTGCCCGGCGCGTACCTCGACCCCGCGTTCCAGACACTCGTCGAGCAACGCCGCGAGCAACGCACGGCCGAGCGTGAACGTGCCGGTCCGCTTGCGCTCCGCCAGCAGCTCACGGTCGATTTCACCTCCCGCCAGCTCGAGGTAGGTGACGGGCGCGGTCACGTTCGGCGCGTCACGGATCATCGCCGCGACTTCCGGCTTCGGGATGATCGGCGCGGGCTCGAGCGTGCGGCCCCCTTGGGGGCGGCCCCCCGGGAACTCGGCGTGATAGTCACAGTAAGGGATCGACTGCCAGCGCAACGCCGTCTCGCGCTCGACCCATTCGACGGTTGGCCCAGCCTCCCGCGCAAACACCCGCAACAGCTCGTCATCGGCGTCGCCCAGCGCAAGCGCTCGCAGGTACTGGAGCGCGAGCTCGGGAGTGTCATCTGGGATCTGCGGATTCGCCGGGAACCAGGCATTCCCGCCCGATAGCGCAGTAGTCCCGCCCAGCCGCTCGCCCGCCTCATAGATGGTCACCCGCGCTCCCGCGTCGGCCGCGGCCAATGCCGCTCCCAATCCCGCGACGCCCGAACCAATCACCGCGACCCTCGTCATGGCCGAGACCGTAACGAACGATGCGCCCACCAATCAAGCGTATGTTTGAATTGGGTGATCGTTTCCCGCAATTTGCGACAAACATTTGCTTGATAAGGCGAGCTGGCCTATGGTCGCGGGCCCTGTTTGCCGTGGGTGATGGTTAGCGCGTAGGAGCTGGTATTGCAGGCTGGTGGCTTGGGGGTGGACAGGAAGGTGTCGGAGCATTTCCGTGAGCGCGACCCGTCGCGCAGCGCGCGTTGATGCTCCCCTCTGACTACGAGACGGTCTGCCGTCTGGTGGCTCATCGCCGTCAGCCGACCACGATCACTCCTGATCGCCTGTGCACGCCTGAACCTACGCCCCGGAGCTTCGAATAGCTGCACGTATAGTTACGTACGTTTGGGGGCCAGGAGATCGAGCGTTCATCTCACGACGGCGCAGATCCGCAGGGCGTTTCACGCCACCGGTGAGCTGGCCGAGGTGCGCGAGCTCGACGAGTTCCCCGTACGTGCAACTGGCGTCTGCATCGCACCCAGCTCTACCAGGAGATGTACCGCCACAGCTCGCTCGAATGCCAACTCGGGGTCCGGCTCCCGCGCGTTGGGCAGGGCCTCGGGCACGCCGGCTACTTGATCGGATTGAGCGTCGCGCGCAAGCACCGCGACTTCTCCGAGGCCGAGGCGATGATGCTGGAGCTCGTGCGGCCCCATTTCGTCGCCACGCTGGAGCGACTGCACGAGCGCGCCCTCGCGCGCGCGATCCTGGCTCGACTGCGGGCCGACGGAGACCGCTGGGTGCTGCTCGTGGACAGCGACGAGATCGTGGCGTGGGCGAGCGACGGCGCCGAGCTCGAACTCGGCGCGCGCGTCGGAGAAGCCCCGCCGCTCGACTCGCAGCTGACGGTGCGGCGCGTGTCGGGAGCCTACCCCGAGCTCGACGCGCTCCTCATCGCGCGCGCCCCACGGCTGGATCTACCAGCGCTCGGCCGGTTCGGCCTGACCAAACGCCAGGCGGAGGTCCTCGCCCTCGCCACCGGCGGACTCAGTGGGTGCGCTGAACGCCGCCGGCTCGGACGGACCGGGCGCCAGCCTGAGATCGTCTGTAGCCAGATCTTCTCGCCGCCGAACTACCGCTGGTACCCTCGGTAGCGACGAGCGTGATGACCTCCCCGCTAACCGAGACTGCAATCTCAACCCCCGAGCCGTTGGCGTCGGACCTGTGCTGGCTGCTCTCGCGCGCAAGCCACTCGCTGACGACGGAGTTCACGGCCGCGCTTGAGGCATCCGGGATCTCGCCGCGTCAGCACTCGGTGCTCGCGACCGCGATGACCGGTGAGTTCACCCAGACCGAGATCGCGCGGATGGTCGGGCTCGACAAGACGACGATGGTCGTCGCGGTCGATGAGCTCGAGGCCGCGGGCTTGGCCGAGCGCCGCTCTTCGCAGGCTGACCGGCGCGCCCGCGTGATCGCGGTGACCAAGGCCGGCGAGCGGAAGGTGCGCGAGGCTGAGGCGATCCTCGATCGCGTTCGCGAGGATGTCCTCTCGGTGTTGCCCGAGTCCGAGCGCGAGGTGTTCCTCCGCGCGCTCGGCCGCCTGGTCTGCGGCCGTCTCGCCGAGCCGGTCCCGTGCGCGCACGCCGTTCGCCGCCGGAACTGAACGCAGACGTCAGCACTAAGGCCACGTGACGAAATTACCTGGCGTTCTGGCGGCGCCTGGACGCGCCTGGCAACGCCCGCCCGCCCTCACGTACCACCAGTACGATCGTGGCGGGCGGGCAGCGCCATCCACGCCCAGTCACTCGCCAGCTCCACCAGCTAATTCCGTCACGCCGCCTAAGGGGTCCGATTTCGCGGCCTAAGGTGTCCGCGGCGGCAATTGGCTGCGATCTGCCGATGTCGGCGACTCGCCCGTAGCTCAACGTGTTCTCAGCGCGGCTTGGCCGCATTTGATCTCTAACAAGATCGTCTCGTAACAGATTATCTGCTACGTTACGTTCTCGTCCAAGACCAGGAGATGTTGATGACTGAGACAACCGGAATCGTGGCGGGCAGTATTGGTCCATCTGGAGGAGCCGAGGAACGGCGGCGCTGGATCTCGCTGGTGGTGCTGTGCGCCGGCTTTCTGATGATCATCCTCGACCAGACAATCGTGAACGTCGCACTGCCGACGATCCAGACGGACCTGCACTTCTCGCAATCCAACCTCGCGTGGGTCGTCAACGCGTACCTGATCGCGTTCGGCGGCCTGCTACTGCTGGTGGGCCGGCTCGGCGATCTCATCGGCCGCAAGCGGATCTTCCTCGTCGGCCTGGCAATCTTCACCACCGCCTCGGTGCTGTGCGGCTTGGCTGACAGCCAGGGGCTGCTGATCGGCGCGCGGTTCGTCCAGGGCATCGGGGGCGCGATGACTTCGGCAGTGATCCTCGGGATGATCGTGACGATGTTTCCGGGCCCGGCCGAGCAGGCCAAGGCGATCGGGGTCTACGCGTTCGTCGCGGCGGCGGGCGGGTCGATCGGACTGCTCGCCGGCGGGGTGCTGACCCAGGCGCTGAATTGGCATTGGATCTTCTTCGTGAACCTCCCCATCGGGATCGCGACGGGCCTCTTTGCGACGCGTTTGCTGAATTCAGACCAGGGCATCGGGCTCGAGCACGGGGCCGACATCCCTGGCGCGGTGCTGCTCGTGAGCGCGCTGATGCTGGGCGTGTACACGATCGTCGAGGCCAGCCAGTACGCCTGGGTCTCGGCTCATACGCTCGGCTTCGGTGCGGCGTCGCTCGTGCTGCTGGCCGGGTTCGTGACGAGGCAGGCGCGCACCGCCAATCCGCTCGTGCCCCTGCGGGTGTTCCGCTCGCGCACGGTCACGGGGGCGAACCTGATCCAGGTGCTGATGGTCGCTGGCCTATTCGGGATGTTCTTCCTCGGCGCGCTGTATCTGCAACGGGTGCTGCGGTACGACGCGATCGAGGTCGGCCTCGCGTTCCTGCCGGTGGCGCTTGGCATCGCCGCGATGTCACTCGGACTGTCGGCTCGGCTGATCACTCGTTTCGGAGCCCGGCAGGCGCTGCTGCCCGGGTTGGTGCTCGTGGCCGGAGGACTCGTGCTGTTCCGCGGGGTGCCCACTCATGCCAGCTACGTGATCGATCTGCTGCCATCGATGGTGCTGATGGGGATCGGCGCGGGCATTGCGTTCCCCGCGTTGATGACCCTCGCGATGTCGGGGGCGACGGCCGAGGACTCGGGCCTGGCGTCAGGGCTCGTCAACACCACGCAGCAGGTCGGTGGCGCCCTCGGCCTGGCGGTGCTCGCCACGCTCTCGACGACGCGGACGAACACGCTGCTGCACAGCGGCGACTCGCTGACCACGTCGCTGGTCAGCGGGTACCACATCGCGTTCACGGTCGGCGCGGTCCTCGTGATCGTCGGCATCCTGATCGCCTTGGTCCTCCTGCGCACGGGCGGCCCGGCCGCTGTCGACGCTCAGCCGGTGGCCGAGTTCGGCGATAGCGGGCTGGCTTACTTCGAAGAGGCCGCGTAGGCAGGGCGGCCGCGCGGCGTCTCGGATCTGGATGACTGCTTCCATGTCGGGAAGCTCTGACCGGCTCCGCTCACCAGGCGAAGGGCCGCGGCAGGCGCGGCCCACGACACCAGGAGACCACCATGCCGAAGTATCTGCTCCTCAAGCACTACCGCGGCGGCCCGGAGCCGTACCGTCCCTTCCCGCCGATGGACCAGTGGGCCCCCGAGGACGTCGAGGCGCACATGGCCTTCCTCAAGCACGTCAGCGAACTGCTCGAGGCGAACGGAGAGTACGTCGACCATCAGGCGCTCACGCCGGCGCAGACGTGGGTGCGCTACGGCGGCCCCGACGCGGCGCCAGTCACCACCGACGGGCCGCTGCCCGAGACCAGCGATCTCGTGGCGGGCTGGTACATGATCGACGTCGAATCCCATGAGCGCGCGGTCGAGCTCGCGGCCTACGTCTCCTCCGAGCCCGGCCCGGGCGGGGGGCCTCTGCACGAGTGGATCGACGTCCGGGAGGTCATGTCGGGGGCGCCCACGGACGATTGACCCGCCGTGGTCGAGGAGCCAAACCGGCGACTGGATGAGGGAGCGCTCCGCGGGTTCGGGCGGGACCTAACTCCCCGGGTGCTCGCGGGCCTCGTCCGGCGGGGCGAGGACTTCGACGCAGCTGAGGACGCGCTGCAGGAGGCGCTGCTGGAGGCGCTGCGGGTGTGGCCCGAGCACCCGCCGCGCGACCCGCGCGCGTGGCTGGCAACCGTCGCGACCCGGCGGCTGATCGACGCCCGTCGTAGCGAGGCCGCCCGTCACCGCCGCGAGGAGGCGACATACGGCGAGCCGCGGGCTGGCGGGGCGGGCGGGGCGGGCGGGTCCAATACCCAGGAGGGCGACGACACTCTGTTCCTCCTCTTCTGCTGCTGCCACCCCGACCTCTCGCCCGTCTCGCAGGTCGCGCTGACGCTGCGCGCCGTCGGCGGCCTCACCACTCGCGAGATCGCCGACGCTTTCTACGTGCCGGAGGCGACGATGGCGCAGCGGATCAGCCGGGCCAAGCGCGGCCTGCATGGGCGCCGGCTGAACCAGCCCGGCGACCTCGCCGTCGTGCTGCGCGTGCTCTACCTCGTCTACACGGCCGGCCATACGGGCCCGCCCGCCCGGGTGGACCTGGCCAACGAGGCGATCCGGCTCGCCCGCCAACTCACCCTCGCCACCGAGGAACCGGAGGCCCGCGGGCTGCTCGCGCTGATGCTCCTCAACCACGCCCGCCTCCCGGCGCGACTCGACTCGGAGGGCCGCATCGTCACGCTCGATCGACAGGACCGCGGCCTGTGGGACACCCGCGAGATCGCCGAGGGCGTCCGCGTCCTGCAATCGGCGCTGGCGGTTCAGCGGCCCGGCCGTTACCAGGTCGAGGCCGCCATCGCCGCGCTGCACGACGACGCCGCGAGCGGCGAGGAGACCGACTGGCCGCAGATCCTCGCGTGGTACGACGACCTCGTCGCCCTCACCGACGATCCGGTGCGCCAGGACCCCGCCGCGGTGCTCGGGCGCGCGGTCGCGGTCGGCCACGTTCTTGGCACCGCCGCCGGGCTCCGCGAGACCGACCGCCTGCGCGAGGTGCTCGGCGAGCGGCACCGGTGGCACGCGGTCCGCGGTCACCTGCACGAGCTGAGCGGCGAGTACCCCGCAGCCGCCGCGGCGTACGCGGACGCCGCCCGTCGGGCCACGAACGTCGCCGAGCGCGACCACCTCGTCCGTCAGGCCGCGCGCGCGCGGGCCGCCGGGCTGGCGAGCGCCATTCGGTCTCATTGACCGTTCTTTACTCTTGACACCTCTAGACCCGATGCATAATCTACCGAGGTATGCAGAGTTTCCAGGGACAGCTCGAGGGTCTCTTGTTGGCGATTCTGCAGGGGGGTCCCCTGCACGGCTACGCCATCGCGTCCGAGCTCCGAGCTCGTTCGGGTGGCGAGCTCGAGGTTCCCGAGGGAACGCTGTATCCGGTCCTGCACAAGCTGGAGAAAGAAGGGCTGGTTCGCAGCCATTGGGAGAGGGTCGGCGGCCGGCGCAGACGCGTGTATGCCGCGTCACCAAAGAGCCAGAGTGCGCTCCGCGAGCGGTTTGAGAGCTGGCAGCGCCTGAGTCGCGCGATCGACTCTGTTTTTGGCCCCGCGCCAGAGGGGGCTGCAGATTAGCCGCGATCCCAGAGCCGAGTTCCTGGCCGGGGTGGCGGGCTCGCTGGGCGGTGGGTGGCTCGAGCGCCGCCGCTTGGTCAGGGAGCTCGAGCACCACCTCGAGGACTGCGTGGCCGACCTCGAGGAAGCCGGCGTGCCCGAGGACGCGGCCGTTCACGCTGCGATCGCGCGGCTGGGCGATGTGGACGCGATCGTCGGCGCCGTGCGAGCCACGCGTTCGACGCGTTCTCTGTCCTGGCGAAGGGTGAAGCGCGTTCCACTGGCCTGGATCGCGGTCGGCGCGATGTCGATCGTCACCATCGCAGCGGCCGAGCTTCCCCAAGCATCCGGCGCGAAGGTCCCAGGGTTCCGCGTCGCTCCTGCCACTCACCTCGGAGTTGGACACGCCAGTCGGTGGCACCGTGATCACCGACGGACGGACCCTACGGCCAAGCGCCAAGTTCACCTCCCTCGCACATGCCGGTGCGCACGAGACCCCGCGCGCGATCGCTCGCGGAGCTGATCGCGACCGTACTGGTTGCGGTCGGACTTGCGATCGCGATCCAGGCCTGGGTCGTCAAGCCTTACAAGATTCCCAGCGGTTCGATGGAACCCACGCTGGTACCCAACCAGCGGGTACTGGTCGACCGCATCTTCAAGTCACTGCACATCGGTGAGATCGTCGTGTTCCACCCACCCGAGGGTGCCGACGGCGAGCGATGCGGACGGCCGCATCCGGTGACCGCGGCGTGTGACTGGCCCAATCCGGAGTCGAACCAGACCTACATCAAACGAATCGTGGCCGGACCCGGTGACGTCATCACGATCCAAGACGGCCACGTGATCAGAAACGGCCGCCGAGAAGCCGATGACTACACCGACCCGTGCCTCCCCGGGGAAGCCGCCTGCACGTTCACTGGCTCGATCCGGGTGCCCCGCGGTATGTGGTTCGTGATGGGCGACAACCGAGGCGTGTCAGACGACAGCCGATTCTGGGGTCCGGTCCCCGCAAGCTGGATCATCGGAGACGCTTTCTTCACGTACTGGCCGCCCAACCGGATTGGAACACTCTAGCCCGAGAACAGCGGTCTCGCCGGACTGCCCGTCTCGAGCACGGTTTTCGGGTTCGTGCAGTGCTGGTCGAATTGTCACGACCGCGATCAACTCCAGACCGAGATCGCGCCCATCCAAACCGAGCTACGGCAGCTGCTCGAACAGGCCAGCCACAAGAGCCGGCGCACCCGTACCGCCCACAACCGCGGCGATCCATTCCCCGCGCTCACCTGAGGCCCCGGGGCTGAACGCTTACAGTGCCAGTGCCTCGTCGGCAGTCGCCCGTCGCCTAGCCCAGCACGTCCGTCGTTGCGAGGCCGCGAGCTTCCACCCGACCGGCTTGGAGTCGGCGTCGCAGTCCCGCCGCCCGCCACAGCGCGACGAGGATCATCAGGCCACCGCTGATAGACAGCGCGGCGCGGACGCTCGTGGCGTCGATCAGGAGACCTAGGAGCGGTGCGCCGATCGCGAGACCGGCGAGCGTCAACGCGTAGAACAGCCCGGTTTCGCTGCCCACCAGCTCGTGGGGAGACACGGTCGGAATCGCGGTCTGAGCGGCGACGAAGTACACGTCCCAGAACAGTCCCGCCAACACCATGGCGAGCAGCGCGGTGACCATATCGGGCGCGAAGCCGAGCGCAATGACCGCCACGCCAGACAGACCGCTGGCGACGGAGAGCACGTAGTGGCGCGGTCGATTGTCTTTGACGAACCTGGTCACCAGCAGGCTGCCGAGCACGCCGCCGAACGCGAGCGCGCCGAGCAGCAAGCCAACGATGTGAGCGCCGCCGCCACGCTCGTGCGCGATTACCGGGGCGAGCTCCTGGATTGGCGCCACAAACGCAGAGAAGGCGCCGATCGTGACGAGGATCGTCGTTAACATCGGGATGACTCGGGCATGGTGCAGCGCGGCGCGTACCCCGACGGTGTCGTGCGAGCGGTGTTCGGCGTCGCGGGGGAGGCTGAGAAACAGCGCCACGACGGCCAAGAACGAAGCCGCGTTGATCGCGAAGCACCAGGAGACGCCGAACGCGGCGACGACTCCTCCGCCGACGAGCGGACCGATCATGCGCGCGGTCGTGTAAGCCGTCGAGTTGATGGAGTTCGCGTTCGAGCGCATCTCGGGCGGCACCGACTGCGGAACGATGTTCTGGATCAGGGGCGCAGCGATCGCTGAGCCGACGCCGATCACCAGCGTCGCGGCGTAGATCTCGGCGACCGCGATGCTGCCCGCCGCCGCGACGGCGGCGAGTAGGGCCGCGGCCAACGTCTGCACCAGCGCCACGCAAATGCCAAGGCGCCGCGCACCGCCGCGGTCGGCCAGCACCCCGCCGTAGGCGGCCACGACCACTCCCGGACCGCGCGAAGCGATCGTGATCACGCCCACCGAAGCCGCACTGCCCGTGAGCCTGTAGGTCAGCCAACCCGCTGCGACGAGCTGCATCCAGCTGCCCACTGTCGTCGCCGTCTTCGCCGCCACCAGCCGGCGGAACGCCGGATAGCGCAGCGGGGCGAGACGTCCCGCGGCGGGACGCGGCGAGGCGGTCTCGAGTCCCAGCTCGGCGCTGCCGTTCATATCAGGCCACGATGGTCTGAGCGACCAGGATGACCTGTCAAGACCTGCGCGAAGATCACCCCGGGTGATTCGGCGTCCTGCTAAGGGCCGTTCGGGTCCGCTCCTGGCCGCTCTTAGCCGTCCCTGCCACAACTTGGGGTGGTAAATCGGGGAGACAGGATTTGAACCTGCGACAGACAGGACCGCACTGGCGGTGCCGGTGCCTCGGGCGCGGCTGGCGCCGCAGCAGGCGTGCTTGACTTGCCGCGATGTCGAGTATGCCTGCGGTGGTCGAGACGACGCGTTCGCGGACCGAGCGCGGTCAGCTCGCGATCGCGCTGGCGGCCGTGGTGTGGTCGACGGCGGGCGTGATCCAGCGCCAGCTGTCGGTCAGCGTGGCCACGCAGGTTGGGGGACGGGCGCTGTTTGCCGTGGTGGCGTTGGGTGCCTACGTCGCGGTCGTCGAGCGTGGTCGAGTGCGCGCGGCATGCCGCTCGGTCGGTCGCGCCGGCGTGGCCTTTGCCGTGTGTATGGCGGTCTCCTCCGGAGCGTTCATCATCGCCTTGAACCATGCCTCGGTTGCCCAGGTGCTGTTCATCCAGGCGATCGCGCCGGTCCTGGCGGCGCTGCTGGGACGCGTATTCCTGGGCGAGCGGATGAGCATGCGCACGGTGGCCGCGATGACCCTCGCGCTGCTCGGAGTGGGAGTGATGGTCGGCTCGCCGGGTGGCGGCAGCGCGCTTGGCGACGGGCTGTCGCTGTTGATGGCGGTCGGGTTCGCGGCCGCGATTGTGATCGCTCGCCACCGCCGCGACGTGTCGATGGCGCCGGCGACCGCCTTGGCGCAGCTGATCCTGCTGATCGCCGCGTTGCCGTTCATGGTCTCGGGGGGTGTGCAGGTGAGCGTCTCCGACGTGCTTTGGCTGGCGCTGTTCGGCGCTGGGCAGATCGGTCTGGGGCTGATCCTGTTGACGATCGGCGCGCGGCTGATCCCAGCCGCTGAGGTGGCGATGATCAGCCTGCTGGAGGTCGTCCTGGGCCCGTTCTGGGTGTGGCTGGCGGTGGGCCAGCGGCCAAGCGTTGGCACCGTGATCGGCGGCGCGGTCGTGGTCGCGGCGGTCATCCTGCAGGCTCGTGACCCGACGGCGCTGCGGCGCGTCGGTCGCGCCGAGGCCGGAGCGGCAGAGGCCGAGCATCCCCCCCTGTGAGCTGTCGCGCCTGGGCCGCGACCGCGCACGATGTCCGCCCCGGCCTCCGCGACCTCGAACATCGCGCGCCTCGGTTGGCCCGAGAGGGTCTTCGCGTGTTGGAGGGCGCCCCGCCAGAACGGCGAGCGATCTTGTTGGAGTGGGCGGCGTTCGCTGATTTCCTGGTGGAGCGGCTTCCCGGCTGGGAACAGGAATGGAAGGAACGGCGTGAGGCGCTGCAAGCCTCTGGCCAGCTCCCTCGGGCGACGGGTGCTCACCGAGAGGAAAGAACGCGATGACGGGCCGGGCCAGCGCGCCGGGGATCCTGGCTAGGGACGTATGCAAGTCATTCGGCAGCCATCTGGTGCTCGACAAGGTGAACCTGACCGCCGATGAGGGGTCGATCCTGGCTCTGCTGGGTCCGAACGGGGCCGGCAAGACCACAATCGTCCGCATCCTCTCCACGCTGATCCCGGCCGACTCCGGCTCTATGGAGATCGCCGGTCGTGACGTGGTCAGCGACCCCGGCGGGGCCGGGCGGCCATCGGGGTCACCGGCCAGTTCTCGGCGGTGGACAACTTGCTCACCGGAGCCGAGAACCTGCGGTTGATGGCCGATCTTCGCCACCTCGGCCGCGAGGCCGGGCGGCGGCGGGTGACCGAGTTGTTGGAGCAGTTCGACCTCACCGAGGCGGCCGACAAGCCGCTGTCGACCTACTCGGGCGGGATGCGACGGCGACTCGACCTGGCCATGACGCTCGTCGGTGAGCCCCGGGTGATCTTTCTGGACGAGCCCACCACCGGCTTGGACCCGCGCAGCCGCCTCACCATGTGGGAGATCGTTCGCGAGCTCGCCTCGGCCGGAGTGACCATCCTGCTCACCACCCAGTATCTCGACGAGGCCGACCAGCTGGCTGACCGGATAGCGGTCCTCGACCAGGGACGGATCGTCGCCGAAGGAACCCCGGCGCAACTCAAGAGCCGGATCCCCGGCGGGCACGTTCGACTCCAATTCGCTGATCCCGACCGGCTGCGCTCGGCGGCCGGGCTACTCCCGGCGGCCGCCCCCGACCACGACCAGCTCATCCTCCAGGTCCCCGCAGACGGCACCGTCGACTCTCTCCGTGAGCTACTCGACGCGCTGCATCAGGCTCGCATCGACGTCGAACACCTCTCGATCCACACACCGGAGCTCGACGACGTGTTCCTCGCCGTCACCGGCAGTCACGTCGCTGGCCAGCCCGACGGGGACCGCGCAACCCAGGCAGCAGCGCAACCATGAGCACGCTCGCCTACACGCTCAGCGACTCTCGGGTCATGCTGCGCCGCAATCTCAAGCACCAGCTGCGCTACCCATCGATGACCGTGATGCTCGTCGGCACGCCGATCGTGTTGCTGGTGCTGTTCGTCTACGTCTTCGGTGGCCAGCTCGGCGCCGGCCTCGGCGCGCACCAAGGACGCCACGCCTACCTGGACTACGTGGTCCCCGGGCTGGTGCTGATCACGGTGGCCTCGGCCGTCCAGGGCACCTCGATCATGGTTGCCATGGACATGACCGGCGGCATCATCGACCGTTTCCGGACGATGGACATCGCCCGCGGCTCGGTCCTCACCGGGCACGTGCTCGGCAGCCTGATCCAGACCCTAGCCGCCATCGCGATCCTCATCGGCGTCGCCTTCGGTCTCGGGTTCGATTCCAGCGGCGGGCCACTTGAATGGCTCGCCGCGATCGGGATCCTGGCCCTGTTCGCGTTCGCGCTGATCTGGCTGGCGGTAGCGCTCGGGTTGGCCGCCAAGAGCGTCGAGACCGCCAGCAACACCCCGATGATCCTGTTCCTGCTGCCCTTCCTCGGCAGCGGGTTCGTGGCCACGGCCACCATGCTGGCGGGGCTACGCCAGTTCGCCGAGTACCAGCCCTTCACGCCCGTCGCCGACACCGTGCGCGGACTGCTCACCGGCGCCGCCGTCGGTGACCACGCGATCGTGGCGATCGCGTGGAGCCTGAGAATCGCCGCTGTGTCCTACCTGTGGGCTCTTCGCCTCTACAGCCGGCGTCGAACGGCCGCACCAAACTAAGCGGGACGCCCCGACCGCGATCACCGAATACAAAGAGTTTCCTGGGCGCTCGCATTTCACGATCGGCCAGGACGGCTGGGAAGAGGTCGCGGACTACGCTCTCGACTGGGCCATGGAACACACGCGATGAGCATTCACAAAAGGAGGACGGGCCGATGGACCTCGAACTGACCGACAAGATCGCGGTGGTGACCGGCGCGAACAAGGGCATTGGGCTTGCCATCACCGAGGCCATGGCTGCCGAGGGTGCCCACGTCGTCGCAGGATCCCTCACGACGGAGAACCTCGACGGCCTGGACCGCGTCACACCGGTGGCGGTGGACCTGCTGGCCGAGGATGGTCCGGCCTCGCTCGTCCGTAAGGCGGTCGAATCGCACGGCCGACTCGACGTGCTGGTCAACAACGTCGGAGGGGTCCGGATCAGAGTCGACGGGTTCCTGGCCACCGGCGACGAGGAGTTCGAGTGGGCCCTCCAGATGAACTTCTTCACTGGCCTTCGTGCCACTCGGGCGGCCCTCGGACCGATGCTCGAGCAGGGCTCTGGATCGATCGTGAACGTCGCGTCGGTCAACGCGTTCTTCCAGCCCGATGGCGCCACCGTCGACTACGGCGTGGCCAAGGCCGCGGTGGTGAACCTGAGCAAGTCGTTGTCGCAGGAGTTCGGGCCCAAAGGGATCCGCGTGAATTGCGTCTCGCCGGGACAAGTCAGCACCGACTTGTGGCTCGGCGAGGATGGCGTCGCCGCGACGTTCGCGAATGCCACCGGGGTCGACGCCGACGCGATCCGCGCGACCGCGACGGCCGCGATCGCGACCGGCCGGTTCACCATGCCGCAGGAGGTCGCGACGCTGGTGACGATGCTCGCCTCCGACCGCACCGCCAACGTCAACGGCGTCAACTACGTGATCGACGGCGGCCTGATCAAGACCACCTGACGCCCGCCGAAGCATCGTTCCACTCGCGAGAGAGGAGAGCAACGCGCAGATGACACTACAGATAAGTCCAAGCGGGTCAGGCCGAGTCCACTACGGTTGTGATCAGGCCCGTATCGACGTCGTAGACATGCCCGGAGATACGCGTGTGTGCGGAGATTTGAGGGGCGGCGAGTAGCCGTTCGACGTCGGCGCGAACCGTCTCGGCGGGGTCGGTCACGGGCAGGGCGGCTAGCGTCTGCTCGTCGTAGCCGCCTCGCTCGGCGAAGCCGTGGCGCAGCTGCTCGTCTTCGAGCAGGCGGCTTCCGCAGTCGGTGTGGTGGATGATCGCCACCTCGAAATACGGCCCCTCGGGAGCCTTGGTGTCCACCAGGTAACCGGCGTAGGCAATGTCCTGGATGACGGCTGGCGTCACCCGCCCGCCGGTATTGCGCGCGACCAACGCTTCCCCGAACTCCAGCCCCAGGTACTCCTCGGGATCCACGCGGCAGTCCATACAGCAGACGATGAACAGGCCGGCACGTGGAAGGAACGGAAGCCGTGGTGCGTGCTGCCGCGCGTCGGTGTCGGCGAACCGACGATTGCGTTCCAGCAGAGGCGCGAGATTGGACATGATCGGGGCCTTTCGCTCGTAGGGGCCATGTCCATGATGGTCCGCCAACCGCCACCTCGTCGACAAGTGGCAGGACTGCCGACTTAGCATAGGATCCTGCCATTGCACCGCGTCGTCGCCGTGGCCATCCCCGATGTGATTCTGTTCGACCTCGCGATTCCGGCCGAGGTCTTCGGCCGCCGGGTCGAGCGCCATCGATACGCGTTCGAGGTCTGCGCCGAGCGGCCTGGGCCGGTCTCTTGCACGTCCGGGGTCGACGTGCACGTGCCACTTGGTCTCAGCGCCCTCGACGGCGCCGACACCGTGATCGTTCCGGGCTTCCACCCCCGTGATCCCTCCGTGGCCGTGGTTCGAGCGCTTCGGCGCGCGGCCGATCGGGGCGCCCGGATCGCGTCCGTGTGCGTGGGGGCGTTCGCGCTGGCCGGCGCCGGGCTACTCGATGGGCGCGTGGCGACGACGCATTGGGAGTTCGCAGACGAGCTCGCCGAGCGCTTTCCGCAGGTGCAGGTCCGTCCCGAGGTGCTGTACGTCGACGAGGGCCAGGTCCTCACCAGCGCTGGAATCGCCGCCGGGATCGACCTGTGCCTGCACCTCGTCCGCACCGACCACGGCGCGTCGGCCGCGTCGGAGGTCTCCCGACGGCTCGTAGCCGCGATGCATCGCCCTGGCGGTCAGGCGCAGTTCATGCGCCAACCCATTCCCGAGGTCGGCCCAGGCCTAGCCGACACGTGCGCGTGGGCTGTTCAGCAGATGCACCGACCACTCACCGTCGCGGATCTCGCCTCCCGCGCCGGCTATTCCGCCCGGACGTTCGCGCGGCGATTCGTCAACGAGACCGGCACGACCCCGTTGCGTTGGCTGACGGCGCAGCGGCTGCTCGCGGCCCGGCACCTGCTCGAGGCCAGCGACATCTCGGTCGAGGAGGTGGCCCGGGACACCGGTCTCGGCACGGCCGCCAACCTGCGCCTCCACCTGGCGCGGGAGATCCGGACGACACCAACGGCGTATCGCAGCGCCTTCCGCAGCGCTCCCAGCCCGAAGCTCCGGCAGGCAACCGGCGCCTGAGATCTACCCGGGGCGCCGCACGCCCTCGCCTGGTTTGAACGATGAGCGGCCGGCGGTCCGCCTGCGGCGGGGGCCAGCTCGGCCGCCCCGAGCGCGGCCCCGCGGAGCGGTTTGACCGGTGCAACGCCCCATGGTAGGGTCGCCATCACAACGGTTATGATGGAGCCTGGACAGATCGCGGAGGGGCTCGACGAATTGCTACCCGGCCGCATGCGCGCGGCCGCGGATGCCGCCCGCCGGGTGATCATTCGCAAAGGGCTGGAGGCGACCACGTTGCGTGACATCGCCCGGGAGGGCGGCTTCACGACCGGCGTGCTCATGCATCACTTCGCCGACAAGCGGGATGTGATCGTGGCGGCGTTCGCCGAGACCTCGCGGCTGTGGATCTCGTATGCCCGAGAGGAGATGGCCCGCGCGCAGACGCTCCAGGAGCTGATCGCGGCGTTCTTGCGGGTGGCGATCCCGGCTGAGGAGGAGGGCCAGGCGGAGTGGCGTCTGTGGGCGGAGATGTGGGTCTACGCCGGGCGCGACCACGACTTCGCCGAACAGGTCGAGGCAACGGACGCGGTCTGGACCGGGATGGTGCGGACGATGCTCGAGCGCTGTCGTGACGAGGGTCGGTTGCGCCCGGGCGTCGACATCTACCTCGAGGCCGAGATCCTCAACCGGCTGATGGATGGGCTCGGACTGAGAGCGTGGCTGAGCCGCGATTGGGAGTTACCGCGGACCTGTCTGGAAGGTCACCTGTGCACGCTGGGGTTGGGCCGCGAGGTAGCCGCCGCGCGAGCTGACGGCGCTTCGGGCGCCAAATCGAGACAAGAGGAAGGAAGGGAATGAGCGAGTTCGCGAGCGACATCGAGGGCTGTGTCACGGTGGTGGCGGGTGGGACCGTGGCCACCGACTACGGAGTCTTTCCGGCCCACGTGGTGATCGTGGGAGAGCGCATCGCCGCCCTGTCGACGGATGACGCCGTCGTTCGCGACGCGGACGAGGTGATTGACGGTACTGGCAAAGTAGTGCTGCCAGGCGCGATCGACCCGCACTCGCACTTCGAGGACCCGGGGCACACCGAACGCGAGGACTTCACGACGGGCACGATGTCGGCCGCGGCGGGTGGCTTCACGACGGTGATCGAGCATCCGCTCACCTACCCGCCCGTCACGACGGTCGATCTCTACACCTCCAAGCGCGAGATGGCCAAGACGAAGGTCGTAATCGACTTCGGGCTGTGGGGAGCGCTCACTCCGACTTCGCTCGAGCACATGGACGGCCAGTGGCGAGAAGGAGCGATGGGATTCAAGGCCTTCATCCCGTTCTCCGATCCTTCCTACCCCAACGCGTCAGACGACGACCTGCTGCGTGGGATGCGGATCGCCGCCGCCAAAGACGCCCTGGTCCTCGTCCACTGTGAGAACGACGACATCCTGCAAGCCAATCGTGCGCGCCTGAAGGCGGCCGGCCGGCGCGACTTCATGGCGCACCCGGAGTCGCGCCCTCCGTTCACCGAGGAGGAGGCGGCGCACCGCGCGCTGTACATCGCACGCCACGCGGGCGCTCGGCTGCAGGTCGTTCACACCTCGAGTCCGGAGACGCTCGAGGTGATCATCGCCGCTCGGCAGGCTGGGCAGACGGCCAGCGCCGAGGTGTGCCCGCACCACTTGCTGCTGGACCTGGACGACTTCCAGAGGCTCGGCCCGTGGGGTTGCTGCGCGCCGCCGATCCGCTCCCGGGCCCACGTCGACGGGATGTGGGAGCACGTGCTCTCGGGCGAGCTCGACTCCCTCATCTCCGACCATTGCGCGTACACGATCGAGGAGAAGAGCATCGGCTATGAGGACATCCTCGAGTGCCCACTGGGGTGTCAGGTGATCCAGGAAACGGTGCCGACGGTCTTCTCCGAAGCCGTGCACCGCCACGGCATGTCACTCGACGCCTTCGCTCGGTTCTCGTCGACCAACGCGGCGAAAATCGTCGGACTCTATCCCCGCAAGGGCACAATCCGTCCTGGGTCCGACGCTGATCTGGTGCTCTGGGATCTCGATTCGGAATGGGTGATCGACGCCGCCTCGCAGCAGTTTTCGAAGCACCCATGGTCGCCGTTTGACGGGCGGCGCATCCAGGCCCGAGTGATCCGCACGATCGTGCGGGGTCGGACCGTTTACGCCGACGGTCAGTTTCACGTCGAACCCGGTTATGGCCGCTTCCTTTCCAGCCAGGAGTTCACACGCGGAGACGGCGCCACCCAGCAAGGGGCCGGCCGTGAGCCAGTTTCGACTAGCGGTCATTAACCCCAACACCGACGAATCCGACACCGACGCTATGACGTCGGCGATCAGGGACGCTCTGCCACCGCCGGCCCAGGTGACGGGATACACCGCCGTCCGGGGCCCGCAATCGATCGAGAGCGCCGTCGACGAGGCGTTTGCCGCCGCCGAGGTGGTGCGGATCGTTCAGGAGCATCTCGATCACGACGGATATCTGATCGGTTGCTTCAGCGACCCTGGCCTCGACGCCGCGCGAGAGCTCACCACGGCGCCGGTGATCGGGATCTCCGAAGCGGCGTACTGCTCGGCGGCGATGGTGGCCAAGCGCTTCGCGGTAATCACCACCCTGACGCGGGGACGGCCGGAGGTCGAAGACGCGATCTCCCGCGCCGGCATGCGCGAGCGGTGCGTGGGAGTGCTGGCTCTGGGCATCCCGGTCGCCGAGCAGGGAGCCGAGTTCCCCGACACCACCGCGGCGATCATCTCGCTCGGTGAGCGAGCCGTGAACACGCTCGGCGCCGAGGCGATCGTGTTGGGGTGCGGGGGAATGTCGGACATCGAGAGCGCGGTGCAGACCGCGCTCGGCGTGCCGGCCACCAACGGCGTGGTCGTAGGTGCACTGATGGCCCAGACGCTATGGCGGGCCGGGCTGCGGACCTCGAAGCAGGGGTCCTATGCGCTCCCCGAGTTGATCCCGTACGACGGCATGCCCGCGGCCCGGGCGGCCACCTGAAGAGCAACAGGAAATTGATGGATAGCGGTCAAAGTCGCGATAAGCGCCATCCGGAGCGCGAAGGTCAGGACGTGGTCGTGGCTCCCGGTAGTTCGACGGCCGCGGTCCACGGTGGCCGCGCGGCGGCCCGTCCATGGCCGCGCGGGACCTCGACCCCCATTTTCCAGTCCTCGACCTTTGAGCTCGACCAAGCGGCTTACGAGGACATCATCGCTACCGGCGGCGAGGAGACCTGGTGGTACACGCGCCTGGGCAACCCCACCGTCGACGCCGTCGCGGCGCGGATCGCGGCGCTCGAAGGCGCGCAGGATGCGGTCATCTTCTCTTCCGGGATGGCGGCGGTCGCCACCGCGATCCTGGCGGTGACGCCGCCGGGCGGACGCGTCGTGGCCGCGCGCGAGCTCTACGGCGACGTATTCGACCTCCTGCGCCAGACCATCGCCGACACCGGCCGGACGCTCGAGTTCGTGGCGCTCGACGACTTCGACGGCTGGCAGAGGCAGCTCTCCGGCGCCGACGCGATGTACCTCGAGACGCTGTCGAACCCGATGCTGCGAGTGGCCGATCTCCCGATCCTGGCCGAGCTCGCCCACGACGCCGGAGCGATCGCGGTCGTCGACAGCACATTCACCTCGCCGATCAACCTGCGGCCCTTGGAGCACGGGTTCGACCTCGTGATCCACTCCGCGACCAAGTACCTGAACGGGCACTCCGATCTGATCGCTGGGGCGGTTGTCGGCGAGCGCACGCATATCGATCCGATCCGCCGGCTGGCGGTGAGGCTCGGTGGCTGCCTGGATCCGGGCGCGGCGGCCCGGCTTGACCAGAACCTCAAAACGCTTGCGCTGCGGGTCGAACGTCAGAACGAGAACGCCGCACAGCTCGCCCACTGGCTCGAGTCGCACCGCGAGGTGGAAGCGGTCAGCTACCCGATGCTCGACTCACACCCCGACGTTGGGCTGGCACGCCGCCTGCTCTCCGGGGGTTCCGGCATGGTCACCTTCCGGGTGCGGGGTGGTGACGGGCGCGCCGGCGAGGTGATGAACCAGCTGTGCCTGGCCGTTCAGGCCACGAGCCTGGGCGGCGTTGAGACGCTAATCAGCGCGCCGCACAACACCTCGCATCTCGGACTCAGCCAGCAGCAGCGCGAGGCGATCGGCATCCTGCCCGGCACGCTGCGCTTGTCGGTCGGAATCGAGGACATCGGCGACCTGATCGACGATCTCGACCGCGCGCTGAGCAGGACTCGCGCGCCAGACCGCCTGGGCAGCGTGGCGCTGTGAGCGTGGTGCCCGCCAGCCTGACGGCTCCGCGCGCGCGTGCCCCGCACCCGATTCTCGAGCTGATCGTGCGCCGCGTGGCGCTCGGGATCCTCATCCTGGTCCTCGTCTCGATCCTGGTGTTTCTGGCTACGCAGGTGCTCCCCGGGAACGCGGCGTACGCCGTGTTGCAGAACACGGCCACCCCGGCGCGGGTACATGCACTCGAGGTGCAACTCCACCTGAACAGCCCGATCACCGAGCAGTATTGGCACTGGATCACCGGGGTGTTACAGGGAAACCTGGGGACGTCGCTCGCCTCGGGTCAGCCGGTGTCGAGCCTCGTCGGCTCACGGATCACTAACTCAGCTGTGCTCGTCGTCCTCGCCGGCCTGATCAGCACCGTTCTAGGCATCGCGTTAGGAGTCTGGGCAGCGGCGCACCGCGACCGCTGGCTCGATCACACCTTGTCGGTGGTGGCCCTGACGCTGGCCGCGATGCCCGAGTTCGTGGTGGCGATCATCCTCATCATCATTTTCTCGACGGTGGTGATGCACCTGCTGCCGTCGGTTTCGGTCGTGCCGCCGGGTACCTCGCCGCTCGACCACCCGAACCTGCTGGTCCTGCCGGTGGCCACGCTGGTGCTGGTAACCGTGCCGTACACGTTTCGGATGGCCCGCGGAGCTATGGTCGAGGCGCTCGAGTCTGACTACGTCGAGATGGCCACGATCAAGGGCTTGCCCCGGCGCCGGGTTCTGTTCGTGCACGCGCTGCTCAACGCGACCGCCTCCACGGTTCAGGTCGTAGGACTCAACCTGCTCTATCTGGCGGGTGGAATTGTGGTCGTCGAGTACGTATTCAATTACCCAGGCCTCGGCCAAGGGTTAGTGAACGCGGTGTCTGACCGTGACATCCCCGTGGTGCAGTTCATCGTACTGCTGTTGGCCGGGTTCTACGTGTTTGTGAACATCGCCTCCGACGTCCTGGCGCTCGCCGTCACGCCGAGGCGACGCCTGCCTAGGTCAGGGTAACCGTGGCGATCGAGGAATTGGCCATCACTGCGCCGGTGACGGCGACCTCCGAGAGCCGAGTCAGCCGTGGTCCGCTCGCGCTGATCGCCAGCGCGCTGCGCACCGGACGCGGGCGCGTGGGCGCGGCGCTCGTCCTGTTCGTCGTGCTGGTGGCCGCGATCGGCCCGTTCGTCGCACCTTACTCGCCCACCGACCTGGTGGGCGGCTCGTTCATGCCGCCCGGATCGGGGTTCGTGCTCGGGACCGACACGCTGGGACGCGATGTGCTCAGCCGACTGCTCAACGGCGGATGGGAGATCCTGGCCATGGCGGTCATCGCGACCGTGCTCGGGGTGGTCATCGGTGCTCTGGTCGGCGTGCTGGCGGCGTTCGAGGGCGGATGGGTCGATTCGGTCCTGATGCGCACCGTCGACGTGCTGCTGGCCTTCCCGCAGATCGTGTTCGTGCTGATGTTGGTGAGCATCATCGGACCGAAGGTGTGGCTGATCGTTCTCGCGGTGGCGATCGCCCACGCTCCCCAGGTGGCTCGGGTGATCCGCTCCTCGGCGCTGGATGTCTGCGAGCGGGATTTCGTCAAGTCGGTCGAGCTGATCGCCCTTCCCCGGCGCAAGATCATGACCTCGGAGATCCTGCCCAACCTGATCTCGCCGCTGATGGTCGAGCTCGGACTGCGGCTCACCTTCTCGATCATCATCATCGCCGGGCTGTCGTTCCTCGGCTTCGGCCTGCAGCCGCCCTCGCCCAACTGGGGCGCGATGATCAACGAGAACCGCGTCGGGCTGTCCGCGAATCCCTGGGCCGTGATCGCGCCGGTCTTCATGCTCGTGATCCTGACGGTGGGGATGAACACGTTCACCGATGCGGTCGCCAGGGTTTCCCTCGGTGGGCTCAGGGTCCATCGTGACCGTCACAAGGTGCGCCGCCGGCTGTGGACGCGCCCGGCCTCGATCGAGTCCCGTGGGCAGAGCGCAGAGCATGGATAGGCCGCTGCCGACCGACGTCGCGCGCCCGCGGACGACGGGCGACGCGTCGCCGGCGCGCCTCGTGGTCAGCGATCTGCGTGTATCGCTGGTCGACGGGGGCGCGGACGTCGTCGACGATGTCAGCTTCTCGCTCGGATCGGGTCACATGCTCGGCTTGGTCGGCGAGTCTGGCTCGGGCAAGACGACGGTCGCCCTCTCGCTGCTGGGTTATGCCCGGCGCGGGCTGCGCATCAGCGGGGGGAGCGTCCTCGTCGATGGCTCCGAGATGTGCGGCCGCAGCGACCGGGCGCTCCAGGACACCCGCGGCCGGCGCGTGGCCTACGTTCCCCAGGATCCCTCGAGCGCGCTGAACCCAGCGATGAAGGTCGGCACGCAGCTGCGCGAGGTGCTCGTCTTCCACGGCGTCCCTCAGGCCGAGATCGCGGGGCGCGTCAGCGAGCTGCTGGACGAGGTGAGACTTCCGAGCGCGGCGCTGCTCGATTCCTACCCGCACCAGCTGTCGGGGGGTCAGCAGCAGCGGGTCGTACTGGCGATGGGGTTCGCCCTGCGGCCGGCGGTGATCGTTCTCGACGAGCCAACCACCGGCCTGGACGTGACCACGCAGCGCCGGGTGCTCGACACCATCCGCGAACTCTGCGGCGCCCACGGCGCGGCCGGGATCTTCGTCAGCCACGACCTGGCGGTGATCGGCGAGCTCGTCGATCAGGTGGCCGTGATGTACGCCGGGGGGATCGTCGAGCTGGGCGCCAAGGCGGACATCTTCGCCACCCCGGCGCACCCCTACACCCGCGGCCTGCTCCGTGCCGTCCCCTCGCCGGACCGCTCCACCACGCTCGAGGGTCTCGATGGCCATCCGCCCCGACCTGAGGAGCGCCCGGCGGGGTGCGCCTTCGCCGCTCGCTGCGCGCACGTGCAGGAGGCCTGCGTGGCCACCGAGCAGGAGCTGCTGGCCCGTCCCGGCGTGAGCCAGCTGGTCCGGTGCCGGCGCACCGCAGAGCTCGAGCACGTTCGGCGGGCGGCGACGACGCTGAAAACGATCGAGCCGGTGGCGCTCGAGGCTCCGCTGTTGAACGTCCGCGAAGTGTCCGCCAGCTACGGCTCCACCCAGGTCCTGAGCGGCGTGAGCCTCGAGATCGGCGAGCGTGAGTGCGTGGCCATCGTGGGCGAATCGGGCTCGGGCAAGACCACCCTGGCCCGCTGCGTGGTGGGCCTGCACGGGCGCTGGAGCGGCACGGTGTGCTTGCGCGGCCGGTCGCTCCCGCGCCGCGCGCGAGAGCGCGATCCCGATCTGCTGCGCCGCATCCAGTACATCTTCCAGAACCCGTACGGGTCGTTGAACCCGCGCAAACCGGTGGAGCAGATCCTCGAGCAGCCCCTGGCGCGCTTCTTCGCCTTGGGCCGCCGGGAGCGCCTCGAGCGGATCGCGCAGGCGCTCGAAGACGCGGCGCTGGACACGAGCTTCCGCGCCCTGTACCCCGGCGAGCTCTCCGGGGGTGAGCGCCAGCGCGTGGCGATCGCTCGCGCACTCGTCGTCGAGCCCGAGCTGCTGGTGTGCGACGAGATCACCTCGGCGCTCGACGTCTCGGTTCAAGCCGCGATCGTCGAGACGCTGCGTCGGTTGCAGTCCGAGCGGGGCCTGTCGCTCGCCTTCATCACCCACAACCTAGCCCTGGTGAGGAGCATCGCGCAGCGCGTCGTCGTGATGAAAGCCGGGGTGTTGGTCGAGTCAGGCGCGACGGAGGCGATCCTCGAGCGGCCTGAGGATGAGTACACCCAGGCTCTCCTCCGAGACCTGCCCCGGCCAGGGGCCGTGAGCGCCACGGCCGCATAGCAGTTACACGATTGCGAGGAGAAAGCATAGTGAGCGGTTACACCCGACGTGAGCACCTACAGACGTTGGCGGCAGGATCGATCGCGCTCGGCGCAGGCGGCCTGCTGGCCGGCTGCGGCGGCTCGGGTTCTTCGTCGTCATCGGTGGCCAGTTCGACCCAAGCCGCGGTCACCGGTACCCCGAAACAGGGCGGCACGCTCACGATCGGCTTCACCGGTGGCGGCAGCGGAGACACGGTCAACCCGCTGGCTCCCGTGGCCAACGTCGACTACGCCCGAGTTGTCAACCTCTACGACCTATTCGCCCAGATCACCCCAAAGGGCACCGCGGCCTTCAACATCGTCGAGGAAATGTCCCCGAACGCCACCGCGACGCAATGGGACATCCGGCTACGGCAGGGCATCACCTTTCACAACGGCAAGGAAGCCACCGCCGACGACGTCATCTCCACGTTCCAGCTCAACACCAATCCCAAGGCGCCGGGCGAGGGCGCGGCGGCACTCGCCGCGCTTGATGTCAAGGGGATGAAGAAGCTCGACAAGTACACGGCGCGGCTTCCGTTCACCCGACCGCTGGGCACGCTCGTCCAAGTGCTCGCCACCAACGTCGCGCCGTACCTGACCCCGGTTGGATTTAACCCCAAGACGGATAAGCCGAACGGCACCGGGCCGTTCAAATATCAGAGCTTCACCCCCGGTCAGCAGAGCACGTTCGTGCGCAACGAGAACTATTGGCAGACCGGGCTCCCGTACGCCGACACGCTGGTGCTGGTCGACTACAGCGATGAGACCGCCCAGGCCAACTCGCTCGTGTCGGGGCAATCGAACGCGATCGCGGGGGTGTCGACGGACGTCAAGGCGCAGCTCGAGGGCGCCGGGCAAAAGCTGCTGATCTCCGAGGGCGGCGGGTGGAACCCGTTCACCATGCGCGTCGACGTCGCGCCGTTCAGCGACGTGCGGGTGCGCCAGGCGATGCGCCTGATCGTCAACCGTCCGCAGATGCGCGAGGTAGTGTTCAGCGGTCTCGGGCTGCTCGGCAACGACGTATTCGGAATCTTTGCCCCCGAGTATGACGACAGCCTCCCGCAACGCGCCCAGGACATCGAGCAGGCCAAGTCGCTGCTGAAGGCGGCCGGTCACGAGAACCTGACCGTGGAGCTCGTCACCTCCGACATCGCCCAGGGCGTCGTCAAGTGCGCCCAGGTAATCGCCCAGCAGGCCAGCGCCGCCGGAGTGACGATCAACCTACGTCAGGTCACCGTGTCGGAGTTCTTCGGCCAGAACTACCTGAAGTGGGTCTTCGCGCAGGACTACTGGGACTACAACTTCTATCTCCCGCAGGTGGCTGATGGCAGCCTGCCTGGGGCCTATTTCAATGAGACGCACTGGAATGACCCTCAGTACACGAGCCTCTACAACCAGGCGGTGGCCACTCTCGACGAAGCCAAGCGCACGCAGCTGTGTCACGAGATGCAAATGATCGACTACGACCAGGGCGGCTACATCATCCCCTTCTTTATTCCGATCATCGACGGCTACCGTCCCAACGTCGGTGGCGCGATTGCCGGCATAGCCGGACAGTCGTTCAACAACTATGACTTCAAGCACATGTGGCTTACCTGATCTGGTGCTCCGCGTGGTGGCAGAGGCTCCCAGCCGGTGGATGGCGTCGAGGACATAGTCGCGGGTGGGCTATGCATCGGCTGCGGTCTGTGCGAGAGCCTCGCCGGCCGCGATCGGATCGAAATGGTCTTAACCCCCGACGGGCAGGAGCGGCCTCGCGTCTTGCGTCCGATCGATCAGAGAGCCTGGCGTCGCATCGAAGCGGCGTGTCCGGGCGCGGTGATCGCCGGAGTGCCAGCGAATCGGGTGCCGTCGACGGCGGCAGTGGACCTCATATGGGGACCGATCATCCGGCTCATCGAGGGCCACGCCGCAGATCCGGAGGTCCGCTACCGGGGCTCCTCGGGGGGCGTCCTGACCGCGCTCGGACAGTACCTTCTGGAGTCTGGGCGCGTGGAGATGGTCGTCCACGTGGCGGCCTCACGCGATGCGCCCATGCGCTCGACCGGCCAGGTGAGCTTCGACCGTGCCCAGGTACTGCAGGGCGCGGGCTCGCGCTACGGACCGGCCGCGCCGCTGCGAGACCTGATGGCGATCGTCGAACAGGGGCGACCTTTTGCCGTGATCGGCAAGCCGTGTGACATCACCGCCGTGCGTAGTTTGGCCAGGAGGGACCCACGCCTTGCCTCGCAGCTGCGCTATGCGCTGGCCATGATGTGCGGCGGCGCATCGGATCTGCAGAAGTCCCGCGACGTTTTGACGCAGTTCGGGATCGAGGAGGAAGCCGTGTCACTGTTCCGCTTCCGGGGCTACGGAAGTCCGGGGATGACGCGCGTGCGGACCCACGATGGGCGGGACGTGGCTCTGACCTACGGTGAGATGTGGGAGGACGAGGCGGGCTGGCGGATCCAGCCTCGGTGCAAGATCTGCCCAGACGCGATCGGCGAGGTCGCCGATATCGTCGCCGCCGACGTATGGCCGGACGGGATCCCGCCCGAGAATGACGAGGGCTTCAACGCGGTGTTCGTTCGCACCGAAACCGGCTTGGAGCTCTTCGAGGCGGCGGTGGCGGCGGGCGTGCTGGAGACCGGGGCGGAGATCCCGGTCCGTCGCATGGATAACTTCCAACCCCACCAGGTCGAGAAGAAGCAAGCGGTCGCCGCCCGCCTAGCGGGCATCCGTGCCGCCGGGGGTCCCGTCCCGCGTGTGCGAGAGCTGCGCATCGGCCGCCTAGCCCGGCGGGGCGGGGGGAGAACGGCAGCGCGTGAGTTTCTCGGGGCGTTCCGGCGCGCGCGTCGGGGATCGTTCTCGGAACCGGTGCCGGGCTCTGAGGCGCAGCCTCTCCCGTCCGCGCCGCTGATCCGGGTGGCCAAGGTGCAGCCCGACCCGCCGGGGCGCACCTCATGACCCGGTTGGGATCGGGGCCCGAGACCGACGCGCTCGCTGCCTCGGTCGATGAGCAACTGGACATCGAACGGATCAGGCGCCGTCTGGAGCAGCTGTTCGCCCTCGGCGACCCGCCACACGCCAACCGTCCCGGGCTCAGCGGCGACGAGCAGGCGGCCTGCGACCTGGCCGCTGTCTGGATGGAGGAGGCGGGACTCGAGGTGTCGAGCGACGAGTTCGGAAACCTGTACGGTCGCCGCCTCGGGCCGAGGCCCGAGCTCCGGGAGGTCTGGACCGGCTCGCACCTGGACACGGTCCCGGCCGGCGGCCGCTACGACGGCGCGTTGGGCGTGGTGGCTGGGATCGAGGCCGTGGGCGCGGTGGCTCGAGCCGCCCCCGGCTCCCGCGCGATGCGCGTCGTCTGCTTCCGCGACGAGGAAGGGTGGCGCTTCGGTGGTGGCACCTTCGGCAGCCGCGGCATCTGCGGGCGGCTGACCGAAGGTGAGCTGGAGAGCCGGGACCGGGGCGGCGTGACCTTACGGCAGGCGTTGCTCGAGCTCGGCCTAGCTCCGTCGCTCCGCGCCGGGCCCGCAGAGCTTCCGGGCGCGTTCGTCGAGCTCCACATCGAGCAGGGTCCAGTGCTGGCGGCCCGCGGAGACGCGGTCGGCTGCGTCCGTGGGATCGTCGGGATGGTCGGAGGCGAGCTCGTGATCGAGGGGCGCGCCGGTCACGCCGGCACCACGCCGATGACGCACCGTTCCGATGCAATGTTGGCCGCGGCACAGCTGATCGCAGCGCTGGCCGCGGCGGCCGGCGGGATCCCGGATGCGGTGGCCACCGTGGGCCGGATCGACGTGTCGCCAGGAGCCTCGAACGTGGTCCCGTCCCGCGCGGTGCTCACGCTCGACCTGCGCGCCCCCGATGAGGATCGCCTCGACGCGCTCGTGGTGGCCGTGGAGAGGACTGCGACCGAAGCGACCGCGCGCACAGGGTGCACGTGGGGACTCCGCGGGCGCTGGCGCCTGGCTCCGGTGGGGATGAGCCCGGAGGTCCGGGAGGTGATCCTGCGAGGCGGCCACGCGCTCGCCGAGCCGATCCAGGAGATCAGCTCCGGGGCGGTGCACGACGCGGCCGTGCTGGCGGCCGCCGGAGTTCCGACCGGGATGATCTTCGTGCGCAGCAACGCCGGCGGCGTCAGCCACACCCCGGAGGAGGAGTCGGACCCAGCCTCGATCCGGGCGGGGACGCGAGTGCTGGCGCGGACGTTGCTCGAACTCGCCGGGCCGGCGGCGTAGGCACGTGGTTACTAATTCGGCGCGACTCGAGCGCCGGTGGCCAGAGCACGCTCGCACGCTTCGACGACCTTTAAGGTCTCGAGCGCGTCGTGCGGCGTGCAGAACACACCGTCCGGCTTGCCAGCGGCGGCAGCGGCGAAAAAGCGCTCGATCGAGCGGCGGAACGGATCGGCGTGCTCGGCGATGAGATGGCGGCCCTTCGAGACGCCGGTGATGCGGAATGCCTCGGGGCCTAGTTCAACGACGAGCGTCGCGTCGCCGGCAATCACGTCAAGGCTGTAGATCTCTGGGTGATCTTCAGGTGTCCAGGCGATGCACTCACCGCCGGGTCGCGGTGGGCCAGGGGCGGCGTGCACACCCAAATCGCGTCGAGCTGCTCGCGCGCGAGCAGCTCTTCCCAATCCGCGTAGACGCGTGCCCCCCGCGGTTCCGCGAGCGCGCTCGCGCGCCCGCGGTCGCGGTCGCAGACCGCGAGGAGCCGCACGGACGGGATCTGGTCGAGCGCGGATGCGTGGCTCGCTGCGATCCAACCGGCTCCAACAATTCCGATGCGAATCTCGGTCACTGAAACATGTAATTAATCAACTCGCCGGCCTCCTGCAGCGGCATGGGGCAGAGTTTAAGGTCGGGTTTCCCAAGGTGAAAGGCGGTGTGAGGTGGATCTGGGTCTGAGCGGATGTGCAGCTGTTGTGGGGGGTGCGTCATCGGGGATGGGGCGCGCCATCGGCCGGCAACTGGCTGCCGAAGGCTGCGACGTGGCGCTGTTCGCGCGGCGCTCCGACATGCTTGAGCAGGCGGTGGACGAGATCGCCGCACTTCCCGGTGGCGGGCGTGCGATCGCGGTTACCGGCGATGCGACGCATCTCGCGGACTTGGCCCGGGCGGTCGAGGAAACCGCAAACGCCCTCGGGCGGATCGATATCGTGATCAACAACACCGGCGGGCCGCCGGCCGGCGAGTTCGAAGAGTTCGATGACGAGGCGTGGCTGCGGGCCTTCGAGCTGACCACGCTGTCGGCGCTGCGCCTCACCCGGCTGGCCTTGCCGCATCTGCGCCGCAGCGGTCGAGGCCGCATCGTGAACATCACCTCGATGGCGGTCAAGGAGGTAAATGACGGCTTGCTGCTGTCCAACGCCCTCCGCCCCAGCGTGATCGGGTGGGCCAAGCATCTCTCCCGCGAGGAAGGGCACAACGGGATCACGGTCAACTCGATCGCCCCCGGCTATATCGATACGGACCGGTTGAACAGTCTGTACACGAGCGAAGCCGATCCGGACGCGGCCCGCGCGCGGGATGCCCAGACGATCCCGCTGCGGCGGTTCGGATCGCCCGACGAGATCGCATCCGTTGTCGCGTTTCTCTGCTCGACCGAGGCGTCATACATAACGGGTGTCACACTGCTGGTCGACGGTGGGCTGACACGCGGCCTGCTCAGCTGAGTGCGGCACTGGCCCGGACGGAAAACCCAGCTAGTCCCGGCTCATGTAAATACGTCCGGACGCAGTTACCATGACGGGCGAATTCGTGGGCGGTGGGGCGGGCGGTCGGTCGGTGGTTTGTGCCGAAGTGATAACGAGCGATCTCGGCCTCAAACGGAGCCGCCAGCGCGAACTTCGGCAACTTTCCGCCACCCGCCGAGTTGATCGTAGGTTCTTTGTGATTTTTTTGACAAGTTCGGCGGTCGGTCCGCCAACCGGCTGTCGAATGAGTTGCTCGGCAGCACCGAGGTGCCGACTCGCTCCAGCCGCCCGAACGAAATTACGTGAGCGGGAACTAGCGCTTCGCAGTGGCCGAGGTGCCTAGCACCTGCCCGCCATCCCCTAGTGCCTGCACCGCGATGTAGGGCTGGGTGCTGGGGACCGCCATCTCGGTCTCGAAGTTCGTCTTCGGGAAATCCTCGATCGGTTTCAGTGGGCTCGGGCTGGGACCGGCGAGCACACGCCACGATGCAACGCGCGTAGCGCCGTTCCAGCTAGCGTAGATCCGGGTGCCCTGGTGCGTCGCGTCGATCGCGATGCCGGGCGGCGTCGTGGGTTGGCCCCACCAGTTGAAGCGCTGCGCGCGGTAGGTCTCCATGTCTCCATGGAAGTGGACGCTGAACAGCTGGCGTCCGCCGGCTGAGAACTCGGTGAAGTACGGCACGGCGCCCCAGCCGACAAAGACGTTGCCGTCCGGCAGGACCTGTGCGTCGCCCTGGCTCGGGGAAAGCAGCGGCGGGTGGTTGGTGTACGCCTTCACGAGCGTGGCCCAGTGGGTCTTGACGTTCAGGCGCAGGCGCAGAGCGCGGGACTGGGATTCATGCTGCGGCCCAGCGCCAGCGCCGTTGTCGAAGAGCGTGATCGTTCCGTTGGGCTGTAGCCGTGCGTCGTGTTGCCACTCGAAGTGGGCACCCGGTCCGAGCTTGAAGCTCGAGTGCTTGCCGCCCAGCTGCCAGACAATCGCGCCGCTGTGTTTACTGATCTCGTACACGGTCCAGGTGTGGCGGGCGGACACGAGGAGGTTGCCGTTCGGGAGCTGCTGGATCGAGTTCAGATGGAAGAAGTCGTAGGCGCCCTTGCCCGGCTTGCCGGCATAGCTGTCGGTCACCGGCACGTGGTCGGCGGCCTGCCACTGCCACAAAACGTGGCCAGTCGCGATGTCGATTTCCTGAATGGCCGAGTCGAGCAGCTGCCCGTGGCGGGGACCACCCACCGAGGTCAAGTTCGCGGGGATGACCTTGTAGGCGCTGATCAGCGCCGTTCCACGCGGCGTGATCGTGAACTCGTGGGGGTCCGTCGCATATCCGTTCCCAGCCTGCACAACTGCGACCGTCTGGTAGTGGTGGTTGAGGATCACGTCCTTGCCAGCCAGCACCACATTGCCGCCCCCCTGCCAGAAGGTCAGAACCGACTGGCCCTCATAGCGCTGTACCTCGACGTCGAAGCGGCCGCCGCTGACCGGGCCGAACCAAATCAGCTGGCCCTGCGGGCTGAGGATGATCGGCCCGGGCTGGACCGGATTATTCGTGTCGGTGAGGATGTCGCCATACCGGGGATCCGGGTCCCGACCGGACACGAACACGACCGGCGGGTATAGCCCCGGCGCCGAGCGGAAGCTCTGCGTGGATGCGTCGACGCCGTTCCGCGTACCCGGGCTCCCGCCCGCGTCGGCCGCGACAGCGAGCGCGACCGCCAACAGCCCGGCGACTATGACGCTGAAGAACCTCACTGACCCGCCTCCGACCCGAAACTCACCGGCAACCTCCTTGACTCGCCCTCGCAGCGCAACTTAGACCGCCGAGAAGCATTCTCGTCGATGTGCGCGGCGCCGCGATCGTACCCGGGGCGGCGCTCGCCGTGATCGCGGCATGCAGCGCCGCCGGTGCAGATGCTTGTCCGCGAGCGCTCTATGGGTTGGTGGTTCTGCTACCCCGCGGTCGGCGCGCGGCCGGCGAACCGCGCCTTTGCCTCGTCGGTTAGCGGCGTGTAGAGGTTGACGAGGTTGCCGTCAGGGTCGCGAAACAGAATCGACCGATTTCCCCACGGCAGGGTGGTTGGTTGCTGCACCCAGGTATCGATTTGCGACTCGAGGCGGGCGTACTCGGCCTCGACGTCGTCGACCTGAAACTCGATGATCACGGTGTGATTGTCGGCGGCGCGGGCTGCGTCGGGACCGAACAGGGGCACTGTCTGAGAATGACCGATGGCCAGGGTGGCCCACGGCAAGACGAGCTCGGCGAAGACCGGCGCGGGACGCTCGGCCGGGACGCCAGTCACCAGCTCGTAGAACGCCACCAGTCGATCGAGGTCGTCTGTGATGATCCGTACGGAGGCAAACTGCATGGGACACCGCCCTTTCGACGCAACACCAGAAACACTACGCTACGGGATCGTAGCGTTATTCGATTAGTCGTGCCGTCCGGCAAACCCAGCAAGAACCAAGCACCTGGCCCCAAAGCACCTGCTGCGCAGGTAGATCCTCGCGTGCGGCGATCGCATGAGGCCGTCTTGGAAGCGACCTTCGGGTTGCTCTACGAGACAGGCGTCGGAGGCTTCAGCGTCGACGAGGTTGCGCGTCGTTCCGGAGTCGCAAAAACCACGATCTACCGCCACTGGCCATCGCGCGAGGCACTAGTGATCGATGCCTGCTCAAAGATCACCGCTGCCCAGGACACCCCCGACACCGGATCGCTCGAAGGCGATCTCACCGCGATTTTGTCGTACGTGGCTGAGCTGCTGCAGACGGCCAACTGGGCGTCCGTACTGCCCTCGATCGTCGACCTTGCGGAGCGCGAACCACAGTTCGCCGAGGTGCATAGCACCATCCAACGCGGACATGCCGCCCCCCTGCGAGTGGTCCTCCAGAGAGCTATCGACACGGGCGCGCTCGCGGCCGAGACTGACATCCCGACGACTGTCGCCGGGCTGCTTGGCCCCCTCTTCTATCGCCGCTGGTTCTCCCGCGAACCGATCGATCACCGCTTCGTCGAGACGATCATCAAACGTGCCATCACCGGGTGCTAGGAGCCTGTGGTGCTCGCAAGCGATGACCGGGGTTTTCCGCTTCTGCGGACGAAGCTCGTTGCACCGAGCGCTCCGCGGCTCGTAGTCCGTGAGAGCCTGATCGACGCACTCTCGGCGGGCCTGTCGCGCCCGCTGACTCTGATCTACGGCCCCGCCGGTAGCGGAAAGACGATGCTCTCGGCGCAGTGGGGGGCGTCCGTGAGAGGAGAGCGTCCGATCGCATGGCTCTCGCTAGAAGAGGCCGATAACGATCCCGCGAGGTTCTGGATGTACGTTATCGAGGCCCTGCGCTCGGTGGTGCCAGGGATCGGAGAAGCCTCGCTAGCGATGTTGCGCGCTCCCGGGGTCAACCTCGTTAGGGAGGCTCTCCCGGCGCTGATCAACGACCTCGCCGACGTCTCGAAGCGGCTCGTCCTCGTACTGGAGGACTATCACGCGATCGAAGACGAGCGGATCCACGAAGGCATGGCTTTGCTCATCGAGCATTTGCCGAGCGCGCTGCGGATCGTGATGACGTCACGCGTGGAGCCGCCACTCCGAATCGGAACACTGCGCGCGCGGGCCCAGCTAAACGAGATCGATGCCGGGCAGCTGCGCTTCTCACTTTCGGAAGCGGAGTCGTTGGTCAATGACGTGCATGGCCTCGACCTTACGCCCGACACCGTCAAACGCTTGCACGACCGCACCGAGGGCTGGGCGGCCGGCCTTTATCTGGCTGTTCTGTCGATGCGCGGGCGAGAGGATGCGAGCGGCTTCGTCGCGTCCTTCACTGGTAGCGATCGACGCGTGGTCGACTATCTCGCAGCTGAGGTGCTCGGCGAGCGCCGCGAGGCGGAGCTGGACTTCCTCCTTCACACGAGCGTGCTAGACAGGTTCTGTGCGCCTCTGTGCGACGTCGTGACGCGCGCCCGAGACAGCAGAGCGATGCTCGATCAGATCGAGCGTGCCAATTACTTCCTGATTCCCCTCGACCCAAGGCACGAGTGGTACCGGTACCATCACCTGTTCGGGGAGTTGCTGCGCCACGAGCTGGAGCGCAGAGAGCCGCGACGCGCCGCAGAGCTCCACGCACGAGCCGGGCGGTGGTTTCTCGACGCTGGCATCGTGTCCGAGGCAATCGGACACCTGACGGCAGCGGGGGAGCTCGACGCAGCGTCCGAGCAGATCGACAAACACTGGCTGGCGTTCACGAACGCAGGCCAGCGGGAAACGGTCGCGCGGTGGATGAGCCAGCTCCCCCACGGCTACATCGTGGGCGACGGCCGCTTGTGTCTGGCCCAGGCCAGGACCGCACTAACCGTCGGTGAGCGTGATGAGGTCCTGCGGTGGGTGGACCTGGCTACGCAGGCGCCGAGAAACAACCCGGGCGAAGACGAAGAGCTGGGGGAGGAGGTGACCGTCGTTCGCGCCGCGGCGTGGCAGCTGCTCGGCGACATGCGGCAGGCCGAGGAGCTGGCTGGGCGACTCGCGCCCCTGGACGGGAGTTCGATCTGGCACTCCCTCGCGGCGTGTCTGCTGGGAACATCGGCGCGATTCTTCGACTCAGGCGACGACGCCCAAGCGCTGCTAAAGACGGCGATCGAGCTCGGCAGCAACCGGCAGAACTTCATCGTCTCGATGCTCTCGCTCGGACGGCTCGCCCTCATCGCCGCCGATCGCGAGGACTGGCGGAGCTGCTCCGCCGCCGTCGATGCCGCGTTCGACGTGGTCAGCGCAAATGGTCTGGAGGAATACTGGATCTGCACTTCGGCCCACGTCGCGCGCGGCCGGCTGTTCCGTCACGGGAGACGCCTGACGGAGGCGCGGGGCGAGCTGGAGCGTGCGGTCAGCCTCGCTCGGAGAGGCGCTGGCCTGGTCGAGTGGTGCTACGCACTGACGACCCTCGCCGAGCTGCTGCGCGAGGTGGGCGATCGCCGCGCCGCGCGCGAGCTGGTGCTCGAAGCGCGTGAGCTGCTCTCACGCTGTCCCGAGCCCGGCACGCTCGCCCCACGACTGGTGGGGCAGGCGGAACGCGCGATGCGACTGGTGGTCGATGTATCCCGCGCGAGGCCAGTAGTCATCGACGAGCTGACGGCGCGAGAGGAAGCAGTGCTCCGGCTTCTCCCTACTGGCCTATCGGCCAGGGAGATCGGAGATGAGCTGGGCATCTCCCGCGACACGGTTAAGACGCACACCAAGCGCATCTACCAAAAGCTGGGTGTGTCAAGCAGACGCGAAGCCGTCGCGCGCGGCCGAGATCTGGGACTGCTCTAGCCGCACGTCACACCGGGGTGACTGCGGTCGGGGTGATGTGAGCTCACCCCAGGCGGTCACATCCTCGTGGCCCAGCACAACAGCGACGCGCACCCGGAGAACTCGGCCATGCAAGCCAATAACCGTCTTGAAACATCCACGAACGCGGGGCCGGCGCTCGAGCGCAACCGCGCCTTCGCCGCCGAAGGCGGGCACCGAGACGCTGTCGTGTTTCCGAGGTTGGGCCTATTCGTGGTGACATGCCTCGACCCGCGCGTCGATCCCGCCCACTTTCTCGGCCTCTCCCTCGGTGACGCGGTCGTGGTCCGCAACGTGGGCGGTCGTGTGACTCCCGAGGTGATCAACGACGTGGCGTTCATCGGCCAGATCGCCGAGAACGTGCTGCCGGACGGCAGGCTGTTCGAGGTCGCGGTGATCCACCACACGCAGTGCGCCAGCGGAGCACTCGCCGACGCGACGTTCCGTCGCCGCTACGCCCAGCGCATCGGTGCCGGCGAGGCGGCCCTGCGGGAGCACGCGGTCCTCGACCCCGCAGCGACCGTGACGCGCGACGTTGAGCGCCTCCGTGCGGCTCGCGGCATCCCGCAGCGCGTGGCCGTTTCCGGGCACGTCTACGACGTCGTCACCGGCTTGGTGGAAACGGTCCTGCCCGCGTGACAAGCGTACGCGCGCCTCACCAGACACGACGCAGAGAGAAGGCATAGCCATGTTCGACAAGCTCGCGACATTCGCATACCTCAACCGCCGCCGCGTGCTGTTCGTGGCGGCGATCGGCGCGGTGATCGCCGCCGTGTTCGGGGCCGGCGTATCGAAGGACCTGAGCCCGTACGGCGCCGATGACCCCGCCACGCAGAGCGTCCAGGCGACCAACCGCTTCCAGGCCGCGACCGGGCGGCAGATCGATCCCGGCGTGATCGCGCTCGTCTCCACCGGTGACGTAGGCAGGCCGGCCGCCCGTCAGCGAGTGCAAGCCGTCGCGGCGCAGCTCAAGGCCCAGCCCGATGTGGCGAGCGTCGCGAGCTTCTACACCACGCGCAACCGCGCGATGGTGGCGCGCGGCGGGCGCTCGACGTACGTGGTCGCGTACTTCAGGGCGCTATCGGACAAGCGCATATCCGATGACGCCAGTCTGATCGTGAGTCGCTTCTCCTTCCAGCATGACGTCAAGCTGGGCGGGAGCGCGATCGCCAACGCCCAAGTGAACGGGCAGGTCGGCCATGACCTGGCCCGCGCCGAGCTGCTGGCGTTCCCGCTCATCTTCCTGCTCTCGTTGATCTTCTTCCGGTCGGTCGTGGCGTCGCTGCTGCCGCCGCTGCTGGGTGGACTGGCGATCCTCGGCACGTTCTTTCTCCTCCGGGTCGTCTCGACGGTCACCGACCTCTCGGTATTCGCATTGAACCTGACGACCGGTCTGGGACTCGGGTTGGCGATCGACTACAGCCTCTTCATCGTCTCGCGCTACCGCGAGGAAGCCGCCCGGGCAGGGTATGGGCCCGAGGCCTTGCGGCGCACGCTTCAGAGCGCCGGACGCACAGTGCTGTTCAGCTCGGTGACGGTCGCGGTCGCGGTCGCCGCGCTGGCGATCTTCCCGCAGCGGTTCCTGTACTCGATGGGGATCGCGGGCGCGATCGTGGCGCTGCTGGCCGCCACGCTTGCGCTGACCGTGCTGCCGGCGCTGCTGGCCGTGCTCGGTTCGCGCGTCAACGCGCTCTCACCCCCACGGCTGCGGCACGCCGCCGAACGCGACGCGCGGCCGGAGCGCAGCGGCGCCTGGTACCGCATCGCGCGGTTGGTCACCGGGCGGCCGGTGCCGGTCGCAGTCGCCAGCGGCGCGGTGCTCATCGCGCTCGCTATCCCCTTCGCTCAGGTCCGGTTCATCACCGCCGACGCTGGGGTGCTACCCCAGAGTGCGAGCGCGCACCAGGTCCAGAACGCGCTCAGCCAGCAATTCCCACCCAACCGGACCACTCCAGTGGAGGTGGTTGTCGGGGCCTCCGCGTCCTCACGGGAAGTCCGGGCGCTCAGCGACCGGCTCGTCCGCCTGCCGGATGTATCGGCCGTCGCGCCCGCACAGCCGGCAGGGCGCGGGATGGCGCTGCTCCAGGTCTCGCCAGTACACGGTCCGCTGACCGGCAGCACCGAGCAACTCGTGCGCGACGTGCGCGCGATCCACACGCCCTACTACTTGGGCGTGGCCGGGGAGACGGCGTCCTACCTCGACCTGGAGCACAGCCTCGGCGCCCACCTTCCCGCGGCGCTCGCCATCGTGGTCGCCGCGACGCTCATCGTCTTGTTCCTGATGACCGGGTCGGTCGTGCTGCCACTCAAAGCAATCGCGATGAACGCCCTCAACCTGAGCGCTGTGTTCGGAATCCTGGTGTTGATCTTCCAGCATGGAAACCTCCAGGGACTGCTCGGCTACCACGGCGACGGCGCGCTCGACGCGACGCAGCCGATCCTGCTGTTCGCGATCGGGTTTGGGCTCGCGACCGACTACGGCGTGTTCCTCCTGGCGCGGATCAAGGAAGCGCACGACGCGGGCGCGCCGAACGCGGAGGCGGTCGCCTTGGGACTCGAACGGACCGGGCGGATCGTCACCGCTGCCGCCCTGCTGTTCGCCGTCGCCGTCGGTGCGTTCGCGACCTCCCAAATCGTCTTCATAAAGGAACTCGGGATCGGCGCCGCACTCGCCGTCCTGCTCGACGCCTCGGTGGTCCGGGCACTGCTTGTGCCATCGCTCATGGCCCTGCTCGGCCCGCTCAACTGGTGGGCCCCGCGACCCCTACGTTGGCTGCACGAACGAATCGGGCTGGGGCGGGCCGCGCCGCAGGCGGCGTGAGTCGAATGAGCCGAACTATCAAACCAACCGAATAGCGCAAGGAGAACCACGCCTCATGAAAACCGCCACCGCCCCGAACCTACGGCCGGACCGCTATGACAGCGGAGAGTGGCCGACGCCCGTCCCAGACCTGCCTGATGAACCCCGCGAAGCAAAACACGCTCGCTCGCTCGACCCGACGCAAGGAACAAAGATCGGCTCCGAGCCATATGACGATCCCACCCAGGGTCAAAGGATCGGATCGCATCCCTACGACGACGTTACCCAGGGACGCAAGATCGGCACCGGCGCCTACGACGACCCGACCCAGGGACGCATGGTCGGGGCCGACCCGCACGACGATCCCACCCAGGGTCAAAGGATCGGATCTGATCCCTACGACGACCCGACCAGAGGCCGGTGATCTGCGATAGTGCCGTCGGCATCCGGGGCGCGGCTCGAGCTGCAAGGGCGCGATCACGCTGCGCTACGCGGAGACCGCGGTCAAGGACCGCAACACCCGCCAGGTCACCGAGCTCACACATCGATGCGCTCACGGGATGGTTCGTCCACCCCCTCGAGGAACTCGCGGACTCGGGCCTTGTACGGCTCGCGGTCGTAGCTGCCGACGAACGCACCAGCCATCCGCACCGGGTCGCCGAAGAAGTAGTACTCGTAGAGCGTCTGGCGACCGGCGAACGACGAGATACACAGATCCCAGGCGAGACGAAACAGGCGCACCCGCTCGCTCCCGGAGAGAGTTGCGGACTGTAGGTAGGCCTCGACATCGTCATGAGCCGGACCAACGACATCGGCTTCGGTGGGCAGGGCCATCAGCCCTGAGGCGCCGAACTTGCGCAGGATCTCGGGGAAGCGCTGGTAGAGCCGGGGGTACCAGTTGCGGCAGGCATTGAGCGGCTCCCAACGGGGAGTGAGTACCCCGAAGGCGTTCGGTTCGGCGTCCGCCTCGGCACTGCGGACCAGCGCCCGCAGCTGCTCGAGGGCGACGATCACCTCGGCCAGGTCGAGCTGCACGTGGGGGAATTTCTCGATCCCGATCGCCTCGGTCAGGCACGAGATCAGGCCCAGCATGAACTCAGTCTTGGCCGTCGTCCGCGTCGTCACCTGGTGGGTCATGTGGACGACGGCGGAAGTGTCGGTGTAGAAGGCGTTGCACATCTCCGGGTTCCCCAGCAAAAAGCACCGCTCGAACGGCACGTGGACGTCGTCGAAGACCACGACCGCGTCCATCTCTTCGAAGCGCGAGCCGAGCGGGTGGTCGAAGTGGCTGCGGCCGTAATCCATTGACTCGCGGCAGAGGAACCGCAGCCCAGGCGCGTCGCAGTTGATCGCGAATGCGAAAGAGTACGGCGCGTCCTCGGGCGTGCCCTTCAGGACAGTCGACGGGAAGACGAGCAGCTCGTCTGCGATCGGACCGATGGTCGCGAGCAGGCGCGCGCCGCGAACCGTGACCCCGTTGTCGTCCTCGTCGACGATCTGCGCGGTCAGTGTGCCGCCCAGCTGTTGGCCGGCGCCCTGGCTGCGGTTGGCCTGCGGTGGGATCAGCGTGTGGGTGGTCAGCAGGTCCTCCTCGCGGACCCGTTCGTAGTAGCGGCGAATGTTCTCCGCGAAGGCGGGATCCGCGCTCGCGAACCATGACGCCGCCTCGCTGAGTGCCATCAGCGCGCTGTTCAGATAGTCGGCCGTCCTACCGAGGGTGCCGGCGCTGAAGTCGGCCCACGTCTTCATCATCCGCCGGCGCTTGGTCAAGTCCTCGTGGGTCCGCGGCACCATGAACGAGGTCCCGACCGGGTCGCCGGTGGACGGAGACCGGTAGGTCATCAGGTCATGCAGCTTGGGTTCGTGCTGGAGGTCGTAGAGGTGGGCGTAGCTGTGGACCAGGCTGCGGAAGGCAGGATGATCGGGGACGCCTTCGGTCACTGTCTCGCCATGAACCTGAATCGTCGGCCGGCTCGCGGCGAGCCGCTCGATGTAGTCCTTGCCCGTCCGTGCTCCCATCGAATCGTTCCTCCCTAAATCAAGTACTCGTGGCCGCCTGAATTATTCCTCCGTGCTGCGCCACGTTGGCCGTAACGTGTATTCAGATATGGACCGCGGTGCGGGTGTGGGATCGGTGGTTGGCCGAGATGTGGAGCTGGCGCGCCTGGATGAGTTCGTGACCGCCACGGCCGGGGGAGGGACACTGGTCCTGATCGGCGGCCCGGGAATCGGGAAGACCACCTTGTGGGAGGCGGCGACCGAGTCCGCTCGCGCTCGCGGGGTGCGGGTGTTGTCGGCGCGGTCGCCGGTGGTGGGCGAGGCGCAGCTGCCGTACATGGGATTGGTCGATCTATGCGATCACGTCACGGACGCCGAGCTGACCGTCCTGCCGACACCGCGGCGCCAGGTGTTGGAGGGGGTGCTGATGCGGGCCGTGCCTTTTGATGCGCCGGCTTCTGAGGCCGCGGTCGCGCTCGCCTTGCTCGATGTCGTGCGAGGGCTAGCAGCCCGGGATCAGGCCCTGATCGCGATCGATGATCTGCAGTGGTTGGATCCAGGGTCGTCCGACGTGCTGGTGTTCCTGGCGCGCCGGATCCGCGGCGCCCGGGTCGGCTTCCTCCTGGCGCGCCGGCCTGGGCCGGCACAGGCGCTGGAGACGGTGCTGGCGCGAGGGGCGTTCGAGAGGATGCAGGTTGGGCCGTTGTCGTTCGGTGCGGTGCGACGGCTGTTGGCCGAGCGGTTGGGGTTGACGATCTCGCGCCAGCGCCTGCGGCGGATCGTCGAGGCGACGGCCGGCAATCCGCTGTTCGCGCTTGAGGTGGGACGCTCGTTGCTGGATTGTGGAGGGCTGGAGCTGGACGATGCGGTCCCGCTGCCCGAGTCGCTCGAGGAGGTCCTGGGGAGTCGGGTCCGGCGCTTCCCGGCCGCGGTTCGCCGCGTGCTGCTGGCCGTGGCGTTAAGCGAGGGTCCCCGGGCTGGTCAGCTGATCGCGATCCTGGGTGAGGGGGCGCTGGATGAAGCTGTGGACGCGGGTGCGGTCGTGATCGATGGCCAGCGCGTGCGAGCTTCGCACCCGTTGCTGGCGGCGGCAGCAGAGAAGCGCTCGCGTGCGCGTGAGCGCCGGGACGTGCACCTCGCGCTCTCTGGGGTCGCGACCGACGAGGTCGCCCGATCGTGGCATCTGGCCCTCGCGACTACGGCGCCGGACGGCGAGCTGGCCGACCGCGTGGCCGCGGCGGGAACCGTGGCTCGTTCCCGCGGAGCGCGCCAGCAGGCGGCGCTGCTGGCGGCCCATGCGCTGCGACTGACGCCTGCTGGGGCGCTGAAGCGGGCCGAGCGGGTGCTGGAGCTGGCCGAGTGCTTGGACGACGCCGGCGAGCTGCGGCGGATGACAAGGCTGTTGCAAGAGGAGGTGGGATCGCTGCCATCGGGGCCGCTTCGCGCCCAAGCTTGGGTATTGCTGAGCGAGAGCGACGCCGTCCGCAGCCGAGAGGATCAGTCTCGCTATCTCGGGCGGGCGCTGATCGAGTGCGGCGAGGACCACAACCTACGCGCGCGGGTGCTGGCCAAGCTCGCGGGTAACGCGGCCGTCGCGGCCGTCGCGGAGTTGGATCGGGCGGAGGCCTGGGCGCTCGAGGCGCTCGGAGCCGCGGTCGAGCCAACGGTCGTGCGTTACGCGTTGTGGTCGCTGGCGTGGGCGCACGCGCTTACCGGGCGCCAGCTCGATGACCTGTGTGCGAGATCGGCCGTGGCCGATGATCCAACCGCATACATCTCGGCTTCTGCGGAGCGGGTGGCCGCGTACCAGCTGGTTTGGCGAGGCGAACTGGCGAGCGCGCGTACGGCGCTGGGCTCGCTGCTCGCGCTCGCTGACGCGCGCGGGGACCTCACCTCCTACGCGATCGTCCGCATGCATGCGGTCGAGCTCGAGGTGCGGGCCGGCGACCTCGCCGCGGCTGCCGGGCTCCTGGATGAGTGGTCCGAGTCGACCGATTTCGAGACGCAGTTTCGCCCGCAGTATCCGCGCTGCCGAGCGCTGCTCGAGGCGGGCTACGGCCGAGTGGATGAAGCGATGCGCTGGGGCAGCCAGACGATCGCGCTGGCGCAGGCTGCCGGCAGCCGTTGGGACGAGCTCCAAGGCCGGCGGGCGCTGGGGCTGGCGGCGCTTCTCGAGGGCGCGCCGGAGCGCGCCGTAGCCGAGCTGGGGCCGGTCTGGGAGCACTGCGAGCGCGAAGGAGTGCGTGATCCAGGCGTTTTCCCGGTCGCGCCGGAGCTGGTCGAGGCGCTGGTGGGACTCGGGCGGATCGAGGACGCAGGCGCCGTCACCGATCGGCTTTGCGAGTTGGCGGTGGAGCTGGACCATCCGTGGGCTCGCGCGAGCGCCAAGCGATGTGAGGGGCTGATCCGGCTGGCCGGGTCCCGGTCGACCGAGGCCGGTGCGGCGCGGCTGACCGAGGCGTCGGTTGAGCTCGGCGACCTCGGGTTGCGATTCGATAGTGCCCGTTGCCTGCTGGCGCTCGGCCGGGCACAGCGGCGCGCCAAGCAGTGGCGGGCCGCGCGAAACACCCTTCAGCAGGCCGCCGAGGCGCTCGCGGCGCTCGCGGCCGATGGGTGGGCGCAGCGGGCGCGAGCTGAGCTGGAGCGGGTGGGCGGGCGGCGCAGGGCCGATGGCCAGCTGACACCGAGCGAGCGGCGCGTGGTCGAGTTGGCGGCCCAGGGTCGCTCCAACAAGGAGATCGCGGCGGCGCTGTACGTAACGGTGAATACGGTCGAGGTTCACCTCTCGCGCGCGTACGGCAAGCTCGGGGTCCGCTCTCGAGGGCAGCTGGCCAAGCGGCTGGCAGCTGGTTCCTAAAGAGTCAGGGTTTCCGTTATTTCTTCGTGGCCCCTCCGGCCGTAGGTTGTCGGCCATGAGGAAACACACCGCTTCATGGGCCGCTATGGCGCTCGCCAGTGCCGCCCTGTTCATCGCGCTCGGCGGACCGGCCTGGGCCGGAGGGCTGATCAACGGCTCCGAGATCAAGAACGGCTCGATTACTTCGAGCAAGATCGGACGGGGACAGATCAAGGCGGCGAACCTCGCGGCGGGCGCTGTCAGCGCGTCGAAGGTCGCCCGGAGCTCCCTGACTGCGGCGGACATCGCGCCTAACACATTCCTGGCGGCGAACGCCACCGCGGCGAACGCGGCGCAACTCGGAGGCATGCCCGCTAGCAAGTTCGTGCAAGGAACCGGCGACCTGATCCAACGCCGCATCGAGGTCCCAGTCGGCACTTCGGATCAGTTCTTGCTGGACGTCGGACTGGGTGAGCTCGACGGGTCCTGTCCGACGAGCAGTAAGCCTCAGGTGTCGTTTACCGCCGACGCGCAGCCGCTCGACCTGATCGAGTGGGGCACGACGTGGCCAAGTTCCCCCGACATCAACCCCGTGCACGACATGACGATCGGCCAGAGCTACACCGAACCGGACGCGACGGCATTGCAGGCGGTCAACTTTCAAGTCGCCCAGAGCATCAACGACCTACCCAGCCGAGTCGCCACCATCTGGACCACGGACGACGGCGCCGACGGCGGGACCGAATGCATCTTCATCGCCCAGGCTGTGACTACGGGCGTGTAGCCGATGCGAACGTTCGTGGCCGAGCAGTACCTCCCCGCCGATGCCGCCGAGACGGCCGCCCGCGGCGCCGATGCCGCGCGCTCGGCCGCCGAGCAGCTGAGCCGCGAGGGCGTCGCGGTCCAGTTCGTGAGCTCGATCTTCGTCCCCGAGGACGAGACGTGCATTCACCTGTATCTCGCGGACTCGATCGAGGCCGTGCAGGCGGTGGCCGGGCGAGCGGCGCTGTCGGTCGAGCGGGTGGCTGAGGCCGTGAGCTGGGGATCCCGTCGATGAAGCGCTGGTGCATCGTCGCCGCGGGGCTGGTGCTGGCACTGGCCCCGGCGTCTGCGTTCGCTGATTCGACCGTCACGGTCGGCCCAACCTGCCCGGTGGCCGACGCCGTGGCCTACTCCGACGGCACGTCGGAGCCGGGTTGCGCCGCTCGGATCGCGGCGGGGACGACCACGATCGTACTGCTGGCGAGCGCCAGCGACTACATGGTGTCGAGCTCGCTGAGCTTCACGGGTGACGCGGTGCTCAAGGGAGGCGGAGCCGCGGGCACAATTATCGATGGCGGTGGCTCGGCGCAGGTGATCAACGTGGCCGCAACCGCGAAGGTGACGCTGTCGGGCGTGACCATCACCGGCGGTGTCTCCGGCGATCCGAGCACGGGCTGCACCGGGAGCGTGCTTCATCGTGTTTGTCCCAGCGAGAACGGGAACAACGGTGGCGGGATCTCGAACCTGGGCGCGCTTACGCTCAAGCGGGTCGTGCTCACGGCAAACGACGCCTCAGGCGGGACGCTGCCGACCCCGGTCACCGTCGTGTGCTCTGTCGGTGGGTGTCCGGCGGTCCAAGGCCAGAGCGCCGGCAACGGCGGTAACGGGGGCGGCATCTACAACGATGGTCAGCTCACCATCGACGACTCTACGATCAGCGACAACCACGCCGGAGATGGCGGCAGCGGCACGAACGGAATCAGTGGGACCGGGACGCTCGCGAGTGCCGGCCAGGACGGCGGGGGCGCTGGCGACGGGGGGTCGGGCGGCGGGATTTACAACGACCAACACGGGTTGGTGCAGATCTCGGACTCGGCGATCATCGCCAACGCGGCACACGCCGGCGGCAGTGCAGGAGCCGGCAGTGAATCGACGATCTCGCCAGGCCCGGGTGGCGACGCAGGGAACACCGTTGGGCAGGGCGGGGGCGGCGGAGGGATCATCAGCTTCGGGAGCCTCACGGTGACCGACTCGACGATCGCCGGCAACGCGACGGGGCCTGGAGGCAACGGCGGCAAAGGCGGGGCTGGTACCGGTGGCGACTCCAACGGCTCGGGGTCCGCTGGCGAGCCCGGCGGTGACGGCGGGGGCGTAGAGTCCGACTCCACATCCACCGTCCTCACCAACGACACGTTCGTGAACAACTCGGCCGCGCCAGGAGGTACGGGCCCCGGCGGTGCCGGTCAGGGAGGTGGGGGCGGAGCGATCGTCCAGGAATCCTCAGGGTGACCGAGCTCACCTTCGTAACGGTCGCGGACAACCGCGCCCCGGGATTCGGTAGTGGCCTCGGGATCCCGTTCACCAATGGCGCGATCACGGAGACGGACTCGATCGTCGCGAACAACCTCCAAGCGGGGGAGCCGGACCAGTGCTCGCAAGGAGTGCTCGACGACGGTCACAACCTCGTGTTCGGCCGCGGCGTGTCGAGCGACAACTCTTGCCCCGGGAGGGACACTGATCCGAAGCTCGCAGCCCTGGCCGACAATGGCGGGCCCACCCAGACGCTGGCGCTGCGACCCGGATCTGCGGCGATCGGCATCGTCCCGCTAAATGATTGTCCGCAAAAATCCGATCAGCGCGGGGTGACGCGCCCGCAGGGCGGCGCGTGCGACGCCGGCGCCTACGAGTTCGCGCCGCCGGCGATCAGTGGCTTCACGGTGAAATCGGCCTCACCCACGACAGTGACCGTCGCCGCTGAGATCAATCCGAATCTCAGCACCCGTCAGACAAGCGTAGAGGTGACCGATGACAAGTCCCACACCAGGCCCAAACTCATCGGCGCGGGCGACACGCCGGTCGTGTTCAAGGCCACGCTTACTGGACTGACCGCCGGTAAGCGGTACCACCTACAGATCGAGGCTGCGAACGGCGACGGCACGAGCATCACGCCGCAGCGATCCGTCACGACTCGCCGACATCGCCAGATCGAGGCACGCATCGCGTTCACGACGGCGTTCGGTCCAGACTCGACCACGTTCTCGTCACTCGAGGTGGCAAATATCCCGGCAGGGGGCAGGGTGAGGTTACCTGTCGAGGCGGGGTGTCCGTTCGCGCGCCGGACTTTCCAGCGCGAAGCATGCGACCTTCCCACCGACTAGTACGTCGGCACCGTTCTGATCGCCAGTTAGGTTGGCGCAAGCAATCCCAGCACCTCTGCGCGGGCGACGGCTTCGGCCTGTGAGCTCACCCCAAGCTTCCGGTATAGCTCGCGCGTGTGGCTCTTGACGGTGTTGAGCGAGATGTACAGCTGCTCTGCGATCTCGCGACGGGAGAGACCGGCTGCGAGACCCCGAAGCACGGCCAGCTCGGCCGGGCTTGGCTCTTCGGTCAGCTCGCGGGCCCCGGCAGCCGTGCTTGCCGCGGCGAGGCCCTGCTCGACGGTCGCGGCTATTGCCGGAAGGCGCCCGGCATCGGAGAACTCGGCGATCGTCCGTTGCGCCTGCTGCAAAGTGGTGGATGCGCGCGCCAGCCGGGATCGCGCGAGCTGGACCTGGGCCAGGACGAGCAGGGCATGAGCGTGCCCGACGCTCGGCTGTGGGGACCGGCGTAGCCGCTCGCCGCGCAGCGTTTCTCGCTCGGCCTCTTCCAGGCGGCCCGTGGTGAGACATGCCAGCGCCAGCCCCAGATGCGCCAGCGAGGCAACCCACGAGTCCCCTAGGAATCGTTGCCGGGCGTAGCTCAGCGCCTGGCGTGCCCACGCCTCCGCGCTTTCGACTCGTCCTCGCTCGGCATCGACCAGGGCGAGCACCCCGAGGCTTGCGAGGTAGCCGAAGGGCCGGCCAGTGGCATCCGGGCGCTCGACCACCTCATCAGCGGCTGCGTGTGCCTCCTCCAGGCCGCCGCTGAAAAAGAGCGCTTGCGAAAGGGCAGCTAGCGTACCCACCGTGAGGGCGTCACCCGTCGCACGAGCGGCCGCGACCGCGCGACGGCCGTGCTCGACTGCCCCGCCGACGTCGCCGTTCTGGATCAGCACGGCGCGTGTGAGTTCCACCGCCGCCTCGACGTACGGCGACGAGAACTGCGGTTTCCGCTGACGCGCTCGCTCCGTGACCGCCAGGAGCCGGCGAACCTCGACGTCCGGGCGCGACAGCAGCGCCGCAACCGGTAAGCCTGATGCCGCCAGCACAGGATGTTGCTCGAGCACCTCGGGTTCGAGCCAGTTCATCCAACCGAGGAACTGCCAGAGACGTCCCCCCCAGATGAATTCGAGATGGTGCTCTTCGAGCAGGTCGGCGACCATGGCGGAGTCGTGAGCCGCTGCGGCGTACTCGATCGCGTCCTCCACGAGCCCGTTGTGGCGGACCAGGTTGCCGCCCGTCGGCGCAGGTCGAGCGCAGCCTCGCGTCCAAGCTCGAGCTGCAGCACATCCCCGAATAGATGGTGGTAGCGATACCACTCCCTGCGCTCGTCGAGTGAGATCAGGAACATGTTCGCCCGAGCAAGCTCGGTGAGGATTGCTGCCGAGTCATCGCGTTCGAGCAGCGCGTCGCATAGAGCAGGCGTGAAGCGGCCCAATACGGAGGTGCGCAGCAGGAAGTCGCGCGTCTCGGCTGCCAGCGCCTTCAACACCTCGTCGGTCAGATAGTCGCCGACCTGGCGAGCGCTGCCGGCGAACTCGCGCACGCGCCCTTCGGGGTCATCGAGATCACGAACCCAGAGCGCGGCGAGGTAGAGCCCGGCCGGCCAGCCCTCGGTCCGCTCCGCGAGCAGTTCAACGCTCTCCCTCGACAAATCGATCCCCTCGCGGGAAAACAGCTCGCGCGTTTCGTCGACTGTGAACGCGAGGTCTCGTCCGCGGATCTCCTCGAGCGCCCGTCTCGCGCGCAACCGCGCGAGGCCGATTGGCGGATCCGCGCGGGTCGCCGCGACGATGCGTGAGTTGGTCGGTAGCCGGTCGATCGCGTGCCCGATGGAGCCCAGAGAAGCCTCGCTCGCGACCATGTGCAGGTCGTCGAGGACGATTGTCGCCGGACCGTCGTACTCGGCGAGGCCATTCATGACTTCGTCCACGGCAGTCTCGATCGGCGCGCCTGCGACGGCGAGACACGACAGTGCGCGGCTCCCGAGGCCCTGGCCGAGCCGCTCGACGCCGGTTGCAAGATGAGTCCACAGCCGCACCGGATCGTCGTCGGCGCTGTCCAGGGTGACCCAGATCACCCGCTCGCGACGCTCGGTGCACCAGGACCGTACGAGCGTCGTCTTGCCGTAGCCTACGCCGGCGTTGACCATCGTCAGCGCCGCTGCGCCCTCGCCATCGAGCTTCTTGAGCAGGCGTGCCCTCCGGATCATCCGGGGGTGGACACGCGGCGGCATCAGCTTTGGCTCGATCACCCGCAGGCCACGCGTATCCCTCTCGGCGGTCCGGGAACTCATCGGACCCTGTGCTCCGGGTGGGTACCAATCATCCGCGTAAACCTTCCTCGCGCCCAGTGGCCTGCAAGACGGCCGGGCAAGATACGCAGCCGCATGACCAGAAGATAGAGCTTGTCGTGGATCCCCTGACGCCCATTCGTGAAGCCGAGCACCGCAACGGCTGCTTGGTCGCCCCAGCCTCGTCGTGAGCGATGGTCCCGGCCGTTGTCAGAGAGGTCGGGTTGGGTCGGTCACGATTGCTGCGCCGGCGTCAGTGCGCGGTCGTGCTTGGGCGTTGTCGCTGACCCGGGCGGTGCGCTTGGCGGCCCAGATGACGAGCGCGATCGGGATCGCCCAGTTGAAAATCAGGTTGGCGCGGTGGCTGTCGATCGCCCCGGCGATCACGTGCGCGGGAACCATCGCGGCGAACACCAGTCCCCACATCGTCGTTAGTTGCCGATTGATGTGCTTGAACTGTGGTGATGACCACAGCTCTCGCGGGATCGACTCGCGCGCGTACTGCTCGGTGAACGGCGTCACGAGCAGCGAGCCAAACGCGATCGTTGACAGAACCGCGGCGGCGATCGCCCGGGCGTAGCGGGCGAGGAACGCGCCGGTTGCTGGATCGGCCGTGAACGCGGCCACGGTGAACCCAACAAACGCGACGACGGCGCCCAGTTCGATCAGCTTGGCTGCGCCCGCACGGATTGAGCGTGCCGCGATTAAGACCGAGATCAGCAGCGCGCCGACCGCCGCGAGCTTCGGCGTCGAGTGCTGTGCGGCAAAGCTGAACACGATCCATGGGATGAACGCCAGGTAGATCCCGAGTCCGGGTCCGGCTTCGTTGGTCTGGGGCGAGGTCGAGGGGATGGTTGTTGATGACATGGATGCTCCTGTGGGGTTCGAGATGTCAGACAGCACTCTCGTCGAGCGGTGTCCGCTGGCTGGCGACGTAGCCGGTGACCCCGGCGGTCCAGATCGCGACGAGTGAGGAGGCGGGTTCGACGACCACATCATCCTGCCATATCGGCAGTGTCCTGTCAAGACGACATCTTGGATGACTCATGACAGCCCTCTGCTAGTCTTCCCATCGTGGACGAAGAGGAGCGCAACGTCGAGATGCAGCGCCTGGTCGCCGAAGTGTTCGAGCTCGCCGGTGCGCTGCGAAGGGATGGCGAGGCGATCGCCAAGCTCGCTGGACAGACCCAAGCGCGGTGGCAAGTGATGTGGATCGCTGCGACGGGCCGGCTCAGCGTCGCGATGATCGCCCGGCGTCTCGGACTCGCTCGCCAGAGCGTCCAGCGCGTCGCCGACGCGATCGTCGCCGACGGCCACGCGACGTTCGAGCGCAACCCCGACCATCAGCGCTCGCCGTTACTGATTCTCACCAGCGACGGTCAGGCGGTGCTGGACACGATCAACGACAAGAGCCGTCAGCGCAACCTTCAGAACGCCAAGATCCTCGGCGAGGACGGGATCACGGAGCTACGCCGACTCCTCGCCCGCTACCGAGACGGTCTACGCGACTAGCCGAACACCGGCCCACCGCCAGACGACGTCAGCGATGAGGTCGCCGCTACGCTGCCCATCGCCGGAGGCACGGCCGATGTTGCGCTCGACGCGGCGGGTCTGCACGGCGGCGACACCAGCCTGATCGGCGGCGCGGCCGGCGGCGTCGGCGTGTTCGCCGTGCAGCTCGCCAGAATCGCGGGAGCGCGGGTGATCGGCACCGGCTCGGACCGGCGGCGACTATGGAGACCCGCTCAGGGGCGACCCCGAGCTCCAGCGCGACGTCGACGGGATCGGCACCGAGCTCACGCGGGAAGCCGTGAGAGCTTTCCGAGGTCAAGCGGCACTCGCGAGAGTCAAGATGTGCTCGTTGCCACTCGCCCATTGGAGGGTGAACGTGATCCCAGCGATCCGCCACCCGTCTGCGGTCCGTTTAAGCTGATAGTCGTGGCGGCCGGCGACGACCCACCGGGAGCCGCCGGAGGCGTTGGCGAGCACGTGCGTGCCCTGCATGTTGGCCGCGCTGGTTGCCTCGTCCCCGTCGAGGTTGATCACTTGACAGCTGATTAGGTGGTGGGTTGTGTCGAGCTTGCCGAGTACATATTGCAAACCGCCGACGAGCTCAGCGGGAGTATTGGTCTGTGGCTCGCCTCCGAAGAGTGAGGTGCGGTCGCTGTAGACCGGGTTGGTGAACAGCTGCTCGAGCGCGCTCCAGTCGCGCGCGTCTGTCAGCAGCCCGAGGCGTGCAATCAGCTCAAGGATCGCGAGGCGGTCCTCGGTCGCGGTTGTGGTGGGATACGGTGTGGTCGTGCTCATGCATGCTCCCTTGCGTGGCCAGTTTCAGCTGAGGTTGTCTCCGCGGAGCGAGGGGATCGTCTCCGTTGTTGCGAATCGCTTGACTTCCAATCGGAAGCTTCTGCTCGTCCACAAGCTCCGATCTAGCCTGCCGAACGATCAGGTGACTGGGCTTCACCAGATCCGAGTGATTCGCGACCGCGACCATCTGCGCAGCACGCCGCTCTCGGCGGGATGAGCGATGTCGTCACCGCACCGGCGGGCGCTTTCTAATCGGGTCCGAGATGCCCGCTTCCGGCCGCGGAAGAAGTGGCGACAGTCGAGTCGCGTTGCAGCGACGTTCAGCCCATTCGACCCCCCTCGATCCGAACCCGAATCGTGTGGTCGCGGGGGACGGAATTTGCCCGAGATCGGTCCCGCGTCATCGCCGATTTGTCAATCGCGCACCCCGGAACACCGGCGGGCCGTGCTCTCGAGTCAACACGTGAATGGTGGCGCGGCGCCGTCACGTGTCTGGCCCGGGTCGCGCAGGATCTCGATGTAGCCGTCCGTTCCATGCACACGGATCCGCTGTCCATCCCGGATCAGGTTCGTAGCGTGCTCGACTCCCACGACCGCCGGCAAGCCGTACTCGCGTGCGATTACCGCGCCGTGGGTCATCAGGCCCCCGACCTCCGTCACCAAGCCCTTGATCGCGAGGAACAGGGGTGTCCAGCTGGGATCGGTGTAAGTGGTGACCAGGATGTCGCCGGCTTCGATGTCGGCCTGCGCGATATCTCGGATTACGCGGGCGCGCCCTTCGATGGTCCCGGCGGAGACCGGTAGGCCGATCAGCGCGCCCGGGGGGACATCGTCGCGTCGGTAGGTCCCGGCGATGACCTCGCCGTCTGAGGTGAGCACGCGGGGCGGCGTGAGCGCTTGGTAGGAGCGAAACGCGTCCTTGCGCTGGCGGATCAGCTGTTGGTCGACTCGGCGGGTGCTCGCAGCATCGTGGAACTCGTGGAAGGTGAGGTAGAAGATGTCTTCCCGGTCACGAAGCGCGTCTGCCTGCACGAGGCGTTGGGCTTCTTCCAGCAGCGCCTGCTTGTAGACGAAGTAGCGGCTGACGATGCCGTACTTGGGGTACTCGCGGTAGCCGCTGAAAGTCCGGACGCGGTCGATCATCCGCTTGGCCTCTTCGGCCTTCCTCACTCCGTCTGCCGAGGCGCGCAAGCGCTCCAGCAGTTCTTGTTCCTTGCTCCGGGCCGCTTGTCGTCCTCCTTCAAGGCGCCGCTTGGCCTCCCCGGGCGTGAAGTTCCTGATGTTGTCGAGGATCAGCGGGACAAGCGTGGTGGGGCGCTCGCTCCATCGTGGCCTGGTGATGTCGATCTCGCCGACGCAGCGCATGCCGTACTTCTCGAGGTAGGCCCGGATCGCTGCCTGCGCTTCCCGCCCGCCCGCGAGCTTGGCCAGCTCGTCCAGGAAGGCCTCGTCCTCGCAACCCTCGTCCTCGACGTGCTCCAGGAACCCCACGACGCGCGGATGCGGCCGAATCACGTCGGCGACGTCCAGCAGCGCCAGCCCCATCTCAGATGTGACGTTGCCGGGGGCGGACAGCGTGAGCGTATCGGCCGCGCTCTTCTCGCCCAGCCACGCCTCCAGCTGCTCGTTGAGCCACCACGTGGCCTGCATCCCCGCCATGATCGCCTGATGGCTCAGCGGATCGCCGAGGACTCGTTTGTGCTCCTTGAAGGTCTCCAGCAGAAAGTCGAACAGCGCTGGCCCGGACTTCGTCTGGATGTCGCGCTTCAGGGCCGCGATCGAGACCCGGTTGCGCTCGATCAGCTCGGTGACGATCGCCGGATCGGTGTCGATCTGAGCGGGCGCGCCCCCGACCAGCGGCCCGCCCGGCCCCTCATCTGGGAGCGAGGGGACGAAGTCGCCGCGTTCGACGATGGTCTGCAGCGCGTCCCCGATCAGCGGATCGCCCCTCCCCAGGGCCTCCAGGAGACCTAACCGAGTCGTCGGCGAAGCCAGTCGCTGGGTGACGTCGACGAACAGCCTGCCACCGGCCTCGTGCATCGGCACCATGGCCGTCAGCTGCCACACGGAGACCCCCAGGGGCCGCATCGCGTCGGTCATCATCTGCCCATGACCGACGGAGACGTACACGTGGTTCTCTCGGTCGGCCGCCTCGGGGATCGGGAACAGCGTCGTGATCGGCCGGCTCTGGACGATCCAGAAGTCGCCGTCGGCCAGGCACCACTCGATGTCCTGCGGGTGGCCGAAATGCGCTTCGATCCGGCGGCCCAGCTGCACGAGCCGCACGACCTGCGCGTCCGTGAGCGCCGGCTGCTCCTGCCGCGCCGGCGCGACCGCCAGCTCTTCCGTCCCGCTCACCGGCGACGCGTGGATCGCACGCTGCTTGGCAGCGACCGGCCTCGCGACGACCTCGCCGTCGCGCACCTTGAAGGTATCCGCGTTCACCAGGCCGGAGACCAGCGCCTCACGCGAGACCGAGGCTCGCCTCCACCGAGGCAACCTTCCGGCTGGAGGTGACGGGGTCGGCTGTGAACAGGATCCCGGCAGCCTGCGGGAAGACCATCTGTTGCACGACCACGGCCATCTGGACCTTGCGGTGGTCGAAACCGTTCCGCAGGCGGTAGGTCACGGCCCGCTCGCTGAACAGCGAGGCCCAGCACCGGCTCACGTGCTCCAGGACGGCCCAGGGGCCCACGACGTTCAGGTAGGAGTCGTACTGGCCCGCGAAGGAAGCGCTCGGCAAGTCCTCCGCCGTCGCGCTCGATCGAACCGCGCAGCCCGCCTGCTCGCCGAGCCGGGCCAGCGCACGCGTAATCGCCGAGGCCACATCTTCAGGGATCGCGATCCCCTCAACGGCCCGACGGATCTCCGCGCTCATGGCGCGGATCGCCTCCCCATCCTCCGGCTCCAAGCGCGAGAGCCGAGCGAGCCGATCGTCGATCGACGGCGCTCCCGCCAGGATCCGCTGGAACGCGTCCGTCGTCACGCAGAAGCCAGGCGGCACGAGGATGCTTTCGATTCGCGAAAGCTCCCCCAGGAGCGCGCCCTTGCCGCCAACGACCGCAACGAGGGTGTGGTCGATCTCCTGGAAATCCAACACGTAACTCATCCGCTCACCTCCTCGGAGTGGACCTGGTCAACTCCGCTGCCGTTCATTGGTTCCATCGTGCGGCGGGCGATTATGCGGCATCAATCAGGGCCTCATGAGAGCGCTCAGTTGGGTATAAATTGGAGGTGGGGAACAGGGCAGTGGTCGCGATCACCGTCGGCGACATACGCAACCACGTCCCGGCCCAGTTTGAGCGCGTCGTCGCCCAGACATTGTGATTGAGATCGGCCCACGCCAAGAGCCACGAGTCCGGCTTCGCCGGATGGTGTTCGCAGCCACGCTGCTGGTACTCCTCCAAGCGGCGATCGGGATGCTCGTGAACCTCTACGTGACGATCCCCACGCGCCATCCCGGGGCGCACACTTCCGAATATTTCGGCGGATCGTTGCGCAGTCTGAGGTGGGCCATCGCTCACGGCGCCCTGGCGCTAGCGGTTCACGCGGCGCTCGGACTAGCGCTCGTCGTGGTCGTGATCGCCATCGCTATCGATGCGCTCCGGCTCCGTGGCCGGGCGATAGCGGTCTGGTCGACCGTCGCCGCTCTGCTCGTCATTGGAGCCGGCTTCAACGGCGCGAGCTTCCTTGACTTCAACGACAACACGAGTTCGCTACTGATGGCGCTGCTCGCCTTCGCTGCCGCTGCCTGCTACTCGGTTGTGATGTTCGTTCTCGCGGATGCGCCCCACGGCGGCAAATAGGGTTACGACCCCACGGAAGTCGGACTGCGGATGACGCCTCGGTAGCTTGGCGAGGTACCCCGCCGCCAGCCTGCCTCGATCGGTCCATACCGGGCCCGGCTTCCTCTGGACGTGTCGGCCATCCGGGAGCCGGTACTCGTGCCGTGTGCGCGACTTTGCGTGGGCGCCCCCGTTGTAAGCCAGCGGATGAGGATGGAGCGTTTCCTGGCGGTCGCGGTTGGGCGCCGGGGCGGTCGCTTGCCGGGCCGCGGCCGCGATTGTCGGCGGACTGGCGTCGGGGCTTCACCGCTTCGAACGGGCGCTCGATAGGGCGAGGCATGCAATCGCAACTGCACCCAGTCGCGTTCGGGGACGATCCCGGGCGCTCCACCTCTTTTGCGTCCCTGCACGGCGATCACGGGACGATGATCGCGGCGGTGCTGCTGGGGACAGGCGCGCTGGTTGCCGTGCACCTGTTGCTGCGGGGCACGTATTGGGATTACAGCGAGGGCGTGTACGCCCTGACCGCGCATCTGATCCTCCACGGCGGTGACCTGTACGGTCGGATCGTCGGCGCCCAGCCTCCGGCAGTGTTTCTCGTCGGCGCCGGACTACTGGCGATCCACAGCAGCGTGGAGTGGCTCCGGTTCGGCGTCGGATGCCTGCAGCTCGCCGCCGGGCTGATCACAGCGCGGATCGTCTACCGCCTGAGCGAGAACCGGATGGCGACGGTCCTGACGCCGGCCGCGGTCCTGCTGACCCCGTGGGCGGTCCACGAACACGGCGCGCTGATCCCGGAGGTCGTCTCGCTGCCCGTGATGCTCGGCGCCGCGCTGCTCAGCGTCGATCGCCGCCGCGCCGTCGTCGCCGGCGTTCTATGCGGACTGCTCGCGCTGATCAAGGTGCCGCTGGTGATTCCCGCCGTGGCGATCGTGGCGTTCTCGGCCAACCCACGCACGACGGCCGTCACGGCAGCGATCACGCTGACTGCAGGCTTGGCACTCACCACCATCCTCGCCGGCGAGAGCTTCTGGCGCGACGTATTCCTCGCCCAGCTCCAGACCGGGTCTCGGTCGCTCGGGACACTCAAGGGGTTCTGGGCCCAGGCGGGCTGGAACCTGCTCGGTCTGCTGTTCTGCTCCGGGGTCGCGATCCGGATGCGGGGGGCGGCACACGACCGGCGTCTGATGCTCACCACCATCGCACTCGCAGCAGCAAACGTGATCACGTTCCTGACCAACTTCAAGAACGGCACCGACCTCAACGTCACGGTCTCGGTCGAGGCCTCACTGGTACCGCTGACCGCGTGCGGGACCGTGTTCGCGTTCCGCGCGGTCAGAACCGCACCACGACAGCTCTGGCTGGCCGCCGCGTGCTCGATCGCGCTCGCGTTCACGCTGGCCCAGAGCGCCTCGCTGATCACCTCGCCGCACAACCCGATCCCGTTCCTGCGCGCCTTCTCAGCTCCCGCCTGGGAGATCACGCTGACCGCTCACCAACTGCGCGCCGCCGTGGCGGCGGTTCGAACCTGCCCACCCGGCGAACCCTACGCCGGCGCGCCCCTGATCGCATTCATGGCCGGCCATCCGCCGCCGGACGACCAACCCGATCAGTTCCTCCCCAGCCACGCGGCCACGCTCGCCTCCGTCCACGCCGAAATCCTCGCCGTGCGGCCCCTCTGCGAAACCTTCTGAGCGCGACTCATCGACTTCACCGGTCCACCCGCCCCACGATCCCGGGGCAGCGCCGGACAACCACCGGGGTGCCGAGGACCGCATCACCGCCGTCGGCAATCCCCACCCAACCGGACTTTACTGCTGGCGATCCTCACCTTTGTGGCCACGCTCGCGTTCTCTCGATTCGTCCTGGGCAGAAGCTGGGCTCGTCCGCTCATGATGCGGTCACTGCCGTCATCGGCGCAGTCGATGGCGAGCTTGCCGCGACGGAGCGCTTTGAGCCGGGGGCGGTCGACCTCCAGCACTGGCGAGTGCACTACGCCTCGACCATCTGCGGGGGCCGAAAGGAGCACCGAGGCGAGACATTGTGATCGCCTTATCGTTGCTGCGCGCCGGACCCTTGGGGCGGGGTTGCGGCGAGACGCTGACGTCATGGGCATCGACCGAGTTCTGGGATTTCGGCGCGACGGTGGTGATTCCGGCAGCGCCCCTGGGCACGTAACCCGTAGCCCTGGTTGCGTAACCCTGTTCCTCGTTCACGGCAGGAACGAACCTAGGTCGGGTGCGCGGACGTGGAACGACGGGCTCGAGTGCGACTGGCGATCCGCCGCGGATGTCCTCTGATCGGTTGCAGGGCTGGAGTGTGTCAGCCACCCCATCGGCATCGGGGTCGACGCCGTTAACGGCAGGTCACGACGATCGTCGGGCGTTGTCGTGTGAGCGGCAATGCGCGATTGTCGCGATGTGCGTCTCGTCTTGGCCTTCGCAGTCTTCTACCGGGACGCCTCCTTATCGCGCCAAGCGCATGCTGGCGAGATGGGCCGCTTGCCGCGCCCGGGGCCTTCGTGGCGGCGGGACAGTCCGAGCGGCCAGGGGAACACCAGCCGCGAGAACCGCTCGGCGCTAGTTTGTGCCGATGACCACGCCACCGGTCCGCGCGAGGAGATGGGACGTCTGCTGCGCAACTTGACGCTGCTCGCTGCTGCCCGCTGGCGCGCTGGCGCGCTGGCGCCGGCGCTGTTGCTTGCGGGGTGCTTCGGAACGAAGCCGGCGGCGGAGCGCGCCGCCGACTACGCGCGCGTGATCGCCCTGACGCAGGGACTGACAGTCGAGAGTGTTCACTGCTCGCCGCGCGGCGAGGCGGCGTGGACGTGCACCGGCCGCCTGAAGTCGGGCCGTGAATTCACCTGCAGCGTCGGTCCCTTCGGTCGCTCCGCCCCAACCGGCACGTGCACGGTCAAGGCGCCCAGCCCATGACCCTCGCGCCTGGCGCCAGGCTAGAAAGTCGCGAAAGCTCGGGGGTTCCTATGTTCCGCCCGGGCAGCCTCGGACTTGACGCCCCGCCCGCAGACGACCGCTATCGCATGAACGCGGGCGTCAGGAGTCGGAGCAAGTAGGCCATCCGCAAGTACGGGCTGAAACCTGTTGAAGGAGTTGGGTGTGTGGTGGCGAGCGCGAGTCGAGCGCCGCGGCCGAGCGTGGAAACCGGCGCGCGAGCTGGCCGTCGACCGCGAACGGTGGGCAGTTACGGCGCGCCGTGAGCGCGGCTACACCGAGCAGCTGCCCGATCTGGCGGTCGGGCCGAGGGGACCTCGACGATCCGGCGCTCGTGGAGGAGTACCGGCGCCGCGCGCTCGAGCGCTCCCGCCGGTACTCCTGGGATCCCGTCGCCGATCAGTACGGGGCGCTGCTGCGGGGCGTGCTCGTCGCGCGGGGCCCGGGCCGCATGGCCGAGCACCTGCTCCACTCCGACCGCGGGGTCGCGGTTGGCTGATCCCGGCTGTCGGCCGGTCCTGCACCGGCTGACCATTTGTCACTCGCCGGCACGGTGTGAAATGCTCCAGACGTGGACGTCGACGACGGGGCGCTGGCAGAGGCACTGCGTTCGATCCGTGGCATCACGGTCGATCCGGCAGCGATTCGCGCGCATGTGATGTACCCACCGAATGTGGTGGGCGTGAGGTCGGACCAGGGCCTTGGCCGGCCGCCGGACAGTCACTCCGTTTCGCCGTCGTCAAGCGCCCAGTACGTGTTCGACATCGACGGGTTCGTGACTGACCTGCAGTCCACGCTCTTTGGCCAGGTCGCCGGTTACCAGATGGAGCTCCGTCAGGATGGGGACCCGGTTCGCTCGCTCACCTATCAGTGGGCGGAGGAGCAGGTGGACCTCCTCGGATTCGAGCTGCCCGGCGAGGCGTGGAGCACGGGTGTGCGGATGCATGTCGCCAGTTGCAGCAAGATCATCACCGCGATCGCGATGATGCAGTGCCTGACCGACCGGGGGATCTCGCCCGATACCCAGATCATCGACTACCTCCCGGCGTACTGGACGAAGGGGCCGGGCATCAGCGAGGTCACGTTCGCTCAGCTGTTGACCCACACATCGGGGATCGCCTACGGCGTGGTGTCGTCGAGGTCTGACTACCCATACATGAAGGCGCAGGTCGCCGCCGGCGCGATTCACAACGGCGAGTACTACTACGAGAACATGGACTACGGTCTCTGCCGGATTCTGATCGCCACCGTTGACGGGCGGATCCCGGTGGGTTTCGCACTGCCGAACTGGTTCGAGAACTTGACGGACCAGACCTGGGACTCGACCACGATCAACGCCTACGTGAATTGGGTCGTATCCAACGTGTTCACGCCGGCGGGCGTATCCGGACCGACGCTCGACCACCCCGCCGGCGACGCGCTCGCCTACGCATTTCCACCCGAGTCCCCAGGCTGGGACTCGGGTGACCTGACGACGATGGTCGGGGGGGCGGGGTGGCACATGACGGCCGGCGAGCTGGCCTCGGTAATGGGGACGTTCCTTACCGGCAGACTGCCGATCCTGAGCGCTCAGCAGGCCCAGGCGCTGCTCGACGACGGCTTCGGCGTCGATCTGATCGCCCCCACCAAGCTGGGCACGCTCTACGCAAAGCCCGGGGGCTTCGTCGACTCCACCGATCAGGTGGAGCAGTCGGTCGCCTTCTTCCTGCCCCAGGGCTTTGAGGTGGTCGTGCTCGTCAACTCGCCCGTCGCCCCGGTGACACCCGGTGACGGGTTCCCCGGGCTGCCCCTGCTCGACCTCGTCCAGAACTTCTACCTCAGCAACATCGTCCCGAACTTCTGACCGACCGCCTGATCCGCGAGCCCTACCTGCAACTCGCGGCCTAACGACCCAAACTTACGGACGGCTCTACTGGCGGGATCGCGTTCGCTCCTGGTTGGTCGCCGAGCCGGGTGTGGTCGCGGTGCTGCGGCTCTCGCTGCCTGCCAGGGCGAGGCGGAAGGTCAGGTCGCCGGCGCCATGAAGCTCGGTGCGACTTGGTCGTTCGTGAACGGAGCCGTCTTATGCTCGTACGCGCCTCACCCAGAAAGTCCGGAGCGGAGTTTCCGCGTGACTGTTCACGGGTTCGTCGGGTGGCCGCGAGAGAGCTGCCAAGCCGAGAACGCATTCTCGTGTCCGCGCCGGCGCGGATCCCCGGCCTTCACGAGATCGTCCAGAGCGGAGCGTCCACCGACGACCCCACCCTCGGCGACTACTGGGCCCGGCGACGACGCAAAGCCCGCCTGCCGATCAACAACACCAACCAGTGGGCTCCTCGGAACTTAGGACGGTCGTTGCCCGATCCGCAAGGCCACGCTCCTCGCCGTCGATCACCGGCCACAAACCCCGCACTTCAGGCCAGTGACGCGCTTGGTGGGTAGGTCGGCGGGAGGCGTCCTGGACTGGGCGGTGCGGCCGACTGGTCCGGGGTTGAATCCGCGGCCCCGTCGCATCGCAGTCACGCCGGTGCTGCTGCTGATCCGGGGCTCGGGGCTGAAGTGTATCGTCGGGCCCGTGGAGTCTTGGGGCGTCGCGAGCTTTGAGAACGACGCGGCCGGAGAATGGTTCCTGCTCGTTGAGGAAGCGCCCGAGCCAGGAGCGGTCATGGCCTCGGCGATTGACGAGGTACTCAGCGCCGCCGAGTTCCTCGACGTCGACTTGTGCTGCGGGGCGATCGCGGCTGCGGAACTCTGCGCATGCTGCGCCGGTCAGCTCCCCGATCGGCTGCCAGACAACGTCTACGGTTGGGTTCAGGCGAATCCTCACGAGCCGCACGCCGACGAGATCGACCTGGCGGTTGAGGCCGTCAGTCGGGTGCGCGATGAGAGCGAGCTGCGCGACGCTTGGGAGGCCGCGGGAGACTGTTCTCAGTGGCTGGCTGAAGTGGATGGTCTCCTAGCGCGATTGGGACGGTCGAGCGCCGGGAGCCCACCTTCTGTATCTCCTTGACCAGTGCGCCCGCAACGTATCTCGCCGCCGCGAAAGCCCGCCCCGATTAGCGACAACCCGCGGTCGCGCTCAGGCTCAGCCTCGCGTCCGGTCGTCGTTGGGCTCTCGGTCTGGAGACCGACTCCACGGCCTTGGTGGATCGCAATCCGGCCGCAGTGTTCCGGTCAGGGTGGCGATACTCACTACAGTCATTAAACACTCTGCGAATCTTTTCAGCGAAGAGAGCATCTCATGGACAGCACCCGCACAACCCGCTACGACGCGTACAAGGCAGTTCGCGGTCTGGTTGAAGAGCTCCGCAACGTAAAGCTGTTTGACGCCGAAGCCGACAGCATCCTGTGGGCAGCCGAAGGGCTTCTGCTGGCAAACTCCCCGACCGACCCTGAGGCCGTCGAGGCTCGCACGACGTTCGACACGCTGATGCAGGGCCTTGCCGCCAAACGCTGGCAGGACGTTGGCCCGACGACCGCCGAGTCTCAACGCACGCGACTGGTCGAAGCGTTCGCCGAGTGCGCGCCACCACATACCGTCCCGGCGTCCGCCTAGCAAGCCCGATCCACGACCGCCGGCAACGGGCGCCGGGCGATCGGCTCGGGTTGGCCGGGTCGCGTTGGGCGCGGGTGATCGCGATGATGTGCGGGGCGTGGTTGAGCTGGTAGCTCCTCGCCGCCGGACAGGCGGATCGCGATTGCTCGGGTCTCGTCGCGCGGGCGCAGCACCTGGATGCCTGGGGCGCAGTGGAGAGAGCGGCTAGCCGTGTTCTCCATGCGGTCTCCGGGGTCGCGGTTTCGGTCATGATTCCTGGCGCGGGCGAGCTCCGTTGGGGACTAGCTGACCGCCGATGAATCATCCGATGCCCGTGCCCGCGGATGAGCCGAGCAAAATTATTGAGGTCTAGTTCACGCAACGGCCCCCAATAGGAGTACAGTCGAACGGGAGCTGGCCCTGCGGCCAGGATCTTCCGTCCCAGCCCGAATGCCACCGACGGCGCGACCTGCGCTACGAGGCGTGAGGCAGGGAAACCGGTTTTGACTGCGGGGCCGGTGCTGTGCTTCTACGGGCGTTAACCCACCGGCTCGGTGGCCTCGTCTGAATCTGACCGAACGCGCCGGGGTTCTAACCCTTTTGCCTCCGCGCGGACTCAAATAGAGGGACGGGAGGACGTGAGCAGTATGACCCTGAGTCGACGCGACTTACCGGCGCGCAGGCGAGGCGAGTTGGAGCGCGATCGCGGATCGCGGCTGCTCTTGCAGGCAGTCGACGCGCAACGCCGTCTGGACGCCCGGCGACGGGGCGGCCCCCTGGCCGAGACATACCCGGTCGGTCCGAGCGATTCTCGCCGCGCGTACCCGCCGCGATCGTACGACGAGCAGGGCCGCTGATGGCGCGGACGGAATGTCCGGGCGTGCGAGACTCGGCCATGCGGGACGGCGGGCGCAGCCGAGCCGACCGGGGATCTACCCCCGGTGTGGCTCGCTCTTGGAGCCGGTCGGGGATTTGCGTGAAATCGGCGGTACCGCGCTGCCGAGAACGCGGCAGCAACTCGCACAGCGGCGCGTCAGAAGCGGGCCCGCTGACCGCCGACCGCGTCGGCGAGATCATCGCTTGACGCGAGTTCAAGCAGGCACGACTCGGGTTCGAAATCGAACGCTTTGACGCTAACTCTGTCAGTCCACGACCCCGAGGCCTCACTGCTCCCGCTCCGGGCGCTGGCGATGAAACCGTCACACGCCGCCGCCGTGCTCCCAGCACACCTGCGCCGTCGCGACTGTCGCGACGTCGTCCAGGCCTTCGACGCAGGGGCGCTATCGCGCGAGGGTGGCGCGGGACGAGAGTTCGTGCTTAGTGCTTGACGGCACCCCACGCACCGACGGGACCCTGTTTGATCGGCGCGGCAAAGGCGAGCCGTAAAGATGTCGGCATCCGAGCTTCGGGAGCTTGAAGAGGTCAAGAGTCTGCTGGCACGCGGCCAGCAGGTCGGTGTGCTCACACACGCCGAGATCGCGTCCGCTACGGCCGAGCTCGACCTCGACGATACCGACGTCGAGGAGCTCCGTGGTTTCTTTGAGCAGGCGGAGATCGAGCTCGTCGAGGAGGTCGATCCCGCGCCTGCGGCGCAGGCGGTGGAACGCGCGCCGGAGAGGCGCGGTCGGCGCAAGCCAAAAATCGCACTGGACCTCAAGCCGGACATGAGCACCGATTCGCTGCAGCTGTTCCTGAAGGACATCGGCAAGGTGGGGCTGCTGACTGCCGAGGAGGAGGTTGATCTCGCCAAACGGATCGAGCGTGGCGAGCTGGACGCGAAGCAGAGGATGGTCGAGTCGAACCTGCGGCTGGTCGTCTCGATCGCGAAGAGCTACCGCAACCAGGGGCTGCCGTTTCTCGATCTGATCCAGGAGGGCGCGATCGGTCTCGTCCGCGCGGCGGAGAAGTTCGACTACCGGCGAGGCTTCAAGTTCTCGACCTACGCGACCTGGTGGATCCGGCAGGCCGTCGCCCGCGCGCTTGCCGATAAGGCGCGCACGATCCGGATCCCGGTCAACATCGTCGAGAAGCTCAACAACATCGCCCGGGCCGAGCGCAGCTTGACCACGACGCTCGGCCGTGAGCCGACGGTCGAGGACATCGCCGAGGCGACGGGGATCGACCCGCGCGAGGTCGAGGCGATCAAGCACTCAGCGCGGGCGCCGATCTCGCTCGAGACGCCGCTCGGAGACGAGGAACAGTCCGAGTTCGGCCAGTTCATCGCCGACCCGCAAGCCGAGTCGCCCTACGAGCGCGCCGTGGACGTCCTGACCAATGACGCCCTGCGAGATGCGCTTGAGAGCCTCTCGTATCGCGCCCGGCGCGTGCTCGAGCTGCGCTATGGCCTCGGCGGCGAACCCCCGTGCACACTCGACGAGATCGGTCGCACGTTCAACGTCACCCGTGAACGGATCCGCCAAATCGAAAACCAGTCACTCAGGAAGCTGCAAAACCTCCGCGAGACACAGCAGCTGCGAAATGGCGAGACCACCTCCGGCGATGCGCTACGACCGCTCGGCCACCGAACCTAGAACCTCAGGCGACGCCAGTCGCTCCTATCTCGCGGCCGAGCCTCCACCGGGCGCGCCGGTCTCGACGGTAATCATGAGCCTCCATGGCACCCGCTCGACCGCGGCTCGCCAGGCGCGCCTGTCCGGTTTCGCGCAATCGCCCAAACCGCACGCGCCGTCGTGGTATTTCCCCGGGCCATCGAGCCGATCGGAAATGGCTATGAGTGCTAGCGGGTCGGGGGCGTAATGTGTTCTGCGACGTTCAAGCGAGGAGGCACCGATGTCTGACCCAAGCATCGATCCGGCTGCGACATCAGCGGGCGCCGCGACGGCGCTGGCCGCCGGGGAGTGGACTCTCGACCCGGACAACAGCCGCGCCGAGTTCGCGGTCAAGCACTTCTGGGGGCTGATCACGGTTCGCGGGCATTTCAACGAGATCGCGGGCGAGCTTTCGATCGATCCGGCCGGGGCGGTCGCGGGCGAGCTGAGAATCGATGCCACCAGCGTCGATACCGGGAACAAGCAGCGCGACAAGCATCTGCGCTCGGCCGACTTCTTCGGGGCCGAGAAGCATCCGCAGGTCGTTTTCAAGCCCTCCGCCGTGCGGCGGGCCGACGGGTCCGGGCTCGAGATGTCCGGGCGCCTCACAATCGCCGGGCACGACGAGCCCCTGACTCTCAGCCTCGACGCCAGCGACTCTGCTGGGGTCCTAACCCTGCGCGCGACGACGGTCGTCGACCGGCGCGTGTTCGGCATGAACTGGCGCCCGCTGGGAATCGCCCATAACGATGCGACCCTGACGGTCGAGGCGCAGCTGACGCAGACCGCCCGTTAGGCCACCAAACCGCCTGCAGCAGCGCGCGCACGCGCGGGCGCGTCATCTCGCCGTCATGGAGACCGCGATTATCCCGATCTCGACGTCCGTCGCGGCGGGAGATCCAAGGACAAATTCGCTCGCTTCGTCACCGCGTGTGACCAGCAGCGACGGCCTTGGAGGGTGTGGGTTCGTGAGGCGCTGCGGCACGCAACCGCGTGGCGGGCACGTTCATACCGCGCTCGGTCGCGTTGCCCATCGCAGACGGTCTATAGCCCGAGGCCGTCCCGGGTGTGGATCTCGCCACCCGGGTTGGTCAGTTCGATCCGTGACCCGGTGGCGTTGCATCCTGTCCGAAGTAGCACGACTCTAATCGTGCAGGCCTCGTGACGGCACACAGCATGTTCGGCTCGGCCGCCGGCCGCCTCGTCGCGCGCAAAGCGGCAGCCGCGTCTCGACTGGGCCGGCACCTGCTCCGTCGCCCATGGGGCTTCGGCGGCTGGACTGCCGCTTTCGCTGATCCCACCCCCGGAGGTGAAGCCTCATCGCGACCGCCGGCCGACGCCAAAGGCGGCGGGTGGTTTGTGAGTACGGACGGGCCCAGAGCTCTGCCCCGTGGGCGCACTCGGTAGGAGCGGCGGGACGTTGATGCTGGCGAGCCAGACGAGACCGAGGCGGCCGACGCAACACGCCGGCACGCTCGTGACATTCGTCATGTCGAAATGGTGGTACGCGGCACTTACACAAAGGCGGGCGAAATGTCAGTCTCTTCCCATCGCCGCTAGCACCGAGACCGGCATCCGGCGGCCCGGAAACCGTAATGCGAAGGAGACTAACGTGATCATCCTGCTCCCCCTGCTCCGCCGTCTCAACGCTCGCGCCCGACTGGCAGTCGGCCTCGCGCTCACCACCGTCGGGCTGTTCCTGATCATTGCCGCGCTGGCCCACGGAGTCATAGCTGTGATCGTCGGTGCGATCTTCCTCCTCAGCGTCTGCCGCGGACGGCGGCGCGAGCGGCTGACCTACCCGTCGCGTTAGGTGGGCCGGCCGGCTGCCGCAAGCGTCGAATCCGGCCCGGCTCGGTCGATCTGCTCCGTCATGACCGCCCCGGGGGGAAGCTCGTAAAGCTCCCCTGGTCGAGGGCTACCGTCGCCCCAATAAGCCACAACCCGACTGATCAAAACCAACCAAGGAGAACCGCATGTCCAACCATCGATCCGAACATTCCGCCCGAGATCTGGCTGGCTCCCTGGCCGACACCCTCGACCAGGCGGCCACCTGGCTCGCCGGGCGCCGCCACGGTCGCAGTGGCGCCAACGAACTCCTCTCCTGGGTAACCGGCCGGCGGCACAACACCAACGCCGTCGAGACCGTCGGCTCCTGGATCTTCGGGAACGAGCGACGGTAACCGTCCAGTCACCGATCGGCCAACGAGACGTAGCGCGGCACGTCGCCGAACCGGGGATGCCAGAGCAGGTGGTCCCAGTGGGGGTGGGTGGAGAACCCGGCGACCACCGGAATGCCGAGTCGGTCCAGGTCATCGGCGAGCTGGTTCAGATCGGAACCATCGATGCCGGGATCGACCAGGATCAACCCACCCTCCCCGCGCACCCCGATGGCATTGCTCCAGACCAACGCGCGCTGCCGGACCCAGACGCCGTCGGCCACCTGAGTCAGCATCGGGTCACTCTGTCAGACCAAGCGTCTTCTGTTTCGGCCGCTCGTCGACCCGAAGGAGCAGCGAGACGGCGGCTCCGGTGATCCCGAACCCACTATGGGTGAGCAAGGCGCAAACCGACCCGCTGGGCCTACGCGAACTCATCCACAAAACCTTGCGCGCTGGCGGATCGGTCTGGCACGGGCCCAACAGCGTCATCGACCAGCTCGAACGCGCTTCCCATCCCACTAGCTCAACCCATCCTGGCCAAACAGGGACCTGATGCTCGCAACCGCCTCGGCGAGCCAGCGCTTCACCTGCTGCTGCTCCGGTGCCGGGGTAGCCTGAAGGAGAAGTCGCGACCGACGCATTCGAGGCCGATCACGCGCGTCCTGCTCACGCACCAGCCCGGGTTGGCACAGACCGCTGAGCGCTCGCCGCTCGCACTCGAAGCAAGCTTCCCAGGCGTCTCGTCGGGACCGCCCGAGTTTCGCGAAGGCGAGCTTCGGGAAGCACGGCGCCACCGCGAGTTCGGGCGTGCCGGGCATCTCATCGTCGGCCGTATTACGCTAGTCCGCGCCCGCGCGCACGATCACGCGGCGGACCGAGAGAGGAGACCACGATGCGGGCGATCACCGTCAACGAATACGGAGCGGCACCGGAACTGACGGAGGTGCCCGACCCGCAGCCGGGACGGCGCCAGGTGCTGATCAGGGTCGAGGCTGCCGGGATGAATCCGATGGACCGGTCGATGGCCGCCGGCGCGTGGAAAGATCAAATGCCGGGAAGCTTCCCGTTCGTTCTCGGCGCCGATCTGGCCGGCGTCGTCGAGGCCGTCGGTGAGGGTGCGAGCAGGTTCCAGGGCGGCGAGGGAGTGTTCGGGCAGCTGCTAATCGCCCCACTCGGCTCGGCGGGCACGTATGCGGAATATGTCGCCGTCACTGAGGATGCGCCGCTTGCGCGGCTACCGGAGGGCCTCGACCCCACGATCGCCGCGGCCCTGCCAACCGCCGGCGTGACCGCGCTCCAGATCGTCGAATCGCTCGGGCAGCTCACGGGGAAGACCGTGCTGATGCTGGGCGCCGCTGGCGGTGTCGGCTCGGTCGCGATCCAGCTCGCCGCGCAGACCGGGGCGCATGTGATCGCAGTCGCGCGCGCCGACGCCGCTGTCCGCATGCATGACTACGGTGCCGCGGAGACGGTCGACCACACGGCCGTCTCAGTACCCGACGCTGTGCGGCAGACGCATCCCGACGGCATCGACGTCCTGGTCGACCTCGCGAGCGACGCCGACGGCTTCGCTACGCTCGCGGCACTCGTACGCGCAGGCGGCACGGCTCTAACGACACGGTACTTCGCCGACGCGGAAGCGCTCGCGTCGCGCGGAGTTGCCGGTGTCAACTTCCGCGTGGATATGTCGAGTGAGGCGTTGGAGCGGCTCGCTGACCTGGTCGTGACTGGAACGATCGTCGTGCCGCCGATTACTGTCATCAAGCTCGACGAGGTGCCGACACTGGACCCTGACGCGCACACTGACGGAAAGACGGTCATCACCGCTTGAGCGTCGCCCGTGGCCGCTCCCGGCGAAAAAGCGGCGCTAGAGCGCGTCACGAGCGCTCGACTTCTAGGCGTGACGGAGCAGGGCGCGACCGACGGATGCGCCGACCGGCCAGCCCAGCATCCGTCGCGGCGCGGGCACCGAGGAGCCGGAGCGATCAGTCTCGCAACGCGCGGATAGGAGATCGCGAGTCGTCCAGGCCACGACCACTCCCTCCACGACGAGATTTCTCCCGGCTGGAGGGAGCATCGGCCGTTACCGGTCCCGGTGGGGCCGGCCGAGGGACAGACGGCGACCGGCGATCAGCTTCCGGATTCTCAGGGCTTGAGCAGCGCTCTACCGTAGGCGCGGGTCGCGTCCGAACCCGCGAGCAGCGGCACGTCGCGCACGACGCATGCACTTCGTGCGATCTGGACATCTCCTCGGGGAACTTTTCCCTACAGCTGCGGCACGCGTGTACCTTTGCGCTTGGAGTGCTTAAACACGGGCTTGTGGGCGGCGGGCTTGCCTGGCTTGGGTTTGATTGCGTTGCCATTACCCCTCTATTCTCAGTGGCTCCCGGAGCCACGGGGCCAATCTAGTTCACTGCATAGACCACGAGAAGCTAGCCGCGTCCCAGCACCGCGTCGGGATCCGCCAACTGGACCCCGCCGAGGCACGCTGCTTGAGGCCCAGACGACGGTCACGGCATGGAAGGAGATCGCTGCGCTACCTCGGCCCCAAGACTCCGTGTCGGAGCCCCGGGAAGAGCTCGCGAAATCGCTCACCGGCAGCCTCAAGCGCGGTTAGAGAATGGCGACGATGTTGTGCTCGGCGCTGCATTCGGTCGTTATTTCACGGTCGTGCCCGATTGGCGCGGACGCTCGACCGCTCACAGGGACCTGACACGCATGTCCATTGATGATCACAAACCAAGGAGATACCACCGATGCCCGCAGTGTTCCAGATCGTCTCGCGCGCCTCGCAAAAGGCGCTCGCTATCGGTGACCCGAATTATCCCCATCCAGGGACCGGCGATTACCTCTGGCAGCTCACGCAGAACAATCAAGATCCGACTCAAATGTGGGTGTTGGCGCCCCAGGAGTTTGGTAATTTCTTGATCCAGCCTTTCGGCTTCCCGGACCTGGCGATCGGAGTGGGACCGCCATCGGACTCGGACGATACTGCTTTCTCTCTATCTCTTGGTCCGATTGCACAGGGGCAGATATGGACCATTAGTCCAATTCCGCCTTACTACTTCTTGATTGTGGGCAGCGAGGACCTGCTGATGGACGTCCCAGGCGGCTCGCGTGACGACTTCGAGCTAATCCAGGTGTTCCAACGCAACGAGCACGCGAACCAGCAGTGGACGTTCTTGCCGATCTTTGCCCAGTTACGTAACGACGGATAAGGGCGACGGCGCGGCGGAAAGTCCGGAGACAGCCGAAAGGTCATCGTCGGGGAGGCAGGGAACAACGGGAGACTGACAGTTCGTCGGCGTGACGAGCCGACCAACGCCCCGCCAGCTCAAGCTCTTGGCGGCTAAGCTCGCGCAACGGTTCCACTGGCCCGAGTAGGGCCGTCTCGCAGCGGCTGGCGGCGCGCTCAGGGCGTGATGGCGACGGCGTCCGGGTAGCTGCCCACCTTGATCGCCCGCGACGCATGGTGGCTGCGGCTGTTCAGCAGCGAGATCGTGCCGGCATAGGTATCGAGCACGACGGCCGTGGCCCCGCCCGGCTCGAACGTGATCGAGGTCGGGTACGAGTAGGTGCCGACGGAGATGGGCTTGCCGGCACGCCCGGTGCGGGTGGAGATCGGGGTGACGGTCCCGGCGATCGAGCTCGCGACCCATGCCGTCGCGGCCCCGGGCGCCCCGGCGATCGCCACGGGCGAGTAGCCGACCCGTATCCGCCGACCCGATTGTCCGCTGGCGGCGTCGATCGGAAGGACCGAGTTCGTGTCGCCGCTGACGACCATCAGCTTGGACCCGTTGGGAGAAGTGACGAGCGCGTCTGGAGTCTGTCCAGCGACGATGGTTGCACCGCCGTGCCCGGTCGCGGTGTTGAACCGTGTGACGGTGTTGGAGCCGTAGTTGGCGACGTACGCCTTCGCTCCGTCTGGCGAGAAGGCGATCGCGACCGGATAGGAGCCGACCGGGATCGAGGCTCCGGCGGTGGCGGTGGCGAGGTCGATTGGGGTTACCGAGGCGCCGCCCCAATCGAGCACGTACAGGGTGCGCCCGTTGGGGGCAACCGCGATCGAGCGCGGGTAGGCTCCCACGCGGATTGGGGCGCCCGGTTGATCCGTGGCGGTGTTGATCGGGGTGACGGCGTTCGAGTCGCCGTCGACCACGTACGCCGTGGTTCCGTCCGGGCTGACGACAATCGCGCGGGGGTCGGAGCCAACCGGAATCGCAGGGCCGGCCGTCATCGTCGCCGTGTCGATCGGCGTGACCGTGTCCGAGCCGCTGTTGGCGACGTACGCGGTACGGCCGTCCGGCGTCAGTACGATCGCGTCCGGCCCCGAACCGACGCGGATCGCCTTCCCAGCCTTGCGCGTGCTCAGCGACACCGGCGTGACCGTGCCGGACTGGTAGTTGGCCACCAGCGCGGTGGCGCGCGCAGGTGCCGTCCCGGCCGCCGCTCGGACCAGGCCGACACGGACGCTCGGGCGCGGCGCACGACCGTGCATGAGCGCGGACGGCAGCGCAGCCCCGCGAGCGCTTGGCGCGAACACGTCGTTGAGCGGTTGGGCGTAGCGATCGTTGGCCGTCAGCGTGCCCAGGCCGAGGGCGGCCTCGATCGTTCGCAGCAGGCTGTAGTGCGTGTAGCGGATGTGCGAGATGTAGCCTTGACGCACATCGCCCGAACCTAGCACCAGCGTGGGCACCCGCTGCGGTGGATGCTCGTGATCGTAGGCGTCCTCGTCGAAGGTGATGATCGCCAGCGAGCGCTGCGTCTGCCACGCGGGGGAGCTGAGGACCGCGCCGAGCGTCCGAGCGAGGAACTGGTCCCCCTTGCGCACCCCGCAGCCCTCCATGTCGCTGCAGTCATCGGCCGCGATCCAGGCGAAGCTCGGCGTGGTCTGCGCGTGCGCGAGATCGGCGCTCATCGCCTCGAGCGGCACGACGTGCGCGGCGCAGTACAGGGCGCGGTCGCGAATGTCGGGGAAGTACAGAAACGGCAGATCGTCGTTCCAGTAGTAGCCGTGGACGGTGTCGTCGCACGGTCCGGCGGCGCTCTGGAGATAGGCGCGCCACGTCTCGTGTGCGGCGCCGATCAGATCGCCGATGTTGCGGGCGTGGACGCTGAAGCGGGGGTTGATCTCAAGCGGGTCCGTAAGCGGGATCCCGAACGCCCCACCCGCCGCGATCGCGAGGTAGTTGGCATCGCTGGGGTGCTCCTCGGCGAACAGGTTCGCGAGCAGCGCACCGTGCGCTATCAGGCTGTTGAGGTAGGGCGCCTGCTTGCGGTTGCCAATCACCGCGCGGTAGTCCTGGTTCTCGAACATGAACAGGAACACGTGATCGAAGCGCGGCACGTCGGCGGTGGGTGGCGGGAGGCGAGCCGGCGGCTGCACGCGCCCCGACACGGAGAAGCTCAGCCGTCCTGCCACAGCTCGGTCATATCCCACCTGCGGCGCGTCGGGCCCGTCCCAGTTCTTCAGCGTCGTCGCCAGCCGTAGCACGATCCTCGCGCTGGCCGAGCCTCGCGGCAGCACGCCGGACGCGCTGCGTGCCGCGAGGAGCGCCCCGCCCGCCCCGCCCACCGGACCGATCCTCCGGCGGCCGAGCACCCTGCCCGACGCCGACAGGAAGATCGCCGTCAGCGACGCCGCGCTGGTCTTGGTGCCGCCTAGCCACCCCGACAGTCGATAGCCCGTTTCCTTCGCTGGCAGCGCGCCGCCGGGCGAGCGCAGGGGCACGCTCTGCCAGAGGATTGCGGTGCCGCCAGGGCCGCCGGCGAACAGTCGCCCGGAGCGCCTAAGGTCAGGTGCGGCCGGGAAGCCGCGGGTGAGGGAGCGGACAACAGTGGGCAGCCCGCGGCTCACCTGCCAGCCCGGGATCGTGACGCTGTCCCATCCCTGTACGGAGTAGGCGCCGACCCCGCCGCTGCCGTTGAGAAGCAGGTTTGGGACGGCGCGGGCGTGCCGGCCCGCGGCCGTAGCAGAGGCGGCGATGGCGGCGAGGCACAGAAGCGCAACCCCACCGTAGACGCGAAGGCGCCTAATGCCCTCGAGCGCGCGTCGCATGGGCGGCAGGCTATCAGGGCCGCAGCGCGCGGCGTGGCCATAACAGAGGGCTGACCGCGACACCAACGAGCATGCGAGTGCCTCACTTTCAAGCGTTCCGAGCCGGCGACCGCGTCGCTCAGTTACCTGTGCCCGCGATGCGGCGGTGGCCGGCCAGCTCGGCGATACCTCCGGACACACGTCGGAACCAGTCCTACTCGTCCAGACGACTCCACCGGTCGGTCCGAGCTCTCGCCTATCGATCAAGGGCGCGGCGGCCGATTGTCTATGTTCTTAATCGTCGCGACCACGACGCCGATGCTGGCCGCGCTGCGCAGGCGCCCCGGCGAGACCTCGTGTCATCCCACGACAGTCATCTCGGCGCGGACCACCGCGCACGCACTTCGCGCGGAGAGCAGATCTTCCCTGCTTCCTCGATCCCCCGGTCGGTGATCGACTACATCTGCCCGGGTGTGCCAGTAGCCGGCGTCACCGAGCGCCACCTTTGGCATGTCAGCCACGCCGTGGCGCTCGAGGTGGCGCAGTGTCGTGTCGAGCATCGGCTCCAAGTGCCCGCAGTCCGGCGCGTCGACGGTGATCTCGGCGGCGAGAATGATCTGTGGTCGTTAACGCTGGTTTGCGCGTTGTAGGCCTGGCGAGGCGGAGTGCCCTGGGTGCGCATCACCCTGGACTCCGGATCGGAAAGATTGATCACGCCAGCGGGCAGCTCCGGCGCCACGAACGGTTTGCTGTTGACCTTCAGCACGCGACCCTTCGTATCCGGCGCTGTCGCCCGCCAGCGCTATGAGTCCTAAGGCGTGCACGAGCCGCTTAGCGGTTACGCTCCCTCCGGTTCGGTTCTTATGCTCGTCGTCGACGCTCGGAGCGGTCAGATCACCGATGAGGGTGTCGGTAGCCGCTATCCGAATCTCGCAAAGCTCGGTCCGGTGCACACAGACGTGCGGCGTTCGAAAGCCAGGCAGCCGAGCGGGCACGCAGCCCACTAAGTCAGCGACCGTGACGCTTTGCCGAGGTAACTGTCAGCAGGCCGGCGGTTTTCAGATCTGGGCGGTGTCACTTGGTTGGTCGGCCGCTAGCGGGCTCGACCGCACCATTTCACCGTTTATGCCGGGCCCAGATGACCGGCAGGCTTTGTCCTCGAATCCTCGCCTGACGGTCGCTGGACCTCGTCCTAAACCGGGGAAACGTCACGGTGAGACCCATTAGTGCCAAGCGGAGAGCGGTTGGGATAGGTCGTCCTCGGCGACGACGTGGTAGATCGCGTTCAGCGACGGGGCGGTGACCAGGTGCTGGATGCGCTGGTGGCGTCGCTGCTCGATCGGGGCGATCCGCTCGAGCCACGCGGGGATCTCTGAGGGCTCCCCACGTTCGATCAGCGCCAGCGTCATCAGTTCCTGGGGGTCCTTTAGATTGAGCGCGCTGATCACACGGGTGCGGGGATCGCCGGGGAGGATCTCGTCGGGGAGCCAGGCGGCGCGGAAGGTGTCGTAGTCGATCCCGGGCGCGAGCCGGCGAACCATCGGGGCGATGAGCATGCAGCGTGTCCTTTCGATGACGAGTGCTGTCTTACAGTGCAAGATAACCTACTTTGCCTTACAGTGCAAGAAAGAGATGCCGCGAGATTCCACCGATCGCCGCAGTCGCCCACGGGCCGGGCTCACGCGCCTGCAGATCCTCGACGCCGCCATCGAGTTCGTCGACGAGTACGGCCTCGCCGCGCTCTCGACTCGCAAGCTCGGCGCGAAGCTCGGCGTGGAAGGGATGACGCTCTACTACTACGTGCCCAACAAAGCCGCGTTGCTCGATGGGATGGTGGAGCGCATGCTCGACCGGTCGCTTCGCCTCTCGCCGATCGCGCCCGATACACCGTGGCCTGTCGCCGTACGCGTAATGGCCCAAGGCCTGCGCGCGGCGCTGCTCGAGCATCCGGCGATGCTGCCCTTGGTCGCCACGCGCCCGGTCGCCACCCCCACCGCGGTTCAAATCCTCGAGGACGGGCTCGCGCTGCTGCGCGCTCAGGGAATCGAGCTCGCCCGTGCGATGGACATCCTCAACGCGGTGATGATGTTCGTGATCGGGCACACCCTGGCCGAAGCGGCAGACACTCTCGGACACGAGGACGCAGTCACCGCCCAGCCTCCGGCGGTCGATCTGGATCAGTTCCCCAACTTCGCCGAAGCGATCCGGACGGGGGCGGGACTCGACTTCGACAGCCGCTTCACCACCGTGCTGGAAATCCTCCTCGGAGGCTTTGCCGCGGACTGATGATCCCACCAGCCACCACCTACCCCCACGGGGGCGACTGAGCGGCAACTCTCGCTTGAATCGTATCCGATGGCCATCGAACGAGCCTACCCGCCAACGGTCCACTATTTCAGTCGGTTATTGGTTCTTCCCGGTGGCCGACGCGGGCCCTAGGGTGATGAGCAGTGGTCCACTGACAGCCCAGAAGGTGAGGAGTCAAAGATGAGCCAGGTAGCCAAGATGCCCCGGGGCGGGCACGATCGAGGTCGACGGCGATGAGCCACGGCCGTACGATGAGCCCCCGGCGCCCGAGGAGTAATCGCATGGCACAGACTCTCGGGCGCGACAGTGCCCGTACCACGGAAGAAGTGGTCTCAGTCGAGCATCTTCGCGTCCGTTACGGCGACACGCTGGCGGTGGATGATGTCTCGCTCTCCATCAGGCGCGGCGAGATCTTCGGGATCCTCGGACCCAACGGTGCTGGCAAGACTACGACCGTGGAGTGCATCGGCGGCCTCCGCCGACCCGATGCGGGTCAGATCAGCATTCTGGGGCTCCAGGCCGGGCGCGATCGCGACGAATTGCGCCGCCGTGTCGGGATCCAGCTGCAGACCTCGGAGTTGCCGGACAAGCTGCAGGTGGGCGAGGCGATGGAGCTGTTTTCCTCGTTCTACCCGGACTCAAGAGGCGTTGACGAGCTCCTAGAGCTGCTGGGGCTCCAGGACAAGCGCAGAGCGCGGTACGCGGGCCTATCGGGCGGACAGCGACAACGCCTGTCAATCGCGCTGGCATTGATCGGCCGTCCAGAGCTGGCGATCCTCGATGAGCTGACGACGGGCCTTGACCCGACCGCCCGCCGCGAGACCTGGAAGCTGATCGAGAGCATCCGTGATCAGGGCGTGACAGTAATCCTGGTCACCCATTTCATGGAGGAGGCCGAGTACCTCTGTGATCGGGTGGCCCTGTTGCACCACGGTCGGGTAACCGCGCTCGACACTCCCGAGGGTCTAGCCGCCGGCGCCGGGCAGCGGATCAGCTTCCGGCCGCGCGGCGACCTTGATCCAGCGGTCCTGCGGGTCCTGCCAGGCGTTGGCCAGGTCAGCTACGAGGACGGCCGGATCGAGGTGGCGGGCGGCGGTGACCTCGTCGCGACCGTGATCGAGTCGCTCGTGTCCCGCGGCGTGGTCCCGCTCGAGACACGCATCGAGCAGTCCAGCCTGGAGGACGCGTTCATGCAGATGACCGCCGACGCGGATCATAACTCGAGCCGGGACGAACGATGATGAGCACCGTCGTTGAGAAACCGGACGTCCGGCTGGCGCCTCGAGGGGCGCACAGCTTCCGGACGTTGCTGCAGACGGAGCTGAAGCTATTCATCCGCGAGCCGATGCTCATCTTCTGGGGCTTGGCGTTCCCGGTGATCCTGCTCGTGGTGCTTGGGCTCGCGGGCCCTAAGAAGCCTGAGCGTTCGCTCGGAGACGTCAAGTTCATCGTCGTCTACACGCCGGTGGTGATCATGCTGATGCTGACGGTCCTGTCGCTCAGCGCCGTACCCGCGGCGCTAGCGTCCTACCGAGACAAGGGTTACCTGCGACGTCTGTCGACCACTCCGGTCGGCGCGCGGCGACTGTTGGCGGCTCAGCTACTGATCGCGTTCGCGCTCGAGGCACTGGCGGTGATCCTAATCCTGCTGATCGCGCGCCTGGCGTTCTCGGTTCCGCTTCCCGGGCAACCCGGCGGGTTTGTGCTGGCAATCGTGCTCACCATGAGCGCGATGCTCGGTTTCGGCGTGCTGATCGCCGCGGTTGCACCTAATCAGCGGATAGCGGCCGGGATCGGATCGCTGCTGCTGTTCCCGCTGATGTTCTTCGCTGGGCTCTGGGTTCCGCAGGCCGAGATGGGCGCGACCCTGCGCGACACCAGCCACTACACGCCGCTTGGCGCGGCCGTCCCGGCGGTGCAGAACGCGATCGCGGGTCACTGGCCTGGGAGCGTCCACCTCTTGGTGCTAGCCGGCTATGCGGTCGTGCTCTGTGCCCTGGCCGGGAAATTCTTTCGTTGGGACCGATGAGCCTGAGGTGAAGTACCGCTAGGGTTCGCCCGCGCTCTGCTAGTTCGACTTGGTGATCGAATGTCGTGACGTTGTGACGAGTTCTACGCGGCGCGCGACTCGCTGGGGCCTGCTAGGCACGCGTGGACGCGCGTGGCTCGGGACGATGGTTAGCGCCGGATGCCGGCCACGAGCGCGCCCCAGTTGGCGGCGGCGATCCGCTCCTGGTCGGCCCGTTTGAGCCCCGCGGTCTGAAGAAAGTGCTCAACGCCCCCAGGGGGACCGGGCTGGTACGGATAGTCGGTTGCGAACAGGACGCGCTCCACGCCGACGACCTCGACCGTCCAACGAAGGTAGCGCTGGCTATAGACGCCGCCCGCGGTGATGTAGGCGTTTTGGCGAACGTACTCCGAGAACGACCGGGGGAGCTTGGCCTGCTCGGCCAGGCGATCGGTCCGATCGAGATAGAACAGGACGACCTCGCCCCAGTGGCCGAGGAGTACTTGGAGGTCGGGGAAGCGGTCGAACACGCCGGCGAGCGCGAGCCGGAGGAATTGCACGCCGGACTCGTAGTGCCAACCGATGCCGTAGGTAGCGAACGCGTTGTCGGTGGCGTCGTCAAAGCCCGCATACAGCGCCGCCCGAACGTTCGGCTGCGGGATCTGCGGGTGGATGTACAGCGGGGCATGGAGCGAGGCAGCCGCCTCGAAAATCGGCCAGTTGTCCGGATGGTCGAGGTTGCGCTGACCGGTACGGCCGAACAGCAGGGCACCGTTGAGGCCAAGCTTGGTGACCGCGCGCTCGAGCTCTTGCGCAGCTGCGGCGGGCGCGGGCGTAGCCAGGGTGGCGAAGCCCTGCAGCCGGTCCGGATGGGCGTCCACGAGCTCAGCGATGCGGTCGTTGGTCTCGACCTGCAGGCGGGCAGCCTCGCCCGCCGGGAGGTTCTGCAGGCCGGGCGAGTTGAGCGAGATCACTTGCACGTCCAGCCCCGCTTCGTCCATCGCCGCGATCCGGCGCTCTCCAACCTCTCGCAGCCGCTCTCCTATTTCCCCCGGAGGCACGCCGGCCCACGAGTCGTCGCGCGCGGGGGAGTCGAGCCGGCTCCACGCCTTGAGGACCTCGTCGGTGACGAAGTGCTCCTCAGTGCCGATCGTCTTCATTTCGATGCCTCCTGTCGGTGAGGGCCTTTATGTCATCTTCGCGGCGAACGGATCGGGCATATCCTCGCCCATATCGACTTCCTCGACGAAGCCATCGACCGCCTCTCTGCCGAGGTCGAGCAGCGAATCGCCCCGTTCACCCGCCAGCGCGACCTGTTGATGAGGGTCCCCGGCGTCAAACAGCGAACCGCCGAGGTCCTGATCGCCGAAATCGGGGTCGACATCCAGCGCGGTCAGCCGGACCCCTCGGATCGGTCTCATGCTCAGGATCCTCAACACACGAAAGGAGAATCATGAGCATCGCGTTCCCAGGCGAACCAGCGGACTACCGAGCGGCGCGCGACCGGCTGCTCGAGCAAGAAATCGAGCTCCGCCGGGTAACAGAGGCCGTGGCAGCAGCGCGGCGGGCGCTACCGCCAGGCGGACCCGTCACGGAGGATTACGTCTTCGAGGGCACCGGTGCGGATGGTGCCCAGACGAACGTGAAACTGTCCGAGCTGTTCGAGCCAGGAAAGAACAGTCTCGCGATTTACAACTTCATGTTCCCGCGCGATCCAGGCGACACGTCCCCCGGACCAGCGATCGGCAAGACCGCGCTCCTGTCGCTAGCGGAGAGCCCATGCCCATCATGTACCGCGTTGCTCGACCAGCTCGACGGTACCGCCGAGCACGCCAGACAGCACATCAACTTCGCTGTGGTCGCAAAAACATCACTCCAACGCCTGCTCACCTTCGCCGACGAGCGAGGCTGGCGGCGCCTGCGTCTCCTGTCCTCGGCCGGCAACACCTACAACCGCGACTACCACGGAGAAACCGCCGACGGAATCCAACGGCCGATGCTTAATGTGTTCGACCGCTACCCGGACACAATCCGCCACTTCTGGGGCTCAGAGCTCCTCTACGCCCCAACGGACGGCGATCAGGAACCGCGACACGTCGGCACGCTCGAACCGCTCTGGAATCTCTTCGATCTCACCCGTGAAGGCCGCCCGAACAACTGGTGGGAGCAGCTCAGCTACTAGCGAGCGCCTCGAGCGACGACCAGCCGCGTTCGCGCTTGCCGCGGGCGGCCGAGCGCTCAGCTCTGTCGGATCAGCATTCGCAGCGGCAGCTCGATGCCGATGCGGGGGTCGGCCTGCATCAGGGGGGTGCCGACGCGCGTGTTGCCGAAGATCAGCATGACGTTGGCTTCCAGCTCCACATCGGCCTTGCGGGCGCCGGTCGCGTGGTCGATGCGCGCGCACAGCTACCAGCCATGCGTGTCGAGCGGCTCGCGCGGCCGCGCCTCCACCTGGTCGGCATCGCCGCTGGCGGTCAGCTCGACCATGTGCGTACTCTATCTGAAGGGCTAGGGTCCACCCTGGCCACGAGAGCCTCCTCCGTGTGGTCCGGGCCTCGGCGGCGGCAACCGTCCGCTGCCCTGCAGAAACCGGGGTCGCTTGGGACAACGCCACGCCAGCCGCCGGCTCCGTTGCCAAACAGCGGTGACGGGCGGCGACGAGCCAGCCGGGGCGGCACCGCGCAGCGACCCGGTCTTGTGTCGGAACGAGCATCTCGCCCGCGCCACGAAGAGACCTAAAAACGCGCGGACTACCGCGCTCTGAAGCCGGCTCTCGGGAGCGCGGCTCGCTCGGGCGCAGCCGGGCCCTGCTGGCCGCGCAACGGGAGACCGCCAGCGGGCTACGAGGAGACGCGCGTCCGGCGGTGAAAGCAGGTCCGCGACGCGACGATCGCCCGCGTGGTGAAGCGCTTCCTCCGGCGCCAGAACTCGGGACCATCGCGTGGTCGCCGAAGCGCTCGTAGGCCGAAAACGGGGCCCGAGGCGGAAGCGATCGTCGGCCCTGAGCACCGCCGGCAGGCTCGATACAGCATGGCCGGGTCATCCAGGGCAAGTCGCTGGATTACACCAAATCCCGCCGCTGCCGGGTGGCGCAATGCCCCTTGCTCGTTACGCTGACGGTGAGGGCCCACAAGACGAGGGCGCCGGGGGAACGGATGAACGCGGCTGACGTGTCGAGTATCTCCTAGCGGTCTGGGCTGGAGGAATACATGCATACGTCTCACCAGAACCGACCTGATTCAATCACGCCCCGCGAGTGTCTGCTTGTGGCACTTGCACTTCTGGTCATGATCGCTGCGATTGGTGCTGCCGCCACTGCGGCGTCGGGGGCAGGCGGCCTGCCCGTTTCTCCAGTTTATCTCCAGGCTCCTGCCGCGTACGACGGCCTCAAGGTCAAGCCCGCAACGATTACATACACCGGCGACGCCACTGGATTCCTTGGCGGTGCCAATGCGCGTAACCGTAACTCCGGCATCAAGTGGTCCGAATGGACCGAGAAACTCGCGCTGGGCTCCGGGTTCGATCAACTGAACGATTGCATTCCGTACTGCGCCCGCGGCACATTTCACGCGTTTAGAGTAAAGATCGAGCTCTGGCGTCCCGGGACGCTCGGTGGAACTCTGGTGTTCACGCGCATGACAATCTTCTATACAAGTCGGCGTCCGCCCGGAGCGTCTCCGCACTATACGTTCACCGACATCGATCGCGGCGGGCGGTCATAGCTGGGGTCCGCCTGACGCCCACGGTTATTGCGTCAACACGGACGGACTGCCACCGGCGGCCGGCTGTAAGGACATCGCCTCGCTACCGCCAGGCAGCGGTAGCCCGGGACCCTGCGCCGTTGTCCACGGCAGCATCGGACGCGAGCTACTAAACAGTTTGGCCTGCACCGCGGGTCAGACCGTGCTAGAGGCGAAGTGCGCGTTCGGAATCGTGACCCTCGTAGCGCCGGCGCTCAAGGCGATAAAGATAATCGAAGCCGCCGACAGCGCGACGATCATCGCGTCGCTGCCCGACAAGATGAGGCCATTCGCCCAGTTTCTCTACGACCTATACCACGCGAGGTTTCTGAAGGATGCGCCCGCTGGGTATCAGACCCCCGCCGAGGTCATCTCAAAGCTGCGTAGCGTCAAGACCGCCCATGAACTCTTGAAAGTGATGCCAGAGCTTGCTAGGGCGATCGCCAACAACGACTACGGGCGGCTCGCGACCGATCTTGCCGACATCGCCGGTTTGAAGGCCTGCATCCAGGGAGTCAAGCTCGCGACCTCGCAATAGAAGTGGTTGAACTCGCGAACGAGGTCACACCATAATCGCGGGTCGGTCCAAGCGATTCAATCGAAGTCGAAGTTTGATCAATGGCATGCAATGTCTGTTATCGAGAATGTGTTGCCCACGCTGGCGAGAGACGAGAAGAAGGCCCTGAATGCGTCTTTGCGAGTCCTCCGGCTACCTTCGTCCTAAGACCGAGACGACCGGCGCAAACGGATCCTTGCTCGACTTCCACATGACCCACAGCGACAGCTCGTCGGCCTTCGGCATCGCGTGTTGTCGGCGTGGTGTGGCAGAACCGCGGTCTTATCGCTCTCGCCCACTCGCCTACGCGCCCCGCGCGCCTGCTTAGGCGACGCTGCGCGCGCGCTGCTGCTCGCGGAAAATGCACGGATCCGGTCGGAGCAGCCGGCCGATACCTCCCGGTGAGGAAGTCCGGAGCCATCGGCCGTGGCTCGCCGTGCACAGCCAGACCTCGTATCGTGCTCGCCCTATGGCGGACCGTGGTCGCGGACTGCAGATCGAAGATGAGCGTTGTTGATCGCGGCTGTGAACTGGGCCGCGGTAACGGCGATCGCCACCTCGATCCTGGCCATCGGCCTGCTGGGCGGTTTCGCCGCGGCCGTGTTTGCGGCGCAGCAGGCGCGGGAGACGCGCAGGAGCCGCGAGGCGCAGATGGCGGCCGAGTTCTTTCGGCGCTGGAACGAGGACGCGCTCGTGGAGACGCGGCGGATGGTCGCGCGGTTCAAGTCGGCGGACGAGCTACGCGACGCCTTCGCTGCGTACGTTGCCGCCGACGCCCCCGAAGCGTGGGTGCTCTACCGCGAACTCGACTACTTCGAGCAGCTGGCAGCGCTCGAGCGTTGGGGTGCCTTTGACCTGGAGCTGATCAAGCTGTTGCTGGGGCGCACCTTGATCGAGCGGTGGGAAATGTGGAGACCGGCGATTTACCAAGCGCACGGCGCGGCGGCGTACCCGCTGTTCGAGGGTCTCGTCGATAAGCTGCGCCGCGAGTTGGACGATCCGGCCGGTGGCGCCGGCGCCTAGACGGCCCGGCTCATCGAGGTGCCCCGGCCAGCGCCGGCAGCACCTCGCCGAGCGCAGCGTCGACCTTGATATCGGCGAGCGAGTCGCCACGAGTCGCGCCCCGGTTGACGATCGCCACCGGAATCTGCGCCTGCCGAGCCCGGTTCACGAACCGCAGCCCGGACATCACCGTCAGCGAGGATCCGAGCACGAGCAGGGAGGCCGAGCCGTCCAGGAGCTCGAAGCAGCACTGCACTCTCGGCCGCGGCACGCTCTCGCCGAAGAACACGACGTCGGGTTTGAGCAGATCGGCACCGCAGCACTCACAGCCGACGAGCCGGAACCGCACGACCTGCTCGGCGGCGAGCTCGGCGTCTCCGTCGGGATTGCTCGCGGCGACCTCGTCCCAGTCCAGATCGGGGTTGGCGGCACGCAGCCGCTCATCAAGCGCCTCCCGGGTGCCGCGCACGCCGCACTCGAGGCACACGACACGGTCAAGCGTTCCGTGCAACTCGACGACGTCTCGGGCGCCGGCGGCTTGATGCAACCCATCGACGTTCTGCGTAATGATCCCGTGCAACACGCCCGCCTGCTGCAGCGCGGCGACAGCCCGGTGCCCGGCGTTGGGCCGCGCGGCTGTGATCCGCCGCCAGCCAACATGAGCGCGTGCCCAGTAGCGCTGACGCGCGCCCGGCGAGCCGCGGAACTCGGCGATCGTCATCGGCAGCCGGGCGCGAAGTGCGCCGCTTGGACCGCGATAGTCCGGGATTCCCGACTCGGTCGAAAGGCCCGCGCCCGACAACACGCACACGCCGCCACGACCGACGAGCTCACCGAGTCGCTCTGCCGCGATGGTATCCATCGGTTCAGTATGCCCGCGAGCTCGCCGGCAGGCTCAGTGCGGACGGCGCTGTTGTCCCGAGACCGCTCACGATGGGCGCCACCCGCAGCGCCGCGTGGTGGCGAAATTTGTTGCGCACGGGACAGCGCTCGTTGGGGTAGCCGCGGAGTTCCGGATCGGCGGGCGTGGGAACGAGTCGCGTGATGGCGACGAGGCGGTTAGTCCGAACCATGACTAGGAGTCACGACGTTCCCCACCGAAACAGCCGGGTGCCTAGGACCCGTAAGCGGCGAATAATGAAACCGCAACTCTAGGAGCGGCGGAGCGGCGCGGGCACGAGGCAAGCGCGTCCGCGACGCCTGCCACCGCGTCTCTCCCCAGCTGGCACCCCACGCACCACCGGATCCCACTGCAAGCGCGACCCACGCGTCAACGGCAGTGGCAACATCGTAAGGGCGCGTCAACGGGCTTTCCCCGCCCGCTCGCGCCGATTGCGCGCCGGTCGGTGACCGCGAACGCCCTTGCCGGCTGACACGCCACGAGCGCCGGTGCTTAGATCAAAGACCGGGAATCTTCGTGCTCGCGAGTCGGCAACGAGCCTCAAGGCAGAACCCGCGGCGTCAGAGTGTCATAAGGCTGACCCGCAGAAACGGTTGCAGCAAGAGGGGGCGCTGGCAGCAGCCCGAAATTGCTGCGCATGCGAGTCCGAGCGCTGAGCGTTCTGGTGTGTGGCCTGATCGGCGCCGCGATGATCGCTGAACCGGCCGCCGCCGATTACCAATACACCGTCGTGCCGGGCGACAGCTTGTGGTCGATCGCCGAGCGAAACGGCGTATCCGTGTCCGCCCTTGCCGCGGAAAACGGTCGCTCTAGCGCCGCTGTGCTGCCGGTCGGCGCCAGCCTTGTGATCCCTTCGCTGACCGGCGAGATCTGGGGTTACACGAACCCGTTCCAGAGAGCCACGGGGCTGGTGTGGGAGCGGACCGATCAGGGCGTGGATGCGCAGATGAACCCGGGCTCGCCGCTGTTGGCGTTCGCGCCGAGCCAGGTCGAGATGATCGTCGCCGATTTCTATGCCGGCGAGCCGGCGATCGTGTTCGAGATCACGGCCGGGCCGCTGGCGGGCAACTGGTGGTATTGGGCTGAGCAGATTCAGCCGACCGTCAGCCAAGGCCAGGCGGTAGCGGCCGGAGAGACGGTCGCGACCTATGCGCCGGCGGGGACCGGGATCGAGACCGGCTGGTGGACGCCAAACGGCGTCTATCCGCTCGGGCACCCTGGTTACGAGGACGGGCTCGCGACGAACGCGGGCGGCGACTTTCGCTACCTACTTCAGGCGCTGGGCGCCAACCCCGGGTCTGGTGCCGGCCTGTCCAGCGGTCCGACCATCGGCAGCACCTACTACCCAACCGGAAACCCAGGGCCATGATCCACCTCGCGATCATGCCGCTCGCGGTGGTGATCGCGCTCACGGCGCACGAGCAACTCCAGCAGCTAGCCTAATAGCCTAGTCGCAGCGGGGAGCGATCGTTTCACACGCCGACGGGGCACTGCGCGTGAGAGGCTTCCTGCTCGCCGTTGCCACGCTCCTCTTCCACACTGGTCCCGGGTCGTACGTGTGTCGCTGCTGCTTAGTTAGCGAGGCGGAGGGAAAGTAGCCCGTGGCCGACTACGGGGCTAGCTCAGCGGCGATTCATCGTCACCGCCACCTGCCGAGATGGGTCCAGTTGACGTGCCTGGCTGGAACCTTCGGTTTGGTTTTTAGGACCGCGATTGGTCTTCTCGTTCAGAGCGTTTTCGCGGAGCCACAGTCAGGCCGGACCGTTTCGCGTCTCGCGTTGGCGGGTCACCCCGGTCCTAATTACTGTTGCAGGACATCTGCCAGATCCTGGCGGGCACCGCGCCATCCTCACAGTACTTTTCAGCGCTGACGACCTTCCAGCGTTTGCCGTCAGCTCGGAACACCACCGTCAGGGCGTTGTGATCGACGATGACCGTGGCGGCGGCGAAGCGACCAGCGCACTTCCACGGTCGGACCACACGGCCGTGTGCGCCCGGGACGCCGCGACGATATCCGGCGGCGAGCGCCGCCCTAGTGCACGGCGGATGTCGCTTAGGTGCCGCCGCCGCGCCGTCGACAGAAGCCAGCGGCGCTGCGCCGAGGACCACGGCCGCGATCACCACCAGAAGGCTCCGGCTACGCATTTCCGGCCCCAAGTCTCATTCTCGCGTCCTAACCGCCAACTGTTGACTGCGCCTCGTTGCCCACCCTTCAGTTTACGGCGATCAGCGAGGATTGCGCCATGAGCGCTGGACCGACGGGACGCTGAATGCCCACCGGCACCCGGGTGACCGGCCAAGCCAACAAGTATCCGACGCGGCACGACGCAGGCGACCGCTCGGACTCTTTCAGGTGTGCTCCTTGCTTCGCCCTAGAAAGAGCTGCCATGCGCGGCATGCGGAGCGTCGCTGCTCCTGGTCCGGTTACAGATGTGATCCGGGCGCCTGAACATCCGCCCTGCCGAGCCGCGCATGCCGTTGGGCGAATGCAAGCGTCCCGTGAGGTGTGCCTTCCTCTCGATGCCCGGCAGCGGTGGCAGCAGCGCGCCGTGATGGCAAGCGAGAAGGTCGAGGGTGACGCATTAATTAATCACGCCGACGGGCGTCGATGTACCTCGTGCGCCTCATCCACGACGACGGCAACGCGGCTGAAGCGGCGGGCGACGTCTGCGGCGAGCACGATCCCGGACGATCCGAGCTGCCGAACGAGGGTCAGCGTTCGGCTGGCTATTTCGGATGCCCAGCGCTAAGATTTGACTTGAGCGGCCCTCCAGGCAAGGTCATGAACAGTGCCTACGGGTTGCACCCTAGAGAGCGGAACGAGCACGCGGAGCAATGTTGCCCGGCAGGCTTTGGCCGTTGCGACTCGGTTTGGCTCGACAGGGAGGAGTGGTAGGGAATGGCTGCATCAGATACGAGCGCCGCGCCCATTGCTGGCATTCGCGTGGGAATCACCTTGACCCCCGCTGACGTCAAGGTCGTCGAATGCGCCCTTCGCAGCGAGCTCGCGGCCGAATGCGCCGAGATCTTGGCCGCCCCGTTACCCGGCCGCGACGATATCGAGAGGATCAGGACGATTGTCGATGCTTACGCAGAGCAGTTCGAGATGCTCCAGTGGGGGGACCCACGGGCGGACATCGAAATGGATTGTCCGACGTCTCAACTCGACACGGTCGTCCTCGATCTGCTCGATGGCGGAGAGAACAGAAGTGAGGACCACCGCGTCGCCGTCTGCGCGATGCTTGAGCATTTGCTGAGCGACTTGCATGGGAGGCTGGAGAGCTGACCGCGTGGGCATGGAATCGGTCGAGACGTAAGCCGAGCGGCCACGCGATCCTCCTCTTCAGCCCTGACGCTGGCGCTCAGGTTGGCCTAGTCCCTCCACCCCGCCACAACTATTCATCCATGCGAGGCTCCGCATGACGGGACATCAACGGAGGTTCGAGCGGTTCATCGGATTCCTCCGTCCATTGGTTTTGCGCTGTGGGGGCCCCCGTCGCGTCGCCGTGGCGGAAAGCCAGCTCGGTGTGGGCCGCAATCAGCCGCGAGACACGTGGAGGGTCCACGAGCCAGGGGCCGTGGCTCGCGGGCATTTCGTGGAGTGTCCCGGTTGGGATCCGGTCGATCGACGGACGTGCGTCTTGCGGGGATAGGTAGGGGTCGTTTGATCCCAAGATGAAGAGCGTGGGAACGCGGATCGCGCCGAGCTCGGCGTCGGTCAGGACGCTCTCGATCCGCGGTCGGCGGAATCGGTCGATAGCGTGCATCAGCGAGGCGACGGTTCGCGCATTCTCGGGCCGGCGCGAGGACAGGCGTAGCGCCTCGATCAGCGAGTCGGGTGACATCTTCACCTCCTCACGGCCAAGGCCCTGTGTGAGCATGCGTCGATAGATTGAGCGGCGGCTCGGGGACCGCAGGATGGCTACGCCCAGGCCCCGCACCGTCAACGGCGACAGCGGCATCCGCACGCGAACTCCGGCAAGCGCGACCGCTGGCACTCCGACCGCAATCAACGCGGAAATCCGGTCGACGCCGGCGGCCGCGTGCCACAGGGCGAACATGCCGCCCAGCGAGTGTCCGATGACTGGGGTCTGGTCAAGTCCGAGCGCGTCGAGGATGTCGTCGATCAAGGAGTACGCGTGCTCGCGCACTCGGCCAGGCCCGTAGCGAATCGGATCGGACAATCCGTGCCCGGGAAGGTCCACCGCGAGTAACCGGAAGCCCTGAAGTTCGGCGAACAACGGTGCCCACACCGCGGCGCTGAGCGACACGCCGTGCAGCAGGACTAGCGGCGGGCCGCTGCCGTGTGAGAGCACTCTCACTCGCAAACCCGTCTGCGCGAGGTGTAGAAAGCGTTCCTCAACCTCGGCGCCGACCGCAGCAAACAGTTCGCTCTCGGTATCTCGGATGCGAGCCTCGAGACTCGTCATCGGCCGAGCGTGCGCGTTCATTGCTTCTCCTCTGCGTCGACAGGTGTAGTCATCGCCGCTAACCGGGCCAGCCAGCCGCGCACCGTCGCCTCGTCGTGCTCGCTCAGGCCGGCGAACGCGGCGCGCTCAGACAGGCGTACGCGGCGGGTCGCCACGCGGAGAGCCTCGCGGCCTTGCTTGGTTGGGCGAAGCACGACAACCCTTTGATTCTTCGCTGTGCGTTCGAGCAGCCCTTCGGACTCGAGCCTGAGGATCGCCGAATGCATCGTCTGCCTCGTGACCTGGATGATGCGGGCGAGCTCGGAGGTCGAAAGCTCGGCCCTGGTCTCGAATACGCTCAGGATCCCGTACTCCTGCGCGGACAGCCCGATGTCCTCGAGCGCGTCCTCCAACAGCAGACGGAAGCGCTGGTACGCCAGGCGGAAGAGGTAACCCAGGTTCGCTTCCGGGGGAGGCACCGGCGGCAGGGAACTTGTCAGGCCGGCTGACATGTCTGGCACTGTAACAGATGCCAGAGCGACTGACAACTTCCTAGGCCAAGAAGGCGAAAGAGAGCTTGGTTGCCAGGCGAGCGTGTTCGTCCTCGAATCCGGGCTGGGCGTAAGCGGCGGCAGCCGGAAGGGCGACGAACGTGGCGGAGCTGCCGGCGTGAGGACGCCTGGGTGTGCGACCGGTCGCTGGAGTCAGGTGCCACCGACCCGGCCTCAGCCGACTCGCCACGCTCTACTGCGTGGTCGCGCTCGTGCAGCGATACCGAATCGTCAGCCGGTCTATCGCTCACCTCGTGTCGCTCATCGCAGAGCCGTCTATGGGCGGCACGCCGCTACTCTGGCAGTCTTTGGATCGCGCTACCCCTGTGTCCCAGGCGCGTGGATAGTGGTTGTGCCGGGCCGATCAAGGTCACCGGAGGTTTCGTTTTTCGGCTACGACGACGACTGGCCGGAGGGGCGCTCGAGCGACACGTTCAGCCCGTCGTCATCGAGTTCTTGGAACCCCGCACGGGCGTAGAGCTCTCGGGCGCGCACGTTCGTACTCTGTGTCGTGGCGCGTAGTGGGACTCCGGATCGATCCGCGGTCTCAGCCAGCGCAGCCATGATCGTGGTGGCGATGCCCCGGCCCCGCGCGGCTGGAAACACCGACAAATCGACGAGCAAAACCCGCTCGCGTGACCGATCAACCACGAGCGCTCCCACTGGGCGGCCGTCGAGGCTGATCAATTGCTCGTCAGCTGCGGGATAGCGGACCGCGCGGTCGCGGCGGCGAGCGACGAACTGTAGTTCTTGCAGGGTCGTGAGCGTCTTAGGGTCCAGGCCGCCCGGACCAAGCCGCTCGGCGACGATGGCGCCATCCAGCTCCCGCAGGAACGGCTCGTCTGCAGGCACGGCGAACCGGAGCTCGACAATCCCGGCCGGGATCTCCCACCTCAACTCCGCGCGGGGAAGATGCCTTGCAACGCGATTATGAAGTTGACCACCAGGAACGGCTGGAGGTTGTTGTGAGCCTCACTACCGCCGACGGAGCCGACCGCGGCCTGGCTAAGCTCGGTGTTCGAGGGAGCATTACCGTATGCGCCGCCTCGGGCGAGCACGTGCCCAGCGGGAATCGCGCTCGTGTGCTGGTTGCTGGTGGCATGGAGCGAGTGGTTGTGTTTGGGGATCTGCGCAATCGTGAGCTTGATGCTTTCGGCGCCGGCAGACTCACCCAGCAGGCGTGGCGAAAGTCCCGTGCCGGTGCCCTGATGCACTGGGACACGGCCTTGCAGGTTCGGCAGGGCGAAGGTTGTCTTGCCGTCCCCGCCGTACGTTGTGCCGAGCAGGTTGAAGAGCGCCGTGTTCTGTGCGATGGACAGCAGCTGTCCGTCACACAACGCCCAGCCGATCGGCGCGAAGTTGAAACTGACGGTCCTGATCTCACCAAGAAACGGTTCTGCCATCTGCGGTACCTCCCCGGAGCGCCGGCGGCCGGGCCCGGTTGATTGCGGCCGAGTAGTCCTGACCCCGGCGCCCGGTGCTCGCGGGTGACACGAGCAGCTGGAAGCGGCCGAGAGCTGGATGTCGCAGGCTCATAATGTCCTGGTCGAGCCGCGGGCGGCTCGAGCTGTGGAACAGGAGCGCAAAAGCCTCCTCGGCGCCGTCCAAGGGTCGCGCGCGCCCGCCGACCCCGAGGTCCACGACGGCTACCAGACGCGCGAGTACACCGCGCCTGCCAGCGGCGATCAGCTCGAACCGCTCGTCGACCAGAGGCAGGTAGCTTGAGCGCCGCAGATAAGCCGGGATCGTGACCTCGCTAAGAACCGGGGCAACCCCGCGCAACTCGCCGACCGTCGCCGCGAGGGCGGCCGCTCCGCCGGCCGCCAGCAACCGACGGCGGGTGAGCAAAGCATCCAGCGAACGCGTCCCAAAACCGATCCCCACCCCGGCGCCACACCCATCAACATCAGCGCCGCCAATGCCGTCCGTCCATCCGGACCGGTTCCGACCCATAGCCATATCATCACACACCCGGCGCGCCTCAGGGGGGCTTTTGCGCCTGAAGCATCAGTGAGCACCGACCGTGCCGCATCTCCTGAGGGTTGCTGCTTCGCTCGCCCACCGCTGGTCCGCCGTCGTTGATCGAGCGCGCTTCCGCGGTTCGCGCTTGCGGCCTGGTGGGGCCTGGCTGGTGCGCTTGCCGGGGTAGATGCCGCGCGGGGCAAACTCAGACCGACACTAGGACTGCAGGCTGAATGGCGGGTAGCGGTCGGTGATCAGGAGGAAGGCGTAGGCCGCTACGCGGTTGTGCCAGCGGAAGACGCCCTCGATGAAGTCAAACAGCGACCGCGGGTAGCGGCCTGTGAAGAGGATCGCGAACCAGGCGAAAATGGCGGCGAGGAACGCGCCGATGGTGAGAAAGAACAACACGATGTAGTGGGGGATCGCGAGCAGCCACTTGACGAGTGGCAGGCCTTGGCTGAGGTCGTGCTCAGCGTCGGGATAGGGAAAGTTCAAGTGGACGGCCTGCTCTTCGTCGGTCGAGGGGTAGCGGTCGTCCATCAGTGCGAAGTAAACGGCGATGCGGTTGGTGAAGCGGGTCAGCTGCAGGTTCCAGTCGTACCACCAGCGCGGATACTTCTTGCGGAAAAGCAGCATCAGCAGGACGGGGATGACGAGGATCCCGATCCCGCCTCCGACGTACCGGGCGCCGCTGCCTCCCGCGCTGGCGCCGAAGCTGCCGCCCTCGATCGTGGCGGCGAGGATCGCGATCGGGATGATCGTGAAGATGCGAAGGGCCGTGCTGAGGCGGTTGAGGCTGCGGTCGGGATAGTCGACCGAGAAGGTGAGCGGGTAGCCGTGAGCACCGCCGGGCGGCAACCCGTCGCCCGGCGAAGGTGCGGGCATTTGTCCTGAACTTTCCATGATGGCGCCTCTCTCTATCGGGTGTACGGCGTACACCCTGGTGCGGACTATAGGTGTACGCCGTACACTTGTCAAGCGCGATGACCCAAGAGACGAATGCCGGCCGGAAACGCCTGAGCAGACCGCTCGTGCTGCAGGCTGCCGTTGCGCTCGCAGACGAGGACGGGCTGGAAGGGTTCAGCATGCGCCGGCTGGCGCAAGAACTCGGGGTCGTGCCGATGGCGCTCTACAAGCACGTAGCGAACAAGGACGAGCTCCTCGATGGCATGGTCGACATCGTCTTCGGCGAGATCGAGTCTCCCTCGATCGACGACGACTGGCGCTCGGGAATGCGACGCCGGGCGATCTCGGCGCGCGAAGCGCTCAAGCGCCACAGCTGGGCGATTGGGCTGATGGAGACGCGCACCCCCGGGCCCGCCAATCTCCGAAACCACAACGCGGTAATGGGCTGCCTGCGCGAGGCGGGCTTCTCGTTCCGGACGGCGATCCACGCCTACTCGGTCCAGGACGCCTACATCTACGGGTTTGCGCTGCAGGAGAAGACACTCGGGTTCCACACGCCCGGCGACGCCGGAGAAGCCGCACAGAGAAGAGCACAGGCGATCGGCGCGCTCGACGACTACCCATATCTAGCCGAGATCGCGACGAAGCTCCCCGAGTCCGGCTACGACAACAACGTCGAGTTCGCCTGGGGACTCGACCTCATCCTCGACGGCCTCGACCGCCGCCGCCGCACCCACCGACGGTAACCCTCACCATTGCGAGCACCGCTGCCGATGCTGCCCCGAAGCAGTCACAGCGCCGCCGCCGGCCTGACTGCTGCTCGCCGAGGCAGAGCGGCACTGCGGTCGTCCTTTGAGCACGAAGGCAGCAAGCCCGAGGCTCCGGTCGGATGCTCGTGGCTACTCGGGAGTCGGGCATGGAGATTTTCGCTGGCCCATTCGGAGGCTGACTCCAGGTAGGCGCGCCCCGGCGACAGAGTGGGGCCCCGAGCCGCGGTGCGCGAACCAGCTGCTACCACCGCGTAAGCAATGTTCGCGCGATTTGCCTCGCCCGGGGTTGGAGTGAATTGTGCGGCCATATAGGTGGTAGCGGCCCGTCGGACTGTGGCGATCGAGGCTTGACGCGGGCGCCGGTCTGGCGTCAGCAAGAAAAGTGTTGGTTGCCGTTCGCTAGTTGGCCGAGGGCGACGATCTGGCCGCGGTCGTTGATCGACTGGGCGACGGTTAGGTCGACGTTGCTGGGTCCGACGAGCGTGTTGAGGTCATACTGGTGGCCGTGGACCCAGGTGCCAAAGGGGTGGCGGCCGGCGCCGCTGACTTCATGGCGAACCTCGGCCAAATCCGCAGCGGGTGACTGACGTATTACCTGAACCACCGCAAGCAGCTTCGCGTGAACCCGCTGATGGAGACGAGCTTTGCCTTCCTCAACATCCGGGTGCCGCCGTTCAACGACATCCGCGTCCGCCGAGCGCTGAACCTGGCACTCGACCGCACTCGGCGCCGTGGCTACCAAATCCGGCTACCGCGCACGTAGCAGCCCAGACTTCATCATTATTTCATAGCTCGACTCATCATCCGTCACAGTAAGACGGCTGCTTCGTCTGCATGAGGGCAAGCCAGCAACACGGCTCACGAGGTGCCCGCTTCGGACGAAAACCGAGCGCGTCGAGCGGGCCGTCGGATGCTGCTCGCCCCCTAGGCCGGAAAACTGCGACCGCTACTCAAGAGCGCATCTGGTGGGATCTACCGCTGCTCCGCCAGGAGATTACAGGGGTCGTGCTCCGGCTGGCTCGGACCCCCATCCGGGCTAGGAGCAGATGTTCCGTGTTACGCCCTTCTCGTTGTGATGTTTGTAGACGAATGTCACGGCGAGCCGCCGGTAGGCGAGATGCCCGTTGCAAGTGCCCAGCTTGGAGGCAACAAGGGTCACCGGAACCCGGACGGCATCGGCGACCGGCTTGCCGGGAGGCGGGTAGTACCCCTTCCCTTTTCCGGTGCTCCTAGCGCTCCCCCACTTTGTCCATGTCAGACTGGTGAACTTGCCAGTCGGATCGCCGCCGAAGTAGACCGTCTTGGGCTTGACTGTCCCGAACCCCTTCCCAGCCGAGAACGCGTGCGCGCTGCCGAGCACTGGGACTGCTGGTCGCGAGGCGGACGCCACCGCCGGGATCAGGATCAGCGTGACGCCGGTTGCCGCTGCGAGAACAATCGCTGAGATCGCACGTGTGCGGGCCATTTGCGCTCCTCTCGTCCGCGCCCCACAGAGTCTCTGACCCGACAGTGAACGCGATGTCAGTAACGGGGACCTAAACGCTGCACGGTTGCGCTCGAGGTCTTCGTCCTCGGATTGAGCTGCTACACGAGGGCATCCCCCAGCCGCTGATCCAGCCGGGTTTCCTGACCGCCGCAGGCCTGAACCAGTCGTGCTGCCGCGGCGGATCGCTACGCCTGGTGCTCGTCCAAGGGACAAAGGAATCACGCGCCTGCATGGGTGGGGCGCGTTCGCCCCTGAGAGCATCAAGGCTGCGTGCTTGCTGGACGTCGCGGCGCACTGGGCGCAACCGCAGACTCTTGAGCAGCCGGGACTACAGCCCCCGGAATCGGCTCCGCAGAACGTGGGTGCCTGTTGTGGCCGACGGGTGCCGACCCGGCGCAAACCGGGCGGGTTTCCACGTTCATTCAGCGAGGCGCTTTCCGTCGTTTCGGCGACGACTGGCGAGATAGCGTGCGCGATCCGGCGCCCACTGGTACGGTAGGCCCCGAGGGTGGAGACTCGCGCAAGCGAGGGCCTGCCACGGCCGCCGAGCGGCGCTCTCGGCGACGCTGCTAGATGCTCGATCGGCACGTGAACTGATCCGCGTCAGGAGGGACAAAGTCATGCAACTCGAAGGCAAGAGAGTGCTCGTGACGGGCGCCGGCCGCGGGCTCGGGCTCGCGATCGCGACGAAGTTCGCCGAGTACGGCGCCAAGGTCGCGCTCGCCGACCTCGATCACGCGACCGCGATTGAGGCCGCGGTCAAGCTCGCCGGCGACGCGTTCGCCGTGGACTGCGACGTGACCAGGCCGACCGACGTGCAGGCCGCGATCACTGCGGTGACAGAGCGCTTCGGCGGGATGGACGTGATCGTCAACAACGCCGGGATCGAGATCGGCAAACCGCTGACCGAGATCTCCGACGACGAGTTCGACCGGCTGATGCGGATCAACGTCAGCGGCGTCTTCTACGGGATCAAATACGCGGTTCCGGCGCTCGCCGTCACCCGAGGGTCGATTATCAACATGTCATCGGTCGCGGGGCTGGGGGGCGTGCCACTGCTCGGTGCCTACTGCGCATCAAAGGCCGCGGTGATCCGTCTGACCCAGACCGCGGCGACCGAGCTGCGTGAGACCGGCATCCGCGTCAACGCGATCTGCCCTGCGTTCATCGACACCGAGATGGTAGAGCGGCTGGTCGCACCATTCGAAGCCGCCACGGGCGCCGAGTTCGGCGCGCTAGCCCAGCAGGCCCAGGGCCGGCTCGGGACCCCAGAGGAGGTCGCCGAGATGGCGGCGTTCCTTGCCTCTGACGACGCTGCGTGGGTCAACGGCGCCTACTACATCCTTGACAACGCACTGACCGCGAGCGTCCTATGAGCAGAGAACTGAGTGGAAAGACCGCCATTGTCACCGGCGCGGGGGCGGGCATCGGGCTGGCGATCGCCAAGAAGCTGGCGGGCGAGGGCGCCGCCGTGATCTGCGCCGACATCGATGAGTCGGCTGCACACACGGCCGGCCAGTACGTCTCCGGCGACGGGGTCAAGTGCGACGTAACTGACGAGGCGCAGGTCCAACAGCTGGTTTCAGACGCCGTCGCCCGGCACGGGAAGCTCGACGTGTTCGTATCAAGCGCAGGCGTCGCGTCGGTCAATCCTCTGGTCAACATGAGCCTCGTGGAATGGCGCGCGGTCCTGGCGGTCGACCTCGACGGCGTCTTTCTCTGCACCAAGCATGCGGCGCTGGCGATGGCCCAGGCAGGCGGCGGCTCGATCATCAACATCGCCTCGATCAAGGCGTTCGGCGGCTCGCCCGCGACCGGTCACTATGGGGCCGCGAAGGCGGGCGTCGTTTCGCTGTCCAAGACCGCTGCGATCGAGATGCGGGACGCCGGCGTGCGCGTCAACGCCGTCTGCCCCGGCTGGGTCGACACCGGGATGGTGGCGGCCAACCGGGCGGCGCTGGAGGCGATCCTGCCTGTCACGTTTGACCAGTACATAGCGCATGTGCAGGGACGGCTCGGCGAACCCGACGACGTCGCCGGCGTGGTCCTGTTCCTGGCATCCGACCGCTCACGCTTCTCGTCCGGGTCGGCCTACCTCGTCGACGGCGGCGCTCTCGCGCACTTGGTCTAGGACGTGCGGAATCGCCCCCAGCCGACCGGCCCCGCGAGCGCTAGAAAGGGAGCAGCCACGCGTCACGACGTGGTTGCGTGACTGGAGCGGTCCGTTTTCGGCAGCCCGTTCGTGCGGTCTCGCGCTCGACGTCATGGCTCCTTCGTGTCGCGACGGCAGCGTCGGCAACTGAGTCCCCGTGAAAGCGGGTCTGAGCCTGCCGCCACGCCGTCCATCGCCGCTTGCGATGGGGCGGGCGTCGGCGATCTGACGCTACGGCTGCGAAACTGCGCCGGTCGAGTGGCTTGATCCCGGATGCCGTAATGCGCTCGCGGCGGTACGACTATCATGGCCCCGCCGGTTGACGGCCCGACTAGTATTTCTTCGTCAGGCTCGAGGCGTGTCGGATATGAAAAGAAGGGGGCCCTTATGAGAGCTAGCGATGAGCGGCGCGTCATGCGGCGCACGCTGGCCAGGCTGTTGGTGCTAGTCGGCGTGGTACTGGCGGTCGCGGCCATGGCGTCTGCCTCGACGGCCGCCGCGAACGCAGCTCGTAATCGAGGGCTGGTGGTGAGCCCCCGTCCGGGGGAGACGATCAGGTCCTATCCGATCACGATTCGAGTGCGGGCCAGCGATCGTTCCGGCGCTCTGCGCGTGTGGCTGAACGACCGCTCGATCGGGTCTCAGTTCGGTCTCGGGCGAGATGGGGTTCGCAGCCTCCAAGTGTCGATCAGCCAGGGCCTCATGCGCGGGTCGAACCTGCTGCTCGTGTGGACGAGCCGCAGCGGTGGCGGCTGGAATAAGGACGTTGTGCGTTTCACGCTGGCGAATAACCGCCCGTTCGCCGGGGCTGGTCCGGATGCGCTCGCGGTCGTTGGGCAGCGGGTCAGACTGTCTGGGACCGCGGTTCCAGGCGCCGGGGCGACCGGATCGGCGTTCGGCTTGTCCGGAGTGGGGCTGCGCTGGGAGCTGATCGACCGGCCCCGAAACAGTCGGCGGCTGGTGCTTTCCAATCCGGGCGCGGCGTCGGCCAGCTTCACCCCGGCCGTCCCCGGTCCCTACACCTTCCGGCTCACCGCGACCGGGGCGGGCGGTGCGACCTCCGACACGGTGACCGTGGACGTGGTGCCGGCGACGCCGCTGGTGCCAGTCGAGACGCAGGCCAATCAAGGAGGCACGCCGGGGATCAAGGTGGGCGATACGTTCTATCCCGAGGACGTCGGCGCCGGCGGGTTCTCTGGCTACCCCTACTGGCAGGTGCTGGTACTCGATCGCAAGACGCTGGGTCTCGTTTCCAATACGACCTATGACTGTCTGCCACCCACGGGATGTGGCTACAAGAACACCCAGGCCGACGCGCTGGCCAGGGACGTGGCCAAGCTCGACAACACCAAGCTGGTGATCGCCGCTTGGCATGCAATAAACCGGCCCGTGTTCGAAACCGACCTGAATGAGTTCAAGACGATCGGAGCCCCCAGGCTGAACGGGTTGTACATTCGCAACGGCTACGCGTCTCTGATCGGCGTTCCCGGGATGCCCGAGGGCCAGGCCTTCTCGCGCCTGGTTCCCGATAGCCACGAGAACACCGCCGGGGGGGACATGGTCGGCTACCTCACGCCCGATCAGTACTTCCAATACACGTTCATGCCCAGGGACCGCGTGCAGTTCGACACCCGCGCTACCCCGACGGCGGGCTACGACAACGCCATGCAAGTGGGTGGAACCCTCTACCAAACGAAGCTGGGTGGCGTGCCCGGCGGCTACCACGTGGTGGTGCTGGACGGTTTCACGCTTAAGCAGCGAGAAGGTGGCTTCTTTCAGACGGGCGTGATGGACGTCGCTGCCGCGACCGCGGCGGCCAAGCAGATGACGGAATTCCTCAAACAGAAGGTCGGTCCGGACGACGTCGTGCTGATCGACTCGGTCGACCTTCCGGAGGAGCGGCCTCTCTATAGCGGCATCGACAAGACCGTGCTGCGGGACCTCGCTTCGGCGGTGGCCGGAGTCGGTGGCACGCGCGATCTGTTCAATCGCTCGGGCATCATGGCCAACTCGCTTTACTCGCTGATCGGATGGGGCAACGCGAGTGAGGGCGATGGGCAGGAGACGAGCAAGATCAAGGATCCCGTGCCCGGGGATGGCCGCCTGCGTGGGGTGTTCACCCCTGACAATGCATCGCTGTTCAGGCCGACGACGTCGAGCGCGTTCGGCGATCCGCCGGAGACGCTGGCCGATTTGATCGTCCAGCCGGCCGGGAAGTGGCCGCTGGATGGAAACGCTGAGGCCCAGAAGGCGATCACTTACATCGGTTTGCAGAACAATCAGCTGGGCAGTGACCCCCGAGCCGCGTACTGGCTTCAGGGTTTCAACGAGGCCACCTGGGATGGGCTGGCCACCACGGTCGAGCAAATGGCGTATCCCGGCGACGGCCACGGCTTCAATCAGCCCGCGTTCAAGGCCGCGCAGACCGAGCTGGCCAAAGAGATGAGGTTCGTGGGCCGAGTCCGCAGGTACATGAGCGATCTGGCGGAACCGTTCGACGCGCAGGCCGCAATCTCGAGCTGGAGCAAATTGACCACCGTGACGGATACGGTGACCGAAGCGATCAAGCCTCCGGAGCAGAAAGGCACGGTGGCGGCGCTCCGGATCATCGGGGGCCTGGCCACGATCGGGGGGCTTGCCGCCTCAAAGGTGCTAGAGGGAATCGCGGTCATCTACGAAGTAGGCCTGGAGTTCCTGGTTAAGGAGCCTGGTGGCGAGGGCGAGGGATCGATCACCGCTTCCGCGCACGAGCTGGCCAGAGACATGATCACGCGCCTCGGGGAGGCCCAGAAGAGTTTTCGGCGGCTCGGCGACATCATCGTCGGCGATTACCAGAAACTCGAGACGGTCGGCTCGCTCGCCGAATGCAGTCCCAAGGCGCCAGATTGCCCGCCCGAGTGGCAGCTCACTCCGGAGGATAGAACGGCAGCCTCGGTGGCGGCGTACAAGTCCATCGAGGCGGAGTTCGACCAGGCCCTAATGAAGATCGCCTACCCGGCCTACGTGCTCGGTCCGCGGGTTGTCCACTATGCGCCCAAGGATCGCCACGTGACGACCAACGCCCGCGACTACCCCTGCGGCGGCACAAAGGCCCTGATTCCGTGGTACCCGTTCGATGACGAGCAGGACAACGGCCAGGTAGCGCTGCTCCAGGAGCTGCCCAACCTCTACGACGTGCTGGCGATGGGAAATGTCAAAGGCATCGACCTCACTCACATCAAGCCAGCGCTGCCGCCGCAATCGGTGTTGACCCGAATGTTCGCCCCCTTGAGTACGTCGCTTGACCCCAACGCGGGGGGCCTCGGGATCTATAAACCCGACTTCATCCGGGCCGACAATCAAGGCAGGGGCGATTACCGCCAGGCACAGATGTTCGTGTGTGGTGAGGGAGACTGGGCCAAATGACGTGCCGGCCACGATGAGAGCCACCGTGATCTTCCGGGGAGCTCGGCGCTAATGCTCTTCTCCCGGAGGGGCCACACCGGCTGGATGACCCCCTAAGGCGTGAAGCGACAACGCGCGCGAAATAGCACGTCTTCCCTCTGCTGCTCTGGTACCACGAGGCCACGCACAACGAGCTTCTTATGCAAAACGTGGGTGTTCACCCCGGCACGCCAGCCCTGCAATCGGCGAGGATCAGTCGTCGCGGGGCGGGGGCTGAAAGACGATTCGTTTGAGCTCGGTGAGTGCGCGACCGCCGAGACGAAGTGTGGTCTGGAACCCCTCGCGTCCGAGTTCGCCGGCGTCGAGCGAGCGCCGGAGTTCGTCGAGCGTCGGTCGCTCATTGTCGAGTACCTTGTCGCGCGAAGCGTCCAGCAGGATCAGGTGTCGCGGGCGCCGGAGGTCATGCGCGAGGCGCACGTACCGTTCGCGCTCTGAAGCGTCGAAACCCTCGAGTGGCAGGACGACGCTCTGCTGAGACTTCAGGCGGTTGAGAACAGCTCCGGCGAGCAGTTCGCTAGCACGTTCCTCGATCACGTTCTCCGCGACCCGACCGGCTAGCAGTGCTCGTACGCGAGTGGGGGCCAGCGTCGCCCCGCGCTCCTCGACGACTCGCTCCGCGAACCGTGCGGGCTCTGACGCCTCGGCACCAACGATGACGAGAAGGCTACCGGGCGAGTAGCGCAGCCGATGCGAGGGAGCGAGGACGCGGCACCGGACTGACACGTCGGCGGGGCGGGGCGGGGCGCCACTTGCGCGTGGGCGCTCCGATGACCATCCGGTGCGCTCGTCGGCGGAGATCTTGACGCTTCGGGCGGCGGGTTTCTCGGACACGTCGACAATCATCGTCGAACCGGCCCGTCCGTGCTCTGCCGGGGGCCTCTACGACCAATGCGTGTCGTCTTCACCGAGGCGGGTCTGGCCGTGAACGCGCGCGCATCAACGCCTCGCCAGGCGAAGCGGGCGTCTGCGCCGGGCAAGAGAGCACTCTCCGTGTCGTCAGTGGAAACCGGTAGCGGCGTGTCGGTTAACGACGCTAGGGCGGAGCCCATGTCGATGGGGGCGCGGTGGTCGGTGTGTCGTGAGCGGCCGAGTTGGGTGGGCGAGGGCGTATGTTGCTGGGGAATGATGGTGAGTGGCGGATCCGACGCGCGGGAGTTGCTGGGGGCGTCGTTGCCGCATCTGGTGCCCGAAAGGGTCGTCGAGGTCGCGTCGGCCCAGGCGGGCTGCCCGGTTGCGGCCTATGTACTAGATGTAGAGGGGTCGTTCGCGGTGCGCTTGGCCGGCGATGTGGACCGGTTTCCCGAGCGGATCCGTGCCCCGGTCGGCGTCGGCCCGGAGATCATTCCAGAGGCTCTGCCGCAGTTGCGGGAGCTGGTGATCGACCGCGTTGGACCGTGCACGTTGTGGCCGATGGTCGTGCGTGATCGCGTCATGGGTTTTCTGCTCGCTCGCGACCCGTCCGGCGTTGATCTCGAGGCATTGGGGGGCCAGGCCGGCTTGGCGTTGGAGATGGCCTCCGGCTATACGGACGTGGTGCATGCTGTGCGTCGGCGCAAGGACACCCACCCCGCCGCTGAGATCCAGCAGAATCTGCTGCCGCCGCGGCTTGCCCGCGTGAGCGGGGCGGACGTCGCCGGGGGCGTGCTGCCCGGCTATGACGTCGGCGGCGACTTCTTTGACTACGCCGGGAATGCGGACGGTTTGTGGCTGGTCGTTGCTGACGCGACCGGTAAGGGCAACTCGGCGGCGGCGCTTTCCTCGCTCGCGATCGGCGCTCTGCGTGCGGCCCGCCGCGGCGGCGCTGGGCTGGAGGAGGCCGCGTCGCTGGCCGACGAAGCGATCTCGTCGCTCGACATGCACCGGTACTTGACCGCTGTGCTGGGGTCCTGGGACGCCGACGGGTATCGGCTGCGCTGGATCAACTGCGGCCATCCGACGCCGCTGATTGTGCGCTCCGATGGACGGGTCGACGAACTCGATGGCGAGCGCACCTATCCGCTCGGCATGCGGTTCTCAGAGCGCCGGTTCCCGGTCCTGAGCGCTGTGGCGGGCCCGGGGGACCGGGTGTTGCTGTACTCAGATGGAGTCAGCGAGCGACGGACCGCCGACGGCAGCCGCATCGGTGAAGATGGCCTCCGAGCGGTCCTCGCCGAGCTCGGTCCTCGATCTGCCGCCGCGACGGTGCGCGGCATACAAGATGCCGTGATCACAGCCTCGCCCGAACCGCTGCGCGACGACGCCACGCTGCTCGTCATCGCTCCCCACGAGTGACGACCCAACCGGTCACGCCCCATCGCGCGGCGCGACACGGCTAGGGCTAGCCGCCCAGTGTACGGGCCAGCTTCTGACCGTGCGCGAGGCGACAGGTGACCCGAAAACAACCATGCTCGGCGACGTCGCGATCGTCACTGTCAGTGGCGAACTCGATGCGCGACGACCCGGCTGCTGAGCGAGAAGGGACTCTATCCCGAAACCCCGATCATCGACTACCTGCCCGGCCTGAACTACGGCTCCTCTACCGGCCCGTCGGTGTGGTTCTTGGGGTGGTCGGCGGCCGCTTCGAGGTGGATGCCGAGGCGGTGTAGGGCTTTGTTGCCGGCTGGCGTGAGTTCGAGGCGGCGTGGCTGCGTGGTGGGTTTGACCCAGCCTTTTTGGTGCAGGGAGGCCGCGAGCTGGGCGCCGAGTTGACCTCCGAGGTGCGCTCGTCCGATGCGAGGGTCCATGCAGGAGAAGGCGAGCGTGCGGCGGGCTGGCTTGGTGGGCAGCTCGACTCCGAGCTCGGCGAAGCCGCGGGCGGCTTCTGGGCCGAGCTTGAGTTCCCCTTCGCCGTCTCGGGCTTCGAGCGCTCGTGATTGGATGAGGTGGTCCATCAGAGCGACGCCGATCTGCCCGGCGAGGTGGTCATAGCAGGTGGCGGCTACCTGCGCCGGGCGGCCTGTTCGTGGCGGGGTTCCGCGGAGGCCGTTGAGCATCGAGAAGATCTCCCGCAGTCCCGGCTCGGCGAGCTCGTAGAGCGCGAGGCGGCCCTGGTGGCTGACCGCTACGAGCCCGGTATCGCGCAGTCGCCGTAGGTGATTGGCCAGTTGCGTTGGCGACACGTCGAGGCGCTCGGCCAGTTCGCTGGCTGAGGCCGGGCCCTGCTCAAGGCGCTCTAGCACGGCGTATCGCGTGTCGTCGGCGAGTTCGGCCAATAGTTGGACCCGGGGATCGGTTGCTCGCATCTCAGCAAGTCTACTCCTCCAAGTTTCATATTCGCCTGAATGATGGTAGTCTACCTTTCAGGCTTGAGTGAACTGTCGTCGTGGACTAAGGAGGCTCACAATGCTGCATCCCGCTCTCGCTCGAGCGCTCGCCACCGCTCGCGTCGAGGACCAACTGCGCGCGGCCGCCCGTTGGCAGACCATCCGCCTCGCCCGTCGTGCACGAGCCACGCGCGGCGGCGACCTTCAACCGCCGTACAACGATCCGCGTCGACTCGACTACCCGGACTCCGCCCGCCCAGGCCAACGGGATGACACGAACCGAGATTCCCCCAGCAGCCCCACGGCCACGCCAATCCGTCGTCGACGTCCGCTCGCGGCCGCGAGCCGGGATCGACCCGGCATCGAATAACGCGCGGCCCGCCTCGTCCCACACGCGGACGTCACGCGAGTCGGAGTAGCTCGTGTTCAAAGCCCTCACGCGAACATGTCGACGTCGGCGAGGTGACGCTGCGCGCACGGCACGGCGGCCACGAGCAGCCGGTCGTGCTGCTGCACGGCGCCATCCGCGGGGCGCGGCTGCGTCTCACATATACGACTAGGAAGGCTCCCGCCGGTGACGGCCGGCCCGCTGCCTCGGCTCAGGAGATCCCGCTGCGTACGGCTTGGACGGCTGCTTGGATGCGATTGTCGAGGTGGAGTTTGGCGAGGATGCTGGCGATGTGGTTGTGGACGGTGTTGGTGCTGAGCGAGAGCTCGTGGGCGATGTCGTGATTGCTTTTGCCGCTGGCGAGCCGTTCGAAGATCTCTAGCTCTCGTTCGGTGAGGACGGCGCGGATCGCGCTCGCGGCGTTGTCGCTGGTGGTGGTGATGGGTATGTCGCGTTCGCGGATGCGCTGCAGGAGTTTCCCGGCGATCTGGGAGGAGATGACCGATTCTCCGGCGGCGGTTGCTCTGACCGCCGCGATGATCGCCTTTGGCGGTGCGGTCTTGAGGACGTAGCCGCTGGCGCCGGCGACGATCGCCTCGACGACGCGGTTCTGCTCTGTGCGGGTGAGGATCAGTATGCGCGAGGCGGGGGCGAGGCGGGTGAGCTGCTCGATCGTCTGCACACCTGAGCTGTCGGGAAGCCGGAGGTCCATCAGCACGACGTCGGGGCGGACGTCGACTACCACCCTGAGGGCGTCTTGCGCGTTGGCCGCTTCGCCGACGAGGTAGAGCCCGCCGCCGGTCAGCGTCTGGGCCAGGGCGCCGCGGATCATCTGCTCGTCGTCGACCACGACGACCGTAATGGGCCGCGGGCGTTGCGTTGACTCGTGTTGCGCGGGCATCTGTCCCGATCCCCCGAGATCCTTTACTCGAAGGGAATCTACACCCGGCGCGTGGGCTGTGCGGGCGAGGACGCGAGTAGATGATCGGGTCCACTCCGACGCGGTCTCCAACTCGCCGGGGGGGGCCCGAACGGGCCCCCTTAACAGGTCCGAACGGACCATTTACAGACCTACTGTCGTGAGGGTAATTTGCGGTCGACGGACGTCGAGGCTCGGCCGTCGCCGACTGCCAGGTTGCTCGAGGGTCATCGAAAGGAGCAACCGTGCTGGCGAGTGAGCAGGCAGCGGAGAGTCCCGTGGCGACCGCGTTGGGCGCGACGGACACTCATCGTCTGAGCGCCGCGACGAACGCCGCGGATTTGACGCCGACCGCGGCATGGTCAAGGCGCGTGAGGTGGATCGGGGGGCTGATTCAGGCTGCCTTCGCCGCGTTCTGGCTGGTGCGTGGGAGCCTGGTGATCGGCGGTGGCGTGGCGGATGTGCTGATCGCGGCGTTTGGCGTGACCGTGATCGGCGTGTTTGTGTATGCGGTCACGGCGACGGCCGGCCCCGCCCCGCGGCCGAAGACTCCGGAGGGCAGGCGGATCGAGCGTGACGTCACGATCGCGACGGTCCTAGAGTTCGCAGCGGCGATTGTTTTGCCGATCATCGTGAGCTCGGCCGGTCACTCCGATTGGGTGCTGCCGTCGATCGCGATCACGATCGGACCGCTCTTGCTGTGGCTCGACCATCGAGTCCATATCCCGCGCTACCGGCCGGTTGGATGGGCACTGACCGTCGGACCGGTGATCCTGGTTGCCACGATGTCAGGCACCGCGCTGGTGGCGACTACGGGCATCGCCGCCGGCTTGCTGCTGCTCGGGACTGCGCTCGCGGGCTTCCACGACCTCGCGGAGGTCCGACGCGCAGCGGAGCACGCCAAGGCCAACACGGTTGCGTCCTCGACGGGAGTGCAGCTATGAGTGAGGATCGGCTGCATGTGGTGTTCGGCTTCGGGCAGGTCGGGAGTGCCCTCACCGCCCGGTTGGTCGATCTTGGTCTGCCGGTTCGGGTGGTGTCGCGAAACCGGCCGTCGGAGCTGGTCGACGGGGTCGATTGGCGGGCGGCCGACGCGACCGACGCCGAGGCCGCGACGGATGCGGCCAAGGGCGCGTCGGTCGTGTACCAGTGCCTCAACGCGCCGTACACCGATTGGCCCGACCGCTTCCCGCCGCTACAGCGAGGCGTGCTGGCGTCGGCCGAGCGCAATGGTGCGCTGCTGGTGAGCCTAGAGAACATCTATGGCTATGGCCCGACGGGTGGCAAGGCGATGACCGAGGATCTGCCGCTGGCGGCGACGACCGTCAAGGGTCGAACCCGGGCGGCGATGACCCAGGAGCTGCTCGATGCCGCGGATGCCGGTCGGGTCCGGATCGCGATCGGGCGGGCGTCTGACTTCTTCGGTGCCGGGGTTACCGAGTCATCGCTCGGTGAGCGCGTGTTCGCCAACGCGGTTGCCGGCAAGCGTGCTGACTTCGTCGGCAACCCGAATTTGCCGCATACCTACAGCTACGTCCCGGACATGGCGGCGGGTCTGGCGACCCTCGGGACCGACGAGCGTGCCGTCGGGGGTGTTTGGCACCTCGGGTCCCGAGACAGTCACGACCCGACGGATCCTCGATCTCGTCGCCGGCGACGTCGGCCACACGGTCAGCGTCCGCTCGCTACCCAAGCTCGCCGTGCGTGCTCTGGGGGTGTTCAACCCGACGATCCGGGAACTCGTCGAGCTGTCCTACGAGTTCGACGCGCCGTTCGTCCTCGACACCACCAAATATCAGTCCACGTTCGGCACCTCCGGGACCCCGCTCGCCACCGCCGTCTCGGCGACCGTCGCCTGGTACCAGAACCGGAATGGGACGCCACGCCAGCCACGGGACAGAGAGACGTCGTGACCCGGACCGGTATCGACATAGCGGGCACCACCGACGCCCCGGACAGCGCCTCCGGCGAGCCTGTTGACGCTGGGCGATTTCGACCGATCTCCAACCCGGCCACCAGCGAGTGGATCCAGTTCACGGACGTCGCCGAGGACAACGGCGAGGACATGGTCCGCTTCAACTGGCGCAGCTTGCCCGGTGGCGCGATCACCGAGCACGTCCACCCTTACCAGGAAGAGCGCTTCACGATCACCGCGGGCGAGGCGCACTTCACCGTCAACGGCGAGGAACGCGTCGTCGGACCGGGCCAGTCGATCGTTGTGCCCGTCGGCGTGCGTCATTCCGAGTCAAACCCAGGATCAGTCGAGATCGAAGGCGTTGTCGAGCTCCGTCCCGCGCTGCAGAGCAAACAGATGCACGAGGCCTTCGCCGGTCTGGGAACAGAAGGCAAGACAACCTCCCGCGGCGCACCAAAGAACCCGCTCCAGCTCGGCGCCACCCTCTGGCACTTCCGTCACGAAAGCCGCCCCACCTCACCACCCATCTGGGTGCAGAACCTCGTCCTCCCACCCCTGTCGATGCTGGCGAAGGTGTTCGGCGTGCGTCCCTACTACGACCGCTGGGACACCCGAATCTCAGAACCGAGCGAGCCCACGCCCATCCCCGAGCGCCCGAAGACACACCCGTCGTCAAGCCGAACCGATCCGGTCAATCACTGAGACGAGGGGTGTGGATGGCGGCCAGCGAGACCCGAGCCGCGAACGCGCCGCCCGGCGGGGCGTCAAGCGGGATGAAGGTTCACGCTATTCAGACTGGGACCGTCGCGGTCAAGACTCGCCAACGGGAGGGAACGGGCCGGGGACCGATGCGATTGGCGAACACGCTGATCGATCGGAACTGGACCGATCCGCTCCCGATCTTCGCGTGGCTGATCGAGCACCCCGAGGGCCTGATCGTCGTTGATACCGGTGAAACCTCACATGTCGCGGACCCCGGCTACTTCCCGCGCTGGCAGCCGTACTTCATGCTCGCGGTACGCGAGTGGGTCGCGCCGCAAGACGAGATCGGCCCCACGCTCAAGGCGCTCGGGTTCCTCCCGGACGACGTTCGCTGGGTCATCATGACCCACCTGCATACCGACCACGCTGGCGGACTGTCGCACTTCCCGAACAGCGAGATTCTGATCCACCGGTCCGAGTTTGAGAACGCCAGCGGCCTGATGGGCAAGGCACGCGGGTTCCTGCCTCACCGCTGGCCCCAGTGGCTCTCCCCGCGTCTGTTCGACCTCGACCCCGAGCCGTTCGGACCCTTCCCAGCGAGCCTACGCGTGACCGAGGCCGGTAACGTGCGGATCGTCGCGACCCACGGGCACACGCGCGGCCACGTGTCAGTCGTCCTCGAAGAAGGACCGCAGTCGGTGTTCTTCGCCGGCGACACCTCCTACACCGAAGCGCTAATGGCGAAGGAGGCGATCGACGGCGTCGCACCCGATGAACCAGCGGCCAGGCAGACGCTACATCGCGTCCGCGAACTGGCGCGTGAGCGGCCGCTCGTCTACCTCCCCTCCCACGACCCCGACGCCGCAATCCGCCTAGACGCACGGCAGATCGTCACGCCAAACCCGAAATCAAGAGCCATCCGCGACCCCTAATCGCTCTCCCGACACAGCGACGACCGGTCCGATGAACGCGGGCCCGACGCCCTCAATAAGACCAAGATCGGAGCCCACTGGATGAAGATCCATGCTCTCACGACCGGAACCGTGAGCGTCAAGCACAGCTTCCTATTCCCCAGGCACAGCGCACGCCGACAGCTCGACCTATTCCTACCCGGCGACTTCTTAGACCCGCTGCCGATCCACTGCTGGGCGATCGACCACGACGGGGTCCTGCGGCTCGTGGACACCGGCGAGACCGCCGCTGTGCGGAACGTCCCGTTCGCGCGCATGGGCGTGACACGCGAGCAAGAACTCCCCGCCGCTATCGCCAACGCTGGGCTCGCGCTCGACGACGTCTCAGAGGTATGGATCACCCACGCCCACGGCGACCACATCGACGGGCTGGTCCACGTGCGCACGCGAGGACTGATCCACGAGGCGGAGCTGCAGTCTCTCTCCTCGCCGACGGCGCGTCTCATGCGGCGCGTCCTGCGCCAGCCGCTCCCCCCGGGATTCGACCCAGAGACATTCGCGCTCGACGGCGGGCCGTTCGGAGAGTTCCAACGCAGCCGTGCCATTAGCGATGACGGACGCATCGTCGTCGTCGACACGCCTGGGCACACCCCCGGACACGTGTCAGTGATCTGCGTCGATGACTCAGGACGCCACGTGATGCTCGCCGGTGACACGACAGACTCACTCGAGCAACTCCATGCGCTTCGCGCCGACGCGGTCGCGCCGGACCCCAAGGTGCACATCGCGACGATGGAAACGATCCTCGCTCACTGCGCGAAGCACCCGACCATCTACCTGCCCTCGCACGACCCCGACTCAGCCGCGCGGCTCACCGCCGCGACACAGACAACCGAGCGGGCGGTAGAGGTAGCGTGAACCAGGACGCCCGTCCTGGGAGCACCGGCTTGGCTGCTTGACCTGATCCAACTAGCCCCAGGATTCGTCACCGGGTACTGGACGATCAAGGACGACGCCGGACTGACCATGATCGTGTACGAGTCCGAGGACGCCGCCAACCAGATGAGTGAGCAGGTTAGATCAGCCGTTCCCGGCGCAGTGACGCTCGAGAACGTCGAGGTCCGCGAGGTCGCCGCACACGCCTGACCCCTCACTCCGCATCGCCCGTGATCGGCACCGGACTCCTCATCGGACTGCTGAACGGCAACACGCTTTGCGACCTCGTTCGTCGCAGACGCTGAGCACGTCGGATGTCCTCACGCCGATGGCCGCTCTTGGAGCCCGCAACCGGCCCCAGCACCCGGAGCGTCCTGCGTTCGGTCTGGTACGCGCCTCGGCGCCGATAACGTCGGAAGACCCCAATGCGCGGAACCCTCGGACGGGGGCCCGCCGGCGCTCCACGGCCGAACTTGACGCGGGGTGCGGCTCTTCTGGAGTGACCGACGAGTGACTCTCACGTGCCGTGTGGGATGAGGTGGTCGTGGAAGCGGGCTTCGTGGACGTGGTGTCGTTCTTGGGTGAGGTGGTAGTGCCAGTAGGCGTCGAAGTCGCCGTTGGCTTTGATGGCGCGTAGTTTGAGGATCGCTTCGGCGCCGGCGAGTCCCCAGCGCGCGCCGGTGATGTCCATCCGGTCTTTGACGAGGTGGCGGCAGGCGCCTTCGATGATCCCGGTCGCGATCGGCCAGCCCTCGCGGAGGGCGGTGGGGTAATCGAGGTACGGGGCTTTGTTGGTGAGGTAGTTGGCGGCGTCGTCGGCGCCCTTGCGCCGGGCGCCCTGTAGTCGGGCCTTGGTGGCGGTGCGGCGGATCATGCCCGCGACCTTGCGGGCGTGTCCTTGGAGGATCTTGGTCGCCTGGCAGTGAATCCATCGTTCGGTGTCCAGATCGGGGTATAGGCAGTTGGCGGCGCTCCAGAGGTATTCGAGGACGTGCACGAAGTCGACGACGATCGTGACCTTGACCTCCCGTTTGCGAGCCTCGAAGCGGATCCGGTCGATCTGGTGGTTGGCGCCGTCGACCAGCGCGATCCACGTGCGGCGGTGGTTGGGGTCGCGCCTGTCGGCCTCGTCGAAGATCCGCTTGATGACCTCGGCGGGGGCGTTGACAATGCTGGCGGTCAGCCATTTGTGTTTGGCGACCGGGCCGGGGGCGGGCTGGTAGTCCTGTGGTCCGGCCGAGCTGAGGATGTCGGCTGTCGTGCGCGGTGCCGGGTTGGCGTCGTAGACGGCGCCGATTTCCGCCATCCGCTTGCGGTTCTGCTGCTCCTCGCCTGAGAGCCGCGGCTTGGTCGCGGGGCCCGCGCGTGGCCTGGCCGGGGCGCGGGTCCTGAGCGCGTCGGGGCGCATCACGATCCCCTTGCCATCAGCGGAGAGCACCAACAGCTCGCCCGGCTTCCCGCGCACGGGACGGCGGTTCTCGTAGAAGTCCTCAAAGTCCATCGCCGCCAGGCCGGCGAGCTCCTCGACCTGACGCTTGCCGAGCCTCACCCCGGTCTGGCGCTCGATCGCTTCCAGCGCACCTTCGAAGCTGCCGCGCGGGCTCTCCAGCGCGCACAGCTTGCGCAGCCCGTGCGAGTGACGCTCGACCGGCAGGTTCAACGCCGCGTCAGCGGGATGGAGATTCCCTACCCCGGGCGCCCGGTACGCCAGCCGCCCGACGCTCACGGTCCCGAACACTGTCTCCAAGGCACGCTCGTGCCCGGCCTCGACCCGCACGCGCCGCACCCCCTCATCGCCGATCACCTCATCCAGGCGCTGCTCGCGCGCTGCCCGCAACGCGAGGTGATCATCCAAAAGCCGCCGCAAAAGCTCCCGGCCGTCACGGTCAAGACGCTCCTCGAGCTCGGCGTGCGAGAGCCCGGCAGCGTCCGCGCCGTCCAAGAAACCGATCAGCGACTCAAACTGCGCGTAGCTCGCGCTGAACCCGGACGCTCGAACCGACTCGCTCGCTGAGCCATCGCCGAGACCTCCAAGCCCGGTTGCACGGTCGTCCTCACCCTGCCCGGCAGGCAGGACTTCATCCCCCGACGCGTAAAGTTCGCCGCAACGGGTGTCGAGATCGGCGGTCACGTTGGCCACCTCCGTGGTCGACGCTGGACATGAACAACGCCGACTTCGACACCCTTCATATGAGTCCTCGGCTCCGCCCGCGCAGACCCTTCCAACGCCGCTGACCCGCCCAGAACCCCCGGATAGAGCACTCCAGGCCGCTCAACCCCGGCGACTCACCCCACCCGAGGCTCCCAGACGCCGATCCCCGAGCCCGGCGCGACAGCCCACAACCCCATAACTACAGGGGATTCAACGTCAGCTCAGACCAAGCCCAACGTCCCTTCAAAAGAGCCGCACCGTGCGTCACGAACGCTGAAGGAGGAGTCGTGTAGAAGACCCCTTATATAATCGGAGCTGTGCGAGAGATGGGGGATCGTTGGCCCTCCAGCGTCGGCCTTCGGGGGCAGGCGCTAAACCACCCTGTGCTGCGTTGGCTGAAGACCGTCGTGGTGAGCGATAGGGAAAAGGTGCGGCATGACCGCGTCAGGTGGGGACCAGGAAGACGTTCCAGAAGCGCTCGGTCGGGGAGACCTGGTTGGGCGTGCGCTGTTGAGGCGTCGAAACTCTTTTAGATGGCATCGAAATCGGGGGCTCTGGTGCGTCCTTCGAGATGAGCCTGGCGGGTGCCCGGGTATTGGCCAGGTGGTGTCCGGCGTAGAGGCGGCGTGAGCCTGGTCTGCGGCTCTTGTACGGAACGTGAGAAGGCGAGCGTCGATACGACGACCGGGGTCGCAGGCCCCGACGGTCGTGAGAGGGAGCGTGCCGAGGCAGAAAACCGAAGGCATTGAGTACCGATGAGGCGCTCGCTGGCGGACCGGCCCGTAGTAGCTGAGAAGCCGCTGCTCGCTGGGGTGGTGGTGGAGCGAAGGAGCCGGCTCACCAGGAATGTTGTTTCGATCAACCGGGGCGAAGGCTCCGGGAGGAAGCGAGCAGAACATGCCAAGGCCTGAAGGCAAGCCGTTCGAGATTCCGAAGCTGATGGTTTGGGAGGCGTGGCGGCAGGTCAAGGCGAACAAGGGTGCCCCGGGAGTGGACGGGCAGGCGCTGGACGAGTTCGAGGCCGATCTGAAGGGAAACCTGTACAAGATCTGGAATCGGATGAGCTCGGGGTCGTACTTTCCGCCCCCGGTCAGGGCGGTGGAGGTCCCCAAGCCGCATGGTGGCGGGGTCCGTTTGTTAGGTGTGCCGACGATCGCGGACAGGGTCGCTCAAACGGTGGTGGCTACGTATTTGGGGGAGCGGGCGGAACCGCGGTTCCATCCGGACTCCTATGGCTATCGGCCGGGCAAGTCGGCCCATGACGCGGTTGGGGTATGCCAGCAGCGGTGCTGGGAGTTCAACTGGATTATCGATTTGGATGTCCAGAAGTTCTT
>CAVWFJ010000020.1:0-1142082 GCA_963754055.1 uncultured Solirubrobacterales bacterium
CCTGCCGTGGTCATAGACGCGCTCGATGACGTATCCGTTTAGCTCGAGCTCTGCCACGACGGCGGCCGGGAACGCGATCCCGGACGCGTGCAGCTCAGCGAACGCGACCCCCTGGATGCCGGCCTCGCGGAGGTGCTCTAGCAGCCGCTGTTGCTGGGCGTCAGCAGGAGTCGTTGATGGATTGTCGCTCTCCAGCGGAATTGTGGGCGTTCAGCGTTCCAAGCTGCGCTGCTGTGACCGGACGCTTGGCGACCGCGGGTTGGGTCGCCGCGGAGCGCTGGGTCGCGCCGCGGTCGACTCGCGTGCCGTGGGGTCGTGGCCGCTGACGTGGCGCGGGTGCCGGGCTAGATGCTGAAGCCGAGGTTGCGCGTATCGCGTAGGCGCTCTCGAGGCGTCGGGGCGGTCAGGCTGTCAAGGTGTGACTGTCTTGTGAACGAGAGAATTGGAGTTGATGCGTTGGCGGCTCATGCAAACGCGGTGGAGCCGATTCCTGAGACGTCCGGTGCCGAGCGGGTTGTCGCCGACGTGATGCGATCGGTGCGCCGGCTGCGGTGGCTGAGCGTGTCCGTGATTCGGTTCCGCTTTGGTTTCACACGTTCGCGCTTGCGCCGGGGATCTACACACCGGGTGTTGCCCGTGATCACGGCTACCGCCTGGGGGTGCTCGGCGCGGATCGGTTTGCGGGCCGTAGCGTGCTCGATGTGGGCGCGTTTGACGGCTTCTACAGCTTTCTCGCGGAGGCCCGGGGTGCGCGGCGCGTTGTCGCGGTCGACAATGAGCAGTAGGTCGACTGGGTGCGTGCTCGCTTCGGGATAACGCTTGAGGGCGGCGCCGGCTTCCGCGCGATAGCCGGGCTGGTCGGATCGCGGGTCGAGTACCGGCGCATGGACGCGGTCGATGTGAACGAGCTCGCCGAGCGGTTCGATGTTGTGTTGTGTTTCGGTCTCTTGCACCGGGTGACCGACCCGGTCGGGTTGCTGCGGGCACTGGGGGGTGTGCTCGCTGCGGGCGGCGAGATCGTGGTCGAGACCTACGGTCGCATCTGGGCGCCGACGCGCCCGCGATCGAGGTTCACGAGACGGGCGACGTGTACGCGCGCGATGACTTCGTCTACTGGGGTTTCTCGGCGGAAGGTCTGCGGCGATTGGCGAGAATCGCTGGCCTGGACGAGATCGAGGTCGTCGACGAGCTCGAGATTGCTGGCCACCCGCGGATCCTCGCGGTGCTGCGAGCGGCCGGCTGACCGTGCCTGCGGTCACGGGTCGCGTTCGCCGCTCAGGCCGCGTGCGACGTCGGCGACGAGCGGCTGGGTGCTCATCGACCTGATGTTGTTGTGGCTCCTCGCCGCCGGGCATTCGGAATGGCGATTGCTCGCGTCTCGTCGTCGTAGCGCGGCGCCTTGGGGCGATCCGCGGTCAATAGCCGGTGAGCGGATAGCCGAGTTGTCGATGCGGTCTCCGGGGTCGGCGGTTTGGGTCAATGATTCCGGCGCGGGCAAGCTGCATGGGGGACAAGCCGGCCACTGGCGATGAATCGGCCGATGCCCGCGCCGCGGACGAGCCCGAGGAAACCTTTCAGGGCAGGTTCACATAAACGCCCGCAACAGGAGTACAGTCGTGGATGGGCTGGCCCTGCGGCCAGGATTCTCAGCCCTAGCCCGGCAGCCACCAACGGCGCTTCTTGCGCCACGAGGCGTGAGGCGGGGCTACTGGTTTTGACTGCGGGGCCGGTGCGGTACTTCTACGGGCGTTACCCCACCGGCCCGGTGGCCGCGTCCCTACCTCATTGAACGCGCGGGGGTTCTAGCCCTCTTCCTTTCCGCGCGGACCCACCAGAGGGACGGGAAGGCTTGACGACCATGACGCAGACCGAACACAATTCGGCAGCGCGTAGGCGTGGCGAGTTGACTCGCGATCGCGGATCGCGGCGGATCTCGGCGGCAATCGATGCCCGACGACACCTGATCACCCGGCCAGCGGACGGCACCCGGACCAACGCAGACCCGCACCGTCCGAGCGACCCCCGCCACGCGTACCTGACGCGATCGTCCGATTAGCACGGCCTGTCGCTGCCGCATTTCGAATGTCTGGCGTGCAAGACGCGTCTACACAACAGCCAAAGCCAAAGCCAAAGCCGATCCGATCAGTCAAGTCGGATTGCGTGGTGTAACGGGTTGAGCTCTCGGTGGGGGTGGCGGCTTGAGCGAAATCGTCCAGGTACCGCGTAGTCGAGTCATGCGGCGTCACGTCGCATCGCGGCGGATCAGGGCCGGGGCAGCTGATCGCCGACGTGGTCGGCGAGATCATCGCTCGACGCGAGCTCAGGCACGCACGCGTCCGGCTCGAAATCGAAAGCTGCGACGCTCACTCTCTCATCCCACAAGTTCCTCCAGTTCTCGCGCTCCCGGCAGCGGCGACGAAGCCGTGAGACATCGCCGCCGCGCGCCCACCCTTGCCGCGCCGCCGCGACTGCCGCCCGTCCCCGAAGCTTTCGTTGCGGCGGGCCATCGGCGCGAACGGTGCCGCCAGACGAAGGTTCGCACTTCGCGCTCGGCGCGAGCCTGGCAGCGACGTGGGCCGGTTTGAGCCACGCGGGCTGAACGCGAAACGCGACCACATGTCAGCAGCGGAACTTCAGGAGCTGGAAGAGGTCAAGGGTCTGATCGCTCGCGGGCTGCACGTCGGCGTGCTCACATACGCCGAGATCGCGACCGCCACGGCCGAGCTCGACCTCGATGAAACCGACGTCGAGGAGCTGCACGATTTCCTCGAGCGGGCGGAGATCGAGCTCGTCGAAGAGGTCGATCCGGTCACCGCGGCGAGCCTGAACATCGAGCGCGCGACCGAGAAGCGCAGCCGCCGCAAGGCTCCGCTGGATCTCAAGCCAGAGGGGACGACCGACGGTCTGCAGCTGTTCCTCAAGGGCATCGGCAAGGGACGGCTGCTGAGCGCCGAGGAGGAGGTCGACCTCGCCAAGCGGATCTGGCGCGGTGACCTGGACGCCAAGCAGAAGATGGTCGAGTCGAACCTGCGGCTGGTCGTCTCGATCGCGAAGAACTACCGCAACCAGGGGCTGCCGTTCCTCGACCTGATCCAGGAGGGCACGATCGGCCTCATCCGTGGGGCGGAGAAGTTCGACTACCGCAAGGGCTTCAAGTTCTCGACCTACGCGACCTGGTGGATCCGTCAGGCGGTCGCCCGTGCGCTCGCTGATAAGGCGCGGACGATCCGGATCCCCGTCCATATCATCGAGAAGCTCAACCAGATCGGCCGGGCGGAGCGCAAGCTCGTGACAGCGCTCGGCCGTGAGCCGACAGCCGAGGAGATCGCCGAAGTGACCGGCATCGAGCCCGACGAGATCGCCGCGATCAAACGCTCCGCGCAAGCGCCGATCTCGCTCGAGAAGCCCGTCGGCGACGAGGAACAATCCGAGTTCGGCCAGCTGATCCCCGACGAACGAGCCGAGTCTCCCTACGAGCGCGCCGCCGAGATCCTGACAAACGAAGCGCTGCGCGAGGCGCTCGAGAGCCTCAGCTACCGCGAGCGGCGCGTGCTCGAGCTGCGCTACGGCCTCGGCGGCGAGCACCCGCGCACGCTCGACGAGGTCGGCCGCACGTTCAACGTCACCCGTGAACGCATCCGCCAAATCGAAAACCACTCGCTCAAGAAGCTCCAAAACCTCCGCGAAGCCCAGCAGCTACGAGACGGCGAGATCGCTTCCGGCCACGCGCGGCGCGGGCTCGGGCACCGAACCTAGACGCCCATCGAGATGATCCCGGAACTCGCGGCTAGGGCGACGCTGGCGAGGCGGGACCGTCGCTCAGCCGACCAGCCAGATCGCGCCGTCGCGCACTTCGACCGGGAAAGTCCCCAGCGACCGGGCGCCGGTCCTCGCATTCCCCACCAGCGGCCTAAACGCGCCTGAGGACCCCCGCACCATCGCGCCGGGATCGACGTGCACAGCCGCCGCGTGCTATAGGCACCGCAGGCAACCATCATCGGTTACCCGCCCGTTGCCCAGCGAGGCGAACAAGTGACGGCAGCGGCTAGAGACCGCGAACGGCTTGCCCGCGCAGATGCCAGCCGCTACAGCGCCGGGTGGCGGCTGCTCCACGACGACGACCTATGAGGCACCAAGGTCATCAACGGCCACGAGCCGGGCGGTGGACTGCTCGAAGGTGCTCCCCGCGAGCGCTCTCACACTGACGACTGTGCCCGGCCCTACCAGCTGCCCGATCGCTCACCGTGAGCCCGGGACGTCATTGATGAACCAGCGGTCATCAAGGCCATGAGTCGACTGGATCACATAGACCCGAAGCTCTGTCGCCGTTGGGTCGCGGAACGTTGCGACGTCGACGTTGTCGCACACGCTTACGAGACCGCGTATCGGACGATGATTGCTCGTCGCCCCAGCGACGGCGCCCACCGGGCAGGCCCTACCCCTTCGAGGCTCGCCGGCCCGAGCGCTCGGTTCTCACGACGCCCCGGTCGGAGCACCACAGCCGTATAGGTGCTCGCGCACTTGATCACAGCTGTCCACTGACCACCGCTCACTGGTCTGCAACGCCTCGATCAGAACCTCGGCCGACCGCACCGTCAGCTCGCTGTCAGGCTCGCCGAACAGCAAGACATCCGCGGCCTCCAGCAGTTGCTCGCGCTCCCTGGCGTGCAGTTTGGTGGCTCCCCGGTGATCGATCATGTCGAGCAGCGCCGTGTAGTGGGCGCCACGAGTAACCATTGGCTCTGCGGTCATCATCGTGGTACTCACGTTAGCGACCTTCGCACGCGCGGACAGTCGATCTCGTCGATCAACAACAGGCTCGCGGCAACGGTGCAGCGCCACCGCTCAGATCCCAGCTGCGCGACCCCTAGCCCGGAGCAGCGGCACTGCCGACGAGTCGTTGGTCCAGCCCGCCGCTGCCGCTCCGCGCCGACTGCGGTAGAGCGCCGCGTCGGCCGCTTGCCAGCTCAGCAGGTCGCAGCAAGCGCGGTTGTTTGCTCGGGCCTGCTCCGCCGGCAAGCGGCAGACCTCGAAAAGCGACAGTGCCGGCGGACCATTGAGACTGCTGTCGCCCACGGGGCTGCGATGGCTCGACTGCTGCTCGGGGAGCTCGTCGGCTAAAAGCGGAACTCTCCGGCCCGGCGTTCGTGCCCGCCGACACGGGCGAGGCTCCGTGAAGGCAGCTGAGACGGCTTCATGAGTCCCGAGCCCATCACGTACCGGCCCGCCCCATCTCCCTGATTACGTCCGCCCCAAGCGTTGACGCGATTCGAGTTTGCGACAGGACGGTTTGGTCGGTAGCGTCGCTGCGCGCGATGGAGCTTTTGCGGTGACCGGGCCGTCACACGAGTACTTGTTCGGTCATTCCGCGACGGAGACCGAGCGCTTACGGTTGCAGGCCCGGATATTTGCGCTGTACACCGCGCGGTTCTTGGAGGACGCCGGCATCGTTCGCGGCATGAAGGTTCTCGATGTCGGCACGGGCGCTGGCGATGTAGCTCTACTGCTCGCCGACCTCGTGGGACCCGAGGGATCGGTGATCGGGGTCGATTCCAATCCCGAGCTCGTCGAGACGGCCCGAGCGCGTGTTGCCGAGGCCGGCCTGGGCAACGTCTCGTTCGTCTCGGCGACGCGGCGTCAGTCGAGCTCGAACGGGACCTCGATGCGGTCGTCGGCCGTTGCGTGCTGTTCTTCGTTCCCGAGCGGGCAGCACTGGTCCGCCGCACGATTCGGCAGCGCTCGCTTGGGCTCAACGATGCCTGTGTCGTCGGGCAAAGAGGGGCTATAACCGAATGTTGTGGATGGCGGCGCCGAGGAGCGATCACGCAGCCCAGCCTCTCCCTCGGCGCGGTAGCGACCCACCCACTTGCGAGCGCAGCGGACACTGACGCCGGCGGCCTCGGCCGCCGCCGCCAGCGTCCGCTCCTGCTAACCACAGCCAGACAGAGCTCGCGACGGCCTTTCAGACTGAGCGCCGCGTTAGCGTGCAGATTCATCCGGTGTCCTCCTTGGTTGGGACTGAGGTGGCTTGGCAGCTCTCAGCCTCCAAGGAGGCCCGGATGGAACCAACCTACTCAGGAACTACACCTAGGCACGAGGATGGATTCCGAGCCGTTCTCGGAGCCCTGCAATCGGCGACGAGCGGGTGATTCCCGGACGCACAAGGAGGCGCCCAGTAGGCCGCCGGCGTGGCCGGTTCTGTCCGTAAGCAGAAACGTGGCCGACCCCCACCAAGCCCGGCTGAGACTGCTGCATCTGGGTGATTGCAGAAGTGAGCGCCGAGTCGTCGCCTGCCCAAGGCTGGCCCCGGGCGGATCGCGGGTGTATCGTGATTCGTGAGGTCATGCCTTGGCTCGCGGACTCCGACGTGGACGCGGCGCGCGGGTTCGCCCGGGCGCTGTTTGGATCCCGTACGGTGGCCGAGCTGCGACGCCGGGCGCTGTCGGGCCTCGCTGAGCTTGTGCCAGCGGATGTGTTGATGTGGGATCGCGTCGAGCTTGCCACCGGCGCCGTGCGACATGAGGCGATCCCTGCCGATGCCGAGCCGCGCGGTGCATTCGCGGCAATCGTGGGCGACGTGGCGGGTCATCCGCTGCTGTCGTCGCATGCTGCCCGAAGGCGCCCGGCGTTGCGTTTGTCCGAGGCCGTTGACCCCCGCCGTTTGTCCCACAGTGAGCTGTACGGCGATTTGCTCCACCCGTCGGGCGTCGAGTACGCGATCACGGTCGGCGTTCGCGCGGAGCGTCGCGTGATGGTCGTCGCGGGGCTGGGCCGCAGCGAGCGCCAGTTCTCAGAGCGTGATCGCGATGTGCTTGATCTCGTGCGCCCTGTCCTCGAGGCCGCGCTGCGGGATGCGCGGGCGCGCGAGCGGCTCGACCGCGCGCTGGCCACCATAACGCCGTCGGGCACCGCGGTTGTGCTGCTCGACCGCTACGGCGAGATCGAGCACTCGAGCCACGACGCCGAGCGCTGGCTCGCCGAGCACTTCGGGGCGGCTGAGCACCCGGGCTGGCTGCCCGAGGCCATCGCTGCGTGGCTCGCTCTGCCGCCGCTCCCACCGCTCGTCAGCGTCCAGGACGGACGGCGCCTCACCGTCAGCCTGCTGCCCGGCGATCCGCACGCGCTGCTGCTCGAGGAGGAGGTCGCAAGCTTCCGCCCCGACGCACTCGATCGCCTCGGCCTGACCCCGCGCGAGACGGAGGTGCTCTGTGCTGCCGCCGCGATCGAGGAAGAGGAGGACATCGCGTGGGAGCTGTGCCTCAGCCTGCACGCCGTCCGAGACCGGCTCGCGCAGTTGGAAGCCAAACTCGGCGTCTACACGGCCGCTGACGCCGTCACCCGGGCGCTCCGCGAGAGCACCTAGAAACGGCCCGCAGGCCGCACGCTCGCAGATTGGTCGCCGATTGCCAGCGGTGGGCGTGTGCCCGTGCTGCCGGCGCGAGATCGGGGTGTGCGTTGTCGGCTTGCAGCATCTGATTGCGTCGTTGAGCTCGCCGTCGTGATCGCGTCGGAATCTCCTCCGGAGTTCGGCTTCGGAGGCAGATCCGTCACGGCGTCCTGACCACGCTGCGAGCCGGTCTGGGTGGTCTGGGCCTCGATAGTGGGCCCGACTGTCCCCTGGGCCAGTCGATCGTTCGGTCAGATCCGATCTGGCCGCGGCACGGTGATGCGATGAGGGGCTGCTGACTGACCCCAATGTGCGGCTCGCCCAGCTCGGTCGACGTTGGGTTGTGACTGATCTGCGTTCGCCTATGGCGTTTAGACTGAGCCGTTGTGTCCGTGTCAGTGGCTGTCGTGTACGACGACGTCGAGCCGGTGGTCAGCGAGCGACGTGATCGGGTGATCACGGGGGTCGTGACGGCGGTTCCGATCCTCAGCGTGTTCTTCGTTGCCTGGCAGTTGTGGGACAGCCTGCTGGGCTGGAACGACATTTTCGTGTTCCTGCTGTTGTACGTGCTTACCGGTCTCGGCGTGACCGTGGGGTTTCACCGCCTGCTCACCCACCGCGCGTTCAAGACCACGCGTCTGGTCCGGGCATCGTTGGCGATCCTTGGTTCGGCGGCGATCGAAGGGCCGGTCATTTCGTGGGTCGCTGATCACCGCAAGCATCACGCGTTTTCTGACCGGGAGGGCGACCCGCACAGTCCGCATATCGCTCACGGCCGTGGATTGCTCGGCGCGGTGCGGGGGCTGGTGCACGCGCACGTGGGGTGGCTGTTCATCCATACCCGCCGTGGGCGGCGCACGCGCTACGCGCCCGATCTGCTTGCCGACCCGGTTTTGTGCTGGGTTGACCGGACGTTTCTGGTGTGGGCGCTTGGCGGGCTTGCCGCGGCGTTCGGGCTTGGCTGGTTGTTCGGCGGCACGCTTCGCGACGGCGTGACCGGCCTGTTGTGGGGTGGTGCGGTGCGGATGCTCGTGCTCCACCACGTGACCTACAGCATCAACTCTCTATGCCACTTCTTTGGACGGCGGCGGTTTGATACCGGCGACGAGTCGCGCAACCTGGCGTGGTTGGCGCCGCTATCGCTCGGCGAGGCGTGGCACAACAATCATCACGCGTTCCCGACCTCTGCCGAGCATGGCCTGCGGCGCTGGGAGTTCGACCCCTCCGCGCTCGTAATCGGTGCGCTAGAGCGGCTCGGACTCGCCTGGGACGTCGTTCGCGTGACCCCGGACCGCGAGGCGGCCAGGATCGCGGCGGTTCAGGCACGGTGAGCGCCATGCGCGTCACCGCACCGCTGCGCGAGGCGCTCGCGCGGGCGCTTCCCGAGCGTCCCTTCCGGCTGGAGCTGTGGGACGGCAGCAGCCTGCCGCCTACCAACGGCACCGGCGGGCCGACGTTCCGCGTGCGCTCGCCGCGCGCGCTCGGGCACGTGTTGCGCGCGCCCGGACAGCTCGGCCTTGGCCGCGCATACGTGAGTGGAGACATTGAGGTGGACGACATCGACGCGGTGCTCGAGCTGCTGGACGGGTACGTGGTGCCGCCTCTCGACGGGCGCGGCAAAGCGCGGCTGGCGGCCGCTGCCGTGTGTGCCGGCGCGCTGCGGTCGGTGCCGCGCGTGCCCGCGGCGGAACTGCGCCCGCGGGGGCGACGCCATAGCCGTGAGCGGGACCGGCGAGCGGTTGCACACCATTACGACGTCTCGAACGAGTTCTTCGGGCTGGTTCTAGGCGAGTCGATGGCCTACTCGTGCGCGATCTTCTCACGCGGCGCGCAAACGCTCGACGAGGCGCAGCGCGCGAAGCTCGAGCTCGTGTGCACCAAGCTCGGGCTGCGTGCCGGTGAGCGCGTGCTCGATGTCGGCTGCGGGTGGGGCAGCTTCGCACTTCACGCTGCCGGCGAGCACGGCGTCCATGTCACCGGGATCACGCTGTCCGCGCGGCAGGCCGCGCTCGCCCGCGAGCGGGCGGCGGCGGCGGGCCTCGCTGACCGGATCGAGATCCGCGTCGCTGATTATCGCGATCTCGCTGGCGAGCAGTTTGACGCGATCGGGTCGATCGGGATGGTCGAGCACGTCGGCAGCGCGAACATCGACACCTACGCTCGGCAGCTCACCAGTGTGCTGCGACCCGGAGGACGGCTGCTCAACCACGGCATCGCTCGGCTACGTTACGGCGACCCAGAGGCCGGACCGTTCTCCGAGCGCTTCGTGTTCCCCGACGCGGCGCCGCTGCACCTCTCGCGCGTGCTCGCCGCGATCGAGGCAGCCGGCCTGGAGCCCACCCACATCGAGGGCTTCCGGCTCGACTACGCGCGCACGCTGCGCGAGTGGGCCCGCAACCTCGACGAGCAGGCCTCGCGCGCCGAATCGCTCGCCGGCACCGAGCGGATGCGAATCTGGCGGATGTACCTGCACGCCGCGCGGCGCGGCTTCGAAAACGGCTTCACGTCGATCTTCCAGATCGTCGCCCAGCGCCCGAACTGAAGACGCCCAACCCACGACGTCGAGCCACGGCCCCGAACCGGGGTGTCCGACACCAGCGAGCCGCCCCTGCCGCATACCCCGCGCCGGACTAGTTCCGCGCCGACCGCTAAAGCAGACGATTACAAAGATGGGTGAGTAACGCCCTCGCCTCAAACTCCGCCTCCGGCAGACACGACCCCATATGACCGTTCGGTAAAGACGTCAGCAAGACGCGACCTCCAGCAGGATCGCGTTGCGACCAGCCCGACGGGACCGTTCCCGCCTCCCCGACACCTTGGCTCGTGAGCGTTCGGGTTCTGCGACGGCTATCAGCCGAGAAGTGCTGCCTCGCATCGTCCCAGTGTCAGAAGTCGGCAGCGCCCCGACCTGCTCTCGCCATGCCGCAGGCACCTGCGTCCGGCCCATGCCGCCGGTCGTTCGAGTGGAAACCAAGGCTCCGGCCATACTGCCGGTTTGTCGCCACTTGAGGAGCCTCGGCGCGACTGCCGCTTCGTCCCGTGGTGCAGTCGAAGGAGCAGTCAGACCGCCGGCTCAAAGTGCGCACTTAGGTGCCGCGCATTCGTGGATGGAGCAGTCTTGTCGGGCGGTTCCGCCATGCTGCGACTGGTCAACGCGTGATCGCTGCGCCGCGGGAGGGCGCGGAGCAGCGCTTCGCCTGATCTCTCAAGGCTATGCCGTCGCTCTTACCCGCGCCGCTCCTCGCGACCTTCAGCCGGGTGACTGAAAGAAGATTTGTACGAAGTTCGCCGCGTGCCGCGGTCTCTTCACGCCCCCGCCCGATTCTCGTGCGGCGGCCCGACGTACGGGAACGCGGGGAGCAAGTCTGTGTGTGGGCCCACCATGTCCTCCGTGACCTTCCCGTTCGTCACGACGGCCATGAAGGGATCGACCACATCGTCGGTGAGCAGGCGGCCGTTGTCCGGGTACGCAACCGCGCGTGTCGGGTCGTATCGCAAGACATCCGGGACCATGGTGCCCGCCACGCGCTTGGCCTCCTCCGGGGAGTACCCGCCTGTGTGCTCCAGCGAGTGGGCGAGACCCTCCACGAAGCGAGCGTCATCCGCCGGTTCGCTGGCGACGTACGCTGCCTTCTCGTCGTTTGGGACGAGGAAGGGGACCTGCTGGGTTCGAGCCCCCCGCTCCACTTGGACCCAGTTGGCGTCATCTCCAGGGACCAGCGCTCGGAGCCACAGAGCCACTCCGCCGTGTCCCAGCTCGCTGTTGGGGAGCTCCAGCACGATGCTGCACACGTCGGAGTCGGCGAAGAAGTCGTCTCCTGTGAACTGGAAGTCGTTCAGGGCGCCGTTCGCGTCGAAAAAGAAGGGGTCGCTACGCCACCCCGCGAAGAAGCGATACACGCCAGCCTGCCTCACCTGCGCTTCTGGGCCCATCGACACCCGAGCACCCTCGATGATCGCTTCCCCGCCGTCGCCCATCTCGGCGGCGTCGGCTCCCTCGACTCGCCGCACCGCGGCACTTTGCCCCCCGTTCTCTGACGGAGAGAATCGGAACCGATAAGCGATGTCCGCGACCACATCCCCGTCGGTGTCGATCCGCAGCTCGTAGATCGCCTCCGGTGCGAAAGGCTCGCTAGTGCCCGGCTCGGACTGCATGCGGAAGCTGGAGGAGAACTCCTCGAGCACCAGCCAGCCACCAGGCACAAGTGCTGATACGAGCCGAGGAATGAGTTCGTCGCGGTGGGAAAGGTGGCCCAGCACCAAGCGGGCGTGGATGAGCTCGTATGCCGATGGCGCGATCTTGTCCGAAGTGACGTCGTGCTGGCGAAGTTCGACTTCGGCGGGCCGGTCCGGGGAGATCCAGTCCAGATTGAGGTCGGTGGCCAGCACTGAGCCGTGTCCTCTCACTTGCTCTGCCATCCAACGCGCCACCGAACCGCCTCCGGCGCCGATTTCCCAGCAGTGCCATCCTGCGGCCACGCCCAGCTTCTTCAGACGGCGGAACGTTGTCTCGTCGAAACACGCCTCAAGCCCGGCGAACCGTCCGCCCGTCTCCGGATCTAAGTTGTCCAGGAGGTAAGTCACGTGGTTATGCCCCGGATCCGAAGAATCGGTCCCGCGCCACGCGGCCGCGCTCGGAGCACAGGGTCACCGAGGTCTCGCTCGCGCTCGCTCGGGGCTCTTCCGAAGTGGGCTCAGCGACGTGGGCCAACCCTGGGGGCCGCAAGCGCGACACGGCTGTAAAGGCGTCGAGCAGTAGCGGACGGCGGTCGACGTTTTGTTCGGCCGCCGCCGGCCGAAGCTAGTGCGACCCGTCGTGACCGATACGGGCAGCTCGGGACGTCCGCTCGGACCCAAGATCACCGTCCGCGTGGAGGAGCGGAAGCGTGGTGGCCTCCGTTCGGGACGACAGGTTGTTGGTGATCCGATATCACGCGACCGCGACCGGACTTAGCCGCGGCACGAGGTGCTCGAGCGCAGAGACCGCTGACGCGGGCGCGGGCATCCCGGCAATCTCATCGGCGATCGCTCCCGCCGCCGCACGGTAATGAGCATCGACGAGTAGGCTCCGTACCTCGTGTGCCACTGCACTGGATGTGATGTCCGCATCCAGCAGCGTTCGGCCCGCGCCGGCGGCCAGGACTCGCTCAGCGTTATAGAAATTGTCGGCTCCGCGCGGCAACATCAGGATCGGCCGGCCGAAGGTGAGTGCCCCGAGCGTCGAACCGGCGCCGCCATGACAGACGACCACGTCGCAGCGGCCGAGCACCTGTGCCTGCGGCACGAACCGGAACAGATGAACGCGGTCGGGCTGTGGTCCTAGCCCGTCGAGATTCGCGTCCGGTCCGATCGTTGCGATCACATTGAGATCCGCGGTAGCGAGACCGTCCAACACCGTGCGGAAGACGTCGAGGTTGCGGTTGAAGATCGTCCCGAGCGTGACGTACACGGTCGGGCCCGGAGCCAGTTCCGCGAGCCACCGGAGGTCGTGCGCGCCCGCGGCGTGCTCGACGGCGTCCGGCCTGATCAGCAGCTTGCGCTCAATCTGGTCGATGGCGGCAACCTGCAGGCTCGGAGGGCAGGAATCGACATAGAGCGAGCGATACATGTGGCCGCTTCGCGGATCCAGGCCGGCCGCCTGCCAGTGCCGGCCGACCGACTCGCCAGCGAGTTCGGCGATCGGGGGCTGCAGCAAGGGTCCGATACCAGACGTGGCGTACGGAATCCCGGCCCGCGTGGCGGCGATCGGGCCGGCGAACTCGGCGATCTCGTGCACGAGCACATCGGGTTGCCAGCGATCGACAATTGCGACGAGGTCCCGCAGGCGTGCGGGAACCTCAAGGTCAGTGAACACTTGCCCGAAGAACAGCTCCCGATACCCGGTCGGCGGGATCTGATCGAAATCCCCGAAGCGGCCGGTGAACTCCTCACGCCAGCAATCGACGCTGAGGCCAGCCGTGAACGCTGCAAAGCCGGCATCCCGGGCGACGCGCTGAAACGGATCGCCGGTGGCGAACGCTACGGCGTGACCGGCGGCCTCCACGGCCCTGGCCAGCGGCAGAAGCGGAAGAACGTGCCCGAATCCATGTCGGCAAGTGAAGAGACAGCGCACACCGACCATTTGACTGCAACCCGAGCGTGAAGTCCAAGACGAACTGGTTCTCTTCTAAGAAGCACGACTTCTTTCTCGTCGGCGTCGATCGCGCGATGGAACGACCTCGCTCAGGACCTCCAGGACCTGCGACACGAGCGGACCTGCCTGCTGCGCAGACCAGACCGCCCACGTCTCCGCGGTCAGATCGACTTCTGACAGCGCCACCCAAGCCAGCGCCGGAGCCTCCGCGGCCTCCCTGACCTCTGCCTCGCACGTCAGACACCAGCCGTATCCCTCCGCAACAAGCGCGAAGCTGGCGCTCGTCGTACCCGCAGACTCCACCGATTCAGTCTCCAGGCCGGCCGCGGCGAGAGCGCCAAGAACGTGGTCATAGAACTCAGGACTCGCGGCGCGAGGCATCCACATGAGCGGCTCGCCGCTGAGGCAGGCGGGAGCGATCCTCCGCGATTTGGACAACCGGTGCGCAACCGGAAGGCACGCGCCGAGCGGCTCTCGGGCGAGCAGGCGGCGGTCCAGCGCGCTGCGCTGCGGGACGGCGCGAACGATCCCGAGATCGAGCTCGCCCACCTCGACGGCCCGCACCGCAACCGCGCTCGGCACCGCCTCGATCGCCAGCAGCAACTCCGGATGGCGCCGACGCACCTCGGCGACGAGAGCCGGACCCCAACTGCGCGAGAACTCGCCCCACGTACCCACGCGAACGGCCGCTCGCCGAACGCCGGTGCGTGCCTGGCGCATCATCTCCACACACTGATCAAACCGGCTCAGCACCACGTACGCCTCAGCCAGCAACAGCGAGCCCGCCTCCGTCAGATTCACCCGTCGCTTGTTGCGATCGAACAGTCGAACCCCAAGCTCGCGCTCCAACGACCTAATCTGCTGGCTCAACCCGGGCTGGGCCACATGCAGCCGCGTCGCTGCCTTGCCGAAATTGAGCTCCTCGGCCACGGCAACGAAATACCGCAGATGGCGAATCTCCACCGCGACCGATAATAAGCAGCGCTTCTAACCACTGCGCGTCCTATCCGCCCATCAGCTCCGATCCGGCCGATCAACTGTGCAGCGAACCTGCACCTGCTTATCGGCGCCGAGCGTGGAAGCAGACCGAGGGACGGTCATTATCAACCCGCAAGCGCGAGGCCCAGCCTGTCGTCGCAGTCGCTCGCCGCTCAATCATCGAAGGACCATGCCCCGCTCGTGACTGGTGTGTGTGATGCACGCGCGAGCAGGCGCCGGCGCGCATGACCGCTTTCATCGCTCGCCCGGTCGCGCAGCGCACGAGCGCAATGACGACCAAACGCATGCCCGGCTGCCGGTGGTGCTAGCCGCGACCTCACGGCCTGCAAACGCCCGCTCTACGGCTCTGCCAAGAACGCAGGCACGGGGCTCGCGCCAATCTGGCTTCGGGAGCGGACGAATCTGAGCAATGCGCTCCGCGCCGGTGGCGCGTCGCTCGGATCGCCAGGCGATCCGTAGCGCGGGTCGCGGTGGTTGTGTTCCAGCGCGACTTCCGCCTTCTCAAGCGAGCAGGCACGCGACCGACGCTCACGAGACTGATGAGTTGGACGACGAGCACTCGTCTCGTCGTCGGGCGCGAGACCGCTGCATCGCCGGGGCGGTGCGAGAGTCGGTGCAGCTCGAAGTCGGTGTCGAGGTGCAGCAGCGCTGCTTCCAGAGGCAAAGCATTAGCCGCGGCCGAGCGATCCAGTGCTTGCCCACCTTCGCGCGGATGACCGGGGGCAAGCGGTGCCGCACACACATCGCGCGCCGCGGGCGGAGCATGGGAGCAGCAGTCAGGAGTTGCCACGCCGCGCCGATGCAATCTCGAAAGCATGCGTCCGCCGGCTCGACACGGGACGAGTGGTTTGCCACGGCTGCAGCAACGGCGGCGGACGACTGCTCCTCTCGAATGCGGTAGCGGAAGCCTCCCACGCCTGCTCCAAGCACTGAAGGAGTAGCGGCCCCCTCACGACTGCAGCCGTGGCGTTGCAGTAGCGCGGTCCGAGCCGGCATGGGAACAAAAGCAATCGCGCCGAGGCCAGGCCACGCACGCTTGGATCTGGGCGGGAGCGCAAGCGAGGAACGGGTGAGGGTCGGACAAGTCCGGACGCGTGCTTTCTGTGAGAGCAGAAGCGGCGTGCGCGACCGGGTTCGCGATCTCCGCGCGTGAGTCGCCGGCGCATGCTTCCACGCGAAAGCGACACCTGACCTAAGCGCTGCTTTTCCCCTCCGTCCCGGCCCGTGCGCTGTTGGTGCCGACGCCCAACCTTGGCTGATTCGACAGGTGGTGGGTCCAACCGGTGACATCGTGTACGTCAACCGGCCACCGCGTCGATGCTGTCGTCCGACCCCGTACGCTCGAGGTCATGTCAATCGCGATTGCGTACGAAGCCACTCGGCACGGGATCCCAACGGGGCGGGGCGCCTAGCGCGCCTCACTCCGTCGCCGCGAAGCGCCACATGGCCACGCCGAGCATCACGAGACTAGGACCACGATCACGCTCGCCTCGAAGAGCGCGGGCAGGTGCCAGCCGAACCCTCAAAAGCTGATCAGAACGCGACTTTCACGTCGCTGAGCTGGATGATCGGCGCTTCGCTCGCATAGTTCGCCACGTCGTTCCGGATCTGCTCGGCGACCGGGCCGATCGCCTGCTGGCACGACTCGACGGAATCGAAGCGCAGATGGCACAGCACTGCGAACTCTGCCTTCGTGCCGGGAGCACGGCCGCCGAGCCCCTGCTCCACGATGCACCCTTTCAGCGCGCTCCCGAGCTCGCGCTTCAACATCGGGATGTGCGACGTGAGGTAGTAGTTCATGTCGAACTTCGCGCCGTCTTTGTTCGGATAAAGCACGTTCAGGGTGATCATCGGCCTGCTCCCTTCATCGTTAGTGGGGGACGCATGCTAGGCGCGATATGCGAAAAGAAACGCCGGAGCGGCAGGTGCCCGCTCCGGCCTGGTCGACTCCTGCTTTGCGCGAGGAGCGAGCGCCGGACTGGCGGCGAGCGACCGCCACGCAGGACGGAGCGAGCAGACGATCGCTTCTCGCGCAAAGCACGCGTCGGCAACCCAGTCGACGCTCTCGTTCCAGAGCACCTGTCACCTATGCAAGGTGGCGAGCCACGGGAGCAACGGCTCGCTCGTGCTTGTCGTCCAATCCCGAAACGATTCTCCGAATGGGTGGCGCTGCTGCTGAGCCAGCGGTTCCAGTAGACACCTGTGCGCCTGACGCGACCAACGTTGACGACCGACGCCGATGGCGGGTTACGGCTGAGCACGACCGCGCCCCGAGCGCCGCGGCTCGTCACGAGCGCCAGCGCCTCCGCTGCGCCTTCGAGCGGGTAGACAGCGCCGATAGGGACTTCGAGCTCCCGTTGGGCCAGCAGTACGACGAGGTCCCGCAGCTGCCCGTCGTCGGCATGCACCTAAACGTCGGCGATCGACACCCTCGCTCGGGCTTGGGTCGGGCACCGGTGATGGTGGCAATCAGATAGCCACTCACTGAGACGAGCGCTCTGCACCGCTCAGGCCAGAGCGCCGCGATGACGCTGGCCGTGCGCGCTCCCCAGTCAAAACCCGCGACGATTGCCCTGTCGATCCCGAGCGCGTCCATCAGCGCGATCGCATCGACGGCGAGGACCGACTGCTGGCCGTTCCGGAACGTCTCATCCGAAAGAAAGCGCGTCGTCCCGTAACCGCGCAAGTACGGGACGATCACCCTGTAGCCCTCCGCAGCCAGCAACTGCGCCACATCGAGGTAGCTGTGTATGTCGTAGGGCCAGCCGTGCAGAAGAATCGCGGCAGAGCCGTCGGCGGGGCCAGCCTCGGCATAGCCGACGGTAAGCACGCCCGCATCGATCTGCTTGAGAGGGCCGAAGGCTCGCAGGCCGCTCGTTGCCGCACCGACGTACTCGGGTTCTGTCATCGACTTCTCGACCTCCGTTCAGTGCCTACCGAATGTGAACACGTAGCTCTCGGCGTATCGATCCGGACTCCGTCGACCGTCCGGAACCGGACTTCTGGGACGGCTGAGGTCGCTTGCGCTTCGGTGGTCACGGTGTCGTCCTTTACGTCGTCGACGTCGGACGGGCGGGGGCGAAGAAGTCGATGAGTAGCTGGTTGACCCGCTCGGCCTCGTCGTGATGGACCCAATGCGACGCGTCGGGGAGGCGCTCGACGCCCTCGAGGTTGGGCACGTCTTCGCGGTCGGGCTCGGCGAGTTCGGAGCCGAGGTAGGAATCGCGCTCTCCCCAGATGACGAGTGTCGGCGCCGAGATCGGGCGAAGCTTTGCTGCGGCTTCCTTCTGGGACTGCCTGACCGAGGCGCGGTAGTAGTTGATCATTCCGGCTGGTGCCCCTGGCTGCGACCACGCCTCGACGTAGCGTTCGATTTCCTGGGACGTGTAGGGCGGGTTCGCGTCATGCAGAAAGTGTCGGAAGAAGTGCCAGTTTCTGGCGTGCACCACGTCCTCGGGGAGTCCCGGGACCGCAAAAAAGAAGAAGTACCAGGACTTCCGGAGCTGGTTCGGGTTGTGCAGTCCCTCCTGGAGCCGCCGTGGATGGGCAGCGTTGAGGATCGCGAGTCGCTCGACCACCTCCGGGTGGTTCATCGCGATCGTCCAGGCGATGCTTCCGCCCCAGTCGTGACCGACCAACAGTGCGGACTTGGCACCGCGTTCCTCGATCAGGCTGCGGATGTCGGCGGCGAGCAGGTCGACTCCGTAGGCCTCGAAGCCGTCCGGCTTCGATGACAGGTTGTAACCACGCGTGTCGGGCGCGACGACCCGATAGCCAGCCTCTGCGAGCGGCTTGATCTGCAGCCGCCAGCCGAACCAAAACTCGGGGAAGCCGTGGAGCAGAACGATCAGCGGCCCGTCACCAGCCTCGACATAATGCAATTTCACATCGCCGACCTCGGCGTAGCCCTCCCGAAGTTCGATCGGGGAATTGTCGTCGGGTGTCAGCGGTTCAGTGATGAGCGAGTGCTCGGTGAGGTTCTCGTCCCGGGTCATGATTGCGTCTGTCCTTTCTCGTGAGGTCGCGGTTTGTGGTTGGGTGCTCATGGTTTCCTCCTGAGTTGGGGTCGCGGGAGAAAGCTCCCTGTTGTCGCGTTGCGTCGACGCCCAGGGCACTTTCGTCGGTCCTCGCAGCCGGATGACATGCCAGTCCTGCCGGGGGTCCGCGGTCGAGCGGTTCCGGGCCGAGGGCGTGGGAATGCTCGGCGCGGGCCGACGCAAGGGACGATCGCCGTGGTGGAGCCGGTCCGCGTCGCCTGTGGCCGCCACCAACGCGCGCGCGTGCGCCTCGACGCCCGGGTGCAGTCGGGTGAATAACGCCATCGGTCCTCACACGGCTGCTCCCGCGGCGGCCGCTGCCTCGGTGTCGACCGGGTCCATGATGCGGCCGCCCAGCGCGAGCGCGAGCACCGTGCCCAGGACCGCCCAGGCCGCCAGCACCAGAATCGGGCCCGCGATCCGCGCGCCGCCGAAGAACAGCGCCGACCGCGTGAGATCCACGCTCGCGCCCGGCGGCAACACGCCGCCGAGCGTCCTCCACACGCCGGGGAGCAGGGGCCGGGCGAACGGCCCCCCCGACGCGGAGTTGCCGAGGATCACGAAGACGAGAATCACGAGCCCAGTCCCGGCCGGGCCCGCCGCGGCCTGGATCCCGGCCGTGGCCGCACCGCTCGCGAAAATCGTCAGCGCGCCGATCGCGCACATCGCGATCACGTGGCCCGAGAACACCCCGAAGCTCGCGCGTAGCATGACCACGCTGAGGATCCCGGCGAGGACGCCAAACTTCGCGAGCGCTCCGATTCGCGCTGCCGCGCGTTTTCTGCTGGTGCTGCGCGGGGTCCCGATCAAGCCGATCAGCGTCGCGCCGATGTAGCCGCCGAACATCCACGCGATCACCGCGTAGAACGCCGCGGTTCCGTTGGGGTCCTTGGGCGGCAGCGGTTTGACGTCGGTGACCCGGACGGCCGGCCGGTCTTGTGCAGCAGCGAGGAGGTTGAACGTCTGTTCCAACGCGACGGCGGTCGCTCGGTTGGCAGCCGAGGCGACGAACAGTCGGTTCGTGGCGGGCTCGTAGGCGCCGTAGACGTCGCGATCGTCGATCTGCGAGAGCGCGTCTCGACGGGACGAGACGTCGCGCGCAGCGAGCGGGTCACCGGGCAGCCGGCTGAGCTGAATGGCAACCGCGGGCCGGCCGACGACGGCCACCGGCACGCGGTGCGGCGTCGGATCGTGGAACGCGCCGACGTAGAAGAACGCGAACGCAAGCATCAGCACCAACGCGGGCACGAGCACAAGCGTGACGGCCTTCGGCGTCGGTGCGGTGTTCGCCATTACACGCTGAGCAGCGCCTTCAGTCGGCGCGTCTTGATGTGCGGTGTCTGCGACTCTCACGCCCTCGGAGGGCCGCGCGGTTCCCATCTCGATCACACCCGGATTTGAACGTCGCCCTTGACCTCCTGCACCTCATACACGCGCAGCGCCTCGGTCGCTGGGCCGTTGATCACGGCGCCGGTGGTGATGTCGAACCGGGAGCCGTGGCATTGGCACATGAGCGTCGTCCCTGTCAGCAGCCCTCCAGATAGCGGGCATGACCGCTCGGCGCAGGTGCACAGATCATCGAACGCGTAGAGGCGGTCCGCGACTCGCGCGACTGAGATCCGTCGCTTGAGGTCGCCGAGGTAGTAGGGAACGACAAAGTCGTTGGAAATCGCGTCACCGCGCCCCACCGTGCGAAGGGCTGCGAACTCGGTTGTCATCGTCCTCTCCTTGGTCCGGCTGGCTCAGTAGGGATATGCGGGAATGACTTCTTCCTTCGTGGCATCGAGTCGCAGCTCGCCTGGAGCGCCTGCCGGCACGAACGCCCGGTGCGGCCCGACCGGGTCGATGCGCTCGTAGCCGGAGCCCAGCGGTGGCCGAGTGTCCTCGTCGCCCTTGTTCGGCCAGAGCGAGATCGCCCGCTCGACGAGGGCCGTGATCGAGAGCGACGGGTTCACTCCCGGATTGGCCGGCATCACGCTCCCGTCCATGACATGCAGGCCCGGCTGGCCGAACATCCGCAGGTAGGGGTCGACAGCGCCGGTCTCACTGCTCTCGCCGATCGGAATCCCGCCGACGAAATGGGCGGAGGCGTTGCGGTTGATGACCTCGGTCGCGAGCGCCGCCTCGTGGGCTCCCAGCTGCCTCGCCACACGGTCGACGAAGTCCTCGATCGCCGGGACGTGCACCGACGGCGGCGTTCCGGATGACTTGCTGTGGAGCAAGCCATCGTGCCAGTACAGCTCGATCGAGGTGTCGGTCGTCTGCGAGCAGAGCGCAACGAACGAGCGCTCGGACCAGTGGCGCGGGTCGGCGGGCAAGATCTCCTCGCTCGGGTGCTTGAGGATCTCCTTGAGCCAGGACTCGAACGAATGCTTCTGCTCGCCGTGCTGGTGGTAGGTCCCGAGGAACGCGAACACGTTGCTCCCGAGCCCCCAATAGGTCGGCTCGATGCTCGTCACCGGATCCGGCCAAGTGCCCGAGGTGATCGTGACCGACCCCGGCATGATGTAGATCCTCTCCCGATCGCGCTCCCACTCCGCGTGGGTCCGCGTGATGTAGAGAAGCTGCTCAGAGTTCGTCCGCGCGCGTTTCCCGAGCTCGCTCGACAGGCCCCTAAGGCGACCCGTGTGCTGCATGTGATGCAGGAGCTTGGCCGACCCGTAGGCGTGGGCGGCCACGATCACCTGCTCGGCGGTGTACGTGTTGTGGCGGAAGTGCCCGGCGCGTTGCGCCCAGCCGGGGTGCCGCGCGTGCACCTCGAACCCGCCTCCCTCGAGCGCCACCAGGTCGAACACCTCATGCATGTCGTGAACCCGCGCACCCAGCCTCTCGGCAAGGTAAAGGTAGTTCGTCGTCAGCTTGTTCTTCGCGTTCTGCCCGCAGCCGTTGTTGCAGTTGCCACAGGAGATGCAGCCAGTCCGCCGCGGCCCGACCCCGCCGAAATACGGATCGTCGGCCTCGACTCCCGGCGTGCCGAAGTAGACGGCGAGTGGGGCCTTGTTGTGGGTCTCCCCTCGGCCGATGTCGTCCGCGACCTGCTTGATCGCCCGGTCGACATCCGTGGGCATGTACGGGTAGCGCACGACGCCGAACATCCTCGCGGCCTGGTCGAAGTACGGCGCCAGCTCGTCAGCCCAATCGGTGATGCCGGCCCATTCGTTCGCGTCGAAGAACTGCTCCGGTGGGACGTACATCGTGCTCGCATACACGTGCGAGCCGCCGCCCACACCCGCGCCCGAGAGGACAAGCACGTCGTCGAGGTACTCGATCCTCTGAACTCCGTACAGCTCCGCGGCGGGAAACCAGACGAAATGCGCCAGGTCCCACTGGGTCTTCGGGATGTCCTCGTCATTCCACCGCCGGCCGGACTCCATGACGCCGACCCGGTACCCCTTCTCCGCCGCACGCAGCGCGGCAACGCTCCCACCGAACCCCGAGTCGATAATCACCACGTCGTAGTCGAAACTCGCCATCAGACACTCCTTCCTGGTCGTTGCGGCTTGCGCAACGGTGGCGGTCAGCAGTGATTCGTCGCGCCAGTGAGGGCCCTAGTGCGTCCGCCGCGCGACCCCCGTCGGTGACCCGGGGGCGCCGTGTGCGTCGCCCGTCCCGAACCGCGCCGGCCGGTTCGACAACTCTCGGGGCCGTGCGGTGCTGAGGGCGATTCGGAGTCCCGCATATCGTGTTGACCCCGGGGTGTACTGGGCTGACTCGGGGCAGCCTGCCGGTGGCCCCACGGGCGCGACGGATCGCCGCAAGCGCGACCGTAAACGCTGATCCCAGCGCGAATCGGAGGCACGCAGCACGATGGCAACTCAGGCCGACCGCAACGACGGTCCGAGCGCGAGGTTGCCGAGCCGCGAGGCGGTGGCGATCGTCACGGGCGGCACGTTTGGAACCGGCCGCGACGTTGCGCACGCGCTGGCGAGCTGGAGCTGGGCGATCGTCGTCATATACCTCGAGCACCAGCGGAGAGCCGAGGCGACGGTCGCGGAGATCGTGGGCGCCGAAGGCAAGATCGTCGCCGTCCGCGCCGACCTCGCCGACGAACTCGACGTCCAGCGCCTGTTCGCCGAGTCGAGCGCAGCGTTCGGGGGCGTCGACGTCGTCGTCCACACCACGACAGACAGCGGGTCGCTCCTCTACCGGGAGGCGGCGCGGCACCTCCGTCGCCGCGGCGCCATCGTAAGCGTCTGCGCCGCGGACCCCGTGACGCCCGAGACCGCTCGTCAGTTGCGCGATCGTGGCATCAGCGTCGCCAGCGCGCCGCCCAAAGACCTGCTGTCGTTCCTCGACAAGTGGCGACGGCAAGCCGTTGGTTGACGCGTCGGCGGCACCTTTAGGTTTGCTTTAGAATCACCAGATGCCAGGCATTCGGGGGCTTGGTTTCCTCGGCCGGATGCGCGAGCGCGAACGCCTCGACGCCATGCTCGCTCGGGCGCGTCATGGTCAAAGCGCCGTTCTCGTGATCGGCGGCGAGCCGGGCATCGGAAAGACCGCGCTGCTCCGGTACGCCGCGAGGCAGGCGTCCGGCCTGCGCATCGCCGAAATCGAAGGCATTCAGGCGGAGATGGAGTTGCCGTGCGCGGGGATCCATCGGTTGTGCGCACCGATGCTTGACAAGGTAGAGGTACTCGCGGAACCGCAGCACGACGCGCTTCGCGTCGCGTTGGGCATCTCGTCGGGCGACGCCCCGGATAGGTTCCTGGTTGCCGTCGCCGTGCTCAACCTACTTTCCGCGACCGCTGAGCAGCGCCCACTCCTGTGCCTGGTGGATGACGCTCAGTGGCTCGACGCCGCCTCGCTCGAGGCGCTCGGATTCGTCGCGCGGCGCTTGGTGGCGGAGCCGATGGCGATGATCTTTTCACTGCGCGAGCCGATCACCACCCGGGCGCTCGACGGCCTGCCGCAGCTGTCGCTCGAAGGCCTCGATGAGCCGGATGCTCACGCTCTGCTCTCGAGAGCCGTGCCGGGCCGGCTCGACGACCGTGTCCGCTATCGGATCATCGCTGAAACCGGGGGTAATCCGCTGGCGTTGGTGGAGCTTTCGCAGCGGATGACCCCTTCGGAGCGAGCCGGGGGTTTTGCGCCGCCCGCGGCGGGCGACCTTCCAACCCGGCTCGAGGAGCGGTACCTGCGACGCGTCGCCGAATTGCCCGAAGCGACGCGGCGACTCATGCTGGTGGCGGCAGCGGAGCCGCTCGGTGACGCCGCGTTGCTTTGGCGCGCGGCGGACCGACTCTCTACCGACCCTGGCGCGGCGGCTCCCGCGATCGAAGCTGGGTTGCTGGAGATCGACGATCGCGTTCGCTTCCACCACCCGCTGGTGCGCTCAGCGGTGTACCGGGCCGCGTCGCCGGATGAGCGACGGCGCGTTCACGACGCGCTGGCGGAGGTGAGCGATCCCGAGCTCGCCGCCGACCGCCGGGCCTGGCACCGCGCCCTGGCGGCTGCCGAACCCGACGAAGCGGTGGCCGCCGATCTAGAGCGGTCCGCGGGGCGAGCGCAGGGTCGCGGCGGTCCGGCGGCCGCTGCGGGCCTCCTCGAGCGGGCGGCGGCTCTGACCCCGGACCCGGCCCTCCAGGCTGGGCGCGCGCTCGCGGCGGCGGAGGCGAGCTTCCAGGCCGGGAACTTCGAATCCACGCAGCGGCTCCTGGCCACGGCAGAAAGCGGTCCGCTCGACGGCTTCCAGCGCGCGCGAGCCGCGCTGCTACGAGGCCACGCTGCCGTCGTCTCGCGCTACGGCAACAATGCGGCGCCGTTGCTTCTCGACGCTGCCAAACAGCTTGAGCCGTTCGATGTCAGCCTCGCTCGCCGGGCCTACTTGACTGCGTGGCATGCCGCCGCCGCGGCGAACCATCTCGGCGGGAAGAGCGTTCTTCTCGAGGTCGGTCGCGCCGTACGGGCCCTCCCCCCGCTGCCCCCGGACCCCCATGCGCTCGACCTCGTAGTCGAAGGTTTTGCCCTGTTGGTCACCGACGGACACGCGGTCGCCATGCCGATCCTCGAGCGTGCGGCGAGGGAAGTCATGCACCTGCCGGTGGAGGACGTGGTGCAGTCGGGTGTGCACGTTGGCGGCGTGAGATCAGCGATTTGGGACGATGAAGCGCTCGCGGTGTATGAGCGACACGCCCACGTCGTCCGCGAGGCCGGCGCGCTCGGAGAGTTGCCAATCCACCTCCAGGCGTTGGCGTTGGAACTAGCGTGGCGGGGCGACTTGGCGCGGGCACGACGCCTGATTGCGGAGGCCGACAGCATCTCGACATCGACGGGGAGTGAGGTTCCGCCGTTCGCGCTGCTTCGGATCCTCGCCCTGGAGGGACGGGAAGCCGAGGCCTCTCGTTTGATCGGGACGGTCATCCAAGACGGCACGACGCTGGGGCAGGGGCAGGCCGTGATGGTCGCGTACTGGGCCGCCGCGGTGCTGTACAACGGCCTCGGACGCTACGAGGATGCCGCGGCTGCGTCGGGCGAGGTCGTCACCAACAGCATCTTTCCCTTGCTGACGATGTGGGCGCTGTTCGAGCTGCTTGAGGCCTCCGCGCGCATCGGTGACACGAAGGTCGCACGGGATGCACTGGACGACCTCGTCGCGACGACGCAGCCTGCTCGTAGCGGCTTCTCGCGCGGCATCGCGGCGCGATGTCGGGCGCTTCTCGACGGCGGAGACGCTGCCGAAGCGTCATATCGCGAGGCGATCAAGCAGCTCGATCGAGCCGGCGTTCGCACCGAGCTCGCCCGCGCGCATCTGATGTTCGGCGAGTGGCTGCGCCGTGAGGGCCGTCTGGGGGAGGCGCGCGAGCGGCTGCGGGCCGCCGAGGACATGTTCGCGGAGATCGGGATGGAGGCCTTCGCCAAGCGCGCCCAGCGCGAGCTGGTCGCCGCCGGGGCGAAGGTGCGCAAGCGCCCTGTCGAGTCGCGGGAGGACCTGACGGCGCAGGAGGAGCAGATCGCCCTGCTCGCCCGAGACGGGCTCACCAACGCCCAGATCGGATCGCAGTTGTTCCTCAGCTCGCGCACCGTCGAGTGGCACCTGCACAACGTCTTCGGAAAGCTAGGGATTGCATCGCGCGGTGGTCTCCAAGGCGCGCTGTAGCCGGTCCGACCCATGGCACGTTGCCGGCCAGGTAGCGTTTACCAATGACCCCCATCCGTGGGCAGGCCTTCGTGGGCCGAACCAGCGAGCGCGAAGTGCTCGACGGGCTGCTGGCAAAGGCTCGCGGAGGCGAGAGCGGGGTCCTGGTCATCCGCGGTGACCCTGGCATTGGCAAGACCGCGCTCCTGCGCTACATCGCCCGGCAGGCGTCCGGCTTTCGGGTCGCGGAGCTCACGGGCGTAGAGGCCGAGATGGAACTGCCGTTCGCCGCGATCCATAAGCTCTGCGGGACGATGCTCGATCGACTCGGCGCACTACCGGACCCGCAGCGAGACGCCCTGAGCGTCGCTCTGGGACTGGCAGCCGGGCAAGTGCCGGACCGGTTTCTGGTTGGATTGGCTGTGCTCGGCCTGCTGGCCGCCGTGGCGGAGGAGCGGCCGCTGCTGTGTCTCGTCGAGGACGCGCAGTGGCTCGACGGCGCCTCAAGCCAGATACTCGGGCTCGTCGCCCGGCGGGTTCGGGCAGAGTCCATTGCGATTGTCGTTGCCGCGCGCGATCCCATCGCCGCGCACGACTTTGACGGACTGGCTGAGCTCCGCCTCGTAGGGCTGGCGGAGGACGATGCCCGTGCGCTACTGGGCAGTGTGGTAGCCGGCCGGCTCGACAGCCGCGTCGGTGACCGGCTTGTGGCTGAGACCAGGGGGAACCCGCTTGCCCTCCTGGAGCTGCCGGGCCGCATGACGGGTGCCGAGCTGGCTGGCGGATTCGAGTTTCCAACCGCCGGCGAGCTTCCGGCGCACATCGAGCACCACTACCTGCGACGCGTTGGCGAGCTGCCCGAGGTGACGCAGCGGCTGATGCTGCTGGCGGCCGCCGAACCCTTGGGTGACGCGACGCTGGTCTTGCGGGCGGGCCGAAGGCTCGGCATCAAAACCGCCGCGCTCGCGCCCGCCGAGGCGGCGGAGCTGTTGGAGATCGGGGCGAGCGTCCGCTTCCGCCATCCCCTGGTGCGCTCGGCGGTCTACCGCGCGGCGCCACGGGGCAGCCGACAGCGCGTGCACGAAGCGCTGGCTGAGGTGAGCGATCCGGATTCCGACGCTGATCGCCGCGCGTGGCACCGCGCGCTCGCGACAGAAGGAACGGACGAGGACGTGGCCGGCGAGCTCGAACGGTCGGCCGGGCGGGCACAGGCTCGCGGCGGCGCGGCCGCCATGGCGGCGTTCCTGGACCGCGCCGTGGCGCTCACCCCCGATCCGGCCCGGCGCCGCGAACGTGCGCTGGCGGCCGCTCAGGCCAGCGTCCAGGCCGGCGCATTGACCACGGCGCGCCGCCTGCTGGCCATGGCGGACGCCGGACCGCTCGAACAGTTCCAGCGCGCGCAGCTCGACTTGCTGCAGGCCCAGTTGGCGTTCATCTCCAGCCGAGGCGCGGACGCGACCGCGCTCCTGTTGGCCGCCGCCCGCCGACTCGAACCGGTGGACATGGCGGTCGCGCGTGAGACCTACGTGGAGGCATTCTCCGCGGCGCTGTTCGGGGCCAGACTCAGCGGCAGCGTCGGGCTGCCCGAGGTCGCAGATGCCGCCCGCGCCGCGCTGCGCCCGCGGGATGCCGAGCCCGCCACCGCCGACCTGCTGCTGGACGCGCTGGTCGGCCTCGCCGACGACTATGAGACGGCGGTCCCGCGCTGCCGGGAGGCGGTGCAGCGGCTCTCTGGCGAGAAGGCCTCGGCGAAGGAGCGACTGCGCTGGCTGTGGCAGGGTTGCGTCCTCGCGCTCGAGATCTGGGACGACGAACGCGCGCGCCTGCTGTCGCACTCCAGCGTCGACATCGCCCGCGAGACGGGAACGCTCAGCGAACTTGCGCTCGCCCTCAGCGCGCGCACACCGATCCTCGTGTTCTGCGGAGAGCTCGCCGCAGCAGCCGCGACGGTGTCCGAGACTGAATCGGTCCACGAGGCCACGGGCATCCGGTCCGCACCGTACGGCGCGTTGATCCTCTCGGCCTGGCAAGGCAGAGAGCGCGAGACGACGGGCCTGATCGAGACGACGGAGCGCGAGGCGGAGGCTCGCGGCGAGGGCATCGGAGTGGCCATCAGCGCATACGCACGCGCTGTCCTCTGTAACGGCCTCGGCCGGTACGAGGATGCCCTGGCGGCCGCCGTCGTCGCCAGCGACCACCGAGAGGTCGTCGCCGAGAACTGGGGGCTGAGCGAGCTGATCGAGCCAGCCACGCGAACCGGCAGGATCGATCTGGCGGCCGAAGCCGAGAAACGGCTAGCCAGAAAGGCACATGCGGCCGGAACCGACTGGGCGCTCGGGATCTTGGCACGTTCACGAGCGCTGCTCAGCGACGACGAACGTGCCGACGGCCACTTCCTCGAGGCTATCGACCACCTGAGCCGAACCCGGGTGCAGGCCGAGCTCGCTCGGACTCGCCTACTTTATGGGGAGCGCCTTCGACGACTGAATCGCCGGGTCGACGCGCGCGTCCAGCTCCGCATCGCGTGCGACGACTTCACCTCGATGGGCATGGAGGCGTTTGCGGAACGGGCCAGCCGCGAGCTGCTGGCGACCGGCGAGACAGTCCGCAAACGGACCGTCGAGACGCGCGACGATCTGACGCCGCAGGAGCGTCAGATCGCCGAACTGGCTCGCGATGGTCTCTCGAACCCCGAGATCGGCGCGCGGCTTTTTCTCAGCCGGCGCACCGTGGAGTGGCACCTGCGCCACGTGTTCGCCAAGCTCGGGATCCAGTCCCGCCGGGAGTTGGCGAGTGTGCTCGCACACTCGCTCTCGGGGCGGGACGGACAGCTCCCCTGACTCGAGTAAGAAAAGCTGCCGTCAGCCGAATCCACGCAACCCGGCCGTTTGGTGTTGCCGACGCCGAGCCGCAAGGCTGATGGGGAGTCGCGGGCGCGTCGCGGACCGCTGGTTCCCCCGAGTCGGATCCGATCCTCCGCCACGGCTACCCGCGTGCCGACCGGGGTACACGGGGGCGACCAGCGAGCCGGGATGTCACTGTGATCCGCGGCCGCCCAATCGAAAGCCCGGAGTCAGCCATGAGCACCACCCCGCGCCCCCGCGAGAAGCGGCAGATGCAACCGCGAACGCGACCGAAGCCCGCACCGCAGAAGCGATCGTCAATGACCTGACGGCAACGGTGCCCGACGAGTGAACCTGGAGGATGCACTACATGCCCATGACAACAACCCCCCAAGTCCGCTTCCGCACTGTCGATGGACTCCGGATCCGGTACGCCGAGAGCGACCGCTCGCAGGAGCCGGTACTTCTGCTTACCAGCCCATGGCCTGAGAGCGTCTACGCGTTCGCGGCGATGTGGGGCACGCTGGCACAGCACGCGCGGTTGTTCGCGATTGACCTTCCGGGCTTCGGCGCCTCCGAACGCCGCGACGAGCTCCTTTCCCCGCGGGCGATGGGCTCGTTCCTGACCCGGCTCATCGTCGAGGTTAATCTTGGCCGGCCGCACATCGTCGCGCCGGACGTGGGCACGTCGGCCGCCCTGTTCGCAGCGGCGGCCCATCCAGAGCGGATCACGAGCGTCATCGTGGGCACCGGCGGGGCCGCGGTTCCGATCCAGCTCGGGGAGCCGCTGAAGTCATGGGTGCTCGATCCTGACCTCGAGAAGTACCGCGGGATGGATCCCCGCGCGATCGTCAACGTGGCGGTCGACACGATCGCGGGCGGAGTGCCGGACGACATTCGCGCCGACTACCTCGCCTGCTACGACGGCGACCGCTTCCTCGAGTCGATGCGCTATGCGCGCAGGTATCCGGAGGAGCTGCCCGCGCTGGCCGAGCTGCTGGCACAGATCGCCACGCCGGTCACGATCATCAACGGCCGCCACGACCGCGTCGTCCCGGTCGCCAACGCCGAGTTTCTCGACGAGCGGCTGCCCAACAGTCGCGTCGTACTGATCGACGCCGGCCACTTCGTCTGGGAGGAGGCACCGACCGAGTACGCCGCCATCATCCTCGACTCGATCACCCGCAACGGGTCATGACCCCGCGTACGCTTGCGAAGCCTGCCGAGGGCGCCTTGTTCCAGTATCAGCAGAGGCTGAAGCCGAAGTCAACACGTTCCTGGCGTGATGACCACTGACCCCTCGAGGAGGACAAGGAGCACTCATGTCTGACGCCAGCGAAAGCTGCTCAGTCACGTTCGACACGCTGATCGTCAGCCAGGAAGGCGGTGTTCTGTTTGTGGAGATCGCGGCTCCACCCATGAATCTATTGGGGCCTGAACTGGTCCGCGACCTCGTCTCTCTGATCCAGCGCGCAGAGGTCGACGATGGTATCCGCGTGATCGTGTTCAAGAGCGCCGACCCCGACTATTTCATCTCCCACGTCGACTTAACCCGTGTCGCCGAGTACCGAGCCGAAGCGGCGAAGCTGACCGGCGAGGCATCGATCGCGCTCCTGTTTCGCTACATGAGCGCGAGCAGGCTTGTCACTATCGCGCAGATCGAGGGCCGGGTCCGCGCCGCGGGCAGCGAGTTCGTTCTGGGCTGCGACATGCGCTTCGCGGCGCGCGAGTCAGCCATCTTCGGTCAATTCGAGGCGGCATTCGGGCTCCTACCAGGCGGCGGCGGCGCTCAGCACCTCACGCGCCTGATGGGTCGCGCGCGAGCGCTCGAGGTGATGCTGAGCGCAGAGGATTACGACGCCGAACTTGCGGAGCGTTACGGGTGGATCAACCGCGCATTGCCCGCCGATGGGCTGGGAGAGTTCGTCAGCTCTCTCGCCCACCGGATCGCGAGGTTTCCGGCGGCCGGCCAGGTGTTGGTCATGCAGCGCGTCAACGCGATCGCGCTCGCGCCGGTCGAGGATTTTCGTCGCGATTCCGATCTATTCGGCGAGGCAGTACGCCTGCCTGACGCCCAGAGGCTGACCGCGGCTGCGCTGAAGCAAGGCCTGCAGACGCCTGAAGCCGAAATGAGCCTTGCCAGCATCCTGCCGGACTGGATCGCGCCGGCACCGTGAGCGCACCAACCCCAATGGGAGATCAACGGCGATCGACCGCCTAGTCGAGGGCCAACCTGGCTGTCGGTCAGGCGGTGGCCCGATCAGGGATTGGCGGACTTCGGCGACCCGTCCGTCGGCGACTCGATAAAGGCTCAGACCGCGGTAATCCGACCCGTTGGCCAGATGGCCGGTGCAGACCACGGCGACGGTGCCGTCGCGAGCAACCAACGCGTCGATGTCCCAGCGAATCAGACCACCCGTGATTTCGACGGCGTGCTCGTAGTCGGCCCGGGCGGGCTGACCAGATAATGCGCAACGTGGCGGTTGCGTTGGGGATCTGTCGGGGGGCCGCCTCAGGCGGTCAGCGCAACATGTGCTCGTAGTCTGGCATCGCTTCCGGTGTGGAGCTCCCCGGGGGGGGAGCGCTGTTCGTCGCGGGAGCCGAGCCCGGAGGCCGAGGCGAGCGCGGCGAACAGCGCTTAAGCGCTCCTGGCGACCCCCTCCTCGCCGAGCAGCTCGGCCAGCTTCTCGGCCGGAGTCATCCACCCCAGCGTCTGGCGTGGCCGGGCGTTGAGCGACGCAGCGATTCGATCGAGCTGGTCCTGGCTGGGGAGCGCGAGGTCCGTGCCCTTGGGGAGGTACTGGCGCAGCAGCCCGTTGGTGTTCTCGTTGCTGCCGCGCTGCCACGGGCTATGCGGATCGCAGAAGTACACCTGGATTTCAGTCTCCAGCGTGAAGCGCTGATGGGCGGAGAGCTCCTTGCCCTGATCCCAGGTCAGCGAGCGGACGAGGTGATCGGGCAGCTCCCGGATGCGGGCCTTGAGCGCATCGATCACCAGATCGCTCGAGCGGTCATACCCCAGGCGGGCCAGCAGCACATACCGGGTGTGCCGCTCGACCAACGTCGCGATCGCGGACTTCCCCCGCGCGCCGAGGATCAGATCACCCTCCTAGTGCCCGGGCACCGCGCGGTCCTCGACCTCGGCCGGCCGCTCGGAGATCATCACCATCCCCGCGATCCGCCCCCGCGTCTCCACCCGCCCCCGCGGCCGGCGCGTCGCGCGCCCGGTCCGCAGCTGCGCGGTCAACTGCCGGCGCAGCTCCCCGCGGGACTGCACGAACAACGAGCGATAGATCGTCTCGTGACTAATCCGCATCTCCCCATCATCGGGATACTCGCGCTTCAGTCTGGCCGAGATCTGCTGCGGCGACCAGAACCCCTCAAGCCCCGCCTCGACCGCCGCCAACAACCGCGCACAGCCAGACAGCTTGCCCGCCTTCGGCCGCCGCGCGCACCGCTGCGCACGCTGCTCAGCCCGCACCGACCGATACCGCTCCCGGCCCCCGTTACGCGCCAACTCGCGACACACCGTCGACGGCGAGCGACCCAACGCCCGCGCGATCTCCCGCACCCCTGCCCCAACTCCAACCGCGCCGCGATCCGCGCCCGCTCCTCATAAGAAAGCCGCCACCCCGAATCCGACACCCGCCCACCGACCAACGCCGCGTGATCCCGCACCCGATACACCGTCATCAGCCCAACATCGAACGCCGCAGCGATATCCGCGACGCGATCACCCGCCCGCAACCGCTCCAACACCCGCTCACGATCAGCCGGACACAACCACCGAACCCGCTTCCTCGCCATCCAATCGCCTCCAATCAACACGAAAACACAATCGTGTTGCGATGACCGGATGAAACCGCCGGGCTATATATCTGACGGATCCCCAACGGGCTTACTTGCAGCAGCCTCGATCGAGCTGGCCGAACTCTCTTGTCAATCTCTGACACTGCTGCTCGGGGAACGAACGCGCTCGTCATGAGCTGGCGCCAGCGCCGCCGCGGCGAGGCGGTCGGATGTCGTCGTGCGACCTCGTGTCGCGCGACGAAGACCAAGCGCCTTTTCGTGGCGTTGACAATCGACGCCCTGACACCACCGCTCGCCGAGCATTGTCGGACAGATCGTCGAAGTGCTCCTTCTGACAGATACGAGAGCCGACGAGCGCCTCATCGGCGCGTTTCACAGTGCCGGTCTGGACGACGAGCGGCACTCAGTCTTCACCGCCCCTTCGAGGGCAAACAGGAGCGAGGTCCCGGGCCGCGAGCCACTTTGAGCAATACCTGGAAGGCGTTGCGATCCGACGTCTCCTCGCAGAGGTACGACCGGGTGGTTGAGCGCCGCCGCGCGGTTGCGCTGGCGCGTCACTTCCGCGAGTCCGAAGGACTGTCGATCGCCCAGATCGCCGAGCGCCTGGGTCGCTCGCCGGCGACGGTCAAGGCTTACTTCTATGACCCTACCGGGCAGGAGGCGCGGGCGGTCAAGGCGCGCCACGTGGGTGTGTGCCGGGGCTGCGGCGCGTACACGCAGCCGCGCAACGGCAAGGGAGACGCCTACGCTTACTGCAAGGCCTGCCACCCCGGCGCGATCGAGCAGCGCTGGACGCGGGAGCTGGTGATCTCGGCGATGCTGGAGTGGCGCGGGCGCTACGGTGCGCTGCCGTCGTCCTACGACTGGTCGCGGACCCACGCTCGGCGACGTGGCGAGCGTGCGTTAAAGCGCCTGGCACGTGGGCCCTGGCCCTCGGCCAGCGTGGTCAGCGCCGTGTTCGGCACTTGGGCTGTCGCTCGCCGGGCGGCCGTGGAGACTTCTACTAGTTCCAGCGAAAGACGCCACCTGCGCCGTACGATCGCGGTTTCCCGAACCACCTGACCCGTGTCCGAGCCAGGCCTAAACCCACCGTGGGAGTCGTGGCAGCGGCTAATCGACTCGATCGACCCCTGCTACCACACGCGCTGCTGGCCGCGCGCGACCGGGCGAGAGGCGGGCCGCGCGACCTCGACGAGAACCAACTCGAGACGGTCGCCGCGGAGGGACGCAGGTTGCGGGCTCGCTCGACGAGGACGGCGCGCGGCTGACCGTCAATTCGACGAACGGGAAAGACACTCTCGGCTCGCTTACGACCGAGCCCGAGGCCGAGCTACTCCTTCGGCGCGGGCGCTCGCGTCGCCGCGCGGGCGGCAGGCGCGGGCGGATGCGGCCGAGCGAGCTGATCGAGCCGAGAGACCGGCGGCGGGCGGCTCGAGCACACGAGCAGCTCCGCGAACGCGGCAAGAGCGGGCGCCACCTGTACCGTGGCTCGAGCACCACCAGGACGTCCTCGCGCGCGTAATGGCGGCAGAGCTCACCCTCGACGCCGCTCACCAGGCCGTCTACCACCTCCTCCCGGCACCCAGCATCGCGTCGTTCACCAGCGCCTGCCTCACGAGCGGTGGGGCGATCGATCTCTCAGCCAGCTTCAGGAGCTCGTCAAGAACGGCGGCGAGGCCCGGCGGCAGCTGCTGTTCGCGGTCGCGGCCGAGCTGTACGGCCGCGACCCGGAGGTCTCGTTCAGCGAGCTGCTGGCCGAGCTCGATGGCGAAGACATGACCGCGTGCGCTACCCGATCGCCGTGATCAAGCCCTGCCGGATCATGATCCCGGGGTTTCCAGACGATCTCTGGATCCGCGCCGCCGAATCGGATCAGTAGGAGGACGACCGCGGGAGTCGATCGGATGCGGTCGTCTACCCGCACTGGCCGTGTGCGTCGGGCGGCGGCTCATCCCGAACTGCGTCGGCGGCGACGCGGCTAGTGGGGCGAAACCGACGCCGACCAGCCGGTCACCTCAGATCCCGCATCTGCAAGGGGCCTCTGCCGCCTCAGGTTGTACCTCAGACGTGTGGGCTACAGCGCAACCGCATCGCAGCTCCCGTCGTGGCCGAGCTCCCGCCGACGGAGGGGGCAGCACGAGCCCTGGCGCTCGTCCAATCATCGAGCGACGGTCAGCTGTTGCCCGGCCCCGTCTTGGATGCCCTGGCCGACACGCTCTCCGATCGGCTCGTCGACAGGCTGGCTGACCGACTCGTGAGCAGAGTTGCATACCTGGCCGGCGGCCCGGAGCGGAAGCACCGCGACGACGCCCTCAGCATTCCTGACCGAGCCAAGTACGCGACATCCGACCAGCTCGCCGCTCGATACCAGCTCTCGGTGCAGTGGGTCGAGTCACGCGCGACACGTCTGGGCGCCACGCCCATCAGCGACAGCACCAATTCCAAGCTCCGGTACCACCTCGCGACCGCGGATGCGTACATGGACTCGAGGCGACGCCGACCGACGGCACGGGTTCGCGGGAGCGGTGGGCACAGGCGGAAGCCGACGAAACGAACTCACACCCGGACTGGGCGACCGCTGTTGGACGTCGAGTGAATCGCGGTCAGGCCGGCTCTCCGCCGGTTCCGCACAGCCAGGCCACCACCTGCGCCCGGGCCTCCGGATCGCGCGGGAAGGTCTGTTGGTAGGCCTCGAGTGTCATCTTCGCCGACTTGTGACCGGCCTGCGCCATCGCCCAGCGTTGGTTGCGGTCCGCCCACGCCCAGTAGGTCATTGCGGTGCGCCTGAACGTATGAGGGGTGACACGGACTCTGGTTGGATTGCCATCGGCGTCGACGCGGGCCGGCAGGGGGCGCTGGCCCCGTTTTTCCAAGAGGTCGGCGGCGTGCTCCATCACAGGCGAGAGCAGCCGGTTGCGGACGTTGCTGCGGTCTCTCTTGGTGCCAGCGACCGACGCCCAGATCCAGTCGCTGGGACGGGGCTCGAGCTCCGCTCGACGCCGGTCCAGGGCATTACGCACGATCGTCGGCAGCTCGAGATGCCGCCGTCCGGCGCTCGTCTTCGCCTCGGGGATGAACAGACCCTCCGCCGATAGGTCCCGCCATCGGGCGGCGCAGAATTCCGACACGCGTGGACCCAGCAGGCCAAGCGCGAGGATGGCGCTGTAGCGCCCGTGCTGCTTGTACGCGTCCCGCGCCGGGTTGGCGTCAAGCGTCTGGGCTGCGTCGAGCAGCGCCTGCATCTGCACGGGATGCAGCCACTCGCGGTTCGGATCTCTCCGGGGTAGCGAGCAGCCTTGCGTTGGATCGTCGAGGCCGAGCTTGTACCGGCGGTTGGCCATCCGCACGATGTCGCGCATGCGGGCCAAGCAGCGATTGATCTCGTTGTTGCTCAGGCCGCGCGAGGACAGGCTGATGAGCCCGCTGGCCGCCGGGTCGACCACGACGTGACGGCCACCTCGCTGCCCGCAGCGGCAGAGCAGGCGCCATTCCTCGGGATCAAGCTGTTGCCGGAGCAGCTTGGGATCGCTTCGCACCTCGCTGTCAAGCTCGGCGAGCGTCTCGGCGACGTCCTGCAGGATGCCACGCTCGGCCTGCTTGGTCGCAACGAACCTCAGCATCAAAGCCTCATCGACGTCGGCGAGCGCGCGATCCAGCGTCCGCTCGTCGTCCACGAAGGCGAGGAACGGGAGAAGGTGCTTGACCACGGGGGATCGATATGCGGAGACCGTGTTCGGATTCTCGTACCGGCTGAGCGCCTCGACGTAGTCCGTGGCCGCCTCGCGCACGGTGAGCAGGTCCGTGGGCTCGGCTGTCGACCCGCCGTTGCCCGCCCCGGGGATCAGGGCCGTCCAATCCTGCCGCAGCTGCGCGGCGGGCAGGAGGCGGTTCTCCAGCAGCCGCCTGGCCCGGCCCTCGTTCCACTCGGATGCTGGTCCGAGCATCCGCCGCTCGCTGCGGATCTTCACGTCGACGACGAGCGTGTCGTCGGCGCGACGTCGCATGAGAATGCTGCCTGACAGGGGCTTGGGCAAGGTGCTCCCGGACGTTTAGTGAACGGGAATGGTGAATTGGACCCTATCAGCCACCTCTATGGCAAGCGCTAAGCAAAGGAAAAACCCCGTACCTGCGGGGCTTTTCTGATGGGCACGGCTGGGCTTGAACCAGCGACCTCTCGCGTGTGAAGCGAGCGCTCTCCCACTGAGCTACGCGCCCGGCAAGCGACGATTCTACGCGGGCGCGCGCGCGCGTGGATTAGCTCAGTGCGTCCGTCCCGGATCGATGATTGCCGCCGCGTCGTCGCCGGGCGCCAGAACGAGGTCGAGCTCGAGCGACACCCAGGGCTCCTCGACCCCATCCGGCCGCTCGGGGTCGTCAGCGGCGCGGGCCTCGAACTCCCGGAGCAACGAAGGCTTCACCGCGAACACGGTGTCGCGGTCGAGGTAGTCGCTCGTCGCGTCGAAGATGTGGGTCGTGACCGGTACGTGACCGGGGGCGCGCACGATGATATGGATGTGCGCCGGACGCCACGGGTGGCGCGCGGTGGCGGCGAGCATCTGACCGACGGGGCCGTCGTCGGGGATCGGATAGGGCACAGGGCGGACGGCGCGGAAGGCGAAGCGGCCGGCCGCGTCGGTGAGAAAGCGCCCCCGGAGGTGATCGTCGGGCGCGCCCCCATCCTGGGCCGCGTAGAGGCGGTTGTCGCCGTTTTGCCATACATCGAGCTCGGCGCCCGCGATCGGGGTGCCGCCGAGGCTCAGCACCCGACCGTGCACCCAGGCCGGTACCCCGGCCTCCTGCTCAGCGATGTCGGCGCCATACACGCGCAGCGGCGACCCGGCGACGTAGAACGGACCGATCACGGTCGATTCGGTGGCGTCGGCCGGCGCGCGGTTGGAGATGGCGTCGACGAGCATCGAGATCCCGAGCGTGTCGGACCAGAGGATGAACTCCTGGCGCTGGTCGCTGGTGATCTGGCCGGTCCGGGTGAGCGACGAAATCGCTGCTGCCCACTCCGCCTCGGTCAGCTCAACCTCGCTCACAAACGCGTGCAAGTGGGAGACGAGGCTCTGCATGATTTCGCGCAGCCGGCGGTCGGGGGTGGCGTCAAAGCTCTCGATCACCTGGCGGGTGATGTTCGCCGGCGTGGTCTTCGATCGTTGGCCCACGGGCGCCGGCGGTCAGAGCCGGATCAGGTTCTCGGCTTGCAAGCCGCGCGTGATGCCGCGCAGGTCGATGAACAGCGACGCCTCGCGGGCGACCGCGACGTGATCAATCCCTGGGTGCGCGGTCACCAGCACGACCGCATCGGCGTCCGCGGTCGCCTCGGTCAGCGGAACGCTTTCGAGCCCGAGGTCGGGCAGCGAGGGGACGTAGGGGTCGTGGTAACACACGTCACCACCGCGGCCGGCCAGGACGGACATGATCCGCAGCGCCGGCGATTCCCGGATATCGCCCACGCCGCCCTTGTAGCTCACGCCTAGGACGGCGATACGTGAGCCCTTGACCGGCTTGGCCACGTCGTTCAGCGCCTGCTCGATCCGCTCCACGCAGTGGTAAGGCATCTGCTGATTGATCTTGCCGGCCAGCTCGATGAACTCGGTCGACATGTGAAACTCGCGCGCGCGCCAGGTCAGATAGAACGGATCGACGGGCAGGCAGTGGCCGCCCATCCCGGGACCGGGCTCGAAGCGCATGAACCCGTATGGCTTCGTCGCCGCCGCGTCGACGACCTCCCAGATGTCGATCCCCATGCGGTCGGACAGGATCGCCAGCTCGTTGACCAACGCGATGTTGACCGAACGGAAGATGTTCTCCAGCAGCTTGGTCATCTCCGCCACCTCGGGGGTGGAGACGCGCACGATGGTGTCGCAGATGCGGCCGTACAGCTCCGCCCCCCGCTCGGTGCATGCGGGCGTGATGCCGCCGATTACCTTGGGGGTGTTCTTCATCGCGAAGTCGGTCCGTCCGGGATCGATCCGCTCGGGCGAGAAGGCGACGTTGAGGCCCTCGCCGACGACCAGATCGGACTCCTGCTCGAGGATCGGGACCAGGTGATCGCGCGTCGTACCCGGGTAGGTGGTCGACTCGAGCACCACGAGGTGGCCATGCTGGAGGACTTGTCCGAGCGCGTGGGCGGACGCGGTCAGCGCAGTCAGATCGGGCTCCCGGTTGGGCGTCAGCGGGGTCGGCACGCAGATCACGACCGCGTCGGCCCGGGCCAGCGGAGCGTAGTGCGAGGTCGGCGTGATCAGGCCGATGACGGCCTGCAGGCGCTCGGAGGGGATGTCCTCGATGTACGACTCGCCCGACTTGAGCGCGGCGATCTTGCGCGGATCGACGTCGACCGCCACCACGCGGTGGCCGGCTTCGGCGAACGCGACGACGAGCGGCAACCCGACGTAGCCAAGTCCGATGACCCCAATTGTCACGGGAGTCAGACTAGCGACTTAGATCGCGCGGACAACTCGAGCGCCGGTGGCGTTGAAAAACGGCACATCCGACGGAGCGACGCGAGTAAGGCCCTCAGGTCTCCGTTCCTTGTGCATGGAAGTGAAAGGCGTCATCGTCGTGCCAGACGCGCATCCGCGTGGCGGGGCTGCACGAGGCCGCAGACTGGAAGCGTTAGAGCATGTGGCCAACCGGCCGATCGCCCAACACGTTCTCGACGCGCTGATATCCGCCGGCGTCCGGGAGATCATCGTGGCCTCGTCGGCTGAACGGGTCGATGACGTCCGCGCTTGCCTCGCGCCGGCCGCTCGACGGAGCGGCGCCACGCTGACGTTCGTGCAGCAGCCCGGTCCGGTCGATCTCGTCACGGCCTTCGGGCTGGCCGCGCCAATCGTCGGCGACGCGCCGTGCATCGTTCACTTGGCGAACGGCCTGCTCGGCGACCCATTGCGCAGACTGATAGCACGGCTGCGCGACGACTCGCCAGATGTGACGCTCGTCTTGCACCAGACCGCCGCTCCCGACGACCATCTGAGTGCCGCGACCCAGGACATGCTGCACGTGGCCGTGCTGGATCCCCAGCGTGATTCGCTTGCCATGGCTGGAGTGTGCTTGTTCGGCCGCGATGCTCTTCGCCGAGCCAGCAATGCGCCGTGGCGCGCCGCGGGCGAGGTCGACCTGACGATGGTCTCGAAGCGGATCACGGCCGTGGGTGGCAGCTTCCAGGTTCTGCCCGTGAACGCCTGGCGCCGGTACGCGGGCGATCCACTCGACCTCCTCGAACTGAACCGCATCGCCCTCGATCAACTCAACGGTGAGCCCCATCGTCGGTGCAACAACGGAACGAGGATCGAGGGCCGAGTCTTCATCCATGAAACCGCCTCGGTTCGTGCCAGCGTCCTCGTCGGCCCGATGGTTATCGGGGCACACGCGCACATCGCGGACGCGTACATCGGACCGTACACGTCGATCGGCGCCCGGGCGCGGATAGAGGGGGCCGAGATCGAGCGATCGATCGTCTCCGACGGCGCGAGCATCATGCACGTGGGAGGCCGGCTCGTGGCCAGCGTGGTGGGCCGAAACGCACGTGTGTTCCGGGATTTCTCGTTGCCGCGCGCGCTGCGCCTGCGCGTCGGCGACGGGACCGAGGTCGCGCTCTGCTGAGCGAGGCTCAGGTGCGCCAGACGTTCCTGCCATCGTCGGTAGAAGTTGGCCGTGCACAGGCCCGTTAAGTCTCCGACTGCATTTTCCTGAGGAATCCGGATGGCCACCTCCGATTGGGTAGCGACAAGTTGGCCGGACCTGGGGCACACCGACGGCCTGATAACTGACACGCCCGCCGCTGATGGCAGGCTGATTGGTTGGCTCGCCGGCATGATGGCGCAGGACCGGCATTACCACACCGTGATGGCCACGCTCACGGCGAGTGAGAACTACGCAAGTAGGGTGGTACGGACGGCGGCGGCCTTCGTCGGTGGCCAACACTACTTCTTCGACCCGCCCACGGGTGGGCACGCGGGCGAATGGTCGTTCCCGCGCTCGGGCATGTTGCCCGCCCTGCAGGAAAGGTTCCTCCAGCAAATGAGGCGGATGTTCGCCGCTGACATTGCGGACTGGCGACCAAACAGCGGATCGACCTGCGAGCAGGCGGTGTTGCTGGCCGCTTGCCAGACCGGAGACGCGTTCATCGAGCTCGGGCCCGAGGACGGCGGTCACTTCGGAACGGTGGGACTCGCGCGGAAGCTCGGCGTCGAGGGTCATACCTTCCCGATGCTTGGTGACCTGATCGACGTTGATCGTACCGCCAGCCTCGTCAAGCGCGATCCGCGAATCCGGTTGGTGTTCATCCAGCCGTCACACAGCCGACGGCCACAACCAATCGAACCGCTGGCGGCCGCGCTACCCCCGTCGGTCACGATCGCGGTCGACGTCAGCCACACCGCCGGGCTGATCGCCGGTGGCGTGCTCCCACAGCCGCTCAGGCAGGGGGCTCACATCCTGACCTTCAACACGCATAAGACGCTGCCCGGGCCAAACAAGGGTGTGATCGCCTTCGCGGACCGTGACCATCCCCTCGCCGAGGCGGTGTGGGACATCGTCTGCCCCCAGCTTCAGTCCAATAGCCATCCTGAATGCCTTCCCGGGCTGGTCATCGCGCTCGAAGAGCTTGCGAGCTTCGGTCGGGCCTACGCTGAACAAGTGGTCGCGAATGCTCGAGCGCTGGCCCAAGTGCTCGATGGCCGCGGCCTGCGGGTGGCCGGCATCGAGCACGGCGGCACGGAGACCCACCAGGTTCACGCGATCATCGGGTCAGCCGAGCGCTCCCATCGGCTCGCCAACGAACGACTGCCGACCTGCGGATTTCGCACCAACTCGGTGATGATCCCCGGGACCGACGGCGAGTTCGGTCTCCGACTGGGCACCCAGGCATTGACCCGTCGAGGATTGACCGAGGTCGAGTTCGCCAAGCTGGGCCACCTTCTCGCGCGGGCGACGCGATGGACCGCCCATGCCCCACGGATCCGTCAGGAGGTTGCTGACCTGCTGGCGGATTATCCACTGTTTCCGTTGCGTTTCAGCTTCGACGAGCTGGATCACAGTCAGCACGTGGGGAGGCTGCTGTACGAGGTGTTGCGGTAGCGCCGCGCGGCCACAAAAGTAGGGCCTCGCGAGCGACGTTACTTAGCAGTAGTCGTCTACGAGAGGTACGTGCGGGCTGGTCTTCCGCTCGGCGGTCTGCTCGGTAGGGAAGCGCATCGTGGGAAGTCAAATCTCTACTTTTTTCATCCACCAAGCGGAAGGTCCGCCGCAAGGCCTTCGATATGGTGGAAACAGCATGGAAGCAGGGGCGTTTGCTGTCGGCAATCCGGCGAATGTGAGCTTCCTCGACCTCGCCTGCGGGATGCCGCTGGGCTGGACCGGTGACCGACCGACGGCCCCGCGCCGCTCGTCGCTGGAAGAGCTCTCCGGGCGTCTTTTCTCGTCCTCGTTTGGACGCGGTCCCTGCTGGATGCCGTTTTCAGGCGGTCGCGAGTCTTCGACGTGGCTCGCCATGGCAACCCGGTATGCCAGGCGCCACGGCCAAGGCGACCCGGTTCCGGTAACGCTGCGCTATCCGGGTATGGCGTCCCCAGAACAGCTCCGCCTCCAGGAAGACGTCATCGCTGCTCTCCGTCTGGGGGACTGGCAGCGGATCGAGCCCGACGACGACCTCGATCTGATCGGACCGGTCGCCGGCGCAGCGCTCACGCGGACGGGCCCGCTGTGGCCGCCGAACGCGTACGTCATGGCTCCTCTGCTCGAGGCGGCGCGCGGTGGCACGTTTGTGCTACTGACCGGGCTGGGCGACTTCTTCGCCTGGTGGCGGTGGGCGCCGTTGGCCGGCGTTGTGGCGGGGCGCCGGCGACCGACCAAGCGTGACGGCGCGTTGGTCGGCTCGATGTTCGTGCCTACCTCCGTGCGCGCTCGGGCCGCCCGGCGTCGCGGCCTGCCGCCTCCGCTCCCGTGGCTCCGCCCCGCGGCCGAGCGACAGTGCCGGGCGCTGCTTTCGTCCCGGCAGGCAGCCGTCCCGGTGCCGTTCGACCGCGCGATGACGACGCAGATCACGCATCGCTGTTTCCTCAGTGCGGCTGGCACGTTTCGCGGGCTCGGCGAGGCGCTCGGCGTGAGGACGGAGCTGCCGCTGTGCCGACCTGGGGTCGTGGAGTCGTTGGCCGGCGCCCGCGGTTGGCGCGGCTTCAGCGACCAGCGGGCGATGCTCCAGTGGCTGGCGGGCGACTTGCTACCGTCGAATCTGCTTACCGCGCGCCCGGCTCCAGATCTGACCGGCGTTTTCTTCGGCGAGCCGAGCAGACAGTTCGCCGCCAGCTGGTCCGGCGGCGGCCTCGACGAGTCTGTCGTTGACGCCGAGGCGCTTCGCCGCATCTGGCTGAGCACCAGGCCCGATCCACGAACCGCATGTCTTCTTCAGTACGCCTGGCTCACCGAGCAGTTGTCCGCGCGAGCTCGGCCGGCGTCCGGCGAACTTCTAGTCGCGCACAACAACCACCACGGGGAGGCACCGTGAAACAAGAAGTCAGTCAACCCAAGCCCTCATACGAGAAGCCAACGATCGAGGTGCTGGGGCAGTTCGCTCAGTTGACTCAAGGGAGCAAGTGGCAGTCGGTTTCCGATCTGTCGCACGGAATTGGCAGCGCCATTTCCGGCGGCGGCCCCGGCTCCTAAGGACGGCGGTTGCGAATCCCGTCCGAGCTCACCGCTCTGGAAGCGGTCGCCGGAACTCCGCTCGGAGGGAGGGCACGCCCTTGGCCGCCGCTCGCCAAAGCCGGACCGGACCCGTTGGGAGCGATCGCGGCGGCGATCGAGGGCACGCTCGAGCAGGGCCCTCCGGCCGTCGCGTTCTCGGGGGGACGGGATTCGTCGTTGCTGCTCGCGGTGGCCGCGCTCGTGTGCAGACGCGCGGGCGTTGGGCCGCCGCTGCCGATCACGCTCTGCATGCCCGGCGCGCTCGCCGAAGCCGACGAGCGCGAATGGCAGGAACGGGTCCTCGATCACCTCGAGATCCCGCACTGGCGCCGGATCGAAATCACCGGCGAGCTCGACCTGATCGGGCCCTATGCGCGGCGGCATCTGGTTCGAGATGGCCTGCTGTTCCCCGCCAACGCTCACTCGGTGGTCCCGATGCTCGAAGTCGCGAGCCAGCGCTGCCTGATCGTCGGGGCGGGTGGCGACGAGCTGCTCAGCCCACAACAGTGGGGCTCGGTGCACGACCTGCTCGGTCGCAGGCGCAGCCCTCAGCGGCGCGATGTCGTCAGGCTCTCGGCGGCCGCGATCCCGAGGCCCGTGCGCGGGCTGGCTCGGCGATCGTGGGCGCCGCAGTTGGACACGATCGAGTGGCTTCGTCCGGCCGCGAGATCCCGGCTCAGCTTCTCGGTGCGAAGGGGATTCGAGGAGCCGGTCGGCTGGCGGGTCGCGATCAGGGACGCCGCCGCGCGCCGGGACGTGGTGCTGCCACTACGGTCCATGCAGCGCCTGGCCCACGCGACTGGCCAAACGGTGCTCGCGCCATTGCTCGAACCAGGATTCGTCGGCGCGCTAGCCCGCGCCGGGGGGCGTTGTGGGTGGGGAACGCGGACCGCCACGATGAACGCGCTGGCCGGTGACCTGCTGCCGCCGGAGGTGATCGGGCGCAGCAGTAAGGCGAGTTTCAATCGCGTCTTCTTCGGCGAGGAGAGCCGCGCGTTTGCCGCTACGTGGTCGGGACGAGGGCTCGACGAGACGCTGGTCGACCCGGAGGCGCTCCGGCGCGAGTGGCTGTCCGAGGTGCCCGACTTCCGCACCGCGCTGCTGCTGCAGAGTGCGTGGCTGACGGATCACGAGCGCGATCTCGGCCCGCCCGGATGTCCGTGACCGCGGCGGCATACGGATTTCGGGTCTCGGGCCTGAAGTCAGACGCGTGGCTCGGTGTACGCGAAGCCTCGCATTGGCCCGAGGTTGCGGTCGTCACAGACAACCGTCCCGATGCCCCCGAGCTCTCACTCGACCTGCATCCGCTCCAGCTCCGCGTGCGCAATGACATCGCGCACAGCGAGCTGGTGCATCCGCTGCTAGGACGCGCTGCTTCCCACCTCGCTCTGGCCAACGGGGCCGAGGCAATGCACGCGGGCGCGGTGGCGGGAACCGGGGGTGCGTGGGCGGTAATTGGACCCAAGGGGGCGGGCAAGAGCACCCTGCTGGCGAGCTTGGCGGTCGCCGGCCTGCCGATCGTGACCGACGACGTACTCGTGTTCCGGGGCGGGATGGCGATGGCCGGGCCGCGGTGTATCGACCTCCGTCCTGACACCAAGCGCTTCGGGCTCGGGGTGGCAGTTCGTCCGAGCGACCCGCGCCATCGGATGACGTTGCCCCCAATCGCCGCCGCGCATCCGCTCGCGGGTTTGATTCACCTGGAGTGGTCGTCCGGCGAGACGACGATCGAGCCGCTGAACAGCCGAGATGCGATCAAGCGCCTTCTGATCCTGCGGAGCGAAAAGGGTTACCCTCGCGATCCGCGCGCGCTGCTCGAGCTCGCGACGCTTCCGAGCCTCGTCCTCAGCCGTCCGCGATTGACGAGCCAGTTGACCGCCGCAGTCGCGCAGGTGGAACGAACCGTGCTTGAACCCGCGCGAGAACCTGGACTGCGTCGCGCCCAAGCATCTCGCGGCTGAGGTGTCTCAAGCGGGCAAGCGCGTCAGCACGTGCCACGGCTGGCACGTCCTCGCTTCGCCTGGGTGCTCGATCCACGCATGTGCCCTAAATCCTTGACTGGGTGCTGTCACGCCGATCACGACGTCGCACGGCACGCCTTGGGCTCGCAGCCATCGCTGACGAACGAGCGCGGCTTCCAAGCAACTCGGTCGGGCAACCCGTAAGAGCACCTCCACGCCCCGAACCGCCGACGCGGGAAGGGCGGGCGGAGCCAGGCGAACGTCCATGTGCCCGGCGGCGAGGCGATCGCGCGCATCACGAAGGCAGCGATGGGCCCACCAGGCCGCTCGGACCTCGCAGATCCGAGGTGGCCGCCGGCTCACGAGGCTAGGAGCCCACGGTCGTTGAGCGTCGCGAGGAACTCGTCGACATCGCCGGCGGCGCGGACGTCATCGATCTCATACGTCTCGACGAGGGCGTCAACCAGGCCGTCGCGCGTCGTGGAATCGGCGAGCAGGCGCCAGAGCATCGCTCCCGAGCCCCGAACGCCGAGGTAAGTGGCGTCGCGGACGTCCAGCACCACGATTTCGTCGTCGATCTCGCGCCAATCAAGATCATGCTCGCGCAAACAAAGCATCATGTGATCAGCATCTCCTTGGTGGTCATGCTCGGAGTTCCGAGTCAGGTTGCATGGCAAATCAGTAGAGGCCGAGGGTTCCGAGCCGCCGCTCACGCCGGAGGAAGAACTGGAAGAAACAGACTCCAGCCACCACACTTGCGATGGCCAAGGGAAGGAGTTCGATCAAGGGCGCGGCGAGGTCATGCCAGCCGGCGCCGCCGATGAGCGCCTCACGCAAAGCGGTCAGCACGATCGCCAACGGGTTGAAGGCCGCCACGTGGGCCAGCCAAGCGGGCAGCACGGACAGGGGGAAGAACGCGCCCGAGCTGAGACCGACCAGCGCGATGCCCGCGCCAATCGCGCCCGTTCCGCGTCGGAAGGTGAGGACGATGCCGGCAGCAATCAGCCCGAGGCCCCAGAGAAAGGGGAGAAACTCGAGGATCAACACGGTTGCGGGCACGATCCCGCCCGGGTGCAAATCGAGCCCGAAGAGGATCGAGATCGCGGCCAGGAACAGACACAGGCGAAGTGGCACGTACAGCAGGTTGAAGAGGGTGGAGCCCACTTGCAGCGTTCCGATTCGGGTCGGGGTGACAAGCAGCGACTCGAGCGTCCCGATCATCTGCTCGGTACGGAGCGCACGAGGGAGATCGTTAAGCAGCAGCAGCACGGTCATGTTCACACAGATCCCGATCACCACGAACTCGATGTAGGTGGCGCGCGTACCGTTGAAAGTCGGCATGCGCGCTGGATCCACGAGCTTGGCGAGGAATGAGAAGGCCAGGACGGGCACGATAACTCCGGCTAGACCGCCCACAGCGCCCATCGGATAGCTCAGTGCGATCCGAAAGTCGCGGCGGACGAACGCGGCCAGCTTCGGGGCTTCCGTGATGACGCTCACGCCGCCGCTCCAGTGAGGACCAGGAAGGCCTCCTCCATCTCCGAATGCGCCTGGCGGCAACTGACGACGTCGAACCCGCCATTGACCAGGCGCGCGACCGCGACCCCCACACCTTGAGGATCGCGCGGGGCGACGACGAAGTAGCCGGCGTCGTTTGTGGCCATGATCGGTGTGCTCGGACCGACCGCCAGCTGAACGGCGGCCAGCGGCGGCGGACCCCCGGCGCCACCAGTGCGGACCTGGATCAGGTAACGATCACTTGGCGCTCGAGCGGCCAGCTGAGCCGGGGAGCCGGTGAATACGACCATGCCCTGAAGCAGCAGCGTCGTCGAATCGGCGAAGTGCGGCACCTCGTCCACCCTCTGGGTCGTCCATAACACGGCGGTCCCCTCATCGGCAATCCGTCGCACGAGATCCCGGATCCGGCGAGCGCCTTCGGGGTCGAGGTCGTGGGTGGCTTCGTCGACCAGCAGCACCTGCGGGCTCACCAGCAGCGCCCGGGCCACCGACAGACGCTTCTGCATCCCGTGTGAGCACCGACCCACGGGTCGATCGGCCACGTCCGCGAGGCCGACCGCGTCGAGGACGTCCCGGGCGCAGGTGCGCGCCCGGCGCAGGCGAAGGCCATTCAGGCGGGCGAAGAAGATCAGGTTCTCCAGGTTGCTGATCCGCATGTAGAAAGACCGGTCTCCTGACGGGACGAGCCCGACGAGGCCGCTTGTGAACACGGTTCCACTTTGGGGTTTCACCAGCCCGGAGAGAACGCGGATCAGCGTCGTCTTGCCGGCGCCGTTGGGGCCAAGCAGCGCGTGGATCTCTCCTGGCGCGATCGCCAGGTCGACCCCGTCGAGAGCGGTCTTGTCCCCGAAGCGGCACACCACGTCTCGCACCAGCACGCTGTCCCTACCTTCATCCATCTTGAAACAACGCCCGGTCGCCGACGTCCCTTGCGGCTGACGCGAGACCTCCCGACCGGAAGAAGCCGAGCTCAATGGCCGTTGAATCCGAACACTCGTCGGGTCGGCTCGAGCTTCGGCGGGCGCCGACTCCGATCACGAACGAATTGAGCGCGGATCAGGGGTCAACCTTGTCGGTGACCAAGTCCCCAAACCCGGATCCGGGACCGACCGAGCGGACAAGCCGTCGATCCACGGAACTCTTCTCCGACGGCTCGGACCGCTCGATTGCCCCGCCCTTTCGCCCCGAGTTCTGGCGCAGCCCAGTACGTGGACCTTGGCTGACCTCGTTCCTCGGCACGCTGCTCGTCCCCGCGATCGCCGTAATCGCGCTGACCGGCTTCATCGATCACTGGGCCTGGTACCCGGGACTCCAAGGGCAAGGCACCTTCGGCCCGGAGCTCTTCCACTTCCCCGCGTCGTGGCCGTCGTGGAGCTACGCGGTAACCCAAGGCACTCACGTCACCCTGGGGCTGATGGTCCTGCCACTCGTACTGGCCAAGCTCTGGTCGGTGATGCCGAAGCTGTTTCAACGACCCGTGGTCAGGAACGTTGCCGGTGCGCTCGAGCGCATCTCGCTTCTCGGGTTGGTCTCGAGTGTTCTCGTGGAGTTCGCCACCGGCATCTTCGCCATCGACGACTACTCGCCGTTCGGCTTCAACGTCGATGTCATTCACTACTACGGCGCCTGGGTATTTGGAACGTTATTTGTCGTACATGCGTGCATCAAGCTTCCGGTGGTGCGCAGGGCGTATCGGGAGCGCGGCGTCCTGAAGCCCCTGATGCAGAGCGTGGCTCAGACCAAGCCTGAGCCGCCCGATGATGGAGGGCTCGCACCCATCAACCCGGCCGCGCCCACGATTAGCCGCCGTGGCCTGCTCGCCATGGTCGGCGGCGCGTCCCTCACTATCTTCGCGGTCCAAGTCGGCGAGTCGATCGGTGGCCCCTTCCGGCGCCTGGCGTTGCTGGCGCCGCGCGGCCGGGTCTTCGGAACCGGCCCAAACGACTTTCCGGTCACCCATCCCGCGGCCACGGCCGAGATCACCTCGGCGATGACAGGCGCCGACTGGCGCCTCACGGTGGTCGGCGCACGAACCATTTCCTTCAGCCGCCAACAACTACTGGCCATGCCCCAGTCCGTGCGAACCCTGACGATCACCTGCACCGACGGCTGGTCGACGACCCAGCGCTGGACCGGCCTGCGACTGGCAGAGTTGGCTCGACTCGTGGATGCGCCGGCGGGGGCGATTCTGCGCGCGATATCGCTCGAGGCCCCGGGAGCGGTATGCGCCCAGGCGCGTCTCCCTTCTCGCGTCTACGCCGACCAGCGGTCGCTCCTGGCGTTGCGGGTCAACGGCGTCGACATCTCGCTCGATCACGGCTATCCCGCGCGGGTGATCGTGCCCAACGTGCCTGGCACCCTCAACACCAAGTGGGTCAGCGAGCTCAGATTCGAGGCCGCATGAGAAGAGCATTGCGAGTCCGGTTCCGACGCCAGTATGGCGCCAGCCCCGTGCACCTACTGGCTCACCTGGCCGGCTTCGCAATCATCGCGTTGCCACTCGACCGGATCTTCAGCGGTGGCGGAGGCGTGGCAGCGCTGCTCGTCTGGTACCTCGGGATTGTGATCGCACATGATCTCGTCTTCGTGCCGGTGTACACCGGCCTGGACCGTCTTTTCCGAGCCACCGTCGCCCGCCTGCCGCTAGCGACTCATACCGGCCCACCGGTGATCAATCACGTACGCGCGCCCGTGGTGATATCCGCGCTTCTCTTGATCATCTACTTTCCGCTGATCTCGCGCCAAGCCGAAGGCGGATTCTTCGCCTTGAGCGGCCACCAACTGACGCACTACCTGCGCAACTGGTTGCTGATCACCGCGGCGCTGTTCCTCGGGTCCGCGCTTATCTATGCGGCGCGGGTCATCGGCACGTGGGCGCGACCGGACCAAGGTCCGAACCCCCCCGAAAGTTGAGCCCATCCCTGCGCGTTGGATGGGCGTGCACACGACTCGTCTTCTGCCTGCCCCGCCGACCGAGTTAGCTCACGGCTCGCCCCCCACGCGGGGCCAGGCCACCGGCGACGACAACCTATGGCTTGCCGGCGTAATCGAAGGACTCGTCGACGCTGCCCCGAGTGTCGATGCCATACGGAGCCACCGTCTTCAGCTCGCGGCCGCCCGGATTTGGCGATCGCGTGGACGCGAGATTCCGGCCGACGTCTTGTCGGACGTTCGCGTCGCTGCATTGCGCGCGATGCTCGCGCCGCTCATTCTTGGCAAGGCCCGGGCGGCATACGGAGGACCCCTGATGCTGATGAAGGGTCCCGAGGCTGCCGCCCACTATCCGTTTCCATCCGACCGCGGCTTCCGTGACCTCGATCTGCTTGCTGAAGATCCCGCCGCGGCACACCGCGCACTGACGCGAGCCGGCTTCGTGCAGAGCGCAGACCCAGCGCTGTTTGGCAGCGATCACCACCACCTAACGCCACTCATGTGGCCGGGCGCTCCTCTTGTGGTTGAGGTACACCGTCGTCCCAGCCGACCTGAATGGCTCGATCGCGTATCCGGCGAGAGCATGTTTCGCATCGCGGTGCCAAGTGCCACCGGCTTACCCGGTGTCCTTGCTCCCGAACCCGCGGCGCACGCAGTCTTGGTCGTCGCCCACGCATGGAAACACGACCCGCTCGGAAATCTCGGGCCACTCATGGACGCCGCAGCACTCCTGGCGTCTGCCGATCACCGACGGGCCGCGGCCTTCGCACGGGCGTGGGGTTGGGAGCGGATGTGGAGCACGACCCTCGCCGTGATGGACGCTGTGCTGGGTGAGAAGCCCCCAAGCCTGGCCGGCAAGCTTTGGGGACGGCACCTGCTCGATGTGCGCGAGCGCGTAGTCCTCGAGAATCACATCAGTCGGCTAGCCGCACCTGTCTGGAGCCTTCCTGCCGGCGAGGTGCCACCAGCGCTCGCCCGCGCGCTCCGCGACACGGCCGCCGTCGAACCAGACGAGGACTGGATGACGAAGCTTCGGCGCTCACGTCTCGCGATCGCCCACGCGTTCAGGCCTCGGTCGGAGCACAAGCAACGCCTGGGCGGGATCGGACCGACGGATCGAGCCGCTCGCGCAGGCCGTGCGGGCGGGAGGACAGAGCAGGTATGAAGCGACTAGTTGTTGTCGCCGACAATCCGCTGATCGTCGGAGCGATTCGTTCGGGAATGCGCGACAGCGGCACGTTCGAGCTCCTCGGATACGCCGACCCACGCAAGGCCACGGCTGCGAGCATCGTGCAGGCGGGTGCGGAGGTTGTCCTAGTCGACGAGGCCGACAGCTCCGACGTCACGATCACGCTGATCCGAAACCTTAAGGAGCACGACGACGATATCCAGGTGATTGTCCTGGCCCTTCAGATGAAGGGGGAGTGGCTGGAGCGGGCGTTTGACAGCGGGGCCAATGGTGCCATGTCGAAGGCGATCCACCCGGCCGCGTTGTCCACGATGCTGCATGCCATGGTCAGTGGACACATCGTGCATTCGCCTGCCAGCGATCCGCGCGGTGAATCGTGGCCGCCCACCGGTGGCCACGGAGCATTCTTCGCTGACTCAACGGGAGCTCGAGATTCTCCAACTGGTCGCCTCCGGCGCGACGAACTCGGACATCGCGCGGCAACTCTGGATCACCCAGCAGACGGTGAAGTTCCACGTCTCGAATGTCTACCGCAAGCTTGACGTCGGCAACCGGACCCAGGCGTGCCACTACGCGCACGTCAACGGGCTGGTCGCGCCACGCCAAGGCCAGGCGCCCGCCGCGGCGGGCGCCGAAGTGTTAGCGATCGCGTCGTAACGCCTGATCGGATCCTCTCGCCGGCAGCGAGGCTAGTCCTCGCCTCCGGTCCTCTGGAGCTCGCCTCCTCCCGCGAGATCGAGGGCGAATGTTTCTGCTTTCAAGTCGCGACCCGGCGCAGCTGATTGAGCTGTCGCATGAGCAGATCGACGAGTCGGCGCCGTTCGCTCGCGTCGAGCAGCTCATCCACACCGCGCCCAGGGTCGGGTCGCTGAAGGGGAAGCTGCGCTTGGCCGCGTGACTCTCGCCGCTCACTCATCGGTCAGCAAGGCAGCCTGAGCCGCTGCACGCACGGCCCCGCCTATGGCGCCGGGCACTCGTACGCAAGGCGGTTCGGCCTCGACCTGACGGTAGTACCCCGAACACAGCCGCTCCACGCAATGCGGCGTCGGAAGTAGCTGGTTCGCCCCACCGTTGATCTTCAATATGGACGGCTCAGGCCACAGACGAATGGGTTCAGATGAGTTCAACACGACTGGCGGTTAATCCCGGTGACGTCCTGCGCCGCTTCGCGGATGACGGGGCGAACGGGTCCTTCGCGCACTCTCACCGGACCCGGCGCTTTCAGGCCTTTGCGCGCCTGATCGACGATCTGTCGAGTCAACTCGACCGTCCGGTACGAATACTTGACATCGGCGGCACAAACGCGTTCTGGGAGCAGCGGGGGTGGGCCGGGCGCACGAGCGTGCAGCTGGTGCTAGTTAATCTCGACCGCGAGCCGAGCCTTCACCCGAACATCGACGCACGCGTCGGAGATGCAACTGACCTGAGTGAGTTCCCTGACCGCGCTTTCGACGTGATTTTCAGTAACTCGGTGATCGAGCATCTTGAGACCTTTGATCGACAGGCCGCAATGGCGGCGGAGGTATGTCGGCTGGCACCTAGGTATTGGGTCCAGACGCCGAACTACTGGTTCCCCGTCGAACCGCACTTCCTCACGCCGGGGTGGCATTGGCTCCCTTTGAGTCTGCGGATCGCCCTTCTTCGTCGGTGGCGGTGGGGGTGGCGAGGCCCATGTCCCGATCCGGACGAAGCCAAAGCGCTCGTGAGCGAGATCCGTCTGATGCGGAGAGACGAGCTACGGAAGCTGTTCCCGGATGCAGTCCTGAAGGAGGAGCGCGTCGGACCCCTCGTGAAGTCCTTCGTAGCCGCTCGGGCATAGCGACCGGTACGCGCCCCGCGGACAGAGGTGCTGTTGCCGCTCGTAGCGCAGCGGTTCTCCCGACACAAAGGCACGGGCGTTTCCTCGTCCGCTCTGAACCCGAGCGGCCACGAGGTGCAGGCGGCGCGGTCTTCGGCTTCGCCGGCAGCCGGTCGCCGAGCTTGCCCGCACAAACTTTTCCCCGGCGAGCGGCCAAGCGCGGGGTACACCGATCGACCTGCGCTGCGATATACGATCGACCTGCTATTACCCGAAGTGTCAGGTCGGGCCCCGTATCCGGGGGCACCGCCTGGCGCCCGCGACCGCGGATGCCCAATCAGCTGCCCCGGACGCCCGAGGGAAGGGTGGGGAGACGGTAATCCCGACCACATCACGCCTCGACTGGAACCCCGACCACCTCACGCCTCGACTGGAACAAGATGAACCAAGCTCATGAGGCCATTTCTGACGTTGCGACCTGTGCCTCACCGCAGGTAGTCAGTGAGCGTGCGCAGGCGCGGCGAGACATACGTCTCGCGTAAGCGTCGCCTGACGAGAAGTGCCGGAAGGTGGCCTACCGTGCGCCACCTCCGACTTGACCGCGCGTCCCGGTGATACCGCTCCACCCATTCTTCGGACACGGCGTCTGCCTGCTTGTGGAGCCGTGGAAGGGGGAACACATACTCTTTCGGTAGGCCTATCTCGAGATCGTCTACCAACCGGCGGACTGTCGACGCGCAATTGCGAACTAGATCCTCGTAGACGACCGTGAACGGCGTGACGCCCGCATGCGTGAAGTACTCTTCCCAGGCGCACTCCTCGTGCATGATCCGGCCCAGAGCGACGTCGATAACGTGGAAGTTGTAGTCGGCCGTGTCGGAGCGCTCTGGCTGCGCGGACATCGCCTTCCATTGGGCCGACTGCCTCGCCTTGACGAGCGATACAGCCTGGCGGACCTTGTTCCGGCGCGTGATCCAGACGTACCGGAGATGCGGAAAGAGGCCACCGAGGTGCTCGTGCAGCGAGAAGCTGCCTTGGTCGCGCAGCGCGCCGAGCATCTCCCCGAAATATCGCATGTTGGGCCACTTGACTTTCGACGCAAACACACCATTTGGGGTTGTGCCGTTTGTGAGCACTCGGTCCAGGCACTGTTCGAATGGTGTGCTTGTCCAGTCGGATCGCCAGGTACGGGGGTCTTTGAGAGCAGCACCTGTCGCGACAAACACTTCGCCGTCACGGGAGCGTTCCGGGAAGTACTCCTCGGCATAGCCGGCAATCCCGGTGCTGCTCAACGCATCACAAAGGAGTGTGCTGCCGCTGCGCGGCGTGTGACAGATGAAGAAGCACGACTTGGGCGTCGTACGAGCGCGTTGCTCATCCCCGTATCCAGGGGGACACGCGGCTACGAGTTGGAGGTCTCGATCATGGAGGCCGTCGGTCTCGGAGTCCGTCAGGTTGTCGCGCTTGGCAGGCGTCCGCAAGACGTGAAGCGGTTCGGCGCGACTCCTCGCCGCATCCGGCGGGATCAGACTGACCCCGGGCGGCGACTCGTGCTGTGCGTCGGATCTGGGCATGTCCCACGTCCCTTCGATTCGGTGACCTCCCCAGATGGCCGAAAATAAGTCAAAAATTAGACTTTGGTTGCTGCACACGTGTGCCGCGTCCGCGCCCGCGCCAGCGCACTCGGGGCAACCGACCCCGGTCGCGATGGCAGGCTGGCGCTCTTCGGTGTAGCGCCCACTGGTTGTTTAACGGGATGTCCGCCTCGAACTTTCGATCGAGTTGTCCGACGGTGCTCCGCTTGGGGTTGGCGTCTGCGCAGGTCTCCGGTTGCCGGTCCACGGTCGGCTCGCGCGCGATCCCGGCGGACGCGATTCACGGCAGCATCCCCCGAGCGGCCAGTGATGGCGTCCGCGGACCGGCGCCACCCGGTGAAGGTGAAGCGCACCAGCGACGTTCGTTGACAGAGCGAGCCCGGGCACTAAGCTTAAGTTATAAGCCGAGCTAAGTTAAGTTAAGTTAAGCAAGCGCCGACTGATGGGCTCCACGCTCGGAGCATTGCGGCAAACCGGAGCACCAGCTGATTGCCAACGGTCCCTCGGAGCATCTTCGGGATGGCGATGGCGGTAGGGACGGGTCTTTGCCTGGGCTCGACCCGGCGGTGCGCAGTTCCCCGCGTGCACTCCTAGTGCACCGGACTGCTCCCTGGGGTCTGGGCCGTCGAATCGCTTTTGGGGTCGGGGTGCTGGATGCGGGCGGGTGCTAGCCACCGGTTTGCTAGGCGGTTAATGCATTCCCAGTCCAGGTGGTGGCGGTGGCTATGGTGCCTGAGCGTTGAGCGCGTGGTACCAGTGCGGGGTTACCTGGGCGCGGATAGCGCAGGAAGGCGAGGAACTCGGCGCGGCATTTGTGAGGCTTGATGTGTGCCCGTAAAGCCGATGCGGCCAGTGGGTAAGGCCGGAGCGGGATGCTGATGGCTGATTTGACTGTCATGATCTCGGTGGCGACGGGGGTCGAGTGGGCAGTTGTGTGGCGTGGGGGCGGGATGGGCGTGTGTGGGGTGTGATTCGGGCAGCGTTCGGGGTCGCCGAGTTGGGCGGCGTTGGGGAGTGTTGGTCGATGTCAGCTGGCCGGCTGCGGGATGGTCAGGGACCGAGCGCGTAGATCGCCTGGAGTGTCGCCTTGAAGGTGTCGCTGTGGCGGAAGCAGGCGGGCGGGCGCAGGATCAGCCGCCGGCCGGTGCGCACGATCCGCGCGGGGATGTTGAAGATGAGGTTGCGAAGCGTTTTGGCGGCGCGGCGCAGCGGCGTGTTGTCGGGTGCGTTGCCGGATGCGCCGGCGGCGGGGCAAAGGTCGCAGCAGAACGCGGTGAGGTTGAGCGCGAGTAGCGCGGCGGTGAGCTAGACGCGGTTGGCGTGCTCATCGCCGGAGGGCAGATGCCGGAGTGCTTGGCCGAGCTTTGACTCCTTCAGGCGCTCTTCGATCTGCGCGCGGTGGCGGTGGAAGTGCTCGATCCATGCGGTCGGCTGCCAGTGGATGTCGGTGAGGATGAAGCTGTAGCCGTAGACGGACTCGATCTGCCCGTCGAGAGCCAACTGCAGTTGGTCGGGATTGATCGTCTTCAGGCGCCGGGAGCCTTTGAGCTTGGCGATCTCCTCGGCGGTGAACGTGACTCGGCGGATGATCAGTCGCAGCGGCTCGTGCTTCCAGCCATCCGGCCGGTAGCTCGTCTCGGCGACCTGCGCGCCTTGCATGTCCAGCGCGTCCTGCCAGGTGTCATCGCCGATTTGGGCGAGCGCCTTCCACATCGCTTGGCTGCGGGGCACCGAGACGGTGAACCGCGCGCGCTCGCAACGCAGCCGCTCGAGTAGCTCGAGCTGGTAGTAGGCGGAGTCGATCCTGAACGTGACGGGTCCGTGACCGGCGGGCAGCAACGACAGCGCGCGGGCGGCGATCCGCGCGCACTCGACGCCGGTCAGCTTCTCGCGGTTGCCGGCGACCAGCTCGCTGGTCAGCGCCCGGCCGCGCTGCGCCCAGAACGCCGCGTGCGGCGCGTAGCTCAGCTGGCCCAGGCGGTTGCGCGCAGCGCCCTGCTTGCGGCGGCCGTACACCTCGATCACGGTCGCGTCCAGGTCGACCGTCACCGACTCGCCCCGATCGCGGCCAAGCGCGCGGTCCAACTGCTCACCAACGCGTGCCGCGGCGCGCTCGACCCGCTGGCAATGCACGCGCCGGAAGTCCTTGGCGCGTTGCAACGCCGTCGCTGCCGACGGCGGCTGGCCAACGATCCGCAGCCCGCTACCCGCCTGATCGGCGCGAACCTCCTCCAGATCGGAGAAGAACTCGCCGCCGACAAGCTGCGACTCGGCGACCGAGACCAACAGCTGCCCCGGCGAGAGCCCCCGCCGGCGGACCTTCACCGGTCGCGCCCGACGCTCGACCGCCAGCTCCGCATCGATCAGCTCCACCAGCCGCAACCGCCTGGCCAGCTCGCCGGTCACCGCCAGCCCCGCATACCGGACAAGCGACGGATCGTTCTCGCCGATCAAAATCCGTCCGCGCCGCCTGCCACCGTTAACCGCCGTCACCCCCAAGGTGACCTCCCGTCACTCACGCTGGCAGGCTTCAGCACCCCGCCAGAGTTACACACAGGTCAGACGGAAAGCCCCGTGTTTGCGGGGCTTTCCGCAGTAGACAGCGATCAACCGCTCCAACACAGCGCAACGGGCCACCCTCGCTGCGCCGCTACCCACTGATCTAGGTCTGAAGTCATATGCGGCGAACCTGTGCCGGACTCCGTCGAACGTTTGAAGGCCGCACATTGCGGGCGGCGCCGCCCGATCGTGGCTCCGCGGATGCGCCAAGGGTTCTAGTCCCGGAGCGCGTCCAGTTGCTGAACCGGAGATGTCGTTGGCGTAACAGCAGACCAGTGCTGGCTCACCGTGACAGAGTATTTCGTTTCTGGCCGAATTAGACCCGTTAAGAATCTCGGTCGACCGCGATATTCACGGCCCTGCGGCTGTGCTGCTGTCATCCCAAACGTTGTTGGACCAAGTGTTGCCCCTGCCACTGGCGGTCCAGTATGCGTCGGGGCGGTTCGCTCCAGCAGGATCAGCGCCGCCGGTGCTGTTGGCACCGAAGTAGCTGCTCGCCAACACATTGCCGGAGAAGTTGATGTCGGTCGCCGTGGATCCGCCCCGTAGAAGCTACAGCCGCCCGCGGCCAAGAGGTTGTGGATGATCTGCCGGTTGGTTTCCGGGCCGGTGAAGTCGGTTGAGAGGATGATCGCGTTGGTCTGTGGGAAGTCCGTCAAAATCGTGTTGTCATGCACGGCCGGCGCCGCGCCGTTGTCTCCGTCCTCGAACTGGATGCCGTCGAAGTGGTCGCAGCTACTGGCGCAGGAGTAGGCGGAGTCATGGACGTAGTTGTCCTCGATCGTCCAGTCGGCGTTCTCGAGGTTGTTCATGGAAGCCCCGGAGAACCATATGTTCTTGCTCGCAATGGTTACGTTGGTCGAGTTGCCCGCGAAATCACGAACGGCGTCGTCGCACCCGTCGCCGGGCCTCACGGCATCCAGCCCGCGAAGATTGTTGTTCTGAATCTTGATGTCGCTGCTAGCGTCATGGAGCCCGATGATGAAGCTGTCCGAGCCCAGGTCGTTGTAGTCCGTGATGTCCGAGTCCTCAACCGCAACCGTCCTGAGGCCGCTGATGTTGATGTCTCCAGTGAAAGAAGTGTCCTTGATCGTCGCGCTATTGGGGCGGGTGATAGTGCCCTTCCAGCACGACCAGCCCGAGCCGGTCTGGCTGCGATTCGCGCCAGGGCCAGACGGCGACGTGTAGGTGCCGGGGATAGCCTGAAGAAGGGTCCCGGCGGGCGGCCCGGTGTTGGCGATGTCCGCGAACCCGCACGCAAGCGGGGCGTTGCTGCAGAAGTGCTCTCCCGAGGCGCCGGTGCCTGCTGGCCGGTCCCGACGACGGCATTGATGGGGGAGCACCCCGGCGACCCGTTGTCGAGGTAGGTCGATGCAGGCGGAGCCGAAGGGTTTGACTGGTTGGGGATCGTCGTGCTCATCAGCCTCGTGTGGCACGATCCCGACACGGTGGTGGACCAGCTGCCGCCGGAGTTCGTCGCCGTGACGGTTACGGCGAGGGCCTTCCCAACGTCCGAGGCGCCGAGCCTGTATGTATTCGTGGTCGCGCCGGTCCCGGTCGCGTGAGAGCATGAACGTGTGGTGGGTAGCGTCATGACGTAGCCGTTGAAATTCGTGGCGTCCCGTGTCCCCATTGATTCGCCTGCGCTGGTGGTGCAATCCTGCCACCGGTAGCTGTAGGATGTCCGGCTGTTGGTACCAGGTGCCGGTAGTGAGTGACCTGAAGCCGCCGTCCTTCGATCGCGCAACCGGCCGTACACTTCCCGCTGCTTACCGTGCTTGCCGTGAAGTATGGTGCCGCGGTATTGGCGGGCCGACTCGTCGAGGTATGGCGACCCGCCGAGCCGCATCCGGCCAGAATCAGCGTCCCATGAGTGCCGCTATCGCGGGGCAAACGCGCATCCGCTTATGCCGTCATCGTATAGGTGACGGTGTAGGTGCCGCGTTGTTCGCGGCAGTCGTCGACGACGATGCGTCCGCGCAGCCCAGCGTGTCCCACGAGGGGGTATTCCCACCGAGGTGATCGTGGCCCATACTCGGGAACAGGTTCGGTATCCACAACAATGATTACCGCCGACACGAGGACAACATTGGAACCAGACTAGCCTCGCTTCGTCAATAGCGGCGCGGCCTGCCGGTCGGAAACGTCCGCCTGAGCAGGGAGGATTCGGGATGTCGAGACACCGATCCCCGCGCTCAGGAGGTTCACCTTGAAGGTGATGGGACGTTAGAGTGTCAAGACGGTAGATGTCCGGGCGGACGGAACGGGATTGTTCTCGCGGGCCGGTACGTCGTTGCTGGCGCGGGTGGCCGACCGGGTCGGGCTGACGGCCGGGCTGTGCGATGCGCTTGAGAGTACGCGTGAGCGCCGTTCGGGCCATGTGCCAGGGCGGGTGTTCTGCGATTTGGCGGTGATGCTGGCGGATGGCGGCCGGTGCGTGTCTGACCTTCCGGCGCTGGCCTGCCAGGCATCGCTGTTCGGGGGGGTCGCGTCGGTCTCCACGGCGCGGCGGCTGGTGCTGTCGGTCGGCGAGGATAAGCTCGCCGGGATCGGCGCGGCGCGGGCCGTCGCCCGGGCTCGGGCGTGGGCGTGGGCGGCGGGTGCCGCGCCCGAGCGGGTGATCCTTGACTTCGACGCTACCCCGATCGACATTCACTCCGAGAAGGAACAGGCGGCCGGCCATTACAAGGGCGGGTTTCGGTTGAAGCCGCTGATCGTTTCCTGCGCTAGAGAGGTTCGGGCGGGCATCTTTCGGCCTGGCAACGCCGGCGCCAACAATGCTGGCGATCATCTCAGGCGCTGGATCTCGCGCTCGCGCAGCTGCCCGCGAGCGGGCTGGAGGGCGAGATTCTCGCGCGCTCGGATTCCGCCGGCGCCAGCCACGAGCTCGCCGACGCCTGTCGCGAGACGGGGATCCGGTTCTCGTTCGGTTATGCGCTCACCGAGCCCGTCCGCCAAGCCATTGGTGAGCTTGAAGACGCGGCGTGGCGGCCTGCGATCGACGCCGACGGTGAACCTCGAGGGGGCGCGTGGGTGGCCGAGCTGACCGACACGGTCAACCCGTCCGGCTGGCCACAGGCCACACGACTGATCTGCCGCCGCGAGCGGCCCCACCCGGGCGCGCAGCTGTCCTTCACCGACGTGGACGGGCACCGTTTCCACCAGTGCTTCATCACCGACCAGACCGACGCCGACATCGCCGCGCTCGAGGCCCGCCACCGCGAGCACGCGCAAGTCGAGGACCGGGTCAAGGCGCTCAAGACCACCGGCGCTGGCTACCTCCCATTCCACGCGTTCGCCGCGAACGCGGCCTGGTTTGAGCTCGCCCTCTGCGCCCACGACGTCACGGTTTGGACCCAGCAACTCACCCTCGACGGTGAGCACCAGATCTGCGAGCCCAAACGCCTGCGCTACCGGATCCTGCACGTCGCCGGACACCTCACCCGCCACGCCCGCCGCCACACCCTGCGCCTTCCCGCTGACTGGCCCTGGTCCGGCGCGATCCTCCGCGCGTTCAAGCGGCTGGAAACACTGAGCGTGCACGGCTGATCAGCCGCACGCGCGATCCACCGACAACGATCGACGCCGAACCGCGAGCATCGCGCGCTCGCACACCCAACCACAGCGCCTCACTCGCACCCACCACACCGTCCCCACCACACACCGCCCAACCAGAGCACACGCGAGTCAGCGGCCCCACCGACCACACCGAACAAGCGAACTCAACCGACGGTTACTGACGAATCGAGGCTAGGCCCAGCCGCCGCGACGCATCACGACGCGCAGTCGCTGGCCTTCGCGGACCCTACGGGTCACGGTTGGGTTCGGGCATTGAGGTGCGCCGCTGGCCGCCGACCAAGCGTATCCCCAGACCATCGCCATTGACGCGAAGTTCTCGCGGGCTCGGTAGAGAGCTCGAAGAACGAGGTAGCTGGGCCGGTAGCCCATGTACCAGGCCTGCCTTCCGAGGGCGGCGCCTGCTCGCAACCGCCCTTCCCGCTCTCCGACTTTGCGGTGATGGCGGAAGCCGAAGTCGGCAAAACCGGCCGTCCGATAGCCCCGAAGCTCGGCCATCACCTCATCGACGCCGTCCCAGCCCATTTCGGGCTCGAGCGCGAACACCTCGTCGAGGAGGGCCCAACGATAGGCGCGCGAGGCGCCGCGCGGATGTGAACCTGAGACCTTGATCCGCTGCCACTCACCGTCGATGACCTCATAGCACGTACCACCCGCAATGCCAAGCTCGGGCTGATCGACGAAACGATCTAGCAGAAGCGCGAAGTAGTCGGGGTCGAAGGAGGTGTCGGCATCCACCTTGACGAACACATCGACGGGGGTCGGGAGGCTGCTGAGACCACGTCGGAATGCCAACAGATCGCGGCCCCGCCGTCGGCCCATCGCGAGGTTGGCTGCGTCCTCGCCGGTTTCCGACGACCACGATCCAATCGTGGCGCTGTGCGAGATCGTCGGCGACGGCGCGCATGCCATCGTCGGAGCCGTCGTCGACGATGACCCATGAAACCGGTGGATGATCCTGTGCGAGAACCGACTTGGCGAGGCGCTCCAGGTTGTCGCGCTCGTTACGCGCGGGTGTAACGATGGCGTAGGTGAGGGCATTCGTGACTCCGGTCGTGGCCGACCTGAAGGGCAACGTGCTGCTCTCAGCCGACGCGCGGAACGCGCCCGCAGCCGCTCCGCCAGGGGTGCTTTCATCGCTTTAGCCCCGCCTCAGTTGCCGCTTCCTGGCGGAGAACGCCCTCGCGTCCGCACCAGGCCTCGAGCACCCAACCGAAGTGATACGGTCGGTCGGTCGGGTTGGTCTCGGTCAGGCGCGCGGATCGTTCCTCGCGTCGACAGGCCGGCAAGCGATGCGGCCGTATTGGCTCCAGCCCAGAGCCGATCGTGGCCGCGCTTGCGACGAATGGAGCGGAGGACGAGGCCGCTTCCGCGATCGACCATATCCACGTCGCAACTCGTTGCCACCGTGGATCCAGGACAGGCCCCGCGCGACAGCGTCGGTGTAGCGAGGGTCTCGGCATATCTCCCAGAGCTCGAGCAGCGCCATGGGCGCCATCGCGTCCTGATGGACCGAGTAGACCTCGTAGCGCTCGACGACCATGCCGCGCTCGGCGTCGAACAGCCAGGGCCAGCCGCCATCCGGTAGCTGCATCTCGAGAAGGCGGTCCGCCGTCGAGATCGCTGCCGGCAGCGCCCGATCGTCGAGACCGTGGCGCGCGACCACCGCTAGGGCCAATACGGAGTAGATCTGCGTAGCGAAGTTCGGGAAGCGTCGTCGCCAGCCCGCGTACACCGAAGTGACGGAACAAGGCAGTCGGTGCCCGATTGTCGAGAGAGTTGATCGAGCGCTTCCGAGAGAAGACGGACACCAGTCCGGCTTCCACCTGCCGCGACGTGGTGCGCCAGCCCGGTGACAATCCAACCGAGCTCCATCCCAAGCCGGGCTCCGAGACCACCCGTTCTCGCGAGGGACGTATCCAACCGATTGGCCAGCTCGTCGCCGCGCCCGTCCTTCGCGGCGCGCGTCGGTCCAGAGCATGAGGCCGATGTCGCCCGATGTCAGCCCACCCGCCTCGAGATCGCGCCAGGCCACCGCGTCGAGCTCGTCGGGGTCGAAGGGCACGAGATATCCAGCCGCTTGCGCGCGCATCAGACCCAGCTCGACCATCAGCGTGTACCGAGGGGAGCGGCCGAGCGGCGCGGCTTCGCCCACGCGACGCTGGAAACAGAACGCGCCATCATCGAGACGCATCGCCGGCAGCGACTCGAGCGCGAAGTTGACGAGCGATGTCACCTCGTGCGAGTCACCGACGGTGGACACGTGGTGGTCACGTGAGTTCTCCCTGTGCCCGATGTGGCTGGGCGCGCATGACCCGACAAGATCGCGACGCCGACGAGGGCGATGAAACGCGTATTTGTGACTGCGTAGCGCCGGAACATCCGCCGCGGCTCCTGCAAGCAGGCGGAACAGCCACTCGAGACCCAGACGCTGCCACCCTGCAGGCGCACGCCGCGTCATGCCGGCGATCACGTCAATCGATCCGCCAACGCCCATCACAAACGGGGCGCCCAGGCTCGGCCCGTACTCGCCAAGGAAGTATTCCTTCCGTGGGCTGCTCATCGCGACGAACAGGACATCCGTGTGACTCGCGCGGATCGCGTCGCAAACCGCGGAAGCCTCGCGATCTGTGAAATAGCCGTCCCGCGCGCCCGCCACCTGTAGTCCGGGATACGTCGTCCGTAGTCGCTCCACGGCACGCCCGAGTACGTCGGCACGCGCGCCGAGAAAATAGACCCGATAACCGCGCCGCTCGGCGAGCTGTAGCAGCGCGTCCATGAGGTCGATGCCGGCGACACGCTCCGGCAGTGGATCTCCGAGCAGCCTGGAGGCCCATACCACGCTCTGGCCGTCAGCGGTCACCAAGCCGCAGCTGTCGACGATCTGGCACAGCTTCGGGTCATCTTGCATCGCGACGAGCTTCGCGGCATTGATCGCCATGTGCTGTGTGTAGCCACCCGCCGCGATGGCACGCTCGATTGCCGCCAAGGTGTCCGCCATGCCCAGACGATCGATAGGGCAGCCGAGGATGTCCGCGCGGTTAGTCACGCGAGGGCGGCGGCCGGGGATTTCACTATCTCGGGGAAGACAGCCAGGATCGCGTCCGCGGCGCGATCGGCCGCGTGGCCGTCCCAGAGAGGAATGACGCACGGAGTGGGAGGACGGCGCGAGACCGTCACCTCGTCTAGCCGCTCGGGGTCATCGCCGAGCAGGACGTTGGTGCCGTGGCTGATCGTGATCGGGCGCTCGGTGTTCGCCCGTAGCGTGTAACACGGGATGCCCAGCGCGGACGCTTCCTCCTGGACGCCACCCGAATCGGTGACGATTGTTCCGGCGCCTGCCTGCAGCGACAGAAAATCGAGGTAGCCGACGGGATCAAAGCAGCGCACGCCGCTCTCCTCGAGGCGGTGAAGGGCGCCGCGAGACGCCAGCCGTTTCCGCGTACGCGGATGCACGGGGAAGAGGACGGGCGCCTCAGTCGAGAGCCTGGCACAGGCCGTTGACGATGGCGGCGAGGCGCGCGGGGTCATCGACATTCGAGGGCCGATGAAGGGTGACGAGCACGTACTCTCGCACCTCGACGCCGTGGCGCCTCCACACAGCGCGGTCGCGCGCCGCGCCTTCGAATCGGCGTAGCGAGTCGATCATGGTGTTGCCGACAAAGCGCACCCGGCCGACGTCGACCCCTTCGCGGGCCAGATTCCGTTCCGCTTCCGGGCTGTGGGTCAGCAGCAAGTCGGACAGCCGGTCGGTGAGCACTCGATTGATCTCCTCGGGCATCGTCCAGTCCCCTGATCGCAATCCAGCCTCGAGGTGGACGACAGGAATCCCGAGCTTTGACGCCGCGAGCGCACATGCCAGTGTGGAATTGACGTCACCGGCCACCACGACTACCGCTGGCTTGGTCGACATCAGGATTCTCTCGAACTCGATCAGAACCTTGCCGGTTTGCTCGCCATGGGAGCCCGACCCGACTCCCAGGTAATAGTCAGGTACCGGGAACCCAAGATCCTCGAGGATCTCCTCGGACATCATACGGTCGTAGTGCTGGCCGGTGTGAACCACTATTTGGTCCGCCACGCCGCATCGGTCCAGCGCTGCGATGACCGGAGCCATCTTGATAAAATTTGGTCGCGCCCCAACCGCGTGCACAACGGGCTCTGCGATCGTCCGTCGAAGAGTTCTTCGGGACATCTAGATGACTCTACTTTTGTGTCTCTGAAGGGCTGAACACGACGCCATCAGCCCAGAAACGGCTTAGTCGAGGCGTTCCTTCCACCCGGTGCTGCGTCTAGCGCGCGGAGGATATTTGGCGGAGCCAGAAGTCCGGGAATTCGAGCAGCGTTCTTTGCTCGACGGAATGGCTACACAAGGTGGCATCGGCGTGCCTCTCCCCGGGGAGGAGGCGGTAGGGGAACTCGGCGGGTTTCGCGCGAGGCTCGTCCTCGCGCCCGACATATCGACCGCCCCTGGCGCCGACGAGACGCGGCCACAGGAGAGGGATGGACGCATCGATTCGGTCATATGGCGCGCATCGCTCAATCGGCGGCTCCTCGCGCTGGGGGATATTGCGGGGGTGAGCGTGGCCCTCGTGGTGCTACTCAATGCGTTCGGTCAGCGTCGAGTAGCGGCCCTCGCGGTCGCTGGCGTTGCGCTGCTGCTGTTCCTCTTCAAGGTCTCGGGGTTATACGATCGAGATGAGCTACGGCTCGTGCATTCGACGCTCGACGAGCTCCCCTTGCTCGTGCAAGTCACCGGGCTCTTCGCCTTGGGGCTCGCGGTCCTTCAGTCGGTCCTGCTCACGGGCGGCCTCAGCGCGACGAAGATCGCGGCGTTGTGGATCGCGTCCTTCGGGACGATCGCGTGCGGGCGGATGGTGGCGCGCGCGATGGCCGGACGCACGTCGCCGCCCGAGCGTTGTCTCGTGATCGGCGAAACGGCCCAGGCCGGACGGATCCGCGACAAACTGGCCTCCAGTCGGGCCGGCGCCGAGGTGGTAGCGTCCGTTCCGCTAGCCAGCGAAGACGTCACGGCTGCAGATTGGGTCGCATTCCCCACGATGATGCAGCGTGTCGTGCGGCAGCTGGACGTGCATCGCATCATCATCGCCCCAACGACGACAGACACGACGCACGTCGTCGATCTGATTCGGGCCGCGAAGTCGATCGGCGTGAACGTGAGCGTGCTGCCGCGGATGTTTGAGGTCGTCGGTTCCGCGGTCGAGTTCGATGACGTCGACGGGATGACGATGCTCGGCGTCCGCAAGTTCGGTCTCTCTCGGTCCTCAAAAGCGCTCAAACGTACGTTCGATCTTGCCGTCGGATCGATTGTCCTTCTGATCTTCAGCCCGCTCTTCGCCGCCATTTCGATGGCCATTCTTGTCGATTCGAGCGGCTCAATATTCTTCGGTCAGGTCCGAGTTGGACGGGAGGGTAAACACTTCCGGATCCTCAAGTTCCGCTCAATGGTGGCTGGCGCCGAGTCACGGAAGGATGAGCTGCGAGCGATCAACGAGGCGGGGGACGGGCTCTTCAAAATCACCAATGACCCGCGTGTGACTCGTGTGGGGCGTTTCCTGCGGGCCACTTCTCTGGACGAGTTGCCCCAACTCCTGAACGTGCTGCGGGGCGAGATGAGCCTGGTAGGGCCGAGACCCCTCGTCCTCGACGAGGATGCCCAGGTCGTCGGTCTGGACCGAAGCCGCCTCCACCTCACGCCGGGAATGACCGGCCCGTGGCAGGTCATGGGCGCTCGAGTTCCGATGCAGGAGATGGTCGCAATCGACTATCTCTACGTTGCCAGCTGGTCGCTGTGGCTCGACCTAAAGCTTTTACTGCGGACGGTCATGCACGTTGCGCGGGGCGCGAACCTCTAGGTGAGAGGACTCTTCGATGGACTCGGCACACCAGCGGATGAGCTCGCTGCGGTGGTCACGCGCCTCATCAACGATCCAGCTCTTCTGCAAAAATAGGTACGACAGCGCGCACACAGCCCCCGGGACGCTGCGGGACCGCATATTCGAGCGGCTCGAGGCGTTCGACTACAAGGTCTGGTCCGGCCGGGCGAAGGTCATCCTCGAGGTAAGCTTGCCGCGCTACTAGCGGCCTCCACAGGGAGACTTGCTCTCCCGCGACGACACGTTCCCGCACTCACGTGAACAAAGCGCTTACAGGAACCTGGTCACATTTGCAGGGAACCTCAGCGTAAGGCCGGGCGACAAGGCGCGTTACAACCATCACTCTTTCGCGGGAAGTTAAGGGTGCGTGCTCGCCCGGGCTGGGGTAGCTCGCGATGTGCCTCGATGCAGCACGGCATCTGTGATCTCGCAGCCTCTTAGTCGGATATCGCGCAAGTCGACCCGTCGTCGGTGCGTTGTTCCGGCAACCATGTCAGCCCCCCATCTCCCTCAGCCCATCGCTGACGGCTCGCCTCCGTCGATTCTGATCGCGGTCCACAGCGCCAAGCCTGGAGGCGCTCAGGCTGTCGCCCTCAGGCAGGCACGCACTCTCGCTCGGCACTTCAAACTCACGATCTCGATCCCGCCGGGTCCGCTGCGGCAGCGTTTCGCCGAGTACGGAGACATCGTGGCCGGTGCTACGAGCCTGCCGATATGGGGAGCCCGGAGGCTGCGCTGGGGACTCCAGTTGGCGCGTCAGGCTCCCGAGATCCTACGATTTGCCGCGCTGATTCGTCGGCTTAGAATTGAGGCGGTTGTGACCAACAGCACCGTGCTGATTTCGCCCGTCCTGGCCGCCCGACTCGTTCGGGTCCCAGTCTTAATACAGGCTCAGGAGGCGGTGAAATCGGTAGCGGCGCGTCGGATATTCCGGTTTCATGGCGCGGTAGCCAACGTCGTGATCATAATCGCCAGATTCCAAGAGGCAGCGCTCGGGCGTCGGCGGCGGGCTCGCGTCGCGCTTATCCCCGTTGGAATTCCGGTTGGAACTCCCGCGCCGCCGGTTAGGAACGGGTTCGGGTCTCCCGTTCAACTCTGCCTAATCGGCACTGTTGACCGCCACAAGCGCCAGGACCTCGCGGTCGACACCGTAGCGATGCTCCAGGACCGCGGTATAGCCACGCAGCTAAAGCTTGTCGGACCCATAGCGGACCCGGACTTCGCGGCCGAGGTTAGACAGCGGGCCCGGCGTCTCGGAGTGAGCGAATCCGTCCAGATGGCGGGGCCAACGGCCAGCGTAGAGACTGTCTACCACGAGTCCGACATCCTGTTGCTGCCCGCTGGCGAGGTGACCCCGCTCGTATTGATGGAAGCGTTGGCTCACGAGACCCCGACGGTAGCTGCCGACATGGGAGCAGTCAGCGACATCGTCGTCGATGGCGTGACAGGAGTGCTGGTGCCCTCCGAGGATCCCACAGCGATGGCCGACGCGGTGGTCCGGCTTCTGAGTGATCCGGGTTACGCGCGGCGTTTGGCCGCCGCGGGTCGCCTTCACGTGGCGCGCTCGTTTGACGAGACCGCGTCGCACGAACATCTCCGCGCAGAGATTGAGCGGGCGCTGCCGATCCGGTAAGCAAGGGACACGGGCGGTTCGGAAAGCCGTCGCGGGGAGATGCGCAACGAGCGCGCTTGGAAGCGCTCGGGGCGCTTTGCTGCGGCTGTGCAGGGAAGGAAGCTGTCACTGGGAGATTGCCGCGCAAGATGCCTGATCCACCGAATCGCCGGGCGGCGAGCGTCGCAAGTTTCCCGGGTGGCTCACGTTCCTTGGTTGTACCGTCGTGCCGGATCCGGATGACCTTGTGCCGCATGCCCAAATTCTCGACTCGCTAGCCCGTTCCGCGTCGGCTTGAGCCATGGCCATGATTCCCGGCTATGGACGGCGACGGCGGACGCAGAACCGCCCCGCACACGTCGCGCCCGGGGACGAAACCCAGGAAGCGAGGGCGGCAAGCGCGGCGTCCGGGGAACGCATGTCTGATGAGCAGCTGCGCGAGGCGACGTTTCTCGGTGTTCGCTGGTTCGGCGTAACGCAGGCGATCACCCAGATCATGCGATTGGTGCGGCGGTCGTGCTTGCCCGGCTCATTTCCCCGTCGGAGTTCGGGCGTCTCGCAGTCGCGATCGATCGTCAGCGAGTTCTCGCTGATGATCGCGAACGAGACGATAGGTACTCCGCTCGTCCAGCGTCCTGATATCACCCGCGAGCATCTGGAGGGGGCGACGCTGCTGGGGATCATCATCGGAGTCGGCCTGGCGCTGGTGACGCTGTTCGTCCTCCCGTTCGTGACTACCCCGTGTTCGGAGCCGACCAGCGACCTCTTCAGGCTGTTCGCGCCCCAGTTCGCCGTAACCGGCTTGATGATCGTCCCGCAGGCGAGGCTTCAGCGCGAACTTCAGCTTTCGCCGCATCGGTTTGTCCGAGGCAACCGGCGTGGTGATGTCCTCCGTGGTTTCGGTCGCGCTCGCTATCGCCGGGCTGGGCGCTGCCGCATACGTCCTCGGGATGCTCACCGGCGTGATCATCATGGCGCTGGGCTACATCAGCGGCGGCCGGCCCGTGATGCCGCACTGGCGGCCCAAGGAGATGCGCGAACTGCTTGGCTTCGGGTTGCCGGCGACGGCTGCCGGGTTCGCCGGGGTGACGTACCGAAACGTCGACTACATGATCCTCGGGGCGCGCCTGCCGTCGGTGATCGTAGGGTTTTACTACCGGGCTTTTACGCTCGGGGTCGAATACGAACGGCGTCTGAGTGGGATCGTCGGGCGCATCGTCTTCCCTGTCTACACCCGGACGGAGGATCCTGCCCGGCGGCTGGCGCTGCGCCTGCGAATCGTCCGGGTCAACGTGGTGCTCGTGTACCCGATGCTGGCGCTGTTCATCGCCCTGGCGCCGACGCTGATGCCGTGGCTGTTCGGTCCCCACTGGATCCCGGCCGTGTTGCCGGCCCAGATCCTCGCCGTCGCCGGCATGGCCTCGTGCGTGCGCAGCCTGCATGGCCCCTCGGTGCTGGCCGCCGGTCGCCCCAAGGCACTCTTCGCATTCTGCATCGCCGAGACGATCCTTTACGCCGCGACCGTTTGGGTCGCGTCGGCCTACGGGCTCACCCTCATCTGCGTCGCGGTCAGCTGCTTCCAGATCGCGTCGCTGGTGATTGCCTATACCGGTGCTGCTGCGCTCGTCGATGGGAATCCGCAGGACTCAGATCTTCCGCGACCTCGGGCCCGGGGTTCTGGCGAGCATCCCTGCTCCTGTTGGTCGCGGCGGCGCTTCGCCGCGAGCTCGCCGGCCAGCTGCCGGTGATCGTCTTGCTACTCCTGGCCGGTGCCGTCGGCGGCGCGGTCTATCTCGTGGCTCTTCGTGCGGTGTCCAAAGAGGCCTGGAGTGACGTGGCGCTACTCGCCCAGCGAGTCCTTCCTGGAATCGCGCGGATCGGATGGCGCCTGCTCCCCGGCGCGCTCCGCTCGCGTCGACCGGCACGAGCGTCGGCGCCTTTTAACCCGGTGGACGCATCGGCCTCGAATGCGGCCAGCCGAGCCGGAATCAACGGCGCGACTGAGGCTCAGTCCGCGCTGGCGCTGACCGATGCGGCCGCCCAAGCTATCTCGTCCGAAGCCTCAGGCGAGTCCCAAACTTGCGTCACGGTCCCTTCTAGCGCCACGGGCCCGCGGGAGCTCGAGGCCAACTGGCGACATAGTTCAAGCGAATACGCGGAATCAACGCGTGGAGACGGCACCGTCCCGGTTCGGGGGGAGCTGCGTGAGGCCTCGACCTAGCGCTGTCGTCTCGTGCGCGAGAGCGGCCGTGGCTCTCGCGCACTCGTTTCGGCTCGAAGCGGCCGTTGCGGTTCCGGGGGCGCTCGCCGGCGATGAGCTTATCGGTCAGCCCGTCAAGCAGCCGCTGGCGCAGCTCCCCCGGAGCTGCTCGCACCCGGCCTGGAGCTGATCGAGCACCGCGTCGATCAGATCTCGCGCCCCTCGTCCGTTCCCACCGCCGATCGCCCCCCCCGCCCGCGCTCGAGCCAGCGCCTCGTCGTCCGCCTCCGAGCTCCCGGACCGTAACGCTTCCGCGCCCGCAAAGGAGGCGCGGCGGCCCGGTACGCCGCTCGCCTGTCATACGCTGCGTGACCTGACGGAGCGACCTTCTCGCCGCGGTCCGCCATCGCGTCGAGCGCCGCGGAAGCATTCAGCTTAGCCTTCGGGCCACGGACGTGACTTGCGCCCGGCGACCGTCGCCATCCTCTCGATCAGAATCCTGAAAACCCGGAAAACGCAAGTTGCAGGGAATTGTCACCGTCACGCCGGTCGAAGAAACGCTGCCGCGAGCCCCTACCTATTCCGCCGGAAGCATCTAGGTTTTGGACGAGGGCGGGCGCTGCGGGTCGAGTTAGAACGCTTGCAGGGCCCGCTCCTTGCGGAGGCGTGGCGCCGCGCACTCTCTCCCTTAGGCCCTCGGCTGGAGCCGCCCCAGCGTACAGGGCTCATCTAAACGAATGTTCGGCCTCTGTACATGTTTCGGCGAGGCCTGATGGGGGCACCTGCAGCCCAGTCTTCCTGAGCTTCGAAAGCGAACTGTCGAAAGCCAGGTGCAAATCCGACTAGGAGGGACCGGTGCGGGCTATAGCGGCGTTGTGCGGCTTGTGCGTCACGCTGATGGTTGCGTCGGCGTCCGGTGCACCGCGTAGTAGTTCATCGAGTATCGACTCGGCATTAAATCAGGTATCGGCGACCAGCCTCTCTGGAGGCCCGCGACAGAACCCATATGTTGCCCGCGCAAGCAGCGAGCAACGTTACGCCGTCCGCGGGAACGAGAAACGGACCCATGGCTCTCACGTCAACCAGGTCATCCTTCTTGGCAACCAGGCTACCGAGTCGAGGGTCGGGCACAACTTGGTGGGCAGGGCCGAAGCGTTCGCGTTCCGGGCGCACCGAAGCGGTACCGCGGCGTCGATCACCGTATACCTGGGCGCGCGCGATCGAGCCACCACCTTGTTCGCCGGCTTGTATTCAAGCCGCCACGGTCACCCCCAGTCCCTCCTGACCTCCGGCTTGCGGCGGTCTCCCAAATCTGGTGCATGGAACTCGGTTGCTGTGCGCTCGGCCAGTTTGCGGTCCGGTACCACATACTGGCTCGCGGTGCTCGGCAAAGGCGGCGCCATCTACTTCCGGGACCGAAACGGTGGGTCATGCGGCCACAGGTCGTCCAGGCGCGAGCTGCGCTTGCTTCCAAGGAATTGGCCCGCTGGCCCGAACTCGCGTGCGTGTCTAATCTCGGCCTATGTCAAAGGCGCCGTCACGAGAGCGTCCGGCGGCGGTACCAAGGTGCTTGGCACAACCTTCTGCAACATCGCGGCGGCGTACACCGATCTCGATACAGGACCGCACCTTTGCGGGTGGCCGGACAGCACCAACACCGGGTACGTACACGCTCCGGGATATCCCGGCAGCCTGACGACGGCGTCCTCGAGTTCGTCGACTTGTCCGATGACTCCGCAGAGCAACCACACCTACAGATTCTGTAGCTACCCCGGCCTGGGGCTGCCCTCGGGGCTCACCAACGTCACCTTCTATGGCTCGGAGTTCCACTCGAACGCCGTCAACGACGCGAACGTGCGTGCCGGCTCCGGGGACAACAACATCACGTTCGACTACGACACGTTCCAGCCCAACGTCAGTTCCACCCCCGTCGCGTGCAGTCAGTCCTACCAGTATGGCATCTACAACGAGGGAGGCGCGATGGGTGGCTATACGGTGGAGCACAGCGACTTCTGGGGGTTCGGTAACGCGATCGATACCGAGGGGTCGACGCAGGCTAATCCGCAGATTTTTAGGTACAACTGGATTCACGACTCGTCGACGACTGGTGGGTGCGGGTATCACAACGACGGTATCGGGATGCTGAACGGCGGGAGCGAGCAGTACGCTGTGGTCGATCACAACACGATCGAGTTTACGGGGAACACGAATCTGATCGCGTGGCAGAACGGGACCTATAGTCACGATCAGAACACCAACAATCTGTTGAGCGGTGACAATGAGGGCTACGCTGGTGGGCGCTGTACGTCCTCCTGCACCGCTCCTACGTACATACAGACGACTGGTAATACGTTCAACACCTATCTGGCGATCGAGGGGGACTATCCGATCGACAATGCGACTCACTACTGGGCGAACACCGGCTCGACCTGGAACCACAATTACTGGGCGGTCCCGCCGGGAGCGGCGTGGGGAACATCGGCATACAACGGCGACTACTGGGTGCCGACCACGACCAGTAACGCTCCGCAGGACTGCGGTTTCGTCAGCCCGACGGACTACCCGAACGACACTAACCCATGTAGAGGATAGGATCTCGGTCAACCCCCAGCACTTGCAAGTCCGGCTGGACCTCGGTCAGATCTAGCCGTTCTTGCCGCCATCGGGCGGTACCGCTCGCAGCGGCGTGGGTGACGTCTACCCTCAGTTGGTCGCCGAGCACCGATCATGCCGGCTCTGCAACTAACTACTTCCAACCGCGTGGTTGCGAGCCGAAATGCCCGAGAAGGCGAGCGGCTCGATGTGAGCCACCGAGCGGCCGTGGTCGTGCGCGACCGCAGCGATCACGGTGCAGGCTTGAGGGGCAACCTCGGCCTGGGCGGCCATGAGACGGGTGCGGCGCCACGATTGCACTGAGGTCCTTGGCCTCGGTCTCGGCGATTCGCGGCTCGTCGGCTCGGGGTTAGTCGGCGACCGTCAAGCACCGCGTTGGTCGATCTTGCTCGATCTGCGCCCGGATCGTCTTGGTCGGGTTCGCGCGGATCGAGAATTTGATCCCTTGATTGTCGAGCTCATTGACGAGCGTGCGGTTCGCAAACCACGAAACCTGGCGGATCTTCCCAGGGTGTCGGCGGGCCGAACGCGGAAGAGCAAATGGGAAGGCCCGGCCACCGGGCTCATTGTGGTCGATCTCGCCCTTGCGGTTGCGGGTGTGCAGTACGTCCGGTGTCCGCGCTCACGACCGCGATCGGGCGATAGCCGAGATTCTCAGTCTACCCGCTCATGTCACCGATACTGTCCGCGCTTTCGAGCATCCCGTCTCAGATCGGGGCGGAGATCCAACGGTTCGCCGTGTCGCGCGCGAACACCCACCGGCAACGCGGCACGTTGCCTGCATCGCGCCCGGTCCCAATCGGTATGCCGGAAGCTATCTGAGTGGCCGGCCGTTAACTAGCCATGGGTTTCGATCCGATCCGACGCTGGATGCTCGCGGCTTCGGGGTGTTGGCGTGGCAATCTGGCGTCGATACGTCCCGTCGTGCAGAAGCAACGTGATCCCCCGTGTATGCCCCCGCCTTACCGCCGAGACCGTACTCTCCGAGCTGGCGCGTCGGTGGATCGACGTCCATTTCTTCCGACTCAGACTGAGAGCCGTCGGCTCGAACCACGGCAGGCGCGTCTCCCGAGGGGTAGGCATCCTCGTCCGGATTGTCTCGGCCGCCGCGACCGCAGTCTGTGCCGCTGGCGTGTATCGCCGGCTCCGAGTATGGGTTGTGCGCCAGACGCTCGTGACCGTGCTCGTCGACGGGTTGTCGGCTACCACCTCGAGGGGCTTGTGATGCCCGTGAGTATTCTGTCCCAATCGGCGGAACCGCCTCGTTCTGGGGCAAGATGAGTTCGGCACGCCACTGCGCGCCGGCTTGGACCCCCCAATTCGGCGTCAACGCTTTTCAGCACCCGTTCGCGCCTTGAGGTCCGAGGTGAGACGCTCCACCGCGGTTATCGTCGCCGCCTGCGGCATTGCCGCTGGTGTCCTCCTCGCCGTCGGCATCGTTCTCGCCACGCGCGTACCCGGTGGCTCTCGCCTGCATGTCACTCCGCAACATCGGCTGACCACGCCAAGCAAGAGCAGCGCTCCGGCTGTCATAGACACGACGCTGCTTGACAACTACGAGGTGCCCGATGTCGTTCAGTCTTCTGTCGGTTCCTGGAATAATTGCAGCGGCGGTTCTTCGTGCACCTATACCTATCAGTTCGAGCACTGCACCGGCCTGTCGCGCTCGAGTGGTACTGGGTGCACGAAGATTGGTAGTGCGCCGCAGTGTTCGCAGACGAGAGCCACGACGTGCAACTACACGTTGGCGTCGGGGGATGCTGGCGATTACATCGTCGGCGTGGTCACGGCGACGAACGGCAGTGGGGCGTCTGCTTCTGCGGTTAGCCAAGCCGTGGGTTCGGTTGTGGCGCCGCGCGTCGACAAGTTCTGCAATGTCGCTGCGGCGTACAAGGACCTCACTACCGGTCCGCATCTTTGCGGATGGCCGGATAGTACAAACACTGGGTATGAGAATGCTCCCGGATACCCCGGTAGCTTGACCGTCGCCTCGCCGACCTCGACGACCTGTCCGGCGACGCCGCAGAGTAACCACACCTACAGCTTCTGTCAGTACGCTGGCTTAGGGATTCCCGCCAATCTCACCGACGTCACATTTTACGGCGACGACTTCAAGACTACGAGCCCCGAGAACTCCAACGTGCGTGCCGGCTCCGGGGACAACAACATCACGTTCGACTACGACACGTTCCAGCCCAACGTCAGTTCCACCCCCGTCGCGTGCAGTCAGTCCTACCAGTATGGCATCTACAACGAGGGAGGCGCGATGGGTGGCTATACGGTGGAGCACAGCGACTTCTGGGGGTTCGGTAACGCGATCGATACCGAGGGGTCGACGCAGGCTAATCCGCAGATTTTTAGGTACAACTGGATTCACGACTCGTCGACGACTGGTGGGTGCGGGTATCACAACGACGGTATCGGGATGCTGAACGGCGGGAGCGAGCAGTACGCTGTGGTCGATCACAACACGATCGAGTTTACGGGGAACACGAATCTGATCGCGTGGCAGAACGGGACCTATAGTCACGATCAGAACACCAACAATCTGTTGAGCGGTGACAATGAGGGCTACGCTGGTGGGCGCTGTACGTCCTCCTGCACCGCTCCTACGTACATACAGACGACTGGTAATACGTTCAACACCTATCTGGCGATCGAGGGGGACTATCCGATCGACAATGCGACTCACTACTGGGCGAACACCGGCTCGACCTGGAACCACAATTACTGGGCGGTCCCGCCGGGAGCGGCGTGGGGAACATCGGCATACAACGGCGACTACTGGGTGCCGACCACGACCAGTAACGCTCCGCAGGACTGCGGTTTCGTCAGCCCGACGGACTACCCGAACGACGCCAACCCATGTGGATGAGCGTCGTAGTCGGCGGCAGCATGCCATTGTGTTTCCGTCGCTGATGCGAGCGGCGATCTACGCCGTCCGGACGACGAGGCGGGTGCTGAAGGAGTTGAGCTCAGGCTGTTGCTGGCGCGCGTCGGCCGTCTGAGCGGCGGTCGCGAAAGCTGGCCCAGCGAGCGAGTGATCGATGGCGCGGATCGCGGCTGGCAGACTCAACCGGTGCTCGGGACGCCTCCTGCACGCGTGACCAGTATCTCAGGCAGGTCACCCACTGCAGCTGGGCAGGGTTGAGCCGCCTGGTAGCGCGGCCGTCGTCGTCTGGTCACGCAGCGCCCGGCGGCACTTGTCGGGTCGCGAGTCGTTTTGCCGTTCGTGGTTGGTTTGGCGCTGCTTGACAGCCGCCGCCGTGCCGCGCTGTGGGCTAGGGAGGTTGGGCCACATCGACGATCGCTTAGGCCACCCCGTGCCCGGCTCAGATACACCGCAAGCGCGGCTACGGGCCTGGGGCTGTGGCGCTTGAACTGCGGTTTCGCGGCGTTGGGCCGGTGGATGTCCGATGAGGGCCTGAAGATTCGAGCAGCTCGACGGGAATGTTGTCGAGGCGTTCGTGGGGCGCGTCGCGCGGCCGGGGGTTGTCGTCGGCGATTGCTCGTGGGTCGCGCGCTCTGTTCGTCTATCTACGGGAGCCAGGGCAATTGGTCCGGAGTGTGATCAGCCGTCGACTCCCGCTGAGGGAGCTGATTGACGGCTACCGCTACTGGTTGGTGGGCGAGCGCGGGCTCGCGCCATTGACCGTGGCGGGGTATGAGGCGCCTGGATGCCCGGTTTCTTTGGGTTGGAAAGACCGGATCCCGCAAGTTGTGCCGCGCGGAGATGTGAAGCGATTCGTCGCGTCGTGCGAACGGTCGTCGTTGGATGGGGCGCGGGATCGGGCGATCGTTGTGCTGCTCGTGCGGCTGGGCTGCGGTCGGTCGAGGTCTAGCAGCTTGAGCTTTCGGATCTGGACTGGCCGCTTGGCGACCTTGTGGTGCGCGGCAAGGGTTGGGTGGAGACCGTCTGCCTCTGCTGGATGACGTCGGCGCCGCGCTGGCCGAGTATCTGACGACCCGCGGGCGGTGCGACTTCCGCCGGGTGTTCTTGTCGGTGTTCGCGCCTACGCGCCCGATTCGGCCTGCGGTCGTTGGTGATGTTGTGCAGCAAGCGTGCAGACACCCGACCAGCCGCAGCCTTCACAACTTCCTCAACCAAGAAAGTCGGCCTTTGCAGGACGAATTCTCTCGACCTGGTCGCACGAAACCCCGACTCTCTCCGGGGAAATAGCTGTCCAGCCATCGGGCGCACCGTCCCGTTCAGGCCCTTATGTCGGCCGATCGTGATCGTTTCCGCACACTCGACGGACACGGCAAAGCCCAGCTCGACTGCCCGTGCAAAATTGCGCCTCGGTGCTGGCAAACCCGAGCGGCCGCGTTCGCGCGTAGGGGCCTGAAGAACCTACTAAGCGGCACAAAATCGTGCATCGCGCCACAAACACGCCAGGCCAAGCGGCCTGAAACCACGAAACGCGAGATGTATGTAAGGATGCAGGATATGTATCCGATAGCTGTGCTAGATCGTTCTTATCTGTCAAACTGACGGACCGCTGCCTATAGTACGCGGCCGAGACAATACGATCGGGAGGGATCGCGGTATGCGACGCACTTGGGCGCTCTCTGCGCTTGCTTTGGTGTGCATCATAACCGGAGCACTAGCCTCCGAGGCTGACGCTGCAACGACTGGCGTGCTCGTTGGAAATCAACAGCTGCAGAGTTCCGCTGATAACAACCCGGCGGGTCTGGCTCAGGCGTTTGCGTACACTGCGACGGCGTCCGGGACAACCTCCGATATCGAGTTGTATGTCGACAGCGGTACGACGGCTACAAGCGTTTTTCTCGGTGTGTATTCGGACTCCAGTGGTACGCCTGGCGATCTCCTGGCATCTGGGTCCATCGGGTCGCTCGAGGTCGGTGCATGGAATGACGCATCAGTTGGTCAAACGTCGATCACGGCCGGCACCTCTTACTGGATTGCCCTTTTACCGATCGGGGGTCAGGTCAACTACCAAGACGCTCAGGGGTCGTTGGGCGGAACGAGTTACGTCGAGAGCAATCGTAATCTGACCGCTCTCCCGGCGACCTATGCGACTGGGCACGAGTGGTCTGCGAGCCCGCCTCCGTCTATGTCAACGGCGGTAACGCACCGACCAACACGGCACCGCCCACGGTGAGCGGCGCGCCCACTCAGGGCCAGACACTGTCTGCAACCACCGGGTCGTGGACAAACAGCCCGACCTCTTACGTCTATCAGTGGCAGGACTGCGCTGCGGCCAGCTGCTCCGACATCGGGGGCGCCACCAGCTCCACCTACACATTGCAGTCCTCCGATGTCGGCAGCACGATCGATGTGGTCGTCACCGCAACGAACGCGATCGGCAGTGGGTCCTCAACTTCAAGCCAGACGAGCACGATCGCACGCCCCCATCGCGGCCGACGAACACGGCGCCCCCAGCGATTGCCGGGACCGCGCAGGAGGGGGACACTTGACCGCCTCGACCGGCTCATGGACGAGCGGCCCGACGAGTTATACGTATGCCTGGCGGGACTGCGACAGCACCGGTGCCAACTGCACGAACATCAGCGGCGCGACGGCAAATTCCTACGCAGAGCAGGCAGCGGATGTGGGCGACACGATCGATGTCGTCGTCACCGCCTCGAACGGCGCCGGCTCTGCGTCGCAGGCGAGCGCGCCGACCGGCGTAGTCGCATCTGGCGGCGCGACTAGCGGCTCGACTGGCGACTCGACGTCGAGCCTTCTGCACCAACACCGACGGCATACACCAACCTCACCACGGGGCCGCATCTTGTGCGGATGGCCGGACAGTACGAACACTGGCTATGAGAACGCGCCCGGATACCCCGGTAGCCTGACGACCGCGTCCTCCACGTCATCGACATGTCCGACGACTCCGCAGAGCAACCACACGTATAGTTACTGCCTATACATCGGCGTGTCGATTCCAGCGAACACCGTCAACGTCACGTTTTACGGCGACGAGTTCGCGCACACCAACCCCCAGAACCCCAACTCGGGCGGCCACTCCGGAGACAACAACATCGTCTTCGACTACGACACGTTCCAGCCGCAAATCCCGGCATCGACCAGGTGCCCTGCGGGTGGCGTCACATGCAGCGAGTCCTACCAGTACGGGATCTACAACGAGAGCGGTCAGATCCAGGGGATGACCGTCGAGAACTCGGATTTCTGGGGGTTCGGTAACGCGATCGATACCGAGGGGTCGACGCAGGCTAATCCGCAGACTTTTAGGTACAACTGGATTCACGACTCGTCGACGACTGGTGGGTGCGGGTATCACAACGACGGGATCGGGATGCTGAACGGCGGGAGCGAGCAGTACGCTGTGGTCGATCACAACACGATCGAGTTTACGGGGAACACGAATCTGATCGCGTGGCAGAACGGGACCTATAGTCACGATCAGAACACCAACAATCTGTTGAGCGGTGACAATGAGGGCTACGCTGGTGGGCGCTGTACGTCCTCCTGCACCGCTCCTACGTACATACAGACGACTGGTAATACGTTCAACACCTATCTGGCGATCGAGGGGGACTATCCGATCGACAATGCGACTCACTACTGGGCGAACACCGGCTCGACCTGGAACCAGCAATTACTGGGCGGTCCCGCCGGGAGCGGCGTGGGGAACATCGGCATTCAACGGCGACTACTGGGTGCCGACCACGACCAGTAACGCTCCGCAGGACTGCGGTTTCGTCAGCCCGACGGACTACCCGAACGACACGAACCCATGTAGCGGGTGAGGATCGCGGTCGACAAGATACCTCTGCCTCGTCCGCGTACATCGGACACGAGGATGACGGCCGCGTCGGTCAACCGTCGACGAATGGGCTGCTGTTTCTGCCCGTCTAGGTGTTTTCGGGCGCTACTGACGTTTCCGTCGGTGAGGTGAGAGGCTCGGGCGTTGGTAGCGCGGCCCGTCGTCGTCAGTCAACCAGCGGCGGCACGTGGTCGCGACCCTCGAGAAGGTTTGTGGCGTTTGAGCGATTTCGAGCTAGTCAAGGTTCGCCGCCGTGCCTCGCTCTACCGTAGCGAGGTCGGGGCGCAGGAATGCGCCACGTCAGGGGGTCGTGGGGGGTGCCGGGAGTGGCCCCGCGGTGTGGGGTTGACGCGATGCTTTGAGGATCAGGCGGCCTGGCTGGCGGCAACGCATGCAAGACGACGATCTGTCAGCTGATGCGGACTGCGTGGCGGACGGTCGGGCGGATCTGCCTCCGCGTTAGCACCGAAGCCAACGCCGCCGCGATCTGTTCGCGAACCTGACGGAGCCCGGGTTCGATGAGATCTCGATTCGCAAGGGTCAGAAGGACGTAACCGCGCCCCCCGATCACCAGACCACCGGCTGGCGTTGGCAGCGTTCGGTCGTGACCGCAAGACGGTGGAGCAGTTTCTGGATCCTCTGGGCGAGGAGCGCTGCAGGGAGACCTGGCTCGTGTTTTGCGACGACGCCGGTCGATCACCCGCTCGCTCGCCGAGCGCGCCCGCACGCGGTCATCTGTATTGACGCGTGGTGCATCGTCAAGGCCGCGACAGACGCGCTCGACCAGGTCCTCGCGCCACAGGGTCGGAGGTCGAGGAGCCCCTGATATCGCGCTGGCGTGGTCAGAGCTTTCACGAAGGATCGTCGTGATGGCTAGGAGCGCCGGTCGGAACCAGCAGTCGTGCATTGAGGCGAGACCAACTCGGGGCTCGGTCGCCGAATTCGGGAAAAGGGCCGTGCGCGGGCGGACGGCCGGCGGCAGCTTGCAGTTCGGGAGCCGCCCACGTGGCGAGGACTCGCTCTTGGTATCGATCGACCGGCTTCCGAATGGGCGAGAACCGTCAACTCTTAGATCCGGGGGCCGGTCCCACCCTCCGCGGCCTCCGTGCCCAAAAGGATGGGGACCGGTCTGGTTCGCGGCAACAGGCTAGGCCGAGGATGACCCGTTCAAGTTCTATAACGCGGCCGCCGGGTGAGGCTCTGTCCAACCTAGAGGGTCTGCCTCTATTCGATAAGCTCTGTCGTCGAAGCATCAATCACGGCCTAGGATCGTGGCGACTGTCGGGGATCCCATGGGCGGAGGAAACGAGAACGTTGACGAGAACATTCTGGTCGGGGAAGGACCCCGTCTGAGGCGACTCGTCATAGTCGCCGAGGACTCGCTGATCGTTGAGGCGATCGCGATCGCTTTGCGAAAGAGCGGGGAGTTTCTTCTGCTCGCGCCTGTCAACGCCGGAGCCGCCACCACAGCGAAGATCCTGGAGGGCGCGCCGGAGGTGGTTTAATCGATCAAGCTGATCCCGCTGAACGAACCGTTGCCCTAATCCAGCAGGTCAAGCAGGAGCGCGAGAAGATCGTGATTATCGTGCTCACGTTGTCCCCGGAACCGGCTCAGCTGGACGCCATCTTCGCCGCGGGAGCAACTGCGGCCATATCAAAGGCAGCTAATCCAGTCGCACTTGCCACGTTGATCCGCGAAACCATCGACGGCCGCGTCCTGCACGTGCACAAACCGGCCGGTCATCTCGAAGGATCCACTCGCGCGGATGGCGCTGACCCGCTGCTGTCGAGCCGGGAACTGGAGGTACTCAAGCTGGTGGCGGGCGGGGCCACCAATGGCGAGATCGCCCGGAGGCTATGGGTCACCGAACAGACAGTGAAGTTTCACCTCTCCAACGTCTATCGCAAGATCGGCGTCGCCAACCGGACCGAGGCCAGCCGCTATGCCCACTTGAACGGGCTTGTCGACGACGACGAGCGGACCGTCGGGTCGTGAGGTGAGGTCAGGCGGTCGAGGATCGCTGACGCAACACCAGAAGCGGCGTGCGCAAGAGTAGACGCAGGTCCAGCCCGAGTGACCAGCTGCGAACGTACGCTACATCCATGTTAAGCGCCTCGCCGTAGGTGCACTTCGCCCTGGCGGTCACCTGCCAGAGGCCCGTGATTCCCTGAGGCATGTCGAAGCGCTCCATGTGGTGAGGCTCGAAGTTATCGGTTTCGTCGGGGATGCAAGGCCGTGGGCCGACAAGCGACATGTCGCCCCGCAGGACGTTGATCAAGAGCGGAAGCTCGTCGAGGCTCGCCCTCTGCAGTCTCCGGCCGAAGTTGGTCACCCCATCGGCGTGCTCGAGCTTGAAGTTACCGCCGCTCTCCCTGCACTTCGGGCTGTTGGACATCATTTTTCTGACCGCCGTCTCGTGTATAGCTTGATCGGTGCCGAGCTTCATCGTGCGGAACGTCAGCGCCGTGAATTCCTTCCGGTTTGCCCCGAGACGCGTCTGACGGAAGAACACGGGACCGTCCGAATCAAGCCGGACGCGCAGTGCGATGTAGGCAAACGCAGGAGCCAAAACGACAAGCGCGATGCTCGCTGCCGCGAGGTCGATTGCCCGCTTGATTGCGCGCCCGATTCGCGATGGCCGGTTCGGGGGGAGGCCGAGCAGTGGCAGCCCTTCCACCGAGTGCATTGTCACGCGCGGTCCGACCAGCTCGAACAGACGGGGGACGAGGTCGATCTGGACGCGAAACACACGCAGCTTGCGCAACAGGGCAAGCAGCTCGTCCACCGGCTCGCTTGAGAAAGCGACGATCACACGCTCGACGTCGAGGCACTTCACGATCTCGGGCAGGCGCTCGGGGCCGCCGAGGATGCCGAGATGCTCAGGCAAGTCGGCCCGGCGGACTCTCGGATCTCGGTCGACGAACCCGACAACGTTGAGGCCGTACTCCGGGTGCTTGACGAGCTTGCGGCCGATCAGCTGGCCGATTTCGCCGGCGCCCACGATCACCGTGTTCTGCGCGTAGGCCCGGCTCCGCTTGCAAGCACGGCGTGTCACGGTGCGCAAGACCGGAAGTATGCAGATCGCCAATGCCCAGAACGTGATCAGCGCGAACACGCTCGGGTTGAGGCGGCCGGCCACCCGTGATGCCACAAACAAGACCCAGATCCCGATCGTCACCAGATGGAACACGCCCACCACGTCGTCGGCGGTCGAATGAGCCGCCTGCTCCTGGTCGCTGCGGTACAACCCCTGGAGCTTGGCCACGATGGCCCAGCACGGAAGCGTGCACAGAAACACGAGGATTTGGTGGAAGGTGCCGAATGCGCCACCCTCGCCCCAGAACAGCGTCGTCAGGACGTACGCGATGCTTAGACCGAGAAAGTCCGCAAGAAGAAGACCGCGAGGGACCAGCCAGGCGCGACGCTCGAGCCGTCCGCGGCCCAGCAGCTTTCGAGTGTTGGGGTCCACGGCGGAGAACAGATCGGAAACGCCGAAACATGCATCGCCCGGGGGCGGAGCGACTTCGCCTCCGACCGCCGGTCGGTGCGAGTCGATGGAGATAACGGAGCCCATAACGGGCAAGCATGACGAGACTCACGGGCTCCGCGCTAGGCCAGGACGCCAACACAGTCCGGAAGACCGGTCCCAGGACGGGGGATCACCTAGCCGTTCGTCCAGCACGCCGCACGCGAGTTGGACTTACCGTACCGGCATGGAATCGGCGCGATGGGTCGGACGTCGTCGGTACAACCCGTTGCAACCGCTTGAGGGCTGCTTCTCGGAGGAGGGCCAATTACAATCGGAAAGGACCGGATGGCTATGCGGGTCGTGGGGGCGGAGGGCCGCAAGAAGCGACTCATCGTAGTGGCGGACAAGTCGCTCATCGTCGAGGCCATCGCGCTCGGTTTGCGAAAGAGCGGCGACTTCGAGCTGCTCGGCCGTGTCAGTGCGCGGACGGAGCAAATCCGTGTGGTGGTCGGCGTAGCGCCGGACGTCGTCCTGGTCGATGAGATGGAGCGCTCGGGTGAGACCGTAGCGATGATCAGCCGGATCAAAGCCGCCCACTCGGATGCAGCGGTGATCGCGCTGACGAGCTCGATGGAGCCGGATTGGCTCGACGCCATCTTCGCCGCGGGTGCAACAGGCGCCATCTCGAAGTCCACTCATCCGGGGGCGCTCGCGACGCTGGTGCGTGAGACGATCAACGGGCACGTCGTTCATAACTACCGAAGCGATGGGTCCTCGGAGGGCTCGACTCCAGCTGCAGTGTCCAGAACGAACTGTCCGTTGACCGCCCGAGAGCTCGAGGTCCTGAGCCTCGTGGCGGATGGATCGACTAACGGCGAGATCGCGCGAAAGCTCGGGGTAACCGAGCAGACAGTGAAGTTCCATCTGTCGAACGTGTACCGGAAGCTCAATGTAGCTAACCGCACCGAAGCCAGCCGCTACGCCCACCTCAACGGTCTGGTTGGCGTAGGGAAACCGAGCGCAATGTAGTGGCACGACGCTCGTGTAGCCGCGGGTGCGAAGGCTTGCCTCGATACGGATCGGCTGAGTCCGAATACACCCCGAGGCTACCTAGCCAATCCGCTAGTGCGTCTCGCCCAAACCCCCATCGGATGGCCATGTGCGCGCCGTTGGGCATAGCTTATATTGCTGCCCATGCTCAATCCGGATCAAGGAACGACCAATGACGCTCTCGCGGAGAGTCCATCGACCGTAGATCTCGCGGTGATCACGGTTTCGACCAACGAGGCGCACTGGCTGCGTCGCGGGCTGCCGTCAGTGTTCGAGCACGCAGGCGATGCCAAGCTCGACGTTGTCGTCGTCGACAACAGCTCGACCGACGGTACGCGCGAGGTCGTCGAGTCGGAGTTTCCGGGCGCGCGGGTCGTGACGTCTGAGAACCTCGGGTTCGGGCACGCGAACAATTGCGCGGCGATGACCTGTGACGCCCCCTACCTCCTGTTCCTCAATCCTGATACTGAAATCCTGGAGGGCACGTTCGGCGGGCTTCTCGCCGCGATGCACTGTCAGCCGGACGTAGGGCTCGTCGGCGTGATCCAACGGATCGCCGACGGGACAACGTGGCCGACCATCAGGTACTTCCCGAGCGTGACCCGCTCGCTCGGAGAGGCGTTGGGGTCGGAGCAGTGGCCGGGGCGGGCGCGCTGGGCCCGAGAGCGCGAGCTGGACATGACGCGCTATGCGTCCGAGGTCGACTGCGACTGGACCTCGGGGTCCTTCATGCTGGCCCGCCGCGAGGCGCTACTCGCCGCCGGGCTACTCGACGAGCGCTTCTTCATGTACTCCGAAGAGCCTGACCTGTGTCTGCGGATCAAGCGCGCCGGGTGGCGAGTCCGCCATCTTCCGTCGATGACGATCCTCCATCACGGCAAGGGCGGGGTCCGTCCGAGAATGGTCGCGCAGGACGCCTACACCCGGCGTCAATACGCCGAGAAGCACTTCAGCAGGCCATACGGCTCGGCATTTCTCGCCGCCGTCGGCGTCGGATACCTGCTGCGTGCGGTATCTCCGCGCTCCGGGGACGCCGCTAAGCGCGAGGCGGCCCGCCTTGCGTTGCGCACGCTCACTGGCAAGACTGCACCTCCGTTTGGCGCCCCGCCGCAAACAGCGCTCCCCCGGCTGAGAACGGCAACAAGTCACCAAGAGTCAACCTGATCGATAATGCGGTGCCTCGCGAGACGAGGGATTCACATTCCACGTCCTCGATGCGGGTGTACGGCGTCGACCACCTGGTGATGCGTGAAGACCTTGCCGGAGGACCCACGGGGTCTCCGAGTACGATCTCGATCTCGCCGCGGCGCTGCACCAGTTCGGGCTGGAGTACGCGGTCTTCAGCCCGCAAAAGGTCTACCACGAGCGCCGAAATGTTTCGGGTGGTTTCGCGACCCACGGAAGTACGGGACCGGATTATTCGCCTAAGCCGACAAAGCACTAGGGCCGCGACCTCGGCTGGTAGACACCTGAGCGTGGCTGATTTGCTCGAGCGTGCCCTGAGACCACCGCTCAACCTGGCCAACAGGCTAGCCGCACGCCCGGCAAACCCGCACCGATGGGGGATGGAAGCGCCGATGGCCAGAACTACCATCCGGCTCATGTCTTGCACGCACGATCCCCACTCGGGATTTGGGGAAGCCCGGGCGCGGCACCGGGACGGAAGGGAGTAACGAATGGACTTCAAGCTCTTTCTCGAGGTGATCAAGCGCTATAAGCGAATGGTGATCTTGGGCACGGTGCTGGCCGTCGTGCTGTCCATGCTTTCCTATGGCAGGCCGGGACTCGAGGGCGGCAAGCCCACGATTATTCCCCGGGGTTCCGAGGTCTGGCAGGGTCAAGCCGAGCTCCTGATTTCGCAGGAGGGATTCCCGTACGGCCGGGCCGTGCAGCAGGTCGAACCCGGGAGGGGGACGGTTCCTTCTCAGACGATCGGAGACTTCAGCTACATGGCCAGCCTGTCTTCGGTCTACGCCGCGCTCGCGAACGGTAACGCCGTCCAGCACCAGGCAGCGAGGGAGGCGAGCGTGCCCCTGTGTCCTTCCATACGGCCCTGTGGAGCCGTGGAGGCCGCGGAGGTCGACGACCTCAGCGACGGGGTTCCGCTCCCGCTGATCACGTTGACCTCTTCGGCGCCGACCTCCGTCGATGCGGCCAAGCTCGCCACTGCGACCATCGCGGTCCTTCAGAGCATGATTACCCAGCAGGAGGCTGCCGCCGGCACGGCGGTCGAACAGCGCGTCCAGTTGCAGACGCTCAAGAGCGGAGTGCCCGCCACGCTTACCCAGGGTCACAGCAAGAGCATTCCGATGCTCGTGTTGTTTGCCGTCCTGGCGGCTACCATCGGCCTGGCCTTCATCCGCAACAACCACAGCGACGATCCGGTCCGCTCCACCCGCCGACACCTTGATAAGGAGCTGGACCCGGATGGTGGACGGGCGATTACCCGCGCTGGCAATGGTCGCGTAGCGGAGCCCGAGCACGGTTGGGTTCAGCCCGGGGGTGGAGGAAACGGTGGGGACGTTTCGTCAGTGCCGGTCGACATGCTTCATTTTGAATGGGACGAATCGACTACCCGGCCGGCCGAGGAGAAGAACGCAGCTCCGCAGCCGGCCCTCGCCGAGGAGTCGTCGGCGACCAACAGGCCCCGGGCCTGGAGCGATCGGAGGTCGGCGCACTCCCTGCGTACCTCCGGCTTCGAGCCCGAGTCTCGCGACTGAGGCATGGTCGCCGCTCTCCGCAGGCCGGCGCTGCCGAAGTCGGCCGTCATCCTGATCGCCGCCGTCGGCCTCCTGGTCGCCGACGTCGTCGCCCACGGGCAGGGCAAGATGCCGGCCGCCTTGGTGCTGGCCATCGTCGTGATGCTGCTGGCGGCGCACGTCGCCTCGCGCTGGTCGTGGCTGGTCTCGGGCCTCGTGATCGTGGACCTGCTGATCCCGAGCGACGGTCGATACACCCTCGCCGGCGGCCTACCCTTTCAGCTCGAGCCTTACCGGGTGTTCGTGGCCCTGCTTCTAGTCGGATGGATCGTCTCGCTGCTGTGCGATTCGCGAGTGAAGCTTCGGCGAACCGGGTTCGAGGGCCCCCTGGGTTTGATCCTGTTCTCGATCACAGGCTCGCTGCTCCTCAATCCGAGTCGTGTGAGTGGCATCACTAGCTTTGTGATCAAGTCCGTGTCACTTGAGGCTTCCTTCCTCTTGGTCATCTACGTCGTGGTCAGTGTCGTGCGCACCCGCGCGATCCTCGACTGGCTCGTGAAGATCCTCGTATCCGCCGGCGCCATCGAGGGCACGGGTGCCATCATCGAGCGCAAGCTGCACTACAACATCTTCGACCACGAGCACCTGCTGCTGCCGATCTTCCACTTCAACATGCTGGCCACCAACGTCAGCGCCGGAACTGGAGAAGTTCGTGCTCAGGCGTCTTCCGGACACCCGATCGAGCTCAGCGCTACCATGGCCATGCTGGTGCCCTTTGCGATATATCTGGGTGTCACGCGGGGCCAGCGCAGATGGTATGGCGCGGCGTTACTGATGCTCGCGGGCGATTTCGCTGGCGGGTCACGCACCGGCCTGATCGCCATTGTCGTCATGGTGATAGTGTTCGTGTGGCTGCGGCCGCGCGAGACACTCAGGTGCTGGCCCGCCCTGATTCCGCTCCTCATCGTTGTCCACTTCTTGGACCCGGGCGCCATCGGAGGGTTTTATCAAGGCTTCTTCCCCCAGGGCGGCCTGATCGCTGAGCAGAGTCAGACCTTCAACGGAGTGGGAGGGGTTCAGGAGAACGCGAACCGCCTCTCGCGATGGGGTCCAGAGCTACACGAATTCGCTCAGTACAACCCGCTATTCGGTGAAGGGTTCGGAACACGGATTACTGGGCGGACCTCGCTCACCGAGACCGTAACTGGCCCGCTCGACTACGCCTTCAACGGTCAGAGTGCACCGGGCAGCAGTTCCCAGGACAATGCCGAGATCCTGGACGATCAGTGGCTGGGCACGCTGCTCGAGACGGGAGTGCTCGGCGTGATCGGATGGGTGTGGTTGTTCGGCCGGGCAATCAGGCGCCTCGGCGCGCGGGCCAAACTCGAGCGAGGTACCCCGGAGGGCTTGCTCCCAGTGGCGATCGCGGCGGCGCTCGCTGGGTTCTCGGCCTCGATGTGGTTCTACGACGCCTTTTCGTACACCCAAGCCGATTTCCTCACGCATCTCTTGATCGCGTTTACCGCGGTTCTGCTGCTCCTTCCCGTGGCATCGAAGGCCAGCGGTGGCCCGGTAGCGGTGAGGTCGTGATGCGCATCCTGATCCTGGTCCCGGGCGACGTGGGGACGCGAATGAGCGGTCCGGCGATCCGAGCCTGGATGCTCGCCTTGGAATTAAGCGGGTCCCATGCGGTGACCGTAGCGATCGAGGGAGAGCCGCCTGACGCTGCGCCCGACGGACTGCGCGTGTTCCGGGCGACAAGACCTCGGTTCCTACTCGAGACGCTCAGGCACGACGTCATCTTCTCCGCCTGCCTTCCCCCCTACGCCGTCACCGCGGCTCGCGCCAGCGGCGCGATCACAGTTGCCGATCAATACGACCCGGTGGAGCTCGAGCTCCAAACTATCGGCGGCCGCGACCGCCGGCGGCAGGCGGCGCGCATGCTGCGTCGCTATCACCAGCGCTACGCGGACATCGTCCTCTGCGCTGGCGAGGCTCAGCGCAGAATATTGCTCGAGGAACTCGAGTCCGTCGGACGGGTCGGCCCATCGGCGCCCGCGGTCGCGATCGTCCCCTACGGCCTTCCCGAGGCCCCCGAGCGCAGTAGCGAGACCCCCATCCGGCGCAACTTCCCCGAGATCAAAGAGGCCGACAAGATCGTGCTCTGGTGGGGCAAGATCTGGAGCTGGTTCGATCCCGAGACGGCCATCAAGGCGTTCGTCCCGCTGGCTCGGTGCCGTCCCGAGGTCAAGCTGGTCATCACCGCCGGACGGGCGCCCGATCCCGATGCCGACGCGTTCAGCCTCGACTGGAAGGCTCGGGAGTTGGCTGGCGAGTACGGGCTGCTCGGCAAGAGCGTGTTCTTCGTCGATGACTGGATTCCATACTCCGAACGCCACCACTGGCTCCAGGAGGCGGATCTCGGTCTGACTCTGCATGCGGACACGCCGGAGGCCGAGTTCGCTGCGCGGGCACGGTACATGGACTATCTCTGGGCCGGTCTGCCGTGCGTCCTCGCGCGAGGGGACGAGGTCGCGGCCGAGTTTGCCCGGGCAGGCGCGGCTGTGCTAGTCGAGCCGGGCGACGCCGATGCGGTGACCCGGTCGGTAATCGAGCTGCTTGACGACGACGACGCCCTGGATCGGGCTCGGGGGGCTGCTGTCGGGCTGGCCGACCGCTACCGCTGGGGCGCGATCGCCCGCGACCTGAACGGTATGATCGAGCGGGTAGAGAGTTCGCCGCGGGTGCCGACGCCGGGCCTGATGCGCGGATTGATCGAGGCGGGTGCGTATTACAGGCTGCACGCGTTCGCGCGCCGCTGATCTGTTTTTCCGGGACGGCTTCGCAGCAGTTGCTGCAGGGCGACGGCTCGCGGCTCCGTCCGCTCGGCACCGCGCACCCCTGCCCGCGCTCGCGTCGGGACTCGCGCGAGATACCGGTCAGTTCCCGCTCGGAGCGAGTGCTCTGCCGGTCGCGCAAGAACGCGACGCGACAGCACGTTGCTCAGGCAAATGGACTCGATTTCATCCAACCACACTAACGATGGTCGACCCCAAGAGATATCAGACGGTCTGTTGTCTGGGACATCCAACGGTCACGCCGCGTCCAATGGTCACCGCACGTCCAACGGTCACCACACGTCCAACGGCCACGACACTGGTGTCCGTGAGATTCTCGAGCGGCATAACGGGTTGGCTTCGGCGGCTCCGAACCCGGGCCAGCGAATCCTCGTCGCCGGGGGTGCCGGGTATATCGGATCCGTTTTGGTCCCGCGGCTGGTCGAGCGCGGATACAAGGTGCGGGTTCTTGACCGGCTCTATTTCGGGGAGGAATCACTTGGCTCGGTCCGTGACGACATCGAGCTCGTCGTCGCCGACGTCCGTGACATTCCCGCCTCGGCGTTCGACGGCGTCGAGGGAGTTATCAACCTCTCTGGGCTGAGCAACGACCCAACGGCCGAGTTCAATCCGGAAGCGAACTGGCAGATGAACGCGATCGCTACCGAGAGTCTCGGGCATGAGTGCGTCTCGAGGGGGATCGAACGCTACGTGTTCGCCTCCTCTTGCTCGCTCTACGATGGCCTTCCGCCCGGGATGCACGGCGAGGATGCCCCAGTTCGGCCGCGCGCGGCATACGCGACGTCGAAACGGTATGGAGAAGAGCGCCTGCTGGAGCTCGCCACCGCCGGGCTCTGCCCCGTCATCCTGCGAAATGGAACGGTGTACGGGTGGAGTCCGCGGATGCGCTTCGATCTCGTGGTCAACACGTTCGTCAAGGATGCGCTGCTCGGTGGCGCGCTGAAGCTCCACGGTGGCGGCTGGATGTGGCGCCCATTGGTCGACATTCACGACTGTGTAGACGCCATGATCGCATGCTATGAGGCACCGTCCGACTTGGTACGAGGTGAGATCTTCAACGTCGTTCACTCCAACTATCAGATCCGGGAGCTGGCGATGATCGTGGCGGGATCGGTGCAGCTGACCGGGCGCCGGGCCACCCTCGAGGAAGTTCCCGGACTGAAGTTGAATCGCAATTATGAGTGCACGAACGCCAAGCTCTCGACTACTCTCGGGTTCATCCCACGCCGGTCGGTGCTGGAGGCAGTGACGGACATGCTCTCCCGCCTCGATCCGGAGGACCGTGTATTCCTTACCGATCCACGGGCGTACAACATCCGCTGGCTCGAGCTTCTTCATGCTGTGAAGCCCGCGGTTGAGTCATTTGCATCCGTGCTATGAGAGCCCTGGTCACGGGCGGTGGAGGCCAACTGGCTTCCGATCTCGCCAGCCTGCTTGGTCCGGACGCTCGCGTGTTCGAGCGCGAAGAGCTTGACATCACGGACTGTGACAGGCTCGATCGCGTCTTCGCCGAGGTAGATCCCGACGTCGTCTTCAACTGTGCGGCGTTCCACAACGTCGATGTATGCGAGACGGAACCCGAGCGCTCTTGGCAGGTGAACGTCGACGCGGTCCGGCAGCTGGCCCTTCGCAGCCGATTTTTGGTTCATGTCTCAACCAACTACGTGTTCGACGGCGAACGGGCTGAACCATATGCAGAGCATGACCATCCGTCGCCTCGATCGGTATACGCGCTCACGAAGCTTGCTGGCGAATACGCGGCGCTCGGTTACTGCGAGCGAGCGCTGGTGGTCCGAACCGGGGGTCTGTACGGGCTGCATGGGAGCGTGAGCAAGGGAGGAAACTTCGTGCAGCGGATGGTCGCGCGCGCCCGCCAACAGGAATCGTTGCGAATGGTGGCCGACCAGCGCCTGCAGCCGACGTTTACGGCAGATCTCGCCTCGGCGATCGTCGAGGCGGTCGATGCCGGCGCCGCCGGGATCGTCCACCTAACTGCCTCGGGCCAGTGCTCCTGGTACGAATTCACAGTCGCGATCATGTCGCGTGCCGGAATAGAGGTGCCCATCCAGCCGGTATCGACCGTGATACCACCGGGCGGGGTCAGCCGGCCTTTGAACGGCGTGCTTTCTCGGCCTCGAGCCGACGGATTCGGGCTGTCACCGCTCAGGCACTGGGAGGACGCGCTGACCGATTACATGGACCGAGCGAGGCTCGCCTTAGCCGCTTCGCTAACCGACTGAAGGGGACAGAGATGGAGAGAGTGTCGACGATGCTGGAGGGGCCGATTCTGATCGCCCCGCGCGTGCTGGGCGACGAGCGCGGTTTTTTCTGCGAGACGTATCGGCAAAGCGTGTTCACCGAACTTGGAGTCGCCGAGGCGATGGTCCAGGACAATCACTCGCGCTCGCGGAAGGGGATTGTCAGGGGCATGCATTTTCAGGTCGGGGCGGGCGCATCGAAACTGGTGCGCTGCGCCCGTGGTGCAATCTACGACGTCGTCGTCGACTTGCGACGGGGCTCCCCGACCTTCGGGCAATGGGAAGGCTTCGAATTGACCGAGGAGAACATGCGAATCGCGTACTGCCCGATCGGCTTCGCTCACGGCTTCTGCGTGGTCAGCGATGTGGCGGACGTGATGTATAAGCAGAGCAACTACTACGCGGACGCCACCGAACGCGGCATCGCGTACAACGATCCAGATGTCGGCATCCAGTGGCCCCTTCCGCTCGACGAGTTGATCCCATCTGACCGGGACGCCACCGCGCCGCGGCTGAGCGAGATCAGCGACGAGCTCCCCTTCAGGTACGCCGCGACCTTCGCCGCGGCGTGAGCTTAGGGCCCGTAGCGAAATAACTTCTGTTTTTGACGGCGTCTGGACGCGCCTGAAGCCGCCGGCTCGCCGTCAAATACTCCCGGTATTCTCGCGGCGAGCCGGCGACGCCAGACACGCCCAGCCACTCGTCAAAACTCACAATTTATTCCCCAACGGACCCTAAGGTCGCCGCATACCAGCGGCGCGTGACCAGCAGCCGATCGGTGTCCTGAGACCGGGGCTCCCGTCGAAGCGATCGCACCTCTTTGATCACCGACACCGCCGGCGAGCCGCGACCGGATCGTCGGAGTCGGCTTGGTGGCGTTCCCGTGGTCGGCGTTAGCGGTTGTGTGGCTGTGCGGCTCGTGGCGCGTCGGTCGTCGTCAGCCAATCCGCCGCGGTTGGCTGGGGCGGGGCGCTGGGAGCGCCCGACCTCCGGGCAGGAGGAACCCGGTCGCGCGGCTCTGTCTGTCTGCTGGTGTCGCTACCGGCGGTAAGGCTGGCGATCGCCGTCGGCTACCGCAGTCACCGGGAAGATCGTCGCCGACGAATCTGTCGTCTCGACCGCCGCGGGCCGGCGGAGCGACTCCTACTCGGCGACGACGCTCGGATCGGCTACGTGGATCTGGTCCCAGTCGTGATCGCCTTTGGAGAAGAACCAGTCATTCCTCAGCTGCGCGAGACGGTCACCGAGGGCACTGTCTCGGCAGACGCAAGTCGGATGATGAGCCCTGGTTCTGAAGAAGCCGTGCTTCCGCAGTACCGCTTCGAATTCTCCGACCGACGTGCCACAGTCCACCGCGGAAACATCGGTCCCGAAGAAGGCGAGGCTGTGCCGGACGAGTGCATCAACCGTCTGCACGTCCCGGCGAGACGCGTACAAGTCGACAATGATTCCCTGCGGCAGTTCGACTGGCTCAGCCCGGCGGAGGACGACGTAGCCTACGGCTCGGCCGCCGCGGTGCGCGACAAAACGACGGTACGTCGGCTCCGGGCAGTCGACGAACCGCCAATTCAGGAATCGCGCGTCGCGCGGGAAGATCACGGGGTATTCCTCCCGCGTCCGGTCCCAGAGTTCGTCGATCTCGGAGCCGAAGCGATCGACCTCGGCAATATGGGGGGCTCCCGGCTCGATTCGCGACCGCGTCACGAAGTCGCGCGCCCGAAGCAGCGGGTTGGCGAGCCGAGGAAAGAGGCGATGGAACTGGAATACGTCGCAGGAGATGCGTGCCGCTCGGTGGGTCCGGCTATGGTTAGCCGTGCGCAGTAAGAGATAGCGCCGAACGGTCGCGGCATCCAAGCGAACCCATCGCGTCAGCTGACGGACCTCCGCGAGCGCCACGCGGCCTTGCCTCTCCGCCATCCGTCGGCTCGCCTGGGCCATCGTCAGTGCCATAAGGATGTCCACATCGCTGGCAACAGCGTCATGCAAGCGATGGCCAATCCCCGCCCCGCGGTGACTGCGCAGGATCATGATGTCGACGGCCCAACCGGCCTCGAAAGTCGTTCCCTCGACTTGGAGGACGGCCTTCTGAACACCGATCTGACCGACGACACGATCGCCATCCACTGCAACCCAGACCGGTACGTCGTCGCCTTGCTGATGTCCGAACGGGTTATCGATGAACTGCCAGTTCCAGCGCGGCATCGCCTTGTATCGCGCACGTGGTCCATACGCGTCTTCGATGAATCTTGCGATCGCCGCCTGGTCGGAGCGAGAGGCCTTTCGCACGATGACGGCTATCGGGACCACCTCCAACGGACCAGTCGGCGCTTCAACGCCGAGGCGTGGATCATCCAGCGATACGCGCCCCTCGCCTTCAGGTGGAACACGAGCGGGCCATCGTTCGGATTCACCGCCACGCGACCTCGAACGAAGTCCCCACCAGCGGGATCGGCCGGCGACGGATCGATTCCGAACACCCGTTCATAACCCGCTTGCCGACACGTGCCCACCACACGTTCGTCATGGTCCCCGTACGGAAATGCCAGCAATGAGACCTGGCTGCCGATCAACTCTGCAAGCTTGCGGCGCGACGTCGTCACCTCTTCGCGGAGGCGCGTCCCGTCGATGCTCGTGAGATGGGGATGGCTGAGACTGTGCGAGCCAAATTCGATCAGTCCAGGAAGCGAGCGCAGCTCATCGCCGGTCATCACTTGGTCGGTCACGTCGCCTTCCGTCTCCCAGTCCGGCCTTTGGCCCAGACAGTCGACTGGCACGAAGATCGTGGCCGGGAATCCTCGTCTGAGAAGCTCGGGCACCGCATGCGTCCGGACGCTCCGGAACGCATCATCGAACGTAATCGCCACGCAGGAGCTCCCGTCAGGAAGCGCCTCGGAGTGCGCGGCGCGCACGACCGTCGTGCCGCGAGAAAGCGCTTGCATTTGACGAGCGAAGCGACTTCGAGCCGCTTCCGGCACGTCGTGGTAGTAGAGCACGACGAATCGGGCCGTCGGACTGCGACCGACCAGCCTCATGAGGCCGCGCAAGAGCGAGGCCCCCGAGTACCAGAGCGTGCTGATGGCGACCTTCGTGCCACTCGACGTGATTGCTCCGATGCTGTTCTTGTCCGTACTCGCGTATGAGTTCATGTGGGCCCCATCGCCAGACTCCTCCTTATGTCCTACTAACGAGTTTTCGACTCGAGGTTTTTCATGGCCGGGCAGGGTGGTTCGGCGGCGCACCATGGCGTCGGAAGACCATCCAGGCTCAGGTCGTTGATTCAGACGATGTACATGACAACGCGGAGAACGCCATGCTGAACGGTCTGATGATGGACGACTTTCAACTGTCGCTGACGGTGCTGGTCGAGCGGGCGGAGCGACTGCATCCGGCCGCCCCGGTGGTGTCTCGTCGTCCTGACGGATCGGTGCGTCGCATGACCCTCGGCGACTGCGCCCAGCGCGCGCGGCGGCTCGCGAGCGGGCTATACGACCTGGGCATAAGAGATGGGGATCGGGTGGCGACCCTGCTGTGGAACCAGACCGAGCACCTCGAGCTCTACTTCGCGGTCCCGTCGATGGGGGCGGTGATCCACACCCTCAACCCACGTCTCACGGGAGACGAGTTGAGCTATATCGCCGCGGACGCGGAGGATCGCGTCGTCGTCGTCGAGGAGTCGCTGGTCCATGTCCTCGACTCGATCGAATACGACTTTGAGCACGTGATCGTCGTCTCAGACCACGACTCAGCGCTTGCTGGCTCGATCGGATATGAGTCGCTGATCGCGGCGTCCGAGCCGATGAAATGGCCGGCGATCGATGAGCGACGCGCCGCCGCGATGTGTTACACGTCCGGTACCACGGGCCGTCCCAAGGGTGTGGTCTATTCCCACCGGGCGTTGGTTCTGCATTCGCTCGTCCTGCCCCTGCCGGACACCTTCGGGATCAGCTCGGGTGACGTGATCCTCCCGGTGGTTCCCATGTTCCACGTCAATGCGTGGGGGTTGCCGTTTGTAGCCGCATTTACGGGTGCGACCCTGGTGTTGCCCGGACCTCGGCTCGACCCAGTCAATCTGCTCGACCTGCTCGCCGGCGAGCGCGTAACGATGACGGCTGGGGTCCCCACCGTGTTCATGGGGGTCCTGCAGGCGCTCGACGCGGAGCCTGAGCGATGGGATCTCGGCTCCCTGCAACGGATCAACCTGGGTGGAGCGGCGATTTCAACCAGGCTGATCGAGGGCCTCGATCGTCACGGCCTTACGATCATCCAGGGATGGGGCATGACCGAGACCTCGCCGCTCGGTACGGTGTGCCGTCTGCCCGCGGACCTGCACGCCGCCGACGCGGCCGAGCGCCATGAGTATCGCGCCCGCGCGGGTGTTCCGATCCCGCTGATCGAGATCCGTGCTCGCAGCGACGATGGAGAACTGATCCCGTGGGACGATCAGGCGCTCGGGGAGCTCGAGATCCGCGGTCCGTGGGTCGCGGCCGCCTACCATCGTGGGAGGGGTGACGACAAGTTCACCGATGATGGTTGGTTCCGCACCGGGGACGTCGTTCGCATCAACGAGCGCGGGTGCATGCGCATCTGCGATCGGGCCAAAGATCTCGTCAAGTCCGGTGGCGAGTGGATCTCCTCGGTCGACCTCGAGAACCAGCTGATGACCCACACCGCGGTCGCGGAGGCGGCGGTGATCGCCGTTCCCGACGAGAAGTGGGGCGAGCGGCCACTGGCTGCGGTAGTCCTCCGGGATGGCATGAAGGCAGCGCCCGACGAGCTCCGTGCGCACCTTGGCGGCGAGTTTGCTAAGTGGCAGCTGCCCGACCGCATCGAATTCGTCGAGGCGATCCCGCGGACAGCGACCGGCAAGTTCAAGAAGACGGCGTTGCGCGAGCGTTTTGTCGAGGCGGCTTAGCGGCCAAGCGCTGGCGGGTGGTCACTGTCGCTGAGCCGCCGGCGGTGTGGTAGACGGGATCCGTGACGGTCGAATCGAGGCCGGCACACCCGCGGCATCAGTCAGGTCGTCCTTGATGGGAGGCGAGGCTCCCGCGATCATTCCGGTGGCCAGAAGCATCCAGCCCGCCAGCTCTGCGCTGTGCTTGAGCATGCCGGTTAGTTGGTAAGCCCAGGTGTGCGTCGCCAGGTATGCAGCAGCAGAAGTAGTAAACCCGCTGGCGTCTGCTTGCGGACCCACCGCGTGCAGCGCGAACGAGCATGCCAGCAGAGCCAGGGACCCCCACACTATGAATCGCACTCGCCTCGGATCGCGAAACGTCAGCGCGCACACCACGACCAAAACGCCGGTCAGCGGTACCACCAGGATGGGCACTTCATAGCGCTGGAAACCAGGTTCATAGCGCACGAGGGCCCGTGGAATTGTCAGTACGCCGACCAGCGCGGCGACCAGGACCCCAACCACTCGGCGCGTTGAGAGAACACGCAGTCCAATCGCCGCGGCGGCAACTACTTCCGCGAAGATGCTCGCGGCCCCGAATACGCTCCCGTGATGGTCAGAATCCAGCAACCCGAGCCTCAGGTCAAAGAGGCGAAAGTCGATCAACTGGCCGGCCGTCTGAGCGAACACCGCCGCTGCCGTCAGGACGAGGCCGACCCTGATGACCTGCGTCGAGCGGGGCGCCCACCTAAGCGCGCCACAGGTATACGCGACTATCCAGTTCACGCGTTCAGAGTAAGGGCGCTGGTCAGCGGACGGCTTGAAGGCCGTGGTCGGTCGCGCCCGAGTCCGCTCCACGATTGCGGCCCAGGCGCTCGTGGCTGTTCACCCAGTTCCCGGCGAGGACCGCGGCGGTGAGGGAGATCTCGCCGGCGAGCGTAGTGCCGGCGCAGATCTCGGCGAGCTTGTGCGCCTTGCCCTCGCCGTAGCAACCGAGCAGCTCGAGGCACTCACGCTGCGTGGGCAGGGCCGTGCCTCCACCGTAGGTGCCCACGACGAGGCTGGTCAGCGTCACCGACCAGTAGTAGTCGCCGTTGTCGAGCAGCCGGGAATAGGTGATCGCTGCGTGGGATTCTGAGATGTTGGCGACGTCTTGGCCGGTGGCGATGAAAATCGCGGTGAGGCCGTTGGCGGCGTGTGCCGTGTTCGAGGCGGTGCCGGCAAGGAAGCCCCCCACCATATGAATCTGCCGGTAGTCGTATACCGATTTGGTGTCGACACCCGTCAGCCGCTCGAACACATCGTTCTTGATCACGGCCTCGGCGACGACGCGCTTCCCGCGGGTCAGCAGCATGTTGATGTGCGAGTGCTTCTTGTCGGTGTCGATCGCGCCGGTTAGCGCGTACTCGGCACCACCTGGGTAGTTAGCCTTCATCCACTCGCACGCGGCCTCGGTCGCCTTCGCGGTCATGTTCTGACCGGCAGCATCGCCCGTCGTGAAGTTGACACGGAGATAGAGCAGTGGACCAACCTGATATTGGCCGATGTAGATGAGCTTGCCGGCGCGCGTCGTCGCCTCGGCCACCGCCCGGATCGCCTCCTCGTGCTGTTTGACCCAGTCGCCGAACTCGCGTGCCTGCAAGGCGTCGTGGAAGATGAACACCGGTGCGCGTTGCATGTTGTCCTCGACCACGGTCGTCTTGACGCCGCCGCATTCGCCCAGGACGCGCATCCCACGGTTGTAGCTGGCGACCAACGTGCCTTCGGTGGTCGCGAGCGGGACGTAGAAATCGCCCCGGGCGTGCTCACCGTTGATGCGCAGAGGACCGGCTAGTCCGATCGGCACCTGGGCAACGCCGCAGAAGTTCTCGACGTTCCCCGGCAGGACGCCCGGGTCGAGCGAGAACTGTCCGACGTGCTCGAGAGTTGCCCCGGTCTGCTCGCGCAGGAAGACCCGGCGCTGCGCTGCCATCTCAGGCGTGTAGTCGTCCTCCTTATCGCGCGGGACGCGGGGAGCGGGGGTGGAGTTGGTCGTCGTGATAGCGCGGGGTGCGCGCGGCGGATGCGCTCGTGAACATGTCTTATCAACGCCGGGCGCATGCCTGTCCTTGTGGCGGCAGTTGACCCATGTCCGCGGTCGCGGGGCATCGATCGACGACCCCCGGCCCGGTCGTGGGCGGCGGCGAAAGTGTCCGGCGGCGACGTCCGTTCATTCAGCGTGAACGTCTTGAGCAGTGAAACATCGTTTTGGCATCCGTACGCGGATATGGGTTCGGTTCGTCGCTCCGAGCTGGTGATCGAGCGCGCCGACGACGTGTGGGTGTGGGACACGGACGGGAACCGATACCTGGACGCGACCGGAGGCCTGTGGTACGCGAACGTCGGCCACGGTAGACCCGAGATTCGCGCCGCCGTCTCCGCCCAGATGGAGCAACTCGCGGCGTACTACACGTTCTTCGACCTCGCCAACCGGCCGGTGCTGGAGCTCACGGAGGCGCTCGCGGAGCGGGCGCCGATGCCGTCCAAGGTCTTCCTCACCTCCGGCGGCAGCGACGGGATCGAGACCGCGGCCAAGCTGGCGCGCCGATACTGGTGGGAGTGCGGCGAGCCGGAGCGCACCGTCCTGATCAGCCGAACTGCCGCGTACCACGGCACCCACGGCTTTGGCACCGCGCTCGGCGGTCTCCCCAGTAATCGCGTGGGCTTCGGACCGCTGAACGACACGATCCAGGCGCGCCACGACTCGCTTGAGGAGATGGAGCAGACATTCGCCCGGGTTGGCCCGGACCGGGTCGCGGCCGTGTTCCTCGAACCGGTGATCGGCGCCGGGGGCGTGTACCCGCCCGCCCCTGGCTACATCGAAGGCGTCGCCGAGTTGTGCCGGCGAACCGGAGTACTGCTGGTGGTTGATGCGGTGATCTGCGCGTTCGGGCGCCTCGGTACGTGGTTTGGGATCGAGCGCTGGAACGTTGAGCCGTCGATGATCGTGTTCGCGAAGGGCGTGACCAGTGGCTATCTACCTCTGGGCGGTGTCGTGATCTCTGAGCGGATCGCCGAGCCGTTCTGGGGCGAACCCGGCGGGCCGATCTTCAGACACGGCTCGACCTACGCCGGCCACCCTACGTGCTGCGCCGCGGCGCTCGCGAACATCGCCCTGCTCGAGCGCGATGGCCTACTCGAGCGCGGCCGCGAACAGGAGCAGGCCCTGCTCGATGCCCTGGCGCCGCTGGCCGCGCACGAATTCGTCTCGGAGGTCAGGGGCGGCGTGGGAACCATGGCCGCCGTCGAGCTGAACCCCGAGCTTTGTCAACGGCAACCTCGGGTCGCCGCGGCGCTTGCGCTGCGCGCTCGCGCAGCCGGGATCTTTGTCCGTCCCGGGGGTACCGCCGTCGCAGTGTCGCCTCCGCTGACCGCCGGTCCTGAGCACTTCGAGCTGATCGCCGAGGGGATCGAGCACGGCCTGAGTAGCCTGCACGAGGACGTGCTCCTAGCCTCGTAGGGCGCCGGTCCGAACCGCCGCCGGCGAGGCGCGTCGTTGCCCCGGCGTTGAAGCTCTCGGATCAGACGGCGGGGATGACGGCCTCGATCAGATGCGGGCCGGGCTCAGCGATGGCGTCGTCGAGAGCGCCGGCTAGCTGTTCGGCCGTGTCGACACGGCGCGAGGAGATGCCGAGGCCGCTGCCGAGCTCGACGAAATCGAGGTCTGGATTCCCCAACTCGAGCTGAGTCTTAGCTCTGGGACCAACCTTCTGGACCCCGAGGCGGGCGAACTCGGTATGGAGGATCCCATACGCGCGGTTGTTGAATATCACGACGGTGACGTCCAGTTGTTCGCGTGCCATCGTCCAGAGCGACTGGATCGTGTAGAGAGCCGAGCCGTCAGCCTCGAGTGCGATGACCGATCGGTCGGGAGAGGCGATCGCCGCGCCAACCGCGACGGGCAGTCCCTGGCCGATCGCGCCTCCGGTTAGCGTGAGCCAGTCGTGCCTGGGAGAACCCGCCGTATTCGCCGGCAAGGTCAGCGCTGAGGTAAGCGCTTCGTCGGAGAGGATCGTCCCCTCAGGCAGGGTCGCGCCGATCACCTGACAGACCTTCTCCGCGGTGAGGGGGCCCTGCGGCTGGGGCGGCAAGAACGTCGTCTGCAGCACCGGCTTGCTCTTCGCGGCACCGAGTGCCTCCACCAGCTCCTCGAGGCTCCTCACCACATCTGAAGTGGGTGAGGACAGCTCCTGCACCTGGCAGTCAGCTGGCACTAGAGAGCTCTCTGCACCGGGGTAGGCAAACCACGAGTAGGGAGCTCCCGTGCCCACCAGGATCAGACAATCAAGCCCGCCGAGCTGCTTCGCGACGAGCTCGGGCCAGTATGCGAGCCGCTCCACGGCAGGTAATCCGGCGCCGCGTTCCAGGCGAGCCGGGTTCCGCTCAGCGAATAGCTTCGCCCCGGTGGTCGCAGAAATCCGGGAAGCGGCGAGAAGTCCGCGCTCGCGCAGTGCCTTACCTCCAAGCAGAAGCCCGGCCTGACGGCTGCCGCGGACTGACTTCGCTACGGCCTCGACGACCTGTTCGGAGGCAGCGGGTGACGCAGCCGGGGGGAGTGGCGCCGCGAGTTCGGCGCCCTCCTGCCAGGACACATCGGCGGGCACGATGAGCGTGGCCACCTGACCGGGGGGCCCGATGGCGGCGGCGATCGCCTCAACCGCATCTTGCGCGAGCTCTTCCGTCTTCCGAGATGTCCGCACCCAGCTGGACACGTTGCGGGCAATCGTCTCGATGTCGGACTGCAGCGGGGTGTCGTACTGCGCGTGAAACGTCGCGTGATCGCCCACGATGGTGACCACCGGGATCCTGGCGCGGCGCGCATTGTGGAGGTTCGCGAGCCCGTTGGCGAGACCGGGTCCCAGATGCAGCAACGTCGCCGCAGGGGCGTCCGCCATCCGCGCGTAGCCATCGGCGGCTCCGGTGGCAACCCCCTCGAACAGCGTCAGCACGGCCCGCATTTCTGGTACCTCATCCAGTGCGGCGACGATGTGGATCTCTGAGGTTCCTGGGTTCGTGAAGCACGTCGCGATGCCTGCGTCGACGAGGGTGCGGAGTAGTGCGTGGGCGCCGTTGGGCATCAGCTAGGTTGGCCAGGACTCGATGCATCGCCCGGCAGCGGCAATCCCGCCACTGCGACCCGAGGCGAGAAACGCTTGACTGGCGTCTGAGCCTAGCGCAGGCCGCGGGAGGGAATCTCGCCAGCGCTCCCGATGTTCCCACGTTCGCATCGGGCCGAGTGTCGCAAACGACCAGGCCCTGCCGGCAGGGGGCCAGATGCTCCGAATGTCATACCTGCTCGCCTCGTCCGGCTGAAAGATCCTCGCCCTGCGCACCGTTGACTCGTCAGGAAAAACAGGGAAAGAGGAACGCCGTCTTGCTACGCATCGCCATCGTCGGACTCGGACCATGGGGCGTCTGCGCCCTTGAGCGCGTCGTTACGACCGCGCGCCACGAGCTTCAGCCAGGTGTTGACGTTGCCGTGCACGTAATCGAGCCGGGAACTCCGGGCACTGGTGTCTACGACATCAACCAGCCCGACTATCTCGTCCTCAACAACCCTTGCGGGGAGCTGTCGCTGTACCCGTTTGAAACCGAGGACCACCAACCGTGCTATGCCGTCGGTCTGTACGACTGGGCCGTCGCCCGTGGCTATCGATGGGTCGGGGACCGGTGTGCGATCGATCCAACCGGTCAGCCGATCGAGCCCCACCACTTCCTGCCTCGCCGGCTGATGGGCGAATATCTCCACTGGTTCTACCGGGCGTTGCTGGACGGCGCCCCGCCGAGCGTGCACATCGTCCATCACCCCACCGCCGCGGTCGACCTGGTCGTGCGGCGCGACGGCAGCGAGGAGGTGCGACTGGCCAACGGCGGGACGGTGGTCGTGGACCACGTGGTCGTCACCTCCGGTCACACGGCGAACCAACGTGCCGACGGCACCGGACGGGACCTCGACCCATATCCGGTGGGTTCATACGTCGACACGATTCCGGCCGACGCGACCGTCGCGGTGTCAGGGATGGGATTGGTGGCTGTTGACGTGGTGACGGCGTTGACTCTCGGGCGTGGTGGCGAGTTCGTCCAGGATGGTGCGGGACTGCGCTACCGGCCTAGCGGTCGCGAGCCGCTGCTCCAGCTGTTCTGCCGGAGCGGTCTGCCGTTCACCTCCAAGTCGGTCACCGGAAGGGACCGCAGCGACGTCTACAAGCCGGTGATCTGCACTACAGAGGCTCTGGACAGGCTCAGCGGTCGCTCGAACGGTCGGAGACGGCTGGTCGACGTGCGCAGGGAGCTGCTCCCGCTGCTGTTCGCCGAGATGGACGCGCGGTACTACGCGCAGCTCGCCTTCCAGGAGTCACAGGCGGCCGCCGATGGCGCCGCGGTGCGCGAGCGGCTACGCGCAGCCTGGGCCGACGGCCGCTACGAGGAGGAATTGGCGCGCCTCGCCGCGCGCTTCGGCAGCTTCGACGCCGAGGGCCTGTTCTTCGGCCCCCAGCCGAGGTATCGCGGCAGCGACGACTACGAGCGGTTTGTCTATCAATCGCTGGCCGACGACCTCCGCGAGGCCGAGGTTCCGGACGGCGCAAGCCCGGTCAAGTCCGCCTCGGAGGTATTCAGGATCTTCCGCGACGCGATGCGATCGGTGGTCGAGCTGGGCGGTCTCACGCTCGATTCCTACCTCGACTTCAACGCGGACATCTGCAGCCGCATCCACCGTCTCGTCGCCGGTCCGCCCGCGCTGCGCTCCCGGCAGATGCTCGCGCTGATGGACGCCGGGGTCGTGCGGATGCCGTTCGGTCCCGCTCCGGCTCGCGGTCTGGCAGTGACCGACCTGGCCGTGACCGGGACGCGGACCCGCATCTCATCGACGGCGTTTGCCAGGTCGTACGCGGACGACGCGGACCTCGTGATTCGCGGGCATATCGAAGAGCCACGAATCGCCGGCTCAGCATCCCAGCTGCTGACGAGGCTCTACAACCGCGGCCGGGTGAGCCAGTTCCGATACGGGGAAGTGGCGGTCGGCAGCGTCGATCTGACGGCCGATTCTCACCCGATTGACGTCGAGGGCCGGACTCAGTTGAGCATCTCGATGTTCGGAGTGTTGACCGAGGGTGCCCGTCACTTCACCCAATACATCCCGTCGCCTCGGAGCCGGATGCGCGCCTTCGAGGACGTCGGCGCAAGCGTGACGGAGATCCTGGGCAACGCCGCCATGAGCGAGCGGATCGCGGCGTAACGTACTGGCCCGACGCCAGTACGCCTCCACGCAAGTTCGTTCAAGCGCCGGTCGTTGGCGCGGGCCGTTGACGCCGCCGGTGGCGGCGGTGGCCCGGCCACCGACCACGACGCGCTTGGTGGGTCAAACCGTCGCCCTGCGGGGCGGCGTGGGAGATCCGTCGGCTATATGAGGTGACGGATCCCCCACGCAACCATCGGGGGTCTTCTCGCGTTTGAGTGGCCGGCGGGGCTGACGGTGATTGGTCGTTTTGGCTGCTGAGGTTGGGGTTCGGGGGCGCTGAGGTTCTTTTCGCTGGTTGCGCGGAGCGCATCGACGCGCCGCCGGCCCTTGGTGAAGGCTGCTGATTGTCGAGAACAGCTGCTCTTCAGAGGAGGGACGGTGTGCGCGTCACTACGGCATTGGACAGGTTGCTGGCGCTCCGGGGCGCGAGCGTCACGGGCGTGAGGCTGACGGCTGAGGGGGTGATCGTGAGGGTCCGGCTGCGCCGCCGCCGGATCGCGTGCTCGGTGTGCGGGCAGGCGTATACGGGGATGCACGACCGTCAGTGGCGGCGCTGGCGCCACCTGGACCTGGCCGGCCATGGCTGCTTTGTCGAGTACGAACTCAGGTGGGTGGACTGCCGCGATTGCGGGGTGCGGGTCGAGGCGGTGCCGTGGGCGCGCCGCGGCGCCCGGCACACCGGCACCAACCGGCTGCTGTACCGCGTCTACGTGCTAGAGGAGCGCTCATCGCCCTCATCTACCTCTGCTGCGCCGGCATCACCATCACTCCACCCCTGAAATGAGCCACTCAAACGCGAGAAGCACCCCATCGGGTTGCGCGTGGATTGGTCGGTCGGCAGAGCCGCCCCCCGTCCGAAGACACACGACAGCGGGGCCGACATCTCGAACCCAACTATCTTCTCCTCGCGAAGTAACTAGGTCGAATACACGGCAGCGTACGGCGATCAGGCCGCCGCAATCAGGCCGCGGCGATCAGGCCGCGGCGATCAGGCCGCGGCGATCAGGCCGCGGCGATCAGGCCGCGGCGATCAGGCCGCGGCGATCAGCGCGTCGCGATCGACCGCGGCGGCCCACTCCAGCGCCTGATCCAGGTCCTCGATCAGGTCGTCTGGATGCTCGAGCCCGATCGACAGGCGCACCATGTCGGGCGAGATGCCCGCCAACTTCAGGTCGTCGGGCGTGAGCTGACGGTGTGTGGTCGAAGCGGGATGGGTGATGAGCGACTTCGCATCGCCCATGTTCAGCAGGCGCTTGAACAGATTGACCTGGTTGAACACCGCGATCCCGGCGTCCCGGCCACCGCAGACCGTGAACGTCATGATCGACGGCACCCGATCGCCCATGTAACGACGAGCGAGCTCGTAGTAGGGGTTATCGGGGAGACCGAGAAAGCTGACTGACGTCACGCGAGGATCCGCTGCGAGAAACTCCGCCACCGCACGCGCATTGGTCTCGTGGCGCGGCAGCCGCACGGCCAGGGTCTCGAGACCCTGCAGCAGGAGGAAGGCGTTGAACGGGGACAGGACGCCGCCGGTGTTGCGCTGGCCGACCGTCCGGCAGCGCGTGATGTACGGGGCGTGCGAGAAGTCGGTCGCGTATTGCACCCCGTGGAAAGCGGGCTCAGGCTCGGTCATGCAGCGAAACCGTTCCGGGTAATCGGTCCACGGGAACGTGCCGCCGTCGATGATGATTCCGCCCAGCGTGGTGCCGTGACCACCGACGAACTTGGTCAACGAGTGGATCACCACGTCCGCACCGTGGCGGAACGGCTTGAGCAAGAGCGGAGTAGCGACCGTGTTGTCCACGATGACCGGAACGCCCCGGGCGTGAGCCACTTCGGCCACCGCCGCAAGATCGATCACGTTGCCGGCGGGGTTTCCGACGCTCTCGCAGTAGACCGCCTTTGTCCGCTCGTCGATCCGGGCCGCGATCGAGTCCGGGCGGTCGTCGGCCGAGAAACGGGCCTCGATGCCGAGTCGGGGCAGGACGTGGGCGAAGTATGTGTAAGTGGCCCCGTACAGCTGGGGCACCGAGACGAAGTTATCGCCGGCGCTCAGCAGGTTGAGCAGCGACATACTGACCGCGGCCGCTCCGGAGCTGACCGCCATTGCCTCGGCCCCGCCCTCCAGTGCGGTGAGCCTCCGCTCGAGCACAGCCACGGTGGGGTTGTTGATGCGGTTGTAGTGGAAGCCCGGCGTCTCGAGGTCCATGATCGCGCCGGCTTCCTCCGCGTCGCTGAATTCATGGGCCACCGTCTGGTAGATCGGAACCGCGACGGCGTGGGTCGAATCCGGCTCGTAACCGGCGTGGATGGCTAGCGTCTCATCGTGCATCATCGCTTCACACCCTCCCCGGCACCGCAGCGCGGGCCAACTCAAGCCAGTTTGCATACAGCGTGGCCGATGCCGATGCCCAGCTGTTCTCTACGGTCGCGGCGACCTCGTCGAACGGGAAGGTCGGCCACAGCTTGCTTGGATCGACGTTTTGCTTGTCGGCGCGGCGCTTGAACTCCATCAACCTGTCGATCGCCTCCTGGCACAGATAACTCTCGGGCAAGCGGGGATAAGGGAGGGCGCCCCGACCGAACAGACAGCGGCGGACATCGCGGCGATACTCGCGCAGCAGGCTGAGCGTGCCGTACTCGGGATGGCCCTGGCAGAGGACGAACAGCCCGTCTCCATGCTCTCGCGCGGCCACCGACCAGCCGGCGCCGTCGAATCCGGTCCCGACCACGATGCGGTAGCCGGCATCGACGAGCGCCGCCTCGGGCACGTCGTTCAGGCGCGAATGAGGGACGGGAACGGCCTCGGGGAGTCCGGCGGCCAGCGGATCGAACGGGTCATCCACGTTCCCATGGAACACACCGCTGCACTTGACCGGCCGCGGCACTCGCTCAATGCCGTCAAACAGGAGGACGCTGGCGTGCGAGGCCAGGCACGAGAGGAGCGTGGTCCGGACGTGATCGGCGGCCCATTCGAGGACCCGCGCCACGTACGGCCAGTACGGCTCGAACTGCAACTGAACCTGGGTCGGCTCCGTTCCGGTGACGATTAGAGCGTCGGGCGGACGCGTCCACAACTCGTCGAGTCCGCTGTAGCGCTCTTCGATCAGCGCAGCGACCTTCTCGGAGCGCGGAATCTCCTTGATCGTGTAGAGCTCGAACTCGATCCCGGCTCCGTTCGTGCCGAGTGCCGCCCGTCGAAACTGGTTCTCGGTATCGAGGAAGGCCGAGTCGGGCATGTTGTTGACCAGTGCGACTGTGATTGGCCGGCGGTCTGGGCAAAGATCGAGAAGTGTCATCTCTCTATCACTCTCCTAAGCGCTGCATCATCCTTACTAACGTTTGCCGTCCACGGATTCTTTTCAGGAGCGCAGCTGCGAACCGGCCGGAAATACGCGTGCAAGTGCTCGCACTAAGCAGGCGTTAATCAGACGTGAGCAGCCTGGCAGTCAAAGAGCCCGTACGCAGCGTTACCGTGGTTGCCGTCGCGGCGGGCACGCGTTCCATGCAGCTGAGGCTTTCCAGCGCGATCGCGGGTCAGCCTGCGGTTGACATGCGCGTCGTTTCATCGCTGCGCAAGCTGATCGCGACAGGCGCCACCGACGACCTGATCGTCTCCCATCACGAGACCCTTGCTACCGAAGATTGTGAGTCGTTCAAGGCGCTCAAGGTGAGGCTTCCCGGGGTACTGATCGTCGTCGTGTGCGCGGCGGCTGATGGCCGCGCGATTCGCCGCGCGCTGGATAGCGGGATCGATGGCCTCGTGTTTGCCGATCAGCTTGAGGCGACGCTCAGGCCCACGATCACGGCCGCGTTGGCGGGGCAGATCTCGGTGCCGCGCAACCTACGGACCTTTATGCACAAGCCGTCCCTATCCCCAGCGGAGCGGAGAGTCCTTGGTCTCCTCGTGATGGGTTACACGAATCGACAGATCGGAGCCCAGCTCTTCCTCGCCGAGAGCACGGTGAAGAGCCACCTCGCCTCCGCCTACACGAAGATGGGCGTGCGCTCTCGGAGCGAGGCAGTGTCGCTGTTACTCGATCCGAAGCAGCCGTTCGGTACCGCCATCGCCCCCGGTTCGAACGCCTCCGTCGCGTCGAATGTGGTCGGCGGCCGTTTCTGACCCTAGCGCGCCGGCCGGATAACGCCCCGGCCCGAGCGCGGTTATTCCCGAGCGCGGTTATTCGGGTGTGACGCCCCGTTATTCGAGTGTGACACTCGCAGAGGCGTGGCGGCGCCCCGCGGCGGGCGGATTGGCGCGGCGGCTTGGGCGGGCAGCTGGCCGCGCGCTCGGAGGGGCGCCGGCGATTTGCATCGCGGCGACCCAACCCCCAGCCGCGGCCGCTACCCGCTCAAGCCGCCGCCAGTGCCCCCGTTCCCCGAGTGCACGGTGTTGATTCGAGCCGCTCGAGTTCGCGCTGGAGAGCCCGCCGGCCACGATGGTGCAGGCCATGAATCGAGCCCTCGGTCCGACCCAGGCGGTCGGCGATCTCGCCCGGTGTGAGGCCGATGACGTGGCGCATCAGCACCACTTTGCGCTGCTCGTCGGGAAGGCTGGCGAGAGCCGCTCTGACCGTCTCGGCCTGATCGAGGTCGATGCCGGACGGCGCGTCGGGATCAAAGACGTTGTCCGTCGGCGTCAGACGGTTGGCCCGCAGGTGGTCGATGGCTACGTTGCGAGCGAGCCGGAGCAGCCAGGCGAAGAACGGCACGCCGCGATCGTCGTACTTGACGATCGTCGTCATCAGCTTGGCGAACACGTGCTGGGTCACGTCCTCGGCCTCGTGATCGTCGCGGACGATCGAGCGGACGTAGCCGTAGATGTTGTGCGAATAGCTCACATACAGGTAGCGCAACGCCTCTCGGTCGCCTTCCTTGGCTCGGGCCACGGCGAGGCGCGTCTTCTGCCGCGTCTCGGGCGACTCATCGAGGGTCGTCCGCGTCCGGAAACCGACGGTCCCCGGCGTTGCCGCAAATGCTTCGGTGATCAAGGTCTTTCCTTCGGTTGAAGCTGGTCTCTGACGACCCGCGTCGTGAGTCCGCACCGGCGCGCGTTCAACGCACGCCGGTGCTGCCCGTACTCGCTGGCCCCTAGAGGGCGTGAGCCCTCTTTTTTGGGGGCTTTGGCCGCCCCCAGCGAGGGCTTGATGCCCCCGCTCTCTCCTTGTGCAGTCGAGTATCGGGTCGGTCGCCCGGGTGGTCAATAACCGGTAAGGCCCATTGAGCCGTTCAAGCCCATGAACGCCGAAAGACCCGTTTGGCGGCCCAAATCTGCAGCTTCTGCATCGCTTGACGCGAAAAATCGCTACACGGTCGGCCGTTGATCAGCTATCGTTAACTCCTGAAAGGAATTCGATATGCCTGGGGCAGGCGATGAGACAGCCGACACGGATGTCGCGGTCCCGGCAGGATGCTGGGGGTGGCACTTGAACGCAATTCAGAATGATGTAGCTGGTCTGCTGGCACCGCCCAGCGGCGTCACCGGGGCTCGCACAGGTCGCGCAGGCCACGACTCGCGCTTGCAGCGGTGGCGCGCAGTACGTAGCCACGTGTCCTGGCCCGAGCTTCTGGCTCCGGTCGCCGCCGCGATCGTCGCTCTCGAGTTCATCCGCCCCGCCGCGTACCGCGCTCCGGCGCTGCACGCGACGATCGAGAGCGTGATCACCGTGCTGGCCCTTCTCAGCGCTCTGTTGTTCCGGACGCATTTCGCGCACTCGCGCCGGCTACGCGACCTGATGCTGTTCGGCGGGCTGCTGACCTTCACGGTCGTCGAGCTGACGTCGAGCGGGCTCGCGGCCGTTCTGGGGGCCCATGCGGGCGCACGGTCGGGTGCCACGATGCTGACGGGCTCACTGTTCGCCGCCGCCTGGATCGCCGCTGCCGCCTTGACCCCGTCGACCAAGCTGGTCGCCTGGCGCCGGCGCCCAGTCGGGATGGTCGTGGCGTTGAGCCTCGCCGCGCTGGCTTTGGCGGCGCTTTGCGGCCTGGTGGCGCACGGCGAACTGGTCGTCGTGACGACGCGTCCGCTGATCGGCATCGGCCAAGCGGTCAGGCACCCGGCGGCGTTGTTCGTCGTGGTCCTCACCGCCGGGCTGCTCGCCGTTGCGGCAGGGGGATTTGCCCACCGAAGCCGAGTCGAGCTGGACGGCGCGCTGTCGCTGCTCGCCGGTGGCGCGGTGATGGTCACGGCCGCGAGGGTGTACTTCCTCGCGCTGCCCTGGGCCTCATCCCAGTGGATCACGTCGCGCCAGGGACTGTGTCTGGTCGCCTTAGCGCTGGTCTTTGCTGCGGCCGTTCGCCAGGAGCTGGACATGCGCGCTCGGCTGGTGCGTGCCGCGGCGATCGCGGAGCGGCGGCGACTGGCTCGCGACCTCCACGATAGCCTCGCGCAGGATCTGGCGTTCATCGTGGCCCACGGACCGCGGATGGCCGCGGAACTGGGAGCCGAGCACCCTGTGGCGGTCGCCGCGCAGCGGGCATTGGCGATATCCCGGGGTGCGATCGACGACTTGTCCGATCTGCACGCGACGCCTCCTCGCGAGGCGCTCGAGGCGATCGCGGCGGACTTCCGCGATCGGTTTGGGATAGCGATCGCCGTCGATGCCGACGTGGGCGCGGATCTTCCGACTGACTCACGCGAGCACATCTTGAGGATTGCCCGCGAGGCGATCGCGAACGCTGGCCGACACGGTGCTGCCAAGAACGTCGTCGTGTCCTTGACCCAAACCAGCGCCGGACTCGCGTTGCGCGTTCGCGATGATGGTCGCGGTATCCGTGGCCGAGGTGGATCGGCGCCGGCCGAAGGCTTCGGCATGACGAGCATGCGCGAGCGCGCTGCCTCGCTCGGCGGCCAGATGACCGTCCGCGAACGCAGCACTGGAGGCACGGAGCTCGAGGTCTTGCTTCCATGACGCGGGCGGTCAGCCTGCTGGTTGCCGACCACGCGCCGACCCGACTGGGCATTCGGATGGCGCTGCAGGAAGAGGTCGAGATGTGCGCCGAGGCCGACGATGCCGAGCAGGCAATCCGAGCCGCGATGCGTCATCAGCCCGACGTCTGCCTCGTGGGCCGGGATCTCCCCGGCGATGGGCTGGCTGCGGTGCGGGGCATCTGTCGCGCGGCGCCGCGCGCGTCGGTCGTCGTGCTCGCCGAGGTTCAAGACGTGGATGACTTCTTGGACACGGTCCGCGCCGGCGCGATCGGTTACGTGTCGGTCGGGCTGGATGCCTCGAGCCTGCGGAAGGTGATCGAAACCGCGGCAGCAAGGGAGGCGGTGGTGCCGCCGACGATGGTCCTCGACCTGATGATCGAACTCCGCGGCAAGGGGTCCGGACCCGAGGTTCTCACCGGCCGCGAGGCACAGGTGCTCGGGCTGCTACGACGCGGCCATACGACCGCGGCGATCGCCCAAAGACTCGAGATCGCGCCGGTCACCGTGCGTCGCCACATCTCGGATCTCGTCCACAAGCTCGGCGTACGAGATCGTTCAGAGCTGATCGCGGTTATCTGAGCCCGTCCTCAGTAAGGCGCATGATGCCTGAACGGTCAGATGGGCTATGCGGCTCATTGCCCGGCGTACTCGGGAACGCAACCATGTCCAGGTCGTTGATCTGCGATGACCCACGCGCCCCACGTCCGCAACGATGTCGATCACTACGAGGCCGCGCTGCAAGCAAGCTGCGCGACCCTGATCACGCTCGAGGTGATCCGCGAGCGCGTTGCGAGCCTACGCGGTGAGACCGCAGAGGCTGACGCCGACATCGGCAACGCGATCGAAGCGCTCCAAGTGGCGATCAGAGAGTTGCGCCTATCGCAGGCTGAGCGGTACAGCCGGTGGACGTTGCCGGCAGTGGTCCAAAGCGATGCTTGTGACGGCGCGGCGTAAGGACGACTAATCCAAACCACGCCGCACGGCGTAGGTTGCCGCTTGAACGCGACTCGGAAGCTCGAGCTTGGCGAGGATGTTCGAGACGTGGTTCTTCACCGTGCGGGGACTGATGTGGAGGATCTCCCCGATCTCGGCGTTTTCATGACCGTGCGCAATCAGGCGCAGCACCTCGAGCTCGCGGGGAGATAGCTGCTCGATCTTTCCCCCCGAGGGATGCAGGTTTGCGTCACTTCGGCGGAGGTTGCCGAGCACGACTTCCGCCGCCCGAGGCGATAGCCAGGCCGACCCTCCCGCAGCCGCGCGCACCGCCGCGAAGATCTCGTCGACCGGCGTGTCCTTGGCCAGGAATCCCGATGCGCCTGCGTACATGGCGTCCGCGACGTCGTTGTCCTTGGAAAGGACGGTCAGCGCGAGCACCTTGGTCCCTGGACGCTCGGCGAGGATCGCCCGAGCCGCTTCCGGACCCCCGAGATCCGGCATACGAAGGTCCAACAGCACGACATCGGGAGCCAGCTCGTTCGCCAACTGCACGCCCATGCGACCGCCCGATGCCTGAGCCACAACCTCGATGTCCGCTTGCCCGCCAAGCACCGAGACTAATCCAGTGCGGAACAGGTCATGGTCGTCCACCACCAAGACTCGGATCACTGAGCCCTCAGCCCGGTCGTTAGTCATCGCATCCTTCCTTCGTTGCCCCTTGCGTCCATACGCCCGGCCCGTACAACTATGCACGGGATTATAACGCGAACTCGTTCAAATTCTTGAACGAACCCGCGGTGCTGGCAGGGGGATTAATACCCCTGGCAAGCGGTAGCATTCCAGTCGGACCGTGCTAGGCGGGGTGCTAGCGGTGCCCTGTACCCGCAATCCGCTCTAGCGGGGCTGAATCCCCTCTCGAGGGGCCCAGGTCCCGAGGTCAGCGCCTCTTTGCTGGCGGTGATGGCTCGGTCCCGCGACGATGGAGACCCGTGAACCAGGTCAGGTCCGGAAGGAAGCAGCCTTAAGCGGTCATCTTCAGGCGTTGCGGGAGCGCCGGACCGGAGTCAGGAACGATGGCCGCGCCTCGGTCACCGGCTTCGACAGAGGGTGCACGGTCCACTTAGCCTCCGGGCGCCACGAGTCGGCCGGTGAGAATTTGTCATAAAGTAACAACTGCTAGACTCGGCGACCGTCGTAAGCACCAGCCGCACGCGGTGAGCAGGTTATGCTTGTGTCAGTACACTGACAAGTTAGCTGCCGACGGGATGGGGATGTTGGGGATTTTGTGGCTATGCCCACAAAATCGCCCACGCGCCCTCCGGGATCGGCGGCGTGAGCGCTTATCACCTATCTACAAAATCGTCCGAGCCGCCTCGCTCATCGCGTCCGACGTAGCCGTCCCGGACCACTTAGCCGTCGCCCGCCGGGTCGCCATGAGGCTCGCCGGCGCCCTCGGCGACGCGCGGCTCAACGCATCCGACCCACCGCTCCTCGACCCAGCGCCGACCTCGCCGGGCCCGCCGCCGGCCCGAGGCGTCCGGCTGCCTATCCCATCTCTAGACTCGATCAGACAGTGTCCACCGGTCCGTCTCTCTACCGCCGCCACCGCCCCCGGACGTTCGACGACGTCGTCGGCCAGGAGCAGGTCGTCCGCACCCTCCGCAACGCCGTCGAGCAGGGCAAGGTCCATCACGCCTATCTGTTCGTCGGCTCGCGCGGGACGGGCAAGACGAGCATGGCCAAGATCCTCGCCGCGTGCCTGAACTGCGTCGACGGGCCGACGACGCGGCCGTGTGGGGTCTGCGACTCGTGTGTGGCGATCGCCAACGCGGTCTCGCTCGACGTGATCGAGATGGATGCCGCCTCCAACAACTCGGTCGACGACATCCGCGACCTGCGCGAGAAGGTCGCCTACGCGCCGGTCTCGGGCCGTCACAAGGTCTACATCCTCGACGAGGCGCACATGCTCTCGCCCCAGGCGTGGAACGCGTTCCTGAAGACGCTGGAGGAGCCACCGCCGCGCACGGTCTTCGTGCTCGCCACCACCGAGGCGCAAAAGGTGCTGCCGACGGTGGTCGACCGCTGCCACCGCTTCGACTTCGGCCGGCCGTCGGTGGAGCAGGTGGCGACGGTGCTCAAGCGCGTGGCGGTGAGCGAGGGGATCGACATCGGGGACGGCACGCTGGCGCTGATCGCCCGTCACGCCACCGGCAGCTTCCGCGACGCGCTCGGGACGCTCGAGCAGCTGGTCACGTACGCGGCGGGGGAGACGATCTCCGCATCCGATGTGCTCGCGGTGCTCGGCGTCGCCGACTCCGACCAGTTGTTCGAAGCGGTCGATGCGGTCATGGCGCGCGATCCGGCGGGGGCGTTGCGGGCGGCGAACAGACTCGCCGAGTCTGGCCGTGACCCGGGGCAGGTGTTGCGCGATCTCGAAGTCCACGCGCGCGAGCTGCTGACGGTCCAGATCCTCGACGAGGTCCCGGCCGAACTGCGCGTCACCCCTGAGCGCGACCAGCGTCTATCCGAGCAGGCCCGGGCCTTGACCGGATCCGATGCGGTGCGGATGCTCGACCTCGTCTCGCAGGCGCTCGACGCGACCACGAACGGCGCCCAGGCTCGGATCCAGCTCGAGCTCGTGCTGATCAAGGGCGCCTCGCCCGAGCTCGACCCGTCGATCGCGGCGCTGCTGGCGCGGATCGAGCGGCTCGAACGCGGCCTCGGGGGCGCTCCCCAACCGGCGGCGGCCAGCGCCCCCCAACCGGCGGCGGTCAGCGCCCAGCCGCCGGCGACGGTCGCGCAAGTGGAGGTGGCGACAACGCCCGCAGAACCGTCCCCGCTGGACGGCGGAATCCCACTCGACATCGCGGTCTCATCCTGGCCCGCGGTGGTCGAGCAGGTGCGCGGAGCGAACGCGATGCTGGCCGCGTTGCTGGCCGATGCCCGACCGGTCGCGGTGCGTGAACGGGAGGTCACGATCGCGTTCCCGTCCGGGGCGGCGTTCCTCAAGCGCAAGGCCGAGCAGGATGACCACCGGCGCGCCGCCACCGAGGCGTTCCGGACCATCACGGGCCAGGCGCTGATCCTGCGCTATGAGCTGCGAGAGGACGACGACGAACCGGCCCAGGCCGGCGAGCAGGTGCTCTCCGGCGAGGAACTCGTGCGACGATTCCTCGAGGAGTTCGATGCCGAGGAACTAGGGCCAGCCGAAGACGACCCCGACGAACGCAAGGCGAACTGATGCCACAACCCAACATGCAGCAGATGCTCAAGCAGGTCCAGAAGATGCAGGAAGAGATGATGGCGGCGCAGGAGTCGCTGAAGGACGAGGTCGTGGAGGCGTCCGCCGGCGGCGGGATGGTGACCGTCCAGGTGACCGGCGACCTGCACATCAAGTCGATCACGATCGATCCCCAGGCGGTGGATCCCGACGACGTGGAGCTGCTGCAGGACATGGTGCTCGCGGCCGTCAATGAAGGGCTGCGCTCCGCCCAGGAGCTGGCCACGTCGAAGCTGGGTGGCATCGCCGGCGGCCTCGGCGGGCTCGGGGGCCTGCTGCCGGGCTTCTGAGCCGCTCCGCGTGTACGCCTCACCGGTCCAGCGGCTGATCACCGAGCTGTCCAAGCTGCCCGGGATCGGCGGGCGAACCGCCCAGCGGCTCACGTTCCACATCCTCCGCGCCAGCGACGAGGAGGCGCTGTCGCTGGCCGACGCCATCCGTGAGGTGAAGGAGCGGATCGGCCTGTGCGAGATCTGCTTCAACCTCGCCGACGGCCCGATCTGCCGCATCTGCGCCGACGAACGCCGCGATCCGGAGCTGATCTGCGTCGTCGAGGAGCCCTCCGACGTGATCTCGATCGAGCGCACGCACGAGTTCCGGGGCCGCTACCACGTCCTCGGCGGGGCGCTGTCGCCGATCGACGGCGTCGACCCCGAGGATCTGAAGATCGGCGAGCTCTACGCGCGCGTGCGCTCGGGCGCGATCCGCGAGGTGGTAATCGCCACCAACCCGACCACCACCGGCGAGGCGACCGCGCTCCACATCGCCGAGGGGATGCGGTCGGTGGCGCCCGAGCTCGCGGTCACGCGGCTGGCCAGCGGGTTGCCGGTCGGCGCCGATCTCGAGTACGCGGACGAGCTGACGCTCGGGCGCGCGTTCGCGGGACGGCGCGCCGTCTAGTCGCCCGCCGTCTACCCGTGCGACGTTCACCGACTCGGATCAGATCAGCTCGCCGGCGAGGCCCTCCACGGGCCCACCACGTACCCTTGGGCGAGTGACCGGCACGGTCGTCATGAAGTTCGGAGGAACGTCCGTCGCGGACGCCGAGCGGCTCAAGCGCGCGGCGCGGCGGATCGTCGCCCAGCGCGAACGCGGCAAGCGCGTGGTGGCGGTGCTATCGGCGCGTGGGCAGATGACCGACGAGCTGATCGCGATGGCCGAAGAGGTCTCGCCGCTGCCCGCGCCGCGGGAGATGGACATGCTGCTCTCGACCGGGGAGCGCATGTCGTGCGCGCTGTGCGCGATGGCGATCAACGACCTCGGCCACCACGCGATCTCTCTCACCGGCTCCCAGGCCGGGATCGTGACCGACACCAGTCACACCAGGGCCCGGATCCTCGACGTGCGCGCGAACCGCATCCGCGAAGCGCTGGACGACGATCGGATCGTGCTGGTGGCGGGGTTTCAGGGCGTCTCCACCACGCGCGACATCACGACCTTGGGTCGCGGCGGGTCAGACACCACCGCGGTGGCGGTAGCGGCGGCGATCGACGCCGAGGTGTGCGAGATCTACACCGATGTCGCCGGCGTGTTCAGCGCCGACCCGCGGCTGGTCCCGGACGCGCGCAAGCTGAACCAAGTCAGCTTCGAGGAGATGCTCGAGATGGCCGCCTCGGGGGCCAAGGTGCTGCAGCTGCGCGCGGTCGAATACGCGCGCACCCACGGCGTGCGGATCCACTGCCGCTCGAGCTTCGAAGACCGTCCCGGTACCGTTGTGATCGGAGAAGACGAGACGATGGAACATCCCCTCATCACCGCCGTCACCCACTCCTCGGAGGAGGCCCGGATCACGCTGCTCGGCGTGCCCGACCGTCCGGGCGCCGCCGCGGCGATCTTCCGCGCGCTCGCCGACGCCAACTGCAACATCGACACGATCATCCAGAACGAGCCGCTCGGCCGGGGCCGCGAGGCCGAGGTGTCGTTCACGATCGCCAGCGATGACCTGCGCGCCGCGCACGAGGCGCTGGCGCCGGTCAAGGAGAGGCTCGGCATCGCCGACATCAGCACCGATCCCGAGATCGGGAAGGTTTCGATCATCGGCGCCGGGATGCGCTCCAATCCGGGCGTCGCCGCGACCGTGTTCGAGACGTTGGCCGAGCACGAGATCAACATCGAGATGATCTCCACCTCGCCGATCAAGATCTCGTGCGTGATCCGTTCCGCCGAGCTGGATGAGGCGGTCAGGGCGCTGCACGCCGCGTTCGACCTCGGCGAGTCCGAGATCCAGCGTGAGCGCCCGATCGGCCAGGAGGCGCGATGAACCCGCGGGTCGCCGTCGTCGGCGCGACCGGCGTCGTCGGCGGGACGATGCTCCAGCTGCTGCGGGAGCGCGAGTTCCCGGCGCGCGAGATCGTTCCCTTTGCCACCGCCCGCTCGGCGGGACGCGAGGTCGACGGGTTGACCGTGCGCGGGCTGACCGAGGACGCCGACCTCGACGGGTTCGACATCGCGCTGTTCTCGGCCGGCGCCGGAACCTCGAGGGCGTGGGCGCCACGGTTCGTCGAGCGCGGCGCGGTGGTGATCGACAACTCGTCCGCCTTCCGGCGCGACCCCGAGGTGCCGCTGGTCGTCTCCGAGGTCAACCCCCACGCGCTCGAGCATCATCACGGGCTGATCGCCAACCCCAACTGCTCGACGATGCAGCTGGTGGTGGCGCTGGCCCCGATTCACCGCGCGGTGGGGATCCAGCGGCTGATCGTCGCCACATATCAGTCGGTGTCGGGGACGGGGAAGAAGGCGATCGACGAACTCGACAACCAGGCCCACGCTTCGCTGCACGGGATGGACGGTCCGCCGCCGGAGATCTATCCCGAGCCGATCGCGTTCAACGTGATCGGAGCCGCTGGCTCGTTCGCGGCCGGCGACGACCACACCGACGAGGAGCGCAAGATGATGTTCGAGACGCGCAAGATCCTCGAGGACGACTCGATCGGCGTCGCGGTCACCTGCGTGCGGGTGCCAGTCAGAACCTCTCACTCCGAGGCGGTCAACCTGCAGACCCGCGATCCGCTGTCGCCCGAGGAGGCCACGGAATTGCTGGCGCAGGCGCCGGGAGTGGCGCTCGATCCGCTGCCCACGCCGCTCAAGGCCACCGGCCGCGACGAGGTGTTCGTGGGACGGATCCGGCGCGACGAATCGCACCCCCGGGCGCTCAGCATGTGGATCGTCAGCGACAACCTCCGCAAGGGCGCCGCCACCAACGCGATCCAGATCGCGGAGCTGCTGGTCGCGAACGAGGTCGGCGTGCGGCCGGCAGTTCGCGCCGCGTCCTGACCGCGCCGGCGGCGGGCGGGCACGAGACGCGCGACCCGCCCGACTCAGGCGGCGCCGGCCACCACCGAGGTCGACCAGTCGATGACCGAGGTCGGCTTGACCACGTGCTTGCCCATGCCGAGCTCCTTCGGCGAGAGCCCGAGCGCGAGCCCGACCAGCTGGGGGAGATGAAGTATGGGGAGCCCCAGATCGCGCCCGACCGCACCGGCCGCGGCGGGCTGCTGGAGGTCGAGGTTCAGGTGACACAGCGGGCAGGGCACGACGAGGCAGTCGGCGCCCGAGTCCAGCGCGTCACCGACGTGGCGGCCGGCCTGCCGCAACGACGCCTTCTTGTTCATCGTGATGATCGGGAAACCGCAGCACTTGTAGACGCCGGCGTAGTCGATCACCGTGCCCCCGAGCGCTTCGATCAGCCACTGCATGTAGCGGTCGCGGGGATGGTCGGCGTCGATGCCCAGGCGTTCGACGGGCCGCACGATGTAACAACCGTAGAACGGCCCCACCTTGAGTCCGGTGAGCGGACGCTTCACCTTTCCCTTCAGCGTGTCGAGGCCGATCTCCTCGACCAACAGCCAGAGAAAGTTCTTGTTGGTGATGCCTCTGTCGTAGCGCAGGCCCTCTTCGGACAGGTTGTCGTTGATGTGGTTGCGGTACGGGGTGTTGGCGTCGAGCCGCTCCTGACATTCCGTCTGCGCGCCCTGGCAGGTGGAGCAGATGTTCATCATCAGCTCGCCCTCGGTTTGCTGCGCCAGCGCGAACGTCCGGGCGTTGAGCGTGTCGGCGAGCTCCTGGTTGTGCTCGGCGATCACTCCGGCCCCGCAGCACGCCGCCCGATCCAACTCGATCAACTCGATATCGAGCAGCGGTGCGACCTTCGCCATCGACCCGTGGAGCTCCGGGGTGAACCCGCGGCTCACGCATCCCGGCCAGTACGCGACCTTCATTTCTCACCTTCCGTTGCTTCCGGGCTCGCCGGCTCGGGCTCGTCCTCATAACCGGTCACGTACAGATTGAGCTCGTCCCGCTGCGGTTTGCCGTCGACCTGGTCGAAGATGCGCTTGACCTCGGGCGCCGCCTTGTGGGGGTGAGTCAGCGCCTTAGCCGGGGTGACTTTGCCGCGCACCAGCGCCGTGGTGATCGTGGGCAGCGAGGTGACCAGCTCGGGGACGGCCCGGGGATGGAACTTGCCGCCGTAGGAGTCGGGCAGCAGATCGGCCTCGTGCAGCAAACCGTTCCTGCGGATGTTCTTGACGAAAGCGGCCTCGTGGCGGTGGCCGTTGTTGCGGTCGTTGATCTTGAAATCCGTGCCGGCGATGCGGCGCAGGCGCATGATCTGGCTCATCGGGGCGACGCCCTTGGGACAGGCGTCGATGCAGCTGAAGCAGTGGGTGCAGTCGTAGATCCCCTGCTCGTCCTCGGACAGATCCTTGAGCCGCTCTTCATGCTCGGCGTCTCGCGGGTCACCCACGAACCGGTAGGCCTTGGAAAGCGCGGCCGGCCCGATGAACCCCGGGTCGATCTCCATCGACAGGCAATCGGACACGCAGGCACCGCATTGGATGCAGGCCATCGTCTGCGTGATGTCGAGCATGTTGGCGTGGGGGACGACGTACTCGCGCTCGGGGATGGGCTCCTTGTTGATCAGCCACGGCGTGACCCGGCGGATCTTCTTCCAGTGCACTTCGTCCATGTCGACGATCAGGTCGCGGATCACCGGCATGTTGCCCATCGGCTCGACCTCAATCACCTCGGGCTCGCCGTCCTCCGCGGCCTCATGGCGCCGCGCCGCCGCCACGTCGAGATGAGTGTTGCAGGCCAGGCCGGGCTTGCCGTTCATTCGCACCCCACACGATCCGCAGATTCCCTGCTGACACGAGCAGCGGATGCCGATCGAGCCGTCCGCCTCGGCCTTGATCTTGAGGATCGCGTCGAGGACCGAGCTGCTTTGGCGGAGCTCGATCGTGTGCTCGTCCCAGCGCGCCGCCTCGCCCGACTGGGGGTCGAAGCGGCGAATTTTCAAGGTGTACGCAGGCATTAGTGGTCAGTAAGTCCTTTCCTCGGGCTGCCAGCGCGTGATCGTCACCGGCGAGTAGCTCACGAGCGGGACGTCGGCCCCGTTGACCGAGATGTCGACGTGTTTGAGCCATTCGTCGTCGTTGCGCTTGGGGAAATCGGTGCGGAACTGCGCGCCGCGTGACTCCTTGCGCTCGATCGCGGCCACGATGATCGCCTCGGCGCAGTCGAGCATGTAGCCGAGCTCGATTGCCGCGATCACGTCCTGGTTGAAGATCGACCCGCGGTCGTCGATCGCCGCCTTGGGCGCCTCCTCCTTGAGCCGGCGGATGACCTCGTGCGCCTTGGCCAGTCCGTCGGCGTCGCGGAACACCGCGACGTACTCGTTCATCGTGTCGCCTAGCTCCTGCTTGATCGCCGCGATCCGCCGCCCCCCGGCGGGCCGCGCCACGATCGCGTCGATGTGCTTTTGCGTGTCCTCGATCTTCGAGGGCGGCGTCACGTGGGCGGGCATGTGGATCGCCTGACCGGCGGCGTGCTCACCGGACCGGCGGCCGAAGATCAGCGTGTCGAGCAACGAGTTGGCGCCCAGCCGGTTACCGCCATGGACCGAAACGCACGCCACCTCGCCGGCCGCATACAGCCCCGCAATCGTCGTCTGACCCCACACGTCGGTCTTGACGCCGCCCATGATGTAGTGCTGGCCCGGCTTGATATGGATCGGCTCGCGGGTGATGTCGACGCCGGCGAAGTCCCTGCCGATGTTGACGATCTCGCGCAGCGCCTCCAGCGTGCGCCGGCGGGGCACCTTGGTCACGTCGAGCGCCACCGTGCCGTCCGGGAACCCGCGGCCCTCGTTGATCTCGGTCTGTTCGGCGCGCGAGACGACGTCGCGCGAGGCGAGCTCGACCTTGTTCGGCGCGTAGGTCTGCATGAACCGCTCGCCCTCGGCGTTCAGCAGCCAGGCCCCCTCGCCGCGCGCGCCCTCGGTGATCAGCAGCCCGTTGCCGGCCAGCGTCGTCGGGTGGTACTGCACCATCTCCATATCCATCAGGCGCGCGCCGATCCGGTAGGCCTGCGCGATCCCGTCGCCGGTCACGATCAGACCGTTAGTGGTGGGGCGGTAGGCCTGGCCGGCACCGCCCGAGGCGAGGATCGTCGCCTTGGCGTTGAACACCTCGAGCTCGCCGTCACGCAGGTTGCGGCAGATCGCTCCGACGCAACGTCCCTCGTCGTCCTGGAGGAGGTCGGTGGTGAACCACTCCTCGTAGCGCTCGAGCCGTTCGTGGTGCTTCATCAGCTGCTCGTAGAGGACGTGCAGGATCGCATGGCCGGTGATGTCGGCCACGTAGTACGTCCGCGCGGCCGACGCGCCGCCGAACGCGCGCGTGCCGAGATGGCCGGTCTCGTTGCGGTGGAAGGTGACCCCCGCGTGCTCCAGCCACAAAATCTCGTCTGGGGCCTCCCGGCACATGATCTCGATCGCGTCCTGGTCGCCCAGGTAATCCGAGCCCTTGACGGTGTCGAATGCGTGCGATTCCCAGGTGTCTTCCGGGTTCAGCGCCGCGTTGATCCCGCCCGCGGCCGCCACCGAATGCGAGCGCACCGGGTGCACCTTCGAGACGATCGCCACGGTTGCCCCGGCTTCGGCCGCAGCCAGTGCGGCCCGCTGGCCGGCCAGACCGGCGCCGATGATGAGGACGTCGTGGGAGGGCATAAATCCGATTCTATTTATTGGCGCCCGGAAGCCGCCTCGCCGCCCGCTCAGACCCCCGGGCCGAAGCGCTAGCGCGGGGAGCTATCCACGCTCGTCGACTGCGCCAGCCTCGCCTCGAGAAACGCCCGCTCGGCAGGGTTAGTCACGAGCGCGAGCGCGCGCTCGTAAGCCGCGGTGGCCTCCTCGCGCTGCCCCAGGCGGCGGAGCAGATCGGCCCGCGCCGAGTGCCACAGGTGGTAGCGCTCGAGCCCCTCGATTGCGTCGATCAGCTCGAGTCCGCCGGCAAGATCTCCGGCCTCGGCCACGGCGACGGCACCGTTCAGCGCCACCACGGGGCTCGGCGCGATCGCCAGCAGACGCTCGTACACGGTGGCGATCTGGCGCCAATCGGTGTCGGCCGTGCTCGGCGCTTCGGCGTGGATGGCCGCGATCGCCGCCTGGAGCTGGTACGGGCCCGGACGGCGCCGGCGGGCCGCCCGATCGAGCACGCGCAGGCCCTCGTCGATCTCGGCGCGATCCCAGCGACCGCGATCCTGGTCGGCCAGGAGGACGATCTCACGGCGGGGTCCAGTGCGCGTGGCGCGCCGCGAGTCGTGGAGGAGCATCAGCGCCAGGAGCCCGAGCACCTCGGCCTCATCGGGCATCAGCGCCGCGAGCAGCCGGCCCAATCGGAGCGCCTCGGCGGTGAGCGCAGGTCGCAGCAGACCGTCGCCGGCGGTCGCGGCATAGCCCTCGTTGAACACGAGATAGATGACCGCCAGCACGGCCCGCAGCCGGTCGGGCAGCGCCGAGTCGGGCGGCACCTCGAAGGCGATGGCGGCCGCCCGGATCTTGCGTTTGGCACGGACCAGCCGCTGGGCCATCGTGCGCTCGGGGACGAGGAACGCCCGCGCGATCTCGGCCGCCGTGAGGCCGCTGACCGCCTGGAGCGTCAGCGCGACTCGGGCTTCCGGCGCGAGCGCCGGATGGCAGCAGGTGAAGACGAGGCTGAGGCGCTCGTCGCCGACCTCGAGCAGGCGGTCCTGCTCGTTCAACGTCGCCTCCGGCTCGGGCACGCGGAGCTCCTGCAGCTTGGCCTCGCCGGTGCGCCGCCGCCGCAGTCCGTCGATCGCCCGGTTGCGGGCGACGGTGAGCAGCCACGCCGCCGGCGCGTCGGGTTCGCCGTGGCGCGGCCACTGTTCGACCGCGATCGCGAACGCCTCCTGGAGCGCGTCCTCGGCCAGCTCGAAGTCGCCCAGGCTGCGGACCAGCGCGGCCAGGACTCCCGCGCGATGCTCTCGGAACACCAGCTCGAGAACCGGCGGGCGGCCGCTTGGCCTGGGCACGCTCGGGGACACTTCTGGTTGACGAACGGGGCGCCCGCGAATCGACACGCGGGCGCCCGTTACGTGGCCGTCAGCCTGCGGGTGCCTGTGCGGGCGGGCGCGGGGCGCCCAGGGCCTCCGGCCGCTCGCGCTGCCACCACTCATTCAACGTCCCGAGCGACATGTCGATGATCCGCGCGGTGTAAGTCTCCTTGTCGTTGACGCGCGGCAGCGGGGCATCGGGAACCTCGACCCCGAGGAACTCGCACAGCGGCTCCCAGCCGTCCGCCGGCTGCCAGACGAGCAGCTTTTCGGCCGGGACCGTGCGCTTGACCTCTTCGTTGTGGCGGTCGAAGGCGGCCTCGAGATCGAGTCGGTGACGATCGCCGGCGTCGAGCACGTCCGCCTTGATCCACATCTCGGACATCAGCTCGAGGTACTCGGCCCACTTGGGGTTGAGATAACCGGCGGCGGCCGAGACGTGGAAGGCCAACGAGTCGCCGATCAGACTGTCGACGATCGTCTCGTCCATGCTCCGCGCCCAGCTTTCCGGCGTCCGCACGCTGAGCACTACCTTGGCCTCGGGATAGAGCTCCATAAGGTCCTTGTAGTAGAAGCTCGTGGGCCAGTCGACGCACGACTGGAAGTGCTCGAGCGTCTTCTCGAGGTCTCCGTTGCCTTCGAGGATTGCGCGCCAAGTCTCGGTCTGATCGAGATTGCCGAGGACGTTAACCATGTGGTAACAGGGGCCGAGCCCCAGCATTTCCAGGGCAATCTTCTGGGTGAGGGTGGCGGTGCGGGGTAAGCCCGCGCCGATGACCTTCATCTGACTCCTCCTTACTCGTCTGTCTGCTTCAGTAGCACTTTGGTTGAGAGGGCCCGCAGCACGCCCTGCGCGGCTGCTTCGATGGCCACCGCCGGAGATACCTCGAGGTCAGCGTGGAGCGGAGGCTCGTATGGAGCGTCGATCCCGGTCACCGCGGCGATCTCACCGGCACGGGCACGACGGTACAGGCCTTTAGGATCACGTGCTTCGCACTCCGCCAGCGGCGTATTCAGGTAGACCTCGAGAAACGTGAGGCCGGCGCGCTCGTGCAGCTCCCGCACCCGACGGCGGCCGTTCGCGTACGGCGAGACGACGGCGACCAGCGCGACGGTGCCGGCGTCGGCAAACAGGCATGCCACCTCGCCGATACGCCGGACGTTTTCCTCGCGATCGGAGGGGTCGAAACCGAGGTCGGCGCAAAGACCGTGCCGTACGTTGTCGCCATCCAGCAGGTAGGCGCCGCGGCCGGAGGCGACGAGCAGTTGCTCGACATGGGTCGCCAGCGCCGATTTTCCCGACGCGGGCAGCCCGGTGAACCAGACCGTCGCCCCAGCTTGGCCGAGGGCGCTCCAACGCGCAGCCCGGCTAACGGCGGTCCGCTGCCAGATGACGTTGGTGCTAGGCAATGTTGTGATTCTGTTTGCGACGCATTGATCTCTCCCCCAGAACCGGATGGATACCGGTTTAACCGTACGCTCGTCGTAAGGGTGCGGTAAAGGCGCCCGTCGGCCGCGGTTCTAGACCGCGTGGGAACCCGCGGCCGTGCCCTGAACCGCGCGACGGACCTGCTCGATCGTCAGCACGCCGCGAAGGACGCCCTCCGCATCGACCGCCATTACCGCTCCAAGCCGGCCAAGCGACTCCGAGGAGAGTACCTCGGTTAGCGGCCGATCTTCGTTGACCCGCCAGTTCTTCGCTTCGCCCTCGAGCGCGGCGCCGACCGTGAGCCAGCCCTCGCCGCCGTCATAGACCGCCTGCAAGCGCTCCTGGCGCGCGATTCCCATGAACCGCCCCCGATCGTCGATGACCGGGAACCATGACCATCCGTAGCGGAGGAAGAACTCGTCGAGCGCTTTGCCGACCGGCGTCGAAGCCGGGATCGCCACCGGGTGGCGGTCCATTACGTCCGCCACCCGTACCCCCTCGATCCGCTCGGTCAGATCGCTCTGCATGAGAGCGCCGCGAGCCGACTGTCCGAGCAGAAAGGAGATCGCGATCAGCCAGAGTCCGGTGAAGCCGGCGTTCGAGTAGTCCTCGAGCAGGAGGAACAGGCCCAGTCCGCCCAACAGAAAGGCGAAGGCGCGCCCGAGCTGGGCCGCAATCCGCGTCCCACGGCGCTTGTCTGCGGTCAACTTCCACACCGCCGCCCGTGCGATCCGGCCACCGTCGAGCGGGAAGGCCGGGATCAGGTTGAAGCCGAGGATGAGAATGTTCATCAGCAGCAGCCAGCTGAGCGAGAGGAGCACGGGGGTCGTCGGAACCGCGCCCGACAGCTCGGCGGCGTCCTTGAGGCGGTGCGGTCCCACGATCGCGAGGTCGATGGCCAAGCAGACGAGCACGAAGCCAAACGTGGCGGCCGGCCCTGCGGCCGCGATCTTGAATTCCTCGCCCGGGGATTCGGCGTCGCGGCTCATCTGCGTGAAACCGCCAAACAGGAACAGCTGGATTCGCTTGACTTCGATCCCCTGGCGGCGAGCGACGAGCGCGTGACTGAGCTCGTGGATGATCAGCGACACGAAGAACAGCAGCGCAGTTATTACAGTCGTTAGGTACGCGACCAGGTCGGAGCTATGCAGGGTCTGCCGAAATGGCCCCGACAGCAGAAAGATCGTCAAGAACAGAATCAGGAACCACGTGGCGTCAACCCCGATCCGGATCCCCGAGATATCCAGCAGCTTGATCGAGCCTGGACGGCGGAGCATTCTGCAATGGTGTCACACAGGTCCCCATCCAACGGAGAATCGAACATGCCTGGACAGCTGACTGAGCTACGTGAGCGACTCGCCGAGTTCACCGACCTGCGCAGGGCCGCGCAGCTGCTCGAGTGGGATCAGCAGACGATGATGCCGCCGCGGGGAGCCCCGGCACGTGCGGAGGCGCTCGCCACCCTCGAACGGATCAGCCACGACATGTTCGTCTCGGCTGAGACCGGCAACCTGCTGGAATCGGCGGCGGCGGCGCTGAACGGCGCCGACCCCGATTCGAATGACGCCCGCTTGGTGGCGGTCGTCCGGCGCAATTGGGAAAAGGACCGCCGCGTCCCGACCGAGCTGGCGGCCGACATGGTGCGGGCGGCATCGATCGGCCAGGAGGTCTGGGCGACGGCGCGCGCGAACTCCGACTTCGCGACGTTCGCCCCCTACCTCGAGCGGATGATCGAACTCAAGCGCCGGTACGTCGAGTGCTTCGAGGGCTTCGAGGGTTTCGAGTGCCCGTATGACGTCCTCCTGGATGACTTCGAGCCGCAGATGACGACCCGCGAGGTCTCGTCTCTGTTTGCCGAGCTGAAGTCAGAGCTCGCGCCGGTGATCGCCAAGATCGTCGAGCAGGGTGGGGCGGTCGATGGTAGCCCCGTGCACGGTCACTTTCCGCTCGCCGGGCAGCGCGCGCTCGTGGCCGGGGTCGTGGGGCTGATGGGGTTCGACCGCGCGGGCTGGAGGTTGGATGACACGGTCCATCCGTTCGCCAGCGGAATCAGTCACGGCGACGTACGGATCACCAACCGGTGGGACGAGACCTACCTCTCTGCCGGGCTGTACGGCGCCATGCACGAGTGTGGTCACGGCTTATACGAGGCGGGTGTCGATCCCGCGCTCGAGCGAACTCCACTCGGGCAGGGCGAGTCGCTGGGCCTGCATGAATCGCAAAGCCGGCTGTGGGAGAACATGGTCGGTCGCAGCCGCGCGTTCTGCGGCGTGCTTGCCCCCCGCGTGGCCGAGCTGTTCGGGGGCTCGCTCGCCCAGCTCGACGCTGACAGCCTGTACCGTGCGGTCAACCGCGTCGAACCGACGTTCATCCGCGTGGAGGCCGATGAGGCGACCTACGGCCTGCACATCGTGCTGCGGTTCGAGCTCGAACAGGAGCTGATCGAGGGACGGGTGGCAGTCCGCGAGCTACCGGAGGTGTGGAACGCACGTTTCAAGGAGTACCTCGGCTTGGACGTTCAAGACGATGCCGACGGCGTTCTCCAGGACATCCACTGGTCGGCTGGTCTGGTCGGGTACTTCCCCACCTACGCGCTCGGCAACCTGATCGCCGGGCAGTTGTGGGAGCGCGCGCACGCGGACATTGGCGGTCTCGACGAATTGCTGGCCAGTGGACAGCTGGCCCCGTTGCGCGAGTGGCTGCGCGAGCACATCCATCGCCACGGCGCCAAGTACCCCACGCGCGAGTTGCTCGAGCGCGTCGTCGGTGGACCGATCGCGGTGGGACCGTTCGTCGCCTACTTGAAAGCCAAGCTCGGCGACGCGTACGGGCTCGAGCTTTGAGGCAGCGCGAGGGCCGCTGCGAGTCGGGCTCGAATAGCATCGAGCTCCTACCAACTTCAGAAAGGGTCGGTTAACTCAGTGAGTGATCCCGTACGAGTCGCCGTGACCGGTGCTGCCGGTCAGATCGGCTACGCCATCCTGTTTCGCATCGCCAGCGGACAGATGCTCGGCCCGGACACGCCGGTACACCTCTCGTTGCTGGAGATCCCGGCGGCCGTCAAGGCAGCCGAGGGCACGGCAATGGAACTCGACGATTGTGCCTTTCCGCTGCTGGCCGGCGTCGACATCTTCGACGACCCGAAGCGGGCGTTCGATGGCGTCAACGTCGCGGTGCTGGTCGGCGCCCGCCCGCGGACCAAGGGCATGGAGCGCTCGGATCTGCTCGAGGCCAACGGTGGGATCTTCAAACCCCAGGGTCAGGCACTGAACGATCACGCCGCCGCGGACGTCAAGGTCCTCGTGGTCGGCAATCCGGCCAACACCAACTGTCTGATCGCGCGCAGCAATGCGCCGGACATCCCGCCGGAGCGGTTCACGTCGATGATGCGCTTGGACCACAACCGTGCCATCGCACAGCTGGCGGCCAAGGCCAACGCCACTGTCGGCGAGATCACCCACATGACGGTCTGGGGTAATCACTCGGCCACCCAGTACCCCGACATCTTCCACGCCAAGGTGGGAGATCGCAATGCGGCAGAGGTCGTGGCCGACCAGGCCTGGCTCGAGCAGGACTTCATTCCGACCGTCCAGAAACGGGGTGCGGCGATCATCGAGGCACGTGGCGCGTCCAGCGCGGCCTCGGCCGCGAACGCCGCGATCGAGCACGTCCACGACTGGGTGCTCGGCACTCCTGAAGGGGATTGGGTCTCGATGGCGATCCCCACCGACGGCTCCTACGGAGCGCCGGAGGGAATCATCTCGAGCTTCCCCGTCACCTGCTCGGGTGGCACCTACGAGGTCGTTCAGGACCTCGAGATCGACGACTTTTCACGGTCACGGATAGATGCGAGCGTGACGGAACTGGGCGAGGAACGCGACGCGGTCAGGGAACTGGGCCTGATCTGACAGGTCAGGGTTCGCCGTGGCCTGGCCGGTGCTCTCGCGCCCCGGGAAGATGCTCGTCCACGGGACCCTCCTCGCGTCGGGTAAGAAGTTGCTTGCTGAGTGTGAGCGAGCTCAGCTGCCGCCCACTCCCGGACGGGAGTGGGCGGGAGCGCCCTCAGTCACCCGCGACTGGAAACCAGCCCTGGCCTTCGCGGCGCACCTGCTTGTCGGTGACCAGCTTGGGCATCACGCGATAGAGATAGTTGGGCTCGATCTTCAGCTCCTTGGCGATGTCGGGGATCGTGATCCCGGGACGCGCGCGGACGAGTTCCAGTGCCTGCGTGCCGCGAGTGCCGCCGCTGCGCCGGCCCCGTGGCCGTCCCGGTCGGCGGCCCGCGCGGGCGCGGGCGGGCGGGGCACTCGCCGCGCGGGGCGGGCGGCCGGGGCCACGACGCCCGCCGACGAGCGCCGCGCGGGCCGCTTGCAGCTTCGCCACTTCATCTTGAAGATCGCGCAGGCGTCCATCGATGTCCTTCACGGTGGTATCGACAAAGTCAGGCAAGCTGGGCCTCCCTCCGATCGTGATTGGACTACTAAACGATACAGGCAGTTACTCGTAAAGGGTCGCAACCGTACATGCGCTGCGACGGGTTGGGTGTCAAACCCGTTCGACCAACGCCTTCAGACGGGAGAGTGAATTGTTTGCCTCCCGCTCGGAAGCCGCGCCGACGACGACGCGACTGGCCGCGCTGCCAAGCCGCCCGCCCGGCACCGTGAACTCATTCGTGTACTCGAATGAGGTCGGACCATCCGCGTTGCCGGACAGTTCGTAGCGGATGCGGGCGCGGGAATGGGCTGGCCCCCGTCCGTCCCATTCGGCGTGGTTGGGCGGGCTCACATCCACCAGCGTCCAGTGAACGTGGAACGACACGCCGCGTATGTGGAGGATCTGCTCCATCGTCGACCCTCTGCGCAACTGCCCTCCCGAGACGTCCCTGACGTCGCGGTGAATCGTCACCCAGTCCTTCAATTTGTACGGGTCCATGACGGTGTCCCAGACGCGCTGAACCGGGGCGTCGATATCGATCTGGGCGTGCACGAGAGCCACGGCAACGCGGGACACTAACGCCCGACGGCCGGTCGGTGTGCGTTTCGCCGCCAGCGCTCAGCGCCGGTCGGCGGGACGCTGCACTAGCGCGCCGCGAGTGGCTCGTCGGTTTCCCACTCACGCAACGCGTGCTCGATCGCGGCGTCGAGCGAGTGCAGCCTGACCCCGAGCAGTTCGGCGGCGCGGTCATCTCGCGGGAGCAGATCTACCTCCAGGCTCTCCATCAATGGCCCGATCAAGGCATGGTCCTCGCCGGCAATCACCGCCGCGACGCGGCTCGCAATCGGGGTTACGGTCAACTGCTTGAAGCTGATCGTGGGTCGGCGCACGAGCATCTGATCTTGGATCCGATTGATCAACTCGCCGTAAGAGACGACCTCCGCGCCGCGCGCATCCAGTGACATTCCGGAAACCTGATCGCTGGTTGCGCTGGCGGCGAGCAAGGCAATGACATCCCGTTCGTCGACCGGGCTGGACCGATGGAGCTGCCACGCCGGCACGGCGAGCAGGGGCAGGCGCTCGACCAGTCGCACGAGGAAGCGGAACGACCTCGAGCCGGCCCCGATCACCATCGAGGCGCGAAAGGCGACGGAGTCCGGCGTCGCGGCGAGCAGGATCCGCTCGACCTCGAGTCGGCTCGCCAGGTGGGTCGAGGGGGTCCCGTCGGTCGGAGCCGGACCGCCCAGGTAGACGATCCGCCGCAGCCCGGCGGACCTGGCGGCGGAGGCGAAGTTCTCGGCGGCGCGACGCTCACGGACGTTGAACGCCCCGTCGTCCGAGGGCTCCATCGAGTGGATCAAGTAATAGGCGACGTCGATCCCTTCGAGTGCCCGCTCGAGGCCGTCCCCCGAGACGGCATCTCCGACCCGCACGGGAACCTCAGCCTCGCCGGGAGTGCGGCTGAGGCCGTACACGGTATGTCCATCGCGGAGCAGGCGAGGGGTCAGGCGCGAGCCGATGTAGCCCCTGACGCCGGTTACGAGCACGTTCATGGGCGCGGGGGCCATCGCTTCAGAAAGCTACGGAAAATGCGGCAGCTTCCCGGTGCGGGCTCGAAAAACCCTGCTATTTGAGGTGAATTGCGCGCTCGAGGAAGTTCCTGCGTTTTCCGAGAATCGAGCTTGCGCCGATTCCGAGGGGGCGCTTTGATGCAGCGGTCGGGTTGGGCTTCACACACGAGAGAGAGGTCGATGCAGGCATGGCAAAACGGGCTGGGGAAGCCAAAGCGCGCTGCGAGGATTGCTTCTTTCATCAGAACCTCCTGTGCGCGGTGTCCGACGCCGGGCCCTGTCCCACCTTCCGTCCCAACCATCCGGACGGACTCCGCCCGCCGCGTCAGCTTCGCTTCGTGTTCCGGCAGGAGCGGCGCACGCAGGTCGCGTGGGCGTTCCCGTCGGCCAACGAACAGGTCGCGCTGCACGCGTGAACCGATATCTTTTACGGCATGTACGTCCCGCTGTTGGCCGGGTTCCTGTTCGTCGTCCTGCTCAGCATCCTGATCGGTTGGTTGGTGCAACCGCGGGGCGGCGACACCGACCGGCACTGAGCCCGGCGGCGCCGCCCGAATCCGGGGCGCCCCGACTGTTCTAATAAGCTCTCGGGGCGATGTCGGAGCGAGATCTGTTCGCGAACTTCGACCGGATGCGGCGCGAGATGGACGAGTTGTTCGGCGACGTGTTCGCGCGCGCCGGCCTGGGCCGGCGCCGCGGCGGCTTCTCGCCGGCGGTCGATGTCGTTTACACGCGCGACCCGCCGCGCGCGATCGTCACCGCCGAGCTCGCGGGCGTCGACGTCGAACAGGTCGACGTCGAGATCCAAGGCCGCAAGTTGATCCTCTCCGGCACGCGGGCGCCCACCACGCCGCAAGCGGATCTCTACCAGCAGGTGGAGATCCAACGCGGCCGCTTCCGTCGCATCATCGAGCTCGGGGCCGAGGTCGAGCCCGAGCACGCCAAGGCGAGCTACGAGGACGGGATGCTGCGCGTCGAGCTCCCGCTCGTCCGCGGCGAACCGCACCTGCACCCGGTTCCGGTCGAGGCCGCCGAGCCGCAGTGATCGACGTCACCGCCCCCGCAGCCGGGCCCCGTGAAGTGGCGGTCGGCGGGACGCGCGCACTCCCCGAGCGGGTCGGCGTCCTCCCGTTGCGCGATACCGTCACGTTCCCCGATATGGTGATCCCGCTGAACGTCGGGCAGCCGCGCAGCATCGAGCTGGTCAACGACGTGCTGCGCGGGGACCGCTCGATCGTGATGGTGGCCAGCCGCAACACCGAAGCCGAGACGCCCGGTCCTGAGGACCTCTACTCGGTCGGCGTGCTCGGCACGGTGGCGCGGATGATCCGGGTTCCCGACGAGACGCTGCGCGTGCTCATCCAGGGGGGGCCGCGCGTCCGGATCGAAGGCTGGCTGGCCACGGAGCCGTACCTCGTGGCGGAGATCGCCGAGGCGCCCGACGTGGTCGAGCAGTCGCCCGAGCTGATCGCGCTGATGCGCAACGTCCAGCAAACGTTCAGCAACATCGTCGAGCACGTGCCTTACCTGCCCGAAGAGCTGCAGGTGATGGTTGCCAACGTCGAGGACCCGAGCACGCTGTCGAACCTGATCGCCGGCGCGCTGCGGCTCCGCTCCGACGAGAAGCAGGCCCTGCTCGAGGAGCTCGACGTCAGCAAGCGCCTGCGCCGGCTGTCCGAGATTCTGGCTCGCGAGCTCGAGGTGGTGCAGATCGGTTCCCGGATCCAGTCTCAGGTTCAATCTGAGCTTGAGAAAGGTCAGCGAGAGTACTTCCTGCGCCAGCAGCTGAAGGCGATCCAGGAGGAGCTCGGCGAGGCCGACGAGGTCCAGGCCGAGGTCAACGACCTGCGCAAGCAGCTCGACGCCCGGGAGCTCCCCGAGGAGGTGCGCAAGCAGGTCGACCGCGAGCTGAGCCGGCTCGAGCGACTGCAACCGGCGATGGCGGAGTACGGGGTGGTGCGCAGCTACCTAGAGTGGATCGCCGCGCTCCCATGGGACACCTCGACCGAGGACGACTTGGACCTGAAGCACGCCCGCGAGGTCCTCGACGCAGACCATTACGACATCGAGCAGGTCAAGGAGCGGATCCTCGAGTTCCTCGCCGTGCGCTCGCTCAAGCCTGACGCGCGCGGATCGATCCTCTGCCTGGTCGGCCCGCCCGGCGTCGGCAAGACCTCGCTCGGCCGCTCGGTCGCGCGAGCCCTCGGCCGGCGGTTCGAGCGCCTGAGCGTCGGCGGGGTGCGGGACGAGGCGGAGATTCGCGGTCACCGCCGGACGTACATCGGTGCGCTCCCGGGGACGATCATCCGCGCGATGCGCGACGCCGGGGCCAACAATCCGCTGCTGATGATCGACGAGATCGACAAGATGGGCGCCGACTTCCGTGGCGACCCATCGAGCGCGATGCTCGAAGTGCTCGATCCGGAGCAGAACCAAACCTTCCGCGACCACTACCTGGACCTTCCGTTCGACCTCTCGAACGTGATCTTCGTGACCACGGCCAACACGCTCGACACGATTCCGGGGCCGCTGCGCGACCGGATGGAGGTCATCCAGCTCGCCGGCTACACCGAGGAGGAGAAGCTCGAGATCGCCAAGCGCTACCTGGTGCCGCGCCAGATCGAGCGCAACGGTCTGACCCGGGGGCGGGTCGCGTTCACCGATGCCGGCCTGCGGGCGGTCATCGCCGGCTACACGCGCGAGGCCGGGGTCCGGCAGCTCGAGCGGGAGATTGGCAGCATCTGCCGGAAGATCGCCCGGCGGGTGGCTGAGGGCGATGCGCCGCGGCGGGTGTCGGTGACCGAGCCGCGCGTGCGCGAGTTACTGGGCAAGCGTCGCTTCTACTCCGAGACGCGCCGGCGCACCTCGCGCCCGGGCGTGGCCACCGGCCTGGCTTGGACTCCGGTCGGCGGCGAGGTGCTGTTCATCGAGGCGACGGCGATGCCGGGACGGGGCGGGCTGACGATTACCGGACAGATCGGCGAGGTCATGCGCGAATCCGCGCAGGCGGCCCTGTCCTACCTCCGCAGCAACATCGACGAGGTCGTCCCCGGCCTGGAGACCAACTGGTTCGCCGAGCACGACATCCACATCCACGTCCCTGCCGGGGCGATTCCCAAAGATGGGCCGAGCGCCGGGGTCGCGATCGTCACCGCGCTCGCCTCGCTGCTGTCCGGGCGGCCGGTCGCCTCCGATGTCGCGATGACCGGCGAGATCACCTTGACCGGCCAGGTGCTGCCGATCGGAGGGCTCAAGGAGAAGGCGCTGGCGGCGCAGCGCGGAGGGATCCGCTGCGTGATCGCGCCAGCCCTGAACGAGCCGGACGCCGACGAGATCCCCGAGCACCTGCGCAAAGATCTCGACTTCCACTTCGTGTCCCAGGTCAACGAAGTCCTCGAGATCGCGCTCCGGCGTCGCTCGCGCAAGGCCGCCGCCGCTCGTCGCTGAATTCCGGTCGAACCGGGTGAGCCAGATCCCGTATCCTCAAATCCCGCACGAGCCAAGTCCCGAGGGAGAGCAATGCCATCCAGAAAGAAGGCCAAACCGTTCAACGCTTCGGACGTGGCTGCCATCGCCACGTCCAACCCCTACGTTCAGCGCCTGATCGAAGACGCAAAGCTGCGCGACAACGTTCGTAAGGTGGTCGAATCGAGCCGGAGTGCCTACGGGCGGGTCAGCAACGGCAAGGTCTCGGCGAGGGGGCTCCTCGAGGACACCAAGCTGCAGGGCGACGTCGCCGGGGCGCTCGAGGCGCTCCGCGACGCCACGCTGGCCTTGACCGAGGCCCCCAAACGCCAGGCTCGCAAGGGTCGCCGGATCTTCCGCAGGCTGATGATCCTCGGCCTGGCCTTCGCGCTGGCGCTGGTCGCCTCGGAGAAGCTCCGCTCGAAGGTGCTCGACACGTTGTTCGGCGCCGAGGAGGAGTTCGAATACACGCCGCCGCCGAGCACCGCAACCACGCCGCCCGCGGCCCCGGTCAGCGCCGCGTAGCGCGCCCGGCCGCAAAGAGCGTTTTCTCGGAGGCGCCCATGCGGCGCCTCCCTCTTTTGGAGGGCCCGGCCTAGAATCTCTCGCGTGGCGGTTGCGAGAGCACCCGACGGAGCGACGGTGCGGCGTGAGCTGCCGACCGATAAGGCCGCGCGGATCGTCGAGGCGATGCGCGTTTGCGTCGCGCGGCTCGGCACCGCCGGAGCTACCTTCGATCACGTGGCCCGCGAGGCCGGGGTGTCGCGCGGCCTCCTGCACTATTACTTCGGCACCAAGGAGCGGCTCCTGGTCGAGGTCGTGCGCCGTGAGTGCGACCTGCGCATCGAGGCGTTGGAGCAGGCGATCGACCGAGCCCAGAGCGCCGAGGGCGTGCTCGCCGCGTTGGTCCAGAGCTTCGAGGATTTCCTCGGCGACGCGCAGACGACCGCGGTCATGTTCTACGAGATCATGCTGCTCGGTCAGCGGGGCGACGAGATTGCGATCGAGCTGGCCGAGCTGGCGCGGCGCACCCGCACCCATCTCGCCGGAGCCCTGCGCGCCAAGAGCGACGCCGGGGTGCTCGAGCTGCGCTCGGATCCGATGGTCGTCGCCACCTTCCTGTTCGCGATCGCCGACGGCATAACCATGCGCCGGCTGAGTGAGCCCCGGTTCGACATCGGCCCGGTGATCGCCGAGGGCGTCGCCGCCACCCGGAACCTGCTCGGGTAACCACAGGTCGGGCTCCGGGCGACCGGAGGCCGACACGAGCGCAGCCCCTAACCTCAGCGCGGTATGCGACGGATCATCGCCACCGCCATCGTCGGCGTGGTGATCGTGCTGCTGGTCGTGGCCCAGCTCGTCCTGCCGGGCCTCGCCGCGCAGCAGCTGCGCGACCGCCTGGACCGCCACGGGACCGTGCTGAGCGTCGAGGTCAGCGCGTTCCCGGCGATCAAGCTCCTCTGGCACCGGGCGGACCGGGTGGTGGTGCGGATCGCGAACTATCGGTCGGGCACCGGGGGCCTTGGCAGCGAGCTCGACCAGACCGCGGATACCGGCTCACTGACCGCGTCAATCGCGACGCTCGACACCGGCCTGGTGACGTTGCACGACGTCACCCTGACCAAGCGCGGCAACCAGCTCACGGGTAGCGGGCGCGTCACCGAAGCCGACCTGCGCACCTCGGTTCCGTTCCTGGAGGATGTCCACCCGGTCGCTTCCGGCGACGGGCGGTTGACCCTCAGAGGCACGGCGAAGATTCTCGGCTTGAGCGCGACGATCGACGCCACGGTTGCGGCGCAGAGCGGCGATCTGGTGGTGGCGCCCGACGTCCCGCTCGGCGCCCTCGCCACCGTCACGGTGTTCAGCGATCCCCACGTGTACGTCGAGGACGTGAGCGCGACCTCCACCGCCGACGGCTTCGCGGTCACCGCCCACGCTCGCCTGCACTGATCGGCTAGCCAGCCGGACCCGCTCACTTCACTTCACGTAGACGGCGAAGAAATCCCGATCGTCGGGGGTCAAGTATCGGTCGGGCGAGCGGACCATGTCGGGAAGCAGGTTCGACGGGTCACCGGCGCCGCGGTTGCGGTAGCTGATGAAGCTGGTCCAATAGGTGTTGATGTCGAGCTCCATCGCGCGCACGGCTCCGGCCCGGATCATGATCGCCGCCAGCGAACCCACCGACTGATCGTCGGCCGCCGCGTAGATCAGGTTGCCGTGCTTATCGACGCCAACCGCCGAGCGCCACACCAGGATCGCGTTGCCGAGCGTGGCGCCCCACTCGGGTCCGTCGGAGAGGTTCGGGTTCGGCTGCCCGTGGTTGACGATCAACGGGAGGTTCTGCCGCGCGTATACGACATTGGGGCCGACGTTCGGACCCCCCTGCCAGGAGATCACATCGATCTTGCCATTGCGATAGCGCACGATCGTCGCCAGGTCGTTTTCCATCGGCGCGTAGGTGTGACCGCCGAGCGCGACGCCGCCGCCCGAGTCCTGCAGCTTGAAGCCGCTGTTGAACGTCGCCACGAGGTGGGAGCGCAGGTCGGTGGGAACCTCCTCCGGGCCCCGGTCGGGGAGGGCGACGGCTGGCTCCGAGATCCCGGGATAGAGCGACGTGGTGGTCCGCGTGTGATCGATCCAGGCCACACCCGCGACGAGTTGCGGGTAGTCCGGATTCGGGCGGAAACTCGTGATCAGGACCGGGGGCCGCGAGCCGCCATGGGACCAGGTCGGGTGCCACTTGCCCTCGCCGGGAAGCGCGGGATGGATCATCGGTTTGATCGCCGGCGGACGGTAGTAATGGTGGACCACCGGCCTGACGCCCAGCTTCGACAACGGGTTGACCGTCGCTCCCGGCTGGCTCTCCAGCGCCCCGCCCTGCTTGGGCAGCGCCAGCAGCGCCGGGCCGCCCGTGGACGGAGCATTGAGGGTGTAGTAGAGGTTCTCGACGTCGTTGACCAGGCCGCGAGCCCCGTTGTCTCGCAGCCACTCGACGGAGCGGATTCCGAGGCTCGAATCCGAACGCTGAGTCAGCATCGACACGAATGAGACGGCCGCCGGAATCAGGCACAGACCTGCCACCAGGAGCGCGATGCGCCGGGCCCGGCGCCAACCGCTGGGATCAGTCGGCCCGGCCGGCGCGCCCCGCGCCGTCGTGTTCCGCACGCCGGGCGCGGGCGTTCTTACCGGGGCGAGCATCGTCGGGCACCTTGCATGGCCATGTGCACGGAAGCTTAAAGACCGGCTTAGAGGCTGCTCACGAATTTGTCGATGCTTAACACATCGCGCCCCCAGGGTAGGAAAAGCTGGCCTCGCGCGCGAATATTCCTGCTGCAGGAAGGTTCAATATCTTCTGCGGGGCTCCTCCTTGGTACCTGAGAGGCGTCTCACAGAGCGCACAACTTCGGTTCAGCAACACTACATACGGTCACTGAGATGCCATCTGCTGGTGGAGGTGCATGGCTCGGTCAGGAGCTCCGGCATGAGTCGGGTCCTGAGGCTGCGTCGGCGCCCGCCCTGCTGACGCTACCCGTCCCACGGCGCGGATCGGCGCGGGCGGTCCTGGCCACACTCCGGCCCCGTCAATGGCTCAAGAACGCGCTGGTGATCGCGGCCGCCGGAGCCGCCGGCGCCCTGGGTCACGATGACGTGCTGGTCCGGGTCTGTCTGGCGGGGGTCGCCTTCTGCTTGCTGGCCTCGGGGATCTACGCGATCAACGACGTGCGCGACGCCGAGGAGGATCGGCTCCATCCGCGCAAGCGCTTTCGACCCGTCGCGGCCGGCGAGCTGGACCCGCGCGCCGCGTCGGCGCTCGCCGTGGTGCTGATCGTGTCCGGGTTGCTCATCTGCACGCTGGTCCGCCCGCTCCTCGGGGTGGTCGGCGCCGGCTACGTCGCGCTGACGCTGAGCTACACGCTGATCTGGCGCCACATCCTCCTGCTCGATCTCCTTGCCATCGCCGGCGGCTTCGTCCTGCGGGCGATCGCCGGCGGCGTCGCCGCCCCGGTCGCGCTGTCGCGCTGGTTCGTGCTCGTGGTGACGTTCGCCGCCGTGTTTGTCACCGTCGGCAAACGGTGGTCAGAGCTCCAGCGAACCGGCAATCGGGCCGCCGGGCGCCGACGAGTGCTCCGCGGGTACAGCGAAGAGCGGTTGCGCTTCCTGCTCCTGGTCAGCGGCGCCGGCGCGTTCGTCGCCTACTGCATGTGGGCGCTCGGCCTGCCCACCGTCCACGGCGTGCCCTGGCGGTTGCTCACGATCGTTCCATTCGCGCTGTGCCTGTTCATTTACGGCGCGCGGGTCCTGGCCGGCCAGGCCGAGGCGCCCGAGGAACTCCTGCTACGCGATCGCTGGCTGCTGCTCGCGGGCGGGGTGTGGCTGGTGCTCTTCGCCCTCGGTGTTCATGCCGCCAGTTGACAGCGTCCGGGAGTCGATCCCGGCGCCGGCGGTCATCTCCGGTTGGGGGGGCGGCGCCGGCGCGCCGGTGTCGCTCCTACAAGCGATCGATACGGACGCGCTGGCCAGCGCGCTCGCGGGCCGCCCGACGTCGGGCGCGATCGCTCGGGGCATGGGTCGCAGCTACGGCGACGCGGCCCAGCTCACCGGCGGGCTAGTGCTCGAGGCCACGCAGCTCAAGCGGTTCGCCCTCGACGCTGAGGACGGAACCGTCACGGCCGAGGCGGGCGTGACCCTCGGAGAGCTGCTGCGGGCCTTGGTGCCCGCGGGATGGATGGTCCCGGTGCTCCCGGGAACCCAGCACGTCACCGTCGGCGGCGCGATCGCCAGCGACATCCACGGCAAGAACCACGGGAGCGACGGAACGTTCGGGAGCCACGTGACGGCGATCCAGCTGCTGAGCGCCGCGGGCGAGCTGCTCGAGCTCGAGCCGGGCGATGACCTGTTCGCGGCGACCCTCGGGGGCATGGGACTGACCGGCGTGATCGTCTCGGCCCGCATTCGGCTGCGCCCGATCCGTTCGCCGCTGCTCTCGGTCGACACGGATCGCTGCGGCACGCTCGACGCGGTGTTGGCCGCGCTCGCCTGTCCGGGTGGTTCGTATCGGGTCGCCTGGCTCGATCTACTCTGCTCGCGGCCCGGCCGGGGGGTCGTGACCCGGGCCGACCATCTCGACGAGCCGGCCGCCGCCAAGCGGGCGCCGAGCCGGCCCGGTCCGACCGTCGCCGCGCGCGCGACTGTTCCGCGACATTGGCCGCGCGGCGTGCTGCGGCCAGGCACCGTCCAGCTGTTCAACGATCTGCGCTTTCGCCGCTTCCCCCGGCGCGAGCGAGGCCAGCTCGAGGGGATCGGTAAGCACATGTTCCCGCTCGACGTCCTCGACGCGTGGCCGCGCCTCTACGGCCCGCGGGGCTTCGTCCAGTATCAGCTCGTCGTTCCGCCGGGCCAGGAGCGAGTATTGGAACTCGTGATCGAGACGCTCGGGCGCACCCGCGTGCCGTGTTACCTGGCCGTGCTCAAGGATTTCGGACCTGCCAACGGCGCACCGCTTTCGTTCCCCATCGAGGGTTGGACGCTGACGCTCGATCTTCCCCGGGCGGCGCCGGGACTCGCGGCAACCTTGCAGCGCTGGGACGAGCTCGTGGTGACGGCGGGCGGGCGTGTCTACTTATCCAAGGACGACCGCCTGACGCCCGCGACGGTGGCGGCGATGTACCCGCGCCTGGGCGAGTGGCAAGCCGTCCGCGACGGCGCCGACCCCGATGGAGTTTGGCGTTCGGACCTCGGGCTGCGGACCGGGCTGGTGGCGGCGCGATGAACGTACTGCTCGTGGGCGGGAGCTCCGACATCGGTCTGGCGATCGTCCGGCGACTCGCGCGCAGTCAGCCGGTCAGGCCGTTCCTCCTCGGCCGCAACCGCGACCTGCTCGCTTCGGCGGTGACGGCGCTCGAACAGACGGGCTGCGCGAACGGCGAGTTCGCCGTCCTGGACACCGATGACGAACTCGAAGCCGCGTCGCGCGCTGTCGACGAGGCGTTCCACAAGCTCGAGGTGGTCGACCTGGTGATCATGGCCGTCGGCGTGCTGGGGGCACAGGCCGGGCTCGACGCGCCGGCGGCGGAAGCCGCCGAGGTGATGCGGGTCAACTTCGTCGGCGCCGGGACCTTACTGCTCGAATGCCTGCGCCATCTCCACGCGCAGGGACACGGCACGGCGGTCGTGCTCTCGAGCGTCGCCGCAGTGCGCGTGCGCGCGTCCAACGCCATCTATGGGGCGTCGAAGGCGGGCCTGGACGGTCTCGCACAGGGGATCGGCGATGCGCTCGCCGGCTCCGGCGTCCGCGTGGTCGTCGTGCGCCCCGGGTTCGTGCTCTCGAAGATGACCGCCGGTCTGAAGCCGCCGCCGTTCTCGGTCACCCCCGAGGCGGTCGCCGACGCGACCGTGCGCGCCCTCAACGGACGCGCGGAAACCGTGTGGGTGCCGGGGCGGATGCGGATCGTGTTCGCGATCCTGGGCGCTCTGCCAAGGACGCTGTGGCGGAAGGTGCCGTTTTGAACCGGCGGTTGCTGCTGATCGACGTGGTGGTCGCCGTGATCCTCGCCGCCGTCGTGTTCGTGGTCTCGCCGGGGGTCGCCATCGGGCTGCTCGTCGCCCTGGTCGCCCTCGTCGTGTGCGCGATCAGCTTCGCCGTCGAAGCGCTGATCCGCCGTCGCCGTCTGCGCTGGTACCGGCGGCAGTACTACGACTCAGGCAAACAGCCGCGGCGCCCGCGCCAGAACCCGTAGCCTGCCGCTCAGTCGCACCTTGCCGAGCAGGAGCGAACGCCACGGCTGCGTGCGCCCGGCGCCCAGGTCGACCCAGTCCTGGAAGCGGCAGCGGAAGGTCAGGTCCGGCTGCTCGACCCTTCCCGGCGCCGCGGTGGTCGAGCCGTTGTCCACGCGCACGTACCAGGGTTCCGCGTCGGCGAACTCCCATTGGATTTTCACCCCCGGGGCGGCGGCCGGGTTGAGCGACCGGGCCAGCCCGTCGAACAGGATCGCGGTCGCCCTGGCGTCGGGCTTCACCTTCCCGTTCGGCTCGCCGAGGTAGCCGGCGCGCAGCAGCGTCAAGGCGCGATCGGCCCGCGCCGAGGCCGGGATGTCGAACGGCAAGCTGGTGCGCAGCTGCGTGGGGTCGATGCCGGCCGCGCGCAACCGGGCCTCGAACGCCTCGGCGCCGTGGGCGTACACCTCCTCGAGCGTGAAGCCGAACAGCGTGACGTAGCGCTCGTCCCAATCCGGGGGGACGAACACGGCGGTCGTGTAGGTGATGATCTCCCGCAGCAGCTCTTCGATCGCCGACACGCACTCGGGATCGTCGCGCACGAGGTCGGCGATCATCTTCACGCCGAAGGCGATGTGGCGCTGCTCGTCTCGGGCGACGTGGCCGATCCCGGCCCGGAAGCCGGGGAGCAGATCCCGCTTGGTCAGCGAGTCCTCGATGAACTGCTGGCCCGGCTGGGCCAGCGAGGCTTCGATGATCAAGTGATACAGGGTGATCGCCTGAGCGAGCTTCGGTCGCGACCGGTCCTTGCGCAGCTCATCGGCCATCCGATCGAGACGACCGAACACCTTCCTGAACCCCCAGGTGAGCCCGGGCCGCGTCGCGGCGAGCGACGAGGCCGTGTCCACGCCCTCGCCCGCTACCTCACGCATGAACCGGCCAAACAGCACCGCGTGCCGAGCCTCGTCGACCTGCTGGGTGGCGAGGAAGTACTTCTGCTCCTCGGTCGGCGCCGCGTCGATGTACGGCGAGAGGTTGAGGGCGACCGAGTCTTCGCCGTGGAAGAACATCCCGTAGGTCCACAGCGCCGCGCGCCGCTCGAGGTCCGTGAACGTGCCCGTCCACTGCTCGCGGTCGCGGCTGAAGTCGATCTCGGTAGCTCGCCAGTTGCTCTCCTCCCAGCGGGCGTAGAGGTCCGAATAGGAGATCTGATCGGCGGCGATCGCAGTCGGCATGAGAAGAGTGTTACACCGCCCTGGCCGAAAGCCGGTAATTGATGATGTCGGGTGGCGGTACCGGGTACGCTTCGCCCTCGTCAATCGAACCAGGAGGTGGTTCAGATGCGTCGCCTGCTCTTAGTGGTATGCGTCTGTGTTCTGGTGCCGGCCGCGGTCGCCTATGGCGCAACGGTCTCGGGCACGTTCAAGGGGAAGACTTCCCAGGGCGCCAAGAAAGGGAAGGTTCAAATCAAGGTGTCCAAAGGTGATGTCGTCGGCTCGTCGTCGTTCTTCGACTACGCGGCGGCGTGCAAGGGCGGAAGCGAGCTGACCGGCTCGACCGCGATTTCCGGCCAGCTCCACGCCGGCAACTCGTTCTCGGTCGTCAACGCGCACTACAACTCATCGGTGCAGGGCGGGTTCACGGCCAAGCACACGACCACGATCAGATTCACGATCCACGGCAAGACGGCCTCGGGCACGTTCAGCAACAGCGCGGTGATCGTCAAGGGCAAGAAGACGATCACGACCTGCAAGACGGGCAAGCTCACTTTCAAGGCGACGAAGTAACCAGCCGGGGCCGCGCCGTGACTTCGGCGCGGGGAGGGCTAAACGGGGGCGAGCGTCAACATCGCGGCGCTCGCCTTCGGTAGGCGGAACACGTAGGACCCTGCGACTGGCTTGACCAAGCCGGTCGCAGGTCGGCCGGCCAGGGCACGGCCCCGCACCAGCGGAGCCTCCTACCCATCCTTCTTGGGTGAGCGCCACGGTGCCCTGAGGCGGCGCTCGATCTCCTCCGCGAGCGAATCGATGTGGATGCGGTCCTGCTCCAGACTGTCGCGGTCGCGCAGGGTGACGGTCCGGTCCTCGAGCGACTGGTGATCGATGGTGACCGCCCACGGCGTTCCGATCTCGTCCTGGCGGCGATAGCGCCGACCGATCGCTCCCCCTTCGTCGTACTCGGCCTGGACGCGCTGGCGGACCGCCTGGAACACCTCGTTGGCCAGCTCCGGTTGGCCGTCCTTACGGACCAGCGGCAGGATCGCCACCTTCACCGGCGCCAGCAGCGGGTGCAGCCGCAACACGGTCCGCTTCTCGCCCTCGATCTCATCCTCGTCATACGCGTCGACGATGAACGCCAGCAGCGCGCGATCGACCCCGGCGGCCGGCTCGATCACGTGCGGGACGTAACGCTCGCCGGTCGCGGTGTCGACGTATTCGAGCTTCTGGCCCGAGTGCTTGGCGTGCTGAGTGAGGTCGTAGTTGCCGCGATTGGCGATCCCCTCGAGCTCGGACCAGCCGATCGGGAACAGGTACTCGACGTCCGAGGTGCCGCTCGAGTAGTGCGACAGCTCCTCCGCATCGTGGGCGCGGAGCCGCAGGTGGTCGGGGCGGATTCCCAGCGTCGTGTACCAGTTCATCCGCTGCTCGAGCCAGTGCTCGAACCACCGCGGCGCCTCCTCGGGCGGCACGAAGTACTCCATCTCCATCTGCTCGAACTCGCGGGTGCGGAAGATGAAGTTGCCGGTCGTGATCTCGTTGCGGAAGCTCTTGCCGATCTGTGCGATCCCGAACGGCGGCCGCTTGCGGGAGAACTGCAGGTAGTTCTTGAAGTTGAGGAAGATGCCCTGGGCCGTCTCGGGGCGGAGGTACACGGTCGACCCCTCCTCCTTGACGGGGCCGATCGTCGTCTCGAACATCAGGTTGAAGTCGCGCGCCTCGGTCAGATCGCACTCCGGGGTCTCGCCCGGGTGCTTGGACGGCTTACGGCCGCACTGCGCCTGGTCGATGTGGTCGGCGCGGAAGCGCAGCTTGCACGTGCGGCAGTCGACGAGCGGGTCCGTGAATCCGGCCAGGTGGCCGCTCGCCTCCCAGGTCCGCGGATGCTGGATGATCGCCGAGTCGAGCGCGACGATGTCGTCGCGTTCCTGCAGCATCGCCCTCCACCACTGCTCCTTGACGTTGTTCTTGAGCAGGACGCCGTAGTGGCCGTAGTCGTAGCTCGAGCCTAGTCCGCCGTAGATCTCGCTGCTCGGGAACACGAACCCGCGCCGCTTCGACAGCGAGACGATCTTGTCCATCGTGACGACGTCGGTGGGCATCGCGCGCCGGATGGTAGCCGCATCCGACCCCTTGGCACTCTCCCCTTGAGAGTGCCAAGCGACGGCGCTACACTTGCTGAAGCATGCCGATTTACGAGTACCGTTGCGAAGAAGGTCACACCTTTGAGGTAATGCAGAGGATGAGCGACGATCCAATCGTGACCTGCCAGACGTGCTCGGCGCGCGTGCATAAGGTGTTTCACCCCGTCGCCGTTCACTTCAAGGGGTCGGGCTTCTACAACACCGATTACGGCACGCGCAAGCGCCAGCGCGAGCAGAAGGAGTCCGGCGAGGGCGGCACAGAGGGCGGCAAGGACTCCAAGTCGAAGTCCGAGAGCAAGTCGTCGGACAGCTCGGGTAAGTCCGAAAGCAAGTCCGAGACGAAGTCCGAGGGCAAATCGCCCTCGACGTCGAAGTCGGACTAGTCCTTCCGGGCGGTGGTCGATGCGGGCGCCGGCCCGCGCTACGAGCCGTTCAGAAGCTTTGCGACGTCTTTCTTGACCGTGCTCTGGCTGACCGTCAGCGCGTCGCCGCCGTTGGCCAGGGTTTCCGATCCCGACGGCTCGAGCACCTGGACCGGAGCCGAACCGCCGATTTCGGAGGCGATGAACAGGCTCATCAGCGTGAAGCCGCTCATGTCCGTGCGCAGCGCCTGCGGGGCGTACCAGGATGCCCACGGCAGGCGGAAGAACGTGCCAGGGGAGAGGAGCTGGGATTTGATCGCGTTGAGGATCTCCTGCTGGCGCATCTCCCGGGTGAGGTCATTTTCGGCCGGATTGCAGGCGTTCTCACGCGTCCGTGCGAGGATCAACGCCTGCTCGCCGGTGAGGTGGTGCACACCGGCGCTCAGGTTGAGCGTGAACCCGCCGTCCTTGGTGCCGCCGCTGATCGTCGAGCAGACCTTGTCCGTCTTCAGCGTGATCCCGCCGATCGCGTCGATGAACTTCGGGAAGTTGGCCAGGTTGACGATGATGATGTGGTTGATCTGGAGCCCGGTCAACTGCTTGACCGTCTTCAGGGCCAGCGCCGGTCCGCCCGCCGAGTACGCCGCGTTGATCTTGGCCAGCCCGACCCCGGGGATATTGGTCGCTGTATCGCGGGGGATCGAAAGCCGGCGCGATACGCCACCACCGATGCGCCACAGCATGATCGTGTCCGAGTTGCTGCCGGTGTCGTTGTAGTTGGACCCCGGCTCCTTCGATCCAGGCCCGGTCCGCGGTCGCTGATCGGTCCCCAGCACCAAGATCGTATTGGCCGACGTGATCATGTTCCCTCCCGAGGTCAGCTCGGCCTTCGCGGCCGCCGGGATCGTTCCCGCCTGGTCGTGCGCGCTGATCAGGAACAGCACGAACGACAGCAGCAGCCAGGCGACGACCGCGACCGCCAGGTACTTGAGCACGCGCTGCCAGGTGACCCGCCGGCGCTTCCCGCCGGTCCGGCGGCGCTCCCGGTCCCATCCGTCTCCGCCGGGTGCGAAGACGTCCTCTTCGCCCCGCAATCGCGCGCGCACGCCGCGGGGCCGCGAGCGGTATACCTTGTACGGGCGGTCTTCTAAATCGGTTGGCATTTCAACTGCATATAGTGACGAGGTATGCCGGGCCGGCGCACCATTGGCGTCGACATGGGCGGAACGAAGCTATTGGCCGGCGCGGTCGATATCGGGCTCGAGGTCCATCACCGCGCGCAACGAACGCTCACCGGCCTTGACCAATCCGCCCTGTTGGACATCGCTGTCGACGCGGTCAACGAAACGCGCGAATCGGCCGACGGGGAGGTCGAAGCCGTCGGCTTCGGCATCCCGTCTTTGATCGACCAGCGTACCGGAATCGCCGTCATTGCCGTGAACCTTCCGTTGATCGACATCCCCTTCGCCGACGTGATGGCCGAGCGGCTCGGGCTGCCGGTGTTCGTCGACAACGACGCCAACGTGGCGACCCTGGCCGAGCATCGCGCCGGCGCCGCCCAGGGCGCCAGCGAGGTGCTCCTCTTGACCATCGGCACGGGGATCGGCGGCGGGCTAGTGCTACGCAATGAGGTCTATCGGGGCGCGATCGGGGCCGCCGCGGAGCTCGGCCACGTCGTCATCGACATGGACGGCCCGCCGTGCCAGGGCAACTGCCCCAACCGCGGCTGCGTCGAATCGCTGGCCTCGGGGACCGCGCTGGCGCGGGAGGCGCGGCGCGTCGCCCGCGAGCGGCCCGAGTCGGGTCTCGGTCGCGCCCAGCGTGCCGGGCGCGAGCTCGCGGGCCCCCTCGTCACCGAGCTCGCCTACGACGGAGACCAGGCGGCGATCGAGGTCCTCGCGCTGATCGGAACCCGCCTCGGCGTCGCCCTGGCCAGCCTCACCAACATCTTCAACCCCGAGGTGATCGTGATCGGCGGCGGCGTGATCGGCGCCGGCGACCTGCTGCTCGAGCCGGCCCGCGCTGAGCTGCTCCGGCGCGCCCTCCCGCCCTCGCGCGGCCTGGTCAAGGTCGTGCCGGCGCGCTTCGGGGTCGAGGCGGGGATGATCGGCGCGGCGGCGCTCGCCTTCGACGGCCTCGCGCGCAAGGGGCAGGCGCGGTGAGCCTCGGCCACTTGGTCGTCTGTCCGACGCCGATCGGCAATCTCGAGGACGTCACCCTGCGCGTCCTCGCAGCTCTCCGAGAGGCCGACCTCGTCGCCTGTGAGGACACCCGCCGCACGCGCCTCCTGCTCGACCGCTACGGGGTCAAAGGCCACCTCGTCAGCTACCACGAGCACAACGAGCGCGAGCGCGCCGCCGAGCTCGTGGCGCGGATGCGATCCGGCGCCGTGGTCGCGCTCGTGTCCGACGCCGGTATGCCGCTCGTCTCCGATCCGGGGTTCGTGCTCGTGCAAGCGTGCGTCGCCGCGGGGCTGGCGGTGGAGGTCCTGCCCGGACCCTCGGCCGCCCTCTCGGCGCTCGTGGCCTCGGCGCTCCCCGCCGACCGGTGGCGCTTCACCGGCTTCCTGCCCCGCAAGCGCTCCGAGCTACTCGAGGTGTTCTCGAATACCGAGACGCTGGTGGCCTTCGAGTCGCCACGGCGCGTGGCGGCCTCACTCGCCGTGCTCGCCTCGGTCGACCCCGACCGCCCGGTCGCGGTCTGCCGCGAGCTGACCAAGGTGCACGAGGAGGTCGTCCGCGGCGCGGCCGCCGAGCTGGCCGAGCGCTATGGCTCCGAGCCGCCCCGAGGGGAGGTCGTGCTCGTCGTCGGCGCGTCGCCGGCCCTCGAGCCCGACCTCACGCCCGCCGCCGACGCCCTGCGCCGGCTGGTCGACGCCGGGGCCAAGCCAAGGGCGGCCGCATCAGTCGTCGCGGAGCTCACCGGCACCAGCGCCAACGCGCTCTACCGCGCCCTCACGGACAAGTGAGCCGGCGGGGATTTATCAAAAACTAACAACGATTCAATCGGCCCCGAGGGACACGAAACCCTGCGACGGGCCGCTGATCACCGAAGACTGTCAGCAAACTGACCACGCTGACGTGCAACCAATCGGTTGCTTGGGGGATTTGTGCGGCCCACCTAAATCCCCCAACGCTCCCTCGGCGCACGCCTTCAGTTGATCGCGGCACTTGTAGCTTTCCACAAATCACTCCGCGATCGGCCACCCGGGGGTAGCGCGGCCGATCGTCGCCTGTCAAGACGCCCCACGGCCGCGCTACCCCCCGACACCCACCAAAAGCGCCCCACTCAATCGCCACAACCCCCCGACACCCACCAACAGCGCCCCGCTCAACCCCCCTCGTCAGCCTCGTCCCGCTCCGCCCACTCGAGCATCTCCTCGAGCGAGAACGCCACCCCGTCGATCCCCGCATGGAGATCTCCGAACCGCGCGAACCGCTCCGCTACCACCCCGATCGTGCACTCCTCCGGCACCACGTCGTCGACCTCATCCCATCGGATCGGGGTTGAGACGGTGGCCTCGCGCACGCCGCGGACCGAGTAGGCGCTAGCGATCGTGTGATCGCGGGCGTTCTGGTTGTAATCGACGAACACCTTGTCGGGCTCGCGATCCTTGCGCCACCAGGTCGTGGTGGCGTAGTCGCCGGCGCGCCGCTCGACCTCGCGCGCGAACGCCAGCGCGGCCCGGCGGACGTCGTGGAAGCCCCACCGCGGCTCGATCCGCACATAGATGTGGAGCCCCGCGCCGCCCGAGGTCTTGGGCCAGCCGACCGCGCCCAACTCATCCAGCACCTCGTGGGCCACCCGCGCCACCCGGCGCACGACGTCGAAGCTGCACTCGGGCATCGGGTCGAGGTCGATCCGCCACTCGTCGGGCAACTCCACGTTCTGGCATCGAGAGTTCCAGGGATGGAACTCGACCGTCGACATTTGGACGGCCCAGATGACGCTGGCCAGTTCGGTCACGCATAGCTCATCGGCGGTGCGACCGAAACGAGGGAAGTAGATCTGCGTCGTCTCGATCCAGTCGGGTGCACCCTTCGGGAGACGCTTCTGGTGGACCTTCTCGCCGCCGATCCCGGTCGGGTATCGATGCAGCATGCACGGCCGTTCGCGTAGCGCCCGGACGATGCCATCACCGACGGAGATGTAGTAGTTCGCCAGGTCGAGCTTGGTGATCCCGGTCCCCGGGAAATAGATCCTGTCCGGATTGCTGATCCGGACCACTCGCTCTCCCACCTCGAGTTCGACCGCACCGCTCATGAGCGATCACCGACCATGTGCACGCGCTCAGTGTCCCGCATGCGGCAGGATAGCCTTGGAATTCGGCCCTCATGTCGTTCTACATCACCACTCCGATCTATTACGTCAACGCGCAGCCGCACCTCGGCCACGCGTACACGACGATCGCCACCGATGTCCTCGCTCGCCACATGCGCCAGCGCGACAAGGACGTGTTCTTCCTCACCGGCACCGACGAGCACGGCGAGCCGGTGGCGGACGCCGCCCATGCCCAGGGCCTCGAGCCGAAGGAGCTGGCCGACCGCAACGCCGAGAAGTTCAAGGCGCTGATGCCGCGCCTGGAGGCGTCCAACGACTTCTTCATCCGCACCTCCGACCCGCAGCACATGGCGAAGGTGCAGGAGGTACTCCAGCGCGTCCACGACAACGGCCATACCTACAAGGGGATGTACGAGGGGTGGTACTGCCCGCGGTGTGCGGACTTCAAGGTCGAGAACGAGATCCTCGAGGGCAACCTCTGCCCGATCCACGAGATCCCGCTCGTGCGCCACCAAGAGGAGAACTGGTTCTTCCGCCTCTCCACCTTCCAGGAGCCGCTCGAGCGGCTCTACGCGGAGCACCCCACGTTCGTGATGCCGCCCCACCACTTCAACGAGGCTCGCTCGTTCATCGCCCAGGGCCTCCAAGACGTGTCGCTCAGCCGCGAGCGGCTGAAGTGGGGCGTCCCGGTCCCCTGGGATCCGGGACACGTCTTCTACGTGTGGTTCGACGCGCTGCTCAACTACTACACCGCGCTCAGCTACGCCCGCCCCGGCGTGGATCTGACCGATCGCTACTGGCCGGCCACCTATCACATCATCGGCAAGGACATCCTCAAGTTCCACACCGTGTTCTGGCCCGCGATCCTGATGGCCGCCGACCTGGCCGTTCCGCACCACGTGTTCGTCCACGGGTTTCTGCTCGGCGCCGACGGGCGCAAGATGAGCAAGTCGCTGGGCAATGTGCTCGACCCATTCGAGGTGATGGAGCACTACGGCACCGAGCCGCTGCGCTTCTATCTGATGCGCGACGTCGCGTTCGGCTCCGACGGCGCGGTCGGGATCGAGGCGGTCAAGAACCGCTACGAGACCGAGCTGGCTAACGAATACGGCAACCTGGCCAGCCGCACGATCGCGATGATCGGGCGCTACCGGAACCACTCCACGCCGGCGAGCGCCACCGATCCCAGGCTGGTGAAGGAGTTCGAGGGCCTCCCGGAGCGGGTCGCCGAGCTGATGGATGTGGCCGAGCCGACCCAGGCCCTCGATCTGATCTGGGAGCGCGTGCGCCGACTGAACCGCTACGTCGAGGAGCGTGCGCCGTGGCAGGTGGCGCGCGAACCCGCGCACGCGGAGATGCTCAACGAAATCCTGGCTTCGCTCATCGAGGGGTTGCGTGTGGTCAGCGTGCTCTTGCACGCCTACATGCCCGCCAGCACGAGCCGCTTGCTGACCGCGCTCGGAGCTCCCGGCACCGACTACGCGCTGGCCCGGTTCGCCGAGAAGGTCACCGGCGGACCGGTGGCCGAGCTCGAGCCGATGTTCCCTAAGGCGACGTGACGAAATTATCTGGCGTTCTGGCGGCGTCTGGACGCGGCTGGCGCCGCCCGCCCGCCCTCACGTACCACCAGTACGATCGTGGCGGGCGGGCAGCGCCAATCCACGCCCAGCCACTCGCCAGTTCCACCAGTTAATTCCGTCACGCCACCTAAGCGCGAGTGATCGACAGCCACACCCATCTCGATTTCTGCGAGCCACCCGACGCCGAGCTGGTCGCCGCCGCCGCCGAGGCGGGGGTCCGCCGGATGGTGACGGTGGGAACCACGGGCGCATCCTGCCGCGCGGCGCTGGCGGCGGCCGAGGACTTCCCGCAGGTGTACGCCGCGATCGGTCGTCATCCCAATGAGGCGACTGGCTTCGACGACGAGGACCTGGCCGAGCTCGAGGCGCTGGCCGCCCACGAGAAGTGCGTCGCGATCGGCGAGACCGGCCTCGACTACTACCGCGACTACGCGCCCCGCGACGATCAACTCCGCGCCTTCCGGGCCCAGATCGAACTCGCCCGCGACGCGGGCAAGCCGCTCGTCATCCACACCCGCGCCGCCGACGAGGAGACGCTCGACACGCTCGAGCGTCACGCGCAGGGGATCCCCGTGATCCTCCACTGCTTCTCGATGGCTGACCGGATCGAGCAGTGCCTGGCGCACGAGGACTGGTGGATCTCGTTCGCCGGGAACGTCACCTATCCGAGGGCATCCGATCTGCGCACCGCCGCGATCCGAGTTCCCGCCGACCGTCTGCTGGTCGAGACCGACGCTCCGTACCTCTCGCCCCAGGCCGTGCGCGGCACCCCCAACCAGCCGGCCCACGTCGTTCACACCGCTCGCGCGCTGGCGCTCGAGCGCCGGGTGCCCTACGACGAGCTCGAGACGAGCGTCGAGCGCGCGGCGGCGGCCGCGTTTGGATGGTAAGCACGCGCAGGCTGGGCCAGAACTTCCTCGTCGATCGCAACGTCCTCGACGTGATCGAGCGGCTGGCCGAACTCGGGCCCGAGGACGTCGTGCTCGAGATCGGGGGCGGGGAAGGGGTGCTGTCCGAGCGACTCGCGCCCCGGGTCCGCCATCTCCATGTCGTCGAGCTCGACCGTCGGCTCGAGCCGGCCCTGGACCGCGCCCTCGGCGCCCGCGACAACGTCTCGCTGCACATGGACGACATCCTCGAGCTCGACCTCCGAGCACTCGATCCGCCTCCTGACAAGGTCGTGGCCAACCTGCCCTACTCGGTCGCCGCCACCGCGATCCTGCGCACGATCGAGGAGCTCCCGACCGTCACCAGCTGGCTCGTCATGGTGCAGCGCGAGGTCGGCGAGCGGCTCGCCGCGACGCCCGGGACCAGGGACTATGGGGTTCCCTCGGTGCTCGCCCAGCTGGCGACCGACGTGAAGGTGCTGCGGCCGATTCCACGCACGGTGTTCCGTCCCGTCCCGAACGTGGACTCGGTTCTCGTCGGCCTGCGTCGGCATTCCACCGGGGTCACGCCCGAGGTGCGTGCCCTCGTACAGGACGGCTTCGCGCACCGCCGTAAGGCACTGGGCGGGTCCCTGGCTTTGTCGCCACGGGCCCCAGTCGACGTCCGCGAGCGCGCTCGCGCGGCGCTTGTGGCCATCGGCCATCCCCCTGACGAGCGTGCCGAGCGGCTCTCGCCGACCGAGTTCAGGGAACTCGCCGAGAGGCTACGCGCGTGAGGTTGCGCGCCCTCGCCCCCGGCAAGGTCAATCTTTGCCTGTTCCTCGGCGGGCTGCGGGACGACGGCCGCCATGAACTGGTGACGCTGCTGGAGTCGGTGTCGCTGGCCGACGAGGTCGAGATGATCACGCGCCCCGCGCTCGACGACGTGGTGGTGTGTCCCGGCGTCGACGGACCCAACATCGTCGCCGACGCTCTGCAGGGGCTGCGCGACCGCGGCTGGAAGGCGCCCCGGGTCAAGGTCACGATTCGCAAGCGGATTCCGATCGCCGCCGGCATGGGCGGCGGCTCGGCGGACGCCGCGGCGGTGCTCCGGATGGCCCAGCGCTTGGCGCCTGTGCCGCTCGACGCCGTCGCCGAGTTGGCCAAGGAGCTCGGCTCCGATGTCCCCAGCCAGCTCGAACCCGGTCTGGTGATCGGCACCGGCGTCGGGGATCAGCTCGAGCACCGCGCCCCGCTCCAATGGCACGCCTACACGATCCTGCCCTCGCCGCGCCGCCTCGCCACCGCCGAGGTGTACGCGGAGGCCGATCGCCTCGCCCTGCCCCGCCCCGATCTCGCCGACTGCCGCCGGGCCCTCGGACGCGCCGTCGCGCCCGGCGCCCGCCTGCCTGACCGGCTGCTCGTCAACGACCTGGAACCCGCCGCCCGATCGCTGTGCCCCGAGCTCGGGCAAGCGCTGCAAACCGCGCTCGACGCCGGCGCCGAGGAGGTCTTTGTGTGCGGCTCGGGGCCGACAATCGCCGGCGTCTTCTGGGGCCCCGACGCCAACGTCCGCGCCGCCACCGCCGCGGCTTCGCTGGCCGCGCGGTTCCCAGGCGCGACCGCCGCCGTGCCGGTCGCCGCCGACTTCGGATTTCCGCTCTTTGCGTGAGCGATCCGTTGCGGTGTCGCTAACCATCGGCCCATTCGGGCACAATTTGGTGTGAACACCGCGATGACGAACGAATCGATCACCTATCTGGTCGGCGCCTGCCTGGGTGTGTTCGGGCTGACCGCGTTCGGGATCCTGGTCCTCGCGCCCGCGCTCAGCGCCTACCGGCGCCCGCTCGAGAAGGTCGCCGTGGTGATCCTGTCCCTGTACGTACTGGCCGCGCTGGTCGGCATCGGCATCATTGTCGGTGCGCTGATCATCATCGAGTGGCCTCGTATCTTCTGAGCTGGTGTCGCCAGATCCCTTAGTGGCCGGTACGCCGGACCTTTCCGCACTGTCGGCGATCACCGACGCGGTCGAGGCCGGCGCCGGGTTGCCCGAGATCCTCCGCGCCGCCGCCCGGGCGCTCGACGCCAGCCTGATCCTGATCGATCGTTCCGCAACCGTGCTCGCCGTGGCGGCCCGCTCGCCGGCCGACGAGCGCTCGCTGATGCGCGACGCCGAGGACGTGACGACGGTCGAGCTGAAGGTCGCCGAGAGCACCGTCGGCCGTCTGCGGATGCGCTCGCGCGACCGCGCTCCCGACGGCACGCTGCTGCGGCTCGTGGCCACGCTGATCGCGTCCGAGGTGGAGCGGGTGCGGGCGCCGGAACGCGCCTCCCAGGAGGCCGCGGTCAGTTTCCAGCGCGCCGTGCTCGATCACCGGATCGTCGACCGCGACGACCTGATCGCCCGCGGCAAGGAGCTCGGCACCGACCTCAGTCTCGGCGGCAGCGTGCTCATCGTCCGCGCCCACCCCCGCACGCCGACCGAGGACGACTGGCGCCGGCGGTTGCTGGCGGTCGCCTCGCGTGGCGCGCGATCGATCGCGCCGGGGTCGATCGCCGCCCCCCGGGACGGGAACGCGGGGGAGATCGTGATGCTCGTGCCCGACCCCGATGGCGACACGACCCGCCGCGTGTCGGCCTCGGTCCTGCGCGAGCTCGAGTCGGGCCTGGCCGGGTTCGCATTCGCGCTCGGCCGCAGCCGCCACGCCGCCGATCCGCTCGATCTGTCCCGCGCCGGCAACGAGGCGTTGCTCGCCGCGAACGTGGTCGAGGGCGATCCGGAGCGCGCCGAGCTCGCCTACGCCGACACCGGCACCTACCAGCTGCTGCTCCCCTACATGAGCGACCCGGCCGAGCTCAAGCGCTTCTACAGCGAGACCGTTCGCCCGCTGGTCGCCTACGACGAGCAGTACGAGACTGACCTGCTCGGCACGCTATGGACGTTCCTCGAATGCGACGCCAACGTGAACGCCACGGCGGCCCGGTTGATCACTCACCGTCACACGATCCGCTACCGGTTCGAGCGCGTCCGCGAGCTCACTGGCCTCGACGTCTCCTCCACCGACGGGCGCGAGAAGCTATCGCTCGGCCTCAAGGCGATGCGGGTGCTGGGAATCGCCTCGCCCGGCGGCCCCGCGACAGAGCCGGGGGCCGAGGGCGGGCGGGTTCCGCGGTGACGGTTGCGTGTTGTCGGTCGCTGGCGTTACGTGTGCGCGGATGAGGCCTCGGCGTTGCCGAAGGCGATGCAGGTGGTGCCGGGAAGCACGGTAAGCGTTCCGCTCACGACCTCAGTAGTGCCAAAGAAGCTCGTCCCGGTCCTGACTTTGTAGGCGAACGTGAGCTGCGCCGGGTCGGCATCCTGATCGGTGACCGCCGTGCTCGACAGGTCGTTCGCGAAGACGAAATTGGTCGCATTGTTGTTGGCCACCCCGCTCATGCCATAGGAAGCATTGCTCGTTGCAGACGTGGCGTCGATATCGACCTTGCCGCCGTTGCACCTCAGCCCGAGCGTAAGACCGCCGAAATCGCTCAGGATGTTGTCGTCGGTGTTCGCCGATGTGGACCCGTTCATCTGTGTGAACGTGGCGCCGTCGACGTTCGATGCGTTGGTCGCGTTGGTTGCGTTCGTCGCGCTAGTGGCGTTGGCAACCGTCCCGCTGATCTGACTACCGGACACGGTTGCGGTGGGCGACAGCGCATTCGCCGTGGCCGCCGTGGTCGCGTTGGTGGCGTTGGTGGCTTGATCGGCCTGGTGCGCGCTCGGCACCTTTCCGAGCTTGTTCAGGTTCACCTCGCTGCCGGTGATCGTGTGCTTGTCGAGCTTTATCCCGGCCACCGATCGATTCTTGAGCTGGTTGCCGTTGATGCTCGTGACCGCCAGAGCGGTTCCGCCGAGTGACACAAACAGTGCCGCCGCGGCGATCACCATCGCCGGCGATGGCCGGAGCAACTTGTCGAACTGCATGAGACCCCTCCTGTCGTTCATGGAATTCCCACTTCACGCACCTCGTTCGCCTCGGTGCGCTGCGCGAGCCAGTCCGGCAGCTGGTCCAACGCGGCGCCTACGTCCGTTGCCGTGATCAGCCAGTAGATGCTGTGTCCTCCGCCGGCGCACGAGGCCAGCGTCGGGCGACTGCGCAGCGGGCTGTCAAACCCCGACCAGGCGGCATAGGCCGTGCGGCATTCCCGGGGTTCGTGGCGGTGTACGAGGACGAACTGCGGCACGCGAGCACCATACGAACGCGCGCGTGACCCAACATCGGGGAATCTCCCTCATCATTTACCAAAGCTGAGGGTTAGAGCGCGATATTTGGTACGTGGGCGAGCAGTTCCTCGGGCGTAGCGATGAGCTCCAGTGCCTCGAGACCGCGCTGACCGCGCTGTCTGACCGGGCGGGGACGATCGTGGCGCTCGTGGGCGAGCCCGGGATCGGCAAGTCGATGCTGATCGCGGAGGCGCTGGCCATGGCCACGGCTCGCCGTTACCTGGTGTTCTCGGGGCGCGCGGCGGAGTTCGAACGAGACCTGCCGTTCGGCATCCTCGTCGACGCGCTCGATCCCTACCTCGCCTCGGTTCACCCGCAGCGATTGCAACCGCTCGGTCCCGAGGAGCGCACCCAGCTTGCCCGCGTGTTTCCAGCGCTCGAGGCGCCGCCGGGTCCGCGCGTCCGCTACGAGCGCTTCGCGGCCTACCAGGCGGTGCACGCGCTGCTCGCGCTGCTGGCCCGCCAGCGACCCGTGGTGCTCGCCCTAGATGATCTGCACTGGGCCGATCAGGCTTCGATCGAACTGATCGGGTACCTGCTGCGTCGGCCGCCCGAATCGGCGCTTATGGTGCTGTCGACCCGAGCCGCCCAGGTTCCGGCGCGCCTCGACGTCCAGCTGCGAGGCGCGCAGGCGCTGGGGGAGTGCCGGCGGCTCGAATTGGGACCGCTGTCGCGCGCCGAGGCCGAGCCGCTGCTCGCTCCGGTGACCGAGGTCGCGCTCAGGGACGCGCTGTACGAGGAAGCCGGAGGGAATCCCTTCTACCTCGAGCAGCTGGCTCGCTCCCCCGCGCGCGTCGATCCGGCGGAAGCGAACCCCGACGCGGGGGGCGTGCCGGGAGTGGTGCGCGATGCGCTGCATGCGGAGCTGGCCGGCGTGCCGCCAGCGGTCCGGACCGTGCTCGACGCCGCCGCGGTGGCGGGCGATCCGTTCGCGGCCGACCTCGTGGCGGGCGTGGCCGACCTGCCCGGCGCCGACGTACTCGCGCGGATCGACGAGGCGATCGCCTTGGGGTTGGTCCGACCCACCGCGGTGCCCGGGTATTTCGCGTTCCGCCATCCGATCGTGCGCCGGACGGTGCACCAGCTCTCGCCGCCGGCCTGGCGGGTTGGCGCGCACGCGCGCGCCGCGCAGACCCTCCACGCGCGGGGTGCATCGACCGCCGCCTGCGCGCATCACGTGGAGCGATCGGCGACCGTGGGCGATACGGCGGCGATCGCGCTACTCACGCGCGCGGGTCGCGAGAGCGCGGGGCTGGCGCCGGCGAGCGCAGCCCGCTGGTTCGCAGCCGCCCTGCGCCTGCTGCCCGACGGCGCACCGCTGCCCGAGCGGGTTGCGCTGCTGCTGCCGCTGGCCACGATGTTGGCGGCCGCGGGCCGCCTCGAGGAGTCCGCCGCGGCCCTCGGAGAGCTGCTCGGGCTCCTGCCGGATGAGCAGTCGGTGCTCCGGGCCCGAGTCGTCACCGCGATGGCGGTCGTCGAGCGTCTGGTCGGACGCACCGGTGGCCAGCGCGCGACGCTCGCCGCGGCGCTCCAGGAGCTTCCGCCCGCGCGGATCGCCGAGGCCGCGGCGCTGTCGATCGAGCTCGCGGCCGACCGCTACTTCGAGGCCGATTGGCCCGCGATGGGGGACCCGGCCCGGCGAGGCCACGAGCTCGCGGTCGCGTCGGGCGACGTGATGCTCCGCGCCGCCGCGGCGGCGGTGTGCTCGCTGGCCGAGATCAATCGCGGGCGCGGCAAGGCCGCCCTGGCCCTGGCCGCCGAAGCCTCGAACGTGCTCGGCGGGGTGTCCGATGACGAGCTGGCGCTGCATCTCGGCGCGGCCCACTGGGTCGGGTGGTCCCTGCACCACCTCGAGCGATACGACGACGTGATCAGGCATTACGAGCGCGCCCTGACCGTCGCTCGCGCCCGGGGCCAGAGCCATCTACTGGTGCCAACGCTGATCGGACTGGCGATCTCGTACGCGTGGCGAGGTCAGCTCGAGCGCGCGAGCGAGCAGGTCGACACCGCGGTCGAGTTGGTGCACCTCGTCGGGGCGGAGCCGATGATCGCGTTGACCTACGGGTTGCGCTGCTGGCTCGCGGTCAGAGCGGGCGGATTACACGCGGCGATCAGGTCCGCCGAGCTGCCGGTGGCGGGCGGGGCGGGCTCGCAGTCGGCTCTGCACGGTCCGCTCGCCCAGGCCTGGCTCGGCGAGGCCCGGATCGAGGTCGGGGCGCCGGCCGTCGGCCGGAGCGAGCTGCTCGAGGCCGTCGGCGGAGCGGCGCTGCCGCGGATCGAGCCCTGTCAACGCAGCTACTACTACGGGGTCCTGACCCACGCCGAGGTGCTGGTGGGCGACCTCGGCGCCGCGGCCGGCTGGGCACAGCGGGCGGCGGCGGCCGCCGAGCCGCTCGACCTTGCCGGGCCGCGGGTCTGGGCCTTGCGTTCCGCGGCGGTGGTGGCGGTGGCCGGCGGCGAGCACGAGCGCGGGATCGAGCTCGCGGGTCAGTCGGTGCAGGCGGCGACAGAAGTTCACCTGCTCGAGCGCGAGCGATCGCGGTTGACGCTCGGACGTGCGCTCGCCGGCGCTGGCCGCGCCGACGAGGCGGTCGGGAGTCTCGAGCGGGCTCGGGATGCGTTTCTCGGTTTCGGCGCCGCCCACTTAGCCGAGGTCACAGCCCGCGAGTTGCGACGGCTGGGCCGGCGCATTCCCCGCGCGGGCCGCCGCGGCCGGGCGGGAATCGGGCTCGAGTCGTTGAGCGCGCGCGAGCTCGAGGTGGCGCGACTGGTCACCGACCGTCTCACCAACCGCGAGATCGCCGCGCAACTGGTGCTCAGCGAGAAGACGGTCGAGCGCCATCTCGCCCACATCTTTCAGAAGCTCGGCGTGGATTCGCGCGTCGCGGTCGCCCACACGGTCGAGCGGGAAGGGCCGCCCGATTAACTCGCGAGCGCGGACTCGACCGCCTTCGCCGCGAGCTCGCCGGCGATCTCGAGTGGCTCGGTGGCGCGGAGGGCCCGCGCGAGCACGAACGCCCCCTCGAGTGCGGCCAGCATCCCGATCGTCAGCTGGCGGGCCTGCACCGGCGACAGCCCCGCGGCCTCGTGGCGCGCCGCGCCCGCCGCCATCCAGCTCTCGAACACGTCGGCGCATGCGATCCGGAGCGATTCGCTGGTGCTCGCGATCTCGAGCGCGACGGTGGCAATCGGGCAGGCGTCTTCGTAATCGGTGTCGACCAGGTGCTGAGCCGCGCCGGCGAAGAAGTTCCTGATCCCGGTGGCGAGGTCTGGCGCGGGGTCGAGCACGGCGGGGATCAGCAGTTCGTAGAGGGCGCCCGACTGCCTGATCGCTTCAGCACCGAGCTCCTCCTTGCCGCCAGGGAAGAAGTGGTAGAGGGAGCCGAACGGAGCTTTTGCCTCGGTCACGATCTGCTTGACCCCGGTGGCCGAGTACCCCTGCCGACGAAACAGCTCGGCGCTGGCGTCGACGATCCTCTGCCGGGTGGTTGACACGGAGGGTAGTGTACTAGCTAGAGCGATCTATCTAGCGACAAGGAGGGGCCGAATGGTGTCGTGGCTGGCCCACCGGCTGATGAACTACAACATGCGACGCCTGAACGCCGGCGATATCGGGCCGGTGCTGCGGATGGACGCCGAGGACGTCGTTTTCCGCTTCCCCGGCGACACCTCGTGGTCGGGCGAGTTTCACGGCAAGCGTGAGCTGCGCCCGTGGCTCGAGCGGTTCGCCCGCGTCGGGCTCCAGATCTTCGCCGACGAGGTCGTGGTCAAGGGCTGGCCGTGGCGTCAGACGATCTGCGTCCGCGGCCACGACTACCTGCGCGACCGCTCGACCGGCGAGCTCATCTACGAGAACCGCTACGTCCTGTGGGGACGGATCGAGTGGGGCAAGCTCAAGAACTACGAGGCGTACGAGGACACGCGCGCGGCCGAGCTGCTGGACGAATATCTGCTGCCTCGTGAGCAGGCCGCGGCCGTGACCTGAGCGCCCCGTGCGAGTAGCATCGCGCGCGACATGGCGGTCGGGATCATTACGGGGTCGGGAGCTTACGCACTGCCAGGTCTCGAGGAGCCCGAAGCCGTCACGGTGGAGACGCCGTACGGGCCGACCGAGGTGTCGCGCGGCCGGTACGCCGGAACCGACGTCCTCCACGTCTCGCGCCACGGAGTCGGCCACGTCCGGCTCTCCAACCACGTCACGCATCGGGCGAACATCTGGGCCCTGAAGGAGCTCGGCGCCGCGGCGGTGATCGGGTGCAGCGCGTGCGGCGCCCTCGAGCCAGCCCTGGAGCTCGGGTCGCTGGTCATCTTCGACGACCTGCACTTCATCTCCAACCGCTTGGCGGACGGGAGTCTGTGCACGTTCTTCACCGAGCCCGGCGCGCCGGAGCGAGCCCACTGGATCCTCCACGGCGGCCCGTACTCGTCCGAGCTCCGCGAGGCGCTCGTGGCGGCGGCCGCCGCCACCGGCCACATGGTGCGAGACGGCGGCACGTACGGTCACGTCGACGGTCCCCGCTTCAACACGCCGAGCGAGATCACGCAGCTGCGCGTTGCCGGCGTCACCGCGGTCAGCCAGACCGCCGGTCCCGAGACCGCCCTGTGCGGCGAGCTCGAGCTTCCGTACGCGCTGATGGGGTTCGTCACCGACTACGCCAACGAGATCAAGCCGGGGGAGACGACGCCGGTGCAGGAGCTGATCGGTTTGATGGCCGCCAGCCCCGCGGTGTTTGCCGAGGTCCTGGCCGTTGCCCTGCCGCGCGTGGTCGCCGGCGGTGGCACGTCCCCGGGCACCGTCTATCGCATCGGGCAGCAATGAAGACGGCCAAGGCGGCGGTGCTGATCATGGCCCGCGCCCCGCGCCGGGGCGAGGTCCGGCGGGCGCTCGAGCCGGTACTGGGGCTGGACGGCTGCGTGGCCCTGCAGGCGGCGCTGATCAGGCAGACCGGACGCTGGGCCCGGGCCGTCGCGCCCGGCGCGGTGCACGTCGCCCACGACCCGCCCGACGCCGGCCGCGACCTGCGCCTCCTGCTCGGCGACGAGGTGGCGCTGTTCCCTCAGAACGGCGACGGCATCGCGGGCCGCACCGCCGACGCGGCGGCGCGTGTGTTCGCGCGCACCGGCGGCCCGCTGCTCGCCGTGTGGCCCGACATCCCGCGACTGCGCCCCCTCCACGCCGCCGGGGCGCTCGACGATCTGCGGGCCGGCTGCGACGTCGTGTTCGGCCCCGCCATGGATGGCGGCCTCTACCTGCTCGCGCTCGCCCGGCCGCTGCCGAGGCTGTTCTCCCTCCCCGAACGCGTGTGGCGCAGTCCCGACGTGATGACGGTCGGGCTCGCCGCGGCTCGCGACGCCGGGCTCGAGATCGGGATCCTCCGTGCCGAGCGCGCCCTGCACCGGCCCGGCGACGTGCGGGCGGCGCTCGCCGATCCGTTGCTACCGCCGAAGCTGGGACAGATTCTCGGCCGCCGGGCGGTCGGTGGCGCGGCGGCCGGGCAGGCACCGGCGTAAAAGGCTAGGCGGCCTTGAGCTGGGGGTGGCCCAGCAGCTTCGCGACTTCGCGGTCGGTGAGGCGGATGAGCCCGCCACCGCAGGCCGCGCAGCAGGCGGTGTGGCGGACGGCCTCGTAGCTCCAGTCCGCGTCGCACTCGAGGCACCGGTACATCGGCGGGCTGATCGGTTTTGCGGCGATCACGGTGATTTCAGGATCAGATAACGTGGGTCGGCCCACGCGGGTCTGCGTTGGGGAGTGGTGTAATTGGCTAGCACGGGAGGCCTTGGCCCTCCAAGACCGGGTTCGAGTCCTGGCTCCCCAGTCCTCTATTAAGGTCCGGTGTACAAGCCTGCCGGACCGCGACGGCGGCCCCGTGTGACATTTGACCGGTTTCCGATCGCCCTGCAACTGCCCTTGCGGCCGCCGTTCGAGGGGGTGGCGCTGGTCGACTTTCTCGCCCGGCGGGCGGTGCCGGGGGTCGAGGAAGTGGCCGGTGGCGGCTACCGTCGCAGCCTCCACCTCGCGCACGGCGCCGGCGTCGTCGAGCTCGTGCCGGCGGGCGCATCCATGCAGGCGAATTACTGGCTGAGCGATCGCCGCGATCTGGACACGGCGGTCGCCGCCTCGCGGGCGCTGTTCGACCTCGACGCCGATCCTCGCGTCGTGCTCGACGCGCTGGGCGACGACCCCGTGATCGGGCCGCTCGTCACGGCCGCGCCCGGTCGCCGGGTGCCCGGGCACGTGGACGCGCACGAACTGGCCGTGCGCGCGGTGCTGGGCCAGCAGGTCTCGCTGGCCGGGGCGAGGACGCTGACCGCCCGCCTGGTCGAGGCGCACGGCGAGCGGCTGGCCCGCCCGATCGGCACCATCACGCACCTGTTCCCGTCCGCGGCCGCGCTGACCGCGGCCGACCCGGAGACGTTTCCGATGCCCGCCGCGCGGCGGCGTGCGCTCCAGGGCCTGACCGGGGCCCTCGCCACCGGTCGGCTCGCGCTCGATCCCGACCTCGACCGGTCGGTGGTACGCGAACAACTACTGGCGCTGCCGGGCATCGGGCCGTGGACAGTCGAGTACATCGCTATGCGCGCGCTGCGTGATCGCGACGCGTTTCTGGCCACCGACCTCGGGCTGCGGCACGCGCTGCGCCGGCTCGGCCTCGACGAACGGCCGGCCGCGGCGCTCCGCCTCGCCGAGCAGTGGCGCCCCTACCGGGCCTATGCCCAACAGCACCTGTGGGCGCTGGTGGCGGCCCCGGTCCCGCCCAACGCCGAGACGATGACCTGTCCGAGGTAGCGATCGTCCGGATCGCTTACGATGCGGCCCGTGACCGCGCCGGTCGTCGTCATCCTCGCCGCGGGTCAAGGCACCCGGATGCGCTCGCAGACGCCGAAGTTGCTGCACCCGCTGTGCGGGCGCCCGATGATCTACTGGTCGGTGGGCGCGGCCCGTGAGGCGGGCGCCTCCGCCGTGGTGGTCGTCGATACGCCCGAGCGCCGGCTCGAGGAGCACCTCGGGGCCGGGTGCGTGGTCGCGGTCCAGGAGCGGCCCAACGGCACCGCCGACGCGGTCCGGGCGGCCGCATCGCATATCGATCCAGAAAGCCTCGTGATCGTGCTCAACGGCGACGCTCCACTGGTCACGGGCGAGACGGTCCGGGCCCTGGCGGACGCCCAGCGGCGGATGGCGCCGGCCGCGACGATCGCCACCGTAGTGCTCGAGGACCCGCGCGGCTACGGTCGCGTTGTCCGCGCCGCAGACGGAACCGTCGAGCGCGTCGTCGAGACCAAAGCCGCCGGTGACGCCACCGAGCTCGAGCTCCAGATCCGCGAGGTCAACGGCGGCCTCTACGCGTTCGAGGGCGCCCCGCTGCTCGAGGCGCTCGAGCGGGTGCGCACCGACAACGCCCAGGGCGAGCAGTATCTGCCCGACGTGCTGCACATCATGCGCGGCGAGGAGCGGACCGTCCTGGCCCATGAGCTCGACGATCCGTCAGAGCTCCTGGGGGTCAACGATCGCGTCGACCTGTCGCTCGTCACCGCGGTCGCCCAGCGGCGGATTCACCGGCGCCACATGCTGGCCGGCGTGACGATCGTCGACCCGGGGGCGACGGTGATCGAGGTCGACGTCGAGCTCGGACAGGACACCGTAGTGGCGCCGTTTACCAGCTTGCGAGGCCGGACCACCGTCGGCGCCCGATCCGCGATCGGTCCTCACTCGACGCTGATCGACGTCGCCGTGGGTAGCGACGCGACGCTGCTCCATTCGTTCGCCAGGGAGGCGGAGGTCGGGGACCGAGTCAGCGTCGGCCCGTTCGCCTATCTCCGCCCCGGAGCCGTCCTCCGCGAGGGCGCCAAGGCCGGCACGTTCGTCGAGATCAAGAACTCCGATATCGGAGTCGGGACCAAGGTGCCTCACCTCTCCTATATCGGGGATGCGGACATCGGCGACGGCACCAACATCGGCGCCGGCACGATCACGGCGAACTACGACGGCGAGCACAAGCACCGGACGCGGATCGGCGAGCGGGCGTTCGTCAGCGTCGACACGATGTTCGTTGCGCCGGTGACCATGGGCGACGGGGCCTACACGGGCGCCGGCTCGGTGATCACCGAGGACGTGCCGCCGGGCGCGCTGGGGGTGGCGCGCAGCCGGCAGCGAAACGTCGAGGGTTACGCCGAGCGGCGCCGTCGGCGCCGGGAGCAGGGTGGCGATCCGGCCGACGCTGATTCGAGCTCGCAAATACGTCAATGAGCGCAGCCATCACGTCGACCCCCGGTCGTAGACTCGATGACACGATGAGCGTGCTGCAGACGCGTGAGGCGCCGAGCGAGCTCCGGTTCCCGTATGACAAGCGGCTGATGCTGGTCTCGGGGCGGGCCAACCCGGAGCTGGCCGCCCGCATCTCCGACAAGCTCGGGGTGGAGCTCGGCAGCGTGACGCTGAAGACGTTCGCCAACGGCGAGGTGTATTGCCGCTACGAGGAGTCGGTCCGCGGGGCGGACGTGTTCATCGTCCAGCCCACGTGCGGCAATCTCGACGCGGGGCTGACGGCCAACGACGCGCTGATGGAGCTGCTGTTCATGATCGACGCGGCGGTGGGCGGTTCGGCCCACCGAGTGATCGCGGTGACGCCCTGGTACGGCTATTCGCGTCAGGACAAAAAGTCGGCTCCGCGCGAGCCGATCAGCGCCCGGCTGGTGGCGCGGATGCTCGAGTCGGCCGGGATCGACCGGATCCTCACCATGGACCTGCACTCGGGCCAGATCCAAGGCTTCTTCCAGAAGCCGTGCGACCACATGACCGCGCTGTTCATGCTCACCCAGTATTTCGCCGACAAGGGGCTCGAGGACCTCGTCGTCGTGTCACCGGACACTGGCCGCGTGAAGCTGAACAACAAGTTCGCGCAGGAGCTCGGCGCCGACCTGGCGATCCTGAACAAGGAGCGGCCCGCGCAGCAGGTCGCGGAGATCAACTACGTGATCGGCGACGTGGCCGGCAAGACGGCCGTGCTGGTCGACGACATCATCGGCACCGCGGGCACCCTGCGGGCCGCGGCGGAGGCGGTGCTCGACGCCGGCGCCCGCCGCGTCTACGCCGCCGCCACGCACGGCAACTTCTCCGGCAACGCGTGGGAGAACCTCGCCGCGGCCAGGTTCGAGCAGGTCGTCGTGACCGACACGATCCCCCTCCCACCCGGCGCCCCCGACAACGTCCGCGTGCTCTCGTGCGCCGACCTGCTGACCAACTCAATCCGCCAGATCTTCACCGACGGGTCGGTCAGCGCGGTCTTCGGCGGCGAGAACCAGCTCTTCTAGTCGGCCGGCCGCGAAACAGGCGGAATCCCCTGTAGCTGCGGGCTTCCGGGGCTCTCGGCGCCCGGGTTTGTCAACGGACTGTCAACGAGCGCGGAAGCGACCGCCGCTGCCGCCATCTCGTCGGAGTGCGGCAGCAGGTGGGCGTAGGTCGCGAGAACGGTCTTCGGATCGTCGCCGAGCCGGCTGGCAACGACGTGAAGCGGGACCGGCGGGTTCGCGGTGAGCGCGAGCGTCGCGGCCGTATGCCTAAGGGTGTGCAGGGTCCCAGTCGGGATGCCGGCCGCCTTGCGGGCGTAGACGAACCACTCGCCCAGGCGAGTCGGGTAGATCGGGCCGCCGAGCCCATCGGCGAAGACCAGATCGTGGTCCTGGTAGGCGGCGCCAGCGAAATCGCGCTCGAGCACCTGGGCGGCCCGGTGCTCCCGCAATGCCTGCACCGTGTCGGGATCCAGCGCGATCGTTCGCTCCGACCGGCGCGACTTGGGCGGCCCGAACGTTGGGCCGCCCTTCGTCGGGACGAGCTGCTGCTCGACCCGCAGCCGCCCCTGCTCGAGGTCCACGTGTTGCCACGGCAGCCCGAGCAGCTCCCCACGGCGCATCCCGGTGGTCGCCGCGAGCCGCCAGAGCGCGTACAGGCGCATGCCGCGGACCTGCGTTAGGAAGGCTCGCAGCTCTCGGGCGCTCCACGACTGAGCGTGACTTCGGGGCAACGACGGTGGATCTGCGGCGGCGGCGGGATTCCGCGACAGCTTGCCCCAGCGGACGGCATCATTGAGCGCGCGGCGCAGCACCGCGTGGACAAGCCGGCGCGTCGCGATCGACAAGCCCTCGGCCTCGAGCTCCGCGTAGAGCGCGTTCAGGTGAGCGCCCGTGAGGCCGCGGAGCGGGCTGCCGCCAATATCGCGCTCAGCCACGTACAGCGTTGCGACGCGCTCGTAGCGATGGGCGCTCAAGGGGCGGATCGTTGATCGGATGCCCGGGAGCCACTCGTCGAGCAGGTAGCGGGCGAGCGGCTGCTTGGACGGCTCGACATACGTGCCGTCGTCGACGGTCGGCAGCGTCCGGTTGAGGAACGCCTGGGCGTCCTTCTGCCGCTTGAAGCCACCCTTACTCCGCTGCTGGCGCTTGCCGGTGTGCGGGTCCGGCGGACCGTCGTAGTACGCCGTCCAGGTATTGCCGCGTTTGCGGGTTGATCCTCTCATCTCTGCTGGTCCTTTCGTTGAGCCGCCTTCCGCCGGCGGTATTGGCGTTGGGTTTCCGCGTGGGCGCATTCGGGCGTGCAGAACCTCAGCCCGACGCTTCGATGCTGGCCGAACGTCGCGCCGCCGAGCTGGTGCACAAACGCGCGGCCGCATGTTTGGTTCTCGCACCGACGCGCCGTGCTCTCCCCGACGATGAAGTTGAAGACCTGTCGGCACGCGGCCGAGTACAGGTCGACGACCGGGCGCCCGTAGGTGATGGCGTCGCCGCCTAGCGATGTGAGATCGAATGTGTACTGCGCGTGGGCGCTAAACGGCTCGAGCCCGTCGTCGAGCATCAGAACGAAGCTTGTCCAGTGGACGCGGGGGTCGGCATCGCGCCGCAGCAGAAATCCTTCTGACTCCCATACGGGGGCGGGATCCTCGTCGCGGCTCGCATCGCCCCACACACGCCCAAGCGCGCGGGCGGTCTTGAGCCACCAGCGCGCGTCCTCAAGGGTGCCGTCCCGGCGAACCACCCACCAGCGTTGATCGACCGTGGGGGCTAGGTCGTGCGGAGCGCCTTCGGGGTGGGGAGCAAGTAGCGATCGCCGGTCGGCGGGCACCCAGCCAGAGTGCGCGTACGGGGTGGCGATCATCCCGAACTCGGAGAGCAGTTCGGTCACGTCGACGTCGCTGTCCAGGTCAGCGTCTACGAGCTGGCGCAGCACCCATTCGTCCGGGAGTTCGACGGGATCGAGCGGCTCGCTCTCCCATCTGAGGGCGCCGCGCTTGGTCACGTTGACCTCTCGGCGCTCGACGGCGACGGGCGGGAGCGGCGTCGCCGGCCAGAGCGTGACAGGAAATCGTGAGTTGACGCTCAACGGCATAGTGACAAGATATCACGAACGTTCCCCTCACGCAACGAAAGAGCACGATGGAAACCGCAGCGAACGAAAGAGCCCCCGACGTTTACACGGTTGAAGAGGCCGGCGAACGGTTGAGGATTGGCCGCAGCGCCGCCTACCAAGCGGTCAAAGCAGGGGAGATCCCGAGCATTCGCGTCGGCCGGTCTCTTCGCGTGCCCCGGCACCAGCTCGAGCGCCTGCTCGGGCTGGCGGGGACGCAGACGGAACAGTGACGGCCGCCCCGGCACCACGGGACGGCCGCTAAACCAACGAGGAACTATGAGTAGTTTATCTGAACACGACAACACCCACACCGAGCTTGGGTCGCTGAGTGCCGACGAGGCACTGATCCTCACCGAGTGCGAAGCGACGATTGACCGGGGCCTCCAGACGTTCGTCGAGGTCGGCGAGGCACTGGCGCTCGTCCGTGATCGCAAGTTGTACCGTGCGGCGCACCGGACGTTTGAGGGCTACTGCTCCGTGCGTTGGAACCTTTCGCGGTCCCGCGCCTATCAGTTCATCGAGGCGGCTGGAGTCGCTGACACTTTGTCTACAATTGTGGACACTCCGCTTCCAGCATCCGAGGCCGTCGCTCGGAAGCTGACGGTCCTCAAGCACGAGCCCGAGACCATGGTCGAGGTGTGGCAGGAGACGATCCGCGATCACGGGGCCACGCCGACGGCCAAGCAGGTTGCCCAGCACATCGAACCGCGGAGGGAGACGGAGACCAAGACCGAGACCACCGGCACGGTGATTGACTTCCCGGCCGTCAAGGAGTCGAAGCCGTCCGGTGCCCTGACGGAACGGCAACTGGCCATCCGGCGCGGAGCAACCAGGCGCGTGTACGCGGCGAGCAGCGCCGCGAAGCCGGTCCGGTTGGTCATGGACGCCCTTCAGAAGGACGTCCGCCTCGCCGCCGAGATGGACATCAGCGAGGCGTTCACCGACTGGGACCAGGCGCTGACGGACGGCCTACGGGCCCTGGTCGAGCTGCGCTCCTACATCCGGGCGGCCCGCCCTCAGCGCCGGAGCTGGGCGAAGGATCAGATGCGGATCTGCCGGATGTGTAACCAACCAGTCGAACCGCGGAAGGACACGCCGGCATGACCCCCTCAGCGCTTCCAGGCCGCTTGTTCAGCCACCACACCTTCGCGAGGTTCACACCCGAGCTGGACGGTCATGAGCGGATGCGTGTGTTCTTCAGGCTGCCCGAGGACTTGCAGAAGCAGGCATGGTCGGAGCTCGATCGGCAGATTCACGTGCGCTCCGACGCGCTATGGCTGGAGGTTCTCGAGCCGTGACCATCTACGGCAGCGTCGAGGACATCGTCAGTGACGTTGTCGCCGTCTGGCAGGAGCAGCGCCTGATGCCCGTGGCCCCCGGCATCGAGCCGCGCCACCGGGACCGGCGCTCGACCGAGCGGCAGCCCGACGTGCTGGATGAGATCTCGCCCCCGGAGTACGTCCACGCGCTCACCGGGATCGAGGTTCCTCACCACGGAACGATCTCCTGCCCGCTGCCAGGACACGGGGACCGGACCCCAAGCTTCAAGGTCTATCCAGGGCACGAGCAGGGCTGGTACTGCTTCGGATGCGGAGCCGGCGGCGACATCTACAACTTCGCCGGCGCGCTCTGGGGGATGGACACGCGCGGGCCTGCATTTCTCGACCTGCGTCGCCGCTTGGCGCAAGAGCTACTGAGGGCGGCCGGATGATGGACGAGGCTCTCCGCCGGCAGCTGGAATCGATCGCGGTAACCGGCTTCACCTTGAACGACATCGGCAACGCCGAGCGGTTCGAGACGATGCACGGCCGCGCGGTCCGATATATGCCCGGAGGAAGCTGGCACGCCTGGGACGGCAGGCGATGGCGGTACGACCGCGACGGGCAGGTGATGCGCTACGCCAAGGAAACCGCCCGCGCGATCTACCTCGAGTCCAAAGACTGCCAGGACGACGACGAGGCCGAGCGGATCGCGAAATGGGCGATCCGATCCGCATCGGAGCCGAGACTACGGGCGATGGTCTCGCTCGCCGAGAGCGCCACCAGCCTGATCGCGCTACCCGAACACCTCGACGCCCATCCGATGAAGCTCACCGTCAACAACGGCACGATCGACCTGCGCACCGGCAAGCTTGAACCCCACGGTCCTGATGATCTGATCACCCATCTCGCGCCCGTCGATTACATCCCGGACGCCCGCTCAGACGCCTGGAACGAGTTCCTGGTCACCATCACCGGCGGCGACCGCGAGCTCGAGAAGTTCCTCCAGCGGGTCATCGGCTACACGATCACCGGCGACACCAGCGAAGAGGTCCTGCTGTTTCCCCACGGCCCGACCGCGACCGGCAAAAGCACCTTCATGGAGACGGTCAAGACGGTCCTCGGCGACTATGCCAGCACGGCCGATTTTGAGACCTTCCTGCGTCGCCGCGGCGACGGTGGTGTCCGCAACGATATCGCCCGCCTGGCCGGCGCCCGACTCGTCGTCTCCCTCGAAGTCGACGAGGGGAAGCGACTCGCCGAAGGCCTGATCAAGACACTCACCGGCGGCGACACGGTAGCCGCGCGGTTCATGTACCACGAGCACTTTGAATTCACACCCCGTTTCAAGTTGTGGCTCGTCGCGAATCACCGGCCGAAGGTCAACGCCGACGACGACGCGATGTGGCGGCGAATCGTCCAGATCCCGTTCACCAACATGATCCCCGAGAACCGACGGGATCCGGGGCTCAAGCAACGGTTCAAGTCCGACCGCGGCATCCAGTCCGCCGTACTCGCCTGGGCCGTCCAAGGATGCCTCGACTGGAAGCAACACGGGCTCCAGATCCCCGAGAGCGTCCGCGACTACACCGACGAGTACCGCAAGGAGAACGACCCGCTGGCCAACTGGATCGCCGACGAATGCGACCTCGGACCAAGCCACTGGACGCCCGCCCGCGACCTACGCCAAGCCTACGAAGACTGGTGCCAACAAAACGGCAGCGACCCCATCGGCAAAGGCAAAACCTGGGGCGACGCACTCCGCACCCGAGGCTGCAAAGACGGCAACCAAGGCAAACGCGGAAGCGTCCGCGGCTGGTCCGGCATCTCGCTCACAACCACCGTCAGCCAATAGCCCAGGACACAAAGACACGTTTGACATGAGAATCCGGAAACCCTACATATGCGCGCCTATAGGAATTAACAATAGGAGAAACACGTCCAAACATGTTCCATGTCCAAGCCAGCTTGGCGCCGGAACGAAACAGAGTGCTAGCCCGAATCGCGTGGAAGTGCTCGGCATTTCGGACGAGTCAGAGCGCGTCGTGGGCTGGTTGCCTGCCGCGTGCCGTTGGTGGCTTGCTGACATCCCGTTGACAAGCACTCGGATCGCCTTGTGTGGCGGGCTGTTTCGGGTGCGTGCAGAAGTGGGCGTTCTATTTGGAGTGCTGCCGTGAGCTATCGCGAGTCGTTGTCCAGCCATCACAGCAAGGACCCCGAGAAGGCGGCCGCGCAACTCAGGAACCTGCACGGCAGTCGGCCACCAGAGCACGGCCTGCGCTCGCCGAGCACGATGCTGCCCTACTTCCAGGCGGCGGCCGATGAAACCGTTGCGCTCTATCCGTGGCTCACCGGCTCGCGCTTGGAGCAGCGCGTCCATCTGAAGGGCTTGCTGCTTCGCGAGGACGAGTGGGTGCGCGACCGTAAAGACGTGATCTTCACGGATAAGAAGACCGGCGAGGATCGGTTTCATGGCGTGGTCAGGGATGCGGTGAGCTGGCGTCGCGATCTCACCAAGCTGGACGCCGAGTTGATCGCGGAGCAGGCTGAGCGTGAGCGGGAAGCCGACACGCCGTCATTGGCCGACGTGATCGCCGAGATCGAAGCCAACCGGGAGACGGATGATGCTGCTCCGTGAGGACATCATTGGCGACGGTCACGCCGGCTGTGATTTCTGCTCGATGACGAAGCCGGCGAGGTCGGCGTTTCCAATCCGGCCGATCCCGGGTGATGTCACGCCACGCCCGGACTGGTGGCTCGCTTGCGATGAGTGTGCTCGACTAGCCCGCGCTGGTCGGCGTGAGGAGCTTGCGCATCGGGCGCTCAATGCGAGGAACGAGATCGCGGGCCCGATCACGACAGCGTTGGGGCTCTCGTCGATGCGGGATCAGTTGGCGTGGATTCGTGCTGATCATGACCGGTTCTGGCCGGCGCGGCACGGCAATGCGGTTCGTCTGGAGGTAGTGAGATGAGTGTTGGGCTACTCGAGGCGATCGATTCGCCGCGCTTGCTGAATTTCAAGGCGTATGAGCGCCAGAGAGAGCTCCTGGCGGCGTTGGAGGGTCCGGCGCAGCGGGCCGTGTGGTGCTGCGGGAGGAGAAGTGGAAAGAGTCGCATGATCGCGATGGCGTGCCTGCATAACGCGCTGCTCCGCGAGGATCTCGACCGCGTGATGGATGGCGAGATGAGGTACGTGGTGATCATCGCGACCCGGCATGAGCAGGCGCGGATCCCGTTGCGGTTCCTGGTCTCGGCAGCCGAGCGGTCACCGATTCTGAAGCGTCACATCCGGCGTGTAACGGAGGATGCGGTCGAGTTTGAGACTGCGGCGGGGGCTCGGACGTGTGTGGCTAGTTTCCCGTGTGGGTCTCGTGGTGCTCGTGGTTGGCCGATCTCGTTGTTGTGCCTCGATGAATTGGCTCACTTCCTTGACTCGGACGGCAACTCGAGCGCGAAACAGGTCTGGGACGCGCTGACGCCTTCTACGGCGCAGTTCGGGGCGTTGGGACGGGTGATTGCTAGTTCGACGCCGGCGGACAGTTCCGGCCTGTTCGCGGAGCTGTTCCAGCGGGCGAGCAGTGGTGAGGATGAGTCCGCGGTCGCGTTCCAGTACCCGACCTGGATGATGAACCCGCAGATCGACCGGGCGTGGTTGGCTGCGCAGGAGGCCGACGACCCGGAGATGTTCAAGGCGGAGTTCGGCGCCGAGTTCGTCGGTGGGTCGGGCGCCCTGCTCGAGTGGGATCGGGTGACGGTGGCTGACTATGTGGAGTTGCCTCCTCATGCTGGGAAGGATTGGATCCTGGCCGTTGACCCGTCTGCGCAGCGTGATCCGTTCGCGGCGGTTGTGGTTGGTCGTGATGTGTCTGACCCGCACCGGTTGTTGGTGGGTGCGTGTGAGGCGTGGCGCCCGGGTCCGGTTGAGTCGGTGTTCAATCGTGATCGGGTGGAGGAGGAGCTGTTTGGTCGGGCGATTGCGCTGGGCCGGCGGTTTGGTGTTCGGATGGTGATCTCGGATCAGTTCATGTCGAAGATCGTGACCGACAGGTTCAGTAGTGCGGGGTTCTATTGCCGGATTGATCCGTGGACGGCGACGTCTAAGTATGAGTCGATGGTCGATCTCCGCTCCGCGTTGTACACACAGACTTTGGAGGTCCCGAACATTCCCGAGCTGCATCATGAGTTGAAGCAGATCAGGATGAAGTTTGCGGGTGCGTCGTCGTCGATCGTGACCCCGAGGACGGCGAGGGGCCATTGCGATCGGGCGCTGGCGTTGGGTGCGGGGGTTCGTGCATTGGCGCGGCGGGGTGTTGCGACGGGCACGGGCGACGTGAAGATCGGCTACAGCAACATCATGTCGGGGGACGGCGCGGACACGGTGGCGTGGTTTGAGTCGCGCCGGGGCCGTGGTCGCCGTGATCCGGACAGGCCGCCGCGGAGGGGCGTCACGCCTCCTCCTGGCTGGCCCGGGCATGGCGGCGACAATATTCGGAATATGAGATTTTGAGATGAGCTGTGATCCGAGTATTCATGCGCGTCGCCCGTGGCTAGGGCATGTGAACGAGTTTGTTGACCGCGAGGGCGCCCGTTCCGCAGCGGCGTGGTTGTGGGATGAGCTTTGCGAGCAGCTGATCGAGGGTGGAACCGACCCGCGCCGAGCGTCGGAGATTGCCCTGCGGTGCGTCAAGCTGGTTGGCCGTCTGCTCGACGGCCAGGAGCAGCATGAGGCGGCCGCCGCTCTTGATGTCAGCCCGCGCACGGCGAAAAGTGATGCTCGGCACGTGCGTCACCTGATCGAGGTTGGCGTGCTTGACGAGCCGTATGTAGGTCCGCTTCCGCGCGTGCCGAGGTTTCACGGTGATCGACTGGTTGAGTCGGGCAGCTTGCGCCGGTCCCGGCAGACTGCCCCTCAAGAGGTCGAAGCTCTCATACTGAATATAGATGGCACTTTTTAGACGTTCACCAGAGGCTTTTGTCGATCCTGAGCCCGAATCGGCGACCGAAACCGTTACCACGGTAACGGCCAGCGATTCTCCCGTTCAGGCGTTGTGGGCCGAGGCGCAGAGGCTTGGATTTGAAGTCTTCCCGGTCGGCGCGTGGTCGGAGACGGTCGGCCGGTTGGAAGCCCGCGCCGAGGAGGCTGAGGGGAAGTTCGCGTCGGCGATGAAGCTGGTCCGCACCCAGCTGGACGCCTACTGGAGCGCCGAGCGCCGGGCGGATCGCTGTGAGCACGAGTTCTCGTTGCTTACGACGCCGGCGCTTGAGGCGGAAATCGGCGCGATTACCAAGACGGAGGAAACCCCAGATGATTGACCTTGATACGCCCATCAATGCCGTTTTTGCCGACCGGCCAGCGCTCGATCGGCTCATCAGGGCGGTGCAGTTGGACACCGGCAGCTCGTTCGTCGACACTTTGGACAAGCTGCACGAAGCTGCTACCTGGTCGCTGAATCAGGGTGACGGCTCACTCCGGAGCGCTCTCGCCTGGGCGGGTGATGTCGGATACCTTGAGCCGACGCTGAAGGTACTCGAGCGGCGCGACCGGGTCGTACAGACGGCTTACGAGCGGGCGCTTGGCCAGCAGCCAGACCTCAAGCGCGACCCGTTCGGTCGAGTTCTCGCGGACCAGGGCGGCTCTGAGGATACGGATATCGGAGTGGCCCTTCATGACGCTGGTGAGCGCGAGCGTCGCTTCGCTCGAGTTCGCAAGCTGGACGCACGGTTTGCCGGCCACGGGGGACGCAAGGATTTTGAAGAGCAAGATGTTGCGTTTCTTCAGGCCGGTGTCGACCTGGTACGGACGATGGAGGAACGGCACGGTGGCCGCGAGCACGTTGCGCAGCAGCAGGCTGGCCAGGTCGCGAGGCAGCTCGATGCCGCGATCGTCGGTGCGGCGGACAAGCATCAGCGGATCATGGCGCTCGATAAGGAGCTTGCGAAGCTTCCGGATGCTGCGAGGGCGCGTGAGGTCGCGAGCGAGCAGGCACGGTCTGAAGTCGCGCAGGCGACCAGTGGCGTCGTGAAAATGCTAGACGCGCTCGAGTCGGGCGATGACGATCGGGTCCGGTTGCTCGACCAGGTCGACGTCCCGATCACGCATGAGGCGGTGGTCGCACATTTGCGTGCGACGGGAAGGCCGGAGAGTGACTACGGAAAAGTTTTGTCCTCCTACGTCGAGACTGGCCAGCTCCCCGCTGTGCCGGCGGTTCCCGAACCACCTGCGGTGCCGGACGGCTTCCATCCGGGCAGTGTCGAACTCGACAAACTCGTCAGGGCCAGGATGCGCGAGCTCGGCCGACCCGAGTCCGAGTACTCGAACGTCCTCCTCGAGATCGTGAACGAGCATGGCCCGATGCTAGGGCCCCCGATTCCGCTTAGCGGGGAGTAACTGATGCGGGCGGACGCTGGTCTGTCGCGCGAGCAGGCGCGCCAACGGCGCGAGGATCTAGTCGCTCGCGCTCGCGTGCTACGCGCTGACGGCAAAACTTGGGCGGAAGTCGGCGCGGAAGTCGGCGTGAGCCGGGCCGCTATTCGCCACCTCGTCGGTCCGGGCGCGCCGACACCGAAGCCGCCGGCGTCCTCTCAGCGACCGCTGGCCGAGCGGGCGGTCGAGCTGCAGGAGCAGGGCCTGTCCCTGTGGACGATCTCCCGCCAACTAGGAGTCCCGTATCGCGACGTCGAGCGAGCAGTCGCCGCCGCCAAGCTCCGTGAGCAGGTGGAGAGCGGGCGACTGCGAATCCGGCAAGCGACCGCCGAAGAGATGGAAGAGTTTCGACGGCAACGTGAGCGTCATGATCGCCAGCAGGTCCAAGATCGCGAACGGACGCTGGGCGTAGCATGAGCGGCCGCGACTCAGGGGCCGGCCTCATATCGGCGCGACCTTCACTCCACGTCCATCGGACGCGCCCGCCGGCCTCTGAGTGGCTGCCGTGATGACCGCCCAGCGCCCCCACTGCACCAATCACTGCTCGCGCTGCGGCCTGCACTTCCACAGCGTGGAGGCGTTCGACGCTCACCGTGAAGGCGACTACGCCTCGAACGACCCCGAGCTTGGCCGCCATTGCGTGCATCCGCTCGACAAGCAAGGCAAGGATGGCCGGACCCCGTTCATCACCCTCACGACCGTCGGGGTGTGTGCCATGTACGCAGACAACGCGCTCTCAGACGTCCGTATTTGGAGTATGGGGGCCTCGGTGGAGCGAGCCAGGACGATGCGCCGTCCGCGCGGTTCAGAGCCTCGGAGGCGCTTTGCCGGACGTGACAGGACACCAATCAGCCCGAACGGGCGGTGCAGCTAGACGGTCGTGAGCGCGGGACGGGCCATAAGGGCGGAATCTCGAGCCCATCGTCCATCGGCCGCTCTCCCGCTCGTGCGCTGAGAGCCATTGGCCGTCTCCGCTCTTATGCTCGGCTTCAACGCGAGCGCGAACCTGGAGAGCAGCCGTGAAGGCCCCCCCAAATCGACGCGAAAGCGGCGCGCCCCCAAACATAAGATGATGCCAGCGTGAGTGCCGATGATCTGCCTCAATTCGAAAGGCCGCCGGTCAACGAGGTTGTCGGCGCTGTCCAGTTCGTCGCGCTGCCGAGCTTCGGGCTTCCAGAGATCATGAAGGTAGGCGGAGCGATGGAAGGCTACGAGCTTCGGGAGCTACAGCCCCAGTTGCCGCCAATTCAAGAGGGACTGCCCGGACACCCGGAGCCGCCGCAGCCACCGCAATTCTTCTTTGGAGTCGGCTCACAACCTCCGCAGCGAGCGCTCTACTTCCGCAGCGACGATCGGTTCGTCGCACAACTGCAGCGCGATCGCATCGCGATCAACGAGCGCCGCACGGCGACCGACCCGGCCGACCCGTCGTCCGAGAACGTATGGCCCAAGCTCGATGAGTTCTCCAAGACGGTCGCCGCAGCTCTGGTCCACGAGGGCGAAGCCTACGGACCGCGTAAGCCCACGTTTGTCGAGCTGACATACGTGAATACGATCGTGCCAGCGGAGGGCGTGTGGACGGACCACGCCGAGCTGCACAAAATCCTTCATATCGTGTCGGCGAAGGCAGGCGACACGCCGTACGCACATCCGGAGCGAGCGGGCGTCCAGTTCAGCTTCCCGTTGCCGACGGCGGATGCCTTTCGGGGGCGGCTACACGTGGCCGTCAACCCGGGGTTCTCCGCGGAGGGCTCACCGGTGTTCCATCTGAATCTCGTTAGCCGACGGCTTGTCGACGAATCGGAGTCGCTCATGAGCGTGTTCGACGCCTGCCATTACGACGCGGTGCTGGCCTTCGCCGCTATCACGACTTCCAGAATGCATAAGATTTGGGGGCGCATCCGATGACGCCGATGATGTTGACCGCTACTCCTCCGACTACTGCGTCGTTTGACGACGGGTCCGAGCATCAGGCTTACGAGGCCCGAACGCCAGAGACGCTGTCACAGCGCGTCGCGCGACCCGATTGGCGCCATGAGTCGCTGGTTCCGCTTGGGAAGGCGCTCGACGCGTTGGCCGATCTTCAGCCGGATTGGGACAGCTATGGCGCGCTACCGCCATCACGGATGGTCCTCCACTACGCGTGGAGCCTTGCGAGCGGACTCATCGACAAGGGGATGCCAGTCCCTCAGGTGTTTCCGACCCGCAGCGGTGGCGTCCAGTTCGAGTGGCATTGCCCCGGCGCAAGCCTGGAATGGGAGATTGATGCCAATCTGAACACCGGCGTGTTTATCTTCGATGACCACCGGACGGGGGAGCGGATCGACGGCGAGCTTCCCGGCGAGCTTGATTTGCTGGCTCGGGCCGTGTCCCGCATCTTCGTCGCGTGAGCGCACCAGGGCTCGTTGACGATCCCGAGATCGTGAACGCGGACGTGCTCCTTCGCCGCATCCCCAATCGGCCCAGGATGGTCACGGTTGACGCCCAGGGTCGATCACGACCCACATCGGTAGCGCTTCAGCTGCGAGCCGGAGAGACGTACTGCTCCGTGGATGTTCAGAGCCGGTTGCGAGATCCGACAGATCCGTTCATCACCTGCGAGGGGCACCCACCTGATTGGGGCCTTGCATCGTGCACCGCCGGCGATGCCCGGCGAGATGGCCTGCATTGGGTTGCGGGCGATCCGCTGCCCGACAATCCTGCGCATACCCGAGTCGTCCCAACCGCTCAATCGAGGTCGGCGCAAAAACGGAACTTCGGAAAACTTGCAGTCTGCATGACGTTGCTGCGTGAGCCAATCATGCCGGAGCCCAACACTGAACTGGGGCCCGGTTAAGGTCAGCGATGATCGCTTCGACCACCCGGTTCTCTTCGGTGCGGGCGAGCACCAGTAGGCGCGAGGCGGGGGCGAGCAGGGCCAGCCGCTCGATCGCCTGCACGCCCGAGATGTCGGGGAGCTTGATGTCCATCAGCACGACGTCCGGGCGCAGGTCGAGCACCAGCTCGATCGCGTCCTCTCCGCTGCCGGCTTCGCCGACGATCTCGAGCCCGCCCGCTGTGAGCGCTTGGCGCAGGGCGGTGCGGATCAGCGGCTCGTCGTCGACCAGCACAACCGTGTGCGATGTTCGGCGCTCAGCGCCCGATCTACGCTCATCTGGCATGTCCGCCCCGTTCTCTAACTGAACTCGCCCTCGCGTGAAAGCTCTGGCATGTCCGCCCCGTTCTCTAACTGAACTCGCCCTCGCGTGAAAGCTACCAGTCTTTCAGTGTTTCGGGAGGGGATCAGCCGCCGCCGGGTAGCCCGTTCGGGCCCCCACCGGGCCAGGTCCTGGCCCCCAATTAGGCTCGAACGAGCCATAGACAACACGCCACCCCGGGCGTAGCGTCAACCCTCAAACTGGACTCTTTCATAGCGCGGATATGCTTACGTTCCGGGGGTTCGTCAGGAGGAGGTTGTCATGACGGTCATGCAAGGACACGAAGCGGCGATCTGCTCGCAGTGCGGTGGCTCGATTGAGCAAGGTGACGCATTCTGCGGCTCCTCCGGCGCGAGGCAGGTCCTTTGTCCAACCAAAGGCAAACGATGATCGGAAGAAACCCATCGCGAAAGATCACCACACTGATTGCAACGACGCTCTGTGCGCTAGCAATACCAGCAGCGGCGCAGGCGGGGATAGACCACCCCAACGACTTTTGGTCGGGGTACTATGTTCGGGCAAAGCCGGGCGTCAAGGTCGGTTATGTCTGGACAGAGTTCAACGTGCCCAGGGCCGACTGCGCCAAGACTAAGGGTAAGACCAGTCTCAAGTGGGAGTACGTCCACAATTCGACTGCTATCTGGGCGGGCATCGATGGCGCTGGCTCCCACTTCGTCGAGCAGGGCGGCGTGTATTTCTGGTGTGACACGGACTCCCACGCGCACTACACCGCGTTCTGGGAGATGTACAGGGAGCCCCCCGAGGGCGAGCCGGTGGCAGACTCAGCACGGCCGGTACCCCTGCCGAACGTGGTGCATCCGGGAGATGAGATGGTCGTGATTGTGGAGAAGCTCCGAACCTCGTATCAAATCCGGATATCGGATATTGGCCACTGGGGGGTGGTTGAGCCCCCCAGCACCCTGAACGGTACGGCCCCGGACACAAGTGGAGAGACGATCATCGAAGCCGCCAAGGCGTACTTGACGGCTTACTACGGGTCCGTCTCTACGGTCTCAATTGCTGACGCTATCGACACTGCCTTCCCGGGCGAATATGGCCCGCAGTTGGACTACTGCGCTGACGGGCCCGAGAGCACTAGCCACAAAGCCTACGTACCCGACGCGACGCCAGGTCCATGTTATAGGGAGTACCCGCTCTCGACTTTCAACTTCGAATCGTCCTTCTCGGAGGCCATCCCGCACTCGTAGCCACTGATGCCGATCCTCCTCATCTGTAGGCGTTCAGGTGGTGTCGTGGTGGTGAGCAGGATTCCTTCTCGATGGATGGAACCTTCTCGATGGATGGAATCTTGCGGTCGTGGATCGGATCGAGACGGAAGCGATCGCGCTGGCTGGCGGGGAGCCCGCACGCGCGCTCGTTGTCCGGCTGTTTGATGCGTTGGGGGCCGGGTTGCAGGAGCGGATCCAGGAGCCGAGCAGCTTCCAGGCGATCTGGGAGGACAGCACCGATTCGCCGGCGGCGGTCGCTCTGACGGCGGCGATGATCGCCTTCGGTGGCCGCGGTCTTGAGGATGTAGCCGCCGGCGCCGGCGCAGGACTGGTGGGGAGCTCGCAACCGGGCTGCTGAGCGCGGTAGCGTTCCCCTCGATGCCCGAGGAGTCCTATCTCACCGTGGCCGAGATAGCCGAGATCCTGAAGCTCAATCAGCAAACGATCCGGAACATGCTGGATCCTGGCGACCTACCGTTCGTCCGCCTCGGCCGCCGAGTCCGGATCAAGCGCTCGGACTTCGATCGGTTCGTGGAGCAGGGATGTACCAGGCGCCCGCTACGCGAGTTGCCAAGCGTGTGGGATGGCGACGTGCCGGACCCCGAGTTGCCCTAGAAGACGACCGACAGACCCCCCGGGTGCCGTCCTAGCATCGGATGGGTGAACACTTTCCCATTTGCGCCTGCGGCGAGCGTAGAATGTGCCCAGTACGTAAAAGCGGCCTCGGCCGGCGTTCGAACCGCCAACCGAGGCCTAACCACCGGAGTAACGGGCTCCAATGGCTGCTCTTCACGCTATCGCGCATCACGGCCGGGACACCGACTCGCCGCTGCCCGATTCGGGGCTCGTTCCTCCCCACCTACAGGAGGACACATGTCCACCAGCATCACCGTGCAGGTCCCTGAGGAGTTCGTGGAGGTTCTTCGTCCGCTTGGCGGAGTCCTTTACGCTCAAAGTCACGACATCGAGTACCTGATGCGCGATCAGCTCCATCTTCTGGCCGATGAGCTGGCGAAGATCGCAGAGGACGGCAAGGACCCCTCCCCCGAGGATGTCCGTCGAATCGGCCGCGAGCTTTCCTTGGTCGCCGACGTGATCGAGAAGGTGGAGTGATGCCTCGTCCTCGCTCCATCACCAGCCAGCTATATCGAGCCGCTCGGCTCAGCAACAACATCAGCGCGATCGCGTCGGGGAATCCCCGGCGCGTCGCGCGCAGGACCCGCAATGTGGCTGTAGGTCGCGGGCTTGGACGCGTTGGCGCGTGGCGCCGGCTGTGGGGGCGGTGGTGATGAGCCAGTTCGACCAGATTCGCACCCTTGACGATGTGGGCGAGTTCATCAACGAGGGATATCGTTCGATCAACCGTCCCGCTGACCCTTTGGGCTTGTTGTCCCCGTCCCGTGAGTTTCGATTCGGTTTTCCGCCGGGCCGGCTCCCGCTTGCGGTGGCCGAACCTGGCCCCCTGATCGAGCATGCCGTCGGTCTTGCCGGCGACCGGGGTTGACCTTGCAGCAGGTCCGCGACGTCTTCGGGCGGTTGGGGGCCGAACGCCTCGAGGAGGGAATCGCATTCGCTCGCTCCGGGGGTCTGATCCATGAGGCACGGGAGCGGCGTCCCAACCGCGCTGGACGCTTGCAGGAGCAGGTCGTCTTCTACGTGGGCGGAGGCGACCGGTGATGGCGCGCAAACTCACGGGCGCCGTTGTCGAGCACACAGCCAAGGACGGGAGCACATATCGCTCGCTGCGATCAGGGAGTAGTGTTCCTTCTACCTTGCCACCGACTGCAATGCATCCGGGCTCGACGGCCGTGGGGCATGGGTCCGCAGACCCATCGGAACCGGTAGTGGGTAGCCAGCTTCGGTTTGCGCTCGAGACGTTGCGACATCGCGGACGCCAGCGGCGGCCATCAAGGCGACCGCTGTTCGGCAATCAGCTGCGCTTCGCCATTCATACGATCCGTGCTGGCGCCGAGCGGCGTCGGCATCACAACCGCGGGCAGACAACCGGTAAGCGGTCAAACATCAGCTAGTCTCGCGGCGTGCCGAACGAGGACGAGAGCCCTCGCCACTTTCTGAATGAGGACGAGACGAAGCTGCTGATGCAGGTCCTCGTCTCGCTGCTGCTCCTCGCCGCCGGGATCTACATCCTCGTCAGCGGGGGTTCGAGCGCTGGTCTCCAAAAGGCGGCGACGGGCTGGATCGGGCTCGTTGCCGGATACTGGCTGAGGTAAGAAGGAGCGGGGCGCGATCGTTTGTCAACGCGATGTCCACGAACGTAGCCGGACGCAGCAATACGAGCGCCCACACGCCCGGCTCATCGAGGCGCGATTTGCCTGCTAATTGGGAACTTCCCGCCACGCTGCAACATGTGCCAGCATGGCGGGAAGAGAACCAGCTCTTCTAGTAGTCGGCCTGACCAGGGAGGGTCAATTAGGTTTGTCCGCTCTTTCGCCATATCGGCAGGGGCCGATCGAGCGCGATGAGCATGAACCAGATGATGCATATGCCGAGCCCGACCAGGAACACGACGTTTTCGACCGTGTGGGCGGTGCTGGACTTGGGTGCCTTCGCCGGTGGAGCTCGGAGTGGATGGCCAGCAGCGGCGGCAAGGTCGCTAACTGCGGCGATGGCAGCTGGCCCGAGGTTTGCGCCCGGGATCAGCGTTCGTAGGTCGGCGGGCAGGCGTGGAGGCGGAGCGGAGCGCCGCTGCGGTGCCTCGAAGCCCAGGCCGATCGGCATGACGATCAGCAGGGGTCCGTGGTAAACGAGCGAGAGCTCCTGCCCCAGGAAGTCCGCGTAGCTTTGGGGTTTGCTCCAGAGCGCGGTCACCGATCCGAGGTCGGCCGGGGTCGCTATGACAGCTAAACGGATCTGATAGCCCGCGCGTGATGCGTGGTTGATCAGTTGCTGTAGCTCCGCCGCTTGGGCGGCTGTGACGGGTGCGTCCGGAGGCAGAAACACGGACTGAGTGAGCAGTACGTCGCTCGCCGGGTCGCCGTCTGCCGCGGCCCTGACGGCTGACCAGCCGCCGGCTGACAGGGCGAGGATGGCAAGGCTCGCGAGCGCCAGGAAGAACGGCCAAGTACATCGGGGGTAGATGCGATCGTGGGTGGATCTCGCCAAGGCTGCAGATGTTGCCACTCGCGCTTGTCGTGATCGGCTCTAGCAGTCCGCAACCCCGGGTTGCGTTGGGGATCTGTCGGGCTATACCTGACAGATCTCCAACGGCCATCGCCTGGGCACCGCTGCTACGGACTTCCGAACTTGTGGGTCGGACAGTGGATCCGGAACAGGTCGTCGACGACCGCCCAGGGCATCCTCGGCTGACCCGGATAGCTCTTGACGTAGCAGGGCGCGGATGAGCCGTCGAACGCGGTCACGGCGGTCCAGCGGCCGTGTTCCAACTTGACGATCCCCAGCCCGTTCGATCCGGCCGAGCGACAACCGGGATCGAAATGGTTGCCGTGATAGACGGTGAAGTAGTAGTCGGCCCAGTCACGGCGTGCGGTCGAGCGGTAGCCACCCAAGCAGTGGAGGATCTGCCAGTTGCTGGGCACCTGCGCGTTGTGGTCGCTCTGCCGAACGATCCGGATCTTCAGGCCGCCATGCAGCGGCGTGCGGGCGAGTGCGCCGGCGGCGATGGCCAGAGCCCCGCAGATCGCGAGAACGGCGACGGTCACGCATCTGAACCTCATTGCCCCAAACCCCCTCAGTTGATGTTGGCGTGACTCTAATCCAGTTTCGTGGGTTCGTGGGGTCGGCGCCCGCTTGAGAGCCGCCGCGTGCTCGCCCGAGAATCTGCCCGGGGGCGCGATGGTGTGGAATCAATGGCCATGAACTCCGGCAGCGAGGCGGCAGCGCGGCTGATGGACCTGCTCGGCCTGAGCGAGGACGAGCTGTGCCAGATCCTCGACGCCGACCCGCTCACGCTGCTCTCGGGTCAGCTCGAGCACCGTGGCGAGCTGCCGATCCTGCTCGACCTCCTCGGCGACGCGGCTCAGCAGGCGGGGCCGGCGACGTTGCGACGGTGGGCACGGGCAAACGGACCCGAGGGCCGGCCGGTCGACGCGCTCCTGCGCCGGGACTTCGTGGGGTTCGAGGACGCGCTCGGCGAGCTCGAGGCGCGCGGGTTCGTCGTCCGGGGCGGGGGATAACGGATGGGGCAGCCGTTCGTCCATCCGCTCCGCGTGCGCTTCGGCGAATGCGACCCGCAAGGCGTGGTCTTCAATGCCCACTACCTGGCGTATCTCGACCTTTCCATGACCGAGCTGTGGCGGGCGGCATTCGGTAGCTACGTCGCGATGACGGACCGTGGCTTCGACATCGTCGTCGCCGAGGCGCAGTTGCGCTTCCGCAGCTCGGCCCGGTTCGACGACGAACTGAGCCTCGCCGTCGCCGTCGAGCATCTCGGCAACACCAGCATCGTCACCCGCCATTCGATCAGCCGGAACGGGGAAGCGGTGGTCGAGGGGATGCTCCGTCACGTGATGGTCGAGCTGGAGACGCTCGTCAAGACGCCGATTCCCGACTGGCTGAGGGCTGGGCTGACGCCCTGGCTGGTGCTGCCCGAGCCGGCGGAGCCGCCAGTCGGCTAGGCCGCCGCGGCCTTGTCCACTTCGGAGCCCTTCTTCTCCTTGGGCGCCTTCTCCTTGGGGCCGGGCCAGAACCCGGTCAGGTAGTGGAAGACGTGCGCGCTGGCGCGATCGGCGGCGGCGGCCGTCGCGGCCAGCGTCGCCGCTCGAACGGCGGCCGCGACCATCACCTTGGTGTAGCCGGCGTCCTCGGTGGTGGGCTTCGGTGGCTCTTCGTCGCTGAGGTGGGACCAGACCTGGGTGAACGTCCGCTTGCCGACCCGGGCGGCGATCAGGGAGGCGACGATGGCAAACGGCTTGTACAGGATCCGGAAGATGAACATTGAGCGTGGAGCCTAACCGGTTGGGGCGATGCGACTGGCGGAATTGGAGCGCCGTCGTTGTTCTACCCCCGATCCGCCGTCTGTACAGCAGTCGGAGGCGCCGATGCTCCACTTGGCAGTGGTCAAACGCCGTCCAGTCTGGGTAAATACCGGGACTACATCCGATCTGAAGGAGCAGAGAGAGATGCTCGGCGAGGATCCCAACCCCCAAGAAGACGCGGCGGAGGAGCTGCTGCGCAGGGCGCTGCTGGATGACTCCTCGGGCGTGGCGGTGTCGCTTCGGGTGGGTGGGCTGCCGGTGAGCGATGCCGTCACGGTGATCTTCCACGGCCGGCGGGATCTGGGCACTCTGCAGACCTACGTGACCAGGGGGAGTCGGGTGGCGGGTGCCACCGTGGCCGCCAACGAGCTGCTGCGCGTTCCTTGCGACCTCGACCTCGCCGAGGCCGGCGATCGCGACGAGGCCGAGCGGCTGTACGTCGAGCAGGCGACCGCGCTGCGGGACGCCCTGGTCGGCGCCGACGTCGTGCTCGGCGTGTGGCGTGAGCCCCTGCGGGAACTGATCGGCAGTGAGGTGACCGTCGACTATTCGGTCGAGCTGTCGGTCCGGCTGCCCGCGCACCGTCTGCTGCCGACGGCGCTCGTGGCGCGGGACTCGAAGGTGCTGGTCACGCCGGTGTGTGGGGCGCGGACGCTGGCCGCGGGGCAGCCGCCGATGGGCATCGCGTGCGCGCAACAGGACCTGACGCGCGTGTATCCCCTGGCCGACGATCCCGAACGGTGCGTCGAGGATTTCCTCGGGCTGGCGGCCGAGCACGCCCGCGCGCTGGCGGAACGGCTCGACCACCAGGAGGCCTCGGTGGAGCGCTTCCTCGAGATCAGCGACACGGGCTGACCCGCGCCGAGTGGGATGAGCTCTGGCGCGGCCCGCCAGCGGGGACCACGCCGACCCGGGAGCACTAGCCTTGCACGCCCGTGCGCCGCGCCTACATGCTTCTCCTGATCGTGGTGGGGATCGTCGTCTTCGTCGCGATCAGCGCGCTGCTGGCTCGGTTGTTCAGCCTCGACGGCTCCGAGCGCTCGGCGATCACCGCGCTGCTCGTCGACGAAGCCCACGGCAATCAAGCCGGCCTGGTCGCGCGGATTCAGGGGTGCGGGGACAGCTCGCACTGCCGCGCGCAGGCGGCGGAGGCGATCGCGGCGCTGAAACATCCCGGCTCGGTGGCGATCCTCCAGGCCAATCCCTCCGCGGGGTTCTCGCTGGTCAGCACACAGGGGATCGCGCGGGTGGCGTGGAACGTCGGCTCCTCGCTCCCGCGGACACAGTGCGTGCGCGTCCGCCGGGCCGGAAACGTGCTCAGCGGCTTCAATATCGAACTGCTGGGCATCAGCCAGCGGATCGCCACCGACGGCGTCTGCACCTACCGCGATCTAGCGAGTGCGAATGCGGTGCGACCGTGAGGGCCCGCCGACGCGGACCGGTCGGCGAACGGGTTCGCGCGCCGGGCGGCGCTCCGTGCGCGGGAGCAGCTCGGCGAGCTTGCGATGGTCGCGCAGCCGGACCCGGGCCGGGAGGGCGTCGGGCAGCGGGATCCCACCGCGTGGGGAGTCGGGCTCCTTGGGCGGCTTGCGCGGGCCACGGCCCCAGCCCTCGTCGGACCCCGAATCAGACGGGCCCTGAGGCGGCAAGGGACCGTCGCGCAGGGCAGGAATCATCAGGACGGCGACGCACGCCAGCCCCAGAACATGGACTCCGGCGATCATCAGCAGCAGCTGCACGTCGCCCGACATGGCCAACAGGTTAGCGCGAGCGCGAGCTCTCGGAAAGCCACTCGCGCGGGGGAGTCGGGCACCATCGCGAGCGCGTCGCTACCATCGGTCGCCGTCATGTCAGCAACCAAGACCACAGCGCTCGATGTCGGCGCCCGCGAGCCCAGTGGATCCCGTGGTGCCCGCCGCTTGCGTCGTGAGGGCAAGGTTCCCGGCGTCGTCTACGGCGGCGGTCAGGATCCGCTCTCGTTCGAGGTCGACGCGCGCGTGCTGCGCCAGGCGCTGTCGCGGGCCGGGGCCGTGCTCAACCTCGCGATCGACGGCGGCGGCGAGACCCCCGTCCTGGTCAAGGAGCTCGCCAAGCACCCGGTCACCGGCGAGACGGTCCACATCGACCTGTTGCGCGTCCGCCTCGACCGCCCGATCGAGGCGACGGTGGCGCTCGAGCTGACCGGCGCCGATGACGCTCCCGGGGCCAAGGAGGGCGGCGTGCTCGAGCAGATCACGCGCGAGGTGACGATCGAGGCGCTGCCGAACGACATTCCCGACTCGATCGAGCACGACGTGTCCGGCATGCAGATCGGCGACACCGTGCTGCTGGAGGCGATAACCGCCCCCCCGAAGGTGACGCTGCTGGGCGACCCGGAGACGGTGATCGCCACGCTCACACCGCCGCGGCTGCAGACCGAGGCGGAAGACGGGATCGAGGAAGAGACCGAACTGGTCGCCGAGGGCGCCGCACCCGAGGAGCCCGCCGAGTCGCAGGACGGCGGCGAGGGTGGCGCCGGCGGCGAATAAGCCGTCGCGCAGATGCCGCTCCCGGGCCGCGGTGGGCCGGTCGACTGGCTGGTCGTGGGCCTCGGCAACCCCGGCGCCGAATATGCGCAGACGCGACACAACATCGGTTTCCGCATCGCCGATGAGCTGGCGCGGCGGTGGGGGCTGCCGAAGGCCAAGGCGAGGTATCGCGGGCTGCTGAGCGAGGGTCGCACCGGCCCCGGCGGTCCGCGCGTGGCGATCCTGCAGCCGCAGACGTATATGAACGACGCCGGCCAGTCGGTGGGCCCGGCTCGGGGCGCGCTCAAGGTGCCGCTCGAGCACGTCCTCGTCCTGCACGACGAGATCGACCTTCCGTTCGGAGAGATCCGCAGCCGCGTCGGTGGCGGTCTGGCCGGGCACAACGGGCTGAAGTCCCTCAAACAGGGGCTCGGATCGGCCGACTTCGCGCGCGTCCGGGTCGGCGTCGGGCGCCCGCCGACCACCGACCCCGACCTCGTCGCCGCCTATGTGCTCGGGCGCTTTCGGGAACCGTCGTCCGAGGTCGACGCGCTCGTCGGGCGCGCGGCCGACGCGGCCGAGCGGATCATCACCGAGGAGTCGAGCCTCAGCTGAGCCGCACCGTCGTCGACCCGCTGCGCGTCCGCAGGGTGTAGGACCCGCGCGAGAGGCGGCGGACCTGGTGCACGATCAGCAGCCGCATCCGGCCGTTCCGGCCGCGGAGGACCGCGACGGTGGCGTACAGCCGCTGGCCGCGCGACAGCCGCCCCGCCCGGATCTGCTCGGCGGCGACCTCGACTGGGGTGCTCACCAGCTTGCCCGTGCATTGCTCGACGGTGACCCCGTGGGAGTGCGTTTTCCGGCACGTGACGACCTCGATCTTGCCCGCTTTGCCCTTCGGACCCGTCGTGCTGGCCGCCTCGGTCGTGAAGGTATGGGTCGGGCCGAAGGCGGTGTCGACGGCGCCGTCGGTGGCGTAGGCCCGCCAGGAGTACCCGCGTCGAGGGGGATAGCCCGCCGGTTGGCTGGATGATCGTGTCGGACCCCGGAGGAGAAGCCGGGCGCGAGCAGCGAGACGTGGAGGATCGGGGGATTGGCCACATCGAGGTTTCGCTTCAGGGTCGTCAGCATCGTGGTCTGCACTGCGCCCCACGCGACGAACGGCACCCCGCCGGTGGCGGTGATCGCCGGCGTCAGGCGTGAGTCGCCCTGGCTGACGATGCCGCCGACCAGGCTCCATCCCGTTCCGTCCCACCGCTCCACTCAACCTGGGTCTTCGTCGGGGTGGACTGGTCGAAGGCGACGTATGGGAGCCCGTCGATGTCGGCGATCGCCGGGGAGTCGGCCGAGTCGACGTCGTCGACGTTGAGTGGCCCGCCGTCCTGGAACCACGCCCCGTCGATCAATTGCTTGACGTACACCTGATCGGCGCCCTGATTTGTTTCCTCCCAGGCCACGGTGGGCAGGTCAGCGATGTTGGCGATTGAGGGGCCGGAGGAGGCATTGTCCGCGGCGTTGACGTTCAGCGATCCGCCGTCGTCCACCCAAGTGTCGCCGGCGCCGAGGTGAGCGACGTAAATCTGGTTGTCGCGGAGGATGATTGGATCCTCGGTCCACGTCTCGTAGGGAACGCCGTCGATGTCGGCGATCGCCGGATCGTCGGAGTCCGTGGTCGGGTCGACGTTGAGTGCGCCGCCGTCGAGGTGCCAGGCGCCGCCGCTGAAGTGCGCGACGTACACCTGATCGGCGGTGCCATTCGACTCCTCCCAGGTGATATAGGGGACGGCCCCGACGCCGGCGATCGCGCCGTTCTGTACCCACGCGGTTCCGATCCAGGGCCGCTCACCAGCTTCGAGGTGCACGTCTCGATCTTGCCCACCTTCTTGCAGGTCACGAGCTCGACCTTGCCGGGCGGGCCGGGGGGACCGGTGGGGCCGGGCCCGTTGGCGGGCCGGGTGGTGAACGTGACCGTCGGTCCGACTCCGGTGGTCGCGGGGCCGTCGGTGGCGATCGCCCGCCACGAGTACTTGGTCTTGGGCTTGAGACCGCCAATCGCCTGGACGATCGTGGCCGAGCCGGTGCCGTCGGTCGTCTGGGGTCCGAGTCGGTCTACGACGCTTCCTCGGTACCCGCGGTCCCGTTCCCCGACCACTCTACGAACGAGACACCGCCGACGCTGGTGATCGATGAACAGCTTCATGTCGGTCGTGCGCGTGTTCAGCGCCCCGCCGACCAGCGCCCAGGCCGTGCCGTTCCACTCCTTGACGAACAGCTGCTCTTCGTTGCTACCAAGGATTTCCGTGAACGAGACATACGGGCCACCACTGACGTCGGCGATCGCGGGACTGACTGCTTCGTCGCTGGAGAACTCGTTCAGCACCCCATCGAGCGGGACGAACTCACCCCCAGAGACATAGCCGCCATAGACATGGTCCACCAACGCGTCACTTTCCTGGAATGCCACATGCGGGACGCCGCCGATAACGGTGAGCGCCGGACGTGAGACCACGGTCGAGGCGAATGCGGGGTTGGTGTAGCCGTCGACATCTTCGGTCCAGCTTCCGGCGCTGAAATGGGCCACGAACAGGGCAACTCCCCCCGAACCGTTGTCCTCGGCCCAGGCGACGTACGGGACGGTCCTGATCTCCACGATCGCCGGCGTGCGGGCGTCGTCCGTCGCGCTGGCGTTGAGCGAGCCTTCGTCGTCCACCCACGCACTGCCGCTCCAATGCGCGACGTAGATCTGCTGCGGCTGGCCCGCGGCCTGTTCTGACCACGCGACGTAGGCGACCCCGCCCACGGCGGCGATCGATGGGAAGGTAGCCAGCGAGCTCGACGAAGCATTGAGCGCGCCGCCGTCGCGAATCCACGAGCTGCCGTTCCAGCGGTCGACGAATACCTCCGTCGTTGTGCCGGTACCGGCCTGTTGGAAGGCGACGTATGGGACGCCGCCCACGTCCGCGATCGAGGGCTGGCCGAGCGAGCCTGACGCGTTGCTGTTCAGCATTGCGCCCGGCGTCCAGCCGCGACCTAGACTGAATAGTGGATGCTTCGTTCACTTCTCGCCTATGCCGATGAAGACCCGCAGACCGCCGCGCTGGCCCGTGACGGCGGCCGCGCGTTCGTCTCGCAGGCGTTGCGGCCATACCTGGTGGCGGCGTTGCTCGACGCAGCCCCCGAGCGCCCGGCGATCGTGGTGGCGGGAGACGATCGAGCGGCCCGCGATCTCGCCGCGGCGCTGCGCAGCTGGCTCGAGCCGCGGACGGTCCGCTACTACCCGAGTCGTGGCGTCACCTACGAGTCGCACCTCGCGCCACCGCCGCATCTCGTCGGTCTGAGGATCGCGGCGCTCGACGCGCTGCTCGAGCCCGCCGACCAGGCTCCCGTCGTGGTCGTCAGCGCCGTCGCTCTGTCCGAGAAGGTTCCCGATCCGTCGATGCGTCCGCGCGCCTTCGTGCTCGAGCATGGCGAGCTGCTCGACCTCGACGAGACCGCGCGGGACCTCGTGGCCGCCGGCTACGAGCGGGTGGATCAGGTTGAGGATCGCGGTCAGTTCGCGATCCGCGGCGGCCTGCTCGACGTATTCCCGGCCACCGAGGACCGGGCGGTGCGGGTCGACCTGTTCGGGGACGAGATCGAGTCGTTACGGTGGTTCTCCACCTTCACCCAGCGTTCGCTGGGCGACGCGGAGCGCGTCGAGATCGCGCCGGCGGCCGAGCTGGCCGAGGAGCATCGCGAGCTGGCCGAGATCGCCGCGCTGGAGGACGAGGCCGACCGACCCGACATCGCCGAGTTGCTGCCGGTGGAGGACTTCCACCCGTTCCTCGAGCTGGCCCCGGCGCGAGCCAGCGTGCTGATCGCGGGCGAAGAGGACCTGGCGCCGGCGCTGGCCGATCACTGGCAGGACGTGACCGCCGCGTTCCACGACGAGGACGCTCACCACCTGTACGTGGCCCCGGAGACGATTCACCACGCGCTCGACGGGCGCGCCGCGATCCGCCTCTCGAGCATCGACCAAGACCAGCGGTTCTCGTTCCGCGCCCAGAGCGCCGAGATCGCCGCCCGCGGGCTGAAGGAAGCCGAGCCCGAGCTCGAGCGGCTGACCCGCTCCGGCTACCGCACGGTGGTCGCGTTCCCGCGCCGGGGCGAAGGCGAGCGCATGGCTTACAACCTCGGCCGGTTGAAGGTGCAGTGGCTCGACGGAAGCCGAACCACAGGGACGGCGTCAGCCGTCCCCCTAAATTTTGTTCAGGCCCGGCTGCAGAGCGGATTCATCGCGCCGCAGTTCCACCTGGCGGTGATTCCCGAGCACCGGCTGTTCCACCGGCGCCGCGCTCCCGAACGGGGGGGTGAGGACGGTTACAAGCGCCGGCGTGGCGTGCTGCGGAGCTTCGCCGACCTCCGTACCGGCGACATCGTCGTGCACGAGGATCACGGGATCGCGCGGTTCGCGGGCTTCGACACCAAGACGGTGGCCGGCGTCACCCGCGACTACCTCTACCTGGAGTACGCCGGCTCTGACCGGGTGTTCGTCCCCGTCGACCAGCTGGCCAAGATCAGCCGGTACGTCGGCGCCGGCGGCGCGCATCCGCCGCTGTCCAAGCTCGGCGGGACTCGTTGGGAGACGATCAAATCGCGGGCGCGACGGGCGGCGCAGGAGCTCGCGGGCGAGCTGCTCAACCTGTACGCCGAGCGCAAGCGGCGCCCGGGCCACGAGTTCCCGCTCGACACCGACTGGCAGCGCGAGTTCGAGGACGCGTTCCCGTTCGCCGAGACGCCCGACCAACGCGACGCGATCGAGTTCGTCAAGGCCGACATGGAATCCCCGCGGCCGATGGACCGGCTGATCTGCGGCGACGTCGGCTACGGCAAGACCGAGGTGGCGCTCCGAGCCGCGTTCAAAGCGGTGCAGGACGACAAGCAGGTGATGCTGCTGGTTCCGACCACGATCCTGGCCCAGCAGCACTACGGGACGTTCTCCGAGCGGCTGAAGAATTACCCGGTGACGATCGAGCACGTGTCGCGCTTCCGCCCCGCCGCCGAGCAGCGCGAGGTGGTGGCGCGGTTCAGCCGGGGCGAGGTCGACATCCTGATCGGTACCCACCGGCTGCTGTCCCGCGACGTCCGGGCCAAGGACCTGGGGCTGCTGATCGTCGACGAGGAGCAGCGGTTCGGGGTCAAGCAGAAGGAGCTGCTGCGCCAGCTGAAGCTGAAGGTCGACGTGATCTCGATGAGCGCCACGCCGATTCCCCGGACCTTGCAGATGTCGCTGGCCGGCGTGCGCGACATCAGCGTGATCGAGACTCCCCCGGAGGGGCGGCGACCGATCAAGACCTACGTGGGCGAGTACGACGAGGAGCTCGTCCGTCGCGCCCTGGAGCGCGAGCACGAGCGCGGCGGCCAGGCGTTCTTCCTCCACAACCGGGTCGAGTCGATCGACGAGACCGCCGAGCGACTGCGGGCGCTGTGCCCGAAGATGCGCTTCGAGGTCGCCCACGGGCAGATGGACGAGCGCACGCTCGAGCAGCGGATGCTCCGGTTCCTGCGCGGCGACGCCGACGTGCTGGTGTGCACGTCGATCATCGAGTCGGGGATCGACATCCCGCAGGCCAACACGCTGGTCGTGGAGCGCGCCGACGTGTTCGGACTGGCCCAGCTCTACCAGATTCGGGGGCGGGTGGGGCGCTCGCGCGAGCGCGCGTACGCGTATCTCCTGTATCCGAGCGCGGCGGCGCTGACCCCGGAGGCGGCGCAGCGGCTGTCCGCCCTGTCGGATTACACCGAGCTCGGAGCCGGGTTCAAGATCGCGATGCGCGACCTCGAGATCCGCGGTGCGGGGAACCTGCTCGGCGACGAGCAGTCCGGGCACGTGGCCGCGCTGGGCTTCGAGCTCTACATGCAGATGCTCGACGAGGCGGTGGCGGCGGCCGAGGATGGCGCGGGGCCGGAGGAAGAGTGGGAGCCGGTGCGGCTCGATGTCAACGTCGACGCCTACGTGCCAGCCGACTACATCCCCTACGAGCAGGCTAAGGTCGACGTGCACCGGCGGATCGCAGGGGCGCGGGAGGTGTCCGAGCTGATGGCGTTGCGCGACGAGCTCGAGGACCGGTTCGGCGAGCTGCCCGAGCCGCTGCGCAACCTGATCGCGCTTCAGCAGGCACGGATCAAGCTCGGACAGGCCGGGGCGCGGGCGGTGACCTTCCGGGGCGGCCGGCTGGCGGTGACCCCGATCGAGCTCGATTCGGTGCGGGCCAAACGGATCCGCGCCGAGATCCCCGAGGCGCTGTACGAGTCGGGCAAGTCACAGCTGTCGGTGCGCGTGCCGGAGGATCCCGAGCAGCGCTTCCCGGCGGTGGTGAAGGCGGCCGATGTGTTGCTCGCGGTGACCCGGGAGGCCGCGTGAGCCGCTACGGGCTGTACGGCAAGGTTGCGCTGATCACCGGCGGGGCCCGCGGGATCGGGTTCGGCGTCGCGGAGGCGCTCCACGCGCGCGGGTCGAGAGTCGTGCTCGTCGACGTGCAAAGCGAGGCGGTGGCCGATGCGGCGGCACGGCTCGGCGCCGAGGTGGCGATCGGCGTCGCCGCCGACGTCACCGATCGGGCCGCGATCCAGCGCGCCGTGGACACGGCGGTGCAGCGGTTCGGCGGCGTCGACATCGTGGTCGCCAATGCCGGGATCGCGCCGACCCTGGCCACTACGCGGGCGATGAGCGAGGATGAGTTCGAGCGGGTGGTCGAAGTCGATCTGCTCGGCGTGTATCGCACCGTGCGGGCGGCACTGCCCCAGATCGTCGCGCGTCACGGCCAGGCGGTCCTCATCTCGAGCGTCTACGCGTTCATGAATGGGATGCTGCTGTCTCCCTACGCGGTGGCGAAGGCGGGCGTCGAACAGCTCGGCCGCGCGCTGCGAGTTGAGCTCGCGCCCCACGGGGCGAGCGCGACCGTCGCCTATTTCGGGTTCGTTGACACCCACATGGTTCAGGAGGGGTTCGACGCGGACCCCCTGGCGGGGAGAGGGGCGGGGCAGCTCCCGGCCTTCTTGCGCAAACGGATCTCGGCGGGCGAGGCGGGCGACGCGATCGCGGGTGCACTCGAGCGCCGGCGGCCGCGGGTCATCGAGCCCCGGGTTTGGACCGGGCTGTGGGTGCTGCAGGGCGCTCTGAATCCGCTCCAGGACCTCCTCGCGAGCAAGGGTCCCCACCTCCAGGGCCTGGTCCGCGAGGCCGACGTGGAGGATCGGATTCTTCGCTAATGCTTCGCCGAACTGCCACCACGCGGCCTTTCCTGTCGCTACCATCGTCGCCACGATGAGGCTGAAGAAGTCGATTCTGGCGCTGGGCGCCTTTTTTGTGGCCGCGATCTCACTGTCAGCGTGCGGCAGCTCGGTCGCCGGTAACTCGGTGGCGACGATGGCCGGCAACCCGATCACCATGCAGGCGTTCAATCACTGGATGTTTGTCGCGGCCGAGGGCAATGCCGCTCAGAGCCCGGGCGCACCGGTGATCGTGCCCACCGACCCGCCGGACTTCAACGGCTGCATCGAGCAGGTGCGCAAGCAGGTGCCCTCGCTGAAGAAGACTTCGGACAAGACCCTGCGGACGGACTGCGGTGAGCTGTTCACCTCCCTGTCGACTCAGGTGATGGATTTCCTGATCCGGGCGTACTGGTACCAGGCCCAGGCGGCGCGGTTGCACGTCAACGTGACTAACGCCGAGGTGCAGAAGGCGTTCGCCACCGACAAGCAGCAGGCGTATCCCACCGAGGCCCAGTTCCAGGCCTTCCTCAAGCAGTCGGGACAGACGCTGGACGACATCGTTTATCGCGTGAAGGTGAACCTGATCTACATGAAGCTGATCAACCAGCAGCTGAAGAAGGTCACCGCGGCGGATATCGCCAACTATTACAACGCGCATAAGTCACAGTTCGGCTCGGCGCAGAAGCGCGACATCCGAATCGTGCTGACTACGACACAGGCGGACGCGCAGGCGGCCAAGGCGGCGCTGGAAAAGGGCGAGAGCTGGGACACGGTGGCGAAGAAATACTCCACCGACCCCACGACCAAGAACAGCGGCGGGCTGCTGAAGAACGTGACCGAGGGTCAGGAAGACTCGGCGCTCAACAACGCGGCCTTCGCGGCGCCGGCCAACAAACTGCTCGGGCCGATCAAGGGTCAGTTTGGCTACTACGTGTTCGAGGTCACCGGCATCACCCCGGCGACGCAGCAGTCACTCCAGCAGGCGACGTCCACGATCTCGCAGACACTCACCTCTCAGGCGCAGACCAACGCTCAGAACGCGGTTGATGCCGCGGCCAAGAAGCAGTGGATGCACCAGACGTCGTGCCGGTCGGACTACGCGATGGCCGACTGCTCGGGTTACAAGGCGCCCAAGAGCTCGAGCTCGAGCTCGACTTCGACCGGCTAACGGTGACGGCGGGGTCTGAGGGGATCCCGCAGGCGCTGACGGAGCTCGATGCGATCACGCGGCGGCTGCGCAAGGAGTGCCCCTGGGATCGCGAGCAGAACGAGCGCACGATCGTCCCCCACACGGTCGAGGAGGCGTACGAGCTGGCCGACGCCGCCCAGCGGCGCGACGACGCCAAGCTGCTGGACGAGCTCGGGGACGTGCTGTTCCAGGTCCACTTCCTCGCGCTGCTGATGGAGGAACGGGGCGCGGGTGACCTCGCCCAGGTCGCCCGGGGAGTGACCGAGAAACTGATCCGCCGCCATCCCCATGTGTTCGGAGACGTGTCGGTGGGGAGCGCGCGCGAGGTCCTGCGTAACTGGGATCAGATCAAGTCGGGCGAGCCAGGCCGCGAGCGAGGGCTGTTCGGCGAGGTGCCGGACAACCTCCCGGCGCCGTTATACGCCCGCAAGGTGCAGCGTCGCGCGGCCTCGAGCGGCTTCGACTTCCCGGGCGTGGAGGGGCCGCTGCAAGCGGTCCGCGATGAACTGGCCGAGTTGGAGGAGGCCTCCGGGCCCGACGAGCGCTTCGCCGAGCTCGGCGATGTGTTGTTTGCGGCGGTCAACGTGGCCCGCAAACTCGCCGTCGATCCCGAGCTGGCGCTGAGGGCGTCGGCCGATCGCTTCCGGGCACGCGTGAGCGCGGCGGCCGACCTCGCCGCATCCGAGGGGCGAAGCTGGAACGATCTCGGCACAGACGACCAGCTCGCCTACTACCTCCGCGCGCGCCTGACCGAGGGAGAACCACACAGAGATGAGCCAGATCGAGCACGTACACGCCCGACAGATCCTGGACAGCCGGGGGAACCCGACGGTTGAGGTGGAGCTCAGCGTCCGCTCCGGCGCCTGGGGTCGGGCGGCGGTTCCCTCGGGCGCCTCAACCGGCGAGTTCGAGGCCGCGGAACTGCGCGACGGCGGCTCGGACTGGATGGGCAAGGGGGTCACCCACGCGATCGAGAACGTCAATGGCGAGATCGCCACCGCGATCCGAGGCCAGGAGGTCTCGAGCCAGGCCGCGCTCGACCGGATGCTGATCTCGCTCGATGGCACCCCCAACAAGTCGCGCCTCGGCGCCAACGCGATCCTCGCCGTGTCGCTCGCGGCCGCCCATGCGGCGGCGGCCGAGGAGCGCCAACCGCTGTGGCGTTACCTCGGCGGCGAGACCGCGCACGTCCTGCCGGTGCCGATGATGAACGTCCTCAACGGCGGCGTACATGCCGACAATCGCGTCGACTTTCAGGAGTTCATGATCGTCCCGGTCGGCGCGCGCACATTCGCCGAGGGCCTGCGGATGGGGGCCGAGGTGTTCCACTCGCTGAAGAAGACGTTGCACGATCGCGGGCTGGGGACGGCGGTGGGCGACGAGGGCGGCTTCGCGCCCAATCTGTCGTCGAACGAGGCCGCGCTCGAGGTTCTCGTGGAGGGCATCCGCGCCGCCGGCTACGTGCCCGGCGACCAGGTGGCGATCGCGCTCGATCCCGCCGTGTCGGAGCTGTATCGCGATGGGAGCTACATGATCGAGCACGAGAACCGGCGCCTCAGCGCCAGCGAGCTCGCGGCCTACTGGGCGGATCTCGTCGGCCGCTATCCGGTCATCTCGCTCGAGGACGGGATGGACGAGGAGGACTGGAACGGCTGGGCGATCCTCACCGAGCGGCTCGGGGACCAGATCCAACTCGTCGGCGATGACGTGTTCGTGACCAACACCGAGCGGCTCAAGCGGGGCATCGAGGCCGGGGTGGCGAACGCGATCCTGATCAAGGTCAACCAGATCGGGACGCTGACCGAGACGCTGGCCACGATGCGCATGGCCCGCGACGCCGGCTACGCGTGCGTGATGTCGCACCGGTCGGGCGAGACCGAGGACGTGACGATCGCCGATCTTGCCGTCGCGACGGGGTGTGGGCAGATCAAGACGGGGGCTCCGTCGCGGACCGATCGGGTCGCGAAGTACAACCAGCTGCTGCGGATCGAGGAGGCGCTGGGGCCGAACGCGTCGTACCCGGGCCGGTCGGCGTTCAAGCGCTGACACCCCTGGGTTGCGCCGGCACTGCGTGCACGAGGGTGTGCAGCAGGAAGGACTAGCGTGATCGCGAAAGAAGGGCTCAGGGGATGCCGTCAGCCCGCTCCGCAGCCGCCGCGCCCAAACGCGCCGTCCGAGCTCCGTCGCGAGCGCGACCACGACCGCGACGCGTTGGCGCCCGCAGCCCGATCACGCGGGTTCGGTGGGATCGCGTCGGGCGGGTCAGCTTGCTCGTCGTGTTCGCGGTCGTGATCGGCCTGTACATCCAGCACACGGTGTCCTATCTCTCGACCCGGGCCGAGGCCGATCAGCAACTGTCGATCGTCCACGAGCTCGTGAAGTCGAATGCGGCGCTGGTCAAGCAACAGGCGGCGCTGGAGAACCCGGCCACGGTCGAGCTCGAGGCGCGCCAGCTCGGGATGGTCAAACCGGGCGAGCGGCCGTACGTGCTGATCGGGCGCTGACCCGGCCCGCTGCAGGGCCACTAGCCTCAAGGGCGTGGTGAGCTTTGAGCAAGCATTCGGCCTGTGGTCGGAAGGCGTGGCGCGGCTAGCCGACGGCGACCCGGCAGAGCGCCCTGCGCTCGACCGGGTGGTGGATGCGCTGGTGGCGGAGCTGCGGCGCCGGCTCGGCGGTTCGTTCACCGTCCAGGAGCTGGCCGACTACTACTTCGAGCACGGGACCGACTGGTGCTTCGAGGTCGCCGTCCGGACGGCACCGCGGACGCCGGCGGCGTGGGACATGACCACGGTGGCGGGGGCGGCGTTCGCTCGCTATGCGCGCGTGGCGGTGGATTTCCGCCGGCGAGAGAACGAGGACGAGTAGCGGACCGACTGCTACCCCTCTTCGGCGTCCTCGGACTCCTCGGCGCCGGCGCGCCGGATAACGATCTGATCCTCCTCGATCGCCACCTCGACGGGACGGTGCCCGGCCCAGTACTCGGCGTAGATCGGGTCATCCTGGACCGCGGGGTCGAGCCATAGCCCGTAGCCCTCCTCGCCGTGGTCGAAGGTGGCCTCGAGCGTGGTCGACTTGCGCCGGCTACGCCCGCCACGGCCACCCCGGCGGCCTCGACGGCGCCGGCTCGGGCGGCTCTCGCCGCCGTCGTCTTCCTCGTCCTCATCCTCCTCGGCGCGCTCAGCCTCCGCGGCTTCCAGCTCGGCCGCGATCAGGGCGTCGTCCTCAGCCCGCAGGTCGATCTCGTCGTCGTAGTCGAGAGCAACGGCGCCGCCCTCGGGTTCGTCGCCGGGCTCGAGCCCCTGCTCCCGCTTGAAGGCCTGGACTTGTTGCACGGTGACCTCCAATTGGTGGGCGATCCAGGCATCGGTGCGGCCCTGGCGGACCCAGGCGCGGATGCGGTTCAGCTCGGGGCGTAGTGATCGGCGAGGCATGAGGGCTCGGAGACTATTACAGCCGCGGACGGATGGTTTTCTGCCGCCCGATGAGTCATTTGTGTAGGACAGAGCCGAACCGCTATGCTGGCTGCAGGGCAGACCGGGCCGCTCGCCGGCAGGAGTGGTTTAGGTCCAGTCTTCTCAAGCACTCGGCTAGCAGGGAGGCAGATTTTCCAAATGTTGGTACTCACTCGGAAGTCCAACCAGAGCATCATGATCGGAGACGACATCGAAGTCTCAGTGCTAGCGATCATGGGCGAGAAGGTCCGCATCGGCATCCAGGCGCCGCGTGACATTCCAGTGTTCCGGAAAGAGGTCTACCTCGAGATCCAGCAGGAGCGTCCGGGCGGCGGCAAGGGTGCACGTGAAGAAGTCGACGCCGCGCTGCGCGGCCTCGGAGAGTCTTCGTAGGGAAACCGGCGCGGGCAGGGGAGCACCGCGCCTGAGACTCACCGCTCGAGCCGGCAGGGAGCCGGCACAGGGGCGTTGTCGCATTCGCGACGAGCACTAAGTCAGCAGTCGGTACAGCGTTTCGAACATGGCCGCCGTGACGATCAGCGCGGTGGCGATCAGTGAAAGCACGAGGAGCCAGAAGCGAACCGAGCTGCGCTTGGCCGCCCTCACCCGGGTCCGCTTGCGCGAGCGGACCACGGCGTTGCGCCGCAGGTGCTCGCGGCGTTTGCGGTCCATCTGGGCCTCGTGCCGGAACTCCTGCTCCAGCTGAGCCAAGCTTTGACGCATCTTCATCGCCATGGGCGGCGAGCCTACCACCCGTGACGGAGATCTTGCAGGGTTGGGTTATGCAGGAATCGGTGCAGACCTGGGTGGCGGTCGCCGGCTGACCGCCCCGGGGCCGCTCAGGCCACGACTTGGCGCTCGTAGACCTTCACGAACCGCAGGTAGTTGTCGGCGATCTGCGAGGCGGCTGCCTCGCGGTCGAGGTCATTGGCGAGCCACGCTTTGAGCGCGTCCCACCAGATCGAGCGCCCAATCGCGAAGCCGATGAACCCCTCGACGGGGGCCGCCTGCTGGAGCCAGTGATCGACCTTCTCAGTCGAGGCGCCGCGCCCCAGAAGCACACACTTGACGTCCTCGCGCCCGGAGCCGCTGCGGGTCTGCTCGGCGAGCATGGCCGCGTCGGCACGATCGTCGAGGCCCTCGATTTTCCAGATATCCACCTCGACCCCGGCGTTCTGCGCCATCTCGATCGCCCGGCGCATCAGCTCGGGGCGCAGCTCAGCGTCGTAGCGATCCGTATCGCCGCCGACGCTCTCGAGCTGCTCCTTCTCCGCGGGGACGAGCAGCTCGAAGAGAAACTTCCGGTCGTTGGCGTGCAGCCAGTCGGCCAGCTCCTTGAGCCGCTCCAGCTGCTCAGCGTTCAGGGCGGCGTCGCCGTCCGGGTTCAGGCGGACGAGCACTTTGGAGAAGTCGACGGGGAATTTCTCGATATGCGCGGGAAAGTCGGCGCCGTATTCGAAGTCGAACTCGTTCTGTCCCGACTTCTCGACCGGCATCGCCAGCTTGAGCCCGTCCGCGTGGGCGCGCTCGGGGATGTCGGAGCCGAACTGCTCGTCGACCAGCACTCCGGTGGCGCCCGCCTCCGCGCCGCGGCTGACCGCGATCTGCATCCCTTCGAAGATCACGCGCTTGGAGTCGGCGATCCGCTCAACCTCCTCGGCCGTCGGCGTGCCGGTGATCCCGAACAAACCCTTCTGAAAAGACCCCCGGTGGTCGAAGGCCAGGATGTAGAGCTTGCCGTCGTAGCCCAGCGCCATTTCTCGTCCTCTCACTCAGATGATCGTCGCCGCTCAGCGCTCAGTCTAGGCGCGCGCGGGAATAAGTGGTCGCTCGGACGAGGGTGGGTGCCCGCCGGCTCAGGCCGAGAACGCTGCCGCCGATCCCGTTAGGCTGCCGCGCGTGGATCACAAATTCACCGGACCCGCGTTCTCGCTTGGCATCGAGGAGGAGCTGATGATCCTCGATGCCGAGACGCTCGAGCTCGTCAACGCGATCGAATCGCTGCTCGAGGCGGCGCCGGCCGGCGAGATCAAGCCGGAGCTGATGGAGTCCGTGCTCGAGGTCTCGACCGATCCGTGCATGAACACCTCCGAGGCCGGGGAGCAGCTGCGCTCGCTGCGCCGACAGGTCGGGCAGACAGCGGCGAAGAAGAACCTGACTATCGGTTCCGCGGGCACCCATCCGTTCGCGATGTGGGAGGACCAGCGGATCGTGGCCCGGCCCCGATATCGCGACCTGATCTCCGCGCTGCGGTTCGTGGCTCGGCAGGAGCTGATCTTCGGGATGCACGTGCACGTGGGGATCGACGACGCCGACAAGGCGATGCACGTCGCCAACGGGATGCGCGTGCACGTGCCGGTGCTGCTTGGCCTGTCGGCCAACTCCCCGTTCTGGCGCGCGGACTCGACCGGGTTGGCCTCGACCCGCACCCCGATCTTCCGCGCCTTCCCGCGCGTGGGCCTCCCGCCGTACTACCGGAATTGGGAGGACTACGAGCGGCGGATCGAGTTCATGATCACGGCCAAGGTGATCGAGGACTACACCTACCTGTGGCACGACGTGCGGCCACACCCGAACTTCGGCACGATCGAGGTGCGGGTGATGGATTCGCAGACCCACATCGAGCACACGCTCGGCTTGGCCGCCCTCGTTCAAGCGATGGTCAAGGAGCTGGCGGAGCACTACGAGGCCGGCAAGCAGCTGTCCGATTACCCGTTCGAGATGCTCGACGAGAACAAGTGGCTGGCCGCTCGCCATGGGCTCGACGGCGAGCTCGTCGACCTCCCGAGCTTCGAGCGCGTCTCCACCCGGGCGCTGGCCCGCCGGCTGCTCGACCGGATGCGCGAGCACGCCCAGGACCTCGGTTCGGCGAACGATCTCGAGGCCGTCGAGGACCTGCTCGAGCGCGGCAACGGGGCCGCGCGCCAGGTCGTCGTCTACGAAGCCAACCACGACTTCCGCGAGGTCATGGCGGAGATTGTCGCTGCAACCGCGGCTTGAGCGCCGTCGATTAACGGGCAGTTGGGACCCGCACTTGACGACAATCGAGACAACCTGCAGTGACGGGGTGCCAGGCGGTTCTACAATCCGTTCGTGAGCACCGGTGGCCCTGACCTCTTCGTGATCTGCAAGAGCTGCGGATCGGAGGTGAGTCCGTACATCACCGAATGCCCGTATTGCGGCAATCGGCTCCGCAAGCGCGCCCCCAAGCTCGACCGTGACGGGCGCGTGACCGAGAAGCGCCGGCGCCGTCCGCCCACGCCGTCGCTGCCCCGACTCCGCCGCGGCGAGATCCCCGGCATCCGGGCGGAGGCGCACCCCTACGCCACGATCGGGTTGCTCGTGGCCGGGGTGGCCGGCACGCTGCTGTGGCGCACCGGGGCGGTTAACCTATCCACGATCGCCATCAACGGGGTGAAACCCGGCGCGTCGTGGTGGCGGCTGCTGACCGCGCCGTTTGTATACGTCAACACGGGTTACGCGGTGATTGCGCTGGGAACGATCGCCCTCTTCGGCTGGCTGATGGAGCGGCGCCACGGTCCGGCGGCGGTACTAGCGCTGTTCCTGGTCGGCGGCGTCGGCGGGATCGCGGTCGCGGCCGCCATCTACCCGTTGCCGATCGCGATGGGCGCCAACGGCGCCGCGCTGGCGCTGCTGTGCGCGTGGGCGCTCCCCGACCTGCTCACCTTGCGGCGCCGGGAGGACATCGACGGAGACCTGCTCGGGACGGCGGTGATCGCGGCCGTCGTCCTCCTGATTCCGCTCGCCGCGCCCGAAGCGAGCTGGATTGCCGGCGGCGTCGGAGTCGTGGCGGGGTTCGCGCTCGGGCTGCCGTTGATGCGCCTCGAGCACTAGCCCGGTTCATGTAAATACGTCCGGGCGCAGTTACCGTAACGGGCGGATTCTGTGGGCTTATGAACATTGCCTGGCACGAGGACGGCCGCCTCGAGTTCCTCCCGACGGTGTCTTGCGCGGGCGACTACGTGACGTTCGAGGCGCTGGCCGATGTCGTTGCGGTGATCTCCGCCTGTCCGATGGACATCAGCCCGATCAACGGCCGCGAGCCGCGGGACGTCGCCGTCGAGGTGCTGGCCGGGGGCTGATGCCGGGGGTGGTGGGTGGCGCCGGGGGTGGTGGGGCCGGTGGGGCCGGTCGGCCGATGGGGGGAAGCGCCGGGTGGTGGCGTGCGCGCTTAGCGTTGTTGCTTGGGAACGGGAGGCGGGTCTCGCACTCGTCGGGCGGGACTCTTCCGGGGTTGTGTCGATCTGATAACCCGGAAATCGGCGCTCAGCGGGGTCCCCGGCGAACATTGGCAAATTTCCGCCGGGGGGTGGCGGAGATTTGCCAACGTTCGGAGGGTCCGCGCGACTTCGGCGGCGGGGACGGCGGCTGAGCCGCCCGCCCGGCGTCGGAACGTGGCGGAGCGGCCGATTATTTGTAGCTTTTTGACAATTCCATCGCTCGGGGGGCGGTGAGCGCCGCTCACGGCCGGTGCTCCTCCCCTACCGTTCCCCAGATCCAACGCTGAGCGCGCTAGCGGACGCTGATCGTTCCCGCGGGCCCGTCGAGCAGGCGACCGATCACCGCGCCGGGGATCGTCGCGGCGCGTGAGGCGGGCACGGCCGCCAGCAGGCCGCCGGAGGTCATCGCGTCGCACACCAGCCAGCGGCGCTCGGGCGAGACGTCCTGGGCGAACGAGGTGAACTGCTCGGCGTGGGCGCGGTTGCGCCGGGTCCCGCCGGCGATCGCGCGCTCGCTGGGGTCCGCAAGCAGCTCGAGCACGCCGTCGATCACCGGTACCGCCCCGGCATCCACCTCCGCGGCGAGGCCGCTGGCCGCGCACAGTTCGTGGAGGTGACCGAGCAGTCCGAAGCCCGTCACGTCGGTAAGGGCGTGGACGCCCGCCGCGCGGGCCGCCTTGGACGCGTCGCGGTTCAGCGTGCTCATCACCGCAACGGCTTCGTCCAGCGGCGCCTCGAGCGAGCGTTTGATCGCCGTCGAGACCGCTCCGGCCCCGAGCGGCTTGGTCAAGACCAGCACGTCGCCGGCGCGTCCGCCGGCATTGGTGAGCACCTCGTCCGGATGGACCACGCCGGTCACCGCGAGCCCGTACTTCGGCTCCGGGTCGTCAATCGAGTGGCCGCCGAGGATCGCCGCCCCGGCCTCGGCGGCGATCGCGGCGCCGCCGCGCAGGATCTCGATCAGCGGCTCCTCGCCGAGTTGCTCGAGCGAGAAGGCGACGAGGTTCAGGGCGCTGACCGGCTCGGCTCCCATCGCGTAGATGTCGGACAGCGCGTTGGCGGCGGCGATCCGTCCGAAGTCGAACGGGTCGTCGACGATCGGAGTGAAGAAGTCGACCGTCTGCACGATCGCCAGGTCGTCGCGTAGGCGATACACGCCGGCGTCGTCGGCGGTATCGAAGCCGACGAGGACGTTCGGGTCGGGCGGGGTCGGCACGTGCGCGAGCAGCGGACCGATCGACGCCGCCGGGAGCTTGCAGCCGCAACCGGCGCCGTGGGAGAGGGAGGTCAGCGACACGACCACGGACGTATGATCCTCGAAAGTCGTGGCGGAACGCATCTACACCGACGGCGAGCTGGATGCTGCGCTCGCTGAACTCGCCGACCCGCAGCGCTTGCGCAAGGCCCAAGACGTCGTCGCGCGAGTCGCGCCGGCGCTTCAGCGGGTCCTCGGTGCGGCGCTGGCCGAGGGCGGCTGGTTCGATCAGGCTCACGACCAGGCGGTCCGCGAGGCCGCCGGCGCCGAGGATCCGTACGAGCGCGCCCGCGCCGTGCGGACGCTGGTCGCGGAGGAGACGCGCCTCGGCATGATGGTGGGCGTGGCCGTGGGCTTCGAGCTCGCGCGCACGCTCGAGCCGCACCCGGGAACTGGAAACGAACAGGAGGATTGACCGACGATGGAAGTGCGCTTTCTCGGACACGCATGCTTCACGCTCAAGGACGGCGACGCGACGGTGTTGATCGATCCGTTCCTGACCGGCAACCCGAAGGCCGCGATCGGGGCCGAGGACGTCGCCGCGACGACGATCCTCCTCACCCACGGCCACGGCGATCACCTCGGTGACACGGTGGCGATCGCCAAGCGGACCGGCGCACCGACGGTCGCGATCGTCGAGATCGCGAGGGAGCTCGAGGAGGATGGCATCGACGTTCGCGATCCAAACCTCGGCGGGACGGTCAGGTTCGACTGGGGCTGGGTCAAGCTCGTACCCGCGTGGCACACCTCGACGACCCCCAAGGGCGCGGTCAACACGCCGGCCGGGCTGCTGATCAATTTCCACGACACGATCGTGTACCACCTCGGCGACACCGCCCTGTTCTCGGACCTTCAGCTCGTCGGCAAGCGCTCGCCGATCGACGTCGCGCTGATGTGCATCGGCGGCCACTACACGATGGACAGCACCGACGCCGTCGACGCGGCCGGCCTGGTCGGCGCCAAGACCGTGATCCCGTGTCACTACGGCACCTTCCCGCTGATCGAAACCGACGCGCAGGCGTTCAAGTCCGCCGTCGAGTCCGCGACCCAGTCGCGCGTCGTCGTGCTCGAGCCCGGGGAGGCGCACGAGGGGTGACCCACGCGATCGTTCTCATCCAATCCGATCGAAGCGCGCTCGGCTCGTTGGGCGGCGAGCTCGCCGACATCGATGGCGTGGCCGAGGCCTACTCGGTCACCGGTGAGTGGGACTTCGTGGCGATCCTCAGGCTCCGCCGACACGAGGATCTGGCGACCGTCGTCACCGGTCAGATTTCCCAGCTCTCAGGGGTCCACAAGACGCAGACGATGGTGGCGTTCGAGGTCTACTCGCGCCACGATCTGGAGGCGCTGTTCTCGGTGGGCCAGTGAGAGCGGGTGTTTGAGCCGGCGTACTGGAGCGCGCCGGTGAACGCGTCGACCATCGCGTCGTAGGTGTACTGGGCGACCGCGTGCCTGGCCGCGTCGCCCAGGCGGCGGCGGAGCAGTTCGTCGGCGAGCAGGCGGTCGATGGCGGCTCGGAGTGCGGGGGCGTCGCCGGCGGGTACGACCAGCCCGGTCTCGCCGTCGCGCACGAGGCCACCGGCGACCGCCCCGACCGCGTGGCTGGCCACCACCGGCCGGCCTTGGTGCATCGCTTCGTTACACACCAGACCCCACGGTTCGCGAAAGCGGGGGGTGGGAATCGAGGGGAGCACCGCGAGCTGGGCGGCGGCGTAGGCGACCGCCAGCTCGGGACGCGGGCGCACGCCGAGCCACCGTGCGCCGTCGGTCGCCGCCACCGCGCGCGATAGCGGCCCGTCCCCGATCACCACCAGCGTCGCCGGGCTCGATCGGCGGCGCCAGGCGTCGAGCAGCACCGCGACTCCTTTCTCGCTCACCAGACGGCCGGTGTAGAGGACGAGTGGGCCATCCCCGAGGGCGTGTCGGCGGCGAAACGCCTCGATCTCCGTCGGCCCTACACGACGGGCGAACAACAGCGGCTCGACCGACTGCGGAGCGACAAAGACGCCGTGTTGCCGTCCCTGGGATCGCGCCACGAAGCGGCGCACGTGCTCGCCGTAGGCGACGATCGCGTCGGCGTGCCGATAGATGTGGCGCGTCGCCGGGAGCGCCAGCGCGTGGGCGAGGGAGCGCGGTTGCGCCCACACCGACGCCCAGAGGACGAACCGCCGGCGATGCGCGCGCGCCCCGGCGTAGGCGGCCGGCAGGATCGCGCCGCCGGCGAACGGCGCGATCAGCGCATCGTGATGGCGGGCCACCGCGAACGCCTCGCGCGGGGTCCGCAAGCGGCGCGCCGGGAACGGCGCGCGGGCGAGCTGGGCGTCCAAATCGGCGAACCACGCCGGCACGTAGCGCTCGCCGCCGCCGTAGCAGAGGACCTCGACGCCAAGCCGCTGCCACAGCCGCTCGTAGAGGGGCATCCGGTAGGCGGCGAGGTAGTTGGTGAGCAGCGCCGTCGTCACGCGCGCCCCACGTTGACACAATCGCGCGGCTACCGATGCGCGTGCTCCTGCTCCACAACCGCTACCGGATCGAGGGCGGGGAGGAGCGCGCCGTGCGGGAGATCGCGGAACTGCTCCGGAGCCGTGGCGATCAAGTCGAGGTGCTCGAGCGGTCGAGCGCCTCGCTCGGGGCGGGCCGCGCGGCCGGGGCGATGCTCGCCGGCGGCGTCCATCCCGACCAGGTCGCGCGCGCCGCGCGCCGTCTGCGCGCCGATGTCGTACACGTGCACAACATCCACCCGCTGTTCGGGTGGCGGGCGCTCGCGGCGGCCCGTGGCGCGGGCGCGCGCACCGTCCTGCACCTCCACAACTTCCGTCTGTTCTGCGCGATCGGGATCGCTTACCGGGACGGGCGGGCCTGCTTCCGCTGTCGGGCGACGAACACGTACCCGGGCCTCCAACTGCGCTGTCGTGGTTCGCTATCCGAGGCGGCGGTGTACGCGGTTGGGCTGCGCCACCAGCAGCCGCGGCTGCTCGCCGGCGCCGACCGGCTCGTGGCGGTCAGCGAGGCGCTGCGGACGCGACTGGTCGAGCTCGGACTCCCGCCCGAGCACACCTCGGTGCTGCCCAACTTCGTGCCGCGGGCGGCGGTGGCGGCGAGCTCGCGGGCCGACCGGGGCAGCTTCGCGCTCGCGGCGGGCCGGCTGGTCGAAGAGAAGGGCATCGATACCGCGATCGCGGCGGCCGCGGAGGCCGGGGTGCCGCTCGTGGTGGCCGGGGCGGGGCCGGACGAGGCGCGTCTTCGGAATCTCGCGGCGACCGGAGAGATCCGCTTCGTGGGGAGGGTGGCGCCGGCGGAGCTGGCCGAGCTGCGCGCCCAGGCCGCGGTCGTGCTCGCGCCATCGCGGTGGGAGGAGCCGTGCCCGTACTCGGTGCTCGAGGCGCTGGCCGCCGGCGTGCCCGTACTCGCCAGCGACCGGGGCGGTCTGCCCGAGTTGGTCGGCCGCGACGCCGTGCTGCCCGCGGAGGACCCGGGCGCGTGGGTTACGGCGCTGGGCCGGCTGTGGCGGGATCCGGCGCAGCGGCGCACGGTGGGAGATCGCGGGATCGCGCGGGTCCGCGACCGGTTCGGCGAGGATCGGTATTACGCGGAGCTGAGGCGCGCGTACGGCGGATGAGGGATTGCGATGTTTCGGGAACTATCCTGGGCGCGTGAGACGGTGGCCCATCCTCCTCGTGCTCGCGGCGCTTGCGCTCGCCGGCTGCGGCGGGTCGAGCAAGTCGAGCTCGACGAGCTCGTCGACGTCGACGAGCGCTTCGAGGACCGCGACGTCCTCTTCGGCCGCGAGTCCGACGACCGAGACGAGCGCCACCGCTCCGGCTAGCACAACCACGAGCACGTCGTCGGCGTCCACCTCGTCCTCGACCAAGATCACGACCGTGGGTCAGCCGCCCCAGACGACTGCCAACACGACCGGCCCGCCGGCGGGCGCAGGACAGAACGTGCGCGTGCCGGCGTCATTCACCCTGCGTGCCGGCGGCGTCCTCACCCCACCCAACGTGAGCTCGCCGGCCTTCATCGCGATCCGGCTGACGATCCAGTCGCTCGACGCGCGCGCACATCTCGTGGAGATCCGCACGCCGCTGCACCACTCCCTCACCGTGCCCGCGCACGGACACGCGACGGTCCAGATCCCCGGCCAGCGGCAGGGGAACTACGCGATCGCGGTCGACGGCATCACGCGTGGGGCGCTGGTGATCGGTGGCGAGCCGGCGCCCTAGCCAATCCTCGAGCCAACGGCCGCGTCCTGGTCGGGTCGCAGCAGCACGACGCCGAGTTCGTCGTCGAGCGCCCCCAGGACCAGCACCTCGGACATGAAGGGCCCGATCTGCCGGGGCGGGAAGTTGACCACCGCCACGACCAGCGTCCCCTCGAGCTCCTCGCGCGTGTAGTGGGTGATCTGGGCCGAGGACCGCTTGGTCCCGACCTCCTCCCCGAAGTCGATCGTCAGCTTCCAAGCCGGTACGCGAGCCTGGGGAAAGTCCTCGACCGAGGTGATCCGCCCGACGCGCATGTCGACGGCGACAAAGTGGTCGAAGTCGATCACACGGAGGAGGCGGCCGGCCGGGGTTAGGGAGTCGCGTCCCAGCCGGGGCCGCCGGTGGAGCCGAGGCCGTTGACCGAGGTCGGGGCGGGACTGGGCGTCCCGTCGACGCCACCGGCGTCGCCGTTGCTGCCTGAATCTCCGGTGCTGGTGCTCGTGGTGGAGACGGTGGTGACCGGGACGTTGGTCGTCGTGGTGGACGTCTCGGTGGTCGTCTCGGCGGTGGTTGAAGTGGTGGTGGTGCCCGTCGAGGTATCGGTGGTGGTGCCGGGGCCGGTCGGATTGAGGACGGTGGGATCGGTCTGGGTCTGCGTGCGGCCCGGCAGGGTGGTCGTGGTGGTCGTCGTCGTGGTGGTGGTCGTCGCCGGCGCCGCGGGCGTCGTCGAGGCCGTCGTGGTGGCCGCGGTGGTGGTCGCTGCGCTCGACGTGGTGGCCGTCGTGGTGGCGGTCTTGGTGACGGTCGGCTTCGTCGTCACCATCGCGACCAGGGTCGGCTTGGCGGGCGTCTGCTTCTGCGTGCCCGTCTTCTTGTCGTCGGTCTTCGTCTCCTCGGTCGTCGCCGTCCGCGTGGTGTGCGTCACCTCGCGCGTGGCGGCTCCCGCCGCGCCACCGCGGGGACTGCCGGACGGGGGCGAGCTGGAGCCGTGCTCCATCGCGTAGACCGGATTCTGCGGATGGGCGACGTGCGAGACCTCGACCGCGCCGGCGGTGACCAGCGCGGCGGCCGCGATGCCCGCGGCAGCCTTGGTGGCGATCGCCCCGACCCCGGCCGAGACGAAACTGCCCGCGGTCGATCCCGCGAAGATCGAGCCGCCGGCCGCCGCGGAGCCGGCGGCCGTGGCGCTACCGCCCGCCGCCGTCGCGCCGCCACCGGCCGCCGTCGCGCCGGAGCCGGCCGAGTGCGGGATGTGGCTGAGGGCGAACTTCTTCAGCAGCACGAGCGGGCCGATGGGCATCAGTGCGGCCAGCGCCTTGTTCGTCTCCTTCAGCTGGACCTTGAACGCCGAGCACCGCTTGCAGGCCCGCAGGTGACGCCGCACCAGGGGGCTGGGCCGGCGGATCAGGCCCTCGGCGACCTCGCCGAGCTCAATCCGTACCTCTTCGCAAGTGAGCAGCCGGGCCTCGGCGGCCTCGGCCAGCGAGATCCTCGCGCGGACGAGCAGTGACTTGACGCTCGAAACCGTCGTTTCCATCGCCTCGGCGATCTGCTCGTAGGAGAGGGCATCCATCTCGCGCAGCACGAGGGCTGTGCGCTGGGTCTCCGGAAGCTCGTTGATGTCCCCCACGAGCATGCGGAACTCCTCGCGCTCGTGGACCTTGTCGGCCGTGCTGGCGCCGTGGTCGGAAAAGTGAACGTCCATCGAGTCGACGCCGATCGCCTGGATCCGCCGCAGATGGTTCAGGCACCGGTTGCGAGCGATGCGGTAGAGCCATGGCCGGACGTTGATCGGGCGGTCATCAGCCAGGATCGCGTTGAACGAGGCGGCGAAGATCTCCTGGAGCACGTCCTCGGCGTCCTCGCGCGAACCGAGCAGATGCCGGCAGAAGGCGAGCAACCGCGACGAGTAGCGGGCCACCAGCACCTCGAAGGCGGACGTGTTGCCCCGACGGGTCAGCGTGACCAGGCGCTCGTCCGACTGAAGACGGAGCAGCGGGGAGCGCGCATGCAAACCGACCGACCCGGAGTATTTGAGTGCAGAGACTTCCATTCCCGGCGATTAGGGCCTCTCGAGTGGTAAGGACACCGTAGCAGCGGATTAGTTGCGCTTAAGCTGTGCCGGAGCCAATACCCGGGGAGGGACTCGAACCCTCATGCCACTAGGGCAATCGTTCTTAAGACGATCGCGTCTGACCAGTTCCGCCACCCGGGCTACGCAGCATGAAAGCTAGCGCCTATGCCGGCGCAGGGGTGCTAGGCGGCCGCGCTCGTGGAGCGATCGGCGCGCGGGCCACCAGGAGCGAGCTGGTCCAACACCCGCTCGGCGAGGAGGCGATCGCCGCTGATCTCGAGGCCGGCGCGATTGCCGCCAGGCGAGAACGCGCTGATCCACGCCTGCGCATCTCCGCGGACTTGGCCGTCGGCTCGACCAGCCGGGCGCTCGTCGATCGTCACGCCATCGGCCGAGACCGTCAGCGAGTAGTTCGCCGGGTCGCCGTTCGGCCGGCCGTCGGTGACCACCAACTCGACGGTGCCGCCCGACCCGCTGGCATCGATCAGTCCCGGCGCGAGCCGGAAGATCGCGCCGATGTCGATGTGCTCGGACACGCGGGGTGTGCTCCAGGCCCATTCATAGCCCCAGCGCGCCAGTTCGCCGAGGACCGGCAACAGCTCGCGGGCGCGCTCGGTCAGCTCATAATCGACCCGCGGCGGGACCTCGCGATAGCGCTGGCGCGTGAGCATGCCATCGGCAACCATCCGGTTGAGCCGCGAGCGGAGCTGCTCAGTCGAGATCCCTGGCAGCACACGCTGCAACTCGACAAAGCGCCGGGGCCCGGCGGCCAGATCGCGAACGATCAGTAGCGTCCACTTATCGCCGACGAGGTCCAAGGCACGAGCGTCAGGCGACCACTGATCGTACGGATGACGTTTGGGCGGTGGAACGTGAGGAATGGCGGTCTCCGGGGTGGGATCGCACCCACCTAATTTTGAGTTTAACGCACGCCACTCAGCGCGCAACTCGTTACTGACGATCCTTCCGGCAATTTTTGTCCAATTCGTAGCGGTTAGCGCCAGTTTCGTCCGCGGCCGTCGTTTCAAGCTCCTGATGGGTGATCTGATCGTCCTCGCCGAGCGCCGCGCAGCCCGTTCGATAACCGTGCGACCGGTCCGGAGCACGTTTCATTTCGATCTCAGCTGCCCCTTCTCGTATCTCGCCGCCGAACGAATCGAGCGGATCCTCGGCGATGTGACCTGGGTTCCGGTCGCGAGCACGGTGCTCTGCGGGCCGCTATGGACCGAGCAACCCGCGGTCCGGGCACACGCCGAGACGTGCGCCGTGGCGATGAGGCTCCCGTTGGTGTGGCCTGACCGACTGCTCGCCGAGCCGGCCCGTGCGCTGAGGGCAGCCAGCCACGCGGTCGAACTCGGTGCTGGGGCTCGCTTTGTGCTGGCCGCGATGCGGCTGGCGTTTTGCGGCGGCTTCGATCTGGAGGACCCCGAGACGTTGGCCGAGGCCGCGGCCGCGGCCGGTATGCCGCTACGGGCGTGCCTGGCCGCGGCGGGCGATGCGTCCCGCGATCGACCGCTGCGGGATGCCGCGCGGGCTCTGCAAGCCGCCGGGGTCAGCCGGCTGCCGGCGATCGAGGTCGAGGGGCGCTGGTTTGCCGGCGAGCGCGCGCTGGCTGACGCCGCGATTCACATCCGCGCGGGGACCGATTACGGTCCGCCGCTCGCTCCCGCGGGATAGCGCAAACGTCCCTGATGGCCTACCGGGCGCGGCCGCCCGCATCGGCTTCATACTTCCTCGCATGCATGATCCGGTCAACCGGGCTGTGCGTGCGATTGCCAGGCGGAATTCGCGCGGCTTGTGCTCGTCGCGAGACCCCGCCGAGTGCGGGGCCAGCTCGTTCGCCCCGGTCCAGCAAGTAGGCGAGGAAGCGCAGGTGGAGCCATGGGCGCCTCGGACGTTGAGCGGCGACGGCGTGTCCGCCGGCCGCGCGCGCGGCTAGTCGTCAACGGCTGGCGGCGCCTGCGTCACGCAGTCGCCCGATTCTGGCGGATCGGATGGGATGCCGGCATCACGGGCACGTCCGCGATGGTCGCCTACAACATGCTGCTCGGGGTGATCCCGGTGGCTCTCCTGGGGCTGTTCATCGCGGGCCAAGTGCTATCGAGCCATGCCGTCCAGACCAGCGTGCTGAACGATTTGCGCCAGGTATTTCCCGGCAGCACCGAGCACACGCTGAGCTCGCTGCTCGATCAGGTCTCCGACTCGACCACCAGCACCGGGGTGCTCGCGCTGCTCGCCAGTCTGTGGCTCGGATCGTCGCTGTGGGGTGCGCTCGACACCGCCTTCGGCCGCGTCTACGGCGTCCCCTCGAGACCCTGGCTCCAGCAGAAGCGCTTTGCCCTGTCGATGCTCGCGGTCGTGCTCCTGTTCATGATCGCGACGGTCGCGGTACCGACCGTCCAGAGCATCCTCAAGGTCAGCGCCCACGAACTGCCGCTCGACCTCGCTCAGGTCAACGACGTGGTGTACGTCGTCTCGCTGATCGCCAGCGTGCTGCTGCTGTTCGCGTGTTTGACGGTGATCTATGCCCGCGTGCCCAACCGACGCGTCCCGTGGCGGGGCGTCTGGCCAGGCGCGCTCGGGGCGACGGTTGCGATCACGATCGTCGACTACGCGTTCCCGATCTATCTCTCGCACATCTCGACGATCGCTCGCTTCGGCACGACGATCGTTTTCGTTGTGATCGTTCTTGGCTGGTTCTACGTTTTGGCGCTGATCATCCTAGGCGGAGCGATCGTAAATGCCATGCGACTGACCGGATCGGACAATCCACCATAGGACAGAAATTTGGTCTTACCTTTAGGGATTTAATGCACCCAATGATCGGCAAAAATTCCCGGCCACGGTAACAACGCTGACCTGGAGCATTTGCAAACCATTACCAAAGATGAGGAGGGCTCTCATGAGCTGGGGCAACGGCTGAGAAAAATCTGGTCCCTGTCCGACTAGCATTACGTGGTGGGCATGGATCAGGCGCAAGACGACAAAACCGGCGCGAGACGCCGGTCATTCCGGGCGGTAGCAGGAGATTCGGTGCGTAGGCGCCAAGTTCTCTGTTGTTGTCTGATCACGGGACTCCTGCTGGCCCTCGCGCCCGTCGGCGCACTCCTGCACCACCCGGTCACCGTCCGCTACCCCGTGTTGCTGCTCGGGCTCGAGGCCCTCGCACTTGCAACGGTCCTCGGAGAGCTATGGCTCAAGCGCCCGGTCTGGTTCAACGGGCTCGGCGCGATCTCGCTGCTGGCGTTGCTCGTAGGTGGGCCGCTCCCGGCTCTGCTCGTCTGGCTGCTCCCCGAAGCACTGCGGCAATTGCGCCGACGCCGTGAACGGCCGGTCAGCCGCGCCATCGCGCTCGGCATCGGTGCGAACGTCGCCTCCTACGGCTGGGGGGTGCTGGCAGCCGCCGGTGTCCTGGTCTTGGCCCACGGGCACTCGCTGTCGCCGCGCGCGGGACTGACCATCCTCGCCGCCGGGGTCGCGCTCGAGCTCGTGAACTTCGGGATCGCGCGCGGGCTGTACGGCACGCTCTACCAGGGCAACCGACTGCCGACGCTGATCCAAGAGGAGTTCATGAGCGTGCTGGGCGGCGAGGTTGCGCTGCTCACCTTGGCCACGTTGTGCGCTCTGTTGATCGTCCCGCTCGGGTGGGGCGCGCTCCTCGTCGCCGGCGGCGTGCTCGTCGTACCACAACTGTTGCTGCCGGCGCTGGCTCGCTCTCGTGATGTGACTCGGCTCCCGCAGGCCGATGCGACCCGTCTCTACGTCCGGGCCCTGGCGGCCCATCTGGGCGTCTCTCACCGTCGCCGGCGGATCGCGGTCCACGCCGCCGAGTTGTTCGAAGCCGACGGGGGCGCCGTGCTCCCGCGGTCCGGCGTGTACCTGCCGGCGCCGCCGACCACCCTTCGGGCCCACGGACACCGGACCAACGAAGCTTGGACGGTCTCGCTGCACGTCACCGAGCGCTGGGACGGCACCGGACTCCCGGCCAAGATCGGCGGAAAGACGATCCCGCTCGAGAGCCGTCTGATCGCGGTGGCCGCGGAGTGGGCTCGGCTCACCGCGGCCGGCGGACCCGAGATCTCCCAGACGGAGGCGACGCTCTGGCTCGAGGCGCAGTCGGCCACCCGCTTCGATCCCCGGATCGTCGCGGCCGCCAGCGAGATCGTGGCGACCGAATCGGCGTTCGCCGACCTTGCGGCCTTCCAGCCCAAGCTGCACGCGATTCCGCTGCCGCTGTTCCTGCGCGAGCGCGTGCTCCCGCGCGCGCTTGCCGCCGCCAGCTGAGTGGCGACCGAGACCACGACCAAGCTGCACGGCGGGCGGCTGATCGCCCAAGTCCTCCGTGCTCACGGCGTGCACAGGCTGTTCACGCTGTCGGGCGGACATCTGTTCTCGATCTACGACGGCTGCCGCGCCGAAGGGATCGAGCTGATCGACGTGCGCCACGAGCAGACGGCGGCGTTCGCGGCCGAGGGGTGGGCCAAGGTCACCCGCTCGCTCGGCGTGTGCGCGCTCACCGCCGGACCGGGAGTGACCAACGGAATGAGTGCGATCGCCTCGGCCAGCCAGAACGATTCGCCGATGGTCGTGCTCGGCGGCCGCGCCCCCCAGGTCCGGTGGGGCCAGGGCTCGCTCCAGGAGCTCGATCATGTGCCGTTCGTGCGTCCGCTGGTCAAGTGGGCGGACACCGCCTCCGACACCGCCGAGATCCCGGTGCTGGTGGACGAGGCGATGCGGATCGCGCTGGCGCCCCATTCGGGGCCGACGTTCGTCGATTTCCCGCTCGACCACGTGTTCACCGAGGCCCCGCCGTCCCCGCCACCGGCACCGTTGCCGGAACCATGGCGCGGCCCCGCGGCCGACCAGCGCTCGCTGGACCACGCCGCCGCGTTGCTGCGCGAGTCCGAGCGGCCGGTGGTGATGGCCGGCACCGGGCTGTACTGGGGTCGCGGCGAGGAGGCGTTGCGCTCGCTCGTGGAACGGCTCCAGGTCCCCGCGTTCCTCAACGGCCTGGCCCGCGGATGCGTACCCGCCGATCACGAGCTGTGCTTCTCCCGTGCCCGCGGTACCGGCCTGAGCGGGACCGACCTCGCGCTGGTGATCGGCACGCCGCTCGACTTCCGGCTCGGGTTCGGGTCCGCAATCGCGGCGGAAGCCGATGTGGTGATGATCGGCGTCGCCGAGCCCAAGCGCGATCATCCGCGCGCGGTGGCGGCCGAGCTCTACGGCGCGCTGCCGGCGACGCTCGACGCGCTGGTGGCCGCCGCCGAGTCAGGAGCCTCGCCGCGACAGAGCCACGCCGAGTGGATCGCCTCGCTGCGCGGGATCGAGGATGAGCAGCGCGCCGGCGAGGCCGCCCTCTTGTCCGACGCCCGCGCTCCGCTACACCCGATGCGGATCTACGGCGAGCTCGGACAGATGCTCGAACGCGACGCGATCGTGATCGGCGACGGCGGGGATTTCGTCTCCTTCGCCGGCCGGCTGATCGACTCCTACGAGCCGGGCTGCTGGGTCGATCCGGGGCCGTTCGGGTGCCTCGGGTCGGGCCCGGGCTACGCGCTCGCGGCCAAGCTCGCGCATCCGGATCGGCAGGTCGTGCTGTTGCTCGGCGACGGAGCGTTCGGGTTCGCCGCCATCGAGTTCGACACCTTGGTCCGCCATGGGGTGGCGGTCGTCGGGGTGGTCGGCAACAACGGCATCTGGGGGCTCGAGAAGCACCCGATGGAGTCCCTCTACGGCTACTCGGTTGCCGCCGACCTGCAGCCCGAGACCCGCTACGACGAGATGGTGGCCGCCCTCGGAGCGCACGGCGAGCTCGTCCGCGAGCCGGCGCAGCTGCGCCCGGCGCTCGAGCGGGCGTTCGAGTCGGGGAAGCCGGCGCTGGTCAACGTGTTGACCGACCCAAGCGTCGTGTACCCGAGGAAGTCGACTCTGGCCTAGGCGGTGGGCCGTGAGCCGTCGCGCCGCGGGAGTGGGCGCGGGCCGCGCGTCTCGTCCCAGAACGAAAACCGCCCGCATTCTCAGCGGGCGGCTTCCGATCCAGGTTTGGCCCAATCGGGACGGGCAGGGGTACGTGCCAGAAAGGGCCAGTTAGAGTGGTTCGGGCGGCGGGAGGCGCCGATGTCTGCGGCTTCGCCCGAACCTATGTTGGGCATCAGTCGCTTACACGACCGCTACCCCGCTGGGAATAATCCACGGTACGCCAAGGGCCGACAATCGAACATTCGTCCATGACTGGCTGGCTGGCCAGTCAGACAATCGCTCCTATTGCCACACCATCTCTCGTCATCCTGCTGACCAATCGGTGCGTTCCGAGCGGTCCTTCCCTGACCAGTGGACGATCGTAGCGGCCATTACTCCGTTTTACCGCCCAGACGGCCTGGCTGGTCATTTTGATTACCTCATACGGCCAGCGGCTCACCGGTTTCGACCAGCGTCTTGAGTCCGCTGAGGACGAACATCCAGCCGGCGCCGGAGACGCTCCCGGCCGTCTTCGGAGCGCCTTCGAGCTGGTCGTGGACCACGGTCAGCTTGCAGTAACCGCCTTCCTGGGGCTCGATCTCCCAGGTCACACGACTCGGGGCCTCTTCTGCCAACTCGGCGGAGTAGAGAGAACGCCAACCATGGACGAGCCGGCGCGGCGGGTCGAACTCGATCACCGGCTCGTCGCCCCACGTCGACCCATCGGGCCCGAACATCATGCGGCGCTCGGGTGAGAGCTCGATCCGCGCGCCGTGGAAATACTGCACCGTGAACTCGGGCCGGGTGATCGCCTCCCAGATCCGCTCGGGCGTCGCTCTGATGAATACCTGGTAGACCTGCGTCGTCTGCACTTCGGCCGCTACGGTCATCGTGATCCCTCCAGTCGTGACTTGAGCTCGCTCAGCGCCGCCACGTGGCGCTCGGTGTACTTGTCGATCCACCGGTCGTGGATCCGCCGGATCGGGACGGGGTTGAGGTAGTGGCGCTTCTCCCGTCCCGCACGCTGATGGACGACGAGCCCCGCCTGCTCGAGCACCTTCAGATGCTTCATCACGCCAAACCGGGTCATCTCGAGCTCGGCCTCCAGCTCGGTCAACGTCCGCCCCTCGCGCTCGAACAGCTGGTCCAGCAGGTGCCGGCGGGTGGGGTCGGCGAGGGCTTTGAAGACAAGGTCGTCGTCATCCAAGGGCGACGATGATAGGTGACCAAATGGTCACATGTCAAGTGGTTCGGGGGGTCGGACGGGTGTGTTGGGGGATTTGTGCGGATATGCATATGCCGCACAAATCCCCCAAGTAACCGATTGGTTGCGCGTGCTGGTGGTCGGTTTGCTAGAGACCGAGGGCGGCGCCGCGGAGGATGTCGTGCTCGGACGCCTCGATTTGGTCGAGCCCGAACAGGCTCATCGTCTCGCGGAGGATGATCGCGCCGGCGAGGATCGTGGGGGCGCGGTCTGGGTGGAGGCCTGGCACGCGTCGTCGCTCGGCCAGCGTCATTTTGGCCAGGCGGTCGAGAATGGCGTCGCACTCGGCGCCGGTGAGCACGTAACCGTGGACCTTCTCTGGGTCGTAGGGCTCGAGGTTCTGGGCGATCGCCGCCATCGAGGTCGCGGTGCCCGCGACGGCGATCGCGTGCCGGACCTGTGCGCGGTACTGCTCGGGCACGCCGCGCTCGATGATCTCGCGGACGTCGGCGGCGAGCTCGTCCAGCTCGGCCTGGGTCGGGGGGTCGGCGGTGAGGTGGCGCTCGGTCTGGCGCACCACGCCGGCTTGGTTGGAGACGTGGAACCCCACCTCGTGACCGGTGCCGATCACGAATTCGGTCGAGCCGCCGCCGATGTCGGCGACGAGCGTCGGGATCCCGTCCTCGAGGTTGCGGTCGCTGGTCGCGCCGAGGAACGTAAGTCGCGCCTCCTCATCGCCGGAGAGGACGAGGGGGGTGAGGCCGTAGCGGTTCTGGACCGTGGAGGCGAACTCGCGGCCGTTCTCGGCGTCGCGCACGGCGCTGGTCAGGACGGCGAGCGCCTTGTTTGCGCGGTGGCGGTCGATCAGGATCCGGTACTCGTCGAGGACGGCGAAGACGCGGCCCATGGCCTCGTCGCTGAGGCGGCCATCGGCGTCGACGCCGGCGCCGAGGCGGGTGACGTTGGTGAGGCGCACGAGCTCCTCGACCACCCGGCCGTCGGCGATGTCGGCGATCAGCAGGCGGGTCGAGTTGGTGCCGATGTCGACGACCGCGACCCGCATCAGCGCAGGACGTTGGCTTGGTGGGGCATCGAGCCCCGCTCGAGTCCGGCGAGCAGGTTGTCGACCGCGACGTCGGCCATCCGCTCTCGCGCGACCCGCGTCGCCGAGGCGATATGAGGCGTCACGATCAGGTTCGGCGCGCCCAGCAGCGGGTCGCCGGCGGGGAGCGGCTCGGGGTCGGTGACGTCGAGCGCGGCGCCGGCGATCGTGCCGTCGACGAGTGCGTCGCGCAGCGCGACCTGGTCGACGACCGGCCCTCGGGTGGTGTTGATGAGGATCGCGCTCCGGCGCATGAGCGCGAGCGCCTTGGCGTCGATCAGGTGGTAGGTCTCGGGGGTGAGGGGACAGTGCAGGGAGACGAAATCGGACTCTCGGAGCAACGGCTCCAAATCCGCGTCGGACGACGATGAGGTGTGCAGGACCTTCATGTCGAACCCCTCGGCCCGTTTGGCGACCGCCCGTCCGATGCGGCCGAAGCCGATGATCCCCAGCGTCGCGCCGTGGACCTCGTGACCGAGGTGGTCGCCCGGGCCCCAGGGCGGCCAGTCGCCGCGCGCGGCTACCGCGATGCCCTCGGCCAGCCGTCTCGCGGACGCCAGCAGCAGCGTGAACGCGAAGTCGGCGGTGGCGTCGGTGAGCACGTCGGGCGTGTGGCCGACCGGGATCCCGCGCTCACTGGCGGCCTCGAGGTCGACGTTGTCGTAGCCGACGGCGTAGTTCGAGATCGCGCGGAGCTTGGGGCAGGCGGCGAGGAAGTCGCGGTCGATGGGATCGTGGAGCAGCGAGAGCAACCCCTCGACGGGAGCGGTGCGCTCGATCAGCTCATCCCGCGTGGGTGGTCGCGCCTGCGGCCACACGTCGACCTCGTGGACCGCGCGTAGACGGTCGAGGGCTCCTCCCGGGAGCGCGCGACTGACGAAGCAGGAGGCCATCGCGCGCATTCTTACGGTTACGTGCGCTCCACGGACTACTCACGAGCCGTATCTTCGTCGCGATGAACAGCGTGCGGTCGCTGCTCGTCCGTCAGCGACGGGATCTGGAATGGATGTGGGGGTTGCGTGGCGCGGGCGCGCGGGTGCTGTGGTTTCACTGGCGGGCGCGACGGCTGGCGTGGCGCAGCAAGGACGGGTTCAGCATCGACTCGGTCACGCGGCCGGCGGATACACGCGTGTTGCTCGAGCTGGCCGCTGGCTCCGAGCTCGTGGTCGAACTTGGCACGGGCACGGCTTGGACGGCGATCACGCTCGCGCTCGCCGACCCGCACCGCCGGGTCGTGAGCTACGACATCCCCGACCTCTCGCGCGAGATTGGACCGCAGCAATACCTCGCGTTGGTCGAGGCGGACGTGCGAGCACGGATCGAGCTGGTGGTCGGCCCCGGCGCGGCCGGCGCCGAGAAGTCGGGAATGGTCGACCTGCTGTACGTCGACTCTTCGCATGAGCGCGAGCAGACGATCCGGGAGGTACACGCGTGGCAACCGAACCTGCGTCCCGGGGCCGCGGTCATCTTCGACGACTACACCAATTCTGACTTTCCCGGCGTCCGTAAAGCGATCGAGCAGCTTGGCCTGGGAGGAGAGGTTCGTGGAAACTTTTTCATCTACCGCCATTCACCGTGAGACGCCGGCCCGGTAGGGCCCGTAATCCGGGGGGCGCTTGTCGTTGAACGCGCGGACGCCCTCGTTGGCCTCGTCGGTCTCGAGGTACAGCCCGAGCCCGGTGAAGGCGAGCTGGCCGATCCCGACGATGTGCTCGCTGTCGGCGTTGAAGGACTGCTTGAGGAAGCGCAGGGCGGTGGGCGAGAGGGCGAGCATGTCGTCGGCCCAGGTTCGGACCTCGGTGCGCAGCTGATCACCGGGGACGACCGCGTTGACCAGACCCCAGCGCTCGGCCGTGGCGGCGTCGTAGCGCCGGCAGCGGAACCAGATCTCGCGGGCGCGCTTCTCGCCCACGACGCGCGCGAGGTAGGCGCTGCCGAAGCCGGCGTCGAACGAGCCGACGCGGGGACCGACCTGGCCGAACTCGGCGTGGTCGGCGGCGATCGTGACGTCGCAGATGACGTGGAGGACGTGGCCGCCGCCGATGGCGAAGCCGTTGACGGCGGCGATCACCGGCTTGGGTATGTCGCGGATCAGGCGGTGCAGTCGTTCGACCTCGAACAGCCCGGTGGCGCTGGGGCCGTAGTCGCCGGTCTCGGCTCGCTGCTTCTGGTCACCGCCGGCGCAGAAGGCGCGATCGCCGCCGCCGGTCAGGGAGACGACCCCCACGGCGGGGTCGGCCCAGGAGCGGGTGAACGAGTCGATCAGCTCGTCGATCGTGCGGGCGCGGAAGGCGTTCAGGCGCTCGGGCCGGTTGATGGTGATCCAAGCGAGGCCGTTGTCGACCTCGTAGAGGGTGTCGGTCAGCTCCATGTCTCTCCTTTCACGCCATCGTCAGCCCGCCGCTGACCGACAGCGTCTGCCCCGTGATGAACCCCGCTCGGTCAGAGGCCAGGAAGGCGACCGCGCCGGCGATGTCGTCGGGCACCGCGAGGCGGCGCATCGGGACGGCGCGACGGATCGACTCGATCAGCTGGGCGCCCGCGGCGCCGGCGCCGATCATCTCGGCCAGCAGCGGGGTGTCGGTCGGACCGGGACAGACGCAGTTGGCGGTCACGCCGTAGCGGGCGAGCTCGCGCGCGAGCGTCTTGGTGAAGCCGACGACCGCGGCCTTGGCACCGGCGTATACGGCCTCCATGGAAGAGCCCACTCGCGCCGCGTCGGAGGCGATATTGACCACCCGTCCGTAGCGCCGGTCGACCATTCCGGGCGCCAGCGTCCGGCACATCCGGAGGCAGCCCTTGTAGTTGAGGTTGATGATCTCGTCCCAGAACGCCTCGTCGGTCTCGAGGAAGCGCTTGTGCGCATCCCAGCCCGCGTTGTTGACGAGGATGTCGATGGGGCCGAGCTCGAGCTCGGCCTTTCTCGTGGCCTCGGCGACCGAGGCGCTGTCGGTGACATCGAGGTACACGGCCATGCCACCGATGGAGTCGGCGGTCGTCTGGGCCAAGTCGTCGAGGACGTCGCCGATCACCACTTGGTGACCGTCACCGGCGAGCGCTTGGACGACGGCGGCTCCGATCCCGCGGGCGCCGCCGGTGACAAAGGCGGTGTGGGTCATGGCGTAAGTCTTTCATCAGCCCGCGGCGCGGCGGTAGAGGACGAGGTTGCGATCGAGGGGACCGCCGGCGAAGCCGTTCGGCCGGCCGCCCTGGGCGTCGAGGTAGGCGAGCTGGCGCGAGATCTGGCCGAGGTCGCCGGGGAAGGTGTGATCGAGCATCCAGGTCCGGAGCGCGACGCCGCCGCCCGCGGTGGCGACGACGCGCAGGGCGCGGGCCTGCTGCGGGTAGTCGATCAGCGACGCGGTCTCGATCAACCAGTAGCCGCCGGCGGCGCTCTCCCTCGGCACGACCGCGTTGCGGTGGGTGTGGCCGGCGAGCGCCGCGATCACCCGCGGCGAGCCGTCCATCAGCGCCAGCAGCTGGTCGCCGCCCTCGGAGCCGGCCAGCGGTTGATGGGAGACGACGATCACCCACCGCCGGCCGGCGCGCCGAAGCTCCCCGGCCAGCCAGCCCGGCTGGTCGGAACGGACGAGTCCGCCCGACCCGCCCGCGCGTCGCGCGAGGTCGAGCACGATCAACCTCAGGTGGGGGCCGACGTCGGCGACGTAGTCAAGGGCGGCCCCACCCGCCCCGGCGGTGCCGGCGACCTTCGCGCCGCCCCCCAACCGCCCCACCACCTCATCGGCGTCCATCTCGCGTCGCGCCGGATTGGCGGGCACCCGGACCTTGGGCCCGGCGAGTGCCTCGGCGAGGAAGCGGTCGATCAGGGCCGGGCTGGGCGGTCCGTCGGGGGAGTACGTGCCGAGCGTGATCCCGGGCGGGAGGGTGAGGCCGGGCGGGAGCTCCCACAGCGCGTGGTCGCCCACGGCCAGCGAGCGGGTGGTGGCGCCCGGCGGGATCTCGCCCGCCACGAGGATGTCGTGGTCGCCGAGCACCGGGTACCCCGGCATCCGCAGGCCCGGGCTGGCGAAGGCGTGGCCGGCGCGGTTCAACAGGCCCGGGTAGCGGGGAGCGTCGAGGTCGGGCCGGTAGTAGAACGGGTCCGGGTCCGACGGGAGCTGGACGCCGAAGTAGCGGCCGGTGCTGACCACGCCGCCGCGCAGCAGGGTCAGCGCGTGCGCGAGCTCGTTGCTCTGGTCGTTGTCGATCAGATCGCCGCCCTGAATCACCGCGTCCGGCCGGAGCGCGCGGACCGACGCGATGGCGCCCGCGAGCACCTGGGCGGTGAGCGTCTCGTGGGGACGGAAGGTCGACTGGAAGGGGGGGCCGAGGCGATCGAGGAACGTGACCCGAGCGGGGGAGGAGGCATCGAGCACGTGGGCGTCGGTGACGTGGGCGAGAGTGCCCAGCACACGCTCGGCCCGGCGGGCGGGGCCGAGGTCGGTGCGGGCGATCAGCGGCTCGCCGGGCCCCGGCCGCAGGACGCCGACTCCGGCCGGGTCGGCCCAGGTCGAGGCGAGGGTCGAACCGCCGGAACCACTCGAGGAGGAGCCGCAGCCGGCCACGAGCGCCGCGGCGGCCGCGAGTTCGAGGATGGCCTGGCGGCGGGTGATCACTCCGCCGCCAGCCCTGCGATCACCGTCTCGCGGGTTGCCTGGCGCGCGACCCAGAACACCGCGAAGGCGGCCGAGAGTGCGAGCCCGATCAGCACGGCGGCGATCTCGCGTCCGCTCGCCCCGAGGGGCAGTTCGGCGTAGCTGGCCGCCAGCCGTGACAGCGCGGGGCCGAGCACGAGCCGCTCGAGCAGGACCCCGATGATCGCGGCGGGGACCACCAGCGCGAGCACCGCCCCGGCCAGCAGCCGCCGGACCGCGGCCCCGCCGGCGCCGACCGCGCGCACCACGGCCACCGTCCGTCGGCGCTCCTGGACGGTCAGCGCGCACGCCTGGACGAGCGCGTAGAGGCACACGAGGCCGTCGACGATCGCGATCGCGATGAGGATCGAGCGCAAGGTGTCGACGAGGGGGACGCCGCGCTCGGTGGCGCCGGTGGCGGGCGCGGCGGTGTCGCCGAGCGCGTTCTCGACCGCGCTCAGGTTGGCTCCGGGCCGGACCACGACCGCGAGCTGCTCGGAGGCATCCGGATCGGCGGCCAGCATCGCCCGCGCGGGAACGTAGGCGACCCGCCCGTCGTGATCGAGCGAGCTGACCACGCCGCTCACCTTTAGGCGCAGCTCGCGGCCGGAGGAGAACTCGATCGCGAGCGTCGATCCGGGACTCAGGCCGAGCGCGTCGGCGAGCCCAGACCCGACCTCGGCCTGATCGTTGCCGCGCAGGCGCGCGCCGGCGGTCAGCGGCGGGGCCTCGAACGCCGTGTGATCGCCGGGATAGCCGATCACGTCGATCGACTCGCCGAGCGAGAACGAATCGACCGCGTCATCCTCGTAGCGCGGCGCGACCGCCTGGACGCCGGGGATCTTGCGCACGTGGGCCACCGCCGAGGCCGGCAGCGCCGCGGTCAGCTGGTAGCGCTTGCCGAGCGCGGCGGGATCGGTCTCGAGCGCGGTCAAGGCGGAGGCGAGCGCGAGCATCAGCAGCACGAACCCGGTCGACATCCCGAGCGTCAGGGCGGTGGCGGCGAGGCGGGTGCGGCGGGCGCCGGCCAGGCGGGCGCCGAGCACCGCCAGCCCGGCCCGGGCGCCGCCGAACCCGGAGGAGCGGCGGGTGGAGAGCTCGGCCCCGCGCAGCAACGTCACCGGCGGGCGGCTGGCCGCGCGCCATGCCGGCCACGCCGCCGACAGCACGGGGATCGCGATGGCCAGCGCCCACCCGGCCGCCACCGGCAGGAGCAGACCGACGCCGGCCGGCGGCTCGTTGAGCATCACGAGCAGCCGGCCGGTGGCGCCGTAGGTGGCGAGCACGCCGACGACCGCGCCGATCGTGGCGGCGGGCGCCGCGACCAGGCCGGCCTCGACGGCTTGCGTGGCCGCCAGATGCGTCCGGGAGGCGCCGACGGCGCGGCGGACGCCGATCGCCTTGAGGCGGCGCTGAACCTCCGCGCGCGCCGAGGCGGCCAGCATCACCCCGGCGGTCGCCAGCGCGATCACCGACAGGGCGACGAGCAGGTCGATGACGATCCCGGCGGCCTGATCGAGCAGCACGCGGACGCCGGAGCGCGTGACGAAGCGGAGGTTGTGCAGGCCGTAGCTGATCGACCGCGCCTGGACCAGGACCTCGTCGATGTAGCGCGGATCGCGCAGCCAGATCTGGGCCAGGTCGACCTGGGTGTTGATGCGTGAGGCTCCGTATTGCCTTTCCAGGGCGGCCAGCGAGATGTACACGCGGGGCACGGAGAGCGGGTAGGAGACGTTGTCGGGGGCCTGGGAGAAGCCGACTACGCGCTCGTTACCGAGGCCGGCGATCTGGACGACGTCCCCCAACTTCACGTCCCACGCGGTGGCGAGGCCGCGCTCCATGACGAGCTCGCCAGGGGCTCCCGTGAGGTCGTGGCCGGCGACGATCGCGTAGCCGCGGCGGCCGGGCCCGACGACCTCGACCGAGGCGCTGCCGCTCGAGTTTGCGCCCGCCGTGAGGCCGACGTCGGTGGCCTCCTGGCGCAATGAGAACGCGGCCAGGTCTGGGAGCGACTCGATCCGCCGCGCGACGGCGGCGGGGTTCTGGGGGTCGAAGCGGACGATGATGTCCGGCAGGTCGCTGGCGTGGGCAGCGCGGTCGAAGCCGCGGCCGAGGCTGTCGGAGACGACGATGGCGGCGGAGAGCATCGCGGCGGCCAGCGCGATGCCGAGCGCGGTCAGCAGCGAGCGGCGGCGCCGCAGCCGCAGTCCGCGCCAGGCGTCGGCCAGCGCGGCCGTCAGGCCGGCTCCCGCAGCCGGAGTCCGTGGGCCGCCAGCGGCGTCTCGAGCTGGCCGTCGCGCAGGTGCAGCACGCGGTCGGCGATCGCGGCGGCTTCGGGCTCGTGGGTGACGAGCACGACGGCGCGCTCGGTCAGGCCGCGCAGCAGCGACAGGACGGCGGCGCCGTTGTCCTGATCGAGGTTGCCGGTCGGCTCGTCGGCCAGCACCAGCTCGGGGTCGTTGACGAGCGCGCGCGCGATCGCGAACCGTTGCTGCTCCCCGCCGGACAGCTCGTGGGGGCGGCGATCGGCGATCGGCTCGAGTCCGAGCTCGGCGATCAGCTGGGCGCCGCGGCGCTCGCCGCCGCGGCGGGCGCCGGGGAGGCGGGCGGGGAGGAGCACGTTCTCGCCTCCGCTCAGCTCTTCGATCAGATGGAAGGACTGAAACACGAAGCCGATGTGTTGGAGGCGGGTGCGCGCCAGCGCGCGCGAGCGCTGGGCGGTCAGCTCCTGGCCGGCCACGACGATCCGGCCGGCGTCGGGGCGGTCGAGGCCGCCGAGCAGGTGCAGGAGCGTCGACTTGCCGCTGCCCGACCGGCCGAGCACCGCGATCACCTCGCCGGCCTGGACGTCGAGGCTGACGCCGTCCAGCAGCCGCCGGGCCGCGCGACCGGCCCCCACATTCTTGACGATCCCGCGAGCCTGCAGGACGGGCATCACACGCTTACGGTAGCGGCCCGTTGCTCCGCCCACGCCCGTCTGATCAAATAGGGGTGTGGCCGTCACGGTGCCTGCGATGGGGGTATGAGCACGGCGCTCGAGATCGAGCGCCGGAGCCTCGGCCGCTCGGAGATGACGATCCCGCGTGTGGCGCTGGGGTGCGGCAACTTCGGTGGCGTCGGCTCGGCGCCGGCGTTCTTCGGCCAGGGAATGAACCAGGATCAGGCGTTCGCGCTGATGGACGCGGCCTGGGAGCTCGGGCTGCGCCACTTCGACACCGCCGACGCGTACGGCGGGGGGCGCAGCGAGACCGCGATCGGCGCCTGGATGGCCTCGCGCGGGTGCCGTCCGGGATTGACGACCAAGACCTTCAACCCGATGAGCGAGGACGGTGACTGGGGCTTGAGGCCCGAACGGGTGTTGCGCCAGTTCGAGTCGAGCGTCGAGCGGCTGGGGGTCGAGCAGGTCGATCTCTACCTGGCCCACGACTTCGATCCCCAGGTGCCGCTCGACGAAACCTTCGGGGCGCTCGACGATCTCGTCGCGGCGGGGCGGATCCGCGCCTACGGCGTGAGCAACTTCGACCGCGGGCAGCTGGACGCCGCCCTGATCGCGGGCGACCCGGTGGCGGTGCAGAACTCCTACTCGCTGCTCGAACGCGACGACGAGGCGGAGGTCTTGCCGCTGTGCGCCGAGGCGCGGGTCGCCTACATGGCCTTCAGCCCGCTCGCCGGCGGGTGGTTGTCGGGCAAGTATCGTCGCGGTGAGCGGTTCCCGGACGGGTCGCGGATGACCCAGCGGCCCGAGCCGTACCAGAGCTTTGTCGACGATCAGACGTTTGACCGGCTCGAGCGGCTGGAGGAGATTTCCGCGCGGCGCGGCACCTCGATGGCGGGCACCGGTCTCGCGTGGCTGTTGGCGGGCGAGCGGTTGACCCAGCTCGTGTCCGGTCCGGGTCGCCCGGAGCACCTCGTGCCGGTGCGGGAGGCGCTCGAGCGCCCGTTGACGGCCGGGGAACGGACCGAGCTCGACGAGGCGTTCGCGTGCTGATCCTCGGCTATGACGAGGTGGTCGCGGCGCTGCCGCAGGTCGAGTGCGCCGAGGTGATGGCCGAAGTGCTCGCCGCCCACGCGCGCGGCGAGGCCGTCATGCCGCTGCGGTCGATCATGAGCCCGCCGGCGGCCAACGGCTTCATGGGGCTGATGCCGGGCTGGCGGGGCGCGCACGGCGAGTCGCCGGCGGCGTTCGCGTTGAAGGCGATCTGCCTGATGCCCGGCAATCCGGCGCGCGGGCTGGACGCCCACCAGGGCCTGGTGGCGATGTTCGACGGCGATACCGGCGTGCCCACCGCCGTGCTCGACGCCTCGGCGGTGACCGAGATCCGGACCGCCGCGGTGACCGCGGTGGCGACGCGGCTGCTCGCGCGCCCCGGCGCGCGGGTAATGGGGATTCTCGGCGCCGGGGTGCAGGCGCGGTCGCATATCGTGGCGATGGGGGATCGATTCGACGAGATCCGCGTCTACGCGCCCACGGTCGAGCACGCCTCGAAGGTCGCGGCCACTGACCCGCGCGGGGTGACCAGGGTGGCGGCGAGCGCCGAGGAGGCGGTCCGCGGCGCCGACGTCGTCGTGGTGGCGACCAGCTCGCGGGAGCCGGTGCTCAAACACGAGTGGCTCTCGCCGGGGATGCACGTCAACTCGGTCGGCGCCAGCTCGCGGCAGGCGCGCGAGCTCGAGCTGGAGACCGTGGTGGCGAGCGCCCTGTTCGCGGACAGCCGGGAATCGCTGCGCAACGAGGCCAGCGAGTACATGCTGGCCGTCGAGCGGGGCCTGATTCCAGGCGAGGATCATGTCCGGGCCGAGCTCGGCGAGGTGCTGACGGGGATGCGCCCGGGGCGGGCCGACGCCGACGAGCTGACGCTGTTCCGCTCGCTCGGCCTGGCGGTCGAGGATCTCGCGGCGGCCGAGCGCGCGATCCGGAACGCCGCGCGGGATGGCTTCGGCACGGAGGTGAAGATGTGATCGCCCTGGGCGAGATCGAGGCGGCCCGCGAGCGGATCCGGGGGGCCGCGGTGCGGACCCCGCTGGTGCGGCTGGCGATCGAGGATGGCCCGGCCGAGATCTTCCTGAAGCTCGAGACGTTGCAACCGATCGGGTCGTTCAAGATCCGTGGCGCCACCAACGCGGTGCGGGCGGCTTCCGCGGACGAGCGCGCCAAGGGTCTCGTCACTGCGAGCGCCGGGAACATGGCGCAGGGCGTCGCGTGGGTGGCGCGCGAGTTCGGGCTCTCCGCCACGATCGCCGTGCCCGAGCACGCGCCGGAGGCCAAGTTGGCCGCGATCGAGCGGCTCGGGGGGCGGGTGGTGAAGCTGCCCTACAACGATTGGTGGGACGCGATCGTCGCCGGCCGGGTCGACGGGGTCGACGGGTTGTTCGTGCACCCGGTCCAGGATGAGCCGGTGATGGCCGGGAACGGCACGATCGGGCTCGAGATCATCGAGGATCTGCCGGATGTGGATGTCGTGGTGATTCCGTACGGCGGCGGTGGGTTGACGGTCGGGATCGCGAGCGCGGTCAAGGCGCTGCGGCCCTCGGTGCGGGTCTACACGGCCGAGCCGGCCACCGGCGCGGCGCTGTCCGCGGCGGTGGCGGCCGGCGGGCCGGTGGACGTCGATTACCAGCCGTCGTTCGTGGATGGGTCGGGGAGCCGTCGCGTGCTCGACACGATGTGGCCTCGCGTGGAACCGTTGATCGACGGGGCTTTGTCGGTGCCGATTCCGGACGCGGCGGCGGCGGTGAGGATGCTGGCCGAGCGGGCCCACGTGATCGCCGAGGGGGCCGGGGCGCTGGCGACGGCGGCCACGCTGGCCGGCGGCGCCGGCACGGGCAAGATCGTGTGCATTGTGTCGGGCGGCAACATCAACCTCACCAAGGTGGCGGAGATCCTCCAGGGTAGTGACGGATGACCGTCCGAAATGACAGTAAGGTGACACTCAACTGACAGTGTCGGTTTGCCCGCAGGTTGACGGCGGCCCGCGCGGGCGGGGTTACGGTTGGGCGTCGGCGTTACGGTGGCGGCATCGGCGGGCGTGGCGCACTAGTTACTCCGCCGCGGTCGTCCCGCTGAACCTCCGAGCGTTCGATCAGGAGCAGCCGAGGTGGCTCGGTGGCGCCGTGCCGACGTAGGCGCGCCACTGGGCCGGGGTGAGGCTGCGGCCGGCCGTGGCGCAGGCGGAGCGGATCAGCGCCTGGGGGCTGAGGTCATGATCGATGATCTCCGGTTTGGGGCTGGCGTCGTCGGTCTGGACGACGCTCACCAGCTCGGAGCCAGTAGGGGAGAGACCGAGGCCGAGGCGGAGCCCGGGAAAGGCGCGGCCGGGGGCCGCGAGAGTAGCCAGCGTGGCCCCCGAGGAGACGTCATCAAGGTCGACCGACCCGTCGGAGCGCTCGCGTGCCACCAGGTCGCCGCGCAGGTCCGCCACCGGCGGCTGCGCGTAGCTCTGGTCTCCCGGAATCACGCGCCGACGCTCGGTGGCGCGGGCGTCCCACACCTCGAGGCTGCCGTCCTGGCGCTGGACGAGCAGGTTCGCGCCGGCGAAGGTGGCGGACTGGACGTCGGCGCCCGGAAGGCGGGCGATCACGCGTCCGGGGTCGACGTCGGTGACCAGCGCGCGGCCGTTGTCGACAATCACCGCGAGGGTGCCGGACGGGTCGATCGCGGCCGTGCCCCGGGCGAGCGGGGTGTCGCCGAGGGTGGGCGGGCCGGGGATCGTGCGCTGCACCCGGCCGGTGTCGACGTCGCGGATTGAGACCGTGCCGTCCTGGCTCACCAGCACCTCGGAACGTCCGTCCGCCCGGAGCGCCGCCGCGACCGTGTTGCTGTTACCAGGCACGGACCACATGCGTATGTCGGGCGGTAAATGGGAAGGGACAGCGGCGCGGGTGATCGGGAGCAGCACGTCCCGGCCGGAGCGATCCCATACCGGCGGCCCGAGGTTGCCCTGGCCGGGGTTGACCCACTCGAAGTGCCCATTTCCCGGCAGCGCGTGAACGACGGCATAGCTTCCGTCCGAGTTGACCACGGCGACCTTGGTGCCGTCCGGTGACACCGCCGCGCTCGCCCCGACCTGACACGTCTCGCATGTCGGCGGCAGGGCAGTCGACTGGACATCAGCCAAGCGGTCGTACTGGGTCAGGTTCCATAGCGCCACCGTGTCGCCGGACGCGGAGAGGAGATGCTGCGGGTCGCCGAAGAACGCCAGGGCGTTGGGGTTGACGGCGCCGCTGCCGACGAGCTGGTCGGGCGCCTGATGCGCCGAGGCGGGTTTGGCTGTCGGCGCGATGTAGATCGACTCGCTGTCGGCGACCGCGAGCTGACCGCCTCCGGGGCTGATCGTGAGCGCGGTCGGATTGCTGATCGGCGCCTGCGCGGTGAGCGGGAACGTGGTCGGCGAGGTGGGGCCGGAAGCGCTCCACACCGGGATCGGGCTGACACCGGTGGTGATCGTGAAGAACCGCCCATCGCCCGATACGCCGGGGCGAATGTAGTCGTTGGCGTAGCCGGCGCTGGACGCCAGATCGAGCTTCCAGTCCGGCAACCGGCGCCGCTGCCAGATCCCGTTGACGTAGTCGAGCATGAACAGCGCGCGGTCGGAGGGGGCGACGATCGTGGTCGGGAACCACGCTGGGTCGGCTATCGGATGGATGGCACTGACGCGGCGGTGGGCGACGTCGACAACGACGATCGATTGCCCTTGCGCCGCGGGGTCGTCGAAATAAAAGACCGCGGTCCCGCCCGACGGTGACACCGTGACCGCGAATGGCCGCTGGCCCGCCGGTCCGCTGATCCGGGTAAGCGGTCGCCCGCTACGCCACAGCAGCCCTTCCGATCCGTCCACCGCCACGACGACCTGGCCGTTGGCGCTGACCGCGACGCTCTTAACGGCGTGTCCGAGCTCGGCGATCCTCCGCGGCGCGCTCTGGCTCAGGTCCCAGCGCATCACGCGTCCGTCGGCCAGCCCCGCCACCACCGTCCTGCGGTCGTTGCTTCCGGCCAATGCTGACACGGTGGCCCCAAAGGGCAGGAAGCGCACCAGCCGGGGGCTGGCGAGGTCGGCCTGGATCAGCGCGGCGCGCGTCTGCGGGTTGGCGTCGGCGCGATACGCCTGGACGGCCAGCAGCAGCGCCACGTCGAGGTTCGAGGACAGCTTGCTCTGCGACAGCGCGGCCAACTGGCGCGAGGTGGCGAGCGTGGCTTGCTTGATCGCGTTGCTGCGCTGGATCAGAGCGAACACGGTGGCGCCGATCAAGCCGAGGACGAGGACCGCGCCCGCCGCCTGCACCGAGCGGACGATCCGGCGCGTCTTGCGGTGCTCGCGCACGGCGGCGCCGACGAGCTCGTCCTTGGGAACCCCGCGGATGCGGGAGGAGATATCGGCGACCGCCTCCTGCATCCTCGGGTCGACGTTCGAGAGCTGATCGGCCTCGCGTGACCACGAGGCGTCAACCCACCGCGGCTCGTCGGTGAACGCGCCGCGCAACGAGGGCGGGAGCGCGTTGGACCGCGACCAGTCGAAGTCGTGCGCCCGCTCGTCCCAGTGGACCTTCCCGTCGGCGACCACCAGCAGCAGCCGGTCGCGACTCTTGTTGTCAAGCCACCACTTCACCTCGCGATCGACCCACGGCGAGTGGGCTGCCTGCGATGAGGCGATCAGCACGAACCAGCTCGAGTTCTCGAGTGCGGCCTCGATCGAAGGCCACAGCGCGGGCTCTGCCGACAGGCTCGAATTGTCGCGGAAGACCCGCAGCGCCCTCATCCGGTTCCACGGTTTGGCGAACTTCTCGATCCCGGCCTGGAGCGCCGGGGCCAGCTCGCCGTCGGCTTCGTGGCTATACGAGATGAAGGCGTCGTAGCGGCTCGCCGCCACGCCGTTGTGCGCCGATTCGGGCGGGCGCTCGGTCAGATGCACTTCCCGCGGCAATCGATCAACTGCCGGCGCTCTCCAACCCCGCCACCAGGCGGTCGACCTCGTCCTCGGTGTTGTAGTGGATGAAGCCGAGGCGGACCGCGTTGCCGTCGTAGCCGAGGCGCTGGTACAGGTTGAGCGAGTACCACGAGTCGTGGGCCCAGACGCCGATCTGGTTGTCGGCCAGGTGCTGGGCGACGGCGGTGGCGGGGACGCCTTCGACGTTGACGAGGAAGGTGGGGACGCGACCCTCCATGCCCGGCAGGCCGTAGACCGCGACGCGGTCGGAGATGCCGTCGAGGAAGCGCTGGGCCAGCGCGCGCTCGTAGGGGACGATCGCGTCGAAGCCGCCGATCGACTCGAGGTAGTCGATGGTGGCGTTGAAGCCCGCGAGCAGCTCGTAGGGCTGGGTGCCGGTCTCGAACCGCCGGCCGAGGGGATCGTTGGGCGCGGGGCGGACCTTGTACGGCCGCCAGGTCTCGAGCAGTGACGCGCGCCCGTAGGCCATCCCGAGGTGGGGTCCGCAGAACTTGTAGGGGGAGCAGATGAGGACGTCGGCGTCGATCGCGCGGACGTCGATCGGCTCGTGGGCGGCGTAGTGGACGGCGTCGATCCAGGCCAGGGCGCCGACCGAATGGGCCAGCTCGGCGACCCGGCGGGCGTCCACGATGGTGCCGATCGCGTTCGAGGCCCAGGCGAACGCGACCACGCGCGTCCGCGGTCCGAGCTTGGCCGCCAGGTCCTCGTAATCGAGCGTGGTGTCGGGCCGGAGCTCGATGTGCTTGACGACCAGATCGCGGTCGTAGGCGAGCTCCAGCCAAGGCGCCACGCCGCCGTCGTGGTCGAGGGAGGAGACGAGGATCTCGTCCCCGGGCTCGAAGGCCCGGCCCGCCGTCCGCGACAGCGTGAAGTTCAACGAGGTCATGTTGGGGCCGAAGATCACCTCTTGGGGCTCGCAGCCCAGGAACCCGGCCGCCTTGCTCTCCGCCTCCTCGAGGATGGCCTTGACGCGCAAGCTGGTCTCGTAGACCGCGCCCATGTTCGCGCTGGCCTCGCGCAGGGCGCGGGCGATCGCCTCGCCGACCTCGTCGGGCACCTGAGAGCCCCCGGGAGCGTCGAAGAACGCGAATCCGTGCTGTAGCGCGGAGAACCTCGACCGGGCTGCGCCCAGACCACTAGACGTCAGCACTTCCGCCATCAATCGCTCCCTTCTCGTCGCTCGCTGCACCGGACGCGTAGCCCGCCAGGGCTAACCAAACCAAAAAGGGAAGCACCTTGCACTCGCAACCCCGCGATGGTTTGATCAAGCGTACAAGACCAAATCCCGGCTCGAGTGGCCGTGGAGGGGCACGATAGAAAGCGCTCTGAGGAGGGGCCTCTGAACATGGGACCGTACGTACCGCGGGGGCCGTCGAGGGCCGGGGGGTTCGTTTGAGCTTCCGCGTCGTCCGGACAGCCCAGGCCAGCTGGCAGGGCACCGTCCCCGACGGAGGCGGTCGGATCGGCTTCGGCAGCGGCGCGTTCGAGGGACCGTTCACGCTCCGCGCGCGGGTCGAGGACGTCGAGCGCGCGACCAATCCGGAGGAGTTGATCGGCGCCGGCGAGGCCGGGTGCTTCACGATGTCGCTGGCCAGCCTGCTCAGCGACGCCGGCCATCCCCCCGCCGATCTGCGGACGACCGCTCGCGTCCAGCTCGAGCAGCTCGACACCGGCGGCTTCCAGATCAGCCGGATCCAGCTGCGCACGGTTGGCGAGGTGCCCGGGATCGACGCGGACACGTTCGCGAGCATGGCCGAACAGGCTAAGGCGACGTGCCCGGTCTCGCGTGCGCTGGCCGGCACCGAGATCACGGTCGAGGCCACCCTGTCCGAAGGGGACTAACACCGGCAGGCGAACTGGTAGCCAATGTCATTGAAGACGGTGAGCGCACAAGTGGTGAACACGGGGACGGCACGCCCGGCGGCGGGCGACGCGATCGCCGAGCGCGTGATGCTGGGGCCGACCACGGGCTTTGAGGCGCTCGAGCAGTCCGTGCTCGAGTGCGCTCCGGGGCGCGAGAGCGCGCGTGAAACGGGAAGCGCCGAGGAGGTCCTGTTCGTGCTCTCGGGTCGCGGGCGGATCACGGTCGGCGGAGATGCGTACGCGCTCGAGCCCGAGACCGGCGTGCGGATGTCCCGCGGCGTTGGCTATAGCCTCGAGGCCCTCGGCGCCGCGCCGATGCGGGTGGTCGCGGTGCGGATTCCAAACCCGCTGGCGGCGGAATCGGGCCACGCCAGCGCGGGGACGAGGCGTCTGGAGGACCAGGAGGCCGAGGCGGCCACGACCAGCCGCGAGTTCCGGATCGTCGCCGACCCGGCCAGCGGGCTGCGGTCGGCCACCCATTTCGTCGGCTACATCCCGACCACGAAAGCACCCGACCACTTCCACACTTACGACGAGGTGATCTACGTGATCGAGGGCGAGGGGCGGTTCACGACCTCTGAGCTCGACGAGCCGCTGGCTCCCGGAACATGCATCCAGCTGCCGGCGCGGACGGTCCATTGCCTCGAGAACACCGGCGGCGGGCTGATGCGGATCGTGGCCGTGTTCCGGCCCGCCGGTTCACCCGCGGCCGCCTATTACCCGGACGGCACGCCGGCGTATGACCCCATGAAGTCAACCTAGCCACACGATCATCAGAGGAGGAGAAACGACTGATGAAACGGATCATCATCCCCGGGATCGCGCTGTTAGCGCTGATCGCGGCCGGGTGCGGCAGTAGTAGCAGCAGCAGTAGCAGCGCCACCAGCGCCAGCAGCAGTGCTGTCGCCTCGAGCTCCGGAAGCGCGAGCGCGAGCAAGAACTGCACGGCGTCGATCGCGATCGAGGGTCCGTTCACCGGGCCGGTGGCGCAGGTCGGCCTCGAGCAGCTGCACTTCGCGCAGCTGGCGGTAGCCAACGACAACAAGGCCAATGGCACGAGTGTCACCCTGGCCCAGGACGACACGCAGTTGACGCCGTCGATCGCGGTCAGCAAGTCAGAGTCGGCCGTGGCCTCGAACGCGGTTGCAGTGGTCGGACCGGCCGGGAGCCAGGAGGTCGAGGCAGTCGGACCGATCTTCGGCAAGGCCGGGATCGCGTTCGTGTCAGGATCGGCGACGCTGCCGACGCTGGCTACGGATGGGAAGAACCCAACGTTCTTCCGTGTGGTTCCGGACGATGACGTCCAGGGGCCGCAGGACGCCAACTACGTGATCAACAAGCTCCACCCCAAGGCCGTTCTGATCATCGACGACGACGAGGCGTACTCGCAGGGCCTGGTCAACGTGATCGTGCCGATCCTCAAGAAGGCGGGGATCTCGGTCAACCACCAGACCTACAACGGCACCGACACCGGCGCGACCCTCACCAACGCCCTCTCGTCGCTGGTGACCTCGCAGCTGAAGTCGGATGACGGAGTGACGATGCTGCCGTGGCAGACCGCGGCCAACGCCCAGACGTTCGGGCTCGACGCCAAGCAGCAGGGCAAGACGACGATCCTGTTCGGGACCGACGGCACCAACTCGCCGTCGCAGTTCAAGATCCCGGGCAGCTACGTGTCGGCCTTCGGTCCCGACATCTCCACCTCGACCCGCCCGCTCGACAAGTCGATCGTGTCCGGCGTGGCGGCTTACGGGCCCTACGGGGCGTTCGGCGTCCCCACCTACGAGGCGGCCGACGTCGTCATGCAGGCGATCTCGTCGGTCTGCAAGTCGGGCCAGACGCCGAGCCGTGCCAACGTGCTGGCGGCGGTCAAGAAGACCAACATCCCGGCGGCGAACAACGTGCTCGATATTCCGATCTCGTTCCAGGCCAACGGAGACCTGGCCGGTAACAACGGCTATCTGTTCAAGATCAACAGCTCGGGCGACTACGTCGAGATCCCGCCCAAGTGATGGTCGCTTGACGCAACACATATGAGGAGGTTCGGATGGCGCCGCTCATGGACACCATGGGCGGCGCCACCGACGTTTTAGATAAAAACAACACTGCGCCGTGCAGGTCTTCTTCCAGACAGTCGTCAACGGGCTGATCACCGGGTGCATCTACGCGCTGATCGCGCTTGGGTACACCATGGTCTACGGGGTCCTGAAGCTCCTCAACTTCGCCCACGGCGACGTGTACATGGTGGGTGCCTACATCGGCTACTTCGTGATCCAGTGGTTCGGTGGTCCGGCGGCGCTGGTGATCCCGGTGCCACTGCTGATCCTCTTGATGCTGCTGGCGTCGGGACTCGGTTGCGGTGTGCTCGGTGTGGCGATCGAACGGTTTGCCTACCGACCACTGCGGGACGCGCCGCGAATAGCCCCGCTGATAACGGCGCTCGGCGTCTCGTTCGTGCTGGAAAACACCGTCCTGCTGCTGTTCGGCGGCTTCGTGCGCAGCTACTCGCCCCAGACCTTCATCTCGCAGGAGAACGGGATCGACATCGGTGGGGTGCGGATCGACAGCGTGGAGATCATGATCATCGTCCTGACGGCCCTCTCCTGCCTGGTTCTGATGTTGATCGTCAACCGGACGATGCTCGGCAAGTCGATGCGGGCCGTCGCCTCGGACCGCGAAGCCGCCGAGATGCTCGGGATCAACGTCAACCGGACGATCGCGCTGACGTTCTTCATCGGATCGGTGCTCGCCGGTTTCGCGGGCGTGATGTCGGGGCTCCAGGGCGTGTCGATCTCGAACACGATCGGTTTCCTGGCCGGCCTGAAGGCGTTCACTGCCGCGGTCGTCGGTGGCATCGGCAGCATCCCCGGGGCGATGGTCGGCGGCATCTTGATCGGGCTGTGTGAGTCGTTCAGTCTCAGCTATATCTCGACCAAGTACTCGGATCTGATCGTGTTCGGCATCCTGATCCTGACGATGATCATCCGGCCCACCGGCATCTTCGGCCGGCGCGCCCTCCAGAAGGTCTGATGGCCAGGATCGGCGTCGACGAGTGGGTGGCCCAGTCGGGCGCGCGCCGAGAGGGCGGGCGCGGACCGCAGCGGGTCCTCCACGAACTCGACGCGCGCGTGGGTTGGTGGCAGCGGCTGGCACTGGCGGCGGCTGCCGGGCTGGCGTTCGGGCTCGTGACCGGCAACGTCAACCTGCTGACGGTCGGCTTCACCTGTCTTCTTTACGCGACCCTGTCGCTCGGGCTGAACATCGCCGCCGGCTGGGCGGGCCTGCTCGACCTGGGTTACATCGCGTTCGTCGGCTTCGGCGCGTACGGGTACGCGATCTTCTCCTCGACGGCGCTCGGGTCAGGCGGGTCGGGTGGAGCCCATCTCGCGGCGTTCGAGTCGATCCCCATCGTGTTCGTCGCCGGCGGCCTGGTCGGCGTCTTGATCGGCCTGATCGCGCTGCGCCTGGAAGGCGACTACCTGGCGATCGTGACGCTGTTCGTCGGCCAGGCGTTCGTGGAGTTCGTCAACAACGTCGACCCGGGGACGCTGGGCGGCGTCAACGGCCTGTTCGGACTCGACTCGCTCCACGGACTCAGCGGCAACGTCTCGACCCCGCGCGGCTTGTATCTGGTGGCGCTGATCGTGATCGTCTTCCTGGCCGCGGCGCTGCACCTGCTCGACACCTCGCGAACCGGCCGGGCGTGGCGAGCGCTGCGCGATGACCCGCTCGCCGCGGCGGCGATGACGATTCCGGTCAACAAGTTGAAGGTGATGGCGTTCAGCTTCAGCGCGGCCGTGGGTGCCCTTGGCGGCGCCCTGTTCGCCGCCCAGCAATCGAGCGTGTTTCCGACCAACTTCACTGAGAACATCCTGATTCTGATCTACGCCTGCCTGGTGCTCGGCGGCGCCGGGAGCATCGCCGGGGCGATCGCGGGCGGAATCATCGTGTGGGCGCTGGAACAGGCGCTCTCTAGCCCGCTCGACGCCGGGTACGCGTTCTACGGCCTGATCCTGCTCTCCTTGTTCCTGAAGATCCGGCCGTGGCGCAACCTCGTCGCGGTGCTCGCCGGCATCGTCGTGTTTGGTTTCCTCGCTCACACGATCGTCGGTGCGATCTCCAGCTCGGCGACCGCCGGACATCCAGGCAGCTCCGGCTGGATCGGCTCCGCCGTCAAGGGCTGGGTGATCGTTCCGTCCGATCCGGTCAGCTACGGGAACATCCTTTTCGTCGTGCTGATCGGCCTGCTGCTCGTGCTGATCCGCGTCCGCGGTTGGGTCCGGCTCGCGCTCGTCGTGCCGACGGTCTACCTTGCCGCCTGCTGCTGGGAGTCACGGCTGATCGTCAACCCGGCGATCACCACCCAGATCCTGCTCGGCGTCATCCTGATCGTGACGATGGCCGCGCGACCCAACGGGCTCCTGGGCGAGCGACGGGTCGAGGTGGTCTAGTGGGCACCGGCGCGGACGGCCCGCTGCTCGAGCTCGACAAGCTCTCGCTTCACTTCGGTGGCCTGCGGGCGCTGTCCGAGCTCGAGTTGCACGTCAACCGAGGCGAGGTCGTGAGCGTCATCGGGCCCAACGGTGCCGGCAAGACGACCGTGTTCAACGTGATCACCGGCGTCTACCAGCCGAGCGAGGGCGAGGTGCGCTTCGATGGGCAGAGCATCGCCGGCAAGAAGCCGCACCGAATCACCGACCTGGGCGTCGCGCGCACCTTCCAGAGCCTGCGGCTGTTCCTGAACATGTCGGTGATGGAGAACGTCAAGGCGGCCACCTACGGCAAGACGCGCGCTTCGCCGCTCGAGTCGATCCTCCGTCTCCCGCGGGCGCGGCGGGAGGAACGCGAGGTCACCGCCCTAGCTGGTGAGCTGCTGTCGTTCTTCGGCGATCGGCTGGTGGGCTACCGCTGGCAGCAGCCGGCGTACTCGCTCTCCTATGCCAACCGCCGGCGCCTGGAGATCGCCCGCGCGCTCGCCACCCGGCCGAAGCTCTTGTTGCTCGACGAGCCCGCGGCGGGCATGAACCCGAACGAGACCCACCAAGTGACCGAATTGATCGGCGAGCTGCGCGAGAAGCTGGGGGTGGCGATCCTGGTCATCGAGCACGACATGCATGTGGTCGAGGGATGCTCGGACCGGGTGATCGCGCTGGACCACGGCGTCAAGATCGCCGAAGGGAGCTTTGAGACGGTGGCGAACCACCCGGCCGTGGTCGAGGCCTATCTCGGCCGCGACCCCGAGGCGCTGGCGGAGGCTTAGGTTCAATCGATGGAAGAGCCGCTGCTGAGCCTGGATCAGGTCACGACCTACTACGGCCAGATGCGAATCCTCGAGGGGATCTCGCTCACGGTCGGCAAGGGCGAGCTCGTGTGCCTGCTCGGTGGCAACGCCTCCGGTAAATCGACCACGCTGAAGACGATCCTCGGGATCGTGCGGCCGCGCGCGGGCCGAGTGCTACTGATCGGCGAGGACGTGACCGGCTGGCCGGTGCCGCGGCGCATCGCGCACGGGTTGGCGATCGTCCCCGAGAACCGCCGGTTGTTCGGGCAGATGACCGTGCGCGAGAACCTCGAGCTCGGTGCCGTACTCCAGGACGGCACCACGTTCGATGAGGACCTCGAGCGCGTCCACACGCTGTTCCCGCGGCTGCTGGAGCGACGCGATCAGCTCGCGGGCACGTTGTCGGGGGGCGAGCAGCAGATGGTGGCGATGGGCCGGGCGCTGATGTCCCGCCCGCGGCTGCTGCTGATGGACGAACCGTCGATGGGCCTCTCGCCGGCGCTCGTGCAGCAGAACTTCCGGATCATCAAGGAGGTGCACGAATCCGGGGTGTCGGTGTTGATGGTCGAGCAGAACGCGAACATGGCGCTGTCGATCGCCGACCGGGGGTATGTGCTGTCGACCGGGGAGATCGTGTTGCAGGGCGCCGCCAGTGAGCTCCTGAATCACGAGGATCTGAGGCGGGCTTACCTGGGGGGCTAGTGTGCCGGACGGTGCACTAGGGGCTGTTAACGGAAGGAGTCGGCGGTGATCCGATTGACTTCCGTGACAGCGTCCGCGGGGATGCCCGCGCGGCGGGCGGCGGCGATGATCGCGTCGGGACTGGGGGCCTCGTACAGACAGTAGGAGCGGTGGCGGTCCGCGCTCAGGAACGAGAACAGCCAGCTCACCCCCTCGTCCGCGTTGATCTCTTCGATCAGGTTGACGTCGTCGGCGGTCATGTCGAGCTGCTCGGCGAACCGGCGCTCGATTACGTACATGGGCATGCTGGCGATCCTAACGCGCGTCGGCGCCGTCGAGGAGAGAATGCTTGTAGGCGTATCCGGCCGCCTCGGTCCGGTTCGCGGCCCCCGTCTTGCGGAGGATGCTGCGGACGTGGTTGGCCACCGTGTGGCCGCTGATGAAGAGCTCCTCGCCGATCTCGCGGTTGCTGCGCCCGGCGGCGACGAGGCGGAGGATGGCGAGCTCTCTCGGGGAGAGGTCGTCGAGGGCGGGCGTCTGAACGGTGGTGTGCGTGTCGTCGCGCATGTGCATGGGCGTAGGCGTGTGGGGGCGCTTGACGTGGGCTCCGAGAGCCTGGGCCCGCGTGAGGAGCACGGGCATTCCGATCCGCTCGGCCAGCGTCGCGGCCTCGGACAGGAGCTCGTCGGCGAGGGCGCGATCGTCGCCGCGGTCGCGCTCGTGCAGCGTCCGACCGCAGGCGTAGAGCGTGTGGGCGACCCAGGTATCGGCGCCGATCCGCCGGTTGAAGATCAGCGCGCGCTCGAAGTGCTCGATGGCGCGGTCATGGTCGCCCATCGTCGCGGCGAGCAGCCCGAGATAGCGGTCGGCGGCGCCGTAGCAGGCGGTCCCGTGCCCGACCACGACGCAGGCCCCGGACATCGGCGCCAGCTCGGGATACAGCATCGCGGCCAGGACGCCATCGCCGACCGCCGCGCAGGCATCGGCCAGATAGGTCAGCGAGGCGAGCCACAGCACGGAGCGCAGTTCGCCGAAACCCTCCTCGCGGACCCACTCGAGCTCGCGCTTGGCCTCCTGCTCCATGCCCAGCTCGGCCAGCAGGGCGGCGAACCCGGGTCGCCAGGGGCTGCTGGACCGCTCGCCCTGAGCCAGCGCTCGGCCGACCGTGGCGAGCTCGCCGAGCCGGCCCTGCTCGCGCCGGACGCCGAACATCTGAATTCCGTAGGCCGCGGAGGCGGCCCGTCCGGAGAGCAGACGGCTCCACTCGGCCGACCGCCGCGCCGCCGCTTCAGCGTCGGCCAGCCGCCCGACCGAGAGGGCGATCGCTGAGGTCTGCTGCTCGACCACGTGCAACGCGAACGGCTGACGCAGGCGCAGCGCGAGCTCGCGCGTCTGCGCCAACTCGTGCTCGGCCGCCCCCAGCGTGCCAACCGCCATCAGCCCCGCGACGTGCCACAGCATCGCCTCGGCCTGGGCGTCGCTCGCGCCGAGCTCGGCGAACACCTCGCGAGCCTCGGAGAGCCGCTCGAGCGTCAGGTCCATGCTCCCCTCGGTCCGCGACCAGTACGACCGCATCAGCGCCGTGGCCAGGCCGCGGCGGTCGCCCAGTCGGCGCGCCATCGCGATCGCGTCCGCCTCGGCGACCGAGCTCTCGGAGTGATCGCCGACGAACGAGTAGGCGCGGCTGAGGCCGGTCAGCACCATCACGCGCAGCTCCAAGTCTTCGTCGGGAAGGGCCCGGGACGCCTCCTCGAGCAGGTCCACCGCCCCGGCGTCGACGATCCCGGGACGGGCGCAGGCCTCCTCGAAGGCGACCGCGGTGCCGGCCAGCAGCTCGGCGTCGCCGAGCTCCCGCGCGATTTGCGCCGCCGCCCGGAGGGCCTGGATGGCATCGTCTGAGCGGCCGGCGCGGCAGCGGGCCAGGCCGCGCTCGAGCTCGGTCTCCCCGCGGCCGTGCGGGTCGTCGATGCCGAGCTCCAGCGCGGCGGTGAACAGCGCGTCGGCGGCGTCGAAGTCGAGCTCGGCCAACGCGGACCGGCCGGCCAGGAGCGAGTATTCGATCGCCCGCCGGGGTCCATCCAGCGGCGCGGCGGCGCCGAAGTGGTGGGCGAGCTCGCCGAGGTTTTCGCCCTGCTCGCTCGTGCGCTCGAGCGCCTCGGCCAGCTTCAGATGAAGCCCGGCTCGGCGCAGGGCCGGCAAGCGGTCGTAGATCGCGCGGCGGACCAGCTCGTGGGTGAAGCGGTAGACGAGCCGGCGGGAGGGCACCTCGACGATCAACCCGTGCGCGACTCCCTCCTCGAGCGCCTCGGGGAGCTCGGGCTCGGGCGGCATGGCGGCGGTGATCAGCGCCAGGTCGAACTCGGGTCCGGCGACCGCCCCCAGCTCGAGCAGCCGCGTGGCCGCGCCGCTGAGGCCGGCCAAGCGCTGGCTGACGAGCTCCCGCACGCCCTCGGGGCTGCCGAGCTCGGCGACCTTTTGCTCGAGACGGGGGGAGTGGGCGTAGATCGAGATCGACTCGCCGGCGGTCAACGTGCGCCACAGCTCGGTCATCAGGAAGGGGTTGCCTTCGGTCAGCTCGTGCAGGACGCGCGCAGCCTCGCGAAGGTTCGGAGCGGGGGCGTCGCCGGCGGCGCTGTGGACGAACTCGGAGATCTCCTCGGCGCTGAGCCCCTCGAGTTTCAGGCGGACGACGCCCTCGGAGCGGCGGAGGTCGACCAACGCCGAATAAAGGGCCTGAGGAACCTCGGCCTCGGTGTCGCGGAACGTCGTCAGGAGCAGCGCGCGCGCCTCGGAGGCGCTGCGGGCCAGGTGGCGGAGGAGCAGCAGCGTCGGGGTGTCCGCCCAGTGGCCATCCTCGATCACGACGAGCAGCGGGGCCGTCCGGCCGACCGCCTCGAGCAGGTCGGCCACCGCGGTGTGGAGGCGGTGGCGCTCCGTATCCGGATCCTGGCGTTGCGACGGTTGGGGGTCTGGTGGGGGTTCTTCTTGCGGCGGTTCTTGCGTGGGCTGGGCTTGTTCCGGGGGTTTGGGGCGTGGTGGGGGTTGGGGTTCGAGGCGCTGTGGGAGGTCGGGGAGGAGCCGGGTCAACTCGAGCGCGTTCGGGCCCACGGCGGCCCGCAGCGTGGCCGGGTCGGCGTCGCGGACGAGCCGGCCGAGGGCCTCGACGAACGGCCGGTACGGTCGCCGCACGACCGAGTCGCAGCCGCCGTAGAGGACGATCGCGCCGCCGATCGCGGCCTCGTGTGCGAATTCTCGGACCAGACGGCTCTTGCCGGAGCCGGCCTCGCCGCCCACGAGCGCGAAGCGGAGACCCTCGCGTTCGACGCGCGGTAACAGGCTGCGCAGCGTGGCCAGCTCGCGTACGCGCCCGGCAAACGGGAACGACGGCGTCAGACGGAGCGGACCGGGGAGCTTGCTCGGCATCCGATCAGCGAGCCGTCGAGCGGCGCCAATAGTCAGATCTGATCAACGTCAAGGCGTCGACCCCCGCCAAAAGTGGGTCAAACCAGGCCATGACAGATCCTAACTCGATCTCTAGCTTGCTCCCAGGGGCTGGATGCGGCCCGTTGGCCTACCACACAAGGAGCGATCGTATGACCACCACCACGTCCCTCGCCGACCTCGCGCGTCGCGACCTCTCGGGTCTGAGCGACCGGATCGTCGGTCCCGACGATCCGACCTACGACGAGGCTCGAGCCGTCCACAACGGCATGATCGATCGCCGTCCGGCCGTGCTCGTGACGTGCTCGAGCGCCGACGACGTCGCGCGCTGCGTCGCCTTCGGCGAGGCCCACGATGTCCCGATCGCGGTCCGTGGCGGCGGCCACAACGGCGCCGGGCTCGGGGTCGTCGACGAAGGTCTCGTAATTGACTTGGGCGGGCTGAAGGACGTGGTGGTCGATTCTGAGGCGAACACGGTGAGGGTTGGAGGTGGCTGCACCTGGGGTGAGGTCGACAGCGTCACGTCTCAGTACGGCCGCGCGACGCCATCGGGGATCATCTCCACGACCGGTGTCGGCGGGCTCACGCTCGGCGGTGGCCTCGGCCACATCACGCGGCGCTACGGCCTCACGATCGACAACCTGCTCGGGGCCGATGTCGTGCTGGCCGACGGCTCCCAGGTCCGCGCCAGCGCCAACGAGCACCCGGACCTGTTCTGGGCCCTGCGCGGTGGCGGCGGCAACTTCGGCGTCGTGACGTCGTTCGAGTTCCGTACTCAACCGGTGGGTCAGACGGTGATCGCCGGCCCGACGTTCTGGCCGCTCGAGCAGACGCCCGACGTGATCAGCTTCTATCGCGAGTTCCTCCCGGCCCAGCCCCGCGAGCTGAGCGGCTTCTTCGCCGTGATGACCGTGCCGCCGATCGATCTGTTCCCGCCCGAGCTGCACATGCGCAAGGTGGCGGCGGTGGTGTGGTGCATCCTCGGCTCCGAGGAGGAGGCGACGCAGCTGCTCGCCCCCGTCCACGACGTCGGCGACGTGCTGCTCCACGGCGTGATGGCGGTACCGCACGTCGCGCTCCAGGGTCTGTTCGACGGCCTCTACCCGAAGGGCCAGCAGGCCTACTGGCGCGCTGACTTCTTCAACGAGCTGTCGGATGGGCTGGCCGAGCGGCACCTCGAGTGGGGCGAGAAGCTCCCCTCGATGCCGTCGACCATGCACATGTACCCGATCGACGGCGCGGTCCACGACGTGGCGGCGGGCGACACCGCGTTCAGCTATCGCGACTCGGGGTGGGCCGAGGTCATCTTCGGCGTCGATCCCGACCCCGCCAACGCCGGCAAGATCCGTGACTGGTGCGTGGGATATTGGGACGCCACGCACCCGTACTCGGCCGGTGGCGCGTACGTCAACTTCATGATGGACGAGGGGCAGGAGCGCGTACAGGCCACCTACCGGGGCAACTACGACCGGCTTGCGCGGGTCAAGACGCAATACGACCCGGATAACACGTTCCGGGTCAATCAGAACATCCGGCCGGCGGGGTGAGGGCGCGGCCCGGCGGGCGCCGGCTCTGGCGCGCGCCCGCCGCGGTCGTGGATGTGCGGGGATGCGGGGGGTGATGGGAGTTTTGTCGGTATGCGGAACCGTTTGCACCAATCACCCCCTATAGGGATACAACGGTGCAAGGGCATGCCTGCGACTTACGCCGTTCGCGGTTAGTATCGCGGCCGATGACCGCCGAGAGCGCTTCACGTGACGCCGCCGCCGAGCTCGACTTTTCGGACCCGCTGGCTGGGTACCGCTCGGAGTTCGTGGTTGATGACGATGAGCTGATCTATCTGGATGGCAACTCGCTGGGGCGGCTGCCCCGCGCCACTCTGGAGCGCCTGCGCGATGTCGCTCATGTGCAGTGGGGGCAGCGCCTCGTCCGAGCCTGGGACGAGGGCTGGCTCGATCTCCCGATCGGGGTCGGAAATCGCCTCGCCGAGGCCGCGCTCGGCGCCGCGCCCGGCCAGGTCGCCGTCGGCGACTCGACTACCGTCTGCTTCTACAAGCTCGCCGCTGCCGCGCTCGCGGCTCGCCCCGGCCGGCGCGTGATCATCACCGACGAGGACAACTTCCCCACCGACCGCTACGCGCTCGAGGGACTGGCCCACGCCGGCGGGATTGAGCTGCGCTGGTTGCGCGCGGATCCCGCGGCCGGCCCGACGCCGGAACAGGTGGCGGCGATGGTCGACCAGGGGACGGCACTGGTCACGTTCTCGCACGTGTCCTATCGATCGGCGCACATCGCCGACATGGCCGAGATCAACCAGATCGTGCACGCGGCCGGCGCGCTTGCCCTGTGGGATCTGAGCCACAGCGCGGGGTCGGTTCCGGTGGCGCTCGACTACGACGGGGCCGATCTCGCCGTCGGATGCACGTACAAGTACTTGAACGGCGGACCGGGCGCTCCGGCGTATATGTACGTCCGCCAAGACCTGCAATCGGAGCTCCGCCAGCCGGTTTGGGGCTGGCTGGGGCGGCGCGATCCGTTCGAGATGGCGCCCGGCTACATACCCGCTGACGGCATGCGCGCCTTCCTGTCGGGAACGCCCCCGATCCTGTCCCTGGCCGCGGTCGACGAGGGGGTTCGCATCGTCGGCGAGGCGGGAATCGACCGGATCAGGACCAAGGGCATGAAGCTCACCGAGCTCGCGATCAACCTGATCGATGCCCGCCTGGAAGGACTCGGCGTCACCGTCGCTTCGCCTCGAGACCCCGTGCACCGCGGCGCCCACGTCGCCGTTGCCCACGCCGACGCCAGGCGACTGTGCGCCGAGCTGATCGAGCGGGGAGTGATCCCCGACTTCCGTCGTCCCAACGTGATCCGCTTCGGCCTCTCGCCGCTGACGACGCGATTTGTCGACGTCTGGGACGCCCTCGAAGCGCTGCGACAGCTACTTGACAGCCACGGTTAGCAGGGCAGCGGTCGTGTTGGAGATCGAAACGCCTTCGGGTTCCGCGCGGGTGTCGCTGGTTGGGGTGGCCGGGGCGCGGTCGCCGGCCGGCGCTCTGGTGCTCGGCCACGGGGCGGGAGGTGGCTTTGGCGCTCGGGACTTGGCCGCCGCTACCGAGGTAGCGGTAGCCGCGGGGCTGGTGGTGGCGCAGGTCGAGCAGCCCTATCGGGTGGCCGGGCGGCGGTCGCCGGCGCCCGCTGGTCAGCTCGACGCGGCCTGGGTGGCGGTCGTCGAGGAGCTGGTCGGTGGCGAGCTGGCCGGGCTGCCGCTGATCGTCGGCGGTCGCTCGTCGGGCGCCCGCGTCGCCTGCCGAACCTTCGCCGCATGTGGCGCCGCCGGCGTGCTGTGCCTGGCCTTTCCGGTCCATCCGCCGGGCCGGCCGGAGAAGTCACGTCTCGCCGAGCTCGATGGGGTCGACGTACCGGTGCTCGTCGTCCAGGGCGAGTCAGACCCGTTCGGAATGCCCCCGCCCGCTCCCGGTCGCACGGTCGTCACCGTGCGGGGGAATCACAGCCTGAGCAGCGACCTGCCGAGGTTGCGCGCCGCGGTGGAGGAGTGGCTCGTCGAGATGAAGCGCGGCTTCAAGCCTGGATCCCGCCGCCGTCGATCACGAGCGCCTGCCCGCTGATCGCGCTCGCCGCGTCCGAGGCCAGGAACACGACCGTGTCCGCCACCTCGTCGGGCTCGAGCAGCCGGTTGAGCGGCGACGTCTTGGCCAGCGCGTCCTGCGCTTCGGCCTTGGTCCGGCCGGTGGTCTCGACGATCCGCTCGACCGCCCGCTCGGTCAGCTCCGTGCGGACGAACGTCGGACACACCGCGTTGACGCGAATCCCCGTGCCCGCGAGCTCGGCCGCCACTGCCCGGGTAAGCCCAACCGCGGCGTGCTTGGACGCCGAATAAGCGCTCGTGTAGGGCACCCCGACCCGGCCGACCGTCGACGCTACGGTGACGATCGAGCCTCCGCCGCGCTCGCGCATCCCCGGCACCACCGCGCGCATGCACAGGAACGCGGCGGTGACGTTGACGTCGAGGTGCTGTTGCCACGAGACGAGCGTGGTCCTGGTCAGCGACGCGCTCTCCGCGATGCCGGCGTTGTTGACGAGGACGTCGACTCGTTGGATGCGGCCGAAAGTGGCTTGTACCTGGCCTTCATCGGTGACGTCGCAGACGATCGTTTCGACGTCGTCCCGGAGGCGGCCGAGCGCCTGCTCGTCTCGGCCGAGCGCGATCACCTCGTCGCCGAGGGCCGCGAACCGCTCCGTGATCGCCAGCCCGATTCCCTTCGCCCCGCCGGTCACGACGACCCGCCGGGTCATTGGGCCTCCGGGGGTGCGGTCGGTTGCCGGCACGCGCCGGGTCCGCGGCTCACGCCGTGATCACCGGCATCAGTCGCCGCATCTGGGCGAGACGCTCCGGATACCGCCCGACGATGAACTGCAGCGCCATGTGCCGGACGCCGACCGCCCCGAACCGCTCGAGGGCCTCGGCGATCTGTTCCGGCGTCCCTCTGAGCGTGTCGGGCTGTTGCTCGACCGGTCCGTCTGTCACCTCTACCGACAAGCAGCAATTGAGTTCGAGGTCCGCGTCCGCGCGGCCGGCCTCCCTGGCGGCGGTTTTCACGTTCTCAAACCGCCGCGCCAGCTCATCCGGCGTGACACGAGGGAAATAGGGGAACCAGGCGTCGGCGTAGACCCCGGCGCGCCGTTGCGCCCGCCGTCCCTCACCGCCACACCAGATCGGCGTCGCCCGCGGCTTCGGGTAAAACGCGATGTCGTCGTAGTGGTAGTAGTCGCCGTGAAACGTGCAGTGCTCCTCCGTGAACAGGTTCCGCGCCACCTCCAGCTGCTCATTCCCGATCTTTCCGCGCTCGGCGAACATGTGGCCGCGATCGAGCGCCTCGAACTCCTCCCGCATCCACCCGATCCCGACGCCGAGGATGAACCTGCCCTCCGACAGCCAGTCGATCGTCGCCGCCACCTTCGCCCAATGCACGGGATCGCGATACGTCGTGACGAGCACGCTGACCCCGAGCTTCACCGTCTCGGTGGCGCCGGCGAGGAACGCCAGCGCGGTCATCGACTCGAGGAACGGCTTCTCCGGCGGGACGATGAACGAGTCGGACCAGCTGTACGGGTAGTCGGTGTCGATCTTCCACGGGATGATGATCCGGTCGGCAGCCCACACGGTGCTGAAGCCGAGCTCCTCGGCGGTCCGCGCGGCGTGTCGAAGTCCATCGCGGGTGGACGCCCCGCCCGACACCGGCAGGAAGACGCCGAAGTCCACTAGTGGGCCTCCAGGAGACGTTGTGCCTGAAAGGGCGAGGTCCGGGGGCCGCTGACCGAGGACGCAGGATCCGACGTGCATTGGAGATGCACGAGGATCCGAGGACAAAGGTCAGTGGTCATCCGAGCCCGCCATTTCGGGTGCAATGTTTCTTGGAGGTCCACTACCCCAGCACGGCGATCCCCATCACTTCCACCATGGCCTCGGGCACCGCCAAACCGGTCACCCCGAGGAGCGCCATGGCCGGATAGTGACGGCCGTAATGTCGCCGCCACACCTCGCCGAGGTCGCGCAGGCTGGAGCGATAAGCCTCGGTGTCGGTGACGAAGATCTGCAGTGACACGAGGTCCTGGGGCTCGCCGCCGGCGGCTCGCAGCGCGGTCACCAAGTTGGCCAGTGCCCCGTCGAACTGTTCGGCCAGGGTGGCGCCTTCGCCGATCTGGCCGGCTAGATATACGGTCTGACCGGCCACCACCGCGTGCGAGTAACCGGCCGGCTTGGGGAGATCAGGGGCGTTGACGATGCGGTTGGGGGGCATGGCCGCGACGATACTTGACATAGAACTCCGGAGCAATGTCAGTTATCATCGCCGACGAGGTGCGCGTGGCCGACCAGAGCCCGTACTGGAATCCGAAGACCGAGACCCTTGGGCGCGAACGGCTCGAGGCGTTGCAGTTCGCCAAGCTCCGGTACCAGTGCGAGTGGGCCGCGGCACGCAGTCCGTGGTACAAGCGCCGTTTCGCCGAGGTGGGATTCGATCCGGCGGACCTGCGATCGGTGGCGGATTTGCGCCGCGCGCCGCTGCTGACCCGCGACGAGTGGATGGAATCGCAGTTCACCGTGCCACCGTACGGCGAGATCCCCGCGGTCGACGCTACGGGCGCGATTCGGGTCCACACCACGTCCGGTACGACCGGTCGCGGACCGCTCCGCGCGCTCGACTCGCGCAAGGACTGGGCGTGGATCGCCGAGATGTGGTCCTACGCCGTGTGGGGCTGCGGCGTCCGACCGTTCGACACCGCCTACATCGCGTTCGGGTACGGCTCGTTCATCGGCTTCTGGGGCCTCCACTACGCGATGGAGAAGGTCGGCGTGCTGAACGTTCCCGGCGGCGCCCAGAAGACCGAGGGGCGCGTACTCCAGATCATCGACTTCGGCGCCACCGTCGTCGCCTCGACTCCCACCTACGCCCTTCGCCTCGCGCAGGAGGCGTCGCAGCTTGGGGTCGACCTCCCCGGCAGCGCGGTCGAGCGGCTGATCCTCTCGGGCGAGCCTGCGGGATCGATCCCGCAGACCAAGGCGCTGATCGAGGAGCAGTGGGGGGCGAAAGCCTTCGACACCGCCGGCATGACCGAGATCGGCACGATCATGGTGTTCGAGTGCTCGGAGCAGCCGGGGGGCACCCACATCATCGAGGACAACATGATCGAGGAGGTGGTCGATCCGGTCTCGCTCGAGCCGGTGCCTTACGGCGAGCGGGGCGAGCGAGTGGTTACCTCGTTCGGTCGCGGCGCGATCCCCTTGATCCGCTACCGCACGGGTGACCTGGTGTGCCGCGTTCCGGCCTCGCGGTGCACGTGTGGGCGCGGGTTTGACATCTACGAGGGCGGACTCCTGGGGCGCGCCGACGATATGAAGCTCGTGCGCGGCACCAACGTGTACCCCCGCGCGATCGAAGCGATCGTCCGTGAGTACCCCGAGGTCGACGAGTTCCAGACCGTGATCACCCACGAGGGCATCCGCGATGAGATCACGTTGCGCGTCGAGCTGAAGCCCGGGTGGGACGCGGAGGGTTGGGATCCGCTCTGCGATGTCCTACACGGGCGGTTGGGGCGCGCCTTCGAGGGCCTGAACTTCCGCATCGAGCGCGCCGGCGAGGGCGAGCTGCCGCGGTTTGAGTTGAAGGCGAAGCGGACGCTCGATCTACGGGAGACGCCGGTGGCGTCGAAGCCATGACGCTCGACCTGATCGGCGCTCCGCTGACCCCGTACGAGGAGCGGTTGCTCGCCGTGTACGAGGAGCTCAAGGCGCTGTGCTCGGAGGAAGACCTGCCGCCCCTGGCCCAGGCGAACGTGCGGGCTGCGCTGGCACTGATGCACAACGTGGTCAACGGACTTGCGCTGCGCTACGAGCATCTGAGCGACCTCGGAGTGTGATCCGATGAAGATCGCCGTCGTCGGCGGTGGACCCGGCGGTCTGTATTTCTCGATCCTCATGCGCAAGGTCGCCCCTGACTGCTCGATCACCGTCTTCGAGCGCAACCAGGCGGGCGACGCGTTCGGCTTCGGGGTCGTGTTCTCCGACGAGACGCTGGCGGTGTTCGAGCACGCCGACCCCGAGACGTATGCCGCGATCACCGAGCGGTTCACGCGCTGGACCGACATCGATATCCATTACCGCGGCTCGGTGACGACGTCGGGTGGTCACGGGTTCTCGGCTCTCGGACGGCGTGAGCTGCTGGGGATCTTGCAGGAGCGGGCGCTGGGGTTAGGCGTCGATGTGCGGTTCTGTTCCGAGGCGCCGCCGGTGTCCGAGTTGGGTTGGGCGGATTTGATCGTCGGGGCCGACGGGGCTTCCAGTGGGGTGCGCACGACGCTGGCCACCAAGTTCGTTCCCACTCTGGAACGCCGCCATTCCCGCTACATGTGGCTCGGCACCGACCTCGTGTTCGACGCCTTCAAGTTCTTCATCGTCGACTCGCCGTACGGCGTGTTCCAGGCCCACGCCTATCCCTACGACGAGCGGATGAGCACGTTCATCGTCGAGACCCACAAGGACGTGTGGCTGCGGGCGGGGCTCGGTTCGCTGTCTGATCCGGTGCTGCCGCCGGGGGTTAGCGACACCGATGGCATCTCGTTTTGCGCCGAGCTGTTTGCGGAAGCGCTTCACGGACATTCGCTCGTGGCCAACAACTCCAAGTGGATCGACTTCGTGACCGTGCGCAACCGCCGCTGGTGCGTCGACAACGTGGTCCTGCTCGGCGACGCGGCCCACACCGCCCACTTCTCGATCGGGTCGGGGACCAAGCTGGCGATGGAGGACGCGGTCGCGCTCGCCTGGGCATTTCGCACCCACGGCGATGACGTGTGGGCCGCGACGGCCGCCTACGAGGCCGAGCGCCGGACAATCGTCGAGAGCACCCAGCGGGCGGCGCAGGCGTCGCTCGAGTGGTTCGAGGGGATCGGCCGCTACGTCGGTCAGGACCGCCTCCAGTTCGCCTTCAATCTGTTGACCCGCAGCCGGCGCGTGACCTACGACAACCTGCGGCTGCGCGATCCCGAGTTCGTCCGCGAGGTCCATCCCGATCCCCGCCCGCCGATGTTCACGCCGTTCCGCCTGCGGTCTTTGGAGCTCCCGAACCGGGTAGTCGTGTCCCCGATGGATATGTATTCGGCCGTCGACGGGACCGTGGGCGACTTTCATCTCGTCCATCTCGGAGCGCGCGCGTTGGGCGGCGCCGGCCTGCTGATGACCGAGATGCTGTGCGTATCCGACGTCGGGAGGATCACCCCGGGGTGCGCCGGGTTGTACACGCCCGAGCACGTCGAGACCTGGCGGCGGATCGTGTCGTTCGTGCACGGACACGGTGGCTGCGCGTTCGGCGCTCAGCTCGGCCACTCGGGTCGCAAGGGCTCGACCAAGTTGATGTGGGAAGGGATCGACGAGCCGCTGGACAGCGGCAACTGGCCCGTGCTCGGCCCGTCCGCGATTCCCTACTCGCCTAGTAATCAGGTGCCGCGGGAGATGACCCGTGGGGACATGGATGACGTCCTGGGGCAGTTCGTCTGGGCCACCCGCGGCGCTCTGGCCGCCGGCTTCGATCTGCTCGAGCTGCACATGGCGCACGGCTATCTGCTGTCGAGCTTCCTCTCGCCGCTCGCCAATGTTCGGTCCGATTCATATGGTGGTTCGCTGGCGGGGCGAGCGCGATTCCCGCTCGAGGTGTTCGATGCCTGCCGGGCCGTCTGGCCTTCTGATCGCCCGATGAGCGTGCGGATCTCCGCCACCGATTGGGTCGAGGGCGGCTTCGACGCCGACCAGGCCGTCGAGTTCTCTCGGATGCTGCTCGAGCACGGCTGCGACCTCGTCGACGTCTCCTCGGGTCAGGTGTCGCCCCTGGAGCGGCCGGCCTTCGGCCGGACCTACCAGACCCCGTTCGCCGATCGGATCCGCAACGAGGTCGGCATCCCGACCGTCGCCGTCGGCGCGATCTCCTCCTACGACGACGTCAACACGATCATCGTCGCCGGCCGCGCCGACCTCTGCGCCCTCGCCCGTCCCCACCTCTACGACCCACACTGGACCCTCCACGCCGCCGCGGAACAGGACTACGACGGCGTGCCGTGGGTGCCGCAATATCAGCCCGGATCGCGCAAACCGCCGAGCGGCAGGGGAGACGGGGTGCGCAAGGAGCTCGCGCGGACATTCGAGCCCGTCGTCCCTGTGCAGCCGTGATCGCCGCGCGTAGCTCGTCGCCGCGCGATCTGGGCTTGGGGTCCGGTGCCGTTAGCGGGCGCCGGCGCGTTGGCTTCCGCGACGCCTTGTTTCGGTGAACCCGGTGCCTGCCCCTACCCCCAGCGACCCGCTTCAGCCCCAGGACCTCGTCATCACCCTGCTCGGGACGTATGTGCGTCCGGTCGGGATGCGGACCGTGTGGTCCGGCGGGCTCGTCTCGCTGCTCGGAGAGCTCGGGTTCTCCCAGGGCGCGGCCCGAGTCGCCCTGACTCGACTCGTCCGCCGTGGTCTGATCGCCCGCGAACGCTCCGGGCGCCTCGTCCACTACCGAGTCACGGCGCGTTGCGACCGGCTGCTCGCAGAGGGCGACGGGCGCATCTTCGCTCTCGGTGATCCCCGCGAGGCCCAAGGGACGTGGACGGTGCTGTGGCATCAGATCCCCGAAGACCGCCGCCTCGAGCGCAGCCGCCTCGCCCGCCGGCTGCGCTTCCTCGGATTCGGATCCGTCCAGGACAGCGTCTGGGTCTCGCCCCACGATCACTCAGCTGAGGTCGGCGAGCTGCTCACCGAACTCGAGGTAGCCGAATTCACCGCGATGTTCATGGGGCGGGTCGGACCCTCCACGGGGATCGCCGCGCTGGTGTCCCGGGCGTGGGATTTGAGCGGGTTGGTCGAGCGCTACGCCGGGTTCGTGAGGGAGTTCCAGCCCCTACGGCGGCGCAAACGGGTGGGCGACCGCGAGGCGTTCATCGTCCGCACGCGGCTCGTGCATCTGTTCCGAGGCTTCCCGAGTCTCGATCCGGAGTTGCCGGCGGAACTCAGCCCGCCGTGGTCGCCGCCTCCGCCGCGTTCACCGTCCGTGACCTCCGACGCCGGCATCACGTCTGATCTCGCGCCGGCCGAGCTCGCCCCCCTTTTCCGGTCACGCGGGCGCGCCGTAGAAGTGTTCCACGACCTCTACGACAAACTCGCCGAGCCTTCCCAGCGCTACTTCGAGGCGGCGACGGCTGATCCGGCAATGCTGGTAGGCAGAGCGCCGCGCGGCGGTCGCTAACACCGTAGGAGAGAACGCCGAAATCCGGGATCGGTCGCGCGCTCGGCGACAACGTAAACTGATGACGCGCGTGACGATGGAACCCGAGGGCGGGCCCAACGTCGGCGTCGGGCACCGCATCATGCCAAGCTCGCACCAGCATTCGGCGTCACGGACCGGGACGGCCCGAAGTGACGGTTGAGGCCGGCACACGGTCCCCCGCGGAGGGGGCGGGCGGGAATGACGCCGAGCGCCGGGACGCGTTCATCTCCTACTCGCACCATGACATCGAGTTCGCGCTGAAGCTGCGCGATGCGCTGGTAGCAGCCGGCCAGAACGCCTGGCTGGACGAATCCGAGATCCACGGCGGGACTCGCTGGAGCGAGGAGCTCGAGCGCGCGATCGACAGCGCGGACGCGTTCCTGTTCCTGGTCAGCCCCGACTCCGCCGCCTCGACTGAATGCGGCAAGGAGCTCGCGTACGCGCTCGAGCTCAGCAAGCGCATCCTCCCCGTGCGGGTGGGCGAAACGCCGCTCGACCGCCTGCCGAACGGACTCACCGCCTACCAGTTCATTCCTGCCCGGGAGCTGTTCGACCGCGACTTCGAAGGATCGCTCGGCCGGCTGATCACGGAGATCGAAACCGATCGCGAATGGCTTCGCGAGCACACCGACTGGAACGAGAAGGCCCGCGAGTGGCAGAAACACGACAGCAACGCGTCCTACCTGTTGAGCGGTTCTGAGCTCGAGCTCGCCGAGCAATTCCGGGGCCGGTCCGCCGGCAAGCAGCCGTCGCTCAGCGCGCTCCAGAACGAGTACATCGACGCCAGCCGCCGGGGGGCAACCCGACGGCTGCGGCGCACGCGCGCGTTCGTGAGCGTCGCGCTGGTCGTCGCGGTTGCGCTCACCATCGTCGCGCTGCTACAGCGCCAGCAGGCAGTCGACAACCAGCAGCAAGCCACCTCCGGCAAGCTGTCCGCGGAGTCGCTGCTCGAGCTGAACACCGACCCGCAGCTCAGCCTGCTGCTGGCCGCCCAGGCGGCCAAGACGAGCGAGACCGCGGCCGCACTTGACGCGCTCCGCCGGGCGCTCCCGGCTAACCACCTGGTCCGGACATTCCAGGCGGATGATCGTCCGCTCCTTGGCGCGCAGCTCGCTCCCGATGGGTCGATGCTGCTCACCGAGAGCGAGGATGGCTACGCCCGGCTGTGGAACGTCGCCTCTGGAAAGTTGTTGCGCACCTTCCCGACGATCAACTACAACACGGGGCAGGGCGCGATGTTCGACTCAAAGGGCCGAGAGCTCCTGATCTGGTTCCTCGGCAAGGTGCAGATCTGGAACCTGACGGATCCGAGCGCCGCGCCCGTGACGATCAGAAGCTCGACCTTTGATCAGCTGGAGACGGCAGTCCTCAGCCCAGATGACAGCCTGGTGGCGACGGCGAGCGGTCCGGGTGCGACCGGCGCGTCGGCGGTGTGGGATGCACATACCGGCAGGTTGGTCCACTTTCTCTCCGCCGGCCTGAACAACGGCGGGGTGATCGCTTTCAGCCCGAATAGCCGGCTGGTGGCAACCGGGAGCAACAACGAGGGAGTCGCCTCGATCTGGGACGCGCGTACCGGCCAGCTTCGCCATACGCTCGACGTGTCGGTGGGCCAGCCAGGGGGTCTCCAAGACGTTGCGAACGTCTCCTTCAGCCCGGATGGGACGCGTCTGCTCGTCTCAGCTGGCTTCCCGCCGATCTCGAGTCCCGGAGCGAGCGTGGCGCCCGAGGAGAGTCAGATCTGGAATCTCGCCGATGTCCGCAGGCTGGCTCAGGTCAACGGCGGCGACCCCATTTGGAGCCGGGGCGGGGGGTACATCGCCACCACCAGCTCGGACGGCACCGCGCGCGTGTGGAGCGCGAGCGGGAGGCTGATCTCCCAGCTGAAGAGCACCTATCCGACGACCGGTCAAGCCGTGTTCAGCCCGGACGTCTTCAACCAGGACACCCGGAGCTACCAGATCGATCGCCTGGCGACCGGCAGCGCGGTCGGCTTCGGCGCGATCTGGAATGCCGTCAGCGGCGTCCAGACGGCCACGCTTGCGGGTGACACCGGCGACGTGAACCCGGTCGCCTTCATGCCCAGCGGAACGCAACTCGTCACCTACAGCAATGACGGAGCCGCTCGCCTGTGGGACACCGGAAGCGCGCCGACCAGGACGCTGCCCCAGCCCGCGATTCCCAAGGGCGCCAGCGTCGCGGGGCCCTCCGACACTCAACCGACCGATTTGACCGCCCCGGTCGCGGCGATAACCGCTGGCGATCCCGCCAGACTGCTGATCCTCGATGCGCGGACCGGCGCGGCGCTGGCGACGCTTCCCGCGTCGGCCAACCACTACTACGACGACGTGTCCATCGACGCGCGCGGACGCGTGATGCTGGTCGCGACGAGCCATGTGACCCCCGGCCTCGATCAGCCTCTGCCCGCGCAGTTGCGGCTCGTCCATGGAGGTGCGCTGCTCCACGCGCTCCCGGGAAGCGATGGGCGTAGCGAGCAGGGGATCATCAGCCCGAACGGCGAGCTCGCGGCGACGGTCGGTCGAAACGACTCGATCGCGGTCTGGGACGTGATGTCCGGACGGCGGCTGGCCGCGTTCGGTGGCCACGTCGGACACACGGTCGGATCGGAGCCAGCCGCCGTTGCCCTCGACTTCAGCCCCGACAGCCGGCTCTTGCTCAGCTCCGACTCGTCCGGGGCCACGTTCGTGTGGGATCCGCGCACCGGCCGGACGGTGCAGGCGATCCACGGCCCACCCGAACCCCCGGCCGGGATGTACTCAGGCTGGGGCGGCGTGATCAGCCCAAACGATCAGCTCGTGGCCACCTACGCGAGCTGGGACGGGACGGTGCACGTGTACCGCATCGGTGAGCCGTCGGAGCTGATCGGACTCCAAGGCCTCGACATCGGCATTTCTGGCGTCGCGTTCAGCCCCGATTCGACGCTGCTGGCGACGATCGCGAACGGCGATGTAGATCTGTGGGACACGCGGGCGCAGTCGCCCGTGCAGACGATCTTCGGCGCGTTCGGCGGCTCGATCGAATTCGCCCCAGACGGGCAATCGATCCTCGTCGGCGGCGACAGCGATCCCAACCAGTCCATCTCCTGCGTCGTGTGCGGTGGGTTCCCGCACCTGTTGGCGGCGGCCAAGGCCCGTGAAACTCGAGGGTTCACACCGCAGGAGCGGGCGTTGTATCTCGGCGGCTGATCAGGCCACACGCCGCACGCCGCGCGCCACGCGCCACGCCCCACGCGCCACGCGCGGCCGCGGTCAGCGCTCGCCGAACTCGCTTCTATCCCTTCGGAACGAATGCGAACACCCGGCTCGGGCTGCCGGTCCCGCCGACGAGCTTCAGCGGCGAGACGACGATCAGCGCGCCGGTCAGCGGGAGCTTGTCGAGGTTGGCCAGCTGCGTTAGCCCGAGCCGGCCCGCACCGAGCAGGAAGTTGTGGAGCGGGAAGGGGGGATCGAACCCACCGGCCGCGCCGGCGTCGATGCCAACCGTCTCGACCCCGAATCCCGAAATCGGTCGCTCATACGCCAGCCACCGCGAGGCCTCGACGTCCGGTCCCGGCGTTACCGGGCCCTGATCGCCGGCGTTCAGGAACTCGGTCTGGTCGTGCGCCCGCGACTGCCAGCCGGTCCGGAACAGCACCCAGGCGTTCTCTGGCATGCGGCCGTGCTCCGACTCCCACCCCTCGAGGTCGGCGACGGTGAGGAGGTAACCGTTGTCTTCGTCGGTTTCGAATGTCTTGTCGATCACACAGGCAGGGCCGATCAGCGACTTGGGCGCCAACGAGCCGACGTCCGCGCCTTCCTTGCCGGTGACCCAATGGATCGGGGCGTCGAGGTGCGTGCCGACGTGCTCTCCGATCGTCAGCGTGTACCAGGCCCACGCGGGTCCCCGATCGTCGTAGTGGCTGATCTCCTCGCGCGAGAGACCGGGTGTGTTCGCGAACGGCGGCGGCAGCTGGATCACCGGCGTCGATTCGGTCAGCGGCTGCGTCAGGTCGACGATCTCGACCGACCCCGAGGTGAGCCCAGCGAGCAGGGCGCCGACTTCGCTGGTTTCGATGCTGGACATGCGTTGTCTCCTTGATTGGAATCAGCCCGCGCGGAAGGCCTCCTCGAGCCATTCCGCACAGATCGTCGGGTTGACCTTGGCGTCGAGCACGAGCGGCCCCGGGTCGTCTTTGTCAAGCCATTCCGCCACCGGCGCGAGATCCTCGACCTTGCGCACGACCACGCCCTTGGCCCCTGCCCCCCGCGCGATCGCGGCCAGGTCCACATCCGGGAACCGGACCAGCGACACGTCGTGGCCCATCGGCTCGAAGTGATGCACCTCGGCGCCATAAGCCGCGTCGTCGTAGATCAGCACCAGCAGCCGCAGCCGCTCCCGCGCGGCGGTCTCGAGTTCCGCCAGCGAGAGGAACGCCCCACCGTCGCCGATCGCGGCCACGGTCAGGCGGGTCGGATCGGCCACCGCGGCGCCGATCGCGTTGCCCAACCCGAGGCCCACGGCCTGGAAACCATTCGCGAACACCCAGGCGCGAGCGTCCGGAACGTCGATGTACATCGGCGGGTAACCGCAGAAGTGGCCGGAGTCGACCGCCACCATCCGGTCCGCCGGAAGCAAGTCGTTGACCGCGATGCTGACCGTACGGGGATCGATCCAATCCTCGGTCCCGGCGTCTTCGTAGGGCTCATCGCGCCACCGTCGCGTCGCGATCTGCGGTTTGAGTTCGGGGGTCCTGAAGCCGGTGTTGGTGTGCCCTCTATCGCTTAGCGTTCTCGTGAGCGCGACCGTTGCGCTCCTCGCGTCGCCGATGACCGCGAGGTGCGCCGGCTGGTTGAGGCCGATCGCCTTCGCCTCGACGTCGATCTGGATCAGCTTGGCCTCGGGGTTGATGAGTCCGCCGTGCTTGGTCGTCCAGTTATTCAGGGACGCACCGACCGCGAGATAGAGGTCGGCCTGCGGAAGCAACTCGGCGGCAAAGGGAGAAGCGAAACCGCCCGAGATCCCAATCGCATAGGGGAGACCGGCGAACAGGCCATTCGCCGGCGCGCTGGTGGCGAGGATCGCGCCGATCATCTGGCCCAGCGACTCGAGCTCGCGGCCGGCGTTGGCGAGCACCGCGCCCCGGCCGGCGATGATCGCCGGCCGCTCCGCCGCCGCGATCAGCTCTGCGGCCGCCGCGATCGCCTCCGCGCTTGGGCTCGGTCGGTCGAGCGCCGGGAGCGGGGGCCTGAGCGGTTCGGCGCTCGCCGCCGGCTGCGGCTGGATGTCGATCGGCAGCATGAGGACGACCGGTCGCCGCTCCGTCACCGCGCGTTCATAAGCTCTCCGCGCATCGTCCGCCGCGGTCTTCGGGCTGTGTACCCGATCGGCGATTGCGCCCACCGACTCAACCAGGTCGTGCTGATCGATCCGAAAGTTCGACGTCAGCGCCGCGGCCGGCGTCTCGCCCGCCAGCACCAGCAACGGAGTCCGGCTCTTCGCCGCCTCGGCGAGTCCGGTCAGCGTGTTGGTCAGCCCGGGCCCCTGGTGAACGGTGACCACTGCCACCCGGCCGGTCACCCGACCGAAGCCGTCGGCCATGCACGTGGCCCCGCCCTCGTGGCGGGCGTGGTGGAACCGGACGCCACCGCGAACGAGCGCGTTGGTGACGATCAGGTTGCCGCTGCCGAGGATTCCGAACGCGTCGGTCACGCCCTGGTTGGCGACGGTGGCGCCGACGACGTCGGCGACCGTGGCGGGGCGGCCGGTGGCGCCGCCGACGTCGGCGACCGTGGCGGGGCTGCTGGTGGCGCCGTCCTCTTGCCCTGGCGATGTGTCGGTGTGCGTCGAGCTAGAGGTCACTACAAAGCCCGAGGACTCTGTCCGGAGTCGAGCCAAGCCGCACGCCACCGTGGGCAACTGGGCCGAGCCAGCCCACCCTCATCGAGAGACAACCGTGCGGTTCCTCACCAGCTGGTCATCCTACATCTCGCTCGGCTGGTCAGTCGAGTTTTGGCCGGTTACCAGGGTTTCTGCAGCACAGCCGGATTCAGGACCGAAGGTGGCACCGAATGATCTGTACGGTGGGGATCGTGCAACCGTATTCAGAAACCGAGGCAACGGCCTCAGAAACCGAAGCGCCGGCAGTCACCGAGGCGGTGGCTCGGGCCGCCACCAACGGTGGCACCGCGATCACCGTCCGCGGCATCAGTAAGTCATACGGCGACGTCCACGCGCTCGTCGGCGTCGACCTCGATGTTCCGAGCGGCACCGTGCTCGGCCTCCTCGGCCCCAACGGCGCCGGCAAGACAACCCTCGTCCGGATTCTGGCCACCCTGCTGAAGGCGGACGCCGGAACGGCCACGGTTCTCGGGCTCGACGTCGAGCAGGACGGCTCCGAACTGCGCCAACTGATCGGCCTCGCCGGTCAGTACGCGGCAGTCGATGAGAACCTGACCGGCCTCGAAAACCTCACGATGGTTGGACGTCTCTACGGCCACCCGCGCGCGTGGGCGCGAGAGCGCGGACGCGAGCTGCTCGAGCGGTTCGATCTGACCGACGCCGCCAGCCGTCCCGTCAAGACGTACTCGGGCGGTATGCGCCGCCGCCTCGACCTCGCGGCCGCCCTCGTCGCCAGCCCACCAGTCCTGTTCCTCGATGAGCCCACAACTGGCCTCGATCCGCGCAGCCGTCTCGCCCTCTGGGAGGTCATCGAGCGGCGCGTCGCGCAGGGCACGACCGTGCTCCTTACCACCCAGTACCTCGACGAGGCGGATCGTCTCGCGGACACGATCGCGGTTATCGACCGCGGCAAGCTGATCGCCGAAGGTACGTCGGACGAGTTGAAGGACCGCGTCGGCGGGGAGCGGCTGGAGGTCCGGCTCGACGACGCGGCCGATTCCGAGTCCGCCGTGCTGGCGCTCGCGCCCATGTCCGACGAGCCGCCCGCGTGCGAGGACGGTCTGCTGAAGCTGAGCGTCCGTCAGCGCCGAGGTGCGATCGTCGAAGCCGTCCGCAGGCTCAGCGAGGCCGGAATCGGCGTCGACGACCTGGCCATGCGCCGGCCAACCCTCGACGACGTGTTCCTCACGCTCACGGGCCACGCCGCGGAGGAGGACACCGATGACGAGGAGGCCAAATGACGACCTACGCCGGGCAGTCCGCCTACTCGCCGAGCGCGGGCCGAATCAGGCGACTCGTGTCCGACACGCTGATCATCGCCGAGCGCAACCTGATCCGCCTCCCGCGCTCGCCCGACCTCCTGCTGGCGTTCACGGTGCAGCCAATCATGTTCCTGCTCCTGTTCCGCTACGTGTTCGGCGGAGCGATCAAGGTCCCGGATGGGATCGCCTACGTCGAGTTTTTGATCCCAGGGATCATCGTCCAGAACATCGCGTTCGGCGGCTTTGTCACCGCCCTCGGCCTCAACGAGGATGTTCACAAGGGCCTGATCGACCGCTTCCGCTCTCTGCCGATGGCGCGCGCCGCCGTCCTCGCGGGGCGCACCATCGCCGACATAGCAACCAACTCGCTCTCGGTCTGCGTATTGGTCGTTACGGGCCTGATCATCGGGTTCTCGTTCCACGCGCCGGCCCTGCACGTCATCGCCGGCTTCGGGCTCTTGCTCCTATTCGGTTATGCGTTCTCTTGGTTCTTCGCGCTACTCGGGCTGCTCGTCTCCTCTCCCGAATCCGCCAACTCCGTCGGCTTCATCGCGATCTTCCCGCTCACGTTCATCTCCTCGGCATTCGTGCCCGTCCAGTCGATGCCACCGGTCCTTCAGGCCTTCGCCAAGGTCAACCCGTTCACGATCATGGTCGACGCGATGCGCGCGCTCTGGATCGGAACCCCGGCCGGCAACTACATCTGGGGAGCCGTCGTGTGGTCGTTCGTGATCCTGGCCATCTTCGCGCCGCTCGCGGTGGCGAAGTACCGCCGCACCGCGAGCGGTTAGCCCAGACTGAGGGGACCTGACAGGCATCTCAGCCCGCGGCCCGGTCGTCTGATTCAACGTCGTCAAGGGTCTCGCCTAATCGCTCAAACCCCGGAGGAGGCTCATCGATGTCGATGATCAGACACACCTTCGGCTCTTCATAGAAGAGGCGGATGCACGTGTGGCCGTATTCGACCGAATCAGGTTGCGGCAGGTCGTAGTTCTTCAACAACTCGCGCACCTTGATCTCGGTCTCGACCTTCTCAGACATAGTCGCCATGGCCACAGGATCCGGGAGATCGTGTAACGGAACAAGACGTGCTTCGCGCCAACTTCGCAACAACTTCGTGACGTCTTTTTGCCGCCCAGTGGCGCCGTCGGGTCGGTGCGCTTTGCCGCCGATCGGCTCCCGTCGCGGGATCACGCGGCCGGCTGGGGCGCAAGCCGTGTCTGACACCCCCAAAGCGCGTCTGAGATCCCCCAGGCGCGTCTGGGATCCCGTTTACGGTCTGTTAAGAGCTCTCCAAAGCTCTTGCCCCGGCCCACAGCCCCGGCGCTATAGTTGCTACTCCGCCGCGGGGTGGAGCAGTCTGGTAGCTCGTCGGGCTCATAACCCGAAGGTCGCGGGTTCGAATCCCGCCCCCGCTACTAAGAAATAGCTGGAAATCGAGGCCTCCGAGAGATCGGGGGTTTCGTCCGTTAGGCGCACTGACCGCGTTTGATCTCGTTTGACATTTGACCCGCGGCCGGGATGCATCGACGACGGATCTAGATTTCGTGTCGGTTGACAGGTGCCACCGGATGCCTCGCCCAAGATCACCGTCGTCGGATCGGCGAACATCGATCTTGTCGCGCGCTGCGCGCGGCTCCCGCGGGTGGGCGAAACGGTCACCGATGCGGTGTTTGAGCGTCTCCCCGGTGGCAAAGGGGCAAACCAAGCCGTCGCGGCGGTCCGGCTCGGAGCCGAGGTCAGCTTCGTTGGTCGTATCGGGACCGACGACCTCGTGTTGCAATCCCTGAACCGGGAGGGGGTCGACACCAGCGGCGTGGTGCGAGATGACGGCGCGACGGGCGTTGCGCTGATTCTGGTTGATGCCGGCGGCGAGAACATGATCGTGGTCGCGCCGGGCGCGAACCGGAGGTTGACCCCGGGTGATCTACGGCTGGGCGATGCCGACGCGGTGATCTGCCAGCTCGAGATCCCGAGCGACACGGTCGCCGCGGCCGCTGCGAACGCGCGGTTCTTCTGCCTCAACGCGGCGCCGGCGAGAGGCCCGCTGAGCGTCGAGCCGGACCTCCTGGTGGTAAACCGCTACGAGTACGAGGCCGTCGGGCCGTACGACGGGTTGGTCGCACTCACGCTCGGCGAGGAGGGAGCGGTGCTTCTCGAGAAAGGCGGGGAGGTCGCGAGCGCGCGCCCACCTCGCGTCGTCGCCGTCGACGGGACGGCCGCTGGCGACGCCTTCTGCGCGGCGCTCGTGATCGGGTTGCTGCAGGGACGCTCCCATCACGAGGCGCTGACGCGCGCGTGCGCTGCCGGCGCGCTGGCCGCGTCGCGGCCGGGCGCGCAGCCTTCGCTGCCCACGGGAGCCGAGGTCGACGCGATCCTCGCGCGCTAACGAACGCGGGCCGAGGCTCGCGTCTCGACTGGCACGTAATCGAACTCGTAGCCGAAATACCGTGGGCCGACCAACTGGAGGCCGGCTTCGGTGCGCCAGCGAGGGTCGCACGGAAGGCCGATCACCGTGACCCGGAATCCGTAGCGGATCTCTTCGGTGGTGATCGGCTTGGCGTCCTCGCTGTCGAGCACGGCGATCAAGTCAGGTACCGAGGCGAGCACGTCATCCCCCTGGCGAGCGACGAGGTGCTCATTTTGGGTCTCCAGCGTCAGAGTCGTGCCTTCGTCCGGCCCCAGCCCATCGATGACGACCGTTGAGCGGGCGAATCCCCCGGTGGTACGTCGATCCACGTCGGTCACCTTGCCCTCAAACAGCGGGATCCCGTCGAGATGACGCGCAAGGGCAGCGATCGGGTTCTCGTGCCGAGCCCGGGTTTCACGGATCAGTCGACCAAGCTCTTCGGCCGAGCTGAGGCTGTTGGCGATTGTGGTACCGCGCAACTCGGCGCCGGTGAGCGGATACAAGGAGATGTATGCCGCACAGCCCATTTCGATCAGAATCGAGCGAGCCAGTCGCTCGGCCCAGCGGTTGTCGATCGCCTCGATCACTGTGGAGTTGCCCTTTTCGTCGGCGATCGTCATCGGGGTGGCGGCTTTACCGAAGACACTCGGCATACACATCTGCACCTCTGGAAAGGCACGCCCCATGAAGTCGGCGTCGACCAGCGGGAGCCTCGCGCGCGCGGCCAGGCAGATTGGGATCATCGAGTTGAAACCGCCGATCTCGATCGGAATGGTGTGCGTGGCCGTCGACCCCAGCCTCCGCTCCAGCGATCGGAACGCGCCCATCACCTCGCTGCCACTCGGCAGCTTCTCGACCAGAACCGTTGGCGCGCCCATCGCCGCGCCGGGCAGCACGAGCGCATCGGGCGGCACCTCGTCGATTCCCACGAGGGTCACGGGCCCGTGTTCCCGAATCGCTTGGCGGGCGAGCAGCTTTCCCACGTAGGGGTCCCCGCCGCCGCCGGTGCCGAGGATTCCAGCGCCGAGCGCGATGTCCTCGAGCTGCTCCTCACCGATCAGGCGCAACCGGTCCCTCCTCGAGATCGAGGTCACCTACCGCTCGCACCTTGACGCGCAGAGCATTGCCCGGGACGTAAGCGATCGCGAGCTCTTCAACATCGACGACGCGGACGGTATCCGCGACACCCCCCGCCGCCACCGCCTGCCCTACGGCCTCGGCTTGGGCGCGCTCCACCGCCTGCTCGCGCGTGAGGTCCGTACCGATCGAGTAAGTCCGGTCAACCTGACCACCCACCTGAGGGATGGCTGCACCCACCGCGTTGGCGACCGCGTGATGGTCTGGCCGGACAAGTCGAGAGGCTCCCGGCAACGCGGCGTCTAGGAGGATGCTTCCTCCACCCACCACGACCACCGGGATGTCGCCCGCGACGGTCTTCATCCGGTCCACCGCCTCGGCGATCCGAGTTTTGATCTCAGCCAGCGTCGAGCGAACCAGTTCCCGATCGAGGTGGCTGACGCGCTCAACCTCGCCAATCCGCGCCTGATCTGCCGCGACGGCGACATCAGTGGCGGTGAGTTCCGCTCCGCCGAATACTCGAGCCCGAGCGGTGAGTTCGTACCCGACACTTTCGGGCCCCACCGTGAACCGTTCTTGCGGCCGCACCAGGCTACCGCCGCCGATTCCGAGCGACAGCACGTCGGGCATACGAAAGTTCGTTCGCACGCCGCCGATGTCGACTGTCGCCCTCGCCTCGCGAGGAAAGGCACTTACAAGCATTCCAATATCCGTGGTCGTTCCGCCGATGTCGACGACCGCGCAATCCCGCTCACCGGACAAGAGCGCTGCTCCTCGCATCGAGTTGGTGGGACCGGACGCGAACGTGGCCACTGGGTAGCGCTCGGCGAGTCCGACGCTCATCAGCGTGCCGTCGTTCTGGCTGAGGTAGAGCGGAGCATCGATGGTTGACTCGCGGAGCGCCGACTCGAACGCCCGGGTGATGGTCCTGGCGAGATTGGCGAGGCAGGCGTTCAGCACGGTGGCGTTCTCGCGCTCGACCAACCCGAGCCGGCCAATCTCGGACGAGAGACTTACCGCCAGCCCGGCGCACTCTTCCTGCAGGATCGCTGCCGCCTGGCGCTCGAAGGCATCGTTCACCGGCGAGAAGACCGAGGAGATCGCGGCTGCACGGAGCCCCTTGCGGACGATGTCGTTCCCCACGCGCCGAAGCTCGTCCAAATCCAGCGGCGCGATCTCGCGGCCGTCGTACTCGTGCCCACCCGAGCACAGGTAGACGTGCTCGCCGACAGCCGCGCGAACGCGAGGCGGCCAGTCGATCAACGGCGGCACACCCCCGGTCGCGGGAAGTGCCAAGCGGATGGTGGCCACCTCGAGCAGGTCTCGACATTCGACCACGGCGTTGGTGAAGTGGGTGGTGCCGATCATCACCGCCTGCACCGACGCCGGATTGGCGGCGCTCTGTGCAAGCAAACCGTCCAGCGCATTGCGGATGCCGGTCGTCACATCCGGAGTGGTCGCGCGCTTGATCTCCGCCACCACTGAGTTGCCATCCATCAGCACCGCGTCGGTGTGGGTGCCGCCGACATCAATCCCGACGCGCATCGAACTCATTGCGCGCGCGCACATTACCGAACTGCTGATGCCCAACGGCGTGGCCACCGGCAGCGCGGGCTCGGGCGCGACGTCACGGGATCACTGGCACGTTTGCCATCCGGGCGAGCGAGGCCTGCGCCTGGTCGTTCGTAGCGAGCGTGCGTCCGGTGGCCGACGCCGTTGCGACGATCAGCAGGTCGGTCGCTTTGCTCGCACGGCCGTTCGAGCGGGCGAGTGCGAGGACCTCGCCATAAACAGTCGCGATCGCCTCGTCGACCGGAATCGGTTCAAATGCGTCCCGCACGGCTGTGAGCCGGGCCTGGCGCGCGGCGCGTGCCTGCGGGTCGCCGGCCAGCCGAACGCCTGCGTGAAGCTCCCCGAGCGTGATCACGGAGATTGCCGACGTGTCCGCGGGCTGGAGGTGAAGCGCCTCGGCCGATCCGATCACAACCGAGGTGTCGAGTAGCGCGCGGATCACTGGATGGGCCAGGGATCGCCGGCGGGTGCCTCGCGTTGACGCAGCCGGGCGATATCGGCCGCGAACTCACGATCAACCGGCGTCTGTTCCAGCTTCGCCCGGAGCGTTTCCGCGGAAACGTCCACTCGACGGCGATGGCCCTCGACCACCGGGCCGAGCGTCGCCACCGGTCGGCCACGGACGGTGATCGTGAACTCGGTGCCCGCCTCAGCGGCGCGCAGGATCTCACCGATGTTGTTACGCAGCTCTCGCTGCGGGATGGTTCGGGGGGGCATTTGCTACAGACCGTAGCAGTTATCCTCAGCCAGGTGGCGTCTTGCCGCGGCGAGGGTCCGACACCGGCTACTTACCGCAGCACTGCTTGTACTTGCGGCCGCTGCCACACGGGCACGGGTCATTACGACCAACTTGCGCTTGACGGCGCGCCGGCGCCGGCATGTCCATCGGTTCGGGCAGGCCGGTGGTCCGCGCCGAGGCCTTCCCGATCGCGCGCCACCCCGCCGGGTTACTCGTCCGGGCGCGGCTGATCCGAGAGGCGGTGATCTCGTCCGCGGCCGCGCGGTGAGCCTTGCACATGGCGTTCAAAGCATCGGCGAGGTCGCCCGGGAATCCGAAACGGACGCCCGCGCAGGCGGGACAGCCGCTGGAGGGAGAGTCGCTCGGCAGGAGCACGACGGTCGAGCGGTCGAGGTCAACCGGCCCGAAGGCTTCCTGCACGAGGTCCTGGAGCGCCCCGAGTCCGATTGGCTGCCAGCTGTCGTGCCGGAGGGTTATGGTCGGTGGCGCCAGCCGCCGTTGGTAGTCAGCTGACATCAGAAGGCGCGGAACCTCTTCGCGGACGGCAAGCTGAGGGTAGATGCCGGCGAGAACGACGCCCTGGCAGTTGATCGCACCGAGGACCACCGTCTCGCACAGCGGCCCGATCGCCGCCACGAGATCCCCCTCTGCGACCGACAGACGACGCTGGACGTCGCCGAGCGCGACGTATGCCGCCAGCTCGAGGTCGTCGCTGTCCCCGTTCGACGTCGCCCATGCGCTTCCCCGATCCTGCAGCCAGTCGAGCGGGTCGCGGGTGATCACGAACAGCCTCAGCGCGGCGGCCAGCTGCCCCTCGATCCCCGCGAGGTCTTCCCAGTCGGCGGCGAACTCGAGCAGCGCGTACTCCTCGTCTGGTGGCGCAGCGAGTAGGTCGAGCGGATCGACGAGATCGGGCGGCGACGCGATGAGATCAGCCTACCGTCAGGTGCAGCTCCCACCTGGGTGCGCCTGCGCCCGGGCCTCAGCCAGGACCCGCTTGACCTCATACGCCAGGTTGGTCGGATCGAGTTTCTGCGCCCGGGTATATGCCTCCGCCGCCTCCCGGTAGCGGCCCTGTCGGAACAGGGTCAGTCCTAAGGACTCCAAGGAGAAGGCGCCAAAGATGCGTTCGTCGTAGGCGACACCGCGCACGGGAAGTTCCTCCACGTCCACCTCCAGTAGGCGGCGGAAGCACTGCTCCGCCGGCGCCAGGCGACCGGCGTCCAGATGCACGTGTGCCTCGATCCACACCAGCTGCCACTGCTCGGGCCACCGTTCGCGACCCTCAGCCAGGAGTTGCCGCACATCATGTCCGCGGTCGTGCCGGTGGCGCACGAGCTCTCCCCAGGCGAGGCTTCCGTCCCCGGTCGGGGGGTCCTGTAGCCGCGCGAGCTCGACCGCGCGGGCCAGCGCTGCATGGGCCTCCGCGTCGCGTGCCAGGGCGCCCAGGACCTGGCCGAGATGGCGCCAGTTGTAGACGTTGCCTGGCTCCCGGCGGAGCTGTTCCTCGAGCAGGGGGAGGTTGCGCCCGTGCTTCGCCCGCTGGTCGCCGTCGTAACCGACGTGATCCAGGGCAAGCTCGGGCCAGTCGCCGATCGCCATTCGGTCCTGGACGCCAACCAGCTTGATGTCGTCGACCACACGCTCGTGCATCACTCCGCGGAACCGGATGCGCGGATCGTTCCGCCACAGCCGGTATTCAAAGTAGGGGGTGGCGTGGGCGAACGGTCGTAGCAGGATGCGCAGCGCCACCTCGCGTCCGGACTGCAGACGCTCCACGAGGCGCTCGCGCGCGATCGGCCGAACTCGCTCATCGGCATCTACGTACAGAACCCAGTTTCCGCGGACGTGCTCCAGACCCAGGTTCCGCGGCTCGGAGAAGCTGCCGCGCCAGGGCAGCTCCAGGACGCGGGCGCCAAACGACCGGGCCAGCTCGACGGAGCCGTCGACCGACCCGGTGTCGACGATCACCACCTCGTCGGCCACGTCCTGCAGCGAGCTCAGGCAGTCGGGAAGCGTGAGCGCCTCATCGCGCATGATCATCGCCGCGGACAGCAGCGGGCGGCTCACAAGATCAGCCCCTCCCCGCGCAGCTGCTCGAGACACTCACGCACCTCCTGCGCCGGCGGCTCGGCCAGGTCGTAGGCCACCTGAAGCATGCGCGTGATCTCGGAATCACTGTTCTCGCCGGTGGCGAACTCGAGCACGAGCGCCGCGGTGTGGTTGAGATAGTGGACCCGGTCGCGGTCCGGGTGGTAAACGACGTAACCGTCGACGGTCGGAACGACCTCGATGCCCTCGGTTCGCTGCGGAGCCGTGCTCATTGTTGGACCAACATCAGGAGTGCCGGAGTCGAGGGATCAAGAATCACTGGCGCAACGTCGAGCGCTCGATTATGCTCACCTCGTCGACGGCGGGGATCAGGCCGGTGAGCCCGCGAGCATCGACGGGGCCGAGCGCGCACGCAATGGATCCTGACCAGCTCAACGACGAAGTTCTTTCCCGGGTGGCGATCAATCGGCGCGAGCTGGTGCGGCGGCTGGTGATCGGCACCGCGTTTGCGGTGCCCGTCGTGTCGTCGTTCGACATGCTCGCGCTCACCACGAGCTCGGCCGACGCGCTGGTGCCCAATCAGCTTGGCTTCGGCGGCAGCAATCAGACCTTCGCTGCGCCGACGATCACCAGCGCGGCCGGGGCGACGTTCATCGCCCGTCACCACGACAGCTTCGACCTGGTCGCGACGGGCGGACCCGACCCGTCGATCGCCGTCGGGGGTCAGCTGCCCCACGGGGTGAGCCTCGTCGATAACGGCAATGGCACGGGGGTGCTCTCCGGGACGCCCGGGGCGGGCAGCGGCGGCATCTACCACCTCGAGGTCACCGCTGCCAACGGCGTGCCCCCATCGGCATCTCAGGCGTTTACGTTGACCATCGAGGAGTCACCGGCATTCGTCTCGGCGGCTAGCCATTCGTTCGTTTCCGGTCAACCCGGGAGCTTGCTCCTCGTCGCCACCGGCTTTCCCGTTCCGTCGATTGCCTTGGCCGGCCGGCTGCCTCACGGCCTGAGCTTTGCCGCCAACGCGGCCGAAGGTACGGCGGTCATCTCGGGTCTGCCCACACACGCAGACATCGGACGGCACAAGCTGACCCTGACGGCCGCCAATAGCGTCTCGCCCGCAGCCAGCCGGGTGCTCACGCTCACGGTTCGCGCGCCGACGGCCGAGGTCGACAACCGACTCACCGTGACCGGTGCTCAGGTGGGCCGCGGGGGGGAGGTCAGGTTCCGCGCCGCGGTCGACGCGGCCGGGTCGATCACCGCCGTTGTCACAGCTTCTGGTCAGGGCCTGGTGGGGCAGGCCCACGGGACGGTCAGACGTCGCGGCAGCGCGCGGTTTGACGTGTCTCCAAATGCAGCCGGCCGTCGCCTGGTCCGGAGGGCGCCCGCGTCGCTCGAGCTCGTTTTGATCGTCATGTTCACCCCGAGTGACGGGAATCCCCGCACCGTCCGGGTCCCGGGGTTGCGGCTGCGATGAGGGCGTGGCGGCGCGTCCTCTCGGCGGCGGCCGGAGTGGTGATAGCCGCCGCAGCTGCCGGCGCGGTTGTCGCCGCCCCCGCGGTGGCCGCCCCGGTTTACTTGCAGGTTCCCGGTTCACCGTTCGCCGGGGTGACCGAGAATCTCTGGTCGGGTGCCTTCAGCCCGACGGGTACGCTCTTCGTTACGGGTAATTTCTTCGACAACGAGATCACGATGTTCAGGGTGAATCAGGCGACGGGTGCCCTGTCGGTCGTGGGCCAGACCGGACTCGGTTCCCAACCTAACGCGGTGCAGTTCGCGAAGCACTCGAGCGCGACCTTCCTCGGGGTGATCACTGACGATGCCGCTGCGCTGTTTTCTGTCTCGTCGTCGGGAAAGCTGACTCAGCTCGGGATGCCCTCGTCGGTGCCCGATGGGCCGACGGCTCTCGACTTCAATTCCGCCGGCACACAACTGGCGGTGTCGACGTTCGCTGGGGTGCAGATGTATGCGGTCGGGACCGCTGGCCTGACTTCGCGCGGGCTCAAGCCATTCGCGAGTGACGCGACCTCGGTTGCCTTCAACCCCAGCGGTCATCTGCTGGCGGTGTCATCGCAGTTCCCGGACCAAATCCGGATGTTCTCGGTCGCCAGCGACGGGAGTCTCACCGGGCTCGGGAGTCCCACGCCGACCGGCAGTGAGCCGGACGCGGTCGCGTTCAATCCGAGTGGGAAGCTGCTGGCGGTCGCAAACCAGGGTGACGACACGGTCTCCATGTTCTCGGTCAACCCGACAACCGGCAAGCTGACGGCGGCCGGAAGCCCCAAGTCGACCGGTGCCAGCCCGGACTCACTCGCGTTCAACCCCACGGGGAAACTGCTGGCGGTGTCGAACTTCAACGGGGACACCCTCTCGCTGTTCTCCGTGAACAGCCGTACGGGCCGTCTGACGGCGGTGAGCGGCTCACCGCTGGTGACGGGATCGGGAAGCAACCCCGACGCGGTGGCCTTCAGCCCCACCGGGCTGCTCGCCGCACCGCGCTGGACCACCGGGGTCTCGGTCTTCACGCCGGCGCCGCCCAGCGCACAGATCACCTCGCCCTCGCCACAGCGGACGTTCGCCCGGGGCGCATCGGTGCGGACACGGTTCACCTGCGCCGACAGCGCGTTCGGCCCCGGCTTGGCGTCGTGCACGGACTCGAGCGGCTCGCATCAGCCGCATGGTCACCTCTCGACCGGGGCAGTCGGTGCGCACACGTACTCCGTCACCGCACGAAGCCGGGATGGCCAGACCACGGTGGCGCGACTGCGGTACTTCGTCGCCAATCCGCCGTCGGTGCAGATCGCCGCACCCCGCTCCGGCAAGACATATCGCCGTGGCGCGCGGGTGCGCACCACGTTCTCTTGCCGCGAAGGTGCCGGCGGACCGGGCCTGAGCGCGTGCGCGGACTCGAACGGTGCTCAATCGCCGCACGGCCATCTCAACACCTCGCAGGTTGGACGTTTCCGTTACACGGTCACGGCTGTCAGTCGCGACGGGCTCGTCGTGAGCCGCAGCATCACCTACCGCGTGGCGGCGTCGTAGGCGACCGTCCCATCCGAGCGCACCCGCCCCGCGTACGTGAACGGAACGAGGTTCGAATGTGTCGTCCCGCCTTGGTCGACGGCCACGCTGGCCCGCCCGCCCGCGGACGTGATGGGACCCGACTCCGCCGGGATCGTGGCCGTTAGCAAGGTGTCCGAGGCCACGTCGAGGTTATCGGCGGCGACGCATTGGGAGGTCTGTCCGCTCGGACAGAACGCCAGTGTGTCCGGCGCCCCCTCAAACCCGTAACCGGTGACCGTGATCGTGCTCCCGCCCGACGCGGGAGAACTGGTCGGGCTGATCGAGTCGACATGCATGCCGTATGTGAACGTGACGAGGTTTGAGTGCGTGGTTGGGTTGAGGAACACGGTCACGCTCGCCTGCCCGCCCGCCTGTTGGATCCAGTCAGTTTCTCCCGGGATCTCGGCCGTCAGCGACGTGCTGGCTTTCACGTCAACGTTGGATGCCTCGATGCAATGCGTCGTCTGTCCCTGAGGGCAGAGGACCACGGAGTTACGCGGCTTGAAACCGTTGCCCGTGACCGTGATCGTCCCACCGCCATCCTTGGACGATCCCGCGGGACTGATCGAGGAGATGTGCAGACCGTAGACGAAGGGCACCAGGTTCGAGTGCCCGGTCCCGCCCTGGTCCACCGCCACGCTCGCCTCTCCCCCGGCCGCTTTGATCGGGTCAGATTCAGCCGGGATCACGGCGGTGAGGGAGGTGTCCGAGATCACGCTGACGTCCTCCGCGGCCACACACTCGGACGTCTGCCCGGTGGGGCAGAACGCGAGCTTGTCCGGCGCAGCCTCGAAGCCGTACCCGGTGACGGAGATCATCGCGCCGCCCTGCGGACTGGAGTCATCGGGCGAGATCGAGTTGATGTGTAGGCCGACGGTGATCGTCAGCTGAGCGTGCGCGGTGTTCTGGGGGTCGGCCGAGTCCCCCGCCTCCACGGTGAACGTGGACTTGCCCTCCTGGTCCGGCGTGCCGGAGATCACCCCGGTCAGCGGATCTAGCGACAGCCCCAGGGGAAGCGCGCCGGCGCTGAGCGTCCAGAGATACGGCGGCGCGCCGCCCTGGCCGTGCAATGTGGCGGAATAGCTGCGGCCAGGATCGCCATGGGGAAGCGTCTTGGTGGTGATCTCGATGCGGTCCGACTCGATCGTCCCCACGCCGACAGACCTGTCCACCGTGGCTCCTGTCGGCTTAGTCAGTACGAGCGAAAACCTGGCCTCCTTGACCAGACCGGACCCGTGCACCGGAACCGGCACCGACTGCTCCGTCGCCCCACCGGTATCGAAGGTGAGGACGCCGGCCGTCCGCTTGTAGTCCCCGTGCGCCACCGTGGCGCTTCCATCCTTGGTCTCGTAGTGGACGGTGATGGGCGAGCGCGGCTTGTCGTTGAGCGACACGGTGAACTTCGCGTCGACGGTCCGACCCTTAGCGGGCTCTCGCACGAACGCGTCCGAGACATCGACCTGGATCTGGCAGGCGTGGACGGTCGCGCCCGGGGAGATGTTCGGACCCAAAGCCGGAGGGCTAGTCCCGGATGTGCCGTGAGTGCTCTGGGAGTAGTTCACTCCGCCAGGCCCACCCTGGCCCGTCACGGTGTTCGAGCCGAACGTCGCGCACGCGTCAGGCAGGGAAGTCGTGGTGTAGATGGCGCCGCCCTCAGCCACGGCCCCGTCGGCTCCTGCGCCGGGCGTCCCCGCGTAGCTGGTGCTGCCACCGCCGCCTCCGCGGCTCGTCACCGAGTTGAAGTCGAGGTCGACGTCCTCCAGGTGCAACATTCCGGAGTTGTAGATCGCCCCGCCCAGGGTCTGAGCCGCGGGCGCACCATTACCTCCGGAAGCACCTCCCTTCCCAAGCTGACTGCCGCCATAACCGTTCACGCAGCAGTTCCCGCCATCGCCCCCCGACGAGTCGGCATCGCTGTTAGCGATCCGGGCCGACTCGAGCGTGACCGTGCCGGCGTTGTAGATCGCCCCGCCTTCAGCCACCCCCGCCGCTGCACCGTTACCTCCGTCGCCCTGGACCGCGCCCGCCGTGGCCGGCGCGCCCTCGCCACCGAACCCTCCTTCGCTGGAGATGAATCCGTCGAGCTGGGCATTCTCGACCGTCAGCGACCCCCCCGGCGCTGACGTAAACCGCGCCGCCCATGACGCTGCCTCCCCGGCCGCCGACACCGCCAGTCCCACCTGGGCTCGTGGCCAAGGTCGGGCTGCCGCCGTCGCCTCCGGCGCCGCCCGCCGAGTTGAGGGTCCCGATGTCGGGCAGCGCGTCGCTGACCGCGGTCCCGATCACCGTCACGTGGGCACCACGGTCGATCAACATGGCGCCCCCGGACCAAGTTCGCGCCGGGCTGGCCCGTCCCGCCCGTCGAACTGTCGCCGCCCTGCGTCCCAATCGCTCCGATTCCGTCGATCTCGCCCCTGAACGACACGCCGGTCAGGGTCACCTCGCCGCCCTCGATCGTAAACGCCCGCCCGTGGGATCCGGTGCTAGGGCCGGCGATCACGACTCGGTATCCGGCCCCCGTTGAGCGAGAAGTTCTTGTCGATCGTGAGCGGCTTCGTGAGCGTGACCGCGTACGGAAGCGAAAACACGTACGAGCCTCCGTTCGCCGCGGCGGCCTGGAGCTGGCGGTCGTTCGAACAGTCCGTGATGAGTTTCGGACCGGCGGCCGCGACCTGTCCGGCGGCACCTAGCCCAAGCAGCGCCAAGCCAAGCCACGACACCACTAGATACCCAACCGGCCGTCCCCACCGTTTCATCGAAGCTGCCCCTTCACTTCCACATCTCCTGCACCTTGCGGCCGACCCCAACCCAACCCCGGATCGAGGCCCGACCATCTTTACGTGCGGTCGGGCCTCGGCGTCCACTTTTGACGGCCTCGGCGCTCGTCGACTGCGGGGGGCGGCCCTGATCGGGTGCCAAAGAAATGAATTCTTAGATACGGCCTGATCCTTAGGCGTAGAGCTGCTTAGATCCGCACTGTCTCCAATGAGGAGGCGAGAAAAGCGATCTAACGAGTTTGAGACCTCTTGCTGACCACGGGCGATGGGTTGCGCAGGACGAGGGGGAGGAAGACCTCGTCGACGATCTCGTCGAGTGTGTGCTGCGAGGGGGGCTGGTGAGTGAGGATCAGTTCGTGGCGGAGCAGGTCGAGGGGGAGGCGGGCGACGCGGGGGCTGATGTGCTCACGGACCTCGCCGCGGGCTGCGGCGCGGTCGAGGATGGCCGTCATGATTTCGCCGCCGCCGCGGGTTAGCTGGTGGAGCAGCTCCACTGAGGCGTCTTCGTCTGCGAGAAGGTCGCTCAGCATGCCGATGACGGTGTTGGGGCCGGTGTCGGTGATCCGCGATGAGGCGCGGCGCAGCACGGCGAGGACGTCGCCGCGCAGCGTGCCGGTGTCGGGAATCGCGCCGGACAGCACTGGTTGGTGGTAGCGCATGGCGGCGATCGCGAGCTCGGCGCGGTTCCGCCAGCGGCGGTAGATGACCGCGCGGCTGGTCCCGGCGCGCTCAGCGACGCGCTCCATCGTCAGCTTGGCGTAGCCGGATTCTTGGAGCTCCTCCCAGGCGGCTTCCAGGAGCGCGTGCTCGAGTGTCGCGCCGCGCCGGCGGGTGGCGCCTGGGGGTCGCTTGGCGCTGGGCGCGGGCCGTTCCGGTCGCGCTCCTTTGATCTCTGGCGAGATTCTTTTAGGAGACACCTTGACTCTAACGCTCCCTTCTGTTTAGATACCGAGCGTCTCTTATCTTAGTTCCAGGAGTCGTCACATGTCAACCATCACCGAATCGCCGCGGCGGATCACGGCTTTGGCTCAGCCTACCGGGGGGCGCTCGGCGCGTTGGATGCCGCTCGGCGTGATCACGGCCGCGCATCTGATGGCGGTGCTCGACATCACGGTGATGTTCGTCGCATTGCCATCCGCGCAGCACGCGCTGGGTATGTCGGTCGGCGCCCGCCAATGGGTGCTGAGCGCCTATACGCTGGCGTTCGCGTCGCTCCTGTTGCTCGGCGGCCGCCTCGCTGACCGCTTCGGAGCACGACGCACGCTGATCGTCGGCGTTGTCGGGTTCGCCGCCGCGTCCGCGGTCGGCGGCGCCTCGCTGAACGGTGCGATGTTGATCGCGTCGCGGGCGGTGCAGGGGGCGTTCGGCGCTGTGCTGGTGTCCTCGACGAAGGCGCTGCTGGTGACCGTCTACACCGACGAGCACGAGCGCGCGCGGGCGGTGGCAATTTTCGGCGTGACGCTGACCGCGGGGATGGCGTTGGGGCTGATTTTGGGGGGCCTGCTGACCAGTGGTCTGGGCTGGCGCTGGTGCCTTTACATCAACCTGGCCGTCTGTCTGGTGGTGGTGCGCGGCGCGCTCCGGACGCTGCCGCAGATCGCAGCGCGAGGGGCAGCGCGGTTGGACCCGGTCAGCGCGGTGTTGTGCTCGGTGGGGATGGTCGCCTTGGTCTATGGGCTCGGGGATGTCACGTCGGCCGGCTGGGGCTCTGGCGTGGTGCTCGGTTCGCTTGCCGGGGCGGTGGTGTTGCTTGGAGCGTTCGCGGCGCGTCAGGTGGGCCGCGTCAACGGGCTGTTGCCGCTTCGGGTCGTGCGCGACCGCAACCGTGGCGGCGCGCTTGTGGCGATGATCTTCAACGGCCTGAGCACGGTCGGGATGATGCTGATCCTCACCTACCAGCTGCAGACCGTCTTGGGTTACTCGCCGCTGCGGACCGGGCTGACGCTGATCCCGTTTGCTTTGGCCGCTGCGTGCGGCTCGATCCTGATCGCGCGGCGGCTGATGACCCGTGTCGCGCCGCGCCGGCTGATCACGGCCGGGATCGTGCTCAGCGCCGCCGGTCTGGTTCCACTGATCGGTCTCACGCCAAGCGGCCACTGTACGGCGCTGATCGTGTTGGCCGAGTTGATCGAGGGGATCGGCACCGGACTGGCCGGCCCGCCGATCCTCGCGACCGCGTTGCGCGCGGTGCCGCGCGAGGACAGCGGCGCGGCGTCGGCGGCCTCGAGCGCTGCCGGGCAGCTCGGCTCCTCGATCGGCACGGCGCTCTTGAACACGATCGCCGCGACCGCCACAGCCGCCTACTTGACGGCCCATCGCGCGGCCGACGCGCATGTCGTGGCTGCGGCGACGGTGCACGGCTACGTCGTCGCGGTCGGGTGGGGCGCCGGGATTCTGCTCGCCGCGGCGCTCCCGATCGCATGGCTGATCAACGCCGGCGCTCCGCAGAGGGGCACACGGTCCCAGATCGCCATCGCCCAGACGAAGCTCGCGGGGGCGCGGCGATGAGCACCCAAGCCGCGTCCGCCGCGGCGGATCCCGTGGTCTGGATCCACGGGCTGCGGAAGTCCTATGGCGACCGGGAGGCGGTCCGCGGGATCGATCTCGAGGTCCGTCGAGGTGAGATCTTCGCGTTCCTCGGACCCAACGGCGCCGGCAAGACAACGACCGTCGAGGTCATGGAGGGCTTCCGCCAAGCCACCAGCGGTGAGGTTGAAGTGCTGGGTCAGGACCCGTGGCGCGCGCCCGCCCGCTGGCGGGCGCGGATCGGGATCGTGCTGCAGGAGTCAGAGGCCGAGCCCGGCCTGACCGTGCGCGAGTGCCTGAAGCTGTACGCCGGCTACTACCCGACCCCTCGCGACGTCGAGGAGACGCTCGCGCTGGTCGACCTGACCGGACAGGCCGACCAACGCGCCACCGCGCTGTCCGGCGGCCAGCGCCGGCGGCTGGATGTCGCGCTGGCGCTGGTCGGCGACCCTGAGCTGATCTTCCTCGACGAGCCAACGACCGGCTTCGACCCCGCCGCCAGACGCGGCGCCTGGGAGGTGATCGCCGGCCTCAGGGACCTCGGCAAGACCGTGCTGCTCACCACGCACTACATGGAGGAGGCCGAGCGACTCGCCGACCGGATCGCCGTGATCGCCGCCGGGGAGATCGTCGCCCAGGGGACGCCACAGACGCTCGCGGGCCGCCAACAACAGGCGGCACAGATCGTCTTCTCACCACCGGACGGCGGCACCATCAGCGACCTTCCCGATGATCTCGCGCGCAGGGTGCAGACCCAGCCCGACGGGGGGCTACTGCTGGCAAGCACCCGCGTCGCGGCCGACCTGTACGCGCTCGCGGGGTGGGCGCTCGAACGCGACCTCGAGCTCGACGACCTCCAGGTCACCCGCGCAACGCTCGAGGACGTCTACCTGCAGCTCACAGCCGAAGCCAACCACGATCCCGAAGGGAGCAAACCATGATCTGGTTGCTCAAGCTCATCGCCCGCAAGCTCCAGCAGCTCACCGCCAACCGCAAGAAAAACTCGTAGCACCGCGATGCCACCCACAGTCAGGCACGCACCAACGGAGCGGCGATCCACCACGACGCGCGGGCCGATCGTGCTGCTCGCCCATCAGACGCGCTACGAGCTGGTGACGGCGGGGCGCAACCCGCGCGCGTGGTTCCTCACCCTGCTCTTCCCAGTCATTCTGTTGGTCATCTTCGCCGGCGTCTTTCACGGTAGCGCCACGCTCGACGGAGAAAACGTGAAGCTGTCGCGGTTCTTCACGTTCGGGATCCTCACGATCGCGATCGTGCTCGGCTGCTACGGAAACCTGGTGGTCGCGATCCCGACGCTGCGCGAGACCGGTGTGCTCAAGCGACGCCGGGCGACGCCCGTCCCTGCCGCGATCCTGATCGGTGCCCAAGCCATCATCGCCGTGGTCACCGTCGCGGTCATGACCACGATCATGCTCGTGATCGCCAAGCTGCTCTATGGCGTCGGGATCGCGCCCGGCGCGGTCGCCGCGACCGCCTGCACCGTCACCCTCGGAGCGCTCGCGTTCGCCGCGATCGGCTACGCCATCGCCGGCCTGGTCCGCTCCCCCGACGCGGCGCAACCGATCGTCCAACTAACCACGATGCCGTTGTGGTTCCTCTCCGGCGTGTTCATCTCGACCCACAGCCTCACTGGACCGCTGCGCACGATCGGCGAGATCTTCCCCGTCGAGCACCTCGCCGCCGGACTGCACTCCGCTTCGATTCACCCGACCTTCACCACCGCGATTTCCACCACCGACCTGCTCGTGCTCGCCGCATGGGGCATAGGCGCCGCCTTGCTAGCCGCATCGCGGTTCACCTGGCTACCAAGCCGAGCAGCCACATGAGTGCCTGCGCGGCCCGATGTAGTCTTGCTCGTAGCAGCCGCGAGAGAACCGGCAAGGGGAGGTACAGCGACGGCTTCCGATCACGAGACGATATTCACGATGGAGGCCACGCCGGTGAAGTTCGGCGCCGGAGCCTCCGCCGACGCGGGATGGGAGCTGAGGCGTCTGGGGGTGCGGCGGGCGATGCTGGTGACAGACCCAGGAGTGGCCGCGCTAGGTCACCCGGAGCGGATCAAGCGGCTGATCGAGGGTGAGGGGATCGAGGTCGTGCTCTACGACCGCGCGCGGGTCGAGCCGACGATCGATTCGCTCCAGCACGCCGCGGACTTCGCTCTCGAGCACGAAGTGGACGGCTTCGTTTCGGTGGGCGGCGGCTCCAGCATCGACACCGCCAAGGTCGCAAATCTCGTGTCCACGCATCCCGCTCCGGTGATGGACTACGTCAACCCGCCAATCGGCGAGGGGAAGCGGCCTCCCTCGGCTCTAAAGCCGCATCTGGCGATCCCCACCACGTCGGGAACCGGCTCGGAGGCGACGACGGTCGCTGTCCTTGATCTTCCGGAGATCAAGGTCAAGACCGGAATTTCGCATCGCTACCTGCGACCGACGCAGGCTATCGTCGACCCCGACCTGGCGCGCTCGCTGCCCGGAGAGGTGACCTCCTCGACCGGACTCGATGTCGTCTGCCACGCCGCAGAATCGTTTCTCTCCCGACCCTTCGACACGCGACCGCGGCCGGAGTCTCCTGACGACCGGCCGCCCTACCAGGGGTCGAACCCGGTCGCCGACGTGTGGTCGGCCAAGGCGCTGGAATATGGCGGCCGTTTTCTCCGGCGCGCCGTGGCCGACAGCGACGATGTCGAGGCGCGCGGGCACATGATGCTCGCGGCGACCATGGCCGGCGTCGGCTTCGGTTCCGCCGGCGTGCACATCCCGCATTCGTGCGCATATCCGATCGCCTCCATGAAGCACGAGTATCAGCCGCCCGGGTATCCCGCCGACCATCCCTTCGTGCCTCATGGCCACTCGGTGATCGTCACCGCCCCGGCCGCGTTCCGTTTTACCTACGACGCGATGCCCGAGCGCCACCACCATGTCGCCGAACTCCTGGCCGGCGAACCGATCGGGGATCCGGGCCCGGACACCCTCCCGGATGTGCTGCGCCGGCTGATGCGCGACGTCAACGCTCCCCGCGGAGTGGAGGAGTTCGGGTACACCGAGGACGACATCCCCGCGTTAGTCGACGGGGCGATCAAACAGCAACGTCTCCTCGCAGTGGCACCGAAAGCGGTGACCGCGGCCGATCTCCGTCACATCGTCGCTGCGTCGATGACCAACTGGTAGTCACCGGAGGAGAGTGGTGGAGAAACCGGAATACACACGGCCGGTTTCCCGACCACCTCAGCCGGCTGGCGTCGTCTGCGAGATCGCCGCCGACGCGAGCACGTCGGGGTCCAGGACGAGGGCGCAACGCACGTGCCGGTACGGGCGCTTGGCAGGACGCCGCTGATCGCCGATCGCGTGCGGGTCGCTGTCGGCGAGCTCCACCGCGTTCTCGGCGTCGAGCGCCTCGTCGGGATTGCGGACCACGCCAACTGCCTTCCGTCCGCGGCATTCCGTAGAAGTCAGTCATGGAATACGACGAATTGCTCGCCACGGTTCAGGCGCTGCGAGCTCGGCGCTTCACGCCCGGCGAGATCGCTCGGGTGCTAGGTGTGAGCAAGGGCGATGCTGCCCGGCTCGTACCCATCGTCGCGGGCGAGCGGGACAGCCAAGCGACTGCGTCCGGTCCAGGGAACGCGACCGACCGCCTCCTAGCGAGGCAGGCCTGCGCGTGGGTCAGTCCCGGGTGGCGGCACGGGCTGCGAATCGATGGCCACGCTGACTGGCCAGACGATGCCGGCGCGCCAACCCAGGCCAGCGACAGCGGAGTCGCCTGCGTGCTCGTCGCTGCGCTCGATAGACGCGGCACGCAGTCCGTCTGCGGCTACCTCATCGACACATGGTGCATGGGTGTCAAGAACGCGATCGGGCCGAAGCGGATGCGCCCGCGCGAGCTCGAGGCGTTCAAGCGCCAGTACTTCGGACAGTGGAGGTCGGAGGGCATGCCGGTCCCGCTCGAGCTCGCTCAGCACCTCGTGCTCGGCGCCGTCGACTATGCGCGGAGCCTTGGCTTCGAGGCGCACCCGGACTTCCGGCGCGCACGGCGGGCGCTCGGATCATGGGATGGCCCGAGCGCGATCACGTTCGGCATGAACGGCAAGCCCCTTTACGTGAACGGCCCCTACGAAGACCCGCAGCGAGTACTCGCCACACTCGAGCGCAGCGTCGGTCGCGACGGATTTCATTACATCGTCTCGTTGGGGCACTCCGACGGGCTCGGCGACGGTTACCGGTACACCGCCACGCTGACCGACCTCGACGGCCTGGGCGACGCAGCGTAGGGCACGACAGAAGGCGGAACCCCGCCCACGCCAGCCCGCCCTGCCGGTACGCGGGTGCGCAGATCGACCGGTAACTCGTTGGGCTTTTCAGGCGGATCGGTTCGCTCCTGGATTTGGCGGGGCGAGTGTCCACCGCTGCGAGACAAACCTGGTGTAGTCGTCTCGGGGGCGTGTCGCTCACGCCAGTGGGTCCTCCCATCTCAACCCTCGGAAGCGAGCGAAATCGGTGTCGGTCGACGCGAGCACAACGCCGTGTTCAATGGCGAGGGCAGCTAGTGCGGCGTCGGCAATGAGGTTGCCGCGGACGTGGTGGGCGTGGATGAGGTCGCCGAGGATGCGGGGGTACTCGAAGCCCGGCTGGGGCAGCCAGGCGACGGGCGCGGCGAGCCAGTCGGTGACGCGTGCCCATGCGGTGCCGGGATCAAGGGGCCGTTGAAATGCCCGGGGGTGGGTCGAGATTCGCAGGAACGCGTTGATGCTCTGCCAAGGGAATCCGACCCGGCTCGATCCGTTGAGCTGTTCGGTCAGCCAGTCGGCGGCCTGCTTGTGCTGCTCGGCTCGCTCGTGGACGGCGTAGAGAAGCAAGTTGGCGTCGAGCAGCATCAGCGGCTGGTCGGGCCCTCGAGGGTCTCCAGCGCGTCGGCGACGTTGTCGAAGTCGATCCCGTGGCCCAGATCGTGGGACTGTTGATGAAACGGGGGCGCTGGTGGGTCCTGTTTGGCCAGGCCGGCGCGGATCAGCTCATTGACGGCTTCGCTGATCCCGATCGAGCGCTCGCGCCGGAGCCGCTCGATGGCAGCGGCGACGTCGTCAGCAAGGGTGACGGTGGTGCGTATGCTCGGAGCATATCGCATCATGATGCAGAGGATTTCGCATCAAGATGTCAGCTCATAACCCAACGGCGACCAGCGGACGGGGGGGGAGGAGTCCGCCGTCTGCAGGCTCTGTATTAGTGATGAGCCGAACTAACTCGCAGCGGCGACGCCGTAGCCCGCCCACACACCAATCCTTTCCATCGCGGGGGCAGGCACCGATCCACGAGCTCTGCCGTCAAGCCGCCGTGATCACGAATCCATTCGAGCTCGAGCAGTGGACCTCGTCGCTGCTCGGTCACGCCTGGCTGCGGCGTGGCCTCGTCCCGCCGGACGAGGGAGTAGATGCGATGCTGGTCCTCGGCCGACCGCTCTTGGAGTCGCTCGTCGACGTGGGGAACGTCGGAGCCAAGACCGCCCTGCTCGGCGTCGCCGGGATCGAAACCGGACAGCTGGGAAGGCTGGCATTAGGGCTTGCCGATCGACTGGCCAGCGTGTCCGTTCCGGACTGGGTCGGCGACGTGGGCAAGGTGGGGATCGTTCGCGCCTTTTCGGGACGCTCCCCCGGTGACGGCGACGCCTTGTTGCTCGAAACCGACCAGACGGCCTACTACCCGCACATGGTGGCAGTGTTCATCGCCGATCGCTTGGGCGGTATGGCCAAGCATCTTGCGCTGACGCGGCTGATCGATCCTGCTTCTCCTGAGTTCGCCGATGACGATGTGGATTGCCCACAGGGGTTTCGGCTAGTCGATCCTGTGCTGGCCTGCCGGCGTGTTCGTCTCGCGATCGAACGCACGGACGCGGACCCCAGCCCGCCGGTCGGCGACACGTTCGCCGATTGCCGCGCGCTGGCTATCGCGCGAACGACGAGGCGGCTCAGTGGCGGACAGTAGTCTGTTCGGCCAAGAAACCTGGCTCACTCCGTGGGCGGTTGGCGCTAGATACCGAACTTTCGATGGTTCGCTCGACCAGTCGCCTCGTCGCCGTGGCCGGCCCCCGCGGCTTCGCGATGCGCAGCCTTAGCCGCCCGCCGAGCCGCTTGCTTCGCCGCCCGCTCCTTCGCGCGTTGCTCGACCGTGATGACCTCCTCGGGACGGTCGCGACCGAACCGTTTGAAGTACAGGGTTTCGATAAAGATCGGCAGCGGTGTCTTCCACGGCTCCCGCTTGTGGTTGTCGACCTTGCCGAATGTAGGTCGGCAGGGATGGCCGTGGCGTTCTTTCGTTTGCTAACGAGGCCGTAGGTCAGCTGGGATCAGGGTGACCTTTCTACCGCTGATCAGCCGACCGCCGCAGATCGTCGATGAGATCGTCGATCACTGTCTCTTCCGCGATCGGGCGAGAGAGCCGCCGCACGCCGTCCTCCAGAGTCTCAGGCACGGGCGAAGGAGCGCGCGGGCCAAGCACTTCGCACAGCGACTCGAGATCGAATCGCCACGGCACGGCGTCATGAGATCGCTCTAGGTCCCGGAGGATCTGCACACCAGCTTCGTCGAAATCTCCGTGGTGCCGTACCCGTTCGCCCGCGCGCCGGACGATCGACAGCAGGAGGCGCACAGCGTCCGAAGGCCGCCCTGCGGTGCACACCAATGGCGGACACCCCTCACCGATCCGCTGCTCCGCCGCGATCAGCACGGACGGGTTTTCACAACTGAAACACGGCACGCCTCGCGGCCAGGCCAGATCGCTGGCGGATAATTGTCCGTGGGTCAAGACGACGTGTGTGCCACGGACGGCGCGAGCGGCGAGCGCCGCCGGCCCGCTCCCGGTCAAAGGCAGATTCAGCGCCGCGACGTTCGACGAGACCGGGTCGACGAGTACGTTCCACGCCGCCCACACCTCGCGCGCGGACGCCTCGGGGTCCAGGTCGGCCGCCGCGGCGAGCAGCGACACGGTCAGCCCGTGGAGCGGCGTGCCGACATCGAGGGCGTGCGGATCGCCATCGACGATCCGTGCCGCGAGCACGGTGCGCTGGAGCGTCTCGTCCACGGGTAGCACGGCCAGGACTCGCAGCGCCGCGACGACCAGTGGCTTCATCCCCTCGTGCACGCGCCCCTGGCGCAAAGCCTGCTGGAACCACTCGGCGACCGGCGCTCGCGAGGCGACGGCAGGATGCGAGAGCAGCCAGGAGCGGAACCCGCTGCGCCGCCCTTGCTCGGCGGCGCGCTCGGCCGGCAGGTCGCGGAGCGGTCCTTCGCCGGCGCGCTCGTACTCGGCGCGGGGGTCGATCCCGCATGCACTGAGCGCCGCCTCGAACTGGGACAGCGAGACTCGCAGCGTCGCGCCGGGCAGCACCGGTGTCCGTCGCCGGGCAAACAACAGACCGTCGAGCGCGAGAGCCTCTTCCGCGGTCAAGTCTGGGACCGCGAGCCGTCCATCGCCCCCGGCGCCGCGCTGCTCTCGCTTATCTCGCGCGCGGAGAATCGCCCGGTGAAGCGCTGGGTGGGCGGCTGGCTCGCTCACACGAGCAGCGCGTCCTGCTCGAGCTCGCGCAACACCTCTCCGTCCCACAAGAACGGAATCGCGTGGACGCCGAACGTGCCGTTCTCGCGATGGAGCTGATAGATCGCGAGCTGGGGCACCGACCTAAATGTGCCCCAAAGCTCGTGCGAGGTCATCACCACGTCGAGGTCGAAGGCGACCGTCGCCTCGAGCACGCGCTCGCGGGTCTCGTCGTCGATTCCCGACAGCGCCTCATCGAGCATGATCAGCCGTGGCGCCTGAGAATCGCCGTAGAGCGCCGCGGCGGCCGCGAACAACGGAAGATGGATGAGCACCGACTGCTCGCCCCCCGAGCCGACCGCGTGCCGTCGCTTGGTCAGCCGAAGCCGGTTCGTGCCAGTGCGCTCGTGCAGCGTGAACGCGAACCACCCGCGGTAGTCGAATGCCTCGATCAGCGTCTCCGACATCGGCTTCGGCTCGCCACCGAACGCGTGCTCGCGCCGCGCCGACTCGATCCGGCCGCGGAAGAACGCGACCAGCTCGACGCGATCGTCCTCGCCCAGGTGCCGCACGTCCCGGCGTAGTCGGATCAGCGCGGCGCGTTGAGTGCCTCCATCATCGTCGAGCGCCTCCCACTCGAGCTCGACGGTCTTACCGGCGGCGGTTGGGCTGCGGCGCAGCACGGCATTCATTCGCTCCACCCGGCTCCGCACGTCGTGGATTCGGTGACGAAGGTGATCCGCGATCTCCTCCACCAGTGCGTCGTTGAACACCCTGCGCTCCTCGGCCGTGAGGATCTGCTCGCGGTCGGCGATCTCCGCCTCGAGCGTCTCGAGGATCTGACTCAGCGTCTGCTCGCCGCCGCCCTCGGTGATGTGGACCAGCAGCAAGCCGTCCTCGCCGCGACTCGCGTAAGCGCCCATATCGGCCTCGGCCAGCTCGCGGTCGAGCAGCTGCACCCCGCGTTGCACCTCGATCCCGAGCTCCCCCGCGGTGCTGCGGACCGAGAGCAGCTCCGGAGGGAGGGCGCGAACCAACTCGAGCGTGCGGGTGAACGTCCAGCTTCCGCTCTGTTCGGCATCGGCTGGCGAGTCCTCCTTGAGGACGAGCTGCAGAATCCCCGCGTGGGCGAGCTGGCGGAACGCCATGCCGTCGCGTTCGCGCTGGTCACGGGCGGCCTCATGCTCTTGCCGACGCGACCGGTCGTCGCGCTCGAGCCCAGCGACGGCGACCGCGGCCTCCTGAGCCTCCTCGCGCGCGAGTCTGAGCTCGTCCCGGGTTGACTTGAGCGCCGTCACGACCTCCTCGTGGCGGCGGCGAAGCTCGATGCCCGTCGAGCCGAGCGCCCGCTCGCGTGCGGCGTGCTCAGCGGCGAGCCGGGTGGCCTCGGCCTCCTCGCTGTGGGCCCGCTGGCCGCGCTCGGCAGCCGTCTCCCGCGCGGCTGACAGTTGCGCGCCGAGATGTTCTGCGGCGCGCGCCTCCCGCTCCGCCAGCGTCCACGCAAGCGTCACCGCCGCGGAGGCTCCGGTCAGCTCCGCGGTGGCGTCGCGCAGCGCATCGAGCGCCACTTCGTCGAGCGCGGGAGGAAGGGCGTGAGCGACGGCATGCTCGCGCCGGGCCGCGTCGGCCGCCAGCTCAGCGTCGGCGGCGGACCGCGCGGCGGCTGCCGCGCGTTCGTAGCCGCGCTTGGCGTCCGAGTCGAGCGCGGTCGACACGCGGACCGCGTCGATTGCCGAGCGCACCGAGTCGACGGCCGGGAGCCCGCGCAGGTCCGCCTCGAGCGCGACTCGCCGCCGGTCGACATCGGCGATGTGCGCGTCGTGGCCGGCGATCTCGCTTTCGAGCGAGGCGATTCGCTCGCGCAGCTCGGCGGTCCGGGCCGCGCGACGCGCCTCACGGGCCGCGGCGCCGATGTGCTCGGCCCGGTCCTTGGCGCCGCGACCGCAAAGCGGACCGAGCGCGAAACGACCATCGACATCGACCCAAGGTCCGGTTTCGCGCTCGCCCAGGCCTACGCACCGCAACAGCCGCATCACGACGGCAGAGGCGACCGGCTGGCCGGGGAGCGGCTCGATCACTTCGAGCAGCGACGGACCATCCGCCGGCCGGACGTCGGCGAACACGACGTCGGCGATCGTCGCGTCCTCGATTCGACCGCTCGGCGTCACCCACGCATCGAGCAGTCCGGCGGCCTCGAGCGCGGCCTCGAGCGCAGACCTGTGCTGGGGCGGCACGTCCGCCCCGAAGTCGATCAACCTCCACAGCGGGGCTCCATCGCGGTCGCCGCGACTTGCCCGCAGCCATTCCGGCGCTCGTGGCCCGTCGTCATGCGCTGTCGCAAGTCTCTCGATTTCCGCTTCGGTCGCCGCGATAGCCGCCGCTACGGCAGCTCGCGCCGCCACACGCGAGGAGCGCTCGTCGGCGAGCGACACGCGCTGGCGATCGACGATCGCCGACAGGGCCGGCAGCGGCGGGGTACCCGAATCTGCTAGCTCGAGCGCATCCTCCGCGGCGCGCTCGTCCAATTCGAGCTGTACGAGCCCTGAGCGCCAGTGGGCGAAGGCGGCGCTGATGGCCGCGCGAGCCTCCTCGAGCTCTTGCTCGCAGGCGGCCAGCTTGGCCGCTGCCTGTTCGACCCTGACCGCGGCGTCGCGCTCGGCGGCGCGGGCGCGCTCGGCAGCGCCGGCTGCCTGTCGCAGCTCGCGAAGGAGCTCGCGGTGGCGGTGGAGGACGTCGCGCCAATCGCCGGTCAGGTCGCGCAGCAGTGGGTTCCACGTTTCCAGGGCGATTGCTCCTGCACGCAGCTGCTCGGCGAGTATCGACACGCGCCGCTGAAGGCTTGCCTTTGCGGCCAGCTGGACGAGTGAGTCGAGCTCAGCGCTCGCGCGGTCCCGACGCTCGGCGGCGGCCGCTTGGGCCGTGATCAACTCGGCTTCGAGGGCTCCGGCCGCCGCGGCGGCGTCGTCGGCGTGGCCACGAGCCGCCACGGCGGCCCGTCCCTGCGTGTGCGCGAGTTCCCGGAGCGTCTCGACCTCGGCGACCGATGACCACGCCGACGAGGCGACGAGGGCGTGCTCTTCGGCGGTCAGCTGCTCGAGGCGAGCTTCGGCCGCGCTGCGCTCCTCGGCGGCTCGGTGAGCCCGTGCGAGCTGCTCTCGGAGCTCGGCGGCGGTGGCGCGCATTCGCTCGGCCGCGTTGTCGACCGCAGTCTGCGCCTGCCGCAGCCCGTCCGCGCGCTCGCGTACGACCGCGCGTGCGTAGGCGCTGTAGGTCCGTTGATGAAAGCGTCGCACGCGTTCGCGCACGTCGCGGAGGCGGGCAAGCCCACGCTCGAGCGTCTCTAGCTGCTCCAGCCCACCGGCGAGCTTCCGCATCAGCGTCTCGTCGACCTCGGGCAGTCCGACCGTGAGCTGGGCGGCCACGCGGTCTGGGTCGAGCGTCTTGGAGAGGTGGGGCCGGCGGAGGTCGCGCATCAAGCGCAGCATCGTCTGGTATTGCTCCTCGCCGCCGAACCCGAACAGAAGGTCGTTGAGGCGGCGTCGGTAATCGCGCGGCGTGTCGAGTAGCTCACCGTCGTCGCCGAGCGCGGCGGCGAGCTCGGCCTTGCCGATCGGGTCGCGACCACGCATCAGCGAGAGATCGGAACCGACCGCGCGGTTGCGAGCGATGAAATACCAGCGTACGACCTCCGGCAGGTCGCGGTTATGGCGCATGCCGACCCCCACCGTCAACCGCTCCGCGGTGGCGGGCCGGCCAATGCGCTCGAACTCGAGCCAGGCGTACCCCGTCCGCTTCGCCGCGCCCAAGCAGCCGGTGAGGTTCCACTTCATGTCCTTGTATCCCGCGCCAAACGGATCGAGCTTCTTCGGGCTCACGTCGCCGTCGAGGCAGAACGGCAGGAGCAACTCGAGTGCCTTCGTCTTGCCGGAGGTGTTGTGGCCGCGAAGCAGCAGCCGACCGCCGGCGAAATCAAACACCTGGTCGGCGTACTCGTAGAGGTTGATGATGCCGGCGCGCCGCGGCCGCCAGCGGGTGGACCCAGGGATCACTCCTGCCCCCCGGTGCAGCGGAGAACGGGCGAGCGAAACCGGGCCGCGAGCGGACTCGCGCGGAGTCCCGCCCCCGAGCGGCGGGCGAGATCGCAGCCCAGCAAGATCTCGATCGCGGCCGTGGTCAGGCTGGCCGTCTCGTCCGGGTCCTCGGCGTTGCGGTCCCAATGACGACCGTGCTTCGCGACGAGCTCGGCGACCGCGCCGTGGACCGCCTCAAAGCTCAACTCTCCGTTCGGGCCGGCGCCGGCGAGCGCATCACATAGGAGCAGAGCCACCTGCTTGACGGTCGAGTTCGTCGGGAACGGCAGGTCAGTGAACGACCGGTCGTCGACGATCAGCGCGCTGCCCTCGGCCCGCCGCTCGACTTCGTAGCCGCTGGCGGCGACCACGGCCCCCTCGATCCGGGCCCGTTGGCTGAGGAAGTAGGCGCGATCACCCTCGTCGAGATCGGCCAGCATCAGCGCCGGGTTCTCGGTCAGCCTCCGAGCGAGGCGCTCCGCCCGGGCCCGGTTCTCGCCTTCCAAGGTCGGCGAATACCGCTCCGACTCGTCGAGGAGCTGATCCAATGTGGTCGCCTCGAGTGCCGACGCCGGGTCCTGGAGCAGGAGCGCGAGCCGTCGCCGGTCGACCGTGAACAGCGCCTCATCGTCGCCCTGCTCGCGCCGGGCATAGCTCTCGTGCGAGCCGGATGTGTGCTCGACGACGCCCCACACGCACAGCAGGTCGAGCGCGTCGGCGAACGCCAGCCGTTCGCTGCGTTGTCGGAAGTCGATGCCGAGCGGCGGCTCGACGTCGGCCCCCGCTCGCTCGACCTCCCGCGCGAGCTCGGCGATCGCGGTCTGGGCCCCGCCGCGCTCGAGCGCGACGAGGGTCAGGAGAAGAACCACGGAGGCGCGGTCGCCGAGCGCGGGCCATTCGTCCGGAGGGCGCTTGCGGCCGCTGATCGACGCCGGCCTGATCCGCAGCGGACGGCGGAGGCCCTCCGGTGTCGGCAGCCCCATCGCGCGGGCGGCGGTGCTGCCGACGTGCAGCTGGTAGCCGTAGGTCGCTTGGAGCGTGCTGGCAAGTTCGCGCTCGTGCCGGCGGATCAGCGCGTAGGCAGGCTCGCCAGCACCGACGAAGGGGCCGCCGAGGAGGGCACGCAAGGCCACAGTGCGCTCCTCGCGGTCATCGAGCTCGCGCAGGGTCACCTGGTTAAGACCTCGAGCGCGAAGTCCGGCAGATCGAGCGTCCCGTGCGGAGCCCGCAACCGCGCGCGCTCGCGGTGGGGATCCGCTGGTTGGCGCAGAGCGATCGTGGCGCGGCCATCGGTGGAGTTCGCCCGACGGGTACCGTCAGCGCCGGGCGGTGACTCATACGCGCGGCCGATCCATGTGAGCAGGTGGCTGAACTCGCCCTGGTTCACGCGCGCGAGCGAGGAAATCCGGATCGGACCGCCGGCCGATAGCCGTGCCACCAGCGCGGCCAGCTCGCGATGCTCCGCACGGCGGCGCTCCTCGAATCGCCTCCGTCCTTCCGAGAGGTCGGCGATCGGCGTCCCACGCCCCGGACCGGGCGCGCGGACGCCGGGGGTTCGCAGGTGGGCAACCACGGGTGCCGGCGGCGCCGCGAGCCACGACACCTGGCCGCGGTCGGCGAGCTGCTCATCATCGCCGTGAGGCGCGCCGACGTGACGCGGCGTGCGCAGGCCGAAAGCCGCTCGCAGCCAGGCGCTCGCCTCGCCGGACGGGGCCGCGCCGACCTGACCCGCGAGATGCAGGAACACGGCCGCGCGATCGACGCGCTGTGAATGTCGCTCGATGAGCCGTTCGGCGATCGCCAGCACGGCGCGAATCGCGTCCACCACCTGGTCGTTGAGCGCGCGCCAGGGGGAACCGCGCTCTTGGTCGCCGACGAACCAAGCGCGCAGGCCCGCCCACCGCTCGAGCAGCTCGGCGCGCCGTTGCGCGCGCTGGTCGACCACCGTCGGCCCGCCTGGAAGGGCGACGAACACCTCCGCCGCGACGATCGTGCCCACGAGCTGGTCTGGGCCGCATTCCTCGATCCGCTCGATCAGGGCCAGGATCTCGGCAGAGTGCCGCATGCGGCTCTTGCGGAAACCTTGGAGGTGTTCGAGCAGCGCCCCTTTGCCCCGTTCGAACTTATCCTCCCCGACACGTTCGACCGCCCGCATCAGGTCGCCGAGCGAGCGCATGAACGCGAGCGCGCCGGCGTGCAGCGCCTCTACCTCCACCAGCAGGCTCTCGAACAGCGCTCGCAGCCGGCGACCGTCGGGCTGCTGGCGCGCGAGCTCCTGAGCGAGGTTGGCCAAGGCGTCACGGATCGCAGGCAGGCGCGCCGTGTCGAGCCGGCCGATCTCCCGGCCGAGCGAGTCGAGCTGCGCCAGGAGCTCCTCGGTCAGCCTGCCGGCGGGCGTGACGTCGTAGGTGTACCGGTTGCGTCGCCACTCGGCAGCCGTCGAGGCGAGGCTGGCATCGTGGTCGCTCTCGACGGCTCCCCACGTGTCGAGTGCCTTGAGACGCTCCTCCAGCAGGTCCAGCTCGAGGCTCTGCGCGTAGCGCTCCCGTAAGCGGTCCGCGACTTGCGCCGGCCTCAGTCTGAGGCCGAACGACTGATGCTCGAGGTACAGAACGCGCATGATCCGCCTGTATGTCTCGGCCTCGTCCACCGTGGCGTAGCGGAGGACTGGGTGGGCGCCGAGGCGCTCGGTCGCCGGCGGGGTCGACTCCGGGTAGGGGTCTGCGTGCTCGGCCGGCCCGGTCGCGCCGGCGAGCTCGAGGGCCGATCGAACCAACGCCGGCGAGAGCTCAGGGGCCATGTCGCTCCCTGGGGTCGTCGTCTGTCTTGACGGCTTTATGGGTTGTCAGGTCGGGGAGCGGCTCGCACTGCACGAGCTCGGAGGAGCGAAGCCCAGCGAGCAGGTGCGGGGGCGGGGCCATCCGAGCGAGCGCGTCCGCAGCGTCGCGGGCCGTGTTGGGGATTTCAATCGGGTACTCGGCGAGCGCGATGATCTCGCGCTGCTCGGCGACGGTCAGCCGGCGCGGAGCACGCTGCTCGCGACGCCGGCGCTCGGTCGCGGGGACGCGTCCACGCTCCACGGTTGCATCGAGCACCCTCGTACCGAGCCCCAGCACCCACTCGACTGCCCCGTCGCCCGGTGGCGCGAGCTCCCACTGGATGCGGGCGGCGGCCAGCGTCTCGGTCGCCAAGTCGTAAGCCAGGGCGGGGTCGCGAACGGCGCGGAGAAACACCGCGACCAGCGGAGCGAGCCATCGGCGCGCGAATACCTCGTAGTCCCTCTCCTCGGTTTGCGCCGGCAGTTCGCCCATTGTCAGGGAAGGCTGGCAACGCGATCGGACGGAACGGCGCTGTGAGGTCTCCGGGATTGCCGCGTACGGCGCCTCCCTCGATCGATCAAGAAACCGTCAACCCGCTGGTAGTCGCCACCAAGGGTCTACGCTGGCGGTCAGGACGACCCAGTTAGAGCACATGGCGCACGAAAGCAGAAGGAACGAGGTCGTGCCGTATGGCTCCGCCTACGGCCTCGACAATCACCTGGCTCAGGAGCGGCTGAAGAACGCCGCCATTGTCAGGCTCGATAACGCGATGCTCGCACTTGCGGAGCTTCACCTCAGGAGCGAGCTCCGCGACGTCTTCGCTGAGCAAGTCCGCGACGTTGATGCGCGGGCGTATCTGCTCCGATGTGCCGACGGCGGGGACGCCGAGCTGGAATTCGCTGTCGGAGATCTACCGGAGATTTACGCGCAGCGCTATCGAACCTACGACTTCCTGAAGAACTGGATCGTCACCGTCACGACGGTGGGCTGGAAACTGGCCCAGTCAGAGCGCCAGCCCTTGACCAACCTGGCCGAAGAGCTCGCGCTGCACGTAGTCATCGAAGATGCAATCGCGGATCTCGACATGGTGGATGCGGACGACGCGGCTACGGAAGCGGCCTCGGCGGCTCTACGCGATCTCTACGACGACGCCTTCGAGGACAATGATTTCCTTGCCCTTTACGGCCTGGACGATTCCGACGAGATCGCGGATCTGGACCCGCACGGGATGCTGGGCATGGGGGATCTACGCTTAAAGCACTGGTTCAAGCCGTTCGGAAGCGGCGTCGATCGTGGCGTGCCTCATCCGTTCGTCCTCGATGTCGGGGAGTAGAGGCGAGCCAGAGGCCACAAGGCTGCGATGGGGGGCCGTGGTCACTCTCCGTAGCAAAGGCGAGGGGATTTCTACGATCGGCTTCCGCTCACGGCCGACCGCTCATCGCCGGACACGCTAGCCCTCGGTGCGGCGAAACCAACGCGAATCCGAACCCCCGTCCGGCCGTCGCGCCCCTCGATCTCGAATGGTGGCCTCGACGGCGATGCAATTCGGCGTTTTGTCACACCCCGTTTCAAGTCACCACCGGATTTGCAACAACTCTGTTGATTTCGCGGGAGCCGGAGTTTCCACGGTGCAGAATGACAGTGATGAGCCGTTCCTCGCACGATCGATCTGGGGACGAGTCCGAACCGCCCTCCTTGGGACTGTTCGAGCGATGGACGACAGACGAGAACGGTGAACCAATCATCGAGTGGGACACGGAGGCGCACGCCAGGTGGCTCGACGAGTGGACAGTGGCATGCCCGGAAGGCAACCCCCAGCGGGTGGGCCACCCGCTGGGATTCTGGGAGCGCGAACCGTGTCAACTCGAGCTTCGCGTCCCGCTTGGCGGGGATGACTACGGGGTGTGCGACGTTATCGTCGACGAACGAGACGACGAGGTGTACGTGCGAGTAATCGTCTGCTACCGCCAGGACGACGACGAGCTGTCGCGTGACCGCGAGTACCTGAACTGCCCGGCGCGGACCTGGCTCGAGCGACCGCTCGGCGAGCGAACGGTGATCGATGTTGACACCGACGAGGAGCTTCCGCTGTACACATCGCGCTACCTGAACAACGTGATCCAGCCCGACCACGGCTACCGCCCCGTTAACCGACGACGCCGCTCGCTGTAGCCCGGAAGGCGCGATCAGTCGAGCGACGTTCTCCGACCTGCGCGGGGCGAACTTTGCCGTCGCAATTCGCAGCACGCGTATGGCCGGGTCGCCGGCGCTTCTAGCCAACCCTCGCCGGCTGAGCGTGGCGATCGCGCTCGGCGCACGCGAGCCGATCCACGCGCTCGTTGAGTTCGATCCCGTGGTGGCCCTTGACCTTCACCCACTCGATTTCGTGGCGCGCGACCTCCGCCACGAGCTCCTCCCACAGCTCCCGGTTCTTGACCGGCTGCTTTTCGCCGGTTCTCCACCCATTGCGCTGCCAGCGCGCGATCCAACCGTTCACAAACGCGTTCTTGACGTAGCTGGAGTCGATATGCACCCGCACGCGACAGGGACGCCTGAGCGCTCTCAGCCCGTGAACCACGCCGGTCAGCTCCATCCGGTTGTTGGTCGTCCACCGCTCCCCTCCCACGAGCACCCGTTCGTGCTCGCCCATCCGCAGCAGCGCCGCCCACCCTCCCGGACCCGGGTTGCCCGAGCATGCTCCGTCGGTCCACAGCTCGACCTCGGTCAGTCCGGTACCTGCTCCGGTTCTCACCGCGTCAGTATCGCGCTCCTCGCCACCGCGACCCGGTTGCAACGCGACCGTCTCCGGTTCGCGCAGGTGGACGATATCGGCCGCGAAGTATTGGTTCGGCCGGCGCGTGGGCCAGCTTGGCCCGGCGGCGTTTCCGCGGAAACGCCGAGCCGGTGGCGATCGCTGTCGGATAGCGGCCCTAGCATCGCGACGGGTCGGCAGGCCGCGGTGAGCGTGAACCCGGTGCCGGCTTCCGCCTCGCGGAGGGCCTCACGATGTTGGTCCGTGGCTGCCGCTGTCGAACCGTTCGAGTGGCCATTTGCTACAGAACTTCGTTTATCAAGAGCGGGCGCAAAGCTAGCGATGATGCAGCGCGGTGGCGGCCGAGCTGCTCCTCGACTCCCACCAGGTCATCCCATTCGGCTAGGAAACTCCAGCAGCGAATACTGAGGTGAAGTCGCCGTTGGCTCTTACGGATCGCTTGTCCTTTTCAGGCGGCGGGATCGAGGCGGTCTAGCACGAGTGGAGGGCAGCGGATCTCGCCGGTCTTGAATCGTCCGATCGGCCGGTGCACGATGACGATCGCCGTGTGATCGTCCACCTCGGCGATGACACCGTGGATGCCGTGCAGGTAGCGGGGGCTGGCGTGATGGTTGATCCGGACGAGATCCCCGACGGTGAGCATCGCGAGCGCCTTCTGGGAGTTGATCGTGTGTAACAGCTCGTGCCGCGCGCGAACCGCCTCGCCGATCGCGACGAGATGCGAATCAAGTTCGCCCGACGCGATCTGGTCAAGCAGCAGCCGCTCAGGCGCCGACGTGCTGCGAGGCGGGAGGGCCGCCGGCTCGGGAACGTGGGCGCGCGGCGGGTCGCGCTGTCGTCGGCTGGAGCGTTTGCTCATCCGTCAAGGATCGCCGACGGTCCGGACCGAACCGCTCGAACCGCCCCACCTCCCGGGGCGGTTACGCAGCCTTGCGCACCTGGTCGCCCGACGTAAGGCCGTAGCCGAGTCCCCGTATGGCGTAGCCGAGACCGTGTAGGGCCCTGCGGAACGCGGGCACCTGGTTATTCGGCACGAGCAGGCGGTTATCGCCGGCCGCGATGCACAGGCCTCGGGTCTTAGCATCGTGGGCGAGCTGCGCCACGAGCGCCGGATCGGTGCACTCGATCACCCGCATCAGCCCGCGATCGACAAACCGTTCCGCCCGCTGCTCGACGTCCGCGAGGAGATCAACCAGCGCCGGCGGCAGCGCCGCGGCGGTATGTACCTCGAGGAACTGACGCGCCACGGCGACCGAGTCGTCCTGTTCGACGGCGGTCAGCAGCATGTCGCGATCGAGCTTCCAGGTGCGATCGCCGGTCCGCTGCGCGTACCGCTCGAGCGTGAGCTGATCGGAGAACATCGCGTCGGTTGCCACAACGTCGAGGTTTGACTGGATGATGAAGGCCCTGTGCGGCTCTTCTTTCGGCGGCTCGTACGCGTCGGCGACCCCGAGCGCATACTCGCCCAGCGCCGTCAATCTGATGTGAGTGAGGCCGTCGTACCGGCTCAAGTACTCGAGGTGGTCGGTCCCCCACTGCCCGAAATAGTCGGGTCGGGCACCGTGCGGTGGAACGTAAGCCACGTCGAGCAGACCGAGCGTGGCCGCGTACTCGAATAGCACGCACAGCGCGTAGCGCGCCTGGAGGATCTTCCAGCCGCCGTAGCCGTCGTAACCCAGGCTGCCGTAGTCCAGACTCGTGATGTAGAGGCGCCATCGATCGCGTGCCACCTCGAAGTCGTGGCCGGCCGCGCGCATATAGCGGAACAGTTCGTCGACATCCACCCAGCGACCGACCGGACACTCCGCCACGGCGTCGGCGATCGCGTGCCGTCGGGTGGTGACCGCGGTCAGTCCGCGCTTGCCCTTGCCGTTCTGGCCCTTGATCACCTCGATGCGCGAGAGCTCGTCCAGAATCTTGTTGTCGAGCCAGCGGCCCCAGACGGTGCGTATCACCTCGGCCGGATCCGCCGTCAGCGCTCGGGAGCCCGCCCGCGTCAGCCCGAGTCGCGAGCCGTGGAGCTGCGCCAGCCCGGCGGCCTGCACCAGCATCGGCCAGGCGAATGCCCTGATCGGGGCCTCGTCGAAACATGGCTCGTCGCCTTGGAGAACCGCGGCGACTGCCCGCACGCCGCCAGCCGTCGGACGGCGCGTCCGGTCGCTGACCGCCACCCTTCCGGCCTCGGTCAGCTGCAGCACTGCCCGCAACTCGTGCAGCGCCGCGCGCTCCGTGGTGAGCACGGTGAGCGGTCCGGGCTCGCTCGCCTCGGGCAACTCGTCGACCGTCGCCAGCGCGGCTCTCCTGGGCGGGGGCACGAACTCCCACAGGCGCTCGCGCAGATCGTGGGGCATCACCCCGTCGTACAAGAACAGCGACAGGCGAGACCCGTTGTCCGGCAGCGCGCCGTATTTGGCGCGAAAGCGTGCCTGGTCCAGCCACCGCGACTGCCCGTGGACGACCTCGGACACGGCGGCCCGCTCGAGCTCGCCGAGACGCCCCCACAGCTCGCGGAGGCAGTCCTCGCGGGCCAGGCGTTCGTTCAGCAACGTAACCAGATCGCCTTTGCGGCTGGGGAGCGGCCCGGTCACGAGGAACGCGCCCCTCGCTTTGAGCTCGTCGACTCGAAGCAGGCTCAGCGCTCCAGTGATCGTCGGGCTCGGCTCGTCACCTCGGCTACGCGACATCGCTACTCCTCGGCGGAACGGGGTCGATTGCGGAACGTGACAGAGCCTGACGGAGCGGCCGGACGGCGGCTCGTCACGTCGCGGAGTGGCCGGGCAGTCACTTTCCGCCGCCGTCAGGGCGCCCGGCGGGCGGCCGCGTCGCGTCCGGTCCGCGGGCTAGGTTTGCCCCTATGTCCGGGCCAGCCATCGTTCAGAGCGACCGCACCGTACTGCTCGAGGTCGCCCATCCGGAGTTCGAGCAGGCGCGCGCGGCGCTCGCCGGCTTTGCCGAGCTCGAGAAGAGCCCCGAACACATCCACACCTATCGGATATCGGCCGTGTCGTTGTGGAACGCCGCCGCGGCAGGCGTGCGGGCGCAGGACATTGCCACAACGCTCGTCGAACTTTCGCGCTACGACGTGCCTCAGGCGGTGCTGGCGGACGTGCGCGATCTGTGCGCGAGGTACGGGCGACTCCGGCTCGTCGACGGCGAGGCCGGACTGCTGCGGTTGGTAGCCGACGAGCCCGCGCTCCTGTCAGAGGTCGCGCGGGCCGAGCCGGTAGCCACGCTCCTCAGGGGACGCCCGAGTCCGACCGAAGCGACCCTCGCCGCGCCCGCGCGAGGGCCGCTCAAGCAAGCGCTGATCGGCCTCGGGTGGCCGGTCGAGGATCTGGCGCCATACGAGGACGGAGATGCGCTCGACGTGACGCTGCGTGACAGCCTCGACGTCAGGCCGTATCAGCGCGACGCGGCCGGCGCGTGGCAGAGCGCCGGCGCCGGTGTCGTCGTGCTGCCGTGCGGCTCCGGCAAGACGATCGTCGGCCTGGCCGCGATCGCCGCCCAGCGGTCCGAGACGCTGGTCGTCACGAGCAACTCTGCATCGCTGGCGCAGTGGCGCGAAGAGCTCGAGCGACATACGACCGTCGCCCCGGAGGCCATCGGCGAATACTCGAGCCAGGCCAAAGAGATACGCCCGATCACCCTGACGACCTACCAGATGCTCACGCACCGGCCAAAGCGCGACGCCGGCTTTCCGCATCTGGACCTATTCGAGCGCCGCGAGTGGGGTCTCGTGATCTACGACGAGGTCCACCTCCTTCCGGCGCCGGTGTTCCGCGCCACCGCCCGGATCCAAGCCCGGCGGCGACTCGGACTGACCGCGACGCTGATTCGCGAGGACCGCGCCGAACCACTGGTGTTCTCGCTGGTTGGGCCCAAGCGCTACGACATGGCGTGGCGCGAGCTCGAGGACGCGGGCTGGATAGCCAGTGCCGAGTGCACCGAGGTGCGCGTGCCCCTCACGGCCGAGGCGCGGATGCAGTACGCGCTCGCGGACGAGCGTGAACGGTTCGGGCTGGCGAGCCGGAACGCCGCCAAGGACGGGCTGGTCGAGGCGGTCCTGGCCCGGCATCCGGGTGCGCAGGCGCTGGTGATCGGCTACTTCGTCGGCCAGCTCGGTCGGGTCGCCAAGCGGCTCGGCGCGCCGCTGATCACCGGCAAGACGCCGCGTCGTGAGCGGGAAGAGCTATACGCGCGGTTTCGAGCCGGCGAGCTCCCGGTGCTGTGCGTGAGCAAAGTGGCGAACTTTGCGCTTGACCTACCGTCGGCGAGCGTGGCCGTGGAGATATCCGGAACCTTCGGATCGCGCCAGGAGGAGGCGCAGCGGCTCGGTCGGCTGCTGCGGCCAAAGCCGGGCGAGAACCGCGCTTGGTTTTACGCGCTCGTCTCGCGCGAGACGATCGAGCAGGAATACGCCCACCGGCGCCAGCTGTTCCTCGCCGAGCAGGGATACCGGTACACGGTGCTTGCGCCCGAGGAGCTGACCGCGGTCCCGATGCGGCGTGCGGCGTGAGCGCGGTCGAGCTCGCCGACCTGCTCGCCTCGGCGCCCGACGCCAACCGCCGCGCCGCCGCGATCGCGTCGGGGCTGCCGCCGGAGACACCTGCGCAGGCGATCGGGGTGGCCCTTCTCGACCCAGCTCGGATCGCCGCCATCGTCCGAACGCTGTCGCCGGCCGCGCGACGACTGGCCGCCCATGCTGCCTTTCTGGGTGACCCGGTGGTAGTCGAGAGCTGGACTCGGCGCCCGGACAACCAGGCCTGTGAGCTCGAGCGCCACGGCCTGGCCTTCGCCTTCCGGGAGTCGTATTGGCTCCGCTACTTCATCCCGCCCGAGCTCCATCCGCTGCTGGCCGATGCACTCGCGGCGCCGTATGCCCGCAACCTCTCGCACGCCGAGCCAGAGCGTCGGGTCGAGGCGCCCCTGCAGCTTGCCCATGACGTGGCGGCGCTCTGGGCCTACCTCGCCCGCGCGCCGGTGAGGGTGAAGACCAACGGCACCGTGTACAAGCGGGACGTGCCGAAGCTGCTCACTGCGCTGCCCGCGCTCGAACTGCACAGTCCCGGCGACGTGATGGCCGTCCCGCGTCTCGAGTTCGCACTCGCGCTGCTGGCCGAGGAAGGGCTCATCCGCGTCCGGGTCGACGATCGTCCGCACAGCGAGGAGCGCCGCGAACTTATCGCCACGGGCGATCCTACGACGCTGCTCGGTGCTGAGCCCGAGGGCCTGCGGGCATCGCTGTTGGGCCACGCCCCCGGGACGTTCATGTCCGCGCCGGCCTTGGCTCTAGCCAACGCGCTCGAGCCGGGGGCCACTGTGGCGCTGGCGAGCTTTGGCGCTGCGCTCAGGACGCTGTGCGAGCAGACCGGCGTCGGGGTCCCCGATGATCTGAGCGACTTTGGCCTGGCACTCGGTGGTCTGCACTTCCCGTGGCTGGCCGGCGCGGTCTCGCTCGGCCTTAACCGGGACGGCCTACCGATCGCGGTCCGGGCGACGCCGGCCCCGATCCCAGGCACAGGCCGGATCGTCTGTCAGGCGAACTTCGAGCTGATCGTCCTGTCGCCGCCGACGCCGGCCCAACGTCTCGTCCTGGCGCTCGTCAGCGAGTCAGTAGCGGACCAGGAGCACGTGTTCCAGCTCACGCGCCGCTCGGTCGAGGCAGCGCACCGCAGCGGTCTGCTCGAGGGCGGCGTCGTCGCGGCGCTCGAGCAGCTCGCGGGGGACCTGCCGCAGAACGTCGCGCGCTCAGTCTCGGATTGGACATCCTCGCTGCGGCGGCCGCTGCGGCTACGCACCGCCATGATGATCGACACCCGCGACTCGGCCACCGCGGACGAACTCGTCGCCAGTGAGCTCTCCGAGTTCGTGGTAGAGCGGCTCGGGCCCTCGCACCTCGCCATCCGCGCCGTGGACATCCGAGCCGTGGAGGCCGCTCTGCACCGAGCGAAACACGAACTCGATGCGGGGATCGACCGCGTATCCGGACATTTAGGTGAGCGCGAGCCGCGCAGACCCCAGGTCGAGACGGCCTGGGAGCCTGAGTTCGCCGACGACCTCCCCCCCGGCGAGCTCATCTCCACCCTCGGTCGCGGGACCGCGGCTCCGCGACCGCAATTAGCATTGGCACCGGAGCCAGCGCCGGCGCTCGCCGGCGCGAACGGAAATGGCCGCGTGAGCGATGGTCCCGATCGCTACGACGACGCGCTCGCCGTCGTGATCGACGCCACGACACGGGGCAACGATCTCTTGATCGTCTATGCGGGCGCAGAAGGCACGACCTGCCGCCAGATCACCCCATACGAAGTGAACGCCGCCACCGTGCACGCTCACTGTCACGCGCGTGGCCAAGATCAGTGGTTTTGGCTTGCATCGATCCAGGAGGCCGTAGAGCTCGACTGAGCTCCGCGGCGACTCTGGGGGCGATCCTTTGATGGACGCGCCGCGGGGTGAGGTGACCGGGCTTCTGGTCGGATGCACTGTGGGGTTAGGGATTGACCGGCACGCTCGACATGTGGGCCAGCGAAGCCTGAGCGTCGTGGCTGGTGATGAGGGGGTGCAAGCTGTGTTCGGTGACGACGACGTCGTCGTCGGGCGGGTGCCCGCGGATTAGCGATCGACCTCGCCCGTAGCCGCGTGCCGCCGGCCATGTCGTTGCGGGCGGCATCGTCGCACAGGGCGAGGGAGTAGATCCGATCACCGTGCTCCCCTGTCCGCTGCCCGAGTCGCGCGTCGATGTTGGGGCTCCTGGGCGGTTGGCCTTGGTTGGCAAAAAGCGACTGGATTGCACTCAGTTCGTTCCAATCGGTAGTTTCAGCCGATATGTCCGATGAATCCTTGATCGAGGAAATAGGCCGGCGGCTGGCAAAGGCTTCTCCGCCGCAGTCGAGAGTCGTGCTTTTCGGATCCCGCGCTCGAGGGGATGAGCGCTCCGGTTCTGACGTGGATGTTCTGGTGATTGAGCCTGCAGTTGGGGATCCGATTCAGGAGTCCGTCCGGCTCCGGCGTTCGTTACGAGGGCTCGGCGTGCCGATCGACGTACTAGTTGTCGCTCAGGACGAGGCGGATCGTCGTTCGGCCGTTCGGGGCACTGTTTTCGAACGAGCGCTGCGCGAAGGACGGGTGTTGGTTGACCCCTGAGGAGTCAGCAGAGGCCGACCGGCTATTGAGCGCCGCTCGGTCGGACCTACGCGCGGCCAAGGCGCTGGCGGTTGACCCCGAACAAGCGAACTCGGTCATCGGGTTCCACGCCCAGCAGGCCGTCGAAAAGGCAATCAAGGCAGCGCTCGTCACATTCGGTCTTGAGATCCCATACACGCACGACATCGGCTTTCTCCTCGAACTTGCCGGGAATCAGACCAAAGCGATGCCGGACCTTGTGGCTCACTCGGACTGGCTCACTCCGTGGGCGGTCGCCGCTCGTTATGGAACTGTTGATGCTTCGCTCAATCGTCCCGCCTCCATCACCGCAGCGGAGACGGCCGTCGATTGGGCGGCCGAGATGCTGAAACGACAGATCTAATCCACGCCATGCCCCGGACGCGATGATCGCGGGGCGGCAGACGTAGCATCCATGTACCGGTCGATCAGAGCTTCACTGCGGTCGAGGTCGATTTGCGCGGCTGCCCGCGGCGAGCTTGCCACGTCGTCGCAGACGGCGCCGACGGCGGCGCGACGCGTAGCTCTGGCCCAGCGACCGGCTTGCTTCGTCGCCCGCCGCTGCGCGTACCGCTCGATCGTGATGACCTCCTCGGGACGTTGGCGCCCGAAGCGTTTGAAGTACAGGGTTTCGATGAACATCGGTAGGGTGCCTTCCACCGGCTCCTCCTTGTGGTTTTCGATCTTGCCGAACCTCTTCGGCTTCATCCCGAGCTCGCGCGCCGTCTGAACGCACGCGTGCGACAAGGTGGTGCCGGTGGGCGTCGATCCACAGCCGAAGGTCGGGCGGGATGGCGCCGGTGTTTTTTCGATTGCTCATCAGGCCGATTTTCGGCGACCTAAATTCCCGTCGTGGGTCCAGTGCGCCGCGCGATCGTCGTCGCACGTCGCTGCCGAGTCTGAGCTTGGGGCCGGTCGACCACGGCGTCGCTCGAGGGGATCGCCTGTCAACCACGGGCGCGGCCTTTAGGGCATCGCGCGCGCTTGCAGCTGCGCCAAGATCACGATCAAACCCAAGGCAAACGAATCCGGCCGTACGCGCCAGCAGGATTCCGTACCACCACTCGCTACACGAAACCTCCGATCGCACGCATCAGCATTGAGGCGGCCTTGCCGGGATGGTCCGTCACGATCATCTTCGGGCTCATAACCCGAAGGTCGCCGTTGCCACGCCTCGGCCTCCTGAAGTGGAGAACAAATGTGGGTGCAGCTCATAACCTGTTCGGCGTCAAGGGCCGCCGGTGGCTGGCTGATCACGCGTTCCCGCTCGAGGAGTGCGAGTCGGTCGATGCCGGCTTGCGGCAGATCGCGTTCCTGGACGCAGAGATCGCTGCGGCCGACACGCTGATCGCCCGCCAAGCCCTGGACTGGCCGGAGATCCGACGGCTGATGACGGTGTCGGGCGTGAACCTGATCTGCGCCGCGTCGTTCCTCGCCACGATCGGCGAGCCATCACGGTTTATCAGCAGCCGCAAGCTGGTTGCCTACCTCGGTCTCGATCCGAAGGTCCGCCAGTCCGGCGAGGCGCCGGCAAGGTCTGGTCGGATCTCCAAGCGCGGATCGGTCGAACGCGCGGTGGGCGCTGGTCGAGGCGGCGTGGAGCGTGGTCAAGCAGCCCGGCCCGCTGCGCGCGTTCTACGAGCGGACCGCGCCGGGCGCGGTCACGGCAAAGCGATCGTCGCGACGGCCCGCAAACTCACCGTCCCGCCCGACTCGATGATCCGCGAGGACGCCAGGCCGGGCTGGGAGGGCGGCCTGTGCACGTTCATGCGCCGTGTGCTCGCCACCGACCTCGGCCGCGAGCTCTATGTCAAACGACGACACAGCATCGAGCCGGTCTTCGGGCAGATGAAACACACCCGCGGGATGACCCGGGTGGGCCGCCTACTACCGGACACAGGCATCCGCCGAGATCTTCGGCAAGCTGGATCACTACCTGTGGGGGCTCACGTTCAAGTGGGCCAGGTTCAGCCACGCGAACAAGTCGACCCGCTGGGTCGTCGACCGGTACTACGGCCGCTTCAACAAGAGCCGCCAGGACCGGTGGGTGTTCGGCGACCGCAACAGTGGCGCCTACTTGCACCAGCTCGCGTGGACCAACATTGTCCGACACCAGATCGTCAGGCACCGATCATCACCCGATGATCCCGCGCTTGTCGACTACTGGCCCGCGCGGCGGCGCAAGACGCCCCTGCCGATCGACAAGACCAGCCAGTGGCTCCTCAAAGCCCAGGACGGTCAATGCCCGGTCTGCCGGAGCGCGCTGCTACCCGACGACCGGCTGCAAACCCCGCACGAGTGGGAGACGTGGCTGGCGACCACCCGCAACACGGTCGCCAAGGTCCTCATCCGGGACGGTACGCCGGACAACCACGAACCCCGTCTCATACACGCTCGCTGCGGCGACCGCAGCGGCCTGGCACTTCTGCCCGCCTACGAACCCGCGGGGCTTGCTTGAGCCGCGTGCTCGGAAACGGGCACGCCCTGGTTCTGAGGGGGGCCGAGCGTCGCGAGGCGCTCGGCCTACCCGACCTGAGGGGAAGCGACCGGCCCTGCCGTCCCGACCGCCATCGGGATCTGCGGATCGCGCACATTGGGGAACTCGGTGAACGCGGTGGGCGTTGTTATCGAGCGCGACTTCCGCAAACGTGGCAAGGAGAAGTTCGCCCACGCGCCTCGGCGTTGTCCCCAGCTCGTCCCTTCCAGCGGCGACGGCGACGGCGTCTGCGAAGGCCGCCGCTCCACCCCACGAGCGACAGCCAGATGCGTTTGCAGTCACCGGGATAGGCTGACAGCAAGCACATCGGCGACTCCGGCAACCGCCACGGTGCGCTCGTCCTGCGCCAGCCCGGCTGACAGCTGGTCCGTCGCCAGGGCGATAGTCCGCTGCACGCCGGGCGCGAGAAGAAAAGAAATTGTCGAAGTGTCGGGGCTTTCGCCCGATCAGCAGGCGCCTTGGGCGTCAGCGCGGAGGTGCTCCCTCGGACGGGGACCAGCGTTCTCGCCGCGACTGGCAACTGTTGAATCCGCCTGCCGCTGCGTAGTCAGTTCGAATCCGGAGCCCGCACGACCAGTCGACTTCTTGGTCGCTCTGCGGACGAGCAGCGGCCAGGCGTCAGCGCTGCTGCTCGATCCACAGCAGTCTCGCCAAGGCGCGCAGGATGCGGCCGCCTGAGGCGTGGACGACTAGTGGCTGGCTTTTGTTGCTGCGGGTCCGCCTGACTTGGGGTTGGTTGCTGCCTCCACCACCTCGCGTGCCCAGCGCCTGCCGACGGGCAGCAGGCCGACGTAGATGGGGTTGGTACCGTCAAGCGTGAGGCGACTGCGACTGAACTCGACGCGCGCGGTGCCGAGCGCCCGCTTCTGCGAGACACCTTTCACGTCGTACTGGCGCGTAGAGCTGAGACGGCAGACGTAGACGTTACGGTCAGTGACGAGGTAGGCGCGCGCGTGGTCACGAAACCAGCTGATCTCAGGGAGCAGCCAGAAAAGCCAGCCTCCAGTCGTCCCAGTCGCTGCAGCGACTACTTGTTCGCCCGGTTCCAGAACGGCCCCCGCGTGCTCGTTCCATTTGGTAATTCGCTTTGTCTCCATTCTGGCTCCTTTCTCAGCTCGCGCCAATCGCGAAGTTTTGTGTGGTCCAATGATCGTCGCGGTGGGGGATGGGTGGCCCGATCAGCTCGTTCGATCCCCACACAACGTCCGGGCGCAGGGGATCGGGAGCGCCCCCGGCGTAACCTCCCCAGCGGCACTCGCGGGGCTCCTCAGCGCAGCCCGGGTCGGATGAGCGGCTGCCGGCGAGCGTGACCTGCCCGGTCATCATCCCGCGAGGCATCCTTCCGACGCGGAACCGCACCCGGATCACCGGCGGCATTGAGCCACCGGCCACGTCGTAGCTGATCACCGTCGCGCCGCCACCTCGGGTCGGCGAGATCGCCGGGTTGAACCCCCAGCGTCGAGGGTCGGCAATCGTGCCGTGCTGCAGCACCCACGGGCCCCGCGGATCGAGCTCGAACCAACGTACGAGGGCACTCCGGCCAGCGCCCGCCACGGTCTGAGCTGTCCAGATCGCCACCGGCACCCGCAAGCTCGGGTCAGGCGCCGACAGCGCTCCGAGCAGACGTGTGTCGGAGCTGTCGAGGCTCCATCCCTTGGAGAGCACCACGGGTTTGGAGACCAGGAATGGCGGCACCGACACCGCCCCGACCAGGGTGGGCTTCGGCTCTCTGGGTAGGTCGGTCAGCTTCATGACGTTGATCCGCCTTCCTCTGTGGGGACAGGATGCCTCCCCCTCGGCCGAGGGATCACCTTGCACGCAGTCGGCTGCCACCAGGTAGCCGGTCGGCGACGGCCGCGCCGGAGTCACCGGGATCAGCGTCCAAGCCCTCCGGCCGCCCACCCTCCGGATCCTCAATTGCCGGATCGCGGGGCGGCGGCAGCCGGCACCGGGCTTCTCGATCACCCAGTCCGCGCAAACAGGGAGCGCGTCATATTCCGGTTGGCCGAGTTCGCCGCGACCACGATCGCACGGCTGGTGTACCCCAAGTGTGGGAAATCATCGAACACCGTCCCCGTGTCGATCCTGATCCGGCACCGGTCCGGATCCGCGCTCGAAGCGGATCGATGCGACGTTGCGCGGGAAGCACGACGCGCCCGGGTTCGTGAACAGGCGGTTCTCGGCATCGCAGGCCCCGGCGTCCGTCGTCGTCTAGGTGCCGGCGAGCGACTCGCCGGCGCGGAAGCTCATCACGGCGACGGCGTGTCCCAGCTCGGCCGCGAGCTCGTCCTGCCAGCAGTGTCGGCGCATCCCCCCGCACTGCAGCGGATAGCCCGAACACGCCTCGACGCACGATCCCAGGTCAAACCGCTGGATCCGCCCGTTCTCCAGGCGAAAGACATCGCCGATGTCCTTGACCTCGTCGATTGCGTACGCCTGGCGGACGAACTCTTCGCTTGTCATCTCGTTCCTTCCACTCGCGTGCCGGCCCGACCAATCTCCTACCGAATCAGGTGAGCCGTCACCGTCGGATCCCGCTGATGTCACGCTCGTGACCCGTGACGAACGGCGCTACGGCGTCCGGCGTCTCTGTGGCTCGACCGGCGAGTTAGCGGACCGGACCGCCCGAAGCCCGCTGCTTTCGTCTATGCGGTGGTGGCCGTTGCGGCTGAATGAGGATCACCGTTCGGCTGGCTCGGGCGTGACGACCCTTGCGTTTGATCACCAGGACGTAGCGCCCACCCGTAAGCGGTCGCAGCCGTCTCACCACCACCTGGAAGCGACGCGTGCCCGGGTGAGCGTCCCTGCCCGTGGCGTAGATCATCGCCCCTCGAACGATTTTCATTTGTGGGACGCCGAGCCCGGGCAGGCGGACCGGCTTGGTGACCGCTGACAGGCTGCAACGCACCCTTGGGGTCCCGCGTCGATAAGCGGCCGTGATGCAGTTAAGTCGCGAGAGCGTAGGTGGCGCCGGGGCGCCACGGACACCGCTTGTGGTGGACGGGCCGGGTCCAAGCTGGCGGACCTTCTGGTTTCCGGAATCGGCGACGATCAACAGCGGTCCAGTCGTGAGCGCGACGTCAGCCGGATGGGAGAGCTCGGTGGCGGTGGCGTAATGGCCGTCGCCGTTGTCGCCTCCCTGGGGCACGCCCCCCGTCACCACGCCGCCGAGGGGATCGGCCAGGTGGTCCGAGGAGGGAACATAGGCCCGGATCAGGTTGTTGCCGGTGTCGGCGAACACGACGTCGCCGCCCAGCGCCACCGCCACCCCCTGCGGATCGTCGACCTGAACCTGGTCGCCCGGAAGCAAGGTGCCGTAATTGGGATCGGTGTTGCCGTTGTAGCCACTGGTGCCCGTCCCGACCACCACCGTGGTCTTACCGGTCGACAGGTCCACCTCGATCAGGTAATCCGGGTTGTGGGTCGTGGCATACAGATCGCCGTGGCCGTCTCCGGTGACCGCGCGGACGTCGTAGGTGCCCGGAGGCGGACCGACCGCGGTGATCGTCCCGTCGGTGTGCACCTCACGGATGCCCCGCGATCCGTCGGCGATGTACACATCCCCCGCCGGGGTCGCCCACGCGCCGTAGGGACCCGCCAGAGCGGCCGCCGTGGCCGGCCCACCATCGCCGCACGCGCCCGGCGCTGTGGAGGTGCAACTGGCGCCGCTGCCCGCGACGGTGCTGATCTGCCCGCCGCCCAGCGCGCCGCGATCCGCGGAGGGCGGAAGATCGATGCGACGTAGGCGGTGCAACGAGGGGTCGGCGACATACAGCGATCCGTCCAATCCCACCGCCAGCCCGGTCGGCTCGCCCAGCAAGGCGCCGCGCGCCGGCCCCCCGTCACCGCACGTCGAGGTAGGCGAAGCACAATGCTGGCCCGCTTGACCGGCGACGATCTGGGCCGGACCACCGCCGACCTGTTGGATCGTCCCGTCATCCTCCGCGACGTAGTCGCCCGATTGCGTGACCGTCGTCGCCCAGGTGGCCGGCGTAGCGGGCGTCACCGCCAGCGGAGACGCCGCCGATTTCTGGGGGAGCGTGGAGGTGAGCGTCGGGCAGGCCTCGCGCGCAGCCGCCGAGCAGGCGGCCGGGATCGGCGGCGCATGGCTCGGCGTGGGCAACAGATGCCCAGCGCAGCCGTCACTGCCCGACGGCGGCAGACCGTCTGGGCACGCGGTCACGTCCTGCAGCGACACGCCGGTCAAGTCGGTCTTGCCAAACGGAACCGGACCGTAGAACTCCCCCACCCCTAATACCAGCTTCCAATCCCAATCGTTCGGGTCGCTCCCGTCCTGCGGACACGCGCTGTTCTGAGCATCCCCGCAATACAGCCACGCGTTAGTCATGTCGACGCCGGTGAACTCCTGCGCACTCGAGAAAGTCACGCCGGGCAGGTAGGCGCGGGAGAACACCACATTGGTCAGCGTCGAACCCGTGAAATTACACGCGACACACTGCGCGTCGTTGAACTTGGCCCTGCTCAGGTTCGCGTCGGTGAAGTCAAACTTGGTCCCTCCCGCGACTGCACCGGCCAACACCGCATCCGAGAAGTCGGCGTCCGACAGGTCCCGGGCCCCGTCGAACGCCTGCCCGTCCCCATAGATGTGCGCGCCGGAGAACACCGTCCCTGCCGCCACCACCGAGTTGAAGTCCGTCCCCACCGCCGACGCATCATCAAACGCCGCCCGCGAAAGGTCGGCCGACTGAAAACTCGCCCCATCGAGATCCGCGCGCACAAAGTTGGCGCCCGTCAACGAAGTCTTGGGCCCGGCAAACGATGCTCCCTCTAGATCAGCATCCGCGAACACCGCCCCCGGCCCCTTCGCGTTGGCAAACGTCGCGCCGGCCAGGTCGGCCAACCGAAAACTCGTCCCCGCCAGCGAGGCGCCATCGAAGTTCGTCTTCTCGAGGTCCGCCGGCGTCCCGACAAAACTCGACTTATCGAGGTCGATGCCGTGCAGATCCGCGCCGGCCAGGGCATCACCGCCATCGGAGACGAACTGCGCGTCGCCCAGATCGACCGAGTCGGACGTCAGCGCGGTGATCCAGGAGACGGGGACGCTGCTGCCTGGGAACAGTGGCTGCGTGGAACACTCGGCGTCGTTGGCTTGCCTCAGGCTGAATGTGGCGCCCCACAGGTCGGTGTCTCCGAATGTCGTGCAGACGTTGGAGAGGGCCTCGGACCCGACCGCGATCCCCTTGAAGCTCGGGGGAACCTTGAACTGCAGCGCGCTGAAATGGGTTCCGTCGATTGAGGCGCCGTCGAACGTGGTTCGATCGACGATTGCGCCGTCGAACGTGGTGCCATCGATGAACGCGCCATCGAAATGGGCGCCGCTCAGATTGGCGTGGTCAAACGACCAATATACGAAGAAGGGTGCCGACAGGCCTGTGCCGCTCATGTGCGCGCCGGAGAGGTTGGCGCCACTCACGTCACCCAAAAACGACTGCGAGGCGCCGGGAAAGTTGAGGACTCGCCCGTCGTAGGTCACGCCGGGGAGATCGCAGTCGCGACACGACTGATAGGTGTCCAACGAGGCCACTTGCTTAATGACGTCGACCTCGGTCGGCTTCCAGTGCGATGGCCCCCCGGGATCGATGTTCGGTGCCGGATCGCCCGGACCGACGTCGACCGCGCCCCACGACGTCAGCCAGCCGGGCCCTTTGAAGACCAGCGCGGCCCCGGCGCCGACGGAGATCGTGGCCGGGGCGCTGACCACGGATGAGGCATCGCAGACCGCTGGCGTCCAACTGGCGCCGGCCGGGATCACCACGACATTGGGGCCAGAGGGCGTCGAGCTGAGCGGGCGGGCGAGAATCACGCCCCCTGGAGGGGCGGGGGGCGGCGCCGCCGCCTGCCGCAGGCACTGAACGCTCTCGACCCCCGCCACCCACGCCGCCCCCACCTTGTTGCCGTCGGTGGGGCCGCCGATCAGCGCCGTTTGCCCGTCCCCGGACAGCGCCACGCTGGCGCCGAACTGCCCCGCGCCGCTCTCGTCGTTGGCGGTCAGCTTCAGCCCCTGCTGGGTCCAGGTCGAGCCCGAGCGCGCGAACTCCCACACCGCTCCCACGTTGCCGCTTTCAGCGGGGGCACCGATCGCCGCCGTTTGTCCGTCCGTGGACAGCGCGACGCTGGCGCCGAACTCGGCGCCGCCGCTCGTCCCGGGGGGGGCGGGCACCTTCGACCCCTGCTGGGCCCAGGTCGAACCCGAGCGCGTGAACATCCACACCGCTCCCACGTTGTCTTGCGCCTGGGCGCCGATCAGCGCCGTGTTGCCGTCCCCGGAAAGCGCCACGCTGGAGCCGAACTGGCCGAAGCCGAGCGCGTCGTTCGGGGTCAGCTTCGACCCCTGCTGGGTCCAGGTCGAGCCCGAGCGCACGAACGCCCAGGCCGCTCCCAGGTTGCTGAAGTCACTCGGTCCGCCGATCAGCGCCGTGTTACCGTCCATGGAGATCGCCACGCTGGAGCCGAACCCCGGGAAGCCGACCGCGTCGTTGGCGGTCAGCTTCGAGCCCTGTTGGGTCCAGGTCGACGCCGAACGCGTGAATACCCACGCCGCTCCCACGTTGCCGTTGTCATCGGCGGCGCCGGTCAGCGCCGTGTTCCCGTCCCCGGACAGCGCCACGCTTGAGCCGAGCTCGCCCTTGCCCGTCTCGCCGGTGGCGGTCAGCTTCGACCCCTGCTGGGTCCAGGTCGAGCCCGAGCGCGTGAATACCCACGCCGCTCCCACGTTGCCGTTGTCATCGGCGGCGCCGATCAGCGCCGTGTTCCCGTCCCGGGACAGCGCCACGCTTGAGCCGAGCTCGCCCTTGCCGGTCTCGCCGGTGGCGGTCAGCTTCGACCCCTGTTGGGTCCAGGTCGAGCCCGAGCGCGTGAATACCCACGCCGCTCCCACGTTGCCGTTGTCATCGGCGGCGCCGATCAGCGCCGTGTTCCCGTCCCCGGACACCGCCACGCTGTAGCCAAGCTCGCCCTGGCCGGTCTCGTCGGTGGCGGTCAGCTTCGACCCCTGCTGGACGAACGGGTCGATCATGAGCGGGTACCGGGCGCCCCGATCATCCATGTGCAGTAGCAGCCGCGAGCCCGACAGCGACAGCCACGCCGGCAGGCGCCGCCCGCGCGCATCGGTTGCCACCAGCCCCCCGTAGCGCAACGCGACCCGCCCCGAGCCGGTCGTGAAGTCCACCTCCGAAGCGGACAACCGCCCTCGCAATCCGCCCAGTGCGAGGGCGAGCGTCACCGCGCCCGCACTCCCTGCCGGGCGGCGCGCCAGCCTGAACCCCTGCTCGACCCCCAACGGCCCGGCTCGATACCACTCGAGCACCCCGCCGTGGCGCTCGTACACGACCCGGCCGCCGGACGCCCGCGGCGCTGCGCCGATCACCGGCCGCAGCTGGCCCGCGCGCCCGATTCCCACCAGGTCGAGCGACACGCGTCGACCACCGGCAAGGAAGCTGGCCCCACTGGGGTCAAGCCTGGCCGCGACCTCGCCGCCCGTGAGCGCGAATCCCCCTGGGCGCACCTGGGGAGCAAATCGAGAGTCGGCGGCGCCAAGGGCCGAGGAGATCTGTGACTGCGCATTGACCGGCAACCGCCTCAGGGCGCCGAGTCCGTCGGCTCGCACCGACGAAGCGGCAACCCGAGACTGATCCACCTCCACTGGGTGCCGAGCCGCCGCGGCCGGCAGCGATGCCATCGACCAGCCTCCGACCGCGAGGAAGGCAACCAGGATCAGCGCCAAGCTCCACCGCGCGGCGATCGGGGCAGCCTGGTGACGGGACGGGGCCACGAAGTTCAGCTGCTCAGGCGGCCTCGGTGGGATCAAAGCGGCTAACGGAGGGTTCGACGACGCCCAGATGGGCGTCGATCCGCGGCGTGGTCGTGCCCAGCGTGCTCAGCGCGTTGTAGTTGGCGGCGAAGATGCTGCGCCAGAAGTCGATCGACAGATGGGGGACGTTGACCCCCGGGCTGTGCGTGTCAAGCACCGCCCCCGCCGGGGTGTAGACATCGACGTGGTAGTCGGCGGGATCCGAACCGTCACCGGTGTAGTAGAGCACGTACATCTGACCCGACCCGTCCACCGACAGATCCAGATAGGTGCCCTGGGAGACGAGCGGCAGCGTGAACTGGCCCGACGCCGAGAGGCCCTTGGGACGCCCGCCCGGGAGACCGCCCAGCCGCCGGCGCGTCAGCGCCGCGGTGAAATACGGCACCGGACTGCCGTTGAGATCGAAGGCGGAGATCTGCGAGGCGCCGGCCTCGAGGATCAGCACCACACCCGGGTTGGTGATCGCGATCGCGGTCGGTGAGCTGAGCAACCCGATCTGGCTACCGGGACCGGCCGTGTACGCCGCCAGTGACGCCCGGGGCGTGTTCACCGGTTGCAGGCGGCCGATCCGTCCGCTGTCGGTGTGAATGGCGATCACGCGCCCGGAGGAGTGCAGCGCGGCCGCCGACACCGGCAACGTGAACGTGCCGTAGGACGTGGAGGGATCCCACGAGATGGCACCGGTGGTCGAGTCCAAGACCACCTTGCGGATGTGGTACGCGTCCGTGGTGGGGTCGGGCGCGAGCAATACGTGGTTGGCCGCGTCGTTCTTGCCGACGAACGAGTCCAGCAACAAGAACGGGCGGCGAGCATACCCCTCGACGGTCGCCGCCTTCAGATCGATCGTCGCACCGTTCTGGGCGATCGGCACTCCTCGCACCCAGTACTGGTTGCCCTGCTTCCACACCACTCCCACCACGCCGGCCAGCGTCGCCACCGACACGCTGATCACCTGCTGGATCCCGCTATGGAGTACGGTGCCGCCCGTGTCGGTGACTTCATCAGACCACGTGTAGCCGCCCGCCGTCGTACTGTAGGTGGTCGTGCTGGCGCGCTGGAACACCGTCTTGGCATCCACCGTGGCCGGCAGCTCGGTGATCGCGAAGCTCACCGACGCCGGCGGATTGGCCGGGTCGTCGTTGGTCAGCTTGCCCGACACGCCCGTCCCCACCTGATGCCCGGCGGCGTCGAGCATCACGATGCTCCACTGAATTGCTTTGCCCCCAAACGGCGTCGTCACCGTCAACTGCAACGGATCGGACTGCAGTTTGCCGTCCTGGTTGATCGTCCCGGTGTGCGGGTTGGCCACGTGGGACCCGTCGATGATCGCCTCGAGCCGCCAGGAACGCGCGGTGGCCGGAAACGTCGAGTCACGCAGATCGCGCGAGACCGTGATCGCCGCGTCATAGGTCAACGACACCTCGTTCTCGATCACCCACGGCGAGGCGATCGTCTCCGCCGACACCTCCGCCAAGGTCGCTATATCCCCAACCAGCTCGATCGCCGCCAACACTTCACCAAACAAGGGCAGACCGTTCAGGATCTTCGCGGCGGTCGACACAGCCAGGATCCTCAGCGCCACCGTCTCCCACAATTCGGTCGTGCCCGGGGCGAAGATGATCTTGGGGATCGCCGAGGCCAGGTTGAGCAGGATGCTCCAGATGTTCTCCGTGCTGCCGCCGTTGGCCTTGATCGACTCGTACGTCGCGGCGCCGGAGGCCACCGTCGTCGCGACAGTCTCACTGGCGCTCAACGCGAGCTGCCCAAACGAATACAGCGCCTGCAACGTTGATAGCGTCGGGGCGCCGAACAACCCCCGGATCGACGCCCAAGCGGTGGCGATGTCGAAGTCCGTGGCCAAGGCAAAGATGGTCATCCCGATGCTGAGGATGCCGGTGGTCACGGCCGGGAACAGCACCTCGTCCTGGGGAGCGACCTTGTCGTCGTACGCGCCGTCGGGGAAGTACTGGTGCCAGTTCCCGCCGTTTATGTCGGAGCCCAGGCCGGCGTAGAGGATCCGCGCGGTCGTCGCGTCCTTGGGGAAGTTCAGCGTGGGCTCGATCGTGTTGGTATCCCAGATCGGCACCCCCAGCACGGTGAACACCTGTGGGAGCAGACCGAGCGACTGGCTGTACTTGGTGTCCGGCCACTTGGCCAGTGGGTTGATCGACAGGTTCTTCCCGTCGGCCCCCAAATACTGGACGTAGACCCACACCCAGCGCACGTAGTTGTTGTACAGCTTCAACGGCAACTGGCCGTTGTCGTAGCCGCCGTTGAGCGTGGTGTAGGTCCCGAACACCAGCGAGGAATCCTTGACCTTGGCGTCCACCGAGGCGCCCTTGCCCACAGCCGAGTAGGGAACCGTCTGCGGTACGTGGCCCTGAGACTGAACCCACGTCTGCGTGGACGCCGCCTTGTCGTCAACCAACGGCTGGTCGATCACCGCTCCCAAGGTGCCGTCGTTGCGAACTCCCCTGATGCCGCCCGACACCGCCGCCTTCGCCGCCTGCCGGAGGCCCTGGTTGGTCTGGTTGAGACGGAACGTCGAGAAGCCCGTCGTCGTGTCGCCAACCTTGATCTTCGCCGGCGAGCCATCCGCATTGGTCGCGGGCACCATGGTCGCGAAATCCCGGCCGTTGGACTGCATGTTGGCGATGTACGTCCCCAGGCTCTGAACGGCGTCAGTCCCGCCCAGCAGGGCCTTGGTCGGCGGTACGAGCGTCTTGTTGATCGTCGCGATATTCGGATGCACCGAGGTGAACGCGACCGCCGTCGTCTGAGCATCCCCGATCGTCTCCAGCGCCGCCACATCAGCCGGGGTGCGGAGGTCCGACGGACGCAACCCGAGCGCCTTGAGCCGCCGCGGCGACCCCGTCACCTGGCCAAGTGAAGCCCCAAGCTCGTGCGCCGCCTTGGCAAACGCCAGCGTCGCCGCGTGGGGAGCGTGCCACATTTGCGCCACCACGACCTCGCGTCGCCCACGACGCCCGTACACCGAGACCAGCATCCCACGATCGGTGGGCATCTTGACGTTCGGTGCGTAGTGCGTCAGCGCCGACATGTCCATCGCCCGCCAGATCGCGCCGCGGCGCCGCAACGCGGATCGCGACTTCGCGGTGTGGCGCACCAGCGGTAGCCGCTGGCCATTGACCACCAGCACCAGCTGGCTGACGCCGCGCGCTGAGCCAAGGGCGAACTGCAGCTGGGCAGTGCTGACCTTGCTGACCTTGCGCTTGGCGGCCTGAGCCACCGTCGGGGTGGCGTACATGGCCGCCGCCGCGGCGGCCGCGGAGCCCACCCCCGCCTTGAGGAACCACCGCCGGCCCACCGGTGTGGCCCACAACTCCTCAACCAACAACCGGGTCTCATCGTCGGTCCGGTCAATCGTCATCCCGTCGCCTCCAAACCTCATCAAACGCCGCAGCTCGCCATTCTGTGCCCGCAGAGGCGGTCAAACCACCATCACCTCCACGCGCAGCCAACATTGTCTTGGCGACCCGGATTAAGCGTCAAGAGGTCGGCATTAGATCACCCGGGTGATTTAGCCAGATCGCTCCCCGCGTACGGCTGTGGGTGAGGGCCGTTCGTCCCGCCGGACTCGACGGGCAAAACGGCCTAGAGCACGCCGAGTCCGCGCGCCTTGGCGACGGTCTCGGCGCGGCTGACGGCGCCGAGCTTGCGGCGGATGCGGTAGGTGTGACTGCGCACTGTGTTGATCGACAGGTGCAGCTGCTCGCCGATCTCGCGATAGCTGAGGTCGGTCACCAAAAGCCGTAGGATCCGCAGCTCGGCGTCGCTCAGCGGATCGCCCGCTTCGGCCGCCGTCGGCTGGCGAGATGGGGCGTCCGGAAGCTCGTCCTCGAGCAGCGCGATCTGCGCGCACATGACCGTCGTCCCGAGCTGCGGGACCAGCTCGCGGGCCTGCTCGAGCGCCGATCTTGCCGCTACCGAGTCCCCCTGGCGGGCTCGCACTCGCGCGAACCACACGAGCGCATGAGCACACTGCATCCGATCCCCACCCCGGCCGGACAGGACGGCTGCCCGCTCGACGTGCTCCTCAGCCTCCTCCAGATCCGCCCGGGCGAGACTGACCGCAGCGAGCGCGATATGCACCTGGTTTGTCGGGGGATGCTCCACGAGCCCGCGTTGCCGGGCCACTGCGAAAGCGTCTTCGGCGAGTCGTGTCGCGGCTTCGAATTCCCCGGCGAGGGCATTCATCTCGGCGAGTAGCGCCATCGCGAAGTAGCGGCGGATGTCGTCCTCCCCCGGCGGTACCACGGCCAGGTAATTGACGAGCAGGGCGCGCGCCCCCTCGATATCCCAATAGACGAGGGCCATCGCGAGCCAGTAGCAGGCGGTGGCGTGCTCGCGCGAGCGCGGGTCCGGCTCCAGGGCCAGCGCCTCGCGCCCCCACCGGATCGCCTCGGGGAGGTCGCCGAACGCCAGACGGAGAGCCGAGCGGACCGCCGCAACGCCGCCGGCCACCGAGCTCGCCATGCCAGGAGCGGGAGCGTCGGGCGCGGCTCGTTCGGCCCGTGCCAGCCACGGTTCAACCTCGTTGAACCGGCCCTGTGCGCGGGCCACCCCGGCGCGCACGAGCGCGATGACGGGACGGGCGAGCACCGCCTCCTCCGGCAGACGATCGATCCAGTCCAGCAGCGTAGTCGCGTGGCCCGCGGAGTACAGCCCGAGCCACTGGCGCTCGAGCTCGTCGGCCGCCCAGTGCACATCTCCGCCGGCGATCGCGTGCTCGATCGCCTCGCCTACCAGCCCGTGATCGGCATACCAGGTGCTCGCTCGCCGATGCAGATCCGGGATCAGGTCCGGGCCGAATCGCCGCAGCTGCTCGTGCAGCAGGCTCCTGAACAATTGGTGGTAGCGAAACCATTCGCGACCCGGATCGAGCGCGATTACGAACAGGTTCGCGCTTGCCAGCCAGCGCAGCATCTCCGCGCTGTCCGAGCCGCTGACCACGGCGTCGCACAGCGAGCCGCACATCCGCTCGAGGATCGACGTGCGCATCATGAACCGGCGGACCGCTGGTGGCTGGGCCAGGACCACCTCCTCCCACAGATAGTCGGTCAGGAACCGATCCTCGGACGGGACGTCTTGCAGCGAGCGCGGCGCCACGCCCTGCTTGAGCGACAGTGCGGCCAGGTTGAGGCCCGCGACCCATCCCTCGGTCCGCCGCGCCAGCGCAGAGACGTCCTCCGGCGCCAGCCCGAGGTGGTGCAGGCCGTTGAGCAGCTGCGCCGCCTCGGCCTCGCTGAAGCGCAGCTCCTCGGCCCGCAGCTCGAACAGATCGCCCAGCGCCCGCAGTCGGCCCAGACGCAACGGAGGATCTGTCTGCGAGGCGACGACCAGCCTCAGCTGGCGGGGCAACCGATCGAGCAGATACCCGAGCTGTTGTGGGACGTCTCCGTTGTTCAGCAGATGGAAGTCGTCGAGCACCAGTACCAGCTGATCGGGCAACATCGCGAAGTCGTTGACCAAGACCGGCAGCACCTCATCCGCGATCGAAACCACCGGGGCACTCAGCCGGCGCTCGGCGCCTTGCGCCGCTTCGGGAGCGACCGTCGCGAGCGCCGCCACCACATAGCGCCAGAAGCGCAACGGCTCATCATCGCCCCGATCCAGCGATAACCACGCAAAACGCCCTGGAGCGCGGGCCGCCCACTCTGCCAGCAGGCTCGTCTTTCCCGATCCAGTCGGCGCGCAGACGACGGCCAGCTTCGCCGACCGGCCGGAGTCGAGCAGGCCGATCAGGGCGGAGCGGGGCACGAAACCACCGCGCGCGGCCGGCGGGGACAGCTTCGTGGCCAGAAGCATCGGGGGGGCGAAGCGCTCATCCAGCATCCCTCACCAGTTTGTATTCTGCCGCGCCGCTTGTCCACCTGTTCCGGCGGCAGCGGTGCCTCGCCCGCTTACCGAAGCGTCAGGTTCAGCTGGCCCGGAATCCCGCGTCCGGAGCAATCTGAACACGTAAGAGGCTCGCAGGTGCTTTCCGGTCTGCGTCGTCGCCTTGATCGTCAGCACGGCCTTACGCCCCGTCGTGCCACCCGGCGGGACCACGAGCGTCGTGCCACCGTGGCGGTTGACCGCGACCGGAACGCCGCCCAGCAGCGCGACCGCGTTGCGCAGCTTGCTCTTCGTGCTCAGGCGCACGGTGACCGTCGCGGGGCGAAGCACGCCCTCAGGCCGCACGGCGCCTGCGAGTTCGCTAAGAAGGGCTAGTCGCTGGGGAATGATTGGGTGGGTCAGGGGCGTTCTGGACATGGCGATTTGACGGTATTAGAGTCGCAGCGATCCTTGGGCAATACGGGGTGAGGGCCGTCCCGGATGTGTGATTTGCAAGGAGATCCTCCACGCTCCTGCCGCTTGGCGAGGACCAGTACGTGCTCGAGTCGGCTCGCGTGCGGGGATTCATCGGCGAGGTGCGCGAGCGAATCGGAGAGGCAGGTGCTCCCGATCGAGCGTGCAAGCTGATCGGGCCTTTGTTTGCCGAGCTGCTCGCCGACCGAGACTGGCTTGCTGCGCGCTATCGAGCGCCAGCGGTGAAGAGTGGGACGGGTGGGGGGCATTGGTCAGTGGCTGGTGTTTCGGGCCGCTGACCGCTCGCTGTCGCTGTTTAGCTTGGTCGTCCCGCCTGGCGCGATGACGCCAGTTCGCGACCACTTGGCGTGGGGGCTGGTGGGCATCTACCGCGGAAATCAGGACGAGGAGTTCTATCGCCTGGTGGCCGGTCACGGGCTTGAGCTCGTCCGAAAGCGCCAGCTGGATCGGGGTGACTTCTACGCCCTGTTCCCGCCTTTTCACGATGTGCATCGAGTTCGGACCACCTCTAAGGAGACATCCGTGTCGATTCATCTGCTGGCAAATGACACGGGCTGCGTGTGGCCTCACACGTACGACGAGCAGATAGGTGAGGCCAGGCCGTTCAGGTCAGGCTACGTGAACGTCACGTGCGTCAAGGGCGACTCCGCGGATCTCCGTGGAGGCGCGCCGGCATCGTCAGCCCCAGGCTGTCAGCACGACGAAGCGAGAGGGGCGCCGCGCGTGCCAGTGTGCTTTGGATCGCCGGCTTCGGCCCGCCGCGCGGCCTGGGCCGCGACTCGCTGCTTCTTAGCGGCGAGCTGCTTCGACGTTGCGCAACCGGGATCACCTGCTCCGGACGTGTCGAGACCCCGAAGCGAGCTGAGCACGCTTACTCAAAGCGCGAGGCTGAGCTCTTGCGCTGACTCGTCGCAGACGTAGCCCATCGCTCTGTAGGTGCGAAGGCGCTTCGCGTGCATGCGCCGGAGCACCGGTACCTCGGAGTCGACGTAGTCGTAGATTCGGATGTCTCGCTTGGCGGCGTGCGTGCGGTCGAGACGGCCGGCGTACTGGACTACGGTTCCCTTCCAAGCTATGGGCATGGTCAGGAGGAGGGTGTCGAGGCGTGGGTCGTCGAAGCCCTCTCCGAGATAACGTCCGGTTGCGAGGATGAGCCTGGGCTCGTCGTCTGGCTGCGCAGCGAGTTGCGCCATTGCGGCGCGTCTCGCTTTGGGCTTGACACCACCGTGAAGGACCACGACGGCTGGTACATCGTCGCTTATGCACTCGGCGATGCGTTCGAGGTGCTCGCGGCGCTCTGTGAGGACGACCAGAGCGCGACCGTCACGGACGAGCTCGCGGATGTCGGCGAGGACCAGACCCAGCCGGTCGTCGTCCTTGGCAAGGGCGCCGTAGATCTCCTGGATCGACGCCCCGGACGGGAGGCTCGTCGGATCGAAGCTCGTGTCCTTGCGAATCACCCTACGCTCCAAAGCGTCTTGTGCGCGAAGCTTGGGCCTGCTGACCACGTGGCGAATCGGCCCGCATTGCATCGTGATAATCGGTTGATGACCATCGCGCCGATACGGCGTGGCTGTCAGGCCCGTGACGTATCGCGCCGGAATGGCCGAGAGCACGCGCTCGACCTGAACGGCCGGCACGTGGTGGCACTCGTCGATCACGACGTGACCGTACGGGCGGACTAGGTCGTGAAGGTCATCGCTGCGCGCGAGTGTCTGGACCATCGCGATGTCGATTCGTCGCGTCAATCGGCGACGACCAGCGCCGAGCCTCCCGATCGACTTCGGTGTGATGTCGAGGAACTCGCAGAGCCGTTCGGTCCATTGTTCGACGAGGGGTTTGCGGTGGACAAGAACGAGCGTGGAGCACCCGCGGCTGGCAATCAGGTTTGTCGCAAGCACGGTCTTGCCCCAGCCAGGGGGTGCGCACAGGACACCGAGGTCGTGCTGAAGGATCGCGCGGGCCGCAGAGTGCTGGGAGTTGTTGAGCTCGCCGCAAAATTCAACCCCGACTGTCTCGCCGTCGACTCGTTTGTCGCGTAGATCGAGCTTGACGCCGAGCTCCCCTACCAGGGAAACGACGTCGGATAAGCAGCCACGCGGGAGTGCTAGGTGACGATCAAGATCGTCAAAGCAGCCGATGACGCGAGGCGTCCGGGCGACTGATAGCCGCATCCGCTGGAGCTCGGTGAACATCGGGTTGGAGAACGTCGCGAGTCGTCTGATCGCGTGGGCGAGGGTCGGGGGAAGATTCGATCGATCGATATAGACGCGATCGGCGAGCGTCGCTTCGATGGACTCGGGCAGTCGAGTCTCGCTGAGTCGCTCTCGAAGGGTTCGTGGCGGGCGCCATGGCGGGTCGCTCTGGTTAGTCGCCGGGCGGACGGCGAGGGCTCCGTCCTCGTCGCCGTCGACGACGAGCGCAGTCAGGCGGTGCGGTGTGATCCTGGGAATCGACGCGAGGTAGGACCATTGATCGCGATGGGGCTCGAGCCTGTCGTCGAGGAACTCGGTGTTACCGGCGTTGCGGGGCGCACGTTGTAGGGGCAAGGCAATGAGGTTTCCGAAGCCGCCACTCGGAAGGACGTCCTGGCTTGGGAACAGGCGGTCATAGGAGTCGACACCGAGCGCCGCGCCCTGGGCCATGGTGGCTGTCAGGATGGTGAAGCCGAGCCGACGTGCGTCTGCGGCGGGAACGGCGTCGGTGAAGAAGAACCAGATATGAGCGCCATTGCCAGATCTCGATCGCTCGATTGCCGGATGGAGGCCAAGCGAGCGACACGTCCTCGCGAGCACTTCCACGTCCGCGCGCCACGAGCCGCCGTCGAGATCGATGGCAAGCACCCAGCAATGGTCATCGGGAAGCAGCGGATAGATCCCGATGACCTGGCGCCCCTGAAGATGGGCCAGCAGCTGACGGCCGTCAAGCGCGAGGAACGCCTGGTTGGCGCATTCGCCGCAGCGCACCTTGGGCTTACCGCAGACGCCGCGTTGCCACTCGTTCGCGCACCGCGGTGAGTAGCCAGATCGACCCTGGCGGTGGTTCTCCCAGCGGACGGAGAACACGTCCTCGCGACCGCGGAACAGATCGCGGAAGAGCCGGAGCTTGGAAGCGGCCGGCCATGCATCGCTACTGGCACCGGCGGTGGTGCGTGAACCCCGGAGGCGGTTCAATTCGGTCAGGCGAGCCGCGGCGAGCTCTCGCAGACGATCGAGCTCTGCGAGGTGCTGCCGGGCCGCTTCGATCTCGGTCTCGAGGTCGACTGCCATGCCGCCATTCTGAATGCCGTTCCGGTCTGAACGGGTCCGCTCAGAAGATGAGGTAGTCACGCACCCAACGGCGAAGCTCGGGATCGTCGAACAGGAGCGTAAGGAGACCCGCTTCGAACTCTTTGCCCAGCTCTGCGATCCGCGTAAACAGCTGTGACTCGCGAGCTTCCTCCATGCCGAGGGCGCTCAGCCGCCTAGGTTGGCCGCCGTCGTCGAGGATGGCGAGGAATTCGTCGTACGCGGTCAGCGCTCGCGCGCCCGGGTCGGGAGCGGCGTGCTCGACGAAGGCGTCCGCGATCCGGTCGAGTGGAGGAACCGACATCCGCTCGTCCAGGTAGGCGAGCATGTCAGCCGCTGGAAAGCGGTAGCAGCCGAGGACGGGGAGGAGCCCACCGGCGAGCAGGGCCTTACGAGACAGGCGAAGCTTGGCGTTGCGCAGACCCCAGCCTTCGCCCTTCCGAGCCCGCATCTTGCTCTCGAAGTCAACCGCGATCGTTCGCCAATAGCGAACGAGGTCATTCAAGAGGAAGCGAGGAGGCCCGTAGTCCTTCACATTGGCGTCGAGGTAACTGCTGATCAGGGCCGTTCGTGCCCGCGCATGGACGTGCGCGCCGGAGACCGCTACCGACTCGAGAATGAACAGCATCCGGCGGGTGAGATTCGTGTTGGTGTCCTCGTCCCGTCCAATCTTCCCGCGGAGATCCTCGAGCGCGACGGGCTTGCCGAAATGTCCTCAATGCCTGGAGCGCGACCACCGAGAATTCGCGCGACCTGATCGACAGACGGCCGCCCGCCCTCGCGCATAGAGCCCTCGAAGGCGACCATGAAGTCGTTGTCGCTTTCGCTCGTGATCTCATGCCGGCCCCACGAGCCGGTTAGGACGGAGGTCGCGTCTGGATCAACCTCGACCGACTCGAATCTTTCTCGGCAGTCGCGAAGGCGACGGTTGGTTTCTGCCACCGCGGCCGTGATGTGAGGAAAGCGCTGGCGGGTCGCCGCCTCTAGTCCGGAGACTCCCAGGTCAGCGCTCACACCTATGCGGTGATTGACGCCATGCCCGTTAGCACGAACGGCGTCGTCTTTATCTGCGGTGCCCAGCCGTCAGGTGGCCGAGCTTCCAGGATCCAAGGCACGTCGCGGCAGCGGTCCAAGACCTCCGCGAACAGCCCCTCGTCGCCGTCGCTAAGCGGCACATGACGTCCGTTTTCGAGCGAGCTGAGATGCACGTGTTGCAGGCGTGAGCGGAAGCGATCAACCAGCTCGTGCGCGGCCTCCATCGTCGGGTCGACCGAGCGAACATGCGCTACGTCTAGACAGAAGCCTGCGTCCGGCAAGTCCTCAAAGAATTTCTCCATCTCATCGGCGACGCGCCCCGTCGTCTTGCGATCGTCCATGTTCTCCAACACGAGCCTCGTACCGAGGGCTCGGTACCGGGCTACATCCGAAAGCGTGTCGGGATGAGCTACGACGGACCGCACCCAAAGAGGCAGCCGATCCAGCATCGTGATGGTGGCTGCTTCATCCGGCTCTCGGTTCTTGACCGGGGTGGACGCTTACGTAACGAAATGGCATCCGGGGCCTCGCCCGCAGATACGCGATGAGTCCCGGAAGCTCATTGCCCGAGAGCGCGGAGAGCTCCACGGCGAAGGTCGAGATTCGACACGCCTCGGCGACCAGCTCAGGCCAATCGCCTCTCGGCGAGGCGAACACGCCCGTCGAGATTCCCATCGGATGGTGCGCTGCGAGAGGGCGGGCTGCTGCGGCGGTCACGTCATCGACCGTAGTGCCCATGCGTCTACCGTACCGGCTGCGCCCGACGTGATGACGAGCGGGCCACGACCCGGGCGGGGGGCGATCGTCGGAAGCCGCTCACAGACGCCGATCACCCCAACCTACCCCAAACTGCGGTTCTCGCCAGTGCCGCGCTCGCCAAACGTGGCGTCAAACGAACTGTGCCGAACGAGCCGGTTCTGGGCATCATCAAACAGCCGAGCGGGCGCCGCAATCCCTGTATCTACGGGCATTTGGCAGTACCTGCTCGACCCAGGCGAACGGAGCAAATCTGGCTCATAACCCGAAGGTCGCGGGTTCGAATGACCCGAGGGGACTGCCCGCAGTTGAGAGGAGGTCTGGCCTGCGACCGCTCAGATAACGTCAACCGGGTCGCTGCCGAGGGCTCGCGTTGATAGCCCCTACGCGCCCGAGGCTCAGTTGTCTTGAGTGCCGAGGTGTTGGGCGCCCGAGACCAGCCCGAGGATGCGGTTCAAGTGGTTGACGTCAAGGAGCGCGACCAGACGTCACGCATTTCGTCGAGTGTTCCCTCGGTGGCGGGCAACAGGACGCTCGACGCGACGTCCTGCCAGCCGCTGTGGAGAGCATCGTCGCGTCGTGCGCTCTGTTCGCGACCATCCGATGGGATCCGGCCGCGCGGCGTGATCGTCGTGACTCTGGCGAGCCGGGCGAAGAATCAGTGAAGCGCTGGCGCTGAGCGCCGCAGAGAGGCCGCGGCTGGCTACCGACGCAGGCAGATTCCGCTACGCGCCCCCGGCCGGCACGCGTCGGCGCCGCGGCGCGCGGCCGCGCGGCTGGGTCGGAGGTTCCAGCTGGGTCGCGGGCGGGATCGGGCGTTGCACGGGCTGGCCGGCGGTCACTGTGATCGGCTCCCCGTGGTGGTGGATGTCGAGTTGTTCGCCCATAAGCAGCGTGTAGGTGGCCTGAGTCTGCTCGACCTCGATTCTCAGCCGCGTCGTCTCGCGAGCCCTGAGATTAAGCGCCAGGCGAGTGAGCGCCTGCGGGAGCCGGGGCACGAAGCTGAGCTCCCCGCCTAGGTCCCGCAATCCTCCGAAGCCTGTGATCGCGGCGATGCAGGCACCTGCGAGGGAGGCGATGTGGACCCCGTCGCGGGTGTTGTGCTGAAGGTCGTCGAGGTCGAGCAGGGCGGCTTCGCCGAAGTAGTCGTAGGCGAGCTCCACGTGACCCACCTCGGCCGCCACGGCCGCTTGGATGCACGCCGACAGCGATGAGTCGCGAACGGTTAGCCGCTCGTAAAACGCGAAGTCGCGAGCCTTCTCCTCCGAGGTGAAATACTCGCCGGCGTAAAACAGGGCCATTACCAGGTCGGCCTGTTTGACGACCTGCTTGCGATACACGTCGAAGTACGGGTAGTGCAGAAGCAGCGGGTAATTCTCGGGCGGGGTCGAGTCGAAGTCCCACTCCTGGTGCTCGGTGAAGCCCTCGGCCTGGGGATGGACGCCGAGCGTCGCGTCGTAGGGGATGAAAATCGCCTCAGCCGCGTCGCGCCAGCCGCTGGCCTCCTCGTCGTCGACCCCGAGGAGCCGTGCCAGCTCCGCGCGGCGCTCGATCGCGTCGGCCGCGGCCCGGAGGTTCCGCGCGGCCATCAGGTTCGTGTAGACGTTGTTGTCGGCGATCGCGCTGTACTCGTCCGGCCCGGTGACCCCGTCGATCCGGAACTGACCGGCGACATCGTGGTGGCCGAGCGAACGCCACAACCGCGCGCTCTCGACGAGCAGTTCCACCCCCGCTTCGCGCGCGAACGTCTCGTCCTCGGTGAGCAGCATGTAGCGCGCGACGGCGTCGGCGATTGCCGCGTTGATGTGGAACGCGGCCGCGCCCGCCGGCCAGTAGCCCGAGCACTCCTCGCCGTGGATCGTCCGCCACGGGAAAGCAGCGCCCCGAAGCCCTAGCGACCGCGCGCGCTCGCGGGCCAACTCGAGCGTGCTGTGTCGCCAGCGCAGGGCGTCCGCGACCGCCCGGCGCCGCGAGTAAGTGAGCAAGAGCAGTGGGAGTACGAACGCCTCGGTGTCCCAGAAGGTGTGGCCGTCATAGCCTGGACCGGTCAGCCCCTTCGCCGGAATCAGGCGCCCTTCGCTGCGCGCCCCCGCCTGCACGGTGTGGAACAGCGCGAAGCGGACCGCCTGCTGGAGCTCCGCGTCGCCGTCGATCTCGATGTCCGCGTCCTCCCAGAAGGTGTCGAGAAACGCGCGCTGCTCGTGAAGAAGCCCCTCCCAGCCGATCGCCACGGCACCCTCCAGGGCCGCGTCGACCTGGTCGCGTACCGCGGGGACGGTTCGCTCCCCCGACCAGCTGTAGCCGACGAACTTCGTCACGCGCAGCGGGGTGCCGGGCGCGGCCGTCGCCGTGATCGTTAGCCGAGCGAGATCGGGGGAGCTCCGGATCGTGGTCCGGGTGTTCGGGGGACCGTCGACCCGGTGATCCATCGCGGCGGCCACCGTGAGTCGGCTGGCCTTCGTCGTGTGCATCAGCATCGCGCGCAGCTCACCACCGATGAAGAAGTCGGTCGCCAACGGCGAAGCGAGCGCTGCCGCCGCCCTCGGGTCCGTCTCGGTGATTGGCAGTGTCTCGTTGGTCACGAGCTCCGACTGGACCACGACCTGCACCGCGTCCTCGAGCGGCTCGACCTCGTAGAGGATCGCTGCGATCGACCGGTGTGTGAACGAGACGAGCCGCGTAGACGACACTCGCAGCAGGCGCCCCGTAGGCGAGACCCATTCGGCGGTCCGGCGAAGCACACCCGCCCGGAGGTCGAGCACTCGCTCGTGCTTGCGCAGCTCGCCGCGACGCACGTCGAAGGGCTCGTCATCGACGGTGAGGCGGATGATCTTGCCGTTAGTCACATTGACGACCGTCTGGCCGTCCTCCGGGTCGCCGTACCCAGGCTCGGCGTACGGCAGCGGCCGCGTCTCGTAGAAACCGGCGAGGTAGGTGCCGGGCAGCCCGAACGGCTCGCCTTCGTCGAGGTTCGCGCGCAAGCCGACGTGCCCGTTCGCGAGCGCGAACACCGATTCAGTCTGGGCCAGCCGTTCGAGGTCGAGAGCGGTCTCGCGGACCGCCCACGGCTCGACCGCGAACGCCGGGTGCTGAATGACGCCCCTTCCTGAAGCTCCGCGAGAACGCGCACCGCGAGATCGGCGCCGTGGCGGCTGAGCGCATTTGCCGGGCTGTTGCGGGACGACGGTTCTGGCATCGGGATCGGGCACGTCTGGCTCCTCGAATCGTGTTGCCTCGGTTGAGGTCACACATGATGGTTAGTTGAGTCGCGCTGTCGTACTGATCTTCTCCAAATCTTGGGCCGCGTGCGCCCACTGCCGGCAGGCGCGCGGGCAGATTCAGGACATTCGGCGCGCGACCCTGAGCGTCTCGGTCCGCGCGGCAACCCATGACCCTAGCGTCCGATTGTCCAAGAACAATGGTGGTAGGGCTGATCCTGAAAGGGTGACCACGTCAAAATCAACCCATATGTCAGTTGCGCGAGTGCAACGACGTCGCTTGGTCGCTGGTTCTGCACGGTGATGAAAGTGCCCAACGCGAGTTCGCGACCGTCATCAGGCATCACGGACCCTTTGCTGTCAGAGGCGTCGATTCGCACGGGAAGCGCGGTTGAGCCCGAACGGTCTGCCTCATGCGCCGGATCGCCATCTCGACCGTCGCCGTCGTAGTTCGTGTCGATTTGTTCGGGTCGATCGACGCTGTGGTTATAACCCGAAGGTCGCGAGTTCGAATCCCGCTCGATGGGCCCGCCGTCGAGGTTGTCCCCTTGCCAGTCATCGCCGTAGTCGCGGTGAGTAAGCCGGCGTTGGGCATACTCCGGGCCAGTGAGTACCACGTTGAGCTCTTTCGCGAGTCGAAACGTTCTTTTTCCGTGGCCCAACTTACCAGCCGGAAGGGTTATCTTCGCGCAACCCAACAGCGTAGATGTTGCCTGACTCGGCAACTGAGGTGAGAGATCGGCGCTGGTCCGTGGCGGCTCCGAGTGACAGTCTTTGCCGCCTCCGCATTCATCACGAGTCCTCGTGGAGGTGGCGGGAGCCAGTCCCGAACACCGACCCATACCGGTCGCGCAAGACGTTCTTCTGGATTTTGCCGACCGCGGTCTTTGGCATCTCGGGCACAAATTCAACCCGGCGAGGCGCGTTGTAGCCCGCGAGCCGGGCCCGGACGTACGCGATCATCTCAGCAGCGCTCGTCTCGGCATCTTCCACGGGGCCGACCGGAATGACGATCGCGCAGACCTGTTCCTCGTAGACTGGGTCGGGAACTCCGATCACGGCGGCCTCGGCCACGTTCGGATGTGTAGCGAGGCAGTCCTCCACTTCCTTGGAGTAAATGTTCTGGCCGCCAGAGCGAATCACGTCCTTCTTTCGGTCGACGATGGTCAGGAAGCCTTCATCATCGCTGACCGCGATATCTCCCGTGTGAAGCCAACCGCCGGCCAGCGCCTCGGCAGTGGCCTCTGGGTTCCTCCAGTACTCGGTCATCCTGGCACCTCGGACACAGATCTCCCCGGGCTGCCCCGTCACGACCTCCTGCAGGTCGTCGTCTAGCAGGGAAACCTCCACGCCAGGCACGGGGCGTCCGATCGACCCCCAGTGCCGAACGACATCCTCGGGTGGGCAGAGGGTGACAAAAGGGCCGGCCTCGGTGAGACCGTAACAGTGCGCCATTTGTAGCTTTCCATCGTGCGCGCCGAAGACCGAGGCGGTCCGCGTCATGATCCCGCTCGGATCGTAGGCCCCGTAGTAGATCAATCGTAGAGCGCTCAGGTCGGTCGAGCCCAGGGTGGGGGCCTCCAACAGTGCGTGCAGCATCGTCGGAACGCCGAGCAGCACCGTGGCCCGATGCTCCGCGAGGTTGGCGAGAACCTCCTCGGCGTCAAACTCCGGCAGGAGAACGACCTTGGCCCCCTGGAGAAGGAACATCTTCATGTGATCCCAGTTCCCGACATGGAAGGGCGGGAAGTAGTTCAGGAAGACGTCCGACCCCCGGATCCCCAGCGCCGCCGCCATCGAGAACGCGTCGGCAACCGTTCGCTCGTGCGATAACACCGCGCCCTTCGGGCGGCCGGTGGTCCCCGAGGTGTAGAGGATCATGTGCGCGTCCGCTGGGCGCCGGGCGGTGTGAGCCAAGACGTCGGTTCCCCGCTCGAGGAACCGCGTCCAGTCCGAGGTGTCAGCGGGGCTCGGCCCGGGGAGGGTGAGCACCTCCATCGACGCTCCTCGAGCCTCCGCGGCGGTGCGGCTGACCTCCGCGTAGTTCGGCTCTCGGAACATGATCACGGGTTCAGCGTCGGACACCGTGTACAGATGCTCAGTGGCTCGATGCCAAAAGTTCAGCGGCACCAGCAGGGCCCCGATGCGCGCGGTCGCGAAGTAGAGCAGGAAGTACTCGAGCGAGTTCTTACCTAGCACGGCGACTCGATCGCCGTACCCGACCCCCGAGGCCTGCAGGGCCGAGGCGACGTCGCGCACACGCGCCTCTAGCTGCGGCCAGGTCAGGTGTTCGTCGCCGGCGACCAGGCCAACCTCGAGCGGGCGCACTCGTGCGTTTAGCCGGATGATGTCATCGACAAACATTTCGCTTACCCTCTGACGGGTTCAGGCTCGTCCAAAGACCTTGAGGGCGTTACCGCCGAGCCACTGCTCGATCACCTCGTTTTTCAGCGGGAGGGACCGCACCTCGGAGACGAGTTCCGCCGGCTTGATGCCCAAGAGCGTCCAGGCGGAGGCGAACAACACCCGCCCCGAGAGCATCCTGTTTCCGTAATAGAGCAGTGGCGTCCAGCCAGACTCCGCCACGGTGAAGTGCTTTGGACGGTGGGCTGAGATGTCCAGATAGACATTCTCATGGCGCCAGGCCACCATCATCATGTCGAGCACCCACGGCCAGCCGCAGTGCAACGCGACGATGGTCAGGTCCGGGAAAGCTCTCGCGATTCGGTCGACGCCGCGGGGATGGCCGACGTCGTAGTCGACGTCGAGGAACCAGTTGATCCCGGTGTGTAGGAATACGGGGGCGCCGAGTGCCTCGCAACGGCCAAACACTCGTGCCAGCACGGCACTGTCCGGCGCCGTGCGCTGCTTGAACGGGGATATCACGACGCCGGCCAGCCCGAGCTCTTGAACGGCTCGGTCCACCTCCCTGCCGGCGTCCGGCTCCCACGGATCGATGCCGGCCAGACCGATGAGCCGCGCCGGATCTCGCGCTACGAACTCGGCGACTTCCTCGTTGGGGGCGGATGTCACTCCAAGCGTGCTGCCGTACCGCTCCGTGTAGACCGCTGCCATGCCGATCTCCGCGTCATCCAGCATGGCGAAGAACTGCTCCTCAGTGGGGGCGCGTTCCTTGGCCTGCTCGTACTCCGTCTCGATCCGTCGCTGCACCTCGCCAAATGTTCGCGCGGGTACGACGTCGGAGCGGAAGTGCTCGGCATAGCCCCGCAGTCGGCCCAGCGTCGTCGCTTCACTGGCGGCGAACGCGTTTGGCGTGGGAATCGAGCCAGCCAGCGCATCAACAATCACTTACTCGTCTCCTTACGCGAAGTTGCCGGCGCGGTGATGGATACGATCCCTTCGCTCAGAACGGACGCTGGGGAACAATCGCTAAACGCGCGGCGGCCGGCAACTCTAACGCGATGGAGCGGTTCCCGGACCGCGGGCGTCGGCTCCGCGATGCTCGAGCGCGTAGAGTAACCGGCCGTGCGACCGATGCAGGCCCGGGGGGGCGATAGGCCGATTGTGGTCGTGGGCGGCGGGCTGGCCGGTGGTAACGCCGCCGTGGCGCTTCGCGAACAGGGCTTCAAGGGCCGAGTCACGCTCGTGGGCCGGGAACCGGGGGTCCCTTTTGGTCGCCCTCCTTTATCCAAGACGTACCTGCGCTCGGAGGAGCATCTCGACGGGTGGCGTGTCAAGCCTCGAGGTTGGTATGACGACCACGATGTGGAGCGGCTCGAGTCCAGCGTCGCCTCGGTCGATGCGGCCGCCCATGCCGTCGTGCTCGACTCAGGCCGGAAGCTCGACTATCAGAAGGTCCTGATCGCGACGGGCGGACGAAACCGGCGGCTCGAGGTTCCGGGAGCGCAGCTGCCGGGGATTCACTACCTGCGCACGGTCGGCGAATGCGACGCGATCAAACATGAGGCGGCTGCAAATCGCAACGCGGTGGTGGTGGGAATGGGTTTCATCGGTTGCGAGGTGGCCGCCTCCCTGACCCAGCTCGGCGTTCGGATAACCGCGGTATTCCCCGGGGCAGAGCCCCTGCAAAAGGTGCTTGGCGACGAGGTCGGCGCGGCTTTCTCCGCGATCCACCGCGCGCACGGCGTCGAGCTCCGCAGCCAAGATCACGTCACCGGGTTCGAAGGGACCGAGCGCGTCGAGGCGGCCGTGACCGCCAACGGTGCCCGTGTGGCTTGCGACTTCGTGGTCGTCGGCATCGGGATCGAGCCCGAGGTACCGACCTTCGCGGGTGGGCCGGTCGCGCAGTCCAACGGCTTGCTCGTCGACGAGTTGTGTCGAGCCAGCGCACCCGACGTATACGGCGTGGGCGATGTCGCAAACCACCTGCATCCAATTTTCGGGCGGGTTCGCGTCGAGCACTACAACAACGCCGAGAAGCAGGGCCGCGCGGCCGCGCGGTCGATGCTTGGCTCGACCGAGCCATACGACTACGTCCACAGCTTCTGGTCCGACCAATACGAGCACAAGCTGGAGTACGTCGGGCACGTCACGGCGTGGGACTCGTTCGTCGTCCGCGGGAGCCTGGAGGAGCGGAAGCTGATCGGGTTCTATCTGGTCGAGGGGCGGGTCGGGGCGGCGGTGGGCCTCGACCGCGGCGGTGACCCTGAGCTTGATAGCGACTCGGAGATGGCGGCGGCGGCCCGCCTCGTCGGCGTTCGTGCTCGACCCGCGCCCGCTCAGCTCGCCGATGAGCGCGTGGACCTGTGGTCGTTGGCGCGCTGACAGCGGCGCCACCGGGGGCCCTGGGTCGACGCTGTGGACTAGGCGTTTGAGAAGAGAGGGATGTTGGCCCCACTCGCCGCGACCAGCGGGCTGTCGAGCAGCGCTACGATCAGATCGGCGACCTGATCGGGCGTCAGGCCCGGACGGAGCTCGGGATTGGCCCGACGGAGCATCTCGGTGTCGACCGCGCCGGGACTGATGCAGATCGCGCTGATCCCGAGCTCCTTACCCTCGACGGCGATTGCCTCAGTGAGACCAATCACCCCGTATTTGGAAGCGTTGTAAGCGCTGAGTCCGGGGAACTTCTCGGTCGCGTAGACGCCTGAGAGCGAGGCGATGTTGACGATCCGTCCTCCGCCGGCGGCCTGCATGGCGGTGAAGGCTGCTCGACAGCAGAGAAACGAGCCCGTCAAGTTGATCCCGAGCGTCTCTTCCCAGATCGCCGGGGTCGTCTCGGTCAACCGTACCGACTTCAGCACGGCGGCCGCGCAGACGAGAGCCGCAAGTGTGCCGGCCTCCTTCACCGTGGCAAAAAGGCGTTCCACGTCGCTCACGCGGCTGACGTCCGTCGGTACCGCCGTGGCCTCGCCGCCGGCCTCTCTGATGCGGCTCGCGACGCCGTCCAGAGCGTCCCGGTCCCTGGCAGCCAGCACGACATGCGCGCCGGCCGCCGCGATCGCCTCAGCCGTGGCCGCGCCGATTCCGCGGCTGGCCCCGGTCACGACCGCCAGACGTCCCGCCAGCCAATGAGTCGGCTCAGCCAACGGCTGCGGCCTCCACGTCACCCCTCGCCACTCGCCTGTAGAGCCCTTCGTGCGCGTCGAGGCTCAGCTCCAGATCGAGGTGGCGCTCGGCGTGAGCGCGGCATTCGACGCGCGAGAGCTCCGTCGTCCTCGTCACCGCGTCAGCGGCCGCGAGCACGTCGTCGGGCGCCACCAGGAAGCCCGTGACCCCGTCGACGATAACTTCACCGAGCGCGCCTCGGCGGAAGGCCACGACGGGGGTCCCGCAGGCTTGCGCCTCCGCGGCGACCATGCCGAACGGCTCCTCCCACTGGGCGGGGCATAGAACGACGGATGCGCGGGCCATCATCTCCCAGACAACGGTTCGCGGAACGCCAGGATGGACAGCGACGTGCGGATCGTCGCGTCGCGGGTCGATGCGTTCCCGGGTGTACTCGGCGTCGTAGACGTCGCCGTACAGATCGATCCGGACACCGGCAGCCTGGGCGATCCTGATCGCCTCGACTGCTCCCTTCTCCGGACTCAGCCTCCCAGCGAAGATCGCGCCATTCCGTGCCGACGGCGACCAGCGGATCAATCGTGTGGGAACCAGCGACGGCAAGATCGCGTCGACGCGGACGACCTGGCGCCATGCGGCCGCGTGGCACGCGGATACGCCGGCGACGGTTGGGGCTCGGTCCGACCGAGCGGCCTCGCGCAGCGCCTCGGCCACCGCCGCGTCCGGCGGTAGGTGGAGCGTGTGGACCACGGGCGCCGGCAGCGTCATCGCAAGTCTGATTGCGGGCGCGTCGAAGGCGTGGTTGTGGACGACGTCGTATCGTCCCTCCAGAACAGCGGCGAAGACGCCGGCGAACGCCTGCTCGGCCACGACTTGCCCGTCGGCGACCGGACCCGAAGCTCGGTAGAGCGTGGCCGCCAACGCGCGGTGATCGACTCCAGTGTCGACCACGCGCACGCCTGCTACCTCGGACCCCGAAGCGGCGTACAGATCGACATCGTGGTCTCTCTCCACCAGGCCGCGAGCCAGATCGGAAACGAACGCCTGCGACCCGCCACCTTGCGGCTCCCGGATTGCCGAAACCAGTGGGGCGACAATCGCGATCTTCATCGCGCGATCAGCTTGAACGCGAGGTCGCACGGGGGATTGATCCCGAGCACCTCGTAAGGAACCTGTCGCCATCCGCGACGACGCACCTCCTCGATCCCGCAGGGGTAGAAGATTTCCGTCAGTTCGGCAGCCTCCTCGTGGCTGGCGAACTCGACTGACATCCCACCGCCGCCGAAGCTCACGTACCTGTAGCCGTGGGCCGCCAGCCATGGGAGCTCGTTCGGCCAGACGATGACCACGCGGCCACCGGGCCTGCAGACCCGCTCCAACTCTGCCAGGCCCGCCTCGCCACCATGCCCCGCAGCCGGCGTCAGTGCCGAGCACGTAACCACCAGGTCAGCCCAGGCACCGGCGACGGGCAGGTCATCAAAGAAGCCATGCATCACACGGACTCGGTGCCCGTGATCCGCTCGGGCGAGTTTGCGATTCAGGATCTCGCGCAAGGGCGCGGCGGGTTCAATCGCCAACACCTCGCGGGCGCGCCCGACGAGCTCCATGGTCAGCCGCCCGGTGCCTGCGGCCACCTCGACGATCCGCTCGACCTTGTCCGGCAGCCACTCTAGAACGCCGGGGTGCAGCCGCTCAGCGCCGACCAGCCGGTCGTAGAGCTCTGGTTCGAGTCGGTAGAGCAGCTCCCAGGCCAGGGTGATGTCGGTGCGCGGGTCGCCGCGCTCGAGCCGTACAAACCGACGGGCCTCGTCTGCGGTGAGCACGCCAACGTCTGCCGCGGTGTAGCGGCTTCGCAATTCGAGACCCCGCCGCTGAGCCGTCTCAGGCGAGATCACCGACCGCGGCCCAGTTCTTGTCGGTCTCCCACAGCCGAACCGACCGCAACAACCCCTGTGGGAGCTCTGAGCGGATCCGCTCCCAGAAGGCTAGAGCCAGGTTTTCGGCGGTCGGGATACGCCCCTCGAGCCACGGAACATCCGTATTCAAGTTGCGGTGGTCCACGTCGTGGATCACCCGCAGGAAGATGACGTCCGAGAGTTCCTTCAGGTCTAAGACATAACCCGTGGCCTGATCGATCTGGCCGGCCACCACGACCTCGAGGACGTAATTGTGCCCGTGCAGATTCGCGCACTTGCCGAACAGGCGCTGATTCTCCTCCTCGGATAGGCCCGGATCGCGCAACTGATGAGCCGCGCTGAACGACTCACGGCGACTCACGAGCACAGTCGTTGAACTGCTCATCGCACTTGGCTCGGCGACGCTCGTAGCTGTATTGCTCTGATCCTGATACATCAGCTCAACCCTCCCACTCGCGCTAAGACCCGACGATACCGGTTCGCTCCCAACACCACGCGCAAGCCGGTACTGGTGGGACTGCCTGCGGCCCTGAGCGCGATGCCTCCGCTCGGCCGTGCTCGGGATCGCGCCCCTCGCGGTGGCGCGGGGCGCGATACTCAACGCGCCCCGGCCAGGTGCGCGTGTGGGTCAGGAGCCGTGCGGCGTGGCCAACATGCCGTCGGTGTCGCCGCTGCTATCGACGTAGAAGCCGATCCGTAGATCGTGACCTGGTGGAAGCGGCCACGGCGGATGTCGCATGCATACCCGTGGTTGTCACCTGCCGCGTCGGTGTAGAAGCCGACCGCGACATCGTCGTCGTTGGCGTCGAGCACCTGGTCCACGGGCCGGGTGTCGTTGGTGGCGGAGGGGAAATTGACGGTGTGGAAATGACCCCGATCGAGCGAGTAGAACCAGAGGTTGTCGTTCATCTGGTTCGCGTTGTTCATGTGTCACCAGAATCCGACCATGACGCCGTAGTCGTTGAGGCCGGTGACCGGTGTCTGCTTTGAGCCCGAGACGTTCTCGTTGGACGCGGTACTACCTGGCGCGAGGAACGCCGCGCGGCCGAGGGAACAGTGGCTTCAATGCGGCTCGTGGCGTTGGAACGTGCCGTCGCCGGCGACGATCCCGCGACCACTGAGGGCGACCGAAATGGGTCGCAGAGTGCGGTGTCGGCAGCATGCCGTCCAAGTCCCGACGGTCGCAATCACGTCATCCAGGATCGCGATCGGCAAGTCCTCAGGTCGACGCTCAGCGCCGCCTTGGAGGAACCAGACGCCGTAAGCCGCAGCGAGGATACGCGCTGTTGCACGAGGGCCGGCGACGCACAGCAGGATCGGTGACCATGCTCGTCGCACGGCGTGGCTCCACGCTCGGAGTGCGCCGGTGCCGAGGCGGGCGCTGAAAACGGCGGCGAAGCGCGTGGGGGTGGTCGTGTGGTCTGTGAGCGCGCGTCGGATCCGCATGAACCTTGCGAACAAGAGAATCGTCACGAGACGGGGTCGCCTGGCGGTTAAGAGCGCGAGGGTTGCCGCCGTCAGCTTGTCGGCCCTCATGGCGGGAAGAGCGTCGGGATGTCGCACGGCCAGGGGGCCCACCGAACCGGCGTAGGTCATGCGTCGTCGTACGAAGGGCAAGAGCTGCGACCGGTGTTCGTGGCGCACGGTGGCGCTGGGGTCGTACACGACGCGTCGTCCGCTCGAGTTGATGCGCCAGACGAAGTCGATGTCCTCGCCGATCGTCAGCTTCTCGTCGAACCCCCCGGCCGGGACGGCGGAGCGGCGAACCATGAGGGTTGTGCTCGGGACGTATGAGACGACGCGGCCCGGTGCGACGGTTCCGGGCTGGCCGCCCATGTCGAGGCTGGAGTACCGCGCCTCATAACGCCCAAGCCAGCCGTTCTCCGTGAGGGCCATGACCCGCGGCGCCGCGGCACCGACGCGCGGATCATCGAAATGAGCGGCGAGTCGCTGAAGACAGCCGACGTCGACCACGACATCGGCGTCAACGAAGGCGATGAACGGGCGGTCGCTGGCGGCGAGCCCGTGGTTGCGAGCGGCTGCCGCCCCACCGGAACGTGGGCGCCGAACGACTGTTGCCCCGTATGACGCCGCAACTTCGGCGACCTGACCCGCGACGACGGAGCCGTCGTCGATGACGAGCAGTTCGGCGCCGGCGCCGCGGGCCGCCTGGAGGGCGGCGAGGCAACGCTCAAGTTCATGGGGGCTATTTCGAACTGGGATCAGCACGACGACGTTGTTCAGGTCGGCGGTTGGTTGCGGGTCCGGGATCACCAGGTCGCTGTCGAGCAGGCGACGCGCGAGGCGGCGCGGTGCCTCGGCGTCGCCGAGGGGCTCTCCGGCGTCCCACCCGGCTACCAGCTTGGCTCCGCGTTCCGAGAGCCGGATGAGACGGAAGGGGCTGCCTCCGGCGAGCACTCGTCCCTCCTCCCGGACGAGCGCATCCGGCGAGTATCGAACGCGGAAACCGGGAGGAGGAAGCTCGGCGACCATCACGCTCCGACGCAGTCCCTCAGATGTTCGCCGGTCGGCCGACATGCAGTGAGGGTAGGGCCAGCTTGCGCCGGTCGGGCTCGACGAGCGCCCGGTCGTGAAGGTCGCGAAGGCGGTCGCGGTCGCCCGCTAGGAGCAGCACAAGGGCGCTATAAACCGCGGATAGTGTCAGACAGCCTGGGACCCGGCGTGACGTTTGCGGGATGCCGACTCGAGGCGGTGGCGGGGCGCGGCGGCATGGGGGTGGTCTACCGAGCCACGCAGCTCGCGCTCCGGCGGCCGGTCGCGTTGAAGGCGATCGCCCCCGAGCTTGCCGCAGATGGGGACTACCGCGAGCGGTTCGAGCGCGAGTCGCATCTCGCCGCATCGCTCGATCACCCCAACGTCATCCCGGTCTACGAGGCTGGCGAGCGGGACGGAACGCTGTATCTGATCATGCGCTGGGTCGAGGGGACGGACCTTCAGGCCGTGCTCAGATCCTCCGGGCGCGTGTCGCCGGGTCGGGCGATCAGGCTGCTGCGGCCGGTGGCCGCGGCGCTGGCGGCCGCCCATAGGCGCGGATTGATCCACCGGGACGTGAAGCCAGCCAACGTCCTGATCGCGGGTACCGACGAGGACCCCGAGGAGCAGATCTACCTGACCGACTTCGGGATCGCCCGCCTTACCGACGGCGAGTCGATCACGCGCACCGGGATGTTCGTGGGGACGATCGACTACACGGCGCCCGAACGGATCGAGGGTGAGAGGGGGTACGCCCCGTCTGACATCTACTCGTTCGGTTGCATGCTGTTCGAGTCGTTGACCGGGCACGTGCCGTTCGAGAGACCGTCGGACGTCGCCAAGATCTTTGCGCATGTCAACGACCCGATCCCGTCGGCCCGGGCCGAGGTCCCAGGAATTCCCGAGCAGCTCGACGCGATCATCACCAAGGCAATGGCCAAGCGTCCAGAAGATCGTTTCGTGTCCGCGGGCGAGCTGATGGTCGCACTCGACCAGGTGTTGCAGGAGCTCGACACCGCAGAGCGGGTCGCCGCGGCACCGAAGGCTCAGGCCGACGTCACCGAGATCTCAGAGTCCCCGACGGTGAATAAGCAGGCGGGGTCTAGCGTGCCGGCGGCAGAAACGGCCGAGCCGGGGACCGAGTCATGGGAGGCGCTGACCGAGCTGGCCAAGCGGGGGACCGAGCCGAACGAGAGCGTCACCGAGCTGGCCAAGCCGGGGACCGAGCCGACCGAGGGGGTCACCGAGCTGGCCAAGCCGAGGACCGAGCCGACCGAGGGGGTCACCGAGCTGGCCAAGCCGAGGACCAAGGCAAGGGACGCGGTGGCCCAGCGTGCATCTCCGACCCCGCCCGTGCCGACCGAGGCCCTCGAGCGACCGGCCGACAGGCCAAGTTCTCGCCGCTTCCCAACCCGGTGGGTGGTGGCGGGGATCGCCGTGCTCGTGGTCGCCGGAGTGCTGGTCGCGGTGCTCACCGGCGGTGGGAGCAAATCCGCCAGTGCCGGGATCCAAATCACGGGCAGTGGGTTGACGGAAGGACAATCGATCGCCCTTTCAAGCGCGCCCGGTTCGATCTCCATCGGGTCGAAGAACGTGTGGATTTCGCTACCCGACCGCGGAAAGCTGGTCCGCTTCAACCCGGCGACGGGCAGTCAGCAGAGCTTTGCCGCGACCGGAAGTCCGACCGCGATTGTGGCGGGCCCCGCCGCCTTGTGGGTGGCTCAGACGGCCTCCAAGTCGCTGGCCCAGTTCAACGGCGACAGCGGCACTCAAGTCGCGGCCGCCAAGCTGCCAGGGGCTCCCACCTCGGTTGCGCTCGATCAAAACAACAGCACCGCGTGGGTCGCGGACTCGAGCGGCGCGATCACCCACGTGGCGCTCGGGGGTGCGGTGAGCGGAAAACCAGCGCAAATCAACCCCGCCGCGAAGGGCATCGGCTGGGGCGAGGGGTGGATCTGGGCCGCAAACGGCGCTGACACCAACGACCTTGTGCGGGTGAGCCTCGGCGGCGACGGCTCCACCAAAGCGTTCGACGGAGGCCCGGGCGGGGTTGCCGTGACCTTCGACCAAGGCGTGTGGATCGCGCATGCGAACGGCCACGTGACCCGCTTCGATCCTCGGTCCAACCACTTGAAAGTCAACGCGGATGTCGGGGTCGCACCTGACCTCGTCGGCATCGCCGCGATAGATCCGAGCCCTTACGTCTGGGCAATCAGCAGGAGCGCGAAGACGCTCTACCGGATCACTAATACGAGCCAGCCTGCCGTGACGGGAAAGGTCGTGTTCGCCAGTTCGCCCGTCGCGCTCGCCGTGAGGGCGAGCTCAGTTTGGGTAGCGACCCAGGACGGCCGGGTCATCGAGATCCGATTCTGACCTTGTCCCGCTGGTTGGCTCAGTGGAGGGTTGAGATGCCGTGGAGCGCGGCGACCATGCCGACGGCCACGATCGCCAGCACGGCGAGTGCGAATGCCCAGCGAAGCGCCTCGCGACGGTCCGGTTTGGCCTCTCCCCGAGCGCTCGGCCGTGCCCCGGCAGCGGGTGCGTCCGCCTCCACGTCCGCCGCCCTCGCGCCCGCCGCCCCAGCTTCCGCGGCCCTCAGCTGCTGAAGTGGAGCCGCTTCGCCGGTCGCGACGACGGACCACGGACTTGCCCGCCGGAGCCCGCCCGCGGCCACGAGCGCCGCCTGTCCGAGGTCGCCAGCCGATGGATAGCGGTCGCCAGGTGCCTTCGCCATCGCTCGGTGCACCACGTCGTCGAACTCGGGAGGCAGGTCGGGACACAGCTGTGAGGGCGAAGGCGGGGGAGCGTCGACGTGGGCCAGCATCACGGGGCCCTTACCCCACCGCTGATATGGCGGCTCCCCGGTGAGGGCCTCGAACAGCAGGCAACCAAGGGCGTAGATGTCAGCGCGGGCGTCGACGCGTTGGTTCAAGAGCTGCTCGGGCGCCACGTACTCGGCGCGGGCGACGATGGATCCCTGCCGCGTTAGCGCCTCGACCGTGGCGGCCCGCTTGGCGAGCCCGAAGTCGCTCAGATACACGTGGTCTTCGCGCCCGAGCAGGACATTTGACGGCTTGACGTCGCGGTGGACCATCCCGTGGGCGTGGGCCGCGTCGAGCGCCGCTCCGACCTGACGGACGATCCGCGCGGCGCGGAGCGGCTCGATGCGCCCCTCCGCGGCGATCAGCGCGCGCAGGTCAGTGCCGTCGACGAGGCGCATCGTGATGTAGAGCACGCCGTCCTCGTCGCCCGCATCGAAGATGGGAATCACGTTTTGGTGGTCGATCGCGGCCGCGACGGTCGACTCACGCCGAAAACGTTCGCGGAAGTGCTCGTCCCGGGAGTACTCGGGGAGGATGGTCTTGAGGGCCACCCGGCGTTGGAGCGCGAGCTCGTCGGCGCGATATACGACCCCCATCTCTCCACGGCCGAGGACATCGTCGACGCGACACCCGGCGAACACGGATCCCGCCGGAAGCTCATCCCGGCCTATCGGCTGAACAACCTCGGGCTCACGCCTCCTCGGTCGGACGGGAGTCGGATCCGCAGCGGGCTGGCGCCGCTCGGGCGGGGCAGGAATCGGGTCTGGAGCGGGCCGGCGCCGCTCCGGCGGGGGCACGATGGGGGCTTCCGGAACCGCGGAAACGGGCGCTTGCGGGACCTCTCTCGCTCGCTGGACCTCTCTCGCTCGCCGGACCTCTCTCGCTTGCGGGACCTCTCTCGCTTGCGGGACCTCCCTTAGCTCCAGCGTCGTGGAACCGATCCGTACCGTGTCGCCCGCCTTGAGCCTTTGGCGGGCGCGCAGGCGCATACCGTTCACGAATGTGCCGTTGGCCGACCCGAGATCCTCGATCGTCAGCTGGTCACCCGCATCGCGGCTGACCCGCGCGTGGCGGCGCGAAACCCCTTGATCGTCGGCGAGCCTTCCCACTCCGTCCACTTCTCGCCCGAGGACCAGCTCGTCCCCCACCGTGAGCCGGCGGCCCACCCCCTCGCCGGCGGTGACCACCAGCTCTGCATCCGCCGCGCCGCTGGCGCTCGGCGGCTCACCCGCGGGCTCGGGCGCGGCCTCGGCGGTCTCGAAGACCTCCAAGGCCGTCCTGCCGATCCGTACAACGTCACCGAGCTCGAGCTCGCGCGGAGCGTCGATGCGTTCATCGTTGACGAATGTCCCGTTCGCGGACCCCAGATCCTCGATCGTCAGCCGTCCGTCGGCTCCGCGCGAGACGCGCGCGTGACGGCGCGAGATCTGGCTGTCATCCCCAAGGCGGCCTTCGGGCGTGGGGGCGGAGCGGCCGATCAGGAGGTCCGCGTCCAAGCTCAGGCGCTCCCCGCGGTCCTCACCTTCGATCACCCGCAGCTGCTGGTCGGCCATCGGCATCCAACCCTACGCCCCTGCTCTTGTATTGACCAGCCGAGGTCCCCGTAGATAATTTCGGTCGTGTCCGCGAATGGCGAGCCATTTCTTTCCTTCAGGGACCGCGACGGCGGGCAACAGCTCCTCTTGTTAGCGCCCGGCTCGGCGCTCGCCACGGTCGGGCGCCAGCGATCGTGTGATCTCGTCCTCGACTGGGACCATCAAGTTTCTCGCCTCCACGCCCGGCTCGAACGGGTGGGGGACGAGTGGGAGCTCGTCGACGATGGCCTATCGAGCAACGGCACGTTCGTCAATGACGAGCGCCTGAATGGCCGGTGCCGGCTGAAGGATGGCGACACCCTCCGCTTCGGGACCACGACGATCACGTTCAATTCGCCCGGGCGGTCACGCGAGACGACGGGCGACGCGGGCGAGCGGCCCGCGGCGGTGAGCCTCTCGTCCACCCAGCGGCGCGTGCTGGTGGCGCTCTGCCGTCCATACAAGGGCCGGAGCGGGTTCGCCAGCCCAGCCACCGACGAGCAGATCGCCGAGGAGCTCGTCGTCTCGGTCCGTGAAGTCACGACTCATGTCGCGGTGCTGTGTGCGAAGCTCGGCGTGGCGGGTCGGACCCGGAACGAGACGCGGGTCGCCTTAGTGGATCGGGCCTTCTCCGCGGGCTTGGTCTCGGAGCGCGACCTCTAGTGGACCTCCCGGAAACATTGCACCCGAAATGGCGGGCCCGGATGACCGCTGGCCTTTGTCCTCGGACCCTCGTGCACCCCCAGTGCACGTCGGGTCCTGCGTCCTCGGCCAGCGGCCCCCGGACCTCGCCCTTTCAGGCACAACGTTCCCAGGAGGCCCACTGACGGTGCTGTCTCCGGGCTCCACCTTCGCCGGATACGAAATCGACAGCGTCGTCGGCGCCGGCGGGATGGGGATTCTCTACCGTGCCCGCCAGCTGCGGCTCGATCGGCCGGTCGCGCTCAAGGTGGTCGAGGCCGACGTGGCGCGTGATCCGGTGATCCGGGAGCGGCTGCGCCGCGAGGCCAGAGCGGTGGCCTCGCTCGACCATCCCAACGTTGTCCCGCTCTACGAGGCCGGCGAGGAGGACGGCACGGTCTACATCGTCACGCGCTGGGTCGAGGGCACGGAGCTCGGGACTCTGATCCAAGACGAGGGTCCGTTGGAGCCCGGAAGGTCAGCGCGAACGGCGGCTCAGATCGCGGCGGCACTCGAGGCGGCCCACGAGGCCGGGCTGGTTCACCGAGACGTCAAGCCGTCCAACGTGATCCTCACCAACGAGGATCACGTCTACCTGACCGATTTTGGACTCGCCAGGCGAGCCGGCACCGCGCCAGGCCTCACCGCCGAAGATCAGATGCTGGGAACGATCGACTACGTGGCGCCGGAGCAGATCGAGGGCAGCGAGCCCGACGCGCGGAGCGACATCTACAGCCTCGGTTGCGTGCTGTTCGAGATGCTCACGGGTGAGCCCCCCTTCGCGAGCCAGAAGGGCGGGATGGCCAAGATGTGGGCTCACGTCAACGCCGAGCCGCCGTCGGTGAGCGAACGGCGGCGCGACGTGCCCCCCGCGCTGGAGGACGAGTTGAAGCTCGCGATGGCCAAGTCACCGGAGGCCCGGCCCACGGCGGCGAGCTTCCGGGCACGAGTCCTCGCTGCTGTCGGCGAGTGAGCGCTAGGAGCAGCCGTCGAGGAGTCTCGTGGTGAGCAGGATCCGCCCCAGAGCGACCCAGGCCGCTCCGTAGTAGGTCGGCGATCGGCGATCGAGGGCCTCGGCCTCGTCGAGCAGTCCGTCTCGCGCGCCGTCCTGTCCGGCGGCGTCGGCTGCCCCGGCCGCGGCCACGAGCACGACGGGATGGAGGATGTCGCCGATCGGCCGTCCGGTCAGGGTGTGCTGGACGACGAGCTTGGTCGGGTCCTGCCCGGCGAACACGGGCCACGCCCTGGCCGCGATCTTCCGGCCCGCCGGGTCTGGGTCCTCGGCCATCCTGACCAATGTGCGCACGGCATCGAAACCGAACTCCGGTTGCGAGCTCGGGTTGCTTGGCGTGCCGATAGGTACGGGCCGGTTACCCTCGAGCCTCGCCCAGTCGGGCGGCAGCCGCCGCGGACCCGACATCAACGTGCTCGTGATCGAGCGTGAGCTCGCGGCCAGGCTGGACCAGGCGTCGTCGCCTGTGGCGGCGCGCAGCATCGCGTACGTGGCGGGTGAGAAGTAGCTGGGGTCGATCGTGATCGGCGCGTTGACCGCCCACGGGCCAGCGGTCAACACCGGCTCGCCCTGCCACGTGGCGACCTCCACGTGCAAGATGGCGTTTCCCAACTGAATCGCCTGCTGGCGCAACGAGGGCTCGTGGAAGCGGCAGGCGGCGACCAGCAGCGCCCGGCTGGCGTCGAGGTCGGCGTCGGAGGCCGCCTGTGGATCGACCACGTGCCCATCGCTCCAGTGGAACGAGAGCAACCCGTCGGGGCGCCGGATATTGTTCTGCGTCCACTGCCAGATGGTGTTGAAACGGTGCGAGTCACCGATGGCGGCCGCCAGCAGCATGCCGTAGGCTTGCCCCTCGCCGACGGTATCGCCTCCTTGATCGATCCGTACGACGCGTCCGTTGGGCATGACGTATCGGTTGAGGAAGTATTCCGCGGCGGCAACCGCCTGGTTGTGAGGCGGGGCGGTCACGTCCGGAGCGGAGCTCGACCCCCCGCAGCCGGCGAGCAACAACAGCGTGACTGCACCGCCCGCCAGCACGGCCACGACTCTCACCAGGTCGCGCGCGGGCCGGTTCACGCGACGGCCTCGACGGGCGCTAACGGTCCCGGGGCCGGAGCACGCGGTTTCTGGAGCGCCGCCCAGCATCCGGTCATCAGGATCGACACATGGACGGCCGCAAACGAGACGTTGTTGATCGTGGCCGCGTCGAGGTTGCGGGCCAGCCCGTAGATGCTGGCCGCGACCAGTATGCCCACGGCTACGAGCGCGGGCATCACTGCGGCGGGCTGGCGCGCTCCGGCGCCTTTCTTGGGGGTCACGACGAACGATCCCTTCTTGCCCAGCACCGTGTAGATCGTCGAGAGGACGTGGATCCAGAAGTTCGCCGCCGACAGCGCGAAGGCGGAAAACGTGTAGGAGCCCGCGCCGGCGATCGCTGCCATCGTCAGGGCGACGGCGTAGTAGGGGACGAAGTGCAGCAGGAACACGGGAGCATTGATGCCGCCGATCGGCTGACCGCCACCCAGCAGGCGAACCACCGGGAAGCACATGTAGATGAGCACGGTCCAGCCGGAGAGGAAATACAAGCCAGACAGCGCGTACTGCGCCTTCAGCTTTAGGGGGAGCTTTGCTCGGAGCGCGCGGGGAAGGCCCGAGAGGCAGCCCCTGGCCCAGCGTTGTTGCTGAGAGACGTACGAGGCTGTGTCCTCGGGGCCGAGGCCGCGGGCCAGCACGTCGGGGATGTAGGCGGAGCTCCAGCCCTTCTCGTGGAGGTGGATCGAGAGCTCGAAGTCCTCGGTGAGTGAGTTGGTCGGGAACCCGCCCACGCTCTCGAATGCCTCCCGCCGGAACAAGACGTTGGTGCCGCAGCAGAAGACCGCATCGAGCCCGTCCTTGCCGCGAGCGATGGCGCCGAAGAACAATGCCTGCTGGGCCCAGGACGCCGCCGCGATGCGATTGCCCTCCGTGTTGGCGTAGTACTGCGGTGTCTGCACGAACGCCATCTTGGGGTCGTCCATCCATCCCAGGGTCGCCTCGAGGAAGCCCGGGTCGGCCACGTGGTCCGAGTCGAACACGGCGATGAACGGCGCGGATGTCTTGGTCAGGGCGTGGTTGATGTTGCCCGCCTTCGCGCCCTTGTGCTCCGGGCGACGGATGTAGCCCACGCCGTAGCGGGCGGCGAGGTCACGCATCGCGTCGTCGTTGCCGTCGTCCAGCACGTGGACCCTTACCTCAGCGCCGCGGATGCCGACGGCGGCGGCCACCGTGAGGTCGACGATGTCCGTGGGCTCCTTGTAGACCGGGATGAACACGTCGACGGCCACCCGTCGGCTCGGCCCTCGCTTCTCGCGCACCCGCTCGTTGGCGCAAGTCCACCAGAAGCCGAGCGCCTGCGTGAGGTTGAACAACTCGGCCGCGATCAGGATGCCGTACAGGTAGGGGGTGCCGACGCGGTCCGGGTTCAGCAGCCAGCCGAAATACCAGATGGCGCAGGGCACGCCGAGCAGGATCAGGATGCGAACCCGCTTGCGCACGCTCCAGCCGGTCGGCACGGGCTGCCACGTGACCCGGCGAAGGCGGACGTCCCAGGGCCCGCCGCTCATTGAAACTCCCACACGAGTGTTTGTGGCGTCTTGAACCGATGGACCAAGGTTCGGAAGAACGTGAGCTGTCCAACGACCTTGTTCGTCTCATCGAAGAACGCCTTATTGTCCTGGAACGAGGCGAGGACGAACACCGGGCTCCCTTCGCTGCCTGCGGTTATCGGGGTAGTGAGGGGCTGGCTTCGGAGGTGGGGGGCGTAGTACTCGAGTACGTAGCGCATATCTGCCGGCTCGTAGAGGACGAGCGCGCCCGGCCCGGCATTCGCTTCGATGTCTTGGATCGCGCCGCGGAAGTCGTACAGCCGGGGATTGGCCTTGTTCAGCTGCTGATCAGCCAGGCCGATGAGCAGCGTGAGGGCGACGCCACCGGCGACGAGAAGGCGTGCCCTCGGCTGCCGGATCCAGCCGGTGATGAGGCGCGCGACCAGGAGCAGGACGAGCGGGACGAGGATCAGGAAGTTCCGGACCTCGAACAACGAGCGGTCGAACAATGAGACGACGATCAACAGCCCGACGAGGGCGATCGCGGCGGCGGCGAGGCCCATCGTCTGGCGCGATCCCCCGCGACCGAGTAAGACCAGTGAGCCGAGCAGGAACAGCGGCCACAGCGCCGACAAGAGCACGGTCGTCGCATTGGGCTGGTAGCCCCAGAGCGTCCAGGCCATGTTGGACAGAACCGAGTAGAAGGAGAGGTAGTCGTAGGTCCCGCTCGGCGAGCCGGCCGCACCGGACGTGACCTCAAACTGGTGGTGGGCGAAGACGACGAGCGGCACGAGCTGCATCGCGAGCACCGCGGCCGAATAGGCGAAACCCAAGGCCAGCGGCTTAATCGGTTGCCCGTTGCGTTTGCGGTGGACGAGCACGGCGACGAAGATGACCTGCTGCACCGCGATCAGCAGCAGCCCGAAGTAGTGCGACCACAGGAGCGCGGCGGTAGCGAGGATGTACGCGGCCCAGTTGAGCATCGTTCCGTGGCGGATCGCTCGCAGCTGCGTCAACAGGGCGAGCAGCCCGAACAGGGCTATGAACTCGTACATCCGCACCTCTTGCGAGTACCAGATGAGCAGCGGCGAGATGGTGGCGAAGGCGGCTGCGAGCAGGCCTGTGCGGCGGTCGTAGAGCTCGCGTCCGAGCTCGTAGAGCACGGGGATCGTGAGCGTTCCGGCGATCAGCGAGGGAAGCCGGACGGCAAACTCGCCGTCGCCGAAGATCCGGATCGTCAACCACAGCGTCAGGTGGTAGAACGGCGGCTGGCGGTCGCCGTTGTACAGGTTGACAAACAGGTCGTGCAGCGAGAGGCGGGCCTGGTGGATGCTGATCGCCTCGTCGAGCCAGATGCCGCGCGGCACGGCCAGGCGCAACACCAGGCCGACGAGGATGAGGCCAGCAAGGATGCGAAGGGCGGTCTCGCGGCTGGTGTCCGGCTCGCCTCGTCGCGGCAGCCGGCCACGGGGGCCGAAAAGCTCGGCCTCCTGGGCACCACCAACGCGCCGGAAAACGCCTCGCCACGAATTCCGCTCTACCGGTTTGACCGTCTGCACAGAACCAGCCCCTCGCCCGGGTGTGCTCACGGACTCTAACCAAGGTTGGCCAATTGTGTGAAGGGCTCGGCGGTTGGCTCACTACGATGGCGGGACGGTATGAGCTACAAGGCAGCAGGCTCGAGGGCCGAAGCGCGACTTGGAACCAACGTCGGCCCCTATCGCCTCGAAGCGGTGGTCGGCGCCGGCGCCATGAGCACCGTTTATGCGACGAGGAGCCCCGACGGCAGGCGGCTCGCGCTGAAACTGATCAAGCAGGATCTGGCGCGGGATGAGCTGCTCCGGCGGCGCGTTACGCGCGAGATCCGGATCGCCCAGACGATCGTGAATCCGCACCTGGTCCCGGTGCTTGATGCGGGAGAACACGATGGTCTGCCGTACCTCGTAACCCCGTTCTTCGAGGGCGGCTCGCTCGCGGACAAACTGGAGCGCGACGGGCCATTGGGCGTGGCGGCGGCGTTGCGTATCAGCTCGGACCTCGCGGAAGGGCTCGAGGCGCTGTGGTCGGCCGGCGTCGTGCACCGCGACATGAAGCCCGCGAACGTCCTGCTCGACCCAAAACAGGTCGCTTACATCACCGACTTCGGTCTCGCCAAAGAGACCCAGGGAACTCGTCTGACGATCATGGGAGGGGCCCTGGGATCGATGGACTACATGGCGCCCGAACAGATCCGCGGCGAGGAGGCGACGCCGGCCGCCGACATCTACGCGCTCGGGTGCGTCATGTTCGAATGCTTGGCCGGCCACCCACCGTTTTCTGATCGCCAAGGCACGCAAGTGCTGTCGGCGCACCTCCACGACGACCCGCCCGATCTCCCGCGTGACGACTTGCCTCCAGGGCTGGGCGAGGCCGTAAAGCTCGCGCTCCGCAAGGAGCCGTCGGAGCGCCCGCGGACCAGCGTCGAGTATGCGGGCGCGCTGTTTAGGGCCGCGGGTATTCCGATGCCCGAGGACGATGGCTAATCGCCGCCGACCTCCCACGGGACCGAATAGATGACGTGCTCGCCGACCAAGCCCTTGAAGTGATGCTCGCCCCGTGGCTCGAAGCGGAAGGTCGGATCGCGCTCCGTGTACTGCTTGAGCGACGAGGAGACCAGAATCTCGCCGCCTTTCGCGTGGGCGGCGATGCGGGCGGCGAGCACGACGTTGCGGCCCTGCGGCTCCTCCGCAGCGGCGATCACAAACCCCGAATGCACGCCGATACGCAGGGTCGCCGCTCGCTCGTCGGCGGCGCTGGCGAGGTCGCTGAACTCGCGTTGCAGCTCGACCGCCGCCGCGAGACCGGCGTGAGCGCTGTTGAACGAAGCGAAGAAGCCGTCACGCTCAAACTTGGCGACCCGGCCGTCGTGGTCTGCGACCAGGCGCTCGACCAGCGCGTGGTGATCGCGGAGCAGCTCCGTCCAGCGGTCGGGACCGATCCGATCCGCAACCGAATCAGCGTCGGCGATGTCGCTCAGCATCAGCGTGATCGCGCCGTCCGGGGACGTAAGCCCTCGGAAATCAGCGATCACCGGCTCGGAGGCCGAGGCGATGCGGTCGATAGAGGTGTGCTGGTTCTCCGGCTCCATATAAGGCGTGCCGTCTGTGGGACGGCGAGGATACCTTGACACCAGTCGGGCACCCCACGAGAATCGCGCCATGAAGGGGGCGCCGGAACAAACGGCCCGTGCCAGCGCGTTCTCGCCGATCGCGGATTACGCGTTTCTGTCGGATTGCGAGACGACGGCGTTGGTCGCGCCCAACGGCAATGTCGAATGGATGTGCTTGCCGCGGATGGATTCCCCCAGCGTGTTCGGCTCGATACTGGATCGAGATGCCGGGAGCTTCCGGCTCGGCCCAGCGGACGTGAACGTGCCCGCTGCCCGGCGGTACATACCGGGGACGATGGTGCTCGAGACGAGCTGGGAGACGCGCATGGGCTGGCTGATTGTGCGCGACGCGCTCTCGATCGGGCCGTGGCATCACGAGGAGGAGCGCTCGCAGAGCCATCGCCGGTCACCGACCGACTACGACGCAGATCACGTCCTGCTACGGCTGATCGAGTGCGTAGAGGGATCGGTGGAGATAAATCTCGAGTGTGAGCCGGCGTTCGACTACGGCGGTTTGTCGGCTGATTGGAGCTACACCGGCCCCGGCTACCACGAGGCGACGGCTGGGTCCGAGGGAGTGGATTTGCAATTGCGCCTGGTCACAGACCTGCGGCTCGGCATCGAAGGACCCCGGGCTCGAGCGCGGACCATGTTGCACGAGGGCGACACAGCGTTCGTGGCGCTCGGTTGGTCACATCATCCGATCCCGCATGATTACGAAGGGGCGGCGAGTTCACTCAGGCGGACTGCCAAGCACTGGCAGGAGTGGCTCAAGCACGGCACCTTTCCCGACCATCCGTGGCGCTCTCACCTCCAGCGGAGTGCCCTCACCTTGAAGGGCCTCACCTTCCGGCCCACGGGCGCGATGATCGCGGCGGCCACCGCATCGTTACCGGAGACCCCCGGCGGCGACCGCAACTGGGACTATCGCTACAGCTGGATTCGCGATTCGACGTTCATGCTGTGGGCCCTGTATACGCTGGGGTTCGACGAAGAGGCCAACGACTTCTTCTACTTCGTCGCGGACGTCGCGGAGGCCGAGGAAGGCCAGCTGCAGATCATGTACGGGATCGGGGGCGAGGCCAAGCTCGAGGAGCAGGAGCTCGACCACCTCTCGGGCTATGAAGACGCCAAGCCGGTGCGCATCGGCAACGGGGCCTACAGCCAGAGCCAGCACGACGTGTGGGGCGCGGTCCTGGACTCGATCTACCTGCACACCAAGTCGCGCGACCAGCTGCCGGACCGGCTGTGGCCGATCATCAAGCGTCAGGTTGAGACCGCCCTCGAGCGGTGGCGGGAGCCCGACTGCGGGATTTGGGAGGTGCGGGGCGAGCCCCAGCACTTCACATCGTCGAAGTTGATGTGCTGGGTCGCGCTTGATCGGGGGGCGCGCCTGGCGCGACTCCGTCGTGACGCGCAGATGGAAGAGCGCTGGGGGGAGGCCGCCCGAGAAATTCACGCCGACATCTGCGAGCGGGCGCTGGACGAGCGAGGTGTGTTTGTCCAGCATTACGAGACGAGTGCACTCGACGCGTCTCTACTGCTGATGCCTCTGGTGCGCTTTCTTCCCGCCTCGGATCCGCGCATCGTCAGCACGGTGCTGGCAATCGCGGACGAGCTCACCGCGGAAGGGCTGGTTCACCGTTATCGCGTCGAGGAGACGGACGACGGCTTCGCTGGCGAGGAAGGCACATTCACGATCTGCTCCTTCTGGCTCGTCTCCGCGCTGTGCGAGATCGGTGAGGTTCAGCGGGCAACCAGGCTGTGCGAGAAGCTGCTGTCGTACGCGAGCCCGCTCCAGCTCTACGCGGAGGAGCTCGACCCTGGGACCGGCAGGCACCTCGGCAACTTTCCCCAGGCCTTCACTCACCTGGCGCTGATCAATGCGGTGATGCACATCATCAGAGCCGAGAGGCAGATTGAGTTAACCCAACTTCCCAGCACCGGTGAGTTCGTGAGCCTGCGCGATCGTGTGTAACGGGGGCGGCAACCTTACGGGTGCCGAAGCTTGTCCAGTGCGGAGGTCGTGCGCAGTCGGTTGGCTGTCTGCGCCGGCTCCGCGACAACGCCCTGCAGCCTTCGGGCGGCGTCCAGGTGATCCCCGGTCCAGATCATTCGCGCGGCGGTGGCGCTCGCGCGGCCATCCTCGCGGCTCAGATCGCGACTGACGGCTTCGACCAGTCGCCCGTCCGCCAGCGCGTCGCGCTCGAGCGGTGCGGGTACGCCACCGTGACCGGTGAGACTGGCCGCGAATCCGTCGTACCAGCCGACAATCAACTGGGTGCTGGCGAGCAGCACCTGCCGGGCCGCGGCTCGATCGCCGTCGGACGCGTCGTCGCGTTGCCAGAGATCGAGGACCGCGTCGCCGGCGAGTCGCAGGCCCGCTGCGCCAGTGAGGAGATTGGTGACCTCGGCCAGCGGGAGCGGCTTGGCCCCGCGTTCGGCGAGGAAGCCGCGGAAGGTGTCATCGAGGCGCCGGGATGCTGCCGCGGCTTCGATCGCCTCGGTGGTTGGCGCTGGTCGGGACGGTGCGCCGCGGTCGCAGCGACCCATCCCGAATTCAACCGCGCTGGCCAGGTAGCGCACGCTGTTGGTATACGCGTCGGCGAGTGCGGAGCCGAGGGCTGCGCCCGCGCCGCGGGGCCAGAACAGCGCGCCGACCAAGACGCTCACCGCGCAGCCGAGCGCGATGTCTTCGATGCGCACCAAGCCGATCCGCCACCCGACGGGCTGAATGATGTTGTAGAGGATCAGCAGCGTCAGCGTGAACGCGGCCTGACCGGCGGTGAATGAGATCGCCGCGGGGGCGAGCCCCGCGAGCAGAACCGCGAACGGCAGCAGGAACCACAGCAGGGTTGTGTTCGAGCCCAGCAATGCAACCAGCGCGCCGCCGATGATGAAGCCGAAAAGTGTGCCGAGGAGGCCGCGCACAGCATTCTGTCCCGTGCTCAGAGCGTTGGAGCGCAGCACTGACAGCGCGCCGAGCACGACCCAGAAGGAGTGCTGCACCCCGGTCAGCTTGGCGACTAGGACAGCCAGACCGAGGGCGACCGCGCCGCGGAGGCTGTTGTGCAGCCAGACCGAATGCCAATCGATATGCGCTCCGGCGCGCTCCTGGGCGGCTGACCGCGTCCCCGCGACCCCCGTCGGCTGGACGCCTCGGAGCCGCTCGAGCCAGGAGCGCCGCTCGGCCGCGGCGAGCAGATCGATGTTCGCCGCGATCTGTGAGATGGCGAAGCTCATCTCCTGGGCCCGAAAGCTCGGGTCAAGCGACGTGATGAACCGACCGATCCGCTCCTGGGCAGCCACGCTGTCTGTACCTGTGGCTGACTTGGCTGGGAGCTTGAGCGCGTCGCCCCGCTCCAACTGGACGAGCGATTCGTGCAGTTCGTCCAGGGCAGCGTGCAATTGGTCGGGCTGGCCTCCATGCACGTCGAGCAGATCCGCGCCGCGTTCGAGTACCGACGCCGCGGTTGACCTCACCCCGCAGGCGGAGCGATGGGCCGCCGTACCGTCGCGTCGCGGGGCTGACTGAACGATGATCCCGTCCAGCCAGTCGAGCTCGTCGACCAGCCGGACGAGCATCCGGGCTGCCGTGCCGAGCGCGGTCGGGCGGTACGGGGTGGCGAAGAACACGCGGTGCAGCGCTGCGACCGCGGCATTCGCCTTTTCGACCGCGGCATCATGCTCGGCTTCCTGCGCTTCGCCGTCGCTGCCGAGGACGTAGACGACATCCGCGCGCAGCCGCGCCGCGAGTGCCCGGCAGGCCGTGCTGGCGAGGCCGCGCAACGGATCGCGCACCGGCGTCGGCCACAACAAAGCCACGGCCAGCAGCGCTGCCCCCGACGCCAAACCCCAACCGGCGAGCCGGTCCGGGATGGAGGAGATCGGCCCGGCGAGCGAAACCGACAGGATCAAAGCCAGCAGCAGGGATGTTGAGGCACCCGCCATCACGGAACTCACGATGCCGGCAAACAGCACCGCGAACCCGACGATCAGCATCACCCCAGCCCCTAGCCAGGCCGAGCGTGAAGCAAGGGTCCCGATGCAGACAAAGACGCCGCCCACGATCGCGAGCGCGGCTTGGGCCTGCAGACGATCACGGATCGGGCCGCCGAAATCGACCAGCAGCAGCATCGCGAAGGACCCGAAGGCGGCGAATGTGGCCAGCGCCGGGTTTCCGATCACCTTGTCGCCCAGCGCGAACATGGCCGGCATCACGATCGCGGCCCGTCCGGCACGACGAAGCGCCGCCAGGTCGCGGTCGCGCGCCCTTAGCCACTCCAGAGCGGAGGCAAGCGCGGTCACCACCGCGCCCCAGAAGCACGAATCGGCGCGTCGGTCGGTGGCTCCGCCCGCGCGGGGCCGCGAGGGCTAACTGGGCTCACGGTGGTACACGATTTGGTCACGCTCGACCAGCGCTCCTGACGAACATACCAGCAGACCTTGGGGGGCGGCGGAGGACCACGGCGAGCGTGGCGACGATCGTTATCTAATCTGGTGGGGATCATGGACGCGAACCCGAGTCCCTGGGCATGAAGATCCTCACCGTGACGTTGAACCTCGCGCTTGACGTGACCTATATGGCCGATCGCGTGCAGCTGGGGGAAACCAGCCGCGTGCGGCTGGTCGGACGCCAGGCCGGCGGTAAGGGCGTCAACGTGGCTCGCGTGCTCCATGCGCTCGGATACAACGCGATCGTGACCGGCCCACTGGGCGGGTTCACCGGCGAAGCGGCCGGGTCGGAGCTCGCATCCTCGGGCCTCGGCCACGCCACCGTGCCAATCGCCGACGATTCGCGGATTACGATCATGGTGACCCAGCCGGACGGGCAGGCGACCGGCTTCTCGGAGCTGGGCCCGGAGATCACGGCTCTGGAATGGCGGCTGTTCCTGACTAGGTTTGGCGGGCTGGTCCGGTCCGCGGAAGCCGTGGTGCTCGCCGGCAGCGTTCCGCCCAGCATCCCGATTGACGGGTATTTCCAGATGCTCTCGATCGCTCACGAACATGGCGTACCGGCGCTCCTCGACGCCGACGGCGCACGGCTGATGCATGGCATCCGCGCTCGGCCGGCAATCGTCTCGATCAACGCCGCCGAGCTGGCCGGAGCGCAGGACGGCTCCGACGTGGTTAGCGGTGCTCAGGCTCTCCGCTCGGCCGGTGCCGAAGCGGTGGTGATTTCCCAAGGCGCGAACGGCCTCATCGCCGTGACCGCATCCGGTGCCTGGCGCGCCGCGCCACCTGAAACCTTGACCGGGAACCCGACGGGAGCCGGCGATGCCGTCTCCGCCGCCCTGATTGTGGGGCTGCTAAACCAGACCCCGTGGCCGGCACGCCTCGCCGATGCTGCCGCTCTGTCGGCCGCCAGCGTCGTGACGCCGGTGGCGGGAAAGTTCGATGAGACTGTCTACCAGCGGTTTCGCGACCAGATCGCGGCGGAGGAGCTGATCCAGGCCGAGTCTCCCCAGCGCAGGAGCTGAAGGCTCAGCCTGTCAACCCGGGCCGGTGGCGTGACGTTGCCCTGCGCGCCCGGTGCTCGTTTGCTCACGTGGCGGCGACGATGTCGCGCAGACGGCTCAAACCGGGGAGGATCTCGTCGAGTGTCTCACCGAGCGGCATGACGACGAGCTGGTCGACGCCCAGCTCGGCGTATACGCTCGCGGTCGTCGCGTCGACGGGATGGCTGCCGGGTCCGATCACGATTCGCACGTCGTCCGGGTCGCGCTCCCGCTGGGCGAGGAGATCCCGCAAGTGGGCGATGCACTCCGCGGCCGCTGCCACGTCCAGGTTGAACCCGTACCAACCCGTGCCGAGATCCGCCACGCGGCGCAGCGCGGCGTCGCTCTCGCCCCCGAAGTAGAGCGGTGGGTGGGGTCGTTGTAGGGGTTTGGGATATTGGTGGCAGGGTGGGAGCTCGTACATCGGACCCGAGTAGGCCGAGATCTCGTCGACCCACAGGGTCCGCATGACCTCGACGTAGGCGCGACAGCGCGCCCCGCGCCGTTCGAACGGCTGATCCAGCGCCGCGTACTCCTCGGCCGCCCAACCCAATCCGATGCCCAGGTCGAGCCGGCCTCCGCTGAGACGGTCAAGTGTCGCCGCCGACTTCGCCACGTAGACCGGACTGCGCTGCGGGAGCAGCAGCATGCCGGTACCGAGCCGGACACCGCTGGTGGCCGCGGCGAGCACGCTCAGGACGGAGAACGGCTCCAGGAACGGGACATCGGTCGGGTAGTACCAGCCGCCGTCGTGCGAATAGGGGTAACGGGACTCGTAGCGCTCGAAGCTGACGGCGTGATCGCCGGCCCACATCGACGCGAAGCCGAGCTGCTCGACCTCTGCCGCGAAGCGGCTGATTTCCGGAGCCGTGGCGCTCGCCGGGGCCCAGAATTGAAGTCCGATTTCCACGCCGCCCAGCCGCCTTTCGCTCGTTCGACATACCGACGCGTGATTGTGGCCAAAGACTCGACGAGTCGGCACCGATCGTGCCGCGGCAGCTCGAGACAATAATTAGCAACGCCAAGACGCCGCAGTCGGTAGTGTCCCGATGGCAGCTCGTGGGGTTGTTACGGCTTCTTGTGCGCCCGGTCGGCTATCTGATGTTTGCGGTGGCCCTGTTCGTATTGTCCGGGGCAGGCAAGATTCTGGGCGACGGGCACGAGCTCGGGTTCTTCAGCGCCCGTCTGGCTCGGATGCTGTGGCGCTATCCCGAGGTCACTCGGAGGAGCGTTCAGATGGCCTGGCTGGCCTGGGCGGCGCTGTTTGGCATTGCCGCCAGCCCGTTGGATCCGATCGCTAGCTGGTGGGACGAGGTTGCGCTTGCCGCGGTCGCGCTGGTCGTCCTCTGGCCCCGGCTGTTCGGCGGGCGGCGAGCCGGGCGTTGAGGTTCTCGAGCGCCTGCTCAAGGCCGACCACCTCCGGATCCAGCTCGCGCGTCGCGACGGCCAGTCGGTATTCGGCGAAATAGTCCGGCGCCACCGAGCACGCCTGGGCGATTAGCTCCATCGCTCGCATCGAGGGCTTGTCGTGGCCGTTGGCGAGCATGTTGAGGTGAGCATGGGTGATGCCCTTGGCGTCGAGCTCGCGGATCTTCTCGGCCAGACCGCGGTAGCTGAGATGTTGGTCGTCCATGAGCGCCCGCAGGGCCTCACCAAACGGCTTTGTGCTCGGGTGGTCGTTCATCTAAACGATATTTTGATCCTACGCGCGGCGGGCGATGGTAGCCACCCGCCGTCGCTGGCCAGGCTTTAGCGCCGGCGCCAAGCGTCCACCACGCATGTCCGGTTTTCGCATCGTGACTGGTGTGAGTCGTCTTGACAAGAAAGGCCGATCCACTATCGTTGTATGTTAGGTAACCTACCTAACGAAGCATCCGGCGCAACGCGGTGCAGTCCACGCGGGAGAGGGACCAACATGCTGCTTAAGTCGTCTCGCCAAACTGGTAGAGGATCAAGGGCTCGGAGGTGCCAAGGCGGCCTCCAGGCGTGGCGTCGAGCGTGCGGGGATCGGCGAGCCGGGCTGTCGGCGCGACTTGGTGTTCTCGCCGTGCTCCTGGGACTGGTGGCCGCGGGATCGGCCCTCGCGTTCGTGCCCCTGCCTCCCGGGGCTCAGGTCAATAACGATCCGGCGGCGGGAATCAATCCCAACATCAGCGTGTCAGGCGAGGATCCGACGAATGCCGACGTTGTGGGCGGGGCGCTGGTGGCGGGCAAACCAGCGGTGCCCTGGGCGATCTTCCGCCAGCAGGAGCCAGCCGGGTCGCGTGATCAGATCTTCTCGCGCTCGTTCGCTGCCGGGGTTTGGACAACACGCGGGATCGGCACCGTGGGCGGCCGCTCGAGCGCGATCCCGCACTTCTCTGCCTCGCTGAACTTCGATCAGAATCAAAATGGCGAGGCGCCGGAAATCGACTTCGCCGGAGCGGGACGCACGGTGCCCTGGGCCACGTGGTATGAGAAGACAACCGGCACGGGCTTCGGGAAGAACAACGTGTTCGCGAGCCGCTTCGACGGGACCACCGACGCCAATCAGAACAAGTGGATCTTTGCCGGACAAAGCCGCGGGACCGGCGGTGGCGGTGTCCCGATTCCTTCTTTGAACCTGCACACCAACCAGGACGCAGAGAACCCGTCGGTCGCCGGCGGCTCGGCGGTCGACCCGACCAAGCCCGGTCCGTGGGTGACGTGGCAGGAGACCACCACCGCGCCGGTGAGCGCCCGCGATCAGATCTTCGTCGAGCGGCCGATCGGCCCCGGGGCCGTCGACTGCGACGGGATCACACCGGCGGGCGTCCCCGTAGCCGGGCATGTGCCGGCAATCGGCGGCTTCTGCTGGCAGCAGACCGGCATACCGCGAGTCGGTGCCGGCGGCGCCGACCCAAGCCTCAACATCGACCCCACCCGCAACGGGGTGGAGCCAGACATCGCGTTCACCGGTCCGAACGACAGCGTCCCCTGGGTGGTCTGGTACGAGAAGGACCGCACCAGGATCAGTGGCCTCAACAACAACGAGATGGTCTTCGCGGCCAAGGGCATCAGTGACGGACTGATCGCCAACGGCGGGTTTCATTGGGTGGCCGTCGGCAGTGGCTTGAGTGCCACGCTCGATCGCACTAATACGCACGGCTTCGGTACCTGTGCCGCATCGGCGAGCAACGAACGACGGTGCGCGCTCAATCGCAATCCCAACCATGATGCGGAGGACCCGCGAGTGGCAGCTGGCACGATGACCCCCGGCAACCCGACCGTGCCGTGGGTCACTTGGGATGAGAGAGCATCGGGCGCCGACCGGATCTTCGTCTCGCGACTGGTCGGCACGGGCGCCAGCGCGCACTTCGCGCTCGCCAACAATGGACAGCCGATCTCTATCGTCCGCGGCGCCACGCGGGCTGATATCACCTTCGCGGTCAATACGCCTTACGTGTCATGGCGCGCCCCCGTGGGCGGTGTGACACGTGGGTTTGTTGGGCACTTCGTCAACCCCAGCAATCCCGTGTTCGTGCTCGACGAGGCCAACATCCCCCTCACCCCGACCTCACAGGCCGACGTCAGGGAGCCGATATCGTCGAACTGCACGGCCAACCCGTTCAACAGCGACGGGTCAGCCTGTCAGGGCAACCCCGTGCCGATCCCGTTCTTCCTCTTCACCGACGGGTTGAGCCCGCGACGTCTGTTCGCCGGCGCAATCGTCAGCGGGGCGTTCAATCCCACAGCGAATCTTCTGGCCAAGGGCCGCAAGGTCCACGCCAGCGGCTTCGCCCCTCCCTGCCGGCCCGCTGAACGGATCTTCCTTACCCTTAGCCTTCGGCAGGGCAGCACCGTCGCCGCGGGCGCCTGGGCCAAGCACGTTTGCACCGGCAACCCGGGACAATGGCAGACGGTGCTGAGCGTCACGCGCGGCTCGCGGCTCCAGCCTGGCCAAGCCACCGGCCAGGCCTCGGCCAAGATCACCCTGAAGGGCCGCACGGTCAGGGTCGTCCGGTGGAGTAGCACAGTAAAACTCGTGCGCTAGAAGCGAGCGACCTCCCAGAGGACCGGTGTGCTCATGTATTGGGTCGAGCGCGAGGCTGCTTGTGTAGAACGTCGTGCTGATGGCCTCAGCTGTCAGGGCTCGTATCGGCGATCTGCGACGGATGGCCGATCCCTGGCCACGGGGCGAGCAGCAACACGAGCCGCGTATCGGTCAGCGCGCGCACCGTCCGTCTTTCGTTGGGCGCGAAGTGCGCCAGGAAGCCGGTCCCGCCGGTCACGCGCTGGTCGTTCTGAGAGATCTCGATTTCGCCGTCAGCGACGAGCAGGTATGCGCGTTCGTGGACCTGATGCTCCTGTAGCTCTCCGCCGCTGGCCAGACGGAGGGCAATTGCCCTGGTCTCGTTGTCAGAGCGCAGTACTTGCGGGTGATCAGGCTCCATGTCCAGCGAGCGGACATCCCAACTCTCCATGTCGTCTCCTAGTGTCGTTTCCACGAATGATCCCGTGGCGAGCGCTTGGCGACGCGACAGGCCGGTGACTGCGGCTCGTGCGAGGGTGTCCAACGAGTCGGTCATCGGCACCCGCGATCGATCGCCGCCGCTTTCTGTGTCGCCTGCGAACCGCCGCCGGGCTGGCCAGATACCTGCTTTGCCAGCGCTTGCAGAGTCGATCGCAGCTCGCACGGACCCGCTACATCGGCCGATCCTGGTTGACCCGGCTGGTTGATCGCGAGCAGACCCTTGACGAGTGCCTCCGCGCGCTTGTGGACCCGTGCCCGGTTACCGCGAAGCATCGACCCCGTTGAGAGACTCTTGCTCATCGAGGGCCTGATTTCGCGATCGCTCTGGAGCAGCACATCAGGCGGCCCCATCTTCGTGGGTCGCCGCCATCGCCGCGATCGCAGCCCCGACAGAGCAATCCCAACTCCGGGTCGTGGTCGCGGCCCTCAATCCGACAATACGCAAGATCGGTCCTGGACCTCTCAGATGCGGTCGGCATTTCCTCGCCGCACATCAAATCACGACATGCGCATGCGCCGCAATCGCAGTTGGCTCCGGCGATACCACGGAGGCGTTCACCATCCCACAGCGACATGCCGAGGGCGACGAAGTACACCAGGGAGGCGCGACGTCTGGCCGCCAAGCGAGACTTTGATCCTCGCTTCGAGCTGGTCGTGTGAGTAGGAGACGCGGTCTGCGTCGGCGGCCCGTGAATGTGCTTCGCCCGTCGCGAAGCCCGGGGCTATCACCAGCCGCGCCGGGGATCGATCCCTAGCCCGGCCTCCCACGCGTGCTCGGTCAGGGTCTTGAGCAGTCGGCCGGCTGCGGGGCCTGCCGCGGTCTCGCTCCGCGTCCGCTTGATCCCAGCCGCTCGCGCCACCGCGCTCGCCACCAGCTCTGCTTCGTCAGTCGGGACGGGATCGCACACGTCGGGTAGCCGCCACCATACGGCAAGGCAGCGAACCGCAAATGGCAGCCCGTACTGCTGAACCCCGGTCCGCCACAGCAGCGAGGCGACTGGATCGAGCTCGACGGTCGGCGCCGGGGCTCGTTCCCGAACCCGCTGTCCGATCTCTGCTGTCTCACCGTCCAGCGGAGGGAGGGCCAGTGGATGCGGCCCCGGCATGATCTCGCCGACAACGGGCTTGCCTGCCGTGATCCACCAGAACATCGCGTACGGGTAAATCTCGCCGCTTGCCTTGACGTTCCCGACCGTCAGCTCGGGAGCCCCGGTCTGGTTCGGGTAGGTGGACGCGGCCATCTCCTCCACGTAACCGCCGGGGGGAACGCCGATTGCATAGAGCGGACCGGCGCGTCCGTAGAGCCGATAGAGCGCGCGAAGTGGCGAGTCGCGTGCGGTTTTCTGGCGGGGCCAGCGGCCGCCGTTCGCGACGCAATCCCAGAGCGCGAAGGCAACCTTGTTGCCGGTTCGTTTCATCTTGTCGGCGGACCCGGCCGCCGGTTGAGCGGGCGGGGATTGGCATTCGGCGGCCCAGTGAATGACGATCGGTTGGGGCGAGCGCGCGGCGCGTCCGATGCTCGCTGGTCCTGCACGACATCGGCGTGGCGCGGGCGGCCGCACGGCTCGTCATCGGCACCGGGCTCGCTCGAGGTTGAGCTCCTCGTCGGCGCCGAACTCCTCGAGGCGTCCGATGGCGCGGCTGCGCCCGCTCTCGGCGCGGGACCGCTCGGCGCCGTGCACGCTTGACAGCCGAGCCGCTCGCGCGTCGCGACGAGCGGCTCGTGCGCGTCGCAGGCGGGGCAGCGGGCCGGGGCGAACTCGCCCGCGCCCGGAACCCAGGTGAGCTCAAACCCGAACCGCCGGGTTCCGCGGCGGACCTCGACCGCTAGGACGAACGCCGGCAGGTGCTCGAGACGCAGCCGGAAAGGCCGCAATTCGTGCCGGGGGCGATGCTCGTCCGCGATCTCGCGACAGCGTCGATCGCGTTCGGCACGCGTCGCCTCGGCCTGGGCATCGAGGAGACGGACGCGGTCCGGGGGCGCGTTGGAACGCCGCCGGGCAATCGATTCGAGCGCGGACGCGTAGTACGCGTTCGCCCTCGCCAGCTCGGTGTCGAGCGCGCGCCGTGCGTGCGAGGCGAGGGACGCTTCTCGCCTCCGCGCGCCCTCCTCGAGCTGCCGATGGGCGGCCGGAATCGCTGCGGTCAGATCCGCCTCGAGCCTACGTCTTGCGCCGTCCGGGACCGGCAGAAGCGCCCGACCTCGCACCGTGCTGACGAGACGCTCACTGAGCGCGGTTCCCGTCCGGGCGTCGACCCACACCTCCTCCTGTTCGTGGAACCGGAGGGCCAGCGAGGCCGCATAGATGACCATCGCACCTACGCGCAACAGCGGCAGGTAAACGGCGACCGGCTCGCCGGCAGCATCGATCCGCCCGTGCTCAACCGACACCAGCTCGCGCGCGCGAGCCTCGAGCGTCGAGCGAGTCGGCGGCCGCGCCGCCGGCCACGGCAGATACCCGTAGCCGGTGTCCCCTTCGGCCAGCACCGCAGCTGCGGCCCGCTCGACCTCCGGGTGCCCGGCGATCAACAAGGTCGCCCCATCCTCGCGTGCGACGTCCGGGTTAGCCGTGACTGTCGCCTCCTCCGGCAGTCCGCTGTCCTGTCGCAGCGCCTCCGGCAAGAGCACTAGGGCGTGATCGCCTTCATCCTCGACGAGCGCACCCTCGCGCTCGGCGTAACGGAGCCAGAAGCTCAGCGCGGGCTCGTCGGTCAGGAGCGCCACGCGGCCACCTTTCTCAACCGGCCGCCACGAGCTCGTCGACCCGCTCGCGCGTGCCAAGATAGGCGACCCGGGCGCTGGCGAGGTCGTCGCCGACCCGGTCGAGCCTGGTCGCGAACTCGTCGTCGTCGCGGCTCGCGACGTACTGCTCGAACACGAGCGACTCAAAATCGGGTTCGTCAGCGAGCCGCCCGAGGATCATGTCGAGCTCGCCGACCACCAGCTCGAACAGGTTGATCTTGGCCTGGAGCACCTCGATCAGGTGCTCCTCGAGCGTGCCGCGCGAGACAAGGTTGGTGAGTTGAACATCGTGCTGCTGCCCGATGCGGTGGATTCGCCCGAGTCGCTGCTCGATCTGCATCGGGTTCCACGGCAGGTCGAAGTTGACCATCACGTGACAGAACTGCAGGTTGCGACCCTCGCCAGCCGCCTCCGTGCTCAACAGCACCTGCCCGTCGCGAGCAAAGCGCGTGATCGCGGCATCCTTCTCAACGCGCGTCAAGCTGCCGTGGTAGATCGCGGCATCGAGGCCGTGAGCGGTCAGAATGCCGTGCAACGCCTCGAGCGTCCGGCGGAACTGGGTGAAGACCACCACCTTCTCGCCGCCTGAACGAAAGCGTTCGAGCAGCTCGACCAGCGCCCCGGCCTTGGCGCTGCCCGACACGCAGGCCGCACGCGCGGCCAGATCCTCCCATCCGAGCCTCGCCAGGGTGTCGGCGCACGCCCACGGACTCGAGCCGGCGAGCTGCTGGACGCTGCGCAGCGCGAGTCTCTTCGCGGTGGTCGCCGCACGCGCCGCTTCCCGCACTCGAGAGGAGATCGCGCTATACAGCTCTGCTTCAGCGGCCGAAGGAGCCACTCGAATCGTCTCAGCCGTCCGGCGAGGCAGCATCACGTTGATGTCACTGCGGCGATGGCGGACCATCAGCTCACGCAAGGCAAGCTGCAGCGAAGCGACGTTGCGGACCTCTGTGCCATCGCCGTGACCGTGCTTGGCGCGGAAGTCGGCGGCGCCGCCAAGCAGCCCCGGGCGGACCAAGCTGGCGAGTTGAAACAGGTCCGACAGCCGGTTCTCGATCGGAGTGGCGGTCAGCAGCAGCATGTATCGCGTTCGCAGCGAACGAACCAGCCGTGCCGACGCCGTGCGCACGTTCTTCAAGCGGTGGGCTTCGTCGGCGATGACCAGGTCCCAATCGACCTCGGCCAGTTCGGCGCGCAGACCATCGCGTCGGGCGGACGCGAGCGACGCGACCACGATCGGGGCGACGCTCTCGGCCGACGGCGCCCCGAAGCGGCGGTCCGCGACCACGCACGGCAGGGCGAACTTGCGCTCGAGCTCCTCGGACCATTGCCCGACGAGGCCGGCGGGGGCGAGCACGAGGACACGTCCCGCCAGCCCGCGCAGGCGAAGTTCGCTCAACACGATGCCGGCCTCGATCGTCTTGCCGAGCCCGACCTCATCGGCCAGGATCGCCCGGCCCTGCATGTGGCGCAGCACCCGCGCGGCCGCCTCCAGCTGATACGGGAACGGCTCAAATCGCAGCCGCGGCATACACATGAACGTCTCGAATCCCGGTCGCGCCCACATCGCTACCGCTTGGTCGACGAGCGACGAGCAACCGTCGTGCACGCCTGAACCCTCTTGCAAGCGCCGTCGTAGCACGTCAAAGACATCCGGCGTCGCCTCAGCAGCCCCCGTCGACGGGAGCCAACCTCGGGCCGGCCCGGGGCGACCGGTCTCGGACGAAGCAGAAGCGCGTCGGGCGGTTGGTGGCGGCATCTGGCCGCGATGATCGCAGCGGCTGCGGACGATTCAGACGTCGCTCATGGGCCGACTGCTCAGGCGTGCGCGGCGTGGCCGGGCGCGTGGCTCAGACGCCGCCCGCAGATCACCAGCGGGATCTCGGAGCATCTCGGCAAGCGCCACCATTGCGCCGTCGTAAGCGGTGAGTCGCAGCTGCGAGGCCGCGAGGCAACAGAAGGATGCGACATCACGACTGTTGGCGGCTCCAGGATCAGGCAGTTGAGGGCGGGGCGAACCCTCATGGGAGAATCGTGAAGGTGAGGATTTGTGCGGCGGAGCGTTGGTGGGTGGCGTTCGCGGCGGTGATTTGGAGGGTGTAGTGGCCGGGCTTGAGTTTCTGGGTGGGGGAGATTCGGCCGGCGAAGCGGAGCTTGTTCGTGCCGGCGTGCGCGGCGATGTTGAGGCTGCCTGCGGTGATCGCCCGCGCGCACTGTGGCTCGGCGCGGTTGGCTTGGGTTGGCGATAGGCAGTGGTGGTTGACTTCGCGTCCGGTCGCTTGTTGGTGGAAGCTGAAGGTGACGGTGGCGGTCTCGTTGAGGGTGTAGGAGAAGGTCGTGCCGAGCGGTGGTTGTTTGTTCTGTTTGGCGCTGGCGTGGGCGATGGTGTTGTCCTCGCGCCAGGTGTTGGCGCTCTGGTGGGTGTTGGTGAGGATTGGCGCGGGGGGGATCACGGTGTAGTTGATGGTTTGGGTGCTGCTCGCGCCGTCGGGGTTGGTCGCGGTGACGGTGAAGGTGTGCGGTCCGAGCGCCCGGGTGTCGATCGGTGTGCCGGTCGCGACCGGGCCGGCGCAGGTGGTCGCCGCGGTGCACGAGTAGGAAGCGTTGACGATCTGCCCGTGTGTGTAGCGAGCATGATTCGCGGGCGAGGTGATCGTGATGCCAGGTGATGGGCGGGTGAACACGTACGCCGCCCCAACGAAGTGCGCGTGGTCGGGCGCGCCGGCGACGATCGAGTTCCGGGAGATCGCGACCGAGAAGCCGAGGTAGTCGCTGGCGGCGCCGTCGCTAGCGGTCGGCTCAGCGGTCTGCGCCTCGCTTGGCCCCCACCCGCCGGCTGGCATCACGAACACGTACGCAGCCCCCTGATCCGCATTGTTGCCCACGCGGTGGTAGGGCGCGCCGGCAACGATGGTGTTCCCCGAGATCGCGACCGACCAGCCGAAGTAATCGTCCACGGCACCGTCGCTCGCGGTCAGCTCGGTGGTCTGGTTGCCGACCACGCTCGGCCACCCGCCGGTTGGCATCACGAACACGTACGCCGCCCCTTGATAGAGACTCGTACCGACCTTGTGGGTGGGCGCGCCGGCGACGACCGTGTTCCCCGAGATCGCGACCGACCAGCCGAGATTGTCGTTCGCGACGCCGTCGTTCATCGTCAGCTCGGCCGTCTGGTTGCCCACGACGCTCGGCCACCCACCGGCTGGCATCACGAACACATACGCCGCCCCCTGATGCGTGCTGAAGTCTTCTGTGTGGTAGGGCGCTCCTGCGACGACCGTATCCCCTGAGATCGCGACTGAGTAGCCGAGATTGTCGTTCGGGACGCCGTCGTTCATCGTCAGCTCGGCCGTCTGGTTGCCCACGACGCTCGGCCACCCACTGGCCGGCTTCACGAACACGTACACGGCCCCCTGATGGATGCTCAGGTCCTCCGTGTGTTCGAGCGCGCCGACGACGACCGTGTTCCCCGAGATCGCGACCGACCAGCCGAGCTGGTCGTGCGCAGCGCCGTCGCTTGCGGTCAGCTCCGAGGTCTGGTTGCCGCTGCTCACCCACCCGCCGGCCGGCTTCACGAACACGTACGCCGCCCCTTGACCCGCGGTGCTGACTAGGCCGTGGTAAGGCGCGCCGGCGACAATCGTGTTCCCCGAGATCGCGACCGAGAAGCCGAGATTGTCGAGCCCGGCGCCGTCGTTGGCGGTGAGCGCGGCGGTCGGCTTGGTAGTGGCCGCCCAGCCACTGGCCGGCTTCACGAACACATACACCGCCCCCTGACGCATGTTGCTGCCCACCGTCTCGGACGGCGCGCCGACGACGATCGTGTTCCCCGAGATCGCGACCGAGTCGCCGAGATCGCCGTCCACGACGCCGTCGCTGGCGGTGAGTCTCGTCTGCTGAACGAACGGATTGAGCTGGATCGCTTGTTGGACGACCGGGTCGATGTGGACGGGATAGCGCGCCCCGCGATCATCGACACGTATGAGCACTCGGCCATCGCGGAGCTCGAACCACGCCGGCAACCGAACGGCCGTTCGCGTCGTTGGCGCGCAGGCCGCGTAGCGCAGAGCGCCGGCGAGCGATAGTTGGCCGTGCGCGAGCGCTACTGGGCCGGAGATCGCGAGCGAGAGCGTCAGCGCGCCCGTTCCGGCGGGGCGTTGCGCGATCTGGAAGTTCTGTTCTAGGCCGATCGGTCCGTTCTCCCACCACTCGCTGACCGGACCGTGCGCATAGCTGACCCGATTAGCCCACGGGCTCGGCGCCGCCGCGCTCAGGCGTTGCAGCGCGCTCGCGCGACCGACCCCGCGCAGCGCGATCGCGACCCGCGCCGAACGCGCCGTGATCGTCACGCCGGAGCGCCCGAACCGCGCGACCAGCCGTTGTGCGGGGTTGTTCGCAACCAGCCCGAGCATCCGGTACGCCGGGGTCCTGGCGGCCCAACGCCGCCGAGATCGGACCCTGCGCCGCCGCCGGCAAACCCAACAAGCCCTCACGTCCAGCTAGCCGCGAGGACGAGCCACCCCCGACCAATCCCAACGCAACCGTCGCGCAGACCGAGCACGGCGCACACACCCGCAGCGACCCGCCGCGCCCAACGCCGCCCGATCGGCCGCGACAACCCCGCGCCAGCACCCGAGCTGACCGCTAGGCCGCCTACCACCGCGAGCGACCCGCGCCATCCCGCGCTCGACATCGGCTCACGTACCCGCGCGCGGAATCTCGGCACGCGGTCCCCATGCCTGCTGGCGATAAACGAACGAACTGACCTCACGGGACGCCTCCTCGGCGTTGTGCTCGACCACCCGCGACACCCCAGCCCGCCGGATCGAGCGATCCATATCCAGACCCAGAACCTACGACTCCACAACCACCACGCGCATCACGAGAACTGACCCACTTCCAAACACCCCTCGGCCCGCCCACCCACCCGTCAGTAATCAACCCTGAGTACCGACGTTCCAGAGGCTCAGCAGCGAGAGTCGCTATCGCGCGCCCTCCCGCGTTCGCCTGTTCGAGGAGGGCGTCCCGAAAACTGTGTAGGCGGCTCTTGTGTAAGTGTAACAGTTACTTCGGTTGCGGGGTGACAGTCAGTTTGCAGTGTCAGGGACGCGGTCGCCGAAGTGGATCTTGAACGCAAGCAGCGCCGTCGTCCAGTTCCGGGTTCGGGTCCATTGCGGGACGGCGTTCTGCAGGGCGAGGTAGACGAGCTTGCGGGCGGCGTCCTCGCTGGGGAAGCTGCCCTTGGTCTTGATCGCCTTGCGCAGCTGGCGATTGAGCGCCTCGATGGCGTTCGTGGTGTAGATCACGCGGCGGACCTCGTCGGGGAACGCGAGGAACGGGATCACGTGCTCCCAGGCGTTCAGCCACGCCTGCGTGATCACGGGGAACTTCTGCCCCCACTTCTCGTCGAACGCCTCGAGCTCGGCCTGGGCGTGGTCGGCGTCGATGGCGGTGTAGATCGGCTTCAGATCGCGGGCGACCTGCTCGCGCTCGCGGCGAGGCACGTAGCGCAGTGACGAGCGGATCAGGTGAACAACACATGTTTGGACGGTAGTGGCCGGGAAGATCGCCTCGATCGCCTCGGGGAACCCGGTCAGCCCGTCGACGCAGCAGATCAGGATGTCCTGGACGCCGCGCTGCTTGAGCTCGTTGAGGACCTGCATCCAGAACTTCGCGCCCTCGGTCTCCTGGAACCACATCCCGAGCACGTCGCGGTCGCCCTCCAGGGTGACGCCGAGCGCCAAGTAGAGCGCGCGGCGCTGCACGCTGCCGCCGTCGCGGATCTTCAGGACCATGCAGTCGAGGAACACGATCGGGTAGATGTCCTCCAGCGGCCGCTTGGCCCACTCGCGGGCATCGTCGATCACCGCGTCGGTCACCCTTGAGATCAGGTCACGGCCGACCTTCACGCCGTAGATCTCCTCGAGGTGCGCCTCGATGTCGCGCGTGGACAGCCCGCGGCTGTAAAGCGCGAGGATCTTGTCGTCGAACCCCTGGAAGCGACGCTGGCGCTTGCGAACGATCTTCGGCTCAAAGCTCCCGTCCCGATCGCGGGCAGCGTCGATCTGGACCTTGCCGTGCTCGGTGATCAACGTCTTCGGGGTCGTGCCATTCCTGGTGTTCCCCGCGCCGCCGGGCGGCTCCTGATGCGGCTCGTAGCCGACATGGTCGGTCAGCTCGACCTCCAGCGCCCGCTCGACCAGCCGCTTGGTCAGCTGCGCCAACAGCCCGCCCGGCCCGGCAATCTCCTCCTCGGTGCTCGCGCCGGCGAGCAGCTCGTCGATCACCTCATTACTGATCCGCTTGTCGGACGGCACCCCCAGAGCTTGCCGCAGCCGGCGGCGGCCAGCCGCGCTCTCGACGGCCTCGTCGACCAGCTCACTCGCCAGCGGCCGCCGATCCGGGGGGTCCGCGGCGGGCGCGCCGCGCCGCGGTTGCCCAGCGCCGATCTCCGCTCGCTCCCGCTCGCTGCGATCATCGCCGGGCAACCCCGGCGCGATCCCAAGCTCCAGGCCGTCAAGACCCGGATCGCGCTCCAACACGCTGCTGCTGTGAGTGCTCCTGCTTCTCGTCGTAGTAGGCATAGCGATCTCTTTCGCTCGGGCCTACACAGTTCCTCGGACAATCCCTGTTCGAGCGCTTCGGCTTGGTCATCGCGGTGTATGGCGCGCAGGAGGCGGGCGTAGTTGCGCCGGCAAATCTGGAGCGCGGGGTGGTCAGATTCAACGTGGCCCTCGAGCGCGTGAAGTGCTTGTTTGAAGAGTCGCTCGGCGTCGGCGTGGCGGCCTTGGAGCCTGTAGTTGACCGCGAGGTTGTTGAGCGTCAGCGCGGTTTCCGGATGGTCGGGACCGAGGTGGTGTTCCTTGATAGCGAGTGCTCGCTGATAGAGCTGTTCGGCTTCGCGGAGCCGGCCGCGTCGATGCAGCGTCGCCGCGAGGTTGTTGAGGTTGACCGCGACCTCCTCGTGATGGGGCCCGAGTACGCGCTCGAAGATCTCGATGACGTCGCCGAAGATGATTTCGGCGCGGTCGTGTTCGCCGAGCGCGTCGAGAATCGCTGCGTGGGCCGCTCGATCCTGGGCGACTGCGATGTGGGTCGGGCCGAGCGCGCGCTGACGGGTTATAACGGCGGCTCGGGCGTACGGTTCGGCGGCTGCGAAGTTGCCGCGAGCGTGCTCGAGCCCACCCAGGTTGTGGTAGACCGCGGCGACATCGCAATCCTGCGCCTCCGTGTGGCTCGTCAGGATTGCCAGCGCCCGGTGGTAGTGGTCGCGCGCGTCGTCAAAGCGCCCGGAATATTTGCCCACCATGCCGAGCTCGTTATGCACGCCGGCGACCTGCGGCGACTCGGCCCCAAAGGTCCGCTGGGCCAGGCGAAGCGCCTCGTGAAGCAGTTGGTCGGCTTGGTGGTAGCGACCGTGCGCGCGGGCGAGAGCGCCGCGGGCCTCGAGAGCGCTCGCCCGGAGCCTGTCGTGGCGCCGGGGGTCTGGTGCGGGCGCTGGGTCGACGGCATGGCTACGGGCGGGAAGGGATTTACCGGGTTGATCGGGAGACCTTCGCGCCGACGGAGCTTCGGGGCGATCGTTCCCGCCGGATCGATGCGCGGGCGGTCGGGGTCGGGGATCAAGCGGTTGCGGCATCGCCGGCCAGCGCGGTCGTCGGGGTCGCCGCTGGGTCGATCGTTTCAGCGCGCAACATGAGATTCGCCGCTGGCGGCAGTATCCGCCCCAGCGCGAGCGCCGCGAGCGCCGCGAGACCGCACGCTCCGATCAGTGCTACGAACAGCCCGGTCGCCTTCCGGTCTGAAAGCGCCGCTCCGGAGATAATTGGACCGATAGCGAAGCCGGTCGTCCAGGCAAGCACGTAGGCGCTGTTGTACCCGCCACGCAGCGAATCTGGGGCGATGTCGTTGACGATCACGGGCAGGGTTGGCGAGATCATCGTCTCCCCGAGTGCGAACGCCACGTTGGCCGCTGCGAACCCCACCACGCCGGCTCCCCCGGCACCAAGGCCGCCCGCGGCGAGCACGAGCCCCCAGGTGGCAGCCCACAACCCGCACAGGACGACTACTCCGTTGGTCCGCCGGTGCCCGCGCATCAGCTTGAGCACCACGAGCTGAGCGAATACGACGGTGACCGTGTTTGCGGCGAACGCGACGGCCAGCCCGCCGGCGGTGATCCCGCCCGGCCGCGTCGCGAACACCGGGAGCGCCGAATCCATCTGGGCGTAGCCGATCGTGACTAGTAACGCCGTGAGCAGCCATAGACCCAAAAACGCGCGATCGCGCGCGATCACACGATAACCACCTGCGCGGTGAGCGACGCGCTCAACGTCGGTGGTTTCGCGACGGCCTGCCGGAACTCCCGACAGCATCGGAATGAACGCCACGAATGAGGCCGCGTCTGCCAGGTAGATCCAGACGAAGCTCGCGGACCCGTGCACGTCGACGATCGCGGCCGCGCACAGCGCCCCGGCGCCCAGGCCGGCGTTCATCGTCGCGTATCTCAGCGAGAACGCCGTTGCGCGCTGGCCAGGCGCCAACACGGAAGCCAGCAGCGTAGCTTGGGCTGGCCAGACTACGGCGGCGCCAAACCCGACGCTCGCGGCCGCCGTCCAGCCCTCCCACGCGACGTGAACGAGAGCGAGCATGCCTGCCCCCAGCGCCGAGGCGATCAGACCCCCGATTAGGGTGTCGCGGGCCCCAAACCGGTCACAACACCAGCCGGCGAACGGATTGCCGGCAAACCCGGCAAGGGCCAACGCCGAAACGGCCAGCAGCGCGGGCTGTACGGCGATTCCCCGCACCCCGTGCAGGTAAAAGACGAGAAATGGCAGTGTCAAACCCGTACCTAGCGACGAGACCGCGTCCCCCGCCAGCACCGTCCACGCCGCGCGCGGCAGATCCGGAAGAAGTCCCGTTGCCGTTCTCACGCCATCCCTCATCCCGAGACTGTCCCCTGGCGGCATAGCCCGCGGCAGCGCCGCCAGGGTTGCTCGAATGCCTACGAATTCTTGACTCGCGGCACTACGAGTTCGCGTCTTCCACGACGGTCTCGTTGCAGTTGGCAGCGAGCTTGCCTCGCACCGGCCCGTTTTCGATCACGGCCTGTTTGTGGTTGGAAGGGGGCCTGGCCGCGCTCGGCCGTTGGTCGGCGGGGCGGGTAGCAATCGCCGGCGTGGTGCTGATTGCGTGTTTGTACGGATCCATTAGGTGGAACCTCCTGTTGGTTATCGATCGCGCAGTCGCGTCGAATTGGCGAGAAGCGGTGGCGTCGCGGTCAAGAAGATGAGACCCGACTGGCCGTGTGGCATGCAGCAAGCTACGGGTGTGCCGAGCGACGCGCATCGCGAGGATTGACACACTTCTCAGCATCGCTGGTTGTCTTGCCGCGGCGGGCCGTAATCAGATCTGAGTAGTGCTAGGTCTCGGGTACTTCGCTTAGCGCCGATTTTCGCGCAGCGGGATCGACCCTACTTTTCGGCGAATTCGTAGCGGAGCTGGCGGCCGTTCCACCAGGGCACGGTGGTGTCGGGGAGGTCGGCGGAGCGTAGGACGGGCGAGTAGGCGCGGCGGTCGAGTCGGACGGTGATGGTGTCGTTGGTGGTGTGGATTAGGCCGCCGGTTTGGAGGAATCGGCGTTGGAGGGTGTCGGGGGTGGCGGTGTGGTAGCCGGGGAGCCGTCGCCGGAGCGCGGCGCAGATCGTGTTGGCGAGGACGGAGAGCACGACGTCGAGGTCGACGTTGAGTGGGACGGAGGAGGCGAGTGAGTCGAGGTGGAAGGCGCGGATCGCTTCGGCGAGGCGTTGCTCGATCGTCATCCGTCGGGCGTAGCGTTCGATCAGGAACTTGGGGGTGGCGGTGCTGTGGTTGGTGATCAGCACCGTCGGGCTATCGCGCCCGAGGCCGCGGATCACGAGTTGGCGGATCGGGTGGGGGTAGTCGGAGAGGCGCACGGTCTCATCAACGACTTGGGGCTTTTTGTAGTTGCCGTCGCGATCGAGGCGGACTGTCCTCCACGCTTTGGGGTCGAGCTGGTCGATGTGGCGGATTAGCGCGGGTGAGCGCATCCGTAGGGTCATGAACGTGACAGCGCGCTCGTCGAGTTCGGCGAGCACGGCTTGGGTGGTGAGTTTCTGATCGAACACCAGCAGCCCGGGATCGGAGCCTGTGAGCTGGTGCCAGTGCTCGCAGAACGCGATCACCTCGTGGGCGTGGGTCGCCTTTGAGATATCGGCGTTGGCGTAGATGAGGTTGCGGGTGCTGGCGTCTTGGGCGAAGAACGTCAGCACCGAGCGGGTGCGTTGCGAGCGGCTGGGAACGTAGTGTTTCTCCAGCGCCGGGTCCTCGCCCCAGTGCATGATCGCGTGGAAATCGAGGTCGAAGTCGGTGCCGTCGATCAGTCCCGCCCGCAGCATCGCCGTGTTCAGCGCGACCAGGAACGCGTGCTGGCGCTCGTGTGAGAGCTTGTAGGAGTAGCTCGTCAGAGCGGTCGTCTTCGGCAGCGAGGAGAGCCCCGCGAACAGCGCCGCGCCGTGATCGGTCGCGAGATCCTCGACGTGCGAGGTACGACGGATGCTGGCGAGCTTGAGCGCCAGCAACGACAGCACCGACGACAGCGCCGGGATCACGGCCGTGCCCGGGTATCCCGCCGCCTTCACGATCGCGGGTAGGTCGAGCGCGACGAGATCGGGCACGCACAGCAGCAGGCCGGCGTGCTTGGTCTCAACGCGCTCGGGCCATGTGTCGAAGTCGATCACGCCGGTCCGCGGCAGCTGCTCGCGCCGCGGCGCGCCGCGCAACTGCTCGGGGCGGCGCCACAGCCGCTCGAATCCTTCCTCGGCGATCACCTCGGCGATCCCGGTGCGATTCAACGCGATCCCTTCCCGCGCGAGCACCAGCGCGATCTCGTCGATCGAGTGACCCGCCGTGCGCAGCTCAACGATCCGGTCGTGCGCGCGCTCCTTTCCTGGCGCGCGCTTGGGTCCCGGGCGTGAGGAGAGGAAGAACTCGCGGCGGCCGGCACGGAAGTCGCGCACGAGCGAGTTCAGTGTCTCGACCGTGTAACCGAACGCGTTGGCGACCTCCGCGGCTGGACGACTCTCGAGCAGGTACGCGCGCAAGGCCTCGTAGCGGCGCTGGGTCGGGTCGGCGGGCTCGGCGAAGAACTCACCGCCCGGACGAGGTTGGGGCGATCTCGCTGACTGGACGATCCAGATAGTACACTTGGTCGGTCGGACAGAACCGCTGCCAACCCCGCTGCCGACGGCCACGGGCCACGCGAACCCTCGTATTTCGCTGAGATATCGGGTCGCTGCGGACGCTCCTCGCCGAGCGTAACGTACCGAACACTTCCAGCATGGCTAGTAACCAGTCCCCGAGTTCGACCCCATCCCGTCACCCGACAACGCCGCCACGGACTCGCAAACCCCGCCAAACACAGGGTTCGCGCCCCTCAACCGCACCCAACCGCGAGAGCTACCGCCCCTCAAACCGCCACGCGAAAGTCGGCGTTAGACGCCTTTGACCCTCTCTTCGTCTGTTTCGTCCTGGCGAAGGAAGGATCGCTCGCCGCTTGGCGTCCTGACTAAGGAGCGCATCGCCGCCGGCGCGCCCGGCCGCGTGCGCAACATCCCTACGACGGAGGGCTCAAATGTATGTATCGAAGCGAACCGCGGTGGCGCTACTCGCAGCGTCTGCCTTCGCGGGATCGGCGACGACGGCAGTGACCGCGCTGGGAGATTCCGGAAGCGGACACGGACGTCACCGAGGCCACGACAACCGAGCCGTGCTTTCAACGTCGCTGGCCCCGAGCGTCCCAACTGACCCCACCCTGCTCGGCGCCACGGCCGGCAGCGTTTCCTGGGTACTCCGCTCGGGCGAAGCCCGGTTAGGGAGCGACGGTCGGCTCGACGCCAGGATCCGCGGGCTCGTGATCCCCGTCGCACCGTTTACTGGAACGACTGGGCCGGTGACGACCGTTAGTGCCTCGCTGTACTGCGGCGGCAGTAGCACGCCGGTGGGCACGAGCAATTCGTTCCCGATCTCGACCAAGGGCAACGCGCGGATCACCGCCAAATTCATGCTACCTGCCAAGTGTCAGATTCCGGCGCTGCTGATCCACCCGAACGGCGCCAATACGGTCTACATCGCGACTAGCGGGTTCTCCGGGTAAGAGAGCCCGAGATAGCGCGGGCGCGAGCGCCCGAAACGTCCGCTCGATGACCCAGTCTCCAGCTCTTGACGCCTTCGGGCGCCGTGAGTGGAGGCGGGTCGCCGAGCCGTGGGCCAAGATCCGCTCGCCAGCGAGTCTCCGCAAGCCACGAGCGAAACCTTTCTGCTGGCCGCTAAAGCGCTCGCCCGGGGGCGCGTTTGGATCCCTTGACGGCTCTCCGGCGACTCAAGCGCGCTGGGTCGCCGTCATGTTCTTCATCATCTCCGCTTCGACGGCGCGCAGCTCGTTCGTCGGGCTGAACTGGACGAACTCGCTGCCTGCCTCGGCCTTTGGCGCGTGGCCGGGCGGTACGTAATAGGCATCGCCGGCCTCGAAGATTTCCTCGTGGTCTGCGAAGCGCCAGGTCAGCCTGCCCTTGAAAACATACCCCCAGTGCGGGCATTGACAGCGGTCATCCGGCAGTCCCTTGAGCATTGGCGCCAGGTCGATGTCCTGACTTATCGACACGAAACTGACCGAATAGTCGTCGAGTTCGTCTGTGCGATCCTCGGCCGGGCCGTGCTGTTCGACCTTCGAAGCGGTTTCCCTCGATACCTTCGGCATTTCTCTGATCTCCTCGGTTGACTGGCACCAGGCTACGTGCCGGCCGACTTGCGATCATGGGGTGTTGTACCCATCTTTCTGGCCGTTTTCGGTGAGATCCTGCCCTGGCGTCAGCCGCGTTCGTTCTCGACGAGTCGGAGCTGTCTGCCCCTGGCTGCGGCCGGAGTTCGCTTGAGCGTGACGGCGCCTTCGAAGATCTCCGGTTCGAGGAACGCCTGCATGAGCTTGTAATGGGCCCTATGGCGCAGCGTCTGGTGCTCATGGCGTACAGCGGCGGCGTATTCGGTGGGCTCCGAAGGGCGCTCCTCGGGCACGCTCGACGGCGGCCGCGTCGGCGATCCTGGCCTGCAGGCGATCCTGGCCGAGCTTGGTCCTCGCTCGCCCGCGACGACGGTGAGCGGCCTGCAAGACGCGGTGATCGCGGCCTCGCCCGCGACCCTGCGTGACGACGCGACGCTGTTGGTTATCGCCCCGCGCGAGTGACGGCCCGGCCATCCGTATCCGCGCTCAGTCGGACACTTCGGTGACCCTCATGCGTGCCCGCCAGGTAGCGGCATCGAAGACCGCCGGTTCGGTTGTGGCGCAGAAGTCCTCGAGCGCAGTCACGAACCGCTGTGGCGCCTCGATGTGAGGGAAATGGCGAACGCCTTCAAACACCGCGAGTGTGCTGTCGGGCAACTGCCGGTGCGCCGCCCTGGCGTGGTCAACCGGAATGATTGGGTCCTCTGCCCCCCAGATGAAGAGGACGGGAAGGTCGCTCGCCAGATACAGACGATCTCCCGCGTAAACGGTTTGGCCGCTGAGACCGACAACACTTCGTACCGTGGCCAGAAACGCCGCGCGGCGATCGGTGTCGGCCAGGGAAGCGTAACTTCGGACCAGCTCGTCCAGACCGGCGTTCGAAGGCGCATGAGTAACTCGGAGCATGCGTCCCGCAATGCCGGACGCACGTCGCGTTACTCCGGCGGTGACGGAGAGAAAGAGGTTGGCTCCCGGTAGCGAAGCTGCGCGGAGTGCGGGATTCACCTCGAGACCCAGCCCGCCGCTGGACACCAGCACCAACCGCTCGGTCATCTCTGGGAACTGGTACGCGAACTGCATCGCGATACCACCGCCCAGAGAGTGGCCCACCAGCGTCACCCGGTCGTGTCCGAGCGTGACCAGCACATCGCGCAAGCCGGCGGCCAGGGAGCCCAGCGAGTAATCCCCCCCTCCCGGGCTGGACGCGCCATGCCCGGGCAGATCCACCGCGACGACTGTGGCGTTGCGAGCGAGTGGATCGATCACTGATCGCCAGGTCTCCAGCGAGCCCGCCATGCCATGGATGAGCAGAAGAACCGGCCCGGCGCCCTTCTGCACGTAGCTGATCGAGTGGCCGTGCAATGTAACTGTCTGGCCCTGGCTCGCGTTCATGATGTGACTCCGGCTCGGACACCAACCGCTGCCAGCGCGTCTCGGGTACAAGCGTCCGTCGCTTGCTCAGAGTCGACGGCTATGGTCGTCACCGTGCCCGTGACGGTGGCCCGCAGGCACATGGCGGATCGGGAAAGACGCATCAATCCCATCATCTGAGTCAGCATACGACTAGCACCGAACCCTGGAGCGTCAACTTCAAACACATCCGTGCTACGCCGGCCCCGCGGACACGGTGTATGGCGCCAACACATCTGCCAACCGCTCGGGTAACACGGAACCACGCCAGAACACGGCGATCTCGTCCTCTGGCGAGAAACGCGCGGTGCATCAGGGCCGCGATCTCACGGGCGACGGACTCGAATAGAGTCCGCTGGGCGTCGTTCGGCACCGCGGGCTCAAGATCACCCCACGACGAGCATCGCATCGTAAGGAGGCCGGTGTCGCATACATCTAGCATCCTAGTTCCCATCCCGTCAGTATGCAGGTGCTAGAGCCGATGGCCGTTGATCGAGCGGTCCAACTACTCGCCCGTCTGGGCCGTGGGCTTGAGCACCTCGCGCTTGGCCTCTCCGGAGCGGCGACGGATGGTGCGCGTGACCGCTCTTTGCTTGCGGCCCATCGCACGCGAGCGATCCCTGACCCGACGCGTGCGCTCGCCGATCAACCTGGAGAGGGCGGTGTTGGTATGGGGTACGCCGCGCCGATGGGGGCGGCGTTGGTCAGGTCTCGGGTGGGGGCGTTTTGACCGGCGCGGGTCGCCGCGGAGCGAGGGTCGTTCTCGAGAGGGTCGGATAGGTCGCGCGGTAGCCACGCCGGCGCGCGATCGGCGCCAGCGCTCCGAACAACGCACGCTGAACGACGGCCGGTGGCTTGCGGAAGACGATCACGTCGGCGAACTCGTTCGCGGTGAGCGCGAGCTGCAGGGGGTGTGGCATCCCGCGCTTGTTGACGTGACCTTCGCGGGCGAGTCCGAACAGCGTCTCGATCATGTGCGCGAATCGCTCACCCGGCGTGACCACCACACGGACGATCGCGTCCACGTTCCCCTCGTTCCACCAGTCGTGCCACACGCCTGGCTCGATGTCCGCTCGCTCACCGGCTCGCAGGATCGACCGCTGGCCGTCGCGCAGGACGGTCAGTTCGCCCTCGTGGACCGTGAAGCTCTCGCGCAGCGCTGGGTGGAGGTGCTCACCGACGACCCGCGCGCCGGGCAGCGCGGTCATGTCGGCTACGGCACGGCCGGCATCGTTCCACCATGGCGCCTCGACGAGGACGGCACGCTCCCGCGTCACCGGGTTCTCAAAGACCTCGCCGGGCTCGATCGGCCGGGTGTCAGGAGCAGCAGACGGATCGGGATGCGACATGCACCAATCCTAAGCCCGGGGGAGCGTTACCGCCACAGGCGAGATCCCGCGTCCGTTCCTGATCAAGACGACGCCCTGATGAAGTCGCGCCATTCGGCGAGCCCGGCGGTCAGGCTCCGGGCGGGGCGGAAGCCGAGCTCGCGCTCGAGCGCGTCATTCGACAGCTCCCAGGTCAGCTGGGCGGGGAACGTACCCGAACCGCTTGTCAGCTCGGCCGGTCCGACCACCTCGACGCAGCGACGCGCATAGTCCCACACGGTGCACGTCTCGCCGGCGAGGTTGTAGACGGGGGTCGCTGTCTCCTCGGCATCGATGAGGAGCGCGAGGCACTCGGCGGCGTCGGCGACGTAGAGGAATCCTTGTCGCTCGTCGGGGAACGGAACCTGGTAGGCCCGCCCCTCGATCGCGGCCATGAACGCGTCGACGACGTGCATCGCGCCGCCGCGCAGGCGCCCCGGCCCGTACATGATCACCAGCCGCGCTCCGCTCGAGCTGACGCCGCGTTGGCGCCGATAATGCGCGGCCAGCCGCTCGACGAACGACTTCGATGCGCCGTAGATCGTGTCCGGGTAGTGGGGCGCGTCCTCGCTCAGAGGCAGCGACGGATAACGGGCCGGCGGGCCGAAAACGGCATTCGACCCCGACCAGACCACTTTCCGCAGCCCCAGGAGCGCCGCCGCCTCGAAGACATTTGCGGCACCTTGGCAGTTGACCGCGATGGCGCGGGAAACGTTCTCATCGACAATCCCCATGCTGAACGCGAGGTTGACAATCGCCTCGACTCCGTACTCCTGGCAGGTGCGCAACAGGAGTGGCAAATCGGTCACGTCCCCTGGCGCGAGCGCCACTCGGGCCCGCTCCGCGTCGCCGAGAACGATGTCGATGGAGTTGGCGGCGACGAGCGAGTCGTAGGCAACGACGTCGTGGCCCCGAGCCAACAGCGCGCGAACCGTGTGGGCGCCGACGAACCCGCAACCGCCGGTGACGAGTATGACCACCTAAAACCACCTCGCTTCGCACAGGGCTGTCGTGACCGCGGGGTACCGAGACCCCGGCGCCGGAACGTTGCGAAACCTCGCGCGCCACCGAGGGCTTCTCACGTAGTATGCCGACCTGCTGTGACCGACGGGCAGACTGATGACCAACGTCGGACCTACGTCGTCACGGGCTCCGCATCCGGAATCGGTGCAGCGACGCGTGAGCAGCTGTGCGGTGGAGGACATCGGGTCATCGGCGTAGATCTTCGCGACGCCGAAATCACCGCGGATCTTTCGTCCGAAGCCGGCCGAGAGGAGGCCGTCGTCGGACTGTGTCGTGAATTCCCGGCGATCGACGGCGTGATTGCCTGTGCCGGAGTCGACGCACCCGACGCGACCACGATTCGCGTCAACTACTTCGGCGTCGTACGCCTGCTCGAGGGACTGTTGCCAGTGCTGCAACAGAGCCGACAGCCGCGGGTCGCCGTCGTGTCGTCGGTTGTCTCCGTTTTGGACACGGACCCTACCGTCGTCGGTGCCTGCCTCGCCGATGACGAGGAGCTTGCAGTCAGCGCCGCGGCCGTCCTCTATCGCCGCGACCAGCGGCGCCTGGTGTACTCCTCGTCCAAGAACGCCCTCTCTCGCTGGCTTCGTCGGACCGCTCCGAGCCGACCCTGGGCGGGCCATGGCGTCACGCTCAACGGCGTCGCGCCGGCCGTCGTCGAGACGCCCATGATGAAGGAAGTGTTGTCGAGCGCGGAGGGTAGAGAGAGGTTGGCCAATCGGGCGCCGATGCCGATCGGCGGTCCGGCTCGCCCGGCGGAGATCGCGGAAGTGCTCGTCTGGCTCACGCGTGCCTCTAATCGACTCGTTACCGGCCAGATCGTGTACGTGGACGGAGGTGGCGAGGCGCTGTGGCGGGGCGAGGCAGTGTTTTAGTGCAGTCAGGGTGAACCCGTCTACCGGCGGCCGGGGATTCGGTACGCCTCCCAAATGATTGGCAGGACCGTGTCAATGTCGTCGATCACCGCTCCGTGGGCCGGCGCCAGTAACCGTGACGGATAGTCTTGGAAGAGCGTTTCCGTGGCGCTCAGGTAGCGCTCGACGTCGGCGAAGCGCGTCCAAAACAGGGCGCGCTCGTTGATCCAGACGATCTGGTCGAGCTCGGGTGGCTTGTCGAGCTCGCTGGAGAGCAACGTACACTCCCCGAGCCGGTGAGCGGCCATGTCGTCTGGACCCTCGAGCTCGGGGTGGTGGGTGAACGAGAAGGCGTCGGCCACGAACATCGTCTGGGTTCGGCGCTCGTAGGCCCACTGGCTGCTCGGCAGATCCTTGATCGGCGCAGGGAGCAGAGTGATCTCGTAGCCGCCACCCAGGTCGAGGGGCGCCTCCGGCCCGCGCGGCTCGAAGCGATCGGCGCAGTGGGGGTAGTAGCAGTGATAGTCGCGGATGTCGCCAACCACGCGGCTGTGAGGGTAGGCCTCAAACAGATGCTCGATGTTGCCGCAATGCGGCACCTCGGGGTGCGACGGCGCAATCCAGTCGATGGGCCGCCCGCCGATGATCGAGCGGATGTTGGCGCGCACCGTGTCCCAGTGCGCGGGGGGCCCGGTGTCGTAGAGCAGGGTCTCCGTCTCCCCGACGACCAGAAATGGCGCGACGTGGACATGGGCCTGCTGGCCGGTGTGATCCGAGACGAGGCATTCCGGCAACCACCAGATGCCCGGCGCGACCTCGCGCGGCGGGCTGGTGTGGGTGTCGGGGACGACGGTGGCACTCATCCGCGGCCCCGGCTGAGGACTTCGAGCGCCTCGATCATCAGCCCGAGATGCCGGTCGACGACGTCTCGCCCCTGCAAGACGCAGCCGCGATCGGGAGCGATCACCTCGACCTCCCGCTCGTCGAACATGCGCACGAGATGCTCGACGATCGGGGCGGTGTTGGCCCCATCGAGCCATTCGAAAGTGGCGTGGATATGCGCCCGCACGTCCTCGAGCGTGGTGGGGTCCGTGGCCGGATCGTCGATCACGGGTCGGGCGGTGGGATCGGCAACCATCCCGTGAGTGAACGAGTCCGACGTGAAGAGCGTGCCCGTCCGGCGGTCGAACCCCCAGTAGGTCGCGAGGAGCCGAAGCATCGGGGCGAGCACCTCAAACGTGCAGTCGCCGTACTCGATCGTCTCGCCCGGCGTGATGCGCGTGAAGGTGAGCGACAGATCGCGACCCTGAGCCGCTCCGACCTGATCGAAGGAGTCGAACGGGTTGATCACCCCGCCGCTGTAGACGGCGCTCGGCGTCAGCAGCTCGGCGACGGAGCCCAGGTTGCCGATGCCGTCGAGCTGATAGCGGGTCAGGAACACGAGCGGAGGCCGGTCGACGGACGGTTGAGACTCGAGCCCCGCGAGCACCTTCGTGACGACGATCGCCGGGCCCGGATCGACGACGAGCATGGCGCCGTCGTCACGCAGGACGAAGCAATTCTGGGGTTGATGGCCGCGGGCCACGGCCGGCGCCCAGGTCACGCGGCCGTCAGCCGGGACCGTGCCGCCCATCACGAAGAGCCGGTCCGCGATCAGCTCCGCGCTCGTGCCTCGCTCCGTTCCCGCGATCACGATCGGCGCTCCACTTGGCGAAACTCCCACGTCACCCACAGAAAGCTACCGGCTTTGCCAAACAAACGTTTGATCGATCCCCACCCCCGCCGCCCGACGGCGGCGGCGTGGCGATCATCAATCGGCCGCGCCCTCGGGCGGCTCGACCGCAACCGTCTCGTATTCGGCTGGGACGCACATCTCCAGGACGGCGTAGTCGCCGGAGAACGGCGCCACGTCGTGTCGCATCCTGGGACCCGAGCCGATGCACATCGTGTCGCCCACGACCAGCTTCTGGCGCGGGCGTGTCTCCACACGGATATCGGAGGTACCCTCGACGATCATGAACCACTGGGCCATCGAGTGGTAATGCCAGCCGGTACCCTCGCCAGGCTCGCCGGTGGCACGGACGACGTGGAGGTGGATGCGCCCATCGGTCCGCGTCGCAGTCCCCAGGTCACGATACTTGAAGAAGCTTCGCGGGCCCTTGCCGAGTTCGTAATTCTCGTCACGGTCGAGTGAATAGAACGGGTCGCGGTCCGGGCCGAGCGTGCTGGCGCGGGCCGGAAGTGGTGACTCCCGGCCGGTGATCGTCTCGCCTTTGGCCGGTCCCGTGATCTCGACGACCTCGTAGCCCTCGGTGATCGTCTCGCGGTGCCAGAAAAGGCCGGGTTGATAACCGGTGTCGCCGGGGCCGAGCGTGACCGTGTCACCCTTTTCGTTCTCGATGGCGATCGACCCCTTCACCACGTAGAAAAACTGGAAATCCAGGTCATGGCAGTGCCAGTCACTCGAGGCTCGCTCGCGCGAGCGTACGTGCTGGGCGCCGAGCTTGCCGCCGGTGACCTCCGCCAAGCCGAGCTCGCGATACTCGAGGTACGGGCGCAGTCCCGGTTCCCACGTTCCCTCGTCGTGGGCGACGGAGATGAATCCGATTTGCAGCGGGTCCGACGCGGTCCAGCCGGTGATCCACGGCTCCTGCCGAGTTGTGCTCATGCCTCCGTCCTTTCTGCCGCACGGGGCCCAGAGGCTACAGATCGGGCTGGTGCCGCGCGGCGCGCGTATTACGGGACGTCGGCCTTCAGCAACCAGAAGTAGTCGATCAGGGCGCCGTTCGAGGTCATTTCGGCGACGTCCCTGATCCTGGTGCTGTACTTGTACATCCCGACCGGCGCGCCCGAGCCGATCCGCAGGTCGAGCATGTTGAACGGGACCTTCGAGGTGTGGCCCTCGCAGGTGATCGAGACGGTGATCTTGTTGGCCGAGGCCTTGACCACGCCGAGGTACTTGTCGAGGCCGAAGCTGACGCCGAAGAAGCTGGTGTTGCTCCACGGCGCGTGACCGACCGAATCCGCCCCTTGCCCGCCGCACGGCCCCAGCTTCACCTTGACAGTCTCGGTGACGCTACCGGTGACCCGGTAGTAAAAGATCCCGGCGCCGACGTCGAGGTGGTTGAAGCGGAAAAACAGGCCGATGTTTGCCCTGCCGTCTTCGCCCTCGACGAGCTGCCCGCCGCTCAGTTTGGCGGTCAGGCTTTCGGCGTCCCACGTGCGAGCGATCGCCGGGATCATCGGCGAGGTTCGCTCGTTGTTCTGGCCGTTGCTCTCGGTGACCTTGTCGTCCCAGTCGGCGACGGCACGCATGTGCGTCGGGCCGAGGTGCGGCTTGACGTCCTTGATCGTGAGGGTGTTTGTCTGCGACTGGCCCGGCGCGAGCGCGTGGACGCGCTGCAGCGAGAAGTCCGACTGAAACGCACTGCCCTGCGTGTCGCGCATTCCCTCGAGCACGACCAGCGTGCTCGACTCCCGGGCCGCGGCGTGGCCGACGTTGCGAGTGGTGACCTTGACGGTGATGTTCGGAACCTGGCCGCTTTGCGGGACGACGAGGTACGGGTTGTGGCCGAGGCCTTCGACGATCAGCCGCGTGACGACGAGGTCCGGCCGGGCCTCGGCGGCCGGCCGCGCCCCGGCTCGCACTGAGGAGCCCAGCGCGAGGGTGAGCGCGAGCAGGCACGCGCAGGCAAGCACCGCCACCCGCCCGCGGGCGGACTTCAACCCCAGGTCCATGCCGCGATCATAAACGCAAGCTAAAGACGACGTCAACTGCAATGTCGTTTTTGAACGCTGGCGGTAGGCTCCTCCGTCGTGAGCGAGCGCCTCAACGGACCCGGAGAGCGCGCCTCGGCGGGTCAGAACCCTGGCGCCGCCAAGAATTTCGAGGTCCTATCCGAATACGGACTTGACGCCGAAGACGAAGCGCGGCTTTTCAGCGCCCAAACTGAGTGCACGTTCATCTGGTCAACCAAGGACGGGTCGCCGTTTGGCGTGATCATGAGCTTCGTCTTCCGCGACGGCCATTTCTGGCTGACCGCGAGCTGGAACCGAGGTCGCGTGAGGGCCGTTGGCCGAGACCCACGTGTGGCGCTCGTCGTGACCAGTACCGGCACCGCGTTGGGGCACGGCAAGTCGGTGACGTATCGCGGAACCTGCCAGGTTCACACCGATGAAGAGACAAAGCGTTGGTTCTACGCGGCGCTCGCCGAGCGCCGCTTTCCGGACGATGAGCGGTACCGGGCGGAATTCGTGGAGAACCTCGACTCGGCGCGTCGGGTCGTGCTCGAGGTTACGCCGACGGAGCGGATCGCGATCGACCTGGCCAAGATGCACCGCGGCGCCACCATGTACGGCACGTCCGCGTAGGCCACGTGATCGTCGAAACTAGGACCGACCAATTAGGTGTGGCAGGACCGTGTCACCAAAACGGGCGATCTGCTCGAGCACGTCCTCGCGGCCCGTCCCGGGCAGGTTGAAACGGAGGTTGAGGCCGTCAAGCCCGAAGTCCTCCACGTCGCGGGATAGCTCGTCGAGCACGTGCTCGTCGGAGCCGTGCAGGAAGGGCTCGGCGAAGCCGCGCGACTGGCGCATCTCCGAGGTGGCGGCCTCGCGGTAGACGTCGTCGCGCGCCGCGAGCGCTCCCGGCGGCGGGTGGCCGAGCCAGAGCTGGCGGATCTTGACCACCGGGCCCGGTGGCCCCGCCGCGCGGTAAAGGGCGACGAGCTCCCGATAACGCTCGCGGGCGTTGCCGCCCGGGAGCAGGAGGCCGGTCCCGACCGCCGCCGCCCGACGCACGCCGGGACGGCTGTTGCCGGCGGTGAGGATCGTGGCCGGGCGGGCAATCCAGGCGCTGATCGCCGGATCGCGCGCGGCTTGCAAATCACCTCCCCGGAGGATGTCGAGCAGCGTCTGAAGGGCTTGCCCGAACCGCCGGTCGCGGTCCTCGAAGGGGACGCCGAGGAGGTCGAAATCGTCGCGGGCATACCCGGGCGCGAGCGCGACACCCACGCGCCCGGGGAAGCGAGCCGCCGTCCACGCGAGCTCCTCGGCCACCAGGGCCGGATTGCGCAGGGCGAGCAGGTAGGGCGCGGGGCCGGCCCACACCCGCTCGGTGCCCGACAAGACCCACGTGGCGGCCAGCAGGGGCTGGCCCATGTAGCCGAGAAAGGCTCCGTGGTGCTCGCTCAGCGTGACCCCGTCGAACCCGGCGCGCTCGGCGGCGACGGCCTGTTCGACGATCGCGACGGCCTGGCTCGGGGCGTCGCGGGAGGCCAGTGGATGCAGCCCCAGCGAGACCGAGCCGCGGGCGAACGGGCCTGACACGCCGGCCTCAGCCTGAACCGCGGCCGTCCTGCCGGGAATGCTCGAACGGGACGATCGGTCGGCAGGCCACCGCGAGATACCGGTTGATCAGGCCGTCCGGAGCGAGCGAGAAGCTGGAAATGAACGAGCTCCCGCTCGGCTGGTCCACCGATTGGCCCTCGATCAAGCAAGCGGCTCCGCTCTGGGCGCTGACGAGCAGCACGTGATGGCGGTTGGGCTTCGGCCCGCGCCGCTCGAATCCTTGCCGGAGCTCATCGGCCCCGCGGAACTCGGCCCGCCCGGCGCCGGGCGAATAAGGGGGATGGGAATACAGGACGCCGGCGGAGAAGCATCCGACCGCGCCCGCAAAGTCGCCCCGGTCCAGGCACTCGAAGTACCGCTCGACGACGGCTCGGCCGTCGTGGTGAGCGCCACTTGCCGCCACCTGGTCGACAGGCGGCGGCTCGACCAGCTGGCAGCGGTAGATCAGCTGCCGCACGAGCAGGTTGCGCCGCAGCGTGAAACTGGCCACGAACGTCCGGGCGGGAGCGGATTCGATGCGGCCCTCCAGGAGCCACTGGCTGCCCGTCCCCGCCGCCACCAGGAGGACCACCGGTGCGCCGACGCAATCGGGAAGGATCTCTCTGAGGCCGTTCGGGCCGACGGCCAGGCGACGGGGACCGGTCTCCTCCTGGTCGTCGGGTGGCGGCAGCGCGGACTGGATCTGATCGTCAACGTGGCAGATGGCCTCGTCGTAGTCGCAGCGCGAGATCGCCTCTATGTAGGCGTCGAGGCCGGCGGGGAGGACGATGCGCGAGGCCGTGGACATGGTCAGTGGTCCCGGGAGCCGGCCGTCTGCGCGGCGGTGAGGCCGAAGATGAGCGCCGGGGCCAGCCCACCGGCGTAGGCTCGGAAATACAGTCCACCGGCGTCGGCGCCGGCCGCCAGCAGCCCGCCGATCGGCCGGCCATCCCCGTCCAGGACGCGCGCCGCGGGATCGATGCGCAGGCCGGTGAACGTGAAGGTGATCGCCGGGGTGACCTCGAGCACGTAGTAGGGCGGCTCGGTCAGGGGAGCAGCGTCCCTACGGCGGGGCGGGTCGAGCCCGCGGTCAGTAGCAACCCGCGAGTTGAACTCGCTCAGGGTGTGACTGACGGCGGCACCGGGGTAGCCCCACTCGGGGGGCAGGTCGGAGAACTCTTCGACGCTGTGGGCGGTCGCGCAGCGCGCGCCCTGGCGGTAGGCCAGCGCGAACTTGTCAGGCGCCGGCAATCCCGTGACGTACGGTTTGAGCATCCACTCCCGGTGAACGCGAGCGTCGCAGATCAGCAGGGCGCGCGCGGCCGGCTGATCCAGCGTCGCCAGCGCGTTGAGGTGGTCGCCGAGCGTCTCATCCACGAAGCGGCGACCCAGCCGATTGACGAGCACGCCGTGCTCAGAATGGAAGAAGGTCATCGTGGCCAGTCCAACCTCGGGGTCCGGCGGCACTCCGGCCGCCATCAGGTGGCCGTAGAAGCCCGCACCGGCAGCTCTGATGCCCGCCCCCACCGACCTCCCCAGCACGAGGCCGCGACCGTCGCTGTACGGATTGGCCCTCAACGGGAGGTTCCGTGCGGCCTCTCCAATCCACTCGGCGCGGAGCTCGGGGCTCCCGGCGAACCCTCCCGTGGCGAGCACGGTGTGGCGCGCAAGCACGGTTCGCCTGGCTCCATCGCGGCCGAGCACCGCGGCCCCGATCACTCGGTGCTCCTCGTCCTGGAGCAGGCGCTCGGGCTCGCTCTGCACGAGCAGCTCGCTCCGCGGGTCATCGCGCACGATCCTCTCCATCGCGGTGATCAGCAGCCCGAGATCGACCTGGTGGCCGGTGCCGAAGCCGAGCAGTTCGACCTCGGGACCGACCGGGATCCCGAGCGAGGCGACCCAGTCGAGCGCCATCTTCTGGCTCGAGATCAGATGCGCGCCGAGTCCGGCATCCCCGAGCGGATTGATCTCGCGCAGGACCTCGAGCGTGGGGGCCGTCCAGATGAACTCGGCCTGGATGGCCGATCCGCCGACACGGTCGGCCTTCTCGACCAGCGCGACCCGCGCGCCGTGCTGGACGCCGCGGGCCGCGGCGGCAAGGCCTGACATGCCGCCGCCCAGGACCAGCAGGTCGAATTCATCTCGGAGTTGCGTCGCTTGCATGGCCGCGAATCTATGCATATTATTCACACAGTCATGACTGATCGGTCGGTTGAGGAATCGCGACCGAGCGCGCGCGTCCTCGGGCTTCGCCACGCGGGCATCAGCGTCCGCGACCTCGCGGTTTCACTTCCGTTCTACCGCGACGTGCTCGGTCTCGAGGTGATCTACGAGCGTGAGACCGAGGCCGATTACCTGGCGGCCGTGACCGGGATGCCGGTGAGGACGCTGGCGAAGGCCAATCTGCGGTTTCCGGGAACCGACGTCGAGCTCGAGCTCGTGCAGTGGGGGGGTCTGGAGAGGATGTCGGGCGCTTGCCGGCCGTGTGATTGGGGGTCGGGACACATCTGTTTGTTCGTGGAGGACATCGATGCGCTGGCGCAACGGATGGCCGCGGCCGGGTGTCCGCCACGCGTCCCGTCCGCGCTGACCTTCGCGAGCGGCCCGAACCTCGGGGCCAAGGCGCTGTACGCCACGGACCCCGACGGATACGTGGTCGAGCTCTACGAGTCGCCCCGCGCCCCGTAGAGCTAGCGCGAATGTCCGCCGACCCGCCCTCGACCGACTTGGCGACCGAGGCCCCGCCGCAGCCGCTCAGCCGGGACGCTGCCCTGCTCGACCGCCTCACCACGTGGCTGCACGACCACGTGCGGCCGGATTGGAGCGGCGTGCGGCTGGTCGGCCTCACGCGGGTCTCGGGGGGAGTCTCCAACGAGACGTGGCTGCTCGACGTCCAGGATCAGGCTGCTCCGGATGCAGCACCAACTCGCCTTGTCCTGCGTCGCGAGCCGCTGCGCGGGCCGTTCGAGCCCTACGACATCGGCCACGAGGCGCGGATGATCTCCGGTCTGGCCGACACCGGGGTTCCGGTCCCGCCGCTGCTCGGCCATTGCAGCGACCCGGCGGTCGCGGGCCGTCCGTTCATCGTGCTCGGCTACATCGCGGGCGAGATCCCCGACTACCGCAACATCGCCCAGCGCCCCGAGTGGCACGATCTGCGCCGGCGCGCGCAGATGACGGACGAATTCGTACGCGTGCTCGCTGAGCTACAGCGGGTGGACTGGACCAGACCAGCGCTCGCGGGGGCGCTCAGCGCTCCGGCCACCGAGCGCGAGCGCCTCCACGGCCTGATCGACGAGATGGTCGACAGCGCCCGCCAGCGGACGGCGGAGTGGGTGCCGCTGCCGATCTTCGGCGACGCCGCGGAGTGGTGCCGGCGGCACGCGCCGGACGGGGACCGCGCCGAGATGGTGATCGTGCACGCCGATTACCGCGTCGGGAACTTCATCTGGCAAGACGATCGGATCATCGCCCTCCTGGACTGGGAGGGCGCGATCGTCGGCGACCCGATGCAGGACCTCGGCTACGCCTGCCACCCGGCACAGCGCGAGGCCCATCCGGAATTGATGGCGATGCTGAGTCCGCTCGATCAGCTCGTGGCGCGCTACGAGCACCACACCGGGCGGACGGTAGACCTCCGTCGGCTCCACTACTACGTGATCTACTCGCTGCTCTTCCACACCTGGACGCTCCTCGTCGGCCTGCCCAGCGTCGTCGAATGGGGAGGCGACATGCGGATGGCCACCGCGTACCCCAAGCTCAACCAGGTGACGCGGTTGCTCGCCGCCGAGATCGAGGCGTACGAGGACGGTCGCGGTGTTCTTTGATTCGCTGGGCCGCGTCCTGAACCGAGCCGGCGAAGTGCTCCGCACTGACGTGCGCGCCGAGGTCAAAGACGAGTTCGTCCGTCAGCAGCTCGACGCGATCGCGCTGATCGTCAGCGAGGTCGGCGCGGCGTGGCCGGAGCTGTTCGCCGCGCTCGCGCGCGAGAACGCGACTCTGCGCGACGCGCTCCTACAGGCAACGGGCGGGGCGCCGGCGGCCGGCGATGACCCCCTGCGCGAGAACGCGAGCCTGCTGGTGGCGATCGACACCGCGGTCGCTGCGCTGCACGAGCGCGCGGATGGCGCAGCGGACGGTGCGCTCCGCGATCTTCGGCGCGGTCTGGTCAACGCGGCTGAGATCGAGCGGGAGCTGCTCGCGCGGGCGCGCGAGCGTTCAGGTATGGCGACGACGAGGAGGTTGTGATGGTTGAGTCGGTCCCGACGAGCGATGCTTTGTTCCACCGCCCGGCGTACCGAGATCGAACGTGGGTCGAGACGAACTGGTTTCCCTTCCTGGTCCCCGAGCGCAATCTCCGCGGCCACCTGTACGCCGGCTTTCGCCCGAACCTCGACGTGGTCATGTCGCTGATCGTGATCTGGAGTCACGATTGCGCCACCGTCCTCGATACCGAGCACTACGACCATCAGGTCCACCTGCCGATCCCCCCGCAGAACCTCGACCACTACGCGCTGGCCAACGGCCTCGAGGTGCGCATGCACGAGCCCCTGACAAAGTGGACCATCCGCTACGAGGGCTTCCGCGGGACGGTGGTGGACATGGAGGCCACGGCGATGATGCCCGCCCTCTCGAGCCACGTGACGCGGCTGCCGGAAGGCGCGGATTTCAGCCACTTCCACCACGTGGATCCCGCCCTCGCCAGCTCGATCGGTCACATCGACCAGACGATGATGTTCGAGGGTGAGCTGCGCCTGCACGGCGAGACGATCCCGATCAGCTTCCCCTCCAACCGTGACCACACGTGGTCGCCGCGACCGGAGTACGGCCACGGGTGCGGCTATTTCGATGAAGGTTTCTGGGGCGAGGATTTCGCCTTTCACGTCCAGACGAAGAACACCGAGCTCGAGTCCGCGCCCGTGACCAATGGGTATCTGCTCGATCATGGCGAAGTGATCCTGCTCAAGGCCGGCACTGGTCGCTACGAGATGGACGGCTGGTACACGAAGCGGCTGGTTTATGAGCTGGAGGATGAGCGGGGACGCGGCCACCGGATCGTGGGCGAGCCGACGTCGACGTTCGTTCTGCCAACGTGGCCGAACCAGTTCAACATCGTCGGCGTCGCGCGTTGGACGTACGAGGGAGAGGTCGGATGGGGTGAGTGGAAATGGCACTGGGAGACGACCGAGATGCAGGCCCGAGGTGGCGCGCGGCCGGCGGCGGTGGCGGTCGGAGGTCCATCGTGACCACTGACACATCGCTCGCCAGCGATGTCGCGACGGCTCGGCGCCACACCATCGGCGACCTGCTACGCCGGAGTGCACTGCGTCATCCCGACAAGCCGGCGATCGTCTACCGGGACGTGCGCCAGGCATACGCCGAACTGGACGACACGGTCAACCGGACGGCGAGCGCGTTGATCGAGCGTGGCGTTGGTAAGGGCGACCGGATCGCGATCCTGTCGCACAACTCGCACGGTTTCGTCGTGGGCTACCTCGCGCTGGCCAGGCTCGGCGCCGTTTCGGTGCCGATCAACTTCATGCTGAGCCCCGGGGAGGTCGCGTACATCCTTGACCACTCGGGTGCGCACGGCCTGATCGCCGAGGACCAACTGTGCGCGATCGCCGATCGCGCAATCGAGATCAGCCAACTGACCGACGTGCAGGTCCGCGGGGTGATCGGCGAGCCGGTAGCGGGCTGGGAGCACGTCTCCGATTGGATGCGCCACCAGGACAACCGAGAGCCGGCGCTCGATATTGCCGACGACGATCCGCTCCAGCTCCTGTACACGAGCGGCACCGAGTCACGGCCCAAAGGCGTGATGCTGACGAGCCGCAACCTGATCGCTCAGTACGTGAGTTGCGCGCTCGATGGGGAGATGACCGGCGATGACGTCGAGGTGCACTCGCTGCCTCTGTACCACTGTGCACAGCTGCACTGCTTTCTGACCACGGACCTCTACCTCGGGGCGACGAGTGTCATCCTCGATAAGCCGGACCCGAGCCTGTTGCTTCCGGCGATCGAGCGCGAGCGGGCGACCAAGCTGTTCTGCCCCCCGACCGTGTGGATCAGCCTGCTCCGATCGCCCGAGTTCGACGGTCGTGATCTGTCTTCGCTGCGGAAGGGGTATTACGGCGCCTCCAGCATGCCGGTGGAGGTGCTCCAAGAGCTGACCCGCCGGCTGCCCGACGTCAGGCTCTACAACTTCTATGGACAGACCGAGATGTCGCCGCTGGCCACCGTGCTGCGGCCCGAGGATCAGATGCGCAAGGCGGGCTCGGCCGGCCGACCGTCGATCAACGTCGAGACGAGACTCGTCGACAATGACGATCTGCCCGTACCGGCGGGGAGCGTCGGGGAGATCGTCCACCGCAGCCCGCACGCGATGCTCGGTTACTGGAACGATCCCGGCAAGACCGCGGACGCGTTCCGCGGTGGGTGGTTCCACAGCGGGGATCTCGCCGTGATGGACGGCGAGGGGTACATCACGATCGTCGACCGCAAGAAGGACATGATCAATACCGGCGGGGAGAACGTGTCAAGCCGCGAGGTTGAGGAGGTGATCTACGAGCATCCGAAGGTCGCCGAGGTCGCGGTCTTCGGTGTCGCGCACCCTCACTGGATCGAGGCGGTCACCGCCGGGGTGGTCCCGCGCGGCTCCGAGACGCTCAGCCAGGTGGAGATCATCGAGCTCTGCAAACAACGGCTGGCGCCGTTCAAGGTTCCAAAGTACGTGGTGATCCTCGACGAGCTGCCCAAGAACCCCAGCGGCAAGATCCTCAAGCGCGAGCTGCGCACGGCGTACGGGAACCTGGCCGAGGGAACGCTGGTCTCGTAGTCGCGGCCCTGTAGGATCCGGTGTAATCATCATCCTAGATTCGCCGGAGGGAGGAGAACCATGTCGACCCAAGGTGCTGAGCCGGGCGCGAGCGAGTTGCCGGTGATCGTCGTCGGCGCCGGGCTGTCCGGGTTGGCCGCCGCGATCGGGGTCGCCGTGCACGGCCGCCGGGCGATCGTGTTCGAGGCCGCGGACATGGTCGGCGGGGCCGCCGCTTACTCCGGGGGGCAGGTGTGGGTCGGCGCCAACCACGTCGCCGAGCGCGACGGCATCCGGGACAGCCTCGAACGAGTCGAGACCTACGTGCGCGCGATCGCCGATCAGGACCCATCGTTGCTCGACGAGGCGGCGATGGAGCGGTGGCTCACGAGCGCCCCGGTGGCGACGAGATACTGGGAGGAGATCGGCGCGATCGAGTGGGTCGTGATCCCGGGCCTCGTCGACTACCACTCCGAGGCGGACGGCGCGCTCGGAGTGGGGCGATACCTGACCAACGCTCCGATCGACGGTCGCGACCTCGGCGAATGGCGGTCGAAGCTGCGGCGCAGCCCGCATTTCCCGGTGGGCGTCTCCTACGACCGGATCGTTGAGGTGGGCCGCCGCCAGGCACTGCTCGAGCAGCAGGATGACGGCTCGGATCCGCTGACCTTCGGCACCGGCGTCGTCGCCTGGTTCCTGCGCCGGGCGCTTCAGGAGGCACTGATCGAGATCGTCACCTCGCACCCGGTGACCGCACTGCTGACCGACGACAGCGGCTCCGTCGTCGGGGTTCGCGCCGCCGGTCCCGGGGGAGAGCGCGTCGAGCACGGTCCGGTGGTGCTGGCGGCGAGCGCCTACGACTGGGACCCCGAGCTGGTCGCCGAGCTGCTCGGGATCGATCCCGAGGACTACGGCAGCCTGGCTCCACACAGCATCCGTGGGGACGCCATCCACCTGGCGTGCCAGGTCGGCGGCGATCTGGCCAAACTGCCCGCAACGAGCGTCCCGATGCTGCCCGGCTGCCCGGCCGACAACGAGCCCGGGTTCGTCTACGGGCCCGAGTATGCGCTCCCGGGAGCGATCATCGTGGACGTGCGCGGGCGGCGCTTCTGCGACGACTCCTATTGGGTTTCGCTGATCTCCCGAGCCCTCGACCCCGACGATCGGCACCTTCCATGCTTCATGGTCTGGGACGAGGGGCACCATCGGCGCTATGGGCTCGGTGACACCCCTCCCGGTGGCGAGTACTCCAACGAGCTCGTCGTCTCGGCGGACACCTTGGTCGAGTTGGGGCGCAGGCTCGGGGTCGACGGTGAGGAGCTCGAGCGCACCGTCGCGCGCTTCAACGAGCATGCCGCGCGCGGTGAGGACCCGGACTTCGGTCGCGGCACGGTCTCATTCGTGCGGAGCTACGCCGGCGACCCGAGTCATGAGCCGAATCCGCTGCTCGCTCCGGTGTCCGAGCCCCCGTATTTCGGAACCCACCTTTACATCCTGGGCACGGGCATCGGCTCGAGCGGCGTGCGCATCGACGGCGATGGCCACGTGCTGGACGCCGGCCGGCGGCCGATCCCGGGCCTCTACGCGATCGGATCCTGCGCCGCCCTCACCTCCTCCGGGACCGGCTACAACAGCGGCTTCGCGCTCGGCCGCGGGCTGACGCTGGCCTACCTGGTGGCGGAGGAGCTCGCGGCCTCCCCGCCTGCGCCGGAGCGCGACTCGAGGGCCGAGGCTGCTTCGCGGCGGTCGATCTCGGACAGCCCTCCGTCGCCCGCGATCGTCTCCAGCGCGGAACGGTAGGCGACCACCAACGCCGCGTCTGACGGCGCGGGAATGTCGGGTTGGACGCCGACGGCTTCCCAGTTGCCGCCGGTAACGGGATTGACCGGACGGGCAACCGGAAGTCGCAGTTCTACGTGCGCGGCAAGCGAGACAACCTCGCACGCGTGCGCTCCGCCGCGTGTGGTCTCCCCGATGACGGTTCCACGGCCGAGCGCCTGTAAGTCGTAGGCGAGCGATTCACCACCCGAGAAGGTGGTGGCGCTGGTGAGGAGGTAGACGGGACGGTCGAGGTAGCGCGGGCCGGGCAGGTAGGGGTACGTCCAGAACTGACGGGCGGTGCCATCGGGGCCGTCGAGGATGTCGGACAGACGGGTGTCACCGTCGGGAAATAGGAAGCTCGAGAAGTAACAGATCGCATCCGGACTCCCGCCACGCGCAGCTCGGAGATCGACGATCAGAGCGTGGGTGTGCTGGACGAGGCACATGACTGCGGTCAGAGTGGGTCCCGCGAGTGCCACGTCCGGAATGAGTGTCAGCTCAACCAGGCCGACGTTCCCGGCCAACCGCTCGACACGTCGGACGCCATGGTTCTCCCGGCGAAACAGCTCACGCAGCTCGTTGACCAGGTCCGACTCGCCACCGCTCGTCTCGGCCGATTCGTGCCAGATCAAGCGGAGATGCTTGTCGTCGGTCGCCTCGAACAGGTCGGCCGAGATGCGCTGGCAAAGGTCCGGTCCCGAGGTCTGGGGATATACGCCGGCGGTCAGCTGTGCGTGCAGGAGATCCGCCGCCCGCTCCGAGCGCCCCGGAAAGACATAGCGGTCCTGCAGCCGTTCGATCAACGCGTCGACGAGCGCTGAGGTAGCGAGGGCGGTTGTCACTGTGCCTCGATCGCGAGTGGGAACCCGAGCGCGAGGAACCGCACCGGCAGTGCTCCCGGCGCGGTGTTGTCACTGTCTGCGCTTTGGAAGCGTGCGAGGGTTGCCGAGATCGCGTCACCCAGCTGCGCTAGCTCCGCCGGGGTGAGCCTCAGCGCTCGCGACTGGAAGAAGGCGGCTTTGTCCCATGCCGGATCGCGCTCCGTCGCGGCCAGATAGCCGTCGAGCGCGTATGCCTCGCGGCTCAACAGCTCGGCCAGCAGTCGCCGGCTGCTGTTGCCCCCAGCGGCGTCCGGATCGATCACGGCACGCCGCTCGCGGTAGCGCCACCAACGCTCGCGTCCCCCCTGGCGCGGCAGATTCTCGATGTACCCGTGACGCGCGAGCTGTCTCAGGTGATAACTCGTCGATCCGCTCGACTCCCCAAGCCGGCGCGCGAGGATCGTCGCGGTCGCCGGGCCGTCGAACCTCAACAGGTCCAGCAATCGCAGCCGGAGCGGATGCGCGAGTGCGCGAACGGCGCTGACATCGAGTTCTTCGCCGGGCATATCCGCAAAGATATCTTTGCAAAGGAGTCTTGTCAATGCACCGCGTCGTCATCCTGAATCCGAAGCGCCATCGCCACCGCGATCAGGGCGATCGCGATCAGGGTGACGCCGTACGCGTAGGTGGTTTCCCGCAGGCCGTAGAGAGTCGCGGCGAACCCGGCGAGCAATGCCGGGAGGCTGAACGCGAGATAGGCAACGGTGAGGATGGCCGCGACCAGCGCGCCGCGCCCGGGCTCGCCGCCACGGGCGATGAGGCTGCGGTACCCCGCGGCGTAGGAGGGGCCGTAGCCGAGTCCAGCCACCGCGGTGCCGGCGAGGAAGAGGGCGGTCACGTCGACGCGCACCGCGACCAGAACCAAACCGATGCCGATCGCCATCGCAAGCAAGCCGAGAGTTGCGGTGGTGCGGACGGGCGCGTCCCGGAGCACACAGGACATCACCGCGCTGACCCCGGCCATGATCACGATCGGCAGGCCGGCGACGAGGTAGTTGTGCGTGCCCAGTTCGCGGGCCATGATCGACGGGCCGAGGGCGATGATCAGCCTCCCGAGCGCCCACGGCGCGGCCAGACAGGGGAGGGTGGCGATGAAGGTGCCGCGCACGTGGCGCGCTACGGCCAGCCTGGGCCGCAGCGTGTGCCGCCAGGCGCCGCGCCGCCGGACTGGCTCGCGGATCCTCGTGGTTGCAAGGGCGACGAGGATGAAGCTCCCGAGTAGCACCCAGAACACCAGGCGCATGGGGTCGGGCGCGTATTGGACGAGCGACCCGGCGACGAGCGCGCCGACGGATAGCCCTGCCAGCGGCGCGATCGCGCCGAGCAACGCTCCGAGACGCGGGTGGCGATACGGCTGCAGATCGAGCAGCCCGGCGCCGATGGCGCTCATGGCGATCCCGGTGCCCAGCCCTTGGAGGGCGCGAGCGGCGAACAGCCAGGCCGTCCCGCGGGCTTCGGCGATCGTCAGCGTGGCCGCAAGCTCGATCCCGAGCCCGACGAGGATGGTCGGGCGGCGCCCCACGTGGTCGGAGACGCGACCGGCGATGAGCAATGCGGCGAGGAGCGCGAGCGGAAACACGCTGAACACGGCGGTCAGCGTGAGCGCGGAGAAGTGCCAGCGCGCTTGATAGACCGGGTAGAGCGGGGACGGCGCCGTGGAGGCCACCAAGAGCAGCATCAACGTGCTGGCCAACAGCCAGAACGCGCCACCGTGGCCGAGGTTGGCCGTCGCTCTCCGGGTCGCGAGCCACCCCGGCTCGAGCTGCCCGATACTCGACTGCTTTACCCTGGTATGCAGCACGTGGATGCTCATCGGTTACCTCCGTTCGGGTCGTCAACAGGGACTCTCACTGCCTATGACGAACCGCGAGCAGCAAAGGTGGACCGATGGATCTGCGCGAACCGCTAGCCCAGCAATTCGAATCCCAGCGAAGCCGGCTGCATGGCCTCGCCTATCGGTTACTCGGCTCCGGAAGCGATGCCGATGACGTCGTTCAGGAGGCTTGGTTACGGCTCGAGCGCGCCGGCGCCGGCGATGTGAAGAACCTTCCCGGGTGGCTGACCACAGTCGTCGCGCGCCTGTCGCTCGACGTGCTGCGCTCGCGAAAGGCGCGACCCGAACAGCCTTTCGGGACCGTCGCCCCGGAGGCGACCAACGACGACCTCGACGGGGAGCCCGAGCGCGAGCTGATGCTCGCCGAGGCGGTGGGGCGGGCGCTGCTGGTCGTGCTCGACCGCCTCACCACGAGCGAACGCGTCGCGTTCGTGCTGCACGACAGCTTCGGGATGCCGTTCGCGGAGATCGGGCGGATCATCGGAACCACTCCGAGCTCGGCCAAGACCCTGGCGAGCCGAGCGCGCCGGAAGGTCCGAGGAACGCCGTCGGTCCACGCGGCCGAGCTGGCGCGTCAGCGCAACGTCGTGGAGGCCTTTCTCGCCGCCGCCCGAGAGGGCGACCTCCCGGGACTCATCGCGGTGCTCGCCCCCGACGTGGTGCGGCGGGCCGACCCGATGGTCATGCCGGCAGGCGCCCCGGCCGAACTGCGCGGCGCCCAGGCGGTGGCCGAGCAGACCCTCCTGCTCTCCCCGCGCGCGCGGCTCGCCGAGCCGGCGCTCATCGATGGCAGAGTCGGCATCGTCGTGGCCCCTCGCGGGCGATTGCTCATCCCGATCACGATGACCAGCGTCGGCTTCACGGTCACCGAGTACGAGGTCATCGCCGACCCCGCGCGCCTGCGCGCACTCGAGCTTGCGGCGTTCCTGATATAAATGAACGGATGTCCGCTTTTTATAGCCACCGTCGGAGCCGCGCGTGAAACCAGGACGGGCGAGCCGCACGGCGGAGCACAACGCGCTGTTCCGCGCCCTCGAAGCGCGCCGTCCGCGAGCGGCCCGGGTGGCGGACGATCCGCTGGCGGCCAGGTTCCTTGGCCCGGGGTTCCGGGCGGTCGCCGAGCTTGGACGGGTCACCGCGGTTCGGCGGTTGCTCGAGCGCGCGATCGACGACCGGTGGCCGTGCGTTCGCGCCGGCGTGGTCGTGCGCACGCGGCTGATCGACGACACCGTGGCGGCGCAGCTGAGTGACGTGGAACAAGTGCTGATCTTGGGGGCGGGGTTCGACACCCGCGCCTGGCGACTGCCGGGGATGAGCGGGATGACGGTGTTCGAGGTCGATCACCCGGCGACCCAGTCGGCCAAGCGCCGCGCGCTGTCCGGCCTCGGCCCGGGTCCCGTCGCGTTCGTATCGGTGGTGTTCGGGTCCGACGACCCCGCCCGGGCGCTCGCCGATCGTGGCTTCAGGACCGGCGCGCAAACGGTGGTGGTGTGGGAGGGGACGACCAACTACCTAGACAGCGGCACGGTGGCGGGCACGTTCGCCTTCCTGGCCGGCGCGCTCGGGTCGGGCTCGCCGGTGGTGTTCACCTACGTCGACCGGCGGATGCTCGACGGCTCCGCCAGGTTCGCCGGCGCGAGCACGACACTCGAGGCGGTGCGGCGGGTGGGCGAGCCGTTCACTTTCGGGCTCGACCCCGGTCACGTGCCCGGCTACCTGTCGGAGCACGGCTTTGCGCTCGAGTGGGATACGGCGGTGTCGGACGCGGCAGCGCGCTTCTACACCGCCGAGCCGGCCCCACTGGCGCCCGCCTACTATCGCGTCGCGCTGGCCAGGAGGGTGTGAGGTGCCGCGGGTCAGCGAGAGCTATCTGGAAGCGCGCCGGCGGCAGATCATGGACGCCGCGGTCGTGTGCTTCTCGCGGGAGGGATTTCACCGTACGACGATGCAGGACATCGTCGCCGAGACCGGCCTCAGCGCCGGTGCGCTCTACCGATATTTCCCGGCCAAGGAGGACATCGTCGCCGCGATCGCCGAGGAGCACCATCGTCAGGAGGCCAGCGCCCTCGCGAAGGCGGGCTCGGACGCCGACCTGCGGACGGCGCTGCAGCGCATCGCCGAGGCGACGCTGGGACGGCTGACCGACCCCCACGAGCAACGATGGCGTCGCGTCACCGTGCAGGTGTGGGGCGAGGCGCTACGCGACGAGCGGATCATGGAGGTGGTGAGTGCCGGGCTGACCGAACCGGTCGCGATCATCGCCGAACTCGTGCGTCGCGCGCAGCGGGCAAAAACGGTCCCGGCCGAGGTCGATCCAGAAGCCTTCGCGCGGGTGTGCGTCGCGATCTTCCAAGGCCTCGTACTCCAGCAGGCGTGGGATCCGGAACTCGACGTGGAGGCCTGCATCAACGCCGCGTCGACGCTCGTCGACGGCTTAGTGGGACCCGGGAGGACCGTGTCGCTGGACTAGACTTCAGGCCATGGAGCCAAGCTCGCCGGCATGGTTGGAGAGCGGGTCAGACATCGAGGCGGTGCCCGCCTACGAGGCGGTGGCGCAGCGCCTGCGGCGGGCGATCCATCTCGGTGAGCTCCGTCCGGGCTCGAGGCTGCCCGCCGAGCGGTTGCTGGCGGAAGAGATGGGCGTCTCGCGCGTGACGCTGCGCGAGGCGATCCGCACCCTGGCCGCCGAGGGGTACCTCGAGACCGAGCGCGGTTCGCGCAGCTCGATGCACGTTCACTCGGGATCGATGCGCCCGCAGGAAGTGCGAAGCTGGATGCGGAAGCGGTGGGATGAGCTCGAGGGACTGCTCGATTTTCGACTCACGAATGAGCGATGCGCCGCTGAACGGGCCGCCGAGCGTGTCAGTCCAGCGGAGATCGCCGAGCTGCGCGTGCTGGTGGAACAGGGTCGGACCAGCGAGGACGTCAATGCCTTCCGGCGCAGCGATGTCCGCTTCCACATGAGAATTGCGGAAATCGCCGCGTGTGATCTGCTCCGGCGCGCGGTCGAGGACGCGCGTGCCGAGCTCTATGTCCCGTTCCGGGCGATCGCGCTTGACGACATGTTGACGGTCGGAGTGTCACAGCACGCACGGATCGTGGACGCATTCGAGCGACACGATCCCAGCCGTGCCGGCCGAGCCATGGCGACGCATCTCAACACGACGGCCGACCAGCTGCACCGCCTCGCCGGCCGCGCTGATCAACGGCCCGCCGTCGACTAAGTAATTAGTAAGCGAGGTAGCCGCCGTCGACGACAAACGACTGTCCAGTACAAAACGATGCCGCGTCGGAGGCGAGGAACAGCGCCATGGTCGCTACCTCCTCCGGCTTCCCCCACCGACCAAGCGGGACCAACGACTGAAACGCGGCTCGGCGATCGGGCGGGATCCGCTCGACCATCGGCGTCTCGATCGGACCCGGGACGATGCAGTTGACGCGAATCCCGCGAGGGCCGTACTCGACGGCCAGCGTCCGGGTCAAGCCGAGCACGCCGGCCTTCGCCGCCGTATAGGCATCGGAGACGCCGGATCCGACGCGCAGCGCCGCCACCGAGGAGACGTTGACGATCGCGCCCCCGCCGCGCCGCAGGAGCGCCGGAATCCCGTGCCGGCAGCACAGGTAGGTGCCCTTCAGGGAGACGTCGATCGTCTCCTGCCAGATGTCCTCGGTGAGCAGCGGCGAGGGGCCGTCGGTCTCGCCCTCGACGTACCCATCGAGGGCGAACTTCCATAGCCCGGCGTTGTTGTAGAGGACGTCGAGACCGCCGAACTCCCGCTCGGCCAGGGCCACCGCATCAGCGACGTCCGCGGTGCTGCGGACGTCAGTGACCGCCGCCACCGCAGCGCCGCCACCGGCTCGCACGAGTTCGGCGCTCTCTTCGGCTGCCACGGCGGCCACGTCGGCGCACACGATCGCCGCCCCGGCCTCGGCGAAGACGACGCTGGCGGCGCGGCCCATGCCGGACCCGGCCCCGGTGATCAGAGCTGTCTTGCCGTCCAGCCTCATCAGGCCGTCTCGAGGTAGCGCTGGATCTCGAACGGCGGCACCTGCGCGTCGCGCAGCTGTTCGTAGGTCCTCTGTTCGATCTCGCGAGAGGCTGCGTACAGCTCGACCAGCTCGTCGCCCAAGGCCCCGCGTGCCAGCCGCGAGGCGCGCAGCCGGGCGGCCGCCTCGTTCAGGTCGGCCGCGACCGAGCCGATCGTCCCCTCCGCCATCGTCACGGCACCGAGCTCGGTGCAGAGACCCACCGGTGGCGGTGGGGCGAGCCCTTCCCGAATCCCGTAAGCGCCACCGGCCACGCAGGCCGCGATGGCGAGATAGGGCTGGAGGTCGGCCCCCACACAGCGCAGCTCGAACCGCGTCGAGTTGGCGTCGACCGTGATCGCCCGCGTGGTCGTCTCCCGGTTGTCCCATCCCCAACTCACGGCGGTCGGAGCCCAGAACTCGGGGTTATGACGGCGATAGGAATTCGGGAACGGGGCCAGGAAGGCGCCGCACTCCAGGGCCGCCCTCATCAACCCGGCCAAATATCCACGGCCGACCTCGGTGAGCGTGTTCTGAGCGCCACCCCAGAAGGCGTTACCGTCGCCATCGTGCAGGCTCTGATGGATATGCCCCGAGGAGCCCTGCTCGCGCATGGTCGGCTTGGCCATGAAACTGACCAGCAGTCGGTGCCGCCGCGCGACCTCACGGCAGCCGAGCTTGAAGCGCGCGGCCCGGTCGGCCGCTTCGAGCGCCGGCGCGGGCGCGATGGCCGCCTCGAGCATCCCGGCGCCGATCTCGGTCAGCATGCTTTCGATGGGCACGCCGTAGGTACGCATCGAAGCTTCGAGATCGGCGGCGAACTCGGCGTGGTCGGGCCATCGCGTCAGGCTGTATCCCTGCCGCAGACGCGACATGGGGGTGAGGCCGTCGATGTCCCCGCGTGCGAGCGCCTGCTCGGTGCGCTCGTCGAGCCTGAACACGAAGAACTCATATTCGACCCCGACGGTCGCCGAGTAGCCCTCGGCGTCGAGCGCGTCGGTCACGCGGCGAAGGACCGAGCGCGGATGTGCGGGATGGGGCACGATCCCGTCCGTCGCGAAGCCGTCGCCGATCACCGCCACAACGCCCGGCTCCCATGGAACCGGCCGGACCGTCGAGACGTCCGGGACGATCAGCACGTCCGGGTAGCCGACCTCGATCTGGGTCATTGGAACGTCGATCATCTCGTCGGCCACCGAGAGCGCCAGGTACGCCTCTGGGAACGCGATTGGTTTGCCGGAAGCCACTTTTTCGTAAGCGACGTACTTGCCGCGCAGGGTTCCGTTCAGATCGGGCGTCTCGATCCGTACCCGGGTGGGGTTCTCAACGCCGGTGGCCGCCACCGCGGTGGCCAACCGTTCGCGCTGCTCGAGGACGGCGTCGGGCGCCGTGACCGGTCCACCCTCGATCGGTCCCGCAGTCACGTCTCGTCCCGATTCGCCAGTCGCACGTCCTCGAGGACGCTGCCGTCGGGATCTGCGGCGACGCCGCCGGCCCGCTCGACTAGCCAGTTGAACACCGGCTCGACCCCGGGACTGAACTCCGGGTGCCACTGGACTCCGATGACGTCGGCGTCCTCGAGCTCGATCGCTTCGACCACGTCGTCCTCGGCCACGGCGGTCGCCTGCAGTCCCTGCCCGAGCCGATCGACCGCCTGGTGGTGGAAGCTGTTGACCTCGGCCGTCGTGCCGTAGAGGCGGTGGAGCGTCGAGCCCTCACGGACGTGGATCGGGTGTCCGGGATCGGTCATCGGGTACATGATGCGGCGGTGGCGAGGACCACTCAAACCCTCCAGATGATGGACCAAGCTCCCCCCGAAGGCGACGTTGAGCAGCTCGTGGCCGCGGCAGGTGCCGAGGACCGGGATTCCGCACTCGACCGCGCGACGGGTGAGGGCGATCTCAAACGCGTCCTGAGGGGGATCCAGGAGCGTCGAATGCGGAGTCAGCGTGCCGCCGTAGAGACGCGGGTCGACGTCGATACCGCCGGCCAGGACCAGCCCATCGAGCCGAGCGATCAGAACCGCCGGATCCGATTCACGGGTGATATAGACGGGCACCGCGCCTGCCTCGGCGAGCTTCTCCATGTAGGAGGCGTGGAAGCCGTCAATCTGAAGGCTCGCCAGCACCGTGTGGAGCTCCGGCCCGGCCAGTGCGGTGGCGGGGTACCGTCGCCCGGTGACCCCGATCAAGGGCCCGGTCCCACCCGGCGTTCGCCAGTTCCGCTGGATGGTGGCGGATGGCATCGTGGTATGTATATCAGACCATCAGTCCCGGGACAAGCGCGCCACCGACCGACGCGACGCGATCGACGGCGCCAATACAGCCTCCCGAAGGTGCAATCTGCGCCACGATATGCGGCGATGCCGACGCCCGTCCGACCGAACCCCGACGCTGCACGCGGGATCGGTCCCGCGGTGGCGTTGGTGGTGGCGGCGCTGGTCCTGGCCGGATGCGGGGGTTCACGTCCCTCCGTCGCGACGTCGTCGAGCGTCGGTAGCGATACATCCAGGGGCACGCTTTCAGGCCGGCGACCGCCGGCCCACCCCGGCTCGGACCACCGTGTCGACCGCGCTCGCGGGCAGGCTCCGATCCAGCGGCGCGAGCGATATCGAGTCGCCGAACGCGTGCTCACGTTCATTGACCAGAGCCGTGCGATCCGGCTCCCGAGCGGCCGTCTGGAGTCGCGCCGGGTGGTGACCGTGGTCCGTTATCCACAAGGCGCCCCCGGCCCGTTTCCGCTGATCGTGTTCGGCCATGGGTTCGCGGTCACGCCGGCTTACTACTCTCGGCTCCTGGAGGCCTGGGCGCGCGCCGGCTATGTGGTCGCGGCGCCCGTCTTCCCGCTGAGCAACGAGCACGCGCCGGGTGGCCCGGACGAGGCGGACATCGTCAACCAGCCCCGCGACATGAGCTTCGTCATCACGCGCATGCTGGCCGCCGGCGCCGACCCTGTGGCGGACTTGATCGACCCGCGACAGATCGCCGTCAGCGGTCAGTCGGACGGCGGCGAGACTGCCTTCGCGACCGCCTACGACCCGCCCTACCTCGACCCCCGGGTCGACGCGGCGATCCTCCTCTCGGGCGCCCGGCTACCCACCTCCGGCGCCTTTCACTTCCCGCGCGGGAGCCCCCCGCTGCTCGCCGTGCAGGGCACGGCGGACACCATCGACCCGCCGAGCTTCACCTACGCCGTGTTCGACCTCGCGCCGACGCCCAAGTACCTGCTCAAGCTGCTGGGCGCCGGGCACCTGGCCCCTTACACGTCCGAGCAGCCGCAGCTCTCGATCGTCGAGGGAGTCACAATCGCGTTTCTCGACCGCTACCTGAAGGCAGAGCCGGGAGCGCTCCGCCGCCTGATCCGCGCGGGAGACGTGTCAGGTCTATCGACGGTCAGTCGATGATCCCGAGCTCACGGGACCGGCTGACGGCCTCGGCGCGAGTGTGGACGCCGAGCTTCTTGTAAGCACGCTGGGCTCGCTCCCTCGCCGCTGAGCGAGAGATCCCCAGCTTGTCGGCGATGAGGGCGAAGGTCAACGGCGTGGGCAGGTAGCGAAGGACGCGCGCCTCGGCGTCGGTGATCGACGCCGCGCTGACGGTCGCGGCTGCCTCCGCCACAGCCGCCGATGCCACCTCATCGGCGGCTTCCACGGCGGCGGCGTCTCCCGCGAGCACCTCCGTCGTCGCCTCGTCGGCGGCTTCAACGGTGGCCGCGTCTCCCGCGAGCACCTCCGCCGTCGCCTCGTCGGCGGCTTCCACTGCGGCCAAGTCTTCTGAGACTGCCTCGGCTGTGGCTTGGTCGGCGACTTCGACAACGGCCGCGTCTTCTGAGACTGCCTCGGCTGTGGCTTGGTCGGCGGCTTCGACAACGGTCGCGTCTTCTGAGACTGCCTCGGCTGTGGCTTGGTCGGCGGCTTCGACAACGGTCGCGTCTTCTGAGACTGCCTCGGCTGTGGCTCGGTCGGCGGCTTCGGCGGCGGCCGCGTCTTCCGAGATCGCCTTGGCGGTCGCGGCGTCGGCGGCTCTCACGGCGGCTACGTCTTCGGAGAGCACCTGTGCGGTGGCTTGGTCGGCGGCTGTGACCGCGGCCGCGTCCTCCGAGATCGCCCCGGCCGCCGCCGCATCCGCGGCCCGCACGGCCTCCTCATCCTCGGCGATCGCCACCGCGGCCGCCTCACCGGCGGCGGCGACGATCAGACCGGCGGCGCGCATGGCCTCGACGGCCTCGTGCGCGGCGGCCTCCTCGACGAGTCCCGCGGTGATCAGCGCCTCGACGGCGCTGGCGGCGGCAGCGGCGCGGATCGCGTCTGAAACCGTCACCGCTTCGGCGGCTTCGCTCTCGGCGACGATCGCGCGGAGCACTGCCCGCGCCTCCGCGGCCTGGGCCGCCTCGATCACCTCAGCCGCCTCTTCCATCGCCGCGACCTCGGCGCCGACCATCAAGCCGGCCTCAGGAGTGAGGAAGCCCTCGGCGGTGAGCACGCCGCCGGTCTCGGCGATCGCGTCAAACAGAGGTTGCGCCCAGCCGTGTTCGACGAGTACAAAGGCAAGCGCGGTGCCGGGTTCCAGCGAGTCCGCCAGAGTCGCGGCGTCAGCGAGATCGAACCCCGGGGTGCCGTTGCCCGCGCCTGGTTGCGCCACGACGCGGCCGGTGAGCGGAACGATGGTCGACAGGAGTGCGCCAAGGTCGTCGTCGCCGGAGACGACGATCGGTTCGACCGTCCCGTCCTCGTCCTTGGCAACGAACAGCAGGTCGACGACGCGCAGCACTCCTCGGCCTTGCAGTCGATCGAGTTCGTCCAGGATCCGACCCTGAAAGTCAGAACCGGGACCAAAGCTCACAGCAAGCACCTGTAGCGGACCTGGCATCAACCGACCTCTTTCTGTCTTGACGGGGCGCCGATCCTACCAACCGAGGGTCGATGGTTAGAGGCATTTCGCGCATTGGCCTCGGGTCTGTGCCGGGCCTACTCAGAAGGGGGTTGGAGGGTCCCCCAGCCGCCTGCCACAATCAGCCTATGCGAACGGCATTACGGTCCAGCGACGAGCGGCTCGTCCACAGACTGCTTGCCCCCCCGGACCTGGCCGACGGCGTTGAATCCCTCCACTACTGGCGGGAACGCAGCCAGCGGCTGCCGTGGTATCAGTTCCGGATGCGGCGCGAGGCCGTGCGGATGACCGTCCTCTGGGAGCGGCGCGTCAGTGAAGCGCTGATGTGGCAGCGCCGGGCCTCGGCGGCGGATCGCCTGTCGGCCGGGATTCTCGTGGCGCGGGCACGGATCGGGCGCTGGGGCGGTCGCGCGCGCCGCGTGGCGATCGTGACGGCCACGGTCGTCATCGCCGCGGTGGTCATCCCGGCCATCGCGCTGACCGTGGCGCTGATCCACTGGCTGCTCTGACTGACTGACGGCAGCCAGCTCAGGCTGGCTGAGGCATCGGTTCCCGCACGCGTGAGGCGACCGCCGCCGCGAACGTCGACGCGACGAGCGCGAGCAGGAACGGGCCGCTCACGCCGGCCGGCCCGACGGTGGCTCCGGCGAGCGCCGAGCCGACCGCGACGCCCCCAATCAGCGCCGCCGAAACCCAGGTGAACGCCTCGGTTTCGGTGCCGGTGGTGACGGTGCGGCTGACGAGGGCGTACTGGCAGGAGAACATCGGCGCGATCGTGACGCCCGCCAGCAGGCTGCAGACGACGCCGGCCGGGATCGAGCGGGCCATGATCAGCGGGGCGTCGAGCAGGATGGCCAGCGCGAGCACCAGCCGGTATCGACTCGCCAATGGCGAGCGCCACACCCGAGCCCCGTACCAGACACCGCCGGCCAGACTTCCGAGGCTCCACAACGCCAGCAGCAATCCCGACGCTGGCCGGGAGCCGGCGTGAAGCGCCAGCGCCGGGAGCCCGACCTCGATCGCGCCGAAGCCGATTCCCGTCAAGGCCACCGGCGCGAGCAACGCCCGCAACTGCGGACTGGTCAGTGCCGAGACGCGCTGATCGGGCACTCGCCGGTCGCCATCGCGCGCGAGAGGCGAGCGAACGAACAAGCAGGTTCCGACGATATAGAGGCCACCGATCAGGGCGACTGCGCCACTCGGCGAGGTGACCGCGATGACCAGGGCGACGACCAGCGGGCCGCTGATCCAGGCTACCTCCTGGAGCACGGAGTCGAGCGCGTACGCGCTGTCCAACAGTGCCGCGTCGTGGAACACGTCCCGAAATACCGCGCGAACCGCGGGCGCCACCGGTGGCGCGAACGCGCCCGCGAAGGCTGAGAGGACGACCAGCCCCACGCCTGAGGCCTGAACCCGCGCGGAAAGCGTGAGCGCGAGGAGCGATGCGGCTTGCGCCAAGGCGCTCGGGACGAGCACCGCGACGCGCCCAAAGCGGTCCACCAGGCGGCCCTGGAGCGGCGCGCACCCGGCGTTGGCCAGCGCGTAAGCACCGACGGCGATGCCGGCCACGGCGTAGGAATGGGTTGCGGCGCGGACCAGCAGCAGGATCGCCAGCGGCGCCATGCCCTGGGGCAGCCTGGCGAGCAGCGCGCTGGCGGCGAGCCGGCACCAGCCGGGCGCCGCGAGCACACGTTGATAGTTGGCCACCATCTCTCCGAGGCTAGCTGTCGCCGCCAGGCAGATGCCGGTTTGACGCCGACCGGCCGGAGCCAACATCACCCGGATCGGGCGACTAGGGGCTCACCTTTACAGGTAGGGTTGGCCGGCAATGGAGCCGGCCAACCTGGATTTCGCGTTGCTGGTGTACGAGAAGACGGGAGGGGCAGAGCACGCCTATGGCGACGTCTCGGGCCAGAACTCCGACGCGCCGTGGGCGCGAGAGGTTGCGTTCGTCGAGCACCACCGCCATGATCGGATGGCGGTGCGGGGGACGATCGCCGGGCACTACGTCGACGCCGACGACGACTTGGACTTCATCGGGCCCCAGACCGCCGAAGGGGCCGTGGTGGGCGGCGCCGTCGGTCTGCTATTCGGCCCGCTCGGCATCGCCGTGGGGTTGGTGGGCGGCGGCATGGTCGGTGGAGTTCGCCACGAGCACTCGGGTCCTCAACTACGCAGCGCGCTGTTCGATGAGCTTCGGAGCGAGGTGCCGCAGGGGTCCTCGGCGATCGTCCTGATGGCCTCCCCCGAGGACGTGGACGCGATGATCGCCGCGCTCGACGGGCACAGCGGTCGCTTGGTGCGTCACCACCTCACCCCGGAGGGAGCCGACATCCTCCGTGAAGCCGTCGCGGGCAGTCCCAGCGCCGCCTCGCGTTAGACCTGATCGCCACGCGCTCTCGCTCCGACGTGGGAGTCGCGTGACATCGTCACAGCGGGCCGCCGTCTCCTACGCACTGACACACCGCTCACGCGCTGGAGGTAGAACCGCGCGGCGCCGGCGCGGGGTCGCGCAGCCGCCGCCACACCGCGCGAGTCCGAGTCCAGCGTTCCGGTTGCTCGGCTGACCGGGCCTGGAGGTCGAAGTACAGAAGCGTGCGCCCGATCACTACAAACGGGATCAGGAATACGAACACGACCGAGCCAATGATGTTGACCGTGTTCACCGGAACCGTGGTGAACAGCAGCGCAAACCCGAGCGCCGGGCCCGGTATCTGACTGATCAGCCATAACGTTCCGGCGGTCACGCCAGTGTGCCACCAGTGACCCCGGACAAGGTGAGTGCTGCGGCGAAAGGCCTCTCGGATCGAGGCGTCCTCGAACAACACCTGCTGCTGAGCCAGCTGCCAGTCGATGAACTTCTTGATCCCGTACGGGATGCCGATGATCGTCACCATCAGGAGAACGACCAAGAAGTCGGCGAGCAGCTGCACCAACAGCAATCGCCAGAAACGGCGCTTGACAGCCGCCCACGCCGCCAGGACAGAGGTATCGCCGGTCCGATCGAGGTTCATAATGAATGCGATCACCGCCCCCGAGGCGATCGGCGCCACGAGCGTGCGGCCGATCCCTACGGGCGTCGTGACCGACACCGACACGTTCGAGTCGCCGAACGTCAGCCCCGCGCTGTCCGAGCTCAAGGCGCCGAAGACGAGCAACTCGAGGCCCTCCAAGACCGCCAGCAGCAGCAGCGAACTCAGCGCGATCAGGAGCAATTTCAGCGCGTAGTGGCCGTACATTCGCGCCGACGTGAGCAGGATCTGGCCGAGTGCGCGCGCTTGGTGGAGGGGGGAGAGCCGCACCGGACGCCACGTCGTCAAGCTGATCAGCACGACGATCACGAGCAGGACGCCGACGCCGAGGCCGAGGGCTTGGGTGCGGCTCTTGGCCGCGAGGTTCAGATACCCCGTCACCGTGGCGACGGCTCCGCAGAAGGCGTTGGCCACCGACGGGCCGAGGAGCCCGCCGCCGGGGACCTGCGGGCTCGCCGTGCGGGTGTTGTCCATCCAGGTGAACGGCTCGCGCCAGACGGTCTTCGTGTTGGGGCCGGCGGGGCCGTTGTTGAAGCCGGCCTCGCGCTGTCCCCAGCGACCGGTGAAGCTGGTCCAGGCAAACGGCCCGGTGCGGACGGGACTGTCCGGCAACAGGATGGCTCGCGGCCGGAACGCGGTCACCGGCTCGGTCGTGTTGTCGCAGCCGACGCCGGATCCGTTCTGGCCATTGCCGAGCCACAGGGCCGCGCTGTAGAAGGTCGCGTGCGAGCCCGCGGCCGAGTAGACGACCGGGTGCGTGCCCTCCTTCTGCACCCTCGAGTCGTCCCAACTGGTGTGCTCGCCGCCGCTGTGCTGGAAGACGACGATCTCATCGGGTCCGGTTGCCAGCGCCTGGCCGGGCGTGTCGGCGGCGAACGTGATCTGCATGCCTTCCCAGTCGCTCTCGTGCAGATCGTTGAACTGGTTGAAGTAGTAATAGAACCAGTACTGGAGCGCGAGGCCGGGATGACCCGGCTCGCGGTCGAGGTGCGCGTAGGTCACGTCGGGAGCGTGGCCGGCTCTCCGCAGCGCGGCAAAGTCCTTGGCGTAGGTGCAGCCGGGCGAGAGCGGCGAGCCGGGCAGATCCAGGTACGTGCCTTCGGTGCGCCCGGCGATGTCCGCCGCCGTGGGAGCCCATTTGATCAGCCGGTTCGTGTGGCCGACATGGACCATCAGCTTGACCCGGGGGTTGCCGAGCACGACGTCGACGGAGGTCGGCGGCCAGAACTGCTCCTCCGAGGAGTCACACAGGCCGTTCTCCTGTGTCCGCATCATCACGATCGGCGAGTAGGTGTCGGCGAGGCGCTGGGCGGCGCTGATCGACGCGCGGGCCGGGGCGGCGATGCAGCCGAGCGCGATGAGCAGACCGGCCAGGAGACCGGCCATCGAATCCCTGCGGTGGTGACGCAGCGCCGAGATCATTTTCGGTTGCGCGGAACTACCAGGTCCCTGCCCGCGAGCGGCGGCCAGCGTAGCGGCGCGCCATTCGGATGGCAAGCTGCGACCGGCCTCGAACGCGCGATCGAGGCACTGTGGCCCGAGGTCGCCCCCGCGGCGAGACGCAATCGGCTGCGGACCGTCCTCGACCGACTGCGCGAGGCCGCGGAGGAAGTGGTCGGCCGGGAGGGAGACATACTCGTGCTCGCGCCCGAGTTCGAGGAATCGCTGGCGGCTTAGCCCTCCTGAACCGGGTGGGCGATCACAGGGCCCCGATCAGCATGTTCAACTGGAGCTCATGCTCGAAGGGCTGGAGGACCGCCGACCCTCCACTGCCGTACCAGAGACGCAGGTTTGGATTGAAGCGGTCGGGGATCAGTTCGGCCTGGGCCGTTGCTATCGGTTCGCCGGGGACCCCGGGCCATGGTTGGTGAGTGTTGTCCATCACGGCGGCTTGGAGGCGCTCGAGCGTCCATTGCGTCACCCGCCGCAGGCGCTCGGGAGCGGTTCCTGGTTCTGACACGATCCAACCTGGGCGGACCTGGTAGTCCGACTCCGATCGAGATTCGGGCACGCAGAGGTGAATGTCGCTCCGGGCTGAACCCCTGACAGTCCAGGCCGGAGGGAGCACCCGCCGGAACCCCCAGATGAAGATTCGGACGAGGTAGTCGAACCGGATCCAATCCAACTCGCCCTCGTGGTCTTCCGGATCGAACCCCGGCAACCCTCGCGTCAGCGTGCGCAGCAGTCGCTGGGCGAACGGTCGGGTCATGAGCTCGGTGGTGCGATCGCGGCTGTCAAGGGCGGCGATCAACAGGTGTCCCGATCCGACCCGATCGTGTCCAAGCCGGAAAGCAAGCTTGAGCGCGTCCTCGGCGACCACGCGGCGCGCCGACTCGCTGAACGTCCCCGTCGCCTGGTGCGACGGCGCCGGGCCAAAGCGGCAGGCCAGATCCATCGCTTCGCCAATCGCTCCGAGCTCTCCGTCCTCCCATTCGCGGGCAAGGATCCGGCCGGCAAAGCTCTCGGGCACCTGAAGGCAGCCGAGGAGGAGGTGGAACGGATCGACCTCCGCGTGCTCGAGGCACGCCGCGCTCTCGGCTGCCGCGCGGATGGCCCGCCGGGTCGCCGGGGCGAACCGTTCGAAGGCGGGGAGCGGCGCGCACGCTCCGGCCCTCGCTCCCGGCGTCCCCTCGTTCAACGCGGCTCTGACCAGCTCTCTGCGAACCTGCTCCTCGCTCCGCGGATCCCGTCGTCGCGGACACCGTTCAGTGACGAGCTCCTCGAGATCGTCGATCCCCACCTGATAGAGGATCGCTCGGGCGCGGTCGTCGCCGGCGAGCGCCAGGATGACGTGCACGGCGCCCGGCTGACGGTCTCCTCGCTCGGCCGCCAGCCGCACCGCTTGCTGGAGAAGCTCCTCGCTCGCCAGCGACCACGGCAGGCGCCCGAGCACCAGCTCATCGCCTCGGCCCCCGGCGCCAACGATCGCCGCGTGGAGGTCGGGAGCGCCGAGGCGGCGCTCTCCGAGCAGATCCTTGAGCGGGTCACGCCGCGAGAACGCCAGCAGGAGATGCTCGGGGCGGACCTTCGTGCACCCCAGCATCCGCGCTTCATCTTCGGCAAGCGCAAGCAGATCCCGCGCGTCGCCACCAAACAGGCTCATGGCACGGTAATCATCGCGAACGCGTCGGTCCGCGCGTCACCGCGGCCACGGATGGAGCTCAAGCGCTGACCACGAAGTTCCCCTGCATCCCCATCGCGGCATGGCCGGGAACGGGGCATTCGTAGCGGTACGTCCCAGGCTCGGCGGCGCGGAACGCAATCGTCTCGACCGGTTGCCCCGCGCCAGTCGGGTCTCCAAGGATCTGCGCGAACGCGCCGGGGAACGCCCGCGGTCCGTGGACGATGTCGCCGATCCGTACTACCGGGTCGAGCAGCAGCCAGCCATGAGCACTGTCGCCATCGCCATTCACGAAGCGCACGGTCACGCGTGCGTTGCGCGCCACCTCGATCGTCGGGTTCTCGAGCCCCGCCGCGCGGAACGCCATCTCGCGCCCGTTGGGCGGGTCGGCGACGATCGTGATCGCCGCCACGGCCCCCGTGAACCGCACGGTGTTCGTGCTGCGGTCCACGGATGCACCCGGCGGATGGTGGTCGGCCTGGGCTTCAGCGGCGGCCAGCGGCTCGTACGCGGACGCGCGTCCCTCGAATACGCGGCCCCACAACGCGCCGAGGTCGACGTGCGTCGCGGGCGGCGTGGGCCGGATGTGTAGGGGCGACGTGCCGCCGGGGCCGGGCGACGTGCCGCCGGGGCCGTACGACGCGCTGCCGGGGCCGTGCGACGGCGATCTCAGCGCGGAACTGACGAGTACCCCGGCCAGCGCGGCGCCAAGGGCAATGGCAAGCAGCAGGCTTGGGGACTTTATGCGGATATACGCGGCCCCCCGAAAGTCCCCAAGGCACGGATGTGCGAGTCTCAGGCGGGAGAGGAGGTTGCGCGGTGAGGGGCCGGGCTGGTCGGCGTCGATCCGGCGCGTGAGCTTCATAATATGGCTCCCGCTATCTGAACTAGTTTACATGAACTAGGTTTGATGAGCGGATTAGCCGGGACTAAACGGAGGCGATGAATGTCATCTGAGGAGGCGACCGATGCGCGGAGGCGCAGCGCCAACGCTCGGGACCCGGCTGCAACCCGGTTGCGGACCGCCGCGAACATTGTCAATTTTCCGCCACCTGTCGGCGGAAAATTGCCATCGTGTGCGCAGCCGCCGAGACCGGACGCCGGGCGCGCACTGCGCGGGGGGGGCGGATCGCCGGGGATCTGGAGTGCGGGGACGCCTTGGCCCTCCAACCCGCCAGCAACCTCCACACGGACACCGCCGCACCGGCCGGGCGCCCCAAGGTACGCCCGCCCACCCGCCGGGCGCACGAGACCGGCGCTACCACCCACTGAGGTAACGGATGCCGTCTAAGCAAGCCGGGCGCACCGCGCGTTTGTTCGTGCTGGGGACGCTGGAGGCGGGTGGCCCGGCGCATGGCCACGAGATCCGCCGCCTGGCTGAGCGTATCGATGTCGAGAACTGGAGTGAGGCGCAGGTCGGGTCGATCTATAACGCGATCCGACGGCTGGAAGCCGAGGGACTGATCGAGGCGGTCCGCGTCGAGCAGGCGGGTCGGCGCCCGAGGCGCACCGTGTACGCGATCACCGAGTCGGGCACGGTGGGACTGGCGGCGTTGCGCGACAAGCTCTTGCATGAGATCTCGCTCCCGAGCGACCCGTTCGACATCGCCCTGTGGGTGTCAGCTCAGACGCCCCCGGAAGAGCTCCGGCTGGCCATCGACCGACGCTGCGCGGCGCTCCGGGAACTCCAGGAACGGCTCGAGCACGAGCGCAAGCGGCTGACCGCCGCTGGGTACCTCCCCCTGGTTGGGGAGCTCCTGTTCCGCCATGGGGAGATCCGGGTCGAAGCTGAGCTACGTTGGCACGACGAGCTGCGAGACCGGCTGGCCGGCGGGTGACCGCGGCTCCGGATTAGAAATCCACCCGTGTGCCGTCCCGCGTGCGATTCCTCACGGTGACTCGCCCGCAGCGCCGTGCTCTAAAGTCGGGACGTTGTTAAACATATCGGAGCCGATCGGCCCCACGAGCGGGTCGGCGGCGTTGCCCGTCCGCCGGACACCAAAGATGTTCTGGAGCGTGGCCAGGAGGCCGAAGTTGTTGTAGTGATAACCAAGTTGTTCCGCACCCCGTCGACAGAAATCCAGCGTGAAGTAACAAGATGGTTACAAGTGTCTGGCCGTGGCCGAACCCGACACGTGGCGATCGGCCCTGACTGAGCGGCGGATCGCGCCTCTCCGCCGCTCGCGGCGCCTCGAGTGGCGGAGAGCGTCGTGACGCGTAGTCACGGTGTCTCGCGACAGGGCTGGTTGGCGATCGTTCGTCCGGCGGCCGAGAGTCGCTCGCGTCGGATGAACAACGGAGACGTCCCGGGCGGACGCCGGGTTGTTGACGGTGAACGACAGCGGCACCGCTGGCCCGGTGGCCGGCGTCACCGTGACCTTGACAGTCAGCGAGCCGACCTTGTGTGTTTTCGCCTTACGGGCCAGAATGGCGCTTTCTTTCAGGGCCGGTGAGGAGAACGACACGGAGACGGCCGATGCCGGCGAACCCAGCGTCACGAGCAGCTGTCCGCCTTGCAGTTGCTCGCTCACCTTCGGGCTGCCGGTGACCGACACGCCCTGGCCGAGCCCCTGATTGACGAAGCTGAGCCCGTTCGGCAGCTGGACCTTGAGGGTCTTGAGCTTCGGCGCTCCGTTCGAGCCCGCGGTGACCTTGAACTTCACGTTGGGCTTGTCGTTCGCTAGTCCTGAGATCGATCCACCGGACAGCGTCGGCGGGCGCGGCGCAGACTGAATTGGCAGCGACACGTTGATATTGGCGATGGTCGAGCCGGCCGCGATGGTGATGGGCTTTGCCTGGCCGAGTGTGGTGGCGCCTCCGTAGAAGAGCGTCTGGTACGTGTGCAGGTCGTCCTCGGCGAAGAACTCGACGTAGTAGGTGCCGGCGGGGATCCCTTCGATCGTGTACTGGCCGGTCGGGCCAGTCTGGGTCGAGTTCTGGTACTCGCCGTTCGAATCGAGGAGGCTGACGTCGGAGTCGGCCAGGGCGGCGCCGGTGGAGGCGCTCCTCACCGTCCCGGAGATTTCGCCGCCCGTGACGAGGGCCCCGTTGATCCCAGCGGTCGTCCGAGCAGCCGTGACCGTCACGACCTTCGCCGCAGCCAGCGTGCTCGCGCCCTTGAAGTATTGGTAGCCCAAGCTTCCCTCGCCCTCGAAGAGGACCTTGTAGGTACCCGGCAAGAGATTGGGGATCTCGTAAGTGCCGTCCTGCGCGGTTCCGCCGAAGTCCTCATCGGCGCTCTCGCCGCCGTTGACGTCGTACACGGACACGCCGTCTTCTCCGATCGGGGTCCCGGTCGAGGCATCGGTGACGATGCCGGAGATGGTGCCGGCCACGGGGAGCGACGCGTCGATGTTGCTCGTCTGGAGGCCCTCAGTCACGGGAACTGCTCGCGCCGTGTCGATGCCCTCGGCGCCCGAGTAGAACTCATCGGCGTAAGGCGATCCGTCTGGGACCTCGAAACCGACGCGGAAGGACCCCGAGGTCGGCAACTCCGGGATCGTATAGGTGCCGTCCGCGGCGGTATAGGCGGATCCCCAGAACTCGCCGCCGGTGTCGAGGACGTAGGCCTCCACACCCTGGAGCGGTTGTCCTTGGGCGGTGGTCACCTTGCCGGAAATCTCGCCTCCGGTGGGCAGCGCGGCGTCGATGCCCGACCTCGTCGCCCCGGCGGTCAGCGCGATTGGCGTTGCCTTGTTCTCGTTCGTCTGCTGGTTGTAGGACTCGCCGAGGTAGTTGCTGGGGTACGGCGGCGAGAAATAAACGTCGTAGGTTCCTGGCGGTAGGCCGATGAACGTGTAGGAGCCGTCCGGGGCCGTTCGAGCGTCGGTCGTGTCGACATTCGCGATGGAGTCCTCGGTGTAGTTGGAGACTCTGACGTATACCCCAGCGACCGGGGTGTGCGTGGCAGCCGAGGTCACGATGCCTGAAATCGTCGCGCCAGTGGCCAGCGTCGCGTTGACGTTGCTGGTCGTATGGCCGCTGGTGACCGAGACCGGGACCGCTGCCGCGTAGTCAGACTTGTCCAGATACCACTGGGTGACGTAGTTCTGCCCATTCGCGGGCTGGAACTGGACCTTGTAGCTGCCGGCCGGCAAGCCGTCGAGGAGGTACGTCCCGGCCGAGCCGGTCGTGGCGGTGTAGGAGTTGTCGGTGGCCGTGTTCTGGGCGTAGATCGTGACACCCTGGATGGCCTGAGAGGCCGAGTTGGTGACGGTGCCGCCGATCACACCGCCGCTCAGCAGCCGACCGTTCACGGTCTGCTGCTGCCCGGCGATGACATCGAACGGGGAGGAGGTGGAGCTGCTGAAGCCGTTGATGGTCCCCCCGGGGTTGAACAGAACCTCGTTCCCGTTGGCCGCTGGAACCGCCGGGAATGAGTAATAGCCGACGGCGTTGGTGGTTGTCTCGGCAATCTCCGTGTGCGAGCTGTTGACCAGCTCGACCTCCACTCCTGAGAGATCACTTCCGGTGAGTTGATCCGTGACCGTACCGGACACTGTCCCGGACGAGGGGCCGACTTGGCCGTTCTCGGTCACCTGCTGGCCGTTGAGGATGGTGAAAGGGGACGAGGCGGAGCTCGTGTAGCTCCCGTTGGCGCCCCCCGGATTGAACACAACGACGTCTCCGACGCCCGGTGGCACCGGAGAGAAGAGGTATTGGCCGTTGGTGTCGGTGGTCGTCTCCGCGATCTCCTTGTCCGCGCTGCTAACGAGCTCGACCTCCGCGCCGGAGACGTCGCCGCTGGTGGCCTGATCGGTCACGGTTCCTGAGAGGGAGTCCGGATCGAGCGCGACATTGACGCTCGAGGGCGTGATCGTGGTCCCGTTGACGATTACCGCGGTAGCGCCGCTCTGGCTCGCCGCGTCGCTGTACCACTGAATCGCATAGCCCTGGCTCGACCCGTCGACCTGGACGTCGTAGCTGCCGTTGGGAAGGGAGCCGCTGAGGAAGCTGCCGTCGTTCTCGGTCTGCAGCTCAATGATCGGGGGACTCCCTTGGGCCTCGGCGGCGTTGTAGATGTTGACGGTCGCGCCGGCGATCGCGTTTCCGGTGGCGGCGTTGGTCACCTTTCCGGTCATGCTTACGTCGGCCAGCGCGTGGCCCGGGAGGAGCGCTCCCAGGGCAAGGGCTCCGAGCAGCGCAACGAGGACGCGGAGTTTCCCCAAATGACCGGTGGCGTCGAACATCACAACCTCCTCTTGGCCCGGCCAGCGGGCCTGCCTGTTTCGTTGGCTGCAGCCTTCCAACGGCCGCGCTCGTGAACCATCGTGGGAACCCTGAGATCCGGCATCGGGGGAACCCCTTAAGTCGATCCCTGAGATTGGGGCGTCGCACGTCGCGCGTGGGCGGCTTGGCTTTAGGATGGCCGCTTGCCCCGAGAGCTCATTTCCGATCTAGCGATGCTCGAGCGGTTGGTCGAGTTCGACGGCAGGGACGTAGTCGACATCGGGTGCGGCGGCGGGGCGCTCGTGCGCGAGCTATCGGCCCGGGGCGCCCGCGTGACCGGAGTCGAGGTGTCCGCGGCGCAGCTGGCGACGGCCTTGAGTCGCGCCGGCGATGACGGGGCTCGTTATCTGGTGGGACTCGCGCAGGCGCTCCCGCTCCCCGACGACTCGGTGGACGTGGCCGTCTTCATGCGCTCGTTTCATCACGTGCCGGCGGGCGAGCTGACGCAGGCCCTGCGCGAGGCGCGACGGGTGCTGCGACTCGGCGGTGTCCTCTACATCGCGGAGCCGCTGACCGAGGGAGACTTCTTCACGCTCACGAGCCTGGTCGAGGATGAGCTGGAAGTGCGTCGCGCGGCGCAGAACGCGATCGACCAGGCCCGGCTCGCCGGACTCGAGCGCGTGCAGTCGGTCGACTACGACGTCGAGGTGGAACTGGCCGGCGTCGCGGCGCTGCGTGAACGGATCGTCAGCGTCGACCCGAAGCGAGTCGAGGTATTCGACGCGCGCGAGGCGGAGATCGCCGAAGCGTTCGAGCGCCTGGGCAGCGCAGGGGAGCGTCCTGGCGAGCGCCGTTTCATCGCGCCGATGCGGGCCGACGTGCTCAGGCCGGTTCCGGCAGACTGAGCCAGTGGGTGACCCGCAGGTTCTCGACGGCCAGCGTCTGGCTTTCGGGCGCGTCGCCGAGCTGTACGACCGCGCGCGGCCGTCGTATCCGCCGGCGGTGATCGACGCGGTCGTCGAGTTCGCCGGGTTGACGTCGCCGGCGAGGATCGTCGAGGTGGGCGCGGGAACCGGGAAGGCCACGGTGCTGTTGGCCGAGCGTGGCTTGGGCGTGCTCGCGCTCGAGCCGAGTCACGAGATGGCCGAGGTCGCGCGCGTCAACTGCCGCCGCTACCCGGCGGTAGAGATCATCGAGGTCGAGTTCGAGCGCTGGCGGCCCCGCGAGCGACTGCCGGCGCTCGTGTCCGCCGCCGCGTGGCACTGGATCTCACCGGAGGTTCGCTACCACCGCGCCCACGATGCGCTCCTGCCGGGCGGCACGCTGGCCGCGATCTGGACGTTCCCCGAGTGGAAGGAATGCGCACTGCGCCGTCCGTTGACCGAGGCTTATAACTCGGCCGCGCCCCAACTGGCGACCGACTTCCCCATGCACCCGGGTTCGGAGCCGACGAGCCTGGCCGGCGACTGGTTCGCGGAGATCCGCGGTCACGAAGGCTTCACCGCACCGATGGCGAGAACTCACCACTGGTCGCAGGAGTACACGAGCGCCGAGTACGTCGAGCTGATCCAGACCCACCAGGACCACATCCTCCTCCCGGAGGCCGAGCGCGGCGAGCTCCTGACCGCGGTCGGCGGGGCAATCGACCGCGCCGGTGGCGTGATCCGCCTGCCGTTCGGCACGCGCGTGTGCCTGGCGAGGCGCCGCTAGCCGCGAAAGCGCGCGTTGGCTCGCGCTCGTCGGCTACGTGGAGCAGCAGCTTCCCGATGTTCTTACCGTCGAACAGCATGTTGATCGCGCTTGGGAGCCGTTCGAACCCCTCGACGACGGTTTCCAGCGCCTCGAGTTTTCCCTCGCGCATCCACGCTGACAGTTCCGTGACCGCCTCGCTCATGCGGTCGAAATGGTCGAGCACGATGAACCACTTCGCCGCTCGGTAGTCGACGGCCGCATCGAACCCGAGCTGGTCGGTCGGCACGGTGCATTTCTCAAGCCCACCGGCGATGCCGACCACGCGCGCACCCTCGATCCTCGCGATCTGGCCGGCCACCGACCCGACCGCGCCGGCGGCTGCCGACACGACCACGGTTTCACCGGGCTGCGGGCGTCCGATGTCCCTGATCCCGACCCAGGCTGTCAGGCCCGTCATGCCGAGCACTCCCAGGTACTCCCTCGGCGAGACACCGGAATCTCGGTCACCGGCAGCAACGGTGTCGAATCCGAGGCCACCGCCCACTCCTGCCACCCGAGCAGCCCCTGAACGAGTTCCGGGCGGTTGCGCAAAATGAAGCGACGATTGGATTCGGATATGAAGCGACACTATCGGGCGCTATTGGTTCACGGACTCCGCCCGCGCCACCTGACGAGGCGCGACAGATTTCGCCCCGGAGCGTTCCTGGCGCGGTACTGTGGCGCTGTGTCTGGGGAGACCGATCGGGCGCACGTGCGGCTGGCCGAACTCGTCGCGGCGCTTTCGCTCGGCATCGACCTCGGTTTCGGGCAGCCGATGGAGCACGTGTTGCGCCAGTGCTTGATCGCGCTGCGGCTCGCCGAGCGCGTCGGCTTGGACGAGCCCGCCCGCGCGTCGGTCTACTACACGGCGCTGCTGATCAACGTCGGCTGTCACTCCGACGCGCACGAGCAGGCGAAGTGGTTCGGCGACGACATCGCGCTGAAGTCGGGCAAGTACGACCACGAATTCCGCAGCGTCCGCGCAGCGATGGCCGGGATGCGGAAGATCGGCTCGGGTCAGGCGCCGCTCCATCGATTTCGCGTGGGGCTCGAGTTCGCGCTATCGGGTCACCGCGAGGTGGACGGGATGATCGCCCATCACGCGGCGATCGCCAGGTCGCTGGGTGAGCAGCTCGGATTGCCCGATGACGTCCTCCGCGCGCTGAGCGGCGCCTACGAGCAGTGGGATGGCCGTGGGTGGCCGGGAGAGCTGAGCGGGCAGGACGTCCCGCTTGCGGCCCGGCTATCCCAGCTGGCCGAGTTCATCGAGGTCGCGTTTCGGGTGGGCGGGGTGCCCGCCGCGCGCGCGCTGGCGCGGGGGCGCGCCGGCAAGCAGTTCGACCCCTGGCTGGCCAACATCATGGCGACCGAGGCGCCCGCGATCCTCTCCGGTCTCGATGCCGTCGCGACGTGGGATTCCGTGATCGGTGCCGAGCCGGCCCTGGCCGTGGTGCTCTCGGGCGAGCGGTTCGACGATGCGCTGGCGGCGATCGCCAACTTCGTCGACCTCAAATCGCCGTACACCCTAGGACACGCGCGCGCGGTCGCCGACCTCGCGGCGGCCGCGGCCGCGGAGCTTGCGCTGTCGGAAGCGGAGGTCCGCACGCTGCGGCGCGCCGGCCTCGTGCACGACCTCGGACGGCTCGGGGTCTCGAACTCGATCTGGGACAAGCCGGGGCCGCTCGGGCCCGGCGAATGGGAACGGATTCGCCTGCACCCCCACATCACCGAGCGGATGCTGCACCAATCTGAGGCGCTCGCCCCGCTCGGACAGATCGCCGTCCAGCACCGCGAACGGCTCGACGGCTCGGGCTATCCCCGTGGGCTGTCCGGGGCCGCGATCTCTCGCGCAGCCCGAGTCCTCGGTGCCGCGGACGCGTACCAGGCGATGGTCGAGCCGCGACCGTACCGCCCCGCGCGCTCACCGGATGATGCGGCCGCCGAATTGCGCGCCGACGTCCGGGCCGGCCGCCACGACGGCGACGCGGTGGAGGCCGTGCTGGGTGCGGCGGGTCATCGCGTACCGCGCCGGCGCGAGGGTCCGGCCGGGCTGACCCAGCGCGAGATCGAGGTTTTGAGGCTGCTCGCGCGCGGTCTGTCGAACCGGGCGATCGCGCAGCAGCTCGTGATCTCACCGAAAACGGTGGCCAACCACATCGAACACATCTACGCCAAGATCGACGCCTCCACCCGGGCTCGCGCGAGCCTCTTCGCGATGCAACACGGCTTGCTGCCCGAAGCCGAGTACGTGTCGGTCTCGTCCGCCGCGCAGACGACCCAGGCGTAGCGACCGCGTCCCGGTCGCACACGGGGAGACGGCAAAAGATGAGGCGAACGCCCCATGTGGGGCCGGCGCGCCCTGCCTACGGTCCCTCACACCGCATTCATGGTCCTAATAAGGAGGGAAGTTGAGATGAGCGTTTGGGGACGGATCTTCGCCCGGCTGTATGACCACATGGCGGCCAAGACCGAGCAGGCCGGGCTGGGTGCCCACCGGGAGGCGCTGCTTGCGGCGGCCGCCGGCGACGTGTTGGAAATTGGCGCCGGCACCGGCGCGAACCTGACCTATTACGGTGACGGCGTGGGCAAGCTCACGTGCACCGAGCCCGAAAAACCGATGGTGCGCCGGCTGCAACAGCGGATTGCGGAGCGCCGCCCGGGGGCGAAACTGCTGCGGGCGCCGGCCGAGGACCTGCCGTTCAACGACGACAGCTTCGACACCGCGGTTTCGACGCTGGTGCTGTGCACCGTCGACGACCAGGCCCGGGCCTTGCGGGAGCTGCGACGCGTGCTGCGCCCGGGCGGGCGGCTGTTATTCATCGAGCACGTCCGCGCCGACGACGAAAAGCTCGCGCGCCTCCAGGATCGGATGATGCCGCTCAACCGGCGGATCGGCCACGGGTGTCACTGCAACCGCCCGACGCTCGAGGGGATTCGCGGGGCCGGCTTCGAGGTCACTGAGCTGACCCACGACACGCTCAAGCATGCGCCCCGGTTCATCACTCCGCTGGTCGTCGGGGTCGCGGAGGTCCCGACGAATGGCGCCTCGGCAGGTCGCTGATCGTCCCGCGACGGAGGCGTCTCGCGTAGCCTGCGCGAATGCGCGTGTTGCTGACGGGCATGTCCGGAACGGGGAAATCCGCGCTGGTGCACGAGCTGCGCCGGCGCGGTTATGCGGCGTACGACGCCGACGACGATGGCTTCAGCGAGCCGCGCGAGAACGGGCGATGGGGATGGCGCCTCGATGCAGTGAGCGGGCTGCTGGCCACGGCTGATGATCGGCTGTTGTTTTTCGCCGGCTGCTCGGAAGAGCAGATTGAGCTGCCATTCGACTACCGGGTGTTGCTCACGGCGCCGACGATCGTGTTGATCGGCCGGCTGCGCACCCGCACCAATAACTCGTACGGGCGCGATCGCGAGGAGCGCGCCCAGGTGCTCGCCGACCTGGCGGACGTCGAGCCGCTGCTGCGACGCTCGGCTGACCTGGTCCTCACCACCACCGCCCGGGTACCAGAGATTGCGGATCTCCTGCTGCGACGGATCGGCGAGCTCGAACCCGGCATCGTCTAGCCGGCGAGGTCCTCAGCTCCGTCCGAAGGGCACGATGAGCGCGCCCTCAGCCATCGCCGCCGCCTTAACCGCGTTCATGACCGTGGCTGGACTCGCCGCGGCGCCGATCCCGATCGGACTCCGTAGCGCGTAGAGGATGCCCGACCAAGCCAGCGGGGGCGAGGTGCCCGCTCCTACGCACGTGTACTTGTCGGGGATAGTGGTACCGGCACTCATCGCCGAGCTGGACACCGAGATCGTCGACGGAGCGTCGACCGTGGGCGGGTGAGCGACCACGGTCAGCTTCCGCGTACTGGTCGACGAAGAGGATGAGCCGCAGGCGGCCGCCGTCAGCCCGAGGGCGCCGGCCAGGAGCGGGGTCAGACGCGGATCGTGGGACTCGCCCCCAGCACGCGACCCGAGGCGTCGAGGGCGGCGACCGCCGCGTAGCCCGGATTGGCGCCGAGCGGGATCGCCGTCTCGAACCCCTGTCGGCGGGCGATCCCGAGCGGCCGCAGCCGATCCGGCGAGTGTCCGGTGTCAACGCGCCAGTGGGTCACCTCGGTGGCGCCGTTCCAGCTGGCGTAGAGAATCTGCCGGTCGGAGGCGGCATCTCGCACGGCCACCAGCGCCGGGGCCTCGTGCGGTATGCCGGTCCACGGAAACCGGTAGGCCCGGTAGGAGAAGAGCCCCGAGGTCAACGACGCCTCCGCGAGGGGGGTCCCGCCGGCGGCAAACTCGGTCACGTACCGCTGTGCGCCCCAGCCGACCAGGACATGACCGTTCGGTAGCTCCTGGACGTTTCCCATCGCGCCCGAGAGCAGCCGCTCCGGGTAGCGATACTCGCGCGAGAGCGCGACCGTGCGCCGGTCGGTGTCGACCTCGAGGAACACCCCGCGCGACTGCGTCTCGGTAGTCACCGGTCCGGCGCCGTCGTCGAACAACGTGATCACGCGGTCGTCGAGCTGCAGGGCATCGTGCTGCCAGGAGAACTGTGCCGCCGGATCGACCCTGAAGTCGCTGTTCTTGCCGCCGAGCCGCCAGATGATCTCCCCGGAACGCCGGTCGAGCTTGTAGACGGTCCAGGTCGCGCGGGCCGAGACGAGCAGATTACCGTCCGGTGTCACATCGATCGAGTTGGCGTGGAAGTAGTCGTAGGGATTCCCAATGGGTTGATGCGACTCCGACACCGGCACGTGCTCGAGGCTGCGCCACTCGAACAGCACCCGCCCGGTAGCGACGTCGATCTCCTGGATGATCGATCCCAGAGCGTTCCCCGAGCGGGGCCCTCCGCGCGTCCTGAGGTCCGTCGCGACGGTTTCCGGGAAGCAGGTGACCAGCGCCGTTCCTTCGGGGGTAAGCACGAACTCGTGCAGGTCGGCCGCGCGGCCGTTGCCCCCGCGCACGCGGGCCACCTCGCGGTATGAACCGTCGGCGATCACGGCCTCCCCGCGTCCGAACCCGACCGTGAGCACGTCGCCCTCCCACCACGTGAGCGCCGGCTGCCCCTGGTAGAGCTGCACGCGGACGTTGGTCGCCCAGCGAGCGCCCGGCAGGGGGTTGAACCACACGAGCTCGCCGTGCCCGTCAACGAGCATCGGGCCTTGCTGCGGTCCCGCCCGCGGCGGCCCATGCGTGAACCCGCCGGTGGAGCCGGGGCCGATCATCAGGTAGCCGCTCGACGTCCCCGCGCCCGTGCTGGCTACGACCGGCGCGAGCAGATCGGGGCGCGAGCGAAAGGCTGTCACCTGACCGGTCGAACGGGAGGCGAACGAGGCCAGCGTGCGGTCCGCTGCCCGGTCTCCCCGGGTCACGCTCCGGGTGAAGACGCGGTTGCCGGCGACGAGCGCGCCCGCGCCGAGCCCGGCCAGCGCCACCGCGCCGCCGGCGCGGGTCAGCAGCTGTCGGCGCGTGAGGAGTCCTACCGCGTCTCCGGGCATGTCAGCGAAGGTAGGTCCAGGGTTGTCAAGCTAACGTCAGCCCCGGCGGCAAAACGACGCATGCAGGCGCCGGCGCGCGGTTGTCGTACAACTAGGGGATGGCCAAGGCCGAGACTACGATGGTAGATGCGGGGGGTCGCGACGTGCGCGTGTCCAACCCCGATCGCGTCATCTTTCCCGAGACCGAACGGTCGCGAGCGGTCACCAAGCTCGACGTCGTCAACTACTACCTGAGCGTCGGCGACGGCATCATGCGTGCGCTGGATCGGCGGCCGACGACGCTCGAGCGCTGGCCGAAGGGCGTTTACCCGGGCATCGTCCTTTCCACCCGCGAGCGGGGCGGCGGAGACGCCTTCTACCAGAAGCGAATTCCCAAGGGAGCGCCGGACTACGTGGAGACGGCCCGGATCCAGTTCCCTTCGGGGCGGCACGCGGACGAGGTGTGTCCGACCGAGCTGGCGGTCGTCGCGTGGGCCGCGCAGATGGGGACGATCACCTTTCATCCCTGGCCCGTTCGGGCGGCGGACGTCGATCATCCCGACGAGCTGCGCATCGACCTCGACCCGCAGCCCGGGACCGATTTCGCTGACGCCGTGCGCGTCGCGGCCGAGGCGCGCGTCGTGCTGGACGAGCTCGGTTACCGGGGTTTCCCGAAGACGTCGGGGGGCCGGGGAATCCACATCTACATCCGGATCGCGCCAGAGTGGACGTTCACCGACGTCCGGCACGCCGCGATCGCCTTCGGGCGCGAACTGGAGCGGCGTCTGCCGGGCCAGGTCACGACCAACTGGTGGAAGGAGGAACGGGGTGAACGGATCTTCGTCGATTACAACCAGAACGCGCGCGATCGGACGATTGCCTCGGCCTACAGCGTACGGCCGAAGCCCGGTGCCCCGATCTCCGCCCCGCTCGCCTGGGACGAGCTTCCCGACGTAGCTCCCGAGGACTTCACCGTGCTGACGATGCCCGCTCGGTTCGCCGAGGTGGGGGATCGCCATGCCGCGATCAACGACGCCGTCCACTCGCTGACGGCGCTGCTCGAGCTCTACGAGCGCGACGCCGAGGACGGGAAGGGAGACATGCCCTACCCGCCCGATTATCCGAAGATGCCGGGCGAGCCCAAGCGCGTGCAGCCCTCGCGCGACCGGGATCGCCCGCGGGAGTAGGCCGCCTGGGCGACGTGACGAAATTATCTGGCGTTCTGGCGGCGCCTGGACGCGCCTGGCGCCGCCCGCCCGCCCTCACGTACCACCAGTACGATCGTGGCGGGCGGGCAGCGCCATCCACGCCCAGTCACTCGCCAGCTCCACCAGCTAATTCCGTCACGCCGCCTAGGGAGCCTGGGGCAGCTTTTTCGAACCGCGTCTGGGCGCCGGCGCCGACGGCGGCGGCACCACCGGCCCGATGTCGCCGTCGGGGGCCTCGTCCAGGTCGACGATCACCGGCGCGTGGTCGCTTGGCCCCTTGCCCTTGCGAGCCTGACGGTCGATCCAGGCCGCTTTGACCCGGTCGGAAACGACCCCGGTGGCCAGGACGAGATCGATCCGCATTCCCAGGTCCTGGTGAAACATCCCGGCGCGGTAGTCCCAGTAGGAGAAGACCCGCTCCTCGTTCGGCCAGCGGTCGCGGACCACGTCGTGCAGGCCGAGGGCCTCGATCTCGGCCAGCGCCTTGCGCTCCGGCGGGGTGACGTGCGTTTGGCCGACGTAGGCCTCTGGATCGAACACGTCCTCGTCGGTCGGGGCGATGTTCATGTCGCCGCACACGACGGTGGCGTCCGGCGCGGCGGCGACCGCGTCGCGCAGCGAAGCCAGCCACGCGAGCTTGTACCGGTAGTGATCGGAATCAGGCTCGCGCCCATTGGGGACGTAGACCGAGACCATCCGGATCCCGCCACAGGTCGCCGCCACCGCCCGCGCCTCCTGGTGGGGGAAGCCGGGAGCGCCAGGGAGGCCGACCGTCACGTCCTCGAGCCCGGCGCGGGAGAGGATCGCCACCCCGTTCCAGGCCGCCTCTCCATGCAGCGCGATCTCGTAGCCGCGCCCAGCGAGGTCGCCCCCGAGCAACTCCAAAAAGGCGTCGTCGGACATCTTCGTCTCCTGCAAACAGGCCACGTCGGGATGGCGCTCGTCCAACCAGGGGAGCAGGCGAGGCACGCGCTGCTTGACCGAGTTGACGTTCCAGGTCGCGATCCGCACCGACACGACGTTAGCGGCATCGGCCGCGCCGGCGCCGCCTCGAGCGCCCGAGTAGAGTCGAACCGAGCGAGCGATGGTTCGGGTCGGTGTGATCGGCGTCGGGTCGATGGGGCGGACGCACGTCCGAACCCTGAGCGGATCGGTTCCGGCGGCCGAGCTCACGGCGATCGCGGACACGATCGCGGGCAGCGCTGAGGGCCTCGCGCGCGAAGTGGGCGTCGAGGCCACCTACGCCGATGGGCTGGAGCTGATCCACGATCCCAACACGGACGCGGTTGTCATCGCCTCGCCCCTCGACAGCCACGAGCGCCTTGTCCTCGCATGTTTGGAGCTCGGAAAGCCCGTCCTGTGTGAGAAGCCGCTGGCATCGACCGCCGACGCAGCTTGGCGCGTCGTCGAGGCCGAGCTGGCACGCGACCGGCAGCTGGTTCAGGTCGGGTTCATGCGGCGCTTCGATCCCGCCTACGTCGACCTCAGGGCACGGCTGCGGCGCGGAGACGTCGGCACGCCGGTCCTCGTCTACTCCACGCACCGCAACGCGACTGTGCCGCCCGGTTTCGGCACCGAGCTGATCATCAAGGACACCGTGGTCCACGACGTCGACACCGTGCGCTGGCTCCTCGGAGAGGAGCTCATCAAGGCGACCGTGTTCACGCCCCGCCCGTCGAGTCGGGCGCCCGATGGCGTCCGCGATCCCCAGCTCGCGGTGTTCGAAACGGACTCCGGCGCCCTCGTGCAGGTCGAGGCGTTCGTCCACGCCGGCTACGGCTATGACGTCCGCTGCGAGGTCGTCGGTGAGTCGGGCACGCTGACGCTCGCCCCACCTCCGAGCACGCATGTGCGGCGCGGCGGCCACGCGGGGGTCGAGGTGCCGATGGGCTTTCAGGAGCGGTTCGCGTCCGCGTATGTCGCCGAGCTGCAGAGCTGGGTCGACTCAATTGCCCGCGGCACGCTTGCCGGTGCGAGCGCCTGGGATGGCTACGCCGCGTCGACCGTCTGCGAAGCGGCGTGGCAGTCGCTCACCACCGGGCAGCCGGCGACGGTGGTCCTCAAGCAAAGGCCCGATCTCTACCGTCGCGTCGCCGAGTGAGGCCCATTAGCCCTCTCGAGCCAGCGCCCCGCGGAGCTCTCGCCGGGAGTTGATGCCGAGCTTGGCGTAGACGTGACCGAGATGGCTGTCGATCGTGCGCGTGGTGACGAACAGAGACTGCGCGATGTCCTGACTGGTCCGGCCGTCGGCGGCCAGCTGGGCCACGCGCAGCTCGCTGGGCGTGAGCGCGTCGCGGCCCGTCACTTGCTGGCGGCGGGGCCGCGCTCCGGTGGCGGAGAGTTCCTGCCGGGCCCGGTCGGCGAGGCGAATGGCACCGCACCGAGCGGCCAGATCGAGTCCCTCACGGAGGGGCGGGCGGGCGGCGACGCGGTGACCGTGGCGGCGGTGGGCGGCGCCGAGCTCGACCAACGCCCGAGCATGCTCGAGGCGGGCCGGGGTCTTCGCCAGTACGGTCACCGCCTCCTCCAGCCGCTCGATGCCGAGGGCGGAGCCGGACTCGAGCGTCCCGAGGACGCGCAGCGCGACGCCGACCCTGCGCCCGTGACCGACCTGCTGAGCGCGGGCGAGCTCGGTGCCGACCAGCGCGAGCGCCTCGGCACGCTGGGTGCTGTCGAGCATCGACGCGAGGACGGGGCGCCAGGGTTCGAGTCCGAGCGGGTAGGACAAACTAAGGGCTTCGACGACCGACGCGGCGCTCCTGAGGTCGGCGACGGCGGCGCTGCGATCGCCGGCGGCGAAGCGCAGCTGGCCGCGGGTCGCCGTCAGCATCGCTCCCGCGAGCGTGTTGACGAGCGGGCCGGGTTCGATCGTCTCGGTCAGCCCGGCGAGGTCGGCGAAGTCTGGGCGCTCGAGCAGGACGTCGGTTGCGTACGACAGGGTAACGGCGGCGGGTAACAGCAACTCGAGCTCGAGCGCCAGCTCAAGGCAGCCCCGTAGCTCCGCGGCGGCGGCGGTCAGGTTGCCGCGCCGGGCGTGGAGCCAGCCGGCGTGCGCGCTGGCGACGAGATAGGTCATTACCGACCCGTTCGTGGCCGCTGCCGCGCGTGCTGCCTCGACCATCTCCTCGGCGCGGTCGAGCTCGTCCAGAGCGGCGAACGCGGCGATTCCCTGCGGCAGGAGCTCGATCGTCTCCCCGTCGGCGACGTAGCGACCGCCGTCCCAGCCGTGCTCGAGCAGGGCTTGGACCCGCTCGGTCGGCTCGTCGCGTGATGCCGCGTTGAGAGCCAGCAGAAGCGCCAGCGGACGGGTGACCGGGCCGCCCTCGTCCACCAACCCTTCCAGCTGAGGCAGCCGTTGGAGGAAACGCTCGACCAAGCGTGCGTCGTAGGCCTCATGGGCGGCCAGCACCGTCTGCGTGCGGACGAAAATGTCCCGGCCGAGCTCCGCCGTGTCTTCGATCGCTTCGTCGACGAAGTCCTCGAACGCCTCCCACTCGCCGACGTAGAGGAGAATCTCCGCCTGCTCGATGGCGGCCTGAGCGCGGAGTGCCGGGTCGCTCGCCAGCTGCCGCGCCTGGACAAAATGGTCGAGCGCGGCCGGGCGGCGAGCCAGCTTCTCCGCCACCGCCAACTCCATCATGAGCGCCGCCCGCAGCTCGCGAGCCGGCCCTTCCTCGAGCGCGCGCGAGAGGTAGGTGGCGGCGTTGTCGGGCGCCCCGAGCGCGACCGCGCGCCGAGCGGCCTCGCGGAGCGTGGCGATCGTCTCGGGCGAGCCGACGGGCGCGCTGCGGAGCAAATGGCTGGCCACCTTGCCAAGGTCCTCGCCTTCGTCGGCCAGCAGCGCGGCGGCCTGCCGGTGCGCGATCGACCGTGCGCCTTCCGACAGTTCCTCGTAAATAGACGCCTGCACGATCGGATGGCTAAACGCCAACGTTACGTCGATCTGCACGACCCCGGCAGCGTCGAGCGCGTCGAGCGCGGTGAGCGCCCGGCGCTCATCGAGCCCAGCAATCGCCGCCACGCGGGGGAGGTGCGCGTCGCTGCCCAACACGGCGATGGCTCGTGCCAGTCCAACCGCGTCGGCGGACAGGCGACCGAGCCGGAACAGGGTGACGCGCGCGATCGAATGCGGAGCCATCTCCGAGACGGTGGTGGTGGCTTCCGCTGTCGACCCAATGCCATCCGTGAGCAACGCCCGGGCCAGCTCGTGGACGTAGAACGGGTTACCGGCCGTGACGGCGTGACACGCCCTCGCGAACGCCGGATCGGGTGTCTGCTCGAACTCGGCCGTGAGCACGGCCGCCACCCCGAGCTCGCTCAACGGCGCCGGTGACACGACCCGCACCGCAGGCTCGAGCCGTAATTCGTCCACGAGCCGTTGGTCAGGGCCGAGTTCCCCGCGGCGAATGGAGGCGATTACGGCCACGGCAAGACCGTCGAGCCGCCGCGTGAGATACGACAGGAACCGCAGCGATGGCTCGTCGGCGGACTGAAGATCGTCGATTACCAGCGCCAGCGGCGCTTCCCCGGCGAGGTTGGCCAGGAGCCAGTAGAGCCCGTTGATGACCGCGAATCCCGCCTCGGCCGGATCGGTGGGATTCGCCGACGACTCGAGCAGGACCGGCCCGGCCAGCTCCGCCGCGCCGGCCAGCAACCGCCGGCGCGACGTAGCGGACGCCGCGCGGACGGGAGCCTCGAGCAACTGGCGAATGACCCCGTAGGGAAAGCCGGCCTCGAGGTCGGCCGCGCGCGCATCGAACACCGTCGTCCCGGTATCGGCAGCGATTTGCCTGAACGCTTGCAGCAGCGACGTCTTGCCGATCCCCGCCACCCCTTCGATCAGCACGGCTCCGCCAACCCCTCCAGCCGCCCCGGCCAGCAGGCCCCCGATCGCCTCGAGCTCGTCCTCGCGCTCAAACAGTTCGCCACCACGGCCGAAGTTCACCTCGGTCCCCATGGCCCCAGGATAAGTATGCGTGGACCGGGCCGGACGAAAAGTTCGTTAGCCGATACCGATGCGAACCGGGAGTGCGGTTGGCCACGATCAGCGAATGGAACGACCGGACATCACGCGCGTGGTGCTCGAATTGGAACGCGGCGAACCGATCAGTGGACGAATCCGCGTAGCGAACGGGCTCTGGCAGGGTTTTCGAGGCTGGCTCGATCTGGCCAGCCAGCTCGAACGCCTCCGCGCCGAGCCTGTGGTCACAACTTTCCAGCCGCGGATATGTAGTGGTGATGATCGGTGAAATAGATCGATCGGGGGGGTTGCCGTCGCCGGGGCTGGCTGAGATGGCGATGAGTGTCACCCGGCGCTCATTCCTGAGCGGAGCCGCCGCGGCGTCACTGGCCGCTGTCGTAGAAGGTCACCCCGCGGCGGCCAAGCAGCTCGTGGCCGCGCTGGCGCCGGCGGCGAATCGCGTCATCCGGCCTCCCACGGAGACGTTTTCGGTCGAGCGGCCCACCGACCTCTTGCAGCTCGACATCACGTTCACCGGGTTCTCCCGCAGACCGCTCCTGGGCTCGCTCACCTCGCTGGTACCGGGGGCCGGATCGTTCATCACCGTCCAGTTCCCGCCGCAGGCGATCGGCGAGGCGGCGTACTCGTATACGCCCGGAACCTCGTCGACACCCAATCCGTGGCTCGTCGATCCGCCGCCCGTGCTGTCGGTGATGTCGGGCCCGAGCCGGTTGTGCTTCACCACACCATCGCCGGTGCGGTTCTCCTCGCCGATGGCGGTCACCGACCTGCTCGATTGGTCGAGCTGGACGCTGCTCGTGCCCAAGGTCGCCGCGGGCGCGCCGGCGGACAACGTAAGCGCGATCGAGTATCCCTACGCCCTGCTCCTCACCCCAGCCCGCGCCCCGGAAGGCGCGGGTAAGCGTCCGCCGGCGAGCCAACAGAGCTTCTCGCCGTTCGCCGGGCGCAAGCAGCCGCTGGTCAGCCCGAATGACGTCAGCGATTGCTGGGCGGCGGCTTTCCACCAGACGCCGGTCGGGGCCTCGGCTGGCGGTAATCCGGCGATGGTCGCGGTGTCGGCCCGCGACTACGCACCAGGCAGCAAACCCGTGACGCCCACCGGCGAGATGTCGATCGCCTACGGCGGACTCTTGAAACCCAGGTAGACCGTGTCCGATCTCGAACCAGAGGCGCTGTTCCGGCCCAACAACAAGGACGAGAAGTTCTCTTTCACGACGCTCGATCAGGGCGACCGGCGTGACATCGTCGACTTGACGACCTCCGGAGCGGCGGCCGACATGCTCAGCGTCGATACGTTCGAGCTCAGTGCGCTGGGAGCCAATGTCGAGCTGTCCGGCAAGTGGAGCAGCAAGACCATCAGCTTGGCCAGCTGGAGCGAGCTCGGCCAGGGCGGCCGCGCGATCGACACCGTCATCGTCCGTCGCGGCTATCTCTTTCCGCTCGGCCACCGGGCCATCTACACGAGCTACTTTCGCCGTCGAATCGCGGTCGATCCGTCCAACGCGGCCAGCGATCCAAGCAACTACCCGGTGGCGTACTTGCAATATGAGGCCAGGATCCAGGTCACGGAGCCGGTCAAGTCCTATCCCGCGGTCGGGCAGCCGTTCGGTCCACCGTTTGCCGAGGCGACCGGCGGCACCACCGACTGGCCGTTCGCTTCCGTGTGGATGGTCACGCTGATCACTCCGTATTTGGACGTCAACAACCTAGTCACGCTGTACGGCAACCAGGCGTTCTTCCCGACTGTGACCGGCGCCGACGTGATGTGGGACTTCGTCGCTACCGACCTGGCCGGCACCACCGTGGCCTTCAGCATGCCGCTGGTGTTCGTCTACGGCGGCGACCCGAACAAGAACTTCCTGAGCGAGTACGACACCAGCGCCGGGTCGATGGGGGAAAGCCTGGTCCGCCACTACAACGTCGCGACCGCGTACCGGTCGGACCACCCCAGGTATGCGTATCTCAGCGGCACGTCGCTGCGCTTCGCGCACGACGGGGGTGAGCGGGGCGCGACCACTCATCCGGTCCTGTCGATCACGCTCGGGGCGGCGACGACGGCACACGATCAGAACTCGAGCAAGCGGCCTGCCGGCGCGGCGACTCAGGCCACGCTCGAGTCGGCCGGACAACCGAACTTCTACCCCACGATCAACTCGGCGCGGATCCGGGTGCACGCCGCCGAGGTGCTCACCGGGATGGCCTTCCAGGACAGCGGAACCGATCCGACGGCGACCCAGGCCGGCGGAGTACACGTCGAGTATTACCCATCCTATGTTGCCTCGGGAGTCGCCGACGCCGCCGTGGGCAACGGTTACAGCCCGAGCAATCCTGGAACCGTGTACTTGCAGACGATCACGCCTCCGGATCTCGTGATGCCGGGCTCCGCGGTCGGAGCGCTCGCCACCCCCAACATCACGGTGGCCGGGCTATCGGCGCTCACGGGGCTGGTCGGGGGCGCGGCGGGCGACGCGAGCTCCAACCTCGATCATTTGGCCAGTACGGGCAAGTCGATCCTGACCGATTACTTCTCGAGCGTCGGGGCGCAGCTGCTCGGCGGCTTGCAGCTCCAGCAGATCCTCGACGCAGCGACATTCGCGACCCCAATCTTCACCTCGCACCTCGACCCGGCGAGCGGCGTCCTGACCGTCACTTACACCCTCAACACGAGGCTGGCGGCGTTCCCTGGCAGCCAGCCGATCTTCGTCCCCGACTCCAGCGACGGCATGTTGAGGCTGTCCTGCGAGTTCACCGTCGGTCCCGAGGGCGGAGCCCCGACGGCGACGGTCAACGGCTCAATCGATCCGTTCACGGTTTATCTGGTGGGCCGGGGCAGCGGCACCGACTTCCTCAGTCTCCATTTCGAGGCGCTCGCGTTCGCCGGTCAGACGGGCAATTCACCCACCGTGCACGTCAACCTCGACCGCGTCGCCTTCGATGGATCGTTGTCGTTCGTCAACGGGCTGGAGCAGTTCCTGGAGAATCTGGGTGGCAGCGGCCTCTCGGTCACGGTGGAGGCCGCCGACGTCAAGGCGGCGACCTCGCTGGCGCTGCCGGATATCTCGCTGGGGATTTTCAATCTCTCGGGGTTGAGCTTCTCGGGTGGCCTCGTGCTGCCGCTGCTCGACGGCCAGGCCGTGGCGTCTTTCGCCTTCGCCAGCGCGGACAACCCCTTTACGCTGACGGTGGCGATGTTCGGCGGCGGGGGCTACGTCAGCCTGGTCGTCGGCTTCGGCGGCGTGCAGTCGGTAGATGCGGCGTTCGAGTTCAGCGGTCAGCTAGCGCTGAACCTGTACGTGGCGAGCGGGAGCCTGAGCCTCTCGGCCGGCGTCCACTACAGCTACACCGACAGCGGGGGCCTGGACCTCAGCGGCTATGTCCAGTTCTCCGGGCAGCTATCTGTGCTCGGGATCGTGACGATCTCGGCGACGCTCCAGCTCCAGCTCCAGTACGCATCGCAGGGCAACTGCGTCACCGGCCAAGCCACGCTGACGGTCGGCGTGAGCGTGTGCGGCGTGAGCCAGACGGTGAATATCACCGTGACCCAGACGTTCGCCGGCTCCGGCCAAGCGGTCGGCTCGGGGCAGGCGGCCGGGGCGGCCAGGGCGGCGGTGGCACGGGCGGGACCGCGCGCGCTCATCGCGCAGGGTTCGTCCCCGAATCCGCCGACTTGGACCGAGCTCGTGTCGTCGAGTGCGTGGGGGACGTATTGCGCGGCGTTCGCCACCGGGACGCAAGCGAGCGCTTGAGGAGGATCGAGCGCGATGACTCCGATCATCCTGCCTGAGTATTTCCAGGTGCTCGTGTGGACGGCGCTGCCGCAGGGTTTCACCGGTGGGAGCGACCACACCGTGCGTATCTCTGTGCTCGTGTCCCCGATGCTGACCACCCGCCGGGGGGAGAGCGCGATCCTGAGCGAGTTCCCCGATTGGGTCGATTGGCCGTCGACGGTGAACAAAGCGAATCCGACCTTCTCCGTCGCACTCGGCGGGACCACCATCGCGCAGAACGCGCCTCCAGATCTGAGCGTGCTGAGAAGCGACTGCTGGACGGCGATGCTCGATCCTGCCCACACGCGGGTGGACTCTTTCACCGGCCAGGACTTCTCCCAGGTCCAGCCGAAGTCATACCAGATCCAAGCCGTGCACGACGTGCTGCTCGCCGGCCAGACCACCCCGAACCCGGTGTATCCCACCCTGGCCGGAGCCTCGCCAAGCGACCGCCAACTGTCGATCCTGGGCGTCAATGGCGACGGCACCGTCAAGCTGCCGACGGGCAATAAGGGGAATTCGGCCAGCAACGTGTTCACCCTGCTCCAGGCGCCGCAATCGCCGATCAACGACGCTGTCGCGCTCCACGAGCCGCTCGTGTCGCTGGTCGATGGCAAGCCACCGGCACCGGCGCAACCGCCGGTGCTCGACTTCCACCAGGCGATCGCCTCGCTCGCCAGCTATCCAGAGCTCCTGCCGCTGTTCGGGCTCGTATTCACGATCGAGGTCTCGCTGCCCGACGGTGCGCTCGGGAGCGGCACGGAGGTCGGCCTCCAGGTGACGCCCAACCTGACGTTGTCGGACATTCCCACCACGAATCTGGCGCTGACCACGCAGGTACTGACCAGTTCGTTCGTCGCCTCGCCGCAGGGGACCGACTACAGCGTCGCCTCGTTCGAGCCCGATGGCAAAACGATTACGTATACGCCCACGGGCGGGTACCTGAACCTGATCAGCCAACCGCTCGGCTCGCCGCTGGATACCAGCCCGGTGCTGATCCTCGACTACGACGTCGACGGGGCGAGCGAGAGCGTGCGGTCCTACACGCGCAACGTGCAGTCCGCTGCCCACAGGGTGGCCTCGGGCGCGAGCGTCGACGTCGCTTTGCCCGTGCTTCGGTCGGCCGGCCCCACGGTAGTGTGGAACGACTGGGGCCAACCGGCAGGCGATCCGACCAGCGGGTCGATGAACCTGTTGACGCTGGCGACGCGACAGGCGGCCATCCAAGCCAACATCCAAGACCACCTGGCTCACGGCGCGGCCCTGAACCCGATCTACGCCGAGGACATCACCCGGGGCTGGCGGATGGACGCGGGTAACGTGCACGACAGCAATCCCGGCGACAGCGGAAACCTGCTATCGCTGCACTGGCAATCCGGCACTTACACGATCGGGGCCAGCAATCCGATCACGGTGAGCACCGGTACGCCGTTCGAGGGGTTCGTGGTGCCGGGCGTGATGACCCCGCCGTCCGGCTCGAGCGCCGACGCCTTCTTGATCCATGAGGCGATTGCTCGCTGGGACGGATGGGGCCTGGCCGCCCCGCGGCCGTTCAACGTCGTCGACCCGCAGGGTGGCGTGCTGCCGCCACCCGGCAACCAGATGGCGTCGAACCAAGACGCGGCGGGCAACGTCAACCCGCAGATCGCGGCGCAGTTCACGATCCCTCCGGCCGGGGTGAAGATCACCAACGAGCACACCGTCGAGGGCGAAACGGGTCTGCCGCCGCTGCGGTACGGCCGCACCTACCAATACCGCGTCCGCGCGGTCGACCTGGCCGGCTGGTCCCAGCCTCAGATACCGAACGGCGGTAATGTGCTGAGCGGGGTCCTTTCCAGCGAGCTGGTCCACACCCGCTGGGAGGCGATCCAATCGCCGTTCGTGGTCCCGGTGGCGCCGCTGACCGCCGGCGAAGGGGCACTCACGATCGTCGTGCGCGAGGACGGCGTCAGCAACGGCCGGTGGCTGTTTGCACCCAAGGTTCATGAGCAGCTGGCCGAGCGGCACGGCGCGTTCGACAACCTGGAGGGGCTGCCCAATGCCAGCGCCTATTCGCTGATCGCCGCACATAACGACAAGAGCCTGACCGATCTCCCCGGCGCGAGCACGGACGCTGGGGGCAACGTCTACCTTCCCATGCCGAAGGGATCGCCGCCGCCCGCCACGCCGGTCGTGTGGCTGCCCGATCCGGCGTCGAACGGGATCGGCATCACCTTCAACGCGACCACGTCCGGGGTGGACGAGACGATCTACATCGGCGCCTCCCCGCAACCGGGTGGGATGAGCTTCCCGCTGGCACCCACGATCCCGGGACAGTCCGGCAACAGCGCGACCTACCTCGACCTGTGGTCGGCCGAGGGCGGACCGCCGTGGCCCGGTCTGCCGGGGAAGCTGCTCAAGATCGTGCCCCTGCCGCTGCCCAATCCGTATCCGGGTCCGGCGCCGGTCCTGCCCACCTGGACCACCACCACCGCCTCCGACGGAACCGCGAGCGTGCTCACGATGTCGGTCGTCCCCGGGTCGGTGTACGAACTCGAGCTGACGAGCATTCCCGCGGCGGACGACGAGAGCTCCTTCGGACTCATCGGCTACCTCACGAACAGCAATGACCTGAGCGTCTCCTTCCTGGTCGGCAACCTGACCGAGATCACGGCGGCGCGGACCCTGCGCGTCGTGTACGCGGTGCTCGTCCCCGTTGTCGCACCGCGGTTTTCCGACGCCGCGCTCGTGACCGGCTTCACCAGCGGCGCCAACGAAACAGCGGTCCAGATCAACGACCCGAAGTTCGTCGTCGACCCCGCGACGACGTCGACTGTCACATGGACCGCGAGCTGGATCGATCCGGTCGACACGACCACCAACGAGCATCCCGACACCGACACCGTCCATATCACGCAGGGCTCGCTGATCGCCACCGTCGAGTCCTCTCCGTACGCCCCGCCCGTGGTACCCGACCCGTCGATCCCATCGGTGCCGACGCCGCCGGTAGGGCAGACGCCGTTCGGGCAGATCACCGACGGACTCCAGGCCACCCACCACATCGGCGACACCAAGCACCACCTCGTGAACTACCAGGCCACCGCCACCAGCCGGTTCGGCAAGTTCTTCGCCGAGACGACCACCGTCACGTTCAAGACCTCGGGGAAGCCGCCGGTGGTGGCGCCGGTCACGCTCGACACGCGCGGCGTCGACGTCAACCTCGTCAAGGTCGTGCTCCCCGCTGGAGCTCACTCGCGGGCCGTCACCGTCCCGGCCAGCGAGTACGCGGTCGATGGCCGGACCGGAAAGATCACCCTGTCGAGCCCGACGGCCTCCGTGCAGCAGCCCAGCACGCTGCCGACGAAGTCCGGGTCGCCGCCGAACGTCATCACGGTCAAGCTCGTCGGGACGCCGCTCCAGGTCACCTACGTCCCGACCGACACGGCGAGCGGCCCGTCGCAGAAGGTCCAGATCCTCAGTACGGCCGTCCCACCGCCGCTAAAGGTGGCCAAGGTCGCGCCGGCCTGGAGCACGACCTCGAGTGGCACGGTGGCCGATGGCACCTACGCGCTGAACCGCGCGGGCAACACGCTGCGCGTCTACCTCGAGCGACCGTGGTACGCGACCGGCGCCGGCGAGCTACTGGGCGTCGTCTCCTACGGGGCATTGCCGGCCGGCCGGACCAGCCCCTACCTTCCGCCGCAAGGCACCGCGGGTTTCACCGACGTATCGATCATCGGCTTCGACCCGATCTCCGTCTCGAGCCACGACGGCGCGATCACATATACGCAAACCCAGCTCGACTGCCTCGGCACGGTCGAGGTCCCGGGAATCAATGAAAACCAGCAAGGCGCCCTGGCGGGCCAGCCGGTCGTCATCGTCAACAGCCAGCTCAGCGGCCACGACATCGGCATCTGGCCGTATAAGCCGCAATACGACAGCGTAAGCGATCTGTGGTACGCCGATATCCACCTCGACTTCCATCTGGCCGAACCACCGCCCGGATACTTCTGCCGCCTCGCGCTGGTGCGCTTCCAGCCCTATTCCAACGGCGGCGAGGACGAGTCCTCCAACTTCCTCTCGCCGGTCTCGCTCGTCACGTTCGCCCAGCCCGTGCCGGATCGCTCGGTGTCGGTCGTCCCGGGCGGCGGTAATTCGGTCAAAGTGACGGTGTCCGGCCCCGCCTACTACGGATGGCGACCGATCCCGACTGGACAGCAGTTCGACCCGAACACGACCACGGTCCTTGACGTGGCCAACAATTACGCGCTCCACCCGAACTCACGCGGCCGCGCCGGCGCGCCGGCGACCTCGACGATGATCGTCGAGGTGCAGACCTACGACACCTCGAGCGGACGTAGCGGCGACTTCGCCTGGAGGACGGTCACCGGCCATACCTATCGCCTCACCCCGACGTTCCCGGCCGCGCCCGGCGGAAAGGGGGGTAGCCCGATCGTCGAGTGGACGACGGCGGGCGGTGGCATCGAGCTACCGAGCCAGTCGCAGCTGCGCCTGCGGATCTCCGAGCTCGACTACTACCGGTACGCCGACGAAGGACTACCGGCCGCCGTCAACACGAACCAGCGGCGCCCGTTCGTCGCCTACGTCCCCGTGCGGGGTGGCCTGATCAGCCGTTGAATGGATGACAACAAGTATGAGGAGACCGTGAAAGTGCTGAGGCAGAGGATCGGGTCGTTACGCAGTGGCGTGGTCAGGTCGGTCACGGCGGTCACATTGTGCGCAGGCTTCCTGGTGGGGTCGGCGAGCGTGGCGTCCGGACATACGATCGCGCAGGTCGCGAGCAATTCGGTGATCGTAGTCCGGACGCCGCAGAACGGCCTGCGCTATTACTGGCAGACGATCGGCAGCCCGGTGTGGCGTTCGGAGTCGGTGGCCGGGGCGGGGACGACAATGTCGACGCCGACGGTGGCGCGGGTGGGCAACTCGACGGTGATCGCCGCGCTGGGCCCCGGCGGCCTGATCAAGTTCTATTGGGAGCAGATTGGAAGCACGGTCTGGCACCCGCAATCGGTCGGCTATTCGGGAGCCAACACGCCGGATGTCGCTCAGGTCGGCAACTCGTCGGTGATCGCTACCCAAGGTGGGGTTATTCCTGACGGCTCGCTTCACTTCTGGTGGCAAGGAATCGGCTCGCCCACCTGGCATGGTGAGACCGTCGCGGCGGCGCAGAACGCGCCCGACACGGCTCCCTCGGTGGGACCGCCGTCGGTGGCGCAGGTCGGACGCTCGGCGGTGATCGCCTCGCGAGGTCCATTCGGTGAGTTGTACTTCTGGTGGCAGGCGATCGGCTCGCCGACCTGGCACAAGGAGGTCGTCGACGGTCAGTACGCTTCGGCCTCGTGGGCGCCCCCGGTGGTCGCGCAGGTCGGCGACGCGTCGGTGATCGTCACCTCGGACCCCTACGGCGGTCTGGACTACTACTACCAGCGCATCGGCACATCGGGCTGGAACAAACAGCAGGTGCTCGGTCCGCAATCGTGGATTGACCGACCGTCGATCGCGCCGGTGGGAGATTCGGCCGTGATCGTCGGGCTGGGCCCAAAAGACGCGGCGGTAAGTTCGCTCGACGGCCCGCTCGACTACTTCTGGCAGACGATCGCCACGACACAGTGGCACGAGGAGCAGGTCGCCGGGGCGGGCGCGACGAGCCCGCTGGTGGTGGATGTCGCCCAGGTTGGCGACTCGTCGGTGATCGACGCCTCGACCCCCAAAGGCGCCCTCGACTTCTACTGGCAGAAGATTGGAACACCGACGTGGCACAAGGAGCAGGTCGCCGGCCCGGGTGCCGTGAGCTGACGCGCTCGAGCCAATCTCGTTGTCTCTAGGAGGTATGTGATGCGCAGACGTGTGACGTTCGCCGTCAGTTTGGCGGTGACCTTGTGGTGCCTGTGCGGATTGGCATCGGCAGCGACCAACCCGGGCTGGGAGTGCATCCCGACTCAGGCGGGGCAGGCGGTGACCTCCGGTGGGATCGGACCAACGCCGGCATGCCGCTCGGGGACCGCGGTGCTGGCTGCGACATACCTCCCCACCAAGCGGGGCGGGCACCCCACGGTGATGTTCGTCGGGGTCAACGTCGAGGTCGTGTCAGGATCCGCGACGGGGCCCGTCAACGGCACCGGGAACCTGATCGTCGGATATCCAGATAACGGCAACGGCGCGCCGGAGACAGGGTCGGACGACCTGATCGTCGGATCCGGCAACGGCTGGAGCGGCTCGGGCGAGATCGTCGGCGGCGTCGACAACACCGCCTCGGGTCCGGACGCGGTCGCGTTCGGCTCCTCCAACACGGCCGCTGGTCCGGGCAGCCTCGTCGCGGGGAACGGGAACGCGGCGTCGGGCCCGGCCTCCTCGGTCACCGGTGGGGTCGACAACACCGCCGGCGGGACGGGAAGCGCCGTGGCGGGCGGATACGGCGACTCGGCGAGCGGCCTGCGGAGCTTCGCGGCGGGCGGCAACGCCAACGTCGCCAGCGGTTTTCAGGCCTCGGCGATCGGCGGCTACGCTAATGCTGCGAACTACCCGACGGGGAGCGGCCCCAGTAGCGGCAATGCGAACATGACCGTCGTCGGGGGCGCGCGCAACACCGCCAACGGCGACCTCAGCTTGGTCGGCGGGGGTTATAAAGGGCTGGCGTTCGGCCGCGAGAGCTCGGTCACTGGCGGATACGGCGACTCGGCGAGGGGCCTGCGGAGCTTCGCCGCGGGCGGCAACGCCAACGTCGCCAGCGGTTTTCAGGCCTCGGCGATGGGCGGCTACGGAAACACCGCGACCTACCCGAGCGGCGGCAACGGCACGACCGGCAACGCGAACATGACCGTCGTCGGCGGTAACGCGAACCTGGCCCGCGGTGACACCAGCGTGATCTCGGGGGGTTTTGACAACGTGGCCCTCGGTCGGGAAAGCGCGATGGTCGGCGGTGAGTACAACTTCGCCGGCGACCCGCTATCGGTGGTCGAGGGCGGCTGCCGCAATCAGAGTGGCCCGACCGTCCTGTCGCTGGAAACGTGTGATCCGAATCTCGACCAGACCGGCTTTGCCGAAACGGTGAGCGGTGGCGCCGGCAACACGGGACTCGGCGTGGACAGCACGATCTCCGGTGGCTACGAAGGCAAGACATCGTATGCCGACAGCTGGATCGGTGGCGGCTACGGTGATTACACCAGCGACACCTTCACCGCCGTGGTCGGCGGCCACAACGAGACGACGCCGGGCGGGAGTCTCAACAGCGAGGTCGGAAACAGTTGGTTCGGACCGTGAGCCGGATCTTCCGGAGCGCTTGCGAGCGTTCCGTTGGCGTGTTGCTCACTCCGCGTCGAGGTAGTCCGCTATCACCAGGGCGGCGCGTTCGTGCGCCCCGTACGTGGCGCGCAGCTCGGCCACCACGCCGGGTCCGTCCGGCCCGATCGGGGGTGGCTCGGCGGTGAGAAGGTCGCGGACGTCGCGCCCGAGTGACTCGCCGCCGATCTTGTCGGCCAGGGTGGCCAGCGCATCGGCCCGCACGCGGGCCCCCTCCACGAACGCTCCGAGGACCGTATCGCGGGTGAGCGGCGCGGGCCCGAACACCCGGGCGTGCAGCACGGCTGGGTTGACGGCGTGGGGGCGGATCAGGGCCCGGCGCTCGCCGTCGGAGAAACCCGCCGCGACCGCGAGATAGTCGATCGCCCGCGTGACGCCCTGAGCGTCCACTGGCAGCGACCTCGCCAGCTCGGGCGGCAACTGCGCGACGAGGCGCCCGTGCTCGGCGGCGGCTTCGCTCAGGAGCGCTTGCACCCGGCTGCGATGACCGCCGTTCATGGCTTCAAAGGTAGACGGATCGGCGCGATGTGTCTCCGGCGGACGCGGGACTCTCTCGAGCCGGAGTCACATCAGCGAGGCAAGCGCCATCGGGATGACGCGCTCGGCGCCGGCGCGCCGCAATTGCCCGCCGACCATCGCCAGCGTCCATCCCGACAGGCGGCGGTCGTCGAGCAGCACGCCGCCCCCGCGCGGGGGCGTCGCCACGACGCGGAAGGCGCCGCGGACGTTGGCGGTCTGCTGGGCCGCGTTGGCCATCTCGCGTTGCGACGGGCGGTCCTCTACCCGCGCCATCAGGGTCACGTACGGCACGCCGAGCTCGCCGGCGACTCGCGAACCCAAACGCTCGAGCACGTCGCCGAGCGACGCGGAGGGCACGCACGTCAGCCAATCGACGCGCCCGCCCGCCCTGCGCACGATGTCCGCTAGCGCCGCCACCACGTCGGCCTCAAACTCGCCGCCACGGAGCCCGCGCTCGATCGCCGGCCACCAGCCGCCGTCGCCGAAGCGCGCGAGCGCCCAGCCTGGCTCGAGGCGCACGTCCTCGGGGATCTTGCGCATCACCCCATCGCCGTCGGGCGCCATCTTCTTGACCTCGAGCTCGAGCGGCTTCGAGCGCAGGTGGCGACCCGCCGCTTCGACGAGAGCCGGATCGGGGGTTGCGGCGAACCGGGGCCCGGCGCAGACCGAGCAGCGGCCGCAGTCCGCCGGGGAGGGGTCGTCGAGTTCCTCTTGCAGCGCGCGCATCAGGCACCGGCCGTCGGAACCGAACGCCTCCATCGCCCGCTGCTCGGCCCGACGCAGCGCGGTCACCTGAGCGTAGCGCTCGCCGTCGTAGGTCCACGCGGCATCCGGCGCCAGCTTCCAGCGGGTTCCCGCGCGAGTGACCGCCCCCTCGACGTCGAGGATCTTCAACATCGCCTCGAGCCGTCCCATGCCGAGGTTGACCACCGCCATCAGCTCGCGCGTGGTGCGGCCGTCCTCGCCGGCGGACTCGAGCTCGGCCAGCACGGCTCGCACGCGCTCGCGGTCCGGGAACGCCTGCTCGATGAAGAAGTTCTGGATGCTGCGGTCCTCGGTCCCGCGCAGGAGGACGATCTCGGCGTGGTCGACGGCCCGGCCGGCGCGGCCGATCTGCTGGTAGTAGGTGACGACCGACCCCGGGGCCTGGTAGTGGACGACGAAGGCGAGGTCGGGCTTGTCGTAGCCCATCCCGAGCGCGCTGGTGGCGACGACCGCCTTGACCTCGTTGCGCAACAGCCGGTCCTCGGTGGCGACGCGAGCGTCGGTCTCGTGCTCGCCGCTGTAGGCCACCGCCGGAATCCCGCGCGCGGTCAGGAACGCGGAGACCTGCTCGGCGTCGCGTTTGGTCAGCGTGTAGACGATCCCCGATCCGGGCAGCGCGGCCAGGTTGTCGGCCAGCCAGGCCAGCCGATCCGCCGGCCGCGGCAGGGAGAGCACCTCCAGCCGCAGGGTGGGGCGCGCGAGGGGGCCGCGATACGTCCTCAGCGGCTCCTCGCCACGGGCGGCCAGCTGCTCCACCACGTCGGCGACCACGCGGTCGTTGGCGGTCGCGGTCGTCCCCAGGACCGCGACTCCGGGGGGCAGCGCGTCGAGCATGTCGCGGACCCGCCGGTAGTCGGGCCGGAAGTCGTGGCCCCAGTCGGAGATGCAGTGGGCCTCGTCGATCACCAGCAGGCCGACCGAGGCGGCGAACAGCGGGAGCATCTCCTCACGAAAGCGCGGATTGTTGAGCCGTTCGGGGCTGATCAGCAACAGGTCGATGGTGTCGGCGGCCAGGCGGTCGCGGACCACATCCCACTCGTCGCGGTTGGTGCTGTTGATCGTGTGCGCGCGGAGCCCGAGGCGCTCGGCGGCCGCGATCTGGTTGCGCATCAGCGCGAGCAACGGGCTGACGATCAGCGTCGGCCCGGCGCCGGCCTCGCGGAGCAGCGAGGTGGCGATGAAGTACACGGCGGACTTGCCCCAACCAGTCCGCTGCACGCACAACACTCGGGCGCGATCGACGACCACGTCGTGGATCGCCTCGAGCTGACCGTCGCGGAACTCGGAGCCAGGCTCGCCGGTCAGCGTGCGGAGGCGATCAAGCGCGACGGTTGGGAGAGCTGTGGAGGCAACGATGCTCATCGCTGACCAATGCTCGCAGGTGCGCCGGAGGGCAGCGTGGTGCGGGGCACGACCGCAGCCGCTCGCGGTCCCGGCACGGACGGCGTTCGCGTCGCCTGGCCAGGCTGCGGGCCCGCGCAGAATTATTGACGTTTTTGACGGCGTCTGGACGCGCCTGGAACCACCGGCGCGACCTCAAATACTCCCGGTATTGTCGGGCGCGCCGGCGGCCCCAGACACGCCCAGCCACTCGTCAAATTCCGTCATTAATTCCGCGCGGACCCTATCGTCATCCGCATGCTCCATATCCACAGAGCCGAGCGGGCGGACCGTCTGGCCGACGCGCTCGCCGACGCGCTCCTAGAGCCGCTCGGGGATCCGTTCGCCGCCGACGTCGTCGCGGTCCCGACCCGGGGGATCGAGCGGTGGCTGACCCAGCGCTTGTCGACGCGGCTGGGGGCGGCGGCCGGTCGGGCCGACGGGGTGTGCGCGAACGTCGAGTTTCCGTTCCCGGGCCGGCTGATCCAGTCCGCGCTGGCGGCAGCGACCGGGATCGACCCCGAGCAGGATCCGTGGCTGGCCGAAAGATCGGTTTGGCCGCTGCTCGAGACCGTCGACGAGTGTCTCGGCGAGCCGTGGCTGACGACGCTCGAGCTGCATTTGCAGGGCGCGTGCGGGGAGGGGGAGCCGCTGCGGCGCTTCGGCGTCGTGCGCCACATCGCCGATCTGTTCGGCCGCTACGGTGTCCATCGCCCCGAGATGATCAGGGCTTGGTCGGCCGCCGCCGATGAAGCGCCCGACCATGACGCCCCGGACCGCTCTGCCGCCGACGCCTGGCAGCCCGAGCTGTGGCGGCGTCTGCGCGCGCGGATCGGGCGGGCCAGCCCGGCCGAGCGCTCGGCGCCCGCCTGCGCCCGGATCCGCAGCGAGCCCAAGCTGCTCGACCTGCCGCCCCGCGTGTCGCTGTTCGGTCTGACCCGGATCCCGCGCTCGTATATCGAGGTCCTGGCCGCGATCGCCACCCATCGCGACGTGCACCTGTTCGTGCTCCATCCCTCACCGAGGCTCTGGCAAGAGGTTCGAGCCGCGCTCGATCGGGGCCCGGCGACCGCCAGCCGCCACGAGGACCGCACCGCCGCCCTGCCGACCAACCGGCTGCTCGCCTCGTGGGGTCGCGACGCGCGTGAACTGCAGCTCGTGCTCCAGGCCGCCGGCCCGGCGGAGGACCACCACCACGAGCTGCCCCGCCAGGCAGACAGGATGCTGCTGAAGGCGATCCAGACCGACATCCGCGAGGATCGGCAGCCGCTCGGCTCGCCCCTGCCCGGCGAGCTCGACACCCGGCCGCGCCTGGAGGCAAACGACCGCAGCCTGCAGATCCACGCCTGCCACGGGCGGGCCCGGCAGGTCGAGGTGCTGCGCGACGCGGTGCTGCACCTGCTCGAGGACGACCCGACGCTCGAGCCGCGCGACGTGATCGTCATGTGCCCCGATATCGAGACGTTCGCGCCGCTGATCCAGGCGACGTTCGGGGCCGCCGGCCAGACCGACGACGAGACCCACCACGAGACCGACCACCGAAACCAGCCGGAACCCCACGCCCTCCCGGATCTCCGAGTCCGCCTGGCCGACCGCTCGCTGCGCCAGACCAACCCGGTGCTGGGCGTGGTCGGCCAGCTGCTCGCGCTCGCCGACCAGCGCGCCACCGCGTCGCAACTGCTCGACCTCGCCGCCCGCGAACCGGTCCGCCGCCGCTTCGGGTTCGACGACGACGACCTCTCGCGGATGCAGGAGTGGGTCGCCGCGAGCGGGATCCGGTGGGGGTTCGACGCGGCCCACCGGGAGCCGTTCAAGCTCGGCTCGCTCGAGGCCAACACGTGGCGCTCCGGGCTCGACCGCGTGCTGGTCGGCGCGACGATGACCGAGGACGAGCGCCGGCTGGTCGGCGGCGTGCTGCCGCTGGACGACGTCGACAGCGCCGCGATCGGGCTCGCAGGACGGTTCGCCGAGTACGTCGATCGCGCCCGGGCCGCGGCCGACGCGCTCTCCCAACCCAAACCCGTCATCGAGTGGACCACCGCGATCGCAGAACAAGCGGACGCGCTTACCGCGACCAGCGACCGGGAGGCCTGGCGGCGCCGCGAGCTCGACCGCCTGCTCGACGATGTCGCCACCGAGTCCTCGGTCACCCCCGCCGAGCTCGAGCTCGCCGACATCCGCGCGCTGTTCGCTGAACGTCTGCGCGGCCGCCCGACCCGCGCGAACTTCCGCACCGGCCACCTGACCGTGTGCACGCTGGTGCCGATGCGCTCGGTCCCCCACCGGGTCGTGTGCGTCCTCGGTCTCGACGACGGCGAGTTTCCGCGCAAGATCATGCGAGACGGCGACGACATGATGCTGAACGACGCGCAGGTCGGCGATCGCGACCCCCGCGCCGAGGACCGGCAGATGCTGCTCGACGCGCTGATGGCGGCCACCGAGAGGCTGATCATCACCTACACCGGGAACGACGAACGGACCAACCAGCGGCGGCCGCCCGCGGTCCCGGTCGGGGAGCTGCTCGACATCGTCGAGCGCACCGTCTCGAGCCCCGACGGCTCGTCCCGCGATCAGATCCTCACAAACCATCCCCTGCAGCCATTCGATCCCCGGAATTTCGCCGGCGAGCACCCATGGGGGTTCGACCCGCACGCCCTTCAGGGCGCTCACGCGCTCACCGGCCCGCGCGGGCCACGGCCGTCGTTCCTCGAGGCCCCGCTGCCAGAACAAAGCAGCCCGGTCGTGGAACTCGGGAGCCTCATCCGGTTCGTCGAGAACCCGATCAGGACCCTGCTCAGAGACCGGATCGGGATCACGGTCAGCGAGTACCTCGACGAGGTGCAGGACACGATGCCCGTCGAGCTCGACAGCCTGGCCGAGTGGGCCGTCGGCCAGCGGCTTCTCGACGGCGTCCTCGCCGGCGCCGACGTAACCGCCTGCATGCACGCCGAGATCGTCCGCGGCACCCTCCCTCCGGGCCAGCTGGCGAGACCACCGCTGCACCGGATCGCCGAAACCGTCAACCAGCTCGCGCGAGCTACGACGGAGCTCGCCCCTGACGAGCCCCGCTCCCTCGACATCCACGTCCCGCTCCCTGACGGCCGCATCCTGGCCGGCACCGTCACCGGCGTGTGCGCCGAGACGATCCGCGCGATCTCCTACTCGCGGGTGCGCCCCAAGGACCGCCTGCGCGCGTGGGTGAAGCTGCTCGCGCTGACCGCCGCCCGCCCCGAGCAGCCGTGGCAGGCGAGCGTCATCGGCCGGGCCCGCGCGGGCGCCTACCACGCCGATGTCTCGGTCTCCCGCCTGCGCCCCATGGCCGAAGACCCCCCCAGCCGGAGCCGAAACTCAATAAAAAACCTAACCGCCCTACTCGATCTGTACGACCGGGGGATGCGCGAGCCGCTGCCGCTCGCCTGCAACACCTCGGCCGCGTACGCGCAGCACGGGGCCGTGGCGGCCGGCAAGGCCTGGAAGAGCGAGTTCGAGCAGAACAAGGAAGACCGCCTGCCCGAGCATCTACTCGTCTATGGCCGCGAGCTGCCGGCGGCCGAGCTGCTCTCCGACCCCCGCTTCGCCGCCTGCGCCAACCAGCTGTGGAGCGCGCTGCTCGAGCACGAGAGCTGGAGCGACCGATGAGCGCCCTCACGGCGGCGACCGAATTCGATCTGTGCGGTCCGCTGCCCGAAGGCGTCACGGTGCTCGAGGCGAGCGCCGGCACCGGCAAGACGTACACGATCGCGGCCCTGGCCGCCCGCTACGTGGCCGAGGGAACGCCGCTCGAGCGGATCCTGCTGATCACCTTCACGCGGATGGCCACCGGCGAGCTGCGCGATCGCGTCCGGGAGCGGCTCGTGGCCACCGAGCAGCAGCTCTCGCGGATCATCGACGGCGCCGCCGACCCCGAGACCGACCCGATCGTCACCTTGCTGGCCAGCGAGGACATCGAGCGCCGGCGCGACCGGCTGGCCCACGCGGTGGCCGACTTCGACGCCGCCACGATCGCCACCACCCACGGCTTCTGCCAGGAGGTGCTGGCCGAGCTGGGGACGATCGGCGACCTCGACCCGGAGACGCAATTCGTCGAGGACGTCTCGGACCTGCTCGAGGAGGCGCTCGACGACCTCTACGTCCGTCGCTTTCACCGTCGCGGCGAGGCGCGGTTCAGCCGCGCCGAGGCGCTCAAGATCGCCAAGGCGGCGGTCAACAACCCGACCGCCGACCTCGAGCCGCGCGAGGCGCCGTCCGACAGCGACGCCGCGATGCGCTACCGCCTCGGCCGCGCGATGCGCGAGGAGCTCGAGCAGCGTAAGCGCCGGCTCGCGATCATGACCTACGACGACCTGCTGACGCGACTAGCCGCGACGCTCGGCGGGCCCAACGCCGCCGCCGCCCGCCGGCGGCTGAGCTCGCGCTACCAGCTCGTGCTGGTCGACGAGTTCCAGGACACCGACCCGATCCAGTGGCAGATCCTGTACCGCGCGTTCGCCGTCGAGGGCGTCACGCTGGTACTGATCGCCGACCCCAAGCAGGCGATCTACGCCTTCCGCGGCGCCGACGTCTACGCCTATCTGACCGCGGCCGAGACCGCCCACACGCGCGCCACGCTACTCGAGAACCGCCGTAGCGATCAGCCGCTGATCGACGCCTACGACGCCTTCTTCGCCGGCGCGAGGCTCGGCCACGAGGGGATCGTCTACCGCACCGTGCGGGCGGTGGCGGCCAACCAGGGTTCGCGGCTGGCCGGTCCCGCGCTGCGGATCCGCGTCCTCGCCCGCGACGAGCCCGGCCTCGGGCTCAGCGACAAGGGGCTGATCAGGGTCGACTCCGCCCGCGCCTACGTCGCCCGCGATCTCGCCGCCGACGTCGTCGCGCTACTCGGCACTGGCGCGACGATCGAGCCGGGAGACATCGCCGTGCTCGTCCGCACCAACGCCAACGCCGAGCTCGTCGCCCAGCAGCTCCGTGCGGCGCGCGTGCCGGCGGTGATCAACGGCGGCGGCAGCGTGTTCGCCACCCCGTCGGCGCGAGAGTGGCTGCGGTTGCTCGAGGCGCTCGAGCAGCCTGGCGCGCCGCTCCGGGCCCGCACCGCCGCGCTGACGCCGTTCGTCGGGTGGAGCGCCGAGCGGATCGCGACCGCTGGCGAGGCGGAGTGGGAGGAAGTCCATCGCCGCCTGCACGGCTGGAGCCGGATCCTCCGCGAGAGCGGGGTGGCGGCGCTGACCGAGGCGATCGTGGCCGGCGAGGAGCTGGCCGCGCGGATGCTCGCGGTCAGCGACGGCGAGCGGCGGCTGACCGACCTGCGCCACCTCGCGCAGCTACTCCATCGCGCGGCCACCGAAGAGCGGCTAGGGGTCACCGCCCTGCGCGGGTGGCTCGCCGAGCGGGTCCTTGGCGTGAGGAGCGAGGACGCCGAGGAGGAGCGGGCGCGGCGGCTCGAGTCCGATGCCGAGGCGGTCCAGGTGCTGACCATCCACCGCAGCAAGGGGCTCGAGTTCCCGATCGTCTACTGCCCGTTTCTGTGGGATCCGACGTGGATCCCGTCCAAAGAGCCGGTCTCGTTTCACGATCCGGCCTTCGGGTACCGGCACACGATCGACCTCGGGCTCGAGGGCACGACGTTCAAACGCCACGCGCGCCAGCACGAGATCGAGCAGCGCGGCGAGGACCTGCGGCTGGCCTACGTCGCGCTGACGCGCGCCAAGCATCAGGCCGTGATCTGGTGGTGCGGCTCGACCGGCAGCCGTAACGGCCCGCTGACGCGGCTGCTGTTCGCCAAGGCCGACGACGGCAACGTCGCGGCCTACGCCACCTCGACCCCGACCGACGCCGCGGCGATCAAGCGGTTCCGCGAGCTGGCCGCCCAAGCCCCGGGCCGGATCAGCGTCGAGCGCGCCGCGCTGGCGACGCCGACCACCTGGAGCCCGCCGCTCGGGCCACCCGACGAACTGCGCGCGGCCCGGTTTGACCGCCGGCTCGATCTCCGCTGGCGCCGGACGTCCTACAGCGACCTGACCGCGGAAGCCCACGAGGTGTTGGTCGGCTCGGAGCCGGAGCGGCCGATGCTCGGGGACGAGCCGGCGATGCCGGTGCCGGTGCCCGCCGGCGGCCCGGCCGGACCGCAGCTCGACCGGCCCTCGCCGCTCGGCGCGATGCCCGTCGGGGTCGAGTTCGGGACGTTCGTCCACGCGGTGCTCGAGGCGACCGACTTCGCCGCCGTCGACCTCGAGGCGGAGCTGGCCGGGCGCATGGCCGGCGCGCGGCGATCGTTCGAACTCGGCGACCCGGTCGAGGCGGTGACGGGGCTGAAGGCGGCGATCGAGACTCCGCTGGGCGGGCTCGTCGGCGCGATCCGGCTGCGCGACATCCGCCGCGCCGACCGCCTCGACGAGCTCGAGTTCGAGCTGCCGCTCGCCGGCGGCGACGCCCCCACCGGTCGACTCACGCCGGCGGCGATCGCCGCCGTGCTTCGGGAACACCTGCCGTCGGGAGATCCGATGGCTGGCTACGCCGCCCGGCTCGAGGATCCGGGGCTGCGCACGGACGTTCGCGGGTTCCTGACCGGGAGCATCGACCTGGTCCTGCGCCTGCCCGGGCCGCGGTTCGCGATCGTCGACTACAAGACGAACTGGCTCGGAGCGGCCGGCGAGCCGCTGACCCTGCGCCACTACCAGCCCGCCGCGGTGGCGGCCGAGATGAACCGCGCCCAGTACGGTCTCCAGGCGCTGCTCTACACGGTGGCGCTGCACCGATACCTGCGCTGGCGGATGGCCGACTACGACCCCGACCGCCACCTGGCCGGCGTCCTCTACCTGTTCCTGCGCGGGATGGCCGGTCCCGACACGCCGGTCGTCGAGGGTTCGCCGTGCGGAGTGTTCGCGTGGCGGGCACCGGGCTCGCTCGTGCGGGCGCTCAACGACACCCTCGACGGCCATGAGTGATCCGCTCGAGCCGATCGGCGCCACCGGGCTGCTGCGCGCGTTCAACGCGGCCGGGGTGCTCGCCGCGGCCGACGTCCACGTCGCCACCCGGCTGACCGCGCTGACCGGCGAGCCGGACGATGCGGTGGCGCTGGCCGCCGCGCTCGCGGTGCGCGCGCCGAGGCTCGGCCACGTGTTCGTCGACCTGGCCACGATCCACGCGACGGCGACGGTCGAATCCGACGAGCCCGTCGATCTGTCGACGCTGCCGTGGCCGTCGGGCTGGGTCCAGGCCGTCGCCGCCAGCGAGTTGGTCGCGGTGGGCGAGAACGGGTCCTCGCGACCGCTGCGGCTGCTCGGCACGCGGCTCTACCTAGATCGCTACTGGCGCGAGGAGCGCTCGGTGGCGGCCGATCTGCTCCAGCTCGCCGGCGAGGCGCCCGACGTCTCCGAACCCGAGCTGACCGGCGGCCTGGAGCGGTTGTTCGGGGATTCCGATCCCCACCAGCGCGACGCCGCGACGGCCGCCGTGCGCCGGCGGTTCGCCGTCCTCGCGGGCGGTCCGGGGACGGGCAAGACGACGACGGTGGCGCGGATCGTCGCGCTGCTGGCCGAGCAGACGGGGGGTGTGCGGCCGCCGCTGGTCGCGCTGGCGGCGCCGACCGGCAAGGCGGCGGCGCGACTCCAGGAGGCGGTCCACGCGGAGACGGCCCGGATGGCGGTGGGCGACGACGTGCGGGCGCTGTTGATGGGGCTGCGCGCGCTAACCCTGCACCGGTTGCTGGGGTGGCAGCCCGGGAGCCACAGTCGCTTCGCCCATGATCGCGGCAACCGCCTGCCGCACGATGTGGTGATCGTCGACGAGACCTCGATGGTGTCGCTGTCGCTGATGGAGCGGCTGGTCGAGGCGGTCCGGCCCGAGGCGCGGCTGATCCTGGTCGGGGATCCCGGCCAGCTGGCGTCGATCGAGGCCGGCGTGGTGCTGGGCGACATCGTCGGGCCGGCGGCGGCGAGCACCCAGATCGGTCGCGGGATCGTCGTGCTCGAGCGCGTGCACCGCTACGGCGGGGGGATCGCGCGGCTGGCGGAGGCGATCCGGCGCGGCGACGGAGACGGGACCGTGGCGGCGTTGGCCGGAGCGCCCGGGGAAGTGACGTGGGTGCGCGAGGATCTTCAGCTCGTGCGCGAGCGCGCGCTGGCGGCGGCGCGGGCCGTCCTGCGGTCCGCGCGAGACGGCGAGGCGCTCGACGCGTTGCGCGCGCTGACGCGATTCCGGCTGTTGTGCGCCCACCGCCGCGGCCCGTATGGCGTCGCGGACTGGAACCAGCGCGTGGTCGGCTGGCTAGCCGGCGAACTGGAGGACGTCGAGCAGCGCGACTACGCCGGGCGGCCGCTGCTGGTAACGGAGAACGACTACGAGCTCGGCCTCTACAACGGCGACACGGGCGTGATCGTCGAGGGGGCCGGGGCGGTGTTCGAGCGCGGCGGCGAGCTCCTGCGCTTCAGCCCGCTGCGCCTCAGCGCGGTCGAGACCGTCTACGCGATGACGATCCACAAGAGCCAGGGCTCGCAGTTCGACACCGCGGCCGTGCTGCTGCCGGAGCCCGACTCGCGGATCCTGACCCGTGAGCTCCTCTACACCGCCGCCACCCGCGCGCGCGAGGAGCTGATCCTGGTCGGGACCGAGGAGGCGGTGCGGACGGCGGTGGCGCGGCCGGTGGCGCGGGCCTCGGGGCTGCGCGAGCGGCTGTGGGGGGAATAGCAATTCCGAACCGCGGGCGCGCAGATGCCTTTGCACCGTTGTGTCCCTATAGCGGGTCTTTGGTGCAAACACTCCTTACGGCTAGGCCGTGATGGCCTCGAGGGCCGGGCTGGTGGGTTCGACCACGGCGTCGGTGGCCGCGTGGTGGCGCAGGAGCGCGATCGCGGCGAGCCCGACCGGCAGCAGCACCGCGGCTCCGACCCAGAAGGCGTCCGCGGTGGCCGAGGTCAGCGCGGCGTTGATCGCGTGGTGCGTCGGGGCGGCGGCGTGCATGTTGCCCGAGATCACCGTGCCGAGTACGGCGAGCCCGATCGCGCCACCGACCTGGCGCATCATCTGCGTGATCCCCGACGCCTCGCCGCGCTCGGCTGGCTCGGCGGCGTTGAGCGCGTCGGTGCTCGCGGCCGAGATCGTCAGGCCGAGGGCCACGCCGATCGCCACGTAGGCGGGAATCACCCAGGCGTAGCTCTGCTTGGGGAGCACGATCGCCAGCCAGGCCAGCGCGAGCGAGAGCAGGATCGTGCCCGTCCCGAGTAGCGCGCGCGGACCGTGCTGGTCATTTAGCTTGCCGGCGATCGGCGCCGTCGGCAGCAGCACGAGCGTCAGCGGCAGCAGCGACAGGCCGGCGGTGATCGGGCCGAAGCCGAGCACGTCCTGGACCCAGATGGCGCCGAACACCGAGACGCCGATGAGGGCGAACTGGACCGCCAGCAGCACGATGTTGTCGATCGCGAAATTGCCCGATCGGAACAGCTGGAGGCGGATCAGCGGCTGCTCCTGGCGGAGCTCCCATGCCACGAACATCGGCGCGATCACGGCGGCGGCGGCCAGCAGTCCGAGCACCGCCGGCGAACCCCAACCCCACTGTTCGGCCTGCATCATCGCCAGCACGAGCGACCCGAGACCGCCGACCAGCAGCGCTGCGCCGACCGGATCGGCCGACTCGGCGCGCTCGCCGGCGGGACGGCTCGAGGTCTGGAGCGTGTAGTGGGCAGCGATCAGCGTCACCAGCCCGATCGGGAGGTTGATGTAGAACGCGGCCCGCCAGGAGACCAACTGCGTCAACAGACCGCCGACGAGCGGACCGAGGGCGAGGAACACCATCGAGGTGCCGGCGTAGATGCCCATCGCCTTGCCCCGCTCGCCCGGGTCGAACGCATTGACGACGATCGCTCCCGTGGCCGGCAGCATCAGCGCGGCACCGACGCCCTGCAATCCGCGAGCGACGATCACCCACAGCTCGCTCTGGGCCAGGCCGACCGCGGCCGAGGCGGCGACAAACGTCGCCACGCCGATCCGGAACATCCGCTCCTGGCCCAGCATGTCGCCCAGGCGGCCGCCCAGCGCGACGAGCACCGCGAGCACCAGCAGGTACGAGTTGACCACCCACTGCACGCCGGTGGCCGACAGTCCGAGCCCGCGCTGCATGCTCGGCAACGCGACCCCGACCACCGTCTGGTCGATCATGATCATCGACAGCGACCCGGTCATCGTCGCCAGCACCCACCAGCGGCGATTGTCCGAGGTGATTCTCGGCATCCGACTCAAAAGCGGCATCTGTCCTCCATCAGCTCGATCCGTTAGGAGATTTGTTTTTCTACGCTGTAGAACTTGTCTACACTGTAGAATAAATCGCCGATGGCTGTCAAGTCCTCCGCTCGAGATTCATCCCGCCGCCGGGGCCGTCCGTCGGTGATCTCGCGCGAGCGCGTGCTGAGCGAGGCGCTGCGGATCGTCGATGACGAGGGGCTCGATCGACTGACGATGCGCCGGCTGGGCGCCGAGCTCGGCGTCGATCCGATGGCCGTCTACCACCACGTCCCCGACAAGGCGGCCCTGTTCGACGGCCTCGTCGAGCGCGTCTTCTCCGAGGTCGAGCTGCCGGCGCGCACCGGGGATTGGGAGGTCGACTTCCGCGGCTGCACTGAGGCGGCGCGCGATACCTTCCGCGCCCACGCGAACGCGATGCCACTGCTCGGCACCCGCCCTCCGATCACCCCGCCGGCCTTCGACCTAGTCGAGGCCATCACGGCTCTGTTGCTCGACGCAGGCTTCAGCGAGCAGGACGCGGCCGACGGGGTCGACTGCGCCGGCCGGCTGGTGATCGGTCACGTGCTGGCCGAGGTCGGACGACCGCCGGACCGCGCGGTCGACGGCGGCGAAGTCGAGCACGAGGAGGCCGAGCGCGCGCTGGCGCCCGAGCGATATCCAAGCCTCGTCGCGACCGTCCAGGCCGGTGTCGAGCACGACCCGACGCGGCTGTTCGAGTTGGGCCTCGACGGGCTGGTGCTGGCGCTCCGCGAGCGGCTCAGCGCGCGGACGGTGAGCGCGGGGGAGGCACGGCGGGCGCCGCGATCGCAGTAGCGCCGGCGGCGGGCGGCGGGCGGGGCTGCATCCGCTCGACCGCCTCCTCGGCGCTCATCCGCCGGCCCTCCTCGAAGCGGGTCGCGTAGCGCTCGGGGCCGAGCGCCGCCCGTGCCCCGACCAGAGCGCGATCCTGAATCTCGGTGACCGACTCCCACGGTGGCGCGCCGATCTGTTCGTGCAGCGCGGCCGACGCGCCCGCGAGCCGGGCGCTGTCCGACCAGCGGGCCTCGAGTGCCGCCTGGGTCGAGAGGCCGGCGAGCGCCTCGGCGACGTTGAACTGGTCGCCGACGTGATTCGCCAACCCCAGGCAGTCGAGAAACCCGAGCGTCGCCTCCTCGCCGCGCTCGCGCGCCAGCATCAGCCAGGCGTGGTCGATCAGCGGCTCGACCAGGCGCCGGTCGTCGCCATGCCGGCGGCGGAGCTCGAGCGCCTCGCCGAGCCGTGACTCGGCTTCGTCGAGCCGGCCGTGGACGAGGTCGTACCAACCCAGTTCGGCGAGCGCCCAGGCGGCGCCATAGGGATCGCCCTCGGCCCGGAACAGCTCGAGCGCCTCGTCGGCCAGCGCCTCGGCGTGGTCCCACGAGTGGGCCCGCTCGCGCGCGCCGGCCGCGGTCAGCAACGCATCGGCGAGCAGGATCGGCTCGCCCACCTCTCGCGCCGCCACGAGGGCCACCTCGCACGTCGCGGCGGCGTTCTTGGCCGCCACCACCACCGCGTGGCGGCCCAGGGCGGTCAGTGCCGCCGCCTCCAGGGCGGGATCGTCCGCCGCGCGCGCCGCCTTCACGGCCGCCTTGAGCTGGGTCCGGGCGTCGGTCACGAGACCCTGAGAGAGCGCGAGCGTGCCGTCCCAGTACAGGGCGCTGGCGCGCTGCGCCGGGGTCGCGGGCGCCGACGCGGCCAGCCCCTGCGCGAGCCACACGCGAACCTCGTGGGCGTGGGCATCCCACGGCAGGGCGCGGGCGAACGCGATCGCCACCCGCAGCGCCTCGTCGACGGCGCCGGCGCGCATCAGCCGCTCGAAGGCCAGCCGGATGTTGCCGCGCTCCTGGGCGAGCCGGGCCAGCCACTCGCGCTGGTCGGTGCGGGCGGCCTGTTCGGCGGCGTGCTCGCAGTAGCGCAGGAAGTACTCGGCATGGCGACGCTCGAGCACGGCCAGGTCCGCGCGCTCGCGCGCCCGCTCGACCGCGAACTCGCGGACCGTGTCGAGCATGCCGAAGCGGGGCTGGAGATCCTGTCCGGAGTCGGTGCGGAGCAACGAGCTCTTGTCGAGCAACGCGGACACGAGCGGTTCCAGGCTGTCGCCGAGCTCGCCGGCGCACACCGCCTCGGCCGCCTCGAGCGAAGCGCCGCCCTCGAACACCGACAGGCGGCCGAGCAGCTCGCGTTCGGGGTCCTCGAGCGCTTCCCACGACAGCTCGAGCGAAGCCCGCAGCGAACGCTGTCGTACGGGGAGGTCCCGGGGGCCGCCGGTGAGCAGGTCGAGGCGGTGCTCCAACCGCTCGAGCAGCGCCGGCAGCGGCAGCAGGCGGGCGCGGTCGGCGGCGAGCTCGATCGCCAGCGGCAGGCCATCGAGCCGCGCGCAGATCGCGCTGACGAGCTGGCTGTCGTCGTCGATCGCCCGGCCCCCGAGCACCGCCCGGCCACGCTCGATGAACAGCGCCGCCGCGTTCGGCGCGGCCAGCGGCTGGACCCGGTACACGTACTCCGCGGCCAGCCGCAGGGGCGCGCGGCTGGTGGCCAGCACGGTCAGGTTGGCCACTGCCGCGAGCAGCTGCCCGAGTTGCTCGGCTTCCTCGAGATAGCGGTCAAAGCCGTCGAGCACGAGCAGCGCCGGCGCGCCGCGGGTCGCGCGGTGAAGTCGATCGCCGAGTTCCGTCGCGGTGGCGGCGACCACGCCGAGCGCGGAGGCCGCCTCGGGCACGAGGACGCCGGCGTTCTCGGCGCCGTCGAGATTGATGTGGACGGCACCGGCCGGGAACTGGGCCGCCACCGCCCGCCCCGCCTCCAGCGCTAGCCGGGTCTTGCCGACCCCGCCGGGACCGACGAGCGTGACCAGCCGCACGTCGGGTCGGACCAGCAGCTCGGAAAGCTCGGTCAGCTCGCCGCTGCGGCCGATCGTCTCGTTGGCGGGCGCCGGGAGCTGGCCGAGCCGCCCGATGCCGGGCCGCTCGGCGGTCAGCGCGGGATCGTGCGCGAGCATCATCCGCTCGAGCCGCCGCAGCTCGGGGCCCGGCTCGATCCCGAGCTCGTCGACGATCAGCTGGCGCCCGGCGCGCATCGTCTCGAGCGCCTCGGTCTCCCGGCCGGTGCGGTACAGGGCGATCATCAGCTGGCCGCGCAGCTTCTCCCGCAGCGGGTACTGGGCGACCAGGCCGCGCAGATCGCCGACCAGGTCCGCGTCGTGGCCGCTGGCCAGTTCCGCGGCCAGCCGCTCCTCGATCGCCTCCATGCGCAGCTCCTCGAGCCGGGAGATCTCGCGTTGGGCGAAGCCGTCGGTGCGGTAGTCGGCCAGCGCGTCGCCCCGCCACAGCCGCAGCGCTGCCCCGAGATCGGAGGCGGCACCCTCGGGATCGCCGCGGCTGAGCAGGCTTCTGGCGCGGTTCAGCAGATCCTCGAAGCGGTGCAGGTCGATCGTGCGGGGATCGATGTCGAGGGCGTAGCCGGCCGACCCGTGCCGGACCGGCAACTCGGCGTTGCCCAGGCGCCGGCGCAGACGCGAGATCTGATGTTGCAGGGCCTGTTCGGCGCCGGCGGGCGACTCCTCGCCCCAGATCGCCTGCACGAGCTCATCGGGCGGAACCTCGTTGGGAGCGCGGAGCGCGAGGGCCGCGAACAACTTGCCCTGGGTCGGTCCCTCGAACCGGAGTTGTTCGCCACCGACCTCGACCTCCAGTGGGCCCAGCAGCCTGACGTCCATCTCCGGTTTTCCCATCGACAATGAGCAGCTAACGCTAGACGCTACAGATCGCGTCGAGTGGTCGTCACCGCGCCCACATTCGTACCCGAGGGCGAAGGGTGGTCGAGAAGCCGGAGGGCCTTGCCGAGCGCGGCTAGCCTATGCCCCTGGATGGGCGCGGCTACGGTCATGGGCGCGGTTACGATCAAGTTCGATCTCACGGACGGCTTTCTCGAGACGGCTGGGCAGCGCGCGGGGTTTGTCCTGCTGGCCGCCTTCTTGATCTCGTTCCTGTTCATCCGCACGAGCGCGCGGCTGATGCGCAGCCCGCGGGTTCCGTGGTGGCCGGGCAGCGTGACCACCGAGTCGGGTCTCCATCTGCACCACCTCGTGTGGGGCATCGTGCTGCTCCTGCTCACCGGCTTCCTCGGCTTCGCCACCAGCCCGGTCAGTCCCTGGAACGAGATCCTGGCCGGATTGTTCGGCGTTGGCGCCGGCCTGACGCTGGACGAGTTCGCGCTGTGGATCCACCTCCGCGACGTGTACTGGGCCAAGGAGGGGCGCGCGTCATTTGACGCCGTGGTCGTCGCGACCGTGATCGGCGCCCTGATCGTCCTCGGCTTCGCCCCCTTCGACGTGGCAAACAACGGCTCGTCGATCACCAACCTGGCGCTTGCCGTGGTCACCGACGTCGGCCTCGCCGCGATTGCGATCTTGAAGGGCAAGCCGATGACGGGCCTGATCGGCATCTTCATCCCGTTCGTCTCGCTGGTGGGAGCGATCCGGCTCGCCTCGCCCACGTCGCCGTGGGCACGGCGGTTCTACAAGCCCGAGAGCCGCAAGCTGGCACGCGCGGAGGCCCGCTGGAGCCGAATCCGCGCCCGCCGCCTGACCATGGTCAACGCGATCGCCGGCGCGCCCGAAGAACCCGCCCCCGCCGTCGCCCCTGAGTCAATTGGCTCCGGGGCACCGGAGCCGATCCGCGACGAGTAGCCGTCGTCCGCCGGGGGGCGGGAGGGCCGGGGAGGGGCGGACCTATTCCTGACAGGCGGGGCACCAGAAGGTGGTTCGCCCGCCGATCGTCGCCCGCTCGAGCGCGTGGCCGTCGCGCGGGCAGCTTCCGCCCGACCGGCGCGCCTCGATGAACCTTCCGGTGTGGGCGCCCCCCTTGCGGATGGCCGAGCGAACGGCGGCGCGGATCTCGCGCCGCAGTCGGTCGAGCTCGTCGACGCTCAGGTCCGAGGCGGGGCGCCCGGGAGCGATTCGCGCCCGCCACAGCGCCTCGTCCGCGAGCAGGTTGCCGACGCCCGAGATGCGGCCCTGGTCGAGCAGCCGGGCCTTGATCGGAGCGCGGCCACCGCCCACCAGGCGGCGAAACGTCTGGCGGTCGACGCCGGCGGCGTCGGGCCCGATGTGGCTGTAGTCGGGATTGAGCACCGCGCGGCCGAGACGGCGCTTGTCCCTCAGCACGAGGCGGCCGCCATCCTCGAACTCGACCGTGAACCGGTCCCACCGCGACGGGCTCTCGGGGTCGACGACGATCGAACCGGCCATGCCGAGATGGAGGCCGAGGGTCGGGCCGTCGTCGGTGGCCGCCCAGAGGAATTTGCCCCGCCGCTCGGCGCTCGCCAGCTCGTGGCCGATCAGCCCGGCCGCGATCTCGCCGGGCGGGTGCGGCCGGCACACATAGCTGTCGCGATCGTCGACGGCGACGATCCGGCGCCCGAGCGCGCCCTCCAGCGCCACGCGGGCGCGCTCGGCTTCGGGCAATTCAGGCATGCTTCGAGCCTAGTGCCACGTCGGGCCCCGTTGGGGCTGAGTCGGATATAGCCAGACGCATTCCCTACGCACCGCGCGCCGGTCGCTGCCGACTGGGCGCGCTCCCACGGGCCCGGCTTCCGAGCCGCTCGGGCTGGCGAACCCGCTCGTCGGTTCCTAACCTGACCTAAACGGTGGGGCCGGGGCCTACCGGAACTTTTGCCGATCGTCGCGCGTTCCCTTGGTTAGGACGCAGTCAATCTCAAGGAGCGAGACACGATGGGGCAAGACGAAAGTGACGGCCAGCTACTCGACTTTTCCAGAGCGCGTGAGGAACGGGCCATGGCGGGCCTCTCGACTCACGATTACGCGCTCCTGTCCGAGCTGAGCTTCGTCCGCCGCGAGGCTCAGGCCGAGGCCAATCTGGCCTACCAGGACTGGCTCGAGTACCCGTCGAAGGACACCTACGTCGTCTACCGGGCAGCCCAGGATCGCGCCGACGCGGCGCAGGACTACCTCGCGCGGTGCACGCCTCGGATGGCCAGCTGAACCGGGTTCGCCGGCGACCGACCGCCGCCCGCTGATCAGAGCGGGCCGGTTGGCACGTCGCCGGCGACGATCATCTCGCGCTGCCAGGCCGCGTACGGTGGCGTGAAGACCGTCGGGTCCGCCTGCCGGGTGCGGAACAGGTCGACGATGAAGTTCATCCGGTCCGACAGTTTGGTCCAGTCGAGCGCGGCGCTGCCGGCGAGGCTGTCCGGAGTCCGATCCCACCCCCGCGGCCCGTCGAGCAGGGCGCGGAGATCGGGCGACTCGATCGTGCGCAGCGTCTCCGGGAACGGCGACGGGCCGGTCGCCTGCACGTCCTGATCGACCCGCATCGCCTGCGCGCCGACGCTGAAGCCGAGAATCCGCTCGGTCACCTGGCGCCGGAACGGATGCGGCATCGAGGCGTCGATGTACGGCTCGAGCCGCTCGTGTTCCTGGAGGATGGCGAGCAGGTTGGCGCACAGCATCAGCTCGTCGCGGCGGTCGGGGTCGGCTTCGCGGCTCGCGCCGAAGTAGTGGCGGTAGGCGCCGCGCAGCAGCTCCTGGCCGCCGTCGGGGGCGGGCCCCGGCCGGAGTCCTTCGAGGAAGGCCTCGAGCTGCTGCTCGGTCCGGTCTTCGGGGCGCGCAAACGCACAGACAAAACGGGCACTCTGCCGCCCGATCTCGGCCAGCACGGTGACGTTGCCACCCAGGATTTGGCGGGCGGCCAGGCCGAGCAGCGCTTCGGCGCCCCGGTTGACCGCCGCCGCCCCGATCACGCCCCCGGCCACCGACCCGGCGATCCGCCGGCCCACGCCGCCGCGGGTCAGGCCGCCGCCGGCGCCGACGCCGAGCGCCGCGCCAAGGCCGGCGGCAGCGACTGGCAGGTTCGGCAGGTCGTCGCGGCGGATCGTGTGGCCGGCCTGCTTCGATCCCCAAACCGCCCAGGTGTGAAAGTTGGCGCCGCTCGCCGGGCCGGTGACCGAGTGCAGCGCCAGCGACAGCTCGTAGTGGGTCAGGGTAACCCTGAGGTTGCACAGCGCCGGGTCGGACGTTCCCACGGCCTCGTCGATCCTCGCCTCCCACCAACCGCGATCGCCCCAGTGCGGGACGCGCGAGGCTAACCAGGGCTGGGTCGCTAGCGGCAGGTCGCTAGTCGCCGACGTGGCTGGATCGAGCATCACGGAGACGTTAGCTGCCCTACCTATTGGGTTGCACAGCGCGCCCTAGCCGAAGTTGACTCCTTGGGCGAGCGGCAGCTCGTCGGAGTAGTTGATCGTGTTGGTGGCGCGGCGCATGTACGCGCGCCAGGCGTCCGAGCCCGACTCGCGGCCGCCGCCGGTCGACTTCTCGCCGCCGAACGCGCCACCGATCTCCGCCCCGGAGGTCCCGATGTTGACGTTGACGATCCCGCAGTCCGAGCCGTCGCTGGCCAGGAAGCGCTCGGCCTCGCGCTGGTCGCGGGTGAAGATGCTCGACGAGAGGCCCTGGGGCACGCCGTTGTGGAGCGCGATCGCGTCCTGGAGCTCGCGGTAGGTCATCACGTACAGGATCGGCGCGAAGGTCTCGCGACGGACGAGCTCGGTCTGGGCCGGCATCCGCACCAGCGCGGGCTCGACGTAGTACGCCTCCGGGAAGCCGTCCATGGTCCGGCGCTGGCCACCGGCGAGCACCGAGCCGCCGTCGGCCGTGGCCTGCTCGAGCGCGTCGACCATGCCGCGATACGCGCGGTCGTTGATCAGCGGGCCGACCAGCGTGCCTTCGTCGAGCGGATCGCCGATCGGTAGACGGCCGAACACCTCGGTGAGACGGCCGGCGAGCTCGTCGACGATGTCCTCGTGGACGATCAGCCGGCGCAGGGTCGTGCAGCGCTGGCCAGCGGTCCCCGCGGCGGCGAACACGATCCCGCGGGTGGCCAGATCGAGGTCGGCCGAGGGCGCGACGACGGCCGCGTTGTTGCCTCCGAGCTCGAGCAGGAAGCGGCCGAGGCGCGCCGCCACCCGCGGTGCGACCTGAGCGCCCATCCGCTCCGAGCCGGTGGCGCTGACGAGCGCAACGTCGTGGCTGTCGATGAGAACCTGAGCGTCCTCGGCGCCGGCGATGACGAGCTGATGCAACCCGGCCGGGGCGCCCGCGTCGGCGCCGGCGCGAGCGAGCAGGGTCGAGCACGCCATCGAGGTCAATGGGGTCATCGGCGACGGCTTCCACACGACGGTGTCTCCGCATACGAGCGCGACCGCGGTGTTCCACGACCACACGGCGGCGGGGAAGTTGAAGGCCGAGATCACCGCGACCACGCCGAGCGGATGCCAGGTCTCCATCAACCGGTGGCTGGGTCGCTCCGACGGCATCGTCCGGCCCTCGAGCTGGCGCGAGAGGCCGAGGGCGAAGTCACAGATGTCGATCACCTCCTGCACCTCGCCGAGGGCCTCGGCGGGAATCTTTCCCGCCTCGATCGAGATCAGCTCGGCGATGTCGGCCTTGTGCTCCTGCACGAGTGCGCCGAAGCGCTTGATCACCGCCCCGCGGGCAGGGGCCGGCACCGCGCGCCAGATCGCGAAGGCGTCCTTGGCGGCGGCGATCGCCGCGTCGATCTCGGCGGGGCCGGCGCCCGAGACATCAAACAGCGCTTCCCCGCTGATCGGCGTGCGCGCGGTCACAGTCGGTCCCGTGCCGGCGCCCACCTCGACGCCGCAGCGCTCGAGGCTGTGACGGGCGCGCGCGCGGAGCTGCTCGGTGGTCGAGACCGCGCTCATCGCCGGCGATACCACCGCGGCGAGGTGTTGGGGGGCGGGTAGAGGGCCGCGTCGACGACGATCATCTCGGGCACGTCGGTGGCGACGGCGCGCGCGAGCGCGTCAGCGAATGAGGGGCCGAAGCCCTCGACCCGAGTCGGTGAGAGGCCGAACGCGCGCCCCAACGCCACGAAGTCGGGCTGGACGAGATCGACGCCGAACTGCTCGTCGCCGGCGCGGCTCTGGTCGAAGCGGAGCATCCCGTAACCCCCGTCGTCGACGAGCACGATCGTCACCGGAATCCGCTCCTGGACGACGGTGGCGAGCTCGCCGCAGGCGAACAGGAAGCCGCCGTCTCCGGTTACGCACACCGCCGGGCCGGCGTCCGCCAGCGCCGCTCCCAGCGAGGCCGGGAAGCCGAAGCCGAGCGTTCCCCAGCCAAGCGGATAGGCGAGCTTGCGCGGCAACGGCACCCGGCGATAGCCCCCCAACCAGTAGCCGGGGATGCACATGTCGGCGACGATCACGGCATCGACCGGCAGAACCCGCTCGATCGCGTCGAGGAACACCAGAGCCTGCTCGTCGTCGTCGGCGATCGCATCCCTGACCGCCTCGTTCAGCGCCGACAGCCGGCGCTGGAGCTCGGCCAGGCCGGAACGGGGCGTGACCGCCGGCAGCAGCTGGTCGAGCACCGCGCGCGCGTCGCCGATCAGGGTCAGGTCGGCCGCGTAGTTCTTGTCGGCGTCGAGCTCATCGACGTTGATCGCGATCAAGGCCGGCGGTTGGGGCATGAGCCAGTTCTGGGTCATCATCCCGTCGAGATCGCTGCCGATCGCGAGGACGAGATCCGCCTCATCCCATAGGGGGCCGACCTCGGGCGCTTGCACGGGCCCGGGAACCGCGCACGGATGATCGGGCGCGATCACTCCCCGCCCCATGTAGGTGGTGAGCACGGGCGCGGCCAGGCGCACCGCGAGCTCGCCGATCAGCTCGCCCGCCCCCGACCGCAGGGCGCCGCCGCCGGCCCAGATCAGCGGTCGCTCGGCGCCGGCCAGGAGCTCCCGCGCGCGCTCGAGCAGCGACGGCGGGAGCGGGGGCCAAACCGCCGGCGGTGGGGTGGCCGGCGGCTCGGCGGCGACCGGCTGGTGGAGGAGGTCGGTGGGGATCCCGAGGTAGACGGCGCCGCTGGGAGCGGCGAGGGCGGTGGTGCCGGACTCGAGAACGGCGGCCGCGATCTCCTCGGTGGCGTCGACCGTCCGCGCCGCTTTGGTGACCGGGTTGAACATCGCCGCCTGGTCCCGGGTCTCGTGCAGCACGCCACGGTACACGCCGGGGCGGCGCAGGCCGGTAGGGATGTCGGTGGCCACGATGAGCACCGAGGATCCCGCCGCCATTGCCTCGCCGGTGGCGGCGAGCGTGTTCGCCGCGCCCGGTCCGGTGGTCACCAGCGCCACGCCGAGCCGACCGGTGGCGCGCGCGTACCCGTCGGCGGCGTAGGCCGCGGTCTGCTCGTGGCGGACCGTGATGAGGCGGATCTCCGAGTCGCGCAGCGCCTTCCAGATCGGGAGGTTGTGCACGCCGGGCAAGCCGAACACGAGCTTCACCCCGAGCTGATCGAGGGCCGCGACGAGGCGGGTGGCCCCGGTGGCGGTGGCTGCGACCGTATCCGTCACGGGAATGCCACGACTAGACCACGTTGTATTCGGGGCGGAGCGCAGCGGCGTCGAACCGCTCGACGCTCAGCGGGGCGATGTCGAGGAAGGTCGGCCGGTGGAGCACGAGATCGCGCAGGATCTCGCCAACCGCTGGCGCCTGGAGGAAGCCGTGGCCGGAGAAGCCCGTGGCGTAGAGAAAACGCGACACGCCGGCGGCCTCGCCGATGATCGCGTTGTGGTCGGGCGTCATCTCGTAGAGGCCGGCCCAGCCACCGCGGATGCCCGCGTCGGCGATGCGCGGGGCTCGCCGCTGGACGATCTCGATCAGGTCGGGGATCCAGTCCTCGGTCGTCTCGATGCTGAAGCCCGGCTCCTCGTTGGGATCGGACATCCCCATCAGCAGTCCCGGTCCCTCGCGGTGAAAGTAGAAGCTCGTCGCGAAGTCGATCGTCATCGGCAGATCCGCAGGCAGCCCATCGATCGCCTCAGTGAACAGGATCTGGCGCCGTAACGGTTCGACCGGCAACTCGACCCCCGCCATCGCGCCGCACCGCCGGGACCACGCGCCGCCGGCGCAGATCACCGTATCCGTGCGGACCGAACCACGGTCGGTGTGGACCTCCGTAATGCGATCGACGGCGCGCTCGATCGCGATCACCTCGCAGTTGACCTCGATCCGCGCGCCGTGGGCGCGCGCCCCGGACGCGTATCCCTGAACCACCGACTCGGGCGACAGATAGCCGTCCCCGGGGGAGTACGCGCCGGCGAGAACGTCGTCGCCTTCGACCAGCGGGCAGAGCTCGCGGACCTCGCGCGGCGTCAACAGCCGGGACGGGACGCCGTGCTCGTTCTGCACCGCCACGCTCCGCTGGAACGACTCGAGATCGGATTCGCGGCTGAGCACGAACAGGTATCCCACCTGCCGGAAGTCGATCTCCCACCCCGGGCGGCGAGCGAAATCGCGGAAGGCGGCCAGGCTCCGCTGGGCGATCTCGATGTTCAGCACATCGGAGAACTGAGCTCGCACCCCGCCGGCCGCGCGGCAGGTGGAGCCGCTCCCCAGCGCCGAGCGTTCCAGCAGCAGCACGTCGACGCCCGCCTCGGCGAGGTGGAACGCCGCGCTGGTGCCGACCACGCCGCCACCGATGATCACCACGCCCGCGGAGTCGGGTAGTCGTGTGGCGCGAGGCGGCATGCCACCGATTGATATCGCGTCTGCGAAGGCGCCGCCGCCCGCTCGCGCCGGGCGGCGGGGGGCCCGGTGGCGCCGGTCGGCCGACGGGGGGAAGCGCCGGGCGGCGGCGCGCGCGCTTAGCGTTGGGTCTGGGGACGGTCGGGGAGGAGCACCGGCGATCACCGCCCCCGGGGCGGTGAAATTATCATCGAGTGACAAATAATCTGGCCGCTGGGCCAGGGTCCGAGGTCGTATCTCAGGGAAACCGCCGCCTCCGCCTCGGCACCCAGGCGAAAGGTCGGAACCTTGGCAAATTTCCGCCACCCCCCGGCGGGAATTTGGCAATGTTCGGCGCGGGACCCCGCTGAGCGGCGATTTGCGCGTGCTCAGATTCGCACAACCCGGGCGGGGTGGTCCAACGCCCCCGGGCGCTCGGTGCCCGACCCACCCCCGTTTCCCAGCCTCGACGCTGACGCGCTCCCCACCATCCGGCGCTTCCCCCCGCCGGCCGACCGGCGCCCCCGCGGTCTGTGGACCGACTGAATCCTTAGAGTCATTTGCCTTGATCGCGCGCAAGCACCTAGCCAGCCTGCCGGGAGCGGCCGCCCTCGCCGTCGGCCTCCTCATCGCCGGCTGCGGGAGTAGCCACGCCGGGGCCTCAGCCACCAGCTCGAGCACGAGCTCCATCGCCACCGCCACCCACACGACCCCGCCGACGAGCACGTCGTCGGCTGCCCCGCCACCCCAGCGCAAGCCGGCCGGACCGCCGCCACCGTCGCTGGCCAAGATGATCGGCCAGCAGATGATGGTGATGATGGACGGCACCGTCCCGGACGAACGGTTGCTGGGCAGGATCAGAGACGGCCAGGTCGGCGGCGTGATCCTCTACGCGGAGAACATCACCTCGCCCGATCAGACGAAGGCACTCGTGGCCCAGCTTCAGGCGGCCGCCAAGGCGGGCGGCAACCCACCGCTGCTGATCTCCACCGATCAGGAGGGCGGGGAGGTCAAGCGCCTGCCGTGGGCCGCGCCGACGCTGTCGGCCGCCGAGATGGGGGCGCAGGTCGGCGCGGTGGCGGCCGCCCAGGGCGAACAGACCGGGCAGGCGCTGCGGGCGGTCGGGATCAACGTCGACCTCGCGCCGGTGGTCGACGTTGCCCATTCCTCGGAGGAGTTCATCTGGAAGCAGGACCGGTCGTTCGGCATGACCGCGGACGCCGTGATCAACGCGGCGATCCCGTTCGCGGCTGGGCTCGAGCGGGCAGGCGTGGCGCCGACCGCGAAGCACTTCCCCGGCTTGGGCGGCGTGGCCAACGACACCGACTACAGCCTCGAGTCGGTGATGAGCGAACCAGAGGACCTGAGCCCGTACAAGCCACTCATCGCACGCCACATCCCGTTGATCATGGTCGGGGTCGCCGCCTATCCGAACCTCGATCCGAGCGGGACGCCGGCGGCGCTGTCGCACACGATCATCACCGGACTGCTGCGGCGACGGCTGGGTTACGACGGCGTCGTGATCACCGACGATCTCGAGTCGCCCACGGGGACCACGACCGCCAAGGCCGCGGTCGGTGCCGACGTCGCCGGCGCCGACATCATCCTGATCTCGAGCACCGAGGCCGGCGGCATCACCGCCTACGACGCCTTGCTCGGGGCCGCTCACGACGGTGAGCTCCCGCGGGCCACGATCCGCGCCGCCTACCGGCGGATTCTCCAGCTCAAGCAGAAATACGCGAGCTGAACCAGATCACGCCGTGCGGCGCGAGCGCCGAGCCAGCAACGCGGCGGTCAAGAGCAGCATCGCGGCCGTGAACCCGAGCAGGATGATCGCCGCCACGCCCTCGTCGAGCGAGAAGAAGCTGGTTCCGTAGCCGGCCAGCGCCGCGACCTGTGGCGCGTCGGCGAGGCGCGCATTCATGTGGATCGCGTGGCCGGCGCCGGCGAACGCCCAGCGACTGACCATCAGGTCGGAGAGGGCCTTGATCGGGGTGGCCATCCGGGCAAAGGGGACGAGGGCGCCCCCGAACAGGAGCTGCGGGATCAGCAGCAGCGGGATCAGGCTGGTGGCCTGGTCGACGCTGCGGGCCAACGTCGAGACGACCAGTCCGATGCCGATCGCCGACCAGCTCGTGAGGATCAGCAGTCCGCACAGCGTCAGGTACGTGGTCGGCGGCGCGTGCAGTGGTTGCACCGCGGTGGCCACGCCGACGAGCAGCACGCATTGGACGGCGGCGAGCAGGAACAGCACGCCGGCTTTGGCGAGCAGGTAGGCATCGAGGCGGACGCCGACCACGAGCTCGCGGAGGATGATCGTCCGCTCCTTGACGATTTCACGGCACGAATCGATCAACCCGAGCCACAGGGCGGCGGTCACGAGCAGGAACACGAACTGCGAGCTGCGGGTGGGCTGATGGTCGGGCAGCCGCATCAGGTTGGCGGGGTAGAGGAGGCCAATGAGCAGCGCCATCACCGGCGCCTGGCCCAGGAGGATCGCGACCGTTCGCCGGTCGCGGCCGAACGTGCGCACGTAGCGCGACGTGAGCGCTGCGGTGTGTTTGGCTAGCGAGCGCCCCGACAACAGCTGCGCCCGGGCCCGCGCCGGGCGCGCGTTCGGGACTTCGACGGTTGACGCCGAGACGTCGACCAGGTCGATCGCGTTGTAGATCTCGTCGTAGGCACGGACCTCGAAGTGCTCGAGGCTCTCGCGCGGTGAGCCGAGGAACAGCAGATGACCGCCCTGCCCCATCACCGCGACGGTGTCGCACAGCGACAGACTGGAGGTGGCATGGGTGACCACCACGATTCCGCGTCCGCTGTCGGCCAGCCGTCGGAGCAGCTGCATCAGCCGCCGTTCGAGCGCCGGGTCGAGGCCGCTCGTCGGCTCGTCGAGGAGGAGCATCGTCGGCTTGCCGATCAGCTCGACGCCGCAGGCGACCCGTTTGCGCTGTCCCCCGGAGAGCCGGCCGATCTGGGTGGCGGCGTGGTCCTGGAGTCTCAGCTCGCCCAGCACGTCCTCGACGGCCGCGATGTGCTCCTGGCGTCGCGTATCGGCTGGCAGCCGCAGTCGCGCCGCGTAGAGCAAGGCCTCGCGGACGGTCAGCCGGTCGTGGACGACGTCGCTCTGCGGGACGTAACCGACCTCGGTCTGACGGAGCTCGAGCGGATCGGCGCCGATCGTCACCCCGCCGCTGCTCGGCTGGCTGACCCCGGCCAGGCACTTGAGCAACGTGGTCTTGCCCGAGCCACTGGGACCGATCATGGCCGCGAACTCCCCCGGCGCGACGTTCACGCTGGTGGGATAGAGGATCGTCTTATTCCCGACCCGAACCGCCACTTGGTGGGCGATCAGGCTGAGCCCACCCCGTTCATCGACGACGATCAGCTCGTCGTTCTCGTAGCGCAGGCTGAACGGGCCGATCCCGGCGGGCACGCCAGGGCTGAGCGGGCCCGAGCCCTGGAGCAGCTGATTGCCGAGCCGTACGCCGTTGCGAGACCCGTGGTCAACCAGCGTGGGCGGCGAGCCGGGACGGACCTCGGCGTGGTGCCAGGAAACGTTGGGTTCGTCGAGCACGACGTCGTTGTCCGGGGCCCGACCGATCTGCACCGGGCGCCGGCGCAGGGAAACCCGCCGGAAGCGGCCGTGGGTCGTTTCACGCTGGTCGGCGATCTCCCGCAGCCGCCCGCGGGTGCTCCCGAGCTGAATGATCGCCTCGTGGTCGACCGGCGTCGGGTCGTCGCCGATCCTGGCACCGTCGAGATACGTGCCGTTGCTCGAGCCGAGGTCGGTGATCACCGGGGTGCCGTCGCCCAGCGCGATCCGCAGATGGCGCCAGGACACCCGCTCATCCTGAAGGGGCAGATCGCAGGTCGGATCGCGGCCGAGGACCAGGCCGCCGGCTTCGATGGCCAGCCGCAGCCCTCCGATCTCGAGCTCCCAGCCGGCTTCCGTCGCGGGCGCGCTCACGTCGTTGGCCGGCATCCGGCCGAAGGTCGGGGAGCATCCAGGTCGAGGTTCTGCCGCGCCCAGGTCGCCAGCGCGGTCAGCATCTGGGTCCCATCGTCGAATGACCCGCTGGCGGGCAAGGCGATCATCGCCATCACGTAGCCGCGGCCATCGGAGCCCACGATCGCTGTCTGCCGGACCTGATAGTTGCCGGCGCTGTCGGGCCCCCAACCGCCCTTGAACGCGAGTGACACGTCGGGCGGGTAACCGGCCGAGCCGGCCCCCCAGCGCTGGTAAGAGACGACGTTGCGCATCAACCCGAGCACGTAGCTGGTATCCGCCTGACTGAGCAGACAGCCACGAGCCAGAGCGCGGTAGAAGGTGACCTCCCCCGGCAGCGACCACTCGCTCTGGCCGTAGGTCGTGAAGCCCTCGTCGTTCGGCGCGGTGTTGATGGTCGTCGTCTCGTCGCCGGCGGCCCGGAGCCGCGCCTGGACCGCGGCACTCGCCGGCACCAACCCGCCGTGGATCTGCTCGAGTACGCCGAACAGAGCCTCGATGGCGGCGTTGTCCGACTGCTCCAGTGCGAGCGTGGCGTTGTCGTTCTCGCTCGGGCTGAGTCGTTGGCCGCTGCCCTCGTAGTCGTGGAGCAGGGTGACGAGCACCGGAACCTTGCTCGTGCTCCAGGCGTGCGCAATCCGAACCGATCCGAACACGTGAACCGTGCCGGCGCCGAGGGGAGCGACGGCGAGGCCAACCTGGCCGTGGAGTCCGGCGGCCATGGCGGCGAAGCTCGAGGCGGCGCCCGGCGGAACGATCGATTTCACCCGCGGCTTGTGATGCGGGGCCCGTGTCGCCTGGACGGGAACGGGCAAGTGCGAGCTCGGGTGAACCGTGACCGTGCTCGTCGAGGTCGTCGTGCTGGACTCGGACAACGAGGTGGGAGCGTCGGTGACCAGTCGCTGGACGACGATCCGTTTGTGAGGCGACTTATCCGCGAGCACGATCAGCGCCGCACCGATGCCGGCGCCGACGATAAACACCGCCAACGCAAGCGGCACGGAAGTGCGCACCTTCGGTATCCGCGACAGCATCCTGATGTCCCCCATCCACCGTGGCCATGGCCAGGCCACCAACCAGGATAACCCGCGCGAGCGCTGTGGTGGTCATAAACCCGCAGAAATGCTAGGGTGAGTCGCGGCCACGGGGGCGGCAATTCGTATAGGGAGCGCTGGGGCGATGACATTTCTAGAAGGCGGCACCGCGACGACAGAGCTCGTCCGCGGCCAATCGTTTGGTGACTACGAGATCCAGTCGATCGCGGGCAAAGGAGGCATGGGCGTCGTCTACCGCGCCACGCAACGGTCGCTCGGGAGAACGGTCGCGCTGAAGGTCGTGCGCGACGAGATCGCCCAGGGACCGGAGTACCGCGAACGGTTCCTCCGTGAGGCCAGGCTGGCGGCGTCGGTGGACCATCCCCACGTCGTGACCGTCTACGACGTCGGCGAGCAGGACGGGCAACTGTTCCTCGCCATGCAATGGATCGACGGCGAGGACCTGAAGCAGGTGCTCGAACGGTCCGGTCGCCTCGCGCCCGAGCGCGTGGTGGCGATCGTCTCGCAGCTGGCCGGCGCCCTCGACGCCGTCCACAGTGTCGCCGGGCTCGTGCACCGGGACGTGAAGCCAGCCAACGTGCTGCTCCGGCAGGTCGAAGGCCGCGACCACGCCTATCTGACCGATTTTGGCGTCGCCAAGCCGTCCGAGGCCGTCGAGCAACTGACCCGTACGGGCTGGGTCGTCGGGACGGACGGCTATCTGTCGCCGGAGCAGATTCGCGGCCAGAAGCCGGGGCCCCGCAGTGACCTTTATTCGCTCGGATGTCTGTTCTTCGAGGCGATAAGCGGACAGCCGCCGTTCCGGGCCGAGAACCAAATGGCGCTGCGGTGGGCGCACGCAAACGATCCGCGGCCCGCGGTCTCGGCGGTGGTCCCCGAGCTGGACCGCCGTTACGACCAGTTCATCGCGGTGGCGCTCGCGATCGACCCCGAGAGACGATTTGCGTCAGGGCGCGAGTTCGCCACCGCGTTGCGGGCGGCGTACGAGGAGACAAATCCCGAAGAGAGCATCGCGGCCCCTCATGCCCCGACCGCGGTCGGGCCGCCCACGCCGATGCCGCCGCCGGTCAACACCCCGCCGCCCGCGTACGGCTACGCGACACCGCCACCGGCCGGCGCCCATAGCCGCCGCTCGGGCAGTCCGCTGGCGCTGATCGTGCTGGGACTCGTCGCGCTCGCCGGCATCGCGGTCGGCGCGCTCGCCGCCACCGGCGTGTTTTCGCACACTTCCACCACGCAGACGATCAGCGCGGTGACCGCGCGCCGCACCAGCACGACTCACACGAGTGTCACGACGGCCGCGCATTCGAGTGTCAGCACGGCGACCGAGACCCTCACCTCAAACGTGCCCGGACCAGCCGTCGCGCCGCCGGGTGGCACGACGTCGTGCGCGGCCAGCCTTTGGGTGGGCCCTAACACCTCCTGCGGGTTTGCTGAGAACGTCCAGCAGGCTTACGACAACACGACCGGCGGCAGCCAGGTCGTCACGGCCTTCAGTTCCGCCACCGGCAACACCTACACGATCGACTGTTCGGGCGGCTCGCCGCACGTGTGCACGGGCGGCACGACGAACAATGCATCGGTCTACTTCACGTCCGGCGCGTCGGGCACAGGCGCGCCCTCCCCGACGACGACTGCGAGTGGCAACACGGGAACGCCCACCGGCCTGCACGCCTGCGATCCGAACATCTCGGCCAACGCGGATACGAGTTGTCCGTTTGCCGAGAACGTCTTCAAGGCCTACGCGACCGACTACCAGAACAACGGCGAGCAGAGCAATGACACGGTGACGGCGTACAGCCCAGTGACCAATCAGTCATACACGGTGGACTGCACCACCAACGGAGTGACCGTGGATTGCGCCGGCACGACGGGGAACTTCGTCACCTTCCCGATGCACGCGGTCGAGGTCTACTGAAGCGAGCCGTTACCGAGGGCGCGCCAGACGCGCTCGGGGGTCATCGGCAGCTGGGTCACCCTGACGCCACCGGTGGCGGCGGCGATCGCGTTGGCGACCGCGCCGGGGACCGCGACGACCGGCGCTTCGCCGACGCCCTTGGCGCCGAACGGACCCTCGGGCGCCGGCACCTCGACGATCTCGGCGTCGATCGACGGCGTGAAGGCGGCGGTGGGCAGGCCGTAGTCGACGAACGTGCCGGTGGTCAGCTGGCCGTGGCTGTTGTAGGAGAGCTCCTCCAGCAGCGCCCAGCCGAGGCCCTGGGTGGTGCCACCGCGCATCTGGCCTTCGACCAGGGCGGGGTTCAGGGCGCGGCCGACGTCCTGGGCGACGACGTGAGCGAGCACGGTGACGGCGCCGGTGTCGCGATCGACGCGCACGTGGGAGAGGTGGGCGGCGGCTTGCGGCGCCTGCGGCTGGGCGACCCGCCCGTGCCCCTCGACGGGGGGATGCATGCTGCCGAAGCGGAGGATCTTGGGCGCGAGCTCGTCGATCGGCATGGCCTTGGCCGGCACGCCCTTGGGGCGGACGGCGCCGTCGACGATCTCGAGGTCCTCGGGGGCGATCTCGAGCTCCTCGGCGGCCACCTCGAGGAGGCGGTCGCGGGCTTCGATCGCGGCGCGCTCGACCGCGCGGCCGACGGTGTAGGTGACCTTGCTGCCGCCGCTGGTGCCGGCGTAGGGCGCGGTCGAGGTGTCGGCGTTGACGACCCTGACCCGCGAGGGGTCGACGCCGAACGCCTCGGCGGCGATGGTGGCGAAGCCGGTCTCGACGCCGCTCATGTCGGCGGCGCCGGTGATGATCGTCAGGCGCCCGTCGGCGTCGAGGCGGCACGCGGCGGCGGCGGGCTCGTAGCCGCCCGGCCACCAACCGATGGCCACGCCGACGCCCTCGTTCTCGGGCACCGAGCCGCGCTTGGCCCACAGGGGGTGGTCGCGCAGGCGCTCGAGGCAGGCGCGGGCGCCGAACACCGGGAACGGCTGGCCGGAGGGCGCCGGATCGCCCTCCACGGCGACGTTGCGGAGGCGGAGCTCGAGTGGATCGAGCTCGAGACGGCGCGCCAGTTCGTCGATCAGCGACTCGACCGCGAACGCGGCCGGCGGCGCCGTGGGGGCGCGGTAGGCGCCGAACGTGACGCGGTTGGTGACCACGCCCAGCGCGGTCAGCTGGTGGGCGCGCCAGCGGTACGGTCCGGCGCTGAGCATGGCGGCGATCGACTCGACGCCGAAGTCTTCGGTGGCGCCGCGGTCGACGACCACGCGCGAGCGGATCCCGGTGAAGTTGCCCTCGGCATCGGCCCCCAGCTCGAGCTCGATCAGCTCGGCGCCGGCGGGATTGGCGGCGGCGAGGTCCTCGCTGCGGGTCATCATCAGGCGGACCGGTCGTCGGACGACCAGCGCGGCGCCGACGACCAACGGCTCGATGATCCCGATCTTGCCGCCGAAGGCGCCGCCGATCGTCGCGGTGCGCACGCGGATGCGCTCGACGCCCAGGCCATAGAGCTTGGCCATTGAGTCGCGGGTGGCGAACGGTGCCTGAGTCGAGGCGGTGATCACGAGTTCGCCGTCGGCCTCGAGCCAGGCCACGGCGGTCTGGGGCTCGAGGTAGCCCTGGTACATCCACGGCGTCGCGAACCGCCCCTTGACGACGACGTGGCTGCCGGCGAGCGCGGCGTCGAGATCGCCGTTCTCGAGGCGGGCGGTGTCGATCACGTTGTCCGAGTGGTCCTCTTCCTCGCCGATGCCGGCCGCCGACACGGCGGCGTGGGCGTCGCCGAGGTCCGACCCCTCGCCGGCGGCGCGCGCCTTGACGCGGGTGCGGGGGGAGCCCGGCGCGATGGCGCGCTCGAGGTCGAGCACCGGCTCGAGCGGCTCGTAGTCGATCTCGACGAGGTCGGCGCCGTCTTCGGCCAGGGCCTCGCTGTCGGCCACCACGATCGCCACCGGCTGGCCCGAGTAGACGACCTCCTCGAGCGCCAGCGGCTCGAACAGGCGGCCGGGGCCCGAGGCGGCGAGTGGGAGGTCGCGGGCGGTCACGACCGCCACCACGCCGGGCAGCGCGAGCGCCGCCTCGGTCCTGATCTCGGAGATCAGCGCGTGCGCCTCGTGGGACAGCACCAGCCGGGCGTGCAGCAAACCCTGAATCTGGGCGTCGGCGGCGAAGCGGGTCGTCCCGCGCACCTTCTGCTCCGAGTCACGCCTGGGAGTCGAGACGCCTACCGCCACGCTTCCAACCTAGCACTCGCCCGCGCGCGGACCGCTGCGGAGGCGCCAGCCGACGGTCACGGGGCCCGACAATCGATGGCACGCGCCCGTGCCCAGTGACGCCGAACCCTATAAATCAGCTTCGACGACCCGGTCCACCAGCCCCGGGTCGAGCTCGAGCGCCGCGGCGTTGGCGGCGAGCTGTTCCGGCGAGGTGGCGCCGAACAGCACGCTGGCCACCACCGGGTTGGCGAGCGCGAAGGCGATCGCCAGCGCCGCCGGATTCAAGCCCAGCTCGGTGGCCTGCGCGCGCAGCCGCCGTCCGCGTTCGCGCGCCGCCGCGTAGCGGGGCGCCGCGATGTCGCCGTCGGCGCGACCGGTCCCGCCGTCGTCGTACTTGCCGGTCAGGACCCCGCCGGCGAGGACGAATGAGGCCACCACCCCGGCCCCGGAGGCGCGCAGGGCGCCGGCCATTTCGGGCCCCTCGACCCACTGGCGCGCGACCAGGCTGTAGGGCAGCTGCGCGGCGCAGGGCGGCGGCGCCCCCTGGTCGGAGGCGGCCGTGATCGCCTCGGCGAACTGACCCGCCTCCCAGTTGACGATTCCCCAGGCCCGGGCCTTGCCGGACGCGATCAAGTCGGAGACGGCCGCGACCATCTCGGCGACCGGCAGCCCGTCGGGCGGGGGGTTCGCGTAGATCAGGTCGATGTAGTCGAAGCCCATCCGCGACAGCGAGCCCTCTAGCTCGGCGGCGGCGTTCTGCTCGGGCCAGAACTCCCACCACAGCTTGTTGGAGACGACGGTCGCGGCTCGATCCCAGCCGGCCGCCCGGAACAGCTCGCCGAACAGGACCTCGGAGTAGCCGGTGGGGATCGGCGCGGTCCCGGTCTCGTCGTCGTAGCGGGCGTCGTCGAGAAAATTGATGCCGTGCCTGCGGGCTGCCCACATCACCGCGAGTGCCTGGTCGTGGGGGATCCGCTCGAAGGTTCGCCACGACCCGAGGGCGAGGCGCGAAACCTCGAGCCCCGACGCGCCGAGCGCGCGCTGTTCGATGGCCCCGGGCATGAGCTGATTATCACGTTCACGGCTGTTAATCGGGCCGAGGGTCCGCGACAGCTAATCTGGGTTCGAGCCATACACCTCCTGACCTCTCCTGGGAGTCGCTAGATGATCGGACTGAGTCGCTGGTGCATAGCCCACCGTCGCTGGGTAGTCGTGGTCTGGGTTGCTGTGGCAATCGGCACGACCGTGGTCGCGGGGGCCGTCGGACGCCAGTACAGCACTAACTTCAGCTTGCCCGGAACCGAGGCGCAGCACGTCGTCGACCTGCTGAACAGCCAGTTCCCAGCCCAGAGCGGAGACGTGGACACGATCGTGTTCCACACCTCCCAGGGGACGGTGGACGATCCGGCCGTGCGCGCCGCGATCGAGCCGCTGCTGGCCAAGGTCGAAAAGATGCCGCACGTCGTCGGGGTGGTGAGCCCATACACGGCGGCCGGCGCCGTCGAGGTCTCGAAGGATCGCCAGACCGCGTTCGCGACGATCAACTACGACAAGCGCGCCAACCTGCTGCCCGACGACACCGGCACACCGGTGCTCGACGCGGTCAACAACATCCACGAGCCCGGCTTGACGGTCGCCGCCGGCGGACAGGTGATCGAGCAGGCCGAGGGCTTCAACATCGGTCCCGCGACCGTCGTCGGCGTGGCGGCGGCGCTCGTCATCCTGCTGATCACGTTCGGCTCGCTGCTCGCGGCCGGGATGCCGCTGATCGCCGCCGGGCTCGGGCTGATCACCGGGGTCGCGCTGATCGGCCTGGCCACGCACGTGACCGACATGTCGAACGTCGCGCCCGAGCTGGCGCTGATGATCGGACTCGGGGTCGGGGTCGACTACGCGCTGTTCATCGTCACCCGGTTCAAGGAGAACTACACGCGTACGGGCGACGTGCAAGAGTCGGTGATCGGGGCCATGGACACGTCGGGCCGCGCGATCCTGCTCGCCGGCACCACCGTGATCATCGCCCTGTTGGGGATGTTCGCCACCGGCGTCAACTTCCTCTACGGCCTGTCGATCGCCTCTGTCCTGGCGGTGTTGCTGACGATGCTGGCCTCGCTGACCGTGCTGCCGGCGTTGCTGTCACGGTTCGGCGCCCGGATCGCGCGCCCCACCCGGGCCGAGCGGCGGCGAGCCGCGCGGGGCGAGGCACCGCGCGAATCGAGGTGGCGGCGGTGGAGCCTCACCGTGCAGGCTCATCCGCGGTCGCTCGCCGCGGCTTCGCTGGCGGTCATGGTGCTGTTCCTGATCCCGTTCTTCGCGCTGCGGCTGGACTCGAGCGACGCCGGCAACGACCCGTCGAACACGAGCACCTACCAGGCCTTCAACCTGCTCTCCAAGGGGTTCGGGCCCGGGTTCAACGGGCCGCTGCTGATCGCGGTCAAGGCGGACAGCCCGAACCAGCTCGCGCAGGTGCCCGCGGTGCGTAAGGCGGTGGAGAGCACCCCCGACGTGGTCGCGGTGACGCCGGCGCGGATCTCGCCCGACGGGACGGTGGCGGTGTTCGAGGCCTATCCGGACTCGGCCCCGCAGGACCAGGCGACGACCAACCTGGTCAACCACCTGCGCGACGACGTGCTGCCGCAATTCAAGTCCGATTTCGGGCAGCGGCCGCTGGTCGGAGGCTTCACGGCGGGCTCGATCGATTTCTCGGACGTGCTGGCTAGCCAAGTTGCCGCTGTTCATCGGAATCGTGGTGGTCCTCTCAGCGCTGCTGCTGTTCGTGATCTTCCGTTCGCTGGTGATCCCGGTCCAGGCCGCGCTGATGAACCTGCTCAGCATCGGGGGCGCGCTCGGCGCCACCGTGGCCGTGTTCCAGTGGGGCTGGTTGTCGGGCCCGCTCGGGATCACCCCGGGTCCGGTCGAGCCGTGGATCCCGGTGTTGATGTTCGCCGTCGTGTTCGGGCTGTCGATGGACTACGAGGTGTTCCTGATCTCGCGCGTGCGCGAGGAATGGATTCGCCATCGCGACGCCACGCAGGCCGTAGCGGACGGGATCGCGCACACCGGACGGGTGATCAGCGCGGCGGCGGCGATCATGATCTGCGTCTTCCTGTCGTTCATGCTCGGCTCCGAGCGGGCGGTCAAGGAGTTCGGGTTCGGACTGGCGGCGGCGGTGTTCCTCGACGCGCTCGTCGTGCGCTGCGTGATGCTGCCCGCCGTGCTCGAGCTGCTCGGCGAGCGGACCTGGTGGCTGCCACGGTGGATCGACACGCGGCTGCCGCGGGTCAACATCGAGGGCAGCGAGGCAGCGGCGGCGGCGCGCACGGAAGACGGAGCCGCTGGAGGAGGAACCGGAACCGGTGGGGGCGTCGGCCGAGACGTGACCACCGCGCTGAGTCTGCTCGGCCCCGAGGAGCGCGAGCTCGTCGTCACCGCGCCGGCGCCGTCGCACGCCGATGTGATGAAGGCGGTGCTGACCGACGACCGGTTCGACGATCCCGAGTGGATCTACGAGCGCAAGCTGGACGGGATCCGCTGCCTCGCGGTGCGCTCCGGCGAACGCGTCCGGCTGCTGTCCCGCAACGACCTGGCGATGAACGATCGCTACCCGGAAGTGGCCGAGGGGCTCGAGCAGGAGGCGTGTTCGCAATTCGCGGTCGACGGGGAGATCGTCGCCTTTGACGGGCCCGAGACGAGCTTCTCGCTCCTGACTCAGCGGGCGCACCACTACGTGCCCGTGTTCCTCTACGTGTTCGATCTGATCTGGCTCGAGGGATACGACCTGCGGGCGTTGCCGCTGCGCTCGCGCAAGCGAGTGCTCCGGGGCGCGCTCGAGTTCATCGGCAGCGTGCGGTACACGCAGTACCGCAACGAGAAGGGCAAGGAGCTGTTCGAGGAGGCGTGCCGCAAGGGGTGGGAGGGGGTGATCGCCAAGCGAGCCGACAGCAAGTACACCGCCACGCGGTCGCGCGACTGGTTGAAGTTCAAGTGCGGCCACGGCCAGGAACTGGTGATCGGCGGCTTCACCGAGCCGCGGGGATCGCGGACCGAATTCGGGGCGCTGCTGCTCGGCTACTACGCCGACGGGGAGCTGCAGTACGCCGGCAAGGTGGGGACGGGGTTCGATTTCGACACCCTGCGCGACCTCGGCGCGGCGATGCGGGCCCGCCAGGTCGACACCCCACCGTTCGCCGATCCGGCGTCGATCCGCGAACGCGGCGTCACCTGGATCAAGCCCGAGCTCGTGGCGGAGATCGGGTTCTCGGAGTGGACCCCGTACGGAAGGTTGCGCCACCCGCGCTTCCTCGGGTTACGCGACGACAAGGCGGCCAGCGAGGTCGTGCGCGAGGGGGCGTGAGCGTTCGCCGGGATTGGCCGGGGCGGACGTCGAGGACGAGTAGACGTTCACCGGTGGGGGGCCAGATGATCGACGCCCAGCCAGTCGCGCACGACCGTCGGCCGTGTCGGCGCCGAACGTCGGTGCCGCGCGACGGATCGGCACTGGCGCGCCGTCCTCACGCCAGGGCGCGCATAGCTCAGATAGCGCCCGCTCGGGTTCCCCGTGTGGTCGGCGTTCGTTTCGCCCCGCGGGGCCGGCAAGCACAGCGCGGGGGACGGTAACGTTCCCGTGGTGTGCGGCGGCGTGCAAATCAACCCCGGCGACGTCGTCGTCGCCGATGACGACGGGGTAGCGGTGATTCCAGTGCTCGACGCCGATGCGATTCTCGCCCGATTGCGCTCTCACCCCGGGCGAGCGGCTCGACCGGGGTGAGAGCGCAATCGACGTGCTGGGCCTACCGAAGGAGGAATAGATGCCGGCGAGCTCGGTGATCCGCGATGTTCGCGTCAATCACATGGCGCTGGGGCATTCCCACAGGTTCGCTGATCACCTACCGGTGTTCGAGTGGGAAGTGCTGCTGATCCGGATCGAGACTGAAGGTGGCGCGGAGGGCATTTCGCAACCGACCGCGATGCACGGCGAGGCTCGCAGCGTGGGACAGTTCGTCCTGGACGTGCTCCGCCCGATCTTGCTCGGTCAGGATGCTCGCTTCCCGGAGAGGATCTACCACCACATGATCGCCGCGCTCTACGCGTTGCCCAAGAGCGCCGTCTGGCCGGTCGACATCGCCCTGTGGGATCTCGCCGCGAAGCTCGCCGGGGTCCCGCTGTTCCAGATGTTCGGTGGCTACCGCGATCGGATCCACGCTTACGCCAGCACGCCCCGGATGGATACGGCCGACGAATACGTTGACTTCTCGCGTGGGTTGCTCGGGGAGGGCTTCGTCGCGATCAAGCTGCACGGTAATGGAGTTCCCGACAAGGACATCGAGGTCTGTCGGGCGGTGCGTGAAGCGGTTGGGCCGACCGTCGAATTGATGCTCGACGTCGTCGGTGGCTACGGCCACGATCGCCGCCAGTCGGTGCGCGTCGGACGCGAGCTCGAGGCGCTCGACTTCGCGTGGCTCGAGCACCCGCTGGTGGAGACCGACATCAACGGGTACCGCGAGGTGTGCGGGCGGCTCGATATTCCGGTCGCCGGCCCCGACGGGCTGACCTCCCCCGACGAGATCCGGGCCTTCCTGGCGCAATCCGCCACCGACATCATCCGTCCCAACGCCGAGTTCCAGGGAGGGCTGACGGGACAGCGACGGCTCGCCCATCTGGCCGAGGGACTCGACATCCGGTGCGAGCCGCACACGCACGGGTCAGTTATCTCTCAGCACGCCAACCTACACGGCATCTGCGCGATCCCCAGCTGCCAGTTCTTCGAGATACCCGTACCGCTCGGATTGCTCGACGTGTTGACGACGACGATCATCCGGCCCGACGACGCCGGCTATGTGTCAGCACCGCAAGGCCCAGGGCTCGGCGTCGAACTCGACATGGACCAGGTTTCCGAGCTCACCACCGAGCTGCGCGTCAGCGCATAGGTACTTCGCCATGTTGGGCTCGCGAGCGCAGTCACGACCGCTGTCATTGCCGAGGCCGGTGCGCGCGCGTTCTCGGTCTCATCAGACTCGCAGCTCGGCGGCGTGGCGGTCGTCGACGTGCCCCGGCTGTCGGGTCGCCGGGTCGGTGGGACCCGGGCTAGATCACTCGCGCCGTTTGCGCTGGCCGCGCCGCCCCGGCTGGCTCGCGGCGGCTGCGGCGGCCGCCCGCCGGCGCCGTTGCTCGATCCGGATCCCCACCCCGATCGCCATCCCCAGCGGGATGGCCGCGAAATACACCGGGTTGAACAGCAGCGCCACCGCGATGGCGATCATCGTCAACCAGATGGCGGGCCGCCAAATCTTCCAGTCGTCGTTCATCTTCACATCACCCCCACCTTGAGTTCGGCCGCCAACCGTTTCTGGATCGAGGCGACGGCGCGGAACGCCACCCGGAGATAGCTCCGGGTCAGCGGACTCAACGAAGCCGGGTCGACGTGATCGTCGAGCTCGTGCCCGGCGCGGAGCTGCTCGATCTGATGCTGGAGGCGGATCCCGGTGATCAGCTCGAACGCGTCCTCGAGTGTGTTGGCATCGGTCTTCGAGAGCGTGCCGGCGTCGCCGGCGACTCGCAGCCGCTCGATCGTGGAGGCGCTCGTGACTCCCACGGCCATGCCGGCCCACCGCGCGAGGTCGGTGATCGGCAGCATCCCGCCGAGCTTGAGGTCGAGGCGGCCGCGGTGCTCGCCGCTGTGCTCGACCACCAGCCCCCGGAAGAAGCCGGTCGGCGGGCGATGGACGAGGGCCAGGCGGGCGATCAGCCGCAGCGTCTGAGGGTTGTCCGGGGCGAGGCGGAACGAGTCGGAGACCGGCGAGCCGGTATGGACGCCCCATACAGGCCGGCTGTCGACGAGTACCGAGGCGAGGATCAGCGCCTTTTCCTGGGTGGGATCGCGGATCCAGCTGCGCGCCGCGCGCTGCCAGGACCCCACCGAACGCACGAAGCCGGGATTCGAGACGGTCGCGCCGTGCTCGTCCTGCGAGAAGCCGCACGCCTCGAGCCCGCCCATCACCCGTCGGGCGAGCTCCATCAGCTGAGGTTTGATGTGGGCCTCAGGAACGTCCCCGAACCAGGCGATCGCGCTGTCGACGTCGGCGCTCGGGGTCGCCTCGCGGCGGGCCTGGCTGCCGAGGGCCAGCCACGCGAACTGGGCCTTGGGCTCGCCCTGGTGCTCGATCGCGAGCTCCAGCAGCCGCCGGGTGAGCGCGTCGACGACCACCGCGCGTACGGCGAGGACGTTGACCGGCGCGATCCGGGCCGAGCACATCGCGATCATCATCGGGGCGAGCTGGTTGGCGGCCGCGACCACGTCCTCGACGCAGCGGGCCTGGGCGATCCGCTGGCGCAGGAAGAACGACGAGCGCGTGTGCACCGCGACCAGGTCGCGGTCCTCGATCACGCCGAGGATCGCGCCGGTGGCCGAGAGAACCGGGAAGTGGCTGATCCCGCGGTCGAGCATGTCGAGCAGGACCTCTCCGCCGAGCCGGTCGGCGCCGCAGGTGTAGGCGGGCGCGGTCATCGCGGCGGACACGGGCGCGTCGGTGTCCAGGCCGGCGGCGACCTGCGCGCGCAGGTCGTGGTCGGTGAAGATCCCGGCCGCGCCGTCGGGGAGTTGGACAACCGCGGAGGTGACGCCGGCCGCGTTCATCGCGCGCGCGGCGTCGCGCACCGTCGTGTCGGGGGTGCAGACGACGGGCTTGGCACGGATCAGCGCGCCCACGGGTTGCGCGGCGGGATCGGACAGCGGCTCGCCGGTTCCGGGCACGCCCACCGCTCCCGGGTTGAGGAACCCGGCCGGCGCCGCCCCCGGCCAATCGAGCAGCGAGCGCGCGATGTAGCGCAGGCCGGCGGGGGAACCGAGCGCTTCGCGGGCCACCTCGGCGCCGATCCGGTAGCACTCGGTGTCCTCGGCGGCGCGCGCCTCGAACCCGGTGGGCAGTTCCGACAGCAGCGAGGAGTGGCCGAACAACTCTCCGGGACCCATCACGTCGATCGCGCGGCCGCCGTGCACGACTTCGATCGAGCCGGTGCGGATCACCCGCAGGTACTCGACCGGTCCAGCGCCCTCGGAAAAGATCGTCTGGCCGGCCTCGTAGGACTCGAGCTCGGCCGTGGCCGCCACGCGCTCTACCTCTCCGGGCTCGAGCGCGTTGAACGGCGGATGCTCACGCAGGAAGCGCCTTACGTCAGAGGTTACGACCGGAGGTGCACTCAGATCCAAAGTAGCTCCAAAAGCTACTCGCTCATCCGCCGCTGGCGGCGTCCTCCTTCACCATGTCCGAGCACTTCTCGCCGATCATCATCGTCGTGATGCACGGGTTGATCGCGGGCAGGAAGGGCAGGATCGAGCCGTCGGCGATGCGCAGATTGCGCACGCCGCGGACGCGCAGGCGCGGATCGACGACCGCGAGCGGATCGGAGTCCGGACCCATGTGACACGTGCACGCCGGGTGGTAGACCGTGTTGTGGGTCTTGTGCATGTAATCGACGAGCTCGTCGTCGGTCTGGGCGTCGGGACCCGGTGCCAGCTCGGCTCCGGCCCACTCGGCCATCGCCGGCTGGGAGACGATCTTGCGGGCGAGCCGCATCCCGTAGGCCATCACGCGCTCGTCGTGGCCCTCAGGATCGGTGAAGTAGCGCGGGTCGACGCGGGCGCGATCGCGGTAGTCGCGCGTGCGCAGCCGGACCGTCCCGCGCGAGCGACCGCGGCACACGTTGGGCGTGAGACAGAACCCGTTCTCGGTGGTCGGGTAGCCCCAGCGGGCCGTGTTCATGTCGAATGGGACCGAGCCGTAGTGCATCATCAGATCGGGCCGGTCGAGACCCTCCTCGGAGGTCGAGAACACGCCGATCTCCCACCACTGGGTCGAGTGGCGGACCATCGGCTTCTTGGCGTCCCACTGCACGATCCCCTCGACGTGGTCGTCGAGGTTCTCGCCCACCCCGGGCGAGTCGACCAGCGTCTCGATCCCGAACTCCTGGAGGTGTTCGCCGGGCCCGACCCCCGAGAGCATCAGCAGCTTCGGCGTGTCGATCGCGCCCGCGCCCAGAATCACCTCGCGGCGGGCGCGGACGAGGCCGTGGGTAAGCAGATCCGGGGTCAGGTATTCGACCCCGGAAGCGCGGCCGTCCTCGATCGCGACCCGGCTACACCAGCAGCCGGTGCGGATCTCGAGGTTGCGCCGTGACCCCAGGATCGGGTGCAGATAGGCGTGCGAGGACGACATGCGGAGGTTGTCGGCCGACGAGTTGATCTGGAACCAGCCCGCTCCGTTCGTCACGGTCGAGCCCTCGTTGTAGCGCGATGTCGGCAGCCCGGCCTGCGCCGCCGCCTCGAGCAGGGACACACCGCACGGATCATCGGGCGGGACGGTGCGGATGTTGACCGGACCTCTGCGGCCGTGACCCTCCCAGGGACCGTCGTTGGTCTCCAGGCGATTGATCAGCGGCCAGCAGTCGGCCGAGCTCCAGCCGGTGCAGCCCGTTGCCGCCCACTCGTCGAGATCCTCCTTCGGGGTCCAGAAGGCGATGCACGAGTTGTGCGAGGAGCAGCCGCCGAGGACCTTGGCGCGGGCGTGGCGCATGAAGCTGTTGCCCTTCTTCTGCGGCTCGATCAGGTAGTCCCAGTCGTAGCCCGAGTCGAGCAGGTACATCCAGTCCTCGAGCCGGAGGATCTTCGGGTCATCGACATCCGACGGCCCCGCCTCGAGCACACACACGGTGACGTTCGGGTCCTCGGACAGCCTCGCCGCCACCACGCAGCCGCCCGTGCCGCCGCCGGCGATCACATAGTCGAATTCGCCTGCGTCGATCATGGCACTGCGTCTCCGCGCGGCGCCGGGACCGGCATGGCTCGATCGGCTCTGTGCTCCGCGAGCACCTCGTCGACCCTTCTTGGCCTGAACCGCGAAGTAGTAGATCGAGCCGATGATCACGATCGCGCCGATGAACAGGACCGGCGCCCACTGCCAGTACCAGTGCGGCTTGCCGACCACGTTGTAGATCGAGTTGCGCGGCCAGGCGATGTTGATCGTGACCAGCACCCCGTAGGCGACCGCCGCGATGTTGACCGGGAGCCCCCACCGCCCGAGCGAGAAGTACGGCCCGTGATCGGGCTTAGGCCACTCGCCGCGCAGCCGCCGGATCAACATCGGACCGGTGACGCCGAGGTAGGCGAGGTAGAACATGATGATCGCAATCGCCGTGATCACGTAGAACGCGCTCTGGTTGGAGACGTTGATGGCGAGCAGCACCAGCGTGAGGATGCCGGTGACGAGCGCCGGGACCACCGGCACCTTGCGATGGCCGGACACGCGCGCGATCGACGAGCCGAACGGCAGCCGGTTGTCACGCGCCATCGAGAACAGCATCCGGATCGTCGCCGTCTGCACCGCCAGGCAGCAGACGAAGATCGCCAGTGCCGTATCGGCCAGGAAGACGTTGCCAGTGGTGTTCCCGAACGCCTGCTTGATCACGTAGGGCAGCCCGAGGAGCCCGATGTTCTTGTCGGCGATGTTCTTGTTCGACATGATCGCGAGCAGGATCACCAGCCCGCCGATGAGCGCCGCCGCGCCGATGGCGCGGATGATCGCGGGTGGCGCGTGTTTGCGTGGGTTGTTGGTTTCCTCGGCCAGCGTTCCGGCCGTGTCGAACCCATACATCACGTAGGCGCTCAGCAATCCCCCGACCAGCAGGGCGCCGAAGTAGCCCCACGGATGTCCGGCGCCGTAGCCGTATGAGTGGGCGATGACCGACGGTGGGTGGTGGAGGTGGAACAGGAGCAGGATGATCAGGATGGTCGACGCCGACCAGCTCGGCGGTCACGCCGACGTTGTTGATGCGCGACATCAGCTTGACGCCGAGCATGTTGATGATCGTGCAGATGATGACCAGGATGCCGCCGAGCAGGAGGGCGTTCTGGGCTCCGCCCTTCGTGCTCGTGAAGCCCGCATCGGCGGCGGTGCCGGCGAATTGGAACGTCGGTGGTGATCTGCGGCAGAACGACCTGCCAGTCGACCGCTACAGCGGCGATCGTGACGATCGCGCCGACGATGTAGATCCAGCCCGTCATCCACGAGGTGATAACCGCTCGAGATCTGCTTGGACCATTGGTAGACGGAACCGGCGATCGGATACTGACCCGCCATCTCCATGAAGCACAGCGCGACCAGGATCTGACCGCCGATCACGGCGGGCCAGGTCCACCACACCCCCGGCCCCGCGTTGAGATAGCCGAACCCGAACAACGCCGTGACGCCGGTCAGGATCGAGATGTAGCTGAAGCCGGCGGCGAACGCGGAAAAGCTTCCCAGCGAGCGGTCGAGCTCCTGCTTGTAGCCGAACTCCGCGAGCTCGTTGCTGTCGGAAGCCTGTGCGCTCTCGGTTGCCATCAATCAACCTCCCAGTTCGTGCGACGCCATCGAGCGAACACATCCGGATGGCTCGACGGGTCCTCGCGCCCACGCATGATTTCGTTTGACCCAGGGCTGATCGAATTGTTATATATCAGTTGTCTAACTGTGTCAACGAGGGCGGTTTGAGGGATGGCGACTACCACCGCGCAGCGGATGTTCGTAAACGGAAACTGGGCTCCGGCGGTTTCCGGCGAGAGTTACGAAGCGACGAGCCCCGCGACCGGGGAGGTGATCGCGACGATCCCCCAGGGCGATCGCGACGACGCGCGGAGCGCGATCGCGGCCGCCCGGGCGGCGGCCGACGGTTGGGCCGCGCTGACCGCGTTCGAGCGGGCGGCCAAGATGCACGCGGTCGGGGACATCATCGAGTCGCGCCGCGACGAGCTGGCGCGGACGCTGACCCTCGACCAGGGCAAGCCGCTGCGGGCCGAGGCGTTCGACGAGGTCGCCGAGCTGGTCGAGTACTGGCGGATGGCGGCCGAGGACGCCAAGCGGCTGGGCGGTGAGCTCCCCAACTCGTTCTCGCCCGGAAAGCGGGTGCTGCTGATGCGCCGCTCGCGCGGAGTGGTCGGCGTGATCAGCCCTTGGAACTGGCCCTACACGATGCCGGCCGAGCTGGTCGCGCCGGCGCTCGCGTGCGGCAACGCGGTGGTGTGGACGCCGGCGCCGTCGACCGCGTTGTGCGCGGTCGCGCTCGCGCGCTGCCATCGCCGACGCCGACCTCCCGCCGGGCGTGTTCAACATGGTCACCGGCCCCGGCGCGGTGGTCGGCAACGAGATCGCCGGCAACCCGGGCACCGACGGGGTGGCGTTCATCGGCTCGACGGTCACCGGCCGGCTCGTGGCCCAGGCCGCGGCGGGCAAGGCGGCGCTGCTCGAGATGGGCGGCAACGGGCCGCTGGTGGTGCTCGACGACGCCGACGTGGGGGCCGCCGTCGAGGCGACCCTGACCGCCTGCTACCTGTGCGCGGGCCAGAGCTGCACCGCCGGCGAGCGGTTGCTCGTCCACCGCGCGGTCCGCGACGAGTTCGTCGAGCGGTTGGCGCGGCGGGTGACCGAGCAGGTCCTGCTCGGCGATCCGTTCGCCGAGGGGACGACGATGGGGCCGGTCAACAACGAGGGCGTGGCGGGGAAGATGGACGAGCACGTCGCCGACGCCGTCGAGCGCGGGGCCTCGCTGGTCAGCGGTGGCGCGCGGGCGAGCGGCTTCCCGACTTCGCTGTACTGGGAGCCGACGATCCTCGCCGACGTGCCGGCCGACGCCAGGGTGGCGGTCGAGGAGACGTTCGGGCCGGTGGCGCCGGTGGTGGCGATCGACTCGCTCGACGACGCGATCGCGCAGACCAACGCGTCACCGTACGGCCTGCTGGCGGCGATCTTCACCGCGGATCTGAACAAGGGCCTCGAGTTCGCCGACCGCGTTCGCACCGGGTGGGTGAACGTCAACGAGTCGACCAACTACTGGGAGGCGCACCTGCCGTTCGGCGGCCGGGCCGGGACCGACAGCGGGATCGGCAAGGTCGGCGGCGCGCACGTGATGCACTGGTTCACCGAACTGCAGACGGTGACGCTGACGCCGCACGGCGGCTAAACGACGGGGTAAACGACGCGGCCCGCGTCCGGTGGGGACGCGGGCCTGAGTGGGTGGGTCACTTGGGACCAGCCGGGGTTACGTCGGGTCAGCTGGCGGGCGTCGTGAACGTCTGGTCGGCACCGCTGTAGCTGGTCTCGCCGGCGAACCCGTTCGACTCGTTGACCAGCGCCACCCGGTAGTGATAGGTCGTCCCGGGCTTCAAGTTGGTCAGGTTGAAGCTGGCCGGCGCGTCGCCCGGATTCAGATTGCCGGTGGCGACCGACTGGCTGGTGTACTGGGCCCAGCTCGTCCCATACTGCACGTACCACTTGAACGTCGCCGGCACCTTCTCGGTGCTGGTCAGCGTTGTCTTGATCGTGGCGCTGGTCGGGCCTACGCCGTCTGCGGTCGGGGTCGCCACCGAGCCGTTCGCGTCGGGGTCGGTCGACTGACACTCGATCGAGATCGACCAGGCGTAATCGCCCTTGGTGTTGGGATTGCTGACCCAGAACGCGAGGCCGTTGTTCGTCATGTCACCGGTGGCGGTCGAGTCCGATGTCACCTTCACACCCGGGGTGCTGTCGTTGCGCCACGCCCACATGTAGCCGCCCTCGGAGACCGTATACGGGTACAGGACCGACAACCCGGCCGGGGTGTCGCGCGAGCACCAGATCTTCGCGACCCAGGCCGGGTCTGAATCTTTGATGTCGAACTTGGGTGTGGTGACCCACAAGCTCTGGTCCGGAGCCGGCGCCGCGGCGGAGAGCGTCCTCTCGACCGGCCGCTGCGGACCGGAGGAGGCGGCGATCGCCGGCGCCGCCGGCGCGAGCGCCGCGGTCGTGGCGGCGACGGCAAGGAGTGAATTTCTGAGGTGTCGGATGTTCATGGCTGGTCTCCTGTTCTCGATCCGCTTCGGCTCGATCCGGCCGGTTGATCGCGTCGTTTCTTCCATGCCACGATCATGGCCCAGCAACGCCCTCGGCACATCGGGGAGACCCCCCAACCGCTACCCCAACATTTCGGCGGGTGCGCTTGCGCGGGCGCGGGGGGCTGGGCGCGCTTCTCCCCCGCCCCCGGTAGCTGCGGGATTTATAGGGGTTCGGCTCCAGAGGGCGGTCTGAACGTGCCATCGACCGGGAGCTCTCCTCGAGCGACGGCGGTGGCGCACCCGTGCGGCGCGGTGGATAGTCGTTCGGCCTGTTGGCCAGGAGGGGGGGTCGGCCTGGGCCACCGCGATCAGTCGTAGCGCGCTCGCACGCCGGCGCGTTTCCCATTGTTTCGACGGCGTTCCCCACCATCAGAGCTTGTCCCGGCCAAGCCTGCGCATCTAAGCGCACCATACGTTCGCTTAGATGCACACCCTGCGATTTCGCGGAGGCCAGGGCGTGTCAGTGGCCAAACATTCCGCTCTCGCGCCCACGCCGGGCCGCGGTCAACGATGGCGATTCTCCTCCACCCCGCGGAGGGAAATCGCCATCGTTCGCGGCGGAGGACCCGGCTACAGGACCGCGCGAATCTCCGACTCGAACGTCGCGATGTGCTCTTCGAGGACCGACTTGGCGCGGTCGGGCTCGCCGGCGGCGATCGCGTGCAGGACCTCCTCGTGCTCGTGCACGCGCGCGAACAGGTGGGGCAGGCGATCCAGGACGAGGTACCAGATCCGCAGCGAGAGGTTGAGGTAGCGGCCCAGCGTCTGGTCCATGTAGGGGTTGCCGGCGGCGCGGTAGATGAAGCGGTGGACGCGGGCGTCGAGCACCATCAGCGCTTCCATGTCGTCGCTGCCGCGGCTGGCGTCGAGTTCGGCCAGCAGGCCGCCGAGCTCCTCCCGCAGCTCGTCGGTGATCCGCTCGGCGGCGCGGTAGGCGGCGTGGCCCTCGAGCACCATCCGCACGTCGGAGATCAGCGCCAGGTCGGTGATGTTGATCTCGGAGGCGAAGGTGCCGCGGCGGGGAAACACGGTGACCAGGTTCTCGAGCGCGAGCCGCTTGATCGCCTCGCGGATCGGGGTCCGTCCCATCTCGAGTTGCTGTCCGACCGTGTCTTCGTCGATCGGTTCGCCGGGCTTGATTCGCAGCGTCACGATCCGATCTCGCAGGTCTTCATAGGCGAGATCGGCCAGCAGCGCGGACGTCGGACCGACTGCTGATATATGACTCATAGGTTAGGAGGATACGCGGCGGTTCAAGCCCGCACTAAGTGGTTCACTACGCCACCTGCTCGGCCGCGCCCGTCGTCAGGTGGCGGCGACGGTACCGGCCGGCCGGGATCGTCTCGGCGGCTTCGAGGTCGCGGATCGCCAGCGCGGGAATCACGCCGAGCAGGCTGACCGCGGCCGCCACGAGGAAGGCGGCTCGATACGCGGTGAGGTCGGTCATCTGGTGTCCGCTGACCACGTGAGTCGGGCCAATCAGCACGATCACCGTGGTCAGCAGCGCCACGCCGACCGCTCCGGAGAACTGGCGCAGGGCGTTGAACAGCGTCGAGGCGGAGCTGGTCGATCCGTGCGAGATCGTGGCGAACGACGCCGCCTGGGTGGGGACGAACACCTGGCCCATGGCGAAGCCGAGCAGAAACATGATCAGCCGCGCCCACCACAGGCTGGTGGTGGCGCCCATCAGGGCCAGCGCCGCCATCGCCGCCGCGGAACCGATCAGGCCGAGGATGATGTGGCGCCGCGGGCCGAGCGCCGGGTACAGCGCGCGGCTGGCGAACTGGGCGCCGACCATCACGCCGACCGCCTCGGGGAAGATGCTCAGCCCCGCCATCAGGGCGTCGAGGCCCCGACCGTCCTGGTAGTAGAGCGAGATGGCGAAGATCGTGCCGATGAACGCCATGAAGCTGACCGTCTGGACCCCGTTGGTGTCGCGGAACAGGCGGTTGCGGAGCAGTCGCAGGGCGACGAGCGGGTGGGGCACGCGCAGCTCGACGACCACCATCGTGGCGATCAGGATCACCCCGGCGATCATCGTGGCCAGGACCGCACCATCGCCCCAACCGACGTTGGGTCCCTCCGAGACGCCGTACATCAGCAGGCCGAGGCCGATCCCGGAGAGCAGGAAGCCGGCCAGATCGAACCGGCCCATCGGTGGCGCGTTGTCCTGCTCCTTCAGGAACACGAGGCCGAACAGGAAGGCGGCCGCCCCGATCGGCAGGTTGACGAAGAACACCCACCGCCACGAAAGCTCGGTGACGAGCAGGCCGCCGAGCACCGGGCCGGTGGCGGGCGCGAGCGTGGTTGGGATGGCCAGCAGCGCCGCGGCGCCGATCCGCTCCGACGGCGGGAAGACCCGCCACAGCATGGCCAGCCCGATCGGGGTCAGCATCCCGCCGGCCGCGCCCTGGAGTACGCGGAAGGCGACCAGCATGGGGAGGCTGGTGGCCAGGCCGCACAGCATCGACGCGCCGGTGAAGATCGCGATCGCGAGCAGCAGCACCCGCTTGGCGCCGAAGCGATCGCCGAGCCAGCCGGCGGCCGGGATGAACACGGCGAGGCTGACCAGGTAGGCGATCGCGATGCTGTTGACGGCGGTGGGCTTGACGCCGAAGTCGCGGCCGATCGTCGGCAGCGCGACGTTCACGATCGTCGCGTCCATGATCGTCATGAACATGGCCGAGACGTAGACGACGCCGACCGCCTGCTTCTGGCTCACCCTCACACGGCCGAGAACCCTCACGCGGCCGAGCTTATTAGGCCACTCAATCGCCCAGCTCGGTCCGCCGGCGGTCGACGAACTCCTTCAGCTCGGCGCGGATGGCGTCGTCGATTGGCGGAGTCTCGTACTTCTCCAGCGTGGCGCGCCAGATCTCGCCGGCGCGGGCGGTCGTGTCCCGGGCGCCGCGCTTGGTCCAGCGGTCGAAGTTCTCGGTCGAAGAGAGCAGCGGGCGGTAGAAGCACTCGCGGAACCGCTCGAGCGTGTGGGCGGCGCCGAGGAAGTGGCCACCGGGCCCGACCTCGGTGTGGGCGCCGAAGGCGAGCGAGTCCTCGTCGATCTCGAGCGGTGTGAACTCGTGTCGCAGCTCGCGGAGCAGCTCGACGTCGACGATGAACTTCTCGTAGCAGGAGACGAGACCGCCCTCGAGCCATCCCGCCGAGTGCATCACGAAGTTGGTGCCGGCGAGGAACGTCGGCAGCAGCGTCATCAGCGACTCGTAGGCGGCCTGGGCGTCGACGGTCTGGGAGGCGTTGAGGCAGCCGCCGCCGCGCCAGGGGAGCCCAAACGAGCGGGCGATCTGCCCCGTGCAGAGCACGCCGAGACCCGACTCGGGGGTCCCGAACGAGGGCGAGCCCGACTGCATGTCGGTGTTGGAGAGGAACGAGCCGAACACCACCGGGCAACCGGGACGGAGCAGCTGGGCGAGCGCGATCCCGGCCAGCGCCTCCGCCATCTGCTGGACCAGCGTGGCCGGCAGCGAGACCGGCGACATCGCGCCCATCAGCAGGAACGGGCTGATCACCACCGCTTGGTTGGCCTTGACGTACTCGAACATCGCCCCCAGCATGCGGTCGTCGTAGCGCAGCGGCGAGTTGACGTTGATCAGCGAGATCGAGACCGGCGCGCGCTCGATCGCCTCGCGTCCGCCGAACAGGATCTCGCCCATCTGGATCGTGTCGGCGGCGTTGGGGCCCGAGGTGACCGAGCCCATATACGGCTTGTCCGACAGGGTCTGGAGCGTGAACACCATGTCGAGGTGGCGCGAATCCAACGGGCGGTCCTCGGGTTCGCAGATCGTCCCGCCGGGGGAGTCGAGCTGGGGAAAGAACTGGGCGAGGCGGACCAGGTTCTCGAAGTCGGCCATCTTGGCGTCGCGGCGCACGTCGCCCTCGCGGATGAACGGGGGGCCGTAGACGGGAGCGAACACCATGTGGTTGCCGCCGATGTGCGCCGTGTTGGCCCGGTTGCGGGCCTGGAGCTCGAACTCGCGGGGCGCCTTGGCCACGTATTCGAGAATGAACTCGGGGTCGAAGCGGACCCGATTCTCGTCCTCCACCGTCTGGCCGGCGTCGCGCAGGAGCTCGACCGCCTCGGGCAGCAGGAACTCGATCCCGATCTCCGACACGAGCCGTCGCCAGCCCCTGTCGAGCACTGCCATGGCGTCCTCGCTGAGGATCTCGTAACGGGGCATCTCGTTGACGAACAAGCGCAACTCCCTCGATTGGGGCTTGACGTGGCGGCGGGTCGTCGTATCATAACGATTCGTGGAACAACAGTTTCAAGTAGCGGAGGGGGCGAGCGGAGCGGCCGCCGTCGCGCCTCGAGACACTTCTCCGGGCACCACCGCCGTCGACCGCGGGGCGGATCTGCTGGTGCGGGTCCTCGAGGCCGAGCGCCCGGTCGCGCTGACCGAGCTGGCGTCGGCCGCCGGCATCCCCAAGAGCACCGCCTCGCGGTTGGTGAGCGCGCTCGAACGCCGGGGCCTGGTCGAGCAGGACGGCGAGCGCGGCCGCCTCCGGCCAGGACCGGCGATCCTGCGCGTGGCCGAGCGGGGAATGCTCGAGCGCAACGTGGTCGAGCTGGCGCGCTCGGCGCTCGATGCGCTGGCCGACGCGAGCGGTGAGACGATCAACTTGGCCGTCCCCGGCGGGGCGGGGGTGGAACACATCGCGCAGGTCGACTCGAGCCACTTCCTCGGCACCGGTCAGTGGCTCGGGCGCTCGGTCGACTACCACTGCACGGCGGTCGGCAAGGTGTTCATGGCCTTCGGCCGGACGACTGCACCGGCGCGACCCTTGACCCGGTACACACCCGAGACGATCACCGACCCCGAGCGGCTGCGCATCGAACTGGAAACCGTGCGGAGGGCCGGCCTGGCGACCGCGATCGACGAACTCGAGTCGGGGCTCGCGGCGATGGCGGCTCCGGTCCGCGGGGCCAGCGGCGAGGTGGTCGCGGCGCTCAGCATCACCGGCCCGACCGTGCGTATGACCCCGGAGCGGATCGACGAGCTGAAGCCAATTCTGTTTGAGGAGGCGGAACGGCTTAGTGCCCGCCTCGGCCATAGCGATCAAGGAGAAGACGCCGCATGACCGATGAAGAAATCCTGCAACTGCTCTACGAGGAGACGCTCGTCGGGAACGCGCCCGCGGTCAGCGACGGCGTCAACGACGGGCTAGCCCAGGGGCTCCCGCCCGAGCGGATGTTGTACGACGCGCTGATTCCGTCGCTCGAGGAGGTCGGCGCCCGGTTCGAACGCGGCGACTACTTCGTGCCCGAGATGCTGATCGCGGCGCGTGCGATGCAGGGCGCGCTCGACATCTTGCGGCCGCTGCTGGCCGAGACCGGCATCGCGCAGGTCGGCACCTTCCTGATGGGCACGGTCAAGGGCGACGTCCACGACATCGGCAAGAACCTGTGCAACATCATGCTCGAGGGAGCCGGCTTCACGGTGATCGACCTCGGCGTCAACGTGCCGCCGGAGAAGTTCATCGAGCAGATCGAGGAGCACGACCCGGACATCGTCGGCTTCTCGGCCTTCCTGACCACGACGATGCCGATGTTCAAGGCGAACATCAACGCGCTCGAGAAGGCCGGCATCCGCGACAAGGTGATCGTGATGGTCGGTGGCGCGCCCGTGACCCAGGAATACGCGGACGCGGTCGGCGCGGACGGCTATTCGGCCGACGCCTCCTCCGCGGTGAAGAAGGCCAAGGAGTTGATCGAGCTGCGCCGGGAGAAGGTGCTGGCGTGAGCCGCGCCGCCGGGATCCTCGCCAAGGCCGAGCACGCGGTCAAAGGCCCGGTCTGGGGATGCCAGATGTGCGGTCAGTGCGTGCTGCACTCGACCGGCCTGACTTGCCCCATGACGTGTCCGAAGACGCTCCGCAACGGACCGTGCGGAGGCGTGCGAGCCAACGGACACTGCGAGGTCAAGCCCGAGATGGAGTGCGTGTGGCTGAAGGCGTACGAGCGCTCGGAACGGCTGCCCGTGTGGCGGAGCCACATCGACCATCTCCGTCCGCCGGTCGACAATCAGCTGAAGGGCAGCTCGTCGTGGCTGAACCTGTTCACCGGCCGCGACCGTCAGACCCCAACCGGTTGGGGACCGGGCGCGGATGTCCACGCTTGAGCCACGCCAGGTCGGCGACGCGCCCCGAACGTCGAAGCTCGAGCGCAAGCTCGCGGCGGGCGAGTTCGTCGTCACCGCCGAGTTGCCGACGATCGACGGCGGCGGCCACGCCGAGGTGCACCGCCAGCTCGAGCCGATGCGGCCGTTCGTGGATGCCTTCAACGCCACCGATAACCCGTCGGCGCACGCCCACGTCTCGTCGCTGGGGATTTCCCTGGCGATGCAGCAGGCGGGCGTCGAGCCGATCATGCAGCTGAGCTGCCGCGACCGTAACCGCCTGGCGCTCGAGGCCGAGCTGATGGGCGCCTCGATGCACGGGATCACCAACGTCTCCTGCATGACCGGCGACGACGTGACGGCCGGCGACGAGCCGGAGGCGCGGCGGGTGTTCGATCTCGACTCCCCTCAGCTGCTCGCGATGGTCAGCGGGCTGAACCGAGGCCGGTACCTGTCCGGCCGCCCGATCGTGCCCGCGCCCCACTTCTTCGCCGGCGCGGTCGAGAACCCGGGCGCGCCGGCGTATGACGTGCGCGTGCGCCGGGCGATGAAGAAGGTGCAGGCTGGAGCCCGGTTCCTGCAGCTCCAGATCTGCTACCGGCCGGAGCTGCTCGAACGGTTCATGCGCGGCGCCGTGGACAGCGGCCTGGCCGAGCGCACGGCGCTGATTCCCTCGATCTGCATCCTGCGGACCGTCGGCGGAATGCGGTTCGTGGCCACCAAAGTGCCGGGGATCGACGTCCCGCCGGCCTACGTGCACCGCGTCGAGCAGGCCGCCGACGCCGAGGTCGAGTGCTTCGACATCGCCTACGAGCTCGCCACACACGCCCTCGCGCAACCCGGCGTCGCCGGTCTGCACTTCATCTCGTTCCGCAAGGACGCCGGTATCGCCAAGCTCTGCGCCCGGCTCGGGATCCCACCAACACGAGAAAGAGAGAACCATGGACACAGTGCTTCGGTCGCGATCTAAGGAGGTCACGATCGGCAGCGGGCGGCCGTTCTGCGTCATCGGCGAGCGGATCAACCCCACCGGCCGCAAGATCTTCGCCGAGGAGCTGCGGGGCGGCGACCTCTCGACGGTGACCGTCGATGCCCTCGCGCAGGCGGAGGCCGGGGCCGACATGGTCGACGTGAACGCCGGGATCCCGCTGGTCGACGAACCCGAGCTGCTGAAGGAGATGTTGCGGACCGTCCAGGACGCGGTCGACCTGCCGATCTGCATCGACTCGTCGGTGGTCGAAGCGCTGGAGGCCGGGCTATCGGTCTACGAGGGCCGCGCGCTGGTCAACTCGGTGACCGCCGAAGACGACCGGCTCGAGGTGATCCTGCCGCTCGTCGCGCGTCACGGCGCGGCGGTGATCGGGCTCGCCAACGACGAGACCGGGATCCCGCAGACCGCCGCGGAGCGGTTGACGCACGCCCGCAAGATCGTCTCGGTGGCCGGCGATTACGGGATCGCGCCCGAGGACGTGATCATCGATCCGCTGGCCATGACGGTCGGGGCGGACACCGAGGCCGTGACCACGACGCTCGAGACGATCAGCCTGATCCGCGATGAGCTCGGCGTGAACATGTGCTTGGGCGCGTCGAACGTCTCCTTCGGGCTGCCCCGGCGCCACGCGCTCAACGGCGCCTTCCTGCCGATGGCGATGGCCGCCGGCCTGACCAGCGCGATCATGTCGACGGCCGAGATCTGCGTCCAGAGCGTGCGGGCGGCCGACCTGCTACTCGGCCATGACGCCTGGGGCGCAAACTGGATCGCCGCCCACCGGGCGCGGGTCGCGGCGGAGAAGGAAGCGGCGGCGGCTTCATGAGCGCGATGCCGGCACGACGGATCTCGCGGGTATCGCCGGCGGCTTCGCGCGAGGCCGAGGCAGAGCCGGCGGACGGCGCCGAGCGCGTCCGCCTGCGTTTCCTGCCCGAGGGAGCCGAGGTCCGCGTGCCGAGCGGCACGCCGGTGTTCGACGCCGCGAGCTGGAACGGGATCGCGATCGACTCCACCTGCGGCGGCTACGGCACCTGCAAGAAGTGCAAGGTGCGGATCGTGTCGGGCGAGGTGCCGGTAGGCGAGGTGGATCCGCGGGCGTTCACCGGCGTCGAGCTGGCCGAGGGGTGGCGGCTCGCGTGCCGTTCCCACGCGCGCGGTGATCTGGTCGTCGAGGTGCCGCCGCTGCAGACGCGGCCGAAGGCCGCGCTGGCCGGCGTCGGGCGCCACGTGATCCTGCGCCCGTCGGTGCAGAAACGCCACCTCGTGCTCGAGGAGCCGACGCTCGAGGATCAGCGCTCCGATCTCCAGCGGGTGCTGGACGCGATCGACGATCTCGAGCCGGTGGCTTCGCTCGAGATGCTGCGCTCGCTCGGCGGGATCCTGCGGTCGTCCGGCTTCGACGTGACCGCGGTGGTGGTCGACGAGGAGCTGCTGGACGTCGAGCCGGGAGACACGACCGATCGGCGGTTTGCGATCGCGTTTGACTTGGGGACGACGACGGTGGTGGCGACGCTGCTCGATCTCGACAGCGGCCAGCCGGTGGCCGTGCGCTCGATGCTCAACCGCCAGCAGCCGTTCGGCGCCGACGTGATCACCCGGATCTCGGCCACGATGATGGATTCCACCGCGCTGGCGACGCTGCGCGAGCGGGCGCACGAGACCATGGCGGAATTGACGCGCGAGGTGTGCGAGGAGGCCTCGGTCGACGCGGGCGAGGTCTACGAGATCACCGTCTGCGGCAACGTGACGATGATGTCGCTGGCGCTCGGGATCGACCCCGAGCCGCTGTCGATGGCGCCGTTCGTCGTCACCACGCATACGCTGCCGTCGGTACGCGCGCGCGACTTCGGGGTCGAGATCCACCCGCGGGCCCCGGCGTTCGTGTTCCCCTCGCTGGGGGCGTACGTGGGCGGCGACATCGTGGCCGGGCTGCTGGCCACCGGCCTGACCCGGGACCGGCGGCTGCGGCTGTTCATCGACGTCGGTACCAACAGTGAGATCGCGCTCGGCTCGAGCGAACGGGTGCTGGCCACCGCGGCGCCCGCCGGCCCCGCGTTCGAGGCGGCCCAGATCAAGTGCGGGATGCGCGCCGCGGACGGCGCGATCGAGGGTCTCCGCGTGAACGGCGATTCGCTGGCGCTGCAGGTGATTGGGGACGTCGAGCCGGTCGGGCTGTGCGGCTCGGGGCTCGTCGACGCCGTCGCCGAGCTCGTGCACAGCGGGCTGCTCGACCACTCAGGGCGGTTCGTCCCCGTAGAGGAGGCGTTCGAGCGCTCGCCCGAGTTGGCGTCGCGGTTCGCGGTGATCGGCCAGGAGCGCGTGTTCGTGCTCCACTGGCGCGGCTCCGATCCGGCCGAGTCGGTGTTCCTCTCGCAGCGCGACGTGCGCGAGCTCCAGTTCGCCAAGGCCTCGATCGCCACCGGGTGGCAGATCCTGCTGCGTGATCTCGGCGTCGAGGGTGACGAGATCGCCCAGGTGTTGCTGGCCGGCAGCTTCGGCGCCTACCTGACGCCGCTGAGCGCGGTGCGGATCGGGCTCGTGCCCAAGCTGGCGCTGCCGCGGATCGTGTCCGCCGGCAACGTCGCCGGCGAGGGGGCCAAGATCGCCGCGCTGTCGGCCCGGGAGCGCGCCGAGGCCCACGCGATCCTCCGCGAGGTCGAGTACGTGGAGCTGTCGGGCCGAGCCGACTTCAACGATCTGTTCATCGATCAGCTCTCGTTTCCCGGATGACCGCAGCGGTGGTGGCCTGTGGGGCATTGGCCTTCGATGTCCAGGCGATCGCCCGCCGGCGGGGATGGGAGGTCGACGTCCACCCGATTCCGGCGCTGCTCCACAACCGCCCCGGGCTGATTGCGCCGGCGGTGGCGGCGGAGGTCGAGCGCTTGCGGGCGCGCTACGACTCGGTCGTCGTCGCCTACGGGGACTGCGGCACTCAGGGCGCGATCGACGGGCTCGGGCTGCCGCGGATCGACGCCGAGCACTGCTACGAGATGTTCGGTCGCGACGAGGTCTTGGCCGCGCTGGCCGAGGAACCGGGTACGTACTTCCTCACCGATTTCCTGGCCCGGACGTTCGAGCACACCGTTGTACGGGAGCTCGGGCTCGATCGCTACCCGGAGCTGCGCGAGGACTATTTCCGTCACTACACCCGGGTGGTGTGGCTGGCCCAGCGGCCGACGCCGACGACGCGGGCGGCGGCGGAGCGGGCGGCGGTGACGCTCGGGCTGCCGCTCGAGGTTCGCGGGGTGGGGACGGCCGGACTCGAGCGCCAGCTCGAGCGGTTGGTGGCCTCGGCCGGCCTGAACTGAGCTGCGCCGGCGGGCCGAACTCGACTGGCTGGGGCTGCCGCCCCGAGGTCGCGCCCCCGGGGCGGCAGCCGACGCAGCCGACTACTTGACCAGCTTGGTGAACGTGTGCGAGAGAACGGTCGACCGACCGCTGCACGCCTTGGTGTCGCTGACCTTCGTGAAGTTCAGCTTGGCGCCGGTGATCTTGAACTTGTAGACCCCGGTGCCCTTGCACTTGCCCGCGCCGCCGGTGTCGGTCAAGGAGATCTTGTTGCCCTTGATCGTGTCCGTGCCGTGCACGATCGGCGTTTTACCGAGCTTGACGTTGTAGTGGCCCGGGGTGAACTTCACGACCCACGTGCCCTTGAGCTGCTTCGGGGTCGTGATCTTGGTCTGCCAACTCCCGTTCAGACCGCCCTTCGCCATCGCCACCGAAGCCACGACCAGCAGCGCAGCGACGGACAAGGCGATAACAAGTCTCTTCATGTGAGCCCCTTCGTTTGTGCGTTTCGGCCGCGCCGGAGATTTCAGCACATGTCAGGTCCGACAGACGTCGGTCGTCTGAATAGTCACGTGCTGGTTGTCGCTCACGGCGGGACCGAGCTCGGCGACGAACCGCGCCTGGCCTCCGTTTATGCGAGTGATGAAACTGACCTCGCTGAGCTCGCGCTTGGACGGAGCCTTCCGCGTGTTGAACAGCACGCCTCCGGTGGCGTCAACCAGGCGCTCGCCCGCCTTACACCGGCTGGTGTAGGTGAGCTGCCGGGTGGCGCCGAGTCGCGTCCCCTGCGTTGTGGGCTTGAGCTTGCGCTGCTGAACCTCGAGCACGACGGTGGGACGCGGCGCGCCGCGGATGGCGGACAGCGACTCGATCACGCAGCCCACGATTGGTTTGACCGCGTCCGCGAACGTCTCGTAGTTGGTGACGAAGAACGGCGCGTTTTCGCCCGTGGTGAGGCCGGCACCGGGTCCGAATATGGCCCGGCCCACGATCAACTTGAAGGGGCTGGCCTCGACGGAGAGCACGTAGTCAGCGCCGATCGCGAGGTCGAGGTCGTCGGGGTTCTTGCTCTCGGGGCAGGTCTCCAACACGCCCGCGGTGCTCGGTGCGTCCGTAGCTCCCGCGGGGACGGCCAGCCACGAGCTCGCCTGGATCGACGTGCAGTTAGCCAGATTCGTGCACGCGTTCGAGGCCTGCGCGGCAGCCGGAAGCGCGAGCGCTGCGCAGCCCACGGTCATCGCCAACAACAACTTCCACCGCTTCATCGATGTCTCACCTCCATCGTCAGCCGGACTCGTCGATCGCCTCAACCAGCAACGTTGCCACGTCGACAACGCGGAGCTCATCGCCCGTGCTCTGCACGCCGTCGTCGAGCATCACCGTGCAGTAAGGACAGGCGACGGCGAGCGTGCCGGCGCCGGTGCCGGCGGCCTCCTTGACCCGCTCCAGGTTAATCGGCTTGGCCCGCTCCTCCATCCACATGTGAGCGCCGCCGGCGCCGCAGCAGAAGGTCCGTTTGCCGCTGCGCTCCATCTCCTGTGCCGACCCGACGGCGGAGACGAGCTCGCGCGGCGGGGCGAGGACGTCGTTGTGGCGGGCCAGGTAGCAGGAGTCGTGGTAGGTGATTTTTAGCCCCTGGTCGCGGTTCGGCGTGAGCTTCCCGGCCTTGACCAGCGACGACAGCAGCTCGGTGTGGTGGATGACCTCATAGCGACCGCCGAAGTCGGGGTACTCGTTGGCGAGCGTGTTGAAGCAGTGGGGGCAGTTGGCCACGATCTTCTTCACCCCGGCGTCGTTCAGCGTTTCGACGTTCTGCTCGGCCAGCGCCTGGTAGACGTATTCGTTGCCGATCCGGCGCGCGGGGTCGCCGGTGCAGCTCTCGCGCGGTCCGAGGATCGCGAAGTCGACGCCGGCGCTCTTCAGTAGCTTCGCGGTGGACGCGGCCGTCTTCTGGGCGCGCTCGTCGAACGAGGACGCGCACCCGACCCAGTAGAGGTATTCGGGTGCGGGTTCCCCCGGCTCGAGCACCCGGACGCCGAGCTCGTTCGCCCAGTCGGCCCGCTGCGACTGGGCCTTGCCCCACGGGTTCGAGGCCCGCTCGACGTCACGTAGCATCGGCTCGGACTCAGCCGGGAAGCTCGCCTCGACCATCACCAGGTGGCGGCGCAGGTCGACGATGTGATCGACGTGCTCGATCGACACCGGGCAGGCCTGGACGCACGCCCCGCAGGTGACGCAGTCCCACACCGACTCCTCGGGGACCGCGGTGGGGACGAGCGGCGACTCTTCCCCCGAGAAGACCTGGTCGCGCAGACCCATGATGACCAGCTTCGGCGAGAGGAGCTTGCCGGTGGCGAACGCGGGGCACGCGTCCTGACAGCGTCCGCACTCGGTGCACGAGAACGTGTCGAGCACCTGCTTCCAGGTCAGGTCCTTCGCCTGGCCGGCCCCGAAGCGCAGGTCCTCCTCGCTCTGTCCCTCCTCTGGCTCGAAGCGCAGCGGCTCGAGCCGGCCCCCGGCGGCGGTGCGGCCGAACCACACGTTGATCGCGGCGGTGCCGATATGGAGGTGCTTGGAGTAGGGGAGGTAGGCGAGGAAGCTGAGGATCGTGACCACGTGGATCCACACGAACACCCGCTCGAGCACCTTGGTCGTCTCGTTGTCGCTGAACAGGTGCGAGATCGCCTTCGATACGGGCGACCACGAACTCGGCCACTCGTTCAGCCCGAGCGCGATCCTCGTTGCGTGCCACAGCAGCAGCGAGGTGACGATCGTCGCGATCAGGGCCAGGATCAGGTCGGCCTCGCCCAGATGGCTGCCCTCGAACCGGCGCGGACGCTGCACCTTGCGAATCCATAAGTCGGCGACGACGCCGACGAGGACCAACACGCAGAACAGATCTACGAGGAAGGCGTACCAACCCTGGTGGCCGAGCCAGGGCAGCGTCGCCGTGCGGTCGACGATCCCGATCATCGCGATCAGGATCGTCGGCGCCAGCACCAGGAATCCCCAGAAGATGAACGCGTGCATCAGCCCCGGGCCGAAGCGTTGGAGCAGCTTGCGCTGGCCGAGCACGATCGTCAGCTCGTTCTCGGCCCGCTTGGGGACGTCGCCGGTGCGGGTCGCCGGCTGGGCGCGGCGGACGAGCCCAGTCAGCTTCCCGACCCGCCGCCCGAAGATCGTGCCGCTCACCAGGAGTGCGGCGGCCAGCGCCACGGCGGCGACGGGCGAGGCTATGAGCCCCTCGCTTTCCGCACCTCGGCCGAGATCGCCGGCACGACCTCGTGGAGGTCGCCGAACACGGCGTAGTCGGCGCTGGCGAAGATCGAGGCCTCGGCGTCCGGGTTGATCGCGAGCAGCTTCTTGGCACCCTTGCACCCCGCCATGTGCTGGGTGGCGCCGCTGATCCCGCACGCGATGTAGATCTCCGGCGCGATCTTGGTGCCGGTCTGGCCGACCTGGTCCGAATGCGGACGCCAGCCGGCGCTGGTGACCGCGCGCGAACAACCCACGGCTCCTCCGAGCAGCTCGGCCAGCTCCTCGATCACGCTGAAGCCCTCGGCGGAGCCGACGCCGCGGCCGCCGGAGACGACCACGTCCGCGTCGGCCAGCGAGACGCCGCCGACCTGGGCCGTGAGGCGCTCCTGGACGGTCACCTGCTGATCGACCGGCGTTGCGTTCGCGCTCGGCGGCACGGCCTCGACTTCGATCGCGGTGGCGGGGTCGGCTTGCACGACGTGGGGGGCGACGGTCAGCACCATCGGCGAGCCGTCCAGCCGGGCCTCCTCGAGCAGGCTGCCGCCCCAGCGCACGCGGGTCACGGTCGGCGGGTCGCCCGCGGCGAGCGACACGCAGTTCGCCGCCATCGGAAGCCCGAGCTTGGCGGCGACGTGGGCCAGGACCTCGTTGCCGCGTTCGGTACCGGCGGCGAGGACGGCGGCGGGCTGTCGCTCGGAGATCAACTCGGTCAGGGTGTGACCCCACACGGCGGGGGCATACGGGCCCTCGATGGCGACCGCGGTGGGGTCACCGAGGTCTTGCGCGAAGGTGAGCGCCTGCTGCGAGAGCTCATCCGCCGGGTCCTCGAGGAATACGAGTACGGACGCCACTAGACCAGCCCCAATTCCTGGAGAACCTCGACGACCGCGGGGGCGGCGTCGGCGCCGCGGCCCAGCACCTGGACCTGCTTGCCCGAATCGGGCGGCAGCTTGAGCCGCACCATCTCGAGGTGGGCATCCGGGCGTGACGGGTTGGACGCCTCGACCGGTTTGCGCTTGGCCCGCAGCCGTCCCGGCACGGACGGATAGCGCGGCAAGTTGAGGCCCTCCTTGACCGTGAGGACGGCTGGCAGCGGCACCACGTAGACGTCGCGGCCGCCGGGGACCTCCTGCTCGCACCTCACCGAGCCGTCGCTGAGCGAGATTCCCTTGATCCCGGTCACGCACGGCCGGTCCAGCGCGTGGGCGACGCGGATCGGCACCTGGTAGTTGCCGGCGTCGGCCGATTCGTTGCCGAACAGGATCAGGTCGTAGGGATCGCCCTGGGCGCCGATCGCGTCGGTGATCGCTCGGGCGGTCGCCTGAGGGTCCCATTCCTGCTCGTCGGTGACCAGGTGGATGGCCTGGTCGATGCCGATCGCCATCATGTCGCGCAGCTGTTCCTCGGCCTCGGGTGGGCCCAGCGTCAGCACGGTCGAGGATCCTCCGTGCTGCTCGACGAGCCGGATCGCCTCCTCGGCGCCGCACTCTTCGTGGGGACTAACCGTGAAGCCGAGGTGGCGCGTGGAGATCGCGCGTTCGTCGTCGGTGAGGACGATCTTGCCGCCAGTCAGCGGGACGCGTTTGACGCAGACCAGGATGTTCACTGCGGCGCTCCGGCTAAGCCCGGACGCGGGCGTTATCGGGGTCGAACACGGGCGTCGAGTCGGTCGTCTGGACCGTGACCGGGTACCGGCTGCCGAGGTACTCGACCACCAGCTCGTTGCCGACCACGGCCTGTTCGGGCGGCAGGTAGCTCATCAGGATGTAGCGGCCGAGCGAGGGGCCGGAGCCTGCGCTGGTCACGTAGGAGCGCCGGCCCTTGCGATCGGTGAGCGGCTGGCCCTCCGGGGTCAGGATCGGCTCGCCGCCGAGCATGTAGCGTCTGACGCCGCCCGACGAGTTGTGGTCATCGACGGTGAGCGTGCAGAGGATCGCCGCCGGCTCCTCCTCGCGATGGCGGACGTGGGCCGCCTTGCCGACGAAGTCCTGGTCCTTGACCTTGCCCCAGGCCATGCCGGCCTCGACGACGTTGAAGTCGGCCTCGAGCTCGGCGCCGTAGGCGCGGTAGCACTTCTCCAGCCGGCCCGTGGTCCCGTAGACGCCGATGCCAGCGGGCACGATGCCGTCCGGCGCGCCCGCCTCGGCGATGATGTCCCACAGGCGCACGCCCTCCTCCATCGGCACGTACAGCTCCCAACCCAGATCGCCGACGTAGGAGATCCGCGAAGCGAGCACTTCCAGCGGGCCGACCTCGATCGTGCGGCACCGCGCGAACGGAAACGCCTCGTGGGACACGTCGTCGCTGGTGGCCGAGGCGAGGATGTCCCGCGCCCGCGGTCCCCACAGCCCGAGCGTGCACCACGCGCTCGTCAGGTCGGCGATCTGCGCCGATCCGTCTTCGGGGAGATGGTCGCTGAACCACTTCAGGTCCGACATCCCGTAGGCGCCGCCGGTCACGACTCGGAACACCTGGTCGTCGAGGCGCATGATCGTCAGGTCCGCCTTGAAGCCGCCGCTGGGGGCGAGGATCGGCGTGTAGACGACCCGGCCCGTGGGCACGTCCATCTGGCGCATGGCGATCCGCTGCACGGCGTCCAGAGCGGCTGGACCCGTGATGTCGAACACCGTGAACGCGGTCAGGTCGATCATCGCCGCCCGGTCGCGCATGGCCAGGTGCTCGGCGTTGATGATCGGCGACCACCAGCGTGATTCCCACTCGGCCTCGCGCCGGGTGACCCGCTCGCCGTACTCGTCGAGCAGCGGCGCGTTTGACTCGTACCACCAGGGGCGCTCCCACCCGACGGTCTCGTAGAACACCGCTCCCAGCGCGCGTTCGCGCTCGTTGAAGGGCGACAGTCGCACGTTCCGGTCCGATTCCCACTGCTCGGCCGGATGGACGATCCCGTACATCTTGTTGAACCCCTCGGAGGCGCGTGCCTTGACGTGGGTCTTGGTCCGCTGGTTGGGATATACGCGCGCGATGTTGGACTCGTACACGTCGATCTCCGACTCGCCGTGGACCATCAGCTCGGCCACCGTCTTGCCCGCCCCGGGACCCTCCTTGATCCAGACCGCGGCCGCCGACCACAGTCCGCGCACCTCGGGCGTCTCGCCGAGCAGCGGCATTCCGTCGAGCGTGACCGACAGCACGCCGTTGATCGCGTACTTCACGCCCACCGATTCGTCGGCCACGATCTCCGGCATCAGCTCGAGTGCGATCTCCATCTGGGGGTCGAAGTCCTCCTGGGTGAACGGCAGCTCGGTCGGGGTCAGCGCCGACTCCTCGATCGACGGAATGTCGTCGGCGTCGAGGGTGATCGGGCGGTGGGCATAGGAGCCGATCTCGAGGCCGGTGCCCTCCTGGCGCTCGTACATGTTGGTGTCCATGTCGCGGACGATCGGGTACTCGATCATGCTGCTCGAGTTGGCGAACCTCGGGGCCGGGCCGATGTCGATCATCTGGTGGATCATCGGCGTCAGCGGGATCGAGGCGCCGGCCATGCGGGCGATGCGCGGGCTCCACGCGCCGCAGGCGATCACCACCCGGTCGGCTCGGATGTCGCCCTTCGTGGTGCGCACGGTCTTGACGCGACCGTTTTCCACGTCGATCCCGACCACCTCGGTGTTGGCTGCCACCGTCATCCCGTTCGCCTGCGCCCGCTCGCGCATCAGGGTCGCGGCGCGGAGCGAGTCGACGACGCCGGCGCCGGGCGTATAGAAGCCGCCGATGATCAGACGCTCGTTGATGAACGGGACGAGCTCCTTGACCTGCTCGGGATTCAGCAGCGACGCCGGCTCGATCCCCCACGTGCAGGCCGAGGTCATCCGGCGATTCAGCTCCTGCATCCTGGCGTCGTCGCGCGCGACCTCGATCCCGCCGCTCTCGATGAACACGCCGAGGTCCTTGTACTGGCGCATGCTCTCGAGCGTCAGCGCGGTCATCTCCTTCGAGTGATCGACCGGGAAGATGAAGTTCGAGGCGTGGCCGGTCGAGCCGCCGGGGTTGGGCAGCGGGCCCTTGTCGAGCAGGGTGATCGCGGTCAGCCCGAGCTGGGTCAGGTGGTAGGCCAGGCTGTTGCCGACGATTCCCGCCCCGATGATCACCACCTGCTGGGAGGCCGGCAGCTGCCTGGAGGAATCTCCCGTGGCGGCCACAGGCCCTGATATATCAGATGCAGGTCAGAGCCGTCAACGAGAGCCGCAGCCGCTCCTCGTTCCGGGTTCTAGGACGAGGCGTGGAACGGCCATCCGGACGACCCGTACGACACCGCGCTGGTCTGACCATTGCGGGTCTCGACCAACTCGGTGAAACGCCCATCCCGCGGCTCGGAGAGGACGAGCGTCGCCGTCACGGTCTTGTTGGAGCCCTGCACACAGCTCGGGACACAGCTCTGGATATCGCTGAGCCCCTTGCCGTTGGCCCTGGTGGCGGTCCAGGTGGACCAACTGATCCTCGTCACGATGTTGCCGCCGTCGCCGCTGAAATCGATCTCGGAGGGCTTGATCCCCGTGTACGTGCCGGCGCTGAAGCGCGGGAGTGGGGCGGCGGCCTGGGTCTGGCTGGTCGTCGCGGTCGAGGTGACCGTGAAGCTGATCTGACCCGGGGCCGTGGTCGTGGTCGTGGGGACGGGCGTGGATCCTGCCGCTGTCGTCGCCGATGCGGTGACCGTCGTCGCCGATGCGGTGACCGTCACCGTCTTGGCCGATGTCGATCCGCAGCCTGTGACGGCAACGATCGAGACCGCCACGCACCCAACAGCGAGCCTTCGCATCGCTGCACGATAATCGCCTCCACCGGGGTCGGCAACGTCAACGATTCGAAGGAGCTCGAATGGCTCGCGACGTCCAGGTGGGATGGTGGCGTTATGGGCGGCTGATCCTCATGACCTGGGTGATTGGCGCCACGGTCATCGCTGGCGCAGGAGGGACTGCCCCGGCTCAGGCGGCGACGAGGATGTGCTCGGCGCTGACGACCGGAGGGACGTGCCAGTTTGGCCCGTCGAGCAGGTGCTGTGGACGGTGCCCGCGGGAGTGACACAGGTGTTGGCCAACCTGACCGCCGTCGCGGTCGGCGCCGACGGAAACTTCGGCAGCAACGAGGCCCAGCCCGGGTTCGGCCCGATCGCCGAGGGCACGGTCGCCCTGGCTAACCGCAACCTCGCCTTGCGCGTCGTGGTGGGGTGCAACGACGGCTTTGGATCCGGGGCCGCCGGCGGGACCGGCGGGGATGTCGTGCTTGGCGGTGACGGTACCTCGGGCGGCTCGGCCGGGCGGGGGTGGGGCAGCGCGGGAGCAGAGCCCGGGGTGAGCCAGTTCGGCTCAGGAGACGACTTCGACGGCACCAGAACCGACTTCGACGGCACCGGTAGCGGCGAGACGATCATCGTCGCGCGAGGGGCCGCGTCTTCGTATGACAACGTCGGGATTCAAAACCCGGGCGGCTTCGGCGGGTGCGGCAACTTCGACGGCAACGGCTATACCCTCTCGCAACCGAACCTCGCCGCCGCCGGCCTGTGTCCTGGCTGCAGCGTGAACCACGACGGGATCACTTACACCTGGCCAAGCGTGCCCATCGGGAGCCCCGATAACTGGGTGGCCTCGGGCCAGACGATCCCGCTCACCGGCTGCGGGTCCGAGCTGGGCATCCTCGGTGCCGCCGATTACGGCACGGCCACCGGGGACGTCACCGTTCACTACACCGACGGCACGTCGCGGACGACGGCGATCACGGTGGCCGACTGGTATGACAACCAGGCCGCCGGCGGCGGCGACATCATGCTCACGACGCCGTGGCAGATACCGAGCGGCGGGGCCCTCGGCCCTCACAATGTCAGCATCGACGCGACCACGATTCCGATCAATCCCGCGAAGACGGTGACGTCCGTAACCCTGCCCGACATCGGCTCGGGCGTGGCGACCGGCACGCTGGCGCTGCACGTCTTCGCACTCGGCATCGCGTCGCCGCCCCGTGCGGGTCCGGCTGGGCTCGCGCGCCGGCGAGCTGGAGCGGCGCGTTGAGCCGTCTTCCCTGGCCCATCCGGAGCGTCGTCGCGGGCGCCGCGGGCACCGGGGCGCTCACGCTCGCCTACGCCGTCGAGCACCGGCTGCGGCCCCAGGTCAACGGCCCGCTCGACTACGACGACAGCCTGGTGCCGGGCGAGATCGTGGCCAGCATCCTCGATCTGCGACACGTCACCGGCCACGAGGAACAAGACCTCGGGCTGCTCCTGCGCTGGAGCTACGGATCGGTGTTCGGGATCTCGCACGGGCTGCTGCGCCGGCGGCTCGATGAGCCGGAGGCGACGATCGTGTTCGCCGGCCTGCTGATCAGCCTCACGGTCACGATGTTCCCGCTGCTCGGGCGGACGCCGCCACCGTGGCGCTGGCCGCGGGGGTATCTCGCCACCGAGCTGGTGACCCACGCGGCCTACGCGGCGACGGTCGGGTTCGTCGACGACCGGCTGCGATAACCGGTCCAGGTCCGCGCGTTCCCTACGCTTGGGGGAGACGTTATGTCCGCCACAGATCCCCAGGTACCTCCCGCTGCGTTCAGCGGGATGGAGCTCGACCGCGCCGCCGTCGAGCGCAAGGACCCTGCCGTCGTGGCCGAGCTGCTCGGCGACCCCTCCTCGCGAGCCGTGCTGGCCGGGCGTGACGGCGTGGTGATCGGCGACGGGTCGCTGCTGCGCGTCGAGCTCGAGAGCGACGCGGAGTACGAGCCGATTTTGCTCGGTCTCGAGGACGGGGATGCCGTGTTCGCGATCGACGTCGATTCGCTGACCGAGGCCCAGCGCGTCGGGTTGACGGGCGGCGCCGGAGTCGTCGGGCTGCGCGACGTGATCGGACGGCTGTCGCGCCCCGAGGCGGGTCTCGCCGCCTATCTGGCCGCGCTGCTGAACTGGCATCGGCGCCACCGGTTCTGCTCCAACTGCGGCGCGGCGACGGAGATCATCGAGGCCGGCTACTCGCGCCGCTGCCCCCGATGCGGGACGCTGCATTTCCCGCGCACCGACCCGGTGGTGATCATGACCGTCGGGCACGACGGCCGCCTGCTGCTCGGTCGGAGGGGAGACTGGCCGCCGGGAAGATTGTCGGTGCTGGCCGGCTTCGTCTCGCCCGGCGAGTCGGCCCAGGAGGCGGTCGTGCGCGAAGTGTTCGAGGAGTCCGGGATCGTCGCCCGCGACCCGGCGTTCGTCACCTCGCAGCCGTGGCCGTTTCCGTCCTCGTTGATGCTCGGCTTTCACGCCGAGGCCGACGGTGGCGAGCCGCGGGTCAGCGACGGGGAGCTGCAAGAGGTGGGTTGGTTCCCCCGCGACGAGGTGATGGCGGCGCTCCGCGGCGAGCACCCCGAGCTGGGGCTTCCACCTCCCTACGCGATCGCGCGGCTGCTGATCGATCGGTGGGTCGAGTCGACCGAGTGATCAGCCGGCGGCTGAGAGCGCCCCGGCGAGGCTGGCGAGCGGGGGACGCTCGTCGACGGGAACCTGAGCGACGCTGAAATCGGCCCACGGGCGCAGGTAGTGGCCGGTCACCGGGCTGGTTCGGCCCTCGAGCCGCCGCTCGACCGCCGCCAGCACCGCGTAGGCCATCTCACCCAGCCTGCGCAGCGGCTGGTGGCGGTTGTGGCGGATCCCCAGGTCGCATTCGGCGAGCGCGTCGAGGCCGTCCAGGCGCAGGGCGTCGATCAGCACCGCGATCTCGACGCCGTAGCCGACGGGAAAAGCGATCCCCTCCAGCAGCGGTCGCCGGGCCGCGAACTCGCCCGCCAGCGGCTGCGAGAACCCGGCCAGCAGCGGCTCGTGCAGGTTCAGCAGGGGTCGGGCCATCAGCTCGGTGACCCGTCCTCCCTCGTGTTCCAGCTCTCCCGCGTCGGTGCGCAGCGGCCGGTCGAAGGCGCCCTTGACCAGGCTCACGGACGGATCGCTGATCAACGGGCCGAGCAACCCCAACAAGTGGCGCGGATCGGGATTCGTGGTGTCGCCGTCGAGGAAGCAGACGATCTCGCCGGTGGTGGCGTGGAGCGCGCGCCACATCGCGTCGCCCTTGCCCAGCGCGGGCCCGTAATCGGCCAGCAGCGCGTCCTGCTGGAAGACCGTCGCGCCGGCCGCGCGGGCGGCGTCGGCCGTGCCGTCGAGGGAGCCGGCGTCGACGACGACGAGCTCGTCGACCAGACCCTGATCGACGAGCGGCTGCACCGTGCGCGCCACCACGTCGGCGATCGTCGAGGCGCATTCCTTGGTCGGGATCACGACCGCCACCGGGCGATCGCCCTTGTGGGCCCGGAGCTCCGCGGGGGAGTACGCCTCGGCGCGGTAGCGCCGGCGCTGCGCCCACGTAGCCACCGCGGTTCCATCCCGGTTGGTCCAAGCCATGACTTCAGGCTACGGAAGTGGCGGCCTGGGCCGGTTATCGGCTTTCACGGGCGGCGAGCCCTGCGCTGGGGATTTTCCGCCCGTACAGGGCAGGTAATCCCCCAAGGTACCGTGCAATGAGCAAACGAGCGATTGGAGAACTGTGGAAACGCGCAAGCTTGGTTCCCTCGAGGTTTCCGCGATCGGCGTCGGCTGTATGGGGATGTCGGCCTTCTACGGCTCAATCGATGAGGACGAGTCGGCGGCCACGATCCAGCGGGCATTGGAGCTGGGAATCAACTTCATCGACACCGCCCAGCTTTACGGCCCACTGACCAACGAGGAGCTGGTCGGCCGCGCGATCAAGGGCCATCGCGATGAGTACGTGATCGCGACCAAGTTCGCCCGGCAGCTGGACTCAGCGATCCCGGGTGATATGTCCACGGTGGGCCCGGTGGACGGCTCGCCCGCCCACGTCCGCCGCGCGATCGAGGGGTCGCTCAAGCGACTCGGCACCGACCACGTCGACCTCTTCTACCAGCACCGGGTCGATCCCAACGTCCCGATCGAGGAAACCGTCGGCGCGATGGCCGAGCTGGTGGAACAGGGCAAGGTGCTGCACATCGGCCTCAGCGAGGCGGCCCCCGAGACGGTGCGCCGGGCCCACGCCGTCCACCCGATCGCCGCTCTGCAGACCGAGTATTCGATGTGGAGCCGGGGGCCCGAGCAGGAGATCCTGCCGACCTGCCGCGAGCTCGGGGTCGGGTTCGTTGCCTACTCGCCGCTCGGTCGCGGCTTCCTCTCGGGCCGGTTCAAGTCGCCGTCCGATCTGGACGAGGGCGACTTTCGCCGCACCGGTCCCCGCTTCACCGGCGAGAACCTGGAGGCGAACCTGCGCCTGGCGGCCAAGGTGGCCGAGATCGCGCAGGAGAAGGGCGTCACCCCGGCCCAGCTCGCCATCGCCTGGGTCCTCGCCCAGGGCGAGGACCTCGTCCCGATCCCCGGGACCAAGCGGCGGACCTATCTCGAGCAGAACGCCGGCGCGGTCGACGTCGAGGTGACCGGCGACGACCTGGCGCGGATCGACGCCGAGCTGCCGCCGGTGGCCGGTGAGCGTTACGACGAGACCGGGATGGCGGCGGTCAACCTATAGCGTTCGCCGGAGGCTGCCCTCTAAACTCGCGGCCAATGGACTTTGGGGTTGCGTACTTCCCCACGCATGACGCGGTGGCGCCGGGCGTGGTCGCAAGGATGGCCGAGGAGTGGGGGCAGGACTCGCTGTTCTTTGCCGAGCACACGCACATTCCGGCCAGCCGGGAGTCGCCGTGGCCCAGTGGCGGACCGCTGCCGCACAAGTATTCCCACACGTATGACCTGTTCGTGGCGCTGACGGCCGCCGCGGCGGCGACCACGCGGCTGCGGGTGGGGAGTGGCGTGTGCCTGGTGATCGAGCGCGACCCGATCGTGACGGCGAAGGAGGTCGCGTCGGTCGACCACCTGTCCGGGGGGCGGCTCGAGTTTGGCGTGGGCGCCGGGTGGAATCGGGAGGAGATGAGCAATCACGGCACCGATCCGCGGACGCGGATGCGGCTGATGCGCGAGCGAGTCGAGGCGATGAAGGCGATCTGGACGCAGGATGAGGCCAGCTACCACGGGGAATTTGTGAACTTCGAGCGGATCTGGTGCTGGCCGAAGCCGGCGCAGCGTCCGCATCCGCCGGTGCTGGTGGGCGGCGGCGGACCGACGGTGGTGGATCGGGTCCTGGCGTTCGGCGACGGATGGGTGCCCAACTACGGCGCCGATCGCCTGTTGGAGCGGGCGGCCGAGCTGCGCGCGCAGGCCGAGCGCCCGATCGACCTGCAGGTGATGGGCGTTCCCGCGGACGCGGCGGCGATCGAGAAGATGCGTGGCGGCGGATGCCGGCGCGTGATTCACTGGCTTCCCTCCGCCGGCACGGCCGAGCTCGAGCGGACGCTGGGGCGCTGGGCATCGGCGATCGCCGAGTTCACCGGCGAGGCGTGACCGCTACCGAGCGTCCCAGTACCGCTCCGAGCGCCGACTGCGTATCCCCATGACCCCGATCCGCGATCATTACCGCAGCGATTTGCGACTGCCGACCCGCAGAGCTCCGTAATGCCGTACGCACCCGACCTGGCTGGTAGTGCTCTAGACGGTCGCTATGAGCTTCATCGCCTCGTGGGCGAGGGCGGGTTCGGACGCGTGTATCGCGGTTACGACCGCCGGTTGGCGCGGACGGTGGCGATCAAGGTGATCAAGCCGTGGTGGTCGGAGGATCCGGACTGGGCGCATCTGTTCGCGCGCGAGACGCAGCTGCTGGCCAAGGTGAGCGATCACGGGATCGTGCAGATCTATGACGTCGGGCACGCGGACGCGGGGCTCTATTACGTCGCGGAGTTCGTGGACGGGGAGAGCCTGGCCCACCGACTCCTGCGCGGCCGTATGGCGGCCTGGGAGGCGGCCGATGTGGCCGAGCGGCTGTGTCGCGCCCTCGGCCACGCCCACGGTCGCGGCATCGTCCACCGCGACGTCAAGCCGGCCAACATCCTGATCTCGTCCCGGGGCGAGGTCAAGGTGAGCGACTTCGGCGTGGCGCGGCTGACCGAGGGCACGAGCGAGGGACCGCCGACGATCGTCGGCACGCCGCGCTACATGGCTCCCGAGCAGGCCCGCGGGCTCCCGACCGGGCCGGCCACCGACATCTACAGCGCCGGGGTCGTGCTGTACGAGATGCTCGCCGGCCAGCCGCCCTTCACCGGCGGCTCATCGGTCGACCTGGCGCTGCGCCATCTCCAGGAGCGGCCGCCGTCGCTACCCCCGGACACCCCGAAGTCCCTGGTCAAGATCGTCGAGTGCTCGCTGGCTAAGCGTCCGGAGTCCCGTTATCGCTGCTGTGGCGAGATGGCGGACGCGCTGGTGGCGGCACGGACCAAGGCCAACCGCGCGGCGACCAAGACCCGGTTCGGCCGGCGCGCCGTCGTGCCCGGCGGGCCCCCGGCGACGAACGGTCACACCCCCAGGCCCGCCACCAAGGGCCACAAGACCCCGAACGGCCACCCGCCGGCCGCTGCACCTTCCAAGCCGCCGCCGCCACCACCACCGCCACCGGGCCCGGCCGACCGCACTCGCGTCGCGCCCAGGCCGATGCCGCGCCGCAACGTCAACCCGTCGGCGCGCCGGCGGAGCGTCGGCGTGCTCGCGCTGGTGTTGTCGATCCTGGTGGCGATGATCGTGGGGGCGCTGGTGATCGGCGCGCCGTCCTACGTCCGGGTGCCGAAGCTCCATGGCCTCAAGCAGACGGCGGTCATGACCAAGCTCGAGCGGGCCCATCTCGTTGGATCGTTCAGCCAGAGCTACGACAAGGCGAAGCGCGGGACGGTGATCGGGCAGAGCCCCGGCGCGCTCGCGCGGGTCAAGCAGGGCTCGACGATCGACGTCGTCCTGAGCCGGGGGCCGCGACCAGTCGAAGTTCCCCAACTCGTGGGTCAAGCGGAGAGCGACGCCGAAGCGCTGCTCGAGCACCTCGGGCTGAACGCGACCGCCAACCAGGTGGCCGCGCCGGGGGCCCAGCCGGGAACGGTGACCAAGCAGTCGCCGCCGGCCCGCCAGCTGCTGGCGCCCCACGGGCGAGTCACGCTATCGGTGGCCGAGGTCCCGCAATGGCGGGCCGTGACCTCGTTCTCGGGCGAAGGGCTCGGCCGTTCGGTCCCGTTCCGGATCCGGGGCTCCGAGTGGCGGATGGTCTATGGCATGCGCTACGACGGCATGTGCACGTTCATCTTCTGGTGCTCGGGGCCGAGCGCCCAGGCCACGCGGCTGAGCAACGGATGGAACGCCAACAGCTTCAGCTTGAACACCGGCGAGGATCAGACCCGGGTGTTCCAGACCGGGCCCGGGATCTACCAGGTTCAGATCACTCCCGGCTCGGATACGGCGTTCTGGACCGTCGAGGTCGAGGACTACTACTAAGCCTGATCGCGGTTACGGCGGCTCCGCGAAGCGCTCGTGGAGGGCGCCGACCAGGCCTCGCAGATGATGTTCGCGCAGGAGCGCGCGCTGCTGAGTGGCCCCGGTGGCGTCGACGAGGCGGCCCAGGTGTTCGAGCGCCGGCTCGCAACCCAGCTCCTGCGCGTGTCCGCGGCCGGCCTCGAGCAGATTCCTGACTAGCTGTTTGACCGGCACCTGGCGGAGGCCGACCGGGTCGATCAGCTGCGCCTCGGCCCCGTCGCGCAGGGCGAGGAAGCGATTCTCGTCGAGCACCTCGACGGCGTCCTGGAGCCGCTGGTCCGCGTAGCCCTCCTCGAGCTCGAGGTGGGCAATCGTCTGGACCAACGCGGCCAGCGCCGCGGTGTCGACCGAGCGGATCTGAGCGTCCATCACGCGCACCTCGACCGTTCCGAAGCGCGGCTGAGGCCGCACGTCCCACCACACGAAGGTCGGTTCGGGGATGGCGTCGGAGCGCAGCAGCTGATCGATCGTGTCGACGTAGTGGCCGTAGGAGGTGAACGCCCGCGGGATGCCGGTGCGCGGGAACGCCTCGAAGATCGTGGTCCGCGCCGAGGCGAGGCCTGTGTCCCGGCCCTGCCAGAACGGCGAGTTCGCGGAAATGGCCAGCAGCACTGGCAGGTGGGTCCGGAGGCGGTTCATCAGCGTGATCGCGCGCTCGGGATCGGGAACGCCGATGTGGACGTGAACGGCGAAGGTGGGTTCGCGCCGGGCGAGTTCGCGCAGCGTGTCGTAGACGACCTGGTAGCGGTCGCCGCTCGAGATCCGCGTCTCGGTCCAGACGGCGAACGGATGCGTCCCGGAGCTACCGGCGCACAGTCCGCTCGCGGCCAGCTGCTCCGCGAACGTGGTGCGGAGCGTCGCGGCTTCGCCCGCCGCCCCCGCGGCCGTCGTGTGGGGCGCCGTGGCGAGCTCGATCGCAGCCGCGTGCGTCTCGGATGTCACGTGCGCGCGGAGCTCGCCCGTAAGCCGCGGCAGCACCGTCTCGGCGACCTGAGCCAGCGACCAGTCGGCCGAATCGAGGATCATCACCTCCTCCTCGATCCCCACCGTGTAGGGAGCCGAAGGTGTCCACTCGGCCCAGCTCGGCAGGCTCATCGCGTTGCCGGTGGTCGGGCCGGGCCGCGGCGTCGGACCTCGGCGTGCGACAAGCTTGGGATGCGATGAGGCAGCGGCATGATGTTCGGCTCTCCGAGCTAACTACCCTACGACTGGGTGGACCAGCGCGCCGGCTGATCGAGGCCGCCGAGGCCGACGAGCTGATCGCAGCGGTGTCGGGCGCGGACGCCGACCGAGTTCCGGTGCTGCTGGTGGCGGGCGGCTCGAACCTCGTGATCGCCGACCAGGGGTTCGACGGGACGGTGGTTCGGGTGTCGAGCCAGGGCATCGTGGAGCGGGCCGGCGACGGGGGCGTGCGGCTCGAGGTGGCGGCCGGGGAGGACTGGGACGATGTCGTGGCGCGCTGCGTGGCCGAGGGACTGGCGGGGGTCGAATGCCTGTCCGGGATACCCGGCTCGGCCGGCGCGACGCCGATTCAGAACGTCGGCGCCTACGGGCAGGAGGTGGCGCAGACGATCGGCTCGGTGCGCGTCTACGACCGGCGCCGCCTGAGCGAACGCGAGATGACGCCCGCCGAGTGCGGCTTCGCCTACCGGTCGAGCGCCTTCCGCCACGCCGAGCGCTTCGTGGTCCTATCGATCACGCTGCGACTAGAGCGATCGCCGCGGGCCAGCCCGATCAGATACGCCGAGCTGGCGCGGGCGCTGAACGTCGAGCCGGGCGAACGTCCTCCGCTGCACGACGTCCGCGAAGCCGTACTCGAGCTGCGCCGGAGCAAGGGCATGGTGCTCGACCCGCTGGATCCCGACTCGGTCAGCGCCGGCTCGTTCTTCGTCAACCCGATCCTCGCCCCCGACGATTTCGCGGCGCTCGAGCGGCGGGTCGCCGAGCGGCTCGGCGACGACGTCCGGCCGCCGGCCTGGCCGGAGCCCGACGGACGAATCAAGACCTCGGCGGCGTGGCTGATCGAGCGCGCCGGCTTTCACCGGGGGTTCGGGGACGGACGCGTGGGAGTGTCGGGCAAGCACACGCTCGCGCTGGTGAATCGTGGCGGCGCGACCACGGCGGAGCTACTCTCGCTGGCGCGCACTTTGCGCGATCGAGTTCGGGACGAGTTCGTAGTCACGCTTCGGCCGGAGCCGACGTTGATCGGGGTAAACCTCTAGTGAGACCCACAGTGACAGCCAAGCGGGGCGACATGGTGGTGCACCGGGCACACCCGTACAACGCGGAGACGTCGGTGCGGGCGCTCCGGAACGGCGACGTGACGGCGCTCGACGCGTTCTACGTGCGCAACCACGGCCCGGTGCCCGAGCTCGACCGGGAACGGTGGCGCGTGCGCGTCGGCGGTCTGGTCGACCGCCCGCTCGAGCTGTCGGTGGCCGAGCTCAGGGAGCGCTTCGAGCACCGAGAGCTGACCGTCACGCTGCAGTGCGCCGGCAACCGCCGCGCCGGGCTGATCGCGGTGAAGGACATTCCCGGCGAGGCGCCCTGGGGAGGCGGGGCGACCGGTACGGCCACCTGGCGCGGGGTGGCGCTCGCCGACGTGCTGCGGGCGGCCGGGATCCGCCCCGGGGCGGCGCACATTGAGCTGATCGGCGCGGAAACCTGTCCCGAGGCGAAGCCGCCACAGCGGTTCGGCGGCTCGATCCCGCTCAGCAAGGCGCTGGCGGGCGAGGTGCTCCTGGCGTGGGCGATGAACGGCCAACCGCTCCCCGCCGTTCACGGCGCACCGGTGCGCGCGATCGTCCCCGGCTACATCGGCGCTCGGAGCGTCAAGTGGCTCAAGTGGATCATCGCGCGCGCCGACGAGTCCGACAACTACTTTCAGGCTTGTTCCTACCGGCTGTTCCCGCCCGGCAGCGACTCCGAAGGCGGGCCCGTGGGCGCGAGCGTGGCGCTCGGAGCGCTGGCCGTCAACGCTGACATCCTCGTGCCCGAGGATGGGGACACGGTGGCGGCGGGCGAGATCGAGGTGAGCGGGTATGCCCTCACCGGCGACGGGCGCACGGTGGTCCGGGTCGACGTCTCGAGTGATCATGGGCGGCACTGGCGCCAGGCCGAGCTGCTCGAATGCCCCAGCGTATGGGCGTGGCGCCGGTGGCGGACGACGATGACGGTGCTCCCGGGTGAGGTCGAGATCGTGGCCCGGGCCTGGGACAGCGCCGCCGCCACCCAGCCCGAGGATCCCGCGCATCTGTGGAATCCCAAGGGTTACGTGAACAACTCGTGGGCGCGGGTAGTGCTGCATGTGGCGCCGCACAAACCGAAATAAATAAAAAGCAATGCCGCGCACATCCCGGTTGCCGACACGGATACTCGATACGTTGCTCGATCGAACCATCGCGCTCGGCTACGGCGACGTGGGGTTCGAGGTCCGCCGGCGGCTTCCGGGCTGGCCGGACGATCCGCCGCGGATGGACGGCCGGGTGGTGGTGATCACCGGCGCGGCGTCGGGGATCGGGCTGGCCGCGGCGCAGGGGTTCGCGCGGCTCGGGGCGAGCGTGAGGGCGGCCGGCCGTGACGAGGCCCGAGCCGGGGACGCGGTGGCGGCGGTCCTGAGCGCCGTCCCCGGCGCCGACGTGACGCCGGTGGCGTGCGACGTCAGCAGCCTGGCCGGCCTGCGGGGGTTGGCCGACGAGCTCCGCGCACAGCCGCGGCTCGACGTGCTGGTCAACAACGCCGGCGTGATGCCCGACCAGCGGCGCTACTCGGCCGATGGCCACGAGCTGATGTTCGCCACCCATGTGCTGGCGCCGTTCGCGCTCACCGGGTGGCTGCGCGACGTCCTGGAGCGCTCCGTGCCGGCGCGTGTGATCAACGTCAGCTCGGGCGGGATGTACACCCAGCGGCTGCCGGCCGATGACCTCGAGTCCGAGCATGCGCCCTACAGCCCCGAGAAGTTCTACGCCCGCACGAAACGCGAGCAGGTGATCATCACCGAGCAATGGGCTCGGCGCCTGGAGGGCGGTGGCGTGGTCGTGCACGCGATGCATCCCGGATGGGTCGATACCCCGGGGGTCGAGCGGGCGCTGCCGGCGTTTCGCCGGGTCACCCGGCCAATCCTTCGCACCCTCGATCAAGGCGCCGACACGATCGTGTGGCTGGGCGGCGCGGCCGAGCCGCTCGAATCCACCGGACGGTTCTGGCAGGATCGCCGCCCGCGCCCGACGCACTATTTCCTCGGCGCCTCCGACGACTCGCCGGCGGACCGCCAGAAGCTGTGGGACTACTGCGAGACGCTGACCGCCGCGTTCAGCGGGCCAGCGCCGCGCTGATCCGACCGGCGACGCGAGGTCGGAACCGCTGCGTGCCGGCGAGTGCAGCGGCGGCCGCGTTGGCCCCCGGGCCGCCGTGCACGCCGCCGCCGGGATGGGCGGACGCGGAGCCGAGGTACAGCCGGTCGATCGGCGTCTCGGGCCTGGCCAGGCCGGGGAACGGCCGCCACACGAGCTGCTGGTGAAGCTGGGCGGTGCCGCCGTTCAGGGCGCCGCCGACGAGGTTTCGGTTGGCGCGCTCAAAGCTCGGCGGCGTGAACACGTGCCGCCCCCGGATCAGGGCGCGAAATCCGGGTGCCAACAGCTCGACCTGGTCCTCGATCCGCTCGACGAAGCGACTCGTCTCGCGCTCGTCCCAGCTGCCGGTGAGCTCGCCCCGGACGTCCCCGCGCACGCGCTGGGGCACGTGGGTGTAGGCCCACGCCGTCTCCTTGCCCGCGGGTGCGCGGGACGGGTCGAGCCGGCCGTACTGGCCCATGACGAGGTAGGGATCGGACGGGGTCAGGTCACTGGCGAGCTGCGCCGCGTACGCGCTCAGCGCGTCGACGCTCTCGGCCACGTGGACGGTCCCGGCCTCGCGGGCGGCCTCCGCGCGCCACGGGATCGGACCGTCGAGTGTCCAGTCCACCTTGACGGTCCCGGGGTCGTACTGGAAGCGCTCGAGATCGCCTCGCAGCCGCGCGGGGAGCGGCGCGCCTCCGAGGAGCTCGCCGTAGAGCTGGGGAGGGCCGACGTCGGCGATCACCGCGCGTCGCGCCGGGTAGCGCGCCCGATCGGTGTGGACGGCGACGGCCCGACCGCCGCGGCATTCGATCCTGACCGCGCGCTGACCGCAGCGCACCACGCCCCCGCGGGCCTCGAGACGCCTCACCAGGGCCGCGGTCAGGTTCCCGGCGCCACCCTGCACGACCGGATAACCGTGCTGTTGGGCGAGGGAGCACAGCACCCATCCGAACATCCCGCTGAGCGCGGCCTCGGGGCCGGCGTCGGCGTGCATCGCGTTGCCGGCCAGGAGCAGCCGGCCGCCCTCGCCGGCGAACCGCTCCGCGCCCATCCGGCGGACGGGCAGCAACGCGAAGCGGGCGAAGCGCAGGATCCCCCGGGGCCGCAGATCGCGGGCCAGGGCCGCGGCCGGGCGGAGCGGGGGGAAGGTCGAGAAGCAGGTCCCGAGCGCTCGCGAGCGGACGCGCTCCCACACCGCATAGAGCGCGCGCCAGGCGTCGCCGTCCCCGGGGGCGAACGACTCGAGCGAGGCGGCGGTGCGGTCGATGTCGAGCGAGATCAGGGCACAGCGGCCATCCCGCACAGGGTGGGCCAGGGCCACATCGCCGGCCAGCCAGCGCACGCCCCAGCGCTCCAGCTCGAGGCGCCGCAGGTGAGGTGAGGCGAGCGCGAACGGATAGAAGGCGCTGAACAGGTCGTGGGTGAAGCCGGGCTCGATCAGCTCGCCCGAGCGCACGGCGCCGCCCGGTTCGTCGGCCTCCTCGAGCACCGTGACCTGCCAGCCGCGGTCGGCGAGCAGGTTGGCGGCCACCAGGCCGTTCGGCCCGGCGCCGATGACGACCGCGTCGCTCATTGGGTGGCTGCCGTCCGGTGGGTCGTCGGCGTGGAAGAGCCGACGATCAGGGCCTCGGCCACAGCTGACGGGTCGTCCCACATCGGCACGTGGCCGCACCCCGGCAGTTCGAGCTGCGTGATGGTCGCCGGCAGCGACCGCGGGCGCGAGATCAGCTCGTCGAACTCCGGCCACGCGAGCGTGACCGGGACCGCGACGTCGGCGAGTTGCGGCCGGAACGTCCCCGCCCGCATGGCGCGGTTGGCGGCGTCGAAACCGGGGGCGTTGGCGTAGGCGAGCACGAGCCGGGCCGCGTCGGCGGCGGGCACCCGCTCGGGATGGGCGATCGTCCCCCGGAGCATCGCGCGGCGACCGGCGCGCGAGCGCGCCACGATCGGCAGCAGCGGGCGCAGTGCCGCGGCCAGCCGACGGGCCCGCGCCGGCTTAGGCGCCAGCGGGCGGGGCCACAGCCCTGCCGGGGCGATCGCGGTGACGCTGGCGCCGTCGCCCCGGAGAGCGAGCTCGAGCGCCACCCAGCCACCGAGCGAGTTTCCGGCCACGTGCGCGCTCCCGTTGGCGAGGTCCAGGGTGGCCAGCAGCCCGGCGACCGCCCGCGCCAGCTCGCGCGGGTGGGCATCGCCGGGCAGGGGCGGACTGGCGCCGAACCCGGGCAGGTCGACCGCTATGCACTCGCGCGCGCGAGAGAGGCTTTCGATCACCGGCCGCCAGACGCCGCGATCGGCGCCCAATGGGTGGAGCAGCACAAGCGTAGGGCCCGATCCGGTGCGGTCGTAGGCGAGCGACATCGAGCTCTCAGATACGCACGCCGTTTGCGCCTGGATCACCGGGGAACCGCTTCAGTGCCGAGCGCGCCAGCGGGCCATCCGCATGAGCTGCTCGGCTGGAGTCGGCGCGGACATCGCCGGATCGAACTCACGGTAGGCGGCGGCCACGTTGGCGGCGATCCGCTCGCTCTCACCCCAGTCGTCGAAGTCCGAGATGTCGATGTCGTCCGCGGCCGCGTCGGGGTCCATGCCGGCCTCGAACCGCCGCCGCGCCTCGTCGCGCACGTGGCGCAGGTAGCGCTGGACATCGCGGACGCCGGAGCTGTCGGTGACCGGGCCGTGACCGGGGACGAGCGTCGTCGCCGACAGCGCGATGATCCGGTCGCAAGCCGTGATCCAGTTGCTCAGATCGGCCCAGATCATCGGGGTGCCGTCGATGAACAGCAGATCTCCGGTGAACACGGTGGCGGCATCGGGGACGTGCACGATCGTGTCGCCGCCGGTGTGGGCTGGGCCGAGCTCGATGAACGAGACGGCGCGGTCGCCGACCAGCACGTCGAGTCGGCCCTCGAACGTGGTCGACGGGCCCCGGACTGTGATCCCCTCGAAATCGAAAGGACCGAACGCGTAGTCGATGAAAGCGCGCAGGTCGGCCGGCAGCTCGGCCGACTGGAGGCCTTGCAGGAGTTCGGGGGTGAGCTCTCCGAGCTCGCGTTCGGTGGCCTTGGTGGCGTAGATCTCGGTGGCCGTGGGCAGTAGCTGGTTGCCGAAGCAGTGATCGGGATTGCTATGGGTGTTGAGCGCGGCGTCGATCGGGTTGCGCTCGATCACGGGCGCCATCGACTCGAGCATCTGGCGGGTCAAGTCCAGGTCGAACAGCGTGTCGACGAGCAGCGACGTGCCCTCGGCGGTGATCAGGCCGGCGTTGCTCCAGCCCCATCCGCCATCGGGTTGCAGATAGGCGAACAGCCCGTCCCCGAGTTCGTGGAGGCCCTTGGTGTAGGCAACGTTCATCGGTTCGGATCAGAAGTCCGGGGTGGCGGGCAGGCCGGCGTAATTCTCGGCCAGGCTCGTCGCGGCCGCCGGCGAGCGAGACAGATACTCGAGGCGCGCGAGCTGAAGCCTGTGGTCGAAGGGACCGGTGCCAAGATCGTGCAGCAGCCGCGTCATGTAGCTGGAAAAGTCCTGAGCCCGCCACACCCGGCGCAGGGCGGTGTCCGTGTACGCATCGAGCTCGTCCCGCGACCCCTTGCGGTACCAGGCGGACAGCGCCGCGGCGAGCAGGCGCGAGTCGTTGATGGCCAGATTGAGCCCCTTGGCTCCGGTTGGGGGGACGATGTGGGCGGAGTCGCCGACCAGGAACAGGTTCCCGTGCTGCATCGGCTCGCACACGAACGTACGCATCGGCGTGATGCCCTTCTCGAGTACCCGCCCTTCGTTGACGCGCCACCCTTCGCTGGCCATGCGGAGCTGGAGCTCGGCCCAGATCCGATCGTCGGACCAGTCCTCGATCGATTCCTCGAGCGGGACCTGGATGTAGAGGCGGCTGATGTGAGGGGAGCGCATCGAGTAGAGGGCGAACCCGTGCTCGTGCCAGTTGTAGATCAGCTCGTCGGTCGCTGGGGCCGCCTCGGCGAGGAGCCCCAGCCAGCCGAACGGGTACTCGTACTCGTACACGCCGGTCAGGTGATTGGCGATCGCGGGGCGGCAGATCCCGTGGAAGCCGTCGCAGCCGGCGATGAAGTCGCACTCGAGCTGGTGTGCGACGCCGCCATGGCTGTAGGTCACGCGTGGACGGTCGGCGTCGAAGTCGTGGATCGCCACGTCGCTGACCTCGTAGTTGACCTCGCCTCCGCGCTGCAGCAGCGCGCCCGCCAGGTCCTTGACCACCTCCTGCTGAGCGTAGATCGTGATGTGGCGGCCGGTCAGGTCCGTGATCGCGATGTACTGCGTGCGGCCCTGCGCACGGAGATAGATCCCGCGATGCTGAAGGCCCTCGCGATCCAGGCGATCGCCGAGGCCCAGCTCGTGCATGAGATCCGTGGTGTTCTGCTCGAGCAGGCCCGCGCGGACGCGATGCTCGACGTATTCGCGCGTGCGATCTTCGAGGACCACCGACTCGATTCCGTCGCGCTGGAGTAGCAATGCGAGCGTGAGCCCAGCCGGGCCGGCGCCGACGATGGCAACCTGCGTTCGCACGATCCGGCGCGAACCTACCACACGCCACCCGCACCAATGGAGCGTGGACCGCTGCAAGATTGACCGCTCAGGCCAGTGCGGCGTTTGTAGAGTTTCGCTGTATGAGCGCAGTGTCCGATACCCGGCTGTGGCACCCATTCGCCGACATGGGTGCGGTCCGACAGGGCGAGTTCGTGATCGACCGCGGCGAGGACGTGTGGGTGTTCGATCAGGAGGGCCGTCGTTACTTCGACGCGACGGCGAGCCTGTGGTACGCGAACGTCGGCCACGGTCGACCGGAGATCGCCGAAGCGGTCGCGGCCCAGATGGCGCGGATTGAGGCCTACTCGGCGTTCGCCGACTTCGCCACCGCGCCGGCGATCGAGCTCGCGGAGACGTTGACCGACCTGGCGCCGATGCCGTCCCGCGTGTTCCTGCTCGCGGGCGGTGGCGACGCGATCGACACCGCGGCCAAGCTGGCGCGCCGGTACTGGTTCGAGATGGGCCAGCCCGACCGACATCTGCTGGTCAGCCGGACCGCGGGCTACCACGGCACGCACGGGTTCGGCACCGGGTTGGCCGGCATCCCGGCCAACCGCGAAGGGTTCGGTCCCCAGGTGGTCACGCTCCAGGTCCCGCACGACTCGCTGGAGGCGACCGAGGCGGAGATCGAGCGGGCGGGTCCCGAGCGCGTGGCAGGGATCTTCGTCGAGCCGGTGATCGGGGCCGGCGGGGTGTACCCACCGGTGCCCGGCTACATCGAGGGTCTGGCGGCGTTGTGTCAACGGACCGGGATTCTGCTGATCGTGGACTCGGTGATCTGTGGCTTCGGCCGCCTCGGTACGTGGTACGGGATCGAGCGGTGGGACGTCACACCGGACATGATCACGTTCGCGAAGGGCGTCACCAGCGGGTACCTGCCGCTCGGTGGCGTGATCATCTCCGACCGCGTGGCCGAGCCGTTCTGGCGCGAGCCGGGCGGTCCCATGCTCCGCCACGGCCCCACCTACTCCGCGCACGCCACCTGCTGCGCAGCGGCGCTGGCGAACATCGCGATCCTCGACCGCGAGGGGCTGATCCCGCGCGGCCGTGAACTCGAGCTGGCGCTGCTGGAATCGCTTCGCCCCCTCGCGGAGCACGAGGCGGTGGCCGAGGTCCGCGGCGGCGTCGGCACCCTGGCCGCGGTCGAGCTGACCGACGAGGTGCTCGGGCGGGTGGCGAACGCGCCGGTGCTGGTCGCGCTCGGCGCCCGCGCGGAGGGCGTGCTGGTTCGCCCGCTCGGGCGCGGGGTAGCCGTGTCCCCACCGTTGACCGCCAACGAGGAGCACTTCGGGCTGATCGCCGGCGCGCTCGAGGCGGGACTGGCCGCCGTCCAAGCCGCGGCCGCCGCCGGGGCGTAGCGCGTCAGCGGTTCGTGGGCTGATCCTCCGCCCGTAGCGCCATGAGCGCGTCGTCGATGTCGGCGAAGATCAGCGAGTGCGGTCTGACGCCCGACAGGCGAAGGGCGTCGCCGACCGGCGAGCCTTCGGCGATGATCAGTTCGAGCTTCTGGCCGCGCGCGCGGAAGCTCTCGCGGAGGCGAAAGATCAGTCGGATGCCGGCGCTGTCGAGGTAGGTGACCTCGGTCAGGTCAACGATGATTCCCAAGACGTCGTTGGGCGCCGCCTGCTCCATCATCCGGGCCAGATCGTCGGCGTTGGAAAGATCGACCTGGCCCGTGAGGTGCGCGATCACGGCCTCGTCGCGAGTCGTGAAGCGGACGTCGGCCAACGTCATCGTGCCTCCAGCCGCCTACGCAGCTCGACCCGCGTGCCATCGCCGCGGTCAACCTCGACGTCGTCCATCGCCGCGGCCATGATCCCCAGGCCGCGGCCGCGGTAATGTCCCCGCGGGGCGCGCCACCGTCCCTGGTCACGGACCACGACGGTGACCAACCGGTCCACCTCGCCAGCCTCGACCTCAAAGGTCGCCGGGCCCGGCGAGTACGCGTGCTCGATCGCGTTCGCGCACGCCTCACCGACGGCGATCGTGATCTCCACGATCTCGTTTTCGTTCGCGCCGTGCTCGCGCAGCCAGCGGCGCAGCACGCGCCGCATCTCCGACAGCACGCGGGCCTCCGCGGGTAGGCGGAGATGCAAACGTTGGGGAATCTCAACGTTCTGGAGCGCGAGAATCGCCACGTCATCCCGCAGGCCGCCAGGCGGGACCAGCGCATCGAAGGCCAGCTGACACGCGTCCTCGGCCGACTCGGCATCGCGAATCACCGCCAGCAGCTCATCGATCCCTTCACACACCGCCACGCCCGGGCGCTCGACCAGGCCGTCCGTATAGAGCACGAACGCCTCGCCGTCGGCCAACGTCAGGGTGTGCTCGGGGCAGTGGGAGTACGGGAAGGCGCCCAACGGGGTGGCCGGCATGGCCTCGAGTACCCGTGAATTCTCGTTCGCCAGCACGATCGGCGGGGGATGCCCGGCGAGGGCGAAGCACAGCTCGGACGTCTCGGTATCGAACGTCGCATAAGCGGCGGTGGCCATCCCCGAGCCGGCGTTCTGCACGAAGCGGTCGACGAGCTCGAGCGTGCGCCCGGGGCTGTTCCCCTCGAGCGCGTAGGCTCGCAGCGCGGTCCGCAGCTGACCCATCAGGGCCGCGGCCGGCGTCCCATGACCGACGACGTCGCCGATGGCCACTCCGAGCATGCCGCTCGGTAGCTGGATCACGTCGTACCAGTCGCCTCCCACCTCGGCGCGCGCCGGTAGGTAGCGGGCGGCCATCGAGACGCCCGAGACCCGCGGCAGGCGTTTGGGCAGGAGGCTGCGCTGGAGCACCATCGCGACGCGGTGCTCGTGCTCGAGCGCCGCGTAGAGGCGAGCCCGCTCGATGCCGGGTCCGACGCGCGCCGCCGCCAGCTCCAGGATCGCCAAATCCAGTTGACCGAACTCCCGCGGGTGCAGCGAACCGACGTGGAGGACGCCGATCAGCTGGCCCGCGACGACCAACGGGACGCCGAGCAGCGAGCGGATCCCCTTCTCGCGCAGGATCGGGTTGAGGATGTCCGCGTGATCGACGTCAGCGATGAAGATCGCCACCCGTTCGGCGGCGATCCGTCCCGCGAAGCCCTGACCGACCGGGATCCGCACCCCCTGCTCGACCTCCTCCTCGATCCCCTTGGCGGCACGCGCCACGAGCTGATTCGACTCTGCGTCGAACAGGAGGACCGCCACGGTGTCGACGGCGAGGGCATCGCGCACGCGCAGCAGGAGCGTGTCCAACAACTCCTCGACGCCGAGTTCGGACAGCGCCGGATCGCTGAGCCGGTAGAGGCTGCGGCTCTCCTCGGACGGGATGTGGATCTGCTCGAGCGGCTTGAGCACGGTCTGCCCAGCGCCGCGCGGCGGGGCACGGACCAGCTCGGAGGGGAGTTCGGGCACCATTCCTCCGACAGTACTTCCCGTTGGCCGGGGAAACAAAGCGCAACGGCGCCTCGCTGCGGCGGTCGGCGCGGCCCGGAGCGGCGGGGATCCGGGCGGGTTTTGTCGTCGCGTCGCGGGGGCATCAGGGATACAGTCCCAGTCCCGCTGGCGGAGTGGAGGAGAGAAGAGATGCGACGGCGTCGATTGAGTGTCGTGGCTGGCGTGTGCGCGTTGGGGCTGGCGATCGTCCCGGCGGCGCGAGCTGCGGGTGACTCGGGCGGGGCCAGTGCGGCGGCTGCGACGGCTCCGGGTTCGCCCGGCGCCGAGAGCTACTTCGATCTCGCTCGGAAGGACTGCGTGGGGACGGCGCGCAACGTGACCTCCAAGGTGTGGTTCACGGTGGCGGACGGTGTCCTCTCGGACACCTACTGGCCGACCGTGGACGCGACGAACGTCAGCACGCTGCAGTACCTCGTCACCGACGGACGCACCTTCACCGATCTCCAGACCCGTGACATGACCTACAAGGTGCTCGACGATCCGACGGGGATGGCCTGCACGATCGTTGCCTCGAGTGACTTCCACCACTATGCGATCACCACCACTTACATCACTGATCCGGCGCGTGACGCCGTCCTCATGCAGACTCGCTTCCGGGGCCCGGCGGGCGATCGGCTCTACGTTCGGCTCGATCCGCTGGCCGGCGGGACCGGCGGTGGTGGCTCCCAGAACGCCGGCGGCAATACCGCCACGGTGCGGAACATCGGTGACCGGCCGGTCCCGGTCGCGTACAACCGGAACACGACCACTAATGCCACCAACCGCAACTACGCCGTGCCGACATACATGGCGCTCGAGTCCTCCCGTGGCTTCTCGGACGCCAGCGTCGGCTACGCGGGAACGAGCAGTGACGGTCTGACGATGCTCGATCAGACCCATGCATTGACGACCTACCGATCGGCTCCGGACGGCCACGTCACGCTCACGGCCGCGGTACGTGGGAGGGCGTTTGAGCTCGCGCTCGGGTTCGGTACCACGGAAGCTCGGGCGCTCGGCGTGGCGGGCGCCTCGCTGCGTGGCCGCTTCGCCGCCGTCGAGGCTCGCTATGAAGCGCAGTGGCAGCGTTACGACGCCGGGTTGCGGCGCCCATCGTTGGGTCGGGCCGCCGTCCGCGAGTACTACGAATCGGTCAACGTCGTCAAAGCGAGCGAGGACAAGACGTTCCCGGGCGCGATCGCGGCGGGCCTTGCCTCACCGTGGGGACAGTCGGTGCCGGCCGGCGATCTCAGCGGCGGCAAGCCCACGTACTTCGGCTCCTATCGCGAGGTGTTCGCGCGCGATCTCTACGAGGCGTTCACGGGTCTGCTGGTGGCCGGCGACCTGCGCACGGCGCGCGACGCGACCCGTTTCCTGTTCGACCGCCAGCAGCAGCCCGACGGTTCGATGCCGCGCAACTCGCTCGAGAACGGCAAGCCCGCGCCCGACACCGGCGGACTCCAGCTCGACGAGACCTCCTACCCGATCCTGATGGACTGGCAGTCCGGCTTGGCCGGCGACCGTCCGCTGTACCGCAACCACGTGATCCCAGCGGCGGACTTCCTCGTCGCCCACGGTCCGTCCGACGGCGTCGAGCGGTGGGAGGAGCAGACGGGCTACTCGCCCTCGACGATCGCGGCGGAGATCGCCGGCCTGACCGCGGCGGCGAACATCGCGCGGGTCAACGGCGATCCGCGGCGCTCGCGCATCTACCAGGCGACGGCGGATGACTTCGCCCGCAACGTCGAGAACTGGACGGTCACCACCACTGGTCCCGATTCGTCGGCGCCGTACTTCATCCGGCTGTCCAAGACCGGGGACCCCAACGCCTCGATCACCTACTCGCTGGGCAACGGCGGGCCAACCCTCGATCAGCGCGCGGTGCTCGACGCCGGCTTCCTCGAGCTCGTGCGACTGGGAATCCTGCCTGCGACCGATCCCGACGTGGTCACCTCTGTAGGCGTGATCGATAGCCACATCGAGGTCACTACGCCGAGCGGGCCGGGCTTCTACCGCTACGGCAACGACGCCGCTGACGGATCGGCGGACGGCTACGGCGACTGCTACCAGTCGAGCCAGACGAGTTGCACGACTGTCGGCGCGCCGTGGCCGCCGACCGACACCGGGACGGGCCACCTGTGGCCCGTGCTCGACGGTGAGCACGGCGAGTACCAGATCGCCGCCGGCAACAGCACCGGCGCCGCCGCGATGCTGAGCGCGATGGGAAGCATGACCTCGGGCCAGGGGCTCGAGCCCGAGCAGGTGTGGGAGGACCCGGACTTGGCGGCCTCCCCATTCGGCAGCAACCCCGCCACCGCCTCGATCGGGTTCACGTTCGGCCAGCCGGCCGGCTCGGCCAGCCCGCTCACCTGGGCGCAAGCGCAGTACGCGCGCCTCGCGCTCGACCTGAGCGCCGGGCGTGATCTCGAGACGCCGGCGATCGTCACCGATCGCTACGTCACGCACGGGATGCCGAGTCCGCTGGCGCTCACGATTTCATCGCCGGCCTCCGACGCGATCGTCACGAGCCCGACGATCACCTTGAGCGGCACCACGGCGCCTCTGGCGAGAGTCGACGTCGAGGCGGCGGGGCCGGCGGGGGGAGCGGCCAGCACGGCAACGACGAAAGCCGATTCCACGGGCGCCTGGTCGGTCACCGTGCCGACTGCATTCGGCCCCGCGGTCCTCACCGCCACCGCCACGCTAGGGGGCGGCACGGGCTACGCCCAGGTGGACGTGACCGGCAACCCGCCGCTGCCCGGCACCCAGGTGCTGAAGGTCAGCGATCCGACCGGAGACGACAACGGACCCGGCACCTACCAGTATCCGACCAACTCGGCCTTCCAGCCCGGCGCGTTCGACCTCACGGGGATGCAGGTCAACGAGACCTCGAGCGACGTCTACATCCAGGTCGGGATAAGCAATCTGACCCCGACGTTCGGTTCCCCCTTCGGCGCCCAGCTGCTCGACGTGTACGTTCACGCCGCGGGAGCCACGTCGACGTCGACGGCCGCCGCCTACGCGTCGCGGAACTACACGATCGCCGCGTCGGATGCGTGGAGCGAGATGCTCGAGGCGCAAGGGTTCGCGTCGCCGGTGTGGCTCGATGCGGCGGGGAACTCGGTCGGCGCGGCGCAGTTCGTGGTCGACTCGACCGACGGCCTGGCGACCCTGGTCGTGCCGCGGTCGGCGTTCGGGTCGGTCGGCTCGGGCTGGGTGTTCACCGTCACCCTGACCGGTCAGGACGGCTTCAGTGCCGACCAGGCCCGCGCGTTCACGGCCACGCCGGGCGCGTTCACGTTCGGGGTGTGCGCGCCGGGCGGTACGAGCCCGATCTGCTCGGTGGATCCGAGCACGGTGCCGAAGGTGATGGACACGATCACTCCGACCGGCGTCTCCCAGGCCACCGAGCTCGATCCGACGCTCGGCCGCGTCGTGTTGCAGGGAGTCGCGGTTCCCTGAGCGGCGTCAGGTTGAGCGGCCGGCTCTCGACTAGGGGGGCATGAGCACAAGAGTCGCGACTCAATTTCACCTCGGCGCCCCGCAGGTCACGGGGGCGCTGGCCGTTTACCCAATCTTCGGGGGCGATCCCCAATTCCACTACCGGAGCCTCGCCGCCGCGAGCGCGCTGGGCGCGTTCGTCAGCGAGGTCGATCCGCACGGCAGCGTCAACGAGGTGCTGGTGTGCAACGTCACCGACCAGCCGCTCCTCGTGTACGAGGGCGAGCTGATCGAGGGCGCGCGCCAGAACCGGACGATCGAGATGCCGGTGCTGGTCGGAGCCGGCCAGGAGGTGCGGGTACCCGTGAGCTGCGTCGAGCAGGGTCGGTGGGACCACGGGCGGCGCACCGAGCACTTCTCGCCGGCGCCATCCGCAGTGGCGCCGAAGCTGCGGCGGGCGATGCGGACGGAGGCCAACGCGCTTGCCAGCGCGGGCGCGGAGGCGCGCCCCGCCCAGGCGGCGGTTTGGTTCCACGTCGGCGGAAGCCTCGACGAACACTCCGTCGAGTCCCCGAGTGCCGCGCTGACCGACATCTACGTCTCGCGGCGGAGCGATCTCGACGCGGTCAAGCAGGCGATCGAGGTCGTGGACGGTCAGGTCGGGGCGGTGGCGGCGATCTCGGGGCGGCCGGTGGCGCTCGACCTCGTGAGCCGGCCGGAGGTGTTCGCCGACCTGCTGCCGCGGCTGCTCGACGGCTACGCCCTTCAGGCGCTTGGGGCGCGTGAGGGGCGTGGCGCGCACGAGCCGCTTGGGGCGCACCAGCCGCCTGGGGCGCGTGAGCTGGCCACCGACGATGATGCTGCCGAGGCGATCTTGTGCGCCGCGCTTGAGCTTCCGCGTGGGGTGTTGCCGACTGCTGGGGCGGGTCATGCGTTCGCGCTGCACTGCCCCGAGCTCGACGGCTGCGGTGTGCAGGTCGAGCACGAACTGATCGCACTGTCCGCGTTTCCGACTGCGACGCAGAGCGAGCAGAGAGCCGCCGCGTAGTGTCAGCGGCACGCCGGAGGCGCCCAATGCGAGGGGTGGCGCCTCCGGCGGGCTCACCCCGACCCGCGTACGCCCGGGGCGAATCGTTCCGCCGCCGAACGATTTTCTTGAAGAATCGTTCGCCTGTGGGGGGCACCCACCCAGCTCGTGAATCCGGACTCGGAGACTCTGTGCCTTGGGGAGTTCCGGGGGATATACCGCGGCCCGCATAAATCCCCCAAGGCACCTCGCTTCAGACGCTCAGACCGGAATCGCGACCGACGTCAGCCACCGGCGGCGCCCCCGACGGTCAGGTCAGCGCCGGCGCCTCCGGGAGGCTGGCCAGCGCCGCGTTCATGTCCTCCTCGGAGAACTCGGGATCCTCGAGCTTTCCGGCCAGGTAGGCGTCGTAGGCGCTGAGGTCGAAGTGGCCGTGGCCACAGAGGCCGAACAGGATCACCCGGGCCTCGCCAGCCTCGCGCGCGGCCTGCGCCTCGTCGAGCACGGCGCGGATCGCGTGTGCCGGCTCCGGGGCCGGGATCACTCCCTCCGAGCGGGCGAAGCGAACCGCGGCCTCGAACGTCTCGTTCTGGCGGTAGGCGCGCGGCTCGACCATCCCGGCCTTGACCAGCCCGGACAGCAGCGGTGAATCGCCGTGGTAGCGCAGGCCGCCGGCGTGGACCGGCGGCGGGACGAAATCGTGGCCGAGGGTGTACATCGGCATCAGCGGCGTCAGCCCGACCGTGTCGCCGAAGTCGTAGGCGTAGACGCCGCGCGTCAACGTCGGACACGCGGCGGGCTCGGCCGCCACGAACCGCGTCTTGGCGCCGTCGCGGATGACGCGGCGCAAGAACGGGAACACCAGGCCGCCGAAGTTCGAGCCGCCGCCGACGCACGCCACGACCACGTCGGGCTCCTCGCCGGCCATCGCCATCTGCGCGAGCGCCTCCTGACCGATCACCGTCTGGTGCAGGAGCACGTGGTTGAGGACCGAGCCGAGCGAGTAGTTGGTATCGGGAGCCTGGGCCGCCACCTCGACCGCCTCAGAGATGGCGATGCCCAGCGAGCCGGTCGGGTGGTCGCGCTGGGAGCGGCCCGACTCGGTGACGTCGGAGGGCGAGCGGTGGACGGTGGCGCCCCAGGTCTCCATCATCGAGCGGCGGTACGGCTTCTGGTCGTAGCTCGAGCCGACCATCCACACCTCGCAGTCGAGCCCGAACAGCCGGCAGGCGAACGCGAGGGCCGAGCCCCACTGGCCGGCGCCGGTCTCGGTCGTGAGCTTGCGGATGCCGGCGGCGGAGTTCTCGTAGGCCTGCGCGACGGCGGTGTTGGGCTTGTGCGACCCGGCCGGGGAGCCGCCCTCGTACTTGTAGTAGATGTGGGCCGGCGTATCGAGCTCGCGCTCGAGCCGGTGGGCACGGTAGAGCGGCGTCGGCCGCCACAGCTTGTAGGCGTCGCGGACCGGCTCGGGGATCTCGATCTCGGGCTCGGCGGAGACCTCCTGGAGGATCAGTGCCATCGGGAAGATCGGCGAGAGATCGTCCGGGCCGGCGGGCTCCTTGGTGCCGGGGTGCAGCGGTGGCGGCGCGTCGCCGGGAAGGTCGGCCATCAGGTTGACCCAATGGGTAGGGATGTCCTGCTCGCTCAGCACGAACTTGACCTGGCCGTCGCTCATCGCCTCTCCTTCGGTTGCTACCGGAGCGGCGATTCTATGCCAGCCCACTCGGTTGAATAGGATCCGCGTCCGATGGATCTTTGCTTGATGATCGAAGGCCAGATGGGCGTCACCTGGGATCAGTGGGTGGCGCTCGCGCGGGCCTGCGAGGAGCACGGCATCCCGGCCCTGTTCCGGTCCGATCACTACCTCAACCTGGGCCAGGACCTCGACCGCGGCTCGCACGAGGCGTGGGGAACCCTGTGCGGCCTCGCCGCGCTGACCTCGACGGTGCGGCTCGGCACGATGGTCACGCCGACCTCGTTCCGACACCCCTCGGTGCTGGCCAAGCTCGTGGCCACCGGCGACCACATCTCGGGTGGCCGGATCGACGTGGGCATCGGCGCCGGCTGGCACGAGCGCGAGCACGAGGCCTACGGCTTCCCGTTCCCGTCCACGCGCGAGCGGCTCGACATCTTCGAGGAGCAACTCGAGATCTTGGTCGGCAGTTGGGCCGACGGGGCGTTCAGCTTCAGCGGCCAGCACTACCGGCTCGAGAATCTCGACGCGCTGCCGAAGCCGGTGCAGCGCCCGCGGCCGCCGGTGATCTTCGGCGGCAGCGGCGGGCCGCGCAGCGTGAGGCTGGCGGCGCGCTTCGCCGACGAGTACAACACCGCGTTTGCCACCCCCGAGCGGGTCCGTGAGCTCCGGGCCGGCGTGGTCGAGGCGTGCGAGCGGGCGGGGCGCGAGCCGATGCCGTTCTCGGTGATGACGACCGTGATCGTGGGATCGGACGAGGCCGAGCTGCGCGACCACGTCCGGCGAGTCAGCGCGGTGGCCGGCACCGACCCCGACCGGGTCCTCTCCGATCCCCCGACGGCATGGGTGGTCGGCACGGTGGATCGGGTGGTCGAACAGTTGACCGAGCTCGGCGAGGCCGGCGCGAGCCGCGTCATGTGCCAGCACCTGGCGCACGACGAGCTCGACACGGTGGCGCTGATCGGGGACGAGCTTCGCGGGCGGGTGGCCGCCGTATAGCGGCTGCAGCCGAGCTCAGGCGCGGCTGACAGCGGTCCCCTTGCGCCCGGCCCCCGACGGCCCAATCTCACGGCCTCAGGTGGCTCACTGCGACGTCGTAGCGTGATGCGAGCCGTCCCGCGATGATCGAGCGGTGGCAGGCCTCGGGGTCTCGCTCGACGCAGAACAACGCCCCCGCACCGTCCTGGGGCAGTTCGGCGACGATCGGCCCGAGATCGACGGCGTCGAGGATCTCGCGCGTGTAGCGCAAGGCGTACTCGGGGGCCAGCGTCACGCGCGAGCGCTTGCCGACCCCCTGACGGGCGTCCTCGGCGTACTGGACATGGCGCAGCTCGGTGGTCGGCGCGAGCTCGATGTGGTGCTGATAGGCCACGCCGGCCGCCGCCAGGCTGGTCTGCAAGCGAACAGAATTGGCCCACGCGTACTCGCGTCCGCGGACGCCGCGGCGCTGGCGCACGTCGAGCAGTAGGCGAACATCGGCGCCCTCCAGTGCGGCCAGGAAGCCGTCGAGGTCCCAGTCGTAGACGCCGATCGTGACGACGCGCTTCACGCGTTCACGAGCAGCACACACTTTCCGGTCGTCCGGCGGCCTTCAAGGTCCTCGTGGGCCTGGCGCGCCTGGTGGAGCGGGTAGCGCGTACCGATCCGGACGTCGAGACGCCCCTCCTCGATCAGTGCGAACACCGCGGCGGCGCGTTCCCGCAGCAGCTCAGGCGTGCGGGTATAGGTCACGAGCGTCGGCCGCTGCACGTAGAGCGAACCGGCCGCCGCCAGCGAGATGATCGGAAGCGGATCGGGCTGACCGCTGGCGGCCCCGTAGAGGACCATCCGTCCCGTCGGCCGCAGGGCCCGGAGTCCGTCGAGGAACGTCGCCTTGCCGATCCCGTCGTAGACGGCCGCGGCCCCCTCGCCGCCGGCCAGTTCGTGCACCCGCTCGGCGAAGCCGTTGTAGCCGATCGCGTGGTCCGCGCCCGCGCCCAGCGCGAGCTCGGCCTTCTCACTCGTCGACGTCGTGGCGATCACGTGCCCGCCGCGGAGCTTGGCTAGCTGGATGAGGATCAGGCCGACGCCGCCGGCGCCGGCGTGAACCACGACCCAGTCCCCGGCTTCGATCGGATACGAGTCCCAGGCCAGATAGTGCGCGGTCATCCCTTGGAGTAGCGAGGCGGCGGCGAGCTCCGATGAGATCCCGTCCGGAACGGGTACGAGTCGATCGGGGTCGGCGACGATGCGCGCGGCATAGCTGCCGTCGATGTCGACCCAGGCCACGCGGTCGCCCGTCTCGACCACCCTGCCGGCGCCCTCGACGCCGATGATCGCGGGAGGCGTGGAACCGTAGCCGAATCCCCGGCGCTCGTACACGTCGCGATAGTTGACGCCGACCGCCTCGACGTCGACCAGCACCTGACCGTCCGTGGGCGACGGATCATCGACTTCCTGCGGCTCGAGTACGTCCGCTTCACCGTTGCGTTCAAACACGATCGCTTGCATGCCCGACAGCTTATGCCGCGCCGCACACCTGGCACGATCTCGGCGGTGAGCCGCACCTCGCCATCTCCGTTCGGCGGTTCAGGCGACGCTCGCGCCCACAACCTCTCGCTGGCCGAACGGTTCCGTGGCCACGCCGATTGGATCGTCACCGCCCGGCGCTCGCCGCTGTCCGAAGCAGTGATGCGCGGCGCCGCCGAGGACATCGAGGCCGGCGGGATTGTCGCCGAGCTGTTCGACGGGCTCGAGCTGGCGCCCGGCTCGGTCCCACAGCTTCGACTGCTGGCGGCGCTGCACTACCTGGTGCTTTCCGGCCAGGCTCCCGAACTGGCCCGGTTCTATCCGAGCGCGGGCGGCACGATGCCGGCCGCGGGGGCGTGGCCGGTTGCCCTGGCGACGATCCGTGAGCAGACGGCGGCGATCGAGGCTCGCGTCGGTCGAACCGTGCAGACGAACGAACCCGGGCGCGCGGCGGTGCTGTACCCGGCGCTGTTGTGGCTCACCGAGCGGTACGACCGCCCGATCAGGCTGCTCGAGCTCGGCGCCAGCGCCGGCCTGAACCTGCACTTCGACCGGTACTGCTACGCGGTCGGCGGCCTCGAGCTCGGGGATCCCGGCTCGCCGATCCGCTTCGAGGAGCCGTGGTCGCCCGGACCCGAGATCGATCTCGCGCGCGCCGCCCGTCGATTGCGGATCGCCGGTCGGGCCGGCTGCGACGCGGCGCCGCTCGACGTCACGCTCGCGGAGGATCGGCTGTCGCTGCTCTCCTACATCTGGGCCGACGAGCTCCACCGGATCGAGCGGATGCGGACGGCACTAGAGCTGGCGGCGGCGGGACCGCCGGCGCCGGTTCAGGAGCGGAGCGCCGGCGACTGGTTGGCCGGCGCGCTGGCCGCAGGCGGCGACGGCGAGCTGATCGTCGTCTGGCACTCGCTCTTTCGACAGTACGTGGCCCAGGAGGAGTGGCAGCGCCTACAGGAGGAGTTCAAACGCGCGGCCGGAGAGCGGCGGCTTGCCTGGCTCAGCATGGAGCCGAGCCCCGACCAGCTGGGGAGGATCGCACTGGCGGTCAAGGTCGATCCGGCTCGCCCGGAGCGCGTGCTGGCCTGGTGCGACGATCACGGTCCCCCGATCTGCTGGGTTCAAGATAAGGTCCCCTCGTGACCAGCGCTCTCACTGGCACCCGTCGTCCGGTCACCGCGCCGACCGATGTTGACGTCGCGGGCCTCAAGCGCGCGCTGAAGTCGTCCGTCCAGGGCGAGGTGCGCTTCGACGCGGGGTCGCGGGCGCTCTACGCCAACGATTTCTCCCTCTATCGCGCCATCCCGATCGGCGTCGTCGTGCCACGCAACGCCGCCGACGTGATCGCGGGGGTGGCGGCGTGCCGCGAGTACGGCGCGCCCGTCCTGCCCCGCGGATGCGGCACCGCGCCGAGCGGTCAGACCACCAACGTGGCGGTCGTGTTCGACTACTCCAAGTACTACAACCAGATCATCGAGCTCGACCCCGACGCGCGGCGAGCGCGCGTCCAGCCGGGCGTGATCTGCGATCAGCTGCGCGACGCGGCGGAGGAGTACGACCTCACCTGGGGGCCCGATCCGGCCACCCACGAGTACTGCACGCTCGGCGGGATGATGGGCAACAACTCGTGCGGCACCCACTCGATCATGGCGGGCAAGACGAACGACAACGTGATCGAGCTCGACATCCTGCTCTATGACGGAACGCGGCTGACGGTGGGGGCGACCGACGAGGCCGAGCTGGAGGCGATCATCGCCGCTGGAGGGCGTAAGGGGGAGATCTACCGCCGGCTGCGCGACCTACGCGATCAGCACGCCGACCGGATCCGGTCCGAGTTTCCGGATATCCCGCGCAGGGTGTCCGGCTACAACCTCGACGAGCTCCTGCCCGAACGCGGCTTCCAGGTCGCCCGGGCGCTGATCGGCTCCGAGGGGACGTGCGCCAACGTGCTCGAGGCGACCGTCCGCCTGGTCCCGAGCCCCCAGCACCGGCGGGTGATCATCTTCTCCTACCCCGACGTGTTCACGGCCGCCGACCACGTGCCGACGATCATGACGACCGGCCCGATCGGGCTGGAGGGGTACGACGATCAGCTGATCCGCAACATGGAGTTCAAGGGACGGCTGGCCGCGCAACGGGCGCTGCTGCCGGCCGGACGGGCGTGGCTGTACGCCGAGTACGGCGCCGACAGTGCCGACGACGCGACCGAGAAGGCGCGTGCGGCGCTCAAGGACCTGGATGCCGACGGCCCGCATCTCGAGTCGCGGCTGTTCATCGACCTCAAGGACCAGGCGCGGGTGTGGCAGGTGCGCGAAAGCGCGGTCGGCGACAGCCGTGCCCCGGGCTACATGGACGCCGAGGGCAACTGGGAGGACGCGGCTGTGCACCCCGACAAGCTCGGCGCCTACCTACGCGATTTCCAGAAGATCCTCGACGACCACGGTTACCGCTGCGTCTACTACGGCCACTTCGGCCAGGGTTGCGTCCACACGCGGATGGACTTCGAGTTCCGGACCGCCGAAGGCGTGCGGACGTTCCGCTCGTTCATGGAGAAGTGCGCCGATCTCGTCGTCTCCTACGGCGGCTCGCTGGCCGGCGAGTACGGCGAAGGACACGGCCGGGCGGAGTTGCTGCCGAAGATGTTCGGACCCGAGCTGATGGGGGCCTTCCACGAGTTCAAGCGGATCTGGGATCCCGACTGGAAGATGAACCCCAACCGCCTGATCGGCGATGTCAAGCTCGACGAGGATCTCCGTTTCGGCCCCGACTACCGGCCGCCGACATTGAAGACGGAGTTCGCCTACCCCCACGACGGCGGCTCGTTCGCCACCGCGGTCGAGCGCTGCTTCGGGATGGCCAAGTGCCGCAACCTCGGCAGCCTGACGATGTGCCCGAGCTTCCAGGTCACGCGCGAGGAGCGCCACTCGACCCGCGGCCGCGCGCGTCTGCTGCAGGAGATGCTCCAGGGCGATCCGCTGGGCGACGGCTGGCGGGAGGAGGCGGTCAAGGAGTCGCTCGACCTGTGCCTGTCGTGCAAGGGCTGCACCGGCGGCTGTCCGGTCCACGTCGACATGCCGACCTACAAGTCCGAGTTCCTCTCCCATTACTACGCGCGGCGCCGGCGCCCGCTGCGTCACTACGTGCTCGGCCTCGTCCCCTGGTGGGGGCGCTACGCGGCCCGCTCGCCGGTGCTCGCCAACGCGATCAGCCGCATGCCGGTGCTGGCTCGAAAGGGCAAGGAGCTGCTGGGGATGGCGCCCGAGCGCGACGCCCCTGCGTTCGCCGCCCAGACCTTCCAGGCCTGGTTCGCCGATCATCCCAAGCCGTCGCCGGACGGGCGGACCCGCGTCGTCCTGTGGCCCGACACGTTCACCAACCTGTTCAGCCCGGAGGTCGGCGTGGCCGCCGTCGAGGTGCTCGAGGCGGCCGGCTTCGCCCCCGAGCTGCCCGCAGGGCCGGTGTGCTGCGGCCGCCCGCTGTATGACTTCGGGATGCTCAGCCTGGCTCGGCGGACGTTGCGCCAGACGCTCGACGTGCTCGACGAGCAGATCCGCACCGGAGTTCCGGTGCTCGTGCTCGAGCCGAGCTGCGCGTCGGTGTTCCGCGACGAACTGCACAAGCTGCTGCCGACCGACGAGCACGGCCGGCGGCTCGCCGCGCAGACGGTCACGCTCGACGAGCTGCTCTCACGCCACGCCGACGAGTGGGAGCCGCCGAGGCTGACCGGACGGGCGATGATGCACGGCCACTGCCACCACGAGGCGGTGATGGGGCTCGGTGGCGAGCAGACGCTGCTCGAGCGGACCGGGCTCGAGGTCGAGTTGCTGCGCGCCGGCTGCTGCGGCCTGGCCGGCTCGTTCGGCTACGAGGGCGGGGAGAACTACGAGGTCTCGATGCGGGTCGGCGAGCGCGTCCTGCTGCCGGCGGTGCGGGCGGCCCCCGCCGACACGATGATCGTCGCCGACGGCTTCTCCTGCCGCACCCAGATCGCGCACGGTACACGCCGGCACGCGCTGCACACCGCCGAGGTGCTGCGGCGCGGGCTCGGCGGCGACGGGCCGATCCAGCGCTAGCGGCCGAACTTCCGCAATTCACGTCCACCCCTCGGATGGAAGTTGCGGAAGTTCCCCCCGTAGCCTACGGCCATCCGGACAAAACCTCAGTAATCCTATTGCCTTTGATAATTTTGTCACCCCTCTGACCGATAAGGAGATCCATGAGCGCCACCGACGACCTACTGAAGAACAACGAGGCGTACGCGGCCTCGTTCGAGAAGGCCGACCTGCCCTTGCCGCCGGGCAAGAAGGTAGCCGTGGTGGCGTGCATGGACGCGCGGCTCAACGTGTACGGGGCGCTGGGACTCGAGGAGGGTGACGCGCACGTGATCCGGAACGCCGGCGGCGTAGTGACCGATGACGAGATCCGGTCGCTGGCGATCTCACAGCGGCTGCTGGGGACGGAGGAGATCGTCCTCATCCACCACACCGACTGCGGCATGCTGACCTTCACCGACGACGACTTCAAGAGCTCGATCCAGCAAGACACGGGCATCAAGCCCGAATGGGCGGCGGAGGCGTTCCCGGATCTCGACGAGGATGTGCGTCAGTCGATCGCGCGGATCAAGGCGTCGCCGTTCATCCCCCGCAAGGATTCGGTTCGCGGCTTCGTCTATGAGGTGGAAACCGGCAAATTGCGCGAGGTAAGCTAAACCTACTAATCCCGAGCGCAAAAGGAGGAAATAGACATGCGCCTCTCCATAGGCGACACTGCACCCGACTTCGAGGCCGAGACCAGCGAAGGTCGCATCAACTTCTACGACTGGCTTGGCGACTCGTGGGCGGTGCTGTTCTCGCACCCCAAGGACTTCACGCCGGTTTGCACGACCGAGCTCGGCTACATGGCCAAGATCAAGCCGGAATTTGACCGGCGCGGCGTGAAGATCATCGGCCTGTCGGTGGACCCGGTCGAGAAGCACGGCGACTGGGCGAGGGACATCGAGGAGACCCAGGGTTACGCGCCCAACTACCCGATCATCGCCGACTCCGACTTCAAGGTCGCGAAGCGGTACGGGATGCTCGGCGACGAGGTCGCCGGCGACCCCCTGTCGCGGACCCCGGCGGACAACCAGACCGTCCGCAACGTGTTCGTGATCGGACCCGACAAGAAGATCAAGCTCGTCCTCATCTACCCGATGACGACCGGCCGCAACTTCGACGAGGTGCTGCGGGTGATCGACTCGCTGCAGCTGACCGCCAACCACAAGGTCGCCACGCCGGCTCAGTGGCAGCAGGGCGACGACGTGATCATCGCCGGCTCGGTGTCCGACGACCAGGCCAAGGAGATCTTCGGCGAGTGGGAGGCTCCCAAGCCCTACATCCGGATCGTGCCGCAGCCGTCGTGAGCTCGCGCCGCTCGCGCCGCCCACGCCGCTCACACCAAGCGAACGATCGCGAAGATCCCCACGACCACGATTGCCGCCCGCAACACGGCGGGCGGTAGTCGGCGGCCAACCCGAGCTCCGACCACGCCGCCGATCGTCGATCCGGCGGCGATCAGCGCCGCGACCAGCCAGTTGACGTTGGCCGCGAAGATGAACACCACCGCTGCCACGGCGTTGACGACTCCGGCCAGCACGACCTTCACCGCGTTGAGCCGCTGCAGATCGTCGTCGATCGACAAGGTGAGGATCGCCAGCAGCAGGATCCCCTGGGCGGCGCCGAAGTAGCCGCCGTAGACGCCGCTCGCGAATACGGCGACCCGGGCCAGCGGGCCGGCCCGGTCGCGGTGGCGCTCGAGGTCACGGTGCCCCTCGAGCCACGCGGAGAGGCTGGGCTGGGCGACGATTAGCAGCAGCGCGATCGCGATGAAGGCGGGTACGATCGCCTTGAACGCCGACGCCGGCAGGACGAGCAGGAGCACCGCGCCAGTGATGCCGCCGATCAGCGACGACGCCACGAGCGGGATCGCGCGGGCTCGCTGGCCCGCCAGCTCGCGGCGGTAGCCAATCGCGCCGGTGACGGAGCCCGGCACGAGTCCCACGGTGTTCGAGACGTTCGCGACCACCGGCGCGTAGCCGAAACCGATCAGCACCGGGAAGGTGATCAGCGTGCCGCTGCCGACGACCGTGTTGATCGTGCCGGCGGCGATGCCGGCGGCGAAGATCACCGCTGCGTGAAGCGGGCTCACGACCTTGAGACGGTACTGACCGTCAGTTCGATGCTGTCGGCCGTCGCGCGACCGAGAGCAGCACGACGGCCACGAACAGGGTGATCGAGAAGGCCAGGGACGCGGGAGTACCGGTGGGACGGTGATGCGCGGCCGCGTGACCGAGCAGCAGCAGCGGGACGGCCACCACCACCACGTTGAGGAGCAACCAGGGGGCGATCAACAGGATCACGCTCAACGCGATCGGGTTGCTCATGTCCGTGCTGAGGATCATCGTCATGACTGAGTCGGGCACGCGCCCGCCACGGCGCGCGGCGAGCGCAGCCGTCAGCACCGACACCGCGATCACGGTCAGCATGAGGGTGGGGATCAGCGCGAGGGCGCCGATGCCGGCGTTTCCGGTCAGGCTGGCGAGAGCGATCGTCCCCGTGCACACGACGATCAGCCACGCGGCGGGGAGGACGCAGTGAGACAGGAACACGCGCCGGAACGGCCAGCCGATCAAAAGCAGGCTCTTGTCGGGCTGGTCGATATCGAGCCGCAGCGGCTCGCACAGGACGGCGGCCGCGAAGTACAGCGCCACCGCGGCGATCAGGGCCGGGACGACCTTGCCCGGATGGGTCAGTGCCTCCCACGTCGCGCCGGCCGCGAGCAGCGCCGACCACCACAGGCGGGCCGGGCTGCGCGTCAGCCCGACCGCGTCTCGCCACAGGATCGTCAGGCCCCGGCGGCGAGGGAGCGGGACCCTGACTTGGCGCCGCGTCCGCCAGGCCTGGGCGGCGCCGTACGCCTGGGCGGCCGACCGGTAGTCGAGCAGGGTCATCGAGGCGGTCAACCCGGCTCGGGTCTCGGCCCGCGAGAGGTACTGCTCGATCGACCCCGCGCCGGCGCGGCGAAGCGAGAGCCAGGCGCCCGCGAGCGCGATGATGACGAGCAGGGCGAGCGACAGCGGCCACCCGTCGATGCCCGCGAAGGGCGCGATCACCCACCCCCACGGACCCGACCACGCCGCGATCTCGCGTCCGGTGGCCCCGCTGAGCCCGGCTGCGAGCAGGGCGGCAGCGGCGAGGATCACCAGCGGGCTCGCGCGCAACAGCCGCGCGGTGAACGTCCGCGAGGACTGGACTAACCAGCTCCCGGCGACCGCGAGCAGCCCGAAGGCCGCGAACGCGACGAGGCCACACACGCAACGCAGCGCGCCGATCGCGGCCGGGCCGGCGGCGAGCAGGGCGAGCACGCCGCCGCCCACGAGCAGACCGACGACGGCGCCCAGCAGCAACATCAGTCCGAGACGCGGTCTGATCAAGTCGGCGATCGCGATCGGCGCGGTGAGCACGAGTGCCACGTCGCCGGTCGAGAACCCGACCGGCCCCTGCCAGGTCCCGAACCGCAGCGCCGCGAACAGCGCCGTGGCCGCCAGCACCGGGCCGCCGACGAGCAGCTCGTGCTGGTCGAGGCCGGGACTGACGGCCTGCGCGATCGCGTGGGCGCCGAGCGTGCCGCCGACCGCGACGCACAGCACCGTGACGTAGACCTGATAGGGGCTCGGACGGTAGAAGCCGGAGCGGTGAGCCCGCAGGTAGGCCCGGACCGCCCGGACGTCGGTTGCGGTCGCGGTGGCGGTGGTCACGTCAGGCCCCACTCCTGGGCGGCGCGGGTGTCGGCGATCTCTCCGTATTCGCCGGCCGCGATCACGTGGCCGTCGCCGAGCAACACGGCGCGATCGGCGATCCCGCGCGCGAATTCGAGCTGGTGGGTGGTGAACAACACCGCGATCCCGTCGACCTTGGCGGCGATCAGCAGCTGGCGCAGCGTCTGCTGAGATTCGGGATCCAGCCCGACCACCGGTTCGTCGAGCAGCAGCAGCTGGAAGGGGCGGATCAGCGCGCAGGCCAGCTGCACCTTCTGGCGCATCCCGCGCGACAGCTGGCCTGGTCGCGAATCCTGGCGACCGTCGAGACCGAGCACGGACAGAACGCCGTCGATTCGCTCGGTCAGATCGCCGCCGGCCACGCCGTGGGCGGTCGCCACCAGCTCGAGGTGCTCGCCGACGGTCAGGTCGCTGTAGAGCATCGGCGTGTCGGGGACGACCGCCATCGCCGCTCGAGCCGTGAGCGCCGCCGGCTCGTGGTGCACATCGGCGCCCACCACCTCGACCTCACCGGCGCTCGGTTCGAGCAGACCGGCGATCATCCGCACCGCCGTGGTCTTGCCCGACCCATTGCGACCGATCAACGCGACGCATTCACCGGGAGCCAGCTCGAGGTCGAAGTCGCGCAGCGCCTCGAGCTGTCCATAGCGCCGGGAGAGCCCGCGCACCTTCAACGCAGGCGCGGCAGTCATCGTCAAGCACCCTAACTCATCTACGGTAAGTGGGATGTCGGCCCGATTTGTGCGCACGTGCGCCCTCGTCCTGGCGGGGCTTGCGCTGCTCAGCGGATGCGGGTCGTCAAACAGCTCGACCTCGTCGAGCTCGGCGGCGCCGCTCGCCCCGGGAGCGCTGGCCCATCCGACGAGCGTGACGCTGATCCTGGACTTCATCCCCAACGCCGTCCACGCGGGGATCTACCGCGCGATCGCGGCCGGCTACTACCGGGCCGAGAACATCGATCTGCGCGTCATCCAGCCGACGTCGACCGCCGATACGTTGAAGCTGATCGACGCCGGGAAGGCCGACTTCGGGCTCGCGGATGGCAGCGATGTGGCGGGTCAGATCGACATGGGGCGGGACGCGAAAGCGATCTTCGCGATCGCCCAGCGGCCGCTTGGAGGGCTGATCGCGCTCGCGTCGTCCCATCTGACATCGCCGGCCCAGCTCCAGGGTAAGAACGTCGGGATCACGGGCGTGCCGTCCGACACGGCGGTCCTCGACACGACCGTCTCGCACGCGGGCGGCGATCCGGCCAAGGTCCACGTCGTCACGATCGGCTTCAACGGCGCCCAGGACCTCGAGGCGGGCAAGATCACGGCGTTCACCGGTTTCTGGCCGGCGGACGGCGTCCAGGTCGCGGTCAGCGGGCACCCGATCACCGTGTTCAAGCTCGACGACTACGGCGGTCCCGCGTATCCGGGCCTGGTCGCCTTCACCACGACCGCGCTGATCGGCGCCCACCCCGAACTGGTCCGTGACTTCGTGGCGGCGACCGCGCACGGCTACGAGGACACGGTCCGCGATCCGCAGCGCAGTCTCGGTGATCTGCTGCGCCTCAACCCGACGCTCCAGCGCGGCTTCACCGCGGCCTCGCTGAAGGCGTATCTGCCGTTGTTCACCGACGGCGGCGCGGTGCCGTTCGGCGTGCTGCGGCCGGCCAACATCGTCGCCCTGTCGAACTGGATGCTCCAACACGGGCTGATCCACCGGGCGATCTCGCCGGCTCGCTACGGCACCAACGCGTTCCTTCCCGCGGGGCAATGAAGCTGGCCTGCCAGGGTTTGGGCAAGACGTATCGCGGTGGCACGGGCGGCCGTTCGGCGGGCGAGGTCGTCGCGCTCGAAGACGTCGACATGGCCGTCGAGGAGCACGAGTTCGTGTCGATCGTCGGGCCGAGTGGGTGCGGCAAATCGACGCTGTTTCACATCCTGGCCGGTCTGCTCGAGCCGACCCGCGGCCGGATCTGGCTCGATAGGCGCGAGACCCGCGAGCTGCTCGGTCGGGTCGGCTACATGCCCCAGAAGGACCTCCTGATGCCGTGGCGCACCGTGCTCGACAACGTCACTTTGGGGCCCGAGCTGCGCGGTGTCGCCCGTGGTGAGGCGCGCGCCCGGGCGTTCGCTGAGCTCGACCGCTTCGGCTTGCTGGGCTTTGAACGGCGCCGGCCGGCCACCCTCTCGGTCGGCATGCGCCAGCGCGCGGCGCTGTTGAGGACGTTTCTCGCCGACCGCGACCTGATGCTGCTCGACGAGCCGTTCGCCGCGCTCGACGCGTTGACCCGGCAGGAGCTCCAGCACTGGTTGCTCGACGTCTGGCAGGAGGACCGCAAGACGATCCTGTTCGTCACTCACGACGTCGACGAGGCGGTGTACCTGTCCGATCGCGTGTACGTGATGTCGGGCCGGCCGGGAACCATGCGTCTCTGTCTCGAGGTCGACCTCCCGCGGCCCCGTTCCCTGGAGGCGATCACCTCGCCCGAGTTCGTCGCCCTCAAGCAGCGGCTGCTGGTACCACTGCGCTCACCGGGGCGGATGGGGGCGGAGGTATGAAGGGAACGGTGGCCCGGGTCGCCGCGCCGGCCGCGTTCGCCCTCATCGTGCTGGCGGCGTGGCAGCTGTACGTCGGCGTTTCGGGGATCTCGTCGGCCAGCCTGCCGGCGCCGACGGAAATCGCCAAGTCGGTGTGGGACAACCGCCATACGCTGCTCTCGAACGGGTTCACCACCCTGACCGAGATCGTGCTCGGGTATCTGATCGCGGTCCTCATCGGCGTCGGGCTGGCCGTCGTGCTCGTGACCTCGCGGCTGGCCGAGCGCGCCGTCTACCCGTGGCTGGTCGTCTCCCAGACGATCCCGGTGTTCGTGCTGGCGCCGATCTTCGTGATCTGGACCGGCTTCGACATCCGCCCCAAGTTAATGGTGATCGCGTTGGTCACGTTCTTCCCGATCGCCGTCAACATGGTCGACGGATTGAGGTCGACTGACCCTGAGCTCCTCGATCTGCTGCGCACGCTCGGCGCCAGGCGGTGGCGCCGGTTCCGGATCGCGCAACTGCCGGCGGCGATGCCGTTCATGTTCTCGGGACTGAAGATCGCGGCCGTGCTGTCGGTGGTCGGCGCGGTGTTCGCCGAGTGGGTCGGCTCGACCGGCGGTGGCCTCGGCTACCTGGTGCTCGTGTACAACAACCAGACCGCCACCGCCGACATGTTCGCGGCCGTGGTGGCGCTGTCGGTGATCGGGATCGGCCTGTTCTTCCTCGTGGCCGGCCTCGAGCGGGTCGCGCTGCCGTGGTACTACGAGGCGCGCTCGGAGCGCGGTTGATATGGGCGAGGCCCCTATCAGCTCCCACTGAACGTGCGGAACGGATAAAGGGTCAGCAGCTCGAGGATGAACACCACCGACCACAGGACGACCAGGGGGCGGGGGACGCGGCGCCAGGCGAGGAGACGGCCGACGGCGATGTACAGCGCGGGCATGGTTTCGACCATGTAGTAGAGGTAGGTCGTGCGCTGTTCGAACAGGCTGAGGAGGGCGAGCGGGAACCAGGTGCCGAGGATCCAGGCGATGACCAGAAACGACATGTCGTCGGGGCGACGGATCGCCCAGTAGACGGACATCAGGATCCCCAGCCAGCTGGTGAACAACAGGACGCGGCTGATCAGGCCGCGGAAGTTGATGACCGTGGTCGTCACGGGCGGCTTGCCGGTGACGGTGACGGTGACGTCCTCGGTGTAGTACGGAATCCCCTTGACGTCGATCCACCACTCCCACGGATAGCTGGCGATGCCCTGGGGACCGTGCGGGCTCGAGAGGTTGTTGCCGTACCGGAGGATGAACGCGATGTGATTGCACGAGCTCCGCCACAGCCACAGATGGGCGCAGATCCGGGCCTCGCCGCGCGTCACCGGATGGCCGCTGTTATAGGGGGTGGCGATGGCGTCGGCGACCGCCAGCACGCTCGCGAAGGTCACGACCGTGACGAGCCCCATGGTCACCGGACGGGCGAGGCGACGGAACGGCGCGAGCTTGCGGCGGCCGGATGCGAACGCGGAGGCGGCCCGCATCGCCTCGAGCAGGAAGAGGACGAGCACGGCCAGGATCGCCGTCTCCTTGAAGCAGCCGCCGACGCCGATCGCGATTCCGGCCATGATCGGTTGCCGACGTAAGTAGAACGCCGCGCCGGCCAACATGAACGGCACGCAGTAGATGTCGAGCACGGCGATCCGGCCGCTGACCAGCCACAGGTTCTCGAAGGCGGCCAGGGCCGTGACCCCGACGCCTAACCACTGGCTGCCGCCGCAACATCGCACCAGCCAGTACAGGGCCAGGAGCCCGGCGAGGGCGAAGATCACGGCGGTGATCCGCCAGGCGATCGCGTTGTCCCCGAGAAGCTCGATCGACCCGGCGATCGCCAGCTTGGCCAGCTGGGGATGCTCGCCGTTGGGGTCGTCGCCGGCCGGCGCCGCGCCGGAGTAGCGCACGGACGGGCCGAGGTGGACTCCGGCTATGACGCGAGCCGCGTTGACGTAGTAGCTCTCGTCGAAGATCGTCCCGCCCGGCGCGGGAGGAATGCCGAGGTGGAAAGAGCGAAGGCCGACTCCCGCCACGCACACCAGGGCGAGCATCACCATCGGCGCGTGGCGACGGCCGAGTAGCTGGCGGATCCGGGCGACCAGGCGGCGGTACCACGGGAGTTGCGCGGTCAGGCTCACGATCGGGATCAGATCATCCGCGATTCGCCCGACGGTTGGCTCCGTTAGGAGACCTCCGATAACGATGCGACCACACCTCGGGGGCGCGGCCGGCGGTCGCCAATAGCATCTGACTGTGTCCCCGCGCCTGGTTGCCTGCGATCTCGACGGCACGTTGCTGCGTTCCGACGGCACGCTCGACGAGCGCTCCCGCCGGGCGCTGGCCCGCGCCGAGGCCGCGGGCGCGACCGTGGTTCTGTGCACGGCCCGGCCGGCGCGGTGGATCGAGCCGCTGGCGCGCGCCACGGGCCGTCGGGGGGTGGCGATCTGCGCCAACGGCGCGGTGGTGTGGGATCTCCACACCGACACGGCGCTCGAGGCCCATCCCGTGCTGCCCGTCACCGCGCGATCGGTGGTCGCGCTGCTCGAGGCGGCGCTCCCGGGAGGCGCCTGGGCGGTCGAGCGCGCCGGCGGATTCGGCCACGAGCCGACCTACAAGCCACGCTGGCCGGTGCCCGAGGACACGATCATCGAAGGCGTCGAGGTGTTGGTGGAGGAGCCGGCGCTGAAGCTGATGGTCCGCCACGAGCAGGTCTCCGCCGATCTTCTGCTCGAGCGGGCGCGGGAGGTGATCGGCCACCTGGCCGAGCTGAGTCACTCGAACTCGAGCGACGGCCTGCTCGAGATCAGCGCGGCCGGCGTCACCAAGGCGAGCGCGCTGGCCCGGCTGTGCGAGCGGCTCGGGATCGGCCGCGGCGAGGTGATCGCGTTTGGGGACATGCCGAACGATCTGCCGATGCTGGCCTGGGCCGGCCACGGCGTGGCGGTGGCGAACGCGCACCCCGAGGTGCTCGCGCTCGCCGACGAGCTGACCGCGAGCAACGACGATGCGGGGGTGGCCAAGGTGCTCGAGCGGTTGTTCGACGCCCGCTGACGTGAACTAGGTCGGCCCGGTCCAGAACTCGATCCCCCACTGCGCGCCGAGCTCGCGCAGGACATCGGGTCCGGGGGGCGGCGAGCCCGGCGCGGCTTCAGGGCTCTCGACGAGGACGCCCGCTTTGGCAAAGTAGCCCGACATCTCTGCCGGCTGGCCGATGACCTCGAACCGGCACGGCTGGGTGCCGAGGTTGAGCGTGCCGTGCCAGACCCACGGCGGCACGAAGATCGAGTCGCCGGCGCGGAGCACGCTCGTGGTGCGCATGACGCCGTCGCGTTCCTCGCACATGGTCAGCTCGCCCTCGAGCACCCGGAACCACTCGGCGAACGAGTGCCGGTGCACCGGCGGTCCGCCGCCCGGGGCCGCCCGGACCACGATGGCGTCGAACCGCCCGCCCGTCTGTGCCCGGTCGAGCAGCACGGTGACGTGGTTGCCCCCGGCGACGACGTACGTCTGTGAACCGCCCGCCGGCAGCGGCGTGAGCGCATCGGAAGTTGCCATTGGGTTCAGCCTTTCCTGAGTCGAGTGGGCCGAACGGCACCCTAATGAGCCCCCGGGGTGTTTGGCCCACTGGGCGTCCCTACTAGTGGCTCGGGAGGCCGCGGCGAGCGGGGGTGCGGTGGCGGGCCGCCTTCTCCGCTTCCGGTGCCAGGCTGGTACCGGCGGCGCCTTGTGGAAAAGTGATAAGCGCCGCGATCCGAGGGGCGAGCCGGGGTATGCCCGCGAATTTCTTATCACTTATTGACAAATTTCGTCCAGCTAAGCCTGGCGGCTGGCGGCGAGGGGCTCGGCAGCCCGAGGGCCGTGGCTCGCCGCCCCTTTCCCGGCTAACCCGCCACCGACCCGGCAGCCGCTGAGCGCGATCACGACGGTGAACGTCCCGGCCACGCCGGCGAACGCGAACGCCGCCGACGCCCCGGCGCTCTGGACGAGCGCGCCGGCGACCGCGGCGCCCAGCGCCGCACCGGTCAACGAGGCCGTGAACAGCCACGAGAACGCCTCGGTCTCGGCGCCGGCGGGGGCCGCGCGGTCGACCATGGCCGCTACGGTGGCCTCGGTCGGGGCGATCGTCGCGCCGGCGAGCGTGATCACGGCTCCGATGGCCACCAGGCTCCCGGTGGTCAGGGTGAGGGCGCCGTGGCCGAACGCCAGCGCGGCGAGCAGCAAGACCAAGCCGCCGGCGTGGCGCGCGCCGCCGCCCAGCCGGGTCGCGGCGATCCCGCCGAGCAGCGAACCCAATCCCCACGCCGCGAGCAGCGGCCCAGCGGCGGCGGTGCTGCCGAGCGCCTTGGCGGCCGCGGTGACGCCGAGCTCGGTCGCCCCGTAGACGGTCCCGGTGCCGACGAGGATCAAGACCAGAGTGCGGATCGCGGGCGATCGCAGCGAGCCGCCGCGAGGGCGTGCCACGTCGAGTGCGGGCCGCCACCGTCGCGAGGCAGGCTGGGCGGCGAATACGAGCGTGCCCGAGAGCATCACGAGGCCGCTGGCCACGAGCGCTGCACCGGTTGACCATGCCGCCGCGAGCCCCAGCGCGAGCGGCGGGCCGACGATGAACGTCAACTCGAGCACGGTCGACTCGAACGCGAACACCGCCGGCAGGTCTTCGGGAGTGCTGACGATTCCGGGCAGCAGCGTCCGTACGCAGGCCTCGAGTGGCGGGTTCGCGAGCCCGACGGCCGCGGCGAACGCGATCAGGATTGCCGGCGGGGTGCCGTGCGGGACCAGCCCCGCGGCGACGAGCACGACCGCGGTCACCGTAGCGGCCGCGATCAGGACCAGCGTCTGGCCGAAACGGTCGACCAGGCGCCCCAGCTGCGGCGCGGAAACCGCGCCGCAGATCGCGTACGCGGCGCTGACCACGCCGGCGACCGCGAACGACCCGGTGAGCCGCTGCGCGTTGACCAGCAGCGCGATGCTGAACATCGCCAGCGGGAGTCGAGCGACGATCGAGCTCGTGAGCAGCGCGGGCACGCCGGGCGAGCGGAGAATCGAGCGCCTGTGGCTGGTGATCGGCATGGCCCGGCAAACCTAACCCCCAAGTGGCACTGCGATAAGAGCCAATTCAATGCCGGATTAGTGAGCCGCTTTGCCGCCGGGCTCGTTTCAGCTTCGCCGCGTGGCGTGCTCGGTCGACCGTTACCGTCAAGTTCGTCGCGCTCGACCGACCCGAACGGGTGCCGTTCACCTGGCGCAACGAGTCCCACGAATCCGACAGCGTCGTCACCGTGCTGCTCGCGCCGCACGGCGAGGAACACACGCACATGACGATCATCCACAGTCTCCTGCCGGCGCTCCTCGTTCCCGGCTACCAGTCCGGCTGGACCTCGATCGCCGAGCGCGTCGCCGATCACCTCGCCGAGTAGCGGCCTTTGTCTGGTATCGCGTGACCAGGTGATCTGGACGCGGGCGAGCTACGGGCTGGCCGGCCCCGGGGGTGGCGTCCCCGCCACCGAGCCCGCCTGACTCCGGCGTCCCCCCTGGGCGGGTGGGAGGTTCGCGGCCCTGCGCCGTGGGGAGAAAGTGCGGCCCGCACTTTCTCCCCAAGGCAGAGAGAGGACCCCCGGCACGAGCGCGACGCCGCCTCTGCGGTCTACCGAGAGGTGCCGTCGTTCAGGGCGTGATCAGGGTGAACTCCACCCGCGTGAGCGACGCTCGTCGCGCGCCGACGCCCGCAGCGCGAGCGCGTCGATCACCGGACCGAACGGCCGGGCTCGCTCAGGCGGGTGCGCGGCACCGCGGACGACCACCAGCATGCTCGCGAGCCGCGTCGGCGAGTGACGACAGCAACGCCGACTTTCCGATTCCGGGCTCGCCCTCGACCACGGCACCGGCCGGCGATCCATGAAGGACAGCTCCGAGCAGGTCGACGAGCCGCCCAAGTTCCCGATCTCGCCCAACCAGCCTTCCGGAGCCCCCGACGACATCGACTCAGCCTCCCGCCCGGAGCAGATCCCCGATGGTCGCAATCCCGCGCTCGATCGCCGACTCGCTGAGGTTTCCGAACCCCAGCACGAGCTGCGGCGGGCCGGTGAGTCCGCTCGGGCGACAAGCGCCCATCCCGTACAGGCCCACCGCCCGAGCGCGCGCTTGGTCCACGACCGCCTGCTCATCGGCACCGCTAGGCAGGTGTGCGACGGCGTGGAACCCGGCCGCGAGCCCGCTCAGCGCGACCTCGGGCGCGTGCGCGGCGAGCGCCGCCACCAGCCGGTCGCGCCGGGCGCCGTACACGGCCCGCATCCGACGCAGGTGACGGTCAAAGCGGCCGGACTCGATCAGGGCGGCGAGCGCGAGCTGCTCGAGCGCCGGCGATCCGCGGTCGCTCAGGCTCTTGTCCTTCGTCACGGACTCGACCAGCAGGCCCGGACAGACGACCCACCCGAGCCGCAGCGCCGGCGCGAGCGACTTGCTCACGGTGCCGATCAGCGCGACCCGATCCGGAGCCAACCCCTGCAACGAGCCGACCGGGTCGCGGTCGTAGCGAAACTCGGCGTCGTAGTCATCCTCGATGATCGTCGCCCGCCGCTGGGTGGCCCAGCTGACCAGGGCTTGGCGCCGGTCGGAGGCCAGCGCGGTCCCGGTCGGGAATTGATGGGTCGGCGTGAGGATGACGGCGCCGGCGTCGGTGGCGGCGAGCGCGTCGACATCGATTCCCCGCTCGTCGACCGGCACCGGCACGGCCTCGAGCTGGAGCCGCGCGGCGAGCTCGAGGTACTCGTCGTCGCCGGGGTCCTCGATCGCGACGCGCCGGACCCCGGCCTGGGCGAGCGAGCGCAGGACGAGGTTGATGCCCTGCGCGAAGCCGGCGCAGATCACGATCCGTTGCGGCTCGAGCACGGCGCCGCGGACGCGGCGCAGGTAGCCGGCGAGTACCTGGCGCAGGGCGTCGGTGCCGCGCGGATCGCCGTACCCGAGCTCGACCGGCGTCGCGTTGCGGCAGCTCTCGCGCATCGCCCAGGCCCAGTCACGGCGCGGAAAGCTGGTCAGGTCGGGCACGCCAGGGAGGAAGTCGACCTCGAGGCGAGGAGCCGGCAGGGCCGCGGCGGGCGGCTCCGAGGACGCGAGGCCCCCCGCGGCGACCCGCGTCGCCGAGCCGCTCCGCGAGGTCAGGAACCCCTCGGCCTGGAGCTGGCTGTAGCACTCGAGCACGAGCCCGCGGGAGATCCCGAGCTCGGCGGCGAGCGCGCGGGAGGACGGCAGCCGTTCGCCGGCCGCCAGCCGGCCAGTCCGGATCGCGTCCCGCAGCTCGTGCTCGAGTTGAACACGGAGCGGCTCCGGGCGCGATCGGTCGAGCGCGAGCAGCAGTTCCGGCCCCAGACCGGCCCATTCGATCGACATCGAGAGGCATCGTAATTACGAGCCGCGGCTGGGGGCGATATACAACTCAGCTCATGCGCGACGCCGAACAGTTGTTGCGCCACGCCGAGCGGCCGCTGGTCATCGGCATGGGCGGCGGCGGCGACATCGTCGGGGCACTGGCCACCGCCGAGTTCGCCCGCCTGTACAACCACGCCTCCCCGGTCCTCGGAGGGCTCGCGTGGGAGCGGCGTCCGATTGACCCGGAACCGGGACCCCGGCGGCCGGAGGAGATCGAGGGAGCCGAGCCGCTGGCGCCGGGCGTCCTGATCGCGCACGCCGGCACCCGCGTCAAGGATCGCGAGGTGTGGTTTGCCGAATCGCGGATGGCGCAGCTGCTGGGCGAGCCGACGGTGCTGGTCGACATCCACCCGGGCCCGGCGACGATCGCCACGGGGCTGGCGCAAGTGGCACGTCACTTCGGCAACGACCTGATCGTGTTCGTCGACGTCGGCGGCGACGTGCTCGCGCAAGGCGATGAGCCCGGGCTGCGCAGCCCGCTGTGCGACGCGATCATGCTGGCCGCGGCGGCGCGGCTGGACGCCGCCGGGCCGCCGGGCCTGGTTGGACTGTTCGGAACCGGTTGCGACGCCGAGTTGACCACCGGCGAGGTCCTCGAGCGGCTGGCCGCGGTCGCCGCCGCCGGCGGGCTGGGCGGCGCTCGCGGACTGACCGATCCGGTGGCGAGGCGGCTCGAGGAGGCGATCGAGCTCGTGCCGACGGAAGCCAGCGCCCAAGCCGTACGCGCGTTTCGGGGGCATTCCGGTCCCACCACGATCCGTGGCGGCGCCAGGACCTTCGAGCTGACGATGATCGCGGCGGTGACGTTCTACCTCGACATCGAGATCACGGTGCGGACCTGTGGACGCCTGGCGCGCGCGGTCGCCGACAGCGAGACCCTGGACGAGGCCAATGAGGCGCTGCACTCGCTCGGGGTGCGCACCGAGCTGGACCTCGAACGGGAGGCGCGCGCAGCGCGCTAGCGATACTGGACGCGATGTTCGACCTCGAATCCCTTTCGCAGCCGATCGTTCAGGCGCCGTTAGCCGGGGGGCCGTCCACGCCTGAGCTCGCGATCGCCGTGTGCGAGGCCGGCGGCCTCGGGTTCCTCGCCGCGGGGTACAAGCGCGCCGAGGCGGTACGGGGGGACATCGAGGCGGTGCGCGCCGGTACCGCGGCGGCGTTCGGCGTCAACGTATTCGTGCCGACGCCGGCGCCGGCTGACCCCGGGCTGCTGCGCGAGTACCTCGAGGAGCTCGCGCACGAGGCGGCCCGCCAGGGCGCCGAGCTCGGCGAGCCCCGCCACGAGGATGACGATTGGGAGCGGAAACTGGATCTGGTCTGCGAGCAATCCGTGGCGGTGGTGTCGTTCACGTTCGGCTGCCCGACGGCGGAGGTGGTGGAGCGGCTACACGGACGGCGAATCTCGGTGTGGGTGACGATCACCACGGTGGCGGAGGCGGCGCACGCCGAGTCGGTCGGGGCGGATGCCCTGGTGGTCCAGGGCACCGAGGCCGGTGGGCACCGCGGCGGATTCGTCGACGGCGAGTCAGCTGACGGCGGCATCGGGCTGCTAGCGCTGCTCCGGCTGGTCGCGGCGAGCACGTCGCTGCCGTTGGTCGCGGCGGGCGGGATCGCCGACGGCGCCGGACTGGCCGCCGTGCTCTGCGCGGGCGCCGCCGCCGGACAGATCGGCACCGCGCTGATGCTGGCCCCCGAGGCCGGAACCGCGCCGGCGCAGCGCGAGCTGCTCTCCCAGCCGATCCCCACGCAGCTCACGCGGGCGTTCACCGGCCGCCTGGCCCGCGGCATGGTCAACCGCTTCCTCACCGAGCACACCTCGTCCGCGCCGGCGGCCTATCCCGAGGTCCATCACGTGACCAGCGGGCTGCGCGTGGCCGCCCGCCGCCGCGGCGACAGCGACGCCTTCAACCTGTGGGCCGGGCAGGCCCACGAGCTCGTCGAGGAGCGGCCGGCGGGCGAGATCGTCCGCATGATGGGAGCCGACGCCCGCCGCGTCGTGGCCGCCGTGGCGGGGCGGATCGGGCCTCCCGCCTGACGGGCCAGCCCACTCCTCCTCCTCAGGAGTTGGCTCGCATCAGCGCGAACTCCGTGTCCCCACCGTTGGCGGTATACCCGGCGGCGACGATCCTCCCTTGAGCGTCGAGCGCTACGTCTTCGCCGAACTCGCCGCGGCCGTGGAAGTCGGCGGTGAGGGTGCCGTGGTTGGCGAAGCTGGTGTCGAGGGTGCCGTCGGCCTTGTAGCGGGCGAGCGCCATGTCGAGGATCGTGGAGCTGGTGGCACGGCCCACGAGGATGATCCGGCCCTGGCCGTCGATCACGAGGTTTTCGGCGAAGTCGTCGCCGCCGCTGATGTCGGTCTTGACCACGCCGCCGCTGCCGAACGTGGAGTCGAGGGTGCCGTTGATGTTGTAGCGGGCGAGCAGGAAGTCGTTGCCCCGCTTGGCGCCGATCGTATAACCGGCGATGAGGATCTGCCCGCTGAGGGTGAGTGCGACGCCGTTGGCGACATCGGCGAAGCCGAGATTGGTGATTTTGGAACCGCCGTTGCCGAAGCTGGTGTCGAGCTGGCCGTCGGGCGTATACCGAGCTAGGCCGATGTCCTCGCCGGCGGTCCCGACCGCGACGATCTTCCCGTCCGGCTGGATCGCGAGGGCGGTGATGTCGTCGTCCTGGCCGCTGAGGTCGGTGGTGACGATCCCGTCACCATCGAAGCTGGTGTCGAGCGTCCCGTCGGCGTTGTACCGCGCGAGCGCGAAGTCGCTGCCCGACCCCGAAGCCTCGTCCGCGAACCCGGCGACGACGATCTTGCCGTCGTGCTGCACCGCGACGGCGTTGGCGATGGCGCCCTTGCCGAAGATCGGGGTGGTGACGATTCCGCCGGTCCCGAAGTTCGGGTTGAGCGTCCCGTCGGGCCGGTAGCACACGACCCCGAACGCCGTCTTCAGGATCCCCAAGGCGTCGGTGCGGCCGACGGCCACGATCCCGTTATCCGGGAGCAGCGCGGCGTCGAATGCCTCATCGCCGGCGCCGCCCAGATCGGTGGTGGCGATCCCGTTTTTGCCAAAGCTCGAGTCCAGTGTGCCGTCGCCGGTGTTGCGGGTGAGCGCGAAGTCGGTGCCCGACCCCACGGTGCGCCACCCCGCCGTGACGATTCCACCGCCAGGCTGGATCACGACGGCCTCACCCTGGCCGCCGCCGACCGGCGTCGAGACGCGTCCTCCCGAACCGAACGTCGGATCGAGGCCGGATGGCGTGGCGGTCGTCGCGCAATGCACCGCGACATCCGTGACGTTCGCGGTGCTCACCCGCCCGCTGCCGTGCTGTACGGAGCACACCTGATCGGGGTTGTGCGGCTGGGTCCTGACCTCGACCTCGTAGCTCTGGCCGGCGGGGACCGTGCCCGGGAACGTGAAGCTCCCGTTGCCGCTCACCGCCGCGTCATTACCCAGGTTGGTCAGCACCAGCCCACTCCCCTGCAGACCGTCGACCGTGCCACCGAGCTTGAACTCCTGCGCGGGCGGTGGCCCGACGCGATCGTCGTCCACGATCGCGACGGAGGCGCTCTGCTGCTTTCCGAGCTTCCCGCAGCGAGGATCGCTGAGCGAAACCTTGAATCGCTCCGTGCGCTCGACCGACCGGTCCTCGCGGATCGGAATCTCTACCAGTCGGGGCGACGTATCTCGGTTGGCGAACCGCACCAGCGTCCGCATCGGTCGGAAGTCGGCGCCCGGACGCGCCGAGCCACCGCTGGTCGACACGATCACGCTCGTCGCCCCCTGCGAGCCGCCTTTACGAGTGACGACCACCTGAGGCGTCCGGCCGGCCTCCCCCACGACGAACTCAGAGGAGCTGAGCTGCACCGTGCCGGCATGCGGGCGCGGCCCGGACGGGCAGCGGGCGGCGGGGAGCGCCCTGATCGGTGGCTGCTTGAACTTCGGCTTGCCGCGTGGCGCAAGACCGCGCGCCGACAGCAGCAGCCCCTGCCCGGGGTGCTGGGGATCCTGAATGAAAGACTGGGCGGCCGATTCCCCGCCACGCTCGTCGACGGCCTCCGCCTCCAGGCTGACGTGTACCGCGAACAGCTCGCCGGGGCGGACCGCGTCGAGCGGAACCTGCAACCGGATCGCCTTGTTGAGAGACATCACCCCCGCGGCGCCCGTCCCACTGTCATCGGCGTCGCCGTCGACGTCGAAGTCAAGCTCCCCCCATAGCGGACGCTCCGAATCAGCCGAAGTCCAGGCGCCGGGTTGCCAGGAGTGCTGATGACCCACCAGGTACGCCGACCCCCCGACGTCGAAGAAGTCGCCACCGGCCGACGCCGCGTACGCGCGCGCGTGGAAGCGCACCACGGTGCGAACCAGGTCGCATTTCTGCCCCAGCGGGCACTCCCAGGCGGCGAGCGAGTTGTTGTCGTCGACCGTTTGCAGCAGCAGGTCCGAGAGCGTGATCTTCAAGGTCGCGTCGCTCTCCCGCTTCTGGTAAGCCTGATACTCGTCGAGGTGTGTCACCGCACCCGCGGGCGCCCCCAGCCGCAAGGGATTCGGCGTCGGCGCCTGCGCCATCACCGAGTACTGCGCGCCGTCGGCGCTCGAGAACACGCTCCCGAACGCGGAGTCGCGCGGCAGGAAATACCAGTACGGCGCGTGCAACGGCAAGTTGAAGACCACGCGGCCGACCTTCGCGGACTGCTTCAGGACTCCGCCCACCTGCGCGCCACTGGACACCGGGACATCCCCCGTGCCGACGAGCTCCTTGCTGACCGACCAAAACCTGACCGGATCGCCGCTCGGTGCCGCGGCGCTCGGCGCCGCCAACACGGACAGGGTGGCGACGATGGCCACGAGCCCGGCGGTTACGCGGCTCACGAGGCTCGCCTTGGCGGGTCGCAGGTGCCGTCGGCGCACAGCGCGGTGCTGCCATCTCGGCTAATCCAGCCCCGTCCGACGAGCAGGCCGTGGATCTTGCAGCCCAGGCAGAGGCCGAGGGCGGATTCCATCCACATCAGCGTCAGACAGATCAGGCAGATCGTCCGCGGCAGGTAGCCGCGAATGCCGCTGTTCGTGATCACGGTCATCGCGCACGCCATCGCCAGGCCCAGCGTCCAGGCGAACCGTTTGGGCTGGGCGGAGACCCACGCCGGGGGGTCGCCCACCGTGATCGCCGTGGCGATCGCCCCGATCGGGCTGTAGCGCAGGCCGATCGTGACCCGGAACAGGAACTCGACGAAGAACAGGCTGGAAGCGATCTGAAGCGGCACGTACTGCTTCGCGAAGTAGGCATAGCTGAACGCCACCGCCCCGATCACCATGGTCAGGCCAGCCGCGGCACGAACCGCGTACTCGTCCACGACAGCCGGCCGGATCGTGACTGCGCGTCTAGCCGTGGCTGTGGACATGCGTGAGGGCCTCATCGGGGAGCGGGAACCAGCGGATCCGCTCGAGGTCGTCGCTGATCGCCGGATCCTCCAAGGGCTCGGGCGGCCTCTCCTCGATGGCGGCGATGATCGCCCGGGCGGCGTCGAGCTCACCGGCGAGCACCGTGTCGGACGCGGAAGGCAACGGCGCCGGCGGCTCGCGCAGCCACGTGGTCAGGCTCGTCGCCGCGTCGGGCTCCCATGCGCGATGGCGCCACATGCCGCTGACAGGATCGAATCGGTACAACGGCAGCAGCTTCCATCCGTGGTCGGCGAGCAGGTGGACCGCGTCAACGACGTACTTGAAGACCTCGTCGCTGATGAAGTAGTTGAAGGAGAGCCGCGCGAACGCGAGCTTGGCGCCCAGGTAACCGCGGGAGCATTCCCTTTCCATGCTGGCTGACCAGTCGCGATCGACGCCGTACATGCGATGGAGATAGGGGCCGGCGCAGAAGCAGCCGCTGCGGGCCTGGATCCCAAACAAATCGCTGAGCAGCGTGACGACGAAGTTGGAATGGAGCAGCCGCGGTGGGTGGCGCAAGCCGAACGAGGTGACCGGGAGGCGCGGCGCGGCGGTGTTGCCCAAGATCTCGATGTTTGGGTTCGTGCTCCACGACGCCAGCGCACGATCCGCCAACTCGCGCTCCCGGCGACGGATCACCTCGGGTCCGATCTCTTCCTTCAGCGCGAACACGAGCCCGGCGCGAATCGACTCGATGATCGCCGGCGTACCTCCCTCCTCACGCGTGACCGGGTTCGGGTCGTAGGTATGGGCTTCCGGGCTAACGAACAGAACGGTTCCACCACCCGGCACCGATGGCACGCGATTGCGTAACAGCGAGCGCTTGATCACCAGGACCCCTGGCGTGCCGGGGCCGCCGATGAACTTGTGCGGCGAGAGGAAGACGGCGTCCTTGCCGGTCATGTCGAGCGGGACGTACGGGCCGGCCGTCGCGTAGTCCCAGCACGACAGGGCGCCGTGTCGAGCGAGGACGCGCGACGCGCGGTCGACGTCGGTGATGATTCCCGTCACGTTCGAGGCGGCGGAGAAGCTGCCGATCTTCGGTCCGTGGCCGGCGTGGCGACGAAGCTCGTGGTCGAGGTTCTCGATGTCCAGCCGGCCGTCGCGATCCTCGCCGATCACGACCATCTCGGCCACCGACTCGCGCCACGGCAGCTCGTTCGAGTGGTGCTCGTAGGGGCCGATGAACACGACCGGACGCTCGCAGCGGGGCAGATCCAGCACGCGGATCAGCGTGTCGATAGCGGCCGTAGAGCCGGAACCGCAGAACAGCACGACGTCCTCATCCGAGCCGCCGACCGCGCGGTGGATGATGCGGCGGGCCTCTTCCCGCAGCGCGGTCGTACGCAGACCGGTGGCAGACGCCTCCGTGTGCGTGTTCGCGTACAGCGGGAGCACGCGCTCCCTGATGTAGTCCTCGATGAACGACAACGCTCGGCCCGACGCGGTGTAGTCCGCATACACCAGCCGGCGCGGACCGAACGGCCCGTCCAACAGAACGTCGTCGCCGATCACCGAGGCGCGGATCCGCCGGATCAGGTCCGTGTGTGGCCCGCCTCCGAGCTCTCGTCTCATCGTTTCAGCCCCGGTTCGGCATCGGCGGGCTTGCGCTTCCACGCGCCGATCAACAGCGGCCACAGCGCCGCGCGTTCGGGGAAGCGCTCGGCATCGCGCTTGAAGTCGGCGAGCGTGTTCACGGCCTGCGCCTCGGTGGTGATGCCGTGCGCCACCGCGGCCGGGAGCAGGCTCGAGTAGACGGCCGCCAGCATGCGATGGATCTGGGCGAGCGGTTCGAGCCGCCCGGACACGTCCGTGCCGTCGGGTGCGCCGATCCCGGCTCGTGCGAACAGGTCAGGCAGGCACGTGCCAACGTGCACATCGCAACCGGCAGCGGTAAAGGCTTCGATGATTACGCGGCCGACCTCCTCGAAGCTCGCCAGCGTCGGGTGGACAGTGACGCTCTCCAAGTCATAGTCCTGCGCGACCAGGCGCCCGCCGGGGGCCACCGCGTCCCACAACGACCGGAGCACCGCGACCCGCTCAGGCACGTGAAAGAGCAGCAGCCGCGTGTACACGACGTCGAACGGGGCACCCGGGATCGGCTCGCCCGACGTGAGGTCAGCGCGGGCGAACTCGCACTGGAAGTGTCCGGCGCCGCGCAGCATCGCGGCCGCACGCCTTCCCAGGGTCGCGTCGACATCCACTCCGAGGACGTGTCCGGAAGGCCCGACGCGCTGGGCAAGCAGCCGCATCGTTTCGCCCGGCCCGCAGCCGGCGTCCAGGCACCGCGAGCCCGGTGCGAGCCCGACCTGGTCGAGCACCCGGGCGGTCGCCGCCTCCCACACTTTCGACTGCGCCCGCAGCCGCTCATACTCCTTGTCGGTGCGCCCGAGGACGTACTCGTCGGCGCGCCGCTTGGTCTCCCCAGTGATCATCGCGGCCCCTCCCGTGCGTTCTTAAGTCGAGAGTTGACGGTAGGGCTAGGCGGCGCGTCTTGCACCGGGTGAATCCCTAGTCGCTTACTGGGCCACTTGGGGTCGGCGCCCCATTCCGGTGCCGATACGGGCGACCTACGGTACGTCACCGAGGTGCTGTACGGCCGCACGGGTGAACTGGAGCGGATTGACGCGCTGCTGGGGCAGGCCAGGGGCGGGATCGGCGGCGCCCTCATCGTGGTGGGGGAGCCGGGCATCGGCAAGACGGCCGTGCTCGACGCCGCTCGCCACGCCGCCAGCGACATGCTGGTGCTCGGAGCGACGGGCGTGGAAGCCGAGGCGCGGCTGCCGTTCGCCGCCCTGGGAGAGATCGCCACGCCCGTCGTCGACGGGATGCCGGACCTTCCCGAGCCCCAAGCCGACGCGCTGGCGACCGCGCTGGCGCTGAAGCCGGCCCTCCGTCCCACCGACCGACTTGCCGCCTACGCGGGGTTTCTCGGCCTCGTGCGTGGCGCCGCGCGCGAGCGGCCGGTGGTGATCCTCGTCGACGACGCTCAGTGGCTCGACTCAGCCTCCGCGGAGTGCCTCGGCTTCGCGGCACGGCGTCTCGCCGGTCACCGGATCGGCATGCTGGCCGCTGCGCGTACGGCTGATCCCCAGGCCTTGCTGAGAGGGCGGATCGCCGACGAGCTCGAGCTAGGTGAGCTTGATCCGTCGGCGGCCCGGGCCGTGCTGCGCGACTCGCCGCTGGAGCTCGCGGGCGAGGCGGCGGAGCAGATTCTTGCCGCCGCCGTCGGGAATCCCCTTGCGCTGAGGGAGCTACCGCGGATGCTCACGGAGGAGCAGCGGCGAGGGCTCGCGCCGCTGGCGCCGCTACCCGCGCCCCAGGGGGCGTTGGGCCAGGCGTTCTCGCAGCGCGCCGCCGAGGCGGGAGCGGACGGCCGGCGGGCGATGCTCGTCGCCGCGGCATCGTCCACTGAAGCTCTGACGCCGGTGATCGCCGCCTGCCGCGAGCTGGGAATCCCCGCCGGAGCGTTGGAGGACGCCGAAGGGCCGGGTCTCGTGACGCTCGGGACGGACACCATCGCCTTCACACATCCGCTGCTCCGCGCGGTCGTATACCAACGTGCGGTGCCGGCGGAGAGGCGTCGCGCTCACCGGGCGCTGGCGAACCACACGGACGAGGATGCCCGAGCCTGGCACCTGGCGGCGGCGGCGCTCGGGCCAGATCCTGCCGTGGCAGCCGCCCTCGATCAAGCCGCGGCTCGCGCGACCGTGCGCGGCGCACACTCGGTCGCGGCGGACGCGCTCGAGCGGGCCGCTCTGGCCACGGAACCAGGCGACGGACGGTCACAGCGCCTCCTTCGGGCCGGACTGGCGGCCGCCCTCGGCGCCGCGTACGCCCGCTCGGCGGCGCTGCTCGAGCCGGCAACCGAGATGAGTGACGCCAGGGCGCGGGCCAGCGCGCGCCACCTGCTAGCGATGGCAACGCTCACGGGCGCGGGCCGACCGGCATTGACGAACTACCGCGTGCTCGCCGACGAAGCCGAGGCGGTGCTCGCGGTCGACTCCGCGCTGGCGGCAACGTTCCACGCCGACGCCGCGCTGGCCGCCATCGTAGCTTCCGACTGCCGCCTGGCGCTGGCCTCGGCACGACGGGCGGCGCAGGTGCTGCCCGCGAGCGCGCCCGCCACGGCTCGCTGTCAGGTGCTGGCGATGCTCGGTCTGTCGCTCGCTTTGCGCGGGGAGTACGAGGACGCGAGGACCGCGCTGGACGGCGCGAGCCCGCTTCTGACCGAGGTCGATCCGCTCACCTCGGCGGCTCAGTCAATCGCCTTCGCGTTCAGCGGACGGCACTGCCTCGGCCAGGAGGCGGAGATGCGCCGCGAGCTCGGAATCCTTGTCGCGTCGGCGCGCGAGGCCGGCAGCACTACCCTCCGGCGCTACGCCCAGCTTCTGCTCTCCGATTCGGCCTACTGCCTCGGCGACTGGGCGGCCGCAGAGCGCGCCGCCGAGGAGGCCGTGGGGATCGCCGACGACTTCGACAAAGGGGGCCCGCTCTCCATCGCGCTCGTAATGCGCGGTCAGGTCCACGCCGCGAAGGGCCAGGAAAGTGAGGCGCGAGCGGCCATCGAGTGGGCGCTGCGAATCGCCGATCCCCCGGGCTACCTGGGCGCGACGATCAGGGCTCGAGCCGTGCTCGGCTTCCTCGAGCTGGGGCTTGGCCGCACCGGGGAGGCTGTCGAGGAGCTCGAGGAGACGGCCCGGATTGCCTCGGGTTCGGGCCTCGAGGACCCGTTGAGGGTGCCGTTCGCGCCGGACCTCGTGGAGGCATACGCGCGGGTCGAGCGCATGGACGACGCCCGCGCGCTCGCCACCGACCTCTCGACCCGGGCCCGGGCGAGCCCAGCTCGCCTCGCCAGCGGGCTCGCCGACCGTTGCGAGGGCGTGGTGTCGCCACGTGACTTCGAGCGTCGCTTCGAGTCCTCCCTGGCGCACCTGCGCAACTCGGGGTCGTGGTTCGAGGTGGGCCGCACCCTCCTGGCCTTTGGCGCGCGCTTGCACCGGGGGCGCCAACGGGCGAAGGCGCGCGAGCGGCTGCGGGCCGCCGTCAGCCTGTTCGACCAGCTCGGGGCGGCGCCGTGGTCGGCGCGCGCGACGGCGGAGCTGCGGGCCGCCGGCGCGCGGCGGCGGTGCGCCGCCGATTCCGACGACCTCACGGCCCAGGAGGTGCGGGTGGCGGTGGCCCTAGCGAGCGGGGCGACGAGCCGTCAGGTGGCCGCCGAACTGTTCCTGAGCCCGAAGACGATCGAGTTCCACCTCACGCGGGTCTATCGCAAACTGGGCATCCGGTCGCGAGCCGAGCTGGCCACGGCGGTCGCGACCGGCAAGCTGGGCCGGGTGCCCGGGGATGGGACCACGTAGCCTCACGGCATGCGAATCGTCGTCATCGGGGGCGGCATCCTCGGACTGGCCACCGCCCGCCTGCTGACGGGTCAACGGCCGGACAGCGAAGTGATCGTGCTCGAGAAGGAGGACGAGCTCGCGACCCACCAGACCGCCCACAACAGCGGCGTCGTCCACGCCGGCCTCTACTACGCCCCGGGCTCACTGAAGGCGAGGCTGTGCCGCCGTGGGCTGGGGCTGCTGAGGGAGTTCTGCGCGGAGCGGGGGATCCCCTATGACGCCTGCGGCAAGCTCGTGGTGGCGACCGAGCCGCGTGAGTTCGAGCCGCTGCAGCGGCTGTCCGAGCGCGCCGCCGCGAATGGGGTCCCGGGCCTCGAGTGGGTCGAGCAGTCGGATCTCTCTCGCTACGAACCACACGTCCGCGGCGTGGCCGCTCTGCACTCGCCGGAGACGGCGATCGTCGACTTCGCGGCCGTGGCCCGGGCGTTCGCCGCCGAGGTGACCGCGGCAGGCGGACAGATCCGCACCGGCGCGGTGGTGACGCGGGTGGGCAAGTGGACGCGCACGGCGACGGTCGAGTTGGCGGACGGCGCGCGGGTGACCGCCGATCGGGTGGTCGTCTGCGCCGGCCTCCAGGCCGATCGGCTCGCGCACGCCTCCGGGGAGGGTGACGAACCGCGGATCGTGCCTTTCCGGGGTGAGTACTGGAAACTCCGCGCCGCCCGCTCGGACCTCGTCCGCGGTCTGATCTACCCGGTGCCCGATCCGACGTTGCCGTTCCTCGGCGTGCACCTGACCCGCAAGATCGACGGATCGGTGTGGCTCGGCCCCAACGCCGTCCTGTCGCTCGCGCGCGAGGGCTACCGGCGCGGGGCGGTCAACGGCCGCGACATCTACGACACGGTGAGCTGGCCGGGCACGGCGCGGATGGTGCGCCGCCACTGGCGGGCCGGGATCGACGAAGTCGCGCGTTCGGCGATCAAGGGGCTGTTCATCCGCGAGCTCCAGCGCTACGTGCCCGAATGTCGCGCCGAGGATGCGATCCGGGCTCCGGCCGGGATCCGCGCCCAAGCGATCGATCGCGACGGCTCACTGGTGGACGATTTCCGCCTCAGCGTCGGTGGCGGCGTGGTCTGGGTGCGCAACGCGCCCTCGCCGGCGGCGACCTCCTCGCTGGCCATCGCCGAGGAGCTCGTCGAGCGGGCCGGGCTCTGACCGTCTCCTGTGGACCTTCCGGACTGGTATCCGACGGCACACTAGACTCGCTCGGACCTTGACCGAAGCCGGTTCAGCGATCGCCGCCGTCGCGATGGCCGCGCCGGCGTGGCGCGTGTCCAACGCCGAGCTGGCCGAGCAGCTGGGGGTCGACGAGGCGTGGATCGCCAAGCGGACCGGGACCCGCGAGCGTCCGTGGGCGAAGCCGGGCGAGCGGCTGAGCGAGTTCGCGGCCCGCGCCGGTACCGAGGCGCTCGCGCGCGCCGGGGTAGCGGCCGCGGAGCTGGATCTGGTCCTGGTGGCGACCTCGAGCGCCGACGAGATCACCCCCAACGCCGCACCGCTGGTCGCCGGCCTGGTGGGCGCCGAGCGCGCCGGCGCGTTCGACGTCGGCTCGGCTTGCACGGGCTGGTTGGCGGGGCTGGCGATGGCGTGCGGGCAGATTGAGTCCCGTCGGGCAAAGCACGCGCTGGTGGTCGGGGCGGACTTCCTGTCGAAGTTCCTCGATCTCTCGGACCGCGATACGGCGCCGCTGTTCGCCGACGGCGCCGGCGCGGTGGTGGTCTCGAGGACCGAGCGCGCCCAGGGCCGGATCGGGCCGGTCGTGTTGCACGCCGATCACGGCGGCGCGAATCTGATCCGCCTGGAGCGCGGGGGGCGGATCGCGATGGACGGTCGGGAGACGTTCCGCGCAGCGGTGTCGCGGTTGGCCGACGTCACGATCGAGGCGCTGGACGCGTGCGGGCGCGCGCTCGAGGAGATCGACCTGTTCGTCTACCACCAGGCCAACTCGCGGATCATCCGCGCAGTGGGGCAGCGGCTCGACCTGCCGGCGGAACGCGTGGTCGACTACGTCGACCGGTTCGCCAACTCCTCCACCGCGACGGTGCCGATCGCGCTTTCTACGGCCGAGGCGGAGGGGCGGCTGAAGCCCGGGGATCGCGTCCTGCTCGCCGCCTTCGGCGGCGGCTTCACGTGGGGCGCGACCGTCGTCGAGTGGGGGACGCCGTGAGCGCGCTATTCCCTACCGTGACGGGGCTCCGTCGGGTATAGCCCGACGGATCCCCAACGCAACCATTGAATTGCGCGTTAAATGACCGCGGCGAATCAGCCGGCTTCGATCTGGCGTTTGAGTTCTCCGGCGCGGGCGTTGACCAGTATCCCTCGCAGCATGTCCACGAGCGGCCCCCGAATCATCATCCCGAGCATCCGGCCGAGATCCACGTCGAGCGAGTAGGTCGCCCGCGTTCGGCCGCCGCCAAGGTCATCGAGGCTCCAGTTGCCGTCGAGCGATTTCAGCTCGCCCTTCACCTGCGCCCAGCTGAGGCGGGTAGGAGGGTCGTAGCTGAAGCGGACCGTCGTCTTGATCGTCCGCACCTTGCCGTCTGACTCCGACTCGCACAGGGTCGCCCGCCCCTCGTCGTCGCGCTCGAGCGCGTGTACGGCCTTCAGTCCGCCTTGCCAGCTCGGTGCGCTCTCGACATCCGCGACCAGCTCCCACACGCGCCCGATCGGAGCGTCGATCTCGGCGGTGGAGCTTCCGGTCAGGTTTGCCATGGCGGGCCTCGCGGTCGGATGGGGGCGGCGGCGATGAGTTCTCGCCGCCGGGTCGGTCTAAGCTGTCGATGCTGATGGTAAGCCGTCCCCTTGCAGCGACTGCGAGTGAGCGGGAGGTGCTGGCGCAGGCGCGGGGCGGCGACGAGGCCGCGTTCGCCCGGCTGGTCGAGCCGTATCGCGGCGAGCTGCACGCCCACTGCTATCGGATGCTGGCCTCGGTCCACGACGCCGAGGACGCCCTCCAGGAGACGATGCTCCGCGGGTGGCGCGGTCTGGCCTCGTTCGAAGGACGCAGCACGCTGCGCTCGTGGCTGTACCGGATCGCCACCAACACGTGCCTGAACCACCTCGCGCGGCGACCGAAGCGCGTCCTGCCGATCGACTACGGGCCCGCGAGCGACGGCAACGCCCCGCCGGGTGACCCGATCGTGGAAACGGTGTGGTTGGAGCCCTATCCGGACGAGATCCTCGGCGTGGAGGACGGTTACGCGGCCCCCGAGGCGCGGTACGAGCGGCGGGAGAGCGTCGAGCTGGCGTTCATCGCCGCGCTCCAGCATCTGGCGCCGAACCAGCGCGCGGTGCTGATCCTGCGCGAGGTGCTCGGCTTCTCGGCCAAGGAGGCGGCGGAGCTGCTCGACACAACGGTCGCCTCCGTGAATAGCGCGCTGCAACGGGCCCGGGCCGGCGTCGAGGAACGGATCCCGGAGCGCAGCCAGCAGACCACGTTGCGCGAGCTCGGCGACCACGCCCTGCGAGAGCTTGTCGAGCGCTATGTCGAGGCCTGGGAGCGCAACGACGTCGACGCGTTCACGTCGATGCTGACTGCGGACGCGACCTTCTCGATGCCGCCGCTGCGCACGTGGTACCGGGGTCCCGAGGACATCCAGACGTGGGCCCGGACGTCGTCAATGACGGGCGATTGGCGGTGGAAAGCGACCGTCACGCGCGCCAACGGCCAGCCGGCGCTCGCGTTCTACGCGTGGGACGACGACGCTGGGGCCCACCTGCCGTTCGCGCTCTGCGTGCTGGGATTGCGCGGGGATCGGGTGAGCGACGTGACCGCGTTCATCACCAGGTCGATCGGGTCGACCGACCCGGCGGCTTACACCCGGTTTCCCGAGGAGAAGCTGGACGCCCGCCGGCTCGAGAGCGCGTTCGGCGTATTCCGGCTGCCGCAAACGCTCCCTTAAGCGAGCCACGCCCCGGAATCCGGCGGGATATGGGCCGGACCTGCGGGGCGCGCTCTGAGGGAGGAGAGGTACTGCGCGAAGAATGGTTGCACCAATTCGTTTAGTTGTCAAAGACGACTATTCGAGCTTATCTATAGGCTTAGCTTATGGAAATTCGCCAGCTGCGATATCTCGTGGCGCTCGCCGAGGAGCGGCATTTCACCCGCGCCGCGGCTCGCGAGCACATCGCGCAGCCCGCTCTGTCGCAGCAGATTCGCCGCCTCGAGGACGAGGCTGGGGTGGCACTGGTCGAACGGACCACGCGCCACGTGGCGCTGACCGGCGCCGGAGAGCTGCTGGTCGCGCGGGCGCGACGGATCCTGGCCGAGCTCGATGCGGCCCGCGGCGAGCTCGAGGCCCTGCGCGGCGTGCGGACTGGCCACCTGACGATCGGCGTCACCCACACGATGGGGCCGGTCGACGTTTCGCTGCTGCTGGCGCTGTTCCGGCAGCGCCATCCGGCGGTCGAACTGACCGTCCGCGAGGAGACGAGCGACGACCTCGCCCAGATGGTCCGCGTCGACGCGATCGACCTGGCCTTCCTATCGGTCACCGAGCGGATCAAGAGCCACGGACTGGCGCTCCATCAGCTCGTGTCCGAGGAGCTCGTGGTGATCCTGCCCCGCGGCCACCGCCTGGCCAGGCGCCGGACGCTGCGGATGCGCGAGCTGGCCGAGGAGGAGTTCGTCAGCTTCCGCGAGGGCGCCCGGCTGCGCGAGCTGCTGGTCACCGCCGGACACGAAGCGGGCTTCCAACCTCGCGTGACGCTCGAGTCAAACGAAAGCCAGCGGGTCCGCCGGCTCGTATCGCGCGGGCTCGGCGTGGCGATCCTCCCCCGCTCCGACGCCGTCGGGCCGGGCGCCGGGGTGGCCGTCGCCCGGCTGGTCGATCCGTCGCTGACCCGCGACATCACGCTCGCGTGGCGCGCGGGCCGCCGGCACCCGCCCGCGGCCGCCGAGTTCATCGAGCTCGCCCAGGCCACGTTCACGCGCCTCGGCCACTCGAGCGACGGACTATCCACTCACGACGCTGGGACCCCGGCCGCGACGAATAAGATCCCGGCGTGGCCCGTGCAGTCGTGATCACCCGGCCTGGGGGACCAGAGGTGCTGGGGGTCGCGGATCGGCCCGTGCGTGCGGCCGGCGCCGGCGAGGTGAGGATCGCGGTGAGGGCCGCGGCCGTGAACCCCACCGACACCTTCCTGCGCGAGCATGGTACGGAGGGGGAGCCGCCGTGGGTCCCCGGGATGGACGCGGCGGGGGTGATCGAGTCGGTCGGAGAGGGGGAGGAGCGGCTGTCGGTCGGCGAGCGCGTGATGGTGGCCGTGACCCCGCGCCGGCCTGAGGGCGGGGCGCAGATCGAGCTGCTGGTGGCGCCGGCGGCGTCGGTGGTGGCGATCCCGGACCGGGCGACGCTCGCGGAGGCCTCGACGCTGCCCATGAACGGGCTGACCGCGGAGGTCGCGCTCGAGCTGCTGTCGCTCGGACGCGGCGAGACCCTGGCGGTCAGCGGCGGCGCCGGGCTGCTCGCGTCGTACGCGATCCCGCTGGCCAAGGCCCGGGGGGTCCGCGTGATCGCCGACGCCAAGCCCGGCGCCGACACCGAGCTCGTCCGCTCGTTCGGCGCCGACGTCGTCGTCGCGCGCGGAGACGGTTTCGTGGCCGGCGTGCGCGATGCCGCCCCGGGTGGCGTCGACGGCCTGATCGATACCGCCGTCCTCGGCCGCGACGCCCTGGAGGCGATCCGCGACGGCGGCGCGATCGCGGTCGTCCGCGGTTGGAACGGCGGCGAGCCCGAGCGCGGCATCAGGGTCGCCGACGTCCGGGTGAGCCCGAACCTCGAGCGCACCGACTGGCTCGAGAAGCTACGGCGGCTGGCCTCGGACGGCCGGATCCAGCTGCGCGTGGCGGCCGAGTACCCGCCCGAGGCGGCCGCCGACGCCGAGCGGGCGATGGAGGCCGGCGGCCTGCGCGGCCGCGCCGTGATCGTCTTCTAGGTGTGGCGGGTGCCCGGTGGCGAACCTCGCCAACCTTCCGCCGGGGGGTGGCGGGAATCTGCCAAGGTTCGGAGGGGCCGCTCGATCATTGAGGCCCCGACGGGATGCCAGCGGCGAGCACCGCCCGGGCTGCGTTCAGGCCCGGGATGCCGCTGACGCCGCCGCCGCGGCGGGCGCCGGCGCCGCACAGCCACACGTTGGGGCGGGCGGTCTCGACACCCCACTGGCCGATCTCGCGGTCGTGCTCGGCAAACGGCCAGCTCAGGTCGCGGTGAAAGATGTGGCCGCCGGGCATGCCGAGCTCGGCTTCGAGCTCGGGCGGCGTCAGTGCCTCGAGGCAGGGGGCTCCGTCTCGATCCCGCCATAGGCAGTCCTCGATCGGCTCGGCGAGGACCGAGTTCAGGGAGTCGAGCGTCGCGGCGACCGCCTGCTCCTTCGCGCCCGGCCGGTCGAACAGGCGCGCCGGCATGTGGAGGCCGAACAGAGTCAGCGTATGGGCGCCGGCCGCGCGCAGCTCCGGCGAGAGGATGGTCGGGTCGGTCAGCGTGTGGCAGTAGAGCTCGCACGGAGGCGCGGTCGGGATCTGGCCCGATGCCGCCTGCTCGTAGGCGCGCTGCAGTTCCGCATAGCCCTCGTGGACGTGGAAGGTGCCCGCGAACGCCTCGGCCGGGAAGATCGTCGGGTCGCGCAGGCGGGGCAGCCGGCGGAGCAGCATGTTGAGCTTCAACTGGGATCCCTCGGGGCGCTCGGGCGGCTCGGGATCGCCGAGCAGTTCGGCGAGGGTGGCGGGGGCGACGCCGGCCAGCACGTGTCGTGCCCGGTGGCGCGCGCCGCCGGCGCACACGACCTCGGCGTCGTCGCCGTCGGCGACGATCGAGACGGCCTCGGCACCCGTGTGGACCCGCACGCCGGCGCGCTGGGCGGCGTCGAGCAGCGCGTCGCGCAGCGCGCCCATCCCGCCGACGGGGACGTCCCAGTCGCCGGTGCCGTTGCCGATCACGTGGTAGAGGAAGCAGCGGTTCTGGCGCAGGGCCGGATCGCCGGCGGGGGCGAAGGTGCCGATCAGCGCGTCGGTGAGCACGATCCCCCGGATCAGGTCGGAGTCGAACGTCCGCTCGAGCACGGCACCCAGGGGGTCTTCGAAGAGGGAGCGCCACGCGTCGGCGTCGATCAGCTGCCGCATCTGATCGCGGCCCATGAGCGGTTCGGTAAGGGTGGGGAACGCGCGGCGAGCGACGGCGGCCATCGTCGCGTGGAACCGCTCCCACTGCTCGAAGGCGGCGGGATCGCCGGTAAAGGCGGTGATCGCCTCGCGCCGGCGCTCGCGATCGCGGGGGATCAGCAGACCACGGTCGCCGGAAGGGGTATACGACGCCACCCACCGCGGTCGAAGCCGTACGCCCAGGTCGGCCGCCAGCGCGCGTGGCAGCAAGCTGATCAAGTAGGCATAGCGCGACAGGTGTGCGCCGATCCCGGGGAATGGCGTCCCCGAGACCGCGGCGCCGCCCACTTCGTGGTTACGCTCGAGGATCAGCGCCGAGCGGCCGGAGCGGGCGAGGACCGTCGCGGCCAGCAGCCCGTTGTGACCGCCGCCGACGATAATCGCGTCCAACTGGGCCATTCGATAATCATTACGGGATCGCGTGAAACACGTACATGGAACCTCCAGAGCCTTGGTGGACGCCTCGCTCGACGACAGCTACCGGCTGCTTTACGACGTCGAGCACTACCCGGACTGGTACCCGGACATGGTCCGCTCGGTCGAGGTCGTGGAGCGCGATCGGTACGGCCACGCGGCCAAGGCCCGCACGCACCTGAACGTCACCGCGGGGGCGCTCGGCTCGAGGCAGTTCAACCTGCTGATGGCGGTTGAGGCCGAGCCGTTGAAGCTCGTGCGGTTGGCGCGGATCCCGCACCACGCTGGTGACGACGAGGCATTTGCGGTCACCTGGCACCTGACGCAGGAGCAAAAGACCGTGATCAACGTGGCGCTCGACGCCAACCTGTCGATCCCGCGCTTCCTGCCCGTGGGCGGGCTCGGCGATACGCTGGCTCAGGGGTTCGTGACCGCCGCGGCGAAGGCCCTGCGCGGCTGAAACCGCGCCTCCGGGGGGATCCGGAGCGCGTTGACGTAGAACGAGACGGTGTGGTACTGGCCGACCAGCGTGATCAGCTCGATCAGCTGGGCCTCGGTGTAGCGGGCCGCCAGCGCGGCCCACAGCTCGTCCGACACCGTCGCGGTGTCGTGCAGCTGGTCGACGAGCTCGATCAGCAGCTTCTGGCGGTCCGAGAAGGCCGGGTGTTGGGGCGAGCCCTGGACGGTGGCGTCGAGCTGCTCGTCGGTGAGGGCGACCGCGTCGGCGTACACGGCGACGTGGACGGCCCACTCGTACTCGGCACCGCAGCGGGCGCAGGTGCGGTCGATGACGAGCTCGCGATCGGCGGGATCGAGGGTTCCGAAGTTGAGCAGGTAGGCGCCGGTGGTGCGGAGCTTGTCGAGCACGTGGCGGTTGTGGGCGACAGTGCGAAACAGCGTCAGCGGTTCGATCCCCGGGGGCATCATCCGCTCCAGCGTGCGGGCGAGTTCGTCGTCGTAGGGCGGGTCGAGGGGGGCGAGGCGGGGGGTGGCCGTGGTCGTCATCGCGGTATCCTTTTGCTTCGGTTTTCGAAGCATGTACGCTACCGCTTCGAATATCGAAGCACAAGAGATTTGTGGAAATGACAGACGGCAAATCGCCACTCCCCGGTCGTCCGGTGCGGGGGTCGAAGAGCGGGCGCCCGATCATGGCCCTGCTCGACCTGCTGGGCCGGCGGTGGACGCTGCGGATCGGCTGGGAGCTGCGCGACGGCCAGGCGATGAGCTTCCGCGAGCTCCAGGAGTCGTGCGACAACGCGTCCTCGAGCGTGATCAACGACCGGCTGCGGGAGCTGCGCGACGCGGGGATCGTCGAGCTGGTTGACGACGGCTACCGGCTCACCCGGCGCGGTCGGCAGCTGCTCGAGCTGCTGATGCCGCTAGATCGCTGGGCGAAACGGTGGCGGCCGCCCGGTTAGGCGGCCGCGAGGGGGAGGACGCCGGCCTCGAGATCGAGCAGGAGACGCTTGCGGTCGAGGCCGCCGCCATAGCCGGTGAGCGAACCGTCGGCGCCGATCACCCGATGGCAGGGCACGATTACCGCCACCGGGTTGCGGCCGTTGGCGAGCCCGACGGCGCGGGCGGCATCGGGAGCCCCTATCCGGCGCGCGATCTGGCCGTAGCTGGCCGTCTCGCCGTACGGGATCTCGAGTAGGGCGTCCCAGACGCGGAGCTCGAACGGGTTGCCGGCCAGGGATAGCTTGACGTCGAACTCGCGGCGGGCGCCGTCGAAGTACTCCGAGAGCTGGGTCTTGAGGTCGTCGAAGGCATCGTCGTCGCGTTGCCAGGCGGGGTCGATCGGGGTGGCGCGCCGGCCCTTCTGCATATCGAGCCGGTGCAGTCCGTCATCATCGCCGACGAGCAACAGGTCGTCGAGCGGGCTCTGAATCGTCGTGTAGAGGAGGTTCATGTCTCGTACAACGGTTGGCGGGCGCCGGCCGTGAGATCGAGGTCGCGGGGCTCGAGCGCAAAGGTCTCCGCCAGCAGCTCGTAGGAGTGGCGGCGCGCCTCGTGATCGTGGGTGATGGTGACGACGATCACCTCCTCGGCTCCGTACTCGGTGGCGAGCGCCTCGACCTCGGCGCGCACCTTCTCGGGGGCGCCGATGATCCCGCGTCGGCCGGACGTCCACCCGGTAAGCGGCTTGCCCTCGCGCCTCAGGAACTCGATCGCCTTCTCGGGCGGCGGCACCGGGATGAGCTGATTGCGGCGCAGCAGCGTGAAGCTCATCCGGCTGCTGGTAGCGAGGCGCTGGGCCTCCTCGTCGGTGTCGGCGCAGAGGACCCAGGCCGCCACCGCGGTGCGGGATGCGTTGAGGGTCTCCGAGGGCTCGAAGCGGTCGCGGTAGAGCTGGGCGATCGTGGCTCCCTCGGGGTTGATGAAGTCGGCGAAGGCGTAGGGCAGCCCGAGCTGGCCGGCCCAGATCGCGCTCTGCGGGGAGGACCCGAGCAGCCACGGCGCCGGGAGCTCGGGCCGGCCGGGCAGCATCGCGGCGAGATGGCGGAAGGGGTGGTCGGAGGGCAGCTTGTCGTCGAGGTAGCCGAGCAGCTCCGCGAGCTGCTGCGGGAAGTCGTCGGGGCCGGCCTGGCGGCGGTCGCGCTGGAGGGCGAAGGTCGTCATCGGGTCGGTTCCGGGCGCGCGACCGAGGCCGAGATCGATCCGGCCCGGAAACAGCCCGGCGAGGATCGTGAACGTCTCCGCGACCTTGAGCGGGCTGTAGTGGGGCAGCATCACCCCGCCGCTGCCCACGCGGATCTCGCTGGTTTCGCTGGCGATCGGCCCGATCAGCGCCTCCGGGCTCCCGCCGGCCAGCATCGGCCCTCCGTGATGCTCGGCCACCCAGTAGCGGTGGTAGCCGAGCGAGTCCGCCAGTCGCGCGAGGTCGAGCGTGTTGCGCAAGGCGTCGGCGCCGGTCGAGCCTTCTGAGATCGGGGATTGGTCGAGGACTGAGAGACGCATTCAGTGTTCTCTTTCGTGAGTACGGCGACATCGAGAGTGGTCACCGGCGGATGCACAGCAAGGACGCAGAATGCGACGTGCACTGGAGGTGCACGAGCATTCGAAGACGAAGCTGGGCGCCGCCGGGGGCCGCTCGAATGTCGTCGTATTTGCGAAAGGGAGCACTTAGCTCAGAACTGGTCGGCTTCCGCGATGCGGTAGAAGAACTGGCCCAGGCCGCCCTGGGCGATGGCGAACTCGAGGGCGAGAAAGGCCTCGAGCATCGCCGCGTTCTCGATCCCGCCGGCGTACACGGGCTCGTAGCCGGCGTCCGTGATCAGCTCCTGGGCGGCGGCCCGGGCCCCGTCGTCGCCGCACCAGATGTTGCTGGGGCGTGGGCTGGCGTCAGCTAGGCGGCCAAACAGGGCGGCGAAGTTGGTGTTGAACGCCTTGGCGGTCGGGCCGCCGGTCCTCGACTTGATGAACTCGGTGTTGGAGGCGAAGCCTGGGGGTGGCTCGGCGCCGATCAGGTTGGTGGCGTCGATCACGGTCTTGCCCGCGAGGCCGTTCGTGGTGGTGAACATCCCGGGGATCGCGCCGCCGGGGATCGCGACCAGGACGGCGTCGGCGTCGGACACATCGCCGCCCTCGCGCCCGATGCGCGTGACCTGGTGGCCGGCCTTCTCCCACAGGTCGCCGAGTCCGCCGCCGATGTTGCCTCGGCCTACCACCGCCACCTTCATCTCGTGCTCCTTTGTTCGAGGGCCTTCGAATTAGATGCTAGCCACGACGCATGAGGCGGCCGACGGCGGCCATCAACTCGGCCGTCTTCTCGTCGCGCTCCTCCGGGGTGTCGGCCCCGAGCACGCAGTGTCGGGCGTGGTCGTCGAGCAGCCCGAGCGCGACCTTGTCGAGAGCGGCCTGGGCGGCGCTGATCTGGGTCAGGATGTCGATGCAATAGCGGTCGTCCTGCACCATGCCCTCGATTCCGCGGATCTGGCCCTCGACCCGGCGCAGTCGCGCGAGGAGCTCATCTCGGGTGGCGCTGTATCCGCGGGTAGATGGCGGCATGGAATTAACAATACCACTACCCCCTAGGGGTATCATGGATTCCATGGACAGTGTTCTGGATGTGATCTGGCATGGCCTGCGGGACTCGTTCCTGATGTTCTGGGCGGTCTGGTGGGCGCTCGTCTTGGGCTTCGCGATCTCGGCCATCGTGCAGGCGTGGATCCCGCGCGAGCGCGTGGAGCGATCGCTGAGCGGGCGCGGACCGAAGACCGTCGGGTGGGCGACCGCGCTCGGCGCCGCCTCCTCATCGTGCTCGTACGCGGCAGTCGCGATCGGCAAGTCGCTGTTCCAGAAGGGGGCGAGCGCGACCAGCGCACTGGCCTTCCAGATCGCGTCGACCAACCTGGTGTGGGAGCTCGGGCTGGTGCTGTGGGTGCTGATCGGGTGGCAGTTCACGGTGGCCGAGTACCTGGGCGGGATCGTGATGATCGCGTTGATGGCGGTGGGGTTGCGGCTGGTCGTCAGTCCGCGGCTCGAGGACGCGGCGCGACGCCACGCGCAGGCCGCCGACGCGGGTCACATGCACCACGGGGCCGGGAGCCAGCTGCCGTGGCGCAAGCGGCTGACCTCGCTCGACGCGTGGTCGGACGTCGCGGGCAACTTCATGGGCGACTGGCGGATGCTGTGGAAGGAGATCGCGATCGGGATGGTGCTGGCGGGGTTCGTCGCGCAGCTCGGCAACGGCTTCTTCCAGTCGCTGTTCATAACGAATGCGCCACAGCCGTTGCCGGCGATCGAGAACGTGATCGTCGGTCCGATCATCGCCGTGCTGAGCTTCGTCTGCTCGGTGGGCAACGTGCCCCTGGCCGCGGTGCTGTGGTCGGGCGGGATCAGCTTCGCCGGCGTGCTGGCGTTCCTGTTCGCCGACCTGATCGTGCTGCCGATCGTCCTGATCTACATCAAGTACTACGGACGGTCGTTCGGCCTGCGGATCACCGGCCTGATGTTCGTCACGATGGCGGTGGCGGCGCTGCTGGTGAGCGGACTGTTCGACCTCCTGGGACTGGCACCCACCGGGCCGCGACCCACGCGGGCTGACATCTTCACGTCGGTGCAGGTCAACTACAAGCTGTTCCTGAACATCCTCGGGATCGTGATCTTCGCGGCGCTGTTCTGGCTGGCGCGGCGGCGGGCGGCGGCCGGCGGCTGTCCGATGCACGGGGAGGGCGGGCACGCTGGGCACGGTGAGGGCGACGAGCGCGGGCATGCTGAGGGCAGGCAAGGCGGGCTCGGGGAGCCTGCCCAGGGGGAGCACGCGCACGCCCACGGGGCTTAGGGTCGCCGGCGTTCGCAGCCACTTCGTCATCACCGGCTGTCAGCGCGTTCCTTTGGTGGGTGATCGCCGGCGAGAGTCGCCACGCCCTTCGTCGCCGCCGTTGTTACCCCGCCACCGGCGCGGCTTCCATCCGCCGGCCCGCTTCGCTTTCCTCGCCGCCGACGCCAACGAAGTCGCGCTGGCGGATCAGCGCGGCGGTGAGGAGCGCGCCGGCGAAGGCGACGACGGCGGCGATCAGCAGGATCAGGTTGAGAGCGTCGACGTAGCCGCCGCGGGCGGCACCGGCCGCGAGGCCGCGCAACGGTGCCGGAGTGGCCTGGATCGCGGTCGCGACCTGACCGTTGCTGAACGCCTGCGCGAGCTGCTGAGCGTGGGCGTGAAGCGGTCCCGTCTGGAGGGTTGCCACCACTGACGAGTGGAGCTTGCTGGCCAGGATGCTTCCGAGCGCCGCCACCCCGGTGGCGATCCCGACCTGCCGGAAGGTCGAGTTGATGCCCGACGCCATGCCGGCGCGCTCGGGCTCGACCACGCCAACCGCGGTCGACGCCAGCGGCACGCTGACCAGGCCGGCGCCGACGCCCGCCACGATCAGGCCGGGCAGGAGGTACGTCCAGGTGTCGGTGGGCGCAAGTCCGCGCATCAGCACCAGCCCGGCGCCGACGAGCGCGAAGCCCGGCGCGATCAGCCACCGGGTTGGGACGCGGCTGGTAAGCCGTCCGGCCACGCCGGCGGTGACGAACACCGCGCCGGTGAGCGGCAGCAGTTCGAGGCCGGTGTCGATCGCCGAGGCGCCGAGGATGTTCTGCAGGTAGAGCACGATGTAGGTGAGCAGCGAGAAGATCGACGCCGAGATCGCCCAGGCGGCGATCAGACCACCGTCGAAGGTGGGGACCCGGAGCAGGCTGAGATCGAGCATCGGCGCGCGCGAGCGGGCCTCGATCACGACGAAGATCGCCAGCAGCAGGAGAGCGGTGACGAGCGAGCCGATCACCGTGTGCGACCCCCACCCGTCGGGATGGCTGCGGATCAGTCCGAACACCAGCAGTCCGAGCCCGGCCGTAAAGGTCACGAAGCCGGGCCAGTCGGGCCGCCGGCGGACGGGCGCGCGGGACTCGCGCACGCGCGCGAGCGTGATCGCCAGCGCGATGACGCCGATGGGAACGTTGACGAAGAAGATCCAACGCCACGACAGGCCGCTGGTGATCGCGCCGCCGAGCACCGGTCCGATCGCCACCGCGACGCCGGTGACGGCGCCGAACGCGCCGAAGGCGACGCCGCGATCACGCGGTTCGAAGGCGTCCGCGATCAGCGCCAGCGAGGTGGCGAACATGATCGCGCCGCCCACGCCCTGAAGGGCGCGGAAGAGGGCGAGGACAGTCGCGCTACCGGCGGCGCCGCACAGCGCCGAGCCCGCCGTGAAGATCACGATTCCGATCGCGAACACCCGTCGCCGGCCGGCGAGGTCGGCGATCGAGCCCGCGGTCAGCAGGAGGGCGGCCAGCGACAGCGCGTACGCGTCGATCACCCACTGGAGGCTGGAGAGCGACGCGCCGAACGCGCGCTCGATGTCCGGAAGGGCGACATTCACGATCGTGATGTCGAGCAACAACATGAAGACGCCGGTGCAGACGGCGATCAGGGTCCACCACTTACGAGCCATGACTTGCGGTCCTTTCCTGAGTTCGCACTCAGAATAACATATATACTGAGCTGGTGCTCAGAAATTTCTTCAAATAGGGTGGCGTTTGCGCGTGACCGAGGCCGAGCGTGATCGTGGACAGACGCCGAGGCGGCGGGGGCGTCCGCCGGCGGGCGGGCGCGAGGCGATCCGGGCGGCGGCGTTGAAGCTCCTGCGCGAGCGCGGGATCGCGCGACTGAACACGCGCGAGGTCGCGACCCTCGCCGGCGTCTCCGAGGCGAGCGTCTTTTACCACTACGGCGACCGCGCGGGGCTGCTGATGGCGGTGTTCGAGGAGGGGTTGCGGCCGCTCCAGGCCCTGTCCGAGGCCGGCGCGCTGACCGGGGCGGACGTGCGCGATGTGCTGACCCGGCTGGGCACCGCGCTCGAGACGTTCCTCTATCAGGGACTCCCGATCACCACCGCCGCGCAGTCCGACAGCGAGCTGCGCGACGCCCTGGCGGCCTATATGAGAGAGCACGATCTCGGCAGTCACCGGGGCGTGCGCGCGCTCGGCGACTACCTCGCGGGGCAGCAGGCGACCGGCCGGATCCGCCCCGATGTGGATCCGTACGCGGTCGCGCTGTTGTTCGTAGGCGCGTGCTTCACGCGCGCTTCGCATCGCCTGATGCCGGTCTCGGAAGTTGACCTGCCGGGCCTCGACGACATCATCGCCGCGACCGATGCGATGCTTCGTCTTCCGCGGTCGTAGGGGTGGTGAGGGCGCTCCGCGGGGTGGGGGCGGTCGGGGTGATGGGAGCTGTCGAGGCGGTGGGCGCCGTCCGGACGATGGGGGCTGTGGGGCCAGCATCGGTGAGGCCGTCGCGGAATCCTTCGCGATAGCTGGGATAGCGTGGCGCCCAGGCGAGCTCGCGCCGGGCCTTGGCGTTCGAGGTGCCCCGGATCCGGGTCATCATCGAGACGGTGACCTCGCCGCCGGCCAGGCGCCCAACCCATACCGGGACGTGGTGGGGCGGCTTGGCGCCCAGGGCTCGGGCCAGTTCCGGCAGCCAGCGCGAGACCGGAGCCGGCTCGTCGTCGACGACGTTGTAGATCCCGGGGCGGCCGCGCTCGAGGGCGGCGATAGTGGCCGCGGCGGCGTCGTCGAGGTGCAGCAACGACCACACGCCGGCGCCGTCGCCGACGATCGGGAAGCGGCGCTTGCGGACGAGTTCGGCGATCATCCCCTCGCGCGAGAGGTCGGTGCCGGGGCCGTAGAAGCCGCCGTAGCGGAGGACGATCCCGTCGATCGTCGCCACGGCCGACTCGAGGTGCATGATCGCCGCCATCGACTGCCGCTGCTCGGCGGGCGGGTTGGGATCGAGCCGGGCCTCCTCGGTCTTCAGCCCATCGCCCGTCCGCTCGTAGTTCCAGTTGCCGTAGCTCTGGGCGATGAATCGCGTGACGCCGGCGGCCTGGGCGGCCCGCACGAGGTGGTCGGTGCCCTCGGTGCGGAGGCGGTTGGTCATCGCGAACTCGCGGTCGAAGTGCTTGAGGTTCTTGACGCCGGTGAGCGAGGTCAGCTGGTGGATGATCGCGTCCGGCTCTGAACGCATCACGGCCTGGGTCACGGCCGCCTCGTCGAGCGCGTCGGCGATCACCGGCTCCGCGCCGCCGGCGCGGAGTTGATCCGCCTTGGCGGGGGTGCGGGTCATGGCCACCGGGTGGTGGCCGTGGGCGAGCAGTTCAGGGATCAGACGCGTGCCGATGGCGCCGCTGCCGCCTGCGATGAAGACCTTCATGGCTTGTCTCCTTGAGTTGCTTTCGCACCCTAAGACGGGTGGGCGGTGGCGGTTGTGACAACTTTTCGGGCGGCGCGGGCAGTCGGTCAGTTGTCGGACTTCTGGCGCGGCTGTGCGACAGGCGAGAGTCTGAACCCGAGGTGGCCGAGCTTGTCGGGGTTGATCACCGAGCGGATCGCCTGGACCTGGCCGCCGGCGATCTCGAACGCCATCACGTTGATCAATCGGCCCTCGGCGTCGAGGTCGATCACCCCGGGCTGTCCGTTTACGGTCGTCGGCACCGCGCGCCCGTTGATCGCGCGGCCCTCGGCGAAGAACGCCGCCAGCAGGCGGCCGACGCGGTCGCGCCCGTAGATCGGCTGCGGCAGGCCGCGGGCCTTGCCCCCACCATCGCCGGTGAACACGACGTCGGCGGCGAGCAGCTCGAGGAGTTCGTCGATGTCGCCGTCCTCGAAGGCGCTCACGAACCGCGTCGCGAGCTCCCGCTGCTGGTCGCGATCGGCTTCGAAGCGCGGCTTGCCCTCGTCGAGCCGCTTGCGGGCGCGGGTGAAGATCTGCCGGCAGTTGGCCTCCGTCTTGTCGATGATCACGGCGATCTCGTCGTAGCGGTAGCCGAACACCTCGCGCAGCAGGAACACCGCGCGCTCGGTCGGCGACAACGTCTCGAGCAGCAGCAGGAACGACATCGAGAGGGAATCGGCCATCTCGGCAACCTCCGCCGGGTCTGGTTCATCGGTCATCAGCAGGGGCTCGGGGAGCCAGGGACCGAAGTAGGTCTCCCGCTGAACGCGCGCCGAGCGCAGCTCGTCGATCGCAAGGCGGGTGACGACCGTGGTCAGGAACGCCTTCGGCGACTCGATCGGGGTTCCGGCCTGGGTCTCGCGGGTTATGCGCAGAAGCGCCTCCTGCACGATGTCCTCGGCGTCGCCGACCCGGCCGAGCATCCGGTAGGCGATCGAGAACAGCAGCGGTCGGAGTGATTCGAGCTCTGCTTCGGCTGGCATCTGTGGAGCCCTAGACGATTGGGGGCGGTCCGGCGTGACACGGCGATTGTTACCTGGGAGGTAATCGACGGGGCGGCGGCCGGGTGCGACCTTGCCGGGTGTCAACTACCCCGAAGGAGCTTCGAATGTTCGACGGAGAGGCCCTGGCCGACAGCTACATCGAGATGTGGAACGAGGGCGATGGCGAGCGCCGGCGCGCGATCGCCACCGCCACCCTCAGCGAGGACGCCACCTATCTCGACCCGATCATGTCGGGCGAGGGAATCGAGGGCATCAGCGAGATGATCGCCGGCGCGCAGGCCCAATTCCCCGGCCACCGCTTCACGCTGAGCAGCCCCCCCGACACCCATCAGGACCGGTTGCGGTTCAGCTGGTCGCTGGCGGCCAACGGTGGCGAGCCGGTGGCGCGCGGGACCGATTACGTGACCGTCGCCGAGGATGGGCGGATGCGGTCGGTGACGGGGTTCATCGACGTCAGTTGATTCCGAGCGGAGTTCGGCGAGCAAGTGCCACGTCACGCAGGTTCGCTTGCATTCGAGGCACCCCTGGCGGCGCCTGCTCGGGCCAGCGGCCCGCTCGGCATCCAGCCTCGCCTTGACGGGCCCCGCCCGAGTCATCCGGCTGTCCTCGGACCCTCGTGTGCCTCCAGTACAGGTCGGGTCCTGCGTCCGCGCCAGGCATCCGCCAGTGGCACCTCTCGGTGCAACCGAACCTACCTGACGCGACACTAAGTGCGGCCGAGCTGCGGATCGCTGGTCAGGCGACCGCTGGACTCGAGGCGGCCGGCCAGCTGGTAGCTGAAGCTGGGGTCAGTCTGGGTCGTCAGGGCGATGTCGTACCAACCGCCGGAGTGGTGCGTATCGATCGTGATCTCGGCCGTGCCGCCGTCGAGCTGGAGCTCGCGGTCGGGACCGTAGGCGTCGGCGAGCGCCACGACGACCCCCGGCCGACCGCGGCGGCCGAGGCGGTGATCGCCGTCGTCGATGATCCGTAGCCCGACCCTCCCGTCCTCGTGGCCGCCGCGTACCTCGACTCGCAGCACGGTCGCTGGAGAGCCGGCAAAGTGCCGGAAGAACCCGTTAGGCCCGTGGAGGCTGAGGTCGTAGTTCCCCCCGTTGTCCAGCTCGACGGCCAGCTGGTCGCCAGCGCCGATGGTGTAGCTGTGGGGCGCGCCGGTGACCGTGAGCGATCGTGCTTGGAGGTGAACGCCGAGCCTACCGGGATTCCTGACGCTGAGGTTGAGCGCCTGCGCGTCGGCGTCGAGGTCGACGTGGAAGCGGTAGCCAAGCCGGCGGGACGGGCGCACCCCGGCTCCTGGGTCGGAACCGATCCGGCCGTCGGCGGTGTCGGGATGTAGATCGGGCCGCCCGAGCCGGTCGGCTTGTAGGCGGCGACGCTGGGCAGGTTCGGGAGGTAATCGGACGAGCTTTCGAAATCGAAGGCCGAGGTGAGATCGCCGCAGACCGCCCGCCGCCACGGCGTGATGTTCGGTTCGTCGACTCCGAAGCGCGCCTCGATGAAGCGGATCAGCGATGTGTGGTCGAAAGTCTCGGAGCACACCCAGCCGCCCGTGCTCCGCGGCGACACGACGAGGAGCGGCGCGCGCACGCCCAGGCCGTACGGTCCGACGACCCCGTTCGAGCCGTTCGGATTGCCGGCAATCCCATTGAACAGCTCGTTATCGAGTGGCAAGGTCGATTGACCGGCGAGGGTGCCGACGTTCGGGTAGCCCCCGACCACGTGGTCGAAGAAGCCGTCGTTCTCGTCAAAGGTGATCAACAGGACGGTCTTCGACCACACCTCGGGGTCACTGGTCAGCGCGTTCAGTACGCCGGCCGTGTACCACGCGCCGTAGCCTGCGGGCCATGCCGGATGCTCGGTATATGCCTCGGGCGCGACGATCCACGACACGCTCGGTAGGCGGCCACCTTGCACATCAGCCGTGAGGATTTCGAAGAAACCGCCGCTCTGGTCGACATCAGTTCCGGTACGAGCGGCTTGGTACAAGGGGCTGCCCGGGGCCGCGTTCTGGCAGTTGAAGAAGTACAGGAGCGAGGTGTCACCGTAATTGCCGATGTACGGATCCGATGTCCACCCCCACGCGCCGGCCTGGTCGAGGCCGTCGCCGATGTCCTGATAGATCTTCCAGCTGATTCCGGCCGCTTGGAGGCGCTCCGGGTAGGTCTGCCACCCGTAGCCGAGCTCGTCGTTGGCGATCACCGGACCGCCACCCTGCCCGTCGTTGCCGTCCCACCCGGTCCACATGTAGTACCGCTTTGGGTCGGTCGGACCGAGCATCGAGCAGTGGTTGGCATCGCAGACGGTGAAGGCGTCGGCCAGCGCGCAGTGGAACGGTAGATCGGAGCGGTCCATGTGCGCCATGCAGGTGGTGGTCTTGGCGGGTAGCCACTGGTCCCAGTTGCCACCGTTGAACATCTGGTGGGTTCCGTCCCAGCTGTGGTCGAGATCCTCGATGAAGGTGAGTGCCAGGTTGCCCACGTCGGGGCGGAACGGCGGTACTACGGTCGAACCCTCGGCCTGGTACCAGACCGGCTCGCCGCTCGGGAGCGTCACCGGGTGTGGATCCCATACCCACGCACTCCTCGCATCACGCCGTAGTAGTGGTCGAACGACCGGTTCTCCTGCATCAGGACGACGATGTGCTCGACGTCCCTCAGCGTGCGAGTGGTGCGGTTCGCTGGAATGGCCACCGCGCGCGATGCTGTCGGAGAGCATCGTCGCCGCGACGCTGCCGCCGGCGAGCTGGAGGAGCCTACGGCGATTGACGGCACGCATAAGCATCACCAGCCTGGTATTCACGGGCAGCACCCCTGCGCTGCCCTGCTGTGGACGGTCCCGGCGGTGACGGGGGCGACCACCCCGGTGGACGCGGGCGGCATCCTAGGTCGGGTGAGGGACGGCGTCAACGCCCCTGGCAACGCGCTCACAACACGCTTAGAACAAAGTTACGCGCAGCGGTCGCGAGTTCGATGCCTTGGGTGATTTGTGCGGTATGTCCGCACTTTCTCCCCATGCCTCTCGCGCACCTCGCTGAGCGGGGGACACGGCGCTGATTCACCCCTCGGCGCGGGTGAGGTCCGCTAGTTGGCCGGCCCGCCGCGTGGCAGCGCCAGCCGCCGCGTCATCGCGCGACCGTGGAGGACTCGGGGCCCGCCGAGCGCGATCAATCCCGTCACCGCGACGACCGCACAGGTGATGGCGCCGAGGCCGAGGCCGGCGCGCGCGCCGGCGAGGGCCATGACGGCGCCGACGATCGGGCCGCCGATCGGAGTCGAGCCCTGGAAGGCGACGAACCACAGCGACATGACGCGCCCGCGCATCGAGGGCTCCGCCGTGAGCTGGAGGGTGGAGTTGGCGGTCGACATGAATGAGATGCTCGCTCCGCCGACCAGGCCGAGGGCGAGCAGTTCGAAGCCGAGGGTCGGCGCGAGCGCGGCCAGGGCCATCGCGACCGCGAACGCGGCGGCGGCCGCGACCAGCACGCGGACCCCGGTGCGGCCGCGGGCGGCGACCATCAGGCCGCCGGCGACCGCGCCGACGCCCATTGCGGCAGTCATGAAGCCGAACCCGGTCGCGCCGGCGTGGAGCGCGCGGCTGGCCATCACCGGCAGGGACACCTGGAACTCGTAGGTCAGGCAGCCCACGGCGGCCATCATCAGCAGCGGCACGGCGAGATCGTGGCTGTCGCGGACGTAGCGCAGCCCCTCGCGGAGTTGCCCGCGGGCGCGGGGCATCGGCGGAGTTGGGTTCAGAGCCACGCGGTTCAAGGTGACCAGCGAGCCGACGACGAACACGAAACTGGCGGCGTTGGCGAGGAAGCAGACTCCGTCGCCGACGGTCGCGATGAGGATTCCCGCCACCGCGGGTCCGACCGCCCTGGCGACGTTGACCATCACCGAGTTGAGGCTGACCGCGTTGCGGAGGTGCTCCGGGCCGACCATCTCGAGCATGAACGACTGGCGGGCCGGGTTCTCGAAGGCGTTGTTGAGGCCCAGCAGGGCCGCCAGCACGCCGATCTGCCACACGCGGACCGATCCGGTGACCGTGAGCAGACCCAGGATCAGCGCCTGTACTCCCATCGCGGTCTGGAGACACACCATCAGGCGGCGCTTGTCGACGCGATCCGCGACCACCCCGCCGTAAGGCCCGACCAGTAGCACCGGCAACGTTTGGAGGGCGACGATGACGCCGAGGATCGTGCTCGAGTGGCTGAGGGTGAGGACCAGCCAGGACTGCGCCGTCATCTGCATCCAGGTGCCGACCAGCGAGAGTGACTGACCGCTGAAGTAGCGGCGGTAGTTGGGGACCGCGAGGGCGGCGAAGGTGACGCGTCCGGCGCGTGCTACGCGGGTCACGCGCCCCGCTCCTTGAGCAGTTCGGCGAGCCGCTCGAGCGCCGGCAGCGCCTGCTCAATCCGCCGGCGATCGTCGGCGGACAGCGACTCGAGCGCTACCCACATCACGTCGGTGCGCTCGCCACGGATGTTCTCGGAGAGTTCCCGACCGTCGGTCGTGGCCCGTACCAGCGCCGCGCGGCGATCGCCGGGGTCGCTGGCGCGCTCGACTAGGCCCGCGTCGGCGAGATCGCCGACCACGCGCGAGAGCATTGTGGGGTTGATGCCCTCCTCGGCGGCCAGGTCGGAGAGTCGCAGCGGGCCGAGGCGGACGATCGTGAACAGGACGGAGATCCGGGTCGGCGTCAGGCCGGCGGCGGAACCCGCCGCGGTCGGTCGCAGGCGTCGATGGAGACGGCCGATCGCGGCTCTGAGGCGAGCCGCGGTGTCAGTATCGATGTTAGGGGCCAGAGCCTGCACTTATATCTCCTACGAGACAGCTAAAACTTGCTTACTGGCAAGCAAGTATAGCAGGGTGGGGGCGCCCCCGGCGGACCGCCCCCTGGTCACCCCGGCCCGGCTAACGGCCAGAGATCACGACCACAGGCGGGAGCTGGCGAGCTCGGCTCCTTCGGCCATGGCCCGGAACTTCGCCCAGACCACAGTCGGAACCACGATCTTCATCCCGGCCACGGTGCCGAAGCCGCAGTCGGTTCCCGCCATCACGTTTTCGCGGCCGACCACGCCGGCGTACTGGGTCAGGCGCTGTGCCACGACCTCGGGGTGCTCGACGATGTTGCTCGTCGAGTCGAGGACACCGGGGATCAGGTACTTGCCGTCGGGGAGCTTCACGTCCTCGAACACCCGCCACTCGTGGGCGTGGCGGCCGTTGGACGCCATCAGCATCAGTCCCGCCGGTTTCGCCTTGAGGATGAGGTCGATGATGTCGCTGAGCGCGACGTCGGTGGTGCGGGGGAACTCGCCGTTGCCCCAACAGATGTGGATGCGGGTCGCGTCGGCGGGGATATTCGACAGCGCGTGGTTCAAGGCCTCGACGCTGAGCTGGAGCTGCTCACGGAAGTTCTCGACCGAACCGGCTCCGGGCGCGGTCATGGCGAAGTCGGGACAGTCCAGCTGGAGCAGGAATCCGGCGCGGTGGATGGCTTCGTACTCCTCGCGCATCGCCTCCGCGATCGCCATCAGGTACTCCTCCTGACTGGCGTAATAACGGTTGGGCGAGAACACCGAGATCACCCCGGGGGAGGCCGCGCTCATGAAAGTGCCGGCCGGCGCGACACCATCGACGGCAGCCTTGAGGTTGTCGACGTCCGCCTGCACGGCTTCCTGCCCGACGTAGGCCACCGGTCCATCGCAGGTGGTGAACCGGATCTCGGCCGCCGCGCTCATCATCGCTGCCATCTGTTCGGCGAAATCGGGGAACTCGTCCAGGCTGATCACCGAGGACGCCACTTCCTCGATCGATCCCTCGCCGCCGAATCCGGTCAGCCGGTCCTTGACGTAGGTGGCGTAGCTGGGCTTGCTCACCTCGCCGTCGTTGAGCACATCGACACCTGCGTCGATCTGCTTGCGGACGGTCTCTTTGACCGCCGAGCGGACCTCATCCCGGAGGGTGCCGGGATCGACGGTCTCGCCCGCCTCCTGGGCCAGGACGAGCGGTAGCAGCGCGTCAGGCCGCGGCAGGCTGCCGGCGTGCGTCGTCAAGATACGCTGGGTGCTCCACTGCATGAGTTCCTCCCAGGACGAGGTGAGGTGGCACGCCCGATCTCCCCGCCGATCGAGCGGAACGGATTCTTGCAACGGCGTGGGGGGCAGTCAATGACCGGCCGTGCCGGCCGGAGCGCTTCGGAGGAAGATTTCCGTCGGAGTGTCGATTCCCGTCAGTTTCGCTCGTCATACGGGTGCACGCCGCGCATCCCGGCGGCGGAAACTCAATCGAAGGAGGCCGCAATGCCGCAGTACATGCTGTTGATCTACACCGGAGAGGAAGGCGCGCCGTCGCCGGATGAGCTGCCGGTTCAGATGCAGCGTTGGGGCGAGTACACACAGTCGATGAAGGACGGCGGCGTGTTCGTGGCCGGCGACGCGCTTCAGGGCACCGACGTCGCGACGACCGTGCGCGAGGTGGGCGGCGAGGTCGCGATCACCGACGGCCCGTTTGCGGAGACCCGCGAGCACCTGGGCGGCTATTACCTGCTCGACTGCCCGAGCCTCGATGTCGCGCTCGAGTACGCCGGGCGGGCGCCGCATCTCAGCTACGGGTCGGTCGAGGTACGGCCGATCTGGGACCAGACGGCGGACCAAGACGCCGCTGAGGAGATCCAGGCGCAGGCCTGAGAGTCGTGGCCCGGGGCGCCACGGCGGCGGTTCGGCCGTGGCGCCCTTGTACGCAATCTTGCTTGCGCCACCCCCCGTTTGGGGGGGTCCGCGCGACCCGTCGTACCCCCCGCGTGTCGGGTTCGCCGGCCGGCGGGCTCGCATCCCGAGGGTGATTCCCTCAGGGTGTGACACGTGACCGCGACCGCGAGCACCCGTCATCCCGTGTCTCCAATGACCGCCCGCAGCGGCGCGGCGATCGCGGCGGTCGGCATCAGCGTGCCTGAGACCGTGGTGCCGAACTCGGCGATTGCCGAGCGTTTGGGCGTCGGCGAGGACTGGATTGAACGGCGGACCGGAATCCGCTCCCGCCGCTTTGCCCGGCCCGACGAGCGGCTCGCCACCCACGCCGCGGCAGCGGGCCGGCGGGCGCTGAGCGGCGCGGGCGTCGCCGCCGAAGAGATCGACGTGGTAATCGTCGCCACCACCACGGCCGACGAGCTGATGCCCAACGCCGCGCCGCTGGTGGCCCACGAACTGGGCGCCTCGCGCGCGGCCGCGTTCGACGTCGGCGCTGCGTGCACGGGCTTCCTGTCCGCGCTGGCCGTGGGATCGGCTCAGATCGAGGCCGGACGCGCGCGCGCGGTGCTGGTCATCGGCGCGGACTTCATGTCGCGCATCACGGACCCCACCGACCGCTCGACGGCGGCGGTGTTCGCCGACGGCGCCGGCGCCACCGTCCTCGTCGCTGTGGATCCGCCCGGGCGGATCGGCCCGATCGTCCTCGCCTCGGACGGAGCGGGCGCAGATCACATCGTCGTGCCGCGCTCGGACCCGTTCATGCGGATGCGCGGCCACGAGACATTTCGTGAGGCGGTGGCGCGTCTGTCGCTGGCCACCGTGCAGGCAACCCACGCCGCCGGGGTGGCACTGGACGAGCTCGACCTGTTTGTCTACCACCAGGCCAACGGCCGGATCTTGTCCGCGGTCGCCGAGCGACTCGGGCTTCCGACCGATCGCGTGGTCGACTGCATCGGCGAGTACGGCAACACGTCGGCGGCGACGTTGCCGCTGGCGCTCGCGCATGCGCACGAGCAGGGGCGGCTCAACCACAACGACCGAGTCTTGCTCGGCGCCTTCGGAGCCGGCTTCACCTGGGGAGCCACCGTGGTCGAGTGGGGTGCCCGATGAGCGTTGCCCTCGCACGACGGCCGGAGCTGGCCGTCGATCCGCTCGACCGGCTCGAGGGCCCGATCGGCCCGCTGGAGCGGCTCGAGTTGCTGTGCGATCCGGGCTCGTTGGAACTGATCCGCACCGAGGTGATGTCCTCGCGGATGGGCGAAAAGGCCCGCGCCGGCGACGGCGTGCTCGGCGGCTCGGGAACGGTCGACGGTCGGCCCGTGTTCTGCTACGCACAGGACTCGGGCTACGCCGGCGGCTCGCTCGGCGAGGCCCACGCGAACACGATCGTCCGCGTGATGGAGCTGGCCGATCGGGGTCGCGCACCGGTGGTCGGGTTCATCTCGTCGGGCGGCGCGCGGATGCAAGAGGGCGTGGCCGCGCTGGGCGGCTACGGCCGGATCTTCCACCGGATCGTGTCACTGTCCGGTCGCGTCCCACAGGTATCGGTGGTCACCGGGCTGTCGGCCGGAGGCGGCGCCTATTCGCCGGCGTTGACCGACTGGACCGTGATGACCCAAGACGCGAGTATGTTCCTCACCGGCCCGGCCGTGGTTCGCGACGCGCTCGGCGAGGATGTCACCGCTGCGGAGCTCGGCGGCAGTCGCGTCCACGAGCGAAACGGCGTTTGCCAGTTCGTGGCCGCGACCGATGCCCACGCCGCCCAGCTGACGCGCGATCTGCTCGGCTACCTCCCCCGCCACCGGGACGATCGCCCGCCGATGGCCCGGCCACGGCCCGCCATCGCCGATGACCCGTCGGTGTACGTACCGACGACCAGCCGGCGCGTGTACGACGTCCGTGACGTCATCCGCTCCGTGGTCGACGGTGGCGAGTTCCTCGAGGTTTCCGCCGGCTGGGCCCGGAACATGGTGACCGGCCTGGCGCGGATCGAAGGCCGGTCCGTCGGGGTGATCGCCAACCAGCCACGCTACCTTGGCGGCGTGATCGATGTTGACGGGTCCCAGAAGGGCGCGCGGTTCGTTTCCAAGTGCAATGCGTTCGGGATCCCGCTCATGGTGTTGGTCGACACGCCAGGGTTCATGCCCGGAACCCGTCAGGAGTCCGCCGGCGTGATCCGGTTCGGCGCTGCGCTCGTCCATGCCTTCGCCGAGGCCACCGTGCCGCGCGTAACCGTGATCACCCGGAAGGCGTTTGGCGGCGCATTCATCACGATGAACTCCAAGGACCTGGGCGCTGACTACGTGTTCGCGTGGCCGCAGGCGGAGATCGGGGTGATGGGAGCCAAGCCTGCGGTGGGGATCATCCACCGCAGGGAGCTCGCGGCCGCTGACGATCCCGAGGCGACCCGCGAAGACCTCGCTCAGCGCTACGCGGACGCCCAGCTGCGACCCGACGTCGCGGCTCGGGCGGGCTACATCGACGAGCTGATCAATCCTGCCGACACCCGTCGGCGGCTGGCCTGGGCCTTCGGGTCACTGGAGTGGACATGACCCCAACGGGAACCGGAACCGAGTCGCACGGCACCGTTCTGATTACGGGCGCCACCGGGTTTGTGGGCATGGAAGTGCTCGCGCGGTATCTGGAGCGCACCGAACGGAAGATCGCGCTGCTGGTGCGGGCGGAGAGCGATGATGCCGCCCGGGCGCGCGCGCACGCCGTGCTGCGCAACCTGTTCGGTCGGGTGTCGGAGCGCTACCACGGCCGCGTACAGGCGTTCGCGGCTGAGCTTACAGCGCCGGGCCTGGGTCTCTCCGAGCCCCGCCGGCGGCGGCTCGCCGAAACGACCAGCGCGATCATCCACGGCGCCGCGTCAATCTCCTTCACGCTGCCGCTGCCCGAGGCTCGAGAGATCAACCTCGAGGGCACGCGGAGGATGCTCGAGCTGGCCGAGCTGGCGCAAGAGCACGGCTCGCTGCGGACGTACACGCAAGTTTCCACCGCGTACGTCGCGGGCGACTACGAGGGCCGTTTCTACGAGCGCGACCTCGATGTCGGCCAAGGCTTCCGCAACTCCTACGAGCAGTCCAAGTTCGAGTCCGAGCAGCTCGTGCGCCAGCACCGGGATCTGCCGTTCACGGTCCTGCGGCCGAGCATCGTCGTGGGCGATCGGCGGAGCGGCTGGACCTCGGCCTTCAACGTGCTCTACTGGCCGCTACGAGCGTTTTCCCGGGGTCTGCTCGACACGGTCCCGGCGATTCCGTCGGCGCCGATCGATGTGGTCTCGATCGACTATGTCGCCGACGCGATTTACGAGCTGGTCGAGTCTCCCGACGGCACGACGGATACGTATCACCTAACCGCCGGACCCCAGTGCACCACGCTGGGCGAGCTCGCGCAAGAGGCCGCCGGCTATTTCAAGCGCCCCCCGCCGGTCGTGATCCCCCCGGAGGAGTTCGCCGCCATGGGAGCCGCCGGGATGAAGCAGTCGGTGGCCGAGGGCAGCGCCGCCTACTTCCCGTACTTCTGCAACGGCACCGTGTTCGACGAGTCGGTCACCCGGGCGCGGCTCGATCCCGTCGGAATTCAGGTCTCGCCGCTGCCGGATTACATCGGCCGTCTGCTGGACTACGCCACTCGCAGCCGGTGGGGCAAGCGCCCGATCGCACGAGTCGAGGCGCTCGCGGCCTGACCCCTCGGTAACGGGATGTCAGCTTTTGCCCCCCGCCTGGGGGGTTGTCGGAAGGCCCGGCTTGCCGCCTCGGCGGGGCGCGGGCATGCTCGCGCCATGTTCCGGTTGGCCGACACGGCCCGCTTCCGCAGCGACGACCCCGACGAACTCGTGATCGCGTCGCTCGCCTGTCCGTATTGCCTCATCGGCGAGGAAGTCGAGTGGGACGCGACGCTCGACGGCTACGATCCGACCGTCGAATGTCGCTGCCATCGCTGCGAGGAACAGTGGAGTGTCTACCTGACGCCGCAACAGGCGCTGCGGCTCGGGTTGATGGTGCGCCACTAGTCCTCCCCCTCGTGAGCCGATGAGCGTCGTGAGGTCCACCGACGGGCGCGCGGGGCTCGGGATCGACGCCCTCGAGTTGTTCGTCGAGGTGCTTTCGCAGTCGGAGCAGACACCGTCGCCCGGCGAGGGTTTCTACGACCGGCTGTGCGCTGCGGTGTGTCGGCTGGCTCGGATGCGCCGAGCGGTCATCTTCCGCTACGACAGCGCGACGCGTCGGGTCCGCGCCGCGGGCGCGCATGCGCTCGAGATCGAACAGTTCACCGAAGCCCACGTCACGGTCGAGTCCTCGCCGATGGCGGTGCAGGCGCTGGCCGAGGATCGGGTGATCGAGGCGGTCGGCGACATGACCAACCAGTTTCCGCCGGAATACGCGGAGCTGTTCCCCGAGCCGGTGCGGCTGGTATGCGCCCCGATGGCGGCCGCCGGCCGCGCGATCGGCGTGATCCTCGCCGATCGGCTGATGTCGGCGCCACCGATCGACGACGCCGAGCGCTATCTGCTGTGGACGCTGGGCAAAGCGGCCGCGCTCGTGTCGGTGGCGCGAATCGTGGCCAACCAGGCCCAGGAAGCGCACCAGCTCGAGCACCGGATCGATCTCGCGCGCGAGATTCACGAGGGCGTGATCCAGCGCCTGTTCGGGGTGTCGATGGCGCTGGACGGCGATGGCGATCTGCCCGCGGCGGCGCGCCAGCGGTGCGCGACGGAGACTCAGATTGCGCTCGCTGACCTGCGCACGGCGCTCCAACGCCCGCTCGGTCGCCGTCCGCGCGACACGCAGACGACGTTCTTGGCCGAGGTCGAACGGCTATCTCGCGTGCACCCGGACCTTGGGGTTGCGCTCGACGAGGAGAGCAACGGCGAGGTGCCCGCCGCGCTCGAGCCGCTGGCCCAGTCGGTGCTCGCCGAGGCGGTCCGCAACGCACACAAGCACGCCAGCCCGACGCGCGTCAGCGTTCGCGTCACCCGCCACGACGGGGCGTTCGTGCTCGAGATCGCCAACGACGGGGTGACCGGTCGCCATCGCCGGGCCGGGATGGGGCTGCGCCTGACCGCACTCGAAGCGCTCCAGAGCGGCGGCGTGATCGAATTCGGCGAGCGCGGGCAGGGCGTCTGGCAGGTCCGGTTGGTCGTCCCCGACGATGTCTGAGCAGCTCCGCAGTCCCGACCGCCTGTCGGTGCTCGTGGTCGACGACCACGATGTCGTCCACTGGGGGATCCGCTTGATGCTGACCGAGCAGCCGTGGGTCGAGCGCTGCCTGAGCGCGCACACCGGCAGCGATGCCGTCGAGCTGGCCGCGCGCTACCGGCCGCACGTGGCGCTGGTCGATCTGTTCATCGGCGAGGAGTCGGGCGCCGAGGTATGCGAGCGGCTGCGCGCCGCCGAGCCCCTGACGCGAGTCCTCCTGTTCTCCGGAGCGGGGGAGATCTCGCCGCACGCGGCGCGCGCGGCTGGCGCCTCGGGCTTCGCCTACAAGGATTGGCCGGCGCGCAAGATCGCCAGCGCGGTGCGGATGGTGGCGCTGGGCAAGACGGTGTTCGACCGTCACGACCCGCCGGATGCGATGGGGCTCACCGACCGCGAGCGCTCGGTGCTGGAGCTGATGGCGTCGGGCTCCACCAATCCCGAGATCGCCTCGAAGCTGCACCTCTCCAAGCACACGGTCAAGGAGCACACGAGCGCGGTGTACCGCAAGCTCGGCGTCCGCAACCGGACCGAGGCCGTGCAGCGGGCCGAGCGGCTCGGCCTCCTCGCCTAGCGCGAACGCCCTCCTCGCCTAGCGCGAACGCCCTCCTCGCCTAGCGCGAACGCCCTCCTCGCATAGCGCGAACGCCCTCCTCGTCCTCCTCGCCCAGGGGGGAATGCGCGCCTAGCCCTCGGGGTCCGACGCGCTCCCCGACTCCCGCTCCGCCTCGCCACGGTTCAGCCGCTCGATCCACTCCGCGAACAACGGGTCGACGACCGCGTGTTTGCCGCCGTCGGCCTCGATCTCCGCCTTCGCGGTGAGCCGCGGCAGCGCTTTGCGGACCATGTCCTTGGTCAGCTCTAGCCGGCGCAGCACCTCCGCCCGGTAGGGGGAGCCGCGGCCGGCGATCACGGCGCGCATCGTCTTCTGCTCGGAGAGGTCGTAGCCGCGCCATTGGGCGTCGAACTCGGGTTCGAGTTCGTCGAGGGCGGCGGTGTGCGCGCTCTGCCAGTCGTCGAGGGTCGCCGCCCGCTCGGGCGCCACCACCTCCCATAGGCGGTGGGCGAGCAGCATCGCGCGCTGCGGGTGACCCTGGGCGGCGTCGAGCAGCGGGCCGAGCGCTTCGCCGGCAGCGCGCCCCGTCTCGCGGAACCGGTCGCTGATGTAGCTCGCGATCTCGTCGTTGGCGAGGCGGCCGAGCCGCATCGGCACCGCGGCGCCGTAGAGCGGGCGCTCGCGGTTCTCGAACAGCTGCTTCATCATCCCGGGCTCGGACCCGGCGAAGACGTAGGAGGCGACCTCGCCGTGGAACTGGATGTGGCTTCGGATCAAGCCGTCGAGGTCGGGCACCTTGGCGATGTCCTGGAACTCGTCGAGCGCGATGAAGGCTCGGTAGGCGCCGCTGCGCTCGAGCCGCAGTGGGAGATCGAGCAGCGCGTGGAGCGCTGGCAGCGGGTCGACGGTGGCGCCGAACTGGAGCTTGGCGCTGATCCCGTACGCGCCGAGCGACAGGCCCATGCCGGTCTTCTGAAGGAAGTCCTCGACCTTGCTCCGCAGTGTCCCCTTGAGCTGGCGCGAATACGCCCGCTCGAAGCGGATCGCCACGTCGGCGATCGAGGAGATGCGGTAGAGGTCGACGAGGATCGGGATCAGCCCCTCGCGTTCTTCGCCGTCTCGCAGGGCCCGCCGCAGGAGGCTCGTCTTGCCGTATTTGCGGGGGGCGTACATCCGCACGTAGTGACCCCCGGCCGCGTTCCGGAGCAGTGCTTCCGATTCGCCGTCGCGGTCGATGATGTCTTCCGGGGCGAGCGGCCGGGAATATACGAAGGGGTTGATATCGAGCATCAGTAGTCTGTGAGACTACTACGGAACCGTCCCGCAGACGCATAAATATGTGTCTGTAGGACTACATTCCGGTAGTCTGGCCGACTACCGGGGTTCGCTAGGCTGTGTTCCATGGACTATCGAACACTTGGCAACACTGGAGTTCGCGTCAGCCCGCTGTGCCTCGGCGCGATGATGTTCGGCGACTGGGGAAACGCAGATCACGACGAGTCGATCCGAATCATCCACCACGCGCTGGACGCTGGAATCAACTTCATCGACACGGCCGACGTGTACTCGCGCGGCGAGTCGGAGGAGATCGTGGGTAAGGCGCTGGCCGGCGGCCGGCGCGAGCACGTCGTGCTCGCCACCAAGGTGCACGGCACGATGGGCGATGATCCGAACCAATTCGGCAACTCGCGCCGGTGGATCGTGCGCGAAGTCGAGGACAGCCTCAGGCGGCTGCGGACCGATTGGATCGACCTGTACCAGATCCACCGCCCGGAACTGGATACCGACATCGACGAGACGCTGGGCGCGCTGACCGATCTGGTTCGCGCCGGCAAGGTTCGCTACATCGGCTCCTCGACGTTCCCGGCGAGCCAGATCGTCGAGGCCCAGTGGGTGGCCGAGAGGCGCGGCCGCGAGCGGTTCGTGACCGAGCAGCCTCCGTACTCGATCCTAGTCCGCTCGATCGAGAACGACGTGCTGCCGACCTGTCAGCGCTATGGAATGGGCGTGATCCCGTGGAGTCCGCTGGGCGGCGGATGGCTGAGCGGACGCTACCGGCTCGGCGCCGATACGCCGGCCTCCACCCGCGCGCAGCGGCTGCCCGCCCGCTACGACCTGTCGCGTCCCGGCAACCAGCGCAAGCTCGAGGCGGCCGACGCGCTCGCCAAGGTCGCCGACGAGGCGGGGGTGACGCTGATCGAACTCGCGCTGGCCTTCGTGATTCGCCATCCGGCGGTGACCGCCGCGATCATCGGGCCGCGCACGATGGAGCACCTCGAGTCGCAGCTGACCGCGGCCGACGTCACCCTGTCGGACGAGATTCTCGATCGAATCGACGCGATCGTCCCGCCGGGGGTCAACATCAATCCCGAGGACGGCGGATGGCAGAACCCAGCTCTCGCTCCCGCCGCCCGCCGGCGCTGAGCGGGCCGACCCGGCCACCGGGCCGACTGGGCCGACTGGGCCGACTGGGCCGACTGGGCCGACTGGGCCGACTGGGCCGACCGGGCCGACCGGGCGCGTTCGCCCCGACCTAACAGGAATTCAACGACAGCGCGCATAACACTCCTGTCCGCTGGACAGTCCATTATTCATGCCATCCGAGGCATGAGCGAGTGCTAGACGCCAACGAGAGCCCGAGTCCAGCGATCGATCTGCTCGTCGAAGTTGTCTACGAGTTGCTGGATGCGCACGAGGACACGATCCGCTTAGCCGACGAACTGCGTGGGCAGTCGCCCTGGGATGTCCACCTCGCTTACCTTCGGGACCTCCAGCGCGTCGGACGCGAGGCTCTCGCTCGCGTCCCCAGCGCCCAACTTCAGCGCGGCTGACCGGCCCGGAGAGTTGGCTTTCCGGGAGGGTCGGGTGGGCGCTCGTCACGCCCTCGGAAGGCGCCCCGGCTCAGGCGCGCCCGGGCGTGCGCCGCTGGCACCGCTCACAGATGCAGTGCCGGCCGTGCACCGGAGGAACATCGATTCCCATCGCCGGACGCCGGGGGCCGACGTCTCCGCCGGCCGGCGTCGAGGCCGAACCGCCCCCCTTGCGGCGCGGACCGTGCACCGCCCTGATCAGTGTTGTGAAGCTCATCGTTGACACTACAAAAGAGGATACTCACCCCGACCACGGAACACTCCAGCTCACCGTCAAGCGAGAGAGAGATGTCATGCCCGACCGCGCCGCGATCGTCACCGGAGCCTCACGGGGGATTGGCCTGACCTTGGCGGGGACGCTCGCGGAGCAGGGCTACGGGCTGACGTTGTCGGCGCGGAAGCCCGACACGCTCGAGCAAGCCGCGCACGGGCTCCGTGACAAGGGGTACGACGTCGAGTACGTCGCGGGCAACATGGCCGACGAGGAGGCGATTCGCGCGGTCGTGAGCGCCCATCGCGAGCGCTACGGCCGCCTCGACGTGCTGGTCAACAACGCCGGTCTCGGGCACGGCGCCACCGCGGGGGACCACCCGACCAAGTTCATCGATCTTCAGCTCGACGTCAACCTGCGCGCGATCATCCTCTTTTATCGGGAGTGCCTGGAACTGCTGCGGGAGGCCGGCCGCGACCACGGCAGCGCCTTAGTGGTGAACCTCGCGTCGCTGACCGGGAAGTCGCCGCAACCATGGCTGTCGGTGTATTCGGCCACCAAGGCCGCCGTGGTCGCCTACACGCAAGCGATGAACAAGGAGCTGAACGGCGAGGGGATCAAGTCGACCGCCCTGTGTCCGGGCTTCGTCGACACCGACATGTCGGAATTCATCCGAGAGTCGGTCCCGCAATCGGAGATGTTGCGCCCCGAGGACATCGCCGAGGCGCTCCGCTTTCTGTTGCGCGTCTCCAGGGCCTGCGTGATCCCCGAGATCATCTTCCAGCGCCAGAGCGAGACGATCTGACGCCTTGACAGCGCACCGTGCGCGCACAACACTCCGGACGATGCCGGAGGGGCGCAGAAGACGCTGGGGACGGGGACGGGTTCCCGTCAGGCTGGTGGCGACTGTGCTCGGCGTGTCGTGGGCCGCGGCCGTCTGGTGGGCCCCAGCCGCGTTGGCCAACACTGTGCTGAAGGTCAACGCCGCCAGCGGCCACGACACGGGGAACTGCCAGGCCAGGCCTTGCAAGACCATCGCCTACGCGATCGCGCAGGGCGAATCGGTCCCCGATCTGGTCACCATCAACGTCGGGCCGGGCACGTATACGGACGACCTGGCCCTCGGCGCGAACGACAGCGGCTTGACGATCACGGGCTCGGGGAACGGCACCAACCCCGCCACGAGCACGATCATCGTCGGCGTTCCCGGCGCGCCGACGATCCTCACCGGCGCCGCGGGCAACGCGACCGCGCTCACCCTCAACCGCCTGCGGATCGTAAACCCATCGACTGATTCCGATCTCGCCATCAACGCCCTCGACTCGGACCTTGCCCTGAACCAGGTGGCGGTCAACGTCGAAGGGCCGTCGGAGGGAATCCTCGACGACCAGTCGGTGGCGATCAAGGGCGGATCGATAACGCTTTCCAACCGCTCGTCGACCTACGCGCTGCTCGAGCCGACCAACCTGGTGATCTCCGGCACTCCGATCACCGTCGATGGCCTCGGGACCGCGATCCTGGTTGGCGGAACCGCCAGTGTTTCGGATAGCCCGATCACGGTCGGCAGCTCAGCCGCGACCGACACCGCGATCCTGGGTGGGACCGGCCCCACCACCGTGAGCGGTTCGGCGATCACCGTCGACGGCATCGGCGGCGCGGTGTCGGGCGACGCGGGGGCGGTGACCGTCACCGACAGCCCGATCGAGCTGGACAACCCGGATGGGACCTCCCCAGCGGTGGTGGGCAACGGGGCTGGCGCGCAGGTCTCGATCAGCGGCGCCTCGATCGACGTCAAGGGCGAGGCCGAGGCAGTGCTGACAAACGGGGCGCCGGCGGCCATTTCGAACGTCACGGTCACGCTAGACAACACGGCCAACTCGGCGCCCGCGCTCGTCATCGATGGCAATGGCTCCTCGCTCTCGCGGCTGACGCTCAGCGGCGCCTGGGGCGGTCCAGCGATCGCGGACGCCGGGTCGCTACAGATCGCCGACAGCTCGCTGACTTCGGGAGCCTCCCCAACGCAAGCGTTCGTACTCGCCACGGATGGCAGCGGCTCGGGGTGGGGCGATGACATGTCGGTCGTCCGCAGCACCGTGCACGTGCGATCCACGACCCAGCCCGTGCTCTCGACCAGCAACATGGACATGGCGATCATCTCGTCGCTGTTGCTCGGAGGCAACGGGGTGCAGTTCGGCGCCGCCGGCGGGTCCGCGCGCGCGTTGACGGTGGCGAGCTCGACGATCGATGCCGGCGTCCTCGGCAAGCGCGACACTGCTCCCGTGCAATCGCTGATCGCCCGCGCCGACAACGTCCCCGGGTCGCGAGCGCAGGTCAATGTCGAGGGCTCGATCCTGGTCGAGGCACCGGCGGCCGCTCGCGCCGGCACCAACGGCACCTCGATCGTCACCTGTTCGCGCACCGAGGTCCCCGGAACGACGCAGGCGCCGACCGGGACGCTCGGCGCCGTCGACTGCTCCACCGGCGTGGCCGGCAACACGTTCACCGCATCGCTCGCCGCGATCTTCGCTCACCCCGGCCAGAGCTACACGCTCAACCCGAAGTGGAACGGCATCGACAGCGTGCCGGCGACCGCGATCTCCGTGCCGGCGCCGTTCACCGATTCATCCACCGATCTCCTCGGCGACCCGCGGGTGCTCGATGGCCTGGGCACCTGCGAACCCGGGTTGCGCGACAAGGGCGCGATCGAGTTGACCGGTCACGCGGGCGTGGTTCCGAAACCGAAGATCTCCGGGCCGTCCACCACGAAGACCAACGTCAAAGCGACCTTCACCGGCTCAGCGCCGAATATCAAGCCATCCGTGCACGTCACCTTCGAGTGGCACAGCTCGGACAACGCCAACGCCAGCGGTGTCCACTTCACTCACACCTTCAAGCGCGCGGGCAAATTCAAAGTGTCAATGATGGCCACCGGTGCCACCGGCTGCATCGCGTCGACATCGAAGATGGTGACAGTGGTGAAACCGACGCCGACACCGCAATCGAAACCGGTTGAGGGCTCACGACAGAATTATTGACGTCTCTGACGGCGTCTGGACGCGCCTGACGCCGCCGACTCGCCCTCAAATGCTCCCGGTATTATCGCGGCGAGTCGGCGACGCCAGACACGCCCAGCTACTCGTCAGTGCCTGCCATTAATTCTGTCGTGAACCCTAAGCCTCCGCGGAAGCCGCTGCGCTGAGCGCCTCGGCGGTGGCGTCGTTGGCCGGGAAGAAAGCCTCGATCGCCAGCTCCGACACCGTGATGTCGGCCGCGGTACCGAAGATCGTGACCGTGCTGAAGAACCGCAACGGTCCGTACGCGGTGTGCAACCGCAGCTCGACCATCACCTCCCCGCCGGGTGAGTCCGGTTCGGAACCAGTCGGACCCGGGTAGCTCACGAGTTCCTCGTGCAAAGCGATCAACGCCGGATCCCCGGTGACCGAGATCTGCCGCGACAGCCGGTGGAGCAGGTGCGCGCGCCACTGGCCCAGGTTGATCACGCGTGGCGCCATGCCCTCGGGGTGGAGGGCGACCCGCAGGGTGTTGGCTGGCGGCTGCAGAAGCTCGGGCGCGACGCCCTCGAGGAGCAACCCGAGGGCCGCGTTCGAGGCGACGAGGTTCCACTGCTGGTCCACCGCCAGCGCCGGATATGGCTCGTGGCCGCCCAGCACCCGGCCGAGCGCGTCGCGGACCTGCGCCAGCTCGGGGTCATCGAGCGAGCGGGCCGCGTATTGCGGCGCATACCCGGCGGCCAGCAGCAACTGGTTGCGCTGGCGTAGCGGAACCTCGAGCTGGTCCGCCAGGGTCAGCACCATCTCAGCGCTCGGCTTGGAGCGACCGGTCTCGACGAAGCTCAGGTGCCTCGTCGAGACCCCGGCGTCGAGCGCCAGCTCGAGCTGGCTGACTCGACGCCGCTGCCGCCACTCCCGCAACATCGGGCCGACTCGGTTGTCGCTCATCGGGACAAGCGTAATGGCGCTCATCACGACACCTCGGCCGCTGGGGTCAACCGTCCCGTCTCGCCCCGCGCCGCCGCGTCAGCGTCAGACCCCCGCGCCGCCGCGTCAGCGTCAGACCGCCGCGCCGGCGCCGGCAACAGCCGGGTCAGCGCCGCGACGCTGACCAGGATCGCCGCCAGCGCGGCCAGGCTCCACTCGAACGCATCCGCGAACCCGTGGTTCAAGGCGCCGAAGAAGATCACGCCGATGATCGCCACGCCGAGCGCGTTGCCGACCTGCTGGGCGGTCGATACGGCCCCGGACGCCGCCCCCACCTGGTCGGGACGCATGTCCGAGAGGACGATCGTGGTCAAGGGAGCGATTCCCAACCCCATCCCGGCCCCGATCAGCAGCAGCCCGGGCGCGAGCAGCGCTACCGACCCGCCGACGCCGACGTCGGCCACGGTGGCCAGCAACAGGGCATGGCCGGTGGCCAGCACGAGCGCGCCCGCGGCCAGGACGCGCCGTCCGTGGCGCTCGGTCAGCGCGGGCGCGCTCACCGATGCGGCGAGATACGACACCCCGAGGATCGTGAACACGAGGCCGGCATGGAGCGCGCTCAGACCGCGACCCTGCTGGAGATACAGGGCGAGGACGAGGAAGAACGACGCCTGGCCACACCAGAACACGGTCTGAGCCACCAGTCCGGCGCTGAACGTCCGGTGCACGAACAGGCTCGGATGCAGTAACGGCGCGCCGCCGTTGCCGGCCAGCCGGCGCTGGTGGACGACGAAGCAACCGAGCAGGACCGGCGCGACGGCCAGCGACACCCAAGTCCACAGCGGCCAGCCGTGCTGGCGACCTTCCACCAGCGGCAGGACGATCGCGGTGAGCCCGGCGGTGATCAGGGCCGTGCCGAGGCCGTCGATCCGGCTCGCCTGCTTAGCGCGGGACTCGGGAACCATCCGCGGCGCCAGCGCCAGCGCCAGCAGACCCACGGGGACGTTGATCAGAAAGCAGCTCCGCCAGCCCAGCCCGGCCACGTCGGCCTGCACCAGCACGCCACCGATCAGCTGTCCGGAGACCGCCGCGGCCCCCATCACCATCGCGTAGGCGGACAGGGCGCGGGGCCGGTCGGGTCCGGTGTAGGTGACGCCGATGATCGACAGCACGTTGGGCATCACCAGCGCGGCGGCGAAGCCCTGCACGAGCCTCGCGACGATCAGCAGCTGGGAGTTCGGCGCCGCGCCGCAGGCCGCCGAGGCAGCGGTGAACAGCGCGAGTCCGAGGGAGAAGACCCGCCGGCGGCCGAACCGGTCGCCGAGCCGGCCAGAGGTGATCAGGAACACGGCGGCGGTCAGGCCGTAGCCGGCCGCCACCCACTCAATCGCGCCGCTCGAGGCATGGAGGCTCGACTGAATCGACGGCAGCGCGACGTTGACGATGAAGAAGTCCAGCACGACCATGAAGGTGCCGGCCAGGACGATCGGAAGGGGCGCCCAGCGGCTGGCGCCGAGCCGGCCGCCGAGCGGTCTGTTCAATGGAAATGTGGTCATGGGGGCACGGTCCCACGCCGCCCGCGGTCCGTCGATTACCTGCCAGGTAATGGCGACCGCGCGCCCCGTGCGGCGTGTGTGTGATGGTTGCACCTTGACAATCGACGGTCGGCGTGACAATTTGCCCGCGCTCGACGAATTCGGGCGGGGGCACCTAGGGGCAGCAGCGACATGTCTTCCACGTTTCCATCGGACGGATCCACCAATCCCGCCTCCCGCGGCGGTGAACAACTGCAGCCCGCCTCCGGCGGCGCTGAACAACTGCAGCCCGCCTCCGGCGGCGCTGAACAACTGGAGCCCGCCTCCGACGGCGCTGACCGGTTGGCGCCGCCCGAGGGCGAGGACGAGCGCGCGATGGTCCAGGACGAGGTCGAGGAGGTGGCGGGCGAGGTCGAGCGGGCGACCAAGCGTGAATTCCACCAGATCGTCCACTCCTGGATCCCACTCGCGATCGCCGTCGTCTCGGTGCTAGCGGCCTTGATGGGCTGGCAGGCTTCGCTGGCCGACGAGAGCTCGGCCCAGAAGGAGGAGCTCTCGCGCCAGGATCTCGTGCTCCAGCAGCAGCAGCTGCTCCAGGACAACAACGCGGTCGACGCCAACATCGAGACCTTCGGTCAGTTCGCTCAGTACTCCGCGCTGGCCGAGTCGATGCTGCGCGACGCGTCCAAGCTCGGCGGCACCGGCGGCGACGAGCTCCGAACTCAAGGTCAGGCGGACCTCGGGATCGCGCGTGTCCTGGGCGCTCAGATCGGTTTTCTGAGCTACGCCTTCGACCCCAGCAACCCGTCCGGCAACACGGACCTGAACACGGACGGCACCTACTCCCCTGGCCACCCCTACCTCCCGGGGCCGGCGCTCGCGATCGCCGAGAATCAGGACACGACGATTCATGGTCTGGCGCCGGCCGCGCTGCTGGACAGCGCCGAGACCGAGCACACCCACGGCGTCGACCTGACCGGGATTGCCGCGCTGTTCGTGGCCGTCATCGTCGTGCTGACGCTGGCCATGCTCATCCCCGGGTGGACCAAGGTGTGGCTCGCGGGAGCGGGCGCGCTGATGGCGGTCGCCGGTCTCGTCCTGTTCGTCCTCGTCGGGGTCTCCTAGCGCTGATGCCTGAAGCCGGTCCAGAGCTCCCCCGCGTCGAAGAACTCGAAGAGATGGTGGAGGACGAGCACCGCGACCGGTACGGGCGGCGGATCGCGGTGGCGGTCGTGCTGACGACGATGATCGCGGCGCTGATTGCCTTTTCCCAATCGGCGGCGCTGAGAACGCACGACAAGGCGGACGCGCGCGCGGAGACCAACGGCGCGCTGGCGCTCGAGGCGGCGGCGGTCAACCGCGGCCGGGCGCAGGTACAGATCGACCGCTTCAACCTCCTCACGCAGCAGTTCCGGGCGGCCAACAACGCGTCGGCGTTTGGGCAGTTCGGCACCGGTTCGGAGGCCACCCGGCTCGAGGCGGCGCGGTGGGAGGCGATCGCATCCCAGACCGAGGCCGACACCGTCGCGATCGCCAGATCGCAGGGCATCGCCTTCATCTGCGCGCCGTCGATCCAGAAGCATTGCACCAAGACGGATGCCTCCTACAGCCCCGAGCAGGACCCGAGCTTCCCGCAGCGGTTTATGCAGCAGAGCCAGTGGTCCGCGTATTACCTCACGGCATTGCGCGACGCAGCCAACCAGGAGGCCGACGACGCCGAGGCCAAATTCGTGCACTACGCGGCTGCGTTGACGATGCTGGCCGTCGCGGTGTTCCTGTTCGGGTATTCGTTGACTCCCCAGGGGCGCTCGCACCGAAGGCTGTTCTCCGTCTTCGCGATCGGCTTCGTGTCGTTCGCCACCGTCTGGTCTCTGTTCCAGGTCCTGACGCCGGTCTCCCACCCGCCCGACCAGGCCGCCCGCGACTTCGCCAACGGGGAAGTACAGCTCAACACCGGCAACTATCAGGTCGCGATCACGGACTTCAACCAGACGTTGAAGCTGCGGCCTCGGTTTGTCGACGCGTATTACGACCGCGCGCAGGCCGAGTTCGGCGCCGGGTTCCCGCAGGTCGGCACCGGCGCGACATCCGAGCCGACCACCGCTGGCCAAGCCACGATCCCGGCCGTCGCCGCGATTCAGGCCGCGGTCGGCGACGACGAGCACGCGCGCGCGGACGGTTCGGATTCAGCCACACTGCTGGCCGACCTGGGCAAGAACCTGTTCTACCTCGGCGTGATCAAGCACAGCGCGAGCGACCTGGAGCAAAGCCACGAGTTGCTGGTCGACAGCGTCGCCCAGCTCAACACGGAGTCCAACGTGACGAGCCTGCTGGCCGATGCGTACCTGCGAATGGCCGAGGACGATCTCGTGCTCGGCAACCCTGACTCCGGCCACGAGTACGATCTGGCCAAGTCCGAACTCACCCAGCCCACCGTGTCGGGCGAGCAAACCGTCGCCACGTCGCTCACCGACCTGAGCCTGATCCAGCTGTTCCATCCCGCGCTGGCGGGCAAGGTGGACGCGCTGAACCAGCAGATGGTGGCCACGGGCGAGGTCAACGCGCAGACGCCGACCGGAGACGCCCCGTCCGCGCACAACCGAGTGCAGCTCGGCGGCATCACCGCCGAACCCGACCCCGGGCACGCGCTGTACACGATCAGCAAGGTGGGAACGTTCGATCCTCGGCGCGATGTGATGTCGGTGCAATGGGAGTACAAGGACCCGCTGCACGGCGAATGGGCCGTCCTGCCGCAGATCTCGGGACCCGTGCACAAAGGCGGACTGCTCAACGCCCAGACGCTGCTGGTGTCCAACAACATCTCCTACGTGTCCGACTCCGAACCTGCGACGTGCTTGCCCCCCGGCCAGTACAGAGTCCAGCTGTACGTCAACGGCTACCTCGCCGGCTCCGCCACCGCGGCCGGCTCTTGGTCCCCGTTGCACGCGGTTCGCTTTAGCGACGTCGACGGAGCCATCTGCGCCCCCAACGGGTGGGTTGCCCTTCCGGACGCCTCCGCCGGGACCGGCGGCTACCTGGCCCCCAACGGCAAGGGTGGCGCGGTGATCTTCAGCATTCCCGAGGCCGCGGTCGCGCCGATCGCCAACGACCAATCGGCGCTGGCGGGTGTGATGCAGGCCGCGCTGGGCGGGTTCTCCGGCCCCGGCAACTTCCTCCCGACGCTCAAGCAACTCGACAAGCCGCAGCCGACGCCGTTCTTCATGAGCTCCAACAACGGCCAGGAACAGGAGTGGAGTTATCAGAACGGGGGCGTTCTCAGCGGGGTCGGGACCTCGTCCAACGGCGAGGTGTACATCGGAATTGCCTGGGGCCCGCCCAACGGGGACCTGCAGAACGAGCTGTTCCTCTCGCTCAGCCCGACCTAGCCGGGCCAGCCGCCTCGCAAACCACGCACGCGCAGCGGCCTTAGTGGCCGTTTCGCACATACGAAACCGAACTCCGAAGCAGTAGCCTCAAAAGCATCCTGGACCCAGGCCACAGCGAGATTGCACGGTTCCTCGCTGCGCGGCCGCCGTTCGATTCACTCGCTCCTAAGGAGCTGGGCGAGATGGTGGCCCAGACGCAGATCGAGTTCTATCCGTCGGGCGCGGTCATCCTCAGCGAGGACGGCGGACCGGTCACGTTTCTGCGCGTGATCCATTCCGGGGGCGTCGACATCGTCCACGGGCAAAAGCTGCTCGACCTGCTGGGACCCGGCGACACGTTCGGTCACGTGGCGATGCTATCGGGGCTGCCGCCAGGGTTCGAGGCGCGCGCCACCGAGGACACGCTCTGCTACCGCATCCCGGTGGCGGTGGCTCGCCCGCTGCTCGAGCGCGCGCGCAACCGCGAGCTCCAGGTCGGGGCCTACGAGCCGGCCCACAAGGCGGTGGGGGAGCTGATCCGCTCGCCCACCGTGCGCTGCGATCCGATGGACACGATCCGCTCGGTGGCGCGGCGGATGACCGAGGCGGGCGCGACATCGGCGATCGTCGAACTCGGGAACTACGGCATGGGCATCGTCACCGACCGCGATTTCCGCACCAAGGTGGTCGGCGACGGGATGGCGCTGAGCACGCCGGTGGCGACGTTGATGACCACGCCGGTGTTCTCGGTGACGCCGGACCGCCTCGGCGGCGAAGTGCTGTTCGAGCTGCTCGAGCGGGGTATCCGCCACGCGCCGGTGGTCACCGAACGGGGACAACTGGTCGGCGTCGTCGAGGACGCGGACCTGTTCGCGGTGCAACCGCACTCGTGGTTCGGCGCCCGGCGCGCGATCGCCCGCGCCCAGGACGTCGAGTCGCTGGCCGACGTCGGGCGCCGGCTATCCCAGATCGTGCTCGAGCTGCATGCCTCGAACATGCGCGCCACCGAGGTGGCGCGGGTCCTGTCGGCGCTGGTCGACGCGACGATCGCGCGCGGCCTCGAGCTGACCGCCGATCGACTCACGCTCCCCGACGACGGAATCGTGTGGGTGGCCGTCGGCAGTCAGGCGCGCCGCGAGCTCACGCCCGCCTCGCTTCCGCGCGGAGCGCTCGTGTGCAGCGAGCCGCCCCCGACCGAATGGATCGACGCGGTCCATGGGATGCTCACGAGCTGCGGCCTGCCCGCCGATGTGATCGCCCGCACGCCGGCCGGATGGGGGCGCGAGAACCACGACGACGAGCTCGCGCTGACTGTTCTCGTCGAACGACGGCCGCTGTGGGGGACACCGCGAGAGCCGCTGCCGACCGTCGAAGGACCGGCCCGCGACGCGGTGCTCGAGTCGCTTGCCCGCCGTGCCCTCGCCCAGCGCCCGCCGACCGGCTTCGACGCCGGCGTGGTGCTCGAGGCGGACGGGGAACGGAGCGAACGGCTCGACATCCGCAAGGCGGCGGTGATCCCCGTGGTCGAGCTGGGCCGGTGGGCCGGGGCCGCCGCCGGGCTGGTCGAGGGCTCGACGACCGAGCGGCTGTGGGCCGGCGCGGACGCCGGCGTTCTCAACGAGGACGACGCCCGGACGCTGGTCGACGTGTTCCAGCTCGCGCTCGAGTTGCGCATGGCCCACCACATGCGGCAGCTCGCGGCCGGCTCGCTGCCCGACGACTCGATCGATCCCGCGACGATCAGCCCGCTGACCCGCGACCATCTCCGCGACGTCTTCCGGGCCGTCGCCGGGGTCCAGCGAGGTCTCCGTCCGTGAGGTTGCGCCGGTCGCGCACCGGTGCGGCCGAGACGTTCGCGAGCGCCGGCCGGCCAGCGGAGTCGACTCCGTGGCGCGAAGCCGGGTGGTGCGCACTGGACCTCGAGCTGACCGGTCTCGACCCCCGCCGCGATCACATCATCGCGATCGGGGCGGTCCCGATCGACGACGGCCGCATCGTGCTCGGCGAGAGCCTGTACACGCTCGTCCGCAGCACCAAGCGTTCGCAGCATGGAGCCGTGCTCGCGCACAAGCTCCGCGTGGCCGACCTGGCGGATGCCCCCGACATCGACGAGGCACTCGAGTCGGTGCTCGAGCTGATGACCTCGCGCGTGCCGGTCTTCCACAGCGCGTTCGTCGAGCGCAGCTTCCTCGGTCCGCTGTTCTCGCGCCGCGGCGCGCAGCTGCCGCCGGCCGCCGACACCGAATCGTTGGGTCGGCTGTGGCTGGGGCGGCGCGACGGCACCGCGCCGCCCTCGCTGCCGCTGACCCGCCTGTCTCAGGCGCTCGGCCAGATCGCCGAGCCGCCGCACCACGCGCTCGGCGACGCCCTCACCACGGCCCAGGTGTTCATCGCGCTGGCCGGAAAGTTCGACCAGGACGAGCCGCAGACCGTGGGCTCGCTGCTGATCGACGCTGGGCCCCAGCCGGGCGGGGGGAGGCGGTTCGGGCCGGGGTAGGGCCCTCCTGTAACGTCGCATTGCAATGGCCGACCGCGCCACCGACGCCCCTGACGACGCCGGCCTCCGCATCGGCGAGGTTGCGACCCGCGCCGGCATGAGCCCGTCGCGGATCCGCTACTACGAGGCGCGCGGCCTCCTCCCCGCCCCCGAGCGCACCGCCGGCAAACGGAGCTACTCGGGGGACGTCCTGCGCCGACTGGCGATCATCGACGCCGCGCAACGCGTCGGCTTCAGCCTCGAGGAGATCGGCGAGCTGCTCGGCTCGCGCAGTCAGCCCGCCCACGAGCGGCTGCGGGAGCTGGCGCTGCAGAAGCTGCCCGAGCTCGATGAGCTGATCGCGCGCGCGAGCACGGTGCGCCGTCTGCTCGAGATCTGCAGCAAGTGCAACTGCTCCTCGATCGAGGTGTGCCGCCTGTTTGACGAGCGCGCGCTTCGTAACTTGACTTCAACCTCGGTTGAAGTGCGAGGCTTGCGCCCATGACCTATGTGATCGCCGAGCCGTGCATCGGGACCAAGGACCTCTCGTGCGTGGAGGTGTGCCCGGTCGACTGCATTCACCCGACCGCGGATGAGGCCGGCTTCGACGACGAGGCCCAGCTGTACATCGATCCGGAGGAGTGCATCGACTGCGACGCCTGCGTCGAGGCCTGCCCCGTCGACGCCTGCTTCGCCGAGGATCAACTCCCCGACGAGTGGCAGAAATACATCCCGATTAACGCCAACTATTACAAGCGCTGATCAGAACAGCTGCAGGTACCGATCCAGCTCCCACTGGGTGATCTGTTCGTGGGCGGTCTGCCACTCGGCGTGCTTGACCTTGGCGAAGTAATCGACGTAGTCGCCGTCGCGGACCTTGCCGAACGCCTCGCGTAGCGGCTCGTTGGCCTCGAGCTCGCGGACCGCGTCGAGCAGGTTCGCCGGGAGCACGTCGATCCCCTGGGCGGCCCGCTCCTCGGCGCTCAGCTCGTACAGGTTGGCCGAGTTCGGATCGCCGGGGTCGAGCCCGCGCTCGACGCCGTCCATGCCCGCGGCGAGCATCGCGGTCGCGGCCAGGTAGGGGTTGCACGAGCCGTCGACCGTGCGGTCCTCGATCCGCCCGGCGTCCGGGATCCTCAACATCTGCGTGCGGTTGTTGTAGCCGTAGCTGATGTACGCCGGCGCCCACGTCGCGCCGCTCGTCGGCGCGCCGATGACCAGCCGCTTGTAGGAGTTGACCGTCGGCGCGGTGACCGCGATGTACGCCTTGGCGTTGGCCTTCAAGCCGCCGATGAACTGGTAGGCGAGCTCCGACAGGCCGAGCCCGCGCGGATCCTCGGCCACGTCGCGCTCGAACACGTTCCCGCCGTCGCGCCACAGGCTGACGTGGAAATGGCAGCCGTTACCGGTCAGGTTGGCGAACGGCTTGGGCATGAACGTCGCGATCAGCCCGCGCTGTTGGGCCAGCGACTCGACCATGTAGCGAAAGAACACAGCCCGGTCCGCGGTGGTCAGCGCGTCGGCGTACTGGAAGTTCTGCTCGAACTGCCCGTTGGCGTCCTCGTGGTCGGTGGCGTAGTTGTCCCACCCGAGCTCGGTCACGGCCTTCGAGACGGTCGAGACGAAGTCGAGGTTGCGGGTCAGGGCGCGCATGTCGTAGCAGGGGAGCTCGAGCGTGTCGAGCTGGTCCGCGATCTCGATCCCGCCGTTGTCCGTACGCCGGACCAGGAAGTATTCGAGCTCGGCGCCGACCTTCAGCTCGTACCCCGCCTCGGCTGTGCGGGCCAGCGCGTGACGGAGAATCGTCCGCGGGCAGTAGGGCCACTCTTCCCCTTCGACGGTCACGTCGCAGGCGAACCGGGCGACGTTCGGCTGCCAGGGCAGGATCGTCAGGCTCCGAGGATCGGGCATCGCGATCATGTCCGGATCGTGCGGGCCCTGGCCGATGTCGCCGGCCGCGAAGCCGGCGAACCCCGCGCCGTCGGACAGCAGGTCGTCGAGGTGATGGGCCGGCACGAGCTTGGCGCTCGGCTTTCCGTGCATGTCCACGAACTGGGCGAACAGGAACTCGATGCCTTGGTCCTTCACGATCCGCCGGACATCGTCGGCGTTCTGGGGGGGCGTGTTCATGACCGCGAGGTATATCCGTCGCGCCGGTATGCGGGCAATGGCACCGGGCACCCGTAAGCGACGGCTAGCATGTTCGGTCCGCACATAGGAGGTGCAGCTAAAAGTGTCAGTCGGTACCGAGCTGAGTTCTGAGGCCCTTCGCGAGGAGAACCGCACGCTGTACGGGGTCATCCGCCTCGTCTCGTCCTCGCTCGAGGTGCTGCCGATGCTCCAGGGGATCGTCGAGCTCGCCACCGAGGCGACCGGCTGCCACGCGTGCTTCATCTACCTGCTCGAGGACGACCGGCTGACCATCCGCGCCGCCTCGCCGGTGTTCGCCGAAGCGGTGGGGCGCGTGCAGATGGGGGTCGACGAGGGTCTGACCGGGTGGGTCGCGCGCCACCGGACGCCCGAGTTCATCCGCGAGCGGGCGATGGACGATCCCCGCATGAAGTACGTCCCGCTGCTCCAGGAGGAGCGCTTTCAGTCGATGGTCGCGGTGCCGATCCTGGCTCGCTCCGAGGACACGATCGGCGTGATCGTGCTCCACACCGAGGCGCCCCGCGAGTTCACCGAGGAGACGCTCAAGCTCCTCGTCCACATCGCCTCGCTGGTCAGCGGCGCGATCGAGAACGCCCAGCTCTATGACCGCGAGCGCCGCCGCGTGACCGCGCTCAACGGTCTCTCGGGCCTCACCCAGCAGGTGGCCGCGGCCACCGACGCGGGCGAGCTGGGGGCCGTGGTCGCGCGCGGCATCAGGCGGCTGCTGGGCGCCCAGGTGTGCGGGCTGTACCGGCTCGCCGTCGACGGGGTGGGCCTTCAGACGCTGGCCGCCTCGCCCGAGGTGGACGCCGCCTCGCCGGCGCTATCCGCCTCGGAGGTGCTGCTCTCGGCGCTCGACGGTCGCGGCGCGCGGCCGCCGGCGCGGACGCTATGGCCGAAGCTCGACGTCGCCGATCTGCTGGTCACGCCGCTGTCCGCCGGCGGCGAGCGGGTCGGGCTGCTGTGCGCGGGATCGAAGCGCGGTCAGGTATTCGGCGCCGAGGACACCGAGCTGGCGCGCGCGATCGCCAACCTGGCCGCGGTGGCGCTCAAGCGCGTCGAGCTGATCGAGGGGCTGACCAAGCGCAACACGGTCAAGGATCTGTTCGAAGCGCTCGCCGCGGGGGCGACCGGGTTCGCGGCCAGCAAGGCGGTCGAGGTCCGGTGCGACCTGACCAGTCCCTACGTGATCGTCTACGCCCAGCCGGTCGCCGGCCGCAGCCAGGACTCCGGCGACTGGCGCGACGCGGCCGAGCGGCTCGGCCATAGCCTGTCGAGGCTGCTCACGCGCTCGGCGATCGAAGCCGGGCCGGGGCCGGTTCGCGCCGTGCTCTCACTGGGGACGAGAAGCCCGCAACCGATCGACTCGCTGTTGCGAACCTGCCACGAGCTGGGGAGCGTGGACGGCGCGGTGATCGGCGTCAGCGACGTGCACGACGCGCCGGGCGACTGCGCCCGCGCGTATCGCGAGGCCCACGATGCCGCGACGATCGGCCATGCCCTGCTGACCCCGGGCGGCGCGATGGCGTATTCCCAGCTGGGCGCCTACCGCTACCTGGTCCACATCGACGCCGACGACGCGCCGCGCGACCGGATGCGGGCCGCGGTCGACCGGCTGATCGCCTACGACCAGAAGCGCCGCACCGCCCTGCTCGACACGCTCGAGCGCTACCTCGCCGAGCGCCGCAGCGTGATCGAGAGCGCGCGCGCCCTCTACATCCACCCCAACACGCTCCGTCAGCGACTGGGCCGGATCGAGGAGCTGACGGGCCTCGACCTCGACCAGGACGATCTGCTCTCGCTGGAGCTGGCGATCAAGTTGGCGCGGCTCCATGGGCGCCCGGCACCGAGAAACTAGGACCTGGCCGCGCGGATAGCGGGCCGGCGGCTCAGTCTAAGACCAGGTAAACCGGGATCTTGGCCCTGCGGCGTACCCGCTGGGGCTCCTGTGACCAGGAGAAGTCTCCGATGAAGCGACCCCGATCCGGGTCGGCGGACATCACGATCACATCGCAGCCGTGGGTCTTGGCCTCCTTGAGGATTCCCTTGGTCGGGTTGCGCGTCCCGACGACGTGACCGTCGGCCTCGATCCCCTTGCGCTGCAGCCGCTTGATCGCCTTGGCCACGATCTCGCGCTGCTCCGCCAATTCCTTCTTGGTCGGCAGCAGGCCGGGGGTCTGCATCCCGAACGCGACGCCGTGAATCCGCGCCACCGAGTACACGCGAACTGAGGCCCCCGAGGGTCGCGCGAGCTCGATGACGCGGGTGATCGCGGCGTTCGAGATCTCGCGCCCCTCGGAGGCGAGCAGGATCCGCTCGATGGTTCCTTGCTGCTCGGCCATCTGGGTGGCCGATGGTACGGCGCTCACGGACTGGCCGCCGCCTCAGTAGTGGAGATGGGCGGGGCCGAGGTCTCCCGTGTTCGTTTGTCCTCGACGTACTTGCGGTACCACCACAGCGGGAAGTACATCAGGACCACGAGGATCCCGAGGAAGTAGTAGGGCAGCGTCTTGTGGCCCGCCGCGTTGCAGCTGCAGCTGGCGTAGACGGGCCCGCCGTAGAAGTAGATGACTGCGTAGATCGCCGCGATCGCGAGCGCTACGTACATCATCCACCCGGGCAGCTTGAATGGCCTGCGCACGTTGGGCCGGTGCTTGCGCAGCAGGTAGTAGCCGATCAGGACCGGGATGAAGGCGGCCAGGTAGCCGACGTTCGAGAACGTGTAGATCTCGACCGCGCCGCCGGCGAACACGACCAGGATCGAGCAGACGACGTTGAAGAGCATCGCGCGATCCGGCACGCCGTGGTGGTTGACGTGCTGGAAGAACCTCGGGAATTGGCCGTCGGTCGCCATCTGGTGCAGCGAACGCGCGGTGCCCGTGATCGCGTTCAGCGCCGACAGGATCAGCGCCAGGATCAGCATCCCCGCGATCAGCCAGTTAAGGATCGACGAGCCGGCGCCGGCGCCGAACACCTTGGAGGCGAAGTCGACGAAGATCGTCTTCGGGTCGACCAGCGCCGGGTTGCCGAGCGCCGAGTTGCCGAGCACGATCACGAACGCCACCGGGATCATCGTGTAGATGAACAGGCCGTAGAGGCCCTCGAGGTTCATTGCGATCTTGGCGTCGCGGTCGGGGTTCTTGGTCTCGCCGATGTAACACGCGGCGGCCTCCATCGCGATCACGTTCCACGTGAGCAAGAACGAGAAGGCGATGTACAGGGTCAGCCAGCCGTGGCCGAACAGCGGCGAGAAGAAGCTCGTGCCGTTGGTGTGGGTGAAATGGGTGAGGTTCGAGAAGTCGACCACCGACGGGTTGAAGATCCAGCAGATGGCCAGGAACGTGAGCGGGATCATCGACAGAAACGCCAGCGTGGTCGCGAACGCGGTTCCGAACCGCAGCCCGCGGATCGCCGGAATCGAGAGCAACAAGAGTCCGGTGATGGAAATCCCCAGCGTCCACCACGCGATCGGCGTATCGAGCGGCGTGAACCCGGCGGTCGAGAGGTGGAAGCGGTCGACGATGTAGAACGAGGCCAGGATCATGTTCAAAGGCGCCACCGGGAACCACCCGAGCCAGTACGCCCACGCCGAGAAGCCGTTCACGTGCTCGGCAAACCTCGGCCACCGGTCCTTGTACGCCGGATAGGCGTACGACGGCAGGCCGCCCGAGCGGTCCGGCATCATCGCCGACAGCTCAGCCAGGAACAGACACACGAGGTAGCCCGTGATCGTGATGAACACGATCACCGGGATCGACGCCGCTCCCAGCGAGGTGACCATGACCGGCGCGATCCCGGTGACTAGGATCGTGCCCGCCAGCCCGATCACGAACGCGCCCCACCAGTTCGTGGTCTTCGGCAGCCCCGCGGACTCGTAGACGAGTTCGTCGTGTTCTGCGCCGCCACCGTCCGCCATAAGCCCTCCAGAAGCCGGTTATCGTTGGCGATTAGGCTGACATGTCCCCCGAAGGTGTCCCAGGCGTGAACCGAACACAATTGCGCGACTCGACATGGAGCACTTGGACACATTCCTCGCCCAGCACCCGCCGTTTGACGGACTCGATCCCGACGAACTGCACCGGCTGAGCGGGCTGGCCGAGGTACACGCCTACGACGCCGGCGCGGTTGTGCTGGTCGAGGACGGGCTGCCCGCGCTCGGCCTGTGGGTGATCCTCACCGGCTCGATGGACGTGGTCCACGAGGGCGAGCAGATCCAGGTGCTCGAGCCCGGTGAGTGCTTCGGCCATCCGTCGTTGCTGACCGGTATGGCTCCGGCGTTCACGGTCCGGGCGCGGGAGCGGTCGACCTGCGCGCTGCTCGACGGCGAGGCGGGGCGCCGCGTGCTGGCCACCGAGGCGGGAGCCGCCTACGTCGCCGCCACCATGCGCGCGCGGATGACCGGAGCGGGGAACACCGTCCACGGATTGCGCGAGGTGGGGACGACGCCCGTCTCGGCGATCATGCGACCGGCGGCGTTCTGCGACCCCGATGAGCCGCTGCGGGAGGCGGTGGCCCGGCTCGGGCAGGACGGCACCTGCGCGCTGCTCGTCACGCTCGGCGACGGCGAGTTGGGGATCGTCACCGACGGCGAGGTCCGGGCCGCCGTGGCCGCCGGCACGGCCTCGCCCGATGCCCCGATCCGCACGATCGCGCGCACGCCGGCGCCGTCCGTGCCGGTGGGGCAGCTCGCCGTGGAGGCGACCGTCGACATGCTCGCGGCCGGCACCGAACAACTGGCGGTCCTCGACGGCGACCGCGTGTGCGGCATCCTGTCCGCTGCCGACCTGCTCGGCCTCGACGCCCGCAGCCCGATCGCGCTGCGCCACACGATCCTCGGGGCCGCCGACGAGGATGGGCTCGTCCGGGCGGTCGGCCACCTTCCCCAACTGTTCCGGCTGCTCGTCCAGGCCGGCGTCCCGGCCCGCGACTTGGGGCGGGTCCTGAGCCTCCAACACGATGCCGTCGTAACCAGGCTGATCGACTTCTCGATCTGGCGCCATGACCCCGCGCCGGTCGCGTGGGCCTGGTTGGATTTCGGCAGCGCCGCCCGCCGGGAGTTCACGCTCGCCTCCGACCAGGACAACGGTCTCGCCTACGGGGTCCCGCCGGCCGGCCAGGAGGCGGCGGTCGACGCCTACTTCGAGCACCTCGGCGCTGACGTGAACTCCGGGCTCGAGCGGTGCGGGATCGGCGTCGACAACAACGGCGTCCTGGCGAGCAAGCGGTTGTGGCGGATGTCCAAACCGGACTGGCTGCGGACGTTTGACGAATGCCTGACCGAGCCCGACGAGTCGCACCTGATCCGCGCCACCGTCGCGTTTGACTTCCGGCCCGCCGGCGGCGGTCTAGCCGTCGTGCCCGAGCTGACCGGCCGCATCCGGACCGCCCGACTCCACGCCCAGTTCATGCGCCTGATGGCGAGGACGGCCAGCGGCTACCCGGTCGCCCTCGGCTTCCGCGGCCAGCTCGCCACTGGCCGCTTCGACGAGCCCGAGGGGCGGCTCGATCTCAAGCAGGGCGCGATCATCCCCGTCGTCAACCTCGTGCGCTTCTACGCGCTCGCCAACGGCGTCACGATCTCCAACACGCTCGATCGGATCAAGGCCGTGGCCAGCGTCTCGGGTCTCGAGCAGGACGCGGCCGATGCGCTGACCGAAGCCTTCGACGTCATCTGCCGCCTGCGTTTCGAACACCACGCGGCGCTGATCGCCGCCGGCGCCACGCCGGACAACCTGATCGCGCCCGACGAGCTGCCGCCGATCGCCCGGACCGATCTCCGGGAAGCCCTCCACGTCGTGCGCCGGGCCCAGAAGCGCGTCGCCGGGTGGGTGCCGTCGGCCGCTAAGTCGGCGTAAAGAAGTAGCGAGAGCTACCACAGTTGCACGCCAATTTGTGCACGCAACCGCTATTGGAGGCGGTTATCCCAATGTCTAAGGTGACTGCCATGTGCGGGATAGCGGGTCTCTATACGAAGACGCCGGCGTTGCAGGAGGCGCTGGGGGTGCACCTGTCGACGATGCTCGAGCAGCTCGCCTTCCGCGGCCCCGACAGCGCCGGCGTGGCGTTTTACCGCGAGCCGGCTCCGATCGGCTCGTGCAAGGTATCGCTGCACTCGGCGGTGCCGGATCCGGGCTGGGGGGCGCTGGCCGCCGAGCTGCGGGCCGAGTTCGACGGCGTCTCGGACCCGAGCGTCCGAGCCACTCACGCCGTGTTCGTGATCGGCGCCGAGGCGGACGTCGCCCAGGCGTGGCTGGGCGAGCACCACCCCGAGTTGACCCTGATGAGCGCGGGCCGCTCGATCGAGATCTACAAGGAGGCCGGACGGCCGCAGGACTTCGTCCGCCGCTTCGCGCTGCACGAGCTCGCCGGAAGCCACGCGCTCGGCCACACCCGGATGGCGACCGAGAGTCGTATCACCACCGATCACTCGCACCCGTTCTCGACCGGGCTCGACCTCTGCCTGGTCCACAACGGCTCGCTGTCCAACCACAACCAGCTGCGCCGCGAGCTCGTCCGCGAGGGGATCCGCTTCCGCACCGACTGCGACAGCGAGGTCGCCGCCGGCTACCTGACCTGGCGTCTGCGCGAGGGCGCCACGCTCGAGCAGGCCCTCGAGGGATGCCTCGACGATCTCGACGGCTTCTACACCTTCGCCGTCGGCACCGCCGACGGCTTCGCGGTCCTGCGCGATCCGATCGCCTGCAAGCCGGCGGTGATGGCCGAGACCGATGAGTGGGTCGCGATGGCCTCCGAGTACCGCGCGATCGCCGTCCTCCCCGGCGCGCAGGACGCCGAGCTGTGGGAGCCTGTGCCTGGGCACGTGTACAGCTGGGGCACCGCGGTGGTGGCCTGATGGCGGCGACCGGAGTCACTACCGAGGCACTGGTCGTCGATCTCTCGACCGAGTCGGTCCGGGATCTGAACCAGCGGCTGCACGACGCCACCACCCCGCAGCGGGTGCGCGTCGAGCGCCCGGAGGGCAAGCACGCGATCGCGGTCGGGCTCGACGGCCCCCACGAGGTCTGGATCGAGGGCCACGTCGGCTATTACTGCGCCGGCATGAACAAGCTCGCCACCGTCCAGATCAGCGGCAACTGCGGCGTCGGCGTGGCCGAGAACATGATGTCCGGGTCGGTGATCGTTCGCGGCAGCGCGTCGCAGTCCGCGGGCGCCACCGCGCGCGGCGGCCTGCTCGTGATCCATGGCGACGCGTCGGCCCGCTGCGGGATCTCCCTGAAGGGCGCCAACATCGTCGTGCGCGGCTCGGTTGGCCACATGAGCGCGTTCATGGCTCAGAAGGGTTGCCTGGTCGTCTGCGGTGACGCTGGCGGCGCGCTCGGCGATTCGCTCTACGAGGCACGGCTGTATGTGCGCGGCGAGGTCGCGAGCCTGGGCGCGGACTGCATCGAGAAGGAGATGGGTGAGGAGCATCTGCTCCAGGTCCGCGGGCTGCTCGAGCAAGCCGGGATCGACGACGTCAGCGCCGAGGAGTTCCGCCGTTACGGCTCCGCACGCCGGCTCTACAACTTCCACGTCGATCACCTCGGCAGCTACGGATGAGCATGTCCACCGGGTCAAACGGCTGGCATCCGGGGCTGCGCGAGTCGGCGACGTTTGACCGCAACGCGATCGCCGAGATCCAGCGCGCGGCCGGCGAGGGCATCTACGCGATCAAGGGGTTCGGCGCCAAACGCCGCGTCCCCCACTTCGACGACCTCCTGTTCCTCGGCGCCTCGGTGTCGCGATATCCGCTCGAGGGCTACCGCGAGCGGTGCGACACCGACGTGACGATCGGGACCCGCTTCGCGCGCGAGCCGATCCACCTCGACATCCCGATCACGATCGCCGGTATGAGCTTCGGCGCCCTGTCGGGGCCGGCCAAGGAGGCCCTGGGCCGCGGCGCGACCGAGGTCGGCACCAGCACGACGACGGGCGACGGCGGGATGACGCCGGAAGAGCGCGAGCACTCCCAGACCCTCGTCTACCAGCTGCTGCCGTCCCGCTACGGGATGAACCCCGACGATCTGCGCCGCGCCGATGCGATCGAGGTCGTCGTCGGACAGGGCGCCAAACCCGGCGGCGGCGGGATGCTGCTCGGCCACAAGATCTCCGACCGCGTCGCCGCCATGCGCGACCTGCCCCGCGGCATCGACCAGCGCAGCGCCTGCCGCCACCCGGACTGGACCGGGCCCGACGATCTCGAGATCAAGATCGAGGAGCTGCGCGAGATCACCGACTGGCGGATCCCGATCTACGTCAAGGTCGGTGCCTCGCGGACCTACTTCGACGTCGCCCTGGCGGTCAAGGCGGGCGCCGACGCGATCGTCCTCGACGGCATGCAGGGCGGCACCGCCGCCACCCAGGAGGTGTTCATCGAGCACGTCGGGATCCCGATCCTGGCGGCGATTCCCCAGGCCGTCGAATCGCTTCAGGAGCTGGGGATGCACCGTCGCGTGCAGCTGATCGTCTCGGGCGGCATCCGCACCGGCGCCGATGTCGCCAAGGCGCTCGCGCTGGGCGCCGATGCCGTCTCGATCGGCGTCGCGGCGCTCATCGCGCTCGGCGACAACGCCCCCGAGTACGACGCCGAGTACCGAAAGATCGGCTCCGCGGCCGGCTACTACGACGATTACCAGGCCGGCCTTGACCCGGCCGGGATCTCGACCCAGGACGCCGAGCTGTCAGCGCGCTTCGATCCCACCGAGGGCGGCCGCCGGCTGGCCAACTACCTGCGCACGCTCGTCCTCGAGGCCCAGACCCTGGCCCGCGCGTGCGGCAAGTCCCACGTCCACAACCTCGAGCCCGAGGATCTGGTGGCGCTGACCATCGAGGCCGCGGCGATGGCACGCGTGCCGCTCGCGGGGACGACGTGGATCCCCGGTCTCGCGGGCAAATAGCGCCGATCGACGGCTCCGTGGGCGGCTCAGAGGGGCGAGTTCCGCTAGGTGAAAAGGCCGTGGCGGACGCTTGACAGCGGCCGCGCTGGCCTGTTTGGTATTGAGCAGGCCACGAAATCAGGTTTCATGTTGCGAAACGAGGGACCCCAGTACCGGATCGGTGCGCTCGAACGCGCGCTCGAGATCGTCGCCGCGATCGGCGACGCGGAGGAGATCTCCCTCGGTGTCCTGGCCGCACAGCTGGAGATCCCCAAGGGGAGCCTGTTGCGCCATCTCCGGGTGCTGGAGGGGGCCGGTTACGTGACCATGGATGCCCAGACAAAGCTTTACTCGCTCGGGCCGGCGCTGATCCATCTCGGCTTTGTCGCGCGGCAGCGGCTGGGGATCCCCGAGTTGGCCACGCCCGCGCTGCGGTGGTTGCGCGACCGCTACGACGAAAGCGTCCACCTGGGCATCCTCAGCGGTGGGGATGTCATCCACGTGGCGGTGGCGCCGAGCAGCCAGCCGATCAAGATGGCGGTGCCGGTCGGCGAGCGGACCTTTGCCCACGTGTCGGCGCTCGGCAAGTCACTGCTGGCGTGGGGGCCCGCCGACCGTCTCGATGAGGTGGTGGAGGAGCGCGGGTTGCCCGAGATGACCGCGCACACGATCACCACGCGCGAGCGCCTGCGCGCGGAATTCGAGGCCATCCGCGAGCGTGGGTGGAGCATCGACGACGAGGAGTCGGCGTCCGGACTGCGGTGCGTCGGGGCCCCCGTCCGCAACGAACGCGACGAAGTGGTCGCCGCGATCAGCATCTCGGCGCCGGCGACCCGGCTCTCGCGCGAGAAGGCCGAGACAATCGCCGGGGTGCTGACCCGCGTCGCGGACCACATCTCGGGCCGGCTCGGGTGGCGTGGCGCCGGTGGCCGTCCCTCCTGGGCCGCGGCGGCGCCGTGGACCGCGGATGGCGACCCAGCGCACCGGGGACCCAGGTCAAGGGCCGTGTAGGTGGCCGCCCCGGCGATGCGGATCACCGATGTCGAGGCGATCGTCCTGCGCCAGCCGGGAGAGATCGACGGCACGATCGCCGATGGCAGCCAGGATGCGCTGCTGGTCCGGATCCAGACCGATGCCGGGATCGTGGGCTACGGCGAGGTGGACTCACTGCCGTCGGTGGTCAAGGCGATCATCGACGCGCCGCGATCACACAAATACGCGTCCGGCCTGGGCTCGCTGTTGATCGGCGAGAACCCGCTGCAGCCCGGACCGCTGCAGCGAAGGCTGTTCGAGGGCAGTCTGTACTACGGCCGGCGGGGCGCGGTCGTCCACGCGATCAGCGGGCTCGAGATTGCGCTGTGGGACATCGCTGGCAAGGCCGCCGGCCAGCCGATCCACGCCCTCCTGGGAGGCGCCTACCGCGATCGGATCAGGGCCTACGCGAGCACGCTGATGCCGGAGACCCCCGACGAGGTGAGGTCGGTGGTGAGCGCCCAGCGCGAGGCCGGCTTCGATGCCGTAAAGCTCGGCTACGGGCCGCTCGGCCGTGACGCCGAGCTCGACGTCAGCCTGGTGGCGGCGGCGCGCGAGGCGGCCGGCGACGATTGCGACGTGATCATCGACATCGGGCTTGGGTGGCGCTCGGCACGCGATGCGATCGACCGCGTACGCCGAATGGAGCCATTCCACCCGTACTGGATCGAGGAGCCGTTCATGCCCGACGAGTACGGCAAGTACGGCGCGCTGGCGGCGGCGGTGAGAACGCCGATCGCCGCCGGCGAGCAGGAAGCGACCGCGCTCGACTTCCGGCGCCTGCTCGACGCGGGCGTGGAAGTCCTGCAACCCGACGTCACGCGCGTGGGCGGGATCTCCGAGTGCCTGCGGGTCGCCGAGCTGGCCCGTACGACCGGCCGGCGGTGCGTGCTCCACGCCTGGAGCACGGGGATCATCAAAGCGGCCTCGCTCCACGTGCTCGCGGCGATGCCCGATGCCGAGCTGTTCGAGTACTGCGTGCAGACCACCGAGCTCAACCGGCACCTGGTAGACGAGACCTTCCCGGTCCGCGGCGGTTGCGTGACGGTGCCGCAGCGCCCGGGTCTCGGGGTCGAGATCGACGACGACGTCCTCGAGGCATGTCGAGTGTGAGCGAAAGCGGCTCATGACCGCCCCCGCGGTGGTCGGGCTTGGAGAGGTGATGCTGCGACTCTCGCCGGTCCCGGGCCGGCGGCTCGAGAACGCCGATAGTTTGAACGTTCACGCAGGGGGGGCGGAAGCCAACGTGCTCGCCGGTCTCGCGCGGCTGGGCGTGCCGACCGCGCTGGTGAGCGCGTTGCCCGACAGCTCGCTCGGCCACCGCGCCGCCGCCGAACTGGCCGCGGCAGGGGTCGACCTCGGTCTCCTTCAATGGCTCCCCAATGCCCGGATGGGGACTTTCTTCGTCGAGCAGGGGTTCGGGGCGCGGGCCACGACTGTCCTCTACGACCGGAGCGGGTCGGCATTTGCCGAGGGGATTGGCTGGCCGCCCGGTGCCCTCGCCGGGGCCGCCTACGCACTCGTCTCGGGGATCACGCCGGCGCTCGGCGCCGCGGCGCGGGCGGCCGTGGGCGCGATGATCGACGAGGCCGAGCGCGGCGGGGTGCCCCTGTGCCTCGACGTCAACTACCGAGCTCGCCTGTGGTCGCCCGAGGCGGCTCGCGAAAGCCTGGGGTCGCTGCTCGGCCGGGCCGAGATCGCCGTCTGCGGAGCTCACGATGCGGAGCACGTGTTCCAGGCCGATCCCGACGATCCCGCCGCCTTCCGGGCCCGCTGGGCGCCGCGCGCCGGTATCTGCGTCATCACCCACGGAGAACTGGGGTGCCGCGCCGTGGGCAAGGGCGATCAGCTGATCGTCACCGAGGCGATCGGCACGGAGATCGTGGATCGCCCTGGCCTCGGCGACGCATTCCTCGCCGGCCTGCTCTACGGCCTGCTAGGGGGAGCCGACCTCGAAGCGGCTCTGCGCGCCGGCGTCGCGCTGGCGGCGCTGAAGGCGACCGTCGCCGGGGACATCTCGCTCGCCCGGCGTGAGGACCTGACGTCTCTGCTCGAGTCGTCCATCACGACGCGGGTGCTGCGGTGAGCGCGTCGCCCGGCACCGAGCGGCTGGCCGGCGCGGGGGGGACCGCGGCGGTGATCACCTCGGCGCGGCTGATCGCGATTATCCGGGCCGCGGGGAGCGACGACGCGGTGGCCGCCGCTCGCGCGCTGGCCGCCGCCGGCGTGAAGGTGGCGGAGATCAGTTTGGCGATGCCCGAGGCGCTGGCCGCGATCGAGCGAACCGCGCGGGAGCTCGGAGATCGACTGCTGATCGGAGCCGGAACCGTGCGGTCGCGGTCGGACGCCGAGCGGGCGATCGCGGCCGGAGCCGAGTTCCTCGTCTCGCCCAGCCTCGAGCTCGAGGTGCTGTCGCTGGCCGGCGCGAGCGATCTCCTCCACCTGCCGGGCGTGTTCTCGCCGAGCGAGCTCGCGGGCGCGCTCGCGGCGGGGGCTCGGCTGGTGAAGTTGTTCCCCGCCGCGCGGGTCGGCCCCGACTACGTCAGCGATCTGCTGGCGCCGTTTCCGGAGGCCCGGCTCGTTCCCACCGGCGGGATCACGGCGGCCAACGCCCGCGCCTTTCTCGACGCGGGAGCGGTCGCGGTGGCGGTCGGCTCGGCGATCGTGAATCCGGGCACGGTTCGCGACCCCGCCGCCCTCACGGCGGCCGTGCAGCAATTTGACTTATCCCCAGGGTGCGGTACTCGAGAAGAGAGGTTCCATGGCGATTGAAGGCATCCTCCCCGTCATCCCCTCGCCGTTTCGAGACGGTCGCTTCGACGAAGCGAGCTTCCAGCGGCTGCTCGATCACATGCTGCCGTGGGTCGACGGCTTCACCTTGCTCGGCAGTACCGGCGAGGCGCCCTCGCTTTCGACCGACGAGCGGATGCGGATCGCGGAGTTCGCGCTCGAGCACACTCCCTCCACGAAGACCGTTGTCGTCGGCGTCACGCACACGAGCGTGCAGGAAACCGTGCGGCTGGCCGCCCACGCCGAGCAACACGGCGCGGCCGGCGTGCTCTGCGCGCCGCCCTTCTACTTCACCAACACGGTCGGGGGTGTGCACCGCTACCTCGCCGAGCTCGACGAGCGGCTCACGATCGAGCTGGTCCTCTACGACAACCCGGTAGCCACGGGCACCAAGCTGCAGGCCGAAGACGTGCTCGGTTTCGCCCGGGACCTGCCGCGCCTGAACACCGTGAAGCTGACCGACCACGAGCTGGGAAAGATCGTGATCTGGCAGCGAGCTGGCCTGAAGGTGCTCGGCGGGGACGACCCGATCCTGTTTCGCTACCTGGCCGCGGGTGTCGACGGCGCGATGGTGATCGCTCCGGCGCTGTTCCCGGAACCGTTCCGGCGCGTGTGGGAGCTGGTCCGCGCCGGCGACCTGCTGGCCGCAATCTCGATTCTGGGCGCCGAGCTGCTGCCGGTTCTGCACGTGTTCGGAATCGGCGACGAGATCGCGACGAGCAAGGAGCTGCTGGCGCTCATGGGCGTGTTCGAGTCGCCCGAGGTCCGGGCTCCGCTCGAGCGCGTCGACGGACCGCGGCGCGAACTGCTGCGAATCGCGCTCGAGGCGGTGGCCGCGGCCCAGGCCCAGAGCGCCGCCGTCAGCTGAGCCGCGCCGGCTCCGCCAGGAAGTCGTGCAGCCGCTCGCCTCCGACGAGCGAGAACTCCGTCTGCCACAGGAATCCCTCCAGCGGCTCGACCACCGGCAACCGCCAGACGGGGGCCTGCGCGTTGGCCCGCAGCTCCACCGTGCAGGGCCCGCTCCAGCAGCCGAACAGCTCGACGTCGGTCAGGCGCCGGGCCGTGATCTCCCAGATCGCCGGGCGCTCGTCGATGTGGCGGATGGCTTTGAGGTTGAAGTTCAACGAGAAATCAAATCGCGACATCAGCTCGGCCCGGTCGGCCACGCGTTGCTTGTAGGGAAGCGTCGCGGTGACGATCTCGATCCCGTTGCGCTCGACCATCCCCACCCACAGATCCTCGCGGGCCTCGAGCGTGATCCGGGCGAGCTTCTTCGGTTGTCCGTGGACCTCGCGACCGTGCGCGAGGGCGACGTCTGAGGTGACGAACTGCGCGACCGTGTAGCCGCCCGTGATCGGTCCCTCCGGCCGGTCCAGCGTGGCGGGAATCATCACGTTGCACTCATTCACCGCTCCCATCCGTTCGACGTCACCCATCCGGTAGATGTGGACGGCGGCGATCTCGCCGGCGGGTCGCAGCGGCGCCGGCAGGAGCCGCTCGGTCGCGGCCGGGTCGGTGCGGTAGAAGACGGTCAGGATCGAGACCTCGCGAAAGCGGATCGGGAAGCGCGGCACGAGCGGTGCGTCGGGACCGGGGGGAAGATCACGCGCCACCGACAGCTGTCCGCTCGGGCCCGACTCCGATCCGATCGGTTGGTCGATCACGCCGGCTAACAGTCGCAGAAAGTGGCCGCGATCAGAGTCGCGGCAGGTCCGGTTTCGCGATGCGAAAACGAGCGCGGCTGCGGTTGACACGAGGCAGTGGTGGCTGTTTGCTCTGTCCGAACAGGGAAACGCGGTTTTGCCATGCGAAACACCGTTCAATCCAACTCCTCCGCCGGGCGTGCCGCCAGGTGAGGCTCGCGGTCGACACCGGCGGCACGTTCACGGACCTCGTCGTCGAGGAACCCGCCGGCCGGCGTCTGTACAAGAGCTCGAGCACGCCGGACAATCCGCTCGAGGGCGTGCTGAATGTCCTGGCCCTCGCCGCCGCCGATCGCGGCTGTACCCGGCAGGAGTTGCTCGCCGGAACCGATCTGCTGATCTACGCCACCACGCGGGCGATCAACGCGGTGATCACCGACACGGCGGCCCGCACTGCGTTGCTGACCACCGCCGGGCACCCCGAGGTGCTGGTGTTCCGCGAGGGCGGGCGCTCGCAGCCGTTCAACCACCGCCGCTTCTACCCGCCCCCCTACATTCCCCGCCACCTGACCTGGGAGGTACCCGAGCGGATCAGCTCCGAAGGGCACGTGGTCCGGCCGCTCGACGAGGACGCGCTGGGGGCGATCATCGACGAGCTCGCCGACGAACGGGTCGAGGCCGTCGCCGTGTGCTTGTTGTGGTCGATCACCAACCCAGCCCACGAGCTGCGCGTCGGCGAGCTGCTGGCCGAGCGCCTGCCCGACACGCCTTACACGCTCTCGCACTCTCTCAATCCCACCATCCGCGAGTACCGCCGGGCGTCGGCCGCGGCGATCGACGCCTCTCTGAAGCCGATGATGGCGCGCCATCTCGCGGAGCTCGAGACGAGCTTGCGCGGCGCCGGACTGACCGCGCCCGTCGTGATGGTCACCTCGAGCGGCGGGTTGATGCACGCGGCTGCGGTGGCCGGAGCGCCGATCCACTCGATCATGTCCGGTCCCGCCATGGCGCCGGTCGCCGGTCGTCACTTCGCTTCCCTGGACGCGGACGCCGACAGCGCGATCATCACCGATGCCGGCGGGACGAGTTACGACGTCAGCCTCGTCCGTCGGGGCCGGATCCCCCGCACGCGGGAAACCTGGCTCGGCCCGCGCTTCGTCGGCCACATGACCGGGTTTCCGTCCGTCGACGTTCGCAGCATCGGCGCCGGGGGCGGCAGCATCGCTTGGGTCGATGACGGTGGGCTCCTGCACGTCGGCCCCGAGAGCGCCGGAGCGGAGCCAGGGCCCGCGTGTTACGGCCGCGGGGGCGAGCGGGCGACCGTCACCGACGCCGCGCTGGTGCTCGGCTATCTGGACCCAAGCACATTCTTGGCGGGGGCGATGGCCCTCGACCGGGACGCCGCCATCCGGGCGATCGAACGGTGGGTGGGCGTCCCGCTCGGCCTCGACCCCCACCAAGCTGCGGCGGCGGTGATCGAAGTGACGACCGAGCAGATGGTCCACGCGATCGAAGAGCTCACCGTCAACCAGGGCATCGATCCCCGCGGCGCGGTCCTGGTCGGAGGCGGCGGCGCCTCGGGTCTCAACGGCATCGCCGTGTCCAGACGGTTGGGCAGCCCTAGCGTGTTGTTCCCCTCCGTCGGTGCCGCGCTGAGCGCCGCCGGTGCGCTGGTCTCCGACCTCGTGGCGGAGTTCGCGACCACGTTTCCCACCACCACCAGCGACTTCGCCTACGCCGGGGTGAACCGGGCCTTGGCCGAGCTGCGCCGCCGCAGTCAGGAGTTCCTGGCCAGCGTCGGCCAGGCCCACGCGGGTTCGCCGGCGGTCGAATATTTCGCCGAAGCTCGCTACCAGCACCAGGTCTGGGAGCTCGAGCTTTCGTTGCGCGGCGACCGGATCGAGGGGCCCGAGGACGTCGGCGAGCTGGTATCCGACTTCCACGCGCTGCACAAGGAGGTGTTCGAGATCAGCGACCCCGACTCCGCGGTGGAGATCCTCTCCTGGCGAGCGCGGGCCAGCTATCGCCTCCGGGCGAACGGCGTAGATGGCGAGCCGGGCGGCGCCCTCCGGGCCCAGCGGATCTCCAACCGCGCGGCGTACTTCGACGGCCTCGGACTCACCGAGGTGCCGGTATTCGAGCTCGAGTCGCTGGCGCCGGGCGATCGGCTAAGCGGACCCGGGATCGTCGACGCCAAGCTGATGACGATCGTCATCCCCCCGAACGCTTGCGCCAGCTGCACCGAGAGCGGCGGAGTGCTCGTCGACCCGTGGGGCGACGCGGAGGACCCGCAGCCGTGAGCACCACGCGCGAAGGTGTCGCGGCTGCGCCACGCGCGATCGACGGCGTGCGGATGGCCGTGCTCGCCAACCGCTTCGAGGCGATCGCGCGCTCGATGATGAACACCCTGGTGCGAACCGGCCGCTCCGGCGTGCTCAACACCGCGCAGGATTTTTCCTGCGCGATCCTCACCGAGGCCGACGACCTGCTGGCCGTCGCCGAGAGCCAGCCGGTCCACGTTCTCACCGGTGACCTGATGACGCGGGCGATGGCCGAACTCCATCCCGACATGCGGCCGGGCGACGCGTTCCTGCACAACTCTCCCTACCACGGCAACACCCACGCCGCCGATCACACGATTCTGGTGCCGGTATTCGACGAGCACGGCGCCCGCCGGTTCACGGTCCTCGCCAAGGCGCACCAGGCCGACTGCGGCAACGCCACGCCGACCACCTACGCCGCCGAGGCTCGCGACGTCTACGAGGAAGGGGCGTTGATCTTCCCGTGCGTCCGCGTCCAGCGCGAGTACGCCGACATCGAGGACGTGATCAGGATGTGCGAGCTGCGCCTGCGGGTCCCGGCCCAGTGGCGCGGCGACTATCTGGCCCTGCTGGGGAGCGCCCGGGTCGGCGAGCGGCGGCTGCGTGACCTGGCGGCGGAGGTCGGCTGGGAGACGCTGGCCGACTACGCGCGGGCGTGGTTTGACTACAGCGAGCGGCGCATGATCGCCGCCATCTGTCGCCTGCCCAGCGGACGCGCCAGCGGGCGGAGCGTGCACGACCCCTTCCCGGGGGTTCCCGATGGGGTCCCGATCACGGCCGAGGTCGCCGTCGACGGCGAGGGCGGCCTGATCGAAGTCGATCTGCGCGACAACCCGGACTCGGTGCCGTGCGGCCTGAACCTGACCGAGGCGACCGCCACGGCGGCCGCCATGATGGGCGTCTTCAACAGCCTCCACGCCGACGTACCGACGAACTCCGGCGCCTTCCGCCGCGTGAAGGTCCATCTCCGCGACGGTTGCGTGGCCGGTATCCCGCGCCATCCGACCTGCTGTTCGGTGGCGACCACCAACGTCGCCGACCGGGTCGCCAACGCCGTCCACCAGGCGTTCGCGTCGCTGGGGGAGGGCATCGGCATGGCCGAGAGCGGGCTGACCCAGCCGCCCGCGTGGGGCGTCATCTCGGGCGAGGATCAGCGGACGGGCTCGCCGTTCGTCAACCAGATCATGCTCGGCGCGGTCACCTGCGGTGGCGCCTCCCCGTACGCCGACGGCTGGACGATGCTGGCCGGGGTCGGCGACGCAGGGATGCTATGGCGCGACAGCGTCGAGCTCGACGAGCTGCGCTTCCCGCTGCTCGTCCACGAGCAGCGACTGCTCCCGGACACCGAGGGCCCCGGGCGGATGCGCGGCGCTCCGGCCGCGTTCGTCGAGTTTGGGCCCACGGACGGCGAACTCGAGGTCGTGTTCGCCAGCGACGGTTCGATCAACCCGCCGCAGGGGGTCCGGCGGGGTCACGCCGGGCGCACCGCCCGCGCGCAGCGACGCGCACGCTCGGGGGAGCTCGAGCCGTTGCCGAACTGCGCCCGCGTGAGGCTCGCCCCGGGCGAGACGATCCTCTCCACGTGCTGCTCGGGTGCCGGCTACGGCGATCCGCTCGAGCGCGACGTGCGGCTCGTGGCCACGGACGTGCGCGAGCGCTACATCACGCCGGGGCGGGCCGAGACCGTCTACGGCGTGGTGCTCGACGCGCGGGGAGAACCCGTCGCCGACCGTACCGAGGAGCTCCGCCGCGGCCTGCATGCGGCGAAGCCGACCACATACGCGCAGGAAAGGAAGTGAGAGGTGAGCACTAGTCCTACTCAACCCGTCCCCTCGCAAGCGGCACCCGCCGGCGTCTCCCAAACCGGGATGTTCGTCCGTGGCGCGACCGGGTTGGTCCGTCAGATAGGGCCGTGGTACGCCCTCGCGATCGCGATCGGCTCGATCAACATCGGGGGCGGCTTCATCGCGTTCTTCTACATGCTCGGCGTGTTCCCGCACGCGAATCTCCCCGTGACGCTGATCCTGGGCCTGGTCGCGTCGTTCCTGCTCGGCGCCGTGTACGTGCAGCTCGTGTGCTCGATGCCTCGCACGGGTGGGGACTACGTGTTTACCTCCCGGTTGCTGCATCCGATCGTGGGCGCATCGATCGGGGGCGCCGAGTTCCTCGTGTTCGCCACCTTCCCGGCCTTCTGGGCGGCGAACTTCGCCACCGGCAATTTCCAGGCCGCGCTCGCGTCGTTCGGCCAGCTCGTCGGCTGGAACGGGTTGGTGCACTTCGCCAACGTCACCATCGGCAGCGGTAAGGGCACCTTCTTCGCCGTCGGCATGATCCTGCTCATAGCCCTCACCGCCGCGGTGATCTTCAGCACGCGCCTGGGCGCCCGGATCCTCAGCTTCTGCTTCGTGGCCGGCATCGCGACCCTGCTGGTCGGTCTGATTGTGCTGCTGACCCATTCGAACCGGGACTTCATGACCGCCTTCAACCACCATTACGCCGGCAAGACCACGTACAACGCCGTGCTCGCGGCGGGCACGAAGGCGGGCTACAGCGGAGGCTTCTCGTTCGGTAACACGCTGTCCGCGCTGCCCTACGCCGCGCTCCTGATCTGGGGCTTCTCGTGGGCCGCGTACCCGGCCGGAGAGCTCCGCAGCGTCTCGAAGACGATCAAGTGGTCGGTTTACGGCTCGGCCTCGATCGCCATGATCCTCTTCCTGATCACGGCCTTCGTCGCCAACAGCGTGCTCGGGACTCGCTTCATCGGAGCCGCCAACTTCCTCTCGACCCAGCACGCGAGCCTATATCCGGTGCCCGACGCGCCGTCGATGACCCTGTACACGAGCATGCTGACCTCGAGCAACTTCCTCCAGTTGATCATCAACCTGATCCCGGTGATCGCCGAGATCGGCATCATCACCGTGTACCTGATGACCACCTCGCGGGTGCTGTTCGCGCTGTCCTTCGACCGCATCCTGCCCGGCGGCATCCGCTCGCTGTCGCGCTGGGGAACGCCCGGCGTCGCAATCGGCGCCACCTTCCTGTCGATCGCGGTGATGTTCTCGCTCGCGGTCTTCACCAGCGTGCTCACCGTGTGGAGCAACGGCACGCTGGGCCTGGCGATCATCTACGTGATCATCAGCATCGCCGTGATCTCGCTCGTCTACCGCCACCGTGACGTGTGGGAATCCGGCCCGCAGACGCTCACCCAGCGCGTGCTCGGAGTGCCGTTGATCGTCTACGTCGGCGTGCTGTCGGCCGGGTTCGCCGGTCTGATCACCGTGCTGGCGATCGTCAAGCCGCTGGCCATCGGACCCCTGAACTGGAAGTCCATCCTCGGGCTGGTGGTCGCGTTCGCCTGGGGCGCCGCCGTTTACGTGTGGGTCAAGTCCTCCTACAAGCGTCAGGGCATCCGCCTCGATGCCGTGATGACCGAGATCCCGCCGGAGTGATGCTCTCGCTCCGTCCGCGAAAGTCGAACCAGCGAGGGACGAGCACCGAGCGGCTGAGGCTGTTCTACTGCGGCGACATCCACGGATCCGACGTGTGCTTTCGCAAGTTCATCAATGCGGGAGCGCACTACGACGCCAACGTCCTGATCCTCGGCGGTGACATCACCGGCAAGGCGCTCGTCCCGATCGTCAGGCTCGACGATGGAAGCTGGCGCGGCCATCTGCACGGTCAGGAGCGGCGGTGCGCCACCGAGGAGGAGGTGGAGCAACTGCGCCAGGCCATCGGCCGCGCCGGTTTCTACCCCGTCGACGTTACGCCCGCCGAGATGGCTCGGCTCGAGGGGAGCGCGCAGGCGCGTGACGACAGCTTCCGCGAGGCGATGGTCCGTCAGGTACGCGCGTGGACCGAACTGGCCACGGAGCGGTTACGCGGTAGCGGCCGTACCTGCCTGGTGATGCCTGGCAACGACGACGAGTACTACATCGACGAGTGTCTCGGCGACGGCGACGGCGGGATCGTCCGCAACGTCGACGGCGAAGTGGTCACGCTCGCGAACGGCATCGAGGTGCTCAGCCTGGCCTGGTCGAATCAGACGCCGTGGGCGAGCGCGCGTGAGTTCACCGAGGAGGAGATCGCGGCCCGCTTGGCGGAGCTCGCCGGGCGACTCGAGCAACCCGAGTCGGCGATCTTCAACATCCACGTCCCCCCGTTCCGCACCGGCATCGACACGGTCCAGAAGCTCGACGCGGAGTTCCGGCCCGTGATCGAGAACGGCATGCCGGTCGAGATTCCGGCCGGCAGCACCGCCGTCCGCGAGGCGATCGAGCAATTCCAGCCGCTGCTGGGTCTCCACGGCCATATCCACGAGTCCAAGGGCGATCCCCGGATCGGCCGGACCTTGTGCCTGAACCCCGGGAGCGATTACGCCTCGGGGCGGCTTCACGGCGTGCTCGTCGACGTCACCCCGGATCGGGTCGAGCGGCACATCTTCACCGAGGGATGACGTCCGGCGCCCAGACCGAAGTGTGGACCGGCTACGAGCGCAGCCGGGAACGGTTCGGGCGGGTCCTCGACGGCGACGGGATCCACCTGGTCCTCGAGGACGGTCGTCGCGTGATCGACGGGACGAACACCGGCGCGCCGCTCGGGCACCGCCATCCCCAGATCGTCGAGGCGATGACGCGCGCCGTCCGCAGCCCGGTGGTCCACGAAGCCTGGAACTGGGTCGACCGCGACGAGGCGGTGAGCGACATGATCGAGCTCGCCTTCGCCGGCGAACGCGACTCGATCGCCGGCGTTCGCTTCTGCCTCAGCGGAAGCGAAGCCAACGATCTCGCGCTCTCGCTCGCCCAGGCGATCACCGGCCGTCGGGCCCTGGCCACCCGCGAACGCGCCTACCACGGAGCGGTCGGCCTGGCTCGCGAGACGACCGTGCAGCCGCAGTGGCACGGTGGGCTGTCGTGGGAGCACGGCGGGGTCCAGCCCGTGCCGCGGGGAACTCGGGTCGTCGAGCTGCCCGCCCCGGGCGGGGAGCGGATCGGCTCAGCGCCGGGATCGCCGGGCGTGGGTCGGGAGGCGCGATCGCCGGCCGGAGATCGGGGGGCGCCGGCCGTCGTGGAGGGCGACCTCGAGGCGGTCGCGGCGGTGATCTTGGACTCCACCCAGGGCGGGATCTATCCCTCCGGCGCCGACCAGGACCGATGGGCCGGGGCCGCCCACGACGCGGGCGCGCTGTGGGTCGCCGACGAGGTAGTGACCGGCTTCGGCCGCTCTGGGCGGTGGTTCGGCTTCCAGGCCGGAACCTCCCGGCCGGACATCGTCACACTCGGCAAAGGCATCGGGGCGGGCGCGGCGCCGGCCGGCGCGGTGGTCATCTCGCGGGCCCTGGCGGATCGCTTGCAGGGGTCGACCTGGCAGACCGCCGGCACATTCCGCGGCCACCCGATCACCGTGGCGGCGATCCGGGCCCATCTCGACGTGCTCGCCCGCACCGGGCTCGTTCAGCGCGTGGCCGAGCTCGACGCGGTCATGTACCGGTTGCTCGTCGAGCTGGCGGCCTCGCATCCCAGCATCAGGCGGATCGACGGCCGTGGCCTGCACTGGAGCATCGAGCTCGACGGCCCGGACTGGCGGACCTGGCGGGGCGATACCGCCAAGGTACCGCTGGCCACCCGCGTCTGCGCCCGAGCCCTCGAGGCGGGCGCGCTGATCATGACCAGCGGCGAGGAGGGCATGCTCGTGCTGGCGCCGCCGCTGATCTGCACCGAGCGCGACCTCGAGCGGCTGGTCGCCGCGCTCGACCACGGCCTCGAGGTCGCCGATTCTGTCGCGTGACCGGGTCGCGCGCTCGGGCGACCGGACGAGCTCTCGGTCGCGCGCGCGGGCGTGGACGAGCTCCCGCTCGCGCCGACTCTGTTGCTCGCGTACGTAGGACCAGAACTCTCGCTCGAAGCTGGTCCAGTCGAAGTCGATGCCGCCCGGCCCGGCGTTCGGTCCCGGGGGAGGGTCGCCGCCGAACCACCGTCGCCAATCCTGGTTGTCGTCATCCTCGCCCGGAGGGAGCCTCCGCCACAGCACGACCACCTTGAGCCACAGCGACGCGTTCGTGGTCAAGGCCAGCACCAGCGGCGGCCACGCGAGCGGCAGCGGAAGGCCCTCGCCGCTCGCGCTCGCGGCCAGCACGGCAAACGCCAGCGGCACGGATACCGTCGGCGGAATCGCCCAGCGCAACGCGACGAGCAGTGCCCGTTCCGGGTCCTCGGGCTGCATCAGACCAGAGGCCCCCAGACCTTCGCCAGACGCCCCGTCCCCTGGAGCACTCGCCAGAACCCGGTCACCGCGTCGAAAATACCGCGTCGCGGCGACCGGTGTCCCGCTCCTTCAGGGGGTCCCCGCCGGGTGGCTTCGCCAGCCGGAGTCCTGTATAAGTGCGCCGACTGTACAAATTCATCCAAGATAGGGGTGAGGGTTGTCCACGAGCGAGTTGCATCGAACGGCTTTCGACGAAGTGCAGGTGCAAGCCGGGGCGAACTGGACCGACTGGGAGGGCTGGGCCTGGGCGGCCGACTTCGGCGATGCGGTCGCCGAGCACAACGCGACCAGGACCGCGTGCAACCTGTGGGACGAGTCGCCGCTGCGCAAGTGGGATATGCGCGGCAAGGACGCCCTCGCGCTCGCCGATGCCCTGTTCACGAACAACATGGCCGCGCTCGAGGTGGGGCAGGTCCGTTACGGCGCGATCTGCGACGACGAGGGCAAGATGATCATGGACGGCACCGTCTTCCACGTCGCGCCGGAGCACTGCTTCTCGATCACCAGCTACGACTCGGACCTCGACCACTTCCGCCAGGTCGCCTCGGACCGGGGACTGGACGTCGAGCTGCAGGACCTCACGGCCGAGATGCCCCACCTCCAGGTCCAGGGACCGCTGGCGCGCGAGGTGCTGCGGCCGATCACTTCCGGGGCCGACGTCGACACCCTGCGCTACTTCCGCTTTCTCACCGACGGCGTCACCGTCGGCGGCGTACCGATCTGGCTCTCGCGAACCGGCTATTCGGGCGAGCTCGGGTTCGAGCTCTACTGCAAGCCCGAAGACGCCACCGAGCTGTGGAACGCGGTGCTGGCCGCCGGCAAGGACCACGGGATCAAGCCGATCGGCCTCTCCGCGATCGAGACGATCCGCATCGAATCGGCCCTCCTGTTCCCCGACATCGACTACTTCCCGCACCAGACCGACCCGTTCGAGGTCCGCCTCGACAACGTGATCAAGCTCGACAACGACAGCGACTTCGTCGGACGCGAGGCGCTCGAGCGGATCGCCTCGCAGGGAACGGCGCGCCTGCTCACGACGTTGCGGATCGACGGGGACGAGGTGCCCGAGTACGGCGCCGGGGTGACGGTCGACGGCGCCGAGGCCGGCATCGTCCGCAGCCCCTGCACGAGCCCTACCTTCAACGAGGTGATCGCGATGGCCGCCATCGACCGCCAGCACGCGCACGACGGCGCGCGGGTCGATGTGGCGCTGGGCGAGGGCACCGTCGGCGCGACGGTCGCCCCGTTCCCGCTCTACGACACCCAGAAGAAGCGCCCGCGGTCCTGAGCGCGGTCGCGACCATTTGGTGCGCGCCGGCGGGTCGGGCGGCTCGGCCGCGACGATTCGGTGCGCGATGGCGAGGTGAGCGGCTGGATTGGCAGCGAAGGGGAGGCGAGCCACCGCCCAGGAGCTGCCGGGTAGCTCGTCGCCCCCCCGGAAGGCGGCCCCCGGCCAAAATTGTGAGAAACTGATAAAAATCAGCGCCGAAATACCGCTGTTGTCGGCATCACCAGCCCGACGGCAGTCGAACGGCTGGATCTAGGGGCAAACGAGGCCTCGCGCCCCGAACAATGGCACAAAGCCGCCGAGGGGTGGCGGGTTTTTGCCAAAGTTCAGTCGCGGACCCGGATTAGCGGCCAGATTGCTGATTATCAGTTTTGTATGACGGCCGCCCCGAATTCCTCCTCCCCGGAGGTCGGGGCGCACCCTGCGCCCCGACCTCCTGGCCACTAAGCGCGACGGGCGGCGGCAGCCAAACCCGCCCACCAGCCTTACAACCACCACAACCTCTCAGTCACGGGCGGGTTGGGCTGACGACGATCCGGCGCGCTACCGGCGCCCAACAACCACGCACGCGCACCGATAGAACGCCGCGGCCCCACCCACGAGGCGCCAAGTGTTCAGCGCTGCAGGGTCGCGGACCTCTGTCCAACGGCGGCGCTGACGAACCACTCCCAGACGCCGAGGAACCGCGGGTCGACGCGCCACTCCTCCTGGAGCTCCCACTGCACCGCGAGCACCGGCCGCCCGGGCAGTTCGATCGCCTCCGGCACGCCGTCGGGCGACCGGGCCACCACCGAGAGGCCGTCGCCCGGCCGGTCGATCGCCTGGTGGTGGAACGAGCTCACGGAGATCGTCGTGGTGCCCAGCGCCTGACCCAGCAGGCTGCCGGCGGTGATCGAGATGTCGTGGCGGGGATGCTCCGGGACTGGCGCTTCGCTCAGTGAGGCCTTCTCGACCCGCTTCCACGCGCGCCAGCCGGGATCGGTGGGGTGATCGTCGACGAGCAGGCTGACGTCCTGCGCGAGCGTCCCGCCGAGCGCGACGTTCAACAGCTGGATCCCGCGGCACATGCCGAGGATCGGGAGGCCGCGCTCGAGCGCGCTGGCGGCGAGCAGGAGCTCGAAGGCGTCGCGCTGGGGGTCGGTGGCGGCGAGCAGCTCGTGCGGATCCTGGCCGTAGCGCCGCGGCTCGATGTCCCGGCCGGGGGCGAGGATCACGCCGTCGAGCACGTCGAGCGCCGGCTCGATCGCGTCGGGCAGCTGGGCGAGGGTCACCGGCAGCCCGCCGGCCGCCAGCACCGGCCGCTGGACGCCGACGCCGCCGTAGTCGCCGAAGTCGTGGAAGCCGGCGGACACGCCGATCAGCGGGCGCTTGCCGTTTCGGTGCGGGTCGACTGACATCAGGCGGGCGTCGCGACCGCCCCCGCGGGGACGGCCGCCTCCTCGATCAGTTCGGTCAGCTCGCGCAACTCGAGCTTGTCGGCGTTGCCCGAGGTCTTGATCGCGTCCTCGTACATCGTCACGTCCTTGGGACAGGCGACGACGAACAGCTCGACAGCGGGCAGCGACACCGCCTCGCGGATTCGGTTCTCAGACGGGCGCTCCTGACCCGGCTTGTCAGGAATCCAGATCCGCCCCCCGCCGGCGCCACAGCAGAAGGAGTTGTCGCGGTTGCGGGGCATCTCGACCAGGGTGCAGCCGAGCCGCTGCAGCAACTCGCGGGGTGCCTCGTACTCGCCATTGAACCGCCCGAGGTGGCAGGGGTCGTGGTAGGTGACGCGGTAGGAGAGGCGGTTGCGAAGTTGGAGGGCGCCGGAGTCGATCAGCTCGAGCAGGAAGCCCGTGTGGTGGGTGACCCGCCACTCGCCGCCGAGCGTTGGGTACTCGTTGCGAAGGGTGTTGAGCGAGTGGGGGTCGGTGGTCACGATGCGGTTGAACTCGCAGCCGGAGAGGGTCTTGATGTTGCTCTCGGCGAGCATCTCGAACAGGCCCTCCTCGCCCACCCGGCGGACGTCGTTGCCCGAGTTGCGCTCACCGTCGTAGAGGATCCCGAAGTCGACGCCGGCCTCGTGGAACAGCCTGGCCAGCGTCCGCGTGACGCGCTGGGAGCGCGGGTCGAACGAGGCGTAGTCGCCGACGAACCAGAGCACGTCGACCGGCTGCTTGCGGGCGTCGGGAACGTCGAAATCGAGCTCGGAGGTCCACCGGCCGCGCTTGCGCTTGTTCTCCCCGAACGAGTTGCCCGACTTGTGGATCACCTCGAGCGTCGACTGCAGCCCGGGGTCGAGTTCACCATCCTCGACCAGCCGGCGGCGGAGCTGGTTGATGATCGGCGCCTGCTCGATCCCAACCGGGCAGATCTCCACGCACGCGTTGCACTGCATGCACGACCACAGGGTCTCGACCCGTACCCCGTCCTCGCCCACCACCGGCTTGGTGAAGCCCTCGCCGTTGGCCTTGCCCTCGAACAGCTGGCCGAGCACGCCGCCGATCCCGGTTCCGTGCATCGCGGCGTTGGACTGCTCGCGCAGCTCGAGGATCACGTCGCGCGGGGAGAGCGGGCGGCCGGTGGCGTTGGCCGGGCACGCCTCGTGGCAGCGGCCGCACTTCGTGCAGGCGTCGAGCTGGAGCAGGTGCAGCTCGCTGAAATCGGCCAGCGTCGCGTAACCGGCGGGCTCGGAGGCGCGCTCGGGCGGGATCGAGGCCAGCCGCTTGCCGGCCAGCGGATCGCGGAACGAGAGCGAGAAGTAGCTCGTCAGCATGTGCGCGGCCTTGGTGTAGGGGATGCTGGCCACGAACGTGATCGCCAGCAGCCCGTGGAACCACCACAGCCCATGGCGCAACGCGGCCAGCGTCGAATGCGGCAGCCCGGTCAACGCCTGCGCGACGAGCCACCCCCCGAACTGGGTGCCGCCGTAGCCCGGATCGTCCATCGCGATCCGCACTCCCTCGAGCAGGAAGCCGGTCAGCGCGATCACCAGCAGGGTGACCACGAACACCCAGTCACCGACCCGGTACGTGTGACGGTCGTACTGCACGTCGCCCGGAGCCCGGTCGGGCCGCGCGTAGTTGAGCTTGGCCGGGCGCAGCGCGCGACGGATCATCATGATCAGCACGCCGATGATCAGCAGCGTGCCGAACACGTTCAGGACTTCCTTGTAGATCAGGTAGAAGTTGCCGTGGAAGTAGCTCCAACCGAACACGGGCGAGGTGAAGTCGGTGTCAAAGCCGAGGATCACCGTGCCGGCGAACAGCACGAGGAAGCCGTAGAAGATCCCCCGGTGAGCCCAGCCGGCGGTGTGGTCCCGCCGCGAGATCGTCGCTCCCCGCAGCAGCTCGCGCAGGCCTCGCCACAGCAATCCGGGGGTCTGCCGGGCCGGCGGTAGCCCGCCACCGTGGCCGTGGCGATACTTCACCAGCGGCCTGGCGATCCCGTACAGGAACACGATCACCGAGATCACGGCGAGCACGTACCAGAGGACCCTCAGCCACACGGTGAAGTGCCAGAACACCGGCCGCGTGGCCACCGAAGCGAGCCCGAGCACGCCGTTGAGGGTGGGGAGCACTAGTCGAGCGTCTGTTCGAGCTCGTCCGCGAGCTCGAACATGTCCATCACTGCGCCGTAGTGAGCGACGCCGAAGATGGGAGCCTCGGGGTCGGTGTTGACGGCGATGATCGTCTCGGCCGTCCGCATCCCGGCCAGGTGCTGGACGGCGCCGGAAATCCCGAGCGCCAGGTACACCTTGGGCTTGACCGTCTTACCCGACTGGCCGACCTGACGGGCGCCCGGCACCCATCCGGCGTCGACCAGCGGGCGGGACACGCTGAGCGTCGCGCCGAACTTCTCCGCGAGCTCCTCGAAGCGCTCGACGTTGTCCTTCTCCTCGATGCCGCGCCCAATCGAGAGCAGGAACTCGGCCTTGGTGATGTCGACGTCGCCCGCCGGCACCTCCTGATAGCCACGGTGCTCGGTCCGCGCCACGCCGTCCAGCTCGACCGCGACCTCGCGCACCGGCACCGAGCCGGCGCCTCGGCCGACAGGGGCAAACGTACCCGCGCGCAACAACAGCACCGTGGTGTCCTTGTCGGGGAAGTCGTATTCGGCCACGAGCTTGTCGCCGTACGCGCCCCGGCGAGCGATCGGCCCTCCCTCCCAGCCGAGGCCGGTGACATCGCTGGCGAACCCGAGTCCGCCCGCTGCCGCCACCGCCGGGGCATACCCAAGGGCGTCGATCGAGTGCGCCGCGAGCACGAGCTGGGGATGCTCGGCCTCGATCAGCCCCTCGAGCGCCCGCTGGGTCACGTGGGCCTCGAACTGCGCCACCGGCGAGGTGACGGTAACCACCTCGTCGACGCCGCCGGCGCCCAGCGCGGCCGCGTGCGAACCCGCTTCGGCGTCGATGATCGCCACCTTGAGCGGACCACCGGCGGCCGCCTTGAGCTCCAGACTGGCGGCGATCAGCTCGAACGACACCTCGCGCAGCTCGCCTTGGCGCGCCTCGGCGATGACCAGAATGCCCGCCATCAGCCGACCCGATCCTTGACGATCTCAGCGATCTTGGCCGCCACCTCGGCCGGCGAGCCGTCGAGCATCTCCGCTCCCTCGCCCTTGTCCGGTAACGCGATCTGGCGCCGCCGCGACCCGGCCGCGCCGGCCACCGCGTCGCCGTCCAGGCCGACGTCGGCCAGCGACTGGACCGCCAGCGGCTTATCGCGGGCCTGCTTGATCGCCCGCAGCGTCGCGTAGCGCGGCTCGTTGATCCCGGTCTGGATCGTCAGCAGCGCCGGCAGCGAGATGTCGATCAGCTCGACCAGTCCACCTTCGAGCTCGCGCTGGACGGTCAGCCGCTGACCATCCTGCTCGATCCCCTTGACCACCGCCACGTGGGGCATCCCGAGGTAGCCGGCGAGCGCGATTCCGGTGGCGCTGTTCACGGCGTCGGAAGACTGCACCCCGCACAGCACCAGATCGGGTCCCTCGCGCTCCACCGCCGCCGACAGCACCCGCGCCACCGCGAGCGGATCGGCGCCCTCGAGCTCATCGTCCCACACCCGGATGCCGCGATCCGCGCCCTTGGCGAGCGCGCTCAGCAGCCCCTCCTCGGCCTCGTCATCGCCCACCGTGACCGCCACCACCTCGCCCTCGCCGACCGCGTCGCGGAGCTGGAGCGCGGCCTCGAGCGAGAACGTATCCCACTCGTTGAGCTCCCACTCGAGGCCGTCGGGGTCGACGTCGGTGCCGTCGTCAAGCAACTCGAACTCGTCGTCGAGCGCGGCCACCTGCTTGACCGGTACAACAATCTTCATGCGGCGCTACCCGACGACGACATCCGGCGTGTTTAGCAGCTGGGCCCGGTAATCGTCGTTCGACGACTCGCCCCACAGCCGCCGCTCCCGGATGAACGGAAGTGGCATGGCGGGGTTCGGGGAGTCGATCTCGCGCGCCAACCGGTGGCCGTCGAAGATCGAGTCGACGATCATCCGCGGCGCGGACGCGTCCCCGATCAGGAACACGTGCTCGATCCCTTCGGACTCGAGCCGCGCCTTGTCGGCCTTGAGCTCGCGGTAGAGCTCGTCGTTGGAGACGCGCTGCGTGCAGAGCACGACGGTGTCGACCTCGAACTGCTCCTTGTGGGCCTCGTTCCAGATGTTGTAGGCGTGGCAGACGCCGGGCTCGATCTTCTCGAGCATCGTGTAGGGCCGGATGTCGACGCCGAGGCGATGGAGGTCGCGGTGGAGCATCGGCGCCTCGAGCGTGTACTCCATGTAGCCCGCGATGTCGCCCATCTGAGTCAGCAGGTGAACCTTGTGACCCTCGCCGGCCAGTTTCTGGGCCACGGAGGCCCCCATGAAGTAACCCTCGTTCTCGAGCACGAGCACGCGCTTGCCGACCCGCTTGGACTCTCCGACTACCTCATCCGGAGTCAGCTGCCAGTCGAGCGAGGTGTCGGCACCCTCGATCGGCGAGTGCGTGGCCGGATTCAACCCGTCGGTGGCGAAGTGGCAGCCGGTAGCGACGATGACGATCTCGGCGCCGTACTCGAGGATGTCGTTCGCGCTCAGGCGGGAGTTCGAATGCACCTCGACGTTGGAGAGCTTGTCGAGCTGGATCTGCCGGTAGTTGACGATCCGCTTCCACTCGCCCAGGCCGCGAGCCGACCCGCGGGCCAGGTTCTCGGCGCCGTCGGAATGGCCCAGCAGCGAGATCCAGTTCACGCACCCGCCGATCTCGCGCTCGGCGTCGACCAGGTGGACGGCCGACATCTGGCGCTTGCCGAGCACCATCGCGCACTCCATCCCGGCCGGGCCGGCCCCGACCACGAGCACGCCCTTGTCGCGGTTGGCTGCCGGATGGAACTTCTCCGGATGCCAGCCGCGGCGGTACTCCTCGCCGGCGGTCGCGTTCTGCGTGCACACGAGCGGTGGGCCGCCGATCTCCCACCGTGAAATGCACTGGTTGCAGCCGATGCACTCGCGGATGTCGTCGGGCCTTCCCTCCTCGATCTTCTTGGGTAGGAACGGGTCCGAGATCGAGGGGCGGGCGGCGCCGATGATGTCGAACTGACCCGATTTGATGATCGCCACCATCGTGTCGGGATTGGTCACTCGGCCGACGCCGACGACCGGCTTGTTGGTGTGGTCGCCGGCCTTGATCTGGCCCGTGAAGGGCTTCTCGTGGTTTTCCTCGAAGAACCGCGATGGGCCGGCGTTCTGGCCCCACTCGGCAATGTCGCCGACGGTCAGGTCCCACAGGTCGACGAGCTCGTCGACGTACTCGACGAACCGCACCCCGTCCTCGCCGACCTGGATGCCGGCCGAGCCGTAGAGCGTGTCGACCGCGAACCGCGAGGCGATCGCGCAGTCGTCGCCGACCGCCTCGCGCACCTTGATCAGGCACTCCTTCCAGAACCGGGCCCGGTTCTCGAACGAGCCGCCGTAACCGTCGGTGCGCTTGTTGTAGAACGGCGAGAGGAACTGCAGCGGCAGGTAGGAGTGGGCGCCGTAGACGTAGACGATGTCGAACCCGGCGTCGCGAGCGCGCAGCGCTGCGTCGACGTACATCTGCTGGACCTCGGCGATGTCGTCCTCATCCATGTAGCGCGGATGGATGTTGATCTCGAACTCGGAGGGGATCTGCGAGGGGCCGCGCGGAGTCGCCCGGGTTTCCATACACGGCGCGTGGGGGCCGCCGTACCACATCTCGATTCCGGCCAGGGAGCCGAACTCGTGCAGCCGGTCGCACATCGCGCCCAGGTTGCGCACGTCGCCCTCGTCCCAGATACGCGCGGACACCCGGCTCGTGTCGTCGGACTCGGGGTGGATCGAGCAGTACTCGGTGCACACGCCGGCCCAGCCGCCCTCGGCCTTCATCCCGCGGTTGTACGCCTGCATGCCCGGCTTCTCAGAGCCCGCCCCGTTGCAGTGGGGGACCTGGTAGAAGCGGTTGCGGAGCGTCTTGGGCCCGATCTGAATCGGCTCGAACAGGATGTCGTACTTCGAATCACGCGCCACGTTTTCTCTCCTCATTCACGATCGGACAAATTCGTCCAGCCTGCGCCTTTTTATCGGTTTTAACGGCCGATGTCCATCTCGCGACGGTGCGACGGGCTCACCCGTCAGGCGCGATCCACACCAGGCAGGCTGCGTCGCGTCGCACGGTCCTGGCCGCCAGGCGAAACCGCAGTCGCGGCGTCCGCGAGAGGTCGGGACCGAACACGAGCAGCCCGGCGTCGCGCTCGCTCACGAGCTCGAGCAGGGCGTGCACGGGGCGGCGGCTCGAAACGCGGAGCAGCTCGGTCTTGATGCCGAGCTCGGCCGCGCGCCTCGCCGTCTCCCGCACGGCCTCGAGGTCCTCCTCGTGCGGGAGGGTCGCGTACTGCGGGGCGAGGATCATCGTCATCGGATATGCCTGCAACGGGATCATGTTGGCCACGATCAGCGGCACTCCCGCCTCCAGCGCGCTTTCCAGCGCGACCCGCTCGGCGTTCGGATGAACGCGCACCGACAGCGTGCCCAGCACGACCGGACGGGCCGGCCCGCCACGGGCAATCCGGAGCGTTTCGGTACCGCGGGGGCGATCGATAATCTGGGCCATCGCCTGGGAGCGATTCTACGCCCGCGGGGACTCCCTGGAAAGGGGTTTTTCGCGCGCGAAGGGGCGCCGGCGCCGACTCCGTCTCAGCGACACATTTGTTCGCTACGAGCGGGGAAGGATTGACGGGCATGGCGCGTCTTACGAGCAGGGTGTGGTACGCCTTCAGAACGGCTGGATACGCCTCAAACAGGGGCCTCGCGGACCCCGCCGGCAGCCCCGCATTCGTTGACTGAACTTGTACAAAATGGTATAAGAGCGACCTTGCGGGTGCGCCCGACAGCACTCAATCGCCAACTGGCTCAATCGAGGAGAGGATTGCGGCATGGCCACAGCAGTCGTTGAGGAACGCCAGCTTCTGAAGTCGTTGCGCTGGTGGGATGGGTTCACGATCGCTCTGTGCAACCCTGGGTTCCTCCTGGGATCGCTGCTGGGCGCTTACGGAGCCCTCGGCGTCACCGGGGCGACAGTGCTCTGGGGGATCTCGGCCGCCGTCTCGCTGATGAACGTCTGGGTCTACTCGGAGCTCGCGATGATGTTCCCCGGTCGGTCGGGCGGGATCTCCCTCTATGCGAACGAGGGCTGGCGCAGATACACGACACTCGTCGGCCCGGTCGCCACCTTCGGCTACTGGATCGGCTGGTCTGTCGTGCTCGCGATCTTCGGCAACCTGATCGGCTCGCTGATTCAGGCGCAGTGGTTCTCGTCCACGAACTGGAACGTGTACGACGGCGTCGTCCACCTGAACCTCTTCAACTTCATCGGAATCGGGTGCATCGTGCTCGTGTGGGTGTTCAACATCTTCGGTGTGCGGCTGTTCGCCTGGTTCACGTACGTCACCGGGGTGCTGATGATGATCCCGTTGTGCGTCTTGATGTTCGGCGGCTTTATCTCGGGGCACTGGCACTCCTCCAACGTGCACTGGGCGCTGGCCAGCAACCAGTGGGGCGGCGTGAAAATCGCGCTCGTGTGGCTGTTCATCATGCTCTGGTCGTCGAACGGCGTCGAGGTCTGTGCGACGTTCACCCCGGAATACAAGTCCCGCAAGGACAGCACGATTGCGCTGCGCAGCGCCGGCGTCTTCTCACTGCTCGTCTACATCCTGCTGCCGCTCGGGCTCGGAGGGGTGACCGGAATTCCGTCGACGGCGGCCATCCTGGGCAGCACGTCGTACGTGACCGCGATGAACCTGATCGTGGGCAAGGGCGTGACGGACGTCCTGCTCGTGTTCCTGATCATCTCGTTCCTACTCTCGATGTCCAGCTCGACCGCCGATGCCGGGCGAGCGCTCTACGGGATCTCCAAGTCCGGCCTGACGATCAGGTGGCTCGGCAGGCTCAATCGTTTTCACGTCCCCGGGAATGCCATGACGGTCGACTTGGTCGTCAACACGTGCCTGATCCTGTTCATCTCGAGCAACCTGGCGATCCTGTACATGAGCAACATCGGATACGTGCTGTGCAACGTGTTCGCCCTCAGCGCTTTCCTGTTGTTGCGCAAGGACCGGCCGAACTGGCCGCGACCGCTCAAGGTCAGCGGTGTCTGGGTGGGAATTTGCGTTTTCCTGTTGTGCTACTGCATCGCGATCCTGGTCGTCGGGGCGGGGTCGCCGAGCCTGAACGGTTACGGCAACTGGACCGACTTCTTCATCGGCATCGGGGTCCTGCTTGCCTCCATACTGCTCTTCTTCTACCGCCGAATCGTTGAGGACAAGGAATCGATCCACTGGAAGGAGACAACGCCGACGATGCCCGAGGGGCCAGATCGCGAGGCGCTGATCCAGGTCGGCTGGACGCCCGAAGGGTCCGCGGCCGTGCCGACGGCGAGGTAGACCATGAAGAAGATCGTTGTCGCCTACGACGAATCCGACGCCGCCAAGCGCGCCCTCGAGCGCGCGGCCGAGCTGGCCAAGGCGTTCCAGGCCGAGCTGGTCGTCACCAGCATCGCCCCGATCACGACGAACATTGGGCGCTCAGCGGGGCCGGTCGACTCGACCGACCCCCCCGAGCACCACGTCGAGGAGCTCCACCACGCCCAGACCTACCTCGAAGGCGAGGGACTAAAGGCCGATTACGTTGCCGGCCTCGGACACCCGGCCGAGACGATCGCCCAGCTCGCGCGTGACCGCGACGCGGATCTGATCGTGCTTGGCACGCGCGAGCCCAACGCGATCGCCCGGCTGTTCGGTCAGAGCGTGAGCGAGTCGGTGGCGCACCGGGTGCATTGCGACGTGCTGATCGTGCACTGACGGCCGCGCGAGGAAGCACAGCGACGACGAACAGGCGCGGGCCGATAAAGGGCGGCCAGCGCCTGCGCTAGTCGGGCTTAATCTCCCAGGTGGGGAGGTTCTTGCTCAGCGACTTGCGGTAGCGCGAGCGGAAGAACGGGTGCCCGAACATAACCCATGACGCGATCAAGAAGGGAACCGCGACCAACGCGCCGTACGTCTGGCCCGTGATCCAGAACGCGATCACGGCGACCAGCAGCAGTAGGCCGGCAAGCAGCGGGACGAGCCGGTAACGGATCTGCGTGCGGCGGATCGCGGCGTATTCGTCCAGCGGAATCTTGTTCGTATTCCACCGCTTGCCGCAGCGCTCGCACTTCCAGACCTCTCCGTAGTGCAGCTGGCGGCGCTCACCACACTCGCATGTAAGCGTGATCAACGGCCCTTTACGAACCGTCCGAGGCATGTTGGCCGCTTGTTGCCCCATGGCTATCCGTGCGAGTTTACCCCTTGGCCAGAGCGCCCGAGTGGGCTACGCTCCACATATGCCGCCCCCGACCAACGTGCCGGTATCCGGTTTCGACGTCGTCCCGGTCGTGTTCCTGGGTGTCGTGCTCGCGGTTGTGTTCCTGCCGGCGATCCTCGGCCGGCCGGCCCCAAAGCCCGATCCGCCGGAATCCGACGGCGATGACGGTCCCGGCTGGGGTCCGCCGCGCCCGCCGAGTCGGCCCGATCCGCCGTTGAGTGGACTGCCCCTGCCCGAAGCTGAGCAGTCGCGCCTCCGGCTCCGCGACCACGAACGTCCCGGCCGCCGGGTGATGCGTCGACGATCGGTCCGTCACCCCGATCGCTCGCCGCCTCGGGTCCCGACTCCCTGATCAGATAACCGTCCGTCCGCCGTCGTCCAGTGGATCACGCGCGCGCCCGCGCGCGAGGGCCATCGCGCTGGCCGCACCCAGCCCGCTGGTGCCCCCCGTGACGACCGCGGTCTGACCGCCGAGGCCGAACAGGTCGTCGAGGTAGCTCATGCGAACGCCGGGATGATCCGATCGGCCGCCAACCGCAGCTGCTCGGTGATCGGCGGTACGCCCTCGGCCTTCTGGCCCGAGAAGAACTCGACCAGCGGCGAGTCGGCCAGCGCGAGGATGATGTGGTTGATCCCGGTGGGGGCGATGTCCCGCTTGATCTGCTCGGCGCACTCCTCCGGCGTGCCGGCCACCGACAGCTTGGCGGCCATCTCGGGGCTGAACATGTTGATCGCCTTGGCCACGTCGCCGGCCGCGAAGGCGTCGAAGATAGGCTGCACCTCGGCCTGATCGATGCCGTGGCGGGCGAGCTGCTCGGGCGGCATCGAGGGGATGTAGAAGGCAACCAGGATCCGCGCGGCGCGCTTGGCCGCCTCCGAGTCCTCCGAGATCACCGACACGATCCAGGCGCCGAGGTCGAGGTCCTGCCAGTTGCGCCCGGCCTCCTGCGCGCCCACCTTCACGTGGTCGACCACATAGTCGTAGGCGGTGCGCGAGTACGAGAGCGCGTGGTGCAACCCGTCGGCGATCTCGCCCGCCACCTCGAACGAGCGCGGGCCCTTCATCCCGCCCATCTTCAGCGGGATCCGCTCCTGCACGGGGCGGGCGGCGGTGAACAGTCCCGTGTACTGGAAGAAGTCGCCCTCGAAGTCGATCTTGCCGTCATCGAGGAAGGTGCGCATGACGTGCATCGCTTCGCGCAGCCGGGACAGCGGCTTACGCCGCGCCCAGTCGAGGTGGTACTGCTGCATCATCACGAAGTTCCCGGTCGAGACGACCGCCTCCGCGCGCCCGCCGGACAGCTCGTCGAGGGTTGCCAGCTGCTGGCAGATCAACGTCGGTTCGCGGAGGAACACGTGGGTCACGTTGGGCCCGAAGCGGATGTTGCGCGTCTTGTCGGCCGCCGCGGCGAACAACACCCACAGGTCCTTGTGCCAGGTCTCGTCGACCGCGTAGCAGGCGTAATAGCCGAGCTCGTCGGCGACCTTGATCATTTCGATCGAGTCCCCGAGGGGATAGTCGGGCAGCATGCAGTAGCTGAACCGCATCGCTCCGTCACCTGCAGTGGACATGGCGCCGCTCCTTTCAGATGAGTGCTACACCGGAGCGATCCTCCGGTCCTTGTGGCGATCGTAACCTCGGCCCGTGCCTTACGCCAGTGCCCCCGCGGACAGCATCTCGCCCGCGGCTCGTGCGGCTCGGTGTCCACTCTCGATCGCGCCGTCGATCCACCCCACCCAGCCGGAGGCCAGATCCGATCCGGCGAACGCGAGGCGGCCCTCCGGCCGCTGCAGCGCTGAGGCGTGGCGCATCACCTGGCCCGGCCGGTACGCCATCCACGTCCCCTGGGAGAACTCGTCGGCGTTCCAGTCATGCGCGTCGGTCGCGACGACGTCGGCGTCGGGCAGGAACTCGCGCACGGCGGCCGCGACCGCGTCGCCGTCGGTTACGTCGAGCTCCTCTGGAGACGTGCCGAAGCCGACCAGCAGGTCGCCCTCGGGCGTGCTGTACTCGGTCGCCAGCCACTTGATCTTCGTGTCCCAGCCGACGCCGTAGAAGTTGCCACCGACGTTGCGCACCAGGGCCCAGATCTTGATCGAGTGGCCGGCCATCCGCTCCTGCGCCATGGCCGACTTGGCGGCTCCGAGCGCGGAGGCGGCGGCGAGCTCGTGCCAGGTGTTGATCGGCGTCGCGAGCACGGCGGCGCGCGCCGTGTAGCGGTCGCCGGCTCGCGTCGTCACTGCCACCGCGTCGTCGGTCGATTGGATCGCCGCCACCGGTGCGCTCAGCTCGATGTCGGCCTCGGAATCCTCGGCCAGCGCGTTGATCAGTCCGGCGGTACCCGCGGCGAGCTTCTCGCTGACCGCCACGTACCAGGCCACGGCGCTGTTCTCGAAGCCGGCGACCCAGGAGAGAATGTGCAGGCCGGACACCTCCGAGCAGTGCGCGCCGAAGTAGAACCCGGCCCAGGCCATGAGGAAGTCACGCGTCTTGGGCGGGAGGTCGAGGCCGCGCAGCCACGAGTCAAACGGCACGTCGAGGTCCTCGAGCCCCCGCTGGTCAAGCGGCGCCTCGCCGAAGCGGATGCGCGCCGCGGTGTTGTCGATCGTCCGGATCGCCCGCTCGAAGGCCAGCCACTCCTCCACCGGGATCGGGTTCACGCCGGTGGTGAGCTCGCCGCCGAGCGACCAGGCGAAGGTCGAGGGCACGGGGCTCTCGATCAGCTCCGCCGAATATCGCTCGACCTCGGCCCCGATGTGGGGCTGCCAGCGCGGCGCCACCCACGTGCCGCCGAACTCGAGGCTCTTGCCGGTGTCGCCGAACGGCTTGTACCACGTCCGTCCGCCGAGGCGGTCGCGCCCCTCGAGCACGAGCACCGAATGGCCGGCGTCGTGGAGGTCCCGGGCCGCGGTCAGACCGCCGAATCCGCCGCCGATGACTATGGCTTCGTAATCCACTCTCTCTCACCTCTCACTTGATTGGAGAAAATTCACTCGCACTGCAACGGAAAGTGTCGGTAGCGCAGACGCGGCAGTGCTGACACGGTCACGAACCCCGGGGGCGCCGCGATCACGTCGGGGATCCGGTTGACCACCTGGGTACAGGTGGCGAGCTGCGTCGGCACGTGGTCGTTGCGCAGCCGCAGCTCGGCCGGCTCGCCGCGCACGACCCATTCGTTGAGATCGGACTGTCCGGGCCCGTACACGCAGCCGGTCTGCTCGAACGTGAACGACGGGCCCTCGCGCGAGGTGATCGTCACCGTGTCGGTCACCCCGAGCATCCGTCCTGCCGTGATCACCCGGCCCAGTCTCCGCGACGGCGTGTCCGCCTCGGCGATCACGGGCCGGACCTCGGTCCGCACCTCGGCTGGGGTCAGGCCCGCGTCGGCGAGCAACGCATCGGCCGTATTGCGCACGACGAACGATGGCCATCCGTGGATCGCGACGTGGGAATGGAAGTCCTGGACCGTCGATCCGGCGTGGACGTGCTCCGCCACCTCGGGGCCATAGTCGTCCACGTTCCACATCGTCCGGCCGTGGACCGAGTCGACTCGGTGCGCGGCGCCCATCAGCGCGCAGGGCAGGGTCATCCAATAGAGGTCCTGGGCCCCCGAGCCCATGATCGAGACGCCGTGCCGCTTGGCGATCTCGTCCAACTGACCGGCCAGCGTGGGCGCGGTCCCCCACGGGAAGAAGCTCTCCTCCTCGATCGTGATGACGTTGACGCCGTGCTCCAGACATACGCGGAGGTGGTCGTACATCGTCTCGAGATAGCTCGAGACGGCCACGAGCGCGACATCGGCGCGGGCGGACGCGATCACGGCGGCACCGTCGTCGGCCACGGTGACGCCCAGCTCGACGCCGAGCCCGGCGACCTCGCCCAGATCCCGCCCGACCTTGGACGGACTCCGGGCCACCGCGCCGACCACCTCCGCGCCCTTCTCGACCAGCAGGCGCGTCATGATCGACCCCATCGCCCCGACGCCGTAGACGACGGCGCGCACCGGCCTCACGGCGATGTGACCTCCTTCGTGACCTGGCGCTCGTCGATCGCCGGCCGTTCGTAGGGGAACCACCACTCCGGCGACGGGACCTGCGCGAAGTCCATGTGGACGTGTTTGGCTTGGGTGAACGCGCTCACGCCCTCGAAGCCGAGCTCGCGGCCCAGGCCGCTGAACTTCATCCCGCCGAACGGCGCCGCGTCGTTGTCCTTCAGCGGGTCGTTGATCCACACCGTGCCGGCCTCCAACTCGGTCGCGGCGCGCATCGCCGTCTCCAAGCTTGAGGTGTAGATGCTGGCTCCCAGGCCGAAGTTCGAGCCGTTGGCGAGCTCGATCGCGTGGTCGAGGTCGCGGGCCCGCGTGACCGTGGCCAGCGGCCCGAAGATCTCGCTTTCGAACCGCTGGCGCTCGGGGTCGGTGACCTCGATCAGCGTCGGCTCGTAGAAGTACCCCTTGGTCAGCTCAGGCGGAGCCTGACCGCCGCGGACGACGCGCGCCCCGCGACCCGAGATCTCCTCGATCACTCGCCCCACCTGATCGCGGGCCGAACGCGAGATCAGGGCGCCGACGTCGACGTCGCCGAACGGATCGCCGACCCGCAGCGAACCCATCACCTCGACCGCCTGGGCCATGAAGTCGTCGTACACCGAGGCCTCGATGAAGAACCGTTCGGCCGAGGTGCACACCTGGCCGGCGTTGAGGAAGGCGGCGAACACCCCGCCGCGCGCGGCCACGTCGAGCTTGGCGTCGCCGAGGACGATGAACGGATCCGAGCCGCCGAGTTCGAGCAGCAGCTTCTTGATCCGGGGAGCGGCGGCCGCCATGATCCGCGAGCCGGTCGCCACCGATCCCGTGAACGCGATCATGTCCGTGCCCGGATGCTCGACGAGCTGCGCGGCGCCCGCCCCCGTCGCCGTCACGACGTTGAAGACGCCGGCGGGCAAATCTGAGAACACCTCGCCGAGGCGCAGCGTGGCCAGCGGCGTCTGCTCGCTGGGCTTGACGATGCAGGCGTTACCGGCGGCCAGGGCGGCGGCTACCTGCCACGCCATCAGCACGATCGGGTAGTTGAACGGCAGGATGTGCACGACGACGCCGAGCGGCTCGTTGAGCACGAAGTTGAGCTGGCCCGGCTTCGTCGCTCCGGCCACCCGTCCCCGATTAGCGCGCGTGACCTCGCCCAGGTGCCGGAAGGCAGTGACGCTCCAATCGATCTCGTCGCGGTTCTCCTTCAGCGTCTTGCCGCCCTCGCGAGTAAGCAAGACCGCGAGCTCGTCGGCGTGGGCCTCGAGCGCATCCGCGCAGCGGTGCAGCACCGTAGCCCGCTCGAGGCCGTCGACGAGTCGCCACTGGCGCTGCGCGCGGCGGGCGACGTCCACCACGCGGTCGACGTCGGTGCCGTCGATGTCGGGCACCACCGCGATCGTTTCCTCGGTAGCGGGATTTTCGACCTCGATCCCTTCGCTCGAGTGGCTGACCACATATTCGCCGCCGATGTACAGGCTGTCCATCCGACTCTCCTCTCACTCACTTTGATGCTGGACCGACGTCTTCCCCGCGCTCGATCACGATGCCGTTGCGCCGCTCGAGCTCGGACAGAAACTCGTTCGGCTCGTAGTACTGCTCGGGATCGACGAATCCCGTGGCGGTCCGGCCGTGGCGTGCCAGCAGCTGTGCCCCGACGGCAGCCGGGACGCCCGTCATCCGAGCCAGGCCGTGCTCGCCCCACTGCGCCGGATGGCTGGCCTTATAGGTGCGCCGGACGAGCTCGCCGTCGCGCGTGCCGCCGGCCTCGACGTTGACGTACAGCACCCACGCGCCGCCGTCGCGGATCCCGCCCCACCGCTCCCAGACCGCCCGCTTGGTCGCTTCCAACGTGTCGGTGGCCAGCAGGCCGTAGCGCTCGAGCACGCGCATGTCCTGCATCAGCTCGGGCCGCCAGCTGCCCCGCACGGCGCAGCTGCGCAGCGTCGGGAAGTGTCGCGGGAGCGTGGTGACCTCGGTGTGGGGGACGTAGTAGACGAACTGGCGACCGACCGGCGGCGCGAACTCGACGCTCCGCGAGCCCTCGAGGAATGCGGCGCGATGGTGGCGGCCGTCGCGGTAGTAGAGGCGCGTCGGGCAGTCCTGCGAGGTCTCCCAGAGGATCGTGTCAAGCAAGCCCTGCGAGGGGGCGACGGTGCGGAGGCTGATCCACGAGATGTCGACGTCATGCAGTTCGTCGAGCTCATCGGCCGCATGCCGGACCAGCACATTGGAGAGCCCGGGCGAGGCGCCCAGCCCCGAGATGGCCGTGATCCCGGCCTCGCGCGCGGCCCGCCGCTGCTCTGCGGTCGGCTCGGAGATCAGATCTGCGTAGTCGACGCGCGCCGCGATGGCCAACGCGAGCACCTCGTCGAACAACGCGAAGCTCGTGCAGTTGACGAGCACGTTCGCGCCGGCGAGCGTCTGCAGTGCCGACTCGCGGTCGCGGACGTCGATCTGGCAGGCCTCGACTCCCGGATGCTCGAGCTCGCGCGCGAGCATTGCCGCGCGCTCGCCATCCACGTCGGCAATCACCAGCGAGTCGAACTCGGCGACGCGCGCCAGATCGCGGGCCACCTCGGCGCCGACTTCGCCTGCGCCGCCTAGGAGCACAGCCCGCATGAGCCAATTCTGCTCCCCGGCGGGGCGAACGCGCAACTCCGCGCCTCGATGAAGTTGCACATAGCCCTCATACAGTGGTATGAGGGGACGGTGGCGATCACCGTCAAACAGCTCGTCGAGACGCCGCATCTGCGCACGCGCTTTCACTGCGGCCGGGCCGGGGGCGATCAGGTCATCAACTGGGCTCATAGCTGCGAGCTGCCCGACCCGTGGCACTGGCTCGAGCCGTTCGACATGCTGATGACCAACGGTCTCGGGATGCCCGCCGATCCCGCCGAGCAATCCCAGTTCATCAACCGCCTCGCTGACGCCGGCATCAGCGCGGTGGCGATCGGCGAGGACGTCGCGGCACCGCCGATCTCCGCGGAGATGGTCGCGGCCTCTGAGCGCCGCGCCCTCCCGATCCTAATCACGCCGTACGAGGTCCCGTTCGCCGCGGTCGCGCGCGTCGTCGTCGAGTCGCGGACGGACGTCGAGGAGCGGCGCCGGCTGCTCAAGACGGCCCGCATCTACGAGTCGTTGCGCACGGCCACGATCGATGGCCGCGACGCGACGTCGCTGTTCGACGATCTGGGCGTAGAGCTCGGATGCCGCCTCGAGGTGCTCGACATGGCCGCCTGGCGCTACGCGTTCGCGCCACAGCGCGCCGCTCCGCCGACGGTCCGTGACGTCTTGGGCGACACGCTCGAGCGGTGCGCGGGCCGTCTGCCGGCGATCCTTCGCCTCGATATCGACGGGCGGGCAGCGCTCATCGTGCCGGTGCCCTCCCGCCGCCCGGCCGCCCTCGTGGCCAGCTGCTTCACCGAGTCCGCGCCCGAGCTCAGCGTGCTCCAGCACGCCTCGACGGTGGCCGCGCTCGAGCTCGAGAAGCTCGCCTCGGAGCGCGAGGCGCTGAGCCGCTCCGGCGCCGAGCTGTTCCAGGAGTTGCTCGGCGGCCGCCTCGACGCCGCCCACGCCCGAGCCCAGCTGCGCGCCACCGGGCTGGCGGCCGGCGAGCTCGTGGTTGCGGCGTGGTGGGATGTCGGCCACTCGCCGGCTCAGGACCTGTTCGCGCGGGGCGTGCCACACCTGGTGCGGGCCGGCGATCCGAACACGATCGCGCTCGCCTTGGTCCCGGACGATCCAGCGTCGGTGACGATGCTCGTCGAGGCGCTGCCCGACCGCGGCGCGATCGGCCTCAGCTGCACGGTGGCGCAGCCGGAGGGCGTTCCCGGCAGCGCCCGCGAGGCGCGCTGGGCGCTCCACGGCGCGCTCGTGGACCGGCCGCGGGTGGTCCGCTACGGCGAAGCCGACTCCGCCTCCTGGACGTTCGCGCTCGAGCGCGCCGAGGAGCTCTCCGAGCACGTGCTCGGCGCCCTGCTGCGCTATGACCGCGAGCGGGGCACGAAGCTCGTGCAAACGCTGGCCGTACTGCTGCGCAACGACCGTTCGCCGAGTCGAACGGCCGCCGAGCTGTTCATTCACCGGCAGACGCTCGTCTACCGCATGCACCGGATAGAGGAGCTCACCTCCCGCAGCCTGTCCCGGACCAAGGATGTTGTGGACCTGTGGCTCGCCATGCGGGCGGTCGAGGTCATCGAGGGGACCCGACTACTCGGCACCGACGCGTGAGACGGGTTGGCCCGGCCTGACAACGTTTGGACAAATTCAACCAACCGGCGTTATGCTTCGGCGCGTCCTCGGTGGGCGGCGCAGGATCCAGAAAGGGAGAGTGGATGAAGCGGATCAAGGCGGTCGTCTACGGCGTGGGAGCGATGAACTCGATCGCGACCAGGATGATGCTCGAGAAGGGCGTCGACATCGTGGGCGCGCTCGCCCGCAGCCCGGAGAAGGTCGGCCGGGACTTGGGCGAGGTCGCGGGACTCGGGTTCGAGACCGGGGTGAAGGTCGAGGACGATCCCGATCGGGTGCTGTCGACGCGGTCGGCTGACATCGCGGTGATCGCCGTGGCCAGCTACATGGACGATATGTACGAGCATCTGTACCGCTGCGCCGAACACGGCGTGAACGCGATAACGATCTCCGAAGAGGCCCTGTACCCCTGGAACACGTCACCGATGGAGACCGCCGCGCTCGACCGGCTGGCGCGCCGCAACGGCGTCACGCTGACCGGCACGGGCCACCAGGACGTCTACTGGGTCAACCTGGTCAGCATGGTGCTGGCCACTTCGCACCGGATCGAGACGGTGACCGGCCGCGCGTCGTGGAACGTCGACGACTACGGCCCCGAGGTGGCCAAGGACCAGCGGGTGGACACCAGTCCCGAGGACTTCGATCGGTGGCTCGAGGAGGCCGACCGGCCGCCGAGCTTTGGCCGCAACACGCTGGGGGCGTTGGTCGAGGATCTCGGCCTGACCGTGCTCGCGCAGGAGAGCACGACGCGTCCGGAGATCGCCACCGAGGCGGTGCGCTCGAACAGCCTCGGGATCACGGTCGACCCGGGCCGCGTGATCGGGTTCACCGACGTCGACATCGTCCGCTCGCACCAGGGGATTACGCTCACCTTCGAGATGACGGGGAGGCTGTACCTTCCCGGCGAGGCCGACAGCAACGACTGGACGGTCACCGGTGAGCCCGAGCTGCGGCTGTCCAACCCGGCCGTTCCGACGTCGATGACGACGTGCACGCAGTTGGTGAACCGCATCCCGGACGTGATCAACGCGCCGCCCGGCTTCATCACGATCGAGAAGCTGCCGCGGCCCCGCTACCGAACCTACCCGCTCGGAACGTACGTGCGCGGAAGCGCTCGCCCGCGTCGCCAGCGTCACGGCTAGAGAGGAGAACCGATGGCCGACACCGACACCACAACATCAGCAGAGACGACGAACGGGGCGGTGCAGGAGCTGCTCGACGAGTACCGCGATGTTGCATACAACTGCTTCAGTTCGTCGCATAAGTTCTGTCGTGAGGTCTGCCCGGTGATGCAGGTCACGCGCGACGAGCGCCACACGCCGACGGCCTTTCACGCCAACGTGGTGGCGATGGAGAAGGGCCACCTGTCGATCGAAGACGTGGCCGAGGACTACGTTCACTGCACGATGTGCGGCGCCTGCGAGTTGCGCTGCCCCAACACGTTGTTCACGGGCGACTTCTATCGCTTCCGCCAGCGGACGATCGACGTCGTCAAGGCGATGCGGGCGCTCGCGGTCAAGAGCGGGATCCACCAGAAGAACTGGAAGCGGTGGGCCGAGCTGACCGACCGGTGGGGGAACGAGCCGGTGCTCGGCTGGGCGCGCGAGACCTCGGGCAGCAAGGTCCGCGCCTGGGCGGCGGGGTTGGACGTCCCGACCGGCGGCCACACGGTCCTGTTCGCCGACTGCGAGGCCGCCTTCTACCGGCCCTCGGTGCCGCGGGCGGTCGCGGTGCTCCTGCAGGCGGCGGGCGTCGAGTTCGGCCTCATGAGCCAGCAGTGGTGCTGCGGCGGTCCGATGTGGGAGACCGGCTACGTGGACATCGCGCACAAGATGGCCGAGCACAACATGATCGACTGGCGCAAGACCGGGACGAAGCGGATCGTGTGCCTGGACCCGCACGACTACATCACGATCATCGAGCAGTACCCGGCGCTGGACGACAACTTCGACGAGTTCGAGATCGTGCTCGCCGTCGACCTGATCGCCGAACAGCTCCGCGAGGGCAAGCTGAAGCTGACCACGCCGGTGGAGCGCACGGTCACCTATCACGATCCGTGCCGGCTGAACAAGCGGATGGGCGTGTGGCAGGCCCCGCGCGAGATCCTGCGCGCGATTCCCGGGCTGACCTTCGTCGACGTCGACCACGTCACCCAGTGGTCCTACTGCTCGGGCGCGGGCTCCAACCTGGCCGTCGAGAAGCCCGAGCTGACGGCCGAGATCAGCCGCCGGCGGGTGGCGAAGGCGAAGGAGCTCGAGGGGGTCGACACGCTCGTCTCCGCGTGTCCCTGGTCGGAGCGACCATTGACCGAACAGGGGGAGGCACAGGGGATCGAGGTGTTCGACATCTTCGAGCTCGTGGCCGAGGCGGCCGGATTCGAGGTGTGAGATGGCGACTGCTCTGATCGAAGGTGTAGTCGATGAACTGACGGCGATCTGCGGACCCGATCACGTCTTCACGGGCCGCTCGGCTCTCTTCAACCGCACGCGGGTGCCGGCGCCGTTCCCCGCTCACCGGTGGGAGGACCACGTCCCCCAGGCAGTCGTCCTGCCGACCTCGGCCGAGCAGGTCTCCGAGGTCGTCAAGCTGGCCAACCGCCACGGGATCCCGATCGTGCCGCGGGCCGGCGGGACCGGGCTGACCGACGGGGCGGTTCCGCTCAAGCACGGGATCGTGGTCGATATCAAGCTGATGAACCAGATCCACGAGATCGACCACGCCAACCGCACGGTCACCGTCGGCCCCGGGATCAACATGCTCAAGCTCAACGAAGTCCTGCGCCCGTACGGCTACATCTATCCGGACGATCCGGCCTCGTATCCGTGCTCGCTCGTGGGCGGGCGGATCGGCACGAGCGGGTTCTCGCTGATCGGCGGCCGCTACGGCCACACGCGCGATCTCGTGATCTCGTTCGAGATCGTGCTCCCCACCGGCGAGATCATCCGCGTCGGCGACGGAGGCGGAGCGAAGATCCGCAAGTCCTCCAGCGGCTTCCAGCTCAAGCACCTGTTCATGGGCCACCAGGGGACGCTCGGGATCGTCACCGAGGCGACGCTGGAGCTGGTGCCGCGGCCCGAGGCCGAGTTCTCGATGTTCTTGCACTATCCGAGCTATATGGACGCATGGCGCGCCACCGGCGAGCTGGCGCGGGCGGGCGTGGCCACCCTCGCCGGCGTCGTCCTGTTCGACGAGTGGAAGGTCAAGTACCTACGGCGCGACGACGAGGCGTACATCCCGCAACCCGACGACGTCAAGAGCGTGATCGCGTGCGCCTCGTACGGAAACGAGGACGAGGTCCGCGCGGGGGCCAAGCGCCTGCTGAAGATCGGCAAGGCGTCAGGCGGTCAGTACATGGGCGATGAGATCTCCCAGGGCGACTGGGCCTCGCGCCACGACCGCTACGCCACGCCTCAGCACGGTCGCACCCGCGACGGGCAGGTGGCGCTGATGAGCTGGCACTGCGAGGACGCGTCGATCCCCTACCCCGAGCTGCCGGCCGTCCGCGACGAGTGGCACGCGATCGCCGTCGACCTGTGCGAGCGGTTCGACATGTTCGACGACTGGGGGATGTTCGCCTACACCAACGGCGCCTACAAGCCGTGGGGCGATTACCTGGCCGAGATCGACATCGGCATCTGGGAGATGAAGTGGGACGACCGCAGCTGGGCGGCGTGGGTCGACGCCAAGCGCGACCTCGCCCGCGTCTCGATCGAGCACGGCGGATCGATCTCCGCCTGCCACGGCTCGTGCCGCGCCGGCGAGGTCGATCTCGTGCCGGATGAACTCGGGGGCGGCTTCGAAGTGATGAAGACGATCAAGCGCGCGCTCGATCCGAACAACATCATGAACCCCGGGAAGTACCTACTCGACCAAGCCTACGAGGAGGCGTGAGCGATGCTTGGCTTCCGACTCTCAGCTGAGAAACCGCCGCCGGCCGAGCGCGTCACCGACGTGGTCGTGTCGCGCTTCGAGCACATCTACGAGATCGACCCCGCGCTGATGACCGAGCACGTCCACCAGCAGTACATCCCCAACTGGGAGTTCAAGCGGATCGTCGACAGCCGCTGGGAGCACCTCGCCTGGATGCACGACCACTGGGCCGACACGAAGCTGTCCGGCGAGGAGCTGCTGAAGGAGATCGAAGCCGAGCAGTAGCCCTGGGAGAGCGCGACCGCCCGGCAGCCGCGCTCAGATACCTCCGGGAACTGTCACAGTGGGACCGTGCGCGTCGGGATCCTCGGCCCTCTGATACTTGAACATGACGGCCGTCCTCTCGAGATTGCCGGCGGGCGGCTGAAGACGCTGCTGGCGCGCATGGCGATCGACGTCGGGCAAACGCTGTCGGCCACGAGCCTGGCCGACGCAATCTGGGACGGCGAGCTGCCCGCGGACGAGCTGCACGCCCTGCAGTCCCTGGTGTCTCGCCTGCGCCGGACGCTGGGCGACGGCGAGCTGATCGTCCAGAGCGCCGGCGGCTACCGGCTCGCGCTGAGGAGCGAAGACGTCGACGCGTCGCGGTTTGCTCGCCTCACCGCCGAGGGCGCGAGCCGGCTGCTGGGCGGCGATCCGGAGCTTGCCCGCCGAGTGCTGGACGAGGCCTTGTCACTGTGGCGCGGGCCGGTACTCGGCGACGTCGCTCTCAGCGGGTCGCTGGCCACGGCGGCCGGGACCCTCGAGGACCTACGGGTAGCCGCGCGGGCGGACCGGGCGCAGGCGGAGCTGGCGCTGGGACGGGCGGCCGAGCTGGTGCCCGAATTGGAGGCTCTGGCCGGCGAGCGACCGCTCCATGAACGTATCGCCGGGCAACTGATGCAGGCGCTTTACGCGTCCGGGCGGCAGGCCGACGCGCTGGCGGTGTACGAGCGCGTGCGGGCGCGGCTGGCCGAGGAGCTCGGGGTCGTTCCGTCCCCGGAGCTCCAGGAGATCCACCTGTCGGTGCTTCAGGGCGGGCCGCCGGGGCCGGCCATCACGCCTGCCGAGCACCGGAGGCGATCCAATCTCGCCGTTCGTCTCACGAGCTTCGTCGGGCGCGAGCGCGAGCTCGAACGGGTGACCGAGTTGTTGCGCGAACACCGGCTGCTGACGCTGATCGGCGCCGGAGGGGCGGGGAAGACGCGTCTGGCCAGCGAGGTCGCCGACCGGGTCAGCGGCTCGGTGCGCGACGGCGTCTGGCTGGTCGAGTTAGCGCCGGTAGCCGGCGCCGACGGGGTCGCGCCCGCGGTGGTGGGATCGCTCGGGCTGCGGGAGGTGCAGCTGCTGGGCACCGGCTCGACACGCACGAACGCGACGATCAGCACGTGCGACGCGCTCGACCATCTGCTGGAAGTGCTGGCCGATAAAGAGACCCTGCTGGTGCTCGACAACTGCGAGCACCTGCTCGAGCCGGTGGCGCACCTGGCGGACCGCCTGCTGGGCTCGTGCGCCCGGCTACGGGTCATGTGCACGAGCCGCGAGCCGTTGGGAATCCTTGGCGAGATGATCGTGCCGGTCGCGCCGCTCGATCTGCCCGAGAATCGATTGTCGCCGGAGCAGGCCCTGGCCGTCCCCGCGGTGCGGCTATTCGCCGACCGCGCGGCGACCGCAGCGGCCGGGTTCACGATCGACGAGGACACCGTCGGGGCGGTGATCGAGGTGTGCCAGCGGGTGGATGGACTCCCCCTGGCGATCGAGCTGGCCGCCGCCCGGCTCCGCTCGATGACGCTGCCGCAGCTGGCCGCGCGGCTGGACGATCGTTTCCGCCTGCTGACCGGCGGCAGTCGCGCCGCCTTGCCCCGCCACCGGACACTCAGGGCCGTCGTGGACTGGAGCTGGGATCTGCTCGACGAATCCGAGCGGGCCCTGCTGCGGCGCCTGTCGGTGTTCGTCGGCGGCTCGACGCTGGAAGCGGCCGAGGCTGTGTGCGCGGGCGGTACGGTCGCGGCGGCCGACGTCTTTGACCTCCTGTGCTCGCTCGTCGACAAGTCGCTGCTGCAGATCGCGGACGCGGGTGGCCCTCGCTACCGGATGCTGGAGACCATCCGTGAGTACGGGTTGGAGCGGGTCTCCGAGGCGGGCGAGCTGCAAGCCATTCGGGCTGCTCATGCGCGACATTTCGCCGGGCTCGCGATCGATGCGGCCGCATACCTGCGGCGGGCCGAGCAGCTGTCCTGGCTCGCGCGCCTGCACGCCGAGCACGACAACGTCCTGGCCGCGCTGCGCTACCTGGGCGAGAGCGGCGACGCGGCGCTCGTACTCCGGGTGGTCGTCGCGCTGCTGTGGTTCTGGCTGTTGTCCGGGAGCCGCCAGGAGGTGATGGCCTGGGTCGAGTTCGCGCGCGCCGTTCCCGGCGAAGCCAATCCGCTCGACCGCCTGTTGATCGACCGGGTCCACGAACTGACGGAAGTGAGTCCGGGGGTCGGGCCCGGTTCCGGCGACCCCTGGCAGGCGCTGACGACCGCGCTGGAGCAGATCGAGGAGGCCGACCTATCCGAACATCCGCTGCTGGCCGCGGTGCGGCCGATGCTGGCCGTGGTCGTCGGTCGCGAGCGGGTGCTCGATCTGCTCGAGCTCTCGGCGCGCCATCCCGATCCGTGGGTGCGGGCGACGGTGCCGTTCGTCCGCGTCCAGATCGCCGAGAACGACGGCGACCTGGACGGGATGCGCGTCGCTCTCGACGAAGCGCTGCAGGCGTTCGCGGAGGTCGGGGACAGGTGGGGTCTCGCCACGACGCTCACCGAGCTCTCCAGCCTGAGGATTCTGGACGGCGATCTCGACGGCGCCGAGAACGCGCTGGAGCGGACCAAGGCGCTGATGGCCGAGCTCGGCGCCTCGAACGGGGGCGGGATGGTGCGGCTCCGCCAGGCGGACGTGCGCGCCCGGCGCGGCGATCTCGAGGGGGCTCGGAACCTGCTCGTGCAGAGCTTGGAGGAGCAGGAGCGGTTTGCCGAGGAGCGCGCGATGATCAACGTCACGCTGGCCCACCTGACGATGCGCCTGGGTGACATCGGCAGCGCGCGTGAACTGGCGGCCGAGGCCGTGGAAGCCCTCGGCTTGGTCGGGCGCCGTCGCCCAGAGCAGGGTCATGCCACCGCGATGGCGCTGGGCGGGGCGGGGCTGATCGAGATCGAAGCCGGGGCGCTGGTGACGGGGTACCGGTTCCTGACCGAGGCCTATCCGGTGGCTCTGGCGACTCGCGACATGCCGATCGTGGCGATGGGCGGACTGTCGCTGGCGTGGCTGGAGCAGCGGCGCGGGCGCGACGCCGAGAGTGCCGAAATCCTCGGCGCCGCCAGGCGGCTGCGAGGCGCCGAGGATCCGACTCATCCCGAGGTGGCGCGGCTGACCGCCACGCTGCGCGAACGCCTGGGGGAGAGCGTCTTCGCCGAGCGCTTTGACCGCGGGCGGGCGCTGGATCGTGACGGCGCGCTCGCCCGCCTCGATCCCGCGGGGCTAGACGCGGCGGCGATAGGCCCGGAGTGCGAGCGGAACGAACACCACCAGCAGAATCCCCATCCAGACAAACGTCCACAGCACGTGTGAGGCCACTGGACCGCCCAGCAGCAGACCGCGAACGGCGCTCACGAGCTGGGTCAGCGGATTGACCTTGACAAACGATTGCAACCAGCCGGGGAGCGAGGCGGTGGGGACGAACGTGTTACTGCCGAAGCTCAGCGGAAGCACGATCAGCGTCATGATCCCCTGGACCGCACCCGACGTGCGGGCGATCATCCCGACGAATACCGAGCCCCAGCACAGGCACAAGGCGAAGCGGGTCGCCAGCGCGCAAGCCGCGAACACGTCGAGCGCGCTGGTGTGGGCGCGAAAGCCGAGCACATAGCCAAAGCCCAGCGTGACGACGCACAGGATGGCGTAGCGCACGACATCGGCCAGGACGGCGCCGACCAGCGGTGCCGAGCGAGCGATCGGCAGGCTTCGGAAGCGGTCGAAGATCCCCTTGGTGACGTCGTTGTTGAGGTTGACGCCGATCGCGATCCCACCCATCGCGATCGTCTGGCCCAGGATTCCCGGCAGCAGGAACTCCAGGTAGTCGTGCCGTGATCCGTGGGCGATCGCGCCCCCGAAGATGTAGGTGAACATCAACAGGAAGATGATCGGCTGCAGCGTGACGTCGATCAGCGCCTCCGGGGTCCGGAGCGTGTTGATCAGGCTCCGCTTGGCCAACACCAGGCTATGGCGGACGAGCGCCCAGCGGCGGGGCTTCGCTTCCGTCGCCCCGGTCAGCGGCCACGGCGCGGGGACGGTGGCGGAGGCTTCGAGGCTCATGCCGCCTCCTTCAGATCGTGGTGGTCGGAGCGGCGAGAAGTGAGGCTGAAGAACACCTCGTCGAGGCTGGGCAGGTTGAGGGACAGCTCAGTGACGACGATGCCGGCGGCGGCGAGCCGCTGAACCGTCTCCTTGAGCTCGGCGTCGCCGCTGACGGCCGTGCTCAGCCCCCTGGCGGCATCGTGGCTCGGAACGGACCCGGTTACGGCTTCGAGGATCGCCGCCGTGGCCGCGATCTGGCTGGGATCCGCCGGCCGGACCGTGAGCGTCTGGCTGCCGACGATCCGCTTGAGTCCGTCCGGGCTGTCGTGGGCGATCACGCGGCCGTGGTCGATCACGACGATGTCGTCGGCGAGCGAGTCCGCCTCGTCGAGGTACTGCGTAGTGAGCAGCACCGTGGCGCCATCTCGGACGAACGCGCGGACGATCCCCCACATGTCCTCCCGCTTGGAAGGGTCCAGCCCGGTGGTCGGCTCGTCGAGGAACACGACCGACGGACGGCCGACCAGGCTCGCGGCCAGATCGAGGCGGCGGCGCATTCCTCCCGAGTACGTCCGCGCCGGGCGGTCGCCGGCGTCGTCGAGATCAAACCAGTCCAGCAACTCGGTGGCGCGGGCCTTGGCCGAGCGCGAGCTCATGTCGAGCAGCTGGCCGATCATGACGAGGTTCTGACGGCCGGTCAGCGCGTCATCGACTGACGCGTACTGGCCGGTCAGTCCCACCACGCGGCGTACGTCGGCCGGCTGCGTGGCCACGTCGTAGCCGGCGACGCGTGCCCGCCCGGCGTCCGCCCCCAGCAGCGTGGCCAGAATCCGAACCGCCGTGGTCTTGCCGGCGCCGTTGGGGCCGAGCATGCCGAGCACCGAACCGCGGCGGACCGCGAGGTCCACCCCGGCCAGCGCCAGCGTGCTGCCGAAGCGCTTGACGAGGCCCTCGGCCTCGATTGCGTATTCCATATTCGACTCCTTGTTCGAGAACACGCCGTCAGGATCGACGGCCGCTCTCACGGTGCGCTCGCACGCCGCTCACACGCCGTGTGAGCGGAATATGTGCGCGAGAGACCCTCAGTGGAGTGGAGGCTCCCAGCCCTCGAGCACCGGCGGCGTCCAGTTGGCGCCGACGGTCTGCGAATTCTCGACCCACGGGCCGAGCTGGGGCTGGGGGAACTTGCAGTGGCGCTCCTTGAGCGCGATCCCGTATGAGTTACCCGACTGGAGGTGCTTGATCAGCACCTTGCGGGCGATCTCGTTCTCGCGGCCTGCGGGGATCTGGAAGTAGATCTTGATGAACGAGTTCGAGTAGCGGTCGAACACGGCGGGCGTGCCCTCCTCCTCGAGCAGCTCGATGTCCTCCAGCCAGTTGATGTCCGGGCCGGGCGTGGCCGCGATGAGGTCGACGTCCTCGATCAGCGACACGTCCTCCTGGTAGGGGAAGCGGCGGCCGGAGAGGTACTCGGCGTCGATCCCGATGATCTTCTCGGGCTCGCCGGGGAGGTGTGGCATCTCGGGACTCATCAGTCGGCGGCTCCGCTTCGCTCGGCCTCGGGCGCGAGGTAGTCGACGGGATTCTCGATGTGGCGCTCGAGCAGGCGCTTGATCTCGTTGAGGGCGTTCTCCTCGGACTGGCCCGGGATGTAGTCGGTGCCGGCCAGCGGCACGCGCGCCATCGCCGACGCCTCGACGGTGAGCGCGCACAGGTCCTCGGGCTCGAGGCTGTGGACGTCGGTCTTGCCGCACGCCCGCGCGAGCATCTGGCACTCGAGGGTCAGCGTGTGGAGGAAGTTGTAGACCCGCTGGGCGGCGTCCTCGACGACCAGCCGCTTGCGCAGCTCGGGATCCTGGGTGGTGATCCCGACCGGGCAGCGCCCCGTGTGGCAGTGGTAGCACTGGCCGGCGGGCACGCCGATCGTCCCCTCGTAGTCGGTGACCCCCGGGATCTCCTTGTTGCAGTTGAGCGCCATCAGCGCCGAGTGGCCGAGCGCCACCGCGGTGGCCCCCAGCGCCAGGCACTTGGCCACGTCGCCGCCGTTGCGAATCCCGCCGGCCACGACGAGGTCGATCTCGTCGGCCAGCCCGACGTCCTCGAGCGCTCGCCGCGCCTCGGGAATCGCCGCCATCAGCGGGATCCCGGTCTCCTCGGAGGCCACGTGCGGCCCGGCCCCGGTGCCGCCCTCGGCGCCGTCGAGGTAGATGATGTCGGGGCTGCACTTGGCCGCCATCCGCACGTCGTCGTACACGCGCGCCGCCCCCAGCTTGAGCTGGATCGGGATCTCGTAGTTGGTCGCCTCGCGGATCTCCTGGATCTTCAGCGACAGGTCGTCGGGTCCGAGCCAGTCGGGATGGCGGGCGGGGGAGCGCTGATCGATGCCGGCCGGCAGGGAGCGCATCTCGGCCACCTGCTCGGTGACCTTCTGGCCCATCAGGTGACCGCCGAGGCCGACCTTGCACCCCTGGCCGATGAAGAACTCGCACGCGTCGGCGAGCATCAGGTGGTGGGGGTTGAAGCCGTAACGGCTCTGGATCAGCTGGTAGTACCACTTGGTCGAGAGGTCGCGCTCGGGCGGGATCATCCCGCCCTCTCCCGAGCACGTCGCGGTGCCGGCCATCGAGGCACCCTTGGCGAGCGCCATCTTGGCCTCCAGCGAGAGCGCGCCGAAGCTCATGCCGGTGATGTAGATCGGGATGTCGAGCTCGATCGGCTTCTTGGCGAACCGCGCGCCGAGCACGGTCTTGGTCGTGCACTTCTCGCGGTAGCCCTCGATCACGAACCGGGTCAGGGTGCCCGGCAGGAACATCAGGTCGTCCCAGTGGGGGACCTTCTTGAACATCGAGAAGCCGCGCATCCGGTAGCGGCCCAGCTCGGCCTTGACGTGGATGTCGTCGATCACCTCGGGGGTGAAGATCCGGCTGTGACCCAGCCGGTTGTGCGGGGAGGGGGCTGATTCGTCGGCCATGAAGAGCGTTCCTGTCAGAGAACGAGCTTGCGCTCGGACGGCTCGAGGTTGTCGTAGTTGTAGAGCTTCTTGCCGCACACGAACTTCTGGAAGTTCGGTGGCGCGCCGAGCTCGTGAATCGAGAACTTGCGCTCGATCAGTTCGGTGTCGGCGTCGGTCCATTCGCCTTCGACGCAGTCGATCCCCAGCGAGGCGACCTTGCCGGCGACGTAGATCGTGCCGTCGTACATCGAGTCGCCGAGCCCCGGACCGACGTCTTCGCAGAAGATCTGCCGCCCACGCTGCATCATGAAGCCGGTCATCGAGCCGGCGCTCCCGAGCACGAGGATCGTGCCGCCCTTCTGGTCGATCCCGGTGCGGGCGCCGACCCGGCCCTTGACGACGAGGTCGCCGCCGCGGACCGCGGCGCCGGTCAGCGAGCCGGCGTTGCCGTCGATCACGACCACCCCGGACATCATGTTCTCGCACGCCGACCAGCCGACGCGGCCCTTGATGTGAATCTCCGGGCCATCGATGATCCCGCACGCGAAGTAACCCAGGCTCCCCTCGAAGGTGATCCGGCAGCGAGTCAGGATGCCGGCGCCGAGGGAGTGGCGCGCGCCCGGGTTGAGCACCGTTACGTCCTTGACCCCCTGTTCGTAGAGCAACCAGCGCAGCTCGAGGTTGATCCGCCGCGTGGTCAGGTTGTGAGCGTCGAACGTCGCCCGCTCGCCGTCGATCTCGCTGACGCGGGGGACCACCTCGTCGAGCTCGACGAGCCCGCGCGCGTCATAGCGCGGCTCGCCGTTGGTGCTCACCGTGTCCACACCATCACCTCCCCCTCGAAGGGATCGTAGGTCTCGATCTCGTGGTCGAGCACGGCCCGGATGGCCATTTCCTCGGAGGCCAGCGCCACCATGTCGTCGCCCTCGTAGAGGACGAGCGGCTTGGCCGCCAGCTCGTCCTTGGCCATGCCGAGCGCGTCCTCGGATACGCACATGTACGTGAACACGCCGTCGAGCTCCTCGAGGCTCTGGCGCATCGCGTCCTCGAGCGACATCCCGCCCTCGAGCTTCTGAGCCAGGTAGACGGCGATGATCTCCGAATCGCAGTCGGAGGCGAACCGGTGACCGGCTCGCTCGAGCCGCCGGCGCCACTGGTGATAGTTGGTCAGCTGACCGTTGTGCACGACCGCGACGTCGGAGAACGGATAGGCCCAGTAGGGGTGGGCGTTGGAGATGTCGACGTCGGACTCGGTGGCCATCCGGACGTGACCGATGCCGTGGCTGCCGAAGTAGTCGTCGAGGCCATATCCGGCCGACACCGTCTTGGCGTCACCCAGATCCTTGACGATCTCGAGCGCGTGGCCGGCCGACAGGACCTCGGCGTTCGGGACCGACTCGACGTAGTCGGCCAGGTGCTTGACGTCGCCGTGATACGAGAGCGTCGCGCTCAGCGTGTACTCGTTGACCTCGTCGATGCTGCGGATGTCGGCGCCGGCGGCGCGCAGGCGGGCCTCGACCTCGCGCCGGTGGCGGCGCAGGTCGTCGGCGAACTCGAGATCCCGCGGGGTGTTCGAATCGGCGAGCTTAATCCGCAGCACCAGCTCTTGCGCAGGCGAGTGGTACAGCGCGAAGCCGGTCGAGTCGGGCCCGCGGTGCTTCATCGCCTGCAGCATCCGCGTGATGTCACGGCCGATGCGGTGGGCGCCGTCGCCGTTCTTGTAGATGATTCCGGCGATGCCGCACATCAGGGGAGGACCTCTAGGTACTCGTCGCGCTCCCAGTCGGTGACCGCGGCGAGGTAGCGCTCCCACTCGTCGCGCTTGTAGTGCTCGAACACCTTGTACAGCCTCCCCGGAAGTGCGCTCTTGACCACCTCGTCGGCGGCCAGCGCCTTGAGCGCGTCGCCGAGGCTGTCGGGCACCTTCTCGATCTGGACCCCCTGCTGGAGCAGGTCGTAGGTGTTGCCCTGCTGAGGGGGACCGGGGTCGAGCTCGCGCCGGACGCCGTCGAGTCCGGCCTCGAGCAGGGACGCGACGGTCAGGTACGGATTGCAGGACGAATCGACGCCCCGGTACTCGAACCGCCCGCCGCTGGCCACCCGGACCGTTGTGGTGCGGTTCTGCCAGCCCCAGTTCTTGTAGATCGGGGCCCAGAAGCCGGTGTCCCACATCCGGCAATAGGAGTTGACGGTCGGGTTGCCGATGCACATCAGCGCCCCGAAGTGCTCGAGCATGCCGCCGAGGAAATGGCGCGCCAGCTCCGACAGCTGGCCGGGGCCGTCGGGATCGTGGAAGACGTTGTTGCCCTCCTCGTCGACCAGCGTGAAGTGGTGGTGGTGGCCGTTGGCCGACACGCCGGTGAACGGCTTGGGCATCCACGACGGCAGCACGCCGTGCTCGCGTCCGACGGCCGCGCAGGCCTGACGGTAGGTGGTGATGTTGTCGGCCGTGCGCAGCGGGCGGTCGAAGCGGAAGTTCAGCTCGAGCTGGCCCGGGGCGTCCTCGTGATCGCCGTAGCTCATGTCGAGCCCGAGCCGCTGGCAGTAGTCGACCACGTCGAGCAGCACCGGACGGAGCTCCTCGAACTGGTGGATGTGGTAGCAGTAAGGCTTGGTCAGGCCCTCCGGCATCTCGCCGTCCACGGGACGCTTGAGCCACATCGTCTCGGGCTCGATCCCGATCAGGAACTGGTAGCCGAGCTCCTTCTCGAAATCGGCGGCGATCCGCTTCAGGTTCTGGCGCGGATCGGCGTCGAGCAGTTCGCCGGTCTCGGTGTCGTAGCAGTCGCAGTAGACGCGGGCGACGCGCTCGTCCCACGGCAACACGGCGAACGTGTCGAGGTCGGCGATCGCAGCCAGCTCGGACTCCTCGGGGCCGAAGCCGATGTAGTTGCCGTGACGGTCGGTGAACAGGTTCGCGGTGGCGCCGTAGACGAGCTGGTAGCCGCGCTCGGCGACCTGGGGAAAGAACGTCGAGACGACTCCCTTGCCCATCACTCGGCCGGTGACCGAGATCTGCTGGAAGAACACGTACTTGACGCCGCGCTGCTCGATCATCCGAGTGATCGCCTCGATCTTCTCGGCCCGCCCCGGTGCATGGCGAGCCTCTTCGAGGGTCGCCGGCGGAGGCTCGATCCGGGGGCTGGCGAGCACCGTCGCCACGGTGCCGCCGAACGTCGGTAGCGGCTCGAGGGTCACTTCCTCGGTGCCGTTGCTTGGCATACGGATCTCCTCTCTCGTGGCGGCTGAGCTAGCTGTCGTGCAATCTATACGTCCGCCGCTCCGGACGTGGACAAATAGGTACAGGTTCCTACATCACTTTTATACCATTTTGTTCAATTCGGCAGAGCGCCGCCTACGAGCTCACCCCCAGCGTGACCAGACCGGCGATGATCAGCGCCACGCCGAACCACTGCACCGGCGACGGCCGTTCTCGCAACAGCCACACCCCCATCACGATCGGCACCACCGCGTAGGGCGCCGACGCGGTGGCGACGACCGATGTCGCGGCGCGCTCGGCGCCGAGGTTGAAGAACGCGTAGCCGGCCGTGTCGACCACCGCGAGCAGGGCAAAGGTGGGGAACAGGGCGCGTGGGAGGCGCGGCAGCCGCCCTCCGTCGGCGATCGTCACGTGGGCGAGGATGAACAACGTGGCGAAGCCGCGAGCGAGGAAGATCGGGGCGATCCAGCCGAGGCTCGAGTGGTAGTAGGACACGCCGAACACGAACCCCCCCAGCAACGCCATCGCGGTCAGGGCGAGAATGAAGCCGCGGGCGGCGTGGTGGCCGAATTGCGCCCGCCGGATGTCGCGCACGTTGGCCGAAGCCACCATCACGCCACCGATCACCGCCACCACGGCCAGGATCTCGCCGGCCGACAGCACCTCGCCTTCGATCGCCACCGCGAACAGCACCGTCACCGCCGCGTAGCCGGAGACGATCGGGCTCAAGACCGAGATCGGGCCGATCGCCAGGGCGCCGTAGAACGACAGGTAGGACAGCCAGCCGACGGCGCCGATCAGCACGAACACCGGCAACTGATCTAGCTTCACCTTGGCCAGGTCGCCGGTCGCCAGCACGAGAATCGTCAGCGGGATCATCGCCGCCAGGTGAAACCCGAGCACGACGCGCAGCGCCCCGACGGTGCGCGACCCTTGCGCAGCGAAGTAATCGGCCAGACCCCACGAGAGGGCGGCACCGAGGCCGAGCGCGATGCCCACTCAGACCGGGACCAGATGCGTGGCGGTTCGCAAGGCGTGCGCCAGTTGCCCGGTGATTGCGCCCTCGCTCGCCGCCGCGCCGCCGGCGAGCTGCGCCGGCTCGACGCCGCCGAGCGCTCCCGTGAGGAAGATCTCCCGCGCTTCGGCGAGCCGCGCGAGCTCGATGGGCTCGACCCGGGTCTCGAGTCCGAGCTCGTGCGCGAGCTCCAGGACCAGCGCGCGGGTGACTCCTGGCAGGATCCGCCCATCTGCCGGCGGGGTGGCGATCCGTCCGGGGGTCTCGACGATGAACACGCTGGCCCGCGCCGCTTCGAGCACGAGCCCGTCGAGGTCGCAAAGCAGCGGCTCGCCGCCGGCGCGCTCCGCCAGCGCGGTCAACCAGGTGCGGTCGGCCCATTTGTGCGGGCCGATGCCGCCGGGGACGGTCATTGGCGACAGCGTCGCGGGGCGGCTTCGCGACGGGACCTCGCTGACCTGAATCCGCGTGTCGAGCCCGCCGCCGCGGGGCCGGGCGTCGACGCGCATCCGGGCCAGGTCGATGTGCGCGGCGGCGGCCACGAGCTCGTCCTCGAGCCCGCGCGGAAGCTCGGCACGGTACAGCGTGCGCACGCTCGCGGCCATCCGCTCGAGATGGCCGCCCAGCAGGACCGGCTGGCCGTGGGCCACCAGCAGCGTCTCGAACACCCCGGCGGCCGGATCGGGACGCGTCAGCGGCAGCGGGCCCAGCCGCACGGGTGGCGGCGGCGAGACGCGAGGTGGCGCCGGGGCGGTGGCCAGCGTGCCGCCGATCGCGTTCAGCAGCGGTCGCGCTTTGGTCACGCATTCCGCCGCTTCGGCGCGAGGGTCCGAGTCGGCCACGATCCCGCCGCCGACGCCGAGCCAGGCCTGCTCGCCGAGGAACTCAAACGTGCGGATCACGACGTTCAGCTCGAGTCCCGCGATCGGGCTCGCGAACCCGATCGCCCCGGTGTAGATCCCCCGGGACGTGCTCTCGAGCTCGGCGATCACGTTCATAGCCGCGATCTTCGGCGCCCCGGTAACCGACCCCGGCGGAAACGCGGCGCGGACGACATCGCCGTCGCCCACGCCGTCGCGGACCTCGCCGCTGACCTCGGAGACGAGGTGCCAGACGCCGGTGTGCGGCCGCGCGTCAGCGAGCGTGTCGACGTGGATCGAACCGGGTCGGCAGACGCGGCCGAGATCGTTGCGGACGAGGTCGACGATCATCACGTTCTCGGCGCGATCCTTCTCGGAGGTCTCGAGCGCGCGCCGCTCCTCCGCGGCCAGGCGCGGGTCGGCCGGGCGCCGGCGGGTGCCCTTGATCGGCGCGCTGCGCAGCCGGCGGCCGTGGCGTTCGAGGAACAGCTCGGGCGACAGGCTCGCCACCGCGCCGCCGGGAGCGGCCACGAACGCCGCCCGATCGGGCGCGAGTGCGCTCACGCCGGCGGCGAACAGATCGATCGCGTCGCCGCTGAGGCGGGACTCGAGCCGTACGCAGATGTTGGCCTGGAACAGATCGCCGGCGTGGATGCGCTCGATACACGTGGCCACGGCGAGCGCGTGGCCGGCCGGACTGGGCGTCGCGCGCCACGGCTCGGTGGAGAACGGCCGCGGCGCGGGCGCCGTCCGCGCGCGGGCCTTCAACACCCGCAGGCGCTCATCGATGGCGGCCGCGCGGGCCTCGCTGACCAGCGCTTCGAACCACCACCGCCCGTCGCCGTCGAGCCGCAGCACGTGGTCGTAGAACGCCAGCAGGCAGGGCTGTGGGCCGGTAGCGCGGGGCGGTGGCGCGGACACCGGTTCCAGCCGCCGACCGAGGCCGTAGGGCCAGGCGCCGAACCAGCCGCCGCCGACCGCTTCCCCGTCGTGCGGGCTCAGCGCCGGTTGCTCGTCGAGCAGCGCGAACGGGTCTTCGTCTGGCGACGCGACCCGGATCGGCTCGGATCCGATCAGCGCGCCGCCGCCGGCCCAGCGGCCGATCAGCGCAAACGGCCGCTCGTCATCGCGCACCAGGAGCGCGGCGCTTTCCGGCGCCAGCGACCAAGCCAACGGCACCCGGACCACCGATGTCGTTGGGCTGACGGCCCTGGGGCTCATCGATCCATTGTGAACGAGGGTCGCACCTGATGGGAAGGTCGCTTGAACGCCGGCGGGGAAGATCGCTTGACCGCGGGCGGCGCTGACGCTAGCCTAGCTATAGCGCATCATGCAAAGGTATTGCGTCATTGGCAACAGATAGTCTCCCCAAATCGACCCCTGTCCTCGTCGTGGGCGCCGGCGTCCATGGTCTTTCGACGGCGTGGCACCTCGCCTCGCAGGGCGAGCGCGTGCTCGTGCTCGACAAGACCGGCGTGGCCGCCGGTGCGTCCGGAATCGCCTGCGGGGTGATCCGCAACAACTACTTCCAGCCCGCGATGTCGGACCTAATGGCGGCATGCGTGGAGATCTGGGAGTCGGATCCCGAAGCCTTCCACTATCACGGGAGCGGCTACTTCGCACTCGGCCCTCCGACCCAGGAGAGCGATCTGACCGAGGTGTACGCGCGCCAGCAGCGGATCGGCTATCCGTCCGAGCTGTACCTCGGGGAAGAGGACGTGACGGCCCATATGCGCTCGCTCTACCCGGACTGGCGGGCGCCGGGAATCACCGTGTGCCTCCACGAGCGGGCGGGCGGCTATGCCTTCAACCGCGAATCGATGTTCGGGCTGGCCGACAAGGCCCGGGCGGCCGGCGCCGAGATCCTCGCCGGCGTCGAGGTGACCGGATTCGAGTTCGACGGCTCGCACGCCGTCACGGCGGTCCAGACGACTGAAGGCGCGATCGAGGTCGAGCAGGTGGTGGTCGCGGTCGGACCATGGATCGCGTCGCTGTGGCAGATGCTCGGGCTGCCGGACCATCTCGACGTTCGCCAGCCGGACGGCACGGTCGTGGAGAACCAGCCGATGTGGACCTACTGGTACCTACAGGAGGGTGAGATCGTCGTCGACCCGGCGTCGTTCGTGAGCGCCGATGGCCGCAGCTCGGGCGTGATCCACGTCGACAGCGATCAACCGTTGCGCGACGATGACGGACGGCTGATCACCGACAAGCCGTGGGGCATCTACTTCAAGCCCGACCGCTCGAGCGTGCAGGGCGGCGCCGCCCCGCTGCGCCTCGGCCACACGTTCGCGGTCGACCCGTACCCGACCGGCAGCGTGGAGGCCGGCTTCCCGGACATGTGGTGCGCAGCGCTGTCGCATTGCCTCGAGCGATTCGCCGGCACGCGCGGCCTCTACCGCCAGGTCCGCTCGGGCGGCGTCGGGGCGTTCACGGTCGACAACTTCCCCGTGTTCGACTACATGCGCCCCAACGTCTACGTGGCGGCCGACTCAAACCACGGCTACAAAATGATCGCGGTCGGTCGCGAGATCTCGCGCGTGCTCCGCGGGGAACACTCCTCGCTGCTGCATCCGTTCCGCTACGACCGGTTTGCCAGCGGCGAGCTGCACCCGGTCTCGCACAGCCCCTACCCCTGGAGCTGAACCCTCACTTGGCGCGGCGGCGCCGCCCCGAGCTCGACACGATCGGCGTTGGGCTGTCGGCGTCGAGCGAGCGCATCACCTGGACGTCGAGCGCTCCGGGCGCGAACAGGTCGCGTGAATACGCGACCGGCTCGCCGCCTCCGGCGTAGATCACTTCCTCGAGTTCGAGCGCGGCGGTCGTGCGTCGCATCTGCAGCGCCTTGCCGACCTGCTCGCGCGGAGTGACCAGGCACGGCATCACCCGGGTGCGCGCGAACGCGACGGGAAGGTGAAGGTCGACGAGCACGTCGAGCACCATCCGCCCGCGCTCGAGCGTGCGCTGCAAACGCGACATGGCCGGCAGCTCGACCGACGGGTGGACGACGTCGAACATCACCGCCGCTGGACTGTCGTTGGCCAGCAGCACGCGGAAGATCGTCGTCACGTTGGTGCTCGGATCGAGGCTCAGCAACTCACCGACCTCGATGCCGATCGCGCGCTGTTCGATCCTCAACTTGGTGGCGGCGAGGCTGACGCCGCGCCGGCTGGCGAGCGACGAGTAGGGCTCGAGCCGCTCGAGCCGCTCGCCGAGCTGACTCGGCACCGCGACCCGTCCGACGAACGTCCCGCTGCCCTGGCGGCGGACGATCTCCCCCGTGTCCTCGAGCCGCTGCAAGGCGGTCCGCAGCGTCCCGCGCGAGATCCCCAGCATCTGCGCGACCTCGTGCTCGGGAGGGAGCCGATCGCCGGCGCGGTGGCGGCCGGGGGCGAGCCAGTTCCGCAACGCCTGCTCCGCACTGTCGACGAGCGACGGCCGGCCCTGTGGCGCGCTGGCATTGGCAGGCCGCGGCGCTATCGCGACTCCTCCATCGGCGGCATTCTGACACTGATCCCGGAGGGCGACGGCAGGTCCGTCACAGTTCGTCACCTCCGCGTGCGTGGCGCGGCAAGCCGTCGTCCGCGAGTTCGTAGTAGTCGCCGACCTGTGTGACGTACCAGTGGCTGGCCGCGCGCAACCCGCGGCCGTCGTCGAGCGTCCCCGCCGCGACACAGATCATCGGCCGGCCGGGCGGATCCCAGAACAGGCTGGAGCCGCACTCGCCGCAGAAGCCACGGCGGGCCCTGGCGTCGCTGTTCGGGCTGTCGGTCCACCGGAGCCCTCGCTGCTCGCGCAGCACCAGCGCCTCGCGCGTCGTAGCGGTGAAGGCCGAGAAGTGGCCATGCCAGCGCCGGCACTCTTCACAGTGACACAGCAGGACCTCGCGCAGGGGGCCGTGAATCTCGTACGCCACGGCGCCGCACAGGCAGCGACCGGTCCGCGCGGGCGCCTCGGCGCTCACGGCCGACCGCCCATCGCCGGGGAGAGCTGTCCTCCCATCGCCCGGGTCACCGACGCCGCCCCGTCGAGCAGAGGACCCAGCAGCTCCTCGGGATCGGGAACCCGGCTGGCCGGGCCCTGGAGGCCGAGGATTGCGGCCAGCGCCCCGGTCCGGTCCAGCAGCGGGGCGGCGATCGCGTTGACGTCCACCTCGCGCTCGCCGAACACGGTCGCGTAGCCCCGCTCGCGGACGGCCCGGACCTGGGCGGCAAGCTCCTGGCGGCTGGTGATCGTCCGGTCGGTGAGCGCGACGAGGTCGCGCTCACGCGGCAGCGGGCCGCCACCGAAGGCGAGCATCACCTTGCCGACCGCGGTCGCGTGGGAGATGCTCGGCCGCCCGAGCCGGGCCATCGAGACCACGCTCGAGCGCGACGGCACCGAGTCGACTGTGATCGCCTCGCGTTCGCTCGGCAGCGAGAACGTGGCCGTCTCGCCGGTCCGCTCCATCAGTTCCACGAGCACCGGTCGCGCGAGCGCCTGAAGATCGATCCGCGACAGCACCCGATCGGCGAGCGTGACCAGACCGAGTCCGAGCCGAAACGGCCCGTGGCCGTCGCGCGCGACGAGCCCTCCCGACTCGAGCGTGGCCAGCAGCCGCGACGCCGTGCTCGCGTTGACGCCGATCCGCCGCGCGAGCTCGTTGACGCCCAGCCCGTCCTCGCTGTCGCGGAGCTCCTCGAGCAGGTCCAACGCCCTGGCGACCGATGCCACGGGCCGCCGGCGCACTTCCGATTGTTGCGCCATAAGCAATAGTATTGCGCTCTACGCTTCGATTGTCTACGATGCCCGCGAATGTCGTTCGTGCTCACGTGTCCGCACTGCGGGGTCCGGGAGGTGGCCGACTTCGCCTACGGCGGCGAGATCACCACGCGTCCGCGCCAGCAACCCTCGTTCCGCGAGCTGAATGAGTACAACTACTTCCGCCGCAACGTCGCCGGCGTCCAGCGCGAGTGGTGGTATCACCGCTCGGGCTGCCGGACATGGTTTCAGGCAGAGCGCGACACGCGCACGAACGTCGTGCTCCGAGTCGCCCTCCCGGGCGAGCTCGGAGACGCGCTTCCAGAGGGATCGGAAGACCGATGACGCGCATCTCGCCACAGCCCGGTGAGCGGATCGACCGCCTGAAGACCGTCACGTTCACGTTCGACGGCAAGCCGGTGAAGGCGCTGGCCGGCGACACGATCGGCTCCGCGCTGTACGCCGCCGGTCAGCGGACGTTCTCGCGGAGCTTCAAGTACCACCGCCGCCGCGGCTTGATGTGCTGCGCCGGCCAGTGCCCGAACTGTCTGATCGCGGTCGACGGGGCGCCCGGCGTGCGCGCGTGCACCGAGCCCGTCCGTCAGGGCGCGCGCGTCGAGCACCTCAACGCGACCCCCAGTCTCGACGTAGACGCGATGTCGGTTACCGACAAGCTCGGCGGCCCCTTCACCCCACCCGGCTTCTACTACAAGACGTTCATCCGCCCGCGCCGCCTGTGGCCTGCCTACGAGACCGTGCTGCGCCACGCCGCCGGCCTCGGGCGGCTGCCCAAGACGCAGGACGAGCGCACGTGGCGCACCGAATACCGCCGGCGCCACGCCGACGTGCTCGTCGTCGGCGGCGGACGCGCCGGCATCGCCGCGGCGATCGCCGCCGCCGAACTCGGCGCCGACGTGGTGCTCACCGAGGAGGGCCCCGAGCTCGGCGGCCGGCTGCTGTGGGAAGGCGGCCACGACGAGGCTCGCGAGCTCGCCGAGCGGGCCCGCTCCGCCGGGGTCGAGATTCTCTGCTCGGCGCCGGCGCTCGGGCACTTCGACGGGCTGGTTGCGGTCTGGCAGGGCGACACGCTGCACCAGATCAGGGCCAGCCACCACATCTTCGCCACGGGTGCGATCGAACAGCCGCTCGTGTTCTCGGGCAACGACATCCCCGGGGTGATGCTGTCCGGCGGGGCCCGCCGGCTGATCGCGCTGTACGGGGTCGCGCCCGGAGAGCGCGCCGTGGTCGCCACCACGTCCGACCGGGGACTCGAGGCCGCGCTGGCGCTGCGCGATGCGGGCGTCGCCGTCGAGGCGGTGGCCGACCTGCGGGCCGAACCGACCCCGCTCGCGCGGCGACTGACCGAACAGGGGATCGTGGTCCTCCACGGCTGGACGGTGACCGCCGCCCGCGGCCGGCGCGCCGTCGAGGGCGCGACGCTCGAGCGGCTCGGTCCCGAGCCGTCCTACGGAGGGTTCACGCGGCGCGAGCTGGAGTGCGATCTGGTGATCGTCGCCGGCGGTGACGCGCCGGCAACGTCGCTGGCCAGCCAAGCCGGCGCCCGCACCGCCTACGACCCCGAGTCCGGCCACTTCCGCTTGACCGAACTGCCCGCCGGCATGTGGGCCGCGGGACAGCTCGCCGGCGAGGGCGACTCCGAACTGGCCGACGCCTCCGGTCAGCGCGCCGGCTTCGAGGCCGCCCACGCGCTCGGCCTCGGCGACGAGGCTTCGCAGGCGCGCCTGACCGCGCTGGAGGGCAGGGTCGAGCCCGGCACCGCGACCATCGAGGCGCAACCGCCGGCGGTCCGGGCGGGTGGGCCCGGGCGAGCCTTCGCGTGCTTCTGTGAGGACGTGTCGGCGAAGGACATCCACCGCAGCGTCGAGGAGGGCTACGACTCGATCGAGCTGTGCAAACGGTTCACCACGGTCACGATGGGACCGTGTCAAGGCCGCATGTGCCAGCTGCCCTCGATCCGCCTGATGGCCCAGGAGACCGGACAGAGCCTCGAGCAGGTCGGTTCGACGACGGCGCGGCCGCCGTGGTCGACGGTGCCGCTGGGGGTCCTCGCCGGCCGGCCGATCGAGCCCGCCAAGCGCTCCTCGATCCACGGCCGCCACCGCGAGCTCGGAGCACGGGTCCAGTGGGCCGGCGATTGGCGGCGCCCGTACGACTACGGCGATCCCGAGGGCGAAGCGCTGGCCGTCCACAACTCCGCAGGCTTGATCGACGTGTCGACGCTCGGCAAGTTGCTGGTGCGGGGTTCCGAGGCCGCCGAGTTCCTCGACCGCCTGTATCCGAACCGGATCTCGACCCTCAAGCCGGGCCGCGTCCGCTACGGCGTGCTGACCAGCGACGCCGGCAGGATCATGGACGACGGCACGCTCGGCCGGATCGACGAGCAGACCTTCTACGTCACCACCACCTCGAGCGGCGCCGGCGCCGTCGAGCAGTGGTTCTCCTGGTGGCTGGCGGATTGGAAGCTGGACGTCCATCTGAGCGATGTCACCCAGGCGCTGTCGGCGATCAACCTCGCTGGGCCGCGGGCCCGCGAGATCCTCACGCCGCTCACCGATATCGACTGCGCGCCGGACGCATTCACGTATCTCGACTCCAAGCAGGGCAAGATCGCGGGCGTGCCGTGCCTGGTACTGCGGATCGGCTTCGTGGGAGAGCTGGGCTACGAGATCCACTTCCCCGCCGCCTACGGCGAGCACCTGTGGGATGCCCTGCTCGAAGCCGGCAAGCCGTACGACATCCAGCCGTTCGGGCTCGAACCGCAGCGGATCCTGCGCCTGCAGAAGCAGCACATCATCGTCGGGCAGGACACCGACGCTGAGTCGACGCCGTACGGATCCTCGATGCCGTGGGCGGTCAAGCTCGACAAGGAAGAGGACTTCATCGGCAAGTGGGCACTGGCCCACGCGGCCGAACATCCCAGCGAGGTGATGCTGGTCGGGTTCACGCTTCCCAACGGGCTCGTGCCCACCGAGGGCGCCGTGGTGCTCGACGATCGTGGCACCGCCGCCGGCCAGGTCACCAGCGCCCGCCGCTCGCGCCAGCTCGGTCGGGTGATCGGGATGGCGTGGGTACCGGCCGCGCTGGCCAGCGACGGCAAGAGCATCACGATTGCCGACGGCGACAGCCGGTTCCAGGGCTCCGTGGTCACCGAACCGTTCCACGATCCGGCCGGGGAGCTGCTGAGATCGTGAGCGGATTGGACTTCCTCGTCCCCAACGCCGAACCCGAGTCGGCCGCCGCCCGCACGCCGATGGAGCGGCTGGCTCGCAAGGCCGGCGCGCGCTTCGAGCAGCGGGACGGGTGGATGGTGGCGGTCGGCTTCCAGGACGAGCTGCGCGAGAACGAGCGGGTCACGCGAACCGTCGCCTTCGCCGATCGCTCGAGTCTCGTCAAGCTCGAGCTTCAGGCCGCGCCCGACGTCCTCGCCGAAGTGGTCCGCGCGGCCAGCGGCGGGGTGGCGCTGGAGCCCGGCGTGGCGGTGCGCGAAGAGGACGCTTGGTGGTGCCCGGTCACCCCGGCGCGGGTGCTCGTCCTGGGCGAGCCCTCGGCGGCCGCCGGCCTGCGCGAGGCGGTCTCGCGCGCGATCGCCGACGTCGCGGCCGAGCGGACCGTGACCGTCGTCGATCTCACCTGCGGACTGGCCGGGCTCGCTCTGATCGGGCCCGGGGCCCGGGAGCTGCTCGCCCGCTTCTGCGCCATCGACGTACGCGACGCGGTCACCCCGGTGGCCGGCTTCCGTCCCGGCTCGGTCGCCCGCACCCCTGGCTACCTACTGCGCGAAGGCGACCAGCGGCTGCTCGTGCTGGTCGGTTGGGCGCTCGGCGAGTATCTGTGGGAAGTGGTGGCGGACGCCGCCGAGCACCTCGGCGGCGGCCCCGTCGGTGCCGACGCCCTGCTGGAGCTGCACGTTGCGTGAGATCTTCCGACCCGGGCGGATGTGGCGCCGTCCCGGCCAGCTCCGGGACAGCTACGACGTCGTGATCGTCGGCGGTGGCGCGCACGGCCTCGCCACCGCCTACTACCTCGGGCTGCAGGGGATCCGCAACGTGGCCGTGCTCGAGCAGAGCTACATCGGCTCGGGCGCCGCCGGCCGCAACACGACGATCCTGCGCTCCAACTACAAGACGCCGGAGGGCGCGCGCTTCTATGACGCCAGCGTCCACATGTACGAGTCGCTGTCGCGCGAGCTGAACTTCAACCTGCTGTTCTCCCAGTGCGGCCACTTGACGCTCGCGCACTCCGATCGCGCGATGTTCGTGATGGCCAACCGGGCCGAGGTCAACCGGTTGCAGGGAATCGATTCCCAGCTGGTCGACACCGCCGAGGTGAAGCGGCTGTGCCCGCCGATCAACGTCTCCGACGATGTGACGTATCCGATCATGGGCGCCCTCTACCACCCGCCCGGCGGGATCATCCGCCACGACGCCGTGGTGTGGGGGTTCGCGCGAGGGGCCGACCGGGCCGGGGTCGAGATCCATCCCTACACGGAGGTGACGGGGTTCGAGCGCTCGGGCGACCGGATCACGGCCGTGCAAACCAACCGCGGCACGATCAAAGCCGGGCAGGTGGTCAGCGCCACCGCGGGCTGGAGCACGCTGGTGTGCGACATGGCGGGCGTGCCGCTGCCGATCACCACGCACATCCTCCAGGCCTGCGTGACCGAGCCGGTCAAGCCGCTGCTCGACGTCGTGATCGTCTCCTCCCAGATGCACGTCTACATCTCCCAGTCCGATCGCGGCGAGTTCGTGATGGGCTCGGAGATCGAACCGTGGTCGACGTACCGGATGCAGGGCACGCTGAATTTCCTCCAGGATCTGTCTCGCCACACTCTGGAGCTGTTCCCGCAGCTCGAGCGCGCGCGGCTGCTGCGCGCCTGGGCCGGGCTGTGCGACCTATCTCCGGACTACAGCCCGATCCTGGGCAAGACCGAGGTCGACAATTTCCACATCAGCACCGGCTGGGGCACCTATGGCTTCAAGGCCGCCCCGATCGTCGGCAAGACGCTGGCCGACCTCATTGCCAGCGGGCAGACCCCGGAGCTGATCGCGCCGTTCGCGCTCGAGCGCTTCTACGAGGACCGCCTCGTGTCCGAGCTCGCCGCCGCCGCGGTCAGTCACTGATGAGACTGCTGAATGCGCCATGGCAATACAACCGCCCTGTCCTGAAGGGACCCAGATAAATGACCGCACCGATGCCCAGCAGCCTGGAAATTGCCCAGGAGGCCACGCTACAACCGATCGACGCTATCGCCGAGTCGCTTGGGCTCGAGTCGTCTGAGGTCGAGCCCTACGGACGCTACAAGGCCAAGATCGGCCTGAATGCCCTCGAGCGTCTGTCCGGGGCCCAGCAAGGGAAGCTGATCTGCGTCGCCGGCGTGACGCCCACCCGCGCCGGCGAGGGGAAGACGACCACGGCCGTATCGCTCACCGAGGGCCTGGGGTTCATCGGCCGCAAGCCCGTCCTCTGCTTGCGCGAGCCGTCCCTCGGCCCTGTGTTCGGGATCAAGGGCGGGGCGGCCGGCGGCGGCTGGGCTCAGGTCGTGCCGATGGAAGACCTGAACCTCCACTTCACCGGCGACATCCACGCGATCGGGGCCGCCAACAATCTGCTCGCGGCGATGCTCGACGCGTCGATCCTCCACGGCAACCCGCACAAGATCGACGCGCTGCGGATCACCTGGCGGCGCGCCGTCGACATCAACGACCGGGCGCTGCGCCAGATCACGATCGGTCTCGGCGGACGGGCCAACGGTTACCCGCGCGAGACCGGGTTCGATATCACGGCGGCTTCGGAAGTGATGGCAATCGCCGCGGTGGCGCGCGACCTGCAGGACCTGCGCCGCCGGCTCGGCGCGATTACCGTCGGCTACAGCTACGACGGCGCCAGGCCCGTTTCGGCCGAGGATCTACAGGCGGCGGGGGCCATGACCGTGCTGCTCAAGGACGCGATCAAGCCCAACCTGATCCAGACCCTCGAGGGGCAGCCGTGCTTCATGCACTGTGGGCCATTCGCCAACATCGCCCACGGGAACTCGTCGCTGGTGGCATCCCAGCTCGGGCTACGGCTCGGAGATTATGTGGTCACCGAGTCCGGGTTCGGCTCGGACATGGGGATGGAGAAGCTGTTCGACATCGTCTGCCGGGTCGGCGGATTGCGTCCGAGCGCGGTCGTGCTCGTCTGCACCGTGCGGGCGCTCAAGCATCACGGCGGCCTCACCGATGAGGTCGGCGACAAGACGCGGGCGATGGCCGGAATCGTCATCGGGGCCAAGAACCTTCAGCGCCACCTCGCGATCGTCAAGGAGTTTCGCCTCCCGTGCGTGGTCGCGGTCAATCGCCGTCCCGAGGACACCGACGAGGAGGTCGAGCTGGTGCGCAAGCTCGCGCTCGAGTACGGCGCCCACGCGGCCGAGGTCAACGACGGCTTCGCCCGCGGCGGCGAGGGCGCCGCCGAACTCGCCCAGGCGGTGGTCGACGCCTGCGAGCTCGGCAACGACTTCCACATGATGTATCACGACGACGACGCGCTGGAGACCAAGATCGAGGCGGTCGCGACGCGCGTGTACGGCGCCTCGGATGTCTACATCTACCCGGAGGCGGAGCGCAAGCTGAAGCAGTTCACCGACGACGGTCTTGGCAACCTCCCGATCTGCATGGCCAAGACGCAACTGTCGCTCTCGGCCGACCCGGAGCTGCTGAACGCGCCCGAGAACTTCACCCTCCCGGTCCGCGACGTGCGCGCCTACACCGGCGCCGGCTGGGTCGTGCCGCTGTGCGGCGACGTCCAGACGATGCCCGGGCTCGGCAAGCAGTCGGCGGCGATCAACGTCGACATCAACGACGAAGGCGTGACCGTCGGCCTGTTCTGAGCCGGCGCGATGAGCGCCAGCGCTGAGCGGCGCTTCGGCGAGCTGCTCGATGAGGTGGCGGCGCGTACGCCCGCCCCGGGCGGCGGTAGCGCCACCGCGTGGGCGGGCGCGATGGCGGCCGGGTTGACGGAGATGAGCGCCGAGTTTGCCGGCGCCGGGGCGGCTTCGGCGAGGGCGGCCGTGTTGCGCGCCGAGCTGCTGGCGAGCGGGGAGCGCGAGCTACACGCCTACGAGCCCGTGCTGGCGGCGCAGCGAGCCGGCGGGGAGGAACTGGCCGACGCCTTATCGGCGGCCGCCGAACCGCCGCTGGCCATCGCCCGCGCCACCGTCGAGGTGGCGGAGCTGGCGGCTGAGCTCGCGGCCTCGGGCCGGCCGTCGTTGACCGGTGACGCGGTGGCGGGCGCGCTGCTGGCCGAAGCGGCGGTCCAGGCGGCCGCGCGGCTCGTCGAGCTCAACTTGGCGCGTGTGCCGGACGATCCTCGCCTGGCGGAGGTGGGCGCGTTGCGGCGCCGCGCGGCGGCGGTCCGGAAGGCCGTGCTTACTGAATCGGGACCAGGTGGTAGCTGAGGCCGCCGTCGGTCGTGTAGTAGAGCCGCCAGTTGGATCCGGTGAACCCGACCGCCACGCCGTGGGTCGAGTCGGTGAAGCCGAGATACGACCACGACTGGATGCCCGAGGGCCCGACCGGCGAGTAGTTCGCGCCACCGTTCGAGGTCCGGTAGAGCTGCTGGCCACCGACGACCGCGGTGCTGCCCGAGGCGGCGCCGAACGCGGCCGAGTTCGGCAGCATCAGCCCGTCGGGGCTCGAGCCCTCCGCGAGCCGGAACTTGGCTCCGCCGTTGCTCGAGCGCCACACCCCGCTCTCGGTCCCCGTCGCGCAGTGGGCCCAGATGACCGGCGCCTCGACCTCCTGGAACTCGCAACCGAGCCCCGCTGACGGCGAGTGATAGGCCGTGAAGCTCGCGCCCGCGTCGGGCGACACCAGCAGGTGCATCTGGCTTAGCGAATTGCCCTGCGTGCCCACGAGCAGATCGCTCTGGTGGGCCCACAAGCCGCTGAGCTGATTCGAGGGCAGTGACACAGCGGTCCACGCGTCGCGGTTGATTGGGGACATCATCAGCTGCCCGCTGCCGTTGCTCGGCGATTGCACGATCGCGTAGACGTTGCCGGCGCCGATCGTCAGGTCGGTGACCCGGCCGGCGAGGTTGACCTGGTGCCAGCTGGCGCCGCCGTCGTGGGTGACCCACAAGCTGCCGCCGTACGCGAAGCCGTTGTGCGAGTCCGCGAACCGCAGCTGGCTGACCCCACTGGACAGCGCGTTGCCGGCCAGCCCGGTGCGCGGCGCGGGAATGCCGACGAAGCTGCGGCCGCCGTTGACCGTGCGCACGATCGACGTGCACGGCGGACTCGAGCACGGCGCGGTGCCGAGCAGCCACCACGTGAACTCGCTGATCGCGGTGAACGATCGCGGCGAGAAGCCCGGTGGGACGGGCCCGCCCGCGGGGCTGATGACGGCCGGGACGGTGCTCGAGGGGGTGGTGCTGACCGTGGCGCTGGTCGTGCTCGACGACGTCGCGGCGGTGGCCGGCTGGGTGGTGCTCGTGGGAGTGGTCGACGAGCTCTGATGAGTGGCCGACGAGCTCGAGCTACCGCCACCACAGCCGGCGATGACGACCGCCACCACCGCCGCCGCAGCGACCACCACGGCCGCCCCGACCAGATAGTTCCTCACGCGCTTTCCTGCCTGCATGAACATCGCCCCCTTTAGTCGCGCGAGCGTAGCGGCTTCTGACGTGGCCCGTTCTTGTGAAGGTTGCGGACCTTTGCACCGGTTTCCCCGCGAGCGCGGCAGGGGGTGAAGCCGGGCGGTAAGCGGGCGCGAGGAGCGGTGGATGGTGGCCGGCTACGGCGGCTGGCAGGAGGGTGGCGCAGACCTTGATCGTCAGCGCGCATCCGCCGGACACCGCTCCCACCCGGATCGCCGACGCAACCGTGCCGCTCGACGCGACTCGGATGAGCGACTCTGGGCCGATGAACAGGCCGAGGCGGTCCCGCAGGGCGGTGCGGGCGCGGTTGAGGAGCTGGCGGACGGCGCCGTGGCTGGCGCCGAGACGGCTGGCGATCTCCTCATAGCTGCGGCCCTCGAGCTCGCGCATCACGAGCGCGTCGCGTTGGCGTTCGGGCAGCGCCTGGACCGCCGCGACCACCTCGCGGAGCTCCTCGCGCCGCTCGACCTGGTCGTCTTCGACGAGAGCCGGCGCGTGGACACCGCCGTTGGCCGGCCCGGGGTTGGTGGCCCGATCGCGGAGCAGGTTCACGGCCGAGTTGTGCGCCACCGCGTGGAGCCACGCGCGGACGTTGCGCACCTCGTCTCCTCGGGCCAGCGCCGCGTGCGCCCTGACGAGCGCGTCCTGGACAGCCTCCTCGGCGTCGCCGTCGCCGATGATCCGGGCGCAGTGGGCGATCAGCGAGCGCCGGTGGCGGACCACGATCAGCTCGAACGCGGCCTCCGACCCCTCGGCGACGAGCTCCGCCAACCGCTCATCGGTCTGCTCTTCCAGAACCGAGCGCCCCAACCTCGAACGCGACAGCAGCCAGGGATTCATTCCACGGCCAGCCTCGGGCCACCGCGTTAGAAGCCCATCGGACGTCCGTAAAACCTGCGTAAGTCCCCGGCGGCGTGACCGGGCCGGGATCGCAGGCGCCAGGGCCCCGACGCCACCCGTTAACCGTCCTTGCTGGCCAGCCAGCCAACCACTAGCATCAGGCCTTCAGAGCGAGCCGCACCAGGCTCCCAGAGCGAGCCGGCGCAGGAGGAAAGTGGATGTCATCGACCAAGTTCAGCCTCGAAGGTTTGCCGATCACCGAACGCGAGTTGTGGGACGAGGGACCGCCGCACGAGCTGTTCCGGCAGATGCGCAACGAATGTCCGGTGCACTGGACGCCTCGCATCAGCGAGTTTCCGGACGAGGCGGGGTTCTGGTCGGTGACGCGGCAGGCGGAGATCGAGGCCGTCAGCCGCGATTGGCAGACCTACTCCTCGGAGCTGGGAGGCGTCACGGCGGCCACCCAGGGGGTGCCGCTGGAAATGGTGCGGGCGATGTTTATCGGCATGGACCCGCCCAAGCACGATCGGATCAAGAAGCTGTTCCAGGCCGGCTTTACGCCCAAGCGGATCGCCGCTCATGAGCCCGCGATCCGCGAGATCACGGTCAGGACGCTGGATCGACTCGCCGATCGTGATACGTGCGATCTAGTCACCGAGGTCGCCCAGCCGATCGTCTCCCGCGTGATCGGCAGCTTCATGGGGATCCCGCCCGGGGACGACGCGATCTGGGCGGCGCTGATGAGCGCGGCGCTCGGCGGCGGCGACCCGGACCTGAACCCGCGCGGGATCGAGAGCATCGCCACGAACGAGATTCCTGAGATCTTCGAACGGTGCCGGAAGATGATCGCCGCGCGGCGCGAGGAGCCGACGAACGACCTGATGAGCGTGCTCGTGCATGCCGAGGTGGACGGGCAGAAGCTCGAGGAACACGAGATCGTGATGGGCTTCTTCCTGCTCGTCGCGGCCGGCAACGACAGCACGAAGTCGACCTACTCCAACGGGATGCTCGCGCTGATGCGGTACCCGGACCAGCGTCAACTGCTGCTCGACGATCCATCGCTGGTTGCGGGGGCGGTCGAGGAGTCGCTGCGGATGTATCCGGCCTTCGCGCATTTCCGGCGCACGGCCACGCGCGACACCGAGCTGGCGGGCCAGCCGATCCGCGAGGGCGAGAAAGTCGTCATGTGGTACGTGTCGTCGAACCGCGATGAGACCGTATACGAGGAACCGGGTCGCTTCGACGTGCGACGGACCGCGGAGCATCAGGCGTTCGGCGCGGGCGGTCGGCACTTCTGCCTGGGGCCCGCATTGGCCCGCCTGGAGCTGCGAATCATGTTCGAGGAGACGTTGGCCCGCTACCCGGCGATGGAGGTCGCGGGACGGCCGACGATGGTCGAGTCGGCGTTCATCAACCAGCTGAAGACGCTGCCGGTTCGTCTTTCGCCGCACGCCGCTTACGCGGACTCACGACTGCGAGACGAGAGCGCGGGGGCGGGCAGGTAAGTCGGAGTTAAGACACTTTATGCCCTCAATACTTGGCCACCTATACGATTGGGGCGTACAATGATTGCGTAAGCAAATGCGACCCGAGGGAATCGTGTCCGAGACGCAGGTGAACAGCGCGCAGTCTCCGCCCACCGGCACCAGCACCGGCCAGCCCCCGTCGATCTCTCCCGCGTCCGCCTCTGACGCGCCCTCTCCGAGCAGCATCGACCGCGACGCCCACCGCCTCCGCAACGGCCTGATCTGGACCGGGGCGCTGATCTTGCTGCTGCTCGGGATCGCGCTGGCGGTGCCCGACCTCCGCGAGGTGCTCGAGCGGATCGCTGACGCGTCGCCCGGCTGGCTCGTGCTGGGCATCGGTCTCGAGTTGCTCTCCTGCCTGGGGTACGTGGCCACCGTCCGGCTGGTGCTGCGACGCGGTCCCAAACGCGAGGTGCGCTGGCTGGCGTGGGCCGAGCAGGCGTTCGGCGCCGTCGTTCCCCTCGGTGGCGCCGGCGGCTTGGCCGTCGGCGCGTGGGCGATGCGGGCGTGGGGGATCGCGTGGGAGCGGATCGCTAACCGGTCGGCGGTCATCTTCTTGCTCACCAGCGCCGTCAATGCCGCCGTCTTGGCGCTGGCGGGATTCGGTGTCTGGCTGGGCATCGGTTCCGACAAGACGGGGTTTGCCTTCGGCCTCGTGCCGGCGCTGCCCGCGGCTGTGGGGCTGGCGCTGTTCATGCTGTTGCCGGTCGTGCTCCACGGGGAGCCGAAGGGGCGGATCAGCTCGGTGCTCTATCGGATGGCCGATTGGGTGCGTGACACGGAGAAGATCGCGTTCCAGCGCAACTGGCGTCTGCTGGGCACCGCCGGATATCTCCTCTTCGACATGGGGGTCCTGTGGGTCTGCCTGCGGGCGGTCGGAGAGCATCCGCCGGTGCTGGCGCTGATCGTGGCCTACCAGATCGGCTACCTGGCCAACATGATCCCGATCCCCGGTGGCGTCGGCGCCCTCGAGGGCGGTCTGGTGGGAGCGCTGCTGCTATACGGGATGCCGGCCGGACCGACGGCCGCCGGCGTGGTCCTCTATCACGCGATCGCCCTGTGGGTGCCGACCCTCGGCGGCACGATCGGATTCGCTCGCCTGCGCAAGGTCGTGGCGGCTGGGCCGGCCGGGATCGGTCGCGCGCCCGCCACGGAGACGCCGGTGGCGGCGCACGGCGAGGGCGCCGGTGACGCGGGCTCCGGCGCGCCCACACCAGAAACGGCTCCCCGGACCCCGGGCGCCCCGCGCCGGCGCAACCACGAACCCCCGGTTCGACGGCGCCTGGCCGCGTAGCGCCACCGCGCTCGGACGGCTACCGTCCGACCGGCTCGAATCGCGCTCGCCTCGCGCCCGAGGCGGTGCTGCGGCGCCGCGAACATTGTCACTTTTCAGCGCCACCCGGCCCAGGACGATTGCTCGATCGCCTCCTGCTCGTCGGCGCGGATCACGTGGAGCACAGCGTTGATCAGGGCCAGATGAGTGAACGCCTGCGGGAAGTTTCCAAGGTGGCGGCCGGTCCGCGGATCGATCTCCTCGGCGTAGAGGCCGAGCGGGCTGGCGTAGCCGAGGAGCCGCTCGCAGAGCTGGCGGCCGCGCTCGATCTCGCCGATCTCGCACAGCGCCGAGACGAGCCAGAACGAGCAGATGAGGAACGTGCCCTCGTGGCCGACGAGGCCGTCATCGGTCTCCTCGGTGCGGTAGCGCAGGACGAGGCCGCCTTCGGTGAGCTCGTCGGCGATCGCGATCACGGTGCCGCGGATGCGCTCGTCGTCGGCCGGCAGAAAGCGCAGCAGCGGCATCAGCAGGAGGGCGGCGTCGAGGGCGGTGGTGTCGTAGTGCTGGACGAACACGCCCCGTTCGTCGACGCCGTGCTCACAGATGTCGGCGTGGATCTCGTCGGCGGCCGCGCGCCAGCGCTGTTCGTGTTCGGCGTCCTCGCGCAGTGCGGCGAGGCGGGCCCCGCGATCGCACGCCACCCAGCACATCAGCTTCGATGAGGTGAAGTGCTTGGGCTCGCCGCGGATCTCCCAGATCCCCCGGTCTGGGTCGCGCCAGTTCTCGATGGCGGCCTCGACCTGGCGCTTGAGGATCGGCCAGACCTGCTCGTCGAGCCTGTCGCGCGACTGGGTGTGCAGGTAGAAGGAGTCGAGCAGGGCGCCCCAGACGTCGTGCTGGTCCTGCTTGTAGGCGTCGTTGCCTACGCGCACCGGGCGCGCACCTTCGTAGCCGTTGAGATGGACGAGGATGTGTTCGTCGAGTCCGTGCTCGCCGCCGACGCCGTACATCACCTGCAGGTCCCGTGATCCACCGGCCACGTCGGCGATGAAGTAGAAGAAGTCGTTCGCTTCCCAGTCGAAGCCGAGCGTGTAGAGCGCCCACAGCATGAACGTCGAGTCCCGGATCCAGCTGTAGCGATAGTCCCAGTTGCGCTCGCCCTGAGGCGTCTCGGGCAGCGAGGTGGTCGCGGCGGCGAGCAGCGCTCCGGTCGGGGCGTACGTGAGCCCCTTGAGCGTCAGCGCCGAACGCTGCAGGAACGTCCGCCATGGATGGTCGGGGAACGATCCCCGGTCCAACCAGTGCTGCCAGTGGTGGGCGGTCCAGACTAGGCGGCGGTAGGCCTCGTCGAAGTCAGCGGGCCCGTCGTGCTCGCTCCACGACAGGGCCGCGAACACCTGCTCGCCCTCCTTCATCCGGTGGCGGGCGAGGGCGCGGGAGCCTTCGAAACCAAGCCTGAGGTCGGTGCGCAGCTTGAGCACGACCTCGCAGCCTTCGGCACGCGCCACGCCCTCGTTGTATCCGGGCCCGCTGTATTCCCACCGGGCCGGGGCCAGGCCCCAGTCGAACGCCGGCTGGCAGTCGAGCAGCAGCTCGACCTCGCCGTTGACGCACCGCACGGTGCGTAGCAACACGTGAGACGCGTCGTAGTCGGTCGGGGGGCGACGGTTGGTGTGCGAACGCTCGGTGTCGTGGTGCCAGGGGCCGATCAGCAGGACGTCGCGGACGACGATCCAGCCCGAGCCGGTGCCCCAGCTGGTCTCGAGCACCATCGTGCCGGGCAGGTAGCGCTGGGACGCGGGCACGCTGATCCCCGAGGGGCCCATCCGGAAGCCACCGGCGTCCCGATCGAGCAGCGCGCCGAACACGCTCGGCGAGTCGACGCGGGGGAGGCACATCCATTCGACGTTGCCGCTCGGCGCGACCAGCGCCACCGTCTCGCAGTCCGACAGGAACGCGTAGTCGGCGATCGGTGGAAATGCGGTGGCGCCGGGCGGGTTGTCGTGGGTCATCTGGCGGACGTGCGCTCCAGCGGCGAGATGTCGTTCCACCGGTCGTCCGTTTCCCTCGGCCATCGGGGCAGTATCCCGATTAGCTGATTGTTTGGTGGGAAAAGCCTGGCACTGGACGTTCACCGGTGGCGATGCAACACCGACATCGGGCGGACGGATCCGCTGCGCCTCAGCGCGCGGCGCGACGGAGCGACAGCACCAGCAGTGCGATCACCGCCACCGGCATCAGCCACCAGGCGGTGGCTCCCGTGCCGGCAACCACCGCGGTGGCGGCGAGCGCGATCACGACGCCGACCGCGGTCACCCAGTCGTCGCCGACGATGAAATCCCAAACGCCGCGCGCGGCGCCGATCAGCCGGTTCACGCCGCCTCCCTCAGGCTCGGCGCGGCCGGCGCGCGCCGCAGCCAGAAGACCATCGCGGCGGCGAACAGCGCGATGCCGGGCACGATCACCAGCAGGGCGGCGTCACCGCCGGGCCAAGAGGCACCGGCTCCCTCGGCGCCCCAGAACGTCCCGAACGAGGTCAGCATGACGCCGACGGCGAACTTCATCGCGTTTTCGGGCACCCGTGCCAAGGGCGAGCGGGCGGCCACGCCGGCCAGCACCACGATCGCCACCGCGAGGGCAGCGGACGCCGCGGCGAGACCGACCCGATGGGCATTGGTGCCGAACGTGAGCACGATGAACGCGACCTCGAGGCCCTCGAGCAAGACGCCCTTGAACGAGATGAAAAACGAGTAGCGGTCGAGGCCCTGGCCGGCCGGCACGCCGGCCTCGCGGGCGGCCGCGGTCTCGTGCTCGAACGCCCGCTCCTCGTCGTGCAGGGCCTTCAGCCCGGCGGCGCGGAGGATCGCCTTGCGCAACCACTGCAGCCCGAACACCAGCAGCAGGCCGCCGATCACGACCCGCAGGACGTTGATCGGCAACGAGGTGAGCGCCGGTCCCAGCGCCACCACGATCGCCGCCAGCGCGACGACGGCGGCACCGACGCCCCACAGAGCGGAGGACCAGCTGCGGGTGATGCCGACCGCGAGCACGATCGTCAGCGCCTCGACTGCCTCGACGGCGCAGGCGAGGAAGACGGAAACGGCCAAGCCGAGCTCGGTGCCCGACATCAGCTCAAAGCTACCCCAAAAGTCTCGCGCAGCCCGCGACGACCTTCGCGGCTGACGTGCACGGCGCGGCTATTTCGGGCGCGATCGATCCATCCGAGGTCGAACATCCGCTCGGCCAGCGCCGCACCGAGCGAGCCGGCGAGGTGGTGACGTTGCTCGCTCCAGTCGACGCAGTAGCGGATCAGCGGGCGTCGCCGCGGTAGCGAGCCGAGCTCGATCCCGAAGGCCTGGAACTGTTCAACGCCCTGGCTGGTGAGTTGGTAGTCGTAGTCGAAGCCCGGAGACGAGAGGCGGTCGGCGTTGGCGCGCGCCGGATCGAACTCACCGGTTCCGCCGGTCAGCAGCTCGCGCTCGAGCAGCGCGGACATCAGCTCGGTGCCCAGGACTCCCGCGAGGTGGTCGTAACAGGTGCGGGCGAAGCGCACGGCCTGCGCCTTGGTCCCCTGGCGCAGGGAGGTAACGGGCGCCGCCGGCGCCAGCCGGGCCATCGCCTCGAGTAGTTCCATCACCTGGGGTCCGGAGAGGCGGAAGTAGCGGTGCCGGCCGTGGCGCTCGACCGTCAACAGCCCGCCGTCGACCAACCGACCGAGGTGAGCGCTCGCGGTCGAAGCCGCCACGCCGGCCTCGTCGGCGAGCACGCTGGCCGGGAGGGCGCGGCCGTCGCCGAGGGCCATGAGGATCTTCGCCCGGCCGGAATCGCCCAACAGGGCGCCGACGCTCGAGATGTCCGCGTCGCCTTTCACTATTAATACGGTAGCGGGCGACGTTTCGTCGATAGACGAAGTGTTTCCGGGCAAAACTGAGGTCATGCGCCGATACGCTCCGCTGCTCGCGATCTGCCTGGGCTATTTCATGGTGATCCTCGACGCGACGATCGTGAACGTCGCCCTGCCCGCGATTGAGCGCGAGCTGGGCGGTGGCCTGGGGGCGCTGCAATGGGTCGTCGACGCGTACACGGTCGTCTTCGCCGGATTGCTGCTGAGCGCCGGGTCGCTGGGCGATCGGGTCGGCGCCCGCAGGGTGTTCGGGCTCGGGTTGCTCGTGTTCACGGCCACTTCGGCCGCCTGCGCGCTGGCGCCGTCGGTGGCGGTGCTGATCGGCGCACGCCTGGTGCAGGGCGCCGGCGCCGCGCTGCTCGTGCCGAGCTCACTGGCGCTGCTGCGCGCGAGCTATCCGGAGCCTTCGGAGCGGGCCCGCGCGGTCGGCGCCTGGGGTGGCATCGCCGGCATCGCGGCGGCTTCGGGGCCGGTGCTCGGCGGTGTGCTGGTCTCGTTGGCCAGCTGGCGGTTGGTGTTCCTGGTCAACCTCCCGGTCGGGATCCTGGCCCTGATCCTGGGCTCGCGTCACCTTCCGGCGGGACGCGACGGCTCCCGCGCGTCGGCCGATCCCGCGGGGCAGACCCTCGGGATCTTGACCCTGGGGCTGCTGACCGTGGGCTTGATCGAGGCCGGTACCGCCGGCTGGTCCTCGCCGCGGGCGCTGATCCCGCTGGTCGGCTTCGTGCCCGCGCTGGCCGCCTTCCTGGCCATCGAACGACGGACTCGATCGCCGATGCTGCCGCTGAGGCTGTTTCGGAATCCCGAGTTCTCCGGCGCCAGCTTCGTCGGACTCGCGATCAACCTCGGTTTCTACGGTCAGCTGTTCGCGCTCAGCCTGTACTTCCAACATCTGCGTGGTTATTCGCCGCTCGCGACCGGCCTCGCGCTGCTGCCCGAAGGGGTGTTCGTGGCGCTCTCCTCGACCGTGTCGGGTCGCCTGACGGGCCGTACCGGCCCCCGGCCGGCGATGCTGGCCGGGCTCGCGATCGGCGCCGCCGGGTTCGCCGGGTTGATCGTGGCCGGCCGCGCGACCGGCTACCTGGTGCTGGTGGTGCCGCTGATCGCCGCCGGGTTCGGGATGGCGTTCACGATGCCGGCCGCGACGACGGCGATCATCGAGGCCGCTCCGGCGTCACGGGCGGGGATCGCCGCCGGCGTTCTCAACGCGGCGCGTCAGTCCGGCGGCGCGATCGGCGTCGCCTTGCTCGGCACGCTCCTCGCGGGCCCCGCCTTCGTCCCTGGACTCCACGCCGCGATGGCCGTCTCGGCCGGGGCGTTCCTGCTGGCTGCCGTGGTGACCGCGGTGGCGATCAAGCCGAACGGATCGACCTGCCGCGGCCGTGCGTCATCATGGGAGTAGATGAGTTTCATTGAACGCGGAATGGGCGCACAGCACGGTTCCCCCGGAACCGGCGCCATGCGCTCGCTACGCGGTGGGAACGGCAAGAAGCCGCCGCCGCTGATGGACCCGTCGCGCGAGCGCGACCGGGCACGGATCCTCGCGCTGTTCAAGCCGTATCGCGCCCGCCTGACGGTCGTGCTGTCGATGATCGTGTTCTCGGCCGGCCTCAGCATGCTCCAACCGTTCCTGCTCCGGGGCGTGCTGGACAAGGGGCTCTTCGAGCACAACGACACGTTGTTGACCGAGCTGGTGCTGGCGATGATCGCGATCGCGATCATCGTCGCCGCGTTCAGCGTCTGGCAGACCTACCTCTCCAACGTCGTCGGCCAGCGCGTGATGCACGACCTGCGGGCGGCCGTCTACCAGCGCCTGCAGCGGATGTCGCTCGCCTTCTTCACCCGGACGCGCACCGGCGAGGTCCAGTCGCGGATCGCCAACGACATCGGCGGCTTGGACAACGTCGTCACCACGACGGCGACGACGATCGCGCAGAACGCCACCACGGTGATCGCGGCGATCGTCGCAATGTGCCTACTCGACTGGCGGCTGGCGTTGATCTCGCTCGTGTTCGTGCCGCTGTTCGTGTACCTGACCCGGCGGGTGGGGAAGGTGCGACGCAAGATCACCACCGAGCAGCAACGACGGCTGGCGGATCTGAGCGCGCTGGTGGCGGAGTCGCTGTCGGTGTCGGGCATCATGCTCGGCAAGACGATGGGGCGGGGCGGGGACCTCGCCGACCGCTTCACCGGTGAGTCACAGGACATCGCCGACCTCGAGGTCCGCTCGCGGATGGCCGGTCGGTGGGTGATGTCGACGATCCAGATGACGTTCGCCATCCAGCCGGCGATCATCTACTGGCTGGCCGGCCAGACGTTCATCGGCCACACGCTGTCGATCGGCACCGTGGTCGCCTTCACCACGCTGCAGACGCGGCTGCTGTTCCCGATCCAATCGCTGCTCGGGGTGGGGGCCGACATGGAGGCCTCGCTGGCCCTGTTTGACCGGATCTTCGAGTACCTCGACCTGCCGATCGACATCGTCGAGGCCGACCAACCGGTCCCGCTGCGACCCGATGAACTGCTCGGCGAGGTCCGCTTCGAGGGCGTGTCGTTCCGGTACGCGGCCAACGAGGAGGAAGGGTGGACGCTCAACGGCATCGACGTGGTCGTCCCGGCCGGCACGCGGACTGCGATCGTCGGCGAGACGGGCGCCGGCAAGACGACGCTCGGGTATCTGGTGGCGCGGCTGTACGAGCCCCAGGAGGGCCGGGTGACGATCGACGGCGTCGACGTCCGCGACGCCTCGCTGGAGTCGCTGGCGGCGACGGTCGGCGTGGTGTCGCAGGAGACCTACCTGTTCCATGCCAGCGTGCGCGAGAACCTCCGCTTCGCCCGGCCCGACGCCACCGACGCCGAGATCGAAGACGCCGCGCGGACGGCTCGGATCCACGAGCTGATCGCCTCCCTCCCGGATGGCTACGACACGGTCGTGGGTGAGCGGGGCTACCGGTTCTCGGGCGGGGAGAAGCAGCGCATGGCGATTGCCCGCACGGTCCTACGCAACCCGCCGGTGCTGATCCTCGACGAGGCGACCAGCTCGCTCGACACCCAGACCGAGGCCGCGGTCCAGGCAGAGCTCGAGCGCCTGGCCGAGGGCCGCACGACGATCACGATCGCCCACCGGCTGTCGACGATCCGCGATGCCGACCAAATCGTCGTACTCGATCACGGGCGGATCGCCGAGCGCGGAACCCACGAGGAGCTGCTCGAACGGGGCGGGCTCTACGCCGCCCTGGTCACGCGCGACATCAGCGAGCAGCCGATCCGCTGAGCAGCGTTCAGCGAACCGACAGGTACTGCATGGTCACCGGACCGAGGCGGATCACGTCCCCGGTCTGGATGTTGGTGGCGACGATCCGCCGCCCGTTGAGGAACGTGCCGTGGGAGCTGCGGTTGTCGAGCACCCGCGCGTAGCGACCATGCTTGACGATGATCGCGTGGCTGCGGGAGACGCGCTGGTCTTCGATGCGAACGTCCGCCCCGATCCCGCGGCCGATGTGGGTGATGTTGGCTTCCAGCGGCACGAGCCGTTCCTCCTCGCCCTGCTTGAAAGCGAGGTAGTGACCCCGCGGGGCAAGCTTGGTCGGGATCGCACGACTCCGAGTGCGATGATCGAGCAACGGCAGCGAGTCGGCGATCGGCTCGCTGTCCGTCGCGATGAGCGGGGCGGTGTCTTGTTCGCGCGCCGGGGTGAGGGTGTCCCGCTCGGTGGACTGGAGTGGTGCTTGGGTGGTCATGAACGCCAGTCCATCACCGCCGTGCGAGAAGAACGTCAAGCGCGGGTAAGAGGAGATTAAAGAGCCTAAGCGAGCGCGAGTGCGTCCTGCTCGAGCAGCTGTTCCAGCTTCTCCGCGGTGCCTGACTCGGCCACCGGCGAGTAGAGGATCAACCGCAGCTCGGGCCATTCGGTCGGGTTGAAGACCGCGTGCTCGAAGTACAGCATGCCGACCTCGGGGTGGTTGATCTCCTTGCGACCCTCGCCGGAGCGAGCGACCTCGTGGCGCTTCCACTCCCGGCAGAACTCGGGGCTCGATTTGCGTAGGGCGTTGATCAGCTGCTCGAACTCGGGATCGCCGAGATGGCGGGCGCTGTCGGCCCGGAACTTCGCCACGAGCAGGCGCGAGCTGCGCTCCCAGTCGGCGAACATCTCTCGGCGCCGTGGATCCATGAAGTGCAGCCATACGTGATTGCGCTGCCCGCGCGGGAACTGCCCCAGATCCCCGAACACCGCGGTGGCCGCCGGATTCCAAGCCAGGTAGTCCCATCGGCGGCCGAGCACGAAAGCCGGGTTCGCGCCAAGGCTTTCGATCAGCCGCCGCAGGGTCGGCGAAACGCGTTCCGCCGAGGACTTGCAGGGCGGCGGCTCCTCGCCGCGCCCGAGCAGAATCAGGTGCGTCCGTTCGGCCGGCGAGAGCCGCAGCGCACGCGATAGGGCCTCGAGCACGTCGAGCGACGCGCGGACATCCCGACCCTGCTCGAGCCACGTGTACCAGGTGGTACCCACCCCAGCCAGCTGGGCGACCTCCTCGCGACGCAAGCCCGGCGTTCGACGCCGGCCGCCATCGGGTAGACCAACATCTTCGGGCTTCAGTCCGGCGCGCCGCCGGCGTAAGAAGTCCGACAGCACGGCCCGCCGGCGCTCGCTGTTCTCAGGCGAACGACCGTTGCCGTTGGGCTGGGAGTGACCGTTCTCGTTCATCGTTGCGCTCCTGGGGGGAACTACTTGGTACCAGGATAACTTCCTCTCTTGTACCTGGATAAAAGGTATCGCAAACTGATCCTCGTGAAAACTAGCACCACGAAAATCATTAGCCGTATCTCTTCCACGAACGCGCTCTTGGCGGTCGTCTGCATGGCGCAGTTCATGGTCATCCTGGATGTCGCGGTGGTCAACGTCGCGCTGCCCTCGATGCGCGACGGCCTCGGCTTCTCGACCACCGGGCTGCAGTGGGTGGTCAATGCCTACACGATCACCTTCGCGGGCTTCCTGCTGCTCGGCGCGCGGGCGGCGGACCTGCTCGGTCGCCGCCGCGTGTTCCTGGCCGGGACCGCGCTGTTCGTTCTCTCGTCACTCGCGTGCGCGCTGGCCGACTCGCGGGGCCTGCTGGTCGGGGCTCGCGCGCTGCAGGGCTTCGGCGGCGCGATCGTCTCGCCGGCGACGCTCTCGATCATCACCTCCTCGATCCCCGAGGGCCCCGAGCGCAACCGCGGTCTCGGCCTGTGGGGAGCGATCGGCGGGCTCGGCGCGACATCCGGCGCGCTGCTCGGCGGCGTGCTGACGCAAGCCTTCGGCTGGCCGGCGATCTTCGCCGTCAACGTGCCGATCGGGATCGTCGTGATCGCGGCCGGGTTGCGCGTGATCCCGACCGACGTGCGCACCGAGGGTCCGCGCCACTTCGACGTCAGCGGGGCCGTCCTAGTCACCGCCGGCCTGGTCTCGTTGACCTACGGGATCGTCCGTAGCGACACGCTCGGCTGGGGTTCGGCCGGCGTGCTCGTGCCGCTGGCGATCGCGGCGGTCCTGATCGCAGCCTTCCTGGTGGTCGAGACGCGACTGGCTACGGCACCGCTCGTGCCGCTGTCGATCTTCCGGCTGCGGCAGTTGCGGTCGGCCAACAGCGTCGTGCTGCTGATGTACGCGTCGCTGTTCTCGATGTTCTTCTTTATCACCCTGTACCTCCAGCAGGTGCTCGGCGACGACGCCCTGACCGCGGGGCTGTCGTTCTTACCGATCACGCTGTCGGTGTTCGGGGGGTCGTGGGTTGCGCCACGGTTGGTCGCCCGGTTCGGGCTCCGCGCCACCGTCACGGTCGGGATGCTGATCGCGGCCGCCGGGCTGATCCTGCTGACCGACGTGCGGCCCGGCGGCACCTACGCCGCGCTGGTCCTACCGGGCGGGATGCTCGCCGGGCTCGGCATGGGCCTCGGGCTGGTGTCCTCGACGATCGCCGCCACGACGGGCGTCGCGCGCGGCCAAGCCGGGCTGGCCTCGGGTCTGCTGAACATGTCGCGCCTGTTCGGCGGCGCGCTCGGGCTGGCGGTGCTGAGCACGATCGCCGCGGGGGCATCGCACCCCTCGGCGGGGGTCAGCCCCGCCACCGCCACGACCAACGGCTTCGCGTTGGCGTTCACGGTGGGAGCGGCGACGACGCTCGTGGCCGCCGGGATCGCGGTGGTCGGGCTGCGGTCGCAGCCGGCAAGGGCGCGCGAGCTCGAGATCATCCAGGTCGGGGACTATGAGGACTCCGAGGCGCTGGCGGCTTAGGTGGACGACGGGGTCTTGGGCGATATGTGCGGTCCAGCCGCACTTATTCCCCAAGGCTTCAACCCTCGCCGCCACGCGGCCGGCGAGCCTCGGTGAACTCGAGGAACGCGCGCGCCGCCGGGGACAGGCTCCGGCCGCGGCGCCACCACAGCACGACCCGCATCTGCAGTGGCGGCGACAGCGGGCGAAAGGCGATCGGCGGGCCTGGCCGGACCAGGAACGAGCGGGGCAGGATCGCGATTCCGACGCCGCGTGCCACCAGCGCCCGTACGAGCGCGAAGTCATTGGCCTCGAGCGCGATCCGCGGCTGGACGCCGGCGCGGGCGAAGGCACCGTCGACGACCGCGCGGGTCGAGGAGCCGGGCTGGAAGGCGATCAGGGCCTCCTCTCCGAGCGCGGCCATCCCAACGGGCGTCGCATCCGCGGCCAGCGGATGGTCGAGGCTGAGCGCCACGGCCAGCTCCTCGACTGAGAGCTCGAGCCGTTCGAGCGTCTCGGGTGGCTCGGTCTCCAGCGCGAAGGCGAGATCGAGGCTGCCGTCGTCGAGCATCTCGGTCATCCGTCGGGCGGTTCCCTCCTGGAGGCCGATCTCGACCTGAGGGAAGGCGGCGGTGAAGCTGGAGAGGACGGCGGGGATGTCGAGCTCGCCGCCGAATAGCAGCGCGCCGACGTTGACGCGACCGCGCACGAGCCCGCGAAGCTCGTCGATCTCGCCACGGAGAGCGTCGGTCTCGGCGAGCACGGCCCGAGCGCGGGCGACGACCAGGCCGCCGGCCTGAGTCGGTTCGACCGATCGGGTCGTGCGGCGCAGCAACTCGACGCCGAGCTCTCGCTCGAGCTGGCGCACCTGGTGAGACAGGGCCGACTGGGCCACGTGGAGCTCGTCCGCGGCGCGGGTGAAATGGCGGTGGCGCGCCACGGCCTCGAAGTAGCGAAGCTGACGAATCTCCACAGCGGAACCAAAATATAAATATAAGAAACAGATCAATCAAATCAGATAATTATGTTGCGACGCTGAATCGCCCGGGTCACACTCCAGGGGTGATCCGCCGCGCCCTTCGTCTCGGCGACGAGCAGCGCATCGCCGAGCTGCATCGCCGCGTGTACCAGCCGGAATACGGGATGAACGACGAGTTCGTGTCCGAGGTGCGGGCGGGCGTCGAGGCGGCGATCGCGGGCGGGTGGCCGCGGGCGGGGGGAGGCGCATGGGTGGCCGACGACGGGAACGGCCAGGTCCTCGGCTCGCTGGCCCTGACCGACGAGGGCGGCGGGTGCGGACGGATCCGTTGGTTCGTCCTCGATCCGTGCCTGCGAGGCAAGGGGGTGGGGCGCTCACTGCTCGGCGAGCTGCTCGTCGAAGCCCGCGCCCAGGGGCTGGGGCAACTCGCGCTCGAGACGTTCAGCGCGCTCGAGAGCGCCGCCCGGCTGTATCGCGAGGCCGGGTTCCGGCTCGTGTGGGAGCGACCGCGCGAGGACTGGGGGACGCCCATCACCTACCAGCGCTACGAGCTCGGACTACGATGACCGCTTGCCCGACAGCGCCGGCATCCTGCTCTACCGCGAACGCTCGCGCGCCCTCGAGGTCCTGCTCGTCCACCCCGGCGGGCCGTTCTGGGCCCGCAAGGATGTAGGCGCCTGGTCGCTGCCCAAGGGCGAGTACGCCGCGGGCGAGGACGCGCTCGCGGCGGCGCGGCGGGAATTCGAGGAAGAGCTGGGGAGCCCGGCGCCGCCGGGGGAGCCGCTCGAGCTCGGCGAGATCCGTCAGCGGTCGGGCAAGCGCGTGCGGGCGTGGGCGCTGGCCGGGGATCTCGATGAGACGGCCATCACGAGCAACACGCTAGAGATCGAGTGGCCGCCCCGGTCGGGGCGGCGGATCGAGATCCCCGAGGTCGACCGGGCCGAGTGGTTCGAGCTCGAGCTGGCGCGGGAAAAGATCAACCCAGCGCAGGCGAGGCTGCTCGATCGGCTGCTCGAGCAGCGGCGCCGGGTCCCTGATGGGTAGGCGCTTCGGGGGCCGAACGGGCCGAAGTCATATAATTGAGGCGTCAACCTGATTCCCATTTGTGAGGTAGAGATGAGCACGGCGACCGCCACGCAGGACCGGATCGACGAGCACCAGCGAGTCAAGATCGCGACCACCCTCTACAGCGACGCCGCGTGCCCGTGGGCGTACTCGGAGAGCCCGGCGCTACGGGTGCTCGAGTGGCGCTACGGAGATCAGCTCGACTGGCACCTGGTGATGGTCGGTCTCAGCGAGGACACCTCGCGTTACGAGCGGATGGGCTACACCCCGGTGCGCGGGGCGCTGGGCCAGCTACGCTTCCGCAGCCGTTACGGCATGCCGTTCTCGACCGTCCCCAAGCAGCGCCCGAGCGCCAGCGCCCGGGCCTGCCGCACGGTGGTGGCGGCGCGACTGACCGATCCAGGCAGTGAGTGGCGGGTGTTCCGGGCGCTCCAGCTGGCTAACTTCAACACGCCGCTGTTGCTCGACGACGACGCGATGCTCGCGGAGGCGCTGAACGCGGTGGACGGAATCGACGGCGACGGGCTGGTCGGGCAGATCGACGCGCCTGAGGTGGTCGAGGCCTACCAGCGCGACAAGCACGAGACGCGCGAGGCGGCCGGTTCAGCGGCCGAGCTCCAGGGCAAGACGTCGACCAGCGACGGCCCGGTGCGGTTCACGGCCCCGTCGCTCGTGTTCGCGTCAAACGGAACCCGGCTGGTGGCGGGCGGCTTTCAACCCGTCGAGGCCTACGACGTGCTGATCGCCAACCTCGATCCGACGCTCGAGCGGCTCGATCCGCCCGAGACGCCGGCGCCGCTGCTCGAGCGCTTCCCCGACGGGCTCACCACCCAGGAGGTGGCGGCGCTGATGGCCGGCAACAACGAGGCTCCCGATCGTCCGGCGGCCGAGGCGGCACTGCTCGAGCTGGTGGCGGATGGGGCGGCCGAGCGCCGACCGCTCGGCAACGACGCCCTCTGGCGCCGCGCTAAGAAAGCCTGAGCGGCAGGGTTTCCAGGCCGTAGATCCCGGACGGGGTGCCGAATCGCGGCTCCCCGTCGAGGGACAGCGAGGCGAAGTTCTCGGCCAGCCAGGCGAGGCCTTCCTGGAGCTCGGCGCGGGCCAAGTTGGCGCCGGCGCAGTAATGGACGCCGGCGCCGAAGGTCAAGACGTGGCCGCGTGGCCGCGCGGCGGCGATGTCGAACGAGTCGTGGCCGACGCCGTCGCGGTTGGCGTGCCAGGCCGAGATCAGCACGATCGAGTTGGCCGGAAACATGACGCCGCGAAACTCGAGCTCGCGGATCGTGATCCGGGCGGTGAACGGGGTGATCGGCTCGTAGCGGAGCGCCTCTTCGACCGCCGGCAGCGCGAGGCCGCGCGGATCCGAGCGGAGCCGCTGCCACTGGTCGGGATGCTCGGTCAGGAGCCGTACCGCGTGCGCGAACTGGCTCTGGCTGGTGTCGACGCCCCCGACGAGGACGTTGTGGATCAGGTTGCGCAGCTCGTCGTCGCTCAGCCGATCGGCCGCCTCCTCGGCCCGGATCAGGACTGAGATCAGATCGTCACCGGGCGCTTGGCGGCGTAGCGCGATCAACTGATCCTCGTAAGCGTAGAACTCGGCGACCGCCCGTTCGATCTGGTCGCGTTCGCTGATCAGGCTCTGGGCGTCGAACTGGCGCTGAATCCAGTTCGACCAGTGGTGCAGGCGCGGGGCGTCCTCGAGCGGCGCGCCCATCACCTCGGCGATGACCAGCGACGGGTAGGGCTTGGCGAACGCGCTGATGAACTCGGACCGCCCGTCCTCGGGGATCGCCTGCCGGAGCTCGTCGAGGAAGCTGCGCATGGCGGGCCGGTAGCGGTCCACGGCCCGCGGCGAGAGGGCTGGATTGACCAGGTTGCGCAGGCGCCGGTGATCATCGCCGTTGAGGTTGATGATGTTCTTGACGATCTGCTCGTGCAGCGGGCCCTCCGAGATCCCGAACAGCTGGGCGATCGTCAGCCCCGGAAACACGGCGTCCTTAGTGCGCAGAAAGAACTCGCCCGCCTCGCGATCGAGCACGGTGAAGCCGTACGGGTTCGCGGCGAGCCAACCGTCGTGGCCGCGCAGCTCTGACATCGCGGTCCGGAACGTCTCGCCCCGGAGCTCGGGCCGCGTGTGGTCCAAGCTCGGGAGCTCCAGCTCGTTGACGAGCATCTACCTTCCGACCCAGGGGCCGGCGGCGAGCTCGCGCGCCACGGCGTCGGTCACCGCGAGCGCGTGAAGGACCGTCCCGTAGTCCACGTTCTCGGGCGTGTCGCTCATCAGGTGGTAGTGCTTCAGCGCCTTGTTGCGGTCGAAGGAGGTCAGCATCGCGGTCGGGTAGCCGGCGCGGTTGGGGATCACGGCGTCGGTCGAGGTCCGCGAGCGCATACCTCGGCGCAGCGGCACGCCGGCGCGATCCGCCGCGCGCGCGACCAGGTCGCGGAAGCGGACGTCGTGGTAATCCTCCATCACGACCGGGCCCTCGCCCTCGACTAGGGCGAGTCGCGGGGAGCCGAGCGCGTCGAGGTTGAGAAACCACGTCCGCTCGCGATCCAGCGCCGGGAAGTGCCGCGCCGCAAACGCGCGAATCCCGCCCTGGAGCACCTCCTCGGCCCCGCAGGAGACGAGGAGCACGCGCAGCCCCTCGATCGGCTCGGCCCGCAGCGCCTCCGCCAGCGCGATGAGCACCGCCACCGCGGTGAGGTTGTCGTTGGCGCCGGGGACGACCGGGCTGCGGTGCACGTCGGCGAAGGCGGCGCCGCAGACCAGCGATCCGGCGACGCCGGTGGCAATCAGCCCGGGTTGATCGCGAGCCGAGCCGAGCGCGACCAGGCCGGTGGAACCGAGTACCGGCCACCACAGCGGCAGCGAGGTGTCCTTGCGCTCGAGCAGGCCGGGGAAGCGATCGCCGAACCACGCCAGCGCGCGGTCGTCGAAAATCGCGCCGGTCAGGGCGGCGTCGTGGTGCGCGAGGACCACCAACGTGGACTCGGCGTCCACGTCTCCGCACCGGCCGACGACGTTCCAGGTGGTTCGCGGTCGGCTGGTGGCGCGGCGAAACAGCCGGGGCCCGTTGGAGATGTCCTCGGCGATCGCCGCGGTGGCCAGCGCGGCTACCGCGCCTGCGAGCCGCCGTCGCGGCTTGGCGTGCCTGCGTGACGGCAGGGCGAGGGCGGCCAGACCCGCCGCGGCGCCGGTAGCGGCCAGCGCGCGCATGACCCCGGCGTAGCCGTCGAGGAATTGCTCCTCCTCGATCTCCGTCTCACAACCCGCCCGGCGCAGGCGCTCGGCGATCCAGCCGGCGGCCTGCTCTTCACCCGGGGAACCGGCCCGCCGCTCGAGCGGGGCGAGCGTGTCGATCACCTCGCGCAGCGTGGGCTCGTAGCCAGCGGCGGCGGGAATTGCGGTCTGCTCGGTGTCCAACGAGGGCCATGGTAGGCGGTCTCAGGCGGCGGCCGTCGGGGAGCCGGCCTCGGAGCCGGCTCCCCGAGCGCACATTTGCCGCTAGCGGATCACGACCGTGTGCGTCACGGCGCCGACGGTGCCGCCGGCGTCGATCGAGAAGCGGAGCGTGTAGCGACCGCTACTCGAGTGCTGCGGGAGACGCAGCGTGAATCGCACGCGATGGTCGCGGACCGTCGAGGCGACGTTGGCCACGAGCGTGTGCCCGCGGTACAACCGTGCCCGGACGAGGGTGGCGACGTTCGAGCCGCCGCGCGTGGTGCAGGCGACCGTCAGCGACCGGCCGGCCTTGGTCTGCGTGCAGGCGAGCCGAGGCAGCTCGGCAACGGTCAGATGCGAGCTGCCTTCGGAGACGATCTGTTTCTTGACCGTCATCGCCTTCGGCGGTTGGGTCGGGATCACCTGGGTGATCTCGCCGGTGTTGTCGTTCATGATGATCGCCGGCGCCAGCTTACGGTGCGGATTGAAGTCGAACGCATTCATCAGCGTTCCCGCCGATGCGTCCGCCGACTGATTACCGATCCGCCCGAGGTTCCAGTTGTCCTCGATGAAGCGGAGAATCGAGGCCTGTTCGGTGAACGTGTTGTCGACGTAGTTCTCCTTCGCCCACGGTGAGATGACCAGCAATGGGAGGCGCGGACCGACGCCGCAGCGGTCGTTCTGAGCCGGAGGCGTCGTGCGCGAGCCGCACTTGCCGGGCCCGTTGAGCGCGTCGTTGGCGTCGAGGGACTGGCGGATGATCGGACCCATCTGGTGGTCGTACCAACCGTCGGAGTCGTCGTAGGAGATGATGATCGCCGTGCTCGACCAGTCCGGGGACTCCTCGATCTGGTTGATCGTGTCGACCAGCCACTTCTGCTCATCGAGGGGGTCCGAGTACCCGGCGTGCCCGTCCTGGTAGGCCGGCGCCTTCAGGAACGAGACCTGCGGCATGTTGCCGTTCTGGAGCGCCTTGAAGAACCAGGAGGTGTCGTACTGGTGGTTGACCGCTTGGTTGGCGGGCGTCCCGGAAGGATCGCTGACGCCAACCTTGCTGACCGACGACGGCGACACATGATCCGGGTTTGACGTGTCGGCGTAGTACTGGAACGGCTCGTGGTGCTCGACGTAGTCGGCCGTCGAAGCGCCGCCGATATTCGTGTGCTGCGTCCCACAGATCGCCCGGCCGCCGACGAACGACGACGGGGTGAAGCCGCCCTCGAACCAGCCCCAGGTCATGCCGGCGCCGTTCATCAGGTCACCGACGTTACGGCCGCTCATCGAAGCCGTCACGCCACCCGGGGTGCCGTCCGTATTCAGCGGCGTGCTGGGGTTACTGCACTGGTCGTACAGCGGCTCGGCGTCGCCGATCAGCGTGCCGTTCGCGATGTTGCCGGTGGTTCCACCGTGGGCCACCGCGCCGTTGGTGTTGCCGCTGATCAGGTTGATCGCGCCCGGGGTGGAGGGCCCGAACTGCGTGTCGTAGGAATTGTCGTTCAGGACGAAGTGCTGAGCGTAGTTCCACAGCGCGGTGACGGTGTTGCCGTCGTAATAGTCCATGACGATCCCGTTCGGGCCATAGCTCGAGGAGTCGGGATACGTGGTCTGCGTGCAGCCGCTACCCGTCGTGTCCTGCACGAACTTGTCCATCAGCCCGCTGTCGAACGCGGACTGCTCGGCCGTGTAGCCGTGGTTCTGATCGCAGGTGACGGCCTGCGAGGGACCGAGGCGCTGCGGAAGGTTCAGATTCGGGTTCGCCGTGAGCAGCGCGTCATTCAGCCCATTGACGTTGGGCGTCCCGGGCAGGGGCTTGAACTTCGGCTCGTGCGGCGGGTTGGTTGCGTTCGGATAGGTTCCGAAGTAGTGATCGAACGAGATGTTCTCGTCGAAGATCACCACCACGTGCTGGATCGGCGTGTTGGCCTGCGGCAGGCTTCCCCCTCCTGGCTGTGCCGAGGAGACCGACAGGCCGAGCACCGATGCTCCGACCGCGACTGCCCCTACCGTCGCGGCGAAGATGGTCTTGCGCTTGTCCACCTGAGCTCCTTTGCTCTCAGCGGGCGGCGGGTTTGCATGGTGTGCCGCGGCCGCCCACGCAGCAGCGCGCCGCATCCTCTTGGTCAGCCGCCGCGCGGGTGTGAACGCGACGTCGCCCGGTTGTGTCGATCTCGTGAATTCGCCTCGAGCCCGGGGCCAGCCACAAGTTGTTAACAAGGCCGCGAAGGGGGGCGACTACGGTGCCGATCCGGTCGTTCCGTCCGCGACCCGCCGATCGATGGCTCGCTCTCCGCTCTCCGCCTCCGTAGTAGCGCGACCGTGCCGCTCTCGACCCGTCGTCTGGCTGGCCGGCGTTGTGTCGCTGGCGATACTGGCGCTGATCGCCGCCGCGACGATCCCCGGCTCGCATTCCGGGTCGAGCACGTTCAGCGTTAAACAGACGGCGGGGCGGCAGAGCACCGCCGACCAGCTCGCGACTCACGAGAGCAAGGTGTTCGGATCGAATCTCGACGCGAAGACGTACGGCACCGAGATCGGCCTACAGGAAAACGTGGGCGTCAACGCGAACGGTCAGCTGGTCTCGGATCTGCCCCCGCTCCCGCCGGCGGCGTTCAGGGGTCCGATCGCCACCTACCGCGCCTACGCGGAGCGGTGGGCGGCGAAGCTCGCCGGCGAGCTCCCGGTATTTCGGGCGGCGCTGGCGGGCGGCTCACGGAGCGGGGCCGAGCGACAGTGGGCGATCGCCTGGAGCGACTATCTCCATCTGGGCGCCGTCTACGGCCTGCTCCCGGGGACGCTGGATCACCAGATCGACGGCATGCCCCAGAACCTGGGTGACAGCGGTCCCGGTACCAGGTTCGCGGGCCTGCATCGAATCGAGAAGGGCCTGTGGACGGGCGCGGCGCCGGCGTCGCTGGCGCCGCTGGCGACGTCGTTGGAGCGCGAGGTGGTGGCGCTGCGGCGGGTGTTGCCCGGGGTCCAGATCACCCCGCTCGACTACGCCACGCGCGCGCATGAGATCCTGGAGGACGCCCAGCGCGACCTGCTCAGCGGCACCGACGTGCCGTGGAGCGGCGCCGGCGTGCTGGGGACAGCGGCTGGACTGGCGGCCACCCAGGAGGTGATCGGCACGCTCGTGCCGCTGCTTCAGGGCCGCGACAGCACGCTGGCCCAGGTGCAGACCTGGCTCGGTCAGCTCGAGAACGTGTTCACGTCGCTGCGGAGCGCGCATCACGGCTCCTGGCCGACGCTCGACCAACTCACGACCACCCAACATGAGCAACTGAACGGCACGCTGGCCGGCACGCTCGGGGCACTGTCGCTCGTCCCGGGCACGCTCGAGACCGTCCCCGTGCCGACGATCCCTTCGATCCCGAGCTCCGGATGAAGCCCGTCAACCGTCGAAGCTTCTTGAGTCGGTCGTTGGTGACGCTGGGCGCCGGCGGGGCCGGGGTGGCCATCGGAGCCAGCGGAGCCGTGGCCGTAGGGGCGGCGGGCACCGCCCAGGCGGCGCCGGATCCCGCTCTGGAGGCGGAGGAGGTCAACGCACGGGCGCTCGCCACCCGGGTGACGTTCGCCGGACCGTGGCAGGCCGGGATCGCGACCCCGCGCCAGGATCAGGCGACGTTCATCGCGCTCGACAGCATCGCGCCCAGCCGTTCGGTGTTGTTCGAAGCCCTCGCCGCACTCTCGACCGAGGCCCAGCTACTGAGCCAGGGCGACACGGTCGGGGCGCAGGAGATCGACGACCCGCCGCCCGACTCGGGGATCCTCGGGCCGATCGATAGCCCCGACTCGCTCACGGTCACGATCGCGTTCGGATCCTCGCTGTTCGATGACCGCTACGGGCTGGCGTCGCGGCGGCCGGCGCACCTGACCGAGATGCCGGCCTTCGCCTTGGACGAGATCGACCCGGCGCGCGCCGGCGGCGATGTGGTGGTCCAGATCTGCGCCGGCCAGCGCGACACGGTCGTCCATACGATGCGGGAGCTACTGCGAGCGGTCGCCGGGCGGCTGGTCGTGCGGTGGACGATCGACGGTTTCCAGAGCGCCAAGCGCGGTCCGACCCCGCGCAACAACGCGCGCAACCTGTTCGCGTTTCGCGACGGGACGTCGAACCCCAACGTCGAGGACCTGGCCGTGATGAACCAGCTGATCTGGGTCCAGCCCGGCGGCGGCGAACCGGCGTGGGCCGCGGGCGGCACCTACATGGTGGTGCGCACGATTCGCATGCACGTCGAGTTCTGGGATCGGGTCGGGATGCTCGAGCAGGAGCAAATGATCGGCCGCGACCGGGTCACGGGCGCGCCGCTCGGCGGCACGGGCGAGTTTCAAGACCCGCGCTACGACCTCGACCCGCACGGCAAGCGGATCCCGCTCACCGCGCACATCCGGCTCGCCAATCCGCGCACCGCCGCCACCGAACCGCAACGGATTCTCCGCCGTGGCTACAACTACCACCGCGGCACCGACGAGGCCGGCGACCTCGACCAGGGTCTCGTGTTCGTCGCCTTCAACCGCGATCCGGCGGCCCAGTTCGCGGTCATTCAGCAGCGGCTCGAGTCCGAGCCGATGACCGACTACATCACGCCGGTGGGTGGCGGCTACTACTTCGCGCCGGCGGGGGCGCGGAATCTCGGCGACTGGGTGGGGTCGGGGTTGAGTACTTGAACGGGTCGGGGGACCAGCGGGTCGGAGCACGGGGCAGCGGAGTGGGCTGAGACGGGGCTTGGAGAGACGGGCCGGCGTATCTCTCCAAGCCCCCGGCGGGGTGGTGCGGTCCGGCGGGGTTGGGGGCTGCTCGGGCGCCGTTCCGTAGCTCGCGCCTCGCCGGCACCGACACTCCCTAGGCCGTGATCGGGACGTGGCCGGGCTGGGCGGCCACGCGCTCTAGCCACGCCCGCACCGCCGGATAGGGCTCGAGCTCGAAGCCGCCCTCGGGCGCCACGTGGGTGTAGGCGTAGAGCGCGATGTCCGCGATCGTGTAGCGGTCGCCGACCAGGAACCGGCGGCCGACGAGGTGATCGTCCATCGCCTGCAGCGCGAACCGCCCTCCTTTCTGCTTGGCCTCGAGGTCGGCGGCCGGCGGCTCGATTCCGGCGAGCCGCCAGAACCGTGCCACCGCGATGTACGGCTCATGGTTGTACTGCTCGAAGAACTGCCACTGCAGCACCTGCGCCCGTTCGTAGCGGTCGGTGGGGACGTAGTCGGTGCCCTCGGCGAAGTAGAACGTGATCGCGTTTGACTCGCTCAGTGCACGGCCGTCGTCGAGCACCAACGTGGGAACGCGCAAGGCGGGGTTGAGCCCGCCCAGGACCTCGGGGCGGTTGGAGCGATCGACCACGTCGAGCTCGTGGCGGTCGTAGTCGATGCCCAGCTGGGCGAACAGCAGTCGCACTTTGTAGCAGTTGCCCGATACCTGGCTGTTGTAGAGGAGCATCGGCGGAAGATATCGGGCGGGTTCACGCCGCGGGGTGCCTTACGGGGTCAGCACGATCTTCCCGCGGAGCCCTCCGCGTTCCAACCGCGCATACGCGTCGCGGAAGCGGTCGAACGGCAGCACCTCGGCGACGCGCACGGTCAGCTCGCCCGAGGCAGCGCGCTCGGCTAGCTCTGAGGCCGCCTTGGCGTCCGGCTGGACCTGCACCGTCTGGGTCGAGATGCCTCGGGTGGCGTCCGGCACAGCGGTCGGGACTGAGGTCACGAACCTCCCGCCGTTACGGACACACGCCAATGCGCGGTTGCCGAACCCGACCGTGTCGATGCACGCGTCGACCCCGTCCGGCCAGCGGGCCCGCACCTCCGCACTGAGATCGTTCTCGGTGCTGACGGTCGTCTCAGCGCCAAGCCGGCGCGCCGCGTCGACATCTACGTCGCGCACGGCTGCCACCAATCGGGCGCCGCGCGCAGCGGCGAGCTGACACACGAACCCCACAACCATTCCGGCCGCTCCCGTAATCAGCACGAGCTCGCCGTCGCCGACGGTGGCGGCGTCCAGGAGCAGACCTGCGGTCAAGGCGCAGACGGGCAGCGCGCTGCCTTCGGCAAACCCGAGCGAATCGGGCAGGGGCGCGAGGATGCCGGCGGGAACCGATATCAGCTCCGCGAACGCGCCGGCCGCCATCCACGGTTGCGCCACGAATCCCAGGACGCGACGGCCATCGGCTGTCTCACCGGCAAAATCCCACCCCTGCACCTGCGGAAAATCACTGGACCCACCGGCCGGCGCGAACGCACCATCAGCGGCGGCGCGATCCCAAGGCCCCAAAGACGCCGCCCGAATGCGTACCAGCACCTCACCATCACGCGGCGAAGGGTCGGGCACCTCCGACAGCTCCAGTCCGTCGAGTCCGCTGAACGAACGCAAGACGATCGCGCGCACCAAGGTCAGTGTTGCACAGCCGCGGTCCCGCGCTGGCATCGAGCGCTTCGCTCTCAGGGGGGGTCCAAGCAGCTAAAGTTGGGTTGCCATCGGGTCTTCGGTCGCCTAGGGTCGGCGACATGAGCGAGCTTCCTGATCCTGGGGCGTTTGGCGCGGCGTTCGAGGAGTTCATCCACGCGATGTCGATGGTGGCTGAGCGCCGCGAGTCTGAGATAGCGGTGCGGCTGCGGGACCATCTCGGCACCGACCCGAACGCGTTGCCGACGACGGGCGCCGAGTTTGCGCTGACCGACCACGCGAATCTCCAGCTGGCGCTCGACGCGGTGCTTTCGGACGCCGAGCTGGTGGGATTCACCACCCGGCACATGGGTTTCGGCTCGATTGGGCTGGCCGAGATTCTCGCCGGGGCGGGGGCGACCGGACCGATCTCGCCGGGTCCGGTGCGCTACGTCGACGTGGAGGTCGGCGACGGCCGGGTCGTCCAGTGCGTGGACTCCGGGCTGTTCTTGTTTGACCGCGGGGGTGTGCCGATGGCGCTGGTGCTTGCCCGTGGCGGGGATCATCCGATGCGACACTCGACGCTGAAGCTCGACGGCGTCTCGCCCGCGCCCGGGGCGGTCTCCGAACTGCTGCGCGAGTTGCGCGCGGCAATTCGCGAGCACAACGTGTTCCGGGGGCGGATCATCTCCTTGCATGAGCAGGAGCACGCGGTTCGGGTGCACTTTCACGCCGTGCCCGCGGTCGAGCGCGAAGGCGTGATCCTGCCCGAGGGGACGCTCGAGCGGCTCGAGCGTCACACGATCGGGATCAGCAAGAGCGCTGGGCGGTTGCGGGCCGCGGGCCGTCATCTCAAGCGCGGGGTGCTGCTGCACGGCCCGCCCGGCACCGGAAAGACACTCTCGACGATGTACCTGCTGCACGCGATGGCCGGCCGCACGACGATTGTCTTGACCGGCAGGGGCCTCGGATTGATCGAGCAGGCGATGGCCATCGGGCGCGAGCTCGCGCCCGCGACGTTCGTATTCGAAGACATCGACCTGGTCGCCGCCGAGCGCACGATGGAGTTCGGTAGCGACGCGCTGTTGTTCGAGTTACTCAACCAGATGGAGGGCCTGGCCGAGGACGAAGATTTGCTGTTCGTGTTGACCACCAACCGCGCTGACTTGATCGAGCCGGCGCTCGCCGCGCGCCCCGGCAGGGTTGATCTGGCGCTCGAAATCCCCCTGCCGGATGGCGATGGACGCCGGAGGCTGATTGCCCTTTATGGCGCTGGCGCCACGATCGATCCCGGCTCCCTCGATCAGCTCGTTCAGCGCTCCGAGGGGGTCAGCGGCGCGTTCATCAAGGAGCTGATCCGTCAGGCATGGCTGCGCGCGGCGCTCGAGGACCGTGAGCCGCCGACCGGCCAAGATCTCACCCGCGTGCTCGACGAGCTGCTCGAAGAGCGCTCCACCTTGACCAGACGACTGCTCGGCCAAGCCGACGGTGACGCCGGTGGTGGGCACGCCTTTCCTGCCATGCAACACGCGCTCCACGCGGCCGGAATCCCCTTCCCACCGTCCGCCTAAAGTGACACTCGTGCGAAACGGCCCGGGGCCAGCGGTTGCAGGTCGTGACTGACGGGCAGGCCGCTGATGAGTTCCGCCACCAGGCGACCGGTGACCAGCGACAGTTGTAACCCCCACATTCCGTGACCGGCGGCGATGGTGACATTTTCTCGCTCGCGCACGCGCCCGATGACCGGGAGGCCGTCCGGAGTGCAGGGGCGAAGGCCGCGCCACACCGTCAGCGGTTGACGATCGCGCAGGCCCGCGAGGCGCTCGGTGGCGACCGAGAGAATCGCGTCGACGCGTCGAGTGTCGACCGACATGTCGGTGTCGGTGATCTCGAGCGTGCCACCCACCCTGATTCGGCCGTTCAGCGGCGTGGTCACGACGCGACGCTCGCTGAAGTACACCGGCAGGTCGGGGTCGGTGGGGGCCGATGGGAGCTCGAGGTGGTAGCCCTTTCCACCCAGGATCGGTAGACGGGCGCCGAGTTCGCGGCCGAGCGAGGCGCTCCACGCTCCGGCCGCCAGCACGACCTCGCCGACCCGCAAGTCGCCCGTCGTGGTCCGCAGCGACGTGACCCGCTCGCCGCGGCGGCGGGCGCCGAGGACCTCGACGCCGGTCCGTACCTGAGCTCCGCGGTCGGTCGCCTCGGCGGCGAGCGCGGCCACCAGTCGTGCGGGGTCGCAGTGTGCGTCGCGGGTGTTGAGGATTGCGCCGGCGACGGTGCCGGTCATCTGGGGCCAGCGCTGGCGGGTCGCCGCTGGATCGAGCACCTCGTCGTGATCCGCGCTCACGTGCTCCGCGGCGGCGGCGAAGCCCGCGGGAGTTTCAAACACGTTGAGGAACCCGTTGTGGGTGAAGCCGGTGTCATGATGTTCGGCGAACTCGCGATGCATTGCCAGGCTCGCCTCGGCGAGCTCGGACAGCGTCGCGGTCGATGCTGCCACGCGGCCTGGGGCTGCCGCGGCCACGAAGCGAGCGAGCCACGGGACCGTCGCGAGGTGGGGACGGAGGGCGAGCGGGCTGTCAGGCCGCAACAGCCCTGATAGCCCTTCGCGAATCGCCTCCCAGCTCGGAAGCGGAAGCACGTGGGTCGGACCGACGATGCCGGCGTTGCCGAACGACGCGGCGGTGCCCACGGCGGGCGCGCGCTCGAGCACGGTGACCGCGGCTCCGCGCTCGGCCAACTGGTCGGCGATCGCCAGGCCGATCACGCCGCCGCCGATGACGGTGACGTCGGCGCTCATGTTCGGGACGGCATGCGCTGCGTTCTTCCCGCGTTGGGGGCTCAGCTGCCGCTCGGCGTCAGCGCCACCACCGGAATGATGCGATCGGTGTTCTTCTGGTACTCGCCGAACTGGGGTGAGGCTTGGACCTGGGCCGCGAACACACGCTCGCGGTCCGGCCCGGTGACCTCGGTGGCGGTGACGTCGATCGTGTCAGGGCCAACCTCGATCTGGACGTCAGGGTTGGCTTTCAGGTTGTGGTACCAATCGGGATTGGTGGGCGCGCCGGCCTTGGAGGCGAAGACGAAGTAGCGTCCGCCCTCGGCGAGGTAGGCCAGCGGATTGACGCGGCCCTTGCCGCTCTTGGCGCCAACGGTGTGCAGCAGCAGCATCGGTCTGCCTTCGAACATGCCACCTACGCGACCTTGGTTGGCGTGAAACTCATCGATGATCTGCTGGTTGAAATCCGGGGGCGACATCGTGCTCCTGTATGGGGATCGGGGCCAGACGCTCAGTCTATGTCGCGACCGCCGCCCCGCCGGACGGCAGGGGCTCGCGATCGACCGCCGCCTCGCCCGCCGACACCGGCGCCGGCCGTGGTGGCCGTTCCTGCTCGACCATGACCCCGTCCTGGGGCGCGATCGTGATGGCGCGGAAATGAGCCTTGGCGAGCTCGGGGTTGGCCGAGCGCAGCGCGCAGCGCTCGAGCACCCGCGCGAGCACGATCCGCATCTCCATCAACGCGAAGCTGGCCCCTAGGCAGCGGCGCGTCCCGCCGCCGAACGGGATCCACGTGTAGGTGTCGGGCGCCTCATCGCCGAGGAACCGTTCGGGGCGGAAGGCGGTCGGCTCCGGGTACAGATCGGGGCGCCGGTGGATCGCGCGGATCGACGGGTTGATCTCTACCCCCGGGGGGATCACGTAGTCGCCGAGGCGGAACGGCTCACCGCTCACGACTCGGCCGACGCCGGCGATCACGGGGCGGATCCGCAGCGACTCCTTGACCACCGCGTCGAGGTAGGCCGGGTCGCCGTCGGTGGCGCGAGCTAGCGCGCTTGGGGTGTGCAAGAGCATGTCGAACGTCCACGAGAGGCCGGTGGCGGTCGTCTCGTGGCCGGCGAGCAGGAGGGTCACGAGCTCGTCGCGGATCTCGCGGTCGGTGAGCGGCTCGCCGTTCTCGTCGCGGGCCAGCACCAACCCGGAGAACACGTCGTCGCGCTGATCGAGGTTGGGATCGCCGCGTCGGCGCCCGATCTCCTCATAGAGGAGCTCGTCGACCGCTCGCCGGTTGGCGCGGAATTCGAGCGCGGCGCTGCTCTGCCGGCGTCGGCGCCGGCCGAGCCGACTCAGCCGGGCCAGCATCATCAGGCCTCGCGGCCGCGCGAGTGGCTCGACCATCGCCCTAACTCGAGCGCGCAGCCGCTCCTCTGCGGGACCGGGTCCGAGCCCGAACACCGTCCGCATGATCACCCGAAGGGTCAACGATTGCATGCTCGGCATCAGCGCGAAGGGTTGCCCGACCGGCCACGAGTCGATCTCCAGGTCGCTCGATTCCAGCATCGTGTGCGCGTACGCCTGCATCCGCTGGCCGTGGAAGGGCGGGAGCATCAGCCGCCGGTGGCGCAGGTGTTCGGACTCGTCGAGCAGCAACACCGAGCGATCGCCGAGGACGGGCCCGAGCAGCGAGTTCGCCTCGCCGGCGTGCAGTTGCTCGCCCGAGCCCTGGAACAGCTCCTTGACCTGCGCCGGATCGAACACGATCACGAACCGTGAGTCGAACAGAGTCCCGAACGTGACCGCGTCGCCGTAGCGCCGGCGGCAGGCCTCGAGGAACCGTGGCCCGGCGAAGATGAACCCGGCTGTCTGGACCACCCGGGGGAGCGGTGGGCCGGGTGGCATCGCACCCGCGGTGGCCTTCCGCGACCGTGACCTCGCCCACTGATGGGCGGCCAACCCGCCGGCGCGACTCATTTGCTCGGGCTCTGCGAGGCGGCGGCCCGCGGGTCGAGATCCGCCAGGGTCAGCGGGTGGGCCGGCGGACGGTCGATGATGGTGGTGACGGTCGCGGCCAGCTTGGCGTCGACATGGAGCAGCTGGCCCGATTCGAATGCTCGCCAGCCCGCGTCCTCGTCCATCTCCTCGGTGGCGACGATTACCGCCGGACGGTTGGCGAGTTCGGCCGAGCGGACCCGCACCGATCCGCGCGCGCTCGCGTGGTCCAGATGACGGTGCCCGCTGCCGCCACCCGGCGCGCGCTCGAGCACGTGAAGGTCGTGTGTATCGGGGTAGCGAAACGCCCACAGGTCGCTGTCGCTGATCAGCACGAAGTTGAGCGCGTAGACCGGGAGGTGATCGGCGATCCAGCCCACCGCGCCGGCGATCGCCTGGCCGACGTCCCCGGTCCGCCGCGCCTCGCGGGTGATCAGCGCGAAGAACCGCTCGGAGTCGGTCTCGCCGCGGACGAGCTGGCGGTCGTCGCCCAGATGGGCGTCGAGCTGGTCGAGCCCGGCGATCACGCCGTTGTGGGCGAACAGGCGGTTATCGAGTTCGAACGGATGCGTGTTCTCGGTGGTGAGACCGCCCGTCGAGGCATAGCGAACGTGGGCGACGAAGGTTCGCGACTCGACCTCCTTGGCCTCCTGCGCGAACTTGTGATCCTCATAGGCGGCCAGCGGCTGCTTGGAGACCTCCGGAGTCCCGTCGGCGTCGAACCAACCCAGGCCTGTGCCGTCGGGCTCGCGGCGACTCTGCTGGGCGAGCGAGTCGGGCGCCTCGAGCAGCCAGAACGTCGCGCGGACCGGTTCGCTCCCACCACTCATTCCGAACAGGCGGCACATGTCTAGCGCGACACTAGCGCGCGGGGCATCTCTGCCCGCTCACCCGGGCAGATGCCGCGGATAGAGTCCGGCACATGCCCGACCTTCGGCCCACCGTCGACGCCACGGTCCGCGTCGGCCGCCGCGTTTCGATCGAATCGCGCGCTTTCGTCCACGTCCGCCGCGCCGGGATGATCGGCGGCGATCCACCGCGCCGCGCGCTGGCCGCGCTGCGGGCGACGATGGAGTTCGGGCAGCTCGCGAGCGGGGTGATCGTCGCGGCGATGCGGCATGGCGATCGGGCGGGAATCATCGACGAGCTCGGCACGCTCACCTTCTCGGAGCTCGATTCCCGCTCCAACGCGCTCGCCTGGGGACTGCGGGCCCGAGGGGTCCGTGAGGGCGACAGCGTCGGGATCCTGTGCCGGAACCACCGGGGATTCTTCGACAGCTCGTTCGCCGCAGCCAAGGCCGGGGCTCGGGTGCTGTTGCTCAACACCGACTTTGCCGGGCCTCAGCTGCGCGACGTGTGCGGGCGCGAGAACGTCGCCGTACTCATCCTCGACGAGGAGTTCGAAGAACTCGCCGAGCGGATCGAGCCCCGTTACGGTCGGCTGCTGGCATGGACCGACCAGCCGGCCGGCGAGCACTCGCTGGAGGGGCAGATTTCGCGCTTTGCCGACCACGTACCGCCCCCGCCGAAGCGGCACGCGTCGCTCGTACTCCTGACCAGCGGGACTACGGGAACGCCGAAGGGCGCTCCTCGGAGCAACGATCCGACGCTCGCCCCGCTCGGGGCGATGCTGTCGATGGTCCCATTCCGGTCGGCGGAGTCGACATACGTGGCGGCCCCGATGTTCCACGGTCTCGGTTACACCCAGTCGCTCCTGGCGGTTCACCTCGCGTGCACGACGATCTGCGAGCGCCGCTTCGACCCCGAGCGCGTGCTCGAATCGATCGCGCGCCATCGGCCGACCGCGTTGGTCGTCGTACCCGTCATGCTCCAGCGGATCGTGAGCGTGCTCGAGCGGGCGCCGGCCGGCCGCTACGACACGAGCTCGTTGCGGATCGTGTTCTGCTCGGGTTCACAGCTCGAGGCCGAGCTCGTGCGGCGAGCGCGCCGGACGCTCGGGGACGTGCTCTACAACTTCTACGGCTCGACCGAGGTCGCCTACGCCACGTTCGCGACGCCCGAGGATCTTCGCGACGCGCCCGGGTGCGCGGGCCGCGTCCCGCTGGGCGCGGTGGTGCGCCTGTATGACGACGAGGGGCGGCACCTGCCAGGGCCGGAGCAGGTGGGGCGGATTTTCGTCGGCAACGGGTACCAGTTCGACGGCTACACCGGCGGCGGCAACAAGGAGCTGATCGACGGGCTGATGAGTACCGGCGACGTCGGCCATTTCGACGTCCAGGGGCGGTTGTTCATCGACGGCCGCGACGACGACATGATCGTCTCCGGTGGCGAGAACCTATTTCCAGGGGAGGTCGAGGAGCTGCTGCTGACGCACCAGGCGGTGGTCGAGGCGGCCGCGATCGGCGTCGACGACGAGGAGTTCGGCAAGCGGCTGGCCGTATTCGTCGTGCCCCGCTCCGGCCACGAGCTGACCGAAGACGGGGTGCGGGAGTTCGTCCGCGACAACCTGGCCCGGTTCAAGGTCCCACGGGACGTCCGGTTCGTCGACGAGCTGCCCAGGACGACCACCGGCAAGGTGCTCAAGCGGCAGTTGCGGGAGCAGTACAGCTAGTCAACTAGGGTCGCCGGGGCGGGGTCTCGCCGTCCCAGTAGTCGAGCCGCCCATCCTCCGCGTAACGGACGCGCTGCGCCCAGCGGCCGCCGCGTCGCTCGGCCGCGCCGAGCTTCTGCGAATCCGGATACACGACGACGTCCGGATGACCGCTGGTGCTGAAGGCCAGAAACCGCACCGTCTCGTCGGTCCAGTTGACGAGCTGGTGGGCGCCTTGCTCGCCGGTGGCGAACGGAACCACCTCGCCGGGCTCGAGCTCGCGCCACCCTTCCGGAGTGCGCAGCGACGGAGAACCCGCGAGCACGACGATCAGCTCCTCGTCGGCCAGGTGGAAGTGGTAGGGGTAAGCGGCCTGGCCCGGCGGCAACTCCCACAGGCTGAGGCCCAAACCGCTGGCGCCGGCCTGGCGCCCGATGATCGCGCGCTTGGCCAGGAACCCCTGATGGTTGCCGCGGTCCTGATCGAACACCGGGTCGAAGATGTTCGCCATGGCGATCAGACGAGCGCCGCGGCGCGGCCCGGGAGCAGCGGGAACGATCGCTGGCTGCGCGAGGGCAGGATGTAGTTGGCGCGTGTGAGCACGATCATGAACTCGTTGATGCCGTTGTTGACGGTGTCGGTGATGGCGGGATTCTGAAGCTGGGCCGCGGTGGCGTTCATCGCGTTGCGGGTGGTGACGAAGTCCTCGATCGAGCGCTGAACGGAGACGAAGTGCAGCCCCGCCTGACCGCCGTCGACGGTGTTGAAATCGCGCCGGATGATAAGCGGCTTGTTGTTGCGACGGGCGCGGGCCGAGGTTTGCGCGTGGCCGATCACGCCGTAGCGGTTGATCGCCTGATCGAGGAGGTTGGGATCGCTGGGGGCGTCGGTGGTGAAACGGGGGACCTCCGCCGGCGTGACCTGCGGCGCGTACATGCGGGCGACCCGTTCGCGCTCGCTGAGCACGCCGTACCAGCTGGCGAGCCGGAGCCTCATGTAGCTGACCTGCATCGTGGTGCCGCCGGCGAACGGCCCGTCGGCGAGCGTCACGTAGTCCTCGGTGGCCTGGTTCTTGCGAAAGCCCGATTTGAACCCCATGAACAACGGTGCGTCCTTGGGGACCGGGTTCCCGGGCGGAATTCCTCCGGTGTTCTGGCGCGCCGCCGGCAGGCCGGTACCCACGAAGCCGGTGCGCGTTTCGCGCCAGCGCAGCGCGCTCGAGATGTCGAGCGAGCCGGTGGCGCCCGGGAGTGGTTCGCCGTGCAGGAGCGCCGCCTCGACGTCGGCCAGGCGCGCCTCGTCATCGCAGGCAAGGTGGATGCACAGCTGGTAGTCGTCGATCGAGGGGAGTTCGAAGTCTGACAAACCCTTGGCGTACGGGATCGGCGTGGCGATCTTGAGCGCTCGGGCGAAGTAATCGGGACCCCAACTGGCCGTGAACAACAGTCCCGTGTGGCTCCATGGATAGGTGCGCTCGAGGGTGCGCAGCGCCGCCTCGAGCATCCGCACGTGGGCCGGCCCGGGTTGGCCGTTGACATCGAAGAACAGCAACCGATCGAAGCGGGGAGCGACTGGGTTTCCATCGGAGTCGCGCGCCAGCGTCGCGGTCCAGGCGTGCTGGCGCTCCGGAAGGCCGGCCGGTTGGGTGCCGAGCGGGACCAGCGGGACGGTGTGGCCGCTGCTCGATACGGCGACACCGACCCCGACCGCCGCGCCGCCGGCCACGACGGCGCCGGCGCCGAGCAGGAATTTTCGCCGCGTCAACATCGCCGGATCCAGATCACGAGCGAGGTCTCGGTCACGTCGACGGGTTCCAGTTGAAGCTGACGTTCACGCGATGTGGTTTCAGCCAGATGTTCTGGTACTCGACGTGGCGGGCGGACACCGGCGGACTGACCAGCAAGCTGAGCTCGTACTTGCCCGCTCCCGGGAGCTTCACGTCGTTGCCGTAGTGCGGCCCCATGTACCGCGAGATCATCGGCCACTGACGCTCGTCGTAGACGACCTTGCCGCCCTCGGAGATCGTCGCCCATACGCTCGCGTAGGGAATCGCCACTCCGGTATCGGCGTCGTTGAGCATCACCATCAGGTGAAAGCTCGCGCCCTGGGGTTTGACCATCTGCTCGGTGGTGCCGTTGTAGATCACGAACGGCACGGCGGTCATCGCCCGCGCGGTGATCTTCATCCCCTGCCACGTCGCCGCGGCCAGGGTCTGAGTGGGCACGGGCTTGATCCCGTCGACGGTGCCACCGCTGCTGGCGGTGCCCGAGTTGCCCATGTTCATCCCGGGCATCGAGCTGGAGGTACCGGAGCTGGTCGCCGAAGCCGAGGCGGCCGTCGACGCCGTCTTGTTGGCGCTCGCGCAGCCGGCGAGCAGGGCCGCCGCGCCGAGGACGACCGCGGCGGCCTTGAAGCGATTGAGAGCAAACATCAGCTGGAGGACTCCTTACGTGGACAGAGCAGATCGCCGGACCGAACTCCTGGGCGACCAATCGAAGGGGATGAGCGACCAGAGGGCGCAGGCGAGAAGGACGAACAGGGGGCCGGCGTTCGGATCCGTGGCGCCACCCTGGAAGATTCCGCCGAAGCCTTGCCCGAACACCCAGTAGGCGAGGTTCAACGCGATCGCGAGGATCAGAAACTCCCGGGGCCGCCAGTTGAACGCCACGGTGATCCCGATGACGGCTGAAACGGCGGCCAGGATCAGCGCGATCACTAGCCCGTGGCCTTTCGCGCCGTTCGCGGCCCAGTTCTGAACCGTGCTGAGCCAGCTCATGCCCGAGGGCGCGGCGTTGATCGAGTTCGTGATCGCGTTGGCGCTGCTGCTCGGAGCCTCGAGCCACAGCCACGCCATCAGCAGCCAGAGGCCGCCCCAGACGATTCGGGCCCCTTGAACGCCCAGCAGGCCGCCCGGACGCGCACGGGGCCACACGATCAGGCCGACGATCCCGTACAGCAGCACGGCACCGGGCGCGCCGGTGAGCGGGCTGGCCATCGTCATGAACAGCATCCCGAACGATTCGCCAAACCACCAGACCACCACGGCCCAGACGAACGACAGCGCCAGCGCGGGTTTGACCGTACGGCGGTAGAGCAGACCGAACCCGATCGCGGCCTGGGTCAGCGCGAACAAGGTGTTGTACAAGGTCAGGTTGTGCTGGGCGAGGTGAGCCGCCCAGGTGATGCTGTCGGCCACCCACCCGGGTTGCCCGGGGGTCGTGCTCAACAGCATCTCGATGAAGCCTCTGGAATACATGAACGACTGGAACTGCAGGCCGGCGTCCAGCAGCCAGATCAACCCCAGAACGGTTTGAATCGTGCGCGCCGTGTCCGATGCGAAGTACGCGCGCGCGCGTGCGACCGCGGACGCGCTTTCGGTGCGCCCCAGTCCACGTGTCTTAACGTCGGCAGCTGTGCTGCTCACGGCATCACTCCTCGAGTCGGGGACGTTGGTAGCGGGCACGCCCCCATTCGGGTTGGCCTACGGCGTGCCCTTACTCAGTCATGCACTCGGCGCCGGCGCTTCGCGCGCCGGGTGACGAGAGCTCAGCCGAGGGGAGGGCCGCGACCCGACCAGCCGTCCGCAAGGGGCGCGATCGGGTACAGCAGGACGTCAGCGGGACGAGCTCTGGGGGCCTCGGCGGCCGCGCCGGCGTAAGGCGCGGCGGCACATCGCCGCGCCACCTCGCGCAGCGCGCAGTTGGCGCCGTGGAACACCGCGGCGAGCACCAAACCGATACACACCGCGGCCGGGATCGACCACCACCCGCCGTAGCCGAAGACGCCGGCCAGCCCGGCGGGATGGCCAGTCAGGAACAGCCCCTCGAGCAGCTCCTGAACGACGTAGATGCCGACCAGACACGCGGCGCAGATGAGCCACAGCGCGGCGAACGAAACCGTGTAGCGGGACAGCGACGACTGCCCGGACAACGCCTGGCCCAGCGCGCGTAGGAACGCGCCCGCGCCGAGACCGATCAACAGCACCAGCCAGGGCACGAGCGAATGCAGGTAGGAATGACCCTGGCGCTGGAGCTCGAGCCCCGCCCGCGATCCGAAGGCCAGCCAGTAGCGGAGCTGGTGGACGGCAAACGCCCCCGCCGGGATCAGGGCCAGCGCCGCCAGCCGCGAAAGTGCACCGTATCGCTGCGAACGCAAACTCAAGACCGCTCAGCCTCCGAGCGCGTAGTTGGCGATGTCCTCATCGAGCGTCCCTTGGGAATCGTACTGGCCCGTGTGCACGTAAATGACCTTTCCGTCGGGATCGAGAAAGATCGTCGTCGGCAGGCCCTGGATCACCGCCAGCGGGCCCAGGTTTGAGCTCGTGGTCTGGTAGCTCGGGTAGCTGACGTGGTGCTGGGCCAGGAACGACCGGGCATCCCCGGGGGAGTCGTCGGTGTCGGCGCCGATGAAGGCGACCTTCCGCCCGTATTGCGCCGAGGCGGCGGCGAACAGCCCGAACTCAGAACGGCAGGGCGTACACCACGACGCCCAGGCATTGATCACGATCGGGTACCCACGCAACGCTTTGATCCTCGCGGCGAGCGCCGGCTCGGAGCCCAGCAGCTGGCTCGCCTGCCGATGGAGGGCGGCGAGCTGGGCCGGCGAGCCGGCCAGCGTCCGCGCCACCGCGGCTGGGTTGGTGGGGGCGGCCGGCGCGCGGGCGAGGGCGGAGCGGACGTGCTTGATCAGGGCGTCGCGGCTCAGCCACCCGGACGTATCGACCTCCCAGTACCAGAGGATCCGCCCGGTGGCGGAGGTGAGGACGAACCACGGTTGGCCCTGGACCTCGTAGCCGTCCGCCACCTGGCCGGTCTGATCAATCGCCACCGGATAGGCCAAGGGGTGGGGCAGGCCGCCGAGGAACCGCGGGAGGGCGGCCGGGGACGGCTCGACGCTGCCCTCGTCGATCCCGGTCAGCGGCGGCAGATGCTGGTCGGCGACGGCGGCTTGGTACTGGTTGAGCGCATCGAGCTCGCCGCCGAGGCCGGTGACCTCCTGATCCCAAGTGTCGAAGAACAGCGACAACCGCGGCGAGCCGTCGGGGCCGAACCGCATCGTGCCGCCGCCCGCCCGCGGCAGCCGGACATCGGCAGTCGGGTCGATGGCGGGAATCTGGTTGTAGGAGATGTCCGAGTCCACTGCCGGATGATTCGGCAACAAGGTGGATGCCTCCTGGGCGAGGATCTGGCCGAGCTGACCCACTGCGGCGTAGGACTGCTGCGTCACGTAGACCTTCGCCTCCTGGCCATGGGGGCCGATCACGAACAGAGCCGGCGTGTGCGCGATCTGCCCCGCCAGCACCTTCGCCTCGACCCCGTAGGCATTCCACGTCTTCTCGAGCTCCGGCAACGAACCGGTGAGGAACTGCCATTGGCGTGACAGGCCGTGCAGCTCCGAGTAGCTGACCACATCCTCGAGCGAGATCGCGTCGGGGTCGGCGTCGATCCCGAGCAGCTGGACCTGGTCCGCCGCCCGGCCAAGCATCGACTTCGCGTCGACCATCGCCGTCGTGGTCAGCGGGCACAGCGTCGTGCACTCCGAATCGGTGAACGCGAGGATCACCACCTTGCCGCGGAACGAACGGAGCGACACCGCCCGCCCGAACTGGTCCGTGAGCGTGAAATCGGGCGCGGGCTTCGCCAGGCTCGTGCCCGGGTCGAGGTAGGGGTTGCTCGCCAGCGCGGTGCTCTGCGCGGTACTTGGTGCGCTGCTCGAACCGAGCAGGATCACCGAAACCGCGAGCACGCCGGCGAGCAACAGCGCGAGGCCGGGGAAGGCCCAGCGCCGCCGATTGGCGCGCATCCGGCCGGGGGGACGCGGTCCGGAACGGCGGTGCCGGCGCAAGCCGAGCGTGTACACGAGGAACAGGGCGACCAGCACGACGGCCGCCACGACCAGCACGACCACCCCGTTGTTACCCGACGGCTTGGCGGGGCTCGGGGCGGGGCCGGTGGCGGTGGCGGGCTTCGAGACCGTCGCCACCGCGCCGGGCGCGTTCGCGGGGGCGCTCGACTGCGCCGCCGCGGGAAGCTTTACCCCCGCCGCGGCGCTCAGGGCCTGGACGGCGCTGCCCGCCGCGTCGAGCAGACCCTCGCCTCCCGCCTTGATCGAAACGCGGCTCAGGAGGCGATAGGCGCCAGCGGTCGAGTGCCCCGGCCAGTTGATGCCAAACCCGTTCGGCATCACCACGAGCAGACGCTGCTTGTAGGCCAGCGAGAGCTCGATGCCGAGGAATTGCGCGTACCCGCGCGGGTTACCCCACAGGCCGGTGACCGCGCCGAGGTCCGAGGGGCCGGCGATGACCGCCACCCTGATCGGGAAGCCCGCCCGCGCCGCCGCCTGCAGCTCGCCGCCCAACCGGGCCTGCTGGGCGACCGACGCGTTGGCGGCCGTGCCGACGAACAGGTCCTGGTAGACGAGCACGTCGCTCCCTGGGTCGCCGTCGGCGCGCGCCATCGGTGCCATGGCACCCGCCGCGACCGCCGCAGCCAAACAGCAGACTAGTGCGAACCGGCGCAACAACAGCCGGCCCGCGACGACAACTTCCGAGCGGCTTCGAAGTACATCTCGCATCAGTCGCACGCGCGCGAACGGGTCGCGCGAGCACGAGCCAGGGTACCGGATCACCAGCGCTCGATCGCCGCCAGCCGGCGAGGACCGCCGCCACCCGACGGACCGGGGTCGTGCCTCCGGTCGCCCCCGGCGGGGCCGCGACGCGCATCTGTCAAAGTAATTTCAAGGTTCTGGCCTATCTTGATCCACGTCAAGGAGAAAGGCGGGTCGTTATGAAGTTTCTGCGCACGGTTTCAACTAGACGTCTGCTGGCACTGATCGCCGGCGTCGTCGTGATCATCGCCGGCGGTACGGCGATCGCCCTCGCGGCCACCAGCGGCGGCCCGGTTCCGGCGCGGAGCACGCTCGCGAACGCGCTCCACCGGGCGGTGACGGCGCCGGCGGTGAGCGGGATCAGCGCCCGTATCAGCTTCACCAACCACCTGATCGACGCCTCCGATCTCCAGGGCACCGATCCGATCCTGCAGGGGGCCAGCGGCCGGCTGTGGGTATCGGACACCGGGCAGCTGCGGCTCGAGCTGCAGGGCGACAACGGCGACGGGCAGGTCGTCGTGAACAACCACTCGTTCTTCATCTACGACCCGACGGCGAACTCGGCCTACGAGGGCACCTTCCCGGCCGACTCGCATCACGCTGCCCAGGACAAGCAGCAGGGCCCGCCGACGGTGGCGGAGATTCAGTCCAACCTGAACCAGCTGATGCAGCGCGTCAACGTCTCGGGCGCGATCCCGAGCGATGTGGCAGGACGGGCCGCATACACGGTCAGGGTCAGCCCCAAGCACGACGGCGGGCTGCTCGGCGATGCCCAGCTGGCCTGGGATGCGATCCACGGCGTGCCGCTGCGCTTCGCGATCTACGCCCGCGGCGACAATTCGCCGGTGCTGGAGCTCAAGGTCACCCATATCTCTTACGGCAAGGTTTCATCCTCCGTGTTCAAAATCTCCCCGCCACAGGGAGCCAAGATCACGAAGATCGCGACGGCGAGCAGGCAGCACGGCCAGCACGGCGAGCGTCGCGAAGGGCACGCGCAAGGGACAGAAGCCGGTGACCGGCGTCGCCGCGGTGGCGAGCCACGTGCCGTTCAAGCTGGTCGCCTCGCCCAAGCTCGTCGGCCTGCCGCGTCAATCGGTCCAGCTGCTCGACATGTCGGGTAGCTCCGCAGCGCTGGTCACCTACGGGGAGAACTTCGGCGGCATCGCGGTCATCGAGCACGCCGCCAAGCCGGGCGCTCACCAGGCGACCGCGAGCAGCGACCAGCAGGGACTCAGCCTGCCGACGATCTCGGTCCACGGCGCAACCGGCACCGAGCTGGACACGGCGCTCGGAACCGTGGTCACGTTCACGCGCAACGGAGTCAGTTACACGGTGATCGGCTCGGTGCCACCAGTGGCCGCCGAAGCTGCCGCACGCGCGCTATGAGCCAGGGTTCGGACCACGATGGCTCCTCGCCCATCGAGGTCCGCGGGCTGGTCAAGCGCTACGGCAATCTCACCGCCGTCGCCGGCGTCGACCTGACGGTCAACGTCGGCGACGTCTACGGGTATCTGGGTCCCAACGGCGCCGGCAAGACGACCTCGCTGCGGATGATGCTCGGGCTGATCCGCCCCACGGCGGGCACGGTGAGGCTGTTCGGGCGCGACCCGATGGAGAGCGTCGAGGCCCTCCAAGGGGTCGCCGGCTTCGTCGAGGCACCGACCTTCTACCCGTATATGACCGGCCATCGCAACTTGGAGCTGCTGGCCGCGTTCGACGGCTACGGCGCCAAGGGGCGGATCGAGCAGGCGCTCGAGATGGTCGACCTGACCGACCGCGCGGGCGATCGCGTGAACGGCTACTCGCACGGAATGCGCCAGCGGCTCGGGATCGCCGCCGCGCTGCTGCGCGATCCGAAGCTGCTGCTACTCGACGAGCCCGCGACCGGGCTCGACCCCGCCGGCATGCGCGACATGCGCCTGCTGATCAAGCGCCTGGCCGGCCAGGGGATAACCGTGCTGCTCTCGAGCCACCTGCTGAACGAGGTCGAGGAGATCTGCAACCGGCTGGCCATCGTCCGCGCGGGCAAGATCGTCTACGAGGGCGATATCGCCGCCCTGAAGCGCGGCGCCGGCACGATCTATCAGCTCTCCACGACCGATGATCCGCGCGCGCTGGCCGTCTGCACGGCGCAGCCCGGAATCAGCAACGTCCACACCGACGAGCACGGACGGGTGACGTTCGCCGCCGACGAGGCGGCGGTGGCGGAGCTCTCCCAGGCGCTGGTCGAGGCCGGGGCGTTGATCCGGGCGCTGGCGCCGCAGTCGGCGCGGCTCGAGGACCTGTTCTTCTCGTTCACCGAGGGCGACGGGGCCCAGGCGGCCCCGGGCGAAGCCCGCGAGCCTGTGCAGAGCTCGACATGAGACCCGGGGTCGGGACCGTCTATCGCTGGGAGCTGACCAAGCTCCGCTACCAGAAGCGCACCTACCTCGGACTCGGGGCCGCGGCGATCGTCCCGATCCTGTTCGTGGTCGCGATCCACTTCCGGCACAACCGCCACGGTGGCGACTTCGCCTTCTCGTCATATCTGACCCGCAGCGGCCTGGCCGTCCCGCTGGTCATCCTGCTGTTCGGCGCCGTGTGGCTGTTCCCGCTCATCACCGCGCTCGTGGCAGGCGACATCGTCGCCTCCGAAGATCACAACGGCACCCTGAAGACGATCCTCACCCGCTCGCTGGAGCGGTGGGAGATCTTCGCCGGCAAGGCGCTGGCGGCGACCACCTACGCGATCGCGGCGATCGCGCTCGACGGCACGGTGGCCGTCCTGGCGGGCAGCATCCAATCGGGCTTCAACTCGCTGCAGAGCCTGTCGGGCACGATCGTCTCGGCGCCCAAGGCGCTCGAGCTGGTCTACGTCAGCCTGCTCGTCTACCTGATCCCGATCGCCACCATCGTCGCCATCGGGCTGCTGCTGTCGACGATCACTCACAACAGCGCCGCCGCCGTCGTGGGCACGCTGATGATCTCGCTCCTGTTCCAGCTGATCGGGATCCTCCCCGGGCTCGGCGGGCTGCAACCGTACCTGCTGAGCACCCAGTTCAGCGCCTGGCAGGGGCTGCTGCGAACGCCGATCGACTGGGCGCCGATCGTCCGTGCGGCCTGGGTGTGCGCGATGTACGGGATCCCGGCGATGGCCGCGGCGTTCCTCGTCTTCCTCCGTCGCGACGTAGCCGGTGGATGATCGCGAGCGGGTTCTCGTCGTCGATGACGACCCCCCGCTGCGTCGGATGCTCGAGCGGACACTGGCCGCGGAGGGGTTCGAGGTAACGCTGGCTGCCGACGGCGCGGCGGCGCTGATCGCCGCCGAACGGTCGGCCCCCGACGTGATCGTGCTCGACGTCGCGCTGCCGGCGCTCGACGGCCTCGCCGTCTGTCAGCGACTACGCAGCAAGGGCCTGCCGACGCCAATCCTGATGCTGACCGCTCGAGATGCGGTTCCCGACCGAGTCGCCGGACTCGAGGCCGGGGCGGACGACTATCTGATCAAGCCATTTGCCGTCCAGGAGCTGATCGCGCGGCTGCGGGCGCTGACGCGGCGCCACACCGAACCGGGCCAGCGGCTCTCCTACGCGGACCTCGTGCTCGACCTCGAATCGCAGACCGGCACGCGCGCCGGCCGCCCGCTCGAGTTGACGGGCCGCGAGGCGGCGCTGCTCGAGTTGCTGCTGCGCACTCCGGGACGTGTCGTGACGCGGGAGTGGGCGCTCGAGGAGATCTGGGGCGGCGCCGCCGAGCCAAACGTGGTCGACCGTTACATCACCCGCTTGCGGCGCAAGCTCGGGCAGCCGCCGATGATCCGCACTGTGCGCGGGGCGGGGTTTGCGCTTCGGGCTTGAAGCATCCCGTGGTTCAGACCATCAGGTGCGTGGATGGTGCGACTCGTCGAACAGCTCGTAGCGGTCCCGGCCCAGCTCCTTGGCCCGGTACATCGCGGCGTCGGCCTCGCGGATGGCTAGGTCGGGTGCCACCGCGGGGTCGGACACGACCGCGATCCCGATGCTGACCGTGACCGAGGTCTCGACTCCCGTCTCGAGCGTGATCGGAAGTGACGTCACGTGACGGATCCGCTCGGTGATCAGCACCGCTTCGCGCTCGCCGGCCAGGTCCTCGAACAGGAAGGTGAACTCGTCGCCGCCGAAGCGGGCCACGGTGTCCATCGGGCGCAGGGTCGAGCCCAGACGGTCCGCGAGCCCGATCAGCACCCGGTCGCCCGCCGCATGGCCGAACGTGTCATTGATCCGTTTGAACCGATCGACGTCGAGGAACAGCACAGCGACGGTGGCGCCGGTGCGCCGGGAGCGATCGAGCGCGACCCCGAGCCGGTCGAGGTACAAGGCGCGGTTCGGCAGCCCGGTCAGCGGATCGTGCAACGCCTGGAAGGCCAGCTGCGTCTCGGCGTGCTTCCGCTGGATCGCGAAGCGCAGAGCCTGGGTCAGCCGGGTCGCAGACAGCTCGCTCATCACCAGGTAATCCTGGGCCCCCGCCGCGATCGCACTCACCCCGGCGCTCACCACCTGCTGCGCGTCGCTGCCGCCAGAGATCATCACGATCGGAACGTCGGGCGCGGTGGAGCGGACCTGATCGAGTGCTCCGAGCTCGTCGGCACCCGGGCGCGAGGCGTCGAGCAGGATGCACGAAGCGCCGCGCTCGAGCAGTTCGTGCGCCGCGTCGACGAGTCGCGAGGCATGGGAAACAATCAACCCGCTGGACCAACCAGCGCGAAGCATTTCCCCGATCAGCAGACCGGTCTGCGCATCATCTCCGATAAGCAGGATCCTGGTAGGCACCCCGGACCCGACCCTTAGCCCCTCCACCTAAGACGCATCCTTCGTCTCGAGCAAACGCTGCCATTCCTTCTGAAATGTGGCCGCTATTTACGCACATCCCGCGAACCAACGCATAACTGGAACCCGACGCAAGTGGCAGCTCCTGCCCAGAACGCTGCGAGCCCGCCTCGTGCTCGCCGCGGGTGGCTCGATCTTGGTTGCGGTGGCGCTGTTCGCCGTCGCCACCGTGGTGCTGGTGGATCGAGAGCTGCGGGGCACGCTCGACACCGCCCTTCAGCAGCGCGCCCAGGAGGTGGCCGAGCTGGCCGTGTCGGCGCCGGCCGTGCTGACTCAGGCGGGGGCGTTGGAGAGCCCCGTCTCCGGCCGACAGCTCGCGGTCGAGGTGCTCGACTCCCATGGACGTCTGATCGCCCGCTCGTTGACGCTCGGGGCGCGGCTGCTCCCGTTCGACGCTCTGGCCAGGGAGGCCATCGCCCGTGGCCAGACCGGGTTCGAGAACATCGAGCTCGACGGCCGCCCGTTTCGGATGTACGCGGCACCGATCGCGCAGGCCGGGGGACCGGCGGCCGGCGGCGTCGTGCTGGTCGCGTCCGACACGACCGACATCTCGGACACGATCGGCGACCTCGGCGTCGTTCTCACGCTGAGCGGCGCGGGCGCGGCGCTGCTCGCCGTGCTGGCCGCTGCGGCGCTGACCCGGCGCGGACTGCGGCCGCTGAGCCGCCTAGCCAGCGCGGCCGGCGAGATCGAGCGGACCGCCGACCCGTCGAGCCGCCTCCCCGATGCCAGCACGGCCGACGAGATCGGCCAACTGACGGGAGTGCTCAATCGGATGCTCGAGGCGCTCGAGCAGGCCCGAGAGGGCGAGCGCAGGTTCCTCGCCGACGCCTCGCACGAGCTGCGCACGCCGGTGACCGCGCTGCTCGGCAATGCCGAGTACGCCGCCCGTCACGGCGGGGACCCCGAGGTGCTCGCCGACCTCCATCGCGACGCCGCGCGGCTGGCGCGGCTGGTCGACGACCTGCTCGTCCTCGAGCGGCTCGACGGTGCCGGCCACCTGCGCGCGGTGGTGGACCTGGACGAGCTCGTGCACGAGGTGGCGGATGCCCACGCGAGCGAGCGCGTTGCGCTCGGAACGGTCGAGCCGGCATCGGTGATCGGCGACGAGGACGCGTTACGCCGGGCGCTGACCAATCTCGTCGAGAACGGGCTCGTGCACGGGCCGGCCGAGGGTACGGTCACCATGTCGGTCACCGTTTCCCCGGGTGAGGTTGGGCAGCTCGCGCGGATCACGGTCAGCGACGAAGGAGCCGGCCCCGATCCCGCCTACCGAGAGCGGATGTTCGAACGGTTCTGGCGCGCCCCCGGCGCCTCCGAGCGTCCCGGCTCCGGTCTCGGCTTGTCGATCGTCGCAACCATCGCCCAACGTCACGGCGGTCGAGTTTCGGTCGAAGGGCCGGCGTTCACACTGGAATTACCGGCATTCTTGAATTCTCATACTGCTCTTAGCGAAAGCTGATCCACTTGAGCGCACACTCTTCTCATGTCCAGCAGCACGCCGCAATCACAGGGGAGCAAGTCGGTCGAACGCGACGCGGCGCTCGGCCGGATCGCGCGGACGCGACGGTGGCTCATCGCCGGAGCGGCCGGCCTAACGGCCGCATTCGCGGCGCTCGTGTCCGCCGTGGCGCCGGGGCACTCTCTCGCCGCTCGCCACGCGTCCGGCACCGAGTCGGGTAGCACCTCGCCGGGCCAGCTCCCGCCGCTGGCCAATCCGTCGTCGCTCGGACTCCGGGGACCCAGTTCGCCGCCCGAGCCGTCAGGCAACTCCGGCGGCGCCGGGTCGCCGGGTAACTCGGGCGGAGGTTCGTCGTCGGGCAACTCCGGGGGCGGCGCGCCGGCGGGCAACTCGGGCGGTGGCGCGCCGGCGGGCAACTCGGGCGGTGGCGCGCCGGCGGGCAACTCGGGCGGTGGCGGGCCGGCGGGTAACTCGGGCGGTGGCGGCGTCGTCTCCGGCGGTTCCTGAGCAGCGGCTCGAAACGGGTTGAGTGATCCCTGAGGCCTCGGAACGATTTTCCGCCCTCGGCACGACCGCGATCGTCGCGGTCGACGACGCCGGGCAGCTGACCGCTGCCCGAGCTGCGGTCGAGGCGACGGTGGCGTCGTTCGATCGCGCGTGCTCGAGGTTTCGCGGCGATTCCGAGCTCGTGGCTCTCAACGCGGCCGCGGGCGGGGCGGCCGCTTTCGTCGCCAGCTCGGTCCTGCTCGAGGCCGTCGGCGCGGCGCTGCGGGCGGCGTGGCTGACGGACGGAGATGTCGATCCGACGGTCGGCGGCGCGCTGATCGCGCTCGGCTACGACCGGGACTTCGCCTCGCTCGACCCCGCGCAGTCGATGCGGATCGTCGCGGTGCCAGGCTGGCGAACGGTCCGCCTCGACTCCGAGGCCGGGACGATTCGCCTTGCCCGCGGCGTCAAACTCGACCTCGGCGCGACCGCCAAGGCGCTAGCGGCCGACAAGGCCTCCGCACTTGCCCACGAGGCGACCGGCGGCGGCGTGCTCGTCTCGCTCGGCGGCGATCTCGCGATCGCCGGCGACCCGCCGGCCGAGGGGTGGCGGGTGCGAGTCACCGACGACCACGCGGCGGGCTTTGACGCGCCCGGGCAGTGGATCACGCTGCGCTCGGGTGGCCTCTCGACCTCCAGCACGATGGTGCGCCGATGGCGCGCCGGGTCGGAGGTGGCCCACCATCTCGTCGATCCCGCGACCGGGGCGCCGGTGGCCGGGGTGTGGCGGACGGCGACCGTCGCCGCCGCAACGTGCCTCGACGCCAACATCGCCAGCACGGCCGCGATCGTCCGCAGCGAGCGCGCCGCCGATTGGCTGACCTCGCTCGGCCTGCCGAGCCGTCTGGTCGGCATCGACGGGGTGGCTTGCCACCTCGCGGGCTGGCCGTCGGAGGGCGACGATCTGGCCGCCGCCGCCGTCGGCACGATGGGTGAGGTCCCGGCGCCATGAGCTCGGGCCTCGCCGCCACGCTCGGTCCGAGCACCTACTGGTATCTGACGCGAGGCACCGGCGTCGTCTCACTATTGCTGCTCACGGCCAGCGTCGTATTGGGGATCGTCGGCACGGTGGGCTTCACTGCGCCGCGCTGGCCACGGTTCGCGATCGACTCGCTGCACCGCGACATCTCCCTGCTGGCGATTGCCTTCCTCGTAATCCACATCCTGGTCAGCGTGTTGGACGGGTTCGCGCCGATCACACTGATCGACGGCGTGATCCCGTTCGTATCGGCCTACCGGCCGCTATGGATGGGGCTCGGGACGGTCGCCTTCGATCTGATGATCGCACTGGCGATAACCAGCCTCGTGCGCCGGCGGCTCGGTTACCGCACCTGGCGCGCGGTGCACTGGCTGGCCTACGTGAGCTGGCCGGTGGCGGTGCTGCACGGCCTGGGGACCGGCAGCGACACCCAGGAGTGGTGGATGCTCGCGATCACCGCTGCGTGTCTGGTCGCCGTGCTGATCGCGATCTGGGTCCGGATCGAGCGCACCGGGGCCGAGGGCGAGCGGTGGCGGGGCCCGGCGATCGCGCTGACGGTCATCGTCCCGCTCGGCCTCGCGATCTTCACGCTCCTGGGCCCGCTCCAGGACGGCTGGGCTCGCCGGGCTGGCACCCCGAGGACGTTGCTCTCGAAGCCGGTTACGGCGGTCGTCACGCCGGTCAGCGCCAGGCGGCCGGCCACGCTCAAGCCCCCGTTCTCCGCCTCGCTGTCGGGGACGATCAGCCAGACCCAGGAGCCGGGAGGCGAGGTCATCGACATTCTCATGAACATGGCCGGGGGCGCGAAGGGAAAGCTCCGGATCCGGCTCGCGGGACAGCCGATCGGACCCAGCGGCGGCCTCTCGATGACCGGCAGCCAGGTCGACATGCTGGCCACGGGTCTGCCGTCGGTCATGGAAGGCCAGATCGTGTCGCTCGACGGGACCGACCTCACCGCCCGAGTCACCGGCAGCACGGGGTCCAAGCTCAATCTGCAGGCCAATCTCAGCATCGACCAACAGTCGGACTCGGTGACCGGGAATCTGCAAGCCACGGAAGCGGTGTCATGAGCGGCCGAGCCGCGCCGCCGGGGCTTACCAGGAAGGGACCGTCCGCGCTGCCGCGGCTGTTGGCAGGTCTCGACCCGGACGGCCACGTGATGACGATGGACGGCCACCTGCGCGTGCACGGCCCGGTGCCGCGGCTCGCGCCGCTCGAGCTGATCGACGCCGTCGACCGGAGCGGCTTGCGCGGCCGCGGTGGCGCCGACTTCCCCACCGCGGTCAAGCTCCGCTCGGTCGCCGACGCGCGACGGCGAGGCAAGTTCGTGATCGTGAACGGCAGCGAGACCGAGCCCGCGAGCTCGAAGGACCTTCTGCTGCTGACCCGTCTGCCCCATCTGGTGCTCGATGGCGCCGTGCTGGCCGCGTCGGCCGTGGGCGCGCGTGAGGTCATCCTCAAGGTCGGCGACGGCGCCGTCTCGGCCATCAATTCCCTGCACGACGCGATCGGCGCGCGTTCGGATGGCACGAAGCTCACGCTCGCCGCCGGGCCCGAGGGATACGTGACGGGCGAAGAGAGCGCCGTCGTGCACTATCTGGACAGCGGCGTGGCCAAGCCGACACTGGTGCCGCCCCTCCCGTTCGAGCGCGGCTACCGGGGACACCCGACGTTGATCCAGAACCCGGAGACGCTGGCTCAGATCGCGCTCGTGGCCCGGTACGGGGCGAGCTGGTACCGGGAGCTGGGGACCGCGGCTGACCCGGGATCGGCACTGGTAACGATCTCCGGCGCGGTCGCCTATCCCGGCGTCTACGAGTTGGCTTTCGGGACCTCGATGCTCGACCTGCTGGAAGCCGCCGGCGGCGCCGCGGAACCGCTCCAGGCGTTGCTCGTCGGCGGCTACTTCGGCACCTGGGTTGATTCCTCGCGAGCGTTCCGTCTCCGCCTCGCGCGCGAGGACCTCCATTCGGTCGGTTGCTCGCTCGGCGCCGGCGTCCTGATCGCGCTCGGTGAGAGCGCGTGCGGGCTGCACGAGAGCGCCCGCGTGATGCAATACCTGGCCGCGCAATCCGCTGGCCAGTGCGGGCCGTGCATATACGGCCTGCGGGCGATCGCCGACTCGGTGATGGCGATGGCTGACGGGAGTGCTGGACCCGGCGAGCGCGAGCGCGTGCTGCGCTGGGCCACCGAGATTCGCGGCCGCGGCGCCTGCCACCACCCAGACGGCGCCGGCCGGTTCATCGAGAGCGCGCTCGACGTGTTCGGTCACCAGCTCGAGCGCCACCGCGAGTCCCCCTGCTCGGCGGCACCCGCCGGCCTCCCGTTGCCGCCCGCTCCGGCACCCGCAAGGCGATGACTGCCCGTCTGCGCGTCAACCCGATCATGTGCGAGGGCCACGGCCTTTGCGCCGAGCTGCTCCCCGAGCTGATCCGTCTCGACGACTGGGGCTACCCGATCATCGAGGTCGAGACGGTGCCGCCCGAGCTGCTCGGGTTGGCCCGCCGTGCGGCCAACGCGTGCCCGACCCTGGCGCTTCTGCTCGACGAGCAATAGCCGCGGGCGCGTTGCCTTCGCCGTGGGGCGCGTTGCCTTCGCCGTCGGGCGCGTTGCCCTCACCGAGCGGTCCCCGCGCGATCGCTTCGCGGCGCCGGTGCAGCTGGGCCGGTCCGGTCACCCGGAACGCCGTTGGCAGCACCGGCGTCATCGCCCGGGCGAGCGCGCCGGCGAGTTGGAACTCGGCCTCATCCCGCCAGCTCCAACGGATGTCTAGTCGGGACCGCAGGGCGGGCGCGACCAGGCCCACCCCGCCGAGCCACGCCGCGCGACGAGCGGGGATCCGCAGCAGCCACCAGGCGAGGTCGGCCAGCGGCAGCGGCAGGGGCGGCGAGGCGGGGTTGTGCACCGCACGCAGCAGTCGATCGACCGACTCCGTCCTTCGCAGCTCGGTCGCCACGACGCCGTCGAAATAGTCCCGGAAGCCAGCCCAGTCGTCGGGGAGATCGCCCGGGCCGACGCCGATCAGCCGACCGAGCCTCCGATACTCGTCGTAGAAACGCTCCGCCTGCTCGCGGTTCATGGGCCTGCCGAACATCCGGTGGCCGGCGACGTAGCTCTCGAGCAGCGTCGCGTGGACCCACGCATAGGCCTGCGGCTCGAGCGCGTAGTAGCGCTCGCCGTCCTCGCGCACTCCTTTGAACCGCCGGTGCAGCGCGCGCAGACGCCGCCCGGCCGGCGCCGCGTCGCGGCCCCCATAGATGAGCAGGGTCAGGTAGTCGGTGGTTCGCGCCAGCCGGTCCCATGGCCGCTGGTCGAAATCCGAATAGTCGCGCACCGCGGCGCCCACGGTGGGATGCGCGACCTGGAGAAGCAACGGATACAACATCACGAAGTTCAGCCGCACGTCGCTGGCGTAACGCCAGGTGATCGAGTCGGGACCCACGAGCAGACCGTCGATCTCCTCGTGTCGGGGAAACCGCCGCATGTCTCAATGGTAAGGCTTCCGTACCATCCCGCGCACCTACGATTCGCCCATGATCCTCCAGAACCTGAGCGACGAGCAGCGAGCGTTCGTCGAGACAATCCGCGACTTCGCCCACCGTGAGTGCGGTACCCGCGAGCAACGGGACGCGCTCACCGATCACGGGCGCGAGCCCCATAACCAGCAGCTCTACCGACGGATCGGCGAGCTCGGGTGGCTCGGCGTCTGCATCCCCGAGGAATTCGGGGGGACCGGCGGCGGCGCCGTCGACATGTGCCTGCTGCTCGAGGAAACCAGCTGCGGCGGGATCCCGATCGGGTTCGTCGGGATCAGCATGATCTGCGCGGGCGCGATCCAGCGGTTCGGCAACGGCGAGCAGAAGCGCGAGATTCTCGGTGGGATCGCCAGTGGCAATGTCGAGGCGATCGCCATGTCGGAGCCCGAGGCCGGCTCCGACGTCGGCAACATCAGCTGCCGCGCCCAGGCTCAGAACGGCGGTTACGTGATCAACGGCCAGAAGACCTGGATCACCGGCGCCCACATCTCGGCCCACATCCTGCTCGTCTGCCGCACCAACCGCACCGGCGACAAGCACGAGGGACTGAGCATGATCTCGATCCCTGCCGGCACCGAGGGCGTCGAGGTCCGGGGGATCGAGACGATGGGCGGACGCGAGGTCAACGACGTGTTCTTCACCGACTGCCACGCCCCGGCCGAATGGCTGGTCGGCGAGCAGGACCAGGGCTGGCGCCAGCTGATGGCTGGGCTCAACCACGAGCGGCTGATCATCGCCGCTCAATCGCTCGGCCTCGCTCAGCGCGCGTTCGACGACGTGCTCGGCTACGTCAAGGAGCGCAAGCAGTTCGGGCGGCCGATCGGCAGCTTCCAAGCGCTCAAGCACCGCTTCGCCGACCTCGCCACCGAGATCGAGTCAGCCCGCCTGCTGATCTACGACACCGCCGCGAGAGTCGACGCCAACCCCGGCGCAACGTTCCCGCGCGAGGCCTCGATGGCCAAGCTCAAGGCGACCGAGATCGCCAAGCGGATGACCCTCGAGGCGATGCAGATGATGGGCGGCTACGGGTACGCGGTCGAGTACGACATGGAGAGCCAGGTCCGGACCGCACTGGTGACGACGATCTACGGCGGGACGAGCGAGATCCAGCGCGAGATCATCGCCAAGACGTTCGGCCTCTAAGCGAGCGCACACACGGCGAGGTGGCTTGTGGCGGACCTGTGGGGGCGTGAGCGGTCGTTAGGTGGGTGGCGCGACGCGCTACCCACCCGACAACGGATGACGCCTCCCACCGGCCGGCCGTTAATCCCCGCCTAACCGCGATCCTCGACTGGATCCACGCGTTCGCAATTCGGCGGCGCTGGCCCGGGACAGGGATTTGTGCGAAACGGACAAACCGACATTGTGGCTCTCGGGTGCTGATCGTCGTGAACATTGCCACTTTCCCGCCACCTGTCGGAGGAAAAGTGCCATTGTTCGTACGGTTGCTGCTGGCTTTGCGTGCAGATCGGCCTCGTGGCGCCAGACCGGGGACCGACGAGTTCACCTGCCGCCCGCGTTGGGTCACCCAGCGTCGAAAAATTGTTACTTTCTAACAATTCCGACAAGGTCGGTTCCAACGCGGCTGGGCTACCTCTCCCACGGCCCTTGGCCCACCCACGGCGACAAGAAGATCGCGCTCGAGATCCCGGACTTGCTCGCCGAGCTGCGGGCGCTGCCGGACGAGCGCTCGGTCTACACGAGCCATGAGTTTCCGCCCGTGCTGTCCGCCGGCGAGCGCCGCTCGAGTACGGCCGGCCGGTGCTCACCGGCGTCCCCACCAACGACCTCACCTCGGCCGGCTGGCGCGACCCCCTGGCCGGGACGCCCTGGCACAAGCACGTGCCGGCGCGCGTGGAGGCTGCGTAGGTCCACGGAGCCCCGGCTACCATCGAGGGAGTGCACGGACGCTCTACGAGACGGGGATTCTTGGCGGCCGCGGGCGTGGCCGGCCTGGGCACAACGCTTAGCCTTGGCGCTGAGACGGCGCTGGCCGATACGGGCGGCGACGCGGTCAGCTTCTACGGACCCCATCAGGCGGGGATCGCCACCCCCACCCAGGAGCACCTCCAGTTCGTCGCCCTCGACGTCGTCTCCGACGCGGTGACGGACGTGCGCGGTTTGCTCGCGCAGCTGACATCGGCGAGCGCGCTGATGGCGCGCGGCCGTCCGGTCGGTCCGCTGCAGACCGGCGACGATCCGCCGGTTGACACCGGGGAGACGGTCGGCCTGGCGGCCGCGCAGTTGACCGTGACCTTCGGGCTAGGCCCCTCGTTGTTCGCTCGCGACCGGTTCGGCCTCGAGTCGCGCCGGCCGGCGCCGCTCGTCGACCTGCCCGCGTTCGCCGGCGACGCCCTCGTGCCGGGGCTCGGCGGCGGCGACATCGGCTTGCAGATCTGCGCCAACGATCCCCAGGTCGCGTTCCACGCCGCACACGACCTGATCCGGCTGGCCACCCCGACCGCGGTCCCGCGCTGGGCGGTGGCCGGTTTCGGCCGCACCGCCAACAGCACCCTCCAGACCACGCCGCGGAACCTGATGGGCTTCAAGGACGGCACCAACAACATCAAGCTCCAGGAGCACGCGGCCCTCCAGCGCTACGTATGGGCCGGCGCTCCCGAGTCGCCGCGATGGATGCGCGGGGGCTCATACATGGTCGTGCGGCGGATCGAGATGAAGCTCGGGATCTGGGACGACACCGGGCTCGATCAGCAGGAGCAGACGTTCGGCCGCCACAAGATCTCCGGCGCGCCCCTGGGCGGCGTCCACGAGCACGATCCGCTGCGCCTGAAGGCCCGCGTGAACGGTGCGCCCGTGATCCCCGAGAGCGCCCACATCCGCCAGGCCAGCCCCAACTACAACGACGGCGAGCAGATCCTCCGGCGCGGCTACTCCTACCTGGATGGGATCGAGCACGGCCGCCCGTCGATCGCCGGCGGGCAGTTCTTTATCTGCTACCAGCGCGACCCGCGCCACCAGTTCATCCCCATCCAGCGCCGCCTCGCCGCCAACGACGCGCTGACCCAGTTCATAACCCACATCGGCAGCGCCGTCTTCGCCTGCCCCCCGGGTGTCAGCGGGCCTGGGGGCTATGTCGGCGAGGGCTTGCTCGGTTAGTTAGGGCCCGTCTGAAAATTATTTGCGGTTTTGACGGCGTCTGACCTAGATCAGTGGGTAGCGGCGCAGCGAGGGGTGGCCCGTTGCGGCTGGTGTTGGAGCGGTTGATCGCTGTCTGACTGCGGAAAGCCCCGCAAACACGGGGCTTTCCGTCTGACCTGTGTGTAACTCTGGCGGGGTGCTGAAGCCTGCCAGCGTGAGTGACGGGAGGTCACCTTGGGGGTGACGGCGGTTAACGGTGGCAGGCGGCGCGGACGGATTTTGATCGGCGAGAACGATCCGTCGCTTGTCCGGTATGCGGGGCTGGCGGTGACCGGCGAGCTGGCCAGGCGGTTGCGGCTGGTGGAGCTGATCGATGCGGAGCTGGCGGTCGAGCGTCGGGCGCGACCGGTGAAGGTCCGCCGGCGGGGGCTCTCGCCGGGGCAGCTGTTGGTCTCGGTCGCCGAGTCGCAGCTTGTCGGCGGCGAGTTCTTCTCCGATCTGGAGGAGGTTCGCGCCGATCAGGCGGGTAGCGGGCTGCGGATCGTTGGCCAGCCGCCGTCGGCAGCGACGGCGTTGCAACGCGCCAAGGACTTCCGGCGCGTGCATTGCCAGCGGGTCGAGCGCGCCGCGGCACGCGTTGGTGAGCAGTTGGACCGCGCGCTTGGCCGCGATCGGGGCGAGTCGGTGACGGTCGACCTGGACGCGACCGTGATCGAGGTGTACGGCCGCCGCAAGCAGGGCGCTGCGCGCAACCGCCTGGGCCAGCTGAGCTACGCGCCGCACGCGGCGTTCTGGGCGCAGCGCGGCCGGGCGCTGACCAGCGAGCTGGTCGCCGGCAACCGCGAGAAGCTGACCGGCGTCGAGTGCGCGCGGATCGCCGCCCGCGCGCTGTCGTTGCTGCCCGCCGGTCACGGACCCGTCACGTTCAGGATCGACTCCGCCTACTACCAGCTCGAGCTACTCGAGCGGCTGCGTTGCGAGCGCGCGCGGTTCACCGTCTCGGTGCCCCGCAGCCAAGCGATGTGGAAGGCGCTCGCCCAAATCGGCGATGACACCTGGCAGGACGCGCTGGACATGCAAGGCGCGCAGGTCGCCGAGACGAGCTACCGGCCGGATGGCTGGAAGCACGAGCCGCTGCGACTGATCATCCGCCGAGTCACGTTCACCGCCGAGGAGATCGCCAAGCTCAAAGGCTCCCGGCGCCTGAAGACGATCAATCCCGACCAACTGCAGTTGGCTCTCGACGGGCAGATCGAGTCCGTCTACGGCTACAGCTTCATCCTCACCGACATCCACTGGCAGCCGACCGCATGGATCGAGCACTTCCACCGCCACCGCGCGCAGATCGAAGAGCGCCTGAAGGAGTCAAAGCTCGGCCAAGCACTCCGGCATCTGCCCTCCGGCGATGAGCACGCCAACCGCGTCTGGCTCACCGCCGCGCTACTGGCGCTCAACCTGACCGCGTTCTGCTGCGACCTTTGCCCCGCCGCCGGCGCATCCGGCAACGCGCCCGACAACACGCCGCTGCGCCGCGCCGCCAAAACGCTTCGCAACCTCATCTTCAACATCCCCGCGCGGATCGTGCGCACCGGCCGGCGGCTGATCCTGCGCCCGCCGGCCGGCTTCCGCCACAGCGACACCTTCAAGGCGACACTCCAGGCGATCTACGCGCTCGGTCCCTGACCATCCCGCAGCCGGCCAGCTGACATCGACCAACACTCCCCAACGCCGCCCAACTCGGCGACCCCGAACGCTGCCCGAATCACACCCCACACACGCCCATCCCGCCCCCACGCCACACAAGTGCCCACTCGACCCCAGTCGCGACCGAGATCATGACAGTCAAATCAGCCATCAGCATCCCGCTCCGGCCTTACCCACTGATCTAGGTCTGAACGCGCCTGACGCCACCGGCTCGCCCTCAAATACTCCCGGTATTATCGAGGCGAGCCGGCGGCGCCAGTCACGCCCAGCCACGCGTCAATTCCCACAACTAATTTCCGGACGCACCCTTAGTTCACGCGTCGATGGTCCAGACGAGGTCGGAGCGCTGATTCAGGGCTGCGTCTGTGTCAGGGCGCTGGTAGTCGTCGGGGTGGTTGGCGCGGGCGTCGTCGTGCCGTAAAGGAGGATCCCGGCCGCGAACAGCCCTGCGGCCACGGCCACGGCGGTCGCGAGCATCGCGGTGCGCAGCTTTCTCACCGTCGCCCGCGCTTGGATCAACGGGTCCAGGTCGGCGTCACGCAAGTCGCTGGGTTGCAGGGCGTCTGCGCTCCGCGAGGAGCCGCAGCTGGCGATCGTGCTCTGATAGAGCATCACGCCGTTGGCGATGATGGCGACGAAGGCGGCGATCCCGAACATGACCTGCCAGAACGTGTTCAGGCTCCGGACCGTCGACTCGTTCGTGAGCAACGCGCCGATGCCGCCCAGGGTCAGGATCGCGGTCAGCCCGGCGCCCCAATTCTTGGCCGACGCCTGGGCGTTGGTCAGCGCCTTGGGCACCTGAGCGGCCGCGGCGTCCGCCGCCGGCCAGCAATAGGCGGCCTCGAGCTCACCCGCGGGAAGGATCACAGCGGGTTCCGCGGTGTCGTCGTAGAGCACCCGCACCATCCATTGGGATCCGCACCCGAAAGCGCCTGCAGGCGGCGCCGGCGCTCCCTGCTGGGTGACGTGGTTGAAAGTGCAGGCGCATCGCATCACCGTGAGCATCGTCTTCGGGGTCGGCTCCGGCGCTTCTTCCTCGGGTGCTCCGCGGTCCTCGGCAGTCGGCGCCTCAGCTATGGGGTGAGTGGTCGTGAACTTGGTCCAGTAGCGGGCCAACTGGTCCGTGGGTGATGGGGTTGCTCCCTGCGACGTGGGCTCGTATTGGAGTCGCCGAACCTCGCGGACCTCCCCCTCCCAGGCCCCCGCGGCCCGACCGGCTACCGCCTGGGCGGTTGGCCGTCCGACGTGCTCAGGATCCACGTCCTGGGCGAGATACTCCGTGGCGCACACGCTGCTTGTGTCATGGCCGCAGCTCGGACACGGCCCGAAGACGTGGAAGCCCGGCGCCTTGTAAAACCGGTCGTGGTCGTTGTGAAACGTGTCGACGTCGGTGACGATGATTCGTTCCCTGACGTGCCACTGCTTGGGCGCGACTGGCGGCGCGCCGGCGTTCGGCAGCAGGGGCGGCGGCTCGCTGTGACCGCCCTCAGGGGGCGGCGCGACTGACATCCGGTGGCCTCCTTCTCGAAGTGACCGACTAGGGCCACCCTAACCGACGTCCCGGTCGCGACCGAGACGCATGAGCGGCCGCCAATTTAGGGGGATACCCGGGCGGTGCCGTGAATCCAACTCTCGCACGCGTTCCGCGGGGATTTGATTGTCGTGGAGTATGGATTGTTGACGTGGTGCCCGACGTAGACGAAGTCGAGCAGGTAGGACAGGTTGGCTGTCTTGCCCTTGCCGGTGAACCGGCCCCAGATCTTGGCGTAGGTCGTGCCGGTCACCTTGCCGTCGGACCGTTCCGTCCAGTGGCCTTGGTTCGAGAAGCTGCCGTTGGCGGCGACCGCGATCGATTTGTCAGTGACCGTGGTGGTGCCGGCGCCGCAGTAGTAGAAGTACGCCCCGACGAACTTGAGGATCTGTTGGCCGTTCTTGGAGGTCTGGAACGAGTAGCTCTCCCGGTTGCCCTCGTAGGTCCAGGTGGGCGCGTTGTTCATGTACTCCTTGGCGGTGCCGGCGAAGCGTGACCCGGCCGCGGGCATGGCGGCGAGGGCGGTGGCGGCCAGGGCCGCGGTCGTGACGAGCGCGGCGGCGCCGGCGGCGATCGCTGCGCGGCGGCCCCGCGGCGATGCGAGGCCGAGGTGGTGGAAAAGCATCCCGTTCCCCCTTCAATCGAATGTACGCCAGTGCGGCGACCACGTTGCCGGCCTCGCAGTCGCCGCCAAGTATGCCACCGCTTATCAGCTGGTCATGCCACCAAACTGCCCGCCGGTGATGTTCAGCACCTGCCCGTGGACGTAGTTGCTCCAGGGGGTACAGAGGAAGAACACGCCGCCGGCGGCCTCGGTGGGGGCTCCGGGACGGCCGAGGGGGATCAGCATCGGGGCCATCCCGCGCAGCTGGTCCGGAATCCCGAGCTGGATGGTCTCGCCGTCGATCTCCATCACGTTCGACTCGTCCTTGGACGCGGTCAGGCGCGTCTCGATGTAGCCGAAGGCGACCGCGTTGACGTTGATCTTGAACTGGCCCCACTCCTTGGCCAACGTCTTGGTCAAACCGACGACGGCCGACTTGCCGGACGCGTAGTTGGCCTGGCCGGCGTTGCCCATCGTGCCCGAGATCGAGGAGACGTTGACGATCTTGCGGAACACCTCGCGGCCCTCTTCGCGCTCGACCTTGGCCGGCTCGCGCATGTGCGGCGCCACCGCCCGGCACATCCGGAAGGGGACGACCGAGTGGATGTCGAGCATCCGCTGAAACCAGTCGTCGCTCATCTTGTGGATCGGGGCGTCGAGCGTGTAGCCAGCGTTGTTGACCAGAATGTCGACCTTGCCCCACTCGGCGATCACCTTGGCGACGAGCTCGTCGGGCACGCCGGGCTTGGTCAGGTCCCCGGCGAACACGATCGTCTCGCCCTCGATCTCCTGCGAGGTCTGCTCGGCGACGTCGCCGTCGAGATCGTTGATCAGGACCTTGGCCCCGTGCTCGGAGAGGAGCTCGGCCGTCGCGCGTCCGATACCGCGCGCCGAGCCGGTGACGATCGCGACCTTGCCGTCGAGGATTTTCATCTGCACTTGCCTTTCGTTGACTTGCCTGAGCGCCGAGATGATGCCAGCCGCGCGCCCCGGCGGAATCGGCGCCCTTTGCTGGCGTTATACGCTCCGTGGTGCGCGTCCAGGGCATCCGCGCGGGACGCGCCCTGATCCTGACGGTCTGTAAAGAGGTAGTGAGCGTGGGTCTTAATCTGGGGCACAGAGCGTGATCAGCGACACCGGCCCGTTTCTGATCGTGCTCGCGATGGCGGCGCTGGCCCCGCTGATCGCGGCGGGGCTGACCAAGGGTTTGCGAGGCGCGATCGTGCCGATCGCGGTCGTCGAGCTGGTGCTCGGAGCCGCCCTCGGTCCGCACGGAGCCAACTGGGGCCATGACGACCGCACGGTGAACCTGCTCGGGGACCTCGGCCTCGGCTTCCTCTTCTTCTTCGCCGGCTACGAGGTGGACTTCGAACGGATCCGGGGGACGCCGATGCGACTGGCGGTGATCGGCTGGATCATGTCGTGCGCGATCGCGTACGCGTTCGCCGGCCTGCTCGCCGCCGCCGGGCTCGTCATCTCGGGCATCCTCACCGGCTCGGCGATGTCGACTACCGCGCTGGGGACGATCCTGCCCTCGCTGCGCGACGCCGGCCAGCTGGAGGGCAAGTTCGGTCGCGAGATCCTGTCCGCGGGGGCGGTCGGCGAGCTCGGTCCGGTGATCATCGTGACGCTGCTGTTGACGGCCGAGTCCAACACGGCCTCGCAGGCGGCTCTCCTCGCCGGTTTCATCGTGGTCACGATCCTCGCCGCGCTGGTTTCGAGCGGCGCCGTCGGCCGCGCGTGGGGCTTTCTCAACAAATCGCTCTACACGAGCGGCCAGGAGCCGGTGCGCCTGACCGTCGTGCTGGTCGTCGCCCTGCTCGTGCTGGCCAACGAACTCGGACTCGACGTGATCCTCGGCGCCTTTGCCGCCGGCGTGATCGTCCGCTTCGTGCTTCGCGATCGCGAGGCGCACATCTTCGAATCCAAGATCGAGGCGGTCGGCTTCGGATTCCTGATCCCCTTCTTCTTCATCCAGAGCGGCATGAAACTCGACCTCGGCGCGCTCAGCACCGGCGTCGAAGCGGTAATGAAGGTGCCGATCTTCCTGGCTGGTTTCCTGCTCGTGCGCGGATTGCCGGCCCTCCTGCTCTACCGGGGTGAGCTCGGCCGGTACGACCGACTCAGCCTCGCCTTCCTGTCTGCGACGCAGCTGCCGCTCGTGGTCGCGATCACGTCGATCGGCCTCGCCGAAGGCAAGATGCGGCCGTCCACGGCGGTCGCGCTGGTCACCGCCGGCGTGCTGTCGGTGTTGATCTTCCCGACCGTCGGGCTGGTGCTGCGAACCCGGGGGGAGCTGGCCGCCGCCGCGCCCTCGGCCGACGAACGGGCGGCAACCGCCCAGGCGGCCGCAACCGCCCAGGCGGCCGAGACCGCCTGACGGGTAGAGTCTTGCGCTGCCCATGAACGCAAAGGAATGGCTAGCCGCCTTCGCCGAGAAGGTCGGCACCGATCCCCCCACCACGGCGGAGTTCCGGGTGCTGCTCGACCTCGCGGGCGAGGCCGCCCACTCGTCCGAGCGGGTCGCCGCTCCCGTGGCGTGCTGGGTCGCGGCCAAGGCCGGAGTCTCGCCCGAGGAGGCGTTGCGGCTCGCGCGAGAACTCGCCGAGTCGGATGGCTGACCGCCAATACGACGTCGTCGTCTTCGGCGCCACCGGCTTCACCGGGGCGCTGACCGCCGAGTACCTGGTCCACCATGCGCCCCCGGGCACCCGCCTCGGGCTCGCCGGCCGCAACCGCGCCAAGCTCGAGGAGCTGAGGGCCCGCCTGGGCGAGCCCGCGGCCGAGCTCCCACTACTCATCGCCGATGTCGAGGACGTGCCCTCGATCAGGGCGCTCGCCGCCTCGACCCGGGTCGTGATCAGTACCGTGGGTCCGTACACCCTGTACGGCGAGCCAATGGTGGCCGCCTGCGCCGCCGCCGGGACCGACTACGTGGATCTCACCGGCGAACCCGAGTTCGTCGACCTGATGTGGCTGCGCTACCACGAGGAGGCGCAGCGCAGCGGCGCGCGCCTCGTCCACTCGTGCGGCTTTGACTCGATCCCATACGACCTCGGCGCGCTGTTCACCGTCAGTCAGCTACCCGACAACCTGCCGATCCGGCTCGACGGCTATGTGCGCACCGGCGGCACGATCTCGGGCGGGACATATCAATCGACGATCCAGGTCATGGCTCGGCTTCGGCAGGCGCGGCGCGTCGCACGCGAACGGGCCGCGCGCGAACCGCGACCGGCCGGGCGCCGCGTCAAGGGCGATCGCGGACACCCGCACCACGACGCGCGGGCGGGCGGGTGGTGCGTCCCGCTTCCCACCATCGACCCCCCGACCGTGCTGCGCTCGGCGCGGGCGCTCGAGAGCTACGGACCCGATTTCACCTACAGCCACTTCCTCGTCGTCAAAAGGCTGCCGGTGCTCGTCGGGCTGGCCGCAGGGGCGGGAACGATGATCGCGCTGGCTCAGCTCGAGCCGACCCGGGACCTGCTCTCAAGGCTGAAGCGGTCCGGCGAGGGTCCCACCGCCGAGCAGCGCGAGCGCGCCTGGTTCAACGTCCAGTTCGCCGCCTTCGCCGGCGGTCAGCTGCTCCGCACCGAGGTTTCGGGCGGGGACCCCGGCTATGGCGAGACGTCGAAGATGCTGGCCGAGTCGGCGCTCTGCCTGGCCGGCGACGCGCTGCCCCAGCTCGCGGGTCAGCTGACGCCCGCCGTGGCGATGGGCCAGGCCCTGATCGACCGGCTCCAGCGGGCGGGGATCCGCTTCGAGGTGCGGCGATGACCGCCGACCCCGTCGAGGCGATCGACGCAGCCAACCGGGCCTATGGCTTCCATCCCGGCTATCGCGCGCTCCACGCCAAGGGCGTCCTCTTGAAGGGCACGTTCACGGCGAGCCCGGAGGCGGCGGAGCTCACCCGGGCGGCGCACATGCAGGGAGGCGCGGTTCCCGCCACCTTCCGCTTCTCCAACGGTTCGGGCAACCCGCGGGAGCCGGACGGGGCGCCGGGTCCCCGCGGGCTGGCGGTCAAGCTCTACCTCCCGGATGGGTCGCGCACCGACCTCGTCGCGATCTCGACGCCGGTGTTCGCGACGCGGACGCCGGAGGCCTTTCTCGAGCTGATCGAGGTCCAGGGCGCCGGCCTGGGGGCGGCGTGGAAGCTGCCGCGGTTCCTCGTCCACCACACCGAGACACTGCGAGCGCTGCCCAGGCTGCTGCCCGGGCTCCGGCCACCGGTGAGCTACGCGACCATCCCCTACTACGGAATCCACGCCTTCAAGTGGATCGACGCCGCGGGCGGCGAACGCCACGTCCGCTACGCGCTCATCCCCGAGGCCCCCGTCGAGCGCCTGGCGCCGTGGCAGACGCGCGGCCGCGGGCCTGACTACCTGACCGACGAGATCTACGAGCGGATCGGCCGTAGACCGGTCCGCTTCACGCTCGAGCTCCAGCTCGCCGCGCCCGATGACCCGCTCGAGGATCCGAGCGTCGCCTGGCCGGCCGGGCGACGGCGGGTCCGCGCCGGCGGGTTCGAGATCTCGGCTCCCGAGACCGAGCGCGAGACGCGGGGCGACGTCCTCGTGTTCGACCCGACGCGGGTAACCGACGGGATCGAGCTCTCCGATGATCCGGTGCTGCGGTTCCGGCCGCTCGCCTACGCCGAGTCGATCGCCCGTCGGACGAACTCACCTGGACGCTAACATGGCCGCGCTTTATCAGGGGCGTGTCAAGGAGGTTGTGAAGTGACCGATCTGCGTACCGACGGAGCGGCGGCGCTCGAATGGGCGGCCAGCTATCTGGAGCGAACCAAGGACCTGCCGGTCCTGGCTCGGGTTGCGCCCGGGGACATTCGGGCCCAGCTCCCCGCCACCGCGCCCGACGAACCCGAGTCCTTCCAGGACGTGCTGCGCGACCTCGACGAGGTGCTGTTGCCGGGCGTCACCCACTGGCAGCACCCGCGCTACTTCGCCTACTTCGCCACCACCTCATCGGAGACCGCGATCCTCGGCGAGATGCTCGCCGCGACGCTCAACACGGTCGCTTTCCTGTGGCGGACCGCGCCGGCGGCGACCGAATTGGAGGGGGTCGTGCTCGACTGGGTGGCCGATCTCATCGGCCTGCCTCCGGGCTGGCACGGCCACATCGAGGACAGCGCCTCGACCGCCACCATGGCGGCCCTGATCGTCGCCCGCGAGGTGACCGGGCGCGACCTCGTGGTGGTTTCCGAGCAGACCCACTCCTCGGTCCACAAGGCGGCCCGGATGCTGGGGATGCCGTGGCACACGGTGCCCTGCGACGCCGAGTTCCGGATGCGGCCCGACGCGCTCGAGGAAGTCGTGGGCGATGCGGCCGTCGTGGCCGCCACCGTCGGGACGACCGCCACCACCTCGGTCGACCCGCTGCCGGCGATCGCCGACGCCTGCGAGCGCGCCGGCGCGTGGCTGCACGTCGACGCGGCGTACGCCGGCTCGGCGATGGTGTGCCCCGAGTTCCGGTGGGCGTTCGAGGGCATCGAGCGCGTCGATTCGCTCGTCATCAGCGCCCACAAGTGGATGCTCGTCAACACCGATTGCGCGCTGATCTGGACGCGCCATACGCAGGATTTCCGCAACGCGTTCAGCCTCGTGCCCGAGTACCTGCGCACCCCCGACCACGAGGACGCGTGGTCGTTGTCGGAGTACGGACCGGCGCTCGGTCGGCGCTTCCGCGCGCTGAAACTGTGGGCGGTGTTGCGTTGCTACGGCCGCAGCGGCATGCAGGAGCACATCCGCAACGGCGTCCGGCTGGCGGCGATGTTCGAACAGTGGGTCGCCGACGATCCCGACTGGGAGGTATGCGCGCCGCGGAACTTCTCGGTCGTCTGCCTAAGGCTGAACGGGCCCGACGAGCGCAATCAGGAGCTGCTCGAGCGGGTCAATGACAGCGGCGAGATCTTCATGTCCCACGCGGTGCTGAACGGCCGCTACGTCCTGCGGCTCGCGGTCGGCCAGGCCAAGACGACCGAGGCCGACGTCCGCCGCGCGTGGGACGTCTTGCAGCGCGAGGCGGCGGCGCTGCCGGTGGTGGCGCGCTGACATTTATGTTGCCGGTGGCGCATGCGCCACCGGCCCGGCCCCGCATGCGGGGCCGGAGGGGTCGGCGCATGCGCCGACCCCACACCCAGAATCGCGCTAGTACTTCGGGGTAGCCAGGAACCCGTCGGTGTTGCCCTTCGAGTCGGTGTAGAACCCGACCAGGCGACCGTGGTCGTTGAGGCCGTTGAGCGTCGTCGCGCCGGCTCCCTTCGGATCGGAGATGCTGGCGAAGCCGAATCCGTAGCTCCAGATGAATCCGAAGCTGGTCGCGCTGTTGCCGGTGCCGACCATGTAGACGCCGTCGACGATGTCGCCATCGTTGATCCCGGTCGCCATCGTGGCGCTCGCGCCTGGCACCTTCAGCTGCCACGTCTTGCCGTTCGAGAGCTTGACCCAGCCGACGGTCGCCCCGCCCTTGGCCGTCTCGAACCCCGCCATGTCGCCGCCGTTGTTGATCGCGGCCGCGGTCACGCTGGTCCCACCGCCGCTGACCGAGATCTCGCGGTAGTGGTGGTTGGCGATGTTGTACTGGTACGGGTGGGCGTTGCCCTTGGCGTCGTTGTAGAAACCGACTGCGATGTCGCTGTCGTTGACGCCCAGCAGCTGGTCGGTGACGGGCTTGGCGGCGTTGGGATCGTCGGCGGTGAAGAAGTGCTTACCGTCCGGCGAGTACCAGCCGAAGTTCTCGCCGGCCTTGTTGGCCCAGAAGCCGACCGTGAGGTTGGCGTCATTGATGGCCGTGACCTGGGTCTGCGCCGAGTGAGGGAAGTTCTCGCTGACGAAATGCATTCCCTTACCGTCGTTGGCCAGTGTATAGCCCTTGTTGGGATGGCCCTTCATCCCCGATCCGAAGTAACCCGCGATGTTGCCGCTCATGTTGATCCCGAGCAGCTGATTGAAGGTCAGGTCGTTGTGGTTGTCGAACGTCTGGTACGTGTAGCCCCCGCTGGCGTTGGGGGCCGATGGCCCGGTGGCGGCGGCCGCCGAGGCGAGCAGCGCGCTCGCGCCCAGACTCGCCGCGATCACGCCAACCGCGACACGGCCGCTCGCGACTCCGAGGAATCGTCTCATGTAATACCTCCGCTTCGTGAAAGGTGGTTTTCCCCCGGCCCCAGCGGCTCCCAGTATGACCGCTCCGGCGCAGGCCGAAGCTGAGGGAGTTCTTAGGTTACGACGAGGGTCAGCTGGTGGACCGCGGACTTGAGCTTGCCCGCGACCGCCCCGACCAGCAACCGGTACGTGCCGGCTTTCAGCTTGTGTCCGTTGACGGTCTTGACCGCGTAACTGGCCGAACCTTTCACGGCGTTGCCGCCGACCGTCCCAACGGACTTGTAGGTCGTGTGCACCTTGCCGTTGACGCGCGTCTTCACGACGCGTGAAATCTGTACGACGAGCTCAGCCGCCTCGTTGAGGGTAACGTTGAGCTTGAACCCCTGGTTAGGGGTGACATGCGTTTTGCCCAGTGAGAGATGTGAGATCTTGGGTGGCGCCGGCGGGGGGGACTGCAGGGACAGCGGCGTCCAGCTCGCCTCGGTGGCGTTCTTGATCAGCAGCTTGGCATTGGCCGGGAAGTTGCAATCGGCGCACGACGCGGAGATCTCGTACAGATTGCTGTCGGCCGTGAACATGATGGTGTTCTCGCCGATGTACCGTGGGTCCGAGTACACGTAGGGGATCTTGGTCGTGTTCTGGCCGTTGGGGTCAAGCGGGGCGTAGAGGACGCGCCAGCGGGTCGGTCCACCGGCCGGGCTGTACCGGTACAAGCCGGGGGTGTAGGTCTCGTCCGCCCCGCCCTGGTAGGCGATGATCTGGCCCCCGTCGGGGCGCCAGGAGGGCTGGTTGAGCGAGACGTTGGTGCCGTTGCCTCCGGTCCCGATGACCACGTTTCCGGCTCCGTTCTGACCGGACACATCGAGCTCCTGCCCGTTAGACCCACCGCACCCCTCGAACGCGAGCACCGTCGGCTTGACCGGATCTGGAGCTAAGTTCTGTATGTCGTGCGTGCCGGGGCACGCGGCCTCGTAGGGGGTGTTGGACACGCCGTTGATCGAGGCTTCATAGATCTTCCCGGAGCAGCTGTAAGCATCATCGACGACCAGGCCTGCACATCCCCACTGGTCATAGAAGTACTTGCCGTTCGCGCTTGGCGCGGGCGCCTGCGAGGCGGTTGAACAATCGCACGTGTGCGGCGGCGCGCTAATCCGCGTCAGTGCACCGCCTGAGACCTTGTACAGCCCCTGGAACTCGCTACCGCTGAAGTCCGTGCCGTCGTCGTCCGATTGGACGGAGCCCGTGAAGCCGTCGAACATCAGGAACGCCTTGTTGCCGTCGGTGCCGATCTCTGGGTCACCGATCGCGGACATCCCCGGCACCTGAGAGACCGACAGCAGCTTCACCGGGTCCGAGCCGTTGTCGTGCGCCGTGTAGATCACGGTGTTCTGGGGATTCGTGTAGAGCACGTCGGCCGAGGCCACGGCCGGCAGCGCGAGCAGCGCAAGCACGAGCAGCCCACCGAGAACAAGCTTCAGCCCCCAAAACCTCACCCGGCGAACCTTATGGGATCTCGCTCAGGTCTGTCCAGCCGCGGGCGCGATCGACCCTCTTACGCGGTTCTTACGGTACGCCCGTCATCCTGACGAAATGCGGGTTCTCGTCGCAGAGGATGAACGGCGGTTGGCGGATGCGATCGCTCGCGGTCTGCGGCGCGAGGGGATGGCGGTCGATCTCGCGCCCGACGGCACCGACGCGCTGATCAAGGCGCGCGTGATCCGCTACGACGTGCTCGTGCTCGATCGCGATCTGCCCGGCATGCACGGCGACGACGTGTGCCGGGCCGTGCGCGGCGAACGGCCGGAGACCGGCATCCTGATGCTGACCGCGGCGGGCACGCTCGAGGACCTCGTCGAGGGGCTGTCGCTCGGAGCCGACGACTATCTCTCGAAGCCGTTTCGCTTCGGCGAGCTGGTGGCGCGGATCCATGCTCTCGCGCGCCGTTCCTCGCCGAGCCGCCCCCCAGTGCTCGTCCACGACGACATCGAGCTCGACCCGGCCCGCCGGACCGTGACCCGCGCCGAGCGGACGGTCGAACTGGCCCGCAAGGAGTTCGCGGTGCTGGAGGTGCTGATGGGCTCCGAGGGAGCCACCGTCTCCGCCGAGCAGCTGCTCGAGCGGGTGTGGGACGAAAACACCGACCCGTTCACCAACGTCGTGCGGATGACGATCATGACGCTTCGGCGTAAGCTGGGCGAGCCGCAGGTGATCGAGACCGTGATCGGCGTGGGTTACAGAATGGTGTGATGACGCGAGGAGCTTCGACCGTGCAGACGGACGGGCCGGCGCCGACGATCCGACTCCGGCTCACGGTGATGTACGGCCTGGTCTTCCTCATCACCGGCGCGGTGCTGCTGACGATCGGCTACGCGCTGGTGAGCAGCAACATCTCGGCCCATCATCAGTTCGCGCACTTCGGCCACCCGCTGTTCCCCGACTCGAGCCTGATCCAGGAGCTGGGGCGCAAGATCACCAGCGACGCTCTGCACCGGCTGCTGATCGAGTACCTGTTCGCGCTCGGCGTGATGACGATGATCGCGGTGGGCAGCGGCTGGTGGCTGGCCGGACGCGCGCTGCGCCCGCTGCGCGACATCACGGCTACCGCTCGGCGGGTCTCGATCGAGAACCTGGGCGAGCGGATCGCGCTCGTCGGGCCGGCCGACGAGCTCAAGGAGCTGGCCGACACGTTCGACGGGATGCTCGAGCGGCTCGACGCCGCGTTCGTCAGCCAGCGCCACTTCGTGGCCAACGCCTCGCACGAATTGCGCACGCCGCTGGCCATCATGCGCACCGAGGTCGACGTCACGCTCGCCGATCCCGACGCCAGCCGCGAGGAGTTGCGGGACATGGGGGAGGCCATCCGCGAGACGATCGACCGCTGCGAGCGGCTGATCGAGAGTCTGCTGATGCTGGCCCGCAGCGAGGGCGCGACCGGACGCGAGGAGCCGGTCGACTTGGCCGCGCTGGCCGCCGACTGCATCACCGATCTGCGCGCTCGCGCCGAGGAGGCCGACGTGCGGGTCATGGACCACCTAGTGCCGGCGTGGACGCGTGGAGAGCCAGGACTGCTCGAGCGGATGATCGCCAACCTGATCGACAACGGGATCCGCCACAACGAGAGCGGCGGCTTCCTCGACGTGAGTACCCGATCGAGTAATGGTCGGGTCGAGTTGACGGTGGCCAACGGAGGCCGCCGCATCGACCCCGCCGACGCGGAGACGCTGGCCGATCCGTTCCGGCGACTCAACCGCTCGATCGGCGGTTTCGGGCTGGGTCTGTCAATTGTGAAATCGGTCGCCCACGCCCACGGTGGAACGGCCGAGATTACCGCCCCCGAGACCGGGGGACTGAGGGTTCGCATCGAGCTGCCGGCCTCGCCCAGGCCAGTCAATGTTGACGTTCCGCAAACGTCGCGCGCGCTTACGCGAAGCTGACGTCGCGCTCGCTAAAAGTTGTACAACGCAACTCTTGGGCCTCGCAATCCTGGCGCTCAACGGATTCTTATGTTTCTTGCGGGGGGCGCTTTAGATGCGCCTTTACATTACTTCTCGCGCCCATTCACAGCCCTTATTTGTCACCACAGCCAGAGCCGGCGGCTGGCCGCCGCGTAAACGGGATTTGAACCTATGAGTCATCGCCGAGATAAGCCCACCAACCGTTGGTATCTATACGTCCTTGGACTGCTGGCGTTGGGCGTGATCGCGCTCGCCGTGTTGGAGATCGGACCGCCGAACAGTTCTGCGCGCAGCGCCACCGAGGTCGTCGATGCGCAGGACGGGGTCGTTCAATCGACGGTTTCGGGTACCGGCAACGTGGCGCCGGGCACGGACGTCACCATCAACTTCAACACCAGCGGCACGCTGCAGAACGTCGACGTCAAGGTTGGCCAATACGTCAAGCAGGGTCAGCTGCTCGCGACCCTCGACCCCAGCTCTGCGCAGCTGACGCTGGATCAGGCGGAGGAGTCCCTCACCGCCGCCGAGGACACGCTGACCGAGACCGAGGACGGAGAATCGACGACCGGGACCACGTCCAGCTCGGGGAGCGGCTCCAGCAGCAGCGCTTCGACGACCACGACGCCGTCGGCGTCGAGCATCGCTTCCGCCCAGGCGTCCGTCTACAGCGCCGAGGCCACGCTCTCGAGCGCCCAGACCGCGCTCAACAACACCAAGCTTTACGCGCCGACCAGCGGCACGATCGCGTCGCTGTCCTCGCTGACCCCCGGCCAGGAGGTTTCCAGCGGATCGGGTAGCGGCACCAGCTCATCCTCGAGCTCGTCTAACTCGGGCTCGGGCTCGACGGGTACGACCAGCGCCGGCAGCCTGGGAGGTAGCAGCTCCTCGTCGTCCTCGAGTGGATCGAGCTCATCCTCGAGCTCGGGGTTCGCCGAAATAATCAACACGAAAACGATGACGATGACCGTCGCGCTCAGTGAGTCGGACATCAGCTCGGTCAAGTTGAACCAGCCGGCGACGGTCTCGATGGATGCGCTGAGCGGCGTACAGCTGGCCGCCAAGGTCACGCAGATCTCGCCGGTGGGGACGAGCAGCGACGGCGTCGTCTCCTTCGACGCGACGTTGACGCTCACCCAGGGCAATCCCCAGGTGAAGCCGGGGATGAGCGCGAGCGCGTCGATCGTCACCGATCAGTCGCAGGGCGTCACCGTCCCCAACCAGGCGGTGACGGGCAACGGCTCGGTCGGAAGCGTCCAAGTCATGCGTAACGGCAAGCCCGTCAGCCAACCGGTGATCGTCGGCCTCAGAGGATCCTCGCGGAGCGTGATCGAAACCGGCTTGACCTCGGGTGAGCCGGTCGTGTTGACGATCACGCTGCCATCGCTCAGCTCGACGCCCGCGAGCACGACCAGCGGCACCGGGACGCTCGGCGGCGGCGGCCTGGGCGGCGCCGGGTTCGGTGGCCTGGCCGGCCTCGGCGGCGGCGGCGGCTTCCGCGGCGGTGGCGGCGGCTTCCGGGGTGGCGGAGGCGGCTGATGCCCGAGGAAGCTCGTCAATCGCAGGACCCGCGGGAGCAAGGTTCCGACGACCAGCGTCCGGTGCGGGCGGCCGACCGTAAACGCGACGACGAGCCGCCCCGGCGACCACGGTTTGACGGCCCGGTGATCGATGTGCGGGACGTCCGCAAGATCTACAGCATCGGCGACATCGCGGTGCACGCGCTGCGTGGGGTGAGCCTGAAGGTGGATCGCGGCGAATACGTCGCGATCATGGGCGCCTCCGGGAGCGGCAAGACGACGCTGATGAACATCCTCGGCTGTCTGGATTTGCCGTCGCGGGGGGTCTACCTCCTCAACGGGGTGGACGTTCGCGGCCTCGACGAGGATGACCTGTCGGACCTGCGCTGTCGCTACATCGGCTTCGTCTTCCAGAGCTTCAACCTGATTCCGCGGACTAAGGCGCTGGCCAACGTCGAACTGCCGCTCTCCTACGCTGGTCTGCACCGGTCCGCGCGCCATGACCGGGCGATGGCAGCGCTCGACGCCGTCGGTCTGACCGACCGCGCCCACCATCTTCCTTCCGAGTTGTCGGGCGGTCAGCAGCAGCGCGTCGCGCTGGCACGAGCTCTCGTCACCAACCCGTCGCTGATCCTCGCCGACGAGCCGACCGGGAACCTCGACACCGCCTCGAGTGCCGAGGTGCTGGCGATCTTCGAGCGGCTCAACGAGCAGGGGCGAACGATCGTGCTGATCACCCACGAGCAAGAGGTCGCTGCACATGCCCGTCGCTCGATCCGGGTCAGGGACGGGATGATCATCTCCGACGAGCGTCGCGAGGTCGGGGAGGCACTCGCGTGAGCGAGTCGATCAGGGTCGCGCTGGCCGGTCTGGCCGCCAACAAGTTGCGGTCGGGGCTGACGATCCTCGGCCTGATGATCGGCGTCGGGTCGGTGATCGTGCTGATCTCGGTCGGCACCGGCTCATCGGCTGCGGTCACGTCGCGGATCGACGCACTGGGCTCCAACGTGTTGACGATCAGCCCCGCCGCGACACTCGGCGGTCTGTTCAACCGCGGGGCCGCGACCAGCAGCGGCTTGACGGTGGCCGAGGCCCAGGCGGTCGAAAATCCGTTCCAGGCGCCTGACGTGCAGAGTGCTTCCCCCGTCGTCAACGCCAACAGCGTGACGCTCACGTACAACGGCACCACCTACTCGCCGTCGTCGTTTGTGGGCACGACGCCGAGTTACCAGCAGGCTCGTGACTACACGATGGCCGCCGGCTCGTGGTTCACGAACGCCGATCAGAACGACCACAGCCGAGTGCTCGTGGTCGGGCCGACGGTGGTGAGCGAGTTGTTCGGGGGCGTGGATCCGGTCGGCCAGACAGTTCAAGTCAACGGCACCAACTTCGAGGTGATCGGGGTCACGAACTCCAAGGGCTCCAACGGCGCCACCAATCAGGACGACATCGGGGTGGCCCCGCTCAGCGCCGTGCAGGACACGCTCACCGGCTACGGAAACATCAATCAAATCCTCGTCCAGGCCAAGTCGCGCGGACAGCTGAACGCGGCGCAGACCGAGGTGACGGACATCCTCAACCAGCTCGATCCGCCCACCGCGGGATCCGACGACACGAGCAACTTCCAGGTCATCAACCAGAGCTCGATCCTCCAGGTGTCGGACGCGAGCAGCAGCGTGTTCACCACCCTGCTCGGCGAGGTCGCCGCGATCTCGCTCCTCGTCGGCGGGATCGGAGTGATGAACATCATGCTGGTATCGGTCACCGAGCGCACCCGGGAGATCGGCATCCGCAAGGCTGTCGGAGCGCGCCGCAGCGACATTCTGCGTCAGTTCCTGATCGAGGCGGTGATGGTCTCGATCTTCGGCGGCATCGCCGGCGTGGCGGCTGGAATCATCGGCAGTCAGTTCAAGATTGCCGGCGTTCAGCCCGTGATCGCCCCGTATTCGATCGTGCTGGCGTTTGGCGCCGCCGTGCTCACAGGACTGTTCTTTGGCACCTACCCCGCCGGGCGCGCGGCCCGGCTACGACCCATCGAAGCGCTCCGCTTCGAATGAAACCCGATCAGTAAACGACTCAGAGGAACCGAGATGAACGCAATTCCCTACGAAGGCCGTGAGGAGAATTGGGACGGCTACGACGAGCGCGACATGGAGGCGTCTCTCCCCGGTCGTCCGCGCCGGCAATTCTTCAACCGATGGACGGCGGCCTTGTTCGCGTTGCTCTTGGGTGGAGTCGGCTTCTATGTGGGCATCCGCGTCGAAAAGACGCAGCTATCCAACTCGAATGCCTCCAGCCGGCTGGCGGCGGCCGAGGCCGGGACCGGGGCGACGGGAGCGACCGGTCGCAGCGGAACCGGAGCCGGGACTGGTCGCGCCGGTGGCGGCGCGGGCGGGTTCGCCGGCGCCTTCGGCGGCGGTGGGAGCGCCTCGATTGGAACCGTCACGAATGTGGACGGAAACACGATTTATGTAACTGAGACTTCGGGCAACACGATCAAAGTCAAGCTCACTGGGTCGACCAAGATCACCAAAAGCCAGTCGGTGGGCAAGAACAAGATCAATCCGGGCGACTCGGTTGTGATCGCCGGCGTCAAGGGCTCCAACGGAAGCATCAGCGCCGCGACGGTGAGCGACCAGGGCGTCCGCTCCACCGGCTTCGGTGGCTCGGGCTCCTCGAGCTCGGGCAACTCGGGCTCTGGCTCGACCAGCGCCGGGAGCGCCGTCAGCTCACTGTTCGGTAGCGGCGGCGGTTGAGACGTACATCATGGAAAGGAACAGCAGTGAAAATCAATAGAGGCGCACCTCGACAACTGGCGCTCGCGCTCCTCGCGCTCGCCGCCTGTGCGTGTATCGCCGCGTGCGGCAGTAGCAGCAGCTCGAGCTCGAGCACGACGACCGCTGCCTCCGGTACTCCCGCCGCCTCGACCACCCCGGGGACCACCTCCCGGGCGAAGCTGGAGGCATGCCTGAAGCAGCACGGCGTGACTCTGCCAGCCGGGTTCGGACGGCGGTCCGGCCAGGGCGGCGGTCCGCCTCCGGGCGGTGGCGGCGGGTTCTTTGGTGGCGGCGGCTCGGGCAGCGGTTCCGCCAGCGGCAGCGGTTCCGCCGCCGGGCAGACCAACCGCTCGCGCTTCTTCAACTCGAAGACGGCAGCGGCGTTGAAGGCGTGTGGCGCTTCGTTCGGTCGCAACTTCCGCCCCGGCGGGCGGCGCTTCCAGCTCTCGCACACGAAGATCAATCAGTACGTGGCCTGCGTGCGCAAGAACGGGTATAGCGCCATGCCGAACCCGAATTTCTCGGGCAAGGGTCCGATCTTCCCGGCCAGTATCCGCTCCAACAAGCAGTTCCAGGCGGCGAGCAAGAAGTGCCAGAGCATCCTCGTCTCGCCACGTCCGGCTGGGTCGGGTAGCAGCTCGGGAGCCTCAGGCGGGACGACGGGAGCCTGAGGATCACGACTAGCATCCGCGCATCGCGACGATGAAGTTAGTGCGACCGAACAGCAACTGGTTCGGAGCATCCGAAGACCCGGCGGCGTCTGGCGCTGCCGGGTTGCCGGGCTCCGAGCCGGGGGCGCCCGTGGATCCGGGCGTGGTGGCCGTAGCGCCTCCCCCGGCGCGGGCCGTCATCGGCCAAGTGCTCCCGATGTACTTCGTCGGCGACGAATCTCACTCGATGGCCGGCGGGCCGATCGAGGCCGTCAATCAGGGCCTGGTCGACCTCCGGGACGAGGTCGCCAAGCATCCCCTGATCGGCAAGAAGGTCCGCTTCGGAATCATCACCTTCGCCGATACGGCGCAGACACGGCTCGAACTATCCGAGTTGAGCGAGGAGTTGATCCTTCCCACTCTTGCGCCGCGCGGCCGTGGGACCAGCTACGCCAGCGCCTTTGAGGCGTTGCGCAACACGATCCCGGCCGACGTCGCGCTGCTCAAGGCCAGCGGGTACCAGGTTCACCGTCCCTCGGTGTTTTTCCTCAGCGACGGCCTCCCAACCGAGCGCGAGGACAGCTGGAGGGTGCGGCTCGACGAACTGAAGGACCCAGGGTTCAAGGAGCGCCCGAACATCCTCGCCTTCGGGGTCGGAGATGCGGATCCGAAGGTCATCCAGCAGCTGGCGACTACGAGGCGCTACGCGTTCATAATGCTCGACGGCGTGTCGACGGCCGGCGCGATCTCCGAGTTCGCCGCCTCGATGCTCAACTCGATGGTCTCATCGGCCGAACAACTCGATCAGGGCCAGAGCACCATCGAGTTCGAAAAGCCCGAGGGCTTCATCCAGCTCGACGCGCCGCTCGTGTAAACCTCGCTCATGGACTCCGCCGACCGGCAACGCGACGCTCCGCCGGTGCTGGAGGAGCCGTCGGAGGATGATCGGGGGCCTGAGCGCAGCGAGCGTTCCTCGCCATCGCGCACCAAGCCGTCGCCGCCGACGCGGACCGGCCCCGTCCGACGGCGCCCGCGGCTGGTCCGCGGGCCGGTCACGATCGGCGAGCCGAGCCCACCGATCAAGGTGCTGCTCGACGCGGACGAGCCGTATCGGCCCGACGCGATCGCCGACGGCGGTCACGCGTTCGGACTGATCGTGCGAGCGGCGTCGGTGCGGGGGTTGGCCAAGCGGTATCTGGGAGGCCCGCGTCAGGACGACCTATGCCTGCGTGTGCACCCGCCGACCGGCACGGTGATTGCCGCCGTCGCGGACGGGGTGTCGGGCGCGGCCCGGTCCGGTCTCGCGGCGGCACTGGTCGTGCGCTACGCGACCGCCGCGGTCGCCCGTCAGCTTGACGGCGGCGCCGACGAGGTCGACTGGACCCAGGTCTTTGAACAGGCTGCCTGGGCCCTTGTCGAGGAGCACCGTCGCCATGTCGGCGACCCCGAGGCGGGGCTCGAGGATGCAGGCAAGACGCTGGCCACGACGCTCCTGGTCGCGACCGTGAGCGTCGAGGGCGATGACAACGGCGGTGCACGCGTGCAGCTGGCGGCGGTCGGCGACTCGCCAGCCTTCATACTGGCGAACCGAGCCTTCACGATGATCAGCGACGACAGTGAGCGGACGGACGGGTTGATCGGCGGCGGTGTCGCCGCGCTGCCCCGCGCGGCGCGCGAGATGCGCTCTCATTCGTGCCGGCTCGCGCGGTCAAGCGTGCTGTTGCTGTGCACCGATGGGCTGGCACTGCCGCTCGCAGACGGAAACGGGGAAGTCGGTCGGACGTACGCCCGCGAGCTTCGCCGTCCGCCCGATGTCCTCGATTTCGCCCGCCTGCTCGATTTCAGCCGTGCCACCTACGACGACGACCGCACGCTGGTCGCGATCTGGCCCGAGCGATGACCACCGTCGATCCGACCAGGTACACGCCGGATCGGCGATCCGCGCGCCCCTCGGTCAATGGCCTCGCGCCCGGTGACGGTCGGCCGGTCCTCGGGTACGGCGGGGTCCGGCTCGAGGCCCTTGGCGAGCTGGTCCCGATCAGCCGCCAGGGCGGCCAGGGCCGCGTGTTCCGTCCGGCGCGGACGCCCCCGTCACTCGGCGCGGGCGAGGTCGTGGTCAAGCTCTACCGGCGTCCCCCGCCGGCCGAAGCGGCCAGCGTTCTCGTGCAGATGGTGGCGTGGGAGCGCTCCCTCGTACCGGCGCAGCGCGCCCGCCTGCGACAGGTGACCGGATGGCCGGTGGCGATCGTGATCGATGGTGGCCAGCTCGTCGGGATCGTGATGCGGGACGTCAGCCCGCGTTTCAAAGTGCCGTTTGTGATGCCCAGTGGCCGCAGCGAGCGGGTCCTGTTGGCCCTCGAGCATCTGCTGGGGACGGATTCCTATCTCCAGATGCGCGGCCTCGGCGTGCGCCTGAACACCGCCACGCGCGCGCTGGTGGCCGAGCGCATCAGCGAGGCGCTGGCGTTCCTTCATCAGCACGCGATCGTGGCCAGCGACATCGCGCCCACCAACCTGCTGGTCGTGATCGCCGCCGGCGCAGCGGACGTGTGCTTCATCGACTGCGACTCGATGGTGTTCCGCGGCTCCCAGGCGCTGCCGACCGTCGAGACCGCCGATTGGGAGATGCCGCCGGCGTTCGCCGAGCCCCCGCGAACCCGCGCCACCGATGCCTACAAGCTCGGGCTGGTCGTGCTGCGGCTGTTCGCGCGCTCCCACGACGCCCGCGACGTGGTGCCGAACCTCAAGTACGTGCCGGTCGAGTTGCGCGACCTGCTCTATCGAGCGCTCGCCGCGGATACGGCCAACCGGCCGCCGGCGGGCGAGTGGCAGCGGGCGCTACAGGGATTGCGCGCGCGCGGGGACTTGAACGACCGCTATCCGGGCCCGGCACAAGGCCCGTCGTTGCCCGCCGCCGGCACACGGGCTGCCGTCCCTGTCTTCCCGGCTCCGGATTCGGTCCGAGGGCTGCGGCCGGCCGGCGGCCCGGCCGCCCCAACGCGTCGAGCGCTGGTCGGTGCGCGCCCCGCCGGGTCGACCGCCAGCCCCGCGCCCCTAGGCGCACGTGCGCGCGCACGCGCAGCGGCGGCCAGGTCCCGCGTCGGCCGAGACCGCCGGTTACAGCTCGTCGTGATGGCGCTGTGGCTGGCCGCGCTTGCGGTGGTCATCGTGCTGATCCTCTCGCATCTGATCGCGGCGGTGGCGCCCGGGCCGACCCAGTCGACAGTGCCGCAATATCCGTACGGGAGGAACCCGCAGACGTTCCAGTACTACAACCCGGCCGGGCCGGGGCTGGGGGCGGGGTCGGGGGGCGGTCGGCTATTCCCCGGCGGGCAGGGCCAGACGGGGGAGTAGCTCCGGCGTAGCCGGTGCGCGCCGCGGGCGCGTAACCGCTCCAAATCCTGTTCCCTCGCTGTTACCGCCCCGTTGTTATCACTCGCCCATGCCCGGAAATGGACGATGGAACGCAGTCAAACAGTCAGTGCGAGCACGAGCCAGCATGGGTGCGGCGTTGGGCCGCAGGCGATGGCCATGGTTTGCCTTGCTGGCGGGAGCGGTGATGGTGCTAGGGATCCTGGTCGGCAAAGGCTCGCTCGGCTCCGCGCAGGCGGCCGGCAATTCGGGAACCGTGGCCGGCGCCGCTACCGTGCAGCGCAGAGATCTGGTCGAGACCGACACGGAATCCGGGACGCTCAGTTACGCGAACCCGCAGACCGTGTACGACCGTCTCAGTGGCACGGTCACCTGGTTGCCCTCGGTCGGTCAGGTGATCCACCCGGGTGGCACCCTGTACAAGGTCGACAACGCGCCGGTGGTGCTGTTTGACGGCATCACCCCGGCATACCGTGACTTGACCTCGGGTGACACCGCCGGCCCCGACATCCTCGAGCTCAACCGCAACTTGGTGAAGCTCGGCTTCGCCGACGGCGAGATCACGATCAACGACACTTGGCAGACCGGAACCACCGATGCCGTGGAGCGGTGGCAAGGCTCGCACGGCGAGACCGAGAACGGCACCATCACCTTGGGCCAGGTGGTCTTCCTCCCCGGCGATCAGCGGATAACCGACGTCGACAGCGTGCTCGGGTCGACCGGAGGGTCCTCCGACGGCTCGGGTTCCGGGTCGGGCTCCGGCGGCACCAACGCCGCGCTCGAGGACGTCGCGCCCCACCCCGAGTTCGTCAGCCTGACCACCCACCCGGGATCGTCGACAACCGCGGGCTCGGCTGAGAGCGCCGGCGCCACCGACCACGCCGGCGCCGGGAGCCAGAACCCGGATTCAGCGTCGGGGCACGGCGGCGGAGAGTCATGCCCGAAGTCGATCGCCGAAGCGTGGCAGATCCAAGGCAACTCCAGCGCGTGCAACATGCGCAACCTCTCGGCGGAGGAGCTCGCGGCGCTGATCGCGCTGTTGAAGGCTGAGACCAAGGAGCATGGCCAGTCGGGTTCGGGAGGCTCCGGCGGCGGGGGTGCCGTGGGCGGCGGCGGGGGCGGGGCTGGCGGCGGCGCGGTCGGAAACTCCGGTGGCGGTGGGGCCGGAGGTGGTGGCGGCGCGGTCGGAAACTCCGGCGGCGGTGGTGGTGGGGGCGGCTCCGGTGGCTCCGGCGGTTCCGCCGGTTCGGGCGGTTCGGGCGGTTCGGGCGGTTCTGGCGGCTCAAATGCCGAGGCGATCCTCGACACCTCCTCGACCCAGCTCGTCGTCACCGTCGACCTCGACGCGACCAAGCAGAGCGAGGCTGTCGTCGGCGAACCGGTAACGGTCGAGATGCCGGCCGGCAACACCGTCAACGGCAAGATCACCCAGGTCAGCCCGGTAGCCCAGAACAACAACTCGGGTAACGGCAACGGCAGTGGCAGCGGTAACGGCAGCGGCAGCGGCAGCGGCAACAACGGCTCCTCCTCGGGGGCGACGATCCCGGTGACGGTCACATTGGCCGGACACCAGACCGGGTCGGGGCTCGATCAGGCGGCGGTCAGCGTCAACTTCGCCCAGCAGAAGGCGAACAACGTCCTGTCGGTTCCGGTCACCGCCCTGCTCGCGACCGCGGGCGCCAACTACGAGGTGCAGGATGCCGCGGCTCCCCACGCGCTGCTCCCGGTCACCGTGGGGTTGTTCGCGGCCGGCTACGTCGAGATCTCCGGTCCTGGGATCTATCCCGGTCTGCAGGTGACCGATTCGCAGGGATGAGCGTGGCGCTCGACGCGGTTCGGTCCGCGACGCTGCAGGGGGTTGCCCTGCGGCTCCGCGACGTGACCAAGGAATACCCAGGCGGGGTGCAGGCTCTGCGCGGGGTGACGGTGGACATTCCCACCGGCGACCGAGTGGCGGTGGTGGGTCGCTCGGGCTCGGGCAAGACCACGCTGCTGACCGTGCTCGGCACGCTCGAGCGTCCGACCAGCGGCGTGGTCGAGGTGATGGGGCGGGACGTCGTCGGCCTGCGCGACGCCGAGTTGGCGGGGCTGCGGGCGCACGAGATCGGGTTCGTGTTCCAGACCTTTCATCTCCAGGACGCGATGACCGCGCTCGACAACGTCGCCAACGGGATGCTCTATACCGGGGCGCCCGTCCGCGACCGCCGCCGAGCCGCGGAGTCAGCCCTCGAACGCGTCGGGCTCGGTCACCGCCTCACCCACCGCCCGCCACAGCTTTCGGGTGGCGAGCGACAGCGGGTGGCGATCGCGCGCGCGGTGGCCAAGCGCCCGAAGATCATCCTCGCCGATGAGCCGACCGGCAACCTCGACTCCAAGTCAGGCGAGGGCGTGCTCGAGTTGCTGCACGAGCTCGCGTCCGAGGGAGCGACGCTGGCGCTGATCACCCACGATGAGCACATCGCGGAGACGTTCCCCCGGCAGTTACAGATCCAGGACGGCGAGATCGTGGGCGACGAGCGGCGATGACGGCGGGGCGGCGTGCACCGGCGGGCGGTTTGCAGCGACGAGGGGCGATGACGGTCGAGGTGAGTGGGTGAGCGTCGCTGCCCTCAGGCCTCGGCCCCGAGTCCCCAAGCGACGCCAGCCCGGTCCGACGCCGGCGCGGATGCCGCCCCACGAGCTGTTCTCGGTGGCGTTTCAGGGCTTACGCACCCGTCGCCTGCGCGCCGCGCTGTCGGCGCTCGGGATCGCGATCGGGATCGGCGCGATGGTCGCCGTGGTCGGCGTATCGGCGTCCAGCCAGGCCAACCTGCTGGCTCTGATCGACAGCCTCGGCACGAACCTGCTCACCGTCACACCGGGCCAGACGTTCCTCGGGAACAACGAAGTTCTGCCCGACACGGCCGTGGCGACGATCCTGCACATGCCTCAGGTCGAGAAGGCGTCCGCGATCTACCAGGTCTCGAACGCCAACGTGCTGCGAACGCCGTATGTGCCCTCCGAGCAGACGGGCGGGATCGGGGTCAACGCCACCGACCCCGGGTTGCTGTCGGCGGTGAGCGGGAAGCTCGCGTCAGGTCAGTTCATCAACGCCAACAACGAGAACTACCCCACGGTCGTGCTCGGGGCGCAGGCCGCCAGCACCCTGCAGATCACCAGCGCCACCGGCCATATCCAGGTGTACCTCGGCGGAACCTGGTTCACGGTGGTCGGCATCATGGAGCCGGTCGTCCTCGACCCGACCCTCGATAGCAACGTGTACATCGGCCTGCCCGTCGCCGAACGGCTGTTCCAGACGCAGCCCAATCCGTCCGAGATCTACGTCCGCGCCAACGTCAACTCGGTTACCCAGGTCGCGAACCTGCTCGCGCCGACCGCCGATCCGCAGAACGCCGACGGCGTGCAGGTGAGCCGGCCGTCCGACGCGCTCGAGGCGCGGGCGGCCGCCAAGGGCCAGTTCACGACGCTGCTGCTCGGGCTCGGCGCGGTGGCGTTGCTCGTGGGCGCGATCGGGATCGCCAACATCATGGTCATCTCGGTGCTCGAGCGCCGGGGGGAGATCGGACTCCGTCGCGCGCTCGGCGCCACCCGCCGGCATATCAGCCTCCAGTTCCTGGCCGAGTCGGCGCTGCTCGCGCTGCTCGGTGGCGCCGCGGGCCTGATCCTCGGGGCGGCCGCGACGTGGGTGTACGCGCTGGCCAAGAACCAACCGTTTGTCGTGCCCGGCTACGCGCTGATCGCCGCCCCCGCGGCGGGACTGGTGATCGGCATGATCGCGGGCTTGTACCCGGCGTCGAAAGCAGCCAGGCTGAGCCCGACGGAGGCGCTGCGTGCGACGTAGCTCCGGGCGGTCGGGCATGCGCGCGGTGGCAATCGACTTAGTCTCCGGTCGGTCGGGCATGCGCGCGGTGGCAATCGACGCCCGTGTGGCTCCCCGAAGTTGTGCTGGCGTTGCGAACGCTCGCATTTACGCTGACCTGACGCACGCATCCATACGCTCGCCAGCATGTCGACTGGGTGCTCGTGGAATCGGAGGTGTTGGATCGACGGACGCGGGCATCCCCGCACCGCGTTCATTGAACCGATGCCTTTCCGCCCCCAATCGGCTGCGACGAAGTGCGCCTCGTCGCTCGCGGGAGCCCCTCCCCGCATTCCGAGGATCCGGCAGCGGTTCGGACTACGACTCCCGTCCGGAGCCGCTCGCCGGTCCTCGGGCCACTAGCAGCACGCGCCCGCGGGCCAGGCCCGCGGGCGTGCCGGCCCCTTCCGGGCCTTCCTTATTGATGGAAGTTGCCGAACTTCGTGACGGTGACGTGTTCGCCACTCGCCATTCGCCACTCGGCGGGCGGCCGGCATGGGATGCCTTTGCACCGTTGTATCCCTATACGGGGTCATTGGTGCAAACACTCCCTAGTCACCCTCGCGTTCCAGTGCGTCCTAGTGCTGTTACACAAGCGACGGTCAGTCCACGAGTGACACGAAGTAATCCAGCGCGTGTGGATTTGCCAGCGATTCGCGGCTGGCGGCCTGCTCGGGGGGTGTGCCCATCAGGATTCGCTTGACCGGGACCTCGAGGAGCTTGCCGGATAGGGTGCGAGGGACTTCGTCGATCTGGCGGATCTCGTCCGGTATGTGGCGGGGGGAGCAGTCCTCGCGGATTCGCCGGCGGATCTCGGCCTCGATCTCGTCGTCGAGTTGCACTTCCTCGCGGAGAACGACGAACAGCGGCATCCAGCCGTCGGTGCCGGGGCGCGGCACGTCGACTACGAGAGCGTCGACGACTGCGGGCACGGCCAGCACCGCGCTGTAGATCTCGCTCGTGCCCATCCGGATCCCGCCGCGATTGATGGTCGAGTCCGAGCGGCCGTAGATCACCGCGGTGCCGCGCTCGGTGATCTTGATCCAGTCGCCGTGGCGCCAGATGCCGGGGTACATCGAGAAGTAGCTGTCGTGGTAGCGCGAGCCGTCCTCGTCGCCCCAGAAGTAGATCGGCATCGAGGGCATGGGCTGGGTGATCACCAGCTCGCCGACGACGTTGACCAGCGGCTTGCCATCGGGGTCCCAGGCGTCAACCGCCGCAGCGAGGCTCCGCGCCTGGAGTTCGCCCAGATACACGGGGAGGGTCGGGACGCCGCCGACAAACGCTGTGCACAGGTCGGTCCCGCCGGAGGTGGAGAACAGCCAGGTGTCCGGGTCGAGGTGCTCGTAGATCCAGGCGAACGCCTCGGGCGCCAGCGGCGAGCCGGTCGAACCGACGGCCCGGAGCGCATCCAACGGACGTCCCGCGCGCGGCTGCACTGACGCTTTCATGCACGAGGCGACGAACGCCGCGCTGGTACCGAAACAGGTCATCCCGGTGTCCTGCGCCAGGTCCCACAGTCGCTGGAGATCTGGGTAGCCGGGGTTTCCGTCGAACAGGATGATCGAGGCGTCGGTCAACAGCACGCCGAGGAGGAAGTTCCACATCATCCAGCCGGTGGTGGTGAACCAGAACATCCGGTCGTCGGCTTGCATGTCGAGGTGCAGGGAGCCGTGCTTGAGCTGCTCGAGCAGGACCCCGCCTTGGCCGTGGACGATTGGCTTCGGCAGCCCGGTGGTGCCCGAGCTGTAGAGCACCCACAACGGATGCTCGAACGGCAGCTGAGCGAACTCCAACGATCCCGGCTCGAGGAAGCCGGGCTCCCAGCCCGACCCGTCCAGATAGCCAAACCGCACCACCCGTGCAAGCGATGGGATCGAATCCGCGATCTGAGCGACGACGGTGTTGCGGTCGAAGTCGCGACCGCCGTACCGGTAGCCATCGATCGCCAGCAACACCTTGGGTTCGATCTGCGCGAAGCGGTCGATCACGCTGCGGGCGCCGAACTCGGGCGCGGCCGAAGACCAGATGGCGCCGATCGAGGCGCAGGCCAGCATCGACGCCACGGTCTCGGGGATGTTGGGCATGTAGGCGGCCACGCGATCTCCCGCCTCGACACCGCAAGCCCGCAGGCCGGCAGCGATCGCGGCGGTCTGCTCTTCCAGCTGAGCCCATGTCCACTGATCCTGCGCGCGCAGCTCCGAGGCGTGGCGGATCGCGACCGCCGAGGCATCCTTGCCGCGGAAGATGTGCTCGGCGTAGCTCAGCCGCGAGCCCGGGAACCACTCCGCCCCCGGCATCGCGCGCGACCCCAACACCCGGTCGCTCGGCTGCTCGAAGCGCACGCCGAAGAACTCGACGATCGAACTCCAAAACGCCTCGAGGTCGCTGATCGACCACTCCCACATCGCGGCGTAGTCCTCGAACCGCAGCGATCGAGTCTGCGCCAACCACGCTTGGAAGCGCGTCAGCGTCGCGGACTGCAGCCGTTCGGGCGTCGGAGTCCAGAGCACCTCGGGGACGGACATCAGGTCGGGACAGTATCTCGCGATCGGGCCGGAGCGCTCCGTGGGCGAACCGTCTGGGCCGGTCGTCCGGTGAACACCGCCCATCGGGCCCAACCGGGAGCCGAAAACCCCGGTGGCGGTGCGCGAGACCGCAAACCCGCGCACCGCCACTACACCCCATCATTCATCGCCATCAACCCCGGACGGATCCGCCGCCCTGAGGGCAATGACCGCAGGTCCGCCTTGCGTCGACGGAACCGCCTTTAAGGTTCTCACATGTTCACCGGCACCGGTTAGGCCGCGCGGAAAGAGATCCCCCGCGAATTCTGTCCATGTGGAGCGCGAGCTCGCGCGCCAGTGGGTGTGGCGCGGCCGGGAGTCGAACGCACCCGCCGGTTCCGCGAAGATGCCGGGGGTGACCAACACCACGATCCTGGCTCCGTTCGCCGGCACCGTGATCGCGATCGCGCACGAGCCCGAGGAGCCGATCAGCGCCGGCGAGGCCGTCGTCGTGCTCGAGGCGATGAAGATGGAGCACGAGGTGCTGGCCGAGATCGACGGCGTGGTGGCGCGGATCGAGGTGGCGGTCGGGGACACGGTCGACGCCGGCCAAGCGCTCGCCGTGCTCGTCGCCGGCGGCGCGGGCGCCGACCGCGAGTCGGCCACCGGTGCCCGAGCGCCGTCCGCCGGTCTGCCCCGGGAGGACCTCGAGGCGGTGCGCCACCGCCACCGGCTGACGCTCGACGGAGCTCGGCCCGAGGCGGTCAAGCAGCGCCACGAGCGGGGGCGGCGAACGGCTCGCGAGAACCTCGCTGATCTGATCGACGACGGCACACTCGTCGAGTACGGGCCGCTGATGTTCGCGGCACAGGAGCGGCGGCGGTCCAAGGACGAGCTGATCGCGCGGACGCCGGCCGATGGGCTGGTGGCGGGCGTGGCCGACGTCGACGGAGAGCCAACCGTGGTGATGTCCTACGACTACACGGTTCTGGCCGGGACCCAGGGGATGCGCAACCATCTCAAGAAGGACCGGCTGTTCGAGATCGCCGAGCGGCGCCGGCTGCCCGTGGTGGTGTTCGCCGAAGGCGGGGGTGGGCGGCCCGGCGACGTCGACTGGCCGATGGTCGCCGGCTTGGATTCCCGAGCGTTCAATGTGTTCGCCCGTCTCAGCGGCCTGGTGCCGCTCGTGGGAATCGCGTCGGGTTACTGCTTCGCGGGCAACGCGGCGCTGCTCGGCTGCTGCGACGTGGTGATCGCGACCGAAGACTCGAGCATCGGGATGGGCGGGCCGGCGATGATTGAGGGGGGAGGGCTCGGCAGCTACGGGCCGGCAGAGGTGGGGCCGATCGGCGTCCAATACGCCAACGGCGTGGTGGATATCCGGGTGGCGGACGACGCCGCGGCGGTGGCGGCGGCCAGGCGCTACCTGTCGTACTTCCGACCCGCAGCCGGGCCCCCAGCCGAGCCGCACGATCAGGCACGGCTGCGCAGGTTGATCCCGACCAACCGTAAGCGGATCTACGACGTGCGCAAGGTGATTGATGCGCTGCTCGACGACGTGTTCGAGCTCCGCCGCGGCTTCGGGCTGGGGATCGTGACCGCGTTGGCACGGCTGGACGGACGCACGCTCGGGATTATCGCCAACGATCCGTCGCACCTCGGCGGGGCGATCGACGCCCACGGCGCCGACAAGGCCGCGCGCTTCATGCAGCTGTGCGATGCATTTGCGCTGCCGCTGTTGTTCCTGTGCGACACGCCCGGCTTCATGGTCGGGCCGCAGGCCGAGCGCACGGCGACCGTGCGCCACTTCTCGCGCATGTTCGTGATCGGCGCGAACCTCCGCGTGCCCACCGGGACCGTGGTCCTCCGCAAGGGCTACGGGCTGGGCGCCCAGGCGATGGCTGGCGGCGGCTTCAAAGCCCCTCTGTTCACGGTCGGCTGGCCGACGTCGGAGTTCGGGGCGATGGGGCTCGAAGGAGCGGTCAGGCTGGGCATGCGCCGGGAACTCGAGGCGGTTGCCGATCCGGCCGAGCGCGAACGCGCGTTCGAAGCCGCGGTCAAAGCCGCCTACGAACGTGGCCAGGGGATCAACATGGCGGCCTATTTCGAGATCGATGACGTGATCGATCCGGCGGACACCCGGCGTTGGGTCAGGACGCTGTTTCAGCCCGGCTCCGGCGAATGGTGGCGCAGCGAGGGCAAGCGCCGCCCGCACGTCGACACCTGGTGATCACGCGCCCACCGCTCCCGACCGCGACCGCCGGTCATCGGTGGCGCCACCGCCCCGCGCCGCCGGCGACCCCGCTACGGTTCTTACATTCCTCTTGAACTTCGGTGGGAGGATCCGCCCACGGGCGCACTGGGATTCCGGAGCGCCCGGCCAACTGCAGTAGGAGTCAAGGGTGTTTTTCAGCCTCAAGCGCAAGCTGGTGATCGCGATTGCGTTGCTCGCCCTAGCCGCCTTTGCCGGTGGTGCGTACGCGTCGACCCAGGAGACGACCGATCCGCAACAGGCGTTCCTGAACGACGTCGCCAAGCGACTGAACGTCACTCCGGCGGCGCTGACGGCCGCGATCAAGGGAGCGTATGAGGATCAGATCAACGCCGCCCTGGCCTCAGGCAAGATCACGCAAGCGCAGGCCAAGGCGCTGAAGCAGCGGCTCGCGCACTCGGGAGGGCTCCTGTCGCTATTCGGGCCCTCGCCACTCGGGCCGCCGTCACGGTTCTTTGCCCCTCCGGGTAGGCTCGTCACCGGGCCGGAGCTGTCGGCGGTGGCTAGCTACCTGGGTCTCACCCAGGCCCAGCTGGTGAGCGATCTGAAGGGCGGCCAGTCGCTGGCCAAGATTGCGGCCTCCCGCCACAAGTCGGTCTCCGGTCTCGAGAGCGCGATCACCGCTTCGATCCGCTCGAGGCTCGAGCGGCTGGTGGGCAAGAAACGAATCACCCAAGCCCAGGCCAACCAGGTCCTCAAGGGCCTGACGACGAAGCTGAACAGCCTGATCAACGGCGCCCCACGACTGGGCTTCGGTCCCGGGAGAGCCTTTGGTCCGGGCGGGCCGCATCCCGCCTGGAAGGGCCCGCCGCCGGCCGGTGGGACCTGGGGTCCATACGCGCCCGGGAAGAACGGGCCACCTCCGCCCGGGAGCGGGCCGCATCCGCCCGGAGCCCCGGGTAAGCGGGCCAGCGGGTCCAGCTCGCCGGCTGGGAGCGCCGTGGCAAGCCTGTTTAGCTGAGCCCACGTAGGGCTAGCCTCTTCTTACGGAGCTCTCATAGATCTCTGAAGGGTTTCTCACGGGGGGGTGATGTAGTGGGGTCGATGGGACTTACGTCTGCCAGGAGAATGTGACTATGAAACGACTCGGTCTTGTCCTTCCGATCATCGCCGGCGCGATCGCCGGCGCGGTGATCGCGCTTGTCATTTCGGGGGGGCAGACGACGAAGTCGGTGACGACGACGGTGGTCACGCCCACCAGCGGCAGCACGATCCCAACCTCGCTGAGCGGCTCGCTCGGCACCAACAAGGGCCTCACGATCAACCAGATTTACAAGAAGGACAGCCCCGGCGTGGTCGACATCATCGTCACCTCGAACTCCGGTGGCGGCAGCTTTGGCCCGTTCGGCGGTGGCAGCCAGCAGAGCGAGGGCGAGGGCGCCGGCGTGGTCTACAACACCACCGGCGACATCCTCACCGACGAGCACGTGGTTGCCAACGCGACCTCGGTCAAGGTCAACTTCCAGAATGGCAAGAGCGCCTCGGCCACCGTGGTGGGGACTGATCCTTCCACCGACGTCGCAGTGATTCACGTCAACGTGCCGGCGTCCGAGCTGCATCCGATCCCGCTCGCGGATTCCAACGCCGCGCAGGTCGGCGACCCGGTGGTGGCAATCGGAAGCCCGTTCAGCCTCCCTGAGACGACGACGGCCGGAATCGTCAGCGCGGTCGGCCGGACGATCACCGCGCCGAACAACTACACGATCACCGGCGCGATCCAGACCGACGCCGCGATCAACCCCGGCAACTCCGGCGGTCCGCTGCTCGACGCCACCGGCGCCGTCCTCGGCCTCAACGACCAGATCGAGACCAACAACACGACGGCTGGTGGCGAGGGCTCGAGCTCCGGCGTCGGCTTCGCGATCGCCTCCGACATGGTGAAGCACATCGCCGACCTGATCATCGCCGGTCAGCCGGTCAAGCATGCCTACGTGGGCGTCGAGCTCAACTCGGGCTCCACCAACGGCGCGCAGGTCACCTGCGTGTCCGGCGGATCGCCGGCGCAGACCGCCGGGCTCGAGGCGAATGACGTCGTCACGGCGATCAACGGCAAGCCGATCACCTCGACCGAGCAGTTCATCCAGACCGTCGACGCGTTCGCGCCAGGTCAGAAGATCACGATGACGATCCAGCGCAATGGTTCGAGCCAGACGGTTCACCTAACGCTGGGAACGCGCCCGCAGTCCGGAAACACCGGCTGCGCGTCCTAAGACTTACTCCACAACACCCCATAACCACCACCCATAGCCCACACCACGTGAGGGACCCCGGCCAGGCATTTGTGCGAAAGCCCGCCTGGCCGGGCCCCCACGTCTCCGCCGGTTAACGGCTGATTGGGGGTAGCGCGATCGCGGTGGCCGGACGCGCTTCGCGCGCGATGGGGCTGGGAAAGGGATGGCTTGCCGATGGCTACGGTGAGGGCGGGGGTCCGCGGTTCGCTGGGTCCCCTTATGTGAGCCTGCTGAGGGCTGACGTGGCGTGCCTGGCCGTGGGGGACACTTGTGGCTAGGTGAGAACCGCTAGACCGCCGGCCAGTGAGGTGCCTTGGGTGATTTGTGCGGGCCGCACAAATCACCCAAGGCTCCCGAGCTTGCGGCTTCAATTGTCAGCTTACTGACAGTAATCGGCTGATTCACCTGCAAATGGCCAGCGACCGGAGTCCCGCGCACGGGGCTCCCAAGCCTCGACGGACCCCGCCGCCCCGCCATCGCTCAAGCCTCGACCGGCGCCACCGCCCCCGAGCGCGAACGCCACCACCCCGCCGCGCCAGCCCTCAAGCCACCGGCGCCACCACCCCGCCACCGCGCGTGAGCGCGAACGCCACCACCCGCCGAGCGCCACCGCGCTCACCAGCACCGGCCCGAGGACGCCGGAGCCGAGCAGGCCCTGGAGCCAGTAGGCGGCCATCCCGAACGCCGCGGCCGCCGGCAGCGTCAGCAACCAGGCCGGCGAACGCGACCGTCTCGGTCACCCGGGCGGCGTTGACGATCCCGTGGCCACGGTGGCGGCCACCTTCAGGGAGATGAACGCGCCGGCGAAGTTGAGCACCGCGGACATCGCGACCGCGGTCCGCGGCGCCAGCGCTCCCGTCGACACCGAAGTCGCGATGGCGGTCGCCGTGTCGTGAAAACCGTTGGTGAAATCGAAGCGCGCTCAGCCCGCGTTGTCCTGTGCGAGCGTCCGCTCGATCAGCCCGCGCTGGCCTGTGCGAGCGTCCGCTCCATCAGCTCGCGCTGCACGCTGCGGGTTCCGCCCTGGCGGCGGTGCCAGTTGCCTTCGGAGTCGAGCGTCCACGCGTTCGTGTCGTCAGCGAAGCAGCGCTCGAGCGTGTCCTCGAGCTCGGCCTGGTTCTCAGGGTCGTCGACCGGTGTCAGCAGCTCGACCCGCCGGTCGAGGTTGCGCGGCATCATGTCGGCCGAGCCGATGTAGTAGACGTGCTCGTCGCCACGGTGGAACGAGTAGACCCGCGAGTGCTCGAGGAAGCGCCCGACGATCGACACGACGTTGATCGTCTCGCTGACCCCTGGGATGCCGGGCAGCAGGCAGCAGATCCCGCGCACGTTGAGGTCGATCCGCACGCCGGCCTGCGAGGCTCGGTACAGCGCTTCGATGCACCGCTGGTCGACGAGCGAGTTCAATTTGATCGCGATCCGCGCCTCTTCGCCGGCCTGATGGGCTGCGACCGTCGACTCGATCTCGTCGAGCAGCGGCTGACGTAGCCAGTCGGGCGCCACCAGCACCTTGCGCTGCGGCCGCGGATGCCCGTAGCCGGTGAGGTTGTTGAACATGTTCGCCACCTCCTGGCCGATCTCGTGGTCGGTGGTGAACAGGCCGAAGTCCTCGTACAGCCGCGCGGTCTTGGCGTGGAAGTTGCCCGTGCCGATCATCGTGTAGTGGCGCACCCCCGACCCCTCGCGCCGGACGATCAGAATCGCCTTGGCGTGCGTCTTCAGCCCCGGGATCCCGTGGACGACGTGGACGCCGACTTCTTCGAGCTCGCGTGACCAGCGGATGTTCTGGCGCTCGTCGAAGCGGGCCTTGAGCTCGACCATGCACACGGCCTGCTTGCCCTTCTCGGCCGCTTCGATCAGCGACGGGACCAACGCCGAATCGTCGGACGTCCGGTAGACGGTCATCTTGATCGCGAGCACGTTCGGATCTTCGACCGCCTGCTTGACCAGCCGCTCGACGCTGGCCGAGAACGACTGGTAGGGGTAGTGGACGAGCACGTCGTGCGCCCGCATCGGGGCGAACACATCGGGCGCCTCGTCGCTCTCGCCCGGCCCGGCGCTGAACGTCGGCGGGACCAGCGGGGTCCACGGCGTCTGGCGCAGCTCGGGATGGCCCTCGACGCCGGCGATCTGCCACAGATCGCCGAGATCGAGCGTCCCTTCAACGTCGTACACCTGCTGCTCGGACACGTCGAGCCATTCGATCAACCGGGTCCGCAGCGCCGGGTCCATCCCGGCCCCGACCTCGAGCCTGACGACCTCGCCGAAGCGCCGCCGTCGCAGCTCGGCCTCGACCGCCTCGAGCAGGTCGTCGGCCTCGTCGGAGACCTCGAAGTCGGCGTCCCGCGTGACCCGGAACAGGCTGTAGCTGACGATCTCCATCCCGGGAAACAGCACGCCCAGGTTACGGGCGATCACGTCCTCGAGCGGGATGAACGTGTCGGGCGCGATCTCGACGAACCGCGGAATGACCTCCTTGGGCACCTTCACGCGGGCGTACACGTCGTGATCGAGATCGGGGTCGTGGAGCCGCACGATCAGGCTCAGCGACAGGTTCGAGATGTACGGGAAGGGCCGTCCCGGGCCGATCGCCAGCGGCGTCAGGACGGGGAAGATGCCCTCGAGGAAGTAGCGCTCGATCTCGGCTCGCGACGCCCCCGACTCCTCGCAGCTGACGATGCGGATGCCGTTCTCGGCCAGCTCCGGGCGCACCACGTCGGCGAACGTCCGGGCGTGGCGGCGGTCCTGGCTGCGCACCCGTTCGGAGATCTGTTCGAGCGCCTGGCTGGGCGACAACCGGTCGGGTCCCCGGGCGTCCACCTGGGCGTCGATCATGTCGTGGACGCCGGCCACCCGCACCATGAAGAACTCGTCGAGGTTGGTGACGAAGATGGCCAGGAACTTGACCCGCTCCAGCAGGGGCAGCGACTCGTCTTCGGCGAGCTGGAGGACGCGATCGTTGAACTCGAGCCACGACAGTTCGCGGTTGACGTAGAGCCGCGGATCGGTGACCGAGACCTTCCCGTCCCGTTCGCCGAGGGGGGTGACCACCGGTCCGCCCAGCGAGGTCACCGCGCCGGCCGCCGCGGCCATCTCCACACCACTGCTGTCTGTCTCGGTCATGCCAGCACATCCTCCGTTGCATAGGCGATCGCACTTAGCTCGGCCGGCCGCAGCAAAGCCACCAACTCTCCCTTGGAGATCGCGGCCAGGCCACCCTTGCGCATCCGCGCCTGGGCGCCGGTCAGGTCGTGGACGGTGAGCGTGAACGAGGGGTCGTGGCCCACCAGCAACACGTCGTCATACCCGGCGGTCAGGGCTCTCACGTCGAACGGTTCGCCCGACAGCGCCGGCTCGATCGCGATCTGCACCCCGAGCGCCTCGCAGGCTCGCTCCGCGGTTTGCACGGCCCGGAGCTTCGGGCTGCACAGGCAAAGCTCGAGGCGCGTGCCGAGTCGGGCGAGCGCCAGTCCGGCTGCCTCGGCTTGCTTCATGCCTCGTTCGGTCAGGGGGCGCTCGTCGTCGGGAAATCCATCGGCCGCTTCCGCGTGGCGCAGTAACCAGAGCATGCTTGAACTCTACGACGCATCAGCAGCCTGCGCGCATCTCGGCCATCGGCGGCCATCCCACCGCCGGCGGGAAGCGTCGGCATCGCTAACCGACCCGCTTGAACACCCACCGGCGAGCGGCGGCCCCGTCGGAGGCGACGATCTTGGTGCCCGGCTCGACCTTCCCCCCCTCGGTGTCCAGCGCCTTGTCCGGCTCGGCCTTATCCGAGATCCGGAAGCCCCTGTTGGTGGGGTCGTAGGTGACCGACCACAGCTCGTTGTCGGTGTGGCTGCACGGCCACTGGAGGATGCTCTTGCCGTCGGTGCCGCTGAGGTCGAGACACAGCTTCGGGTTGTTGTCGCTCTGAACCTCGAAGTAGTCGGCGTTGGCCGGGCTTTCGATGAACCGCCACTGCTGGTTGCGGCCGTCGGAGGACTGGCCGAGCTCGAGCTGGACGGCATCGCGCGAACTGTTCGGGGCGCTCAGCACCCGCTGGTTGGACCCCGCGACGGCGATGTTGTACAGGCCGCCGGCGACCGGGGCGACGGGCGACGGCTGCAGGAACGAGGCTCCGTCCTTGCCGCTGCAGACCCCGGCCTTGTCGTCGATCTTTTCGGTCTTGGTGACGTAGACGTTGCTGCCATCGCTCGTCATCGGCGCGCTGACCGTGACGTTCGGGACGTCGTAGGTCTGGTTGCCCAACGTCACGTGAAAGTCCGCGGTCACGTTTTGCATCCGCTGAGCGGTCGCGATCCAGCCGTACTCGCCCGGCGCGACCGTGATCGTCACCGTCTTAGTGACGCTGTGACTCTCGGCCCACGCGTGCTGGTAGCTCACCTCCAGCTTCGTCTGGACGATGCCGAACAGCTTGCCGGAGATCTCCACCTTGGTACCCACCGTGTTGGTGGTCGTGGTGCCGTCCGTGTAACCGAGCGACTGGGTGGAGTTGCTCGTGGTGCAGTTGACCAGAGTGTCGCTGGTGACCCGGAAGGCGCCCAGCCCGTCGTCGATATTCGACGGCTTCAGCGAGTCGCAGCTGGCGTACGTCGAGTTCCCTCCACACCACGCTTCGAGCATGTCGCGCCGGTTGAACTGATCGTCGTTGGTGACCGTGTGAGTCGCCGCGTCGGAAGGCTCGAGCACGAAGTAGGCATCCATGTCCGCGCCGGTGGTGTTCCGTTCCTCGCATTTGTACGGCGTGGTGACGTTCTGGCGGCTCGGATTCTTCACCACGCACGAGGCGTCATGCTCACCGAGGAAGTTGCGCGTGCCGCTCACGTAGAACGTGTAGCCGGTGTCGCCGATCCGGTAGGTGATGTCGGCCGTCGCGAGGCCGTTGTTGCTCAGCAGTGTGTAGTCGTCGATATGCACCAGGTTGGCGTTCGAAGGCTCATTGCGCCAGTGGCCGGCGTTCACTTCTTTGGACGACACCGTGATCGGATTGGACGGCAGCGCGTCGTATACCTGAAAGCGGATCGTGTAGGCCGCGGCGGGCGATGCCGCCGGGCGGGAGTGTGCCGAGGCCGGTCCGCCGGCGGCCAGCCAGCCGAGCAGCGTGAGCGCGCAGACGGCGCCGTAACGGCGCCACAACGCGGATCGAGTGCTCGTGTTCACGTCTGTCTCCTTCGTGTCGCTGGCTCGCATCGCTGCTGGTCGCCCTGGCCGTCCCTCGACCGCGCTGCTGGTCGCGTGGCCGGCCCTCGACCGCCATCCCTGACCGAGCCCGACACGTTAGGCGGCCCGGCGGGCGGTCGTGTGACGGTCCGGTGAAGCCCGATCAGCCGATCAGCAGGCGCCGGCCAAACACCCGCTGAAACGCCTCGCCGTCGCCGTAACGCTCCACGCTCCAGCGGGGCAGGATGAGGCTGTCGCCGGCGGCCTCGAGGTGGAGGTCGACGCCGTGCCCGTTGGCGCGTAGCCGCGCCTGCGAGACCGACTGGTCGCGGCCCCGCTCGAGGTGCTCGGCCAGGCGCAGGATCACCGAGCAGCGGTCGAGTAGCTCCTCGTCGCCCGGCTGTGCCAGACCCGCCATCTCGCCGAGCTTGGGCGCGCCTTTGCGGTGATAACGCGTGATCTGTGCGATCAGGGCCCGTTCGCGCGGATCGAAGCCCGGTAGCTCGGCGCTGACGATCAGGTAGCGCGAGTGCTTGTGGTGGTCGTCATAGGAGATCGTCATGCCGACGTCGTGGAGCATCGAGGCGGCCCACAGCAGTTGCCGCTCGCCAGGCCGCGGCGTGAACAGATTCGCCTCGACCAGCGAATCGAACATCTGCAGCGACAGCTGGGCGACGTGGCGGACGTGGGTCATGTCCGACTCGTACTGGAAGGCCAGGTTCTGCACCGCCGCCTCACGGACATCGTCGAACAGCGGCGGGTCCTGGCCGGCGAGCAGCGTCTGGGCGAGGAACACGCCGTCGCGCAGGCTCGCCTCCGTCGCCTCGATCCCGGGGAACTCCCCGAGTTCGATCACGGTCTCGATCACCAGCGCCGCGGCCAGCACGATGTCGCCGCGCCCCGGCTTGATCCCGGGGACCATGCCGCGCTCCTCGATCGGCAGCGCGGCCAACGCGTGCACCAGCGAAGCCATCGCCGCCCGCGTGATCACGAATCCCTGCACGCCAATGTCGAGCTGCTCGTCGTCGTTCTGCACGGCGGCGGCGAGATTTCGCACGGCGCCGCCGAGGCCAACCAGCCGGCCGCGGGGACCGCCGAGGCCGATCCGATCACGGCCGGCCCCGGGCAGCCAGTCGAGCTCGGCCAGCGACTCGCGAACGTGGGCGCGGACACGCTGGAGGTCCTTGCGGCGGGCCGGTCCGGTCCCGGGAAGGAACTGTTCGGTGAGGCGCACGGCGCCGAGCGGGAACGAGGCCAGCGCCCCCGCGCGGCGGCCCGCCACCTGGATCAGCTGGAGGCTGCCGCCGCCGATCTCGAGCACGACGCCGTCGGTCATCGTCGAGGTGTTGATCGCGGCGACGTAGCCCAGCCGCGCCTCCTCCTCGTCGGACAGCACGTCGATCTCGAGCCCCGTCTCGGCCCGCGCCCGGGCCACGAACTCCTCGCCGTTAGTGGCGTCGCGGATCGCGCTCGTGGCCACGATGTGGACGCTTTCGGGACCGAGGCCGTTGGCCACGCAGAACCGCTGGAACACCTGGAGGGTCTCCAGCCCGCGCGCCATCGCGTCCGCGCTCAGCCGACCCGACGCGCCCAGACCGGCTCCGATCCGGACCGTCTCCCACAGCTCGTCGGTGCGCTTCCACCACAGGCCCGGGGCGTACGTGAAGACGACCAGGCGCCACGAGTTCGAGCCCAGATCGATGACCGCGACCTGGCGGTTGCCCACCTCGGCAGCCCCAGACGCGCGAGTTGTTCGCCAGCTCACGGTTGCATCATGCGACGAGCCGCGGACGATTCGCCCGTCTCGGTCTCGGTAGTTGCGAAAAGATCGACCAGCAGCGTCGAGAAGCCGAAGTCGCGGGCCGCGAGCCCGCGTCCCGTCAGCGGGTTGTAGTACTCGCGAAAGCCGTACCGGTCCACGGCGCGCTCCAGCGAGTCGACCACCCGCTCCGCCTCGGCTTTATATCCAAGCTCCCACATCGCCGGCACGAGCAGCCACGCGGTGTTCATCCACGCCGGGCCACGCCAGCACCGCCACAACGCGAAGCGGGGGTTGAACGACGGCTCTTCGATCGCCACCGACGGGATCCCGCACTCGGCCGAGTAGCGCCGCGGATGCAGAAGGTGCTCCTCGACCAGCCGCCGGCGGACGTCCTCGGGCAAACCGGTCAGCGCCAGCGGCGCCAGCGAGGACCACGTGGACACGTTCATCGGCCGCTCGCCCGAGCCGGCCACGTCGAAGAACAGCCCGGTGCGCTCGTCGTAGCAGCGCTCGAGCAGTGCCCGCTCGGTTCGGGCCGCCCGGGCCGCGTAGATCGCCCCGTCCTCCTCGTCGAGCCGCGCCAACGCCCGCAGCGCCAGCGCGTAGAAGGTGTTGACCGCCACATCCTCGACGTGCTCCTCGTAGCGCTCGACGATCGCCCCGGCGTCGTAGCCGAGTCGGCGGCAGCGCTCGATCAGCCAGAAGAAGCCGACCCGGTCGTGGCGCATCCAGCCGAACACCTCGTCGTACTTGGGCGAGTCGTCGAGCCCCGATTCGTCGGGGTGGATGATCGTCAGCAGTCCGTCGCCGTCGGGGTCGCGCTCGCGGGCCAGCCAGTCGTAGTGGAGCCTGAGCTGGGGGAGGCCCTCGGCGGCGAAGCCGGGGGCGTCCGGCGAGGCCCGCGCCACCAGCCCCCAGGCCAGCGCGAGCAGCGGCGTCTGGATCGTCGAGGTCGCGGTAGCGCCGAACACGGTGTGGGTGCCGTAGAACGGCGCCCGGCGCCAGTAAGCCGGCCGGTCCCAGAACGCCGTGTGGGGGATGAATCCGTCGAGTCGGCCCGCCCGCACCAGCGTCCGCAGCTCGTCTCGCGCGCGGGCGGGATCGAAGTGCCGCCAGGCGATCGCGTGAAAGCACGAGTCCCAGTACCACTGGTGGCGATAGCGCGGGGTGGCGGGACACGTGAACGCGTAGGGCACGCCGTCGATGCTGCGGTGGCCCTGGCGCCAGTTCGACCGCAGTACGCGCCCCGCCCCCGCGCGGACGCGCTCGCGCACCTGCGCGCGAGCGACAGACCATGCCTCAGGCAAGGAGCTCGTCGTAGGTGACGACGTCGCGCCCGTTCGCGTGCTCGAGCAACGACTCGAGCGTGGCCACGTGTCGAGGCAGGTCGAAGTCGGCCGGATGAACGTCGACCCGCATCACCGCGCCGGCGGTGCGACTGGCGGCGCGCACCACCGCCGGTGACAGCGCGCGCTTGAACGGAGTCGAGCTCCCCAGGCACAGGGCCGGCGATCGCAGCGGCCCGCGCGAGCGGGTGCGGATGCACCGCAGCTCCGCGAACCACTCGAACGATTCGGCCAGGATCGTCCGCAGCGCCCGCGTGTAGGCGTAGCCGGGGGCGACGAAACCACGGGGATCGAGCTCGATGTCGTTGAGCAGCCGCAGCCCGGTGGCGACCCGCTTGGCCGTGTCCTCGCGACCCAATCCGGGGAACTCGGCGGCGGCCCCGCCCTGCCAGCCGGCCAGCACCCGCCGCGGCCAGGCGGCCGGGTCGCCGACGCGATGGTTCAGGCCATGCTGGGCCACCGAGTCGCCGAACGCGACCCGGCCCCGCAACCAGGTGGCGAGCGCCGGCGCCTGGGTGCCGATCGGCTGCAGGTCGGCGGCGGGGACGACCAGCAACGTGACGCGACCGACGCCGCGGACGTGCAGCCACTCTCGGATGTCGCGGATGCGACGGAAGGAGCGGGGCTCGATGTCGTGTACGGCGACGGCGAGCGCGGTCCTCATCGCCCCACCAGATGCTCGAGATCAGCCAGCTCGGCCGACAACGCCGCATCCCAGGTATGGCTCCGCGCCAGCATCGCCGCGGCCTCGAGATCGGGCTCCCGCCGGCGGGCGCGTTCGATCGCCAGCATCAGATCGTGGGGGTTCTCGGCGTGGAACGTCTCGACCAGCTCGCCCAGCAGCGTGGCCGACGGCGTGCAGTGCGCGGTCACCACCGGCACGCCGCAGGCGGCCGCCTCGAGCGCGGCCAGGCCGAACGTCTCGTGCGCACCGGGAAGCGCCACGCACGAGGCGGAGGCGTAGCACCGCGCCAGCTCGGCGCGATCGGTCACGTAGGGCTCGAACCGGATCCGGCCGCTCAGGCCGAGCTGCCGCGCCCGCTCGCGCAACGTGTCCCCGGCCGGCCCGGTGCCGACCAGCACCAGCGGCCACGCCTCCGGCGCCGCGGCCGCCGCCTCGAACAGCTCACGCAACCCCTTCTCGCGTGAGAGCCGGCCGACGTAGAGCACGTGGTCGCCTCGCGGCGGGGGCGTCGCGGCGGGGCGGAAGGCGGGGTCGAGCCCGAGGCGCAGGCGCAGCGTCGATGGCCGGTGGGCGTCGATCGCCGGATCGACCACTGACATGACGGCGTCGACCTCCAGATAGGCGCGCCGGTACCAGCGGCGCAGGGCCCGGGCGTAGACGCCGCTCGGGCCGGGCAGCCCGGCGGCGTGCAGCGCGGCCGACGAGTGGTGGACGGCGATCACCAGCGAACCCATCTCGTGGGCGGCCCGGCTGGCCAGCCGGGGGGTCCAGTACGGGTCGTGCAGCAACACGACGTCGGGCTCGAGCGCCCGCAGTGTGTCCCGCAGCCCCGCGCTCCCGAGCGGCACCCGATAGCCGTTCGAGGCGGCGAGCTGCAGCGATGGTTGCTCGTGGCGGCGCGGGTCGCCGCCGGCGCTCACGCGCCCGGGGACGACCAGATGATGGTCGAACGCCTGGGTGCGCTCGGCGTAGCGTGCCTTGGCCTCGAGGTAGCTGCGGATGCCACCGCCGCGTTCGCCGTAGAACATCGCGACGTCGACGATCCGCAGACGCCGACCATCGGGCGCCTTCCGCACACGGGTCGGCTCCGTGGCCTTCTCAAGCAGCACGCGCCACCGTGCCAACCTCGGTGCGCGCGGACACGGGACCGTCGATCCGAGCCAATCCGTAGGCCTCGGCGAGCTGGGCCAGCGACTGCCTCCAGGTGCGCTCCCGCACCGCGAGCAGGCCGCCGGTGGTTAGTCGCTCGCGCAGCGCGGCGCGCCGGGACAGGCCGCGGATCGCCATCGCCATCGCATCCGGGTCGGCCGGCACGAGCGACCCGCTGCGGCCGCTGTCGATCAGCTCGGTGGCGCCGCCGGCGTCGACGGCGAGCACCGGAAGGCCACTGGCCTGGGCTTCGAGGATCGCCTCGGGGCAGTGTTCGCTGGCGCTGGGCGAGACGAGCAGGTCAGCGCTGGCGAACACCTCGGCCAGCGGCTCGTCGCCCAGCGCGCCCAGGAAGGTGGCCGCCGACCCGAGCCGAGCCTGGAGCAGCAGCTGCGCCGGGCCATGGCCGGCGAGCACCAGATGCAGCCGAGGGTCCCGGTCGCGCGCCACGAGGAACGCCTCGGCGAGCAACTCGATCCCGTGTTCGCGGCTCAGCGGTCCCGAGTAGAGCACGTTGAACCGCTCCGCGTTCAGCGCCTCGGGCGAGTAGCGCGCCGGATTGAAGCGGTCGTGATCGACTCCCGGCTGCCAGCGGACGACCCGGTCGGGGCCGATGCCCACCCCCTCGAGCGCGCGATCCGACGCCGGACTGGGCGAGAGCACCAAGCGGCAGCGCTCGTAGAACCCCGCCAGCTGGGGTTCCGCGCCCTGGTAGGTGCCGATCGTCCGCACGCCCATCATCTGCGCGACGAGCAGCGCCGCGATCCCGCACGGTCCCGCGCCGCCCACGTGGACGACTTCGTAGCGGCGCTCGGTCAGCGCTTCCGCCATCGCGAACGCGGTCGGCGCCGCGCCCCGACCCAGGCCGGGTCCCACGTCGGGCTCGCCGACCGCGGTCAGCCGTCGGTCGACCGCCGCGCCGGTGCCGATCACGTCGAGCTCGTGCCCGGGGATGCCGTGTTCGCGCAGCTGCCCGACCAGCCGCCCGCCGTCGTGTCCGGGGCCATCGCTGATGACCGCGATCCGTAGCGGCTCGTCGGTGGCCGGTGTCATCGCGACCGACCGCTGGTGGGCGACGAACGTGGCCGCCGGGAGATATGGCAGCGCCGGCACGCACGCCGTGAACAGGTGCGCCGCCAGCGGTCCGTGATCGCCGCCGGCGTGGAGCGCCGCGGGGAGCTCGGCCGCGGTCTGCAACGCGGCCGCCAACTTGCGCTCGTGGACGCGCCGCGCCCGACGCTCGAGATCGGCGTGGCTGTGGTCGGGCGACTGGAGCAGGTGCAGCAGGCCGGCCGTGTCGAGCTCGAGCTCCATCTCCTTCAGCCAGCTGAACAGGAGCCGGCCGCGAGCCTCCAACTCGAGGCCGGCGAACACGTTGCCGTGGCGACGGTCACCTTCGGACAGGATCCGCTCGGCCCATCTGACATCCGGCGCCCCGTCCGACAGGGCGCGGCGGTCCCCCAGCGCCCGCGCCGCGATCGCGATCGCGCCGTGCGCGAGCTTGGCCGCGCTCCCCTGCTGGCCGTGCGCGGACACCCGCCCGGCGCGGATGTGGGCGAGCAGCTCCTCGGGGCTCGAGGCCGGCGCGGCCTCCGTGTAGGTGCGGCCGATGTCGACCCCCCCGTGATCGTCCGAGCCGGCCACCGCGATCGCACCGTGCGTCTCCACGTGGTCGCCGCGGGTCCGTTCATCTCGGGCGGGCGCTTGCCGTTGCGGGTCTCCCAAACCCTGAACAGGCGCGCCAGCATGCGTCGGTGGCGCGCCGTCAGCGGCGCCGCGACGTCGTAGAAGGGATGGGCCAGCGCGCACGCGATCTCGTGGTCGTGGAGGTATTCGGCGCACGCCACCACGTCCCGCTGATGGGCTCGGAGACAGTCGTGATCGTCGGGCGTGATCCCGTAGCACAGCACGTGCACGGCCTGCGGCTCATCCTTGAACCACGCCGTCAGCTCCTCGGACACGAACGCGTCCGGGCGGTCGGCCAGCGTCAGGGCGCCGGCGATCGTGTTGTGATCGGTGATCGTGACGAAGTCCATGCCCCGCCGCTTGGCGAGCTCGTACACCTCACCGGGGGTGGTGGCGCACTCGGGCATGGCGTGCGGGCTGTGGCCCGCCGAGGAGGCGACCGAGTGGCAGTGGAGGTCGATGCAAACGTTCATTGACCGAACAGATTCGCCCGCAAAGCGCGGAACTTCGTGACCTATCGGGCAAGTTCCGGTTACCAACGTGTGAACGCTCGACCGGCTGCGATGATGAACGGATGGCTCGAGCGCTGGATCTGGGTGCCCTCAATTCGCTGCCGCTCGCGAGCCAAGCCGCGGGTGAGCTCGGCCGGTCCGAGCCAATCACGATCCTGCTCGTGGCCGCCGGCACCACCGATGTGAGCGTGGTCTCCTCGGCGCTGGCGCCGCTCGGCTACACGGTCCGGACGGTCCGCTCCGGCGAGGAAGCGCTGAGCTCGCTGGCCGAGCAGGACGCTGCCCTCGTCGTGATTGACGTCCTGGCGCGCGCCCGGGGGGACTCGAGATCGCGCGGCAGATCAGGAGCCGGCCCGCCAGCGGCGAGCTCCCGATCGTGTTTTTGTGTGGCGGGAGGGTCTCGTTGAGCCAGCTCGTCACCGGCTCGGGAAGTCGCGCGACCGACTATCTGCTGAAGCCGATCGACCCCGAGCTGCTCCGTTCGAAGGTATCGCTGTTCATCGAGCTCGACGCGGGCCGGCGGGCGCTCAAGCAGTCAGAGGCGTTTCTCCGCGCGGCGTTCGAGGCCGCGCCGGTCGGAAAGACGATCCTCACCGTCGATCGCGACATTGTGCGCACGAACCCATCGTTCGGGCGACTGGTCGGGCGCGATCCCGTCGTGCTGTCGGGGACGCCGGTCCTCGGGCTGTGTCACCCCGAGGATCGGGCCGAGCTTCGGGACGCGCTCGAGCTGGTCGCCGGAGGGACGCCGGTCGACGCCGCGCCCGGTCGCTCGGCGATCGACTTGCGGTTGATCCGGAGCAGCGGGGCGACCGTGTGGGTCGGGTTGGTGGCCACGCTGATCGAGCCCGCCCAGCTCGGTGAGCCACTGCTGCTGGCGCAGTGGGTCGACCTGAGCGCCCGGCGCCGCGCGGAGCGGGTGCGGGGCGAGTTGCTGGTCGAGCACGAGGCACGCACGCACGCTGAGGCGATCGCCGTCGAGCTCCAGCGCGGACTGCTGCCCAAGCAGCTTCCCGAAATCGAGGGCGTCCAACTGGCCGCTCACTATCAGGCCGCCGGCACCGGAGCCGAGGCGGGCGGTGACTGGTATGACGCGTTCCCGCTGGTCGGCGGGCGGGTCGGGGTCGTGGTCGGCGACGTCGCCGGGCATGGGGTGCCGGCGGCCTCGACGATGGGCCAGCTGCGCAGCGTCACCCGGGCGTTCGCGGCCGCCGACGAGGGCACGCGGAGCCCCGGCAACGTGTTGACCCGCCTGAACCGCCACCAGCTCACGCTCGGCCAGGGCGAGCTGTTCACGGTCATCTACGCCCTGATCGACCTGGGAGCTGGGACGATCACATGGGCCAACGCCGGCCATCCGCCGCCGGTGCTGCGGACGGCCGTCGGGGAGGTCCGGTTCCTCGAGGGCGGCGAGGGTCTGCCGGGGATCGAGGACGTCACCTACGCGACCTTCGAGCGGCGACTCGAGCCCGGCGACGCGGTCTTCCTCTACTCGGACGGGCTGGTCGAGCGGCGCGGGGAATCGCTCGACGCCGGGCTGAGCCGGCTCGCCGCGGCGATCCGCGCCGGGCCCGATGACCCCGAACGGCTGTGCGACCACGTGCTCCGCGCCGTCCAGCTACCCGCCGATCAGCTACACGACGACGTGACAGCGCTGGTGGCGCGGGTGAGTTGATTTTTTATTAGGGGTTCGGTTCCGGAGGGCGGTCTGGATGGCCATCGAGCGGCGTCTCGTCGTTATCGTCGTCCACGAACGGCAGGTGCCGGTCGGCGCCGGTGACCGTGAACGCCCGCATCGCCGTCTGCGCCGGTCGTCTGAGCCGCAGCGTCCACCCGTCCCGTCTGGCCTGAGCGTAGGTGTCGATGAGGAACTTCAGACCGGAGGAGTCGATGAAGTGGACGCCGCTGAGGTCGATCAGGATGGCCGGCGGATCCGAGGCCAGGGCTTTCTGGCGGACCGCCTCGAGCAGGGCCACGGTGGCGATGTCGATGTCACCGCTGACCGTGATCATCGCCTCCTCGCCCTCGCGCACCAGCGCGACGTCAAACGGCGGCAGATCGGTCATGGCTGCGCGCAGACTGCCATAAACCTCGACCCTCTCGCACGGCGGGCGTCAGCTCGGCGCGGGAGCGCTCGCCCTCAGCTTCGTGTCCGCGCCGATCACGTACCGGGTGGCCGCGCACACGAACAGGATCGTCAGGATCACCGCGCTCGACGCGCACCACTCGCAGATGGCGTGGATCGAGAACAGCTCCCGGTAGGTCAGGTAGCCGCTGAAGGCGAATCCGACGAGCGTCAGACCGAGCGTGGCGAGGCGCGTCTCCTCGCGGTCCGGGGCCAGCAAGGTGGCCAGGATCCCGATGTATCCGATCAGCCCGAGCAAGGCGACCGGCACCCCGTCGACCTTGGACCACTGGGAGGTCTGGACCTTGATGCACGCCTCGCCGGCGGTACAGGCTGGATTGATGCCGGCGTAATGGATGTAGGTCAGGTAAGTCGCGACGCCGAACCCGACCAGCCCCAGGCCGATCATCACGCGGCGGAGAATCAAGCTCGCGCGAACGCCCGATCGGGACGGCGCGACCGGCTCAGGCGGCGGGGGCGGGGCCGCCAAGCGGGCCGCGCGGGTATTGCGAGTCCTGGTCCCCTGACTGGCCACGATCAGACCGTCACTGAACCGACTTGATCGTGGACTCGAGCGTGCCGTAGTCGGTGTCGCCGACGATCGGCTGGGCCTGGCCTTTGGGGCCCGACACCACGATCGTCGGCGTGCTATCGAAGCCCTTGGCGTTGGCGGCGGCCTGATCGGCCGCGACCTGCGCGGACAACGCCGACGAGGTGCGGTCGGTCTGCCACTGGCTGTAGTTGAGACTCGGGATCAGCAGGGCCAGCTTCTCGAGGTAGGCAGGAGTCACGTAGGCCGTGTCCTCCTCGCCCTGAAGGTTGTAGAACATCAGGATGTAGTTCCAGCCGAGGTTCTGTTTCCCGGCCGCCAGGGCAGCGGACTGCTGTGTCGGGAAGACACCGGGATCCGGACCGTTGCCCGTCGCCGTCTCAAGCGATCGGTAGACCAGCTTGACCTTTCCGGCTTTCACGTCTTTGGCGATCAGTGTGCTCTCCGCTCCGAGCGCGAACGCCTTACAGATCGGGCACTCGAGGTCGCCGAACTCGGTCACGGTCACCGGCGCGCTGGCGGAGCCCAGCGTCATGCCCGACTGCGGGATGCCGGTCAGCTGGGCGTTGACCTGGTCGGCGGTTTTCTTTGCCGCCGCGCTGTTGACCGGAGGTGACGAGGATCCCCCCGAGGAGCTGATCGCGATCCCGGCGCCAACCAGCACCACGGCGATCAGCACTACGCCGCCGAGCAACTGCAGGCGGCGGGACCGGCGGGCGCGTTCAGCGGCCGCCCGCTCCTCCGCAACTCGTCGGGCACGGGCTTCTTCTTTTTGTTTCGCGCGGGAGGCCATTTATGCTGTGCGGGGTCGAAGGATGCAGTCGAAAACGTTGCTCATCAGCTAGACGAGGACTCCCCGAATTCAGAGGATAGCGACGTATAGACGCCGTCCGCGCTTCTGGCGCACTTTGCGCGTAAACATCCTGTAATTGCATGGCACGAACACGGCAAGCTGGGGAACCTTCCAATAGAGTGATTCGCATGTCGCCCGACGTGAGCGAAGCGCCCGCGAGCCCCCAGGCGGGGTCGCAGCGTTCGCAGAACCGACTTCGGCTGGCCGTGATCGACCGTGACCCCGGCTTCATGCAGGTGCTTGCGAACCGCCTCGACGCGCTCGGCTGGGAGCACCGCACGGTGTCCAGTCCGATCACCCCCGAGGCGCTCGTCACGTTGCGCTTGAACGCGCTGATCCTCGACGTCGCGGTCCTCGGCCCGAGCAGCTGGGAGTACCTCGAACGCGTGTGCGCCCGGCTTCCGGGGTTGCCGGTGGTGATCTGCACCGGCCCCTCCTCCGTCGCGCAGCGCGTTCGCGGCCTGCGCCTCGGGGCCGACGCCTGGGTGACCAAGCCGTGCCACGCCGAGGAGCTGATCTGCATCGTGGAGGCGGCGATTCGTCGTCACCGGCGCCATGAGATTCCGGAGCTGGTGGGGGCGACGACCGTTGGCGAGATCACGATCCGCCCCGACCTCTACCAGGCCTACGCCCGCGAGGCCAGCCTCGAGTTGACCGCGCGCGAGTTCGAGATTCTCAGCCTGCTCTCCCAGTCCGATCGCGTGCTGCGCCGCGAGGAGATCTACGAGCGGGTGTGGGGTTACGCGATGGCCCACGGCGACCGCTCGGTCGACGTGTTCGTCCGCAAGTTGCGCCAGAAGCTGCGGACCGCGTCGCCGAGCTGGAGCTACATCCACACGCACTTCGGAGTCGGCTACCGGTTCGCCCCGGAGTTCGACGGAGAAAACGTGCGTGACCAGGTCGCCGGCGAGGTCATCGAGGCCGCGCCGGAGCTGGATCCGGCGTTCGCGTCCTGACCCTCCTGACCGGCCGCACGCCGCGCGCGTTGGCCGCTGGTCACAAGTTGTTCACATCTCCATTACGACTCAGTAACGCCGAGTAGCGGTCCCCCAAGGCAGCATCCGTGGCGGAATGACTGCCACGGCGCAGACTCATCGAGAGGTCCTCGAGGTTGGACCGCTCGAGATCCTCCCCGACGAGCATCTGGCCCGCGCGAACGGGCAGGCGCTGATGCTCTCGATCCGCGAGCTTCGTCTGCTGACCGAATTGGCGCGTCGTGCCGACAGGATCATGTCTCGCGACGAGTTGTTCAGCCTAGTCTGGGGACGGGATATGCGGGCCGGCGATCGGTCCGTCGACGTGTACGTTCGCAAGTTGCGGGTGAAGCTCGAGCACGCTCTCCCGCATTGGAGATTCATCCACACCCACTTCGGATTCGGCTACCGACTCGCCCCGGAACCCAAACCGGACGCCAACGATCGGTTCACAACTAGATAACACCGGAAGCACGGCTTCCGCAGACACTCAGCCGCATATCCGACCGAAGGAGAAGACCTTGCGTATACGTCGTTTCAGTGCGGTCGCCGTCGTGATTGCGTCTTGCGCGACGGCGGCGGCCTGCGGCTCGAGCAGCTCGAGCAGCTCGACCAGCTCGGCCAGCTCGGCCAGCAGCTCCGCGCCGGCCAGCAGCGCGACCACCTCCGCCTCGTCGGGGAGCGTCGCCGGCGGCACGATCAACGGAGCCGGCTCGACGCTGGCCGCGCCGATCTACATGCAGTGGGGCTCGACCCTCAAGGGGCAGGGCCTCACGGTGAACTACAACGGCGTTGGCTCGGGCGCCGGCGTCACCCAGCTACAGGCCGCCACGATCGACTTCGCCGGCAGCGACCCGGCCCTCAAGGCGGCTGACAAGGCCGGGATGAAGGGCCCGGTGCTCCAGTTCCCGGTCGCCTTCGGGGCGATCACGGTGTCCTACAACCTGTCCGGCGTCAAGAGCGGACTCAAGCTCGATGGCCAGACGATTGGCGACATCTTCAGCGGCAAGATCACGACATGGGACAACGCGGCGATCAAGGCGCTGAACCCCGGGGTGAGCCTGCCCAGCACGGCGATCACGATCGTCCATCGCTCTGACTCCTCCGGCACCACGGACGGGTTCACCACATTCCTGGCCGATACCGATCCGGCCTGGAAGTCGTCGATCGGCGCCGGCAAGGACGTCAAGTGGCCGGTCGGCACCGGCGCCAAGGGCAACTCCGGCGTCGCCGCGGCGGTCCACCAGACCCAGGGCGCGGTGGGGTACGTCGAGCAAGCCTACGCGCTCGAGAACGGGTTCACCTACGCCTCGGTCAAGAACTCGTCGGGAACCTACGAGCTGCCGACGATCCAGAACACCTCGAACGCGGCCGACGGGATCACCGTCCCGCCGGATCTGGGGATCTCGACGATCAACTCGCCGGCCCCGAACGCGTACCCGATCGTCTCCCAGACGTTCCTCGATGCGTATCAGGATCCGTGCAAGAGCGGAGGCGCGAGCTCGGGGACGGCGGCCTCGCTCAAGTCGTTCCTGACCTACGCCTTCGGTCCCGGTCAGGCGACACTGGGCGCCGGCTCCAACCAGCTGCCCTACGCGCCGCTGCCCGCGTCGTTGGTATCCAAGAACAACACCCAGCTCGCGACGATGACCTGCAACGGTTCGCCGATCTCGTAGCACCTAGTCGATGGAAGCCAGCGCATCCATCGTCACCGGCGGCGGCCGCTCGGGGCTCGAGCGGTCGCCGCTGGCGCGTCTCCCCGACCGGGCTCTGAAATGGGGGCTGATCGGCCTTTCAGCGCTGATTCTGCTGCTGATCGTCTACTTCTTTATTCGCCTGGTCGGGCAGTCCAAGGACGCCTTCAGTCAGTTCGGGCTGAGCTTCGTGTTCGGCAACGACTGGGACGTCTCTCGCAACATCTACCACGGCGCTCCGCTGCTGGTCGGCACTTTGATCAGCTCGGCGATCGCGCTGATCATCGGCGTGCCGGTGGCGGTGGCGACCGCGGTATTCATCAACGAGATGTGCCCGCGCCGCTTCCGCGGGCCCGTCTCGGTCTTGGTTGACCTCCTCGCGGCTGTGCCCTCGGTGGTCTACGGGCTCTGGGGCGTCTTCGTCCTGGCCCCGAGGCTGCTCCCGGCGGAAAAGTGGTTCGCCAGCACCTTCTCCTTCATTCCCTTCGTCGGCGGCACGACTCCGTCTTTGTACAACTACTTCATCGCCGGACTGATCCTGGCCATCATGATTCTCCCGATCGTCTCGGCCATCGCGCGTGAAGTGATCGCCACCGTGCCCGCGGAGCATAAGGAGGCGGCACTGGCGCTCGGCGCCACTCGCTGGGAGATGATCCGGATGGCGGTCATCCCGTACGCCCGTCCCGGGATCACCGGCGGGGCGATGCTCGGCCTCGGTCGGGCCCTCGGCGAGACGATCGCGGTCGTTCTTGTGATCGGCAGCGCGCCGGTGATCGGCAAGACGATCTTCTCGCAGGGCTACTCGCTGGCTGCCGTGATCGCCAACGAATTCGGCGAATCGACCGGTATCCACACCTCGGCGCTGTTCGCGGCCGGGCTCGTGCTGTTCATTCTGACCTTGATCGTCAACATCATCGCCCGCTGGTTCATCGCGCGCGGGGCGCCCGGCGCGCGCGGCGGGGCCGGAGCCACCGGCATGGTCTTCAGCGGCGGCGGGGACGAGGCCTAATGGCCACGGTGGCCTCACTCCCGCCGATCTCTGGCCGCCGCCGGCGAACCGACAAGGTGATGCGCGGCGTACTCGTCGCGGCGACCGTGGTGGCCCTGATTCCGCTCGCCCTGATCATTTACTACCTGCTCAAGAAAGGCTTGGGTGCGTGGAGCTCGAGCTTCTTTACCACTGATCCCACTGGGAGCTTCTTCGGCAATCCCGGCGGGATCCGCAGCGCGATCCTGGGCACGCTGGAGATCGTCGGGCTCGCCACGCTGATCTCCGTCCCGATCGGGATCGCCGTGGCCCTATACCTGACCGAGTACGGCAAGAACTCGTTGTTCGCCAACGTCGTCCGCTACTTCGTCGATGTGATGACGGGCGTGCCGTCGATCATGTTCGGGCTATTCATCTACATCGTGCTGGTCATCTCCAAGATCGGCGGCGCCTTCACCGGCTGGAAGGGGTCGGTCGCACTGGCGCTGCTGATGCTGCCGATCGTCATCCGCTCCGCCGAGGTGGTGTTGCTGCTCGTCCCGAGCAGCCTGCGCGAGGCGGCCCTCGCCCTCGGCGCCCCACGTTGGCGGGTAATCGGTCGAGTCGTCCTCCCGACCGCGACGCCGGGGCTGCTCACCGGCTCGCTGCTGGCGGTGGCGCGCGGCATGGGAGAGACGGCCCCGCTGCTCTTCACCGTGTCGACCGCCCTCACGCTAACCGGAAACCTGGGGGCGCAGATGAACAGTCTCCCGATCCAGATTTACACCGACATTCAGTCACCGCGGGCGGAGATCGTCACCCGTGCGTGGGGCGCCGCGCTCACGCTGGTGGTTCTGATTCTGATCCTCAACCTCCTCGCCCGGTTCATCGCACGAAGGAGCCGCATGGCATGATCCCGCCTGAGATAACGCCTGAGACATCCTCAGATCCAGCGACCGAAGCGACGAATAGGGAATCCACCGAGATGTCTACCGGAGGTAGTCTGCCCGAGCAGGCAGAAGCACAAGCGCCCGACATTTCGGCGCTCGGCGCCCGCGAGGGAACCGGGCACGCGATCAAGATCAAGGATCTGCACGCGTACTACGGCAAGCAGCACGCGATCAAGGGCGTCGACCTCGAGTTTCCGCCTAACGAGGTGACCGCGATTATCGGACCGTCGGGTTGTGGCAAGTCGACCATGGTCCGCTGCATTAACCGGATGCACGAGGAAATCCCGGGCGCCTACGCCGAGGGCAGCGTCACGCTCGACGACCTCGACGTCTACGACGCGGGGGTCGACGTCACATCGGTACGTCGCTTGATCGGGATGGTGTTCCAGAAGCCCAACCCGTTCCCGACCATGTCGATCTACGACAACGTGGCGGCCGGAATCAAGCTCACCGGTGGCGGGCGTGGCAGCAACACGCGCGAGCGCGTCCATCGGGCGCTGCGCGCCGTGGGCCTCTGGGAAGAGGTCAAGAACCGGCTCAATGCGCCCGGCGTCGGTCTCTCCGGAGGTCAGCAGCAGCGCCTGTGCATCGCCCGGACGGTGGCGGTCGAGCCGGAGGTGATCCTGATGGACGAGCCGTGCTCCGCGCTCGACCCGGTCGCCACGCTCAAAGTCGAGGAGTTGATCGACGAGCTCAAGGCGCGCTACACGATCGTGATCGTCACCCACAACATGCAGCAGGCCGCCCGCGTCGCCAACACCACCGTGTTCATGCTCGACGGCGAAGTGGTCGAGCACGACGACACCAATAAGATCTTCACCAATCCAACCGACGAGCGGACCGAGCGCTACGTAACGGGCAAGTTCGGGTAGACCCAGGGGGTCACCATGCAAGAGACACGCCACCAATTCCGGGAGTCCCTCAAGGACCTCGAAGATCAGGCCCTGGGCGGACTCGACCTGGTCATGCTCCAGCTCGACCGGGCGCTGGAGGCGATCTCCTATCAGGACGTCGAACTGGCCGGGATGGTGGTGGTCGACGACGACCGCATCGACGGCCGGTATCTGGAGGTCCACCAAGGGGTGTTGTCGCTGCTCGCCCGCCAGGCGCCGGTGGCGACCGATCTTCGCGTGGTGGCCGCGCTGCTGCACATCATTCGCTGCGTCGAGCGGATGGGCGATCAGTGCGTGAATATGGCCAAGCTGGTTCCGCTGTCCGGCTACGAGGCGCCCAAGGACAAGGACATCCTCGACTTGATCGAGCGGATGGGCCAGTACGCCCGCTCCCAGCTCGCGCAGGCCAAGGACGCGTTCGCGAGCCGCAACGTCGATCTCGCCCAGGATCTCGTGCGCCAGGACGCCGAGATCAACCAACTCAACCGCGAGATCTTCCGGCGCGCCGTCGACGTGGGCGACAACCCCGAGGTACGGGAATGGGCGACGTTCATGGTGCTGGTCGCCCGCGCACTCGAGCGCATCGGCGACAACACGGTTGACATCGCCGAGCAGACGGTGTTCGTCGTCACCGGGCTGTTCCGCGAGTTCGCCCCCGATCCGTCCGCGCCGTCGGAAGCCACGTCAGCGCCGTAGCGGGCGGGCGGTGCCAGGCGCGTCCAGGCGCCGCCAGAACGCCAGATAATTTCGTCACGTCGCCTAAATCGTCACACCCTGTTGGGTCGGCCGTCCTACGCTTCCCCTATCTCTCTCTGTGTGTGAACCGGCTGCCTGAGGGCAGCCGGTTCGCGTTTCAGGGACAGGGGTTTCGATGAGCACCCGTCCCGTGGCGAACCGGACATCGTCAGCTTTGGACACAGGGCCAATGTTCTGGCGTCGGCGCGGGGCTAGCGTTTCCTCATGCGCGAGCGACCACCGCAGATCGTGGCGTTTGGCGGGGGAGGGTTCTCGATGGAATGGGGGAACACCCTGCTCGACGACTACGTACTCGCCCTGACCGGGGTGCAGCGGCCACGCGTGTGCTTCCTGCCCACCGCGAGCGGCGACGCCGATCACTACGTCGTCCGCTTCTATCGCGCATTCCCCTCCAGCCGCTGCGAGCCCTCGCACGTCTCGCTCTTCCGGCGTGAGACCGGGGTGGGGGACGCGCGGGCCCACCTGCTCGGGCAGGATCTCGTGTACGTGGGCGGCGGCAGTCTCGTGTCGCTGCTCGGCACCTGGCGCGCCCACGGCGTCGATGCCGCCCTGTACGAGGCCTGGCAGGCCGGAGTCGTGTTGTGCGGCGGGTCGGCCGGCTCGCTGTGCTGGTTCGCCAGCGCACTCAGCGCCTTCCACGAAGGACCGGTGCGCCAGATCGAGGCGCTCGGGTTCCTGCCCTGGAGCAACGCGGTGCACTACGACGAAGAGCCCGGACGGCGCGGCGCCTTTCACGAGGCGATCGCCGGCGGCATGCGGCCGGGGTACGGCGCGGGCGACAGCTCGGCGCTGCGCTTCGTCGGCACGGAGCTGGCGGAAGTGGTTTCCTCGCGGGCCGGGGCCCGGGCTGTGTACGTTTCCTCCAATGCGAAAGGTGAGATCAAGGAGCGTGAGCTGGCGGTTCGCTATCTCGGCGACACTTCGACGCTCCGGCCAGAAGCGATCGCTGCGTGACGGAACCGGGCCGGCCTAGTCGCGGCGTCGAACGACGTCGGATCCTCGCCATGGGCGGCGGCGGCTTCACGATGCACGAACGCTCGCCGGCGCTGGACCGCCTCGCGCTCGAGCTGTCCGGCAAGCCCGTCCCCAAGATCTGCTTCCTGCCCACCGCCAGCGGCGACCCCACCGAGCAGGTCACGCGCTTCTACGAGCGGTTCACCGGATGGCCGTGCGAGCCCACCAGCCTCGCCCTATTTCACCTCGGGCGCGATCGCATCAACCCCTTCGAGCATCTCCTCGCCCAGGATGTGATCTACGTCGGCGGCGGCTCTTTGCGCAACCTGCTCGCGATCTGGCGTGAGCATCACATCGACGAGACCCTCCGCGCCGCCTGGGAGCAGGGCACGGTGCTCGCCGGGTTGAGCGCTGGCGCGATCTGCTGGTTTGAGGGCGGCGTCAGCACCAGCGGCGGCGTTCCCAAGGTCGTCGCGGGACTGTCTCTACTGTCGGGCAGCCTGTCGGTCCACCTGGACAGCGAGCCCGAGCGCCGGTCCGTGTACAAAGCCGCCGTGGCCAGCGGGCAGCTGCCGCCCGGCTACGCCGCCGACGACGGCGCCGCGCTCGTGTTCGGAGGCACGCAGCTGATCGAGTGCGTCGGTACACACGCCGGCGCGCGGGTCCTGCGGGTGCGGCCCGACGGCGCCGGCGGGGTCGCGGAGCAGGCGCTCCCGATCCGGATGCTCCAGGGCGCCGACGGCGCGGATGGCGATCCCGAGGACTCCTACGCGATCTCAGAGCTCCGCGACCTGCGAGCCGGGCGGCATCGCTGGGACTAGCGCCGCCGACTCGGCGGGCGGCGTCGCGGCGACTACCGTCGCCGGCTCGGCGGGCGGCGTGTTGGTGCTGGCGCGCTGGGCGGGCGCCGGCCGGCACCGGAGACGTCGCTACGGCCGCGCTGGCGCCGGCGTTCGGCGGCCCTGCGCCTGACCGTCGCCCGGCGCCGGCGGATCCCGATCACCGCGCCCGCGATCGCCACCGCCGCGACGATCAGCACCACCAGCACGGTCGTCGAGCTCGAGCCGCCGCCACTCGACCCCCCGGCGCTCGAGCTTGGCTCGGCGGCCACCGCCTTGATCGGATGACCGGCGGCCGCGGCCAGCTTCGGCACCGCCGCGATCGCCAGCCGGGCGAGGTCGTTGCTGACCGCGCTGGCGGGTTTGGGGAGCGCGTTGCCGACCGCGGTCGCCGCCGCGTTCATCCCCTGCACGGCGGCCCCCTGCGGCATCACCACGAGCAGCGGCTGGGGCCCGTTGAAGCTGATCTCGCGATCGAGAAAGTTCGCGTACTCCTTCGGCTTGCCGAACAGAACCGGAATCGCGCCGAGGTCGATCTTCGAGGCGATCAGCGCCACCTTGATCGGAAATTTCGCCTTGGCCGCCGCGGCCGTCTCGGCGTTCAGGGTCCGCTGCAGTGGCTGTGACACCTGCGGCATATAGGGGTAGAAGACGTTCTGGATGAGCAACATGTCGCTCGCCGGATCGGCGTCGCCGAACGCACCCGACGGAAGCATCGCCACCGCGAGCAGTACCGCGGCAACGAGGAAGGCGAGCCGGCGGCGAGCCATTGGACGTCAGATTAAACGGCGGCGGCCCCGGCTTCGCCGGATGGACCGCAGACGCACGGTCCGGGCGCGGGGGTGCCAGATCGCGCTGAGTGACGAGCGTGACAGGATCTGTGCGTATCCCACCGCACTTCCCCCGGCGATTAGAGTTGGCGGGATGAGTGCTCAGAAGCCGCTCGAGATGATTCTCGCGCGGAACCTGCTCTCGAGTATCTCGACACCCGGCTTCTTGGTCGGCGAGGAGGGGGCTCTGCTGTTCTACAACGAAGCGGCCGGCGCGCTGGTGGGGCGTCGGTTCGAGGAGACCGGCACGCTGAGCGCCGAGCAGTGGACGGCTGCGTTTGGCCCCTTCGGTGGCGATGGAGCCCCGATCCCTTACGACGAGTTACCGGCCACGGTGGCGTTACGTGATAACCGTCCCTACCACGGCGAGTTCCGTATCAGTGGGCCGGGGGGCGTGATTCAGGATGTGGCGGCTAGCGCGATTCCAATCGTCGGCCCCGGGGGATCGGGGGGCGGCATCGTGATCTTCTGGCCGGTGACGCGAGGAGAGAGAGGTAGATAATGAAGCTGAAGGTATGGGGAGCGCGCGGCTCGATCCCTGCCCCGGGGCCCGAAACGATGCGCTACGGCGGCAATACGTCGTGCGTGGAGGTGACCCTGTCAGACGGCAGCACGCTGATCCTCGACGCCGGAACCGGGATTCGGAACCTGGGGGTAGCGCTGCCTCGGGTCGGGCAGCCGATCCACATCCTGCTCACGCATCTGCACCTCGATCACATTCAAGGCTTGATGTTCTTCGAGCCGCTGTTCTGGCCTGAGGCCGAGATCACGATCTGGGGCCCACCCTCGCCCGAGGCCTCGCTGTTGGACCGAATCGCGCGCTACATCTCGGCGCCGCTGGCTCCGGTGGAGGTTCGCGAGCTCCCCTCGATGGTCAGCTTCCTCGAGGCGGACACGGTTGAGTGGGAGGTCGGGCCGGCGCGGGTCAGGGCCCGTTCGGTCAACCACCGGGGACCGACGCTGGGCTATCGGATCGAGGACGCCGGCACCACGCTCTGTTACATCCCCGACCACGAGCCCGGCCTCGGGGCGGCGATCTCCGAGCTCGAAAAGGACTGGATCTCCGGCTACGAACTGGCTCACAACGCCTCGCTGCTGATCCACGACTGCCAGTACACCGACGAGGAGTACCTCGACCACCTCGGGTGGGGCCACTGTCCCCTGTCGGATGCGCTCGGCTTCGGCCAGCGCACGGGCGTCGAACGGATGTTGCTGTTCCACCACGACCCCATGCATACCGATGAGTTCCTCGACGTCTTCTGGGGCGACGTGGCGACCCACTGGCGGGCGATGGGCGGCAACCCGGACACGGTCGAGCTGGCGATCGAGCGCCACGAGCTCGTCATCGAGGCCCGCCACAAGGCCGATGATCGGGCGGTCAGCGCGGCGTAAAGTGTTTCCCCACATTCGGGGGATTACCTGTGACAACTGATCCGCTCGTGCGTAACTAGCTTGATGGCCGTTCGCGCGCTCGCCCTGCTCGCCGTGGTGCTCGGAGTGGCCGCGTGTGGAACCGCGGCGTCCGCGCCGCCGACCCCGGCCACGTCCAGCCCGGCGGCGACGCCAACCGCAACCTCAACCACCACGACCACCGACTCGAGCAGCCGCTCCCCGGCCCCGGCGGGCGGCGATCAGGCCGCGCTGCGCGAGGGCGACTCCGTGTTCGCCGGCCAGATGCTCTCGGCACTGGCGCGAGACCAGCCGACGGTGGCGTTCTCGCCCTTTAGCATCTCCGAGGCACTGGCGATGACCTACGCCGGAGCGCGTGGCGAGACGGCCGCGCAGATCGCCACCGCGCTCCATTTCCGCCTGCCACCGGCCCGGCTCGGGCTCGCGCTGAAGGCGGTCGCGGAGGCTCTGGGCGCGCAACAAGGCCCGCATCTGACGATCGACGACGCCAACTCGCTGTACGGACAGCGGGGCATGGCGTTCGAGCCGGCGTTCCTGACCGAGCTACGACGCGACTACGGCGCCGACATGCGGCTGGTCGACTTCCTCCACGACCCCCTGGGGGCCGCGACCACGATCAACCACTGGGTGGCCGCGCAGACGCACGGCCGGATCACCAACCTGTTGAGCCCCAGCGACGTCACCCAGCTCACTCGGCTGGTGCTCGTCAACGCGATCTACCTGAACGCCAAGTGGGTGTCGCCGTTCCAGAAGCAGAACACCCACCCCGCGCCGTTTTATGCCCCCGGCGGCGCCGTACAGGTACCGACGATGGAGCAGGCGGGGACGTTCGGCTATCTGCGTGGGCGTGGTTACCGCGCGCTCGAGCTTCCTTACACGGGCGGGTCGCTCGCCTTCGACGTCCTGCTGCCCGATCCGGGCGGGCTATCGAACATGGTCGCGCGGGCGGCGGCACGGGGTCCGCTGGCGCTGCTGGCCGGCCTCCGGCCCCAGTTCCTCCAGGTCGAGATGCCCAAGCTGTTGCTGCGCACGCGGGTCGAGCTGACCCCGGCGCTCAGCGCGCTCGGGATGCCGGTCGCCTTCGTGCCGGGTCGCGCGGACCTGTCGGGGATCGCCGGGCCACCGGGAGACCTGTTCATCAGCAAGGTTCTGCACGAGGCCTATATCCGCGTCGACGAAGCGGGCACCGAGGCGGCCGCGGCGACCGGCGTCGTGATCGCGCCGACGGCCGTGTTGGCGCCGCCGAAGATCACCTTCGATATCGATCGGCCCTTCGTGTTCCTGGTGCGCGACACCAAGACCGGCGCGATCCTCTTCCTCGGCGAGGTATCCCAGCCTTAGCGGCCCTCCTGGGTTGACGCGACGGGGTCTGGCGCGGACTATGCTGGCCCCGCAGTGGCGAGCCAGAAATCGAAGCGGTCGCGCAAGCGTCGCAGCGCGGACACCATGCCTCGGGCGGTCGCCTCGCCGCGCCGCGAGCAGCGCTCCGAGCAGCAGGCGGCGACCAGCCGGCAACGCGAACTGGGCCAGCGGACGCTCGGCACGGTGGGCGAGCGGCCCCCGAGTCCGTTCGGCGGGCTGCCGGTGTCGGAAATCGCGATCTTCGCCGGGATCGTGGCGCTGGTCGTGTGGCTGATCAACGGCGGCCAGGTGACGCTGATCACCGGGATCGCCCTGTGTGCGCTGGGAGTGATCGAGGTCACCGCCCGCGAGCACTTGTCCGGGTACCGGTCCCACGCGACGCTACTGGCCGGGGTCCCGGCGATCGCGGTGGGAATCGGTCTGGTCCTGGTGACCGGCGAACACAGCGGAGACGCGCCGCTGCTGTTCGTCGCGGTGCCAGTGTTCGCGCTGCTGTTCTTCCCGTTGCGAAAGCGGTTCGCGATCGCCCGGCAGGCACGGGTCGTGCGGCCAGCGGCTCCGATCAAGCCGCCGTCCGCCTGAGCCCGCCCCGGCTGAGTGCTGCCGAGCAACTCATTCGACAGCCGGTAGGCGAACGGACCGCCGAACTTGTCAAAAAATCACAAAGAACTTGCGATCAAGTCGGGGGGTGGCGGTGAGATCCGCGGTCGAACCGCCGTCGCCGCCGGCCGCGCGCGGCTATGCCGAAACCTCGCGCGCGAACTTTGGCAATTCTCCGCCGGGGGTGGAGGAAAATTGCCCAAGTTCGCGCTGGCGGCCCGGTTTGAGGCGGAAATCGCTAGTTATCACTTTGGCACAAACCGCCGACCGCCCGCCCACCAGGCCAACACGCTCATTCGCCACCCCTGCTCAAACGAACCGGGACTAGTAGCCCCGGCTGCCCGAGGGCTCGGCCCACAGCGAGCGCGTGCCCGGCTCGGAGCTGTCGGTGGGGACCGTCGGGAGGTGGAGCGTGAACACCGCGCCGCCCTGCGGGTGGTTGGCCGCCTCGACCGACCCACCGTGCTGCTCGGCGACCTGCCGGACGATCGCCAGGCCGAGGCCGCTGCCCTGGGAGCCGCGCGAGCTCACGCCGCGATAGAAGCGATCGAACACATACGGGAGGTCCGCGGGGTCGATGCCGGGCCCGTGGTCGCGGACGCGGACTCCGCCGTCGTCGACCACGACCTCGACGATGCCGCCGGGAGGGGAGTGGCGGGTCGCGTTGTCGAGCAGGTTGTTGATCGCCCGCTCGAGCCGCTCGGGCACGCCGTCGACGATGACCGGCTCGACCGCCTCCTCGAACCGGAGGCCGGGCGCGTTACGCCGGGCCCGCGCCAGCGATTGGGCGACGACGCCGTCGAGCCGCACATCGTCGACGGTCCCGGCCTGAAGATCTCCGCGCGCGAGTTCGATCAGGTCGGACACCAGGCCCGTGAGCTCCTCGCTCTGCTCGACCACGTCGTGGAGCAGCCGCCGGCGGTCCTCCTCGCTCAACTCCCCGCCCGCCAGCAGCACCTCGATGTTGGTGCGCAGGCTGGTCACCGGCGTGCGCAGTTCGTGGGAGGCGTCGGCGACGAGCTGGCGCTGAGCGCGGACCGAGTCGTCGAGCGCCGCGCGGGAGCCTTCGAGCCGTTCGATCATCGCGTTGAACCGAGTCGCGAGCTGACCAACCTCGTCATCGGCATGGACGTGGATGCGGCTGGTCAGGTCCTCGGTCTCGCTGATGTGCTGGGCGGTCTCGGCCACTTCGGCCAGCGGCGCGAGTACGCGCCGGGCGGCGAGGCGGCCGAGCGCGGCGGCCAGCGCGACTCCGCCCAGGCACAGCAGGGCCAGGATCAGGCGCAGCGTGTAGAGGATGTGGTTGGTGGGGTCGAGCGGACGGGCCAGCTGGACGGCCACCGGCTCCAGCCCTCCGAACGGCTCGGATCGCACGTAGCCGGAAAAGGTCAGCTCGCGCAGGTCGCTACCCCCGACCATCACGTCGGTCTTGAACGTGTCGGCCGTGCCGTTGGCCACCCCGACGGTCTGCGAGCTGATCGGCAGCGCGAGGTTGCGGGCGAGCGAGCTCCCGTCGGCGCCGACGATCTGGTAGTACTGGGCCGACCCACCGGCGCTGGCAGGGATACCGGGCAGCGGCTGGCCGAGCGACAGCTGTCCGTTGTGGATCGCCGCGTACTGCGCGTCGAGGGCGTTGTCGACCTCGCTGCGCAGCTGCCCGCGCACGACCAGGTAACAGACGATCGAGGCGGTCACGATCGCCAACCCGACGGCGGCCCCCGCGGCCAACCCGACACGGCGTCGCAGCGTCACCGCGATCAGTCCCTCAGCACGTAGCCGACACCTCTTACGGTATGCAAGAGCCGCGGCTCGCCACCCTCCTCGGTCTTGCGGCGCAGATATCCCATGTAGACGCCGAGCGCGTTCGAGGTCGGGCCGAAGTCGTAGCCCCAGACGTTTTCGAAGATCGTCGAACGGGTCAGCACTTGCCGCGGGTGGCGCATGAACAGCTCGAGCAGCATGAACTCCGTCTTGGACAGTTCAATCAGACGATCGCCCCGGTGCACCTCGTGGGCGATCGGATCGAGCACGAGGTCGCTGTAGCGCAGCACCTCGCCGCCCCCGGCTCCGTCCCCCGAGCGCCGCAGCAGCGCGCGCAGACGGGCCTGGAGCTCCCGCAAGGCGAACGGCTTGACCAGGTAGTCGTCGGCGCCGACATCGAGACCCTCCACGCGATCGTCGATCGCGTCGCGGGCGGTGAGCATCAGGATCGGCGTCCGGTCGCCGGCCTTGCGGAGCCGCCGGCACACCTCGAGGCCGTCGAGCCGGGGCATCAGCACGTCGAGGACGATCGCGTCCGCGGGCGTGCTGACCAAGGCGTCGAGCGCCTCCTCGCCGTCGGCCGCGAGCACGACCTCATGATTCTCGAGGTGCAGGGCGCGCTCGAGCGCCCGCCGCACGGCGGGCTCGTCATCTACCACGAGGATGCGCGCCATGGCCGGAATGATCGCGCTTGCACGTAAAAGTTGGTGAAGAAGCCCGCCCAACCCTTCCACGGCCGCCGCGCTACATTACGCCGAACCGCGAGTATTGGGCGCGCGCGAACCAGAGGGGGCGATCAGAGAAGATGAGCACGAGGCGGAGGGGACAGTCGTGATCGGGCTGCTGGCAGGCCAGAAGATGCCGCCGGGACACGGAGCGGGACCCCAGAGCCGGCGGGCGTATCGCTCTACCGCGTGGGCGCTCATGCTGCTGGTCGGCTTCGCGATCTTCTTCATCGTGATCGGCGCGATCGGCGCGGCACACCCGGGCAAGTCGACCGCGGCGGTGTTCTATGGCGTGTTTGGCGGGCTGGCGCTGTTCACGCTGGTGCTCGCCGTCGTCATCTACGTCATCAGGAAGCCCAAGAACGCCCGGTATTTCCGGGTCAGCGCCAACCCGACGGACCTGCGGCGAGGCGACAAGGTGAACGTCCAGCTGGAGATCACCGACGCGGACAAACTTCAAGGCAGGGTGCAAGTGGGTCTGGTCTGCACCGAGCTCTACGACGAGCGGAAGGTCAACTACACCCAGAACGGCCAGACCACTCGGCGGGTGGTGACGAGGGCGACCGCCTACGAGAAGTGGAACACCGCCGCCGGCAACCGTTCCGAGAGCTTCACGTTCGAGATCCCCGTCGACGGACCGTTCTCGCACGAGGGCGCGGTGCTGACGCTCGAGTGGCGCGTGACGGCCCGGACCCCGATCAAGCACGGGCGCGACCCCAGCTCCGACCAACCGATCTGGGTCGCCCCATGAGCGCCAAGTTCGAGATCCAGCTCCAGAATCAGAGCTTCGCCCCCGGCGATGCCGTTCACGGCACGGTGAAGGTGACCGAGGAGCGGCACTCCCACGACGTCCAGGTGTCGTTGCGCTACCAGGAGAGCACGGACCCCTACCACGGCTCCGTGCTGTCGGTAGCACCAGTCGTCGTCCACCAGGGCGACATCAACCCGGGTGACAGCTACGAGTTCCACCTGCAACTGCCGCCCGACGCCCCGCCGGCGTACTCGAGCGCCTATGGCGATATGTGGTGGGAGGTGGTCGTACGCTCGGCCAAGACCGGGATCGACGATCTCGTCACCCAACGGATAGAGGTGGTCGTGCCGGAGCGGGCGGCGGCGACCTAGCGACGACCTACACGGTGCACCCCCGCGCGGTGGCGGTGACGCTGCGCTGCGCCCCGGGCACCGGGACCTGTCAGGCGACCGCCACGCTGAGGGACCGGACGAGCGACGGACGGACGGGCGACGACACGTTCATCTCGGCCACCGTACATCGGGAGGTCTGGATCTACAGCTTCCAGGTGTGGAGCCAGACGCAGTCCTTCACGACCGCGCGGCGAATCCTCGGGACGACGCCGATCAGGGTGTTCCCGGCGAGCGCCGGGCCGCGCAACGGCGGCCCCCACGACACGACGGCCCGGTCCCCGAATGCCACGAACCGATCGTAGAGCTATGGGACGATGCCATCACGATGCCACGGGAAAAGCTCGCGAAGTACAAAAGCAAACGGGACTTCGAAGCCACACCCGAGCCGGCCGGCGAAGCCGAGCCGGCCCATAAAAAACTCGATCAGCCCCGGTTCGTCGTGCAGGAGCACCATGCGACTCGCCTGCACTGGGACCTGCGGCTCGAGCACGACGGCGTGGCCGCGTCATGGGCGATCCCCAACGGGATCCCACCCACCCCGTCCGAGAACCGGCTGGCCGTGCACACCGAGGACCACCCGCTCGAGTACCTCGAGTTCGAGGGTGAGATCCCGCGGGGCGAGTACGGCGCGGGAACGATGTCGGTGTGGGATCGCGGCACGTATGAGCTGCACAAATGGGAGCCGCGCAAGGTCGAGGTGACCTTCCACGGCCAGCGTCTGAACGGACGCTACGGGCTCTTCCCGATCGGCCGGGACGAGTCCAAGGACGACTGGATGATCCACCGGATGGACCCGTCGGCGGATCCGGATCGCGAGCCTATGCCGAGCGGGCTCGTGCCGATGCTCGCCCAGCCCGGACAGCTCCCGAAGTCGGAGGCGGCCTGGTGGTTCGAGGTCAAGTGGGACGGTGTGCGCGCGATCGCCTATCTCCAGCCCGGGCGGCTCCGGTTGGAGAGTCGCAACCTGAACGAGATCACCGACGCGTACCCCGAGGTGCGCGGAATCCTGCGCGAGCTCGGAATGCGCGAGGCCGTGTTCGACGGTGAGATCGTGGCCTTCGACGACGCCGGCCGCCCCAGCTTCGAGCGCCTCCAGCGCCGGATGCACGTGACCTCACCCTCGTCGGTCCGGCGTCTCGCGGCCAGCACGCCAGTCGTCTACGCGATCTTCGACCTGCTGTATCTCGACGGCCACTCGCTGATGGAGCTGCCGTATCGCGACCGGCGCGCCCGGCTGGAGGCGCTCGAGCTGTCCGGGCCGGCGTGGCGCGTCCCGCAGGCCCATCCGGCGGGCCAGGGAGCCCGGCTGCTCGAGGCGACGGGCGCACAGGGACTCGAGGGAATCGTGGCCAAGCGACTCGACTCGCGCTACGAGCCCGGCCGCCGGACCGGCGCGTGGTTGAAGATCAAACACACGCTGCGCCAGGAGCTGGTGATCGGCGGCTGGATCCCCGGCGAGGGTCGCCGATCGGCGCGCCTCGGGGCACTGTTGATGGGCTACTACGAGGACTCGACGTTCCGCTACGCGGGGCGGGTCGGGACCGGCTTCACCGAGAAGGTGCTGGACGACCTGCGAGCCCGCCTGGCGCCGTTGCGGCGTGAGTCGAGTCCGTTCGCCGCGGACGTGAAGCTGCCGCGGGAAGCGGTCTTCGTCGAGCCCTGCCTGGTGGCGGAGATCGAGTTTCGCGAATGGACCGCGGAGCGCGTGATGCGCGCGCCCTCGTTCAAAGGCCTGCGCGAGGACAAGTCGCCCCGAGACGTCGGGCCCGAGGGCCGGACCACGGCGGACGGCCCCCCCAACTCGCCCGAGGCCCTCTTCGATGAGGTGGAGCGGCTCCCCGAGGGAGCCATGTCCGTGCTCACGGGCGGCCGGCGACTGAAGATCACCAACTGGGACAAGGTCCTGTTCCCGGAGACGGGGTTCACCAAGGGCGACCTGGTCGCGTTCTACGGGCGGATCGCACCGGCGCTGCTGCCCCATTTGCACGACCGGGCGCTGACCTTGAAGCGCTATCCGAACGGCGTCGACCAGCAGTACTTCTACGAGAAGCAGTCGCCGTCACACCGTCCCAAGTGGGTGCAGACGACCGAGATCGGCGGGGTCAACTACACGCTGTGCCAGGAGCGGGCGACGCTCGTGTGGCTGGCCAACCTGGCCGACGTCGAGCTGCACACGTCGCTCGCCCTCGCCCAGGCGCCGGAGCGCCCGACGATGATGGTCTTCGATCTCGACCCTGGCGCGCCGGCCGGAGTGGTCGAGTGCTGCGAGGTGGCGCTCCTGTTGCGCGGGCTGTTCGAGCAGCTGCGGCTCCAGAGCTTCGTCAAGACCTCTGGCTCCAAGGGGATGCAGGTCTACGTGCCGCTCAATACCCCGGTCTCCTACGAGCAGACGAAGACGTTCGCCAAGCGCGTCGCCGAAGTGCTCGAGCAGCGTCTCCCGAAGCTGATCGTCTCGCGGATGACCAAGCAGCTGCGGCGCGGCAAGGTGCTCGTGGACTGGAGCCAGAACGACCTCCACAAGACGACCGTGAACGTCTACTCGGTCCGCGCGCGCGAACGGCCGACGGTGTCGACGCCGGTGACCTGGGAGGAGGTCACCGCCTGTCGCGACGCCGGCGACGCCGACATGCTGGCGTTCGAGACCGATCAGGTGATCGAGCGGACCGAGGTCCAGCGCGACCTGTTCGCGCCGCTGGTCAGCCTCAAGCAGGAGCTCCCGGCGCTGGGGTAAATCGTTCGCGTCACGGGGCCCGGCGCGGGCTCGCGGCCGGAGAACGATTTCTACTCACGACCGAACCCGGAGAACCCGTAGGATGACGTCGTCGGATGGACCAGATAACGCTTCGAAACCGTCTGCTCGTCGCGACTGGCATGTGGCGCGATGCGACAGGGGACCCGCTCCCGCGGCTCGCTCCCGGAGATCCCGAGGATCAGCTGCGGACCTTCGAGCTCCTGCTCGTGAACCGCCTGTGGGAGAGCGCGACCCCCGAGACCGCCCGGGAGGTCGCGGATCGCACCTGGGACCTCGTGCACGACCGTTCCGACGACGACCCGGTCAAGCAGCGGGTCGTTGAGTGCCACGAGGCGCTGGCGCGGATGACGCGACTGACCGACTGACCGAGACGTATTGCCTGGACGCGGCGAGAAGCCTGATTGAGGTCGGTTCAGGATCCGCCGCGTGGGGCGCATCGACACCCGTGTGGCGGACCGCGAGCGTGGTTCCCAGCCCTCGGCAGAGCAGCAGATAGCCGAAGGCGAGGCTAAGGATCGGCAGCAACAGCAGGATGGTTCCGATGACGCCGGTGAGGATCCCCACCACGCTCACCGCCCGCGCGCCGGCGGCGACCTTGTCGAGCTGGAGCAGCAGCGACTGCCAGCCGCCCTCGAGGTAGCTGGAGGCGTTCAGCACGATCAGGGCCAGGAGCCCGAGCAGCGCCGCCAGGGTGGTGAAGACCCAGACGGTCACGGCGGCCCGCGCCCACGGCTTGAGCTCGCTGACGCGCGGATCTGGATCCCGGCCGGGCCGGATGCTGGCGAGGACTGGCTTGATCCGCGCGAATAGGTCCGAGACGCCGATCAGGTCGCTGACCACGTGATAGCCATCGAGCCTGATCCACGGCATGAACTGGTCCAGCAGCAGCAGTTGCTGGCTGACGACGACGAGCAGCAGCGGCTTGTAGGCGGTGATCAGGAAGCCGCCGGCGGCGGCGAGCGCGAACAGGACGTTGAAGTAGACACCCCCGAGGTCGGTCCGCAGGCGGCCGGCCTTGGATAGGCGCCACGAGTCGGTCACGTCGGTGTAGAAGACCGGCCACACGAGGTAGATGCCGACGCCGATGCGACCCGGACGGGCGCCGCCGTAGCGGCACGCCGCTGCGTGTCCGCACTCGTGGAAGGCGAGCGAGAGGATCACCAGCGCGAACAGGAGCAAGGCGAGGGCCGGGCTCCGGATGACCGTTTGCAGGCTCGAGCCGAGCTCGTGGGTGCTCGCCAGCCACGCGTCGCAGGCCACCAGCGCGGCGAGCGCGGCGATCACGATCGGGGGCAGGAACAGCGGCCTGAACAACCTTGCCAGCGCGTTCACCGCGCGCTCGGGGAGGACCCCGACGCGGAACCGCAGACCGAGCATCGCGTTGCGACGCTCCAGCTTGGCCGTGCGCCCGTCTTGATAGGCGACGAGACCGAGCGGGGCGAGCTTGTGCTCGGCGGCATGGGCGATCTGCTGGGAACTGACGCGCAGCTGAAGCTCGCTGCTGGCGCTCTCGGCGATCGCGTCGAGGTCGCGCCCGTCCATCTGGCCGGCGAGGATGTAGAGCAGCCGTGAGAGCTGTACGACCTGCCCGTCGCTCCGGCGCACGAGGTACGGCGGCTCGCGGAGGCCCGACCCGGCGGCTTGGCCGATCAGCTCGGTGCCGTCCAGCAGCCGGGGCCAAGGGGCGGACCGGCCGGCGAGACGTGGGTAAGCCGGCGCGTCGGCGAGAGGCTGGTCGATTACCGCGCTCATGGGCAGATCAGAAAGACGGGGTGGCCGCAAAGGACCACCCCGTCGGGAACGGCGCCCGCGTCACTAGTTAGAGATGGACGCAGATCGAGATGCTGACGTCCAGGCACGGAGGCGGCGGACAGCAGGGCGGCGGGGGCGGCGCGCAGCCGGGCTGACAGCCCGAACTCGCATAACCACCCATGAGCTCCCGGGCGGGGAGTTGCTCGGCCAGCTGGGCCTCGAGTTCTTGCATCGTGAGCTCTCGCATTGCTTGTCTCCTTTGGTGAGACCAGAATTTGGTGAATGTGGGGGGCGCTGCGCGGGCCCTGTCGCCATCCGCCCCTATACCTGCTCTGCCATTGGTATTCCCGGGGTCGCGCTGGACCCGTGAGGAACTTCATCGACTGGTGTTGGGGTGTTTTCTCCTTCGTGTTTCTTGTTGGCGGAGGGTGTTGGCGGCGGTGATGGCTTCGGTGCGGGTGTGGACGTTGAGTTTGCGCATGAGGCTTTTGACGTGGCTGTAGATGGTGGTTTCGGAGAGGACGAGGTGGTCGGCGATGTGTTTGGTGTCGGCGCCTTCGCTGATGTGTTCGATGATTTCCCATTCGCGGGTGGTGAGGCGGCTGTGGAGGGGTCGCCAGCCGGTGTCGGGGAGTTGGTGTAGGCGTTCGAGGAGGGGTTTGATGAGTTGTTGGGGGATGATTGGTTCGCCGTCGGCGGCGCGGAGGACTTGGTGGGCGAATTCGTCGGGTTCGACGTTTTTGTTGATGTGTCCGATCGCGCCGGCGTGGAGTGCTGCGAGGGCGCTGGGTTGGTCGTCGGTGGCGATGGTGAGGATTCGGGTTTCGGGGGCGGTTTGCAGCATTTCGCGGATTAGTTCGACGCTGCCGTTGGGTCGGAGTCTGGTGTCGATGATGGCTACGGTGGGGCGGTAGTGGCGTAGTAGTTCGAGCGCTTCGCGTGCTTCGGTGGCGGAGATGACGATCGCGATTCGGTCGTGTTGGTGCAGGGCGGTGCGCATGGTGCATCGTGCGAGGCCGTCGTGGTCGGCGATCAGTACGCGGATGGGGTTGTGGGTTGGGGTGGGGTGTGGGTGGGGTTCGGGGTGCCCGTGGCCGTTGGTTTGGTCGATCATGGTTGGCGCTCCGGGTGGTTGGCGCCGTGGGGGGTGATCGGTGGTTGTCGTCCGGGTGGTTGGTGGATGGGTTTGATTTGGAGGGTGGTGGGGGGTCGCGTGGTGGCGCGGGCGCGACGCGCGTGGGTGTAGGTGAGCGTTGCGGTGGCGAGTCCGAGGGCTAGCAGGGCGAGTAGGACGGGGGTGACGGGTAGTTGTTGGGGTGGTTGGTGGATGGGTGTGGTGGGGTTGTGGCCGGGGGTCGGGCGGTTGCGGTGCTGGGCGCGAGGAGGAGCGCGAGTGTGGTGGTGAGGATGAGTAGGTCGCGTGCCGTTGTCCGCCGGCCGGCCGGCTGTGGTTTGGGGTGTTGGGGTGGGGGGTTAGTGGGCATCGTGGTTGCCTGGGGTTTGGGTGGGGTGTTGGTGTTTGGTGAGTTGGGCTTCGGCGGCGCGGGCCATTTGTGCGATTTCGGGGTGTCCGAGGGCTTCGGCGCGTTCGTAGGCGTGTTTGGCGGCTTCGTGGTCGCCGTGGGTTTCGAGGAGGACGGCGAGGTTGAACGCGCCGTGCGGGTCGCCGCGTTGCTCGGCGCGTTGGTAGGCGGCTTGGGCGGCGGCGTGGTGGCCTTGGTGTTCGAGGAGCACCCCGAGGTTGGTCGCGGCGGCGGGGTGTCCGAGTTGGTCGGCGCGTTGGTAGGCGTGTAGCGCGCCGGCGTGGTCGCCGGTTTCTCCGAGCAGCAGCGCGAGGTTGAACGCGCCGTGCGGGTCGCCGCGTTGCTCGGCGCGGCGATAAGCGGCCTGGGCGGCGGCGCGGTCGCCTTGGTGTTCGAGGAGCACCCCGAGGTTGGTCGCGGCGGCGGGGTGCCCGAGCTGGTCGGCGCGCGCGAACGCGTGCAGCGCGGCGGTGTGTTCGCCGCGTTCTCCGAGCAGCAGCGCGAGGTTGAACGCGCCGTCGGGGTCGCCGCGTTCCTCGGCGCGGTGGTAGGCGGCTTGGGCGGCGGCGGGTTGGCCTTGGTGTTCGAGCAGGATCCCGAGGTTGGTCGCGGCGGCGGGGTGCCCGAGCCGGTCGGCGCGTTCGTACGCGGCGATCGCGCCCTGTTGGTCGCCGTGCTTTTCGAGCAGGAGCGCGTAGCTGAACGCCCGCTCGCCGGGGGTGTCCTTGACCAGCCCGGGGGTGCCTTGAACGGGGCTGGGGGCGCTCGGGGTCAGGGTGGGGGTGATGCTCTTCGGCCGGGCGATCCTCTCGTTTGCGGTTGGCGTTGGGGTTGGCGTTGGGGTTGGGGTGGGGGTTGGGTGGGTGTGGGTGTGGGCGGTGGTCGCGATGGCGGTGGCGGGTGATCAGCCATCTGGTCGCGAGCGTGAGCGTGAGCGCGAGCGCGATCAGCGCGGCGATCAGCCCGAGCGGCGGTGAGCTGGTGCGGTGCGCTGTGGTGGGTGCGGGTTTGGGTGTCGGGGTGGGGTGGGTGCGGACGGGTCGCTGCGGCGCGCGGTGTTTGGCGGGCCGGTGTGGGCTCGTGGTGTGGGTGAGGGTGGTGAGGGTGGCGGGGTCGGCGATCCCGTTCGCGGGTAGGTGGTGCGCGGTTTGGTAGCGGGTGACGGCGTGCGCGGTCAGCGGGCCGTAGCGCCCGTCGATCGGCCCGGGCGAGAATCCCGCCTTGGCGAGCCGTCGCTGGATAACTCGCACGCGCGGCGACCCGCCGCTGCTGGTGTAGCCGGCGCCGGGGTACAGCGAGTGATAGGTGTCGTGTAGCGCCGCGAGTGTGAGCGGTCCCGCGATCCCGTCGATTTGCAGGTCGCGGGAGGCTTGGAAGCTCTCGACGGCGGCTTGGGTGAGCGGGCCGTAGCGACCGTCGATCGGCCCGGGCGAGAACCCCGCTGTGCGCAGTCGGCGCTGGAGCACGCGTACCGGGGCGGCGCCGTGCGGGGTGTAGTAGCCGCTCCCGAGCGCCAACAACACGATGCTGGCGGCCGGGTGGACGGACGGTGCTTGGGTGTGGGTGGTTGGGGGTGAGGTGTGGGTGGTGGGGGACTTGGCCTGCGCGCTACTCGCGGACCCGGCCAACACGCCGGCCGCGAACAGCACCGCCAACAAGCAGCCGGTCAACCAACCAGCCCGTGGCCCGACCCGGTGCTCGAGTCCGGCGCGCTCGCCGATACCCGCCTGCCGGGAGTCCTTTAACCACGCCCGAGGTGAGCGTGACATGAGTCGTTCTCCTAATAGCTAGAGGGCGGCACCCGAACCCGAGGTTCGGCGTGCCAGGACCTGAGAGACCGACTCAGGCCTCAGCCAGGGCGCTCTAGCGAGAGAAGAAACGGCTCGGGCGCCAACGAGCGCCCGAACAGCCGCAACGTGCCGATCACACGCGGCACGAACAACGCCGCCAGCGACAGCAACGCCGCGACAGCGAAAAAGAACAATCCCGACCCCCCACCGGCAGCGGAGCCAGCGCCCGAACCCGACTGGGCGCCATTTGCCGGCGCCGGCGTGACCGGCGCATCAACGGCCGACCGCGCGAGGCCGCCCGCCCGGTTCCCCGCGCCGGAGAAGCCCGAGGCCACGCTCGACGTGGGAGCCAAGTCAAAGCTCGCGCTCGCCGTATTCACCGCCGTCAACGAAACCGGCGACGCCCAGAGATGAGCCGCCGGCGCCACCGTTGACGTGCCCGGCGCGATCGCGGTAGGGGTTGTCCACAGGACCGAAGACAGCGACCGCGCCACCGGTGCCGCCGGCATCGAACCCAACGGCGTCCTGACCGGTACCGCGGGCGTCGACGCCAACGGCGTCGTGACCGTGCCCGTCACCGTCGACCCCGGAGCCACCGGATGGCCGACACCGGGCGCGCCCGGCAGCACACCAACAATCGAGACGCCGGTAACCGGCGCGACCGTCCCACTCACCGGAGCGATCGTTCCCGTGAGAGGGGCGATCGTTCCGGTCAGCGGGGCGATGGTTCCCGTGAGAGGGGCGATGGTTCCGGTGAGAGGGGCGATGGTTCCGGTGAGGGGGGCGATGGTCCCGGTGATCGGGGCGATCGTCTGGGTGATCGTTCCCGTGAGAGGCGCGACCGTCCCGGTGATCGGGGCGATCGTCTGGGCGATCGGGGCGATCGTTCCGGTGAGAGGGGCGACGGTGGCGATGATCGGGGCGACGGTCCCGGTGACCGGGGCGATCGTCTGGGTGATCGTTCCGGTGAGAGGGGCGATCGTCTGAGTGATCGGGGCAACAGTGGCGGCGATCGTCTGAGCGACCGGGGCGACCGTCTGCGAGACCGTCTGGGTGATCGGGGCGATGGTCTGGGTGATTGGGGCAACAGTGGCGGCGATCGTCTGAGCGACCGGGGCGACCGTCCGCGAGACGGTCTGCGCGACCGGGGCGACCGTCCGCGAGACCGTCTGGGTGATCGGGGCGACCGTCCGCGAGACCGTCTGGGTGATCGGGGCGACCGTCTGCGAGACCGTCTGGGCGACCGGGGCGACGGTCTGCGCGACCGGGGCGACCGTCTGCGAGACCGTCTGCGCGACCGGAGTCACCGTCCGCGCCACCGTGGTGCTCACCGGCGCCACGGTCGCCGCGACCGTCTGACCAACCGTCGACACCGTCTGGGTGACGCTGCTCGGCGCCGACGTCGCGGGAGTGCCGTTGGTCGCAGAACCGATCACCGGCGCGACCGCCTGACCGACCGTCTTGGTCGCCGTAGCGACCGTCTGCCCGACCGTCCCGCTCGCCGGCGCCGGGGCGGCCGGCGCGGAAGTCGGGCTCGACGCCGGCGCCGGAGTAGTCGATGAGGACGGGGGAGGAGTAGTCGTCGACGTCGTGCTCGGCGACCCCGAACCAGTCACGGAAGCGACCGTCTGACCGACCGTGTTGGTGCCCGAAGCGACCGTCTGCCCGACCGGCGTGGCGGCGGCCGGCGCGGAAGTCGGGCTCGACGCCGGCGCCGGAGTACTCGATGAAGACGGGGGAGAAGCAGTCGTCGACGTCGTGCTCGGCGACCCCGAACCAGTCACGGAACCGACCGTCTGTCCAACCGTCTTGGTCGCCGAAGCGACCGTCTGACCGACCGTCCCGCTCGCCGGCGCGCTGGAGCTCGGGGTGCTCGTAGGCGCCGGCGACGAAGAACTCGTCGTCGAGGTGGGAGCAGCCGAAGGCGGCGCCGGGGCAGGAGCAGGTGCCGTGCTGGCGGCCGTACTAGTCGCCGATCCGGCTGTGCTCACGACCGTATTGGCGGCCTGAGACACCGCCCCCGTCGCGCCCGAAACAGCGCCCGTCGCGCCCGAAACCGCGCCTGTCGCGCCCGAAACCGCGCCTGTCGCGCCCGAAACGCCCGAGGGTTGGCCGAGGGCAAACGCGTTTATGACCCCCAGAGAACTAGCGCCGAAAGCGAGAAGACTTAAGGCGAGTGCGAGGCAAAGCTTGAGACACGCCCTACGCATCCAACGTCAAACCTACCCATTTGCTGGGAATCAAACCCACACTTTGAGTGGGGAACTTTCTCCCCACCCGGTGGGCTGCGCGGCGAGCTATTCGATCGCCGGCGCGCCCGTCGGCACGGCGATCGCCCCTGGTGCCCGGGTCAGCCCCGCAGCCGCGTAGGCGTCGGGTTCGTCGAGCGTCTCCTGAGACAGGAGGGCGCCGACGAGGTGGTCGAGGTTCGGGCGGTGGGTCCGCAGCAGCTCGGTCACTTCTTGGTGGGCGGATTCGACGATCCTGCGTACCTCCTCGTCGATCACCCGCTGGGTGGCTTCGGAGGTCTCGGAAACGCCGGGCAGCAGCGGTCCCATGCCGTCCGCCGGGAGTACCGCGATGGGTCCGATCGCGCGGCTCATTCCCCACCGGCCGACCATGTGCCGCGCGATCCGCGTCAGCTGCTGGATGTCCGACTCGGCGCCCGTGGTCAGGTCGCCGAACACGAGCTCCTCGGCCACCCGGCCACCCAGCGCGACCTTGATTTGGGCCACCAGATGGCGCTCGTCAAAGTTGAAACGATCAGCGTCGGGCGCCGAGAACGTCACCCCGAGCGCCTGCCCGCGCGGGATGATCGAAACCTTGCGGACCGGATCGGCGCCGGGGGTGAGCATCCCGACGATCGCGTGGCCCGCCTCGTGGTAGGCGGTCCGCCGGCGGTCCTCCTCGCTGATCATCACCTTGCGCTCGGCCCCGAGCACGATCCGCTCGAGCGAATCGGACAGATCCTCTCGGTTCACCTTGGTGTGGTTGCGACGGGCCGCGAGCAACGCGGCTTCGTTCACCAGGTTGGCGAGGTCGGCGCCGACCATCCCCGGGGTCGAGGCAGCGAGCGAGCCGAGATCGACCTCAGGCGACAGCGGCACCGAGCGGGTGTGCACTCGGAGGATCGCCTCGCGCCCGGCCCGGTCGGGCGGCGAGACCACGACGCGGCGATCGAACCGACCCGGACGGAGCAGCGCCGGGTCGAGGATCTCGGGCCGGTTGGTGGCGCCAAGGACGATCACGCCGGTGCGTGGGTCGAAACCGTCCATCTCGGTGAGGATCTGGTTCAGCGTCTGCTCGCGCTCGTCGTGCCCGCCCGAGATGTTGGGTCCCCCGGAAGCGCGGGAGCGTCCGATCGCGTCGAGCTCGTCGATGAAGATGATCGCGGGAGCGGCCGTCTTGGCCTGCTGGAACAGATCGCGCACGCGCGAGGCGCCGACGCCGACGATCATCTCGACGAACTCCGACGCTGACATCTGGAAAAACGGGACGCTCGCCTCTCCGGCCACGGCGCGCGCGAGCAGCGTCTTGCCGGTTCCAGGCAGTCCGCTCAGCAGCACCCCTCGGGGGATCCGGCCCCCGAGACGGAGGTATTTGTCGGGGTTGCGCAGGAAGTCGACGATCTCGGTCAGCTCTTCCTTGGCCTCGTCGATCCCGGCCACGTCCATGAAGGTCACGGATTCGGTTCCGGCCTCCACGCGACGAGCCCGCGAACGTCCGAACGACATCAGGCCGCCGGCGCCACCGGCCGCCCCCGCGGCGCGGCGCAACGCGAACACCACCAATAGGAGGATCAGCAGCGTCGGCCCGAACCCGACGACCAGCTCTTCCAGGAACGACGGCCCATTGTCGACCGGGTGGGCGTTGATCGTCACGTGGTGGTTCTCGAGCGAGTTGAGCAGCTGCTGATTGTCGGCGAACGACGGCACCTCGGTCGAGAAGCTCGTGGTCGCCTCAGCACTGCTGCTGTCCGACGGGTACTTGACCGCGCTCTTGAAGGTTCCCTGGATCGAGTCGCCGGTGGAGGAGATGTCGCTGACGTTGTTGTTCGAGACCTGGCTCAAAAAGGTCGGGCTATAGGGGATCTGGACCCGCGCGTTTGGCTTGAGCGCCTGGGAGGAGATCCAGAAGTTCAGCGCCAGCAGCCCAACCACCAGCAGCCCCACGATCCACCGGTAGTTTCGACCGTTGGGCCTGGGCTGACCGGGCTGCTGCCCGCCGCGACCGTCGGGCGCGGGCGTCACCTTCCATCCGGGAAGCGGCCGTTCTTGACCGCTTTGACGGGGAGGAGTTGCACGCTTGACCGGTTGATCGGCCATATAGCAGATTGTGGCAGGCGCTATTGCCGGTTTACGGCCTCTTATCGAACTCCTCAGAGGGGGTCAAAAGGCCTCAAAACGACTCGATTCGACTGCGGAAAGTCTCGGCTCCCTCGACCGTGGCGCCAGCCGCCGACGCACGATCTGCGAGCCACCGATCCGAGGTGACGACCCGGATCCTGCTCGGGTTGGCGGAGGCGCGAATCCGCCTGACGATCTCGTCGTCGCCGGCATCGGGCTTCGGTCTCGGGGCGTGTGCGACCTCGATCACGGTCGATCGGATCGGCGGCGAAGGTGGACGCTCGAACACCACCGTCACCTCCTCGCCGTCGGCTGCCGCCCACCGCTCGAGGAGATCGACAAGCCGCAGCATCGCGCGGTCGCGGTCACGCCACCAGCCGTCCGGGCGCGTGCCGATTACGTTCATCCCGTCGACGACCCAGTGGATCATTCGTCTTCGGCTCCGGGCCCGCGGCGAAAGCGCTTGCGCTCCGAGTGCTGGCGCTTGCGCTCGAGCCGTCGGCGGGTCGAGCTCTCGGTCGGCTTGGTCGGCCGGCGTGGACGCTGCACGGTCAACGCGCCGGTCAGCCGGCGCTGCAGCCGCTCCAGCGCCAGCTCGCGGTTGCGGGCCTGGCTGCGCGCGTCTTGGGCGACCGCGACTACCCGGGGTCCCAGGCGCGAGATGATCCGCTGCTTCTGCTCCTCGGTCAGCGCGCTCGATGCACGCACATCGAAGCTCGCCTCGATGCGCGATGCGGTGACGTTGGCATGTTGACCGCCGGGTCCGGAAGAGCGCGAAGCGCGCACCACAACCTCGTCGAGTGGAATCGCTGCGTGTCGGCCAAGCTGAATCGGATCGTTCATGTACGTGGGTGCATCATCTGTGATCTGCTAGTGAAAACTAGCCTTCGCCGTGGTCGTGCGGCCTTGCATCGTGCTACCTTTGCGGCCTGTAAGGCCGTCGCCGCAAGGGTGACGGTGGAGTTGCAGTGTTGGCCTCGGGGTAGTTGCTGAGCATCCTCCGCGGTGGCAGCACTTCAAGCGACGGAGGAGCTCTCCAAACCATGCCAACCGGAACCGTAAAGTGGTTCAGCGATGAGAAGGGGTTTGGCTTCATCACCCCCGATGAAGGCAGCCGTGACCTGTTCGTCCATCACTCGAGCATCAACGCCGATGGCTACCGCTCGCTCGCCGAGGGCGCCAAGGTGTCCTACGAGGAGGAGTCGGGCCCAAAGGGCCCTAAGGCGATCAACGTAATGAAGCTTTAGGCCGGCGCGCCTCGCGCGCCGCGTCCGAGTGAGCGCCGGCACCCCAGTGGTGCCGGCGTTTTGCTGTTAAGGCCGCGTTGAGAACGGTGCCCGAGCCGCACACCCAGGGGGGAATCAAGGAGGTGCTGGACGCGATCGAGCGGCTGGACGCAGCGCGTTCATCGTAAATTCACTCTGAATGGCGGACTGGGTCACGATCTCCTCGCTGGCCACCGCGGGGGGAACCCTCGTGCTCGCGGTTGCCACCTTCAGCTCGGTGCGCTCGGCCAACCGCTCGGCGCGGGCGGCGGAACGCTCGCTGCTCGCCGGCCAGCGTCCGGTGCTGATTCCTTCACGCGAGGACGACCCGGTCGAGGCGGTGCGGTTCGGCGACGCGGTCGTTCTCAGCGTGCCGGGGCACGGGTCCGCGGTCGAGGTCCACAACGAGAACATCTACATGGCGTTTGCCGTGCGCAACGGAGGGAGCGGCCTGGCCGTGATCCACGGTTGGCAGGCTCAGGTGATCGACCGCGCGGCCACAGGCGATCGCCCCGAAGATCCTGAGGCCTTCCGTCGCCAGTCGCGCGATCTCTACATTCCCGCCGGTTCGACCGGCTTCTGGCAGGGTGCCGTGCGCGACCGTCACGACGACGTTTACGACAGCCTGAGCAACGCCGCGGTCACCGGTGCGCGGATCACGATCGACATCCTGTACGGCGACTACGAGGGCGGCCAACGTACGATCGCGCGGTTCGGAATCACCTCTGCGATCGACGGAGACGCGTCCCGCACCGAGGTCCTGCGCTACTGGAACGTGGACGGGTCGGACCCACGCTAGCGCGCCCCGTTCCGGCAGCCGGACGCCCGTCCGCCACGAGCGTAGAATCCGTAAAGGTGCTAATCGACGGGTCGTGTTGCTGGGTGACGCGGGCGCATAAGCGAGGGAAAACGTGAGTAAGACGGTTGAGGAGCGCGAGCGGGTCATCGTTCGGTTCGCGGGCGATTCGGGCGACGGAATGCAGCTGGCGGGGAGCAGGTTCACTGACGCGACCGCGGCGCTGGGCAACGACTTGGCGACGCTGCCGAACTTCCCGGCCGAGATTCGTGCGCCGGCGGGCACGCTCGCCGGCGTCTCCGCGTTCCAGATCCACTTCGCCTCGCGCGACATCCTGACGCCGGGCGACGCGCCGAACGTCCTGGTGGCGATGAATCCGGCTGCGCTCAAGGCCAACCTGTCCGAGCTCGAGCGCAGCGCCACGATCATCGTCAACGAGGACGCATTCTCGAAGCGCAACCTCGACAAGGCCGGGTACGAGTCCGACCCGCTCGAGGACGGTTCGCTGAGCGCCTTCCGCGTCCATCGTGTGCCGATGACGACGCTCACGACGCGCGCGGTGGAAGGGATCGATGAGGCATCGACGCGCGACGCTGGGCGCGCCAAGAACTTCTTCGCCCTCGGGCTGCTGTCGTGGCTCTACGGCCGGCCGACCGAGGTGACGCGACGGTGGATCGAGCAGAAGTTTGGCCGCCGTCCCCCCGTCCGGGAGGCCAACCTGGCGGCCTTCAACGCCGGCTGGTCCTTCGGCGAGACGACCGAGCTGCTCGACGTGCAGTACCTCGTCAAACCCGCGCGCGACGTCCCTCCCGGGAGGTACCGCAACATCAACGGCACGACCGCGATGGCCCTCGGGCTGATCGCGGCCAGCGTCCGTAGCGGGCTGCCGCTGGTCCTCGCGAGCTACCCGATCACGCCGGCGTCCGAGCTCCTGCACGAGCTCTCACGACACGCGCGCTTCGGGGTGACGACGATCCAGGCCGAGGACGAGATCGCGGCCGCGGGGATCGCGCTCGGCGCGGCGTTCGGCGGCCGCCTCGGGGTCACCGCGACGAGCGGCCCGGGCCTCGATCTCAAGGCCGAGACGATCGGTCTGGCGGTGATGCTGGAGCTCCCGATGATCGTCGTCGACGTTCAGCGCGCCGGTCCGTCAACCGGGATGCCGACCAAGACCGAGCAATCAGACCTGCTGGCCGCGCTGTACGGGCGCCACGGCGAGTCGCCGATCCCGGTGATCGCGCCGAGCACATGTGGAGGATGCTTCGAGGCTGCCTTCGAGGCGACGACGATCGCGATTCGCTACCGGACGCCGGTGATCCTCTTGTCGGACAGCTTCCTTTCGTCGTCCTCCGAGCCGTGGCTCGTGCCGGACGTCGCGGCGCTGCCCGACATCGATGCGGACTTCACCACCGTGGTCGAGGAGGGCGAGGTGTTCGAGCCTTACCAGCGGGATGAGCGTCTGGCGAGACCGTGGGCCATCCCGGGCACACCTGGCCTTCAGCACCGGATCGGCGGTCTCGAGAAGGCCGACGGGTCGGGCAACATCTCCTATGACGGAGCCAACCATGCTCGGATGACCGAGCTCCGTGCGGAAAAGGTGGCCGGGATCGCGCGTGACATCGCCGGCGTGACGGTCGACTCCGAGCCCGGGGCCAAGCTGTTGGTGCTCGGTTGGGGCTCGAGCGAGGGCGCGATCCGCGCCGGCGTGCGGCGGGCGCGGCTGGCCGGTCACAAGGTCGCCTGCGCCCACATCCACCATCTCAACCCGCTGCCGCACAACGTCGGCGATGTGCTGAGATCGTTCGATCGCGTCCTGGTGCCCGAGATGAACACCGGCCAGCTGGCGAAGGTCCTGCGGGCCAAGTTCCTGGTCGACATCGAGTCGTTCTGCAAGGTAAAGGGCCAGCCGATATTCGCGGCTGAAATCGAGCACGAGATCGAGGAGCGGCAATGAGCTCTGGCAACGGTCACCACCACGGGAACGGACACGGCAACGGCGGTGGCGCGACCGCGACGCTGACCAAGACGGACTTCCAGTCCGACCAGGAGACGCGCTGGTGCCCGGGCTGCGGCGACTATGCGGTGCTCGCGGCGGTGCAACAGTTCATGCCCGAGCTCGGCATTCCGCCCGAGCGGATCGTGTTCATCACCGGGATCGGGTGCGCCGGACGGTTCTCGTACTACATGAACACCTACGGGATGCACGGCATCCACGGCCGCGCGCCGGCACTCGCCACCGGCCTCGCCACCGCGCGCGAGGATCTGTCGATCTGGGTCGTCACCGGCGACGGCGACTCGCTCTCGATCGGCGGTAACCACCTGATTCACGCCCTCCGGCGCAACGTCCCGGTCAAGATTCTCCTCTTCAACAACCAGATTTACGGGCTCACCAAGGGGCAAGCATCGCCTACCTCGGAGATCGGGAAGATCACCAAGTCGACGCCGTTCGGCGTCTCTGATCATCCCTTCAACCCGATCGCGCTCGCGCTCGGTGCCGAGGGCACGTTCGTGGCGAGGACGATCGACCGGGACCGCCACCACATGACCGAGGTGCTCCGCGCCGCCGCCAAGCACCAGGGCGCGTCCCTGATCGAGATCTACCAGAACTGCCCGGTGTTCAACGACGGCGCATTCGCGGCACTGACCGAGAAGGACGTCAAAGACGGCAACCAGATCCGGCTCGAGGCGGGCAAGCCGATCCGCTTCGGCGTGGACGGCGAGCGCGGCGTCGCGCGCGGCGCCACCGGCGCCGTCGAGTTCGTCGACGTCGCCGACGTCGGCGAGGACGCGCTGCTCGTCCACGATCCCCACTCCGCCGACTGCGGCCTCGCCTTCTCGCTGGCCCGGATCGCCGAGGATCCCACCGGCCCCACGCCGATCGGGATCTTCCGTGATGTCGAGCGGCCGGTGTTCGGGCGCTCAGGGCAGGTGCGTAGAGAGTCGGCGTCAGACGAGGAGCTCAGCGAGCTGATCCTCGCCGGCGACACCTGGGACGTTTCCTAGCCGTTCGAGGGGGCGTTGGGGATTAGTCGGCTATATAGCCCGACAGATCGCCAACGCCGTCAAGGAACAGGCATTGCCCCTCGCCGTCGGGTCGCCGGTTGTCTCCGAGTGCACCCCTTCGCCTGGCTTCCACGAGGGGGAAGAAAGTCTTTCCTAGCCATCTGGCCAACCTCGGTCCACGTTGTCGGTTCTTACCTATGAGCTTCGCCCCCCGGAGGGATGGAGAGGCCCCACGCGTCACGCCCCCCGACGCCCCAGCAGGACCTCGCTAAGTGAGGGGATCGCCTAGGAGCGGCGGTCTCCTTGCTAGCGGGCTGCCCACACGGATCCCCGTCTTCATGAGCACGGACATCGCGGTCGGTCAACACGCGACGCCATCGCGTCTCCGCGGAGCTGGTTATCCCCTTCGCTCCCCCTCGGCTGAAGCTTCGCGTCTCGCATCTGACCCTTTATTCCGCGCGGTCGAGCCCCTCGGCCCGTGCGGATGCGATTCGTTCGCCAGCCTGGCACGTCTCCGCGGAAACGTTTGATGGCTCAAGCGTTTCCGCGGAAACGCGAAACGGATACTCGAACGTGCGCGCACCCACGGCGCCGGGCGGGCGAGCGGGTGCCGGGGAGTGCGTGGCGGCCCCCCGGCGAGTCGCGGCGGCGTTTCCGCGGAGCTGCCGAGCGCCCGCGGCTCGGGCCGCCGCGTGCCCGGAGGTCGGGGCGCTGGAGCCTGCGCATACCGCCGCGAATGGCCCCCGCACCACCGTCGCTACGCTGGAAGAAATGCGTATCCCCGATATCGAATTGCTCTGGTGGAAAGGTTGTCCTTCGACCGACGAGGCTCGGGCCGAGCTGTGCGAGGCCCTGGCCGATCTCGGTCTGGACGGCGCCGAAATCCGTGAGCGCGAGATCGAGACCGACGCGGATGCCGGTGCCGTGGGTTTTATCGGCTCGCCGACGATTCTGATCGACGGCGAAGATTTGGTGCCGGCGCCGGACGAGCCGGCGGCGCTCAACTGCCGGATCTACCGTCGTCGCGACGGCCGGATCGCGCCGACGCCCGACCCCGATGACCTGCGCGACGCGTTGCGGCGCGCGACTGAACGTGTGGAGGTGAAACGATGACCGCGTCGATTGGCGAGGTGGCGCCGAAGTTCGATCTGCCCGATACCGACGGGACGATGTGGGCGTCCGGCGATGGGGAGGATGCGACCGCCACCGTCGTCGTATTCACGTGCAATCACTGTCCGTATGCGCTGGCGTGGCACGACCGACTGGCGGATGTGGCGCGCGACTATGCGGATCGGGGCGTGCGCTTCGTGGCGATCAGCTCCAACGACGCCGAGCGGTATCCGCGGGACTCCTACGAGGCGATGCAGCGGAGGGTCGCGTCGGAGGACTGGCCGATGCCCTATCTGTACGACGAGACGCAGGAGGTGGCGCGCGCCTATGGGGCCAAGGTGACCCCGGACGTTTTCCTGCTCGATGGTCGACGGACGCTTCGCTATCGCGGGGCGCCGGACTCCGACTACCACGATCCTGGCCAGCGCGCCGAGTGGCTGCGCGGGGCGCTCGATTCGGTACTGACCGGCGACGCGCCGGCCGTCGCGGAGACCAAGCCCGTCGGCTGCTCGATCAAGTGGAAGCGCTGATCGGCGCGTCGGAGAGCTCGGGGCGACACAGTTAGCGACCTCGCCCCGGAGTCTCGCCCCCACGTTCTCGCCGCCGCGTAGCCCCGGCGCGCGAGGCGCTGTGGTTTAGGCCACGTAGCCGTCGTCTGGCTCGAGTGGCAGCCCGGCGGCGTCCCACTCGAGTAGCCCGCCGAGCATGTTGTGCGCGTCGAAGCCGGCGCCTCGGAGGGCCTCGGCGGCCATGGCGGACCGCGCGCCGCTGCGGCAATAGAGCACCACGGGACGGGAGGGATCGATCGTGTCGACCTGCTCGGCCAGGGTCCCGAGCGCGATCAGCCGATCGCCGGCGATGCGGCCGGCGAGGTGCTCGCTCGTCTCGCGCACGTCGATCAGCTGAACGTCGCTGTTCTCCAGCAGTTCGGCGACCTCCCGGGGCGTGTAGTCCTGGCTCATCGAGGTGTTGGCGCTAATCGGAGCGGATTCGACGGGGCGGTCATCGAGCATGAGCCTAGTACAACGTCCCGAAAATCACTCGCGCTCTCGGGACGCTGCACTGGCGAACCGACGCGAAAGATGAGAATGCCGTGACAGAGATCCTGCAAGTGCGATAGGGTCCGCGACCGAAAATAGAACCCAGCCGAATTCGTGGCGCCTCCAGAACGCCACGGAGCGGGGAACCCACAGGAGCCGCCCAGGCTCCGGGGGCGAATCGTCGAACTTTCGACGAAGCGCGACTCTTTCAGCGCGAGCCCGACAGCTAACCCCGTAGGCACCAGAAAGAGAAGGGGTTGGATCTTGTCGAACTCGAGCGTCCGACGTGCCGCGCGTTCTGTGGGAGCAGCAGCGTGCGCGATCACCGCTGTTGTCTCGGTACCCGCCCTCGGGCTGGCCGACACATCCAGTGCGACCACGAAGGAGGCCGGCAAGACTGCCGGGGCCAATGGTGCTACGAGCGCCGGCTCGGGCGGCGCCGGCTTGTCGGGCAGCGCGAGCAAGTCCGCGCCGTCGGTCAAGGCGGCGACCGCGGAGGAGGCTAGCCAGCCGCAGAAGAACGTCACCGGTGGCGCGGGCCTCGCGGCATCCGGCCCCAGTGTCAGCAGCACCACGACATCCGGCACGGCCACGATCTGCTGCGGCGGCCATTCGCTGCACGTCGGCGACACCGGTCGCAACGTGGTGGCGCTCCAGACCGACCTGACGATGGTGGGCTACTTCACGACCGCCGACGGCGATTTCGGCCCCGAGACGAGGCAGAGCGTGATGAAGTTCCAGCGCCACAACGGCCTGCCAGGGACCGGCGTCGCGGGGACCGCGCTCGAGGCCAAGCTGGCTCAGCAGGTCAAGGCCCTGGACAAGGGCGTGCCCGGCGGCAAGGTGCGCATCAACATGGCGACGGGCGACGGAATCGCGCCGTCCGGCGCGCCCCAGATCGTGAAGACGATGGTCAACGCCGCCAACCAGATCATCGACAAGCCCTACATCTTCGGCGGCGGCCATGGGACGTGGAACGACAGCGGGTATGACTGCTCGGGCGCGGTGAGCTACGTGCTCCACGCCGCGGGCATGCTCTCGCAGTCTGAAGACTCGGGTGAGCTCGAGTCGTTCGGTGCGGCCGGCCCCGGCAAGTGGGTGACGATCTACGCCAACCCGAACCACACGTGGATCGTGATCGCCGGGCGGGCGTTTGACACGTCGGACTTCGGTGGCCCGAACATTCCCGATCCGCCGAGCACGGGCCCGCGCTGGCGCACGGATCCGACCGGCAACTTCGGCGACGGCGAGCAGTACGTCGTCCGCCACCCCGCTGGCCTGTAACGCCGCCTAACCCGCCCCCGCCGCCGTAACGAGGACCAGCCCCCCACCGCCACCGCCACCGCGAAGCCGGTGGCGGTGCGGTGGTGGGGGGTGATCGGTGGGACGGAGTGCCACCGGATAACGGTGGCGGCTCGGTGGTGGCGGCGATTGGCGCGATGGGGGACTCGACGAGCGGGGGCTCTGGCGTAGCATCCATAAAGCATGTCCGCGCTCGCCGAGCTGTACACGATTCCGCAGGAGTACATCGACTTCCGCGACACGATTCGCCAGATCGCGCGCGAGCGGATCGCCCCCCGGGCCGCGGAGATCGACGAGCGCGCCGAGTACCCCGACGATCTCCGCTGGCTGCTGGCCGAGCACGACGTGCTGGCGCTCCCGTTCGAGACCGAGTACGGCGGCACGGGGACCGGCACCCTGATGCTGAGCATGGCGATCGAGGAGATCGCCAAGGCGTGCGCGTCGACCGCGTTGATCCTGATGCTCCAGGAGCTGGGCACGCTCCCGATCAAGCTGTTCGGCTCCGACCACCTCAAGCAGACCTTCTTCCCGCGCTGCGCCAGCGGCGAATGGCTCGCGGCGTTCGCCCTGTCCGAGCCCGACGCCGGGTCCGATCCCGGCGGGATGCGCACACGAGGACGGCGCGACGGCGACGAATGGGTGATCGACGGCGCCAAGAACTGGATCAGCAACACCGGGATCGCCGACTTCTACATCGTGTTCGCGGTGACCAACCCGGACGCCGGCCATTCCCGTGGGATCACGGCGTTCGTGGTCGAGGCCGATCGGCCGGGGGTCACCGTCGGCAAGCTCGAGCACAAACTGGGGATCCGCGGCTCCCCGACCGGCCAGCCGGTGTTCGACGGGGTCCGGGTGCCGGACGAGAACGTGATCGGCGAGGTCAACGGGGGCTTCAGGGTGGCGATGGCGACGCTCGACCGCTCGCGCCTCGGGGTGGCCGCGCAGGCGCTGGGGATCGCCCAGGGGGCCACCGACTATGCGGCCGCCTACGCCGCCGAGCGCGTGCAGTTCGGCAAGCCGATCAATTCCTTCCAGGCGATCCAGTTCAAGCTCGCCGACATGGAGACCCAGTGCGCCGCCGCCCGCGAGCTGCTCTACCAGGCGAGCGCGAAAGTCGATCGCGGCGACCCCGATATCGGCAAGTACTCGGCGATGGCGAAGCTGTTCTGCTCCGACGTGGCGATGGCGGCCACCGTCGAGGCCGTGCAGGTGCTCGGCGGCTACGGCTACGTTAAGGAGTACCCAGTCGAACGAATGATGCGCGACGCCAAGATCACCCAGATCTACGAAGGGACGAACGAGATCCAGCGTCTCGTGATCGCCCGCACCCTGAAGTAACGATGCAGAACTCGGCCCCGACTCCCCGTCGCATCCTGTTCTCGGCCTTGGCGGCGCTCACGGTGGGACTCGGCGCGGTCAGCCTGATCGTCGGGTTCAGCGACTCGTTCGCGGTCCGGCTACTTCAGGGGCTCGCGGTGTTCGGCGCCGGCGCGGTGATCATCGGCGGCGCCGCGGTGCTCGTGATGATGCGCCTGGCGGGCTGGCGCGATCCCGAGTCCGAGGAGGACTTCGAGGCGCTAGTGCAGCGGTCCGAGCGGCTGGCCGCCGAGGATTCCTGGGGCGACACGGAGGATTACGAGGGCGACGAGGACGATGACGACCTGTTCGATCCCAGAAACGAAGAGGACTTCAAGGCGCTCGTCCGCAGTGCGATCGACGATCTCCCGTTGGAGTTCCACCGCGCGCTGGAGCACGTGGCGATCGTCGTCTCCGACGGCGGGCGCCGGCAACGGGCCTACGGCCTCTATCAGGGCGACACGGTCGCCCACGACTATTTCCACGACCGCATCGTGATCTTCCGCGACACGCTCGTGCGCGACTTCGGAAACGATCCCGAGCTCCTCAAGGCCCAGGTCACCCGAACCGTCCGCCACGAGCTCGCCCACCACCTCGGGTGGGACGAGAACGGCGTCCGCGGGCTGGGCCTGTAGTGCGTCAACCGCTCGCGGTGTAGGCTGCCCGCGGGTCCGGATCATGGAAAGGGGCAACATGCAACACCGAATTGGCCGCGCGATGTGGGCTGTCGCGGCGGCGCTCGTCTCCCTCGTGTTTGTCGCCACCCTGGCGTTTACAGCCAGCGCCAGCGCTTATGTTTACGTGACCGATCACAACAGCCGCTCGGTCGGCGAGTTCACGGGCGCCGCGGGTCTGGCGTCACTGATGGTGGCCAGCCCACCGATGGGGCGCGACCCTTGGGGCATCGTCGCGACCCCAAATGGCAGGTACCTGTACGTGACGAATTCCGGGAGCAATTCGGTATCCGAGCTGCGGATCGCCTCCAACGGTCCCGTCAGCACGATCGGCACGGTCCCTACCGGTGGGGTGCCCAAGGGAATCGCGATCACGCCGAGCGGACGCTACGTCTACGTCACCGACAGCGGCAGCGGCAAGGTATCCGAATACAGGGTCATCGCCGAGGGCCACCTGCGCCCGATCGGCACCGTCGCGGTCGGCTCACATCCCATGGACATCGGCGTCGGTCCGCGCGGGTATGCCTACGCGACCGACTTTGGCAGCGACCAGCTCACCGAGTTCAAGGTGGCTGCGGATGGGCGCCTGACCCACACCGGAACGGTCAGCACGGGTCCCGGCCCGGCCGAACTGGCGATCACCCACGACGGCTCCTGGGTGTACGTGACCGACAACAGGTCGCACTTCATCTCGGAGTTCTCGGCCGGTCCGACCGGACTCCTGACGCCGATCGGCGAAGCGAACGTGAGCGTCGCGGGCGCCGTGAGCAACCCGTGGGGAATCGTCGCCACGGCTCACGCCCAGTACCTCTACGCGACCGGCACCTCGACGTCCTCGGTGTCGGAGTACCGGATCGCCGCCCGGGGCCGCCTGTCGTCAACTGGGTACACCAAGTGCTGCTTCGGCAGCAGCCGCTCGCCAATGGGCATCACCCTGAACTCGTCCTCCAACTTCGCCTACGTGGCCGAGGCGGGAACGGACGAAATCAATGAGTACGACATCGAGCGTCATGGGAAGTTGAAGTGGGCTGGGGGGACCAACAGCGGGGGGAAGGACCCAATCTCGATCGCCGTCTCGAATACTTCGTGATAGTCCAAGGCGGGTAGCTGCACGGTCCGTTGATCGGCGGGGTCGGAGCGTCTGGCAACTGCTGCATACGAGGCTTCCGCCACCTTCCTAGCATCAAGGTTGAACGTGATTCTGAGGAGGGACTGATATGTCGCAAGCAGTCATCGTCGACGCCATCCGCACCCCGATCGGGCGTGCCGGCAAGGGGTCGCTCAAAACCGTACGCGCCGATGACCTGGCGGCGATCCCGATCCGGGCACTGATCGAGCGCAACCCGGCCGTCAATTTCTCCGAGACCGCCGACGTGCTGATGGGCGCGGCGTCGGGGCTCGGCGAGCAGGGCTACAACGTCGGTCGTAACGCCGCGCTGCTGGCGGGGCTCGATCACCACGTCCCCGGCTGCACGGTCAACCGCTTCTGCGCGTCCTCGCTGATGACGATCCGGATGGCGTCGCATGCGATCCGCGCCGGCGAGGGCGATCAGTACATCGCCGCCGGGGTCGAGGCGGTCTCGCGTGCCGGCCTGGGTGCCGCGATGATGGAGGAGGCCAAGCACCCGGTGCTGAACGGCTCCGACGGTTCGCTCTACGACGTCTACATCCCGATGGGCCTTACGGCCGAGAACGTCGCCGCGCGTTGCCACGTGAGCCGCGAGCGCCAGGATGAGTGGGCCGTGATCTCGCAGAACCGGGCGGTCCAGGCGCGCGACTCGGGCCACTTCGATCCGGAGATCGTGCCCGTCAAGGTCCCGGCCCACAAGGACCTGGACAAGGAGGGCAACGAGCTCGACGTCGCCGAGACGGTCGTGAGCAAGGACGACGGCCCTCGGCCGGGGACGACGAAAGAGGTCCTGGCCAAGCTGAAGCCCGCCTTCAAGCCCGACGGCACGGTCACCGCCGGCAACGCCTGCCCGCTCAACGACGGCGCCGCGGCGGTGCTCGTGATGTCCGACGAAAAGGCGCGCGCGCTCGGCCTGGAGCCCAAGGCCCGGATCATCGCCTCGACGGTGGCTGCGGTCCGCCCCGAGATCATGGGCCTCGGTCCGATCCCGGCGATCCAGTCACTGCTCAAGGCGACCGGCATGACGATCGACGACGTCGACATCGTCGAGATCAACGAGGCGTTCGCGGCCCAGATCGTGCCGTGCAAGGACGAGCTGGGGATTCCCGACGAGAAGCTCAACCCGTTCGGCGGGGCGATCGCCCTCGGTCACCCGTTCGGCATGACCGGCGCGCGAATCATGACCACGCTGCTCAACGGCCTGCGAGCGCTCGACGGCACGTACGGAATCGAGTCGATGTGCGTCGCCGGCGGGATGGGTCAGGCGATGCTGGTCGAGCGTCTGGCCTAGACCGGAGCGCTATCGCGGCGGCATCCGCAGGGCACGGTCAAGACGGATCACCTCGCCCAGTCCCGACGCGCCGCCGGCGACGAGCGCGCCGCTGCCTTCGATCTCCATGGCGCGGAACCCGACTGTCAGGGGCCTATCCCCTGGAGGTAGGTGGCGACCTCGGCCGGGGTGAAGGTGCGCGTCACTCGCTGGTGTGCCAGCCGCTCGATCGTAGGCAGCGGGGCGGCGAGCTCGGTCGACCAGATCGTGGCGTCGGCGCCGGCCAGGATGACGCGCTGGCCGTCGGGGCTGAAGCCGGCATCGGTGAGCGATCCGCCGACATCGAACTCAGTCAGCTGTTGGCCTGTGGTCGCCGACCAGACACGGGCGGTCCCGTCGAGGCTGGCGGTCGCGATCAGCGAGCCATTCGGACTGAAGGTCGCGGCCCGGATGCTCCCGTCGCCGGGCTCGGTGATCGTCATCAGCAGCGCGTCGGTGGCCGCGTTCCAGACGCGCGCGGTCCCGTCGACGCTGGCGCTCAGGATGAGCTTGCCGTCCGGGCTGAACACGGCATTGTTGACGCCGTCTCCTCCGGGTTCGCTGATCACCCCGACCGCGCCGAGCGAGTTGGTGAAGATCCGCGCGGTGCCGTTAGCGCCCGCGGCGACGATCCTGTGGCCGGAGGGATCGAACGCGACGCTGAAGAAGGCGATGCCGGTGTCGGCGGGAGCACCGATCGGCTCGAGCGTGTCGGCGTTCCAACGTCGAAGTCCGGCTGACCCGGCGGTAACGATCTGGTCGCCGCTGGGGTTAAAGGTGGCGTCGTAGATCTCGACGTTCGGGATGCTGATCGTGCCGATGGGCGCGCCGGTGGTGACGTTCCAGACCCGGGCCACCCCGTCAGTGCCGACGGTCACCGCCGACCGGCCGTCCGGGCTGAGTCGCGCGGAGTACTGCAGCGCGGGGCGCGCGGGGCGCAGGACGCGCACCGAGCGGTCGGTGGCGGCGTTCCAGATGATCGCGCTGCCGTCGCCTCCACCAGTGATGATCAGTCTGCCATCGGCGCTGTAACTGGCGCGAGTGATCTCTTTGCCGTCGGGGCTGCGCAACAGACCCTGCTGCTCACGCGGATGGCCGTCCCAAAGCTTGGCCGTTCCGTCGGCGCCGGCGGTGACGACCAGGTCCCGGGTCGGATTGAACTCAGCGTCGTCAAGTGACTCAGTGCTCCCGAGCAACGCCACCACCTGGGCGCCCGTATCGACGTTCCAGACCCGCGCCGTCCCGTCCGCGCTGGTCGTAACGATCGAGTGGCCGTCGGCGCTATAGGCGGCCGAGTTCAGCGTGACGAGGCCCGGCTCAACGAAATCGAGCATCTGCTCGCCGGTGGCAGCGTTCCAGATCCTGGCCTCGCCGCCGCTCGCGGTCAAGACGTCCTTCCCGTCAGGGCTGAACATGGCCGTCTCGATCGCCACCGGCTCGCTCAGCGTCGGCCCGACCTTCTTGCCCGTGGCGACGTCCCAGATTCGCGCGGTTCCGTCCGCGCTGGCGGTTACTACGCGCCTGCCGTCGGGGCTGAATGCCGCGCTCAGCAGGGCATAAAGGCTCGGCTTGCCGATGGTCTCGAGAGGCTTTCCCGTCCTTGCGTTCCAGACTTGCGCGGTGCCGTTTCCGAGGCTGGTCACGACGCGCGCGCCATCGGGGCTGAACGATGCGTCGGTGATCTTCACGTTGCTGTCGTCGGGTGTGGTCAGCTCGACTACCTGGCGGTCACTCGCCACCGACCAGATCCTGGCGACGCCGTCATTGCCGGCGGTCACGATCAGCCGCCCGTTCGGACTCCACGCGACGGCGTTGACCGGGCTGGCGGCTGGGTCGACCATCTCCTCGACCAGCGCGCGCGTCCGCACGTTCCAGATCCGCGCCGTGCCGTCGTGGCTTCCGGTCACGAGCAGCTGCCCGTTGGGGCTGAAGGACGCTTGGGAAACCGGGGTGCCCTCGCTCTCGCTGATCAGCGCCAGCTGGCGGCCGGTGGCGGTCTCCCACACGCGCGCGGTGCCGTCGAGGCTCGCGGTCACGATCCGCGTGCCGTCGGCGCTGAACGCCGCCCCCTCGAGCGCCGCGTGCGCCGGCTCGCTGAGCACGCGGATGGGCGCGCCGGTACGCGCATTCCACACCCGCGCGGCGCCGTCGTAGCTGGCGGTCAGCAGCTGTGTCGAGTTGTGGTTGAGCGCCGCGCTGTAGATGGCGCTGTGGTCCGGCTGGGTCACGGTGAGCAGGAGCTTGCCGGTGGTCGTGTCCCACACCCGTGCGGCGCCGTCGCTGCTCGAGGTCACCACTTTTGTCCCATCCGGGCTGAAGGCGACGGTGTACAGCGGGTCCGCGTCAGGGTTCTTGAGCGTGAGCACGATGCGCGGATCGAGGCCGCCGCCCCAGCTCCAGAGCTGTGTGACCCCGTCGTTGCCGCCGGTGGCGATCAGCTTCCCGCCCGGACTGAACGCCACGGCGTAGACCGGTACGCCGGTGCTGATCGGGGATCCGACTCGCGTGTAGCTGCTCGTGCTCCAGACGATCGCCTGGTCGTCGCTGCCGGCGGTGACGATCAGCTTGCCGTCGGGGCTGAACGAGGCGCCGTTGATGCCGGCGCCGCTCGGCTCGGTCAGCACCCCGAGCTGGCGCCCGCTCGACGCGGACCACAGCCTGACCGTGCCCTGGTCGCTGGCCGTCATCACCTGGCTGCCGTCGGGACTGAACAGCGCCTGCTCGAGTCCGGTGCCGATCGCGCCCGTGAGCGCGGTTCGCCGCTCGCCGGTGTGGGCGTCCCAGATCTCGGCCGCGCCGTCGGCGCTCGCGGTCAGCACGAGGTTGCCGTCGGGGCTGAAGCTCGGGCTGTAGAGGGCCGCCCGCGGCGTCAGCGTGTCGAGCAGTTGCAACTGGGGCATCGCGTCGCGCAGGGCGGTTTGCGCCTGGGCGGTCGGGCTGAGCTCGAGACCGCGGAGCGCCAGCAGCGTGCTCAACTCGGGATCGGAGGCGAGCGCCTTCTCGGCGCTCGCGGCCAGCTCGCGCGATTGCGCGGTCTTCTCATTAGCCACCGCGTTGGCCCGCTCCAGCAACGCGATCACCGACAGCGCGACGGCCACGATCAAGGCGACGGAAATCGCGGCCCGCGTCGAACGGAGGCGGCGGGTGGTGCGCTGGCGGCTGCGCAGGACGTAGGTGGCCTGGAGCTCGGTCGGCGCCGGCTGCTTGCCTGACTGGCGCGCGATCCACTGCTCGGCCTCGTCGAGCTCGGACCCCGAGAGCAGGAAGCTCGCGTCGTGCTCGTGCGTCTCCCATTCCCGTGCCTTGCGGCCCCACAGGGTGTGAGCCTTGACCCACTCGAGATCGGTGTCGATCGCCGCCACGAGCGTCTGCAGCGAGCGGGCGAAGTCGTCGTCGAACTCGCCGCGCTGGGGGACGAACTGGCGCGCCGACAGGCTCTCGGGCAGGCGATCGGGTGCAGTGGCGCGGACCAGCACGCCGATCACGCGCTTGTTCAGTTCCTCGGCGTGCTCGAGCTCGCGCGAGCACTGAGGCGAGGCGGCCGAGTCCAGGCTGATCAGGAACAGGAACGAATCGGCGGCCTCGATCGCCTCTCTGAGCTCGTCGCGCCAGCGGGCGGTGGGGGGAATGTCCTCCTCGTCGATCCACACGTCCTTGCCCCGGTCCACCAGGGCGCCGTGCAGACGCAACGCGAACTCGCGATCGCGACGGGAATAGGAAAGGAAGACGTCCGCCATCTGATGCCCCCGAGCACCCGGCCGACGTTATGTTGGCACGCCGTGGGTTCAGCCGTCGCAGCGCCGGCCGACCGACAGCGCGAACAGCTTCTCGTCGTCGGTGTACCACTGCTCGAGCTCGAGCCCGGCCGCCGCGAAGTCCGCCTCCACGCGCGCGCGCGTGAACTTGGCGCTGATCTCGGTCCGGAGCTCCTCCCCAGCGGCGAACTCGACCCTGAGGCCGAGGTCGGCGATCAGCACCGAACATGGCCGACGGGCGCGCAGGCGCATTTCGACCCACTCGTGCCGGCGGTCGAAGAATGCCACGTGGTCAAACGCCTCGGGCACGAAGTCGGCGTCGAGGTCGCGGTTGAGCACGTGCAGGAGGTTGCGGTTGAACTCGGCGGTGACGCCCTGCGAGTCGTCGTAGGCGGCCTCGATCACCGAGGGGTCCTTGACCAGATCGGTGCCGAGCAGGATCCGGTCCCGCGGGCCGAGCAACGCGCCGATGCTGCGCAGCACCCCGCGCCGCGTGCCCGGCGGGAAGTTGCCGATCGTCCCGCCCAGCAGCGCGACGAGCCGCGGCGTTCCGTTGGACGGCGGGACCATCTCGAGGTGCCGCTCGAAGTCGCCGATGACCCCGTGGATCCGCAGCCCGTCGTACTCCTCGATCAGCTGCCCGGCGGCTTCGCGGACGACCTGCTCCGAGACGTCAAGGGGGACGTAGCGTTGGAGGGTGCCCGCGGCGGCCATCGCGTCGAGCAGGATGCGCGCCTTTTCGGCCGAGCCCGAGCCGAGCTCGACCAGTTCGCCCGCGCCCGTGTTCCGGACGATCTCGGGACTGCGCTGCTCGAGGATGCGGCGCTCGGTCCGGGAGGGGTAGTACTCCGGCAGCCCGCAGATCAGCTCGAACAATTCCGATCCCCGCGCATCGTAGAAGTGCTTGGGCGGCAGCTCCTTGAACGGTTTGGTCAGCCCGTCGAGCACGTCGTTGGCGAGCGTCCGTTCGTCGACTTCGGAGAGCCAGGACTCGATCGTGATCTCGTCGGTATCGAGCAACGACTTCATAGATCCCTCGCGATTCGCAGGCCGGCGAAGATCTGCCTGCGCTGTGGGTAATCCCAGTTGCGGAAGGCGGGGGTGATTACTCGCGCGCGCGTGGCCCACGACCCGCCGCGGAGCACCTTGTAGTCGGAGCCGAAGAAGACCTCCGAATACTCCTTGTACGGATAGGCGCGGAAGCCCGGGTAGGCGGTGAAGTCACTCGCGGTCCATTCCCAGACGTCACCGATCATCCCGAGGCAGCCCGACGGCGCGGCGCCGGCCGGATAGGAGCCCACCGGGGCGGTTCCGCCGCCGCCGTGATCGACGTTGGCGTGCAGGCCCGCGATGGGTGGCTTGCGTCCCCATGGATATGGCCTGGCGATCCCGTCCTTCTGGTCCCAGGTCGCCGCCTTCTCCCACTCGACTTCGGTGGGGAGCCGGACACCGTGCGCGCGAGCGAAGGCGTCGGCCTCGAACCAGGAGATGTGGACGACGGGCCTTTGGGGGTCGAGCGGCTCGAACGACAACAGGCGCCATTCGGCCCGCAGGTCCGCCGTCCACGCCAAAGGTCTCGTGATGTCGTACTCCTCCTTCCAGGCCCAGCCCTCGTCCGACCACCACTCGCGGCGCTCGTACCCGCCGCCCTCGACGAACGTCAGGTAGGTCGCGTTGGTGATCGGAGTGCGGCCGATCATGTAGCCGCGCACGTCGGTCCGGTGGCGCGGGCGCTCGTTGTCGTAGGCGAAGCCGAAGCGGCCGGCCCCGATCGTGCACTCGCCGGCGGGAATCTCGATCAGCTCGAGTCCGGTCAGCGTCGCCACCGGAGACGGGTCGGCCCGCGGAGCGGGAGGCCGGTAGCAGTCGAGACGGGCGAGCTGGATCGCCTGCAGCATCGTCTCGTTGTGCTGGTGCTCGTGACGCATCACCATCTCGTGCACCTCGGCCGCGCCGCGTTCGTCGATCACCTCGAGCGTCCTGGCGCGCACGTCCTCGAGGTAGTCACGGGCCTCGTCCGGTGCCAGCAGGGGGAGATCCCCCCGGTGAGCCCGGGGGGTTTCGAACGCGTCGTAGACGTCGGCGAGATCCTCGCGCAGGAGCGGCAGCTCGCCGTAGCGGTGGACCAGCCAGAGATCCTCGAACGCCGCGATGTGGCCGAGGTCCCAGACCAGCGGGCTCATCAACGGCGAAAGGACTCGCTCGAGGTCCTCGTCGGAGATCGCAGCGACCAGCGCCAGCGTCCGCTCCCGGGCCTCTTGCAGCCCTTCGACGGGGTCCGCCGCGGTCAAGCGAGCCAACACTGCGGTCGGGCTGCTCATCGACACCAATTGTCCCATCCCCGAGATGAACGGAAGTGAAACTTCAACGCTGGGGGATTTGCTGGACGGCCCAGCGGTTGCCGTCGGGATCGCTGAAGAAGACGAACCGCCCCCAATCGAAGTCTTCGATCTCGCTCGCCTGCACGCCTCTGTCCACGAGTTCCTGGTGCGCTTGCTCGATGTCCGAGACCACCATCTGCATGCCGGCCACGGAACCGGGCTCGCTGTCGACGAGGCCTTTGCCGATCGCGATCGAGCAGGCAGACCCTGGCGGCGTCAGCTGGACGAAGCGCACCTCCTCGCTGACCGTGACGTCGTGATCGGCGTTGAAGCCGGCTTGCACATAGAAGTCCTTGGCGCGATCGACGTCGGACACGGGGAGGGCGACGAGCTCGAGCTTCCAATCCATCGTGTTTCTCCTTTACGAGCTTATTCGGACAAACGGCAGCCTATGGATCATTGAGGTCTCTTCCGGTCCGCAATTCCTGACATCCTCGGGTTTGTGCTCGAGACCTCGACTCGGCTGCTCCGGCTCCTGGGGGTCCTCCAGACTCGCCGCCACTGGACGGGGGTCGAGCTGGCGGAGCGGCTCGAAGTCGGCGTACGCACCGTGCGCCGCGACATCGACCGACTCCGCCGGCTGGGCTACTCGATCGACGCCGCGCCCGGGGTCGCCGGCGGCTACTCGCTGCGCGCGGGCTCCTCGCTGGCGCCGTTATTGCTCGACGAGGAGGAGGCGGTCGCGGTCGCGGTCGGCCTCCGAACCGCCACCGGAGGCGGGGTGGCCGGGATCGAAGAGACCTCGGTGCGGGCGCTGGCCAAGCTCGAGCAGATGCTGCCCGACCACTTGCGCCGGCGGGTCAACGCCGTCGGCGCCGCCACGGTCGCCTACCCGGGCCACGGGCCGGTCGTCGATCCCGAGTTGCTGCTGGTGATCGCCGGCGCCTGCCGGGACCACGAGCGGCTGCGCTTCCCCTACAACAACCATCGCGGCGAGTCGAGCCGGCGTCTCGTCGAGCCTTGCGGGCTGGTCCATACCGGGCGCTACTGGTACCTGGTGGCGTGGGATGTCGAGCGCGACGACTGGCGCACGTTCCGGGTCGACCGGATCGATGCGGTGCCGTTTCGCGATCGGCGCTTCCCGCCTCGCGAGCCACCCGACCCTAACCTGGCGGCGTTCGTCGCCCGCGGCGTCTCGACCACTCGCGACCGCTACCAGGCGCGGGTCATCCTGCACGCGCCGATGGAACAGGTCGCGCAGCGCGTCCCCTACGCGTTCGGCCGGCTCGAGCCGCTCGACGAGCGCCGTTGCCTGCTGCACACCGGCTCGGGGTGGCTGGATGGCCTGGCCGTCTACATCGCCAGCATCGGGGTTGAGTTCGAAGCGGTCGAGCCGCCCGAGTTCGTCGCCGCGGTGCGGCGGCTGGCGGACCGCTTCGCGCGGGCCGGCGGGCGGTCGGCCGGCTCAGGGCGGAGTGATCGCGTAGCGGGCGTACAGGACCGGGGGCCGGGCGAGCAGCCAGCTGAGTGAGAGTTCCTGCGGCGGGACCAGCTCGGCGCCGGTGGTGATCGTCGGTCCGTCGCCGCCGCCGAGGAGCTTGGCCGCCAGGGTCACGAACAACTCGTCGACGAGCCGCTCGTGGAGCAGGCCGCTGAACAGCCTCGGCCCCCCCTCACACAGCAGCCAGCGGACGTCGTAGTCGGCCCGCAGGGCGTGGAGGGCCGCGGTCAGGGTCAGCTCATCCGGAGCCAGCTTGATGAGGTCGATCTTCGCGGCGCAGCCGGACACGTCGCAATCGACGCAGGTGAACACGACGATCCGAGCCTCGGGCTCGCCGAACAGTCGGGCGTCGGTCGGGAGGTTGCCGCTACGGGTGACCACGACGGCGAGCGGCTCGTCGTTCAGGCCGAACTCGGCTCGCCGTTGGCGGCGCTCCGCGCGGCCGAGGATCCGGCCATAGTCCTCGGCCCGCAGCGTGCCGGTGCCCACCATGACGGCGTCCACGCGTTCGCGCAGGCCATGAAACAGGGCGCGGTCGCCCTCGTCGCCCAGCCCGCGCGAGCGGCCCTGCACGGTCGCGCGACCGTCGACGCTCTCGACGAAGTTGGCGACCGTGTACGGACGCTCAGCCGGGGCGCGCTCGCGCAGCGCCAACGAATCGAGAAGCTCGTCCACTTCGATGCCGGTGGCCGGGTCGGGCAGCAGCCGTCGGAATTCCATGGGGTTGACGAAGCTATCGGCTGGTGGCGATTCGTGCCCTGAGCCGAGCCTCATCGGCCGGCGCGAACGGTTAGGCTGATCCGTTATGGCGTCCAGCGCCCCCGGCACCCAGCGGCCCGATCGCAACCTCGCGCTGGAGTTGGTGCGGGTCACCGAGGCGGCCGCCCTGGCGGCGGCCCGGATGGTCGGGCGCGGCGACAAGGAGGGCGCCGATCAAGCCGCCGTCGATGCGATGCGCAACGTCCTCGACACCGTCTCGATGGACGGCGTGGTGGTCATCGGCGAGGGGGAGAAGGACAAGGCGCCGATGCTCTACAACGGCGAGCACATCGGCGACGGCACGCCACCGCAGGTCGATGTCGCGGTCGATCCGCTCGAGGGCACCCGCCTGACTGCTCTCGGGATGCCGAGCGCGATCGCGGTGATCGCGCTCTCCGAGCGGGGGAGCATGTTCGATCCCGGCCCCTGCGTGTACATGGAGAAGATCGCGGGCGGCCCGGAGATCGCCGATGTGCTCGATCTGAACCGGCCATTGCCCGAGACGCTCGAGCTCGTGGCCCGGCGCAAGGGGATCGAGATGCGCGACGTGATGGTGGTCATGCTCGACCGCGAGCGCCACCACGAGGCGATGCGCGAGGTTCGCGAGGCCGGCGCGCGCGTGCGGCTGATCATGGACGGCGACGTCTCGGCGGCGATGCTCGCGGTCAGCGACGACTCGCCCGTGGACCTACTGTGGGGAATCGGCGGCACGCCCGAAGGCGTGATCTCGGCGGCCGCGATCAAGTGCATTGGCGGCCAGTTGCTGGGTCGGCTGTGGCCGCGCGACGACGCCGAACGCCAGGCCGCAATCGACGCCGGCTACGAGCTCGACCGGATTCTGAACGCCGACGATCTCGTCTCGGGCGAGGACGTGTTCTTCTCGGCCACCGGGGTCACCGACGGGGACGTGCTCCAGGGCGTGCGCTATCGAGCCGGCCGCGCCACCACCGAATCGCTCGTGATGCGCTCGCGCTCGGGCACCGTCCGGCGAGTCTCGGCCCGCCACGACCGGGCCAAGTTGCGCGCGCTGACCGGCGTTCGCTACGGCTGACCCGTCGGCGCCTGGGTCGGCGGTTGCGTCGCCGGTGCCTGGGTAGGCGGCTGCGTCGCGGGATCGGCCGGGGTGGCGGGGACGGGTGGCGCGAAGCGGCCCACCTTCGAGCGCGCGAGGTCGAGTTTGGCCAGCGAGCGCAGGAAGGCGTGTGTGACCAGCACGTGGATCGACGATTGGGTGGCCTCGTAGACCGGGCTGCTGAAGTTGGCCGCGATCGCGGGGTAGAAGTTCGTCACCGCGACCTCGATGTACAGATCGACCGGTCCATCGGGTTTGGGGACCGGATCGCGCCGGACCTCGACGGCGAGATAGCCACAGCCACGGCCGCTGCGCGCCACCAGGAAACCGTCCTTGATCCGCCAGCGCACGGATCCGCGCTCGGGATCGAACGTGTACTCGGGGGCGTCGAAGCGCAGCAACGTCAGCGGCCGGCCGAGCAGCACCACCGAGCGCTCGTTCTCTCCGTACACCACCCGAATCAGTCCCAGCGTCACCCGCGAGAGGAAGCGCCAGTAGGTGCGGGCGAGGTTCTCGAGGTTCATCGGATTCCACAGCCAGGCCATGTCGGCCGAACTGACGGTCAGCTTCGCCGACTGGACCGAACGGACCGCCCCGTCCTTGGCGATCACCGTCGACTTGCGCGGCGAGATGATCACCGCCTGCGCGGGAAACCGGCTCTGATGGCGGCGCCGGGCGGCGATCAGCGCCGAGATGATGGCCGCGAGCGCGATATACGGAGCCACGGTCCCTGATTCTCCCCGGTCCGCGCTTCTCTTGCCCCGATCAGTCCGGCAGCGGCTCGAGCGCCACGGTTGCCCCGGCCTCGATCTCGCCCGGGCCCGCGGGGATCAGCGCCAGCGCGTCGGCTCCCACCAGCGAAGTGACGAGGTTCGAACCCTGAGGACCGTTGGGGAAGGCGATGATCGCGCCATTGCTGCGTTCCAGCCGGACACGGATCGCCTGTTCCCGAATTGGGTTGCGTCGCACCGCGTGCGCGAGCTTCGCCTCGGTGGTGAGCATTCCGTCCAAGGTGGCGCCCTGCAACGCCGCAATCCCCGGACGGGCGAACAGCGAGAAGGTGACCACCGCCGACACCGGGTTGCCCGGCAGCCCGAACACCAGCTTCCCGTCGAGGGTGCCGAACCACGTCGGCTTCCCCGGCTGCAGCGCCACGCCCCAGAACTGCTCCACCACCCCGAGGGCGGCGAGCGCGGGCTTGACGTGATCGTGGGGACCGACCGACACGCCGCCCGTGATCACGACGACGTCCGCCCGCTCGAGCGCCGCGGCGAGCCCGGCCTCGGTGGCGGCCCGATCGTCGGGGAGTCGCTCCACCGGGCCGGCGTTGACGCCGCAGCGGCTGGCCAGCGCCGCGAGCATGGGAGCGTTCGAGTTGTGGATCTCACCGGGCCCGAGGGCCTCGCCCGGCGCGCGCAGCTCGTCGCCGGTGCACAGCACCTGGATCCTCGGGCGGCGGGCGACGACTACCTCGGCCACGCCGGCCGCCACCGCGGCGCCGAGCTCGATCGCTCCCAGCGTCGTACCTGCCTTGAGCACCGTCGTGCCCGCGTGCATGTCGTCGCCGATCGGACGGACGTTCTCGGCGGGCTCGGTGGGGGCGCCGGTCTCGATCGAGTTCTCGCTCTCGGTCACGTCCTCCTGTCGGATCACCGCGGTGGCCCCGGGCGGGATCGCGGCGCCGGTCGAGATCCGGATCGCCTCGCCATGTTCGAGGCCGTGGTCCGACGGGGCGCCCGCCCGCGATTCGCCGACCACGCGCAGGGTCCGTCCTGCAGGTCCGGCGATGACGGCGTAGCCGTCCATCGCCGAGCACGGGAATGGCGGGACGTCGCCGATCGCGACCACGTCCTCGGCGAGTACGCGGTCGAGCGCCCGCTCGACGTCGACGCGCTCGTTCTCGAGGCGCTTGGTGGCGCGCAGGACGAGCTCGCGCGCGTCGTGGATGCTGATCAGCGGGGGCGGCATGGCACACATTCTCCCGCTCCGGGCACGGCGCCGGTCTGCGGTCCGCAGCGCGTGCGCGTCGCGATTTTGCGGTCTACTTCTTGGCCTGGAGGAGGACGGTCCCGACGGTGGCGATGCCCGGGGTGTGGAGCTTGTTGTGGGTGGCCACGGTCAGGTCCCAATCGGCGCCGTTGGCGTACGGCCCCCGATCGATCACGGGGACGACGATCGTGTGGCCGCCGTAGTAGACCTCGACGCGCGTGCCGCAGGGCAGCGTGCGGTTGGCCACGCCGAGGATCGAGTTGGTCAAATGCTCCCCGCACGCGGTGTCGTTCCCGTACAGGCCGGGGCCGAACCAGGTCGCGATCGAGAGCGCGAAGACGTTGACCTGAACTCCGGGCGAGGCGGCGATCGTGCGGCCGAAGACGGCCGGCTCGAGCGCGGCGAGGAACGCGAAGTGGCCGCTGTGGTTGGCGTGCCAGGTGACCGTGTAATGGCCGTTCGCGCCTACGTTCGCGTGCGCGGTGGGATCCCAGACGCCGTTCGTCTCCTGTCCCCGGCGCTCGATCTCGACGATGTCGTGGCCGGCTCCCTGCGACACACTCCCGGTGAATTTCAGATTGCCCTTGAGGAAACCGGATTCCTTCGTAGACACGCTCACGCCGTCGCCACTGGCGCTGACCGTGGCGTTGGCGGGCTGGACGATGCCGTTCGAACTGCTCGCGCTCGAGCTCCCACCCGATGGACTGAGGCCGGCGCCACCGGAACCCGCCCAGCTCAGCGACGGCAAGATCAAGATCCCTGTCCCGAGCAGTGCAGCTACTACATAGGCGCTAGCGCGTCGACTCACGTTTTGGCCGGTCCGTCCCTCGTTCGATTCGCCTACGGGGTGAGCTGACGGGCTCGCGCTGTGATGGCGCTACGGTCCTTTGCGGGACCGATTCGCCCCTGCGGCCTATGCGGACCGCAAGTGGTTCCCCCGCCGACCGTTCCCGGAGGACCGGCCGCTCGGCGTGGCCGGGCAGTATACGAAATTCCTGGCCGGTGCAATGGGCGCAGTTCTGCAGCTCTTCGGCGGGCTGCGGCCGTGGTTAGTGGCCGGGATGGGAGAGGCGGGAGACGGTGCGGCTAGGGCCGGGGGAGGCGCGAGACCGTGCGGCGCAGCGCGCGAGCGGTCATCGAGATCCCGATCTCGGCGAGCTCGGCTGCGGCCTGGACGGCGGTGCCGACGAGCTCGGTTCCGCTCGGAAGGCGCGAGCCGGACGGCTCGGGCGGGAGCGGGTCGTCAGGGGGTTTGCGGGTCGGTGGCGCGTCGGGGGTGCCGGCGGGCTGGGCCGGCTGGCGCAGGGGTGGGGGTTTCGGGGTCGCGCGGATGGGGTCGCGGGTCTCGTGGGTCTCGCCGGTCCGGGTCGGCCGCTTGTTGCTACGGCGGTGGGGGCGCGTGCGCGGGAGGGCGGCGAGGACTTCGGGCGGGCGCTCGTCGGGCATCGGCTACCTATGATCGCGCACGGGCGCACCCGTGCGGCGCGGTGGATACTGCCCACCCCCGCTCGGAGCAGAGGAACAGCCCCCGACGAGCCGCCGCCGATCGTTCAGCACTCAAGCAATCCGCACCATGAACCGATAAGAGGGCAGATGTGCGCTGATGGGCTGTTCGGAGGAAATTGCGACCGAAACTTGAAACGGTTTCGGACGTTCTACGTAGTACAACTGGAACATGGACGTCGCGCGTGCGGCGTCGGCGCGGATCGGCCCGTCAGCGACGGGCTACGCTTGAATGCGCCCCAGAGTGGAAAGATAGTAGTCGCCTATACTTGCGACGCATGTTTGAGTAGCGGGAGTGCGCCCTTGTCGGGTGCGCCGGCTCCCTGATCCCAAGCGCCGTACCTGTCCAGCGTGCGGTGGTGACACGACGGAAACGGAATCAGATGTCAGTAGCGGAACTGCAGGAACTCGAAGAGATCAAGGGCCTCGTCACTCGCGGACAGCAGCTGGGCGTCTTGACATACGCCGACATCGCCACCGCGGTCTCGGAGCTCGACCTCGACGAGGCCGACGTGGAGGAGCTTCACGGGTTCCTCGAGCGGGCTGAGATCGAGCTCGTGGAGGAGCTCGACCCGGCGCTCGCGGCGGCCGACGTCGAGCGTGCGCCCGATAAGCGTGGCCGGCGCAAGGCGAAGACCGCGCTCGATCTCAAGCCGGACATGACGACCGACTCCCTTCAGCTGTTCCTGAAGGACATCGGGAAGGTACGTCTGCTGACCGCTCAGGAAGAAGTCGATCTCGCCAAGCGGATCGAACGCGGCGATCTGGACGCAAAGCAGAAGATGGTCGAGTCGAACCTGCGGCTTGTCGTCTCGATCGCGAAGAACTACCGCAATCAGGGTCTGCCGTTCCTCGACCTGATCCAGGAGGGGACGCTGGGCCTCGTGCGCGCGGCGGAGAAGTTCGACTACCGCAAGGGCTTCAAGTTCTCGACCTACGCGACGTGGTGGATCCGACAGGCGATCGCGCGTGCGCTGGCCGACAAGGCACGGACGATTCGCATTCCGGTCCACGTGGTCGAGAAGCTCAACAAGATCGGGCGCGCCGAGCGCAAGCTGGTGACCGAGCTCGGGCGTGAGCCGACCGCCGAGGAGATCGCCGAGGTGACCGGGATCGAGCCCGAGGAGGTCGAGTCGATCAAGCGGTCGGCCCAGGCTCCGGTCTCGCTCGAGAAGCCGGTCGGCGACGAGGAGGAATCCGAGTTCGGTCAGTTCATCGCCGACGAGCGGGCCGAATCGCCTTACGAGCGGGCCGCCGAGATCCTCACCAAGGAGGCCTTGCGCGAGGCGCTGGAGAACCTCAGCTATCGCGAGCGACGCGTGCTCGAGTTGCGCTATGGCCTCGGTGGCGAGCACCCGCGGACGCTCGATGAGGTCGGGCGGACATTCAACGTCACCCGCGAGCGGATCCGGCAGATCGAGAACCAGTCGCTCAAGAAGCTGCAATCGCTCGCCGAGGCGCAGAAGCTTCGCGACGTGGCGTAGCGCCAAGGACGTTCAGCTCGGAGCCCATCCGTTCGGAGGGGGTTGTCCCACAAACGGATGGCGCTCCGATCTACCTCCAATAAGTCGCCGGGCAGCCCGCGACGGGCATGAGCCAGAGCCGCCCGCATCTCGGGCGTGGGGCCGGTTTCGTCGCGGTGGCGTTCGCGTTCGTCGTCGCGATGCTGGGGACGACGCTGCCGACGCCGCTGTACGGCATCTACCGGGCGCAGTTCGGCTTCTCAGAGCTGACGGTGACGATCATCTTCGCCACCTACGCCGTGGGGGTGTTGACCGCGCTGTTGGTGTTCGGCAGCGCGTCCGACCAGGTCGGGCGGCGGCGAGTGCTGCTCCCAGGCCTGGCGCTGTCCGCGCTCAGTGCGGTCATGTTCCTGCTCGCCCAGGGGCTGTCGCTGCTGCTCGTCGGGAGACTCTTGTCTGGCCTCTCGGCGGGGCTGTTCACGGGCACGGCGACGGCGGCGCTGATCGACCTCGCGCCGCCCCAACGCCGCGCGCGTGCGACGCTGATCGCCACCCTGGTCAACATGGGCGGCCTCGGATGCGGTCCTCTGCTGGCCGGCTTGCTGGCCGAGGGGGCCGCGTCGCCGCTGCGGCTGCCGTTCGCGGTCGACCTCGCGCTGCTGGTGCCGGCGGTCGCGGGCGTGTGGCTGATGCCCGAACCGGTCGAGCACCGCGCGGGATTCAAACTGCGAGTGCAAGGTCTGGTGATCCCGGCCGAGATCCGGTCGGTGTTTGTGCGCGGGGCGGTCGCCAGCTTCGCCGGGTTTGCGGTTCTCGGCCTGTGCTCGGCCGTGGCGCCGGCATTCCTGGCCAACGAACTCGGTGTGACGAGCCCGGCGCTCATCGGGCTCGTGGTGTTCACCGTGTTCGTGGGGTCGACCGGTGGGCAGCTGCTGCTCGAGTGGATCCCCGAGTCGCTCGCCCTGCCGGCCGGCTGCGCGAGCCTGATCGTAGGCATGGCGGTCCTGGCACTCAGTCTCATTCTCCGTTCCCTGGCGGTGCTCGTGCTCGCCCTCGCGGTCGCTGGCCTCGGCCAAGGCCTCAGCTTCCGTGCCGGGCTCACCGCGGTCAACGCCGGGGCACCCGAGGCACAACGGGCCGAGGTCGCGTCGACCTTCTTCGTGGTCTGCTACGTCGCGATCTCGCTGCCGGTGGTCGGCGAAGGGGTGCTGGCCGACACGATCGGCCTACGTCCCGCAGGCCTGATTTTCGCCTCGGCAGTGGCCGTTCTCGCCTTGATCGCGATGATCCTGCTCGCGCGCTCGCGGCGCGACGATCCGAACGCCACTCGACCGGCGCTGGTGTCGACCCAGAACTGACACACCACCGCTTGACAGCGCGATAGGCTTCCGTCCGTCCATTGCGAGGGGGGCGAGGAGGGAGTTCCGCGTTATGCGCGTTAGGGGGATTATCGGCGTCAGCGCCGTAGCGGCGTTGTTCGGCCTAAGTCAGCTGCTGTCGTCCGCGGCCGCGACGGCCCAGGGCCAGGCGGCGACGCAGCGGGTCATCGTCGTACTCAAGAATCAAGAGACGGGCCTGCCCGCGACGACGGCGGTCGTGGCTCGTCGCCGGAACGCCGTCAAGGCCGCTCAGGCCCCGGTCGATCGGCAGCTCTCATCCTCGGGAGCGAAGAGCATTCACGGCTATACGCTGATCAATGCGATCTCGGCCACGGTTTCCAAAGGCGAGATCTCGAGCCTGAAGTCAAACTCAGCGGTCAAGGAGGTCGTGCCGGATCAAGTGATCCAGCTCGCCCCGGCGCAGGCCAGCGCCGGGACGACGGGAGGGGGTCTGTCACCCATCCCGGGATCATGCTCATCGGGGAACCGCGCACAGTTGAATCCGCAGGCCCTGGAGACGATCCACGCCCAGTCGGACAACCCCGGCGCGCTCACCGCGCGCTCGCTCGGTTACACCGGCAAGGGCGTCAAGGTTGGGTTCATCGCCGACGGGCTCGATATCAACAATCCCAACTTCATCCGTCCTAACGGCAAGCACGTGTTCTTCGACTACAAGGACTTCAGTGGTCAGGGGACCGGCGCGCCGACCGGGGGCGAGGAGGCGTTCGGCGACGCGGCCTCGATCGCCGCTCAGGGCACCCAGGTGTACGACGTCAGCCAGTACAGCGCGTTGCCGCTGAACCGTAAGTGCAACATCCGGATCGAGGGCGTCGCTCCCGGCGCGCGCCTGGCCGGACTCGACATCTTCGGCACCAGCGGCGGCTTCAACTCGTCCTTCCTGCAGGCGATCGATTACGCGGTCACCACCGATCACGTGAACGTGCTCAACGAATCGCTGGGCAACAATTACTACCCGGATGACTCGGCCAGCCTCGACCTGATCAAGCAGGCCAATGACGCGGCGGTGGCGGCCGGAACCACGGTCACCGTGTCGAGCGGCGATGCCGGCATCACGAACACGATCGGCACCCCGTCGACTGATCCCAACGTGATCTCCGTCGCGGCCAGCACCACGTACCGACTGGACGCGCAGATCCACTACGGTGGCTTCGCGTTCCCCGGCGTCAGGGGCTGGCTTGACAACAACGTGAGTTCGTTCAGCTCGGGAGGGTTCGAGCAGGACGGCAACACGGTGAGCGTGATCGGTCCAGGCGAGGACGGCTGGGCCCCATGTTCGACGGATACCGCCATCTACCAGGACTGCGTCGACTTCGCCGGCAATCCCAGCCCGATCATTCAGTTCGGTGGCACCAGCGAGTCCTCGCCGCTGACGGCCGGCGTCGCCGCGCTGGTGATCCAGGCCTACCGGCAAAGCCACAGAGGAGCAAATCCCACCCCGGCGGTCGTCAAGCAGATCATCACCAGCACGGCCGACGACATCGGCGCGCCGGCCGAGCAGCAGGGCGCCGGCGAGATCGACGCCTACAAGGCGGTGCTTGCCGCCAAGTCCTACCAGGTGCGTCCGAGCGGAAACACGTTGCTGACCGGTGCCGACCAGCTCAACGCGGTCGACGAGCCGGGTTCGCCCGAGACGTTAACCGACACAGTGACGAACAATGGCGCGCGCCGGCAGACGGTGTCCGTCTCCACCCGGGCGATCGGCGCCTACCGGAGCATCAAGACCGCGACGGTGACGCTCAACGACACCACCAGTCCGCACATCCTCGACTGGCAGGGAATCACCGACAACTACCAATCCATCAAGTTCTACGTGCCGGCGGGCCAGAACCGGCTGAACGCCGCGATCGCGTTCCAGAACGCCTCCCTGACCAACCTGGACGCGCGTGTGCGCATGACGCTGGTGGACCCGAACGGTGATCTGGCCGAATACTCGCGTCCGCAAGGAAATGGGAACTACGGCGATATTCAGATCACCGACCCGGTCGCGGGTCTATGGACCGCGTACATCTACAGCCGCAACGCGCTCGACGGAGGAACCACCGGACCGGTGCTGTTCGGCGCCAGCGTGGCCAGCTACACCCCGTTCGGATCCGCGAGTCCCGGAGTACTCTCGCTCGCCCCCGGTCAGTCCGGCACGGTCACGCTCCACGTGACGACGCCGGCGCAGCCGGGTGACGCAGCGGGGGCGATCGTGTTGAACAGCAACCGGGGACCCGGGTTCGGGCGTGTGACGACGATCCCGGTGACGCTTCGGAGCCTGATCCCGGAGGGCCGCCAGGCCTTCAACGGCGAGCTCACGGGTGGCAACGGCCGCGAGTTCTTCATCGGGCAAACGGCGTACTACCAGCTCAACGTTCCCGCCGGCCAACCCGAGCTGAACGCGACCGTGGCGCTGGCGAATAACCCGAACAATCCGTTCTCGGCCTGGCTCGTGAGCCCGGACGGGGAGCCGCTCGCGTACGCCACCAACACGCTGCCAACCAGCACGCCCGGCACCGTCAACGAGCTGGGCGCCCAGCTGCACGTCCTGTCGCCGGCGGCGGGGAAGTGGACGCTGATCATCACGTTTGCGCCGACCGTCTCGGGGATGGCTCTAAACGAGCCGTTCACGGTGTGGACCGACGAGAATCCCGTCCCGGTGTCGGCCGCCGGGATCCCCAACTCGGCCAGCGTCCGTCTGCGTGCCGGTACACCCGTGACCGGGACGATCTCGATTCGCAACACGGGCGTCGAGCCCGAGATGTACTTCCTCGATGCGCGATTGCCCACGAGCACCACGCTGACGCTGGCGTCACTGACGCCGGCAACACCGCCGCTGACGGCCCCGATCACTGGCGACAACGTGGCGACCGTTCCGTACTACCTCGTTCCCACGCACACGACGGCGTGGAGCGAACAGGCGACCACCACCGGGAAAGAGCCAATCCAGTTCGACTCCCAGGCCGACAACACCGCGGGCGACCCCGACATCCTGTCGTCGACCGGCCTGACGGCGACGGCATCGTTCAGCGACAACCCGCTCGCCCAGGGGCTGTGGAACATCCTGCCGGAGCTCGTGGGTCCGTTTGGGAAAACCGCCCCGGCGAGCGAGCCGGTCAGCACCTCGATGACCGCGACGACCGAGGAATTCGACTCGGCCGTGACGTCGCCCACCGGCGATCTGTGGCTCGCGAGCACGAATCCCGCGGTCCTGTCGACGTTTTCTCCGGTGATCGTCTTTCCCGGCCAGACGGCGAGGATCCCGGTCACGATCACGCCGACCGGCTCTGCCGGCACGACCGTCAGCGGCACGCTGTACGTCGATGATGCCTACAGCACGGCGTTCGAGGTCGCCAGCACGCTGAACGGCAACGAGGTGGCGGCAGTTCCCTACAGCTACAAGATCAGGTAGCCCCGAGGGCCGCGGCGGCTGGCCCGCTCCAGCCGCCGCGGCCTCACTTTACGAACTGAAGCATTGCGCTAGAATCGGAGTCGAGATGGCTTCGAAGAGCAGTTGCCCGGTTTGCCGGACCGCGGAAATCGTGTGCGGCAAGTGGACCCTCCTGGTGATCAGGGACCTCGCCGACGGACGGTCGCGATTCTGCGAACTCGAGCGCTCGCTCCGGGGCATCAGTCCCCGCACCCTGTCACTGCGGCTGCGGGCGCTGGAGGAGGAGGGGATCGTCGAGCGCCAGACCTTCCCGGAGGTCCCGCCGCGCGTCGAGTACGCGCTCACGCTGAAGGGTCGCGCGCTGGTGCCGCTGATCGAGGACATGCGCGCGTACGGGCGCGAATGGCTCGACGTCTGCGACGACGAGGAGGAGGCACAAGTCGTCCCCTCGCTCGAGCCCGCCATCGCGGCCGTTTAGGCCCGCCCGCGATGCGGATCGCCGTGGCCGCCGACGAGCTGACCGGCGTCGCCGAGGACGACCGCGCCAACGTCGCTCACCTGAGCGAGGTCGAGCACGGTTCGTAGCCCGGGGTCGGGCAAACCGGGGCGCGGGACGGAACGAGCGCGAGTGCAACCCCGCGTTCCCCTGAAGGATCGATCGCCGGCGGGACGAAACGTCGGGTGTGCGCAACCGAACGCTGCATGATCTGATCGAGGCGTTCACGGTCGATGCCGCCGGACGGCTGACGGCCGAGACCGCTGGCGGCGCCGAGGTCCCATTCGAGGTGACCGAGGAGCCGGGCACCCGCACCCCGCTGTACTGCTACCGGCCACTGACCGGCGCGTTCATCCGCGAGCGGCTCGGGCTGTTGTCGGTGCTGCCCACGTACGCGCCGGCGGCGCGGACGCTGGCCTCGCTGGAGGGCGTCGCGGGCTACCTGCGCGAGCGCGGAGAGCCACGGATCCCGGGCGAGCCGCGCCAACGCGCCGACGTGGCGCTGCGGCTCCTGCTTGGGACGGTGTTTGCCGAGCGCAGCGAGTTCGGGTTCGAGCCGCCGCGGTTCGAGGCGGCCTACGCCGAGCTCGAGCGGGCCGTGTACGAGGGCCGGTGCGTCAGCACGGTGATCGCGCCGCTGCTCGGCGTCTCGCTGGACCCGAACACCGAGGAACTGCCGATGGGCGACGGGCTTTCGCTGGTCCGCGGCGAGTCGCTCGACGACGCGCCGGCGGACGCCGTGTGGGGGGAGACCGAGGAGCCGAACGTGCTCGCCGTGCTCAGCGTCACCCAGGACCGTGCCACCCGTCCGCCGGTATCGATGGCCCGCAGCCGGTTCCGCCGGGCCCTCTCCGCGCTGCGGCTGTTCGAGCGGGGCGGCTATGCGCTGGGCCCGATGGCGTGGACCCGGACCGACGGTGGGGCCTGGCGCCCGATCCCGTTGGGCGGCAGCGGGCGGCCACGGTTCGTGACCTTGATCCCGGCCGCGCAGGAGGACGAGTTGCGGGGCTTCTGCAACCTGGTCGCGCGGCGGATGCCGAGCGGCGGTGAGCTCGCGTGGGCGCTGGCCCGGTTCGAGATGGGGTGCGAGCGGCTGGCTCCGTTCGAGGCCCTCACCGACTATCTGCTCGCGCTGCGCGCGCTGCTCGAGCCGGAGGGGCCGGCGAGCGGGCGGCTGGCGCAGCGGCTGGCCGTGATCTGCGCCAAGCCGGAGGGCCGCGGCGCCCTGGCGGAGCGGATCGCGCACACGATCTCGCTCGAGCGCGCGGTGATCGCCGGCCTCGCGCCGGCCGAGCCGGGCGTCGACGCGCTCGTCGACGAGCTCGCCGAGCACCTGCGGGCGGTCCTGCGCGATGCCCTGTGTGGCCATCTCGACCCGGATGTCCGGGCCGTCGCCGACGAGCTGCTGGCGCGGGCTGCGGAGGCTCGCGACGAGCGGCCCACCGAGGACTTCGATCCGGTCGGCACGCCCGTCGGGCCGCCACTCCATTCGCCGGCGCGGTAGGCTGAACGCAGGCCGCTCCCTACTCGGTCCCTGCGGGGACCGGGAGTGTTTTGCCCGCCAGGCACAAACACGTAAGTCCTGGGGCTCGTATGTAGTCAGGGGGAGCGCGACCTGCAGCATCGAGCGGGCCAACGCCCGCTCGTTCTGCGTCTGGGGAGAGTTATGCTGGGCCTGTGAGCGCACCCGTCAAGGCGCCCAACGTTCACCCCCGCTGCTTGAACGTGCCCGGCGTCAACGACGACGGCTTCGAGGAGCTGTGCCATCTGGTCACCGAGGAGGACCCGGACACGGCCCTGTGCGGCAAGGACGTCACGGACTACCCGTGGAATCCGCCCTGGCCGCGGTGCGAGGCGTGCCTCGCCGTGGCGCGCGGCGAGATGAACTAACTAGACCCGACCCGACCCGAATCGAGCGGGGCCGTGCTGCGGCGAACGTTGCCGAGCCACTGGGGCGACTCGGGCCAGCCGTTGCGCACGTCGGCGGCGATCACGTCGAGGATCGGCGGCATCACCGTCGCCGCGATCGCATGGTCGAGATTGATCAGGGCGCGGTCGGGAATCGGCGCGTCCGGATCGCGCGGCTCGGCCAGCCAGACCAGGTTGAGGTCGTGCACGGAATGGCCGCCGACCACCTCGGCTACGTACAAGCAGCCGGATCGGATTGATCTCGATGCCGGTCTCCTCACCCACCTCGCGCACGAGCGCCTCGGTGATCGACTCGCCGTCCTTGACGCGGCCCCCCGGAAGCAGGACGTGCTTACGCCCCCGCCGGCGCTCGCGCGAGACCACCAAGCGGCCGTCGCGAACGATTACAGCTCGGGCCTTGACCCGCATGGCTCGGCGCTCTCCTCTCCGCTGGGGACCAGTAGAGCATAGAGCGTACGTTCGCTCGGATAAGGTAACGACCGGGCCTTGTTCCACGCCGAGCCGAGACAATTGCGCGCGCGGAGACGGGGGTGCAGGTGAATCTCTGCCTCCTCTGCCGCGACATCCGCGCTGAGGACGCCAGCGGTCTCGCGCGCGCCACCGCTGACCTGGCTCAGGCGCTGCACCGTCAGGGCCATTCGGTCCACCTGGTGACGAACGCCTCGGCGCGGGTGCTGCCGGATCTGCCGGGCGTTTCGCTCGAACCCGCCTGGGTTCCCGCCGTTGGAGGGCCATTCCTGGCCGCGGTGCCCGAGAGCGCAGCGCACAACCTGATGATCGCTGCCGCCATGTATCGCGAGGTCGCGCGGATCCACGAGCACGACCGACCCGTGGATGCGGTGCTGGCTCCGCTGTGGCGGTCGGAAGGGGTGGTGTGCGCGCTCGACGATCGCTTCCCCACGATCGTGACGTGCATGACCTCGCTGCTGACGCTGACCGAGTTGGACGGCTCGTATCACCTCATCCCGGATATCGCACAGCGGCTGGCGCTCGAGCGCGAGACGCTGGCCCGCAGCCCGTATCTCCACGGGCTGACCCGGTCAGTGCTCGCGAAGACGATCCGCGACTACGGGCTCACTCCGGCTGCCACGGCGGTGATCGGGCGCGGACTCGAGGACCGAGCTGATGGCGAGGCGAGCGCCGCCGCGAACGGGCGGTGGGCGTCTGCCGATCATCGCGGGACGCGGGTCCTGTTCGTCGGGCGGATCGAGCCGCGCAAGGGCGTCGACACGTTGATCGCCGCAGCGCGGGAACTCGTCGAGGACGGCGTGCCGGTGAGCGTTCTGCTCGCGGGCCCCGAGGCCGATCCGACCTATCGCCAGGCGTTCGAGAGGCAGGCGCGCGACCAGCCGCGACTCGGCGAGGCGGTCCGGTTCGTCGGCGCGGTGTCCGACCCCCAGCTCTACGGTCTGTACCGCGAATCGGACATCGTCTGCGTCCCCTCGCGATACGAGTCGCACGGGATCGTTCCGATCGAGGCGATGATGTTCGGCAAGCCGCTCGTCACGTTCGCGGCCGGCGGGCTGGTCGAGGTCGCGACCGGCGAAGGCGGCGCGGTCGTGTGCGACGCGGACGACGCGGTGGCGCTGGCGAACTCGATCCGCCGCCTGGCCGAGGACCCGACGCTGCGCGCCCAGCTCGGCGCCGCAGCACGGCTCACGTTTGAGCAGCGCTTCGCGGTCGAGAGCGTCGCTGGTCAGACGGACGCGTTCATCGCGGAAGTGGTCGCCCTTCACCGCGGCCGCGAGTCGGGCAGCGGGAGCGTCTCGGAGCGGTTGGCGAAGCTGCTTTCTGACGCCTTGGGGATCGAGCCGGCGCAGGGGCCCGCGCTCGCCGGCGAGCTCCTGGATCCGGTGAACCGAGGCCGGCTGGCCGACCTGCGCGAGGCGGCGCTGGCAGCTCCCGCCTCGAGCCGTCGCGGTCGCGCGCCGGCTGCTCGCATCGCCGCGCTGGTCGTTTCGCGCGAACGGCCGCGGACGCGACAGCGGGCGGTCGATTCGCTGGCGGGGTCGCTGACCCCGGTCGAGGTCATCGTCGTCGAGGACGCGGGCGAGCGTCGCCGCGCGATCGAATCGCTCGATCAGGAGCTGCTGCTGTTGCTCGACGACGACGCCGAGCTTCTGCCGGGTGCGCTCGAGCATCTTCTCGCGGAGCTCGAGTCCCATCCCCAGGCCGCCGCGGTCGCCGCCACTGTAGTGGCGGCCGACGGGCGTGTGTCGCACTCGGGCGGCTCGCTCGAGTGCAGCGGCGGGGTGGCCAGGTTCGCGTTCGTCGGCGCCGGGCTCGCCTTCACCCCGGGGGCGCTGCCCGCCAGCGGACCCGCGGGCTGGGTCCCGTGGACGGCGGTGCTCGTGCGCCGGGAGTGTTTCGAGGCGTTCCCGATCGATCAGGGCATGGATGGCGGGTACGGGGACGCTGAGTGGAGCTTCCGGGTCTCGCTCGAGCGTCCAGAAGGCTTTCGTCGCTGCGCTGAAGCGCTCGCTTTTCACCGCGGCCCGCCGGAACTGCCCGCCGGTCCGAGCTTCGGGGCCCGCTCCCACGCCGTCCACCTGCTCGCGGCGTGCGCGCGGTTCCACGACCGTCACGGACTGCTGATGGTGCCGTGGGTGTGCGACCTCACCCCCGAATTTCGGGCCCAGGACGGAAGCTTCGACCTCGTCGGCGCCCGTCTGCTGATGGATCTGATCACCGCCCAAGGTGAGGACTGGATCCGTGAGCGTTGGACCAGCGGGGAGCTGGCCGGGCTGCTCGGCGCGCACCGGCGCGAGGTGGAGCTACAGCTCACCGAGGAAAGCCTCCGGCAGGTCGAGCGAGAGAACCTGCGGCTGACCCAGGCGGTGCGTGCCCAGGAGGAGACGCTCGAGTTTCTGCACGCTCGGCACGAGACGCTGCGCCGCGTGGAAGAGGGCGGATGGTGGCGTCTTCGCTCGCGCGTGTTGCCGGCGATCCGGCTCGCTACCCGCGTCGAACAGCGGTTGCGCCGGCTGCGCGGTTAGTCGGCGGAGGCTGCGGCGGGCATGTCTAATAGCGTTTAGGGCTGAATCGTGTTCCACGTCGAGCTGAGACAGTTTCCCCACGTCGCGCGGGCGTTCAACCTCTCGCGGGAGGAGCTCGACGCGCGAATCCTGGGCCCCTGGCTAGCGGGACGCGCGATCGAGCTCGATGGCAACGGGTACACCCCCGGCAAAGCCAAGCTGACGATCTACGAAGCCGCCGAGCTGGCGCCCGGCGAGATGGGGCTCGGACGGTCGTGGCCCAACGTGACGCGGAGGGGGGAAGACGTCACCGCCACGATTCTGCAATCGGCCCGGCCGGCCCGCACGGCCGATCCGCTCAAGGACGAGCTGGCCGTCCTGGCCGGCGCGGCGCCGGTAGGCCTGCAGTCGATCATCGCGCTGGCGACGCACCGCTATCCCGGGGCGCGGGTCAGCGAGCGCCTGGCGCTGGCGGAGAACATCGCCTGGGAGCTGCTGCACGAGGGACGCGTGACGCTGGTCAACGACGGCGAGATCGTGCCCCAGGACGAGTGGCAGGCGGTCCTGCTCGAGTGGAGCACGTGGGCCGAGCCCGGCGTCGCGCTCGAAGGCCCCGATTAGGCGACCACCTCGGCGATCAGCCGCTCGCGTTCGAGGTCGGACGCGAACAGGTAGCGGTGCATCCGGAGCAGCCCCTGGATGTCGTGGACGTCATCGTCGAGGTGCGGGATCAGGAGCAGGGGAGGGCCGTCGAGTTCGCTGGCCAGGCGCGAGATGTTGTGCTCGTCGCGACGGGCGAGCACGTGGTAGTCGTGAAAGTTGGCGGCCACGCGGGCGGCCAGGTCGGGGCCGAGTCGGTCGGTCAGCTGCTCGGCCAGATCGTCGGGCTCGGTGTCGCCGAGCATGTCGTGATGGACCCGGTTGACGATCACGCCGGCGAACGGGAGCCCGCTCCCCTCGAGTGTGCGGCGGAACCAGATCGCCTCGTCGATCGGCTCGCGCTGGGCCGAGGTGACGAGCAAGAAGGCGGTCGTGGGTGCCCTCAACATCTCCTCGACCTGCGCCGCACGGACTCGGAAGTCCTCGGTCATCCCCCCGAGGAGCTGGAAGAAGGTGGAGAGGTCGGTGAGGAGATCGACGCCGGTGATGCGCCGCAGGCCGGCCAGCACGGGCGCCGCACCGCGGCCGAGCACCCGCATGCCAAGGCCCGTCGGACGGATGAACGCCTTCAGCGTGCGCCCGTCCAGGAACGATGTGAGCCGCCGCGGCGCGTCGAAGAAATCGAGCGCGTTGCGGGAGGGCGGGGTGTCCAGCACGAGCAGGTCGAACTCGCCGTCGCGCTCGAGGTCGTAGAGCTTGGCGATGGCGGTGAACTCCTGCGAGCCCGAGACGGCGGTCGACAGTTCGCGGTAGACGCGGTTGGCCTTGATCTCCTCGGCCCGGGCCGGGTCGGCGGCCAACCGCTCGATCAGCTCGTCGAACGTCCGCTTGGAGTCGAGCATCATCGCCCACAGCTCGCCGCTGATCTCGAGGCCCGCGGCGGCCAGCCGATCGGCCTCGACGCGGCGAGGTTCGTTCTCGAGCTCGGCCAGGCCGAGCGCGTTGGCCAGCCGTTTGGCCGGGTCGATCGTGACCACGGCGACCTTCGCCCCCTGTGCCGCCATCCCCAGCGCGATCGCCGCCGACGTCGTCGTCTTGCCGACGCCGCCGGAGCCGCCGCAGATGCAGACCCGCTTGCCTTCCAGCAGCTCGGCGACGCTCACCGCCGCGAGTCTAAAGCGCCTAGGCGGCGGCGGCGCCGCGCCGCGGAGGTGTCTCGGGTCAGCCCGAACTCGTGTTGGTCAGGTCGAGCACTTGATCGCCGGTCGTCTCGTCGTGGATCTCCGCCACGCTGACGCCGGGATCGGGCAGCACGCGCAGCGCGTCGGCCGGCAGGCCGATGGTGACGGGCGTTCCCTGGCTGTAGGGCAGCGCCGCGCCGTCATTGCGCACGAGCGTCTGAAGCGCCGAGCCGTTGGCGAGCCGAACGTAGACGTGCGTGGTCGAGCCGAGGAAGACGAGGCGCTCCACCATCCCCGGCACGTGGTTGGCACCGCCCGTGTCCTGTGGGTGCAGATGGATACGCTCGGGACGGATCGCGACCTTGACGGCGCCCTTGGCGTCGAGCTGGCCTGCTTCGGCCTCGAGAATGAAGTCACCCACGCGGAGTCGACAGCATTGCCGCCCGTTTCCGCCGGGCTCGACTTGAGCATCCATCAAGTTCGACACGCCGAGGAAGTCGGCCACGTAGGCATCGGCCGGCTCGTTGTAGACCTCCTCCGGAGCACCGAGCTGGACGATCCGTCCGTGGTTCATGACCGCCAGGCGGTCCGACATCGTGAGCGCCTCTTCCTGGTCGTGAGTCACGTACAGGAAGGTGATTCCCACCTGCTTCTGGAGCACGCCGAGCTCGACTTGGAGCGTGCGCCGGAGCTTGGCGTCCAACGCCCCGAGAGGTTCGTCCAGCAGCAGGACCGAGGGACGCAGCACCAGTGCCCGCGCCAGCGCAACGCGTTGCTGCTGGCCGCCGGAGAGCTGGTTGGGGCGTCGTTTCTCGTACCCGCTCAGCTGGACCAGGGACAGGGCCTCGGCCACGCGGGCCTCGCGCTCGGACTTGGCCACCGACTTGTACTTCATTCCAAAGGCAACGTTTTCGGCGACGGTCAGGAACGGAAACAGCGCGTAGCTCTGGAAGACCGTATTGACATTGCGGCGGTTGGGCGCCCAGTGTCCGACGTCGACGCCGTCGAGCAGGATCTCTCCGCTGCTCGGCGGCTCGAACCCCGCGACCATCCTCAGCGTAGTCGTCTTTCCGCAGCCGCTCGGCCCGAGCAGCGAGAAGAACTCGCCGGCCTGGATCTCGAGTGAGATCTCGTTGACCGCGATGACATCGTCAAACCGCTTCGTCAGTGACTCGAGCCTGATATTGCCTCCACTCATTTCAGTCCTCTCATATCCCCGCGATGCTCGTTAGTGCCTCGTTGCCGTCCGACGTCCGTTCGCCTCGGCTCATCCACCTATATCCGATGAACCCGATCAGCGCGGCGAGGAGCGAGACGACGAGCATGATCGTGGCCAAGGCGTTGAGCGCCGGTCCACTCAGCCCGCCGTGAACGTTTGAGTAGATCAGGACCGACATCGGCTGTGTGTTCGCGGTCGAGGACAGTTGCTCCACGATCACGAAGTCGTCGACGGTGCTGGCGAAAACGAGCACCGCGCTGGCGAAGATCGCCGGCGACAGCATCGGAAGCAACACGCGGCGGATGGCCCCAAATCGCGATGCCCCGAGATCCGCGGCCGCCTCTTCGTAGGTCCGCCCGATGCTCACCAGCCGCGCCCGCACGATGATCGCCGGCCAGCTTATGTTCCACACCACCAGTCCGGCTACCTCGGCCGGGGTTCCTAGGTGGATGAACGTCAGCGCCTGCGTGACGAGCAGGAACAGGGCGACCGCCAGTAGCAGCTCCGGGATCACGAACGAGAAGATCATCACGAAGTTCAGCCCCGTCGAAGTCCAACCGCGCCAGCGATCGATGCCGATGGCGAAAGCAACCCCGATTGGGACGCAGATCGCCGTGGTCAGGACCGCGAGCACGATCGTCTGGATCACCGCTTGGTGCAGGCTCGGGTTGTGGAGCACGGAGGTGACCTGGTTACCGACGTACCACTTGGTCGAGAAGCCTTGCCAAGTGGCCTGCGAGGCGCCTTTGTTGAATGAGAACAGCACCGCGATCGCGATCGGGACGATCGACCAAATGATGTAAAGCCAGGTGAAGCCCTCCATCGCCCACGGCCGGCGCCACGGGTTTCCGCGCGAGCGGCGTGGCTCGGCGCCCGTCCCGGGACCCGAGGGGGCGGTTACCGGCTTGTCAACCGTGCTGGCCATCAGACAGCTTCCCTCGAGGCTCGGGCGGTGCTGGCCACGTAGTAAATCATCGGTATCAGCAGCACGACGAGCAGCATCAGCGCCAACACCGCGCCTTGGCCGACCTCGCCGGGGGAGTCGAGCTGTCCTTCGATCGCGTTTCCGATCATCGTGGTGCCGGGAGCCCCAGATAGCAGCTGATTGGTGAAGTAGTCGCCGAGCATCGGCAGCACGGTGATAAATGTCCCGGCGATGATCGCCGGCTTGCTCAAGCGCAAGGTCACGTGCACGAACGTCCGCCACTTGCTGAGCCCGAGATCTCGAGCGGCCTCGAGCAGGCGAGGGTCGATACGGTCGAGGAATGCGTAGAGCACCAGGATCAGGTACGGGATGTATCCGTACACGAGCCCGAGGATCACCGTGACCGACTTGCCGCCCAGCCAATCGGTTTGACCCGGCAGGCCGAAGAAGGACAGGGCGCTATTGACGAAGCCGCCCTGCTGCAGGAGATCGATCCACGCGAGCATGCGCATCATGTAGCTGACCCAGAACGGCGCGATCAACAGGACGAGGAACAGCGTCTTCCGTCTGCCCGCGTACCGGGAGACGAAGTAGGCCACCGGGTAGGCGATGGCCAGCGAGATCGCCGTGGCGATCGCCGTGTAGATCAACGTCCGGAGCGCCGGCGGGCCGATGAACGCTCCGGTTCCGACGATGTCGTGCCAAACCGCGGAAAGGTTCCAGCTCGACCAGTGAAGTGGATTCCAGACCGGGACCACCGTCTGGAAGAACTCGTTGACGCCGCCGCCGGCGACCGACAGCATCGCGTAGAACGGCACTACGAACAGAACGATCAGCCAGATCGCGCCGGGGATGGCCAGCGCGATCCACAGCCACCGGTTGCGGCGGTCGTAGGTGTCTTGGCGCCTGCCCATCGCCTACAGCCCCTTGGAGAACGAGTTCCAGGTCGACTCCCACACCGCGTCGGCAGCCGGAGGCAGTTCGAGCTGGAAGATGCCGTGGCGGAAGTAGTCCGGTAGGACGACCGTGGAGGTCAACTGGGGAGGCAGCAGTTGCTCCTTGATCAGCCGAGCCGGGGTGACCGCGGTCAAGGGCTGCATGTAACCCACGTAGCTGTAGTTCTCGAACGCGTTGTCCACATTGAGCATGTAGTCGATGAACATGTGGGACAGGACGGGGTTCGCGCCGGTGGTCAGGTTGACCATGAGATCGTTGGCCACCGGACCCTTCCGGTTAGCCGGAAACCAATAACCGAGAGTGTCCACCGAAGTGCCCTTGGGCAGATACGAGTAAGAGGCGGCCATGTCGCCCGACCAGGCGTGGTGAATCCACGTCTTGCCGGTTGGCACGTCCGTGTAATCGTTGTTGTCGATCCGGACGTTGGTTAGCGAGGCGAGCTCCTGGAGCGCCCTGCCGGCAGCTTGGATCTGGGGCGTGCTGGTGGTGTTGAGGTCGAAGTTGCCGGCCCGCATTAGGGCCAGGCTGATCGTCTCTCGGTAATCGTCCAAGACAGCGACCTTGCCCTTGTACGGCGCACCCTGCCAGGGCATGTTCCACGATGGGGAGAGGTTCACCTTGTCCTTGCGCCAGGCCATCCCCGTGGTATAGATCGAGTACGGCGTCGTGTACTGCCAGGCCACGTCGTAGAACGGATTGCGATAGTCGGGCCAGGCGTTGGTGATGTTGGGGATGTAGCTGTGGTTGAGCGGCCGGATGAGCTTCTGCGCGATCAATTGACCCAGCACGTCGACGGTCGGAAGGAAGACGTCGAACTTGAGCTCCCCGCTGTTCAGCTTGGCCAGCGCCTCCTCCATCGTGTTGAACGTGGTCAGCGCGTACTTGCAGTTGTACTTCTTACAGAAGTTCTTGATCACCGACTCGTTGATGTAGGCAACCCAGTTGTAGATCTCCAGGGTTGCGCCCTGCTCAGGGGCAAGGCCGGAGGCGATCGGCTTGTTGTCGGGGTACACCGGCCACTTGACCGGGCGGTCCTGACGCGGCAGCGGGGGGACGGCGCTGCCCGCGCCGGCGGGGTTGGTCGAGCTGCAGCCAGCCAGCAGTCCGCCGAGCGCGAGTCCGGCACCCGCCATCAGCAGCTGACGACGCGAGATCGCCGTGTCCTCCGACGCCGGTCGGCGCCGGATCCCTCCTTCAGACCATCCCTCACGTGGATGCATGACAACTCACCCCTCACGTCCGTTACGGCTCGCGGTACGGCGCAGCTCGCAGCCGAGCTCCCCGGAGGCGAGCGCCAGGCAGCGGTCGACCATCCGGTCGGGTGTCACGTCGGGCTGGCCGAGCGTGACCTGGACGCCGAGGCCGTCGAGGAGGCCGCTCAGCACCAGCGCGAACTCGTCCGGGTCCACGGTGACAGTGAACTCGCCCGCGCGCTGTCCGTCGCGCACGATCTCCGCGATCAGCGCACGCTGCCGGCGGTCGAGGCGGAAGTAGCGCTGCCTGACGGTTGGCTCCCGTCGAGCGCGAACCCAGATCTCCATCCACAGCGTGTAGTCGCCCAGCCCACCCGGACCAAGACTCGTCTCCTCGATCAAGTGAATGAGCTTGTCGCTGGCTCGATCGAAGTGATGCTGACCATCCGACAGCCGGTCGTAGAACTCGCGGTCGGCGTACTCGACGGCTTCCTCGAGCAAGCGGTCCTTGGACTCGAAGTAGTAGAGGATCGTCGGTGAGCTGGTTCCCGCTCGCTCGGCGATGTCGCCGATGCGCGTGTCGAACAGGCCGCGCTCGTACAGCACCTCGGCGGCGGCAGCGACGATCTGCGGTTTACGCAGGTGATCGACCCTGGGTCGGGGGCTCATCTCTCTCCTCGGGTGGGGTCTAGGCTTGCTCTTGCCTGTATCCTGAATCCCGGTTCAGAAAACTACCACCGAGTTCGCCGCTGTCAAGCGAGAACCGTTAAGGAGAAGTTGCACATGGTGGATGTGGCAGTGCTCGGAGCCGGGCTCGGGGGGTTAGCGGCGGCGCGCGACTTCGATCGTGCGGGGGCCGACGTGGTCGTGCTCGAGGCCCGCGAGCGCCCGGGGGGCCGCGTCGAAGCCGTGGCGCTGCCCGACGGCCGCACGGTGCAGGCGGGCGGCGAGGTGTTCGGACACGAGCACGTCTCCTACCGTGAGCTGGTCACCGAGCTGGGGCTCGAGATCGAGGTGAGCTACGTGGCCGAGCCGGGCGAGATTAGCTGGGGCCTGGCCGAGGGCGTCTACATCGGCGACGAGGCCCCCTGGATGACCGACCGCGAACGCGCCGACGCCGAGCGCCTCGAGCTTGAGTTCAGCCGCCTCGCGGCGACGGTCGACCCGGAGGACCCGTGGCGCCACCCCGACGCCGCGCGCCTTGACCGGCTCAGCCTAGGCGCCTGGCTACGCGAGCAGGGTGCGCTCCCGGCCGTGTTACGGCGACACGAGCTCGCGTCGCTGTCGCTGTCCTGCGACGGGCCCGATCGCACCTCGCTGTTGGCTGAGTTGCGCAAGCACGCCACGCTCGCCGGTGAGGGCTTCTACGACCTGGAGCTGTGGGAGGGCCTGCGCGTCGCCGAGGGCTCCGCGGCGGTCGCGCTGCGGATGGCAGCGGAGCTCGGCGCGCGGCTTCGTTTCGGAGCCGTCGTGACGGGCATCGACATCGCATCTGGCGGCGTCTCGGTAACGCTGGCCGACGGTGAGCGAATCGACGCCGAGGCGGTCGTCTGCTCGATTCCGGCGGGACCGCTGCGCGCGGTGACGATCACCGGCCTGAGCGCGCCGCGACTGGCCTCGCTGCGCGCGCAACGGCACGCGCTCGCGGCGAAGGTGGTCGTTGCCTATGACGAGCCGTTCTGGCAGCGGACGGGGCAGAACGGCCTCGCCGAGACCGAGTGGCTGTTCGGGTCCACGTGGTCGCAGGGCCGAGGGGTTCTGTCGCTGTTGGTGCCGCCGGAGCGGTTCGCGCCGTTCATCGCCGCCCCGCCCGAGGCCCGCCGTCAGACCGTGCTCGACGGTCTGCGATCGCTGTACGGAGAGCGCGCCGGCACGCCGGAAGCGGTGCTCGAACGCGCCTGGGGGGCCGACCCCTACACGCTCGGCTACATCTCGTCCTGGGCCCCCGGCGACGTCGGGCGCGTAGGACCGCTGCACGGGACCCACGAGCCGCCCTTCTACGTGGCGGGCTCGGACCACTGGATCGCGGGCTATATGGAGGGCGCGGTGCGCACTGGACGCGCCGCCGCCGCGGCGGCGCTGGGCACGCGCACCGCGACGTAGACCGCGGTGGTGGCGTTGCCGCGCTGCCCGCGCGCGGGTTCAGAGATCGCGAAGTCGATGCCTTGGGTGATTTGTGCGGGCCGCACCTTTTCCCCATGCCTAACCGAGCGCGAGACGCGGGCTTAGATTTAGATTAAGTACCGGTTCGGCGGGGGACGCGCGCGCCGGCGCTCGGCACTCGCGAACTGGTCACCTCGACCAGCCGCTCCCCGAGTCCCAGGTCGCGCGCGAGCCCCGCGCCGACCGCCTGCCGTGCGCGCTCGAGCGGGATCGAGGAGTCGCCGATGAGCGTGCGGATACCGAAGCCATCGAGCAGGGCCACGGTGCGATCGGCCACCTCGTCGGGGTCGCAGTTCGCGAACTCGCCGCTGCGCACGCCGGCCGCGATCTCATCGGCGAACCACGCGTGGAGCCGTCCGTACAGCTCCTCGGCGACCGGGCCGAGGTCCGGGTGGCGGATCGCCCGCAGCCACAGCTCCACCCAAAGGACCCAGTCCTCCTCGAGCGCCAACGTGGTCGGCAGGCACTGGTCAATCATCGATTGCAAGCGCTCGGCGTGCGAGCTAACCGGGAGCTCGCCGTTCGAGATTCGCGCGTCGCCGGCGCGGCCGTAGGAGTAGTCGACCGCCTCAGCGAGCAGTGCCTCGCGCGTCTCGAAGTGATAATGCACCAACGAGGTGGACACGCCGGCGTCCATCGCGATCCGTGCAATCCTCACCCCGTCGATGCCCTCGCGCGCGATCTGGCGGACCGCCGCGGCGAGGATCCGTTCCCGTGCCCCTCCGCTGGCGCGCGGGCTCACTGTCCTTCGTGGTCGCCGTCGAGTTCGTCGCGCGCCCCGCCGTCGAGGCTGGCGCGGATCGAGTCCGCGAACCAGGCCACGGGCTCCTCGCGCCGTGACAGCGGACCGCACTCGTAGCCCCGCGTCTGCAGGCCCTGCTGCACGTTGTCGACCAGGTCGATGTCCTCGTCGAGGACCAGCGTGTTGAGTCGCTGGTTGCACCACTGCACGAGGCGGGTGGTCGCGTCACTGTCAGGTGGGCGGTAGTTAGCGAACGTGTCGCGCGTGCGCCACACGCCGTCAGCCAGGATCTGCCACGTGTTCACCTGATCGGGATACAGGTCGATCGTCGTGTTCGGATAGATGAAGACGTACCGCCACACGCGGCGGTCCTCCTCGCTCAGCCCCGGCATCGGCGTGACCAGCTTGGCGTACAGCCGCTCGAGGTGGTTACTGCTCAACTTGTCGCGCAGGGGCGCGTCGAACCACACGTAGTGGTCGTGGATCTCTGAGACGTACCGCTTGTAGTCGAGCATCCGCATCAGCCCCGGATGGGCGATCGGGATGTGGTAGCCCTCGAGGTAGTTCTCGGCGACGACCTTCCAGTTGGCCGGCTGCCCGCTGCCGTTGCCGGGAGCGAAGGGCTCGAGCGTCGGGATCCGGTAGGGGGCGAGGCGAGTCGGCAGGTCGCCGACCAGCTCGGCCAGCGGCGTCGCGTCCGGATCGAGGTTGACGAACACCAGGCCGCACAGCTCCTCCACGCGAGCCGGTAGGAGCCCGAGCTTGGACTTGTTCAGGCGCTCGCCGAATGCCAGCGCCTCGGGGACACCGATCAGCGACCCATCGAACCGATACGTCCAGCCGTGGTAACGGCACCGGATCGCGCCCTTGCACTGTCCGGTGCCGCTGAGCAGTCGCGAGCCACGGTGGCGGCAGACGTTGCGATAGGCCCTGAGCTGCTCGTTCTCGTCGCGGACCACGAGCACCGGCTGCGAACCGGCATTGGCGGTCAGATAGCTGCCGGAGCGGGGCAGCGCGGAGATGTGGCCGGCGAGCTGCCAGGTGCGCTCGAAGATCAGCTCCTGCTCTCGCTCGAGGACGGCGGGGTCGTTGTAGAGGCGCGGCGTGAGCGCGCGCCCGATCGGCCGCGGGGCTTGTGTGGTGGCTGGCTGTGGTGTGGATGTGGTGAGAGATGGCATAGAGAAGATTGAAACCTGACTTTGTGATCAGTTTGCGTTAGTCTACGCCCATGGTCAAGCGAGAGCAGTGGCTGTCGATCACCCCGGAGCCGGAACGCGAACTGCCGTGGGCGGTCGCCACCCTCACCTTCGCCGGTCGCGCGCCCGAGGGCGCCGTGTCGGCGGAGCGCGAGCGGATCGAACGCCTCGTACTGCGGGGTAACCAGAGCCGCTGGCTGGCCTACCTGCACCGCGTCGTCGAGCTGATCGGCGCGACCCCTCGGCGCGGTGATCCCGACGTCGAGCGGGCGCGGGCACGCGCCATCGCCGTGATCACCAACCACCACAACCTGCTGCTGGGCCTGCCCGGTCCCGGTGCCGCCCGCACGGCGGCCGACCGGGAAAGGCTCGCGCAGCTGCCGAGAACGGAAAGCGAGGAGTACCGACAATGAGCACGACCATCCCTGGGCCGAGCGCGGCCGCGGAGCTCACCGACGATCAGCTTGAACTGCAGCATCGCGCCCGCGCGTTCGTCGAGAACGTGCTGATGCCGCTCGAGTTGGAGGCCGAGGCGAACGGCGGACGACTGCCGCACGAGATCGTCGAGCGGATCAAACGTGAAGCGATCGCGGCACGGCTGAACGGCGGACGGTTCGCGCCCGAACACGGTGGACAGGGCTGGTCGATGCTCGAGTGGTTCCTCGTCAACGAGCAGTTCGGACGGGTCACCAACGGACTGCACTGGCACGTGCCGAGCGCCTACAACGTGCTCATCCAGGGCTCCCCGGAGCAGATCGAGCGCTACCTGGTGCCCGCCCTCCGCGGGGAGGGCGGCGACGCCTACGCGGTCACGGAGGCCGAGGCGGGCTCGGATCCGGCGGGGATCGCCAGCACCGCGGTGGCCAGCGACGGCGGCTGGCGGATCAACGGCGAGAAGTGGTTCGTGACCTCGGGCGATGTCGCGCGCGTGCTGATCGTGATGGCCAACGTGGTCGACGGCGATCATCGGCTCCCGACGCTGTTCCTGGTCGAGCCCACGGCCGACGGCGTCGAGTTCGTCGACGACCCGCCGTTCACCCACAACTATCCGCACGGCCATCCGACGATCCGCTTCACCGACGTCGAGGTCGGATCCGACGCGGTGATCGGCGGGGTCGGAAACGGCGAGGACCTTCAGCGCGCGTGGTTCACCGAGGAGCGCCTGGGGATCGCCACCCACGGCCTGGGAGCGATGTGGCGGCTGCTGGACGAGACGACCAGCTGGGCGCTGAGCCGTAAGCAGGGCGGTCAGCGGATCATGGACTTCCAGGGCATCTCGTTCCCGCTAGCCGACTCCGCCACCGACGCCGCGCTCGGCCGGTTGCTGGCCCTGCAGGTATGCGGGATGATCGACGCCGGGGCGGACGTGAAGCTGATACACGCCAAGGCGTCGATGGCGAAGCTGTTCGTCAGCGAGGCGGCGGGGCGCTGCGCCGACCGCGCCGTGCAGGCGTTCGGTGGACGCGGCTACATGCGGACCAACGTGGCCGAGCGATTCAACCGTGAGCTCCGGGTCGACCGGATCTGGGAGGGCACGAGCGAAATCCAGCGGCTGATCATCGCGCGTGCGCTCGAGCGCCGCGGCGTCGAGGCGACGATCCATTGACGCGCTTTGACCTGAGCCGACTGCTGGACCCCGCGTCAATCGCCGTCGTGGGGGCGACCGACCGACCGGGGAGCTACGGCGCCCAGGCACTGATCAACCTCGACGCGATCGGATATTCGGGCGAGGTGTGGGGCGTCAACCCGCGGCGCAGCGAGGTGCTCGGGCGCCCGTGTGTGCCCTCGGTCGCCGAGCTGCCGGTCGCGGTTGACGCCGTCGTGGTCGCCGTCCCCGGACCCGGCGTGCCGGAGGTGATCGAACAGGCCGGCGCCCGTGGCTGTGGCGGGGCCGTCGTGATCAGCGCCGGCTTCGCCGAAGTGGGTTCGGGACGGGACCGCCAGCGCGGGCTGGTCGAGGCCGCGGCGCGTTATGACCTGCCGGTGTGCGGTCCCAATTGCAACGGGATCGTGGCCATGCACGCGCGCAGCGCGCTGTGGGGCGACGCCTTCGTGCCCCGCGAGCCCGGGGCGGTGGCGCTCGTCTCGCAGAGCGGCAACGTCGCCGTCAACGCGCTCGGGACGAGCCGGGGACTGCGCTTTCACACGGTGATCGCGAGCGGGAATCAGGCCGTCCTCTCCGCCGCCGACTACCTCGAGGCCCTGGCCGGCTCGGAGGGCTTGCGCGCGATCGCGCTGTACCTCGAGGACGACGGCGGGCCGTCGTTGTGCGACGGCCTGGCTGCGTGCGCCGCCGCGGGGGTGCGCGTGGTCGTGCTCAAGGTCGGGAGTTCGGCGGCGGGATCCAGAGCGGCCGCGGCCCACAGCGCCGCGCTCGCCGGCGACCAGCGCGTGTTCCGCGCGCTGGTCGAGGAGGCGGGCGCGATCTGGGCCGCCGACCTCCACGAGCTGCTCGAGCTGGCCAAGACGCTCGCCGTGCCGCGAGCCGCTCAGGCCCGACCGGGGCTCGCGATCATGACCTGCTCGGGGGGTGACTCGGCGCTCGGCGCGGACGAGGCGTCCGTGCACGGCTTGGAGCTGCCGGAGCTCAGCGCCGACACCACCGCGCACCTCGCTGACTTGCTCCCGTCGGCCGCCACCGTCGCCAATCCGCTCGACTACACGGCGATGATCTGGGGCGATCGCGCCGCGCTCGCCGCGCTCGTGCAGACGGTCGGAGAGGATCCCGCGGTCGGTCAGGTGCTCGTCTTTTACGACGAACCGGATGACGCGACGGGCACGGTGGATGCCTCGTGGGGCGTGGTCCGGGAGGCCATCATCGACGGCGCCGCGAGCAGCCCGGTCCCGACGCTCGTCTCCTCGACCCTGCCCGAGCTGCTCGACGACGGCTCGGCCTGGCGCTTCGCCCAGGCGGGCGTCCCGGCGGTGGCCGGCCTGCGAACCGGCATCCGCTGCGCGTCGGCGCTGCTGAACCGGCCCGGCGACCCGGGTCGGCTGGCCGAGATCGCCGCGGCGGCGCGCTCGTTCCGCGGCGTGCCGGGCGCGGCCTCGGAGTGGGTGGGCGAGTTCGAGTCCAAACAGCTACTGCGCGCCGCGGGCGTCAACGTCGTCGCCGGCCGGATCGTGCACGACGAGGCTGACGCGATCGAAGCCCTGGGCGAGCTTGGCGGTCCGATCGCGCTCAAGCTGAGCGCGGCCGGCATCCGCCACAAGTCTGAGCTCGGCGGGATCGAGCTCGGGTTGCGCGGGGCCTTCGAAGTCCGCGACGCCTACCGGCGGCTGGCGCCGCTCGCCGCCGAACACGACGCCGACCTCGTGGCCGAGTCGATGGCCGACCCCGGGATCGAGCTGCTCGTCGCCGCCCACCGCGACGGGATCGTGCCCGCCGTGGTGATCGGGCTCGGGGGAATCTGGACCGAGCTGCTCGATGAGGTCGCGATCGTCCCCCTACCGGCCAGCGCGGAGCGGATCGAGCGCGAGCTGCGCGCACTGCGCGGTGCTCCGGTGCTCACGGGCGGGCGGGGCACGCAACCGGTCGACGTCGCCGCGGCGGCGCGGCTGGCCGAGCGGATCGGCGAACTGTTGATCGAAGCATCGCTTGAGCTGATCGAGCTCAACCCAGTGTTGGTGTCCGAGTCGGGTGCCGTCGCGGTCGACGCGAGTATTCGCCGCTCCATGACGTTGTCCCCGCCGGCGGTGGCGCCGGCCCCTGCTCCGGAGGCAGCTCATGTATGACGTAATCGTGGTCGGCGGTGGATTCGCCGGCGTGACGGCGGCCCGCGAGGCGGCCCAGCGCGGATGCTCGGTCCTGCTCCTCGAGGCCCGCGACCGGCTCGGCGGCCGGACGTGGACGTTCCCGTGGAACGGCTCGAGGATCGAGTACGGCGGCGCCTGGGTTCACTGGCACCAGCCACACACCTGGTCCGAGATCACACGCGCCGGACTCAAGGTCGAGCTCGGCGACGATCCGCAGGTCGCCGCCTGGTACGTCGGCGAGCAACGCCGCTCGGCGACGATCGACGCGCGGGATGCGATCGTCCGGCGCGGCTGGGATCGGTTCGTCGACGGCGTCCAATCCGCGCTGCCGTTGCCCCACGACCCGCTGTACGCGATCGACGAGCTGGCCCGCTTCGATCGCCTGACGATCGCCGAGCGCCTCGACCAGCTGACGCTGTCGGACGAGGAGCACGACGTGCTGGAGGCCGAGCTCGAGTCGCTCGCGCACGCGCCGCTGACCGAGGCCGGCGCCGTGTCGGTGTTGCGCTGGCACGCGTTGTCGGGCTACAGCCTCGAGCTGACCCAGTTCACGGGCGGCCGAGTGACGATGGTGGACGGCACCCGCGCGCTGCTCGAATCGATCGCCGCCGGCGCGCCGTTCGAGCGGAGGCTCGAGACCGCCGTCGAGTCGATCGCGCAGCGGGGTGGTCAAGTCCAGGTTTCGACGCGCGCTGGGGAGGGATTCACGGCGCGCGCGGCGATCGTCGCGGTGCCGATCAACGCCCTGGGCGCGATCGAGTTCGAGCCCGCGCTGACCGAGGTCAAGCTGCGGGCGATCGAGCTCGGGCAAGCGTCGCGCGGGATCAAGATCTTCATCCGCGCGCACGGCGAGCCGGTCTTCCAGAACGCGATCCGCGCCGGCCACGCGTTCGGCTACCTCGACACCGAGTCGCTGCTCGGCGAGGACACCCAGCTCCTGATCGGGTTCGGGCCCGACGCTGAGCGGTGCGACGCGACCGACCTCCCGGAGGTGCAGCGCCAGCTCGACGCGATCCTGCCCGGCTACGAGGTACTCGACGCTACCGCGCATGACTGGCTGGCCGACGAGTTCACGCGCGGCACGTGGGCGATCCACCGGCCGGGGTGGTACGAGCACTACCACGCCGCGATGCAACAGCCCGACGGACGCGTGCTGCTGGCTGGCTCGGACCTCGCCAACGGCTGGGCCGGGTTCATCGACGGCGCGATCGAGTCGGGGATCCGGGCCGGGGCGCGGGCCGCGGCGCTCAGCCGGGACTGAACCGGGCGGCGCCCAGCGAGGCGGCGCTCAGCCGAGCTTGAGGCGCGTGTCGAGGGCGGTGGCCAGCGACTCGAGTTCCGGTTGATCGAGATGATCCACGAATAGGAACGGCAGCTCGATCAGCGGGGCTTCGAGCGCGTTCATCAGCCGCCGCCACTGTTCCCGTTGCACGCCGGCGCGGGCGTGCTCGGACAGGGCCGCGCCCAGCGCCGCGTGGGCGACCGGCGAATGGTCGCGGGCGGCCGCGTCGCTCAGCCGCGCGATCTCGTGGCCGTTGAAGCGCGTCGGATATGCGGCGTTGACGATCACCGCGTCGAGCGCGAGGCCGTCCTCGGCGAGCGATTCGTCGATCGCCAGCGTTTCGTTGACCGGCATCTCCTCGAGCCGGGCCACCGCGACTACCCCGGTGAACTCCCGATCGGCGATCGTGGCCGCGATCGTCCGCCCCTGGTGCGCGATCGGCCCGACCCGCGCGATCTCGGCGAACGTGCGCGGGGTGCGCAGGATCCCGACGCCGTGACCGGTGGCGGGGGCGTCGACGATCACGAGGTCATAGGGGGCGGCGTCGCGCGTGCGCCGTTCGAACTGCGCGAGCTCCCACACCTTGCCGATGCTGAGCAACTCACGCATCCCCGGCGTTGCCATGGCGAAGGTCTGAAACAGCCGGTTCGAGCCCAGCGCCTGACCGAGCGGGCCGGTCTTGACCCGCAGGTATTCGTCCATCGCGTGCTGGGGGTCGATCGAGATCGTGAACAGTCCCGGCACGAGCTCGATCTCCCGGAACCCCGTGCCCTCGTGGTTGAACGCCCGCTGCACGCGATCCTGGCTCGAGAGCTCGGCCACGATCGTGCGCAGACCGCGACGGACGGCGAGCAGCCCGAGCGCGGTGGCGACGGTCGACTTTCCAACCCCACCCTTGCCGGTGACGAAGATCAGGCGCTTGTCGAGCAGCATGCGATCCAACATGTTGACGGGACGGGGGTCCGAGGTGATGCCGTAACCCCCCGTGGTGCGGAGGATTCCGTGTGGCTGCTCCGAATACAGGCGCGTATGGGTTCCAAGAAGCACCGGAGGCAAGATCCAGTGCCGGCCATCATTCCCACCTTTTCCGCGCTCACCACCACGCCCACGGTGCCCGTGCCCGCCGGCGCGGCCGAAAATCCCGCGCCGGCCCGCCCGCCGAAGGTGATCGCCTTCGCCAATCAGAAGGGCGGCGTGGCGAAAACGACGACGACGTTGAACCTCGCGGTAGCGTTTGCCGAGGAGGGCCACCGGGTCCTCTGCGTGGACATGGACCCACAGGGGAACCTGACCATGTCGCAGGGCGTCGACCCGGACTCGCTCGAGACGTCGATGTACAACGTGCTCGTCTACCACCTCTCGATGCGCGAAGTGATCCGCGCGCGCGAGATCGACGTAGCTTGCGCGTCGATCGACCTCGCCGGCGCCGAGATCGCGATGTCAACGATGATCGGGCGCGAGCGCTCGCTGGAGAAGGCGCTCAAAGAGGTGCGGGACGACTACGACTTCGTGTTCATCGACACGCCGCCCAGCCTCGGGTTACTGACGATCAACGCCCTCACGGCCGCCGACAAGGTGATCGTGCCGGTGCAGTGCGAATATCTATCGATGCGCGGACTGATCCAACTGCAGAACACGCTCGCGATGATCCGCGAGAACCTCAATCCGGATGTCGACATCGAAGGCATCCTGCCGACTATGGTCGATACGCGCACGCTGCACGCCAAGGAGGCGATCGAGCTGCTCGAGGAAAACTTCGGAGATCGCGTGTTCGCGTCTCGAATCCGCAAAACGGTGCGTTTCGCCGAAGCGCCCGTCAAAGGCATGTCGGTGCTGAAGTACGATCCTGACGGGGTGGCCGCACACGCCTACAGGCAGCTCGCTAAGGAGGTCCTCAGAAATGCCCACCGGTAAGCGCGCCAGCATGCGAGAGGGCCCGCTCGCGGACCTGTTCCGCAAGACAACCGAGGACACCGGCGCTTCGGAGCCGAGCTCCACCGACACCACGGGGCAGCCGGCGACCCAGCCCGAGGCAACCGCGCCGGCCCCGCCTCCGACGACCCCCACTGCCGAGACCCCGGCGGCGGACGCCCCCAAGCCGGCGCCTCCGGCGCCCGAAGAGCCTGAGACGCGCCACATCCGGAGCCCGCAGGAGCGACTGCGCCAGGCGTTCTCGGCCGATATCCCGCTCAACCTGATGGAGCGGCCGGAGGAGGCGCGGCCTGCCGAGCCGGCTCCCGAGCCGGCGGCGCCCGTCCGGGACGTCTACGCCCGCTCCGAGCGGACGGCCGAGGCGTTCGCGCCCCCCGAGGGAGCGCTGGGCGGGCCGGTGATCCGCGTGATCGGTGTCGGCGGCGCCGGCGTGAACGCGGTCAACCGGATGGTCGAGGCGGAGATCGCGGGCGTCGAGTTCATCGCCATCAACACTGATCTCCAATCGCTTCAGCAGTCGGCCGCGCACGAGACCCTGCACATCGGCGACGCGATCACGCGCGGGCTCGGCTCGGGCTCGGACCCGGACCTGGGCCGTCAAGCCGCGCGCGAGGAGTACGACCGGGTCAAGGGCCTGCTACGCGGGGCGGACATGGTGTTCATCGCCGCCGGCGCCGGCGGCGGGACCGGCACCGGCGCGGCACCGGTGGTGGCGCAGATCGCAGGCGAGCTCGGCGCGCTGACGGTCGGGATCGTGACGCGCCCCTTCGGGTTCGAGGGTTCCCGGCGGCGCGAGCAGGCGGAGGCCGGGATCGAGGCGCTGGCCGACGAGGTCGACACGCTGATCGTGGTCCCCAACAACCGGCTGCTGTCGGTGCTCGATCGCGGCACCTCGATGGTCGAGGCGTTCCGCGTGGCCGATGACGTGCTGCGGCAGGGGGTCCAGGGAATCTCGGACCTGGTCACGTTGCCGGGCCTGATCAACCTCGACTTCGCGGACGTGCGCACGATCATGTCCAATGCGGGCAACGCGTTGCTCGGGATCGGCATGGGCACCGGCGACCGGCGCGCGATCGACGCCGCCGAACAGGCCGTCGCGTCGCCCTTGCTGGAGACGAGCATGGAGGGCGCCAAGTCGATCCTCCTGTCGATCACCGGCGGCGTCGATCTCTCGCTGTGGGAGGTCAACGAGGCGGCCAAGGCGGTCGCGGAAGCCGCCCACCCGGACGCCAACATCATCTTCGGCGCGATGGTCGACACCAAGCTCGACGACCAGGTGTGGGTGACCGTCGTGGCCACCGGTTACGGCGATGATCGCGGGCGCCGGCGCGAATCCGACCGGTGGCGCGAGTCCCAGCGACTCGAGCGCCGGTCAGACCTCGACCGCACCTTGGTCGACGCCCGGCTGCGCGAACCGCGCGGCGAGCCGCGGGTCAGCCGCGGGCGGTCGCGGAGCACCTCGGCCCTCGAGCTCGAGGTCCCAGAGTTCATGCCCCGGAGATAGTCCCGTGGCCGGGCCCCCGCTCGGCGTCATCGCCGCCGGACATCCACGCACCGCCCGTGCGGGCGCCGACGTCCTGCGAGCGGGGGGAGACGCGGTCGACGCTGCCCTGGGGGCGATGCTGGCCTCGTTTGCGTGCGAGCCGCTGTTGACCGGGCTCGGGGCCGGGGGCTACATGCTCGTCGCCGGTCCCGAACAGACACCGGTACTGCTCGACTTCTTCGTCGAGGCGCCGGGGCGCGAAGCCGACGCGGCTTCGCGGACCGAGCTGATCCCGATCCGAGTGTCGTTCGGCGACGCGGTCCAGGACTTCAACATCGGCCCGGCCTCGGTCGGCGCGTACGGAATGGCGGCCGGCGTGTGCGAGGCGGCGCGGCGGTTCGGCCGCATGCCGCTGTCGGAGCTCGTCGAGCCGGCGGCGCGGCTCGCCCGTGAAGGGGTCGAGCTGAACCCCGAGCAGGCGTTGGTGGTCGAGATCCTCGAGCCGATCGTCACCTCGACGCCCGAGGCGGCCCAGCTGTTTGCCCCCGGCGGGCGGCTCGTCCGCGCCGGCGACGAACTGCGCCAGCCGGAACTGGCCGATGCGCTCGAGCGGCTGGGGGCGGAGGGAGCCGACCCGTTCTACACCGGCGACATCGGCGATGCGATCTCGGATTGGGTCATGACCCGCGGCGGCACGCTGGGCAGGAAGGACCTGGCCGCCTACGCCGTGGTTGACCGCGATCCGCTCCACGTCTCCTACCGGGGCCGACAGGTCCTCACCAATCCTCCACCGTCGGCGGGGGGGATTTTGATCGCTTACGCGCTGTCGTTGCTGGACGCGACCGACGGACCGCCCGACGTAGCGAGGATCGTCTCGGCGATGGAACGCGCTCAGCGCGAGCGCACGCCCGCGTTCCTGGACGGCCTCGCCGATCCCGGGTTCGTGCAGCGGTTTCTCAGCCAGCGTGGCCAGCTCGGCTCGACGACGCACATCGCGGTGCTCGATCGCGAAGGGCAGGCCTGCTCGGTGACCTGTTCGAACGGCTCGTGCTCAGGCGTGATCGTGCCCGGTACCGGCGTCCACCTCAACAACATGCTGGGCGAGCACGATCTCAACCCGCTCGGCTTCCACCGCCACCCGCCGGGACGGCGGCTGCCGAGCATGATGGCCCCGACGGTCGTGATGCGGGAAGGCGATCCGGAACTGGTGCTCGGCAGCGCCGGATCAAACCGGATTCGCTCGGCGATCCTGCAGACGATCGTCCGCGTGATCGACGAAGGGCTGCTCGCCGGCGAGGCCGTTCAGGCGCCGCGAGTTCACTTCGAGGACGACATCGTCTACGCCGAGCCGGGAGTCGACACCGCCCAGCTCGAGGCGGACGGCATGACGGTCGCTCGCTTCCAGGATCGCAACCTGTTCTTCGGCGGCGTGCAGGCGGTCGAGCGAGATCAGGCCGGCGGGTTCTCTGGCGGCGGCGACCCCCGGCGCGGCGGGGCCGCGATCGTGGTGCAATCGGATGCGTGAGGACTCATCGACGTTGGCTCGCGCTGGCCGCCGTGCTGCCGCTCCTGCTGGGCGCCTGCGGCTTCGACGTGGAGGAGCCGGATCTGTTCCTGCTCACCCGCACCGGCCAGGGTGGGACACTCACTCTGCTCGTCAACTACGGCGGCACGGTCAGCTGCAACGGTGGCAAGGCCAAGAATCTGCCCGACCCGCTGCTGCTGAACGCCCGCAATTTGCAGTCATCGCTCGACGCCGACGCGATGGCCAAGCTGAACATCCCGACCCCAAAAGACAGCGTTTTCTCATACAAGGTACGTCTCCAGGATGGCACGATCTACTTTCCCGACACGGCTGGAGCGACGCATTCCGAGCTCGCTCAGGCGGAACAGTTCGCGCTCCAAGCCGATCAGCAGGTCTGTCAGTAGCCGCTTAGGTCAGGGTTAGACCGGTCGCTACCTTCCCCGCTTATGCTCGCGATCGCTTCCAGCCTAATCACGACCTGGCAGGCCATCGTCCTGGGCGCGATCCAGGGCGTCACGGAGCTGTTCCCGATCTCGAGCCTGGGCCATACGGTCCTGCTCCCGAGTCTGTTCGGGTGGACCAACATCGTCAAGTGGCAATCCGAACAAGAGTCGCCGTGGCTCGCGTTCATCGTGATGTTGCACGTCGGGAGCGCCATCGGGTTGCTGATCTACTTCTGGCGCGACTGGGTCGAGATCGTCCGCGCCTTTTTCGCCACGCTGCGCAAGCGGCGGGTTGAGACGTCGACGGAGCGGCTTGCGTGGCTGATCATCTTCGCGTGCATCCCGACTGGGATCATCGGCATCGTGTTCGAGCACACGGCGCGCGTGGCGACCGCTACCCCGGAGATCGCCGCCATCTTCCTGGTCATCAACGGCCTGATCCTGCTCGGCGCCGAGCGGCTGCGAAGGACCGCGGAGGTGCGTGAACTCGCGCAGCGGGAGGGGATGAAGCCCGACGGCGGCCGCGAGCTCGGCACGCTCGAGTACCGCGAGGCCGGCGTGATCGGGTTGGCCCAGTCGACCGCCTTGATCGCCGGCATCAGCCGCGACGGCGTCGTGATGTCGACCGGGCTGGCCCGGGGCATGGACAATTCCGACTCGGCAAAGTTCGCCTTCCTTCTCGCCACCCCGATCATTCTCGCCGCCGGGGTCTTCAAGATCGGGGACCTGCTGGGGAAGAACGGCCATGGGATCCGTGGCGAGGCGCTCGTGGCGTCGATCTCCGCGGGCGTGTTCGCGCTCATCACGGTTGGCTTCCTTAGCCGCTATTTCAAGCGAGGCAACCTGATTCCATTCGGCATCTACTGCGTCGTGTTCGGGCTCGCGATGGTGATCTACAACGCCTGAGCTGCTGCTGAGCGTCGACTTCGAGGATTGGCACCAGCTGGTCAGGCGGCGCGTCGGCGTCCCGGAATGGGAGCAGACCGGGCCGGCGCTGGCGCGTCAGATGGCGGCGCTGCTCGCGCTCTTGGACGAGCTTGGCTTTCGCGCCACCTTCTTCATCCTCGGGATGGCGGCTCGGGCCTATCCAGAGCTGGTGAAGGAGGTGGCGAGCAGGGGACACGAGATCGGGTGCCACGGCGATGCCCATCGACCGGTCCATTCGCAGAGCCCTGAGGAGTTCGCCGCCGATCTCCGAGCGGCGCGGGCGACGGTCGAAGAGCTCACCGGCCAGGTCCCTCGCGGCTATCGGGCGCCCGCCTTCTCGATCACCCGCGACTCGCCGTGGGCCTATGAAGTGCTCATCGATCAGGGGTTCGAGTACGACGCGAGCCAGCACGACTCGCCGCGGATCCGCCGGCGCCTCGTCGCCGCCGACGCCGGCCCCCACCGCATGGAGTTCGGTCCGGACCGGGAACTGTGGGAGTTCCCGGTGGCCGTGTGGCAGGCGCCGCACGCGCGTGTCCCGGTGGGTGGCGCGTCCTACTGGGGGCTGATGCCGACCCGGCTCGTGTTGCACGGTCTCGACCGCGCCGGACCACTGTCCGGCCTCTATCTCCACCCGCACGAGTTCGATCCCGAGCCGTTGCGTCCGGGGCTGTTCGGACGCCCGCCGATCGCCCAGCGCGCGGAGGCCGAGCTGCGCGCGGCCCAGCGAAACCTGGCTCGGCGCCGCGCTCCGGAGGTGTTGCGCGCGATCGCCGGCCGCCACCGGCTGATCTCGTATGGTGATGCCCATGTCCAGCTCAGCGCACGCGCCGCAACGCGTTCGTAGCCACTTCCGCGACAAGGCCCAGCAGTTCGACGATCTCTACGAGGACGAGCGTCCGCTCGCCCGCCGGCTCCGTCCGGGCCTGTTTCGCCGACGCCGGCTCGCCGTCGACACCGTCCGCGCCTACCGCGGGCCACGGGTGCTCGACGTCGGATGCGGGTCGGGGCGGATCGCCGAATTCGTGCTCGAGGCGGGCGCCGGCCACTATCTCGGGATCGACTTCTCCGAGCCGATGATCGAGCTCTCGCGCCGCCGGCTCGAACGCTTCGGGGCCCGTACGGAACTGGTCACGGGCGACTTCCTTGAGGCGGCGATCGACGGCGAGTTCGACGTCGTGCTCGCGCTCGGGCTGTTCGACTACCTGCCCGAGCCGCATCGCTTCAGCCGCCGGATGTACGAGCTGTGCGCGCCGGGCGGGTGCGTGGTGGGCTCGTTCCCGACCTGGTCGTGGGTCAAGGGGCCCGTCCGCAAGGTGCGCTACGAGTGGATCGGCGACTGCCCGATCTTCAACTACAGCCGCCGCGAGCTCGAGCTGATGTTCGGCGCCAGTGGCTTTGCGCCGGTGGAGATCTTCAGCCCGGGCCGCAGCGGGTACTTGCTGCGGGCGTGCCGCAGGGAATAAGATCCCCCGTCTTGGGGGTGAACCCGATTTTTCGGGGACTTGCCGCGACGAGGGTCGCGCTAGCGGTCGCTGGCGCAGTCGTGGCATTAGTGCTCGCTCCACAGGTGGCGCAGGCCGCCTACAACGTCACGATCAGCTCCAACCCGACCACTGGGGTCTCGCAGTCCGGCGGCACGATCACCGCGACCGCGATCGGCGCGAACGTCAACACCAACACCATCACGGACGCTTTCTTCGACGCCGAGAACGTCACGGTCAGCACGGGCACCGGCGGCACGCAGGCCGGCACGATCACCGATACCGCCGAGGTCGACGACATCGGCGCCGTCGAGTCGCTCACGCTCGACGCGGCCGGCACCGTCACCTTCAACCCGGGGACGGCCGTTGCCTACGACACCGACGGCTCGCTGACCGTCGACGGGACCGGCGTCAGCTTCCCGAACGGCGCAGAAATGGATACGAGCGGCGCGCAGACGTACAACGCGCCGGTCAGCTACAGCGATGCCGTGTACCTCGAGGCGACCGGCTCCGGCTCGCTCAGCCTGCAGAGCGTCGATGGCGGCGGCTCGTGTGACGTGATCACCGACGGTGGCTCGATCCACTTGAACGGGAACGTCGGCGATACCACCGAGCCGTCCGCAGTTCAGTTCGGCGGTGGCCCGATCACCAGCGGCGCCTCATCGATGAGCAGCACGGGTCCCGTCGACTTCGACAACCCGATGACGCTCGAGAACGGCCTGACCGTGTCGGGGGGCGGCTTGGTCCAATTCGACACCGTCGACGGAGCTCACGGCCTGACGACGACCAGCGCCGCTTTCCACGGCGATGTCGGCGCTACCGCTGCGCTCAGTTCCCTATCCGCCTCGGGTGACCCCACGCTGTACAACATCGCCGTCTCGACCACCGGCGACCAGAATTATCCCGGCGGTCTTCAGGCCGAGGGCACCGTGCTCACGTCGACTTCGGGATCGGTGAACATCGACGCCGCCAGCCCGCTCTACGGCAGCCTCGAGATCGACGGCGCCGGGACGATCAGCGGGGTGCTGAGCGGGTCCGGTGGGTCGTTGGTCAAGGGCGGCTCCGGGACGCTGACGCTCGCCGCTGCCAACACGTATGGGGGGGCGACGACGATCAACGGCGGCACGCTGCAGACGAGCGCCGCCGGCGCGATCCCGTCGACGTCGGACGTCGACCTGGCCAATAGCACGATCGGCCCCACCTTGGACCTCGACGGGCACACGCAGACGATCGGAAGCCTGGCCGGGGGTGGTACGGCCGGAGGTCTCGTGACCGACACCAACACGAACTCGGCGACGCTTCAGACCGGCGCTGACAACGCGTCGACGACCTACTCAGGGGCGATCCAAGACAACAATGGAACGGTGGCGCTGACCAAGCAAGGCACCGGCGAGTTCACCTTTGCCGGCAGCGACTCCGCCACCGGGGCGACCACGGTCACGTCGGGCGAGCTGGTCGTCAACGGCTCGATCGTCCACAGCTCGGTGGCGCTCGATGGCGGCACTCTGGCTGGGCTCGGAAGCGTCGATGGGATACAAGGCGGGACCCCGAGCGCCACGCTCGGAGGTCCGGCCCCTGGGGTGTTCACGAGTACCGCTGCCGTCTCGCTCACTTCGGCTGACACCGTGGCGGTCAACTTCACCAACGCGAGCGGGCAAGATTTTGATCAGCTCGACGCCAACGGGCCGATCAGTCTCGGCGACGCGACGCTCCAGGTGACCGCCGCACACGGGTTTGCGGGTGCCGCCCCCGCTGATGTGTTCACGATCATCGAGAACTCGAGCCGCCGCGCGGTAACCGGAACGTTCGCTGGCCTCCCGCAAGGTTCGGTGATAAGGCTGCCGAACCTGCAATTCGTGATCAGCTACATCGGTGGGACGGACGGCGAAAACGTTACGCTGACGGACATCGGGGTCACGGCCTCCGTCGCGCTGATGAGCTCGAGCAGAACGTCGAGGTCGGGCAGCCGAGTTAGGTTCACTGCGACGGTGTCGCCAATCCCGGGGTCGGGAAATACCGCCACACCGACCGGGAGCGTTACCTTCCGCGACAATTCGAGGTTGCTCGGAACCGAACCGTTGGTCAATGGAACCGCGGCGCTGATCACGCGAGCGCTTCCCATCGGCGTGAGCGTGGTGAGCGCGAGCTACAGCGGCGACCACGTGTACCTTCACGCCCTGTCAGCCGGCGTCAACGAGGTCGTGTCGCGGGCGTCGCCGCGGGTGAGCTCGGCACCGCGCACCCCGTCGACGACGCTCGCCGGTACCGATACGGACACGGCGGTGGTGACGGGGAACGCCGTGGATGCCAGCCCCGCGGGGAGCGTTAGCTTCCATCTCTGTGGGCCGCTGAGGCGTGACTCGGGTTGTCCGACGGGCGGTCGCGCGGTCGGCGCCGCGGTGCGGGTCATCGCGCGCAGCGGCGACACCGCCAGGGCGACTTCGCCGGCGGCACACCCCACGGCTCCCGGGGTCTGGTGCTTCCGCGCCCGCTACTCGGGCGACGCCAGTTACACGCCGGCCAGCGATGGCGGTGCGAACGAGTGCTTCACGGTCCGGAAGCCGGCGGCGCCGAGCGTCACGATCAGCTCCCCGGCCGGCGGCGCGAAGCTGGTGCTAGACCGAATGGTCGATGCGCGCTACCGCTGTCGCGACGCCCCCGGCGCCCCCGGGCTCGCGTCGTGTAAGGGGACCGTGCCGGACGGCGCGCCCATCGACACGACGAAGCTGGGGCGCCACCGCTTCAGCGTGACCGCCATCTCCAAGGACCGGGAGCGGACGACGCACACCGTCATCTACACGGTCGTCCGGCCCGCAAGGCGGCGGTCGAGCTGAACCCGCCCCGCTCCCGCTAGTTGAGTCTGACCTTCCCGTTCGACCGCGCGAGCTCCTGGGCGCGATCGACCAGCTCGAGCCGCTTCAGCGCGGCGAGGAAGAGTCGCGTGACCAGCCGCAGCCGAGCGTTCTCGGAGCGCAGATCGAGCAGACCCTGCTTGGCGTCGAGGCCGAAATCGACCGTCGCGGCCATCGCGTAGGCGCTCATCTCGGCCACCTCGGCCTCGTCCGGATCGCGGTCGGTGGCGCGTTTGACGAGCTCGGCGTAGGCCAGGTGGGCGGCCTGCTGGAGCGAAGGATCAGGCGGATCGGGACGGTCCTCGACGAACTCGATCACCCCGGCCGGATAGGGCAGATGGCCCTGGCGCTCGTGGACCCGGAACGGGCGCGTTCCCCGCGCGAGGAGGTTCATCCGCCCGTCGTCCATCCGCTCGAGCACCTTCTCGATCTCCATTGCGCAGCCGATCTCCTGCAGACCATCATCGGACAGCCAGACGATCCCGAACTCGCGCTCGTTGCGCAGGCACTCGTCCATCATCGTCTTGTAGCGCTCCTCGAAGATGTGGAGCGGGATCAGCTCGCCCGGAAGCGCGACCAGCCCCAATGGGAACAGGGGAAAGTCGCTGGCGCGTAGGTCCGACATGGGCTGAGTGTAGGCGGCGAAGCTAAGGCTCACCTGCGAGGCGGCCGCCGGGCCGGTCGACCACCGACCCGCGCGCGACCCCGTGCAACACCGAGACTCAAAGCCCACCGCGAGCCGACCGGACGAGTAGGGACTTGGAAGTCGTTGTCGAAGACTGCTACAAGCATATGGCAAGGACCGGTTTCCCTATGGAAGATCAAGGAGACCTCGAATGGCAGGAGGTGCCGCCGAAGGCACCCCCGCCACCGCCGTCACCGGCATCGCCGCCATCAGCGGCGCCGCTACCGGCATCGTCGTCGACGCCATCATCCGCTGCGCCGTCAGCGACTGCGTCGACACCGGAGTCTGCAACGGAATCCTCAACCGAGGCTTCATCGACGCCGCCCTCGACCGCGCCGCCGACCGGGCCGCCCCCCATCCGCCGTTCCCGCCGCTGGATGGTCTACGCCGGCGCGGCCGTCGTCGTCCTGCTCGTGGCCGGATACGTCGTCTACGCGCTCACCCGGACCGTGCCCACGCCGAAGCTCGCCGTGGTCACGCCGACGCGAACCGTCTCCGGCCGCCACCCCTACTCGCCCCCGTGGCCTAACCAGGGCGAGGCGGCGGTCGGCGTTCAGAACGTCGGGATCATTGGCTTTCACGGGTCCGGTGGACCCAGCCCGACCGCCAGCGTGGCAAAGGTGATGACGGCCTATGTGGTGCTTCACGACCATCCGCTCCACGGGAATTCCGGCGGTCCGCAGATCACGATCACTCCCGCCGACGTCGCGGCGTATCAGTCGGACCTGGCGGCCGGTCAGTCGGTCGTACCGGTCCAGGCCGGGGAGAAGCTGAGCGAACGCCAGGCCTTGGAGGCCCTGCTGCTCCCGTCCGGCAACAACATCGCCACGCTGCTGGCCGGCTGGGATGCCGGGAGTCAGGGCGCGTTCGTCAACAAGATGAACGCTCAGGCGAGTGCGTTCCACCTCGCCAACACCCACTACGCCGATGCCAGCGGGGTGGACCCGAGCAGCGCCAGCAGCGCCTATGACCAGGTGCAACTGGCGATGCACGCGCTCAAGGACCCCGTGTTCAGCGGGATCGTGGCGATGCCCGAGGTCACCCTCCCCGTCGCCGGCCGCCAGTTCAACGTCAACTCGCAGCTCGGCCAGGACGGGATCGTTGGGGTCAAGACCGGGACCACCTCCGAGGCCGGAGGCAACTTCGTCTTCGCCGCCAACGCCAAGGTTGCGGGGCATCCCATGAAAATCGTCGGGGCCGTCATGCACCAGGGCAGCGGCAGCTCCCTACCGGCGCTCCTCCTGCCCGCGTTCGCCGCGAGCAAGAAGCTCATCGGGAGCGTCCGCAGCAGCCTGAAGAGGGTCGAGGTCGTGCACCGCGGCACCACGGTCGGGTCTCTGACCGCACCGTGGGGGAGCGTCCCCGTGACCACCGCGGGGTCGGTCACCTTCGTGGGCTGGACGGGTCTGACGATCCACACCAAGGTCACGCCTGTCGCCGGCCTCTCGGCCCCGGTCGCCCAAGGCCAGGTGGTGGGGATCGAGACGGTGTCGGCGGCCGGGCAGCACGCCACCGTGCGGCTGGTCGCGGCGAGCGCGCTGTCGAAGCCTTCGCTGACCTGGCGCCTGACTCACCCTTAGCGGCCCCACTCAGTCAGCGCGCCGGAGGTGCCTCAGGGCGACGGGCGGTCAGCAGCAGGTTGTAGAACATCGCCGGCGGCAGGCGCGGTTCGAGCACGCGCTCGTCGAGGCGCTGCAGAAGCAGGTAACCGTGGAAGGCGTACTGGCGCCACAGCATCGGTACCTGGTCGGGATCGGCGGTCGCCTCGAGGCCGCGGTTGAACCAGCCGAACCAGTTCGCCACCAGCTCCTCCCCCTGCACGGAGACCTGGTCGAAGCCGGCCCGGCGAGCGTGGCGAATCAGATCCCCGGGCGCGAACGCGTGGATGTCAACGTACCCCTCGAGCTCGTGCTCGTCGTCCTCCTTACCGCCGCCGCCGTTGGTCGCCGCCGGCGCGGCTCCGGCGCGCATCAGCGTGCGCCACACCGGAGCGACCAAGCTGGCGCCTCGCTTGGGCACCGCCGCGATCCGGTCGCCGACCCGTGACGGCTCGCCGGCAAAGGCGATCCGGCCGCCCGGGCGCAGGACGCGATGGAACTCGGCAAACGCCCGCCGGAGGTCGGGCAGGTGGTGGAGGACCGCGTGGCCGAGCACGAGATCGAAGGACTCGCCGGCGAACGGCAGCGACTCCGCGTCGGCGCGGGCAGCTTTGACGTCGAGCCCCAGCCGTCGGGCGTTCAGCGCCAGCGTGGAGACCATGCCTGGAGAGATGTCGGTGCAGGTGGCTTCTCGAACCACGCCCGCCAGCAGCAGGTTCAAGCTGAAATACCCGGTGCCGGCGCCGATCTCGAGCACCCGGTCGAAGCCGCGGTCGAGCTCGGGGCCCAGCACCTTGCGCAGCTTGCCCAGCACCTGAGCGCGGCCGACCTCGCCGAAGTCGATCCCCCACTTCGAGTCGTATGTCGCGGCGGCCAGGTCGTGGTAGCGCGTGTTGACATCGCGGATCTCGTCCGCACTGCGAAGTGCCTCCATGGCCGGCGTCACATTACCCTGTCGCCCGTGGCCGTGGACGCCTTCGTTCAGCAGAATCAACCCGACGGAGTACCGCCGCTGGAGCTGACCGGCGAGCGGACGCTGCCCGACGTTCCCGCGGAGAACTACTGGTTTCGCCGGCATCTGACCGTGTACGAGTGGATCGCCGCTCGAGTCGCCGGCCGCAGGGTGCTCGACATGGCGTGCGGCGAGGGGTACGGCGCCGAGGTGCTGTCGCGCTCGGCCTCGGAGGTGGTCGGCCTCGAAGCCAATCCGGAGGCCTACGAGCACGCGCGCCTGCGCTACCGGCGGCCCGGACTCAGCTTCGAACGGGGTTTGGTCGAGACGTTCGGGGCGCCGTCGGAGTTCGACGTCGTCGTGTTCTTGCAAACGATCGAGCACGTCGGCGATCCGGCCGCGGTGCTCGCGCACTTTCGCCAGATTCTGCGCTCCGGCGGCGTCGCCTACGTCTCGACCCCCAACGTGCTGACGCTGGCCCCCGCTGGCGCGAGCAAGTCCGACAACCCCTGGCACCTACGCGAGTACCAGGCCGAGGAGTTCGAGTCGCTGTGCCGCTCGGTCTTCGATCGCGTCGAGCTGCTGGGCCTGTTTCATGCCCGCAAGCTGGCCGCGCACGCGTGGGCGCTGAGGCTCGGCTGGGACTCGGTCCACCGGCGTTTGGGAGTCACCCGACGGTTCTACGACTGGTTCACGCCCGCGATCTCGACGGCGGACTTCGCGCTGCGCGCCGGTGACCTGGATCGCGCGCTGGATTTCCTCGCCGTTTGCCGCACGTGAGGGCTTTTCGCTCCGGTAGGCTGGTCCCACGACTACGCGATTTGCAGCGGCTGGACCATTGAGGCGGGCGATCGGGGCACTGGCGGTGATGGTGGTGTCGTTGGCCGTGGTTGCCGTCCCTGCCACTGCGGGGCAGCCAAGGGCTCCCCAGGTTCTGCATCTCAAGTTCCACCGGGCCGGCCAATCGGCTGCCGTGGAGTCCAACGGACGCTACGTCTTCGTGATCGGCAGGACCGCCCGGGTCGGCACCCTGCTCGATAGCCACACCGGGCGCAGTACCACGCTGCCGGCCTACGAGCAGTGTCGCGGCTTCGGCTATTTCGGTGGCCCCTACCTCGCGGGCCCGGGGTGCGGCAGCCACGGAAAATTCACCACTCCGCTGTACTCGCTCGCCACGCACAAGACGCGGACGGTGACGATCCACGTGAAGGGGTGCAAGACCCGCTCGCGGTGCAGCGTGGTCGACGTCGGCAGTGACTGGCTCAATATCTATTTCAGTTCGGGGACGACCAGTCGCGAGCTCTACCAGAACCTCCGCACGGGCGCCGTCAGGCCTTCCCCGAAGCTGCGGCGCAACCAAGACATCGATCTGAACTCGCCCACGCTCAAAGGGTCGGAAAGATGCCGTCGTGGCCAGTTCCTGGTCGTCGGCGACTACCTGGAGCGCTGTGGGTACAAGCTGCACGAGCTGATCCTGCCCACCAAGTCCTACCTCGTCGTCAACAACCAGGCGGCGATGATGTGGGTGACGCTGCATGGCCGGCTCGATGGCATCGAGCTGCCCAGCCTGCGCAGCTTCATGGTGAAAACCCCGTTCGCGCCGGGTAACAGCAACTACACGCTCAGCTCGACCACGCTCTATGTGCGGACCGGGCGAAGCGGGTTCGAGCTGTGGAGCGCGCCATGGCCGTTTTATTGAGCGCTGGATAAGTGAACCGGACGAAACTCACCGAACTGATCGTTTACATCGTCCGGGAGTGCCAGAACCACCCGGAGTTCAGCAAGCACATGCTGAACCAGCTGCTCGCGCGGGCGGACGCCGAGGCCGAGGCGGAGCTCGGCCATTCGATCACGGGCGCGTGGTATGAGGAACTCCCCACCGGTGCGACTCCGTTCGGGCTGGACGGGGTGCTGGCGGAACTGCTGGCGGCCAAGCGGCTGCGCACGATCGCCGGACGGTGTATCCCCTACGGTCAGAGCCGGCTGGTGCTCGGGCGCAAGGCCGGCGACGTCAGCCTGCCCACCCCGGAGGAACGCGCGATCGCCGACCGCGTGATCGAGTCGTACATCGCGCACGAGAGTTAGTGGAACGACCCAATGCCTCAAGAGACTAGAGCGGCTGCCAGTCCGGCTCCGTGCCGGTGGTCAGCAGGGTGCCCGTCGGCGAGGCTACGTTGAGCGCGAGGTAGATCGACGCCACTCCCCGGTGATTGAGGACGTAGGCAATCTGGCGGCCTTCCGGGGAGTAGACCGCCTCGTAGGCGCCCGGCACAGCCGGCGGGGAGGTGATTCCGAGGTCGATCCCGGAGTGGGTGCAGGTTACGCCCGTACAGGACTCCTGGCTCGTGAGCACGTCGGTATCGAATTGGGGGGTGATCGGGAACCAGTCCGGGTCGGTCACTCGAGTCGGCTGCATGGTCGAGTCCTCGGAACTCGGGAACGCATTGCGGTACATGTTCTGATGCGGCCGGCCGATCGCGTCGAGGCAGTAATTGCCAGGCTGGCAGAACTCCCCGGTAGGCGCACCTTCGAAGAGGATGAACGATCCGAACTGCGAACCGGTGGCTGCCCACGCCCACGCCACCGGGTCGGGCAGCGCCGGGACCTTGACCTGCCGTTGCGTCGGTTGCTCGGAGTTGTAGGGCACGCTGAAGGTGACAAATCCACCGGTGACCGTGTCGTACCTGGTCAGGTATCCGAAGCTGTGACCTCGCCGGGTCTTGACGAAGGCGAGATAGCGCCCGTTCGGGGACCAAGACGGTCGGGCATCCGTGTAGCCGGGTGCCGCGTGAGTGATCCGCGTCTTGTCGGCGCCGTTGGCGGCCATGATCCAGAGGTTGCCGCGGAACAGGTAGGCGATCTCTTGGCCGTCAGGTGACCAGCGCGGCCCGGAGTGATGCCCGCCGTTGGTCAAGCGCTGCGAGCCGGTGCCGTTCGGCTCGATCGAGTAGATGTTGCCGTCCCGCACGAACGCGATACGGCCGTTGCTGCCGGGATAGGCGGCCCGCGCCGCGCCAGCCCAACCGGCACCCAGCAACAGAAGTGAAACCAGCGCCGCTGCGCCGGCCCTCCACGCGTGGGCGCCCAAACCGGCCGCGTGTCGGCGCTGTCCGCTCATCTCTCTCGCCCGCGGAGATTAGCTACAGTCACCGCCGCCGACAACGTTGAAGCGTCCAGCGCGGATGGGGTAAGTTGCAGTGTTCGCCCTGTTGTGCTATGAGTGCGACGGGGCCGTACGCCGCCCGCGAGGCGGCGACACGTGAGCGCAAATCTAAGGAGGGGCAGGGTGAAGGCATGAGGTCTTTTCGCGCTGACGGTGGCAGGCACCGTGGGCAGGTGGGCTGGCAGGGGCTGGGCGCCGGGGCGGCCCTGGCCGCGCTCGCGGTGATCGCCGCCGGGCTGATCGCCGGCGCGCCTGGGGCACTGGCGGCATCGCGGTGCGGCACGAGCGGCCAGTTCTCGCAATTGGGCACGACCGCGGCCTGCAGGTACGCCGATCCCGGGACCGAGGACACGTTCGCGGTGCCGGCAGGGGTCAGCCACGTCAGCGTGACGGCCATCGGCGCGCCGGGAGGAGCGACTAGCGTCGGCGGTGGTCTCGGGGCGCGGGTGAGCAACGCGGCGTTGCCGGTTACGCCCGGCGCCGGGCTGTGGGTCGATGTCGGCGGGCCCGGCGTCAACCAGGGAGGCTCGTTTGACGGCGGCAATGGTGGTGAGGTGCTCGGCGAGGCCGGGGGCGGGGGCGGCGGCTCGTCGGCGGTGTTGACGGCGGCTCGCGCGAGCGCGACCCTGACTGGCAAGGTTGGGAGCGACTCGCGGCTGCTGGTGGCCGGCGGCGGCGGCGGCAGCAGCTTCGCCTTCGGCGGCGGCAGCGCGGGCGACCCGGCCGTGACCGGCGCCGGCGCCGGCGGGTGCGGTTCAAACGGTGGCGATGGGGGGGTTGGCCCGACCGACGGCACCGCGGCGCCCGCCCCCAGTTGCGGCAGCGAGGGCGGCTTCGGGGCGGCCAGCGCGGGCAGCGCCGCAATGGGCGGCGACGGCGACTCCTCGAGCAGCCAGGCGAATGCTCCTGGCGGCGGTGGTGGTGGCGGCTGGTTCGGCGGCGGCGGCGGCGGCGGCGTGGCTGGCGGTGGCGGTGGTGGCGGCGGCTCGAGTTATGGTGGGGCGGGGCCGTCGGGTGGGGTCTCGATCGCGACCGCGTCTTCCAAGCAGGCGCCGGAGGTGGTGATCGGCTACAAGGAGTCTGCGCCGACGGCGTCGATTACGGCGCCCGCGTCGGGGGCGACATATGTCGTCGGCCGGGTGGTGCGGACCAGGTTTGGCTGCGCGGAGGGGGTCGGCGGCCCGGGGCTCGATTCGTGCATGGATTCCAACGGCGCGAGCCCCCCGCGTGGGCGTCTTGATACCTCGACCGTCGGTCGGCATATCTACACGGTGACGGCGACCAGCCAGGACGGGCAGCGCACCGCGGTGACCGTCCGCTACAGGGTCGTGCTGCCGAGCCACCACTTCATCGTCCGGCACCTCAACGTCGGTCGCGACGGCACGGTCGAGTTCGATATCACCATCCCGAACGCGGGTCGGCTCGGCGTGCTGGAGACCAGCTGGAACCCATCCCCGCCGGGCGCTGTGCACACCGTGATGTTGCGGCCCGGTCCTGGTCGTTACGCGTTCGCGCGCCGCCACCTGAAGCTCGCCCGGGCTGGCACCTTCCACGTCACGATCACCCCCAGCGCCGGCGGACGCCAACAGGTTCTACACCACCACCGCCCGGTGCGGATCAACCTCTGGGTCACCTACCAGCCCGCCGGCGGAACCGCCGCCACCGTCGGCTTTATCGGCCGCCTGGTCACAAACTAACCCCGCACGCCCGCCGACGGTAGGAGCAGGAGCGGGGATCGGCCAATAGGCTGCGACGGTGAGACCGCGTGGCGAGCTGGCCATAGTCCTGCACACGCACATGCCTTATGTCGAAGGCGGCGGGGAATGGCCACCAAAGGATTGCCCCTCATTCTTGCGGAACCCCCAGGGCTTCGGGACATGGCCGTTCGGGGAGGAGTGGCTGTGGGAGGCGATCGCCACCAGCTATCTGCCGCTGCTCGACGTGCTCGGGCGGGCGCCGATCACGCTATCGCTGACCCCGGTGCTGTGCGATCAGCTCGAGGCTCCCGGCGCCGTCGAACGGTGCCACCGGTTCCTGACCGAGATCCGGCCCGAGTCGCACCGGCTCGACGCCGAGGGGTTCCGGCGCTCCGGCCAGCACCGGCTGGCGGCGGAGGTCGAGCGGTCGGCGGCCGAATACGCCGGCGCCGCCGAGCGGCTGCGCGACCTCGGCGACGGGCTGCTCGCGGCGCTGGGGCGACACGCCAGCTGGACCTCGGCGGCCACCCACGCGATCTTGCCGCTGGTGGCGAGCGATACCGGGGTCCGACTCCAGCTGCAGAGCGGGATCGCCTCGCACCGCCGGCGGTTTGGCGACTGGGGCGGTGGATTCTGGCTGCCCGAGTGTGGGCACGCGCGCTGGTTGGACCCGATGTTGGCGGAGGCCGGCGCGCGCGCCACCTGCGTCGAGCTGACCAACCTGCTCGGTCTCGGCGATGACCGCCACCTGCGACCACTGGCGACCGATGACGGGCCAATTCTGTGGCCGATCGATCGCGAGGCGATGGCGCTGGTGTGGAGCGAGGGCGGGTATCCGGGCGGCGGCGCGTACCGGAACTACCACGGGTTGACGACCTACCACCATCGCGTGTGGGCGAACGACAAGTCTTCCTACGACCACGGCCGGGCGCTGGCGCAGGCGGCCGCGGACGCCCGTGACTTCGTGGCGCGCGTGCAACTGCGGGTGCGGGACGGGGGGCTGTGCGTGTGCGCGCTCGACACCGAGCTGCTCGGCCACTGGTGGTACGAGGGAGTCGCGTGGCTCGCGGAGGTCGTCGAGGAGGCCCGGCGCGAGGGCCTCGAGATCGCCGCCCTCGACGACGCGCTCGATCACCACGAACCGGCGCCGGCCCCGGCGTCGCTCCCGGTCACGAGCTGGGGAGCCGGCGGCGACCTGCGCACGTGGAGCGGACCGACGGTGGCCGACTTCGCGTGGCGGGCCCGGACGGCCGAGCTCGCGGTGCTGGGGAGGCCGGGTCGACCGCGCGAGCGCGCCTTACGCGAGCTGCTGGCCTTGCAGTCGAGTGACTGGGCGTTCCTGGCCGACCGCGATCTCGCCGGCGACTATCCCCGCGAGCGGGCCCGCGGTCACCTGGAGGCGCTCGAGCGGGCGCTCGAAGACCCCACGGCGCTCGACCCACGGCTGCGCAACCTCGCGCCGGACCTCGCGGGATGGGAGGGTTAGCGGGCCTCGCGCCCGGCCGCCATCACCACGAGCCCTGTCAGATCGAGAACCCCGCTTGCGACAATTAACACAATGACTTACCTGGACGAGATCGGCAGCGAGATCGAGCGCGAGCTATCGCCGGATCAGATCCCCAGCGACGGGGCGGCACAGTTGTTTCGCCTGTACGCGCTCCTAGCGCTGGTCAAGGGGCGCGAGGTGGACGCCGGGGACGTCCACGACGCCTGGGCGGTGTGGACGCAGCAGCGCAACCCGGCCCACCGGTCGCTGATCCCGTTCGAACAGCTCGACGCGGAAACCCAGGCCTGGGACGAGCCCTTCGTGGAGGCGATCAAGGCGGTCGCGGGGCGGCTTACCGCCAGCGGAACGTCTTCGGCGCGTCTCGCATCCTGATCAGCCGCGCCGGCACGCCCCCGACGATGGCGTTGTCGAGCACGTCCGCGGTCACCACCGCGTTGGCGCCGATGACGACGTTGTCGCCGACTGTGACGCCACGGAGCACGCAGGCCCCGTAGCCGATCCAGACGTTGTGGCCGACGTTGACCTCGCGCATGTAGATGCCCTGCTCGCGGATCGGCCGCTCGACTTCGACCATCCCGTGGTCGAAGTCGATCATCATCACGCGGTCGGCGATGATGCACTCGCGGCCGATCGAGATGTGGCGGTAGGAGGAGAACGTGCACTCCTGGCCGAGCACGGACTTGGCCCCGATCGTGATCTCGCCTTCGTGAGCGCGGACCTTGCAGCCGTGCCCGAGCCATGACCAGCGACCGAGCGTGACGGTCGCGTTGCGGCCGATCTCGAACTTGACCCCCGGGCATACGAAGCACAGCCCATCGGTCTTCAGACGGCCACGCCAGCGGAGCTTCAGCCACAACCAGCGGGCGATCAGCGGCACGTAGCCGCGCTGCAACATGTGGTGATCGCGGGCGAAGCGCAGGAAGGCGAGCGGACCACCGTGCAGCGGGGGCGGGGGCCCGCGTACGAGCTCCGGGGGGGCTTTTGGCGTCTCGACCAGCCGGATTGCCACGACGGCAAGGGATCCTAGTCGCCCCTGGCATCATGGACCGCTTCATGTCGAACAGCGACCAACCTCTCGCGCAACGTCTGCTCGAGGGCGACAAGCGCGCGCTGGCGCGGGGGATCACGCTCGTGGAGGACGACAGTCCGGAGGGGTGGAAGCTCGTGCGGGCGGTCTACCCGCGCACCGGCGGGGCCGCCGTGATCGGATTCACGGGGCCGCCGGGAGTCGGCAAATCGACCCTGCTCGGGGCACTGACCAAGCTGGAACGCGGCCGCGGGCGGACCATCGGCGTGCTCTCGATCGATCCGTCGTCGCCGTTCACACACGGGGCGCTGCTCGGAGATCGGATCCGTCTCTCCGAGCACTTCCTCGATCCCGGGGTGTTCATCCGCTCGATGGCCAACCGGGGCGCGCTCGGCGGGCTCAGCGAGGCAGCGCTCCAGGCGGTGCTGCTGATGGACGCCTCGGGCCGGGATCTGGTGCTGCTCGAGACGGTCGGGGTCGGTCAGGCCGAGGTCGACATCATCGATCACGCGGACACCGTGGTACTGGTGCTGATGCCCGGCAGCGGTGATTCAATCCAGGCACTCAAGGCCGGAGTGATGGAGATCCCCGACGTGATCGTCGTCAACAAGGCTGACCACCCCCTCACCGACACCATGATCAGGGAGATCAAGGGCGTGCTGGCGCTGGGGCCGCGCGAAGGGTGGCAGGTCCCGATTGTCCGCACCGAGGCGGTGCGGGCCGAAGGGATCGAGGAGCTGGTCGACAAGCTGGCCGACCACCGTGCCTTTATCGAGGCCGAGGGCACGCTGTCCGCGCGCCGGCGACGAAACCTGATGAACGAGGTGTTGGCGATCGCCACGTTCCGGATGCGTCGCGAGCTCGAGGCCGCGATACGCGATGACCCGCGCACCCAGGAGCTGCTCGACCGGGTGGTCAACCGCGAGCTCGATCCCGCCAGCGCGGCCACCAAGATCCTCGAGTCGAGGACCAATGGCTGAGGTCCTGACGCCGATCTTTGCCACCGCGGCGCTCATCGTCTGCCTCGCCGGAGCGGCCAAGCTCCGCTCCCCGGACGGCGCCACGCGCGCGGTCAGGACCCTTGGGCTGCCCGGCAACGATCTGCTCGTGCGGGCGCTCGCGGTGGGCGAGGTGGCGCTCGGGTTGGCGTGCGTGATCGACCCCCGCCCGGTACTGGCGGTGGCGCTGGCGTGCCTGTACGGGGTCTTCGCGATCGTCGCGTACGCGCTCGTGCGCAAGCGCGCCGGCTGCGGGTGCTTCGGCGAGGGCGATACCCCGGCCTCCGTCCTGCAGTCGGCGATCAGTGTCGTGCTCGCGCTCGGCGCCCTCCTGAGCGCGGTCTGGACCCCGCACGGACTGGCGTGGGTGGTCGATCGCTCGGGCGCCACCGCGGCGGTGCTGCTGGTAGGGATCGGCGGCGCGGTTTACGCTTCCGTGATGGCGTACACCGTACTGCCGCAGGCGTGGGGCGCCTGGAGCGGCCGATGACGGTTACGGAGCGGATCGCCACCGCGCTCGGCGGGCTGCTCGAGCGGCGCACCTCGCGCCGCGGCGCGCTGGCTCGTGCCGCGGTGGCGGGCTCGGCCTTCGCCGTCGCCCCCATCCGCTACCTCGTGCGACCGGCGCCGGCCTGGGCCGTGATCGGTCCGGGCAACTGCCCAAGTAGCGCGCTGTGCAACGACGGCTACACCGAGTTCTGCTGTCAGATCCAGCACGGCGAGAACCATTGCCCGGCCAACACGTACGTGGCCGGGTGGTGGAAGTGCACCGATTACACCGGCGCCCACCTCTGCCACGCCCAGGGGGTGCGCTACTACGTCGACTGCAACCGGCTTCCCGGCCACGTTTTCCCGGGCGGCTGCCAGTGCGCCGACGGGGACTGCAACCAGCGCCGGGTGGACTGCAACCAGTTCCGCTACGGGCAGTGCAATACCCAGATCGAGGGAACGACCGAGGTCGTCTGCCGGCTCGTGGTGTGCCAGAACCCGGCGACCATCGACGGCTTCAAGTGCAACGACACGCTGATGATCGACGACAACACCTGTAGCCACGAGGCGGGTTGTCTGAAGGGTCTGGTGGTGCAGCTTCCGGGCGGCGGCGGCGTGTGATGGTCGCGATCGTGGCCGTGGAGACGGTGCTGATCGTGCTGCTGATCGTGCTCGTGGCCGGCTTGCTTCGCAGTCATGCCGAGATCCTGCGGCGGCTCGGACCCGCAGGCGACGCCGTCGCCCCGCCGCCCAAGCGCGAGCGCGGCCCCGCCGAGACCCGCGCCCCCGCGCTGACCGGCAGCACGCCCGACGGCGACGCGGTCACGCTCGACTTCGGGGGTGAGGAGGGCGCGCAGACGCTGCTCGCGTTCCTGACCAGCGGATGCAGCAGTTGCGGGCGGTTCTGGTCGACGCTCGCCGAGCCCCGGTTGCCCTCGGGCATGCAGACGGTGATCGTCACCCATGGCCCGGAGCGCGAACGGCCGGCCAAGCTCCGCGCGCTGGCGCCACAGGGCGTGCCGGTGGTGATGTCCTCGCCGGCCTGGGAGCAGTACGGCGTGCCCGGCTCGCCGTACTTCGTGCTGGTCGACTCGACGATCCGCGGCGAGGGCATCGCGACGACGTGGGAAGCGCTCGCCTCCCTGGTCAGCGACGCGATCGAGGACCAGGCGGGCGGGAACGACGGGTCCAGCCGCGCCCGCCGGATCGACGACGTGCTGGCGGGTGCGGGGATCGGCCCCGAGCATCCGAGTCTGTATCCGGGAGGGCGGAGTGACTGAGCTGGTGGCGCTCGGCTGTGCCAGCGCGGTGCTCGCGGCGGTGTGCGCCGCGTGGTCGCCGTGAGGCGAGTCGATGCTTGCGAGCATCACCCCGCTCGGTGAGCGGGGCCGGCGGGGACACTGGCCGGTCACCGTGTCGGCTTTCCTGGTCGGCGCGATCGGCGCCGGCGCCGGAATCGGTGCGCTGCTGGGAGCACTCGGCGCCATCGTCCTGCCGGGCTCATTCGGCACCCAGGCCAGGCTGCTGGTGCTGGCCATCGCGCTGCTCGCTGCGCTCGTGCTCGACTCGCGGCGCACGGCCGTCCCCGGGCCGCGCCGGCAGGTCGACGAGAGCTGGTTGGACGAGTACCGGGGGTGGGTCTACGGCCTCGGTTTCGGAGCCCAGTTGGGGCTCGGAATCACCACCGTGGTGTCGAGCGCCGCCACCTACGTCGCGCTGATCGCCGCCCTGCTGTCCGGCTCCGCCGGCCGCGGCGCGCTGATCATGGGCTGCTACGGAGCGGTGCGTGGCGCGCAGCCACTCGCGGCCGCGGGAGTCCGAAGCCAACGCCAGCTGATGTCGTTTCATCGCCGCCTGAACCGGTGGCGGGGTCCGGTCGCGAGCCTCGCGCTCGGCTCGCTGGTCGCCGTCCTGGCCGCGGCGATCGCCGGGGGCGTGACTTGATTCTCGACGCCTATCACCTGCGGATCGAGTTGCCACACGGCTGGAGCGGACGCGTGTTCGGGCGCGCGGGCGGGATCGCGGCGCTGCACGCGGGCAACTTTCCGATCGCGCTCGGCGATGGTGAGTTCGGCGACCGAAGCCTGGGGCAGCTTCCCACCCCGGGAATGTTTCTCGCTCTCGTCGAGTATCTGCCCGGAGCCGGGCTAGAGCCGGGGCAGGGCCTGTTCGCTCCGGGTCGGATTCCGAGGCGGTTCGATCCGACCGAGTTCAGCACCGCCCGGCTCGCCCATCCACGTCCCGGGCAGGTCGGTTTGCAGCGCTTTTTTGCTGTCGCGGGGCGTCCGTTCTGTCTGTATGTTGTTCTCTCTGGGGGGCGCGAGGTCCGCCGTCGACAGCTAGGCGTGCTCGATCGAGTGCTCAACTCGTTGAAAATCTCACCTCGGAGGTAGGCATGAGCCAACCTAACGTCGACCGCCGGACATTCATCACCCGGGCTGGCGCGACCGGCATCGCGCTGGCGGCCGGCGGCGGCTCGGCGGCGGCGATCGCCCGCGCCACCAACCGCAAGGGACGGGTCCCCGGCGCGACGAAGAAGACCCTTCAGCAGTCGATCAAGGGGCACGTGTTCGTCAAGGGCCAGCCGGGCTTCGACAGCGTGGCCCCGATCTACAACACCCGGTTCGACGGCGTCGTCCCCGATCGCGTCGCGCGGCCAATCGACGCCAAGGACGTCCAAGCCGCCGTCCAATGGTGCGTGGCCAACAACTCGCCCACCCGCGCGCGGTCGGGCGGCCATAGCTACGCCGGCTATTCCACGCTCAGCGGAGGCACGGTGCTCGACCTCCGTCAGCACGTGAGCGGGATCTCGTTCAACAAGCAGGCCGGGACGGCCACGATCGGCGCCGGCGCGCAGCTGATCGACGTCTACGCCGCTCTCTCGGCTCACGGCGTGACGATTCCGAGCGGCTCCTGCCCGTCGGTGGGGATCGCGGGCGTCACGCTCGGCGGCGGCATGGGGTTGGCGGGGCGCAACTTCGGGCTGACCCTCGACAACGTGAAGAGCATCCAGATCGTGACCGCGGACGGCAAGCTGCAGACCGTCGATTCGAAGAACAATCCGAACGACCTGTTCTGGGCGCTACGCGGCGGCGGCGGCGGCAACTTCGGCGTCGTCACGGCGTTCACGTTCAACGTCCACAAGGTGCCCTCGAGCGTCGCCTACTTCAACGTATCTTGGCCGCTGTCCTCGGCCTCGGCGGCGATCGACGCGTGGCAGTCGTGGGGCCCGCACACGACCGACAAGATCACCTCGGTCTTCCACCTCGACGCGAGCACCTCGGGTTCCTCGGCCAGCGTCAACGCCAACGGGCAGTACTTCGGCCCGTCGAGTGATCTGCCGAAGCTGCTCGGCCCGTTGCTAAGCGTGTCAGGCGCATCGCTGCACAAGGTCGACCTCGGCTACATGCAGATGCGCATGCTGGACGCCGGGTGCAGCATGATCTCGTTCGACGGCTGCCACACCGTGGGCGCCCATCCCGGTGGGACGCTGCCGCGTGAGAAGTTCTGGGCCAAATCGGACTACGTTGGAAAGCCGATCCCCGCCGCGGGGCGTAGCGCGCTCATCTCGGCGGCTGAGCACCGCGGCGGCTCGGGCAGTGGCGCGGTCCTGTTCGACTGCTACGGCGGCAAGATCAACACCGTTCCATCGGGCGCCACCGCGTTCGTGCATCGCAACGTCCTGTTCGCGATCCAGTACCTGACCTACGACTCCAACTTCGACTGGCTGAACTCGACCTACCAGGTTATGCGCCCCTACGTCACCGGCGGGGCCTACCAGAATTACATCGACGCGGGCCAGAAAAACTGGCAGTCGGCCTACTACGGGTCAAACTACTCGCGGTTGGTGAAGGTCCAGAAGGCCGTCGATCCCCACCACTTCTTCAACTTCCCTCAGGCGATCGGGCGGTAGCCGCCCGGTCCGCGCGTGAGCTGTGCCGAACCGTCCGCAGCGCCTGGCGAGGGCGGTGCGGGCGCGAGCGCGGTCGGTGGTGCGGAGGATTCCCTGGGAGGGGACCGCTGCCCCGCCTGACCCGGGCCAGGAGCACGAAGCACCATTACACGTTGGCGGGTCCGGACAGCCGAAGTTCTACTGGCCCAGCCTGACCCACTTCCACAGCCCGGTTCCCGACACGCGGGTCCTCGCTGAGCCGGCGACGCGCGAGCGGATCTGGCCCGCGCAGCCGCCGGATCGTCCGGGGATCGACTGGCGCGGTGAGCGGCAACTCGAGCTGCTCGCCGAACTCGGCCGACAGGCGCCAATGCGAATCCCGGAAGCGCCAACCGGCGATCCGCTGGAGTACTACGCCCCGAATCCCTCCTACGGCTACTACGACTCGTGGGCAGTGGGGGCGATGCTTCGCCACCTCCGGCCGGCGCGGATGATCGAGGCCGGATCGGGCTGGAGCACGCTGCTGGCGGCGCGCGTCAACCGCGAATACCTGGGCGGAACGATGGACCTCACGTGCTTCGACCCGTTCCCCCAGCCGTTCATTCAAGACGGAGTGCCGGGCGTTTCGCGGCTGGTCGAGGAGCCGATCGAACGGACTCCACTGACGGCGTTCGAAGCCCTGGGCGCCGGCGACGTGCTGTTCATCGACAGCACGCACGCGGTCAAGACCGGCGGCGACGTCGCGTTTCTGTTCGGCGACGTGATCCCGCGGCTGCGACCGGGTGTGGTAGTCCACGTGCACGACATCTTTCTCCCCCTCGACTACCCGGAGCCGTGGGCGCTCGAGGGGTGGAGCTGGAACGAGCAGTACCTCGTGCAGGCGTTCCTCGCCTTCAACTCGGAGTTCGAGATCCTGCTCGCGACGAGTTGGCTGGCGATCAACCATCCGGAGGCGGTGCCGCGGGCGGCGCCGGCGCCGGCGACGCCACGGCGCCGCTTCGGCGCGTCACTGTGGTTCCGGCGGCGCGACCCGGGTGGGGCCTAGCGGCGCACCGGGATCGCCTACGGCGCGCACCGCGATCGCCTACGGCGCGCTCAGCCCGCGCTGGCGGTCGCGTACGCGGGCTCGATCGGGTCGGCGAGCGGCTCGCACACGATTGCCGGCTGCTTGTTCCGTGCCAGCGAACGGCGCAGGCGGACGAAGGCGATGCTGCCGAGGACGGCCGGAATCCAGAGCTCGATGGCTCGATAGGCGAGCACGCCCGCGGTGGCGGTGGCGAGCGGCACGTGGTAGAGCGCGAACGTGCCGATCAGCCCGCCCTCCGTGCCGCCGACCCCGCCGGGAAGCGGCAACAGCCCGCCGAGCTGGCCGATCAGATAGGCGAGCACGAGGATGCCGAGCGCCGGCGCGTGGCCAAGGGCGAGAAAACATGCGCCGAGGGCGGCGAGGTCGAACCCCATGTAGCCAAACGAGCCCGCGAGTACGCCGAGCGGACGCTGGCGCAGCAGCATGATCGAGTCCAGCACGCCGTTGCCGATCGAATCGCGAACGGTTCGCGCGCCGGCGCGCACGCGGCCGACGGGCTCGATACTTTCGACGCGTCGCTGGGCCGAGCGAGCCACCAGCCAGGGGAGCGTGAGCGTGATCACGATCGCCAGCACCGCGGCGATCGCGAACCCGTAGGTCACCGTCGGGGTCCGGTCGCCGTGGAGGATGCCGACGGCGAACAGGAAGGCAAACACGATCAGCGTCGCGAAGTTGGCCAGGCTGGTGAGAATGAAGAACGCGACCGTCCGGCGGCCGATGTGCTCCGCGCTCATGCCGCCGCGGCGCAGCGCCCACACCCCCAGCGCGAGGCCGCCGGCGCCGCCCGCCGGCAGCAGCGAGTTGGCCGCCTGCTCGGCCATGCCGATCTGGTAGCTGAGACGCCAGCTCATCCGGGGGCAGAACACGGCCCGGAAGATGACCACGTAGGACAGCGCCGACAGCACCTCGAGCACGCAGGCGGCGATCAGCCAGCCGGGACTCGCGTGGGCCAGCTGGTGGCGCAGGCTGCCCAGGTCGGGGCCGAAGAGGATCAGCACGGCCACTACGGCAATCAGCCCGGCCAGCTCGAGCAGTCTTCGCGCCAGGTGTCGTGGACTGAGGCTGTCCGGCATCGACTCCGCTGGCGCGCTGGCCGTCACCTCGGGCTGGTCCCGAGGGGACAGAGGCGCGGCCGTCATCTCGGTTCGTCGAGGCGAAACCCGTCGAGGTGGACGTGCGTGGTTCCGCGGATCTCGACCAGGACGCTCACGACCTGGCCGCAATTGCGACAGCGAACGACGGCGCCCATCGTGGTGAGAAAGACCTCGAGCTCGGCGATCCGGGCGGTGGCGCCGCAGTGGGCACAGGCCCCGATAGCCGAGGTCATGTCGACGCCGAAGAACTCGAGCAGTGGCCCCGCGATCGCATTCCCGTCCAACGCCTGCATCACCGTTCTCCTCCTCTGCGCGCCGGTCCTGCCGTGACTAGTCCCCCTGATAGCGCTGCTCGAGCCACGGGTCGCCGTGGTTGTGGTACCCGTAGCCCTCCCAGAACCCCGGTTCGTCGTCGAGCGTGAGCTTCAGCCCACGCACCCATTTGGCGCTCTTCCAGAAGTACAGATGGGGGACCAGGAGCCGCGCTGGACCACCGTGCTCGGACTCGAGCGGGGCGTCGTCGTAGTCGTAGGCGACCCACGCCTTCCCGTCGGTCACGTCCTCGAGCGCGAGGTTGGTGGTGTAACCGCCGTCGGAGAAGACGGTGAGGTATTCGGCCTCGCTCTGCACGTGCTCGAGCAGCGTGTCGACCGAAACGCCGCGCCAGTGCGTGTCGAGCTTTGACCACTTCGTGACGCAGTGGATGTCGACGCTGACCGTCTCCGCCGGGAGCTCGGTGAACTCCTGCCACGGCCACGATACGGGCTCATCGACCTCGCCTTGAATCGTGAAGCTCCACTCATCCAGCGGCGTGTGCGGGGTCGGGCCGGCCGACAGCACCGGGAAGTCATGAACCAGGTACTGCCCCGGCGGGATCCGGGACGCCTCGCCGACCGGTCGCCGCCGCCCTCGGAATCCGCGCGAAATCGGTGACATCGCGATAGACCTTAGCTGGAGATCAGATGCCCGTGGTACCTGGCCGCGTCGTGGGCGGGGACTGCGACGCACGGAGTGAGGTTGACCCGGGTCGGGTTGTTGTAGGTGGCGTCGACCCGCGAGGCGAGCACGTCAAGCCCGACGAGCCGGGAGGCGGTGATCCGCACCGTGATCGTGAACGGGACGCGGTAGCCCTGCGAATAGCGCTTGCCCGCACATTCGAGAGGGGCGTAGAACTGGCCACTACCCGTGTAGTCGGCGGTGGCGCGCCGGCTCAGCACGAGCGTGTCCGTCCCGCCGGCGCGCTGGCGCACAAGCCTGACCTTGGCGCAGGCGCCGGTCGAGCACAGCGGCGTGAAGGTCCAGGTCCGCGTGAACGTCTCGCCGACGTGTTCGCCCCGGACGCCGCGGTCGGCGGTGACGCGGCCGGCGAGCAGGAACTGCCCCTCGAGCCGCGCGACCGAAGTTCCTGAGGCGGCCCGCGCCGCTGAGGCTGCTCGCGCCGCTGAGGCTGCTCGCGCCGCCGAGGCTGCTCGCGCCGGCCCGGCGGAGAGCGCGCCCATCAGTACGACCGCGCCCACCGCCGCGACCACGGGGTGGCGCGTGATCCGGAGGAGGTGGGCGAGCTCGAGTCCCATTACGCGGATTTTCACAGCCGGTGCGGCACCTGGGTATAACAGGTGGATGCCGGACGTATTCCTGTACGGCGACACCCGGCGCAGCGCGGCGATGCGCCACGAGGTCCCGATCTCGATCGGGGATTCTTTTCTCTACGCCGAGTCGGGCGGCAGGTCGTACATGATGACCTGGAGCCTGGAGCGGGCCCAGATGGCCGAGGCCCGGCCCGACGCCGAGCTGATCGACATCGCCGATCTCGGCTTCTACGAGCTGCTGCGGAGCCAGAGCACGTTCGACGAGGTGTCACTCGAGCTGATCTCGGGCATGGCCAGGCAGACCGAGATCAAGAACGCAATCGTCGATTTCGAGTTCCCGCTCGGAGTCGCCGAGCGGCTGCGGGCCGACGGGATCACTTTGACCGTCGACGACGCGCGCGTGAAGGCCCGGCGACGGGTCAAGTCCGGCGCTGAACTCGATGGGATCCGCCGCGCCCAGCGGGCCGCCGAGGTGGCGACGGCGGCGGCGGCCGAGCTGCTGGCGAGCGCGAGAGCGCGCGACGGCGTTCTGCACCTCGACGGCCGGCCGCTGCTGGCCGAGACGGTACGCCGGGCGATGCGCGATGTCTGCTGGGAGCGCGACACGCTGCTCCCGGAGACGGTCATCGTGGCATCCGTGTGGCAGGGCTATGGCCACGAGGCGGGCACCGGGCCTCTGCCCGCCGGGCTGCCGATCCAGGTCGATGTGTGGCCCCAGGATGAGCCCTCGGCGTGCTGGGCCGACATGACGCGTACGTTTGTCGCCGCCGCCGCGGCGCCCGATGAAGTGTGCCGCCAGGAGGCCCTGGTCCGCGAGGCGATCGAGAGCGTGCGCGCGGCGGTGAAACCAGGGATCAGCGGGCGCGAGCTCCACGGCTTGGCCTGCGACGTGTTCGAGGCCGCGGGGTATCGCACGCAGCGCACCGGGCCGGGCGAGGATCGCTCCGAGGGGTTTCAGTTTTCGCTCGGCCATGGGGTCGGCCTCGAGGTCCACGAGGACCCCTCGCTCGGAATGGCCGGGCACGCGCCGATGGTGGCCGGCGACGTGCTCGCGATCGAGCCAGGTCTGTGGGATCGCGAGGTCGGCGGCGTGCGCTTTGAGGATCTCGTGCTGGTGACCGAAACCGGCTGCGAAACCCTCACCAACTATCCCTACGAGATGAACCCCAGGCCGGGCTGACCCTCGGCGCTCCGGCTCCACTGGCCGCGCGCCGGTACTCTGCTCAGCAGACTGGACCTGAAGGAGGTGCAGGGGGGATGGACATAGTCGTCGCAGCCATGGCACTTGACCGTCCGGGTGGTGTCCAGTCTTATGTGCTCGCGATCGCACCGCACCTGGAGCGCCTCGGACATGAGGTGACCCTCTACGCGCCCGACACGGGGCCGATTGCCGATCTGGCCCGGGAGCGGGGGCTGCGCGTCAGCGCCGGGGAGCACGAGCTGCCCGCCGGCTGCGACGCGGTGCTGTCCAACGACGCCCCGTCGGCGTACGACATGGCGGAGCGGTATCCCCACGCGGTACGAGGGCTGATCGTGCACAGCGCCGATCTGGACGTACATCTGCCGCCTCGTCACGAGGCGGTCGTGTCCTTCGCCGTGGCCCTGAACGGGGTCGTGGAACGCCGGCTCGCGGCGACCGCGGATGCGACGCCGGTGACGCGGCTCAGGCAGCCGATCGACATCGCTCATTTCTATCCGGCCACCCCGCCGCGCGAGCGCGCCGGCCACGTGCTGTTGCTCGGCAACCGGCTGGAGGGACCGGCCCGCGAGACGCTCGGCCGCATCTGCGAGCGGGCGGGCTTGACGTGGCAACAGGCGGGATCGACCGGGGTGATCGCGCTCGATCCGTTACCGGCCCTCCTCGATGCGGACATCGTGGTTGGCCAGGGCCGTTCGGCGCTCGACGCCATGGCCTGTGGTCGGGCGGCGTGGATCTTCGGGCCGGCTGCCGGCGACGGCTGGGTTACATCGGAGACATACGAGCGCTTCGAGGACGACGGGTTCCGGGGGCGCGCGACGCCCGCCGTCGTCGAAGCCGAATCCTTCGAGCAGGCTCTGGTGCAGTACGCACCGCGGATGGGCCGGGTCAATCGGCGGCTGGCCACGCTCAACCACTCCCCCTACGATCATGCCGTGGCGCTCGCCGGGCTCCTGATGCGCGGGGAGGCGCGAACGCCGCCGCCGGCGCCTCTGCGCGAGATGGCCCGGTTGGTGCGCACGCAGTTCGACGCCCAGACCCGCGTGGCGGCGATCGCCAGCGAGCTGACGCATCGAGTCGCCGACCTCACCGCGCACGTCGCCGAGCTCACGGAGCGCGTCGCCGAGCTCACGGAGCGCGTCGCCGAGCTCGAAGCAGAGCGGGCGGAACTGATCGAGGCTTATGAGTGGCACCGGCGGCGCTGGCAGGAGCTCGTCGGCACGCGCCGCTGGCAGGCGGCGCGCCTCGTCGCCTGGCCGCTGGACCGAGCGCGACGAGGACGGCGGCGGGGGTGATACGCGACGCGCAGAGGCTGGCCGCGGCCGCCGGAGGGCGCCTGCTCAGCGCCGATCGGTCCGCCGTCGCGCGGGGCCAGGTGTGTGTCGATACCCGGCTCCTGATGGCGGGCGATGTGTTCCTGGCCCTACCGGGTCGGCACACGGACGGCCACCACTTCATTGCCGAAGCCCTCCGCCGCGGCGCCGACGGCATCATCGCTCGGGGCGGCCAAGGGCGGGAGCGCAAAGCCCGGATCGAGATCGAAGTCGACAATCCACCCGCCGCGCTACGATCGCTCGCCCGCGCACGCCGGCGGGAGCTCCGAGGGCACGCGATCGCGGTCACCGGAGCGGTGGGCAAGACGACGACGGTCGACATCCTCGCCGCCCTGCTGGCGGCGTCGCACCGCGTCCACGCGACTCGCGACGGTTTCAACACCCATCATGGGGTCGCGGCGACGATCGCGTCGGCGCCCGAGGAGACGGAGGCCCTGGTCGTCGAGCTGTCGATGCAGGCACGCGGTCACATCAGCGACAAGGCGGCCCTGCTCGAGCCGACCGCCGCGCTGCTGACGAACATCGCCCCGGTCCATCTCGAAACCGTTGGCACGACGTTCGACGTGGCGCACAACAAGGCCGAGCTGATCGCTTCGCTGCCGCCGGGCGCCGCTTGCGTGGTGCCCTCCGACGAGCCGCTGCTCGAACCCCACCTCCGTTCCGATCTGGCCACGATTCGCCACGGTCCCGGCGGCGACGTGCAGTTGCGCGCGTTCGTCGACGGAGTGGCGACGATCAGCTGCGGAGGTTCGTCCGTCGAAATCCGTCCCGGGTTCTCCCAACGCCACAACCTGAGCAACCTGGTGGCGGCGGTGGCGGTCCTCCACGCCCTCGGGATCACGCCTCCGCCCGAGCTCGAGCTCGAGCTGTCGCCGCTGCGCTGGGAGCGCGCGAGGCTCGGCGAGCTCGAGCTGGTGCTCGATTGCGTCAACAGCAATCCGCGAGCGCTGGGCGCCGCCCTATCGGCCTTCGCCGAGGAGCCGGCGGGGCGCCGGCTCGCAGTCCTCGGCGACTTTGCCGAGCTGGGAGAAGCCGCGCTGCGCTATCACCGGGAGGCCGGCGAACAGGCCGAGCGGTTCGGGATCGATGTGCTGATCGTGGTCGGGCGGCCGGCCCGGCAATATCTGGCCGGCTACCGCGGCGAGGCCTACGCGGTGGAGACTCCGAACCAGGCCCGGCGGCTGCTCCAGGCGATCGGGAATCCCGGCGACCGGGTACTGGTCAAGGGTTCGAGACACTGTGAGCTGGAGCGAATTGTCCGCGAGTGAGTTGCCTGAACCTCCCTACCTGATTCTGGGTGCTGGGCGCGCTGGGATCAGCGCCGCGAGGGCGTTGATCGCGCGGGGCTGCGGTGAGCGGACGAGCCTGTGGGATGGGCACGATGGCCCTGAAACGTGCACTCGCATCCGTTCGCTACCGCAACGGGGGATGCGCTTCGCGCTTGGCCCATGGCGTGCCTCGTTGCTAAACGACCTCGCCCCCCGAACCGTGATCAAGAGTCCTGGCATCGCGCCGGACCACCCGGCGGTACGGGCGGCGCTCGAGTCCGGAATCCACGTCGTCGACGAGCTGGAGCTGGGGCGTCGCCTGACCCGGCGTCCCCTCGTGGCCGTCACCGGAACCGACGGCAAGTCGACCGTGTGCGCCTTGATCGCCGCCGCGCTGGGAGCCCCCGCACCACCGGTGGTGGTGGCTGGAAACACCGAATTCGGACCTCCCCTGAGCTCGCTGCCGGACGTTGGCGGGCCGGTCGTCGTGGAGGCCTCGAGCTACCAGCTCGAGTTCTGCGAAGGGCCGTTCACCCGGCTGGCCGTCTTGACCAACCTGACGGTGGAGCACCTGCACCGGCACGGCTCGATGGAGGCGTACGGGGCGATCAAGCGGCGTTTGTTCATCGGAGCGCGGGCCGTGCCGCTGGCGGCGGTCAACGTGGACTCCGAGTTCGGGCGCCGGCTGGCCGACGACTTGCGCGCCGCCGGCAGCGCCGTCTCGACGTTTGGCTCGAACCCGGACGCGCAATACCGCGTGGCCACGGTCGAGTGGGACGTCAGCCGGGCGACGGTGTGCCTCGACACCCCGACCGGTTCGGTGCGCGAGACCACGGGCCTTCCCGGCTGGCACAACGCCGAGAACCTCGCCGGCGCGCTCGCCGCGACCGACCTACTCGAGCTCCCGCGGGCGCGGGCGCTGGCCGCGTTCGCGCAGATGCCCGGAGTTCCCGGTCGCTGGGAGTCGGTGGACTGCGGGCAGAGGTTCGACGTGATCGTCGACTTCGCCCACACCCCCGCGGGGCTCCGTCGGGTGCTCGAATCGGCCCGCCACGTGGTCGAGGTGCGTCCCCGCGCCAAGGTGCTGCTCCTCCTGTGCGCCGGCGGAGCCAGAAACCCGTTCAAACGTCGCCCGTTCGGCACGATCGCCGGCGAGCTCGCCGATCGGGTGATAGTGACGGAGGGCAACGGGCGCGGCGAACCGCGAGAGCTGGTAATCGGCGAGTTGCTGGCCGGCTGGCCGGTCAGTCGGCCGGCGCCCGACGTTATCCCGGACCGGGGGATGGCGATCCGAGCTCTCGTGAGGTCGGCCAGGCCAGGAGATGTGGTCGTGCTGATGGGGCGAGGCGCGATGCCGACCCTCTATTCGAACACGGCGGGCGGCGGCCCACCCTTCGACGACCGCACGGTGGCTCGAGCCGAACTCGTCGCCCTGGCCTGAGACCGCGGCGACGGACCCGCGCTCCGAGTGGTTCGCGCCGCCGCCAGCCGTCGCTCGAGAATCAGGCGGTGGCGCCCAGGACCGAGGTAGTCCTCGACGCGCTCGACCGCGCTGAACCGCAGCTTGGCGTAGAAAGCCAGCGTCTCGCGGGCGTCGGGCGCGCAGGTGAGGCGGACTCGGCCCGCCTCGAGGTCGGTCAATCGTTGCAGCAGCTCTTCCACGATCACGCGCCCGTAACCGGCGCGCCGGTGCAGCGGTTCGACTCCAAGGGCCAGAATCCAACCGGTGGGAGAACCTGCGGCGAGTGCGCCATAGCAGAACGCGTGGGCCACCCCGCCGCCGTCCTGGCCGAGCAGCGTCAACCCGGGGAAGACCTGGAGCAGCTGTCGCGATACGCCGGGCGCGTAGGCGTTAGCACCAAAGGTGAGGCGGTCAAGCCGGGCCAGCTCGGGAAGGTCGGCCACGGTAGCCGCGCGCACGAACACCTCCATGCCCCGTCAGTCTAAGACCGCGACCGGTGTCGGTGTGGACGTCGGCCTGCCGGTGCTGGTCTAAAGTCATGTCGACAATGCCGTCCCTCACCTGTCCCCAGTGCCACGCCAGTTTCCATGTCGGCTTCATCTACGAGCAGCTCGACGCGTGTCCCCGCTGCGGTGAGCCGTTCGATGACTCTCGGTCGCGCCGGCAGGCGCGTGGCATCTTCTCCCGGCGCCGCGCCACCAGCGAGCCCGACTGGGAGGCGATCACCAGCTCGCAGTACAGCCGCCGCTCGGTCAAGCCCTCGCCGCCCCAAGAGGGCGACGAAGGCCCGCGCTAGCCAGCCCCGCCGCCGATTCGGCGCCGGCGAATGACCGCCTGAGCCAGGACGAGCAGCAGCACCGCGGCCAGGAACAGCGGCAGCAGGATGCCCGCGCCGCCGCCGCTCGAGCCGCCGAGGATTGGATGAATCAGGGCCGACAGCCAGCCGCGGCCTCCCGACTCCGGGACGGCGGCCGTGGTTTCCGGGCCTAGCTGGCTGGGGCCCGGTGCGGTCGACGTCCCCTGGCCGCTGGCACTCGATCCGCCTGCGCCGGATCCGCCGGCACTCGAGCCGCTCCCGCTTCTCGATCCGCTGCCGCTCGAGCCGCGCTGGTCCGAGCCGTTGCCCGGGTGACCCGCGGTCGTGGAATTCGAAGGGGCGGTGCCGGTCGAGTCCACGAACGACTTCACGGCGTTCCCCGGGGGTCCCTGCTGGCTCAGCTGTCGGCCCGTGCCGGGCGGGAGCGCGCCTCCCTGGCCGTGGTGGCCGTGTCCGGGAGTCCCCGAAGACGGCCCGGACCCGGGCGGCGCCTGGTTGCAATTCGAGCCCGGGATCACCTCGAAGTACTGGCTCAGCCCCGAGTTCCCCGGCGGCGCGCAGACTCCGGCTCGTGCGCCCGGAGGCCAGGCGAGGCCCACGGCGAACGCGACCGCGACCAGCACCAGCCAGCACGCGTGTCGGTCTGTCCGCCGGCGGTGAACCTCGAGGTTGGCGATTGATGTCAAGGTCACTCCCTCAGAACGGCCTGAACTGAAGCGAGGTCAACGTGCCGATGCGAGCCCGCAACAGCGGCCGGTGGCTGAATGTAACCGTACGCGTGAAGATCGCGCGAGCGTGGACGTGGAAGGTCCAGCTCGTCGACCAGTGGTGCGAGTGCTCCTGCTGGACCGACACGGTCCCCGACCGCGGGGAGATGCCCCACACGACCCACCGTCCGTGCTTGGCTCGCAGGACCACGAAGGGGAAGCTGAACGCGGTTACACCCTGGGGTTTGGGGCGCCCGTTGACGTAGTACATCCCCGATTGGTATGTGTCCGCGCAGTTGGGGACGCACGGTGCATCCTGGAGCTCGAACCATGTCTCCTCGGCGACGCCCTCGTGCCACAGCTCGTAGAAGGACTCCTCGATCCAGTGCGACCAGAACTTCATCGGGACCGCGCGCGGGTCGGGCGGCTTGGAGTCCCACGACAGCTCGGTGACCCAGATCTGCTTCGGCCCGCGAGGCAGCACGCGGCCGGTGCGCTCGGCGACCTTCAGCGGCCCCGACAGCTTCCCGATATCGGGGACGGTCACGTCGTCGGCGTTGAAGGCCTGGGTAAACGGGTCGGCGAAGCTGTACGGATCGTGGGCGAGGATGTCGAAGTGGGCCGGATCGGGGCATGGCTGGGGCGAGGTGTGGGGCCCGTTTACGCACAGCACGACGCGCCAGAACAGCGCCGGCGGCACTCGGGTGTTGCCGTTCCCCGGCGGATCGCCGAACGGGGCCGTGCCGCCGGTGATCACCTTGTTGGAGCTGTGGACCGACTTGATCGAAGCGTAGGCCGCGTTCAGCAGGTTGCGGTAGGTGATCGCGCTCTCGGCGACCCATTGCCCGTGGATCCGCTCCCACTGCGGGGTCAAGTGGTTATCGAGATTGGGCTCGCCCCACGCCTGGTAGTAGCGCACGCGCGGCAGCACCCCGGTTCCCGGATTGAAGCTGCCCGAGTAGCGCCGCGCGACCGCTTTGGCGAACGCACCGAACTCGGTCGCGTTCGGCTTCCATGTGCCGGGCGCGGCCCACTGCGGTCGACCCGGGGCGTCGGCCCACGTGGGACCTCCGCCCCCGCTCGTGATCGTCACCACGACGGTCAGCCCGTGCGCGCTGGCCTCGCGGACCTCCAGGTCGAGGTCGCCCCAGTTGTAGGCCGGGTTGGCCGGGTTGGTGGGGTCAGACGCCGGCTTGTCGGGGGAGGTCCCAGCCCAGTCGGCCTCGAGCAGGATCACCTTCGCTCCCAGCCCGACCTCCCGGCTCAGCCACAGGTTGTCGTTGGTCGGGTTGCCGTCCAGCGGCACCCCGACAAATCCGGTGGTGAACGAGGACGCGCTGGCTGCCGCGGGGACCAGGGCGAGCGCGGCGCTGGCGAGGGCCACCGCGAACGCGGCCGCAAGGGCCACCGCGACCGGGGCCGCGACCGCCGCGACGCGCCGCCACCACCCGCTGGCCGGCTGAATGCGATCCATCGCTACTCCGATACGGACGCGGCCCCTCGAGGCTGACACTCCTTACCGTCTGGCGGTCAGCCGCTCGACCAGCAGCTCGACCGATTGTTCGAGCTGGTCGAGCGTGGCCTCGTGCACGCTCGAGACCTTCACCTTGCGGTTCAGCCAGGCGTTGACCTCCTGGTGGGTCGCGCCGTCGCGGCGGGTCAGCTCGGACACGAGCCGGTGGCGCTCGCTGCGGAGCTGGGCTCGACGTTCGAAGGCGGGCGGTTCGGACGCGGGCGCCGGTGCGAGCGGCGCCGACGTGATCGGCGCCGGCGCGCGCACGCCGTTTGCGCTCCCGCCGGCGGGTGGGCCGAACAACGTCATCTGCGCTGCCACGTCGGCGCTCAAGGGAACGAACCCGGGTTGCTCGGTGGGCTCCGGCGCGTCGCGCTCGTCGCGCTCGGGCTCGGGCTCGGGCTCGCCGCTCGCGTCGGCCGGAGGGCGAAGCGCGTGGCGGAGCTCCTGTTCGACCGACGCCGCGTGGCCGCGTAGCACGGGATCAGCCGGCACGTACAGCCAGCTCGGGTCGAGCGGGCGCCCGGGCAGGATCCGCACGAAGCGGCCGACGATCTGACGGAACACGAGTGGCGTCTTGGCCGCGGTCGCGTACACGCCGACCCGTAGACGCGGGATGTCCACCCCTTCCGAGACCATGTTGACGGCCACGATCCACGGCTCGCGCGAGTCGGTGAACGCGGCCAACTTGACGGCGGCGCGCGCCTCCTGGTGGAGCACGACCACCGGCGCGCGGCCGGTCACCTCGCGCAGCTGGGCCGCGATCTGACGGGCGTGGTCGGAGTCGGCGGCGATGGCGAGTCCGCCCGCGTCGCCGTGGCCGTCGCGGCGGAGCTCGCGCAGCTTCTCGTTGGCCTCGCGGAGGATCCGCGGGAGGCCGTCAGGGAGCTCGGTCGAGATCGCGGTCCGGTAACGCCGTCCGGCCTCGCGCTTGGACAGCACGGTCTCGAAGCTCGACTCGATCACATCCTCGCCGCTCTGCCAGCTGAGCGTGCCGTCGTAGGCGACAAAGCGGACCGGGCGGCAGATCCCTTCGCGGACAGCGTCAGCGTAGGCGTAGGAGAAGTCGGGCTCGGCGAGTCCGTCGGCGTCGTAGCGGACGCCGGGGATCGGGGTGGCATCGGAGCGAAAGGGAGTGCCGGACAGCAGCAGCCAGCGAGCGCAGCCGCCGAATGCGGTGCCGAAGCTTTCCCCCCACGCGAGCTCCTCGCCCAGATGGTGCGCCTCGTCGGCGATCACGAGCGTGTCCTGGCCGGCGCCCCGCGCCCAGGCGGCAGGGGCCTTGGCCACGCGCGCGTAGGTGACCACCACGCCGCTGAAATCGCGTGGCGGCCGGGCCGAGCGCGCGTCGGGCGCCAGCTGTAGGCCAAGCCGGCCGGCCGCACGAGCCCACTGGCGGGTGAGCGGCGCGGTCGGGCAGGCGACCAGGACGGAGCGGATCGCGCCGCTTCGCAGGCTCTCGCGCGCGAGCACGAGCGCCGGTCGCGTCTTTCCCGCCCCCGGAGCGGCGGAGAGCAGGAACGGCCCCCGCTCCCAGCTCACCATTTCCGCCATGGCAGCTCGCTGCCAGGCGCGGAGGTGTCGGTCGGCGAACGGCACGGGCCGGGCATCGTGAAGCACCGCTCGGACGCCAGCAAAAACCCCTGGAAGGGCGGCGACACGACGCGTCGAGCGGTCAGGACCCGAACAGGGCTCCGCCGGCGCCGACTGCGGCGATCACCAGCAGCACGATGCCGCACGCCACGTAGGCCGCCACCAGCAGCCACAGGTTCGGTGGACGGTGGGCCGCGAGCTCGGCGGCCAGCAGCCGTTCGCGTAGCCGGTCTCCGAATTCGCGCGACGGTGCCGGCCGCTCGCGGCGCAGCTCCGTCTCGAGTTCGGGGTCGCGCGGGGGACGAGGCTGGCGGTCGCGGGGGGAGAGGAGTTGCTCTGGCCGGGGGCCCTTGGGCGACTCTCCGGAGTTGCGCGGGGTTCCGGGTTGGGGTCCGTTGTCAGCCATTGATCGCGGTGGTGGGGGAAAGGGGGTTGAGCGCGTGGGCGCGTCGGAAGTCGTGCACCGCGGTCCGGGCGCGACCGCTCTCGGCGTCGATCCTGGAGGCGATCAGCCAGATGCTCCAATCGGTGGGCTCGCGCGCCTCGGCCTGTCCGATCGCCACCCGGGCCCCGCCCAGGTCGCCCGCCTGCTCGAGGATCAGCGCCCGCTGGAGCCGCGGGCTGGCCGCGTAGGGCTCGAGCCGCTGCGCGGTGGCGGCGTCGGCCAGCGCGGCCGACAGGTCGCCGGCGCGGACATCGGCCTGGCTCGCCCGGATCGCGCTGGTGGTGGCGAACGGGATCGCGATCGCCACGATCGCGGCTACCGCCACCGCCGCTACCGCTCCGCGTGGGAGCCACCGCCGCCAGCCCGAGGCGGGCTGGATCGGCGGGGGTTCGTGGTGGTAGCCGAGGATCGCCGCCGCCAGCAGCAGCGCCGCGGCGACGATCGCCGGGAGCTGCCAGACCCAGTCGTAGCCGGCGGCGACTGCGAAGGCGGCGAACGCCGCGGTCGTCCCGGCCAGGCTGACCCGTGCCAGGGGGGGCGCCCGCAGCGTCCGCACCACGCCGGCGATGAGAATCGTCAGCACGAACGCGACGATCAGGGCGCCGCCGATCAGGCCCGTCTCGGCCAGCGTCTCCATGTAGAGCGAATGGGCATTGAGGATGTACTCATAGAACGGTCCGTGCTGGGCCCAGTAGAACTGGTACGTCCCCGGGCCGATCCCGGTTAGCGGTTTGCTCTTGAACGCATCGAAGGCGGTCTGCCAGTACTGGTAGCGATGGCTGCCGGAGACCGTCCCGAGCCGCGAGATGACGTTCCCGGAAACGACGCCGGTCACGTCGGTCTGCTTGAACACGTTCCACTGGTGCTCGAGCTTGCCCGGGACGCCGACGGCGATTGCCACCACGAGCGCCACCGCCACGGCCACGCCGGTCGCCCAACTCGCGCGGGTGCGACTGATCCGCAGCGCGGCGGGGCGGACGGCGTAACGCGCCGCCAGCCCGATTCCCACCTGCACCAGTCCGACTCCGACGCAGGTAAGAACCAGCAACACGGTCATTTCGTGCCGTTGCGAGACGGCGCTCGCCGTGTCGAGACCGTTGCGCACGCCGCTGCGGTGCAGCAGCCCCGCGACCAGAACCACCGATCCCGCCGCCGCGACCAGCCCGGTGGCGAGCTTCGGCAACCGGTCCGGCGCGAGCGCGTAGAAGACCACCACCGCGACGATTGCGGTCAGGACGCCGCCCCGGGACGCCGTGAGCACGATCGCCAGCACAGCGACGGGAATCGCGGCGGCGCCGATCGCCTGGCCAACCAACGTCCGCGCGCGCGTGGCGATGACCAGCAGCAGCGGGAGCCCGATGGCGAGGAAGTTGCCCGTGCCGTCGGCGTAGTTCAGCGGGTAGTTGAGCCGGCTGTTCGAGCCCGGGAAGAAGACCACCACCTGGTCGGTCGGGAACGCGGCCGGGTACAGCCGTGAGAGCACCGCGAGCAGGCTGACCGCCGCGAACGCGACGCCCATTCCGGTGATCAGGGGGCGCAGGGTGTCGCGGCGCAAGATGCACAGTCCGAGGGCCAGGAACCCCACATACGTGGCGACCCGACCGAGCTGGGTGATCGTCTGCTCGGCGCTCGATGACCAGCCCGTCGCGATCCCGGTCCAAACCGCGAACAGGCCGAGCAGAGCGGCGCAGGACCAGCCCAGCCACCCGACGCGACCGAGCGGCAGCGCGCCCGCCAGGACGGACAGCGCCACGATCCACCAGGCGGCGAGTCCGACCTCGCTGTAGACCGTGATGTCGTAGCCGCCCCCGCGTAGCGCGAGGTACAGGACCGGCGCGAACCCGAGCGTCCAGGCCACGAGCCACCGTCCGTCAAAACGCAGCGGCGCCGCCAGCAGCCGGGAGCGCGGGACTGGAGTAGCGGTCGCCTCCACGACTACCGACTACCGTTGGCTACGGCGAGGATCATGCGTGAGCAGATACGGCGCGGGCGTTCGAGGACTGACACGGTCGGCTACGCCTCCAGCGCGGTACGGAGGCGGCGCAGCGCACGCGAGATGATCTGCTGCACGTTGGACAGCGACAGCCCGGTGAGCTCTGAGATCTCCGGCCCGCTCAGATCGGCGCCGTAGCGCAGGGCGAGGATCTCGCGCTCACGGCCGGTCAGCCGCCCCAGCGCGTGAGCCAGCGCCGGCTCGAGGCCGAGCCGGGCCGCGGCGCCGTCGACGGTGGGCAACGCGTCCGGGTGAACCTGCTCGAGCGGAACGCCGAGCGAGGTCGGCCCCTGCGCGCGATAGTGATCGATCAGGAGGTTGCGCGCGATCGCGATCAGCCACGTCCCGACCGACCCCCGCGCGGGGTCAAAGCGGTCCCACGCCCTCAGGGCTCGCTCGAAAGTTTGCTGGGTCAGGTCCTCTGCGTCGTCGCGGTTGGTCAGCCGGTAGGCGAAGAAGCCATAGATCCGCGGGAGGTGATCGTCGTATGCCTGTTCGAATTCCAGAAGGCTTGCCCTGCCGCTGGGAGGTGCCCGGCCAAACGGTAGTGCGAACCGACCGTCAACGTTTCGAAGACCGCGCTACAACTTGGCGCCGATGACCAAGCGCGAGATCCACTCATGGCTGATGGATATGGACGGCGTGCTGATGCGCGAGGAGCACCCGATCCCGGGCGCCGAGCAGTTCATCGCCCGCCTCAAGGAACGCGGTACGCCGTTCTTGGTCTTGACCAATAACTCGATCTACACCCGTCGGGACCTAGCGGCGCGGCTGCGCACGAGCGGCCTCCACGTTCCCGAGGAAGCGATCTGGACCTCCGCGCTGGCCACGGCGCGGTTCCTCGAGGATCAGCGACCCGGCGGGTCCGCCTACGTGATCGGCGAGGCCGGGCTGACCACGGCCCTGCACACTGCCGGCTACACCCTGACCGAGCGCGACCCCGACTACGTCGTGTTGGGCGAAACCCGCACGTACAGCTTCGAAAAGATCACCCAGGCGATCCGGTTGGTCGCGGCCGGCGCGCGGTTCATCGCCACCAATCCCGACACCACCGGACCCAGCGTCGACGGCCCGCTGCCGGCCACTGGGTCCGTCGCGGCGTTGATCAGCCGCGCCACCGGTCGGGCGCCTTACTTCATCGGCAAGCCGAACCCCTTGATGATGCGCTCGGCCTTGAACGCCATCGACGCCCACTCGGAGACCACCGCCATGGTGGGGGACCGGATGGACACCGACATCGTCTCCGGACTGGAGGCCGGGATGGAGACGATCCTCGTCCTGACCGGCTCGACCACGCGCGAGGACGCCGAGCGCCACCCCTACCAGGCGTCGCGGATCGTCGACTCGGTCGCCGACCTGCTCAGCGAGCTCGAGTAACCGGCGGCGTCCCCGCCGCTCAGAGGGCATCTTTCGCGCGCTGGTGGGCGCGCTCCGCCTCCTCGGCCTGAGCGCGTGCGGCGGCCAGCCCCTGCTCGGCTTCCGCCAGCGCTTCGGCCGCCCGATCGCGCCGCTGCTCCGCCGCGCGCAGCTCGCGGCCGGCGCGCTCGGCGGCGTGACGGGCCTCGGTTTCGGCCTTGCGGGCCGCCTTCAGTTGCGCGGCTCGATCGGCCGAGGGCTTATCCGTCTTGCGTTGTTTGCTCGCCTTCGCGCGGGGCGCGGCCGGCCGGTCGCGGCCGGCCGCGACCTCGGGAGCCAGACCGCCCGAGCCGAGGCCGACGTGGCGCAGCTCGCGTTCGAGGGAGCCGTCCTGGACCTGGGCGCGAGCGTTCTCGTCTAGCGCCGCGGCGTGCAGCGTCTCGGTGATCCGTTCGAGCGTCGTCGCCGTGAGCTCGTGTCCCTCGGAGCTCAACAGGCCACGGGCGGTTCCCACCAGCTCGTCGAGCGCGGCCCGCTCCTGCGCGGCCGCCTCGCGCAGCGAGGCGGCGTCGCCCGCTCCGGCCAGCACATTGGCCTGAGCCCGCTGGAGGGAATCGCCGGCCGCAAACAGCGCCGCGACCGCCCGGCCCTGGCTCCGGATCAGCTGGTTGACGGCCCACGCGGCGACCGACGGCTTGCGCAGCGCCGTCACGGTCGCCGCCTGCTCGCGTTGGCCCGCTCCGCGCAGCGCCTTGGACAGGGCCGTACGCTCGGGGACGAAGCGCTCGAGTGGGAGCCCGTACAGGTCCCGGGGATCGTCGACTGGCATGGGGTGATCGTATGGGGCCGGCCGCCGCAACCCCGCGTCCCTTAGTCTGCAAGGTCCATGACCGCGATCAACCTCTACAGCGACACCCAGACCCGGCCGACGGACGGGATGCGCGCGGCGATCGCCGGCGCCGAGGTCGCCGACGAGCAGCGCGGGCTGGATCCCACCACGAACGCGCTCCAGGAGCGCGTCGCCGAGCTGCTCGGACACGAGGCGGCGCTGTTCCTGCCCAGCGGGACGATGTGCAACGCGATCGCCATCCGCCTCCACATCCGTCCGGGCGGGGACGAGCTGATCATCGACCGGACGGCCCACCCGATCAACTTCGAGGCAGGGGGACCGGCGGCGCTCGCCGGGGCGATGATCCGCACGCTGGCCGGAGACCGAGGTGTGTTCACGGCGGCCCAGCTCGAGGCCGCGGTGCGATTCCCGGGTAGTCGCTATGCGCCGCGCTCGCGGATGGTGTCGGTCGAGCAGACCACGAATCACGGCGGCGGCCGGGTGTGGCCGTTGATCACGATCCAGGAGGTGTTGGCGGTCGCCCGTCGCTATGAGCTGCGGGCGCACCTCGACGGGGCCCGGCTGATGAACGCGGTGGTCGCCTCCGGCGTGCCCGCGCGCGACTACGCGCGCGGATTCGACACGGCCTGGATCGATTTCACCAAGGGGCTCGGTGCGCCGGTGGGGGCGGTGCTGGCCGGCTCGAGCGAGCTGATCGCCGAGGCGTGGCGTTGGAAGCAGATGATGGGTGGCGCCTTCCGCCAATCGGGAATCGTCGCCGCCGGCTGCCTGTACGCGCTCGACCACCACGTCGAGCGCCTGGCCGAGGACCACGAGCACGCCCGGCTGCTGGCCGAGGGACTGGCCACGCTGCCCGGGGTCACGCTCGACCCGGACGCGATCGAAACCAACATCGTGATCTTCGAAGTCGCCGACGCCCGCGGATTGGTGCGCGAGCTCGCCGATAAGGTCGAAATCCAGGCGCTCGACCCCCATCGCGTGCGAGCGGTCACGCACCTCGACGTCGGCGCGGCCGACATCGAGCGGGCCGTGGCCGAGATCGCTCAGGCGTTGCCGGTCGCGGTGGCGGTCGGGTCCGATTGAGCACGATGGACCTGCAGCTCATCAACCTCGAGCACCCAAGCGAGGTGCGGACCTTCGCGAAGGGCCGCTTCGAGGTCTACAACGTCGGACCGATGACGCTGGGGCGCGCGACCTACGAGCCCGGGTGGAGGTGGTCCCAGCACGTCGGTCCCGCCACGGGAGAGGCCCTGTGCCCGGTCGAGCACGTCGGCCTGGTGGTGAGCGGTCAGGCGGTGGCCAAGATGGAGGACGGAACCGAGGTCGTGATGAAGGAGGGCGACTTCTTCTACATTCCGCCCGGCCACGACAGCTGGGTCGTCGGCGACGAGCCGTACGTCTCGTTGCACATTCTCGGTTCCGAGGGGTACGCGGCCTCGTAGCCCCGCATCCGCCGTTGTCGCTAGGGTGCCCCGCTCGGCCCCAACCAGTCTCGGGGAATGGAATGAGGTCCGGACCGAAGTGGATGAAGTTCGCCGGCACCGGCTTGGCGGCGGCGCTATTGCTGTCCGGCTGCTCCGGCAGGACGTCGCCGGTCACGGGCGTTACCCAAACCGTAGCGACGCTCCATGGCAGCGCCAAGTGCGCTTCGGGCAACGCGTACTGCTGGTTCGATTTTGGTTACCGCGTCGATCCGAACGGCGCCTGGAAGTTCACCAAGATCGTGGGACCGTCGGAGGTGACGGGCCGCGCCGTGAACGTGTCGGCAACCGTCACCGGGCTTCACCCGAACACGACCTACGACGTTGAAATATGTGGCCTGGCAAATCAGGGGACCAAGGCGCCCAGGCAATCGCACCTCTGGTGTACGGGGACGAACGGTACGCCGAGCCCGGGAAATATCACCTCGGGTTACACACAGTTCACCACGCTTCAGGCGGCGCCGTCCGCGGTCGTTTTGCCCACACTGACCGGCAGTGTGGTGGCCGGCCAGACGTTGAGCACGACGCGCGGTGACTGGACGAGCGATCCCATCGGCTACAGCTACGGCTGGGAGCTGTGCGACTCCACCGGCGCCAATTGCGTACCGATTTCCGGTCAGTCGTCGACCACGTACGAGCCCACCCCTGCTGAGGCCGGAGACACGATCAGGTCCGTCGTGCGCGCGACCAACAAGATCGGATCGACGTCGACGAGTTCGGCACCCAGTGCCGCGGTCGCGGCGCCATCCTGGAACGGCAGCTTCTCGAGCGGCGATTGGAGCCAGTACGGGGATTGCCAGGCCGACAATCTCGACGGCGACTGGCCGACCGACTACGCGATCGACTCCGTGTCGGCCGGTCTCGGCTCGGGCACGTGTGAGGGCGACTCACCCAACCTCGTCCACGCCATCGCACCGCCGATTGGGTTCACCTACGCCGGCGCGTTCACCGTGCGCTCGAATGACCAGTCCTACGAGCTCGAGGCGGGCGAGCGCGCCCTGGACAGCTTGGAGCCCGATGACGGCGGCGACGGCGCCGCAGCCCTGACCCAGGCCGACCAGGGCGCCTCGACCTGGTACCGAGACGAGGTGTATTTCCCAGCCGGCTTTCAACCCACCCTGAAGTCGGATTTCAACTGGATGTTCTTGGTGCACAACTACCCGAACGACGAGGGCGATGACATGCTGTCGTGCGGCCTCGACACCGACAGCTATACCCTCGGCCCGTACTCGGACGGAGGCGGTTCCGGGTCAAAGCCAAGTCCCGACCGCTTCTCGTGCCGGATCTTCGGCGGGGGTAACGCGCAGCATCCTTTTGACGACTACGACAGCACGGACTGGTACAGGAACCCGGCCGTCTCGTGGGCCTACGACGTCGGCCTGCGCACCGTCGAGACCGGGGTCTGGTACGACATGGTCTGGCACACCGACTGGGACTGGCGCGCGAGCGCGTCCGGCGGGAACGGGTCGATGACCTGGTGGATCGACGGCCAGCGGGTCGCCACCTACACCGGCCCGACCCTCCTCTACCTCTCGAATGCGCCGGGAGCGAACGGCGGCGGTGGCCCCAATCAGGGGTACCTCCAGACCGGCTACTACCGTCCCACCAACGCCGACGCCGGCTACGCCCAGCCGACCGACACCGTCTACCACGCCGGCACAATGATCGGGCCGACGTGCACGTCGATCGGCGAGCCCGCGCTCTGCTAGGCGCGAACTGGGCAGCGGATCAGCGCGGCTGACAGCGTTCCGGCGGAGCCTCCGCATCTAAGCGACGCTATTCGTCGTTTACATGCGCAGCCTCGCGGCGCGGGCGCGAACTTCCCGAGTTCCGGCAGGCCATCCGACTCGATTCGCTCAACCCCATCGCGGCAGGTCGAAAACGTCTCCGCGGAAACGCCCGCCGAGGTGCTTGTGGCGGACCTGGGGGAGGTGATAGCGGTTGTTGGGCGGGTAGCGCGTCGGTCGTCGTCAGCCAAGCCACCGCGGTTGGCTGATGCGGGGCGCGAGACGCTGTCGTTGTTGACGGTCGGGCGGCTTGGCTGCCGCCGCCGCGCCGCGCTGTTTGGCGAGGAGGTCGGGGCGCTGGAGCGCCCGACCTCCGGGAAGGAGGAACCCCGACCCGCAGCTCGCGGCGAACCTCGCGAATTCGCCTCCCACCCCGACGGGCAGTTGCCTCTGTGGGCGGTGGCGCCGGGTCGCGCCCCCGGGTGGGAGTTAGTCGGCGGGATGCCTATCGGAGTAACCCCCCCTAGGGGGACGGAAACATCCCACAGCCGGTACGCCGACCCAGGTACGCCCCCGCGGCAGGCCGGTGGCGAACGTCGGCATTTTTCCGCCACCCCCCGGCGGGAAATCGCCAAAGTTCGCACGACCGACGCGCTACCCGACGGACAACCGATGACACCTCCCACGGGCGGCTTTCTTCGCGGAAACGCTTCTAAGCGCGCCGTGGTCAACCCGCTCCCCGACCCGGGGCGGGACGATGGGCGACCCATCCGCGAAGATAGGCGCGAGGATGAACGAGCGGCTGAAACGGTTGGTGATCGGCGACCGGCGGACGATCGCCGGAACCGTGTACGGGACGATCATCGTGATGTCGGTAATCGCCGCCGGCGCGAAGGCGTACAAGCACCACCTCTGGCAGCTGATCGTGCTCGCGGGAGGTAGTTCTTTCGTTCTGTGGCTGGCGCACATCTACTCGCACGGACTGGGCGAGAGTCTCGTCCTCGAGCGGCGCGTCACGGTCGAGGAGCTGGTCTCGATCGCCCGCCAGGAGTACGCGGTCATCGCCGCGGCCATCCTCCCGCTCGTCGCGCTTGCCCTCGGCGCGATCGGGATATTGGGGCAGCGAACCGCGGTTCAGGTGGCGCTCTGGCTCGGGGTCGGCGCGCTCGCGGCTCAAGCAGTCCGATATGCGCGCCTGGAGAATCTGGGTCCGACCGCGACGTTGGTCACGATCGCGGTGAACCTCGGCATCGGTCTGGGCATCGTCGCGCTGGAGATTCTGGTCGCGCACTAGTGACGGGAAGATGCGGGCCGGCGGGATCGTCCTTGTGGACAGATGCCAATGTTCGGCAGTCGCACGCACCTCGAGCAGAAGCTCCGCGACCACGGCGTGAAGGGCCGTGCCGAGGTACTCGAGCGCAAGCTGGCCGGTTCGGCGAGCTCGGGAACGCTCCCGGTCAACATGGACGATCCACGCGAGGTGTGGAACAGCGGGCGTTACATCTGGAGACTCAAGCTGAGGGTCCAGGGCGACGGCACACCGGACTGGGAGGGCAGGGTCACGTGCCAGCTCGGCGTCCCGGTGCGCACCGGGACCGAACTGCCCGTGCTCTACGACCCCGACGACCATGGCAAGCTAATGGTCGACACCGAGGCCGTGTTCGCCGCCTTCGCGGCGAGCTTCTCCGGCTAGCACGGGAGTGTCAAGCGCACCGCTCCCAGCTTGACCTCGCTGCCCGGATCAGAGAGCATCGACGTATCTCCGTGCGCCAGCCACCACTCCCGGGTAGGGCCGAGCGATAGCGCGTCTGGCGGGCAAGACGGCGCTGATCACGGGCGGCGCGGGCAGCATTGGCCTGGCCACCGCGCGGGCGTTCGTCGCTGAGGGCGCGAAGGTGATGATCGTCGATCTCGATGAGGGGGAGCTGGCGCGAGCGGCCGAGGGGACCGCGGGCCTGGCCTGGCACGCCGCTGATGTGACGCGCTCGGAGCAGGTGGAGGCCGCCGTGCACGCCGCGGTGGAGGCCTTCGGGCACCTCGACATCGCGTTCGCCAACGCCGGCATCTTCGGCGTGGTCGCCCCCGTGACCGACTATCCGGTCGACGTCTTCGAACGCGTGCTGGCGGTCAACGTGCTGGGCTGCTTCCTCGTCGCCAAGCACGCGCTGCGCGTGATGGAGCCCGGGGGCAGCCTGATCATCAACTCGAGCGTGGTCGGCCTCACCTCCGACCAGGCGATCAGCGGCTACGCGACGTCCAAGCACGCGGTCGTCGGTCTCGTCCGCACGGCCGCCAAGGAGATGGCCGGGAAAGGCATCAGGGTCAACTCCCTCCATCCCGGACCGACCGACAACGAGTTCCAGCATGCGATCGAAGTCGAGGCGGTCGGCGCCTCGCGCGAGGAGTCGGCTAGGGCGTTCGAGCAGATGATCCCCCTCGCGCGCCACGCCGCCCCCGACGAGATCGCCCAGGCGGCGGTGTTCCTGGCCAGCGACGAGAGCCGGTTCATGACCGGCTCCGCGCTCGTGGTGGACGGCGGCCTCAGCATCTAGGCGAAGGGCGACGCTGAAGCGAGTCCCTCAGAACCACCGCGCCGCGATCGCGGCGGGGGCGCTCGCGGCTGCGTGGTGCGTGGCGACGCTGGTGTTCGTGCTTGGACACGCGGCGATCCGTGGCCTGACCTTCGCCGGACCATACGCCGGCTACGTGCCCGGCGACCAGCTGCGGTACCTCGGCTGGATCCGCGAGGCGGGCCTGCATCTACTGATCGCCGACCCCTACCGAGTCGGGGCCCCGCACGACTACCTGGAGCCGATGTTTCTGGTCTCCGGGCTTCTGTGGCGCGCCGGCCTCAGCATCCAGGCCGCGTATCTCGTGTGGACGCCGGTCGCCCTCGGCGTGCTCGTGTGGGGCTACGCGCGCTACGCGGGCCGGTTCCTCCGCGGGGGCGAGCACGCGGCCGCGCTCGCGCTCGGCCTGCTGTTCCTCAGCCCGCTGGTGCCGCTGTTCGACTACGGCGGGATCGTCGACAGCAACGGCGCCTACTACCTGATCAACGTGGGCTCGCATGGCGTCGCCTACTGGCAGGCCTGGGGCTACCTGCCCACCGTGCTCGCGCTAGGGCTGATGGCGTTCGTCCTCGCCGACCTCGACGGCCTGCTGAGCGCCTCGGTCCGCTCGCGGCGGGTAATCGCGACCTCGGTCGCCGGACTGCTCGTGGGCTGGCTGCAACCGTGGGGCGGGATCGAGCTCGTGGCGATCGCCGCCGCGCTGCTGGCCGTCCGGCGGCTGCCGCCGGGCTCCTTGGCCGTCGCGATCGTCGGCCTGGTCACATCGCTGCCCCTGATCTACTACGCGATCCTGGCCGGGAGCGATCCGGCGTGGTCGCTGTCGCAGCTGCAGGGCGCGGGCAACGAGCCCTTGCTGTGGCCGCTGATCTTTACGTACGGCCCGCTGCTGCTTCCCGCGCTGCTCGTGGCCCGGATTCCCCGCACGCCGCGCGAGCAGGTGCTCGTTCTCTGGCCGGTCGCCGCGCTGCTGCTGTACCTGGTGCTGGGGGAGGGCGCGCGCACGCCGGCGCTCGAGGGCGTGAGCCTGCCGCTCGCGATCCTCGCCGTTCGTGGGTGGCGCCGGCTGCACGCGGCCCGCTGGCTCAGCATCTCGGCGCTGTTCCTCGCCATCGTCCCGGGCGCCTTCTACTCCGCGCACACCTTTCGCGACACCTACCACGACCGGGAGGTCCCGTTCGCCCTCGCCCCGGGCGAGCAGTCAGCCGTCGACTCGCTCGAGCACACCGGCGGCAACGTGCTCGCGACGCCGTACCTCGCGCCCGCTCTGCCCGCGCTGGCCGGCGTCCTCGACGGCCGCTCGATCGCCGGCACCAACGTCTTCTTCGGCGGCCAGCTCGATCAGGCCCAGGTTCGCGCGCTGATCGCCGGGCAGCGGATCAGGTTCGTGATCTCCGATTGCCTGCCGGGGCGGGCCGACCTGTCCGCGGAGCTCAAGCCGCTCGGCTTCCGGACGGAACGCCACGGCTGCGAGCGGCTCTATGCGCGGACGACTTGATCGAGCCTGAGCCTCAGTGACGTCGCAGTCGGCGCGCCAGTGGGCGGAGGATCCGGATCACGCTCCACTGGGCGGCGGCGATCAGCGGCATGATCGACTTGGTCCAGCCCGGCACAGCGGGATCGCCCGACATGCGCATACGGACGGTCCGGGCGCTCGCCAGCAGGGTCCGCGGGGTCTGATGCACGTTCAGGATCGAGTCGCCGTGTCGCCGGTAGATCCGGCCCACCCGGTCGATCACCTCGACGCGGCCGCGGAAGGCCAACGCGGCGCCTAGCACCCAGTCCTCGCCGCTTTGCAGATCGCCGAACCCGCCGGCCTCGCGCGCGACGTCGGTTCTCATCATCGCGCCGATGCTCGGGATCTGCGAGTGGACGCACTGGAGGACGGCGAATGCTGTGCGGCGGGAGGCGAGGCCAACGGATAGCGCTCTCGGCCAGTGGTGTCGACGTCCGCTCGAGCCGTCGAGGATCCAACCGGCGACCAGGCTGACGTCGGGTGCGCTGGCGATCGTGCCGTGGAGGGCGGCGAGCGTCCCCGTCGGCATGATGTCGTCGGCGTCCCAGAACACGGTGAACGGCGTCGTGACCCGCGCGAGTCCAAAGTTTCGGGCGCCCCCGGCCGAGAGTCGGCACGGCGTCTGGATCATTTCGGCATCGGGCGACGTCGGCACCGGCACTTGAGATGCGTTGTCGACGATCAGCACTCGCGGACGCGGAGCCTGCGTCAGCAGGCTGTCCAGGGTCTCGGCGAGGTAGTCGACCACGTAGGCATCCCAGACGGGGACGACCACCGTCACGTCGGCTGCACCGCTCGGAGTCAAGCCGGCGAGCCCTTCCGGAGCGCACAGGCGACACGCTGGTCGGCTTGCGATACTGGTTCGCGCGTGGCCACGAAATTGCTCAAGCTACGTGAGGACGCGCTCCACTGGCGCGCGATCGAGAACGAGGTTGTCGCGGTCGACCTCCGAACCTCGGAGTACGTTGGGATCAACCGCACCGGCGCGCTCCTGTGGGAGGACCTGGCATCCGGAGCCACGCACGAAACGCTCGTGCAACGCCTGTCCGACGCCTACGGGGTCGATCCCACGGTGGCCGCCGGGGATGTCGACGGCTTTGTGGATTCGTTGCGGAAACTGGACCTGCTCGAGCCCTGACCGACCTCGACAGCTAGTCGAACTGGGACCCGGTGAACAGCCCGTCAGTGTGATGATGGTGCGACGAGCCGAGCGTCATCTCAGCTATCGTGCCCAGTGGCGTCAGCCGAGGGGGCTCATAGTCCTCCGGCGACGGGGAGAACTTATCCTCGGGCCTCTCCTGCTCGCGAGAGCGCAAGTCAGCCATCTCAGGTTCCAAGTCTACCCCGGATTGGCGCCACGAGCGGCTCGAACCGGTTTCGCAGCCTGGCGGCGGCCGCTCGGGCCTGCATGAGAGTGTGCTTAGCCTTCTGCTCGCGCCGCTTGTGCTTATGCGTCTGGGTCTTGACCGCAGCGAGTTTCTCCATCCCGTGCGCGCCCGCCTGGTCCTTATCGCGAGCAACGACAAGATCGGCCGGGGGATCGATGACGGTCACGTTCGCGCTGCCTTCGTTGGCAATAAAGGCATTCGTGCCGTCGATCGCGACGCCATCGGGGGTGTCGCCGACCTTGACTTGGGCTGGCGCGGTGCAGCCGCTCGCCTGGCTGCCTGTGTGTGTCCCGCTGCTGTCGACACCGACATTGGTGCCGGTGCACACGAGGCCCCCGGGCACGTTGGCGGGGCTCGTCTGCAGGGAGTAGACGTCGGCTTGGCCGTTGGCAGAATCCGTGACGACCAGCGTGTTGCCAGAAGCGTTGACCGCGACGCCGTACGGGCTCGGGGTGGTTCCCCCCGATGGCGTGGGGAGCGTAACGGACCCGAAGTCTGGATTGATGTTGAGGCTGCTCGTCAGTCTGCCCACCGCCACCGTGCCCGTCCCCGGACACGCGACGAACAAAGGTGCCCTCGTGCTGCCCGACGTCGTGACGGTTCCCTCGGCGACGTAAGCCGACTCGCACCCAGACGGCAGGTCCTCTGAATCGGCGACGAAGAAGTTTCCAAAGCTGAAGTCGATGATGCTCAGCGTGTCGAGGCCCGCATCTGCCACCAGCACGGAGGCGAAGCTGGTGTCGGCGGCATTAGCGGTCACGCCGCTTGGCACCGAGCCCGTTCCCAAGGACCCCGAGGAGGCCCACCCCGTGCTTCCACCCGGAGGCGACGTGTTTACAAGCAGGGCTCCGCTTCCGGCGCAGGCCACGAACTCCCTTTGAGTCGAGCTGGCGCCTGTCGTCAACGCGATCCCGGACGGGTTCTTGCACGTCTGACCGGTCCCCTGAGTGCCGCCCGTACCGTTCTGCTGCGAAACGAACGCATTCCCGCAGGTTCCTCCGCAGCCAGAGCCCGTGGGCGCCGTTTTACACAACGTGAACTGGCTCGTCCCCGTCGTGTTGTAGCAGAAGTTGGAAGCGTAGACGTTGGAGCCATTCAGCGCTAACGCGCCGGGAAAATCCAGGTTCGGCAGAAGCGTGCTACTCACGTTTGTCGGACTGAAGCTGCAACTGCTAGTGCAGTTGGTGTTGCTCAGTTTCACCACGTGGTTGCCGTCCAAGGTGGCCACGTAGCCGACGTGGCTGCTCGTGTCTACGACAACCCCGGTCGGCTCCGCCGTGTTGCAGGCCTTGGTCCCACCAGTTCCGCAAGTTGAACCAGAAGAGGGCATCGAGATCGTCGCCAGCACGCCCGGCGTGCCCGTGATGCTGGCCGTGGCGAAGGACGCGAAAGGCCCCGCGAGAAGCGCTGAGGTTGCGATCACCACTAGGCTCGCAACGAGAGTCCCCAAGTCCCTTCTCGACATAGCCTTCTCCCCGCCTCGCCGCTTCCGAGACCCGCTGCAGCCACCAGCCCGGGCGTTGGCCCTCATCGGAGCGAACCTTATAGATCGGAGGCGATGGATGTCAACTGCATCAGTCATAACTCTGGCCAATCAGAGCAGACCGCCAGTTGAGGCGCGCGGACGGTACGGCTAGCGGGTCGCGGTCTTACCGGCGAGCCACGCCGCTTGGAGCAAGGTCGCTGCGGCCAAGGGTGGATTGTCCTCTTGCCACGTGGACTTGAGTGCGTCGACGTCGATCAGCTCGGCGTCTAGTCCCGACGCATCCCATCTGCGCGCGAATGCCAGTGCACTCTCGCGCCACATCGCGGCCCCGAACTCTCCCTTGGTGCGCCGCTCGAACAACGCACTTGGCAATACATCGCTAAACAGCTTGCGCATGGCTGCGCGCCGGCTGCCATAACCCGCGCGCCCACCCGCGGCCGCGACTGCGGCGAGGAAGACGCGGTCGAGGAGTGGATGCACAACTTGCACATCGTGATCTCGAGCCAGAACCTCCAAGCTGGCGACGCCGAGCTTCAGATGGCGCTGTCGCGCGTACCAATTCACTCGCTCCGACCACCGGTTCGGCTCGCTTGCTGCCAGCTGTGCCAGGATCCAGCGCAACCGCCATCGGGCTGCCGGCCGGAGCCACTCGGAATACATCGGAGTGCGGCCGAAAAGGCCCGCAGCCCTGACCGGGGCCGGAGCCAGCGCGAGGGCGATCCGAACACCGTCGCGTGGTCGGCGGCTTCGGTGTAGCTGCGCGGAGCGCGCCCGCTGCCATCGCCATCCGCCAAACAGTCCGTCGCCATCGATCCCGGTGAGGAGACTGCCGCCCGCTGCGCGGGCGAGCACGGGGACATGAAAGTGCACATTTGCGGGCCAGAGCAGCCCATACTTACTTAATGCTCGTTGCGCGATCGGACCCAGAAAGTCGAGCTCGTCGTCGATCGCGATGGTTTCCCAGTTACCCAAGCCAAGATGCGAGACGACCATCTCCTGCCATTCGGTCTCGTCTGCCGATTGGATCCCGGCGAAGCGGAGTGTCACCGGCACGGGGTCTTCGAGCTGCTGGCGGCGCGCAACGTCGACGGCAACGGCCAGGATCAGCGACGAGTCGAGCCCACCCGAGAAGCTGACTGCACAAGGCGGCCTGAGCAGCGCCGGCAGCAGTGCGGCCTCGATCGCCTCGCGCTCGCTTTGCTTTACATCGCAGGGAAGGTTCAGTGCAGATGGCTCGAGACCGATTGCTGATCCCGCCGCCAACTCCAAGCGCGACAGAGCGCTCGGACGGCGGTCGCCATTCAGCACGCGCGGCTCGGGGTGTCGCGCCGCGCGCGTGCCCATGCGCGGTATCCGCCGGGAGCGTTGAGCAGCAGCCAAACGGGCCGCCATAGGTAAGCGAAGACAAGTCCGCGCCGTCCTCGCCGGGCGAGAGGGGACCAGGCACGGATGTACCGCCGCGAAGGGACGATTTTGCGCGCGACGAAATGGACTCGCGCGGCGGCTCCGTCGAGCTCGCTGAAATGTACGAATGCGACCGCGGCCGGGGGCGGCGTCGAAGCCAGCAATCTGGTTTCCACGGACGGCGCAGGTAGGTCGAGTCGGCGAACGAGCGCGGCTCCTTGCGGAAGCAGCCCCAAGCCCGCGGCCAACGCGCCTCGGGCGTCGACGACCGCGGCCAGCGCGGCGACGTCGCCCCAAGTCGCGTCATCGAGCAGCTCGATCGCGCGGCGAAGATCCTCGAGCGCCGTCCGGGCCGTTGCCCCGTGCTGCGCCGCGTGCAACGCGACGTGCAACGCGCGCGCGGTCACGCCGAGCGTCGGGATGTACCGGCCACCGACCCGAATGCGGTCGCTGCCGGCCGCTAGCAGAGACCACAGGACCGCGGGTTCCGCTTCGACTCCGGCAAGCGTGCGGTGCAGGTCGACGTTCGCGCGATCGGCGGCTCGGAGCCACTCTCTAGAGGGCCGGCGCCAGCCGGGCGTGTCGTGTGGCTCGAGTCTTGGTGCGAAGCCGAGCTCGCGGAGGACCGCCTCCGCGGTGGCGAATCCACTTGGCTCGACCAGCAGGTCTGTGTCGACGTAGGTGCGCGCGGCGCCGGCGGAATACAGCCAGGAGGCAATCGACGGTCCCTTAAGCAGGAGCGCGTCGATGCCCGCGCTCTGGAAAGCAGCCATCGCCTCGGCGGTGACTAGATCAACGGCCAGGGACCGGGCCGTCGCGATAGCGGCCTGGCTCGGCGGTGCGGCTTCGGCGGGGTTCACGGGGCGGGTGAGCTGAGCAACGTCGTGTATGTATCGAGGTCCTCACCTCCGATTAGCGGTCCCGCGTCGGTCTCGAGCCAGGCGTGGGCATCGAAGCGACCGGCGCCGCTGCGAACGACCCCGATGCTGAGCCGGGACGGGTGCCCGTAGTGGCGCATAAGTGCTTGGCCCGCCAGCGCCTGCACCAGGCAGCTGCTGCGCGGAACCACCTGCGCGACGGCCCGGACAGCCGACGCGATCGTCTCCGGCGTCGGCGACGCGGCGGGCGACGCGGTCCGCGGGCGGCCCGCCACTCGCGCCACAGAGCGGAACGGGAACAGCGTCACCGCGAGGCGAGCGACCGCGACCATCCATAGCGCTCTGGCCAGCAGCACGCGCTCGCCACGAGAGGCGCCGCGATAGCGGCGAGCCGCGCGTTTCAGACGACGCACCGCCTCGCTCAACACTGCGGCGAATATACCGGCCAATAGCACGCATAATCCGCGGCCCGTGATCGAGGTCCAGGAGGTCAGCAAGCGATTCGGTTCCGTCCTTGCGCTCGACGAGGTGAGCCTCGAAGTGTCCGAGGGCGAGGTGGTGGCCCTGCTCGGGGCCAACGGCGCCGGCAAGACGACGCTGCTGAGGGTGCTGGCGACGACCGTGATCGCCGACCGCGGCGTAGCACGGATCGACGGCCACGACGTACAGACGGCGGCGAGCCAGGTGCGGGCCTGCGTTGGGATCGTGCTCGGCGACGAGCACAGCTGGTACTGGCGGCTCAGCGGCCGGCGCAACCTCGAGTTCTACGCCGCGCTGTACGGGCTGAAGCCGAGGGCGGCCGCGGCCCGCGCCGACGAACTGCTCGACCAGCATGGCCTGGCCGCGGCGGCCGGCCGGGCCGTGTCCGAATATTCGTCGGGCATGCGGATGCGCCTCGGGCTGGCGCGGGCGCTGCTGGCGCGACCGAAGGTGCTGCTGCTCGACGAGCCCACCCGCAGCCTCGACCTCGAGGGCCGTATCGCCTTCCGGCGCGAGCTCGGAGCGCTCGCCCACCAGCACGGCGTGACGACGCTGCTCGCTACCCATGAGATCGACGACGCGCGCGAGGCGGCGGATCGCGCGGTGCTGCTGGCCGACGGTCGCGTGGCCGACAGCGCGCCCAGACGAGAGCTCGATCGCCTCGCCGATCGGCTGTCGAGCGGAGCGGGGCGATGAGCCATCCGGCCTGGCCCGCGTTCGTGCGACGCGACTGGGGCATCGCTCGGTCCTACCGCTTCCCGTTCGTCCTTGGGGTGGTCTCGAACCTGCTCGCGGTGGCGATCTTCTACTACCTATCGAGCATCGTGCGGACGAACCAGCTACCCGCCGACGCGGGGCGGTCGCAGGGCTACCTCTCCTTCGCAATCGTCGGGATCGTCGTGTTCGACCTGCTCGTCATCGGCCTCGTCGGAGCCGCCCGGCGAACCCGCGAGGAGCTGCTCTCCGGCACCCTCGAGCTGCTCGCCGCGGCCCCGTTGCCACCGTGGCTGATCGCCGCCGGCGGCGCGAGCTATGACATGATCTACGGGGTCCTCACGGGAGCGGTCGTCCTCGTGGCCGCAGTGGTCGTATTCGGGGCCCAGTTCGCTCTTCAAGCCTCCGCAGTGCCGGCGGTCGTCGCGGCCACGCTCGCGACGATCGCGCTGATCGCAGCGCTAGCTATCGCCGTGGCGGCGGTCACAGTGATCGTCAAACAGGCCGCGGCGGTGGCCGGTCTCGCGGCCACAGTGCTGGCGATCATCAGCGGCGTCTACTACCCGCTCAGCGTGCTCCCCGGCCTGCTCCAGGCGATCGCCTGGGCGTCGCCCCTGCGCTGGTCGCTCGACGTGCTCCGTCCGGCGCTGTTCGGCCATCCGGTTCCGACCGCCGAGCTGGCCGCGACGGTGGCCGCCGGCGTCATCGCCCTGCCGCTGGCGGCGACGCTGTACGAGGCGGCGCTGCGGCGGGCGCGGCGGGCCGGATCGCTGGCCCAATACTGATCTCGAGCGCCGTCCGGCCGTCCCCGATCCACCCGTGATTCGGAAGGACCATGACCTCTTCGAGGCCGGCGGCCTCGAGCATCGCCTGCACTTCAGCCGTTGTGAAACGCTGCTCGATCGGCGCCGAGAAGCGGTCGAACTGATCGTTCACCAGGACCACGAAGGGATAGTCGGCGTATGCCTTGAGCGGGAGCGCGGCGGCCAGCCGAGCTGTCCGCGGCCGCGCGCGCATGACCCGATAGGGACCGACGCAGCCGAGCCACAGGCCTGCGGACAGCGGATAGCAGAGCGCGTGCAGGAGCCGGTAAGGCGTCCGCACCGTGACGCGTCGAACCGCGGACACCAGTCGTAGCACCGCGCGGTGCCACCCCAGCGTCGGCACCCAGTAGAGATACACGTGAAGGTGGCCACCCGGTGCGATGTACCGAACGAGTCCGGTGAGGGCTCGCCTGGTATCGGCCAGGTGATGTAGAACGCCGATCGACATCACGAAGTCAAACTCCTGTGTCGCGAAAGGCAGCAGCTCTGCATCGGCTTGGACCGTGAGCACCCCCGGCGGCAGGTTGCGCCGCGCGACGTCGATCGAGCGGCCCCGATCGACCGCCACCACGCGCGCCCCGAGGTTCGCGGCTTGGCGGCTGTGGCGGCCGGAGCCGGCGCCGACATCCAACACGAGCTTGCCGGCGAAGAACTCGGGCCCGTGAGGCCGCATGTAGTCGATGAAGTTCTTGCGCCACTCGGGGCGCAAGGCTCCAAAACTTTCCCATTCATAGGCAAAGCTCTCGCCGGTTCGTTCCGCGATCGAGGTGCCGCCTCGAGAGTGTGCGTCGCGACTTGCGTCGAGCACGACGCCGGCCAGCGGATACGAATCCGCGAGCCGCCCGCGGTCGGCGCGGCCGAGCATCCGCGGCGTCCCGCCGATCATCGGGTAGCGCTCTCCACACTCCGAACAGCGAAGCCAGCCGTCCGGGCCCAGCTCCGGATAGCCCGGACGCGCGGCGATCTCGGCCACCTCGACCGGTCCTCCGCACTCGAGGCATCTGAGCAAGCTGACGAGGGGACTGAGCTGCGGGGGGTTCGTCACCTCGTCTGGCACGGGATCGGCGAGAGCCTAGCGGGAGCCCGTTCCGGGTCAACTCGCCCGTGGTGGGCTGATCGCAGTGTGGGCGAGACAGGGCCGCTAGGCTCTGCGGCCGAGCGCGTGACTGGGCAGTGGCCCACCGCACGCGCTCGACGGCGACGGTCAACGCAGATGTTCCCGCCCGATCCTTTCGACACCGGACTTGACCACGTCTTGGTCATGGCCATGGTGATCCTCTTCTGGGGCTACGTCATCGGGCTGTTGTTGCGCTTGCTTGGACGCAAGAGACCCGCCATGGCGCTTCTGGCCCCGATAGCGGTCGGATACGCGGTACGGCTCCTGGCCATGGCCGCGGTCACTGCGACCGGCATCGGCCAAGGCCTCCGCGGCGGTGACGAGATCACGTTCGTCACCATCGCGCACCAAATTGCGTCTTCAAGCTTCGGCTCGACCGCCTGGCTCCCGTTTGGCAAACACGGGCTGTATGAGATCGTGTTCGCGCTGCAGTTGAGGTTCGGCAAGTTCGCGATCACGCCGATGCGTGTCACCGACATCGGGATCGACATGATCGGGGTGGCGTTGATCGCCGTCGCCGTCTATGACCTCGCCGGGGCCAGAGCGGCTCGCCTGACTGGCTGGCTGCTCGCCTTCGAGCCGTCAAGCCTGTTCTTTAGCCAGGTGCTCCATAAGGAGCCCTTCATGATGCTGGCGACGGGGCTCGTTGTATTCGGGGGAACCAAGACCTGGAACCGCCTCAACCTCGGCGGGATCATGATCATGGGGGCGGGAGGCGCGCTAGCGGTCGCCACCCGTCCCTACGCGGGATGGTTCCTGATCGCCGCCGCCGTGTTTCTCACGATGCACGCGGCCTTACGGAATCTCGATCAGAAGGGAAAGTCGATCCCGATGCTGCTGGCGGTGGTTGGCGTCGCCGTTGTGGCCGTCCCTGTAGTCCTGCAGAAGACCACTCCACAGAGCCTCAAGGTGCTTCAGGGCTCGCAAACGGCGAACGCCCAAGCCGCGGGCACGGCCGGTAATAATCTCGCCCTCGAGCAGGTCAACTTCTCCACGCGGACCGCGATCATCACCAATCTTCCCCGGCGGATAGGGGATCTGCTGTTTCGACCGTGGCCCTGGCAAATTGGGGATGCCAGCCAGCGCTTGGGAGTCATCGGTACTCTCGTCGCTTATGCGGCCATGGCTTTGCTCGTCCTCTACGGGTGGCGATGGCGCCGACAAGCCTTCGGGCTGGCAGCCCCGTTGATCTACCCCCTGTTCTTTCTGCTGATCGCCTACAGCCTGTCGGTGGGCAACGCTGGAACCGGCTTTCGTTACCGATCGCAGTTGGTCGTCCTGATGCTGGCCACGGTCGTCGTACTCCGCGAGCGGTGGCTGGCAAGGGCGAGGGCTCCCGTCCAGGTGCGCTGGTCGTCACCGGGGCCCGTGCCGCGACCGGCGCGCACACGAGCCGGCGTTGGCGCTACCGTGTCCGCGTCGGCTCTCGGCAGGGACTTTCGAGGATCCGGTCAGAGTGCTTAGCCGGGGCGGGGAGGACGCGTGATGGACGAAAGCCAGCTTGTGCATGAGGGTATGCCGGCAGCCCGCTCGGACCGGGCTGACCTGCGCTCGTACATGCGCATCCTCTGGCGCTGGAAGTTTCTGTTCCTGGCGATTGTGCTCATCATCCCGATCGCGACGTATTTCTACGAGCGAGGTCGTCCGAAGGTCTACCAAGCGAGCACGCTGGTCGAGATCACGGGGGGCCAAAGTACCGGCCTCGCGGAGCTGCTCTCTGGCAACAACATAGTCGAGACGGGGCCTGACACAACGGACCTCCTCGTTGACGCGACGCTTGTTTCGACCGACGCCATCGCTGACGAGGCGGCGAAGTTCCTTCATCCACGTCCAGCCGATCCCTCCTCGCTGGTAGGAAGCATCAGCACGAATCCCGACCAGAGCACGGGATTTCTCACGATCACGGCATCCGCTGGATCGCCGGACCAAGCCGCCAATATCGCCAATGCTTTCGCGCAGGCCCTCGCCCAGAATCAAACCCACGCGACGGTTGCCGAGGTGAGCGCGACGATCGTTCAGCTCCAACGCCAGATCCGCAACATCAATCGTGGAAATCCCGAAAGGCCCCAACTCGCCGCTGAACTGGCGCGCCTGCGGGCTCTGCAGGCGTCCGAGGGAGCCAACGTCCAGATCATCCAGACGGCGGTGCCTCCCGGCGCCCCAGTCGCGCCGCGCGTCACACGCAGCGTGATTTTGGCCCTGATCGTGGCGTTGCTTCTTGCCATCGGCGCCGTCGCCTTGGCCGAAGCGAGCGACCGTAGAGTCAGGCATCCCGATGAGGTCAGTGACTTCACCGGGGCAGGTGATCCGACCGAGCTGCCGCTGCTCGGCGCAGTTCCTACGAGTGCATTCTCGAGCGGCGGAGCTCTCTCTCACGAAGCCAAAGAGGCCTTCGTCACCCTCCGTGCGGCGCTCACATACTTCAATGTTGATCGGCGAGTTGGCAGCGTCCTGATCACGAGCCCAGGCAAGGAGGACGGGAAGACTACGGTTGCCATGCGGCTGGCAGAGGCGTTCGCGCGCGGGGGCAAATCCGTCATTCTCGTCGATGCTGATCTGCGGCGACCGGCCATCGCCCGTCGCTTCGGGATACCGCCCAGCGAAGGGCTCGCGGCCGTGCTCGTCGGTGAGCTGTCCCTGGACAAGGCGCTCGTTAGTCAAGCGGCGGCGAATGGCGGCTCCGGCGGTCTGCTCGTGCTACCGGCCGGCCCACCGCCGCCGAACCCGTCCGAGCTGCTCGCCTCTACGCGGATGCAAGAGTTGCTGTCCGATCTGACCAGGCGCGCGGACATTGTTCTGATCGACTCGAGCCCGCTCCTAACCGTGAGTGATTCGATGCCTCTGCTCCCGCTCGTATCTGGAGTGATCTTGATCGCTCGCGTGAACCGCACATCTCGAGACGCGATGGCGCGGCTTCGAGTTGTCGTTCGGGCGGCGGGGGGAAATGCGCTCGGCGTCGTGACGACGGCCGCGGCCACCGGTGGTCTCTATGCTGCGCCGGGGTACGGTTACGAGTCTGCGTACACCGCCGCCGAGGCGAACGGAGCGCCGCGGAAGCGGGGAAGACCTTGGCGACGCAAGTCTGGCAACGAGGCCGCCCCGGCTCCGACCGCAGATGAGAGTGAACCGGTCGGCTCTTGAGCGATGAAAGTCCAATCGCCGCGCGCGTCGCGGAGGGCGCCAAAGAAACGCTGAAGAGCGCGGTCGATAGGTATCCGGAGCTGATCAAGCGCAATCGGCTGTACTACGAGCTTCAACGTTTGCGCGCGACTCGCAACGTCCGTCTGCGACCAGAGCTCACAGAGCGTCCTGATCTGCTGCGTGAGTTAGACGAGCTCGGCGTCGTCGTGGTCCCTGATTTCCTCTCCCCCGGGGAGGCGCAAGACATGCTGGACGCGTCGACCGAGGTCTTGTCCCGAGCAAAGCGCGGAGAAATCCCCGAGCACACGTTTCCTGGAGAGCACGGGATCCTACTCAGGGTAGCTTTTGCCGACACGTTGGTTCCCGAGACGCGTCGGTTTTTCGACGACGATTTGATCCGTGGCCTCTTCCGGGCCTACTTGTCGCCGGGTGTCGTTTCGGCGCGTCACGAGTTTGACTATCGCTACGGGTTGTCCGACATTGGTTTCCGGCAGTCCGATCTGTTCCACTTCGACAACTGGCGTCCGATCTGCAAGGCATTTCTGTATCTCACGGACGTGTCCGAAGCGAACGCGCCCTTCGTCTATATGCTGGGAACGCACCGCCCGGCGAAATGGCGCCTTCGCCACGAGATCGACTGGGAGACATATGGGCCGACTGGACCCCACGGTTACCTGTTTCCGCGTGAGGTCGAGGCGCTGCAGGCGCGCTACGGCTGGGAGGAGCAGATCTGTACCGGCGCTGCTGGGACGCTAATTCTGGCCGACTTTCGCGGACTTCACCGGGGCACTCCGATGCGCGCGGGCCAACGCGTGTTGCTCAACAATACGTTTGACCTAATGAACGTCGAGCTGGCGATCTCCTGACCTACAGCTACGGATCATGTGTACAACCAAACATGGTCGCCAAGGCTGGGGCTGGTGACGGTCGCGCGGCGCCAGCTGGTCGAATCGTCCCTTCGCGAAAGCGCTGCCGTCGCACAAGCGGTGCTTCGAGAGCTTCCTGCCGATGTGGCCACGGCCGCCGCGTGGGTCGGCTCCAGCCTGCGTGACGGTGGACAAGTCCTCGTCTTCGGCAACGGCGGCAGCGCCGCGGACGCCCAGCATTTCGTGGCCGAGCTGGTCGGGTTCTATGAGCGGGATCGACCGCCGCTCGCTGCCGTCGCTCTGACGGCAGACACGGCGCTGCTGACCGCGATTGCCAACGACCGCGGGATCGAGCTCGTCTTCAAGCGTCAACTGGAGGCGTTGGCGCGACCGGGCGACACCGTGGTGGCGATCAGCACGAGCGGCCGGTCGGTCAATGTCCTCAACGCGTTACGCTGGGCCCAGGAAGCGGGTATCCGAACGATAGGGCTCACAGGTGGTCAGGAGAGCGAAATGATCCGCTATTGCGATCTGGCCGTGAAGGTCCCGTCGCGGCGGACTGCCCGGATCCAGGAAGCCCACGGCGCGATTCTGCACGCTGTATGCGCCGCGGTCGAAGCGGAGCTATTCGGGCAGTGAAGCGCGACGCGACGATTGTCGTAGTGCCGGCCCGCGGAGGCTCGCAACGGATACCGCGAAAGAATCTGCTGCCGCTCCGAGGCCGTCCCCTGGTGGTGCACACCGTGGAGCAAGCTTTGGACGCCAGCTCGATCGACGCGGTAGTCGTCTCGACAGACGACGCAGAAATCGCCCGCGTCGCGCGGGAGGCCGGCGCCGAGGTTGTGATTCGGCCGCAGGAACTCGCGACCGCTGAGGCGTCGACGGAGTCCGCGCTGTTGCACGTTCTGCAGGATCTAGAAACCCGGGGTGAGCCTGAGCCCGAGCTCGTAGTGCTACTCCAGTGCACTTCGCCGATTCGTAGGCCCGGGGACATCGACGCCGCCGTCGCCACGCTCCGAACGAACGGCGCTGACTCCGCGTTCTCGGCCTGTCGCGATCTGGGATTGTTCTGGACGGTGTGCGGGGATCACCCGCGGCCGATCAATTACGATCCTCTGGAACGAAAACGTGAACAGGACATGGCGCCTCAGTTCCGCGAGAACGGCTCGATCTTCGTGTTCAAGACCTCGGCGTTGAAATCGAGCGGAAGCCGGATCTCGGGCCGGGTAGCTATCTACGAGATGGACATGGTCAGCTCGTTCCAGATCGACACGCCCGAGGACGTTGAGCTGATCGAACGGGTCATGGCTTCGCAGGCCGAAGGTCACGCCACGCACTGGCCCGATCCGCTTGAGCTCGTCGTGTTCGATTTCGACGGCGTAATCACCGACAACGGCGTGACCGTTTCCAGCGACGGGACCGAGACCGTCCGCTGTGACCGCCGGGACAGCTTGGGGATCGCCAGTCTTCGGAAACTCGGGATCCCGATGCTGGTGTTGTCCACCGAGTCGAATCAGGTGGTGCGATATCGGTGCGACAAGCTCCATCTCGAGTGCCTTCATGGGATCGACGACAAAGGGGCGACATTGCGTAACGTCCTTGCCGACCGTGGGATCCGGCCAGCAGGTGTGGCCTACGTCGGGAACGACGTCAACGATCTGGACTGCCTCCAGCTCGTTGGACTGCCGGTCGCCGTAGGGGATGCGCACCCGCAAGTCCTGAAGGCATCAAAGCTCCTTTTGACGCGGCCGGGTGGATGCGGGGCCGTCAGAGAGTTCTGCGAGCAAGTGCTTGCCCATGTCCCGGGCAAGATGAACTGCGGCGGACAGACGGCGACATAGGAGGTCGGCTGTGTCGGAAACTATTGCGATAGGGCAGCGCGAGGTCGGAGGGAGCGCTCCGTGCTACCTCGTCGCGGAGATCGGGATCAATCACAACGGGCAGCTAGAACTAGCGACAAGGCTGATCGATGCGGCAGTGGACGCCGGATGCGATGCGGTCAAGTTCCAGAAGCGAACGATCGACGTGGTCTACACGCCCGAAGATCTCGCCCGACCGCGGGAGAGTCCGTTTGGGACGACGAACGGTGAGTTAAAGCGCGGGTTGGAGTTTGGCGAGCGGGAATACGATGCGATCGCCGACTACTGTCGCGACCGTTCGATCACATGGTTCGCCTCGTGCTGGGATGAGCAGTCGGTGGACTTCATCGCTCGCTATTCGCCTCCGTGCTACAAGATCGCTTCCGCCTCACTCACCGATCATGGGCTTCTCCAGCATCATCGGGACCAGGGAGTACCGCTGATTCTCTCAACTGGGATGAGCACGCTGGATGAGATTGACGCCGCGGTTGAGGTGGTTGGCACTGACGACCTCGTCATCCTTCACTCAACGAGCTCGTATCCGGCTCGCATCGAGGAGCTGAACCTCGCGATGATCGGCACCCTGGGTCAGCGGTATGGAGTCCCGGTCGGTTACTCGGGCCACGAGGTCGGACTCGCGCCCTCGGTGGCCGCTGTAGCGCTTGGCGCATCTGTGGTGGAGCGCCATCTGACGCTCGATCGAGCGATGTGGGGTTCAGACCACGCTGCCTCGGTCGAACCCCATGGATTCAGCCGGCTCGTTCGTGACGCGCGGGTGATCGAGACAGCGTTGGGCGATGGGGTCAAGCGTGTGTACGAGAGTGAGCTCACGGCTCGCGAGAAGCTGAGGCGGATCCCCTAACGTGGCGCGATTGCTCGTAACGGGCACGATTTCACGAGGTGACATCCTCGACATGTTCGCCGTCACGCGAGAACGGTGCGACTTGACCTTTGTCGAGTACGAACGCGGTTGGGGCGATGGTATCGACCGACATTTGTATGACGAGTTTGGCCGACTCACGACCTGGGAGGATCAGAACTCAGCCGACGACCTGCTTGATCGGGAGCAACCGGATCGGCTCGTATTTCTATTTACGACCTCGCTGAATCAGGTGGTCCTGCGCTCTGCCGCTAGACAGCGGGGGATCGAGGCGGTTCATGTCGAACACGGGTACCGGCCGCCGATAGCCGATGAGATCAACCAGCGAACGACCGCGCGCACGCGCGCCGGCGGCCACCACAGCGGACTGCGTACCCACGCCTTCTTTGCCCGGTCCTTGCCAAGGAGAGGACGAGTCGCACCCAGCCTGGTCAGGTACGCACATGCGGTCAAGCGCGGCGGGGCAAGCCGTGACGTCCTCCGCTCTTTCGCCGATCTCCGGCGTGCCGATCGCTATGTCTCGTTCTCCCGCGAATGCTTCGACCATCATCTTGACGTCGACCGCGTGCCGCTAGCAATCGCGGACTCGACGGAATTCACCGGGATACCTCAGTTCGATGACTTCAGGATGGTGCAGGACGCCCAGCCAGGGCCTTCGATTCTGTTGGTCGACCATCAGCTGCACAACGCAAGAATCTTCGGCTGGGATGAATCATTTCGTCAGGCGTGGGTCGACAGCTTGGTGCGGACGACCCGCGCGGCTGGCTTCACGCTCTATGTGAAACTCCACCCCGGAGATCGAAGCCAAGTATGGCGCCCGCATGAGGGCGACGAGAACGTCCAGCTCGTAGAGCGCGCCGATCTGGTGGATCTATCGAAAGAGATCTCGGTAGTTCTCGGTACTTGCTCGACGCTCCAGTTACCGTTCGCTGCCCTTCCTCACATCGCGATGATCACGCTCGAGATTCACCCCGAAGCGGGGTGGTTCGCCTCGCGACGGTTCGTTGAGGCTGGGGTCGCGGAGCCTGTACGCAGCTTCCCTGAGCTCGCTACCGCACTTGATCGCTTCAACGAGATCCGCACGCGCCAGCGGCGGTCGAAGCCCGCTTTCACCTCGCGCTTTCTCGAGAAGTTGGATGGGCGAGCCGGCGCCCGGCTCGCTGATGCTCTTGGCCAATGAACTTCGGCTCGCGAGCAGCGACGGGTGACACGCACGAAGCCTCCGAACGAGGCTCAACCCCGGTGGTCGGCTCGTCGTCGGCGAGGAAGGTTCAGGCTTCGCCTGACGAGAACATGTCAGGGCCAGCGAACGACGAGTCGACCTATTCTCACACAGCCGAGGCCGGCGCTATCCGCGCGTTGATAGGGCGCGGCTCGATCTACACCTTCTCGGCGGCGACGCAGCTTCTGCTGTCGGGCTTGTTGTTACCGGTGCTTACTCGGCTGATGCCCGCTCGTGAATATGGTGTCGTCGCACTCGCGATCCTTCTAGGAGGCTTGACTACGGCGATTGGAACGTCAGGCCTTCCGGTGGCTCTGTCGCGAACGTACTTCGCCGAGAGAAATGGCCCAGAAATCGCGAAGCGGCTTGTCCTCGGTGCTCTGCTTCCTGCGCTCGCCGTTGTCGTCGTCGTGGAGCTCGCGAGCCCGTTGTGGCTCTCTGCGTTTAGCGAGGTTCATGAGGGACTCGCCTTACAACTCGGAGTCTTGGCGACGGTCCCGTCAGTGGTCGTTGCGTCGGGCTGCTCCTACTTGCGCTGCAGGGAACGGTCGGGCGCGTTCGTCGCGGTTACGGTCGTTTCCAACATCGGAGGGACGCTCATCGGGCTTGCCGCGGTCGCGCTGGACCGCGGAGACGCGGCGACGGCCTATATGGCTGGATTTCTTGCCGGAATGTCGCTCGGAGCGGCTCTCTCCCTCTTGATCATCATGCAGCACGATGCCGTCGTCCCGCGCTGGCGGGAACTCACGGCAGCGCTCCGCGTCGGAGCGCCTCTCATCCCACAAGGCATCGCCTGGCTCGTCTTAGCCCTGGGCGATCGCGCAGTCATCCAAGCGATGAGCGGCAGCGGTCCTGTCGGCCGCTACCAGGTTGCCTATACGCTGGGTGCGGTCGGACTCTCTCTCGTGACGGCGTTGTGTACGGCGCTTCCACCGATCATCTTTGGACGGGTTGAGGCCAAGCGCTGGGATAATCTGAGCGTCGCGCTCAGCACGACGATCATTCTCGCGGCGCCGATCGCCGCCGCGCTGGCGGTTGGTGGACCGCTCGTCTTACGCGTGTTTGTGCCGTCGAGCTACCGACCGGCTGAGCTCACCGGGGTGATCGCCCCGGTGGCGGCCGCGATGCTCCCGTGGGCGATCTATGGCATTAGGTCGAACGTCCTCGTCTGGGACAGAAGGACCGGTCTGATCGCCTGGGGGACGATCGCTTCGGCGATCGCCAACATTGGCCTCGTTTGGCTTCTGTTGCCGCCGTTCGGCCTCACTGGAGCGTCGCTCGCCACGTTCCTCGCTTACTCACTGCTCGCGTGGTTCATGTGGTACCCGACGCACCGCGAGGCGCCAACGTACTGGAGTGCGGTCGGCCTGTGGGGGTGGGTGGCGGCTCTCGTCTTCATCGTTGCAGGCGGGTTCGCGCCCATCAACGGCATCTGGTTCGCGCTGCGTCTGCTGACGACGATCGCGATCCTCGGGTCCGGAGTCCTCGTTACCACCAAGCTGGTCAGCGGGGGTCTAGGCGCCGGGCAGTCGAAAGTGAGCGGTTCGGGGCCGGCGATCTAGACACCCGATGAGTGCGAGAACCCGTCTCAACCCGCGCCCGTGGCATGCGGATTACATCCAGCTAAGAGCGTTGCGCGCCCAGATCGCGTCGAGGCTGGCAAGTCGCTGGCCCCCAGGCGCCGGGCTCTCCGTCTTGGACGTGGGATGCGGAAGCCGGCCGTATCAGCCACTGGTGGCAGGCTATGCCCGTCGCTCGCTAGGCGTCGACGTAATGCCAGGACCGCACGTCGATGTCGTCGCATCGGCCGAAAGCTTGCCGCTGGAAAGTGAAACGTTCGACTGCGTTCTGTGCACCCAGGTGCTCCAGTATCTAGCCGCACCAGAACGTGCCGTGGCCGAGATGCGGAGGGTGCTAAAACCTGACGGCTTACTGATGTTGTCGACCCACGGAGTTTCCTTCGTGGACCGCCGCGGATGCGACCAATGGCGCTGGACCCATCACGGTCTGCGGAGCCTGCTCGATCAGGCCGGCCGTTGGTCGCTAGTAGAGGTCCTTCCCGCCGGCGGGGTGCTCTCGGCGGCCGCGTATCTGGTCGGCGGTCAAACGGAATTCGCGACGCACCACTTGGGGGTCCCCTGGTTGGCAGCGCCAATATGCCTCGTCGCAAATCTTGCCGGCTGGCATCTCGACCAAGCCGCCAAGCGCCGGTTCCCGAACCTTCCGCCCGATGCTGCGGTCAACTATCTGGTGGTGGCTCGTCGCCAAAGCGACTGACCTCTCATCCCGAGCTCGCGAGGCGCAATGCCCACGACCCGACGACCGCGCGGGCATCCGCACGGCGAGATTGTAGGCTACGCGAGGTAGGTGCATTGTCTGCGGATTTGCGGAAGGCCTGACGAGTTGTCCTCGCACAATCGGGTGAAGATCAAGTGTGCCCTTATGGCCGCGCACCGCTCCGAATGGCCCTGCATGCTGGCGTGTGCAGCGCCCGGAATCGAAATGGTCAGCATCGCTCCAGAACGACTCGGAATCGTCGACGACAATCCGTTTAACCTCCCGTTGTGCGAACGGGCTGACGTCGCACTCGTATCGGCGGACTGGTATGCCGGGCTGGAGCTCCGTCATTCGCGAGAGGCGCCCGCGATTCTCCGCGCGCTCTCCCGGTGTGTGGATGCGGAGGTCGCAATTGAAGCGCGTGACGAAGTCGGATTGACGATGCCACCAAACCTGGTAGACCGAGTAGCATGCGTCATCTCGACGGGTGGATTGTATCGCGATCGTGAACTGTACAACTACGAGATTGGCCCGCGATACGCAGGGGCGAATTGGACCGCAAAGCGGCGTCCCCGTCCGTTCCGCTACAGCGCCGCAAATCTCGACAAACTACGGCTTTCGGTTCCCTGCTTCCTAATGATCGTCCCGGAGGTCCGACGGGCGATTAGGGGATTGGAACGCAACCGACGAGCGGCCGAGTCAAAGCGTATGACGAAGACCGAGTACGCCGCCAGAAACGTAGCGGACAAAGTACTCGCGGACAGTGTTGCGCTGCTCGGTAGGTCTCATCGCCGTCCGCTTGGTGTGCACTGTGTCGGCGCGCTAACGCATCCACAACGGGTCGAGTTCATGTCTCTCCTCGGGGGGTTTTCGGGCGAGCATGGCCTGACGGATCTTGCGGCCGCGATCGTTCTTCCTGACGGCACCGTTCCAGTCGCGACCGCCACGGTGAGGGCGGCGGCGGCGCCGTACTTTCGACGAAGCGTGTCACGCCCGCGGTTCTGGCTCAATATGTGTCGCCACAAGGTGGTCGTAGCGCCAGCCGGGGCGGGAGAACTGACATACCGCCATGGTGAGGCGATGGCGGCCGGGGCGGCACTTGTGTGTCAGGATCTCTCCCATATCGAGACGATGTTTCCCCTGGAGCAGCGCCACAACGTAATGTACTGCCGGCCGGACCTGGCGGACCTCGTTAGCCTGCTGAATGAATTGCTCGCTGACAACGAGTTCCGGCGGAGGCTTGGTGAACACGCGAGGCAAGACTTCTCAACGTGGTCAGAGCGGTGGCGCGAGATTTTGTTCCTGGGATTCGAGAAGCCGCTCCGTGAAGTGCTGGGCGGTGGCCCTCGACCATCACCGGTAGCCGCCAGGGGGGAGACGAACATACAGGGCATCGAGCCATAGTGGACGACCCTCGGAACTACGATCGGGCGGTGTCAAGTCCCAGAGCGTAAAGCCCCGCTGCGTGAGCGCGCTATAAACCGTTCCGAGATCTGAGGCATCTTCGTATTGCTCGGCGACGTTGGCCTCGACGAGGACCGCCTGAGTGTTCGCCAGCGTTTTCTCGCCGCCCGCGATGACGCGAAGCTCGGCCCCCTGCACATCGAGCTTCAGGAGACTTACCTGCGCGCCGGCAACGAGCCGATCCAGCGTCGTGACGGGCACCGTGATCGTATTGGCGGTGCGCGCCTTCTCGCCGTACAGATCAGCGAGTCCGCGAGCCGATGGAAGTAGCGAGCTGAACGTCGAGTCTCGCGCGACATGGAGGGCCGCTTCGCCTTCAGTGTCGGCCACTGCGCGGTTGTCGCACCGAACCGTCGGGAGATGGCCCAGCCGGGCGGTGAGCTGCGAGAAGGCGGCGGGCACCGGCTCGACTGCCAACAGCGTTGCGTACGGCAGCGCTACGCAGACCGCTTCCGACCACTTGCCCACGTTGGCGCCCAAGTCGACGATTAGCCCGGCCCGCAGGTCGATCCAGTCTGGCAGCAGCTGGAGCCTCGCCCGGCGCCCGCTAAGAAACTGTCGATAGCTGATTCCATGGGCCCGCCTCATCGCGCTCGCGCTGCGCAACAAGCCGAGGCCGGCCGGCTCCATCGCACGCAGGAACGCTTTGGCGACGCTAGCCCGCATTGGTTGAGGAGGGTACCGATCGGGTGGCGGCCTAAGGATGGGCTCCGCGCCGCGGGGCCAGCGGGCTGCGAAGCAAGCATGCGCCATCGAGCGCCTGCCAGCTCGCGGTGCGGCTTATCGTGTGGGTCGCCACCAGACCGCGCGACCAGGTCGGTTCGATGACGGCGATCGGCCGCTCGACGTACCGGGTGTTGGTGAGCTCGAGGATCTCGTTGAGAACGATCCGGCGTCCGTAACGGACCGAGCAGTCCTGGCTGGGGCGCAAGAGACGCCCTTCGGAGTGGAAAAGACGGCCGGCGGGCCGTGCTCGCCGAGGGTCGTCCACGACTGGATTGGCGCGATGGGGGCGCCACGGCCCGAAGAGACTTGGGGCCTGGAAGAGCCAAAGCTCATCGTTGCGACCGCGACCAAACGGCGCGACGCAAAGGAACATCCAGTAGCCTTGCTCGGTGCGGTGAAACGTCGGGTCAAACGCGACGATGTCGTCGAGAAGTGTGGCTTCGTACGACCACTTCAGCGGAAACTCCTGGGCGCGGTATAGACGAACGGCCCGGGCCGCGCTGCTTTCCGGGACGAGCCAGGTCTCGTCGTCGTCGGTGAAGACCATCGGATAGGAGAGATGGTGATCCTCGACAAGGACGTCGATGAGAGGGTCGATTGCGCCGTCGGCGTGAATGCGCGCGGAGGCGATTCGACCTCGCTCGCCGATGTCGGCGCGCTCGACGAAAAGATAGGTACTGCCGGCAAACTCAAACAGGCACGGATCGGCGATCGTCTGGTCGCTTTCGATCCATCTTGCGTGGGAGGCTGACAGGTGATCGGTTGATGGAAGTGAGGGGGCGGGAGGGAGGAGGGCCACGCCCCAACGCTCTCGCTTCAGCAGCTGATCACCGACCGACCGAGCGAGTCTTGCGGCTCCGCGCCTTCGAGTGCCCGTCCGGTCGTCGGGGAGAATGAGCATGGTGCCTTGCGCGCTGGCTCCGGCTACGTTGTGCTGGGTAAGGGTCGCCATGGCACGGGGCACGCTGGCAGCCGCTTTCCAAAGAGCGCCGTTGCACGTGAGGGCACGGGAGGTCGGGGTAATGACGACCGGTGCGCTGCGCAACGTCGAGCGGCCATTCGACCGTTCGAGGGTGACGAAGAGCCGACCTACCGTCTGCGACGAGCGCATCGCAGCGCGATACATGGTCTCCGGCCGGAGGCCGCCATGGCGGCCGAAGCGAACGCGCATCACGGGCGGATCTGCGGATGTGAGCGGCTTATAGCTTTCGCTTCCTGACAGGTCGACAACAAGTGAGGCGTGGGAGAAGACTGATGAACCATCGTCCGCCTGCCAGGAGATCTCTGGCGCAACGAGAGCACGCAGGAGCGCGTCCTGCTCCCCGGAGCGAGCAATACGCCAGCTGGCGAGACGCGACTCACGACCGATCGTTGACGTCACTGACCGCGCGAAACGGACATCCGGCGCGATGCGGGCAACCGCCACAAGGCACTCGCGGACCCATGCCTCAGCTGGATTCGGTGCCAGCACGACTACCGGACCCGTGCCCAGGCGCGGCTGGGTAGCTGGCAAGGCTCGTGCCCGAGATCTATATCGGCGACGGGCGTAACCTCGTAGGCCTTGAACCGGTATGTACGCCACCTCTCGGACCACGCGGGCGTCGAGCGGTCCGGGGAGCGCCCGGCGCAGGTGAGCGCCGGCCACGCGCGGGCGACCCGCATTTGCGAAGAACCCAGCCACCCGTGCATCGACCACCCGTTTCAGGCGCAGGAGATAGTCGGTGCCAAGCAGGCCCTCTGACTCAGCATGGGCGACGGCGCCGAAAGCATGAAGCGCGAGCGTGTCAGGGTCGAGCGTGGTGTTCGCGCCATCGACGTGCACGTTCGCGGCCGGCTCGACGCATGCGCGAAATCGGATGCCGGCGAGAAGTGCACGCAGCATGAAGACCCAATCCTCGGCACAGGCACGGTCGACTGGAAAGCCTCCGACGCGCTCGAAGTCGTCGCGGCGAAGTATCAAGGTTGATGGAGCGACCGGATTGTTTGACCGGAGCTCAGACACGAGATCGCGCGGCAAAGGGACGCGGCGTGAGATTCCGGCTCGGTCGTCGACAAGGTGATAGCTCGCCACGCAACCTATGCCGGGCTCGACTATGCGTAGCCTCTGCCGGGCGGTATCTGGGAGCCACTCGTCGTCAGAATCGAGAAACGCAACTACCCCATGTGACGCGTGTGCGACTCCGAGGTTACGTGCCATGCCCGGCCCTTGATTGACATCGTTACGAACGATTCTGGCGTGCGAGGCATCGCAGCCCTGAAAAGTGATGGGGACTGGTGAACCGTCGTCAACGACGATGATCTCCGGTTCAATCCCAGGCTGGGCGGTTACGGAGGCGATAGCGCGATGCAGCGTCGCGACGCGCCCGTAAGCTGGAATCACGACGGATATTTTAGCGAGAGGCGAGTCGGGCAAACGAATCAGTAACAGATTTGGGAATGGTGACTACGATATGCCCAGGTAACCCTGGCTCGGATGAGTTGGTGTGGTGGCCTGGTGCGAGAGCACGCGATTGTGAGAGCTGGTTTGCCGACTTACGTGTTGGCGAGGTCCGCGGGGTCCATGGAGCGGTGGTCACCGGCCCGCGACCGGGACGATTACGCGATCGAGCGCGTTACGCAGGCGCTCGGCGCAGGCCGAGAGGATGAACCTCGATGGCGAGATGCGGTTGCGCGCAAGTATGTCCGATTCGAGGGCGGATCCTTCGGCATCCGTTATCAGCCCCTTGCGCGCGGCGAACCGGACGAGTTGAACGGCATAAGACACGTGGCCGAACAACTCAGCGAAGCCAACGAGTAACACGATGCGCGCGCGAGTCGGCGTCGAAGAAGAGTCATCTAGAAAGTCGAGGAAGTAGAGCGTCTCAAGCTGGACATCTTGCGGTCGCGAGACGTATCGGGCAGGACGCGCGGGCTTGAGGGGCCACGAGCCGATCGCTGTTTGGAAGGGCCGGAAGCCGAGATTCTGGAGCAAGCCGTCGAGTTGTGAGGCGGGATGTTGCCCGCGGTGGATCGGCACTTGCCAGGATTCGACGAGAACGCCGATGGTTTGGTTGGCGAGCGCCTTGGACGCCCCGACCAGTGCCTCGTACTCCGCGCCGTGGATGTCGAGTTTTATGAAGTCCGGCAGCCCAAGATGAGATGCGCCAAGCGCCTCGTCGATGGAGGTCGCGGGCACCTCGACGCATTCATCGACGTGCCGCCCAGACGGTCCGAGGACATCGATGAAGCGAGACAGGAGCGAGGTGTCGGGGGGGTAAATAGATGAGCAGGATCGCTCGCGAGTGAGATGCAGCTCAACCGATCCAGGCGCGGTCCAAAGCGCCTTGCGCAGCACCGTCTCAAACGGCCCCGTATCTACCGTCGCTCCCAGGTCGGGCTCAAACCGAACTACGACTCTGCGGTTGGTCGCAATGCGATCCAGGGGTGGCGTTACGCCGCCGCGGGCGCCGCCATCGACAATGATGACAGGCCGATCACCGAGGATCGCCCGCAACGGCTGCGATGAGAAGAGAGAGTCGCGAGGCGACGGGTCGCGGAGGGGAGAAGCGAACCGCACGTCGACTAGGTAAGGGCCCTGCAGGCACCAGTCACGCTGTCAGCAGCTCCTCGATCTGGTCGACGACCGACGGGACGCCGAACCGGGTCACTCGGCCCAGGATTTGCTCGCGGGCGGTCATACGCAAAGCATCTTGCGTGAGTCCCGCAACAAGGGTTTCCTCGAACTGCGCGCTATCACGAGGATCGAACAGCAGCGGGTAATCGTGGCCGAGCACGTCTCGATTACTAGGAATGTCCGATGCAACGACAACTCGCCCGAAGGCGCAGGCCTCCAGGAGTGCATTGGACATCCCTTCAGACGAGCTTGGAAACACGTAGATGGCGGCACGCTCAAGATATGGGCCGACGTCAGGAACCCATCCGGTGAGTGTCACGCTCTCGCGGAGGCGGGGATCGGTGGCGATCATACCCATGACGGTCAACTCGTGCCGATCTCCGGGAGTGCCGTCGCCGACAAGCGTGAGCTGCGCTCCATGAACGCGGGCCCGAACGTGAGGCCAAAGGCTGAGCAACGCGTCGATATTCTTCCCCCCGACGATCCGCCCCGTATAAACGACGGACCGTGCCGTCGGAAGCGGCGGCACCCGGGCGCATAAACGAACCGGCGTAGGGACGACTGCAACACGGGCGCCGGGCATCAGATCCCGTAGCTCGGCAGCCCCTTGGTCGGTCTGGGCTATAAGCACGGAGGCCCGTCCGAGCATCGCGCGACGAATCCGGCTGAGACGTGAATTGCATACGAACGCTGCCTCGCCGGCCGAGCCCGTGGACGTGGAAAAAATGAGCAGTCGACGACAGTGCCGGAGGCGCGCAACCGCACTGGCGGCCATCGCTGGCGCTGACAGCTGCATCGCCATGAAGGCATGTGGCTTTCTCACCGCCACGGCAAGAGGACAAGCCAAGGCGAGGAATAGTGCTCCTCCAAGCCGCTGACGCCCGAAGCCCGGAATCTCGGTGACGCTGAGACCCGGCGCACGCCTACGGAGAACCCGACGGCCTGAGTGAAGGCGCGCGATCACGTGAACCTGCCATCCGCGCTGGGCGAGTCCTTCGGCGATTTTTCGTCCATGACTTGCGCAGCCTCCGGGCTCCGAGAAGCCGGGAGCGAGGAAAACGATCGTCTTGTGCCGGTCAGGCATGTTGCCGATTCAACAGGCGCTCGTACACGTGAGCGTAGCCCTCGGTCGTCCGCTCGACGGTGTAGGAGTGAGCCGTCTCGCGCGCGCGCTGTCCCATCCGGGATGCGAGATCGTCGTCTTTCAGCAGGGTGGTCAGGCGCTCGGTCAGGTCCCCGGTGTCGCCGGGGCGGCACAAGAATCCCGTCTCTCCGTGGGTGACGATCTCTCTCAGCCCGCCGACCGCGCTTGCCACGACGGGTAGCCCCGCCGCCATCGCCTCGAGAGCGGAGATACCGAGCGGCTCGTAGGTTGAAGGAAGAGCAAAGACACGCGCGCGGGCCAGCAGCGGCCAGACGTCGCGTACGTCCCCGAGGAACTCGACGTTCCGCTCGAGCCCGAGGCGCATCACCTGCCCCTCGACGTCCGCTCGGGTTTCGCCGTCCCCCACGAGGCTCAGCCGGACATCGGGGATCTGGTGACGGACGCGCGCCACGGCCTCAACCAACGCGGCGTGATTTTTTTGGTGGCGGAAGCGCGCGACGCAGATGATCGACTGTCCGGTGCCGTTTCGCTCGATTGGGCTTCCGCTCCAACCGTTCCGGACGCAGGTGACGAGCTTCGCCGGGTAGCCGTAGCGATAGAGGAGGAAGTCCTCGACCGACTGCGAGCATCCGACCACCTGATCGTACCGCCGCCCTGCGAGGCGGTCGACAACCTCGTAGAACCGAGCGCCGGTGGCCTGGAAGTGATCGCCGTGCTGGTGGGAGAGGACCAGCCGCGCCCCCGCAGGACGTGGGATGCTCGCCACCAGGGCACTGGCGTGGAACAAGTGGACGTGGACGATTTGGGGACGAAACGCGCCGAGGCGCTCGACCAGCCAGCGCCGGAGCGACGGGAGCGCGCTCCACGTCGCACCGGGCTTGGCCTGGTAGTCGGCGGGGGCGTAGAGGGAGCGCAGTTGCGCGTCGTGTGGGAAGCGGGCAAACGGGTTGAGCACGAGCTGATCCCAACCTTCCCTCGCGCCGTAACGGACGAGCTGCGAGAGCGTCTGTTCCGCCCCGCCGATGCCTTCAGGAGTGCTTATGACGTGAGCGATCCGAAGCAAGAGGACATCCGCCGACGGACGGATCAAGCGGGAGGGCCATTGTGCCATCGCCCGACCGAGACCGTCCGTGGGGCCGCGAAGCCGCCCTTCCCCTGGCCGGCGGGCGACGGCGCGACGGTCGACGAGCGACCCTATCCCGGGTTGACGACGGTTCCCCAGACCGAGGTCGGACCCGCGTTGCCCGGCGACCAGTTGCCCACCACGACGAGCGAGGAGCCGATGGCCAGCGAGGAGATGTATTCCGGCGTCGCGTTCTTCGCCGGCACCTGGAGCGTCACGACGGTGCCTGCGGCTCCGGTTGCGTTTCCGAGCTTGGCGTACATCTTCAAGTAGGTCACGGTGTCCCGCCAGACGACCCACAGCCGCCCGTCCGACGTGTAGGCGGCGGTGGGCGAGTGGGGGTAGATCGGCGAGCTGGGGATCGTGCCGGCGATGCGCTCGGCGCCCGAGAACACGAGGGTTGGTTTTGCGTCCCCCGGCGCCCAGGAGAGGAGGTCGTCCGGCTTGCCGCCGTCGTTGTAGACGACGCGGCAGGTCTGCTCGCAGGCCAGCGCCGGGCGGCCCTCCTCGAGCTGGTTTGCGCCGTCGCTCGAGGGAACGTGGAGCGCGGGTCCTTTCGCGGCGCCCGTCGCGGGGTCGAGCTGCATCATGTAGAGCCCGGACGAGCCGCTGCCCTTCCGGGTCATGTACCAGGCGATCCACAGGCGCCCCGAGTGGTCGTACGCGAGCGCCGGGTTGTACGAGAGGCCCGGCGCTTCCGGGGTGAGGTCGTTGGCCACCGCGTTGACGGCACCGCGGTAGACGGCCAGCTTCTGGTCCTGTGAGTCTGCCCACAGCGGCGTGCTCCGGTCGGACGCGAGCACCGCGCCGGTCACACCGCCGAGGTTGTCGATGACGGTGGAGTTCGCGAGGACCGGCTTGCCGTAGCTGCCGTCGGCGGCGCGGCGGAGGATCAGCGTCCCGTAGGGCGGGTGGTTCAGGTCGGTGCGCACCCCGGAAAAGATCATCTGTAGCCCGCCGCCGGGGGCGGCGAACAGCACCGGATTACCGGGCGAGCTCCAGCCGGTGATCGGCGTCTGACGGCTGGGCCGGCCGATCCCGCTGGTTCCGGCGTGGAAGGTGTCCGATTCGATCGAGCCGTGCGCGTAGCGCTGGAAGGCGGACACGATCGTATCGGCCGCGCCGGGGGCGTGGGCGATCGAGGGAAGCAGGAAGGGAGAGTTGGTGTCGAGGTGCGCGGACAGTTGCGTCCAGGGGATCGGCGAGATGCCGCTCGTCGGCTTGGTCGCCGGGATCCCAGCGCCGCGCTGGAGCGTGCCGGTGCTGGTCGCCAGGCGGCGATCTCCGGTCGCGCCGTAGTCGATCTCACAGCCGACGAGCAGCGTGGCGTTCGTGACATGAGCGCGGCGGCACGCCGTCTGCGCCGCGAGGAGGCGGCGGTGGGGAAGGGAGAACAGCGAGACGATCGCCCGGGGGAATCCTTTGACCAGGTATGAGCGGGTGTTCTTTCCCGGCGGGTAGACGAACAGCGACTCGCGTTGCGTGATCCGCCAGCTCCGCCCGAAGCCCCCGAGCACGATGCGGACCTGCGCGGCCGAGTTCACCAGCAGCCCGACGCTCTGGATCTTCTTGGCGTTGTAGCGCTCGCCGTTGCGGCCGATGAAATCGTCGTCCACGTTATCGTCGTCGGCGCCGAGCAAACCCCTGAGCAGCCCCGCCCGGCGCGGGCTCGGCATGACCGCGATGTTGACGCCTTCGTCGCCGATGGAGAAGACGTCGGCCCGCGTGCCATCGCTCCACCTGACGATCACGTGGGCGGGGGAGTAGCGCACGCGCCCGCCGCCGGCGAGCCTGATCGTCTGCCCGCCTCGCGCGGACCGGCGGCGATGGTTGATGTACAGCACCAGCGGCGAGCCCTTGTCGACCTCCACGATCGCCCCCCCGTCGCGCATGGCAAACGCGGTGTTCATGGCCAGGCTCCGCGCGATCGGTGCCAGCAACGTCGTCGGGTAGGGAACCTGGCGCGACTGGATCTCGAGGTCGTCCGTGGTCGACTTCACCAGCGTGAACTCGCCTGCGGTCTGGAACCCGTACGCGCCGCCGTCGAACGTCCCGATGTAGGGGTCGCCGTTCGAGGCGCCGATGCCCCCATGCCGGGGCGAGGGCTTCGGCTGGCAGAAGGCCGACAGGGGCAGCGATTGGAGCTCGCCGTGGGTGCCCGTGTCCGGGTCGCCGCTCAGGGCCAGCGCGGCGGCGCCGGCCAGCGGCATGGTGGGCGGAACCTGCCCTTCCGTGTTCTTCGGGCATACGCATGGCGCGCCGCCGACGCAGAACCAGGCGTTCTCGAGCTTGGTGTAGTTGGTCGAGAGACCGAGGCGGGCGTGGCCGGTGATCGTGACATGGAGCAGCGGATCGGCCGCGCTCGAGGTGATCGTGTACTGAGAAGTGGTCAGTGGGGGCGCGTCCACCGGGATGAACGGCATCACCGAGGTGTCGAGCGACTGCACCGCGCCGTGCAACGCCCCGAACGCCGGTGGGGCGATCGGGCTGTGCATCTCCCATGGCGCGCCGAAGCCGTCCGCGCGGAACACGCTGCTTCCCCACGTGGTCAGGAACGCGTCGCTCGATCCGCCGGCAAGGGCGAACGAGCTCTCGTTGCTCCCGGCGTTGAGGATCGTCGCGATGCTCGTCCAGAGGCTGGGGAAGACGTCGTCGACGTGTCCCCAGAAACCGACGGCGTCGTAGTCCCGCTGGAACAACGACGTGTGGGGGGTATCGATGTATTTGGTCAGGTTCTTGCCGCCGACGCTGTAGGGGACCGGATCGACCGTCAGTGCCGCCCAATCCGCCATGCCCTCCGTGATCCACGCGGCCGGCAGCGTCCAACCGCCGTGAATGTCGAACTGGAAGCAGTGGAAGACCTCGTGGGCGATCATCAACCTGAGGAACTGCGAGGTCTGCTTCTGTCCGTCGGACGTGACCCTGACGCGGCAGGTGACCGGCGTCCCCGAGCCGAAGCCGCCCTGCGCGTTCAGCGGCAGCGCGTCCGCCAGGACAACGCTGCCATTGACCGGCGGCACTTCGGTCGTCGTCTCTCCAGCGACCACCTTGAGCGACAACGTGCGCTTGAGCAGCGCTTGGTAGGCGAGCACAAATTGGTTCGCCACCGCCTGAAGTCCCGGCTCCGGCTGAAAGCCGGGGTCGCCGTATGAGGCGGCCCGGGCGGCCCGTCCAACCTGACGGAGGCCGAGCAATCGGCTGACCACCCGCCGCTCGGCGCCTGTCAACGCGTGCCAGTGGGACAGGATCCATTCCGCCGCCAGAGTCCCCGAGGTGATCACGGCGCGGCGGCCCGCCGGGGCGCGGACCCCGGGCAGCCGGCCGTACGCGACCGCGAACGCCTGAAGCGCGGTGGCCCTCGACACCGTCCCGTTGGGCTGGATCTCGTCGAGCACCGCGTCCCACGCCGTCGTGGGCAGCGGACTGCGCAGCCAGGAATCAGCCAGGACCGCGTACCCGAGCGCCTTCGCACGCGCCGCGGCGACCGACAGTTGGGCGCTCAGCACGACCACCCCGATCCGCGCGCCCTCGCGCCACGCCACCGCTGCCACCGAGCGGCGGCCGGCGTGAACGGAGACGAAGCCACCGGCGCCGAGGCGGACCGGCGTAGCGTGCCGCGTGCGGCGCCACGCTGCCAGCACGCGGGCCGCCACCCGCGGCGACCCGAGCACAAACGCGTCCGCGCGCAGCGCCAGCCTCGGTCCCGCCGCGGCAGAGGTCTGGAGCGACGCGCGAGAGACGATCGCGGCAAGCTGCCGCGGTAGCCCCGTGGTCACGTCCGCGCGGGCGGAACGCAGCGAAGTGTGCGCGACCCGCAACGGCCGCAGGCCTGAAGCTGGCGGCACGAGCCTCACCTGCGCGACAGCCGTGGGCTCGGCGGTCAACGTGACCACGGCGACCGTCAGGAGCGTGGCCAGGAATGCCAACCAAACCCGTGTCGCAGACGACGAACCCACCTCGACCATTACCGCCCTTCGGTCGCGTTACCCGACTTGCCACGGTAGCCGACGGTTCCCCGCAGCGCAGTATCGTGGCCGTCTCCAAGTGGTCTCAGCCACGGAGGTAAGGATGTGCGGCATATCGGGGTTCCTCGCCACCGAGGCCGGAGATACGCGGGTGGTGGCCGAGCAGCTGCGCTGCCTCCGTCACCGTGGCCCGGATGCCGAGGGCCACTATGGCTGTGACGGCGCGATGGTGGCGCAAAATCGCCTCGCGGTAATCGATCTCGAGACCGGCGATCCCCCGATCACCAACGAGGACGGCAGCGTCGGCGTCGTGCTCAACGGTGAGATCTACAACTTCCAGGCTCTACGGTCCGAGCTCGAGGCGCGCGGGCACACGCTGCGAACCCGAGGCGACACCGAGGTGCTCGCCCACCTCGCGGAGGACCAGGATGCGATCGGTATCGCCGGTCGCCTCGATGGGATGTTCGCCTTCGCGGTCTGGGACTCGCGCCGGCAGCGACTTACGCTGGGTCGCGATCGCTTGGGAAAGAAGCCCCTTTACTACTACTCCTCGCCGCTGGCGTTCGTGTTCGCGAGCGAGATCAAGGCGGTGCTGGCACACCCGGCGGTTGCGCGCGAATTGGATGAGGACGCGATCCCCGCCTATCTGACTTTCGGTTACGTGCCGACGCCGCGGACCTTCTTTCGCGGCGTGCTCAGCCTGCCGCCAGCCCACGTGCTCACGGTCGAAGCGGGCCGCGAGCCGACCATAACTCGCTACTGGTCCGCTCCACGTGCGGCACCCCGGACGTCACGTGCGCCCTCGCTCCAGCTCGCCGCCCGGGAGCTGCGACCGCGCCTCGAAAGCGCCGTCCGCAAGCGGCTCGTGGCCGACGTTCCGCTGGGCGCCTTCCTCAGCGGCGGCCTCGACTCGAGCGTGATCGTCGCGTTGATGGCTCGGATGGTCGATCGACCCGTGCAGACGTTCACGATCGGCTTCGAGGACCGAGACGGCTTCGATGAACGGCGATACGCCCGGATCGTGGCGCGGCGCTACCGCACCGACCATCACGAGTTCGTCGTGGCACCGAACGCGGTGGACCTCGTCGAGCGGCTGGTCTGGCATCACGACCAGCCGTTCGGCGACTCGAGCGCGATTCCGACCTTTCTGCTCAACGAGCTGACCCGGCAGCACGTCACAGTGGCGTTGTCGGGCGACGGCGGCGATGAGCTGTTCGCCGGTTACGAGCGGTTTGCCGCCGCGTTGCTGGCCGAGCGATTCCGCCGCCTACCCGCATCCTTTCGCGACGTCATGCGGCGCTCCGTGGCCGGGTTGCCGCGGCGAGCGTTCCGTGGCCGGGTCGGGAGCGTCCAGCGGTTCGTGCGCGCGGCCGACCAGGGCCTCCCAATGGCATACCTCACGTGGCTCAGCTTCTTCACCGAGGCGACCCGCAAGCAAGCCATCCCCGGTGGCAGCGATTGGGCGATCGACGACTTTGCGAGACGGTGGGCGGCGACCGCGGGCGCAGACCCGCTCAACCGGCTGCTCGAGTTGAACCTCGATACCTATCTCGTCGACGATCTGCTCGTCAAAGCCGACCGAATGAGCATGGCCCACGGGCTCGAAGTCCGCTCACCGTTCCTCGACGCGGAGCTGGTGGCGTACGTCGCCACGCTCCCCGCCGCGGTCAAGCTCCGGGGGTTCGAGCGCAAGCGGGTGTTGAAGGCCGCTGTCGGGGATCTCCTGCCGCGGGAGATCATCGATCGCCGCAAGCGTGGGTTCGGAGTGCCGCTCGACCGGTGGTTTCGAGACGACCTGGCCACGTACGTCGCGAGCAAACTTGGCTCCAGCAACGCCCGCGTACGGCAACACCTCGCGCCGAGCGTGGTCGCCCGGATCCTCTACGAACACGCCACCGGCGCGCGGGATCACGGTCAGGCGATCTGGCTACTGCTGACGCTCGAGGTGTTCCTCGAGCGGGAAGGATGGTGAAGATTCTGGCGTCTTAATTCTTCGGGATGGGATATGCTGTTTTCCTGAGCATTGGGGCGCCACGGCAGGGGGTGGGCCCGTGATTGGTGAGGCGGACAGATGAAGATCGAGGACTCGGGTCGGTCCAGGACCGGTCACGTCAATGGGACGTTGGTCGTGGCGCCGCTCGCGTCGGCGATCGTTTGCACGGGAGCGCTGATCCTGGTAGTCGAATTTCTGTGGCCGGCGCACGCTTCGAACGTGGCTGGCCGGGCGGGCGTCGAGACCACGATTTTGATCGCTGGTCTGACCGGCGTCGGCTTGCTGGCGGCCGGCGTCGAGCGCAGCGGCCTCGTGCGGGACGTGCGGCTGCTCGGTGCTGTGGCGGCGTTGACGCTGACCGAGTTCGCGTTCTCGGTGCTGCCGGCGCTGAGCGGCGTGACGATGGTGACCGACGGCCCGCAGGCGCATCTGACTGGGCAGGCGCTGGTGGCGGGCGCATTTCTGACCGCCGCGGTGGCGACTCCGCTGGCGTCGGCACGGGTGCGGTGGCCGCTGGCCAAGGTCGCGCTGATCGCGGTTGGCTCGGTGGTAGTGGCGATGGTGGCGGGGTCGCTCCTCAGCGGCGGGCAGAGCTTGAACGCCGTCGGTCCGCTCGCGGTCGGAGCTTGCGCGACGTTCGTCGCTGCCGGCCTGGTGTTCATCTCGCGTAGCACGCGAGCCGCGGAGGTTCGGACGCTGCTCGGTGGCGCGTGCTTCCTGCTCGCCGCGGCCGCGCTGCACGGACTGTCGGCCTCGGCTGTGCCGGCCAACTGGATCACCTCGCGCGAGGCGTTGCGGCTGTTTGCCTTTGGGCTGATCCTCGCGGCCGCGGTCAGGCAGTACGCGGCCATCCGCCACGCCGCCGTCGAGGTCGCGCTGCTCGATGAGCGCAAGCGGATCGCTCGCGACCTCCACGATGGGCTGGCGCAGGATCTGGCCTTCATCGCCTCGCAAAGCGAAAAGCTGGCGGCCGACTACGGCGGCGAGCACCCGCTGACGATCGCCGCGCGGAGGGCGCTGGCAGCATCGCGGGGAGCGATCGTCGACCTCGCGGCCTCGAGCGCCCCGACGACCGAGGCCGCCCTGCGTCGCGTCGCCGACGAGCTGACGCAGCGGTTCGCGATCCCGATCACCGTCCGGGTCGGCCCCGGCGACCCGTCGACCGCCGATCTCGATCCGGTGCGGCGCGAAGAGGTGGTGCGGATCGCGCGCGAGGCGATCGTCAACGCGATCCATCATGGTGACGCGTCGCACGTCGAGGTGGAGCTGCGCCCGCGCGGCGATCAGTTTCTGTTGCGCGTGACCGACGACGGCTCGGGGCTTTCGGACCACGCCCAAGGCGACGCGCGCCAATCAGGCGTCGGGATGGCGACGATGCACGCGCGTGCCCGAGCCATCGGCGCGCGGCTGGTCGCGCGCTCCCGCCAGGACGGGGGCACCGACGTGGACGTCGTGGTTTCCTGAGCCGCGCTAGACGTGCACTAGACGATCCCGGCCTTGGCTGCGACCACGGCGGCTTGGACCCGGTTGCTCACCTCGAGCTTGGCCAGAATGCTCGATACGTGGGCCTTGGCCGTCCGAGGGCTGATACCGAGCTCGGCGGCGATCTCGAAGTTGTCGTCGCCGCGGCCGAGCAGCCGCAGCACCGCTAGCTCGCGCGCCGACAGACCAGCGAGCGCGGAGTCGTCGCGCGCGTCTCGCGGTGGCTGGTGGCGCAGGTGACCGCGGAGCGCGACCGCGGCTCGCGAGGAGAACCACGACGTGCCATGGGCGGCGGCGCGGACGGCCGAGAACACCTCCGACATGGGAGAGTCCTTGATCAGGTAGCCGCACGCGCCGGCGCGGACGGCGGCGGCGACCGCGGTCTCGTCCGAGAGCACGGTCAGCACGAGGATGCGAACGTCGGGGTCGGCCTCCGCGATGAGTCGTGTCGCCTTGGACCCGTCCAGGTCGGGCATACTCAGATCCATCAGCACGACGTCGGGCTTCAGCTCGCGCGCAAGCTGGACCGCTCGACGCCCACCTGACGCTTGGCCGACCACGTCGAAGTCGTCCTGCTCCGCCAGCAGCGATGCGAGCCCGGCGCGGAACAGGTCGTGATCGTCGACGACAAGGATCCGAACCGTGGCTTGGCTGATCATCCGCTCCTCGTACATCGAGTCGTCCTCGCTGAAAGTCTTGAAGTCCTGCCCGACTTACCCCGCCGTACCCGTCACCCCAAGATAGACGACTCGGTCTTCGCACTTCGGCGGCGCGTCTCCCCGCGGAGATCGACGAAGATGGCAGCCTCCATCGCCACGGCCGGGTAATCGATGCCGGGCTGGGCGGTCACCAGCACGACGGCGTCGGCGTCCGCGGTCGCTGCCTCCAGGCCGACGTGCGCGAGCCCGAGGTCGGGCAAAGCCGGCACGTACTCGTCGTGATAGCTGATGACCGCGCCACGCTCCGTGAGCACTTCGATGATGCGTACGGCAGGCGATTCACGGATATCGCCCACGCCGGCCTTGTAGCTGACCCCGAGGATCGCAATTTTGGAGCCTCTGACCGGCTTGCCGGCATCGTTGAGCGCCCGCTCGACCCGCTCGACGCAGTAGTAGGGCATCTGCTCATTGACCTTGCCTGCCAGCTCGATGAACTCGGTCGCCAGGTGAAATTCGCGCGCGCGCCAGGTCAGGTAGAACGGGTCGACCGGCAGGCAGTGGCCGCCCATGCCGGGGCCGGGCTCGAAGCGCATGAAGCCGTAGGGCTTGGTCGAGGCGGCGTCGACCACCTCCCAGATGTCGATTCCCATCCGGTCGGAGAGGATGGCGAGCTCGTTGACGAGCGCGATGTTGACCGAGCGGAAGATGTTCTCGAGCAGCTTCGTCATCTCCGCCGCCTCCGGCGTCGAGACCCGCACCACGTGGTCGCAGACGAGGCCGTAGATCTCGGCGGCGCGTTCCGCGCACCTGGCCGTGAGTCCGCCGACCACCTTGGGGGTGTTTCGCAGCGTGTAGTCGGTCCGTCCGGGATCGACGCGCTCGGGAGAGAAGGCGACGTTGACCTCAGCGCCGATCTCGAGTCCCGACTCCTCCAGCAGCGGCACGAGCCGCTCGCGCGTGGTGCCCGGGTAGGTCGTCGATTCGAGCACCACCACTTGGCCGCGTTGAAGTACCCGCGCGAGCCCGCGCGCCGCGGCGCACAGCGCGCCGAGATCGGGCTCGCGGTTGGGCGTCAGCGGGGTCGGCACGCAGATCAGAACCGCATCCGCCCTGGCCAGCGGCGCGTAGCGGGTCGTCGCGCGAATCAGCGGCAAGACGGCCCGCAATCGCTGCGACGCCACGTCTTCGATGTAGGAATCGCCCGTCTTGATCGCTTTGATCTTGCGTGGATCCACATCGACCGCGACCACGTGCTCCCCGGCCTCGGCGAACGCGACCGCCAGCGGCAGCCCGACGTACCCCAAACCGATGACTCCGACTGTCATGCATCGCCTCCAAAGTCGGTCGTCCCTGACGACGTTCTACTTCTACTGGAGATACGAGCCGCAAGCCCCGTAACGTCCGGCACTTTCTCGCCCGCGGCCGTCGCGAGCTGGAGTGGGGCTACTGGAGGTTGGGTTCGCCGACGCTGGCCGCGGTCGGCCCGATCATCGTGCCCGCGTGGTACACGGTGACGGCGGGCTGCGAGTAGCCTGCGTCGCTGTTATCGGGCCGGTAATAGCCGTCCTGGAGGTAGGCCTGGCCAGGTCCGCCCGAGCCGCTGCCATTGTTGGCGTAATACAAGAGGGTGGGCCCGGTGTAGCTGCCGACCTCAGTGCCGTTGATGAAGTACTCGACGAACCCCTGACCGCCGGCGTTGTTGGCGCGCCAATCCCAATGGATGTGCCAGACCATGTCGTACCACTGCCCGGTCTGGAGCGGCGGGCCAACGATCCAGTCCTGCTGCACGTCGGGGTTATCCCAGTAGTTATCGGCGTCGTAGAGCTGCTCGCCGTTGCTGGCGGTGGCGTCGATCGGGTTCGCCGGTGAACCACCACCGATGACGCGGACCGACAGGCGTCCCTGATTGAAGGCGCACGTGGCACAGTCGGAGTTGTCCATCACAACTGCGGCGGCGAGGTCGACGTCGCCGTAGTTGTCGGGATAGTTGTGCAGCTCGTAGAACCAGTTGAAGTCGGTGTTCTTGGTGGCCTGGAACCCGGACGGGAAGTAGACCTCGTCGCGGTACCAGCTGTCCGCGCCCTGGTAAGCCCGCGTCTTCTCGTAGAGCCCGCCGTCCGAGTCCCCCGGCCACAAGGTGAGGAGCGTTCGCTCGCCCGGCTCGCCGTTGACGATCGAGCCGTTCCCGGATTCGAGCGTGGCGCCGAACGCGTACGAGAAGCCAGGCGGCACCGGGTTGCTGACCAGGCTGAAATCGGAGGCGTTTCCGTCCGGGTGGTAGAGCGGCGAGCCGTCGTACTGCTTCCAGCAATCACACGAGAAGGCGCCGTTCCAGGACGGGGTCGTCTGCGTGGAGCTCGTGGTCGAGGATGAGGTCGTCGTCGAGGATGTCGTGGTGGTCGAAGACGAGCTGGTGGTCGACGACGAGCTCGCGGTGCTCGACGACGTCGTGGTGGAAGTGCTCGAGCTGCTCGAGTGGTTGTGATCCCCATAACGAGGGGGCCGCCAGTCCGCGACGACGTTGCTGTGCACTGCAGTAGCCGGATGCGCGGGCAGCGGCGGATGGGCGGCGGCGGCGCGGCGCGCGGCGGTCGCCGGAGCAAGCGCCAGCAAATCCGCCGACGAGCAGCCGACCGACTCGAGCGTCGATTTCGTCTGCCGGGTCGAGTGCTTCTTTGCCGGCGGACAGGCGACCGCGCCGCCCTCGGCGACGAGCTCCCGGGCCTGCGCCAACGCGGCTCCCAACAGAACCGCAGCGGCCATCAGAACCCAGAGTCGCCGGGATCTGCATATCCGACCCAACACCGTCACCATAGATCCTCCCTGACGCCGTCTCGGATGGCGCCCGGCAGCCTAACCCATGGTCCCTGCACGAGATCTCACAATTTGGAGAAAATGCGTCGCTTTCGACCCGAAGGCTTCGATCGCCCGCGGCAACAATTGGCCCCGGGTTTACGCCGGCCATACACCGATCGATGCCGCGGTCGGTCCGATCATCGTACCCGCGTGATAGATGGTGCTGGTTGGCTGCTCGTAACCCGCCTCGGCGTCCGTGGGCCGGTAGTACCCGTGCTGGAGGTAGGCCTGGCCGGCCCCGGTCCGTCCGCCACCGCGGTCCGCGTAGTAGAACAGCGTCGGGCCGGCGTACGAGCCGACCAGCGCCCCGTCGACCAGGCAGCGGACGAGCCCGCTCCCGCCGTCCGCGGTCGAGCGCCAGTCCCACCTGACCTGCCAGACGAACTCGTACCAGCGCCCCGTCTCGAGCTCGGGCCCGACGATCCAGTCCCAGCACACCTCGGGGTTGTTGCGGTAGGTGGAGGCGGTGTACAGGCGTTCGCCCCCGCTACCAATGGCATCGATCGGGTGGGCGGGCGAGCCGCCGCCGATGATGCGCGTGGACAGTCGGGCACCGTTACGGGGGCCGCGGCGGCGGTCGGATTGATCCATGACCACCGACAGCGAGAGGTTGGGGACGGCGACGTGGTCGGGGAAGTTGTGCAGCTGGTAAACCCAGTTCCAGTCGGTATCGCTCGTCGGCTCGAAGCCCGGGGGGAACAGAACCATGTCGCGATACCAGCTCTCGGCGCCCTGATAGGCGCGAGTCTTGCCCGTCGAGCCGTCGCCACGATCGGGCCACAGCGTGTCGAGCGCGCGCTGACCGGGCTCGCCCGGGACGGTCGAGTGCGACGACACCGTGAACCGTGCCGCGTGGGAAACGCCGGACGGCGGCCGAACGCTGCACGACCCCGAGTAGCGCGCTGACTCCGGACCTGCGGGGCCGGAGTCCCGAGTGATCAGCGCATAGTCGTCCGGCCAGACGCCGTCCATGTGGTTGTCGCGATAGTCATCGTATTGCGACCAGTCGCCGGTCGAGAAGTCGCCGTTCCACGACGGCGCCGGAATGAGCGGGCCGGAGCTCGTGCCGGCTATCCGTGCGCGATCTCGAGCGCGATCGTTCCCCAGCTCACGCCGTTGCCGACGCGCAGCGACTCGTTCTCCGTGGCCGGGATTCCGTCGTAGACCCCGGTGCTGCCCGAAGACTGGTGGGAGTAGAAGAGGTTCGTCATCGACGGTGTCGCGGTCGGCGCCGAGTTGCCCAGGCTCTGTCGGCCGCTGAGGAAGACCAGCCCCGCGTCGGCGGCGGCCGGCGCCTTGGGCAGGTTGGCCGTCGCGGTGCTCGCGGTGCCCGACCCGATCCCCTCGTTGCCGGTCACGATCGGGCCGCTGGTGCTGTTGCCGCCGATCTGAACGAGGTCGATGATCGCGGACTGTGAGGTGCCCAGCGTCTTGGCGAACCTGACCGTGAGCGTCCCGGTGCCGCTGGCGCCGCTGCCGGTCGTGAGCTCGTACGCCCACTGGTAGGCGCCGGTGGCGTACGGGTTGGAGGTGATCGAGGTGAACGAGGTCGTCGTCAGCGCCGGCGACAGCCCGCTGCTGGTGATCGAGCTGATCGAGTCGCCCGACTGTGAGTTGCGGGAGACGAACAGCAGGTACGTCGCGTTCGGCTTGATCGTGAAGCTGGAGGTCGTGGTCGCGCTGTCGCGGTTGGTATCGGTGGCGTTGGCCACGGAGGTCGCGGTGTAGACGACGGTCTCGACCATCGCGGAACCGCAGCCGCTGTTCGAGCTGGTGTCGCTCGAGTCGCCGCCGTAGCTCGCGTACCACCAGTAGTCGCCGGCGGTGCCGGGGGTGAACGAGGAAGACGGTTTGTAGGTGTTGTTGCCGTGGACCGACGCTGTCCCGACGGTCGTGCCGCCGGTGGTGCAGGTGGTCGGCGCGGTCGTCTGCGGGCCGAAGACCTTGAACGTGATCGTGCCCGTGGCGCTGGTCGATGCGCCGGACAGCTTCGAGCTGATCGAGCTGGCGGAGATCGCGGTGCCTGCGAGGTCGGTGGCCGGCGCCCCGGCGGTGGTCGTCGTCCCGTTGGTCACCACGGTTGAGGACATTCCGGTGCCGCAGGTGCTGTGGGATGCGCTGTCGCCCGAGTCTCCGCCGTAGCTCGCGTACCACCAGTAAGTGCCGGCGCTCGACGGCGTGAAGCCGGCCGATGGGTTGTACGTGCCGCTGCCGTGGACGGATGCGGTCCCGGCGGTCGCGCCCCCGGTCGTGCAGGTGGTCGGCGCGGTGGTCTGCGGGCCGAAGACCTTGAACGTGATCGTGCCGCCGGCGCCGCTGGACGCGCCCGACAGCTGGGAGCTGATCGAACCCGCGGCGATCGCGGTGCCGGTCGCGCCACTCGCCGGCGCGGCCACCGTCGTCGCCGTGTTCGCTGGGCTCACCTGGGTGCTGGTTTGCGGGTTGCTCGGGGTGGCCTGGACATTTCCGGCCTGGTCGGTCGCGACGGTGTAGAAGTTGTAGGTTCCGTTGCCGGCGGTGGCGGTGTAGCTGAAGCTGCCGGAGCTGTGGCCGCTGGTGTCGGACGCGACCTTGGTGTAGCCCGACTGGCCGGGCGCCTGCGCATACAGATCAACCTCGGCGACGCCGGAGCCGCCCTGGTTGTCGGAAGCGGTCCACGACACCGTGAACGTGGTGGTGTTGGACTGCCCGGGCGCCGACGCCGTGGAGGTCGGTGGCTGGGTGTCGAGTTGGGTGGTGGTTTGGGGATTGGTGGGTGTGGTTTGGGTGTTGCCGGCTTGGTCGGTGGCGAGGGTGTAGAAGTTGTAGGTTCCGTCGCCGGCGGTGGCGGTGTAGGTGAAGGTGCCGGATCCCTGTCCGCTGGTGTTGGACGCGACCTTGGTGTAGCTGGTTTGGCCGGGGGCTTGGGCGTAGAGGTCGATTTCGGAGAGTCCGGAGCCGTTCTGGTTGTCCGAGGCGGTGTAGGCGATATTCCACGATCCGCTGTTGTTGTAGGCGGGTGAGTTCGCGGTCGCGGTGGGGGCGGTGGTGTCGAGGGTGGTGGTGGTTTGCGGGGTGCTCGGGGTGGCCTGGGCGTTGCCGGCTTGGTCGGTGGCGATCGTGTAGAAGCTGTAGGTGCCTTGGGTGGAGGCGGTGTAGGGGAAGCTGCCCGAGCCGGCGCTGCCGAGCACGGATCCGACCTTGGTGTAGCTGGTCTGGCCGGGGGCCTTGGCGTAGAGGTCGACCTCGGCGAGTCCGGATCCGCCCTGGTTATCGGAGGCGGTGAACGACACATTCCACGATCCGCTGGTGTTGTAGGTGGGTGAGGTCGCGGTCGAGGTGGGGGCGGCGGTGTCGAGGAGTGTGCTGGTTTGCGGGTTGTTGGGGGTGGCCTGCACGTTTCCGGCCTGGTCGGTCGCGACCGTGTAGAAGTTGTAGGTCCCGTCACCGCCGCTGGCGGTGTAGGTGAAGCTGCCCGATCCCTGTCCGCTGGTGTCGGACGCGACCTTGGTGTAGCCCGACTGGCCGGGCGCCTGCGCATACAGATCAACCTCGGCCAGTCCCCACCCGCCCGGGTTGTCGGCCGCCGTATAGCGCACCTGGATCGTGTTGGAGTTGGCGAACGCCGGCGAGGTCGCGGTCGAGGTCGGCGGCGTAGTGTCGACGGACCTGGTGGTGAAGGTTTGGTCGGGGCTGAAGGTGGTGCCGATGCTGCTGGTGGCGACGGTGCGGTAGTGATAGGTGGTGGCGCCGGTGAGGCCGGTGAGCTGGGCGGAGATGGCCTGCAGGGTGCCGGTGCCGGCGGCGACCAACTGTGCGTTGTCGAAGTAGAGGTCGGCGGTGCCGGCGTTCTCGACCGTGACCGTGACCTGCGCCTGGACGGTGTTGGCCGGCGCGACGAGGTTGCCGCTCAGGGTGGTGACGCCGGTGGCGGTGGTCGATGTGACCTGCACCTTGCCGAGGCCGTTGCCGCTCGCGTCGCGCCACGTGACGTACAGCACGACGTGCTGACCGGCGGTGAGGCTGAGCACGTTGACGTCCATCGAGACCGAGTACTGGGCGCCGGCGGTGACGTTCTTGATGTACGGAGAGACGTTGGCCTCCGAATAGCCGCCCGACGGGATCGTCGCGGTGGTGAACCGGCAGGACGCGGGCCCGACCGACGCCCACCCGGTCTGGGACTGGAAGGTGGCCGGCGCGGTGCCATCGGTCGACCAGCCGGTGGTGGTGCCGTTCCCGCACCCGGGGTTGGGGACGAGGTTGCCCGGCATCGTCTGGGTGCTGGTCTGCGACCCGTACGACGGGCTCGTGCCGTACTGGAAGTACGCGGTCGTGGTCTGGAACTGAGGATCCACCGTGCCACCGATCGTCGCCCCGTTGGTGGTGACCCCGCTCGCAGCGCCCGTCGTGACCACGGGCGGACCCGCCGTCGTGGTGAACGTCCCATCAGCCGCGTCGGTGGTCCCGTTCGCGTTGGCCGCGTCGACGCGGTAGTGGTAGGTGGTATTCGGGGTTAAGCCAGTGATCGGGATGCTGACGGGCGTCGCCACCGTGCCGCTACCGATGTTCGCCGACGTGGACTGCGACCCGTAGGAGGTCGTGGTCCCGTACTCAAATACGACGTTGGTCGAGAACCCGTTCGGATTCACGCTCGCGTTCAGATTCGCGCCGCCGGCCCCCACGAACGTCGCCAGCGTCGTGGTCGCCAGCGGCGGCGCGCCGGCGGACGACGTGGTGAAGGTTTGGTCGGGGCCGAAGGTGGTGCCGATGCTGCTGGTGGCGACGGTGCGGTAGTGATAGGTGGTGGCGCCGGTGAGGCCGGTGAGCTGGGCGGAGATGGCCTGCAGGGTGCCGGTGCCGGCGGCGACCAACTGCGTATTGTCGAAGTAGAGGTCGGCGGTGCCGGCGTTCTCGACCGTGACCGTGACCTGCGCCTGGACGGTGTTGGCCGGCGCGACGAGGTTGCCGCTCAGGGTGGTGACGCCGGTGGCGGTGGTCGATGTGACCTGCACCTTGCCGAGGCCGTTGCCGCTCGCGTCGCGCCACGTGACGTACAGCACGACGTGCTGACCGGCGGTGAGGCTGAGCACGTTGACGTCCATCGAAACCGAGTACTGGGCGCCGGCGGTGACGTTCTTGATGTACGGAGAGACGTTCGCCTCCGAATAGCCGCCCGACGGAATCGAGGTGACCGTCAAGCGGCAGGACGCGGGCCCGACCGACGCCCACCCGGTCTGGGACTGGAAGGTGGCCGGCGCGGTGCCATCGGTCGACCAGCCGGTGGTGGTGCCGTTCCCGCACCCGGGGTTGGGGACGAGGTTGCCCGGCATCGTCACCGTGCTGGTCTGCGACCCGTACGACGTGCTCGTGCCGTACTGGAAGTACGCGGTCGTGGTCTGGAACTGAGGATCCACCGTGCCACCGATCGTCGCCCCGTTGGTGGTGACCCCGCTCGCAGCGCCCGTCGTGACCACGGGCGGACCCGCCGTCGTCGTGAACGTCCCATCAGCCGCGTCGGTGGTCCCGTTGGGGCTCGTCGCGTCGATGCGATAGTGGTAGGTCGTGTCGGGCTGCAACCCGGTCACGGGGATGCTCACCGGGGTGGCGGCTGTGCCGCTACCGATGTTCTGCGAGGAGGACTGGGATCCATACGAGCTGGTCGTTCCGTACTCGAACACGACGTTGGTCGAGAACCCGTTCGGATTCACGCTCGCGTTCAGATTCGCTCCGGCGGCCCCCACGAACGTCGCCAGGGTTGTGGTCGCCAGGGGTGGCGCCCCGCCGGCGGTGGTGAAGGTTTGGTCGGGGCCGAAGGTGGTGCCGATGCTGCTGGTGGCGACGGTGCGGTAGTGATAGGTGGTGGCGCCGGTGAGGCCGGTGAGCTGGGCGGAGATGGCCTGCAGGGTGCCGGTGCCGGCGGCGACCAACTGCGTATTGTCGAAGTAGAGGTCGGCGGTGCCGGCGTTCTCGACCGTGACCGTGACCTGCGCCTGAGCGGTGTTGGCCGGCGCGACGAGGTTGCCGCTCAGGGTGGTGACGCCGGTGGCGGTGGTCGATGTGACCTGCACCTTGCCGAGGCCGTTGCCGCTCGCGTCGCGCCACGTGACGTACAGCACGACGTGCTGACCGGCGGTGAGGCTGAGCACGTTGACGTCCATCGAAACCGAGTACTGGGCGCCGGCGGTGACGTTCTTGATGTACGGAGAGACGTTCGCCTCCGAATAGCCGCCCGACGGAATCGAGGTGACCGTCAAGCGGCAGGACGCGGGCCCGACCGACGCCCACCCGGTCTGGGACTGGAAGGTGGTCGGCGCGGTGCCGTCGGTCGACCAGCCGGTGGTGGTGCCGTTGCCGCAGCCGGGGTTGGGGACGAGGTTGCCCGGCATCGTCACCGTGCTGGTCTGAGAGCCGTACGACGTGCTCGTGCCGTATTGGAGGTACGCGGTCGTGGTCTGGAACTGAGGATCCACGGTGCCACCGATCGCCGCCGCGCTGGCGGTGACCCCGGTGGCGGCGCCGGTGGTGACGATGGGTGCGCCGGCGGTCGTGGTGAACGTCCCATCAGCGCCGTCGGTGGTCCCGTTCGCGTTGGTCGCGTCGACGCGATAGTGGTAGGTCGTGTCGGGCTGCAACCCGGTCACCGGGATGCTCGCTTGCGTGGTGGTTGTGCCGCTACCGATGTTCTGCGAGGAGGACTGCGACCCATACGAGCTGGTCGTCCCGTACTCGAACGTCACGCTCGACGACAATCCGTTCGGATTTACGCTCGCGTTCAACGTGGCGCCACCGGACCCCACGAATGTCGCCAGCTGGGTGCTCGCCGCAGGCGGCGGGTCACCGGTGGCGAACGTCTGGTCACTGCCGTAGTAGGTGCCCGACTGGTTGACCGCTACGAGCTGGTAGTGATAAGTCGTGTCGCCCGACAGGCCGGTGAGCGGGAGCGTGATCGGCTGATTCGAGGTGCCCTGGCCGGCGTCCTGGGAGGCGGTGGTGCTGCCGTAGGCCGTCGTCGTGCCGTACTGGAAGTAGACGGTGGTATCGAGTCCCTCCGGGTTGACGGTGCCGTTGGCGTTCGCCGACAGACCCATCACTTGCGAGGCGGCGCTCGTGCTGACCGAGGTCGGCGTTGCCGGGGTGGTGAACGCGCGGTCGATTCCGTCGGTCGTTCCGGCGCCGTTGGTCGCCACGAGCCGGTAGTGGTAGGTGGTGTTCGGCTGCAGGTTCGAGAGGGCGGCCGTGAGCTGCTGTGGCGTGGAGCCACTGCCCACCGACTGGGTCGCGGTCTGTGAGCCGTAGGAAGTTGTGGTCCCGTACTGGAAGGAGGCGCTGGTCGACGAGCCGTTCGGCGTGACGTCGCCGTAGAGGGTCGCGGTCGCCGACGCGGCGGGGGCGGCGCCCGTGCTGGCCGTCGGCGGCTGGGACGCGGAGCCGAGCGTCACGCTGCTCACCGCCTGGTTGCCGGAGGCGTCCCCGATCTGGAGGGTGGCCGTGAACGGGCCGGACGTCGAATAGGTGTGGGAGGGGGTCGCCGAACTGGAACTCGTGCTGCCGTCGCCGAAGTTCCACTCGTAGCTGAGCGGCGGGTTGAGGGTGGTCGAACCCGAACCGTTGAAGCTTACCGCATTCCCGACCTGATAGGGGTTGGGGGAAGCGGTGAACGACGAGCTGAGCCCGCTGAACTTGGCCGTGGGATCGAACTGGAACTCGAGGTTGGCGTCGAGGTTCGGGCTCCCGGCCAGGTCGAAGTACGAGACCCAGAACCGTCCCTGGCTATCGGGCGGGGTGTCGCCCTCGGTGCTCGCGGTCTGGGCCTGGTTGGTTTGATCGCGCGACCACGGGGTCGTCGTCTCGCTCCACGACGTCCCATCGCCGTTCGTGACGATGTGAATGTTCTGATCGCCCACGTCTCCGGGCGCCACGGTCGAGAACTGCGCGAACTGGCCGTTGTAGCCGAACGCGTCGTAGAACGGACCGTTGAGGTTGTTCATCACCTGCGTGACCTTGCCGGTGGTGCGGTCGTAGCGGAACAACCCCGCCGGCACGTCGGGCGAGTCGGTGGCCCAGTAGACCGCGTTTGAGTCGAACATCAGATCGACGACGCGTGACTCGGGGTAGCTTCCGTCGGTCACCCACGTCCACGTCACCCCACCGTCATCGGAGTAGCCGACCTGGGTCCCAGACAGCTGGTCCTCGACGCCGTCGAGCATGATCCAAACGCGGCCCGCTACGTACGGATCGGCCTGGACGGCATGAATCTCGTCGGAGTTGGCGGCCGAGAACACGCTCGACCACGTCTGTCCGTCGTCGGTTGACCTGTAGAGGTTTTCCGGCGGCCCACCGCGATACTCGGCGATATAGACCGCGCCGCCGATCTGCGCCCAGCCGTTGGGGTCGTGCAGCTGCGCGCCGGCGGGCAGGTCGAGCACCGGCGTGGCGGCAAACGAAGTCCCGGTCGAGTCGGTCGACCGCAGCACGTGGCGATTGCCGCTCGCATCGCGGACGACGATCAGGATCGTGCCCGAGCTCAGCGGGAGCACCTGCTCGATCTGCGAATAGCCAGTGGCCGTGTAGGTCCGGGTCAGCGTGCGCAGGTCGTCGGTGGACTTCCACAGGCCGTTGGCGTAGTCGGTGGCCCAGATCGTCCCGTTGGCCGACCGCGCCGAGACGAAGAACGGCTCGGGGCAGTTGCCGAGCCCCCACTGGGTCGAGATCACCCGCAGCCCCGGGGCCACGACCGTGCCCGGGGGCGGCGTTCCGGAGGGGTTGATGGCCGGGTTGCAGCTGACCTGCGCCGCCAGAGCCGGCGCGGCTGCCACCGCGCAGCTCAACGCCACGACGGCGCCGGCCAGCGCGTTCAGCAGCGATCGGCGCCCGACGCGTCGCGGTCGACGCGCGATCGACGAGTGTCCCGGAGTCTTATGGCCCGCGTAGGCCCCGTGCGGCATGGATCCCCAGTTCCAGTGTTGGCCGCCACAATGACCCTAGCCTCGGGTTTGACCAGTTTCTGGTGCGGATTCCGAGGTGATTCGCAGCTTGGAGACCCCCGTTTAGGCGCGCTTGATGTCTGGCCTCCATACCTCTGATACGTCCTGAACCTCGGCGTACTTCCGGTTTGGAGCGAAGCTTTTCGGGGAACGCTGGGCGCTCGCAAGCGAAGGATCAATCCGTCCAGTTGTAGTCCGCCCCGTGTCATCGCGGGTCGGGACCGGTGCATGAGGCGTCCACGACAACCGCCAACCGCTGACGTGCGGCAAGCGCTCGGATTCGCGCGCTGGTCCGCGGGGCTGCTGTTGGGAGCGGCGATCGCTGCGCTGATCGCCGCCCCGGCCACCGCGGGCGCGCCAGCCGCCCGCACGGCTGCCTCGCGAAAGCCGATCTGGGCGGCCCAGTTCGGGACCGCGGGCCTCAGACACTGGGACGCGTTCGATGGAAACGCGAGCACGCGCGCGATGCGCCGTCAGCATTTCGCGGTCGTCCGGAACCCTTCCGGCGGCCGGGCGCGCGTGTTCGAGGCCACCGTCGACCAGTCCGCACGGGGTGCGGGGGAGTCCGGACAGCGGTCGCTGCTTGAGCTATTTCCGGACTCCGAGATGCGCGCGCGTGCCCGGGCGGCCGGAGCCCAGGGCCGAAACCAGTGGTTCCACGGTTATCTCTACTTTCCGGCGCGGTTTGAGCCGTACCCGCAATCGGACTGGAACTGGGTGATCGAGTGGCACCAGTTTCCCAATGCTCCCTGCTGCGCGAACGTCGCCATCGCGGTCAACGCCCAACGCCGGCGGCCGTCGCAGCTCGTGCTCAGCGTTGAGGGCGGCGGCACCGCGAGGTATCCCGCCGACAGCTTCTCGGCCAATCCCCGCCTGAACCGGACCGTCAACGACGGCATGATCGTCGCCGGCCGACTACGACGGCGCCACTGGTACAACATCGTCCTGCACATCGTCTGGGACTACCGGGCCCGGCACGGTCTCGTGCAGTGGTGGCTCGACGGCCACCTGGTGTTCTCGCGCCACCGCTCGACGCTCTACTACTACCGCGACGCCAAACCGTCGATCCGCGGCAATCAGCCAGGCCCTGGGCGTACATATCTCGAGCTCGGCTACTACCGGGGCACGTGGCTGCCGAACGGGAAGCTCGATCGGGCCCGGGCGTCGGTGTATCAAGCCGGTGATGAAATCGGCAGCTCGTGGGCCAGCGTGGCCCACGCTCCCCGGCCCTGAATCGCCGTTTCGCTGGCCTGAATCGCCGCCGCCACGGTCACCGCCCAGACGGGGCATCCCGCCGGGCCCGGAAGTAGCCTAGGGCGCGACTCGTTCCCCTGGTAGCACCCGAAATCAAGCCTGGCATCATCGCTGCCGATGAATCCGTTGCGCGGTTGCCGAGTGCCAGTCCCATGCCGCTGTCCCTGACCAGAACGCTCATCCCGCGCGCGTTTGCCGCGCTGGGGGTCGCCGCCGTCTGCATCATCTGCGGCTGGGCGATCACCGAACACTCGAAGCTGGCCATGATCCCGGTCGGGATCGTGGTGGGGATCGCCATCGTGCTCGTGATCGCTCAGCTGGGCGTGACGGCGCTGTTGCTGTGGCCGCCGCTCGGAGTGATCGCGTACCCGCTGTCCCGTCACCTCCCGGGGAGCCCGTACGTCACGTTCGATCGACTGTGGATCTTTGGTCTGCTGATCCTCTGCGTATCGCTTCCCAAGGCGGTGCGCCACGACCGCGCGTCGAAGCGGATGCTGACCGCGTTGGCGTTGTTGACCGCGGTGATTGGCATCCGCACGTTCTTCACCTCGGCCTCGAGTCTCTACCCGGAGCGCGTCTGGATCGACTCGCTGGTGCTGCCGATGATCCTGTTCATCGTGGTGCGACGGGTGGTCATCGTCACGCCCAACGCGCTCGAGAAGATCGCGTTCTCGTTGACGATCACCTGCCTGATGCTCGGGCTCGTCGGAATCGGCGAGCAATTATTCGGTTTCGAGCTCGCCACCCTGAGTGGCTCGACCGTCCGCGTCGACACCGTGGTCGACGTGATCCGGCTGTCCGGACCGTACGACGTCCCGGAGGTCTACGGCCTCACGCTGCTGCTGTGCATCGGGGCCAGTATGTATTGGACGATCATGCGGCCGCGGCCGCCGCTGGTTCGCGCGGCCGGTTTCTCGGTCGTGGGGATCGGCCTGCTGGCGAGCTTCTTCACCTTCTTCCGCGTCGACTGGATCAGCGCGGTGATCCTCGTGTTCGTGATCCTCGGGCTGCGACCCGGACGGTACGGGCGAGCGCTGGCGATCGTGGCCTTCACCCTGCCGATCCTCGTCTTTGGCTTCATCGAGCTCGAGCAGATCAGGGTCGTCTCGGAACGGGTCACGAACACGTCGAACATCGAGAACCGGCTGGCGACCTACGAGCAGGGGTTTCAGATGTTCGAAGCTCACCCCTGGTTCGGGGTCGGCGCCACCCGCTATGCGGACGTCTCAATCCTGCTGCCAACCGTCTACGTGGGCGGGCAGCCGTCGGTGGCGAGTCCGCACAGCTCGTTCAACAACACGCTGGTGGAGGATGGGATCTTCGGCTTCATCGCGCTGCTCCTCGCCGTGCGCGCGATGGTCCTGCTGATTCACGCGCTCAACCGGGAGCGCGACTCGGAGCCGGACACGCTGCTGGCGGCGATGCTCGTTGGCACGACCATTGCCTACCTGCTGTATTCGCTGTCGTTGACGATGATCCCGTATGCGCCGTGCAACGAGATCCTGGCCATCCTCCTAGGCCTCGGGGCGGGCCGTCTGGATCAGCGGCTCATCAAACCACCCCGTGACGAGGCGCCCGTGGAAGCCGTGCCCCCGCCCCCCGTGCCGGTCGCCGCACTCCGGTGAATGAGCGCCACCGACCGAGTTCTCGCTCCTGAGGCGTCAGCGCGGTGGCGCTTCCTGAACTCGCGCATCGTCCTCCAGACGATCCTCTACACCGGCGGGACCGGAGCCGCGACCGCCCTGAGCGGGATCGCCAAGATCATCCTCGCGCGCCGAATGGACCCCAGCGCCTTCGGCAGCTTCTCCTTTTGCCTGTCATTTCTGTCCTTCGCGGCCTTGCTGTTCGACTTCGGGCTGTTCGTCGCCGCCGCCCGACGTCTGGCTCGCAGCGCCGAGGAGGAGCGCAGCGAACTGGTCGGAGCGTCGCTGGCGCTGTTTGTCCCCCTCGCGATCGCGTTCGGCGTCGCCATCTTCGCGCTCTCGTTCGTGGTCGACGACGTCTTCCACGCCCACGCGAGCACGGCGCTCAGAGTGACGGCACCGCTCGCCTTCGCCTGGGCGTTTCCGGCCTTCGGGGAGCAACTCGGCAAGGGGACCGGCCGCCTGCACGTCTTCTCGATCAGCAGCCTGATCGGGCGGGTTGCGCTCGTGGCCGCGCTGGCCGCACTGGCCGTGGCGGGAGCCCGGTTCTCGACCACCATGGCCGTGGGGGTCAACTCGGCCAGCATGGCGCTGTCGACGGTGATCCTCGCGGTGTGGTTGCGGCCGACGTTCACGCGCGTACGCGAGCACGTGCGTACGTTCTTAGCCGACACCCGGGCGTGGGCGTTTCAGGTCTACGTCGGCCGTTTCCTCAGCATCGGCACCTACAACATGGATGTCCTGATGGTCACGGCGTTCTCGACCAGCCGGGAGACGGGCTTCTACTCGCTGGCGGCCGCGCTGACCGGCTTTCTCGGCCTCCCACTCAACGGCTTGGCGGCGGCGCTGTTCCCACGCTGGGCAGCCAGGGATGAGATCGAGACGCGATGGCTGGCCATCGCCTGGGCGATCGGCGCGGCAAACGTGGTGTTCGTGGTAGTTCTCGCCCCACTCGCCATCCGGCTGGCGTTCGGCGCCAGCTACGGACCCGCCGCCGCCCTGGCGATTCCTCTGGCGCTGGCGCAGGCGGTGCGGGGCGTCACCACGATTCACGTCAGCTTCATGTCCGCCCAGGGCCACGGCCGGCAGATGCGCAATGCCGCGCTCATTTTGACGGGGGCAAACCTCGTGTTGAACTTCGCCTTGATCCCGCCCTTCGGCGCCACCGGCGCCGCCTGGGCGAGCTTCGTGGCCCTGGTCGTGAACTACGGCGGCTATCGGCACTACTACTCGCAGCACCGGCGCGGCCTGCTCAAGGACCGCACGGCGCCGCCGGTGTAGTAAGCGGTCCGCTAGACGAGTGGTTCCGTTCTTCCGGGGTCAGTCGTCGTCGTTTCGGCGCTGTCGTGGGGCTCGCCGGCGGGGCGGCACCGTCCCCAGCGGCGCCGGCGGGTGTGGCCCGGCGGCTTTGTACTTCTGTGATAGGCGCCGATCCCGGCAGACCCTCAGATTTGAGGGGCCGTGGGGAATCTGTCTGGCTATTTCTGACAGATTCCCATCGCCCCCATCCCCAGCAGGCCCGAACGTCAGTCTGCTGACCGTGGGACAGATGTCCGCCCGCAGGGAGGCTCTTTCGAGGTCGGAGACCCTCTCAGAAATTGTAGGTTCTTGATAATCCTCCCCGGGGATCGCACGCCGAGCCGCCGGCCACGACACCCTAGTGGCGCTGGCTCACCCCGCGGGCGGGATGCGCTGCTCGAGGAAGAGGTGCTTGCCGTTGGCCGAAGGCGGGATGTGGGAGACCAGCTCGATTGCCTCGAGGCGGATGTCGCCGAGCCTGGGTTCGAGCACGCTGCGGATCCGGACTTCATCGCGGTCGGGCGTGTAGCTGGCGTTGGGGACTAGACGGAGCACGACCCGACCCGGCGTGTCCTGGTAATAGCGGAACTGGACGACGTTCTCGAATACCGTCGAGACGACCATGGCGGTCATCGAGATGCGGCGGCCGTGTTCGGACACGATGAAGTCCTGGGCGCGTCCGTCGACTCGCTCGAACCGGGGGTAGGCGCGGCCGCACTCCGGGCACGGCCCGTCGGCAAGTACCGCGTAATCCATCGTGCGGTAGCGGACCAGCGGCATCGCGCGGCTGATGAAGCCCGTGCCCACGATCTCGCCCGGGACGTGAGGCGCGGTGATCGGGCTGCCCTGCTCGTCGATCAGCTCGGTAAACCCGTACTGGGGGAAGATGTGGAGCGAGTGGTCGTACTCGCACTCGGCGGCCAGGCAGACCTGCTCGCGTTGCCCGTACCAGGCGAACGCGCGACAGCGAAAAGCCGCCTCGATCGCCGTCCGCTGCTCGTCGTACAGCCGTTCGGAGCCGGACAGCACCGCGTGGAGGCCGGGCGGCGGCTCGATCCCTCGATCGAGCATGTAGCGAGCGACCGCCGCCGCCGAAGTTGGATACGCATGGACAAAGCGGGGCCGGAACCGATGCAGCCGCTCGACGAGCTTCCCCATGTACTCGTCGGTCAGGTGGTAGGAGGACAGGCGGAGCGCGTTGCGGGTTATTTCCGGCTCCCACAGCCGGCCGCCGCGCGGGATATGGCCGCGGATTACAGCCATCCGATCGAACTCGCGGTACCCCACCCGCTTCCACATCGTGAACGTGAACGCCCAATTGGCGGCCGACGACCTGGGCGAGTCGTGGCAGATGCTGACCGGAATGCCGGTCGAGCCCCCGGTCGTGTCGTACTTCCGTTTGCGGGCTGGGACGTCGTCGGCGAGGAGCTGTTCGCCCTCCGCTTGCAAATCCGCCTTCGTGAGGAGCGGAAAGCGATGCAGGTCGCTCGGAGCGTGGAAGTCGGACGGGTGGGCGCCAAGCTCGACGAAGCGGCGGCGGTAGTAGGGCACGTGCTCGTACGCGTGGTGAAGGGCCCGGCTGAGCTGGGCCGCTTGGAATGCCGCGAGCCTCTCCCCGTCCCAGGTCTCCGACTCGGCGAGGAAGCGCTCCCACGAGCTGGCGATCCGCGAGAAGCGGATCTTCCGGGAGCGGTTCAGCCGTGCCACGGGGCGGAACAGCGGCGGGGGCAGCCACCCGAACGCCTCATTGAAAGTCTCGCGGGGGTTCACGGAGCTCGATTGATACTAGGTCTTAGCCAGCCGCGCAGCGGACAGGATAATTGCCGATCTCGAAGCCCCGCGCGAGCTCTCCGAGCGTCAGGACCTCGATGTCGGAGGCGGCCGCGATCTCACGCGCGAACAGCTCGAGCGGCGCGAAGTCACCGATGTCCTTGGTGTGATTCTGCACTACCACTGGGATCGCTTCGACGCCGGCGGCGCTCGCCCGCGCGCGCGCGTCCTTCAACATCTCGCGCATCTGAAAGAAGCTGAGACCGCACAGATCCGACACCTTCGTCTGCCGGTTGGCCACGCCATCGAGCGGACTGACGCCCCACTGACTTCGAAAATACGCCGCGCGCTGGTAACCGGCATTCGGTATCTCAACGTCACGTGGCGCGATGTACCGGTTCGTCAACTTGCGCGCGAGGCCCGTCCGTCTGTGGATCGCACGCCCGATCAATCGCAAGCCGTATCCCCATAGCCCGGCGTGGAAACTGTGGGTGGGGACCGACACGATCGGCTGCGGCTCAGCCGCGAGCCGGCGGGCATCTTCCATGATCGGGTAATATGGTAGAAAGGGCTCCTCGATGTGGCGGTAGTCGAGTGTCACGTGGGGCGATTGGTAGAACAGGCCATTGACGACACTCGTGTCGATCGCGATCCCCAACTCGGCCAGCGTCGGCAGGGCATCCGGACTTGGCGCGATACACCATGATCCGCTACGGAACGATCTGCACCGGTAGTCCGGATCGAGCGGGCGCAGCACGCTTTCCAGGTACTGCTTGGCACCGCCCACCATGGCGCGAATCTCCGTCCGCGAATAATCCAGCAGTGACCATGAGCCTTTCAGTTCCCAGTGGCCATTCCGGTACTCGGTCTCGCTCCACTGCGGGTGAAGGTGAAGCTGAATGTCATGGCCGCGCGAGAATGTTTCGCGGACCAGTCGTTCCCATTCTGTGGCCAACTCACCGAGCTTTGGCTCCTCGCCGGCCAGCCGCCGGTGAGCCAGTTGCTGCATCACCTCGACGTTGAATGATCCGCGGAGCCCGAACCGCTCGTAGATCCCCGCCAATCGGCGCATGGTGTCGAACTGGATCCGGCGGGGATCTCCTGAGCCGTCGCCACGGAGTTCCCAGTCATCAGTGAGAACGAGATGGATCTGCGGTGCCGCGGTCATTGGTTTCAGCGTAGTCGACGTCCGCCGTAAGAGACATCGATAATGGTGCCGTGAGGCTTGAATGAATTCCCGTTGCGTTCTGATCGCCGCTGGGTCACCGTTCGCCGCCGAGGCGGCCGCCCGGGACGCCGGCCTCGAGCCGGGCATCGTGCTGAGCAAGCGCGATTGTGCCGGGCGGTTGCGCGCGGTCAGCCGGCGAGCGCGCGAGCTCGGCCTGGCCACGACGGCGATTCACAGCTCGGACTGGGAGCGCCAGAACCTGCCGCAACTGTTCGAGCTCGCCGCGCTCCGGCTGGACCTTCCGAATTGCCTCATCCTGCCGGGAGACGGGCGGTCGCCGATCCCGATCAGCCGTCGAAAGCTGATCGAGCGCGCGGCGGAACTACCCGTCGAGGCGGCCGCCGCGGCGACGGTGGTCGCCCGCGAGGCCTGGCGCTTGACCGAGCGGCCCTCACCCGCGGCCCCGCCGACCGCCACCGCTAGTCCTGGCGCGCAGCCTGCGGACGCGGTGATCGGGATCTTCCCCGGCGCGGCCGACGCGCAGGTCGGCGGCCCGGTCACGCACATGGCCGGCATCCTCGGCGGGTTCAAGGAGCTCGGGTTCCGCGTCGGGCTGCTGACGATGGTGCCGGCCCCGCCTCAGCTGGCGGCGATCGCCGACGACGTCGAGGTAGTCGAGCCCCTGCCCCGCGCCGCGCGGCTGACCGGCGAGGTGACCGCGATCGCCGCCAACCGCGCCGCGCGCGCCGCGGGAGACCGCTTGATCGCGCGCGGGCGGCCGCGGCTCATCTATCAGCGTCACATGGCCTTCGCCACCTACGGGATGGACCTGGCGCAGTCCGCGGGCGTGCCGCTCGTGCTCGAGTGGAACAAGTCGGAGGCCTGGGTCTACCGGCACTGGCGCGATCTCCCGCTCAAGCGGGTGTTCAATCCGCTGGTGGCCGCGATGGAACGCCAGGTGGTGCGAAGCTCGCGCGTGGTCGCGGCCGTCTCCACTCACGCGGCGGACGAGGCGCGGGCCGCGGGTGCCTCGCCGTCGGCGGTCCTCGTCCTCCCCAACGCCGTCGACGTCGGGGCGATCGACCGCGCCACGGCGACCGAGGGTGGCGGCGACGTCCAGGACGGGGGGGCGGTCGGCTGGGTCGGAACCTTTGATCCCTGGCACGGCGCCGAGGTGCTGGTCCGGGCGCTGGCCCAGCTCGACGACGACGTCGACGCGGTGTTCGTGGGCGACGGCGCCGGACGGTCCGATTGCGAGGCGCTCGCGCGCGACCTCGGCGTCGCGGAACGGATCCGCTTCACCGGCACGGTGCCCCACGCCGAGGCGGTACGGATCCTGGACCGGTGCCGGCTGCTGGTCTCGCCCCACGTTCCGATGAAGGAGCGGCCGTTCTTCGGGTCGCCGACCAAGATCTTCGAGTACATGGCGATCGGCCGCCCGATCGTCGCCAGCCGGTTGGAACAGATCGGCGAGGTGCTCGACGACGACCGGACCGCCGTGCTCGTCGTCCCCGGCGACGTAGACGACCTGGCCCGTGGCATCGAGACGGTACTGGCGCTGCCCGACGGGGGTCGCGGCATCGGGCAGGCGGCACGGCGGGACGCAGAACGGCACCACACCTGGGCCGCCCGGGTGGAGGTGATCCTGGATACTCTCGACGTGGAGCGTGACGCCGCGCGGGGGCAGGGATCGCGATGAAGCAGGTTCTGTCGGTCAGAGGTGGGGGGAAGATCGTGCGCGAGGTGCCGGTGCCCGCTTACCAGCCGGGCGGGGTGCTGGTCGCCAACGCGTTCTCGGTGATCAGCTCCGGGACCGAGCGCTCCTCGAGCGAGGCGGCCAGCAAATCTCCGGTCGCTCGCGCGCTGGCGCGGCCGGACCTCGTCCGCGACCTGGCCAAGCGGGCGGCGCTGGAGGGCGTCCAGGAGACCCGCCACGCGATCAAGCGCCGGATGGGCGAGACCTGGCCGGCCGGATACAGCTCGGCCGGGCGCGTCCTAGAGGTGGGGTCCGCGGTGCGCGGGCTCGAGCCCGGTGACCGCGTGGCGTGCGCCGGCGTCGGGTACGCCAACCACGCGGAGATCGTCGCGGTACCGCGAAACCTGTGCGCGAAGGTCCCGGCCGAGGTCCCGCTCGAGCACGCGGCGATCACGACGATCGCCGCCGTGGCGCTCCACGGGATCCGCCTGGCCGACGTGCGCGTGGGCGATCGCACAGCGGTCATCGGTTGCGGGCTGATCGGAGCGCTCACGTGTCGTCTGCTCCGCGCCGCCGGCAGCGAGGTGTTCGCGCTCGACCTCGACAGCTCGAAGGTGGCCGCCGCCACCGCCGACCACCGCCGGACGGTGGGACCCGAGACAGCCCGGGCGATCATGGCCGAGACCGGCGGCGCCGGGGTCGATCACGTGCTGGTCACCGCCGCGTCGCCGTCCAGCGATCCTCTGTTGCTGGCGGCGGAGATCGCGCGCGACCGCGCCGAGCTAGTCGTGGTCGGCGACGTCCCCGTCCAGCTGCCGCGCGCGCCGCTGTTCGGCAAGGAGCTTTCGCTGCGCGTCTCGCGCTCGTACGGTCCGGGCCGCTACGACGTCGACTACGAACGCCACGGCGTCGACTATCCGATCGGCTACGTGCGGTGGACCGAGCAGCGCAACATGGAGTGCGTCCTCGACCTCCAGGCGCGCGGTCTGCTCGATCTGGCCGATCTACTCGAGGACCCGGTCCCGGTCGACCAAGCACCGGCTGCCTACGCCCGCCTCGCCGGGCCGCCCGGAGAGCGGCCGCGCGGCGCGATTCTCATCTCCTACCCGGAGAGTCGGGTTCCGCTGAGACCGCCCGCGGTCGACGGCCGTGGCCCCGCGGTCGCGGCGAGACCGGTCGGCCCGCACGCCAGGGTCCGCGTGGGCCTGATCGGCCCCGGGAGCTTCGCCACCGCCGTGATCCTCCCGGCGCTGGTGGCGGCGGGCGCGGAGCTCACGGTGGTCGGCGGCGGCTCGGGTCGCTCCGCCGTGTCGGCCGCCGGAAACTTCCGCTTTGCCCGCGTCGCCCACGACGAGGCGGGCGTGATCGCCGACGGGGACACCGACGCCGTGGCCGTGTGCACCCGTCACGCCACTCACGCCGAGCTGTCCACGCGCGCGCTGCAGGCGGGCAAGCACGTGTTCTGCGAGAAGCCGCTGGCGCTGAGCGCCGAGCAGCTGGCCACGGTGGTCCGGGCGGCGGAGGACTCGGGGGCCGTCCTCGCGGTCGGGTTCAACCGTCGCTTCGCTCCGCTGGCCGTCGAACTGCGCGACTACCTCCGTCGGGGCGGCGGACCGATGACGGTGACCTACCGGGTGAGCGCGGGCGCGCTCCCGGTCTCACACTGGGCGCACGATCTCGAACAGGGCGGAGGGCGGGTACTGGGGGAGCTCTGTCACTTCGTCGACACGCTGGTGTTCCTCGCCGGTTCACCCGTGCGCGAGGTCCACGCCACCGGCTTCAGCGACCTCGACCTGCCCTCCCAGGCGCGCGACAACGTCGCCGTCACCCTGCGCCACGTCGATGGGTCGATCGGAACCATCGTGTACGTGGCGCACTCGGCGCCCGGCATCGGCAAGGAGCGGATCGAGGCCTTCGCGTCGGCGGGCATCGGCGTCCTCGACGACTACCTGACGCTCGAGTTGCACGGTGAGCAATCCGTCCTGTCCAAGGGCCGGGTGCAGAACAAGGGTCACCGCGAGGAGATCGCCGCGTTCCTCGACGGAGTGCGGAGCGGGCGCCCCCCGGTGGCGCTCCCCGAGCTGACCAACGTGAGCCTGGCCACGCTCGGGGTGGTCGAGTCGATGCGCACCGGCGCTCCGGTGGCGATCGAGACGAGCTAGCGGGAACGCCGGGGTAACGCGTCGTTCGTCGACTTGCGCGTCGAGATCGAGCAAGAAATCCCCGCCCCGCTCTCGCCGAGGCATAGGATTCGCATCAGCGGCGCTCCGACGCCGGGGGAAAGGAGCAGAAATGAGCACAGACCGCGACTTCCCATCGTGTGAGGAGCCGAACGATGCCGGCGGACCGGACGCCGGCGGACCGGGGGGCGCGACACGGCTCACGAGACGGTCCCTGATCGGCGGTGCTATCGCTGTCGGGGCGGGGGTAACGGCGTTCGGAGACCTCGGCGAGCGCTCCGCGACGGCCGCGCTGCGGCGGCTCAGTGCCGCGCACGCCGTGCCGCCACTAAACCAAACCTTTCCGCCGGGCTTCCAGCCGAGGAACCCGATCACCTATCGCGTGATTCGTGATCCGGCCATCGTCTGGGACGTCGACGGCGATGCCCTGGTAATGGCTATCAAGGACGAGTTGCTCGTCCGAGGGTCTATGGTGGCGCCTCTGCGTGCGAGGCTCCACGCGCTTGGCGCGGTGCCCGTCGCTTCCATGAAGGGCCCGATTCCGCCGGGAGGGTTGTCATTGCCGGATTCATCCGACATCCCCCGGCCCGCCGCTGCCCAGCTTAGCGTCCTCGAGGACACCCAGCTATGGGTCCTCACGAACCCCGCTCAGAACTCGATCGAGATCGCCCGGATGCTGAACGCGACCGTGAACCCAGCCACCCTCCCGCCCGTCCCAACGCGCGCCGGCGGGAATCTGACTCCGACTCCGCCAGCCGTCTCGCCGAATCACGTATTCACCCCGGCATCGTTTGACAGCTGCCCGGGCGGGCCTCAACTCCCTAACCCGACGCTGGCACCTTTCGTCCCGCAACTCCAGCCGGTCATGGGTCGCAGCCCGGCCTGGATCCGGACGGTCGTTATCGACAGCGGCTACATCAGCGGCTCGAACGCTGACTCGGACCATCAGACGCTTACCGGACGCGTGAATCCGGTACAGGGCCATTGGTTTGACTCGACCACCAGGCAATGGACGGTCTCTCCGCCGGACACGCTGGTGCCGGTACCCCAACCGATGAACGTACCCCCTCCGCTCCCGAGGACCCGGCCAGCACACGTACTCGACGGAGTCGCCGGCCACGGTACGTTCATCGCTGGTCTGATCGCGCATGGGTGCGCGTCTACCCGGATCACGGTTGTCGGCGAGCGCCGGGCGATCATCTCCCTGCCTCGCCAACCCACTGCACCGGCGCGCACGGCCGTGTACTCGGATGAATTCTCGGTCGCGCTGACGCTGATGAGAAACGCAAACGCGCAGGTCATCTCCTGCGGATTCGCGTTCCCCACGCTCGACGGCCGTTCGTCGATTCCCTTCTCGTTGGTTATGGGCGCGCTGTCGCATGTTCCGCGCCCCGCCGCCGCCGCGGTCGTATCTCCGGCCGGCAACGAAAACTCGGCTCGTGAGTACTGGCCGGCTGCGCACCCCGACGTGATCGGCGTTGGGGCCACCAACACGACGGAAAGCCAGCGGGCCGTATTCGGTCCAAGCTCAGGATCGAACTGGGGTAGCTGGGTGAAATGTGCCGCACGCGGGCAAGACGTAGCGTCGCTCTACCTGGACTGGCACGGGTTCGTCGAAGATCAGTCACCCGCCTCCACAGGGCAGCTCGTCTTCGAGGGGTGGGCGAACTGGAGCGGTACCTCGTTCGCGGCCCCCAAGGTCGCGGCCGCGATTGCCGCTGGCCTCGCCGCTAACCCTATGTTCGCCCCCTTGGACGCCTACCAGAACGTGGTGGCGACGCAGCACGCAAACCCCGCGAAGCTGTTTGCGGTCGTGCCCGCCGTGCCGGGCGTGTCACCGGCCGTCCGCGCCGGGGTGACGAACCTGCTGCTGGGTTGATGGCCTCCCAATAGGTCATCGCTGCCGAGCGCGGCGATCGAATCATGGATCGACGTATCACAGGCCGGGGAGCCTGCTCATACGAGCACTTTCCAAACACCTCTCACCGAAGGAGTGGAACAGATGCTCGATCAATTCCAGCTAGCGGGCGTGCGGATCACCGCGCCCGGCCGCGACGCGGGACCGTCTGGCGCCGGCCTCTGGCACCGGCTCGCGGCCGCATTAGCGTTGCCATTCATCGTCCTGCTGATGCTCACAGTCCCGCCGGGCGCTCTGGCTGGCCCGCCCAGCAACTATGTCAGTGCTCCGGTAACGGGAGCGGCAGTCGTCACCACGGGGAGCTTCCGGAATCTCTACCTGTGGCCCGATCCGAGTCGACAGACATGGAACGCCCACGTCGCATCGGTTAGAAACCGCGATCCCCAGGCGACCACGACGACGATCAACGCCATTACCTCCGCGCTTACCAAGAGCTCGTACTTCGACGAGCTGTCCCAATACGACATCAATCCACCACGCCTGGTTGGAGTAGATCGAACTGTCGCGACCTGCGTCACGCCGGCGCTGAGGAATGCGGCCACGAACCACGGCGTCATCCAGTTCCCGGCGCTCGTGAGTTTTGTCAAGTGCGAGACGGCTTTGCCTGGAAATAAGTCCGCTCAAGTGAACGTGTTCATCAGTCCAGACCTCCACGTGAGCCAAATCGGGCTGAAAGGCCAGCCGGACATGTGCAGCTCCGAGAACGCCGAGGCGGCGAACGGCTATCACGCGTTCTTCCCGGACACCGCGAACTTCACCGTCCTCCCCACGAGTGTCTCTTGCAACGCGACCATTGCAGATCTGACGGAGGCTATGTCCCATGAGATGGTTGAGACCATCTCGGATCCGGGCGGGTTTGGATGGATTCACGAAACTGTTCCGGGACGGTTCCTCGGCGGCAACCTCGAACAGGAGTACGACGAGGGCGAGCTTGCGGACATCTGCTCACGTGTCGGGCTGCACCCGACGCCATCCACGCCATGGAACGCGGTAATACCAGGGCTGAAGCAACAGCTTGAGGTCGCTCCCTATTGGTCGAATGCCGACGCCGCGTGCGAGCCCCGCTACATCATGAATCAAGTGCTCGCCGACGTCGTCGGCTCATCGAGCCTGCCCGACGGAAGTGTCGGTCTGATTCGCATGACCGGTTCGGTGCACTCGATCACCATCCCTCTGCGGGCTCGTCCCGGCACGGCCGCCGACGAGCTCCAGGCCCTCGAGCTGCAGGTCACGACAGGAGGCGACGATCTCCGCGGCGGGTCACAAGCCGACGTGACGCTGCAGTTCAACTCTGGGGCTCCTCCCCTCGTTCTCCACGACGTTAACCAAGACCAGGACTGGGGCAACGACTCGGTGCATTCGGTTCTCCTGTCGTTTCCGCCCGGGATCGCAGTCGGCCAGCTCTCGAGCCTCACAATCACGACGCATTTCGGCGGCGGCATCGCCGGCGATAATTGGGACATCGCGGCGGTTGTCGTGAAAGCAGCCGTGGGCACACATGCAGGCTGTCCAGCGACTCCGGCGACTCTCGTGAATGCTGTCGGTGGCACGAGGCTTCCCGACGGAAGCACCGGGCTTGTCAGGATGACTGGGTCGGTCCACAGCTGGTCAACCGCAGTCTCTGCGAATCCCGGCGATACCAATCTCCTGGTGACCGGCCTACAGCTCCTCGTCAATACCGGAGGTGACGATCTTCGAGGCGGCAATAGCCCGAACGACAACGCAAATGCGGTTCTGACTCTCACCTCAGGGGCTCAGATCACGTACACCGACATCAACGATTCCGGGAACTGGGCCAACGACACGACGAGCCCGGCGATCACCTTGCCCGTGGGGGCACTCCCGCCCAACACGACCCTCGGCGACATAAGCCAGCTGACGATCACGACCAACTTCGGCGGCGGGATCTCCGGCGATAACTGGGACATCGCGGATGTGGAGCTACAGGCTTCGCTCGGTTGCGCCTACACGGCCCCGCCTCCGATCATGCGGACGGATCAGCTTGTAAATGCGATCGGCGGCTCCCAGCTGCCCGACGGAAGCACCGGACTCGTCCGCATGACCGGCTCCGTTCATACTTGGTCGACGCCAGTCAGTCTCCAGAACTCAGCCGACGCTGGTATCCAGGTCAGCGGCCTTGAACTCACGGTTACCACCGGTGGTGACGATCTCCGCGGCGGTGGCTCGCCGGGCGACAACGCGGACGTCGTTCTCACCCTTGCGTCAGGCAATACGATGACGTTCGCCAACATCAATGCCTCACAGGATTGGGGCAACAACTCGGTCGAACAGGTAAACCTCCTAGCGTTGAACTCGCTCCCCGCGGGAACAACCCTCGGAGACATCAGTCAGCTCGAGATCACGACCGACTTTGGCGGCGGCCTCGGCGGCGACAACTGGGATATCGCCGACGTTGGTCTGACCGCCACGGGAATCAGCTAATCGGATTCGACACGCAAGTCGCCGCGCGGACGAATCTGAGTCCGCGTAGCCCGCGTTCGAGGTGCTGAGTAGGGTCAAGCCGGTCGCCGCTCTGCGGCGGCCGGCTTCCGTCTGGGTAGCCCTGATCGAGGACGGGCTGGAGCCCCACCTACGATCCGAGGCGCGCCGTTCTGGATCAAACGGTGATCCAGCTTGTCTGGATCGGGGGCGACGATGTGCGAAAGTGGACCGAAAGCCGCAGACGGAGTGGATGCGCCCCGAGAAGCTGGACTCGGAAACGACCAAGGCTGTCCGTCTCGGCGGCCGCCTCAGCCGGCTCGTCGGCAGTCTGAATCTGGATCATGGCCGTGGCCGGGGGTGAGAGCTGGCCCAGCAAGGTGCGCTGTGGTCCGTCGGCCCGGATCTCGACGTCGATCGTCAGCTGCCCGGTGCTGAACGTCAGCGCCCGCACCCGCGCGGCGGATCCCCGGACGGCGGCAAGGGAAGCCTCGGGCTCGAGCGAGTCGCTGAGAAGCTCGGCGAGCTCAGCGTCGATGCGCCGCCACGTCAAGGCCGCTTTGGCGGCTTCGGTGACCAGTGGCGGCACGGGGTCGTCACGGTCGAACAGCCGCGCCAGCTCGGCGACGAGGTCCTCGTCGGGCGGATCGCTCATGCCTCTGGCCGTGGTGTCATGCGGTGATTACCGTAGTTCAAGTTCAGCGAGCTCTGGGCTGCGGCGGAGCTTTTCCAGGCATCGCCCGCGTGTGGGCCCGATCGCGCCGATTGCCATGCCGAGCGCCGCTCCGATCTCCTCATAGCTCGGAGGGTCTGCGGCGGCGAGCAGCCGCAAGAGGGCTTGACATCGTTGGTCAAGGCCGCTGAGCGCCCGGCGTAGCGCCCGATCTCGTTCGGCGGTGACGATCTGACCCGCGACTGGGTCGTCGATCGATCGGTCGAATACGCCGGCCGTCTCGGAAGGCTGCTCGCGCCCGCGTAGGCGGATGACGCGAAGGCACTCGCGTCGCGCGGTAGTAGCGAGCCACCCGCCGAGTCGCTCGGGATCGTGGATGCGGTCCAGGTTCTCCACGAGGCGCAACCATGTGACCTGGACGACATCGGCGGCGTCGGCGGGCGCCAACCGGTGAGCGCGTGTGGTAGCCCAGACGAGACGGATGAAACGATCGACGATCGTTTCCCAGGCTGCCTCGTCGCCTTCGCTCGCCGCGCGTAACAGGATCTGGAGACTAGTCGTGCGGAAATTATCCCTGACATTCAGACCAACGGCCCGTCCTCCGCACCGCCTTCAGCCCGGATCGTATGACTCAGTGGAGGGGGTAACAGGGGTCCTGATACAAATTTGATCCGTGCGGGGCAGCAATGTTGACGAAGACCCGCTGGCGCTCGCTGAGGCCGCGCACGCGCTCGTGGAGTCGCAGACGCGGCGAGCGGCTAAGCTCGCCGAGAGAGCGGTTGAGCTGGCACGCGTTCGCGGCGAGCCGGAGGCCGAGGTCGCCGCGTTGCACGCCCTGGGCTTTGCTCGGCACGAACTGGGCGATGCCCGGGCGATCCGCACACTGCGGGCAGCGGTCCGGGTCGGGGAGCGTAACGGTCTCAATCAGCGGGCGGCGTTGGCGCGACGACCGCTGGCGATCTACCTGGCTTATGCGGGTGCGATCGACTCCGCGTTGCGCGAGATCGAGACCTGCTGCGGCGTGCTCGAGGGCCTCGAGCTCGCGCGGTCCGAGGTGGCTCGGATCGCCGTGTTTCACCTCGCAGGACGAGCGGCTCGATCACTTTCAAGTTCGGACCGCGCCCTCGAGACGCTGCGCCGCGAGAACGACGCGATCTGGGAAGCGAGGTTGCTCAAGAATCGAGGCTTCCTGCTCGCCGAGCGCGGCGAGGCCGATGCCGCCGAACCAGACCTGGTCCGGGCCCGCGACCTCTACGCCGCGCTTGGCGCCACCGTGGCCGCGGTCGGGGCTGATTACGAGCTTGCTCGCATCGCTCTTACGCGCGGGGACCTCCCGGCCTGCCTGGCCCGACTCGATGCGAGCGCGGCCCAGGAGATTCCGCCTCGTCATCGCTCGGCCCTGGAGCTACTGCGCGCGAAGGCGTTGGTCGCTGCGCGGCTCACGAGCGAGGCGCGCGACGCACTCGATCTTGCCCAGACGATTTGGCAGCAGGGAGGTATCGAGGATCCCGAGGGCCAGCTGGAGGTCGTGAGCCTGACCCTGCTCGCCGGCGACTCAGCGCAGGCCCTGGCGCTCGCTCGTCGGGCGCAAAGATCCTTCGCTGCCCGGCGCCGCTATTCGTATAGCGCGCGCGCCGGTGGGCTGGCGCTCGCCGCTGCGATCGCCGCTGGAGCACTCACCCCCTCAGCCGTCCGGTCGGGCCGTCGCGCGGCGGCCACCCTGCATGCGACTGGCTGGCGGGAAGAGGCTCTGCGGGTACGGCTGTTGGTGGCCCACGCCGCCATCGAGCTCGGGTCACCGCGCGTGGCGCGTCGCGAACTCGCGGCCTGCTCGGCCCTGCGCCGTCGGGGCCCGGTGGCTGATCGAATCGCAGCTCGTCACGTCGAGGCTCTGGTCCGGCTTGCGACCGGCGATCGTGCTGGAGCACAACGAGCTGTGCGGGGCGGACTACAGCTGCTGGAGGGTTATCGTGCCGCACTCGGCGCCTCGGACCTGCGAGCCACCGCATCGGAAATCGGCGTGGAGCTGGCGCGACTTGGTCTGAGAGTCGCGCTCGACGGGGCTGACGACGATTCGGTTCTAGTTTGGGCTGAGCAGCTCCGCGCGAGTGCGCTGCGGTTCGCGCCGGTCACACCCGCTAAGGACCCCAGGCTGCGCGATTATCAATCGGAGCTGCGTCGGATTGGCACCCAGATTCGCCGAGCGGAACGGTTCGGGCGATATGCGCAGTCGCTCCTCTCCCGCCAGGCCGAGCTGGAGGCGTCGATCCGGCGCCTCGCCCGGCACGCCCCAGGCGATCACCCCGCTTCGGCGATCAGGCCGGGCAGGCGGAGTATTGCGCGCGCGCTCGGACCGGCGGCCCTGGTCGAACTGATCGAGCTAGATGGCCAGATAACTGCGCTCACGCTGGTCGACGATCGGCTTCGCCGCCACGAGATCGGACCATCCGGCCCGGTCGTTGAAGAGCTCGAGTGGCTGACTTTCGCGCTCGGTCGTCTAGCGCGGCCCCGGCAGTCCGTTACGCAGCGCGCTGCTGCGCTGGCGGGCAGTCTGGCATCCGCGGAGGTGCTCGGGAAAAGACTATTCGCCCCTTTGGCGGAGGCTGTCGGCAATCGGTCGGTAGTGATCGCGCCCACCGGGTTGCTGCACGCGATGCCGTGGGCGATGCTGCCGCCGCTCCGCGGCCGCCCCGTGGTAGTCACCCCGTCCGTGGTCACGTGGCAGTCGCTTCAGTCACGCCCTCGCCGGCACCCCGGAAAGATCGTGCTCGCCGCCGGCCCTGGCTTGAGCCATGCTGCGAGGGAGGTGGCCGTACTGAGCCGCCTCTACCCGGACGCCGCCCGGCTGACCGGCCCGGAAGCGACCGTAGCGTCGGTGATCCGGGGACTCGACGGGGCGAAGATTGCGCACATCGCGTGCCACGGCCACTTCCGCTCCGACAGCCCGTTGTTCTCCTCGCTGGAACTCGCCGACGGTCTGCTGAACGCGTACGAGCTTCAGCGGATACGACGGGCCCCGGAACTGATCGTGCTCTCGGCGTGCGACCTCGCGACATCCGATGCGCGGCCTGGAGATGAACTCCTCGGCTTCGCCGCCGCACTCATGGCCATGGGGACGCGAACGGTCATTGCCAGTGTCCTGCCCGTGCCTGACGGTGGAGCAAGACGGTTGATGCTCGCTCTGCACCGCTTGCTGGTCGCGGGGGAGGCACCAGCTGCGGCTCTTGCCGTCGCCCAAGCGACGTTGCGCCCGAGGGACTCCGCGCTAGCCGGATTCGTCTGTCTGGGCACGAGCTGACCGGGGCCGAATGAGCTAGCGGGTGGCCCCTGACATGATGGGAGGGGTGGGTGAGAAAGCGACGATATCCGTCGTTATCTCGTCCCGCCACTCAACTTGTCGTTAGGTGACAAGAAATTCGGTCCCGAGGACAGCGTCGGCACCGGTCCGGGCTTCGACAGGTCTCGCCGCGCGTTATTCGAGCTAGTCAGCGGCTCCGCGCGCTACGTCGCGCGCTGAGCGTCCCGTGCAGGGTAGCGGACGAAGTCCGCTCGTCGCCGTCGGCCGGCGCCATCGGCTTGCGCCATAGGCCATACACATTGAACGTAAAGAGCTCGCGCCCGCCCGGGAGCAAGCGCAGGCCGCGGCAGAGTCTCGTCTTCCAGGATTGCTCATGAACGTTCACGGCGAAGTACTCGCGGTGGAGAGCGGTCGCGTCCATCATCGAAACGAAGCTGCTGAAACTCATCTGGTTGAGCCCGTATTCCTTGAAGCTGTGGCCCATTCGACCGCGTAGTTCTGGCGGGTAGAAGCGGTCTTGTTCGCCCATGATGACCCGCTCCGGAAACAGACGATGGGCCCACGGTAACCACGTCATGTGTTTGATGTGGCCGCCAAACGGTGAGTTCCAGAGGGTACTGAACCCAATCGCGAGAGTGCCATTAGGCCTGAGCCGCGCAACGAGCTCGGCGATCATCGGCTCAGGTGGATCGATGTGCTCAAAGCTGTCCTGCGACAGAATCAGGTCGAACGTGCCTGACACCTCGCCGATATCGCTGATGTGTTGGAGCTCAACCGTGTCATCCAATTGGCGTCCACGCACTTTCTGCGCACCGAAGCTGACGGCGACTTCATTGATGTCGACGCCCAGAACGTGGCGGGCACCATGTTCAGCGAGATATACGCATGTGCTCCCCAGTCCACAACCGACATCCAAGACATCGGCGTCACGATATGGCAGTCGATTGCCGAGGCGAGCGAGATATTTTTCCGCGTTCGCGAACCCGGCGTCAAACTCGATATCGCGATCGAAGTGAAACGTCTGCCGCCGGCTCACAGTCCGGAAAGCTAGAGTCGCAAAGTCCCCCATTCGGGTCAGGCATGCTAGCAAGAACGTGCACACTGGCACAAGGAATCAAGCTGAACCCGACGGAGTAGTAAACGACGGTCCAATCAGGGTCATCGCCTGCAGCGTCCATACCGGTGCCCCGGTGGGTTTAACTTGGATTTACCTCCCCAGGGATTTCTTGCCGGCCAAGGAGTGGAACGAAAGCGTCTCAGTGTCGGGCGCGCCCCCGACGGGGGCTGGATGTTGAACCGACAATATTGTCGCTAAAACGGGGACCTTCAAGGCGCAGTACAACGTTCGACCACGAGCTCGCCCCCGACCTCGCGCATCCCGCCGACCACGGCTCGCAGCGGCTGTCCGTCGATCTCGACGAGCTGATCGCCGTGGCTCGAGATGTCGAGCGAGGCGCGGGCGCGCCACCAGGCCGCCACCTCGCGCGGGAGTGCGTTCCAGGTGTCGCGCTGCGCGGCCAGGAAGCTCAGGAACTCCTCGTAGCAGCGCGCCCGCTGGGGCGTGGTGACGTAGTCGGGGTGCACGAGCAGGTTGATCAGGCCGTGGTTGGCGAGCAGCCATTCGGACTTGCGCACCCACTGGGCGCTCGACGTGTCCTGGAGGATCTCCCACAGGGTGTGGTCCATGATCAGCGTCATCGGGAGCTCGACGAGCTCTTCGAGGAAGTAGGGCTGAATCGAACAGCAACCCCCCGGCTGGGGTTCGAACGGCGCCGAGTCCGAGAACGAGCTGTCGTACAGGCAGCCGAGCTCGGGCATCCAGTCAGCGTTTCGGTGGGTCGCCGGCGAACGAAAGCCGACCGCATCCCAGCCGGCTAGGTACTGGTGGATGACCGGCAGGTTGGACTCGAACGCGTCGCGGTTGACGAACAGCTTGCCGTCGTGGTGGATGCCATGGAGGCCGATCTCGCACCCTTCGGAGCGCAGCTGGTCGAACACGTTGCCGGGGATCGGGTAGTCATCGGCGACGAAGTACCAGGCCGACGCGAAACCGTAACGGCGCTCGAGGGCCCGCACCTGGGGGATCCGTTCGATGCCCGCCGGCCCCTCGACGTCGTGGGTGAGGATCACTGCCGCGCGCGCCCCGTCGGGCCAGAAGTGGACGACGGGGAGCGGCGCTCCATCGCGGGCGCGCACCTGGCGCAGCAGCTGATCGCGCTGGTGCTCGACGAGGATCGGCTCGATCGGCCAGCGCGGGAAGGTCTGGCCCGCCTGGCGGCGGGCGTACACCCGACGGGCGGCGATCCGCAGGCGGGAGGGAAGGAGCGGTTTGAGCGCGTAATACGCGGCGACGGCGCGCGACCGGCGCGGCGCGTCGCCCAGGTAGCGCTCCCGCAGGTAGTAGTCAGGGTCGATCGCGCTCAAGCCGTGTGACGGTAGAGGGCTTTGCCGATCGCCCGGCCCACCAGCGGCGGGCCACGGCGAATCGCGACCTGAACGGCCGTCGGCACTCCGGTCCCGCGCGAGCGCTGCGGACGGTCGGACACCCACGTGTAGGACAGCCTGCGCTCCGATGCGCCCCAGGACAGCTTGAACTCGCGCAGCCCCTGGTTGTCGAGGTCCGTGCGACCGAGGTCGAGGCGGCGCATGCCTTCGGCGCAGCCCCACCGGATCGCGTCGAGGAAGAGGAGGTTGTTCGGTCGCTTCCCGAGCTCGGCGCGGTCGGAGGCGCCGTACTTATAGGTCAGCGTCCCGTTGAAGGTGAGGAACACGGCCGCGGCGAGGACGCGCCCGGAGGGGTCGCGGACCAGCGCCACATGTCCGAGCCCCTCGGCGAACAGAGCTTCAAAGCGTCGGATGAACCGCTTGCTCTGGACCGGCACGCCCTGGTAGCGGCGGGTCTCGAGGTGCAGCCGATAGAACTCGTCGAGGCCCGCCCGGTCGAGGCGGCGTTCCATCCGCAGCCCCAGCCGCTCGGCCTTGCGGGCTCCCCGTTTGACGTGCGATTTGGTGAAGCGAGCCTCGACGGTCGCCGGGTCGTCCGCGAGCTCGACCACGTGATGGAGGAAGCTGCGCGAGGCCGTGGCGTCGCCCAGCCCGTCGACCGACTCGTGGATGTCGAGCGGGAGGCCGATCCGCGCGCGCTGGCCGGCGATCGTCGCGAGCAGCTCCGCGCGGTCCTCGTCCGCGGCGCCCCCGGTGAGGACGGGGCCGCACAGATCGCAGAACGGAAGGGCCACGAGTCGGCGCCCGGTGAGGCGGCTGACGACGCGAGCGATCGGCAGCCCTCCCACGACAGCCCGGTCGGCATCGCAAACCGTCCAGGCGGCGACCGGATAGCCGTACTCGGCACGGAGCAGCGCGAGCCACGCGGGATGGTGAAAGACGACCGCCTCGGGGGCTTGGGCGACGAAGCTCGGCCAGCGGGGATCGCTGAGCGGATCGAGCACCTCGGCGTGCACGGTCACGTCGGCCGCCGGCGCCGGGCGCTCGCGGTGGCGGCGACGATCACGGCGTCCACCCAGACGTCGATCAACCGCCGCGCCGACTCGCGGAGCGACGCCAGGTCGAGTTCGGTGTGCCGTGCCCGTCTCAGGGGCAGCATCTGCCTGGCGCTGGTCAGGCGGACGAGCATGCCGCGGTCCTCCAGGTAGCGATCGACGGCCGGAGAGCGGCCCGCGTACAGGCCGTAGGTCAGCACGCCGAGCAGCGCCGCCTCGCGGGTCATCGTCCCGCCGGCGCCGATCATCACGTCGGCCCCGTGCATCAACGAGCGCGAATCGAGCGCGGCGTCGGGTACGTGCAGGTTCTCGATGTCGAGCCGGGCGATCAGATCGCGCTGTTCGGGGTAGCGAGTGAGCACGATCACCGCCGTGTCCGGCTGGCCGCCGGCCAACCGCAGTGCCTCGACGAACAGCGGGTTCTCGAACTGGTGGTAGGTGGCGCGCGACGGCGGCGTCCGAGCCAGGACGACGATCGGGCGGCTCGCGGCGCCCAACCCGAACTGCTCGAGCACGTGGGCGTCGGGCTGGAAGTCGCCCAGGTAGAGCTGTTCCTTCAGGCCGGGATAGAACGTCACCTTGCGCGCGGTGGCGCCCAGGCGCCGGACGTTGATCGAGCGCATCGCCTCGGGCAGCAGCACCGTGCCGGCGAGGCGGAAGGCGACGTGGTTGATCGGGTGGTGCTCGTAGTCCATGGCCGTCACAACGGGGATCCCCAGCGCCCGTGCGGCGATGATCTGCGCGTAGGAGTTGTGCGAGAGGGCCACGTCAGGGTGGCGGGCGCGGGCCCAGCCGCCGAGGTCGCGGACGCGCTGGACCGTCGAGCGCACCTTGTCGGCGGGGCGCGGCGGAGCTGGGCCTCCGATGATCGCGACCTCGGGCCAGCGCTCGAGCGCCAGCTCCCGCGTCTGGGCGTTGTCGCGTGCGCTCAGCACGGTCTCGTGACCGAGCTCCCGCAGCCGTCGCGAGATCGGCGCGAACAGCAGCGCAGCGGGCGAGTTGTCGAGATCGATCCAGATCCTCATCTCGCCGTCCATATTGTCGGCCGCGACGAATTCGTGTCGGGAGATCACCTGCTAGCGTCACCGGCCGCCACAAGGGGAGGTTCCGATCGACACTATCGACAGGGGCGGGGACGACGCGCGCCGCCTAGCGTTGCTCATCCGCCAGATCGCGCGCGACAGCGCCCGGGCGACGCTGGCGCGCACGCGCGACCGCCGCCGCGCTCCCGAGCAGGCGCTGGCGGGCGCGATCGACTGGCTCGAGCGGACTCACGACGTCACCGGGCGGAGCGGGTCATCGCGCGGTTACTCACTGCTGACCGGATGGGCGGTCGCCTTTCCGGAGACCAGCGGATACCTGATCGGGACGCTGATCGCGTACGGGGCCGCCACCGGGCGCGACGCGCTGCTCGCGCGCGCTCGCGAACTGGGCGACTGGGAACTCGAGATTCAGCAACCCGACGGCGGGATCATGCAGGGGCTGATCGACCAGCAACCGCGCCGCTCGATCGCGTTCAACACCGGCATGGTGATGCACGGCTGGCTCGACCTATGGGCGGCCACCGGAGATCAGCAATACCTCGACGGCGCCCACCGGGGCGGCCGTTTCCTCGTCGAACAACAGCGCGCGGACGGCGCCTGGGCGGGCGTGGCCACCTACCAGGGCATTCCGCACACGTACAAGTCGCGCGTGTCGTGGGCGCTGCTCAGGCTCGCGGAGGCGTCCGGCGAGGACCAGTTCCGCGCCGCGGCGATCCGCAACCTCGACTGGGTGCTCTCCGCGCAGAGGCCGAACGGTTGGTTTGAGCACTGTGAGTTCAAGCCGGGGACGCTCCCGAATACGCACGGGATCGCGTACACGTTGCGCGGGCTCGTGGAGAGCTATGCATTACTCGGGGACGAGCGCTACCTGGAGGCGGCGAGGTTGACCTCCCGCAGGCTGATAGATGAGCTCGAGCGCCGCGGCACGCTCCCCGCCACGTGGCGCGAGGATTGGACCTCGCGGGCGCCATACCGCTGCCTGACCGGCATCGTCCAGCTGGGCGGCACGTGGCTGCGAATCCATGAACTCACCGGAGAGGAGCGGTTCAGAACCAGCGGCGTGCGCGCGGTCGAGCACGCCGCGGCGTACCAGCTGTGGGGTCCGAGCGGCGACGTGGCCGGGGCGCTCCCCGGGTCGTTCCCGATCTACGGTCGCTACGCGCCGCTCGCCTGCCCGAACTGGGCGACGAAGTTCCTCGTCGACGGGCTGATGCTGCGCGAGCGGGTGCTCGCGCCGGCCCCGCCGGCCGGCAAGCCGCCGGTGTGGGGATGAGGACAGTCAGGTCGCTCGTCGCCGACAGCGCCTCGACGATCGACCGCTATGGTGCTCACCCGCTGCTCCTCAGCCGGGCGGTCGCGCATCGCCTCCGCGTTCGGAGCCAGCAGCGTCGCCTGCGCGAGCACTACGCCGCGATCGTCGCCGTCCCGCGCGGGCGGGCGGCGCTCAGAGCCCCAGCGATAGACCTGCCACCCGCCGAACAGCTGCCGGCGGCGCTCCAGGAGCCGGCCGCACGGGTGCGCGAGGAGGCCGAAATGGCCCTCGCCCACGTGGTCGACCTGCTCGGCTCCGGACCCGTCGAGCTCGGGCCTCGGATCGACTGGCAGCGCGACTTCAAGAGCGGGTATCGCTGGTCGCCGGCGTTCTACCAGGACGTGGAAATCACGCGGCTGTACGACGACAGCGACGCCAAGGTGCCGTGGGAGCTCAGCCGCGGCCATCAGCTGCTGACGCTGGCTCGCGCAGCGCGGCTCTACCACGACGAGCGGTTCGCGGCCGAGCTAGAGCGGCAACTCGACTCGTGGCTCCAGGACAACCCAGCCGGTGTTGGGATCAACTGGGTCACGCCCATGGAGGCGGCGATCCGGGCCGTCAACTGGGGTTGGGCGATCGGCACGCTCGAGGGCTGGCGCCCGCTCGACGGCGAGCTGCGGATCCGCGTCGCCCGCTCGCTCCAGGCCCACGGCCGACACATCGAACGGAACCTGGAGGGCAGCCCGCTGCTGCGCGGAAACCATTACCTGGCGGACGTGCTGGGGCTGCTCGCGTTGGCCAGGATGCTGCCCACCGATCCCCGGGCGGGCCGGTGGCGGCGCTTCGCGCGCAAGGCGCTCGAGCGCGAGATCACGACCCAAGTCGGCCCCGACGGCGTCGGGTTCGAGGCCTCGCTCCCATATCACGGCCTGTCGCTGGAGATGTTCCTGGTCGCTTGGCATCTGGCGAGCGCCGATGGCAGGGGGCTGTCGTCGCGGTATCGCGTGCAGCTCATGCGGATGCTCGAGGTGTCGCGCTCGGTCCGCCACCCGGATGGCCGCAGCCCGGTAGTCGGCGATCAGGATTCGGGACGGGTCCTGCCGGCGTCGTTCGCGCGGCCGGCGACGCACGACAACCTGCTCGACCTGGGCGCGGCGCTGCTCGGGGGCCTGCGACCGCGCGAGGCCGCGCCGGGCGAGGAGGTGGCGTGGACGCTGGGCATCGACCGCTGGCAGGCGCTCGCGCGGCGCCCGGTCGACTTGCGTCCACCCTCAACGGCGTTTCCTGACGGCGGCCTTTACGTCCTGCACGCGGCCGGCGTCCACATGGTCGTCCGCTGGGGTGGCGTCGGGCAGAACGGAAACGGCGGTCACGCGCACAACGACCTGTCCTCCTACGAGCTGTCGTGTGGCGCGCCACTGGTGGTCGATTCCGGGACCTACGTCTACACCGCTGACCTCGCCGCACGGGACGCGTTCAGATCGGCCACCGCTCACAATGTGCTCGTTGTCGACGGACGCGACATGCATCCCCTCCCGGACGCCGCGCCCTTCCGCCTCCCTCAGCACGCGCGCTTCGAGGTGGAGGAGTGGCGCAACGACGCGGGCGAGATCGTGCTGGTCGGATCTCACGATGGCTTCCGGCGCGACGGCTCGACCGTCCGCTGCCGCCGGCGGATCGTCGTGGAGCGGGCCACCGGAGTGATCGAGATCGTCGACAAAGCGACCGGGCGGGGCCGCCACGCGTGTCAGTCGCTGCTCCATCTCGCGCCCGGCTGGACCGCGACGGGCGACGGCCGGAGCGCCGTCGTGGTGACTGGCCCAGCGGCGCCCCGGCGGATCGAGTTCGCCGGCGCGGCCGCGATCGAGATCGAGCCGGGCTGGGTGTCATCGGCCTACGGGGTCCGTGAGCGGGCGCCGCGGATCCGGGCCTCGATCAGCGCAGAGCTCCCGATCACCATCTCCTACCGCATCGTGCCCGCATGAAGGCGCTGCACCGGAGACACCGGAGGCGCCACGACATCTGCGCCTCGGTGATCAGCGACCTGCCGTTCGATGCCCGGGTGTGGAAGGAGGCCCGCTCGCTCGCCGCTGCCGGTCGCACGATCGAGCTGATCGGCCCGGCCTACGACATCGACCGCGCCCAGCGTCGCCGCGACGAGTCGGGCGTCGACGTGGTCGAGCTCCCGTTCGGCTGGCGCGATCGCCCGAAGTCCTACCCGCGCCGGATCTGGGTCCTGCTCCAAGTCTGCCTCGAGGTGCTCCGCACGCCGGCCCGGGCTTACCACTCCCACGACATTCACGTTGGCCCCGTGTCGTGGCTGGCCTCGAAACTGTGGCGCGCCAAGCTCGTCTATGACGGTCACGAACTGTGGGGCGAGGCGTATGACCCGGGCTGGCGGTCGTGGCTGATTGCCAAGATCGGCGGGCTGATCGAACGGCTGATGGTCCGCGCGAGCGATGTCGTCATCACCACCAACCCGTCCCGTGCCGAGGTGCTGCGCCAGCGCTACGGGCGCGAAGACATCGTCGTGCTCGGCAACGTGCCGCCGCTGCAGCGCGACGTCGTCCCGCTCGATCCCGGCTATCCGCCTGGCAAGCGAGTGCTCCTCTACCAGGGATGGATCAACCCCGAGGCGCGGTGCTTCCGAGAGACCGTGCAGGCGCTGACGCTGGTGGACGACGACGTCGAGTTCGTAATTCTCGGCTTCGGCTGGGATGCGGCCCGCGACCGGATCCGCGGCTGGGCGCGGGAGGCGGGCGTGGCCGATCGCGTTCACTTCCTTCCGCCACGGCCGTGGGATGAGCTGGTCGCCACGGCCGCCAAAGCGACCGTAGGGCTGGTCCCGATCCGGGGTGGCCCGCTCAACCATCAGCTCGGCGACACCAACAAGCTCCACGAATATCTGATGGGGGGTCTGCCGGTGATCGCCAGCGACCTGCCCGAGATCCGGCGGATCGCGACGATGGGGGAGCCTCACGTGGGCGAGCTGTTCGAGCCCTCCTCGCCCGAGAGCATCGCGGCCGCCCTCCGGCGCGTGTTGGAGGACCCCGAACGGTTGGCCGCTCGCCGGCGCCAGGCCCGCCAAGTGGCGGTCGAGCATCTCAACTGGGCGATCGAGGAGCGGCGGCTGCTGGCCGTCTATGACCGGCTGCTGGGCGGCGGCTGACCGGGCCGTTCAGCTGACTCGGCCGACTACCTTGCGCACGACCGGGTGGCCGGAGCCGTGCGTCCCCGCCCACCGTGCCACGCGCGCGCGGACGGGTCGATACAGCGCGTCGTAGGTCCCCGGGTAGAGCACGACGTCGCCGCCGAGGCTGAGCTTGAACGACTCGACCCCGCCGATCTCCGGCTCTTCGCCCGCGAGTACTGCGCGTGCGATCCAGGGCTCGATCCCCTCGAGGTCGTAGTAGCGGTAGCCGGCCTCCCGGGCCCACCGAATCGCGGCCCAGTGCATCGACTCGTTGGGGCGGGCCTTGGTGCGCTCGCCGGTCCATCCGCCCATCTTGTAGATCACGGTGTCGCCGAACCCGATCAGCAGAATCGCCGACTGCGGGCGCCCGTCGTGTTCGGTGATCAGCAGCCGGGTGTGGCCGCCGGGCGCGAACTCGTCCCACACCTTGGTCCAGTACTGCTGGGGATAGTTCTCGAACCCCTGGCGCTGGGCGGTGCGGTCGATGATCTCGACGAACGTGGCCAGATCGCCTCGCTCCCCAACTCGCACGGTCAGCCCTTCGCGGTCCGATTGGCGCAGGTTTCGCCGCACCCGCGAGTGCATCGCCGCGAGCAGCTCGGCTTCGCTGCGCCCCAGGTCGATCCTCACGCTCGCGGTGGGACCCACCTCGAGCGCCGAGCGACCGAAGCCGCGCCGCTCGAGCGAGACCGCGACGTCGTGGCGGTCGACCGGTGGCTGGAGCTTCAGGTACGTGAGCCGGAGCGCGCGGGCTTCGCCACCGAGCTCGGCGAACAGGGCGTCGAGAGCCTCGACATCTCCGGGCCGGACGACGGGGCCTCGTGGCACGTAGGCCACGCGGACGACCTTGCCGAGCTCTCGCCACAACAGTTGGCAGCCGCCGACGATCTCATCCTCGCGATACACGACGACGCGCGAGGCGCGCCACCCCGCGGTCGCCTTGACGCGCGCCCAGGCGCTGCTCTGCACATGATGGGCCCCCGCGATCGTGGCCAGGGCGCGATCCCACTCGAGGTTGACCTCGGCGCGGTCGCGTACGAGCTCCAGTGCGGGAGCAGGCACGGCAGTTCAGCGTAGGGTTCCGACCTGGCGCATGAGGTCGGCCACCACGGGATCGTCGGGATCTGCTTTGACGAAGCCGACCTTGTCGTTCGATCGGTGGATGGCGTTATTGGAGTCGAGGTTTTTCCCGTACGCCGCGACCATTCCCTGAGCTCGTAGGCTCGAGCCCATGATGGCCGTGCCAGCCGGCATGATCCCCTGCCCCCGGAACGACGCCGCGACCATGCCATGCTCCATGAATGCGACGCCCGGGGGAAACCTCAGCCATCCATCGAGCGCCTCCCCCGTCGGGAACCGGTCGGGAAATATCCACATTGCAAACACGGCCTCGGACCCGGACACGCCGAGCCACAGCTGGTTGCCGTCGGTCCACCACCGCTGCGCCTGGCTGGTCAGGTCTTGGTCGGCCAGCTGGCGGTAGAGCGGTAGGTCAGCCGGTTCGGCGAGGCGGATCACGACCCCCTCGGGTACCGGCAACGCGGGCGGTTCGTTGGTCAGGTCCAGGCGGTACCAGGAATAAGGGACACCGACCCCGCTGGTGCGCCGGAAGGCCGCGCGCAGGCCGTAGCGCTGCACGCTCCTGACCGCGCGTCGCGTCGCCGCTACGAGCCCCACGCGGCGCACCTCGCGCGCGACGTTGCCGACACGCGAGAGGTCCACGCGGTTATGACACCTTGGTGCGGCTCAGCTTGGCACGACTCGGCTGCGAGTAGCCGTAGTAGTACCCGCGACGGCCAGATTCCTTCACCCGGTTCGCGACGACGCCCACCACGGGAGCGCCGAGCAGGTTGAGTTGTTCGCGCAATTGGATGAGCTCGTCGCGCGTGGTTCCGCCGACGTGGCTGACCACGAGGACGCCGCTCACGTCACTGACGAGGGCGATTGCCTCGGGCACGAGTAGCGCCGGTCCAGAGTCGATCAGCACGGTGTCGTAGCTGGCGATCGCTCCCTCGAGCAGCTGCTTCATCGTGTCACTCTCGATCAGCTCTGAGGGATTCGGCGGCGGCGGTCCTGCCACCAGTACGTCGAACGAATGGGTGGGCTCGTGGCCGTTGAGGCCCGCAGGCCCGTCGCCGTTGGTGAAGCCCGCCGGCACGAGCTCGTTTCCGAACGGTCCGAGTTCGACGTGCTGCAGAGCGCTGCCGAGGTCGGACTGGTCGGAGAGGACGGTGGACAAGCCCGGCTCGGGGTGCAGACCGTGCACGCCGGCGAGCGTCGGGCGACGGAGGTCGGCCTCGATCAGCAGCACGCGGCCGGCCGCCGACATGGCCATCGCCTCGGCGAGGTTCCAGGCCACGGTCGTCTTCCCCTCCTGGGCGGCGCACGAGGTCACGAGCAGCGACTGAACTCGCTCGGCCGGGAAGTAGCGCAGACGCGCTCTGAGCATCTCGAACGCGTTGTGTTCATAGCCGTCGGCCGGGGACAGCTCGCGGTTGCGACGCAGCCGCTTGGTCTCCGGCACCTCGGCGATCACCGGGTATCCCATCACCTCGCTCAGCTCATCGACCGTGCGCACGCGGCGGTTCAGCCGCTCGAGCAGCAGCATCAGCCCGACGCCGAGCAGAAGCCCGAGCACGACGCCGATGGCGACGTTCAACTTGGTGTTCGGGAAGGACGGCGAGGTCGGCACCGTGGCGGTCTGCACGAGCTGCACGTCGCCCGTTTGGGCCGACGCCAGCGTGTTCAGCTGTTCAATCCGGGCCTGCAGGGACTGGCCGGCGCTGCTGGCGCGCTGGCCCGGGCTCATCGCGTCCAGCTGATTAACGAACGAATCGCGGACCTGAATGACCTGGTTGCGCTCGGTTTGCTGGCGGAACTTGATGAACTGCCGCGAGTAGGTGTTGGCGAGCAGAGCGGCGAACCGCGGGCTCGAATCCTGCGCGGCGACGGCGACGAAGTCGGACGCGCCGATGCCGCTGGCGTTGATCTTCTCCGAGACCTGCTGGGGCGTGAGCACTCCGCGCAGGGCGGCCGACGTCCGTACCGCCACCTCGTAGGACTGGACCAGCTTGACGTCGTCCGCCTGCAGCGCAGCGACCGTGTCACTACTGCCGGAGCTCGGCACGCCGAGCAGTTCCTCGCCAATCTGCGATTGGCTGAACAGAAGCGAAGCAGTGGCCGTGTACTGCTTCTGGCGCGTGATCGAGAACGCCGCGGCGGCCCCGGCGACGAGGATCGTGCAGGCCGCGATAATCCACCACCGCCGGCGGAGGACGCGCAGCCAGCGGCGAAGGTCAAGATTGTCTGATTGTGGCTGCTCGTTCACGGTGATTGTCGGCCGCCCCGGATGAGTCGTCAGCAGTGTACTCGCCTCTCTTCAGCCTGCTTAAGGGGACGTTCGAGCGTCGCAGCCCGCAGCGAATCGACGATTCTCGAGGCCGCGTGTCCGTCCCAGCCCGTGGGGAGTCCGGTCTGACGGTCGCGCTGGTCGGCAAGCATACGGGGGAGCTCGGCGATTCGCTCGGGCGCCAGCCCGAGCAGCGTGTTGGTGCCGACGCTGACCGTCACCGGACGCTCGGTGTTGTCGCGTAAGGTGAAGCACGGGATTCCGAGAAACGTCGTCTCCTCCTGGATGCCGCCCGAGTCGGTGAGCACCCCGGCGGCGCCGGTGACGAGGCCGAGGAACTCGAGATAGCCGACCGGGTCGATCACGCGGAACCGCTCGTCCTGACCGTCGAAGTCGAGCGCCTCCATCGCCTTGCGCGTCCGCGGATGGGCGGGAAACACGACCGTCAGCTCCCTCGACAGATCGTGCAGCCGCTCGAGCGCGTCGGCCAGCAGCGGCCCGTCGACGAGCGCCGGTCGGTGCAGGGTGACGACGATGTAGGACCCGACCTCCAAACCGTGCGCCGAGGGCGCACCGAGCGCCTCGATACGGGGTCGCATGGCAACCAGGGTGTCGATCATCGTGTTGCCGACGGCGTGGATCGAGTCGGGCGCCGCGCCCTCTCGGAGCAGGTTGTCGCGAGCCTCGGGGGAATGGATGAACAACAGGTCGGAGAGCGAGTCGGCGACGATTCGATTGATCTCCTCGGGCATCGAGCGATCGAACGAGCGCAGACCGGCCTCGATGTGGCCGACGGGGATCGCGAGCTTCGCGGCGACCAGCGCGGCCGCCAGCGTCGAGTTCACGTCGCCGGGGACGAGCACCACGTCGGGGCGGACCTCGAGCAGGACGGGTTCGAGCCGCTCCATCACCCGGGCCGTCTGCTGCGCGTGCGAGCCCGAACCGACGTCGAGAAAGAAGTCGGGGTCGCCCACTCCGAGCTCCTCGAGGAAGATCCGTGACATGGCATCGTCGTAGTGCTGGCCGGTGTGGACCAGCACGCTCGTGAAATCGCCCGGACGACGGGCCAGCTCGGCGATCACCGGCGCGGTTTTCATGAAGTTGGGTCGCGTCCCGACCACCGAGAGGACGCTCACGGCTGATGCCATCAAACGGCCTCCGCGGTCAGGGCGTCCCGTCGCATCGGCCGCCCTCCGTTCTGGAGTGACATCCGCGCGAGCTCCAGCGCGCGCACTACCTCGAGCCCGAGCTGGGCATCGGACTTGGGTGGCGTGCCGGTGCGGATCGCTTTGACGAAATCGGCAATCTCGAGCGCCAGCGGTTCGGCGGCGGGAATGCGGGGCGCGACCATGTCACCGGCTCGATAGGTGAGCTTGTACTCACCGAACGTGCTCGGGCTCTCGAACTCCATCCCCCGGTCGTAGACGCGGACCACGTCGTCGGCCGCGGCGTCGTCGTAATGAACCATCCGCTTACTCCCAACCACCACCATCTGCCTGACCTTGCGCGGCGCCAGCCAGGAGATCTGTACGTTGGCCGTCGCCCCGTTGCCGAAGTTGAGGGTGAGAAACGCCGTCTCGTGGATCCCGTCGTTGAAGACCGACTGGGCGGCCGCCGATACCTGGACGACGGGGCTGACGAGCCAGTGCAGCAGGATCGAGATGTCGTGCGGCGCGAGGTCGAGGATCACACCGCCGTCCTGGTACATGCCGAGGTTCATGCGCGACGAGGTGACGAAGTAGGTCTCGCCCAGTTCGCCGCCCTGAATCAGTTCGCGCACCTTGTTGACCGGGGGGCTGTAGAGGAAAGTGTGGCCCGGCATCAACACGCGGTCCAGTGCCTCGGCCTGGACGATCAGATCTTCGGCTTCACTCACGCTCATAGCCAGCGGCTTTTCGACGAGCACGTGCTTGCCCGCGTTCAGTGCACGTGACACGAGTGAGTGGTGGGTGGCCGGTGGGGTCGCGATGAACACCGCCTCGACCGCCGGATCGTTCAGCACGTCATCAAGATCCGGCGTGCACGTGAAGCCCGGATGCCGGCGGTTGAACTCATGCGCGCGTGCCTCCTGGGTCTCGCACACGGCGATCAGTCGCAGGTCTCGGTTTTCGATCACGTTGCGCACGACGTTAGGCCCCCAGTACCCGTAGCCCACAACTGCGCAGCCGGTCCCTCGGCTGATACGACTGATCATGCCACTCCCTTTCGAAACAGAACGGCCGGCACCGTGCGGGCCAGAATCCCCAGATACAGCTTGAGTGATCGATGACGCACATACTCGATGTCGAGTTGCACCATCTCGTCATAAGTGCGTTGGTTACGGCCACTGACCTGCCACAGGCCGGTGATTCCCGGCTTGACGTGGAACCGCTCGCGGTAGGCGTCGGGATAGATGTCCGCCTCGTAAGGAATCACCGGGCGGGGTCCGACGAGCGACATTTCGCCGCGCACGACGTTCCAGAACTGCGGTAGCTCGTCGAGGCTCGTACGCCTCAGGAAGCGGCCGACCCGGGTGATCCGGTCATCGACGACGAGCTTGAACAGCTGGTCGTGCTCATCGCCCGAAGACCGCACGGAGTCCTCGGACAGGATCAGCTTCTGTACGTACTCGCGGTGGCGCGACTGCTCGGCATCGGCGCGCATGGTGCGGAACTTGAGCACCGTGAACGGGTGGCCGTCGAGCCCGAGCCGCCGCTGGCGGAAGATCGCCGGGCCCGGCGAGGTCAGCCGGACCGCGAGCGCGGCGATGATCAGGATCGGCAGCACCACGACCGTGACGACGAGCGCAAGCGCCAGGTCGAGGATCCGGATGGCTACCGGCTCGCAGCGCTGCTCGAGGCTGACGGTGGTGGCGATAGTCCGGGTCTCGGTGGTCACGAAGATCACGCCACGAGCTTGGGTTCGAGCGTTCCGGCGGTCCAGTCGAACGAGCGGATCGCGTCGACGACCTGGTGGACGGCGCCCTCGGTCATCGAGGGGTAGATCGGGAGCGAGCAGACCTGGCCGGCCAGCCGCTCGGCGACCGGCAGGCGAGCGCCCGCGCGCGTGCGATAGGGCCGGCTGCGGTGGATCGGCGTCGGATAGTGAACCGCGGTTGCCACCCCGTACCGCTCGAGGTGGGCGCGCAGTTGGTCGCGGGAGCGGGTCGTGACCACGTACTGGTGGTAGACGTGATCGGTGGCGGGCAGCAGGCCGGCGGGTTGCGACACCGGCACGTCCACGAGGTCGTCGGTGAGGCGGGCCGCGATCGCGCGGCGGGCGGCGTTCCAGCGGTCGAGCATCGGCAGCTTGACCCGCAGGACGGCGGCCTGGATGGCGTCCAACCTGGCCGTCATCCCGATCAGCTGATGGTGGTGGCGAGGCCGCTCACCGTGGGAGCGCAACAACCGCACCCGGTCGGCCAGATCGGGTAAGTCGGTCGTCACGGCGCCGCCGTCGCCCCACGCGCCGAGGTTCTTGGACGGATAGAAGGAGAAGCAGCCGACGTCTCCGATCGCGCCGACGGGCCGTCCCGCGTAGCGCGCGCCGTGCGCCTGGCAGGCGTCCTCGACCACCCGGAGCCGACGCGCGCGGGCGAGCTCGAGGACCGGAGCCATGTCGACCGTGCGCCCGTAGAGATGAACCACGATGATCGCCTTCGTCCGCTCGCCGATCGCCGGCTCGAGCGTCTCCGTGGTAACGGTGTGGGTGATCGGGTCGACGTCGACGAAGCAGGGGGTCGCCCCGATCAAGCTGACCGCCTCCGCGGTGGCGATGAACGAATTGGCCGGAACCAGGACCTCGTCGCCGGGTCCGATCGCGAGGGCCCGCAGGGCCAGCAGGAGGGCATCGGTGCCCGACGAGACGCCGACGGCATGCGCGGCCTCGCAATAGCGCGCAAACTCGGCTTCGAACCGCTCGACCTCTTCGCCGAGCATGAACTGTCCGGTGTCGGCGACCGCCCCGATCGCCGCCAGGATGCGCGCGGCCAACGCGGGGTCCTCGTTATCCATGCGCGTCAACGGCACGCGGACCAAACCTCGAGCCGGACGTGCCCCCATCGCCTTCGTCTTTGTCGGCGAAAGCGCCATCCTATGCGACCACGGACGGCTCGCACTCGCGGGCGATTAATTGCGCCTTGAGTGCCGTCCTGGCTCGATTGTGAAGTCCATGGATCGATGCCTCGCTACGCCCAAGTTGTTGGGCGATTTCGGTGGGAGAGAAGCCCAGCACGTGACGTCGCCAAGCGACTGAGCGCTGATCCGTGGGCAACGCGGAGAACGCGTCCCGCAGGGACCGCGAACGGTCCCTCACCGCGTGATCGTCGGTGGGCGCCTCCAGTTCGGGGAACTCCTCGACCGGAATCGGCCGGCGCCGGCGCATGTGGTCGTAGGCGAGGTTGCGGGCAATCCGCAACAGCCAGGCGTGAAACGGAGCCTCGGCGGGGCGGTAGAGATGGAGCTTGGCGAACAGCCGGACGAAGACGATCTGAGCCAGGTCCTGGGCCTCGTCTTGATCCTTCAGCAGCCCGGTCAGGTAGGCGCGCACGCGCGCGGAGTACCGGTCGTAGAGGTAGCGCTGAGCGTCCGCGTCCCCATTGCGGGCGGCTGCCAGGGCGTGCGTGAGCTCCCGGTCGCCTCCGTGCTCTTGCACAGGACAGTGCCGAACTTCGCCACTGATCCTCCAATTTCGGCATCCCCGACTTTGCCGCCGAGACAATTCCTCGAGATCCAGGTTCACTACGACCATTGCGTCTCCCATAGTGGACTACGTACGCCTGCGGCTCAATCGGCCCGCTGGACTCTGGGCCGTTCATGAACTGAACGGCCGTAATAGGGCGCCTCGCAGAAAATCTATGGAGTTGCCCTGATAGCGGGACCTAGCCGCGTTCAGTTCCTGAACGCATATTGGCCAAAGGTCCAACCGAGGAGCTTCGCGCGTTCTTCAAGTCTTCTTAAGCGCTGCGGAGCCGGCGGAGCATCTCGACCGCCTCATCGCGGCTTTCGACCTGCATCTTCCGCATCAGCTCGCTGGCGTGGCGGCGCACGGTGGTCGCGCTGATCTCGAGGCGACCCGAGATCTCGGAGGTGCCGAGCCCGGCCGCCAGCAGACCCAAAACCTCGGTCTCGCGGCGCGTCAGTCCCAGCCGCGAGGCCTCGATATCGCCACCGCCGGCTCGTTTCATCCGCCGCAACTCCTCCAGCAGCTTAGGCACGAGGTCGCGCGGGATCGCGGCCTCTCCGGCCATCACCCCTCGCACGGCGGCCGGCAACCGCTCGGGGTTCATGCTCTTGAGCAGATAACCCGAGGCCCCGGCCCGCAGCGAGTCGAGCAGATCCTCTCGGCTGGTCGACACCGTCAACATGATCACCTTCGTGTCCGGGACGCTTTGGGTGATCCGCTCCGCGGCCGCGATCCCGCTGCCCGGCATGGCGACATCGAGGATGCACACGGCCGGCATGAACCGCTTGGCGGCATCCACGGCATCCAGCGCGTTATCGGCTTCGGCCACGACCGTGAAGCCGTCGCCCTCCAGAATCGAGCGCAGCCCACGCCGGGTCGGGACGTGATCGTCAGCCAACAGGATCGTCGAGGGCCGGTGGTCGGTGTTCATGGAACCTCCACCTGGACCGAGGTTCCCCGATCGGGTTGCGAGCTAACGTGGACCGACCCGCCGATCGCCTCGGCCGCGTTGCGCATCGAATCGAGGCCGAACTGGTCGACCCGGCGGTCGACCGCCGGATCGAAGCCGAGCCCGTTGTCGGCAATCTCCACCCGCAGCCCGCTCGCGTCTCGCTCGGCGCGGACGACGATTGCCGTCGCCCGTCCGTGGCGGACGGCGTTGGCGACCGATTCCCGCACGACACGACTGAGCGTCACCTTCTGTTGCAATGACGCCTGAAGATTCGGTGCAATCTCGACGTCGACTCGCGCCCCCATGGGCTGTGCGACCTGGCCCGACACGCGGACGAGGACGTCCCGGAGGCCCTCCTCGGCCGGATGGTTCAAGTCGAGCAGGATCGTGCGCAGCGCTGTGCTCATCCGATCCACGGCCTCGGCGATCGCGGCCATCCGGTCCGGCGCTGTTTCCGGGGTCACCGTCCGGCGGGCGGTCATCGACACGAAGCTCAGGTCCTGAGCCAGCGTTTCGTGCAGGACATCGGCCAGCCGCCGTCGCTCCTGCTGCAATCGCGTTTCGGTCGCCGGGTGGTCGATCTCGGATGGTTTGGAACTCATCTGGTTGCTCTCTCGTCTCCGGCCCCTTCGACCTTGAGCCTCCCGGGAGGCTTGCATAGGTTCCACGCGTTTTGCGCGCGGTTTCGGCTATACTCTTCGGGGGGAATGGCGGGCAGTGGCGGCCACGGCAGCGGTGGCGGCGCTGGTTCTGTTGAACTAAATACAGGGATAAGGGTGAACATGCGCCACGGATACGGCGAAGTGCCCACGGAACACTTTGGGGTTGTCGCGGGCGATCGGGGAGCCGAGAAAATCAGGGTTGCAAACCAGCGCTTGCGGGTTCTCCTCGTCGACGACGATGCGTTGTTTCGACGCGGATTGAGTGATCTTCTCACCCGGGAAGGTATCGACGTCGCCGCCGAGGTGTGGACTGGCACCGCGGCGGTCGTGCGCACGGCGGACGTGATGCCGGACGTCGTGCTGCTCGGGCTCTCAAATGACGTCGAGGCGGGACTCTCAACGATGCGCGAGATCCGGGCCTCATCGCCCGGTACTCCGATCGTGATCCTGGCCAGTACTTCCGACACCAATCACGTGCTCGAGGCCGTCAGCGCCGATACGAACGGGATCATCGTCAAGAGCGCCAGCGTCAAGGAGATCATGTCCGGCCTGCGCTCCGCGGCGGCGGGAGAGGTCTACCTGTCGCCCGTGCTCGTTCCCGGACTCCTGGCCCGCGTGCGCAGCTTGCTCCAGGCCGCGCCCAAGCCGATGCCGTCGGATTCGCTCTCGCGCCGCGAGAACGAGGTGTTGCGGCTGCTGGCCTGCGGACTGGAGAATGCGGAAATCGCCGCGGAGATGAACATCACCGTGCGGACGGTCAAGGCCCACGTGTCGAGCATCCTCGACAAGCTCGGCGTCGAGAATCGAGTCCAGGCCGCGGTGGTCGCCCTGCGCCAGGGGGACGACGTCGCGGCGCTGCCGCCCGCACCGTCCTCGCTCGACGAGCAGCGTCGCCGGCGCCAGGTGGCGCAGCAGGCGATCGAGTTCGCCGCGGTCTCCGGCGCGCCGGCCTAGCGTCGGTCCAGCAACCCGCGATACAGGGCGTCGAGGTCGGACACCAGCCGCTCGAGGGCGAACCGGGCCAGCACCCGGTCGCGGCCGTGTTTGGCGGCACGGGCGGCCTGGTCGGGGTCGGTCAGGAGCACGCGGGCGGCTCTCGCCAGGCCCTCCTCGTCAGCGGAGGCGGCGAGCTGGTGTGGTTCGGCGATCACGCTCCGGGTGCCGCCGACGTCGGTGCTGATCACCGGGACACCTGCCGCCTCAGCCTCGATCAGGCTGACCGGCGTGCCCTCGTTGTCCGAGGTCTGGACGATCAGATCGCTCGCGAAATAGACCGCCGGCATGTCGCGGCGGAACCCGGCCCAGATCAACCGGTCGGCCAGCGCGATCGCCTCCGGCGAGCCCCGCAGAGCGTCGGCGAGTTCCCCGTCCCCGACAACCACGAACCGCACATCGTCGAGATCCGACAAGGCTCGTGCCAGGCGTAGGAACCGGTCGACCCGCTTGATCGGCACGAGGCGCGCGATCAGGGTCACCACGCGCGCCCGCGCCGGGATTCCCAGCTCCTTGCGCAGCGCGGCCCCGGCCGCCTCGCGCTCGGCTCCGTCGACGACGAACGGCGCGAGGTCGAAGCCGAGTGGGACGACCTCGAACTTCGCCGCCGGCGCCACCCGCATCGCCACCAATTCCTCCCGCACCTCTTCGCTGACCGCGATCAGCCGGTCGGTGGCGCGGCCGAGGAGCTGCTCGATCCGCCGGTAGCCGGCGGCCGTGCGGGGGGCGAAGTAACCGGTCAGCGAATGGCCGTGGTAGGTGTGGATGAGGATCGGCCTCCGGCGCGGGTGCGGGAACGCGCACAGCGCGGCCAGGCGTCCCAGCGTGCCCGCCTTGGCGGCGTGCGTGTGCACGATCTGCGGCCGCTCGCGGCGGATGATCCGAATGAGTTGCAGGAGGGCAGGGAGGTCCCGCCAGCCGGGATTGCGCCTCATCGACGGCACGAGGGTCCGGGGGACGTCGAGTTGATCGGCGAGGCCGTCCATCGTCCCTTCGCGCGGCCCCTCGCGGCCCCGCACGAGCGTGGTGTCGTATCCGTAGGGCTCGAGCCTCCGGGTCAGCGTGATCGCCTGGATCGCAGGGCCGCCGATGTTGAGGCGCGCGATGACCCTGGCGATGCGGACTGGACGCGGTGGCGGCTGTGGGAGCGCCTTCAGCTTCCGCTCAACCGGGGTCGATGACAGAAGTGGGTGTCGGTTCGACGGCGATCGGCGCCGGCTCCCCGCCGACGGAGTCGGGAGCGGCGGCGATTCCGGCGGGCCTCCAGGTTGCCGTGTCGAGCACCAGGATCGCCAAGATGCCGGCCGCGAAGGCGCCAAACGCGATTCCCGCCACCGCGCCGGTGCCGAGTTCGTAGCCGAGGATCGCCAACGAGCACAGGATGGCCTGGAGGGCGCCGAGCGCGAGGGCGACGAGTCTCGGCGAGCCGGTGGCGAGCAGGATCCGATGGCTCAGGTGGTCGCGTCCGCCGGTCATCACCGATACCCCGCGCCGGGTTCGCGAGACGCTGACCAGCGTCACGTCGAGAATCGGCAGGCCGGTGAGCAGCGCCCCGACGAGCACGCCCGCGTTCCCGGCCGCCGAGTGACGGGTGGCGGCCACCGCCAACGCCCCGATCAGAAAGCCGATCGGCATGCTGCCGCCATCGCCGAGGAAGATCTTGGCGGGGCCCGCGAGGTTCCAGGGCAGGAAGCCGATGCAGGCTCCGGACAGGGCGAACGAGAGCGCGCTGATCGTCGGCAGCCCTTTGATCGCGGCCAGGGTCCCGATCCCGGCCGCCGCCACCGCGGCGACCGTGCTGCACGCGCCGTCGAGGTTGTCCATCAGGTTGAAGGCGTTGACGAGCCCGACGAACCACAGGATCGTCAGCAGCAGGTCGATCAGCCCGCCGGCGGCGGTATCCCAGCCGAGGCCGGAGCGGTAGACGGCGACCGCCATCAGCCCGGTCGTCAGCAGGCGCCACTTCGGCGCCACCGCAACCCGGTCATCGACCGTCCCGATCGCCCACATGACCACCGCACCGCCGAGCACGACGAGCCATGGCTCGGTCAAGCCGCCGATGATCACCGCCGCGAGCAGGAACCCCAACAGCACGACCGCGCCGCCCAGGAAGGGGGTCGGGGCCTTGTGCCGGCGGTACTCGCGCGGGTGATCGTAGAAGCCGGTCCGCTGCGCGACCTTGATCGCCAGCGGCGTGGTCAGCAGGACCGTCACCGCCGCGACGGCGAAGCCGACCGCGGCTGACAGGCCGGGGCTCACGTCGCTCCCGCCAGATGGCCGGCCAGTCGCTCCCGCTGATAGTGCTCGATCGTCAGCTGCAGTCCTTCGCGCAGCCAGACCACCGGCTCGTAACCGAGTTCGCGGCGCGAGCGCGAGAGATCGGCCTGCGAATGCTCGACGTCGCCGGCTCTCGGCGCCGCGTAGATCGGCCCCAGCGAGGAGCCGAGCAGTTCGCACAGCTCGCCCACCAGCCGGTTGACGCTGACTCGCTCCCCGCAGGCCACGTTGTAGACCCGGCCGGCGACGTCGGGCGCGTCGATCGCGAGCATGTTCGCCCGGACGATGTTCGCGACGTAGGTGAAATCGCGCGACTGCTCGCCGTCCCCGAAGATCACCGGCGGCTCGCCGCCCATCAGCGCGGTGATGAAGTTCGGTATCACGGCCGCGTATTGTGAGGTCGGGTCCTGACGCGGCCCGAACACGTTGAAGTAGCGCAGCGCCACCGTCTCCAAGCCGTACACGCCGTGGAAGCTCCGCGCATAGCCCTCGCCGGCGAGCTTGGTGATCGCATAGGGCGAGATCGGGACCGCCGCTTGATCCTCGCGCCTGGCCGCGGTCTGCGAACCGGCGCCGTAAACCGAGGAGGATGACGCGCAGATCACCCGGCGGACGCCGTGATCGCGCGCCGCCAGCAGCACGTTCAGCGTGCCGATCACGTTGGTGGCGTTGCTGGTCAGCGGATCCTGAATCGAGCGGGGAACCGACGGCAGCGCGGCTTGATGGAGGACGACTTCGCACCCGGCCACGGCCTTGTTCACCCGCTCGTAGCTCTGGATGTCGCCCTCGACCAGCTCGGCCTCGCCGCCCAACATATTGATGTTGGACCGTCGACCCGTAGCGAAGTTGTCGAGCACGCGGACGCCGTAGCCCTCCTCGAGCAGATGAGCCGCGATGTGCGATCCGATGAAGCCGCCCCCGCCGGTGACCAACGCGAGCGGGCGACTCATACGGGCGCGTGTCCCGCGGTGGCCGGCGTGCGGTGATCGGCGCTCAGCTCGAGCGTGAGCTCGGCGCGCTGGAAGGCGATCACGTCGTCGAGCGCCTGATCGAGCGTGTGCTGCGGACTCCAGCCCGTGAGCTCGTGCAGCGCGGTCGTGTCCGGACGGCGCCGCCCGAGCTCTTCGAAGCCCTCGTCGTACGCATCCTCATACGGGATCAGGGCGATCCGCGAGGTCGACCCGACCCGGTCGATGACCCGCGTGGCGAGCTCGAGGATCGTGATCGGAACCGGGTTGCCGATGTTGAACGCGCGGCCGCTGGCGCCGTCGTGGTCGGCCAGCGCGAGGACCGCGCGGACCGCGTCGCGGACGTCCAGGAAGCAACGCGATTGGCTGCCGTCGCCGTAGACGGTCACGTCCTCGCCGGTGATCGCCTGGCGGACAAAACGCGGCACGACCATTCCGTAGGCGCCCCTCTGTCGGGGACCGATCGTGTTGAACAACCGGATCACGATCGTATCGGCGCCGTGCTCGGCGTGAAAGCCGTGCGCCATCGCCTCGCCGTAGGACTTCGCGATCGCATAGGACCAGCGGCTCTTGGACGACGACCCGAGGATCCGGTCGGAGTCCTCGTTGAGCGCGCCGGCCGAGTTCTTGCCGTACACCTCCGAAGTGGAGGCGAACAGCAGCCGTTTCCCCTGAACCGCGGCCGTCGAGACGACCACGTCGGTGCCGTGCACGATCCGTCGCAGCGTCTCGAGCGGCTGTGCGACCACCAGCTTGACCCCGACCGCCGAGGCCAGGTGCATGCACACGTCGCAGTCGCTCATCAGCTCCGCCACCAGCCCGGAGTCGGTCACCGAGCCGTGCACGAGTCGCACCGCCCCGGTGCTCACCAGGGTTTCCACGTTGGCGGGCTGGCCGGTACTGAAGTCGTCCAGGATCACCACGGCGTCCTCGCGACCGACGAGAGCATCGACGATATGCGAGCCGATAAACCCCGCCCCGCCTGTGATCAGGTACCTCAAATCAGCGCCTCACCTATCTGGGAGCACGCGCCGGCTGGCAAGGCACCGCGTAGACCCCCCCTGCGAGTGGTGGTGCGCCCGACTCGTCATCTTGTGGCGCGGGCATCGTAACCGTCACTGGGCGCCTTTGCAACGGAATTGGATATTTGCGGAAATGGCCTTCGACCAGTCGGAACTACCGACGTCAGGCGGCCGCCGCGTTCCCAATCGCTCGCCACAACGCACGTGATTGGCTGTCCTCTCGGGACGGCTGGCAGGCTACCGTAAACCGGTGGGAGACGAGGGTGCCGGGTAGCGCTCCGGCGCGATGTCGCTTCGGTGGTACGGTCAGCGGGCGTGCGGATCTACCGGGTGATCTTGCCGGTTTCGGACATCGAGGCCGCGAGCCGCTTCTACGGCACGTTGCTGGGCATCCGCGGCGAGCGGGTGACCACGGGCCGGCACCACTTCAACTGCGAAGGGGTGCTGCTGACGTGCTGGGACCCGATCGCCGACGGCGACCTCGCGTACACCGGCCCTAATCCTGGGCACGTGTATCTGAGCACCAACGAACCACTCGAGCGGGTGCGCCAGCGCGCGATCCAGGCCGGCGCCCGTCCCGACCCCTCTCGCGGCCGGGTCGCCCCCCGCCCCTCGGGCGAGGTGTCCTTCTACGCGCGCGATCCGTGGCGCAATCCGTTCTGCGTGGTGGCGTCGGGGACCGAGTACCGCGGTGGCGCGATCAATCCACCCACCGGGACGGGGTGACGGGGCATCGGCCGGCCGGCGCCCCCGGCGGGATCAGGCCGCGGTGTCCCTGACGAGATCGACCAGCAACCGCACCCCCCACCCGGTGGCGCCCTTTCCCTCGATGTAGGGGCGGCTGGCGTTGAACCCGGTGCCGGCGATATCGAGGTGAGCCCAGGGGGTGTCGCCGGCGAAGTGATGGATGAACTCGGCCCCCGCGATCGCGCTCGCCTCGCGACGCGCGGTGACGTTGCTCAGGTCCGCGTAGCGGCCCTTCATGAGGCTGGCGTAATCGGGGTGGAGGGGCATCCGCCACACGAGTTCGCCCGTCCGCTCACCGGCCGCCTGAAGCGACGCGGCGAGCGCGTCGTCGTTGCACATCAGGCCGGCGTAGACGGAACCGAGGGCAACGATGATGCCGCCGGTCAGGGTCGCGGCGTCGATGAGCTGGTCCGCGCCGGCGCGGCGGGCGTGGGTGATGCAGTCGGCGAGCACGAGCCTTCCCTCGGCGTCGGTGTTGTTGATCTCGATCGTGGTCCCGTCGAGGGCCCGCACGATGTCGCCGGGCTTGACCGCCGAGCCGTTGATCAGGTTCTCGGTGGCGCCGACGACGCCGAGGACGCGGACCGGCGCCTGCAGCTCGGCGAGGGCGGCGATCGCCTCGATCACGGCGGCGCCGCCGGCCATGTCGAACTTCATGTCCTGCATGCTGCCGGCGGGCTTGATCGAGATGCCGCCCGAGTCGAACGTGACCGCCTTGCCGATCAGCGCCACGCGGGGGGCGGCTTCGCTTTCCGGGCCGTCGTACTCGAGCTGGATCAGCCGAGGGTCCTGGTCTGAACCCTGGGCGACGGCCGCGAAGGCCCCCATCCCGGCGGCACGGATCTGCTCGCCGTCGAACACCGTGACCCTCACGCCCTCGACCCGCTCGGCGTAATCGCCCAGCGCGGACGGGGTCAGATCGTTGCCGGGCGTGTCGGCCAGCGCGCGGGCGCGGTTCTGGGCGGCGGTGATCACCGACGCTACGGCGACCGGAGCCGAGATGTCGTGGTGGGCGCTGACCAACAACGTCTCGAGGTCGTGCGGTGGCGGTTGGGGCGCTCGCTTGTAGCGGTCGAAGCGGTAAGCCCGCAGCAGCGTGCCCTCGACGAGCCCCCCGACGACGGCGTCGCCGACATGGTGGGGCACCTCCCAGCACAGCTTCGTCGCGCTGCACTCGTGCGCGCGGCCGTGGACGACGGCGGCGGCGACGCGGGCCCGCTCGGGATCGAACTGGTCACGTGGGCCGAGGCCGGCGAGGATGAACCGTCGCCCTTGCGAGTGCGTCACGGCGAGGTGCTTGAACGACCGCTTGGCCTCGCCGGACGCCAGCAGCGCGCCGAGCGCCCCGTCGGGCAGGTCGTGGGCGACACCCTCGTCCTCGAACACACCGACGGCAATCGTGTCGGCATCGGTGGTGAGCGGGCTGTCGGTCGTCGCCTCGATGTTCACGCGCGCGCACCTTACTAGGATTGATCGGGATCCCCATCCAACCCCCTGGGAGACGCCTCATGCCCAAGACCGTCATCCTGTCCGCCGCCCGCACGCCGATCGGCAAGCTCGGTGGCGGCCTCGCCAGCGTCGATGCGACCGAGCTCGGCGGAACCGCGATTAAGGCCGCGCTCGAGCGCGCCGAGGTCGCGCCCGAGCAGGTCGACCACGTCGTGATGGGGCAGGTGCTCCAGGCCGGGGTGGGTCAGATTCCCTCGCGCCAGGCCCAGATCAAGGGCGGGATCCCCAAGGAGGTCTCCTCGGAGACGATCAACAAGGTCTGCGCTTCGGGGATCCGGGCCGCGGGGCTGCTCGACGCGGCCATCCGCGCGGGAGACCTCGAGGTCGGGGTCGGTGGCGGGATGGAGTCGATGTCGAACGCGCCCTACCTGCTCAAGCAGGCCCGCTTCGGGTTCCGGATGGGGGATGGCAAGGCGATCGACGAGATGATCTACGACGGCCTCACGAACCCGTTCTCCGGCAAGCACATGGCCCAGGAGGCGAGCGAGGTCGCGAGCGAGCTGGAGCTGACCCGGCCCGATATGGACCGGTGGGCGCTGCGCTCGCACGAGCTGGCGCTGAAGGCGACCGACGAGGGACGCCTGCCCGAGGAGATCGTCCCGGTCACGATCAAGGGTAAGAAGGGCGACACGGTGGTCGAGGTCGACGAAGGACCCCGTCGCGACACGACGCTCGAGGCCCTCTCGAAGCTGCCCCCGATCTTCATCAAGGACGGATCCCATACCGCGGGCAACTCACCCGGGGTCAACGATGGCGCCGGCGCGCTGGTGATCTCGAGCGACGAGTGGGCAAAGCGCAACGGCCGCGCGGCGCTGGCCACGATCATCGCCCAGGCGCAGGTCGCGGATGACTTTCCTTACCTGGCGCGGACGCCGGCCAAGGCCGCGGTCAAGGCGCTCGACAAGGCCGGGCTGAAGGCCGAGGACATCGACCTGTGGGAGATCAACGAGGCTTTCGCCTCGGTCACGCTGAACTCGATCCGGATGCTCGGCATCGACGAGGACCGCGTCAACGTCAACGGTGGCGCGGTCGCGCTCGGCCACCCGATCGGCGCCTCGGGTGCCCGCATCCTGGGCACGCTCGTCTATGAGCTCCGGCGGCGCGGCGGTGGCCTCGGCTGCGCGGCGATCTGCTCCGGCGGCGGCCAGGGCGATGCGGTGATCGTGGAGGTGAACGGCGGCTGAGCAGTTCCGCCGCCTTCTTCGATCTCGACCGGACGCTGATGGAGGGCTCTTCGGCCTTCCAGTTCGGCCGTGCGGCCTACAAGGCGGGCCTGATGGGACGGCGCCAGCTGATCGCCGACGGCTGGGCGAACCTGCGCTTCCGTCTGCGCGGCGCGACCGACGAGGACTCGGAGGCGGTGCGCGACCGGGTCTCCAAATCGCTCGAGGGAGTGCGGGTGCGCGACATCGAGCGGCTCGGGGCCGACGTGCTGGCAGGGGTGCTGCCGCGGATCTACCCGAGGATGCTCGCCCTGGCCCATGAGCATCAGGACGCGGGCCGCCGCGTGTATATCGTCACGGCGGCCTCGCAGGAGCTGGCGACGTTGCTGGCCGGCGTCCTCGTACTCGACGGCGCGATCGGCTCGCAGTTCTCGGGCGTCCACGACGGCGTCTACACCGGCCGGCCAACCGGCCGGTTCATCTACCGCGGGAACAAGGCGAGGGCGATAGAGGAGCTCGCCCGGCGCGAGGACATAGACCTCGCCGAGTCCTACGCCTACTCCGACTCGGAGTCCGATCTACCGATGCTCGAACTGGTCGGCCACCCGGTGGCGGTCAACCCCGACCCCAAGTTGGCCAAGACCGCCCGCGAGCGAGGGTGGGAGGTACTGCGCTTCGAGCGGTTGGGCCGGCGGCTCAAGGCGGCGGTCGCGCTGAGCGGCGCCGCCGTGGCGGGCGGTATCGGGAGTGCGGCGCTCGCCTCGCGGACCCGGAGCCATCGGCGGAGGGGGGCTGGGGCTATTTCCCGTGCCGTGAAGGCGAGCCGCTGACGACCAGCGCGACCTTGGTCCCACTCGGATGGTGGGTGTGGGCGGCGGGGCTGACCGAGATGACGCGCCCCACCGCCACGGTGTTGGAATGGGTTCTGCGGATCCGACCGACGGCGCAGTTGGCGTGCTGCAAGGCGGCTTCGGCGTCGCCCAGCTTTGAGCCGACCACGGCCGGAACCACGCACTGCTTGGGCTTATAGGTGACTCGTACCTCGGCTACGGCGCTGTTGCCGCCCGCGTTGGTGGCGGTCACGCGGATGACGTTGGCGCCGGGGCGCAGCGTCACGGACGCCGTGTAGGTTTTCCCCCTCACGCGCGCGCGGACCCCGTCGACGGTCACCGAACGGAGTTTGATCGGGTCGCTCGCGCGGCCCACGACCGAGGCCACGCGGCTGCCGGTGATCTCGCCGTTGCGAGGGCGTGTGATCGATACCCGGGGAGTGGTGTACCGGTCACGCTCGCTGTTCGCGAGGTCGACCATGCGGCCAAAGCTGCCCGCCTGGACGTACGACCATCGGTAGGTGACCGACTGGCTGGCCCCCAGCTTGTCCGTGTAGTGCATCACGAAGCCGGCAAACCGACCGTCGTCCGGGCTGACGAAGTTGGCGCTGGCCGGCGGCGTGGCGTAGGTGATGGTGCCGATCGGGTTGAAGTCCTCGGGCGTCTCGACAGGATCGCCGATCACGATGATCGAGCCGGCACCACGCGGGAAGGACGAGAACGAATCGGGCTCGCCGTGGGTCGCGTACGAGGTCTGCCCGGGAAACTCGAAGCCGGGCGATTCGCCGCTCTGAGGGGCCTCGACCGTCTGGTTGAACAGCAGATCGAGCGTGTGGCGGCGGTGGTCGGTGTCGACGAAGCGCTGATCGACGCGGGCGACCTGGCCCCCGTCGGTCAGCTGCGTGGTCTGTACGACCGTGAGCCCGGCGCTGTGCAGTCCCGGGCAAGTAACTGCATTCGGCCGGTAACCGCCCGGTGCATTGCAGATCATCAACGGGTCGAGCTCGGTGATCGTCGCCGCGGTGTGGCTGGCGTTGTAGGCAGCCGAGTAGCTGATCGGCGAGTAGCCGGCGTCGCCGGTCAGGTTCGAGATCGCGCCTGCGGGATAGGCGTTGAGGCCGTCGACCTGGATCGCCGACCGCGTGTACTCCTCGGGCGCGATGCCGCTCCCGACCAACAGGCACGCACTGCCGCCGAACAGCGACCAGCTTCCGAGCGACGAGGAATCGGTGGCAAACGAGTCGACGATCGGGCACAGCCCCAGGGAGTCGAACTGGAACGACCATTTGGAGGTGCCGGCGAGGATGTCGTAGCCGTAGAGGTTGCCGGTCAAGGACAGCGAGAACTGCTCGGAGACGCTGAGCACGGGCCCCCGATAGGGCGAGAGGGCGGAGCCGGTCGGGACTGTGCCGCTCGGCACCAGTGCCAGCTTGCACACCCGGCCGGTGATCGGCAGCAGGGAGACGTCGACCGCGAACCGTCCTGACGAGGCGTTGATCCCACGTGCCAGCACGACGTCGGAAGGCGTGGCGTGGCTGGTCAAGTTCCAGTAGCACAACAGGTCGCCGGTCGACGGGTTGCTCTTGTCGGTGCTGACCGACCCCCGCACGGTCACGCTGCCGCTGCCCTGATCGCCGTTGTAGAACAGCTGGGCCAGGTTGTCGGGAGAGGAAATCGACGACGCCGTGATTGCTGCGTGGGCAGGCGCGGCCGTCGAGAGACCGATGAGCAGGCAAAACAAGAGCAGACGGAGCCTTCTCATCCGCGACCACAGGGTACAGCCAATCAAGCACGGGTTCGGGGGTACAGCTGTCCGGGCCATGACACCCTTAACCCATGAGACTTACGGGATGCTCGCGCTGGGCTCGGTATTTCAGTTCGCCGCCCTCGACCGCCTCGCTCGGCTGACGAAGCGGTCCGGCCCTGTGCAGCCCAACCAAGGCGCCCGCCAGGGCGCCCCCTAAATCCCTAAATCCCGCAGGACGCATAGAATCGCTCGCTCGTCCCCCGATGTCCCCGACCGAAAAGAAGATTCGCGTGGTCGTCGCCAAGCCCGGCCTCGATGGGCATGATCGCGGCGCCAAGATCATCGCCCGCGCGCTGCGTGATGCCGGCATGGAGGTGATCTACACCGGTCTTCACCAGACTCCCGAGCAGATCGTCGAAACGGTGATCCAGGAGGATGCAGACGCGGTGGGGTTGTCGATCCTGTCCGGTGCGCACATGACCCTGGTGCCGCGGATCATCGAGCTGATGGACGAGCAGGGCGTGGACGACGTGGTGGTCACAGTCGGCGGGACGATCCCGTCCGACGACGTCGAGGAGTTGAAGAGACTCGGCGTGGCCGAGGTGTTCACGCCCGGAACCTCCGCCCAGCACGCGATCGACTTCATCCGCGGCGCCGTGCGGACCGATTGACTCGTCAGTCAACGGGGTAATATTCCGGACCGTTCAACGAGGAGGCGACACTTGAAGATTTGTGTCCTGGTCAAAGAGGTCCCGGACGCCGCGGTCGAGAAGCGAATCGATCCCTCGACGGGGCGCATGGACCGCTCGGGGGAGAAGAACCTCAACCCGTACGACACGCACGCGATCGAAGCCGCGATGCAGATCCGCGAGGGCGGGAGCGTAGAGGTCGACGAGATCGTCGCCGTCACGATGGGACCCGAATCGGCGCAGCGGGCGCTCCACAAGGCGGTCTCGCTCGGCGCCGACCGCTCGGTCCACCTGACCGACCCCGGACTGGCCGGTTCCGACGTCGCGGCCACCGGGTACGCCCTGGCCAAGGCGCTCGAGAACGAGGGCCCCGACCTCGTGCTGCTCGGCCAGCAGTCGGACGACGGCGAGTGCTACACGATCGGCGCCGTGGTGGCCGACCACCTCAAGATGCCGTCGCTCACCCAGGTGATAAAGATGGACGTGGCCGACGGCGGGCTGCGCTGCGAGCGCCAGGCCGAGTACGGCTACGACACCGTGCAGCTCCAGCTCCCGGCCGTGATCTCGGTCGGCGACGCGATCAACGAGCCGCGCTACCCGTCGCTGAAGGCGATCATGGGCGCGCGCAAGAAGCCGCTCGAGACGGTGGCGATGGGCGACGTGGGAATCGATAGTTCGCTGGTGGGGGAGGATGGCTCGCGCGTGCAATGCGGCGACTTCCACGACCCACCGGCCAAGGCCGCGGGCCAGATCATCGAAGACGAGGACACCAACGAGACCGTCGAGAAGATCGTCGCCTGGCTCGAGGAAAGGAAGCTGATTTAGATGGCTGATGTTCTGGTCTACGTGCTCCACTACGAGGGCGCACTCAACAAGAACTCGCTCGGCGCGGTGTCCGAGGGCGCGGCGCGGGCGGCCGAGATTGGCGGCGCGTGCGACGCGGTGGTGGTCGGCGGCGACGATCTCACCGATGAGCTGTGCCAGTCGCTGGGCGCCTACGGCGCGCGGACCGTGTTTCGCGCGCGCGGCCCGGAGGGCCTGGCGCAGCCGGTCATCGACGTCATGGCCGCCGTGATCGAACAGCACGGCCATTCCTACGCGCTGTTCGGGGGCGGTCTGCTCGGGTTCGAGATCGGCGCCGGCCTGGCGGCGCGCAGGAACGCGGGGGTGACGATGGAGGTCGTCACGGTGCGGGCCGAGGACGGCAAGCTCGTCGCCGAGCGCCCGATCCTGCAGGACTCCAAGCTGTCGGTGTCGCGCTACCGCGGCGACCTCGGGATCATCATCGGGCGCATCAACGCTTTCGAGGCGGTGACGCGTGACGGCGGCTCGGCGTCGGTGGAGGACGTCGACGTGGTCTACTCCGCGTGGTCGGACCAGGCGATGATGGTCGAGCGCGGCGAGCAGCGCGGCGCCGACGTCGACATCGAGGGCGCGGACATCCTCGTGGCCGGCGGTCGCGGTCTGGGCAAGAAGGAGGGCTTCGACCTGTGCGAGGCGCTCGCGGCGGCGTTCGGCGGCAACGCGGCGGTGGCGGCTACCCGCGCCGTGGTCGACGCGGGCTGGTACCCGTACGCGGCGCAGATCGGTCAGACCGGCAAGACCGTGTCGCCGAAGCTGTACCTCGCGGCGGGGATCTCGGGCGCGATCCAGCACAAGGTGGGGATGCAGGCTTCCGAGAACATCGTCGCGATCAACAAGGACGCCAACGCGCCGATCTTCGAGTTCTCGGACCTCGGCGTGGTCGGCGATTTGAACAAGATCCTGCCCAAGTTGACCGAGGCGATCAAAGCCAAGAAGGGCTGAGGAAGCGCCGATGGCATCCCGGAACGGAGCGGTCGCCCCGAGCGAGTTCCCGCCGCCGGTCAATTCGGTGCAGGAGTTCATCAAGCGCTCGGTTGACCCCGAGGACGAGCGGATCGACGTCGGCGTGGTGATCGTCGGCGGCGGGCCCGCGGGGCTGGCGTGCGCGATCCGGTTGCTGCAGCTGGTCGAGTCCGACCCGGCGCTGGCCGAGCGCCTCGGCGAGGTGCCGGTGGCGGTGATCGAGAAGGGCAAGACGTGCGGCGCTCACAACCTGAGCGGGGCGATGATGCGCCCGTCCGGGTTGCGCGAGCTGTTCCCGGGCATGCCCGAGTCCGAATGGCCCACGTATGGGACGGTCGAGAAGGACAGCGTGTACTGGATGCTGTCCGAGAGCCTCGCGCTGCCGCTCAAGCCGACACCGCCTCCGTTCCGCAACCACGGCAACTACATGGTCAGCGTGGCGGAGCTCTCCCGCTGGCTCGCCGACAAGGCGGAGGAAGCCGGCGCGTACATCCTCCCCGAGACGAGCGCGCAGCAGCTGCTGGTTGAAGATGGGGTGGCACGTGGCGTGCGCTCGGGCGACAAGGGCCGCGGCAAGGACGGCGAGGAGCTGCGCAACTTCGAGCCGGGCTCCGACGTGACCGCCCGCGCGACGGTGCTGGCCGAGGGGACGTGGGGGCATCTGACCGGCGCGGCGATCAAGGAGTTCGGACTCGCGGCCGGCTTCGAGCCGCAGGTCTGGTCGCTCGGGGTCAAGGAGGTGTGGGAGGTTGCCAAGCCGCTCGATCGTGTGATCCACACGCTGGGGTGGCCGCTGCGCTACGGCGCCAAATGGCGGGAGTTCGGCGGATCGTGGATCTACCCGATGGGTTCCGATCGGGTGTCGATCGGGTTTGTGGTCGGGTTGGATTACACGGACGCCACCGTGTCGGGGCATGACTTGCTCCAGCAGTTCAAGAACTCCAAGCTGGTGCGGGGGATTCTCGAGGGCGGCAAGCGGGTGGCGTGGGGCGCCAAGGCGATCCCCGAAGGCGGCTACTGGGCGATGCCGAAGCCGTGCGCGCCGGGCTTGCTGATCTGCGGCGACGCCGCCGGGATGGTCAATGTGCCGATCCTCAAGGGGATCCATTACGCGATCCACTCGGGCATCTACGCCGCGGAGGCGATCTACGACCAGGTCCGGGCCGGCGGCACGGACTACTCGGCCTATGTCCATCGCGTCGACCAGTCGTTGATCGGGCGCGACCTGTGGGAGACCCGCAACATGAAGCAGCCGTTCGCTCGGGGGTTCTTCGTCGGCGGCGCGATCACCAACGCGATGGTGATCACCAAGGGTCGGTTCCCCGGAGGTCGCTGGCCCAACCACGCCGATGCTCAGTCGGGGATGACGATGGGCTCCAAGAAGGACGACTACCCGAAGCCCGACGGGAAGTACATCTTCGACAAGCTGTCCTCGGTCTACATCTCGGGCAACACGACTCGCGATGACGCGCCCAACCACATTCGCGTCCAGCGCGAGGTGCCGCGGGCGATCGCCGAGACGTGGCGGTGGATGTGCCCGGCGGGGGTGTACGAGATTCCGGAGGACGCGCCGGCGGATGGAATGGTCGACGTGATCGTCAACTACACCAACTGCGTGCAGTGCGGAGCGATCACCGCCAAAGGCGGGCGGCTGACTCCCCCCGAGGGGGGCGATGGGCCGCTCTACACCGTGACTTAGCTTGGTCGCGGCCCCGGTTGGGGCGTGGGGGGTTGTGTTGGGGTGAGGTTTCGAGCCGCGTAGCCGGAAAACTTCTCCTTTCTCTCGTTGTTAACAAGTGAAATGAAGCGTTTTCTGGCCTTGGGCATGGCGCTGCTAAGCGCCTGCGTTGGCGTGGCGTGGGTTGGCCTCGGGTCGGCCGGCGCGGCGTCGGTTCAGAAGGCCACCCTCCGCGACTTCGTCTGCGTAAAGGGGAGCGATCCGCCGGCGCGAGGAGTGTCGATCCAGGCCGTGATGCGACCGCTGACCGGCACCAAGCACATGGCCATGCGCTTCGACTTGCTGACCAAGACCAGCACCACCGGCAGCTACGTGGCGATCACCCAGGGTGACCTGGGAACCTGGAAGACGCCCTCGAACCCCACCCTCGGCCAGCGACCGGGAGACGTGTGGAGGCTCAACAAGCCAGTCGTGGATCTGAGCGCGCCGGCCGATTACAAGTTCCGCGTGATGTTCCGTTGGACCGGGGCGCGGGGTCGCGTGATCGGGACCGCGACCCGTTACAGCCCGGTCTGCTTCCAGCCGGCGCCGCAGCTCGTCGTGCAATCGATCACGATCACGCCGGTGGCGCGGAAACCGAAGCAGGATCACTACTCGGTGGTGATCGCCAACGAAGGCGGCGTGCTAGCGCTCGGGCCCTTCCAGGTGCAGTTCGCCGACACCGGCGGTCCGTCGGTGGCCGAGACGCGCACCGTCCAGCAGCTCGGCGCCCACAAGACGCGCCTCATCAAGCCACCGTTCACCGGTGCGCTGTGCGCCACCGGGGCGGTGACGGTGACCGTCGATCCCGGCGAGGTGGTAGGGCCGAGTAACTCGATGACCGCCGTGTGTCCGAGCGCGACGGCGGCGCGGGCTCATCTGCGCCGTCCGTAGGCGCGGTCGCCGGCGGATTTTTCGCCCAGCCTCGCCAGAATCAGAGGGGGTGCGCGTCTAAGCGAACTCCTGGTTCGCTTAAACACCCACCCTGCCCGCGGGGACCAGACTGCCTTCGGGGGCCCGACCGCGCCACCGCCGCCCGTGCAGGGCGAGTCTCGTATGATGCGCGCCTGCGTAGCAGTGGGCTCGCCGGGGAGCGAGCCGGACGCGTGAGCGTACGGAGTCGCGGGCGCCGTGTTGCCGGCGTGGAGGTGACTGTCATCCGGCCGGACGACATTTGGAGGGTGTAGTGAAGGTCAATTATTGGTCTCGAAAGAGGTGCACCGCGATGGCGGCCTTCGGGCTCGCGATAGTGGCTGGAGGGACCGGGATCGCCTCGGCGGCCACGCCGCCGTCGAAGAAGCAGCTCAAGAAGATCGGATCCTCGATGAAGGCCGAGCACACGCAGCCGCGCAAGGGCGTCGGGGACTCAACCAGCGAACCGCTGATCGTGGTCTCGTTCGCCGACGGCAAGGCGACGATCCTCGGCGGTAGCGCGGTAAGCGGCGCGATGACCAAAGGTCACGCTGCTGACAACATTCCAATCTCGGCCGTCGAGTGCATGGTCAACTTCACGACGCAGAAGACCAAGCTGTCCAGCACGCAGTCGAAGGTTCGCTGGTTTGGGGGTATCGGTTGCACCCGGTCGGCGTTCCAGTTCGGCCAGGCATTTCTGGCCGAGAGCTCGTCGAAGTTCGACGGTACGGGGCCGTACTACAAGGGCACCATGCAGTCCGCCCTGAGTGGTCAGGACAGCACGATCATCAACGCGCCCAACCCGTCCGTGTACATCTGGTACGCGATGAACATCTTCTTCCAGGAGAAGCCCACGCGTGGGGTGTATGTGATCGACCTCAAGCCCGGTAACGTGGTTAACAGCGCGAGCAGTTGCGCCATCGCCACCGACACGACCTACGGCTTTGGCGTCCATTGCGACCTCTACACCAACCGGTTCTAGGTAACCACTCGATGCGAGCCGCCTGGCGATCACTGGCAGTAACGGTTTTGCTGGCGGTTGCCGGCGGCGCTTACCTGGTCGCGACCGCGGGCGCGCCCGCGGTGGCGGCGGGCCGGTCGGGCTCAGTGGCGCAGTCGGGCTCGGTGGCGCAGTCGGGCTCGGTGGCGCAGGGGGTCAACCCGACGCCGCCCAAGTCACTCAAGATCACCTTCTTTTTCGGCCTCAAGCGCCCCGAGGCACAGGCACGGGCCGCCTTCTTCGCGGTGTCGCAGCCCGGTTCGGCGAGCTATCGGCGGTTCCTCTCGCTCAAGCAGATCTCGGCGCGGTACGGGGCGACTGCGGCCACCAAGCGCGCCTTCCTCTCGGCGGTCAAGAAGCTGAAGCTGCGCGTGTCGATCGATCCCTCGGGCGTGTTCGCCCGCGTGAGCGGAACGGTGGCGCAGCTCGACCGGGCATTCAAGGTTCACATCGTGACCGGGTTCGTGCAGGACCCCAACACCTTCTTTTTCATTCTCAAAGGCAGCGGGCGGCTCAACCTGCCTGCAGACATGCGCTCGCTGGTCCTGGACGTGGTTCCGAGTTATGGCCATTCGGCCAGCCTGCCCGGCGACACGAAGCGAGTCGCGCAGCCGGGGCGCGCCGCCACCGCCAAGCCACCCCGCCGGACGGGCACCTGGGTGGGCGGCTGTGCCAAGGCCAAGGCGAGCGGCGCCTTCAGCTACGCCCAGGTGCGCAAGGCGTACGGGATCACCCCGCTCGGGGGCGGCGGCAACGCCCGGGTGGCGATCCTCAACGTCGGCGAAGGCGTCCAGAGTCGGGACATCGCGGACAACGCCAAGTGTTTCGGCTACCCGAAGCTCCGGTCGCGGATCCTCCTCAGCGACGGTCAGCAGGCGCCGTTCGGGCCCGGGACATTCGAGCCTCAAGAGGATCTGGCCCTGGTCAGGGGCATGGCGCCGGCGCTGAAGTCGATCACGTTCACGCAGGTCTGGGGCGCGGCGGAGCTGTGGTTCCTCGGCGTCTCGCAGGTCCTCGACGCGCCCAACCTGCCCGACAGCCTGTCGATCTCCTACGGGGAATGCGAGCGCGACATTCGTGGCCCAGGGTCGACTCCGACCACGCGCGCCGGGGCGGCGCTGATGGACGCGATGCTGGTTCGCATCGGCCTTGCCGGCGTCAGTTCGTTCGCCTCCGCCGGCGATTTCGGCTCGACGTGCAACGGTCGCCCGTTCACCGGGGTCGCGTGGCCGTCGTCGTCTCCGTTCGTGACCGCCGTGGGCGGGAGCCAGCTCACCCTGACCTCCAACAACGAGCGCAAGCGCGAGGTCGTGTGGAACGACCTCAAGTACGAGACACGCAAGAACGGCGCGGGCGCCGGTGGCGGCGGCTTCTCCGTGTACGCCACGCGTCCCCCGTACCAGCGCGGGTTAGGACTTCCCGGTAACCGGCGAACCACCCCCGACGTCTCGGCGATGGCGTCGGAGTTCCCCGGCTACCCCGTCGTGCTCTCGGGTATGTGGGTCAACGACGGCGGGACGAGCGCTTCCGCGCCGCTGATCGCCTCCGCGGTGGCCGTCATCAGCGCCAACCTCCAGCGGCGGGGACGGCCGCCGATCGGCCCCGCCAATGGGCTGTTCTACTGGTTGGCCAAGAGGAACCCGCGGACGTTCCGGGACATCGTCAGCGGCAACAACGGTTACCTGCCGAAGGTGCCGGCGCGGCGGGCCAAGCGGGGATACGACCTGGCCAGCGGGCTCGGCGTGCCGAAGTTCCAGGCGGTGGCGGCGGGCGTCCCTCGGCCGGGCTGGGAGCTGCCGCTCTAGCGAGTCACCCCACACGGGGCCCCGCCCCGCCTCGCGCGAACCGGCTTCGTTATGGGGCGACGGAGCCGTGGTTAGGCGCGGGGCCGAGCCCATATCGCGGCGGCCCGCGCGTACGCGGGGCGTGCCTCGCCGCGCTGCACGTAGCCTTCGAGTCCCGGCCATGGGCGGAGCAGCTCTCGCGCATTGGCTCCTTGAAGCACGCTCGCGCACATCACGTCGGCGACGCTGAAGCGATCGTCGACAAGCCATTCGCGTTCGGCGAGCTGTGAGTCCATGGCGACTGCCGCCTCGGTGAAGCGGTTGTGCGCCGGGGAATCGGTGACCCCGTCGCCGAGCTCGCGAATCCAGCGAAACAGGGGCGCCTCGAGCTCGGCGACCGCGAACAGGACCCATTGGTAGACGAGTCCTCGCTCGGTCGAGCCGACGGGACCGATCAATCCGGCGTCCGGGTTCAGATCGGCCAGCTGGAGGCAGATCGCCGCGGACTCGAACATCGTCGTGCCGTCCCCGAGCTGGAGCGCCGGGACGCGTCCCAGGGGATGCCGACCCAGGTGCTCGTCAGACCGGCGCTGCTTACCCGTGATCTCGGTCAAGTCGTACGGCGCGCCGATCTCCTCCAGCAGCCATAGCACGCGACTCGACCGGGTCCGCGGCATGTAGTAGAGCCGCGGTGGCGGTGGCGTCATCCAAAGAAGCCTACCGACGGCACCCTGCTGCGCGGGATCAGCCCGGGAGGCCGCCCGGAGCCCGGAGCGCGAACTTATTAGGGCCTCGCGACGATATGGGAGTATGGAGTCGTTGCTGTCTGACGCCCGGATCCTGCGAGACTCGGTCTCGGACCCGGCGATCTTCTCCTGTCTCTACGAGAGGCACCTGGGCGCGGTGGCGAACTATGTGGCCAGGCGGACCGGCGCTGAGTTGACCGAGGATCTGACCGCCGAGGTGTTCGTTCGCGCGTTTCGCAAGCGCGCCGCATTTCGTGATGATCATGGGAGTGCGTTGCCTTGGCTGCTCGGGATCGCCAACAACCTGATCGCTGATTCCCGACGAGCGGAGCGGCGGCGACTGGAAGCGTTGCAGCGCCTGGCGGCCGTTACGCCGGCGTCGTCCGAGACCAGGCTCGGCGTGCTCGCCCCGGAGTTGGTGGGTGAGCTGCTTCGACTGCCGCCGGCTGATCGAGACACGCTGCTGCTGGTCGTCTGGGGCGAGCTGAGCTACGCCGAAGCGGCCACCGCGCTGAGCGTTCCGATCGGGACGATCCGGTCCCGCATCGCCCGCGCGCGACAGCGGCTGGGCGCGGCGATCGGACAGCCGGCCGACCGAGAGCGACCGATGGTGAATGGAGAGTCTCATGCCTGACCCCGACCCGCCCCTCGACCTGCTCGGCGAGCTGCGCGACGTCGGCGTGCCGGCGCCCCGCCCAGAAGTGCTTCGCGCCCGCGTGTCGTCGGCCATCGCCGAAGAGATCGAGCGCGAAAGCCGTTCGCGCCCAGGCGAATCGACCAGCAGCTCACCCGACCGGTCGACGCGCAGGCGTTTCGGCGGTGCACGCCGGCGACGCGGGTACGCCCGACTGGTCAGTGGTCTGGTGCCGGTGGTTGGCGTGCTGGTCGTGGCGCTCGTGCTCGCCGTGTTCGTTGGCCTCCGTCATTCTGGTCCCAGCAGCACGGTTCCGGGCCACAGCTCGGCAGCTCCAGGCCATGGCTCGGTGGCCTTGGTCTACTTGGCCGAGCCGACCCCCGAGGCGCCCACGGTGACCCGCGGCACGCTCGAGCGTACCGTTGAGATCATCCAAGCGCGGCTGCGGGCTTTGGGGATCGGCGGAGCGCACGTGACCGTGTCAAGCGCGAACCAGATCACGATCACTGTCCCCAACGCCAAGGACACCGCGCGGGCCGAGCAGGAGGTCGTCGGCGCCGGCCAGCTCTACTTTTACGACTGGGAGGCAAATGTCCTCACGCCAAACGGCAGGGCCGTTGCCAGCCAGCTCCGGGCCCAGGATCCGACCGCGATCGAGATCAGCCAGGGGTCTGGGTCGTCAGCGCCCGGATCCTCCGGGGCGGGCAGCATCGGGCTCTACCAGGCCGTGATGCTCGCCTCTAAGCAGCCCTATTCGGCCAGCTCTTCCAACTCTCGCGTCGGCAGCCAGTACTACATCTTTGGAGCGCCGGGCAGTCGGGCCTGCGCCACCGCGGCCCGCGACGAGGGCCAACCGCCCGCCGCCGGAGTCCGTTGCTTGCTCTCGGGTCCCGACGATGACCTAGCCAATCTAGACTCGGGCCTCCCGGCCGGGGTCACTCCATCGCAAGGCCAAACGTTGGCGGTCAAGCGGGGGACGGTCGTGCTTGAGGCGGTCTCGCCCAGTTTCGCCCATCCGGTTCCGTTCGGCGACCCGACCGCGCAGTTCTTCGTGCTCAAGGACAACGTGGCACTATCGAACAACGACGTCGCCAACCCGCAGCAGAGCACCGAGCCCGGCGCTGGTCAACCCGACATCGCGTTCGAGTTCAGCTCGAAGGGCAAGTCGGAGTTCCAGAGCCTCACCGCCGCAATCAGTCGTCGGGGCCAGCTCGTCAGCACGCTCGGCGAGACGCTCGACCAGCACTTCGCCATTGCGCTCGACAGCCAGCTGATCAGCGTCCCCTCCATCGACTACAAGACATACCCGGGCGGGATCACGGCCGGCGATGGCGCCGATCTCATCGGCGGGTTCACGGTTTCCTCTGCCCGCGACCTGGCAGCCGAGCTCCGGGTCGGTGCGCTACCACTCAGCCTCAAGCTCATCTGCGCCGGCGCGCCAGCCACCACAGCTTGCGATAGCCCGCACGTGCGCTAACCGGCGGTCTGCGACCGCCTCGGTCACGGCGCCCTTACGGCCCGTCGCGGCTGAGCTCCCGGTTTGGACGGCGCCAGAGCTGCGAAGCTGAAGTCATGAATGGCTCAACTATCGACGTGCCGACCCCGGACGGGGTCGCCGACTGCTACCTCACCAAGCCGCCTGGCGATGGGGCGCATCCTGGCGTCCTGTTCATGATCGATGCGATCGGGCTGCGGCCGCGCATCGAGGAGATGGCGGACCGGATTGCCGCCCAGGGTTATGTCGTGCTCGCTCCGAACGTGTTTTACCGGGCTGGCCGCGCTCCGCTGTGGGAGACGCCGGACCTCCACGATCCCGACTCTCGCGGCAGGTTCTTTCGGTCGCTCGGTCCGCTGATGGGCGCGCTCACACCCGCAGTTGTCGCGGTGGACGGCGGAGCTTACCTGGACAGCCTCGCGGAGCTCACCGACGGCCCAGTCGGTGTCACCGGCTACTGCTTCGGCGGCTGGTTCGGCTGGACGGTCGCCGCCGCGCACCCTGACCGCGTCGCCGCAATCGGCGGCTTTCACACCGGTCGCATGGTCACCGACGACGAGGACAGCGCTCACCTGCTCGCGCGCCGTGTCCGCGGAGAGGTCTACTGGGGCCACGCCGATCAGGACGCGAGCATGACCGCGGAGAACATCGCTGCGCTCGACGAGGCGATGGACGACGCTGGCGTGCGCCACACGACCGAGATCTACGAGGGTGCGCAGCACGGCTACACGATGTCGGACATGGGCGCCTACAACGAAGCTGCCGCGGAGCGGCACTTCAACGCGCTATTCGCGCTTCTTCGACGAGCCGTCCCGCGGTGAGAACATCGCCGGCGCGACTTGACGCCGCATATAGGTGACGGTCAAGACTCACTGCCCTGAAGGTCACGCCAGTCCCGCCTGGAATGCGGAGAGCGGCTCGGAGCCGGGTGGTTCGAGGGCGCTTAAGTTGACCACAGCGAGACAAAATTGACTATCGAGGGGCATGATTCACCCCGCTCAGAGGGTTATGCTTCGCGGGCGTTGATCCAGGTTAAGTTTGGCGCTGTGATGGCGTGCGTCGCGCTGGCTTTAGGGCTGGCGTTGCCGGCGACGTCTGGTGCGGTCGTCGAGCAGTTCCCGTTCCTCGATGGCAACGGAGCACCGTTCACGTTCACGGTCCCCAACGACGTCACGCACATAGCGCTCGATGCGGTCGGCGCCACCGGCGGAGGACCGAGCGGGGGCGTGGGCGCGTTGGGCGGCGAGGCGATCGGCTCGTTCGTATTCACGTCCGGCCAAGCCCTCCAGTTCGACATCGGTGGCAACGGCGGTGGCTGCGCGACCCCCGACGCCCCGAACGGGGGCACTAACGGCGGGGGCAGCGGGGGTAGCGGTTGCGCGGGCGGAGGCGGCGGCGCCACCGACGTGCGCACGGGTGCCTGCGCGGCCACGGCCACTTGTGGCACGTCCAGCGCGATCATCGTCGCCGGCGGTGGCGGCGGTAACGCTACGGACAACGACGAGGGCCAGGGCGGTGCCGGCGGCGGACCCAACGGCGCCAATGGCACGGCCGGGCACAACGGCGCCGGCATATCGGGCGGGGGAGGGCAGGGCGCGACGCAATCGGCAGGGGGAGCCGGTGGAGTCGGCGGAGTCGGATCGTTGTTCCCCAATCCCTCGCCGAGTGGCGGTGACGGAACCGCGTTCCAGGGTGGAGTCGGCGGCCACGACGGCTGCAGCGGTGGCGGTGGCGGTGGCGGTGTGTTCGGCGGCGGCGGTGGGGGCTCGGCCAGCGGTGGCAACGGCTGCGGCGGTGGCGGCGGTGGCTCGAGCTTCGTCAGCGCCAGCGGGACGAACGTCTCCTTCAACTCGAACGTTGCCGGCACGCTCGGCGGCGGAGTGATCACGATCACGTTCCTCTACGACACAATCACCACATCGAAGCCATCCGCGTCGCCGGTCCGCACCAACACTCCGGTCACCGACACCGTCACGGTCAGCGGCAACGGAACCGACGTTCCCACGGGCAATATCTCGTTCAAGGTCTGCGGGCCGCTGACGGGCCCATCGGGGTGTACGTCGGCGGCGGGTACGACGGTAGGCTCTCCGGTGTCTCTGAAACCGAACCACGACGCCGGTAACACGTCCTCGGCGAGGTCCTCGGCCTCGGTGTCGGAGACCATCCCCGGCTACTACTGCTTCTTCGCTTCGTACCCCGGCGACAGCAACTACAACGCGTCCACCGATACCGGGTCGGACGGGTGCTTCATCGTCCAGGGCCCTTCGTCGACCACGGGCACCGTCACGCTGTCGACGCTTCAGCTCGGTGCGACGGTGAGCGACGTCGCCACGGTCACGGGTGCCGGGATACCGCCGACCGGCACCGTCGTGTTCTCGGTCTGCGGACCGCTGCCCGGCCGGGCCCCGTGCACGAGTGGCGGCACCTCGGACGCCAGCGCCACGCTCGTGTCGGTCGCCCGCTCGCAGGTCGCGACGGCGCCACAGTTCACTCCCACGGCGCTCGGCGACTGGTGCTTCCGTGCCGCCTACCAGGGCAACCCGGTCTACCTCACCTCGTCGGACGTCGCCCCGGCGACCAACTGCTTCACGGTCACTCCGGCGAACAGCACGACGACCTCGACGCCTGCGTCGCCGTCGATTCAGCTTGGTGCCTCGAGCCACGACTCGGTCAGCGTGACGGGTAATCCGGTCGCGGGGACGCCGACCGGCAACGTGAGCTTCTCGGTCTGCGGCCCGTTGACGTCGGCGTCCGGCTGCGCGACGGGGGGGACCTCGCTCGGCGCCGTGCCCCTGAGCGGTGGGAGCGCCGCCAGCCCGAGCTTCGTCCCCGTGGCGTTGGGGACATACTGCTACCGGGCCGTGTATCCGGGGATAGGAAATTACCTCGGCTCGAGCGACGCGTCGGCCGACGGCTGCTTCACCGTAACCCAGGCCTCCAGCACAACCACCTCGACGCCGGCAAACGCCTCGATCCAGCTCGGTGCGTCGACGTCTGATTCGGTCACCGTGCGGGGCAACCCGACGGCCGGCACGCCGACCGGGGTCGCGACCTTCTCGGTCTGCGGCCCGCTCCCGGCAACGGCCGACTGCGCACCCGGCGGGACGGCGCTCGGGACGGTGACGCTCAGCGGCGGCACTGCCAAGAGCCCGGGCTTCGTCCCGAGCGCGCTAGGGACATACTGTTTCCGGGTCGATTACGGCGGCGACACCAACTACCTCGCCTCCAGCGACGGCTCGGCCGGAGAGTGCTTCACGGTCCCGCCCGCGAACAGCACGACGACCTCGACGCCCGCCGACGGTTCGATCCAGCTCGGTGATACGACAGACGATTCGGTCGCCGTGAGCGGCAATCCAGTGGCCGGGACGGCCACCGGGAGCGTGAGTTTCTCGGTGTGCGGGCCGCTGGACTCGGCATCGGGCTGCGGGACCGGCGGCACCTCGATCGGGACCGCGACGCTCGGCGACGGCACCGCGACCAGTCCGGGCTTCGTCCCGGACGCGCTGGGGACGTACTGCTATCGCGCCGACTACGCCGGCGCCGGCAACTATCTGGGGTCGAGCGACGGATCATCGAGCGAGTGCTTCACGGTCACGGCGGCCGGCAGCACCACGACTTCGACGCCGGCGAACGGCTCGATTCAGCTCGCCGACTCGACGACTGATTCGGTCACGGTGAGTGGCAACGCGACCGGCGGCACGCCGAACGGGACGGTCACCTTCTCGGTCTGCGGTCCACTGAGCACCGCGTCCGGCTGTGCGACCGGAGGAGCGTTGTTCGGAGGACCCGTGGCGCTCAGCGGCGGCACCGCGACTAGTCCGACCTTCAAGCCACTCGCGCTGGGGACCTACTGCTTCCGCGCCGCTTACGGCGGTGCCGGCAACTATCTGGGGTCGAGCGACGGATCATCGAGCGAGTGCTTCACGGTTACGCCGGCCGACAGCACGACGAGCTCGACGCCGGCGGACGCCTCGATTCAGCTCGGTGCTTCGACGTTGGATTCGGTCAACGTGACGGGCAACCCGACCGGCGGCACCCCGACGGGGGCGGTGCAGTTCTCGGTCTGTGGCCCGCTCGAATCGGCGTCCGGTTGCGCGACCGGTGGCACCTCGATTGGGACCGCGACGCTGAACGGTGGCAGTGCGGCCAGCCGAAGCTTCACCCCGGGCGCACTCGGGACCTACTGCTACCGCGCCGATTACGTCGGGGAGGGGAATTACGCCAGCTCGAGCGATCAGTCGTCGGGCGAGTGCTTCACCGTCACCCAGGCCGACAGCACGACGGCCTCGACGCCCGCCGCCGCGTCGGTCGGGCTCGGCGAGCAGACGCACGACTCGGTGCTAGTGAGTGGCAATGACACCGCGGGCACGGCGACCGGTGACGTCAGCTTCTCGGTTTGCGGACCGATGAGCTCGGCCTCCGGGTGCGCCGATGGCGGCACTTCGCTCGGGACTTCGACGCTCAGCGACGGCCGCGCCGACAGCCCCGACTTCGTCCCCTCCGCGCTTGGGATCTACTGCTATCGCGCCGACTACGGTGGCGACGCCAACTACCTTGCCTCGAGCGACGGCTTGGTCGGAGAGTGCTTCACGGTCATCGGCGCTTCCAGCTTCCCGAGTTCGAAGCCCGCCAACGCAACCATCGGCCTTGGCGACAGCGACACCGACTCGGTCACCCTCACCGGTAACGCCACCGCCGGAGCGCCGACCGGGACCGTCGGCTTCTCGGTGTGCGGGCCGCTGGCCTCGGCCACAGGCTGCGCTGGCGGCGGAACGCCCGACGGGAGTGCCGACGTCGGCCAGGACGGCTCCGCGACCAGCCCGCCGTTCACGCCCCGCCAGGCGGGCACGTACTGCTTCCGCGCCGACTACGCCGGCGACGCAAATTACCTTGCCGAGTCGGATGGCTCGTCCGGGGAATGCTTCACGGTGGCGAAAGCCGACGCCACCGTCACCTCGACCCCGAACCAGGCGACGACGACGATGGCCGCCGGCGATACCGGCCACGTCGTCGTGACCGGCCTGACCGGCGGTCCAAGGCCGTCGGGCGAGGTCACGTTCTCGGCCTGCGGACCGCTTGCCGGAGCGACCGGATGTAGCGCCGGTGCCGGGATCAAGGTCGGCTCCGGCCCGGTCAGCCTCGCCGCCGGCTCCGGGTCAACCGCCAACGCGACCTCCGCGAGATTCACGCCGACCCGGCCCGGAACCTGGTGTCTGCGCGCCGCCTATTCCGGCGACGGCAATTACAACCCCTCGAGCGTTGGCTCACCTGCCGGCTGCTTCAAGGTCGAGCCGGCGCCCCCGCCGTCGGTCCACGTCGGCTCCCCCATCGCTGGCCGGAGCTATCCGTTCGGGGCGCTCGTTCGCGCAAAGTACAGCTGCCAAGAGAGCAGCAGCGGCCCTGGACTCGCCGCCTGCGCCGGAACGACCGCGAACAACTCGCTGCTGCCCACGCGCAAGGCCGGCCGGCATAAGTTCACCGTCACCGCGCGCAGCCTCGACGGCCAGACGACCTCGCGGACGGTCACGTACACCGTCCTCCCCGATAACCATTTCACGATCTCGGCCCACAAGGGCGCGCAGCGCGGAAAGATAAGCGGCGCCGCGAACGGCGCGATCACCTTCTACGTCAAGGTCCCCGGCCCCGGAACCATCGACGCGCTCGTTTCGGCCCCCGCCAGCAACATCGCGACCCTCGCGAACGCGTCGCGGTCACCTGCACAAGACTTCGCCTACGGTCGCGCCCACGCCCGCGCCCAGCGTAGCGGGACGGTGCAACTCGTGGTCAAGCCCAACCGCAAGGGTCAGTTCCTGCTCGCACATCATCGCCACCGGATCACTTTGCAGTTGTTGGTCGTCTTCACCCCCGATCACGGCAAACCGCGCCAGATGGGCGTATCCGGGATTCACCTCAAAACCTAGGGCCAAGCGCTGGTGGGGCCATGGACATCTTCGGTGGGGATCTCCTCAGCGGCGCTTGCGGCGCGGCGCCAGGAACATCGAGCGCGGTGCCTTGAGGGCCTTGAAGCGGGCGCTGTGCCGCGTGCGGCCCCAGTCGCCCAGCGCGCCGTGGGCGCTCACGCCGATGACTCCGCCCTGGGTCAGCGGATAGCCCTTGATGCTCAGCGAGTGGCGCCGCGCCGAGACGAGGAATCGCTGCTGGGCGCCGCCGCTGCGGTTGACGAGGACGCCGTAGCCGATCGCGCCGGCGACTGGCGACCAGCTCACCGTGACGGTGGTCCCCCGGCGGCGCACGGTGACCGCGCGGGGCTCCCCGGCCTTCACTGTCCCCGCGAAGCGGAACCGGGCGAGCGTCTGGTCGGCGATCGGCGAGCCGTCGACGGTCGCGCGCGCGACGATCGTGCGCGGGCCCGGTGAAGTTCGTGTCGTAGCCCGGAAGGGTCCTCGACAGCGCGCCGAGCGGCACCGAACCCGGCAGCTGCGTGATCGTGTAGGTCCCCGGCCGACCGTGGTCGACGCCGATGTATGTCGCTCCGAACTCGTCGGCACGCAGCGCGACGAGCGCGCCGCTGCGGCTGAGACCGTTCGCCGACGCCGATAGCCTCTGACCGCCGGGGCCGGTGATCATCACCTTCGGCGCCCCACCGGAGCCGGCGAGCCGGACGTTCTTCGCGGTCTCGCCCCGCGCGATCGTGAACCTCAGGCCGGCCGCCGCCGTCTCGTCCCGCGAGGGACTGATGTCACGGACCCAGTAGTGGCTCGGCTTGCAGCCGTCGATCAACCAGACCTCGTACTTCAGGTTGGTCATCAGTCCGACACCGGGATGGAGCGGGCCGATGTTGAGGCACGCGACGACGCCCTTCGAGCTGACGATCCCGAGCCCGCCGGCGCACGCGATGTCGACGCCACGGGGGCAGATGTTGGCGCTCAGGTCAGTCTCGAAGTGGCGCGTGCGGACGTTGGCCTGGTCGCCCAAGCTCCCGTGGAAGACGAAGATGCCGAGCTGGGTGTCAACGTGGGCGCCGACGGCGATGTAGTCGGGGTATTCGTACACGAGCCCGCCGTGGGCGATGTTGAGATCGCCGATCTCGGGAACCGAGATCGCCAGCGCACCTCCGACCGCGAACGTCGTCGTCGTGAACGTGCGCGGCGCGATGTCCTGAAGCTCGGCGCCGGCGTCGGCCTTGGTCAGCGTGAACGGTGTCGACGGCTGGCGAAGGCCGCCAACAGCGTGCCGCTGACGCGGAACGGGTCGACCGCGGAGATCGTTGCGCCACCGCGGAGCACGGTCGGGTGGAGCTTGATCGCGAAGTTGATGCTGTTGAGCAGCACGCCCGGGAACAGCTCGGGTGGCGGGATCGGCACGCCGAAGTTGAGCACGCCGCCAGCGCTCTTGAAGCCGCCGTTGCAGAACGCGATCCCGTTCTGCGAGGGCGGCGGCGTGAGGAGAAACCCGGCGCCCGGCTCGCCGTTCGGTCCCTCGCCAAGCGTGATGTTCGCGGTCGCGTGCCAGTAGTCGCGCCCGCAGTCGGCGCTGGCGTCGCCAGTCGAGGAGTAATGGAAGGCGACGTCGTCGAACCCGATCCCGCCGAGTGAGGCGTGCGGTACCCGGATGTCGAGCGTGTCGAGGTGCAGCGGCCGGTCGTTTGTGGCGAGGACGGCCGCCGCCGCGCTCGGCTGGTCCCCCGAGCCGAATAAGTCGAACACCTGCGGGAGCTGAACGTTCAGCGTGACGACCGTCTCGCGCACGCCGTTGTCGAGCGCGAACCCGAGCGAGGCCCCCGCATCGATCGGGAAGCCACCGATCACCGGCACGCCTTGGCGCGCGTCGAACGTGAACAGCGGGGGCGTCAGCTTCAGCGTCGGCGGCAAGATGAACGGGATGCTGTAGGCCGTCATGTCGAAGTCGAGCTGGCCACTCTTCAGCGCGAACGGCCCGACCTGCGCAGACGCGTTCGGGACGAACACGCGGAACTGCTCGGGGTAGATCACGACCGGCGAACCGCCGTGCGGCGTGATCGTCATCCCGTTCAGCTGCACCGGCTTGTAGGAGATAAACCTCTGCTGGGTGTTGAACAGCGACTTGAGCGTGTCGCACACCACTTTGGTCGTCTTCGGCGAGGCGCACAGCGACAGCAGCCAGTCGGGGTAGACGGGGTTCTGGTAGTAGCGGGCGACGGCGCTCGTCACGCTCGCGGGCAGGTCGCTGAGCGATTTCACCTCGACGAGGCAGCCGCGCGCGTCGATGATGTCCTCGACGACCTGCGCCTGATGGCAGGGCGGATTGGGCGTGACCTGCGAGGGCAGCGTCGCCGTCGAGGAGGCGACGACGAGGGGCCCGAGGTGGTTCCTTGGGAGGCCGAGCCCGACGATCCGAGGGTTGATCGTCGTCGACGCGGTCGCACCCGTCGGTGTGATCGCGATCACCTTGATTGGCTGCTGCGTCGTCTGCGGCACGGTGATGTGCACGAACCGGAGCGACGCCGGCGACTGGAAGTCCGAGCGGCCGTCCCCGTTCATATCGATGCCAACTTTCGAGACGTTGCCGCCGAGATGGGTGCGGATGATCACGCCGCGGCCGCCCGGGGGCGTCGAGGTCGTGACACTGATCGTCGGTGGTGGCGGCGGCGGTGGCGTCGTCTGGACCGGGTCGCCGTCGAGGCGCGCGATCGCCATATCCCACTGCGGGTTGGCGTCGGTCGAGCCGACGAGCACGAGCTTGCCGTCGGGCGCAAGCGCGAGGTCGCCGTCGAACTCGAAGCCGCCGAAGTCGACGGCCACCGAGCCGTTCGTGCCGAAGCCGGTGTCAGCGCTGCCGTCAGAGAGGTAGCGAGCGAGCACGAAGTCGTGGTTGGCGTCGGCGTTGCCGAGCACCACGATCTTCCCGTTCTGCTGTCGAGGTGGGCAGTGTGTCGTGTCTTCCTTCAACCGCATCAGCCACGACCACATTTTGGCCCTGCTCGCGAGAGCGGGACCGGTGGAGTTCGGCATTGATCCGGGGAGGATCACCCGGGGTGATTTTCGGCCTGGTCTTGACGCGTCATCCCGGTCTGCGGGATTATCGCGGAGCGTTCGCGTGCCGCTGGGCGCGGGTCGCGTAAGCGCGAGTTGTTCAGCCGGTTGAGGATCGTGATTGGTTTTAGGAGGCTCCGTGGGTGCCGAATGGTGGTGTGGTGGGTCTGGCTCGAGGGTTTGGCTGAGTGGGCGGGCGCCTTGGCGGTGGGGCTGGGTGTTGGGTTGTGTGGTGGCGGCTTTCGGGGTGGTGCTGGCGATGTCGGCGTCGGCGCGGGCGGCCGATTGCTCGCTGGCGGACTTCGATTACAACGGCGCGTGTGGCCCGGAGTATGAGAGCCCGGCTTGGGGGGACGCTGCGGGTTGGAGCGATCCGTCGCAGTACTCGACGATCCAGTTGGCGGACGTCACCGGTAACGGGAAGGATGAGCTGCTGGCGCGTGACGCCGACGGTTTGGAGATCTGGATGTTTGACACGACGGTCGGGCAGTGGCGCCCGGCGGTCGATGCGCAGGGGCATCCGGAGGTTCTGACCGATTTTCGCTCGCCGCTGCCTTCCGAGTCGGGTCCGAACTGGACCGAGCCGCAGTACTACAAGACGATCCAGACCGCCGATTTGTACGGTAACGGCGCGCAGGAGATCCTCGCCCGGTTCCCCGACGGGATGCGCGTCTATAGGTACACCCCGCCGGCGGGCACGAAGGACATCAACGGCGGCTCGTGGTCACGGGTGTCCGATGGCGGGCCGTTTAGCGACGCGAGTGGGGGAGCCGACCCGTCCGTTTACCTGACGATCCATGCCATCAGCGCCCAGGGGGGGCTGCCGGCGATGCTCGTCGCGCAGGAGCAGGCGTTCAAATGGACCGGGTCGGGCTGGACGTCGATTGGTCCGACGTTGGCGCCGCACGAATCCGATCCGAGGTACTACCTCGACAACCAGGTCGGGCGGTTGAAGTACTTCACCGGGCCGTCGACGAAGCCCGTGTTCCATACGGGAACGGTGGTGTTCTTCCGGACCCCGGATGGATTGGCTGCCCAGCGTTACGACGGTTCCAGTTGGGTGTTGGACGGGCCCGCGCCCACGTCGGGCTGCGGTGGCGTGTTCGAGTTGACGTGCTCGCCGTTCGCGGATAAGACCTCGGCGCCGGGAGTCTGCCCGCACCCGGGCACCAACTCTTGCTTCGGCGACAGCCCGTCGTACTACGAGACGCTGCATTTTGCCGACCTCAGCGGCGTTGGAGCCGATGTCGTGCTGGGACGGTTGCGCGACGGTTTGCACGGCTACAGGCTGGATTCCTTCACCCCTTCCGACGGTCATTACGCGATGGGTTGGGACGCCAGTCTGGTGCCGACGGTGCCGGGGCTGGCCGGTGATCCGGCCACGATGCCAGCGGGCAGGTGGGCCTCGATCCGCGTCGGGGACGTTCTGGGTAACGCGAGCGATCAGGTGCTCACCCTGGACGGAACGAGTCTCCAGGCCTACTCACTTCCGATCGGGACCTCGACCTGGATCAAGCTCCCGGCTTCGACTCCGCTGAACCTGGGCGGTTCGTTGTGGGACACCGACGCCTCGTACTACTCCACGATCCAGGTCGGGCCGGTCGCGGGCCCGGGATACCCGGATGCGGTGATCGCGCGCGGCCCGTTCGGGATCCGGACCTGGTTCTACTGCCCCGGCGGTGCCTCGCGGGTGCCCGGGTGCAGCAGTCTGGGCGGCAAGAGTGGGTGGACGGGCTGGCTGCCGCAGGGCACGAGCTCCTACCCGCAGTTCTCGGGCGGCCAGGCGGCGGCGTGGGCGGCGCTGAATGTCAAGGCGAGCGCGAACGGGCTGATTGGGGTGAGCGACGGCTCGGTGCGGGCGATCTGGACGGGCACCAACGCTCCCACCCAGCACCAGCTCGACGACCTCCAGAATGGGCTGCTGGCGTTCGCGGGCTGCTCGGGACAGCCGTCCGCTAACCCGCCGGCGTATCCGTCGTGCTCGCCACCGGGGGGCACCAGCGGGTTTACCGCGGCCGATTGGACGGCGGTCGTCAACGAGACGCTGGCCGAGATCTACGACGCCGGTCAGGTGGTCGACTATTTCGCGCAGCTCAATGATCTGCGTCGCGACATTTTCCTCGCCAAGGGAGCCGAGCTCCCGGCGATCGCCGACACGCTCGCGAACCTGTCGGGCGCCGCCGGCAACACCGCTGAGCTGAGCCCGCAGGCGATTGTCTCGGCCGGGTTGGGGATCGCGGGCGCGCTCGCCGGCGCCGTGGCTCCCGAGATCGGGATCCCGCTCGCGATCGCCGCCTACATCGCGGGGGTGATCCCCTCCGACACCCCGAGCTTGAACACCGCTTTCAACGGTACCTACGCGCAGCTACAGAGCAAGTTCGCCGCGGCCGAGACCGAGGCCGATGCGGGGCTGATCGATCAGAGCTATGACGTGCGGCAGAACTGGGGGCTGCTGGCGCTGATCAGCCAGCTCACCGCGCCGACCGGTCCCTGGGCCAAGCTCGACGAAGCGGGGCTCAAGAGCGCGATGGACGAAGGCTTTGCCCTCTCCATGTACAAGCAACTGGTGCCGACGCTGTACACGCGCTACGTGGTCACCGGCTGTCAGGAGGGTGGCCGGTCCTCCTGCGAGCTGACCGGCGCGAACCTGGGCACGTTCGGCTCACCACCCGACTTCACGACGATCGGCGTGTCCCCGTATTGGGGTGATAACAGTGGCTTTCACCCTGGAACGCCCTGCGATGAGAATGCCGTCGGCGGCCCCGACTGCGACTACGTAGCGCTGCCGTCAGAGATCGCCACCACCGTGTGGGGGCCGGTGAAGGACACCTGCAATTACAACGGTGATCCAGCGACGGTGTGGAAGTTCGGCTGCAACCTCGGGGTCAACCAGCAAGCCAGCATCGGCTTGGCCGAGGGACCCGACAACGGCTGGAACTTCACCAGCTACTGCGGCCACTACGACATCTCACAGAATTCGGGGTGTGGCAGCGGGTCGGTCCAGCTCGGCACGAACGCGAGCGTGACCTTCGACGCCACCGTGCAACTGCCGCGCGGCTTTCAGGTCCGCAGCGCGACGGTGCCGTCCGGCGGTCTGCTCTACGCGCCCGGCCAGGGGAGCGGACTCGGACGGCGCAAATCGGGCCAACCCCCGCTGCGGCTGACCGTCACCACCAACGGCAAGCAATCCAGCGCCGCCGACAGCAGCGCTCAACCTCCGGACCGCCTCGCGCTTCATCTGAGCGCGACTGGCACGACCACGATGAACCTGGGCCTGCGCGAGATCGACGTGAGCGCACCGGCCGCATGTCTGCAGTTGCCGGCCTCAGACTCGCTGGCGACGCCGCCAGTCGCGCTGAGGACGTCGCTGGACCTGAGCAACGGCAAGACAACGCGGACCGTGTCGCTGCTTTCCGTGTGGCGCTGCGTGCGCGACCGCCAGGGGAACATCACAGAGCTCAAAACCATCGCCCCGCGGCCCCTGCCGCAAAGGCCCGGCCTCGCCGCGTCGATCATCGGCCCCCGTACCGTGAGACCAGCCGCCACCCGGATCTACACGGTCCGAGTTCGCAACACGAGGCGCGGACATGCCAACCGCTCCGTGTCCTCGCTGTGGCATCTCGCTGTCCGGGCGATCCTCGTCCAGCCTGCCACATCGAGCAGCCTGGCCTTCACTCCGGTCACCCGTCAGTTCGGCGAGCTACGGCGTGGCCAGACGAGAGCGCTCCGAATCCCGATCCACATCCCGGCCAGCCTGCGTCACTCCTCGCGCCGGCGCGTGTGCGTCTCGGTGCTCGTGACGGCCGACTCGGCACGGCCCGCGGCGACCAGGATCTGCGCCACGATCCGCCGGTAAGTGGGGCTCCCGCAGGCGGAAAGCTGAGTGAGGTCAACCCGAGGTTCGGGTCGACGTCGGCGCGCCGTACCGGCCGTCTCTTAGACCCCCCCATCTTGTGACCGAAGCCTGACACAACAAGCAAATCGTCCTGATCAGAATCGTGTGCGCGAGACGAGCCACTCGCACATTTCATGCGCGCGCCAGCGGCCCGACGGTGGTCCGCTCCCCGGCCTGGCATTGACAGGTGACTGACTCAGGCGAATGCCCGGCGCGATCAGTGGCGAGGCCCGGAGGGCCGAGCCGGCTACCAGTTTCGGTAGCCGGGTTCCGTTCTTATGTGCCCGCGAGGGTTAGGTTTGATGGGTGGTTGGATCCCGCTCGAGCAGGCGCACCCGCACACGCTGCGCCACACCTTCGGTCGCCTGTATATGGCCGCCCCACAGGCCGAGCTGTCGCGCCTGCAGCGGATCATGGGCCATGCCTCGCCGGAGACCACCAGCCGCTACGTGCACCACGACGACCACGAACTCGCCGCCGAGCATCGCCGCATCGAGCGCCTCCAACACGACCCCCTCGCCCGACGCCAACACCACCACCGCCAACACGCCGCCGACCGAGCGGGATAACCACAGCCGCTCTTTCGGTGGGCGGGTCGGAATGGCGGGCCGGGCGTCAGGTTGTGTTGATGTGCATGGCCGCCCAGCAGGCGCGTCCGCCGTGGCAGACTTCCATGCGGTGGAGTTGCCGGTGCAGCATCCTCCGTTCGGCGGGGGCGAGCCGGCCGGCGATGTTGTGCAGCTCGAATGGGTCGTTGCGTAGGTCATAGAACTCGCGTTCCCCGTCGGCGTACTCGACGTAGAGGAACTGGTGGGTGCGCATCGCCTCGTAGGTGGTCGGGTTTCCGCTCGCCGGTTGTTGGAAGTCTGGGTCCAGCACGGACATCCGCCCGCCGTGGTGCTCGACCAGGATCGCGTTTCTCCAGTGGGACGGGCGCCGGCCGTCCAAGAGCGACAGCAGGCTGTGACCGTCGCTCGGGAGGGTGGTCCCGCCGATCGCAGTGAACGTCTTGGCCAGGTCGATGTTCTCGGCCATCGCCGCGGTCGTCGTGTCTGGCGCCACGTGAGGGCCGACGACCACGAGCGGAACATGGATGTCGGTGTCAAACGCGGTCAGCTTGCCGGGCATCAGCCGGTACTCACCGGTGTGCAGGCCGTTGTCGGAGCTGAATATCAGGTAGGTGTTGCCGGCGATTCCATCGCTCGCGAGCGTCTGCTCGATCTCGCCGATCATCCGGTCAACCGACTGCACGGCCTGGGCGCGCTTGCGGAACGTCCTGTCGATCTGCCTGATCTGCGGTCGCGTCAGCCGCGGATGGCCCGCCAGCCACTGCGGTGCGTGGGTCGGCAGCACGTCGAAACTGGGCGGCCGCGGAGCCGTGAGGCCGGGAAAGTCATGGGCGTCGCTCGGGGCGGGAGTGTAAGGGGAATGAGGCGCGAACGTCGCTAGCTCGAGGAAGAACGGCCGGCCCGTCCGCGCGGACCGGTTGATGAAGTCGACGCCCTTGCTCGCGATCACATCGGTGAGATAGTCAGACGGCTGATCGCCGTAGTAGTAGAGCCGCCCGTTCTCGTTGAGCGCGTAGTTGAACTCGGGATACCCCCAACCGGCGACGTCCCACTGCGACCATCCAGGAGGTACGTAGGTTCCCGGCACGTTCGCGACCGAACCGTCAGCCTTCTGACCGCGAGTCTCGAGATAGCCGTTGAGGAACTTCCCCATCATCGCGGTCGCATAGCCGGCGCGCGAAAGCGCGACCGCGAACGTGCGGTTCTCCTCACCGCGAGCGTAGAAGGCGTGGAAGCCACCGGCGGGCCCGAAGTTGCCAAACACCCCGGTGTCGTGCGGGAGATCGCCGGTGAAGATCGACGCCCGCGACGGGCAGCACAGCGAATCGGACACGAAGTAGTCCTTGAACGTGAGCCCGTCGCGCTCCATCGCCAGCACGTGCGGCATGTAGGGCAACAGATCCATCGACAGGTCGTCGGTCAGCACGAACACAATGTTCGGCCGGCCACTGGATCGATGCTGCGCGCTCGGCGGTGCGCCCGGAGCGCTCGACACCGGCGCCGACCCCGCCCCAGACGAAGACGCATTATGCGTGGAGCTGGCCCCGCCGAGCCACAAGAACAACCCGGCGGCGAGGCACACAATCGCGAACAGCCCCCCTAGCGCGCGCGCACCGCGGCCCCTCGGGACCGTGCGCCTCACGAACCCGCAGGCATCGCAACCAGCAGCATCGGACCCTGACGATAACCAACCAGCAGCGCCGCTGTCGCAGCTGGCTTATGCCGGGGTCGCGCAGGCGGATCGGCCTGGCTGTCGGGAGGGGGATGAGGAGAGCGGAAGGGCGTTCTTAGGGGTTGGGGGCTGCGTCTTGCGTGCGACGCGTACGTGCGAGCTTGAGGGCGTAGGCGAGTGCTGAGCTTCCGAAGAGTCCTGCCGCCGCGAATAGCCAGTGCGCGAGATAGCCGGTGGGTAGGAGGCCGCTGGCGTCAGCGAATGTGCTGCTGCCGAGTCTGAGGATCAGCGGCAGGAAGATAACGAGCAGGAGCGCGCTGAGCAGGGCTGGGACGAGTATGTAGTTGGCCGCGCTTTCGCGGCCGGGGCGGGGTTGCCGGCGGCGAGTGGAGGGACCGAACGCGATCCGGTCCAGTAGCCAGGAGAGCGCGACGAGCAAGAGTTGGGAGCCGATCAGGCATCCGAGGAACCAGGTGATGATCCCGCGGGCGTCGGAGCCGGGGGTGATCCAGCCGGCGAATCCGGCGGCGACGAGGGCGAAGCTCGCGATCGCGGCAAGGGCGTGCAATGGTTGCGCGTGGTAGGTGTCGCGGAAGCGTTTCATGCGTCGGCGGCGGGGGTGAAGGACAGGGTGTGCACCCATTTCAGGCAGTTCATCGCGACCTCCGCGGGCACGATCACGCGGGCGGGGAAGCCGTGGTCGGGTGATAGCGGCACACCGATTCCTCGCGGGCGTCGCGATCAGCATCATCGTCTCCCAGTTGAGCGACCTGCTCGGTCTGCCGCCGACCACCGGTTCGACGGTGCATCGCATCGGCGAAGTCATCAGCCATCTGTCCGAGACCAACGGCTGGACACTGAGTATCGGCATCGCCGTGTTTGTCGTGATCGCCGTCTCCCGGCGGGTCGACCGCAGACTGCCCGGAGCGTTCTTGGGGCTGGTCGGCTCTACCGTCCTGGTCGCGGTGTTCGACCTGCAGGCGCACGGCGTTGCCGTGCTCGGCACCGTCGCTGACCACGCGCCGAGGCTCGGGCTCTCAGAGCTGTCGTGGTCGTCGATCGGCAGCGTCCTGCCGCTCGCCGCGGTCGTGGCGCTGGTGGTCGTCATCCAATCGGCTGCCACCACCCGAGCTGCCGCCGATCAAGGCGGATACGAGGTCGACGTGAGCCGCGATCTTGTCGGGGTCGGCGCCGGCAACGTGCTCGCTGGCTTGGCGGGCTCGTTCCCCGTCGACGCGAGCCCTCCGGGGACGGCTGCGGTGGCGACGGCTGGCGGACGGACGCAGCTGGCCGGTCTCGGCGCCGCAGCGGTGGTCGTGGGGCTCGTCCCCGCGGCCGCGTTGCTGAAGGACGTGCCACTGTCCACGTTGGCGGCCGTGCTGATCTTCGTCGCGATCCGCATCTTCCACGCCCGCGAGCTCGCCGCGGTGTTCCGTTTCGACGCCTGGGAGTTCGGTCTTGCCGTGGTGACGCTGCTGACGGTCGCATTGATCGGGGTGGAGCAGGGCATCGGGGTCGCGGTCGGGCTCGCGATCCTGGACCGCACCCGCCTCAGCGCCCGTCCCCACACACACATCATGGCCCGCATCCCCGGCAGCACAAGCTGGGAGCCACTCAAATCCGACCGACAGCAGATCGAGGTCACCGGCGTGCTCGTAGTGCTCTACGCGGCGCCGCTGTATTTCGCCAACGCGGCCCATTTCCGCGGCGAGGTCGACAAAGCTCTCGGCCACCTACCGAGCCGCCCACACGTGTTCGTGCTCGACGTCGTCGGGATGTACGACATCGACTTCACCGGTGCGCGCGCCTTAAGCGACGTCCTCGACGAGCTCGACCGCCAGCACATCGCCTTCGCCCTGACCAGGGCCGGCAACCACCTGCGCGAGAACCTCGCCCGCAGCGGCCTGCTCGAACGGATCGGCACAGACCGTCTCTTCCGCAGCGTCGACGACGCGGTGAAAGCACTCGGCCCCGAGAACAGCACCTCCTAAGCGCCTCCGAGGATCGGCACTCCCCCGCACGGCACGGCACGCGAGCTCGCGCGCCTCGCCCGCACGCCGATCCCACAGCATCAGCTCGCTCCACGCGCCTACCCGGGTCATCGAGAACCTCTCACGCGAGTCGAAGCGAGGATCCGCCCGCAAAACCGCTGTACGCGACGGCGGCACCCAGCACCCGCACCGTGCCGCTTCGGTCCCCCGCGGACGCTCCGGTTGGCACGGTCGCCGCTTCCTCGGCCTATGAACACAAAATGCTGCTGCCGTGGGCGACGTGGAGGCCGGAACGGGGACGCGGCGGTAGCCAAGCCGATCGTCACGAAGGCGGGTCCGGGGGCTTACTGGCTATGATCGCGGCTGACCGCCATATGACAGCACTGGGGGCAGGTAGGGGAATGCGGTTCGCGGTCGATACGGGCGGTACGTTCACCGATCTCGTGCTCGACATGGGCGACGAGTTGCGGATGTTTAAGGTACCGACCACGCCCGAGGACCCCGTTCAAGGGGTACTCGACGTTGTCGGGCTCGCGGCCGGTGCGCTCGGCCTGCGCCGCGATGAGCTGCTCGGCCGCGGCGAGCATTTCATCCACGGCACCACGCGGGCGATCAACGCGCTGCTGACGGGAGCGACCGCGCGAACGGCGTTCATGACCACGCACGGCCATCCCGACATCCTGCTGTTCAGGCAGGGCGGCCGGGCCGACCCATTTGATTTCTCGCGGCCGTTTCCCGAGCCTTTCGTGCCGCGCTCGTTGACGATCGAAGTGCCCGAGCGAATCGCCTGCGACGGGTCGGTGGTCGCGGAACTCGATGAGGACGCGGTGGTGAGCGCGATCTCCGAGCTGCACAGCAGCGGCGTCGAGGCCGTGGGGGTCGCGCTGTTGTGGTCGATCGTGAATCCAGTCCACGAGCTGCGCGTAGGCGCTTTGCTCGAGGAGCATCTTCCAGGCGTGCCCTACAGCCTTTCGCACCGCCTCAACCCCACGCTGCGCGAGTACAGACGTGCCTCGGCCACCTGCATCGACGCCGCGCTGAAGCCACTGATGAGCGACTACCTCGCGTCGCTCGCGCAGCGCCTGAGCGACGCCGGCTTCGGTGGACGCCTGCTGGTCGTAACCTCGCAGGGCGCGATGCTGGACGCGGCCGACGTGGCGCAGGCTCCGATCCACTCGATCAAGTCGGGCCCGGCGATGGCTCCGGTGGCTGGTCGGTTCTATGCCCAGGCGGTGGTCGAGGATACGACGGCGATCGTCGTCGACACCGGCGGCACGACCTGTGATGTGAGCGTCATCCGCAACGGCGAGATCCCTCACACCCGCGAGAGCTGGATCGGCCCTGAGTATCAGGGACACATGACGGGTTTTCCTTCGGTCGACGTGACCAGCGTCGGCGCCGGCGGCGGCAGCATCGCGCACGTCGACGACGCCGGTTTGCTGCACGTCGGACCACGCAGCGCCGGCTCGGTCCCGGGACCAGCCTGTTATGCGCGCGGCGGGACTGCGGCCACGGTGACCGACGCGTGCGTCGTGATGGGGTACCTCGACTCAGCGCATTTCCTCGGCGGCGCGATGACGCTCGACGTCGATTCGGCGCGCGCGGCCATCGAGCGCACCGTCGCGGCTCCGCTTGAGCTTACGGTCGAGGAGGCCGCCTCGGCGATCGTGCGGGTCACGACCGAGAACATGGTCCATGCGATAGAGGAGATCACCGTCAACCAGGGGATCGACCCGCGACAGGCCGTGCTTATAGGCGGCGGCGGCGCGGCGGGCCTCAACCTCGTCGCGATCGGCGCGCGGCTGGGGGCGCGCCTGATGCTGATTCCGGAGATCGGCGCCGCGCTCAGCGCCGCGGGCGGGCTCCTCTCGGACCTCTCCACCGAGCACGCACAGACGTTTGTCACGACCACGGACCGGTTCGACTACGCCGGTGCCAACCGGACTCTGGACGACCTGTCGTCGGCCTGCCGCGCGTTTGCCGCGCGCTGTTTCCCCGGACTCCCGTACACGATCGAATATGCGATCGAGGCACGCTACCCCAAGCAGATCTGGGAGATCCAGGTGCCGATCGTCAACGATCGCTTCGTCGCCAGCGACGATGTCGAGCGGTTGGCGGACGGTTTCCATCGCGCCCACGAGGCGCTGTTCGCGATCGCCGAGCGCGATTCGCGCATCGAGGTGATCGGCTGGCGGGCGCGCGTGAGCGCGCGTTCGGGAGATCGTCCGGTGCCGCGCATGGCGAGCGCCGGTCAAAACGGCGGTGACGTTCACCAGCGGTCGATTTACTTCGCCGATCGCGGCTGGATCGCCGCCGCCGTAGTCGATGTCGAGTCCCTGCCGGAGGGCGCTGCGTGCGTCGGCCCGGCCGTCCTCGAGTCGCCATTTACCACCGTGATCGTGCCGCCAGGCGCTCGCGCGCACAAGACCGACCTCGGCACCCTCGTGCTCACGATGGAGCTGGACTGACTATGGTCGAGCCGCGCCCGGCCGACCCCGTTCAGCTGGCGATCGTCGCCAATCGTCTACGCGCGATCGTCCGGAAGATGAGCAACACGCTCTACAGGACGGGCCGCTCGGGCGTCCTCAACACCGCGCGGGACTTTTCGTGTGCGATCGTCACGGATGACCACCGCCTGCTGATGGCGGCCGACAGCCTGCCGATCCACGTGCTGAGCGGTCCTGACTTGATGTCGAGGGCTCTGCATGAGTTCCACCCGACGCTTCGCGCCGGCGACGCGTTTCTTCACAACTCCCCCTACCACGGTAATTCACACCCGGCGGACCACTCGCTGCTCGTGCCCGTCGTCGACGCGGATGGCAGCCACCGGTTCACGGTCCTGGTTAAGGCCCATCAGGCCGACTGCGGGAACGCGTTACCCACGACTTACATGGGCGCCGCGATCGACGTGTACGCCGAGGGCGCGGTGATCTTCCCGGTCGTACAGGTGCAGCAGGATTACACCGACCGTCAAGACATTATCCGCATGTGTGAGGCGCGTATTCGTGTGCCGCAGCAGTGGCGAGGAGACTATTTGGCGATGGTCGGCGCGGCGCGCATCGGCGAGCGCGAACTGCTGGCGCTCGGCCACGAACTCGGTTTCGAGACCTTGGGCGACTGGGCCGAGCAATGGTTCGACTACTCCGAGCAACGGATGATCCACGCGGTACGACGGCTGCCCCCCGGCACCGCCACGGCCAGTTCGGCTCACGACCCCTACCCCGGCGCCCCGGATGGGATCCCGGTCGCGGCGAGGGTCTCGGTCGACCCCGACGCTGCGACGGTCGTGATCGACCTGCAGGACAATCCCGACTGCTGCCCGAACGGCCTGAACCTCACCGAGGCCTGCTCGCGAACGGCAGCGATGATCGGTCTCTTCAACTCGTTGGGCGATGATGTGCCGACGAACGCGGGAAGCTTCCGGCGGATCGACGTGCGGCTGCGCCGCGGCTGTGTCGTCGGCATCCCCGAGCATCCGACGAGTTGCTCGGTCGCCACCACCAATGTCGCCGATCGGTTGACGAGCGCCGTGCAGCTCGCAATCGCCGAGCTCGCGGACGGAAACGGCATGGCCGCGCCAGGCGGGTACGGGGCGCCCGCCGCCGCCGTCATCTCCGGCCGGGATCCGCGCGCCGCTGGCGCGCCGTTCGTCAACCAACTGTTTCTCGTCCTCAGCGGCGGCGCCGGAGGCCCACTTAACGACGGCTGGCTGACTCTGTGCCACGCCGGCAACGGGGGGATGCTGTATGTCGACAGCGTCGAGGTGGACGAGCTGAGCTTCCCGATCCTCGTCCGCAGCCAGCGCGTCGTCCCCGATTCCGAAGGCGCGGGCCGCCGTCGGGGCGCGCCTTCGGTGTTCGCGGAGTACGGGCCCCGGGAAACGGAAATGCGTGTCATCTACGCCAGCGATGGACACGTCAACCGCGCCGAGGGGGCGCGCGGTGGACAACCCGGATCGCGCTCGCGTCAATACCGCCGGGATCTCGACGGCAACCTCCACGAGCTGCCCGGCCTCGCCGAAGTGGTGTTGCGGGACGGCGAGACAGTTCTGTCATACACGACGGCCGGGGGCGGCTACGGCCCACCGACCGACCGTGACCCGGAGCTCGTGGAGCGCGACGTCCGCGAGGGTTGGGTGTCTCGCGAGCGTGCCAGAGACATATACGGCGTCGTCCTCGACGAGAACGCTGACCTCGACCACGAAGCCACCACGGCGCTGCGGGCTGAGACGGGCTCAGACCGACCCGATCGACCCGGATCTGCCTGAACGGTTGCGGGGCGAAGTGGATAGCCAGGTCGCTCGCTACCCGGAGCCGTGGAGCTGCTTGATCGTGGTGGTGGCGTGGCCGCGGCCGTGGGCGTTGGTCATCGTCACGGTGAGCGTCACCGATTCCTTGGCGCCCTTGGCCAGAGCCGTTACAGCGGCCTTCGGCACTGCGACCGTGAGCGTGGTCGCCCGGTGGGCTTTGGCGGAGGTGCGCACCGGTCCGAGGCTGAACTTCTTGGTGACGCCCCCGCCCTTGGGCTTGTCGGTCAGCGTCCCGACTAGCGCTACGGCCCCGGCTTCGTCGCATAGTGTGGTCAGCTTCAACCTGCCGGCCTTGGCGGGCTTGCCCTTGGCCGGCAGCGGCACGCTCTCGGTGCTCACTTTGAGTGTGCAGGTCGGCGGCGGGACGGCGAACGTCGCGTACACGTGGCGGGCGGCGCTCATCGAGACGGTGCATTTCGCAAGTCCTGAGCAACCTGCGCCCTGCCAGCCACTGAACTCTGAGCCGGAACTCGCGATCGCCGTAAGTGTCACCTTGGTGAGAGCCACGAACGTCGCTGCGCAAGCGCTAGGGCAGCGGATCCCGGCGGGCGAGCTGGTCACCTCTCCGGTCCCCGCTCCTTGCGCGGTGACCGTCAGGGTCTGTTTGCCGAGCACGGTGTAGGTGATGTGCGCGGTGCCCGTCTGCCCGTCACTCGATGTGGCGGTGATGGTGTAGGTATGAGTACCGATGGTCGACGTCGAGAGTTGACCCGGTGAGGCTGATCCGTTGCTGTCCTTGCATGAGGACAGCCCCGGCCCGCCGGCGGAGTCGCTACAGCTGAAGCTAGTTGCCACGACCTGGCCGAGGGCGTATACGCCGCCAGTGGACGGGGAGGTGATCGACGCGATCGGCGGCGCCGGAACGTAGGTGATCGTGACCACGCCGTTGCCGGTCTGCACGCCGCTCTGCATGCTGACGTCGCCGGCGATGCTGTTCAGCGTGCCGGACCCGCCGCCGCCACCGCCCGACGCTGAACCGCCGCCGCCACCGCCGCCCCCGAAGAAGCCCCCACCGCCGCCGGCGCCGGCGAAGCCATCGGGTGGTCCGGCCGACCCGCTGCCGCCCGGGCCCGGGAAGACCGCACCGGCCGCCGCGCTGGCCGGACCGCTGCCGGCAGATGCCATCGTGCTTCCGCCTGCTCCACCGCTGGTCAACGTGCCGCCCAGGCCTCCGGTGCTGCCGGCGGCGTTAGATCCGTTCAGGAAGCCGCCCCCGCCGCCCCCGCCGGCCGCTTCGGCGCCACCGCCACCACCACCGCCGCCGGCGATGGCCAGCGGCGTTCGGGACCCGGTGAACACGAACGAGCCACCGCCTCCCCCGGCTGCCGACGTGCCCGCGCTGCCCCCGTTAGCCCCGCCGCCGAAGCCGCCGATGCCCCCGCCGCTCGCCGAGGGCGAGTTGCCCATTCCACCGACCAGGATCGTGAGCATTTCCCCGCCTGTGACGGGGAACTCGGCCTGCACCTGGCCGCCGAGTCCGCCGTCGTCGCTCACCGTGCTCGAGGCGCCACCCTGCGCGCCGTCGACCTTCAGCGTGATCGAGCCGACGCCGGAGGGCACGGTGAAGGTCTGAAGGTTGCCGTCGTAGGTACACCGGGCGACCATCGTCGTCCCCGACAGGGCGGCCGCGGGGCACGACGCCGACACATACAGCGTGAAGGTCTGCGTGGCATCGGGGGACACGCCGTTGGACGCCGTGAGCGTGAGGGCGTAGACGCCGGCCGCGGTGACCCCCGGAGTGCCCGCGAGCGTCGCCGAACCGTCGCCGTTGTCGGTGAACGTCACTCCGGCTGGCAGCGACGCCTCGTTGTCGCTGATCGAGGGGGTCGGGACCCCCGAAGCGGTGACCGTGAACGATCCGTGCTCGCCGGCCGCGAATCCCGCGGCAGCGGCGCTCGTGATGGCCGGCGCCGACGGAGTCGCGTACGTGAACGTGACCACGCCGTCACCCGCGTTGTCGCCGGTGACGGGCGGGTTCGCGTGGGTCAGTCCGCCGTCGAAGCCCGAACCGCCGCCACCGCCGTTGTCGTCGGCGCCGCCGCCACCGCCGTAGTAGCCGCCGCCACCACCGCCGCCACCATCGCCACCGCCGGAGTCAGCGCTGCCGCCGCCGCCACCGGCTCCCGGGTCGCCTCCCGCGGCCGGCCCGCTTCCGGTGGTCCCGTCGGTGGGCCCCCCGGAATCGAACCCGCCGGCGCCCGCGGCGCTCTGCGTGGCGCCTTGACCGCCCTCGTTACAACCCCCGGTGTCGCCAATGTCGCCACCGCCGACACCTCCATCGACCGGATCGGTGGTGCTGCAGGTCCCACTTCCCGAGCCGCCGCCGCCTCCGGCCACGACCACCAGGTCGCCCGAGTCGTCGAACACGAATGAGCCACCGCCGCCACCCGCTCCACCGGCGTCGCCGGTCGCGCCCGTACCGCCGCCACCACCGCCACCGTCGCCACCGTCCCCGCCTGCTGTCCCGCTCGGACCGTTGCCCTGGCCGCCGACGACCACGGTCAGAACCTCGCCCGGGGTAACCGTCAGGCCGCCGGACTCTTCGCCGCCCTGGCCTCCGGCGACGCCTCCCGACGCTCCTCCGGCGGCCCCTTTGGCGTCGACCTCGACAGTCGCGACCCCATCGGGAACGGTGAAGATCTCACGTCCACCGGCGTCAGTACAGCTGACTACCGAATCGGAGCCGGACTGCACGGGGTCTCCGCACGACTTGAGGGCAGCCGAGGCCGATCCGGTGGCGATCAACTGAACGCATACGACGGCGATGATCCCAGTGAGGGCTCGCGCGGCGCGGCCCCACGGGCTCCGCGTTCGACGACCAATCATGGCTACCCCCTTGTCTCGCGAGCGGGCAACAATAGGCAGAGTTACGAGGGGGGCCGCGCGGGTGGACTTTGGCGGCCGGTCGAGTCCGGTTTTCCGTGCAAAGGCGCCGGTGGAGGCGCTTTAGGGCACGACCGCCCGCCAGCGCCGGCCGCCGTCGGCGGAGCGGAGGATCGTGTCGAGGTCGCCGACGGCGATGAGCCGGCTTCCAACGACGGCGATCGAACGGATCGAGCGGGAGGTCGGCAGCCGGCGACTGGACCACGTCAAGCCGTCGCGCGAGGTGACCTCGAGTCCCTCGCCGGCGGCGATGAAGCGACCGTCCGCGTAGACGATGCGATCGAGGTTGATCTCCGCCGGCATCGTCGCCGCCGTCCACGTTCGGCCCCCGTCGGTTGACACGAGCACCTCTCCGTTGTGGCCGACGATCACGAACCGCCCCGTGCCGTAGGCGACCGAGGTCTGGAAGCGGCCGAGCCCGATCGCCTCGAGCGTCCAGCGGCCGTTGCGGGCCAGCCGCATCACGGTGCCCGCACCGGCGGCCACCGTGGTCCCGCCGCCGGTGGCGAAGTCGCGGATCGAATGAAACGCCGGCGAGCGGATGCGCCGCCAGCGGACGCCGTTGGGGGAGGTGAAGAGCAGGCCGTTGTCGCTCCCGATCAGATAGGCGTGACCGGTCCAGGCCACCACGTGGAGGTTCAGGTCGGTGGCCACGCGGCGCCGCACCCACTGCACGCCGTCGGCGGATTGGAGCACGGTCCCCTTGGCGCCCACGGCGATGAACCCGTTCCGGCCGTGGGCGAGCCCGTAGAGGTCCTGGCGGGTGGGCCGGGGGAGGGTCTGCCACGTGCGGCCCTGGCGGGACGAGATCACCGTTCCCGACCCGCCGACGGCGAGGTAACGGCCGGCGCCGTGGGCGACGGCTAGCAGCGCACACGGCATCGCGGTCGTCTCGAGCTGCCAGCGACGGCCGTTCGGGGAGGAGATGACCGTGCCCTCATCGCCGACGGCCACGAAGCGCGAGCCGGTGTAGGCGACGCCGCGCAGATCCACGGTGGTCGGCACGGACACGGTCTTCCAGAGAGCGTCGGGGGTCGACCGGAGAACCGCCCCGCTCGAGCCGACGATCACGCCAATTCCGCGGCCGTAGGTGACGCCGCGGAGGATCGCCGGCGTCGGGCTCGGGACCGCCGTCAGCCCCGCCAGCGTGCCCTGGAGGATGGCGCCGAAGTCGCCCACGGCCGTGAGCCGGCGGCCGTTGGCGGCGAGTTGCCACAGGAACGGGCGCGGCGCGGTGCGGTTACCCGTCCGGCGCGGATGGGTGGGCACGGTCCGCCAGTGGGTGCCGTCCTGGCTATCGATCACCGTCGCCCGCTTGCCGCTGAGCAGCACCGTCGAGCCGAGGGCGGTACCGCCCCACAGGATCCGGCTTGTCCCGACGTTCAGCGAGCTCCAGTTTTGCCCATTCGGGGACGTGACGACGGTACCGCCGGTCCCGGCCGCGACGACCAGTCCTGGCCGGGCCGCGATCGCCCGCAGTCCCGAATTCGGAATGCCGCTCGCGGCGCGCCACCGCCGGCCGTCCGCGCTGCTCAGGACCGTGCCGATATCCCCGACGGCGACCCACCGCCGTCCGGTCCACACGGCGCCGCGCAGATCGTGTGTCGTGGACCTGGGGGGGACCGTCCAGCGGCCGGGCGAGGAGGCGATCGCGATCAGGCCGTTGGCTCCGGTCGCCACCAGCTGGGCGCCGTGAGCGGCTACGTTCGTCAGGGCGAGGCCCTTGCCCGGCGCCCGTGCGCAGGCGGAGGTAGGGTTTGCGGGGCGCGCCGCGCTGGCAATCGTGGGGCGTGGCGCGCTCGTGCCGGCCTGCGTGCGGTCGGGCACGAGCGAGACGATCGCGGCCGCCGCCGCGGCCGTGACGAGGGTCCCGATAAGTCTGCGCCTCGTGGCCACGATGGCGCATTATCACCGGGTACCGGACGCGATCGCCGCGTTCGGCCCACGCTAGACTCAAAAGGACAATGAAGACCGAAATCCATCCTGAATATGTAGATGCTCACGTCCGCTGCACCTGCGGAAACGAGTTCATGACGCGGTCGACGAAGCCCGAGATCCACGTGGAAATCTGCTCTGTGTGCCATCCGTTCTACACCGGCAAGCAGAAGCTGGTCGACACGGGCGGACGGGTCGAGCGCTTCCAGCGACGGGTAGCCAAGGGGCGGCGCGCGGCGCGCGCGGCCACCGGCAGCTAGCTCGTCAGGGGCTCCGTGTGAGTCAAGGTGGGGGGAACGGACGCCTGACCGCCCAGCGGGACGCGCCTGTCGGAGGACAGGCCGTCCTGGAGGGGGTGATGATGCGTGGCGTCGCCAACTGGTCGGTCGCCGTGCGCAAGCCTCCGGAGGAGACTCCCGGAGTCGATCTGCCTCGCACGGGGCTCGGGACCGTCTCGGTGCGCACATTCCCGCTCCTGGCCTGGAGCAAGCGCCGCCGCATCTACCGGTTGCCGGTCATCCGCGGCGTGGTTGCGCTGGTCGAGTCGCTGGGGATCGGCATGCGCGCCCTTAGCATCTCCGCCAACGCGCAGATGCCCGGCGAGGAACAGGAGATCTCCGGCGGAGCGTGGGCGGGGACCGTGATCGTGGCGATCGTGTTCGCGATCGGGGTGTTCTTCGTCGCCCCGGTCGGCTTGACCAGCCTGATCAAGGGCCAACTCGGCTCCTCGGTTCTGTTCTGGGCCGTCGAAGGCGTGGTGCGGACTTCGATCTTCCTCGGTTATCTGCTGCTGCTCTCGCGGATTCCGGACCTCCGGCGCGTCTTCGAATACCACGGCGCGGAGCACAAGACGATCTCGTGCTACGAGGCGGGCGACGAGCTCGTGCCCGAGCGCGCGACGCTCTACTCGCGACTGCATCCCCGCTGCGGGACGAGCTTTCTCCTCGTGGTGATGATCATGGCGATCTTCGTGTTCGCCCCGATCGGGTTGCCCGCCTGGTGGATCCTGGTCCTGACCCGGATCGTCGGCGTGCCACTGATCGCGGGGCTGTCCTTCGAGGTCATCAAGTGGGCCGGTCGGAATCGCCGCCGGCGCTGGGTGCAGGCGATCATGTACCCGGGCCTCCAGCTGCAGAAGCTGACCACGCGGGAGCCGGACCTCGACCAGCTCGCGGTGGCGATCGCGGCGCTCGACGCGGTTTTGGCGCTCGAGAAGCCTGGCGAGGCGAACGCGGCGGATATGGTCGGCCTGGAGGTCGTGGCCTAGATTCCGCCCGGTCGCGGGGGGCGGTGGCGCCGGTCGGCCGGCGGGGGGACGGGCGGTGGCGGTGGCGTGCGCGCCTCGCGTCGGGGGGGAACGGGTGGTGAGCCAGTGCCTCGGGCTACCGACGGGGGTGAGCGGGCCGGCGACGGGTGGTCGCCCCGCCTTTGTACAAAAGTGCTAACGCCAATCTGGCCCACAATTTGGGTCCCCGGCTGAACTTTGTCAATCTTCCGCCACCCCCCGGAGGCTTTTTGGCGAAGTTCGCGGAAGAACCTCCGTTTGACCCAGAAATGGCCGGCTGGCGGTGAATCTGGACCGCCGTTCCGCCTGTAAGGGGAGTTTTGGCGTCCAATTTCTTGTCACTTACTGAGTAAGCGGAAGGAATGACTCGCTCGCCCCGGCCAATCGCCCCCCCGGCCAATCGCCCCCCCCGGCCAATCGCCCCCCCCGGCCAACCGCCCCCCCGGCCAACCGCTGAGCCAGCCGGCGCTACCCCGCGATCCCGAGAATCGGGGACAACTTCTTGGGGATTGGCCACGTCGCCGCGTCACCGTAGGAATAGACGTGCCCGCTTGAATCGACCAGCCAATACCCCTGCTCATCCGGCGTGGCGCTCATGCCGGTGATCTTCGCCGCCCCGGCCCCGCGGTGCAGCGCCGATCCGTACCAGGGCGCGCCGCCGCCGTGGTAGACGTTGCCGGCAGCTGTATAGAGCCAGTAACCGCCGCCGGGCGCGGCGACGATGCCGATGACTTTGCCGTGGACGCCGGACGGCCGCGCGGCGGTGGCGTCGCCGTAGGGGTAAACGCGACCGCGGGAATCGACGAGCCAGTACCCCTTGCCGTCGGGCGTGGCCGCCATCCCGGTGATCTTGGAATCCACGACGTGGCTGTGAGGTGGCGAGCCGTAGAAGCTGGTGCCCTTGCCGTGGTAGACGTCGCCGTAGTCGCTGTAGAGCCAGTAGTGATTATGGGGGGCCCGGACGATTCCGATCACCGGGTGGTAGGGGATCGGGTTGGTGCGGGTCGGGGCGTTGCCGTATGGGTAGACGTTGCCGGCGGCGTCGGCCAGCCAGTAGCCCTTGCCGTTGCTGGTCGCGGCCATGCCGACGATCGAGTCGAAGCCGACCTGACTGTTGGCCGCCGATCCGTACCAGCTCGCGCCGACGCTGGCGTAGACGTTCCCGTAACCGCTGTAGAGCCAGTACCCGTTGGTGGGCGTTCGCTTGACGCTGCCGGTCTGGGTCGAGCTCGCAGGCTCGCCCGCGCCCGCGGCGTTCGCGGCGTCCTCGATCACGCGGATCGTGTGGCCCACGTCGGTTCTGGCGAGCTTGTAGGTCCGTGCGTGGGCCCCCGCGATCGCGGTGCACTCGGTGCCCGTGCTGTCGCAGTCCTGCCACTGATAGGTGTAGGAGACGGGATCGTGAGACCACTTCCCGTGCGTCTCTTTGAGGGTCTGACCCATGATCGGAGCGCCCGCGATCAGTGGATCGGCGGTGAGCGCCGGCGGGGTGGCCGCGGTCACTTTGGTCGTGCCCGCGGCAGCGGTGATCGCGTTGAGATAGTTGATGTCGACCTGATTGGTGCTGCCGCCGAAGGTCTCGTACGTCGGGCCCACGTATTGGTGCAGGCGCTGGTGGTTGGACCAATCGCCGCGCGGGACAGCCGGATCGTTTGTGGTCGCGGAGCCGTTCCAGTCGGCAACCCAGATCTCGTCCGGCTCGAGGTAGCCACTGCCGTGCCGTGAGACGAGGTCCGCGATGCCCGAGCTGGAGCTGCTGTATACGCCCGACTTGTACCCCGCGGCGTGGAGCTGACCCGTCCAGGCCGCGAGGAACGTCAACACCGCCGAGGTCGTGGTGCCGCCGGGGTTGTAAGCCTCCATATCGAAGAAGATCGGGTTTCCGGTGCCGAGGCCGACCGACTTCGCCTGCGTGATCGCGTCGCTGGCGTCGGCCGTGCCCTGACTCGCCGCCTTCTTGGGCGTGACCTCGCCGCAGCTGCACGAGCCAGGAGCCTGAAGCCCGACGTAGATCGGGATCAGGTGCCATCCTGCGGCGGACTGGCGGCGGATCCAAGCGGCGCTAAGAGCCGGCTGGGAGCAGCCCATGTTGCTGCCGCCGATGTAGACGCCGACCGCGCGATAGGGAGACGCGAGCCAGGCCGACATCTGGCCCGAGCTCGGGTCCTCACAGGTGTCAAAGCCCCGCCCGGTGAACACCTGCCCGGGCTCGGCCGGGCCACCGGCCGCCGCGACGGCGGCGCCCGGGCGGATCGAGCTGATCGGCGACGGCTGGGGCCGCATCCGTGATGCCGCCGCGAGCCTCGCCAGCGACCGCACGCCGAGTGCCCGCGCGATTCCCCCCGGCTGACGGTTCCACGTCGCCGTGATCACGACGCCTCGTCGTCGGTCGACGATTCGCGCCACCGTGCCTGCCCCGGCGTCGGCGCCCGCCACCGACGGCGTCGGCAGCGATGTGGCGCTCGCGCCCAGCGGCGCGACCAGGATCGCCTCCGTACGCCCAATGGCCTGGACCGGGCACCGCTGGTCGGTGCCGGGCTCGCCTAGATACACGGCATGGCGGTTGAACCGCACACAGGCGGTCGGGTCGGCGCTGAGATCAAACACCGGCCAACTCGTCGGCACCACCAGCCGGTAACCGTGGAAGCGCACCGCCTTGGTCCCCGCGGCGGCCAGCGCGCCGGCGGGGGCAGCGGCGGCGAAGACGAGCACGACCAACACTGCCCTGCGGAGGGCAGCGACGCAAGTAGTTGCAACTCGCATTCCGGGCACTGGAAACCGCATTTTTTGGATGCTGCTCAGGTCCTGGCGCTGATGGGACACCGGGCTCGAGCTCACCAGCCACGGCCCTTATGTCTCCCACGGCCTAGCCCCCAACTTCAGGGGTCCCGCTCCCGGCTGCACAGCCGGGATGGCCGTGACGACCGTAACACGTCTCGTCGGATGAAGTTGCGAGCTACCGCCCAGCCCAGACCCGGTCCTAAACTCGACATCAAGATGATCGACGACCTGATCGCCCAGATCGATGCGCGCTTCAGCGCCCTCCAGGGCGAGCTGGCGGATCCTGTAGTTATCGGAGACCGCGAGCGGTTCACGGCTGCCAGCCGCGCCTACCGCGAGCTCGAGCCGGCCGCCCGCCTGGCCACCGAGTACAAACGGGTGGCCGACGACTACGCGGGCGCCCGCGAACTGCTGGACGAGGACGGCGACGATCCCGAGCTGCGCGAGCTGCTCGAGGCATCGCGGGAGCGTATGGGGACGCTGGAAGAGGAGGTCCGCCTGGCGATGGTCGAGCGCGACCCCAACGACGACAAGAACGTGATCGTCGAGATTCGGCCCGGCGCCGGGGGCGACGAGGCGGCCTTGTGGGCCGGAGATCTCTACCGGATGCTCACCCGCTACGCCGAACGCCGAGGGTTGACGGTCGAGCCGCTGTCGATCGGCGATGGGAGCTACACGTTCGCTGTCAAGGGCGACGGTGCCTACTCGGTGTTCAAGTTCGAGGGGGGCACACATCGCGTACAGCGGGTGCCCGAGACGGAATCGCAGGGACGGGTCCACACCTCGACGGCGACGGTCGCGGTGCTGCCCGAGGCGGACGAGGTCGAGGTCGAGATCGATCCGGCGGATCTGCAGATCGACGTCTACCGGAGCTCGGGTCCCGGCGGTCAGTCGGTCAACACGACCGACTCCGCGGTGCGCATCACGCACAAGCCGAGCGGAATCGTGGTCTCGATGCAGGACGAGAAGTCGCAGCTGCAGAACCGCGAGCGCGCGATGCGGGTCCTGCGGGCGCGGCTGTACGAGCGGGCGCTGGCGGAGCAGCAGGCGTCGCTGGCCGCGTCGCGTCAGGCGCAGGTAGGAACCGGTGACCGAGCGGAGAAGATCCGCACCTACAACTACGGGGAGCGGCGGGTCAAGGACCACCGCGTCAACCTGCTCGTGCACAACCTCGACGAGGTTCTGATGGGCGAGCTCGACGAGTTCACTAGCGCCCTCCAGGACGACGAAAAGCGGCGCCGGCTCGAGGAGAAGGCGGGTGTCTGAGGCCGCGGTGGCTGCGGTGCCGGCCGCGACCACCCGAGACGCGGTACTGAAGGCCGCGCGCGAGCTCGCCGAGGCGGGTTGCGACACGCCGCGACTCGACGCCGAGCTGCTGCTGGCCAGCGCTCTCGGGTGCGACCGGGCGGGGCTGATCACGCGAGCCCTCGATCGGGTGCCCGACGCGGCGTCGGTGCAGTTCGCCCGGCTGATCGCTCGGCGGGTCGCGCGCGAACCCGTCGCCTACATCCTCGAGCGCAAAGAGTTCCGCCGGCTGTCGCTGGCCGTGGACCGGCGGGTGCTGATACCACGACCCGAGACCGAGCTCTTGGTCGAGGTGGGAATCGCGCTGCCCGCGGGGTGGCGGGTGCTGGACGTCGGAACCGGGAGCGGTGCGGTGGCGCTGGCGCTAAAGGACGAGCGGCCGGATCTCGACATCGTCGGCATCGACCTCGATGCCGACGCGCTCGATGTCGCGCGTGACAACGCGGAGCGGCTCGGGTTGGACGTGGCGTTCGTTCATGGAGACCTGCTCGCGGGCGACCACGGGGACGCGGTGCTCGCGAACCTGCCCTACGTCCCCACCGGCGCCGCCGGCCTGGTCGCGGAGATCACCGACTACGAACCGGCCGGGGCGCTGTTCGCGGGTGCCGACGGGCTCGACGTCATCCGTCGGCTGGTTGGCGAGCTGAACGGGACTTCGCTGGCGGCGCTGGAGATTGCACCCGACCAGGCGGCGGCCGTCGGCGGCCTGCTCGGCGACGCCGGGCTGCTCTCGATCGAGCGGCTGCGCGATCTGGCCGGCCGCGAGCGGGTGATCGTCGGCCGGCGGTGAGCACCTCGGCGAGCGACCTCGAACGGTGCATGGCGGCGGGCGGCGTAGCCGTGTTCCCCGCCGACACCGTCTACGGGCTCGCGTGCGATCCGGCCAACCGGTTCGCGGTTCAGCGGCTCTACCTGCTCAAGCGCCGGTCCCTCAGCAAACCCTCCGCGGTGATGTTCTTCGACGTCGGGCTGGCGCTGGCGTCGCTCCCGGAGCTCGGCGCGAAGACCCGCGAGGCGCTCGTGCGGCTGCTGCCGGGCGCGGTGACGGCGCTGTTGCCCAACCCACACCATCGCTTTCCGCTGGCCTGTGGAGAGGATCCGGAGACGCTCGGGCTCCGCATCCCGGATCTGCCCGCGCTGGCCGGGGTCAGATGGCCGGTGCTGCAATCGAGCGCCAACCGGGCGGGCGGCCTCGATCCACGACGGCTCGAGGACGTCCCCGAGCTGCTGCGGGCCGCCGCCGACATAGTCATCGACGGAGGCGAGCTCCCGGGTACCTCGTCGACCGTTGTCGATCTGCGCGAGTACGAGGCCTCCGGCCGCTGGTCGGTGGCGCGCCATGGCGCGGTCGGCGGGGCGGAGCTCGGCGAGGCGCTCGGCTGGGAGTACCACTTCGACCCGGCGACCTACGCCGAGATGATCACCGCCGACGTCCCGCTCTACGAATTGCTGCAGGAAGAGCTGGCGCTGGCGAGCGGAGGGGACGCCCACCGCATCCTCGACCTGGGGACCGGAACCGGGGAGACGGCCCGGCGCCTGCTCGCCCGTCACCCCGGGGCGTCGCTGGTCGGGGTCGACGTCGCCCCCGGGATGCTCGAGGTGGCGGCCGCGGCGCTGCCGCCGGCGCGGGTTCAGCTGCACGTCGGCCGGCTTCAGGACCCGTTACCCCCGGGCCCGTTCGATCTCGTCGCCAGCGCCCTGTGCGTGCACCACCTCGACGGCGAGGAGAAGGCCGATCTGTTCCGCCGTGTGCGCGACGCACTGGCGCCGGCGGGACGGTTCACGCTCGCCGACGTGGTCCTCCCGGAGGACCCGGCTGACGCAGGCACGCCGTTGACCGACGGCTACGACAAACCAAGCACGATCGACGACCAGCTTCGGTGGCTGAGCGAGGCCGGGTTCAACGCGCGGGTGGGCTGGTCGAGGGGAGATCTGGCGGTGATCGTCGCCGAGATTCGCGACTAAAGGTCCTTAACTTTCGCCCAGTTGACTTCGCCCCGGCCAGCGATGAGAATCGGCTTAGGGTGCGAAAAACAAGGTCGCCGGGAGTCGCCGGTGCCTGGCGTGCATCGGGCGGCGGGCTGTGTGGACAGATGAGCTCGCTCGTCTGGTCGCGGCGTCGCTCGCCGCACTGTTCCTCGCTTCCGGCACGGTCAAGGTGGCCGGCCGTGACGGCCCCAGAGCCTGGGGCGCGGTCGTCCAGACGCTGATCGGGAATCGCCTCGGCCGCGTGGTCGGGAAGCTGCTCCCGCTCGCCGAGCTGACCGTCGCGGCGACGCTGGTGCTGGCCCCCGCGACCGGACTGCGGTTGGCGAGCGCGATGCTGGCCGGGCTCGCCGGCGGCGTGCTCGCCGCGCGGCGGTCGCCGCTGCGCGGGGCCAAGTGCTCGTGTCTGGGCGCGCTCAGTCGAGCCAGGATCGGCCTGCCGCTGGCGGTCCGTAACCTCGGGCTGGCCTTGGCGGCGTTCGCCGCCTCGTTCACGGCTGCCTCGTCGAGCTCGCTCGGCCTGCAGACGGTCCTCTTCGGCTTCGGAGTGTTTCTGCTCGCCTCCCTGGCGCCGCGGATCCAGAGTCTCCGCCAGGCGCGTGTCGGCTCTCAGCTCAAAGAGTTCGACCGCAACGACGGCAGGGATGCGCTGATCGTGGTCCTCGCTCCCGGCTGTCCACCGTGTGAGCGGTTGGCGCCGGGGCTCGCTCGGTTCGCCGCCGATCGACCGGAACTCCCGGTGACCGTGGCGATCGGACCCGGCCACCCCGACGAACGAAAGCTGCGGCGGCGGCATCGCTGGTGCTGCCGGCCGTGCGGTCGGCGGCCGCGCTCGCGCGAAGCCTGAGCCGGTTGGGTCCGATCGCCGCGGCGGCCGGCGTGACCTTCAACCACGATCCCGACAACGATTTTCACGGCACCTGCAACGACTTCGCCGATCGACTCACCGTGTTGGGGGTCGCCGTCCGCGGTTACGGACGGAACCCAAACCAAGGGCGGATACACGTGGATCGACGGCATCCAGCAGAAGAAGGCGTTTCCGGCCAACGTGGTTCATCGCCACGACACCGTGACGCAGACGACTCGAGGCTACTGCCCGTGTACGAACACGTACTACATCGATTACACCCAATGCACGATCGAATGCCCAAGTGGCCTCGCATGTTTCGGTTACAGCTGCGAGGAGATCGCCGCCAACGTGTGCATCACGAGCAAATACGGCATTTCCTTCCCTGAACCCAACATCACGATCTATGCGCTGAAATGGACAGCACGGGCGAATTCCACGCCGGCCTGCAAGCAGGCCGCGGCCGACTACAACGCCGACACACAGATCCATGAATCCGAGCACGCCCAGAATGCGATCAGTACCGTCAACAAGTTCAACCAGGACTATGCCCACCGTAGCGTCCACGCTTGCGCACACACATATGGGGAAGCGCTGGCGCAGGTCAAGCGGTTGATCGGGGCTGATGTGACGAAAGCGCAGAGAACCAGGCCACCGATGCCCTCGACAAACTCGATGGCGCGTTTCATGCTGGAGGCCACCAAGTCCTGGATTGCCGAAAGTGCGACTGAGCGCTGCCCTCGGCGTGCTGTGTTGCCTCGTTGCGGCCGCGACAGCGACCGCCCGCGGGCCCGCGGTCCGGGTCGGCAATCACATCGTGGGCGGCTCTCGCGTTCGGATCACCCAGGCGCCGTGGACGGTGAAGGTGACGAACATCGACGGCGGTCTGTGCACCGGCGTGATCGTCAATGCCACCCACGTCCTCACGGCGGCCCACTGCGAAGACGGAGAGCAGGCCCAATACGTCCGGATACGAGCCGGCATCGCGTCCGCGAACGCTTCCGCGAACCTGCAGCTCCGCAACGCCACCGCGCTCGCCATCCATCCCTTTTACAACCCCCAGACGTTCGTCGACGACGTCGCCGTGCTCACGATCCCGGCATTGTCCTTCTCCGGCCCGTACGTGAAGCCGATCCCGGTCGCCCGCCGGCTCCCGCCGGCGGGAACTCCCGTCCGCCTGTTCGGCTGGGGTTCCCAGAGCAATGACGTCTACGACGGATACCTGCACAGCCTGACTGAACTCGTCATCACCGACGGGGCTTGCGGGCTGATCCCGATCACCGGCTTTTGCGCGGTGTTGAAGACCGGGGTGGCCTGCCGGGGCGACAGCGGCGGCCCGCTGGTGACGCTCGGGGCCAAGCCGACCGTGATCGGGGTCGATGATCTCGGCTCTTACAGCTGTACTCCTGATTCCCCGGACACCTATGTGAACCTCACGATGCCCGAGGTACGGGACTTCGTGTTCGGCGATCGCACTCCGCCCAAGGCCCCGCGGGGTCCGGAGAAACCTGACTATCACTACGACGCGCAACACCGTCACCTGCCACCGCGGCAGCTGGTCGGGCAACCCGACCTACACGTTCACCTTCGCACTGCCGGGAAGCTATTCCACGTATGAGGGCAAGATCGTCCACGTGGGGAGATCGCCCACCTTCACGGTGCCCCAGCAGCTGGCGGGGCAGTCGATGCTCTGTGGCGTGACCGCGACCAATGCCGGCGGCTCGGTGTGGGCGGCCGCCTACGACAGCGTCTACGTCGAGGCGATTCCCCGTCTCACGCTCGCCGCGGTCAGTGGCGGATACCGGGTGGGTCCTGTTTATTACGCCGTGGAGGAGCCCGTCACCCTGACGATCACGAACTCACATGGCCGCGTGGTCAGGCGGCAGTACGTCAACGCGGCGGCCCACCACGCGACGATCGTCCGGATGCGGGCCCTGCCGTCGGGCCGCTACAAAGCTTGCCTGACCTCCTCCGCGTTCGCGCCCTACCTGGCCGGCCGGGCGTGCATCCGGCAGCGCGTCAGCTGACCCACTGCTATCGTCGCGCCGGTGGGCGTAGAGCTTCCCCCGGATTTCTTCAACCGGCCGCTCTCGGAGGTCGATCCGGAGATCGCCGAGGTGCTGGCGCTCGAGCTCGAGCGCCAGCAGCGGACGCTCGAGATGATCGCGTCCGAGAACTTCGTGCCGGTGTCGGTGCTCGAGTGCCAGGGGTCGGTGCTGACCAACAAGTACGCCGAGGGTTACCCGGGCAAGCGCTACTACGGTGGGTGCGAGTTCGTCGACATCGCCGAGCAGCTGGCGATCGACCGAGCCAAGGAGCTGTTCGGCGCCGAACACGCGAACGTCCAGCCGCACTCGGGCGCGCAGGCCAACGCCTCCGTTTACCACGCGCTGCTCGATCCGGGCGACACGATGATGGGACTCGAGCTGGCCCACGGCGGGCACCTCACGCACGGGATGCCGATCAACGTGTCGGGCAAGCTGTACGACATCGCCCCCTACCACGTCGACCGGGAAACCAGCCGGATCGACATGGACGAGGTCGAGCGGATCGCGCACGAGCGTCATCCGAAGGTGATTCTCGCCGGCTGGTCCGCCTATCCCCGCGTGCTCGACTTCGACCGCTTCCGCGCGATCGCCGATGCGGTCGGCGCCTACCTGGTCGTCGACATGGCCCACTTCGCCGGTCTCGTGGCCGCCGGTCTGCACCCAAGCCCGGTCCCGACCGCCGACGTGGTGACGACCACGACCCACAAGACGATCGGAGGTCCTCGCGCCGGCCTGATCCTCTGCAAGGAGGAGCTGGCGCGCAAGATCAACTCGGCGGTGTTCCCCGGCCAGCAGGGCGGGCCGCTCGAACACGTGATCGCGGGCAAGGCGGTGGCACTGCGGATCGCCGCTTCCGAGCCCTTCAGGGAACGCCAGGAACGGACGCTGGCCGGCGCCCGAGGGCTCGCCACCGAGCTCCTGAACGCCGGCGCGGGCGTCAACGTCCTCACCGGGGGCACCGACGTGCACTTGGTGCTCTGCGACCTCCGCGAATCGGAACTCGACGGCAAGCAGGCCGAAGACCGCCTCGCCTCGGTCGGCATCACGGTCAACCGCAACGCGGTGCCGTTCGATCCCCGTCCGCCGGCGGTCTCCTCGGGCCTGCGCATCGGCACACCCGCGCTGGCGACCCGAGGCCTGCAGGTCGATGACTTCGTCGAGATCGGGAAGATCATCGCCCAGGCGCTGCAACCGGACGACTTCGAGTCCCGCCGCGGCGAGTTGGCCGAGCGCGCCGGAGCGATCGGCGAGCGTTACCCGCTCTACGCTGGGCTCGCAACCGCCGCCGTCTAGCTTTTCCGGCGATGCTTCGAGGTGCCGCGGACCGCACGGTCCCCGTTGGCTGCCATCCTTCGCGGGAACCTCATGCACTACCTGGACGCCGTGCTCGCCTTTCTCGTGGCGATGGTCCTCGCCACGGCGCTGACGCCGCTGGCGGCGCGGATCGCGTGGCGAGTGGGGGCGGTGGCCAAGCCGAGCGAGCGGGGCATGGCCGAACGCGCCACCCCCGAGCTCGGCGGTCTGGCGATTCTCGTCGGGGTCCTCGTCGCGGGACTGATCTTCCTGCCCGAGACGATCCGGTTGCAACCGACGCCGCACGCCCCGCATTCGACGGGGAGGGTCGACACCTGGACGATCCTCGCCGGAGCGGTACTGATCGCGGCAGTCGGGGCGATCGACGACATCCGCGATTTGCCGCCACTGGCGAAGCTGATCGGCCAGATCGCGGCCGCGGTGATCGTGGTCGAGGGCGGGGTCGTGGTGACCGACGTCACGATCCCGTTCATCGGCGCGCTCCAGTTCCCCAACGAGGGCGGGGTGCTGTCGGTGATCTGGCTGGTCGGGCTGATGAACGTGGTGAACCTGTCCGACGGCGTCGACGGCCTCGCCGCCGGTCTGTGCACGATCGACGGGGTGGCGTTCGCGATCATCGCGTTCTCGCTCGGCATCAACGCGGCGGCGGTGCTGGCGGCGCTCACGGCGGGGGCGGCGCTCGGCTTTCTGTTTCACAACTTCTATCCGGCGAAGGTCTTCATGGGCGACTGCGGGGCGAACCTGCTCGGCTACCTGCTCGGCGTCGCGGCGGTGATCGGATCGCTGAAGACCGGCGTGGTCATCGCCCTGGCCGTGCCGCTGGTAATCCTCGCGGTGCCGTTCCTGGACACCAGCTTCGTCATCGCCAAGCGCCTCAAGTACGGTCGCGCCCCGTGGTCCGCCGGCGCCGACCACTTCCACCACCGAATGGCGCGGATCGGCTTCAGCCAGCGGAAGACCGTGGCCTACCTCTACGGCTGGACGCTGCTGCTGGCCGGCATGGCGCTCGCGCTCAGATTCATCCCCTATTCCGACCACCACGGTCACTACCGTCTCGGCTGGTCGCTGCTGATGGGCGCGATCGTCCTCGTCGCGCTGGCGGCGAGCATCTATCTCGTCTACGTCCTTGAGATCCTCAAGTTCAAGTCTCACCGGATCCGTGAGCTGAAACAGATCGACCCGGACACCAGCGAGCACGAAATCGAACGTCAGGTTCAGCGCGACATCGAGACTGGAGAGTTTGAGCACGTGTGATGGTGTCTAAGGCCAACCTTGAGCAGCTGGAGTCATTCACCACGCTGGACGGAGCCAAGATCCGCGAGCTCGCCGGTCCGGCCTGGACCGCGGCGCGGAATCAGAGTCTTGCCGAGGCGACCGTCTTACCCGGGGGAGAGACGGCCGAGCACTACCACCCCCGTACCGAGGAGTTCTATTACTTCGTCGCCGGCCGCGGCCACATGCGCCTCGGCGACGACGAGGGGGACATCGAAGCCGGCGATTGCGTCGTAATCACGCCGGGAACGCCGCACAAGCTTTGGAACCCGGGCCCCGAGCCGCTCGTCCTGCTGTGCTGCTGTGCGCCGCCGTACTCCGACGACGACACCGTTATGACCGGCCGCTGAGGCCTGCGATGCACTCCCCGGCATCGTGAGCCGCACCGAACGCCGGCTGCTCGCGGTCGTCATCCTGCTGACCGTGCTGGCCGGCCTGGCCCGCTACATCAGCGGGGTGTCGGCGGAGGTCGCGTTCATCCTGGCGGCGATCGCGCTGGCCGGAATCGCCTGGGTGGTCGCCTTCTCGGTCGAGCAGGTCGGATTGCGATTCAGCCCCGCGATCACCGGCATCACCCAGGCGACGGTGGGCAACTTGCCCGAGTTCTTTGTCGTCATCTTTGCCCTCAACGCGGGTGAAAGGGTGGTGGCCGAGACGGCGATCCTCGGCTCGATCCTGGTCAACGCCCTGCTCGTGCTGGGGCTCGTGATCATCGCCGGCGCGCGGCGCGAAGTCGACGGCATCATGCGTTTCAGCCCGCGGCTGCCCAATGACACGGCCACGCTGCTGTTGGTGGCCTCGTTCATCATCGTGCTGATCGGGCTGACCCACTCGGCCGGCGACCCCGCGAGTCATCACTCCACGACGATCTCGATCATCGGCGCGATCGCGATCCTGATCGTCTATGCGACCTGGTTGCGCCAGTACCTGCGCGGCGATCAGATCATCTCGCAGGAACGAGACAAGCCCCGGATCTCGCTGCGAACCAGCATCGTGCTGCTCGTCTTCGCGGGGACCGCGGCGGCGTTCGTCTCGGACTGGTTCATCCACGCCCTCCAGCCGACGATCAACACGCTCCACATCTCCAAGTCGTTCGCCGGGCTGGTAATCGTCGCCATCGCCGGCAACGCTGTCGAGAACGTGACCGGCATCGTGCTGGCGGCCAAGGGCCGCTCCGAGCTGGCGATATCGGTGGTCAAGAACTCCGTTTCGCAGATCGCCGCCTTTCTCTACCCACTGCTGGTGCTGATCTCGCTGCTGACTCCGACGACGCTCACCTTCACGCTCGCGCCCGTGTACATCGGAGCCCTGATCGGGACTGCGGTGCTCGTCTGGCAGATCACCGGGGACGGAGAGGCGACGGTGTTCGAAGGGTGCGCGCTGGTCGCGACCTTCGTGATCCTGGCCACGGTGGCGGCGTTCGAGGCTTGACCGGTATTTGAGCGGGGCCCACGCGCGCCCCAGGTGTCCTGGTAATCTTACGTTCACGTAAGATGTCAGTTCAGACGCTCCCTCGACCTCGCCGCATCGGCGTTCACGCCGGGCACGATTCTTACAAGTGGTGGGCGCTGTCGTGCACCAGCCTGGGCATGTTGCTGGCCACGATCAACTCGGGCACGCTGATCATCGCGCTGCCGGACCTGGAAAGGAGCCTGCACACCTCGCTGCTCGAGCTGGTGTGGGTGATCCTCGCCTACATGATCGCCTCGACCGTTCTCGTGTTGAGCGCGGGTCGCCTGTCCGATCAGTTCGGGCGCAAGCGGGCGTACATCTGCGGCTTTCTGATCTTCGCCGCGGCGTCATTGGGCGCTGGGTTTGCCGCCAACGGCACGCAGTTGATCGTATGGCGGATCCTGCAGGGAATCGGCGGCGCGTTCCTGTTCGCCAACACAGGGGCGATCGTCACCGACGCCTTCCCGCGCGAGCAGCTCGGGCTGGCGATGGGCACGAACACGATGGTGGGAGCGGTCGGACTCGTGATTGGCCCCGTGCTGGGCGGCGCGCTGGTCGCGATCAGCTGGCCGTGGGTGTTCTGGTTCAACGTCCCCGTCGGCATCATCGGGAGCCTGTGGGCGGCGCTGGTCCTGCAAGAGACGAGCACGCGCTCGGAGGACAAGTCGTTCGACGCGCTAGGAACGATCACGTTCCTGATCGGGTTGACCGGGCTCGTGTACGGGATCTCGAAAGGCGGAATCGCGGGCTGGGACTCGCCGGCGGTCATCGGATCCCTGATCCTGGCCGCCGTTTTGCTGCCGGCTTTCGTCCTCGTCGAGCAGCGGGTTCGAGCCCCCATGCTCGACCTCAGCATTTTCCGCAACCGCTTGTTCTCGGCGGCCGCCGCGGCGGCGTTCATCAACGGCCTCTCCCGGTTCGCCCTGATGTTCCTGTTTGTCTTCTATTTCCAGGGCGTTCAGGGCAACTCTCCCATCCTGGCGGGAATCAAGCTCGCGCCGCTGGCGGTCGGAATGCTGATCTCATCGCCACTGGCGGGGATCTGGGCCGACCGGCGCGGGTCACGCGGGATGGCGGTGGCCGGGATGCTGGTGCAAGCCGTCGGGCTGGCGCTGATGACCACGCTCGAGCGCGACACCACCTATCTCGTCAGCGGCGCCTTTCTGTTCATCGTTGGCATCGGATCGGGGATGTTCAACTCCCCGAACACGGCGGCCATGATGGGCACGGTAGCCCCGAAGCGACGGGGAATCGCCGCCGGCGCGCGGATCCTGGTGATGAACACCGGCGCCGTGATCTCGATCGCGTTCGTGATCGCCGTGGTCACGAGCTCGGTGCCCAAGACCGTGTTGTTCAGCGTCTTCTCCGGGCTCGCCAACCAAATCTCGAACGCGGAGCTGGTCCCGTTCATCTCGAACATGCACACCGCGCTCTGGTGCCTGGCCGCGATCTCGGTCGTGGGCGCGTTTGTGGCGGCCGCGCGGCCGTCGCACAGTGCTGCGCGCGTGAGCACCGAGCCCGAGGTCGTCGTGTCATGACCACCATTCGCGAGCCCGCCGCGTCGATCGAGAAGCTGCGGATCGGTGAGGTCGCCGAGCTGACCGGAGTCACGCCGCGGACGATCCGCTACTACGAGGAGATCGGGTTGCTGCCGGATGCCGCGGACCGCCCTCAAGGGCAGCATCGGTGCTACACCCAGGCCGATGTCGAGCGGCTCACCGAGATCCTGCGGCTGCGGAACCTACTCGGCGTCTCGCTCGAGCAGCTGTCGAAGCTGATCGAGGCCGAGGACGCTCGCGCCGAGCTGCGACGGGCCTACGAGACGACCGAGGAGCCGGGGGCTCGGCGGCAGATCCTCGATCAGGCGCTCGAGCTGATCGGTACCCAGCTGGAGCTGGTCCGCGAGCGCCGCGGCGAGTTGGAGAAGCTGGAAGGAGAGCTGCAGGAGCGCCGGCGGACGCTTGAAGCCAGGTTGCGGGACAACTCGTGACCGGTGCGCTCCGGGTGGGGACTTCGATCCGAAGCCTCCGCTCCGGGTTGGCCGGGGTCGACCGCCGTGCGATGGTGACGCTCTCGACGGGGCACCTGTTCACCGACATCGCGCAGGGCTCGATCCCCGCGATGCTGCCTTTCCTGATCGCCCGGGACCACTTGAGCTACGCGTCGGCGTCAGCGCTGGTGCTGGCGGCGACGATCTCGAGCTCGGTGATTCAGCCGCTATTCGGCCACGTTTCGGACCGTTTTTCGCTGGCCTGGCTGATGCCGCTCGGGCCCGCGCTCGGGGGGCTCGGGGTCGCGCTGGCCGGGTTCACGACCAGCTACGGCTTCACCTTTGCCGCGATCGTGGTCAGCGGCCTCGGCGTGGCCGCCTTCCACCCCGAGGCGTCGCGGTTTGCCAACTACGTCTCCGGCGCCCGGCGCGCGAGCGGGATGAGCCTGTTCTCGGTCGGCGGCAACATCGGATTCGCGCTTGGCCCCGTGTTCATGACGCCGCTGTTGATCGTCTTCGGCCTGCACGGTACGGCGTTCGTGCTGATCCCGACCTGGACGATGGCGCTCGTGCTGTGCCACGAGCTGCCGCGCCTGCGGAGCTTTCGCTCCGATGTCGTCGGCAAGCGGGTGGTGGGGCGCAAACAACCCGCGGCGTGGCGGCCGTTCGTCCTGCTCGGCGGCGTGATCGCCATGCGCTCGTTCGTGTACTTCGGAATGGTCACGTTCATCCCGCTCTACTACGTGAACGTGCTCCACACGAGCAAGGCGTTCGGCAACGCCGCCTTGTCGGCGATGCTGCTCGGTGGCGCGTTCGGGACGCTGATCGGCGGCCCGCTGGCGGATCGGTTCGGGCGCCGGGCGGTCCTGGTGGGATCGATGATCGTCCTGCCGCCGCTGATCGTCGGGTTCGTGCTCTCGGGGCCGGTGCTCGCGCTCGTGTTCGCGACGCTGGCCGGCGCGGCGACGATCGCGACGTTCGCGGTCACGATCGTGATGGGCCAGGAATACCTGCCCGGGCGACTGGGCGTGGCCGCCGGCGTGACGATCGGCCTTTCGATCGGGCTCGGCGGCGTGGGCGCCCCGCTGCTCGGCCTGCTGGCCGACGCGCAAGGCCTGCAATCGGTCTTCGAGCTGATCGCCGTGCTGCCGTTGGTGGCGCTCATAATGGTGCTCGGGCTCCCGCGGCACGCGCCCAAGGCGCGCCGAGCGGTCATTCGCGAGGAAGTTGCTGCGGAGGAAGAGGCGGAGCCCGCGGTTCGCTAGCCGCCCCGGCTCCCGCTATCGCATCATCAGCCGGGACACGTGGCCAAGCTGTGAAGTTGAGGGCCCGCCACCGCGGCCAGCCGCCGGAGCGCTTAATTTCGCGCTAACGTTGTCGCTTCCAAGGTCGACCTCGGATCCGAGGCCGGTGGTGCGCGCTGCTGGTGGTTTCCGAGTACGCAGGCGTCGCCGCGCCGGTACCGTACCGGCCCTCCGACCCGCACTCAGCTTGAACAGCGTTTACCGACATCATGACGAACAGCCGTCCGCGCTTCAGTGGCCGGGACGCCGCCGGTGCCGGCGCCCTTTTGCTGTCCGTAAATTTGATCGGGACCGCGATCGGTGCTGGCATCGGCTGGTTGGTGGGCGCGGTCATCCCGCTGGCCCTAGTCGGGTTCTTCATCGGCTTCTTCGGAGGGATCGCGGTTGTCTCTAAGCGCTTCCGCTAGTCCTCCGCGTGACGCTTCCCCTGGCCCCACGCGCGACACTGAGTCGGTGACCCTCCTCCGTTACCTCGATGTGGCGCTGCTGATCGTCGCCGCGCCAATCATGCTGCTGATCGGGGTCCCGGCCAGCGGCTATCTGATCGCCGCTGGCGCGTGGATCGTCCTGCGCCTGGTCGGCGTGGCGATCGATCGAGCCGCGGCGGCCGGCGGGCCGGTCAGCCGCGAGGTCACGCTCCGGCTCTCGTACCTGATGGGCCGACTGTTCATACTCGCGATCGTGGTGATCCTCGTGCGCAAAGACGCGGGCAAGGACGCCGGATTGACCGCGTTGCTGGTGATCGTGTTCGCCTTCACGCTCCAGTTGCTGCTCTCGGTCGGGAACCAGCCGCGGCGCCCCACCGGCAAGACCGGCCCAGCCACGAAGGCCGGCTCGGGCCCCGAAACCAGCTCGAGCGACGCGACTCCTCCGAGGTCAGAGCCGTGAGCAGGACCCGGAAGATCTTGCTCGCCGTCGCGGGCGTTTACCTCGTCGTGTTCGTGCTGCTGATCATCATCTTCGGCTTCAAGTCGCACAAGAACAACGAGTTCCAGATCCAGAACGAGTTCAAGCTGATCACGTGGGTCCACCTCGGCGTGTTCAGCATCAACCGGGCGGTGCTCTACCTGGTCATCTCGACCGTGCTGACGATCGTCACGATGCTCTGGATCTCGCGGCGCATGCACGCGCGGCCGAACAAGATCCAGACGGGCGTCGAGGTGATCTACTCGCTGATGCGCGACAACATCACCAACGGCAACATGCCCGACTCGATGGCGAGGCAATGGTTCCCGTTTCTCGGCACGCTGTTCCTGTTCATCTGGTACGCCAACCTGATCGGCTACATCCCGCTGCCGACGAACACGCAGGAGAAGTTCAATGTCTTCGGCCTCCACATTCCCGCGTTCTCGCTGTACGCGGCCACGGCCAACATCTCGATCCCGCTGGTGCTGGCGCTCGTCGTGTTCGTGTGCTTCAACTGGGTCGGGATCCGCGCCCAGGGGCCGATCGGCTACCTCAAGAGCCTGATCCCGGCCGGCGTCCGCGGCCCGATGCTGCTGCTGATCTTTCCGTTGGAGATCGTCTCGACGTTCATGCGGCTGATCTCGCTGACCATCCGACTTTTCGCCAACATCCTCGCGGGCCACCTGATCATCCTGTTCATGGCCGGTGGCCTCGCCGTGATCCTCGGACTGCAGGCGCTGGGCTGGTTCACGCTGCCCGCGGCAGTCCTGGTGTACCTGTTCGAGCTGGGGCTCGTGGCCACGTTGCAGGCATTCATCTTCGCGACCCTCGCTGCCATCTACCTGGCTGGGTCAGTCACCCACCATTAATCAAAGACAAGGAGCCTCGCAGTGCTACTACATGTCCTCTCGTTCGCGGCGTCGTCCGGGGTCGGCGCTGGGCTCGGCATCGGGATCGGCGGCGGACTTGGCGCGCTCGGCGCCGGTGTCGGCATCGGAATCATCTTCGGCAAGGTGATCGAAGGCGTCACCCGTCAGCCCGAGATGCGTGATGAGATCACCAGTATCCAGTGGCTCGGCTTCGCCCTCACGGAAGCGTGTTTCTTCTACGGGCTGGTGGCGGGCCTGATCTCCTACGTGCTCAAGTAGATGGCCGCCACCGCTGCATCGAGTGGGTCGTTCCTGATCACGCCCAACGTCGGGCTGATGATCTGGACGCTGCTGCTGTTCGTGGTCTCGATGTACATCCTCTGGAAGGTCGCCTTCCCGCGGATCTCGGAGGCGCTCGACCGGCGCCAGCACGCGATCGAGGCTTCGATCGACGCCGCCGAGCAGACCCGCAAGGACGCCGACGACCTGCTCGCCGAGTATCGCGAGCGGCTGAAGGAATCGCGGGCCCAGGCGGAGGAGATCGTCGACCGCGCGCGCAAGGCGGCTCAGGCTCACGAGAAGGAATCGGGCGAGGAGGCCGAGAAGCGGCGCGAGCGCATGATGGAGCAGACACGCCGGGAGATCGAGACCGAGACCCGGCGGGCGATCCAGGAGATCCGGCGCGAGGTGGCCGACCTCACCGTGATGGCGACCGAGAAAGTCACCCGGAAGACGCTCACCGAGGAGGACCAGCGCCGGCTCGTCGAGGACGCGCTGAGCGAGCTCGACTTCACCGCCCTCGCCCCGGGGAGCGACAACTAGCGTGACGAGGCAGAGCCGGTAGTGGAAGAGATCGCCCAGGTCTACGCGCGCGCGCTGTTCGAAGTCGCCACCGAGCGCGACGAGCTCGACGTCGTGCACGAGCAGCTCGGGCAGTTCGCTGACGCGCTCCACCAGAACCGCGAGCTGCAGGTGTTCTTCTTCTCGCCGTATTTCTCCACCGAGGAGAAGAAGGACGGGCTGCATCGCGCGGTTCAGGGCGCCGATGAACCGGTGATGAACTTCCTCGAGGCGTTGATCGAGCGCCACCGCATGCCGGTGATCTTCCGCATCCGGACCGATTTCGAGTCGCTCTACGACAAGGCCAAGCGGCTGCTGCCGGTGGAGCTCACGAGCGCGGTCAAACTGGACCCGGCGACCGTAAAGAGCGTCGGCGATCGCGTCGGCGAGCAGACCGGCAACGAGATCGAGCTCACCACGATCGTCGATCCCGACATCCTGGGCGGGATCGTTTTGCGGGTCGGAAACTTCGTCCTCGATGCCTCGATCAGGAACCGTCTGGAACAACTTCGAAAGCAAGTCGCGCAGTCATAGGCCTGGGCCAGGTCCACGCGCACGGGAGCCAACATGCAGATCAACCCCGATGAGATCACCTCAATCCTCAAGAGCCGGATCGAAGGCCTCGACACGTCGAGCGCCGACCTGACCGAGGTCGGGACGGTCCTCTCGGTGGCCGACGGCATCGCCCGCATCCATGGCCTCGAAAACTGCATGTCGTTCGAGATGCTCGACCTTCCGCATGACGTCACCGGTCTCGCGTTGAACCTCGAGTCCGACAACGTCGGCGCGGTGCTGTTTGGCGAATGGGAGAAAATCTCCGAGGGCGATACGGTCAAGCGCACCAAGCGCCTGCTCGATATCCCGGTCGGCGAGGCGCTGCTCGGCCGGATCGTCGATCCGCTCGGCAACCCGCTCGACGGCAAGGGCGAGATCAGCACCACCGAGCGGCGTCCGGCGGAGCACAAGGCGCCCGGCGTCGTCCTGCGCCAGCCGGTCACGGAGCCGATGCTGACCGGGCTGAAGGCGATCGATTCGATGATCCCGATCGGCCGCGGCCAGCGCGAGCTGATCATCGGCGACCGCCAGACGGGCAAGACCGCGATCGCGATCGACACCATCATCAACAACCAGGACCGCGACCTGATCTGCGTCTACGTCGCGATCGGACAGCGCAAGGCGACCGTCGTGGCGCTGGCCAAGACGCTCGAGGACGCCGGCGCGCTCGACAACACGATCATCGTGATGGCCGCGGCCGACGAGTCGGCTCCAATCAAGTTCATCGCCCCTTACGCGGGCTGCGCGATGGGCGAGTACTTCCTCTACAACGGGAAGGCGGCGCTGACCGTCTACGACGACCTGACCAAGCACGCGTACGCCTACCGGCAGATGTCCTTGCTCCTGCGCCGCCCGCCCGGACGCGAGGCGTATCCGGGCGACGTCTTCTACCTGCACTCGCGGCTGCTCGAGCGGTCGGTCAAGCTCAACGACGACGAGGGCGCGGGGTCGCTGACCGCGCTGCCGATCATCGAGACGCAGGCGGGCGACGTGTCGGCCTACATCCCGACCAACGTGATCTCGATCACCGACGGCCAGATCTTCCTCGAGCCGAAGCTGTTCTACTCCGGCGTGCGGCCGGCCATCAACGTCGGCATCTCGGTCTCCCGCGTCGGCGGCAACGCTCAGATCACCCCGATGCGCAAGGTCGCGGGACGGCTGAAGCTCGAGCTCTCCCAGTACCGCGAGCTGGAGGCCTTCTCGCAGTTCGGATCCGAGCTCGACGCGGCCACGCAGCGAACCCTGGCCCGCGGTGAGCGGCTCGTGAAGACGCTGAACCAGGCCGAGCGCCATCCGCTGGCGGTCGAAGATCAGGTGATCCAGATCTACGCCGCCACCAACGGCTACCTGGACCGGATCACGGTCGACAAGGTCGAGCGCTTCCTGGCCGACCTGACCGACTCCGTCCGCGGCAACGAGCCCGAGCTATTGAAAAAGATCGCCGCCGGGGACTGGAGCGACGAAACCCAGGCCGAGGTCGAAAAGGCGGTCGAGGGGTTCGCGGAGGACTTCGGCTTCGACCTCGACGAGGAGGGCCATCCGCTCGACGAGGGCGACCAGGGTCCGCCGCGCCGGGGCGATCGAAGCGAAGCGGCGTCGCAGAACGGCGATCAGGCTCCGGAGGAGGAGCGCGCCGCCGAGCAGGAGGAGGAGCCGGCGCCGGCCTAATGGCCGGCCGGTCGAGTCAAGAACATGCCGCAGTCCCAGCGAGACGTTCGTAACCGCATCAGCTCGGTCAAGAACATCCAGAAGATCGCGCGTGCGTTGGAGCTGGTGGCTGCCGCCCGCCTGCGCCGAGCCGAGCAGCGGATCGAGGCGCTGCGTCCATACGCGGACGCGCTTCGCCGCATGACGCGGCAGGCGGCCGAGGCCGCGGGCCAGGTTCCCCGACTCCCGATCCTCCAAGAGCACGAGCAAGTCGACCACGTGGGGCTGCTGCTGGTGGCCGGCGATCGCGGGCTGGCGGGCGCCTTCAACTCGAACATCGTCCGCGCCGGCGCAGCCGCCGGGCGCGGGTACACGGCGGACGGACAGACCCCGGTGTTCTTCGCCTCCGGCCGCCGGGTCGCCTCCTCGCTGAGCTTCCGCGGCCTCGAACCGGCGGCCGCGTTCGTCGGCTTCTCGGATCGACCGTCATACGCGAACGCGCGCGACATCGCCGAGCGGGTGATGGCGGCCTACATCGATCAAGAGGTCGATCGGGTCGAGATCTTCTACAACGGGTATATCTCCCCGATCTCCCAGGTCGTTCGCCACGAAACGCTGCTTCCGCTCCAGCACGCGACGATCCTTGAGGAGGGCGGAGAGGAAGCGGACAGCTCGGACGGCTCGGGTGGTTCCGATGGGCCGCCCCGCGCGCTCGTCGACTACGAGCCCGACCCCGAGGAGATCCTCGGTCGCCTCGTCCCCGACTATGTCGAGATTTCGATTTTCCGAGCGCTGCTGGAGTCGACCGCGTCCGAGCACGGCGCGCGGATGACCGCGATGCGCAATGCATCCGACAACGCCAGCGAGCTGATTTCCGACCTGACGCTCCAGATGAACCGCGCGCGTCAGGCCGAGATCACACAAGAGATCCTGGAAGTGGTTGCCGGGGCCGAGGGGTTGTCCGGCTAGTGGTCCCACCGCAAACCGCGGCCCCAGCCGCAGGCACTACCCGTTGACCTAGACTGGAGACTGCAATGGCACTAACCGAAGAAACCCGCTCCTCACCCGGCGAGGTCCGTGAGGAGAACGTCGGCCGGATCGAGGAGATCCAGGGGGTCGTGATCGAGGCCGTGTTCGAGCACAAGCTGCCCGAAATCAACCACGCGCTGCGGATCCGGCGCCCCGAGGTGGCCGCGGCCGAGGAGGACGTTGACGTCGCAGCCCAGGAAGATCCGTGGTTGGTGTGCGAGGTCCAGCAGCACCTCGGCGACGACCGCGTGCGAGCGGTGGCGATGGACACGACCGACGGGCTGGCCCGCGGCGTCGAGGTGATCGACACCGGGGGGCCGATCACGGTGCCGGTCGGGGACGCGACGCTGGGGCGGATCTTCAACCTCCTCGGCGATCCGATCGACCTCGGCGCGCCGCTCCCCGACGACACCCCGCGGTGGCCGATCCACCGCCCGGCGCCGACCGTGGAGGACCTGATTCCGACGGCCGAGATGTTCGAGACCGGGATCAAGGTGATCGATCTGCTCGCTCCCTACGCGCGCGGCGGCAAGGTCGGCCTGTTCGGCGGCGCGGGCGTCGGCAAGACCGTGATCATCCAGGAGCTGATCCACAACCTCGCGCAGGAGCACGGCGGCCTGTCGGCGTTCTGCGGCGTCGGCGAGCGCTCGCGCGAGGGCAACGACCTGTGGCTCGAGATGAAGGAATCGGGCGTGCTCGAGAAGACGATGCTCGTGTTCGGGCAGATGAACGAGCCGCCCGGCGCCCGCATGCGCGTCGCTCTGTCCGGGCTGACGATGGCGGAGTACTTCCGCGATCACGAGGGGCAGGACGTGCTCCTGTTCATCGACAACATCTTCCGTTTCGTCCAGGCCGGCTCCGAGGTTTCGGCGCTACTGGGGCGGATGCCCTCGCAGGTCGGCTACCAGCCGACGCTCGAATCCGAGATGGGCCAGCTGCAGGAGCGGATCACCTCGACCCGGAAGGGCTCGGTGACCTCGATCCAGGCCGTCTACGTGCCCGCGGACGACCTCACCGACCCGGCCCCCGCGTCGGTCTTCGCGCACCTGAACGCGACCACCACCCTGTCGCGGTCGATCGCCGAGAAGGGGATCTACCCGGCCGTCGATCCGCTCGACTCGACCTCGACGATTCTCAAGGCCGAGATTCTCGGGGACGAGCATTTCGCCGTCGCCAACGACGTCAAGCAGGTCCTCCAGCGCTACCGCGACCTCCAGGACATCATCGCGATCCTCGGGATCGAGGAGCTCTCCGACGAGGACCGGCTGACCGTGAACCGCGCTCGCCGGTTGGAGCGGTTCCTGTCCCAGCCGTTCTTCGTGGCCGAGCAGTTCACCGGCACGCCGGGCGTGTACGTCCCGATCGCGGACACGATTCGGAGCTTCAAGGAGATCCTCGAGGGCAAGTACGACGACCTCCCCGAGCGGGCGTTCTACATGAAGGGCAGCATCGACGACGTCGTCGCGGCTGCCGAGGAGTAGGCGGTGGCCCATTCGAAGTTCCCGGTCGAGGTTCTGACCCCGGAGGGCGAGGTCTTCAAAGACGAGGTCGAGATGATCTCGACCCGCACCACTGTCGGCTCGATCGGGATCCTGGCCAACCACCAGCCGATCCTCGCGATGCTCGACCCGACCGAGCTCCGCCTCTACCGGACCGAGTCTGAGGTGGTCCGCTTCGCCCAGTCCGAGGGTTACCTGCAGGTCGCGGATAATCGGGCGCTGATCCTCGTCGAGGAGGCGCACGCTCCGGGCGATCTCGACGCGGCGGACCTGCGCGACAGGGTGAAGCAGGCGGAGACCGAGCTCGCGGAAGCCGGCGACGACACCGAGCGACGGCGCGTCGCCGAGCGCAACAAGCTCCGCTGGGAGCGCTTCCTCAAGATCGCCGAGAGTGGTTGACGAGCGAATCCTGGCCGAGCGGCTGATCCGCTACGACACGTCGCGCCCTGAGGCGCTCGTGGCAGCCGCAGGATTCGTCAAGGGGTGGCTCGAATCCCGCGATATAGAGGTGCACGAGTTCGAGAACCATGGCTTGCCGGTGCTGGTCGCGACCGTCGGCCCCGCGGACGGAGCGCCGCGCGTGGTCTTTCACGGCCATCTCGACGTCGTGCCGGGGCACGACGATCAGTTCGAGCCGGCGGTGGAAGGGGATCGGCTGATCGGGCGCGGCGCCTACGACATGAAGGGCGCGCTGGCGGTGATGATGTGCGCGCTCAAGGATCTCGAGCAGCAGGATCGCGTGGGCGTCAGGCTGGTTTGCGTCCCCGACGAGGAATCGGAGGAGATCGACGAACGGGCCACCGAGACCGTCGTGCGACGGGGGCTGGGCGGCGATTTCGCGATCACCGGCGAGCCCACCGATATGCATATCGGGGTCGAGGCCAAGGGAGTGCTCGCCATGCGGATCGAGGTCTCCGGGCGGGCCGCCCACAGCTCGACGCCGTGGCTCGGGGACAACGCCGTACTGAAGGCGATCGATACGTTCCGGGCGATAGAGTCGCTACCGTTCACGCGGGAGTCCTCCGAGCTGTTCGCCCGGCCCTCGATCAATTTGGGGCGTATCCAGGGCGGCGATGCACTCAACAAAGTCCCAGATTGGTGTCAGATGGCCGTCGATGTTCGCTACCTACCGGGTCAAGATCCCGAGGAGATCCTCGAGCAGGTGCGGGCGATTCCCGGGATCGAGGTGACGCGGACGTTCCTCTGGCCGCCGGTCACGGTCTCGCGGAGCGACCCGTACGTCCGGGCGCTGCGCGAGTCGGTCGCGCGGTCGACGCGCGGCGAGGTGATGAGCGTAGGACGTGACGGCGCCTCGGACGCGGCGGCGTTCATCCGCAGCGGGATTCCGGCCGTCGAGTTCGGCCCCGCGGGAGACGGCCATCACGGACCGGCGGAATGGGTGTCGCTGTCCTCGCTGGCCCGATACCGCCGGGCGATCAGCGACTTCGTCCGTGGCCTGCCACTGTTCCTCGAGGCGGCCGCGGCGGCCTTCGACGACGATATCCCGGGCCTACGCGCGATCGACGGGGGGCTGGCGTGAGGCTGCTGCCCTCGAGCCGCGGCGGGGCGTTGTGGCGGTTCGCGCTCGCGTCGCTGCTCGTGATCGGGTTCGTCGCCACCACGACTGCGGTGGCCGGGCTGCTCCAGTTCAAGCAGTTCGTATCCGACCTGGCGATCAACCCGTCGATCAAGGGCGTGCAGGTGACGACCGCCAACCCGGGGAACCCGCAGACGCTGCTGCTGATCGGCTCCGATCACCGCGCCGGCGAGCCGTTCGCCGACGCGAACACCGACACGATGATGCTGGTCCGCATGAACCCGAACTCATCGACGATCAACCTGCTCTCGATCCCGCGCGATCTCGAGGTCCAGATCCCCGAGGCGGGCGGCATGACCACCGACAAGCTGAACGCCGCCTACTCGATCGGTGGCGACGCCCTGCTGCTCAAGGTGATCAAGGCCAACGCCTTCCCGCACCTGGTGGTCAACCACATCCTCGACGTCAACTTCGGCGGGTTCATCGATCTCGTCAACGCGATCGGCTGCGTGTACACCGACGTCGACCACCGCTATTACAACAACACGGCCCTCACCGACTACTCGAGCATCGACCTTCAGCCGGGCTACCAGAAGCTGTGCGGGTCAGACGCGCTGTCATTCGTGCGTTTCCGGCACACCGACAGCGACATCGTCCGCAACGCCCGCCAGCAGGACTTCCTGCGCTGGGCCAAGGACCAGTACAGCCTGTCCCAGCTGATCTCCAACCGCAACACGCTGGTCAAGCTGTTCGGCGAGCACGTCCAGACCGACGCCGATCTGCACAGCCTGGACGGACTGCTCAACCTGTTCAACCTGGTCATCTTCTCCGACGGCCACGAGCTCAAGAACATCCCGTTCCCGGCGATCCTCAATACGTGCCCGCCGCCCAACCCGGACGGGTCCCAGCCGCCGTGCTACGTCAACGCCAACCCGGGACCGCTGGCGGCCGCGTACCGCGGCTTCATGTCGGTGACGGGCGCCCCCTCCGGGCGCAACGACCAAGGCGTGCCGGGCACCGGCGGCGGGGGCGCTCCGAGCGCTCCCAACCTGACCACGGACGTCAGCGACGCCCAAGCCCAGGCGGCGGCGCTCAAGTACGCCGGGCTCCCGGTCTACGTTCCCAAGCTGATCGACAGCGGCGCCAGCTACTGCCTGGACGCGAACGGGAACTGCCCGGTCGAGATTGCCAGCCCGGGCTCCTATCCGCGCGCCTATCTGATCCACGGCCGGGACGGCACCGCGTACCACGCCTACCGGATCACAGTCGAGATCAACCCAACGGACGGCGAGTACTACGGGATCCAAGGCATGACCTGGCAGCACCCGCCGTTGATCGGCACGCCGACGGTGACCAAGTACGTCAACGGCAAGCAGCTGCTGCTGTACGCGAACGGCGGCAAGATCAGCGTCGTGGCCTGGCGCACGCCGTACGGCCTCTACTGGGTCTCGAACACGCTCAACGATCTCCTGTCGAACAAGCAGATGGTGGCGATCGCGGCGTCGTTCACCCACTACTACTAACTACTTCCCCAGGAGAAAGTGGCGGGGTTGAGGGTGGTCTGGCGGTCTGGCGGTCGTGCAGCCGTGCGGTCTTCGAGCGCTGACAGCGTGGCGCCTGCTTGCGGATCTGGCGGATCACGCCCACGAAGGCCGAGGCGCCGTAGTCGGGGAGGTCGTCGCGGTCGACGCTGGTGATCACCGCGTGGCGGAGGCCCATCCGCGCCATCGATCGCGCTACGCGCGCCGGCTCGAGCGGATCGTTCCACGTCGGCTTGCCGGTCTTGAGACTGACTTGTTACGCGGCGTGACCCACACGACACAACCTTTTCTTCACGATCGGTGGCGTGGCCCAGCGGCCCCGCCGATCCGAGCCGCCTCGCCCCGAGGGTGCGCGTCTAAGCGAACCATACGTTCGCTTAGATGCCCAGGCTTCGGTGGACGAGGCCGTCGCGGCCCTGGCAACTGTGCAGCACATTGTCTTCTCCGTCGACCAGTTGCGAGATCTAGGTCTCGGGGCGCGGGCGGTTCAGAAGCGGGCCTCGACTGGGCGTCTCCATCGCGTTCATAAGGGCGTCTACTCCCTCGTCCCGCCAAAACTGCTAGCCCGGGAGGGTCATTGGATGGCCGCAGTACTCGCGTGTGGACCGGGCGCGGTGCTCTCGCACCGCTCGGCGGCGGCGCCGAGAACCTCCACACTTGTGTAAAAGCGATAGCCGGCAATCTGGCCGCTTGCCGGCCTCCATGGCTGAACTTTCGAAGATAGTTTCGCCCCCTCCGAAACCATCTTCGAAAGTTCGCGCCCAACGTCCCGCCTAGCTCCGATGAGGCCCTCGGCGGAGCCGGTCGAAGCCCGGCTCCGCCCAATCAGGCGACCCCGCTACGCTCTCGCGCTCTATGGCATCGCAGCGTGAACCGATCGCCGTGATCGGCACCGGTTACGTCGGCCTGGTTACCGCGGCCGGCTTCGCCCAACTCGGCAACGAGGTCTGGTGCGTCGACATCGACGCCGACAAGATCGCCCGCCTCCGGCGCAATGAGATCCCCATCTACGAACCGGGCTTGCCCGAATGCGTGGCCCGCAACGCGGCCCGTATGCACTTCTCGACCGAGCTCGCGCCGGCCCTCGAACACGCGCGCTTGCTGTTCATCGCGGTGGGAACCCCGCCGACCTACTCGGGCGATGCCGACCTCTCGGCGGTGCACGCCGTGGTCGACGCGATGCCGCGCTCGGACCGCCACGCGGTGGTGATGAAATCGACGGTCCCGGTCGGCACCGGAGCGGCGATCAAACGCGCCTTCGTCGAGCAGGGCAAGGATGGCTTCGCCTACGTCTCCTGCCCCGAGTTCCTGAAGGAAGGGTCGGCGCTCGAGGACTTCCTGCACCCCGATCGCGTCGTCGTCGGCGACGACGGCGATTGGGCCGGCGACGCCGTGATCGACCTCTACGCGCCCCTCGAGGCCGCACTCGTGCGCACCGACGTGGCCAGCGCCGAGATGATCAAGCTCGCCGCCAACGCCTTTCTCGCCACCAAGATCTCGTTCATCAACGAGATCGCCAACGTCTGCGAGGAGACCGGGGCCGACGTGCTCGAGGTTGCCCGCGGGATGGGGCTCGATCACCGGATCGGCAACCACTTCCTCAAGCCGGGGATTGGATTCGGCGGAAGTTGTTTCCCGAAAGATGTCTCGGCCCTGAAACAGCTGGCCGGCAACTCCGGCTATCACTTCCAGCTGCTGACCGCGGTGATCGAGGTCAACGAGCTCCAGAAGCGGCGGGTGGTCGGCAAGCTCCATAAGCACCTAGGCTCGCTGGTGGGCAAGACGATCGCGTTGCTGGGGCTGGCGTTCAAGGCCAATACCGACGACATGCGCGAGGCGTCTTCGCTGGTGCTTTCGGCGCGGCTCCAGGCGGACGGAGCCAAGGTCCGGGCGTACGACCCGATCGCCGAGACGGAGGCGCGCAAGATGATGGTGGGGGTCGAGTTCGCGGGCTCGGCGCTCGAGGCGCTCGAGGGGGCCGACGCCGCGATCATCGTGACCGAGTGGCCGGAGTTCGGCGAACTCGACTGGAGCGCGGCGGCCAAGCGCATGAAGGGTCGCGTGGTGATCGACGGGCGAAACTTCGTCGATCCCGAGAAGGTGAGGGCTCGGGGGTTCATCTACGAGGGCGTCGGGCGGTAGTCCTTGCAGGCACTGATCCTCGCGGGCGGGGAGGGCACGCGCCTACGCCCGCTGACCTCGACGATCCCGAAGCCGGTCGTGCCGCTGGTCAACCGGCCCTTCATCACCTACATGCTCGAGTGGCTGCGCCGCCACGGCGTCGATGACGTGATCCTGTCGTGCGGCTTTCTCGCCGACGGGGTGCGCGCGGTGCTCGGCGACGGCGAGGAGCTGGGCGTCCGTCTGCGGTACGTCGAGGAGCCCCGACCCCTGGGCACAGGCGGGGCGTTGAAGTTCGCTGAGGACCTGCTCGACGACCGGTTCTTCATGCTCAACGGCGACGTCCTCACCGACATCGACCTCACGGCTCAGCTCGAGCAGCACGAACGGACGGGTGCCCGCGCGACCTTGGCCCTGATCCCGGTCGACGATCCCTCCGCGTACGGGCTCGTGCGGCGCAACGACGACTGCTCGGTGAAGGAGTTCGTCGAGAAGCCGGGGCCGGAGCAGATCGACACGGATCTGATCAACGCCGGCGCCTACATCATCGAGCGCGAGGTGCTCGACGAGATGGCCCCGGCCGGGACGACCGTCTCGATCGAACGACAGGTGTTTCCCGCGCTCGTCGGTCGGGGCCTGTACGGATTCGGCGCCGGCGGCTACTGGCTCGACATCGGCACGCCGGCGCGCTACCTGGACGCGACGTTCGACATCCTCGAGGGGAACGTCGAGACCGAGATCGGCCGGCGCCTGAGCGAGGCGCGGATGGCGCTGGTCGAGGACGCGCAGGTGCAAGGGCGTATCGTCGCGCCGGCCCACGTGGAGTGCGAGTGCCAGGTGGCGACGGGCGCGATCGTCGGCGGACGGGCGGTGCTCGGGCGAGGCGTGGTGGTGGCGCAGGGCGCCCACGTGCAGAGCTCGGTGCTGCTCGAAGGGGCGCGGATCGGCGTGCGGACAACGGTCGCCGGCTCGATCATCGGACCCCGGGTGACGATCGGCGACTACTGCCACATCGGCCAGGGCGTCGTGATCGGCGAGGGGGCTCAGATCGGGTCAGGCAACGTCTTGGCGGCCGGCGCGCGTATCTTCCCCGGCGTGGAGCTACCAGAAGGAGCGATCAGGTTTTGATGGCCACGGCGCCAGGGGAGGGCGGCACCGTCGAGCTGAACCCCCAGTCGATCGCCGCGGTCGATGTCTCCGGGCAGCTACAGGACGTCCTCGGCCTTCCCGACCAGCTACGCGACGCGATGTGGCGGGTCGAGTCGGCGGCCCTCCAGCCCGCTGACTCGCCAGGTGGGTTGATCGTGGCCGGGATGGGTGGATCGTCGATCGGCGGCGCGCTGGCGCGCGCGGCGCTCGGCGATCGTGCCAGCCGCCCGATCGTGCTCGCCCGCGGCTACGCACTGCCCGCCTGGACCACGCCGGACACCACCGTCCTGTGCTCGAGCTACTCGGGCGAGACCGAGGAGACGCTCGCCGCCTACGACGCCGCCGGGGCGCTGGGAGCGCGCCGGATCGTCAGCACGACGGGGGGCAAGCTCGCGGAGGGCGCACGCGCCGACGGCGTACCGGTGGTCCCGCTGCCGGGTGGCTTCAAGCCGCGGGCGGCGGTCGCGTACTCGCTCGTCGTCGCGCTCGAGGTGGCGGCGCTGTGCGGAGCCAGCGAGCAGGTGCGGGCGGAAATCGACGTGGCCGCCGGGCACGCCGAGAAGCTAGTCGCCGAGTGGGGGCCGGAAGCGCCCAGCGACGCCCTCCCGAAGGAACTGGCGCGCGGGTTACACGGAACCGTGCCGCAGGTCGCGGGGGCGGGCCTCACCACCCCGATCGCCTACCGATGGAAGACCCAGATCAACGAGAACGCCAAAACTCCGTGCTTCGCCCACGAGCTGCCGGAGCTCGATCACAACGAGATCGCCGGCTGGGAGGGCGCCGGCGAGCTCGGCAGGTTCAGCGCGGTGTTCCTCGATGACTCCGATTTGCATCCACGGATTCGCCAGCGGATCGAGCTGACGAGGGGCCTGATTGCGAGCAGCGGCGCGAGCACCTATCGGATCGAGACCATCGGCGAGAATCGGGTCGGACGGCTCACCTCGCTGGTGCTGCTCGGCGATCTCGTCTCGCTCTACCTGGCCGTCCTGCGCGGCGTCGATCCAGGGCCCACCGACGTGCTCGACAACCTCAAGGATGCCCTGGCCCGAGGGTAGCCGGCGCTCCGCGACTCGTCAGCGCAACGAGATCCCGCGCTGCTGGTAGAGCCGTCGGTCGGCCACCTCGAGCAGTTGCTCGATCGTCTGGCCGTCCTCCGGGAAGGTGGCGGTGCCGACGGTGAGGTCCCAGCGGGAGTCGATTCCGGCGGCCCCGCGACGCCTCGGCAGCTCATCCCTGATCCGGTCGGTGAGCGCGGCGGCGCCCTCGGTCGACTGCTCGGGGAGCAGCAGCGCGAGCTCGTCGCCGCCAATTCGACCGACGATGTCGTCGGCGCGCGCCGAGGCAGCGAGCAGCTCCGCGGCCTGCTTGAGCAGCTTGTCACCGGCCAGATGGCCTTCGGTGTCGTTGACGGCCTTCAGCCCGCGGACGTCGGCGTAGGCGAGCGCGAACGGACGCTCGTAGCGGCGGGCGCGGGCCAGCTCTCGTTCCGCGGCGTCGAGGAAGCCGCGACGGTTGAGCACGCCAGTGAGCGGATCGGTGAGGGCGGCCGCGCTGACGGCGGCGAACTGACCGGCCTGCCGGCGGACCCGCCAACCGGAGCGCAGCGCGATGCCCACCCCGACCGCGGCCAGCAGTAGCGATCCGGCCAGGGCCAGCCAGATCTCCTCGGGCACGACGCCGACGAACCGCTCGATCACATCCGGGGCCGGTTGCTTGACCGCTGCCGGTTCGGAGGCGCTGGCGGTCAACGGCAGTCGCGAGTCGGGCCCGGCACCCTTCGCCACCTCAGCGCCAGCCTTCGACACCTGGCCACCGGCAGACCTCTGCACGGTCACGCTGGCTCCGGTGGGATCCAAGGAGCTGGTGAGGTTCTGCCCGGAGGTCGTTGAGGGCCGTGCGCCACCGACCGAGCCCAGCGGTCGGTCGACGGCCGGGCCACTCGTGGATCCCGCGGCGAGCGCGGAGGAGTCGACGGCCGTGGTCGCGGACTGCCGCTGGGTGCCCGTGATCGCGTCGCTGAACTCCGCGATCGACGCGCCGGGCGTCGAGCCGCTGGTCAGCACCGAATCCCGAAGCGTGAAGGTGTTGGGGGCGAGGCCTCCTCCTCTGGCAGCGTTGGGCTTGCCGCAGCCCCCCGTGCAGCCGCGACCGTTGCCGGTGGTCGACCCGCCCTGGCCGCCCCCGCTGCTCGAGCCGTTCTGTCCTCCCGAACCGCGTGCCCCGCCGGATGGAGCCTGTTGCGACGTCGTCGGCTCGGTTTTCGAGCTGGCATCGTGGTTCGTCGGCCGCTGCGAGCTCGGGGGCTGGCCGTGGCCGCGGCTGGTCAGGAGGTGGATGCGGGCAATGTCGCGGCGTCCCGCGCGCGCCCGCTGGCGACGGGCGTGGAGCCGACGGGCGTGGAGGCGACGGGCACGGAGGCGACGGGCGTGGGCGCGCCGCGCTAGCTGGCGCTGGGCGCGAACGCGGCCGGCGTGAACGCGCCGCGCGCGCTCACGAACCAGCGCGCGCCCACTCGCCCGCTGGGCGTGCGCGACCAGGACGCGACCGTGCCGGACACTCGCGTGCACCCCCACCGCTGACCGCGCGACGTGCGTTTGCCGCAGCCGAAAGCGGCTCCCGGAACTGTCCCCGCGCCCCAGCGCCGCGCCCACCACAAAGCACGCGCCACTGATCACAAGCCCAAAGATCAGGAGTGTTCGCCAGCTCACTGGCGTCCTCTTCCGCAATCGTGTAATGGACCGCGGCAATCCGGTCCCGGCTCCTTCCGTTTTGACTCCCGCAGGGATGCTACGGGTGTCGAGAGCGTGAACGAAGTGTGTGGACGAGTGTTGTACCGCCATCACGCATCAAATCCTGCTTAAAACTCATCAAAGTTCATCATGAAACCAGACTCCGGCGGGCGCACAAGCGGCCTCGGGCAAACCTTGACACTGTCGTGGTAATGTTGTCCATATGGAGGCTCTCACCATCCAGGAAGCCGCGCAGACGACCGGCTGGTCGCCGCGCATGCTCCGGTATGTGGAGCAAACCGGGCTGGTCACCCCGGCCCGATCGGCGGCGGGGTACCGCCTCTACGGACCGGGCGAGCTTCAGCGGCTGCGGACGTTGAAGGAGCTGCAGGCCAAATTCGACTTGGGCCTGTCGGACGTCGCGTTTGCTGCCCGGCTCGCCGAGGACGCCGAGCTGCGGGCGGCGGTCGACGCTTGGCTGACGGCAACGCCAAGCCGTCCTGAGCACGTGGAGGCCGAGGACTGGTTGGCCTTCGAGCAGGAGAAACACGAGCGGCTGCTGGCCGCGGCCTGAGACCATCAAACAAGACTTGGAGACGAAATGAGCACAACCGCCGCCAAGACCGACTTCAAGGTCGCGGACCTGTCGCTGGCCGAGTTCGGCCGCAAGGAGATCAGGCTGGCCGAGCACGAGATGCCGGGCCTGATGGCGACCCGGAGCGAGTTCGCCGACGCGCAGCCGCTGAAGGGCGCCCGGATCACGGGTTCGCTGCATATGACGGTGCAGACGGCGGTGCTGATCGAGACGCTGGTGGCGCTGGGCGCCGAAGTTCGGTGGGCCTCGTGCAACATCTTCTCGACCCAGGATCACGCCGCGGCGGCGGTCGTCGTCGGCCCCGAGGGGACGCCGGATGACCCGCGCGGGGTCCCGATCTACGCCTGGAAGGGCGAGACGCTCGAGGAGTACTGGTGGTGCGCCGAGCAGGCCCTGGTGTGGCCGGATGGCGGGCCCAACATGATTCTCGACGACGGCGGGGACGCGACGCTCCTCGTGCACAAGGGTGTCGAGTTCGAGCGCGCCGGCGCGGTGCCCGATCCGGCCAGCGCCGACTCGGAGGAGTTCCGGCTCGTGCTGGAGCTACTCGAGCGTTCGCTCGCGCACGACCCGCAGCGGTGGACCAAGATCGCCGCCGGTATTCAGGGCGTGACCGAAGAGACGACGACCGGCGTGCACCGTCTGTACGAGTTCGCCGAGCAGGGGACGCTGCTGTTCCCGGCGATCAACGTCAACGACTCGGTGACCAAGTCGAAGTTCGACAACAAGTACGGCTGCCGGCACTCGCTGATCGACGGGATCAACCGCGCCACCGACGTGCTGATCGGCGGCAAGCTCGCCGTCGTGTGCGGCTACGGCGACGTCGGCAAGGGCTGCGCGGAGTCGCTGCGCGGCCAGCGCGCGCGGGTTGTGGTGACCGAGGTCGATCCGATCTGCGCGCTGCAGGCGGCGATGGACGGCTACCAGGTGCTGACCCTCGAGGACGTGCTCGAAACCGCCGACATCTTCATCACCGCGACCGGGAACCGGGACGTGATCGGCGCGGCGCAGATGGGCCGCATGAAGCACCAGGCGATCGTGGGGAACATCGGCCACTTCGACAATGAGCTCGACATGGCGGGCCTCGCGCGAGTCGAGGGGATCAAGCGGATCAACATCAAGCCCCAGGTCGACGAGTGGGTGTTCCCCGACGGCCACTCGATCATCGTCCTCTCCGAAGGCCGCCTGCTGAACCTCGGCAACGCGACCGGACATCCCAGCTTCGTGATGTCCAACTCGTTCACCAACCAGGTGATCGCGCAGATCGAGCTGTTCGGTCACCCCGAGAACTACGAGAAATCGGTCTACACGCTGCCCAAGTACCTCGACGAGAAGGTGGCGCGGCTGCACCTCGACGCGCTGGGGGCCAAGCTGACCGAGCTGACGCCCGGCCAGGCCGCCTATCTCGGGGTCCCCGTCGACGGCCCGTACAAGCCCGATCACTATCGGTATTAGGTGATGGAGGGGGTGCATGCACCCCCTCCCCGGTCGGCGCATGCGCCGACCGGCGGGGCTGCGCATGCGCAGCCCCGGAACGACATAGCCGACCCGGCCCTCGCCACCGACGGCGAGCGCCGGATCCAGTGGGCGGCGCAGCAGATGCCCGTGCTCGGGCAGATCGAGGCGCGCTTCGCCGCGCAGCGGCCCTTCGACGGGATTCGGATCGGCGCCTGTCTGCACGTGACCGCCGAGACCGCGAACCTCGTCCGGGCGTTGATGGCGGCCGGCGCCACCGTGGAGCTGTGCTCGGCCAACCCGCTCTCGACCCAGGATGACGTCGCCGCCGCGCTCGTCGTCAACCACGACGTGTCGGTGCGGGCGCGCCGGGGCGAGGACATCGACACCTACGTGAGCCACGTGCTCGCCCTGCTCGACGGAAAGCCCAACGTGACGATCGACGACGGCGCCGATCTGATCGCCACCGCGCACGCCCGCGGCATCGTCGAGCAGCTGATCGGAGGTACGGAGGAGACGACCACCGGACTGGTGCGGCTGCGGCGGCTCGAGGAGAAGGGCGAGCTGCGGTGCCCCGTGCTCGCCGTCAACGAGGCCCGGACGGAACGGGCGCTCAACGATCGGCACGGCACCGGCCAGTCCGCGCTGGACGGGATCGTGCGGGCCAGCCACGTGCTGCTGGCCGGCCATACGCTGGTCGTGCTGGGCTACGGGTGGGCCGGTCAGGGCGTGGCCGAGCGGGCCCGGGGCGCGGGGGCGGCGGTGATCGTGTGCGAGATCGATCCGCTGCGGGCGCTCGAGGCGCGGATGGCCGGGTACGAGGTGATGCCGGTACGCGAGGCGGTGCCGAGAGGCGACATCTTCGTGACCGTGACCGGGTCGCGTCGGGTGCTGCGCGGCGAGCACTTCGGCCGGATGAAGGACGGCGCGATCCTGGCCAACGCGGGTCACTTCGATGTCGAACTGGATCTCGAGGATCTCCGCGCGCTGGCTAGGAACGTCAAGGAGGTCCGCCCGCTGGTCGAGCAGTACGAGCTGGGGGACGGGCGCCGGCTGAACCTGCTCGCGCACGGACGGGTGGTCAACCTGGCGGCCGCCGAAGGGCATCCGGCAGCGGTGATGGACGTCTCGTTCGCCCTCCAAGCGCTGTGCGTCGAAGAGCTGGTGCGGCTCCGGGGCAAGCTGCGCCCGGGCGTCCACGCCGTGCCCGACGCGATCGACCGCGAGGTGGGTCGGCTCAAGCTCGCCGCCCTCGGCGTGGAGATCGACGAGCCTACCGTCGAGCAGTCGCAGTACCGCGAATCATGGGGCTAGACCCGGTTACGAAACAGTCACATGCCGCTTCGCGAACCCATAGGATGCCCACCTTATGCCAACTGCAGCGACTCCTCGGGCAGTCCGCGGCGGGATCGATCTCGGTGGAACGAAGATCGAAGCGATCGTGGTCGACGCCCGCAACAACGTGCTGGGTTCGTCGCGCAGGCCGACCCCCCAGCAGGGCGGACCCGCTGACGTAGCGGCGGAGATGGTAGGGGCGGTCACCGAGGCCGCCCAATCGGCGGGGCTCGAACCGGGGGCGCTCCGAGGAGTAGGCGTCGGCTCGCCGGGGGTGATCGACGAAAGCACGGGCGCGGTGTCGGGCGCGCGCAACCTACCGGGCTGGAACGGCAGCTTCGAGCTCGGCTCGACGTTGGCCGAGGAACTCGGCACGAAGGTGTTCGTCGGCAACGACGTCCAGGTCGCCACCGACGCCGAGTTCAAGCTCGGCGCGGGCCGGCAGTACAAGTCGCTCCTCGGCGTGTTCTGGGGGACCGGAGTGGGCGGCGGGCTGATCCTCGGTGGCAAGCCCTGGCTCGGCCGAGGCGGCGCCGGCGAGATCGGTCACATGGTCGTGGTAATTGGCGGCGCGCGCTGTCCGTGTGGGCGGCGGGGCTGCATGGAGGCCTACGCCGGCCGTGCCGCGATGGAGGCCCGGGCCCGCAAGGAGGTCAAGAAAGGTCAGAAGACCGATCTGTTCAAGCTGATGGAGCGCCACGGGCGTAACCGATTGACGAGCTCGATCTGGGCCCACGCGCTCGACCGCAACGACAAGCTCGCCACCGAGCTGATCGACCAGGCGATCGAGGCGCTCGGCGCCGGCATCGCGTCGGCCGTGAACCTGCTCGACGTCGAGGCGGTGATCATCGGCGGCGGGCTCGGCGTGCGCTTCGGACAGCCTTACACGGACCGCATCACGAAGGCGATGATGCCCCACATCTTCAACGACTCGAACCCACCCGATGTGCACCTCGCGGCGCTGGGCGATCTGGGCGGCGCGCTCGGAGCTGCCTTGCTGGTCCGTCAACCCCGCGCTCGAACGGTTCCCGCTGGTAACCAGGATTCAAGTCTGACACCATAATCCCGCTTTCGGTAGCAGCGACGGGTACGAGGAGAAGGAGCTGCAAGATCAGGGCTTCAGCGGGAACGGCTACCCCCACACCCGGCGACTGAATGCCAGTGTCAGCTAACGCCGGCGGGCATGCTCGGGCGAGCAACGTCACCCGCGTGGCGGCGGCGGGAGCGTTGATCGGGGCCCTCCTGCTGGTCGTACTGGTGCTGTTCACGGGCAACTCGAGCTACTCGATCCGGCTGGAGTTTCAGGACGCCGGGGGCCTGGTGACCGGCAACCAGGTGCTGATCGGACCGGCGACCGTCGGGTCGGTCCAATCGATCAGCCTCGCCCCAAATGGCCTGGCCCAGATCCAGATTGGGTTGGACTCGAACGCCTCCCCATTGCCCGACGGAACCGTCGCCCACATCTACGAGAACTCGCTGTCGGGGATCGCGAACAAGTACATCGTGCTCGACCTCCCGCCGAGCGGCGGGAACACGATTCCCGACGGCGGGCTGATCCCGCTCTCGGACACCTACTCGTTCGTCAGCCTCGACCAGGTGTTTGACACGTTCAATCCGCTCACCCGGCTCGGGCTCCAGAACTTCATCAAGGGCGAGGCGGCGAGCATCCAGGGCAAGGCGCTCGAGGCGAACCAGACCCTGCAGTACCTCGCGCCGGCGCTGTCGAGCACGAGCGCGCTGACCCAGGAGCTCGTCCGCGAGGAGCCCGCCTTCGACAGCCTGCTGGTCGAGGGGGCGCAGTCTCTGTCGCAGCTGGCCTCCCGCAGTCAGGAGCTCACCCAGCTCGTGGCGAACGCGAACGCGACCGCGGGAGCGCTCGCCAGCCAGAGCCAGGCGCTCGAGCAGACGCTGACGCTGCTCCCGGGAACGCTGACCAAGACCACGAACACGTTCGCCGGCCTGCGCCAGACGCTGTCAGTGCTGACGCCGCTGGTCAACGCGTCTAAGCCGGGCGTCCGCCAGCTCCCGCAGTTCCTCAGCGCCCTGCGGGTGGCCTCGATCGCCTCGATGCCGACGCTGACCGACCTGCTGTCGCTGATCCGCAACCCGTCGGGCGGCGGGGACCTGATCTCGTTGCTCGAGGAGACCCCGTCGGTGGCGCGGATCGCCGCCGCCACGTTCCCCGAGCTGGTGAAGATGATGAACCAGTCGCAGGCCCAGCTCGACTACCTGCGCGAATACGCGCCCGACGTCGTCGCCGCGCTGACCAACCTCGGGCAGGCCAGCGGGTATTACGACGCCAACGGACACTACGTCCGGACCCAGCCGGTGTTCAACGCGTTCGGGCTGAGCGGGGGCAACGAGCTCACGTCGCGGTCCCCGTCCCTGCGCGGGCAGGGTATCCAGGTGGTCCACGGGCGCTGTCCCGGCGGCGCCGTCCAGCCGAGTCCCGACGGGTCGGCTCCATGGAAGGTCCCCGGCTGTAATCCGGCCACGACCCCGCCCGGACCATGAGACGGCTGGCCGTGATCGCGCTGGCGCTGGTGGCGGCCGCGGCGGTGGTGATGGTGAAGACCGTCCCGTCGCGCGGGGCGGGCGGGCCCTACCTGGTCCGCGCGATCTTCGACGACGCCGGCTTCGCGGTGCCGGGCGAGGACGTCCGGATCTCGGGCGCGCCGGTCGGGTCGATCCAGTCACTGGCCGTCACGCCGGACAACAAGGCGGCGGTCACGCTCGCGATCGACAACGGCGACTTCACGCCGTGGTACGCCAACGCCACCTGCACGATCCGGCCCCAGTCGCTGATCGCGGAGCGCTACGTCGACTGTGAGCCGGGGAGCTCGAATCAGCCCCCGCTGGCCAAGATCACCAGCGGCGCGGGGGCGGGTCAGTACCTGCTCCCGGTCACGCGCACCAGCTCCCCGATCGACTTCGACATCGTCCAGAACATCTCCCAGTTGCCGGTCCGCCAGCGGCTGGCGATCATCATCAACGAGTTCGGCACCGGCCTCGCGGCGCAGGGCGCGAACCTGAACACGGTGATCCACCGCGCCAACCCGTCGCTCGGTTACACCGACCAGGTGCTGAAGATCCTGGCCGCCCAGAACCGGCAGCTGGCGCAGCTGGCCACCGACTCCAACGCCGTGCTCGGCCCGCTCGCGCTCGCGCGTCAGCATCTCCAGGGCTTTGTGGTGGGCGCGAACACGACCGCGGTGGCCAGCGCGGCGCGGGCCAGCGACATCTCACGCTCGATCCAGCTGTTCCCGACGTTCCTGCGCCAGCTCGATCCGCTGCTGATCTCTCTCGGCAAGTTCGCCGATCAAGGGACGCCGCTACTGGCCGAACTCCAGCGCAGCGCCGCCGCGGTGGGCCAGCAGTTCGAGAACCTGACGCCGTTCGCCAAGGCGGCGCGACCGGCGCTGATCGCGCTCGGAAAGTCCGCGCATGAGTCGCAGGCTCCGCTCGTGGCCTCGATTCCGTTGGCCCACCAGCTCGAGAACCTGGGCGAGCAGGCGCTCCCCACGGCGGAAGTGCTCAATCGCCTGTTGGGGAGCCTCTACAACACCGGCGGATTCGATCAGTTGATGGCGGTGCTGTTCCTAGGGACCGCCGCCACCAACGGCTTTGACAGCGACGGACACTACGCCCGCGTCCAGCCGCTGGTCGGCGACTGTACGGGCTACGCGATAAAGGGGGTCGGCGGCTGCTCGGCCAACTTCGGCTCCGGGGGCGGAGCTGCCGACGCGGCGAGCGTGGTCGACGACATCGCCACCCAGGCGGTCCACAAGACCAAGGCCAAACGCCCCAAGGAGACCCTCAAGGGCCTGATGGATTACCTGGTGAAGAACTGATGCGCGGTCCGCGTCGGGAATCGAGCCTGCTCGGCAACCCGGTGGTGATCGGCGCGCTGACCGTGCTGGTGGCGATCGTCGCGGTCACCCTGGCGTATCAGGCCAACAACGGTCTGCCGTTCGTTCCGCGCTACAACCTCCACGTCCAGGTCGTCGACGCCGAGGAGCTCACGCACGGCGCCGAGGTTCACGAGGGCGGAGCGCTGGTCGGCGTCGTCGACAGCGTGGTGCCGGCCCGCGACGCGGCCGGAGAGCCGATCGCGCAGCTGAACCTGGCCCTGAACAGGACCGTCGAGCCGTTGCCGGTCAACTCCACTTTCACGATCCGTTTGAAGGGCGCGATTGGGCTCAAGTACCTCGACATCGTTCCCGGCCACTCGGCACAGACGTTCCCGAACGGGGGAATCGTCCCCTTGAGCCAGACGAGCGCCGACGTCGACCTCGATCAGGTCCTCGACATGTTCAACCCGCCGACGCGGGCGGGGGTGATCGCCACCAACCGCGGCTTCAGCGACGCCCTGGCGGGCCGCGGCAACGACCTCAACGACGCGATCGGCGAGTTCGTGCCGCTGCTCGGCGATCTCGGGCCGGTGGCGCAGAACCTCGCGTCTCCCAACACCGACCTCGGCGGGTTCTTCCGCGGACTCGAGTCGTTCGCCAGCGCGCTCGTGCCGGTGGCCCAGACGCAGGCTGACCTGTACGGCAACCTCGACACGACGTTCCGGGCGCTGGCTTCGGTCGCGGTTCCGTTCCTTCAGGACTGGATCTCGGAGACTCCGCCGACGTTCAGCACGGTGATCGCCGACAGTCCCACCCTCCAGTCATTCCTGAACGACACCGCGTCGCTGTTCGGCCAGCTGCGCCCGGCGTTGGTCAAGCTGCCGCAGAGCGCTTCGCTGTTGGCCGACACCTTCGCGGTCGGCGCGAAGACCCTTCCCGGGACGATCGCGCTCGACCAGCGGCTCGCGAGCCTGTCCAAGACGCTCGGGAGCTACTCGCAGAACCCGGGTGTCACCGGTGGCTACGCCCGGTTGACGCAGACGGTCTCGAGCCTGCGCCCGCCGCTGAATTTCCTGACGCCGGTCCAGTCGACCTGCAACTACGCGACGCTGTTCCTGCGCAACATCGCCAGCGCGCTGTCCGATCCGCTCCCGGAGGGCACCACGCTGCGTTTCTCGATCGTGGCCATCGCCGACGTGCTCGGCGGCGAGGCGGTGCCCTCCCAGACGCCGTACTTGAAGCCGTCCACCAACCCCCTCGACCAGTTCGGTCCGCTCCACGTCAACCCGTATCCAAACACCGCCTCTCCGGGCCAGAGTCCAATCGAGTGCGCGGCCGGCAACGAGCCCTATTCGCCCAAGGCCGCCTCGATCGGTAACCCGCCCGGCAACCTCGGCACGCACACCGAGAAGACGAAGAGGCCGAAGTCGTGAGACGCCACAAGCCGCGTGTGTCGCCGTTGTGGGCCGGGATCCTCGGCATCTTGGCGATTGGGGCGGTCTGCTACGCGGTGTTCGGCGGGACGCTGCCATTCGCGAGCAAGCCGTTCGTGCTCAAGGCGCTGTTCACGAGCCAGACCCAGCTGCACATTCCCTCGCCGGTCCGGATCGCGGGCGTCGACGTCGGCAACGTCACCGGCGTCCAGCGCGAGCCAGGGTCGTCGAACGCCGGGATCGTGACGATGGAGATCAACTCCAACGGGCTGCCGATTCACGCCAACGCGACGGTTCAGATCCGCTCCAGGATCTTCCTCGAGGGCAACTTCTACGTCGACCTGCAGCCCGGCACGCCGAACGCTCCGATCCTCTCCTCGGGAGCCACGCTGCCGGCCGCCAACACGGCAGGTCCGGTCCAGCTCGACCGGATCCTGGCCGTGCTGACGGCCGACGCCCGGGGCAATCTGCAAACGCTCCTGCAAGGTTTCGGGGCGGCGCTGAATGCTCCGCCGACGCCGGCGCAGGACGCCGATCAGGATCCGAGCGTCCGCGGCCTCACGGGCGCCCAGGCGCTGAACAAGTCGCTCGACTATTCGACCGCGGCCTTCCGGGCCTCGGCGATCGTCAACCAAGCCCTGCTGGGCACCGCCCCCGGAGACCTGACCAAGGTGGTGATCGGCAACAGCCAGGTGTTCCAGGGTCTCGCGGGAGCCGGCAACCAGCTCGCTGACTTCGTCAGCACGTTCAACTCGACGCTGGCCGCGCTGGCCTCCCGCCAGCAGCAGATCGAGCAGACGCTCGTTCTGCTCCCGCCGACGCTCCAGCAGGTCAGCTCGACCGACTCCGTCCTCGACGCTTCGTTCGGGCCCACCCAGAAGTTCGCCGCCGAGCTGCTCCCGGGCGTCGAACAACTCGGCTCGACGATCTCCGCCGGGCTGCCGTGGCTGGCGCAGCTCACGGCGCTCGTCTCGCCGAGCGAGCTCGGCGGGCTGCTCAAGGACCTCGCCCCCGCGGTCCAGCAGACCGCGGACGCGCTCACGGCGACCAAGCCGCTGTTGAACGGTGCCGATCAGCTCGCACGATGCTTCACCCACAACCTGATCCCGACCGGAAACGCGGTGATCGCCGATCCGCCGGTCGGCACCGGGCTGAAGGTCTATCAGGAGCTGTTCCAGAGCGCGGTCGGGCTGGCTGGCGCTTCGGGCAACTTTGACGGCAACGGCCGCTACGTCCGTTCCTCGGCCGGCGGCGGATCCGACCAGGTACAAACCGCCGTGACACAACCTGCTGGGCCGCTGTTCGGCAACGCGGTGGTGCCGCCCCTGGGGACGCGTCCGGCGTTTCCAGGAAAGGCGCCGCCGGTGGTCACCAACGTCCCCTGCTTCACCAACGCGCCCCCGAACCTCAACCAAGTGACGACGGGGATCGGCCCATGAGACGAGCCATCCGCGTCCATCGGCGGGATTTCCTGGCCATCATCGCGCTGGTCGTGGCCGCGATCGCAGTCGTCGGCTACATCCTCGAGCACCAGCCGGCCTTTACGTTCGGCAAGAGCTACTACACGGTCAACGCTCCGTTTGCCAGCGCCGCCGCGGTGACGCCGGGGCAGGGGCAGGCGGTCACGATCGCCGGCGTGCAGGTCGGTCAAGTGGGTGGCGTAACGCTCGAGAACGGCCAGGCCGTGGTCAAGATGAACATCTACAAGCAGTACTCGCCGATCTACCGTAACGCGACCGTGCTGCTGCGCCCGCGTACGCCCCTCAAGGACATGTATCTCGCGCTCGATCCCGGCACCAAGTCGACGGGGGCGATCCCCGACGGGGGTACGCTGAGCATCGCCAACACGAGCCCCGACGTCGACTTCGACCAGATCCTCGGCTCGCTCGACGTCGATTCGCGCAACTACCTCCTGCTGCTGCTCTCGGGCGGCGCGCAAGCGTTCCAGGATCCCGGCCACCAGGGCGTGGAACCGAGCCCCGACGCGGTGGCCGACCTCCGCGGCACGTTCAAGCGCTTCGCGCCGCTGAACCGCGACACCGAGACGTTCACGAAGTTGCTGTCCCAGCGCCAGACCGACATCAGCCAGGCCATCCACAACCTGCAGCTGGTCGCGACGTCGCTGGGCAGCGTGGATACCGAGCTGACGTCGCTGATCCGGTCCTCGGATACCAACTTCTCCGCTATCTCCTCTCAGGACGCGAATCTCGAGTCGGCTCTGACGCTGCTCCCGGGCACGCTTCAGACGACCCAGCAGACGCTGGTCAAGGTGTCGGCGTTTGCCAAGCAGAGCACGCCCACCCTGCAGGCGCTCGAGCCGTTCGCAAAGGCCCTCGCTCCCGCCCTGCAGGCCTCGCGGCCGCTGTTCGCGCAGACCACGCCGGTAATCAAGAACCAGCTGCGGCCGTTCGCGACCGCCGTGCAGCCGCTGGCGCAGATTCTCGCCCCGGCGGCCGAGAAGCTGGCCCAGGCGACGCCCAAGCTGACCACCGCGATCGGCTACCTCAACACGTTCTTCAACATGCTTGCCTACCAGCCCAAGGGCACCGAGCAGGGCTACCTGTTCTGGGGCTCCTGGCTCGCCCACATCGCCGACAGCCTGACCGACACCCAGGACGGGCAAGGAGCGATCGTGCGGGGGCTGTTCATGGCCTCGTGCTACGACGCTCCAGCTGCTCGAGGTCACGATCGAGGCCGGCAGCCCGTCACTGGGGCCGCTGCTCGACCTGCTCAACGCGCCCGACTGGAGCAAGATCAAGTCCCCCTACTGCCCGTCGGGTCCGCCACTGTAATGGAGAAACAGGCCCCCAGCAGAACCCGGATCGTCACGATGCTGGTGTTCGCGCTCAGCTGCATCGGGCTGCTGCTGTTCCTATGGATCTCGTTCGGCGGCACGATCCCGCTGGCGGCTCAGGGATACCGCTTCAACGTCGAGTTCAGTCAGGCGGTCCAGCTCGGGACCCAGGCCGACGTCAGGATCTCGGGCGTGAACGTGGGCAGCGTGGTCAGCGTGGGCCTCGATCGCCGCACCGGCCTGACCAAAGCCGTGATCCAGATCGACAACCAGTTCGCGCCGCGACCCGCCGACACGCGCGCGATCCTGCGCGCCAAGACGCTGCTGGGGGAGACCTACGTCGAGCTCTCGCCGGGCAGCCAGAACGGACCCAAGCTCCCGGACGGCGGCACGTTGCCCGAGGCCCAGGTGGCGCCCACGGTGCAGCTCGACCAGATCCTCAATACGTTCGACCCCGCCACCCGACGCGCCTTCCAGGTGTGGGTGCAGCAGGACGGGATCGCGCTGACGAATCGCGGCGAGGACTTCAACGCCGCGCTGGCCGAGCTCTACCCGTTCGCCTCCAACGTCGATTCGGTGCTCACCGTGCTCCGCCGCGACAGCGTGGCCACGAGCACCCTACTGCGCGACGGCGGCCAGGTGTTCTCCGCCCTCAGCCAGTCGCCGGCGCAGCTCCAGGGTCTGACGCGCAACGCCAACGCAACCTTCGCCGCCACCTCGGCGGTCGACACCGCGCTGGCCAACACGATCCGCGCGTTCCCCGCCTTCACGGTGGCGACTCGGCAGACCGTCGCCGCCGCGGCCGCGTTCGCCGTCGACGCCAAGCCGCTCGTCGACGAGCTGAAACCGGCGGCGGCGCAGTTCGGACCCACCCTGGAGGCGACGATCCCGTTCGCCCCGTTGCTGAGCAAGGTCTTCACCGCGCTCGGGCCCCTGACCGCGGCCTCGAAGGCCGGCGTGCCGGCGCTGGAGCAGTTCCTCAACGACTCCGTGCCATGGCTGACGCGGCTGAAGCCGTATCTGGGTGGGTTGGTGCCCGTGATCGACTACATTAATGACTATCGGCGCGAGATCGCCGCATTCTTCGCCAACTCGACCGCTACCACGCAGGCAACGTTGTTCAACGAAACCCAGACGAAATTGCTGCACTACCTACGCATCTCCAACCCGGTCAATCCGGAGACGCTGACCGCGTACCCGTACCGCCTGGAGAGCAACCGCTCCGGCGCCTACATGGTCCCCGGCGGCTATGACCAGCTGCTGCACGGCCTGTCGGTGTTCGCCAAGTACCTCTGCACGAGCCATCCGCAACCGACGATCGGGCCGACGATACCCGCTAACCTGACCAACGTCCTCAAGTCTGTCTACTACACGTCGAAGCCTGGGGGACCAGCCTGTAGGGCGCAACAGCTGCTCGGGACCGCAACTACCGGGCAGTTGCAAGCGTTTCCACATCTGAAAGCACTGCCATGAGCCGGGACGGCTCAGCGCGCAGACCCACCACCCCATCACAAGTCTCATAAGAGAGGAGTCACTTGCGAAAGCTCATCATCACCGGCACGGCCTTGGCCGTGCTCGGGCTCGCCGCCGCGGCGTACGCGGCGGCGCCGTTCAACACCTATCAGGCCAGCTTCGCGTTCTCGCCCACTACGGCCGGCAAAGCGAACAAGCCGGTGTCGGTTGGGTTCACCCAGATCTACGGCGCGAAGGGCACCAGCGGTAACAGGGCCGCACCGCTGAAGGACATAAAGCTCTGGCTGTATGGCATCCGGTCGAATGCGAAGGACTTCCCCACCTGCAGCGCCACGACGATCAGCAAGCACAAGAGCGATAGGAGCTGTCCGCACGGTGCTCTGGTAGCCACGGGACCGGTAAATTCGGTCCTTGGCGCGGCGTCGAAACCCAAATCGCCGGGAACACCGTGCAAGCTGACTTTGGACGTCTGGAATGGCCCCAAGAACACCGTCGTCTTCTTCTTCGTGGTCAAGAAGATCACGGACTGCGGAGGACTGACGACTGGCGCGGCCGCGCCTTACGCGGGCACGGTGAAGGAGCAGGGCAAGTTCCTTCTGGAGGACACGCCTCTGCCGCCCGACGTCTCGACTGAGGCCGGCGGCATCCCGGGCGTCTACGGGTCGCTGATCAGCGAGAATCTGAAGTGGAACAATCTGACCACCAAGGTCCATGGCAAGACTGTCGGCTACAACGAGTCATTCGCTTGCCAGGGCAAGACCCGTCCGTGGAAGGTGCAGTTCACCGCGCAGAACTTCAACGGGAAGAGCGGGACCCAGATAAAGACGGGCGCGAGCAAGTGCTCCTGAACGACTGATCGTTTCATCGCGCCCGGCTGCCGCACCGTTTGGTGTGGCGGCCGGGCGCGGTGGCGTTTAAAGGTCGCGTTGCGAGCGCTTACGCGACTTCGTAGCGCTCGGCGCGCTCGGCCTCGCGCTCGGACTCGGACAGCATGCGGATGAACAGCCACACGACCGCGATCCCCATCACGATCGACTGCTCGAGGGCCATGACCAGGCCGGCCATCATCTGATCGTGGAGGGGGGAGAGGCCGAGGTAGTGCGGCTTGTCGGCGTAGAAGGTGTAGATCAGCCGCGGCGAGAACGCGATCACGATCCCGAGCAGTCCGACCAGGAGCTTGGTGCTGGCCATGTAGGCGACCGGTCCGATGCCGCCAAGACGGAGCCGGCTGCGGATCGGCGACAGCAGGTGCCACCAGTAGAGCGTGCCGGCGGTGAAGAAGCACAGGTGCTCGAGCGCGTGGATGAAGCTGTTGCCCTGGGCCCGGTCGTACAGCGCCGGGATGTGCCACATCCACAGCATGCCCACGTACAGCACCACCGCGAACACCGGGTGCGCGAGGTAACCGGCCCGCTGTTCGATGGCGGTCAACCGCCGGGTCGCTGGCCGCAGCAGCACCTTGGTGAGGCCGAGGATCAGCAGAATCGGCGCCACGTCCAGCAGCAGCATGTGCTGGAGCATGTGGAACACCATCAGCTGGTCGCCGAGGGAATCGAGCGGCGAGATGAGCGCGATCACCAGCACCAGCAGGCCGCCGGCGTACAGCGCCAGGCGCCACAGGCTCGGCGGATGGCGCTCGCCGGGGCGGTGGGCGCGGCGCCACGCGAGCGCGTACAGCGCCGCCAGCGCGGCGATGCCGACGAGCACGCTGGGATCGAACGACCAGGACGGCTGGAGGCTCACGGGAAACTGGATTGTCGCAATCGACAAACCGAGAGTGGGGGATTACTCTGGCGGGTTCACGCACATCCAAACTTCGCTGTGAGGAGGACGGCCATGCGTATCGAGGTAAAGGGTCGCAACCTGCCCGTTTCCGAGGACCTGAAGGACCACGTCAGCAAACGCTTTCGGAAGGTCGCGCGACAGGTCTCGCCACTCGCGGAACTCGAGGTCGAGGTGTTCGAGGAGCGCAACCCTGCGATCCACGACTCGCAAGTCGCCGAGGCCACCCTGCACCTGAAGGGGGTCACGCTCCGGGCGCGCGACGCGTCGCCCGACATCGTTCACTCGATCAACCTGTGCGCGGACGAGCTATCCGTCCAGGTCAAGCGCCACCGAGACAAACGCCGCAAGCGGCGAGAGGCGCGGGCGGGGGCGGAGCCGCCGCTGCCCGAGGAGGAGGAGCCGCAGATTCCGGGCGACATCTCGCCGGCGGCCTGACGGGGCGGGCGCCGGTCGCGTCCCCGGTGCCGTCACCGCGGGCTTTACAACGCGTACGTGGGCCGTGGGTAGGCGCGGCATTCGGAATCGCGCTCCTGATCATGGTTTGGGCGCTGGCCGCCACCGCCACCCCGGCCGCCACCGCGACCCCGGACCTCCGCGTCCAGGGCAACCAGCTGGTGGACGGCACGGGCGCCTGTACGTGATCCTCGATCTCCACTGGGCGGCTCCCGGTGACGCTACGGCGACGGGCCAGATCCCGATGGCCGACGCCGACCACGCCCCGGCCTTCTGGCGGTCGGTCGCGGCCGCATTCAAAGGCGACCACGCGCTCGTCTTCGATCTGTTCAACGAGCCCTTCGGCATCAGCTGGGCGTGCTGGCGAAACGGTTGTCAGGTGCCGACGCGCACGGGATCGGATATCTGGGCTGGGCCTGGGACGCGACCTCGGGCGGTTGGACGTGCACCGGAGGGCCCGCCCTGATCACCAGCTACGACGGGATTCCGACCCCATTCGGGATCGGCTTCCGCGACCACTTCCGGGCCCGGGGCGTGGCGGCCCGCCCCGCCTAGAAGTCACGGCCCGCGGGGGTGGGTGGCGGCGCGGCGATCATGGATCGCTGTTTTCAACCGTGTGCGCGCTCCCCCCGAGCACGATAAGAGTTCGACTAAAGCCGAGCCGATGGAGGCGCTGCTGAGCTAACCTAGAGCCATGTCCTTCCTGGACCGCGCGCTTCGCATGGGCGAGGCGAAGAAGTTCAAATCTTATGAACAGCGCGTCGGCCGGATCAACGGTTTCGAGGAGGAACTCGAGCTCCACACCGACGCCGAGCTGCGCGAGGCAGCCGATGAGCTGCGCGAACGCGCCCGCAACGGCGAGCAGCTCGACGACCTGATGTACGAATGCTTCGCGCTCGTGCGCGAGGCGGGCCGCCGCTCGATGGGCATGCGCCACTTCGACGTCCAGCTGATCGGCGGCATGGTCCTCCACGACGGCTCGATCGCCGAGATGAAGACCGGCGAGGGCAAGACGCTGACCGCGACGCTCCCGGTGGTGTTGAACTCGCTGGCCGGACGCGGCGTCCACCTGGTCACCGTCAACGACTATCTGGCCCGCCGCGACGCGATGTGGATGAAGCCGATCTACGACCTGCTCGGCGTCACCGTCGGCGTCTTGCAGAACATGCAGCCCTACGAGGAGAAGCGCGCCGCGTACGCCGCCGACGTGACCTACGGGACCAACTCCGAGTTCGGCTTCGACTACCTGCGCGACAACATGGCCACCACGCTGGAGGAGAAGGTCCAGCACGGGGGCCGGCCCAAGCCCGAGGAGGGCAAGTCGCCGTACCACACCTTCGCGATCGTCGACGAGGTCGACAACATCCTCATCGACGAGGCGCGTACTCCGCTGATCATCTCCGGCGCGCCCGAGCAGGCCGCCGATCTGTACACCAAGTTCGCCCGCTTGGCCCCGCAGATGCGGCCGGGGAAGACGCCCGAGGGGATGGACCCGCGGATGAAGAAGGAGTTCGTCGCCGAGTTCGACTACGAGTTCGACGAGAAGCACAAGACGGTGTCGGTGACCGAGCTCGGGGTCGCCAAGGCCGAGCGCTTCCTCCGCATCGACCACCTCTACCGAGCCGACAACGGTCACCTCGTCAACCACCTGATCCAGTCGCTCAAGGCCGAGTCCCTCTACAAACGGGACGTCGACTACGCGGTGATCGACGACGAGGTCAAGATCATCGACGAGTTCACCGGCCGCATCCTCGAGGGCCGGCGCTGGTCGGAGGGCCTGCATCAGGCGGTCGAGGCGAAGGAGGGCGTCCGCGTCCAGGAGGAGAACCAGACGCTGGCCACGATCACCCTCCAGAACTACTTCCGGATGTACGACAAGCTCGCGGGGATGACCGGTACGGCGCTAACCGAGGCGACCGAGTTCATGAAGATCTACGAGCTCCCGGTGGTCCAGGTTCCCACCAACCGTCCGATGGTCCGAGGCGATCGCAACGACCAGGTCTACAAGACGAAGGACGGCAAGTGGGCGGCGGTGAGCAAGGAGATCGAGGAGCGTCACACGGCCGGCCAGCCGGTGCTGGTGGGGACGATCTCGGTCGAGGTCTCCGAGCTCCTCAGTGAGCGGTTGAGCCGCAAGGGCATCAAGCACACGGTCCTCAACGCCAAGCCCGAGCACGCGGAACGCGAGGGCGAGACGATCGCCGAGGCCGGCGCCCCCGGCGCGGTCACGATCGCCACCAACATGGCCGGCCGCGGCGTCGACATCAAACTCGGCGGCAACGCCGAGCACCTGGCCCAGCTCGAGGTCGCGAAGCTCGGCCTCAAGCCCGGAGACCCCGACTACGAGGAGCACTACGCCAAGGTCCTGCCGGAGATCGAGCGTCGCGTCGACGCGTTGCGCGAGGAGGTACTTGGAGCGGGCGGTCTGTTCATCCTCGGTACCGAGCGCCACGAGTCGCGCCGGATCGACAACCAGCTCCGCGGCCGCTCGGGTCGTCAGGGCGACCCCGGCGAGTCGCGCTTCTTCCTCTCCGCGCAGGACGACCTGGTCAGGCTGTTCGCCGGCGAACGGATCTACAAGATCCTCGACCGACTCGGCACGACCGATGACGAGGGCAACGAGGAGCCGATCGAAGCCGGAATGCTCTCCAAGCAGATCGAGAAGGCGCAGAAGAAGGTCGAGGAGCAGCACTACCTGATGCGCAAGCACACGCTCGAGTACGACGACGTGCTCAACCAGCAGCGCGAGGTGATCTACACCTACCGCGACGAGATCCTCGAGGGCCGCGACATGAGCGACGCCAGTCGCGAGGAGATCGCGAACCTGCTCGGGCGGCTGGTCAACGAGTACACGGCGGGCGACTTCGTCGAGGATTGGGATGTCGAGGGGCTGCTGCGGCGGGTCAGCGAGATCTTCACCCCCACCGCCGAGGTGATGAGCCTCGATCCCCATCGGGTCGATCGTGAGGACCTGACCGAGCGTCTCCAAGAGCAGGCGATGGCGCTCTATGACCACCGCGAGCAAGAGCTCGGCGAGGAGCTGATGCGGGCCGTCGAGCGGCTCGTCCTGCTCCAGATCATCGATCAGCGCTGGCGCGAGCACCTGTACGACATGGACTACCTGCGCGAGGGGATCCACCTCCGCGCCGCCGCCCAGATGGAGCCGCTGGTCGCCTACAAGAACGAGGCCTTCGAACTGTTCGGTGACCTCATGAACAGCATCTGGGACGACTTCGCGCGGATGATCTTCCACGTCGAGGTGACCCCGATGGAGAACGGCGCGCCGCCGCCCCAGCAGACCCGCCGGCCCAGCGCTGCTGCGAGCTCGCCCACGGGTGGCGGCCGAGTGAGCTACTCGGGCGGTGGAGCCCCGCAAGGAGCGATGGCGATGGCCGCCGCTGCGTCCGGCGCCGCGGAGGGTTACGCCGAGGCCGAGGACGTGCTGGAGCCACCCCAGCCCGTCCAGCAGCGGCGCGTCGACGAAACCGAGCAGCTGGGGCGCAACGACCCGTGCTGGTGCGGGTCGGGCAAGAAGTTCAAGAAGTGTCACGGCGCATAGGCCGCGAGGCCGCAAGTGACCGATTCGGGTTCCCTTCGCGTCTCAGATGAACAGCGCGAGAGCGCCGCGAACGAACTGCGCGAACACTTCGCCGCCGGCCGCCTGAGCGAGGACGAGCTCGACGAGCGCGTGCAGGCGGTCTACCACGCCCAGACCGTCGAGGAACTGAACAAGCTTCGCGCCGACCTGCCGCAGCTGCCGGTGTCGCCGCAACAGCGTAAGGCTGAGCTGTCGGAGCGACGCAGCAAGCTGCAGCGCCGGCTGATTCAGGAGACCGGCGGCGGCGTGGCGGCGTTCCTGGTCTGCGTGGCGATCTGGGCCGCGACGGGGGCCAGCGGCGCCTTCTGGCCGTTGTGGATCGGGCTGATCGCGTTGATTCCGCTGGTGCGCAACGGCTGGCGCCTGTATGGGCCGGACCCTGAGCTTGATCGGGTCGAGCAGGAGCTCGATCAGCGCCGGCGGCGCTCGGGCGCGCTCGACGCTCGCGGGCCCCGCCATGGCGACCGCCATCGCGATCGCCATCGTGATCGCCGCCGGTTCTAGACCGCCGGCCGGGCGCTCATTGCCATAGTTGTGCGGAGGCCAGTTCGGCTCCGTCGGCCATCGCGCGCAGCTTGGCCCAGGTGATTCCGGGGTCGACCGCCAACAGGCTGGCGAAGGTGGCGAACCCGCAGTCGCTCCCGGCCATCACGTTCTCGCGTCCCACGAGCTCGGCATAGCGAACCAGCCGCTGGGCGACCAGCGCGGGGTGTTCGATGTAGTTGGTGGTCGAGTCGATCACGCCGGGGATCAGCACCTTGCCCTCCGGCAGCTTGACGTCCCCGAAAACCGTCCACTCGTGCTCGTGGCGGGGGTTAGCCCCCTCGAAGGAGATCGCTGCCGGCTTGGCCTCGAACACGATGTCGAGCACGTCCCGCAGCGGCATGTCGTGGTGGTGAGGGCCCTCGTAGTTGCCCCAGCACAGATGCAGCCGCATATCCTCGCCCGGGATGTCTCGGGTGGCGTGGTTGAGCGCCTCGACGTGGAGCTTGGCGCGGCGCCGGAACTCCTCGAGGCTCTCGTCGGGTTGCATGTGACGGGTCATCGCGAGGTCGGGACAATCGAGCTGGAGCACGATGCCGGCCTTGTGGATCTCGTCGTACTCGGCCTTCATCACGTCGGCTAGGGCTCCGATGTATTCCTCGTGGCTCGGGTAGTACTGGTTCCGAAGGAAAACCGAGATCACCCCCGGGGACGCCGCGCTCATGAACGTGTCCTCCACGTCGGCGTCTGCCACGGCCGCCTTGAGGTTGGCGATATCCGCTCGTACCGCATCGAGATCCCGGTACGAAACCGGCCCGATACAGGCGGGCATCTCGAAGTCGATCTCGCCCATGAGCCGCTGCGCGAAGTCGGGGAACTCGGTCAGATCGGTCGGGATGCCGACGAACGTCCCCTGGCCGCCGAACCCCTCCAGGCGCTCCTTGACGTAAGTCGAGTAGCCGATCTTGCTCGCCTCACCGTCATTCACGACGCTCACTCCGGCTTCGGCCTGCCGTTGCACCATGTCGCTGACGGCGTCGCGGATCTGCTGATCGAGCTCGCCGTCGCCGCTGTCGCCATGGTCGCGCCGCTGTAGCGCCTCGAGCAGCGCCGGCGGGCGCGGCAAGCTACCGGTGTGCGTGGTGAGGATGTGCTCCATCGATCGCTTCATGCTCGCCTTCCTCGAGGTGGTGACGGCCGTAATTCAACTACGGTGGCCCCGAGCTCGGTTGGTCGCCTGAATGGCACGTTGCATGGGCGCTTTCAATTGGTGCCACGTTTAGCCGCCGGTGATAACTTTCGGCCTCCCCGGGGGATTTGGGAGGCGAAGCGATACCGAGCATCTTCATCTCCTACCGGCGCGAAGACACAGCCGGCGAAGCGGGTCGCCTGGCCGAGGCACTCGGTGCGCAGTTTGGCCGCGCGAACGTGTTCATCGACGTCGACACGCTCGCCCCGGGATCCGATTTCGCGCACGAGATCGAGCAGGCGCTCACGGACTGTCGGCTCGCGCTCATCCTGATCGGCCCGCAGTGGTTGACGGTCGAGAACCCGGACGGGACGCGGCGGATCGACGCCGAGGACGATTTCGTCAGAAAGGAGATCGCCTCCGCGCTGGCCCAGCCGGACGTGACCGTGATTCCGGTCCTGGTCGACGGGGCGACGATGCCCGCGGCGGACGAGCTGCCGGATGACATCGCCTCGCTGGCCAAATTCAACGCGTTCGATCTGAGCAACAAACGGTGGCAATACGACGTCGCTCAGCTCACCCAGTACGCGCGCCGCTACGACAACCGCTGGTGGCGGCTGGTCTACCGCACGCCTCGCCTAGCGCTGCGGGCCGTGCCGATCGTGGCCCTGATCATCGTCGGCTTGGTCGCGGTGGCGATCGCCAACAACGGCCCGACCCGCGCCGATCAGATCGAGAAGTGCGAGCACGATCACGGCATGGCGGCGCAGACGGTGACGCGACCGCCGCAGTCGGGCGAGAGCCGGTTCACGAAGTCGTCCGTGAACCCCCCGAGCTACGAACGGCTCGTGTTCCAGCCGAGCACCTATGCCTCCTGCAGCTGGCCGCCCGCCCCGGGCGCCGATGCCGACGGCTACCTCGCGATCACCGTGACGCTGACCAACGGCCCCGGCCTGTTCTCCCTGAGCGGTCGCACCTACGCCGACGTGATCGAGTCGAGCTGCCCCCGCCTCGGGCTCCAGTACGTCGAGGAGCACATGGGCTCGCAGGAGGCCTGGACGCCGTTCATCGCCGCCCGTGGGGATATCTGGGCCCCCGTCCAAAGCGCCCAGACCTCGTTTGTGCGCCTGACCGAAATTGGCGCGCCCACGGAAGCAGCCGTGCACCTGCCCTTCTATCCGCCAGTCGGCTCGATCGTCGTGCTGCACGGCGACCAGGCGATCGCACACATCACCTGCCTGAAGGCGGCCCCGTCCGGATAGTGAGTGGAGTCCGCTGCTGCCCGGCTTCCGCTGCTAGCCTCAGAAGTGATGGCTACCGCCCCCTCAGAGCCGCTCTCCCAGCGCCTCGCGGCAATCCGCGAGCAGCTCAAGCTGCTTGCGGACTATCTTTGACCCGGCTGGGCTGAGCGAGCGCGCAACCGCGCTCGAGGACGAGATGGGGGCGCCGGGGTTTTGGGACGACCAGGAGCGGGCGGCTAGGACCAGCGCCGAGCACGCGCGCACGACCCGCCGGCTGGCGACCTACCGTGACCTCGAGCGCGACGCCGACGACTTGGAGCCGCTGGCCGAACTGGCCGAGGAAGACCCGTCGCTGAGCGACGAGCTCGAGGAGCAGATCAACGCGGTCCAGGCCCGGCTCGACGAGCTCGAGGAGCAGCGGCTGTTCGCCGGCCGCTACGACGCCGGCAACGCACTGGTCGCCGTCAACGCCGGCGCTGGTGGAACCGACGCCCAGGACTGGGCCGAGATGGTGCTGCGGATGGAGATGCGCTGGGCCGAGAAGCGCGGCTTCCAGGTCGAGCTGCTCGAGGCCTCACCGGGGGAGGAGGCGGGCATCAAGTCGGCGACCTTCCTGGTCAAGGGCGAGAACGCCTACGGCCTCTACAGCAGCGAGAAGGGCGTCCACCGGCTGGTGCGACTGTCGCCGTTCGACGCCGCCCACCGCCGGCAGACGAGCTTCGCCGGGGTCGAGGTCTCGCCCGTCGTGGACGATATCGACGACGTCGAGATCGACGACGACGATCTCCAGATCGACACCTATCGGGCCAGCGGGGCGGGGGGTCAGCACGTCAACAAGACCGACTCGGCCGTGCGGATCACCCATCGGCCCACGGGGATCGTCGTCCAGTGTCAGAACGAGCGCTCGCAGTCCTCCAACAAGGCCGAGGCGATGACGATGTTGCGCTCCAAGCTGCTCGAGCTCCAGGAGCGCCAGCGTCGCGAAGAGATCGCCCGCGAGAAGGGCGAGGCGCAGGACGTCAACTTCGGCTCCCAGATCCGCTCCTACGTCCTACACCCGTACACGATGGTCAAGGACCACCGCACCGACCACGAGATGGGCGATGCCAACCGCGTCCTCGACGGTGACCTCGACGGGTTCGTGCGCTCCTATCTGCTCAAGGCGGCCAAGTGAGCGACACCAGCGAGCTGCTCTCGGAGGGCACCGCCGACGCTACGTTCGTCCGCCACCCGCCCGAGCAGCCGACCGCGCCGTACCTAGAGGCGGTGACCGCCTACGGCTTTCGCGGCTCGACCCGCTTTCACGTTCCTGGGCACAAGGGCGGTCCCGGGGCCGATCCGGGCCTGCGCAGCGCGTTGGGAGAACGCCCGCTCCAGCTCGACATCCCGCAGGACATCGAGGGGGTCGACGTCGGGCCGTCGCCGACGCCCTACGAGCGCGCCGAGGAGCTCGCCGCCGAGGCGTACGGCGCCGCCCGGACCTGGTTTCTGACCAATGGCGCCACCCAGGGCAACCACGCCCTCTGCCTGGCCCTCGCCCCGCCGGGCGAGCGGGTGCTGATCCAGCGCAACTCGCACGCCAGCGTGATCGACGGGCTCGTCCTCAGCGGAGGCACACCGAGCTTCGTGGCCCCCGAGTATCACCACGAGCTGGGGATGGCGCTGTGCGTGACGCCCGAGGCGCTCGCGCGGGCCCTGAGCGCGACCCCCGGATGCCGCTCGGCGTTCATCGTCTCGCCGACGTATTACGGGATGGCCGCCGACGTCGAGGGGTGCGTCGAGGTCGCGCACGCCGCGGGCGCGGCGCTGGTGGTCGACAACGCCTGGGGCGCGCACTTCGGCTTTCACCCGCTGCTGCCGGCGGCGCCGCTCGCGCTCGGCGCCGATGCCGTGCTGGCCTCGACCCACAAGATCGTCGGCAGTCTCACCCAGTCCGCGATGTTGCATGTCGCCGACAGCCCTCTGCTCGACGTCGACGCGGTGGCGCGGATGATCCGGCTGACCCGCTCGACCAGCCCCAGCTCGCTGCTGATGGCCTCGCTCGACGCGGCGCGGCGGCAGCTCGCGGTGCACGGGAGGGCGCTGCTGCAGCGGACCCTGGTCGCCTCCGCGATGGCCTGCGAAGCGATCGACGACGTTCCCGGCTGCCACGTGGTCGGCGGCGAGCTCGTGGGAACGCCCGGCGTCGTCGGGTGGGATCCGCTGCGGATCGTCGTCGACGTCCGCGGCACGGGGTGCACCGGCTATGAGATCGCCGCGGCGCTACGCGGTTCCTACGACACCTACACTGAGCTGGCCACGCACGCGACGCTCGTGTTCGTGCTCGGATTGAGCCAGCCGGTCGAGCCGCTCGAGCGGCTGACCCACGACTTCGCCGAGACGATCCGCCGGATCCGCCGTCGGGGGGTGGTGACCACAATTCCCCGGGCGCCGGCGGCGCTCGAGTACTCGAGCGCGCTCAGCCCCCGCGACGCCTTCCTCGGCCACGGCGAGCCGGTGCCGGTGGACGAAGCCATCGGACGGATTTCCTGCGAGGCGATCGCCGGCTATCCGCCCGGCGTGCCGGCGCTGTTGCCCGGCGAGCGAGTGACCTCGGAAGTGGTGGTCTACCTCCGCGAGCTGACCGCCGCCGGCGCGCGTCTGCACGGAGCCGCCGATCCGTCGTTCGCCACCGTCCGGGTGCTCACTTGAGCGGGTCTGAAAGCTACCGCGACCGGATCGAGGTCACGGCCGAGCGGGCGCTGAACGAGGACGTCGGAACCGGGGACGTCACCACCGCGGCGACCGTGCCCGAGGACGCCCGCGCCCGCGGCCTGATCACCCAGAAGGCACCCGGCGTCGTGTTCGGCCTCGACGTAGCCGAGCAGACGTTCCGCGCCCTCGATCCGGACGTGAGCTTCGAGCGGTTGGTGAACGAGGGGCAGTGGCGGGAGGGTGGGCCCGTGCTGGCGCTCGCCGGGTCCGCCCGGGCCATCCTCACCGCCGAGCGCACGGCGCTGAACTTCCTCGGGCGGCTGTCAGGCGTGGCCACGTTGACGGCCCGTTACGTGCGGGCACTGGACGGGTCGAAGGCGCGGATCCTCGATACGCGCAAGACCACGCCGGGGTTGCGGGCGCTGGAGAAGGCGGCGGTGGCCGCGGGCGGGGGGACGAACCACCGCACCGGGCTGTACGACGCGATCCTGATCAAGGAGAACCACGCGGCGCTGGCCGGCGGCGTGGCCCAGGCCGTGGAATTGGCACGCGCGCGGGCGCCGGAGCTCGAGCTCGAGGTCGAGTGCCGCACGCTGGTCGAGGTCGACGAGGCGCTCGGGGCCGGCGCGCGCCACATCCTGCTCGACAACATGACCGTCGAGCAGCTCGGCCAGGCAGTCCGCCACGTGGACGGCCGGGCCACGCTCGAGGCGAGCGGCGGGGTCACGCTCGAGGCCCTGGGGGCGATCGCCGGCACCGGCGTAGACTTCATATCAGTGGGTGCCCTCACCCACAGCGCTACGGCGCTTGATCTAAGTCTGATCCTCGAAGCGATTCCATGAACTTGCCGATGCTCGGTGCTACAGACGCACCATTGATGCTGGAAAACATCCCTGCCCTGCAGGACGAGGTACGCACCCTGGCGCGGGAGACCGGTGCGGTGATCCTCGCTCACAACTACCAACTCCCCGAGATCCAAGACGTGGCCGACTACGTCGGCGACTCGCTCGGCCTCTCCCAGCAGGCCGCGCGGGCCGAGGCGGACACGATCGTGTTCTGCGGCGTCCATTTCATGGCCGAAACGGCCTCGATTCTGTGTCCCGATAAACCGGTTCTGATCCCCGATCTCGACGCCGGCTGCTCGCTCGCCGACTCGATCACCGCCGCCCAGCTGCGCGAGTGGAAGGCCAAGCACCCTGGCGCGATCGTGGTCATGTACGTCAACACCACGGCCGAGGTGAAGGCCGAGACCGACTACTGCTGCACCTCCGCCAACGCGGTCAGGGTGGTGGAGCACATCTACGCCGAGCACGGCGACGACGTCGAGATCCTGTTCGGCCCCGACATGTTCCTCGGCGCCTACGTGGAGAAGACGCTCGGCCGGCGGATGCACGTATGGGACGGCGAATGCCACGTGCACGCCGGGATCCGGCCGGCTGACATCTCCGCGGTCCGGGCCGCCCACCCGGGTGCCGACTTCCTCATCCACCCGGAATGCGGCTGCTCGACCAGCGTGATGGAGTACGTCGCCGCCGGCGACGTCGACGCCGAAGGCGTGCACATGCTCTCGACCGGCGGGATGCTCCGTTATGCCGGCGAACATGCCCAGGGTCGTGGCGCCGTGATCGTGGCCACCGAGACCGGAATGCTCTACCCGCTGCGCCGGGCCGCGCCGAACGTCGACTTCATTGCCGCCAACGAGGCCGCCCACTGCCGCTACATGAAGATGATCACGCTGCCCAAGCTCCGCGATTCGCTCCGCGACGGCGTCCACGAGGTCAAGGTGCCGGCGGCGATCGCCGACCGGGCTCGGGTGCCGATCGAGCGGATGGTGGCGATCAGCTAGCACACGGTCTCGGTTTGCGCCGCCGAGTCGAGTCCGTCGGCCGAGTCGGCGATCACGGGGTGTCCGCGCCGGAGATCGCCGTAATACAGCCTGATCCTCGAGTGCACGGCTAAGCCGCCGGTCGCGCCGACTACTTCTCGTCGACCAGCAGGTCGATCCCGTTCGCGACCGTCTCGCGGACGATCGGCATCGAGACGCGCTTACGGCCGAACTCGTCCGGCGTGTAGCAGTGAACGTCCGCCGGCGCCCCCATCTCGAGCGCGTCCCACAGCGAGCCGGCCTGGTAGACCCGCTCCAGCCACGGCATGCCCTCGTAGGCCGAGGAGACGAGGATCACCACGTACTCGGGCCCCCGCTCGCGCTGGGGCCAGGCGCCGCGCTCGTCGGCGACCCGCGCGCCGCCGAGCAACGCGATGTCGATTGCCCAACGGTCGCCGACGCGGTCCAGATACCGCTGCAGCTCGCGCCGATTCACAGCCGTGGTCACCTCCACGCCGTCGATTCTCGCGTGGGGCTGTGGTTCGCGCAACGGGGATAACGCGAATTCTTAACTTTCGCTCGACGCTGCGGGGGGGCGATGGCGATCCGTCGGTCCATACCTGACGGATCCCCAACGCAACCATCGGGTTGTGCGTGGATTGGTCGGTCAGCAGAGCCGCCCTCCATCGAAGCCGACCGCGCCGGCGCTGCCGAGCGGCCCGGAAGTCGGGCCGCCACTTCGCCGGCTATGGCCACTGATTCGGAATCAACCCTCTAGTACTTCGCGATGTCCGCCACCATATGGGATAGGTCTACGAGTGCCGTCGAGTTCGGTGGCCCGTCGATGAACAGCGCGAAGGCGACCGTCTTGTGGCCCTGGCTGTGGCAGTAGCCCGCGAGGTTGGTGACGAAGTTCAGCGTCCCCGTCTTGGCGATGCAGTTGCCCTGGGCCGGCGTCCCGGTGGCGATCGTGGTCGTCGTGCCGGTCTTGCCGACGATCGGCAGCGACGCCCACAGGACGTCGCCGACCGGCTGGCGCCAGACCTCGTCGAGCAGCTTCACGAGCTCGTTTGGCGACGTGAGGTCGCGGCGGGAGAGGCCCGATCCGTCGACGATGTCGGGGTGGACGCCGTACCCGGAGATGACCGAGAAGATCACCTTCGCGCCCGCCCGCGTCGTACCCGCGCCACCGAACCGCACCCCCAGCTGCTTGGCCAGCATTTCGGCGAAGAAGTCGTCGGAGGGAACGTCCATCAGCTTCAGCAGGGTCGCCATCGACGGCGAGCTGACCGAGCCCAGCAGCTGTGCGTTGCCCGGCGCCGGCAGGGTCCGCTTGGAGGCGGTCACCTGGATCCCCGAGGCGCGCATCGTCCCCGCGAGCTCGTTGGCCGCAAACGCGCCTGGCGTCAGCCCCGGGCCGATCGTGCCGTGGTCGTAGGTGAGCGCGGCGAGCTCGCCGCCCATGTCGTTGGGATCCGCGCGATAGGCCGTGTTCGGCCCCCCGCGCGCCTCGTCGAACAGCGCCGCGTCGCCGATCACCTGGCCGGTCACGTTCTTGATCCCCTTAGCTTGCAGCTGCTGCACGAGCTGCGTGGCAGTCGGCCCCTGGCCCTGATTCCAAGTGTCGTTGAAGCCGCTGTCGCCGAACGTGGGGTCGCCCCCCCCGCGCAGGTACAGGTCGCCGTGCCAAACCCCGTGATCGAGGTGGCCGGCGCCGAGCACGTCGGTCTGCAGCGTGGCGTTCGGTCCCAGCTTCTGCAGCACCGCCACCGTCGTGTAGATCTTCTCGACCGATGCCGGCGGACGTTTGACGTCCGCCCGCAGGGCGAACAGCGGGTAGTGGCCGGTGAGCTCGAACACCGCCCCGCCGGTGTCGGGACCGGCTGCGCTTAGCGCGGCCTTGAGCTCGGACCGCAGCTGGCCCAGCTGAGGGGAGGGTGGCGGAACTCGCGGCTCGGGCTTGGGCTTCGGCCGTGCCTGCGGCGCGTGCTCCGCGACGTTCGTCCCCGACGCCGATGAGCTCGTCGACGACGAGTGCCCACCGCCGCCACAGCCGGCGAGCGCAATCCCGACAACGCCCACAAGGACTCCCCGCGGGACGATCCCGCCTCTCATGAGGCGAAGGATGGCGTATTTGGCGGACGGGCGCGCAAGCCGCCCGTCCCCCGGGGCGCGCCCCCCGAGACGCCGGCTACTCGAAGTCAGCCACCGTGTGCGGCCCGACGCACGCCACCGACAGCTCGTCGGCAACCCGCACGGCGGCGTCTCGCACCTCGTCGAAGGTGACCGCGTCGAGCAACGCGATCGTCCGCTCCGGGTCGATCTCCTCGTGGTACACAATCGCCTGCTGGGCCGCGTGGCGCGCCACCGCGCCACCGTTCTCAAACCCGATCGCCCGCGCGCCCGCGGCATACGCCCGGGCCCGCTCGACCTCCGCCTCGCTGGGCCCGTCGTCGCGCAACTCGTTCACGATCTCGCGCATCCGCCGGTAGGCCTCGATGCACTTGCTCGACTCGAGCCCGGCGGACATCTGTAGCACCGGGACGTCGGAGTAGGAGTGCGCCACCGAATGCACGGAATAGGCCAGCCCGCGCTGCTCGCGGATCTCGTCGAACAGCCGCGACCCCATCGACCCACCGAGCAGCGTCGAGTAGATCGACAGGGCGGCCCGCGCGGCGGGATCCGAGACCTCGATCTCCGGCCGGTAGGACATCCGTAGGTGCGACTGGTTGGAGTCGCGCTCCTGTACCAGGACGCGAGGCGCGAACGACGGCGCCGGCTCGTACGCCGCCGGCTCGGGCTCGGGCTGGAAGCGCAGGAACAGGTCCTCGAATTCGCCGTTCTCGGCGAGGCCCGACAGGTTCCCCACCGCGAACGCGGCCCCGTCCGACGGCGCCCACCGCCGGGTGCGGAAGGCGACCATCCCGTCGCGGGTGAAGGTGTCGCGGATGTGCTCGGTCGTGCCCAGCACGGGGCGCCCGAGCGGGTGATCACCGAACGCCGCCTCGTCGATCAGATGTTCGGCCACCATCGCGGGCTGGTCGTGGGCGCGGGCGATCTCCTGCACGACGACGCCGCGCTCGCGATTCATCTCATCGCCGTCGATCCGCGGCCGCCCGACGAAGTCGGTCAGCAGGTCGGCCGCCGCCAGCGCGTGCTGCGCCCGGGCCGTGATGTGGAACGCGACCAGGTCGTGGCTGGTGTATGCGTTCAGGACCGCGCCGATCCGCTCCGCCGCCTCGTTGACATCGCGGTAAGTGGGGTACTTCTCGCCTCCCTTGAACACGAGATGCTCGAGGAAGTGAGCCATCCCGTTCTCCTCGGGACGCTCGGAGCGGGCGCCGGCATCGAACGCGATCAACAGCGTCACCGCGCGTGTGCCCTCCACCCCGACTCGATACAGCGGCATCCCATTGTTGAGTGTCTTTTGCGTGATCGTTGCCATTAGACATACACGGTAGCGGGCCGCACCCAGAAACCCCCGAAAACAAAGGCGTCGCACATGCCCCGGTGAATTCCTGCCCTTGCAAGTCCCGTTGCAGAGGCCATTTTGGGGCGCGCTGTAGGAGGTCCGTTGGTAGTTTGGCCGCACTCTATGGCAAGCACAGATCCACAGCCCCGCAAAACACGTACCAAGCGCTCGTCGTCGTCGCGCCCCAAGCCGGCCGCCTCGCCGCGGCCGAAGTCGACTCCGCACAGCGGCCCGACGATGATCGATTTCCGTGGCGTGTCGAAGCGCTACGGCCCCGGTGACATTGGTCTCGACCAAGCCACCTTCGACATCTCCAAGGGTGAATTTGTGTTCCTCGTCGGTGCCACCGGATCCGGTAAGTCGACCGTGATGCGTCTGCTGATCAAGGAGCTCGAACCGACCGAGGGACTGATCCGCGTCTCGGGCAAGGCGCTGCGCGATATCAACCGCAAGCGCGTCGCCTACTACCGGCGCAACATCGGCGCGGTGTTCCAGGACTTCAAGCTCCTGCCGGGCCGCAACGTGTACGAGAACGTCGCCTACGCGCTGAAGGTCACGGGCGGCACGCGCCGCGAGATCCGCGCCAAGGTGCCCGACATCCTGCGGCTGACGGGGCTGTCGACCAAGCTGCACAACTACCCGGATCAGCTTTCGGGCGGCGAGCAGCAGCGCGTCTCGATCGCCCGCGCGTTCGTCAACCACCCGCCGCTACTGCTGGCCGACGAGCCGACCGGAAACCTCGACCCCGGCACCAGCATCGACATCATGCGGCTGCTGTACCGGATCAACCGCACCGGCACGACCGTGCTCGTCGCCACTCACGATCAGGCAATGGTCGACAAGATGCGCCGACGCGTCCTCGAGCTCTCGCGCGGGCGGATCGTCCGCGACGAGACCGCCGGTCTTTACCAGGCCGACGAAACGACGCGCGAATTCGCACGCCGGATGCGCGGCGACGGCGGACGCCCGGACGGGGTCGAGTAGATGCGGTTCGGATTCTTCATGCGCGAGGCGGCGCGCTCGATGCGCCGCAACCCCGCCCCCACATTCGCCGCGCTGGCCACCGTGCTGGTCACGATGCTCGTCCTGGGCGTGTTCATCCCAGTCGTGCAGGCCGCGCAGGGCGAGGCCACCAAGGTCCGCCAGCGCGTGTTCGTCGATGTGTTCATGAAGACCAACGCCACGCCGGCCGATGACGCCCGCGTGGAGAAGGAGCTCCGCGCAGTCCCGCACGTCAAGGGGGTGCAGTTCGTCTCCAAGCAACAGGCCTACGCGGAGCAGGCGGCCCAGAACCCGCAGGCCTACCAGCTGCTGGCCTCGAACCCGCTGCCCGACACCTTCCACGTGACCGCCGACAACCCCACCAACGTGCTGGCGGTCAGAGAATCGCTCCAGCCCAAGGGCCCGAACGGCCAGCCGCAGATGATCGATCCCTCGATCCAGAACCTCTCCGGCTACGTCGCTCAGACCAAGAAGATCCTGCGGATCACCAGCGGCGTGACCATCGCGGCGATCGCCGTCACCGCGCTGCTGATCGTCGCCTCGATCCTGCTGATCGCCAACACGATCCGCCTGTCGCTCTACTCGCGTCGGCGCGAGGTCGAGGTGATGAAGCTGGTCGGCGCGACCGACTGGTTCATCCGCTGGCCGTTCATGATCGAGGGCACGGTGGTCGGGGCGGTGGGCGCGGTGGCGGCGATCGCGGTGCTGTGGCTGGCCAAGATGCTGGTCCTCAACCCCGTGTTCGGCGACTGGACGCTCGTCTCGGCGCTGCATACGATCGCCTTCCCGGCCCTACTCGCGGTGCTCCTCGGCGCCGGCGTGCTCGTCTCGGCGCTGGGCTCAGGGCTCTCGCTGCGCCGCTTCCTGCGCGTGTAGCCCACGTGGTCGAGCGAGAGTCGTGGGGGAGGGCTCCGGATGGCACGGAGGTCGACCTGTTCAGCCTCTCGAACGCCCGCGGGATGGTCGCCAAGGTCAGCTCGTATGGCTGCCTCGTGCAGTCGATCTGGGTACCCGATCGCTCGACCCAGCTGCGCAACGTGGCGCTCGGGTTCCCAGATCTGGCCGGCTACGTCACCAACTTCACCCATCCGCGACCGGGCGGATCGGGCGGCACCCACTTCGGCGCGATCGCCGGCCGTTACGCGAACCGCATCGCCGGCCACTCGTTCACGCTCGAGGGCCACACCTACGAGCTGATTGGCAACGACGGACCCGGCCACGTCAACACGTTGCACGGTGGCCCTGGGTCGTGGCACACGCGCGCCTGGCGGGGCACGGTGTCCGGCGACACCGTCCAGCTCAGCCTCACCGATCCGGACGGCGCGAACGGCTTCCCCGGCACGCTCGAGGCGACCGTGTCGTTCACGGTCACCGACCAGAGCGCGCTCGAGCTCGAGTACCGCGTGACCACCGACAAGCCGACCGTGGTCAACCTCACCAACCACAGCTACTTCAACCTGGCCGGTGAGGGCACCGGTGACGTCTACGGACAGCGGCTGGCGATCAACGCGCCGGCGTTTCTCCCCGGCGACGAAACTCAGATTCCGACCGGGGAGTTCGCGCCGGTCGAGGGCACGCCGTTTGACTTCCGCTCCCTGAAGCCGATCGGTCGCGACATCGGCCGCGCCGACCTGCCGTTCGGCGACCAGCTCGTCAACGCCCTCGGCTACGACCAGAACTTCGTCCTCGCCGGCGAGGGGTTTCGGCTGGCCGCGGTCGTGTTCGATCCGGTGGGCGGGATCGTCATGTCCACCTACACCGATCAACCCGGCGTCCAGCTCTACACCGCCAACCACCTCGTCGGGGATCTGGTGGGTCCGACCGGCCGGACCTACCGCCAGGGGGCGGCGTTCGCGCTCGAGACCCAGCACTACCCCGACAGCCCGCATCACCTCGACGACCCGGACTGGCCCTCCGTGGTTCTGAGGCCCGGCGAGGAGCTTCGCTCGCGCACGTCGTACCGGTTCACGGTCACACCGACCGACGAGCTCGAGCCGCCCTTCTGAGTCGGGCGTGCGGGGTGCTCGACGGGCGACCCTAGCTACTCTGACAGGCTCAATGTATTCGCGTCGTTCGAGACGGACGCCGACCATCGTGCTGGTCATCGCTGCCGTCGTCATCCTCGTGGCCGGCATCTGGATCGGTGGCCACGCGAGCTTTCTGCCCACGGCGCTGCGCGGCAACTCCGTCGACGACAGCAACTCGAAGCTCGTCCATCAGGTCTTGACGATGCTCTCGCAGGACTACTACCGCCCGGTCAACACGAGCAACCTGACCAACTCCGGGCTCGAGGCGGCAGTCGCCAGCCTCAACGATCCCTACTCTCACTACTTCGATCCCACCGAGTACGACTCGTTCCAGAACACGTCCAACCCACACCTGAGCGGGATCGGGATCGATGTGTACCCGCAGTCCAACGGTCTGCGGGTGGTCGATGTGTTCCCGGAATCGCCGGCCGCCAAGTCGGGGCTGATGCGCGGGGACGTGATCATCAAGGTCGGCAACACCGTGCTGTCGGGCAAGAACGCCGACACCGCCTCGGCGCTGATCAAGGGTCCGGCCGGCAGCAAGGTCACGCTGACCGTACTGCGCGGCAAGAAGCAGATGGTGATCACGATCACCCGCGCGGACATCGTGGTCCCCGTCGCCACCGGCGAGATCGTCAACTACCACGGCGTCAAGCTGGGTGATCTGCAGTTCACGAGCTTCACCCAGGGTTCCGGGGATCAGCTGCGCCAGCAGGTCAACTCAGTGATGCATCAGGGCGCCCGTGGGCTGATCCTCGACCTTCGCGAGAACGGCGGCGGGCTGCTCGACGAGGCGGTCAACGTGGCCAGCATCTTCATCCCCGACGGCACGATCGTCACCACGCGAGGGCGCAGCCAGCCCACCCAGGTCTACCTGGCCCAGGGCAACGCGATCGCGCCCAGCATCCCGCTCGTCGTCCTCGTCGATCGCGGCACCGCGTCGGCGGCCGAGATCGTCACCGGCGCGCTCCAGGATCGCCGTCGGGCCCTGGTGGTCGGAACCCACACCTACGGCAAGGGCGTCTTCCAGGAGATCAACCCGCTCCCCAACGGCGGCGCCCTCGACATCACGGTCGGCGAGTACTTCACCCCCAACGGCCACAACCTCGGCGGTGGCGGCGTCCGCGAGGGGGCCGGGATCGCCCCCAACGTCTTCGCCGAGGACAACCCCAAGTCGCCGCAGGACGAGGCACTGCAGGTGGCCGAGAAGACGGTCGCCTCCGAAGTCGAGCGTTGAGCGCTTCCCCGGGGGCGTCGCGCGTCGCCGTACTCGAGCAGCGCGGCAAGTTCCTCGTCGCCGAGCCGTTCTTTGCCTCCGGTCCGCGGCTGGTCGTGAGCCGCGACCGGTCGGCCGCGGTCGGCGATCTCGTCGTGGTCCAGCCGGGTCACGGCAAGCGCGGCGGTCGCGCGGTGATCTCTCGGCGGCTGGGGCGGCCCGATGTGGCCCGCGACGTGATCCAGGCGTTCCTGCTCGATCGGGGGCTGCGGCGAGGGTTCGATCCGGCGGTGGGGCGAGAGGCCTCCGCCGCTGAGGCGGACCGCGAGGGGCGCCGGGACCTGCGCTCGCTGCCCACGTTCACGATCGATCCGGCTTCGGCGCGCGACTTCGACGACGCGATCTCGGCCACCCGGCTCCAGGACGGTGCGCTGCACGTGTGGGTGCACATCGCCGACGTGAGCGCGTACGTCCCGTCGCGCTCGCTGGTCGATCGCGAGGCCTACCGGCGGGGGACGAGCGTCTACGTGCCGAGCACCGTCGAGCCGATGCTGCCCGCCTCGCTGTCCAACACCGCCTGCTCACTGGTGCCGGGGGAGGATCGTCTGGCGGTCACCGTCGAGATGCGGGTGCGCGACGGCTCGGTCACCCGCCCCGCCTTCTACCGCTCGGTGATCCGCTCCGACGCCCGGCTCGAGTACGCGGCGGTGGACCGCATCTTCGCCGGCCATTCGAGCGCGTCCGAGCCGTGGGGGGAGGGTTTGGGTGCCGCGCGCGAGGCGGCGGCATCGCTGGGGGCGAAACGGGCGGCACGGTCCACGTTGACCGTTGACTCGAGCGAGCCGGAGTTCGTGTTCGATCGGCAGGGCAACGTGACGGCGATCGAGGCGGTCGAGCAGACCGAGTCCCACCGGCTGATCGAGCACCTGATGATCGCCGCCAACGAGCAGGTGGCGGGGCTGCTCGAATCGCGCCGGGTGCCGACGCTCTACCGCGTCCACGAGCGCCCGGAGCCGGCCGCCGTTGATCGCCTGATCGACCAACTCGTTTCGCTCGACGTGCCGACGCCGCCGGTTCCGTCACCGATGACCGCCCAGCAGGCCGCGGACGTGGTGGGGGACGCGTCGCGGATGGTCGACGCGTGGGTCCGGGCCCACGATGGTCGCGGGCGGCGGGCGCTGACGACGCTCGTCCTGCGGTCCTTGAAGCAGGCCTACTACGACCCCCGCAACCTCGGCCACGCCGGCCTCGGGTCGCCGCGCTACTGCCACTTCACCTCGCCGATCCGCCGCTATCCCGACCTCATCTGCCACCGAGCCTTGCTGTCGGTGGTCGCCGGCGAGGCGGCGCCCGAGGCGTCGTTCGTCGCCACGGCGGGGACGTTGACTTCGGCCCGGGAGCGCGAGGCGATGACGATCGAGCGCGACGCCGACGACATCGCGCGCTGCTTCTACCTCGAGCGGGTGCTATTCGAGGTCGGGCGCGAGACGGTGTTCGAGGGCGAGGTCACGGGGCTGATCGGCGCCGGCGCCTTCGTCGCCTTCGGCTTGGACGGGAGGTCCGAGTTCGAGGGCATGCTCCCGGTCCGCCGCCTGCGCGGAGACTGGTGGGAGCTGAACGAACAGGGGACGATCCTGGTCGGGACGCGCCACGGTGGCGCGATCCGGCTCGGCGACGCGGTGGCGGTCACGGTTTCGAACGTCGACCCGCCCCGGGGGCGGGTCGACTTGTCGCCGGCGGGCCAGTAGCTCCCCAAGGCCCCGGGTGTTGGGAAGTTTCCGCCCCTCCAGGGGGGAAATCCCCCCACACCTTCGAGGCAGAGCCGCCAAGTCGACCCCTGGCGGTCCCTCTTTCGCCCGGTGCGGGCAGAATGGGTAGATGGCGAAAGCCCGCAAGCGCAAAATCGGCGCCGGCGATGTGGCCAGCAACCGGCAGGCCTCGTTCCGCTACCACCTGCTCGAGCGGTTCGAGTGCGGCATCGTGCTGACAGGCACCGAGGTCAAGTCGCTGCGCGAGGGCAAGGCGCAGCTGAAGGACTCCTACGCCGCCATCCGCGACCGCGAGGTGTGGCTCTACGGCGTCTACATCCCGCCCTACGGACCCGCCTCACGCGACAACCACGATCCCGAGCGGCCGCGCAAGCTGCTGCTGCACCGCCGGGAGATCGACCGGCTGATCGGGCGCACGCGGGAGCGGGGACTGACCCTGGTGCCCACCCGGATGTACTTCTCCGGCCAGCGCTCCCGGGCTAAGGTCGAGATCGCCTTGGCCCGCGGCAAGGACCTCTACGACAAACGCGAGTCGATCCGCAAACGCGATGTCACGCGCGACATGCAGCGCGAGTTGCGCGAGGCGCAACGCTAACGAGTCCGTATGATGCGTTGCGTACAGGTGTTCGACCGAGGGTAGACGCTCTTTCATGACCATCGGCGGTTCCATCCTGCTGATCGCCGTCGGCGCGATCCTCAAGTGGGCGGTCACCGCGTCAGTGAGCTGGATCGACCTCCAGACGGTGGGGACGATCCTCTTCGTGCTGGGCATCGTCGGGCTCTGCCTGGCTCTGTTCTTCACCTTCTGGTCGCCGTGGCAGCGATCGCGCCGCACCGAAGAGACGCGGGTCGTCCGGCGCCCGCCTCCCGATCCCCCCTACCGTTAGCCGAACGTGCGGGTGAGGGCGGTGGCGTCCATGCCGAGCACCAGCAGCGCGATCAGCGCCAGGTAGACCGCCGCCACGAAAGCCCGGTCGCGCGGCCGGACGCGGTAGTAGGAATTCTGCGCTGCGCCGCCCGCGCGCCACAGCTTCCACCGCCGGTAGGTCTCCATCCCGGCGAAGAGGATGATGATCAGTAGCAGCGGGTTGTGGAAGATGAACACGAGCGGAATCAGGGCCGCGAACCCCGCGAACCACATCCACGGTGACATCGCCGCCATCGCCCGTCCGCCGTCGAGCGGTACGACCGGCAACAGGTTGAACAGGTTGAGGAAGAACCCGGTGAACGCCAGGGCCCGCCAGATGTCGCTGCCGGTGGCGTGCCAGATGAGGACGCACGCGGCCGCCCCGAGGCTTCCGAGAACCGGCCCCGCCAGTCCGACGCGCGCCTCGGCGGCCGCGTTATCGCCCAGCGACTTCGCGCTGATCACCGCGCCCAGGAAGGGCACGAACATCGGTGCGCTGGCCTTGATCCCCTCGCGGCGGAGCTGGATCACATGACCCATCTCGTGCACGAGCAGCAGTACGACGAATCCGGCGGCGAACGGCAGGCCCCACAGCCAGGTATAGGCCGCGATCGACACCGCCATCGTCGCCCCGGTCGTGAGCACCTTGAACTTCGGCGCCAGCACCAGCAGCGACTTGACCTTGGACAAGAAGGCCACGAGCGCCGCCAGCACGGCGCTCAACTTGCGCTTCAGCAGCGACCGCTTGCGCTCCTGGGACGGGGCTCCAAGCGCTCGCGGATCACGCTCGGGCAGCCCAGGTTCCAGCGCCGGAGGCGTCGGCACCGGGGTGGATAGCCATGGGGAGGTCGATTCCATCGCCACTTCATTGTGGCACCGGGGTCTCCCCGCCCACGCGGTCTTTACGATCTCCTTCGGTTGAGGTCCGAAAGCCGGCCGCCTCTATACTCAGAGGTGGAACATACCCCCGGGGACGACAGGCTTCGACGTGGTCGATTCGTGGGGGTGGTTGCGAGTCGAGGTCCCGGGAGGCCTCGTAAAACACCCGGGAAAACAATAAGTGCGGACTCTAATACGCATGAGTTCGCCCTCGCCGCTTAGTTAGAACTAAGCCTTGAGGGTCTCGGCCCCGTTTGCCTGCGGCGGCCAGCCGGGATTAGATAGCAGGCTCACTCCGGGAAGGTCCGCTCCAGCCGACCCCGAGGACATTTCATGGAGCTGGCTCTCGGCAACCCCGCCGGTGTGGCGAGTTGAGAGCGAGATCAGAGCGCCGGCTACGCTCGTAGACGCCACCTTTTACGCGACTGCGGACGCGGGTTCAATTCCCGCCGTCTCCACATCGTCAGCTAGACGCTTCAGTTTCCGAATCGGAGGCTGGAGCGTCTTTTGGCGTTGAGGCCGGCGTCCAAGGACCTAATGAGGCTGGGTTGAAGCCTCATCGAGCGCCGGTGGTGCGAAAACGCGAGCAGCCGCCCAGCCGTCATCCCGGGCGGCCGATCGGTTCTTCAGAGGGAGTGAGCCGGCTTACGCGCCGGGTGCGCCGCGGGAGTCCTGGGGGCCTACCTGCCACCGCCGTTGCGTCCCGCGACGACGGGATGAATGATCAGGCGGCACAACGGGTAACTCGTGCGCCGCCGGACGCCATTCGAGGCATTCGGCGGCGTGATGCGAAAGCGTTCAGAGGAGCGAGGAGGACGGGAGAGGAACGCAGGGTCGAGCCCTTCGAGCAATGCTGAAGCAGTCTCGCCATGCTTGAGCGCAACGGTTGCGACGCGCCACTGGCCAAAGTAACCCTCTAGAGCCCGCTTAGCACGGATGATGACTCGCCCGCTTACTGACAGGCCATCAACGCGGGGGAAGCCGCGCAGACTGCACGCCCCCCCTATGTCGTGGAAGCGAATCGGCAAGGCCAGGTGGCCGCTGGCGGCACTTAACGTTCCCAACGAGATCACGAGCTGATGGGACTTACACGGCGACCCGAGATTTCCTACAGACGACCCCCGGACCGCCTGTACAGCGACAACGGTGGTCGTGAGCTGGATCGCTCCGCACAGAAAGGCGATCCGCAGAAAACGACGCCCTAACCGGGCGCGGCTCCCAGCGCGAGCGGGAGGAAGATTCGCACCGTGAGGGGCCAGGGAAGTGACACCTGCCGAGTGATTCATCGCGAGCACTCTCGGAGGATTGGACCCGAATGGCGTGTGTACTGTTGATTTAGCTCCAAGAGGTGCGCGGAGGCGGCGCGGATCGTTGACTTCTCGGTCCGCTGCCTGACAATTGGATGAGTTGGCGTCGGCGACACTATGGCCTGACGGTCGGTGGGAGTGTCGTGGATTCATACTTTCTAGCCTGCCCTGCCAGCAAAGCCAGTCGTTCTTGCTCGGTCATATAAGCGGATCGTGGCCGATGGCTTGCCCGCGCCTAGCCTGACGCGAGTCGGGGCTCCCGTCAAGCCTCGGCGCACAAGCGTCGCGATCGACGAGCCGTGGCCCTTCTGTTCCGCAAGGAACGCGGGCGAGTCGATCTTAACGTTGCCTGTGCGTTCGCTGCGAAGGAGCCGTCTCCTCATCACCCGGTTCACACGGAGTCGAACGTCAATGCTACGTATGCCTCCTAGCTATGGCGACCATCGACATCATTCCCCTCGTCGCTTCAAGCCAGCCGGGCGCGCGCTCGGCGGTTCCCAGCCGCGGAGTACTGTTTGTCGTGGTGACGGGTGCGGCCTCGCGCGTAAGCGAACGCCTGTGGGAGCGCGAGCAGGCGCTCGCGGGATGCGAGCGTGCCCTCGACAGCGCGCGGGCGGGGAGAGGGAGCGCCCTCTTCATCGTCGCTGAGGCGGGACTCGGCAAGACCTCGGTGCTCGAAGGCGCCATCGAGCTCGCGGCGGTGGATTTCGAGGTGGGGCGCGGTCGCGGCGAGGAGATGGAGCAGATGCTGCCGTTCGGCCTCCTCGGGCAGGCTCTTAATTCTCTCGACGCCAGGCTTCTCGGTGCTTGGGATGGGGCGGCAGAGCCCGCGATCGAGCCCTCGGCTCCGTACCTCCGAGTGATGCACTGGGTGGAGGTGCGAGGCTCCATCCCGCTCCTCCTCGCGCTCGACGACCTCCATTGGGCCGACGAGGACTCCCTCAACCTGATTGCGTTCCTCGCCCGCCGGCTCCGACGATTCCCTCTGGCGCTGATCGCGACTCTGCGCCCGTGGCCCGCGCGGGCCCACGAGGTCTGTCGTGGCCTCGTGCAAGCTGGGCACGCAACCGCGGAACAGCTGAGTCCCTTGACCCGCAATTCGGCTTCGGCGCTCCTCGCCAGTCGGTGCGATCAAGACGTCTCCGAGACCTCTCAACGGGACGCTTGGGAGCTGTGCCGAGGCAATCCTCTCCTGGTCGAGCAGCTGGCTCTGTCGTTGAACCGCGGTGAAAACATACCCGGCAGGACGGTTGGGGGGTCGGACCTCGGGGAGAACTTGCTCCTGGCCCGCTTCGCCGGACTCGACCACTCGAGCATGGAGTGTGCTCGCTGCGCCAGCGTGCTGGGGACTAGCTTCAGACCGGATCTCGCTGCCGAAGTGGCCGGCATCGAGGGACGCGAAATGGATCGGGCGCTCGAAGGGCTCCTCCGCAGCGGGCTGGTGGTCGAGGCGGATGCAGGCCTCCTCCGCTTCGCCCACCCGTTATTCGCCCAAGCCATGTACGACGATATACCCGCCCCGGTGCGTCGCTCGCTTCACGGCCGCTTCTTCGAGATCCTGTCCGAGCGCGGGCTTGAGCAAGAGGCGGCCGAGAACGCGCTGCGAGCGGACCTCGTCGGCAACGACAACGCGGCGCTGGTTCTCGAGCGAGCCGGGCGTGCGGCGCTCCTTGCGGGCGCCGTCGCTGTCGCGGTCCGCCATCTGGAGGCGGCGGTCAGGTTCCGCGGGAACCGCGTAGATGCCGGCCTGCTGTTAGCGCTCGCCGAGGCGCTCATGGGCCTCGGCCGCATGGACGACGCGGGCGCCGTCTGTGAGCGGATGCTCGCCGAGTGCGCCCTCCCCTTACCGGATCGGATCGAGGTGCTCCGGATGCTCGGCCGGGCGTTCCTTCTCACTGGCGCAACGGACCTCGGCCAGCGCGCGCTCGGCGAAGCGGTTGAGATCGCGCTGGCGCACGATCCTGGCCGTGCGGTGCAGCCTTTGCTCGACCAGTCGTTGAGCGCCTGGCTGACGAGCGGGCCGGACCGCGCCTTTCCCCTCGTGGTTCAGGCGCGCGAGCTGGCCGAAGGCGCCGACGGGTTGAGCGAACGCGCGGAGGCGGCCTGGGGCCACCTCGCTCTCGTTCGAGGGGATCCTGCTGGGATCGAGGGCACGGCCAGCCTCGAGCGACGCTACCGCGACGGCGGCAGCCTTGCGCTGGATCCGGCCGATCTCGCGTGGCCATGGTCGAGCGCGTGCCAGTTCGCGATGAGCGCCAACTATCGCGAGCGCTACGAGGAGTCGCAGCGAACCTTCACCCAGATTCGCGCCGCAGTGGAGCGAGCCGATGCGGCCAACTCGATGGCAATGGTGGCGGCACACATCGCCAGCATCGCCATCCGCCGAGGCCGCCTGCACGAGGCTCTGGATGCGGCGGTTCGCGCCGCGGAGTTCTCCGACCTCACAACCGGGGTCCTACCCTACGCCCACATCGTGCGCGCAGAGGCATTGCTCTGGCTCGGTCGCCTCGACGAGGCGGAGAGCTACTGCCTGAAGGCCGAGGAAGCCCGCCCGCACAGCTGGTTCGCCACGGTTTGGATCGCGCACGTGCGGGGGCTGCGCCTGCTGTGGGAGGGCGACGAGCGTGCATCGGACATGTTGCTGGAGGCCGAGCAGGTTTCGGGCTCGGCCGGAATCCGCAATCCCAACCACCTCCACTGGGGCGGCCACGCGATCGCCGCCCATCTCGTCGCCGGGCGCGAGGCCGATGCGGTGCGGCTCGTCGACTGGCTGGATGAGCGCGCCGGCGCGCTCTCCCTTCGCTGGCCGCGTTTCGCCGCCACAATCGGACGAGCGCGCCTCGCGGAGCGCGCTGGCGACAACGACGGCGCCGAGGCCGGCTTCCGGGCGGCGCCGGGGATCCTCGACGGCGTCGACCTACCGCTCCAACGGGTCGAGGGACTGCTCGCCTACGGCGGCTTTCTCCGCCGCCACGGGCGCCCGATGGACTCCCGCGCACCGCTCCGCGACGCCGTGCACTTAGCGGAGGTGAACGGCGCCCGCTGGCTGACCGAAGCGGCTGCCGACGAGCTGCGGCTCGCCGGAGGCCGGCGCCGTAGCCGGTCGGCGGATCGCGATCAGCTCACCGCCGCTGAGCGGCGGGTCGCGCGCGAGGCCGCGGCCGGGCACACAAACGCCGAGATCGCCCGCCGCCTCCATCTCTCTGAGAACACGGTCGAGACGCACCTGAAGCGGGTCTTCGCGAAGCTCGAGATCCACTCACGGCGCCAGCTCGCCGGATGCGACCTGGGCGAAGACAGGGTCGGACCCGCTTAGCAATCACGGAGAATCAGGGTTGCTGGCGATGCCCAGGGCGAGCGACGGTTCGGTTGTGGCACCTAGAGAAGAGACTTCGCTCCAGCGAGCGCAGGGCGGGATCGTTCTGCGGCTGGAGCTCGAGCCGGGAGAGCCGCTAACGGGTTCGATCGCGATCGACGGCGAGCCCGAAAAGCGATTTTGCGGCTGGATCGAGTTGATGGCGACTGTCAATGCCGCGCGTCGCGCTGTGGGTGAGGTCAGATCACGCTAGCTATCACGGTCTTTCCGTGACGCGAGCTGCGGTTATCTAGCCTAGGTTGGTCGCACCACAGGCGGCGAGGCGAAGGGAGTCTTGGGTGCGAGGACTAGGGAGAGTCGGCACGAGCGGGGTGAGCGCTAGCCGCCTGCACGGCACGTTCCGGCCAGGGGAGTGGGTGAGTTGGGGTCGCCATGGGGCTCGCAGATATGCCAGCTCACATCGTCGTGCGCGAGATCGCAAACACGGCATCGCCGCCACCGTCCGAGAGGAGTTCTGACCAATGCGAAATCGGCTCTCAGGCGCCACCGCCTGGATGCAGCTCAACTCACGAGCTGTGACATCAGCCTGCTTGTCGCTCGTCTTGATCGCCGGGCTGGTCGTGGCCTTGACCGGGCCCGGCCAGGCCAGGGCCTCGCGCAAGCCCGGAACTGGTCTCCGAGAGATCTCATCGTCGTCGATGTTCAAGCTCGAGACCCGCGTGTCGGTGACGAAGCCGGGCGAGTCGGGTGACCACCTGGAGGTCAAAGTGGGCGGCGTCACCCATGCGGCCCCGGCTCCGACTGGGTCGTGCCCGTTCGGGGCGTGGGTACTCGTGCTCGACCGCCGAAGCCTTGACGAGAAGTCCTCTACGGACTATCCGCTCTGCTCCGCAGCCAATGCAGACCACCTAGGTGAGCAGCTCAAGGCGGTCAGCTCTGACCACACCGTTATCGTCAACAGCCTTAGCCGCCGTCAGCCCGGCGGGGGTCCGCTAGCGCTGAAGGAGCTGGGCGCCGCTTTGTCGGTGATCGGCGCCCGAGCCTCCGACTTCGCAGAACTGGACCTGGACACCACCGGCTTTTCGGTTTATGGGATCCCTGGCCTGCCCGCCGGTCAGGCCTACTTCGCCCATGACAGCCTGATCAAGGACCGGGCAACACCGCCGGGCTCGCCTACCCCGGCGAGTGTCAACGGCACCCTGGTCCCCGACGACCATGACAACTACACCCTGGTCATGTTGGACTACGCCGTCTACGACATCTCGGCGACTGGCGAGATCACCGTCAACGATCGTCACTACCCTGTCCCGGCCGCGCCCGCGGGCTTCAAGGGAGGCTTTCATATCGTCGTGCTGAACCGGCGGACCCTCGAGCCGATCTCCGACACGTTGTACGAGACCAATGGCGCCGAGGGGTTCGCTGGCCAGTACCGCATGCAGACCGACCTCGAGCGTCTGATCGCTACCAATGATCGGGGTGCCCTCGTCCTCCTGGCCACGGTGGGCACGCCCATCGGTGCCGAGGTGCTGCCCCACGGACCGGGCGCTTGCCCGCCCAGCGCGGCGTTCATCGCGACCTGCACTTACTCTTTCAAAGGGGCCGAACCCTGGGCCGGCGCCGAGCAGTCCTTCGTCGTACCCCGAGACGTCGTTCCCGGAGTTCCGGTGAGCGAGCTGCACGTGGTGCTGTCGGGCGCTTTCGGGGGCTACGCCAAGGAGGGTGGCAACGGCGGCGACCCAGCCCAGGTCACTGCCAACATATCCGTGGGGGCCGACAAGGCGGTCCACCCCGGTCAGCCCCTATATGTCGGGGCGGGCGGGAACGGCACGAGTGGCGGCAATGTCCCTGGCGGGCTCGGTGGATGGAACGGCGGCGCTGACGGCGGTAGCACCACCCGCGTCCAGCCGGGATGGCCGGGCGGCGGCGGCGGAGGCGCCTCAGACCTTCGCACGGTTGCGATGGGCCAGCCCGGGTCGATCGCCTCCCGGCTGGTCGTAGCCGCGGGAGGCGGGGGAGGCGGCGGTGACACCCACAACACCGTCCCGGGTGGCAAGGGGGGCGATGCCGAGCAGGCCGGCGGTCCAGGCGGAAGCGGTATAGGTGGCGGCGGCGCCGGGAGCTCAACCTCTGGAGGGGCGGGCGGGGGAGAGTCCAGCGACCGCGGCGCTCCCGGTGGTGCCGGTACCGGCGGCAAGGGCGCCGACGGCGGCGAGCCCGAAGGCGATGACGGTGGGGGCGGCGGGGGTGCTGGCGGGTACTTCGGCGGCGGCGGCGGCGGCGGCGGCCACCGTCCACATGGCGTCAGTGTCAGCGGGGGCGGGGGTGGTGGTGGCTCTAACCTCCTCGCGGGCGGAACGGCCAAACTCGTCTCCCCTTCACGCCCTGGCAAGGACGATAACCCTCCTCCTGCGAAGGTGGCCATCAGCTATGCGGCGCCTTACGGACCGACTCTGGCCCAGTCGCTGCGTCCGTTCGGGGCGACCCCGGACCTGATCGACGGCTTGAACAGCTCACCCCGCTATGCGTTGGTGGGTGCGCTGGACTCGGCCGCCGGGGGCCTCGGCTCCCCGGAGGCCAGCCCGGAGATCTCACCGGGCGCCACGGGGGAGCTGCAGGGGGTCCTGGCGCGAGGCAGGGCAAACATGTGGTACGCGCCGGTCACCGCCAACGCTCCGGTGGTTCTGGACAAAAACGGCGAGAAGGAGAAGCCTACGCTGGTCAACTACGGGCTCTACCACGTGATCTCCCAGGTGAGCGAGCCGTGGCCGGTTCCCGCCGGCAAGCCCGGCGAGCAGATATATGACGCTCAGGCTCGGGCGCTCGCCTACCTGAGCAACCACGTTTGCCACTGCGACGACATCCGCAGGGAGTACGACGAGCAGCCGGCCACGATCGACACCTGGAGACAGGACATGGAGATCGTTCCTTTCAAGTTTGATGAGGGCTTCGACGCGGCCACCTTCCGATTCGTCCAAAACCAGCTGGGCGAAGAGCTGCGCGACGTCTACGTCGTCGCCGGTCTGGAGAGTTCGCTGGTCGAGCTGCAGACCGAAAAGCAGCAGCTCCTGGGAGACGCACTGCAAACTGCCTACAAGGACGTCAGCGACGCCATCAAAGTCGACGGCCGTGCGAGGGTAACCTCGATCCTCCGCTACGTCCTCGAGCTCGTCACCATCGCGGCCGAGGAGGTCCCGGGCTACAGTCAGGTGCTCGGCGTGCTCAACGCCAGCATTGGGTTCGGGTCCGAGCTGGCCAACGAGTCCGACGGCACCAACCAGGGTGCGCTGGAGACGACGGTGGACGATCTATCCCACCAAGCCGCGGCCGGGTTCACCGCCTCGTTGAGCAGCCTCTCCCAGATCTTCGACTACCTGTACTCGAACTGGGGGAAGCTCAAGGCTGTCGCGACCGGCCTGACCGAGGACGCTCCGGCGTGGGACATCAACGCCACCAATCGCGGAGAGCTGGTGGAGCTTATGGGCAACGCCATGAGGCTCAGCTACTACCAGACTCTGGTCCCCCTCGAGTACAGCTCCTTTGAGGCACAGTCAGCGCCAACCTCCGACCTCGCGCGCTGGTGTATATGGGGCGTGGTGACCGGCGGAGAGTTCTTCTGCGATGACTACGGCACAGGCGCCCGTTTCCGTTACCAGATCAACGCATACTCCTATCCTGTCCACGCGCCGACCCTGGGCTTCGCTGATGCCCACGACAACATCGTCGTGGGTGAGGGACGCATCAACACCTCTTATCGCTTCACACTGGATCCGCTGCCGCTTGAATTGGTAACGGAAATGAAAAAGGCGGGGCTCTATCTGCCGTATCTGTTCCTTCGTTGGCCCTTTGAGCGGGAGGTGTGCGCGGCTCAATCCTTTAGGCGGCCCCCCTGCGGCTGATCGCAAAGCGAGCCGACTCGCCGGGACCGCGAGCTGACCCCGCACGACCCAGCCGCACTCCTCAGGCGAAGCCTTTGTAGAGAAGTGATAGCCAGTGATTTGACCGCGAACGGGGTCCAGGGACGAATGATCGTAAATCAGTCCCTCCCGACCTGATTTGCACCCTGGGCGCCGGGCCCTGCCGGTGGAGGCTCGTATCGCTGGTCGCACGTGACCGTCAATCGCACGACCGTGCCGGTGCGCGGTGACCGGATCTGCAGCGCTTCGGCATCCTCTTGATCGTCGAACGCGACTCCGAGCAGCGGGTAGCGGCTGCCCAACCAGTCCGTCAGCATCAGCAACGCCTGATGCCGCCAGACGGAGCTGCGGTGATCTTGACTCGCTGCACGCCGCCGCATGGCGGGTTCATCTACTTGGAGACGACCCAGCTCGCCACGTGCGTGTGGTCGCAGCCGACCGCCGCGGAACGCGGTAGCGATCGGGCGCCGGACGCCGGCCAACGCGGTAGCAATCGGGGAGCAGACGCATGAGCAATCGCCCGTCCCTTCGGTCTTTTTCGTAGTCGTTGGACCCGCCGTCTCCACCTTCGCAAAGAAATCGAACCGCCCTCCGCACCAACGGGGGGCGGTTCTTCTATGAGGGCAAGGGCGTCAAGAGTCGTGACGGCTCGGTAGAAGGGGCGGCCGATGTCGGGAGTGACGAGCTCGAGGGAGATCGGGCCGAGCAGGTTGCGAAGCGTCTGCGTCGACCTGGCGGTCCGCTGCTCGAGCACCTGCTGGATGTTGTTCAGCCGGTCCTTGATCCACTCGACGGAAGGCGGGCGGAAGATCTTGTCTCGGCTACGGCGCAAGGCATCGACCTCTTCGGTCAGTACGTCGACTCGTCGTTCGGTTTCCACCAGGGCTTTCGCAAGCGCATGGCTGCCCCGGCCTTCGGCGATGAAATCGACGAAGTTCGCGAGCCGGCGCTGCTCAGCGGTGAGCTCGGCCTCCTTCAGCTTCAGCGTGTCCGGAAGGTCGGAGCGGAGCTTGGCGATCTCTTCTTCGACTCGTTGGAGCCCACAGGCGATGTGCTCGGGATCAGCTATCTCTTATGGAGGTCCGGTTGGAGCGCCGGGATAAACCGGCATGGAGATAGGAGATGAGAGTTCTCTACATCGGAAGGAGTAGCGATCCACGGTGGCCCTGAGTCATGCGTTGGCGTTCGTGAGGACGGCGGCGAAGCGTTGACAGGGGTACGTGTGGGCTGGGCGATTGAGCCGCGAAATTCTCGATTCCAGGGTGCTGACGCTCTCAAACTAGGCGGAAGGCCATGTCTGCGACGGCGTTATCGCGAGTCGTCGTGGGACCCTGCGCGGTCAGAGAACCTGGGCACGCACGGAAGTCTCCATGCGCGAGAACCGGGAGGTCCCGCGGTCGCCCGCGGTGTCGATAGATGCCTCGTCCTGGATGGTTCGCGGGGTAGTGGTTCGGCAGCGACGGGCCGTGAGGGGAACGCTTCGGCGGTAATCCCTCGATGAACGACCGCGGGAAGTCAGACGGTCCCGTAGTACCTGCGAAGCCGCTGAACAAGCTCGCTGTGATGGCGGGGGTGGAGGTGGTGGAGGGAAGGGGACCGGCCGAGGGAAACACGGCCAGCGAATCACGTCCCGGACGCAGTGCCGGAATGGGCGTGTCAAGTGATCTGGATCGTGTGCGCCAGTTGGCGCGCAAGGACAAGGACGTGCGGTTCTCCGCGCTCCTTCATCACGTGACCGTCGATCGTTTGCGGGAGGCGTATCGGGCGATCAGCCCGAACGCGGCCGCGGGGGTCGACGGGATCACGTGGCGGGACTACGGGCGGGATCTCGAAGCGAACCTTCTGGATCTCCATGCTCGTGTCCACAGAGGGGCGTATCGGGCGAGGCCGACTCGGAGGGTGTTCATCCCGAAGGCGGACGGGCGGTTGCGGCCGCTCGGGGTCGCCGCGTTGGAGGACAAGATCCTGCAGCGGGCGGTCGTCGAGGTGCTGAACGCGATCTATGAGGAGGACTTTCTCGGTTTCTCGTACGGGTTCCGGCCCGGGCGTAGTCCGCATGATGCGTTGGACGCGCTGTCGGTCGGGATCGTGCGAAAGAAGGTGAACTATGTGCTCGACGCGGACATCCGCGACTTCTTCACCCGGCTCGACCAGAGCTGGCTTGAGAAGTTCCTCGAGCACCGGATTGCGGACGAGAGGGTCCTGCGGCTGATCCAGAAATGGCTCAGAGCAGGGGTCATCGAGGACGGGGAATGGTCGGAATCGTTGGACGGGACGGCGCAAGGGGCATCGGTTTCACCGCTGCTTTCAAACGTCTACCTGCACTACGTGTTCGACCTGTGGGCCGACCAGTGGCGGCGGCGTCACGCGCGAGGAGAGGTCGTCCTTTCGCGGTTCGCCGATGACTACGTGGTGGGCTTTGAGCATCGTGAGGACGCCGAGCGGTTCCTCGCCGATCTCCGCGACAGGTTCGCGCGGTTCGGTTTGGAGTTGCATCCGGAGAAGACGCGGCTGATCGAGTTTGGGCGGTACGCCGCCGAGAATCGAGCCAGGCGCGGCGACCGGAAGCCTGAAACGTTCGACTTCCTGGGCTTCACGCACATCTGCGCGAAGACCCGGAACGGGCGGTTCAAGCTCAAGCGGATCACGATCAAGAAGAAGATGCGAGCAAAGCTGAGCTCGGTGAAGGCCGAGATCAGGCGACGCTGGCATCACTCGATCCCTGAACAGGGATGCTGGCTTGCCAGTGTCCTGGCCGGGCATTACCGGTATTACGGGGTGCCCGACAACATCCGGGCGTTGCAGGCGTTCCGCGAAGCGATCATCCGGCTCTGGCTGAAGGCGCTGCGGCGTCGCAGCCAGCGATCGGGAATGACGTGGGAGCGGATCCGTCGCTTCGCCGAGCGGTGGCTACCCACTGCCCGCATCCACCATCCTTGGCCCACTACGCGCTTTGACGCCAGAACCCTTGGCAGGAGCCCAGTGCGTTAGACGCGCACGCTGGGATCTGCGCGGGGGGCGTCGGGCAACCGGCGTCCCTACCGCGATTCAAGGGGTAACCACCGGATGCCCGCGCGGGGGGCGGGCATCGTTGTCGCCTGGAGGGGCGGCGGGTCTGGCTGGTGCGCGACGCGCGGTCAGACTCTTATACGCGGGTGCACGGGCTGGTTACCGTCTCCGCAGGACCGGTTTTCGTCGTGAGAGCCCTGCTGTCTAAGATCGAGCGTGACCGGAGGGGCTGCTCATGATTAGATCGCGGATGCTCTCGCGCGTGGTGGCCAGATGGTTCCTGCCGCCTCTTCAGCCGACGTGGTGCATGGTTCAGGGTCAGGCGGCGTTCGCGAGTGCCCAGCAGAAGCCGGCGAGCTCACGGGCGACGGCGACCGCGACGATCGTGCGGCGTTTGCCGCGCTGGGTGTCGAGTCGTTGCCAGACGTTGTACAGGCGTCGCTGAGCTTGCCAGGAGATCTCGATGATGTGGGCGGGCTGGCCGTCTTGTCGGCGGTGGAGCGTCTGGCCCTTCGCCGGTGCGCGGCGGTAGTTGCCAGGCGGCCTCGACGAGCAGTCGGCGGGCGTGCCTGGACCCGGGTTTTGGTGATCGCTCCTTGCCGGCGCTTCTCGCCGCTGGTGTCTTCCGACGGGGTTAGGCCGAGGTAGCTCATAGGTCATCCTCTGGATGCCTCGGCCACCGTCGGGAGAGAGCCAAGGTAGCTCGCCCGCTGGAGGGCCATGATGAGACCAGCTCCTCCCGGCGGTGTGAGGTGCCGCAAGCGGCAACAGGACGTAGCCCCTCGAGGGCCTGTCTATGAGCGCCCGCAACGGTACCTCGTGGTCGGGGCGATGTGAAGTCCCGACCGAAAGTGGAGCACAGATGGGTAGTAACTACGCCGGCGTTGATTGGGCGTCGGAGAAGCACGACTTGCTGGTCGCTGATGAGACCGGCGAGCCGATCCTGGCCGCGACGTTCGCTCACGACGAGCGCGGCTTGACCGCGCTGTGCAACGCGCTCGTGCGCCTGAAGGTGGAGCTGGTCGCGATCGAGCGTCCGGACGGATTGCTGATCGAGCGGCTGTTGGACGCCGGGCTGCGAGTGATGGCGATCCATCCCAATCAGGTTGCGGCGGCCCGCCCGCGGTTTCGCGCCGCCGGCGGCAAATCGGACAGGTTCGACGCGTTCGTGCTGTGCGAGCTCGCCAGGACCGACAGCCATCGGTTCCGTGTGCTGGTACCTGACGGCGACCAGACCAAGGCGCTGCGAGCGCTGACCCGCACGCGTGAGGATCTCGTCGCGACCAGGGTCGCGCTCGCCAACCAGCTGCGGACCGAGCTCGAGCGCTACTGGCCGGGCGCGGCGGTGATCTTCAAAGACATCGACAGTCCCATCAGCCTCGCGTTCATCAAGCGCTACCCCAGCCCGAGGGACGCGCACGGCCTCGGCGCGCAGCGGCTCGGCTGGTTTCTCGCGCGCCACGCCTACTCCGGCGGCAAGGAACCCGCGCAGCTGATCCGCAAGCTCCGCAACGCTCCCGAGGGACGCGCCGGCGAGCAGGAACTCGAAGCGCGCCGCGCGGTCGTGCTCGTCGCAGCGATCGAGCCGCTCACGGCCAAGATCAGCGAGCTGACCTCGGAGATCGGCCACTGCGTGCGCGCCCACCCCGACGGTCACATCTTCCTGTCGCTGTTCAAAGGACCCAAGAGCGTCGTCACCGCCGCCGAGCTGCTCGCCGAGATCGGCGACTGCCGCGACCGTTACCCCACCGCCGACGCGTTGGCCGCCGACGCCGGGATGAGCGCGGTCGCGATCGAATCCGGCAAACGCAAAGTCGCAGCGTTCCGCTTCGCCTGCGACAAACGCCTGCGCGACGCGTTCTGTGTCCTGGCCGACACCACTCGGCGCTGGCACCCATGCGCCGGCGACCACTACGCCCGCGCGATCGCTCGCGGGCACGATCACCCCCGCGCGATCCGCACCCTCGGACGCGCCTGGTGCCGCGTCATCTGGCGCTGCTGGCAAGACCGCACGCCTTACGACCCCGCCAAGCATCGCGGCCTGCAGCAGCACATCACCGTCACGATCCCGACCCCGTCGGGGCCCCGCCCCGACCTCGCTGCCACCCAGCGGATGCTCGGCGAAGCAGTCACCGACACGGCGGCCCGCAGGGCCGAGCGCGAAGCGCTTGACGGCAAGCCGACATCCGCTACCACGCCAGGAGGTTGACACAGGACGTCTCATCAGCTGTCCGGCTTTCGCGAACCGCTCGAACTCGCCGACCTCAGCGCACAACCCGACCGCGGACAGCGTGTCGATCCCGCGTAGGCACCGCAGCCGGGCGACGGTCTGTTCCCACGGCGAGCCGGGGATCAGCTCTCCGATCGTCTTCTCGAGCGCGTCGCGGCGGATCACGATCGCGTCGATCGCGCCGAGGTACTCAAACAGCGTCGCCTGCGCGCCGCGCTGCTCCAGATCGATGCTCGTCAACCACGAGCGGTGGCGGATCGTCCACGCGCTGGCGGTGTCCTCGTAGCGGACGTCGTGGCGCAACAGCAGCTTGCTCAGCCGCTGCCGCGCGCGCATCAGATCACCGCGGACCGCCTCCCGGGCGCGGACGACATCGCGCAGCGCTTCCTCCTCGCCGCTCGGAACCCGGACCGGGTGCAGCCCGTCGATCATCAACAAGCGCAACACTCGCTCAGCGTCGCGCTGATCGGTCTTGACCTTGTCCGCGGCCGGCCGCTCGATCTTCCCCGGCGCCGCGACCACACACCCCACCCCGGCCGCGTCCAGCGCCCGCGCCAAGCCGTAGCCGGTCGGACCGGCTTCATACGCGGCGCGCGTCGGCCCCGGCAGCGAACAGCAGAACTCGACCACCTCGCTCGTCATCCCAGACAGCCGGCGCGAGCGCAGCTCGCCCGACTCGCCGTCGATCATCACAGCGAGCACCGAGCGCGCGTGCACGTCAAGACCAACCCAACTGCGAACCTTCGCCATGGTCGGCTCCTCTATGTGGTTGTGGTCCGCCGCGCGGGGTCCAGCCCGCGCAGCTTCAAAATCCCCACGATCGCGTGGGGGACCGGCCGACTACACCAGCCAGGCCGGACGACAACCTCCATATGGTCTAATGAAGGCTAGAGAAACTGGGAGGACACCTGGTGCCATGGTGCCGACGATCATCGGTTACGGACTATCTGGGCTGCTGGGCGCAGGCATCATCGTTATCGGCGCCCGGTTCCTCGTCGCGCCGCAGGCGGCGGCAGCCGGGTACGGGATCACCAACGATCAAGGCGGCGCCGCCAGCGACCCGTACCTTGCGGTCAAGGGCGTGCGGGACATCGCCTCTGGGGTTGTCACGTTCGCCCTGCTCGCAGCAGGGAAGCCGCACATTCTGGGCAGGTATCTGGCCGCGGCCAGCATCATCCCGATCGGCGACGCGATCATAGTGCTGCGGCGCCACGGCCCGAAGGCAACCGCCTACGGGGTGCACGGCATCACGGCAGCCGTCATGCTCGGCACGGCCGCGCTCCTGCTCAGCGGGCCCGAGTGACCTGTCTTTCGCGCCGATGTCGCGTGTTGAGATAGCCGAGAAGCGCTTCGCCCTACCGAACGACACGCTCGACGATCTGGCGACGCAACTGTCTCGCACGCGACTCCCTGCATATCTCGGGTCAGGCTGGGAGCAGGGCGTGCCGACCGATTGGCTGCGCGGCCTGCTCGACGATTGGCGCGCCTTCGATCATCCCGCCCTTCAGCGACGTCTCGACGGGTTGCGCCAACTCCAGGCCGAGATCGACGGGCAGACGCTGCACGTGGTGGTTGCTGACGGACATGGGCCGAACGCGCTGCCGCTACTGCTGACGCATGGCTGGCCCGGCTCGTTTCTCGAGTACCTCAACGTGCTGCCGCTGCTCGCTGACCCGGCCGCTCACGACGCGGACCCGGCGGACGCCTTCACGGTGATCGTCCCATCGCTCCCCGGCTACGGGTTCAGCGGCCCGCCACCGCCAACCGGCCTAACCGGCCGGCAGGTGGCAGCGCTGTGGCACTCGCTGATGGCATCCGGCCTTGGGTATGAGCGCTACGTCGCGCATGGGAGCGATCTCGGCGCCGGAGTCACCGCCTGGCTCGCCCGGGATCACCCCGAGGCCGTCCGCGCGATCCACCTCGCCACGCCCGGCCTTGCGCCCGCTCCCGCTCGCCGCACCCAGGCGGAGGCGACCTATGCCGCCGCCGTCGAGGCCTGGACCGCGGAGGAGGGAGGCTACGCCCACGAACACGCCACCAAGCCCGCCACACTCGGCGCCGCCTTGTCGGACACCCCAGCCGGACTGGCCGCGTGGATCGCCGAGAAAGTCGTCGCCTGGAGCAGCACACTTCCAGACGGGAGTCCGGCGTTTGACCGCGAATTGCTGTTGTCCACGCTGACGCTCTACTGGACCACTGGCACGATCACCACATCGCTGTTGGCCTACTGGGCCCATCGGCACAGCCCCGACGCCGCCCTGCCAGCCGATGACATATCCCCGGTCCCAACCGCGGTCAGCATTTTCGGCGGCGAGCGCGTCCCGTTCCCCAAGCCACCGCGGGAGCTGGCACGGCGCTATTACACACTCACCCACTGGGCCGAGCACCCAGTTGGCGGACATTTTCCAGCCGTCGCCGAGCCCGAGCTGCTCGCTCGAACGCTGCGCGACGTATTCCGCAGCGCACGATAGGGGCCCACCACCCGACGCGACTCGGCAGTAAGACCCCGCCGCGGACCGCGACTCGACGGGACGCGCGGCAACTGTCATCACAAGCGCCATGCTCGCGAAAAGCAGGTGTTCACCCGGATCGGGGGCGCGTCCTGCTCCTCGCCAGATGCGCGTCCGCTGGAATCGCTATCTATGGGCGTGTCGGCCGGCTAGCACCGACCGACAGCTGACGATCGCTCTGGTCGACTGAAACGGTCGAGGTCCGCTTGTGCTTTGCCACGCACGTAATTGCCACCTCTGTCACCGGACGGACGGCTCCGTTGCGATCCCGACCGTGACCGCTCGATGGTCGCCGAAGAGCGTTGCTGGGGCACGGGGCTTCCGAGTTCTCGAAGGCGAACAGAAGTCTCGCCACCGCCGTCGAGACGCTCGGTCCTCGTCCGTTGGGGGTTATGTTGATCTCAACAGTGCGCCAGGTAGTGGGAGGAGGTTGGTTGGGATGACCTGATCCGACATAAGCTCGTTGTCGCCTACGGGTGTGAGTCCCGTCCGGGTAGCTGCCAGGAGGCCCGGTAGCAGGCTGGCGGCCTGGTCTGGAAACGGGCCGGGTCGAAGCCCAGCGTCGAAAGCCCTTTAGGGGGAGCAACCCAGCGGTCCGTAGCGTCAAGCGAAGCCTGCCGCGCCGTTAGAGCAACCGTCTTCGGGCGGAAGAGGGAGAGCCGAGCCGAGTGTGTCACGGCGAAGGCCACGGAAGGGGTGGAGAGCCTGGAGCGCAGCCCCGATGGACTCCCCGGCGTAATGGGCTCGGAACGTTGGGATGGTGGCAACGGGAACCTGGGAGACCCTCCCCGGTCCGGTGGTCTGCGGAGAGCGCCGGAGCGTCCCCGTCTTATAACCGGTGATGAGCCGGGAAGTGGACGGGAGCCGGGTGGGAATCGGAGGCGGCCGTAGTACTGCTTGAGCCGACGGGACAACAAAACCCGCGGGGAGGGAAGGGCCGCTGCTTCGTTCATGCGTCACGTACAGGGAAGGGCCGGTGAGTGCCAGAAATGGCTAGGACCACCAAGCAGGATCCAGTCCGAGAACTACAGCGAACGCTCTACCGGGCGGCCAAAGCCGATCCCGGACGTAGGTTCCACGCGCTCTACGACAAAGTCCACCGCAGGGACGTCTTGGAGCGGGCGTGGGAGCTGGTGCGCGCCAATCACGGCGCGGCCGGCATCGACAAGCAATCGATCGCCGATGTCGAGGAGTACGGTGTTACCAGGCTCCTCGATCAGCTGGCCGCGGATCTGAAGGAAGGGAGGTGGCGGCCGCTCGCGGCGCGCCGGGTGTTCATACCGAAGCCCGGGCGCGATGAGTTGAGGCCGCTCTCGATTCCTGCTGTCCGCGACCGGATCGTGCAGGCAGCAGCGAAGCTCGTCATTGAGCCGATCTTCGAGGCTGACATGCTTGAGTGCTCGTTCGGGTTTCGGCCCCGGCGCTCGCAGCACGATGCGCTCCAGGTTCTCGTTGACGAGGCCTGGCGCGGCAAGCGATGGATTGTTGAGTCGGACGTCGCCAACTGTTTCGAGGCGATCCCGCACTCGCAGTTGATGTCGGCGATCGAGGAACGGATCGTCGATCGTGACGTCCTGAAGCTGCTGCGCGCGATGCTGCGCGCAGGAGTGATGCACGACGGCGCGGTCAAGCGTGACGTGGCCGGAACCCCGCAAGGGGGTGTGATCTCGCCGTGCCTGTGTAACGTCTATCTCCACCGGCTTGACCGGCAGTGGGCTGCGCGCGGGACCGGAGAGCTGGTGCGTTTCGCGGACGATATGGTCGTGATGTGCCGGACCCGGGGAGAGGCCGAACGCGCGCTTGTGGCGTTGCGCGAGATCCTCGCCGAACTCGGGCTCACGCTCAAGGACGCCAAGACGCGGATCGTGGAGTTGCGCGAAGGCGGGGAGGGGCTGGACTTTCTCGGCTTCCACCACCGCTGGGTGCGCGGGACCACGCCCGCTTCGAAGCATCTCTGCTTCCTCGCCCGCTGGCCCTCACATCAGGCGATGCAGCGTGCCCGCGGGCGGATCCATGAACTCACGGACCGCCGCAGGCTACGGCTACCAGTCGAGGAGGTCGTGCAGGACGTCAACCGCTTCCTGCGCGGCTGGGCGGGGTACTTCCGGTACGGAAACTCCGCTGTCGCCTTCGACAAGATCACGTTCCACGCGTTCGTGCGCCTGGCCAGTCTCATCGCCAAGCGTCACAAGCGCAGTGCCCGATATGGCTGGTGGGCGATCCACCAGTCCCCGGACCGGATGGGACTGATCGACCTCGCTGGAACCATCGTCGCGCCACGACCCAACCGACCATGGCGCAAGGGACGCTGAATGCCGGCGGTGAAGAACGTCGGAGAGCCGTGTGCGGGAGAACCGCATGCACGGTTCGAGGTGGCGGCGGGAGGAAACCAGGCCAGTCGGGCCAGCACGTGCCGCGCAGCCCAGGCGCCTCTCGCCGACCCTACTA
>CAVWFJ010000021.1:0-253080 GCA_963754055.1 uncultured Solirubrobacterales bacterium
ACCCCAAAGGACGACACGCAGCAGCGCCCGGGCGCCACGCCAGCGCACAGCTTCGCCTACGCACGGCCCACGCTGGCGACGACATCGACGGTGCCGGCCAGTGCTTCTGGTTTGTCGCCGACGCGGGTCTGATCGCGGCGCTGCCGCTCTCGCTATCCGCCAGGCCGATGCGGAAGCCCTGATCGCCGGCGCTGCGAAGTTCGACGCGACTGGTCGTTCGAGGATGAAGCAGTCTCCTCTACGCGAGCCGGTTGGACTCAGCTCAACGGGAGCGCGAAGTAATCCTCTGTGGTGAGTGGTGTGAAGCCGATCGACGTGTAGAGGCCTAACGCACGGTCGTTCGCGACGTCGACGTCGAGGCTGATGCGGCGCGCGCCGTCCGCGCGGAGCTGCTCGCAGGCCTGCCTCAACGCAGCTCGACCGATCCCGCGGCCCTGCAACGACGGCTCGACCACGAACCCGAAGATGCTGGCCTCTTCGTCGTCGTTCCGTTCCAGGAACAGCGTTCCGACGACGACGCCGCGCAGCTCGATGAGCGCGGTCCGCTCCAGGCGATCGCCGAGATCATCCGGCCGCGACCATCCAAACCCCCGCTCGAGCAGCGACACGACGAGCGGCGCGTCGGTGGCGGTCGCCGGCCGAAGGCTGATCTCCGGCTTGTGCAGTCCGCTGGTCGGCTCGCCGGACAGGACGAGATGGTGCTCTGAATGGTCGAGCGTCGCGCCGCGGCTAAGCGCCAGCCGCTTGCCTGCGATCGACTGGCGCGGCACGACCAGCAGCGGCTGGCGATCGCCGCGCTCGCGGCACAGCGCCACAGCGGTATCCAGCAGGGCGGAGCCGATCCCGCGGCGGCGAGCGTCCGGGGCGACCATGCCGGCCAGTTCTGGCGACTCCCCGAACACGTAGATCCCGAGAAAGCCGAGCAGCCGCTCGCCCTCCCACCACAAAACGTCCTCGACGCGGCCGCCGCTGCGGCCGCGAAGGTTCTCCCACTCCAGCTTCAAGCGGCCGCCATCGGCCTCGACCACCTGCCGCTCAAGTTCCGCGATCGCTTGCAGGGCTCCTGATGTCAGGCCGGCGGCTTGCTCGAGCACGGCGGAAAGCAAACCACACCGTTCCGTGCGCGAGCATTCAACAGACGCCCCTCGCCCACCGAGCGAGGGGGTGCGCCAAGCACGTCGATCGTTGGACACGCTTCCATCTTCGTCGCCCGCGCAGCCACCTGTCCGTCGCTGCTGCTTCGATCAGTTTCCGACCCAGAGGAGAAGCGAGAACGTCACCGGGCTCGGCGGGCCAGGTAGCCCGTCGTTCGTGAAAGCGGGTCTGTCGGGTCTGTCGATGACGCGGTCAAGGCGGCCGACTCGTTCGTCCATCTCGACGAGGGCCCATCCTCCGCGTGCGCACCGACTGAGGCATCCAGTCGAGGTCGCGGGATGCGGCCGGCCCGGCGGGGGTGTCCTGGTGGGCGTTCGTCAAACGGGCGCCTCGATCAGGAGCTTGGTCCTGATTGCCACCGAGCTGCGAATAGCACCGCGACGAGCACGATGCCAACGCCAACCAGTTGCAGTGAGTTGGGTCGCTCGCTGAAGATCACTGCGGCGAGCAGCAGCGAGCCAACCGGTTGGATCATCAGCAGCAGCGATGTTGTCGCGGCCGGAAGGCGCGGCAGTGAGACCGTGATCAGCAGCCAGCCGACGACTTGGGGTCCGAGTGCGAGCAACAGCAGCCAAGCTGCGGCTGACCACGTTAGATCGATTTGAGTATCGCCCAGCGCAACGGCCGCGATCGCGGCAGCGATCGTGGCCCCGGCGGTGGCGTCGAAGAGCGGTCCAGCCGGTCGGCGCCCATCGGCGCCGCGGCGCAGCAGGAGTAGAAAGCCGACGTAGGCGACGCCCGCGGCGAGCCCGAACTGCACACGAGTGCGCAATGGCGTAGATTGCACACCGGTGTGCATTGCACACTGGTGTGCAATGCCGCTGCACCAAGAGCAAAGTTCAGGAGAACAACGCAATGACCGCAACGGCGCCCGCATCCTCAGCCCTCGTCCGTCCATTCACCGTCGCGATCGCGGACTCCGAGATTGACGACCTAAAACAGCGACTCGCCAGAACTCGATGGCCGAATCCGGAAACCGTCTCCGACTGGTCGCAAGGTGTCCGCTTAGAGAATGCGAAATCGCTAATCAACTACTGGGAGCGAGAGTACGACTGGCGCCGATTCGAGTCGGAGCTCAATCGTTTCCCACAGTTCCTGACCGGGATCGATGGGCTCGATATTCACTTCATCCACGTCAAGTCCAAGAATCCGAATGCGATGCCCCTCATTTTGACGCACGGATGGCCGGGCTCGATCGTCGAGTTCCTGAAACTCATTGGCCCACTAACTGACCCGGTGGCGTTCGGAGGAAACATCGAAGATTCATTTGACGTTGTCGTCCCGTCGCTGCCCGGATTCGGGTTTTCCCAAAAGCCGACAGAGACGGGATGGACAGTTCCACGTATCGCGAGCGCCTGGGTGGAACTCATGAAGCGTCTTGGCTACAAGAATGGGCCGCTCAAGGCGGTGATTGGGGTGCCGTCGTAACCTCCGCCCTTGGGGCTATGCGGCCTGAGGGTCTTCTCGGGATTCACTTGAACACTCAATACGCATTTCCCGCACAGATACCCGACGCGCTGTCGCCCGACGAGCGCTACGCCGTGGACACCGTCGCCCTCTACACCGGCGATCTCGGTGGATCAAACCACCTTCAGCGCACGAAGCCAGAGACCGTCGGATTTGCTCTGGCGGACTCTCCGGCCGGCCAAGCAGCCTGGATCTACGAAAAGTTCCAGTCCAAAACGGACAACCACGGGCTCGCCGAGGACGCGCTCAGCACCGATGACATGCTGGACGCAATCTCGCTCTACTGGTACACAAACAGTGCCGCGTCGTCCGGCCGCATCTACTGGGAGAACAAAACGGGCAGCCTAGCTGGTCCAAAGCTCACATTGCCGGTCGCCGTGACCGTGTTCCCACGCGACATCCCACGCCTGCCACGAAGCTGGATCGAAGACACCTACAGCAACTTGATTCACTACGGCGAGGCCAACAAGGGCGGACATTTCGCAGCCTTCGAGCAACCCGAGATCCTGATCAGCGAAATTCGCACCGGCCTAAGGAGCCTCCGCTCGTAACACGGACGCCGATCGTGCCTCGGTAATCGACGCGGCACGCTAGGCGCGGAAATCCGGAAGACGCTCGGTTTTTCCTGGACGCTGCGAACGCAGCAATCGACAGGCTCTGGACCACCTAGTCCGGGGAGTCCTGCTTGCCCCCGAGCAAGCGCGGCGTGGAAGCCGCCCAACTCGGTGCCCGGCCCCGTTTTCGGGGCCGGGCAGTCGGGACGCGTCGCCATTTGCGGCCGGTATTGGGCAAGAGGGGCGCGTGCCTTCGACGGTCTTCTTGGTGCGGGCAGAGCTCAGGATCTCGCGCGACGACCCGCGTTGTTCAACCTCCGCCGCCTCGAAACCGCCCGGCGGCGGTCGGACCGTTGTCATGGTTGAGATGGATGTCGTGGTTCTCACACAGGTCGCTGAGATGAACAAAGGCCTCCTCAGGATGGGCGGGCATCGCCCCAAGAGCGACGGCGGCCTGCTCGAGTTCGTCGAGCTTGACATTCCGGGCCTCGAGACAGAATCGCCCGAGCCACCGCACCTTATCCGTGGTTCCGGGCGTGTCTCGCGCGTTCTTCGTGCTTGAGGCTCATGACGACATGTCCTCAAAAGCAGTGATGACTCGGGCGACCGCGTCCTTCTGAGCCGAAGCTAGTAACGGTGCGAATTTGCACGTTTAGCGTTAGACGCGGTTCGAGCCCCTGCGCCCACAGTCCGGAGCGTGTTAGACGCGGCCGACTGCTCCGATCGCCGCGTCTAACGGGTATTAGAAGCGGGTCGACCGGGAGCCGCACTCGGTGGCGAGCGGAAGTCTCGCGCCGCTGTTCCACGCCGTCCGAGGCTGTCCCTGCTTCGTGAGAGGGGAAGCTAGCGGCGCCGGCCGCCGAGACGCTCTCGTCCTGGAGGCGAGAACGGATCGCCGCCTCGGCGACGTCTCCTCCGTGGCGGGCTGGCGGACGTCGGCGGCGGGCGGGCTCACGCCCGCGGAGGGCAGGGCCACGCTGACCTTGCTGCCGCCCGCGGGGCGCGGGGATTTGTGCGTCCGCCGATCGGGACGGGGAGGTGCGGGCTGGAGGTCTGCTCCGGGTCTCGGTCGTTAGCGGGGTTATGTGTGGTACGGTGAGCCGGGCATGTACTGGGGAGATCGGCCGGCCGGCGGTTGTGCTGGCTTGGCATTGGTTGCGCATCTTTTGCGTTGGCGCTCTGTGGTGGCGTTGGTGGTCGTCGGGGTGTGCGGGGGGCTGGTCGGGGTGTGCGGGGCGGTGCCGGTTGCGGGGGCGGCGGTTGTGTCGCCGCGGACGGCCGGTGCTGGGATCGCTTGGAAGGGGTGCGGGAAGGGGTTGCAGTGCGCGCGGGTGCTCGTGCCGTTGGACTGGTCAAACCCCAGCGGGCCGCAGATCTCGCTGGCGGTGATTCGTCATCGCGCGAGCGGTCCGGGGCGGCGGATCGGGTCGCTGTTCCTGAATTTTGGCGGCCCTGGCGTACCGGGCGTTGCGATGCTGAAGGGTGCCTCAGAATCGGAGCTGGATGCGCTGGGCGGGGGACGGTTCGATTTGGTCAGCTGGGATCCCCGCGGCACGGGGGAGTCCACCCACGTGCGGTGTTTTGCGAATGATCGCGCCCAGGCGAGGTTCTGGGGCCCTGACTGGTCGGGGACCCCGACCACGAGGCGAGAGTCGGTGCGCTACCTACCGAAGGCACTGGCGTTCGTGAAGCGCTGCGTGGCGCTCAGCGGCCGGCTGCTGGCGCACGACTCGACCGCCGACACGGTCCGTGATCTTGACTATCTGCGCCGGCTGGTCGGCGACCGCAAGCTGAACTACGAGGGCTTTTCATACGGCACGTTTATCGGCGAGACGTACGCGAACATGTTCCCGCGGCGGGTGCGAGCGATGGTGATAAACGGCGTGATCAATCCGGTCCCGTTCACGACCTCCGCTCAGGCGGGTCTTGCCAGCACTCAGGCTGACTTCTTGCGGGTGTTCGCGAAGCTGCAGTCGTTATGCCAGGCCGCGGGGCCGGCGCGTTGCGCGCTGGCGGGCCACGGCCCGGTCAAAGCGCGGGTGAGCCGCCTGTTGGCGCGGCTGCGGCACGGGCCGATCCCGGCGCCGAACGCGCCCGCGCCGCATCGGCTCAACTACGGCGATCTGTTGTTCTACATCTTCGCAAACCTCGGCCGGCCGGCGAGCTGGCCACAGATCGCGGCCGGGCTCGAGCAGGCCGCGAGCGGTAACGGATCAGCGATCGAGACCGCACTAAAACCATCGAGGGCCCTTTATCAGTCGGCGCTGAATTCAGCGACGGCGCTGCAGTGCGCAGACAAGCCGCGGCCCCGGGTGGGCCCCCAGGCGTGGCCGAGCATCATCGGCCGGCTGACGCGGGTCAGCCCGTACTTCGCGGTGAACGGCTGGTGGCTGGCGGTGCCGTGCGCCGCATGGCCGCTGGTCAACGCTGACCGCTACAGCGGACCGTGGAACAGGTCGACCCACAACCCGATCCTGGTGGTCGGCAACCGGTATGACCCCCAGACCGCGTACCAGGGCGCCCGCCGGGTCGCGCGCCTGCTCGGCAACGCCAGGCTACTGACCCTCGACGGCTACGGCCACACCACCGACGTAGACCCCAGCAGCTGCATCGATCGCGCGGTCACCGCCTATCTGATCCGGCCCGCCACCGCACGACGACAAACCTGCCAAGCAGACCGGCAGCCGTTTGACCCAGACTTCGGGAACCCACTCCCCAGCCCGCCGGCAGTACCGTGATCGCTGTGTGCGACGACGCCTAACCAAGGCACCCGAGTCGACCCTTCAAGGCAGACGGGCGCCCTGCAACTCGCGCGGCGTCACCGACCACCAACCGCCAAGTCGCCGCCGTTCCCCGGTAGGTCACCCGTTGCGGCCGCAACACTCCCAGTTTTTCCGGCAGGACCGATCCCGACTGCTCCTCTGTCGCCGGCCGAGCAGCGCTGGTCGAGCTTCCGCTTCGACGAGACCGGCGAGCTGGGCAGCAGTCAGGCGACCGGCCTCGGCCTGGATGATCGGAGCGCGCCGTTCGTGAAGGCGGCTGTCTGGTTCCACGCCGTCTGGCGCTGCTGCCTTTCGCTATAGGTCTTCGAACGGCGCGGCGTAGCGAAACGTGCCGGCGATCGACGACGGGCGGTCCGTGAGCGTTCGCACCTGAAAGTGCGCGCCCCACTCGGGGCCAGGAGCAAGGACTCCCATCCGGGACGCGTCCACGAAGCCGAACCGATCGTAGAAGTGCGGATCGCCAAGCACTGCGATCAACGGTTCGCCCGCCGCATCGGCGGCGCCGATGAGCGCGTGCATCAGCGCCTGACCGATGCCGTGGCGCTGATAGTCCGGCAGAACGCTGATCGGGCCGAGCCCAAGCGCAGCGAGCTCGCCGACCCACCCGCGGGTGCAGACCACGTGGCCGACGATCCGCTGATCACGGATTGCCACCAGAGAGAGTGATTCGATCCATCCGACGTCGCATCGCAGCGCTTGGACCAAGGCCGTCTCGGGCGGCGACTCATCGCTGCCGGGCCGGCCGAACGCAGCTGAGATCACCGCCTCGATCGCCGGGCGATCGCCGGGCGTATCGCGTCGGATGACCACGAACGCAGTTCTAACAGCCAGACTTCTCCAACGTCGCCCCCGCGGCCACGAGCCCAGCGCTTCTGCTTCCGCTGGTCGCCGGCCCGGAGCAGAAGCAAGAGCGCCGACGGAGCCGGTGTCCGCCTAACACTGAGTCTGACTCTTACCTGTCAGCGATAGCGCCCGTCCGGCGGGGACACCGCGGCGCGCTGTCAGTACACCCGGCCGTGTGAACCGCGACGGAGGCGGCGTCCCGCGCTCGTGTCAAAGGAGACGCGTCCGGTTGCGCTCCACCCAGCCGCGCAGACGCCCCGGCGGACGACCAAGGACCTGTTCGACCGTCGGCTGGATCTCTGACTCGTATTGCGGGTGATCGCGGAAGATGTCGAACTGCGCGTCGGCGTACGCCTGGCCCAACTGGGCGGGAAGCATGGCGCGAGCGTCGTCGTCACGAACGGCCTCGAAGCGCAGCTTGCGCCCTAGGACTTCGGCGACGATCGCGACCTGATCGGCCGGCGTCAGCGCCTCGGGCCCGCTGAGGCGATAGGTCTCGCCAGCGTGCCCCGCCTCGGTGAGCGCGGTCGCGAGGACCGCGGCGACGTCCGCTGGGTCGGTCATCGCGACGGCGACGTCACCGAACGGGGCGCGGATGACCTCACCCGCGTCAAGCTGATCCTTCCAGCGCGTCACGTTCGACTGCATCGAGCGCGGGCGCACGATCGTCCACGGCGCGTCCGAGGCCTTGACCGCTTCCTCGGAGTCGCGGTGGTAGGCCGCCATCGCGTTGCCGCTGTCAGCGAGTGGCACCGAGCTTGACGAGAGCAAGCCCACGTGCCCGGCACCGAGATCTGCCAGCAGCTGAGCCTCGGCGGCGTAGCCGCTCATCAGAAACGCCCCGTCCATGCCAGCGGCCGCGCCCGCGAGCGACGCGGGATCATTCGCGTCGCCGACCACGCCCTCAACGCCGTCGGGCCACGTCCGCGTTTGGCGGGTGATCGCGTGCACGCGGACGTTACGCGCGCAGAGCAACTGCACGAGCGCCCCGCCCACGTTTCCCGTGGGCCCCATCACGAGCACGTCCATCATTTGACTATGCCACGCGCCGATCGCCGATCACAAGCGCGTCTCGCGCCGCGCGACCGTCACACCCTCGCTTCTGCATCGTCGCCCAGAGGCCGTCAGCGAGAGACTTCCGCATCGGCTCCTGGCTGATCAGGAGCAGAAGTCCTGTCGTTGCCTGACCGACATTTCAAACGTGCGCTGGCTCGTTCGTGTGAGCCAGGTGCTTGGCGGTGCGCTCGATGACCGACGCGCCTTCCGCGCCCCGTTCGGCCAGCACTCGGCGGAACGAGCGCTCGAGCTCTGGACCGATCGCGAGCTGGGCGCGCTCAATCAGCCGCGTGGTCAGCAGCGGCGCAGCGCGTCCTCTTGGCCCTCGCAGGCGTCTATCAACGATGCCGCCCTTCGGTGAATCCGATCGCGCGATCCGCATCGATCGTCGATCGCCTGGTCGCGATTCCGATCGCGCGACGCCCGCAGCGAGCCGACGAAAAGCAATCGCGCGGACAGCCGCCGCTGCTCGCCTGAGCTCGGCGATTGCGCAAGACGCATCGTTAGGCGGACGGCTTGACCCGGACGTAATCGGTGCGCGAACCCAGGCGATCGGGCGTCGTACACTGGGACGGTGGCCGCCCGGGTCACCGATTGGGGACTCGCCCTCCTGGTCGGGGCGCTGGTCGCGTCGGGCGCACTGACCCTGTTCGCCGGCGCACCGGCTGCTGCCTGGGTGTTCGCGGCTCACGACGCATTGGGCATTGGGATCCTGTTGCTGCTTGTAGTCAAGCTGCGGCGGGTGTGGGCGCGGGTCTTCACGCCCGAGCGCTGGGATAGGCGCACGATCTTCGGAGTCGTCGGGGCTGTCCTCGTTGTCGCGGCGCTCGTCTCGGGCTTGATGTGGGCGGATGGCGTCAGACCGGTTGTGGCTGGCTACAGCCTGCTCAGTGTGCATGACGCGCTCGGAGTCGCTCTGGTCTTAGGCGTCGCGGCGCACATGGTGGCGCGGGCTAAGCCGCTGCGGCGGCGCGACCTCGCGCAGCGTCGACAGTTCCTCGCCGTGGGCGCGATGACCGCGGTGTCGGTGGGGGCTTGGCGAACCCAACGGCCGCTTCAGATGCTGCTCGGACTCCCGGGAGCCAAGCGGCGCTTCACGGGATCGTACGAGTCCGGGTCGTTCAGCGGCAATGCATTCCCCGCGACTTCGTGGGTCGCGGACAACCCCCGCCCGATCGACCCCTCCGCCTATCGGCTGCGGATCGAGGGGCTCGTGGCGCACAGGCTCACCCTCGCACTCGCCGACCTCCAACCCGTCGACGAACTGGTCGCGACCCTCGATTGCACCGGCGGGTTCTACTCGACGCAACGCTGGCGCGGAGTGCGCCTCAGCCAGATCCTCGAGGCCGCGCAAACGAAGCGTCCGGCGGCACACGTGAGCGTCGCGTCGGTGACCGGCTACCGGTGGAGCTTCGCGCTCGACGACACGCGTGAGCTGCTCCTCGCCACGCATGTAGGCGACGAGCCCCTGAGCCACGAGCACGGCGCGCCCGTCCGACTCGTCGTACCGTGGGCGCGCGGCTTCCAGTGGGTCAAATGGGTGAAGCACATAGAGGTACTCGATCATCCCGACTACCTCGCGCCGGCCTCCACCGTATGGAGCAGCTTGACCACTGGCGGCACCGGCGGTTAGCGCTCAACGAGCGATCGCCTTCGCTCCGATCCGATCCCGACGACCCATGCAATGAGGACCGGCGCGACTGCCGCAGTGTCGCCGTTGCAGCAGCGAAGCTCGAACTGCTGCTTAAGGCGTTATGCGCACGCCGGACGGCGGCGACGCTGACGACCGCTTTGGTCAGTGCGACGTCGCTGAGCTGAGGATCGAACTGACGAGGAAGCAGTCGTCCGGCGCCGACTGCGCTAACGATCGCAATGCCTACGAATGCGCTCACGAGTCAGGCGCGCACACGCGGTCGCTCGCCGACGAGGGAGTCGTGGGCGTTTCCGCGGAGTCGCGCCGGCTGCGCGACTGGTTCCGGGACTCGAGGGGCTACTGCGGCGCGCGACATGCTCGGCGGGGATGCAGTGGTCTTGATCGCCGTGGATCATACGACGAGGAAATCGATGGCCCAGAGACCGGAGTCAGCTGATCGGAGCGGGGACGCCAAGATTTCCTTCGAGAGCAGGGTCGAGAAGCCCGTCCGGTTGGTAAGCAGGCGGCGGGAGGAGCTGTCCGCGGGGAGCTTTCGCGGCTCAAACTCAGCCTCCCGCGGGGGTACCCCCGCTTTGACGACGGCCGCCCAGACCGTCGCCAAAGCGGGGGTGGATGATGTACAGGGCGGGGACCAATCAACACAAACTGGAAAGACAATCCCATTCGCCGCGGCGTGGGTCATCACGATGGACCACCCGGATGGCATCGAAGGGCCTTCGCGATCGTCTTGTCGCTCACGCCCAGCGCCTGGCCGATCCTCTTGTCGCTCATCCCGAGCTCCCGTAGGTGCTTCGCCTTCTCGGCGATCTTCAAGTAGATCGGTAGCTCAGCCCGGTCAACAATCCCGGCATCGATCGAGAGCTCAGCTGCGGTTCGAATTCTTTGCGTCCGCGTCCACCTCGTCAGTTAGACGCTTCAATTTCCAAATGGGAGGCTGGAGCGTCTTTCGGCGTTGAGATGGCGCGTCCGGGGCTCGTCTGGGCCTGGCTCAGGCCGCATCGAGTCCGTCCGGGCAACGACCTTCCGGGAGAGGCCCACAGCCGCCCAGGGGTGATCCCGGGCGGCCTGCGGGTCTCCGTTGCTGACGGGACGACTACGCGGGGGGTGCGCCGCGAGTCCGTCGCGAGGGCGGTGTTCGCTTGCCGAGGCCGAGCTGCTCGGCCTTCTCGCCGTAGGCGGCCATGATTCCCATGCGGACTCGCATCTTCGCGAGCTTGGCGGTGATGCCGGCGGCGCGGTCTTTGAACTTGCGTTCGGTGCCGAGGTGGTTGCGGCGGGGCTTGCCGAGCCAGCCTCCGCGGTAGCCGATGCGGAGCCAGTCGACGAGCGCGGCCACATTGGCCGGCAGTCGGTGCCAGCCGATGTCGCGGATCTTGGGGCGGACGCCGAGATCGTCGGCGGCGACCTTGTGGCGGTCGCGCCACCAGTCGTGCTGGGCTTCGTAGGAGCTGTGCGACTGCCTGAGCTCGTGGTACAGCGGGTCGGTGCGCCGAAGCGGCACCAGCAGTCGGTGATCAGCCGAGCAGGCGATGGTCTGGGTCTTCGTGCGCTCGTCGGTGGCGCCAGCCATGTACTGCGCCCACAGGCGGGGGCTGCGCTCGACCTCGGGCTTTGAGAGGTCGCCGGGGGAGAAGCGGACGGAGCTGGTGGGCGCGCCGCAGTGCTTGCAGCGGGGGATGCCGTGGCGGTCGTGGGTGTCTTTGTCGTGGCGCTTGAAGTCGCCGCCGCCGGGCCGCCAGGGGAAGACGGGTGCCGTGCCGTTGGTCGTGCACTTCTGAAAGACGCTCGCAACGGAGAAGCCTTTGTCGCCGATGGCGGTCTCCGGCGCCTCGCCGACGAGTTCGCGCACCAGGTCGTAGTGGTCATGGAATAGGTCGTGCTCCTGGCGGCGGCCGCTGTCGACGATGGGGATGACGCCGCCGGTGAAGTGGTCGATCGCCTTGCCGGAGTAGTAGCCGTGCCAGAAGCGCTTGGCTCCCCGTGGTCCCATGTAAGCGCGGCTGCCGGCCTCGAGGTCGAGCGTGCGATACCAGCAACCGTCGATGCGGACCCGCTTGATGACCCGCGAGCCACGGGGAACGATTTCGACATCCTCGGGCTCGAGTGCGCAGCTAACCGGGTGCAGTTCGCTGTGGAGTGTCGAGCCGGCACGAGCTCGGTCGGCGGCCTCTCTGCGATGCCGGGAGAGGGGCACCTCGCCGGCAAGGCGCCGTCGCTGTCGGGGAGCAATATCGGACGATTGCGTGGCTGCTAGGGGAAGGCAGGTGCCCTCGACGTCAGGGGGTCTACGCCCTGCTGGAAGTCAATCTTCACAGGACTACTTTCCTTCGATCCCGCGAGGGGCGTAGTCTTGCCGGGCGGGAGGCGCTATAGGTCACCTGGACCGGTCGCGCGTGCATACATCCGAGACGGCAGCGCTTAGCGGTCCGCCGCTGGCGACGATCGCGGTTCCCGCGCGCACCATGCACCCGCGCGAAGCGTTGTCCGGCGGCGTGGTCGCGACGATCGGTTGCTGCTGATGGAGAGCGGTCTCCATGCACCTGGCCCGCCCGGTGGTTTGCGGGGGCGGACGAGTGAGTGCGCTTCGTTGGATGACTTGGTCTCGGCGGTCCGCGGTGGTGAGAGCCGATCGGTGGTGCTCCGGGGCGAGGCTGGGATTGGGAAGACGGCGCTGTTGGAGTATCTCGTCGCGTCGGCGTCAGATCTAACGGTCGTGCGGGCGATGGGGGTGGAGTCGGATATGGAGCTCGCGTTCGCCAGCTTGCATCAGTTGTGCTCTCCGTTGCTGGATCGCATCGAGGAGCTGCCGGCTCCGCAGCGTCGGGGGCTGGAGACGGTGTTCGGGTTGAGCGACGGGGCCGCGCCGGACCGATTTCTCGTTGGGTTGGCGGTGTTGAGTTTGTTCGCGGCGGAGGCGGAGCAGCGTCCGTTGCTTTGTGTCGTCGATGATGCGCAGTGGTTGGATCGGGCTTCGGCGTTGACGCTCGCCTTTGTCGCTCGTCGTCTGCTCGCTGAGCGGGTCGGGATCGTATTCGCCGCGCGTGAGCCGGGCTTGGAGCTCCAGCACATGGACGGGCTGGAGGTGCGCGGGTTGCGTAACGGTGATGCCCGCGCATTGCTGCGCTCGACGCTGCGGTTCAAGCTGGATGAGCGGGTCCTTGACCGGTTCATCGCGGAGATGGGCGGGAATCCGTTGGCGTTGCTCGAGTTGCCACGCGGGTTGACGGCGACGCAGCTGGCTGGAGGCTTTGGGCTGCCAGAGGCGCAAGCGGTCACGGGACGGATCCAGGAGAGCTTCGTGCGACGCGTAAGCGCCGTCTCCGACGATGCGCGCCGTCTGCTGCTGCTGGCGGCGGCCGAGCCCATCGGCGATCCACTGCTTTTGCTGCGTGCGTCCGAGCAGCTCGGGATCGTGGTTTCAGCGGTTGATGCGGAAACGGACGGGCTGCTGGCTCTCAGCGAGCGCGTGACCTTCCGCCATCCGCTTGTGCGCTCCGCCGTTTATCGAACGGCGGCGCTAGAAGAACGTCGGGCGGCACATCGCGCGTTGGCGGCGGCGACCGACAGCGAGTTCGATCCCGACCGCCGGGCTTGGCATCTGGCTGCGGCCGCGGCGGGGCCTGATGAGCAGGTTGCCTCGGAGCTCGAGCGCTCGGCCGGCCGGGCGCAGACGCGCGGTGGAGCCGCCGCCGCAGCAGCGTTCCTGCAGCGCGCCGTCGCGCTGACCGCGGATCCTGCGCGGCGCGCGGATCGCGCTCTCGCCGCCGCGCAGGCCGGCATCCAGGCCGGGTCGTTCGACGCGGTTCTCCGGCTCCTTGCTACGGCGGAGACCGGGCCACTTGACGAAGTCCAGCGCGCTCGGGTGAACCTTCTGCGCGGCAACGTCGCCTTCGCGTTGGGCGCTGCGACCGATGCTCCTCCGCCGCTGCTCGAGGCCGCCAAGCGGTTTGAGTCGCTCAACGTGGAGCTCGCGCGCGAGACCTACCTGACCGCGTGGGGCGCGGCGGGCATGGCGGGGCAGGGGGACGTCATCCTGGAGATCTGGGCGGCCGTCCGGGCACTTCCGCCGACGTCCGGTGCTCCCGGGCCCCTCGAGCTGCTGCTTCAAGGCATGGCTCAGCTGACGGTCGAAGGACACGCCGCCGCCGCCCCAACGTTGCAGCGAGCAGCGGAAGCGCTCCTCGAAATGCCCGTGGAGGACGCGCTCCGTTGGGGTTGGGCGGCTGTAGGGGCCAGCACCGCGGTGTGGGATGACGAGGGCATGCGAGCAATCTCCGCCAGACTGGTCCGGCTCGTTCGCGATGCTGGCGTGCTCGCGCAATTGCCGCTGCATCTCGCCTCGTTGGCTTTGTCGACCTCATGGACAGGCGACTTCGCGGGAGTCGCCTCACTGATCGCTGAGGCCGAGAGCGTTGCGGCGGCGACCGGGACCGCGTTCGCGCCGTTTACCTTGATGAGGCTCCGTGCACTGCAGGGGCGGGCTGTCGAGGCCGCCGCACTGATCTCCGAAACGATCGAGCACGCCAGCTTCGGAGGTCAAGGGATCGCCGCAACGAACGCGTATTGGGCCGCGGCGGTCCTGTACAACGGCCTCGCCCGCTACGACGAGGCGGCATGGGCGGCCCGGCAAGCCACCTCGAATACCTTTGAGCCGTGGGTATCTGCGTTCGCGCTCCCGGAGCTGGTCGAGGCGGCCATACGCGGGGGCGACGCCCAAGCGGCCCGCGAGGCACTCGAGCGGCTGGCGGCGACGACACGACCTTCCGGCACTGATTTCGCGCTCGGCATTGAGGCGCGCTGTCGGGCGTTGCTGAGTTCCGGGGCCGAGGCCGACATTCTGTATCGCGAGGCGATCGAGCGTTTGAGTCGCACGCAACTGCGTCCGGAGCTCGCGCGGGCCCACTTGGTCTACGGCGAGTGGTTACGCCGCGAGAATCGCCGAGTCGATGCGCGTGAGCAACTGCGCGCGGCGCACGGGACGCTCGTCGAAATCGGGATGGATGCGTTCGCCGAGCGCGCCCGCAACGAGCTCTCAGCGACGGGGGAGACGGTGCGCAAGCGCGCGGCTGACACGCGCGACGATCTGACCGCACAGGAGCGGCAGATCGCGCGCCTCGCCCGCGACGGACTCTCGAACCCGGAAATCGGCGCGCGGCTATTCCTCAGCCCGCGGACGGTCGAGTGGCACCTGGGCAACGTGTTCAACAAGCTCGACATTCGCTCCCGCCGGGACTTGGCCAGCGTCCTGCCCAGCACTACCGCCGACGTCACGCGGGTCTGAGCTCGCGCGTCCTGAAGCGTCTCGACCCACGGGACCGGAGAAAACACTGGGCAGAACCCAGGGGGCAACCCCCGGGTGCCGACGGGCGCGACTTTCAGACGACAGGATCAGGCTTCGCCGGGTCATCCATCACACCACCAAGGAGGACCCACATGGCTGTCAGCACCGAGAGGTCAGCGGGCGCGACGGCGATCCGGCCGTTCACGGTCGAGTTTCGTGAAGCGGATGTTGAGGATCTGCGTGCGCGCATCACTGCAACCCGCTTTCCCGAGAGGGAGCCGCTCGAGGATCCGATCGTGCATCCGTTGGGAGACGCCGTCCCGCCGCAGGGCGTCGAGTTGGCGACGATGGAAGCACTGGTGCGCTACTGGGGCACCGAGTACAACCTTCGCAGGATCGAGTCGCGGCTGAACGCGCTGCCGCAGTTCCTGACTGAGATCGACGATCTGGATATTCACTTCATCCACGTCAGGTCGCGGCATGAGAACGCGTTGCCGGTGATCCTCATCCACGGCTGGCCTGGTTCGGTCGTCGAGATGCTGAGCGTTGTGGGTCCGCTGACCGACCCGACGGCCCACGGCGGCAGCGCCGAGGACGCGTTCGATGTGGTGATCCCGTCGATTCCCGGCTACGGGTTCTCCGGCAAGCCGACGAGGAGCGGCTGGGGTCCCGAGCACGTCGCCAGCGCCTCGGTGGAGTTGATGAAGCGCCTGGGCTACACGCGGTTTGTCGCCCAGGGCGGCGACTGGGGGGCGGTCATTGTGGATCTGATGGGCGTGCAGGCCCCTGCGGAGTTGCTCGGCATTCACTCGAACATGCCGGGCGTTCTCCCGGCCGAAATCGCGGCGGGGTTCGCGCCGCTGGTCGTCGCTCCGGCGCCGGCCGGTCTCTCGGCCGACGAGCAGCGCGCCTACGAGCAGGTGAGCTACATGTACACGAAGGGGATCGGCTACGCCGTCCAGATGCTGCTGCATCCGCAGACGCTATATGGGATTGCCGACTCGCCCGCCGGGCTGGCCGCCTGGATCGCGGACCACGACGCGCAGAGCTACCTCGACATCACGAGCGCCTTCGTCGACGGACAGCCCGTCGGCAACCTCACGCGGGATGAAGTGCTCGACAACATCACGCTGACGTGGTTGACGAACACGGGGGTCTCGTCGGCTCGTCTCTACCACGAGAACGCGTTTGGCTTCTTCGACGCCAAGGGCGTGTCGGTTCCGGCCGCGGTGACCGTGTTCCCGAAGGAGCTCTACCAGGCTCCGCGGAGCTGGACCGAGCGCGCGTATCCCAACCTGATCTACTTCAACGAGGTCGATCGGGGCGGGCACTTCGCGGCCTGGCAGGAGCCGCAGCTGTTCTCAGAAGAGGTTCGCGCGGCGTTCCGGTCGCTGCGGTAGCTGACCGATGTTCGAGCGGTTGCATATGCCTCCGTTCGCCGGTGCGGCCGAGTGGCTCAACTCGGAGCCACTCGGCTCCGCCGACCTGCGCGGCCACGTCGTCATGGTGAACTTCTGGACCCTGACGTGCATCAACTGGCTGCGCCAGGAACCGTACGTTCGCGCGTGGTCGCATGCCTACCGCGACGATGGACTCGTCGTCATCGGCGTCCACACGCCGGAGTTCTCTTTCGAGCACGAGATCGACCGCATCCGGCCGGCGATCAAGGAGCGAGAGATCGACTACCCGGTCGCGGTCGACAACCACTACACGATCTGGAGCGCGTTCGATAACCACTACTGGCCGGCGCTCTATTTCATCGACCAGGAGGGCGTCATCCGCGACCAGCAGTTCGGCGAAGGACGCTACGAGCAATCCGAGCGCATCATCCAGCGACTGCTCGGCGTGCAGCGCGAACTCGTCTCCGTCGAAGGCATCGGAGTCGAGGCGCCAGCCGACTGGAACCATCTCCAGACGCCCGAGACATATCTCGGCTACGGGCGCAGCGAGCGCTTCGCTCCAACCGACGATCCCACACTCGAGCCCGACGCCTACGCGCTACCAAAGCGGCTGCAGGTCAACCACTGGGCGCTCACCGGCGGCTGGACGATCGGGCGCGAGAACGTTGTCCTTGACCGGGCGGGTGGCAGCATCGCATTCCGGTTCCACGCGCGCGACGCGCATCTCGTGCTATCCGCCGGAGCGCGAGCGCCGATCGCCTTCCGCGTACTCCTCGATGGCGAGGCTCCGGGCCCGTCAGCAGGCGTCGACGTCGACGAGGATGGAACCGGCGTGCTTCGGGACGGCCGCCTGTACCAGCTCATACGCCAAGGCGACGCGATCCACGAGCAGACGCTCGAGATCGCATTCCTCGAACGCGGTGCCGAGGCGTACTCGTTCACGTTCGGCTAGCTGCGGTAGTCGGTCACCACAGGGCGACCGATCGAGGTCTTCCCTAACGCTACCAGGAGGTAGCCATGAGTCACACCGAAGCACACGAGCAGGCGCCATTTATCGACTACGAGAACCTCCCCGCCCCGACGGAGGGGATTCTCGTCACCCAGTTCATCACCGTGCGAAGCGTTGCTCGGTCCCGCGCGTTCTACTCCGAGGTCCTCGGCGGGCAGGTGGTGCTGGAGGAGAACCCGTGCATCGTCAAGCTCGCCAACTCATGGGTGCTGATGAACCCGGGCGGTCCCCCCACCCCCGACAAGCCCAACATCTCGGTCGTCAATTACGAGCCCGGGAACGCGGTCTCGAGCTTCATGAACCTGCGCGTCGCCGACATCCAGGCGTGTTATGAGCAGTGGAGCGCAAAGGGGGCCGAGTTCGTCACGCCGCCGATCGATCGCGGTGCTGAGATTCGCTGCTACATGCGAGACCCCGACGGCTACATGATCGAAGTCGGCCAGGCCACCGGAGCGCTCCGCGGGGAGCTCGCCGAGAAGCGACCGGAAGACTTGCCCGGCTAAGGGCGACCGGATCACGAGGCGCGCCGACGGCGATCGCGGCCGTCGCTACGGCCAGAACGAAGTTCTGGGACACGTGTCGAGCTAGGGCTGACCAGCCAGCGGCCCAGCCGGACTGCTTTGCCGTGGCCGCGCAGTCGCAGATGCGCTTGCTCGAACGATCCGTGGCAACGTGCAAGCGTACTCGGCTGCCGCGCAGTCGCAGATGCGCTTGCTCGAACGATCCGTGGCAACGTGCAAGCGTACTCGGCTGTCGCGCATCTGGCGGAGCGGCAACCGGCGTCGGGCTCTGTGTCACTGCTGGTAGGGGACGACCAGCAAGAACGACCCCTCGTCGGTCGCAGGCGGCTCCTTCGCCATATAGATGCAGAAGAGCTGTTGCGACCGAGTCGTGTCCCGGACAAGGGGCGCAGACCTGCTTTCGCGGCGTGCCGCGCTTCAATGCCGCGCGGGCGACCCACAAGAAGCTGGCGGAGGGTGAGCTCCCGCCGATCCCCGTCGTTAGGACTTGTCGTCGGCGTTGGGGTGACCGTGAACTTCGCATGATGATAGACATTGTCTATCATCGTGCGGACGGAAACTGCGGTTTACTCACGTGGTAGAGCACGAGCAATCGCTGTGACGCTCAGCTCTAATCGCGCGAATTTGCTTCCCTCGGGTCCACCGAACACATTCTTTCCGGCCGCAACCCGGGTCTCCCTTTCTTCGACCGTGGTGTCCCACGCCGAGCTGCCACTCGCCAACGGTGCCAACGGGATACCTCCGAACAGCCTCGGCTTCGTGTTCCGCTGCGCGAGCGAGAAGTAGATCGCTTCTCCGTCGCTAATGATGATCCGCAGCTCTGGTGAGGTCGGGCTCCGGAGGCTTTCCGCGAGCGATAGTCCGCCCGGTGCCGCCTGTAGCTCCTCCCCGAACTTGCGCAACACATGCACGATCGCGCCGGCGAGGTTGACCGGGATCATCATGTCCCGGAGTCGCAGCGCGACGGCGAGCTCGAGGAAGTTGTTGGCCGAGAAGACACGACTCGATCCGCGGCCCGCGGCATCGTGGATTTCCGGGACGACGACGCCCTTCTCGCACAAGTGGATGAGCTTGTGCTGCGAGACGTCCAAGCGTCTTGCGATCTCGGAAAGAGTGAATGATCTCGTTTGGCCCATGATAGACACTCTCTATCATTGCCTTGGCCGGGCCGCGCGTCCTGCATGTCGGTGGACTCGGAAAAGGAGGGGTTTGTCTTTTCGGTTTTGTGTGTCTGGTCTCGCCCGTACATCATCCACCCCCGCTTTGGCGACAGTGTGGACGGCCGTCGTCAAAGGACGGGGGTACCCCCGCGGGAGGCGGAGTTTGAGCCGCGAGAGCTCCCCGCGGACCGCTGCCGCCGTCGCCTGCTTACCAATCGGACGAGCCACTCGACCCTGGCGCGTGGGCGCGTTGATGGATAGGGGTTTGTCCGCGGACGCCCATGCTTACTTTGGCCCTCGATGCGGGGTGGTTCCGCGTCGGGTACATGATGTGGTGGGGTGGTCCGGCTGATGGGTTGCGGCCGCTCAGTCTCTCTAGGCCGTTCCCTGGGAGGGGTCGGCGGCAGGGCTTTGGGCGCTGGCCGCGGTTCATCGGTGATGGTTGGGCTTGCCGCGTGACAGGGGTGTGGGGCTTCAGGCGCCGGCGGGCTCGAGTGCCTGCTCGCCGAGGCCGCGCAGGACGTGGTAGCTGCGCTTTAGGAGTTTGCGTGCGATCGCGATGCACGCGCGGTTGGCGCCGATCCGCGCGGCGAGTTGGTTGTAGTAGGGCCGGTCGGGGCTGCTCGGGCGCCGTGCCGCTTGCGCGGCTTCGTAGAGCGCCCAGCGGAGCGCGGGTGGTCCTTGGCGGGATAGGTGACCTGCGGCTCGGTGCTGATCTGACTGGTAGACGGTGATGTCCAGGCCGGAGTAGCGGACCGCGTCGCGGGAGTTCTGGAATCGGCGGGTGTCGCCGAGCTCGGCGAGGATCGTGACCGACGTCAACGGGCCGATGCCGTAGATCTGTTCGATCAGCGTGCGGCAGCCGGGCTGCGTGCGCGCGATCGTGCGCAGCGCGAGGTCGACCGGGCCGATCTGCAGCTCGATGGCGTCGATCATCTCGATCGCGATCGTGAGCTGCTCGCGGGCCGCGGCGGGGAGCTTCAGGGCGGCGATCCGTTCGCGGTTGGCGAGGGTGAGCAGCTTGCGTGCGCGCGGGACGCCGTGGTGGTAGAGCACCGCGTGCATCCGTTGCTGCCATTCGGTGCGCTGATGCACGAGCGTGTGACGGCAGCGCACGCGGGCGCGCAGGTCCAACAGGTGCGCCGGTGCGATCCACGACTCCGGGAGGCGGCCGATCAGCAACAGCTCCCGCAGATGCCGCGCGTCCGCCCAGTCGGTCTTCGCGCGCTGCTTCTTGCCCTTCAGGCCGCTGGTCTCCGCCGGCTCGGCCAGATGCACCTCGGCACCGATCCGCTGGAGTTCCTCGACCAGAAACCGCCAGCCCGTTGTTGCCTCCAGCGCGACCTCAAGATCGCAGCCCCTGAAGCGGGTTAGGAACCTCCGGACCCCGACACGGTCAGCCGGCGCGATCCTCGCGCGCGATATCTCGCCAGTGACCGTGTCGATCCACTCCGCCGAGATCTGCTGGCGATGCTGGTCCATCCCCATCACGAGCGTCACGAGATCACCTCCTCGACAGCCCAGCAGTGATCCACGCGCCGCTCAAAAGCCAGGCGCGCAGCGCATCGCATACCGTGAATCACGGTCGGTACCTCCGTTCGATTGGCCGGCCGCGCGGGCGCAACCGCGCGTGCCTATCTATGCCTTCGACGCGGAGGGCCGGCCACCTTCACCACCCCGGTCACGCCAACCGGCACATGACATCTCTCGGAGGAAATCTTGGCGTTCCCGCTCCGAGCAGCTGACTCCGGTCTCCGGGCCATCGATCTCCTCGTCGTATGACCCGATCAAGACCGCTGCATCCCCGCCGAGCATGTCGCGCCCTGCAGCAGCCCCTCGAGACCCGAAAGCAGTCGCGCAGCCGGCGCGACCCCGCGGAGACGCCCACGACTCCTCAGTTGGCCCGCGACTGCGGGATGCGCAGCCGACTGGCGAATGCACTGAGTGGCAAAGCGCAAGTTCGGCGCCGGCGCGGCTGACGATCGAGCGGCAGACGAGAACCCGCTGCTTTCTCGACTTCGCTTGCACGGCCGGTAGCAAAGTGATATCATCAGGCTATTAGATTTAAGGACTCCCGAGGAGGGACCATGAGCGGCAGCACTTCGCCAACGTCGGACCCGGTCCTGAGCGAGACGGCCCCGAGGGCTACCGACCTAGCAGCGTCCTCTGAAGTGACGGCGAACGACCAACACGTCGGCTGGAGCAGCCAGTGGGCGCGTGAGCACTACAAGCAGATGATCGTCGTGCGCGCCCTTCTCGCGCCATGGATCCTCTTCGTCACCGTCTTCTTGTGTGTGAAGGGCTATTGGTGGGGAGTCGTCTTCCTTCCGTTTCTTGCCCTCGACCTCTGGCTTCTGCGCAGCCTTGTGCAGTACGCGCGCACGCAAGGCCGGTGACTTAGCGAGCGCCCTGGCGCTGCGCGGCCCTGGGAAGCCATGTTTGTCACCGTCGAGTCGAGTTTGTCGTTCTCGCCCTTGTCGTTTGGGGATCTCATCGATCCCTTGTGAAGCTCCGAGACACGTCTGGCCTTGATTGCGAACGCTTGCAGGTAGTAGCGTTGGCGCGGGAGACGGGCGTCATCGAACTAAGGAGGACCCATGCCGGGAGTGCAAGCGCTGAACTTCGATTCACCTGAGGAGACACGGACTCCGGAGAAGACACGGGTGGATGTGGTCAGGGTCGGTGCCACGACCGCCGCGCGGATGGTGTTGGAGCCGGGGTGGAGCTGGTCGGAGTGCATCAAACCCGTCGCGGGAACGGACAGCTGTCAAGCTCGACACGTCGGGTTTGTGCAGGCCGGGACCCTACTCGTAACCCACGACGACGGGTCGGAAGCCGAACTCCGCGCCGGGGACGCGTACGTCATCGAGCCGGGCCATGATGCCCAGGTCGTCGGGGACCAGCAATTCATCGCATATGAGTTCGAACCGCGTGCTGCTGAGGAGTACGCACGCGGGTAGCTTCGGTCGAGCTCGCCAACCGGTCGAGCGCCGTGCCGCGCGCCGCTCTAGCGAGGGCCAGCATGAACGCGTTGACGCACACCGAGGAGTCACCCGCGAGGCCCGCAACCCCTGTGTTTGGCGCCAGAGGCGAGACGCTCGGGGCGTGTTAGCCGACCCGCGGCGTGGCCGGTCAGCTCGGACTCCTGGTTCGTCGCCATTGCGCGGCCCGCCTGTGTGCTTGCTGACGGGCTGATCCCTGGAAGCCGGGGAAGCAAGCGGCGCACCCGTGGCCGCGGCACGCGCCGATCAGCATGGGCCGTCGGTCGCAGGACCGAAGACGCGACTGCCTCTGTTCCGCGTCCGGTCGTCCCGAAGTCGGCAGTCAGTTCCTACGGCATGGCTCCTTTGGTGGCCGAGCAACGGCGCAGCCGAGGACTCTCCTGCGAGGCCAGGACACCAATGCATCGGTCGCCTCAGGTACACTGACCATCGCGTCGCCGGCGAGATTCGAGAGACAGTGGCGCCTCTTCATGACGCAAGAGAGAACCACCAGGCTAACCCGTCTTTCGCGCCTTCCAGATCTCCTCGCAGGGCCACTTCCGGGCCCATTCGAGCGTGATCAGGGAAAAAGAGGTCACCGACCCATCCGGCGGCTGCACCTCGATCAGCTCCTCGAGCACGAAGCCGCACCGCCGCAGCAACCTGACCATCTCGCCGTGCGGGAGATAAAAGTTGACACCCTCCTCCCCGCTCCACTCAAGACGATGGATGCCAAAGTAGGGGCGCAGAAGCTGGTCGCCGGCCGGAGCATCGGGCTCGTCGGGGAACGTGAGCACGGCGATCACTCCGTTGACCAGGAAGATGAGCTCGCCACCAGGACGCAACAGCCGAGCGGCCTCCGGGATCCACTTGTACGGGTCACACCAGATGCTGGCCCCGTATTCAGAAATAGCCAAATCAAAGCTCTCGTCCGCAGCGGGAACCTGTTCCGCATTGCCATGCCAAAGCGGAAACTCCAACCCAAACTCGCGTTGGAAGCCTCGCGCGGAGCGCAACTGTTCCTCGGAATTGTCGATCCCGACCGGCCGCGCCCCCCGACGGGCCAGCCAAGCCGAGACATAGCCGGTTCCGCAGCCCAGCTCGATCACGTCCAACCCCGCAACGTCATCGGGCAGCACGTGTAGTTCGGCATCCGGGACCGACCATATCCCCCAGGATGGATCAGCCTGCCAGGCATGCCGACCCAGCTTCTCGTATTCAGCCGCCCAGCCATCCCACGCGTGCTGATTGCGACGAACATAATCAGCGGGCCGCTCCATCACAAACCATTATCCCGAGGTACCCGCCCGAGCTGCCCCCTGGACGGATCCCGTTCAAGCCAGGCCGAGCATGAAATGATCGGAAACCTTCAACCGGCCCCGAAACACGGGCCTGCCAGAAGCCCGGCGCGGTCTGCTTTGCAGGGCCCCCAAGCGCAAGGCAACTCTAGATGGACGAGCGGCGACAAGCTGGACGCCACGACGCCTGCTTTGGCGAGCGTCGCTCGCACGCATGGTGGCAAAGGGCGAGGCAAGCCACTGAGCAAACGGATCTGCACCCCGTCGGGATAGAGTCAACAAGGATGGATGCGCTGGATTTGGTCGGCTCGATCCCAGGATGGCTCCGACGTGAGGATGCTGAGCAGCTTTATGGGCTAGCGGCGTCGACTCCCGGCCCGATTCTCGAGATCGGAACTTACCACGGCAAGTCCGCCGTCTTGATGGCGCTCGCGGTCAAGACCGCCAAGCGCAACACAACACTGTTCAGCCTCGACATCGATCCGCGCGCGCTTATACTCGCCCAACGACACGCCGCCTCCTTCGCAGTGGCGGATACCATTGTCTTCGTACGCGGCACCTCCCAAGCTTTCGCGCGTGCATACCCGCACCTGCGGCCCACCCTCACCTTTATCGATGGTGACCACAGCGCTCGGGGTGTCCACAGCGACCTAATTGCGCTCCAGCCAATCGTCCCGGAGGGAGGCCAGCTTCTGTTTCACGACTTCAACGACCCACTAAACGCGGATCCGGCACGGACCGACCTCAAGGTACGCCCGACGGTCGAGTCGAGCTGGGTCGCTAACCAATGCCGATTTGACGGCGTGTTCGGGGTCTGCGGACTCTACACGCGACAAGAACCTCCCGGACCAGACGTAATTCGTGCCGCTGACTTGCATCGACTTGACAGTTTCAAGGAACGCTATGTTTGGCTCGCACGATCCCGTCCGCGTCCTCGAGCGCGAATGCAACAACTGGTGGACCGAGTCCGATCGTGAGAACTCGCGGCTTATGGCGCTCGGGTCGAGAAGTCTCCGCAGCAAGCGTCATCGGGCCACGGTGAGGGGTACATGACTGAGTGGCTTGGCCGAGATCGTCTCCGACTTGTTGATCGCCGGAGGGGAGATGGTCGAGATGGCTGAGGTGTCGGGAGTAGGAGTGCCGGGTCCGCTTGGGCCCTTCGTGGCTGGGTTCGCCGCGGAGTTGTCGCGGCAGGGATACGAGCCGCAGCCGGTGGGCAACCAGCTCGGACTGGTCGCGGCGTTGGGCGGCTGGGGGAACGATGGGTCTGCCCGCGAATCAGCATTCCGCAGGCGCATTCCATGGTTAGTCCCATTGCGTTGTCATGGGTTATCGGCGAACATCCTCGAAAAGGAGCGTTGTCGCGGCGTTGTCGCACCGTTGTGGGTCTGAGCGAGTGGCGCGCGTGGAGGGGGAGCTTCCCGGCCGGCAGGGTCGGCCGCTATTCGCCTACCCGAGTTCCGGTTACTAATGATGACCCACAACCTAACCAAGGTCTACCGCTACCAACTCACCACCAAGACCCTAAAAACGCCCCTACGGGGATAACACCGACCCACACCACGGGCAGGTCACCACCACCCCTACCACGCCCGACCGAAGCCCACTCACGCTCACGCGTTTACGCGACGGGCTCCGTCCGAAGGGGCGGTCGGCGTTTGCTCAGATCGGCCAGCACCGACTCCTCTGTCTTCGTGGGAGCGGAAGCTGCGCCGGGTACACTCAGCGAACGATGGCAGCTACTCGGGTTGCGCGGTGAGAACAGCGGCTCGGATAGCTGCTGTGGGGCGTGGAGTCCGGCGGTGTCTGAGCGCACCCCTCGCTTTGGGGGCGGCCGTGACGGCCGCGTCGCTCTGCTGCTTCGGGTGTGGTTCTTCCGTGACCGGCTCGGCGGCGTCAAGAGCCGGAAGCCCGACCGCCGGGGCGGCGAGATCCGGACCCGTGCCGCGTGCCTCCGGTTTCGGCTCCAACTGGACCACGTACCACGGGACTGCTGAGGCGACCGGAGTCCAGGCGGCGCAGACCAAGCTGTTGCCTTCGCGGCGGGCCTGGACGTCGTCGATCCTTGACGGGCAGCTGTATAGCGAGCCGCTCGTCGCCGACGGCCGCGTCGTCGCGGCGACCGAGAACGACACCGTCTACGTGATGGCGGCACGCAGCGGGCGCATCCTGTGGTCACGCCATCTGGCGACGGCCGTGCCATCCGGTGACCTGCCTTGCGGCGACATCTCGCCCGAGGTTGGCATTACGGGCACCCCTGTGATCGACTCCAAGCGCCACGAGGTCTTCGTCGACGCGGACACGCTGATAAGCGGCCCGTCTGCCTCCGGTGGTGTGGAAGCGTCGCACCGTCTATTCGGGCTCAACCTGTTCACCGGCAAGGTCGAGCTGGACGAGCGGGCGCTGCCGAACGCCGGCGAGGACCAGCTCGCGCAGCTGCAGCGGCCAGGGCTGGCGCTCGACCACGGTCTCGTGGTCATCGCCTACGGTCAGAACACCGGCGACTGTCCCGGCCCCAACGGTCCTGCCCACGGCTACGTCGTCTCGATCCCGGAGCAGGGAGGACGGCTGCACTACTTCCAGATCGGCAGCGGCCGGGATCGGGGGGCGGTGTGGATGGGCGGCAGCTCTCCGGTCGTCGACTCTCACGGGAACGTCTACGTGGCGAGCGCCGACGGCTACGACCTTGGCCCGGGCCAGCCCTACGACGACAGCGACGCGGTGCTCGAGCTGTCGCCGACCATGCACCTGGAGTCGATCTTCTACCCGAAGGACTGGCAGAAGCTCAGCGCCGACGACCTCGACCTCGGGACCGGGGACCCCGCGCTCGTGCATGGTTTCGTGCTCCAGGTCGGCAAGACGGACACCGCCTATCTGCTGCGTCAGGGACATCTCGGCGGCGAGGAGGGCGAAGTCGCGTCGCTTTCGCTGTGCAGTGGGGACCCAGACGGCGGACACGCGGTGAACGGCTCGGTCGTGTACGTACCCTGCCCAAACGGCGTGACGGCGATCAAGGTTTCGCCGAAGGCGCCGTACCTGAAACAGCTATGGACCGATAACGATGGCGCCGCCGGCGGACCGATCATCGCGGATGGACTGGTCTGGACGATTGGAGGCGACAACGCGGTGCACGGCCTCAACCCGGCCAACGGCGAGGAGGTCGTCTCGATCCGCTTCGGCGGGTTTGCGAACCACTTCCCGACGCCGTCGGTCGGCGATGGCCTGCTGCTCCTTCCGGGCACCGACCAGGTCTTCGCCTTCATGGGTCCGGCTGGGCGGCCGCCGCCGCCCCCCGCGCCTCCCGCGCGGTGAGACGTGCCTGGTGACTGTGCGCTTCGCGCTTGGCCGCCGCATCCAGTGCTCGAACGGTCGACTTGCGCCAACTCCCGAATACTCGTATGCCGCGAAGACTTCCCTTGGTTGCAAGGGATGAGCCGGTGCTAACTCGAGAACGGCTGGCGCGTCATAGCGCTTTGGACGAGACGGGAGACCCCGCTCCTGACCGCCAACAGGCGCCTGCTCCGCTTCGCGAAGCGGCGACGCCGCCGGCCGACACGACGCTGCCCCTTTTCAAGCGGACGAGGTCACGATTTGAAGTCCAACACGACCGCTCACGGCGCTGCGTGACCGCCCATGCTGTGAGTTGGAACGAGTGAACGGTATGGTGGGTCCCTCGGGCGTCGCGAGTCGATGTCGGTGGAGGAACGAGCGGAGGGTCGTGAGCGTCCGACAGCCGAAGAGACAAGCTGCCTGCCGGCTTGACGGCGCGGGTGGACGACGCGCGCTGCGGGGGCGCGTACAGCGCTCCGGACCAGCTGAAGGGATCTCGGATGCGGTCGGCTTGGCGAGGGAGCGCTAGGCGAAGGTGCGTGGTCGTGAGCGTGCCAGTCCTTCGCGACGAGAGGAAACACTTACGGGTGCCGTTGGCGCGGGCCGCTCAGGTTCCTGGGTCGTTGGGCCGTTTCGGCGCGGTGCGGTGCCGGCGGTGAACGGTCCCCGAGGGTGACTCCGGGGACCGCTCGTCTTCACCCGCCCGCTCTGTGATGCGAGCATTCGACACTTCAACCTGTGGACTCAACAGATGCTGGGATCCTCATTCCAGGCTCCGATCTGCATGCCTCTAGGGGCAGTGACTCCGTAGGGGAGGTCGAAGGCGTCCGAGTGACGGGAACTCATTCAACTGCGATGAAGGGCGTGAATGCGACTTCCGTGCTGTCGAATGACCGCACGATCGCCGGTGCGGAGAACACGTTAAAGGCCCCGGTGATCTGCTCGAGGTGCCAGGTCGGCTTGTCGTCCCGGTTCCAGTAGAAGTGGAGGCTGCCACCGGGACCCTCGACGGCGATCTCGGTGCCGTTGGGGAAGCGGACCATTGCCGGCGCCGAGGTTGTGCTGAAGGGTCCATTGATCTGCGAGGGGTGCAAGGTAGGAATGTCGTCCTGGTTCCAGTAGAACTCGAGGCTGCCGTTGGGACCCTTGGCCGCGACCTCGGTGCCCTTGATGGAATTGGCGAAGCGGACGATCGCCGGCGCCGAGGTTGTGCTGCCGGGTCCGGCGATCTGCTGGGGTGCCAGGTCGGCGTGTCGTCCTGGTTCCAATAGAACTCGAGGCTGCCGTTGGGACCCTCGGCCGCGACCTCGGTGCCGTTGGTGGAGTTGGCGTAGCGGACCATCGCCGGCGCCGAGAGTGGCCAGCGGAGCTACTCGGCGAGACCCGCTATGCTGCCGCCATTCTCGCATCGCTTCGCTCGATCACAGCACGGATGCGGGTTGCCGGGGGCCTCGCGGCGCTGTCTGTGGTTGCGTGCCCGGTGGCCTCGCACGCGACCGTGAGCGGTCCACGTCCGGCGGGTCCGACGCAACCGATCAAGATCCCGAAATCGCTCGTCAAGCTGCTCGGGCAGCGGATCATGGTGACAATGGACGGGCCGACCCCGGACGCGCCGCTGCTCGCTGAGGTGCGACGTGGTATCGCGGGTGGGGTGATCGTCTACGGACCGAACATCGTCTCCGGCAGCCAGCTGACGTGGGCGATCCGCTCGCTTCAGCATGCGGCAAAAGAGGGCGGCAACCCGCCGCTGTTGATCGCGATCGACCAGGAGGGAGGCGGCGTTAAGCGCCTGCCTGGTCCGCCGACGCTGTCGCCCTCGCAGATGGTCGATACGGGAAAGGTGTCCGTCGCGAGGCAGCAGGGGATCGCGACGGGTAAGTACCTGCGGGGATTTGGGATCAACTTCAACATCGCTCCGATCGTCGATGTGCCGACCTCGACGAGTTCGTTTCTGTACCAGGAGAACCGAACGTTCTCGTTCAACGCGAACAATGTCGCCAGATACGCGACCGCATTCGCGCTCGGCCAGCAGTCACAGCGCGTCGCGGCGGCCGCGGGGCTGTTCCCCGGCCTTGGTTCCGCGACGGTCGACACAGACAACGAACCCGACGAGAGGCTGTATCCCACGCCCGCCCAGCGGACCGCCGCACTCAAGCCTTACAAAATGCTGATCCCTCGGGGCCTCGACGCGATCATGGTCGCCAACGCGGTGTTCCCCGCTTACGATCCAAAGGGCAGGATCGCGGACCTGTCCGGACCCGTGATGCGAGGGCTGTTGCGAGACAAACTGAAGTTCCACGGAGTCGTAATCACCGACGCTATGGTCCGGACGGGGTTGAACCCAGTCACATCAGGCGTGCTCGCGGCCGAGGCCGGGGCCGACATCGTCCTGTGCAGCAACTATGAAGTCGAGACCCTCCGCGCGCTCGAGTCGGCGTACAGGAGCGGGCGATTCAGCCGCGCGAACGCCGTTTCGTCCTACGAGCGGATCGTCGCGCTCAAGCAGCGAATCGCGGGCTGATAGTCAGACATCCACGCGCGGCAAGACAGCTGAGTGGGTGGCAAACCAGCCGAGCGGCAGCCGCGGCCTGAGAGCCGACGATGCGTTACGTCTCGAGTTTGGCGAATGGGAGGGAAGCGGGGCGACTGCCGGCTTCAGTCCTCCTTTCGGCTCTGCACAGAACTCCGGGGCCGCCCTGCCCCGCGCTCGTCCGCCGGAGGCGGCGCTGCAGGAGTGCGGACCACCGGGCCGATGGATTGCGCGGGGCTCCTTTGTTCTGCCCGCAACTCGTTGCGCTGGGCATCCCTTGGTTGCTCGGTAGCGAGACAAGGAGGCGGTAGTGCCCCTCCGGCATGCGTGGTCGTGCCGCTGCCTCGAGGCGCGCATCGCGGTTTGCCGCCCGCGATGAGTTTGGTTGCCGTCGGGCGTTTGACGTGGTGCCGAAACACACCGCAACAAAGGAGACGTAACGATGTCGTTGGCGATCGCAGGCAAGAGGGTGCTGGTAACTGGGGCTAATCGGGGGCTAGGGAGGTCGCTGGCCGACGAGGCCCTGAGGAGAGGCGCGAAGCGGGTGTATGCCGCCGCACGTCAGCCGATGGCCGTCCTGGATGAGCGCGTCGCGCCCTTGATATTGGACGTCTCCGACCCGGCGCAGATCCACGACGCTGTCGAGAGGGTCGAATCTCTGGACATCCTGATCAACAACGCGGGTGTGTCGGTTCCCGATGACTTGAGCGATCGTTCCGCGTTTGACCGGCACCTGGCGGTAAACCTGTACGGGACGCTGGACGTCACGCGGGCGTTTCTGCCGTTGCTGACGCGCAGTCACGGAGCCGTGGTCAATATCGTGTCGCTCGGCGCGGTTGCCGCGGTGCCGGTGCTTCCGGCCTATTCGGTCTCCAAGGCAGCGTCGTTGTCGCTCACCCAGTCGCTGCGCGCGCTGCTCGCCGCCCGCGGCGTGGGTGTTTACGCCGTCATGCCCGGTCCGATCGACACCGACATGGTGCGGGATCTCGACATCCCGAAAACGCCGCCGGTGGACGTGGCACGGGCCATCCTTGACGGTGTGGAGCGAGGCGAGGAGGAGATCTTCCCCGACCCGATGTCGGAGATGGTGGCAGCCGGCTGGCGAGCGGGCGTGGCGAAGCAACTCGAGCGCCAGAACGCCGAGATGGTCCAGACCGACCCGATCGCCGCATGAGTAGAGGAGAGAACGATGGAGACGGCAACAACGTCCCACAAGATCGCCTCGCGTGAGGAGTGGCTTGGGGCGCGCGCCGCCCTGCTGGAGCGCGAGAAGGAACACACCCGGATTAGCGCGGCAGCGCCGCGAGCTTCCATGGGCACCGGTTGAAAAGCGGTTAACGCTTCAGACGACGGAGGGCCAGGAGAGCCTCGCGGAGCTGTTCGCTGGCCGCTCCCAGCTTTGATCCATCACTTCATGTTCGGCCCGAGCTACGAGTCCGGCTGCCCGGTGAACAGCTCGATCGCCGACTCGTTCGCAGGCTCGGAATCCAGAAAGGCCCGATCAAACCGTGGATACCCGTGCTCATGTTCGCGGTCGTGTTCGGACTCTCGATGGACTACGAGGTGTTCCGCATCTCCCGTGTCCACGAGGAATGGGTACGCCGACGCGACGCCTCAACCGCCGTCGGCGACGGCATGGCGGAGGCCGAGCACGAGATCCTGCGCCCCGATTGGCGGCTGCTGGCGCACCCGGCTACCTCGGGTTCGACATCGCCGTGCTCGGCGCACTTGCGCGGCAGGCCGGCCACCCGATCGGCCTGCCGGCGCTGGGCACGACTTCGACGTCAACTTGCCCGAGGGTCGCTGCTTAGCCCTGGAAGTGACCGGCGAGATCAACGAGCACGCGGTGTCGACTGGATCTCCCTGCGCCCACCCCGCCTCGTCAATAGACCATCCAGATACACCTCCCGAATCGACACCCGCCCGCTCGCAAAGGCGCGCGCCATAACCTACGGCGACCTTGCTACAGCTCTCGTCGATTCGTTGACGGGTCAGGATCTGTTCCGGCACGCTGTGTACGTCGCCAATTAATGGGAGGCTCGCCGCACGTGTCACCTGCGGGAACCATGAAGCAGGGTTGGCTCCGATGAGTTTTCGGGCGAGGGAACGTTTGACGGGGTGAGCTGTGATGCGAGAGCTGACGAAGAACGCTGATCAACGCCTTCTGCTGGCCGCAGCACAGGCGGGCGACGAGGGGGCGTTTCGCCAGCTCGTCGAGCCTTATCGTCACGCGCTCGAGGTTCATTGCTACCGGATGCTCGGGTCCGCGCAGGACGCCGAGGACTTGGCCCAGGAGACGCTGCTGCGGGCGTGGCGGGCGCTGGAGCGCTTTGAGCCCAGGGCGCAGTTTCAGACTTGGCTTTATCGGATCGCGACGAACGCGTGCTTGGATGAGCTCGAGCGCCGGACGCGTCGGCCCGGGCCGGTCGATCCGTTTCCAGACCGGCCGTCGGACGAGACGGCCTCGCCGACGTATGAGCCCGCTGCGCGTTACGCGATCCGGGAAGGGATGGAGCTGGCGCTGATGCGCGCGATCCAGGAGCTGCCCGGTCGCCAGCGCGCCGTGCTGATCTTCCGCGACGTGCTTGGCTGGACCGCCCCTGAAGTCGCTGAGGTCCTGGGGTCCACGGTCGCGTCGATCAACAGCGCGCTGCAGCGAGCACGCGCGACGATCGATCGGTATCTGCCCGAGATGACGAGGCAGGCGGCGGATCCGGCCGAGCGCGAGCTTCTCAACCGGTATGTGGCTGCGTTCGAGGACGCCGACATGGACGGGCTGGTGGCGCTGCTGCGCGAGGACGCGATGCTACGGATGCCGCCGCAATCGCTGGACGGTGGTCTGCGGATCGCGCGCTTCTTCCTCGAGACGGTCGCCCACGGCGATCTAAGACGGATACGACATAGGCCGACTTGGGCGAATGGTCGGCCCGCGGTGACGATCGAAGTGCGGGCCGAAGACGGCACCTGGATCCCGCACGGGATCAGCGTGCTCGAGATCGAGAAGGGCAAGATCGTCGGGATCGACGCGTTTCTTGACCCCACGCTGCTGCCGCGGTTCGGAGTCTCGGTCGCGTCATCCCCGAGATCTGCCCGACCGTGCGGTACCGCCTGAGAGCGTCGATTAGCTCTCGCCGCAACCTTGCGTTGGCGATGAATAGAGGGAGCCCGAACACCGGAGACGAAGAGTGTCTGCTCGCGGCGGCACGAACCGGCGACGAGCTTGCGTACGGTCGCCTCGCTTCGCGCTACAGACCAGGGCTCGAGTACTTCTGCATGCTGATGCTTGGATGCCCGCACGCGGCCCACGATGCCGTTAGCGAGACATTGCTGCGCGGCTGGCGCGACCTGGGTCGAATCGCACCGACCGGGTCTCCGCGCATCTGGCTCTACAGACTCGCAACGCACGTCTGCCTGGAAGGTCTCGATCGGGCCGATGAGTCTGGACGCCGGGGATCGTTTGACGGTGTGAGAGATACGAACGAGCGGTCGCGATAGCGGCCTGAGGCTCACCGCTCTCCCTTCCGAAGCTGTTCCTCCCCAGATCACTGGAGGCCCGATGACGTCCCTATCACCGAATATCAACCGCTGGCGCGCGTTTGCGCTGTTGGCGGTGGCGTTCTTCATGACGATCGTCGATCTGACGATCGTCAACGTGTCGCTGCCGACGATCGGGCGCGATCTGCACTTCTCTGAGATCAACTTGCAGTGGGTGGTAACCGCTTACGCGCTCACGTTCGGCGGCTTCATGCTGCTCGGCGGTCGTGCCGCGGACCTGCTCGGCCGTCGCCGGATCCTGATGGCAGGTCTCGCCTTGTTCACGGCGGCGTCGCTCGGCGCCGCGCTTTCGACCGGCGAGGTGTCGCTGATCGCGGCGAGAGCCGTTCAGGGGCTCGGCGCCGCGATCATGCTCCCCGCCGCCCTGTCCATCGTGATGAACATGTTCGAGGAGGGCGCCGAGCGCAACAAGGCGCTCGGAATCTGGGGCGCTCTCGGCGCCACCGGCGCGACCATCGGTCTCATCACCGGCGGGCTTCTGACCCGCTACGCCGGCTGGCAGTACATCTTCTACCTGAACGTCCCGATCGGAGCGGCCACGCTGGCGCTCGTACCGCGGATCGTCCCCGACAGCCGGCTCGCGACCATGCGCCGGCGGTTCGACGCATTGGGCGCGATCACCGGCACGGGCGGGCTGGTGCTGCTGGTAGACGCGGTCGCCCAAGCACCCCAATACGGCTGGGGCGCCAGCAGAACGGTCGGCGTGCTCGCGGCATCGGCGGCTCTGCTCGCCGCATTCCTGGTGATCGAGAGCCGGGTGAAGGAGCCAATCCTGCCGCTGCGGATCTTCCGGCTGCGCACGCTCGCCGGGGCGAACGCAGCGGGGTTCCTGCTGGGCGGCAGCTTCTTCGGGTTCATCTTCGTCGGCACCCTGTACATGCAGCAGGTGCTGCACTACAGCGCACTGAAGACCGGGATCGTCTGGCTGGTGACGTCGCTGACCTCGGTCGCGCTCGCCGGCCTCTCGCAACTCCTCGTCACGCGCGGCGGCGCCAAGGTCGTGATGGCGATCGGGATGACGCTAATCGGCGGGGGCGTGATCTGGGCAACCCAGATGCCCGTCCACGGACACTTCCTGGCCAACCTCGCCGGCCCGCTGGTCATCGTCGGTGCGGGCACCGCGTTCGCGTTCATCCCGATCTCGATCGCCGCGCTCGCCGGCGTTGCCGAGCGCCAGGCCGGGCTCGCGTCCGGGCTGCTGAACACCTCTCAGCAGCTCGGCGGAGCGATCGGGATCGCGATCGCCTCGAGCGTCGCCGCCAGCCACACCACCACCCTGCTGCACGCCGGGCACGCCGCACCCACGGCGCTCACCGGCGGCTTCCAGGCCGCGTTCCTAGTGCTCGGCGCGATCGGCCTGACCGCCGTCCCAGCGATCTTCGCGCTCGTCCGCGGCGACGAGCTCTCAGACGCTGTCGCCAAGACCACGGCCCGCGAGCCGAAGCCCGCCCTCGCCCACGCAAGCTGACCCAAGCGAAGCCAAGCCCAAAGGAGACACCGCGATGACTTCCACAACCGATCTGTCGGACAGGACCACGATGGTCGTCGGTGCGAGCCGCGGCCTGGGCCGTGGGATCGCCGCGGCGTTCGCCGATGCAGGCGCCCCGGTGATCGCCGTGGCCCGCAGCGCGGCGCCGTTGGCCGAGCTCGCCGACGCCCGCGGCATCGAGCCCGAGGTTGCCGATGCCGCTGACGCCAACGTGGCGGCCAGCCTCCTAGAGCGCCACGAGCCGCGGGCCGTCATCCTGGTGGCCGGCGCCAGCCCGCTCATCCGTCCGCTGCAGCACCAGACGTGGGAGACGTTCTCGGTCAACTGGCAGACCGACGTCCGGATCGCGTTTCATTGGATACGCGAAACCCTGCTCAAACCGCTGCGATCCGGCAGCAGGGTCGTGGTGATCTCAAGCGGCGCCGCGCTGAATGGCTCCCCGCTCAGCGGTGGATACGCCGGCGCGAAGGCAACCCAGCGCTTCATCGCTGCGTACGCCCAAGAGGAGGCAAACCGCGCCGGCCTGGACATCACGTTCACCGCAGTGCTGCCCCGGATCACGGCGCACACCGACCTCGGTCGGCCGGCCGTCCAAGCGTACGCTGCGCGCAGCGGCCAGACCGAGGAGGAGTACCTCCAGCAGTTCGGCAAGCCACTCACCCCAGAAGTCGCCGGCACCGCGCTCGTCGAGCTCGTACGCGCTGATGCCACAACCGTCGCCCCCGACTATCTGCTGACCGGCGCCGGGCTGCAGAACCTGCGCTGACCCGACCCCCGGAGCGCAACAGCGTTCCGGTGCGCCTACCACGTCGCTCCGAACCGCCCTCCGCACGAGCGGGGGACGGTTCTTCTCTAAGGGCAAGCGCGGCAGCCGTCACGGCAAGCGCAACCCGAACGTTGCGCTATCGTGCTGCCGGTGCCCACTTTGATCTTCGTTCACGGCGCATGCGTCCGCGACGCCGCGTGGTGGTGGGCGGAAATGTCGTCACCGCTCGCTGAGCGCGGAATCGCCACCGTCGCGGTGCCGCTGTCCAGCTGCGGAGAAGTGGGCGCGGAGCTCGGCGACCTCTACGCCGACGTCGACGCGTGCCGGCATGCGATCGCTGCAGCCGACGGGCCGGTCGTCCTGTGCGGTCACTCCTACGGCGGGGTCATCATCACGGAGGCCGGCGCTGATGATCGAGTCACCCAGCTGCTCTACGTGACGTCGGTGATGCCGGACGCCGGACAGTCGCAGGCCGATCTCATCGGCGCTGAGCCGGCGCCGTGGTTGCAGCCGGGCGATGACGGCACGATTGGCGTCGATCCCGAGATGATCCGGGAGTTTTTTCTTCAAGACTGCGACGAGGTCACGACCGAGCAGGCGCTTGACCGTCTCACGCGCCAGTCGCTCGCGCCGTTCACGCAGCCACCCCGCCAGATTGCCTGGCAACAGAAGCCCGCCACGTACTTCGTCTGCACCGAGGATCTCGCCACCCCGGCCGACGTGCAGAGTCAACGCGTGAGAGCCGGCACCCGGCTGGTCGAGTTCAGCGCTGGGCACCACCCGTTTCTTTCACGTCCGGACGCGTTCGCGCAAAGCATCGCCGCCGAGATCGACCGCGGCTGATCGCAAGAAGTTCGTGAATGGTGTGAGCCTAGACTCCGGGCCCGTGGATACCGCCGCGCGCAGCCTGGCCCACTGGAGCGAAGAGTCTCGAGCCGAAATGGACGCCTTCTACGCGCTCGCGCGCCGGGACTATGAGCGTCTCGCTCGAGGCGTCGTGAACCATTCGGCATGGCTACGGCGCGTTGCCAACGGGCGCCGGGGTATCACGTTGCTCGATGTCGCCTGCGGGTCAGGAAAGTTCCCGGAGGCGCTGCAAGAGTTCGGCGGTGTCGGCGCCTTGTCCGGTGAGCTGCGGATCGACTACGACCTGCTCGACCCGTCCCCCTTCTCGCTGTTGGAGGCCGCGCGGGCGCTTCGCCCGCCGTTCGTCGCGGCCGCCCGCCACGAAACCCTGGTGGAGGAGCTCGACGACGCCGTCGGACCGTTCGACGTCGTCTGGGCCATCCACGCCCTTTACGCCCTCACGCCTGGCGCGGTCCACGCGGCGGCCGCGCGCATGCTCCCCGCACTCGCGCCCGCTGGAGCGTTGCTGATCGCGCAGGGCAGCCGCGAGGGCCACTACCTGCGCTTCTACCGCCACTTCCTCGACGACCTCCGCGACGGCCAGGGCACGTCGTACGCCGCGTCAGAGGATCTTGCCGAGGCACTGCGCGCCTGCGGCGCCGACCCTCGCGCGGTTCGCCTGTCCTACGATCACACCACCGCACTGGAGAACGCTGTCACCGTCGAGGGCTACCTTCAGCGATGCGCCTTCGACGATTCCGTCTCGCTGCAGGAGATGATGGCGGCTCCGCACCTCGGTGCCTACCTGCGCGATTGTCGCGATGAGGCGGGCGGCCTGTGGCGGTTTCATCACGAGGTCGATGTGCTCCTGCTCGGCCCTGCCTTCGACGGTTTGATCGAATAGCGCTCTCGCAGCGCCGATGGCGCGCCAATCCGCCTAACACCCGGTTGGGGTTTCCGCCACCCGGACGGCAGTTGCTGTACGCGACGTGCGCCAAGCTCAATTACCCCGACAAGCCCGGCGCGGCCGGCTCTCAGCCCACCCCGTGCAAGTACACGAGCGAGCGCACGCTGAACCCCCGCTCACACGGCCCTTTGGCCCAATTCCTCGGTGACATCGTCGAGCCACGACTTCTTGTCCAAACGGATCGGCTGCCAAGCGTTCGGGACCTACAGGATCGACCTCGCCGCGCTCTGCACCCGCCCGGACGCCGGCTGAACAGCACCACATCGGGTCAGGACCGGCACCCACGCGGGGCGTTTACCGGACACAGACCGGAGCGCCGGTGTGCGGCATAAATCCGGGATACTCCGTCCGTTAAGCGAGTCAGAGAGGATCGCGATGTTCGAGGCTCCCAGCGACGGGGCGGTCGTGCGGTTCGACAGCCTGGACCCCAGGTGGGGCACCATGCACGCTCGGGAGCCCGGGCACTATCGATGGCTCATCAGCTACTACGGCGGCGGGGAGGGCTACCTCAACGAGAACCGCTCCACTGGGCTGATCAGCGACCGGGGCCACGCCGGGATCATGCACTTGACTTCGGGCTGCCGGCAGTTCGGCGTCCACGAGCACACGGTCACCGAGATTTACGTGATCCTCCAGGGCGAGGTGGAGTCGATCGAGCCGGGCCGGACGCAGAAGGCCGGTCCGCTCGACGCCCTCTACATGCCGCCGAAGGCCCCGCACGCCGTGCGAGCGTCTGGCGACGAGGACGTCGTCCTGTTCTTCTGCCACGACGCTGGCGAGCAGATAGGCAAGTCGATCTACTACGACGAGTCGGACGATCGCTGGTCGTCCGCCACCCCGCAGGTGCAGGTCGTGCGCTGGTCCGAGCTCAGGTCGCGCCGCGACAAGCCGGGCGCCAACGTCGGCGGCACGATGCGCTCGTGGAGCGCGTGGGCGGGCGCGGCAGGTGGCGACGCCCCGATCGGCCCGAACGCCGCCGCCAACGACCTGGTCTCGCTCGGCACCACCGAGATCCTGCCGGGCAACGCGCACGCGGTGCACTCGCACCCGTTCGCCGAGCACTACGTCGTGATCTCGGGACGCGCCGCCGTGCTCGACCGCGACGACGGCGCGATCCTAGGTCCGCGCGACTACGTCGGCTTCGCGTCCGGCACCCCGCACGGGCTCCGCGCGGTCGGTGTCGAGCCGGTGCGCGTGCTGTGGTTGCAGGAGGGACAAGGCGACGGCGTGACCAGCTACGAGAAGGCCGGCGCGCCGAGCTCGGCGTAGAGGCCGCCGATCGACGGCCGGCACGCCCTATGCGGGCGGGCCGGGGACCGCGCCGAGCTGCGTCATCATGCCCATCAGGTCGAACACTCCCCAGTGCTCGCAGGCGAGACCGTCCTCGTTGAACCGGACGATGTCGATCACCTGGACGCTGACGCTCTTACCGGTTGCCGGCATGCCCATGAACTCGCCATCGTTGGTGCCGCTGAACCGAACGCGAGCGACTGCCTTGTCCCCGTCGACAAGGATGTCCTGCGGGTCCCAGTTCATGTTGGGGAAAGCCGCCGCCATCATCTTGAACAGCTGCTTGGTTCCCTCTCGGCCGGTCGGCATGCCGGGCATTTCCTCGTGCTCGACGAAGTCGTCGGCGAGCAGGTCGATCAACGGGTCGACGTCGCCGGAGTTGACGATCTCGAAAAAGCGCCGCATCGAAGCTGCAGGATCCATCGGAAAGTGCCCCTTCCGGTCGTGGAGCGGGCCGTGGCACGGACCGCGCGTGTCGGTCGCGGAGGATAGCGGTGTGGGTCGCGCGACGCCGTCGACACCCTGGACCCGCAGCCTGCTAGGCCGGCGATGAGCTTGACAGGCGCCGGGGCGGTGATATAAGCGTCAAACGATCAAACGGGACACGATGTCGCTTCGTACTGTCGGCCACACAATCCGCACTTGGCGCGTTGCATGGCGAGCGCTCGCGGTCGTCCCCGTATTGCTGCTCTTGCCCGGCGGGTCGCTGGCCCGCACGATGATGCCCCGCGGGTCGGGCGGCACGATCGGCAGTTTCAAGTTCGGAGGAGCTCTCACCGGGAGACTGAAGACCTACCGCAAGTGGACAGTCCCTCCGGGCCCCCTGATCGTGGCCGGCTGCCAGATTACGACCACCCCAACCGATGCCGACCTGAACTTTTTCAACGCAAAGCTGAAGTTGAAGCATCATCTGGTGACGGTCAACGGCGGCAGCCCCGGAATCGCCGCCGAGATCGACATTCAGGTGAGCCGAAGGGGTAACACGGAGTCGCTCGCCGGCCTGAACGCCCCGGCCATCGTCAGCTTCAATGCGATCATCAAAGGGAAGGCCTACGCGTGGCAGTCGAACACGACCCCGACCTCGATCCTCAAGGGCGGCGGAACTGTCAGGACCAACGCTAGGAACACCGCCGGGTCCGTCGACGCAACGCTCATCCCAACGACCACGGCAGCCTTGCACATGCGCCGAGCGCTGACGATCAAGGGGTCGTGGTCCTACTGCAAGCCGTTTCCCCGCTGAGCGCCGGGGCATAGCCACCAGCGGGGCTCAAGGGTCACCGAACCGAGGAGACCACATGTCTGCCACGACCGAGAAGTCGGGCGCCGCGGCGATTAGCCCGTTCCACGTTGATATTCCGGACGAGGCGTTGGAGGACCTCCGCCGCCGCATCGCCGCGACGCGCTGGCCTGACAAAGAGACGGTCGACGACGGTTCGCAGGGAACGCCGCTCGCAAAGATCCAGGATCTCGTGCACTACTGGGGCACCGACTACGACTGGCGGAGGTTCGAGACCAAGCTGAATTGCTTGCCACAGTTCGTCACGAACCTCGACGGGGTCAACATCCACTTCATCCACGTTCGTTCGCACCAACCCGGCGCGTTGCCTCTGATCATGACGCACGGCTGGCCGGGCTCGATCGTCGAGCTGCTCGACAGCGTTGGACCGCTCACGGACCCGATCGCGCACGGCGGACACCCCGAGGACGCGTTCGACCTGGTTCTGCCGTCGATGCCCGGCTACGGCTTCTCGGACAAACCGAGGTCCGCCGGCTGGGGACCTGAGCGCATCGCGCGGGCATGGGCGGAGCTGATGAATCGGCTGGGATACACGCGCTACGTCTCCCAAGGCGGTGATTGGGGCTCGGTTGTCGCCGAAGCGATGGGGCGACAGGCGCCCGCCGGCCTGCTCGGCATCCACGTCAACCTGCCCGCGACGGTCCCGGCCGAGGTCGCAGCCGCGGTCGCCGCCGGCGCGCCCGCGCCCGATGGGCTGTCCGAAGAGGAACGCGCAGCCTTCGACAAGCTCACCACGGCCGCCAAGACGGGCGGGAGGGCCTACTTCGCGATCATGACCGCGCGACCCCAGAACATTGGCTACGGGGTGGCGGACTCTCCGACCGGCCTCGCCGCGTGGATGCTTGTGCACGGAGGCTTCACAAGGTGGACCTACAGCACCGATGCCGAGAGGTCCCCGACGAAAGACGAGGTGCTGGACGACATCACGCTGTACTGGCTCACAAACACAGGCACCTCGGCGGGGCGCATCTACTGGGAGAACGGAGGAGGGAACCCGAATAGCGCAGCAGCGCAAAGAACCAGCGAGATCTCGGTGCCGGTGGCGATCACCGTGTTCCCCGGCGAGAGTTACCAGGCGCCGCAGAGCTGGGCCGAGCGCGCCTACCCCAACCTGAACTACTACAACCAAGTGGAGAAGGGCGGCCACTTCGCCGCCTGGGAACAGCCCGAGCTCTTCGCCACAGAGATCCGCGCGGCATTCAGATCACTCCGCTAGCCAAGAGCGATCCCCATAGACCGGTCGCCAGCGGCGCGGCTGAGGACTCGCGCGCTTTGGACGATTGAAGGCCGCGATCACGGGTGATAGCCTGGTGCCCCATCTCGAGGAGAAGCGCCCTACGCGCTAAAGGCGAGGTCAGCGACGACTCAGTCCCGCTCGACTCTGGCACATTGGCAGGGGCGGAAGCGACGTTACCCTGGTCAGTGTCATGAAAGGAGTTCAGGATTGTGAGGGCCTGCTGTCACCTCCGAGAACGTCCTGACGGTAGCCAAGTACACGTGATCACGTGAGGTTGCGTGTGACCTGCGACACATCAAGAGAGGAACGATCGATGAGCGAAATGAGAGAGCCGGGTCGTGGCGAGCGCGTCGCTGACCGTGCGATGAACTCGCCTACGATCCGGGTTCGGGGTGTCCACCACACGAGCCGAGTCGTTTCGGACATGGCGAGGTCGCTGCGCTTCTACCGGGACGTGCTGGGCATGAAGGTTGTACTCGACACCGAGATGGCGGGAGAGATGCTCGAACGCGAGGTTGCGCTTCCCGGCGCGCACCTCAGATTCGTCTTGCTGCAGGCCGATGACGCTCCGTTCGTCGAACTGATTCAGTACTTCTCGCCTGCCGGGGCTCGTCTTCCGTCAGGCAGTGGTTGCGCGGACATCGGGGCTCATCATGTTGCGCTTCTCGTCAGCGACATGGGCGCTGCTTATCGGGATCTGACTCAAGCTGGAGTCGTTTTCACGGCCTCTCCGCAGGAGGTGGACAGCGGCTACTTCCGGGGCCATTGGACCGCCTACTGCTACGACCCCGACGGGCTGATCGTCGAGTTGTGGCAGCTGCCTCCCGAGGAGCATCGATGAGTGAGTCACGGTCTGATCGGCTTGAGCGACTCGAGGACGTCTTCGCGTTGCAGAATCTCAAGGCGCAGTACACCGATCGGTGCGACGACGGGTACGACCCTGAAGGCATCGCCAAACTCTTCGTCCCCGACGGGATCTGGGAAGCGACCGGCTTTGGCGTACACGAGGGACGTGACGCGATCCGCGCGTTCATGGCCGCCGTGAGCGCGGACATCACCTGGGCACTTCACTGCGTGTCCAACCCCGCCATCGACGTGGCGGCCGACGGGTCAGCGGCCGTGGGGTCTTGGTACCTGTTCACGCCTTGCACGATGACCGGGGATGGCGGCCGGTCGGACGCGGTGATCATGACCGGCAAATACCGCGACGACTTCGTCAAGCTCGACGGTCAGTGGTTCTTCTCCCACCTTCGCTGCCATCTGTTCCAGATTTCGAACCTCGATCAGGGGTGGGTGACCCAGCCGTTTCGCTGATCCAGCGGTCCGGGCATTTTGAGCGAGTGAACTGAGAGGATTAAATGCAGATTGAGCGGCATCAGCCGGCAGAACTATTCAGCCAAATGGTCATCCACGGTGACACCGTCTATCTGGCTGGCCAGGTCGGAGCGGGCGAGACGGTGACCGAACAGATGACGGCCGTGCTGCAACAGATCGACCAGCTCCTCAGCAGTGTCGGCAGCGACCGCTCAAAGCTGTTGTCGGCGACGATCTGGCTTGCGAACATTGAGACGTTTGCTGAGATGAACGACGTGTGGCTCAGCTGGGTAGATCCAAACAATAAACCCGTGCGCGCGACGGTGGAGGCCAGGCTCGCAGCGCCGGCGTTTTTGGTCGAGGTCATGGTGGTCGCAGCACGCTAGCCCGCATCGATCGGGAGCGCAACACCGACGGCCGGAGAAAGGAGACTGTAGTTGTCGGACGAACCGCGAAAGGAGTTCATCCGCTACATGGCCGCACACCTGAGGCTGCAGCTCGACGCGGATGAGCTAACGATTCTGGAGCAGGTCCTGGAAGCGAACGAGGAGTACCTCGTCGCCGTAGATGCCACGACCCGTACACCGGCCGAAGACCCGCTCGCTTTCATGCGCTTCGTGCACACCCTGGAGACAGAGCGATGAGCGCTCCCGACATACTCACGCGTCCGGTGCGCGAGACGGCGGCACGGCTACGTTCTGGCGAGCTGAGCTCGCCCGAGCTCGTCGAACTCGTGCTCGCGCGGATCGATCGGACCGACGGCGAGGTACAGGCCTATACGACTGTGACGGGCGACGCCGCCCGCCGCGACGCCGAAGAAGCCGAACGAGAGCTTCGTAGCGGCCGCGACCGCGGTCCACTGCATGGCCTCCCGGTGTCGATCAAGGACCTGATCGACACGAAAGGCATCCGCACGACCTACGGCTCCGCAATCTTCAGGAACCACATACCCGCCGAAGATGCGGCGGTGGTAAGAAGACTGAAGGACGCCGGAGCGGTCATCGTCGGCAAGACGAACACGCACGAGTTCGCGCTCGGTGGCGTGACACCGCCGACGCGAAACCCATTCGATGTCACCCGGATCCCCGGAGGGTCGAGCGGAGGCTCCGCAGCGGCCATCGCCGCCGGTTCGGCGCTGCTGGCGCTCGGATCCGACACCGGAGGCTCGATTCGGATCCCAGCGAGCTTCTGCGGCACCGTCGGGCTAAAGCCCTCATATGGCCTAGTCAGTCGCGTCGGCGTCTTTCCGGAGGCCTGGTCGCTCGACCACATCGGTCCGATCACACGTTACGTCGAAGACGCCGCCGTGCTGCTCGGGGTGATCGCCGGCTACGACCCTGCCGACCACACCACGATCGAGCGCCCCATCCCCGACTACGTCGCGGAGCTCGACCGCGGCATCGCCGGCTTGCGGGTCGGCGTTCCTACGAACCACTTCTACGAGGCGATCGACTCGCAGGTCGAGTCCGCCGTGCGGGACGCACTCGAGCATCTCGGTGGGCTTGGACTCGCGGCCGAGGACGTCACGTTTCCGTGCATCGACGACATTCTCGCCGCGTTTACCGCGATCGATGGCGCCGAGATTGGGGCTAACCACCGCCGCATCTACGAGCGCAACGCACGCGATTACCTGCCCGACTCGAAGCTCTTCATCGAAGCCGGGTTATTCGTCCGCGCGTCGACGTACATCGATGCGCAGCGTGCGCGCGCCGCTCTGCTGCGCCGCGTGCTCGAGTCGCTCGAAGGCGTGGACGTCCTCGTGGTTCCCAGTCAACCGATGGGTGTTCCTCACATAGGTGACACGGTCGCGAGGATCAACGGGCAGGACGAGGATCTCATGCTCGCGATGATCCGCCTCCTGGCGCCGTTCAACTTCACCGGGCTTCCGGCGATCTCAGTCTGCTGCGGCTACGACAGCGACGCAATGCCAATCGGGCTCCAGATCGTCGGGAAGCCCTATGAGGATGCCAAGGTCCTCCGTATCGCACATGCCTACCAGATGTCTACGCAGTGGATAGACCGTCTGCTCGTGGTCGGGGGAGCTGAACTCCTCTAGATGAGTGATTCCGAATTGATGGCGGCCATGGCGGCTGGGCCAGGAGTGAGGGAGGGGCCGTCGAAGGTCGGCGTTGCTATCGCAACGTTGACCACGGAGGTGGCCTCGTGCTCGCCGACCTCGACGACCTTCTCACCGCACTTTTCGTGCTGGTGGATGATTTCCTGCCTGCCAGACGCGGCGCAGGACGACGCCCAAGGATCACTGCGGCGGAGCTCATCACGCTCGCGGTCGCGCAGGTCCTGCTGCAGTGCCACTCCGAGCGACGGTTCCTGCGTCTCGCGCGTAAGCAGCTCGGGCATCTGTTCCCCTACATCCCGCTGCAGCCCGGCTATAACAAGCGGCTGCGGGCGCTGGCGGGCGAGATCTGCCTGGTCATCGAGCATCTCGCCAGGGTCTCGCCGTCGTTCTGCGAGCAGCTCCGCCTGTTGGATTCCACGCCGGTGCCGTGCGGCCAGTCGCGGGAGACGCGCAAGCGCTCGGAGCTGGCCGGCTGGGCCGCCTACGGCTACTGCGCCTCGCATTCCCGGTACTTCTGGGGCCTGCGGCTCTACTTGCTCTGCGCCCCGGACGGGATGCCGATCAGCTTCTGCCTCGCCCCAGCCAACGAGCCCGAACGCGAGGTTGCTCTCGCGATGCTCGAGCGCGCCCGCGAACGAGGGCTGCTCTCGGGCGGGGAGATCATCATCGGCGACAAAGGGTTCGCCAGCCACGAGTTCGAACGCGCCGTCGCGTCCCTGGCCGCCACCTTCATCCGCCCCGACCGCCGCGACGAGAAGCCCCGGTTCGGGAAGCTCGGCGGGATCCGACAATGGATCGAGTCGATCAACGACACCCTCAAAGGCCAACTCTCCCTGGAGAATCACGGCGGTCACATCCCCACCGGAGTCTGGGCCCGTGTCTGCCAACGCATCCTCGCACTCGCCGCCGGCGTCTGGCATAGCTGGACTCTCTGGGAACACGGACTCCTCGACGCACCCGGCCGCCACTTCATCAACTACGACCACTGATCCCGCCAAAACGGAATCAGTCATCTAGAGGTGCGGAGCGTGCTGCGGACAGTCCGCGGCTGAGTTACGATCCGACCATGTTGTTCCAGGGGCCCGAGCTGGCCGATCCGGCTGCTCCGCTGAACGATCTACTACGCGCCGGCCTGGACCGAACGCCGGACCAGTCTGCGCTGATCTCCATCGCGCGCACGATGACGTGGCGGGAAATCGACCGAGCGAGCGCCGCGCTGGCGGGGGGTTATCGCAGCCTCGGGCTGGAGGAGGGCGACCGGGTCGCGTCGTTGATGCCCAACCGGATCGACCTGGTGGTGCACTACCTCGCATGTTTCAGGGCTGGGCTCGTAGCCACGCCGCTCAACTATCGCTACACGTTTCGAGAGATCGATCATGCGCTTGAGGTGAGCGGTGCGCGAGTCCTGCTGGCCCACGTCGAGCGGGCCGAGGATCTGGCCGCCAGCCGCCGGGTCGACGGGCGTTCGTGTCAGGTGATCGCCTATCGAGATCAGGAAGCTACCGGCGGCGACGCCATCGAATCGGACCTGAGCTTCGCTTCGCTGCTCGACAACGAGCCGCTGAAGGGCGACCCGGCGCCCCTCGTGTCCAGCCCGGCGGTGATCTTCTTCACCTCCGGGAGCACCGGCCCGGCGAAGGGGGTGACGCATACGCGCGAGTCGCTGCGGTGGATGATCGCCAGCGCCGCGTCGGCGTTCGAGCTTGCTGCCGGCGACACGTTTCTCCCGGGCTCCTCGATGTCGCATCTCGGCTCGTTTCTGTGGACCCTGGCCACGCTGTCGGTCGGCGCCCGGGTGGCGGTTGCCCGGACAATCGACAGCCACGAGCTGTTGCCGCTGCTGCGTGAGCATCGGCCGACCGTGCTGGCGATGATCCCAGCCGCGCTGAGCGCACTGGTGCGCGACCACGATCTACAGCCCAGCGACTTCGCCTCACTGCGCGTGTGCCGCGCCGGGTCTGACAAGGTCTCGACCGAGCTTCTCGTCGAGTTCGCCGCCGCGGCGGGATTCCCGATCTCCGAGGGCTACGGGATGACCGAGGTCGGCCTGGCCACGCTGAACCCTCCGTCGGGCGTCAACAAGCAGGGGTCCATTGGCCCGCCGATCAGCGGCTTCAGTATCGAGCTCCGCGGCGACGATGGCGAACCGGTAGCGCCCGGGTCGGTTGGCCGCATCTTCATTCGCTCACGCAGCCGGATGGCCGGCTACTGGAACGGCCAAACCGCCACCGCTCAGGTGGTGTCCGGCGAATGGCTGGACTCGGGGGACCTCGCCCGCGCCGACGAAGACGGCTACCTGTGGTTCTTCGGCCGCAAGAAGCAGATCATCGTGCATGACGGATCCAACGTCAGTCCGTTCGAGGTCGAGGGTGCGTTGCTCGAGCACCCCGCGATTGGGCTGGCCGGGGTGGTCGGCGTCCATGACACGGTCCATGGTGAGACCGTGCGGGCCTATGTCACTTTGCGCCAGGGCGCCGAGCGGCCATCGAGCGCGGAGGTGATTCTGTTCTGCCGCGACCGCGTGGGCTACAAAGCTCCTGAAGAGATCATCTTCCTGGTCGAGATGCCGCTTACCCCGGTGGGCAAGATCGACCGCGTCGCCCTCAAGCGGATGGCCGAGGATCACCTCCACCCGCATTTGGGTGACGATTGAACGAGAAGACGGCCGCGCCGCGCTCCAGACCTACGTCGGCTTTCGCACGACGATCGCTCTGCCGTCTTGATGTGCGATGAGCGCCGGGGTACCGATCACCAGCTCCGGAAGGCCGATGCGCCGACCCTTTTCCACGCGGATATAGGTGTTCTCGTCGACTTCCAGAACATGCTCGTCGCCCTCCTGGCTGCGAACCGTGAGCGTGGTCTCGCCGACGCCGACGATCTCCCCGACGATCGGCAACGGGCGCGAGGCGGGCATCGGCCGGATATCGATCGACAGACGCAGGCGGTCTGAGTGGTTGGGAAGACCGGCGTGCGGCGTGTGCCGGTCGAACACGATCACGTCTCCAGGTCGATAGTCGCCGCGGTGCCAGGCGTCTTCGGGAATCGTGTCCGCGCGAATGGGATAGATGGGTGGGTTGGACAGGTCATGCAGCCATCCGCGGCGGTGCCAGCCGGGGGCGAGGGTCAGACCCCCGAGTTGCTCATCGATCTCGACGAGGGGGATCCACGCGGTCAGGAAGGGGATCGACTCGTTGTAGAAACCGTCCTGGTGGCGGCCGGCCAGAGGATCGCCTTCTCCCGCCGGCGTGGGCGCGGTGAAGCGATATTGCGCGATCGGCACCCACCACACCGGCTCACCGAACAGCTCGGCGAAGAACGCGCTGACCTCTGGGTCGGCAACGAACCGCTGCCACAGCCGGAGATCGTGCAGCTCGGGTGGATGCGTGCCGAACGGCGCCAAGTCCTTGCCCGTCCAGACTCCGACGCCGTCGTCGTCGACGAAGCCGTGCTCGTGGAGCACGGCCAAGACGCTCCGCCGCAGGTCGGCCACCGCGGCTACGGGCAGCGCGCCTCGGAGGAACAGGTAGCCGTCGGTCTCCATTCGCTCGACCAGCGCGCCGCGGTCAGATCGCAGTGCCTCCGAGGAGCGCAGCACCCGGTGCGGTGTCCAGGTTTGAGCCATCTGCTTTGTCCTCCTTGTCTGGGTCTCCGGTTCCCTCGTTTTACGCGATTTCGTCCGACGTGTCGCCGGCCTCGATGTATCGGTGCGCCCGCAATGGGGACACGACGCTCACGCCGGCATCGACAGGCAGGCAGATCCCGGTGATCATCCGCGCCTCGTCGCCGGCGAGGAACAGGGCAGCGCGGGCGACATCCCAAGCATCGCCTTCGATGCCGAGCGGCGCAATCCGCGCGCGGTCACGGCGTAAGTTCGGTGACAGGTCGCCGACGAAGGGCGTGTGGAGGTGGCCCGGCGCGATCGCGTTGACCCGGATACCGCGGCGGCCGTAGGCCACCGCCAGGTCCCGGGTGAGCATCAGCACGGCGGCCTTGGAGGCGCCGTACAGGCCGCCGCCGGACGCGACCAGCCCACCAATTGAAGCGATGTTCACGACCGCCCCGGTGTGCGCTTCGGCCAGCGCATCCGGCCTCTGATTCATCAAGGGCGCCGCCGCCGCTGTCATGAACGCGACGCTCTTGGCGTTGACCGACATCACTCGGTCCCACTCCTCCTCGGTCAGCTCGTCGAACGACGCGCGCGCCGTCGTCCCGACGTTGTTGACCAGGACGTCGAGGCCTCCGTGCTCCTCCCTAACCGCGGCCACCGCGCGCCGGCACTCCCCGGCCACGGTCATGTCGGCCACGATCACCTCCGCCTGCCCGCCCGCGTCACGCACCAGCGCACGCGTCCGCTGCGCGCGTTCGGCGTCAACGTCAGCCACCCACACCGCCGCTCCCTCGTCGGCGAACAGCCGCGCGATGGCGTCGCCGATGCCGACACCCGCCTCCGAGGACCCCGCGCCGGTTACGAGCGCTACCCGGCCGGCGAGGCGCTTCGCGGCGCGGACATGGGGCCGCGCCTCCGCGACTTCCTTCGCCGCCGCCTCCACTGCGGCGCACACCGACTCCGCGTTCCCCACCCGGTCGGCGAGCAGGAAAACGAGTCGCGCGAGGAACCGGTCCAGCCGCTCGTCCTCGAGGCCCTCGGTGATCTCGGTCAGACGCGCGAATAGCTCATCGCCGTCCTGCCAGGTCGGCGTCACGGTCGAATCGCCTGGTCGAGGCCCCGCGCCACCAGCTCCCGCGCTGCTTGCGCGGAGGACCCGCGGATCCGGCCGAGTACGTGCGAGTCCGGCCGGAGCACGTACGTCTGGTCCTCGTGGACTCCCCAGCGCTCCAGTAACACCGATGTATCCGGCCGGCGTGGCACGACCACGTGCTCGAGCGCGAAGCCACGGACGTCCTCTCGTCCCTCCGCGAGAGCCGCGGCGTCACGGAAGTGCACGGCGAGGAACCCGTCGCCGAGGAGGTCGAGCAGGAAGCCGCCGTCGAGTGGCCCGTCCGGCGCAGCGGCCCCCGGACCAGGCCCGGCGCCGAACGGCTCCGAATCCGCCACCGCCAGCGGCGTGGACCGGTAACGGGTGGGCGTACTGGGGCGCCCGGTGTTGACCCAGGCCCGCGCGAACTCGTGTTCGCGAGCGAGGCTTATGACCGCGTCACGCAGCACGCGTGCCGGGCGCGAACGTGGAGTGATGAAAGCCTGCGAGCGGCACGCCAGGCGAGCGTTCTCGAGCGCTGCCTGTCCGCGCTCGCGGTCAAATGTCTCGAGCAGGGCGGGCGACGTCCGCCCGCGCAGAACCGCCTCGAGCTTCCAGGCCAGGTTCTCGGCGTCCTGGATACCGCCGTTGCCGCCGCGCGCGCCGAAGGGAGGGATCTCGTGGGCGGCGTCGCCGAGAAACGCCGCGCGCCCGTGCAGGAGTCGCTCCATCACTCGGCGGCGGTAGCTCCACCGACTGATCGACACGACGTCGAACTCGGTCCCGTCACCGAGGAAGCTCGCCAACCGTGCCCGCACCCGATCGGGGTCGATCTCGGCATCCGGATCCGCCAGCTGTCCGATCTGCCAGTCAGCCCTCACGACGCCATCGGCCATCGGGTGCATGACGATCGCCCCACCCTCGATGAGCGGAGAGTCGAGGTAGATACGGCGCTGCAGCCCCGGCATCTCGACCTTGACGTCGACGATCGCCCACGTGTCCTCGAGCTGGGCGAGCGGGGCGCGGACTCCCAGCGACCGGCGCACGGCGCTGCCCGCCCCGTCGCAGGCGCCCAACCACGAGGCCGTCAGCCGGTAGGAACCCTCCGGGGTGAGCACCTCGAGCTCGACGACGTCATCGTCGGCGCGGGCGCCGATGACCCGGCTCTGCCACCGCAGGTCGACGTTGCCGAGCTCCAGAATCCGCTCAACCAGGAACTGCTCGACGTAGAACTGCTGGAGGTTGATGAACGCGGGCCACTTCTGGTCGGCCTCCGCCTCCAACTGGTAACGGTAGAGCTCCTCCAGGCCGACGTGAACCGAGCCCTCGTTCCACGTCTGTCCCTTCTCCCGTACGCGGTCGGCGATCCCGATACGGTCGAAGATCTCAAGCGTTCGCTTGGCGTAGGCGATCCCGCGGGAGGCGATCCCGATCACGCCGAGCGACGCCCCCTGCTCGAGCAGCACGACAGGGATCCCCCGGCGGCCGAGCTCCGCGGCCAAGGTGAGACCGGTGAGACCGGCCCCGACCACGACAACTGGATAGTGCCCCGGCGGCTCGCCGGACAGCTCCGGTGGACGCGTGAACGGGAAGACCGGGAGGCGGTATCCGCTGACACTCACGGGTTTCGCTCAAGCGGTTTCATCGAGATCTCACCTCACTACGTCCGGGTGGGGCGTCTGTCCCGAGCGTCTACTCTAACAATCGTCCTCGGGTGATGCTCTCCTCACGGCACGCGGAGTGCGGATGGCGGCTCGGCGGGGAACGGCGCAATCCAGAGTTTGCCGCTCTGGGACACAACGTACAAACGCGTAGCGGTCAGCGCCAGAGCCGAGATGACCTGAAGTCCTCGCGGAAGTCGTACGAGATAGCGCTTCAAGCTCGGAAGAAACTCTGCGTGGAGATTCAGTTGGGTCTGCTGCCAGACGACCGCGTGAAGATTTGCCGCGAGCGGCCCCGTCTCTTGATCCGCGTTCGCCGACTCGAGAAGTTGATGTAAGTGGGTGCCACATTCCTGAAGGTAAGTCCGTGATCCTCCGCGCGGACCGGGGCTCGAAGCCAAGGCAAAGCGACCGTCGAGGCGGAGGATGCCCGGACCCGGCTGAGTGAAGATGTTGAAACCTCTGGGGACGGTTAACGGAGAGCAGACAGGTTCGGCTAGCTGTGGTGAGTCTAAGTTGGCCATCTTGTGCCCACCTTGGGCGGCAGGGTCCGGTAGGACGCGGCCCGTATAGATATTCTGGAAGACGTTTCGGGACGAGCAGTGCTCTCCCAGCGGGCAGCTGGACTCGGAGAACTGAAGCCAATCCGACCCGGCATCCACCAACTGCGATCCGCCGTCACAGTAAGGTATTGATTCACAAGGACTAACAATCTGCGGACTGACCGAAAGCGTCCGCCACTCCCTCGAAGCAATAAGGAAAACACGGGCGCGCCCCGGCTCGGAGGGCGAGCAGTCAAAGCCCAACACGCCCCCGAAGATCTCAGAGCCGCTGACGAGGCAGCCATGGTGGGCAATTTTTCTCTCTCGATGATGGAGATCGTCAAATAGAACGCCGGGTTGGGAGGGGTTAGCCGGAGTCGCGAACGCATAGCGGCCGTCGGAGAGGACGTGGGCTGCCTCCCCGGACCGGTGAAAATAGATCGTCAGGTCCGGAGGTCGGCCGACTGGGTCCGCGGACCTCGCGCCCGGCGCGACCCAACAAAAGCACACCGTCACGAGCGCCACAATCGAGCAGTACGCCGTACGGAGCTGCCGCCTGGGCCGCGGGTGAATCCGCCCTCTCAAGTCAATGGAGGTTACATGTCTGGTGCGCGATCGTTCGCCTTAGGTCGTGATGGCTCGGGACTGTGAGCGAATGCACCTTGACTACCCCGGGGCGCTCTGCGATGGTCTGCTCGGTTGTGTTGATTCAGGGGGTTTGATGCGGCGCAAGCAAATTGCCCCAGCGGGTCGCCGAGGGCTGGCGGGGGCAGTCGTAGCGATTGTGGCTTGGCTGTGCGTATCGCTCGCCGCATCGCCGGCGGCCGCATCGGCCGCCGCACCAACGGTGAGCGACGTCGCGTCCGCATCCGGCCCCGTGCTTGGGGGAACCCAGGTGGCGGTCACCGGAGCGGGGTTCTCGGGCGGGGTGATGTTGGTGGCTTTCGGCTCGGTGCCAACCGTCGTGCGCGGGCGGTGACTGGGTCGTCGGTGATGTATACGCGCTGGCCTCAGGCGCATCTGAGAACCAGACGACCGCTGGAATCACCGTCGACCCAGAGGGAAACATCGTCTACGCGACTACTATCCGCCGGCCGGTGGTCACGGTCAGGAGGCCGTCGTGCTCGCGCGGTCGGCGTCTAATCCCGGGTATGTCTGCGCGCCCTCTTGCCAGGGGGCGGACTGGGTCCGCGGCACCGTATACACGATTCTCGGCGACGGCGACGCGGGATACGCGTCGCGCGGGGGTTCAGCGTTGAGTGCCCCCACGGAGTCTCTCGAGGGAGTGAGCATCGACCACGCGGGCAACGTGATCGTCACCGACCCCGTGAACCACGTCGTGCAGCTCGTGGCCTCTTCAACACGAAACCCGGGCTAAGTATGCCAGCCGTCCTGCGGCGGCTCGTTGGTGGCGGGCAACGTGTATACGCTGGCCGGCACGGGGCAGGGGGGTTACAACGGCGATGGGCGGCCGGCGATCTCGGCGCGGCTTGACTATCCCGACGATGCGGTAGTCGACGCGGACGGAAACGTGGTGATCGGCGACTCAGCCAACGATCGGCTCCGGTTGATAGCTGTCTCGGCGACCAATCCGGGCTACCGTTGCTCCCCGTCGTGCAGCGCGGGCAGCTGGGTACACGGCCGGATCTACACGATCGCCGGCACCGGGAGAGCGGCCGACAAGGGGGATGGGGGCTCGGGCTTGTCGGCTGGGATCGATGGCCCCGACTTCGCCGCCCTGGACTCCTCGCAGAACATCCTGTTCACCGAATCGTTCGGTGGCCGACTGCGCATCTTGGCCCGCTCGGCCACCAATCCCGGTTATCGACTGCAACCTTGTCCAAAGACGTGCTTCTGGCAGGCGGGCGACGTGTACACGCTGGCGGGAGACGGGCGCGAGCGCGACAGCGGCGACGGCGCCCCGGCCACGGCGGCAGAACTGAACGGGCCGATGGGTCTCGCCTTTGACCTGCGCGGAGACATCCTCGTCCAGGAGAATGGCTTCGGCGGCAATCGACTCCGGATCATCGAAGCCGCAGGGCCCGTCCCGAGCGTGGGTCTGATGGCGCTGCGGATCGCGCGGAGCGAGTTTCGCGCCGCGAAGTCCGGTGGCAGCCTCACCCCCCGGCTTCCTCATGTACAGCCTGGAAAGACGCCGATCGGGGCACGGGTCAGCGTCTCGGTCCATACCGCCGCGCTGGTGCGCTTCCAACTCGAGCGCCTGGAGAAAGGAGGCGCTTACGCGATGCTTCCGGGGTCGTTCTTGGTCGATGCGGCTGCGGGAGCCAATCATTTCCTCTTCACCGGACGCCTAGCCGGCCACGCGCTAGCGCCGGGTCGATATCGCCTCATCGGCGCGGTCGCATCGGGAGCGCAGGTGAGCGCGGGCTTCCGGATCCTCGCCTGAACACGGCGTCTAGCGCGCTCTACGCGGCTGGCGGACCAGACCGTGTGGCTAACCGGAAGCGTTGGGTGGGTCCGCCGCGGCCGCGACGGGCAGCGCGACGTCCAGCACGGTACCTTCGCCGCGCGGACTGCGGACCGCGAGCGATCCGCCGAGCGCCTCGACCCGATCACGAATCCCGGTCAGGCCGCTGCCGGTGGACGGGTCGGCGCCGCCGGCGCCGTTGTCGCGGACAGACAGACGGACTAGCCCGTCGTGGCGCTCGAGCGTGACCCAGGCACGCGAAGCGCCCGCGTGTTTGGCGGCGTTGGTCAACGCCTCGGCCGCGACGTAGTAGGCCGCAACCTCCACGGGCTCGGGCAGCCGCTCCTCGCGTTCGACGACCACCTCGACCGGCACCGAGGAGCGCAGAGCCAGCGTCCGGAGCGCCGGCGCCAGCCCGCCCTGGGTGAGGATCGCCGGATGAATTCCCTGCGCGATCTCGCGCACCTCGTCGGTGGCCTCGTTCAACTCGCGGACGGTCTCCGACAGCGCCGCCCTGAGCTCGGACTGCTCGCCGGGAAGGCGCCGCTCGATCCTCCGCAACCGCAGCGCCAGGGACACAAGGCGCTGTTGGACGCCGTCATGCAGGTTTCGCTCGAACCGGCGCCGCGCTTGATCGCCGGCGACGACGAGGCGCGCCCGGGAGGCCGCCAGCTCGGCGCGGCTCGAAGCGTTCGCGATCGCGATCGCCAGCAGCTCGGTGAACTCGGCCATGCGGCGCTCGGTTTCCGCGGGCAGCGGGGCATCCAGGGAGATGGCCACGATCGTGCCCCACAGGCTGCCGGCGACGATCACCGGGCTCGCGACCGCCGATCGGAAGGAGGCAGCGACACCGAGCCAATGGGTCGCCACCTCCGAGGAGACTCCGCTGTCGTCATCGATCCGAGCGGTTCGCCCCGTCCGAAACACCTCCGCGGTCGCGAGACCTGGCTCGGCCCGCCCCAGCGGGCGTGGCCGGTCGTCGGTCCCAGTTCCGCCGACCAGGGTCGCGGTACCGTCCCCTTCGCGGCGAATGATCCGCGTCACATCGGCCCCGACGAGGTTTCGCATCTCGGCGGCGACCGCGGCGAACACCTTCTCGGGAAGGGGGCCCTCGGCGATCAAGGTGGCCACGCGCCGTAGGGCCGCCTGCTCTTCGGCCAGCTCGCTGCGCGCGGTCTCCGACATCGCCGCGCGGCGCTGGGTCGCCTCGAGGATCCCGCCGACGAGGACGCCAATCGCGATGTACATCGCGGTCACGAGGTAGTTCACCCAGTCCCGAGAGTCAAACGATCGATATGGCGGGATATAGAACGAATCGATCGCGACCGCAGCGGCCAGCGCCAGCGAGACGCCGAACAGCGGGCCCAGCCGCCACGCGGCGACCCCGACGCCGGCGGCGCATAGGACGCACCACACAACGACGAGGCCGGTCGACCCGCGCAGAGGAACGGCCACCGCCATCCCGGCGAACACAGCCGCGCCGGCGACGAACGCCACCGCAGCAGCGGCGATCGGGTACGCCTTCCAGCTGCGGACACGCGCGCCCACGGGGAGAGGCTAAATCACTCGGTCCGCTCCTGCGCGGGGCGGGCGAGGAGCGCCTCGATCGCTTCGGCGCTCAGCTCGGCCTTGGCGATGAAGCCTACGGCCGGACTGGCCGCGATCAACTCGGCAAACTCCTCCTGAGCGTGAGTCGAGATGAGAATCACCGCATCGGCGAGCGGCCCCGGCTCGTCCGCGCACAAGCGACACGCGACGTCCAGCCCGCTCTCCGGGCCGAGGTCGATGTCGACCAACGCGAGATCCGGTCGCAGTTCACGGGCGAGTCGCACCGCTTCGTAGCTACCGGAAGCGATGCCCAGAACGTCGATCCCGTCTTCCTGCAGCACCTCCTGCGCGGTCTGCGCGAATCGCTGGTTGTCGTCGACTATCAGGCACCGTATCGCCATGCGGCAGAACGATAGGAGCGGCGACCGACGATCCGGTTGTGGCTAGCCTCAATCTTTGGCTTGCGTCCGACGGTCGATCGGGGCGCCACCGTCGATAATCCGCGCATGACCGCCGACGCGCCCGGTGTGCTGATCGCCGAGGATGACGTCCTCCTCCGCGAGGGACTGGCGCGGCTGCTCGCGGACGAGGGGTTCGACGTCATCGACCAGGCCGGCAACGCATCCGCGCTGCTCGCGCTGGCTCATCGTCACCGGCCAGACCTGGTGATCGTGGACATCCGCATGCCGCCAACCCATACGACGGAGGGGCTCGATGCCGCCCGCACGATCCGCGCGGAGATGCCGGAGACGGCGGTCGTCGTCCTCTCCGCTCACGCCGAGGTCGAGCAGGCTACCGACCTGCTGGCGTGTGGTGAGCGCAGCGGCTACCTGCTGAAGAGCCGCATCACCGATGTGGACGAGTTCATCGCGACCCTCCGGCGGATCATCGGCGGCGCGGCGGTGGTCGACCCCTTCCTCATCCAGCAGCTGGTCGCCGCGCGTCGCGCCGAAGATCCGCTCGAGGATCTCTCCGCGCGCGAGCGCGAAGTGCTGGCGCTGATGGCCGAGGGGCGCTCCAACGCCGGCATCGCGCGGCAGCTGTGGGTCACCGAGTCGACGGTCGAGAAACACGTGCGCAGCATCTTCATCAAGCTGCGCATCCCGGAGGCGGGCGACGACCACCGCCGCGTCCTCGCGGTCATCCGGTTCCTGCAGACCCGTTAGGGGGGTGATCGCCGTTCCGGGCGCCGGATCCATCCGGGCGGGGCGGAGGGGTCAATAGCGGCTAGCCCCACCCCACGATGGACGCTGGCCGTGTAGCCCCGCCAGCTGGCCGCAGAGAGGATGTGACTGTCCTCGAACGCCGCCGAAAGGAACCAGCCCATGTCCGACAGCTCCACCGATCCTCAGCCTGTCACCGACGGTCGGGGCGCGACGATCTTGGGCCCGCGCAACGTCGCCATCGATCGCCAGAACCCCGACCTGCTCATCGCCCCGGTGACCGACGGCGGCACGGTGCCGAACCTCAAGTGGCCGTTCTCCCTGTCGCACAACCGCGTGCTGAGCGGCGGCTTCGCACGTGAGACGACGACCCGCGAGCTACCGATCAGCACGGAGATCGCGGGGGTGAACATGCGCCTGACGCCGGGCGGCATCCGCGAGCTGCACTGGCACAAGGAAGCGGAGTGGGCGTACGTGATCGCCGGTAGCTGCCGGGTCAGCGTCCTCGACGAGGAAGGCCGTCTGTTCCTCGACGACGTTGGCCCTGGCGATCTCTGGTACTTCCCGTCCGGGCTGCCGCACTCGATCCAGGCGCTCGCAGACGGCGTCGAGTTCCTGCTCGCATTCGATAGCGGCGACTTCTCAGAGAACGAGACGTTCCTGATCACCGATTGGCTGGGGCACACCCCGCGCGAAGTGCTGGCGAAGAACTTCGGGGTGGCCGAGTCGGCCTTCGACGCGTTGCCGACCGACATCGCGCAGACCCGGTACATGTTCGCCGGCGACGTGCCGGGGGCACTCGTCGACGACGCGCCGCCCTCGCCGGCCACCCAGACGCCGCTCTCCTACACGTGGCATATGGACGCGCAGGAGCCGATCAAGGCCGCCGGCGGACGGCTACGGATCACCGACTCGCGCAAGTTCACCGTCTCCAAGACAATCGCGGCGGCGCTGATCGACGTCGAGCCAGGCGCGATGCGCGAGCTTCACTGGCATCCAAACGCCGACGAGTGGCAGTACTGGCTCAAAGGCCAGGGCCGGATGACGGTGTTCGCGTCGGGCGGCAAGTCCCGGACGTTCGACTACCAGGCCGGCGACGTCGGCTACGCGCCTCGCGCGATGGGTCACTACGTCGAGAACACCGGCGAGGAGACACTGACGTTCCTCGGCCTGTTCCGCTCTGACCACTACGCGGACATCTCACTGAGCCAGTGGCTGGGCGTCCTCCCGCCCGAGCTGGTCAAAGCCCACCTCAACCTCGACGACGAAACGATCGCCCGGCTTCCGAAGACGCGACCGCTGATCACCCGCTAGGACGATGACCCGAAAGGATCCGATGTTTTCACTGAACAAACCCAACCCCGACAGAATCCGTTACGGCTTCGGCTTCTGGGCCGTTGCGTTCGCGTTCACAGCGCTGATGGCGTTCACCACCGTGCCGACGCCGCTGTGGTCCTTGTTTGCCCGTCGCGACGGCTTCTCTTCGCTGACCATCACGGTCGCGTTCGCCGCGTATGCGGTCGCTGTCGCAATCAGCCTCCTGCTCGCCGGTCACCTCTCCGACGTGTACGGTCGCCGCCGATTGCTGGTTCCGGCGCTCGCGCTGAACGTGGTCGCCGGATTGGTGTTCGTGGCGTGGCCCGCGCTGCCCGGGCTGATCGTGGCCCGGGTTTTGAGCGGCCTCGGCGTCGGTGCGGCGACGGCCACGGCGACGGTGTGGCTGGCGGAACTCGAATCCAGGCGCCGCCCGCGCGCCGGCGGTCACCGCGCGCAGATCATCAGCACCGCCGCGAACCTCGGCGGACTGGGCCTCGGAGGGCTGATCGCGGGTGCCCTCGCAGAGTGGGTCGGCCACGCCCTCACCCTTCCGTTCCTCGCGCTCGTCGGCGCCCTGCTGATCGGGCTCATCGCGATCGCCCTCGCTCCCGAAACGCGCATGGCCGCTTCGCCCCGCCCGCGCTACCGTCCCCAGCACGTATCCGTTCCGGCACGGTCGCGGGGCCGATTCTTCGGCGCGGCGACCGCGGTGGCGATCACGTTCGCGGTCTTCGGTCTCATCACCTCACTCGCGCCGAGCTTTCTGGCCGGAACGCTGCACGAGTCCTCACACGCGCTCGCCGGCGGTGTCTCATTCGCGCTGTTCGGCACCGCTGCGCTGGCGCAGACGCTGACCGGATCGCGTTCCCCGCACCAGCTTCTCACCGCCGCGATCCCGGCCTTGCTCGTTGGAATCGGTCTCCTGACGCTCGCGCTGTGGGTGCCGTCACCGAGCTTCGGGATCTTCCTCGCGGGTGATTTGGTCGCCGGCGTGGGAGCGGGGCTGATGTTCAAGGGAGCGATCGAGACCGTGACGGAGGTTTCCCTGTCCGCGCGTCGCGCCGAGGCGGTAGCGGGATTCTTCCTCGCCGCGTACATCGGACTGGCTGGTCCGGTGATCGGCCTGGGCGCCCTCACCCAGATCGCGTCGACGCGGGTCAGCCTGCTCGTCTTCTCCGGGCTGCTCGGGCTCGGCATCTTCGCCGCCACTCCCGCCCTGATCGGCGGTCGGGGCCATCGCACTCCGGCACATCCGCAACCTCTCACTCACTGAACAGGAGTCACCATGCAGACAACGCAACTGAAAACCACACAACTTGGCCACACCGGCCTCTCGATCACCCGGGTCGGGTTCGGCGCCTGGGCGATCGGCGGCGGAGGCTGGGAGTTCGGCTGGGGCCCCCAGCAGGACGACCAGTCGATCGCGACGATCCACCACGCGCTCGAGCTTGGGGTCAACTGGATCGACACCGCCGCCGCCTACGGCTTCGGTCACTCCGAGGAGATCGTGGGGCGAGCGCTGCAAGGCATGGCTGAGCGCCCGTACGTGTTCACCAAGGCGTCGCTGCTGGAAGGCCCGGGCCGCCGGGTCGTCCACAGCCTCAGACGCGATTCGATCCTGCGCGAAGCCCACGCCAGCCTGGAGCGGCTGGGGGTCGACGCAATCGACCTCTACCAGATCCACTGGCCGATCCCCGATGGAGACATCGAGGAGGGCTGGTCGGCGTTCGCCGAGCTCAAGGAGCAGGGTCTGGTCCGTCATATCGGCGTCTCGAACTTCGACGTCGAGCAGTTGCGGCGGATTCAGCAGATCGCGCCGGTCGAGACGCTTCAGCCGCAGTACTCACTGATCGAGCGCGACGTAGAGCGCGAGATCCTCCCGTTCTGCCAGCGCGACGGGATCGGCGTGATCGTGTACTCGCCGATGGGCTCGGGCCTGTTGACTGGGGCCATGAACCGCGAGCGGATCGCCGGACTCCCCGACGATGACTGGCGCAAGCACGACGAGCGCTTTCGCGAGCCGCAGCTGTCGCGCAACCTCGACCTCGTCGAGCGCGTCGGTGACGTGGCTGACCGTCACGACACAGTCTCAGGAGCGGTGGCCATCGCCTGGACGCTCCGTAATCCCGCGGTGGACGGCGCGATCGTCGGCTTCCGCTCGCCCGAGCAGGTCGACCCGCTGATCGACGCCGCCAATCTCGAGCTAACAGCAGAGGACATAACCACGATCGAAGGAGTGCAGTAGCCATGCAGACCATCGGATTCATCGGGCTGGGGAACATGGGCGGCAACATGGCCGCCCGGTACCTCGCCGCCGGCTACACCGTCTACGGCGAGGATCGCGACCGCGCGGCTGCCGAGTGGCTCGTCGACCAAGGCCTGCGCTGGGCCGCCACGCCACGCGAGGTCGCTGAGGCGGCCGACGTCGTCCTCACCTCCCTCCCGAACGACGACGTCGTCGCGTCGGTCGCCTCGGGCCCCGACGGCATCGTCGCGGGGCTGAACGAGGGAAAGCTGTGGGCGGATCTGAGCACGATCAGCCCGCGCGCAAGCCGCGCGCTCGCCGAGCGCGTGCGTAAGGAGGGGCGCGGCGCCCAGATGCTCGACACCCCGGTATCGGGCAGCGTTCCCCAGGTCAAGAGCGGAACCCTGACGATCATGGTCGGCGGCGACGAGGGCGCCTACGAGCGGATCGAGCCGGTGCTCCGCGTGCTCGGGACGCCGGCCCGCATCGGCGAAAACGGGCAGGGGCTCGTGCTCAAGCTCGCGATCAACATCAGCCTGGCGGTACAGACGCTCGCCTTCTCGGAAGGGCTGCTGCTGGCCGAACGCGAAGGGGTCGACCCGCAGCTTGCGGCCAAGGTGATGGCCGAGAGCCAGATCGGCTCGCCGATGCTCAAGCTCCGCGTCCCGCTGATCCTCCAGCCGCCCGACGAAGCCTGGTTCGACATCGGCCTGATGCACAAGGACATCCGCCTCGTCCGCCAAGCCGGCGCCGAGGATGGAGTACCGCTTCCCACGGCCGAGGTCGCGGACGAGATCCTCACCAAGGCCGAGCAGCTCGGCTACACCCATCGCGACATCGCAGCCATCCACGACCTCCTCGCACACCTCGCCAACAACCCCGCCGCCGTCACCTCTTGAGCGGCCCAGGCCAGTCCCGCGGCCGTCGTAAAGGAATCGGCCGCGCTTCGTAGTTGACGGAGCGCGGCCGCCGCCGCGGCCACTGGGATGCCGGCGGCGGTCGGACAACCGTAGAGTGGCGTCATACGAACCCTGCACAGAAAGAAAGGGACTCATGACCGCCGCCGGCAACCCATCGACACCCGCGACACCCGCAGTCACGGCCGAGTACGTCCGCAAGGTCTTCAGCGGCTTGGAGACGGGAGACGGCGCCGCGTTTTTCGAGCACGTCGCTGACGACGTCGACTGGACGGTGATGGGAACGCACCCACTGGCGGGGCACTACACGAGCAAGGCCGCATTCATCGCGGGCACGTTCGACAAGCTGGCCGGGGTCCTGCCCGACGGCACACAGCTCAGCGTCGAAGATCTACTGGTCAACGGCGACAGGGCGGTCGTCGAGCTGCGCTCTGGAGCGACCGCGAAGAACGGCATGCGCTTCGATAACCGCTACTGCTGGGTCGTCGACTTTCACGGCGATGTCATCGTGCGCGTTCGCGCCTACCTCGACTCGGCAATGGTGGCTCGGCTGTTCGCCGAGAACCCAGTTACTTGAATCTCGCGGGAAGGATTGGGCTCCTTCCGCGTCAATAGCTCAGACGACACGATGCCAGCAGATGTCTGATGATTCGCCGATCCGCCGCTACCGCTCTCAAGCGGCTGGCTGCCAGTGGCTGTTCCGTGGCCCTCCTATCGGCGTGCGGTGCTCCTGCCGCGATTGACCCGGCTGCCACGGCGACGACGGTCGATGACTTCGTGTTTCAAAAGACTGGCTTCCGTCCGGTGGACGTCCGATGTCCGACCGGCATTCCCCTGCGACCCCGGGCGGCCGGTTCGATTGTCACTTCACTGGCCCTGAGGGACCGTACACCGCGTACCTACTCATCGTCACTGTGCAGGGCCGTCGAGCGCTGTTCCGAATGCGCACACAGCCGTCGACCCCCCCGATCTGCCCTGATCGCCGCGGTCGGCGACTGCCCTGGCGCTCGGCTACAGCCGACCGCTGATGGTCGGCTGCAGCCGAGCGTCGACGCTAGGGCAGCGTGACCGGCCCGTGGGCGGTGATGCTGTCTTGGACGGCGACAGGGTTGGCAATCCTGGAGCACTTGCCCTTGACGATCCTTCCGACCTCGCTGACGCGTTCTAGATAGCTTCCCGAACCTGTGATGCGCTTGTAGGCGCCGGTGCCGCTGGTGACTTTGTAGGTCCCGGGTTGAGTCGCGGTGGCGAGACAGGTCCTCAGATTGATGCTCTGTGAGCCCTTGCCCGCCTTCAACGTGAGTTTGATCGTCCCTTTCTGGAGCCGCAGCGTTGCTAGGTTATCCTGCGTTATCGCGATGCCTCCGTCGGTGAACGCGCCGGTGGCGATCGCGCTGTAAGCGCCGCTTGTCGAGGTGCTCACGAGCGACAGGTTTTCGATCTTGGTGCCCGCCGATGCGGTTGCCACACCGACGATTGCGATGGCCGTGGCAGCTCCTGCGACCGCCGCGGCACGGAGTGTCCTTCGCATATTTACCTCCATGATGGTTGACTTGCCCGACGGCGGAGCTTCGAGGTTGATCGATTGCCGGATGCTCGGCATCATTGCGAGCAATTGTCAAACGTGGCGGATGACGTCTAGCAAGCACCCCGACCGATGGGCCTGGTCTTCGACGCTACTTGAATGTGATCCTGAGCCCGTCGGCCGTGCAAGTGCCGACGTTTTTCGGAATGACCTCGCAGGTGGACTCGTTTGAGTAGTTGGAGGTCTTGATAACTGCTTCGAACTTGCCGGCCGTCCCCTCGACGTTATATGTCAACTTGGCTGCGTAATTGGTTCCAGCACCGAAGATATCGCCGATGTCGTAGAAATACTTGAGTTCCCACCGTTGGTCGCCGCCCTTCCCGAGGACGCTTCCGTCTGCCGGCCGCCCTTCAAACCCCATCTCGTAAAAGGTAGGAACACAGTTGAAATTGACACAGAGCACTCTGGGGACCGCGCTGACGCTCGCCACCCGGAGTGCGTGTGTGCTGTCGTTTTTGACCGTGAAGCCGCGGCTAGCGGCACTGGCTACCCCGGTCTGGATCAGCAGCGTTCCCGCTGCGGCGAACGCCAGCAGCAGACCTGAGTATGCCCCGACGTGTGTCCTTGCGCGGCTCGTCCGTCCGCCCTTGGTTGATTTGTCCCGCCTCATCGATCCTCCCTTTCGCTAATTGTGCGTTGACCCCAGTTGGTGTGGCTTTCGAGCCTTACGGTCTCGAGGATTGCCGTAATTGACGTAGCCGGCCTCGACCGACGTGCTGCCTCCCTGACGACTCCGGCCGTCGGTCAGAATCATCCCAAACCGCACCCGTCCGTGCTCGCCGACGTGATTTCGTCCCCGTACAGTCTAGGACGTCAACGCGTTCGCCGCCTCGCTTCGACCACGACGAGCGCTACCACGGGCACGGCCGACCTCCCCTCATCTTCGAGCACATACCCACCACGACGGCGTCGGACCGGTGCCCGACCGCCCGGCCGACGGCCAAAATGAGACAACGCTCAGACATGATGTACTCGTCGGTCGTGGAAGTCGGTGACACGCAGCTCGAGCCCTTTCAGAGAGCAGTGTCCGCGCGACCAGGATGACTCGTCAACCCAAAGGCGAATGATCACCCGGGTGATTCCGAGTGGGGGATTTTCGACTCAGGCGCACCGCACTCCCCACCCAGACCGAGGAGCTGGTCGCGATGCCGGAGACGGTCCTCGCCCGTTGATCGGCGTGGTGGACGACGAGCGCTGGCTCGATCGAGTCTGCCGGAACGTCCGCGCCGCCGGACCGCAGATTGACGAAATCCGCACCGTCAGCGAGGCGCGGAGGTGGCGAGACGTGTGCTCGGTGGGCTCGCCGAGATGGCCCGGGCCAGCCGCACGGACTGGGTGGTGGGAGTCGAGGCGCGCTCCTCAGCGAGGGTGATGGTGCGGAGAAGCTGTATCGAGAGGCAATCGGGCGGCTGACCTACACGCGGCCGCAGTCAGGGCTTGCCCGGGCCCATCTGCTCTACGGCGAGTGGCTCCGGCGCGAGCGTCGCCGCGGGGACGCGCGCGAGCACCTCAGGACTGCCCACGAGATGCTCCCGGAAGTGCGCGCGGCGCGTGCGCCGTAACGATTTCCGAACGGTGCCGGCACTACGTTGCCGTGCCGAATGATGCGTGAGGGGCCAACCAACCGTCTGGGGGTGTGGCTGCGCGGCGTCGTCGCCGGGCGCAAGAACATGAGCGCCACCCGGACTCGACTGCACGTTGAAGGAGGACAGCGATGACGTCCCAACAGTCCCGCAGTGATTTCAGGATTGAAGGACGAGCTTTGCACGAGCGGGGTCGGTTGAGATTGCGGTTGGTATCGGCGCTCGTGGTGGTGGTGGCCGCAGCGCTTGGGCTGCCCGCTCTAGCGTGGGGTCTCGCGGGACCGACGCAGTTCACTCCCACCGGTCACCAGCAGGTCTATAAAGTGCCGAGTGGGGTGGGGCTGGAGGGCGTGGTCGCGGTGGGTGGTTGGGGTGGGAGCACGGATCCGCAGCCTCCCGCTTCGCAAGGCGTCTTCGCCGCGGGCGCGACGGTTCAGGGTTATCTCGCGACCACGCCTGGCGAGACGCTGTATGCCGAGGTGGGACAGAGCGGCACGGCCGGAGGCGGGCCGACGTTCGGCGGCGGCGGCGCCGCCGGCGGACCGCCACCGGGGGTGCCGGACTGCAAACTTGGCGGCAGCGATATGAGTGTCCCCTGCAGCGGTCCGTGGGCGGGATCAGGCGGTGGGGCCAGCGACGTGCGCACGTGCTCAGAGCTCGCCGCCAGCTGCCCGGGAGAAGAGACCTCCGCCGGATCGCGGCTGGTCGTTGCGGCTGGCGGCGGCGGCGAGGGCGGGGGTGGCCTAAACGGCGACGGTGCCGGCTGCGACAACGCTGGATGGGCCGGCGGCAAGGGACAGAATGAGCAGCTTCCCTCACCCAGCCCGGCGGGTCCTGCGGCGATCAAGACCGTCACGGGAATCGTGATTCCCGGCTTCCCCGGTGGCAGTCTGGCTTCGGTGATGACGATCGATGGCTCCACCAACGCCGCGATGGGGACGACCGCGGCGGGCGCCGGCGGCGCGTCGACCGGGTGCTCGGTCAACACGGTGTCCTACTCCGGCAGCGTCGCCGGCCGCTCCGGTTCCGGGCCGGACGGTGGCGCCGGAGGCAACGCGAGCGGCCTCGGCCCTTGCTGCGGGGGCCAGGATGCCTTTGCTCCCGGTGGTGGTGGTGGCGGCGGCGGGGGGTACTTCGGCGGTGGCGGCGGCGCCACGGGCATGGGGACGTGCAGCCCGTCGCCGTGCGGGAACGGTGGCACCGGCGAGGGCGGCGCGGCCGGCTCGAACTTCGTCGCCAAAGCGATAAAAGATCCGGAGATCGTGCAGCTTTACAACATTGGTGATGTGTTCATCGAGTTCGTGCCGGTGATCGAGATCGACACGCCGGCCAATGGCGCCGTGTACTCGCCAGGGAAGGCCGTCGACGCCAGCTGGTCATGCGGGTACAACTATCCCACCGCGCTCGGCGTCTCGAACTGCACGGGCACGGATACCTCGGGCAGCCGGATCAACACCACCCCGGGCGTCCATACGTTCACCGTCCACGGCACCGACGGCAGCGGCCGCCAGCTCGTCAGCGCCACCGTCACCTATACGGTCAAGGCGGGCGGCGGTGGTGGGAAGAAGACTGTGCACACGTCGTTTGCTGGCCTGACATTCGCGCTCACGGGTTCCGCCAGTGCCGTTCGGCAGGGTCAGCCACTGTCGCTCAGACTCGGCCAGACCGGGTCTCGCAAGGCCTACAAGGTGATCAGCGTCAGCTACTACATCGACCGCGGCGTCAAGCACACCAAGCACGTCATCGTTGATGGCAAGCACAAGGCGATCACCGTCTACACGCCCAACCTCGTCACGCACGGGCCCGGGAGCGTCAATCTGTCTACCAAGGGTCTGAGCGCGGGGCTCCACACCGTGAAGGTCGTGATCCTCCTGCACGCCACGCGACATACCCAGAAACCAGCGACCAAGACGCTGACGCTCAGCCTCTCGATCATGGTCGCCTGAACGGCGCGCGCGGACGGCGGAGGTCGGTCGCGGTGAGGTTCTCGCGGATTTCGGCGCACCGCGCTTAACAAACGCTGAACGAGAGGTCGAAGAGACCCGGTAGACTTGGGCAAGTTTTGCACCCGCGGTGGGATCGGATGGGGTGTCCGGGGAGCTCAAGACAAACCAGCTGCGGCGGGCCTGGCGTGTAGACGGCATCGCTCGCCAGCACAGGGATTCGGGGTCGGTCAGGATGAGCCGCCTCGCCTCACGGCGCACCGCCCTTCTCGTCGCCGTTATCGAGCTGGCGATGGTCGCCTTGGTGACTGTGATCGGCTCTGCCGCGCACCACCGGGGCGACAACGACGCGGCGGTACCGTGGCTTGCGTCGTGTCTCGGCGTCGGCCTGCTGGTCAGCTACAAGCGTCCGCGACATCCGATGGGGTGGATGCTGCTCGGAGTCTCGGGCTTCCTGCTGCTCAGCGGAATCGGCGCTACCTACTCAATCCTCGACTACAGCCAGCACCACGGACACCTGCCGTTCGGCGGGGTGGCGGTACTGATCGAGCCGTCGTGGGCCCCGGCGATCGCCCTCACGGTGTTGTGCGTTCTGCTCTACCCCGACGGGAAGCTCCCGTCCGCTCGGTGGCGCTGGCCACTTCGGTGGCTCGTCTGCGTTGGCGCGGCGTGGCAGGTGGGGGCGTTCGTGATCGCGGCGAGCACGCTGCTGACGAGCAGGATCCGACTCGACGCGGCGGGTGACCTGCAGCAACTCAACAGCCCGTCCGGGACGTGGGCCTGGTGGGGCATCACGCAGACCCTGTTCTTCCTGACCGTCGCCGCTCTAACACTAGCCTGGGTGATCGGGCAGGTGGTGGGGTACCGGAGGCTGACGGGGGACCGCCGCATCCAGCAGAAATGGCTGCTCGCGGGGGCGTCCGTCTGCGTCCTGAAGCCTCGTGCTGGAAATTCCGCAAGAGATCTCGTTGCATCCCGGCCACGTAGCGGTCGTGCTCAGCGACCTTTCCATTTTCGGCCTCGCGGCGCTTCCGATCGCGATCGGAGTCGGCATCCTCAAGTACCGGCTGTACGAGATCGACCGAATAATCTCGCGGACCGTGTCGTATTCGATCGTGACCGCGCTGCTGGCGGGGACGTTCGTTGGCCTGGTGGTCCTGACGACCGACGTGCTCCCGTTCTCGTCCTCGGTCGGCGTGGCGGCGTCGACGCTCGCGGCGGCCGCGCTGTTCAACCCATTGCGCCTCCGGGTTCAACGGGCGGTCGACCGCCGCTTCAACCGGGCGCGGTACGACGCCGAGGCGACCGTGGCCGCGTTCGCCCAGCGGTTGCGTGATGCGGTCGATCTCGACACCGTCAGCGCCGATCTGCTCGCGACGGTGAAGCGCGCGGTGGAACCGGCCCACGCGACTGTCTGGATCAGGCAGACCTCACCATTCGAGGAGACTCCAAACGCCCGGGTAGAGCGCATCTCCGTCTGAGCCGATCGTCGCGAACCCGGTCACTGCGCGCTTGAGCTCCTCCATCGCGCCGTCGCACCTGCCGGCGCGGTGCAACAGATCGGCCAGGTTGGTGCGCAGCGCCGCCTCGTGGTGGCGATCGCCCTGAGCGACGCACAGCTCGAGCGCCTCGCGGGTCAGCGCCTCCGCCTGCGGCAGTTCGCCGACGGCGGCGTGGTCCAGCGCGAGGTTGTTGAGCGCCGCGATCCGCACGCTCGGATCACCGAGGCCCGCGGAGAGCTCGAGGCTGCGCTCTAGATAGGCGCGACCGCAGCCGAACAGCCCGAGGAGGTTGTTCGCCTGAGCCGCGGCGGCGCGCGCTCCCGTCGCCTCCGCCAGCTCGAGCGCCTCGAACCCGAGCGCCCGCGCGCAGTCAGCATCGCCACACCGCCACGCGACCCTGCTGCGGTCGGCTTGTACCACGGCGCGCTCGGCCCCGAGCGCAAGCGCCTGCCCATAGTGGATCTCGGCCAGCTCCCAGTCACCGCGGCGTTCGTAGACGGCCCCGAGCTTGTGCTCGAGCCGCCCGGAGGCGGCCGGCTCGGTCAGTGCCGCGGCGGAGTTGTAGGCGGCGAGCGCAGCTCCATACTCCCCGCGGAGCGTGTGGACGTCGCCGATCGCCTCGCGAAGCGCCGCGGGCTGCGGATGGCCGAGTGCCAGCGCCGCCTCGTAGTGCGCGACGGCCTCCGCCTGCGCCGACAGCGCGCGGGCCCGATCGCCGGCCGCCGCGTATTCGGTAGCCGCCTCACCATCCTCGCCGGCGAGTTCGAGGTGGCGTGCGACCAGCGCGTGGTCAGCCCGGCGCACACGCAACGAGTCCGCGAGCCGCCGGTGGAGGAGATGGCGGCGCGCGCGGCCAAGGCGATCCTCCACCGCGGTGCGCACCCGCTCGTGGACGAAGTCGTAGCCACCCGGCAGCTCGGTGATGAGGCCACGGATCGTCAGCTCCTGTAGCGCCGCGGCGATCTCCTCGTTCGATCGGCCACTGACTGCCTGCAGCTCCTCGGCGTCGAAGCGCCCGCCGATGATCGCTGCGGCTCCGAGCACCTGGGTCGCGATCTGTTCAACCGCGTCCAGGCGCGCGTCGACGAGTGCGCGGATCCCGCGCGTCGCGCCGGCCGTGGGCGCCGACAGCAGCTCGGCGACGAACAGCGGCAGGCCATCGCTCTCCGCGTAGACGTGCTCACCGGCGGCGTGGTCGAGCCCCACCTTGGAGGCGAGGGCGGCGACATCGGCACGCGTCAGACGCGCGAGCCCAATCCGCTCGCCGAGCGCGGTCAGGGTCGCCACCCGGCGCTCCGGATCCGGCTCGTCGGTGCGCCGGGCTCCGAGCAGCAAAAGCGGGCGGCGCTCGAGCCGCCGTGCCAGATAGGCGAGTGCGTCGAGCGACGCTGGGTCGCACCAGTGCAGATCGTCGATTAACGCGGCGCTGCCCACAAGCGCGCCGGCGAGCACGGTCGCTAGCGCCTCCAGGAAGCGCAGCCGCGCCCCGGACTCCTCGAGCCGCGCAGGGGACGGCTCGCCCAGCTCGGGCAGCAACCGCGCCACGTCGGCGCGCAACTCCGGGGCGAGGGCCTCAGGCCGCTCACCGATCCCCGCGCGCAGCAGGCTCGCGAGCACGCCGTAGGCCAGCCCCTGCTCCCCCGCGTGCGCGTGGACGGCGTGCACGGTCGCGCCCCGCTCCCGCAGGCGGCGCAGTACCTCCTGCGCGAGGCGTGTTTTGCCGACGCCCGACTCGCCCTCAACCACGATGAACGCTCCCTCCTCTTCGATCCCGTCAAAGGCGTCGACGAGCTTGCGCAGCTCACGCTCGCGCCCGACAAGCGGCAGCTCCGTCGTCGTGGGCAGTGGGGCCGGGGCGACGGGCCGTGTCGGTCGGGTTCCCGTGCTGATGGCCTCGTACAGCTCGGAGGTCTCGGGGAGCGGCGCGACGCCGAGCTCGCGGTCGAGCGCGCGCACGCACTCGCGGTACTGGCCCAGGGCGTCGCCCCGCCGGCCGGCCGCGGCGTACAGCGCCATCAGCCGCCGGTGCGTGGGCTCGTGCAACTGGTCGAGCGAGAGCCGCTCGCGACAGCGCACAACTGCTTCGTCGGGTCGTCCGCGTTGGCGAGCGCAGCGGTCAGCCGGTCGAGCAGGGTGGCGCGTTCGCGCCGCACGGTGTCCTGCTCCTCGCGGAGCCACTCCTCGAAGCTAACGGTGTCGCGCAGCGCGAAGCCCGCGAGCAGGTCGTCCCGGTGAAGCTCGCACGCCGCGCGCAGGTCCTTGAGCCCTGCATCCGGATCGCTGGCCACGGCCCGCGCGGCGGCGAGATCGAACCAGGCGCCGTCGAGCTCGAGCACGACCTGCCTGCGGTCGGCCCGGATCCGCCCCTCGCCGAGCGCCCCCCGGAGCGTCGAGAGCGTGCGACGCAGCGCGCCCGAGGCCCGCTCGCCGTCGAGCTCGTCCCACAGCAGGTCGGCGAGCACCGCGCGGCTCTGCGGGTGGCCGGTGACCGCGAGGTAGGCGAGCATCGCGACGGCCTTACGCGTGTCGACCACCAGTGGCCGGCCGTCGACCTCGACAAGCGGGGTGCCGAGCAGCGCGATCCGGAGCGGCTTCACGCGCGTGAGCATCCCACACCAGCGCAACGAGAACTCGACGAGGCGGGGCGTCCCGTAACGATTCCGGAACGCTGCTCACTTGACCGGAGAACTGCAAACGTCGACGATGGCACGTAACGGAACCGGAACACGCCGTGAGTACAACTGGGCACCACAGATGAGTGGAGCAGAAGAGACAGCTACGGCCGGTCCGAGTGATGGCGCCGGGGCCGCGGTGGAGACGGCGGAGAACCTCGGACCCGAGATCGCGCCCAGCGACCCGATCCTCGGCTACCTACAGAACGCGACCGGTGCCGTCGACCTCACCGAGCTCGAGCTCGACTCGCCGGCGCTCCGCGAGCTGCGCGCCCGCGGCGTCGTGCTGGTCGTGCCGCTGATCACCAACGGCGAGCTGGTCGGCGTGCTGAACGTCGGACCGCGGCTGTCCGAGCAGGGCTACTCGGCCGACGACAGCGGCTGCTCGAATCGCTCGCCGCTCACGCGGCGCCAGCGATGCGCGTCGGGGAGTTGATCCGCGAGCAGCGCGCGGAGATGCTGGAGCGCGGTCGGATGGAGCAGGAGCTCCAAGTCGCGCAGATGATCCAAAAGAACTTTCTGCCCAGGGACGCTGCCCGTCCTGCCGGGGTGGAGTATCGCGGCCGATTACCGGCCGGCGCGCGCCGTCGGCGGCGACTTCTACGACTTCGTCGAGCTCGACGGCGGACGGATCGGTCTGGTGATCGGCGATGTCACCGACAAGGGAATCCCGGCGGCGATGGTCATGTCGGCGACCAAGAGCCTGCTACGTGCCAGCGCGCAGCGGCTGGTCGACCCCGGCGAGGCGCTCGCGCGGACCAACGACCAGCTCTGCCCCGAGATCCCCGAGAACATGTTCGTGACCTGTTTCTACGGGGTGCTCGAGCCGGCCTCGGGCGTGCTTCGGTATGCGAACGCGGGCCACAACCTGCCGCTCGTGCACGACGGCAACGCCTCGGCTGAGTTGCGCGCGACGGGGATGCCTCTCGGGCTGATGCCCGAGATGAGCTACGAGGTCAAGGAGACGACGATCGCGCAGGGCGCGCGGGCGCTGCTCTACAGCGACGGGCTGATCGAGGCACACGGCGATGGACGCGAGATGTTCGGGACCGCACGGGCCGCGGAGCTGCTGCGCGACCAGGGGACAGCGGGCGATCTGATCGGGCGGACGCTCGCGGCGCTTGACGACTTCACCGGCGCGGGCGCGGGCGACCGCGAACAGGAGGACGACATCACGCTCGTCGCCCTGGTGCGCGAAGAGGCGCCGGGGGTGGGAGACGGGGGTGGGAACGGTCGGGTCGAGGAGGCGGTCGCGGCGCGACTGCTCGCCGACTTCACGGTGTCGAGCGCGCCCGGGAACGAGCGCGACGCGCTCACGCGAGTCGCCGACGCGCTCGCGCCAGTCAACCTCACCGCCGCCCGGCTCGAGCGCCTGAAGACGGCGACCGCCGAGGCGACGATGAACGCGATGGAGCACGGCAACCGCTACGACCCGGCGCTCAAGGTACGGATCGTCGTGGCGGCAGGCGAAGACAAGGTGACGGTGCGGATCAGCGACCACGGCGCAGGTGGCGCACGGCTTGCGGCCCCGGTCCAGACGCCCGACATCGATGCCAAGCTCGAGGGGCTCCAGTCGCCCCGCGGCTGGGGACTGTTTCTGATCGAGAAGATGGTCGATTCGGTGAAGCACTGGAGCGAGGACGGCCAGCACGTGGTCGAGCTCGCGATGAGGACGGGGGGAGATGAAGATGCCGCAGGCGACTCTTGAGACGGCGCTTGGCGCGTCCACCGACGGGCCGGTGATCACCCTGCACGGCGACATCGACGGCGGTGCCAAGGGCGCGCTCGCCGCCGCCTTCGACGAAGCGGTCGCGGCACAGCCGGGGCGGCTACTGCTCGATTTCGGCGGCGTCGGTTACATCAACTCGACCGGGATCGCCCTGATCGTCGGGCTGCCGGCACAAGCGCGGGCAAAGCGCCGCGCGGTCGCGGCGGTCGGACTGAGCGACCACTACCGCGAGATCTTCGAGATCACGCGGATCTCAGAGTTCATGACGATCCTGGCCGACGAGGGGCCAGGACCAGACAAGGAGGGACCGCAATGAACGGAACCGCCGCCGCTCCGCTGGCGGTGCACCAGCCGGCGCCCGGGGTGGGCCTGATCGCGATCGAGGGGCAAGTCACCCGCGAATCGGAGGCACTGTTGCAGGATGCCTACGAGCGCGCCGCGGACGGCGCGGCGAGGGCGATCGTCCTGGACTTCAGCGGGCTCGAGTACATGAATTCGGGCGGGATCGGGCTGCTCGTGACGCTGCTCGTCCGAGCCCGGCGCAACCACCAGCGGATGCTGGCCTGCGGGTTGAGCGAGCACTACCGTCAGATCTTCGAGCTGACCCGCCTCGACGAGGTCATCTCGATCTACGACACCGCGGACGCCGCGATCGAGGCGGCTGGGTGATCGTCGACGCTGGTCCGGTCAGTCGGGCCGCCTGCGTCTGGTCCTGACCAATGGGGGGCTGTGCAGCGGAGTGGCGTCGGACCAGGAGCTCCAGTCGCTCCGTGGCGCGTCAGTCATTCGCCCCAGCACGGTCAGCAGCGGCTCGTAGCGGGCCCGTAAGGCCTGAAACTCCGTCCACGCCGCGTCCCGATCCGCGAGGACCGGTATCCCGATCGCGTGCAGGTCAGCGTAGGCCTGATTGAAGCGGTCCTCCGGGAGCGTGATTTTCGCGCCAGGCTCTGGCGGCCGGTAGTGGATGCCGAAAAAGCCGCCAATGTTCATCAAGGCGTGCACGCCGGCGTGTAGGCACAGCTCGCTGCGTGATTGTCGCGGCACGTCGCAGGCAGTGATGAACAGCGCCGAGCCGTCGAGGACGGCCTCCGAAGCCAGCAACCAGTGGTTGTGGGCGTGGGCCGAGCGAAACCAGGTGAGCTGCGGGAAGGAGGTGTGCGATTCGCCCACGTCGATGAACCAGTCCTCCCAGGCATTCCAGACTTCCTCCATCTGGTCGAACTTGCCCAGCGCCCAACTGTTGGACAGCAGCGCAGGACCCGACGACGGGGCACCGGCCCGAACGGTGAGCTTGGTGATCAATGCCTCGCGGCGCGAGAACGCGCCGTACACCGTCGGGAGGTAAGTGATCACCAGGGCGAGTAGTACAAGGCCGACGCCGGCGGCAGCGAACGCGGTCAGCTGCCTCCCCAGGCCTTGCGGGGTGTCAAATCCCAGGGTGAGCAACGACGAGCCCGACAGCTCCAACGCGTGCGAGATGCTCCGGCCATCGAGGCTGGATGCGCTGAGGGCCCAAAACAGCGTCGCGAACATCAGGTAGATGAGCAGCGACCAGAGCAGCAGCTGAGTGAAGAGACCGATGGGGGCCTGTAACGAAAGGATCTGGTCACGCGTGGCGTAATCCGACCGACGGCTCAACCGGAGCCGCAGTCGGAGCGCCCACGCCACGCTGACGAAGGCGAGGCGGGCCAACCGCGCGGGAACGGCGCCCGGGATGACGATCGTGCGCAGTGCCGACGCGAAGACGGCGACTACGCCGGCGACAGCGAGCAACCCGACCAGCACCCGCGCGATCGTCACGTAGGACTCCCTGGCTTCACGGCCTGAAATGGTCTCAGGCGCCGACGACGGTCAGGCGATCGCGGATCGCCCGCGAGTTCCCGACGCGGCGGCAAAGCTCACCAAATCCCGGAGGCACTCGTCGCTTCCGCGTTGGTTAGAAATCGACTCCGAGCAGTCGGGCCGGATTTTTACTCGCCATCAGATCGATCTGCGATTCGGCGACGCCTTGCTCCCATAGCGAGGTGAGAAAGTCACGGAAGCCCGCAGCCGGCCTCGGCACCTCTCGCGCCCAGCCGTAATCTGTCGCCAATACACACCGATCAGGGCCGACCGCGGCGATCATGGCTGCCATCTCGGAGGGTGATTTGCCCTGGATTCCTCTCACCGTCTGGCAGGACAGGGCGGTCAGTTCGACCGTCGCGCCGAGTTCCGCGAGTTCGGCGCTCTGAGCCGGTGAGAGCTGGGGGCCGGCGAGTGCCTCGCCCGCGTGGGTGACGAGCACCTTGGTGTGCTTGGCGAACTCCTTGACCACGGCGTAGTGCTCGAGCGCGGAGGTGTGGCCGGTGGCGAGGATGGCGTCTGCGGCTCGGACCAGCTCCGCGATCTCGCGAACCTCGGCGACGGGTCTGTGATCGTCGCCGATCACGTCGATGCCTGGGACTGCCAGGTATGGTCGGCGGCCTCGCGAGACGTCCTCCGAGCTGTGCACCGTCGGCAGCCAGACGATCTTGGCGCCCATCGCCAGCGCGGCCTCGACCGCGGCAACGTTGAGTCCGCCGGTCGGGAAGTCGGTACAGATGCCTCCAAACACGGCGATCCCCGGGACGGCTTCATCCAGCGCGCTGGCCAGGGCGGGGGAGGCGAAGCTGTGGGATTTGAGGACCATCGCGGCGTGCCCGCTGGCGGCTGCCTCGCGGACCGCCTCGAGGGCGGTCACTCCGTAGTTGGTCATCACCCGGCTGAGATCAGCGCCTGACGTGTCCGGCCCGTAGTGGCAGTGAAGGTCGATCGCGTTCGCGACCCTCAGCGCCATGAGCTCGGCACCTCGCCATGGGATGAGTCCATCGCCCCGATTCTGCGTGCTGGCGGGTGTCGGCGCTTCGCCCACGAGCGTCCGGATTGCCTCCGACAGCCGTGGAGCTCGAATCACGATTCGCCTTGCTTCTTACCCGTCGGTTTCCAGCCGTGCCTGACGCCTTCCAATAGCCGACGTTGGCGCTCGGCCTTCTCCTTGGTGGTGTGGCGGGAATAGACCTTTCCGGTCTCTCGATCCACGACTTGGTACGCCCCGTTTGTCTGCTCAACGATGTAGGGCAAACTGGCTCGCTTTCCGGTCGACGGGCTCCCTTTCTCAGACCATTAGACCACCTCTGCCTGGCGGGCTGGCGCGTGGACGGACGGATACCGCACGGCGCGCCTCGGCCCGATCCCGCGAAGCTGGCGGTGTGCGACCACGACCTCACAGACCGCTCGACCCCGGCGTTTGAACGGGTGAGGTTGCACCGCCGGTATCGGCGAGGCGGCCATCCCGATTCCCAACCGAAAGGGTTCACACATGTCTGTGGAGGACAACAAGGCAGTCGTCGCCCGCTGGTTCGCAGATTTCTGGGGCCACGAATTCGAGCCGGGCATCATCGACGAGCTCGCCGCGACGGACATCCGCTTCGAGTACTCCCTGCACGAGCCCATTCGTGGGCGCGACCAGGTGCGCGAGTTCGCGCTGAGGTTCCGCGAGGCGTTCCCCGATCTCGGCTTCGGCGCCACCGCCGACCTGATCGCCGAAGGAGACTACGTCGTTGGGCAGTGGAAGGGTGGCGGGACCCACACCGGCCCCGCGTTCGACGATCTCCCGGTCGGCTCGCTGCCGGCGGGTTCGGGCAAGAGGATGCAGTTCACCGGCACAACGGTGATCAAGGTCCGCGACGGCCAGATCGCGGAGGAAGTCGGCCTTGACGATGGCGTCACGGTCCTCAAGCAGCTCGGGCTGATCCCGCAGCAATAGAGGCGGCCGGATCATGACATGGGACAGCTACCACAGCCCGTTGGGTCCGTTGACACTCGTGGCGGACGCGCACGGCCTGCACGAGATCCGGTTCCCGGGACGCGCCCGGGACCTGGACCCGGCCGACCGTGATCCCGACTCGCTCAGCGAGGTAGTCGATCAGATGGAGGAGTACTTCGCCGGAGGGCGTCAGACCTTCGAGGTCACGCTCGATGTCTCCGGGACGCCGTTCCAGCAGCGCGTGTGGCGCGCGTTGCAGGAGCTGCCGTACGGCACCGTCGCGACGTACGGCGACATCGCCCGCGAGCTCGGGGTGCATGATTCGGGAACGCTCGTAACCGGCGAGCGCAGGGTGACCGCGGCACAAAAGGTGGGGTGGGCGATCGGCGCGAACCCGACGCCCATCATCGTCCCGTGTCACCGCGTGGTGGGCGCCGACGGCTCGCTGACCGGATACCGCGGCGGCCTGCAGCGCAAGCGGGCGTTGCTCGACTTGGAGGCCGCAGGCGTCGGAGGGGTGAGGTTCCGGGACCGTCAAGGGCAGCTCGCTCTGCTACCAATTCGCGGGTGTGGAGCCACATGATTCAGCTCATGGTCAGGTGCTCTTTGCGCTCCAGCACCTGACGTGGAGCCGCGAGGCGAGATTTCAGCTGGTCCAGAGCGACCGCAGAGGCCCGCTCGCGCCTCCGACCGGGTCGCTCGTGGGCAGTGGGACGGCGCGGATGCGGCGGACAGCATCGTCGTGCTCGGCCGGATCGCCCCGACAGAGATCCCACTCCATGCCATCCGGGTAGGCGCCGATCACGATCAGCCCATGTTCGGCGAGGTTGCAGTGCCCGGTGCCCGCCGGCAGGACCAATACGTCGCCTGATTTGATCTCGAACTCTCGGCCCCGCGAGCCGCCGAGCATCACCGTGGCGTCCCCGGCGACGACACCGAGGACCTCGTGGGCGATCGAGTGGAAGTGGTGGAACGAGTAGATCCCGTCCCGCCAGGCGCCGAGCCAGCCATTCTGCGCAAACAGCCGCTCGCAGCCGTTGGGGTCGCTGGCCTCCTTCACGCCCTCGTAGACGAGCACCGGTAAGAGCGAGTTCGGGATCGCCCCGTCGTCGTCGAAGTGGAAGGTCTGTGGGGTAAGAGTCACGAGACGGAGGCTACCCACCCGGCCGTCACTCGTCTCAGCTTCCTTCAACCCCATCGCGGCAGGTCGGAGACGTCTCCGCGGAAACGCCCCAGGCCGGCGCACGGATCCCATTCACGAGGGCCGGGAGCTCGGGCGCGCACTGAACTTCGCCATTTTTGTTCAGGCCCTCTGAACAAAGGTGGCTGAGTTTCGAGGAAAGGGGGTCAGATGCGAGACGTCAGGGATGCGTGGTGGGGAGCCCGGGACGACTCATCGGCCTGCAGCCGCCCACCGACGCCATTTCAGCATGGCGGCCGAACATTGGCAATTTTCCTCCGAGGGGTGGCGGAAAGTTGGCGAAGTTCGCGCCGGGTGGCGGGTTAGGCGCATGGCTGCGCATGACGTTCGGGAAGTGGAAGCACTTCTGCGTGGGTGCGCCGCTTGCGCGATTGGAGATAAAGATCGTCCTCGAGCAGATGCTCGACCGTTTCCCGAGCGCCCGAGTCGTACCCGGACAGCACCCCGACTGGCGCCGAGACATCCGGATCCACGCGATGTCATACCTCCACCTGACGCTCTGACGCGGTACAAGCCCGGACGTCGCATTACCCCGCGACACAAGTCACTGCGGGCACAATGGTGACGATTTACCGTCACCAGTATGAGTTGCATGTCACCCCGCATCGCGTCGGCCGTGAACGCGATGCGGGACGGACACATGGTCGTCATCGTCGACGACCCTCGCCGTGAGAACGAGGGGGACCTCGTGATGGCGGCTGCCAGTGCCAGCCCCGCCGCCGTGAACTTCATGGCCACTCACGGCCGGGGTCTGATCTGCGTGGCGATGCGGCGGGACCGCTTGGACCAGCTGGGTATCGAACCGATGACCAAACGCTCCAGCGACCCACGTCGAACGGCCTTTCACATCGGCGTCGACCTCCGCGGCCAGTCCACCGGTATCTCGGCGGCCGAGCGGTCCGACACGGTCCGTGCGCTCGCCGACCCCCGGGCTACGGCCGAGCAGTTCGTGCGTCCCGGGCACGTGTTCCCACTCGCTTATCAACCCGGCGGCGTGCTGAGTCGAGCCGGACATACCGAAGCTTCGGTGGACCTCGCCGTACTTGCGGGTTCGCCGCCCGCGGCCGCGATCTGCGAAATCGCCTCGGCTGACGGGAGCATGATGCGCCTGCCTGAGCTCGAGCGGTTTGCCGACCGCCATCGGCTTCCCCTCTTGATGATCAACGAGCTGAGGGGTTATCTGGAAGCCGGACGGCCCCCGCTGGTCGAGCGAGTGAGCTCCGCCAGGATTCCGCTTCGGCAGGGTGTCTTCACCTTCGTGGGGTATCGGGACCGAGCCGACGGCCGCGAGCACCTCGCCGCCGTGTTCGGAAACGTCGCGGGGGAGGCCCGCGTTCTCGCTCGGGTCCATTCGGAGTGTTTGACCGGGGACGCGTTCGCGTCCTTGAGGTGCGACTGCGGCGCCCAGCTCGAAGAGACATTGAGCATGGTCGCCGCCAGCGGGTCCGGCGTCGTCGTCTACCTGCGCGGTCGCGAGGGGCGCGGCATCGGCTTGCTCGAGAAGCTCAACGCCTACCAGCTCCAAGATCGAGGGCTGGACACGGTCGAAGCGAACGAAGCGCTCGGACACCCGGCTGATGCACGCGACTACGCACTTGGGGCGGCGATCCTGGCCGATCTCGGCGTTAGCAGTGTCCGTCTCATCACTAACAACCCCGCCAAGCGGGAGTCGCTCCAGAGCTGTGGCACTCAGGTGGTCGCGACCGTCGGAACCCGTGCGGCCACGACCGTCGAGAACGTGCGGTACCTGCGCACGAAGATGACGAAACTGGGTCATGACGTCGACGTCGGTGACGTCGTTGGTCGCTCGAGCTGAGAGCAGCCGTCTCGCGATCCGCAAGGCGATCCACCGCACCGAGCAGCCCCGTGTGAGGGTCGCGGTTTGCGGCGCGACGGGGCGGGGTCATAATTCATCCGTGGCCGAGTTGAAGTCTGTCCTCGACCGAGGCCTGCCGCGCTCGCAAGAGGCCGAGCGCAAGCTCGACGCGCTCCGCGGACAGGCGCGGGACTTCGGGATCGCGTGCGCGCTCAGCGTCGTCGGTACGGTCGTCGCGGTGGCCATCGATCCACGGCTCGGCTTGGCGCTCGCCGCGGCGGCGGTGGCGACGGGCGTCTTGTGCTTCCGCGCGATTTACCGCCGACGGGAGCTGTTATCGCTGATGATGTCCGAGCGGGATGCGTACTCGATCGAAGCGGTCCGCCGCCGGGCGTCCCGGTTCGCGACGCCCGAGCGCCGGCACCGTCTCGGCGCGTGGGTGGGGAAGGTGGTCGCCGTCGCCGACGGCACGCAGACTCCACCCTCGACGACCGTGCGCGTGCTCGACGCCCGGGTCAAGCCGCGGCGCGAGCGGCTCCTGAAGCTCGCCGACGCGTTCAACGACGATGCGCGGGAGATCCATCCGACGAGCATTGCCCTCCTGCATCAGATGCTCACGCGGCCTGGTGTCAGTCCGCTTTACAACGTCGGCCTCGAGGAGGATCTGCTCGACCTGGCGCTGCATCGGGTCGAGGCCGGGATCGAACCGCACGCGTAGTTGCCTCACGAGCGCCAGCGCGGAGCGGGGGAGAGGCGCGGCGCTAACCCTAACCCGCCGTCAGGCCCCCGTCGAGCACGAGAGCGGAACCGGTCATGAATGCGGCGGCGTCCGAGGCAACGTAGAGCACCGCGGCCGCGACCTCCTCGGGAGTGCCGAGCCGGCCCATCGGCTGGCGGGCGCGGAGCCCGTCGAGCGACTCTCCGGCTTCGTCGATCAGCCGCCTCACCCACGGCGAGTCGACCGTCCCGGGACAGATGCAGTTGACGCGCACGCCGTCGGACACGTGGTCGACGGCGAGCGCTCGCGTCAGCGCGATCACCGCTCCCTTCGAGGCGCAGTACGCGGCGCGGTTGCGAAGTCCGACCAGTCCAGCGATCGAGGCCATGTTCACGATCGAGCCACCGCCGGCGGCGATCATCCGCGGGATCGCCGCCTTGCAGCACAGGAAGGTGCCGCGACTGTTGACCGAGAACACGCGCTCCCACACCTCGAGCGGAGTGTCGGTGGCGGGGGTCGTCGAACCGATGCCGGCGATGTTGGCGAGTACCGACAGCGCGCCCAGCTGCTCGTCACAGGCCTCGAACAAGGCGGCGACCGACCGCTCGTCGGCTACATCGGCGGCCAACGCGATCGTCCCGCCGCCGGCCAGCCGGGCCGTCTCCTCGGCGGCGGGCAGGTCGATATCGGCCGCCAGCACGCGAGCTCCCTCGCGCGCGAACAGCACGGCGGTCTGCCGACCGATTCCGGAGCCCGCGCCGGTGACGATCGCCGCCCGACCGGTCATGACGGTACCGCCACCGGGGTGGGCAGCGGCGCGCCCGCGGCGGCCGCCAGCAGGTTGTCGACCAGCACCCGGGTCATCGCCTCGCGGGTCCCACGGGTAGCGCTGGCGATGTGCGGCGTGAGCACGACGTTGTCGAGGCCGAGGAGCGGCTGCGGCACGCCCGGCTCGTCGTCGAACACGTCGAGACCGAAGGCGACCGCTCCTTTCAGGGCGACCTGCACGAGCGCGGCTTCGTCGACGACGGCGCCCCGCGAGGTGTTGATCAGGCACGCCCCCGGCCGCAACAGGGCCAGGCGCCGGCCATCGATCAACCGGTGGGTCGTCGCGTCGAGCGGCACGTGCAGGGAGACGATGTCGGACTCCCCGAGCAGCTCGTCGAGGTCGCGGAACTCGACGTCGAGCCGTCGCTCCTCGTCGGGGGCGAGGCGCCGGCGCTTGGTGTAGAGCACTCGCATCTCGAAAGCGCGAGCCCGGCGGGCGACGGCGGCGGCGATCCCGCCGAAGCCGATCAACCCGAGCGCGGCGCCGGAGACATCGGCGCCGAGGAAGCGGTCAAGGCCGGACGGCCACACGCGGCGACGGACCAGTCGGTCACCCTCGACCACGCGTCGCCGCGTGGCCAGGATCAGCGCGAAGGCGAAATCCGCGGTGGCGGCGTCGAGCACGCCCGGCGTATTGGTGACCGGCACGCCGCGCGCGGCGCAGGCGGCGACATCTACGCCATCGTGGCCGGCGCCGTAGTTGGCGACCAGGCGGAGCGCCGGCAGCAGATCGAGCGTCCGCTTGTCGACCACCTCGTGCACCACCGCGATTGCTTCGACGTCGCGCCGCGGCCGGCCGCCGATCCCGTCCGGCAGAGGACGGTCGAGCAGCTCGACATCGGTCAGTTCCGCGAACGCCGGCCCCGGGAACTTGGCTGACGCGAGCACCTTCACGGGGCCTTGGTGCTCTGTAGCGCGAGCACGACCGCCACTCAGATGACCCCATACTGGCGGAACGCGTCCCACACGGGCATGCCCGCGGCGAGCTTCTCCCGCACCAGGTTCTCGCCTGAGACCTTTTCCTCGGCGCGGGTGATCGCCTCCTCGGCGGCCTCCGCCGGCACCACGACTACCCCGTCGTAATCGGCCAGGAGGAGATCGTTGGGCTTGATCGAGACGCCCCCGCACTCGATCGGGACCTGGACCTGATCGACGTCGATCCGTCCCAACGAGTCATACGCCGAGATGCCGGCCACAAAGGTCGGGAACTGCATCTCGATCAGCATCGCGGTGTCGCGCGTGTAGGCGTCGGCGACGAGCCCTACCGCGCCGCGATACCGCGAAGCAGTGGCGAGCAGCTCTCCCCAATACGAGCCGTCACAGGTCGACACGACCATCACGTCGCCGGCCTGCAGCGAATCGACCGCTTGCAGCTCGCCCTTGTAGTAGTCGTCCTCGCTGTCGGGCAGTCGGTCGATCTGGACGCAGTGAACGGTCATCGCAAAGCCGGCGATGCTCGCCTCCGGGTACAGCGGCCGGATGTGGGGCTGCATGACCTGCTGGCGGTAGCCCATCCGGTCGAGGCAGTCCGAGACCACGGCGGGGTAGAGCGGCCCGAGGCGCTCCAGCATGCTGGCGTCCCGGACGGCGAGCGGCTCGGTGTCCATTCTTCCTCCTGACTTGATCGTTCAAGTAGGACGTTACGCTGGCGCCACGCGCTGGTCAAGGGTTCGGCGCCCTGCGCACCCGGGAGGTCCACCAGTCAGCGAATCAGGCCCCGGCCCTCGACGGGCCAGAACTCGACCACTGCACCGTCGTGGCGGACGGCCACCCAGTCATGCATGTTGAGCGTGCCGCAGGCGTGGTTGGGGATGATCTCGAGTTCGGTTCCGATCGGCGCCTCGCCGGCGGGGACTTCGAGGACGCCGTGCTCCTCGCTGAGGAACACGATCCGCCAATCCGGATGGCCGCGGATCACTCCCCAGCCGTCGACCTTGGCGGCTTGATCCGAGCTCAGCGTCTTCGTGCCGGCATCGATCACGGCCCGAGTCGGAGTGGGGTGGCTGACCACGGTCGCGAGCACGGTCAGTGCGCAGCCGTCGAGCGTTCCCCAGCCGAGCGCGACCTGATCGCGATCGGAGAAGACGTACGTGCCGGGGCGGTATTCGGTGATCCCCGGCAGTGATTCGAGATGGCCGGCGCTCGGCGTGCTGCCGACGCTGATCTCGGGAACCTCGAAGCCGTCGTCCCGGAGCTCCTGCGCGACCTCGAGCAGTCGCGCGGCGTCGGTGGCGGCGGCGTCCGCGATCCCATCGCCCTCGGCCGCGTAGGTGTGGCCGGCGAAGCTCATCAACCCGACCAGGCGGACACCGCCGAGCTTCGAGCACCGACGCGCCAGCGCCAGCGCCTCGGCCGCGCCCTGCACGCCGCAGCGGCCGAAACCGGTGTCGAGTTCGATCCGGACCGGGATTGACATGCCGCGCCGCGCCGCGGTTCGCGAGATTCCCTCGAACACATCGAACGAATCGGCGGCGACCCGGATCTCGGCCGACTCCGCCACGGTGCAGAGCCGCTCCCACTTTTGCGGTCCCCAGACCGGGTACGCGAGCAGGAAATCGCCGATCCCGTGCCCGACCAACATCTCCGCCTCGCCCAGCTTGGCCACCGTCAGACCGGCGGCACCGGCCGCGAGCTGTCGGCGGGCGACCTGGATCAACTTGTGGGTCTTGGCGTGGGGCCGGAGCGCGACCCCCGCCGCGGCGGCGAGCTCGGCCATCCGCCCGACGTTGGCGTCGACCTTGTCGAGATCGAGGACGAGGCACGGCGTGTCCAGCCCATCGACAAACTCAGGATTCGCGTGCGGATCAGTAGAAACCGTGCCGGACGCGGTCGCCCCCAGGCCGCGGGATTGCACCATCGTTTGTGGAACGTTATACCTTCACCCCCGTGACTCCGATCGCGGCCGCCGTCGCCCTCAACGCCAGAGCCGAGCTCGGGGAGGCCCCGGTGTGGGACGGCGAGGCCAACCGGCTGATCTGGGTCGACATCATCGGCCAGACCGTCCACTTCTTCGACCCCGAGACCGGAGAGGACAACTCGTTCGCCGTCCCCCAGATGGCCGGCGTGGCGATGCCCCGGCGAGACGGCGGCCTGGTGCTCGCGATCGGCCATGGGTTCGGTTTCCTCGATCCCAGCGGCGCGTTCGAGCAGATCGCCGACATCCCCCAGCGGGCGATCGAGTCGCGCATGAACGACGGCAACTGCGATGCGGCCGGCCGCTTCTGGGCGGGGACTATGGGCCTGGGCGAGGAGCCGGAGGCCGGTGCCCTGTACCGGCTCGATCCCGATCTGACCGTTACCCGCGTGCTCGACACGGTGTCGGAGTCGAACGGGATCGACTGGAGTCCCGACGACCGCCTGATGTACCACGTCGACAGCATCGAGCGGCGAGTCGACGTCTACGAGTTCGACCTCGCGTCGGGCTCGCTGGGGGACCGGCAACAGCTCATCGCCTTCGACGACACGATCCCGGACGGGCTCACCGTCGATGCCGACGGCAACCTGTGGGTCGCCTGCTGGGGCGGCTATGCCGTACGGAAGTTCTCGGCCGCCGGTGCGCTGCTCGAGACCGTCTCGCTGCCGACGGCGAACATCACCTGTCCGGTCTTCGGCGGTCCCGCGCTCGACCGGATGTTCATCACCTCCGCGCGCACCACGCTGTCGCCCGAGCAGCTGAGCGCGGAGCCCGACGCGGGCGCACTGTTCGTGTGCGAGCCGGGCGCGCGCGGCCGCCCACAGCGGATCTTCGCCGGCTAACCGCGGGCGCGCGCTGCGGATCTTGGCCGGCCAACGGCGGCCGCCGCCGGCGGATCCTCGCTGCCTGACCGCGGCCCGCGGGCGGGCGGGCCGGTAGACGAAGGTCGGCGCGTTCGGCCCGTCGCAAGATCGCGCCCGCGACCCCTTGACAACGGCGCCGTGGCCGGTGGATACTGCACCCCTTGAACGATCAAGAAGCCGTTCAAGCCTAGTGGCCCCTTTCGCAAATCCGACGACGTTCGAGCGGCCCCCAGTGGCGCCCAGACCGGTATCCGAGTGCTCGTGCACCTCCGTTGCACCACGGATTCCGAGCCCGCGCCAGTCCCTCGCGATGGCTCTCGGTGCCGCGACGGTCACGAAAGAGATCACTCAAGTGCGAAGCTGCCCGTGAGGAGAGAGTTTGATGGCTGAGGGTACGGTTGATGTGGGTTCGGGGGTTGTGCAGACTCATTTTGCGCGTCGTGCGACGGGGTTTGTGCGGGATATTCGGGTTCGGGATGCGGTGATTTTTAATGTGTTGCCGGCGTGTCCTGGGTTGGTTATGGCGTTGTCGGTGTTTTGGGTGTTGTCGACGTTTACGGGCGTGAATTTGTATGTGGGGATTTTGATTACGATTGTTTGTGCGTTTTTGATTTCGGGTGCGTTTGGGTTGTTGTCGCAGATTATGCCGCGGTCGGGTGGGGATTACATTTTGATTTCGCGGTCGTTGCATCCGGGGTTGGCGATTGGGTCGTCGTTGTTGATTGGGACGTCAGCGATGTTGGCGATGGGGTATTGGGGGGTTTTTACGGCGAATATTTGTATTGGGCCGATGTTGACGATGTTCGGGGTGTCGGTGGGTTCGCATTGGTTGCAGACGGCTGGGGTGACGTTGACGCATCATCCGTGGAATATGTTGATTGGGTTTGTTGAGGTCGCGATTTTGGCGTCGATCATGGCGTGGGGGACGCGGTTGATGATGCGGATTCAGTTTTGGTTGTTCGTGAGCGCGATGGCGGGGTTTGTGGTGGCGGCGATCACGTTGTTGGTGACGTCGCATTCGGGGTTTGTGGGTGATTACAATTCGTATGCGCAGCCGTTTACGCATCATGCGGATACGTATTCGTATTTCATGGCGCAGGCGAAGGCGGGGGGGATTGCTACGCACGCGCCGACGAATTGGCATAACACGATTATCGCGTCGGGGGCGTTTATCGCGTTTGGGGTGTGGACGTGGTATTCGGTGAATTATGCGGGGGAGATTCGGCAGGCGGGGACGCGCCGGAATTGGTATTCGATGTTGGGCGGGTTGGCGTTGACGTTTATCCCGATTTTGTTGATGGTGTTGTTGCTGGAGAAGACGGTGAGTTTGCCGTTCTTGACCGCGGTGAATGGTTTGTCGTCGAACGCGAAGGTGTATACGTTGCCGAACCTGCCGTGGTGGATCACGCTGGTCGCGACGATCGGGACGAACGGGGTGTTCGTGGCGTTTTTGGGGTTGACGTTTATCTGTTGGGCGCCGTTGATCGTGTATACGCAGATCGTGCAGCCGGTTCGGGCGTTGTTCGCGTGGGCGTTTGATCAGGTGATCCCGGAACGGATCGCGACGGTCAACGAGCGCACGCACACGCCGGTGTTCTCGTTGGGGTTGATCGCGGTCGCGTCGATCTTCTTCTTGTATCTCGCCGCGTACTCGTCCAGCTTTTTGAAGTATGTTGCGCTGTCGACGATCGTGGGGTTCCCGACGTTCATCATGGTCGGGATCTCAGCCATCGTGTTCCCGTTCAAACGCAAATCGGCGTACGAGGCGTCGGTCTCGAACATCACTCTGTTCGGGCTGCCGTTGTTGGTGTATTTCGGGGTCGGGGCGATCGCGGCGGGGATCTTCGGCGGCTGGTTGTGGCTGAAGTACCCGTTGTTGGGGTTGCCGAACGCGGGCAAGAGCATCGCCAAGCAGCTGTTCACCTCGCCCTTGAACGGTGGGCTGTCGCTGATCGCGTGCGCGTTGATCGTGGGCGCGGTGATCTACTTCGCCGGCCGGGCGTGGCGACGCACCCAGGGGATCGATATCGCGCTGAACTACATCGAGATCCCGCCCGAGTAGCCGTGCGCCTGTTCGGTCGCTCCCGCGAGCAGGGCAACGATCAGCTGCGCCTGTACTACGCCTCCGACATCCACGGCACCGAGGTGCTGTGGAAAAAGTTCCTCAACGCCCCCGGCGCGTACAACGCCAAAGTGCTCGTGATGGGCGGCGATATCACCGGCAAGATGGTGATCCCGATCATCCAAAACGAGACCGGGGAAGGGTGGACGGCGACGTTCCACGGCCGCCAACAGACCCTCGAAGGCGATCCCGAGCTCGAGAAACTCGAGCAACGGATCCGCGGGAACGGGATGTACCCCTACCGGACGACCACCACCGAGGTCAAACAGCTCAGCGCGCTCACCGAACCCGAACGCGAGAAATGGTTCGAGGGGGTGATGCTCAACTCGTTCAAAAGCTGGCTCGAGCTCGCCGACCAGCGCCTCGCCGGCACCGGCATCCGGTGCTTCGTGATGCCCGGCAACGACGACCCCCCCAGCCTCGAACCCGTGATCGAGACCGCCACCGAAGTCGAGAGCTGCGACGAGAAATGGGTCACCTTCAACGACTACCAAATGCTCTCACTCGGCTACAGCAACATCACCCCCTGGAACAGCCCCCGCGAACTCGACGAAAACGCGCTCTACGAACGGATCACCGAACTCGCCGACCAACTCGAAGACCACACCCAAGCGATCTGGAACATCCACGTACCCCCCCACGACTCCCTACTCGACACCGCCGCCGAACTCGACCAAGACTTCAACGTCATCCTCATCGGCAAAACCCCCCACCTCATCCCCGTCGGCTCCACCGCCGTACGCGAAACGATCGAGAAATACCAACCCCTCGCCGCCCTCCACGGCCACATCCACGAATCCCCCGGCGCCACCCACATCGGCCGCACCCTCTGCATCAACCCCGGCAGCGACTACCAAACCGGCCGCATCACCGGCTGCCTCATCAACCTCAAACACAACCAAGTCAACCACCAATTCGTCACCGGCTGATTACCATCGAGGACCATGACGGCAGGGGATTGCAACTCGAGCGACCGCGCTGAACTGGCCGGCTGGATGCGCGCGGTGGGACTCGAGCCGCCGGCGCGCCCGTGGCCTGAGTCCCCCGGCCGCTTCGCCGATGGACGCCGGTACCGGTACGAGATTCCGAGCGTAGAGGGGCCGGTGGCGCTGCGGAGCGTGCTCGAAGAGGCGCACGCGCGGGGGCTGCGCATCCATCGCGTCTCGCAAGGCTCCGGGATCATGCTCCTTACCGACGAGGAGCTCGACGAGCTGGCCGAGCTGGGCCGTGATCACGACGTCGAGGTGTGCCTGTTCCTCGGCCCCCGCGGCGCGTGGGACGCGGGCGGGCAAGCGCTCGCCACCGCGTCGGCGGCGGGCGCGGCCCGCGGCGCCGAGGCCGTCGAGGCGTGCATCGCGGAAGCCCGACGGGCGTGCGCGCACGGGATTCGGAGTGTGTTGGTGGGCGACGTCGGAGTGCTGGACGTCCTCGCGCGCCTCCGTCAGGACGGAATGCTGCCCGCCGATCTGATCTTCAAGACCTCGGCCATCCTGTGCGCCGCCAACCCGGCCACGGCGGCATTGCTCGAGCGATTGGGGGCCGACACGATCAACGTGGCCACCGACCTCGAGCTCGCAATGCTGGCCGCGATTCGCGCCGCCACCAGCAAGCCACTTGACGTCTACGTCGAGGCGCCCGATGACATGGGCGGATTCGTGCGCAGCTACTTCGTCCCGGACATCGTGCGGGTCGCCGCACCGGTCCACGTCAAGGTCGGTCTGCGCAACGCGACCGGCGTCTACCCCAGCGGTCTTCACCTCGAAGCGGTGGCCGCGCTGCAAGCCCGCGAGAAGGTCCGGCGCGCCGCGATGATCGAGCGCCTGATCGCCGAGCTGACGCCGGAGCTGGCCGAGAATCCGACGCCGGCCGGCACCAACCGCTAGTCAATCTCGTCCGGGGCTCAATCTCACCTGCCGCGGGCGGATTCGGGGTTACGCAAGACGCCCCGCGACCTCGCCGGCGCCCGCTCATGCCGTTAGCTTGCTGGGACCCCGGCCGACAGCCCGCCGTCGACGATGAACGGCTGCGCGGTGCAGAACGAGGACTCGTCCGAGCACAGGAACAGCGCCACCGCGGCGACCTCCTCGGGACGGCCGATCCGGCCGAGCGCGTGCAGCTTCCCGGCTTCTACGCGGGCCGCCTCGGGGTCGGGCTGAACCTCGAAGTAACGCTGGGCCATCCCGGTATCGATGTAGCCGGGGCAGATGCAGTTGCACCGAATGCCGTCCTTGCCGAAGTCGAGCGCGATCGCCCGCGTCAACGTGATCACGCCGCCCTTGGCGGCGCAGTAGGCGCCGAGCTGCGGCTCGACCCAGAACCCATTGACCGACGCCATGTTGACGATCGAGCCGCCGCCCAGACGCCGCATCCGCGGAATCGCCGCCCGGGCACACATGTACACGCCCTTGAGGTTGATCCCGAGCACGCGATCCCAATCCTCGGGTGGCGTGTCCTCGATCGTCTTCTCGTACTGGATCGCCGCGTTGGAGACGAGCGCGTGGGGGCCGCCGTGGCTCTCCGCCGCGGTCATCAGCCGGTCGACCTCATCGGGGTCGGAAACGTCACAGCGATGGACCTCGGCGCGGCCGCCGGCCGCCTCGATCGCGGCCGACACCTCGCCGAGCGCGTCGCCGTCGACGTCGGCACAGAGCGTGTAGGCGCCCTCGGCGGCGAGCCGCTCGGCGATCGCGCGGCCGATGCCGCGGGCGGCGCCGGTCACCACAACGGTCTTGTTGTCCATCCGCACGTCGGCTCCCTCTGTCGTGTTGTTACACCCTGGCTGGCGCCCCTTATACTGCCATCTTTATCGATCAAGTACCTGACTCTGTATGACCGTAGCCAACGCTGGGCAGAGGCGTAGACCGACGATGCGCGACGTGGCGGCTCGCGCCGAGGTGTCGGTGCAGACGGTCTCCAATCTGGTCAACAACCGTGCCCACCTGATGGGCGAGGACACGCGGGTCCGCGTCGAGGAAGCGATCCGCGAACTCGGCTACCACCCCAACGTCGCGGCGCGCACGCTCCGGTCGGCGCGGACCGAGACGCTGTGCTTCCTGCTGCTCGACGAGGGCAACCGCTTCCTGGCCGATCCGATGACCGACCTGGTCATCGCCGGGATCGGCGACGTCGCCCGCGACCGGGGCTACAGCCTATTGATCAGGGCCGCGCAACCGCACGAGCCGGACCCCTCGCTGGTCAGGCCGCTGCTCGAACAACGCGCCGACGGCGCCTTCCTGTTCATGTCCGGCGAGCCGAAGCTGAGGAGGTGGTATGTGACCACGCTGGCCAAGCTGGGCTTCCCGTTCATCCTGCTCGAGCCCTCAACGGACCCCAAGCGTCTGACCGTGGCCGCCGCTGACCGTGACGGCGCCCGCCGTCTGACCGAGTACCTGATCAAAGCCGGCCATAAGCGGATCGCGTTCCTGACCACCGCGGTTCCGTGGCCGATGCTCGAGCAGCGGATGCTCGGCTACCGTGACGCCCTCGGCGACGCCGGGCTCGAGCCCATGGTGCTCACGGGCGGGACCTGGACGACGACCTCGGGCGCCGAACAGGCCGCGCGGCTGCTATCGGGCAAGCCGCGGCCGACGGCGATGATGTGCGGCAACGACCTCCTCGCGTTGGGGGCGATTCGCGCCGTCCGCGAACAGGGACTGAGCGTTCCGGAGGACGTCGCAGTGACCGGATTCGACGATTTCGATTTCTCGCAGTTCACCCGCCCCGCACTGACCACGGTACGCGTTCCCGGTTACGAGATCGGCCGCGCGGCGGCCCGGGCACTGATCGGTGTCCTCGAGGGCGAGGAGCCGACGGAACGGCAGCTGGTCCTTCCCGTAGCGCTCGAGCTGCGAGAGTCGGCGTGAGTGGCAACGGCCGCCTAGAGGGACGCAGCGCGGTCGTGACCGGCGTCGGGTCGGGCCTCGGTCGCGAGATCGCCCGCGTGCTCGCCGCCGAGGGAGCCAACGTGCTCGGCTGCGACGTCAACGACGCGGGCGGCAACGAAACCATGGGCGGCGGCCTCGGGTCCTATCGCCACGTCGACGTTTCCCGGGAGCGCGAGGTCGAGCAACTGATCGCCGCGGCGATCGAGCAGTTTGGACGGCTCGATGTGATGGTCAACAACGCGGCGATCCAGATCGAGGAAGAGCTGGCCGAGACCACCGAGGAGCAGCTCGACCGGATCCTCGCCGTCAACCTCAAGGGCGTTTTCTTCGGCTGCAAGCACGCCGTGCGGGCGATGCGAACCACCGGCGGCGGCTCGATCGTGAACATCGCCTCGATTCTCGGGCTGGTCGGCGATGGTCTGCTGGCCGCCTACTGCGCGGCCAAGGGCGGCGTGCTCGGAATCACTCGCGCCACCGCGGTCCGTTACGGCGCCGACGGCATCAGGTGCAACGCCGTGTGCCCCGGGGACATCGACACGCCGCTGGTGGCGGCCTACTTCCGCACCGCCGAGGACCCGGCGCAGCTCCGGGCCGAGGTGGAGGCCGAGTACCCGCTGGGACGGATCGCCCAGCCCGACGAGATCGCCCGCGCGGTGGTGTTCCTGGCCTCTGAGGACTCTTCGTTCATGACCGGCCAGCCGTTGGTCCTCGACGGCGGACTACTGGCGGACTGTTACTGATGGGCTGCCGCTTCGATCCCCACTGGAGCTACCGCGGTCTCGAGTGCCTGCGCGTCGAGAACGAGCACATCGCCGTCGAGGTGCTCCCGGAGCTCGGCGCCAAGATCTTCCGGTTCATCGATAAGGCGCGCGACCACGACGTCCTGTGGCACTCCCCGCGGGTCGCCCCGCACGTCGCCGCCCTCCACGCCAACTTCGACGACCACTGGGCCGGCGGTTGGGACGAGGTGCTTCCGTGCGGCGTCCCGTCGGTGAATCGGTACGGCGACGAGCTCCCGCACATGGGCGAGCTGTGGACGCAGCACGCGGACTGGCGTCTGGAGCGGTGCACGCCGGACCGCGTCGAGCTCGTCTGCTCGATCGCCACGCCGATCACCACCGCGCGGTGGGAGCGGCGGTTGGTCCTCGAGTCGGGTTCTCCGGTGGTCCGGCTGGGCTACCGAATCGAGAACATCGGTTACCGGCCGTTCGACTTCAACTTCGGGATCCACCCCGTCCAGGCGATTTCGACCGCGCATCGGTTCGACGCGCCCGCGCGCCGGGCCGAGGTCGACGAGCATGGGGGAGGGATTTTGGGGAACAAGGGAGACGCCTACGACTGGCCGATGTTCGGTCAGCTCGACGTCCGCCACGCGCTCGGGCCGGAAGCCGACGACTTCGCCCTGCACTACCTCACCGAGCTCGAGGAGGGTTGGGTCGCGTGTACCGACACCGCGGCTCGGCGCGGGTTTGGCATGGTGTTCGACTCGTCGGTGTTCTCGGTGGTTTGGCTGTGGTTGGTCTACGGAGGTTGGCGTGGCTACTACCAGGCGATCATGGAGCCGTGGACGGGCTATCCAAGTTCGCTCTCGGAGGCTGTAGAGGCCGGCAGAGCGATCGTGCTCGCCCCCGGCGAGGCGCTCCAGACCGAAGTCGCGGCGGTCATCTACGGCGGAGTCCAGTCCGTCTCGCGCCTCGGCGCCGACGGATCGGTAGCGGCATAGCAGGGCGGGGATAGCGGGCCCGACGGCGGTGCCGTCGCGGTTGACCCGCTTCCACGGTGGCAGTATGTTGAACGATAAAGGAGAGAATGTTGCGGATCAGCGAGATCGAGTTCCACAAGGTCAACATCCCCTTCGAAGCGCCGCTTCGGTGGTCGGGCGGCGTCGAGGACGGATGGACGCGGTGCATCATCCGGATGCGCACCGACGATGGCCTGGAGGGGATCGGCGAGACTCAGGGAGGCACCCCGACGCTGGTCCAGCTCGAGGCGATCAAGGAATACTTTCTCGGCGAGGATCCGTTCGATCTCGAGCACATCCTCAAGAAGACGTGGTGGGTGCCCTTCTACCACGGCACGACGGGGCGCCTGGCCATCTCGGGACTGGAGATGTGCTGCTGGGACCTCCAGGGAAAGGCGGCGGGCCGGCCGCTGTGCCAGCTGCTCGGCGGCAGGCTGCGGACCGAGATTCCGTTCGCGGCCTACGTCTTCTACCGCCACCACGCGCCGGACGGCCGCGGCGGCGAGACCACGCCGGAGGAGATCGTCGAGCACACCCGGGACCTGGTGGACCGCTACGGCTTTCGGTCGATCAAGCTCAAGGGCGGCGTGCTGCCGCCGGAGGACGAGTACGCGGCGACGGCAGCCCTACGCGAGGCGTTCCCCGGTCACAAGCTGCGCTTTGACCCCAACGCGCTGTGGTCGGTCGAGACCGCGATCCGGCTGGGCGCGCGGTTCGAGGCCCTCGAGCTCGAGTACTACGAGGATCCGGTGTGGGGGATCGAGGGGATGAGCCGCGCGCGCCGCGATGTCAGGATTCCGTTCGCGACAAACATGTGCGTGACGAACTTCGACCAGCTGCCGATCGGGATCCGCACCGGCGCGATCGACGTGCTGCTCGGCGACTGCCAGGAGTGGGGCGGGATCCTGGCCACCAAGAAGGCGGCGCACACCTGCCAGGTGTTTCAGATCGGCTTCAACCTCCACTCGGGCGGCGAATGCGGGGTGTCGACGGCGGCCTATCTGCACCTCGCGGCCAGCCTGCCGGTGCTTCCCTACGCGCTGGACTCCCACTACCACCACCAGACCGCCGACGTGATCACGAAGCCGCACGTGTATGAGGACGGGTGCTTCGCGCTCCCGGAGGGCCCGGGGCTCGGCGTCCAGCTCGACGAGGACCGGCTCGCGGAGCTGGAGGAGGTCAACCGCCGCGACGGCGACATCCTGATCTACGCCCACGACGAAGAGCAGCGGCGCGACCCGCCGTTCCAGGGCCAGTGGTAGGCCACGGCCTGACCACGGTGATCGACGGACTCGACCATCCCGAGGGGATCTGCTGGTCGCCGCCCGAGCAGGCGCTGTACGCGGGCGGCGAAGCCGGCCAGTTGTATCGCTTCGCCCTCGGGGATCCGGCCGTCGAGTTGATCACCACGGTGGCCGGCGGCTTCTTGCTCGGCCTCGCGCTCGACGGCGCCGGCGCGATCTACATCTGCGACGCGGGCCATGCGTGCGTCCAGCGGGTCGACCCCGACGCGCGCGTCGAGCGCTACGGCGAAGCGATCGGGTCACCCAACTACCCCGTGTTCGATGGCCAAGGACGGCTGTGGGTGTCGGCCACCGGCGGCTGGGAGCAGGCCGGCGGCGCGATCGTTCGCATCGATCCGGACGGCGCCACCGAACGCGTCCTCGAAGATCTCCGCTTCGCCAACGGCCTCGCAATCTCCGAGGGATGGCTGTACGCGGTCGAGTCGGCGTGGCCGCGGGTGATCCGCGTGCCCCTTGACGGAGGCCCGATCGAGCCGGTGGTCGAGTTCGAGCGCGTCGTCCCCGACGGGCTCGCGTTCGACGCCGACGGAGGGTTGTGGATCGGCTGCTGGCAGCCGAACCGCATCTACCGCCTTACCCCCGACGGGATCCTCGACACGATCGTCGACGACTGGACCGGGGAGTACATCCTTACCCCGACGAACCTCGCGTTCGCCGGCCCCGACCTCGACGTGCTGGTGATCGCCTCGCTGGCCGGCCAGGCGGTGAAGGCGATCGACCCCGGCGTCCGCGGCGCGCCGCTCGCCTATCCGAAGCTGGTGGCGGCATAAGTCGTTTACCTGACACCGCCGCCGCCGGGCGTGAGGCGTGGCTGGATCGGCACCGGGGCGAGCTCGTCGAGCTCGTACGTGAGCTGGTGTCGATTCCGAGCGAGAACCGGCCGCCGCGTGGTGAGGAGGGCCGCTGCCAGGAGTTCGTCGCCGGTTACCTCCGCGAGCTCGGCCTCGAACCGGATCTGTTCGAGCCCGATCAGGTGATCGGCGCAAAGGACCACGAGGCGTGGTGGCCGGGCCGCGATTACGCCGGCCGTCCGAACGTGGTGGCGCGCAAACCGGGATCCGGAGACGGACGATCGTTGCTGTTCTCCGGGCACGTCGACGTCGTCCCCGGGCTCGGCGAGGGCGACCACGGTTACTGGGATGGAGACCTCGAAGCCGGCCGGCTCTATGGACGGGGATCGATGGACATGAAGGGCGGCGTCGCGTGTTATCTGCACGCGCTGCGCTGCCTGACGGAGACCGGCGCCGAGCTGGCCGGCGATGTGCTGGTCGAAACGACCGTCGACGAGGAGTTCGGCGGCGCCAACGGAACGCTGGCGTGCCGGCTGCGCGGCTACAACGCCGACGGCGCCGTGCTGCCCGAGCCGACGGCGCTCGCCGTCTGCCACGCGACACGTGGCGGCATCCAGTACCGTCTGCACGCCCGGGGCGGCGAGGGCGGGATGGACTTCGGAGGCGGCCAGGCGCCGAGCGCGCTGCACACGATCGCGCGCGTCGCGGTGGCGCTGGCCGACGCCGAGCGGGGGCGCGACGCGCCGATCTATCAGTATCTGCTCCGCGCCGGCGAGGAGCTGCCGTGGGGCACGGAGGAGGGGACGCCCACCACCGGGGCGCTCGAGTTCTGGGCCGAGATCGTGCCCGGCACGACGCTCGCCCAGCTCGAGGCCGAACTGCGCGACGCCGTCGAGCGGGCCGGCGACGGCGGCGTGCCGCTCACCTGGGAGCAGCGGACCCGCTTCCTCCCCGCCCTCGACGGCGATCCCCAGGCGCCGATCGTCGCCGCGATGCGCGCCGCCCTGGGCGACCCCGGGGCCGAGCCGCACACGGCCCCGTTCGCGTGTGACGCGTTCATGATCAGCCAGGCCGGAGCCACCCCGGTCGCCGTCTGCGGCCCGAGCGGCGGGAACCCGCACGCGCCGGACGAGTTCGTGCTCGTCGACGACCTCCACCGGCTGGCCGCCGCGTACGTGCGCCTGACCGTCGATTGGTGCGGGGCGCAGTGAGCGGTTCCGGAGACGACGGGTCGCTGCGCAGCGCGCGGTGGTTCGGCCACCACGACCTCGCCGGGTTCCTCCACCGCTCCTCGATCCACGCCGAGGGCATCTCGCGCCAGTCGCTGGCCGGCCGCCCGGTGGTCGGCATCTGCAACTCGTGGTCGGAGCTCGTCAATTGCAACGTGCACTTCCGCGGCTTGGCCGAATCGGTCAAACGCGGGGTCCTGCTGGCGGGCGGGCTGCCGCTCGAGTTCCCCACGATCTCGCTGGGCGAGAACCTGATGAAGCCGACGACGATGCTGTATCGCAACCTGATGGCGATGGACGTCGAGGAGTCGATCCGCTCGTACCCGCTCGACGCCGTCGTGCTGATCGGGGGTTGCGACAAGACCGTGCCGGCGCAGCTGATGGGCGCGGCGAGCGTCGATATCCCCGCGATCATGATCACCGGCGGCCCGTCGCAGCCGGCCTGGTTCCGCGGCCGCGAGCTCGGCGTCGGCACCGACCTGTGGCATTACGCCGACGAGCTTCGCGCCGGGAGGATGAGCCAGGCCGAGTTCGACGAGCTCGAGGCCGCCGCCACGCCGTCCTACGGACACTGCAACGAGATGGGCACGGCCTCCACGATGACCTCACTCGTCGAGGCTCTCGGCATGTCCCTGCCGGGAACGGCGTCGATCCCGGCCGTCGACGCGCGACGACGGACCGCGGCTGAGTCGACCGGGGCGCGGGCGGTGGAGCTCGCGCGCTCCGGTCCACGGCCCAGCCAGATCCTTACCGCCGAGGCGTTCGACAACGCGATCACGCTGCTGATGGCGCTCGGGGGATCCACGAACGCGGTCATCCACCTGCTCGCGCTCGCCGGACGCGTGGGCGTGCCGCTCACGCTCGACCGCTTCGACGAGCTCTCCCGGCGCACGCCTATCATCGTCAACGTCCGCCCGTCCGGCGAGTACCTGGTCGAGCAGCTGTTCCACGCCGGCGGGGTCCGGGCCGTGCTCGCCGAGCTCGCCCCGCTGCTCCACGGCGACGTCCCGACGGTCACCGGCGGCTCGCTCGAGGAGGGATACGCCGGCGCGCAGGCGGTCGACCGCCGGGTCATCGCCGCGCTCGACGCGCCATTCGGGACGGACGGCGGGATCGCTGTCGTGCGCGGCAACCTGGCGCCCGACGGCGCGGTCGTGAAGCGCAGCGCGGCCTCGCCGCAACTGCTGCGCCATCGCGGCCCGGCCGTCGTGTTCGAGGACATCGATGACGTCGCGCGGCGGATCGACGACCCCGAGCTCGAGGTGAGCGCCGACTCGGTCCTCGTGCTGCGCCACGCGGGACCGAAGGGCGCGCCGGGAATGCCGGAATGGGGCATGATCCCGATCCCGTCCAAGCTGTTGCGGGCGGGGGTCACCGACATGGTCCGGGTGTCGGACGCGCGGATGAGCGGGACCGCGTTCGGGACCGTGGTTCTTCATGTGGCGCCCGAGGCCGCCGCCGGCGGCCCGCTCGCCGCGGTCCGTGACGGCGATCCGATCGTGCTCGACGTCGAGGACCGCCGGCTCGAACTCGACGTTCCCGCCCCTGAACTGGCGCGCCGGCTCGCCGCCACGCCACCCCCTCCGCCCAAATACACCCGCAGCTACGGGCGGATGTTTCTCGACCACGTACTGCAGGCCGATCAAGGGTGTGACTTCGACTTCCTGCGCCATCAGCCCGGCGAGGAGCCTCAGCGCGTGCCGTACGGGCTGCTCAGCGGCTGGATTGGGGGATGGTGATCCCGAACGGCTCGGGCGCCTTGCCCGCCTCCGGTGGGTGACGGGCCAGATACTGGCCCTCCGCCTCCCGCTGGATCGCGTCCTCGTCGAGTCCCGTGAAGCGGTCGACCCGGTAGGCGCTCAGATCGGTCTCGGTCCGGCCGCGCACGACCAGCTCGGCGGCGAGCCGGGCCAGCCCGGGCCCGTGGGTGACACCCGATTCGTTGCAGCCGGAGAGCACGAAGTACCCCTCGATACCCGGCGCCGCCCCGAGGATGTGGCGGCCGTCGGGGGTCCACGTCGGCAGGCCGCTCGAGCGCTCGCGGATCCGCATCTCGGCCAGGGCGGGGATCACCGCGGCGAGCTCGCGCGCGAGCTGCTCGTGGCTGGCCGCGGCGTGGTCGGGCAGGTCGACGGCGCGCGGCGGCGCGTTCAGGGGAACACGTGAACCAGGGCCGAGCTCGCGCTCGATCGCCCCCAGCAGCAGTCCACCGTCGTCGGAACGGGCGTAGAACAGGTCGCGCTCGAAGAACAACAGCATCGGCAGCCGATCGGTCACGCCGGGGAGTGGCTCGGTCAGCACCCGCGATTCGAGCAGCGGCACGGCCGCGACGTCGACTCCGTTTTGCCGGGCGAGCGCCCGGGTGCCCGCGCCGGCCGCGTTGACGAACGCGCCGGCCGGGATCTCGCCGGCGGTCGTCTCCACGCCGACGACGCGCCCGGCTGCGACCCGGGCCCGCGTGACCTCGACGCCGGGGCGGACCTCGACGCCGGCGGCGGCGAGCGCTCCGCGCAGGGCCTCGATCACGCGGCGGGTGGGTACCTGCCGTCCATCGGGTTGAAACAGACCGCCGTAGACGGCTTCGGGCGCTAGCAGCGGACACAGCCGGCACGCCTCGGGCCCGTCCACCAGCTGCACCTGCGCGAAGGTGCGCTCGCGCGCCTCCTCCTGGCGCAGCATCTCGACCCCGGCCGGCGACAGCGCCGGGAACAGGAGCCCGACGTGACGGACGCCGAGGTCCGTGCCGCTCTCCGCCTGGAGGCGCTCGTAAAACTCGATCCCGTATCTGGCCAGCTCGGCCTCGAGCTCTCCGGCCCAGTAGCCGACGAAGCCGGCCCCCGCCCGGGTCGTCTGCGTCCCGAGCGCGGACTCGCGTTCGAGCAGCACGACGGACCCGGCGCCGGCCTCGGCGAGATGGAGCGCGACGCTCGCGCCCATGATCCCGCCACCGGCGACGACGACGTCCGCGCTCACCAGTCGGCCACGGCCCCGTCGGGATGGAAATAGCGCATCAGCGGCTCCTGCTGGAACGGATGCTTGGCCGCCTCGCGCTCGTTGACCTCGACCCCGAGCCCAGGTTCGGTCGGCAGCTCGGCGACTCCGCCGGCGAGCTCGAGCGAGCGGGAGAGGACATCGAAGCGCCACGGGACGTCGGCGCGCCAGGTCTCCTGGATGACGAAGTTGGGGGTGGCGAAGCCGAGCTGGAGCGAGGCCGCGTGGCCGATCGGCCCGGTCGACGAGTGGGGTGCCACGACCGCCCCGTAAACCTCGCCCAGCGCCGCGATCCGCCGCGCCTCGCCGATCCCGCCGCAGTGGACGAGGTCGGGCTGGAGGACCGAGACGGCGCCCAGCTCGAGCAACTCGTGGAACGGCTTGCGCAGCGTCAACCGCTCGCCGGCGGCGAGCGGCACCCACGTGCGGCGCGCGAGCTCGGCCATCGCTCGCGGCTGCTCGGCGGGGCAGGCCTCCTCGAAGAACCACGGCCGGTAGGGCTCGAGCACGCGGAAGTACTGGGCCGCCATCTGCGGCGAGCAGCGCCCGTGGAGATCGACCATCAGCTCGATCTCGTCGCCGACCGCATCGCGGACGGCCGCCATCGTGGCGTCGGCGTGACGGAGGACAGCGCTCCCGTCGAGCGGGGCCGTGCGCGGGATCACGACCTCGAGCTTGATCGCGTCAAACCCGGCCTGCACCGACTCGAGCGCCTTATCGCGGGCTTCGCTGGGCTCGAGCGTGTGGTAGACGGACTCCATCTCGCCGCCGCCGAGGTGGTCGTAGAGCCGGATCTCGTCGCGGACATTGCCGCCCAGCAGCTGCCACACCGGCACCCCGAGCGATTTGCCGAGGATGTCCCAGCACGCTTGCTCGATTCCGGAGATCGCCGACCCTTCGACCATCCCGGGGCGGAAGAAATGCTGGCGCACCATCATCTGGAACAGGTGCTCGATCCTTCGGGGGTCCTCGCCGACCAGCAGCGTGGCGAAGTCCTCGACGCAGCCCACGACCGCGCGCGTCTTCCACTCGACCGTCGCCTCACCCCAGCCGACCAGGCCCTCGTCCGTCTCCACCTTGACAAATATCCAGTTGCGCATCTCAGCGCCGACGACGACGGTCGAGAGGCCGGTGATCTTCATCTTGAACGTTCAAGTCTACCGAGATATGCTGCCGCCGGTTTGAACGATCAAGAGGCCACGGAGGGACGGTTGCGGGCCGGCTACGTCGCGTTTGGATCCTCGCTCTACGACCGGGGCCGGCTGGCCGGGATCACCGCGCGAGCCGAGCGCGAGCTGTCCGACGCGGGCCTCGAGCTCGTGCGCACCGATCCCGTGTCCTCGAACGACCACGTGTCGCGCGCGGTCGGCGAGCTGTCCGCCGCGCCGTGGGATTGCCTCATCGCCAACGTCGTCAACTGGGTCGAGTACCGAGCCGCGACGCGCGTGCTGCTCGCTTTCCGCGACCGCCCCACGGTTCTGTACAGCTATGGAGGCTTCACCGAAGGGGGAACGCTGATCTCGCCCGCCGGCGGAGCCGGTTCGACCGCTCTGCGGTTTCCGCTCGAACGGTGGGGCGTGCCCTTCGTCTATCTCTTCAACGGCCCCGACAGCCCGATGGACCTCGGCGGCATCATCGCCTTCGGGCGGGCTGCGCGCGCCGCCCGGCGGATGCGCTCGGCGCGGGTCGGGCTGTTCGGCTGGGGCGACATGGGCCTGTACACGACGGCCTTCGACGTCACGCGCCTGCGCGGCCAGCTGGGCCCGGAGGTGGAGTCGGTCGACCTGCTCGAGGTCGAGCGGAGCATGTCGTCGATCCCGGCAGAGGAGGTCACGGCGGCGATCGCCCAGCAGACCGAGGCGTGGGAGTGGCCGCACGGGCGGCCCGGTGACGAGGGCCTCGACCAAGCGTTCCGGCTGTACCTCGCCACCGTGGCGATCTGCCGCGAGCGCGCGTTTGACGCCGTCTCCTACAAGTGTGTCGAGGGCGTGGCATCGGTGCTCGGCGTCTTGCACAGCCTTCCCTCATCACTGGTGGCGACGGACGGCTACCCGTACGTGGACGAGAACGACGTCGGCAACCTCGTGGCCGAGCTCGCCCTGAAATGGATCTCGGACCAACCTGTGACCTTCCTCGAGCACTACGAGCACTACCGCGACTCGATCCTGCTCGGCGTCGACGGCTTCGTGCCCCACCAGATGGTCGACGGTCCGGTGGTGATCAAGCGCACCGACCTGCTCTCGTCGGAAGGGCTGGCCCACGGCTCGCGGATGATGACCGGACGGATGACGCTCGCCTGCCTGGCGCAGACCGGCGACGGGTACAGGATGCACATCGTCACCGGCGAGGCGCGGGAGCCTCCGACCTGGGTGGAGATGGGAACCGAGCTGCCGCCGTGGCCGAGCGTCCACTTCTTCCCCGACGCGACCGTCCGCGCGATCCTCGACCACGTGCTGTCCCAGCACTTCGCAGCGGCCTACGGTGACTGGGCGCAGGAGCTCATGCACCTCTGCCGCCTGCTCGACATCGAGGCTGTCCTCGACGGCTAGATCGTCGATTCAGGGGAACTCGAGCCGCTCGCCCAGGAACAGCTCCTCGACGCGGCCCAGATGCTCGTCGGCCGCCGCCACGACGCGCTTGCGGTTACGGCTGGTGATCGCTTCGAGGTAAACATGCTGGGCCTGGACGGCGGCATCGCGTTGCAGGTGCTGGAGCGGGAAGCGGTCGCGCAGCGGCTGATACTCGTCGAAGTAGTGACGGAGGTAATCGCGCAACCGCGCGTTCCCGCACGCCTCGCCGAGGTAGAGATGGAACTGGACATCCGTGGCTCGAAACTCGGCCACCGGCAGGTCGGGATCGAGCGCATCGGCGATGCGACGCAGCTGGAGCACGTGTTCTTCACCCGCGCGCTCGGCCGTCAGCAGCGCCGCCTGAAGCTCGAGCGGGCGCCGCAACTCGAGCAGATTGCGCAGCTCGGCCTGGGAGTCGCTATGCGACGAGGCCAGCATCGAGGCCAACACCGAGCGCACGTTGGCCAGCGACACGACGTAGGTTCCGCCGTACCGGCCACGACGCTGGCGCACGATGCCGGCCTGCTCGAGGATCCTGAGCGCCTCGCTCACGGTGTGCACGGAAACTTCGAAGCGCTCAGCCAGGTCCTTCTCCCGCGGTAGGCGATCGCCGACGGTGAACACGCCGCTGCGCAGCGGGTCGAGGATCGCGATGCAGACCTCGTCGGTGGCCCGCTGGAGGCGAATCGCCTGGAACACCTCCAGGCGGCGTGGCTCGTCGGCCTCGGCCGCGATGCTCCGCGTCATGCCCTGCCGCACGCGAGCTGGGCTGCTCATGCGCAACCAATGTACCCCGTTGGCTGTAAACCGGTCACAGGCACGGCGTGGCACCGCCGAGGTTGACGAATACGCTCTTGACACGGGTCATTGCCTCGAGCTGCTCGCGTTCCCCGGTGATGCCGAGCCCTGATCCCTTGTAGCGGTCGTGCGGCGCCGTTGCCCCCCCGTTGATCGTGTTCACGTACACGGTTCCGGCCTCGATCTCACGCGCCAACGAGTGGGCTCGTTGCAGGTCGCCGGTCCAGATGGCCGCGTTCAGTCCATACGTGGTGTGGTTGGCGAGCGCGGCGGCTTCGCCCTCACTGGCAAACGGCAGCACGGCGAGCACGGGGCCGAACACCTCCTCCCGCGCGATCGTCATATCGGGGGTGACACCGGTGAAGATCGTCGGGGTGTAGAAGGTGCCGGCGTCGCAGGGGCCGCCGATGACGGGTCGGCGTCCGCCCGCGACAAGCTCGGCGCCCTCCTGGACCGCCGTTGCGACGTAGCCTTCCACCCGCTCGAGCTGGCGATCGGAGATCAGTGCCCCCAGCTTGGTCTCCACGTCGAAGGGATCGCCCACCGTGAGCTCGCCCGCGGCCGCGCGAAGTCGCTCCACGAGCTCATCGTGGATCGATCGCTCGACGATCAGTCGCGTTCCCGCGGTGCACAGCTGACCCTGGTTGACAGTGAAGGAGAACAGGGAGGCGCCGACGGCCGCGTCGAGATCGGCGTCGGCGAACACGATGTTGGGAGATTTTCCGCCCAGCTCGAGCACCGCTCGCTTGAGGCCCTCGCCCGCGGTGGCCGCGACCCTCCGTCCCACCGCCGTTGAGCCGGTGAACGCCACCATGTCGACGTGCGGATGCTCGATCAGCGCCTGACCGGCGACGGCGCCCTCACCGGGTACGACATTGAGAACCCCGGGCGGGAGTCCGGCTTCGCTGAACGCGTCGGCCAGCGCCAGCGCCGTGAGCGGCGTCAACTCCGACGGCTTCAACACGACGGCGTTGCCGACCGCCAGGGCCCCGGGAACGCTTTCGGCGTACGCGAGCATCGGGTAATTCCACGGCGTGATCACTCCGACCACGCCCACCGGCTCGCGCAGCGTGTAGTTGAGTGCCCGCGCGCTCGCGGGCACGACGACGCCGCGCAAGCCGAGGCTGACCCGGCCCCAGTAGTCAAAGGCGTCGGCGGTCAGGCAAACCTGCTCGATCGCCTGCACGATCGGCTTGCCCGCGTCCACGGCCTCCAGCCGACCGAACTCGACTGCCCGCTCGCGCAGCAGCCGCGCGCACTCTGACAGGACGGCCACCCGCTGCTCGGGCGCCAGCACGCCCCAGTCCGGCTGCGCGCGCCGCGCCGCCTCGACCGCTCGGTCCACGTCAGCCGGTCCGGCTTGCGCGACGTCGGCGATTGGCTGCGCGGTCGATGGATCATGGGTGGTGAAGCAGGCGCCGGTGTTGCCGTCCACGCGGCCTCCGTCCACGTACAGTCGTTGCGGACCGTCCACCTCGGGGCGCTGATACCGGACGGCCGCCGTGGCCCCGCCCGTCGTACCGTCACTGAGTGTCATCGGCAGCTGTTCTCCTTCGCCATCTCGTTTGACCCGTCAATACGCCCACTTCTCGACCTCCTCGGGCTCTTCATACCAGCGCACGCGATCCCCGACTCTGGCGCGGATCCGCCACTTTGCCGTCTTCGGCGTCCGCTCGATAGCTTCCTGCAGCTCCCGTATCCGCGTTCGGATCAGCTTACGCTGCGTCGCCGCCAGCGGCAGCTCGTCCAGCTCTAGCTCCAGGCGGGCGAGGTTGAGCTCCACCGTGTGGCACAGACCCCAGTCCTGGCCGCACAGCCGCCCAATCCAGGCGCCGTTGATCGCGTCGCGATCATGGTCGCAGACCTCGTGCGTGAGCAGGAGCGCGTAGAGGTCGTAGGCGTCCTTGCGGTTGAGCTTGACGATCCGCGGCTTGGTCAGCATCAGCCGCACGGTTTCATCGGTGACGCTGGTCTGGATCGGGCGGGTGCCGGCGCTCATCCCCACCCGGCTTCAGCCGGTGACGAATTGGTGGTTGACTTGGTTGTGTTTGAGGTTGATGAGGCAGCCGGTGATGCGGCCGGTTTGGTAGTCGCTGCCGGGGTTGATGCAGAGGGTGCGGCCGATGTGGGTGGCGCCGGGGGATTCGTGGATGTGGCCGTGGAGGGCGGCGAGGGGTTGGTATTTCTCGATCGTTTCGCGTACGGCGGTGGAGCCGACGGGGATGAGGTGGGGGGTTTTGCCGATGAGGATGACGTTGAAGTCTTGGTCGAGTTCGGCGGCGGTGTCGAGTAGGGAGTCGTGGGGGGGTACGTGGATGTTCCAGATCGCTTGGGTGTGGTCTTCGAGTTGGTCGGCGAGTTCGGTGATCCGTTCGTAGAGCGCGTTTTCGTCGAGTTCGCGGGGGCTGTTCCAGGGGGTGATGTTGCTGTAGCCGAGTGAGAGCATTTGGTAGTCGTTGAAGGTGACCCATTTCTCGTCGCAGCTCTCGACTTCGGTGGCGGTCTCGATCACGGGTTCGAGGCTGGGGGGGTCGTCGTTGCCGGGCATCACGAAGCACCGGATGCCGGTGCCGGCGAGGCGCTGGTCGGCGAGCTCGAGCCAGCTTTTGAACGAGTTGAGCATCACCCCCTCGAACCATTTCTCGCGTTCGGGTTCGGTGAGCGCGCTGAGCTGTTTGACCTCGGTGGTGGTCGTCCGGTAGGGGTACATCCCGTTCCCGCGGATCCGTTGCTCGAGTTTCTCGAGCTCGGGATCGCCTTCGAGGGTCTGTTGGCGGCCGTGGAACGTCGCCGTCCACCCTTCCCCGGTCTCGTTTTGGATGATCGGGATCACCATCTTGCCGGTGATATCGCCGCCCATCACGAGCACTTTGGCGTTGTACGCGCCGGGGGCGTTGAGGAACTTTTTCCACAGCACCTCGGTGCCGTGGATGTCGGAGGCGTAGTACAGGCGCAGCTGATCGTTGCCCTGCTCGCGGGAGCGACCGAACAGGCGCACGGCTACTCGGGCGGGATCTCGATGTAGTTCAGCGCGATATCGATCCCCTGGGTGCGTCGCCACGCCCGGCCGGCGAAGTAGATCACCGCGCCCACGATCAACGCGCACGCGATCAGCGACAGCCCACCGTTCAAGGGCGAGGTGAACAGCTGCTTGGCGATGCTCTTGCCCGCGTTCGGCAACCCCAACAACGGGTACTTCAGCCACAACCAGCCGCCGAAGATCCCCGCCGCGATCGCCCCGACCCCGAAATACACCAACAACGGCAGCCCGAACAGAGTGATGTTCGAGACCGACGCCTCGTACGCCGATTTGCGTTTGAACGGGAACACGATGGCTGAGATCCCGACCATGATGAACGTCGGGAACCCCACGATCGTCGACAGCGCAACATACTTCAAAAAGCTGGACGAGTACGCGGCGAGATACAAGAAGAAGATCGACGCGACCGCGATCAACCCCAACGAGAACACCGGCGTGTGCGTGCGCTCGTTGACCGTCGCGATCCGTTCCGGGATCACCTGATCAAACGCCCACGCGAACAACGCCCGAACCGGCTGCACGATCTGCGTATACACGATCAACGGCGCCCAACAGATAAACGTCAACCCCAAAAACGCCACGAACACCCCGTTCGTCCCGATCGTCGCGACCAGCGTGATCCACCACGGCAGGTTCGGCAACGTATACACCTTCGCGTTCGACGACAAACCATTCACCGCGGTCAAGAACGGCAAACTCACCGTCTTCTCCAGCAACAACACCATCAACAAAATCGGGATAAACGTCAACGCCAACCCGCCCAACATCGAATACCAATTCCGGCGCGTCCCCGCCTGCCGAATCTCCCCCGCATAATTCACCGAATACCACGTCCACACCCCAAACGCGATAAACGCCCCCGACGCGATAATCGTGTTATGCCAATTCGTCGGCGCGTGCGTAGCAATCCCCCCCGCCTTCGCCTGCGCCATGAAATACGAATACGTATCCGCATGATGCGTAAACGGCTGCGCATACGAATTGTAATCACCCACAAACCCCGAATGCGACGTCACCAACAACGTGATCGCCGCCACCACAAACCCCGCCATCGCGCTCACGAACAACCAAAACTGAATCCGCATCATCAACCGCGTCCCCCACGCCATGATCGACGCCAAAATCGCGACCTCAACAAACCCAATCAACATATTCCACGGATGATGCGTCAACGTCACCCCAGCCGTCTGCAACCAATGCGAACCCACCGACACCCCGAACATCGTCAACATCGGCCCAATACAAATATTCGCCGTAAAAACCCCCCAATACCCCATCGCCAACATCGCTGACGTCCCAATCAACAACGACGACCCAATCGCCAACCCCGGATGCAACGACCGCGAAATCAAAATGTAATCCCCACCCGACCGCGGCATAATCTGCGACAACAACCCAAACGCACCCGAAATCAAAAACGCACAAACAATCGTAATCAAAATCCCCACATACAAATTCACGCCCGTAAACGTCGACAACACCCAAAACACCGACAACGCCATAACCAACCCAGGACACGCCGGCAACACATTAAAAATCACCGCATCCCGAACCCGAATATCCCGCACAAACCCCGTCGCACGACGCGCAAAATGAGTCTGCACAACCCCCGAACCCACATCAACCGTACCCTCAGCCATCAAACTCTCTCCTCCTACGAGGTGCTGGCGGTGTTCCGACTGGAGAACTAATGGAGCACTTTATGCATCTTTTGGCCTCCACGTCAAGGGGGTCGCCCGATCGGGGCCCCGTGCGGGAGCGAGCGGGTCGGTCGGGGTGGAATGCTGCGGCGGGCGACGGGGTCGGTCTGGCGTGGTCGCTGGGGGCGGCGGGCTTGCGTGGTCGGCGGGGGCGGGCTGACGGTGGCGCGCCGGGTCTGGGGAGGCTCAGGTGGTGCCAGCAGTGTGCGACGCTGGGTGGGCTTGGGACCGGCAGCGCTTGGGGAGCTCCCCGGGCCGGCGACGGCGCCGCCGGTAGTTGGCGGTGCGATCAGCCCCTCATCGGAGAGTGGGCGTGACTCACACGGCCAGGCCCCCACGGATCGGCTTCCCGGCCGAGGGTGCGCGAGAAAACGACGAAATACGTCGCTTTCTCTCTCAGGCTGGTGTTAGCCGGTCCTCGTGGGCAGGGGGTGGGCGTAGGGGTGGGACCGCCAGACCGTCGTGGGCAGGGCGAGCGGCGTGGGGGCTGAGTCACCTATAGCCCGACCAATTCCCCGCGCAATCGCCAAACGCGCCCGTCAGCTGCGCCAGCGCGCCCGAAATCGCGCCAACGCCCGAAATCGCGCCAACCGCAACCGCGCGGGCGACGCACTCCATCGGTTGACGCGCCGCGAGCCGAGGCGGCGGCCGGCACGCCGGCGTCCCCGAGCGTCCGGTCCCCCTCGCAAGCCAACCGGCCGCACGAGCATGTCCGGCGCTACGGGGGTGCGCGCGGGGGGAGCGGGTGCGGGCACCGGCGGGGCGGGCCGGGGCGCCGGCGAAGCGCTGGATCCCGAACCCTCAGAAAAGGGCTTGTGGTATTTTACTAGACCTATAGTTGTTTATGATCCGCCCGACGCATCGCCGGGCGGAGTGCGTTGACGAGGCCGTTCGGGCGAGGCAGCGACCTAACCTAGTAAAGGAGAGGGATGGCAAGTATTGACGTGAACGGTCGTGAGCAGCAAGAGGTCGACGGCGCCGGACTGGATTCGCTCGCACGGTGGCCGGCCGAGCGACTGAGTCGTGAGGAGTTTGGGCGGCTGGTCGAGGACGGCGAGATCGAGGCGGTGATCGTCGCGACGGCGGACATCCAGGGGAAGCTGTGCGGCAAGAGCCTGCCCGCCCGACTGTTCTTGGAGGAGGGTGACGTCGATGTCTCGTCCGGGACGTTGATCTACGACAACGACTGGAACCTTCTCGAGGGCCGGTTCCCGCACGTCGGCCACCCCAACGGCTGGGCCGACATGCGTTTGCACCCCGATCTGCGCTCGCTGCGGCGGCTGGCCAACGTCGAGAAGACCGCGATCGTGATGGCCGAAGGCACGTGGCTGGGTGGCGCCCCCGTCGAGCAGCTTCCGCGCCGGGCGCTCAGCCGTCAACTCGAGCGCGCCGCGGAGCGTGGCGTGGCGGTGGTGTGCGCCGTCGAGACCGAGTTCTATGTCTTCGCCGAGGACTACGCGTCGGCTCGGGCCAAGAACTACCACGCGCTCGAGCGGGTCGGTGGACGGGATGCCGACTATTCGATCCTGCACATGAACATGATCGACCCGATGCTGGCGGACGTCAGGCGGTGCTGCATCGCCTCCGGCGTGCCGATCGAGTCGATCAAGCACGAGTGGGGTCGAGTGCAGCTCGAGCTGACGCTCACCTACAGCGACGCGATGGAGGCGGCCGACCGGATCACGCTGTTCAAGCTGATCACCAAGCAGGTGGCGTTGCGTCACGGCCTCGTGGCCACATTCATGGCGCGCTACTCCCACGAGGAGGGGCCCTCCTCGGGTCACATCCACGCCAGCCTGTGGGACCCCGGCCGCCGCGAGAGCCTGATGGCCGACCCGTCAGGCGCGAGCGGCCTGAGTCCGCTGGGGCGCCACTGGCTCGGTGGTCAGATGGCGCTGGTGGGCGAGCTGATGCCGCTCTTCTGCCCGTACGTGAACTCGTATAAGCGGCTGCGGATCGATCCGTCCTCGATCGGCCCCGCCACGAATGCGTGGAGCCTCGACGTCCGCACGGTGCCGTTCCGCGTCGTGGGGGAGGGGTCGGGGCTTCACGTCGAGAACCGGATCGCCGGCGCCGACGCCAATTTCTATCTCGCCATCGCCGGGATGATCGCCTCGGGGCTGTACGGGATCGACCACAAGCTCGAGCCGATCGGTGAGCCGGTGACCGTCGTCGAGGCGCCGGGGGAGGAGCTTCCGCGTTCGCTACGGGCCGCCGTCGAGCTGTTCCAGAACAGCCCACGGGCGGTCGAGATGTTCGGCGATGAACTGGTCGGCCATCTCGCTGCGATGGCGGAGCACGAGGTCGAGGTGTTCGACCGCGAGGTCACCGACGTCGAGCGGCGACGTGGGTTCGAGTGCGCCTGATTCGCCTCTCGCATCCTGTCGAGGTCACCGCCACCGTGCGGGCAGCCGCTTGATGCCGTTGAAGAAGTTCGATCGCAGCCGCTGCGGCGGGCCGATGAGCTCGAGCCGGCTCGGCTGAGCGAGCAGCTGAAGGAAGAAGATCCGGAGCTCGAGGCGGGCGAGGTGCGCGCCCAGGCAGTGGTGGAGGCCACCGGGACCGAACGTCATGTGGCGGTTTGGCGCTCGCTCGATGTCGAACCCGTCGGGGTCCGCGAACACATCGCCGTCGCGGTTGCCGGAAACGAACCACGTCGTCACCTTCTCCCCCGCCGTGATCTTGCGTCCGCCGAGCTCCGTGTCTCGCGTCGCGGTGCGGCGGAAGTGGTGGACGGGCGTCGACCAGCGGAGCATTTCCTCCACCGCTGGACCGATCAGGTCCGGGTTCCGCCGCAGCCATTCGAGCTGCGCGGGATTGTCGAGCAGCGCGATCACGCCGTGGGTGATCGTGTTGCGCGTCGTCTCGTTGCCCCCGACCGCCAGCAGGAGGAAGTAGACGTCGTACTCGCGTTGGTCGAGGCCCTCGGCCACGAGCCGGCTGACGACATCGCCACGCGGGTCGTTGCGCCGCAGGTCGGCGAGCCGCCGGCCGACCGCGAACATCTCCCGCGCGACCGGACTCGAGCACGGCAGCATCGGGTCCTGCGCGTCTGGCGGGATTGCGTACTCGGGGTCCTGGAGGCCGACGAGCTGGTTGCCGATCTCGACGATGTGGCGGCGGTCGGCGGCCGGAATCCCCATGATCTCGCCGAACACGCGCATCGGGATCTCCGCCGCCACGTGCTCGACGAAGTCGAACTCTTCCAGCGCCAGCGCCCGTTCGAGCACGCCGGCGGTGACGCGCCGGATCTGTGCTTCCCATCCACTCACCGCGCGGTGGGTGAAATGGCGCTTGATGATCGCGCGCAGTCGGTCATGCTGCGGTGGACGGCTCGGGATTGAAGTGGACCGGGTCTTCGCGTCGCAGCCGGGCGAACGCTTCGTGGGGGACACCATCGACGAACGCATCGGGATCGGAGAGGTCGATGTCGCCGATCGAGATCGTAGAGTTGGTCATCGGATTCACTTCACGCGGCGGGGCGCGGCTCGACCGAGACCAGCGCCTCCGCGACCGGTCCTTGCGAACGGCCGTCGATGAGGATCTCGGCGGTGAGAACGACGCGACCGCCGCTCGGTGACGCGGGCGCCCGGACGGTCAGGTTCAGCTCGCCGTGCGCGCCGGGCGCGAGCGTCACCGTCCTCAGTTCGCCTGGCCCGCTGCCGTCCGCGGGGGCGAGCATCCGCGCGGCGTAGGTCGCCGTTCGCTCGAGGTTGTTGCGGAGCGTCAGCGTGTACTCGAGCCGTGCGCCCGGTGAGACCGTGGCGAGGTACGGTCGCAGCCGCGCCCAGAACAGGTCGATGTGGTGGTCGACCGGCGCGGCGACCGCGGCGCGGAACGACTGCTCCTTGAGCGCGACGAAGTCGGCGTAGTGGTCGAGGGCCCGCTTGTCGCAGGACAGCACGCCGTCGTGGCCGGGACAGATGAGCTCGGGTTCGATCGCCCGCATCACCTCGACACAGCGGCGGTGCATGGCGAGCTGGAAGCTGTTGCGGAAGATCATCGTCTGCTTCGGCCGTTGCTCGTGCTGACCCCCGACCACGACGTCGTGGAGGAAGTAGTTGTCACCGGTGAACGCGACCGTCCTGCCGTCGATCCGCGCGCTGATCACCGAGTGGAACTCGGTCTGGCCGGGCGCGTGATGGAAGGTCAACTCGAAACCCCGCCAGGCCACGCGATCGCCGTCCGCGAGCCGACAGTGAACGCGAATCGGCTTCGCATACAGGCACGGCGTGCTCGCCCATGCGGAAGGCGCCTCGAGCACCTCCGCAACTCGGTCCAGCGCCCAGCACGCGGTACCGTGATGGCGCTGGAGGTAGGGAATGCCACACGCGTGATCGTCGTGGATGTGGGTCGGGATGACCGCGTCGATCGAGGTGACGCCAAACCGCTCGGAGAGCTCGTCGAGGTGGTGCGCGACGAAGCGAAAGCTCTCGAACGCGAGCTGGTCGGTGCCTATGTGCAGGTGCGCGCCGAACGAGTGGCCATAGTCGATCAGGATGGCCTCGCCGGTCCCGCTCAGCAGCACGTAGAAGTTCGAGCACGTCCACGGACCGCCCCACAGGAGGTGCTCCGAGAGCCTGAGCAGGCTCGGTTCCGGTAGCGAGTCCGCCGCGGGCGCTGCCGACCACGAGTCGAGCGCGCAGAATCCGAGGCGGACGATGTCGATCAGCCGCTTCTGCAAGCGGTCGACGTCGCCGGCGACGTCCTGAACCGGGGCACCATGAGAGGGCAGGATGAGCGCCGGGTCGTGGCGGCGTAGCGCCTGGAGGGATTCGATCGTGAATAACACGCCGAGCAGGTCGCCGTAGCCGTACTCCATCGCGTGGAGTTGGTAGAGGTAGCCACCGCAGGCGATGAGGTCTCCCGTGAAGGCGACGAGGCGGCCGTCGATCTCGGCCAGCAACGCGCTCGAGCCGGACGTGTGGCCCTTGGCCGGCATTACGAAGAAGCGATAGCCGCGCCAGTGGAACTCCTCGTAATCCTCGAGGATGGCGTCGACCGGGATGTCCGCTGCTGGGGCGAAGAACGTGTTGCGATCGTTGTAGTTATCGAAGATCCGCTTGGTCCGCCAATGCTCGCGGGCCGAAGCGAACAGGTATCGCTCGTGCTCGGGGACGGCGACTCGGGTTCCGTGCTCGGCGACGAGTCGGGGCGTGCCCCAGCATTGATCGCGGTGATGGTGGGTGTGGAGCACCCACTCGAGCGAGCCGACGCCGGCGTCGGCCACGTGGTCGGCCACCGCGCCGCTGCCGGCGTCGATCACCAGCCCCACGTCGCCGTCGGTGACGAGGTACACGTTGCACGTGTCCGCGAAGGCGAACAGGTGCTCCGACAGCGGCCGCAGCCGCGTACCGGCGATATCGGTCACCTTGGTCATTGGCACTCCGTGAAGACGAGCCCGGCGCAGAACCCGAGCCTACCGCGTAGAAAGGACTATAGGTCTACAAAAGTACCACTAGCAGACGACGCGTCAACCCACATGCCCAGCGAGGAGCGTGGTCGCGTCCGACTACCATGTCGCCGTCGACCTCTCGCCAGGGCCCAGGGTCCTGGGCCCTGGCGGGTGGAGCCAACAGCGTGAGTCCGCGACCAGAGACCCCCAGCTTGGTGCCAGCCGGTTTCGGCATCGCGCCCGTCAAGCCACAAGCGGCCTATGAGCTCGCGGTCGAGCAGATCCGCCGTGCGCTGGCGCTCGGACGGTTCAGCCCGGGTGACCGGTTGCCATCCGAGCGCCAGCTCGCGCAACAACTCCGCGTCTCGCGCACGGTGGTCCGGGAAGCGATCCGCGTGCTCGAGGGCGAGGGAATGCTCGAGGTGACGCGAGGCGCCAAGGGCGGCAGTCGCGTGTTACCCGCTGGCGGGGCCCAACGCCTCACCGCCGATGAACTGCGCGCGCAGATCGACGAAATCAGACAGCTAACTGACTTTCGCCTCGCGGTCGAGTGCGCGGCGGCGCAAGGAGCGGCCCGGGAGCGCACCGAAGACGAGGCTGGGGCGCTCGACGAGCTCGTCACCGCACAGGAGCAAGTGGTGAGCGAATACCAGATGGCCGAGAGCGTGGATGCCGGCGCGCTCCTCACCACCCGGTTCATCGAGCTCGACCACCGGTTTCACCTCGCGATCGCCGCCGCCAGTCACAACCACTACCTGGTCGAGGCCGTGGAGACGGCGCGAGTGAACCTTCATCGTCCACTCGGAGCCGTGTTCGCCAAGACGTCCCGGGACGCGGCGATCGAGCATCGCGAGATCGTGGCAGCGATCGCCTCGTCCGACGCGGAAGCGGCCGGGCGGGCGATGGCCGCCCACATCGAAACCACGCGCGCGTCGACCATCGACGAGCTGACCCGCCCGACGACGAAGCACCGGTGATAGGTACGCTTGTAGACCTATAGGCCTTTTAGGCCGAGCAGCGCTCGGCATGGGAGGGTGGTCGTGAGAAGGCAACGAGATGGCTGACAAGCAGACCGACTTCAAGGATCGCCGGATCCTCGTCACCGGGGGGGCCAGCGGCATCGGGCGCGCCACCTGCGTCCGCCTCGGCGCGTTCGGTGCCCACGTCCTCGTCGCCGACCGCAACGCGACCGGAGCCCGCGACGTGGCAGAGGAGATCGGCGGTACGGCGATCGTCGTCGACTTCGGCGAGATCGCGCCGGCGATCGCAACGATCCGCGATGCCTGCGGCACGCTCCAGGGGCTCGTCAACGGAGCCGCGATCGCTCCGCGCACGGCGTTCCCAACGCAGGACCCTGACGACTGGGCGCGAGTGCTGCAGCTCGACCTGACGGCGCCGTTCATGCTCACGCAGGCGTTGCTGGACCGTTTCGATCCGGCGGGCGCGGCGATTGTCAACATCGCTAGCGTGGCGGCGCTCACCGTGCTCGCCTCATCGGGTCAGGTGACGCCCGCCTACACGGCCGCGAAGGCCGGGATCAAGATGGTGTCCGACTCCCTCGCCGCGGCGCTCGGACGGCGAGGTATCCGCGTGAACGCGGTCGCTCCCGGGTTCATCGAGACGCCGATGACCGCGCCCAATGTCCCCGGCACGCAGGACTGGCTCTCGGCGCGCATTCCGCTCGGCCGGTGGGGCGCGCCGGCCGAAGTCGCCGAGGCGATCGTGTTCCTGCTCAGTGATGCCGCCAGCTACGTGTCGGGGACGACGATCGTCGTGGACGGCGGACTGACGGTCGGGATCCTCCGGGAGTACCCGCCCGACGAGTAGCCGCGACCGTCAGAACGCGTTAGCGAGAAACAGGTCGTAGAGCTGAAACGCGCGCTGCTCGAACCGCTCCCGTTGGGCCTGCGCGCCGTGGCGCAGTTGATCGCGAACTTCGGCCGCGAGGCTGGCTCCCTCGTGCTCGATCCACGTCCCCAGCAACTCATCGGTGACCTCGGGGTGGAACTGGATCCCCATCGATCTCCCCGCTCGGAAGGCGGCCGGCCCGACGTCGGTTCTGGCCAGCAGCTCGCCGCCCAGCGGCACGTCGAAGCGGTCGTCGTGCCAGAACAGCCAGGGCCCGGGCGTTATCGACGACGGATCGCTCGACTCGACCTCGTACCAACCGACCTCCGACTGGTCGGCGCGTCGGGTGGCGGCGCCGAGCGATCGGGCCAGGATCTGAGACCCAAAGCAGATCCCCAACACCGGCACGCGCGCGCGATGGGCCCGGTCGAGGAGCTCGAGCTCCCGAGCCAGCCACGGCACTTCGTCGTCGTAGGCCGCCGACTCCGACCCGAGCGACACGACGAACGCGAACGAGTCCACCGACGGTGCGGACCACTCCTCGTCGGCCATCAGCACCTCGAGCTCGAAGCCGCGCGCGGCGGCCCACTCGCCGAGTGAGCCCGCGGGACCGCGGTGCTCGTGTTGCAGCACGAGCACGCGACCTCGTGGGCGCGTCGGCGGGAACTGGATGCATTCGACCGTGACACCGTCGGGATCGATCGAGTAGAACGCGCAGGCCCCGGTCCAGTCACCGCTCGTGATGTGCACCGGGTCCGACCGGGTCACGATCCCGGCCGCGGTGAGCCGCCGGTGGACCGCCTCGATGTCGTCCACCTCGACCGCAAAATGCACGTTGCCGTGGTCGCAGGTCCGCGACGCCACCGCCACGCCGGCGGGCTGCACGTACTCGAACAGCTCGAGAAACCTGCGGTCGCCGAGCTCGAGCTCGGCGAAGCGCAGGCGGACCGGTCCCAGGCCGATGATCGCGTCGAGTACCTCCGAGGTCCGCTCGCCGCGTTCGCGAATCGTGAGCCCGAGGAGCCCGTTGTAGAAGGCCAGCGACCGGTCCAGATCGCCACACGTCACTGACACGTGGTTCAGCTGCGTGGTCATCGGCTCAGTTGCCCGCCGATGACCGGCACCGTCGCGCCGGTGATGTACGAGGCGAGATCAGAGGCGAGAAACACAATCACATCCGCCACCTCCGTCGGGGTCGCCAGGCGACCGATCGGATATTTGGCCACCGCCTCGCGCCGGAGTTGATCCGCGCTGCCGCCGTGAATCCGAGCGCGGCGCTCGTAGTAGTGGGTGAGCATCGGTGTGTCAACCAGCCCGGGCGCGACGCCCGTCACCCGGATCCCCTCGCGCGCGAGCTCGCGCGCGAGCGACTGGACGATCCCGACCACCCCGAACTTGGACGCGCAGTATGCGGTCGCCTCCGGTACGCCCTCGAGGCCGGCCTGCGAAGCGGTGCATACGATCGCTCCGCCGCCGGCCTCGCGCAACAGTGCCACCGAGTGCCGGATGCACAGGAAAGTGCCGATGACGTTCACCTCGAGCGTGTGGCGAAACGCTTCCGGCGTGAGGTCCTCGATCCGATCGACGGTGAGGATGCCGGCGTTCGCGACCAGAGTGTCGAGCCCACCCAGCCGCCGCGCGGCCTCGGCCACGGCCGCGCTCACGGCGGCGTCGTCGGTCACGTCGAGCGCCACCGCGTGGGCGGTGAAGCCCTCGGCGGTCAACTCCGCGGCGATCCGCTCGACGCCCTCGGCATCGAGGTCGCTAATGACCACGTGGGCGCCTTCCTGGCAGAAGCGCCTGGCCGTGGCGGCGCCGACTCCACCGGCGCCGCCGGTGATGAAGCATCGTCGTCCACGGACACCGGCTCGCGAAAACACCGTGCCTGACTTCCTCTCGTCCGCCGCCTCGCCGAGGCGCTGGTTGAAATCATTATAAACATGACCTAATATGATTTTCTCGATGTCCACCGGCGACATGGAGCGTGACATGGACGAACGGCAGCAGCTGGTAAGCGATCGAGGCGACCACTGGCTCCAGGCACTGATCGACGTGCGGGCGTTCGAACAACAGCTCGTCGAGCTCCACGAGCAGGGGAGCACCGTGCTGGGAGCCGTGCATCTGTGCATCGGGCAGGAAGCTGTCGCGGTCGGAGTTGCCGGCGACCTCTTGCCCGGGGATCAGATCACAGTCTCGCACCGCGGGCACGGCTTGATGCTCGCCCGCGGGCTGGATCCGGAACGGATGTACGCCGAGATCTTCGGTCGCGCGACCGGCTACTGCGGGGGCAAGGGCGGCTCGATGCACATCGCCTGCCCCGAGCTCGGCGTCGCGGGCGCCAACGGGATCGTCGGCGGCGGAATCCCGATGGCGCTCGGTCTCGCCCGGGCGGCCAGTCAACGCGGCACCGACAACGTCGCCGTGGCGGTGTTCGGCGACGGTGCGGCCAACACCGGAGGGCTCTACGAGACGATGAACCTGGCCTGTCTGTGGCGCGCGCCGCTGATCCTCGTGTGCGAGAACAACGGCTACACGGAGTTCACCCCGGTCGGGAACGTGACCGCTGGGCCGGGCATCCATACGCGTGGCGAGGGGTTCGGAGTCCCGGGGATCCTGGCCGACGGGGAGGACGTGGTGGACGTTCACCTCGCGATGTACGCGGCCTTGACGCGGGCTCGGTCCGGCGACGGGCCGACGTTGATCGAGTGTCGGACGACGCGCTGGCGCGGCCATCACGAGGGGGACGAGCGCTACGCCGGCGTCTACCGGGACGCGCCCAACACCTCGGGTGACCCGATCGATCGACTCACGAACGAGCTCGACCGGCTCGGGCTCGACGGGGCCGGCAAACGCGCGGCGGCCGAGGCCCGGGCTCGCGAGCGATTCACGGCCGCGCGCGAATCGGCACTGGCCGCGCCCGAGCCCGAGCTCGAGACCGCGTTCAGCGGAGTGTTCGTCGGATGAGCGGCGTGGAGCAGGCAACCGTCTCGGCGGCCAACCGTCTGGCGCCGGCGATCGGCGACGCGATCGCGCAGGAGATGCGGCTCGACGAACGCGTCGTGATCTGGGGCGAGGACATCCGCGTCGGGGTGATGAGCACGACCAGGGGACTTCACGCCGAGTTCGGCGACGAGCGCGTGGTCGACACGCCGATCTCCGAGGCCGGGTTCCTGGGGGCGGCCCTGGGGGCAGCCGTCAACGGGTTGCGCCCGATCGTCGACATCATGTACTCGAGCTTCACCTACGTCGCCTTCGACCAGCTCGTCAACCAGATCGGCCGCGCGCAGTACATGACCGGCGGTCAGGTATCGGCGCCGCTGACCGTCGTGGCGGCGGCTGGCGCGTGCGGGTTTGCCGCGCAACATTCCGAAGCCTCGCACCCGATGCTGATGAACGCCGGCGGACTGCGGGTCGTGTTTCCATCGACTGCGCATCAGGGGTTCTGGCTCACGCGGGCGGCGCTGCGGTGTGACGATCCCGTCGTCGTGCTCTACCAGCCGTCGCTGGCCTCGGCGCGCGGCGAGGTCGGCGGCGAGCCACTCGCCCTGGGAGAGGTGGAGGTGTGGTCGTACGGCACCGACGTCTCGATCTTCGCCGTTGGGCTGATGGCGGTCCGGGCCCGGCGTGCCGCCAAGCGGCTGGCCGCGGAGGGCGTCGGTGCCGAGGTCGTCGATGTATGCACGCTGGCGCCGTTTCCGGTCGAGCCGCTCGTCGAGTCCGTCCGCAGGACGGGGCGGGCCGTGGTCGTCGACGAGGCCCGCCTGACCTGTTCTGCCGCTTCGGAAATCGCGGCAACGCTGGCCGAACATGCGTTTGACGCCTTGCGGGCGCCGATCGTGCGACTGGCCGTGCCGGACGTCCCGATCCCGTATGCGCCCAAGCTCGAATCGCACGTGATTCCCAGCGAGGCGGACATCGCCGAGGCCGTGAGGAGGGTGTTGTGAGCTCGGAACGGTTGGCCGTGACGCTGCCAAAGTGGGGGATGAACATGGTCGAGGCGACCGTCGAGAAGTGGCTCAAGACCGTGGGGGATACGGTCTCCGAGGGGGAGGCGATCGCCGAGATCGCGACCGACAAGGTCGACGCCGAGCTCGAGTCGCCGTGCGGCGGAACGCTCGCCGAGATCGTGGTCGAGGCTGGGCGGGATGCCGAGGTGGGGGACGTGCTGGCCTACATCGAGGTCGAGAGCTGACCAAGTCAAACCCCCGCTCGAGCGCTCGCGCGGCGCGCAAGCTGACCCCAGCGCCGGTCGATCCGGCCGCCTCGCTGCCCGAGGAAGCGGACGTCAAGCGATTGCCTGCCGAGCTCGTCTTCCGATCGATCCGGTCGCGCAACTTGTTCGAGGAAACCGTCGCGCGCCTGTCGCAGGCGATCAAGGTCGGCGTCATCCCGGTCGGGGAGCGGTTCCCGACCGAGCGCGAGCTCACCGAGCGCCTCGAGGTCAGCCGGGTCACGGTCCGCGAGGCGCTGCGGGCGCTCGAGCAGGCGGGCTTCATCGAGATCCGTCGCGGCCGACAGGGGGGAGCGTACGTGCTGCGCAGCGAGCTCAGCGAGTCCAGGACCAATACGCGCAAGGTGCTGCGCGAGATGGGGCCGGAGCTCGATGACGCGATGGACTACCGGCGCGCGATCGAGCCCACGATCGTCGAGCTCGCGGCGCAACGGCGCGACGAAACCCAGTTGGCTTACGCGTATGCCCTGTTCGAGCAATCCAGGCAAGTGCCGCCAGCGAGCTTTCGCGGGGCCGACTCGCGTTTCCACCTCGCGCTGGCGCCGATGGCCGGCTCCCCCAGCCTGCTCGCGGCCGCAGCCGACGTGCAGCTACGGCTCGGCGAACTGCTCGTTGCGATGCCGATCCTCGGCGAGTCGATCCGGCACTCCCATGATCAGCACGAGAAGATCCTCGAGGCGATCACCGTGCACGATTCCCAGGGGGCACGCGATGCGATGATCGAGCAGGTCGAGGCGACCGCGGCCCTTCTCCGCAGCCTGCGCTGAGGGAATGGGCGCGAGCGGCATACCCGAACCCTTGAGCCGGATGCGGCGGGCGATCGCGAAGTCGATGACCGCCAGCGCGGCGATCCCTCAGTTCGCGATCGAGATGACGCTCCGGGCGGCCCCCCTGACCGAGATGCGCGACCGGACGGCTCGAGATCGCCGGCCGTCCTACACCGACGCGCTGGTCGCCTCCTCCGCTCGGGCGCTCCGCGACCATCCGGGGGTCAACGCGTCGCTGACCGACGACGGGATCGTCCGGCACGAGGAGATCAACGTCGGGATCGCGATCGCCATCGAGCAAGGGCTGGTCAGTCCCGCCATCGCGCGGGCCGATGTCCGAACGCTCGACGAGCTCGCCGGCGAGCGGATCCGGCTCACTGAAGCGGCGCACAAGGGCGCGCTGTCGCCGGGCGACCTGCTGTCCGCGACATTCTCGATCTCCAACCTGGGTCCGCTCGGGGTCCGCCGCTTCAACGCGCTCGTGATCCCGCCGCAGGCGGCCATCCTCGCGGTTGGTTCGCTCGAGCGCGGCACGATCGTGCTGACGCTGAGCGTCGACCACCGGATCATCGACGGCGCGCCCGCCGCGCTGTTTCTGGGTCAGGTTCGGTCCCAGCTCGAGGACGCGCGGTGGCTCGAGACGCTGTTTGACGGACTGCTCACGCCGGTGTAACTCGGCCGCTCAGCGTGACTGTGAACTTGACCTGGCTCCACAAACATGCATAGAATGATGCATTAGATCTTTTCGGGGCCGAGAGACCTCGAGAGCACGCTCTCCGACGGTGAGTGGAGAGAGCGCGCACCGCAGCAGCTAGCCGCACCCGTTCAACGCCGACACGGAGATGGGCGCTGTGTCGGTGGCGTCGATGCCCGCCGTAGGAGGAGAGACGTGTCAGTCGAAACGTCGGTGCAATCTTCGACCGCTCAGCCCGAGTCGGGGATCAAGACGGAGCTCAGGACGGGAGCTCTGCCTCTCTATCAGGTGATCATGCAGGGGGTGGCGACGATCGCACCCGCGTTCGCGATTATCTCCACGTTCCAGTTCACCGTCGGCGAAGCGGGGCTGGCGGCGCCGGTCGTGTACATCATCGCGTTCGTACTGGTGTTCATGATCGCGACCACGATCGGCCAGCTGGCCAAGGAGATCCCCTCCGCCGGCGGCTTCTCGACTTACGTATCGAGAGCCCTGCACCCGTTCGGTGGCTTCCTCACCGGGTGGGTTTTCATCTTGTGGTTTCCCCCCGCCGCCACCATCCTGGTCAGCTATTTCTGTAACGCGATTCTCGAGCCCGAGCTGAAGAGTCAATGGGGTATCACGGTCCCGTGGTGGATCGCGACGATCGCGATCCTGGTTGTCGCCATCATCATCGTTCAGCGAGGAATCGGCATTTCCACTCGGACGCTCGTTGGTCTCGGTCTGCTCGAGATCGCGATCGTGATCGCCCTGGCGATCACTGCGATCTCCTCGCCCGGCAGCGGGGGTTTCTCAGCCGCGCCGCTGAACCCTGCGAATGCCTCCAGCGCGCAGGGTCTGTACCTCGGGGTCGTGTTCTCGATCTTTGCCTTCAGTGGCTGGGAGGCCGTAACTCCCGTTGCCGAAGAGACTCAGAACCCACGGAGAAACACGCCACGAGCGCTGCTCGGCGCCGTCACCGTGCTCGGCATCTTCTTCGCCATCACGTCGTGGCTGTTCATCGTCGGGCTGGGCACCAACAACGTGAACTCGATCGTCGGGTCGACCGCCAACCCGGTCTTCACGCTGGCCAACCGACTCTGGGGCGGGGCGTGGATCATTCTCATCCTGGCGCTGCTCAACTCGGTGATCGCGGTCTCGGTGGCGTGCTTCAACGCCGGAAGCCGCATGTTCTATGCCTTGGGACGCGCGGGGGCGCTGCCTCGCGCGTTGGCGAGGGTCGACGCGCGCCAGGCTCCCACGAATGCGTTCTATGTCCAGATCGTCGCCACCGTGGGGACATTGGTGTTCGCGGCGATCTACGGGCCGGTTGACACGTTCGCTCTTTGGGGCCTGGCCATCACTCTGGGCCTGATCCTCACCTATATCGCGGTCAACTTGGGAGTGATTCGTTACTACCGGACCGAGGCACGCGCGCGCTTCAATCCTCTGCTCCACGCCGTGTTACCGATCGTGGGCTCACTGGCCGTTGGTTGGGTGTTCTACAAGTCAGTCTCGCCACTGCCCGCGGCGCCGGCGAAGTACGCGCCGATCGTGCTCGGCGTCTGGCTCGCGATCGGGGTTGCGGTGCTGATCTTCCAGCGACTGACCGGACGGACCCAGTGGCTCGAGGAGGCGCGGAAGGGCGCGGAGATCACCGAGGAGGACGGGCCCGAGCCATGGCCCGCTCGTCCGTGAGCCGGCCCAGCATGCCAGCCTGGCCCGGTGACGGGGCGTCGCGGGCGTGATGCTCGCGCGCCCTCGACCCACGATCGGGCTCACCTGTTACTGGCGGCAGGCCTCGTTCGGTGTGTGGAGGCTCGACGCCGCACTCGTGGGACAGGGTTACGTGGAGGGCGTGCGCCTCGCCGGGGGGCGCACGCTCGTCCTCCCGCCCGATCCTGCCTGGATCGACGACCCCGCCGACGCGATCGATTCGATCGACGGCTTGCTCCTGACCGGCGGCGAGGACATCGATCCGCTGTTGTGGGACGAACCGCCGCACCCGTCCACGGGCACCGCAAACCCGCGCCGCGATGCGGTCGAGCCCTCCCTGCTGCGCTGCGCCATCGCCCAGGGCAAGCCCGTCCTCGGCATCTGTCGGGGGATGCAGCTCATCAACGTCGCGCTCGGCGGGACGCTCATCCAGCACATGGCGGAGGTGACCGACCAGCGCCCCCACCGCGAAAGCGACACGACCTACGGTTTGCACGCAATCCGCGTCGTGCCCGGGACCAAGGTCTCCGCGCTATGCGAATCCGGCACGACCGTCCATTCCCACCACCACCAAGCGGTGGGTGAACTGGCTCCGGGGTTGCTCGCCAGCGCCCGCGCGCCCGACGGGACGATCGAGAGCATCGAGCTCGACTCCGACACGTTCTGCGTCGGCGTGCTCTGGCATCCGGACGCCGCCCACGACACGACCGGGGCCGCGCTGTTCGCAGGGCTGGTCGAGGCGGCCAGGCGCGTGGCGGTGGAGTCGGACTAACTACTGACTAAGGGCCCGTCCGAAAATTATTTGCGGTTTTGACGGCGTCTGGAGGCGCCTGACGCCACCGGCTCGCCCTCAAATACTCCCGGTATTATCGAGGCGAGCCGGCGGCGCCAGTCACGCCCTGCCACGCGTCAATTCCCACAACTAATTTCCGGACGCACCCTAATCTCTTATGGAGGTCCGGTTGTCAAGGGTTAAGCACCGGATGCCCGCACGGGGCGGGCATCTTGTCGGCTGGAGGGGCGGCAGGTCTGGCTGGTGCGCGACGCGCGGTCAGACTCTTATACGCGGGTGCACGGGCTGGTTACCGTCTCCGCAGGACCGGTTTTCGTCGTGAGAGCCCGGCTGTCTAAGATCGAGCGTGGCCGGCCGGGGCGGGCTGCTCATGCTTAGATCGCGGATGCTCTCGCGCGTGGTGGCCAGATGGTTCCTGCCGCCTCTTCAGCCGACGTGGTGCATGGTTCAGGGTCAGGCCGCGGTCGCGAGTGCCCAGCAGAAGCCGGCGAGCTCACGGGCGACGGCGACCGCGACGATCGTGCGGCGTTTGCCGCGCCGGGTGTCGAGTCGTTGCCAGACGTTGTACAGGCGTCGCTGAGCTTGCCAGGAGATCTCGATGATGTGGGCGGGCTGGCCGTCTTGTCGGCGGTGGAGCGTCTGGCCCTTCGCCGGTGCGCGGCGGTAGTTGCCAGGCGGCCTCGACGAGCAGTCGGCGGGCGTGCCTGGACCCGGTCTTGGTGATCGCTCCTTGCCGGCGCTTCTCGCCGCTGGTGTCTTCCGACGGGGTTAGGCCGACGTAGCTCATCAGCTGTCCGGCTTTCGCGAACCGCTCGAACTCGCCGACCTCAGCGCACAGCCCGACCGCGGACAGCGTGTCGATCCCGCGCAGGCAGCGCAACCTCGCGACGGTCTGTTCCCACGGCGAGCCGGGGATCAGCTCTCCGATCGTCTTCTCGAGCGCGTCGCGGCGGATCACGATCGCGTCGATCGCGCCGAGGTACTCAAGCAGCGTCGCCTGCGCGCCGCGCTGCCCCAGGTCGATCCTCGTCAGCCACGAGCGGTGGCGGATCGTCCAGGCGCTGGCGGTGTCTTCGTAGCGGACGTCGTGGCGCAACAGCAGCTTGCTCAGTCGCTGCCGGGCGCGCATCAGATCACCGCGGACCGCCTCCCGGGCGCGGACGACATCGCGCAGCGCTTCCTCCTCGCCGCTCGGAACCCGGACCGGGTGCAGCGCATCGATCATCAACAAGCGCAGCACGCGCTCGGCGTCGCGCTGATCGGTCTTGACCTTGTCCGCGGCCGGCCGCTCGATCTTCCCCGGCGCCGCGACCACACACCCCACCCCGGCCGCGTGCAGCGCTCGCGCCAGGCCGTAGCCGGTCGGACCGGCTTCATACGCGGCGCGCGTCGGCCCCGGCAGCGAGCAACAGAACTCGACCACCTCGCTCGTCATCCCAGACAGCCGGCGCGAGCGCAGCTCGCCCGACTCGCCGTCGATCATCACAGCGAGCACCGAGCGCGCGTGCACGTCAAGACCAACCCAACTGCGAACCTTCGCCATGGTCGGCTCCTCTATGTGGTTGTGGTCCGCCGCGCGGGGTCCAGCCCGCGCAGCTTCAAATCCCCACGATCGCGTGGGGGACCGGCCGACTACACCAGCCAGGCCGGACGACAACCTCCATATGGTCTAAGCCGCCGGCGTCGCCGAGCGATGTTAAGCACGTGATAAGGGTCCGGCGCTTGGCTCGCCGGCGCGTCACACTTCACCCGAGTCAGGCGAGAGTAGGTGTAGGCAGGTAGTTCCGGTGGTGATGGCGGCAGCCACCCCGCCAAGCAGGCGCAGAGTTCGCTCCGTGGCTCTCGCTGCGCTCGCGATCGGCGCGAGCGCCGTCGCGCTGGTGATCACCAGTGCGCCAAACATCATTCCCACGCATACGAGCCGCAAAAAAGCCGTCTCGGCGGCCAGCGTCCGAATTCCTCCCTACTGGACCGTGCGCCCGGGCGACACGTTTTCGGAGATCTCGCTGAAGACGGGCCTGACGCTGGCGCAGATCCAAGCGTTCAACCCAGACGCCGACCCGCTCGACCTCGTCCCCGGCCAGCGCCTCAACCTGCGGCTCCATCCGCCAGCGCCGCGTCCCAAGCCGCCCTAGGCGTGCGTGAGGGCGACGTCGGGCTGTGCCGCCAGGACACGGGAGGTCGAGAAGAGTGCCGGTCGTGCGGCCTCCCATCGGCCGCGAAGGGCTTCGTAGCGGCTGTGCGAGTCAGGATTGGGCGCCACGACCTCGGCGGGTCGGGTGAGCGCGGCGACGCCATCCTCGGCGCGCGCGAACACTCCAGTGGCCATTCCGGCGAGGATCGCTGCGCCGACCGCGGGCGCCTCGGGGACGGACGCGACCCGCATCGGCCGGCCCATCACGTCGGCCTTGATCTGGTTCCAGATCGCGCTGCGCGACTCCCCGTCCGAGATCGTGACCCGACCGATCTCGTGACCGGCACGCGCGATGATGTCGAGCAGGGGCGGGTACTGGTAGGCGATCCCTTCGATGACCGCGCGGGCGAGATGGGCCTGGGTGTGATGGGGCTCGATCCCCAGAAACGCCGCGCGGACGTGGTCGTCCCCATAGGGCACGGTGCCACCTTCGATGTACGGGTAGAACAGCAGCCCCTCGGCGCCGGGAGCGACAGCCGCCGCGGCGGCGAGCAGATCCCCGTATGAGGGCGCAGCCGTCCCGGCGGGCGCGGTCACTTCGCGAAACCAGCGAAGCGAGGTGCCGGTGCCCATCGCGACCATCTCGTGCAGGTAGCGGTCGGGCACGACGTGGGGCAGAACTCCCAGCGGACTGTCGGCGCTGACCGTTGGGCGAGTGGCGACTACGCGCCAGCTGGTCGACGAGCTCGAGCCAATGCTGAGCTCACCCGGCTCGGTGACGCCGCATCCGAGCACGGCGCTCGGGTCATCGCCGCCCCCGCCCGCCAGCACGGTTCCCGCCCTGAGCCCGATGCTCGCCGCGCGTTCGTCGAGCACAGCCCGGGGCTGCCACGGGGCATAGCGGACGTCGGGTAGGAGCGCGGGCGGGATCCCGGAGGCTGCGCACAGCTCGTCTGACCACTGTTCGCTGCGCCAGTCGTTGAGCAGGCTTCGGGTGGGAGTGGTGCGGTCGGTGGCGATCTCGCCGGTCAGGCGATAGCTCACGAAGTCCTTGGGACTGAGCGCGGCGACCGCCCGGGCGAACTGCTCCGGTTGATGGGCGGCGGTCCAGGCGAGGTTCGGCAACACGAGCCCGGGTGTGGCCGGGGTTCCGCTGACCGCGAGCAGGCGGTCGCGACCGATCCGATCAAAGAGCTGCTGCACGCCGTCCGGGTCACGACGATCGGACCAATGAATGGACCGCCCGAGCACGGAACCGGCGTCGTCGATCAACACCACGATGTCGCGCTGGCCGACGATGCAAACGCCGGTCACGTCGTCCGCATCGAGGCTGGCTTGGCGCAGGACCTCGGGCACCGCCGCGGCCGCAGCGGCGACCCAGTCCTCCGCATCGTTCTCGGCCCACCCGGGGTGCGGGCGGTGCATGGGATACGCGCGCTCGGCGACGGCCACGACCCCGGCGTCGGCGCTCGCGAGGACGGCCTTGAGCGCGGAGCTGCCGACGTCGAGCCCGATCAGGTGGGCGGTCATGCCGCGGCGTTGGTATCCGGGACGCTCGGCCATTGCTCCTGCCACCAGCGCGCGATCCAGGCGACATCCGACGGGGAGAGCTCCGGCACGGGAACGCCTTGCGCGCGCGCGTCGAGGTAGACCTTCGCCGCACCTTCGGTCACTGAAGCGGCCAGGAACGCGTGCGCGAGATCCGCCCCGATGCTCAGCAGGCCGTGGTGGCGCATGAAGCAGGAGCCGCGGTCACGGAGCGCCTCTTCGGTGTAGTCGGCGACTTCCGGGGTCGTCGGCCGCGAGTACGGCGCACACCGCACGTCGCCGCCGGTCGCCTCGACGATCCCGGTCAGGATCGGCGGGAGGTCCCAGCCGAGCACTGCCATCGTCATCGCGGCCGGCGAGTGGGTGTGGATGATCGCTCCGACCTCCGGACGGCGCGCGTAGACGAGCGTGTGAAGTGGCAGCTCGCTGGTGGGCTCGCGTCGGCCGTCGACCAACTCGCCGCCCGTTGTCGCGATGCAGATGTCCTCGGGCTCGAGCGAGTCATAGGCGAGCGACGTCGGCGTCATCGCGATCAACTCCGCTTCGCCGGCGATACGGGTGGAGACGTTTCCGGCGGTCGAGTAGACGAGGTGCTCGGCCTGGAGGCGGTGGCAGTAGGTGATGACCTCGTGGCGAGCACGATTGCGAGCGTCAGACATGGCGTGTTCTCCTTCGAGTTGAGGCGCTGCGGCAGCGGCGGCTAAGGGTGCGGCCCACGAAGCTGCACGATAGTCACGCCGCCGCGGCGGCGAGGGCCTCGCGGAGGGCCCAGTCCATCCTGTTTCGCGCCCGACGTGTGCCACTCGATATTGCCTCCACAGCCATCCACCAGGTAGAACTCCCGAGGCTCGAACGACGTCCCGCGGGGCGGGAGGTGACGGTATCGTCGATCCCGTGACCCGGAGGCAATCGGCATCCACCCAGGGCGGGGGATCGCTCGCACCAGATGAAGACGAGGTGGCGATCGACCTCCAGCACCTCCAGGAGCTCGTCACGGATCTCGGCCACGGCCGGCCGACACACGAGATCATCGCCGACGCGCTCCATCGGCGGATCGCGCTTGGCGGTTACGAGCCGGGCGAGTTGCTGCCCTCGGAACGCGAGCTTGCGCTCACGCTGGGCATCGGACGTGCCACCCTGCGCGCCGCGCTCCGTCGTCTGCAGGAAGAGGGGCTCGTCTCCACTCGGCCCGGTCGCGCCGGCGGCACCACCGTGCTGGCCTCGGGCCGCGACACCCCCGCCGGCGGGCGGGTCGACGCGGAGCGAGAACGTGAGTTGCACGACGTCGGTGATGTACGCGCGGTGTTGGAGCCACTTTCGGCTCGGCGCGCGGCCGAGAACATCTCCGCCGATGAGGCGGCCGCGCTCGAGCTGCTCGCGGGGCAGCGAGCCGTCGGCGTCGAGGCGTTCACCACCCTCGACACGCGGTTTCACATCGCGGTGGCGGCTGCGGGCGGCAATCCGCTCCTGCTCTCGCTGATCGAACGCGCCCGCGCGGATTTCTTTGATTGGGCCAACGCGTTGTGGTTTCGAATGGATCTGCGTGAGCGCGACGACCTCGGTGCCGTCCTGGACCTCAGCCTGGCCGAGCACCGGCCGATCGCCGCGGCGATCGCGGCGGGAGACGCTCACAAAGCGGAGCGCCTGATGATCAAGCACATCCGGGCCGGCGTGGAGAGCTATGCCGAGATGTTCTCGCGCGCGCGCCGCCGCGTCGCCTTGAGTCACCCCGCGTCCGTGCGATAGCCTTCCGCGGCATTCGGATCCCCCGTAGATCCATTTAGCTATGGCCGCCGCCACTCGAACTCGCCAATTGACCGCAGGAGCGCTGGTCGTGCGCTGCCTGGAGCGTCACGAGGTGGAGGTTGTGTTCGGCATCCCGGGGACTCACAACTTGCCGATCTACGCGGCGCTGGCGGACGGCAAGATCCGCCACATCACTCCGCGCCACGAGCAGGGAGCCGGATACGCCGCCGACGGCTACGCGCGCGCATCCGGGCGGCCCGGCGTCGTGGTGGTGACCACGGGGCCCGCGGTGCTGAACACTGCCACCGCAGTCGCTCAGGCCTGGTCGGACTCCGTGCCGTTACTGCTGATCGCTCCGGGTATGCCGCTGTCACACCCGGCCGCCAGCACCGGCTACCTACACGAGATGCTTGACCAGCGGCTTGCCCTCAGCGGCGTGGTGGAACACGCGGTGCGAGTGCAAACCCACGGCGAGCTGTCCCGCGAGCTGGCCGACGCGTTCGCCTCCTTCACCGGAGGACGCCCGCGGCCACGGTTCATCGAGGTGCCACTTGACCTGCTGGCCACCGAGCAGCCGTGCACGCCGCTGGTAGCGTCGCGACTCGAGCCGCGGTCACTCTCGCGCGACGCCGTCGAAGCCGCCGTAGCCGCGCTGTCGACGGCTCGCCGGCCACTCGTTCTCGCCGGCGGCGGCTCGCACGGGGCGGCGCGCGAGCTCGCGGAGCTGCTCGACCGGGGAGTGCCGGTGATGACAACGATCAACGGCAAGGGGGTTGTCGATGAACGCCGGCCGCTCGCGCTGGGCGCGCGGCTGCCGGTCGCCGCCGGACGCCGGATGGTGGAAGAGGCCGATGTCCTGATCGTCGTCGGCTCAGACCTCGGTCAGAGCGACCACTGGAGCACCCTGGAGCCAGCCGGGTTCGTCGTGCGCATCGATGTTGATCCGGCACAAGCTCACGGCAACGTCGCCGCCGGCGTTGCCCTCGTGAGCGACGCTCGAGTGGCCCTACGGTCGTTACTGGATCACGTCGAGGGCGGCACGCTCGAGCCCGACCCCGCGTGGATGGCCGTGCGTGCCGAGGCCGATGCCGAGGCCGCCGCGCTCGGGCGCCCGTGGGCGGAGGTGACGGCGGCACTCGAAGCCGTGCTGGCGTCCGGTGACGTCGTGACCGCCGACAACGCGATGGTCGCTTACAACGGTCTCCTCGGGTCGCTGCGCCTCCGGGCGGGGGCTCGCTTCCTCTTCCCGTCTGGATTCGGGACCCTCGGGTACGCATTGCCGGCCGCGATCGGCGCCAAGCTCGCAAGGCCCGACCGCCGCGTCGTCGCGGTCCACGGTGACGGCGGGATCATGTTCACCCTCCCCGAACTCGCCACGGCCGTCCAGCTCGGTCTGCCGCTGCCGGTCGTGGTGTCACTCAACGGCGGCTACGGTGAGATCCGACGCGAGATGGTGCACCAGGGCATCGCACCAGTGGGGGTCGACCTGGGCACGCCGGACCTGCCGGCAGCGGCTCGCGCGCTGGGTGGTTACGGCGACGAGCTCGGCGCCGCCGACCAACTTCCAGATGCGCTCGAGGCGGCGTTCAGGCGTTCCGGTCCGAGCATCATCACGGTGCCTGAAGGATGACCGTCGGCTGGGCCGAGCTCGTCCGCGAGCCGCTTCGCGACCTTGGTCCGTACGTGCCCGGGGCGAGCGCCGCGGATGTGGAGGCCCGATACGGAATCGCCCATCTCGAGCGACTGAATTGGAACGAAGGGCTGTTCGGTCCGCTGCCCGGGGTACTCGAGGCGGCCGCGGACCAGCTCCAAGATGTCTGGAAGTATCCCGAGCGGGTCTACGAAGAACTGCGTGACGCGGTCGCAGCCTGGCTCGGTGTGCCGCACGAGCAGGTGCTGCCCGGCCACGGCATCCAGGCGCTCGTGCTGACGGTCGTCTCGAGCCTGGTGTCGCCCGGTGATCGAGTTGTCGTGCCGTGGCCGACCTACGGCCTGTACGCCCCCGTCTGCCAGGCGGCGGGAGCGGTCATCGAGCGGGTCGCCGCCACCGACCTGGAATTCGATCTCGCGCGGATCGCCGCCGTGGCGTGTGACACCGATGCGCGGCTGGTCTGGATCTGCGATCCAAACAACCCGACCGGCGCCCGATTGGAACCGGCCGAGTGGGCGCCCTTCCTGGACGCCCTGCCAGCGCGGACCGTCGTCGTCGTGGACGAGGCCTACGTCGATTACGTCCGCCCGGAGAACCGCACGCCGCGCCTCGCCGATGTCGCTGCCGGCCGGCCGGTGATCGTGCTGCGCACCTTCTCGAAGATCTTCGCGCTTGCCGGGCTGAGGCTGGGCTATGCGATCGCCCACCCCGACCTCGTGCCGTACCTCCACTCGGTGCAGGAGCCGTTCAACGTCAACTGCGCCGCGCTGGTGGCCGGGCGCGCATCGTTGGCCGATCCCCAGCGCGTCCAGGCGCGCCGCGAGCAAACGATCGCTTGCCGTGAGCTGTTCGCCGAGCGGCTGCGGGCAGGCGGGTTGCGGCCGCTCCCGTCGGCGGCGAACTTCGTCCTCGCGTCTCTGGACGGCCGCGACGACCTGGCGGTCGCCGACCGCGTCGCGCGGCGGGGGATCATGGTGCGGGCGTGCAGCGAGTTCCAGCTGCCCGGCCACGTGCGAGTCACGGTCGCGCCGGAACCGCTGATGGAGCGCGCGGCGCAGGAATTGATCGCGGCCTGGCGGGCTGAGGCGCGCGCCGCCGAGACGGAGGCGGTGGCCCCCGACTAGCCAGTACGAGTCGCCACATCGACACGAGTGCCGGTGGTGGGAGAACACAAACCGGCACTCAGTTACCTTGCACACCTTGGGCCGTGGGAAACGCGGGGTGCTCCGCTAGGGAACCGGTGCGAACCAGCCGCCGGCCGGTCCTCCCTGGCTCGGTTCGAGCCTTCTCCCCAGTAGCGTTAGGGGGACGGGCGGTGGCGGCGTGGTCACCGACCTCGAGCCGGCGTCGCGGAGCTCCATCAGCAGCCGTCCCAGCGTGTTCTCCCCGTTCAGGAGCTCGGCGCCGTCGGGAACCGCTCCCCAGAAGCGGTCGTGCCTCGACTGCTCGACGATCTCGAGGCCTTCCGTCTCGCGCAGGGCGAGTCCGAACCGACTCTGGGACTGCGCGAGCTTGACCGCCAAGCACCACCTCATCAGCGCAACGCGCAGATCCATCCAGTCATCGCGGATTGCCTGGGCATGTCCTCTCGCCACCATCTTCGCTTGCATCGGGCTGCGACGGGAGGCGATCTCGGCCTGAAGCTCGTGGTCGGTGAACTTGGACGCTTGGTAGAGCGCCTCGGATGATTCGAAGCGCCCGCCCGCGACGAGCAACGCCATCCCTCCGCACATGTTCGACAGCTCCCCGTGACGGTCGCGAGTCTTCCAGACCACGGCTGAACGGGCCCGGTTCCAGGTACGGGGTTGTGTCGGCATCGATCCTCCGATCGAGTCTCTCGCCCGCCTCAGTCGCGAGCTTTGACCCTCAGTCGTGCTCGCGAGCCTTCCCTGACCTGCCGGCGGCGCGTGATCCTCGGCAGTAGCGTTCACGGCCAATGCGCGATGAGATTCGCCAGGCGCTCACGATTGGTCCCGCGACGACCCTCGGGGAACGCACGATCGACATCACCACGACGGGTCGACGCGCTGGCCAGCCGCAACGGATCGAGATCGTCTTCTACCGGTTCGAGGACTCGATCTACCTGAGCGGGATCCCTGGTCCGCGCCCGCGAGCCTGGTTGCTGAATCTCGCCGCCGACCCGCACTTGACCTTCCACCTCAAGCACGGCGTCGTCGCGGACCTCCCGGCCGTGGCCACCGTCATCAGCGATCCGGCCGAGCGGCGCCGCATCCTGAGCCAGTTCGCCGAGGAGTTCAACCACCGCCACGGCCCCGACAGCCCTTGGCCCGAGGCCGTCCTCGAGGACTGGGTCGAGCGCAGCCCGCTGGCGAAGGTCAGCTTCCCAGCGACCGACTGACGCCCGGCGCGACTTATGCTCGAGTCGCGACCGCAGGGCCCGCGATCGACGCCACGAGCTCGCTCGGATCCCCATGCAGACGGGCCGTAGGGCGTCCTCGATCGGCCGTGCTCCGGGTCGATTGTGCGCAGCATCAGCGACGCGCGGGGGGCGCGAACGGGTAGCTCGCGCGGGGGGTTAACCGGCGGCGCGGGTCATGTCCTTCGCGGACCTTCTATCGTGAGATGTGTGGCGACGATAAATGCCGAAGATTTGACCGAGATCGACCGCGCCGGGCGGCGCTGCGAGGTGTGCCGCTCCGGACGCCACTGGCGCCAGCTGGAGGTCGTTCGCCCAGAGGGTGGACAACCCGTGGTGCTGTGCCCCGCGTGTCGAATTCGCTACGGAAACGCTCCTCCCGTGAGGGAGGTGCGGGTTCCCGTCCCCGCCGCCGAACCCTCCCCGTCCGCCACCGGAACGTCCCCGTCCGCCACCGGAACGTCCCCGTCCGCCACCGGAACGTCCCCGTCTGCCACCGGAACCTCCTCGTCCTCCAACGAGCCCTCGTCGCCGGCCGCCAAACCGTCCCCGCCCGCGCGCGAGCGGCGGCCGCCGGAGCACGAGGACCGAGTGAAGAAGGCGCTGCGGGAGCTGCCCCGCGGCGAGCACTCCACGGGGAGAATCGCCAAGGCCGCGGGGTTGAACCACGCCAAGACGCTGAGGCGGCTGCGCGAGCTGGAAGCGTCGGGTGGGGTACGCGGGGTCGGCAAACGCTGGTCGACGGAGCCGCCTCCGACCGATCTGGAGGAAGCGTTCGACCGGCTGAAAGCCCGCACGAGCAACATCAGAATCGTGCGGGACCGATCGCCGGTCGGCTGATCGCCGACCACGTACCGTTGCTAGATCGCCAGGACGGTGCGAAGCTCCGCCGGGACCGATTGCGGTAGTTCTGTGGTTTCGGGCTCCGGGAGCTGTGCCGGCAGCCGCGATCGCTGGCTCGAGGGTCGGCAGGGGCGACCGTTGGCCAGGATGACGCCGTCGTTGCAATGGGCCTCGACCAACCCGTTGCCGAACTGCTCCTCGTACAGCCGCGCGTAGAGGCCGCCCTGCGCCAGCAGTTCGTCGTGGGTGCCGCGCTCGACGATCGTGCCGTGGTCGATCGCGAAGATGACATCGGCCTTGCGGATCGTCGAGAGCCGGTGCGCAATGGCGATCGTGGTTCGGCGCTGGATCAGAGACTCGAGCGCCTGCTGAACGATGCGCTCGCTCTCGGTGTCGAGCGCCGAGGTAGCCTCGTCGAGGATCAGGATCGGCGGGTTTTCGAGAATCACGCGCGCGATCGCCAGCCGCTGGCGCTCGCCGCCGGAGAAGCGGTAGCCGCGCTCGCCCACCACCGTGTCGTAACCATGCTCCAGGCTCATGATCCGCTCGTGAATGAACGCCGCCTTGGCGGCGGCCACGATCTCCTCGTCGGTGGCGCTCGGCCGCCCGTAACTGATGTTGTCGCGCACCGTGCCCCCGAACAGGTAGCTCTCCTGAGTCACCACCCCCACCGCGTGGGCGATGCTCGTGGCGGTGAGGTCGCGCACGTCGTGACCATCGATCGTCACCGCCCCGCGTTCGACGTCGTAGAGCCGCGGGATCAGGTAGGAGATCGTCGTCTTGCCCGCCCCGGAGGGCCCTACCAGCGCCGCGAGCTGCCCGGGGGAGACCAGCATGGTGACGTCGTGGAGCGCCTCCTCGGGCGCCGGCGGTCCGCCATCTTCGCCGCCGCCATAGCGAAACGACACGTGCTCGAGGGCGACCTCGCCGCGGATCTCGCCCGCGGACAGCTCGAGCGCGTTGCGTCGATCGTTAATTTGGGGCCGAAGGTCGATCAGCTCGAAGATGCGCGCAAACAGCGCCAGCGATGACTGAACGTCAACCGACACCTGGAGCAACTGGTTGATCGGGATCAGCAGCCGGCTCTGCAGAGTCGTGAACGCCACCAGCGTCCCCGCCGAGAGGTCGCCGTGAGTGCCCTGAAGTCCGGCGACCAGATATACCAGCGCCGGGCTGATCCCGAAGAACGCCTGGGTGATGGCGAAGAACGATCGGCCGACAATCGCTTGCCGGATCTGCAGATCGGCCTGGTTGGCATTCTCGACGCGGTAGCGGTCAACCTCGTGCTCCTGTCGCCCGAACACCTTGGCGAGCAGGATCCCGGACACCGACAAGGTCTCCTGGGTAATCGAGCCCATCGCCGCCAGCGAAGCCTGAGCGTCACGACGGGCGACGCGCCGGGCGCGGCCGACGCGCCGGCTGAACAGGACGAACGCCGGCGTCGCGGCCAGCGAGATGGCAGTAAGCAGCGGCGACAGCACCAGCATCGCCACCACCGAGGAGAGCAGCGTGACGACGTTACTGAGCACCGACGACGCGGTTGAGGTGATCGTCGTCTGCACCCCGCCAACGTCGTTGGCCAGCCTTGACTGAACCTCCCCGCTGCGAGTCGCCGTGTAGAACGCCAGCGAGAGCCGCTCCAGGTGCTCGAACAACTGGTCGCGAAGCTCCTGCAGCACGCGGTTGCCCACCACCTCGGTCATCCACGCCTGACCGACATTCAAGACGCCATTGACGATCGGGATCACGATCAACGCCGCCACCAACGGATACAGCGCCGCGAGATCGGGCCCGCCCCGGACGAAGAGGGCGTTGTCAAACACCCGACGGACCAACAGCGCGCCAATCACGCTCAACACCGACGTCGTCAAGATCATCGCGACGATCAGCGCCAGTGCGCCGCGGTGGGGCGTAAACAAACGCACGATCCGCCGGCCCAGCTGGGGCGGATCGGCCACAGGAAGAGATGCGGTCATCGCCCGAGGCTAACCGGCACCCCGAGCCGAGGCGATCTCGGGACGGGCTCAGGGGCGCTCTCGGGTGCCTGGCAATCGCGCCGACGTTAGGCTAGTCTTCGGTGTAATGACGGAGACGTCGCTGCGGCCAGCCGCGACGGCAAGGTCCGCGGCGAGCGAGCGGGAGGTAGCGAAGGTGGGAGAGCGCAGGCGGTCGGCGAGCGGTCTGCGGGCGGCGATCCTCACGGTGGCGGTGCTGGCTGCGATCGGCGTGAGCGGAGCAACCAGTGCCGCGAGCGCGCTCACCCGCCACCAGCGAATCGTGGTTCGGCTGGACAGCGTGCTGGGTGAGGTCAACGCGCTGCGGATTCCGGGCTACGTCGTGGGCGTGACCGGAGGTCAGGTCGGTCGCTTCCAGCGAGCCGTTGGCTTCGCGAACGTGGCGACCAAGCAGCCGATGACGCTCAACACCCACTTCCGGATCGGAAGCATCACCAAGACGTTCACGGCAACGGTCATTCTCAAGCTCGTGCAGAGCGGCAAGCTTCATCTGAATGACCCGATCTCGATCTGGGAGCCCCGAGTCCCGAATGCCAAGCGGATCACGATCAAGATGCTGCTCAATATGACCAGCGGAATTTGGGATGAAGGCGGGGATGGCCCGGATGGGCAGCCTTCCACACTTTCGGCGTTCCTCCTCGAGTGGTGCAACGCCCGACCCACCCCGCGCTACTGCCAGCACTACTTCGCGCCTCAGAAGATTGTCGACCTCGCGATTCAGGACAGTAAGAACATCACCCACGGTCCCGCTTACCCGCCGGGTGTCTGGTACTACTCGGACACGAACTATGTGATCTTGGGGATCATCGCGCAGCGCGTCACCCACAAGTCATTTGGAGACCTGCTCAAGCAGCTCGTCCTCGATCCGCTGCACTTGACGCAGACCAGCTTCCCGACGCGAAGCCTGTCACTGCCCTCTCCGTCCGCGGCCCCGTACCGGATCAGCGTGAACAGCGCGGATCAAGTCACTGGTTATGTCCCGCAACTAGAGCCGAGCCCGTCAAGCTTGTTTACGGCCGGCGCCGTAGTCTCGACGCTGCACGACCTGCAGATATGGGCCCGCGCGCTGGCCACGGGCGAGCTACTGACACCGGCCATGCAACGACTCAGACTCCAGCTGGTGCAGACCGGACTCGCCTTCGCTCCACTCGTCGGCACTGCGCCGACGATTGCTCTGCCGGTGCAATATGGCCTCGGCATCGGCGATGCCGGCGGCATGTTCGGACACAACGGAGAGGTACCGGGGTACACCACCGAAATGTGGTACCTACCCGCCGTGCACGGAACCGTAGTGGCCTTTTTCAACAGCATCACGCCGTGCGCGGCGCCCCCCGGGCTGCCGGGGCTCCTCTCGGACGCCACGTTTGCATCGCTGGCCTACGCAGCTTTCGGCGGCTCACTTCAACCATCGGGCCTGGCCGCCCCCGAAACGTGCGATCGCCCACAAAGCGCGGCGATCCTCCCATCGGCACAGCCTCCTTTGCGCTGACGATCCGCGTTGGGTCGTCCCTGCCCGCGCCGGGGCCTCGCCCTCAGGGCGCGATATGGGAGGCTTATCGGATGCCGTGGATCCCAGAGCTGTTCTCGGCGCGCGCGCTGCAGCGCATCGAGGACGAGCGCCAGCGCCCGCTCGTCTCGGTGCCGTTCTTCGACGGTGTGCTGGCCGGTGAGTTCGAGGCGCTGGTCGAGTCGTTCGCCGGCGAGCCGGTACTGCACCACCCCGTGCGCGGACGGATCAGAGGTGCGCGGGCGCTGAACGCCTACGTGATCGCTACCAACGCCTGGCTCACCCAGCGCCAGTGCCGGGTCGAGGACCTCGGTCGCGTGGTCCTCCAATCGCAAGGCTTCGAGGAGGTGGTTCTCCACCTCGGCGGTCAGTTGGGACGAGTCGAGCTTCCGGTCGCCATCGTGGCTGAGAAGGAGTCAGACGGGCGGCTCGTCGAGCTGAGGATGTACTACAGCAGCTGGCCGCTGACCGGCCAGCACGCCAACCGTCCGCCGCTGCTCCAGCACGACCCGGACCTGCGTGAGTCAGACATCGTGGCTGACTACGAGGCCGCGCTGGCCGCCGGCGACGTCGACGCGATCGTGGCGGCATTCGAACCGGACGGCTACGTCCGCGAGCCCGCCGGTGGCCGCTTCGTCCATCGGGGCCCCGACCAGCTACGGGCCTTCTATGAGCTGATGTTCTCCAACGGTGGCGGCATCCCGCTCGAGCTGTGTGGGCTGATCGACGACGGGCGCACGTGCGCGCTGGAGTGCAACGTCGTCCGCTGGGGCAAGGTGGAACTGGCGCCGGCAGCCGAGGTCGCGGCCTACGCCCGAGGGCCAAGCGGGAAGCTCGCCGCGGTCCGCATCTACAACGACGTCAACCCGCCGCCCTTGGGTTAACGCGGGTAGCCCGGTGGGCGTGGGAGTCGCGCGAGCTGGTACGCGGTCCGCACCAGTCAGATATGGTGGGCCAATGTGGGGTGCCCGCCTAAGGAGGGGAGTGGTGAGATGGTGGTGGGCCGCGGCTGCAGTGCTCGCGGCGGTGTTTGTGTGGCCGGTCGCCGGCGCGGTCTCTAGCCCTGGGACGACGTCGGCGCTGCGCGTCGAACTCTCCGGGCCGCCGCAGAGCGTGTACGCGAGCGACGGCCGTGAGCACATCGAGTACGACCTGATGATCACGGACGCGTTCACCGCGACCGCCACGCTGCGGTCGCTCGAGGTGCGTGCCGGCGGACGGCTCCTGCTGTCCTACAACCGAGCCGCGCTCGCCGCCCAGACGCTTGTGGTGGGCACGTTCAAGCCAACCGACGGTCGCGTCGCGCCGGCGACCACGATGTCGACACAGGTCGACATTCTGCTCCCGCGGTCGGCCGGCCGCCTCGTACCGAGAACCTTGACCAACCAGATCACCTACTCGCTTCCGGCGAACGCTCCCGCGCGCTCCATCATCGGGACGACGACCGTGAAGTTGCCGCCGGTGAACGTCGATCGCCGGCCCCCGATCGTGATCGCGTCACCGCTGAGGGGTACCTGGCTGGACGCCAACGGGTGCTGCGACGATCCGTCCTCGCCCCACCGCCAGACCGTGCTGGCGACGTCGAGTGGCGGCTACGTCACGCCCGAGATGTTCGCGATCGATTGGGTCCGTCTCGAGCACGGCCGGCTGTACAAGGGTGACGGCAGCAAGAACAGTGACTGGTCGACGTTTGGCTCTCCGCTCTACGCGGTGGCCAACGGGACCGTCGTGGCGGTGACCGACGGCACGCCGGACATCCCGCCGCGCACGGTCAATCCGTTGCTGCGGGTGCCCAACGACTATGGCGGTAACAGGGTTTTGCTGAAGGTCGGGCCAGGCTTGTACGCGTGCTATGCGCACATGAAGCGCGGCTCGGTGCTCGTGCGAGTCGGCCAGCGCGTTCGGGTCGGGCAGCGAATCGGGCTGGTCGGAAACAGCGGGAACACCACCGGGCCGCATCTGCATTTCGGGATCGAGCGCCGACCGGACTGTCTGTCGGCGGGCGAGCCGTTCGAGATCGACCGGTACACGCTCGACGGCACCGTCGATCCGGCGAGCGTTCCTCCGCACGTCGGCGTGATCGGCCCGTCCCGGCGCGAGCGGCGTTCCTTCCCGCTCATTCGCACAGCAGAAACTCTATTCCCGCCCGCCCGGTGAATCCCGCCGTACGACGGCTGCGGCTCGCGGTGGCGGTCATCGCGGGACTGCTGCTGGCTGGGTTGGGTGCCGCGATGTCCCTCGGCGCGTCGTCTCGACCGACCGACTATCGCGGGGTGATCGCGAAGCTGAACGCCGAGATCCCGCGGCTGTTGAAGGCCGGAGGTACGGTGGGACTGACGATCGCGCTCGTCGACGGCGATCGCACAGTCTGGCGGCGGGGCTTTGGCTGGGCTGACGAAGCGCGGAAGGTTCCGGTGACCGCAAACACGCTGTTTCACATCGGGTCCGTGTCTAAGGGCCCGTCCGAAAATTATTTGCGGTTTTGACGGCGTCTGAACGCGCCTGACGCCACCGGCTCGCCCTCAAATACTCCCGGTATTATCGAGGCGAGCCGGCGGCGCCAGTCACGCCCAGCCACGCGTCAATTCCCACAACTAATTTCCGGACGCACCCTAAGACGATGTCAGCGGCGGCCGTGATGCAGCTGGTGCAACGGGGGTCAGTCAAACTCGATGCGCCGCTGGCGCGTTACGTACCGGGGTTCTCGCTGAGGCCCCGGTTCCACGATTCTGTGATCACCGTGCAAAGCGCGCTCGATCACCACTCGGGCATTCCGGGCAACCTGTTCAGCGGTCTGTTCACCGAGAATCGGCCGAACCCCGGGTATCGGGCCTGGCTGCTGAAGACGCTGCGAACCGAGTACCCCCAGCGCCCAGTCAACACCGCGTGGGCCTACGACAACAGCGCGTACGCGCTTCTCCAGAACCTCGTGGAGCATGTCACCGGTGAGGGATTCGCGGCGTACACCCGGCAGCACTTGTTCGGTCCGATGGGCATGCGGAGCACTACCTACGACGACGTGTCAGTTCAGGCGGGGCGTTTGACCCACAACTACGAAGCGGTCCGCGACAACGGGACGATGCGCGTAATCCCGAAGCCGCGAGAGTACGTCAACGGCTGGGCCGCCGGGTCTGTGGTCTCGTCGGCGACCGACATGGCCGCCTACCTGGAGACGATGATCGCCGGCGGCGCGGCACCCGGAGGTCGCATCCTGCGCGCCTCGACCCTGCGGCAGATGATCACCCCGCAGACCAATCTGCCGCTCGACATCGCGCCCTTCCGCATGGGGCTGGGCTGGTGGGTCGGGGAGTCCGCGCTGTCCTGGATGGGCACCGCGATCCACCACGCCGGGCACACTCTGGCTAACGACAGCGAGGTAATGTGGCTGCCGGGGTCAAAGCTCGGCGTGTTCGTCAGCGTCAACACCCACTCGCCGGTCGACGTCGAACGCCAGGTGGCCGTACTCGCGCTCGGCTTGATGGTGACCGCGAAGACCGGACGCACCGCCCCAGCCCCACCCAGGCCTGCGCCGCCGGTTCACGTCGCTGCGGCCGTGCTTCGCCGCGCCGCCGGGCGCTACGCCAACGCCGGCGGCATCGAGCTCGTACAAGCCGGTCGTGGGGTACTGCTGCTCACGCCGGCATCACAACGCCCCGACGCGCGGTCGGTCACCCTCACTCCGCGCGCGGACGGCTGGTACACCGAGCCGTCGGGCGCGATATCGATCAAGCCGGTGACAGTGGCCGGAAGAGGCTGCTGGTTGGTCGGACCCCGGATGGCGCGGTCGCCGCCGCCGCTGAACGTATCCCGTCCACGTACGGCGTCCCGGCCGCCTGGCGTCACCGCACTGGCAACTACCGCGCGGTCAACATCCAGCCCGACACCTACCCCGGTGCGGTCGCGCACGACGCCACCCTCACCCTCGACCATGGAATCCTCATCTGGCACGCGGCGCCGGGTGTGGCGAGAGAGACGTCCGTGCTCGCTCCCGCCGGACCACGCCTCGCCTTCACGTTTGGGTTCGCCGCCTTCGCCGTCGAAACCGATGCCGGCGACGGGGTGGTGGCGGGCAAAGACACGCTGACCATCCTCGGCGTCACGTATCGGCGGACCGCCCGATAGTCGTCAGCTCGGCACGGGGGCTCGGGTCAGCCGAGGGCCATGCCCTCGGTGGCGGCTGATGGTCTCGGATCTGGCAGGCGCATCATCCGGAACGAGTTGAACAGGCCGAGCAGCCCGGCGAGGATCGGGATCAACAGCGCCACCTGGAGCGACAGGTGACGCGCGTCGGTGTTGATACGGATGATCTCGGCCTGGATCTCGGGCGGTTGCCCCTTCAGCTGTTGTTTGAGGTCCGTGTTGCTCATGATCTCCGCGTCGTGCTCGAGCGTCTTGGACACCTGCTGTTTCTCGGCCTGCGGGAGCACGGTGCTCGCGTTGGCCATCTTGGTGAACGACACCGACAGTGTCGCGAGCATGATCGCTCCGGCGAAGGCGAGGCCGAATGACAGCCCGAAGGAGCCCCCGGCCGAGTTCACGCCCGCCGCCTCGCTGACCCGCTCCTCGGAGATCGGGGACAGCGTGTAGTTGTTGAGCTGGGAGACCAGCAGTCCCAGCCCGGTTCCCGCGATCAGCAGCGGCACCACCAGGTACCAGCCCGAGTCGACCCGGGGGACGAGTGGGACGAGCACTATGACTCCGAGTGTGACGAGTGCGAACCCCGCCCGGATGATGCTGCTCGGACGCCGCTTGCCCGCCCGCTTTCCGACCAGGAGCGCCACCGCGAACATGCTCAGCGACAGCGGCGCCAGCGACAGGCCGGCCTCCATCGCGTTGTACTCGAGCACCAGCTGCAGGTAGATCGGCAGCGCGATCATCATCCCGCCGAGCGCGATCTGCTGGAGCAACTGCCCGGTGATTCCGTGCCGATAAAGGCCGGATTTGAACAGATCCGGGTCGATCAGCGCCGGCTTGTCCTCGCGCTTGCGCCGCACGAGCCAATACGCCAGGCCACCCATCCCGACCAGGCCGACCGCCAGCAGCGCCGCCACCGACTCGCCGCCTTCCTGCCACACGAGGATCCCGAGCACGACCCCGCCCATTCCCAGAACCGACAGAACCGCACCCACCGCGTCGATCTGCCGGGGTCCCGTGTAGGGCACATCGCGGACGAGCTTTATCTCCCACAGCACGACCAGGATCACGGCGTCCTCGAGCAGAAAACCGACGCGCCAGGACAGATACGTGGTCAGGAAGCCGCCGAGCAGCGGCCCCACCGCGGCGGCGATCGCCGCCGCCGCGCCGACCAGCGCGTAGGCCTTCTTCTGGTCGTCGCCTTCGAAATTGCCGTGGATCAGGGATTGCATCGCGGGCAACAGGAGCGAGGCGCCGAGCCCGCCCACCACCGCCCAGAAGATGATGATCGCGGTCAGGCTCTGGGCCAGCGCCATCGCCAGCGCCCCGACCGCGTAGCCGATCAGGCCGAGCACGTACGCCCGCTTACGGCCGATGAGATCACCGACCTTGCTGCCGATCAGGATGAACGCGGCGGACACCAACGCCTCCAGCGCGATCGCCGACTGCACGCCGCTGGCGGTCGTGTGGAGATCCCGTACCACGGCCGAGATCGACACGTTCATCAGCGACGTGTCGACGACGAGGACGAACATCGCCATCGCGAGCAAGATTCCCAGGCGCCGAGGGCTCGCGGCCGGGGTCGGGACGGCGGCGCTAGCGACGTCGGTCACGTCCGAACCCTCTGGACTCGGCTCACTGGAAACTCCTTTGAAAGCGAAGCGGGGCGCGCGCAGCACCCCGACGGTTGCGGCGTGAGGCTACGGCGACCGGGTTCCGAGGACTCCGTGACCGGTTCGGTTCACCTGGGTGAACGCGAATCGCTCATCGGGAGGCCGGCTGGCCAGCTCGACGCGCGCGCGAAGTCCACCTTCCGGCGGGGCGTGAAGGTCGAGCCTGCCGCCGTGGGCCGTCGTGATCGCCGCGACGATCGAGAGGCCGAGTCCATATCCGTCGCCGTGGTTGGCGCGGTTGCTCTCCGCGCACTGAAACGGCTGGAGCAGTCGCCCGAGATCACGTGGCGCGATCACCGAACCGCTGTTGGCGACGGTCAGGATGGCGCGCTCGGCTCGTGTTTCAGTGGCGACCTCGATCCAGCCCCCGCTCGTGTTGTGGACGATCGCGTTGTCGAGCAGGTTCGCCACCAGCCGCTCGATCAGCGCCTGGTTGCCTAAGGTCGCGGCGGGTTCGAGCGTGGCGTGGGTCAGCAGCCCCCGACGCTCGGTCTCTCTCGCGCGGGCCTCCACGAGGCCCTCGGTCACCGCCGCGAGATCGAGCGGTTCGCGACGCTCGAGCGCCCGCTCGCCGCTGGCCAGCGTCAGCAGTGCGTCGATCAGCCGCTCGAGTTGGTGCTCGGAGGCGAGCGCCCGCTGTTGCGCGTAACGCATCGACCCGAGCGTCGCGTCGGGATCCGCCAGCGCCACCTGGAGCAGGGTCTTGAGCCGCGCCAGCGGGGTGCGCAACTCGTGCGAGGCGTTGGCGACGAACCGCCGCTGCGCGTCGAACGAGACCTCGAGCCGCCCGAGCAGCGCGTCGATCGTATCGGCCAGCTCCTTGAGCTCGTCGTCGGGTCCTCCGAGCGCGAGCCGACGGTGGAGATTCGTGGCCGACATATCGCGCGTGGCGGCGGTGATCGTCCGCAGGGGGCGGAGCACGCGGCCCGCGATCAGCCATCCCAGCGCGATCGAGACCGTCGCCATCAGCGTGAGCGCGATCGCCGACATGAGCAGCAGCGAGTGGAGGTCAGCGGCGTGCTGGCCGTGCTTGAGGACCTCGGCGAAGTTGCCGGCTGGCATCCGGTACCGGCCCGGCGGTCCGGGCAGTCGTACCGAGTAGGCGGTGTTCTGCGCCACCAGGAGGTACGTGATCGCCAACAGGCCCGCGCCGCAAGCGATGAACACGCAGCCGTAGAGCAGGGCGAGCCGGAGTCGCGCCGTCCGCCGCGGCAGCCGGGGCGGAAACGACCGCGACGCGAACCGGATCCCGCGCGCTGAGCTCATCAGATCCGGTACCCGGCCCTGGCCACGGTCTCGATCACCGGCGGATCGCCGAGCTTCGTGCGCAGTCGGCTGACGGTGATCTTGACCGTCTGCGTGAACGGGTCCGCGGCCTCGTCCCAGACGCGCGCGAGCAGCTCCTCGGCCGACACGCACCGACCCTGACTCGACAGCAGCAGCTCGAGGACCCCAAATTCCTTCGGCGCCAGCTCGAGTTCGCGGCCGGCTCGGAACGCGCGGCGCCGGCCGGAATCGAGCACGACGTCATCGTGGCGCAGGACGGGCGGGACGGCGGGGTGCGCCCGCCGCGCGAGCGCTCCGATCCTCGCCACGAGCACCGGGAAATCAAACGGCTTCGGCAGGTAGTCGTCCGCGCCTAGCCCGAGCCCCTGCACCAGTTCGTCGCTGCTCGCCGCCGCGGTCAGCATCAGCACGCGACTCCGGGACTCGCCGGCGACGAGCCGCGCGCACACGTCATCGCCGTGAATCCCGGGCAGATCGCGATCGAGCACGATCACGTCGTACTCGTTGACGAGCGAGCGCCCCAGCCCCTCGCTGCCGTCGAACGCGACATCGACCGCCATCGAGGCATGACGCAAACCCGCCGCGATCGCCTCCGCCAGCTCTCGGTCGTCCTCGATCACGAGCACCCGCATGTCCGACGCCAGCCTAGGCCAGCCGAGGTTTCACCACGGTTTCGGTCGCTCGAGTCGTGGAGGGGCGATACGGTCCCGAAACCGGCGATGTCGTACAACCGAACCCGCAACGCCCACGTTTCGCAGACGACATGGCCCACGACGATAATCACCGCGGCCGGCGAGCCGCCGCTCGGCGAACCGCGCTCCTGACGACGGGACTGATCGCCGCCACCGTGCTGGCAGCCGGATGCGGCACGGGCTCCGCGAGTCGCCCCGCCGCATCGCCGAACGTCGCCGCTCAGTCACTCGCGTTCTCGAAATGCATGCGCGCCCACGGCGTCCCCGACTTCCCCGACCCGGGCGACACGTTCAGCGGTGCCTACAACTCGATTGCCGGCATCGCCATCCCGCCTACGATCGACTTGCAGTCACCCGCCTTTCAGGCCGCCCAAGGGTCGTGCCGGAGCCGGCTCGCGGCCGTCTTCTCGCCGCGGGGCAAGCCGCCGATCACCCCCAGCATGAAGACCGCGCTGATCGACCACGCGCAGTGCATGCGCACCCACGGCGTCCCGAGTTATCCCGACCCTGAGTTCCCGGCGACCGGCGGGATCCTGATCTTCGACGCCCCCGGCGTAAGCCCCGGGTCGCCCGCCTACGAGCACGCGGCGTCGGTTTGCGGCACGCGATGACAGGCTCAGCTCGGCGGCGCATCACTCGCGCGGCTCTCGCGCCAGTCGATCTCGGCAAACGCGCGACGCAGCTTGTCGCCGCGGGCCGGGTGCAGCGAGGCGACCCACGCGATCCGGCCCCTCAAGTGGGCCTCGAAGTCGGCGATCTGGGTCCGGTCCTGGCTCTCGGGTCCATGCCGGGCGGCGTTGTGGAGGATCGCCCTCAGTCGGTCGTACTCGGCCCGGGTCACGTTCGGGCGCACGTTGACGACGATCCCGCAGACTGACTGTCGCGCGGCGGCGGCGCGGACGGTCGACTTGCTCGGGTTGATCGAGAAGTTCTCGTCTCGGGCGATCTCCGCCACCAGGTCGAGGAATTGATCGCCGCGGCGGCGTGACTGCCGCGGGCCGGAGAACACGAGGTCGTCGGCGTAGCGCGAATAGCGAAGGCCCGTCGCGGCGGCGAGGCCAGAGAGTCGGCGGTCGAGCCGAAACGCGGCGAGGTTGGCGAGCGCGGGCGAGGTCGGTGCCCCTTGGGGCAGGTGCGGGGTGGCCAGCTGGCGGCCGAGCCAGAATCGCTGCTGGACGAGGCGCGGCTCTACGGTCCGCGAGATCACGCGCCACATGGCGGCCGGGACCGTGTTGGTGCTCAAGCCGGTGAGCACGTGCGCGACCGAGGGGCCGTAGCCCAGCGTGCTGAAGATGCCGAACACGCGCCGGGCGGGGACGGAGGCGAAGAAGTCCTTGAGGTCGAGGCGCAGGACCACGTCCTGACCCGTGTGCAGCCGAGCGTGACCGAGGACCGAGCGGCCTCGCGAGAAGCCGTGGGCCGCGTCGTGGACGGCGACGTGGTCGAGGATCTCGCGCAGGATCCACCGCTGGATTTCCTTGAGGAGGGCCTTCGGGGCCTCGATGACTCGCGGCAACCCACTCTGGCGGCGGACTGCCCGATAGCGGTAGTTGCGCAGCCGCTCATCGACGACCGTGCGCTCGAGGCTGCGCACGTCAGCGAGCCAGGCGAGCTGGCCGTGGCTCAACTCGAGGCGTTCGGCCAGCGCTGCGACGGAGTCGATCGCGGCGATCGGCCAGCCGTGCTCGAACCGCGGCGGCTGATAGGTGTAACGCGGCCCGCGCCCGGCGGTGATGAGGCGGAGAACCCGGGGCGGCACCGACTCGTCGACCCCTGCCGGCGTCTCGGCCAGAAACGCCTCGATCAGCGCGACCAGCTCCTCGCGCCGAGCGGTCGGCGGCGACCGGTACACGGCGACGACCCGCAGCGCCAGGGCCGTCATCCAGCTCGGCCAGCGATCCAGACAGCCGGCCCCGCTTTCTGCCACCAGCTCGACCTTCCACGGCCCGGCGAGGAAGGCGCCGGCCAGCTCGTCGGCGAGGGGCGCGCGGTCGTGACCGTGGTACACGCCGTCAATGATCGCGGCGCCGCGCTCCGACTGCTCCTCGTCGTGCGTGCCCGGTAGTGCCTCCGAATGGATGCACCGAAAGGGCTCGCGATGCACTGGTCCAGGTAATCGGCGATCCCCGGGGCTACCCCGGAGAGGGAGGTGCGCCCGAGGGCGCACCAGCCCACCTCGGTGCTACGACGCCGCGTCCCGGACGCTACCGGACGGCGTGACCACGCGCGGCCGGCCCGCGGCGGCCGCCTAACCGCCGCCGAGCCTCGCCTCGGCGATGGTCGGCTCGAACAGCTCGACCGGATTGCCCGACGGGTCATCGACGACGATCTGCTTCCCCCCGACGCCGTCGATGATGTCGCTGCGAAAGCGCGCCCCGTGCTGCCGCAATTCGCCAACCGTCGCTTCCAGGTCCTCGACCTCGAGCTGGAAGCGGTTCCAGCCGCCCGGCTCGGGGAGCGTGCCGTCCGGCATCGCCTGCCCGCCGCCCGGTCCGCCACCGGGAGCGGTCAATACGAGTCGCAGGGGACCACGCGAGAGCATGGCGAACGTCGGCGCGGGGTGCATCACCTCGCTGAAGCCGAGGCGCTGGCAGTAGAAGTCGATCGCTGAGTCGACGTCGTTGACGATGTACCGGACGCTGACGCTGGCCATGGATCCTCCCTTTCGCGGTCGGCGAGTATAGAACGTGATCGTATCGTAGTGAAACGGAAGCGTTTCATAGTTATCCTCGGCAGATGGCGGACGGGAAGGCCACCATCGACCCGCGGATCAGGCGTTCACGCATGGTGATCCTCGGTGCCGCGGTCGACGAGCTCGCCGCGGTCGGGTACGGCGCGGTGACGATCGAGGGGGTGGCCGCCCGCGCCGGCGTCGGCAAGTCGACGATCTACCGGCACTGGCCGGACAAGTTGGCGTTGCTGGCGGACGCGTTCGAGACCTTCCACGATGAGATGGTCCCCGATCTGGGGGCGCTCAGGGCGCGCGCAGCGGTAGAACTACTACTCGGCCACGTCGCTGAGGTGTTCGTCGACTCGACCTTTTCGCGCTGCATTCCCGCGCTGATCGAAGGGGCCGAACGAGATCCGCGCGTCCGCGAGTTCCACCACCGCTACGCAATCGAGCGCCGCCAGGCCCTCGTGGATCTCATCGCGCGGGGGGTACGCGATGGCGATTTTCCCGCCGCCATCGATCCCCAGCAGGCGACGATCGCCCTGTTGGGCACGATCGTCTACCGCCGGTTGATGACCCCCGAACCGTTCCGTCCGGACGAGGCGGCGGGCCTCGTCGGCCTGATCCTCGGACCGGGGCCACCGAGCCCTTGAGTCCGTCCTCGGCCTCGAGTACGACCGCGGCCAAATCAGGTGACACTGTCAGTGCGCAAGCGGAAATAGTCGCATCCACCTGGGGGTGGAAGCGGCGCGCGATTCTCCACCCGGGGTTGGAGGCTCAAGATCGGTCCCCGAACCGATGACAGCGCGAGAGCCGGCGCGTAATCTGGAATCCGCGCCGTCTGGCAGCGCATCTCGCCCCCGCGTCAAGGAGCAGTCGAATGTCCGCCTTGAGAACCTCGATTCTGGTCGTCTGGGGTCTCTTCTGGATCTACTGGCTCGTCTCCGCCTTTTCGGCCAAAGCGGGCACGGGGTCGAGCCGGTACAGGCCCCCGGGTCTGATCATCATCGTCGTCGTATTTATCCTCGCTCGCCTGCTTGGAAATCACACGCTGGCCGTTCACGATCTCGCTTTGGAGATCGTCGGAGTCGCCGTGTTTCTGTCCGGCATCGCGCTGGCGGTCTGGGCGCGGATCTACCTCGGCCGCAACTGGGGTATGCCAATGACGGAGAAGGCGGAACCGGAACTTGTCACCTCGGGCCCGTACCACTTCATCCGCCACCCCATCTATTCGGGCATTCTGCTCGGCATGCTCGGCACCGCGCTGGCGACCAACATCTACTGGCTGATCGCCCTGGCACTCGTGGGCGCCTATTTCATCTACAGCGCCACCGTGGAAGAGAAACTAATGACGAGTAACTTTCCCAGCCAGTATCCGAGCTACAAGGCTCACACCAAGATGCTGATTCCGTTCGTGCTGTGAGCGGGCACCGGCGCCGTCGCTCAGCCGCACGGGCGTGAGCGGCGGTTACGGCGGCAGCTCCCGCTGGCGGGCCTCGAGGCGGCGAAACACCTCGCCGTAGTCCCCGGGCATGTCCGCTGGCACCCGCCATACATCGACGGTGCCGAACAGTGACACGGCGCGAACGGCGATCTCCGGCGAGTGCGGTCGCTCGATGTCGTCGCCCCACTCACGACGGTGACCGCCGAGGGCTAGGCCGGTGACGGTGATGTTCACGTTCTCGGGCACGTAGACGTCGACATTGCCGAATCCAACGAGCACGTTGACGGCAGTTCGGCGGCCGTGGATCTCGGCTTGCCGGAGATCGAGATCGACGTCGCAAAAGGCGCCGCCGGCGAACGTCCAGCGCCGGAGCTTGAGCCGGCCACGCCTGACGACGCGGCCGAACACCGCGAGCGTAAGCCGGGTGGCTCGCCGTCGCGATCCGCCGGTCGGCAACCTGTCGCCGGCCGGTAGCCCCGCGCGGACCCGCTCGAGATCCCGCTGGAGTCGGCTCGCGTAGGCCTCCTCGACCCGCTCGGAGAACTCCTCCAAAGTGAGCCGACCGGCCAACAGGTTGTCCTGAAGCCACGCCACCGCCTGCTCACGCTCGGCGTTGGACACCAGTTGTTCCGGATCCGCCACTCCGGGCCACCTCCTCATCACACGCCGACAATCCTCCCCGGTCACGCGAGAGGCAAAACCCCATTGCGGGGCGGCGGCCCTGGGATCAGTCCGGCGCGGCGGCCGCAGTGAGCCGCAAGGTCGTGATCTCGCCGGGGCCGACGCGGATTCCCGAGTCGGGGACCGGCGACCCGCCCGACTCGTCGAGGCGCAGGGATTCAACCGTGACCGGGCCGAGCACGCGCGCGGTGACCAGCTCCGATCGGGGGTTGAACACGCGCAGCACGAACCCGTTGCCGTCCTCGGCGCCCTTCAGGCACGAGAACACCACCTCGCCCTCGAGCAGCAGCGGCGGCTCGAACTCGACTCCGGCGGGCACGACGGAGAAGTCGCAACGGTAATCCTGCGAGGCGCGCAGCAGCGCCACGTCGTCGAGCTCGTCGCCGTCGAAGCGGAGCGCGTACTCGAGTACGTGGCGGCCCAGGCACTGGCCCTCGGGCGTGGCCAGCTGGGGTCCGGCCCCGAAAGGGCGCGTCGAGATCGCGCCCGAAGGCTGCGAGATGATCCCGACGCAGCGGAGCAAGGTAAGGCACAGCTCGGAGCCGCCGGGGCCCGGCCGCGCCTCGTATTCGGGCAGGCCGCGCGTGAACAGGGCGAGCGGGCCCAGGGCGACGGCGCCGACTGTGTGCTGCGTGGGGTCGGGTGGCTCGCACCAGGGCGCGCGGGGCGCCGGGGGCGGGAGCGGGCGCGGCACCACCGTGAACTGGCCCTCGGCGCGGACCGGGGCGGCCGCCTCGCCGACCGGGAACACGACGCGCAGCCGGTGGTCCTGAGTGGCGTTGTCGACCGTGGTCGTGAACTCGATCCGGTCGCTGCCCCGCACCAGTCGCACGACCGTGGTGAGCGCCAGCGGCGCGCTGTCCGACCTCGGCCGCCGCTCGCCGTCGAGGCCGGCGGGCCGTTCGCCGCGATAGGAGACCTCGAGCTCCCAGCACTGCGGTCCGTCGGAGAGGATCCGCGTCGATGCCGCCGCGCCACGCCACACCCCGGCGCGGTCGACGGGGCAGAAGTTGTAGAGGTCGCCCATGTCGAACTCGTCCTCGACCGCGTGCAGGCCCGCGAACCGCCGTCCCCCGGGCAGATCGTCGATCGTCAGCGTGCCGTCGCCGGCCGCCCGCACCCGGAACCGGTCGCTCTCGATCTGGGCGCCCTCGCGCGCGGTCGCCGCGGGTTCGGCAGCCGGCGGCCAGTCGAACGCGCGGGCCTCGAACCCGTCCAGCTCGACGAGCATCGGGTCGCTGCCTTCGAGCTTGACCAGTCTGGAACGGGCGGACGGCAGCGGGTTGAACAGGCCGATCCGTCCCGCCCCGTCGCCCACCGCCAACCCGGCCACGGCCTCGGCGGCGAGCACGTCGAGGGTTCGGTGAAGCGAGGCGTAGCGCACGACCATGTCGCGGTGAACCTCGTCGCATGAGCAGCCGCAGATCGAGTCGTGAGGGTGGCATTTGAGCAGCTCTCGCCACGCGAAGGTGAAGTCCTCGAGCGGGAACCGCCGGCCGCTGCGCCAGGCGGCCAGCGCGGCGAGCGTCTCGGTGCTGAGCAGCCGCTGCTCGGCACGCTCGTTGGCCTGCTTCAGGTAGAGGCGCGCCGAGTTGACCCCCCGCAGCACGTTCTGGATACGGCTGCCCAGCAGCTCACCGGTCCACGAGGGGACCTCGCCGGTCCGCAGCGCCGACACGTACTCGCCGTACTGCCCGATCGCGAAGGTCGAGCCGGCGAAGCGACGCTCGAGCTCCTCGCACCAAGCCGGCATCTCGGGCTGGATGCGCCAGTGATCGGTGCCGTTGCAGAGCACGACCTGGTTCATCCCGGCGCGCTCCAGGCCCGGCCCAAACCGTTCGAGCAGACCCCGCACCCGGGATTCGGCGTCGTCGGGACCGGAGATGTTGGCGAACTGGCCGTAGTGGTCGAGCTGCTGGAGCGCGAGCACCGAGCTGCCGTCCGGCGCGACCCAGTTGAACGCGATGCCGAGATCGTCCACCTGGTCGCCCAGCCCGCGCGAGAACATGAAGCTGTCGATCCCGAAGCCGGCGAGGATCTGCGGCAGCTGGAGCGGGTGGCCGAAGCTGTCGGGCAGGTACCCGGCCGGCGAGGGACGACCTCCGAACCACTCGCATACGGCGCGGCCGATCAGCAGGTTGCGGACCAGCGGCTCGCCGCCGACCAGGAACTCGTCAGGCAGCACGTAACTCGGACCGATCTCGATCCGCCCGGCGGCGATCAGCGCCCGCAGCCGGGGCTCGTTCTCGGGTCTGACCGCGAGGTAGTCCTCGAGCACGATCGCCTGCCCGTCGAGCGTGAACGACGTGAAGGCGGGGTCGCGCTCGAGCGTGTCGAGCACCTCGTCGACGACGCTGCCGAGCATCAGCCGAAAGTGCTCGAGGGGGCGATACCACTCGCGGTCCCAGTGGGTGTGGGGCACGACGAAGTAGCGATCGACGGACACGGACATCGTGGTCGTCCAGGCTGGTGGACCCTAGGTGGCCCCGATGCGCTTGTCGTGGCCCTCCCACTCGCGCTCGCGCAGGACGAATTTCTGGACCTTGCCGGTTGAGGTCTTCGGGAGCGCACCGAACTCGACCGAGTCGGGGCACTTGAAGTGGGCCAGGTGCTCGCGACAGAAGGCGATGATCTCCTCGGCGGTCGCGTTCGAACCCTCATGGAGGGTGACGAACGCCTTCGGCCGCTCGCCCCATTTCTCGTCCGGGACGCCGATCACGGCGCAGTCGGCCACGTCGGGGTGGCCCATCAGCGTCTGCTGAACCTCGATGCTCGAGATGTTCTCGCCGCCCGAGATGATGATGTCCTTGCTGCGGTCGCGCAGCTCGATGTTGCCGTCGGGGTGCCACACCGCGAGGTCGCCCGAGTGGAACCAGCCGCCGGCGAACGCCTTGCGGGTGGCCTCCTCGTTGTCGAAGTAGCCGTTCATCACGATGTTGCCGCGCATCACGACTTCGCCCATCGCGTCGCCGTCCTGGGGAATGTCGTTCATGTCGGCGTCGACGACGCGGACCAGATCGGATGACAGGATGGCCTGACCCTGGCGCGCGAGCAGCTGAGCCCGTTCCTCGTCGGAGAGGTCCACCCAGCTCTCCTGCTCGGGTGACACGGTGGTCGGACCGTAGGTCTCGGTCAAGCCATAGACGTGCACGATCTTGAAGTTGAGCTCGCCCATGCGGCCAAACAGCGTCGGGGACGGAGGCGAGGCCGCCACCATCGCGATCACCGGCTTATCGAGACGGTGCGCGCGCGGGTGGTCGATGATCATCCAGTGGACCGTGGGGGCCCCGTTGTAGTTGGTCACTCCCTCCTCGTCGATCAGCCGCCACACCTCATCGGCGTCGACGTTGCGGATCGACACATGGCGACCGGCGGCCGCGGTGACCGCCCAGGGAAAACACCAGCCGTTGCAATGGAACATCGGCAATGTCCACAGGTACACCGACTCGGTCGACATCTGCGCGTGAATCACCTCGCTCAAGGCGTTCAGGTACGCGCCGCGATACGTGTACTGGACACCCTTCGGCCGGCCGGTCGTGCCCGAGGTGTAGTTGATCGAGATCGTCTCCTCCTCGTCCTCGAGCAGACTCGAAGGCATCGTCGATGGGGCGGTGGCGAGGAACGCCTCGTAGGGATCGTCGGGCGCGCCGCTGTCTCCGTAACGGATCACCTGGAGGCCGGCGAGCTCTAGGGGGGCGACGACCGGCTCGAGCTCGGCGTCGAGGAGCAGGAAGGTGGCTCCGCTGTGCGCGAGGATGTAGCCGATCTCCTCCCCGCTCAGCCGGTTGTTGATCGCGACCAGGATCCCGCCCGCCGCGGGCACGCCGAAGTGGGCCTCGAGCATCGCGTGCGAGTTGAACAGGAGCGTGGCGACCCGATCGCCCTTGCGGAGACCCGCCGAGCGCAGGGCGTTGCCGAGCTGCCAGGAGCGGTCGGCCAGCTGGCGATAGGCGTAGCGGCGATCGCCATCCACCACGGCGACCTTGTCGGGGTACATGTAGGCGGCCCGGACGAGGAAGTCGACCGGGTTGAGCTCGGTGCGGAACACGGGCTTGACGGCGGCGTCCCCGGCGCCAGGAACGGTCTCGGTGAGCGTGTCGGTCATCGTTCGTCTCCTTCGGATTTGTTGTGCAGCCGGTCGGAGCCAGCAATGCGCCCCCGGCTACGCAGAGGATCCCACCTCAGCGCGCCGGCGCCAAACGTCGGGCGATGATGCGCGTCCACGGTTGACGTCGGCGGCGGGTCCTGCGACAGTCCCGGCCGGATGGAACAGCGCGTCAGCCTGATCACCCTGGGCGTGCGCGATCTCGCTCGTGCGCGCTCGTTCTACGAGGGACTCGGGTGGAGCGGGGCTCAGCAACCCGACGACGAGGTCTGCTTCTTCCAGGCCGGCGGTATGGTGTTCGGCCTGTGGACGGCGATCGGTGGCCACGGCGCACCCGGGATCGAGCTCGCGTACAACGTCCGTTCGCCCGAGGCGGTCGAGGCCGTGCTGGCCGAGGCGGAGAGCGCCGGCGCCACGATCGTGCGGCCCGCGGCGCGGGCGGACTGGGGCGGCATCACCGGAGCGTTCGCCGACCTCGACGGGTACGTATGGGAGGTCGCGCACAACCCCTCCTGGACATTGGACGAGACCGGCGCGGTCCGAATCTGAGCTGATTAACCAAATAGTTTGCCCTCGCCTGAGGTCGGGTGATAGGTTTACGGACGCCTGCGTAGGACTAAAAAGCCAGGCGGTGCTTCAGGGGAACGTTGCGCCTCCTCCAACGACTCGGTGACGCGAACAAGGAGGGCTCATGTCGTTCAGGGATTTGCGGTTTCGGCATCGCTGGATCCGCTCCGGGCTGGTGATCGCCGCGTGTTCGGGCGCGCTCGCGGTAGCGCTTCCGGCACAGGCAAGCGCGGCAGCGCCAGTCGTCACAACCATCACGCCGGCTGACAGCCCAGCCGCCGGCGGTGGTGTAGTCACACTTGGTGGCTCGGGCTTCACCGGCGCGACGGCGGTCAATTTCGGCCCCAATCAGTCGGCGTCGTTCACCGTCGTCTCGGACACCCAGATCACGGCGAAGGTGCCGGCCGGGCCGAGCTCGCCCAGCCAGGTGAACGTCACGGTTACCACCCCGTCGGGCACCGCAGCTCCGACGAGCAGCAACGTATTCATGTATGGACCGACCGTGAATGACGTGCTGACGCAGGACGGCGGGTACGTGTTTTGCCCCCCAGACGGGCCGACGGCCGGTGGCAACGAGGTATTCATCTTCGGCACCAGCCTGAGCCACGGCGTGACACAAGTGTACTTCGGCAATACTCCGGCGGAGTCGTTTCAGGACTACACCGACACCGGCATGATGGCGGTCGCGCCGCCCGGCACGGGCACGGTCGACATCACGGTGGTCGGGCTGAACGGCTGGGTGTCCCAGACCTCGTCTGAAGACCAGTACACGTACGTAACTCCGACCAGTGCTCCCGTGGTCACGGGCCTCTCGCAACAGGTCGGCCTGACCGGGGGCGGCTACTCGATCTACGTCCTCGGCCGCGGCATGGACAACAACGTGACGGGCGTGTTCTTCGGCAGACAGCCGGCGACGTCGTTCACGCCGCTCGCGGAGTCTGGGCTCGTAGCCGTGGCTCCGGCGGGCACCGCAGGGACGGTCCACGTCACGGTCGACAGCTCATATGGCAACTCGACGAAGACGACCGCGGACGAGTTCACCTACACGAGGAAGTGGCCCACGGTCACGGCCGTCTCGCCGCGGAGCGGCCCGTGGCAGGGCGGAACCACGGTGACGATCACCGGGACGGACTTCACGGTCGACTCGCCGGCGACGGTCAACTTCGGCACGAAGCCGGCCACGTCGGTGACCGTCGTGACGAGCAAGAAGATCACGGCGGTGGCGCCGCAGGCTTCCTCGAACTCCACCGCCGACATCACGGTCACCGCCCCGGTGGCGACCTCGCCCTCAGGCGCGACGTTGACCGGGACGTCGACGACCAGTCCCGCCGACCAGTTCAGCTGGGGCCCGCCGTTGATCACGAGCATGTCGGCGACCAGCGGCCCCAGCAGCGGCGGCACCACCGTGCAGCTGACGGGCGTCAACTACACGGGAGCCACCGGCGTCACGTTCGGAAACACGGCCGCGACATCGTTCATGGTCAACTCCGACTCGTCGATCACCGCCGTGGCGCCGCCCGGGAGCGGCACCCAGGCCGTGCGGGTCACGAACGCCGACGGACCATCTCGTCAGACCAGCGCGGACCTGTTCACGTACGGAACCTAACCTCGCGCGGCGGTGGTCCGAGGACTTCCTCGGACCACCGTCCGCGTCAGAGGTGGAACACGGCGGTATCGAAGTGCAGCGCGCGCTCGTCGTAGCGCGAGAGCAGTTCGAGCGCGCGGGGCTCGACCACCGGAACGTCGGGGCGATCGCCGGCGAAGGCGCGGATCGCGTCGAGGGACACGAAGCGCGTCAGCGTGACGAACGCCACCTGGCCCCCGTCGGGCCGTCGCAGGACCTCGGCGCCGAGGAACCCCTCGATCGCGCGCATCGACGGAAACAGCTCGGTGAGCAGAAACTGCTCGTAGTCGTCGGCGTCGTCGGCTGGCGTCCAGCCGCGCCATAGTCGCGTGATCATCGATCGTCGATCGTTCGCAGCGGGCTCCCCATTAGGGGATGCGGATGTCCCGCGACTCCTGCGCGGTGCGCAGCTCGTCCTCGGTCAACTCGGCGCGGTCGACCGGGGTCACCCACGTCCAATGGCTGCCAACCGGACAGCGCTGGAACCGCCACGGGCCGAGGCGCAGGGCCTTCAGCGAAGCACCGGGAATCCAGAGCGTGGTGAACAGATGGCCGGCGCGGCAGCGGACGACGACGTTGCCGGGGAGCTTGTAGCCGCGCAGCCAGATCGGGACGGACTCGAGCACGATGGCGACGGCGATCAGGAGCGATATGCGCCGGCGCTTGCGGCGGGAGCGGCCGGCGCAGTCGCCAGACTCTGGCGATGCGCTGGTTTCGCTGGACTCGGCCGTCGATGGATCAGACATGGCAGTCCTTCCGTCGATTATTCTCAGGAACAGGAATGATATCACTGATGATAACGTTCGCCTCGAGCTCGTGACCACGGCCGATCTTCTGCTTCATCCGGTCCGTCTGCGGATCGTGCAGGCATTCCTCGGAGACCGGGCGCTCACCACCTCCGATCTGCGCGGCGAGCTACCCGACATCGCGCCCGCCACCTTGTATCGGCACGTGGCCCGCCTGGTCGACGCGGGCGTCCTGGCCGTCGTCTCCGAGCGGCGCGTGCGGGGCGTGATCGAGCGGACGTACATCCTGCGTCTGGCGGCGGCCATGATCGGTCCCGCCGACCTGGCGGCGATGAGCGCCGAGGATCATCGGCAGGCCTTCCTGGCCTTCGTGGCGGCGCTGCTGGCCGACTTCGATCGGTATCTGAGCCGCGGTGACATCGACCTCGTGCGCGATGGGGTGAGCTACCGGATGGCGGGGATGTGGCTGGATGACGGTGAATTCACCGACCTGCTGCACGAGCTGGCTCGCGTCCTTCAGCCGAGGCTCGCTAACCCTCCCAAGAGCGGTCGCCGCCGGCGGATCCTCGGAACGATTTTGTTGCCAGGTGAAGGGACGACGTGACACGCTCTTAGTTGCCCTGGCATTTGCGTGCAGGTGAGGCCAACTACGGGTAGTCAGACCGATATGTCGTTCATGCAGAAGGTCGACGCGGCCCAGAAGCGCTCGAAGCCGGCCAGTGTGGCGGTGGGGGCGTTCACCAAGTTTCGCGACGATCAGAGCAGCAACCTGGCCGCGATGATCGCCTTTTGGGCCTTCTTCTCGATTTTCCCCTTGTTGCTGGTCCTGGTCACCGCACTCGGCTGGGTGCTGCCGGAAAGCTCGAAGGACTCGGTCCTCACGAACGTGGCCAACATGTTCCCGCTGCTCGACCCGAAATCGATCAACGGGCTGACCGGCTCCTGGTGGCCGTTTGTCGTTGGCCTGCTGACCGCGCTGTGGAGCGGCCTCGGCGCCGTGCGCACGGTGCAGACCGCGTTCAACTCCGTGTGGGAAATCCCCATGCACGAGCGCCCCAAGCTCCTGGAGCAGATCTGGCGCAGCCTGTTGGTGCTGGTCACGATCGGACTGGGGCTCGTGGCCACCACGATCATCTCGGGCTTCATCGTCAACTCTTCGAACAGCATCAACCTCTCCGGGGTCGGTCGGATCGGCGGCTACGTGCTCGCGGCGGCGCTCGACGTGGGGCTGTTCATCGCCGCCTTCCGGATGCTCAGCAGCCGTGATATCAGCGTCCGCGATGTGATCCCGGGCGCGGTCTTCTCGGGGATCGTCTTCTTCATCCTGGAGCAGCTGTCGAGCTGGATCATCTCCCGCCATCTCAAGAGTGCGCAGTCCACCTACGGCCATTTCGCGACCGTCATCACGATCCTCTGGTGGTTCTATCTCCAGGCGCTGGTGACGATGTTGGGCGCTCAGCTGAACGTCGTGCTCAAGGAGCGCCTGTACCCACGCTCGCTCGTCGATGCCCCGCAGACCGAAGCCGACCACCGAGCCCTCAAGGCGTACGCGAAGGAGCGCACGATGGTGCCCGAGGAGGAGGTTCACGCGAAGGTGGAGGCTCACTCCGGGGGCGCATAAGCGGCACAGAAAACGACAGCCGCACACCGACTCAATTCCATAACGTAAATTGGTGCCGTGGCCGAGATGACGTGCGCAGCCTGCGGGGAGCAGACCCCTGTGGGCGGGCGCTTCTGTATCCAATGCGGGACCCCAACTCAGGACTCATGTCCGTCGTGCGGCGAGCCGGTGATCCACGGCGCGCGGTTCTGTGCCGAGTGCGGAACCCCCCTCGGGGGAGCCCGCCCGTCGGCCCCCAGCGCGCAAGCCACGGTGTCCGAACGGCGGCTCGTGTCGGTGATGTTCGTCGATCTGGTCGGGTTCACGACGATCTCCGAGCACCGCGATCCCGAGGAGGTGCGCGAGCTGCTCTCGCGCTACTTCGAGCGCTGCACGCGGACGATCAAGCGCTACGGAGGGTCGATCGAGAAGTTCATCGGCGACGCCGTTTGCTGCGTTTGGGGCACCCCGGTAGCCCGTGAGGACGACGCCGAGCGCGCGGTTCGGGCGGGCCTGGCGATCACCCACGCAGTCTCGTCGCTCGGCGAGGAGATCGGCATCGCGCAGCTGAGGGCGCGGGTGGGTGTGCTGACCGGCATGGCCGCGGTGAAGATCGGCGACGAGGCCGAGGCGATGGTCCACGGTGACGCGGTCACTACCGCCTCGGCCCTACAGGCCCTGGCTGCGCCGGGGACGGTGCTCGTCGACGAGGGGACGCACCGGGCATCGGAGGCCGCGATCGCCTACGAGAGTTACGGGAACCACGAGGTCAAAGGCCGCCGGGAGCCGATTCACACCTGGACCGCGCTCCGCGTCGTGGCTGGCACGGGCGGCGCGCTGCGCGGCGTCGGCCTCGAGGCGCCGTTCGTGGGCCGCGACCGCGAGCTGCAGCTGATCATCGGCTCGCTCGAGTCGATCGTCTCCAACCGGCATGCGGCGCTGGTGACCGTGGTGGGCGAGGCCGGCCTCGGGAAGTCGCGCCTGCTGTGGGAGTTCTTCAAGTACGCGGACGGCGTCGACGAGGAGGCCTGGTGGCATCAAGGCCGCTGTCTGTCATATGGAACCGGCCTGGCGTTCTGGGCGCTGGCCGAGATGGTCCGGGTGAGGGCCGGCATCGGCGAGGAGGAGGACCAGGTGACCGCGCGGAGGAAGCTGCGCGCAGTGATCGAGCAGCACGTGGCCGACGAGCGCGAATGCCGGCTGGTCGAACCGCGTCTGGCCCACCTGCTCGGCTTGGAGCAGCGGACCTCGGCCGATCGTGCCGATCTGTTCAGCGGTTGGCGGTTGTTCTTCGAGCGGATGGCCGAGACGCGTCCGGTGATCCTCGCGTTCGAGGACCTCGAGTGGGCCGATTCGGGCCTGCTGGAGTTCATCGACTACCTGCTCGAGTGGTCCTCCGAGTTCCCGATCCTCGTCCTCGGCGCCGGCCGCACCGAGCTGCTCGACGCCCGCCCGGCGTGGGTTCCCACCGTCCGGCTGGGGCCGCTCGACGACGCCGCCATGAGCGAGCTCCTGCACGGGCTCGTGCCCGGTCTTCCCGAGGACCTGTCGGCGCAGATTCGCCGGCGCGCCGAAGGAGTCCCCCTGTACGCGGTCGAGACCGTCCGGATGCTGCTCGATCGCGGGCTGATCGCTCAGGAGGGGGCACGCTACGTCGTCACCGGCGACGTGTCCGATCTCGAGGTGCCGGAGACGCTCCAATCGCTCGCCGCGGCGCGCCTGGACAACCTCGATCCGACCGAGCGGTCGTTGCTCCAGGACGCGGCGGTGATCGGTCAGGCGTTCACCCCGGCGGCGCTGACCGCGGTGTCCGGACTGCCGGCGGCCGAGGTCCATCGCCTGCTCGAGTCGCTCGTGCGCAAGCAGGTCCTCAGCTACGTCACCGACACTCGCTCCAGCGAGCGCGGCAACTACGTCTTTCTCCAGACGCTCCTGCGCCAGGTGGCGGTGGGAATGCTCTCGCGGCGCGATCGCAAGGCGCGCCACCTCGCGATCGCCCGCCATCTGCGGCAAACCTGGGGCGACGAGGGCGGCGAGTACGCCGAAGTCCTCGCCAGCCACTACCTCGATGCGGTGGCCGCCGATCCGGAAGCGCCCGATGTGGCAGAGCTGCGCGCCGCCGCGCTCGAGACGCTGACCGATGCCGGCCGGCGGGCGCTCTCGATGGCGATCGGCCCGGAGGCACGGCGTCACTTCGAGCGGGCCTCCGAGCTCGCGCTCGGGTCGGCCGAGCGCGGACAGCTGCTGCGCGAAGCCGGGGTGGCCGCGCAGTTGGGTGGGGAACTCGAGGACGCGCTGTCGCTGCTCACGCGAGCCAGCGAGGCATTGATGGTGGCGAGTCTCGAACGCGAGGTCGCGTCGACCGAGAGCCTGGTGGGCAAAGTGCTGCTCGAGCTGGGGCGTCTCGAGGAGGCGGCCGAGCGCCTGGAACGCGCGCATGGGGCGATCAAGGACGGCGGCGAGGACGAAGTGTTCGCCGACCTGGCCGAGCGCCGAGCCGAGGTGGCTTTCATGCGGGCGCGGATGGACGAAGCGCTCGTCCTCGTCGAGCCGGCGCTGCGGATCGCGGACGGCCGCCGGCTCGGCCGGATCCTCGTCCGCGGCCTCACCACTAAGAGCAACGCGCTGGCCCAAAGCGCCCGCCCGGTCGAGGCGACCGCGCTGATGACCCACGCCGTGCAGATGGCGCTCGAGCAGGACTTGCCGGCCGAGGCCGCCACCAGCTACTTCAACCTGGCCGACTTCATGATGTCCGAGGCACGGTTCACCGAGGGCGCGGAGCTGCTCGACCGCGGACTGGTGCTCGTCCGCCGGCGGGGCGACCGACAAGGCGAGCGGAGGCTGCTGGCGCTCCTGGTCTGCGCCTTCATCGCGCTGGGGCAGTGGGACGAGGCGGTCGAGCTCGTCGGACAGTTGCGTGAGCGGGCGGACGACATCTGGACCGCGGTCGTCGTCACGATGATGCCGCTGATCCTCTCGCCGCGCGGCGACGTACAGGGGCTGCTGGATCTACGCAACGGGTCGTGGGGCAAGTTCACCGACTGGAGCGAGGCCGCGGTGGGTTACAAGTTCGCCGACGCCATCATCGCCCGCGACTCCGGCCAGCCCGAGGAGGCACTCGACGACGCGCTGTGGGCGGCCAAGCAGCTCATCGGTCGGTTCGTCTCGCAGGTGCCGTTCGTGTTCGCCGAGGCGGTCGAGTGCGCGTTCGCGGCCAACCGGCCGGAGGTGGTCGCGGAACTGATCCACGACGCCGGTCGGCTGACGCCGGCCGAGCTGATCCCGCTGCTCGAGGCGGAGGTGATTCGCGCCCGCGCCCGACTTGCCGCCCACCGTGGCGAGGCCGAGAAAGCCGAGCAGTGGTTCCGGCGTGCCACCCATCTGTTCCGCGAGCTGGCGACGCACTTCTACCTCGCGCGGGCCCAGGTCGAGCACGCCGAGCTGCTCAGGACGTTGCACGCGGACCCAACCGAGACCGAGCGCCTCCGGGACGAGGCCGCGGCCGTGTTCGAGGAGCTGGGCGCGACGCCGTGGCTCGAGCGCGCGCGGCCGGGCCGCCTGGCCCTCGTGTCGCAGCGACCGGTGCTGGGCGGCGCCTCGAGCCCGCTTGCGGTCGGCCCGCCCGCGGGCGAGCCGGTCTAGGGCGCTACGGCCAGCCCGCCCGGGCGGCGGGCGCCGGGCACGCGAGCAGCTGGCCCGTCCGCGCGCCATCCACCATCGCGTCGGGTCCGTTCCACTCCGCCGCCACGATGAACAGCGTCTTGCCGTCAGCGCCACCGAGCATGCAGGCAAACCCGCCACGGTCGAGCTCGACCCGCTCCAGCGCCTCACCGTCCTCGCTAACCCGCACGCAGCGGCGGCCGGGCACCTCGGCGTACCAGACCGCGCCCTCGGCGTCGATGCAGATGCCATCCGGGTGCCCGTCCAGCGCGGCCCACACCCGCCGGTTGGACAGCGATCCATCGCCGGCGATATCGAACGCCGTCAGGCACTTGCCGTAGGAGTCGGCGACGATCAGGGTCTCGTTGTCCGGCGTGATCGCCATCCCGTTGGGGAACGCGATGCCTCCCGCCACTTCCGCCGCCCTGCCATCCGGGGTGATCAACGCGATCCGACCCGGCGCGGGGCGGCCGCCGCCCATCAGGTCGAAGCCGGCGCCGTTGACGTAGATCGCGCCCCGCCCGTCGACCACGATCTCGTTCCACGGATACGGGGAGAGGCCGCGGAGGTCGGCGTGCGTAACCAGCGCCCCGTCGGGCTCCCGTCGCAGCACCAGCCCCTCGGGGCCGGAGACGATCAACAGTCGTCCGTCGGGCAGCCAGTCGATGCAGAACGGCAGCGTCGTCGGAACCCGCACGACGACCTCGCTATTGCCATCCGGATCGACCGCGATCACCTCCTGCGCCCCCCAGTTGGAGAACCACAGCCGGCCGTCGTGCCAGCGGGGCGACTCGCCCACGACGAGACCGGTGAGGAGCGTGCGAGGTGTCTTTGGCATTTCTAAACTGAACGGTATAGTACTGGCGCGCCGTGGGGAATGCGTCTGGCTATACCTGACTCAGCCCCCAAGGCGAGTCGCTCCCCCGCCGCCGGCGCGCCACCGCCCGCCACCGAGCCGCCGACTATCGTGTCCCGGGCGATGCCCCGGATCCCGCCGCTACCCGAGTCCGAGTGGGACGGCGAGGCCCGCAGGTTCCTCGAGCTGCCGGGAGGCGCGCTCAGCCGCCGGATCGGCGACAACAACGTGTTCGCGACGCTGGCGCGCCACGATGACCTGTTCCGGGCCTGGTTCCGGTTCGGCGGCGTCCTGCTCACCAAGGGTCTGCTGCCGGCGCGCGAGCGCGAGCTGCTGATCCTCCGCGCGGGCTACAACTGCGGGTCGGAGTACGAATGGGGGCAGCACGCGCGGATCGGCGAACAGGCGGGGCTGAGCCGCGACGAGGTCCTGCGGGTGGCCGCGGGTCCGCAGGACGAGGGATGGTCGGAGGCGGACCGGACGCTGCTGCGCGCCGCCGACGAGCTCCACGAGTCCGCCAAGATCTCCGATCCCACCTGGGAGCGACTGGCGGAGCGGTTCGACGAGCGCGAGCTGATCGAGCTGACGATGCTCGTGGGCCATTACCACATGCTCGCGTTTGCGCTGAACTCGTTCGAGGTCGAACCCGACGAATGGCTGGAGGGGCTGCCGTAGCCGATCCGCGCAAGCCGATGGTTCAGGTGCCCGACGCCGGCGCGTGGGAGCGCTGGCTCGAGGCCAACCATGACCGCTCGGACGGGGTGTGGCTGAAGATCGCCAAGCAGGGCGCGCCGGCGCCCACCCCGACGTACGCGCAGGCCCTCGAGGTCGCCATCTGCTACGGCTGGATCGATGGGCAGAAGGGCGCCCACGACGAGTCGTACTGGCTCCAGCGGTTCACCCGCCGGGGCCCGCGCAGTCGCTGGTCGGAGATCAACCGCGAGAGGGCCAAGCGGCTGCTTGCCGCCGGGCGGATGACGCCCGCCGGGCTCGCGCAGGTCGAGGCGGCGCGGGCCGACGGACGGTGGGACGCTGCCTATCCCTCGCAATCGGGCGCCACCGTGCCGGAGGACTTGCAGCGCGAGCTCGATCGCCACCCGGCGGCGGCCGAGTTCTTCGCCACGCTCACCGGGACCGATCGCTACGCGTTCCTGTACCGCCTGCACAACGTGAAGACGCGCGACGGCCGCGCCCGGCGGATCGCCCGCTACATCGAGGTGCTGGACGGCCGGCGCACCCTGTCAGACCCGGACTGAGCGATCCCCTGCCGCCGCGTCCCCTCCCGGTAGCCCCAACGCCCCCGCGAGCGCGCAGGCGGGACGACACGTCGAGCTTGGCGTAGATGTGGGAGAGGTGCGTGTCGACGGTCTTCGGCGTGACGAACAGCGCCTGGGCGACCGCGTTGTTGGTGTGACCCTCGGCAGCCAGCCGCGCTACCCGGAGCTCGCTGGGGGTGAGCGAGTCGCGGCCGGTGGCGCGCAGGCGTCGGGGGCGGGCGCCGGCGGCGGCGAGCTCGGTGCGTGCCCGTTCACTCAGCCGGGTGGCGCCGCACTCGCTGGCCAGGTCGAGTCCGGCGCGTAGCGGGTCGCGGGCGGCGCTGCGCTCGCCGGCCCGCCGCATCGCGGCCCCGAGCTCGACCAACGCGCGGGCGTGCTCGAGCCGCGCCGGTGAGCCGTCGAGCACCGCGACCGCGCGCTCCAGAAGTTCCCGTCCCTCGGCGCCGCCCGACAGCAAACCGAGGGCGCGGGTTGCGACGCCGATCCCCCGTGCGATCCCGACCATCGATGCGTCGGAGCGCTCCTCGCGGACGAGCTCGAGCGCGTCGGCCCGGCGGTCGGGGCCGAGCATCAGCGCCAGGGTTGAGCGCCAGTTGGTCGCGTTCGGGTTGCGGTGCCCGAGCGCCCGGAAGATCTCCCCGGCGCGGCTGAGATCGTCGATGGCGCCGGCCACGTCACCGGCCGCCTGCCGCGCCCGCGCGCGCACGTCGAGCATCATCGCCCCGCTGTGCACGGCCTGGCGCGAGCCCGGATCGACGGACCTGGCGAGCGCGGCGAGGTCGGCCGCCTCGGGGCGCTCGACGATCACGTCGGTGGCGAACCAGAGGTGCCACGCGAGCTCCCAGTTGAGCTGGTGCAGGCGCTCGCCCTCGAGCGCGTCGCGGAGCCCGGCTTCGGCCTGGCTCAGATGGCCCCGGCGCCCCTCGATCCAGCCCCGGTAGGCGTTGTACATCATGAATGCGAACAGCGAGCCTCGGGCTTGGGCATCGGCCAGCAACACGTCGGCCATCTCCTGAGCGAGGTCGAGTTCCTCGCCGAAGACGAGGGCGACGATGCCCTGCCACGGCGCCCAGGGGTCGCGCCCAGCGGCGAGCACCGCGCCGCTGTCCCACCCGTACCGCACGAGCGCGGTCACCGCGTCGGGATTCTCGCGGCGCCACGCCGAGATGGCGGCCAGCAGCAGCGCCACCGTGCGCCCACCGGCGCCCGCGCGCTGCGGTAACGCCCGCAAGGCGGGGAGCCGACGGTCGAACTCGGCCACCAGTCGCGGGTCCTGCGCGGCGCTGCCGGCGCGCAGAATCTCGAGCCGCAGGGCAAGTTCGGGCGCGCGGTCGCCAAGCTCGGCCAACGCCTCCTCAACCAGCGCAATCGGACCCTCCCAGTCCCCCGTGTAGGTCAGCATCATCGCCAGCTCGAGCGCGGCTCGACTCCGCAACACCGGGTCCTCGCTGAGCCGGCGCGCGTCCCGGTAGCGCTCGATGATCACCGCCGAGAGCCCGGCCAGCTTGGCGGCGCCGGCCAGCTCGAATGAGACGAGCGCGCGCCGCTCGCGCTCACCGCCCTCGGCCAATGCCCGCGACAGGTAGGCGACCGCCGTCTCGGGCGCGCCCTCGCGTAGCGCTTGGCGCGCGGCCTTGCGCAGCGAAGCGACCACCTCCTCGGAGCCGACCGGCTCGCTGGCCATCAGCTGCGCCGCGATCGCGTCCAGCTGCGCTCCCTCGTCCATGAGCAGGCGCGCGGCGCCGCGATGTAGGCGCGAGCGCTCCCCCGGCGGCAGCTCGTCGTAGATCGCGGCGCGGAGGATCGGATGCACGTATTCCAGCCGCGCGGCAGTCCGCACGATCGCCGCTGCAATCAGCGCGTCGAGCGCGGCCAGCGCAGCGAGCTCGCCGAGGCCGGCCAGCTTGGCGGCTCGCGGCAGCTGGGCCTCGCCGCCGAGCACCGCGATCGCCTTGGCCAGCGCGACGCAGTCGTCGGACATCCGGCCGAGCCGGGCGAGGGTGGCGCGCCCGATCGCGCGCGGGCCGAGGTCGCGCACGCGCTGAGCCTGCGAAGCGCTGGGCTCGATCCCGTCGGCGACCAACGCCGCCACCAGCTCGTGGACAAGGAACGGAACTCCCCCCGTGGTGTCGTGGCAGGCGCCGACGAACTCGGGCTCCGGGGCCGGCCGAGGGAGCTCCTCCACGAGCAACTCGCCGACCCCCGCGGCGCTCAGTGCGGCGGGCGCGAGCGCGTGCAGCGACGGTTCGCGGCCCAGCTCCGCGGCGAGCGGCGCACGGCCGGCCCAGTCGCCGTCCCGGGAGGCGACCAGCAGCGCCACGCCGAGACCGTCGAGCCGGCGCGCGAGGTAGAGCAGGAAGCGCAGCGACGACTGATCGGACCACTGCGCGTCATCGACGACGAGCGCGAGCGGCGATCCTTGGCAGAGGTTGACGGTCAGCCAGTACAGCCCGTGGATCCGTGCGAACTCGGTGTCGGCGTCGCTGTCGCCCCCGTCGCCGGCGGCGAGGATCGGTCCGGCCAGGCCGGCCGCGCCCGACAGCAGATTCCCTCGCCTCGCGGTGGACGCCCGCCGGAGCGCGGGTTCGAACAGCTGTCGGGCCACGCCGTAAGGAAAGTGCTGTTCGAGCTCCCCGCCGCGTGCGGACAGCACGATCAACCCGCGCTGCTGAGCGCGCGCGCTCGCCGCCTCGAGCAGGGCGGTCTTGCCGATCCCGGCCGGCCCCTCGATCAGCAGGGCACGACCCTCCGCGGCCAGTGCCGCCTGCACGGCCGCGTCGATCAGATCGAGTTCGCGGGCACGTTCCAGCAACCGGCCTGAGCGAGCGCCCGAGCGAACCCGGTCCATGGCCCGATTCTACGGTCCGGCCCGGCAAAAGATCAGGTGCCGCACCCGATGCGAAGCGGGCCGGTGGGGGTCGATCATCACCCGCGTCAACGACCGTTGGGAGATGTCATGAACGTAATGAGAAAGGTTTCGCCGCCGCTCGTGGTGGCGAGTCTGCTGGCCCTCGCCCTGGTGCTGCCGGCCGCGGCGCAGGCGAGCCCGAGCGCGACGATGACGGTCAGCTCCAGCCTGTTCCCGTCCGGGGCAGCGGCGCCCGACGGCGTGACAGGCAAAGTTCACGTGGTTGCGGGGTCGTCGGTCACCTTGACGGCGCCTCGGTACCTATATGAGCCGGGGACGACGTCGGCGTCGCCGTCGGTGGACGAGTTCATCTTCTGGGACGTCAACGCGACCCTCCAGCGCAGGATCAAAGCCAGGTTCACTGCCCCCAGCACGGGCTTCAGCGCGACGGCCTGGTACCTGCCGATCGGCGGCGGCTGCCCGGCCGGGCAGACGTGCGTCGGCGACGTGACGACATGGGCGTTCTCGCTGGCCTCGAACCGGCCGCTTTCGTTTACGCCGATCTCGAGCGTCACCCCGGCAGCGGCGTGGACGCCCGGTTCGAGCTCTGTTTCGACCACCGACGCTGCTGTGCTGGCGGCCGGGCACGTACAGGTCACCGCCGCGTCGCGTCTGAGCTTCTCGGGCACGCCCGTGCCCGTTCCGAAGTTCGGTGGCTACTACGCCTTCTCGTCGTGGTTCCAGTTCGCGGGCGACGGCAAGGTCTCGGGCGTGTTCCTCACCGTCCCCAAGAACGGCGCCAGCGATTCGATCGTCTTCTACGCGACCGTGCCGCCGATCCCGCCGCCACCCCACTGCGGCGGTCTGGGCGAGCCACCGTGCCATCCGATGTGAAACGAGCGAGGAGCTAGAGCCGGGCTGGGGGACTACCGGGGAGGGCGTCGGCGGGCGCCCTCCCCGCCGCCCGAGATCGATAACCATGGACCAACCACACGTCATCCGGATCATGCTCGAGCTCGATCCGGGCGAGCCCATCCACGGTCGCCTGCGCCACGGGGCGGGCGCCGCGGAGCCGTTTCACGGCTGGCTCGAGCTCGCCGCGGCACTGGAACGGCTCATGAGCGGACATCCGTGCCCTAAGCTCAAGAGCAATGGCCTACACCGCCGCGGAAGCGAGACAACAGCTGCTGGATGATCTCGCAGTCGCGATCGACCAGCTCGCGCTCGCGATCGCGTCGTTTGGCGCCGCCTACGAGCGGCTGGACGAGGACCGTGCCACCGAGCTGGAGGAGCAGCTGTTCCGGCCCACTCAGCTCGCTTACGGCCGGGCGCGGCGCACCCACGGCGAGTTCGCTCAGCGCCACGGCCTCCCGAACCGCACCTTCGGCTCGGTGTCTCCGGGCCTCGAGTCCCAGGACGCTCGCGCCCTGCTCGACCACGGAGCCGACGCACTGCGGGAGGCGGACGAGGGGATCGCGGAGATTCAGGACTCGATGATGCCGGTCGAGGTGGGGGATCCGGAGCTGCGCGCTGGGCTGTCGGCGGTGCGTGTCCTGATTGCCGAGCTCCCCGACCGCGCGCATAACCTGATCCGCGTCGTCGGCCGCTGACCGAGTCGGAAAGCGCTACTCGCGCTTAGCTGAGGCCGTTGGCGCCGACCGAGGCGGCCGACGGGCCGATCTCAGTACCGGCGTGGTAGACGCTGACGGTCGGCTGGGCGTAACCGGCCTCGGCGTTGTTCGGGCGGTAGTAGCCGTCCGACAGGTAGCCCTGACCGGGGCCGTGGAGCTGGGAGTAGTAGAAGAGGGTCGGGCCGTGGTAGGTGCCGATGTTCTTGCCGTCGATGAAGTACTCGACGAGGCCGTGGCCGCTGTCGTGATTGGAGCGCCAGTCCCAGCGGACGTGGAAGACGAAGTGGTACCAGTGGCCGGTCACCAGGTTCGGACCGCGGAGCCACTTGGTGTCGACAGCCGGGTTGCCGATGACCGAGGCGTTGCCGACCGGATGAGCGGCGTTGCCACCGCCGGAGACCTGCAGCGAGAGCCGCTCGCCGCCCTCGTGCCCGCCGTCCTCGTTGTCGGTCACCACGCCGAGGGCGAGGTCGGCGCAGCAGTCGTTGTTCGGATAGTTGTGGATCTGATAGAGCCAGTTCCAAGCGGTGTTCTTGCTGGGCTGGAAGTTCTTGGGGAAGTAGACGTAGTCGCTGTACCAGCTGTTCGCGCCCTGGTAGGCCCGCGTCTTGCCGTTGTGGCCGTTTCCAGTGCCGGGCCACAGCTCGAGCAGCGTGCGCTCGCCGTCCTCGCCGTTGACGATGGAGGCGCTGCCCGACTGGATCGTGGCCTCGAAGGAGTGGGTGAACCCGGCGGGTGCCAACCCGGTGACGATCTTGAAGTCGGCTGCGTTGCCGTCCGGGTGGAAGGCCGGCGACCCGTCGTACTGCGACCAGTTGTTGGTCGAGAAGGTGCCCAACCAAGAAGCCTTGGCGTGCGACGTGGCGGCCTGGGCTGACGCGCAAACCGCGATCAGAACGGCGGCGGTAGCCAGCAGAACCTGCCAAATCCGTCGCGTGCCGGTCAGTGCTGAGAAGAGCTTCTCGGTCATTTGACGTTCCTTCCTGACTCTCCGGACCTGGGCTTTTGTGTGGTCCGCAAATCCCGGTGGCAGCATCTCTCCGGGCAGGGGCAGGGTCGTCAGTACGGCGATACTCAATTTCCACAGCGCGAATACCTAAACCTGGAATCGCATACTGCGAACGCGGCGCCGCGATCCGCGCGACGCGCCGGCCGTACTTAGAAGCTTCCGAGCGAGATGCCCCGCCCGGCCACCGGCGAGGACTGGACGATCGACGTGGTGGTGGTCCCGAAGGGGGTGAACTGGTCGATCAGCTCCTCGAGGTGGCCGACCGAGCGGACGTGGGCCTTGATCAGGTAACAGTCCTCGCCGGTGATCCGGTTGCACTCGACCACCTCGGGCGCGGCTTGGGCCAACTCGGCGACCTTCGGGATCTGACGGGGCGCCGGGCGGATGCGGATCACCGCCATCAGCGGGTAGCCGAGCGCCTCCGGGTCGAGCTCGACGCGATACCCCCTGATCACCCCTTCGCTCTCGAGGCGCTGGAGGCGCTCTGCGACCGCCGGGGCGGACAGCCCGACCCGGCGGCCGAGCTCGGCGAGGCTCAGGCGGGCGTCCGTCTGGAGCTCTTGGAGCAGCCGTCGATTCGTCTCATCCAGCAACAAAACTCCTTTGATGCGAAAGCCAAACCCAATATATAAATAAAAAACCCGCTGTACAAGCCGGAGAAGGCCGACGATCCTGTTGGTATCCGAAAGCGCCAGCCTCCTCCGCACGTCTACTTCCTGGTCAGCGCCCTGTTCCACTACCTGGGGCCGTCCTTCGCCGTGCTGCTGTTCGCGCGCGTGTCGGTGCTCGGGGTGGCGTGGTTGAGGATCGCCTCGGCCGCGCTGATCTTCGCGGTCTGGCGGCGCCCGTGGCGCGTGATCAACCGGGTGGTGGTCGTGTGGGGGATCCTGCTGGCGCTGATGAACTGCTGCTTCTACGAGGCGATCTCGCGCCTGCCGCTGTCGACGGTGGCGGCGATCGAGTTCCTGCCGGTGATCGCCCTGGCCGCGCTCGGCGCGCGGACCGTCCGCAACGGGCTGGCGCTGATCTGCGCGGTCGCGGGGGTCTACGTGCTGACCGGCATTCAGGTCTCGACCCACCCCTTGGGGCTGGCCTTTGCGTTCGCCAACGCCGCCCTGTTCGCGGGCTACATCGTCGTGGCGCACCGCGTGGCCAGCGATCCGGTGCTCGACGGGATCGACGGGCTCGCGGCGGCGATGCTGATCGCGGTGATCCCGGTGACGGTGATCGGCGGATGGGGGGCGAGCCAGGCGTTCGGCGATCCCGTGGCGCTGCTGGCGGGCATCGGCGTCGGCGTGTCCTCGTCGGTGATCCCCTACGTCACCGACCAGCTGGCGATGGCCCGCCTGAGCCGGGCGGCGTACTCGCTGATGGTCTCGCTGTTGCCAGCGACGGCCACGGTGGTCGGGCTGGTCGTGCTGGCCCAGGTTCCGACGCCGCTGGACGTGTTGGGGATCGCCCTGGTGATCACGGGGGTCGCCGTGCACCGCGAACAGGACGAGGGCGCAGCCAATCTTCACACCACCTCGTGCGAGGAGTATGTTCCGCTCTAGCGGGCATCTGCTTTCACCCGTATTGACCAGCTAGAGCGAACTCTGGAGGAGAGGCATGAGCAGAACGGTTCCTGTGCGCCTCGACGTCAATGGCGTCGAGCATCAGCTCGAGGTCGAGCCTCGTCTACTGCTGGTGCATGCGCTTCGGGATGAGCTTGGTTTGACCGGCACCCACGTCGGTTGCGACACGTCCAACTGTGGAGCTTGCACCGTCCACCTCGATGGGCGCGCGGTCAAGTCCTGCACGGTGCTCGCCGTTCAGGCCGACGGCGCCACCGTGACGACGATCGAAGGGATGGGTTCGGAGGGCAACCTGCACGCGCTCCAAGAGGCCTTCTGGAACGAACACGGACTCCAGTGCGGCTACTGCACGCCGGGGATGATCATGGCCGCGGCCGGACTGCTGGCCGAGAATCCCGATCCGACCGAGTGGGAGGTGCGGCAAGCGCTCGAGGGCAACCTATGCCGCTGTACCGGCTATCACAACATCGTCAAATCGGTGCTGAGCGCGGCCAAAGCCATGTCCGGCGCCGAGGCGGGGGTCCAAGCATGAGTGCCGTCGCGGAACCGCACGTCGGCCGCTCGCTGCGGCGCAAGGAGGACCCCCGGCTGATCACCGGCAAGGCCTCCTACGTCGATGACATCAACCTCACCGGACAGCTGTGGGCAGCTTGGGTGCGCTCGCCCGAAGCGCACGCCAGGATCGTCTCGATCGATACCACGGCGGCGAAGGAGCGCCCGGGCGTGCACGCGGTGTACACCAACGAGGACCTCGACATGGACGCGCCGCTGCCGATGGCGTGGGTTCCGCCGGGCGTCGAGGTGAAGACCCCCGAGCACTGGGTGCTGGCCAAGGGCACGGTCAACCACGTTGGCGATCCGGTAGCTCTGGTCATCGGGGAAGACCGCTACGCCGTGGTCGACGCGGCGGAGGACGTGGTCGTGGAGTACGAGTCGCTTCCGGTGGTCGTCGACCCCGAGAAGGCGCTCGAAGAGGGCTCGCCGCTCGTCCACGAGCAGCTCGGCAGCAACAAGATCTGCGAGTGGTCGCTCGGCGGCGGCGATCTCGAGGCGGGCTTCGCCGAGGCCGACGTGATCCTGGAACGGCGGATCGTCAACCATCGCACCGCGGGAGGGGCGATCGAGCCTCGAGGCGTGCTGGCCGACTACCGCGGCCAGAAGCTGACCGTGTGGAGCTCGACCCAGGTTCCGCACTTCTTGCGCCTGTTCCTCTCGATCCTGCTCGGCGTCGGCGAGGACCGGGTCAGGGTGATCGCGCCCGAGGTCGGCGGCGGCTTCGGATCCAAGCTGAACATCTACGCCGAGGAGATCGGCTGCGCATGGGCTTCGCGCAAGCTCGGGCGCCCGGTGAAGTGGATCGAGACGCGCTCGGAGGGACTGATGGTCACCCACCACGGGCGCGATCAGATCGACACCGTCCGGGTCGGGGCCAAGCGCGATGGCACGATCACGGCGTTCCACGCCAAGATCCTCGCCGACTGCGGGGCCTACCAGACGCTGCTGACGCCGATGATCCCGCCGCTGAGCGCATTCGTCATGTGCGGGGTCTACAACACCCCGGCTGTCCAGACCGACGTCGTCGACGTGATGACGAACAAGTTCCCCACCGACGCGATCCGGGGAGCGGGGCGCCCCGAGGCGACCCACATGATCGAGGTCGTGATGGACCAACTCGCGCACGAGCTGGGCATGGATCCGCTGGAGTTGCGGCGCAAGAACTTCATCCCGCCGTTCTTCAACGGCCACGAGACCCCCATCGGCGTCGCCTACGACTCCGGGGACTACGCGCTCGCGCTCGACAAGCTGCTCGAGCACATCGACCCGGCGCAGGTGCGCGCCGAGGCTGAGGAGCTGCGCGAGCGCGGCATCTACCGCGGGATCGGCTTCAGTACCTACACGGAGATCTGCGGCAATGCGCCGTCGCGGATCGTCGGTCCGGGCGGCTTCGGCCTCCAAGGGGGCGGCTGGGAATCGGCCCAGGTGCGCGTCCACGCGAGCGGGTCGGTGACCCTGTTCACCGGTACCTCGCCTCACGGCCAGGGCCATGAGACCGGCTTCGCCCAGATCGTGGCCGATCGCCTCGGCATCGACCCCTCTCAGGTCGAGGTGATCCACGGTGACACCGAGACTGGTCCGTTTGGACTCGACACCTACGGGTCGCGCTCGCTCGCCGTCGGTGGCGAGGCGGCCGCCAGGGCGGCGGGCAAGGTCGCCGCCAAAGCCAAAGCGATCGTCGCCCATCAGCTCGAGGCTGCTCCGGATGACATCGAGTTGCGAGAAGGAAAGTTCTCGGTCCGGGGATCCCCGGACAAGGGAATGGTGCTCGCCGAGGTGGCGGGCGCGGCCTACGTGCCCGAGAACCTACCCGAGGGGATGGAGCCCGGCCTCTCCGAGCAGTCGTTCTATGACCCCGAGAACTTCGTGTTCCCGTTCGGCGCCCACGCCTGCGTGGTCGACGTCGACGCGGAGACGGGCAAGATCCAGGTCGTCCGCTACGTGGCCGTCGACGACTGCGGGCCGGCGGTCAACCCGATGCTGATCGACGGTCAGGTCCACGGCGGCATCACCCACGGGCTCGGGCAGGCGTTGTACGAGCGGGTCCACTACGCCGACGACGGTCAGCTCGTGACCGGCACGTTCGTGGATTACGCGATGCCGACGGCGGCTGAGCTGCCGAGCTACGAGACCGACCGCACCGAGACGCCGTCGCCAGTCAACTCGCTTGGCGTCAAGGGGGTCGGCGAGGCGGGCACGATCGCCGCCAGCCCGGCCGTCACCAACGCCGTGATCGACGCGCTGCGTCCGCTCGGAGTTACTTTCATCAACATGCCGCTTAGCCCGATGCGGGTGTGGACGGCGATCCAAGAGGCCAGAGGAGGTGCGGCGGCGTGATCCCCGCGGAGTTTGATTACGAGGCGCCCGAAGGACTCGACCAAGCCATCCGGCTGCTCGAAGAAAACGGGGATGAAGCCAAGCTGCTGGCGGGCGGACACTCGTTGCTGCCGCTGATGAAGCTCCGCTTGGCCGCGCCCGCGTTGCTGATCGACCTGCGCAAAGTCCCCGGCCTGCACGGAATCCAGCGCGAGGACGGCAGCTGGCGGATCGGCGCGCTGACCCCGCACGCGGAGCTCGAGCGAACGCCCGAGCTCGGGATCATCTCGGTCACGGCGGGGACGATCGCCGACCCGCAGGTGCGCAACCGGGGCACGATCGGCGGGTCGCTGGCGCACGGTGATCCGGCCTCCGACCTCCCGGCCATCCTCCTCATCTGTGAGGGTTCGGTGACGCTGCAAGGGCCGAACGGGCAGCGTTCGGTGGCGGCCGGGGACCTGTTCCGAGACTACCTCGAGACGGCGATCGAGCCGACCGAAGTGCTGACCGAGGTCCACGTCCCGGCGCTCGACGGCTGGGGCTTCTCTTACCAGAAGTTCAACCGTCGCAGCGAGGACTGGGCGATGGTCGCGGTCAGCGCGGTGGTCAAGCAGACCGGCGACATCTGCGAGGACGTCCGGGTCGGTCTGACCAACATGGGCTCGAAGGCACTCAGGGCCGGTGCGGTCGAGGAGGCGTTGCGGGGCCAGCCGCTGAACGCCGACACGATCACGCGCGCGGCCGAGCAGGCGGCCGAGGGAACCGACCCCCCAGCCGACCTCAACGCCACCGCCGAGTACAAGTCGCACCTGGCCCGGGTGCTGACCCGGCGGGCGCTGTCGGAAGCCGCCGGGCTGTCATGATGGTTAGGTGACTTTTTCGCAAATTGGGTCTGTAGCGGCGGCGAGCGAAGCGCTCGCCGCGCAGGGTTATCTCGCCGATCGGCCGCTGGCGCTGGCGGTCCATTTGGGCGTCGTGTTGGAGCAGCCGCTGCTGCTCGAGGGCGAGGCCGGGGTCGGGAAGACCGAGGTCGCGCGGGCGCTGGCCGCCGCCACCGGCGCACGGCTGATCCGCCTCCAGTGCCACGAGGGCATCGACCTCCACCACGCCGTCTACGACTGGGATTACGCCCGCCAACTGCTCGCGCTCCGCGCGGCCGAGGCCGGGATCGATGAGGGCGAGCTGTTCTCGCGCCGCTTTCTGTTGCGGCGGCCGCTGCTCGATGCGCTCGAGGAGGACGGTCCGGTCGTACTGCTGATCGACGAGATCGATCGGGCGGACGACGAATTCGAGGCGTTTCTGCTCGAGTTCCTGTCGGATTTCGCGGTCACGATCCCCGAGCTGGGGACCGTGACTGCCTCGCACCGGCCGGTGGTGATCTTGACCTCGAACCGGACCCGCGAGCTACATGACGCGCTGAAGCGCCGCTGCCTGTACCACTGGATCGACTATCCGAGCCCCGCGCGCGAACGGGAGATCGTCCACGCGCGGATCCCGGACGTGCCCGAGTCGGTGGCGCGGCGGGTCGTAACCGCGGTGGCGCGGCTGCGCGAACAGGGTGATCTGTACAAGCTGCCCGGGGTGGGGGAGACGCTCGTGTGGGCCCAGGCTCTGCTCGCGCTCGGCGAGGACGCCGACCTCGACGAGACCCTCGGCGTAGCACTGAAGGTCCACGAGGACCTCGCCCGCGTACGGGAGCGCCAGGTACTCGAGGGTGTCTGATTCGCTGGCTGCGTTTTCGGGCTTGTCGCCCGAGGCGGTGGTCGATCCGCTGAGCGACCTGGCCGCGGTGCTGCGGGCCCAGGGAACTCGGGTCGGCGTCGGCGAGTTGTTGAACGCGCACCGGGCGCTGGCCGAGGTCGACTGCACGTCGCGCGATGACGCGCGGCTGGCGTTGCGTGCCGTGCTGTGTAGCACTCACGCCGACCTCGAGCGGTTCGAGCTCGCGTTCCTGGCCGTGTTCGGCGACGGCCTTCCGCCGGGGCGCGACAACCCGCTCGATGAGCTCGGGGCGATCCAGCGCGAGGCGCTCCCTCGCGCCGGGATCCCCGGCAGCCAGCCGCCGTCCGTGGCCGGCGAGGACGATCCGATCGCGGTCCCGTCGGCGTGGAGCGACGTCGAGCTGTTGCGGACCAAGGATTTCGCCCACTACAGCGACGCGGAGATGGCGCAGGCGCGCGAGCTGATCGCGCGGCTCGCTCGGCGCGGGCCGACACGCCAGTCACGGCGCCTACAGCCGGCGCGGCGGCGGGGCCACACCCCGGATCTGCGCCGGGTGGTGCGCGCGTCATTGCGCACCGCTGGGGAGCCGATCCAGCGCCACTGGCGCGGGCCGTCGCAGAAGCCACGTCCGGTGGTGCTGGTGTGCGACGTCTCGGGGTCGATGACCCCCTACGCGCGCATGCTGCTCCAGTACCTGCACGCGTGCGTGGCGGCCCGGCGGCGGGTCGAGGCGTTCGCCTTCGGCACCCGGCTGACGCGGATCACGCACGAGCTGGCGGGTCGCGATCACGACCGGGCGCTGGAGCGCGCGTCGGCCGCCGTGGTCGACTTCTCCGGGGGCACGCGCATCGGGGATGCCTTGTCCGAGTTGAACCGCGTCCACGGGCGAAGGCTGGGTCGCGGGTCGGTGGTAGTGATCCTGTCGGACGGGTGGGATCGCGGCGACCCGGCGGAGTTGGGGGCGGAGATGGCGCGCCTGCGCCGCAGCGCCCACCGGCTCGTCTGGCTCAACCCACTCGCTGCCCATCCCGGCTACGAACCGCTGACGCGGGGGATGAGGGCGGCATTTCCCCACACCGACGAGCTGCTGGCCGGCAACTCGCTGGCCTCGCTGGAGGAGCTGGCCGAGATCCTGGAGGCGATGTGAAAGAGGTCCTGGGCGCGGTTGATGGTTGGAGTTCGCGCGGCGACCGGGTGGCGCTGGGCACCGTGGTCAGCGTGAAGCGCTCGGCGCCGCGACCGCCGGGGGCGAAGATGGCGGTCAACGAGCACGGCGAAATCGCCGGGTCGGTGTCGGGCGGCTGCGTCGAGGGCGCGGTGGTCGAGATCGCCGACGCGGTGCTGCGCGGCGGCGAGCCGCGGCTGGTGCACTTCGGGATCACCGACTCCGAGGCCTGGGAGGTCGGGTTGCCGTGCGGCGGCGAGATCGACGTGTGGGTGCAGGAGTTCGTGCCGGGAGTGTTTGCCACCGCCGCGGGCACGGGCGCTCGCGCCGCCGAGGTGACGGTGCTCGAGGGTGGTGCGGCTGGTTCGAAGTTGGTCCTCGACAGCGGTGGGATCCGGTCCGGGTCGCTGGGCGCGCCCGAACTCGACGACGTCGGCGCGTCGGCGGCTTTGGAGCTGATGTGGGAAGAGCGCTCCGAACGGCGCGGCTCGTTGTTCGTGGACGTGGTGGCGCCGCCGCCGCGGCTGATCCTGTTCGGTGCCGTCGATATCGCGGCCGCCGTGTGCCGGGTGGCGCGCGCCTCGGGCTGGCGGTGCTACGTGGTCGATCCGCGGACTCGCTTCGCGGTTGCGGACCGATTCCCCGCTGCCGAGGAGGTGATCGCGGCTTGGCCCGCGGAGGCGTTCTCGCGCCTGGGCGAGATCGACCCGGCGACCTCGATCGCGGTCCTCACCCACGATCCCAAGCTCGACGACGCGGCGCTGACCATCGCGCTGCGCTCGCCGGCCCGGTTCGTCGGGGCGATGGGCGCGCGGCGCACCCAGGAGGCGCGGCGCGCGCGATTGCTGGAAGCGGGGCTGAGCGAGGACGAGTTATCGCGATTGGCGGCGCCTTTGGGATTGGACCTCGGGGCGGTGGAACAGGGCGAGATCGCGCTATCGATCATGGCCGAGGTGGTCGCCTGCCGGCATCGACACGAGGGCGGGCGGCTGTCGCGGACCGGCGGGCGGATTCACTCGGTGGCGGCGTGATCGCCGGCTTGGTGCTCGCCGCCGGGGACGGGTCGCGGTTCAGCGCCTCGGAATCGAAGCTGCTGGCGTTGCTCGATGAGCGGCCGTTGGTCGAGCACGCCGTGCGGGCGGCGTGCTCGGTGGGTTCGCTCGAGCGGGTCGTGGTCGTGGTGGGCGCGTGGTCCGATGAGGTGTTGAAGCGGGTCGACTTCGGCCGCGCGGAGCCGGTGGTCTGCGGGGATTGGAGCGAAGGTCAGTCCGCCTCGTTGCGCTGCGGGGTACGCGCGCTGGGGAGCGTCGAAAAAGTGATCGTGACCTTGGGCGACCAGCCGCTCGTCTCGCCCGGGCTGATCGCGCGGTTCCTGAACGAGCCGGGACGGACCCGGGCCGTGTTCGGCGGCCGACCCGGGCACCCCGTCGTGCTGGGGCCCGGCGAGCTCGAGGCGGTGGCGGAGCTGACCGGCGATCGGGGCGCCCGCGAACTCCTGAAGGGCGGCCGCCGGATCGAGTGCAGCGACATAGGTTTCGGCCTGGACGTCGACACACCTGACGATTTGGAGGAGATCAGACATGAAGCTCGAGCAGTCCTTTGATGTAGCGGCGCCGATCGAGCGGGTGTGGAGCGCGCTGATCGATGTCGAGCACGTCGCGCCCTGCCTGCCGGGCGCCGCGGTCACCGGCAAGAATGAGGACGGCAGCTACAACGGCACGTTCAGCGTCAAGATCGGTCCGACCACCGCCTCTTACACGGGCAAGCTCGAGATGGTCTCGGTGGACGAGGGGGCCCGCACCGCCGTCATGCACGCCCAGGGTTCGGACAAGCGCGGCCAGGGTGGGGCGAAGGCCGACATCTCGTCACGGCTAACCGCCGCCGACGGCGGCACGCGCGTGGAGGTGGTCACCGACTACAGCATCACCGGGCGCCTGGCGCGGTTCGGGCGGGGCGGGATGATCGAGGACATCTCCGAGCGGCTGCTGAAGGAGTTCGCGTCGCGGTTGCAGGCGTCGCTCGTAGAGGACGGTGGGGGTGGCGCGCCGGCCGCGGCGGCCGCGTCTGCGACGGCCGCCGCCGCGAGCGGGGCGGGCTCCGCGGGCAGTTCCGACGGCGCCCCTCCGGCGGGCGATTCGGGCGCCGGCGCGCCGCCGGCGGGCGAGTCGGGCGCCACCGCGTCTCCGTCAGCGCCGGCGGGCGATTCGGGCGCCACCGCGTCTCCGTCAGCGCCGGCGGGCGATTCGGGCGCCACCGCGTCTCCGTCAGCGCCGGCGGGCGAGTCGGGCGCCACCGCGTCTCCGTCAGCGCCGGCGGGCGATTCGGGCGCCACCGCGTCTCCGTCAGCGCCGGCGGGCGATTCGGGCGCCACCGCGCCGCCGTCACCGCCGTCGGGCGGTCCGGGCATCGCGCCGCCGCCGCCGCCGCCCGCGGTACCGCCGCCCCTCCCGCCCCCGCGCCCGCCCGAGCCGAGCGAGCCCATCCAGGGCGTGTCGCTCGTCGGGGGGGTCCTGCTGAGCCGACTGAAGTCGAACCCGGCGCCCGTGGCGTTCGTGATCGGGCTGCTGCTGGCGTTCGTGCTGCTGCGGCGCCGGCGCGGCTGACGCTCCGCCATGGGTCAAAGGGTCGCAATGCGGGGCGGGTGGGGGATCCGTCGGGCTATACCTGACGGATCCCCCACGCAACCATCGGATTGCACGTGGATTGATCGGTCAGCCGCCAGCTAGTTCGACTAGTAGTCGATCCCGGTGATCACGTCGCCGCGCTGGATCTTGTTCTTGTTCAGCTGGCCGAACAGCAGCCCGACGTTGTCGCCGGCGTTCGCCTCCTCGATGGTCTTGCGAAACGCCTCGAGCCCGTCGACTCGGACGGTCTCGTCGTTGATCCGGACCTTGTCGCCGACGCGCAACGGACCGAGCTCGACCTTGCCAGTGGCCACCGTCCCGCGGCCTCTGATCGAGAACACGTCCTCAACCGTCATCCGGAACATCGGCGGCCAGCGTAACGGGCTTGGCAACCCGCCGGCCTAACCTCCCTGGGTACACCAGCACTTCGACCGGAACGAGACGATCGTGCAGCAGTAGTAACCCGTCTCGGTGTTCTGGTCGGGGCAACAGTTGCCTTTGCAGGTTTCACACGGTCCCAGGTGCCCGGTGGGATTGAACCCGGGACAGTTCGGCTCGAGGCATTGGGCCTGATGGTTCTTCATGTTCAGCGTCGCGGTGTCCACGCAATTCATGAACGACTCGATCGGCGCCGAGATGATCGAGCTGATCGTGAGCCCGAACGTCAACGGGGCGAGGATGATCGCGGCGTCCATCTTTCCGTTGGCGCGCACGAAACACGGGGCGGTCTCGTTATCGAACACCGCGTGGCTCGTAACCATGCAGCCTTTGCGGCAGGCCGTGGGATCGTCGGCCTCGGCGGCCGACGCACCGAGCAGCGGCAGCGCGAGCGCGCTGGCGGCGGCGGCCTTCAGCGCTTGCCGGCGGTTGAGCCGGACGGCGAGCCGGTCGAGCCAATGCTCCGGCGCATCCGGCGCCGCCCCGACGCCCGGATCGCCACCCGCGGAACCCTCGACGCCCGTACCGGGACCCGCGGCCGCCTCGACGCCCGTACCGCCACCCGCGGCCCGGCGAAACGCCCTCATTTCACGACCTCGAGGTAGGGCTTGAAGTAGTGCTGCACGTGTGCCGCCTCGGCGATCCCGGTCTCGAGATGACCCGAGATCTCCGCCACCAGCGCGTCGACGTTCGGCTTGCTCGCCGCCCGCCACGCCCGCCCGCGGGCGCTCCACGACGCCGCCTCGGCCTGAATCCCGGCCATCATGTGGTGCTTGTCTGACGCCGGGAAGTCGACCTTGCCGACGGCGGCGCGGACCGCGAGCAGGGCCTGCGCCATCTCGTCGCATAGGTTCGCCCCCTGGAGGACGAGGTCATCGACCTTCCCGGTGTCGGGGTAAAACCATTGGGGTCCGCTTCCGCCCGGGTACCGGACGTCGACCGGGGGCAGTTGAACTTCCTGGTTGAAGTTCATCGTGCGGCCGATTTCCATCCGCAGGTGCCGCATGTGCTCCAGGCGCGTGGGTTCGTAAAGCGCCTTCTGGACGGCGTGGATCTGGGCCTTCGTCGGTCCCTTGGCCATCAGCTCGCCAGCTCTCGCGCGCCCGCGACGTCAGCCAAGATCAAGACCCCAGAGATGAGAAGTTCGGTCACCAAGCCCCAGTCCCCACCCGACACGATAGTCGATCCCCCCGCGTCCGAGCGCAGATGACGGCGCCAACCGCGCCCAACTCCTAACCCCCGAGTCGCTCCTCGGCAGTCGTCGCGGCCCGCGCCGTCTCACCGTGGTCGGCCACCGCGGCGTTCGCGGCGTGCGTCACCTGGATCCTCACCCCGGCAGCCCGCGCCGTTTTCAGCGTGTGGTCGACTCCCCGAGCCGTCGCGTCGCCGTTGGTCGCCACGAACCGGTAGTGGACGACGGTGTTCGGGTGCAAACCCTTCAGGACTGCCTTCACCTTGTCGGCGAGCAGCGAACCGGCCAGCGTCGCCACGGGCGTCTTCTTGCCGTACGCGGTGGTGTGGCCGTACTCGACAAACCAGGTCGTCTTGCGCAGGTTGGGAACGATCACTCCCGCCACGGTGGCGCTCTTTCCGCTGACCGCGGTGGCGGCGCCCGTGGTCACGCGCGGTGGCGCGAACTCGTACGCGCCCGAGTCGCAGCCATGACCTTGGGGCCGTGGCACGCCGCGCTGGTCCGGCATCGTCCCGCACGGTACCGACACGCGGTCAATCGCTGGGCTGCCCTTCAACAGCGCCATGGTCTTGGTCGGTCCCCCGTTGTTGGCCAGCGTGCCGAGCTTCGGATTGGCGGGGAGGCCGGGGCACTTGGTTTGCCCCAACTCGAGGACCGGCAGCGTGATGTTGCCGCCGCCGTCGCCCATCGTGCCCGCGCAGCTGCCGAGGATCGAGGCGCTCTCCCCGATTATCGGCGGCTCGTCCGACAAGCTGTCCGAGAACACGTCTCCTCCCTGCCCGTCCCCCTCCGCTTGGCCGGGGTTAGCCGGTGAGCCGGTACCGGCAGCTCCGCCGGCACCGCCGACACCAACTCCGTTGTCGACCGCCGTGACGTGCGCCAGCGAGCCAGATGATTCGCCGAACACCGCCCCGCCGAAGCCACCTTCGCCGCCAAACCCGCCCTCGCTGTCTGCCGGTCCGGCGCCGCCGGCGCCGCCCGCGCCGCCCTCGCCAGCGTGGTTGCCGGTCATCGTCACATTGACGAGCCGGAACGAAGCTTGGAACCCGACCGCGCCGCCGAAACCGCCCTCGCCACCGAAGCCGCCATCGCTGAAGCCGCCGCCGCCGGTGCCGCCGCCTCCTCCGCCGTCTCCGCCACCGGCGCCGCCGACGTCGGCGTCGCCCCCTTTCTGCCCGTTCCCGGCCACGTTGCCTCGCAGGGTCACGCCGTTGAGGACGACGGTTCCCGGCCCGGTTAGGGTGGACGTGGAGGACACCCCTCCGCCAAACCCACCGTCGCCGCCGAACGAGGCGGAATCGAACCCGCCTCCACCGCCGCCTCCCGTGGTTTGGCCGCCGATACCGCCCGCCCCGCCAGGACCGATCGCACCCGCGGTGCCGCCGTCGCCGGCGCGGTTGGCGCTGATCGTGCTGTCGGTCACGGTCAGCAGCGAGCCACCTCGATCGCCGATGCCGCCACCGTTGCCGCCCTCGCCCGGGAAGCCGGCGAGGGTGAATCCGCCGGCGCCGCCGGCGCCCGACCCGGCGCCGTTGCCGCCCTCGCCGCCCTGGCCACAGCCGCCGGAGATACCTCCGGTCCCCGTCGTGTTCTGTCCGATCGTGCTGTCGGCGACCGTCACCGTTCCGCCCTCGACGTCGATCCCACCGCCCGGACCGCCGCCGCCGCCGAACCCGCCCTGGCAGTTTCCGCCCTTACCCCCGGCACCGTTACCCGCGCCGCCGTTCAAGTCCGCGTTGCCGCCGGCGCCGCCGTTGAAGCCGGCGCCACCCAGGCCGCCGTCGCCGCTCTCGTTGAGGATGAGATTGCTGTTGCGGATCTTCACCGAGCCCGCGGTGCTCTGCAACCCACCCCCGCCGCCACCTTCGCCCGCGTTGCCGCCGAAGCTGCTTCCGCCGTTGCCGCCCGTCGTGCCCGATCCTCCGCCGCCGCCCACGCTGCCGCGGCCGCCGTTGCCGCCGTTGCCCGCGTGGTTCAGGGTCACCTCGACGTTCTGCAGCGTGAGCTTGCCGGCGTTGCGGATGCCGCCGCCGCCGCCGCCCGTCCCGCCGGTGCCCCCGTGGCTGTCGCCGCCGTTTCCGCTGGGGCCGCCCGTGTCCCCGGGGTCGCCGTCCAGCCCCCGACTACCCGGCGGAGCCGCCCCGCCGGTGATCGTCAACTTCTCGAGCGTGAGCGAGGCTCCGGGCCGGACGTCGAGCGCGCGATCGATTCCGCCGGCGTCGATCTTGGTCGTGGACTCGGTGGCGCCGACGATCGTGACCACCCCGGCGGTCACGTCGAGGTCCCCGGTCGCGTTGTTGTCGTCGGGCGGGCCGGTGAGCGAGAGCACGTACGTGTGAGCGCCGAGCACGACGGTGTCGGCCCCCGATCCGGCCGCGCACTCACCGGGCTTCGTCCCCGATCGCGTGTTGGTCGCCGCGGCAGTGAGCGCCTCGCGCAGCGAGCAGTGCCCGTCGTTGCCAACCAGGTCCAAGGTCGTGTTGACCTTGATCGTCGCCGCGCTGGCTGCCGACGTGCAGACCAGAGTTGCTCCTGCGACGGCGCAAGCTAGCGCGAACCTCGATCGCTCGGGTTTCGGGTTCCTCATCCCCGCCGCGCACTATACGCACCCCCGGCTGGCCGCGCACGGAATTTTTTGACGTTTCGGATAGGTCCGGGAGCGCGAATAGGACATCGCTATAAGCAGGCTTCTTTAAGTTCTCTTGATTTTGCGGCGACGAAGTACGAAGATGAAAAACGTGCGTCGCTGGGGTCGTAGGGTTGCCGTTGCCGTGCTCGCGTTTGCGGTCAGAGCGCTCCCGCTCGTGGTCGGGACGTTTGCCCTTGCCGCGACCGCGACCGCTCCCGCCGCCCGGGCCGTCCCGCTCGGCGCCACCGTCCTCGTCGATCGGCCGACCGGTTTCGGCGCGCTCCCGTTCGACGGCGTCGGCGATACCTCGCTGACCACGAGCGCGCTTTCCGCCAACGGTCGCTTCGTCGTGTTCTCCTCGGACTCGACCGTGTTGCGAAGCGGCAACCAGCTTCCGGCGACCCACGTCTACCGGCTCGATTTGACGACCGGAACGCTGGTTCAGGTCGACAAGACGACCGCCGGTGGACAGCCGACGCGAGGCTCGGAGAACAATCAGGCGTCGATCAGCGGGGACGGCAACTTCGTGGGCTTCATGACCACCTCGCCGGCGCTCGCTCCGGCGGCGGGCCCCAATAACGAGCAGTTCGTGGTCAAGAACCTGACCACCGGCAAGCTCGAGATCGCCAGCCGCTCCAACGGCGCCGGCGGCGCGCCGGTGGCCGATCTCCAGGGCGCGGTGCTGTCCGGCGACGGCCGCCACGTGGCGTTCACCGCCTCGTCCGTGGTCCACACCGACACCACCGCGACCGGTGTGGCCGGTCAAACCGACGCCTACCTGCGCTCGCTCGACACCAACACCACCCACATGATGAGCGTGACCTCGACCGGCGCCGAGGGAGGCGGGGTTCGCAGCCAACCCTCGATCGACTTCAGCGGCGACGCGGTCGGCTTCGCCACCACGGCGGCGCTCGTGCCGACGGATATGGACACCGGCGAGGACGCGTACGTGCACGTGATGTCCACTGACACCACGATGCTGGCGAGCTTTTCCTCCACCACTCAGCCCGAGGGCGCCGATACCGGCTTCGATGTCGCGGTGGCCGGTTCACCTGCGGCCCTCTACGTGGCGTGGGATGACGGCCTGCAGTGGCTGGCCTTGTGCAATCCCCTGTGTAACAACGCAGCCGAGCGCGTCGATCACGCCCGCACCGGTGGCGAAGACTTCAACAACTCCGAGGAAGCGCCGTTCTTCCCGAACGAAGTCAGCTCGGACCTCCCGACGCGAGTGTTCTGGGACACGTCAGACCCGCTGGATCCCGCCGACAACAACAACGCGGTCGACATCTACGGCTGGGACATCGGCGACAACAACTTCAACAACTCAATCCATCTGATGACCAGCGGCAAGGAGAACCAGGGCGCGTTCGGATCCTCGACGGATCCGCACGTCGCCTCGGTCACCGCCTTCGAGACGGACGCCTCGAACCTACCTGGAGCCAATGGGGCCGTGGAGCAGGTGTTCGTCCGGCGCGGCGGCGTCGACACCAATATCTCGCAGCTGCCCGGCCATCCTCTCCGGACCGACGCCGCCGGGCAGTCGTTCGTCGAGACACTGCACGCCCTGAGCGACGACGGGAGCAAGGTGGCGTTGGAGTCCAGAGCCACCGCGTTCGGCGCGCCGATCGAATCCGAAGGGCCAACCGACCAGGTCGTGGTGCGCAACGTCAAGACCGGCAAGACACAGCTCGCCAGCGTCGCCGCGAGCGGCGGGAAGGGCGGGAACGGCGACTCCTTCAGCCCCAGCATCGACGCCGCCGGCGATCGGGTGGTGTTCGACAGCGACGCGACCAACCTCGTGCCCGGCACGGACCCCAACGGCAACGAGGACGTGTTCATGCGCAACCTCGTGACCGGCAAGACGACGCTGATCGACCGCACCGCCGGAGGCGGCTTCCCGATTAGCGGAGCGTTCGCCGGCCAGATCTCGGCTGACGGAACCAAGGCCGTGTTCGAGTCGCGCAGCGTCGACATTCCCGGGTCGCCGCTGGACGACAACGAGCACATCTACGAGGTCGATATCGCCACCGGCAACGTGACGTTGATCGATCGTTCGAACGGCGGGGCGGCCGGGAACGACAATGCCGAGGGTGCAGACCTCGATGCCAACGGCAAACGCGTCGCGTTCGTCAGCGAGGCGACCAACCTGGGCGGCTCGTCGAGCGATTCCGTCTACGTCCGCGACCTGACCCACCCCGCGCACCCGACCACCACCTGGGTGTCGATACCCCAGAACGGGAAGCCGGCCGACGACGACGCCGGCCAGCCCTCGATCGACCGCAACGGGGAGCACGTGGCGTTCAACGAATTCAACTCGGCCTTCGGCTTCGGCATGACCGGCGGCGACCAGGTGTTCGTCCGCAACCTGGTCACGCGCCGGACGACGCTCGCCAGCACCGGGCCGCACGGGCCCGCCAACCGGGAAGCGTTCGGCGCATCCCTCAGCGACGACGGCACGCGGGTCGCCTTCGCTTCCGATGCCACCAACCTCCCGGGCGCCGTCGCGGGCCTCGACGATGTCTTCGTCCGCGATCTCGCCACCCGCAAGACCGTCCTCGCCTCGCCGCGCAACGGCACCTCGCGCGCCGGCGACCGCGGCGCGGATGACGGCTCGTTGAGCGGCAACGGTGCCTGCGTCGCGTTCGCGTCCGACTCCGACAACCTCGTGTCCGGCGGCTACAGCGCGACCTTCGAGCACGTGTTCCTCCACGCCGTGAGCTCGTCCTGCCCGCCGCTGCCGGCGCCGGTGGTCAGCCACTTGTCGCTCACCCACAAGAGCTTCGCGGTGGGGTCGAAGCCGACCGCACTGACCGCCGTCGTCCACGGCACGACGTTCACGTTTGCCCTCAACGAGGCCGCCACCACCCGGATCGCCATCACGCAGCAGCACAATGGGCACGTGCTGCTCACGCTCGTGCGCAGCCACACCGGCGCCGGTGCCAACCGCGTGGCGTTCTCCGGCCGTTACGGCAATAAGCGCCTCGCGAGTGGCAACTACACCGCCACCGTCACCGCGACCAACGCCGACGGCAAGCGCTCGCAGCCGCGATCGGTGACGTTCACCGTCGTCGGCTAGCTTCCCGAGACCCCGATAGCGTGGGGGCGTGTGCGCACTGCTCGAGGTGGAGGAGCTGGGACGCGGCGAGACGATCGTTCTCGTCCACGGCCTCGCGACCAACCGGGACATATGGGAGTTTGCCGCCCCGCCGTTGGCGCGGTCGCGACGCGTGGTACTGCTTGACGTCCCGGGGTTCGGCGGCTCCGAACCCGCCGGCGAAGGGTTTGAGCTCACCGAGGTGGCCGAGCGGATCGCGCGAGGCCTCGCCGCCCAGGGGGTGCCGGGGCCGTTCGATCTGGTCGGGCACTCGCTGGGCGGGGCGATCGCGCTGACGCTGGCTGCCACGCGTCCCCGGTTGGTGCGCCGCCTGGTGCTGGTAGCACCCGCCGGCCTCGGCGCGATCCCCGCCCCCGCGGCCGCGGCGCTGGCCGCCGCCTCGGATGGGCTGCTGTCCGTGCGCCGCCGGTTGGCGCCGCTGGCCGAGTTGCGGTGGGGCCGGCGGATCCTGCTCGCGCTCACCGCCGCGGACGGCGCGTCGATTTCGCCCACGCAAGCACGGATGATGGTGGGCGCATCGGCGGGTGCCCGCCGGACCGCGAGTGCGCTGGCCGCGCTCAACCGGGCCGACCTGCTGCCGCTGCTCGAGGAGGTGAACGCGCCGCTCGGCGTGATCTGGGGCGCGCAGGACCGAACGGTGCCGGTGCGGCTCGCCGCGACCGTCCGCGAGGCGCGCCCCGACGCGGAGATCGTGACCATCGACCACGCGGGTCACGTGGTCATGGTTGAGCGCCCGGAGGCGTTCGTGACCGCGCTCGAGGGGCTGCTGGCGAGGCTTCCCAAACACGAAACAACTGCATCCGCCGAGCCGACTACCGTGGGCTGAGTGCAGATCGGACTCTCCGACGGCCGCCGCCTCAATTTTTTTGAGACAGGGTTCGGCTCGGGAGTGCCGGTGGTCTATTGCCATGGAGCGATCGGCACCCCTCTAAACGCGGCGGTCGACCTCGAGGCGATCGCCCGAGCGTTGGGAATCCGGCACATCTCGATCAGCCGGCCCGGGATCGGCGGATCGGACCCGGCGCGCGGGTCAGCCGCGTCGCGGTGTGCAGCTCGCTTTCGCCCCTGTCGGCTCCGCACCGGACGCCGGGCATGCGACGGCGGATCCGGCTCGCGCTGGCCGCGGTGGCCGGAGCGCCCGATCTGTGGACCGCCGTCGGCGACGCGGCGCTGCCGGTGATCCGCCGCCATCCGGAGCTTCTCACGCGGGTGATCGCGCTACACGCGGGAGTGGGGTTTCTCGGCCGGCACGATCGAGGCCGAGGTCCATCTCTGGCACGGGTTGCGCGACCCGCTGGTCCCGATCGAGCACGCGCTGCAACTCGCGGTCACGATCCCGCGCTGTCGCGTGTTCTTCGACCCCGACGAGGGACACCACTTCTTCCGCCGGCGGTTGCGTACGATTCTTTCCGTGCTGCTCGGACATCAGGAAGACGCGGGGGACGAGCCGGCGGTGACGCTCGATGGCGCCCGCACGATCGCCGGCCATCGCGTGAAGCGGCCGCGGCGATGAGCGGGCAAGCGGAGCGAGCGGCTCGGTTCCTCGAGCTCCACCGCCCTGGCCAGCCGCTGCTGATCCCCAATCCGTGGGACGTCGGCGCGGCCAAGGTGCTGGCGTCGCTGGGATTTGAAGCGCTCGCCACGACGAGCAGCGGGTTCGCGGCCACGCTGGGCCGGCTCGACGGCTCGGTCACTCGCGAGGAGGCCATCGCCCACGCCGCGACGATCGTCGCCGCCACCGAACTCCCGGTGTCGGCCGATCTCGAGAATGCGTTCGCCGACGACCCCGCCGGAGTCGCCGCCACAATCGACCTCGGGATCGAGGCGGGCCTCGCCGGCGGCTCGGTCGAGGACTTCACGGGCAACCCGGACGACTCGATCTACGAGTTTGGTCTCGCGCGCGAACGGATCGTGGCGGCCGCCGAGGCCGCCCACCGCGGCCCGGTCCATTTCGTGCTCACCGCCCGCTGCGAAAACTACCTCCACGGCCGGCCCAATCTGGAGGACACGATCCTCCGCCTCCAGGCCTACCAGGAGGCTGGTGCCGACGTCCTCTACGCCCCCGGTCTGGCGAATCCCGAGGACATCCGCCAAGTAACGATCTCGGTGGATCGACCGGTCAACGTGCTGGCCCGTCCCGGCGTGCCGACCGTGGCCGAGCTGGCCGAGCTCGGCGTCGCCCGCATCTCGGTCGGCGGCGCGTTCGCGTTCAGCTCGCTCGGAGCGCTGGTCGAGGCCGCGACCGAGTTGCGCGACCAGGGGACATACGGTTACGCGGAGCGGTCGGCCGTCGGCGTCAAAGCGGCGCGGGCCGCCTTTACCGACTAGCTAGCCGCTCGGGCCGGATGTAGGAGGATGGGGGTCGATGACCCCGATCGTGCTCCTGCTCAAGCCGGTGACGCGTCTGATCGTCATCGCCGCGCCGGTGGCGGCCTTCGGGCTGGCGGGTTTGATCGGCGTGTTCGTGGTCACCTCGGCGATCGGGCTCTACCTCGGTCTGCAAAGCTTTGGCCGGCTCCCGGGAGCTCTCCGCAAGGTCCCGCTCAAGCCCGACTGGCGCGTGTCCGGCGCGGTGGCGAAGATCAGCAAGCGGGCGAACCGGCCGCCGCCGCGCAGCGGCGTCGTCGACGCGATCGAGAACGACAAGTACCAGGCCATCGCCGTAGGTCGACCCGAACCGGGGACGGTCGTGGTTACCCGGCCATTGATCGGACGGCTCGACCAGAACGAGCTGACCGCGGTGATCGGCCACGAGCTCGCCCACATCTGGCACCCCGTGAAGGGCCGGGAGGCGATTCTGATCACTTACGGAGTCCTCGCCGGCGCGCTCGCCGAGGCGGCCTACGCGTACGCCTTGTTCGGCCCTCACTTCAACCGCACCACGTCGATCTACTCGATCCCGCTCCTCCTCCTGCTGCTCTTCTTCGCCCGCCCGCTGCTGCTGCTGTTCCCGCTCGCGCTCAGCCGCCACAACGAGTCCGAGGCCGACGAATGGGCCTGCAAGATGGGCTGCGACGGACTCTGCCTGGCCACGGCGCTGTGGGAGCTGACCGCCGGCGATGACGCCGAGATCGCCAAGCTCGCCGCCGGCGGCGGGACGGTTACGAAGGCGAGCAAGCAGAAGCCCAACGCTGGCGGTCAGAAACGCGGCGACCAACGGACGACGGCCAGGCGCAAAGTCGCCGCGGCCGCGGCCAAGCGAATGCAGAGCATCATCTCGGTCCTCGGCGATCGCCCCAGCGATCGCCGCAGCTGGACGGCGGCGCGCCGCCGCGACGCGCTGACCAAGCTGCTCCGCGCCGATCTCGCGGCCGAGCATCTCACGGCCAGGCTGCTGGCCACGCATCCGAGCGTGCGCCGCAGGACTCGCCGGCTCCTCAAGCAGTCGCCGCCCGAGCCGTCGCCCTCAGAGCCGAGCCGTCCGGAGCCGCCTAGCGCTCCGGTCGGCCCACGGAGTTGACCGCCTTTCGAGGGCCTCGATCGTCGTGGTGGGGTCGTACTCGACGCGCCGGTGCTCGATCGTTCCGTCCTCACGGACGAGCGCGTAAGCGGCTCGGCGATCGCCGTCGAACGGCATCCCGACGCTGCCGGGGTTGACCAGCTCCACGTCGTTCGGGCCCGGCCGCGCGAACGCGAGGTGGGTGTGGCCGAACACCACCCGGGGCTCGGTGGCGCCCGCGAGCAGCCGCGCGTCGTCGTCGGCCGGATCGGGCTCGAACGACTCCATGTCGTTGAGCGGCGAGGCGTGGCAGAAGCGGACGCCGTCGAGCACGATCTGCTCCTCGAGCGCGCCGAGTTCGCCGGCGGTCACCGCGCCGATCGCCTCGCGACAGTCGGCGACGGCCTGGTGGAGCAGTTCGTCATCGGGAAGGTCCTCGGCGTACGCGGTCCAGCGGTCCACGTTCCCGCGTATCCAGCTCGCGTCGGGGAGCGCGCGCAGCCGTTCGATCGTCTCGCCGGGGAAGGGGCCGAACAGCGCGTAGTCGCCGCCGAGCAGGAACCGAGTCGCGCGGGCGGTCTCGGCGTCGCGCAGAACGGCCTCGAGCGCCGGCAGGTTGCCGTGGACGTCATAGAGCAGGGCGAGCACCGATGCAGTAATAGCATCGCCGGCGTGGAGGTGGTCAGCCCCTCACTGATGCTCCGCTATGCGACGGCCGCCGACGCGCCGGCGCTGCTCGAGCTGGGCTCCGATCCAGAGGTGACCCGCTTCTTCTCCTGGGGTCCGTATTCGTCGTTGGACGAGCCCCTGGCGTACATCGCCGGGCTCCCAGGCGAGCGCGCGCGAGGCGAGCGACTCGAGTTCCTGATCATCGATCCGGTGGCGGGGCCGATCGGCGTGACCGGGGTCTCCGAATTCGCCCACCGCGATCGCCGCGCGGTCGTCGGCACGTGGCTGGGCCGGCGCTACTGGGGAACGGGCGCGAACCGCGCGTGCAAGGCGCTGGTCTGCGCGCTCGCGTTTCGCACGCTCGGGCTCGAGCGCCTCGGCGCCTACGCGGACCTCGACAACCCCCGTTCCCAGGGCGCCTTGGCCCGGCTCGGCTTCGCGTGCGAGGGCACTCTGCGTCGCTGGCACCGGCACGGGGATCGGGTCCACGACGTGCTCGTCTACTCGCTGTTGAAGGAGGAGTGGGAGCGGTCGTCGCTGGCCGACGTCGAGGTCGAGGTGCGGGGGGAGACGCCGGGGCGGTTCCTGGGGGTGGCGCCGGGGGCGGGGGCGGGGGCGCCGGTCTACTGACGGGGGGACGCGCCGGGTGGTGGCGCGCGCGCTCAGCGTTGGGGCTGGGGAAGGCGGGGAGGGGAGTGCGGCTGCCGGGGAGCCCGAACCTACGAGCGTCCATGGACTTGTGAAAAACTGATAACCGCCGGCCGAGCCGCCAGCCAGCAGTTCTGGCCGAACATTGGCAATTTACCGCCACCCCCCGGCGGAGATTTGGCAAAGTTCGGCCTTCCGACCACCTAAACCGTCCCTGTGGGCGGTACTCACCTCGTTCGGTGGCGCCAGCGGTTCGCCTGGGGCGTTTCGCCTCCCTTCCGCCCGAAATCTTTGTCAATTAGTGATAATTTCGCCGCCGGCCACTCGTGGCGGGTTCGATGAGAGCCGCCACCACCGCGCGGGGAGCCACCGCCACCACCCATTGGACACCCGACGCGCCGGCTGCGAGAATCGGCTAATGGTGGGGCGAGTGAGTGCGCTCGCCGCGGCGATCTTGGTGTGGGCAGCCATTCCGGGCGCGGCGGCCGCGAAGACGTTTAGTGCGAGTTGCTCAGGAACGACCGGCAACGTCGCCGCGTTGGTCAAGGCGATCAACCAGGCCAACGCCAGCCCCGGCGCCGACACGGTAGCGCTCGGTAAGCGCTGTACCTACACGCTCACGGCCGTCAACAACAATTGGTACGGCCCCAATGGCCTTCCGGCGATCGCCAGCAACATCACGATCGACGGCGATGGGGCGACGATTGCTCGCGGGCAGACGAGTTCGGTCCCGCCCTTCCGGTTGTTCTTCGTCGGCGCGAACCCGTCGAACGCGGATACGCTCGACTACGTTTCGCCGGGGTCGGGCTCGCTGACCCTGCGGGATGTCACGCTGACCGGCGGCCTGGCTCAAGGTGGCGATGCCATCGCCGGCGGAGGCGGCGCCGGCATGGGCGGCGCGATCTTCAGCCAGGGTCACCTCGCGATCGACCAAACGACGCTCACCGGCAACGAAGCCGTGGGCGGGACTTCCGGCGGGAGCGAGGGGTTCGAGGGCGGCGGCGGGATGGGACAGAACTCGGGCGACGCCGGTGGCGGCTTCGGCGGCAGCCTTCCCGGCAGCGTCCCCTCGGGTGGGGCCGGAGGTCCAAACGGGGGCGGGGGCGGTGGTGGCGGAGGCTTCGCGGTGGGCGAGAACGGCCTCCCCGGCGCCCCGAGCGGGAACGGCCCGGGCGGTGGCGTCTTCACGGGCCTGGGCGGCGCCGGTTGCGACGGCCCCCAGAAGGGCGGAGACGGCAGCGGCAGCGGCGGCGGCGCCTCGGGCTCCGAAAGCACCGAGACGGGCGGCGTCGGCGGCGCGTTCGGCCAAGGAGGTCAAGCCCCCACCGGTAATGGTGGACTCGTGGCGGCCGGTGGCGGCGGCGGGGTCGGCGGCGGCGGCGCCGAGGGCGAGGACGGCGGCGGCGGGGGCTTTGGCGGCGGCGGCGGCGAAGGCTATTGCGGCGGCGCCGGGGGCTTCGGCGGCGGCGGCGGGTCCGGCTACGGCCTTCCCAACATGGGCAGCACGGGCGGACCCGGTGGTTTCGGCGGCGACACCGCCACCTACAACGACGGCGGTGCCGGCGCGGGGATGGGGGGCGCGATCTTCGCCATGCAGGGCTCGTTGACGATCACGAATTCGACGCTCACGGCCAATACGGCCCTGGGCGGCGCCGACCAGGTGGACGGCCACGCGATGGGGATCGCCGGCGCCGTGTTCAACCTCAACGGGGACGTGATCGCGACCGGCTCGACGTTCGCGAAGAACACCGGGGCCGACCTCGCGTCGCAGATCTTCAACCTCGAGTACGACGGTCACCAGGCGCGCACCGCGCAGACGACGCTGCGCGACACGATCGTCGCCGATGGGATCGGTGCTCCGTATGACCTGGCCTCGCTGGAGAGCGCGCTCAACATCACGCCGCCAATGGGCGCGCTCGCCACCGCCGACGTCTCCCAGTTCGACCTCGTCCAGACGATGAACGGCACGATCACCGGGTCCCCGCTCCTGTCCAACCCGATGCTCGGCCCGCTGAAGAACAACGGAGGGCTCACGCCGACGATGAAGCCCGCCGCGAACAGCCCCGTGATCGACGCCGGCCAGGCGTTCACGTCGACCGACCAGCGTGGTGATCCACGCCCGGTCGACTTTCCCGGGATCCCCAACGCGCCGGGTGGCGACGGAGCCGACATCGGAGCCGTGGAGGTGCAGAAAGCGTGCACCAACCAGCGCACCCCCTCGCAGATCTGCCAGCTGTCGGTCACTGCGGTCCACCAATCGAACTCGGAATGGCGCGAGGCGAGCAAGTCGGCGGTCATCAGCCGCGCGCAGAAGCCCCCAGTCGGCACGGCCTTCTCCTTCGTCCTGAACGAGCCGGCCAAGGTCGCGCTCGTGTTCACCCGGCTCCCCGGTCATGGAGCCAGCGCGACCAAGGCGGGCACGCTGACCTTGAGCGGACAGCCCGGCAAAAACACGGTTCGCTTCTACGGCATGTTGTCCCGGGCCAAGACGCTCATGCTCGGGCGCTACCAGCTCAGGGTCACCGCCACCAACCACCGCGGACAGCGCGCCAGCTCAAAGCCACTCGTCTTCACGATCGTCAAGCCGTGACGACGACCCGCGCCGCCGCCCCCGGCGCCACCTACCGCTGATCCCAGCTGAACCCGCGGACGGCGAAGAAGACCCCGAGCACGGTCCAGGCCGCGATCACGCCGAGGTCGGAGATGTTGTCGGATATCGGGGTGCCCTTGACCATTGCTCCCGACAGGCCGTTGATCAGGTGGACGAGCGGGAGCGCCTCGGCGATGCCCTTGATGAACCCGGGCGCCCGCGCGGCGTCGTAGAACACGCCCGAAATGAGGATCACCGGTAGGAAAACCGCGTTGACGTAGGCCGCGGTGGACTCGAAGTTGGGGATCGCGTGGCTGAAGGCGACCCCGAGAGAGGCGAAGCACAGCACGCCGGCGGCGACGAAGAGGACGAGCTCGCCCCAGTCGCGGGGCCATCCGGTGCCGAAGAAGACGCGACCGGCGACGACGATGATCGCGATCTGGATCGCGGTGTTGGTGACCGCGTTGCCGGCGATCGCGAACAGGTACGAGCCGCCGGGCATCGGTGTCCCGTGAATCCGCTTGAGCACGCCCTGCTCGCGCAGGAAGGTCATGTTGTAGGCCAGCGCGACGAACGTCGTCGACATCACGCTCATGCCGGCGATCCCGGGGACGATCACGTTGAGGTCGTGCTGGTTGCCGTGCAGGATCGCCCCGAACAGGGCCAGCAGGATCAGCGGCAGGAGGAAGTTGAAGAAGGCGGCGCTCGGGTTGCGCCAGAATAGCCGCCGCTCGAGCCGGTACTGGTTCCAGGCCAGGGTGAGACCGTCAGGCACGCGACCGCTCCCCGCGCGAGCCCCGACCCCGCCCGCCGCGACGCCGCCGAGAGCCGTCGCCTCCCGCGCCTGCCCCGGCCCCGCCGGCCCCGTCGACGGAGCTGGCACCGCCACCGTCGGCGAGATCCTCGGCCGCCGTCAACTCGAGATAGACGTCCTCGAGCGTCGGCCTGGTCACGGTCAAGCCCTCGAGTCGCTCTCCCCGCGCCAGCGCCGCCTCGGTCAGCTCGTGCAGGACGGTGGTCGGGTCGTCGGTCTCGTGCTCGACGAAGCCGCCGTCTCCGTTGCGGTAGACGATCCGGTACGGCGCGACGCCGGAGTTCGCGCCGAGCTCCTCGGGCACGCCCTCGACGATGATCCGCCCGTCCTTGATGATCGCCACCCGATCGGCGAGCGCCTGCGCCTCGTCGAGGTAGTGCGTGGTCAGCAGCACGGTCTTCCCGAGTGCCTTGAGCGAGCGGATCGTCTCCCAGGCGTTGCGGCGGGCGGCGGGGTCAAAGCCGGTCGTCGGCTCGTCGAGGAAGATCACCTCGGGGTCGCCGATCAGGGCTAGGGCGAGGTCGAGACGGCGGAGCTGGCCCCCCGACAGAGTGCGCGCCATCGCGTCCTCCTTGCCCTCGAGACCGGTGAGCGAGATCACCTCGTCGGGGTCGCGGGGGTGGGGATACATGGAGGCGAAATGGACCAGCGCCTCGCGCACCCTGATGTGTCGGTACAGCCCGGTGCTCTGAAGGACGATCCCGACGCGGCCGCGGAGGACGCGCGAGCGCTCGCCCGGATCCATGCCAAGGACGGTGACCTCCCCGGCACTGCGCACGCGGTAGCCCTCGAGGATCTCGACCGTGGTCGTCTTGCCGGCGCCGTTTGGGCCGAGGAGGCCGAACACCTCGCCGCGCTCCACGGCGAAATCGATTCCGCGGACGGCCTCGAACTCGCCGTAGGACTTGCGCAGTCCGGTGACCACGATGGCTGAATCAGACACTCATCCTCATGATGCCAGCGACAGGTCGACTCGGTGGACGGCTCGTCGTGGCCTCCGATACGGTGAACGCGAGCACGGGAATCGACGGGGTTTATGAGACGGTTGTTAACAACCGGAGCCAATCTGCCGTGGCGCGAGGAATACTCGCGTATGTGCGCCAGGTCCTGAGACTCCCTGCGTTCCGCCATCTGCTGGCGGCGTACGCGCTCAACCAGCTCGCGTGGTCGATGGCGAGCGTGTCGCTGGCGTTCCTCGTGTATCACGAGACCGGGAGCGCGGCCGGCGCCGCCGCCTTCTTCCTCTGCTCGCAGTTCGTTCCCGGCCTGCTCTCGCCGTCGCTGGTGGCGCGACTCGACCAACGGGCGGTCCGGTGGGTCCTGGCCTCCCTCTACGCGCTGGAGGCGGTCGCCTACGCGGCTCTGGCCCTCGTGGCGTCGAACTTCAGCCTCGGACTGCTGCTGGCGATCGTGCTGGTCGACGGCGTGCTCGCGGTCACCGCCCGCGCCCTGACCCGGGCCGCAACGGTGGCCGTCACCTCTCCCGCTGGGCTCCTGCGCGAGGGCAACGCGCTGTTCAACGCCACCTTCTCGATCTGCTTCCTCGTTGGCCCCGCCCTCGGTGGCGCCATCGTGGTGGTCGGCGGCCCGAGCGCGGCGCTGGCTGCGATCGCCGGCGTGTTCGTGATCATCGCGCTGACGCTCGTCAGCGCGGCGGACCTTCCCGGGCCGGCGCATCAGCCCCGCCCGACCGCGGGACGGCTGCGGGCCGCGCTCGACCACGCCTGGAGGCGGCCGCCGATCCGCACGCTGCTGGGCCTCCAGGCGATCGCGTTGCTGTTCTTCACGATGTCGATCCCGGTCGAGATCGTGCTCGTGCAGCGCTCGCTGCACAAGGGAGCCGCCGGCTACGGCGCGCTGCTGTCGGCCTGGGGTGCCGGCGCGGTGGCGGGGAGCCTCATCTACACGCGCTGGCGCGGAGTCGCCCCGCGCAAGCTGATTGCGTTCGGGGCCGGCGTGCTCGGGATCGGATTCCTGATCATGGCGGCGGCGCCCACGCTGGCCGTCGCGCTCGTCGGCGGCGCGCTGGGCGGCATCGGCAACGGCGTCGAGGCGGTGGCGATGCGAACCACGCTGCAGGAGCAGGTCGAGACCGACTGGATGGCCATGATCATGAGCCTCAACGAGTCGATGTTCCAGCTTGCGCCGGGTCCCGGAATCGTGATCGGCGGCGCGATCACCGCGCTCGTCGGCCCGCGGGCCGCCCTCGGCCTGGCCGGGGCGGGGGCGCTGGTGGTGACCGGGATCGTGTGGGTCGTGCTCCGACCCGTCGCGCCCGACCGGCCGCTCCCCTCGCCCGACCTCGACGAGACTTCGGGACGGGTCCCGCTGCCGACGTCGAGAAGGTAGCGTTCTACTCGCCTTGCGCCGTGGCTGCATCGACATCGGCTCGAACACGACTCGGCTGCTGGTCGCGGTGTGCGACGGCGAGCGCCTGCTTCCGATTCATCAGGAGCGCGTGTTCACGCACATAGGCCGGCGGCTGACTGACGGCCTGATCGCGCCGGAAAAGATCGGCGAGACGGCCGAGGTCGTCGCTCGCCAGCTCGAAGTCGCGCGCGAGCTGGGGTGCGTCGAAATCCACGGCGTCGCGACGGCGGCGATCCGGCGAGCTCGCAACGGTCCCGACCTGGTCGCCGCGATCCGGGACGCGTGCGGCCTCGATGTCAAGATCCTCTCGGGTGACGAAGAGGCCCGGCTCGCCTTCGTGGGGGCGTCGCGCACGCTCGGCCACGCCCCCGACGGCCAGCTGGGGGTGGTCGACGTGGGCGGCGGCTCATCGGAGCTCGTCGTGGGCACGGCCTCGGGACAGGTCAGCTGGGCGACCTCGTTCCCGCTCGGCTCGAGCGACCTCGCGCATGACTGTCTGCATTCCGATCCGCCTTCGTCGACCGAGCTGTCGCGCGCGCGGGATCGGGTCGCGGACGCGATCGCCGACCTGAACGTTCCGCAGCCCGCCGAGGCGGTCGCGGTCGGGGGCAGCGCGACCTCGCTCCAGCGGCTCGCCGGCCCCGTCCTCGACGCGGACAGCTTTCGGCGGTCGCTCGCCCTCCTCGCGCGCGTCCGGGCGGCCACGGTGGCGCGCCAGTTCGCGCTCGAGATCGAGCGCGTGCGGCTGCTCCCCGCCGGCCTGCTGATCCTCGAGGCGGCGTCGGGGCTGTTCGGCGCCGCGCTGCAGATCGGTCGCGGCGGGCTCCGCGAGGGCGTCCTGCTCGAGGCGGGGACGTGAGTACCGAAGCCCGGCCCGATCCGGTCCCCCCGCGTGAGGCGCTCGCCGACGTCCGGGTGCGGGCTCCCACGCGCGGCAACCGCCGCCTCGAGACCCTGCTGGAGGCGGTCAACGCCGACCTCCAGGTCAAGGCGTGGTGGCACGTCTCGGCGGTGAACGCCACCCGGCGGCTGGGCATGAGCGACCACAGCTGGGTCCACATCCAGATCGTCCTCAACATCGGGCTGCGTCTGGCGCGGCTGCTGTTCCGCCGCGGCGTCACCCCCAGCGTCGTGGCCGACTACGCGATGAGCGAGCGCGACGCCGAGGTGGTGATCGCCGCCGGTTGTCTGTTCCACTGCGTCGGCATGTCGATCCACCGCGACGATCACGAGCGCTACAGCCTGTTCCTGACCGCCGACAAGCTCCCATCGCTGCTCCGCGAGGCCTATGAGGAGCCCGAGCGCACCGTGATCGTCTCCGAGGTGCTGCACGCGATCACCGGCCATCGCCGCCAGGGCGCGCCGTTCACGATTGAGGCCGGCATCGTCCGGGTCGCCGACGCGCTCGACATGGCGCGCGGCCGCTCGCGGGTGCCGTTCGAGTCCGGTCACCAGAACATCCACTCGCTGTCCGCCTACGCGATCGAGGAGGTGAAGATCCTTCCCGGGCGCGACCGCGCGGTGCGGGTCGAGATCGCGATGTCCAACAGCGCCGGCATCTTCCAGGTCGACGAATTGCTCGCGACCAAGCTGCGCGGCTCAGGGCTCGAGGAGCACATCGAGGTGATCGCCCGGATCGACGCCGAGCACGAGCAGCGCCTGATCCCCGTCTTCAAGATCTAGGCGTCGAAGGCCCACTCCTCCCAGTCCCCGACCCGTTCGTAGCCCGCCTCGGCGTAGATCTTGTTCGAGGTCGGGTTGGCCAGATCGGTGAACAGCATGCAGGTCCGGGCATCCCGATCCAGGGCGCGGCGGCTGGCGGCGGCCACCGCCGTGCCGGCGTAGCCGCGCTGGCGGTACTCGGGCGGCGTGTACACCGGACCGATCCGCGCCACGCCGCCGACCGCCGGGGCGACGCCGACGAAGGAGACCGGGTCGGGATCGTGCCAGACGAGCAGCCCGCCGCGGGACATCCGCGCGTCGACCATCGCCTCCGCGCGGTCGGCTCCGCTGACGCCGGCCTCGAGCGCAAACTCGGTCATCCAGCCGATCAGCAGCGGGCGGTCGGCGCGATCGGCCAGGCGTAGCTCGCCGGAGGCCACGTGTCTGGGATCGCGCACCTCGCGCACGATGTGCATCGCCTCGCACATCCGCAGCCGCCCGGTGCCGCCGGTTTCCCGCTCCCACGCCGCGGCCAGGGCGCGGACGGTTCCCGGTGGGCCGGTGGCGCCGGGGACCAACGGATCCTCGGTCAGCCACAGTCGGATGAACTCGTCGGGTTCCCGGATCCGGCTGGCCAGCAGCGGATGCGGGGGCACGCGCAGCGCGGCGGCGCGAGCGGCGCCGGCGCGGTCCACGTCGTAGGCGAACAGGGCCTCGCGCAGGGCGCCGTCGAGCACGTTCAGCAGCACGGTCGCCAGCACGTTGCACTCGATCCGTTCGGCGAGGAAGGTCTGGACCCGCTCGGCGAACTCGTGGGCGTCGCGCGTGAGGACGAAAGTCATGATGGATCGGGGGCGCGCATGCGCGCCCCCGCCGGTCGGCGCATGCGCCGACCGGGGCCTGGCCGCATGCGGCCAGGCCTCAAAACCATTACCAGCCTCCGCGCCAGTCGGAGTTCGCGGCGCGGCGCTTGGCCGCGTCCATCCGTGCGTGCTTGCGCTTCTCCAGCCGCCACTGGATGAGCGAGAAGATGATGATGATCGTCGGGAAGAACGCGATCACGATGAACATCGCGTTGGTGATGTTCGAGTCGGTGGTCTCCCCGAACCAGCCCTCGCCACCGTCCGCCTCCGCCAGCGCCATCGGCGCCAAAACGAGCGCCGCCACGAAGACGGTCAGGAACGCGGTGACGATCCGGGCGCGGCGCATGCTGAGCGCGAAGCCTACCGCACGCTCCTACCATCAATCGACGATGGCTGTGGTGATCGCATCTGACCTGGGCAAGGACATCGCGGGCGAACCGCTGCTGCGCGGGATCTCGTTCAAGCTCGAGCGGCGCGATCGGATGACCCTGTCCGGCCGCAACGGCGCCGGCAAGACGACGCTGCTGCGAATGCTGTCCGGCGATGCCTCGATCGACGTCGGCGAACTCATGCTCGGCAAGGGCGTGCGGATCGCGCTCCATGACCAGCGACCGCCGCGCGAACGGTCGCTGACGTTGCGCAATTACGTGCTCAGCGGCGCGCGCGACCTCGTCGCGATCGAGCTCGAGCTGAGCTCGCTCGAGCAGGCGATGGCCGAGGGCGCGTACGACAACGGAACGCTGAACCGGTACGCGGAGGCGCAGGCGCGGCTCGAGCACGCGGGCGGCTACCGGTGGCGTGACCGGGCGCTGGCCACGCTGCACGGGCTCGGCTTCCGGGACGACGCCGACCTCGACCGGTCGCTGGACACGTTCTCGGGCGGCGAGCTGACCCGTGCGTCGCTGGGCCGCGCGCTCGCCGGCGACCCGGATCTGCTGCTGCTCGACGAGCCGACCAACCACCTCGACATCGAGTCGCTCGAGTGGCTCGAGCAGCATCTGGTCTCGCTCGATGCCGCGATCGTCCTCGTCGCCCACGACCGCTGGTTCCTCGAGGCGGTGGGTACCTCGGTGCTCGAGCTCGAGGCGGGGCGCGGCAAGTTCTTTCCCGGCTCGTGGGCGGCGTGGCGGCGCGAGCGGGCGGCGCGCGAGCTCGCGCTCGGTCGCGCGATCGACCGCCAGGAAGCCGAGATCGCCCGCCTCGAGCGGTTCGTGACCCGCTTCCGGGCCGGCACTCGCGCGCGCCAGGCCCAGTCGCGGGCCAAGAAGCTGGCCAAGATCGACCCGGTGTCGCGCGGAGCCACCGACGGAGCGACGCTCGAGTTCGCGTTCAAGCCGCCCGAGCGGAGCGGGCGGATCGTGTTCGAGCTCGAGGACGGTCGCGTCAGCGCGGGGGACAAGCTGTTGCTTGAGCGCGCGGAGCTGTGGCTCGAGCGCGGCGAGCACGTGTCGCTGGTGGGGCCCAACGGCGCCGGCAAGACGACGCTGATCGAAACCCTCACCGGCCGCCATGAACTCGACGCCGGCAAGCTGCGGACCGGCCACAACGTCAAGATCGGCTACCTGTCCCAGCACGCCGATGAGGTGGGCGCCGGGACCGCGCGCACGGTGCTCGAGGCGGCGGGTCACGCCACCGGCCTGACCCCGGGCAAGGCGCGAGCGTTGCTGGGGCGGTTCCTGTTCAGCGGCGAGGAGGCCGAGCGACCGCTCGAGGCGCTCTCTGGCGGCGAGCGCCGGCGCCTGGCGCTGGCCATCCTCGTCCACTCGGGGGCCAACGTGCTCGTGCTCGACGAGCCGACCAACCATCTCGATCTCGAGAGCCGCGAGGCGCTCGAGGCGGCATTGCAGGTGTTCGAGGGGTCGCTGCTACTCGTCTCGCACGACCGGGCACTGCTCGACGCGGTCGGGTCGCGAACGGTGGCGGTCGAGGATCGGACCCTGCACAGCTACGTCGGCGGGTGGCCGGAATACGTGCGCGTGCGGGCCGAGCGCGAGGCGGCCCGGAACGCCAAGCCCGCAGCGCCCAAGCGCGCGAAGCCGCCCTCGCCTAAGCCGACGAAGGCACGCAAGCGAGGCCCTGCGGGCCGTCAGGCCGATGTCGAGCGCAAGCTCGAGCAGGAGATTGAAGCGGCGGAGGCCGCGTTGCGGGCGCTCGAGGACGAGCTCGCCGATCCGCGCTCGTGGGCGACACCCGAGGCGAGCGCGAAATCGACCGCGCGCCACGAGGAGGCGAAGCGCGCGGTCGAAGAGCTCTACGGACGGTGGGAACGGGCGGCCGGGTAAGGGGTTAGGGGGCGGCGGCTTGCCCGCCCGAGGCGCCTGGGAGCAGCTTTTGCGTCAGCGACCCGCATGCCTGCTGGGCGGCCTTGAAGGCCGGTGAATTGGGGTCCAGGCCGGCGCCGGAGATCGTGACACCGCCTGCAGTCACCTTCGGGTCGGGGAAGTTGGGCACGCCGTGGCTGCGCATGCAGGCCGCGAACTCGAGGGCCGCCTTCTGGCGCGCCGGCGACGGCGCGCCCGACGGCGGCTTGCCGCCATTCGGGAGGTACTTCTGGCAGGAACTCATCGCCGATTTAAACGCCGGGCCGTTGACCGCCACGCCGTTGACCTCGGTGCTGTTCGGAGTCGACTGGATTTGCAGCTGGATGCGCCCATTCGGGCCCAGGTCGGGAAAGTTGGGCACGCCGTGGGAGCGCATGCAGTTGGAGAACGTCAGCGCTTTGTTGCCGTTGGCGGTGGCCGCGGTATTGGCGGCGTTGGTGCTCGAGGAGGAACTTGAGGAGCCGCACGCGGCCAGCGTGAGGCTGGCGGCGGCGAGCGTGATGAACGTCAGGGATCGCATGGTGAGAGTGGTACGCGACCGGGGGTTACGCGACGGGAACGGGCGTTGTAACCAGGACGTAACGTCCGCACCGCGATCCTGTTCGCCACACTTGACGGGGAGCATGCGCGTGTTGGTTGTCGACGACCATGTAGAACTGGCCAACATCGTCGCCACGGGACTGCGCCGGGAAGGGTTGGCGGTTGACGTGGCGTTCAGCGGTGAGGAGGCGCTCAGGCACGCCGCGATCTACGGCTACGACGTGATCGTGCTCGACCGCGATCTGCCCGATCTCCACGGCGACCGCGTCTGCGAGACGCTCGTCCAGCGCGGGGGACGGGCGCGCGTGCTGATGCTGACCGCCTCCGGCGAGATCGAGGATCGGGTCGCGGGGCTCAGCATCGGCGCCGACGATTACCTGGCCAAGCCGTTCGCGTTCGCCGAACTGGTGGCGCGAGTCCGTGCGCTGGCGCGGCGCGCACAGCCCGCGGTGCCGCCCGTCCTCCGTCACGCCGACCTGACCCTCGATCCCGGCCAGCGCGTCGCGCAGCGTAGTGGGCGCCGGTTGGATCTGAGCGCCAAGGAGCTCGCCGTGCTCGAACTCCTGCTGGCCGCCCAGGGCAACGTGCTCTCGCCTGAGGAACTGCTGGAGCGGGCCTGGGACGAAGTCGCCGACCCGTTCAGCAACGTGGTCAAGGTCACGATCAGCCGGCTCCGGCGCAAGCTCGGCGACCCACCCATCATCGAAACGGTGCCCGGTGCCGGCTATCGCGTATAGGTTGGGGCTCGTACCCCGCGTGCGGCCGGATGAGGCCACACACTGGCGGCCGCGGTGGACGTTGCGGCTCCGCCTGACGCTGCTCTACGGGGCGCTGTTTCTGCTCGCCGGGACGATTCTGCTGGCGATCACCTACGGGCTGGCGCGGAGCACGGGCATGGGCGCCGGCGGGGTCATCGTCCAGTCGAAGGCAATCGGCGGCAAAGGCGTGAACGGCCTGTTCATCACTCGCAGTAAGGCTGTCCCGTCTGGTACCAATTTCCCAGGCGGCACGCGCGCCGTTCCAGCCCCCCTGCGTGCCACCGCAACGCGGCTGCAATACGAGGCTCAAGCCCAGGTCGAGGCCGCCCGTTCTGATCAGCTCGACGCGCTGCTGACCGAGTCGGGGATCGCGCTGGGGATCATGGCGATCGCCTCGATCGGGCTCGGCTGGGTGATGGCCGGGCGGGCCCTGCGGCCGTTGCGGACGATGAGCTCCCGCGCCCGCGGGATCTCCGAGCGCAATCTCCACGAGCGGCTCGCGCTCGAGGGACCGAACGACGAGCTGCGCGAGCTCGGCGACACCGTCGACGGGCTGCTCGGCCGGCTCGAGCGGGCGTTCGAGTCTCAGCGGCAGTTCGTGGCCAACGCGTCGCACGAGCTGCGCACGCCGATCACCGTCTCGCGGGCGCTGGTCGAGGTCGCGCTCGCCGATCCGGAGGCCTCGATCGACTCGATGCGCGACACGATGAAACGGGTGCTCGCGGCGGGGGAGGAGCAGGAGCGGCTGATCTCGGCGTTGCTGACGCTGGCGCGTAGCCAGCGCGGGTTGGCGGTCCGCGACGAGCTCGAGCTGAGCGCGATCGTCGGCGATGTCCTCGAGCGAGTCGTGGCCGACGGGATCCGCGTCCAGTCGACGCTGAGCGAGGCGCCAACGCTGGGAGACGAGGCCCTGGTCGAGCGGATGGTGGCGAACCTCGTCGGGAATGCGCTCCGCTACAACCTGCCCTCGGGGGGTTGGATTTCGGTCTGGACCGGGATGCGGAACGACCGCCCGGCCCTCGGAGTTTCCAACAGCGGGCCGGTCGTGCCGGCGAGCGAGGTGGGGGCGTTGACCGAGCCGTTCTGGCGGCTGAACGGTGGCGGGCGTAATCGGGAGGCGGCTGCGGTCGGGGCGAGGGCGCCGACGGGCATCGTGCTGGGGCCGGGGTCGGGCGAGGGTGGCCTTGGTCTTGGCCTGTCGATCGTGGCGGCGATCGCCACCGCGCACGGCGCCGACCTGCGTGTCACCCCTCGCACCAGCGGTGGCCTCGACGTGACGGTGAGCTTTCCGAAGCTTTAGGACGCCTGGCCGGAGGGCAGATTGGGTGTCCCCCAGCCCCTCTAGACTGCCACTTAAATGAGCCCGCGAACCGCTCTCGCGCCGGCAGTCCGGCCGGCGCCGGGGATCGCCGAGCCAGCCCGCGCTCGAGCGGTACGAGAGCCGATTCGGGTCGCGCTGATCGACGATGACAGCGGGCTCGTGACTGTGCTCGAGCGGAGGTTCGCTGCGCTGCACTGGGATCAGGAGGTGCTCAACTACCCGGCCGGGCCCGACCAGCTGGCCGCCCGCCGCCTCCACGCGCTGATCGTCAACCCCGCCCTCACCGGCCTCGACTACATCCAGCGCATCTCGATGGCGCTCCCAGGCCTCGCGCTGCTCGTGTGCAGCAATCCGGCCCCGGTCGCCGAACGGGTCCGTGGGCTGAGGACCGGGGCCGACGACTGGCTCACCAAGCCGTGCCATCCGGAGGAGCTGGTGGCGCGGATCGAGGCGGTGCTGCGCCGGCGGCGCGCCGGCGAATTGCCCGCCGAGGAGACCACCCTCGCCGCGGGCGACATCGCGATCAGGCCCGACCGCTTCGACGCCTACGCCGGCGATCGGCCGGCGGCGCTCTCGCGCAAGGAGTACGAGCTGCTCTACCAACTGGCCTCCGCCGGCGGCCGGGTGCTCGAGCGCGAGGACATCTACCAGCGGGTGTGGGGCTACACGATGGCTCGCGGCGACCGCTCGGTGGACGTGTTCGTCCGCAAGCTCCGGAACAAGCTCGAGGTGATCTCGCCCGAGTGGCGCTACGTGCACACACACTTCGGCGTCGGGTACCGGTTCGCGGCCGAGCGCGTGGCTGCCGCGGGCGGGCCGCCTGGGGCCGCCGGGCCGCCTGGGGCCGCCCATTTGCCTGGGGCCGCCGGGTCGCCTGGGGCCGCCGGGTCGCCTGGGGCCGCCGGGTCGCCTGGGGCCCCAGGCCCACCGGGGCGTTGAAACTCGTTTGCCGGACGTGAAGTACCCGGCACGGGGGCGTACCCTTAGTGAGAGATGGCCACCGCTCGCAACATCGTGATCGTCCTCGCGATCGCCGCCCTGGTCGTGCTGCTGCCCGGTGGCGGCACCGGCGCGGCGGTGGCCTTCGCCGCGCTCCGGCTGGCGTTCTACCTCGCGCTGGCGTGGATCGCGGCGATGATGTACCGCGAGCGCCGGAGCACCCTCTACGCCCTCGGCGACGTCAAGCGAGCGATCCTCTACATCGCCCTCGGCGTGGGGGCGCTGACGTTGGCCGCCACGCCGCGTCTGTGGCAGACCGGCGCTGGCTCGGTCGCCTGGCTGCTGTTGCTCGGCATCTCCGTCTACGCCGCGTTCGCGGTGTTCTGGTCGGCCCGGCAGTACTAGTCGTACTCCTCCGGAGGGCGTTTGGACCAGAACTGGCCGTAGCCGCGAACATTGGCAATTTTCCTCCGACAGGTGGCGGAAAATTGACAACGTTCAGGGCGAGCCTCACCAGAAGGCCCCGGATGCCAAGTTGTCACGATCGGACAAAGCCCTTGCCCAGCGGTGTCCCGGGTCAGCCCACATCCGTCGCCCGGGCTCGACGAGCCACTTGACGGCTGGCTCCTCGATGGACTGTCGGCGTCCGTCGTCCAGCGCCGCGCCTAGACTGCTACCGAGTTGAGCAAGGAGGTTCGAGAGGTCGCCGCCGATTGGCTGATGATGCTCAGCGCGCTGGTGCTGTTCGGGGCGTTGTTCCTGGCCTGGAGTCATCAGTTCTCGAGCGCGTTCCTGGCCCAGTTCGGCAGCTCGGTCATCCTGGAGGGCGTGCCCCGCGACCCCACCGCGTGGCAGGTGTACTCGATCGCCGACGTGCTGCTCGCGGTGCTCGCCGCCTGCCTCGCGTTCGCCGCCCTGGCCGGCAGCCGGGCGATGCGGCTGGCCACGCTGGGCGGGTGCGTGCTGGCGCTCGTCTTCACCCTCCACGCGATCAGCGTCCCCCCGACCAACGGCGCCAACATCCTCAACCCGTCCCTTGCGGTACCGAGCTACTTCCCCAACGCGCCGACCGCGGCCGCAGGCGAGACGGTGGCGGTGATCGCCCTGGCGATCGCGATCTGCAGCCTGCTGCTGTCGTTCAGCGCCGACTGACGGGCACGCGGCGCTGGCCCGCGGCGTGGGGCCCGGCCCGCGAGTCCAAGTCTGCGCCTCACGCTGGGGGCGCGGCGGCCCCGAATTCCGCTGCCTCCGCGAGGTGATCCGCCGCCCACGCTCCAGTCCTGTCGAGCTCGACGGCCGCGCGGATCGCGGTGCGACCGAACGCGTCCGCGTAAGTCGGGAACGAGTAGGGGACGAGCGCAAGTTGTTCGACGGACATCCCCGCGGCCATCGCCGTGGCGGCCAGCTGCGCGAGCTCGACGGCCCGTTCGCCGACGATGTGGCAGCCGAGAACATTGTGGCGCTGGCGATCCACGATCAGCTTGCAGAAGCCGGTCCGGCGGCCGTCGATGATCGGGCGGGCCATCGTGTCGAACGGTTGCTTGGTCACCAGCACGTCGTGCGCCTCCCGCGCCGCCGCCTCGGTCAGGCCGACCGACGCGTATTCGGGGTCGGTGAAGCTGCCGAGCGGGCTGACTTGCGGGGGCAGGGGGGTGGTCCCGCCGAGGACCGCGTTGGTCGAGGCCACCACCGCCTCGCGAATGGCCTCGTGCACCACCATCGCGCGTCCGGTGACATCGCCGGCCGCGAAAACGTGCGGCGCAGCCGTCCGCTGGTGGTTGTCCACCCGAACGTAGCCGCGGGCGTCGAGCTCCACGCCGGCTCGCTCGAGGTTCAGCTCGGCCGTGGCGGCGACCCATCCGACCGCGACCACGGCGATCGTGGCCTCGATGGTGTGCTCGGCGCCCTTGACCCGGTGGATCATCCGCACGCCGACGGCCGACCGTTCGAACCGTTCGATCGTGCCGGCGTCCTCCACGATCTCGACCCCGGCCGCCGCCAGGGCGGACCCGACGGCCTCGGAGACCTCCTCGTCCTCGGTCATCAGGATGCGCGGCGCGACTTCGACGAGGTGGACGCGCGCGCCGAACGCGTTGAAGATCGAAGCCACCTGCACGCCGGTCGCGCCGGCGCCAATCACCAGGAGCGACGGCGGGGCGGCGGCCAGGTGCCACGCGTCGCTGTGCGTCGCCGTCAGCTCGAAGCCGGGCACCGCCAGCTGCCGCGATCTCCCGCCCGTGCAGATGATCGCCGCGTCGGCCCGCAGGCGCAGGCCGCCGGGGCTCTCGACGGTGTGGGCATCGACGAACCGCGCCGCGCCGGCGCGCTCGTGGATGGTCACTCCTTGTTGTTCGAGATCGTCTCGCAGCAGGGAGTGCGTGCGCACGTCCTCGGTCACCTCGCGGACACGGCCGAGCAGTCCGGGGTAGTCGAGTGACAGATCGCCGACCGTGATCCCGTAGTCGGGCAGTAGCTTGGCCTCGCGGATCAGCCGTGCGGCCTGGGCGAGGGTGCGTACCGGGACGGGCCCGTCGTTGGCGGCCATGCCACCGAACTCGTCGCGCGTGATCAGCGCCGTGCGCGCTCCGAGTCTGGCCGAGCGCAACGCCGCGACAACGCCCGCGGGACCCGCCCCAACCACCACCACGTCGAGCGTGCGAGTCGGCGATGAGGACATCGAACGGATGGTGGTGAATCCCAGGCGAGGTTGTCATCCCCCGAACCGGGTGACACGGTCTCCAATGGGATCGGGTGGAGCCCCGACGGGGCGACGCTGTATTTGAACGACAGCGGCACCGGGCTGCTCGACGCGGTTCCGGTTCGACGGCGACACCGACCCGGCGCCTATCCTCGGATTTGATGTCCATAACGCCCGCCGACAAGCGCCGGGAGCTGCCCGATGAGCCCGGCGTTTACCTGTTCCGCGACGCCCAGGGCCGGGTGATCTATGTCGGGAAGGCGAAGTCGATCCGCAAGCGGGTGGCGTCGCACTTCTCGAATCCGAGCACCCGGGCGGGGCGGGATCTGGTGCCGATGATCGACCACATCGAGGCGTTGGTCGTGCAGACCGAGGCCGAGGCGCTGCTGGCGGAGCAGAACTTCATCAAGCAGTACAAGCCCCGGTTCAACATCCGCCTGCGGGATGACAAGTCCTACCCGTACATCGCGATCTCGCTGGATGAGGACTTTCCGCGGGTGTACTTCACCCGCGAGCGCCACCGGCGCGACCGGGCGTACTTCGGGCCGTTCAGCAACGCCAAGCGGGTCCGCTCGACGCTGGACGTGCTCGGCAAGGTGTTCATGTTCCGCTCCTGCGAGGGCCCCGAGCCGGGCCGCCGGAGCGGCTCGCCGTGTCTGGACTACTACATCAAGCGGTGCGAAGCGCCTTGTGTCGGGTACGTGAGCAAGGAGGAGTACCGGGCCGGCATCGACGGGGTGATCGGTTTTCTCAGCGGGCGCTTCCGGGAGATCGAGCGCGCGCTCGAGCATTCGATGCAGGAGGCCGCCGCCGAGCAGCGGTTCGAGGACGCGGCGCGGGAGCGCAATCGGCTGCGCGCCGTCCGCTCCCTGCTCGAGCGCCAGCGGGTCGCCAATGAGGCCGTCGGAACGCTCGACGCGATCGCCGTCGCCACCGGGGAGGGCGAGGCCAACGCCCAGGTCTTCCAGGTCCGCGATGGGGTCCTGTCCGACCGGCAGAGCTTCTACCTGGACAACGAGGCCGAGGGCGGGGTCGGGGAAGTGGCGGAGGCGTTCATCCTCCAGTACTACGCGAGCGCGATGATGATCCCGCCGCTGCTGATCGTCCAGCGGGAGCTGGGCTCGGCCGACGCGCTGGCTCAGGCACTGAGTGATCGTCGCGGCGGGCCGGTCGAGATCCGCGCCGCCGAGCGGGGGGACAAGCGGCGGATCCTCGAGCTGGCCGAGCGCAACGCGCGGCTCGCGCTCGACCAGGAGAAGCTCCGCTCCGAACGCCGGCGTCAGCAGCGGGTCGAGGCGCTCGACGGACTGCAGCTGGCGCTGGGCATGGACACGATCCCGTTGCGGATCGAGTGCTTCGACATCAGCACGTTGATGGGTACGAACACGGTGGCGAGCATGGTCGTATTCGAGGGCGCGGCGCCGAAGAAGTCCGACTACCGGCGGTTCAAGGTGTTCGGCGACCGCAACGGCAACAACGAGGTCGGCTATCCGGACGACTTCGCGGCGATGGAGGAGGTCCTCGGCCGGCGGCTGGCGCGCTGGGAGCAGCAGCGCGAGGTCTCGCCGCACGACAAGGAGTACGACCCGAGCTTCGCCGCCCTCCCGAACCTGGTGGTGATCGACGGCGGCAAGGGTCAGCTCTCGGCCGGACTGCGGGCGCTGGGCGCGTTCCGCGAGCGCGGCGTGGTCGTGATCTCGCTGGCCAAGCGGATCGAGGAAGTGTTCATCCCGGGCCGCGCGGCGCCGCTCCAGCTGCCGCACGACACGCCCGAGCTACAGCTGCTCCAGCGAGTTCGCGACGAGGCGCACCGGTTTGCCATCACCCATCACCGCACCCGCCGCGATCAGGCGATGACCGCGTCGATCCTCGACGGACTGCCCGGGATCGGGCCTGCCCGCAAACGGGCGCTGCTCAACCACTTCGGTTCTCCCGACGCGATCCTCGCCGCCAGTCGCGAAGAGCTCGAGTCGGTCCCCGGGATCACCGGGAAGGTCGCCCGCGATCTTCACCGCGAGCTTCACAAGACCGGCGTCTAGAAATCAGGGGGTGAGCACCGCGGCGCTGGCCGCCGGAACGGTGACCGTGTAGTTGCCGGTGAGCAGCGACGGCGACACGGTCGTGTGCTGGACGGTCCCGCTCAGCCGGCCGCTGTTGGTGTTCGAACCGAACGTCTGCCCGTCGAGCGTGACGCCGCTCGTGGAGGTGACGCGTGGTGCCTTGAGCCACCCGAGCGAGGCCGGCGAGATCGTGCCCGGGATGTGCAGCGACACCTGGTAGGAGTGTTTCTGATCCTTGTTGATCAGCACCACGTGGATTTCGCCGGACGAGGTCTGGGTCGCCCATACCTTGAGCGGACCGGTGGGGGCGGTGACCGGCAGCAGCTTCGCCCCGGGCGGGAAGGCCTGGGCGAACATCAACATTCCGTAGTACTCGGGGTGGACGAACGCGTGCCAGTGACCGTGGGTCTCGGTGAACGTGAACAGCTCGTAGGCGGCCTGCGGGAGCGTGTGGAGGTTGACGCCGTCCACGCCGACGCTTGCCATGTTGAACAGCGTGTCCAGCACCCACAGGGCGGAGGCGAAGGTGTCGCTGGCGCCCTTCCGTCCCAGGCAGCTGGCCACCGCGGCTGAGTTCATCTCGTCGACGCGGAACTGCAGGCTCTGCTGGTGCGCCATCGTCACGTACGGCGCCACCTGCTGGGCGATTCCGGCCGCCGCGGCGTCGCTGAGCATGTTGGTCGTGGAGGCGTAGCTGGGCGCGCTCCGGTTGGTGTCGCACCCTTTCAAGGGGTAGCGGTGCAGCGTGATGATGCTCAGCCCGGGTTCGGCGGAGATGAACCGGTCCAGCCCGCCGAGCCAGGTCAGCTCGGCGAACGCGGGTCCCGCCAGCGGGGTGCTCGGCAGCGCGCTGCGCCAGCTCGAGAACTGCGCGATGAAGCGGGTCAGGTCCCAATCGGGCGGACGCGCGAAGTAGACGTGACCGCGGCGGTCCGCGTACCACACGAACTCGTTGTAGACGTCCGGTTCGTTGCCGATCTCGATGGCGTCGATGTACTTGCGACCGATCCCCTGAACGAAGGCGCGGCCCTCGGCGGCGGCGAAGGCCGGTCGCCCGGCGGCGAGGTTGACGCCCAGGATCAGCTTCGCGCCGAGGTCGCTGGCCATCGCCTGGGTCGTCTCGAGCCACCCGGGAGTTAGCCCGTAGCTGATCCCGCCGGGCGGGATCACGCCGTGGATCGGCCACCAGGTCGCGTCGGTGCTGTCGCCGCCGATGCGCAGGATCGGCGTCTGCCCGGGATTGAGGTTCTTGACTAGTTGCAGGAAGACGGGGTCAATCGCCTTCGGGTTGCGCCCGATGTAGATGTGGAGCGCCTTGTACTCGAGCGACAAGCCGAGGAAGCCCGACGGGAGGGCGGCTCCCGTGGGCGATGTGCTGACGGTTGCGTTGATTGGCCCCTGGGCGAATGCGATGCCCGGCAGCAGCCAAAGCAAGGCCACGACCAGAAGCCCCAGCCGGCTTCCGTGGCGCTTCATCGGGAGAGCATGCTCGCAGATCACCTCGGATCACGCGCCCGTCCGCGCGATCCGCCCCGCGTCGGGCCAGGACGCGCTCGTCCGCTCAGCCCGTCAAGCTTCGTTGTGGATGGATGCCTCCGGCAGCCCCATCGCCAGCGGCGAGCGCGAGCCCGACGAACAGGATCGGGCGGTCCCCGCGCTGACCGACCTGGTCGTCATCACCGGGTTCTCCGGCGCCGGCAAGTCGACGGCGATGGCCTCCTTCGAGGACGAGGGCTACTTCTGCGTGGACAACCTGCCGTCGGAGATGATCAGCTCGCTGGTGGAGCTGTTCATGCACACGGGGTCCAAGGTCGCCCGCGCCGCGGTCGTCTCGGACGTGCGGCTGGGGAGCTACTTCGAGGGCCTGGGGTCGATGCTCGACGACCTGCGGGCCAGCGGTCTCAACCTCCGCGTCCTGTTCCTCGAGGCCGACGAGGAGACGCTGCTGACCCGCTACAAGGAGACGCGCCGGCGTCATCCGCTGGCCCCCACCGGGAGCGTCAGCGAGGGGATCGAACGGGAGCGCGTGATCCTGGCACCGCTCCGGCAGCGCGCCGACCTGGTGATCGACACGAGCGGGCTCACCGCCGCGATGCTGAGACGCCGGCTGGCCGACGAGATGCTGCCCTCGCGCACGCCGGGGCGGCTGGCGGTGACGTTCGAGAGCTTCGGTTTCAAATACGGTGCCGTGCGCGACCCCGATTTGATGTTCGATGTCCGCTTCCTGCCGAATCCCCACTACGAGCCCGAGCTGCGACCGCTCACGGGAAAGGACGCGGCCGTGGTGGAGTTCATCAACCGCGAGGGCGAGCTCGATGCCTTCTATGAGCACCTGCACCCGCTGCTCGACTACCTGCTCCCGCAGTATCTCGCCGAGGGCAAGGCCCATCTGGTGGTGGCCATCGGCTGCACCGGCGGGCGCCATCGGTCGGTGGCGATCGCGGAGCATCTGGTCGAGCGCCTCGCCCCCCAACCCGAGTTCCTGGCCGAATCCCGGCATCGCGATGTGAGCAAGCCGCCATGATCGACCACATCGGCTTCGAGGTCTCGGATCTGCAGCGCTCGGCCCGCTTTTACGATGCGATTTTCTTGGCTCTCGGCGCGCGCCGGATGCACGATTCCCCGCGGTCGATCGCGTATGGGGTGAACGGCCCCGAGGTTTGGATCGTCATGCGCGACCGCCCGCCGGCCCCCGGTTACGGCCACGTAGCGCTGAGCGCGAGCGGCAAGGCCGCCGTCGACGCGGCTTACCGGGCGGCGCTCGATAACGGTGGCGCCGACGACGGCCCACCGGGTCCGCGTCCCCAATACGGCCGCCGCTACTACGCCGCCTACGCGACCGACCCCGACGGCCTCCGCGTCGAGATCGTCTCCCGCCGGTGAGGCGACGTGACGAAATTAGCTGGCGTTCTGGCGGCGCCTGGACGCGGCTGGCGCCGCCCGCCCGCCCTCACGTACGACCAGGTACGATCGTGGCGGGCGGGCAGCGCCATCCACGCCCAGTCACTCGCCAGCTCCACCAGCTAATTCCGTCACGCCGCCTAGACACATAAATCCAGCCCGCCCGGCGAGAAAGGTTTAGGTAGCCTTCCCTCGCCGACGCCATAGGCGGCGTCGTTTTCATCGACGACAACGGGAGGGATGGCGATGGCGGTACGGGTCGGAATCAACGGCTTCGGACGGATCGGCCGAAACGTGTTCCGAGCCTCATACGACCGGGGAGCCGACATCGAGTGGCTGGCCGTCAACGACCTGGTCGATCCGCCGACGATCGCGCACCTGCTCAAGTACGACTCCAACTACGGGCCGTTCCCGGGCGACGTGAGGTCCACCGACGGGGGCTTCGTGGTCGACGGCAAGGAGATCCGGGTGATGGCCGAGCGCGACCCGGCGGCGCTGCCGTGGGAGGAGCTCGGGGTGGACGTGGTGATCGAGTCGACCGGCCTCTTCACCGACCGCGAGAACGCCGCCAAGCACCTCGCGGCGGGCGCCAAGAAGGTGGTGATCTCAGCGCCGGCGACCAATCCGGACGTGACGGTGGCGCTGGGGGTCAACTTCGACGAGGTCTACGACCGCGAGCGGCACGACGTGATCTCCAACGCGTCGTGCACCACCAACTGCCTGGCCCCGATCGCCAAGGTGCTGAACGACACGGTCGGGATCAAGCACGGGCTGATGACGACGATCCACGCCTACACGGCGGACCAGCGCCTCCAGGACATGCCCCATCGCGATCTGCGCCGCGCCCGCGCGGCCGCCGTCAGCCTGATCCCGGCCTCGACCGGCGCCGCCAAGGCGATCGGTCTGGTGATCCCCTCGCTGAACGGCAAGCTCAACGGTTTCTCGGTCCGCGCCCCGGTGCCGACCGGCAGCGTCGTCGACCTGACCGTCGAGGCCAATCGCGAGACGACCGTCGAAGAGGTCAACGGGGCGCTGAAGGTTGCCAGCGAGGGCGCACCGCTACAGGGGATCCTCGAGTACACCGAGGACCCGATCGTCTCCCGCGACATCGTCGGCAACCAGGCTTCATCGATCCTCGACTCCCAGCTGACGGTGGTCATGGACGGCACGATGGTCAAGCTCGTCGCCTGGTACGACAACGAGTTCGGCTACTCGAACCGGATCGTGGATCTGGTCCAGAGGATTCTGTGAAGACCCTCCGGGACCTGGGTGAGATCGACGGCAGGCTGGTGTTCGAGCGCGTCGATTTCAACGTGCCACTCGACCACGGGGCGGTCTCCGACGACACGCGGATCCGCGCCGCCCTCCCCACCATCCAGGAGCTCCGCGACCGGGGGGCCCGGCTCGTGCTGGCCTCCCACCTCGGGCGGCCGAAGGACCGTGAGCCCGAGCTGTCGCTGCGGCCGGCCGCCGACCGCCTCGCCGAGCTGACCGGCGCCGACGTCACGCTCGCGCCCGCCGTGGTCGGCGCCGACGTCGAGGCGTTCGCCGAGAACCTCGCGCGGGGGGACATCCTCGTCTTGGAGAACGTCCGCTTCGAGCCGGGCGAGACCAAGAACGACCCCGAGCTGGCGGCGCGGTTCGCCGCGCTGGCCGACGTCTACGTCAACGACGCCTTCGGGTCGGCGCACCGGGCGCACGCCTCCACCGAGGGCGTCGCCCGACTCGTCCCCGAGCGCGCCGCTGGCCTGCTGCTCGAGCGCGAGGTCAACACGCTGACCAAGCTGATGGAGGCACCGGAGCGGCCACTCGTCGCGGTGCTCGGCGGGGCCAAGGTGAGCGACAAGATCGCGGTCATCTCGCGCTTCCAGGAGGTGGCGGACACGATCCTCATCGGCGGCGCGATGTGCTTCCCGTTCCTCAAGGCACAAGGCCACGCGATCGGCGACTCGCTGTGCGCCGAGCAGGACGTCGAGCTCGCGCGTCAGGCTCTCGACGCCGGCGCGGGGGCGCGCGCCGAGCTGAAGCTGCCGGTCGACCTGGTGATCGCCGAGCGCCTCGCTGACGACGTGGAGGCACAGCCGCTCGACGGCGTCGACGTGCCCGACGGGATGATGGGCCTCGACGTCGGTCCGAAAACCGCAGCCGCCTACGCCGCGGTGATCGCCGACGCCGGCACGGTGTTCTGGAACGGACCCATGGGCGCGTTCGAGCTCGAGCCGTTCGCCGCCGGCACCCGCGCCGTCGCCGGGGCCATCGCCGACGCCCCCGGGACGACGGTCGTCGGCGGGGGCGACTCGGTGGCGGCCGTCCAGCGGTACGGGCTGGCCGATCAGATGACCCACATTTCTACCGGCGGGGGCGCGTCGCTCGAGCTCGTCGAGGGCAAGCTCCTGCCCGGAGTGGAGGCGCTGCAATGAGCGAGCGGACGCCGATGATCGCCGGCAACTGGAAGATGTACAAGACCGTCGAGGAGGCCGAGCAGTTCATCCAGGTGCTGCTCCCGCGGGTCTCGAGCGCCGACGACGGCGTCGAGATCGGGATCTGCCCGCCGTTCCTCGACCTGGTCGCGATGGTCGACTCGGCGCGCGGGTCGCGGGTGCAGGTGTTCGCGCAGAACATGCACCAGGCGGCCGAGGGAGCGTTCACCGGCGAGGTCTCGGCGCCGATGCTGGTCGAGGCTGGAGTCCACGGGGTGATCCTCGGACACTCGGAGCGGCGCGAGAACTTCGGTGAGTCCGATCGCGCCCTGCAGCAGAAGGTGCCGGCCGCGCTCGCCGCCGGCCTGGTGCCGATCCTGTGTGTCGGCGAGACCGAGGAGGAGCGCGAGCGCGGGGACACCGAACGCAAGCTGCGCCACCAGGTCAAGGAGGACCTGACCAAGGTCGAGACCGAGCGCCTGGGCGACGTCGTGATCGCCTACGAGCCGATCTGGGCGATTGGCACCGGGATCGTCGCCACCCCCGAGCAGGCCCAGGACGCGATCGCGTTCGTGCGCGCGCTGGTGGCCGACCGCTCGCGCGAGCAGGGCGAGCGCGTCCGCGTCCTCTACGGCGGCAGCGTCAAGCCCGACAACGCGGCCGAGCTGATGGCGCTGCCGGACGTCGACGGCGCGCTCGTCGGGGGCGCGAGCCTGGATCCCGAGGCGTTCGCCGCGATCGTCGCCGCGGCGGGGTGATGGCGCTGGCGACGGGGCCAGCGTCGCTCCCCGCGCCGGCCGCCGTCCTGATCGTCCTCGACGGCTGGGGCATCGCGCCCGCCGGCCCCGGGAACGCGGTGGCGCTGGCCGACACGCCGGTGTTCGACGAGCTGTGGTCGGGCTATCCGCACACCTCTTTGACCGCGTCGGGCCCCGCCGTCGGCCTGCCCGAGGACCAGATGGGCAACTCGGAGGTCGGTCACCTGAACCTCGGCGCGGGCGCGGTCGTGATGCAGGACCTGTCGCGGATCGATCACGCGGTGGCGACCGGCGAGCTCGCGCGCAATCAAGTGCTCCGTGACGCGGTCACCGGCGTCGAGCGCGTCCACCTGATCGGACTCGTGTCGGACGGCGGCGTCCATTCGGGGTTCACCCACCTAGAGGCGCTGATCCGCCTCGGAGCCTCGCTGGGCGTCCCCGACATGGTGCTCCACGCCTTCACCGACGGGCGCGACACGCTCCCCACCTCGGGCGCCGGATATCTGGCCACCGTCGCGGGCTGGATGGACGACGCCGGCGCTGGCCGGATCGGGTCGGTGGTAGGTCGCTACTGGGCGATGGACCGCGACCGCCGTTGGGATCGGATCCAGCGCGCCTACGACGTGCTGGTCCACGGGCGCGCCGAGCACTCTGCTCCCTCGGGCCAGGCCGCCGCCACGGACGCCTACGCCCGCGAGGAGACCGACGAGTTCATCTCGCCCACGCTGGTCGGCGAGGAGGCGCGGATCCGCCCGGGCGATTCGGTGGTGGCGTTCAACTTCCGTCCCGACCGGATGCGCGAGATCACCCTCGCGCTGGCCGACCCGTCGTTCACCGAGATCGATCGCGGGGGCGCGCCGGTCGTGGCGCGCTACGCGACGATGACCGAGTACGAGGAGGGCTGGCCGTACCCGGTCGCGTTCCCGCCGACTCGCCCCGAGGTGACGTTGTCGTCGGTGATCGCCCAGCACGGCGTCCGCCAGCTGCACGTCGCCGAGACCGAGAAGTACGCCCACGTGACGTACTTCTTCGGGGGCGGCGAGGAGCGGCCGATGGAGGGTGAACGGCGCGAGCTCGTGCCCTCGCCTCGCGACGTCCCGACCTACGACCACAAGCCCGAGATGAGCGCGCGCGAGGCCGCCCAGGCGTTCGTCACCGCTTGGCGCGAGGACGCGCCGACGTTCGGGATCATCAACTTCGCCAACCCGGACATGGTGGGCCACACGGGCGTGATCCCCGCCGCCGTACGCGCGATCGAGACCGTCGACGGCTGCCTCGGCGAGGTCGTCGAGGCGGTGCACGACAGCGGAGGCGCCTGCGTGATCACCGCCGACCACGGCAACGCCGACCACATGCTCGAGCCCGACGGCAGTCCCAACACCGCCCACTCGCTCAATCCGGTCCCGGTGATCGTCACCGTCCCCGGGCTGACCCTGCGCGAGGGCGGAATCCTCGCCGACGTCGCGCCGACCTTGCTCGAGCTGCTCGGATTCGATCAGCCGGCCGCGATGACCGGCCGGTCACTGATCAGCTAGTACTCGGGTCGGCTCCGCCCGTTAACCGATCCGGCCATCGGGCGAGGGGCCCGGCGGCCGGCGGCCGGTTTCGCCGTCGCGAAGGCGACGGTCGGCGCCGCACGCTGGCGCGAGCTTACACGCGCGCTACAATAAGACTTGACACGAGCAGACTTAGATTTCATACTGCTTGATACCAAACAAAATAGACCCTCATCGAGGGAGGTTATTAATGGCACTTATCCGCTGGGAGCCGGTTCGCGAGATCTCAACGATTCAGACCGACATGAACCGTCTCTTCAACAGCTTCTTCAACGCGCCGGTCCGCAACGGTGGCACTATGCGCCGCTGGGTACCGGCGATTGACCTCGTCGACGCCGGCGATCACTTCGTTCTCCGCGCCGACCTGCCCGGGCTGTCCGAGGGCGACGTGAACATCGAGGTCGAGGACAACGTGCTCACGATTTCCGGTGAGCGCAAGTCCCAGCACGAGGAGCGCAAGGAAGGCTTCTACCGCGTCGAGCGTAGCTACGGCCACTTCTCGCGGTCGCTGACCCTGCCGGAGGGCGTCGACGCGAGCAGCGTCAAGGCGAACTTCGACAAGGGCGTCCTCGAGGTTTCGATTCCGAAGCCCGCTGAGCGCACGCCGCAGAAGGTCGAGATCACCGTCGGTGCCACCGAGGCCCCGAGCACGATCGAGGCCGGTGAGCCGGCCGCCGACTCGACCGAGTCAGCCGCCTAATTCACCGCAGTAACGCTCGGGCCGGGGATTCGCCTTTGAGTCTCCGGCCCTCAGCATTGCTCGCCCACCAGCGTCTTTTCGCCGGCGCCGGTGCCGGCGAAGTGGCCAGGGCCCGGCTGAGCGCGTCAAGGTCCAGTCGACTCATACCTGGCTCCGTGCCTCGGATCCATCCGGTATCCCTGAGTCTAGTGTCGCGTTCTCGCTTCGATTCCGCACGCCACGGGTTCGGCTACGCTCGTCGCGCGCTCCGACCAGCTCGGTGACGCCGCAGGTTCCCAAGCCCAGGGAGGAATGAGATGCGGAGAGTGTTCACGTCGGCGGCCCTCGCACTGGCCGTGGTTGCGATGCTGGTCGGGGCTGGGAGCGCGTCGGCGGCGTCGGGGAGCCCGACGGCGTTCCTCTACACGCTCCACCTACCGCCGGGAAAGTTCCTCACCGTCGACTACCAGGGCGGCGTCGAGGAGATCGCCTCCCAGTCTTTGATCGCGAACAGCGGCGCGATCAGCCGGGCGATCTTCGCCGGGGACGATTTCACCCTCGGGACCGCCATCCAGGCGGGAAGGTTCAGCGGGGAGTTGAAGCAGACTCTGATCGTTACCGGCGCGGAGCTGGTCGGGGTGGCGAGGATCCCCTCGCACTCGTCGGTCACCCTCACCAATCTCGCCACGGGACATACGATCACCGTCGGCGAGGGGCTGTTCTCGATCCCGACGGGTCTGCATGGGGCTGCTCACGGCGGGACGCAGGTCGTCAGCTGCCGCGGCACCGCCTTCTCATGCCAGGCGCGGGTCGACATCGCGGGTGGAGCCAGCGATCGCAAACTGATCGTTCATTTGCCCCCGCACAACATCCAGGTGTGGCTGGAGTCCGTCACCGCCGCGCCGCGGAGCGTGAATGGGAGCTACGCCTTGTCCGGCGGACACTTCGCGCAGGGGCATTCGGAGTACGTGGCCCATCTCGACGCCGTCCGTTCCGAGCCGCGGGGCTCCCATCTGGTCCTCACGTTCGACTCTCTTCAACCCATCATTTACTGAGCCCATCCCCAGGTGTTCACGGTTCGCTCCCGTTCGCCGGAGTCCCGGGCCCGCACCGGCACGCTCCATCTGGCCCACGGCGACGTGGCCACGCCGGCGTTCGTGCCGCTCGCCACGCGGGGCGCGGTCAAGACGCTCGTCCCCGGCGACGTGGAGGGGCTCGGCTACGAGCTGATCCTCGGCAACACCTTTCACCTGCTGCTGGCGCCGGGACCGGAGCTCGTGCGGCAGATGGGAGGACTGCACGAGTTCATGCGCTGGGACAGGCCGATCATCACCGATTCCGGCGGCTTTCAGGTCTTCTCGATGGGTCACGGGGGCGTCGCGGACGAGATCAAGGGGCGCGGCCGGGGGCAGGACGGGAGCGGCGCGATCCTCGCCATCGACGAGTCCGGGGTGCGGTTTCGCTCCTACGTCGACGGCCAGGAACGCGAGCTGGGTCCGGAGAGCTCGATGTCGGTCCAGGCCGCGTTAGGCTCGGACATCGCGCTCGCGTTCGACGAGTGCACGCCGTTTCACGTCTCCCGCGAGTACACCGCGCGTTCGACCGAGCGCACGCACCGGTGGCTCGAACGGTGCCTACGCTGGCACGCCCAGCACGGGCCGCCCGAACAGGTCGTGTACGGGATCGTCCAAGGCGGAGTCGAACACGATCTGCGGGTCCAGTCGGCCCAGGCGGTGGCCGCCAGCCGGTGCGCGGGGATCGCGATCGGCGGGTCGCTGGGGCAGGACAAGGCCCAGATGTACGAGGTCGTGTCGTGGGCGACGGCCGAGCTCGAGCGGGCGGCGCCGGCGCGACCCCGACACCTCCTCGGCATCGGCGACATCGACGACCTGATCCGCGGGGTCGAGCTGGGAATCGACACGTTCGATTGCGCGCTGCCGACTCGCCTGGGCCGCCACGGCGTGGCGCTGGTGCCCGACCCGAGCACGCGCTGGCGGCTTGATCTGGTCAAGTCGCCCTGGCGAGCGGCGCCCGAGCCGATCCTCGAAGGCTGCCACTGCCCGGCCTGCGCCGGCGGCTTCTCGCGCGCGTATCTGCACTACCTGCTGCGCGCCGGCGAGATGACCGCGATGCGGCTGGTCACGCTCCACAACCTCACGTTCATCGCCGACCTGATGCGCGACATCCGCGAGGCGATCGACGCCGGCCGCCTCGCCGAGCTCGCCGCGGCGATCCACTCGGGGTCGCGGGTCCCGCGGGCGGCGACGTCACGGCTGCCCGGACCCCGGCCCACGCCGCAGATCTGAGCACCTGCGCGCGGTGGCGGGTGCTGGTGGCGGTGTGCGCTGGTCAGCCGGCGGGTGCAAGCGCCATCGCAGTGCCATCCGTGCTGCCGATCTGGGTCTGGGAAGGCGGGGGTCGGTCTGGCGCGTTTCCGCAGAGTAGCTGTGTGGCTGGTAGCGCGTCGGTCGTCGTCAGCCAATCCGCCCGTGGTTGGCGGGCGGTCGGGCGGTTTGGCTGCCGCCGCGCGTCGCGCTGTTTGGCTGGGAGGTCGGGGCGCAAGGTGCGCCGACCTCCGGGCAGGGGACCCAAAGCGGTTCCCCGCGAGGTTTCGAACCCGCTGTCGGCGCGAAGTTTGGCAATTTTCCGCCACCCCTCGGCGGAAAATTGGCGAAGTTGGGCCGTGACTGCAAAACCATCCAGCGCGCCGCTGCCCGTAGGCCGATGACCCGGCCCGGCCTCCCTATCCACAGCCTAACCCCACCATCCGTCTCTCACCAACGAGGGCCCCCGAGAGGAAAGTTAGTCGGTTTCCGCGGAAACGCTTGATGGTGCAAGCGTTTCGCTCCGCGGAGACGACCCTGTCGCGTTTCCGCGGAGCTGGGTATCTCCTTCACTCCCCCTCGGCTGAACCTTCACGTATCCCATCCGACAGGTGGATGAAACTCGCGATAGTTCGGATGCCGGCCCGCGTAGATGGGATCTGTCGCCGGCCTGCGGGGCTTTCGGTGGAGACGAGAAGGATCGCGACGCCGGTTTGGGGTGTTTCCGTGGAGACGTCGCCGACCTACCGCGATGGGGTCGAGTAGTCGACGTCCAATCGCACAGCTGACCCGCTCAGTGTTGAAACCGCAACACAGCCTGTGTCTGCCACGAATTGGGGGAGCGGAGTGGATACCCAGCTCCGCGGAAACGCCCGTTGGAGCGGCGGAAACGCCGAAACCACGACGTTCGAGGATGCGCCCCGGGCGCCGCGGCTCGGGCCTCCTCGTGCCCGGAGGTCGGGCGCTCCAGCGCCCCGACCTCCTTGCCAACCAGCGCGGCGAGGCGGCCGCAGCCAAAATCGCCCGACCCGCCCGTGAATGACCGCAGCGCCCCGCGCCCCCGCAGAGGCCAACCACGGCGATTTGGCTGACGACGGCCGACGCGCTACCAGCCCAATAACTGCCGGACGCCTCCCATAGGTCCGCCAGAGCCAGATCAACCCCGGGAACGCCCGACGGCCCACCCCTACCACCGGTCGCCCCAGCGCCATCCGCCGCCACCTCGCCGCAGCTAAGCCTGGACGGTGATCCCGGCGGCGTGGAGCAGGCAGTCCGGAAGCCCCTTCAGCGTCCGCCAGCCCCGGTCGATCAACTCGACCCCGGCCGCGCCCATGGCCGCCGACCGAGCTCGGTCGGTCATCAGCGCCTCGCCCGGGGCCGCGGCCTCGGTGACCCGCGCGGCGGTGTTCACGGTGGTGCCGTACCAGTCGCCGTTGCGGGGCACGGCCGGGCCGGTATCGATCCCGATCCGCACCGCGGGAAGCTCCTGCGCCGCCGCCTCGTCGTGGATCCGTTGCGCGAGGCGCAACGCCTGGGAGCACTCGTTCGCCCTCAGCATGACGCCGTCGCCGACCGACTTGACGACGTCGCAAGCCTCTTCGGTGGCGAGCCGGCAGACCAGCTCGTAGAAGGTGACGGCCAGCTCGGCGGACCGATCGTCGCCGTGGCGCCAGGTGTACTCGGTGTAGCCGCAGAGATCGGCGAACATGAACGTGTGGGTGAGGACGACCATGCCCCCTAGGCGTGACATTCGACGGAACAATGTTCACTCGCGGTTCCGGGCCCGCCGGGGTGGTGAACGACCGCTCAGGAGCGTCCGGCGGCCAGCGCCGCGAGACCGGCGCGCCCGGGGACGAGGAAGTAGTCGCCGCCGCGTGTGGTCACGAACCGCGGCAGTCCGGATAGGAACAGCGGGGGCGATCCCTGGATCACCATATGCCCTCGACCCGGCGCGTCGCCGGCCGCCAGCGGGTCGCGGTCGCCGCCCAGCCCGAACACGTTGCCGTCGCCGAGCCACTGGCGCTGGATGAACTCGAACTGGCGCTCGAGCGAGGCCTGGTAACAGACGAACATCAACCCGCGCTCCTGCCGGTCGCCCGCGAGCGAACCCGCCGGCAGCGGCGGCCCGTAGCTCATGCCGCGACGGAGGATGCGGTGGCGCTGGCTGAGCCGGCTTTCCCACCCGAGCGCATCGCGGGGGTTGGCGCGACGGACGTGGGCGCCCAGGGGGCAAGCGCGACCGGCGGGGTCCTCGCCGTAGCGGAAGCGGTTGACCCGCGCCCGATCCTGGTCCGCGGGGATACCCGGCCGGTCCGGGTTGGCGACCAGCGAGGAGCCGTTCTGCCACCGTCCGACGAGCTTGGCGGCCACCCAGTCCGCATCGCGGCCGTGGATCTGCGACTGCTCGCGGACATAGGTGCGAAACGCGCCGACGTCCTGCTCGAGCTTGCGCACGACCATGAACGTGGCCTGGCTGGCCAGCGGGCCGGACGGCGCCTCGGGGTCCAGGCCGCCCTCGTCGCGGTAGCCGAGGATGAACTCGCCGAGCGCGAGATCCCGCCAGCTCCGCCATCGGGTCCGCGTCCCCTCCCCGTCGCGAGGGCCGGTATCGGCGCCGGCGATCGCCGGTTGCGAGAAGCCGTCGCTGAAGCCGAAGTGCTCCCGCGCGCCGGCCAGCGTCGCCGCCGGCTGCGCATACGTGGTCGCGAGGCCGCTGTCGGCTCGATTGAGCCGCTCCTCGTGCTCGGCCCGGACGCCGGCCAGCGCCTCGGGCTTCCACGCGGTCAGCGTGATCAGCAGGTGTGTCGCGCGCAACGGCGCCGGCCAGGCCTCCGGGGCGCACGTGCCGACGTCGCCCAGCACCGCGCTCCGCGCCGCCATCCCCTGGACGAAGGCGTCCAGGCCACCAAAGCGCTCGGGGGGGACGCCGAGCGATAGCAGCCCGGCGTACGTGAACGCGACGTTCAGCGTGTGCGCGGGCCGGCGCGACTGCCACGAGCCGTTGAACGTGACCCGCGGGAGGTGGTCCGACAGCCACGCGCGCGCGGCCGCCGGATCGGTGACGCGGGCGAATATGTAGTGGGCGTAGTCGGTGCCGAAGCCGACGACCACGTTGCCCTGAACGTCTTCGAGGCTCATTGCTGCCACACCCGGTTCCAGGCTCGCCGCAGGTCGCTGGGCGCCAGCCGCTGCGCCTGGGCGCGCGCGGCCAGGGCCCGCAGCTCGCGGCCCACCCGTAGCGCCTCCCGGACCTCGGTCACGGTCGCCCGCCGGTGGCCGGCCACCGTGAAGCCGGCCGGGACGCGATGGCTCTCGAGGTAGGTGACCACGGCGGCGGGGTCTTGGCTCCCCGGGTAACCCTGGCAGTGGCCCATGACCGAGTCGAGCGCGCCGCCGGCGAGTCGGCACAGGGCGCTCGTCCAGTCCGCCAGGTCGGTGTCGAAGTCAGCCGCCAGGAACAGATATGCGCTGCTGCCGGCGACCGGTTGGCCGTCCGCTCCGGGCAATCCGGCCACGAACACGAACCGTCCGAAATGGGTGCCCGGCGCCCGGGCGAACAAGCTCCCCTCGCCTTCGTCGAGCGCCGTCAACGTCGCCACCAGCGAGTCGCCGGCCGCGGGCCGGACCGGCACGAGCACGATCAGCGAGCTGGGCGCGATCCCGCTCTTCACAGCAGCAGCTGGTTGTCGTGGACAAACCTCCGCCACGCCTCGGCGAACGCGTAGTCGTCGAGGCCGCTCGCCGACCGGACGAACTCGCGGTGGCGATCGCCGAGCTTCAGTGCCGCGGCGATCATCCGCGCCGACCCATCCGGGTAGGCGCAGTAGTAGTGCTGGGCGGAGATCGCCCGCGGCTGGACGAAGGCGAGGAACCGGTCCACGATCCGCGGGCCCGGAAACCCGAACGCGCCGTGCCACATCAGCCGCATCCGCCACGGGACGACGAGCGCGAAGGCGTCGATGTACGCCGCCAGGTCATCGTTGAAGTTGCTCTCGAAGATGAGATAGGGATGGGGCAGCGGGCGCGAGGACGACTTGCCGGCGCCCGACGGCATGCGGTCGACCAGCGCCCAATGGGCGACGTGGATGAACGACAATCGCACCAGCGTCCGCTTGATCAGCGGCATCCGGTCCGCTCCCGGCCAGGTCAGGCGCAACCAGATCGCCCACCAGCGACGAACCGGAGACATGAGCGTGACCGCCTGCGCGCGCCCCTGCGTGTCCATCGGGGTACGAACCTACCAAGTTGAGCGGGACTCGGCAGCCTGTCAAGTTTGCGACGCCCGCACGGGCAAACCCTCCACGGATCCTGCAGCCCGTCCCGGCGGCTCGAGTGGCCTCAGTAGCTTCACCGGAAGGGGGCCAGCGACCGATGCCGTTCTAGCCGGCTGATCCCCGTCCATGGCTGGGCTAACCGTTACCACCCGAGAGACCGACGCGAGTCGGCACGGAATCGGCGAACACGGTTCCTCGGACCGGCCCCGCACGCGACGCGTGCCGGCCCCCGGCCGCGTGCTGGCGCTGGCGTCGTTGGGAGCCTTCGCGGCGCTGCTCGACGCGACGATCGTCAATGTCGCTTTCCCGAGCATCCAGCGGTCGTTTCCCGGGGCCTCGGCGTCCCAGCTCTCGTGGGTGCTGAGCGCGTACAACCTCACCTTTGCCGCCTTCGTCGTCGCCGGCGGCCGAATCGCTGACCTGCTGGGTCGGCGGCGCACGTTCTCGCTGGCCCTCGGCGGTTTCACCGTTGCCTCCGCGCTCTGCGCCGCTGCCCCGTCGGTGCCCGTACTGATCGCTACCCGAGTCCTCCAGGCCCTCTTCTCGGCCTTGCTGCTGCCGAGTTCCCGTGGGCTCGTGCTCGCCTCTTATCCAGTCGAGCGTCGCGCCCACGCGGTGGCGACGTGGACGGCCGTCAGCGCCGCCGCCGCCGGTATCGGTCCGCCGCTGGGTGCGCTGCTGGTCAGCGCGTCGGGTTGGAGGCTCGTCTTCCTCGTCAACATCCCGGTTGGGATCGCCGGCATCGTCATGGTCTCCCGTCAGCTCGTCGAGAGTCGCGCGCCAGGCCGCCGCCGGGCGCCCGACCTGGGCAGCTCGTTCGCGTTCGCCGCGGCGACTGGACTGCTGGTCCTGGGCATCATCCAGAGCCAAGACTGGGGTTGGGGCAGCGCGCGGGTCGTGGCCGCGTTTGCCCTCGCGGTGGCGCTGATGGCGGCGTTCGTGTGGCGCTGCCGCCACGCCGCCGATCCGCTGATCGACCTCGATCTGTTCCGCAATCGCGCCTTCAGCACCGCGAGCGGCATGATGCTGGTCAGCTCGGTCGGCTTCTACGGCGTGCTGCTCAGCAGCGTCCTGTTTCTCACCGAGGTCTGGCGCTACCCGATCCTGGAGGCGGGCCTGGCTCTGACGCCGGGACCGCTGCTGGCGATCGTCGTCTCGAGCGTGGCCACGCCCATCCGGGCCCGGCTCGGACTGCGGCCGGTCCTCGCGCTGGGTGCGCTCGTGTGGGCAGGTTCCGCCATCTGGCTGAGCGAGCGGATCGGAGCCGACCCGGATTTCCTCACCGGCTGGCTTCCGGCCATGCTGCTCTTCGGCTTGGGTGCCGGGCTGATGGTTCCGAGCATGGGAGCCGCCTCCGTGGCCTCGATGCCCGGCGCTAACTTCGCCAGCTCCTCCGCCATCAACACCGTCGCGCGCCAGGTTGGGGCGGCGCTCGGGGTCGCACTGACCGTCACGATCCTGGGCACGCCAACGCCCGAGACCGTGGTGGCGGCATTTCACGATGCCTGGTGGCTCGCCGCTGGGTCCTTCGCGGCCGCCGGCCTTGGAGCACTCGTGGTGGGCCGGTTACGCCCCGTGACCGGCGAACCGACGGACGACGGGGCGGTACGGGCGGCGATCCCACCGTCGGCGTTCTCGCCGCCACGCGTTCCCCGCCGCGCAAGCCCGCTCACGCTCGCGTTCGAACGCGGTGGCGCCCGTTCCCGGCCGGAGTCGGTCGCCGACTTTCTGCGTCGCGTGCCGATGCTCGCTTCGTTGCCGGTCGAGGCGCTCGAGTCGTTGGCCGAGCGGGCGCGCTCGATCACCGTGACAGCAGACGAATGGTTGTTCCGTCAAGGCGACCAGGCCAACGGCGTGTTCGTCGTTCGCAGCGGCCGGATCGAGGTCATCGACGACGGTCCTCCACCGACGGTGTTGCGTCAGCTCGGTCGAGCCGATGTCATCGGCGAGCTGTCGCTGCTCACTCAGGAACGGCGATCCGCATCGGCACGGGCGGCCCGTCACAGCGTGCTGATCGTGATCGACGCTTCTGATCTCGAAGCGATGCTGAACGAGTCGCCCGGGATCTATCAGGGGATTGCCATCGCGATGGCGAGCCAGCTCCGCGAGAGTCGAGCCGCGCCCATGGCCCGGCGACCGGTACCCCGGACGATCGCGGTTGTGTCGAGCGACCCGACCCGGCCGGCTCCGCCGGTCGCTGGAGCCCTCGTCGCCGCGCTGAACCGCCATGGGCGGGTCGCCCTACTCGATGGCACCGAGGCCGACGCGCCGATCGCCCCCGACCACGGGCCGGCGATCTTCGGACCGCTGCTGTCGCGCAGCGAGGCCGCAAACGATCAGGTCGTGCTGAGCGCCGGCGATGCGCTGACCCCCACGGCATGGACTCACTACTGCCTGCAAGAAGCCGACCGCATCCTGCTGCTCACCACCGGCGGGTCACCGCCTCCCGGGCTCGGCACGCTCGCCGCGCTCGGCGGCTGCGACCTGGTCGGTCTCGGGCTCGAGCCGGGCTGCCGCCGTCTGGCGGGTTGGTGCGACGCGCTGGACGTGACCGCGACCCACACGCTCGAGCACGAGGCGGATGGTGCTGGGCTGGATAGGCTCGCCCGCCGGCTTACCGGGAACTCGGTGGGAGTCGTGCTCAGCGGTGGCGGCGCTCGCGCGCTGGCTCACATCGGCGTGCTCGAGGAGCTGACGAAAGCCGGGATCGTGATCGACCGTGTCGCCGGGGTCGGGCTCGGCGCCTACATCGGGGCGTTGTTCGCGACCGGACACACCGCCGAGGAAATCGACGCGCGCTGCTACGAGGAGTGGGTTCGCAACAAGCCGCTGGGGGACTACACGCTCTCGCGGCACGCGCTTCTGCGCGGCGAGCGGATGGCTCACATGCTGCGCCGGAGCTTCGGCGAGGTATCGATCGAGGAGCTCGGCGTGGGCTTCTCGTGCGCCAGCGCCGACCTCCTCACCGGGGAGCTGGTCGTCTCGAGCCACGGGCCGCTGGCCGAGGCGCTCAAGGCGAGCATGACGTTACCGCTGCTTTCCCCGCCGGTCGCTCGCGACGGGCGCATGCTCGTCGACGGTTCCCTGCTCGATAGCTTGCCGGTCGCGCTGGTGAGCCAGCTTGGCGAGGGCCCCGTGATCGCCGTCCGCGTCGAGTCGTCGTTGCGCCCGCCGGGGAGCGACGAGGCGGCGCGCGAGCCGGCCCTTCCCGAGATCCTCTCCCGTGTGCTGGCGCTGGCCAGCGCGAGCATCGCCGCCAGCCAGCCTCGCGAACCCGAGCTGTTGATCACGGTGACGGGCACCGATGTGGGTCTGCTCGAGTTCCATCTGATCGATACCGCGCGTCAGGCCGGCCGCCGGGCGGCGAGGGCCCGACTCGAGAGCTTGGTGTGAGATGACTGACAGGGCGGCTTTCCTGCGCAATGTGCCGGTACTGCGAGGACTGAGTCAGGCGGCGCTCGAACAGGTGGCGAGCCGGCTGCGCGTGGTCGAGGTGCCGGCGGGCGAGTGGATCATGCGTCGGGGTGAGATCGGCGAGCACATGTTCATCGTCTCGAGCGGCCGCGTGGAGGTGGTCGATGAAGGGCCGCCGGAGGTCCTCGTGCGCGTGTTGCGACGGGGCGACATCGTCGGTGAGCTGGCGTTGTTGGGCGTCGGCACGCGATCCGCGTCGGCACGGACCCGCCGCGATTCCGAGATGCTCGAGCTGGCGCGCAGCGACTTCGAGTCCTTGATACAGGCGCCTGCGTTCGCGCTCGGACTGGTACGTGCGATGGGTAGCCAGCTCGCCGAAAGCCGGACCCCGATGGCCACCGGAAACCTACCGCGGACGATCGCGGTGGTCGGGCTGGATCACGGCCTTGGCGAGGACGTGGTGGCGCAGCGCCTAGCCACGTCTCTCGGTGATCACGGGTCGGTGACACTGCTGCGCGAGGGCGTCATGGCCACGATCGACCAGGCCGAGCGCGACGTCGATCGGGTCGTGCTCGGGGCCGGACACGACCCCGATGACGCCTGGACCAGCCTCAGCGTTCGTGAGGCCGATCTGCTCCTCGCGATCGGCGGCACGGGTGGGCCAGGGGCCAAGTGGTCACAGCGAGCCGACGGCTTGCGGGGGTGCGAGCTGCTCGTTCTGGGGGCGCCCGCGGCCGGCGATCTGGTCGCGGCGGCGCAGCCTCGAGAGGTTCAGGTCATCGCGGACATCTCACGACTGCCGCTGGCGATCGAAGCCCTCGGCCGCCGGCTGGCCGGTCGCTCGGTGGGCGTGGTGCTGTCGGGCGGTGGCGCACGGGCGTTCGCACACGTCGGCGTGCTCGAAGAGTTGCGCGACGCCGGCATCCGCTTCGACCGGATCGCGGGGGTGAGCCTCGGCTCGCTCGTGGCCGCGGCGGCGGCGGCGGGCTATTCGCCCGAGCAGATCTACGACGAACTGGAGCAGTACATGGTCAAGTCGAATCCCACCATCGACTTCGTGCCGCCGGTGTATTCGCTGATCCGCGGGGCCAAGACCCGACGGATGGTCCACGAGCGGCTGGACGGACTACGGATCGAGGAGCTGGAGCTGCGGTTCTTCTGCGTTAGCTGCGATCTGCTGGCCCGCGAGCCGGTGGTTCACCGGACCGGCCCGGTAGCCGACGCGGTCTGCGCGAGCCTCGCGGTTCCCGGCATCTTTCCCCCGGTTCGCACGCCGGACGGCAGGCTGCTGGTCGACGGCGCCGTGCTCAACAATCTTCCGGTGGACATGATGGCGAGCGCCGGCGAGGGTCCGATCATCGCCGTCGACGTGGCCGGGGCCAACGGCCGCGCGGAGCGGATGAAAGCCGCGCGCTTCGGTCGGATCGCCAAGCCGTTGCGACGCGCTTTGACCGGCAGCGAGTCCGAGATACCACGGATCGCGGAGACCTTCCTGCGCACGCTCACGGCCGGCAGCATCGACACCGTGGCGGCAGCCCGCGCCCACGCCACCGTCGTCATCACCCCGCAGGTCGAGGGAATCTCGTTCATGGGCTGGAAGGAGCTCGACCGCGTGCGAGCGATCGGCCGCTCGGCCGCCCGGGACGCCCTCGCCGAGCCCGGCCTCGCCGACCGTCTCGGTATCTAGGCACCGAACGATGGCGACCCTCGTCGTATCGGATCTGCATCTCGGCACCGGCACCGGGGCCGAGAGGTTGTTGTGTCCCGAGGGGCTGGCGCCGCTGCTCGAGGCGATCGGCGAATGCGATCGGCTCGTCATCCTCGGCGACCTGCTCGAGTTGCGCCAAGGGCCCCAGTGGGAGGCGCTAGCGGTCGCGCGCCCCGTGCTGAAGGAGATCGCCGCGGCGCTGCCGGCCGGAGGCGAGATCGTGATCGTCCCCGGCAACCACGACCACCGCCTGCTCCGCGGCTGGTTCGATCGTCGTGGAACGACCGCTCCGCCGGGTCCGCTGGGGACCGCCACCGAGGTCGAATGGCATCCCGACGAGCTGCTCGGGGCGGTGGTCGAGTGTCTGGCCCCGGCGCCCGTGCGCGTGAGCTACCCGGGGGTCTGGCTGCGCGACGACGTGTACGCGACCCACGGCCACTACGGCGATCGCCACACGGTCGTCCCCATGCTGGAGCGGCTGGGGGCGGGAGTGAACGCGCGGGTGTTGCGGGAGGGTGCGGGCGCGCCCGGTCGGGCCGAGGACTACGAAGCGACGCTGGCGCCGATGTACGCCTGGATCGACACGATCGCTCAAGCGCAGCCGGTCGAGCTGGGTGGCGCCCGGGGCGGCGCGCAGGCGCGCGCCCGACACCGGCTGGCGAATCCGCGGGCCCGCCGGAGCGTTACCGGGACGGCGCTGAGCGGAGCCTTTGCGGCCGGGATCGCGGGTCTTAACCGCGCCGGCCTGGGGCCGCTGCGTCCGCACCTCACACACGAGCATCTCCGTCAGGCAGCGCTCCGGGCGGTTGGTGAAGTCGTAACGCGCCTGCAGGTGGACGCCGCCTACGTGATCTCCGGTCACACCCATCGCGCCGGGCCGCTGCCCGGCGACGAGGACTCGGAGTGGCTCGCGCCCACCGGAGCGCGGATGATCAACATCGGATGCTGGGTTGACGAGCCCGGGTTCGTCGGCGATCAGCCGCTGACCAGCCCCTACCGCGCCGGCTTCTGCGCCTGGATCAGAGACGGAGCGGCGCCCGAGCTGCGCTGCCTGCTCGACCCTCGGTAGGATCCCTTGTCGCAGGCGGCAGTGGCGGGCGGGCGTCGGAAGCCTGTAAAGGCAGCGGGCGTGGCGCGACAAGACACATCTGGGGACGCGATAAGCCGAAGAGGCGCTAACGCCCGCGGAGATGGCTCGGCCGCAGGCGCGCCGGCCGTGATGCTGGACGCGCTGCCGTTCCTGGATCGGACCGCCGAGCTGGCGGCGATGCGCGAAGCGCTCGTCCGGGCGCGCGGCGGCGCGGGCTCGCTGCTGCTGATCGGCGGCGAGGCCGGGATCGGCAAGACGCGGCTGGTGACGGAACTCGCGGCTCCGGCGCGAGAGTCGGAGCCGCCCGGCCCAGAGCTCAAGGTCGCCTGGGGACGGTGCTGGGACAGCGGCGGCGCCCCGACCATGTGGCCGTGGATCGCGGTCATCCGGACGCTGATCGCTGGCCGCGACCCCGACGAGCTGCGGGTCGATCTGGGCGTCGGAGCGCCCTGGCTCGCGCAGGTGGTGCCCGAGCTCCGCGACTCGCTGCCGGAGTTGCGCGACGAGCTCGAGCTCGACTCCGAGCAGTCGCGGTTCGTGCTGTTCGACGCCCTCGCGAGCTTCCTGCGCCGGAGCGCCGACCGGCAACCGCTGGTCGTCGTGCTGGACGATATGCACGCCGCGGATCAGCTGTCGCTGCTGGCGTTGCTGTTCCTCGCGCGCCAGATCGCAGACATGCGGGTGCTGGCGATCGCCACTCATCGTGAGGCCGAGATCCACCGGACGCCGCGGGTCGAAGAGCAGTTCAGCAAGCTGTTCCGCGTCGGCCAGCGGATCGCGCTGTCGGGGCTTGATGCGGGCGACGTGGGGCGCCTGATCGAGCTTCGCAACGGCGATCCGGAGACTGCCCAGAGCGTCCATCGCGCCACCGGCGGCAATCCGTTCTACGCCGACGAAGTCGTGCGGATGCTCGTAACCGAGACCGCGCCTGAGCGGGAGAGCGCCGCCAACGTGGTGCCGCTGCCCGTACCGATGGGGGTGCGGACGCTGATCGAGCAGCGCCTCGAGGCGCTGCCGGAGGCGACCCTGCGCGCCGTCCGTCAGGCGGCGGTGATCGGCGCTCAGTTCTCGCTCCTGACGCTGGCGGCGGTGACCGGCGAGCCTCGCGGCGAGCTGCTCGAGATGCTCGAGCCGGCGCTGCAGGACAACGTGATCGCGGTCAGCCAGGACCACGTGGCTCGCTTTCACTTCGTCCACGACCTGTTTCGCGAGACCGCGAACGCGGGCCTGTCGCGGAGCGAACGGGCCAGGATCCACGCCGCCATCGGCGACGCCCTGGTCGGGCGCGCGACGGACAACGCCGACAGCAGCGTCGAGGAGATCGCCCACCACTATCTCGAGGCGCTCCCGGTCGGGGATCCCCAGCCGGCGGTCGAGTATGCCCAGCGGGCGGCCGATCACGCGGCGGCGGCGTTCGCGCACGAGCGCGCGGCGCGACTGTACACGGCCGGTCTGGACGCGCTGGAGCTGGTCGACGAGCTCGATTCCGCCCAGCGCGCCGCGCGGCGGTGCGCTCTGCTGCTGGGACGCGGACGGGCGCAGCTGCGGATCGCCGACCCGGGCGCGCGCGAGACGCTGCTCGACGCCGCGGCGGCGGCGCGCACGGCCGGATCCGTCCAGTCGCTGGCCGAGATCGCGATCGCCTTCGGTGCCTACGGACTGTCGCCGGGGGTGGTGGACGAAGAGCTGGTGGGGTTGTTGGAGGAGGCGCTGGACGGGATCTCCGAGGAGGACTCGCCGCTGCGCGCGAACCTGCTCGCGCGGCTCGCTCGCGCCCTCTACTGGTCGGATGAGACGGCCGTCCGTCGGACGCTGATCGACGACGCGATCGCGGTCGCGCGCCGGGTCAACGATCCGCTCGCGCTGGGCAGGGTGCTCGGCGACTGCATCACGGCCAGCCGGGGTCCGGACACCGCCGAGCTCGAGCTGAAGTGGATCGACGAGCTGCTGTCGCTCCCGCAGCCGCTCGGCGACGCGGTCGTGATCGCGCGCAGCAACGAGATCGATCTGCTGCTGGAACGCGGCGCCCTGAGCGCGGCCGACGCCGCGATCGACAGCCTCGAGCGCCACGTCGCCCGCCTCCAGGACGCCCGTGCCTATCCGTACATCCCCCTCCACCGCGCGCGCCGGGCGCTGATGGACGGGCGCTGGGAAGAGGCCGAACGCCACCTCCAGGCGGCTTCCGAGATCGCCATCGACATCGAGGACTCGACCTTCCCGATGGTGATCGGCGGTGGCTTCGTCGTGCTGCGGATCAATCAGGGCCGAGCGGCCGAGCTGCACGCCCAGCTGCGGCTGCTCGCCGAGTCGCTGCCGCGGATGCCGGTGTGGCGGGCGGCGCTGGCCAACGTCCACGCCCAGCTGAGCGAGGATCGCGAAGCCGAGCTGCTGCTCGAGCGGCTGTCGGCCGAGGAGTTCGGCCGGATCCCGCGCAACGTCATGTGGCCGATCACGGTGGCGGGGCTGGCCGAGGTGTGCGCCGCGCTCGGCGATCGGGTCCGGGCCGAGCGGCTGTACGGGTTGATGCTGCCGTTCGCCGAGCACACGGTGATCTCGCCGGTGGTCGGCTTCCGCGGCCCGATGTCGCGCTACCTCGGGCTGCTGGCGGCGACGATCGGCGATCGCAGCGCGGCCGAGGCGCACCTCCGCGCCGCACTCGAATTGGCCCGCCAGCAACGCACGGCGCCCACGGTGGCGCGGATCGCCCTGGACCTGGCGGCGGTGCTCGCCGACCGAACCGACGGCTCGGCGGGCGAGGCCCTCGAGCTGCTCGACGAAGCGGCGGAGCTGGCCGGGCCGCTCGGGCTCGAGCAGGTCATCGAGCGCGTCGAGCAGATCCGTCAGGAGCTCGACAAGGTCCCGCGACCGTCACCCGCCCCGGTACCGCGGGAGCCGCCCCCGCCGATCGAACCGGGCGCGGCCGGGCTGTCGCGCGAGGGCGAGTTGTGGTCGGTCCAGTTCGAGGGCCGCGCGGTCCACCTGCGCGACAGCAAGGGGTTGCGCTACCTGGCCGAGCTGCTCACGAATCCGAGCGTCGAGGTTCACTCGCTCCAGCTGGTGCGCGGCGCCGAGCCGGCCGAGGCCCCGACCAGGATGACCGCCGGCGGCGCCGATGAACTGTCGCTCGCCGACCCCCATGCGGGCGCGGGGGCGGCGCTCGACGCGGCCGCCAAGGCGGCCTACCGTCGCCGGCTGGAGGACCTGCGCGAGGAGCTCGAGGAGGCCGAGCGCTTCAACGATCCCGAACGGGCCGCGCGGGCGCGCGAGGAGATCGATTTCATCGCCCACGAGCTGGCGGCGGCGGTCGGTCTGGGCGGACGCGACCGGGTCCAGTCCTCCGACGCCGAGCGTGCGCGGGTCAACGTGACGCGGGCGATCAAGAGCACGATCCGGCGCCTGCGCGAGCTCGACCCCGGGCTGGGCGTGGAGCTCCAGGCGACCGTCCACACCGGGCTGTTCTGCCGCTACGAGCCCGACCTCCGTCGCCCGCTGCGGTGGGAGGTGGATGTCCCCCGCTGACGAACATTTCGACGCCGTCGTGATCGGGTCTGGGTTCGGTGGCTCGGTGGTGGCCTACCGGCTGGCCGAGCAGGGACGCTCGGTGCTCATCCTCGAGCGCGGCCAGCCCCATCCACCGGGCACGTTCCCGCGCTCGCCCCACGCGCTGCGCGGCAGCTTCTGGGACCCGAGCGCGGGCCTGTACGGGATGTTTGACGTGTGGACGTTCGACCACCTCGACGCCGTCGTGGCCAGTGGTCTCGGAGGAGGCTCGCTGATCTACGCCAACGTGATGCTGCGCAAGGACGAGGCGACGTTCGTGCAGGAGGATCCCAGCGGCGGCGGCGAGTCCGAGCCGTGGCCGGTGACGCGAGCGCAGCTCGAAAGGCACTACGACGCCGTGGCGCGGATGCAGCGGCCGGAGAGCTTCCCGCTCGAGCAGGGGGGGCCGTACGGCGAGGCGCGCAAGACGCGCGCGATGCTCGAGGCCGGGGCCGCGCTCGGGCTCGAGGCGACGCTGCCGCCGTTGGCGATCGCGTTCGCCGCCGGGGCGGGGCAGCCGGCCGTGCCCGGCGTCCAGTTCAGCGACGGCCAGGACAACCTCCACGGCGTGGCGCGGAGCACCTGCCGGCTGTGCGGGGAATGCGACCTGGGCTGCAACTACGGGGCCAAGCACACGCTCGACTTCACCTATCTGAGCGCCGCGATGCGCTACGGGGCCGCGATCAGGACATGCTGCACGGCGCGCACGATCGAACCGCTCGGCGGTCGCCGCGGCGGCTACCGGGTCGGCTATCGCCAGCACCTCGGTGCCCGCGACGGCCATCCCGACCACCTGCTTGCGCCCACCCGCGATCTGGGCGGCACGGTGACCGCCGGCGAGGTCGTGATCGCGGCCGGCGCCGTGGCGACGCCCCACCTGCTGCTCTCCAACCGGGCCGCCCTGCCCGGTCTCAGCCCGGCACTGGGGACGCGCGTGTCCGGCAACGGCGACTACCTGGCCTGGGTGCGCGACTGCAAACTGCGTGACGGCAGCGACCGCTGGCGCTACCTGGATCCGAGCTACGGCCCGGTGATAACCGCCTCGCTCGCCGTCGACGCGCGCCGATCGCGGTGCGGCCGCGAGTTTCTCATCCAGGACGCCGGCTCGCCGGTGTTCGGCGACTGGCTGTGGCAAGCCACGGAGATGCCGGGCGATCTGCTCGGCGAGGCGCGGGCGCTGCTCGGGCGCCGGCTCGCTCGCCTGTGGGGGCGCCGGAGACGCACGAACGCGTCGGAGCTCGCCGCGCGGGCGCTGGGCGACGCGCACGCGTCGGCGGCGATGCTGCCCCTGCTCGGGATGGGTCGCGACATCCCCAACGGGCGTTACCGACTCGACGGCGACGAGCTCGCGCTCGACTGGAGCCTCGAGGCCACCGCCGGCTACTACGACGCGATGCGCGACGGCATGCGCGAGCTGGCGGGCGTCCTGGGCGGTAAGTTCATCCGCGAGCCGCTCGACCGCTCGGGCCGCTCGATCTCGGTCCATATGGTCGGCGGCTGCCCGATGGATCCCAATCCGCGGCTCGGGGTGGTCGATTCCTACGGCCGCGTCCACGGCCACCGGGGCCTGTGGGTCGCCGATGGGTCGGTGATGCCGGGGCCGGTCGGCGTCAACCCGAGCTTCACCATCGCGGCGCTGGCCGACCGCTTCGCCGATGCGATGCTCGACCCCGCCCTCGCTCGATGAACCCGCTGCGCTTCCACGAACGGATGTCGGGGTGGATCTCGTTCGACGAGCACAGCTACAACCAGGCCGCCGGACACGGAAAGCGCGTCGGCAACGCGTGCGCCCAAAGCCTCGAGATCGGGATCGCGGATCTCGACCGCTTCATCGACGACCCGGCGCACGTCGCCGCCGCGGAGGGCGTCGTCGAGTGCCCGTCGCTCGGGGGGACGCTGCACGTTCAACCCGGCTCGACCTTCAACCTGTTCGCCGGCTTCCAGGGCCGCAGTCACAAGCGGATGCTGTACCGCCTGTACCTGCGCGACCGCGACGAGCGGACGCTCACCTTGAGTGGCTTCAAGGACCTCGAGAACGACCCCAACCTCGACGTGTGGGGCGATACCTCGCGCCTGTTCGTGCGGATCCTCAGCGGTCACGTCGAGCACGATCCCCTCGGCCACGAGCTGACCGTCGCCACGGGGATTCTCTACATCTCGCGCCTCGAGCTGATGAAGATGGTCGCCAGCGCGCGCGGCTCGGCGCGGACCAAGGCCCGCTTCGGCGCCTTCTTCGGCCGCGGGCTGTTCGGCATCTACGGAGGCCGCGCCACCACCGAGGGCAGCGCGGACTTCCCCGCCCCGACCCACCTCGACGCCCGCTGGCAGGATCACCCGCCGGAACGGTGGCACGACCTCGAGGATCACCCCGGCCTGTCCCGGCGGATCCTCGCCCTGCGCTCGAACGACGCCCACGGTACAGCCCTGACGCTTCACCACATCCGCGGCGAGCGGGAGCCGACGCGCGGGCCGGTGCTGCTGATCCACGGCAGCGGCGTCCGCGCGAACCTTTTCTACGGCGCGCCCTTGCGACAGACGCTCGTCGACGCGCTGGTTGAGCGGGGTTACGACGTCTGGCTCGAGAACTGGCGCGCCTCGATCGACCTTCCGCCGCGCGAGTACACCCTCGATCAGGGCGCCGCCTACGACCATCCGGCGGCGGTGGCGCGCGTGCGCCGGGAGACGGGCGCCGACACGCTCAAGGCGATCGTGCAGTGTCAGGGATCGACCAGCCTGACGATGGCGGCGATCGCCGGCCTCGTACCCGAGATCACGACGATCGTCTGCAACGCCGTCTCGCTCCACGTCTCCGTGCCGCGGGAGTCGAATCTGAAGCTGCGAGCATTCGTGCCGCTGTCCTCGCGCCTGACGACCGGGCTCGATCCCCAGTGGGAGCTGCGCCCGCCGTCGGCGCTGGCGGCCAACTTCGCCCGCCTCGCCCACCTCGTTCGCCATCGCGACTGCGACAACCCCACCTGCCAGTTCGCCAACTACATGTACGGCGTCGGCCCGGACCTGCTCTGGCGACACTCCAACCTCGACGCCGCCACCCACGACTGGGTCGCTCGCGAGTTCGGGTTCTGCCCGTTCACGTTCCTGAAACAGATTGGCCGGGCCCAGTCGACCGGCTACATCGTCCCCGTCGACGGCCTGCCCCAGATCCCGCCCAGCCTCGTCGACATCGAGCCGATGACCGATGCGCGCTTCTCGTTCCTCGCCGGGACGGAGAACCGGATCTTCCTGCCCCTCGGCCAGCGGCGGTCGTTTGAGCATTTCGATCGCCATCGCCGGGGCTACCACACGTTCCACGCGTTGCCCGGGTACACCCACCTCGACGTGATGTTCGGCCGCAACGCCCACCGCGACGTGTTCCCGCTGATCCTGTCCGAGCTGGAACGCGGGCCGTAACGTCGCCTTAGCTCAGCGACCGCAGCGCTCGCGCAGGGCAGGAGCGTCGAGGATCGTGATCGCGCGGTGCTCGGTGGCCACCCACCCGAGGCTGCGCATCAGCCGTAGCGCGCGGGAGACCGTCTCGCGCGTCGCCCCGGTCCAGCTGGCCAGCTCGTCCTGGCTCAGCGACAGCTCGATCCGGACCCCGCCGTCGATCGCCGCCCCGTGCTCGCTGGCGAGCTCGAGCAGCCGCTGGGCCAGCCGGCCGACGCTGTCCTGGGTGGCGAGCGAGATCCGATCGCGGTCGGCCTCGGCCCAGCGCCTGATCAGCATCCGCATCATCACCAGTCCGGCGTGGGCGTGATCGCGGAGGAACTCGCGCAGCTCGTCGGAGCGGAGGTAGCCGACCTCGACGTCATCGACGGCGATCGCCGTGGCCGTGCGCCTGATGCCGCCGAGCGCGGCCATCTCGCCGACGAGCTCGCCCGGCCCCCGGATCGCCAGCACGACCTCGCGCCCCTCGGCGCCCGAGGCGATCAACTTCACCCGCCCCGACAGGACGAGAACGACGTCGTCGCCGGCCGAGCCCTCGCGCAGGATCGCGCCGGATCGCGCGACCTTCCGGCGCCGCGCGCGAGCCACCAGCGCGTCCGCATCGGCGGCCCCGAGCTGGCGCAGAAAGGGGGTATTGGTGGCGCTCACGGGCGCGATTCTCGCGGTTTGCGAGCGCTGTGACAAATGTCGCACCTCGGTGCCATCGGGCGGTCATAGGTTGCCGTATTGATGAACTTCGCACTCGAGATTAGGGCTGGGGCAAGCGTGGGGGCACGCGCGGGGGCACAGTAGACAGGGGTCAGGGCGGCTTCAGGCGGTACCGGCACCGCCTGGAGTCGCCCCCTTGTAAAGCGATCACTTCGTGTACTTCTGGATGATCTGACGGATGCTGTCAATCGCGCTCTGCGCGTCGTGCGCCACCACGCTGCGGAAGTGGACCACGCCCGAGCTCGTGCTGCCGGCGATGACCACCGCGACGACGACGGCGATCAGGAAGATCAGACACAGGGCCGAGAGGCCGATGATCCAGCGGATCGCCCTGCCGCTGCTGCGGCGCCGGGCCGCTCCAGCGGGCGGGGGCGCGGGCGCCGGCTGGCGTTCGCGGCGCTGATCGGGCGCGCGCGCGGCGCGCTCGGGCGCCCGCCCGGCGCGCTCGGTGGGCGTCCGCCCGGCCCGTTGATCCGGCGTTCTGGCCCGGCCGGTGCGCGGCTCGGCCGGCTTGGCGCGCGAGGCGCGGCCATCGGGGCCCCGTTCGGCGAGCCGTGTGGCGGCCGTCGCGGCGGCGGCGGCGCGCCCGTCCTGGCTCGAATTGCGGGGGAGCACCCGGGTCGCCGCCCGCGTCCCGAGATGGGCGGTCGGGGCGGTCGGATGCGAGGGACCCAACCCGTGATATCCGTTGCGCAGCGCGTCGGCGAACTGGATCGCGTCGGCGGGCCGCGCCTCCTGGTCGAGCGCCAGCGCGAGCAACACCGCCTGTGCGAGCTCGGGCCGCACGTTCGGGTTGAGCTCGTTCAGCGCGATCGGCGGTTCGCGCTGTTGCTTGATCGCAAGCTCCGAGAGGGAGTTGGCCTCGTAGGGGAGGCGGCCCGAGAGCAGCTGGTAGGTGACCACGCCGAGCGAGTAGATGTCGGCCCGCGGACCCGCCTCCTCGCCGCGCGCCTGCTCGGGCGCGAGGTAGGCCGCGGTGCCCAGGACTGAGCCCACCTGGGTGATGCTCGACTGATCGGTCGCCCGGGCGATGCCGAAGTCGGCCAGCTTGACCGCGGCGGTGTCGGCGACGAGCAGGTTGCCCGGCTTGACGTCCCGGTGCACGACGCCGTTGCGGTGGGCGTAATCGAGACCGCGACACGCTTGGGCGACGACGTCGATCGCCTCCTCGACGTTCAGGTGGCCGCGGTCGCGCAGCAGCTCGGCGCACGAATGGCCCGCCACGTGCTCCATCACGATGAAGTGCTGGTGGTGCCCCTCGTCGAAGCCGAAGTCGAATACCTGCACGATGTTGGGATGGACGAGGCGAGCGGCGGCGAGCGCCTCGCGGCGAAACCGCGAGACGAAGGTCGGGTCGTCGGCCAGATGCTCGGCCAGCAGCTTGAGCGCGACATAGCGCTCGAGCCGCTCGTCGAAGGCCAGGTGGACGGTGGCCATGCCGCCGGTTCCCAGGCGGCCCTCGACCCGATATCTCCCTGCAATCGTCGTTGTTCCGGTCATTGTGAGTTACCGCCCTGGTTGCCGGTGCCCGGCGCGGCGCTCCCGCTGCCGCTGTTGTTCCCGAGACCGGCGCCGCCGGTTCCGCCGGTGGTCGAAGTATTACCCGAACTGGTCTGCGTGGTTGCAGACGAAGTCGTTGACGGGGTCGATGTCGTGACACTGCTGCTCGAACTCGAGCTCGTGCTCGAGGTCGTGGTGGTCGGCGTCGTCGTCGATGTGGTCGAGCTGGTCGTGGTGCTGCTCGGGGGCGCGCTGCTGGTCTCGCTGCTCGTGCTGCTCGAGGTCTTGGCGCTGGTGGTCGCGGTAGCGGTCGTGGTCGGGCATTGCTTGGCGGTCAGCTGCGAGAGCGTGGTCGCGCCCTGGTTCAGGTTCGACGTCAGGGTGGCGTTGACCGAGCCAGGAAGCCCGTCGACGGCAGTCTTGAACGCCGTCGCGGCGTTGATGGCGGTCGCGCACTGCTTCGATCCGAGGGCCGAAGACACCTGGTCGAGCTGAGCCTGGAGGGTCTCGGCCTGCGTGCCGGACAGCAGGCCACTGGACCCGCCGCAGGCAACGAGCACCGAAGCGGCCAGGCCCAACCAGCCGGCAAGAATTACGCGGGGCGCTTTGCGCATCCGCGATTTGACTTTAGAGACTCGGGGCCGATTCGTTGGGCGCGGAGGCAAAAAGCCCGCCGCGGCGGGATTCACTGACCGTAGGAGAGGCGCTCGGCCAGGGAATCCGGCAGCCGCGCCGCGCGGATCGCCGCGGCCGCACCCGCGATGTCGTACTCGACCCGCCGGTAGGTCGCGGTCCACAGGTCGAGATCGAGCTCGAGCCAGGCGGCGCGGGGGTCGCCGTCACGGGGCTGGCCGACGCTGCCGGGGTTGATCAACCACTCGCCGGTGTAGAGCTCCAGCTGCTCGCCGTCGCCGCGCGTCTGGCCCGTGGCGGCGGCCCCGCGTGCCCGACAGAAGGACAGCGCGACGTGCGAGTGGCCGATCAGGCACACGCGGTGGCGCTGCACATCGAGGCACAGCTCGGCCTGCAACGGCGAGAGGACGTACTCCCACACCGGATCTCGGGGGCTGGCGTGATACAGACCGACCGGCTCATCGAGGTGGGTCGGCTCGAGCCGATCGAGGTAGGCCTTGGTGTCCGGCTTGATCGTGTCCCGCGTCCACTGCGCCGCCAGCTGCGCGCCCCGCGAGAACTGCTCGAGGGGGAGCGAGCCGCGCACCCCGAGATCGTGATTGCCGGCCAGGCAGATGACCGCGTGGCGCTGCGCGAGCTCGACACAGGCGTCCGGGTCGGCCCCGTAGCCGACCAGGTCGCCGAGGCACCACATCTCCTCGCAGTCGGAGTTCTCGATCTCGTCGAGGACGGTCTCGAAGGCTTGGCGATTGCCGTGGATGTCGGAGACGATGGCCACGCGCATCACTACAGTCTCCCGGGTGAGGCAGCGTTCGCGCTTCCACGCCCTCGGGCCGCTGGTGCTGACGCTCGGCGCGGCGGAGCTGGGCGTGCGGCTGCTGCGCCCCCGGCAGCCGCCATTCGAGCCCGCGCCGGTCGAGCTCGAGACCTACTTCAGCTCGGCTGAGATCGAGCGCGGACGGCGGTTCGTGCGCCCCCAGCTGGCGCTCGGCGCCGTGCGGGGAGCGATCGAGCTGGCGGCGCTGATCGCCCTCGTGCGGCGCCCCCCGCGCGCCCTGCGCGCGCCCGAGATCCACCCGGTGGCCGGCGGCGCGCTGGCCGGGGCCGGGCTCGTGGTCGGGTTATCGGTGATCCCCTTGCCGGTCGCGGCGGTGTCGCGCAGAAGGGCGATGGCGGTCGGCTTGATCACGCAATCGTGGGGTGGGTGGGCGCTGGATCTGGTCAAGCAGACCGTGATCGAGGCGGCGCTGGCGGGCGCCGGCGGCGCCGGTGTGCTGGCGGTGATCCGACGGTACCCGCGCCGCTGGTGGCTGGCCGCCGCCGGCGGCATGACCGTGTTCGGCGCCCTGGTGGCCGCGCTCGCCCCGGTGGTGCTCGAGCCGGTGTTCAACGATTTCACGCCCCTCCCGGAGGGAGAGACGCGCGAGGACGTCCTCGAGCTGGCGCGTGCCGCCGGCGTCCAGGTGCGGTCGGTCTATTCGATCGACGCCAGCCGCCGCACCACTGCCGCCAACGCCTACGTCAGCGGCCTCGGCCCGACCAAGCGGGTGGTGTTGTTCGACACCCTGCTCGACCGCTACGGCCGGGACGAGGTCCGGGTGGTCGTCGCCCACGAGCTCGCCCACGTGCGCGGCCGCGACGTGTGGCGGGCCGTCGCCTACGCCGCGCTGGTCGCGCCCGGGGCCGCCCTCGCGGTGCAGCGGCTGAGCTGGTCGCTCTCCAGCGAACGCGACACCCCCGCCGTACTGCCCGTCCTGGCGCTGTCGGCGGCGGGCGTGATGGCGCCGGTGGGGCTGCTCGGCAACCGCCTCACGCGCGCGCTGGAACGCCACGCGGACGCGTTTTCGCTCGAGCTGTCGGACGCCCCCGACGCGTTCATCTCGTTCGAGCGGACGATCGCGCTCCAGAACGTGGCTTACCTGGACCCCCCGCGCTGGCTGACCACGCTGACGGCCACCCACCCGCCCACGGGAGAGCGAATCGGTGCGGCCCTCAGCTATAAAAACCAGGCGGGCGAAGCCCGCCCCCTATAAAAAATCAGTCCTCCGGCGATCCGCTGCCGTATTCGGGCAGGTTCTTGATCCCCTCGCGGGTCTGCCACTTGGAGTAGTTGTCCTGCATCGCGTCGATCAGCTCGCGCATGAACTTCGCCGACAGGTTGATGCGGGAGACCACGACGCCCGGGATCTCGTCGTCCTCCACCTCGTGGTCGACGCGGGCGAAGGTGATGGTGAACTCGTAGTCGGAATGGCTCACGTTCGCGAAATTGGCGTACGAGCCACCCATCATCTCCGGCGAGAAGTGGATATTGATGTGGCGTTCTGGCGTGTTTTGATCGTCCATTCCCACGTAGTATCCCATCGTGCGGATCGTCGTTGTCGCCGTGGGGAGACTTCGCCCGCCGTTTGCCGACGACGTGCACCATTACGAGAAGCTGCTCGCCGGGCTGGCGCGGGTCGAGCTGGTGCAGGTGCGCGAGAACGACCACGTGGCCCGGCGCGTGCCCGACCGGGCGTTTCTGTCGCTGTTGCACGAGGACGGCGAGCAGATGGACTCAGTGTCGTTCAGCCGCTTCCTCGAGCAGCGGCGCCAGAGCGGCCGCGATCTGTGCTTCGTGGTCGGCGGGCCGTTCGGGCTCGAGATGGAAGCTGATCAGCGCCTGTCGCTGGGCGCGATGACCCTGCCGCACCAGCTGGCGCGCGTGGTCCTGCTCGAGCAGGTGTATCGCGCCCACAAGATCCTCGCCCGCGAGCCCTATCACTACTGATGACCAGTCAACCCGACACGAGCGCTCGCCGTCGCGCCCTCCGGCAGCGGGAGCGCTCGCGCGAGGAGCTGCGCCTGTTCGCCCGCCGCCTGACGCTGTTGCTGAGCGTGGTGGTGGCGGTGATCGTCGTCGGCGCGATCGGGTTCGCCGTGCTCGAGGGGACCTCGTTGGCCTACGGCGCGCTGTGGACGCTCAACACGATCACCACGCTCGGCTCGATTCCCGCCCCGACCGACTCCGACGCGCGGGCGCTCCAGGCCGCGATCGAGCTGATCGGCATAGGTACGCTGTTCTACGGCTTCGCGACCGTCGCGGAGTTTTTTGTCACCGGGCAGCTCAGCGGGCTGCTCCAGGAACGTCGCGAGCAGCGCATGATCGACTCATACAACGGCCACTTCATCATCTGCGGCTACGGGCGCGTCGGGCGCCAGGTCTCCCGCGACCTCGGCGCCGCCGGTGTCAACCACGTCGTGATTGACACCAACCCTGACCACCGCGAGCGCGCGCACGAGGCCGGCGTGGCCTATATCGAGGGCGAGGCGGCGGAGGACGGGGTCTTGCAGCGGGCGGGAATCGAGCGGGCGCGGGCGATCATCGCCTGCGTCGATTCGGACGCCGAGAACATCTTCATCACGCTGACCGCGCGCGAGCTGCGCTCGGACATCCTGATCATCGCGCGCGCGTCGGCGGAGGACTCGGAGAAGAAGCTGCTGCGGGCCGGCGCCGATCGCGTCATCTCGCCCTACAAGACGTCGGGCGCGGCGATGGCCCGGGTCGCGATGCATCCTCAGGTCGCCGGTGCCGTCGACGTGGCGGACTACCGGATGGAGGAGATCGACGCGTCGGTCGGCTGCGACGGGGTGGGTAAGACGATCGACGCCGTCCGCGGGACGTCGGTGATCGTGGCGCTGCGCCACGCCGACGGCCAGCTCGAGCCCCAGCCGTCGCCCGAGACCGTGATCGAGGCGGGGGACATGCTGGTGGCGCTGGGCACGCCGGCCGCGATCGAGCGGCTCGAGCAGGCGTTCGAGCCGGCGCGGGTGGCGAGCGCATGACGGGGCTGACGGTGCGCGATCCGCTGGCCGAGCTGCTGGGGGCGGTCCGCTCCGCGGTGGCGGTCGTGCGGGGGCAGACGGGTGGATCGGGCTCCGGTTCCGGGACGTCTTCCGCGCAGCCCAGGCTGGAGCGTTCAAAGCGCGAGGGCCAGGGCGACTACTCGACCAACGCCGCGATGCTGCTCGCCCCCGTGCTGGGCGAGCCGCCGCGCGCGATCGCCGAGCGGATCGGGGCGGCGCTGGCCGAGCTGCTCGGGGACCGGCTCGAAGGGGTCGAGGTGGCCGGGCCGGGATTCCTCAACCTGTCGATGTCCGACCTCTGGTTCCGCGACGTGCTGGCCGACGTGCTGGCGGCCGGCGACCGGTTCGGGGCCGGGGGGGCGCAGGCGCCGGAGCGGATCCTGGTCGAGTTCGTGTCCGCCAATCCGACCGGCCCGCTCGTCGCCGCCAGCGGCCGCCACGCGGCCTACGGCGATGCCCTGGCGCGGGTCCTCGAGCACTACGGCCACGCGGTCACGCGCGAGTACTACTTCAACGACGCCGGCTCCCAGATCCGGCTGCTGGGGGAGTCGGTGCGCGCCCGCGCCCGCAACGAGGACGTGCCCGAGGGCGGCTATCGGGGCGACTACGTGATCACCCTGGCGCGGTCGATCCCCGGCGCCGCTGCCATGGACGTGTGGGAGCTGGCCGGGCTCGCGGTCGAGCAGATGCTGGCCGCGATCAAGGCCACCCTCGACCGCTACGGCGTCCACTTCGACGTCTTCTTCAGCGAGCGGACGCTGCACGAGGGGTCGCCGAGCCAGCTCGAGCGCGCGCTGGCCTCGTTGCAGGAGCGCGGGCATCTGTACCGCTCGGAGGGCGCCCTGTGGATGCGGACGACCACCTTCGGCGACGACAAGGACCGGGTGGTCGTGCGCACGGGCGGCGAGCCGACCTATCTCGCCGCCGACGTCGCCTACATGCTCAACAAGCGCGAGCGCGGCTTCGAGCGCCAGCTGCTCCCGGTCGGAGCCGACCACCACGCCTACGCGCGCGAGCTGAAGGCGGCGATGGCCGCGCTGGGCGGCGATCCCGAGACGATCGAGGTCCCGATCCTCCAGTTCGTCCACCTGGTCGAGAGCGGCGAGCGGGCCGCGATGTCCAAGCGGCGTGGCGATTTCGTCACCCTCGACGAGCTGCTCGACGAGATCGGCGTCGACGCCACGCGGTTCTTCATGCTCCAGCGGTCGGCCGACCGCACCCTCGACCTCGACCTCGACCTCGCGCGCAAGGAGTCGGCCGAGAACCCGGTCTATTACGTCCAGTACGCCCACGCCAGGATCGCGTCGATGTTGGGGAAATTGGGTTCGGCCCGCGTGGCCGAGGTTTCCGGCCATCGAGCGGGGGAGGACGGCGGAGCGGCGGCCTTGGGGGGTTCAGATGCCGGGGGCTGGGGCCCGGGTCCGCTGCATCCCTCGGAACGCGCGCTGATCAAGCAGCTGGCGGCGTTTCCGGAGGAGATCGCCGAGGCGGCGCTCCGGCGCGCGCCCCACCGGATCGCCGGCTACGCGCTCGAGCTGGCCCAGGTGTTCACCGCCTTTTATCGCGACTGCCGAGTGATCGGGGTCACGCCGGTCGAGGTCGAGTCGTTCCGGATCGCGCTGTCGGTGGCGGCCCAGACGGGGATCGCGGTGGCGCTCGGGCTGCTGGGGGTCAGCGCGCCGGATTCGATGTGACGGTGGCTGGGGTCCTGCCGGGGCACCATCGCGCGGCCGCAAACGGCGATCAGCGCCCTGAGGGCGATCGGATTATCATAAAGTGATAAATAATCGGGTCGACGACGGGCCGGTTACGGCCCTGGATCGCGGCTCGGCCGGGATCCGTGCCTCCTAGCCCAGATTCCCCTCCGAACCTTGGCAAATTCCCGCCGGGGGGTGGAGGAAAGTTGCCATAGTTCGGCGCTGGACCCGCTGAGGACCGATTTGCGCGTTATCAGATCCGCACAAAGGGTCGTCTAACGCCCCCCAAGGCCTCACTTACTGACCCACCCCCGTTCCGCAGACTCGAACGCGAAGCGCGCGCCACCGCGCATCGCGCTTCCCCCCGCCGGCCGACCGCCGCCACCGACCCCGCGAGCCGCGATCGGGTCTGGGCGAATTAGCGACTCAGGACAGCGGCCTAGCGCCGTTTGCGCCGCTGACGCTTGCCGGTCAGCTGCCAGGGGCCGGGCGTGAAGTCCAGCACGACGTTCACGAACCAGATGATCAGCGTCGCCTCGACCAGCGTCCAGAAGCCGTGAATGTGGAAGCCACTGACGATCGCCTTGGTGAGGATCAGCATGAACAACGAGACGAAGAACCACGCGATCCCCAGCGTCAGAATCGCGAACGGCAGCGTGAACAACCTCAGGATCGGCTTGACGATCGTGTTCAGCACGCCGAACACCGCCGCCGCCTCGATCAACGCGCCGGCGCTCGATACGGTCACGCCGCTCAGCACCGCCACCACGATCCCCAGCACGATCGCGTTCGTCACCCACGAGGCGAGCAAGCGCACCGCCAGCCCCGGCTCGTAGCGCCCTCGATCCTGGCGCGAAACCTGTGAGTTCGCACTCATGATGCAGATGCTACATCCCGGCCGTGACGGCCTCTGCGGGTGTCAGTCGTACCGCGCGAGGTCCTCCTCGAGGCGGTGCGCATCGGCCGGGCTGAGCGACGGGCCGGCGGGCATCGCCACCGCCGCGCGCTCGCGCGTCCGGCGGCGCCACCGCGGCAGGACCAACGCGATCGCCGCCCCGCCGAGGAGCAGGATCGCCGGCGGCAGGATGTAGACCGTCAGGTTGAATCCGTGGGCCGGCGGCTTCGCCAGCACCTGCGGGCCGTACTGAGCGACCAGCGCATTCATGATCTGCGGCTTGGTCATCCCCTGCGCGATCAGCACGCTGATGAACGCCCGCTCGGAGATCGCCTCGGGCGACTGCGACACCGCCAGCGGCTCGTGGCAGGCGACGCACATGACGTTGCTCTCGATATCGGTGAGCGACGCCCGCGCGGTGACCGCGGCGGCCGGGGTCGCCGTCACGAGCAGGGATAGTGCGGCCAGGATGAGCGCGAGCGAGTTCCGGCGGCGAGCGGGGACGAGCGAGTTCCGGCGGGGAGCGGGGGCGAGCGAGTTCCGGCGGGGAGCGGGGGCGAGCGAGGTCGGACGGCGGCGGGTCATACCTGTGTGCCTAGGATGCGCGTCAGCGTCTGGTTCAGCCACTGACCGCTGACCTGGAATCGCCGGTCCGCGGCGATCTTCCCGTCCCGATCGATCACGAACGTCTCGGGCACGCCGGTGGTCCCGAACGAGCGGACGAAGTTCCCGCTCACGTCGCGCACCACCGGATAGGTGATGTGGTTTTGGCGCACGAACTGCTCCGAGGCGTCGGAGTTATCGAGATACGTGACGCCGAGCACGGTCGCGTTGTGGCCGGCGATCTCCCGCTGGGCCTGCTCCAGCAGCGGCGCCTCGGCCTTGCAGGGATCGCACCAGGACGCGAACACGTTCAGCACGACCACCTTGCCCCGCAGGTCGGTCAGGCTCATCCGCCCCGGTGTGCCCAGCACGGGCAGCTGGAGGGTCGCGCTCGGCGCCGCGGGGTCGATGCCGCGGGCCAGGTCACCGTCGATCGACGAGTTGGTCGATTGGCTCGAGATCCCGAACGCCAGCAAGGCGAGCAACGCCACGGCGGCGACGACCACGATCCCGGGAATCAAGAAACGCCGCATTTCTCGACAAGCGTAATGGAGCGGCTCAGCCGGAACGCCGGGAGCGGCTTGAGCCTTCGTTTGGCCGCGCGGCCGCGTGATACGGTCGGGCCGTGCCGCTGGCCAGGCGCGCCGGTGGGGGGTTATCGTGGGGCGCTCGTTGCGCTGCTCCTCGCCCTGCTCAGCCTCGCGGACGCGCAGGCGGTGGCGCGGTCCCGGCCCCGCGGCCACTGTGGTCGCGCGCAGACGCTGTCCCTCGGCCGACCCCGACCGCAATACGTGAACACCGCCACCACGCTCAGCGACGACGGCACCGCAACCGTCCTTGCCGGCGGCGAGGAGGAAACGCTGCCCCACGGCAGCCTGGTCCCGGTCGAAATCGGTCCGCACGGGTTATGGGGTTCGGTCAGCCGCCGCGGTCGCCCGTTCCGCCGGACGCCGGAGATCTCCGCCACCGGCGATGGGCCAGTGGCCGCCTCAGCGGGGCGGGGCGGGGCGATCGCGCTGTTCAACGTCGGCTCTCCGCCGGTTGACACGATCGCGCACTCGACGCTGACCGGCACCGGCGCGCGCTTCGGCCGCGCCACCGACCTGCCCGACCACGAGACGATCAACAGCCCATTGCTCGCGGCCAACCTCGCCGGCGCCTTCGTCAGCGCGTGGTCCGACAACGACCGCGTGGCCAACGCGCCCGATTCCCTCCACGCGACGATCGGCACCGCCGGCGGAGCCCTCGCCCCGCCGCGAACGATCGCGTCAGCGGCCGAGCAGCCTCAGGATGCGGTGGTCGGAATCGACGGCCACGGCAACGCGATCCTGCTCTGGGACAGCTGGCGGGCGCGTTGGACGCACGGCATGTTCGCCGCCTTGTCATCGCGAGTGACCGTCGCGAACCCGTTCGCGGCGAGTCACGGGTATCGGTGGACGATCGGGCCGCCGTCGCGGCCATGGTCCTTTCCGCGGACCCTTAGAATCGGCCCCAGCGCGGACGTAGCTCAGTCGGTAGAGCGTCGGCTTCCCAAGCCGAAGGTCGCGGGTTCGAGACCCGTCGTCCGCTTTCACGGCCTCGCAGCGCCTCGCAGAAACTCGCCGCAAACCAGCCGTTTTCTGTGGTACTTCGATGGATGTCGAACATGCGAGGAACTGCGACGTTCGGCGTATGCGGCGGAGGTCGTGGTCGCATCCTGGTCGCATCGGGGGTCCCCGCGTGGGCCGAGTGCGACGCGGCTTGGGTCCGCGACGGGCGTCCTGCCGCGATGGGAACACCGCCACATGGTCAAAGCACGCGGCGCACTGAGGATCGGACCCGATGTGAACTATGCGCGCCGTCAGCAGCACCGCCGCCTGTCCCGCGCTGGTCGCCTCGGGCTCACGAGCACGGCGGCGACCGTGCTCGGGTGTTTGACCTGACCACCGGTGCGGCCTTGCCCGGGGCGCTGCTCGTTGGCATCGCGTTCGTGCTCGGCCTCCGCGCCCACCGCTGGCTAATGCTCGCTCGGCGCAGCCGAGTTGGCGCTCGATCAGAGGACGAGGCCCGGCGCGCGCTCGAGCCACTCCGGGGGCACGGCTGGCGGCTGCGTCATGGCGTGCGCTGGCAGGGCGGTGTGGATATCGACTCGGTGGCGATCGCGCCGACTGGCGTTGGGTTCGCGATCGTTTTCTGCCCCCGTTTTCGTCATCGCGAGTGCCCTTCGGTGTGCGACCTGCTGCAGCCGAAGACGCGTTCTCTGCCCGGGCTCCGTCCGCCTGGCTTGCTGCACTCACGGAGTGGCGTTCAGTCGTCAGCAGGTGGTGTTGCCGGGCGGTCAGGCGTACTGGACGGTGCTCGACGAGGCCTTCGAGGTCGCCGAGCTGTTCGATGGGTTCTTGCGGTGGCTGCGCCTGGTGAACGGGCGTGCGGAGAGCACGACGCGGCAGTACGCGTCGGCGCTCGCGGAGTGGGCTAACTGGCTTGCATCGGTCGGCGAGCGCGACGACCTGGTCCGATGGGCTGAGCGGCTCGGGGCATTCCGCTTTCATCTGATGACCAGTCCGGTGTCGAGGCCGGGCAGTGGCTGCGGTCGGGTCCGCTCGCCGGAGCGGGTCGACGCCGTCTTGGCGGCGATCCGCAGCTTTTATCGCTACGCGGTCGCCCGGCGCTTGGTCGCGGGGTCGGTCAACGATCTTCTGTACGAGGTTGTCGAGGCTGGTGGGCCGCGGGTGGCGTGGATGGAGGATCCGCCCGCGCGGATCGCACGTCCGCTGCATAGGAGACGCGGGGCAGCGCAGAGCGAGGTGATCTCGTACGTCTCGTTGAGTGAGTTCGAGGCGATGCTCGCCGCGCCCGGGGCGCTGCGGGACAAGCTGTTGATCTGTTTGATGGGGCTTGGGGGCATCCGCGTGGAGGAGGCGGTGACGCTGCGGCGTGGCCAGATGCACCTGATGGAGAGCTCACGCGAGCTTGGGTGTCCGGTGCCTGGACCGCATCTGCATGTTCGTGGGAAGGGCGATCGGATGCGCTGGGTGCCGGCGAACCCGTATCTGGTGGCTGTCTACGGCGCTCACATGGTGGAACGCTCCGCGATCGCGGCGGCTGACCGCTCGGACTTCGTCCTTGTTAACTTGTGGGGTGGCGAGATCGGCGCGGCGATGACGACTGGTCGTGCTCGCCGGATCGTCGCACGGCTCGCGCGTCGGGCGCACATCGCTCGACACGTGACGCCCCACCAGTTCCGTCACGGCCTGGCGACACAGCTCGTTGAGCGTGGCCGCCCGCTTGACGAGGTGCAACGGATACTGGGCCACGCGCAGTACGAGACGACGCGACGGTACGTGACGACGACGCCTACGAGACTGCGGGAGGCGATCGAGAGCGTGCCGCTCCCCGGAGCAGTGCTGTGACGGTCGTACAGCTTCGAGCCACGGTCGACGTTGACGATCGCCTTGAGAGAGCGCGGCGTGCACTCGATGTCACCGCGCTGGTTGCGCGCGGTTGGGATCCAGAGCGTCACGTCTTCGCTCCAAGCCCTGACGATCCGCTGTTCGGCTGGGCTCCGTGCGAGCGGTCTGGTTGCGGGCGCGGCGCTCGTGGGCCGGCTGCTCGGCGACTCGGCCTGTGTGAGCTTTGCCTTGTCAACTATCGCTTGCGTTATCAAGGCCAGCTCTCGGTCACCGAGTACAAGCGCAAGCCGGTGAGGGGCGAAGTCGACCGCGAGCTTTGTCTCGTATGTCGCACGCCCGGTCACCAACGCCCCGCGCAGCGGCAGGGTTTGTGCAACGCGTGCTCCAGACTACGGAGATCTCGTGGCGTGTCGGTCGCTGCGTTTGTGGCCGGGGATGATCGGCATCCACCGGCGGCACCGCGTCCATCTCTGCCGCTCTGCGACGTTGTGGACTGCAACCAGTGGGTTGAGTATGGGCGGCTCGGCCTGTGCGGACGCTGCTACCAGCGGTGGTCCCGCGAGACGCCGTCGCTCGACGGGTTCAAGCGCGCTGGGGTGCCGCATCGCAGCCCGATCTTCGACGGGCGCCACGCATGTCTTGCTGATCTGCCGCCGTTGGTGGAAGCGCAGTTGCTTCTGGGGATCCAGCGGGTCATCAAGCTGGGGCTTCGCGTGGGCGCGGATTCTCTTGAGCGGGTCGCGCGACGAGTGCGTGATGAATGGGTTGAGGATGTCGCCGTCTTATCCGACGCGTCAGTGCTCGCGCCCCGCGACTCCGAGATGTTCACCACGTTGCGGGTGATCCTGGAAGCTGCTACCGACGCAATGACCGATGTCGAGTCTGAGTTTCAGCGCGACGTGTGGCACTTGCGCGTCCTGTACCCGGCGACGCGCCACCAGACCCGCGTGATCTCGTTTGTCGAAATTTCGCAGCGGTGGGTTCGAGAGTTGACGAAGGTGTGGTGCCAGAGGCGGTCGGCTTCGATCGCCGAGTCGACGCTATACCAGAGCGCCTGTTGCACTCGCGACCTGTCGAGGTTTCTCGGGACGTTGCCGCACCGGGGCGAGCGCCCGGAGTTGCTCACGCGCGACGATCTTGAGCGCTTTCTGCAGTGGCAGTGCGCTAGTTCGACGCCGGAGTATTCCCGGACGAACGTCCGGCACCTGCGCGAGGTCCTTCGTTTCGCACGACGGTACGGGCACACGGCCGCAGGTGGCATCGCTGCTGGGTTGTCGGAGGAGTTCAGCCTTCTCGACGAGGACGTCCGAGTCTTGAACCGCAGAGCGGGCGAGAACTGTGACTACGAGCCGGGGAAGGCGATCCCTGAGTATGTGCTGCACCAACTGCTTGAGCCGGCAACGCTTGAGCTGTTGACAAACGAGGATGCCCGGGTGATCTTCCAACTGCTGGCGCACACGGGGCGCCGTCCGGTGGAGATCTGCGCGCTGGACGCGGACTGCCTGGAGTGGGCCGAGCAGGCCGCCACCGGACCACGCCGACCGCTGCTGCGCTACAAGCGCGAGAAGCCACCGAAGAAGCGGATTACGCTACCGATCACCGCTGAGGCCGCGGAGCTGATCGAGCGCCAGCAGGCCGCGGCTCTTGAGCGTTACCCGGGTCGCACGTTGAGGGATCTGAAGCTTTTCCCGAGCGCGAAGAAGAACACCGACGGCCGTCGGCCGATTATGACTTACTCGTTCGGGGTGATGCTGCGCCGTTGGGTAGACGGGCTCTCGCTGGTTAGCGCTGACGGCGAGCCGTTCCCCTCAGCCGCCGTTCACGCCTATGCGCTGCGCCACTCATACGCACAGCGCCACGCCGACTCTGTCGACCCAGTAGTCCCTGTTGACGTGTTGCAGAAGCTGATGGACCATCGCAGCATTCAGACCACTCAGGGGTACTACCGCGTTCGTGCGGAGCGGCTGCACGAAGCAGTCCGGGCGTCGGCACCGCTGACGATCAACCGCGACGGCGCGCACGTTGGCGGCAGCGATTACCCGCACGTCGAGAGCATCACGCGCAGCGTCGGGCGGATCCCAGTGCCGCTCGGACACTGCGTCGAGCCGCACAACGTGAAGGCGCTCGGTTCGGCGTGTCCGTTCAGTCACCAGTGCCTGGGCTGTGTTCACTTTCGCACCGACCCGTCTTACCTGCCCGACCTTTACGCGTACCTGGAGCGGCTGTTAGACGCTCGCGAGCGGCTCAACGCCGCGGTGCCGCAATTGCGGGACTGGGCGCGGGAGAAGGCGATGCCTAACGACGCGGAGATCAAGGCGGTACGCAACTTGATCAGGAGCAACGAGGCACTTCTCGCCGAGCTCGAACCCGTCGAGCGACGCAAGCTTGAGGAGTTGTTCGCTGCCCTTCGCGGGGCACGCGCGCAGGCCGAGAACCGCCTCGCGATCCATGATGTCGGGGCGATCGCACAGCCCGAGCCGACATTCTCGCCCCCGGTCGTCAGCTTGAAGGTGGCAAGTGCGGCGGGGGCAGCATGAGCAGGGCGCCGGAAGCAATGATCGCCGCGAAAGCCAAGCGCAACGAGCAAAAGCGCGAGAGCGTGCTCGAGGCGATCCGCCAGATGGTCGAGGAGACGGATCCGGCACTCAACAACTATTCCGAGATCGCGCGCAGAGCAGGCGTCCATCGCAACTACGTCGCTGGAAGGTTCGCCGCCGAGATCGAGCTCGCGCAGACGGAGGTGAACCGGCGCTACGCCACAGGCACCGCCTACCGGCACAGCATGTCCGTGGCATCGCTGCGCGCCGAGCGCACGATGTTCAAGGAGCAAGCTCAAGCCCAGGCCAAGGAGCTAGCGCGCCTGCGGAAGCGGCTCGGAATCGAGCTCGGCCGGGAGGTCGCAGCCGAGCACCTCGGTCTCGACCAGACGCCGGAACTGGTCGCTCTGCATGACGCGAACGAGCGTCTCTCGGCGCGCGTCACGGATCTGGAGATACAGCTGCGCAATGCGCAGGAAGATCTCGAGGCGGCCCGTCGGACCAACACCCAGTTACTGCGGGAACTGAACGGCGCCAGAACCAACGATTCTTCGAGGAACAGAACCTAGTGAGCGCGTTCCCCACCGTCGTCGACGACGCCGCGTTCTGCGGACCGGCCGGCGAGTTCGTGCTCGCGAGAGAGCCTCACTCAGAGATCGCGGCGCTGCGCAGCCCGCGGGCCTCGGCGCTGGCGCGACTGCCGACGC
>CAVWFJ010000022.1:0-121557 GCA_963754055.1 uncultured Solirubrobacterales bacterium
GCACCCGGGAAAGAAAGCGCCGGTAGCGGGATTCAGGGAAGAGGCGGGTGAACAGGGCGGCCAATCCGGCGCGGTCGTCAGCTCTGATCTGGCGGAGTGAGATGCGCGTTCCGTTGGCCACCGCGAAGTTCTCGGCAGTGGCTGGTGAGGATGCGCAGAGCGCTTTGCTCGGAGTCATGTGTCGCATCTCACGCACTCCTGTGGCGGTCTGGGTCTTGCTGGCCGCGCAGCTGCGGCCAACCCCGCAGCCCTGATCCTGCGCGGTGTGAGGAGGCGGCCGCGATTCCAGCGTCGTGACGGCGCCAACGAGGCGACGCGTGCGTCGTAGGCGAGCCGGGCTTGCTCGGCGCGATCGGCGAGCTCGATTTGTCTCTGCTTGGCGATGAGGTGGTTGAGTTGCCAGGTCATGCGGTCCTCCGACTGCGATAGTGGGGGTCGGTTGTTCGCGGGTGCTCTCCACCCGCCGTCTGAAAGATCAGAGCTTCTGAGGGGATTTCAGGCGTCCACGGCGTTGGGACAACAGGCGCGTGGTCGTTCGTACGGCTGCGGTAGCTGCCGCTGCGAGCGCTGCGGCGCCGCCACGTGCGGCAGCTCGCGACGATCGCCACCCCGAGCGCGCATAACCCGGCGGACACGAGTGCCGCGATATTCCAGCCGTGGATGAGCCCGTGGGCGCCGCTGGCTGAAGCGATCGAGACGATCAGCGCGGCGCCGGCTGCGCCGCCCAGGTAGCGCGCTGTGTTGTTCGCGCCGCTGCCCATCCCGACGCGGCCGTGGGGCACCGACTCGACGGCGATTCTGCCGAGCGCGGCGTTGACGACGCCGGTACCGAGGCCGGTTACGAACAGTCCCGGCACCAAGCGCGTCCAGCCTGCCGCGCCGCCGATCCCCGTGAGCGCGACCTCGCCAACGGCGGCCACGGCCAGCCCGATGAGCAACCGCGTCCGGGCGGGTAGCCGGCTCGGCAGTGAGCCCGCGGCGAGCGCCACGACCATGCTGGTGGCTGACCATGCGGCCAGCACCGCTGCGCTGCCGATCTCGCTGATGTGCAGGGACTGCTGCATCAGCGCCGGCGCGTAGCTCATCAACCCGACGACGGCAAGACCGGTGAACAGCGCGCCGCTGATCGACGCGAGAAACTGGGGCTGGCCAAGCAGGCGAGGGTCGAGCATCGGGCGGCGTGAGCGCAGCTCGACGGCGGCGAACGCTGCGAGCATCAGCGTGGCCGCGGCGAAGAGGACGAGGGTGGGGCTGGCAGACCAGCCGTGTCGAGTCTCGACAAGCGCGGCGGTCAGGAATGTCATAGCCGCCCCGAGCGTTGTGATGCCGGCGAGATCAAGCCGGACCTTAGCGGTGGTGCGCGACTCGCTCAGCGTTGCCGCGGCCGTCATCACGGCCGTAGCGGCCGCCGCCTCGAGCCAGAACCCAGTCCGCCAGCCGACCGCCGTCGCGAGCCCCGCACCCGCGAGCGGGCCGACCGTGACTCCCGCGCCCACGGCCGCGCCCCACAGAGCCGTCGCGCGTGTGCGCGCGGTACCGGATGGAAACGCGCGGCCGATCGAGCCGAGGCCGGCGGCCAGGATGCCGCCACCCCCCACGCCTTGCAGCACTCGAGCCGCAACGAGTACTTCCATGCTCGGTGCGAGCGCGCCGAGGACGCTCGCTGCGGCGAGCAGGCCGGCGCTGCACCGCAGGACGCGCCGGTGACCGAGGTCATCGGCCAACGCGCCGGCGGTCAGCAGAGCGGCGGCGAGGCCCAGGCTCATTCCGCTGAGCCCCCACGCCTCGCCGGCGACACCGGCGCGAAATGTGCGGACGCTGTCGCCGACGTTGACCACGAACGCGCTGAACACGGCCATTACCAGCGCCGTACCTGACGCCGCGACCGGCAGCGTGCGACCGTGGTTGATCGTGTTGGCGGACATCTCTGCTCCTTCGACGAGGGCTTGAACGGCTTCCAGATCGTCGGCGTTGATCTCACGTCGCACATCAGCCCCTTGACGGCAGCTGCGCAAGACAACCGCGCAGCCCGCCTAGGTCATCCGTCCTGCCTGGCAGCGCCGCACGCAATCTGCCGCTGGACGCGGTCCCCGGGGATCGGTGAGAGAAACCGTGGGCAGCGCTGCTAGGAGAGCCCGAGCAGTATGCCGACAACGACACGCACGGTCGGAACGCACCGCCGTGGTTGGACGCGCGGCCGCCGCCAACGCCTACACGACGATGAGGACCGCACTGACTTCGGCGCCGGCGGAGGCTTTGAAGTCATGCCAGCGTTGGACGGGCCGGCCCTGCGTACCTGTCCCGGCGAGTTCAGGCTGGTCGGGCTGCGAGGTCGTTCACGCGATCGCGAGCCGCACGGTCGTGCCCCGACCCGCTGCGCTCTCGACCGTCAACGTCGCCCCGATGCTCTCGGCGCGCTCCCGCATGGTCCCCAGTCCGAGATGTCCCGGGCGATCCTGGCCTGTGTCGAATCCGGTTCCGTCATCCGCGATGAGCATCTCGACGCTCGGGGCCGCGCTGATATTGACTCGGACCGTTACGGCGTGTGCATGTTTGATGCTGTTATTGAGCGCTTCGAGCGCGATCCGGTACAGATGCTCCTCGACCTCGGGAGAGTGATCCAGACGCTCCGCCGGCCCTGCGACCTCTATCTGCACGCCGGTGCGCGCCGTGAGTGCCGATGCCTGTTTGCTGAGCGCCTCGACAAGGCCCTCCTCGGCCAATGCATCTAGACGCAGCTCGAAGATCAGCGCGCGCATTTCAGCCAGCGCGGCCTTAGCAAGTTCCCGGAGCGCCGCGACGCTGTCCGCAAGCGGCGCGTGACCCGCGATCTCAGCGCTTTCCATCGCGAGCTGCGCCGCGCGCGCATGAAGGGTCATAGAGAACAGTGCTTGGGAGACGGAGTCGTGCAACTCGCGCGCAAGTCGTGAGCGTTCGCGCAAAGCAGAGCTCTCGTCAGCCTCTACGAGCAGTCGCGCGTTGGTCATCGCTACCGCCGCTTGGTCAGCCAGGGCGCTGTAGAAGGCGAGCTCCTCTGCAGTCGGGCCGGACGCGGCCGGCAGGAACACTCCCATCGCGCCGAGCACGGTCTCGCCCCACATCAGCGGGACATGGACGGCACCCTCCCACTCGAAGTCTTGGAGGGTCTTACCGATCGCCGCCCGCTCTGGCTCGAGCCAGCGACACCGCGCGTCGGGAACGACCGCGGTGCGTCCGCTCAGCACCACTTCGCCGTCGGGTAGATCCTGGATCCGCATCGCACCGGAGAATGCGAGCTGCTGAAACCGCTCACCGAGACCGACCGAGCCTCCAGCTCGCAGGGCACCGTCGTCATCGGCCGTGGCGATCGCGCATGCCACCGCTCGCGTGCCCTCTACGGCGTGGCGGGCGATCTCGCCGAAGATCTCCCACAGCGGGCTGCGCCCGGCGAGCCGCGCCGCCGTCTGCCCAAGCGCCGCCGCCTTTCGGCCGGCCTGACGGGAGTCAGTGGTGTCTCGGAAGATCGCCGCGCCATGCGGTCGACCGTCGATCTGAAATGACATGTTCGACCAGGTGATCTCCCGCTCGGTCCCATCGGGGCGCAGGATCGTCGACGTCCACAGCCCCGTCGAACCCGCCAGCTGCTCGGCGAAGTGCTCGAGCATCCCCTCATGCTCACGCTCGGGGAAGTTGACAAGAAAATCCGACAGCGCGCGGAGCTCGTCGAGCGAATAGCCCATCACGCAGCAAGCCGCCGGATTCGCATAAACGTACTTGCGTTCCGGTGTGCAGACGACGATCCCATCCCGGGACCGCTCGACGAGCGCAGCAAGCGCCTCGATCCCCACGTCAGCCGCGTGCTCGATCACGGCAGGGTCCGGCGTCCATACCCGACCCGTAGACCGAGGATGATCAGCCCGATTCCGTCTCGCGCCGTCGTCGGGGTGACATCGGCCAGGATCGGTTCGCTCGCCCTGCGTGGATCCGCAGCCAGCCCAGCAGTAGCACTACCGGCTTCGCAATTTGCGGAAGGCCCGTCGGCGTCATGCCCGAGGGACCTCACGGCGCGGCCAACCCGAGGGTCGGGATCGACCATGAGGACGCTGATCTCACGCTCGATCGGCACCCCCGGCAGTCAAGAGCGAGCAGGCGGCGCGCGCATCGGCTGCTCGACCCGCATCGCGTGAGACATCCGACGTAGCTCATGTTGGTAAAGGTGCCAGACCTTCCCGGACGGCCCACAGCGCCGCCTGCGTGCGCGAGCTTAGGCCCAGCTTGGTAAGGATGTTGCTGACGTGCGTTCGCGCGGTCCGCTCGCTGATCACCAGCTCGGCCGCGATCTCCTTGTTGGCCTGGCCGCGGGCCACGAGCAGCAGGATCTCGCGCTCGCGATCAGTCAGAAGATCCCTCGGGTCCTCCGTCGGCCCCCGCCGCAGCGAGGCGGTGAGCTGACGCGCGACTGCCGGATCGAGATGCACCTCGCCTCGCTGTGCTGAGCGGATCGCCGCGGCGATCTCCTCGGCCTCAGCGTCCTTGAGCAGATACCCCGCAGCGCCAGCCTCCAGCGCCGCGTGCACCTTGTCCTCCTCGCTGAAACTCGTGACCGCCACCACCTCAACCTCCGGATAGCGCTCCTTGATCGCCGCCGTTGCCGCGATCCCGTCCATCGGCTCCATCACCAAATCCATCAACACGACATCGGGCAACCCAGACCCGGCCTTCGCCCGCGCCAGCGCATCCAGCGCACCACGCCCATCAGCAGCCTCGCCCACCATCTCGATGTCATCAACCAGTCTGAGGTACGCGCGCAAACCCTCCCGCACGATCCGGTGATCGTCGACGACCAGCACGCGAATGGCCTCCCCAGGCACACCGTCCATCATGCACCATCGGTCCAGCTACGTCATCGGTCGCGCACAACCGGCGACGGATGTCTGGGCGAAGATCCGCCCTCCAGCCGATGTGCGCAGCGTCGCGCGGGTTGACCATGGCTCTCAACCAAACCCCCCCGATCAAGCAGGACACGTGCCGATCATTCACGTCAAGCCCCTCGAGGGCGTCTTCACGGCGCCGCACAAGCAGGAGATCCTCGAACGCCTCACCAAAACGATGGTCGAGATCGAAGGCGAGAGCCTGCGCCAAGCCACCGTGTCCATCTTCGATGAGGTTGCCAGCGGCGACTGGGCGATCGGCGGGCACACCCTCACCACCGACGACGTCAAGGCGCGCGCCCGCGGCGAAGTCGTCCCGGGCTGACCGCCCGTCGTGGGGCGCCGGCCGGCGCCCCCACTACACCATCCACCCGATCCGTTCCAGCGCAAACCAAACGAGGTCTCCGTGCACCACAACCCGATACTCGCCCCGCGGCCTCCGACGCGCCGCCGACGCCGCGCCGCGGCCGTCCGATCCGCACTCGCGGCGGCGCTCGCGCTGATTTCAGTGCTCGCGCTCGCCTCCTCCGCCTCGGCCCTCGAACAGAAAATCGTCTTCTCGGGCAACGACTCGCTCGGGTTCTCGGTCGCCGTCCAGGGCGACACGCTCGTGCTCGGCACGCTGCAGCCCAACGAGGTCGGCGTAGCGTACGTCTACCGACGCGCAGCTGACAACTGGAAGCAGACAGCCAAGCTCACCGCCTCCGACAGCGCGCCCGGCGATCTGTTCGGCGCGAGCGTAGCGATCGACGGCGACACGATCCTCGTCGGCGCCCCGGACGCGACGATCGGCAAGAACCCAGATCAAGGCGCCGTCTACAGCTTCAGCCGCGCCGGCGCGGCGGCGCGGACCGAAACCGCCAAGCTGACGGCCTCCGACGGGGCCGCATTTGACGCGCTCGGCTCGTCACTGGCAATCCACGGCGACACGATCGTCGCCGGTGCTCCCCTCACCACCGTCAACGACAACGCCCATCAAGGAGCGCTCTACACCTTCACCCGCGACGGCCTAGCGGCGCGCACGGAGACGGCCAAACTCACGGCGTCCGACGGCGTCGCGCAAGCCACCCTCGGGTCATCGGTGGCGATCGACGGCGACACGATCGTCGCCGGGGCTCCCAGCGACGTCGTCGGCGCGAATATCCAGGGCGCGGCCTACACGTTTGCGCGCACCGGCGCCACCGCGCGCACCGAGACCGCCAAGCTCACCTCCTCGCACGGCCACGCGGGCGACGTGCTCGGCCAGTCCGTGGCGATCGACGGTGACACAATCGTCGCCGGGGCACCGGGCGCAACCGTCGGCGGTGTCGCCAAAGGCGCCGTCTACACGTTCACGCGCTCGGGGGCAAGCGCGCGCACCGAGACCGGTACGTTGTCCGCCTCCGACGGCTCCGACAAGACACTTCTGGGCTACTCCGTGGCCATCGACGCCGACACGATCCTCGCCGGCGCGCCCACCCAAACCGTCGGCCGCAACCTCCAACAGGGGTCCGCGTACACGTTCTCGCGCACCGGACCCGGAGCGCGCAGGCAGACATCGGAGCTCAGCGACAGGGACGGCGCCGCCAACGATCTCTTCGGCCTCTCGGTCGCCCTCGACGCCGGCGCGACCGTCGTCGGTGCCCCGATCCGAGGCGAGGTCTCAGTGTTCTTCTCGCCCTCACCCCCACCGGCGGCCAAGCCCGTGCTGTCAAAGCTCGCAGTCAACCCGAGGACAATCCACCTCCGATCATCCCACGCGAAGCCGCCACGAAGAGGCGTCGTCACGTTCATCCTGTCAACGGCCGCCACCGTAAAGCTCAGCTTTGCCAGGTCGCAGCCGGGCCGCTTGGCCGGCACGAAGTGCGCAAAGCCGACCCGCGCAAACCGCCGCAGGCGGCACTGCACGAGGTTGCTCATCGTCCGTAGCGTGTCGGTCCGCGGTAAGGCCGGGACGAACACCATCGCGCTCCTCGGCAATCTCGCAGGCGGCAGAGCGCTCCGAATCGGCAGCTACCGACTGACCGCGACGCCCACCAGCGCCTCCGGCAAAGGCACAGTCCACGCCGCCACATTCAGGATCGTCAAATGAGCCGCTCTTCCGCCCAGTCAGGACTGCAACCGCGGCACCGCGCTCACGCCAGCGCCCGGGTAAGACCTCCTGCCCGAACCCCGGCGGGGTTACCGCGTTCCGCACGCACGAGCTGCGACCGGGGTGGGTGCCGTCTATACCCGAGGACGTCGGCGCTCCTCCCGGACTGAGGCACCTACTCAGCTGGCGATCACCGGATGGCGCCGGACTCGCACGATCATTCGCAAGCGCACGAAAACATGCTGGTGCTCGCAGCACCGCCGTAGCTCAGACTGGTTGGGTGGTGTGTAGCCCTGCAGCGTCGAGTGGTGCGCCCGCGAGCTGCCCGCCGGCGCATTGGCTCGCGCGGACAACGCGTCGGGGGTTGCGGATGCCCGCAGCGCCTATGAGGCCGCCGATGATGACGAGCGCACTGGCGACGCCGATGCCGACGCGGAAGGCCTCGAGCGAGGACTGGCCGGATGCGATGGTGATCGCGGCCGCCTCGCGCGTTGGGAGACCGGCGACCGGAGGCCGGCCGAGGGTGAGCTGCTTGGCTTGTGCGACAGCTACGTGCCCGCGCGGGGTCAGCGGCCGGCCGGCAAGCTTCTGATCGAGTGATGCGCTGAATTGCGCCGCCACGACCGCGCCAATCGCGACCGTCGCGATCAGGCCCGCCACGCGTGCGACCGCGTTGTTGACCGCCGAGCCAATCCCGGCCTCGGTCTGGTCGATCCCGGCGAGGATCGCGGCGGTCAGCGGCGCCACCGTGATCGCGAGGCCGAGCGAGAACAGAAGGATCCCTGGGAGCACCTCGGTCACGTAGTCGACGTGCACCCCGAACGTGACGAGCATCAGCATTCCACCGCCGGCGATCAGCGGACCACCACCCATGAACAGGCGCGGCCCCAAACGATCGGCGAGCGCACCGAACCGCGAAGAGAGCGCGAACATAACGAGGCTCTCGGGCAACAACGCCAGCCCGGACTCGAGTGGCGAGTAGCCGGCCACCTGCTGGAGATACAGGACGAGGAAGAAGAACAATGCCGATAGGCCGCCGTAGAGCGCCAGCGTCTCGACGTTCCCGACCGCGAAGTTTCGGCTCTTGAACAGATCGAGCCGCAGCATCGGGTGATCCGCGCGCGATTCGTAAAACAGGAAGGCAACGAACGCGAGCGCCCCGCCGATCAGCGACACGCTCACCGCCGGACTCGACCAGCCCAGCCGGGGCTGCTCGATCAGCGCGAACACGGCACCGCCGAGGCCCAGCACGCACAGCACGGCACCAACCGCGTCAACCCTCCGCTTGGTGTTGCTGGGATTGGTGACCGGAACTGCCCGTAGGATCAACCACACGCACACAGCGACTAGCGGCAGGTTGATCACGAAGATCCACCGCCAGGACGCGACGTTCAAGATCAGCCCGGCGACGAGCGGGCCGAGCGCGCCGGCGATAGTCCCCCACGCAGTCCAGGTCCCGATCGCCGGGCCACGCTCCCGCTCCGGGAACGTCGAGACGATCACCGCCAGCGAACTCGGGGTCAGCAGCGCGCCGGCGACACCCTGGAGCGCGCGAAACGCGATGAGCAGCCCGATCGATGGCGCCAGCGCGCACAGCAGTGACGCTGCGCCGAAGCCGCCCACCCCGATCGCGAACACCCCACGCTCCCCGAAGATGTCGCCCAGCGACCCGCCGAGCAGGATCAACGACCCGAGCGTCAACAGGTACGCATTGCTGACCCATTGCTGACCGGCGAGGCCGCCACCGAGACTGCGCTGGATCGACGGTAGCGCGACGCTCACGACGCTGCCGTCGAGTATCGCGATGCTAGACCCCAGAATCGTCGCCACCAGCGTCAAGCGCTTTCTCGACGCCGACAAGCTCTGAGTCGAAGATGACGCGACGGTGCCAGTCACCTGTCGAGCTTGTCGCCTAGTGCGCGGCGCGGGCGAGTCCGCGGACCGGGTCAATGATGAGTTCGGAGGTCGGGTCTCGGTGATTCCACGGATGGAAGGGTGACCCGTAGACGACATCGCGACAATCCGGTTTGCTGATCGTACGATCAGGCACGTGTGTTGGACGTGCACCCTGGTGGCCCATCATGGCGAGCATGACGCGAAGAGCGCGTGACTGATGCGTCTCCTCGTCAACAGCGCGGGGCACACCAACGGCGGGGGCTACGGCGCCATTCTGAGCTTCGACACCGAAGGGGAACTGATCGGGCCACTCACTCGTGATCCGCGGATCATCGATCCGCGCGGTCCGTCGCTTGACCCATCGGGCGTACTCGTCTACCTCAACAGCGGCGCTGACCGTGTGCTGGCGGTCGATCATCTCGGAGGCGCCAGGTCGGGCCGGCGGGACCGGCGACCGAGTTGATGGCCCCTGAATCGAGATCGAGCGCGCATACCTCGACGGCGTCGACGCCTCCCTGGCCGGCGCGACTTCCTGTTGCGTCGCGGCGGGCGCGATAAACCCACACCAAAGCCCCGCAAAAAGGAAACATGAAGACCTCTTGGTTGGTGAGCCGCACCGCCGATCTCGCCCTCGAGCGCAGACCGCGGCTCGATCGGCGATCCGGATCAGCGGAGAACGAAGGCGTCTCAAATCGATGCGCGGCTGCGATTCGCTTCGGCTCAAAGAGCAATCAGACCTCGCGTCACGACAAGAAAGAAGGACAAAGCATGAGCACCCCCGCCGAGACAGAGATGAGCATCCCCGGCTACTTCGACAGGTACGAGAACCTCGCCTTCTCGCGGGACGACGAGGGCGTGCTCGTCCTGCGCTTCCACACAGACGACGGTCCAATCTTGTTCACCGGCCAGACTCACCAGGACTTCCCGGCGGCGCTCGAGGAGCTCTCGCTCGATCGCGACAACAAGGCGCTCATCATCACCGGCACCGGCGACACGTTCATGGACCAGATCGACGGACCGAGTCTCGGCGAGATCTTCAAGCCGGCCATGTGGGAGAAGCAGCGCGTCGAGGGCGCCAAGATCTTGCGGCGACTGCTCGAGCTGCCGATGCCGGTAGTGGGTGTCGCCAACGGCCCTGCGACGGTGCATTCCGAGTACCTGCTGCTCGCCGATATCCACATCGCCTCCGAGCGCGCGACGTACGGAGATCTTCCCCACACCTCGTTCGGCATCACCGCCGGCGACGGGTTGCACGTCGTCTGGGAAGAGCTAGCCGGAACAGCACGGGCCAAGTGGCTGCTGTGGACGGGCGAGAACATCGACGCACGGACCGCCCTCGAGTGGGGCGTCGTCAACGAGGTCGTACCCCACGAGGCCGCCCTCGATCGCGGCATCGAGGTGGCACGACGCCTCGCCGCCAAACCCACGCTCTATCGCACGCTGCAAAAGCAGACGCTCAACCTCAACCTGCACCGGCGGATCAGCGAGGACGTCCCCTTCGGGATGGCCCTCGAGGGCCTCACCGCCGCCGACCTGCCATACCAAGACCAAGGGTAGTTTTGGGCGAAGCCGCTGGCCCTCGGGCAGGCTCCTGCCGGTTCCTCGAGCGTGATCGCTCACTCGGATTCAGCCTGGTCAGTGATCGCGGCTGGCTATCGCTTGGTCGCAGGATCCGGTTGCGGCCTTGGCAGAGCCCGGCGATTCTGAGCGCAGTCTGCGAGCGCACTCGACGGAGCCGCGACATACAACCCGAAGATCGTCCCGACGTCCAAGGGCACCAGCCAGAGATGAACCGAGCCAATCCATCACCGGGAGATGACGAATATCCAAGACGGTAATCAACCATGTCCTTGCTCGACTGCACGACATCGGGATCGACCACATCTTCGGCGTTGCTGGAGACTTTGCGTTCCCAATCCACGCCGCGATGGTGCACGACCCGAACATCGAGTACGTTGGCTCATGCAACGAGCTCAACGCCGGTAGTCCTCGCTCCCGCGTCAGCATCATTCCGGAGGTCCAGACGGTGACGGTGTAGCCGTACGGCACAGCGGCGCCGCGCAGCACGGTTGCGAGGTCACTGGCTCCTTCGTCCCGCTTAGGCCTCATCTGGTCCGCCAGACGTGGTCGTGACGCCCGGTTATCGTATCTCCGCCCGTCGAGCACGCGCCGATACGGCCGGCCGCGAGCGGTGGCTACTGAGCACTACGCGATGCCGCAACCACGCTCTCCGGCACGAGCTCGTACGTCGCGCTGGTGTCGCAACGCAGGCATCGGAGCTCGATGTATGGGATCTCCGATGGTGACACATTTGCCGCCGGCGCCGGTGCTGCTCGAGGCACGAGTCGGTAGGTCTGGCTGTGGCCACAGTGGGCGCACGAGTAATCGATCGATGGCTCGGTCACATCGGTTCCTTTGAGGTCGTGATCGACGGAATGTCGTCAGCAGTAAAGGGGCACTTACGGCCCACCTCAACGTGAGTTTCCGTTCACATCATCGGCCTTTCCAATCGGACCGCCCTGCGTGGGGCCTTCGTCACTCGTGATGTTCCCACCATGACCGATCATCGATCAGTCGGTAACGAAAGTGAGTCCGGCGACGCGAGCGGGCTGTCGACTCGGCCTGGCGCCGGTCCCGCCGTCTTCTCGGCTCGGATGTCACGTACCAGCGAGATGGCCACCAGGCCGCCGAACACGACAGGGATGGCGAGCGCAATTGCCCGGTAGGCAAGGGAGGCCGCCACGGCAAGCGTCGATGAAAGACCGTAGACCACGAGGGCGCCCGTGAGCCCACCATCGACGGCGCCAGGCCCGCGGGTATCGGGATCTCGCCCGCCAGCTGCGCGATGAGGTAACCAAGCGCGAGTGGCTGAAAGCCAACGTGGCCGCCCAACGCGTGGATGGTCGCCCACAGGGTGAGGATGTCGAACAGGAGGTAGCCGGCGCCGCAAGCCCGGAACCGCCACGATGACCGCGATCACCAGCACGGCGAGGCACAGCAGGCGCACACGTCGAGCAGGCCTCGACCTTGCGCGGTTGCGATCACCTGGGCAAGCCGGGCCAGGCGCCCGCCCTGGGCGATCGCTACCACGCGCGTCTCAAGCTCGGCCGGGTCGGAGATCGGCTCGAACATCACGCGATTGGTGCGCCGCGCAGCAGGGCTCAGAGCTGCGGTTCTTTGTACGCATGGACCGCTGCTCGACCAGCAATTTCGGCATCTACCGGGCCGCCGCAGCTGCGCTGTCTCGGCTGCTTCCCCGAACCGCCTACGCCGCGGCTTGAACTGGCCATCGTCTTTCGACCCCGCTCGTCGCTGAATGGACGAGCGATTTCTCCTCTCACACCAAATGACGTATTCCATCAGCATCGGCACGCTGGTTACGTCGGCCGGGTGGGCGACAACGCGCGCGTTGCGTCCGACCGGGCGCTACGAAGCCACCACCATGCTTAGCTTCGCGGGAGCGCTAGGTCGAGCTCACCGCGCGAACCGATGCCCAGCTTGGTGAAGACCTTATGGAGGTGGTACTCGACGGTGCGCGGGCTGACAAACAGTCGCTCCCCAATCTCGGCGTTCGACAGGCCGTCACGGGCTAGCTGCGCGATCTGGTCCTCTTGGGCGGTCAGGTCCTCCCGGATCTCAACGCTGCGTTTGCGGACGCGATCGCCCGTCGCCAACAGTTCATGCCGGCACCGGCCGACGAATGCCTCGACGCCCATCCTCGTGAACGTCTCGTGTGCGATACGAAGTTGTTCGCGCGCCTCCAACCGCTGCTGCTCACGCCGCAGCCACTCGCCGTAGAGGAGGTGGGCGCGCGCGAGCTCCACGCGTCCGCTGGTGCGTCCGAGCCGTGCGATCGCTTCGCGGTAGAGGTCTTCGGCACCATCGCCGTCGCTCAGCAGCGCGCGGGAGCGCGCCTCGATGCCCAGCGCCCACTCGGTACCGCTGGCATGGGCCATGTCCGCGAGCCGGTCGAACGCAGCCTGGGCTTGCTCAAGCTTCCCGCATCGGATCGCAGCCTCGATCAACTCGGCCAGGGCCCATGTTGGCCCGCCTATCTCTGAAGGATGCGCGCCCGTATCGCGGAGCGCCGCGAGCGCCTCCGCGTAGCGGCCAAGCCCGTTGTACATGATTCCGCTCGCCTGCTCGGTGATAGCGAGGGCGAATCCCTCCCCCCGTGTTGCGGCCTCGCTGACGATCGTGCTGATCAGCCTCGAGGCCTCTGCCTCGCGACCACGTAGTGCGGCTTGCCAGAGCGCGCCGTAGGGCGGCGTAGCGATCCCGATCGCGTCGCTGACAACTCGCATCTCGCCAACCATCGATGCGGCCGCCGCAAGCTCTCCCGAAGCTTGTTGGAGAAACGATATGCGCGCGCTGAGGGCAAGCGGGATGGCCGTCAGCGCCCCGGCGGCCCGCACGAGCTCGAGCTGCCGCATCGACAGCACCGCCCACGTTTCGTCGTCCCAAAGCTCCGACGCGACCCAACAGGCGAGCCAGAGCCAACGCATCTCGGGCGGCGCAAGCGCCACGTCACGCCTGAAGGCCTTCAGCGCGTCTTTCAGGATCGGCGCTGCCGCCGCGTACCCCTGGGTGAACCGGGTGGCTAAACCATGCAGGAGAAGCTCTGAAGGAAGTGGCGGATCCGGCGGCCGCGGGGCCGCGAGCGCGGCCTCGCTCACCTCCACTACACCAACGCCGACCGCCAGCCGACCAGCGAACATCGCTGCGGCTAGCGCCTCCAGATATGTCGCACGAGCGAAGTGCACGTCGACGGTCTCGAACTCATGGGCCGCCCGCAGCAGCAGCGGAGGTGCGTCTCTCCCCCGCCGCGTCGCGAAGGCGATGCCAGCCTTGAGCAGATCAATCCTCGCGTGCTGTACGTCGTCGCCGGCGTCCGCCTCGGCTGTAGCGAGCAGAGCCAATGCATCGTCGAGCAGGCCGGCTTCGAATTTGGCCTGTGCCGCGGGTAGTGCGCGCTCGGTAAGTCGGGACGAGCCCGGTGTGAGGGCGGTGGCTCGCTCGAGGAACGCGGCGGCCGCAGCCAGGCCACCGCGCGCTCGAGCGCGGTCGGCCGCGCGCTCAAGCTCCGTGGCGACCGCCTCGTTTGGATCTGCGGTCGCATCGGCAAGGTGCCACGCGCGCCGGTCGGGATCTGCGTGCGGGTCGGTCGCCTCGGCCAGTGCCAGATGCACCGCGCGCCTGCCCTCCGGCGATGCCGTGCGATACACCGCCGAACGGATCAGCGGATGACGAAACCGCATGCGCGCGCCGATCTCAAGCAGACCGGCGGTCTCGGCAGGCTCCAAGAGTCCGCCCGAGATCCCGAGCCTCTCGGCCGCCCGCACCAACAGGGCGGGATCCCCGGTCGGGTCCGCGGCCGCCACCAACAAGAGTTGGCGCATGTCATCAGACAGCGCCTCGAACCGTCGCAGGAAGCTCTCCTCGATCCGGCCCGAGAGCGCCGGCGCGTCGACCACCCCGAAGCCGCCCGCCAACTGTGCTGGCGTCAGGTCACGCGGCAGCTCCAACAAGGCGAGCGGGTTCCCCCGTGTCTCGACGACGATCTGGTCCTCCACTTCGTCGTCCAGACGCCCGGGGATCACCGAGCGCAGCAACTCACGTGCGTCGCTCTCGCGAAGACCTTCTACTGTCAAATGCGGCACGTCTTTGAGCTCCTCGCCCGTGTTCCGTGCGGCAAGCAAGACAGCCACGGACTCGGCCAACAAACGCCGAGCAACGAATCCCAACACCTGCGCAGACGCCTGATCCAACCACTGCGCATCGTCCACCACGCATACCAGCGGGCGGTCCTCCGCAACGTCGGACAGGAGACTCAATACTGCGAGCCCGACGAAGAACCGATCCGGCACAGGCCCTGCGGTCAGTCCGAACGCAGTCGCAAGCGCGTCGCGCTGCGGTCCCGGAAGTCGGTCCAGGTGATCCAGAATCGGCAGGCATAACTGATGAACCCCGGCGAACGCGAGCTCCATCTCTGACTCCGCCCCGGCCGCGCGCAGGATCCTCAGATCCGATGCCGACCCAATCGCGTACTGCAGCAGCGCGCTCTTGCCAACCCCAGCGTCGCCGTGCACGACCAGCGCGCCGCTGCGCCCAGCTCGCACGTCCGCGAGCAGCTGATTGAGCACCGCGCATTCTTGTCGCCGATCGAGAAACATCGTTAGCTCCACAAGCTCCAAGACCGTCGGAGATGGGCAGCGCGATGCTAGATCACCGGTGCTTGCGCTCGATAGGCCGACTGATCAGACCGCTCAATCGCTTGATCGACCAGAAGCCTGCCGCGAGGCCGCGCTCGCACTCGGCGTCTCCGCGGCCGATTTCGACCGGATCGTCCGGCCAGAGAGGATGGTCGGCAACCCGTTGCGTGATCTCGGCCTGGAGCACGGAAGAAACAGTGGCCGATGACAGGGACCTCGAAGGTCGCCCACGACGCGCCCAGGTGCGTTTGCGACGGCCACCCGTCCGAGCTGTCCTGTGGAACTGCTAGCGGCTCGAGACCGGAATTTGGACGTCGATGCGTGTCCCACCTCCGGGCGGACTCACGATCTCGATCTCTCCTCCGAGCGCCTCGATTCGATCCTTGAGCCCCGTCAGGCCCGATCCTTGTCTCGCGTCGGCGCCGCCGACGCCGTCATCGCGAATCGAGAGAAGGAGGACCTCGTGCTCGACGCCAAGCGAGACCCAGACGCGCATGGCTTTCGCGTGCTTTGACGCGTTGGTGAGTGCCTCTGAAACTGTGTAATACGCGGCTACCTCGGCATGGTCCGGGAGGCGGTCCTCAAAGCCTAAGTCGAGTTTGACGCGGACGGGAGAGCGGCGCCCGAGTGCTTTGAGCGCCGGTGCGAGGCCGCCCTCTGTGAGGATTGATGGGTGAATGCCTCGCGACAGCTCACGGAGTTCCTCGACAGCTGTCGTCAGGCCGTCGGCAACCCGCGTGATCTCGGCCCTCAGTGGGTCAGACCCAGCGGGAATCTTTCGATCGGCTCTGCGGAGCGCGATGGCGAGCGTAACGAGTCGTTGTTGCGCTCCGTCGTGAAGGTCTCGCTCGATGCGCCGCCGGGCGTCGTCGGCGGCTGCGATCACCCGGGCGCGCGACGCGGCGAGCTCCTCGCGCATGATCGCGTTCGAGATGGAGGTTGCAAGGAGATCCCTGAATCGACCGACGCGCTCCTCCGTGTTGCTGGGCAGTGGTTCGTCGCTCGTCGTGGTGACGCATATGCTCCCCCAGACGGTTCCAGCGACGGTGATCGGCACGCCGAGCGCGGCCTTGACGCCCGCGTCGCGGACGGCCGCATTCAGCCCGATGGCACCGGTGAAATCGTCGATAAGCGTGGGACGGCCGGATTCAGAAATCAGCCGGGGGAGGCTGGGGAGGTTCCACGGCCAATGGCTGCCAGCGGGGAATCCCGGCATTCCGCGCGACCTGATTACGCGAAACCCGTCGGACTCGCTGCGACAGATCGTCACGCCCGGGATATCGAGTACTTCTGCTACCTCGCGCGCCACGGCCGAGAAGACCTCGTCGGGCTTTGCTTCCTTGGCCACGAGTGTGGCCACACGCCGGAGCGCTGCCTGTTCGGCGAGCACGCGGTCGAGCTCGGCGCGGTTGGCGGCGTTCGACACGGTGGTGGCGACGAGCTCGACGAAGTCGGCCAAGCGCGCCTCCGCGCTGTCCGGCAGCCGCGCGCGGTGGATCACGAACGCGAACACGGCGCCCCACACCCGGCCGTTGACGAACACCGGTGCACCGACCGCGGACTGGATGCCGAGCCGGCGGACTGAATCCGGCAAGGGCGGTGCGAAGCGCATGAACTCGTCCATCCGCGAGGGACGGCCGGTGCGGAACACCTCGCCGGTGACGCTGGCCGGCACGAGTTTGACGCGGCCGTAGGGCAGCTCGCCGTATCCCGGCGCGATCCAACCGCCGAGCTGATCGATCTCATTGCCGACATAGCGCACGACCCGCGCCGCGTCGGCACCGAGCAGCGCCCCGGCCTCGCGCCCGACCGCGGCGAAGACCTCGTCCTGCGGTGCGCCCCGCGCGACCAGTGTCGCCACCCGGCGCAGGGCGGCCTGTTCGGTTGCGAGCTCGCTAGCGTGGGCTTCCGAGGCGGCGAGCTCGGCGCGGCTCTCGGCATTCGCGATCGCCGTGGCCACCAACTCGGTGAACTTCTCGAGACGTCCTTCGGTGTCCAGAGGGAGGCTGTTGCCGGTTTCCGCGACTGCGATCACGCCCCAGGGCCTGTCTTCCACGACGATCGGAGCTGAGATGCTCGAGACAACACCGCTCTCGCGGAGTGCCTTGGCGATCGGCCCTGATGCGTTTCGCCAGCGGCTATCTGGAGATCGTGCTGGGCGCCCTGTGCGATACACCTCGCTTGAGGCCAGAAAGCCTTCGAGCTCCGAGCGGGTTCCGATTGGGATGCCTCGGATGCCCTCGCTCAGGCCGACGATGACCAACCCGGAACCATCGGGTTCGAAGCGGGCGATGCCAGCCTCGGAATCGAACAGCCGGGCAACCTCGCCGGTCACCGCGGTGAAAAGTTCGGCGGGGCTTACGCCGCGGGCGACTAGCGTCGCCACCCGCCGCAGCGCGGCCTGCTCGTCCGCGAGCCGCGCGAGCACCCATCGTGAGTCGGCATTCGCAATCGCGGTGCCGACGAGCTCGGTGAACCTTTCGACGCGCTCCTCGGTATCGGGAGGAAGAGGCTTGCGCTTGTCGGAAACCGTCATGACGCCCCACACACGGCCCTCCACCACGATCGGGGCGGCGACAGTGGAGACGAAGTCCATTTGCCGAAGGCTGTCGGCGACGGGACCCGAGGCGTCGCGGTGGCCGGTATGGTCATTACGGGCGGAACGACCGGTTCGATAGACCACGGTCGAGGCGAGGAAATCTTCGAGCTCCCACCGGGTTCCGATGGTCACGACCGGGATGCCCTCGGTGAGCCCGACGACCACCATCGCGGATACGTCGGGGTCGAATCGCGCAATGACAGCGTCGGCGGCGAACAGCCCACCCACCTCGGCGCTAACCGCCGAGAAGAGCTCCTTCGGGCCGATTCCACGCGCCACCAGTGTGGCGACCCGCCGCAGCGCGGCATGCTCCTGAGCGAGCCAGCCGAAGCGCGGGTCTCCGTCGTGCCGGGCATCCGGCATGGGGTCCTGATCATAACTGCGCGGGGCAGAGCACGAACTCACGGAATGGCGGGCGCTCGCCGGCGCTCGCCGGGCTGAGGGTCAGCTCGAACAGGCCGTTGGAGCCGGGTCGAGGGCTGCGGGATACTCTCCCCGTGTCAGAGGGGGATCAGATCCGCACACGGGTGGTGGTCGCCGAGGATGACGTCTTGATGCGCGAGGGCCTGGCAGGACTGCTCGAGCAGGATGGATACGAAGTCGTCGGCCAGGCCGGTGACGGATTCGAACTCGTGCATCTCGTTCGCGAGCGCCGACCGGACCTAGTGGTCGTCGACATTCGCATGCCTCCGGCCCACCGCATGGAGGGGCTCGAGGCAGCACGCACCATTCGCGAAGAGTTTCCGGAGACGGCGATCCTGATCCTGTCGGCGCACGCGGAGGTCGCCCACGCCATGACGTTGCTCGCCGGCGGACGTCGAAGCGGCTACCTGCTCAAGAGTCGCATTGCCGACCTGGACGAGTTTCTCGACAGCGTGAGTCGAGTCAGCCGTGGTGGCTCGGTGGTCGACCCGGCGCTCGTTCAGGAGCTCTTGGCTACACGGAAAGTTGACGATCCGCTGGAGGAGCTCACGCCTCGCGAGCGCGAGGTGCTCGCCTTGATGGCCGAGGGGCGCTCGAATGCGGGCATCGGCCGGCGTCTCTGGATTACCGAGGGCACGGTTGAGAAACACGTCCATAGCATCATGACCAAGCTCCGGCTGCCGGAGGCCGACGACGACCACCGCCGTGTGCTCGCCGTCGTCACCTTCCTGGATGCGCATCAGACCGATTAGGCCCGATCCGCCTCTTACTCATTGATGGCCGGGAGCATCCGACGGATCGTCGCCGCCGATAGTTCTGTCTTCGCGAGGAAACCCACGGCGGGACTCGCCTGGATCAAATCGGCGTACTCGCTTTCGTCATGGGTCGAGATCAGGATCACGTTCGGAAGCGCAGCAGAGTTGACATCTTGAGCAAGCCTCCGCGCCAGCGCGAGGCCGCTCTCCCCGCGGAGGTCGATGTCAATCAGCACGACATCCGGCCGTGATTCGCCGATCTTCCTGAGTGCCTCATTCCCGGACGCGGCGTCGCCCACCACCGAGATCCCCTGCTCTTCGAGTAGAGCGCGCATTTCAGCTCGGAAGCCGGCGTTGTCGTCGACGATCAGGCAGCGCAAGGGCATGCCCGTTACACCATCGCAGGAACCATCCGGCCGCACATTGGCGCCAGCCCCCAAATGCGATTGGGGGCTAACCCCAGGGCCGATTTGTGTGCTGCCCGTGCAGACACCAACGGCCTCGTCGGCGATGCTCCAGTGGTGTCTGCGACGGCCATCCTCCCAGACGGCGACGGTGGGTTTGAGCTAAGCGAGAGCCCGGTTCCGGGCCGCGACCGATTTGCATCCACGACGGGCTTTCGGGAGGGTTTGGATGGTTTGGGATGGACTACGAGTGACCGTCGCTCGCTCAGAGCGCGGCCTGGACTGACGATGCTGCTCGGCCGGCGAGACGAGTGCGCGGTACTTGACGGGCTGCTCGCGGCGGCGCGGGCAGGGCGTAGCGGAGCCCTCGTGCTGCGAGGCGAGCCGGGGATCGGAAAAACGGCGCTCCTCAAGTACGCCATCCACTCCGGGTCGGATCTCACGGTGGTCCGGGCAGTCGGGATGGAGTCGGAGCGGGAGTTGGCCTTCGCGGCGCTTCATCAGCTGTGCGCGCCCATGCTCGACCGGCTCGACCGGCTTCCCGCGCCTCAGCGTGACGCGCTCGCGATCACCTTTGGATTGAGCCCGGGTTCGGCGCCGGATCGATTTCTGGTCAGCCTGTCGGTGTTGAGTCTTCTCTCGGACGCGGCGGAAGAGCGTCCGCTCCTGTGCATCGTCGACGACGCGCAATGGTTGGATCGGGCGTCCGCACAGGTGTTGGGGTTCGTGGCCCGGCGGTTGTTGGCGGAGTCGGTCGTGATGCTCTTCGCCACCCGGCGGCCGGGCGAGGAGTTGCGGGGGCTGCGGGAGGTTGTTCTCGGTGGACTAGTGAATGGCGACGCCCGAGAGCTGCTCCGCTCGGTGCTCAAGTGGCCACTGGACGAGCGGGTCCGCGAGCAGATCCTTGCGGAGACTCGGGGGAACCCATTGGCGCTGATCGAGTTGCCGCACGGGCTCTCCCCGGCCCAGTTAGCGGGTGGGTTCGGGCTTCCGCGGGCTCTGCCGCTCGAGGGTCGAATCGAGGAGAACTTCGTGCTGCGCCTGGAGGCTCTGCCCGAGGACACGCAGCGGCTGCTGCTGCTCGCGGCTGCGGAGCCGTCTGGTGATGCCGGGCTCGTGCTCCGGGCGGCCAAGCAGCTCGGGATCGTCCGCGCTACGCTCGAGCCCGCGGCGAGGGTCGGGTTACTTGAGGTCGGTGCAAGAGTTCGATTTCGCCATCCGCTCGTGCGATCGGCCGTCTACGACGCGGCGACGCCAGACGAGCGACGGGAGGTGCATCGGGCGTTGGCCGCTGCGACCAGTGCCGAGGTCGATCCCGATCGGCGTGCGTGGCACCTCGCGGAGGCGACGGCCGGTCCCGACGCCGTCGTCGCCGCAGAGCTCGAGCGGGCGGCCGGCCGGGCTCAGGCGCGAGGCGGACCGGCGGCTGCCGCTGCCTTCCTCGAACAGGCGGCCAAACTCACCCCGGAGCGCCAACTCCGGGCGCGCCGGGCGCTGGCCGCGGCGCAGGCGAAGCACCGGGCGGGCGCCCATGATGGGGCGTCGGCGCTGCTGGCCGAGGCAGAGGCCGGACCGCTTGATCAGCTTGCACGCGCCCGCGTCGATCTGTTGCGCGGGCAAATCGCATTCGCCGTGCGGCACGGCAGCGACGCACCACCGCTGCTTCTGCAAGCCGCGAAGCGATTGGAGCCGCTGGACGTCGCGCTCGCGCGCGACACGTATCTGGAGGCGATGTCGGCGGCGCAGCTGGCAGGGCAGCTGGCCGAAGGCGGCGGTTTGCTCGAAGTGGCCGCAGCCGCCCATGGGGCGCCCACGCCCGTGGGCCCCGCGCGCCCAGCCGATCTGCTGCTCACCGGTCTAGCGGCCTGGTTCACGGAGGGGCCCGCAACTGGCGCGCCACTGGTAAAACGGGCGCTGAGTGCCTTCCGCACCGACAACGTCGCCAGCGAGGGCGCGCTCCGCTGGCTGGCATTTGCCTCCCGCATCGCCGGGGACGGTCCGTGGGACTTCGAAGCCTATGAAGCGCTGGTCAGCCGGCACATCCAGCTCGTGCGCAAGGCCGGCGCTCTCTCCCAGCTCCCGCTGGCCCTTCTCGCACGCATCCACGCTCACGTGTTCGCCGGCGAACTCACGTCGGCGGCTTCTCTAAGCGAGGAGTGCGAAGCCGTCACCGAGGCGACTCGGATCGAGCTCCCCCGCTACGGCGCCCTCGCGGTCGCCGCGTGGCGCGGTCGGGAAGCCGAGACCTTGGAGCTGATCGACGCGACCATCGAGCAAGTGGTGCCCCATGGGCAGGGTTTGGGGGTTACCGCGACCAAATGGGCGGCCGCGGTGCTGTACAACGGCCTCGGCCGCTACGAGGACGCACGGGCGGCTGCCGAGCAGGCAGGTAAGCCCCCGCTGGCGATGGGCTGGGCGCACTGGGCCCTGGTCGAGCTGATCGAGGCGACCGCGCGCGTCGGCCAGCGAGACGCCGCCGGCGACACCTTCGAAACGCTCGCGCAGACAACGACCCCGAGCGGTACTGATTGGGCGCTCGGCATCGAAGCGCGCTCCCGGGCGCTGATCAGCGACGGCGCCGAGGCCGAGCGCCTCTACCGCGCGGCGATCGAGACCCTCGGCCGGACCCGCCTCCGCGCGGAACTCGCCCGCGCCCATCTCGTGTACGGCGAGTGGTTGCGCCGCGAGCGTCGCCGTCTCGAGGCGCGGGAAGAGCTGCGCACCGCCCACGAGATGCTCAGCGCGATGGGCGCCGAGGCGTTCGCGACACGTGCAGCGCGAGAGCTGCTTGCCACAGGAGAGCGCGCCAGGAAACGGGCCGCGGATACGCGCGACGACCTTACGCCCCAGGAAGCCCAGATTGCCCGGCTCGCCCGCGAAGGCCTGTCGAACCCTGAGATCGGAAGCCGCCTATTCATCAGTCCGCGCACCGTCGAATATCACCTGCACAAAGTGTTCGGGAAGCTTGAAATCGGCTCACGGCACGAGCTCCAGCGGACGTTGCCCGGTGGGATCGGGAGTGGCGTGGCCGGCGTGGCTGAGAGTGACCCGTCCGGCGTCGCATGAGCCCGGTCGAGCAGTGATGGGCGACCGCACGCGAAGGCAACTGCTGCAAGGCGCGGCTGCCGGAGCCGCGGCGTTTGGCCTTGGAGGTTCGCTTCAGGCCTGCGGCACCGTCACCGTCACCGGGGCCAACGCAGCCACGGTCCGGCGCTTCGAGCCATCCCGCGGCGCCGAGATCCCATCCGTCGACGTGCGGTTCGCGATGTGGCCGTACGGCGACACAACCATAGCCTTCATCGGGATCGAGCAGGGCTTCTTCGATGAGGTGGGAGTCCACCTGGTTCCTTCGCAAGGTGAGACGCGCCTCCTCGACCAGACGGCAGGGGAGTTGCTGAGTGGCCAACTCGACATGTCGTCGGGCTACATGCCGTTCCTGATTCAGTCGTTCCCCTACCAGCCCGACATCAAGATGATCCAGCTGCAGGACGTCTACGTCGGCAACTACTTACTGGCCAGCCCCACCGTTGGCGCCAAGACCTACGAGTACTTCTCCGCCGCCGGCGAGCCCTTTGAAAACGCGGCGAGGTCCGCGGTTCGGCAGATCAAGGGGAAGCGCGTAGCACTGAGCACGGTGGGGAACAACCGAGCGTTCTTCAGCACGCTCCTGGCCTTCAGCGGCTTGACGCCCAAGGATTTTGAACTGACCGTCGTCGATGACACGAAGATTCTGCAGCTCGCGCGAGCGGGCGACATCGACTTTGCCATGCCCGGAGGCGCGGCTCAGAACGTCGTCCTGATCAACGAGGGCTTCTTCAGGGTGTTCGGGATCGGCCAGCTCCTCCAAAACCTGCCGCCGGACGATCCGCGTGTGGTCACCGCCCTCGGCGACCAAGGGATCGTCGGTACGGCGGCGTACATCGGGGCCAACACCGAGACTGTGCTGCGCTTCATGTCGGTCTTCTACCGGATCATCGATCAGATGAACCGCGACCCCGATACGGCGCTGGCGATCGTATTGCCGCACCTGAACGCCGCCAGCGGCCTCAGCCTTAGCCTGCAGGACTGCGAGGTTGTCTTCAGCCAGTTTTATGAGTTCATCTCCTTCGAGCAAACCGCCGAGCACCTTCTCCACAGGCGCTTTCCTCTGCAGCTCGACAACGTCTACGTGCCGCAAATCGAAGCTGCGGAGAGAGGCGGCATTTACAGGTCAGGCGTCAAGGTCACCCCGGAAGACATCTTCGTGGGGACCCGCCTCTACGAGATCTTGGCCGACCTGAAAGCGCGATACGAGCGCCTCAAAGCGTCACAGACCGCCAAGTCGGCCTTGGTCACCAAGGCACACGAACAGTACGAGCACCGCAATTATCTCGACGCGTATCGCCTTCTCAAAGCCGCCAGCGCATGAACGCAACAAGCCCTGGCCACCGCCCGCACTCGGGTAGCCGCTACGCCCAAACTGGCGTGCTTGCGCTTTGCGGCCTGACCGTGGTGGGTCTGATTTGGCAGCTGACCGCGCTGGCGAGCACCCCAAGTCAGGTCCCCGCGCCGGGTGACGTCTTGAGGTCGCTGATCGAGGATTGGCACCAGATCCCCGCGCTGTCGTACTTGGAGTTCCAATCGGGTGGCATTGGCGGTGCCCTCACCTTCTCGACCGCTCACGTCGTGATCGGCGTGGCCGTCGGGACGGCGGTCGGCTTGCCGGTCGGGATCACCATCGCCCGCGTTCGACTGGCGCGCCTGCTCCTCGTCCCGCCCTTGAGCCTGCTGGGGTCGTTGCCGCTGTTGGTCCTGTTGCCGTTCATTACGTTGTGGTTCGGGACGGCAGCCTTGGCCCAATCCGGGTTGGTGACGCTGTTCGCGTTCTTGACCGTCGCGTTCGCAGCCGAGAGCGCCGCAGTGACGGTGAGTGATACCCACGCCAACTACGCATCGTCGTTGGGTGCCTCGCATCGGCGAATCCTGTCGACCGTGGTGCTCCCGGCAGCGGCGCCGACGATCATCGGAGCGGTGCGAGTCGCGCTAGCGGCAGGTTGGGGCTGGGAGGCAATCGCCGAGTTGTTGGGGGGGCACGCCGGAGTCGGACGGGTGATCGACGTCACGGCGCGGCTGGGCGCGGTGTCGGATCTGGCCGCGACGGTGCTGTGCCTTGCGGTCGTCGCGCTGCTCTGTGATGGCGCCGTGGCCGGCGCTGGGCGCCTGCTCTTCCGGTGGAGACCGTCGTGACGACGGCGCTAGGCGCGAGGCGCAACGAGCGCTGGCTCGCGGTCCTGTCGATCGTCGGGCTGATCGTCATCTGGCACGTCGTCTCACTGCTCGCCGGCCGCAGCCCGTTGACCGACCAGCGGCTGGTGCCCAACGCCGTCGATCTCGTCCGCTCCTTCGACAAGTTGGCTTTCTACTGGCCCGGAGGCTTCGGCATTCACGGGATAACGCAGGGCGGGAGTCCGACCTTCGGGGTGGCTCTGCTCGCCCTGATCTACAACTCGTTCGCGACCGCACTCCGGCTCTTCGCGGGACTCGCACTCGGGGCCGCCATCTCGATCTCGCTCGCCGCGGTCATCGGCTGGTCGCGCACGTTCCGGCGGATGTTCGTGCTGCCATCCCACATCGTGCGGATGTTCCCTCTGCTCGCCCTCGCTCCGCTGTTCAACCTCTGGTTCGGGAGCACCGCGCGCGGAGCGATTTCCTTCATTGCGCTCGCGACCTTTACGATCCTTTTCGTCACTACGCTGACCGCGATCGCCCGGGTGCCGAACTCCTACTCCGACTACGCCCGTTCGCTGGGGGCGAGCCGGACGCGCGCGTACCTGACCGTCGTCCTGCCGGCCGGACTGCCCGCCCTTCGCGGCGGACTTCTGCTCGCCCTCGGATTCGGTTGGAGCGTCGCGATCGCGGCCGAATTTCTCGGCGAGAGCACCGGGCTCGGCAACATCATCAACCAGGCACAACAATTCGGACAGACCGACACGATCGCCCTCGTCGGCGTATTCATCATGCTCTACGGCGCGGTCTCGTATCGCCTAGCCGCCCGCATATTCGACTACCTCATCCGCTGGGCCGAATGATGTCTTCTCGCTCCCTGCATCAAGCCGCGACAACATCGGTGATGACCGGGCGGCAGGCGGACGCAGGGCAACAGTCAGCATCCGATGGTGCCCGTTCGTCGGTCTCGCCCGCCCTCGAGGTCAGAGATGTCACCAAGGCCTTCAGGCTCGAGTCCGGCCAGCGGGTCACCGCTGTCGACCGCCTGTCACTCACGATCCATCCGCATGAGTTCGTGTGCGTGGTTGGCCCGTCCGGCCACGGTAAATCGACCCTCTTGAACCTGATCGCCGGGTTGATCGCGCCAACATCTGGGCGCATCATGTGCCAAGGGCAGCCGGTCACAGGGCCTGGCCCGGATCGAGGTGTGGTCTTTCAGGCCGACACGCTCTTCATGTGGCGTCGGGTCGCTGAGAACATCGCCTACGGGTTGAGGGCGCGACACGTGCCCCGGCACGAGCGCGATGCCACTGTTGCTCGCTTGCTGGAAGCTGTGGGATTGACGCAGTTTGCCCGGGCTTGGCCCAAGCAATTGTCGGGTGGCATGCGTCGCCGGGTCGCGCTCGCGGCCGTCTTCGCGAACGAGCCGGATGTCTTGCTGATGGACGAGCCATTCACGGGTCTCGACTATGCGCGCCGCACCGCGCTGCATCAGGTGCTGCTGGAGTTGTGGAGTAACGCCGGAAATACAGTGCTCTTCGTGACTCACAACGTGGAGGAGGCCCTGACCTTGGCGAATCGGATCGTCGTGATGGTCCGCGGGCGGGTAGTCGAGGACTTTAGGCTGAGCTCGCCACCACCGCGTGAGCCCGAGGCGTTGCTAACCGACGAGGTCAACGCGGTGCGGTTCGCGCTGATCGAACATCTCAAGGCCGCGATGAGGGATATCGAAGCCGTCTGACGGGTTTCGGCCATAGCGGGCTCATCTTCCACTCTCGACACACCTCTTCGCAGCTGCTCTGCTGCGAATCAGGCGCTGGTTCGCGGAGTCGCTCAATCGGCCCGGCGAGCTTGCCGGCCCTTCGTCCAGCCCTTCGGTCGACGGCCGATACGGGGAGTGGATCGCGCCATCGGTGGGCGCTGTTGAAATCAGAATGCCGCGGTGAAGGATCGTGGTCATGGAGCCAATCATCGACAGGGTCGGCCACGCGACGGTCCCGGAGACCGTGGCTCGTCTCCTCGCCGAGGTCAAGGCTCGTGACTGACGCGGTAGTCGGTCGGTAGCAGCGAGCTGCACGCAAGAAGGGTTGAGGACGACCTTGGCCACCATCGACTTCGACCACGTAACCAAGCGATACACTGACGGCTTCGAGGCGGTCAAGGACATGACGCTCGGCATCGCTGACGGAGAGTTGATGATCCTGGTCGGCCCGTCGGGCTCGGGGAAGTCAACCGCGCTGCGGATGGCCGCCGGCTCGAAGACATCACCGACGGCGAGCTCAGGATCGGGGGCGAGGTGGTCAACGACCACGCGCCCAAGGACCGCAATGTCACGACGGTTTTCCAGAGCTTTGCGCTGTCTCCGCACATGACCGTGGGTGAGAACATGGGCTTCGCGCTCGAGCTGGCACACGTTCCTCGCGATGAGATCGATCGCAAGGTGGCGGAGACCGCGCGCATGCTGGACCTGGAGGGGCAACTCGATCGGAAGCCGTCGAACTTGTCCGGTGGACAGCGCCAGCGTGTTGCCATGGGCCGAGCGGTCGTGTGCAGCCCGCGCGCGTTCCTCATGGACGAGCCCCTGTCGAACCCCGACGCGCAACTACGTGTTCAGACTCGCGCTGAGATCGCGCGGATCCAGCAAGCGTTGGGCACGACCACCTTATACGCGACACACGACCAGATCGATGCGTTGACCCTCGGCGATCGGATCGCGGTGATGCGCGCCGGGGCCCTTCAGCAAGTTGGTCGTCCCGGACAAATCTACGGGCATCCCGACAACCTATTCGTTGCCGGCTTCATCGGTTCTCCGTCGATGAACTTCATGCCGGGGCACCTCGACGGCGAATGCTTGAGCATTCCGATTGGCGAGGTGCGCGTGACCGACGGGGTACGCCGGAGGCTTCGCCCGGGCCTGGGCGCGGGGTCGGTCCCGGTGATCGTGGGGATCCGGCCGGAACACTTCGAGGACGCGGCCCTGGTACGTGATCGGACCGACGGTCCGACTTTCACGACCACGATTGATGTCCGCGATTCGATGGGCTCGGAGTACTACGCGCATTTCACCGTACCGTCGGAGCCGGTGTTCGCAACTGAGCTGCGACAGCTCGCCCAACACAACGGCACCGGTGAGATTCGTCGGCTTCCGCAACGCGTTCGAATGGTCGCTCGACTCGGCCACGCGAGCCGGATCCGACAAGGTCAGGTGGCGGAGCTTTGGTTCGACACAACACAGCTGCACCTGTTCGACGACAGGAGTGGCCGGAACCTGCTGGACGGCGACGCCTCGGACTCGGGGCGCGCCGCCGCTTGACGCCGAGCCCCACCCGGGTGTCGGCTGCGGACGGCGTTCGTGCGTTCGGGCGGCGTGAGGCTCGGAGCGCTGCAGGTGGGGATGCTGCAGGCGCTTTACGAGTGCGGCATTGCTCCTGACCTGCTCGTCGCGACTTCGGTGGGCGCGCTCAATGCCGCGTTCGTCGCGTCCCGACCGCAGACCCTCGCCACAGCACGGGAGCTCGTTCTCCTACCGGCTGCGAATCCGGCCGGTGTCCAACCGACGCGCTTTGAACACGCCGGCCATCTGATCGGCCTAGCCCTCGAGGCCGTCCGGGCACGTCTCGCGGAGCAGAACGCCGGACGACACCTACGACTAGTAACGACCGAAGTGAGGTGAACCATCCTCATGGTCGAGCAGTATCCGATGGTGCTCAGAACTCATGGCCCGCGTGGTCGTCCGCGGCACGTGCAGCCGCTGGCCAGCGGATCTTTGCGGGTGCACTGGATTGACAGAGTCGTCTCTGTGCATCGGAGCGACACGCGCGAGCACCTCCGGCCCGGCTGCGACCCGAAGCATCTACGACAAGTCACGGAGGGTGACGACGTGACCGTGCTCACGCCACGTACGGGGCGGCCCTCGATCGTGACGACGCGGCTGCGAGCGCCTCTTCGGGGCTGGTCGTTCGCACGTTCGGACTCATTTGGTCCAATGCAGCGCGAGATAGCAAAACGACGAAGTTCTGCTAGCCCCGTATTGATCGATCGGTCTTTCTTGTTGCCAGCACCCGGACCGACGCAATCCTCCACAAGACCGTTGTTGCCTGAAGGAGGAATCACCATGTCACCAGTCTCGCGTGGCTTTGAAGGACGCCGGCCGCAAGTCGATACGGCACGCCTGCCGCCGGGCCAGTACCTCGTGCGCGACTTCCCGACCTTGTCCGCTGGTCCGACGCCGCACACGCCGCTCGCTGAGTGGACATTCCGGGTCGGCGGCGCCGTCGATCGGCCGGTCTCGTGGACCGGGGAAGAGCTGCTCGCACTTCCAGCCGAGACCCCGACGGTCGACATCCACTGCGTGACCAAGTGGTCCAAGCTCGACACGATGTGGAAGGGCGTGTCACTCGACACGCTGATCGCGGGGGTTGAGACCGAGGCACAGTACGTGAGCGCCTGGTGCGACGGCGGTTATACAACCAACCTGCCGCTCGAGGACGTGATGGATGGCAAGGCATGGATCGCGTACGAGTTCGGCGGCCAGCCGCTCGAACCCGAGCACGGCGGACCCGCGCGGCTGCTCGTGCCGCACCTCTACTTCTGGAAGAGCGCGAAGTGGGTCCGCGGCCTCGAGCTGCTGGACCACGACGAGCCTGGATTCTGGGAGAACTATGGCTACCACAACTACGGCGATCCGTGGAAGGAACAGCGCTATCAAGGCGATTAGCCAATCCGTGAGCGCGGTTGCGTGGCGGCTCGGGACGGTCACGGAGCTCATCGAGGAGACCCCCACCCTAAGGGCATCGTGCTCGATGTGCCGAGCTGGCCGAGACACATCGCCGGACAGCACGTCGACGTCCGCATGACCGCCGAGGACGGATCTCGAGCACAGTAGACGCGCGGCTGCTCCTATCCGCCCGCGCGTAAGAAGATGTGCTCTACCGGGACGAGCTCGGAGAGCTCGCGAACGGTGACGGACTGGCCGTGCATTACATGCTCACGCGGGATGCGCCGCCGCGGTGGGGCGGATTCGCGCGGCGGATCGACGGGCCGATGGTCGCCCTGGTGGGTCCGCCCCAGCGCAACGGCCGCGGATCTTCATCTGCGGTCCGACTGCGCTCGTCGAACAAGCCGCCGACTTGCTCGTATGGCTTGGTCACCCGCCGGGCGCGATCCGCACGGAACGGTTCGGCCCGTCGGCCTGAATTCCTTATCGGCCGCGTCGGACTAATGAGCGGGTTCGCTCAATCGGAGCGCACGCTCCAGCGCTCCTCGATCCTCGCGAACCGCCACAGCGCAGCAGCTATCGCCCACGTGGCGATCAACATGCCCACGACGATGAACCCGAGCGTGTTGATGTTGACCTGCTCCAACCACGCCCAGAACGATCCGCGGGCGCCGACCTGCTGGGCCAGGAGGCCGGCCAGCTCGATCGTGCCGATCACCAGGGCGACCGCCACCGACAGGCCGGTGATCGCGATGTTGTAGAACACCTTGCGCACCGGCTGTGAGAGCGCCCACCCGTAGGCGAAGTTCATGAATGAGCCGTCGATCGTGTCCAGAAGTGACATGCCGGCCGCGAACAGGACCGGCAGGCACAGGATCGCGTAGAACGGCAGTCCGCTGGTGGCGGCGCCAGCCGCCAGGAACAGCAGCGCCACCTCGCTGGCGGTGTCGAAGCCTAGGCCGAACAGGAGACCGACCGGGTACATCTGCCACGATGAGTTGATCCGGAGGGTTAACCGGCCCAGCACCCGGCTCATCAGCCCGCGCGAGTTCAGCTGGCGCTCGAGCTCTGCCTCGTCACCCGCGCCCTGTCGCATCTTCCGGAACACCTTGACGATGCTCACCAGGATCACCGCGTTGATCGCTGCGATCAGACACAGGAACGAGCCGCTTACCGACGTCCCGACGACATTCGTGACCCGGTGAAGCGTCGAGCCGCCATGGACCACCGGGCCGCTCAGCGCCTTGATCCCGAGCGAGAACAGCAGCGCGAGCATGAACACGATCGTCGAGTGTCCGAGCGAGAAGAACAAGCCGACACTCAGCGGCCGTTTGCCATCGGCCATAAGTTTGCGGGTCGTGTTGTCGATCGCGGAGATGTGATCGGCGTCAAACGCGTGTCGGAGCCCGAGCGTATAAGCCGTCAGTCCCGTGCCAACCGCCAAGCCGCCGGGTCCGCCCAGGCGGTCGTGATGCGGCGCGACCAGCGCGAGAAGCAGGAAGAACCCGAGCGCGTGCAACCCCATCACCACACCCGCCATCGTCGCCGCGGTTCGCCCCTGGCGGCGGTCGAGGCGCCCGCGGACCCGGGCCCGGCGCCGAACGGTTCGATGAGAGCTCGCCAACGTCGGCTATCCCTTCCGAAGGTTCGGGGCTGGCGTGCCGACTAGCTCCAGCCGCGCGGCGTTCCACGCGGCTCGCAGCGCGGCCTGGACGGCTTTGGAAGTGCGGCCGAGGAGCCGCACGCCCACGCCGGCGCGATTTGGGAGCTCGCTCACCCCTGCCATCACGCCGCCTTGTGCAGCGAGCGCATCTCTCAGTAATGCGACCAGGCGCGCGGGGTCGCCTTGTCCCGAAAGGACGTGCAGGGTGGCGATGACGTCGTAAGGACCGAGCACACCGAGCGACCTCGAGCCTCCACCACCGAGGGGGTTCAGACGCAACAGGTCGGCAAACAGCAACCTGCCATCCGGACGGCGCGCGTCCGTTTCAGCCCAATAGAGGTCGTAGACGTGGGCCTCGCCGTGTGCGACCCGGCCGGGCAGAAGCGTCTCCCCGAGGATCACCGTGGCCTCCGGATCGGCCGTCACCGCCGTGCGCTGGAAAAGCCGTGCGCCGCGAAACGGCACGATGGGGTCGGGTAGATACTCCAGAACCGCACCCGCACCGACGCGCAGATTGATCATCTGGGTGGCGAAGTTTTGCCGCGCTCCGTAGACGTTGGTGGCGGCCTGCGTCGTGATGTGGGTGGCTGAACCGGGTCCGCAATCGATGTCGATGCGGTAGCGATCTCCTTGAACAAGGCCCTCGCCGAACTGCTGGACGAACACGAAGGCCATGTCGGGCCGGCGTTCGTCGAGATAGATGGGCCGGTACACATGCAGCGGCACCCGCTGGTAGTGCCGTCGGATTCGCGTCACGCCGCCGTGGCAGCTCAGGGCGAGATCGAGCAGACCGACCTTGCCGGCGGCCCCCACCCCGAGAGCGTCGAGTAGGGGATTGTCATACGCGGTCAGTTCCCCGGGCAGATCCGACGGCGTGTACCAACCAGGGTCATTCCTCAGGGCGGCCTCTCGTGTCACGATGCGGTCCGGACTGGGGACGCCGGTCGATGCACGCCGATGACGGACGCGATTCGATCGATCACTTCGGCCAGCCCCTCGCCAGTGAAGCAGTTCGTGAGCACGAACGGCCGCTCACCGCGAACCGTCCGGGCGTCACGCTCCATTACATCCAAGCTCGCGCGCACATGCGGGGCCAGGTCGATCTTGTTGATGACGAGCAGATCGGAGTTGGTGACACCGGGACCGCGCTTGCGGGGGATCTTGTCCCCCTCCGCGACGTCGATGACGAAAATGAAATAGTCGGCCAGGGCCGAACTGAATGTCAGGGTGAGGTTGTCGCCGCCCGATTCGACCAGCACGACGTCGGCATCCGGGAATCGGTCGGCGAGCTCGGCGACAGCCTCGAGGTTCATCGTGGGGTCGTCGCGGACGGCGGTATGTGGGCACGAGCCGGTCTCGACGCCGACCACTCGCTCGGCGGGGAGGACACCAGCCAGGGTCGCCCTGACGTGTTCCGCGTCCTCCCGGGTGAAGATATCGTTGGTGACGACCAGCGGGCGGTGCCCCATCGCGAGCATCCTCGGGACGAGCGCCTCGATCAGCGCGGTCTTGCCCGAGCCGACCGGGCCTCCGATCCCGATGCGGGCGACGCCCGGCGCGCGGACGTCGCCCACCAGCCCACCGTCGAGCTCCTCGTGCAGGTGGTCGTGATCGTGTGAGTGCGCGTGAATATGCGGCTGGCTTTCGATCCTCAACATGGCTTCCTTTCTCAGCTTGCGAACAGACGGACGTCGGCTTGCTCGTGACACATCGCCATCACATCCAGCAGTGGCGTACAACTGGAGATCTGACCGATGTCTTGGTCGACCACCTTCAGAGCGGACTCGGCGATCACCGCACGTCCGCGATGCAGCAGGCGCTGAGCGACGCGGTGATCGAACAGACCGAGCCGGACCGCGGCCGAGACCCAGCCGGAGGCGAACGCGTACAACTCACCGACGACCCCCTCGAGACACGGGACGCCCAGCACGGCGCTGAGCAGCCCGACAACGACCGCGTGGTTCCCGGGTGATCCTCCCGCGTTGATGCGCTCGGCATAGCTCGCCAGCGCGGGCGCTCCGATCGCCGCGCTCGCGGTGGCGAGCACCGCTCGTCCGGTGCGCGTCGACGCCTCGCGGGCTTCGCGAGCGACTTTAACTGCGGTCAATCGCCGGTCCACTTCTGCCAGTGACTCGAGGTCAACCCCGCCGTCGCCGGCGGCGCGGTGAGCGCACGCCAGTGCGAGCCCGTCAGATGGCGCCACTCCGAAGCGAATCGTGTCGCTGAGCAGCGCGCTCATCGTCGACGTATCGCCCGGGGCGGCTAGATGCCCGCTCTGCACGAGCGCTTCGACCCCGTATGAGAGGGTGTAGCGGCCACTCGGAAACGCCGAATCGCTCAACTGGAGGACGGACAGCAGGCTCTGAAGCTCCGCGGTGCTGCCACCGGTCCAGCCCGCGTGAGGTAGCGGCGGGGCGCCCACGCGCATCACACGATGTAGTAGAGCTGGGACATCGCGACCTCCTCCGCGGCCGGGACGGTCGCCGGCCGACCGTTCACCCTGACCTGATAGCTCTCGGGGTCGACGCTGATCTCGGGCGTGGCGACGTTGCGGACCATCTGGGCCTTACCGACGGTGCGGCAGCCGCGCACCGGCTCGACCCATCGGTCGATGGCCAGGCGCTCCGGCACGCCAGCCTCGACCGCCGCCGTCGACACAAACGTCATCGAGGTGCGACCGGCCGCGATGCCGCACGCCGCCCACAGCGACCGCAGAAGCACGGGCTCCGGTGTCGGGATCGACGCGTTCGGGTCGCCCATCATCCCGAACGCCATGAGGCCGCCTTTTATGACGTACTTCGGCTTGACGCCGAACGTGTTGGTCGGCCACAGCACGATGTCCGCGACCTTACCCGGCTCCAGCGAACCCACCAAGTGAGCGATGCCGTGAGTCAGCGCCGGGTTGATGGTCAGCTTCGCGAGATACCGCAGGATGCGCTGGTTGTCGTTGCGAGCTGGGTCGCCATCGAGCGCGCCGGTCAATTTCTTCATCTTGTCTGCGGTTCGCCAGCAGGTGGCGACCGTGTCTCCGATCCGCCCCATCGCCTGCGAATCCGACGAGTACATGCTGAGCACCCCCAGGTCGTGCAGCACGTCCTCCGCGGCCTGGGTCTCGGCTCGGATGCGGGACTGAGCGAACGCGATGTCCTCGGGGTTGTCGGGGTTCAGATGGTGGGTGACGACCGTCATGTAGAAGAGGTTGTCGACCGTGTCGGTCGTGTACGGCCGGGTTGGGTTGGTCGACGAGGGGAGCACGTTCGGCAGGGCGGCGATCGCGATCATGTCCGGCGCGTGTCCGCCGCCGGCGCCCTCGGTGTGATAGCTATGGACGGTGCGTCCGTCGATCGCGGCGATCGTGTCGGCCAGGTAACCGCTCTCGTTCAGCGTGTCGGCGTGGAGTGAGACCTGCACGTCGTACGCGTCAGCGACGGCTAGCGCACAATCGATCGCCGCGGGTGTCGCCCCCCAGTCCTCGTGGACCTTCAACCCGCACGCGCCCGCCCGCAGCTGTTCGACTAGCGCCTCGGGCCTGCTGCTGTTTCCCTTGCCGAGCAGACCGACGTTGACGGGAAGCCCGGCGCTGGCTTCGAGCATGCGAGCGATGTTCCACGGCCCCGGGGTACAGGTGGTCCCCTTCGAACCGTCTGCCGGACCGGTACCGCCGCCGAGCAACGTGGTCACGCCGTTCGCGAGCGCGTGCGGGATTTGCTCTGGGGTAAGGAAATGGACGTGGGTGTCGATCGCGCCCGGCGTGGCAACGAGACCTTCGCCGGAAATCACCTCGGTGCCCGCGCCGATCGTCAGTCGCGGATCCACGCCGTCCTGCACATACGGATTCCCGGCCTGGCCGATGCCGACGATTCGGCCGTCCTTGATTCCGATATCGGTCTTCACGATGCCCAACACCGGGTCCATGACCACAACGGCGGTGATCACGAGGTCGAGCACACCGTCGGCGTTTCGCACGCCAGGAACTTGCGCCATGCCGTCACGGATGGACTTGCCTCCTCCGTAGATCGCCTCCTCGCCCGGGAGCAACAGACTCCGCTCGACCTCGGCGATCAGTGCTGTATCCGCCAGGCGGAACCGGTCGCCCACGGTCGGCCCGTAGAGGGCGGCGTACTGCTGGCGCGACACCGTGCTCATTGCACACTCCTTCCGTTTTCGCTAGCGGAGAACCCGAGGTCTTCGGCTCGCCGCCATGCGTGTGCTTCCGCTGACTGGGTGGAAATCGCGCCGTCGAGGAGACCGTTGAAGCCGATCACACGCCGATGTCCGCCGAACGCCACCAGGTCGACGTCGCGCTCGTCGCCGGCTTCGAAGCGGATCGACTGCCCCGACGGGACGTCGAGTCGCGTGCCGAACGCGGCCGGACGGTCGAACTGCAGTACGCGGTTGACCTCGAAGAAATGAAAGTGGGATCCGACCTGCACGGGCCGGTCGCCGGTGTTGCGGACTGAAAGGCGAAGCTTCCGCCTGCCTTCGTTGAACTCGATCGGCTCGTCGGCCAGAAGCCATTCGCCAGGAATCACGGTCGTCCTCCATATTCGCTTGGTGATGAAAGAAGGCGCATGGGCCGTGCACCTACGGAATCGGGTTCGAGACGGACACGAGCTGAGTGCCGGTACGGAAGGTCGCCTCGACCTGAATGAGAGTGACCATCTCGGGCACACCCTCCATAACGTCGGCACGACTCAGGACCTGCTTGCCAAGCTCCATCACCTCGGCGACCGACTTGCCGTCGCGCGCCGCCTCCAGCAGTGCCTCGGTGATCAACGCAATCGATTCCGGAAAGTTCAGCCTGGTGCCGCGCTGTTTGCGACGGCGAGCCAGCTCGGCGACCTGGTAGATGACGAGCTTCTCGGTCTCGCGCGGACTGAGCATCAACCCGGACACCCAGGTTTCGATGCGCGGCCCGGCGCCGTTGGTGCTCGGAATTGCCTGCTGGGGAATGACGTGGTCTGAAGTCGACATAGAGCAATAGTGAAAGTGAGGAAGGAGCGGGGCCGGTGGCGCCCGCTGGCGAGCCTTGCGGGCGCCAGCGGGCGTCACACGTCGGCGGGGCGATCAGAACCCCGCCAGGCCCTGGCAGCTGTTGTACGGGATCTCCGCGCTCGTGACCTCGGTCAGCGAGGCGTCGTCCTGCACCCTGTAGCCGATCAGCTTCGAGGCATTCCCGTAGATCTGGTAGAGGTAGGCGCCGTCGGGCGAGAGCCAGTTGTCACTCGGGCCGCTGCTGACGGTCCCGTTGAGTGCCCGGAAAGCTCCATTTCCAGGAACCTTCGGGCACGCCGGATCCTTCGCGACCGACAGCACTTTGCCCTCGAGGCGGTAGGTGCTGATGTAGCTGTACCCGAAGTGCGTCGCGAACACCGTCCGGTCGTCGGGACTGATCGAGAGCCAGCACAGCTCGGAGGGCAGGCCCGCGCTTGTATCGACCCTGACGACCGGCCCGGTCGTCACCTTGCCATCCGAGTCAAGCGTCGCAAGCGACACGCCATCGGCCACGGCGTAGCCGAGGATGAACTGATTCGGGCGGTGGTTCAGGAACAGCGGATTCCAGGGCGAGGCGCCGCCGCCGTCCTGGAACAGGGGCTCGCCGAGCGCACCGTGCTCCCCGTTGACCGGGAACACGATCAACCCGTCGGGGTCAGGTGCGTTGGACGCGACCGAGTGCGGCGCGTCGCCGTTGGGTGAAACCCACAGGATCGGCGAACCGTCCGGGTTCGGCTTCGCCGGCTCATCGAAGGTTGTGCCGACCACCAGGAATCTCGCATCGGGCGAAAGCGCGGCCATCGTGGCAACCCGATTGGGTTTGTCCGGGAGGTTCACCGTGTAACGCTCTGGACGTGCCGTGAGCCGCCCCTCGCTGTCGACCGACATCAGCCGGATGTGGTCCGGTCCCAGCGCGTGGGAGACGTACAGCGTGCCCGTGGCGGGGTCGTAGGCGAGGGCCTTCGCACTTCCGCTTCGGTCCGGGACGACATTCCCGGTGCGCTTGGCATCGAGCAGCGTCAGACGACCGTCCTCACCGACCGCAAAGCACGAGACAGAATTGTCACCCGCATTGGTCGTGAACAGAAAGCGGCTGTCCGGGCTCAGAATCACGCTGTACGCACCCTCGAAAGGATTTGGCGTGCTCTCCCGATGGACGATCGGGTTATACCCGCCAGACCCGGATCCGCCGGTGAAGCAGCGTTCCGCTTCCGTGATCGTCCCGTCAAAGGACCGGTGATAATGGATGATGCAGTTGCGAACCTCGTTCGTCTGCATGTAGAGATGCCCGACCCCGTTCGGGGACCCCATACCCATGGACTGCTCGCTCGCCATACTGATCACTCCTATTAGGTGGTCGTCTTGTTGGTGCAATTCGCTGGACTTCAGCGGCTCCATGGAACACGACAGGACTGCGTTCGACAACAGGCGGCGGTGCTCAGTTGATCGGCGTTTCCGATCGCGGACGCCAGCTATGACGGGAAGCTTTACTCCGATCTAAAAGGCAAGGAGAAGAACCATGGCTTCAAGCGCTATCTCGAGCCATCTGCCAGCCCTTGGAGAGCCACACGAACCGGATCGCACAGGTCAGCGAGCTCGCTCGGGAGCGCATGGACCGGTTCGCCGAGGCGGACGCCCGCGTCGCAGGATCTCCTGATCGAAATCGTTCGGAAGCTCGAGGAGCAGCAATGGATGCTGCGCGCGCAATTCGTCTTCCGGTCGTGGTCTGCTAGATGGACGCTTTGGATGACAACGCGTTCGCCGGGTGGCTGTTGAAGCACTTCGGCTCAGAGGTGACTGCCACGCGCGGGCGGTGCCGGCACTGTGGCGCACTTTCGCTGATCGCCGAGCTTCAGGTCTACTCGCGGGCGCCCGGCGCCGTCATGCGCCGCCGCACGTGCGGCAACGTGGTGATGATGTTGGTCAAGATCCGAGGCGCGACCGAGGCGTACGCGGGGGCGTTCGAGCTCCCCGACTCGACCTAATCGGCACCAGGCCGCCGGGCACCACCTCCTAGTCTGCCCCGGCCTCTCCCGGGGGCGCCACTAGGGACTCCGCTAGGTCCGGCACAGATGCGAGCGCCAGCCTCTGCGAGCAGGCTGTGCCGCCACCCACAGACGAGACGGGAGCACCATGGAACTCAGGCATCTCAGGTATTTCGTCGCGGTCGCGGAGGAGCTCCATTTCCGCCGAGCCGCCGAGCGGCTGCACGTCGCGCAGCCTGCCGTCAGCGAGCAGGTTCGGAAGCTCGAGGACGAGCTGGGCGTACGGCTGCTCGACCGTAGCCAGCGCAACGTCTCACTGACGGACGCCGGAGCCGCCTTCCTGACGGAGGCGCGACGCGTGCTGCAAGACGCCGAGGTGGCGCGGCTCGCCGCGCGGAACGCACGCGATCGCGCCGTCCATCGTCTGCGGATCGGCTACATGCTTGCCTCGCTGCCGGTCAGCATCCCGCGAACGCTGCAGCGGCTGGCCACGGGGATGGCGAACCTCGAAACAATCCTTCAGCCGGGCAACGGCGTCGAGCTGCTAGAAGCCGTCCGCGCAGAGCGGCTCGATGCCGCCGTCGTCTCGCTGCCCGCACCCACTGCCGGCCTCCGGTCGACGCCGCTCGCCGACGAGCACGCCATCGCCGCGTTGCCCGTTACGCATCGGAACGCCGTGGCCTCCGCCATTCGCCTCGATCAGATACTGCCCGAGCGCATCGTGGTGTTGCCGCGGGAAGCCAATCGTGCCTTCTACGACGCGATCGTCGCGGCGTGCCGCGATGCCGGACTGTCGCCGACGCTGACCGAGATGCCCGATGGCCACCTCGAACCGGCGTTGCTGGCTGTGGCTTCGGGCGCCGGCATGGCACTGGTTCCGGCCTCGGCTGCGGAGCGATACCTCGCTCCGGGTGTCCGCTTCGTTCCGCTCGCCGATCCTCAACCGGCCGTGGCAACCGCCGTCGTGACGCGTCGCGATACGACGCACCTGCCGATCGCGGCATTTCTGCGGGCGGTCGCGCAAGCCGACCGGGCCGCGCGAACGGCTGCGGTCCGGACCGTAGCCGCGGTCGCGTGACCCGCGTTCGCATTCGTCGAGGAAGACGCCCCGCACCCCGAGCTGAGGGCTCGGCGCTTCAGCCAGCTGACGCTCTGGCCGGGCACAGTCGTGCCGTCCGACCCACCACGGAGGCACGCATGACCACACAGAATCGGGAGACACTCGCGCATCGCCGCGGACCGCAGGCCGTTGGCTCGATCGTCAAGCGTTATCGCGAACGCGATCGGCAATACACGTACGGCCTGCGGATCCGGGCCTACGGAGAACGCTACTGGGTCCCGCTGGGCACCGAGCGCGAGGGCTGGAACGACGTCCGAGCGGCGGATCGACGCGACGAGATCGCTGCCCTCATCAGCCGTGGCGCCTGGCGCCCGCCGAACGCGTTCGAGCTCGATCCGCGCGAGAAGAACCCAGGCTGCCACGAGTTCGCAGGCGACTGGCTCAAGCGCTACCGACGCATCGTTCAGACCGCGGACGGCCGACCTCGCCGAGTACCCACTCAGCCGTCACAGCCTCCCGTTCCTGCACGACTACCGGATCGCCGAGATCGACTACGCCGTCCTTTCGGCGTTCGTCGCGCACAAACTCGAGCGCAAACTAAGAGATCGCGATGGCAAAGGAAACGGGATTGACGCTGCATGACCGGCGCGGACAGCCGCGGCGAGCACCGGGGCCGCGCACGGTCAACATGTCGCTGAACGTGATCTCGCGAGTACTGAACGACGCGCTCAAGCGCGGGCTCCTGCAGAGCAATCCGGCGACGGACCGACAGCTCCGCCTGAAGGTCACCCACGCTCGGATGCGCCGGCCTTCGCAACAGCGAGGTGTGTGCGGTGAACATCTGCGGCCTTGACTTTGCACACGGCGTGATCCACGTCCGCAACTCCAAGACGGAAGCCGGTGTCGCCAAGTGAACATGACACCGTGGCTACGCGACGGCTGATCGCGTATCGGGCCACACGTCCGAACGCGCAGCCGACCGATCCTGCGTTCCCGACGCAGACTGGGGGCCGCCGAGACAAGGACAACGTCAATCGCCGCGTGATCGCACCGGCTGTCCGAGCCGCAAACGCGCTGCGCACTGATCGCGGGGAATCGCCGCCGCCCGCGGCGGTGACCGCGCACACCGTCGGCCGCACCTTCATCAGGCTGATGCTCGAGGCCGGAGCGCCCGTCCCGTACGTGCAGGCACAGGTGGGGCACGAGGACGCGACGACCACCCTCAAGATCTGCGCGCAGATCCTCAAGCGCCGTGACCGCACACACCACGGTCAGGCCCTCCACGCGCTGATGTCCGACGCTGTTCCGTCAGCGCCGTCGATAATGATGTTGAGCAAAGTCCATTTCCGCGACTGGGAGGCACGCGAGATACCGCCCGTTCCAGGCGGATCTGGCCACAGAAACGACCTCAAGCGACAACCTGTGACCAGTTAGAGTGACTAGTGCCGACAACCGCTAGCCAAGAGATGCCAGCATTTAGAGTCACTTTCTCGATGGAGCCAGCCGGGATCGAACCGGCAACGTCCTGCTTGCAAAGAGCACGAGGGCCGATTTAGCTGCGGGTCAGATGCCGATTCGGCCCGTAAACGCTAGATCTACGTTAGAGCTGTAGATGGTCTGACGGTGCGATCACGGCGAAAGAGGCTTCCATCAGGCTTTCATGCTGTCGACCCAACCAGTGCGGTGGCTCCAGCGCAACTCAAGCTGCTCGAACGGGACCGGCAGCAGGCTGTCGAGCGCCGACCCGGGCGAATCGTCTTCGGCGACCCCAACCAGTGCGGCGTCTTGATAGAGGCTGACGACTGTACCCGTCGTCCCGGTCGGCCAGGTGCCGATCGGCACTCGCAGCACCACAACGTCGTGCTCCTCGATCGCGTGTTTGATGGTTGCCATCGTCTATCGAGCTCTAGAGACGATGTAACTGGTGATCAAACGAGGTGGATCCCCGTCCGACCGGATCTGCCAGTCGGTGAGGACATTCGCGACTCGATCAGCGCGATCGCGAAGTCGGAGCACTGGGCCGATGACCTCGCAATGGCAGCCGTGCGCTACCGCAGGCCGAACGCCGGACACCGGCGTCGTGCGGACCCCGCTGAGCAGCGCCCGGGCGACGTACTCCAGATCGTCGGCGGTGACTGCGAGCACTCGCGCGAATCCCTCGGCCCTTCCCCCAGGATGCGCGGCCTTTAGCGCATGCTCGACGAGCTTCTCGTGGACGCCGTACGCGTCCTCCGCGAACGGGAGCAGCTCGCCGATCTTTGGTGGCCATGACACCGATCGATCGTGCCAAGCAGGACGGACGCCCGACCCGGAGCCGGGCGCCCGAGGATTACGCGTCGTTGTTCATGCCGAGGACGTCGCCGAACTCGGCGACCATGCGCGACCGCCGCATCGTCCGACGCCGCGCGTCCGCAAGCTCGCGAACGTAGACCGCACGGGTCACGTTGGCGTCGCGGTGGCCGAGGAGAAACGCGATCTCATCGACGCGTTCGCCTGCAAGGAGTGCCCTGCTTGCGACGGTGTGCCTGAAGCTGTGCATCGACGGGACAGCTCCGTGGGAAACGGGAACCGGACTGCCGTTGCTATCGACCTCGTGGAGCACCGAGAAGGTCGGCGTGTCGTCCTCCCGCGTCGCCTTCGTCTGGGCAATCCGGGGTGCTCCCATGACGTTGCGCTGCCCTTTAGATGGTGAGAAAACCCAGCATTCTGTACAAGCGCTGGCGTCGCTATGGCGAGTCCGTGATCAAGGGGGAGCAAAGCGAATTGCGGCGCGCCTGGTTGACGTAGGTTTCTTTGAGGAACGGGCCCGAAGTCCGAGCCGATCTACTGGGTCCCATTCTTGTACCGGGACGCGCTGAACATGGTTCAGGGCGAGGCCAAGAGCTTCGCGAGCTTCGGCGCAGAGGTAATCGAAGTCCTTGCGGTGGCAGTTCCAGAGACGCTTGCAGAGGGGCAGGCAACCGGAAGCAATCGCAGTCAGTTCGCGAGCCTTGAGACTATCGAGGAGTTGAATGAGCTCTCGGGGCGCCGTCTGCCCTGGATGTCGTTATATGTCCGGAATAGGGCCCGAAGGGCTAGCCGTTCGATGTCGGCGTTCTGTGGAAACGCAACGTCAAGCCGATCTATGACTATCCAGACGGCGAAGCCGTCCTCTTGAAGCGCGGTATCAGCGTCCCCCAGAAGAATGTCAAGCTGAAGGCTGGGATCGATTGCGATCGGCGCGCCAGCCGAGTCAAGCGTGACCTTCGCGGTCACGCCGATTGGCAGTGCGGTGTGAGGGTCAATTGCAATGCCGGCTTCGACCGATTGTGCGCGCGCTTGGTGCAGGTCCGCGCTACGGAGCCGGGAGGACGCGGTAGCCGAAGAGCAGGCGCGCCTGTTCGACCAGTGATCCCGGGATGGGTTCGTCTGCTGCCGAACCGGGGGCGGCCGGCAACGAGCCAGCGCCCGTTTCGCGTCCGAACAAGGCGTACCCGAAGAATTTCTGCGCGGGATCGTAACGAACGAGGTATCGCACTCCGTCGAACCCGGCGGCGACCGCCTCGCTGGCGAACGCGTGACTCGCCGTATAGTCCTCACTCGCACCGATTGAAGCGGTTATGCCGAACTGCAATGCGCGGCGCGAGGTGACGTCACCGAGCCTAAGGTCACGGGCGAGGCGGACCGAGAACAGCGACCGCTCGCGCACCTCATCCTCCGCTAAGAGCATCTTCTTGCGAAACACCTCGACCCACGCCCCAGCAGGCTTGCTTGCGAAGTAGCAGGCCCCAAGGCCAGTGCCAACCGGATCGAAACGACCCAGCCCGCCGGAAGAGAACCACCACGGATCGCGGAAGGAACGATGGATTCGGTATATCTCCCGATCGCCTCGAAGGGTCGACCTAGGAAACCGCTTCAACGTCACTGCGCCAAGCGTGCTGCGTCCTGACGCGCAACAGCGAGCAGCCGGTCAAGGTCGTTACCTGCTCGCGCCCACTCGACAGGAGACATACCGTCTAACGCATCGTCGGGCGCAACACACCACGAAGCAGCAGTCCACTCATTCACGGCACCATCAGCAATCGCCCAGTATGCTGCAACCAACGGTTCGATTGGTTGCCCGTCATCGAATTGGAACAGCGGAAACTGTCGTCGCCCAGAGCTGTCCTGCGGTCCAATGAGACGACGCGAACGCAGCAGCTCGTCGACGCGTTGACGGGAGACGTCACCAAGTAGTGTCCTGACATCGGCGCTCGTGAGTAGAGGTCCAAGCTCGTTCCGCCACGTCGTGCCGGCTGCCGCAATCATCGCTGCACGCTTAGCGTCCTTGACTGCAAGCGGCTTCCCGCCTAGAAGCTCCTTCACTGTCTGCAGAAATGCGATCAGAGCATCTTCGGAGATCTCAAACTGCCTGACGAGATCGAGGATACGCTGGATCTCTTCAAGCAGCGGGCCGAAGATCTCCTCGATTTTGCGCTCGAGACTGCTCTCGGCCTCCCGAAGAGCATCAACAATCGAGGACTCGATGTCCCGCAACGATTCCTTAGATCGATCACGGTCCTTGACTGGCATGACACCAATCGTACTCCCCGAACATTGGCGCGCAAGGATATCAAGGGTGCTTCAAGACGGCGCGTCTTGTCCGCGTGTTCGCGTTCGGGGCGGGCGGTCCGGGCGACCGGGCACCCGATCCACTGCAAATGGCGTTCATCGCTGCGGGCGGAACTTCTTTATTCACTCAGGTCCCAGCGTCCGGCCCCGTCGATCTTTCGTCCCTCGGGCCACTCCGCGCCCGCTGACCGCGTTGGTGGCCGAGGGATCGTGTCGACCACCCTGAGCGCGGCGGCCGCAGTGCTATGGGAGGCGATGTTGGCGGCAATGACCGACGCTCTTTGCGCTCGGCAAGCGCCACAGCCGGTATGAGCTCGAGATATGCGCCACATCTGCGGCGACGGCGCGTTTGAACAGCGGCGCAGCCGCGGTTGCTGCGGGTTCGCGGGTCCCGCTCGCCGGAGGCTCCCGCATGGCTCGTCCGGCCGACTCCGTTCCTCATCGGAGCGCATCGACGCCGAACCCTTCCCTCGGACGTTCTCGGGCCTCACCGAGATAGCCGCTGTGTGGCGGGCGCTGAGGGCGAACTGAGAGAGGCTTCCATAGCGCTTCCATATGACGGCCCGAGCCGACGACAAGCCCGAATCGTTCGTCGACCAAAGGTATGGATTACCAGGGATTTCGGGAAATGGAGCCAGCCGGGATCGAACCGGCGACCTCCTGCTTGCAAAGCGGAACGACGCTGAGCAGCGAATGTGCTGATTTGCTGGGCGTTTCCGGAGGTTTGTTCGTGCTGTCGGGTCTCGTTCGTGGATCCGTTTGCAGGGACTTTTCGGGAGTTTGGTCCGCGCTGGGAGGTGCGTGGACCAGTGGCGGCGTGGCCGTGAAGGCCGCGCCGCCCTCCTCGGAGCAAGAGCGCTTCGAGGAGGTGAGCAGCGGGAGTTGAGAGTTAGACAGCCGGGGCTCCGGGCGCGCGGGCGACCGCCGCGTCCGGGGATCTGCCCCTTAACGGCTTCGACCCCCGTGCCAGCTGTGACAGCAGCTGAGGGGGATCGAGGCGATAACCAAAGCTCTTGGTCCTGGACGGGACAAGAGGGCAGTCTAGTGATGCCGCGGACGGACTCGCCGGCATCCGCGATCGGCGCTGGCTGGCTGTTGCTGATGGCGACGCGCGCTTGCAGGTGTGCCCTGGTGCGCTCTGCCTCGGGGGGCGCCGAATGAGCCGGGCTGCGATCGCGGCAGCGCTCGCGCGTGATGACTTGTGCGCGGGTGAGCGTCTCGTGGCGTTCTCGTTGGCGAGCTTCGCTGACGGTGATGGCCGCGCGCGCCCTGGTACGCCGGCGGCGGCGGCGAGGGCGGGGTTGAAGCGGAGCTGGTTCCTTGAGGCGCGCAACATGCTCGAGCGTCGCGGCCTGGTGGTCGTGGAGGACGCGGCGACCGGGCGGGGGCGCGCGAGCACGCTGTGGTTGCCGTTCGCTGTGACCGGTCCGTGGTGGGACGGTGAGATCAACCCCGAGCTGTTCGAGGCGGTGCTTAGTTACAGCCGATCCCAGGGCACGAGTCGGCTGTTCCTGGCCGCGCTCGCGGCGGTCGCGAACGAGTACCGGGTCGTGGAGCATGTCACGACCTCGCAGCTTTGCGCCGCGGCCGGGTTCTCGGATCGGACATACCGGCGCGCGCAGGTTGCCTTGCTCGCATCCGGGGAGCTCGTACTCCTGAGGGGTAGGGGCGGCAGGGGCAACACGAACTCGTGGGAGATTCCCCATCCACGGTCGGTGGCGGGCGAGACGCAGCCGGTGGTTCGGCGGCGGGTAGCGCCGCCCGAGGGGCAGCGGCCGTTGCTCGCGAAGGTGTCCTGGACGCCGGCGACCGCGGCCGAGCGGCATGGCCGAAAGGGCGGCGGCCAGGATCACGAGGATCTGCCAGTCGCGGACGCAGCGGGCAGCGACGAGCGGACGGTTTGCCGCCCGAAGCGTCCGGTGAGCGCCGGGGTTTCGTGTCAAAAGGGCGGCGGGGAGCGGACACTTTCCCCGGTAAACGGTCCGGTGAGCGCCGGGGTTTCGGTCGGAAACGGGGGCGCTGACCGGACGCTTTCTCGAGAAACCCCGGCACAAACCCCGGCAGAAACCCCGGCGCCTAACGCGCGCGCGGGTAGGGAACCCCAGAACCCCAGAACCCTTCACCCCCCCAACCCCCCCAACCCCCCCAGGGGGGGGAGTGTCACCGACGAGCTTCTGGTCGAGGAGACCTACCTCACCAAGCATGGTCGCAAGCGCCGTCGGATGGTCCGGGTCGATGTCGTGGCGGTCCGAGAGCGGCTGGCGACGGCGAGGTCAGGGGATCGTGAGGTGTGGGAGCAGATCCGCGAGCTGTTGCTCCAGCGGGTCGGTGAGAGCACGTTTGAGCTGTGGCTCGCGCGGCTTGAGGTGATCGCAGTCGATCCAGATGGCAGCCTCGTGATCGACGCTCCGCAGGCGACCAGAGCGTGGGTTCGGACTCGGTTCGGTCGGCTGCTTGGGCATTGTGCGGCACAGGTCAGTCGCGCCGTGCGCTTCGCCGCGGACCGCGAGCGCGTGGCGCTCGCGCAGCCGCCGGGTGGTGTGCCAGCCGCGCCCGCTCGTGATCAGAATCCGGTCGGCTCGGACTCATGTGCCGCCGCGCTGAGGAATCGGCGCGTGCCGTCGAGCGCCTCGGAGCGGATTGCTCACGCGCTGGCTGATAGGTCTACAGACGCGTCGTTGGGCTCAGCTGCGGAACATGTCTGACCGGCGGCAGCCACGCCGGTCATCAAGCACGCCGGCCTTACAGGTTCGCGAACGAGTCGGTCTTCAAGCGCTTCGACACCGCGCAGAGGGAGGCGTCGTGCTGCTCTTCGCGCCCGTCCTCCCGGATGCCAGCAGCTCGCGCGTGACCGTCAGCGGCGAGCGCCAAGCGGTGAGCGTCGTGCCGGGGGCGCCCGCCGCGAACGTGAGCGAAGCCACCCGACCGGCTGGTGGCGAGAACCAAGGCATGGTCGAAGGTCACGGGATCGCCGCGCCGTATCACCGGACTGTGACAGTTCCCATCAAATCCAGTCACGCGCAGCCGGAGACGTCTAGTCGCGCGGGACGATCCCTCTCGGTGACTGATCGGTGCATTGACTTGCATACGGACAAGTCATCGCACTGCCGGTCTTACACGTCGGCTTACAAGACATCTGACACACACGCTTACAACCAGAAGAAGGAGGTGTCGTGATGGTCATCGCGGTAGCCAATCAGAAGGGTGGGGTCGGGAAGACCACAACCGCAATAAACCTGGCAGCGCTACTCGCAACACGCGGCCGCAGGGTGCTGGCTGTCGATCTCGATCCACAGTTCGCTCTGACCCGGCGACTGGGGATCGTGGTGCGCGAGCTGCCGAGCACGATCGTCGACGTGCTCGCCGGGTGGATCGGCGCACGTGAGGCGATCGCGTCCGGTGTGCACGGGATCGATCTGCTGCCCGGCTCGCGCGAGCTGGCCGGCGTGGAGCTCGCGCTGGCCGGGGAGGTGGGGCGTGAGGCCGCGCTGCGCGAGGCGCTCGACCCGCTCGCATACGACGTCGTGGTGATCGATACGCCGTCCAACCTGGGGCTGCTGACGGTCAACGCGCTGATCGCCGCCGACGTGGTAATCGCGCCGGTCGCCGCCGGCGACGAGGGCGCGGCGCAGGGCGTCGCCGAGCTACGAGCCACGATCGCCAAACTGACTCGGCTGCGGCCGACGCTGCCTCCGCTCGCAGCGATCCTCACAAAGGTCAAGCCGCGGCGGGTGATGGGCGAAGTGATCGATGACACGCTGGCGCGGCTCGGTCTCGAGGTCGTCGCCCGGGTGCCCGACCGCACGGCGGTCGAGCACGCGGACGTGACCCGCACCCCGATCGCGATCTCCGCGCCCGACAGCGCCGTTGCGCTCGCATACGGCAAGCTCGCCGATCACCTACAGCGCACGGCGGTGCCCGCATGAGCCGGCTGAGAGCACGCGGCCTTGAGATCGACGACCCCCTCGGTCCCGGACCGTCCAAGCAGCAGCAGTCGCCGGCCGAACCAGCACCCCGTCAGACACCCGCCGCCCGCAATGACAACCGAGCCAAACGCAGCAATCACGGAGCAGCTGCGCCGGGGTTCGCCGGGTCACACAGCAAACAGACCGCGGGGGCGACCAGTCGCACCCGCGCCGTCCCGGAAGAGCCGGACGCGACCGGCACCGGCAATCCTCCTTGGCGCGAGTGGAGCGGGATCACCGGGGTAGGCAGCTTCCGCCTACCCCACGAGCTGCTAGCCGAACTCGGCGACACCGCCCGGAAGCTCCAGCTCCCCGTCGGGCAGATCGTCACAGCCGCGATCACCCGACTGCTTGACCAGCCCGCGGACACGATCGCCGCGCTTGTCGACCAAGCCGACGACGCCCGCATCGAAGGACGACGACGCGCACGCCGCCGCCTGACCACCCGAGCCGACGAATGACGCGACCCGGAAATCAACAGACCACAGACGCCCCCGCCGTGGCAGCGGCCGGCGCCCGACACCAGAAGAGGTGACCGATCGATGCACACCCAACCTGCCGAAACCACCGCCCCCGACGCCGTCGTAGAGGGTCTCGTGCGCACCCGCTACAAGCCTGTGGTGTCCGTGGTGCACGGCCCCGAGCAAATCCATACGCCGTGTCATCACGCCTGCCGTCCGCAATGCGGGGGCCGTGCTTGCCAGTCGTTCGCTCTGTTCCGCGACCAGCGCCAGGAGCAGCGATGACCGCCGTAGCCCTCGCCACTAAGCAGCTCCCTATCCCGGCGGAGGTTGAGCAGGAGATCCTCGCCCGGATCGACCGTGCGAGCCTTTACATCTGCGAGGCCGAGCTCCGCCACACGCTCCGCTGGCATGAACAGGAGGACGGCCCGTTGCTCGACGTGCTCGGCGAGCTCGAGCGTGAGGGGCTGATCGAGAGCGCCCTGCACTTCCGGCTGACCGAGCGCGGCCGCACGCGGCTCCCCGTCGACTACCAGCCGCCGCTGCGCTACGGCACCGGAATCCCGTGGCGGGTTCGGTCATGAACGCCGGAAACGTCCGGTCGAGGCCGTCGATGCTCGCCGAACTCCTCGGCGAGCTTGGGCGTGGCGGCGTCCAGCGATACGCGAAGATCGCGCGACGACTCGGCCTGGATCGGATCGATGAGCAGGGTGCGGCCGCTCGGCTCTCAAGCGTCGTGGTCGGCGATAACCACGAGGTCGGGCCTTGGTGGTCGACATGACCGGCAGCGACGAACGCCAGGTCAGGCGCGCGATCAGGGCCTGCCGCTCCGCCGGTCTGCCAGTCATCGAACCGGGCGATTGCTCCTGCGGCCTGTCAGGCCACCTGGTCGTGCTGGCCCGTCCGGACGGCCTCCGGCTGCTATGGCCATCTGAGCAGCGCTGCCCGATCCACGCTCCCCGCCGGCGGGAAGCGCCCACCCCACCAGTCGGCGCCACTCGCTCCCCACTCCCAGACCGCCAGACGGACCTCGACCCACCAGAACCGAGCGGGCGATGATCCACGCCGTCCCCGATCTGGCCCGGAACGTCGCGCTCCAGCTCGACGCCCTGTTCCGTCAGGACGCCCTACTCGCCCGACGTCTCAACGAAGCCCATCAGCGGCTCCAGGCGGCGAACGATCGGCTGTGGTGGGGCCTGCATCCCGACGGCCTGGCTGCCCTCTATGGGGAGGACCCCGGTGCGGTCGACATCGCGTTCGCCGAGCACCGCTCCGAAGTGCTCGGCGCTCCGGACCCGGTCGCGGCAGTCCAACAGGTCCACTGGCAAATCCACTCGGCACTCAACGCCTACCAGCGCGCCGCAGAGGAACGCCGGCAGCTCGCCGCCAACATCGGCGAGCTCATCCGACAGCTCGTCGATGCCCTCGCGCTCGCGGGCTGGTCCGAGCAGCAGGCCCGTGACGCCAACGTCCACCAGCTTGCAGGCGACCAACCAGGAATCCCGAGGAGGAACTGACGATGGGAACGACCCTCATACCGCCGTTCGCGACCACGAACGCACAGTCAGACCGAGCGATGGCGGCGCTCGCCCAGGCCAACCGCGTCCGCCTGCGCCGAGCCGCCTTGATGCGCTGGCTGCACGGCAGCTCAAACGCCGACTCGCACCAGAAGGCCGCCGAGCTGGTCCTCGGGCCCGATCCGGCCGTGCAGTCGATGCTTGTGCTGGAGCTCCTCGGGCGCGTCCGCCAAGTCGGACCGAAACAAGCGGAGCGAATGCTCGAACTCGCTGAGATCTCACCCACTCGCACGCTGAGCGCGCTAACTGCAAGACAGCGCTGTGGACTCGTCGCCGTGTTGCGCCTCCGCGCCGACCAGCTCTCATGCCGCAACCGGCGCAACGCCGGATGATGAGCACGCGGTTCCCGCTCAGTTCTGGATGAGGCTGATTACGATCCGTTGGCTCCATGCGGGGCTGGTGTCGGACTGTCTGCTAGAGCGAGCCAGTGATGCGGGCCGATTGTCAGCTCTACACCTAGGCGATGCCGATCCCGGAGCCAATGCTCAGCACGCGTGTCACCCCGTGGCCGGCTAACAGTGACTGGGTGATGGAGCCCAAGTGGGACGGATTCCGGCTGCTCGTCGCGATCGACGCCAAGGGACGTGTGCGCGCTTGGTCGCGCCGAGGTGCAAGCCTGGCGGATTATGTCGAGAGAGAGATAGGTAGGTAGAGAAAGGGAAAGAGAGGTAAGTGTCGCCTCTGTCAGATGCGTCATTAACGTATTGTGAGTGCGGCCGCGCGACCGTCAAGCGTCGGCAACGCTGGGGGTGTAGCGGGATAACGACGACGACCTCGAGCTCGGTCAGCAAGCACGCCTTCGTTAGGGCTCTACGGGAATCACAGTTCGCGCAACAACTTCTGGTGTGCCGCCCCGCGCTGTGTTACAGTTCCGCCGCCGACTCGCACGGACACGCCGACCGGCCGGGGGCTTGCCTTTACGCCTAGGATTGGCGCCATCCGGTGGGGGCTCTCGGCGGCTTTGCCGGGTACGGGCACTTTGACTACTGAAAGGGTCGAGGCTATGAAGGGCAGCGCGTCTGTGCGAGTTACCGTCGTCGTTTTCGCGTTGGCGATGATCGCAGCTGGGACGGCGGTGTCCTCGGTGGGCTCGGTCCCGGCGGCGATCGCTAAGGCCGTGTCAGGTCGGAGTCTCGTACAGTTCGTCCGGCCCGCTACGCGCGCCGCGCAAGCGGAGGCGGCGGGGGATATTCCGCCCGTGGGGGTGCTGTTGTACACGGGATCCGCTTCGAGCAACAGGTTCGTGGAGCTCGACGGACAGCCGGCGCCCGGCACCGGGTGCTGCGACAGCGTCAACGATCCGAAGATCTACTACGCCGTGCTTGATCGCCGATCGCTGCAGATCATGAGCAGCGGGTCCGTCGGCGCCGACCTCGCGGGTTTTCGAGATCTGGGCACGGTCATCAAGGCATACACCGGGGGGCTGAACCATCTCCTGGTGCTCAATTGGAATGGTTTCGGTCCCGAGATCGACGCGGAACGTAATGCGTTTAGCGCGGTGTTGCAGAGGATCGGGACGGCGCCGCTGACCGACGCTCAGCGTCAGGCCTTGGTTCGTCGACGAGACTCGGGCGAGCCTAAGTTTGGGTCGGCGATCGGGGTGGTGGGAGCCCCCGCCGGATCCTCGTATGTGACCTCCGCCGATAGTTTTCTGGACGACGGCGGAATGTCGGGGTATCTGCGGCGCAACGGAGTGACCGGCAAGTACGACTTCGTCTTCACCCGGGCCGTCGACTTCGACACCGAGGCCAACCAGACCCCAACGGACAGCTCACCCGCCCAACTCACGATCAAGATCGGCGCGGAAAGCTATACCGAGCCGAATCCCGGCGGGGGCGTCTCGGGCTTTCACCTTCTCACGCTGGACGCGAACACGCTTGTGCGGCTTCACGAGGGCGTCTATGCGACCGACACCGCCAGCGGCGCGGAGCGGCCCGACGAGGTTCAACGGCTGGCGAGCGACCTGAACCACGCCGCCGATGACCCCAACAGGCCGCTCGTCATCCTCCAGGCGTTCGGCGCTCCGCATGGCGCGGACCGTCCGTGGGGCGAGGCGGCGAAGGCAATCGAGCGGTTGGGCGGAACGCTCCAGGTGTTCAACGCGATGAACGCCGTCGACCCTCGCGCGCTGAACGGCGAGAACCCCAACCGCAAGGGGCCCTACGCGTTCGTCGGGCGCGTGGGCTCGAGCGCGCCGCTGGTCGAGCAGAGCTACTCGATGGACGGCCTCCCGGGCCGGCTGCTCGGGGTGCTGATGCGCGGGCATGACGGCGGTTTCGCGCCGATGTTCGCCGGGCCCCCACTCGGCGACGGGCAATCGCCGGTCAACACCGAGCTGATTCAGATCGCCAACCAGTCGCCGCAGCCGTTCCCGGCATTCAAGGATACGGAGGGGCGACCGATCGACGCGGCGAGCGCGGAAGCGGTGCAGAAGTTCCTCGGTGGCCCCGACGTGACGGGGCTGTGCTCCGCCACGGCGACGGTGTGCGAGATCCGCAAGAGCTACTACCAGAACTACCGCGCAGACTGGCCATCGATCCAGGACGACCTGACCAACGCGAAAGAAAAGTGCGCCACGCCGCACGCGGGCTTCACCATGGAGGAGTGCGACGGCATCCGGGCGCAGCTGCGCGACGAGGTCTCGATGGTCGCCAAGGTGCAAGCCTATTTCGGCCCGGAGGGCCTCCAGGAGCCGTTCGGGACCGCCAGCGTGGAGGCACTCGCCGACCTGAGCCAAATCTCCCAGGAGATCGAGGACGCGGTGCAGGCGCCCGCGACTGACAACACGACCGCGAACGTTCTCGATGGGATTGGCAACCTGTTCAAACCCGCTCAGGGCCTCCCGCCCCCGGCCTCCAATGTCGCCACCGCGCTGGCCGGCGCGTTCGCCGCGGCTGCTTACTTCACGCGGGACAACGGTTCGCCCAATTTGATCGGCGCCGAGGTGAGAACCGAGGCCAGCAAGCTCGGCGTGGAGCTCGAGGATCACTACACCCAGGCGGACGACAACCTCGACGATCTCGGTCGGCTGATCGTCAGCGACTACGGCAAGCTCACCGCGGTCGCGAGCAAGGTGAACGCCAAGCCCGGTCCCGGGGAGCCCGACTGGCGACTCGGCAACGTGGGTCAAGCCCGGGAGGCGCTCCGCGTCGCCGCCAAGCGGACGATCTACGAGCGCCTGGTGCCGCTCGCCTACCCGGAAATGTATGAGCTCGGCCTGCTCGGCAATGCGCGCGAGTGGTACTGCGACAACGGCATCTTCTCTTTCCTGGTCCCCGACAAGTACCTTTTCGGGAATCAGGCCGACAGCGCCCAGTTCATCGCGCGGTTCCCCGAGACGCCGTGGTCACCGTTGTTCGCCGTCGGCCGGGTGCACGCGATCAAGCACGGCGCGGACGCCCGCATCCCCGGAATCCCCGCCGAGATCGCCGACACGCTGTTCAAGCCGGTGGCCGAGGGCGGGGTCGGCTTCAGCAAGCTCGAGTTCTACTCGCCGCGCAACGGGTTCCGGTACTTCCCGTCGAATCCCGCGCTGGGAACGGCGGTGGAGTTCGACACTCCCGACTACGAGCCAAACCTGCTCGTTGACCAGGACGGGTTCAGGATCGACTGCGCGAACGTCCCCGACCCGCCCGGCAACTCCGGCAACGACTAGGCGAACCGGCGACAGCCCGCCGCCGCTCACCGGACAGCGGCCCTCACGCGGCGGCACAAATGAGACACAGAAACTGAGTCAGTGCCGCGAGCCTGCGGTCGGAGCCATCGCCATAGGCCGGTCAGCGAGTGGCGGAATCACCGAAAGAGCTCCGCTCCCTCGCTTCTCGATCGGTCACCAGGTCGAGCTCGCCTACTCGCGTGTCGATGCCGACGGTTCGCTGCGGGAGGTCAGCCTCAGCGCAATCGATGCCAGATACGTCGCCATTGCTCCTCGCCGATGACAGGATACCTGGCCTCGAGGAGCGCGATCGCCATCCAGCTCTTTGTCGGGGTGGTCACGTGCTGGACGGGATCAGCAATCAGCTCTGCGTGCAGCTCGAGCGCGACGACATGACCAGTTGGTCGAGACGGTCGCAGAGGATGTCTGTGCCTCCCTCACGACCGTCGCGGTTGAGAGACACTGAGCGGACGCCGGCTCCTCGCAGCGCTCGCGATCCGGGTGATCGCGGAGAGTTGGCTCATGTCGTTCACGCGTGCGAAGCAGCCTCAGATGAGACGACAGCGCAGTTGTTCGACGCTTGTTGCGGGTCGGGGGTTGGTAGGCTGCCGCGCGCCGAGCCCCGGCATACTTGCCGCGCGGCGCCGCCTGTGGCTGCGAGACCGAGCTGCGGGTGTCAGACGTGACAGCTACACCTCATCTTTACGATCCGCAGGAGCTCTACCGCCATTGGGAGCGCGAACAGTGGGACCCGTGGACGATTGATCTCACCACGGACCGGGAGCAGTGGCGAGGTGCACTGACCGCCGAGGACAAAGGGCTCGTCTATTGGGCGCTGTCGTCGCTGATCTCGCCGAGGAGCGGGTTCACAACCAAGTTTGCTGGTCTGGTGATGGCTGCCGAGAGCGAGGGGGAGGCGGCCTTTCTCGCCTCCCAGCAGGTCGACGAGGCCCGTCATATGCAGTTCTATGCCCGGTTTCAAGACCAGGTGGTCGCTGAGCCGTCGACGATCGCCGGCCACGTGGCCCGCGCCCGCGAACAGCTGGGCGAATCGTTCGCCGTGATCTTCGATCAAGCGCTGGTGTCGGCCCACGACCGGCTCCTCGCAAATCCGCGTGACACCGCCGCGAAGGTCGAGTTCGTCACCACCTATCACCTGGTGATCAAGAGCACGCTCGGGTTGACGGCGTTCGAGTTCATCACTCGCTATCTGACGAGGAGCGCGCTGCTGCCCGGGTTCGTCGACGGCTACAGCCACATTCACCACGATGAGCAGCGGCACATCGGCTATGGCGTCTGGCACCTGCGCCAGGCGGCGGGTCGAGACCCGGCGGTTGCGCAGCGGATTCGCGCCAAGCTGCGTGAGCTGCTTCCCGCGGTCGTCGGCGCGCTCGCTCCTCCCGACCGTGGCGAGACCGACTGGGAAGCGCTCGGCGCGAGCGACGATGAGATCCGTGGGTTCGCGCTCGGCGCGCTGTCGCGGCGGCTGAGCATCATAGGCGTCTCGCTCGGCTGACAAGCCGCGCTAGTGACGTCGCTCAATCTAGAGCAGCTGGAGAACCGCGTGCTCCCGACACGCTCATCAGCAGCGCGGAAGTGACGAAGGCGAGCGTGACGACGATTACGACGAGCGTGTAGTGATTTCCGGTTTCGATCAGAATGCCGGCCACCAAGGGTCCCACGGCGCCGCCAGCGGCGAACAGGGCTTGTTGTCCTCCCATGAGCAGGCTCAGGTTTTCGGGTCCGACTAGCTCGTGGGTGTAGATGCCCTGCAGCGTGTAGATGGCGCCGATCGATGCGCCGGCGAGCAGGGCGTAGGCGATCGCCGCGGCGAGCTGGTCGCCGATTAGCAGTAGCGGGCTCCCTGCAGCGGGGGCGAGGAATGTGACGGCGAGCGTGGGTCTTGCGCCCAGTCGACGCAGAACGGGGGTGAGGGGAAGCCGACCGCCGAGCTGGGCAAAGCCGCGGACGCCGCCGATCGTGGCCGCGGCACCGATTGAGAGTCCGGCGTCGATCAGGATCGGGACCTGGTAGACGAGCAGGATGTCCACGGCGGCACCGCTGATCAGCGCGGCGAACGTCCACGGACGCACCCCGGCTATGGGCCAAGCATCGATGAGGACGCGGCCCACCGGCTTGGTCGGTCCGTGTTTGCGGGGGGCCTGGGCCGACCTCGGGGCACTTACAGCCGCGGCGGGCAGGAAGGTGATCGCGGCCAGGATGGCTTGGATGCGGATCGCGTCGCGCCAGCCGCCGGCGGTGACGAGCAGGGCGGTGAGGGGGAGGAAGATCGGGCTCGAGAACGCGCCGAGGATCGTCAGCCAGACGACGGCGCGCTCTGGGGTGGCTGGTGCGCCTCGGATCGCCGCGGGCTGGGTGACGTGGTAGAAGGTGAGCGCCGCGATCAGCCCGCAGCCGGCCGCGTAGAAGATCGCGAACGCGACGAGCTGGGTCTGCCACGAGGCGATGGCGATGGTTGCGGCGACGACGGTTCCGGCGAGGAGGAACGCGGGGCGGGTTCCGGCGCGGTCGACGAGCCTCCCGCCGGCGAGGGCCCCGATCGCGCTGATCACGAGGACGGCGCTGAAGACGGCGCCGAGCGCGGCTGCCGACCAGCCGGTGTCGGTGCGGATTGGGTCGATGAGGACGCCGTAGGAGTGGTAGGCGACCCCGTAGCCGACGATTGTGACGATCCCGAGTGTGGCGACCGCGAGCCGCGGTCTGGCTGCTGTTGCGGTGCGGGTCAAGTCCTCATCGCCGCTCGGTCGCTGGACGGCACAAGAGCGACGAGGTTCGCCAGGCGGCGTCTTAGCTCATGCGTTGGGGGCTTGGCAGCCGCACGACCCGGCTGCGTGCTGGGTGTCGCAGCAGTCGGCTTTGGCCGCGGGCTCGCAGCAGCTCGCCAGCGCGTCGCGGTCGCAGCAGGCGTCTGGTTTGCGCGCGCGGATGATCGCCGCCGATGCGTGTTCGTGGACCTGGTGGGTGGGTTGCACCTCGATGTGCTCGAATCCTGCCGCTTCGAGCGCGGTGCGGAATTCGGCTTCGGTCAGTGCCCCGGCGATGCATCCGGTCCAGGCGATCATGTCGGCGCGTGTGGCGTCGTCCATGTCGGGGTCGGCAATCACGTCCGAGACGGCGAACCGGCCGCTGGGCTTGAGCACGCGAGCGGGCTCGCGCAGGACCTGGGGCTTGTCGCCGGAGAGGTTGATCACGCAGTTGGAGATGACAACGTCGACGGTGTCGCGCGGCAGCGGGATGTCCTCGATGTGGCCGCGCAGCCATTGCACGTTGGTCACTCCCGCCTCGGTCTGGTTGTGGCGGGCGAGGTCGAGCATCTCATCGGTCATATCCAGTCCGTAGGCGAGGCCGGTCGGGCCGACGCGGCGGGCGGAGAGCAACACGTCGATCCCGCCGCCCGAGCCGAGATCGAGCACGATCTCACCCTCGTGCAGGTCGGCGATTGCCATCGGGTTGCCGCACCCCAGCGACGAGAGCACTGCCGCGTCGGGCAGCTGGTCGCGATCAGCGACGTCGTAGAGCGCCTCGCCGAACTGCTCGCGCTGCTCCTCGGTGACCACCGCACCCTCGGCGCTGCAACACGCCGTCGCGGTCGGGTTCTCGCTGGTGGTCACGGTAGCGGCCGCCGCGTATTTCGACCGCACGACCTCGCGCAGCTCGTCTTGATCGGTGGGAATGCTCACGACTGTTCTCCTTTGGGATTTACGAGATATCCAGCTCAGCGACGAAGGGGCGGTAAAGGCGGGACCGCGTCGGCTCAACGTTGCAGCCAGGCGGAGAGCTCCTCGACGGCGTCGGGGATGACGTAGTAGTAGGCCCACAGGCCCTCGCGCTCGGAGCCGACGATCCCGGCCTGGCGCAGGACCTTGAGGTGGTGCGAGACGGTGGGTTGGGAGAGGTCAAACAGCGGTACGAGCTCGCAGACGCAGACCTTGCCGGCGTGCTGTCTGAGTACGTCGACGAGCTGCAGTCGTACGGGATCGCCGAGCGCCTTGGCCACCTCGGCCATCCGGATCGCGTGGTCGCGTTCGACCTCGGGGTAGACGACGGGTTCGCAGCACGGCTCGCCGGGCGCGCGTTTGGTCTTGGGGGTTAGTTCGAGTTCAACAGCCATGCATAAAAACCTATCGATCTAGTTGACGAATGCCAATGGAGATGTTTCGAACGTGCCGACCCCGACGGCTGCGGGCGCGTCGTGGATCCAGGCGGTCAAGGGCGAGGCGACGAACGCAGCGTCCTCGCTCACCCCCCGCAGGGTGTTCGAGGCGAATGACCGCTGGTACTCCAGGCCGACGTACACCAGCCCGAGGTGAGTGGTGGACACGCCGGCGGTGTGCAGCGGCGTCCCGAACGGGTCAAGCGCGCCGAGCGCGCGCAGATAGCCGAGGTTTGGTCGGTAACCGGTGGCGAGGATGATCGCGTCGACTCGCTCGGTGTCTCCCTTGCTCCACACGACCTCGTTGCGGTCGAGGTGGATAAACATGGGGCGGACGTCGAGCAGCCCAGCGGCGAGGTTGTGCCGCAGCCCGACGCTGTCTGTGATCACGCTGCCGGCACTGATCTTGTTCAGCCACGCGGGCGGCAGGGAGTCAAAGCCCGTCTTGCCGAGCCAGTAGTGGACGTCGTTGCCCGCGATCCGCTGCGGGATGAACCGCAGCGGATGTCGCGCGGCGATCGTGACGGTGGCCACGCGGGCGAGCTCGTTGGCGACCTGCGCGGCCGAATCGCCCGCGCCGACGACGACCACCCTCATACCCTCATACGGGGCGGGGTTGCGGTACTCCGCGACGTGTGACAGCACCCCTGCGAAGCCGTCCTGCCCCGGGAACACGGGCCGATACGGGTTCGAGAACGAGCCGGTGGCGGCGACGATCCCGGCCGCCGGAAGCTCTCGCCCGTCCGCCGTGAGGACCACGAACCCGCGCTCGTCCTCGCGAACGGTGAGCACCCGCGTATTGGTGTGAATCTCGACCGGGATCGTCACGGCGTAGCGCTCCAGGTAATCCGCCACCTCGTCACGCCCGGGATAGCGGTCCACGCCGTCAGGGAACGGCATCCCCGGCATCGAGCTGAACGCGGCGGGCGAGAACAGACGCAGGCTGTCGTAGTAGCGCGGCCAAGACCCCGCCCGCCGATCCCCCGCCTCCAGAACCAGCGTCGGCACATCCAGATCGTGCAGAACGCGCGCCGCCGCCAAGCCTGACTGCCCGGCGCCTACTACTACCACCGGGGAGCCAGCTTGCCGTTTCGATCCGTTACAAAGGCCAGTCACTGAATCGGAGCATATCACTTAGATTGAGAATCTTGAATGCAGTGCCGGCCGTTGGTGGCTCCCCCCCGCCGACAAGCGGCCACGCCCGCCCGGACCGTGTCCCGGTCCCTGGCCAGCCATATAGACCGTCATCTATCTACTTGTATCGATTGAAATGATGACTGTCAATCTTTAGACTCCGCGTTGCAGCCCTCCCAGAGGACCGACGTGTCGACCGAACTCACTCCGCTGCTGCGCTACTGCCTCGAGACCACGGTCGTGCGGCTCTCGGACGAGTTTCGTGGGGTGTTCTCGCGCGGGACGGTCAGGCGCTACGTGGCGGTGTCGTATGAGCGGATCGGCGATCGTCCGACGGTCGGTCCGAATTTTCTGCCGGTGATCATCGAGCGTTTCGCCCGTGAGCAGCTGTGGGCGATCGCCCGGGCGGACGGGCGCATCGAGAAGCCGGTGCCCGAGGTGCTGTTCGTGTGCGAGCGCAACGCGGGGCGCAGCCAGATGGCCGCCTGCCTCGCCCAGCATCTATCGGACGGCTGGATCGCCGTGCACTCGGCGGGCTCGCACCCCGACGAACAGGTCGATGAGGTGGTCGTCGAGGCGATGGGGGAGATCGGGCTTGACTTGAGCGCCGAGTTCCCGAAGCCGTTGACCGACGCGGTGATCCGTGCCGCCGACGTCGTCGTCACGCTGGGCTGCGGGGATGCCTGCCCGGTGTATCCCGGCAAGCGCTATCAGGACTGGCCGGTCGACGATCCCGCCGGCCGGTCGCTCGCGGCAGTCAGGCGGATCCGCTACGAGCTCTACCACCACGTCTGGGAGCTGATCGAAACGCTCGCCCCGACCCTGGACCTGCTCGACCTACAACGACCGATGGAGGGCGACAGTTGAAGCGCGTCGCGGTAATTACCGACATCCACGCGAACCTTCCGGCGCTCGAGGCGAGCCTCGAGACGATCAACGCGATGACCGTCGACGCGCTCTACTGCGGCGGGGACCTGGTCGGCTACGGCCCACATCCCAACGAGGTGTGCCGGCTGATCGAGGAGCGTGAGATACCGACGATCTATGGCAACTACGACTACGCGATCGCCCGCGAGCTGGATGACTGCGGCTGCGCGTACGTGACCCAGCACGACCGCGAGCTCGGCCAGCAGTCGGTGGCGTGGACGCTCGCGCACACCGACCAGCGCTCCAAGGACTTCATGCGCCGGCTGCCGTTCGATCTCCGGTTCGAGCTCGGCTCCCAGCAAGTCCATCTGGTACACGGGTCGCCGCGGAAGGTCAACGAGTACCTGTTCGAGGACAAGCCGGCCCGCCTGTACGAGCGCCTGGCGGCCGCGGAGACCGCCGACGTGATGGTGTTCGGACACACCCACAAACCCTGGATTCACACCTACGGCGGCGTTCTGTTCGTGAACTGCGGCTCGGTCGGCAAGCCCAAGGATGGCGATCCCCGCGCCGCCTTCGCGATCCTCGAACTTGATAACACGGGCCGGGTGGCCGCGTCGATCGAACGCGTCCCCTACGACGCCGAGGCAGTCGCTCGCGAGGTCGCCGCGACTGGCCTCCCCGGCGAGTACGCCGAGAAACTCGTCGCGGCGGCATGAGAGAGAGGTCTGAAAATGAAGTACGTGCTGTTTGTCTGTACTCACAACGCGGGGCGCTCGCAGATCGCGCAGGCGTTCTTCGAGCGCGACTGCACCACCAGTGAGTGCCGCGCCGAGTCCGCCGGCTCTGATCCCGCGCGGCAGCTGTGGCCCGAGGTGATCGAGGTGATGCACGAGGTCGGGATCGACCTCAGCGGGCGAAAGCCCAAGCGCCTATCGGTCGAAATGCAGCTGCACGCCGACTGGGCCGTGACCATGGGCTGCGGCGACGTGTGCCCGTACGTCCCCACCCGCGTCGATGACTGGGACATCCCCGACCCGGCCGGCAAGTCGCTCGAAGAGGTCCGAGAAATCCGCGACATGATCCAAGCGCGGGTCCGCGAGCTCCTCCACGGCCACCTCGATGACATCCAATCCGATCGCACGTCCCATCAATGGCGGCTGGCCAAGCTGCTTCCCGGGCTGATCGAGGAATTCGGCGACGCCCGGCCGCCCGAGGTGATCCGCGGCTGCACCGACCGAATCCTCGACCAGTACGAACACGTTCCGGTTCGCAGCCACATCCTCTCGCTCGCCCACCGGCAGACGCGTGAGTGCCTGCGCAAGGAAACCTGCGACGTCCTCGAACACGCGCCCGCCTGAGCCATGCGCATCCCACCGGCACGCCCCGATCGCTGAGCGTCAATGCGACTAGTCGCGATCGGCGGGAGCGACGGGGGGATCAGCGCGGCGCTGCGCGCCCGCGAGCTCGACCCCACCGCGGACGTCACCGTGGTGCTCGCCGACGCCTACCCGAACTATTCGATCTGCGGCATCCCCTACTACATCTCCAGGGAGGTGATCGACTGGCACAACCTCGCGCACCGAACCATCCCCGACCTCGAAGCGACCGGCATGAGCTTGCGACTCGATGCGCCGGTCGAGCGGATCGACCCCGACGAGCACCACATCTGGCTCCGGGGTGAGCATGGCCGGGCGGAGGCGCTGGAATACGACGCGCTCGTGATCGGCACCGGCGCGATGCCGATCAGCCCGCCGATCGACGGGCTCGACCGCCTCGGCCCGCCCGACGGCGTGCACCTGCTGCACTCGATCGCCGACACGCTCACGCTGGCGGACTCGCTGGAAGAGCACGACGGCGGGCGGGCGGTGATCGTCGGCGCTGGATACATCGGCCTCGAGATGGCCGACGCGCTGATCACACGCGGTCTGTCGGTCATTCAGCTCGAGCAGCTGCCCGAGGTGCTCCCGACCGTCGATCCCGAGCTCGGCGCGCTCGTGCACGCCGAGCTCGAGCGCCACCACGTCGACGTGCGCTGTAACACGCGCGTCGAGCGGATCACCGCCACGTCAGAGCCAGGCGGTCGACGGCTCGTGGTGAAGGCGGCCGAGGCGGACGGGCAGCCGGTCGAGTTCGGTGCCGACGTCGTTCTCGTGGTCGTCGGCGTGCGGCCTGACACGGAGCTCGCGGCGGACGCCGGCGTGCAGCTGGGTCCCAAGCGCGCGATTGTCGTTGACCGGTACATGCGGACCAACCTGGCCGATGTGTTCGCGGCCGGGGACTGCGTGCTCACCCATCACCAACTGCTCGGCATGAGCTACCTGCCGCTCGGGACCACCGCGCACAAGCAGGGCCGGATCGCGGGCGAGAACGCGCTCGGCGGCGCCCGCGAGTTCGCCGGCAGCCTCGGCACGCAAGTCGTGAAGGTGTTCGAGCTGGTTGCGGCACGCACCGGCCTGCGCGACCATGAAGCGATCGCCGCCGGCTTTGACCCCCTCACGGTGGCCTCCGAGGCGGACGACCACAAGGCCTACTACCCCGGCAGCCACCGCATCGCCATGCGGTACACCGGAGATCGAGCCAGCGGCCGGCTACTCGGCGTCCAGCTCGTCGGCCACCTCGCGGCCGAGGTCGCCAAACGGATCGACATTCCCGCTACCGCGATCGCCAACTCGATGACCGTGGAGGCGATCTCCGATCTGGACCTCTCCTACACCCCGCCGCTCGGCTCGCCCTGGGACGCGATCCAGCATGGCGCCCAAGCATGGACCGCGCAAGCCGCCCGGGCAGCCGTCCCTTCCCGGGTTCTCGGCGCCGAGCAGACGAAAGCCGGCACGTGAGACCCCGCGACACCCAGCTCCGCCGATCAGCGAGGGCGCCCGATCGCGACGGTGTCAGCTTCCGGGTCGCGGCCGACGCTGACCTACCCGCGGTCGTCGAGATCTACAACCAAGGGATCGCCGAGCGGATCGCCACCTTCGAGACCCAACCCCGCGCCGTCACGGACATCGCGAGCTGGACGCGCGACGGTCAGCCGTTCATCGTCGCCGAGCGCGACGGCCACGTGATCGGCTGGGCGCGCGCCGGCGCCTACTCGGACCGGTGCGTCTACTCCGGCGTCGGCGAGCACGCCGTCTACGTTCACCCCGACGCCCGCGGTCTGGGGCTCGGCCGCGCGCTACTCATCGAACTGTGCGCCGAGGCCGAGCGCCACGGGACCTACAAGCTCACCAGCCGCGTGTTCTCAGACAACCACCCAAGCCTCGCCGCCCACCGCGCCGCCGGTTTCGAGGAAGTAGGCGTGCAACGCCGCCACGGACAGCTCGACGGCCAATGGAAGGACTGCGTCCTAGTCGAGCGGCTCCTCGGGCCCGCCAGCGACGAGTAACAGCGCGATGTCGAACACGCGGGCGTTCCTTCTGGCGCCCGTACGTCGCTGAGGACCCGATCCGAACACTGGTCGCGGGACATCACCCGGCCCGCAGCGTCGCCGGATCGCCCTGGCAACCTCGACCAGCTCGGTCGTGCCGTTGGTCGGCAGCGCCAAGCGCAGTGGCAAGCGGCCGGGATCCGGTGCAACGCCTGCGAGTGGACGCAGGACTCGCTCTGCGCGTAAATGGCCGCCCGGGTGCCCGGCAGGCCTGTTGGCCAACCTGCACTCGGATGCCTCGGTACGCTGATTGCGCTTAGCATCGTCGCGCTTGCGATCACCGAGGGGCGTCGGGCGTGGCGGGGCACCATGCTGCTGAGCAACGTGGCAACTGGAGCCGTGGAGTGATCCGCGCTCGTCCCATCGCCTGCTGCGAGGGCAGCGGTTCCTGCCGTGACTCGTTCATCTGGCGGTCCCTCCGGCCATCTCGACAAGCTCGACGCCAAGCGGCTACGAGGTAGCTCGGCCAGTATGAGCGCGAGCACCCGGCGGGCGCTCTCGGCGGTAGCGGAGGTCGGCGCTCGCTCTGTGGCTGTGCTGGCTCTCGTTGCGGCCATCGATGCGCAAAGCAACTGGGATCGCCGCGGTCGAGATGAACGACACAGCGACGGGTGCACGGGTGCAGCGAAAGTTCATCGACAGAAGAAGTTGCGTCATCGGCTGGTCGGGTGTCTTGGTCGAAGTGCCATGCGTCGGTACGTCGGTTCGGTCGTCGTCGGTTGTCGCGCTGGGGTAACCGCGTCGATCGCGCGAAGGTGAGCCGGAAAACGCAGAGGACCGATGTCAGAGCACTCTCGCGGCCTAGGACGCCTGGCCCAAGTCGAGCGCGGGCCTGAGTTTGATCTCAGGGTTGGCGAGATGGTGCGCGGCGAGACCGGTGGTGATTGAGCTGTAGAACAGCGCGATCGCGTAGGGGTCGTGGTCGGCGGTAATGAGCTTGCGCTGTCGGAGCTCGGTGACCATCTCGGTGAGCTTGTCGAGTCGGTCTTGCAAGAGCGCCGCTTGGGCGGCGCAGAGGTTTGGCATCTGCCGCGCCTCGGTCAGCAGGCCAAATTCGACCTGGTAGTGCTCGCTGTCCTCGGCCAGGCGCAGCAGCGTGCGCGGCAGAGCGTCGCTGGTCTTGACGGCGCGCAGCGCGCGCCGGATCCGGTCGAGCTGGGTTAGGTGCTCGTAGCGGGCAACGTGCACGAGTAGTTGCTCGCGGCCGCCGAAGTAGTAGCGGATCGTTCCAAGCGGGAAGCCTTTGCGGCCGCCGGGGCGCTTGGCGGTGTCGTGGATGCGTTTGTCGGTGGCCCATTCGGGGCCGCCTTCGGCGAACAGCCGGCGAGTGGCCTTGATTAGGGCTTGGGCGGCCGGCGCTTGTGCGCGGCGCTCCGCGAGCTCGGGGGTATCGGGCGCGGCGGGCCGCGTCTGACCTCGGCGAGCCGCTGCCTTGTTCCGTCCTGGCGGCGTATTAGGCTGATCTGAGTTCATTGATAGATGAATTCACGTAGAGGTCTGACGAGGTTCCGATGATCGTCTTAGCGCGGGTAGAGAACGTAACGGACGCGGCGCCGAGTGGGAGGAGGGCGTGCTCGGCGGTCCGCGCCGCCGCCAACGCGGCATCAACGCTGACGGCGTCGGGCCTCGATCGTCGCTCATCCCCGAGCCGTTTGGGCGAGCCGGCTGGGCGGTGCCGACTGGATCGCGCGTGCGGAGCGCGCCGATCGTGCGTGAACGGAGCCGGAGCCTGCTCGGCCGCGAGGGCAACCAGGGCGGGTCGCGGCTCGGTGCGTCGGCAAACAACGCGTCCAACGGAGGATTAGATGTTGCATTTGTTTGTCTTTCATCTCGCTGCGGTGGTGCCTGGGGGGAGCCCGTCGGCGCCTCCGGGGCTCAGTGGGCCGCTGTCGAATCTGATCGATTGGGGTAAGTGGATCGCAACCGGAGTGGGGCTGGCAGGGGTGCTGTACAGCGGCGGCAAGCTCGCCCATGCGCACCAGAGCGGCGGCTTCGGGGGAGGGCATCACGCGGGGTTGTGGATGGCGCTGGCTGGCTGCGCGCTGATCGGGGCCGCGCCAACGCTCGTCGGAGCGCTCACGTGACGCGCGACATGGAGCCGGCAGCGAACGACGGGCGCGTGCGTGGTTCTGGCGCGGGCGCGACCTGGGCGCGTGGGCCAGGTCGCCGAGATGTCGAGCGTCAGCGGCGCGCCGGCAGGTGTCAGCCCGCGCTCAGACGCGCGCAAAGATCGCGAGAATCCCGGTGAGCGAGCCGCCCCTAGCCGACGGGTCCGGGTGTGTTGGTGAGAGCGAGCGTTGCCGGGAGATGTGGGGGTTGGCGGCGAGCGCGATTGATCGGGCGCGTGCAGGGCTGTATTGCAGGGACGCGGTAAGGAGGGCGGTCGTTGTGCGGGAGTGCGCGGGCACGCTGGCGGCACTGTCGCTCGCGCTCGAGCGCGACGGCCCGCGCGAGCTGGCAAGGACGGCCAAGCTCCTGGCGCGGGTTGCTGATGAGGCCGAGCTCGAGGTCCAGAGCGAGCGCCGACGGCTGCGGCGGCGAAGCTGGTACGCGCTCGGCTACGCGTTGACGGCGCCACGCCGCGATCGCTCGGACTTTGAGCGGATCACAGGTCAGGTCTTGAACCTCATGGTGGCCGCGCGAATCCGCGACCACGCGGCGCGGGAGCGCCGCTACACGTCTGGGCAAATCGAGCAGCCGACGGGGGGAACGAGCCAGTGAGTGTTCGCGCTCGCGCACGTGGCGTGTATTGGTCGAGGCCGGCGGGCGTGTTGTCGGCCGGGGTGCTCGCTGCGCTGGTGATCGGCGGCGCCGCGACGCTGTTGTTCGATGGCGCCGGTTCGGCCGGGCGGCCGGCGGCCGAGGCGCCGGCGCGTGTTTCGGACAGCGGGTCGGCTTGTTCGCTGCCGGCCGGTAGTCAGGACGTGTCGGTCGTGCAGCTCTCACCGCCGGTGATCACAGGTTGGCATCAGGTGGGGAATATGGAGGTGCCGGAGGCACCCGGGACGCTCGGGCCTGAGCATCAGAGCGACGGCTGGTTTTACTGCTATCAGCGCTCCCCCGCCGGCGCGTTGCTGGCGGCGATCGACGTGTGGGCGAGCGGCACAGGTGCGACCGCGACGCAGATCGTCAGGCATCTCGCGGTCAACGTCACGCCCGCGGCTTTGGGCGGCGATCAGTTGCCGCCGGGGTTGTGGCTGGCGGGCTACCAGTTCGTGAGCTACACGCCCGACGAGGCGGTGATCGAGGTCGTACTCAACGTGTACGACCGGGGACAGATTGAGGTCACGACCCCGATGGTGTGGGTCGCGAGCTTCAGCGACTGGCGGTTGGATGTGCCAGCGTCGGGGTCGGTCAGCAGCTCGGTGGTGGATCAGTCGTTGGCGGATTACGTGCCGTGGCCGTTGCCATGATCGCGGGGGCGAACATCTTCGGGGACGTCTTCTCGACGATCGGGAATCTGCTCGGTGGGGTCGCGAGCTCGGCCGCGGCGGGGATCATCACCGTGTTCGCCCACGCCGTGCTGGGGTCGTTGACGAAGGCGATCGAGTGGCTCTCAACGGTGTGGATCAACACGCCGACGCCAACGCTGGTCGACTCGTCCGGGGCAGCGACGGGGACGACGGCGTGGATGCAGAGCGAGTTGGTGCCGATCACCGCCGCCCTCGCCGTGGGTTCGGTGATCGTGGGCGGCGCGAAGCTCGCGGTCACCGACCGCGCGGGCGGGGAGGCGCGGGAGTTCACCCGCTGGTTGTTCGTGTACGCGCTCGCGAGCGCGGGCGGGGTCGCGTTCGCGGCGATGGTGATCACCACCTGTGATGGACTGGCCAACTACGTCATCGGCCAGGCGACGACAGGCGCGAATTTCGGGGATCACCTCGCGCAAGGGCTGGGGTTGGCGACGCAGGCGGTCGGGTCCGCGACGCTTCAGCCGCAGGGGGGGTTTCTGTTGGGGTTGGCGGGGACGGGTGCGAGCGCGATGTTGGCGATCATCATCGGCGCGATCGCGCTGGTGGCGTCGTTTGTCGAGTTCGTGTTCATGGCGTTTCGGGGCGGCGTGTTGGTGATGTTGTGTGGGCTGATGCCGTTGGCGGCGGCGTTCTCGAACGTGCCGACGGGGGAGCGGTGGCTGCGGCGGATCGCTGGCTGGATCGTCGCGCTGGCGATGTACAAGTTGGCGGCGGCGTTCTGTTACGCGGTCGCGTTCCAGCTGTCCGCCGGCACGAATGTGATCGCGGTGATGGACGGCCTGGCGCTGCTGGTCGTCTCCGTGCTGGCGCTACCGGCGCTGCTGCGATTGACGCTCCCCGCGGCCGAGCACTTCACGCTTCACCGCGGCGCCGCGGCCAGCACCAGTCAGGCGGTCGGTGCGATGCCGACCGGGGCGATCGCGGTTGGAGCGCTCGGCGGCGGAGCTGGAGCTGGAGCCGGGATCGCGGCGGGGGGGATCGCGCAGCAACTCCCGGGCACCGCCACCCAGACGAGTAACGGGTCCGGCGGTGCGTCCGGGGCAAGCGGCGCCGGCGGAACGAGCGGCGGACCACGCGCAGCGGATGTGAACGGTGGTGGTGCTGGAGCCAGCTCTGCTGGTTCTTCCGCCGCGGGTGGGGCGGGTGGTTCGGAGGGCGCGGCCGCGGTTTCTGGCGGGCCTGGGAGCGCCAGCGGCGCTGGGCGGACTGCTGGCAGTGGCGTGGGCGGCGGTGCCGTGGATTACGCCGTCGGAGCAATGGGGGCGGCGTCTGGTGCCGACGCTCTCGGCGCCGCCGGTGGGTCGGTGATGCCATCGGGCACCGGGACGGCCGCCGCCTCCAACCCGGGGGGCGTGGGAGGTTCGCACGTCAGCTCCCCGCCGCCTGGCGATCCGCCGCCTGGTGTGAGTGATGTGCCGCGTCGCGTCCCGAGCGAGCCGTTTCACCCACCGGCCTCGGGCAACGACGATGGCCCAACCGGGACCGACGAGCAATGGTCAGACGAGTAGGAGCGAACGATGAGAGGCCACTACACGCCGTGCGCCACACGATCCAGAAGGCGCCGGCTAATTGGTGTCGCTGTGCCTCTGACGGTGGTCGGGGCGCTGGCGGTTGTGATTGCGTCGAGCGTGGTGGGGCGGGGTGACACGCGCCGGGCAGAACCAGGGGCTGGGGTACGCGTTGCTGCTCGCGGTGCTGTTCGTTGGGTGCCTCCTGCTCTCGCCTCTGTTGTTGCTGTTGGTGACGCAGGCCGGGTGCGGCACGCCCGCGGCGCAGGGGCCGAGTATTCCGCCGCCGGCGGGGCAGCTGTCGGCAGCTCAGATCGTGCGGTGGTTCGAGTCCCAGGGCGATTCGGCCAACGCGGCGGCGGGGATCGTCGGCAACCTCGAGCAGGAAAGCGGACTGGATCCAACGGAGGGGGGCGGGGGGTTGGCGCAGTGGAACCCCGGCTGGTACGCACAGATGGCCGCGTACGCCACCTCTCATGGCCTGTCACCGACCTCGGATCAGGGGCAGTTGGCGTATCTGCAGTACGACCTGCGAACGAGCTACAGCGGCCTGCTGTCGAAGATGGACACGGCCCCGGATCCGGGCACGGCGGCGGAGATGTTCGAAACCACCTACGAGCTCTGCTCGGGAGTGGTGGGCTACATGCAGGTGATCCCGGGGTCCTTGTGCGAGAACCCCAATCGGGAGCGCTACGCCGTGCTCGCGCTCGCCCAGGCCGGCGGCTCGGCCGCGGGGTCGACCGTGCCGATCTCGGTCGCCGTGGTGGACGGTGGTGGTTGCGCGCTGGCGGCGGGGGTGGGGTCGGGGAGGGATCCGATTCCGTCGCCGCCGTGGGTGCAGGAGCGCGACGACATGGGCGTGGACGCGTCAGCGCCGGTCGGCGCACCCATTTACGCGCCGGCAGCCTCGACCCTCGTCGAGGTCCTGCCGTGGTTCGAGGGACCGTGCGGGATGCAACCCCAGATGCTGTTTCACTTCAACCAGCCCCAAGCCGGGACCGAGGACGGCGATCAGTTCTGGTACGTCGCCGAGCAGATCACCCCGGTCACCCAGACGACCGGCACGACCTTCGAGCAGGGGCAGGTGGTCGCGCGCTACGCGCCGTGCGGGACTGGGATCGAGATCGGCTGGGGCTCCCCCACCAGCCAGCAGCGCACGTTGGCGGGGCAGATGGGCGACGGCGCGGCGGCGAACCCCGCGCCCGGGTCACTCACCGTGTGGGCGGAGAGCTTCAAGCGCTGGTGCCAGATGCCCAAGTCGTGGATCGGCACCTCCCCCTGAACACCGAAAACCCCGCGGGAGAATGATGGAGACACAAGCACAAGCGCAGCGGACGTATGGCAACTGGCGCCGCCCGCGGTCGTCTGGGCTGTGGCGGCTCGGGCTCGCGCCGACGCTACTCACGGTGGGAGTGGTGGTGTGCGCGTCGCTGGTGTCGATGATCGCCGGGCTGCTCCCTGGGCTCGTGTTCTTCACGGTCACGGTTCCACCGCTGTTGCTGTTGCTGCGGCCGGCTTACGATGGCTACACCAAGCTGCAGCGGTCAGCTGGCTGGGTGAGCGGCGCGCGCGCCCGCGCCAAGCGGGAGAACACTTACCGCTCCGGGCCGACGGGGCTCATCCCGTGCGGCACCCATCAGCTGCCCGGGCTGCTGGCCGCCTCGCAGCTCTCGCAGGCGCGGGACGCGCACGGGCGACCGTTCGCGGTCTTGTGTCACCCGCACGTGCGCCACCTAACCGTCGTTCTGGAATCGGAGCCCGATGGGGCGTCGCTGGCGGATCAGCGCCAGGTCGATCAGTGGGTCGGACATCACGGCGAGTGGCTGGCCGGGCTCTCGCGCGAGCCGGGACTGATCGCGTGCCAGATCTCAATCGAATCCTCCCCCGACCCCGGCACCAGGCTGCGGCACATGCTCGCCGGCCGCCGCAGCGACCACACACCGCAATACGCGGACGAGGTGATGGGCGAGGTCCGCGATAGCTACCCGACGGGTGCGGCTGATCTGAAGGCGCGGATCGCGCTGACGTATCGGATGAGCGCGGCGGGTGGGCGCAAACTCTCGGCGACCGAGAAGGCGCAGGAGCTCGCGGTCCGGCTCCCGGGTCTGTACCGGGTGCTGGCGAACACCGGCGCCGGCGCGGCGGCCCCCGCCGACGCGCAGCGGTTGTGCGAGATCGTCCGCGCCGCCTACGACCCCGCCTGCGCGGACACGATCGAGGACGCCCGCGCGGCCGGCACGACCGCGACTTTGCGCTGGGATGACCTCGGGCCGGCGAGCGCGCAGGCGCTCGCGCGCTCCTATCACCACGACGGCGCGGTCTCGGTCACGTGGGAGATGGCCGAAGCGCCACGCAACGCTGTCCTTGAGACCGTGTTGGGAGAGTTGCTCGCCCCCCACCGGGACATCGCGCGTAAGCGGGTGAGCTTGCTGTACCGGGTGCTGTCGCCGGCGGAGGCCGCGCGGCTTGTGGAGCAGGATGTGCACGCGGCCGAGTTTCGCGTCAACAGCCGCCGTAACCCGACGGCGCGCGACAAGCGCGAGGTCCAGTCCGCGCACGCGACCGCCGCAGAAGAAGCCCGCGGCGCCGCGCTGATCAGCATCGGGATGCTCGTCACCGCCTCGGTGCTCGACGAGGACGGGCTCCCGGCCGCGATGGCGGCGATCGAGAACGTCGCCCCGACCGCCCGGATCACGCTACGCCTCGTGGCTCACTCACAGGACTCGGCGTTCGCAGCCGCGTTGCCGTGCGGCGTGTGGCTGCCCGAGTACCAATCCCTTCCTGCGGCGATCAAGACCACGTTCTGATGCTCAAGCGCTTCAACTCGCTATTGGACCGCCTGGGCCGGGGCCGGTTCAACCCTACGGTCGACCAGCGTCCGGAGGACGTCCCCGACCGCGGCCTGGGCGAGGTCGCGCCGATCCGCGGGTGGCCCGGACCCGGCGGCGGACGTTCCTCCTACCTGCAGCCGCCACGAGAATGGCGCGGCTCGACAGCCCAGGTCTGCGGTCTGTGGCCCTACTCGGTTGGTGCCGGCGCCCCCCTGGTCGGCGCCCCCTTGGGCCGGCATCTGTTCTCCGGCGCGACCGTGTGCGGCGACCCGATCTCCTGGTTTCAACGGGCCGGATTCATCCCCGCGCCCACGAGCTTCGTGCTCGCACGCGAAGGGTTCGGGAAATCGACCGTGGTCAGACGGATGGCGACCGGCGCCTCGTACTTCGGCGCGATCCCACTCGTGCTCGGCGACCTGAAACCCGACTACCCCGACCTCATCCGCGCCTTGGGCGGCGAGGTCATCTCCCTCGGCCGCGGCCGCGGGTACATCAACCCGCTCGACATGACCGTCACCCACAACGCGGTCAAGCTGCTCGACTCCGGCGCCGGCCACCTAGACGACCAAGAGCGCGCCAAGCTACGCGCCGAGCTGCTCTCCGACGCCCGCGGACGACGGTTGGCGATGATCTCCGCGCTCGCGACCTTGCAGCGCCACGGCCCGCTCTCAGACCACGAGGACACAATCCTCGGCGTCGCCCTCGGCGTCTTGGACGAACACCACCAAGGCGAGCCGGTCCTCAACGACCTCATCCAGCTACTCGAGGCCGGGGCCGACCGCGTCCGCGACGCCGCGTATGACCAGGGGTCGATCGACCGCTACCACGAGCTCACCGCCCCGCTGATCCGCACTCTCCGCGGCCTGTTGTATGAGGGGCGGATCGGCGAAATGTTCTCGCACAAGACCTCGCGGCGGATGGATCTCGACCACCCCGCCGTGTTCGACGTCTCGAGCATTCCCGAGGATCAGACCGAGCTCGTCGCCGCCGCGCTGACCACCTGCTGGGGCGTCGGCTTCAGCGCCGTGCACACCCGCGTGGCGCTCGGGCAGGCTGGCGTGCTGCCGGTGCGCTACTACCTGGTGATCCTCGATGAGCTCTGGCGCGTGCTGTCCGCCGGGCACTCGGGGATGGTCGACCGCGTCAACTCGCTCACCCGCCTGAACCGCCAATGGGGCACCGGGCTGGTGATGATCACCCACACCATCAAAGACCTCCTGTCGATCGCGGCCGAGCACGAGCAGCGCAAAGCGCTCGGGTTCATCGAACGCTCGGGAATGCTGATCTGCGGCGCGCTCCCCCCCGAGGAACACAAGTACTTGCGTGGGGTCAAGGGGTTCTCCGACGCTGAGCTGCGGCTGATCACCTCCTGGCAAGACCCGCCGCCATGGGGGCAAGCCACCCCGATCGCGCCACCAGGCCAGGGCAAGTTCCTGATCAAGGTCGGCGACCGGCCCGGCATCCCCTTCCACCTCACCCTCACCAACACCGAACAACGCCTCGGCATCCACGACACCTCAAAACTCTGGCACCCCGCCACCGCAAAGGCATCGGCTGACACCCGCCCAACCGAAGGGCGGCCGTGACCACGCTCCCGGGTGCCGACGTGCGGGCCTACTACGCGGCGCTCGGCGTGCCGCTACCGGCCTGGGCGCAGACCGAGGCGCCGGTTCGTTGCTTCGCGGATCCCGACGCGCACGCCCACCAAGACCACGACCCATCGTGCTCGGTGAACGTGCAATCGGGGGCGTTCAACTGCCACGCCTGCGGCGCTCACGGCGGCGCCTACGACGCCGCGCTCGCGCGCGGCCGCTCCCCACGTCAGGCGATCGACCTGATGGTCACGCACGGACTGACCGAACGCCGCGCGCATCACGACTTGCCATCGGGGCTCGTTGCACGGACGAGCGGCGAAACGGCCGGCGCGGTAGGCGGCCGCGGGCCGAGACCACCGGCCAACACGAGGCTTGCCGCTTCCCCGCCTGCCGGACGGTCGGATCGCCGGCCGGCGTTGTCGCTCACCGGCGAGGACGTCCGCGGGTGGGCGCGGGCGCTCCGCGAGGACGTCGAGCTGCTCGTGCGTCTTCGCCGAGAGCGCGGCTGGAAGCCAGACACGCTCGCGCGGTGGGGGATCGGGTTCGACGGTCACCGGGTCACCGTGCCGATCACCGACCAGGATGGGCGGCTGCAAGGGCTGCTGCGGCTGCGCGTCAACGGCTGGCAGCAGCCGAAGGTGATCGCCGCGGCCGGGACAAGGTTGGGGCTGATCCCACACCCCGCGCTGGCCGCGGGCTCGATCGTGCTCGTCGAGGGACCGGGCGACATGCTCGCCGCGCGCTCCGTCGGGCTGCCGGCGATCGCGGTGCCCGGAACCCACGCCTGGCGAGCCGAGTGGGCTCCCGCGCTCACCGGCCGGAAGGTGACCGCGGTGATGGATTGCGACCGTGCCGGCCGCGAGGCCGCGACCAGGATCGCCCGGGACCTCCAAACCCACGCGGTGAAGATGGCGATCGTTGACCTTGACCCGGGCCGTGACGACGGCTACGACCTCACCGACTGGCTGAGCGCCGGCAACCAGCCGGCCCAGCTGCTGGCCGCCCAGGCGCTCACCCCAGTCGACCAGCCAAGGCTGCGCGCGTCCGGCGCCGCAGCGCTCCCGGCGAGCAGTGGACCCACCTCGCCGCCCGCGGCGGTAACCGCGAGGGGCATCGGCGCGGGAAGGAGCGCGCGTTGCGCAACGTTCTGATCGCCGAGACCGATCCGCAACTACTGCGCGAACGCGCCGACCAACTGCTGATGGACGGCTACGAGGTCCACGTCGCCGGCACCGCCCAACACGCGCGCATCAAACTCGCCCAGACCCCCGACGCGCTAGTGCTCTGCGACGCGGGCGGCGGGCCTGACACGATCGGGCTGCTGCGCGAACTTCGCGCAGGCGAGATCGCGCGTGCGGACACCAAGCTGCCGGTCTTGGTCGTCGGCGCCGACGACGACTCCGCCGCGGTCCGCTACTACCGCGCCGGCGCCGACCTCGCGCTACCCACGGCAAGCTCGCCGCTACTGATCACCGCCGGCCTTGAGGCGCTCGCCAGACGCACCGCCGGCGAGCACGAACGCCGGCGAATGCTCCGCGTAGGCAGCCTCGCTCTAGATTGCGACGCGCGCAGCGCCCAGGTCGACCAGCAGCCGGTGAAGCTGACCCGGCTCGAGTTCGACCTGCTGCAGACTCTCGCCAGCCAGCCGCACAAGGCGTTCACCCGCGCCGAGCTCACCCGCCAGGTCTGGGGCTACGACGCCACGGCGGCCGGACCGCAGCGCACGATCGACAGCCACGCCGCCCGGCTGCGGCACAAGCTCGAACAGGCCGGCGCCGAGCCACTCGTGCAAAACGTCCGCGGCATCGGGCTGAGACTCACGCGATGAAACGGACCTGCCCGACCCCGGTCCCGTACTCGAACGCGCCAGCCGAGCCCGAACCGCGGCCATCGACAGTGATCGACGGCCGACACCCACGGTCCGGGAAACCAGTTCGTAGCCGCAGGTCACAGGCTCCCCACAGAACCGCGGCGTTTCACCGCAACAAACGGCGTGCACCGGACCGAGCCGCGGGCCCAGTTGCAGGATGGGCGCCATGATCAACCTTCAGAAGATCACCTACCACGGCCAGGTCGCGGCGGTAGTTCTGGCCGGCCACGCGCTCGTCCTCGACGGACTGGCCGATGACGACGAGCGCGCCGTGAGGGCGATGTGCCTGTACGCCCTGGAGATCGCCGCCGGCCGCGAACCCGGCCCCTACACCGACCAGCGTGCGCTGCGCTACGCCGCCCGCGCCCAGGTCGAGAAGCCGCAATGAACGGTCGACAGACCAGCGGCGGGCTCGACGCGATCGACATCGTCCTGATTGCGGTCGCGGCGCTGGTTGTCCTGGTCGGGGCAGGACTGTGGGTGTGGGCGGGCGCGGCCGGGGCGCTGTTCGGATCCGGCTGGCCACGGCTCACCGTCCGGGTGCTGTGGCACGCGCTCGCCGGCGTCCCCGCGCACCTCTCAGACCCCCGGCAAGGATTCCCACCCGGGGTGCGGGCGGGGCTGCCCGGCCCCGCCGCCTTCTACCTCACGCTCGCGCCGCTCGCAATAGCGCTCGGCCTCGTCATCGCGGCGGCAATCAAGCTCCGCCAGCGCTACCGGCCGAGCAGCCTGAGCGACTCCAAGCGCCACGGTGCCCGGTGGGCCCGACAAGGCGATCTCGCTCACCTGCGTCGCACCCGCAGACGTCGCCGGACCGAGAATCGCGGTGCGAGCACACGGGCGCTCGCGAGTGGGAGTGCACAGGGGCTGTCGCTCGGCTACCAGCGGACTCGACTACTCCGCGCCGAGGACCGGCACGCGCTCGTCGTGTTCGGGCCCACGCAGTCGGGCAAGTCGGCCGGGATCGCGATCCCGAACATCCTCGAATGGCCCGGCCCAGCGATCGTCGTCTCGATCAAACCCGACCTCCTCGACGCCACCATCACCACCCGCCGCCGACGCGGCGACGTCCTCGTGTACGACCCATTCGGACTCTGGGACCAGCCCACACACACCTGGTCGCCCGTGGCCAGCGCCCACACCTGGAACGGCGCGCTGGAGACCGCGCAACGAATCGCCTCTGCCGGCGAGATCGACTCGGGCAGTGTGAAGGGCGGAAGCTTCTGGGCGCAGGCCGCCGAACAGCGCCTCGCCCCGCTGCTGTACACCGCCGCCCGTACCGGTCGCGGTATGCGCGAGGTCGTGCAATGGACCTACGGGCAAGGTGGCGCCGAACTCGACCGTCTCACCCACCAACTCATCGACCACAGCGACAGCACAGGCGAGCGCGCCGACGCGCAGCACGCCTATGACGCGCACCTCGCGTTCACGCAGTTGGCCGGAGAGACGCGAGGTTCGATCGAAGGCACCGCGCAAATCCTGCTCTCCGCCTACCGCTCCCCCACCGTCGTGCGCTCCGCCAAGGGCAACGAGATCACCGCCCAACGCCTCCTCAATGGCGCAAACACTGTGTATCTGATCTCCGACTCACGGCGCTCCAAACTGCTACGGCCAATCCTGATCGGACTACTTACCGAACTCCTCGACCGAGCGTACGAGACCGCGAACCAGGCTCCGAGCAGGAGGCTTCCTCTGCCGTTGCTGGTTTGCCTCGACGAGCTCGGCAACGCGGTCCCGCTGCCCACCCTGGCCGAGATCGCCTCCACCGCCGCCTCGCACAACATCCAACTCGTCTCGATCTTCCACGACATCGCGCAAGCCCGCAACCGCTACCACGACCAAGCCCTCACCGTGATCAACAACCATCGCGCCCGCATGCTCCTCTCCGGCGTCGCCGACATCGAAACCCTCAAATACTTCTCCGAGCTCGTCGGCGACGAAGAGACCAAAGACCGCAGCGACCCAGACGCGCCCATCCGCCGCCGGCCGCTCGCGCCACCCGACCAACTCCGACAGATCAAACCCGAACACGGCCTTTTGATCTACGGCAGCCTCAAACCCGCGCTGCTCAAGCTCCGGCTGTACTTCAACGACGGCAAACTCAAATCAGCCGCATGAAAGCGGCGCGCGAACACCCCGACAGGCAGCATCACGCGGACCCTCCCGCGCGCGCAGGGAAACTCGCGGCGCCGCTGGCGCCGCACGAGCTGCCACTCCAAGGCGCCAAGCCGGTGCGAGAGATCGTCGAGGGAGAACTCCGATGACCTCGGCCGCCACCGATCGATTCCACGACGCGCGCGCCCACGCCGAGCTGCTGATGCCCGCCGATCGGGCGGTACCCGGCTGGCGCAGCCTCGACCCCGATCAGCGCTGGACGTGGTTCCAAACTCTCTACGGCCAGGCCGCGCACCTGAACGAGCGCTACCGCCTCGGGCTCCGCAGCGGCTGGTGGGAAGACGAGGTGCAGATCGAGATCCTCGCCACGCTCGGCGCGTGGGTCGCGATGTTCGACTACGCCAACTGGATCGATCCCGAGGCGAAAGCGAGACTCATCTCCCAACTACCCGCTATGCGCGAGCTGCTGCGAGGCGGCGCCCAGCAATTCGACCCCGGGCGAGACCGAGACGCGTTCGAGCACCACCTCAAGCACGAGCGCGGCTGCGAGGATCAGGCTTGAGAGTGTTCAACGGCTCGGCTGCCGCGCGCGGCTGTGGGTTTGGCCCCATCCGGCGCTTATCGCTGATCAGCGCTGCGACGGGGACGCCTCCGCTCGTCGCGCGACGAAGTCGTTGGGAGATCCCGGTCTGGAGCTTGGGCTCAGCGGCGGGCGCAAAGGCCTCGGCCGAGGGTTACAGCGAGGAGGACGCACCATGATTCTCACGAGAGCGCCGCGCGCCGCCGTCGTCGCGGCGTTGTGCACAGTGGTTCTCACCGGCTGCGCGACCTCCGCAGCCACGATCACCACGAACACGCGTCCGCCAGCCGCTAACACCCCACGGGCTTCCGAGACGTCGACAGCGACCCGCGGGCAGCCGTCGGCGCCCGCGGCTAGTTGCGCCGACGGGGACTACGTGATCCGAGCGTTCTGTTATCTGAGCAAGGCGGGGGTTCGCAACTCCATGATCAACGCTGATTGTGGGCCGCTGCTGGCCAACGATCTTCACGATCCTGAGCATGCTTGCCGGAAGGAAATCGAGCGCTACGAGCTGTTCCTGCGGGAAGCTCAGCGCGAGCTGCGCCTCCGGGATCTCGCGGGCGTCCCAGCGAACGTTGTCGAGCCCGCTTCGTGGCTGCGCCGTGCCGTCAGCGACGACCTCGAAGCGGCGCGCCTGGCACTCACAGCCATCCACTCGCACAACTACCTCGGCTTCCTGAACGCCTGGGGCGTGCACGGCAAAGCAGGCCGTCAACTGCAAACCGCCCGAGAAACCTTCCTCAACCGCTAACAGCACCAATGCCGGCGGAACCGGGTGACGCCCCACCCAAGGTCCCGCGCGCTACGCCGGAATCGCGGCGGGCACAGTCCGCGCGATCTGCCGTCGGCGCGGCGTGCCGCCACCGTCAGGCTTTCGTCATCTGGTGGCTGCTTATTGGCAAGCGCTTTCCAGGTCGGCTCGGTAGTTGGGTGAGGTCGCTGGCATGGCTGTCGTTCGGATTCATTCTCAGGCGGCCGCCGGACCGAGGTTCGCGAAGCCGTGGCGCAGCTTGGCGCCAGGAGCCGGCGCTCGACCTGCATCGCCCGCTGAGATTGCCGGGCTTCAACAAGCCGCCTGAGCTTCTCTGGACACTATGAGTTTCGCGAGGACGCGAGCACACCTCGCGCTCGACCCATCGCTGAAGCCTGAGGACTTTTTGGACCTACGGAGTGGTCGAGAGCGACGGCTGGTGTGGTGAGCTGCGAGGATGGGTTCGTGAACCAGGTGATTCTTGGACGCTCGACCGCGGGGTCCTCGGATGGGATCCCGGGTGAGCCGCTGCGGCCCGAGCTGGCGGATGTGCTGCGGCTGGGGCGGCGACTGGTGCGGCTGGCGGTGGCCATCGCGCGGGCCGACGAGACCGCAACCCCTGCGCGTCTGCTGACTGAGCATCTTGGGCTCGAGGCGCCGTCGCTGCCGGTGGTGAGCGAGGGCTGGGCTATCTATGACCACGTCAACCTTCAGGGGGCGCTCGATCGGTGGACGCAGGCGCCGGGTCGCAGCAGCACGTTGGTCGGTCTGACCGACTTTCGGCACAGGATGTTCACGCTGGCCGACCTCGCGGTGTCGATGCATGGTCCTGGGGTCGGTGCTGTGGCCATGGCCAGGCTTGCGTCAGGGCCGGGCGGCGCCACTCGGGCATGTGTTCGTTGCGGCCTTTACCTGATCAACGAGGGCGAGACTCCGCTGGCGTTGCTCTTGAAAGAGGGCGACCGCCATCATGGCGAGGAGCAGACGACGGTCGAGGTGCTGTGCGCCGACTCAGAGCGCGCGGCCGCCGCATTGGGCGAGATCCGGGCGCTGGCGCTTGAGCACAGTGTGTTCCGTGGCCAGATCTTGTCGTTTGGATCAGAGATGTTCGGGCCTCGCGACGGCCCGTTGGCCTTCCACGAGCGGCCGGCGCTCACGCGTGAAGGACTGGTGCTTCCGGACGAGGTGTTGGAGGCCGTTGAGGCCCAGGTGATAGGTGTCGCCCGTCATCGAAGCCGGCTGGTGGCCAGTGGCCAGCATCTCAAGCGCGGCGTGCTGCTGCACGGGCCGCCGGGTACTGGCAAAACACATACGTTGCGCTATCTCATGAGCCGCCTGACCGGCGCCACCGTCGTGATGTTGTCGGGCAACGCGTTGCAGTTTATCGCGGCGGCGGTCTCGATCGCCCGGGCGCTGCAGCCGGCGCTGGTGATCGTCGAGGATGTCGACTTGATCGCTGAGGGTCGCGGGATGCACCCCGGTCAGCATCCCTTGCTGTTTCAGCTGCTCAACGAGATCGACGGGTTGGCCGAGGATGCCGATGTGACCTTCCTTTTGACCACCAACCGTGCTGACTTGCTCGAACCGGCGCTGGCGCAGCGACCTGGGCGCGTCGATCAGGCGGTGGAGCTGCCGCTTCCCGATGCCGAAGGCCGCCGCCGGCTGTTGGCCCTGTACAGGGGGAACCTCGACCTAGAGCTCGTCGATATCGAGCCGATCGTGGCCGAGACCGAGGCGGTGACTGCATCGTTCTTCAAGGAGTTGATGCGCCGAGCCGCGTTGGTCAGCGCCGAGCGGGTCGATCCGGGCGGACAAGGCGCCCTGGTGGTCGGCGACGGTGACTTGCGAGCGGCGCTTGACCAGCTACTCGCCGAGCGCAATCGACTTACCCGGATCCTGCTCGGCGCTGGCCGCGACGACCATCCGCCGAACCCATAGTCGCCAGGTGGCACATCCTGGCTCTAGCGCCCTCGCCAGGACATGGTCACGTAATTGCCCGAAGAAATGACTCGGCTGCAGCGGTCCGTTGCCAACGCCTTGCCATCGCACGAGACCGCCCCACCCGCTGTGTCTCAGTCGCGATTGCGAGTGCGCGGCGGCTCTGCGAGGCTGGAGCTTCGCCAACCGGCTCGGTTCCGGGCTGCTCTGACGGCCCGACACCCGTCGAGGTTGCGGGGCTCGCGGCTGTTCACGACAATTCTTTGATGATCAGCGACCTCCTAGCGTAAAGGAGAACAATCGAAATGGGGGAGTCGACATGACGGTCGCGGGCATAACACGTGCTGGACTGAAGCGCGGCGCTCTGGCTGTCGCCGGTGCCACGGCGGCGTTGCTGTTGCTCGCGGCTCCAGCGTTCGGTACCAGCGCGCCGGTCAGCGGAGGGGTTTGCCAAGTGCCGAAGAACAGGCCACGAGTGATCACGCTGGGGGTAGACGGGTCGCGGTTTTTCGCCGGCTACCGTAAGCCCGGTCATGAGCGCTACGGCAGCCCGCGGGTCCCGGGTTTGCACTGGGCGCGGTGGGCTGCGACAACAGCAATCGCGCACGAGTATGAGTGGATCGACGACGGCTATCCCAGTGTCGGCGGCGGGACCTACTACGCCATCCGAGTCGACATCAAGCTATGGCGGCCTAGCGACGGCGTCTTCACGCGTATGACGGTCACCTCACACGCCAAGACGAGCTTCCATCCCAACCCGTACTGGACGAACCCACCGGCACACCAGACGCTCAGGGCAAGTAGCTGCGGCTCAGGCACGTGGAGTTGGTGATCCACTTCGGCAACGTTCGCTGAGGAACGGCGCTCAGCCGAGGTACGTTCGGCGAAGGTCGGCGCATCGCTGGCTATGGCTTGATGAGCGCGCTGTTGTCCGGGCTCGCCACGCGACCTAGGCGTCAGCCATGTCTGCTTCTTGCGCTCATTGCCCTCCGCCGCCCCCGGAGCCTTGACAGGTGTATGACCAGGAGCTCTGATCGATCGCGCGCCGGCCGTTTGAGGAGTAGAGGGTGAAGGCAATGCGCGTGTAGATGCGCACCCCGCCGGGGCAGAGCCTGAAGCGCGTAAGTTTGATTCGAATCGGCCAGCGCTGGTCGATCTCGGTGCCGGTGTCGTAGTGGACCTGCTGGCCTCGTCCGCTCGCCTCCATTCGGGTCCACTCGCTCCAGCGGAGATCGATCCAGCTCACATCTGCCACCACGCCGTGGGTCCTGGGACAGATCTGATCGCCGTCCCTCAATGACCGCCACCTCACCCGAGCGCAGCGTGCGCTTACGTGCGCAGTCGGGCCGGACGCTCGGGCGCTTGCGGCCACCGTGCCGCTCAAGGCGAGCACTATCAAGCAGGCCAACAGTGGAACGCTCATCGCCGTCCGCTGGTCGTCGCGGGAGCCAGCCCGGGCAGAGCGACTAACGCCGCGACTTCGGCGATCGTCACCCGCCCAATGACCGCGTCGCCGGATTCTGTTCGCGTTCAACATTCGCGCCGCCCGTTCGACTCTGAATCGCCGTAGGCCAGGTCCGCCCTTTGCCCGACTTCGGACTGCAAAATATTGACCGCCCAGCGCTGCGTCAAGGTCGACCCGCGGATGCTTACCGGCTCACCGCGCCGCACGATACTGTCCTTGTCGGGTTAGATGGCTGATGCTGTGAACTGACTGGAACGGGGGCCGCTTGTTCTATCGATCGAAGCGAGTTTGTCTAGTGGCCGTCGCTACCTGTTTGGGCTGTGCTGGCGGGATCGCAGTGGCAGGATCTGCGCCGCCACGTCTCCTTAGAGCGGACTACACGGCCGACTTCGCGATCCGCCCGGCCACGATGTTCTTCGGGTGTTGCGGGCAGGTCCTCATCGGCGGCGCCGGGGTCTCGAGCCGCCAGTTTCGCTCCGGCAAACGCGGGCACATTCGCTGGACCGTCTGGACCACCCTCGGGGCGACCGGTACCGGCCTGCTGTGGATCGACGACTGTACCCCGGACTGCGCCAACGGGACGTTCCAATCACACTCGGTCTCCATCACGGCCACCGACGTGCGAGCCAGCCGATACACCCGTCTCGTACTCATCTACCGCTTCGGGGGTCACCTGATCCGCGAATCCAGCGCCCTCAAGCGACTATCCGATACCCGCACACTCGCCTACGACTGGGTCTGAGCCCCCATCGGACTCCGCGCTACCGAGACTCAATCGGCATCCCCGCCGTGCAGCCCAGCCCCGCGATCGGCCAGTCCAGCACGAGCGCACCGGCATCGAGACCGTCGAAGCACGCGGACCCGACGAGACTCGGCACTATCGGACCGAAAGCCCACCTCCACCCAAATAGGCAGCAACAGGCCGCGCTCCCCGATGCAGGCCGCGCTCTCCGATGCAACCCGCTCGATTCGGGCAGCTCGTAGCCGAGACTGCTCGCTACTGCGTCGACTACGTCTACGCACTTGGCATGCTGGGAGGCGGAAGCGTGCGGCTCGCTGCGAAATCCGCGCCGGAGAGCACAGGCTGGAGTCCAACCAGCTCGAGAGCGGGAGCGCCCCGGCCGCTGGGGTAGCCTGCGCCAGCCTCGAACGGGGGATCGGAGAAGGCAATCAAATCGTCGCTGAGATGGCGCACGGTCTCGCCGGCGGGCGGCTTGGAAGGACAGGGGAGGCCGATCTTGTGCGCGTACGGCCGAAGCATGGAGAAGTAGGGGCAGGTGATCTGCGGTTTACAGCCGACACAGGCCGGAACAGGCCGCGGATCTACTTCAACGACCGCAGGGTCAAACGAGCCGGATGGATCAACTTACGGTAAGGACCCAGACGGGGCTGACCACCCCCAGCTTCATGCGCGCGCAGGCCAACATCCACCGCCGTACCAGGTCGCGCTCCATGCCGACCAGACCGTTTCACGGATCGTCGACGGAGGACCCCCGGTGAGCACGGCCGCGGCTGATCGGTTTCGCGAGTCGCGAGCACCTCGAGCTGCATATGCCCGCCGATCCGGCGGTGCCCAGCTGGCGCAGTCTCGACGACCGACAACAGTGGAAGTGGTTCCACGCTCTCTACGACCAGTCCGCCACCTAAACCTGCGCTACCGCCTCGGATTCCGCAGCGGCTGGTGGGCAGACGAAGTACAGATTGAAATCCTCGCCACCCTGAAATTGGCGCATGGGTCGCGATGTTCGACTACGGCGACTGGACCGACCCCGAAGCCAAAGCCCGCCTCGTCCTCCAACTCCCCACCATCCGTGAGCTGCGCCGCGGTAGCGCTCAATAATTCGATCCCCGCCAGGACCAGGAGACATTCGACCGGCGCGTTCACGAACGGTTTGGCTGCCAGACCCCGAACATGCTCCCTGACCACGCCCGAATCCAAGTCGATACCTGGCACTGAGACTCGTGATGCCCGGGATTCGCCCGGAGACGTTGCGGAACCGCCGAGGGCATGGTAAAACTCGTCGACACGTCGATGGGGGCAACCATCACGGTCACGACACGAGGGCAGCGAGGAGACGTTTACTCTACGGAGGATTCATGGCTTGCGCGATCATTCTTAGCCCTACGAGCGCAGTTTCCGCTGCCGCTGGTCGGCAGGACCCGGTCATAGGTTGCTGGAATCCAAATCACAACGGTTTGGGTACGCTTCACCATGCACCCTCTGCCTGCGAGGTGAGCAGAACCCCCACGCCGTTTCCTTTGTTGGCTATTGCCCGGATCTCTCACGTGAAGTGGTCGCATTGGGGCAACCCAACGGCGACCCGAACTGGCCGGTACACGGTGTATGGGCAAGGACCCGGGGCAACATTTGCGGCAACCATGAAGGTCTATCGGTTGCTGCCAAAGACTGATCCGGAAGTGTGCGTGTTCACGGTAGCGCTTACTCTAGACTCCGAGTCACCTTCAAACCTCATGACAAGACGTATCATCCGGTCTTCAACGTCACTCCGATTGACGCTGCGTGTTGATCGATGCGGGGTCATACGGCACTACAAGGAGTGGTTCGCAACAGACAACAAGCTGGGTGGCAACGGACATTCCCGTGTATCGCCGACGCCCACCTTGCCGGGGCAACAAGCACATGCTAAGTCTAGACCGGTCAGCGGCGAAGCCGCGGACGCTGGGCGGCTGCTTCCCGCGAAGAGGAGCGACGCCCACTCCGGAACCGGCACAAGGGTGCGCCGGCAGTGCCCGTTGGTAGCTGAATCTCCTGTGCGACGCCAGCGTGTATGTCGGATACGACTGCCCTCCCCCCGTTGCATGACGCTGGAAAGCACTCGGCACCCGACCGACCTTCTCTACTCGGACGGCGAAAGGGCGAACGGATGAGCCCGCGGGTTATTCTCATGCGGCAGGAGGGCTCTGCGGAGCGGCGCTCGCGATTGCCGGCTGCGGCGGCAGGCACAGCAGCGGCAGCGCGAGTCCCCTGCCGGGTACGTGGGAAGAGGTAGAACAATTCCTATGAATCGCAAGAGCGGGCGGCGCGGAACCGCGCGGGCCGCGATCATCAGTAAGAGGAGATGGATTCTGTGATGCGGGGATCAGAGAATTGGGGGGCGCGGGGTGTGCTGATCGTCGCTGCCTGCGTGGTTGCTTGTGCGCTGAGTGCAGCCCCTGCGGATGCAAACGCCCGCTGCCACGGCAGCTTCCCGAACTTCCTGGGTTACTCGTACTACCGGCTTGACGTAACGGTCTACTACCACCGGAATATGACGTGCAGCCAGGCGGTGGCGCTTGGCCGCCGTGGGTACGCGCTGCCGGGCCTACGCGTGATCCGCGACGCCGTGTTCGGAGGCGGCGGGTTCGGGGGGCCTTTCAAGGTCGGGCACTTCGGTTGCTTCCTCACGGCTCGTGGATCGGACTTCCGGTTGGCCTACTGTGCAGGGGGTCGGCAAGCCATCTTCTTTTACGGTCATCGGGATACGGTGACCACAAGACCGGCCGCGAGCGATGTGCCCCGAATGCCTATCTCGGGCGGGGTATTCATGCACGCTGTTTCACGTCCGAGAATCGTAGTTCTTGTCGGTGATGGTTCCGAGTTTCTCGGCGGCTACAAACGCGGCCATTATTCCTTCACAAATATCCCGGCGAATCATTTAGACTGGACGACGTGGAACTCGACGGAGGGCGTCGCCCGCGGTGGCGCGTGGATCGATAACCAGAAGCCAAGCGTAGGTGCCGGAATGTTCGGCGTCTACCGAGTAACGGTGCGCGTTTACCGGCCTATTCGAGGTGTTTTCACCCGCATGTTGGTTTCGAGCCAACACCGACTACACTACTGGGGGAAGCGGTTCACGGCAATCGCTCAGCGTGGATCGGGTGGCTGGAGCTGGGCTAGATAGGGACGGGGTCCAGGGGATTGCTGGTGACCAGGAGTCGTGAGATGGACGCGTGTCGGCGACCCGGAAGCAGCCCCCGAAGCAGGCGTCATCCCAAAGCTCTGCCAGCTGACAACCTCTGGTGTCACGCGCCAACTCTTTCCGACCGTGCAACGGGTCGCCGACGAGGCGTTTCTGCGGGCGCCCGGCTCTCCGTGCGTCTGCGATCGCACCTCATTGCGCTGGCCTCCACTGCCCTGCTCGTCGCGTGCTTGCCAGCCGTCGCGGTCGCGGCGCGGTGCCGTTCCACCGGAACTGCGGTCAACATCACCGTTAACCGACCGATCTTCTGCGGCGCCGTGGCCGGCTCGAGCGTGCAGTTCATCTCGACCTACGCGGTGCTCGAGCCGAAGTTCTTCCAGCAGTGGGACGGGGGCGGCGAGTTCTTCGACTGGAACTGCTCGGTCAGCAGCAGCAATCCGCACCTGTACCGCGTGCGCTGTACAAGCACAAAGTTCGCCGTCTTCCGAACCTCGCTTCACGGACGCATCGTCGCGAGCTTCGACTGGCGAACGGGTCCGCTACTCGACGCCAAACGATGTGGCTCGTTCTCGTTCGGGGACGGATTTACGCTGCTCTCCGGGTCGCTGAACCCGGGCGAGTCGTGCCTCGATCTGAACAGCTTTTTCAAGCAGGTTCAGCAGTCGCGCTACCGCGGATATCCGCCGACCCCGAAGGGCTGGAACCCTGACGTCAAGAACTACTTCAGCCGTACGTACACGTTCCGGATCGGCTATACGGCGAACGTTCTCATGCGATGCCGCTTGGGGCGTTCGATCGTGCTCTGCCGCCCCGACAACGGCGATCTGGCCCCGACGGGGCGCTACACCTGCGTCGAGCATTTCACGGCGCGAACCCATCCCAATTCCGGCGTGACCGCGATCACCGATCAGTGGCGCTGCACGCGCACGCAGTTCGCCAGCGGCGAGTTGAGTCGCGTAGAGGTTCTCCGGTGGCGCGACGACTTGACTGACACCTCCGAGCCAGGTTGGTAGCCGGTCTCCGCTGCAATCACGTTCTCCGTCCCTCAGCACCCGCGAACTATAAGGGGTCGAGCTGGACGCCCCGCGCGTGCAGATTGGCCAGATTATCTCTGCGCGGTGCTCGGTACTGGTTACGGGTGGCGCATAATCCGGCGCTGGCGGGGATCATGGGTGGTCGTCGGACGTGGACGGTGTCGATGATCTCTGAGTCGTCAATTCCTTGGAGGTAGATCGAAGGCGACCCCGGGGTAGGCGTGTTGCCTCTTGATGACGACCGGCGGGACGCCTTCATGCGCGATCTCGATTGCGTGTGCATATCGGAGCTGGTGAGACGCGACCGGGCGTCTCGCTCCTAGAGCCGAGGCGGTGCGAGTGAGAGCCCGGCGCGCGGACGCTGCGTCCCGGTCGCCTCCGGCGGTCGGCCCTTGGACGCAGAAGAACGAGCCGACCCGGAGACGGACGCGGCGGCGTTGTCAGGGTTCGAGCTGCTCCCATGCCCAGGCGTGGCACGCGCACGTCGTGCACCACCCTACAAGTGGTCCGCTCGCAGCTGACGCATCTCCACCGAGGCGACCGCTTTCGCCGTTCGAGCCCCGCGCAGCGGACGATCGCCTTGGCGACCAGACGCGCTTCGACGGGACCTGGGAGCTAAGCAGAAGTCGGGCGACTGGCCTGGGCGCGGACGATCGGACCCCGTCGTTGGTGAGGCCAGCACTGACGTCTGCTCGAGCCCGGCTGGCAACTGCTCGGGCGTTAAAGGGTTGGTCCTTCTGCTCGTCTTCGATCGCGGCGCGGCGGGCGCCCCGAGGACGCCAGCCGTCGCGCCCGAGTGCTCGCAGCGGCGGCCTACGGTCAGGACCAGCTGGGGACTAGGCGCCGGCGCTCTGTAACCCTGCGGGCGAGACCGACGACCATCGTCCCGTCTCTGCCCAGGTGCTCCTTACTAACTGTTGCGGTCGTCCATTCCCGCCAGCATCGCGCCGTCAGTCTGAGCCCAGAGGTGGCTGAGCTTCTCTGCTTCGTGTTCTCGGCGCACCGTCTCGCGGTTGACGCATTTGCGGCGGCCTCCTATCTATCTTGATTCGATAGCAGTCGGGTTTTGGCCGCTGCGAACTCTTGCTCCGTTAGCTGCCCTTTGTCGAGCATCTCACCAAGCCGCGTCAGCTGCGTAACGAGGTCACTGCCGGGTACGGACGAGCCAGCAGCCGCTTCGGGCGCCGATCGATTGCGAATTCGCGCTCGCGGGTCGGCGAGCCGCAGCTCGAGACTGCGTGGGGTCGCTTTGTCCGTGAACAGGAAAATCTCGGCCTGATCAGCCTCGTATCGAATCGTGGTATGAACGGAGCTCTTCGAGGTCAACGAGTTCAACAGCCCCGCGATCGCCATCCCCTCGGCCGCGCCCGCGGCGCCGAAACCGCCACCGACGTAGCCGCCTCCTGTCCGTACTGTGCCACCCTCAAACTCGAGCGCACGAGAGCATTCGTAACGGACGCGGAGATACGGCTTGAAGCTTCCTGCCGGCGTCAACCAGATGCCTTTCTGCGTGAAGTAGAGATCAACTCGGTCCGCGGGTGCCAGGCCAGGGTCGACTCCATAACCGCCGAGGTAGATGCAGCTAACAAGTTTGTCGAGGCATCCCTCGGCATCGAGCGAAGCCCGAGTCGCTGCACGCCGTTCAGCCGCGGCGCGTGCCTCAGCGCGGGCCTCGGCACTATTAAGCCAGGCAGTCGTCACTGCCTCGGCGAGCTTTGGCAGCTCGGAACATATGTAGCCCCACGCTGCCTGCCACCCCTCCTTTGACATGGGCCAGCTTGCAACAACACTTGATCCACCCCTCCACCGATACTTGGACACTGCGAACCGGCCCTGCCCTGTTCCGGGCTGCGAAGACCAGCCGAGGTAGACGTTACTGGCGACCGCGTACTGTACAAACTCCGGGGTGGGCGGAGGAAAAAGGGCGGGAACTTGCCCGCCTTCGAGACGGTGGAGACGAGCGTCGGTATCTTGTGGCTCGGTCACTGGAATGTCAGCAAGCTAGTCCGTGCCCGGCTCAACGTCGCAAGTCTGTCGGTTCCCATGAGATCGTGCTCGCACCACAGTCCACCGATCACCTTCAGGATTCGCATCATAGAGGCTTGCTCATCCGCCGCGAGCTTGTCCCGGGACCTCAGCAAACCGCCTACTAACGCCACTGGCCGTCCCGGGCAGGTCCGCGACTTAGCCAGCGCGACCCTTGCAGGCCAGGGGCGGCGGTGACGGCTCCGCCCACGAGCCCTCCCGAGATGGATGACAGGGTCATCGAACAGGCTGGGCGGCGTCAGCGTCGGCGCTGGGATGGACCGACGCGTTCGTCCTGATCGCGGTCGCAGTTGCCCTGGGCCTTCGCTGGCTCTTGGGAAGAGTCGGAGATGGTCGCGGGGCTCCGGACCCGGGGGTCGCGCGTGGGTTGGTTGGGCCGCTAGAGTTGACGTCAGTCCGCGGGTTTCTGTACGTGAACGGGCAGCCGTTTCCGCAGTCGGCGAAGCCTTGCTGGACCCGGGCAGCCTGGGGGGACGGTGATGTCGGTGGCGCGTGGTTTCGGTTCGGGCGGTCGGGCTCCGTACCCGACGACGGGCACCTGCTGTGGGGCGACGAAGCGATCTACGAGGAGCGCGGGGTCTCCCGCCAGGTGCGATCGACTACACGCTTACTAAACCCAGCGTGGATGAGGAAGCGGAGCGTCGCGACCATCAGCGACTGGGCCGCTTGGTCGGCGGCGGTCGGCGCTGGGAAACGAACGGCTCTCCAGCAGGCTAAAAGGCGGCGAGATCAGTGCGCACCAGGCGAGGCTCCGGGAATTGTCAAATGTTCTGTATTGGCGGCGATGAGGTGAGTCAGGCGGCGACGTTCTCGTCCGTCATTATGTCGTCGTGGTTGTCGTCGTCTGTGACCCGGATACCGTCCTTGAACCTGACGCCGTCGAGTACGTCGGCGACGAGGTGGTGGCCGTTGAACCGCCGCCAGCGTTCCTGGGCTGTGGCGAGCAGCTTGTAGGCCATCGCCAGCGCGGCGGTCTTCGAGCCGGCGCCCTTCGTCACGCGCGCGCGGAGCCGGACGGTCGCGAACGCGCTCTCTATGGGGTTCGTGGTCCGTAGGTGTGATCGGCGATCTCAGTTCCCGAGTCGAGGTCGCCTCCTTGAAGACGACGCTCGACACACCGGCGCGCCCCGAACCGCAGCGGCACCTGGATGGCGCTCGACGGCTCCCGGTCCATCATCGAGCCCGCGGCCGCGCCGTCAGTCGTCACGACCACTCGGATCCCTACCCGCCTGAGTAAGGTCGGGCGCGACCCGCCGAGACTCCCAGGTAATGGTTGGACCGTCCGCAGGCGGCAGAGTCCGACACGACGCGCGTTGGGTCCTTGCTGTGTCGGACGCTCATTACCGTGTGATGTCGAGTGCGAACCCGTCTTCTCCGCAGTCGTGCCGGCCCGGGTCAGGACGGCCAGCGCGGGCCGCCGACGGTGGTCAAGAACGGCGCGAGGGCTGCGAGCCTCTTGGGACACGAGCCTTAGTCGGCCGTGGCGGGTTCGAGCTTGCCAGCGGTGATTGCGCTGGTATGTCGTCCGCGCGGCAACCTACGTGTATCCTTCGACGCACGGGGTTGCTCGGGCGTCATGAGGAGTGCGCGCGGATCGAGGGATTGCTCGCCGAACAGCACGGAATACTCCAGCTGCTGGGCACAGAGCCACCGCACGTCGCCGGATTCGTTGACCGCTACGACGACAACCTCATCGGGTTCATCGACAGCTACGAGTACGACGAGTTCGTCGAGTTCAGCGAGCACGACACCGCTCGCGGAGGGACAGATCACCCAGATCGCGCAGAAGTGGGCGGCTCAAATGGGCGATCCGACTCCGTCCTCCATCGAGCACGTCGGGAGCCTCCGTCAGCAGGCGGTCTCCGCCTTGTCCCATGACGACGTGCCGAGCACCCAGGACGCTGATGCGATTGTCATGACCGGTCGGTTCGTTGACAACTATGCGCCGGTCCGGTACGGGGCGGCCGCGCCGAGCGGATCGGTGTTGGAGATGATCAACGATGCCAGCACGGGACAGCTCACCGATCTGGGGCTCACAAGCCCAGCGCCGGGACCTCGCGAGCCCCGGTCTCGGATCCGTTACGATTGACAAATAGCTGTTCATCGACTCGTCGTCATCACGATTCTAGGTGCCGCGCTCTCGGTTGCCGTGGGCTGCGGAACGACGGCAGCAGCCGTGTGGTCTTCGCACAGCGATACCCGCGCGGGCACAATGCATCGCGGTCCCGGCCGCGGGTCGGTGGTCGGCATCGTCTTGTTTCACAGCAGCGATGGCCGCGGTGTCGTGAGCGTATTCAATGCAACGGGCCGCGTCGTCGCGCACGAGAAGGTCAGCGAGAGTCATCGTGGGTTCCGGTTTGTCCTTACCGCAGCTCGGTATACCCTCAAGCTCACGCCAAGGCGGTATTGGACCGCTTACGCCTGCTTCCCACAGAAAACGGTACGCGTTCGAGCTCATCATACGACGCGTGTGAAGCTCGGCTTATGTGAGTTTGGTTAGCCCGGATCGCGCAGTAGGGTTCTGAAGGTAACGGCGTTTGCGCGGCTTGGGGCGGGGTGTGAGTGAGGAGCCGGCGGTTAGGCTGTCGGTCGCGCCCGGGCGCGTTTGGGTGAAGATGTCCGGCCGGTGGGACGCTGAGGGCCGGCGCGACGGTGGCCTGTGCGACTCGGTGGGCGGTTGGCTGGCGATGGGGCCGGCTGAGGCGTCAGCCGGTGGCGGTTGGGAGCGCTTTGAGCTTGGCGAAGGCGGTCAGCTGTTGAGCGCTGTTTGAATTCGGCAGGGGGAGGGGCCGTCGTGCGGTTTAGTGCCGGGATGATGCTCGCGGGCTTGGCAGGCTTGGCGCGTTTGTGAACGCGGGTGAGCCCTCCTGCCAGCTTGGTCGTTGCCTCGGGAGGGCTCTCTGGATGCCCGCCGATGCTCAGCGGTTGTGGTTGACCACCCCGACGGTGTGCCCGTCGGCTCCAGGACGAACTCGCCGCAGTAACCCGGGTGGTAGACGGCGGAGTCGGCGACAGCCCTTGGGGGGGCCTCGTAACGCTCCGCGAGCGCGGCGGCATGGCTACTGGTGGCAAGCCGGGGTGGTGCTGAGCGACGACGACGTGCCCCCCTGGTTTTTCTCGTCGCTGAAGAGTGTGATGTAGATGAACTCGGCTGGTCGCGAAGGCCGTGACAGGCCAGCGCGTATTCCGAGCTGGTGGCGGCCAAGCCGGCCGGCGTTGCAGCGGATATGCTTCGACGGTGACGAGTTCGTCGCGCCTTTTGGGGTTCGCTGCGAGTGCCGACCGGCGCCGTCGATGTTTTCACGTGCGGGAGAGCGTGGTTGCAGTGACGGTCGTAGCTCTTGTTGCCGGCTCTGCGACAACTGCGAACGCTCGTGCGCCACGGCGTGGCGTCACCATCGGCTCGACGATCTACCGCGAGTACACGCAACCGCAGCTCGTCTCGTGGGATCGGTTCGAACTGTTTACGTTCACCCGGGATACGCGCCGGTCTTCGGCGTGCGTGGGTAGATGCAGTCGGGTTTGGGTGCCAGTCATCACATCAGGGCCGCCGCGAGCGAAGACTGGCTCGCAGATACGCAGCCGCCGGCTCGGAACGATTCGACGGCCGGATGGGCGGCTCCAAGTCACCTACTACCACAAACCGCTCTACCGCGCCCGCAACATGAAGCTCCCCTGCTCGGGCTCGATCTATCAGTTTGGTGGCACCTTCTCCGTGATCAACGCGGCCGGTCGACGGCCAACCGGACTCTGCGGGCCCTACTGACCGCCGCAACAGCGATCAAGAATTCACCATCACGACCGGAACTCGGCCAACGGCTGCGCCCGAGTTCCGGGTTGCCAGTCACCGGTTGACTCGAGCATCAGAACCCTTCCAGCCCTGGATCCGTGGCGGCTTGGGCATCTCGGAGCCGGAGCGACCCACCTCGCAACGCGCGGATACGGGAGCTGACATGTCTCATTCGGGTCCCACCGTTCAGGGCCAGACGGATCGCGGCCCGGTCGCCGGTTCGTCGTCGACGTCGGCGGGGTCGTCGATCCAGGCGCTGAACAGCGGCAGGCCGGTGAATGTCGATTCGGCGTGTGTGGCGGCCGGAGCGCGTCCCGCGATCGCGATCGCGGCGTAGGGATGGTCAAAGCGCAGCGTCGCGGCGCGCTCGATCCCGACCTCGCGCGGTGCACGGCGACGGGCGGTCACGACGGCGATCCCGGTGATCGCGGCGGCTGCAAACCCGTACCGGGTAAACGACGCGACGGCGGTCTGAGCCGCTCGGGTCGATCGTCCGGTCGCGGGCTGATCAGCCGGCGCAAGGCCTCCAGCGCGGGCGCCGTCGCGAACTCCGAGGACGTCGCGAGGTCGAGATCGCTGTTGATCCTCCACGCTGGCAGGCTCACGCTCGTGATCCGTTGCACGCGCTCGCCAGTTATGTGGGTTGGGATCTCGTGCTCGGTGATCTGCCATGAATGACCGGTCCCGACCGGTAGATCGAATAGTGAGCAGGCGGGCACCGTGGAGCCCCGGCGCGTGGCCGCTGCGATCTCCAGCGCCGCTTCGAGAACCGAGGCGCGGTTCACCTCCGGATCGGCGGACACTGAGATGACGGTCAGATCCTCGCGGGCCACGGCGCAGTGGACGGCGACCAGTCCAGCCGCCCGTGTGATGGCCAGCATTGCGTACTGACCCGGTCGTGGGTCCCACAGCAGCCGCTGTACACGTCCTCGCCACGGGCTCGCGGGCGCGAGATGCTGGGTCGCGGCGACGACGTCAAACGGGCGCTCCCACGACACCCGGGTCGCCAGCGCCGAGGCCAGCACGATCCGCGTCGCTCCATCGATCGTGAGCGGAAACCGGCGGATCAGACCAGCGGTGTGCTCATCGGCCCACGCATCGGCCTGCGCCTGGGACGGCATCGACCCCGACTGCACCGACCGCGGAAGGCCCCGCAACCACGCGCCAAGCTCCGCGGTCGCGTCGGCCGCGCGAACCCACACCGCGATCGCCGCCCGCAGAGCGCGCGGCGGTTCGGCCAGCACCAGCGCCAACAACTCACCGGCCTCCGTCGCCCCACAACCGATCGCCACCTCCAACGCCTCGCGATCGGCCCCCCGCGCGCCGGTAGCGCACGCCGCCAGCAGCAGCCACACCCCCAACGGAGAGGACACCGACCCGCCGACATGCTGCGCGAGCACCGCCGGATGGACCCGCCGTGCATACCCGTCGACCAGCTCGCCGACGCGGACCTCCGGATCGCTCACACGATCAACGACCGAGGTGGGCATCGACCGCCATCATGGCATCCCGGTGCCGCGATACCCGTCCCTCCAGCTTGGACCCCCTCGCGCCCACGCACGCCGCGCCGCCGATAGGCCGCCAACAACCCGCGGCGCCAGCGACCACACAGGACCTGCGCCGTCAGGACCAGTCTCGGCAGTCATCTGGAGCCTCAGGCTCGGCGCGGACAGCAACACGCGGCGCCTGGTTCCCCTGTCCGAGCAATAGCCGTCGTCGTCCGTGACCACATGAGTGCTTGGGACGAGCTCGGGAACCAGAACGCCAAGACCGCGAGCTTCCCCGCTGTGTGCGACCCGCACATCCTACTGCCGCCCAAAACGACGGGACTCGTCGCTTCCCCTCCGGACGAGGAGGAACAGCGCGGGCCCGGACTGTCGGTTCCTCGCAATGCGGGAGTGCCCCCCCGGCGGCCGCGGGCTGTCGATCGACCTGAGCCCAGCCCGCGCTACCGGTCGCTGCGCACGGCGGCCCGCGGGAGCGCCGTGGCGGCTGAGGCGTAGAGCGACGACGCGCCGGACGTCGCGGGTCTTCGCGCTGCTGCGCTGGTGCATCGAGGCCACGCACGACGAGCTTGCCTATGCAAAACGCGAGTGTTCGCGCCGGTGACGCGAGCCCTGCAATCGGCGACGAGCGCGTCTCCGACGAGGCCGGTCCGCACAATCGCGTTCGTCCGGGGCGGGCAGCTACGGTTGGCTTGCGCAGGCGACCAAACGCCAGCCCGCGCCGAGGCGTGTTAGCCAGCGAACCGGGCGTTGAGCAAGTGGCTGCCGGTTCCGATGGTCAGGGGTGAGGGTGACGGTTCGTGGTGTTCCGGCGTGGCTCCATGAGAGCACGTCGCTGGTCAGTTTGAGTCCGGTCAGGAACGGGCCGGTCCCGGGGAACTGGCCCGAGTCGAGGGTGTGGAGGCCGGTGCCGTCGGAGGCCTCGATCTGCTCGACGCTGCGCGGCGTGGTGTCGGTGCAGGGGTTGCCGTCGATGAGCGCTGGCGTCCAGGTGGACGGGCCGCCGGCGGGGTCGGTCGAGGTGACGACGTGGCCGTTTGTGTCGCCCGCGACGCACAGCGATACCGATGGGCACGCGATCGAGTTCAGCCACCGACCGTCGTCGATCGTCGCGCTCTTCCAACTGCCGGCGGCGGGGTTTGGTAGAGCTCGCGAGCGCGCCGGCTTGGCCGACCGCGACGCACAGGGAGGCCGATGGGCAGGCAATGCTCTCGAGATCTCCTCCGACCAGCGCTCGCTTCCACACGGCCGGCTCGGCTCAGTGGCGGTAAAGACGTGATCGTGACCGAGGACGGGCTGCCGGTCTCGGGTCCGGTGTATGGCTCGCCGCATCTGGCGTACATGGGGTGCTTGCGCGCCGACGGTCGCGAGCGTCTGCTCGAACAGATCGACTCCAACCAAGTGAACTCGGCGGGATCCTCTGCGCCCGGCTGCCGGACACGGTGCGGAGGCTCGGCCGCCGTTCCAGCGATTCGCGACTGCAGACCTAACTCCATGCGGCGCGGCGTACGGGCCGCGTGCGCCCTGCCTTTGCTGCTGCTGCCCGAGGCGGCAGGGGTTGCGCTCCCAGCAGCGCGCGGAGATACTTCGCGACGGTCTGTTCGCGAGGAGGGGCATGAGATTGCGGGAAGTTGTCGGCGTCGGCATAAGCGCGCTGTGGATCGCGGCGTGCGGCGGAAAGTCCGCGACGACGATCCCCCAGACCGTGCCTCAGCCGCCGGTAAAGGTCAGCACCGCGACCGCCCTGCGGTGGCCAAAGAGCTTCTGCGCGCTTACGCCTGGGGCGTCCAAAGCCCATATCCTCGCGGTCATGGGCCCGCCGACCGACAGCGGAACTGATGCCGCAGGGTTTCCCAACCTTGGGTGGTCCGCCATGGGCTACGAGTTCTCCGTGGATTTCGACAAGTCCGGCAAAACCAGCACAATGCTCGAGGTGCTCCCCGACCTTGAATCGGCGCAGGACCTGCGCATGAAAACCCGCCTGGACAACTGTCCCTATCTGATCCCATCCGGCTAACTGCCGAGTCGGGCTCACGCCTTTCAATCGATCGGGCAGCTGACACGACTCCCGTGCCAAGCCGCGCCAGGCTGGGCGATCGCCTCGGCGACGACACGATGCTCCCGTGCCGGCTCGCGCGGCCCGGCCGGCCGAGCCTTCGCAGCCGTCTCGTTCGGGAGGCTTCTTGGTGGCCAGCAGGTTGCCCGGATATATCCGCGTGGTGCCGCACGCGGCTGGTCGAGGCTTGGTGAGCTCACCGGTATTCGGCCGAGCTTGGGTTCGTAGCTCTGGGAGCGGACAGGTCTTGGGGTCCCTTCGACTGCAACGTCGACGTAGGCACCGGGGTGTGTTCGGAGTAAGCCTGACGTTCAGCCGTGTCGCGGCCCCTCCGTCTGGGTGATCGCGATCAGCTTCACCGCGGTGGCTCTCGCGGCTCGCGCGCTGTCAATAGCCTTTGCAACCTGCTCCTAGACCACGAAGGGAGTCCGGGTTAGCCCAGCACCGATCCTACGACTCCGACCGGCCGCGAGAAGGCAGGCCTTTCTCGGCGCTGGGTATGACGATGAGCCGTGGAGCGACTCCTCGCGATGTACCGACTCCGACGGGGCGTGAAGAAGGACATGTGGTCCCGCCGGAGGCAGATGATGAGATCGACTGGACCTACAGAGTGACTCTCGATTTGGGAAAGAGTTCGGGCTCGTCGAGTGTCACGAGCCTCACGTCGATGTGCAGGCGACGGCGGATGCGCAGGTGGGCGTAGCCATAGTCGCGGTACTGCGTGCAGATGCTCCACAGCAGGAAGCCGACTCTTGCGGCGCTGATCAGCGCCATGAGAACGACATCGAAGATAACCATTCATATCCTCCGCCGCGTGCCCCACGGAACTGCGCGGTGATTGTGGTCCTCTAGCTTTCGGCCGGTTGGGGACACGGTGGAGAGCTAGAGCCTAAGCGACTCTCTTCTAAGAGCCGCGACCAACATACGTCATCTAATAAGGTGGGCTTTGCGAGATAGATCACAGCTCTGCTGGTGGCGGGCTCGCTCCTACAAGATCGCCACGTGCCACGGGCGGCGGTGCCGGAGCGGCAGTCAGAGCGGATCCAAGCCAGCTTGACCGAGACTGTCGGTTGGCCGGCGAAACAGGCGCCCGGCATGACGTCTGGACTGCGTCTCAGTCGAGGCTCTCACTTGCGACGATTTTCACTTGTGATCTTGGGTCATGCCAACGTGGCTGCTCGTTCGAGAGGCAAAGCGAGAGCCGCCCGTCGCCACTCCACGCTGCGAGCTCGTCGCCTGTCCGCCGCACGTCTGCAAACGACGGGGCCGCTTCCGTTAAGGACGAGCAGGAGAAGCGGCACCAGTGCCGTGGCGGCGCAGCTCCATTGCGATCTGAAAGCGATAGGGGCAGGTGCTCGCTGGGAGCGGGGCGCAGCGGGGTATTGCGAGCTGACCGGCGCGCTTGAACGGATGCCCCCGCCCCCCGGGTCTTGCCACGACTCGGGCATCGAGGGGGGCGGTCATCGGTGTCTATCGGTCAATCGTTGGGCGGTTGTGCAGCTGCGGCGTTGTCGGTGGCGAGTTGGGTGCGCGCGGGGCGAGTGCCGGGCGTCCGGTGGTGTGTGGTACGGGCGCACGCATTGCCTGGGCCTGGGGCCCGAGCGCGGCAAGGCGGCGTGCTTCTCGCTCCCATCGCTCTTTGGCTACGCGCTCCTGGGGGACTGGTCCGAGCGCTCGAATCTGGTGCTCTGGCAGATCCGCAAGCAGGCGCTCGAGCTGCCGGTTGACGTGTACGTGCTGCTGGACGCGCGGATCGCTGTCGGCGAGGATCGAGGACGATAGGTCGTTGGCGGCGGCCGGCGCCGCGGCGCTGGGCGAGGTATCGCGCGTCGAGGAGGGGGAGGGCTCGGGCGACGCGTCGCGTGGGACCGGCGGCTGGGCAGGGTCGGCGGGCCAGGGCATCGGTTGGGGGTCGGGCAGCCGGACGGCGAGTTGTTGTGTGGGGTCGAGGGCCTGGCGGACGCTGGCGTGGCGCTGGCGGTTCTCGGAGATCCGTTGCGCGTAGCGGCGGATGCGGTCTTGGTCGGTGCCGTCGGTGCCGAGGTCCTCACGGGCGAGGTGCGCGGTGTGGCGGTAGATCGCGCGCGTGTCGCCGACGTAGGTCTCCTGTTTGGCTTGGGACCAGTGACCGGCGAGGGTGGCGGTGGCGTGGACGGTCGCGCCCTGGGCGGGGAAGCTGTGCAGCGCGTAGTTGAGCCGGATCGCGGCGGCGCGCTTGCCTGCGGCGTGTTCGGCGCGCAGGCGTGCTTGGTCGATCTCGACGATTCGGGGTTGGGTCCCGGGCTCGTGTAGCAGCAGGGTGAGCGTGTCGCGGTTTGGGTCGACGGACTCGACGATCGCGACCTGGCCGTTCTCGATCCGTTTGGGTCGTGGTTTGCTGGGCTGCTTATCGAAGGTGTAGGCGGCGTTGCGCACCGCGACCAGGTCGCCGGGATGGAGTTGGTAGTCGCGGTCGACCGCGCGTACTGCCTGCTCGCCGAGCTCGCGACCGTCGAGCCGCTTGTGCTGCGCGAGCTCGTTGACGAGATCGACGTCCGAGTTCGGTCCGTGCACGATCAGCGCTGAGTCACCGGGCCGGTAGTCGCGCCGCCACCCGTCCCAGTCCGCGACGATCCCGCCGATCGCCTGCGCGCGGGTGTCGTAGAGCTTGAGCGCGTCGTGTGCTTGGAGGATCGCGATCGCGTCGACGCCGCGCCCCTGGTCGACCGCGATCTGGTAATCACGCAACCACGGATGCGGCTCGGAGGGGTTGCTGGGGTCGCGGTGCCGGCGGATCTGGAGCAGCTCCGCGCGGGGGATCCGCTCGTCGGCGAGCATTTCGGAGAACAGGCCGGGGAGGCGGATCGCGTCGTGCTGCCCGTCGTGGCCGACCGCCCGCACGGCGGCGCCGTGGCGCTCGACGGCGCTGGCGAGCTCGGCCCAATGGCCGGTGTCGAGCTTTGAGGCCTCGTCGACGAAGATCACGGTGCGCTCGTCGAGCTCGATCGCGCCGGATTGTGAGCGGACCTTGAGCTGCTCGACGGTCAGCGCGGGGACGGTGCCGCCGAGCTGCTCGGCCATCCGTCGGGCGGTGGTGCCGTCCATCGCGCACGCGATCGCCCGCCACCCAGCCGCCCGGTACGCCTCGGCTGCCGCGTGCAGCGTCGGGCCCTTGCCAGTCCCCGCCCGTCCGGTCAGGCACACCCATCCCGCGCTGCTGATCAGCAGCGCAAACGCGTCGCGCTGCTCGCAATCCAGCCGCTTGTCCTCGCCAAGTGCCGACTCAGCGACGGCGAGCCCGGCCTCCCGTTCAGGCCGACTAATCTCTGCCGCGACGTCCTGCTTCCCCCCGGCGGTCCCGGCGACGTCGATCACATACCGCTCGAGCTGGCGGATCTCGCGCGACGTAACCCGGCCCCCCTCGAGCGTCAGCAGCTCGCCACCCTTGCGGCACTCCATCCGCGCCAACAAGCGCGCCGCCTCATCACTCGAGAGCCGGCCGGCGGCAGCCTCGAACACCAGCGCGCGGGCCCGCGCGAGACTGACCATCGGGCCCTGCTCGCGCAACTGCACCAGCACCACACCCCGCGCCTGCGTCATCCGCGCCTCGACGTCTTCGACGTACCCTTCTCGGCTTCGCAGGCGGCTGCCTGAGTTGGGCCCGAAGTCGTGCTCCTGACCGAGCGCGTCCCACACCTCGCGCAACCGGTCGGGGTCGAGATCGTGCTCCTTAGCCTGCCGAGTCTCCTTTGCGAGCACCGCCAACGCACCGCCCCGAAGCCGGATCCCGAGCTCGCGCTCGAGCTCCGCCCGGGCCTCAGTCACCTCCCGCGAGCGCGGCGACATCACCTCACACAAGCTCTCGGGCACCCCCTCGACTTCGAAGTAGCGGCCACGATCGCCGGTCCCCGAGCGCACCGCCCACCCCGCTCTCACCAGCCCGTCGGCCACCTGGGCGCGGAACAGCGCACCGCCCTCAAGCGCAGCATCGCGGCGAAACCACTCCCACGAGTCCGCGGCCACCAACCGCCCATCCATGCGCACGACGCCGGCCACGAGATTGTGGACGTGCAGCTGCGGCGCCGGCGCCCTGTCCCCCCGCGCCCGCCTCGCGGTCACGTGCAACGACGACGCGACCGCCGCGCCTGCCGCGGGCTCCCTGACCCGCACGCCGTCCTTTCCGCGCCGGTGGACGACCGCCTTGTTGCGCGCCATGTACTGCACCGTTCGCTCCGCCGAGGCGATCAGCGCGTGCTCGATTCTCTGACGATCGGCCTGGTCGGCCATCGCCCACAGCACCGACACCGACTTCGGGACCGACATCGTCATCTCGACGTGCGCGACACCGGTCACCCTCTCGACCACGCGCCGGCCGTCGTCGTCGCGAAGCGCCTGGCCGTGCTCGTCGCGCGCCTCACGCTTCAGCGCCCCTGGGCGGCGGAGCTGCCCGCCGGTCTCAACATGCTGGCCCTGGAGCACCATAATCAGATCGTCTCGCTCAATCGGCTGGCCGCGACGGACCCCGAACTGGGCGAGCGCGGCATCGGCGCCGAGCCACAGCGAGGACGAGGCCCGCTCGGAGCGGCGCTCGAGACCGTCGCTCGCGAGCTGGTACTCGCTGCGGGCGAACGCCTCTGGCGCCGCTCCCAGCTCCAGGCGATAATCGCCCGCGCGCGCTGCGTCCGCCCGGTTGCCGACCTCGACCACGACTTTTGAGAGCGTCAGCAACGATCGCAGAGTTCATCTAAGAATGGACTCACGAGCGCCGAGTGTGGCGGGTGGCCCGGACGGAGTCCGTTTAGTCTGGTGCGACTGAGCGAAGCGAGGGAGCGGAGCCCTGGCGATTGCCGTGGCGGGCTCCGGGGTCAAGTCGTGGATCGGGGCGACGGGGGCGAGTGGGGTGCCGTCGAATCTCGTGATGAAACTGATCGGCTTGGCGATGTGGTGGGGAGACGATCGCGGGATGAGGCGACGATCGCGGTGCGTGCCAGATCGGCGTACGGCGATCGGCGCGGCCGATCGTCGGTGCGCAGCGCGGGTGGACAGATCCTGCGCGTGGGCGCGCCGCCGGTGCGATGTCCGTCTGACCATCGGTTCACCATCTAGTGAACTATCGTCACCTACAGGAGGTGGATTGCGGTGCCGGCGAAGACGGACGTGGAGCTGTCGGGAGAGCTGGAGCAGATCGCGGCCGCCGCGGCTGAGCGGCTGCGGGCGCTGACCGCCGGCGATCTCGAGCGTGACGCGGACCTGCAGCGACGGGTGGCTGAGGCAGCGAGCCGCGCGATCGCGGCTGGGCTGTCGTTGGCGGCGAGCGCGGACGCCGAGCAGATCGGCCAGCGGCGGGCGCGCGAGGAGTTGGGCCCGGAAGTTCTGCGACGGGTCGAGCGGGCCGCACGCCGCAAGCGCGAAGCGGAGCACGAGTACGAAGTGGCGATCGTCCGCGCGGGACGGCTGGGCCTTGCGCATCGCGACATGGCGGCAGCAGCGCACGTGGCGCACGGCACGGTACGCGCGATCATCGCCCGCACGTGCGCAACCCCTCGCGAGCACGCCGCATCAACCACAACCGCGACCGAGGCAAAGACTGGACAGCAGCTGGCAGACGCAAACTGGCGTGGGCGATGCTCCAGCGGAGCGAGCATGACCCGCCCGTACTCAGCCGCGACCGAGCAAAAGTCGAGGAGCACTGACCGTGGGCCATGAAAAAGCGAGCCGCGAGCGCGGAGCCGATCGTCAAACAGGGCGACCTGGCCTCGCTGAAGCTCAGGACGCCCGTTGAGCGCGCGGCTGAATGACGCAGTAACTGCGCCGCGCCGCTGAACAGAGCGACAGCACCGTCGCCTCCCGACCGCGACCTCGTGCCAAGCCACCGTCACCACGGCACGCGGCGACCCCACCGCAAGGCGAAGAAGGCGATCCGCACGGATCGACCCCGGCTCTGGTGGCGGGAGCGCAACCCAACATCGGAGGGCCGTCTCGGCCGCGACCGGAGACTGGATCGGTATCCACCGTGCGGGATAGTCAGCCAGCCGCGGCGGAACACGGATCCTCACCTGCACGTCAGCAGCGGGCGGCCGTCGAGGCGACGGACACCGCGAACCTCCGGGATCAAGGCGGGAGCGTAGCCCCGGATTATGTCGATCAGCCCTACATCGGCTCCGCTTCGGCGACCGATGCTCCTGACCACCTGGCGGTGGGCTTGACCTCAGCTCGCTGGCCCGGCGGGCGATCACGTAAAGAAGGGAGCTGGATCGTGGCGAGATGCACCCCAGGCCGCTCGCAGGCGCCGGTCGGCGAGCTGCTCACTTCGTTCAATATCGAGCACCACGGCGAGGTGGTGTCGGCGGCCGCGGAGCGTCACCAGGACATCGAGCGCGCTGTGCGGCTAACCGCCGCTCGTCGCCGGCGACGGTATGGCCGCGTTGCGCGCACGTTGGCAGCGGTCTTCGCACGCGACGTTTTGCCCTAAGCCGAGAACTCGACGTGGGTGGACGCCGCCCGGCCGAGCGTCGAGGCGCTGCGCCAGCGCGCTACCAGCTCACCGTCGGCCGAGCTAGTCCAGTTGCATCAGCGGGCGATCGGCCATGCGGTCAGGGTGATCGAGCGCACCGATGATTCCGACGGCCGATCGGCGACCTGGCGCGGGAGCTGCTTGAACTGCACGTCGCCGAGCTACGCGAACAACATCGCGGTCGCCCCACCCCAATTGCGATGCTCGACAAGGTCGGCCTGCCCTGAGCCCGATCGCTTCGCTCGCGCGGAACAGACTCCGGCCTGATTCAGTGTCGCGTCCCCCGGGTCATTCGGCGAGCCACCCGAGTTCGAGCCGGCCGCCGATCGCTGTTGGGTCGCCGCCGGTCGTGCCCAGCACACAGTCTGTCGATCACCGCGCGCTCGCGACGAGGTCGTCGACGCGGCTACGGCAACCGTGGCATAACAGTGGCCCGCGTGCGCGGACCCCGACCGCCGAAGCGATCGTGACCGTCGGCGGGATGGCAGCCTGGGGTGCGCCACTCCTATTCGCGCGTTGCAATCGCGAGCATGGCGGCGGCGCGACGAACGCTTCGCCCTGTGGGGTCGGTCGATGCCATCGGGAAAGGAATAGTGCGGCGATCCCGCCGGCCTCGAGTTGCCTGACTACCGCTCACCCGGGGCGAACCAGTAGCCACGGCGCCCGGCTGGATTACTGCTGCTGGCGTGGCAGAGCAGCGGCGCGTCCCAGACGAGTTCGCCGACAAAAGGGATCGCGACCGCGCCAGGATGATTCTGCGGACCGCGTTCCCCTTGAACCGACGCAACGTCGCCAACGCGATCGTCGCTCTTTAGGCGGCAGGAGAACGAAAGCAATCGTGATGCTGGGGTGAAGCGCCACGGGAGCCGGTAGCCGAGTAGGCTCGCGCTCGTGCCTCCACGGTCGTCATCCCGGGGCGGGGAATTCGCCTTTCGCGTTGATCCGCGGATTCGGCAGGCGGAGCCGCTTGAGGCGGTCGATCTCGCCTCGTTCGGGTTCTGGGAGCGCCGCGACCTGCAGGCCTGGATCGTCGAACAGCCGGAGATCATCGAACCCGACCTGCTGCTTATCGCGACTGAGTTCGATCGCTGGCAGGCGCACGATCAGATCGTCGCTGATCGGCTGGATGTGTTGTTTCTCGACTCCGATGGCTGTTTGCTCGTGGCCGAGCTCAAGCGTGGTGAGGCGCCGGACACCACGGAGCTTCAGGCGCTCAAGTACGCGGCGTTCTGCTCACAGCTTACGGTCAAGGAGGTTGTCGAGGAATACGCACGCACGCACGCCGTCGACCGCGAGCGGGCGCTGTCGGAGCTTCGCGATCACGCTCCGGCGCTGCTCGACCGTGAGCTGGGGCCGGTGAGGATCCGTCTGGTCGCAGAATCGTTCCGGCCGTCGGTCACACACGTGGTGATGTGGCTGCGTGATCACGACATCGATATCGGATGCGTGCAGGTGACAGCACGGCGTCATCCCGATGGCAGCGCGCTCATCACGGTCCGTCGACTGCTCCCTCCGCCCGCCGCTGAGGACTATCTTGTGCAGCGCCGCCAGCGGGAGGCAGAAGAGAGTAAGCGGGAAGCGACAACCCGCAGCCGCAACAGCGTCACGATCCTGTTGGAGGCGTCAGCGCTTGAGCCCGGGACACCCCTACGCCTGAAGTTGTCCCGCTTAGGCGACGCGGAGCCGGCCGTGAGCGCAGCGATCGAGAAGGACCCGCACTTTGGTGAGGCGGAATGGACCGGATTGAGCCTCAACCAGGCGCTGCGCTGGCGGCGAGACGGCGGCCTTTACGCGTGCACTCCGCTGGTGCTCAAGCTCCTAGAGGACGTCGGTCATCCCAGGAGGGCGATTGCGGGGCCGCAGTGTTGGGCTACTGAGGACGGGCGATCCCTCGCTGAACTTGCGGCCGAGATCGAGCCGCAGCGCGAGCCCGTCTCCCGCACGACCACGCTTCCCAGCCTACGTGACCTCATCGAAACCGGTGTTATCCCGCCGGGAACGCGCGTGCGGCCGAAGCGGAACGATCTCCCAGGAGAGGGGGTCATCCAGGAAGACGGCACAATCCGCATCGACGGTGAATCATTCAGCCCGACGGCCGCGTCCAACCGCGTGGGAGGCTACGGCAGCGGATGGGATTACTGGACGGTTGAGACTCCATCGGGCACCCTGAAGACACTGGCGACGCTCCGGCGGGAGCTCGGCCAGCAGCTCGAGAGCGAAGGGCACTAGCAACTCCGAGGAAGATCGAAGGCTAAGACACCAGTGCGGCGACGCCAGTCGAGTCCAGCGTCTGCCGCTTGATCTCGCCCGGGCTCACAAATACCTGCGATCGCTGATTGGCGGCGTACGCTTCCCCTCGATGGGTGTGATCGACTTCACGCGCGCTGCGGACTTCATCGGTGCGGTGCCACACGGTAAGTGGACGTCATTCGGCGATGTGGCGCAGGCCGCCGGGGCCGAGGGCGGAGCGATCGCGATTGGCGACTGGCTGCGCCGAAAGGGCGACAGCGTTCCACACGTCTACAGGGTGCTCACGTCGGACGGCCGTGTGGCTGACAGGTTCGCGCCAGCCGGTCCGAACGTCCCACGCGATGCCATAACTGTCCGGGAACTGTTGCACCGCGAGGGCGTCGTCATCGACGCACGAGGGCGCGCAAGCCAACACCAGCGCTTCCACGCCGCCGACTGGTCGCGAGCCAACCAACCCTGACCGATCACTCGGATCGACCCGCCGGCCGAAGAGACCGCTTCAGGCAACGACGCCGCGCAAACCCCGACCGAGTGGCACGAGAATAGCCGGGCGGCGGCGATCGCCGTCATCGAGACGTCGCCAAAGCGATGGCCCGCTGTACGACGGTCCCCTGGTCAAAGCAATCATAAGCCTCACGGTTGCTTGTCCGCCGCTATCCACACGAACGATTTCGTGCCATCTCTTGGAGCGATCGTCTTCAAGGCCGGCGGTTATGCTCCGGCTCGCAAGTCCGCGACGCTGCCCCCCATACCGCCCGCCAGAGCCCACCGAGGAGCTCCGCCATCCAGGATGGATCGATGCTCTCGAACCTGATTCAGAAAGAAGTGTTTAGGCCTTGCCAGCGGCGCCCGGCCGACGACGACCAAGCCGTCAAAAGCGACCCAGTCGAGGCGGCGGCACTTCAAAACGGTGTCCTCACGCGACTGAACGGCCCCAGTCTTCTCGATTGGCTCCCTCGGTGAGCACGCCTCCTGAAAGGAGCTTTCGTGTCGATCAGGCGCTTAGGCCGTTGCGACTCGGGTTTCTGGTTGACGTGAATAGTCGGCGCTCGGTGTCCTGGGCGATCGCGGCGAACACTTGTCGGTGGGGTGGGATCTTCAACTTCCTGATTCCAGCCTTCAGGCGGCGACCCCGAGATTGGCCGGACGGGCTCTCTGGACCAGAGATCGTGCGCGGATATTTGGCGGCCTTTGAGCCCGACTATGTGATTACAGACGACGCTGCCTTCGCTGACCGCGTTGGTCTTGAACCTCATATGCTCGTGTCGCCAACCGAACTCAACCGCTTCACAGATCGCGGTGACATTGGCTATGGCGTGCCGACGCTTGGGTTGCTCGAGTGGATGTATGAGCATGAGCTGCGGTTCGTCCCTCGCGTTCCGTTTCGAGTGATCAACGTCGAGCGACAATCTTCGCGAGGACTCTTTGCAGAGGCCCTCTTCGGCGCGTTCTCGCACGACGACAAAGGAGAGATTGTCTCATCGGTCTACCGTCAGCTTCGCGAGTTCGTCGGAGTAACAGGCACCGGCGACTCCTTGACCGATTACCTGACGCCGGGCTCGATCTCGCCGATCGGTATCACCGCGGTTGGGTGTGGGGATGACCGCGAACATGACCGAGGGGTCCGGCTCCTGTTTGTCATGGATCCGCGGTTCCCGGGGGACGTGGTGGACTTTTGGAACCTCCGCGCCTTCGGTCTGCGTCCGATTCCGATTCCAGCAGACGACGTCGATGCTGCCATCGACGCACACCTGACCCGGGCGCAAGCTGAAAACGAATTTGAACGGCTCGCGTATGGCCGTGTCTTCCGGGTTCTGAAGTCGAGAAATGTCCTCGGCGCAACTGCCGAGCAAGTGGCCCGCTCGGCGGGGACTGAAGGGCCACTTACGAGCGTGCCTCTTCTACCTCTCTGGGATTCGACTGTGCTCAGAGATTTAGGGGTCAGAAGACGGAGACTCACGACCTCAGCGACTACTCGATACGCGGCTAGTTCGGATCGATCCGTCGAGTTTGATTTGCTGAAGCCGGACTACAGGACTCCGTATGCGGCGACGTCGCCGCGATTCGCGAACGTCGTGTCTCTGCAGCACCAAGACTGGACTTCTGACGCCGCGAGTGTGATCCCTCCGGACTCTGGTCGCCTGTCGGAGCTATTCGGTGTCTTGCATGGCACCGTGATCACCTCGACCTCAGAAGGACTGGTGGTGTTGGATCAGTGGGGCGGACGCCAGTATTGGCGCGTCCCGGACAGCCTGGCGGTCTTTCGCAGATGGATACAGCGCCGCGGCGTCCAAGGGTTGGAGCTCTCAGAGCCAGGGGTTATAGCTCGGGAGATCAGTGTTCAGCTCCAGACGATTCAGAGAACCGCCTGGATTGTCCATCCGTCTCTGCTGAAGCTGATCAACAGCTCGACGAGGGCAGACGAGGACTCCCACCGAAGTATCGGACGTCACCAGATGCTGCAGACGCTTGGAAAGCTCCGGGCCAGCCCAATGTTACGAGGCCAGTCCGCAACGGCCGTGGACCACCTTCGGGCGCTGCTGAATCTCGGGGTTTTTGCCGTAGGAACGACGCTCAAATGCTTCAGCTGCGGGTATACGAACTGGTTTGACATCCAGTCTCTGAACGTCGAGGTCACATGCCAGCGATGCGGGAAATCCATTCGGTTCCCGGCCGAGAGCCCTCCGACCGACCGCCACTGGAGCTACCGGCCGACGGGGCCATTTGCTGCCCCGGACTACGCGCGAGGTGCCTACGCAGTGCTGATGGCGATCCGCTTCTTCGAGGATTGGTTCCACCGGGGGATTACTTGGTTACCGTCGGCGAAAGGTTCGATGTCAAGAACGAAAGAGTTTGAGGTCGACTTCGCCGTATGGGGTCAAGAGCAGCGGTTCGGTGGGGGCTCGCGCTTGGTGTTCGGCGAGTGCAAAACCTTCGGCCCGTTTCAAGATAAGGATCTTGCCCGCGCGCGAGATCTGCTACGGATGTTCCCGGAGAGCGTGATGACGTTTGCCACGCTACGCACCACGCTGAACCAGACTGAGAGGAAGAAGATCAGGGCCCTCGCTCGAGTTCGTCGGCGGGGTGGAGCCGGTGCGGAGAGGAGTCGGATCATCGTTCTAACCGCAAATGAGCTACTTGACTTTTCTGCCGCCGGGGTTTCGTTTGCTTGGAAAGAAGCGGGCGGAGAATTTCTGGGAATCGCCGACACGTATGAGCAGGCAGCTTTCGACTTGGGGGCGTTGAGCCAAGCGACGCTCGATCTGTATGTTGGCCTTTCCGGACCCGACTAATCGGGCTTGTGATTCGAGAATCCGCGGCGTTGCCTTTGCATCGCCGCTTTGGTGAACAGTGTTGGCATGACCGCGCTCACGCGTGCGGTACTCACGCAATCTCTCGATCACTTCCTGCAGCGCCACTCACTCTGGACCGGCGACACGGCGTGGCGCTCTACCTGCGGGCCCGTCTTGATGGCTTCGACGGCTTACCGCGCTTCGACACCCTGTAGATCTGCCGCAGTAAACGGCGGGCGGCGCCGTCGCGTTCCGCTCGGGCCGCCTGGCGATCGCACGATCGCATTGCGACTTATGTGCAGGTACGGCGACCGCCTGAATGATGTGAATGGAGGGCCTGTCAGGCGGTCGGCTGGAGTCGATATGTGAGGTTGTTATCGACGTGAAAGACGTGAACGGACCGAGAGACGACCGCCGACAGGAGCGGTGCTCATGCCGCCTCGCGGTGCATCTCGCCCCGACGATCGGCCTGTGCGCCGGCCCCAGAGCCTCGCCAGGCGCCGGCGGGCCCCGAGCGATCCAATACGCCGCCTCGCCCTCGGCGAGGCCGCAACCGTGGCTTCCTCCCTTCGTGGCGCTGTTGACGTTCCCCTCGGCCGGCCACGACATTATTCGTTTCTTTCGTACTTCGTCAGTGCGTGAGCCACGCCGGCCGTCGCCCGCGTCGATCACATATGAACGACGTCAATCCCAGCAACTACGGATGCGATCGTCAGCTCGGGTCGCGCTATTCGCCGCAAGCAGGACAGGCCCAGCGGGTTGCAGAGTTCGCGATCTGCCTATCTATGCAGAGCCGGTTGGCGTGGAGGAGCCTGCCGCTCGGCTCCGGCGCGGCCCGTGGCCGGCATGTCGCCCCTGCGGTCGTACTGCTCGCAGAAGCCGACCGGTGCGTGCTCAGCGAACCGAGCACGGAGTGATCGGCCCACCGGACGGCCAAAGCGTTCGTGACCACGATCGATCCCGACGCTCGCGATCTGGGCCTTCGGGCGCCCCGAGGCTCAAACGTCGCGGCATCGAGAGGTCGCCAAGGGAGTAGCCCACCGCAGCCGTTGACGCGGCAAATGCAATCTCGGCACTGACGCGGCCCACCGGCCCCTGGCGGAATCGGCTCCAAGATCCGGGATCACACAAGTGAGCCCGGCTGGGCCTGATGACCAGAGGAATAGTCGGGTCACTTCTCGCAACACCTTTTGCGACGCTGTGCATCGTCACGCCGGACCCCTCTCAGCAACCCGACGCACCTACCTCGACGTTGACACGGCACGGGCGTCGCCGACGAGCAGTCGTGCGCAAAGCGTCCTCGCACCGGTGGGAGCGTACTTTGGCGTGAGCATCATCCCGCGACTCGAGATCTTGGGAGCCGCTCCGAACGTGTCTCCGCCATCTGGCGCCGTGTCGGCGAACAGGTTCTTCACCGAGGTCGTCGAGCGGGGGCCGGTCAGACCGAAGGTTTCTCTTGCCCGCCCGGTCACCTGTCCGACAACTGGTCTCGGCGATGCCACGTCATCACCCCGGTTGAGCGACCTCGCGCTCGGCGTGGCATCCCGCGAGGGCGCCGAATGACTGCGCCCAGCCACCCACGAAATGTCCCTACGTGACCTGCCCGAAGCTATAGCTGCAGACACATTGTCGAAGCCGATATCATGTCCCACAATGAGACCCCCACGTGCGAGAGCGACCGCACTCGATGAAGCCGGGCAGATTAGTCAGCGTTGGTCCAAGTCGACACCCGAAGCTGCGAGCGTGACGGTTGGGTCAGCGCTGCCGAGAGTCGATGACTGAGGTACCTCCAGAAGTCGTTGAGTGGGTGCGTGAAGTATTTTCCGAGTGCAACGTCCGAGTCACCGACAGTTTGGATCGCAATCCGAACGCTCCCGAGCCGACCTTCGATCTCTCTTGGATCGAGCACGTCGGACGTTATTCAAGTCCGACTGTTTTCGAAGATGGGTGGGCCGCGAAAATCGAGTCCCATTTCCTCGGTCAACTGCGCCACATTGGAAACTGGGAAATCGCCGATATAGGTATCCTGGTTTTTCTGCGACTCGGTCCAACGGAGCGCCGAAGCAAGGTCGCACTTCTCCAGTCAAAACGGCTCTATCCAGACGGCACACCAGTGAGGGAACAGACCATGTCTGATTTCCAGACCGGATTCGCACGGCTGGCTGATCCGGAAGATGAATCGCGGTCCCTCCTGAGCGCATCAGATTTCCGGTTTACGGAGGCTAGCGAGTATCGAGCTCTCGTGCGTGGATCTCCGCAGATCTCAGCAATATCAAAGTATGAGTCCGAGAACCGTCTAACCGTCTACTACCAGCTCTACAACCCGTGGTCTATACCATTCGTCCAGAGAATTCCGTTAGCTGGATACACGAGCCCCGAGGGCCGTCCATTGCTAGGCGTCCGGTTAGTACCCGCCACCACCCTCCACGAACTCCTCGAGACGAGGGCGGTGCGAACCCCGAAGCTGCAGGACATTGCGTCACTCGAGGGAGTACCTTCCTATGGATGGCGCCTTGAAGATTTCATTTCGGATGAGCTGCTGTTGTGCCGTGCGGGTAACCGGTTTGAGGACATTAGGGACGAGCGAATCGAAACACTCTTCTACCGACGAACCGGCCCGATAGCGTCGGCCATCGCGATCACGATCGAGGCCCCGGGTGCGGTGACTGCGAGGTAACCGGTGGCCGCGACGCGCCAGATGTGACTCATCGGATCTCGCAAATTAGGCGCCGATCGGAGGCAGGCAGATCGAGTGCGTATCAGAAGCAGCCGACGACGCTGGCATGGAAACCTTGGCGCTACGAATCAGCAACGAGATCGTCGCCGCTGAGATTGAGGTCAGGCTTGCCCCGCAGGTTGCCACGGCGTTACGACCGACCGCTGAGGGATCTCGTGGTCGCGAACGAAGCGCGACGCATCCGCTTGTGGAGCTGAGGAGGATCCAGGAAACAGGCTCGCATGCGATTCTTGGCGGGCTTCCTCTCATGTGGGTTCTGCTCGGCGGCGAATGCTCGCCGGGCCGGCTCCGGCGGACGCTAGCTTCTAATCCCACGCTCGCATTGGCGACAGACCTAGGAACGCTGGGCTTGACGCTGGGCGATTTTCGCCGGGGTCACATACAACAGCTCGATGAGGGTCTCCGTCAGCCGAGCAACATCCCTCGCCTCGTCGAGCGAGACGCCCCCGAAGAGGTCGGGGTGGACACCAGCGTTGCCGTAGAGGCGGACATGGTCTACCCAACTCCCCACCGGTGCGGTGAGGCCACCATCGCCGACCATCTGTTTGACCTTTTCCTTGAGATCACGCTTAGCCTTTGCTGCTTCGGAGCCTTTGTCCTGGACGATCCACGTCATCGCGGTGCGAAACATTGCGACCGCTCCGTTCGGCGAGCCGGCGCTTAGACACCGCACCCCCTCGTCGTAAGCAGTTGCGACGTCGGATGGGACGGCCGGACCTAGACTTCTCGCACCCGGCGTCGGCCACCAGTAGACGCCCTCCCAGCTTACGGATCCGGCCCGACCGCCTCGGCGGCCACCGACCAGCTCGTCCTCAATGACGACGATCCGATCCCGGCAGCCGCTGCATTCTAGAATCGCGGCCCGTTGGTTCGCCTGTCGTCCGTAGGACCCGTCACCGTATTGGACGAACCCGCCGTCCTTTCTGAAAGTCACATCGGCAGTGCCGCACGGCTGGAAGTTTGCGACCCTGCCGCATCTCGGGCACGGGCCGTTCGGATCACTGGAATCAGGGAGTCGATCTGGGTCCGGCTCCGGGCCGCTTGTGCTCATGCCGTGATTATCGGCGCAGAGCCGGACCAATTCGGTCCAGCTCGAGTTTGCCGTAGAAGTAAATCGGACGATCGCTTCTGTGGCGGCCGCGTCGCGACGGTCGCGATCGGATTGGCGATTACTGGTCCGCGGCGTCGTCCGTCGTTATATGGGCTGGAGCCGGAGAAACTGGCCGTCCAGCGCGACGACGATCAAACCATGCGCCTGGGCTCGGATCCGCATCGCGGTGTCGGAGGTGACGAGCGTGACGTCTCGGCTGGAGAATTGCGTTAGGTCGCGGCAGACGGCGATGATCTCCTCGTCGGCGTCCTCGGGCCGTTCCCGTGGCCCGGTATCGACGGGCACTTCGACCGTCACGTTCTCGGCAACGCGACCGGGTCGGCCGCCTTGACCTAGCAGTTGCTCGAGCGCTGGCAGCAGGTTTCGTGCGCGCTTAGCGAGTCCAGCACTCTTCGCGTACTTCTTCGCGTCGAGTTCCTCGATGACGCGGAGCGGAATGACCAACCTGACCGCTGGGCTATCGGTCAGCCTCGGCCAGGGGATCTGCTCGATGGGCTGGTAGTGCAGAAGAACGTTAGTATCGAGCACCGTGATACGCCCGCCAGGGAGAGCAAGTCGATCACGTCGTCCGTTGAGATCGTCTAGCAGGCGCTGCAGCCGACTGCGTTGACGGCCGATCTCGGAGTAGAACAACGGGAAGGGGCGAGGGTCGCTGATCAGTTGTGGATCGGTTTCCAGGGCTCTAATGCGCCAATAGTGGGCGGTGTAGAGCTCCGCGATCGGCTCCAGATCCTGAGTGACATGCGTGAGGCAGCTCTCGACTTCCTCGATCCAGCGAAGATATTCGTCGCGGATCCGCGGGACGGCCGACGGGCCACCCGCAATGCTCGTCACGTTCCCGCCGGTATTGATCAGCTCTTGGAGGCGGGCTGCACCAGCTGCCGGGTCCACGCCAGGCTTAAGACGAAGCCGGTCTGAAAGTCGCCCATTCACCACCTTAATCGTCGCGCCGCGGCCGGACGGCGCCGCCGGAAGTGACCAGGGGCGACAGCCCGCGGGTCCCCCCTTCTTCGGCCCTGGGCTGCCCGAAGATCGCTTCAGCGTCCAGGGCTGCTCCAAAGCCGTGATCGCATGGCGACGTCTGATCACGCCGATCGTCGCGGGCTGGCGCCGGCCTTGAACACCGGGATTGCATTTGCGCTGGCCAGCCCCCGGGGGCGCCGCCCAGCCCAGTTGCCCGTAGCGACGCACATGATCGCCCGCACTCGTACGCGCCATACGAGCGCACCCGCGACAGCTCGACCGCTGTCCGGCGCCGAAGCCGAGCGTCGAGGCAGAGCCGACGTCCGTCGACGCCGAGCAGCCCTCATAGATAGGCAGATCGCGAATTCTGCCCGCCGTCGCTCGCGCCCTGCGTGCGGCGAATCGCGTGAGCGAGCTGACGATCGCATCCGTCGCTTCAAAGCCGCGGAAGCGCGCCATCGGGTTGGCGACGTTGCGTCGGTTCACTGGGAACGCGGTCCGCAGAATCACCCTGGCGCGCTCGCGATCCCTTTTGTCGGCGGACTCGTCTGGGACGCGCCGCTGCTCTGCCACGGCTGCAGCCGTGAGGGGCCGCTATTCCTTCAGTGCGGAGCAGGCGTGGGAGGCTTCCGCTACCGCATTCGAGTGGAGCGGTCGCCCGCCGCCGTTGCTGCAGCCGTGGCGAACGAGTAGTCAGATGCCCTACAGAAGCGATAGCGCGGCGTCCGACGTCGAGCTCGCGCGGTTCGGCTTGCACATCATCTGGGCCGTGTGGTCGTCCGCAGCCGCGGAACAACGGCTGAGTGCGTGGCAACTCAATCGAGATGGTTTTGCGGCGGCGGCTGTGCGCGAGCTGACGCCGGCGGAACCCGCTGCCAGGCTTCGGCGGCGGGACCGCACCAGAGTCATCCATATCCTCTGGAGTCCACGGCCTTTGCGATGGGCGCGTGGAGGGCGAGCGCTGATGGCTGCCATTCGGCATGCAGCCGAACCGATCGACAGCCTGGGAGCCGCCGCTCGCTTAGGTGATGGGCGCTCTGCACGGCTGACGCGCGCGGGACGCTTTCGGAGCATCCCTCGGCGCTCTCTGTCCGCGTCCGACGCGCGCGGCTGCCAGCACGCGCTGCGGGGCGAAGGAGCTCTGGCGGCTTCCGGCGGGTCCTAGCGTCAACGTCAGCTACGCCGGTGCGAGGCGTACCATTCGTGAGTCGATTATGCGGGGCGCAGTGCGCTTCCGTTTCTTTGAATCATCTGGCGAAGTGGCTAAGCGCAAGAAGGGTAAGTCCGACGCCGTCAAGCATCGCCGCAAGGTGCCCCGCTTCGCGGGCCCTACTGCGGACGAGTTCAAGATCGCAATCGACAGCCTGCAAGCAGCGGGCTTTGACACCACGACGCGCGAGCAGCTGGAGTCGCTCCGCGGTTGGCGGTACAGGAGCGGGCGCTACGGCACCCTGGCGGAGTCGATCGACGCGATAGTGCTCGAGCAGAAGCCCGACGCGGTTCTCGCCGCGGTGCTCGGCAACCTGGACCTCGCGGACATCCCGCTGCGGGTCGAGAAGCGTGCTCGCGGCGTCGTGCTGCTTCGCCGCGATTCCGAGGTCGCGACGATTCTCGCGACGCGCGCGTCGTTCCCGTCGAATCAGCCGAACCGGCATCCCCAAGTCGTAGAGGGCGACTACTTGCGTCCTGGTCCGCAGTGGGGCGAGCTGCGTAGGCGGCTGATCATGCGCTACCCCAGCCTCTACGGAGCGCACACCATCGACGCCGAGGCTGCCGGGTCAGCCGGCGCGATCCGGACCTCGTTCCCCAACGCCCTGCCAGCAGCTAGGCGGGCCGCAGCTCTGGAGGCCAGTAGGCGGATCCGCGAGAAGCGATCACACGACTACGGAGATCACGTCGTCCACCTCACTGGGCAGGGGTTTGACTTGCGCTTCCGACCGATCCGAACCGTGGCGGGCGCGGTCGAAGTCCCATTCACGCTCGCACGCGACGGGGCGCCGACCGTCGACGCCGCTCTGCGACTGAGGACGCCAACAGACCCGCTAGCAATTGCGTTCGACGAGAGCACGCCAGAGAGGGCCGTAGCCGAGGCCTGGATTCTTGCGCTTCACGGCTTCGCTGACCTCACCTGCGTAGAACTGCCAGAGCTCGCGCCCACGCGTCGCGCTCGCGTTCGTCGAGGGAGCCGCGCTCGCCCAGGCGACCCCGCGACCCCCGGCTGTATGGCGGACTGACGCTTGCTCCCTCGCTCACGCCGGTGGGGCTCACCGCTCAGCGAGCCGCCTCGTTTGTAGCCGGGCACCGCAGGCGCCTCGCGCCAGGCCGTCGATGCAGCAGCGATGCGCGACAAGCTGCGGAGCTCGTAGGCATCACGCTCGCGGCGTCCGGCGAGACCTGGGTCCGGCCGCATGCTCGCGGGATCCCGCCTGACATGGAGCTGGAGTTCGCCTGGAGCCATCCGTACACGGGGCAGCCAGCCCGAAGCTGAAGTGCTGATCGCGCAGGACCGCCTGGCGTCCGACCAACATGCGATTCTGGTGACGGCGCTCGAGGCAAACGCTTCGTTTCCCGCCGCCGTGATAGGCCGTTGCGCTGTTCTCCTCCAGCGTCGCGTGCGAGAGACGGAGTCCATCGAGAAGCTTGGCTACAGTTTCGAGCGATGAGCGCATCTTTATCGGCACGGCTCGGGCACCCGGCGTGACCGCGATGAATCCACTGATCGCGGGCCTGTTTGCTGAGTTCCGCAAGCGCGAAGAACTCGATGACCTGTCTGATTCGGATGCATTCGAGCTTTTTGTCGCCAATCTCGTGCTAGGCGATGACCTGTTCACACAGGCGGCTGCGACCGATCTCCTCCTGGATCAGTCCACCATTGGAGTCGATGTCGCAATCCTCGAAGTCAACGGTCAGGCCGTCTGGGACCCGGACGACGTCGACGATATTTGTGACGGCGCCAAGCGGCTAGACGTAACGATCCATCTCATCCAGGCCAAGCGGTCAGCATCGGTCGACACCGCGCAGATGCTCAATTTCGGAGACATCGCGAAGAAGGTATTGAACAACGACCCGGGTCTGGGCGACGGGCGTCTGTCTAAGCTCGCCTCGGCCTTGAGACACATCTTTGCTGCTTACGCGGCAAAGCTACGCGGCTCGCCCGGCGTCGTGATGTCGTTTGCTACCACCGCTCCCGCATCGAGCCTGAGTGACGCCACGGTTAGAGCCCGCGCACACGGGCTACGCACTGACATCGAAGCGCTGGGCTTTCTAGGTCGGGTGACTGTCGAAGTGCTAGGCGCTGAATCTCTCCATCAAGCATGGGTTAGGAAGAACCACGCGAACGAAGTTGAAATTCAGCTTGAGAAGCAGATCAACCTCCCGAAGATGCCTGGCATCGAGCAGGGGATCCTCGGGATCGTCGCAGTTTCGGAATTGTTGAAGTTGGTCGAAAGCGACGAAGGTACGCTCGATGAAAAGGTATTCTACGACAACGTCCGGGGATTCAAGGGCCACGAGAACAGGGTGAATGCGCAGATCATCAAGACGCTCGAGTCCGAGGAGCGCAACCTTCTAACTGTACTGAACAATGGGGTCACCGTCGTGGCTGCGATGTATGCGCCCAAGCCTGGCGATTCGGTTGCGCTCGCGAGTTACCAAGTTGTCAATGGCTGCCAGACAAGTCATTGTCTTCATCTGGCGAAGGATGCCCTGGGGGAGGCCGCTCCGAGCGTGTTCGTGCCCATCCGCATTGTCGTCACTGAGGATGAGGACGTCGCCACAAGAATCATACAGGCAACCAATTCGCAGACAGAGGTTGGGGCGAACGATCTGGTCGCACTGACAAAGTTTCAGAAACAGCTCGAGGACTTTTACCGGATTGATGACTCCGAGGTTAAGCTGTCGTACGAGAGGCGGTCGGGGCAGTTCTTCAACCTCGACGTCACGAAGACACGCGTCGTAACGATCAGTGATCAGATGCGTGCAATCTCCGCGACGTTCTTGGATGCGCCGCACGCCGCAGCTCGCTATACACAACGACTCTACGACGACGTAGGCGCCAGCATCTTTAGAGACGACCACCGGCTTCTCCCTTACCTAGCGAGCGCGTTTGCCGCCTACAGGCTGGAGAATGCTTTCCGCACTGGCCTCGATCCCAAGTACAAGCCGGTCAGATATCACATTCTGATGGTCTTCAAGTATCAGTTGCTGGGCGGAGGCTCGGCGCCGTTGACGACCGCGGCTGCCGACGAGGAGGCCGCGCAGATCATAGACAAGGTCAAGTCTCAAGAGCAACTGAATCTCTTCCGACAGGCCGCGGAGAAGATCGTTGAGGTTGGCGGCGGCTCTGTGCCAACCGGCGACCGTCTTAAGCGCCAAGGGTTTACTCAAGAACTGATCAGAAGCTTGGTCGCGCCTCCCAGCGCCTAATGCCAGGCTCGGCGCGATGGCGGGACAGGATGGGCGCGGGTCTTCCGTCTCGCCGTTGCACCATTAGCGTCGAACTCGCGAGTCTGGAGCGACCGCCAGACCGGCGGTTAGCAGCCAACGCTTGGCCACAAACGCGGTGGCCGGGATCGCGGTATGCCGCGCGATCCAACGGCGAGGTCTGGATCACGCCGAGCCTCGCGTCACGTGCGCGAGCGCGTGATCGCGTCCGTCCCGCCCACGGTGGCGCGCGCGGCGCCGAGCGCGCGATGGCAATGCCACGCACTCAGCCGTCGGTCCACGGGCGGGCGGCCGGGGGCGTGGCCGGGATGATGCGCAAGCCGGGTCGAGCGAGGCTGACGTGAGATGCCGCGCTGCTCTGCTTTGCTAGAGCATCTGACGACTGGTTTGCCACGCCAGCAGTAATACAGCCGGGCGCCGTGGGCTACTGGTTCGCGTCGGGTGAGCGGTAGTCAGGCAACTCGAGGCCTGCGGGATCGCCGCACTATTTCTTTCCCGATGGCATCGACCGATCCCGCAGGGCGAAGCGATCGTCGCGCCGCCGCCATGCTCGCGATTGCAACGTGCGGATAGGAGTGGCGCACCCCAAGCTGGCATGCGGCCGACCGTCACGATCGCTTCGGCGGTCGGGGTCCGCGCAGGCGGGCCACTGCTAGGCCACTCAGTGGAAGGACTCGTCAGCTCGCCCGGCTCGCTCGTTGACGTTGTCCTCGTTCGACGGCCTGAGCGAGTTCGAATGCCGCGGTTGAGAGCTGCCCGAACGCCTGTGAGATCGCCAGCACGCTGACCCCGGTTCGGGCGCGGGAGAGCGCGGCGATCGCTTCGTCGAGGCGCTCCCAGTCAGCCTCGGGCGCGAGCGAGGATCGCCATGGCGCGGGTCGTAGTTCCTGGGGCGGCAGCCAGCCCGGTCCCGAGCGCCAGCCGAACCCTTCCTGCTCGGCGTAGCGGTAGGCGGCCTGCTCCTGCGCCGCCGCGTCGGCGAGCGCGCGTAGGCGGCGGGTGAATCCGGCGTCGGGGGGTGGCTGGGCGTGCTGGCGGATCGCGCTCAGCCAGCGGCTTTCGGCCAGCTCGAGCTGTGATTTCGCCTCATCAACGCTCACCAGGAGCCACCAGGTGCTTGTCGAACGACGGGTCCTCGGAGGCGTCCACGATCGGTTCGGGGGTGCCGGCGGACAGGTAGCGGGCGAGGTCGTAGCGGCGGATCATCCATTTGCGGCGGCCGATCCTGGACGCGCGCAACTCGCCGCTAGCGATCCAGCGTCGAACGGTGACGGCGTTGAGGTTGAGCTGTTCGGCGACCTGCGCCGGGGTGAGGTACTCCTCATTAGCCATGGACATCTGTGTCAGAAGTGTGACGACTTAGGGTCGTTTTTGCGACGGTAGCGTACTTAGCGGTCATGGTGTTATCTAGAGTGGTGTGAAGGGGTGTTGGTGGGTGCTGGGGGTTGGGGTGTGTTGGTGTGGGTGGGATGGTGCGTGGGGGTTGTGGGCGGGGTTGGGGGTGGGGGGAGCGTTGGTTAGGGGTTTGCGTGTGTGGGAGCTGGGGGAGGGGGGAGGTGGGGGAGGGGGAGTGGGGTTGGGTGGGGGGGGGGGGTGGGGGGGTAGTGCGAGTCTTTGCTGTTGGGGGGGCTTGTAGTTGGCCTTCCAGGTGGGTTGATTGGTGCTGGCGGGCGCGCGCGAGTTGCCTGTAGGGGCCGACGTAGATCGTGCGCCCTCTTGTGCTCGTGCACCGGTCGGCCAGCGGGCAGCCGGCGCACGCCGCCGCGAACTTCGCGTCGCCCCTCGCCGAACGGCCGCAGCGCCGTGGTGTTCCCGCTGGGCAGCTCGACGGTGCCGCCATTCAGGTCGATCGAGAACGCGTCCTTGGAGAACCGCCCGCCGGCGAGACCGGCGGCTGCACCTGCAGTTGACCTGCGCGTGCGCTTTCTCGAGCTTGTCCACCAACTCGCCGAGCCGTAGGCCGAGTCGCCGTACACGGACGGCGACTGCCCGTCCTCGTCTGTTCGGGTCGGACTGCCAGCCTCCGGCTGCTGGGAGGGCGCGGCTCGTCTGTGGCGCGGAGGTCATCTGCGAGCAGCTCGTCGGCTGCCGCCGCGTCGCCGCCGTTGGCGGCGCTCACCGTGGTCGCGAGGATCAGCTCCGAGTCAGGATCGAGCGACACGTGGCCCTTGTAGCCGTCAAACCCCCGCGCGGAGGTCTTATGCCCGTGACGGGCGTCGGGGTCGACGGTCGAGATGACCCGGTCCTTGGCCACCCGCCGAGCGATCCGACCCCCTCTCGCCTCGTCCAGATCCTGGCCGGTGACGGACGCCAACAACTCGGCCGCGTCACCGACCGCGGCCTCAAGCTCGCGGCCGTCGAGCGACACGAGCAGCGCGCGGGCGTCCTTGGCCAGCGCGTCGACCAGCGCCTCGCGCGCCTCGGGCCTCGTAGTCACACACCGGCTTGCCCGCGTCGCGGTATCATCATCGCGCCGCAGTTGCCCGCGCAGCTCGCTCTCCAGCTCCGCGTCGCCACCGAAGCACCCCCGGATCGCCGAGCGCCCAACGTGACCGTGTCCATCGTCGCGACCGCGTCATAGATCGGGGTGGAGTCCCCCCGTCGGCGGCCCCCAGCCCTGCATGCCTGGCCACCTCGCGCGTGACCTCGAAGATCCGCTCCGGCCACTCGGACGCCGCAGCCGCGCGCGCATGTCAACCAGCACCGTAGCACGAACCCCGGATAGTCGAACCCCAGCCCGCCCGCTGGTACTTCCAGCGCAGATCGAACTGAAAGCGGTCCACCGCCTCCCGATCCGAGCAGCCCTCAAGCCGCTGCAGCACCATCACCACCGCCACGATCATCGGCGGCACACACCGACGACCCACATCACAGAACAAGTCAGCGAATAACTCATCCGGGAACAACCGGTGGCACTCGCGATGAAGCAGCCCGTAGATCGAATCGGGCGCGACCAGCCGCTCGCAGAAGCTCGTCGTCGTGGCGAACATGTCCTGCTGGCGGGGAGATAACGAGACTATAACCCTCAAGTCACGAGGGTCGAGACAGACGCGGAGCTAGCCGAATTCTTCCATTGGGAGGGACGGTGGACCAGCGCGACGATCACGACAGCCACGAAGTAGTCCCACTCCGCCGCAAGGACGACCCGGACCCGGCTGAGCGCGCGGAGCTCGCGAGCCAGATATTTGCCCAGGAGGACGAGATCGGGACCTTCTCCCGGTCGCGGTAGGGACGCCCGTTGCCAGGCGCCCCCCGCGCAGATCCCAGCGTGCGCGTCTAACGCACTGGGCTCCTGCCTTGGGTGATGGCGGCGAATCGCTGCTCGGGCCATGGATGCAGGATCCGGGGTTGAGGTAGCCATTGGTCCGCGAGGCGCCGCATCCGCTCCCAGGTCACGTTCGTCGGACGCTGACTGCGACGCCGAAGCGACCGCAGCCAGTGCCGGATGAGCCCTTTGCGGAAGGCGTTGAGCGCCCTGCTGTTGTCGGGCACCGCGTAATACTGGTAGTGCCCGGCAAGGACGCGGGTGAGCCAGCGTCCCTGCTCCGGAATCGGCAAGTGCATGCGTCGCCGCATTCCGCCTTTGAGGGCGTGCAGCTTGGCCCGCACTCGTTTCGAGTCGGTGATCCGCTTGAGCTTGAACCGTCCCGATTTCCTGGTCTTCGCGCACACGTGCGTGAATCCGAGAAACTGGAACGTCTCAGGCTTGCCGAGGCCACGAGCATTGCGATTGCGGGCGGCGAACCGCCCGAACTCGATCAACCGCGTTTTCTCAGCGTTCAGCTCCAAGCCGAACTTCGCGAGCCTGTCGCGTAGGTCAGCCCAGAACCGCTCCGCGTCCTCCCGATGCTCGAACCCCACCACAAAGTCATCAGCGAACCGCGTGATCACGACGTCGCCGTGCGCGTGCCGAGTCCTCCACTGATGGGCCCATAGGTCGAAGACGTAGTGCAAGTAGACGTTCGCCAGGAGCGGTGAAGCTGAAGCCCCTTGCGGGACGCCTTCCTCGAACGCCGTCCACGACCCGTTCTCGATGACCCCCGCGGCGAGCCATTTCTGGATCAGCCGCAGGACCCTCTTGTCCGCGATCCGGTGCTCCACAAACCGCTCCAGCCACTGATGGTCAAGGCTGGAGAAGTAGTCGCGGAAATCCGCGTCGAGCACCCAGTTCACCTTCTTGCCCACGATCCCCGCGGCGAGCGCATCCAACGCGTGATGCGGGCTGCGCCCCGGCCGGAATCCATATGAGAAGCCGAGAAAGTCCGTCTCGTAGATGGCGTTCAGCACCTCGACCAGCGCCCGCTGAAGAAGCTTGTCCTCCAACGCGGCGACCCCGAGCGGCCGCAGCCGCCCGTCCGGCTTCGGTATGTACACCCTCCGCGACGGCCTCGCCCGATAGGCGCCCCTGTGAACTCGTTCGTGAAGATCCCGAAGGTTCGCTTCGAGATCCACGCCGTAGTCCTCCCACGTGACGCCGTCCACCCCCGGCGCGGCCTTCGGCCGAAGCGCGAAGTACGCCGCCCGCAAGCGGTCAACGTCAACATGGTGCAGGAGCGCGGTGAACCGCGCTTCCTTGTCCGTCTGCGCCACTCGGCGCACGCGACCAAGCTCACTAAGCGCGCCTTGCCCGGCACTGAGTCCGGGACGCGTTTCACCAGCCGCGTTTCCCTTGGCTGGTCGCCTTCCCTCCACCGCCTCCGCCGCCCCGCCCTGGACGTTGTTCGGCAGCTTCTCAGGTAGTACGCGACCATCCGACTTCTCACGATCGTTCATCACGGGATTACGGCCTTGGCCTTCCCCGCACGACCCACCCCTCCATCACGACAGGCGGGTGATCGTGAGACCTCCCGGTTCTCAGCATGGAGAGATCACACGCATGCTCAGGTTCTCCGACCCCACGGGGTCCACGAACGGCTCGCGAAAACGCCGCCCGCAGTGTTGCCTTCCGTCGTTTCCGATCGCGTCGGCACCCCGGACAAGACCCATTTCGGGGCTCAATAGCCGGCCTGCGTGCACCCCTGTCAACGCTTCGCTGCGCCCTCGCG
>CAVWFJ010000023.1:0-48402 GCA_963754055.1 uncultured Solirubrobacterales bacterium
AGGGGGCCCGGCGCCGTCCGCAAGCGCCCGCAGCTCGCCTGGCTTCTCGCGCGACACTTGCCCGACGGACCACCTGGAGACGATCTCGACTACGAGCGCCACCGTCGGAATACAGCCGTCGTCGGGGTCCGGCCGCACCGGCGCTCGACTGCGAACCCGCCGCGTTAGGTAAACCGCCGCCCAAGGGGTCAGCTCCAATCTGTCGGCGAGACACATGCTGGCGATCCGTCCTTGTAGCATTGGGAGAGGGTCGTGGATCTCGACCCGCCTGGCCTGGTTCGCCCACCTGACGCAAAGCGCGACCGCGACTCTGCGGCGCTGGAGCTCGGGACCGAGGCTCGGAACTACGTCGGGACCGGTCGCGCTCCTGCTCGCCGTAGGTGCGGGAGTCGTCCTAGATCTCCTCCGAGACCCCGCGCCCAATTTATGCGGTGCGCACAACGGGACGCCGTCGACGCGCCAGGAGGTGCCTCTGCGCGCCGCTCACCCTCCGCACGAATCGCAGAAGCTCGGGGCGTGGCTCGGCGGTGTTCTGCTCGGCGGGCAAAGCAGCCAGCAGCGACCCGACCAGCCCACTGTCGCTTCCGGGACAAAGGCGGCCGCCAGCCGCGCGACGACCAGGTGGCCGGAATTGGTGCAATCCAGCAGTTGACGGTCGACCGCGCGGCCAGCGCTGGCGGCTTCCGCTCCCCCTGGGTGAGCAGCCACGCCGGCGAGGCTCGACGGCGCTGCTGGTCTGGACGAATCGGAGCAGTCGCCCTCCGCGGTGGCTGGCTGCTGCAAACCCAGTCGTTCCGGAACTGCTCGACGTCCAGGGTGGCGCCGCTGCACTCTGAGCAAATCTCGGCAGCGCGTCGGAACAGGGGCCGCCGGGTCTCGGCCGCCCCCGACGTACCCCGCTCGTCGTTGATCGACTCGATCGCCACGACCCCGGCAGTGCGCTCATATGACCTTGGTGCACCGATACCACTGGATCCGGCCGCGTCGAGCCGGTCCAGCGTGCGTATGCAGATCCGTCTTTCTGCACGCCGTGACGTGGGCCCTGCAATCGGCGATTATGTGAGGTCGCGATTCGGATGTAATCGACGTCAGAGAACAGCCTCCCGGACGCCGTCATCGACGCGATATGTGAGGTGCTGTAACGACGTAAACGACGTCGGGGGAGATCGACGCCCCGACTGGCATAACGGACGTCGCATATGTGCGTGATCCGGTGCGGGGGGGCGCCGCGCGACGCCTGCGATGGCGAGGGGCTCCACCCCGTCCCCGGCGCTGTCGACGCAGCTCGCGACGCGCCGTCGCTGCGTTGCCGGGCTCCCACGGCGGCAAGTGGCTCCCTCCTTCATTGCGTCGTTGACGCTCTCGCCGGTCGCCTTCCGGGCGTTCTGTCGTTTCGGTCGTGCGGCGTCAGCGCGTCACATCGACAGCGGAACAGCCCAAGTCGATTACATGTCAACCACGTCAAACCCAAACAATCACGGGGTGTTACGACATCGACCTTACGTAATGGCGAGAACCGGGTCCCGAACTGTGTCCCGAACTCGGCAATTCTGACCTGTTCTGACTGGTGGTCATGTTGCGTACTCGGTGGAACTGGTCACAGATTCGGATGTAGTGCGTTTCTGTGGCCGGATACGCGGGAGTCGGGCGGCATATCAAGCGTGCCTCGGCCTTCCGGTCGGTCAGGATTCTGCGAAATGATGATCGAGGCGGCCCACGGAACCGCGTCCGCCATCAGGGCGTCGAAGACTTCCCCGTGGCGACGGCGGTCCCGGCCTTTGAGGACCTGCGCGTAGATCTTGAGCGCGGTTGTGGGGGCCACGTGGCCGACCTGCGCTTGGACGTATGGGACCGGTGCGCCGGCTTCGAGCATCAGCGTGATGAACGTGTGCGGCGAAGGTGTGCGCCGTGATCGATCCGGGCAGCGGCGGTTGCCGCTGCTCAGCCCGGACCGCGTTGGCCGCCCGCACAACCGGGGTGATGACGTTGCGATAGATGTTGCGCCGATCACGACGTGCTCCAGTACGCGCGGGGAAGGCGAGCGCGTCGGCTCGCGAGGCCCGGTAGGCAAGCAGGTCATCGTGCAGCCAGGGCGCCATGTTGACCTGGATGACACCTGCCTCGGTCTCCGCGTCGCGGAGTGGATCACGGCACGGGCGAAATCGAGATCGCCAAGGTTCAGCTCGCACACCTCGCTGTTGCGAAGCCTTGCGCAGCCGAGGGCGGCGAGGATCGCGCGGCGGGGGCTCACGTGCCGTTCTCTGAGGTGCCGGCCGGCGAGCCAGATCGCGGTGCTCTGGGCGACGCGGGGTTGGGCGCCGATCTCCTTCCAGGTGATGTTGTTCTGGCGGATGCGTCGCGTCAGCTCGGCGCGTGCGAGGGTCTCCTTTGAGACCGGCTCGTGGATTGCGGACGCGGCGTCGATGAGCGCGAGTAGCTCGTCCGCCTCGACGAAATTCCCCTTGCGCTTCGGGACACCGTCGATCTACTCTGCCTGGCTTGGGGACGAGTCCCGGCAGAGGGTCGGCTGAGCGGAGCCCTGGATTGGCCGGTGTCGGCTGGCTGTCGGGGCGCGCCGGCCCGGCTCGGCGGGTCATGTCAGGGCATGATTAGGGACGGTCCCGATGCCGGCCGGGAGTCCGGCGGGCATGATCTTTCAGATTTTCCGATGCCTCGAATTCCGGAAGACCAAGTGCCCCGGCAACGTACCGTTCTACGAGATGGTCACGCCAAATGGATGCCTCGGTGGGCAGTCGCTTTCGCGCGGAGAACCCGCCGCATGAGCCCGCGGGGATCGAAGCGCGCGGCGTCTCTGGCGGCGGCGCTGATCGGCGGCTCGCTGGCGATCGCGGCCGGGGTGCCGGCAGCGCTGGCGGCGGCATCGCCGGCCTCGTCACTCGTCTCGCCGGCCCAGGTTCGCCTCGGCGGCGCTCCGCGCCACCCGGTCGGCTCCCACGTCGTCGGCGCGCTGTCGAGCTCGACGCCGATCGACGTCACGGTCGCCCTGCAACCTCGCGATCCGGCGGCCCTCGCCAGCTACGCGACCGAGGTGTCGACCCCGGGATCGAGCCTCGACCGCCACTATCTGACGGTCGCCGAGTTCCGCCAGCGGTTCGGAGCGAGCAACGCCGAGGTCCGGGCCGTCGACGCGGCGCTCGCCGCGCAGGGACTGCAGCCGGGGGCGGTCGCCGCAAACGGCCTGTCGATCCCGGTGCCGGCGACCGCCGGGGCGATCGGCCACGCGTTCTCGATCTCGTTCCAGCGCGTCGAGCTCCACGGCGGCCGGACGGCGTTCGCCAACACGGAGGCACCCCGGGTCGAGACCTCGATCGCCTCGGCGATCGAGGGCGTGATCGGGCTGAACAACCTCACGCAGCCGCAGCCACTGACGCTGCTCGCGCGCCAGCAGGCGGGCGGGCGCGAACGACCCGACACGGACCAGGTCATCACCGGCGGGCCGCAGCCGTGCTCGACGGCGGTGTCGGACGCCGCCGACGACGACGCTTACCCGGCCGATCAGCTCGCCTCGGCGTACGGATTCTCGAGCCTGTACGGCGCCGCGGACGAGGGAGCAGGGCAGACGGTGGCGCTGTTCGAGCTCGAGCCGGACAAAACCTCCGACATCGCGGCCTACCAGTCGTGCTATGGCACCAGCACGTCGGTCAGCGATGTGACGGTCGACGGCGGCTCGGGCAACGGCGACCATGGCTACGGCTCGGGCGAGGCTGCGCTCGACATCGAGGACGTGATCGGCCTCGCCCCGAAAGCGAACGTGCTCGTCTACCAGGGCCCCAACACGTCTGACGGGGTCTATGACACGTACAGCGCGATCATCACCGCGGACAAGGCGAACGTGCTCTCGACCTCGTGGGGCGAGTGTGAGGCGGACCTCGGCGCGTCGAGCGCGAGCGCCGAGAACACGCTCTTCCAGGAGGCGGCCACCGAGGGTATGTCGGTCTACTCTGCGGCCGGGGACTACGGGTCGGAGGACTGTGGCGGCACGTCGCTCGGAGGCGACGATCCCGCCAGCCAGCCGTATGTGACCGGCGTCGGCGGCACGACACTGTCGGCGCTCGGTCCGCCACCGACCCAGACAGTGTGGAACGACTCGTCCGCGACCCATGAGTGCGCGGACGGCCCGTGCGGCGGTGGCGGCGGGATCTCGTCGCTGTGGGCGATGCCCTCCTACCAGTCGACGGCACCGTCGTCGCTGAACGTGATCAACGCCGACTCGTCGGGCAGTCCGTGCGGGGCCGCCTCGGGCGGCTACTGCCGCGAGGTTCCCGACGTCTCGGCCGATGCCGATCCCTACACCGGGTACCTGATCTATTACGAGGGCGCCTGGCATGGAATCGGCGGCACCAGCGCGGCTGCGCCGCTGTGGGCGGCATTCACCGCCCTTGTCAACGCGTCGAGCGGCTGCGACGGGAAGGCGATCGGCTTCGCCAACCCGGCGCTCTACGACGCTGCCGCCAGCGCCTACGCGAGCGACTTCGACGACATCACCTCCGGCGAGAACGACATCTTCGGCACGAACAGCGGCCTGTACCCCGCGGGGACCCGGTACGACATGGCCTCGGGACTGGGGACGCCGATCGCCTCGACGCTGCCGGCGACTTTGTGTGGTGCTGGCGGCGGTGGGAACACGGTCACCCTCACCAACCCCGGCGCCCAGACGACGGTCGCCGGGACGGCGGCGAGCCTCTCGATCGAGGCGTCCGACTCGGGCCACTCGACGCTGACGTACTCGGCCACGGGGCTGCCGACCGGCCTCTCGATCAACAGCTCCAGCGGCGTCATCTCCGGCACACCGACGACGCCCGGCGACTCGAGCGTCACCGTCACCGCGACCGACACGACCAACGCCCACGGGAGCGCTTCGTTCAGCTGGACGGTCAGCACGCGCTCGACCTCCACCTCCGTGAGCTGCTCGCCGGGCACCGTCGCGGCCGGCAGGGCGACGAGTTGCACGGCCACGGTGTCGGACACCGCCTCCGGAACGGCGAGCACGCCGGCCGGCACCGTGAGCCTCGACGTCAGCCCCAGCAGCAGCGGCAGCTTCGCCGACGAAGGCGTGTGCGCCCTGGCCGGCTCGGGCGCGACCGGTGTCGCGAGCTGCTCGGTCGGCTACACGCCAAGCGCCAACGGATCGCGGTCGATCGGGGCGAGCTACCCGGGCGACACGGTCCACGCGTCGTCGAGCGCGAACTCGTTCGAGCTGACGGTTCCGGCGCCGCCCACGGCCTCGATCTCGTCACCCGCGACCGGCGGGAGGTACGCGGTCGGTCAGTCGGTGGCCAGCTCGTTCTCGTGCACCGACGCGACCGACGGACCCGGAATCCAGTCGTGCACGGATTCCAACGGCTCTGGGAGCCGGGGCGCGCTGAACACCTCCAGCGTCGGGTCGCACACCTACACCGTCACCGCCACCAGCAAGGACGGCCAAACCGCCACCGCCTCGATCGTCTACACGGTTACGGCGCCGCCGAGCGCAGCGATCACCTCCCTCGCCGGCGGCGGCACCTACGCCGAGAAGCAGGCAGTCCCGACGGCGTTCACCTGTGCGGAGGGGACCGACGGACCCGGAATCCAATCGTGCACGGATTCCAACGGCTCCACGAGCCCGGGCACGCTGAACACGGCGACCCCCGGCACCCACACCTACACCGTCACCGCGACCAGCAAGGACGGCCAAACCGGCACGGCTTCGATCACCTACACGGTCGCGGCGGCGCCGAGCGCGTCGATCACCTCCCCCGCCAGCGGCGGGACGTATTCCAAGGGCGAGTCGGTCCAGACCTCGTTCTCCTGCACCGACGGGACCGACGGACCCGGAATCCAGTCCTGCATCGACTCCAGTGGCGCCTCCAGCCCCGGCGCGCTGAACACGGCGACCCCCGGCACCCACACCTACACCGTCACCGCCACCAGCAAGGACGGGCTCACCGGAACCGCCTCGATCACCTACACCGTGCAGGCGCCCCAGGTCTCGAGCCTGCCCACCGTGAAGGGCACGCCGAAGGCCGGCGCGACCCTCACATGCGTCGCCGGGGCGCCGACCAACGCCCCGTCGAGCTACACGTACCGGTGGAACCGCAACGGCGCGCCGATCCCCCGCGCCACTGGCTCGACGTACACGGTCCAGCACGCGGACGAGAGCAGCACGCTGACCTGCACGGTGACGGCAGTGAATGGTGCTGGCGCCGGCATCCCGCTGACGAGCAAGGGCGTGACAGTCCCGGTACCGAGGATCACCGACTGTCCCCCGGCCACCGGCCGCCTCTCCGGAGCCACGCTCGGGCTGATCAAGCTCGGCGAGACCCGCAAGCAGGCGCGCGCCGCCTACGCGGCCGCCGGCAGCAACGACCGCAGCACGTCCGACACCGACAGCTTCTGCCTGACCCCAATCGGGATCGAGGCGGGCTACGCACCCATCGGCCTGCTGAGCCCGCTCCCCAAATCCGAGCGTGCGCAGCTGCAGGGACGCGTTGTCTGGATCTCGACGGCCAACGCGCACTTCGCGATCGACCGGATCGCGCCTAGAGCCGCGCTGTCAGCCGCAGAGCGCGCGCTCCCGCACGGCACGCTGCTGACGATCGCCGGAGAGCAGTGGTATCTCGCACGCGCAGGGAGCGCGACCGCCGTGATCGCCGCCAGAAACGGAACCGTGCAGTCGCTCGCCATCGCCAGCCGCCAGCTGACGAGCACGTTCAAGGCCGACCGGGCGCTGCTGAAGACCTTCGGCTGATTGCGCACCGGCGGGTCCTGCCGCCCGCCCTCCGCTGTCCGCGCGACCGCTTTCGCAGTGATGCGAGCGTCACGCTAAGCGCGACGCGCCGTAAACCGCGAGTCTGCCGAGGATCGGCCTGAACCCGAGCGAGCAAGCAACAAGGCGTCGGCGCGTGGCACCGCGATCAGCATCCCGCACCCGCTCGAAGGAGCGAAGGCCTTGGCTGCCTTGTCCGAATGCAGCGACAGGCAGCGGCATCTCGGGCCCTGACGTGATGGCTGCTCTGCATCGGAAGCGGCAGCGTCGCGAGCTCGCGAGAGCCGTCGTAGGAGTGCTGGCGGTTCGTGAGACCAACAGTGACGTCGTTGGCTCGAGCGCGGCCGGAACTGGTCACGAGCAGGCACCCGGTCGGCGTGGTCGCGGACTGCCGCTCCGCCCGCGAGAAGTAGTAGCGAGCTGACGGCTCGAGCCGCCGATGGCAGACTGCCGGCCCTCGATCAAAGGTGAGAGTGGTCTCTCTCGGTCTCGGCTACTCGCGCTGGACGACGACCAACTGTGTCGTCGCGGTCGCGAGACTGGTGCTCGCGACCGAGGTTCCAGAAGTCCGCAGCGTCGCGCGTCGCGCTGCCGCTGTGGAAGGAAGGCAGCCACGCCCACCGACACGGCCACAGCTGCCCCTCCGCCCCGGCGATGCAGCACTCCGGCGGCCCCCGACCTGACGCCCTCCACCGTTAGCGACAAACTCCTGAACAGCACGCACGACAGCAGCCTCGCCGACACCGCCCGGACTCCTGCATCGTCCGTGCGGCTGTTTCAGCGGCCGGGCGCGGCCACCGGCTGGTCGCGGGATTCTTTGCGTCGGCCAGCCAAGCGCGTCCGGGCCCTTCTGGTGTCGTCGACCAGAGCGAGGCAACGGTCGGTTGGCGGCGGGACGTTGGCAGGGGTTGGGTTGGATGGCCGGTGGGCAGGGAGCCGGTGGGCCGGGGATGCGGCTCAGGTCGCCGTGGCGGCGATCAGTGCGCTGACCAGTTGGGCTGTTGGGGCATCGAGCGCTCCGGGTTGGCGGGCGAGCACGATCCGTCGGGTTTCATTGGGCTCGCCTCGTACGGCGACGATCTTGACGCCGTCGGGGAGCGTGTCGAGCGTGACCGGGGCGAGTGTGGTGGTGGCGAGACCGGCGGCGACGATCTGCAGTTTGGCGTGCCAGCCGCGCACGACGTAGCGGATGTCGGGGCGCTCTGTGAGGCCTGGCGACACGCCCAGCAGCGACTCGCCGGCGTCCGATCTGCTGGCGACCCAGATCTGGCCTTCGAGCTGTTGCGCCTCGACTGCGCGGGTGCTCGCGAACGGGTGGGTGCCGGGGACACCGAGGACCAGTTCGCGCTCTGACAGGGTCGTGAGTTCAAGCGCCGGTGACTCGGTATCGGGCGAGCGGAAGGGCGGTGTTTGTGCGAGGATCGCGAGGTCGAGCGTGCTGGCGCGCAGGGCACGGGTCAGGGCGGGCGTGGTTCCCTCAAGCAGGGTGACCGTCAGCGTCGGCGGGAGTGGAGCCAGCGCTTTCGGCACCAGGCCGGCGGCGGCGGTCGTGAACGCGCCGAGCCGTAGCGGCCGGGTCGCGGTTTGTTCGCCGGTGAGTTCGCGGTGGGCGGTGTCGAGGTCGTCGAGGACACGGATCGCAGCGGCCAGCAGGCGTGCTCCTGCTGGGGTGAGGAAGACGCCGGTGCGGCTGCGATCGAACAATCGGCGGGCCGCTACGGCGACCGCGCGGTCCGGCCGAGCGCTCGCTCGTCGCCTGCTCGCGCGGTCCGGGGGACGGGCAAAGTGTGCGCGAGGGGTGTCGGGTTACCAGTCGTAAGAATCTGCACTGTCTAACGGTTGCCGGCGCTGAGACTCATCGGTCCCGTCGAGATCTTCGAGGCAAACGTCGGTGGCGAGCCTGTAGAGCCAGATCCGCGCAGACGCCGAAGGCGCAACGCGATCGAGGTCGCGCCAGCCACGCAGCAAACTCTCGCGCACGGCTTCCTGGGCATGATGAGGGCATCCGAGCATCAGCTGGCAATAGAGCTCGAGCCCGGGCCGGTGGCGTGACGCGAGGCGGCCGAACGCCCTCTCATCGCCAGCTCGCGCCTCCGCGAGGAGGCTGCGCTCGTCCGCGGTGTCCATCGACGCGCCGGCGCCGCCAAGGGGCGTGAGGACGATCACAGGGATGACGCGATCGGTCTTTCGCACGTGATTGGCGAGGTCCGGGAAGCGGTCGGCGCCGCGTGCGAACAGGCGCTCGCGCTCCTCGCCCGTCGCCTCCTCGGCCGCGACGTCGATCGTCTCGCTTCCGACCTCGATTCTCGCGTTCGCCCGTGCCTTGAGGTTGTGGTACCAGTCGGGATTGCTCGGCGCTCCTCCGTTCGACGCGAAGATCACGTACCTCGGTGCGTGAGGCAGATATCCGACTGGGTTCACTCGGTTCGCACCCGACTTCGCGCCGGTGTGGTGCAGGAGCAGGAGCGGCGTTCCCTCCCAGACGCCGCCCACGCGACCGTCGTTGGCGCGGAACTCGTCGATCAGCTTGGCGTTGTAATCCGCGGCACTCGTCGACATGGCACTACTCTCATGCCGGGACCCCGAACCGCGGCACCAGGGTCGGGTCGAGAAACGCGTCGATTCCCGCGATTTGGCCCTCCTCGATCTCGAGCACGCTGATCCCGTGAGGGATCCAACTGCCGTCTTCGGCTCGCACTTCGATCGTCACCGCGGGCCGGCCGTTCGCCCAGGTCGGTCTGTGGCGTATGCGCGTCAGATCGCCATGCGCGACCGTGTCGAGGAAGAACCGCGCGATCTGGAGCCCGCCGCTCATCGACGGTTGTGGCGGCATCCGGAGCGTCGCGTCCTCGCTCAGCAGCGCCACCAGCCCGTCCATGTCGGCGTGCTCGAACGCAGCCACATAACGGTTGAGCAGCTCGCGTTCGGTGGGATCAGCTGCCGTTTGCGCCGTGTCGGGCAGACGCTGGTCGATCGTGCCGCGCGCGCGCTGCAGCGCGCTGTTGACCGACGCTCCGGTGGACCCCAGGACCTCGGCGACCTCGGGCGCGGTCCAGCCGAGAACATCGCGAAAGATGAGTACGGCGCGCTGCCGGCCCGGCAGTTCCTGGATCGCGCGCAACAACGCCAGCTCCATCCCCTCCCGGATCGCGTAACGCGCAACAGGGTCATACGTTTCCGAAGCCGTCTCGTCCGACGGCCGGTCTGGGAACGGATCGACCGGCTGCGGTCGGCGCGGGCGGCGCTCGAGCTCGTCAAGACAGGCGTTCGTGGCGATCCGATAGAGCCACGTCTGAAACTGCACTCTGGGTTCAAAGCGCCCCAGCGCCCGCCACGCCCGCAACAGCGTCTCCTGCGCCAGGTCCTCGGCGTCCTGCCCGGACCCGAGCATTCGGTAGCAATGAACCTCAAGCGCGTGCCGGTAGGGCTCGACGAGCCGACGGAACGCCCGCTCGTCCCCGGCCTGTGCGGCAGCCAGAAGGAACCGCTGATCCATATCGTGGCCTCGGACGCTCATTACCTTTCACCCCGCCAAACGGCCGCAGGGACCCAAACTCATCGCACGACCACCGGCGCACCAGGGATTGCGGATCCGGCGACACTCAGGAGCAGAGACGCTTGCATGACTCACTCGCTGTCGTACTCGTCGTGACGGCGGATCCAGAGCTGCCATCCCTCGTTCTCATCCCGCCCCTTCGGCGCCCGGTCGAGGAACCCGTAGTACGGCATCAGGAACTCGACCCCGCGACCCGTCGTCGAGTACGCCTGGTAGACGACCCCGTCGGCGAGGCTGAAGGCGGTGAAGCCGAACAGCTCGGTCAGGTAACCGTAGATGTCCGTCCCAGCGACCTCGGCGTTGCGGAACGCGACCGCGGGCAGCTGGTCGAGAGCCGGCTCGATCGCCTTCCGTGTCTGCTCGAGGCTGGTCGAGAAGCCGAGGTCGGCGTTGAACTCGCTCTCGTAGCTCGATGCCCAGTTGAAGCTCCACCTCATCCGGGCGCGATAAGCAAGCAGCCTCTCGATCGGCGCCCCGGAGACGGCGATCAACGTCACGTCCCGAGCCTTCAGGTGCGGGATCAGGCTGTCGAACGAATCGGCGATCGAGCTGTTCACGGGGCAGCCGGCCTCGTAGCTCGGGCCGAACATGAAGTGGTAGATCAGCAGCTGGGAACGGCCGTCGAACAGCTCCGCGAGCGTCTTGGGGCCGGCGGCCGTCGGGAGCGTGTATTGCTTCTCGACCGGCACCCAGGGAAGCTCCCGGCGCTGTCGTGCTAGGTCGTCGCCCATCCGGGTGTGTTCCTTCTCGCGCTCCAGCAGCGCGGCGCGCGCCGCCAGCCACCGTTCACGCGGGACGATCTTGTGGGTGGTCATCGTGGTCTCCATCGTTCTGTGCCCTTCACGCCGCGATCGGCTCGGCCGCCACCAGCGCCGCGTTCTGGCGCTCGAGCCGCTTCGCCACCCCCGCGCGCCAGCCGTCTGCCACCGATTGCGACATCGGGTCGGGGAAGATCTCGTCCTCGCCCCGCTCCATGCCGTCCAGGGTGGCTCGCGCCACGTCCTCAGGCGGCGTCTTTCGGACGTCAAGGTCCCGCACCATGTCGGTATCGATCGGGCCGGGCATGACGGCGTAAACGCTCACCCCCCGGCCCACGAGCAGGGCGCGCAGCGATTGCGTGAGCGACAGCGCGGCTGCCTTGGAGACCGAATAGGCCGGGAGCACCGGCACCGCGGCCACCGCGCCGAGCGACACGATGTTGACCACGGCTCCGTGGCTGCGCGTCAGCGACGGCAGGAACGCCTGGGTGACATCCAGAGTCCCGTACAGGTTGACTGCCAGGTGCCGCTCGAACTCGGAACGATCGCTCAAGTCATCGGGGACCGACACACCCGCGTTATTGATGAGGATGTCGAGAGATTCCACTCTCTCGACAGCATCCTGAATCTGCACCGGGTCGGTCACGTCCAACACCAACGGCGTGACCCGCTGATCCCGGACGACCATTGGTTGGCGCGATCCGGCGTACACCCGCTTCGCGCCTCTCCTCAGGGCTTCGTCGACCAGCGCGCTGCCGAGGCCGCGATTGGCTCCGGTCACCAGCACCGACTTGTCTACGATCGCGAAGGACATCGCTGCGTCTCCTGTGTTGACGTTTGCGGTTCGGCACCACGTCAAACGGGCGACGGCAACGAAACTCATCGGAGGTCGCAGACGAATGTGTGACTGTGCCTCAGCCCTCGCCGCGCAACGTGCGTGGGAGCCCGAAGCGCGACGTGATGCTGGGGTCCATGAATAACGTGACCGCGGCGATCCGTTCGCCGTCGAGGGTTAGCACGACCAGTCCGGTGGCGTTGGCGATCGGCGCGTGTGCGTCGGTGCGGTAGCAGCCGAACGCGGGTTGCGTGTTCGCGCGCGTGGGCACCAGCCGGTAGCCCTGGCCGCTTCGCCAGATGGCGTTCTCGCGTAGGAACGAAGCGATCAGCGATCGGCCTTGGTATTCGAGTGTGATGGGCGGCATCGTGAGCCACGCATCCTCGGTGAGGAGCGTGACGATGCCCTTGACGTCGTCGGCCTGGAAGGCGTCTGCGAAGCGTCGCACGAGCTCGCGCTCACCGGGTGAGTTTGGAAGCGGGGCGTGGTCGCGGTCGGTGGGTGGCATGACTTGTTCGAGCGTCGTTCGGGCGCGCTTGAGTGCGGCCTTGACCGAGTCCACACTGCTGTCGAGCATCTCGGCGACCTCCGTGGCGTGGAAGCCGAGCACGTCACGAAGCACGAGCGAAGCTCGCTGTCGGGGCGGGAGGCGTTGGAGCGCTGTGATGAACGCCAGCTCGACCGTCTCTCTGGTCTCGTAGCGCGCGTCGGGTCCGGGCGAAGCGTCGAGGATGCTCTCCAGCAGAACGTCTGGGTAGGGCTCGACCCAGGTGGGCTCGGTGACGCGGGTTGGTTCGGGCGCGTCGAACGGGAGGTCCAGCGACGGTGGTGGTCGGCGCCCGGCGTCCCGGAGCGCGTTCAGACAGCGATTGGTCGCGATCCGGTACAGCCAGGCTCGCATCGACGCTCGCTGCTCGAAGCGCTCGAGGCCACGCCACGCCCCCAGCAGCGTTTCCTGCAGCACGTCCTCAGCGTCTTGCAGCGAGCCGAGGATCCGATAACAGTGGATCTGGAGCTCGCGCCGGTAGGGGTCAGTGAGCTGGCGAAACGCCTCCTCGTCGCCCTGTGTTGCGCGCATCAACAGTCGTTCGCTCGCCACGAATCCCCGCATAGCCGGCTCCGTTATCGCCATCAACACTAATGACCCCAAACCCGCCCGAAAAGAGTCGGGGGGCCAAAAATAGTTCGGGCGACCCCTCCTGGCTCGAGCGGGTGTCTCAACGAGCGCACCTCGAAGACGACAACCGGGAGGACTCATGGAGACGGTCGACAACGCGCTGGTCACGTCCCCGCCACGAACTGGAGACGACGTGTTGAATGCACCAGATCCCCGGCGCTGGAAGGCGCTTGCGCTCCTCTGCGGTGCCTTCTTCATGGTCGTTCTCGACGCCACGATCGTGCTCGTGGCGCTGCCCTCGATCCAGAAGGACATCGGCTTCTCGGAGGCAGGCCTGCAGTGGGTGTTGAGCGCCTACGCGCTCACCTTCGGCGGTCTGCTCTTACTCGGAGGGCGGGCGGCCGACCTGCTCGGGCGCCGTCGCATGTTCAGGACCGGCGTCCTGCTCTTCACGGCCGCGTCGCTCATGTGCGGGCTCGCCTGGTCGCCGGCGGCGCTGCTTGCGGCCCGCGTGGTCCAGGGAGTGGGTGCCGCGATCATGACCCCGACCGCCCTCTCGGTCATCTCCACGACCTTCCCCGAGGGCCCGGAACGGAACAAGGCGCTCGGGATCTGGGGTGCGCTCGGCGGGATCGGCGCCACCGCGGCGTGGCTGATCGGCGGCCCGCTCGTCGACGGCCCCGGCTGGAGGTGGATCTTCTTCATCAACATCCCCTTCGGCCTGGCCGCGCTCGCGCTGTCGCCCCGGCTCCTGCGCGAGAGCCGAGCCGCGCTGACACGGCGCAGCTACGACCCTGCCGGGGCACTGACGATCACCGGCGCGCTCGTGCTGCTCGTTTACGCCGTCGTTGAGGCGCCGAGTGTCGGCTGGGGCGACGTGCGGACGATCCTCATGCTCGCCGGCTCGGCCGTGCTGCTGGCTGCCTTCGTGTTGATTGAGTCGCGCCACCGCGCGCCGCTCGTGCCGCTCCGCTTCCTGCGCTCGCGCATGCGAGTCGGCGCGAACGCGGTGCTGCTCCTGATCGCCACGCTCGCGGTCGGTATGCCGTTTGTCCTAACGCTCTACGCCCAGCAAGTGCTCGGCTACTCGGCGGCCAAGTTCGGGCTCGGCTCGGTCGTGCTCGCACTTGGGGCCACGGTCGGCGCGATCGTCGGTCAGACCGCAGTCCTCAAGGTCGGCGTCCGGCCGGTCGCCGCGACAGGCATGGCGCTTCTGGGCGCGGGGTCGCTCCTGCTCACGCAGGTCTCGGTCGGCGGTAGCTACTTCGGCGACATCTTCTTCGGGCTGCTCGTCTTCGGTCCCGGGGTCGGCCTCGCTTTCGTGACCGCCACCGTCGCGGCGCTCGCGGGTGTAGCCGAGCACGAATCAGGGCTCGCCTCGGGCCTCAGCAACACCGCCTTCCAGATCGGCGCCGCGCTCGGCGTCGCGATCGTCACAACGGTCGCCGTCACCCGCTCACACGATTACCTGGCGGCGAACAAGGGAGCGAACCACCTGATCGTCCTGAACGAAGGCTTCCAGTCAGCTTTCCTGACCCTCGCCGTGCTCGCCGGGATCGGCCTACTGGTAGCGCTCCTGTTCCTCGGCAGCCTGCAGGAAGCGCCGCGGGAGCGGATCGAGACCGTCCCGGTTCCCACTCCGAACCACTAGTCGACTGACCCCTTCTTGCCCGAGCTCGTGTCTCAACAGACACCAAGACAAAGCTCGACTGTCACACATAACCATCGCCGGCACTGAGTCGGCCGAACACGAGGAATCTGAACCATGTCGACGTTCATGTTCACGTACCACTTCCCAAAGACGTACCCGCAGGGCTCTCCGGATAACGTCGCCGCCTGGCGCGCCTGGTTTCAGAGCATGGGCGCCAACCTCGCAGACGCGGGCAGACCGGTTATCGAGCGCCGCACGCTCGGGAACACGCCGCCCGAGACCCTGCAAGGCGGCTACTCGCTGGTCACCGCCGATGACATCGAGGCCGCGGTCAAGTTGGCCGGGGGCTGCCCGGGCCTGCGGAACGAGATCGGCATCGAGGTCGGCGAGCTCCCCGACGCGAGCTGAGCACACGTCACCGACAGCCCAACGAAAAGGAGAACCGAGATGGGAAAGATCGTAATCAGCACGAACGTCTCGCTCGACGGTGTGGTCCAGGACCCAGACGGTGAGGAGGGCTTCAGGCGCGGCGGCTGGTTCACCGAGTTTGGGGGCAAGGATCTCGCAGCGTGGGCCGAGCTCGAGACCGCCGAGGCGCTTCGCATGGAGGCCCTGCTGTTGGGTCGACGCAGTGACGAGTGGTTCGCCAAGCGGTGGCTGGGCCGCGCAGGCGACTGGGGGGACAGGTTGAACAGCCTGCCCAAGTACGTCGTGTCCTCCACCCTCGAGGATCCAAAATGGACCAACGTAACGGTGCTGAAGGGCGATGTGGTGAGCGAGGTCTCGAAGCTCAAGCAGGAGCTGGGCGGCGAAATCGTCGTCTACGCCAGCTATCAGCTCGGGCGCACGCTGATCGAGCATGACCTGGTCGATGAGCTGCGGCTGGTCATCTACCCGGTCGTGCTCGGGGCCGGGGAGCGGCTCTTCGGGGAGACCAGCAACACGAAGCCCATGCGCCTCCTCAGCACCCGGACCCTCGGTGACGGCCTCGCCTTCCTGACCTACGAAATGGTCCCGCAGCCCTAGCGGACGGCGGACCGCGCCGGCCCGGATGCTCGCCCTCCGTCGGGCGCGCATCCGGGGATCGGTCGGAGTCAAAGAATGCAACAACCGGAGGTCGCAGTGCACAAGCAAGGTTGGGTCTTGACGGTCGCCGCCGCGGTGACGTTCATGGCCGGCCTCGACGCGCTCGTTGTGACGACGGCGCTGCCGACGATCAGGCACGAGCTGGGCGCGTCGCTCAGCTCGTTGGAGTGGACGGTCAACGCGTACACCGTGCTCCGGTGCTGCGGGCGGCAGTGGCAGCGGGTTAGTAAGCGAACAGAACAACACCAACGAAAAGGAGAACCGAGATGGGGAAGATCGTGGTCAGTGAGAACGTCTCGCTCGACGGAGTCGTCGAGGACCCGACCGGCGAGGAGGGCTTCAGGCACGGCGGCTGGTTCAACCAGATTGGAGACAGAGACCGCGAAGGGTGGGCCAAGGTCGGGTTCGACGAGGCGCTTGGCGCCGAAGCCATGCTGTTGGGTCGGCGGAGCTACGAGTTCCTGGCAGCGCGCTGGCCATCCCGGACCGGCAACTGGGCGGACAGGCTGAACGGCATGCCCAAGTACGTCGTGTCCTCCACGCTCGTAGATCCCGACTGGAGCAACTCGACCGTCCTTCACGGCGAGGTGGTGGATGAGGTCTCGAAGCTGAAGCAGGAGCGAGACGGGGAAATCCTCGTCGCCGCCAGCCGTCAGCTCGTGCGCACGCTGATGGAGCACGACCTGGTCGACGAGCTGCGGCTGATGGTCTACCCCATCGTGCTAGGGGCGGGCGAGCGCCTCTTCGGGGAGACCAGCGACAAGACACCAATGCGCTTGGTCGACACTAAGACCATCGGTGACGGCCTCGCCTTCCTTACCTACGAGATGGTCCGCGACGCCTAGCGGCCACCCCACGGTGCCGTCGTTCCGCTGGGCCCGGACGCACGCCCCGGTATCGGGCGGGCATCCGGGGACAGCGCCTCGGCACCAGCAAGGCAGTCTCGGGAAGACTTCGCTGCGCGGCGAGATACGCGCGGCCGCCGCTCAAGCGGCCACGCGCATCCGCAGGGGCGGCTTTGACCCAGGGACACCGGGCAATCGCTGCTGCCCCGGGGTTCGCCTAGCCCCGGTAGCCGACATGATGTTTGATGCGGTGATCTCGCTGAGGAAAGCGGTGCGGCCGCTCGGTCGTTCAGGGCCGTCCACGTGAGCGTGGCGAAGAACCCGTTGGGCGCCACCGCCCTGGCAGGAGGACGCCGGGAGCCGGCCGCGATGATCTGTGTCCTGCAGGGCTTGGCGGGCACTGGAAAGCTGATGCGGGCTGGAGTGCCTCCTCGCCGAGCTCGCGCAGCGTGTGGCAGGTGCGCTTGAGCAGCTTGCGCGCGATCGACAAGCACGCGCGGTTGTGACCAAGCCGCTCCGAGGCTTGGGTGTAGTCGTCCCCTCGGGACCGCCTGATGGGCGACCTGAGTTGCTCGGTTCCCAACGTCATCCGTCTCTCGTACGGGCGAGATTGTGTGACATGGAGCCGTCGTTCAGCGGTTCGGACCGACCCGCGCGACGACCTTCCTGGCCGGCCCGTACCAGACCATGGTCCGCGGGCCAGCGGAGCTTGCCGGGAAAGTGCGGCCCGATCGCGACGTTGTTGTGCACGGTCAGCGCAACCGCCGGACCGGCGCTCCCGCGGGCGACGATCCGCGCGACTCCGTCGGGCACGACGATCGTCATCGACCGGGCCTCGGAATCGTCGAGGGCTCAGGTGCCGAGCCCCCAAAGCGTTCAACCGCTGACGGTCATCGGCTCCTAACCGGCTGTTCTGAGAGCTAGAGCTGAGTCGCCGTGTGCCGACCGTTACCGACCGGAAGCGCACGGCGACGCGCGTCCACGGGACCTGCTGGTCCGATCGGACCCCGGGCGATCGGTCGGCCCGGGCTCCGACCAAACCGACCGTCGAGGCCTCGCCCGGCCGCCGCTGCTCGGGATTCCAAAGACGGCGAGTAGGGCTTGGATGTCACAGCCAGGCCCGCCGTCTCGTCTTAGCGGTGTAGATGGATTGGCGATCAAGGAGTTGATGATGAGAGTGTTTGTGGCTGGAGCGACGGGAGCGATTGGAAAGCAGCTGGTGCCGCGTCTGGTTGCCGCGGGTCATGAGGTTCATGGGATGACACGCAGCGAGTCAAAGCAGGCGATGCTCCGGGAGCTGGGGGCTGTGCCGGTGGTCGCGGACGCGCTTGATCCCGATCAGGTCGCGCAGGCGGTCGGCAGGGCGACGCCGGACGTGATTGTCCATCAGCTGACCGCGATTCCCGAGGCGTTGGACATGCGTCACTTCGATCGTGACTTCGCGCCGACGAACCGTCTGCGAATCGCGGGGACCGACCACCTGCTCTCGTCCGGCCAGGCGGTCGGGGTGCGGCGGTTCGTGGCGCAGGGGGTGAGCGGCTATGGGGCATACGTGCGCAAGGGCGGTCCGGTGAAGAACGAGGAGGATCCACTCGAAGCAACCCCTCCGCGCGAGATGCGCGAGACCCTGGCAGCGATCCGTCATCTCGAGGAGGCCGTCCTTGGTGCGGAGTGGACGGAGGGCATCGTGCTCCGCTACGGCGCGTTCTACGGGTCAGGCACATCGCTGGCGCCGGGCGAGGAGCAGTTCGAGCTCGTCCGCAAGCGCAAATTCCCGCTCGTCGGCGACGGCGCCGGCGTGTGGTCCTTCATCCACGTCGCCGACGCTGCCGAGGCGACGGTGGCGGCGATCGAGCGCGGCGGTCGCGGTGTGTACAACGTGGTCGATGATGATCCCGCCCCGGTCGCGGAGTGGCTGCCGGCGCTCGCTTCGGAGCTCGGCGCGAAGAGGCCGATGCGTGTCCCGCGGTTCATCGGGCGTATGTTCGCTGGGGAGGCCGGTGTGGTGATGATGACCAATATCCGTGGCGCGTCGAACGCGAAGGCCAAGCGCGAGCTGGCGTGGTGCCCGGCGCACCCGAGCTGGCGGCAGGGGTTCGCCACGGCATGACCGCTCGCGAGCGACTGCTTGACGAGCACCGGCCGCAGGCGTTCGCGATCGCCTACCGGATGCTGGGCAGCGTGTCCGAGGCCGAGGACATCGTTCAGGAGGGCTTGCTCCGCCTGCATCTGGCGCTCGAAGACGGGCAGCGGATCGCGTCGCCGCGCGCGTTCGTGGCGACAGTCACGACTCGGTTGGCGATCGACGAGCTGCGCTCGGCGCGCGCCCGCCGCGAGCAATACGTCGGCGAGTGGCTGCCAGACCCGATCATCACCGACGGCCTCGACGATCCGGCCCGGCACACGGCGATGGCCGACTCGCTGTCGCTGGCGATGCTGGTGCTGCTGGAGAGCCTTTCCCCTGAGCAGCGCGCCGTGCTGCTGCTTCACGACGTGTTCGACTACGACTACGCGCAGATCGCGGAGATCGTCGGCAAGAGCGAGGACAACACGCGCGGTACGGTACGGTACGTTTCACGGCGTAGGCCTCCTTCATCGTCTTTACGGGACTTGAGGGAAGTGTCGTCGACGGCGAGCACGTCGTCGCGTCAGGGCAGACGGCTGCTCGTGGCTCGGGGTGGTGACCGTCGTGGGTGGTCTGGGTGGTTTAGGTAGGTGGCGCGGCCGTAAGCCGGCGGGCGATTGTCTCCCATCCGGCGGCGAGCCGTCGGAGCGTCATGTCGCGTCCGCGCAGCTGGTGTAGGACGACCTCGGCGCTCAAGGAAGCCAGCAGCGCCTCGCTGGCGTACTCGGCGTCAACTTCGGGCGCGGCGTCGCGGATGAGCATGGTGACGTGGGCGCGGTAGGCAGCGTAGGGTCCAAGGTCGAATCGTTGCCCGGGCGTTCCGGCGGTCTGTGCTGCCAGCAGGAGCTCGCCGTGGGCCGAGAGGTGCTCCAGCAAGCCACGACCGAATGCGATTAGTCGCTCAGACGGTGGTGCTCCTGGACCCAGCGGCGCCGGGCCGCGGATGAAGGCGTCCTGGAAGGCGCGCTCGGAGGAATCCAGCAGCGCCAGCGCGAGTGAGGCGCGGTCACCGAAGCGGCGAAACAACGTGCCCTTCCCGACCCCGGCCTCAGCCGCGATCGCATCCATGGAGGTGCACGCGACGCCGTTACGAGCGAACAGCCGCTCGGCCGCGGCGAGGATCCGCTGCCGGTTGCGCGCGGCGTCGGCCCGCTCTGGGGCTGCGCTCATCATGGGGAGTTCTATAGGTTCGATGCCGATAGTCATCGTTTTGCCCGGACCGCGGTCCGTTTCTCGTGGTACAGTCTAAGCCCGTCAAGCGGACCGTGGTCCGAATCGCCCCAGGAGGAACGAGATGGCTACTGATACCCAAAGCGCAACCGAGATCCCCGGCGGCACCTGGGCCGTTGACCCCGTGCACTCCGTGGCCGGTTTCTCGGTCCGTCACATGATGGTAGGCACCTTCCGGGGTGAGTTCAAAGACATCGACGCCACCCTGACCGACGGCAAGCTGGTAGGCAAAGTCAAGGTTGGCTCGTTGGAGATCAAAGACGAGCGGCTCCTGGGTCATCTGCTCTCGCCGGACTTCTTCGACGCTGAGCGCTACCCGGAGGTCGTCTATGAGTCCTCGTCGCTGACCGTCAACGACGGCGCGCTGACCAGCGAGGGCACCCTGACCGTGAAGGACAAAAGCACACCCGTAACCGCGACCGGCCGCTTCGCCGGCCCCGCCGTGACGCTAGGCGACATCGAAAAGGTCGGCGTGGACCTCGAGACGACGATCGATCGCGACACCGTCGGCCTGGAGTGGAACGCGCCGCTACCCAAGGGCGGCTTCGTGCTCGGCCCAAAAGTCACGATCTCGGTCACCCTCGAGCTGGCGCTGGTCGACGACGAGGACTAGATAGTGCGAGTGCTCGGCGTCGTCGGATCGCTGCGCGGCAACTCGCACAACCGACGCCTGCTCCGCGCGGCAGCCGACGAACTGCCGCCCGGCGCCGAGTTGGTCCCCTTCGACGGGCTCAAAGCAGTCGAGCCGTTTGATGAGACCGACGAGCACGAAGCCGGCGGCGGCATGCCCGGCGCCGACGCGTTCATCGCCGCGATCCGCGGCGCCGACGCTGTCCTGTTCGTCACCCCCGAATACAACGGCTCGATCCCGGGTGTGCTCAAGAACGCCGTCGACTGGGCCTCGCGCCCGACCCCCGCGACGTCCGCGCTGGCCAACAAGCCGGTGGCGGTGATCGGCGCGAGCACCAGCATGTTCGGCGCCGTTTGGGCCCAAGCCGAGCTGCGCAAAGCCCTCGGGCTCGCCGGCGCCCGGGTCCTTGATCAGGAACTCGCCGTCCCCACCGCCCACCAGGCCTTCAAGGACGACGGCCGGATCGCCCGCGGCGCCACCCGCCGACGCCTGCGAGAAATCCTCGCCCAACTCGCCGCCGAAACCAAACCCGCGGCCATCGCCGACGAAGTAACCACCCCGCACCAAACGACCTAACACCACTTTGGCCGTAGCCTTCTGGGTCATTCCTCGGCGATCGCCTCAGTCAGCGCAACCCGCCCCGCGGGTTCGAGCCTGGCATCACCCTGAACAATCATCCCGGCCGCCTTTGCGCCGTGAATCCTTGAGCAGACCTACAACCTCTGGAGAGGCCGGGCGCTACCGCCGCGCCGACAAGACGTCTCCATCGTCGCCGCCAGGGGGGCCGGCGAGCGGACTGCTGCTCTTGGGCCGAGCCGAAGGAGGAGTCGGGCCGCCGGCGACGCACGCCAGCCTGGCTACCGCGAATTGTGAACGCAGCTATCTCAAACATTGCCAGCACGGCTGAGATGTATCTGCGAGCAAAGCGCCGTCAAGGCGTTCAGCTCGCGGTCCACGGGGTTCTGGGTCGATACTTCCAGAGACACTGCCGGAGCGCAGCAACCTGACATCGGACATCGACATCGGCGTCCCCCGAACCTTGCTCAGGTGAGTCCCTCGGCGCGCAGCTGTCGTGTCGCGGAGGCTCGCTTGCGTAGGTGCTCGAGGCCCATTCCGCGGATCACCGGCGGGGCCTTGGTGAACTGGATGTCGCGGTAGTCGACTATCTGAATCTGGTTGCCCCACGGGTCGAGAAAGTCGAGCCGCGGGCCGGAAGGATCTGGACTGCGTGCTCTTGTAGGGCGGCTTGGGCCGCGGGCTTGTCGTCGACTACGAGGCCGAAGTGTCGCGCCCGGTCAGGTGTTTGGCTGCGTCCTTGGATGAGAGTGAGGAACTGGTCGCCGATGTCGATGAATGCCATGCCCGGCTCGCGGTCGACGCCGCGCAGCTCGAAGATCGCGGCGTAGAACGCGACCGCCGCCTCCAGCTCGCCGACCTCGAGCGCGACGTGGTTGATCCCGACAAGCCGTGGACGGCTCATCGGGTCCTCGTCAGGCTGGGCGCGCAGGGGCTGGGCTCGAGCGCCGCTCGGTGGCGTGGTCTCGGCCAGGGTTGCGCAAGCCGGAGGGACTGGTGTGCGCGCGGGTGCTGGCGGGGTTGGTGGGCCTGGGCGGCCAGTCGGGCGTGCTCGGCGTCGTTCAGTAGGTCGCGGCGATGGTTGCGGGCCGACTGCTCGTGGATGTATCCGGTGAGGATCATGGTGCCTCCTGATCGTCGATGGGGTTCACTATCCCGCGGAGCCACCATAAGATCAAGTAGAGAGTCACCGAGGTTAGCTCTAAGCTCTGCTTATGTTCGAGTTACGGCATCTGCAGGTCTTCCGTGAGGTGGCCCGATGTGGTTCGCTGTCGGCCGCGGCCCGGTCGCTCGCATACACGCAGCCCGCCGTTTCCCAGCAGATGGCCGGGCTCGAGCGCCGCGCCGGGATGCCGCTGCTCGACCGCACCACCCGCGGTGTGCGGCTGACTGACGCGGGCGAGGCGCTACTTCGCCATACCGAGGCGATCCTCGCCGAGCAGACGCTCGCCGAGCGCGAGCTCGAGGCGATCGCCGGCCTGCGCGGCGGCCGCGTGCGGATGGCATCCTTCCCGACGGCCGGCGCCGCTCTTGTGCCTGCGGCTGTGTCGCTGTTCAGCGAGCGATACCCGGAAGTGAAGCTCTCGGTCCTGGAGGCCGAGCCCGAGGAGTCAGCGCCGATGCTTCGCGCCGGTGAGCTCGAGGTCGCGATCGTGGGCACGGTGCTATCCACTGAGGGGTTCGGAGCCCTGTACGACGGAATCGACCTCCACCACCTGCTCGACGAACCGCGATACGCGCTTCTCCCTCCCGAGCATCGGCTCGCCCGCCGCAAACGGCTGCGGCTCGAGGACCTCGCCCGCGAGGTGCGGATCGAGCTCTCCCGCAGCACCACCCAGGGGGGCCGCATCTATCTCGAGCCCGGCCCCGAACCGGCGCCGGACGAACCACGGATCGCCTTTCGTAGCGACGACTTCAACATCGTCCAGGGCATGGTCGCCGCCGGCGCCGGTATTGCCGTCGTTCCCGAGCTCGCGCTGACCAACCTGCGCGCCGACGTCGCGATCCACAACCTCGGAAGCTCGGCTCCGATGCGCACGATCGCCGCCGCATCACTAGCCGGCGTGCACCGCTCACCAGCAACGATCGCGCTGCCCGAACTCCTCCCCAAGATCGCCGAAGGTCATCTCACGACACGACAGCGCGACAGGCTCGCCCGCCGCTAACCAGCCAACCCTGCCCCCGCCCTCTCCAGATCCCTGGTCGGCGCGGCTTCGGATTACCGCACCTGCAAGTACGTCGCAGCGCCGATGCCGGGGTTTCATGCTGCGCAAACCCGGGGTTTCATGCTGCGCAAACCGGCCTTCACCCCCGACTCCGCTCGCTGCCATTTTGTCGCCGACCAGCTGGAACGACCAGCTGCCGCTAGGGCGCTCGGCGGCTGAAGGAGATGTCTCAGTCGGCGGCAAGTCAGCCGCTCGCATGGCCCGGCCTTTGGGGCTGCGGCCGTTGGGCGCGCTGGATTCGGGTGATGCGGCGCTCTGGCCACGATTCGGCTCATGGGCGTGCACGCATCCGGGGCTGGCTCCGCTCACGGTGTGACCGCGGCATCGCGGAGCGCCACCGCGACAATCGCCGATTCGGGCCTCGCGACGCCGGGCACGCGGGCGAGCAGGAGCCGCCGTCGCTGCACGGAGCTGTCACCCACGCTCACGGCTCGAACGTCCGGCGGCAGCGCAGGCACGAGCACGTCGGGGACGGTGGTAATCGCCACCCCACTCGCGACGAGCCGGAGCTTGGTCAGCCAATCACGCACCACATATGGCGCGTCCGCCCGGCCGGCTGAGCTCGGCCACACGCCGAGCAGCCGCTCCAGTCCTTCTGAGCGTGCCGCGGCCCAGCGCTCGCCAGTGAGTTCCGCCACGCTCACGCGTGATCGCCCGGCCAGACGATGACTCGCGCCGACGGCAACCCGCAGAGGTGCTTCAGCCAGGGTCTCGACCTCGAGAGCCGGCTCGCGGTCGTCAGGCGGCGCATCGGCAGCGACGCCGGTCAGCAGCGCGAGGTCGAGGCTACCGGTCGCGGCTGGTCATCGCCGGTCGGCGGCCAGGATGCCCGGGTTTCATGTCGTGCTCCGAGAAACAAAGCCGTCGGTATCCGGCCGACCCGCCCACGGTCGAGGAGATCATCGATCGTGGCAGTGACCGCACAATGCGGAAATGCTTCCGGCGGAGCATAAGCGGGACGACCGGCGATTCGTCCACAAGGCAGCCGAGGCACGCTGACTCAAGCAAGGCCGTCTGCGACTGACTCCGCGCGTTGGGGGCATGAGACGATGTCGATCATGCGGTCGACCGAACACGCCGGATGCAGGCACCGGCAGCTGCGGCTCGTGGCGACGATCGCCGGCATCGTGGTGGCGTTGGATGCCGTCACCAAGGCGATCGCTGCTCATGCTCTGGCCGGACGGGGCGTCGTGAACCTGCTCGGCGGGCACTTCCACCTTGAGCTGTATCGGAATTTTGCGGGCCCGGACAACATTCTGCGCGGGCATCCGGTGCTCGTCTCTCTCCTAAGCCTGACCGCCGTGGGACTGATCCTCGTCGCGGCGTGGTCAGTACGCACCACCAGCCACGCGGTCGCGATTGGCCTGCTGCTCGGCGGAGGGATCGGCAACCTCCTGGACCGTCTCCTTCGCGCCCCGGGACCACTGCGCGGCGGAGTCGTCGACTGGATCAAGCCAACCCTGTCCGGCGGCAGCCTCAATCTCGCCGATCTAGCGGTCAACGCCGCCGTGATCACGATTCTCGTCGGACTGGCACTCGACTGGCTCCGCCACCGCCGCGACCGACCAGGCGGCGACCCGGCGCCGGCATAGTCCTCGGGCGTTGCAGCACCATCGACTCGCGGACAGTTCTGAGGCGCCGCTAGCCAACGTCGAATTACCGCCGCGGCCTCGCTGAAGCGCGTCCGGTGACCAACCCTGACCGAACGCGGCCTCATGCCTCCGGCTTATCTCGAGGCGCCTCCACGCTGTCAGTGTCCCCGCCGGGCATCGGCCGACGTGGCTCTCGGACGCCAGCGCCCCCGGCGCCGGGATCAGAGCCACCAAGACGACGCCGCCAACGACGACGGGACTAACCTCTCTGACGGGCCTTGCCCGGTTCTCGCTCTGGCCCCTCCGCGGGACCCTTTCGGCGTCGTAGATCGGCGGTTGACCTTACGCCCCGTGGCGTGGCCGTCCCAGATCGAACCTCGGCTGGCCAGCCGCCACTGGCGCGGAGATCACCGACTGCGCCTGCAACGGAAGCCCCCGCAACCTGACCGCCGCCGCACGCCCACCTCCTGGTGCCCAGCCGACTACGACGGCAGACCTACGCCTGTGTCGGCGCCGATCGCAGCCTAGACGCAACTCGCCAGAGCGAGCGCCAGCATCGCGTGCTTCCAGCGAACGCGCTTGCGACCCCAAATCCAGTCGGCCACTACCGGCGCTGGAGCCGAGGGGTACCCTGTGGCTGGCGGCAAGCCGGTTCGAAAGGCCGGCGGCGGGCCGTGCGTGTTGGTTACCGGCCAGTCATTCGAGGAAAGGCAGGAGATGACTGCGATGCGACGGGGCCTGAAGCACCTCCAGGCGAATGTCGTCGCCTACATGGCGTTGTTCGTGGCGTTGGGCGGGACCTCGTACGCCGCGGCGAGCCTGCCGGCCAACTCGGTCGGCACCCGGCAGCTGCGCAACGGGTCCGTGACTGGACGAAAGGTGGCGGCACGATCGCTTACCAATGGCAACCTGGCGCAGTCGACCGTGCGGCTAAGCCCCGGAGATGGGCTAACGGGCGGTGGATCGATTCCGCTTGGCGGAACCAGCACGCTGAACGTCAACCCAAGCGTGGTTCAGCACCGCATCACAGGCGACTGCCCCTCCAGGAGTGCAATCTCTTCAGTCGCGGGCGACGGCTCGGTCACTTGTGAGAGCGATGCGACCACGGTCGACGGCGAGACGATTACGAAGGTGTTCTTCGCGTCGCCGGCAATCACCTACACCGGTCCAGCCTCCACCCGCGGCACGGTCGTGTTCGACGGTGACGACTTGACGCTCAAGGCATTCTGTCCAAACCCCTCACCGATCAACGTGGCGTTGGACGCGCAGAGCACCGACCCTGACGCTCAGCTGACCTATGAAGGCGCGGAGGGCGGAACCACCTTCTCCGGCAATCTCAACTTCGGCCTTGGGCCCGACCTAATTCCGGACGCGGGAGGGACCACGACACAGGGCGCCGAGACGATGGCCTACGCGAACTCCGCGGGGCAGGCTGTGACCGCGTCGCTCGGCTTCGCCCAGGGGAACGGCCAGTTCGGCTCGAGCCAGAACAACTGCGCCATCTGGGGAACGATCACATCGTCTAGCTGACGCCCAGCTCCTGGGAAGCCTGAGCGCCACGCCGCAATCGGCTCGTCGGCGCGCGTGATCCGGGCCTGCCGCCGGCGCATGTTTGGCTGGTCGTCGTACGGATGGTCGCGGGTGCCCATCTCGGTGTGCCCGTGCGTGTCGGTCGTGTGCTCCTCAATCGGCAACAACTGGTTGTCCAGGATCCCGTCTAATGTGTGCGTCGCGTCGCGCACGGTCGCGGTGATGACCTTGCGGGCGTACTGGCCGTTCTGATCCCAGGTCCACGAGTAGGTCTGAAGGCCCCGTCGGCGGTGCCCGAAGTACCGCGGCAGCGCCGCGGTCCCGGGCCCGCGGGTACGGGCGGCGAAAAGCTGCCGGTCTCAGGACGAACGCCGGCCGGCCTAGGCATCCGGATCGAGTTAGCGGGACTGGGGCTGCTCCTCGCCTGGCGAGCAGAATTGAGCGAGACGACCGTGGTCAGCTGGACACGAAGTACCCAGCAGGCCGCCAGACGGCGACAACGGTAACGTTGATCGCTCCGAGGATCTGTCGCGCCTCGCACCTCCGCGCGTCTGGCGGCCGACCCGATACTACGTGGGGCCTTCCGGGGTTCACGCCTTTAGCAGGTCGCCGTTCGGGGCACGCGGCTGGAAGCGGCCACGCTGCCATCGGGCCATGGACCGTTGCTCTTCATTGCCAACGCAAGGGGACGTTGGTCGCGGGGACGTTCCAGCCAGAGAGGACGAGTCGCGGACGGCGCCTGGCGGCGCGCATCGCGAGGGTGATTGCGCGCGACGCGTCTGGCAGGATCGTGAGGTAGTTATCCGATGCGAAGAACCGGGTCAGGCGCTCGCCGTCGCGGTCGAGGAGTTGTAGTCGTACTTGGTATGCGCAGACCGGTGATCGATTGGTCAGGGTGAGGTCCAGTTGCCACTGATCGCGGCTCCGGCGGCCGTGGCCGTCGGCTCGCAGTTCGACCGGGGCGAGTGCGCGCAGGGGCGTATACGCTCCGTCTGGCTGTGGGTTAGGCGAGTTGTAGAACCAGTCGGTGTTGTGCGCCAGCTCACTTCCAGCCTGATCGAGGAGACGCAATATCAGCAGGTGAAGCTGGTCCGGCTCCAGCGTTTCCGACAGGTCGGCGACCTCGGCCAGGGATGCCGCCGCGACGGCCGGCACGGGGACGCTGCTCGATAGCGCCGTGCGGATGGTGCCATCGGGGGCGCAGACCGTGATCTCCAAAGACGCGGGGGCGCTGGGCTTGCGTGTGTTGTTGACGACCGCGACCTTGTGGGTGTGCAGGTCGAATTGCGGATGCAGGGGTTCGCCGGCTTTCCGTACGCCCCAGTAGCCGCCGGTCTGCTCCTTGACGTGGTCGTAGAGCAGCCCGCGCAGTACCGTCCATCCGGGTGCGGAGCGCCACAGGATCCCCCCGGTGTAGGCGCTCCACATCTGCGCGTTACGGCCCTCGAACATCGCCTTGTACTGCTGGTATTGCGCCGCCTGCGCCTGCTCGCAGAACTGCTCAAGGGTCGCCGGCTTGCCATACAGCAGCAGCTGGTCCTCAGTAACAGTCATTGTGCCGGTCGCGTTGAAGTACGGGATGTAGAGGTGCAGGTACCAAGTCTCGTTTGGTGGCCAGGTCTCCTGGGTCACCAGCGGGAAGTCCTCCGCGTCGGCCGCGGGCATCATCGCCCGGATGCTTTCGGCAACGGGGGTGCCGACTGACCCGGTTTCGGGGGTAAACGGCAGCGGTAGGCCCGGATGCGGGGTCCACGTGCCGTCGAAAAACTGGCTCGGGTACAGGATCCCGTACGGCCCGTCGCCGAGGAAACCGGCGGTGAAGTCGGTCGAGAACGAGACGTAGGGGCGGGTGCCGTCCTCCGCGGCGACGAGTTCCATCAGCCTGGCGTCCAGCCCCTCCGGCGGCGGCCCCTCGTTTCCTCCCACCCACAGGCAGAGACTGGCGTGATTGCGCAGCATCCGGACCGCGTCCTCGGCGCACGCGTAGAACAGGTCGGGGTCCTGCGGGTTCTGTGGCGTCTCTTTCGGTGAGCGCAAGCAGTCTCCGGTCACCCAGAACTCTTGCCACACAAGCATTCCCCGCCGGTCGCACGCCTCGTAGAACGCGGGTCGCTCGGTGATGCTGCCGCCCCACACCCGGATCAGATTGAGGTTTGCCTCCTCGTGCAGCCGAACCTGGTCGTCGTAGTCCTCAGCGGACAGGCGCAGCAGAGCGTCGGCGGCGACCCAGGCGCCCCCGCGGATGAACACCGGCACGCGGTTGACCGTAAACCGCCGCGCGAATCGCACGACCGGGTCCGGGCCTGAGTCCACCTCGCGGATCCCGAACGAGCAGCGGTAGGAATCACTCACCCGTCGCTCCACGCGGACCGTGACTGCGGCGTCGTACAGCGCCGGAGCTCCGTAGCCGGCCACCCACCAAAGACGAGGCTCCGGCACCTCCACGACCACGGCCACATCCGCCGTTGCCCCCGCCGGGACCTGCCGCGTCTGGCGGGCACGCACGTCGCCGAGCGCGAACTCGACCGCCACCGTCCTGGCTGTGGCGCCCGTGTTGCGGACCGTCGCGCGTGCCCTTACCGTCGCGCCGGACGCCTCACCCGGTGCCGACCACTTGATCATGCTGGTGATCTGCGGATCGCGATCGAGCACCACCGGACCGGTCATCGTGATCGCCGCCTCGTCCCACAACCCGGCGTTGCGATCGCGCAGCGGCTGCCAGAAGTCCCAGCCGGCGCTGACCTGGTTGACGACGCTGCGGCCGATCTCCCTGGGGCCACTGAGAACCTGGCAACTCGTGCCCGCTGGCAGAAACTCTGAGGTGACCGGTACCGCGGGCGGGTCGGGCGGCCGGACACGAACCGCCAAAACGTTGCGCTCGCCCGCGCGCGCTAGATCGCTGATCTCGAGGCGGTGCCGCAGGAACATCCCCGTCAACGGCCCCGCCACGGTCAGATCGACGCCGTTGACATACACCCAGGCCCGGTAGTTGATCCCGCGAAGATCGAGGAACACCCGCCCGCCACTCGAGGCAGGGCTAGCAGGCACCCGCAGCGGCGTGCGATACCAGAACGTGTATGCATCCAATCCACCCGGATCGCCGGCGTCGATGATCTTGCCGTTGTTCAGGCCGAAATAGGGATCCGGGACCTCACCAGCAGCGACCAGCGTCGCCAACACCGTTCCGGGCACCAGCGCCGTGTGCCACCCGGCGGGTGAGAACCGCGCCCACGGGTCGCTGAGCGCCTCCCCGCTATCACCATCCCGTTCCCGACGAGCCAGCCAGGCCCCGCGTACCAGATCATGGGAGGCCACCCATCCAGCCGGGACCTGCCCCTCCGCCGGCTCGGCCGCTAACCCGACGCCGACCACCAGTCCCGCAACCGCGGTCCCGTGCAAAAACTCCCGCCGCGAGAACGGGCTGCTAGCCATCCGGTTCGCCAACTCGCGTCTGCATCTGGCAGGCAAAAGATAGTCCGACGCGCTTCGCAGAGGCGAAGCACAGACCGTCCACCTTACCTCCGAGCACGCTCCTCAACCACCCCACAGCGCCAAGCCGCTGTACCGCAGCCACCACGGAAGTGGAATCCCGACATCCGCTCGACCGGAAAGCGCGGACCAACAACAACCACCTGGGTGACGCCTCAGGACAGATCGCCCCCCCGGAGAAGCCGCTGATGAAAGAACCGGTAACGGCGGCCCACCACCGTTACTCCCTGCACATCACGGCGACCGAAGAGTTGGTCTCCGCCGTCGCGATGAACAAATACACCTCGCTAGCCCCAGTCGCTGCCGTTTCGCGGAAGAGTTGGTGCGCGACGACCAGCACTCACGGCTCACCGGCGCTCCCCGGCGAAACACGAGACTCACGCCCGGACCGGCGTTGTCGAGTTTGGGCCGAAGAGGCAGCCGCGCAGGCGTGACCGGTATACGCCCAAAGCGACGGACAGGATGCCAGCGAAGGCGGATCCGCGATCGGTCTGGTCCTTCGGCACCCCCGCCATCGCTCACCCCCTCCTCTGTCGCCCCTGCAGCCACGTCGGGCGTGTTCTGCTCCGCGTTTCGAAGGGCCCGAAGGGGAAGTGCGAGCTCCCGCTAGGACGGCGCCCTAGCGGCCGGGTGGTCGTGAGGGAGCCGGTGTTTCAGACGGCTGGATGTGGCTGCGTTGACAGTGGATAGTCGGCGTCGTGGCTAGTACCTTCAAGTAGCGGTGGCTGACGAGGACACCCCGGATCAGCCTGAGCGAAGCGACGGTCCGCGCCGACGGTCGTTGCGCTCCTGGCGAAAGCGACATAAACGTGGTCGCGGTGACGGTGAGGGCAGCGACGGGATTGGCGTTCGTGACGTGAGCCCCGTGGTCCGAGGCCGGGTCGCGGCGCGGATGCCGTCGAAGTCGAGTCTGACGAGGGCGAGTAGGGGCGGCCGCTTAGGTCCTGCCGCTCACTTCGCGTTCGACTAGACGGCTCGGAGTTTGAGCGACACTGCTGCATCGTCGCCAAAGCCACACTCTCGGCGAGGCTGCCGCTCTCCGCACGATCCGGAGGCGCTCGCTTCGGCTCAACGATGCCTGTGCCCTCGGGGAAGGAAGTCAGCACAAACAGAGCAACGATCGACCTGCTCGTCGCCATCTCGGGCGACTGAGGCGTCGGAGTTTGTCTAGGCACGAGGATCGATTCCGAGCCGTTCTCGGAGCCCTGCAATCGGCGAGCCTCGTGACAACATCTGGTCTTACTCAGCACCGGCAGCACGCGGCTCTCCAACAACAGCCTGCGGCTGGTGACCCACCGCGCCGCGGGTGTCGGCGCCAGCTGGGCCGTCGGCGCTGCTCTCGTTCCGAGGCAGTTATCTGGAACGCGGGGTAACCTGCGCCTCGGGCTTACTGCAGAAATGTCCCGCGCCCATCTGGGCCGGCACGAGAGAGCCACTGTCTCGCGGAACCAGGAGTCCGGTCCTGGCGCTGCGGACCCCGTCTAGGCGAGCGTGCCGTCAGCGACGTCGTTGGCGTGGACATCGAGTTCGACGAGCAGCGAGTCGATCATCTCACCGTCCACGACGCCGGTCGGCAGCCGGTCGAGTTCGCGGATCTCAACGAGACGCCGGTAGGTGACGGGCGCCGCCGGCCGAAAGAACGGGCGACCAGATGTGAGTGGAACCAGCCGGGCGGCCACCCAGACCTTGTACATCCGCTCGATCGTGCCCGACACGATCGAGCCGTGCGGGTTGAACCAATCGGCTGCGAGCGCGGCATGGATCGCAAAGCGTGCACCGATCGGCGAGGCGCCGTTCCAAAAGGCGACGAGCTCGGGTGTCCGAGCGAACGCGAACTCTGGTAAACGCTCTTCGATCTCGACCGTGGTGTGAACGAGCAGCTCGGTTGGCCAAGCGCCGGCCTCGCCGTCGATCAATTTCACGTCCCAGCGGACTCGATCGCCCACAGCGAGACGAACCGGATCGTCGTGGTACATCTGTTCCCAGACAATCACCGGCCAGACGCCCATGTCAACTATCCCCTGCGACCTGCCTCAACCGGAGCTGTACATCGGCGGTCAACTGCGGATCGCCCCGCGACCCTACAATCAACGCCGTACAGGCTCCGGAGCAGTTCTCGGGATTCCTGGAACACGTTCTCAACGACTGGATGAGCGACCTACGCGACGCACAAGGACCCGACACCGACCCCGCGACCGCAACTCGCACCACCACACTGGTGATCGCCACGATCCGCGGGCTGCTAATCGACCTGCTCACCACGGGTGACCGCGTCCGGATCCAGGACGCGGCGGAGAGCTTCCTGATCACCCCTCGAGTCCAACGCGCACCCACCGGCCGCGACGGGATCGGATTGCGCCGCGGCGTAGTCCGGCCCGGCCGCGGGATCCATGCGGCCGTAAGCGCCAACCCAGCGCACGCGACCGATGCGCAGGCTCCAGAACGAGAAGTCTGAGAAGTCGATATGTGCTGGCTGCCGGGACAGCCGTGAGGTCCGCGTCGCGGGCGGCGGCGAGAGGATCTGGTGCGAGATCGGCCTGGGTGATGATCAGGCTGGCGCGCGGACCAGCGCCGATCGCGGGCGTCCTCGGCGACGCTCGACCGCGGTGCCGGGCCATTCTGCAGGAGGGCGGCACCGATGGCTCGCCGTCGACTGCTCCGTGGTCCGGGCGCTCCCCGCGACCTGCTCAGACGCGTGAGCCGAGCACAGTCGGGGCGCTCGGTAGGGTAAGACGGCAATGGCCACGCGGCTATCTATCCTTGACCTGGCGCCGATCGGACGTGGCGAGACCGCCAGTGACAGCTTCGCGGCGAGCGTGGCGCTGGCCCAGCTGGCGGAGCGGCTCGGGTACGAGCGGGTGTGGTACGCCGAACACCACAACATGTCCGGCATCGCATCGTCGGCGACCAGCGTGCTGATCGCGCACATCGGCGCCCACACGCGGAGCATCAGGCTCGGCGCCGGCGGGGTGATGCTGCCAAATCACGCGCCGCTGACGATAGCCGAGCAGTTCGGCACGCTGGCGGCGATGTACCCGGACCGGATCGACCTCGGCCTGGGCCGCGCACCGGGGTCTGACCAGAACACGATGTACGCCTTGCGCCGCAATCCCGCATCGGCGGAGACGTTTCCTCAGGACGTCGTCGAGCTGCAGGGATACCTCGCTGGGCACACCGTCGTGCCTGGCGTCGACGCGGTTCCGGGCAAGGGCTCCCGGGTTCCGCTCTACATCCTCGGGTCCTCAATGTTTGGAGCACGGCTGGCTGCGGCGCTTGGCCTGCCGTACGCATTCGCGTCGCACTTCGCGCCGGCGGCGCTGGAGGCGGCGATCGCCGCCTACAGAAGCGAATTCCGGTCGTCCGAACAGCTGGAGCGACCCTACGTGATCGCCGGGGTCAACGTGATCGCCGCCGACACCATGAGCGGGGCAGAGAGGCAGCTGCAGGGCATCCGGCGCAGACGAGCCGTCAACCTCTACGGACGGCAACTCGGCGTCAAAGACCTCGACATGACCGACGAGGAGGCCGACCAGTTGCTCGCCGCAGGGGCCGCGGCCCAGGTGGACGAGATGCTCACGTACACGGCGGCGGGGACCCAGCGCGAGGTGCAGGACTACCTTGACGGCTTCCTACAGCACACCGAGGCCGACGAGTTGATGGTCACACACCAGGCAACGACGATCGAGGGTCGCCTGCGGTCGGTCGCGCTGCTCGGCGAGGCCGTGCTCAACGTCCCCACCTCCTGAGCAACGCGCTGACGTAGCTCCCAACCTCTCGTGGAAGCGACCCTCATCCGAAGGGGCGGCCGCGGCGGCGGGACCAGCTGTGGATCCCGCGCTGGCGTGACGGTCCGTCGGGGCCGGGGAATCCAGGCGGCCCTCGAGGACGAGCACCGACCAGAAGCCCCGGACCTGACACCCGCGAACTTTCCCGGCCCCGTGGTTCCTCCGCGTCACGGGTCGCCGCTCGCGCCGCTGCTCACCAGCTTCGGCCACCGACCGAGGCTCGCTGCGATCACGGCAGCCGCGAAGAGTCTCTGATCAACCGAGCCTCATCAAAAAACAAGCCGACGCTCGCAGGTCGCCGTAAGCAGGGCGGGCGGGAGTGGGTGCAGAATCGTGCGGCTGCCTACGTAGGCTTCAACGCAGCCGTCTCGAGTTTGACGAGGAGCGGTATTCGAACGGACTCGACGGTGGCTCTGATTTCGTATCCGGGCGGTACTTCTGCAATTGCACATGGCAGTAGCGACGGCCCGGCGGGCGTCGGCTCGTGCAGGGTCGTCCGCAGCGGAAGCGGCCCTTTGTTTGCAGGGTGCGGCAGGATCGGTGCTGGAAATCGTCCAAAGCGCTATGACGTGCTAGCCGTACTCGAGTTAGCACCGACTCCTCCCTCGGCGACTTTGCAGAAGCGACGAGGCGTCTTCGTCCAGGTCGTGTTCGCGCTCGGATTCACGCGGTAGCGGGAACGCGGCCTACAATCTGCTCGAGTGCGATCAAGGCTCGGTGCGTGCGCATGGAGAAGCACGCGGAGTTGCATTCGCCGCCGTCCCGACCTTCCTCCTATCTGCGACGAGGGAATGGCACGCCGTCGGCGTGCTTCTGTTGACAGCACACCGTGACCGGGCCGGGCGGTGTGCTCGCGCGGAGCAGCTCAGCTCAGCGCCCAACATCGCTTACTTGGAGCGGGACTTGCTGGGGACGGCGGGTCAGGCCGGTCTTAAGGCGATCCTCGACAGTGCGGGGTTGGCGGAGGGGCGGTCTGGCGGCACGCAGACCATCCCGTCGCTGAACCCGGCCGAGCCGATCCCGAAGGCGGCGTTGAACCGGTCGACGTTGACGACCGTCAGCAGTGCGGTGATCTCGACGAGCTGCTCGTTGCTGAAGTGCTCCTTCATCTGTGCGAATAGCTCGTCGGTGACCTCGACCGGCGTGCGCATCACGGCGACCGTGTAGTCGAGCGCCAGCTTCTCGCGGTCGGTGAACAGGTCGCTGTGCCGGTAGCGCGGGAGCGCCAGCAGCTCCTCGTCGGAGAAGCCCGAGTTGCGGCAGATCTGCGAGCCGAGGTCGACGCAGAACTCGCATCCGATCATCTGCGCGCCCTTGAGCTCGACGAGGTTCTTGAGCCGCGCATCGACAGACTTCCCCTTGCGGACCGCTTGGTTGAACTTGCCCATCCCCATCATCATCTTCGGCTGGTAGGCCCAGATCTCCATCGGCTCCAGGCCGCTGGCGATCTGCGGCTCGCGACCGGTCAGCTTCTTCATCATCCTCGGTCCGAGCCTGTAGACGAGTCTGACCGTCGGCCCGGCCTTGCGCTTCGATACTCCGTTGATGCGTGCCATCAGGCAGCTCCTGTCACATTGGTTCGGATTCGGGGGTCTATCCGGTATGACCCGCGAGACCCCGACGGTGTGACAGCGATCGACGAACTCGAGCTGGCCAACAAGTTCGACCGCCAGCGGCCCCAGCTGCGCGCGGTCGCCTACCGGATCCCCGGCGCGGTCAGCGACGCCGGCGACGCTGTGCAGGAGGCGTGGCTGCGGCTGCGGCGGACCGACGCCGAGCAGATCGACGGCCTCGAACGGTGGCTGACGACCGTCGTCGCCCGGATCTGCCTAAACCTGCTCCGGTCCCGCCGCACCCGCGGCGGGCAGCCACTCGACGACTTGCGGCCGGAGCCGATCATCGACGATCCGGCGGTCGGGACCGATCCCGAGCACGAAGCGTTGCTCGAGGACTCGGTTGGGATCGCGCTGCAGGTCGTGCTGGACACGCTGCGCCCGGCCGAGCGGCTCGCGTTCGTCCTGCACGACGTGTTCGCGGTGCCGTCTGACGAGATCGCGGCGATGGTCTACCGCTCACCGCAGGCGACCCGCCAGCTCGCCAGCCGCGCCCGGCGCCGCGTGCGCGACGCGGCGCCGGCGCCCGACCCGGACCTGACCCGCCAGCGTGCCGTCGTCGACGCGTACTTCGTCGCCTCCGGGGAGGGCGACCTCGAGGCGCTGGGGGCGGTGCTCGACCCCGACGTCGTGCTCCGCGCCCACCGCCGCGACGGCGACCCGATCGAGGTGTACGGCGCCGCACGCGTCGCGCGCGGAGCGATGACGGCACGCCAGTTTGCGCCATACATTCGCCCGGCGCTTGTCAAGGCGCCGCCGGTGTGGCCGCGTTCGACGGTGAGCGGCCGTTCGCGGTGCTTGCGTTCACGGTCCTCGGCGACCGCGCCGTGGCGATCGACGTGTTCAACGACTCCGAGCTGGTCGCCAAGCTCGACATCCGCGGATCACCGCCTGACCGGTACGCCGCCGCGCCCGCGGGGACGACAACGATGCCGACGGCGGTTATCGGCCACGACCCAGAAGCCAAACGAGTGTCTGCATGCCGACTCGGCACCGACTCGCTCAGCATCGCGCCGCCGGTGCCGTTCCGCGAGCGCCACTCGTCGACGCCCGAACCGGCCACGCCGCCGGGCTACTGGCCCGCGCAAAGACCGGCAGTCTGATCGAGCCTGCCGCGTGGGCGACACAGGGGAAGGTTTGGTCCGGCGACACCGGGCGCCCCGGCTTCCGCGCGTGTGTCGGTGGCCGTCGGTTTCGTTTGCCACGAACGCAACATCAGTAACGGATCCACGAGCGCACGCTCAGGCGTGCGTTGAAGGCGTTCCCGGAGCGGCTACAAGGGCGTCTCAGCCGCGAAGGCTCGCGGCCGCCGCCTGGCGGCGAGAGCGATGCTCAGGAAACGGGCCGCTCACCTCGAGGCTGATGTGTCTCTAGGACAGGATCCACGCGAGGATGCGCTCGTTGACGGCGTGGGGACGCTCGACGTGTAGGAAGTGACCGACGCCTTCGATGACCTCCATCCGGGAGTGCTGGGCGAGGTGGCTGTGAGCGTCGGCGACGAGCGCGACGTCGATGCAGCCGTCACGATCGCCGTGCAGGTAAAGCGTCGGTTGCGGCGCGGTCCGGAGCAGCGCTGCATGTTCGGCGGCGTAAGCGCCGGGCGGCTGGTTCTCATAGAGCCCGGGCTCGTCGGCTCGGTAGTAGCCGATCGCCGCCGAGAGATGCCCCGCCGCGCGCAGGCACCGCTTCGCGTTGCGCAGGTCCTCAGTCGCGTCATAGCCGGGCGACCAGTCCTCCCAGAGCCGGTCGAGGAAGGCCATGTCGTCTGCGGCGATCACCGCCTCGGCGCAGGCGGTCTTCATGAAGAAGACATAGAAGAAGCGCTTCAGCTGCTGATAGTCGCTGAAGATCCGGGCGTCGAGCGCGGCCGGGGGCACCGCAATCGTCACCAGCTTGCGCCAGCGTTCGGGCGCGAGCGCCGCCGCGCCGTAGCCCGTCTCTGCTCCCCAATCGTTTCCGATCAGAACTGCATGCTCATCACCACCGAGAGCATCGTGAAGGGCAACCGCGTCGGCGACGAGAGCGCCAAGCTGGTAGCGACCGTCGACGGCAAGCGATGTCGGCGCATATCCACGCATGAATGGAGCCACCGCGCGAAAGCCCGCTTGCGCCAACTCCGGCAACAAGTACCGCCAGGTGTGCGCCGAGTCAGGAAATCCGTGCAAACACAGGGCCAACGGCCCGCTGCCCAGCTCGAGCACCCCGAACTCGATCCCGTTCGCCGTGACGCGCCCGCTGCGCGCGTTCCGTGCGCTCTGATTGACCGCCGACACCACGCCAAACCTAGCGCCTGCAGCGAGCAACTGGCTCAGCGAAGCCCGTCGACCGATGCCCACCGTCACACGAGTCCCCCCACACCGGGCGTACGCGACTGCCTGGGGTCCACCTCGACCCGAGCGTGTCTCAAAACTAAGGCTGAGCGGACGTCACGACGCGACGCCTCAGCGAGCGGGCGCACCGCGGCGCCCGATCGTGCCGGCATGCCCGTCGCGAACCGCGCGCAGCTCCCGGGCCACATCGACCGCGAGCAGCGGCGCGCACTCGCCCGCTGGCGGTAGCGTCCTTTCGCCGGTTTCAGACGCCGCAACGCCGCCCGCTAGATCGTGGCCAGCATCCCAGGCTCCGCGCCAAACGCGACCAGGCGCGGGGCGAGCGATCGTGTTTGCGCGTGAGCTTGGGGTCCACCTGCGGGCCTGGTGCTAGCCTCCCCCGGCGTTGTCCAGGCCGCTTGCCGATGATCAGCTCGCTGCGTTCTTGGCGCAGCCGTCACCGGTCGGCAACCTCGACGTAGCTGGGATGCGCGAAGGGATCGAACAACGCGCGCGATCGCGATCGCCGGGGCCCGAGATGCACTCGACGGCTGACCTGCAAGCGGGCGAGCGGCCCGCGCGGCTGTACCGCTTCGCGGCCGGCCGGTTGCCGCTGGTCGTTTACCTCCATGGCGGTGGCTGGACGGTCGGCAGCCTGGATTCTCACGACCGGCTGTGCCGGCGGCTCGCGGACCGTTCCGGCGCCGCGGTACTGGCGCTCGATTACCGGCTTGCCCCCGAGCACCCCTGGCCGGCATCGATTGACGACACGGTCGCCGCCCTGCGCTGGGTGGCGTCAGCACCGGCCGAGCTCGGCGAGGCGCCGCGAGCTGTCGCGGTCGCGGGCGACAGCGCGGGCGGCACCTTGGCCGCCTTGGCGTGCCTTCGTCTGCGCGACGGGCACCCCGAGGCGCTGCCCGACCTGCAGGTGCTGCTGTACGCCAACACCGACCTCACCGGCGCCCAACCCTCGATGCGCGAGAAGGCCCACGGCTGGGGGCTCGATGCCGACACCGTGCGGTTCTTCAACGCTCAGTGGGTGCCCGACCAGGCCCGATGGGCTGACCCGGGCGTCAGCCCCCTCCATGCTCCCGATCTCTCCGGGCTGCCAGGCGCGCTGATCGTCTCGGCCGAACACGACCCCCTGCGCGACGAGTCAGAGGCCTACGCGATGCGCTTGCGCGAAGCCGGCGTCGCCGTTGCACTGCGGCGCGAGGCCGGCCTGATCCACAACTTCATGCTGTTGGACGAGATCTCCCCAGCCTGCGCCGCGGCCGCTGATCGAGTCGCGACCGACCTTCGCGCCTACTTCAGCGCACCTATACGCACACGGACTACCCGCCTCCGTCACTGAGGCCGATCGCACTACGGAGCTGCTCCCTGCGTTCTGGAGCGTGCGCGTCACTGCTGACCGGGTCGGCGCTCCTGTGTGACCGGGCAGCAGCCATAGTCGCTTGCCAGGTCTGGCCAAGTTGTGGCTATCGGCTGGTTGGTGACCGATGCGGTCAGTACGCAATCCCGAGCGTCTGCCTGACCGTCGCCGGATTGTCCAGCGCGGCGAGCATGAGGTGGGCCACGTCGGCGCGGCAGATCGCGTAGCCGCGCGGCACACTTGCGCCCACGACGGTGCGGTACTTGCCGGTCAGCGGCTTGTTCACGAGCCTCGGCGGTCGTACGATCGTCCACTCCATGGCGCTGCGCCGGATCTCGTTCTCCATCTCGGCCAGATTCAAATAGACGTCCCGTGCAACGGCACTGACGAACGGCAGCAAGATCCGGCGGTTGAGAAAGCTCTCGCCCTCCGGGACCGAGCCGACCGGCACCGCGCTGACCGCCACGAACCGCCGCACGCCGCTGGCCTCCATCCGCGCGCAGCATTCCGCGTGTCGTGCTCGAGGCGACCGGGCCGTTCTCGCGGCCGCGCGGGGCGACTCCCGAGATCGCGACGTCGCTGTTCTCCAGCGCGGCGCGTAGCCCGTCGGGGTTGGTCAGGCCGGGCACGGTCCCGACCTCGAGCGCGGGATGGCTCATATCGAACCGCGCCGCGACACGAACTATTGCGGTGACATGGTGCCCGGCGGCGAGCGCCTGCCGCACGACGTGACCGCCGATGCCCCCGGTCGCTCCAAAGACCGTCAGCTTGATTTGATCTCTGCGTGTCGCGCGTAGCGGCCGCGCTCGCCGACATCGTTGTCGCTAATGGCGACGCCCTGCGTAGGCATGTGTGCACGAGCGCGGCAGCGGCATCGCGGTGAAGCTGGATGGTGATTTGATCGGTGTCCATTCGCGGCCGCGTATTCGCCGTAATGCCCTACCGCTAAAAACACGCCAAGTCTGTATGCCCCGAACCCCGCTGTCCGAACCTAGCCGTCAAGGGGAGCGATGCCTAGACCACCGCCATCCCGGAGTCGAGGGGGTCGGGCGGACAAGCGGGTCCTAGCCTGCCTGCGCCGCCTGCTCGTCGACCAGTCCGGGCGAACGCTGTCTCGTGTGCAGCGCGATCCAACGCCTCGAGGTTTCACTGCCGCGACGGCAACCCGAGTCACGGTGAATTGAGCAACCTCGGAGAGTTCCCCTCTCACGAACGACCCGTCGCGTCGCGCTTCATGGCGCGGGCGATCAGCATTTCCGCTTCGGCCTGGCGGATCGCTAGAGCGACACTGCCGCGGCCAGACGCGTGTCGGCGACGAAGCGGTCAACGAGGTCCGAGAGCAGCGCGGCCGCGACGGTCGCGTTCTCGCTCGAGCCCTCCCACAGCCCAAGCGCGAGCTTGTCGCCCTCGGTGGTGATCCCCAACGCGACGATGTTCGTGTACCCGTGCAACTCGATCCCGTCGAGCATCATCACCGCGAGGCGCAGATCCGACAGCGGGCGGTTCATCAGATTCCACAGCTGCTCGCGCGTTCGATGCACGAACCCGCGAGACACAGCCGACCTCGACGTCGACCGGGCATCCACCCCGACCCGCTCGCCGACCGGCTCCTGCACGCGACGATACCGGCGAGTCGAGACACCGGCCAACATCCGCTCGAGCACAACGTCCTCCAACTGGTCGCGCTCAGCGAAGTGCTCATACGTCCGGACGGCCACCTCTGACTCGCCATCCGCCGTGCGCACCCGCGGACGCTCGACCGCGACACGCCGCCCGCCCAACGTCACCCCCCCCGTCCTCATGCCCACGACGGACCGCGGCCCGCTCAGCATTCCACTTGCCCTTCACACCCACGATCTCCCGCACCTCCTCCTCGAGCAACTCGCGCAGCACGCCCAGCCCAACCTCCACCGACAACGCCAACAACCCCTCCCTCGCAGCCCCCACCAGCTGCCCCAGCGCCTCCCCCACACGCCCCGGAAGGGCGCCCTCATCATTGATCGCCTGCGCGACCGGTACGGTCTGACTCACGGCGGTTCCTCCTTAGATCTTTGCCGGATCGCCCATCACGCCCCCACTCAGAGCGGACGGGTCGGAGGGACCGCCGCCACCTCAAAGTTCCACGAGCCCCGGGGACAACCTCCACGAACATGACGGTGCTTGCTGGTCTCCGCCCGCCGGCGCGCTGCAAGCGGTACCGCGACTCGGCTAGGGCAGTAAAGGACTGTCGCCACGGATGCTGGCGAGCTGACTGCCCTACGCCTGTTGCAGTCACGCGGGCGTGACGACCGCTTCGTACCGATGGCGACAATGTTCGCCGGGCCGGCTCGAGGCTCCGCGCAGCCAGTAGCGGACGTCGCGTCGTCGGTGCCGGACATTTCGGAGACTCGTCGAGCTGTTGGGATGCGTAGGGATTTCCCTGATGCGACCGTAGCGTCGGCGCGGGACAGTCCGCGGCATGACCGAAGCCACCTTCGCGCATATCGATGTGCGCCGTCGCGAGGCCCCGCCTCGGAAGAGATTGCGCTGGCCAGTGTATTGCGTGCGGCTAGCGATCATGGATAACGGAACAACAGCGGGAGGCAGGCTTGGGTTTCAGGGGCGGTGAGGTGGGCGCGGGGCGGTTGTTGATCGCTGTCGCGAGCGCCTCAGCAGTGGGGTCGATCGCGAGCGCGTCGGCGCTCGGAGCGGGAACGACGTCGGCGAGCTTGACGGCGACGATTCCGGTCGCTCCGCCGCCGGTCATGTCGGTCACGCTCAGCGCCAGCAGCGACGCGTACGGCAGTTGCGTGACTCCCTCCGGCCCCACCCCCGGCTTGGCCTTCCCCAACGGGCAATGCAACACGCCGACTTTTACGGCGACCGCCGGGACGGCGAGCGAGGACATCGACGTGCAGGGATCGAACGCGGTCCCGTCGGACGGCGGTACACAGTGGACGCTGTTCCCCACCGCCGATCCGGGCGCAAACCAGTTCTATGAGCTGACGCACGAAAACAGCAGCGGCAGCACTGGCACCATTCTCTCGGACACGCCCGCGTGCGACCTCGCGTTCGACGATGGGTGCGCTGCGACCGCCGGAGAGATAGGCCTTCCGGAGGAGCTGGAGATGTTGGGTCCTTCCTCTAGTTCGGATAGCTCGTCGTCGTTCACGACGACGGTTACCTGGACGGCCGTCGCGGCGAGCTGAGGCTCAATGGCGGGGCGACGAGGCGCGTGGCGCCTGGCGCTGCTGGCGGTGACGGCGGGTCTGCTGTCCGCCGCCGTGGCGGCCGCATCTGCTGCGGGTGGCACGAGGGCATCGATGCAGATCACGATTACCGTCGCCCAACCGGCCGCGTCGACACCGGCGGTGCCGGCGACGCCAGTGTCGACAGTAACGACCGTGGCGGCGACCGCCGACGCAGCTTTGGTGAGGTCGGTGACGGTGTCCGCGACCACGGTCACCTACGGAAGCTGCTCGGGCGCTGATCCGAAGGTGTTGTCGTTCCCGAACGGGCGATGTGTCTCGGCGCAGGTTGAGGTCAAGAACGGGGCGGCGGCGGCGAAGATCGATGTCTCGGGGGCGAGCGCTGGCCCGGCCGACGATGGTAAGTCGTGGACGCTGTGTGGCGGCCAGCGTGGCGCTGCGTGCGCCGGCGCCCGGGGTGCCCCGGGCGAGAACCAGTACAGCGAGCGGACGGCGGGTCAGCTCTCGCATACGGCCTTGATCGAAGGCCCGCTGCTGAGCAGCTCGGCTGCGTGCGACACAGCGTTCAGCCGCACCGGCTGCACCGCTGCCGCCAAGCAGACGGGGGTACCGGAGTCGCTTGAGCTGGTGGGTCCGGCCAGCTCGAGTGACCGCTCAACGAGGTTCACTACGACGATCGTCTGGACAGCCACGTAGGAGATCATGAGAGCGTTTGTGCGGACCTCGGCGGTATTGCTGTGCCTGACCCTGCCGGCGCTCGCCCGGGCGGACATCGGCGCGGGTGTCGGCGCGATTCCGATCGTGCCGGTCGGACGGGTTCAGCTCGGGGCGACCACCAGGCTCAACGATCTCTACGTCGTCAACACGGGCTCGGTGCGCTCGTCCTATCGGATTACGGTTAGCCGGATCTCGCGTGGTGGTGAGCGACCGGTCCCCAGCGGATGGGTCGATGTCAAGCGCGTTGGGCTGGTGCTGGAGGCCAGGCAAGCCGCCTGGATCCCGGTCGAGTTGCATGTGCCTGCGGGCACGCCGCCGGGCTCCTACATGACCAATCTGGTCGCGACGACGGTCGGCTCCGATGCCCGGGGCGGCACCGCGTTCGGCGCGGCAGCGGCTGCGAAGCTGGCGTTCACGATCCCAGACGGGTCCGGGTCGGCGCTGCCCGGCTGGCTGGTGCCGCTCGGCGCGGCCGTCCTCGCCGCTGCGCTGGCCGTATCGGCGATCAAGCGATCTGGCGTGCGACTGCGCCTCGAGCGCGGTCCGAATGGCAGCTGACCCGATCGGCCATTGTGAGGCATCCGGCGTGTCGTTTCTCAAGACGTTTGGAAACAACGAGTGACGGGTGCACGCCCAGACGCTCGAGCTACGCCCGTCCGCGTGCCGAATGCGAGCTGACGGGAGTTCTACAGAGGCGCTGCGAACCTCAGCGCGGTTCATCGGTTAGGTTCGCGTCATGCTGGTTGGCCGCTCCAGCGAGTGTGCCCGGATCGACAGGCTGCTGACCGAGGTCTGCGGCGGGACTGGTGGTGCGCTCGTCGTGCTCGGCGAGCCCGGAATTGGCAAGACTGCGCTGCTCCGGTACGCCGAGCGAGAGGCAGCCGAGATGCAGCGGCTGCACGCCGGCGGGGTGGCGGCAGAGGCGGCGCTGCCGTACGCGGGCCTTGATCAGCTCATCCGACCGGTGCTTGGAGGCCTGCGAGCGTTGCCCGCGCGTCAGTCGCGGGCGATCGAGGTCGCGCTCGGGGCGGGAGCGGATGGCACGACCGACGCGCTCGCTGTGTATGCAGGAGTGCTTGCGCTGCTGGCCGAGGCGGCCGCCCATGGCCACTCTTGATCATCGTCGATGATGCCCACTGTCTGGACACTGAGACGGTGCACGCGCTGGCGTTCGCCGTCCGCCGAATCGCACACGAGTCGATCGGGATCATCTTCGGCGCGCGGTCCAGTGAGCCGTTTGAGATGCACGGCGCGCCGCAGCTGCATCTTCGCGGTGTCGACCTGGTTGCCGCACAGAGGCTGGTCGCTCGCAGCGGCCACGATGTGGCCCCCGAGGTGGTGCGCGCGTTGTGCGACACGGTCGCGGGCAACCCGCTGGCGCTGTTGGAGATTCCTGGCGTGCTGGACGCGGATCAACGAGTAGGGCGACGGCCGCTCGACGATCAGCTGACGGTGACCGCGAGCGTAGAGCGGGCGTTCCTAACGCGGACCGAGCGGCTGCTGAGGAAGCTGGCCGCTGGGCGCTGTTGCTCGCCGCGGCGAGCGACAGCGAAGACGTCGAGACGATCCGATGCGCCGCGCCGGGAGCCGCGGCCGGGCTCGAGCAGGCTGAGCAGATCGGACTGGTCCGGGTTCGGCGCGAGCGGATTGAGTTCTGGCATCCGCTCGTTCGCTCGGCCGTCTACACGGCGGCGACTGACGAGCAGCGCCGCGCTGCGCACCAGGCACTGGCAGCCGGCCTTTCGGAGGCGGAACCCTCTCGCCGCGCGTGGCATCTCGTGGCCGCGGGGGCCGGATCGAGCGAGGCGGTCTCGGGCGACCTCGCCGATGCCGGCGTCGCCGCGCGCCGTCGCGGCGCGTGCGCCAGCGCTGCCATGTGGCTCGAGCGCGCCGCCTCGGTCACCCCCGGGTCCGAGCTGCGTGCCAGGCGGCTGCTGCACGCCGGAGAGGCAGCGTGGCTGGCCGGGCACCCGACCCATGCGGCCGCGCTGGTTGATCGCAGCGAGGCGCTCGCCGAAGACCCCGAATTAGCGGGCGACGTGATCGTCGCCCGGTGGTGGGTCGCGACCTCGGCCTCCAGCCCACAACAACTGTTCGAGCCGTTGGTCGCTGGTGCCGACCGCCTCGCCGCAAGCCATCCGCGCAAGGCCGCGATGATGCTGGCGGTGGCCTGGGACTGGGCCTGGTCCTCGCTTGACATCGATCAAGCGAGGGCGCTGGCCGATCGCGCGGAACAACTCTTGTCGGGCAAGTTCGGGCCCGACGACCGCGAGGTACTGACAGCCCTGGCCTGGCAGCGACTCGCTGACTGCCGGGTGCGTGAGGCGCTGCGAGCGGCCCGCAACGCGATCGCTGCGTCGGACGGCCAAGCTGATCTGCAGGCGGCCTACGCCTGCGAGGTACTGGCCGCTGCCGATCAGCTCGACGAGGCGCAAGCCGCCCTCGCGCCTAGCATCGAGGAGCTCACGCGGGTCGGGCACATGCCCGCGCTCGGTTACAGCTTGCGCACGCGCGCGACGATCGAGCTGCGCCAGGGACGCCTCTGGCAGGCGCTCAAAACCGCAGGCGAAGCGCTCGCGCTGGCGCAGGAAGGGAGCGGGTCATGGCCGGGCTGGGCGATCGCGCAGGTAGCTGCCGTTGAAGCCGCGGTCGGTTTGGAGGAGCGCTGCCCGAGCACGTCCTGCGCGCTGAGCAGAGCAGTTGTGGCACCGATCGCTGGGCAGCCGCGGAGGCAAAGGCGGCACTTGGGCTGCTCGAGCTGGGCCTCGGCGAGGACGGGGCAGCGCTGGCGGCATTGGACGAGGCCGACCGCCTATTGCGACCGGTGAGGCATCCGGGCTTTGTCCGCTATGCCGCACCGGATCGAGACGCTCGTGCGTGTCGGCGACGCGGAAGCGGCGAACGTTGCGCTGGCCCAGCTCGAGCAGCGGACCGATGCCGCGCACTCGCTGTGGGGTCACCACGCCGTGGCTCGCGCGGGTGTGCTTGTCGCCCCGCCCGAGTTGCTGGATGCGGCGTATGAGCGGGTCGCGTCGATCCAGTCTGGCTTCGAAGCAGCTCGTACCAGGCTCGTCTATGGGGAGCGCCTGCGCCGCGAGGGTCGACGGACGCAGGCGCGAGAACATCTCCGCGGCGCGCTCGGCACGTTCCAGGCGATCGGGGCTGAGCCGTGGGAGCGGCGCGCGCAGACCGAGCTGCGCGCCAGCGGCGCTCGACTGCGCCGACGCGACGCGTCCGGGCGTGACGAACTGACGCCCCAGGAGCTGCAAGTCGCGCTCGTCGTGGCGATGGCTCAACCAACCGCGAGGCAGCGGCCCGGTTGTTCCTAAGCCCGAAAACGATCGAGGTCCACTCTCGCGCGCATACCGAAAGCTCGGCGTCCGCACACGTACAGAACTATCTCGACGGCTCACGCTGGACGGCGCCACCGAATCCTCGCTCCGCCGCTCCGAACACTGAGCGCCCTGCTCTGCGCCGACGTGGTCAGATCCAGCGTCGGCGCCGCCCGGTCGGATGCCAAACGCCGGACCACCTTGGTCGCCACTCACAACCGGCGGGTCGCCGCCGCGATCAGGAGCAACGGAGGACGGCAGGTCAAGCCCAGCGATCGCGTGCTTGCCACGTTCGACACGCCCAGCGCAGCACTCCGCTGCGCATTTGACATCTGCGCGACCGCCCACAGCCGCGACATCCAGGCACGCGCGGCGGTGCACGCTGGCGAGATCGACAGCTTTCCCAACGGCGAGATCCACGGAATCGCCGTGCAAATCACCGAGCTCGTGCTCGCACATGCAGGCGCCGGCGAGGTCTTGGTCACACAAGCCGTACGCGACGCTGTCTACGGCTCCTCGCTGGCGTTCCGCTCGCGCGGAGATATCGACCTCGAGGAGGTCGAAGGTGGGGGCTCTTCAGAGCGATCCGGAATAGGACGCTCGCGCTCACCTCGTAGCTGGCTTCTGCGGATCTCGTCGGCCGTCAGCACGCACCTGGGGCCCTCCCGCCGACACTCGAGTCGAGCCAATGAATCGGGATCTCCCTCACGCGCAGCGGCGCCATTTACGGGATCGTCGCAGCCACGTGATCGGAGCCATGTCGGGCAGATCCGTGATCACGACCTGCGAAAAACCCGCAAAGGAGCCTTCGAATGAAGCTGCGCAAATTCCGGCCTCAGCAGTCCGCCGCCCCAGGCGCTCAGCCCGATCCTCGCCGCCGCCCGGCCCTCGCGCGAACCGTGGCCGCAGCCGCAGTGGCCGTGTTCGGAGCAATCGCCCCGGCCACGATCTCTCTCGCACCAGCCGACGCGCGAACCGCAACGACGATCACCTTCGCCTCCCTGACAAAGAGAACGACCAATGCCCGACGGGCTTCATCAACGCCGACGTCGACCGCAACGCAGCCGGGAAGGTGATCGGATCAGACAGCCTGAACTGTCGCGACACTGGCCCGAAGACGCCGCCCAAGTGCGCCGTCAACGTCGACCTCGCCAGTGGCGACCTGTTTCCTGATCATGACTCCGTCGCCGTCGAAGGCGGTCGGCAGCGTTGTCACAGGGACTGGGCGCTACGCGCACGCGACAGGGACAGTCTTGGGCATTCCAGTTTCGAGCACACGGATCAACATCACCGTCACACTCGACAGTCTCGAGACCTAGTCGCTCCTCCGCGTCATGTCGAGGCCGAGACATGGGCCACATGCGGATCGAGGTGGCCGCGCCGGATCGTGTCTCTGCACTCGCTCCGATGTTTGGGCGCGCCTTCGTCGATGACCCGATGATGCGCTGGCCGATGGGCGAGCATGGCGACGTCGTCGATAGATTCACCCGCTGCTACGCCTACTTCCTCGAGGAGACGCTCGGGCTCGGGCTCGTGTGGGAGATCGGCGATGCGACAGGCGGCGCGGTTTGGGTTCCCCCAGCGAGGGCTGCCGCCTGGGAGGCGCACCCTTGGAACCAAGCGCGGATTGGCGAGCTGACGGACGACGGCGGAAGCCGCTATCGACGCGTTCTGGGATTGGGTGGATTCACGCCGCCCAGACGAGCCGCTCTGGCAGCTCGACTCGATCGCAGTCGAGACCGCCGCCCAGGGCCGCGGGTTCGGAGCCGCGCTGATCGCAGTTGGGCTGTCGCACGCGCGCGCGGACGGCCTCGGCGCGTTCCTCTCCACCGGCACTCAACGCAACGTCGCCATCTACCAGCGCTGCGGGTTCCACGTCGTCGAGGACGTGGACCCTCCAGCCGGCGGGCCCCACACGTGGTTCATGCGCTGGGACCCGTGACCGCAGCGAGATGATGAGGCTTGAAAACACCGACGAACCCCGAGGTCTCGAGAGTTCTCAACGCCGCTATCTGAACTTCACCAATATCCATTTTGCGGATCTCCTGACCGTGTTGTGTACCGAAGCAGCCGC
>CAVWFJ010000024.1:0-269825 GCA_963754055.1 uncultured Solirubrobacterales bacterium
CTAGTGTCCCACCTCGATTCCTGGTTAGTAGCGGCGCCGGCCTCGCTTGTATCGGTGTGTGCTCATTCCTCGACTACCCGTCGGAGAGGTCACGGGCGGTCGTTCGTCCCTTGATGGTCTTTGTCGCGGCGGGTACTTGCGGCGAGTGGCACTCTAAGGCCCTCGACGAGGACGCTCACGCCAAATGCGTGGCTGCGAGTGACTGCCTACTGACTCGCCTAGGCGTGTGCGCGCTGCCCCCTGCGTGGGCGCCCGACCAGGCACGCTAAGGTTGCGCGGGAGCGCCTGAGCAAAATGTTGCCGAGACATGTGGGTGGGGATTCGATGGCGATAGAGGAGATGACCGTAAGCAGCTCGCGGGCCGGTCCGGCCGACGGGGAAGCGATCCAGCCTCCGCCGCTCCGGTCTGGTTCGGTGCTGCTGGCCACCTTGCGCTACAACCGCAACCCGTTGGCGGTGAGCCTGTCCGAACTGCATGGAGGCGGCGAGGCGTGGCGAGTCAAGTTCTTCGGGTTCAAGGACCCGGTGACGGTGACCTGGCATCCCGATCACGTGAAGTCCCTCTTCACAGCCAAGGAGGACGACGTGGTCGCGGTCGCCGGCGAGGGGCCTATACGCCACCTGGTTGGTTCCGACTCGGTGATCACGTCGGTGGGCGCACGGCACATGCGGCAGCGCAAGCTGCTGCTGCCCGCGTTTCACGGCGAGACGGTGCAGAGGTACGGGCAGATGATCGAGGACGCGGCCAACCGCGAGATTGCCCGGTGGCCGGTCGGCAAGCCCCTCGCGATGGCTCCCCGGATGCAGGATCTGACGCTCGATGTGATCATGGCTGGAGTGTTTGGGATCGAGGCCCGACCGCGGCACGGAACCGCCGCGTACCGGCTCCGGCAGTCAATTCGGCGGGTGCTGCACGCCACGACGACGCCGATCTATCCGTTCATCGAGATGGCCAACGCTCGACGAACAGAAGCCCGCGGGATCCTCAGAGCACTGTGGGAGCCGATCAATCGCCAGCTCTACGCGGTGCTTCGCGAACGCCGCGCCGCTGGACCGGCGGCTGATGGCCATGACGTGTTGTCGATGCTGCTGCAGGCCACCGACGATGAGGGCCAGCTGCTGACGGATCGAGAACTGCGGAACGAGCTGATGAGCCTGCTTATGGCCGGTCATGAAACGACTGCCAATACGCTGGCCTGGGCCTTCGAGCGTCTGACGCGGAGTCCCGCCGCCTATGATCGGTTGCGCCAACTCGTGGTGGGCGGGAGCGCCGACGAGGCCTCCGAATACATCGACGCGACGCTCTACGAAACGATGCGCGCCAGGCCGGTCGTGCCCATCGTGGTCCGCCGGGTTAAGCGTCCGTGGCGCTTGGGGCCGTACGTCGTACCCGGTGGCAGCACCGTGGCGGTCAATGTCATCGCACTCCACCACCGCTCAGACCTGTATCTCGAGCCAAGCGTCTTCCGGCCCGAGCGGTTCTTCTCGTCCAAGCCCGGGACCTACACCTTAATCCCATTTGGCGGCGGGATTCGCAGGTGCCTCGGGGCGTCGGTCGCGATGGCGGAGGCCCGGATCGTGCTAAGAGCCATCGCCGGGAGTGTCGATCTGGTGGCGGACCGACCGGTGGGCGAGGCTCCCCGCATGCGTAACGTGACGATGATCCCGAGCCGCGGTGGCAGCGTGGTGGTCAGGCGGCGCTTGAGCTAGGCAGTCGGGCTCCTGGTATTTTCTGGCGGTAGCAGTCGGATGACGCCGCCGCATGCTGAGACCGTCGAACAGGGGGGGTCGCAAAGATGCTTCGATTTTGGGTCAGGGACCTGGGTTCGCGCCTTGACCGCCGCCTGAGCCTGCCGCTGCGCCAGCTCCGAATGCCGTCCACGAGGTCGCCTCTGCGCACGAAGTGACCGCCGTGTCCAGCCCCTGGTTCAGCATGGTCATCCCCACCCACCGTGCGCTGGCCGAGCTAGAGCGCACGTTGGCCGGGTGTGCCGCTCTCGGATCCGCTGAGATCGCCTTTGAGATCATCGTGATCGACAACGACTCACGGGACGAGCGACTGGTGCCGCTGCTGACCCGTTATGGCAAGTCGCTGGACCTGCAGTGGTACCTCCGTCGAGACCTCGCCTCGCCCTACGCGCTGTGCGCGGCCCGCAACATCGGGCTCGAGCTAGCTCGCGGCGACTGGGTGATCTGCCTCGATGCCGACTGCATTCCCGGCCCGGATTACCTTCAGGCAGCGTCCGCCCAGGCCGCGCGCGGGGAGCAGATGATGTTGGCCGGTGAGCGCATCTTCGTCGACGGCCGAGGCGCCGAGCCGGCCGCCATCCGAGCGGCGCCCCGCGTCCTGTCGAAGCTGCCGCTCGTGGCGAGCCACTCGAACTACGGACGGGTCACCGATCGGCGGCTTCCGTTGGTCAGGAACCTGCCCTCGATCCCGCACCCGTGGGCGTATATGCACGGCGGCAATCTTGTCTTCCGGCGGGACCGAGCGCTGGAGGTAGGCGGCTTTGACGTCGCTTACGACGGTCATTGGGGGTACGAAGACATCGACTTTGCCTACCGGATGATCGGTCGCGGGGGCCAGGTGCCCCGCTGGGCGGCGGGGATGGCCGTCTATCACCAGGAGCCCGCCGGTGCGACCTCCGTGGCCGCCACCGACCGCTACGACAAGACCGCCAACCCGAACTGGCGGCGGGTCTGCGAGCGGATACCAGGATTTCGCGAGCTCAAGGAGAACCAGTACCGGAGCCTCAGTCAAGCCATCAAGTTGGGTCCTTCGGTAGTGGGCTGATGTCGACCACAGCGCAAGCTGCGCTGGACGGCCGGCCCAACGCGAAGGGCGCGGCGACGCCGGCCGACGGCGCTTGGGCAGCCGCGTTGCGCAACTCGGAGCTTCGCGGGGTGCTTGGCGCTTGGACGTTGCTATGGAGCGGCGACACCACCTGGCTAGTCACCATGAACCTGGTGGCGTATCACCTCGGTGGCGCCGGTGGCGTGGGCGTCGTGATGGCCTGCCGACAGGTGGCGAGCGCCGTGCTGGCCCCGGTGCTGGCGCCCTTGAGCGATCGTTACCGTCGCGACCGAGTCCTGCTCGCCATCGCCCTCACCTCCGGTGTTGCCATCGCGGCCACTGCGTTGGCACTCGGCCCGGGCGGGGTCGGGCTGGCCGCCATCGTCGTGGGAGCCTGCATCGAAGGAGTGGCGATGACGCTGTCCCATGGAGCCCATGTGGGGCTCTTGCCCCAGCTTGCGCGGCGCCCCGACGAGCTGCTGAGTGCCAACAGCCTCACCGAGCTGGGCACGGGAGCCGCCCTGTTGATCGGTCCGGGACTGGTGGCCATCGGCGTGGCGCTGGGTGGTTCTCGGGGTCCGCTACCGATCGCCGCGCTGACCTTTGGCGCCGCCGCTGTGGTCCTGGCGCTGGTCCGCGGACCGCGCCCGGAGGTGCCCGCGACCGTCGAGCAGTCGCTGTTACACGTGGCGGCGGCCGGCACGCGCGCGCTGGCCCGATCGCCGGCAGCGCGCAGCGTGATCTGGCTGATGACCCTGGGCGCTTTCGCGCTCGGAACGCTGAGCGTCTACGTGCCGGCTCTGGCTCTCAGCACGCTCGGCCTCGGAAACTCGGGCACGGTGTTTCTGGTGGGCGCGATCGGGGTCGGGTTGGTCTGCGGTGCCGCCGGCGCCGCGCCGCTACTAAAGACTCGCCTGCTCTTCGCCGCCCCGGTCATCTGCTCGGCCTTGACCGGGGTGCTCGTGATCAGCGCCGCGGCGTGGTTACACGTCGCAGTGGTGCTCGTGGTGTTCGCCTTGGGTGGAGCACTGGTGTCCGTGCTCAACGCGAGCGGCAACACGATCCTGCAGCGGGTCGTGCCCAATGACGAGCTGGCGCGGGTGATCGCCGTGTACGCCGTGAGCGGTGCGATCGCCATTGGCCTAGGCGCGATCATCGGTGGTGCGCTGATCAGCGCCTACGGCATCGCGACGGCATTGGCCAGCACCGGCGCCGTGCTCGTCGTTGGCGCGGCAGTCAACGCTCGATGGGTCGGCCGCATCGGGCTCGAGGCGGGATCACACGCAGCCCAACTGCGGGCGCTGACGCGGGTAGCCCCTTTCCGTCGTATCCCCGCGGTGAGCCGTGAAGCGGTCGCGGCCGCGCTCAAGCAGCGAGACACCCACGCTGGCCAGGTGATCGTGCGTCAAGGCGAGCCGGGCGACAACTTCTACGTGATCGAACGCGGCACGTTCACGGCCTTCGTTAACGGGCGCAGAGCCCGGGTTATGGGGGCTGGCGAGAGCTTCGGCGAGATCGCGCTGCTGCACCGTGTGCCGCGCACGGCCTCGGTCCTCAGCACCGGTGAAGGCACGCTATGGGAACTCTCGGGAGAGGCGTTTCGACACGCCTTGGAGATCGCTCCGGCAGCGCGTTCGGCCGCGCTGGCGACGGCTCAGGCCCGCCTGGAATCTGAAAATCCCCACTGAACATGGTGTTCACGGTAATCACGACCTCGAGTTTGCCCTGGGCGGCGGGCACCACCTTCAATCCTCTTTGGCGGGTGGCCGAGCTGACCCGCCGCGGTCAGCGCGTCAACCTCCTGGTCCCTTGGTTTCCCTACCCAATGCAGGCCCAGGTGCCGTCGTTTTACACGTTCTATCCAGACCCCTCGGAGCTCCTGGACGCGGTACGCCGGGCCATCCGGCAGCGCGCCGATTTGAGCCGTCTAAAGCTCGCCACCTACCCCGCACGGTGGGTGGACACGTTCAACTCACCCTTCCCTGCAGCTGACGTGCTCAGGTTGGTGAGCGCCGAGACCGAGGTCCTGATCCTCGAGGAACCCGAGCACCTGTTCCCCGCCGGGCCGCCACCGCGGCGCGCTTCGTGCCTGACCTTCGGCATTCTCCATACCAACATGGGCGCCTATTTGCGAATCCGTCGCACCGCGGCCGAGCGCGACCTGGCCACTGACTGGGAGCGAAACGTCGACCGTGTCTGCGCTGCCATCTGCGATCGGGTGATCGCGCTGTCGGCGGCGGTGGCCGGCCTGACCAACTGCGACGTGATCCCGGTCAACGGGGTTCAGGACGTGTTTTTCGCGGCCCCCCAGTGCCTCAGCCGACCCTCCCGTGTGCTGACTTACGGGCGGATCGAGTGGGGAAAGGGCTGGGACGATCTGATCGAGGCGGCGGCACTGGCCGATGTCGAGGTTGTCGCCTATGGAGCGGGACCCGAAGCCGATGAGATCGCCGAGCACGGACGCCGACGGGGGGCGCGGATCGAGTTCCGACCGTCGACGACGGCGCCGTGGTCGGTGATGGCCGAGCACGATTGCTTCGTTAACCCGGCGAAGACCGAAGTCCTCGCCAGCTCGAGCATGGAAGCCCTGGCCGCCGGGCGCTGGCTGATCGTCCCCCGCCACCCGGAAAACCGACTCTTCGAGCGCTTCGCCAATTGCCTCGCGTACGGCGATGTGAGCGAGTTCGCGACCCGTCTGACCGAGGCGCGCGCACACGCCCCGAGACCCGATCCGACGGCGAGCTACTTGTCGGTTCCCGCGGCTACGACCAGGCTCCTCGACTACGTTGCGAGCCAAGCTGAGGAGATTGACGCTAACACGAGGTGCGATCGGCCGGCCGCCGCACTGACACCGAGAGGAGGTGGTTGATTTGAGTGGTTATGAGCTTCAGGGCCTCGACGCGGTGAGCGCCGCATTCCTGCGCCAGGACCACCCGATCGTTGGCGTGTGGGTGTTCGGCCCGCGTGACTCCGGATCGTCGCCGAGCTACGAGGAGTTCTTGGCTCTGGTCGCCTCGCGGTTGCATCTGACGCCGATGATGCGGACGATCGTGCGCACGGTGCCGTTGCCGTTGGCCAGGCCAGTGTGGGTCGAAGACCCGGACTTCGACCTCCGCCGTCACGTGGTCGAGTACCCGGCTCCCGATCCGTGCGGCCACGCCGAGCTGGCGCGGCTGGCCCGGGAGATCATGGGTCAGCCGTTGGACTATGCCCACCCGCTGTGGCGGTTCCATTTCCTGACTCCCCCGGATGGGAGCGCGGTCGTGATCACCACCGCGCAACACGCCCACGTCGATGGAGCGGGCGCCTTCCTGGCGGTCGCGAACCTCACCCTGAGCGGGGAGCCTACGGACACGATCGAGGCTCCGCAGCCGTGGGAGCCCGGGCGGTATTCAGATCCTGATCTGGTGGCGCATACGCTGCGCCAGGGCCGCCAAGCGGCGGTCCGGAGGCTGCGCCCGGCGGACCGCCCGAGCCGGCGGCGGAGAGCTCTCGACGCCACGGCCAGGGTCGGTGAGCTGGCCAAGCTGATCCAGGATCTGCGGCCCTCGAAGCGGATCAGCGCGCGTCCGGGTGACCGTGCCCCGGCCCGCGAAGAGTTGGGTTTCTGGTCGACTCCACAGACCGGAGTGAAGCTACTCAGCCGTCAGCTAGGGGTGACCATCAACGTCATCATGCTCGCCGCATTGTCAGGCGCGGTCCGCGGCTGGGCACTGGAGGTCGGACGCGAGCCGCAGGACTTCCCGGTTCTGCTGCCGATCGCGCTGGCCCGCGCCGGCGATGAGCGCAACGCCCTGGCCATGACGCTGGTCCGGCTGGGCTGCGACATCGCGGATCCACTCCGAAGGCTGCGGGTCCTTGACGAGCGCCATAGGCAGGCCCTGAAGGGCGAACGAGTCGACGCCGTGCTCGACCTGATCAAGGCGGTCGCGCTGGCCCCGCCCGGTCTGCGCCGGTCTTCACGGGAATGGCTGAAGTCGGTGGGCGACTACGACTTCACGGTGTCGAACGTCCCCGGCCCACCGATCCCGATGTTTTTGCTCGGGTGCCCGCTCACTCACGTTTACGCCACCGGCGCGCTCCGGGGCCCAGACTGCGCGAAGGTGACCGTCACGTCGTGCTCGGACAACATCACCGCCTCCCTGCTCAGCGACGTGGATCAGATCGCTTCCGCGGATCGGCTGCTACGCGGGCTGGACGGAAGCCTTCAGGAGCTGATCGATCTCGGGAGCCGGTTGTCGCTGCTGCGATCCCAGCGAGTGTTGGTGGCGCTGCGAGATTCGGCCCACGACCAGCTGGCCACGAGCATGCGTCCGCTGTCGGTCGCCGCGGGACAGTCGATCGTTGACGAGCACGAGCACGAAGACGATCCGAGCTTCTTCCTCCTGGGCAAGGGACGTTGCGAGATCCTGGTCGACGGAGCCCGGACACGCGAGCTGCAGGCACCGAGCTCGTTCGGCGAAATCGCTGCGCTCCGGCGGGAGCCCAGGACGGCTGCCGTGCGGGCGCTGACCGACTGCGATCTTTACGCGATCGACGGCTCGACGTTCCGCGACGCGGTCAACAAGGACTTCGTCGCCCGCCGGATGGCGGCCGAGGTGGTGACGTTGCGCCGGCGGGGCGAGGAGCCCGCGCCGCTGAGTCGCTGAGCTGCCGAGCAAGCTCTGCGCCATCGCCCACGACCCTACTGAGCTGACCGAGGTTCGACAGAGACTTCCATACGCCGTCGCTACAGTCGACGGCATGACTTCATCCAGCAGCAGCAGGGTCTCGTTGGGGCGCGAATTTGCGGACGACGGCTCGTTCCGCCGTCAGGAGAGCGCTTTTCGCGACTGGGTGTGCGACGACGGCTCGACCGAGTTTCCCCTCGAGGCCGGCCGCTACCACCTGTACGTGTCGCGCGCGTGCCCGTGGGCGCATCGGACGATCATCGGTCGCCGGCTGATGGGCCTCGGGGACGCGATCGGGATCTCGTACGTCGACCCGCTGCGGGACGAGCGCGGTTGGGCGTTCACCGGCGGCGAGTACTTCGACCCGATCAACGGTTTCGAGTTCGTGGGGGAGGCATACGCCGCGACCGACCCCAGTTACGGCGCGCGCGTCACCGTTCCGGTGTTGTGGGATAAGCGGGCGGGCGTGATCGTCAACAACGAATCGGCCGAGATCCTGCGGATGCTCGAGACGGTGTTCGCGCCGCTGGCGGGCCACCCGGTCGATCTTTATCCCGAGGCGGTGCGCGATCAGATTGACGCGCTCAACGACGGCATCTACGAGAACGTCAACAACGCCGTCTACAAGGCCGGGTTCGCCGGGCGGCAGGAGGTCTACGAGCGGGAGGTGGCGGGGCTGTTCGAGACGCTCGACGAACTCGACGGCCGGCTCGCGGAGCGCCGGTTCCTGTTCGGCCGCGAGCCGGTCGAGACCGACATCCGGCTATTCACGACCCTCGTTCGCTTCGACGCGGTCTACCAGATCCACTTCAAGTGCTCGCTGCGCAAGCTGATCGAGTACCAGCACCTGTGGCCGTATACGCGCGATCTGTTCCAGTGGCCCGGGATCGCGGCGACGGTCAGCTTCGACGAGATCCGCGCGCACTACTACCGCACGCATCCGATGCTCAACCCGAGCGGGCTGGTCGCCGTCCAGCCGGCAGCGAGCTTCGAGGACCCGCCCGGGCGCGAGCACCTGGCGGATTAGCGGCGCCGGCACGACAACGGCAGCAGCGCGAAGAACCCGAGCGCGGTGAGCAGCGGCGGGCCGGACACCGCCGCAGCGCGGCGTAGGATCGAAAGCAGCGGCGGGACCATGGTGGCCACTTGAGGCATGGACCGATCGATCACGCTGAAGCGTCCGGCCTCGACGTTCGCGCGCCCCCACAGCTTGGGGCCCGTCCGAAAATTATTTGCGGTTTTGACGGCGTCTGGACGCGCCTGACGCCACCGGCTCGCCCTCAAATACTCCCGGTATTATCGAGCGAGCCGGCGGCGCCAGTCACGCCCAGCCGCGCGTCAATTCCCACAACTAATTTCCGGACGCACCCTTAGTCCGGCCTGCCCGGACGGTCAGAGGCCGCGCGACGGCTCAAAACTCATTCTGAATGTGAGAGGCTTGATGTGGATGCCGCCAGGGCGGCGCCTACACCAGCCGTTTTTAGGTCAGGAGGAAATCGTCATGGCAGAGGTTGTTTACCAGGCCGTGGTCGAAGAGCAATCACTACCGCCGACGGTTTACATGGAGAGTGCGCCCGTTGATGTCAATGGTGCCCGCGCGGTGCATGTGATTCTCTACACAAGGCAACCACCCACTCCGCCTCGTCCCGGTCCTCAACCACCAGGACCTGAACCCAGCACCGATTCTAACGTCTCCTGGAGCTTATCTTTCGGCGTAACGTCGTCCGGCCCACCGTACCTTCAGAGCAACTCCGGGACGGTTCAGGATGGCAGCCCGGTCGCGATCGCGGTGCCGGTGTTCGGACCGAATCTCGTGGTGGCGTTCGAGAATCAAGGCAGCCAAGAAGAAATGGTGGGCGGCACAATCTATTTCATCCAGGAGGTTCCCTAGGAAGCGAGTCATTGCGCTCGTCTGCGAGAGGGCAAGGTCGTGGAAAACCCACGGTGCGTATCGAGCGCTGTCACCGGACCTTCTGCGCCGCAAAAGGTAGCGAGACAGGAATATCGCCAGCGCACGGCTCGCGCAGGTGGGCGGTCACCTTTTCACCTCACGCCCGTGGCGTGGCGCTGATCTTGCGCCTCATGCACGGCCTCGACGAACGACAGTCCCGGTCCCAGAAACGGCCCGACAAGCGGGATGAACGACACGCCCGTCTTGGCCGCTTCCTCCGCTAGCCCTCTGCCGAACTTGGGCGAGAGTTCCTCGACCACAGCAAAGAATGCGGTTGTGATCTCTTGGAAGAGCTGGTCTCGGAACGCCAGCGGATCGTCCGGCTCGCTCGCCCGCGCCCGTTCCTCAAACTCGCGAAGCTTTCCTCTCGCTTCCACGGCACCCGCATGGTCCCGAAACTCCGTGATCTGCTCCCAGGTCAAAGTAGCGACGTCAGGGACGAGAATGCTGAGCGCACTCTTGCCCGACGGGTCCGGGTGAGCACCGAGAGACTCAACGAGGGGTGCGAACAGCCTGGTGACCGTCATCGCCGCTTCCATGCTCGCCGCCGCCGCCGAATCCCGGGCGAGCATGTCGATGAGGAACGACCGCAGGGTCGGCGTTTCGTCCTCCCGCACCGGGTAAGCGCTGGAGAGCGCTAGCGCTTCCCGGGCCGCCTTGAGCGGCTCCTTCAGAGGCTCCAGCTTCGGGGTCCGCCTCCTCCCAGATCGTCCAGAAGGCCCAGTTCGGTCGCAGTTGCTTTAGCTCGTCGATCACACCCGTGTGCCACTCGGACACGTAGCTGGCCACGAGCGGACCCTCAAAGGCCATGTGCATAGCTTCTGGGGGCGCGGGTTCGTCGGGACCTGGCTGGAGTCCAAAGGAGATCCGCATACCGCTTCCCGGTTCTGGCAGCTGGCGGGATCGAGCTAGTTCCTGAGGCGTTAGCCCGCCGGGCTCGCGCCCGTTCGCGAAGGAACCCACCTCCGTGATGCCGATGTCGTAAAGCGCTGCCTCAAAGACCACCTCGTCGTAGAGGATTGACGCCTCCTTCGCGCGAGCCGACGCCTCGACGCTCATCGGATCGGGAAAGAACTCGACGCTTGTGCGCAGGGGAAAGAAGATCCGGGTCACCGCTCGGCCGACGGTAGTTATCCGGTCGGCGGTGTGGGCGGCCGATCGCCGATCCCCACCATCGCATCTATGATCTGCGCTGGCGAGGGCTGACGACCGCCTCGGACGACCTGAGCGCCATCGGGAGGGATGAGGACATCGACGTCGCTCACGATCGGATTCCCAGTTCGGCCGGTGCCGGGCCGACGATTGCGTTGGTGACCTATGAGGAACTGCGGGCTGCGTGTTCGCCGACGCGATGCCTCCGGTGACATCTCGATAGTTGCACGCCGGCTATGGAGCGTCTGAGTCTAAGCAGGCGGCAGCGGCGTCGAAGCCGACGGGCTTTGCGTAGCTAGGTACGAGCATGGATTCCGAGCCCGTTCTCGGGGCCCTGCAATCGGCGACGGTCACGCTCGGAGGCGGTTGGGAGGACGAGCTCGATATCGCCCGATCTCCCCCGACCAGCGCGATCGCCTATAGGCAAAGCACTCGCGCGGCATCGCCGGCCGGCGCGATCGGCGTCGCCGTAGGGCTCGCCAGTTCTCGGCGCGCCGGTTCGTGATCAGCGATCGTGCCGTAGGGGGAACCGCGGCGCATCTTTGTTGTTCCGTCGGCTCGGGAGTGTCGGGGGACGAGCTGTTAGCGGTGGTCCCGCTGGCTGTGGTCGGGCGGTGGCGGTGCTGATGGTCACCGCGGGCTGGCGGTGTGGTGGCAGCCGACCGCGCCCTCGGCGTTGCTCGGCTCAATGTGCCGGCCGCTCGGCGCTGGGGCGCCTTAGCAGGGCGACGGTTCGCCGGTCTCGACGGCCTGAAGCTCGAGTTGCACGTGGCTCTGGGTTGGCTCGGTGTTCACAACCACGAGCGCGAGACTGTCCTGCCCGTCGGGCACGGGGATGCCGAAGTACGAGGAGGTGGTGATGGGTGCTGCCCAGCTGAGGCAGCCATTGATGCCCACGAAGTCGTCGGACGGCGACATGCTTCCGGGCATCACCCATACCTGGCGGATGTTGGAGCTGACGTCGAGCGCCGCCGTCTTGATACTGAAGGGTGGAACGGTGGTGTTCCATTCAGCGGTCACCTGCCCGGGACCGCCGCCGAGCGTGATCTCAGGGACGGAGAGGCTGTCCTGCAGGGCGACCGGTCCGCCGGGAAGCTGGTCGCCGAGGTCGGGCGGCAGGTGCTGTAGCCAAAAAAGGCCGAGCGCGTATGTGAAGCCCGCTAACCCCCCGGGGGGGTTGATGACGGGCTGGTTGGCAGGGAACAGACTCTGAACTGCCTCGTCGGCGGGCGTGCCGCGACCGATGGCCTGGAAGGTCGCCACAAGGTAGGTGAATAGTGCTTCCGGGCCGGTCCGCGGCAAGAAGCTGTAGAGGTACTGCAGGAAACGCCAGACCGCGTACGCGTGGTGCACCTCGTACCCCGGACCGCTACGAGCGAGCAGATCGAGCGGCAGCTCCGGATGGTCGAACAAGCTCGCGTCGAGCTCGCGCTCGCGTGTGGAGCCAGGCGGGAACCCGAAGATGTCATCGCCGCCCCATTCGGCGGTGGCCTCCATCCACCACTGCCCATCGCTCGGATAGTGGCCCATCGCACCACCTTGGAAGGCGTGGAACAACTCGTGGGCGAGGACGTTGGCGGACCAGTCGATCGGCCCGTGCGGCCCTGTCTCATGTGACAGGTTATCCGGGACGATCAGCGCGTCATGGCGCTCGTCCTGGTGTCCGTGGGCATCGCAGGCTCGCAAGTCCGCTCCGTCCGAATGCGTCACGCGAAAGAACACATCGTCGTGGGGCGCGACAATGATCTCGAACGGTCGTCCGCCTCCCGGGCCGAGCGGCCGGCCGGGATTCCCGTCGACGTGAAAGTCGCGGGCCCACGTCTCGTAGATCCGCCTCGCGCGAACCACCTCCAGCAACTGGCGCGCCTCCGGACGTGTGGCGGCGGTGGCCAAAAAGACGAACGAATCACCGTCCCGCGGAAGGCTTCTGTAGCCGGCGGGCCGGGTGTGGATACAGTCGGCCGACAGCCGCACCGGACCAGCAAGCGCCGACGCTGGGAGCAGGAGCAGGCCCAGCACGGCCACGCACGGCGCCAATCGCTCAACCGCTCTCCCCAGCAGAGTCCCCAGCACAGTCCCCAGCGTAACGTTGGCCCTCGACCGGCGCAAGCGGATGACCCGCCTCCAGGCAACCGAGCCTGAGACCTCTCCAGAACATCGCAGAGTGCCCACCGGAGCCGGCGACCGAAACACCCACGGCCACTACGACTTCTACCCGATGCTTAGCGAGATCGTGCCCTACATCAAGCGGGCTGATCTGGCGATCTGTCACGTCGAGACGCCGATGACGCCGAGGCCGCCGACGGGCTATCCGGTGTTCAACACGCCACCGGCGCTGGCCTCGGCGATCAAGCGGACCGGGTGGCGGATCTGTGATACCGCGTCCAATCACTCGCTCGATGAGGGCCAGTACGGAATTGATCAGACCGGTCTCGCGCTGAGCCGGGCCGGGATCCTGCACACGGGCTCGTTCGCCTCGCGGGCGGCTCAGAAGCGGGCCCTGATGGTGACCGTGAAGGGCGTGCGGGTGGCGTTCTTGGCCTACACCGAGATGACCAACGGCATCCCGCTGCCTCATCCCTGGTCGGTCAACCTGATTGATGTGGCGGCGGTTCGCCGCGCGGCCCGTCTAGCCCGCAAACGCGGCGCGCAGGTGGTGATCGTCAACTTCCACTGGGGCGATGAGGACGTCTCGCAACCGAGCGCGTTTCAGATGAGCACGGCCCGCGCGCTGGCCGGCGATCCCGACATCACGGCGATTGTGGGGCAGCACGTCCACGTCGTGCAGCCGATCGAGCGCGTGCACGGGAAGCTGGTGGTGTTCGGCGAGGGGCAGTTGCTGTCCAACGAGACCGCGGCCTGCTGCCCGATCGAGACGGAGGACGGAATGATGGTGTTTCTCCACATCCTGGTCGAGGGCAAGAAGTCCAAGGTCACGCAGATCACGTATGTGCCGACCTGGAACCGCCACCCGGATTATGCCGTGCTGCCAATCGGCGAGGCGCTGCGTCGCCACCAGGAGTCGGCCCAGGTGTTGCGCGACTCTTACAACCGGACCGTGTCAGTCGTGGGCCGGATTCGCCACGTCCTCTGGCCAATTCCCCCACGGCTGCCCTAGACCTGCGTCGATCGTCCCGATCCATCCGACGGCGGGGTCATGGAATCGCAACCCGGGCCTAGGCCTGCCGGCCCGGGCTGCCTACCGACCCTCAGCACCGGCCGCTCCGGTCCCGACCAAGCGGCCGCCCGGCTGCACACCACCCACACGGTGTCAAGCAGCAGCACACGACGAACCGGAACGGCCAGCAGCAGCGCGAGTAACGTGAGTGTCGCTCGCCCCGACCCGCAGGCCCTGCCTCCGTGTTGACGCGCGCATATTCCGAGCCGGCGCCGAAAGTCGCACAAGCGTTCGAGAATCAAGCCTATGGCTGGTGATCGCTGTTGCGTCCCGGCGGCCACGGACGTCGCTGCGGCAATGGCGACGCCTCGATCGCGCCGGCCGGCGATGCCGCGCGAGTGCTTTGCCTATTGGTCATCCTTGTTGTTGCCTCGACCGCCGGCGGGAGAGGGCTTTGCTTTGCCTGCCCCCGGTGTGGAGGGCCATTCGTGGAACAGCCCCTCTCGGCGGTGGTGAGGTGCCGCGAGCGGCAACAGGACGTAGCCCCGTGTTGAGGGCCTGTCTATAGGCATCCGCGACGGTACCTCTCGGTTGGGGCGCTGTGAAGAGCTGACCGGAAAGGAAGTACGAAGAGATGGGTAATTACGCCGGCGTTGACTGGGCGTCGGAGCAGCACGATGTGCTCGTCGCGGACGCGGCGGGTGAGCGGCTGCTGTCGGCGACGTTCGCGTACGATGAGCCGGGTTTGCGGTCCTTGTGCCGGGCGTTGGTGCGCTTGGAGGTGGAGCTGGTCGCGATTGAGCGGCCCGATGGGCTGCTGGTCGAGCGGCTGCTAGACGCGGGATTGCGGATCTTGCCGTTGCACCCCAACCAGGTCGCGGCCACCCGCGATCGCTTTCGCGCCTCGGGAGGGAAGTCCGATGGGTTTGACGCGTTTGTGTTGTGCGAGCTCGCGCGGACCGATCACCACCGCTTCCGGGTCTTGGAGCCCGACAGCGATCAGACTAAGGCGCTCAGGGCGCTGACCCGAGCAAGAGAGGACCTGGTTGGCACCCGGACCGCGTTGAGTAACCAGCTGCGCGCGGAGCTTGAGCGGTTCTGGCCCGGTCCGCTGGGCCTGTTCAGGGATCTGCACAGCCCGATCTCGCTCGCGTTCCTTGAGCGCTACCCCAGCCCCATGGACGCGCGCGGCCTGGGAGAAGCGCGCCTGCACGGGTTCCTCGTCCGGGAGCACTACACCGGCCGCCAGCAGCCCGCGCAGCTGCTGGCAAAGCTCCGCCGCGCTCCCGCGGCCCGGATCGGGGAGCTCGAGCTGGCCACCCGCCGGCAGCTGGTGCTGCGATCCCGGGCGGCAGCGCTAGGCGACCGCGCCAGCTCCGACCTTGCCGAGGAAGTCCAGCACGCGCCGCCAGGCGTCGGCGGAGGCTGCGGCGTGTTGCTCGAAGGAGCGGTCGAAGAAGGAATGCGGTGCGCCGGGGTAGGTGTGAATCTCGTGTGGGACGCCTGAGCGCGTCAGCGCGGCGTCGAACTGCGCGATGTCCTCGGGAGGGATCCCGGGATCGGCGCCGCCGAACAGCGCGAGGACCGGCGTGCGGATCTCATCGGCGCGCTTGAGCGGGGCCGGAAAGTCCGGATTGTCAGCGCCGAAGCTACGCGGAACGAGCGTCCCGTAAAAGCTGATGACAGCGTCGAGATCGAGCTGCGGGTTCGCGCCGGCCAGATCGGACTGTGCCCCGCCGAAGCAGAACCCGATCGTGACGACCGTCGTCGCGGCGGTTCGCTCGGCCAGCAGTTCGCGCGCGGCTGCGATGTCCGCCTGTACCTGCTGGGGGGTGGTCTGCATGGTGTGCGTGATGTAGTCGAACGAGTTGTCGCGCTCGCCGACGCCTGCGGTGCGCCCGAAGTAATCGATCGCAACCGCGTGATAGCCGGCGGTCACGAATCGTTCGGTGAGATCGATGTAGAAGCGGTATAGGCCGCGTACGTCTGGCAGGACGATCACCGCCGGGCCCCGGATCGGCTCCGGACATTCGGCGAAGGCGGCGCTGAATTTCGTGCCGTCGGCGCTTTCGAGCGTGAGAATTTCGGCCGCCGCGCCACCGGCGATGAGCGCTGGGATAGCGCGGTCGGCGGGTACGCGCGGCGGTAGGGCGTCGAATTCAAAGCACATGGCGGATTCTCCTCGGACTGTTTGCGTGCAAACCTACCGAGGTTTTGGAGGATCAGCCGGAAGGCCAACCTGCGCGAGGACACCGGCGGGGTCCTGGGGATCGTGTCCGACGAGTACGAGGTGGTCGACAACCGTGACGCGTTTCGGTTCCTCGACGTGTTGATCGGCTCGGAGCTTCACTTCGAGACGGCCGGGAGCCTGTGGGGCGGTCGACGCGTCTGGTGCCTGGCCCGGCTGCCCGAGCACGTCGAGCTCGGCGGCGATCGGTCGGCGACGTACATCTATGTGGCCAACAGCCACGACGGGTCGATGGCGGTTACCGCTGCGGTCACGCCGATCCGGATCGTGTGCGCGAACACCCTCGGGGTCGCGCTACGGGCAGGAAGCGCTCGAGGTCAAAACACGGCTCGCCGCAGCGAGTGCTCCTCCGAGCGGGCGGGGAACAGGATCAGCTCCCCGCCAGCCTGCTGATGGGCGAGAACGGACGCGAGGTCAGGGTCGCCGAACCGGCCGGCGTCCGCGCACCTCCTCAGCGCGTAGTCAACTTCGTCGCGGCCGTGCAGCTTTGAGAGATCGATCGCCTCGGCCATCTTGCGCCGCACGCGTTGCGCTCCCGCGGCCGCGGCTTTAATCAGCCACGCCTCGGCACCCTCACCCAAGCTCAGGAACGCGCGCTCCTGATCGGTGCGGGCACGGGGGCGACGCTCGGGCGGGCCTTCCGGGCGTGGCGGATAGTGCTCGTCCTGGATGCTCGGCCGGCCCGGGGTGCTCAAGCGATGCCGGGCGACCTCTCGCGGCCCCAGATGCCCATCGACATGCACCACGATCAACTGCTCGCCGTCGCTGCGTACCCACACGCGCTGATCGACGAGCTCGTGCGGGACCGAGTACTGCGCGCCGCCCACGCTGATCAGTGACTGCCAGTTCACCTTGCGGGTCTCCCCGAAGCAGATCGTGGCGGCAACCCCGGCAGCCGGTGCAAGTGCTCGTGCTCCTGCGCCAGCCGGATCACCGGCGGCTGCATCGTTGAGCGGTGCACACGCGTGTTGACCTCGGCCATGAACGCCTCACACTCCGCTTCCAACTCGCCAAAGGACCGGTACGCCGGCCGGAGGTTGTGATCGGTCGGCACCAAATCCGCCTTAGCGATCTTCACCGTTGCTTCGCTCCCGCCCTTTGCTCTCGGGATCCGCCGGCACGCACGTCGCGATCGTCAAGCCATAGTGACGGGCGACCTCCACGATCCGCGGGTTACGAACCGCGATCCCGCACACCTGATCCACGCTCACCGTCCGCTCGTTATCGGTCAACGCGTACGTCGGACAGCCCCCAAACATCCGCAGCGCTCGATCCATCCCGAGCACCACGCTCGGCAGTGTCTCGTCGCGCAACGCGACCACCACCCGGAACCGTGACCACGCCAACCACGCGCAGAACAACCGTCACAACGCCGTCGATCTTCGGGCCATCACCATAGTCCCACTGCATCCACAACCCCGGCTCCGGGATCCACGGCCTAGTCCGCCGACCATGCTGGCGCCGCCAGCGCCGCTTCGCGTCCGCGACCCACCGGCGCGTCGTCCGCGGCGACCCCTGATAGCCGATCGCGACCAACTTCCCATGCGCCTTATCCGCCCGGATCTGACCACGCGAGCGATCGACCAACTCCTCGATCTTCGCCAAAAACACCCCCTCCATCACCGGCCACGAGCGCTCCACCACCGGCACCCCGCCAGCCTCCTCACGCTGACGCACCCAATACGTCACCGTCTTGTGATCCCGGTGTTGAATCGGTGTTGCCCTCGCTGGGTTCGCGTAGGGTCGAAGGCTGAACCGAGGTTTGACCCTCTCGTGATCTGGCCCCCGAGTCGGGTGGCCTGAGTGTGAAGTGTCGGCCTCGGTTCGTGCCTTCGAGGATCGGCCTGACCTGATAAGGAGCGTTCGCCCCGAAGAGAGGGCGCCCACCGGGATGTTGTCGACCGGTCCGCCAACAACCTAACCGCCTGGAGGTCGCGATGAGAAGAACGAAGCGGGACGCAGGACCGTCGCACCGGTGGCCCGAGAAGGCCGAGCGTCAGCGGGCCGCGCAGCGGCATCCCTTGACGGCGATCGGTGGCCGCGCGCCACCATCGCACAAGAGGGGGCCGTGACATAGGAGCCTTCACACCCAACCAAACCCGCCGCCGCACGGAACGAGCCCGTCAAGTCATACGCCTCCAGAATCTCCATCACAACCTCCGGCTTCTTCATAGCCCGCCCTCCAAACCGCGTCTCGATGATCAAGACACGCCGAAGTACCGGCCGCTCAGGACAGAACCGGTGGGGAAATTCGTGGCCGCCCACGGGGAGAATTAGCGGCCGCCCATGGGGACTTCCGATGGCCGCCTACGGGGAGAATCTCATGGCCACGCACAGTCGAACAGGACCGCCAGTAGGCCAACCGCCGGGCTACGCGCTTCCGCCTGCCGTCGTGGGTGTGGTCTCAGGGTGCCGGGCTCGGGGCCGTGCCGCCGAGCACTCGTACCGAGAGCATGCTCGGGCGAGCGGACCAACTGATGTAACACCTGCCGGGGAACTCAGCAACTAGTAGATATGAGTGCAGCAACCGGCGCGGAGGTCACGATGCGAGACGGCTCGAGCGGCTCGGCGCTCGGCGAGTTTGAGCGGATCTACCGCGGCAACGTCAGCGCCGTAACGTCCTACTTCGCCCGGCGCTGCACCGATCCGCAGGGTGTCGCCGATCTGACCTCTGAGACGATCGTGCGCGCCGCCGCGGGGTTTGGCGGTTTTGATCCCGGTCGAGGCAGCGCACGCGCGTGGCTATTGGGGATCGCCGGGCACGTCTACGCCCAGTATTGCGAGCAGACATCGAACGGTCGGGATGCCACCGCGAGGTTGGCTGGGCTCGCCGAGCTTCCCGCTGATGAGATCGATGAGCTGACCGACAGGATCGACGCGCAACGCGCTGCTCGAGCGCTGCTCGAGCGCTGCGCCGAGCTGTCGGCGCTCGAGCGGGCGGCAGTCGACCTTGTTGACCTGGACGGCTTGACTCCGAAGGAGGCCGCGGCGGCGCTCGGCGTCCCCCGGGGAGTGCTGCGCGTGCGCTTGTCGCGCGCGCGGGCCCGACTGAGAAAGGAGCACCACAGCGATGAGTAGGTTCGAGGATCACCTCTGGCGAGAGTTCGTGCGCGAACACGGGAATGCGCTGGCCCAGATGAGCACCCCGGCGGCCAAGCACATCTGGCGCGGGCCGCGGCTGGTCGCGGGCACCGGCCTCGGCCTGGCCGGGGTCGGAGCCGCGGTAGCGCTCGTGCTTAGCGCAACAAGCACCTCGCCGGCGTTCGCGGTGACCCGCAACCGTGACGGCACGGTCACGATCTCGATCAAACGGTCCAGTGGCATCGCTGGCGCGAACGCGAGGCTGCAGCAGCTCGGGATCAGGGCAACTGTGACGCAGCAGACGCCCGGCGGATGCCAGCCCACGGTCCACATTCCCATGGGTGGGCAGGGAGCCCCGGAGTCGGCGGCGGGGACCGCGAGCGCTCACTGGAGGATCGATCCGAGCAAGGTCCCCGCTGGCCATCGGCTGGTGCTCACGCCGCCCCCCACGCCGCCACCCGCCGGCAACAGTGGCAACAGCGGCAACAGCGGCAACGGCGGCTCGGAGGGCCAGGTCTACAGCTCCGGCTCGGAGGGCCCGGGGCCCGGAAGCCCGCCCGCTCCGGGCAAGAGCGGCAACAGCGGCAACAGCGGCAGCAGGGGCTCGGGCGGCCAGGTCTGGACCTGCGGAACGGAAGGTCCGGGCACCGGCCACAGCGGCCCTCCCCCATCGGGCAACAGCGGCAACAGCGGTGCGAGCGGCAACAGCTGATTCGCGGCAGGCTAACCGTCCCCTCGTTCACGTCCCGACCCGCCCACGGATAGCCCTCGCCCTCACAAGCTGCGCGGTCGCGGTCGCCGCCTGCGGTGGCTCGGGCTCAAAGCCGAATCCTTCCGCCGGTCGCTACGGGCCGGCGAACTCTCCGGCCGCGCTATCGCGATGCATGCGCGCCAACGCCCTGTCCGGATTCCCCGATCCAGTCGCTGCACCCGGCGGTGGCGAGGGTTTGCCCTTGTTTGTGAACGCGGATGGCTCGCTGACGGCCGAAGGTAGGACCTTCGCCGGTCCGGCGCTGCGGTCTGCCGAACGGGCGTGCAAGGCATATCTGCCGCCCGCGGGCGGCCCGCCACCGAAGGTCCGCGCTCAACAACTACGCCGGGAGTTGGCGTTTGCGCGCTGCATGCGCGCAAACGGTGTGCCGAATTTCCCCGACCCGACGTCCTCCTCCCCCAGCGGGCAGGCCGGACCACCGCCCGGGACCGACACGCAGTCGCCCGCCTTCCGGTCCGCTGGCAACATCGCGATCGGGGGCTGAGCACGCACGGCCGCGACCCGACGAGCCGCTGCGAAAGCTTCGGTCCTAGCGGAAGACCCGAAAGGGGAGGCGTCACGTTTCCGAGCTACCCGGCATTGACCAGACTTGGCCCCGGATCCGGGCCGACGCCGGCGAATGCCCGCAGCTGCCCGCGGGCTCAGGGCTGCCGCGCGCGGAATCGGGCGGTGCGACGCTGATGACGGCCGCCGGCAGGGACCTCTCAGAAGCGGAACGGTGCTTCGTCGCCTACGCCGCTCACGAGCTGCGCGGCGAGATAACCCTCCAGCTCGCGCACGCGGAGGCCACGCTCGCCGACGCCAACGCAGACATGGCCGCCTGCGGGAGATGGGTGAGGGCGTCGTCGCCGCCTGCCAGCGCCAAGAACGGTTGCTCGAGGCGCTGCTTACCCTCTCCCGGAGCGAGTACGGACATCTGCGGCGCGAGCCCGTCGACCTCGCCGCCACTGCCGCCGAAGTCCTGCGAGCGCACGATCATCACGAACTCAACAGCATCACGGCGCTCGAGCCCGCCCGGACAACCGGCGACCCACTGCTGGTCGAGCGCCTCGTCGCAAACCTGATAGAGAACGCCGTCCGTCACAACATCCCAGGAGGTCGGCTCGATGTCGCCACGTACACCGCCGCGGGACGCGCCATCTTCACGATCGCGAACACCGGACCCCTGATCCCGACCGGCGAGCTCACCTGCCTCTTCCAACCCTTCCAGCGACGCGGCTCTGACGACGGCTCCTCTGCCGACGGGGTCGGGCTCGGGCTCGCGATCGTCCAAGCGATCGCCAACGCCCACGACGCCATGGTCAACGCAGAAGCCCGACCCGGCGGTGGCCTGAGAATCGAGATCGGCTTCCCAGCCGCCGCGTGGCCAAAACCGCTCGTCGCCTAGAACTCATGCAGCGACGCTCGTGCTGGCCGCGATGCCCAGGCGACAACGAATGCAGGTGTCGATCGGGAGGGCGTGGCGGTCTCGCAACTCGCCAAATCCGCGCATCGGGTGCTTGCCGCTGTCACTGCCAGCGGGCCGGGCGACGTAAAGTCTCGGCGAACACAGTCGGCCTCCTGGATTCACGAACGCTGAGGCGTCTAGCCGGCATGGCGACGGCGCCGCGCGGCCCCTCCCCTAGCCGGAAGTTTTCATGGTTGAGATGTTGAATCCCGCTTCGTGGTGCGGGATTCGGGTGGTTTTGGTTGGTGTGGCTTTGGCTACGTGTGGAGCTTGATGTCGAGTAGTTCGAGGGCGCGGGCTTGGAGGGTTGTGGGGGTGGTGAGGCGCGAGAATGTGTGCTCGGTGGTGGTGGCGCGGATGTGGTTGCGGGTGAGGGTGCCTAGGTCGGCGAGCAGGTCTGGGAGTGTGTGGGCGGGGAAGTCTTCGGCGGTGCGGGCGCTGCCGGCCTTCGCCTGGGCTGACGGGGAGCGGGTGGCCGGTTTGACGGGGTCGGTCGGTGTGAGTGGCGTGTCGTCGGTGAACAGCAGTGGCGTGAGGCGCTGCTGGAGTTCGTAGGCGACGTAGTAGGCGAGCATGCATAGGAACACGTGCGCTCTGACGCGGTCTTCGAGGTGGTGGTGGATCGGGCGGATCTCGATCGTGTCCTTCATGGTTTTGAACGCGTGCTCGGCGAGCTTGAGTTGCTTGTAGGCGCGGACCGCGGCCGGCGCGCCGAGCCGGGGCGCGGGGAGGGTGGTGCGGATCACGTAGAGCCCGTCCAGGGCGGCCTCGCTGATGATCTGCTCGCTGTTGCGCTCATACGCGAACGCGCCGTCGGCGATCTGCAGGGTGAAGTGCTTGGCGACCTTGTACTTGTTGATCACGCGCCCGGCGCGTTGGCCGATAGTGCCGGCGCCGGCGGCGCGGAGGCTTCCGCGGGGCCCGGTGACCATCGCTGTGACCTTGTCGAGCTCGGTCTCGGTGGCGGTGAGCAGGTCTGCGCGTTTGCGGGCGCGTTCGGCCGCGACGGCCGGGTTGCGGCACACCACGAGCCGTTCACCGGGGAACGCGGTCGAGGTGATCTCGGCGAGATTGACCTCATCGAATAGCGACAGTTGCAGCTCGCCGGAGTTCACGAGCGAGCGGATCTGGGCGGACTTCAGCGCGCTGATGAAGTCAACGCCCTGCTGTTTGAGGCTGGCGGCGTGGGCTTGGGTGATCATCCCGCGGTCGCCAACGAACACGACGTTCTCGATCCCGAAGTCCTGGCGGATGGTATGGATCGTGTCGGGGACGGTCTGTTGATCCTGAATGCGGCCTGCGTGGACGCGCACGCCAACCGGGCGGCCGTCCGGGCTGCAGATCAGCCCGTAGTTGACTTGCAGCTTGCCCTCGCGGCCGTCGCGGGAGTATCCGAGCGTCGCGAGCGGGCAGCAGCGACCCTCGACGTAGCTCGAGGACAGGTCATAGAGCACGAACCCATCGCCCTCTCCGGCGTCCTTGAGGTGGCGTCGCGCGAGCGTGCGCTCGATCCGGTCCTGGCGCTCGAGCAGCCAATCCATCGCAGCCAGCAACTCGCCCTCGGTGACCTCGCCCAGCTCAAGCTCGTCCGCCAGCGTCGTCTGCCCGAAGCGCCGGGTCGCTGACAGCTTCGACCCGGGGGCGATCAGCCGCTGGACGATCATCGCGACGACCAGGTCCCGCTCCCGGCACGCGTCGCGGCCGAGTAGCCGCTCGAGATCGAGGTCGCGCAGCACCCCCATGACCGCGGCGACGTGGCCGTGCGGCAGCGACCGCGTGATCTCGAAATCTTCGTTGAGGTCGACGAGCACTCGGCCGGCGAGCATCGCGCGGATCGCGTCGATCACCTCGATCGGGAGGTGTGAGAGGTTCCCGAGGTTCTCGTGGCGGACCTTCCCCTCGGCGTCGCGATAGGAGCGGCGAAGCAGATGCGAGGTGTACACCACACCGCCCTTCCCCTTCGTCCTGATTGTGGCTACGTGAGCCGATCCTCCACGCTTCGCCATACCAACGACACTAAACCATCAATCGGACAGAAACGACACCATGACTTTGGCTACACACAACCAGCAAAAGAAAGACCCGACCCCCACAAACACTGGGAACCGGGCCCTAGACCCTCAAAAACTTCCGCCTAGCCCGAGAAAGGGCAGATGCAGGAGCCGCTGGATCCTGGCCGGTCCGGCGACGTTGCAGCACTGTCGGCCGATCGGCCCGACTTCCCTGCTGGCCGCGCAAAGGGCAACTCTCGCAGGTGGCGGCGCATGCCTGCGCGACAACGAAAGCAGGACCACCCGCGCGATTCATATGGAGGTGGCCAATCGATCCTCAGCGGGCGAGGTTGGCGCTTGGGGCAGCCCGTCGCACTCGCGTGCTATCGCAGCCTCAAGCTCGGGTTGGGACAGCCACTTGGCTCAATCGGATCGTATGAAACCGCCCCACATAAGTGCCGGCGAACATAAACGAGTGCCCCAGCAGCGTGCTGGGACCCTAGTGCTCGATGTCGCTGCATCTGAGCTTGCGACGGGTGTCAGTACTTAGTGACCTTGTCCCAGAACGCGCAGTTGTGCTGTGACGCATAGAAGCTCGACGGCACGGTCGCGCTTGTGTCACCCGGCTGGAGAGTCATGACCGGGTGCCCGGCGGCAGTGTATCGGTCCCATGAGGGAGTCTGCGGAGCGACCGGACTTCCGGTCTGCGCGAGATGCGTCCATTCCCGCAACAGCTGCAACTGCAGCGCGCCTTGGTCTGCATCGAGCTGCGACGTGTTGAAATGCACCAGCCCGTTCGTGCCGCTATGCTGGGCGCCGTTGACGTCCGTCACATCCTCACCCGCGGGGTTGTCCGAGTCGGCGTCGATGTCGGAGTACACGGGCATGAACTTCGATGCCCTGCGGTCGAGCTTCAGCATCGGACAGACCGATGCCGAGTCGGCCATGATCGTCCGGTACGCAGTGTACGGCGATTCGAACCTACTCAACGGGTAGAGACGCTCCACGGTCGGCGCCAGCGTCCCGAACTGCTCGAGTACCAGGGTGCGATACTGCGCCGGCGTCTCGGCGACCACGATATTCGACCCGAAGGAGTTCGTGTACACGCCGCCGTTGAACTCGTCACGCCCCACATCGGTGATGAGTGTGACGTGGTTGGCGTGTCCAGTGGTGAGTGCCTGCACGGGCGACATCGTCAGCGTGGTGCCGTTGATGATCGGCCCGATCGTGCCACCAGCCGTGGGATCGCCGACCTGTCCCCCGGCTGCCAACAGCGTCGCGGCCGGAACCGCGCGGAGGCAGGCGGCGACGCCTGCGACATTCCCGCAACCGACCTTCGCGGCGAACTGCGCGCCGACCTGCTGGGCCTGCGTCTCGGTGAAGTAGTGCGACTTGCAGTCGGCCTTCGACCACACGATGTTGTTCTGGTAGTTGTAGAAGCCGCTGACGCTGATCGCCTTCTGGAACAGTCCGCTGGCGGTCGGCGAGGCGACCTGAGCACAGGTGCTCGCGCCACCGGCCGATTCCCCGAACACCGTGACGTTGCTCGGGTCACCACCGAACTGTGAGATGTTCTGCTGGACCCAGCGCAGGCCTGCCTGCTGGTCCTCCAACCCGTAGTCGCCAGAGTGCGGACCCAGCGCCTTGTCCGCCAGGAAGCCAAGAATTCCCAGCCGGTAGTTGACGTAGACGTAGACGACATTGCCGGTGCGGACCAGGTTCGACCCGTCGTCGGTACGAGCCTCGCCGAGGAACCCGCCGCCATGGAACTCGAACATCACCGGGAGCTTCGCGCCGGGCTTCGTGCCCGCGGGGACCATGATCTTGAGGTTGAGGCAGTCCTCACTTGAGCTGGCATTGGTGAACTGGGTGAAGACGTTCGTGCATTCCACGGCCTCCTGTGTGCTGGCCAGCACGCCGCTCCAGGGTGCGTGCGGCTGCGGAGGGCGCCAGCGCAGGCTGCCCACGGGAGCCGCGGCGTACGGAACGCTGAAGTAGGTCGTAATGCCGTCGGAGGTGACACCACAAACCGACCCCTTATCGGTTTGAACGGTCGTGTTGGCACTGCAGGCGGGACTAGTCGTAGAAGCCGCGTGCGATGACGCCCCATCCACGGCGCCGGCCACGGCCAGCGCCAACACGGCGGCCGCGAGAGGAACAGCTACCCTCCGACGCCTGATTCGAGATCCAAGACTCATAGAAGAAGAATTGCCTCCTCGCCGGTGGCGCGGCACATAGATTCCGAGATCCCGGGGTACCCTCGACGATCACCGATCAAACCCGTCTTCGCCGGAGTCTTCGCGCCACCTGTCAAGGCCCGGTCGACAGACGCGCGTCGACCAGGACAATCGCCGCGATCGGTACGTAGCGGAGGCGGCTGGCCATCCGGGTGGTCACCACCTCCGGAACGGTGCTCGAGGCCCGGTCGAGCTGGCTTACAGCGATCACAACCAATCGAGCTCTCGCCCGAGCTGCTTGAGCCCGCGCGAGAAAGCCGACACGTCCTCGACACGATTGCCGGTTGGATGCTCCGCCCGCATGAGCTCCAGGTAATCGACAACAATCAGATCAAGCGTGCCGCTGCGCACTCCGATCTGCTGAGCCCGCGCACCAAAGCTCGTGACCGTTCCAGCTAACTCGCCGGACGGGTGCCTGGCTGACTCCTTCGTTGCGCACCGGAAGCCTCCAAGCAGAACTCAGCCGACATCCCTGTCCCACCGCGAAAGCGCGTCCCTCGTGCCTCGTGTGGGCACAGTCCTCCTTTTCGCCAGATCCGCGGATCAGGTGCTTGCAAGCTACCTGCTAGCGACGGGCCGATGGAGAAGTCTCAGACGGCCGCCGCGCTTCCGGATTCACGAACCAGCAGCACTCTCGCGCCGGCGCAGACCGGGCAGCGAGACTTCTGCATCGGAACGATTCCGGCAGTCTGCCCGCCGCTGGTCGACGGCGTCCGCCGCGCTTCTGCTCGCGTTCCGAAGCGGGGCGGTCTATGGGTTGCACTTCTGCTTATCGTGTGAGCAGGCGTGACGGTCGTTGCTTGCGCATCTACTCGAGGGTCTGGCTCAGGACGGGCGGCGCGCTTGGTGACGAGGTTGTAGACGTTGGTTGACCGGTTCTGGACCGTCGTGTAGCGGATGCGTGCGCACGGAAGGGCGATCAGCTCGACCACTGCCGAGTGAAGCGAGTCAGAGCTGTAGGCGGGAGCGGTTCACCCCTCGACGTAGTGAATATCACCTGCTGCCGCCCGGCTGTCCTGAGCGGGCCAAGCCGGAGAGCTCGATCGAGCTGGCCGTCCAGATGATCGTGCCCGGTTACTTCTTGGCGGGCTCGAAATAGGGGTTGGTCCCGGAAGCGTGGTCGGTGACGTCGACGACCTGGATGATCTCGGGCACCGCCTGGGTGATCGCCACCTCGATCCCCTGGCTGAGCGTGACCGTGGCCATGCCGCAGCCCTGGCATCCGCCGCCTAGGCGTAGGTAGGCCGTGGCGCCTTCGACGGCGGCGAGCTCGGCGTGCCCGCCGTGGCTCGCGATGCTCGGGTTGACGTCGTGGTCGAGCACGGCCATTACGCGACGCGCGAGATCGGTGTCCAGCCCGCCGCTGGTCGAGGGCCGCGGCGGAGCCGGCGGGGGGCCGGGGCGGCCGGCTCCCGGGCTCATCGGGAGGGTCGGAAGGGCGAGCGGCTGGGGCGCCGGCTTGTTCGGGTTGACGACCACGAACCCGCCGCCGAGCCGGTTCTCGCTCCAGTCGACCGTGGCCCCGCGCAGCTTGTCGACGCTGTCGCCGGCCACCACGATGGTTAGATCGCCGTCGTGCTGCACGGCGTCGCCGGACCGGATCTGAGCCTGCGGCTCGAGCGACAGCGCGCAGACGTACTCGCCGTCGGCGGCGCCAGTGACCCGTACGGACAGCACGCAGCTGCCGGGGTCGGGCGTGGTTGCGCGGAACGCGCGTATCCGCTCGAGGGCCGATGCCGTGATGGCGAGGAGGGCTGAGGATGAGTCGACGACCGATCTACGATAGCGCCATGGACCGCCTGCTCCTGATCCTGCCGTCGGCCACCTACCGGGCGCCGGACTTCCTGGCGGCGGCGCGGGAGCTCGGTGTCGTGGTCACGGTGGCGTCTGAGCGCCGGGCGGCGATGTCGGCGGCGATGGGCGAACGTGCGCTCACTCTGCGCCTGGCGGACCCGGGAGTGGCGGCCGACCAGATCGCCGAGCGTGCCCGGGAGACCCCGTTCGCCGCGGTCGTGGGCGTCGACGACCAGGGCGTGATGGCCGCCGCGCTCGGCGCCGAGCGCCTCGGGCTGCCCCACAACCCGCCGGGAGCCGTCGCCCGCACCCGCGATAAGGCGGCGATGCGCCGGGCGCTCGCGGTGGCCGGCGTCCCGCAGCCGCGCTTCGCCGTGCTGGTCTCCGGAGCTGACGTCGCGGCCGTGGCGCGCGAGGTGGGCCTTCCCTGCGTGGTCAAGCCGCTCGGGTTGTCGGGCAGCCGCGGGGTGATCCGGGCGGATGACGGCGAGCAGGCGCGCTCGACCGCCGAGCGCGTCCGGGGCATTCTCGCCGCCGCTCAGGAGCCGCCCGGGGCGCCGCTGTTGCTGGAGAGCTACCTGCCCGGCGCGGAGGTAGCGATCGAGGGGCTGCTGCGGGGAGGTTGTCTGGAGGTGCTGGCGGTCTTCGACAAGCCCGACCCGCTCGAGGGGCCGTACTTCGAGGAGACGCTGTACGTGACGCCGTCGCGGCTGGCGACCGGCGTCCTGGCCGAGGTCGAGGCGGTCACTGCGCGGGCGGCGCGCGCGCTGGGGCTGCGGGAGGGACCGGTCCACGCCGAGCTGCGCGTGGACGGCGAGCGGGTGAGCGTCCTCGAGCTAGCGGCCCGGTCGATCGGCGGCCTGTGCTCGCGCGCGCTGCGCTTCGGCGCCGGCGTCAGCCTGGAGCAGGTGATACTCCGCCACGCCTTGGGCCTCGGGCTCGAGGACCTGGCGCGGGAGTCGATGGCGTCCGGCGTGATGATGATCCCGATCCCCGAGGCTGGCGTGCTGCGCGCGGTCGAGGGGCAGGAGGAGGCGCGGGCGGTGGAGGGCATTGGCGGGCTGGAGATCACGATCGCCCGCGGTCGCCCCGTCGTGCCGCTGCCCGACGGCGACCGCTACCTAGGCTTCATATTCGCGCGCGCGGCGAGCGCCGACGCGGTCGAGCGCTCCCTGCGCGCCGCGCACGGCCGCCTGCGGATCCGGATCGACCCGCACGCGCCCGAGCCGGTCGACGCGCGCTAGCGTGGGTCACCCGTGCGCGTCCTGTTGATCTCCACCTACGAGCTGGGCCACCAGCCGCTGCATGTCGCCTCGCCGGCGGCGGCGCTGCGCCGCGCCGGGCACGAGGTCCGCTGCCTGGATCTCAGCGTGCAGCCGTGGGACCGCGGCGCGCTGGAGTGGACACAGGCGGTCGGCTTCTCGGTGCCGATGCACACCGCCATGCGGCTGGCGCTCACCGCCGGCTGCCGAGTGCGGCGCGAGCACCCCCGGCTGCCGATCTGCTTCTACGGGCTCTACGCCACGGTCAGCCGCGAGCTGGTAGAGCGTGACCTCGCCGCGCGCGCGATCGCCGGCGAGTACGAGCCGGCGCTCACGGCCTGGGTGGACGAGCTGGCGGCCCCGTGCGCGCCCGCCCCGGCCGCCGGACGGCCGATCATCCACCACCAGCGCGGCACCTTCGACCCGCCAGCGCGCGAGCTGCTGCCCGGACTCGAGCGCTACGCCCGCCTGGCGGTGGGCGGGGACGAGCGGCTGGTCGGGTACGTCGAGGCCAGCCATGGATGCGTGCATCGCTGCCGGCATTGCCCTGTCCCCACCGTCTACGACGGGCGCATCCGCGTCGTGCAGGCCGAGACCGTCCTGCGCGACGTCGAGCGCCTGGCGGCCATGGGCGCGCGCCACATCACGTTCGGCGACCCCGACTTCCTTAACGGCTGGCGCCACTCTCTGGCGATCGTGCGCACGCTGCACGAGCGCCTACCGGAGCTGACCTTCGACTGCACGACGAAGGTCGAGCACGTGCTCGAGCACGCCGGGGTGTGGCAGGAGATGGCCGCCGCGGGCTGCCTATTCGTCGTCAGCGCGCTGGAGAGCGTCAACGACGAGATCCTCGCCCGCCTCGAAAAGGGCCACACCACCGCGCAGGCGGTGCAAGCCCTCGAGCTGCTGCGGGAGCACGGAATCGAGACCCGGCCCTCATTTATGCCCTTCACCCCGTGGACGACCCCGCGTGACGTGCTGGAGATCGTCGAGTTCGTCGCCGCGCACGACCTGGTAGCGAACGTCGACCCGGTGCAGTACACGATCCGGCTGCTCGTGCCCGAGGGCTCACTGCTGCTGGCGAGCGAGGACCTGCGCGAGCACCTCGGCCCCTACCAAGCCCAACGACTCACCTACCCCTGGCGGTCGGTGGACCCGGCAGCCGACCGGCTTCAAGGCCGCCTCAGCGCGCTAGTCCAGCAGAGCGCCGCCGCGCACGAGGCGACGGGCCTGACGTTCGCGCGCATTCGCGCGGCGGTGCGCGAGGCGACCGGCGAGACGGGCGGCCCCGAGCCCGAGGCCATCCCCATGGGATCGAGCGAGGGGAGGCCACGGCTCACCGAGCCGTGGTTCTGCTGAGCGGAGCCCACCGAGGACCAGTTCGGTCCTCTCACAAACTGAGGACATGCCCGCGACCGGTCGTCTCACGTAAGGGACGCGAGCGGCGCCGGCGATCACTGCAGCTCCAGGGCTGATCCAGCAGTCTGCCGCCGGCTGCTCGAGCCTCGGGTCGCTACTGCCCTTCCCCGGCGGAGCGGCAGTCCACGAGCACGCCGACCGCGTGCCTGCCTCTGAGCAGCAGGGGCAGCCTCGTCCCGGGCGAGCGCGGGGCTGCTGCTCCACCGGCATTGCACAAGACGGCGTCTCAGCTGGTTAGCCGATTCGGCGGTCGCGAGCAAGCGTCTGGGCGGATTCTCGGAGAGATCCTCGATTGCTTGCTGAGGATCAGATCAGCGGCGCCAGGCTAACGATCGCGCGACGCGTGCCGCCCGACGCAATCGCACAATCTGGGGCGTCGGCTGACCGGGTCGCCACGACTGCTTTGCGTTATCGATGGAGCCGAGCGGCTGAAGGAGAGCGAGGGGGCGCGCTACATGAATCTCCTTGAGGGCGCACGGTATAGCGAGATGGCCGACGGCACCAACGGCATCGGCACTGCGCTCGCCGCAGATCACGCCTGCCAGGTGTTTGCCTTTGAGCACTTCAACCAACGACACCACCAATGGATCTGCTCGGGCGCTCCCGTGCACGACCCGGTGTCCGGCCGGCTAATCGGACTCGTCGACCTCTCGAGCCCCTGGAAGATTGCGCACCCGCGGAGTCTTGAGCTGGTCACCGTTGCCGCCAGGACGATAGAGCGGTGCCTGTTGGAGGCCCGGCGCGACCAAGACGCCCGGCTGAAACGTCGCTACTGCGATCTCATGACGAGAAGCACCGATCTGGTGGTGAATCGCCGCGGCTACGTGGTCGACGGCCAAGAGCAGAGGCGCTCGGCGCCGCTTGAAGTTCCAGAGGGCGGTGGCGAGGTCGTCCTCGAGGACGGGTCCGGCGCGGTGGCGGAGGCGCTGGGTGACGGCGAGGCGTACCTCGTCCGCCGACCCGGTCCTAGCGGCGCGAACGCAGTATCCGTCAGCGCGCTCGAACGCGCGGAGCACCGTGCCCGCGACCTGGCTGCCGAGCAAGCCGCCCTGAGGCAGGTCGCGACCCTCGTCGCGCGCCAGTCGTCGTTTGATGAGCTCTTGACCGTCGTCGCAAATCAGGCCGCGAGGATCTTCAACGTCCCGCTCGTCCATCTGGTCCGCTATGAGCACGACGGCACGTTTGTCGTACTCGGAGGCTTCAGTGAGCGCCTCCCCACGGCATCGCGTGGGCCCCTCGGCCTGCCCGTCGGGTCGCGCTGGCAGCACGAGGGGGTGGGCGTGTCTGAATTGATCTATCAGAGCGGCCGCCCAGCCCGCGTCCAAGACTATGCGCTTGTGGCGGGCGAGCGGGCTGCTGCCATGATGCGCTCCGGCATTCGCTCCACCGTCGGGAGCCCAATCGTGGTCGAGGGACGCTTGTGGGGCGTAATGGCGATCGGGTCGCCACGACCGGGGTCGTTTCCGGAGGACGCTGAGGCTCGGCTCACGGACTTCGCCGAGCTTGTGGCAATGGCGATCGCCAATGCCGAGTCACACGCGGCGGTCAATCGACTTGTAGAAGAGCAGGCCGCATTGCGCAGAGTCGCGACCATGGTCGCACGCGGAGCTAGGCCGGAAGAGGTCTTCTCGGCGGTCGGCAGCGAGGTGGGGCGCCTCTTCGGCGCCGAGGCGGCCATCGCCCGGTTCGAGTCCGATGGATCCGCAATGGTCGTCGTCGGGCTAACCCCGGGGATCCCGACCGTGACCATCGGAACGCGCTGGGAGCTCGAGGACTTCCTCGCCTCCACCGCTGCCTACCGCACGCGCCGGCCCGCCCGCAACGATCACACCGGCCACCGCATCGCTTCCGGGCTCGTGGCAGACAGCCTCCGCCAAATGGACTTCGTATTCACCGTGGCCGCCCCGATCATGGTCGAAAGCGACGTGTGGGGCGTGATTACGGTCTCCGATAAGCGCGAGCCGCTTCGTCCCGACACCGAGGAGCGCGTCGAGCGCTTCACCGAGCTGCTGGCCACCGCGATCGCCAATGCGCAGAGCCGCTCTGAGCTGGCAGCATCGGAGGCGCGCGCTCACGAGCTCGCCAGAGAGCAAGCCGCCTTGCGTCGGGTCGCCACGTTGGTCGCCAACTCTGCGAAGGCCGACGAGGTGTTCTCGGCCGTCGCAAAAGAGGTCGCGCTGGTGTTCGACGTGGAGCAGGTGACCGTCTGCCGCTATGAGCCAGACGCGATCCTGGTTCTCAGCTCCGTGGGGGCACCAGGGTTCCCTGGAGGCAGCCGCTGGCCACTTGACCTTCCCAGCCTCCCCGCCTCGATATACCAAACCGGCACGGCCGGGATCGGCGTCCCGATTGTTGTCGGAGGGACCGTCTGGGGCAGCATCAACATTGCCTCAATGACGAGCGAGCGGTTCGCCTCGGACGCAGAGGAGAGGCTCAGCAGCTTCACCGAGCTCGTTGCAGCCTCAGTCTCAAACGCGACCATGCGCGAGGAGCTCGCCGCCTCTCGAGCGCGTGTAATCGCAGCTTCTGACGACGCACGCCGACGCATCGAGCGAGACTTGCACGACGGGGCACAACAACGGCTGGTCACGCTTGCCGTCGCGCTCCGCAGGGCGGAGGCCAAGGTTCCCCTTGGATCCGCCGTCCGCGCCGACATCTCCCGCGTCGGGGAGGGGCTGATCACGGCCGTCGACGAACTCCGGCAGCTGTCTCAGGGCATCCACCCCGGCGAACTCACTGCGGGTGGGCTTTCGCCGGCGCTCAAGTCCGTGGGGCGCCGGTCCGCCATTCGCGTGGAGCTCAACGTCGGTTTCGATCACCGGCTCCACGACCACGTAGAGGTAGCGGCTTACTACACGGTCTCCGAAGCGCTGACCAATGCGGCAAAACACGCGAGCGCTAGGCACGTATGGGTCTCCGTTGACGTTGAGACCGACACACTCGTTGTCTCGATTCGCGATGACGGCGTTGGCGGCGCCGATGCGAGCCGAGGGTCAGGGCTGACCGGGCTCAGAGATCGGATCGAAGGACTCGGAGGAAAGATCCAGGTCGAGAGCCCGCCGGGGGCTGGCACGAGTATCCACGTCCGCATCCCGATCCTGCAGTCATTCGATGGGCGTCACGAATCGGGCGAGCGGCACTCGCCGGCGTTGACGGCAGCGCGGACTGCTTAGGTCGACCAGAGGGTGGGCCGTCGCGCATTGGGTGCCTCGTCGACGACGGCTCGACGTCGAGGTGGCGAAACTGCCGCCGGTCTTCAGCGGCAATCTCGGAGGCAGCGCACCGGCGAGGAGGCAATGAGGACCGAGCCGTTCGCTGCAGAGCGTGCAGTGTCGTGTAGGTTTGGCAGTGGTAAGTCAGCGACCGCCGCAATGTTGTGCGAGGCGCGCTTACTTTCCCTGGTAGACCGGGTTGCGGCCTTCCGCCTCCGCTTCCCGGCCCTCCAGAAAGTCCTGCGTGTGGAAGAGGGCGCCAAATTACGCGTCGAGCTCTGACAATGCGGTTTCCTCGTTGTCGTCAATCGCCAGGTGAGCGGAAGCCAATGAGGTCTTGATGCCGAGTGGGCCGCAATCGGCGATCTTGTTCGCGATTCGAATGCCAGCCTCTAGTGCTTCCTTCGCGCCCGGAGCTACCTCCTGCACCTCGCCCATACGGTATGCCTCTTCGGCGCTCCAGTGATCTCCGGTCAGGATGAACCGCATGGCGTTTCCCCAGCCGACTTCCCGCCGGAACCGGATGGTCCCCCGCCTCCGGGAAAGCGTCCATGCGTGTTCTCATCCTGGCCCAAGCAGGTGTCGGCTGAAGCAATACGGATGTCGGCCACAAGATGGAGCTCATGCGCCATATTCCAGGCATCACCATGCGTAACAACGATCAGAGGCTTGGTGAGATGCGGACCACGCTTTGCGAGCGGGTCTATCGTCCCGGTGCTCGCTATCCAGGGCTTGCCTGTCCCGGCGAGCGACTTGAAACCTTCGACGTCGATCCCTCTGGAAAAGTTTTCCCCGTGGCCAAATAGAATCGCGGCCCGCAGCGATGGATCGCGGTCGTATTGGTAATAGGCCTCGGCCAGCCCTTCGAAGGTCTCCGGATCAATGCGGTTCTGGATGTAAGGACGGTTGACGCCAAAAAGAACGATCTGCCCGCGGCGCTCTACGGTGAGCTTTGCTCCGGAACTGAAGGGTACGTTCTGAAGCGTTATGGCTGGGGCGGCGTCCTGCTGGCGCGTCTCCTGAGCACTTAGAGCGGTCACGTTCGATCAATCTCCTTTTGTGAATTGATTTCTTAAACGTGGGCGAGGCTGCGCTTTGGCCGCGTCAGTTGCCGAAAAGCACGTGGGTGCTCCCGTGGACGCGCCAGAGGAGAACTGGTCATATGGCAATGGCCTGGCCCGGTACGTCGAGCCCCGAACTAGCCATAGCCAATGCCAGAACGTACCCGTCCTTGCGATGCTCGGTGAGCACTTGAACGCGGTCACCCTCGGGACTGTCGAGGACATCCATCATGGTCCGCTCGGAACGCTGGTTCCACTAGCTGTCAGACCAGGTCGACCGCCCGCAACCGTGAAGCGTGGCCGATGCCATGCCGGACCGCAGCCTTATGGGGGCTGATGGGCGATGTGGAGTGGGCTCGCTCGCCGTGATGAGCCTGGCGAGCGCGATGGCGACGATCGCGGCGACGGCGATGCTGAAGACGATCCCGGCCGTTTGCAGTCCGAGCGCGGCGGCGGCAATGCCCTCGCCGAGCACCGGCAACGAGATGCCGAGATACAAAACGATGAAGTACGTCGAGTCGACGCCTCCTCTGTGCTGCGCCGGTGCTCGGCTGTTGATCGACTGAAGTCCTTCGCGGAAGCCGAGGCCGTGTCCGAGCCCGCAGACGATCGTCGCGGCGATCACGATGGCTAGCGACTTCGCGGCCAGTCCGGCGGCCAGAAGCCCCATTCCCACGATCAGCCCGACGCATCCGACCGGCAGCCCCCAGCGCCCGAAGCGTCCGCCCAGTGCGACCTGACCGACGGTCGAGACGACGAACAACGCGCATACCATCGCACCCGCGAGTGCGTGGCTCGGCTGATGAAGGACGCCGCCCAGAAACGACGGCACGACGGCCATGTAAAGCCACCCAGGCGGAAGCTGGCAAACCCCGCGGTGGCGGCGGGAATGAACGTGTTCCGCACCACGGGCGGGAGGTCTGGGCGGCGGATCCGCAGACGCGGGTGCGCTGAGACCGCCACCGTCTCTGGAATCGACCTCACCGCCGCGATCGCGAGAATCACCAGTCCCAGATCCACCCAGAACGCGGACCGCAGCGGCTCAGGTGCAACCTGCGCCAGTACCCCGCCGAGGAGCGCGCCGAGGCCAAGGCCGCTCATGTTGGTGGCCGTAGCCACCAAAGTCGCGCGCTGCGACCGACCTGGGCCGGCCAGGTCGACCAGGGCGGCGGTGGCGGCGCCGACGAAGATCCCCACTGAGAGGCCCGACAGTACCCGGCCGACGAGCAGCAGCGCCACACCCTTGGCGACCAGGAACACGACCGCCGATAGCGCCGCACACGCCAGTCCCGCGAGCAGTACGCGCCGACGTCCCAGCAGGTCTGACGCGCGGCCAAAGAGCACCAGCGCGAACAGGACCCCACCTGCGTAGACGGCGAAGACGACGGTGATCATCAACGTCGAGAGGCCGAACCTCTCTTGATACAGGACGTAGAGCGGAGTCGGGAGTGTGTTCCCGAGCGTCGGTCGTCACCAGGAACGACGCGCCCAATAGCCAAACCGCCAGCTGGCGGGACGCGACCAAGCGTTGCGGTGCAAGCGGGAAGGAATGTCTGTCGTTAGCGTTCATTCCCGCCTCGGGCGAACATCCACCAAGCCATGTCTGTCTCCTCAATGTCGGACCACGGGCGCTCGGGAGGTGTGCCCCTCTTGAGCTCCGAGAACACAGCTAGAGCATGGCCCACAGGAGCGTCGGTGTCTTCCAGGCCAGCGCACAAATCGCCACCCACGCAAACCCATAGTTGGGCGTGTAGGCCAGCCGTCCGGGGCTAGCACACATCTGCACTTGTGGGCTGGCCTACATGTGCGGCATTGCGGTTCCTGCGATCGTGAGGCTGACGAGTTGAGTTCGGCGATGCTCAGCGCGATCGACGTCGCGGAGGGTGAACGCCCGATTGAGTCGATCCACGTACTCGGGCATCGCCTTGGCATGGAGGTAGCGCGCGGTGGTCGCGAGCTTGGAGTGGCCGAGGAACCCTCGGACCCAGCGCGCGTCAGCCCGGCGGGTGAGGAGCGCGCCGGCCCAGTGACGTAGGCGCGTGGAAACGGAGGACGCGAAGGCGAGGCGCGGCGGCCGCGGCCTTGAACCGGCGGCGAAGCGCCGCTCTGTCGAGCGGGGGGCCGAGGCGGGAGCAGAAGACGTAGTCGCCGCCGCCCGTGAACTCGGCTCGTTCCGCCAGCCGGGCGAACGCCTCGGCGACGGCGTCCGCGATCGGGAGGAAACGGGCTTGCCGACTCTTCGTCGGTCCCAGTGAACTACCCACAGCGGCGCTCCACTACTCGGGTCCCGGCACAACTGACCGGTTTGACAGGCGCCGCTCGGGGATTTAGAGTGCAACGGGTTCGGGATTAGTGTCGGTGTGCCTGATGCAGGGAGGTGAGTGACTGATGCGATCGATGGTCGCTGCGTTATTCTATGGACGGGCGCGACTGGCGTTCCGTTTTTGGATCATCTGCCTCGCGACGGCTGGTCTGGCCGTCTTCGGCGCTTCGGGCGCGGCGGCGAGGGTTCGGCAGCGCGGGATTCCGATCCATGGAGCGCCGCCACCCTCGGCGGCGCTGCCTAGCGTGACCGGTCCGATCCCCGGGACGATCCCGCCGGCGCCGCTGGCGGGTGCCGGGACGACCTCGGTCACTGGCGACGTGCTCACCGCGCTCGGCTACCAACAGCAGGAGTATTTCCTGTCCGGACATGCGCACGCCTACAACTTCGCGACTCTTCCCACCGCTGATGGCCGCTGGTCGGTCGCCCCCGTCCGCGGATCCACACAGCCATACGAGACCCGCGTGGAGGTGTTCACGCCAACCGATCCTCGGCGATTCAGCGGCAACGTGATCGTCGAGTGGGAGAACGTCACCGCCGGCTGGGACTACCTCCCGGACACGATCATCGATCACGCGACCGCGTTCAGAGATGGTGACGCGATCGTGGCGGTGAGTGCGCAATTCGTTGGCGTCGAGAACGCGAAGCTGGACGATCCGGCCCGTTACTCCTCGCTCTCACAGCCAGGCGACAGTTACGCCTGGGACATCTTCTCCCAGGCGGGAATGGCGATCTGGAAGCACTACGCGCAGCTTCTCGGCGGCCTCCGGCCGGTCGATCTGATCGCTGATGGCGAATCTCAGTCGGCTGAATACATGGCCACGTACATCGACGCTTTCGCCAAGCTGCATAACGTCTACGACGGTTACCTCGTGCACAGCCGCGGCTCGGATGTGGCACCTCTGCAGCAGGGACCGGGGATGTCGACAGTGGTCTCGAACGACGCCACCTTCGCCTCCGTGTCGGTGCCCAACGGAGACGTCGGGCTCACCACGGTCGCCGCGCCGGCGAACACGGAAAGCCGAACCCACCTGCTTCAGCCGGTGGTCTACCTCCAGAGTCAGACCGACGTGTACGCCTCTCCGTACGGTCTGCTCGACTACGGTCCTGCCACACAATCCGATAGTCGCGGGTTCCGCCTGTGGGAGGTCGCCGGTTCGGCCCACAGCGATATCTGTCTGGCCGACCTTTGCCCCTCCGACACCGGCTCGCTCGCGACCGACGTGGGCAGGTTCAACGACCTGCTGAATCCGACGAACCAGTTCTCCGTCTTCCCGTCCTGCGGCTCCCCCATCAACGCCGGCGAGGAGGGTTACGTCCAGGACGCCGTGCTCGAAGAGCTGATCCGGTGGGTGCGTACCGGCGGTGTCCACGGCGGGCTACCGGTCGGATCCCCGCCGCTCTACGCGGGCCAGGCCCCGGGCGAGAGCTCGGCCGGCAGCCCGGTGCTCGATGCGCACGGAAACATCGTCGGGGGTGTGAGAACACCGGATGTCGACGTACCACTCGCGCAGCTCACCGGAATGCCCAACACGCCCGGGCTGTGCTCGTTGCTCGGCACGACCGTGCCGTTCAGCCCCGCCACGATCAGCGCGCTCTATCCCACTCATGCGGTCTTCGTAGCACGCTGGGCGCGCGACGTCATCGCGCTGGCCCGGCGCGGCTACCTCGACCGGCACGACGCTCTTCGTCTGATCGAGGCGGCGGCACAGTCGACGGTCTCCTAGTGTGATCGAGACGCGGCGTCCGGTCGTGGCGTCACTCCTTGATTTGGATAGCCGAGTTGCCCGAGATTCGGTATGCCAGGTGCGGCGGGCGCGATGTGGGCGACGAGGTCCTGGGCTCGGGCGCGGTCCCTCGACCTGATGTGGACGGATTTTGCGTGGGCCCGGCCGGCGGAGCGCTTCAGCGGACTGTGGCGCGCGGTTTTCTTTCAGATGCGCGGGATCGGCCTGTGAGAGCCGGTCGAGCGCCGGCCGACACTCGAGGAGCAGGCCTGCGACGTCACGGCGGTTATGGATGCCGCGGCTACGCCCGCAACAGTCACACCGGCGGCGCAGGCCTCGGACTCACCATCGCGGCCCGCCTGCTCCAAAACCAAGGCGGCACGATCCAAGCGGCAAACGCATCCGATCGCGGCGCGGTCCTCACGCTCCGCCTTCCCCCCACACGCGTATAGTTCGCGCCCCTGCGCGGGGACCAGTGTGCTTCGGCTCGGCCCGACTCAGAAGGACATCCATCCTTCGAGCACGATTCGCCCGACGGACTGGTTCGACGGACGGGCCTGCCGACTCACGACGAATAGGTAGGAGCCCGTCGCCTGCTGCGCCGAGACGGTTGGTATCAGTCCTTGGGCGCGAAGCCGGCCGTTGGCGCCGACGGCGGGAGTGACGATCCCGACGAAGGTGGGTCGCCGACCTGAGATGAGGCTGTAGTGGACGGCAGGACAGCCGCTGGCCGTGCACCCTTCTACGCCGTGGTCTCGTCCCGATAGGAGCCAGACCGCGTAATCGCCACCGCTCGCACTGGGAGGCAGAGCGGAGGCGTCGATTGAGAACACATCTCCCGACGGCGGCTTGAGGTTGACGACCACCGTGCCCCTGGCTCCTGGCCCTCGGAGCGGAGCCGCCCGCTCTGATACGCCGGTTACGTAGCAATTCCAGGGGATTGGCGCCGTCGACGGGTCGACCCGCGTTGGGGATAGTCTGGTCTCGCACGAGAAGGCCCCGCCGAGCGGGGGCGGGGCTCGATTGACGTAGTTGTGCACGATCGCGAGTCGCTGCTGGGGGCGAAGCTGCTTGGCTGGCCGCGCCGCCGGGCGCACACTGATGAAGATCGCGGCGACACCTGCCGCGACAGCCAGCCCGGCTGCGAGCGCGAGCAGATCACGACGCGAGCCCGATCGCGCTGAGGGCCCACGCAACGTGCGCGGCCACGGGCGCGCCGTCGCCTCCATCAGTTGTTGCTCGAGTCGATCGTAGTAGTCGTTCACGATCGTTCCTCCAGGGCGCGACGGATGCGGGCGAGCCCCCGGCTGACTCGCTTGCGGACCACCATCTCCGAGCAGTCCAGCGAGACGGCGATCTCGCGATAGGGCCGCTCCTCGAGCACGTGCGCCTTGACGGCGTCGCGCTCGCCTACCGGCAGCGCCTCGACCAGCTCGGCCACGGGACCCATTCCCTCAGCGGCGAGGCGCTCCGTGCGGTCAAGCCCGGCGTCATCTAGCTCGAGCGGCTCGATAGCGAGCCGCCGACGTATCCGGTCCTGCACGCGTCCGTGGCGGCGGCTGTTGCCCAGGACGTTGCGCGCGATCGCGATCACCCACGGCGCCGCCGTCTCGGTGCGCGGCGCGTAGCGCCGCGCGCTCACGATCACCGATGCGAACACCTCGGCGGTGAGGTCAGCCGCGAGCTCCCGATCGCGGGTCTCGCGCATGAGATAGGCCACGGTCCGGGCAAGGTGACGCCGGTAGAAGACCGCGCACGCCTGCTGGTCGTGCTTGGCGATCGCTGTCAGCAGCTCCGAGTCAGGCCATTCTTCGAGGGCCCCCATGCGCGCCATGTCGCTAAATGACCAGCGGGCCACGATTTGTGACCTCCGCCCGGCACGTCCAGCCTACACGTCGCTTCGCGCCAAGCGGCAGTTTTCAACCCAGATCGCGGGCTCGGCCCTGGCTAGCGGCGGCGGGTCGACCCATGCCGTGCTCAGCGGTAAGCCGCAGTTTTCCACGCGGATCGCGGCCTCGGCGAGGGCCAGCGGCGGCGGGTCGGCCCACGCGATGGGCGCGACCCCGGCGGTAAGGGCTCACGACTGAGCGAGTGAAGGGGTAATGGTGTAGTTCCAGTCGCCGTGGAAGGGGTGGCGAGTGATGTTCACGTTGGCGAGTTGCTCGTCGGTGATCTCAACGCCGCGGTCGTAGCTGCGGTTGTCGAGCTGGGCGTAGACCTTCAGGCCGGTGTTGGTCTTGGTGGCGGCGATCAGGTTCACGACGATTTCGAGGCTCTCGAGTGGTTTGCCGCGCCAGTTGAGGCTGACGAAGCTGAACAGTCGATGCTCGATTTTGTTCCACTTCGAGGTGCCTGGCGGGAAGTGGCAGACGCGGATGCTCAGCCCGGTCGTGTCGGCGAGGCGCTGCAGCTCGTGACGCCACAGGCGGGTGCGGGGATTGTTGGAGCCGCCGGAGTCAGCGGTGATCGTCAGGGTCTGGGCGTGCGGGTAGCGCTCACGCCCGAGGTGCTCCCACCAGCTGATGATCGTGTTGATCGCGAACTGGGCGGTGTCGCTCGTGATTCCGACGCTCACCCAGCCCTCGTCGACGGTCAGGTCGTAGATGCCGTAGGGGATCGCGTGCCCGAGCGCCTTGTCCTTGAAATCATGGCCGCGCACCTCCACCGGCCGGCGGTTGGGTTCGAACTCGCGGCCGACCGCCTTGAAATCGCCGATCAGCTCTCGCTTCTTAGCGTCGACGCTGATCACCGGTTCGCCCGCGGCGATCGCGTCACCGACGGTTTCGTTGATATGCGCAAACTGCGCGTCGCGGTCGGGGTGCTGGGCGCCCTCCCGCGACTTCTTGTTCGCCTGCAGGCTGTACCCCTTGGCCTTCAACAGCCGTAGCACGGTGCGATCCACGACATCGTGACCCATCTCCCGCAGCGCCTCCGCGAGCTTCGCGCCGCTCTTAGACGTCCACCGCAACGGCGACTCCGGATCCCCCCTGGTGACCGGATCCACCAGCCGCTCCAGATCCTCCGCCAACCCCGGCTCGCGCTCAAGGATCGGCGTGCGCCCACGGTGCCGGCGTACCCTCCCCGGCGCTGGCCGCTCTTCTGCGTGTAGGTCAGCAAGCCCGCGCAGCACCGTCGATTCCGAGATCCCGGTAGCCCTGACCACCGCCGAGAGCCCCCCATAGCCCGCCGAGCGAGCCTCAGCCGCCGCCCACAACCGCCGGGTGCGCTCATCCAGCACCCCCTGCGCGTTCAATAACCGATACCGCTCACCGATCGCGCGCTCATCGACCACAACCCCCAGTTCTACATAACCACCCCACTTCCTTCACAAACTAAGTCGAGAGCCCTAAGTGTCAGCGTCAGCGCGATGGTGGGCGTGATGCAGCGATGCCGGCAGCGCATGTCTACTTCTCCTCATTTGGTTCGGTCGCCCCGTGCGCCCGATGGATGAGAACCGAGCCGCGGCCTGGTCAGGTCCCGGTCGCATGGTTACTAGATAACTGGCCGCGCGACATTTGTGACCGCAGCGGAGGTCGAAATTCTTCTCTGCCGCAGCCGTCAACAGTTACTGCGGGGTACCGTCACCTGCCCTGTGCGCGCGCGTAACGGACGAGGCTACGCAGAAGCCAGAGGTCGAGGGCTAGAAACGGAAGGAACACAAGTCCCCACCAGTAGCCCTTCACACAGAGGAACACGGTGACGAAGAGGATCCACGGCGCGAGAAGGGCGCGCACGACGATCACCTGTTTGTAGTGCTCATGCGCCCAGGGGCCGAGACCGACGCCTTGTTCCTCTCCCGTCATGTCAGAGGACCATCCTATGCCCTCGCGCCGGCGTTGTCGCTCGGATACTCTCCAGACTCCGACCAACAGGAGACGCGAGTGTCCGAGAGCCTTCCTGAAGATCTAGTCGCGCTGATGCGCCAGGCGAGTCCGTGCTTCATCTCGACCGCGATGCCCGACGGCTCACCGCAGCTGACCCAGACCTGGGTCGACACGGACGGTGTCCGCATCCTGATCAACACCGTGGAAGGCTTTCAGAAGGTCAGGAACATCCGACGGGACCCACGGGTAGCGGTGGCAGTGTCGGACCCGAGTAACCCCGCCCGGTATTACTCGATCCGCGGTGAGGTCTTGAGCATCACGAGCGCGGGAGCCGCCGAGCACATCGAGCAGCTCGCCCAGCGGTACCTCGGAACCCCGTATCCGTGGTACGGCGGCCGTGACCAGGTACGCCTGATCGTCACGATCGACCCGCACAAGATCCATCACATGGGCTGACCCACGGGCCGCGGGCTGTGACGAGTCGCCTTCTAGCGCGTAGAGTGTTCGCGATGCGCCTCAAATTCTCGCTGGCAGGTGCGCTCACGGTGGCGGTGGCGACCGCGGCGCTGCTCCTGATCGCCGCGCCCGGCGGCCTCGCGCATACGCGGCAGGCCACCTACCACCGCTGCAAACCGCAGCACCTGAGTGTTCGCGGCACCAGAGGGGGTTCGCTGGCCGTGACGAGCCTGCGCGTTATCGAGATGTCGTGTGCACGAGCTGCCGCCGCGGTTCGTGCCGCCCGCTACGAGGCGACACCAGGTGGCCCGCTGTTCACGTCGCCAGGGTTCAGCTGCACTGGACCGGTCGGTCTGCCGCCGCCAGGAGCCGGGCCAAGGTACTACCGCTGCGTCCATCTGCGGCAGCGATTCGAGTTCCTGGTGCCCGGATTTTCCTGACCGAGATCCGATTTCCGCCCCAAGGTCGCCAGGCTAGTGGTCTTGCACCTAGGATCGCCAGACCTCTTGTCCATCTGCGGCGCCAGGCGCAAGCTATCGGCATGAACAAGACATCCTTCCTCGGCGATAAACCCGTCAACCGCATCGGCTTCGGCGCGATGCAGCTGGCCGGTCCCGGCGTGTTTGGGCCGCCGCGCGATCCCGACGCCGCGCGCGCCGTGCTGCGCCGCGCAATCGAACTCGGCGTCGACCACATCGATACCGCTCAGTACTACGGCCCGGACGTCGTAAACGACCTGATCCGCGAAACGCTGTATCCCTACCCGGCGAACCTGAAACTCGTCACGAAAGTCGGCGGTCGCCGCGACGACCAGGGGGCGTGGCTCCCCGCTCAGAGCCCGGCCGAGCTGCGCGCCGGCGTCGAGGACAACCTCCACTCTCTGCAGGTGGAGCGGATGGACCTCGTCAACCTCCGTCTGATGAGCGCCGAACCTTCCGGCCAGCTCCTCGCCGAGCAGCTTGGCACCCTCGAAGATATGCGCAACGAAGGCAAGCTCGACCTGATCGGGATCAGCGAGGCCGGTGCCGACGCCGTCCGCCAGGCGGTCCAGCTGGTCGACATCGCCGAGGTGCAGAACGCCTACAGCGTCGTCAACCGCTCCGGCGAGGACGTGGTCGAGCTTTGCATGGAGCGAGAGATCGCGTTCGTGCCGTACTTCCCCCTGGGCTCGGCGTTCATGGGCGGCCCCCGGCAGCTAGCGGAGGATCCAGCGATTGCCGGCGTCGCGCAGCGGCGGGGTATCACGGCCACGCAGGTCGCGCTTGCCTGGCTGCTCTCCCGCTACGAGCGGATCCTGCTGATTCCGGGCACTAGCTCGGTGCGGCACCTCGAGGAGAACATGGCCTCGGCGGACGTCGAACTTGACGAGCAAGACCTGGCGGAGCTCGAGCGCGCGACCCAGATGGCCGGCAGCCGGACCTAGAGATTCGCGAGCGCCGCGCGGGTCGCTTCATCCGCGGGCGCGTAGACGGCCATCCGTAGCTGCGGCTGACCCGTCGGCACCGTCTGCGCGTGATGCAAACGTAGCGTGCCGAGCTGGGGGTGGTGCATCACCTTGGTTCCGCCCTGAGCCTCGACGACCTCGTGCTCGTCCCACCACTCGCGTACTCGCGCGCTGCGCTCGCGGAGTCGCACCACGAACTCCTCGTACTCACGCTCGCCCGCGTGGCGGGCGTACTCGGCACGAAACCGCGCCAGCGTGTTGCGAGCGGTCGCCTCGCGCTGGGCCGTCATCCCGCCCTCGCCCGGCTCGACCATCAGCCACCACAACAGGTACCGCTTGTCGGCAGCCAAATGCTCAGGCGAACCGAGCACGACCGAGGCCGCACGGTTCCAGGCCAGAATCCTGGTCATCGGCCCCAACAGGTACGCCGGGTTCGGATGGATGGCGTCCACGAGTGCGATCAGGTTTCCGATCTCCGCACCCAGCGCCTCAGGACCAGTGTCCGCGACGTCGTCGGCCAGCGGGAGCTCGGTTCGCGCGAGCGCGAACAGAGTTCTGCGCTCCGCGGGGTCGAGCCGAAGCGCGTGGGCCAGTGCGTCGAGCACCTCGGGCGAGGGGTTGATGTCGCGCCCCTGCTCGAGCCACGTGTACCACGACACGCCGACCCCGGCCAACGCGGCGAGCTCCTCTCGCCGCAGGCCAGGCGTCCGGCGGCGCCCGCCGTTGTCGGAGAGCCCGACGTCGGACGGTGACAGTCGCGCCCGGCGCGAGCGCAGGAACGCACGCAGCTCTTCGCGCCGGAGGGGTGAAGAAGCGACCGACATGATTCGACCCAGCGACTCTAGCGCCAGCACCGCGTCCTCGCCGCCGCTGTGCGGCTCTCAGCCCCCCAGACCTTCGACCTTCTCCCATTTTTCGAGTGCGCCGATCACGACCAGCGCCACGCGGCGGAGGTCGAGCGGGTCATTGACGAAGTCAGGCACATCGAACTCGGTCGACTTTCCGTCGTCGCGAACCAGCGGCACCGTGATGCGGCCGGCGTCCGGGTCGTTCCCGAATGCCCCGTAGCGCCAGCACTCGGCGCCGGGTATGGCGCTCTCTCCTACTTCCACACCATGGCAGCTACCCACTCAAAGCATCTTCAATCGTTCTGCCGTCCGGCCAGCACGGGTTCGAGCTCAGCCGCCGGCTCGCGCGCGACGGTGCACGACGAGCTCGCCACCGCGTGAGGGTGCCAGCGTCACGTGCTGCGTCCGTCTGCGCTCGGCGCGTCGGCGCGCCGGGCGAATCTCGAAACGTTCGAGCACGGTTCGGATCACTGTCCTCATCTCGAGCTGCGCGAGCGAAGCACCCAGGCAACGGTGTGGCCCACCGCCATAGGCGATGAAGGCCGATCGGTCCGGCCCCCGGCCGAGAAAGCGCTCGGGCAGGAACTGTTCCGGGTTCGGATAGTGCTCCCGACTCACATGGGCGAGAACCTGTGAAGCGACGATGATCGTCCCGGCGGGTATCCGGTAGCCGGCCACCTCGGCGTCCGCGGCCAGGTTCCGGGTCGTGCCGGCAAGGATCGGCCTGGTGCGCAGCGTCTCGCTGATGACAGCATCCAGGTACCCATCATCTTGCTCCGCGTCTACGCTCTCGAGCAGACGCTGCAGCACTCGCGGATGTCGGGCGAGGCGCTCGAGAATCCACGCCAGGGCGGTGGCGGTCGTCTCGTGGCCGGCCACGAGAAGCGTTATGAGTTGATCGCGAAGCTCGGAGTCCGACAGGCGGTCACCGTCACCGTCGCGCGCGGCCGCGAGAGCGCCGAGTAGCGCGCTTTGCTTGCTGGGAGAGCCACGCGCCCGGCGGATCTGCTCGAGCAGCAGCGCATCAGCTTCCGCGCGGAGCCGGACGAACCGTCCCCACGGACTCCGCGGTCCGAAGTCCCGGCGGAGGGCGGGTACCGCAACGAGGAGTGTCACGTTAATGTCCAGCAGTTCGGCGAGCAACTCCTGCATCCGGTCAGTCCGACGGTCGTCGTCGGGGCCGAAGATGACACGGATGATTACTTTCAGCACAATATCGCGCATTCGAGGGCGAACCGCGAACGGGGTGGCGACCGGCCAAGTCGCGACGGCTACCTCTGTTATGGTCTTGATCTCCGCCTCGTATCGCCGGAGGTACTCCCCGTGAAACGGCGGCGAGAGCAGCCGCCGCTCCCGGATGTGGCGATCACCGTCGAGTACCAGGAGAGAGTTCCGACCGAGCACGACGCGCTGCGGTTCGCGCGCCTCGGAGACACAGAAGACGGCGGGGTCACCACGGAACACCGACTGGATGTGAGCCGGATCGGCCAGGTAGACAGCCCGGCCCCACGGTTGGGCGGTGAGGGTGAAACAGTTTCCATACCGCCGCTGGCAAGCGCCGAGGAACGAAACCGGCCACGTCGCCATCAGCATCGTCTGAGCGAGTCGGGGCAAAGTGGGGCCGGGGGGCCACCGCATTCCCGCATCGCCTGACGCGCCGTTCGCCGAGCGGCCAACCGCGCGCGAGCCGAGATGTTGGCGAATCGACACGGTCCTAACTGACGGTTCGGGCGGCGACGCGTTCGGCGAGCAGACGACAGAGGTTGAACAACAGTGTGGTCGCGGTTGGCGAGGCTGATGCCGTGACCGCGCGCAGAGTGGAGCCTCGGAGGCTCAGCACCCGCGCGCCGCTCGGGCCGGCGATCACGTCGATGGTGCGGACGGTCCCGAGCAGAAAGGCGATGTCACCCACCGGCTCCCCGATCTCAGCGTTCGCGAGATGGCTGCGACCCTTCCAATACTGGAGCTCGCCGCCGAGCAGCACATAGATGATCCGCGTCGCCTGCCCCTCGCGGATCAGATGATCGCCGGGCGCGAGGTCGATGATCATGCTGTGCGCGATGATCTCCCAGAGCTGCTCCTCGTCGAGGCCTTCGAACAGCCGGAGCGCCTGGTCGACCGGGCCGTCGGGAATCTCCGCAGACCACCCGAACTCCCGCACGCGTTCCAGCGAGCGGACTGGCGGCGTGGGCGGCAGCAGGCTTGCGGCTTGACGTGCAAGCTCGGTCGTAGGCTGGTCGGCGCCGACCACTGAACCCAGCAGCGGCGAGCCGACCCGCCGCAGATAGGCGCCGTCCCCGCCGATCAAGATCATCGGCACCATCAGCGCCATGTGTGGATCGTTGTACGTCCGCGTGTAGGGACGGAATCCGAGCGCCTGGTAAAGGTTGATCAGGTCCGGCTGACAGTCGCAGAACACCAGCTCGATCCCGCGCTCCCTCGCAAGACTGGCACTCGCGAGAATCAGTTCGAAAGGGACCGAGGTGCCGCGCAATGATTCGCGGACGATGAACCTGGTGAACACGACCATCGCGGCATAAGGCACGGCCTCGAGGAACGCATCCATTCCGTAGGTGTCGAGGAACTCGGACGAGAACCGCCCATCGGCGCCAAAGGTCAGCCGGAGCGTGCCAACCGGTTCGTCGTCGGCGTACGCGATGAACAGCTCTGCCCGCTGGTCATGTTCGTCGGATAGGCGGCGCGAGACGTGATCGGCAACGGCAGCGAACATGTTCAGCTCTACCACGTACACCTCATAGCGCAAGCGGAACACGGCTTCCCGCTCAGCCGGCGTCCGCGCGAGCCTGATCGTGACAGCCGGCGCGGTGCCGGCGCTACACACGCCACTCCATTTCCCGGTCCGTCATCCGGACGATTGTCGCAGGACCTCGGTCGTCTCGAGCGCGTCGCTGCCGGGTCTGCTCGAAAATCTCATCGAGTCAGCCCGCGCACCGTAGAATGGCACCTGCGCAAGGTGTTCACCAAGCTCGGCATACAAGCACGTTGGGGATTGCCCGTGGCGCCGCCTGGCTTTGATTCTGAGCTGGTTGCGGCCTGATCGCTATCCACGCGGTCGTGGTCAGCCTGGTGATCAACGAACCGGAAGCGGACCTTGCCGCGCTGCGCGACCGCGTCGTGCCTCGCATATCCGAAGCGCGCGGGTTCGTCGCCGGTTACTGGACGTGCCCAGGCTGGGGGTGGTCAGGGCCGGACTCTGCCAGCTCACACTGCGGCGGGTGCGGTCACGTGGACGTCGAGGAAGGCGGTAATCAGGGCGGCGATCTCCGCGTTGTGGGTAGCGGTGGCGAAGTGGCCGGTGTCGAGCAGGTGCAGCTCGGCGTCGGGTAGGTCGGCGAGGTATGCGCGCGCTCCCTCGGGCGGGAAGAAACCGTCGTGACGGCCCCAGGGAAGCAGCGCGGGCGGGGTGTGGGTGCGCATGTAGGACTGCCACGTCGGGTAGAGGGCCACGTTGGTCTGGTAATCGTAGAGGAGGTCGAGCATCACCTGGTCGCGGCCGGGGAGTTCGAGGAAGCGCTGGTCGAGCTCCCACAAGTCGGGATTGACCGTGGTCGGATCGGTCACCCCATCGACGTACTGCGAGCGCGTGGCGGCCAGGGTGAGAAACCCGCGGACGGCGGATTCGTGTTCGATCCGGTCCTTCCAGTACGGCACCAGCGCTTGCATCCCCGGGCCGAGCCCCGCCTCATAGGCGTTGCCGTTTTGGAGCACGAGTGTTTGGATTCGCTCGGGATGAAGGGTGGCGATCCGGAACCCCACCGGCGCGCCGAAGTCGAACATGTACAAGCTGAACCGGTCCAGGCCCCTGGCCAGCGTGAAGGCGTCGATCACCTCGGCGAGCCGGTCGAAGGTGGTGGTTCCGGCGAGCGCGGCCGTCTGCCCGAACCCTGGGTAGTCGGGCGCGATCACGTGGCAGCTGCCCGCGAGCCGTCGCATCAGCTGTTCGTACTGGGCCGAAGAACTCGGGAAGCCGTGTAACAGCAACAGCGCCGGTGCGCCGCGGTCGCCGGCCTCCCGGTAGAAGACCTCGGCGCCCTTCACCTCGACAGTTCGATATCGCATCATCGCCACTCCTTGTTCCTCGGGCCCGACCCGTCTGCGGGCCCCTGTGCATGATTAGAGCGACCGCGGCGGCGTTTCTTACCGCCACCGGCCGCCAGCGTGACACGTCTGCGGTAAGAAACAGCGCCGGCCGGTCACTCACCAACGCGGAGTTAACCAACGAACGAAAGGCCCGCGATGCCACGGCGACCGATTGTCGTCTTCGACGTCAACGAAACCCTGATGAATCTCGAGACGCTCAGCCCGACCTTTGAGCGGATCTTCGATGATCCCGCCGCGATGCGGCTGTGGTTCGCGCACCTGATCACGTACTCGGAAGCGCTCACGCTCTCCGGCGTTTACATTCCGTTCACCGACATTGGCTCCGCGGTGCTGCGGATGCTGGCCGCCACGCGGGGGATCGCGATCACCGACGGTGATGCCGCCGAATTGACCGACCGGTTCGCCTCGATGCCAGCCCATCCCGAGGTTCCCGACGCGCTGCGCCGCCTGGACGACCACGGCTTCCGGCTGTTCACGCTCACCGATAACACGCTCGAGATCTCCGGCCACCAGCTCGAGCACGCCGGCATCATCGAGTTCTTCGAGCGCCGCTTCAGCGTCGACGAAACCGTGAGGCGCCATAAGCCCGCACCCGAGGCCTACCACTCCGTGGCCAACGAACTCGAGCTCGACCCGGGCGATATCTGCCTGGTCGCCTGCCACGTCTGGGACACCCTCGGAGCCCGCGCTGCCGGCTGGCAGGCGGCGCTCATCCTCCGGCAAGGCAATGCTCCGCTCGACGTTGGCCCCCAACCAAACTACATCGGCGATGACCTCGACGTCATCGCCGACCAGCTGATCTCACGCTACCCCGCGGAAGCGGGTATCGCCAGCTGAAGGAGACTTGATGAGCGCACGCAGCAAGAGCACCGACGACCTATGGTCGAAGCTGACCCGCAGTGAGCTGATTGCGCTGGGTAAGTCGACGGTCCGAGAGCAACTGGAGAGCCTCGGCTGCACTGTGAAGGCCCCGACCAGCTTGATCGACGGCAGGCTCGAGGTACTGACTCCGTCCGGACGGTCGATCGAGGTGTTCGTGTCGACCCAACGCGTGGGTGGATACGTGTTCTGGACCAAGCGGCGATTCCAGCCGGCCAGCGACCGGTTCGCGGCAATCGTGCTCCTGGCCGACGGCGACCGCCCCGATGTGTACTTGCTCCCCAGCACCGAGTGGCGCCACGCCTCGCCTCCCCTCACCAACCGCGACAACGTCGGGAAGAAGAGCGAGCCGGAGTTCGGCATCTCGCTCGCTCATTCCTCTCTGCCCGCGCTCGAACGGTATGCGTGGGTGCAGGCAACGTCCAACGACGATTTCCGCTAGGGCGTCAGGAGCGGTGCCCGTCAGGACTGCAGGAACTTGAGCAGGTCGGCGTCGATCGTTTCAGCCTGGGTGGTCGGCATGCCGTGCGGGAAGCCCTTGTACGTCTTCAGCGTCCCGTTCTGCACCAGCTTGGCGGACAGCGGCCCGGAGTCGGCGTAGGGCACGATCTGATCATCGTCGCCGTGCATGACCAGCACTGGCACCGTGATTTGCTTGAGATCCTCGGTGAAATCGGTCTGAGAGAAGGCAACGATGCCGTCGTAGTGGGCCTTGGCTCCGCCCATCATGCCCTGCCGCCACCAGTTCTGGATGATGGCTTCCGAGGGTTCGACCCCCGGGCGATTGAAGCCGTAGAAGGGGCCCGACGCCAAGTTCCGGTAGAAGACCGACCGGTTGGCGGCGAGCTGGGCCTGGAGGTCGTCGAAGGCGCTCTTCGGCAGGCCGCCGGGGTTCGCATCGGTCTGCACCATCAGCGGCGGCACCGAGCTGATCAGCACCGCTTTCGCGACCCGGCGCTCACCGTGGCGCGCGATGTAGCGCACGACTTCGCCGCCGCCGGTGGAGTGGCCGACATGGACCGCGTCCTCGAGCTCGAGATGTGCGGTCACCGCGGCCAGGTCATCGGCGTAGTGGTCCATGTCATGACCCTCACCGACCTGGCTCGAGCGCCCGTGCCCGCGCCGGTCGTGCGCGATCACGCGATAGCCGTGATGGAGGAAGAACAGCATCTGGGTATCCCAGTCGTCCGCCGACAACGGCCAGCCATGACTGAAAACGATCGGCTGGCCCGAGCCCCAATCCTTGAAGAAGATCTCCGTGCCATCAGCCGTCGTGATCGTGCCCATGCGCTGCTGCCTCCGTTCGCCGGGGTGTTGACGCCGAAACCTGCGGGTTGGCAGGGTAGCCCAACGACGGCGCCAGCACTGACTCGGGGCGCGGGGGCGGCCCCTCCGATGCCCGTTGGCGGCGGAAGTGCATCAGGACGAGCAGGCTCACCAGCGCCGCATACACACACCAGAGGGATGTGAACTCCTCGGCGCGGACCGTCGCGACGACGACGACGCCCACGAGGTTGACGAGCCCAAACCACCGGAGGTAGCGCCGGCTCGAGAGCAAAGCGGGCCCACAGGTGACGATCACGTACAGCCCGGCTACCTCGATGTCGTTGGGGGCATGACTCACATAGTCAATACAGTGGCCCTGTTCGCGCGCGAGGACCGGAAACGCCGTCACCTGCCACAACAGGTAGCCCGCCAGCACGGCGCCGATCACCGCGAACGGCCACAGCCAGCGCACCCGTTCCCGCCGGGGCTCGAGCAACATGAACCCGACCGGAACCAGCGCCGGCAGCACCGCGTAGGCGAAGATGATGTAGGCCTGCCGTGCGATCGCGGCCGTACCGCTCGCTAGCTGACCCCGCAGCCCAAGCCAGACGAACCCCTCCACGAACTGGTGCGCGCCGAGCAGCAGCGGCAGTGAGCCGATGATCAGCTCACGGGGCGCTCGCACCAGGCGCAGGGTTCCCGCTCCGACCGCGGCCACGGCGATACCACCCGCGAAGTCGGCCTGCGGCGAAAAGCACATCGCCGCAGCCTACCCCGACCCGCATTTGCCCTCCTCGCCTGGGTGCTCGACCGTCGCCTTGTAGGTCGCGAGAGCCTGTCCCCAGAATCGCTCGAGGTCCGCGCGCAGGGCAGCGAGGCCGTCGGGGTCGATGCGGTAGATGCGGCGTGTGCCGACCGGCCGGTCCAAAACGAGCCGGGCCTCCTTGAGCACCTTGAGGTGCTGTGACACGGCCGGTCGGCTGATCGGGAGCACATCGGCGAGCTGCCCGACCGCGCGCGGGCACTCCGCCAGCAGCTCGAAGATCGCCTTTCGCGTGGGATCACCGAGCGCGGTCCATCCGTCCGATTGGTAAGTCACCACGAACGGTAAGCATAGACTGACCGTCCGGGTTGTGTCAAACTGACGCGGCCGCGCCCGATATGTGCGCTTCGCTTCCCGACACGCTGGACAGCGCCCGCCTGTGGTTGGAGCCGTGGGGCGAGCAGCACACCGAGCTGCTCCTGCGTCTGTCCACAAACCCGGAGGTGATGCGGTACATCGGAGCCGGCGCGGTATGGACGCGCGCCCAGGCAGAGCAGATCGCGGCAGCCCAAGGCCGGCACTGGCGGGAGCATGGGTTCGGCTGGAGACCGGCGCGCGAGAAGAGCTCCGGCGAGTTGATCGGGTTCATGGCGCTGAACCTCGCGGGCGACGGGACCGTGGGCCTGGATCGGGACGAGTACGAGCTTGGCTGGTGGTTGACGCCTTCCGTGTGGGGACGCGGCCTCGCCCGCGAGGGCGGCCTGGCGCTGTGTCAGGAAGCCTTCGCCGTTCTCGGCGCGCCGAGCGTCGTCGCTCGCATCCAGCCGGCCAACGCTCGCTCGATCAAGGTCGCGCAGGCTATCGGTCTCATCTACGACTTCAGCACGACGGGCAGAACGGGGGAACCGGTCGAGGTCTACCGCCTGCGAGCCACGCGAGACGCGGCGGATCGCGCGACTACGCCGGACAGGCGTGGCTATCCGAAGGTGAACACGTACGCGCGAATTCCGGCGTCGAGGAACGTGATCTCGAACGTCCGCTCGGCGACCGGGGTCGGCTGCCGGATCAGCTGATGCAGGCGCGCTTCGGTCACGGTGCCCCCGCCCTGCTGGCTGGTATCGACCCCGTGGGCTGCCCCGAGCGGCTCGCCGTCGAGCTCCACGCGGAACCGCACCGGCTGGCCATCAGGCGCCGGCCCCATTACCAGGTGTAGGTCGCGGGCCCGGAACCGATGCACGATCTTGCCCCCCGATCGATTCAGTGCCGCCGCCTGTCGCCCGACCGTCCAATCGCCCGCCAGCGCCCACTGGTTGAGCGCCAGCCCGGGCGGTAGCGCGTATTCGCGAGGTGACTCCGGCGACGCGCCCCCGGGCGAGGAGAACGCTTCGGCCCGGTCATACCCGATGTACGCCTCTGGAGAGCGGAGCTCCTTCCAGTCCGCCTGCGCCTCCACGCCGCGGGCATCGACCGACGCCAGTTCCGGGCTGACGTCGACGGCTCCGGCGGCGGAGAGCAGACGCTGGAGGACGATCTCCGAGCTCTCATAGTCGCCCTCACCGAATCGGTGGTGGCGAATCTGCCCGTCGGCGTCGGCGAAGTACAGCGCCGGCCAGTACTGATTGTCGAACGCGCGCCAGATCCGGTAGTCGCTGTCGATCGCGATCGGAAACTCGACGTTCATCTCCAGCGCCGCGTGACGGACCTTCTCGATATCTCGCTCGACTTCGAACTCCGGGGTATGTACGCCGAGGACGACGAGGCCATTGGCCCGGTACTTCTCAAACCAGCTACGGACGTACGGAAGGGTCCGTATCCAGTTGATGCAGGTGAGGGTCCAGAATTCGACCAGCACCGGGCTTCCCCGCAGGGAGGGCACCGTCAGCGGCTCCGAGTTCAGCCATCCGGTCGCGCCCGCGAGCGATGGGAGCTCGCCCTCGATCGGGAGTTCGGCTGTGGTATGCATGCCGTCGATGAACTCCTTCGGTTTTGACCTCGTCGACGCCGCTGACGCGGGACCGGTGGCCGAGCTTGTGGTGGCCCTGGAGTCGTCACTTTACGGCCGTAGCGATTTCACGCAGGCCGATCTCGAGGATGAGTGGTCGGACCTCGACCTCCCACAGTACGCGCGCGTCGTCCGCGATGGCCGGCGCATCGTCGGCTACGGCGTGCTGCGCCCGCGAGGCGAGCTATGGCGGGCCGATGGCTACGTCCACCCCGACTCGGTCGGGCGCGGCGTGGGCAGGGTGATCGCGGCCGGGCTCGAGGAGATCGCGGCCCGCGGCGGCGCGCACAGGATCCACAACGCCGTCCTCGAGGCGGACGATGCCGCCCGTAGCCTGCTCGAGTCGCTCGGCTACGACGCCGTACGCGTCTTCCGCGAGCTGCGCATCGAGCTCGAGGAACCGCCGCCAGCACCCGATTGGCCGGATGGTCTGCGCATCGTCCCCTTCGACCCGGAGCGCGACGCGGTCGATTTCCACGCCGCGCACCAGGAGGCGTTCGCGGACCACTGGGAGTACACGCCGCGCGACCTCGAGTCGTGGTCGAGGGAACATCTCGGGAGTGATCGCTTCGACCCGACGCTCTGGTGCGTTGTCCGCGCCGGGGAGGAGATCGCCGCCGGGACGATCTGCACGGGCGATACGTACGGCGGGGGGTTCGTCCACGCCCTCTTCACTCGTCGCCCGTGGCGCAGGCAGGGCGTGGGCGCGGCGCTGCTCGATGATTGCTTCAGGCGCTTCTGGGAGCGGGGCGAACACAGCGTCGGGCTCGGCGTCGACGGGGCGAGCCAAACCGGCGCCTTCCGCCTCTACCGGCGCGCCGGGATGTCGCCCGTGCTCGGTTGGGTGGTGTACGAGAAGCAGCTCGGGACTTCGGCCTGAGGCGCGCTAGACGATCACCGGGGTTGTGGTGGAGCGGATGGCGAGCTGGTCGGCGATCGGGCTGCGGCGGTAGAGGACCTGCCGGCGATCACGGGCACGGGTGACTAGGCCGGTGGCGTGGAGAACGCGGAGGTGTTGGGAGACGGCGCTCGGGGTGACGTTGAGCCGACGGGCGAGCTCAACTGTCGGTAGGGGCTCCTCGAGCATCTGGAGCAGGAGGGCTCGCGTGCGCCCGAGCAGGTCGACGAGCGCGCCGGGCTCGGGACGTGGTGGCGGGTTCCACAAGGTGCCGATGCCCCGGCTTGGGTAACCGAGCGAGGGGGGTTCGGTGGGGTCGAGGGGTGGCACCACCTTGTAAGCGAAGATCGACGGCGTGAGCAGCAGCCCCCGCCCGGCCGCCGCGACGGTGTGGTGGCTGATCATTTCGGCGACGGTCAGGACGCCGTCGCTCCAGCGGAGATTGGGGTGGATGTCGGCGAACAACAGGCGGGCGCCGCCGGTGGCCAACTGGCGCGCGCGGTAGGTTGTGTCGGCTTCGAGCACGAGCTGCATCTCCGGCCAGACCGGTGCTAGGGACTGTCTCCAGTGACGCTCGAGCGCATCGCAGATCGCGCCGAGCAGTCGCTTTGTCGGGCGACTGTCGGACCGGGTCGCAGCCATTAGCTCCTCGGGCACGGGATCGGGCGCGTGGGCGGCCAGCAGGTCGCGGCGAACGATCCGCACTGGGGTCGCGCGCACGGCAGCCATCTCGTCTTCGAACCGTGCGACGAACTTCGCCGGGCGCGGGGTCAGGAAGTCGGGTATGGCACGGCTCGGATTGCCGCGAAAGTCGCCGGGGATGCGACTGGGGCCGACCAGGGAAAGCAGGAGCGCCGCATCGGATCCGTTCAGGTGGCGGCGTGCGGTACGCAGCCACGGCAGGTGCAGCGTGTGACGGCTGGGGTCCGACAGCGCCCACAAGCTGAACACGGTCTCGCTCAGCGGCGAGATCCCAAAGCGGGTGTTAGCCAGGTCCTCGACGGCGAGCTCGATCCTGATCATTTAGCTATACCCTACATCTGTTGGGAGATCAGGGGCCCTCGGCTGAACTGGAGGCGTGAGCCACGTTCAAGCCCTAAGGAGGGCACGATGATGAACCGGATCCCATACGAAGCAGCTCTGGCACGACGGGACGACCGACTCAGGGAAGCGGCCACTCGACGTCAGGCGGCCCGTGCCCACCCAAGCTCGTCGAAGCAACCGCGCTGGGGCCTAAGGCATGTCGCGTCGCGCCGCGGGCGGGGGGAGGCGACAATTCGCGCGTTGTCGTCCGCACGCTCGTTTGCCGACCTCGCCAGCGCGTCCGACCCGCGCATGGATCTGCTCGCGCTGGCCATCGCCCAGGAGTTCCGCGATGTCGACCCAGGCCGCGCCTTGGCCGCGCTCGACGCTCTCGGGGAAGAGTTGGCGCGGAGCGCGGCCGAGAGCGACGGCGGGCCCGAGGCGGACGCGCGTGCCTGCGGCGAGTTGCTGGGTGGCCGACACAACTTCGAGGGAGACCGTCAGACCTACGACGATCCGGACAATTCGATGCTCGACCTGGTTCTGGCCAGGCGCCGTGGCCTCCCGATCCTGCTCTCGGTGGTTTACATCGAGGTTGCCCGGCGAGCGGACATTCCCATCGGCGGGGTCGGATTGCCGGGTCACTTCGTGGTGGCGCACTTCGGGGCGCGTCCTCCACTGTTGCTGGACCCGTTCGATCGCGGCCGGATCATCGGCGCGGGCGTCGGGCAAGAGGTCCGGCAGCCTTTGCGAGCGCATGACATCGCGATGCGGATGCTGAACAACCTCGTCGGAAGCTACCAGCGGCGCGCGAACCTGACCGCGGCGATCCGCGCGGCCTCCATGCGGCTCGAGCTCCCGGCCGAACCCGGGCTCAAGACGGCGCTCGAGGCCGAGTTGCGAGCGCTGCAAGCCCGCCTGAACTAGTCGCTGGCTCGGCGGCCGGTCCCTAAGATCGCTCCCGGTGGATCACCATGATGAGCCCGGTTCGTCGTCCCGGGGCGCCCCGCTCCCGGCGCCGCGCGCGTCGGACCGAGATCGACAGGACGCGCTGGAACTGCTCGCGACGGCGGCGAGCGACGGACGGCTGACGCTCGATGAATATTCGGCTCGGGCCGATCGCGCGCTCGGCGCGCGTCTCGTGAGCGAGCTCGCGGAGCTCACGGCCGATCTCCAACGACCGTCGGAATCGGCCCCCGATCGGCCTGAGCAGCTGACCGCGATCCTCGGCAACGAGTCGCGCAAGGGCCACTGGACCGTCCCGGCTTATCTGGATGCGCGCTCCGTGCTGGGCGACTGCCACATTGAGCTGCAGGAGGCGGTGCTCACCTCCCACGTGACGACGATCGATGCCAGGGCGACGCTGGGTGCGGTCACGATCTTCGTCCCCGATGGCGTCGAGGTGCGGCTGTCGGGAAAGGCGATCGTCGGAGGCAAGTCCTCGTTGGTCAGCGAGGCGGCCCTGCCCGGCGCGCCGGTCATCGAGGTCAGGGCCTCCGCGGTTCTCGGCAGCGTGACCGTCCGACCATCGGCTAATCGGGTCGCCGACTAGGCGGCGGGATTCGCGTCCCCGCCGACTAGGCGCCGGGATCCGCGTCCTCGCCGAGGTAGGTTCCGTACCCCTCGACCACGAGCGGCCCATCGAACTCGAGGACCTCGCTGACCAGGCCGCCATTCTGGTTTCGATAGTTGATGACGATGGTGTCGACCCCAACGTAGGTGCCGACGAGCTCGAAGCGCAGGTCCGGTATCCGGCGCAGACCTTCACGCCAGTACTCCCGGAGCCCTGCCTTGCCGGTGATCACGCCGCCCGAGCGTACGTGATTTGCCGATATAGAACTTTGCCGCACGAACTGCCCTAAAACGATCGGGCGATGTCGGCACCCGCGGCTAAGGTGTATGACCAGGCCGTCGCCTAACCGTCCAATCGCCTAACCGTCCAATCGCCTGACTGTGGCCGCGTTCCCTCGATCGATCCGGTACCTGACCGTGCTCGTTGCCGCGGCGCTACTCGTCGGTGGTTGCGCTGGTCACACCACAAAACCGACCGTCGGTACGACCACCGCGACCCTCAATGCCGTCGGGAGTTGCGCTAACACCGACGGGAACGGTTGCTGGTATTACATGCGGATCCGCCGCGTAGGGACGTCCAGCTGGATCAACGTCTTTCCGTGGTACGCCTCCAAACCCGGCCACGCCACTGGTGTGCTCAACAATGTGCCGTGGAATGTTCCAGTCGTGGGACTCTCCGCCGGGACGGCATACGAGTATCAGGCATGCGGCAAGGAGGATGCACTGTCTCCCGGCATCGGTTCCTCACCCTATGGCGCCGGCAGCGCCTACGAATGTGGCGGCCCCGACGGAACGTCAAACACCACGCAGCAGTTCACCACCGCCGCGACCTCAGAGCCGACCGTCGACACGATCCAAGCTTGGAAGTCAGGCGCCGATCCCGCGGCTTGGGCCGGCGGCAAGGTGTACTACAACCTGCCGAACGCCTCAGGCGTATTCGACGGCTACTCCGCCAATCCGGATGGGAGTGATGTCACGTGCGTTACCTGTAGTGGCCTCTATCCCGGCGGTACACAGCACGCAATCTCGGACGCGACGCCGGACGGGAAGTATCTCCTGACCACGGTCGAGGAGGCGGGCCACCCAGCCTCGGCGATTGCCGCGCCGGGCGCGGGAGCGTGGAACGACCTGTGGCTCCAGAGCTCGGACGGAACGCAGGCGTGGAAGCTGACCAATGCGCTGGCGAGCGGAACCAGTGCGCTGATCTGGCCACGGTTTGATGCCACTGGGACGCGCGTGGTGTGGGCCGAGCAGTGGAAATGGGGGGTCCCGTTCGGCGGCTGGCGACTGCATGTGGCTCAGCTCACATGGACCAACGGGGTGCCGTCGTTGACGAACGAAGTCACCTTCCAATCGACCGGACTGCTCGAGCCGTACGGTTTCTCGCCGGATGGAACACAGGTGGTGTTTGCCGCCGACGCGTTGGCCGGGACTTCGTGGGATGACCTGCAAATCATGACCATCTCGTCGGATCTGACCGGAACGGCGACCCGCGTGTCGCCTCAAGATGCGTCGGACACCGGATGGTTCAGCAACTACAACGAGTTTGCCTTTCCGTTGCCCGGCACGAATCGAATCATCTTCGGCCGTAGCGTCGGCGCCTTCCTCAGCTCGCTCGAGTACTGGACGATGAACTGGGATGGCAGCGATCCGCACCAGTTGACCTGGCTGAGCATTCCGTGGTCGGTTCAGTATCAGGGGTACCCATCGGTGGTAAGTGGAGTCGCGTTCAATTCCGCGAATCCAAAGCAATTCATCGTCGGGGTGGGCCAGAGTACGAGCCAGCCGACGACTTACAAGTCGTTTCTGCTGACGTTGAAGTAGCCAGTCGGTCGCGGGACCGTCGGGACCTGCGGCATTGACGAGGATCTGCTTGGAGCGCACGATCTGGCCGGGGTCGCGGCCGACGTGTTCGGCAACCACGCGGAGGCCGCGGCGCCCGCCGCCGCCGCCGATCCCGAACTCGAGCCGGCCGCCCGAGACCAGGTCGACGGTGGCCGCCATCTTGGCCGGCAGCGCCGGCGGGCGGACGCGGTTGCTCGTCACGATCACTCCCAGACCGCGGCGCGCGAGGGCTTGCAAGTTGGCCCCCGCCGACCGCTCCGATTATGATGCTGACCGGAGAACGTCACGAGGAGGGGCTTTTCGTGTCGGATCCGCCGCTTCAGGTCACCACTGTGTTTGAAACCAGCGATAGGGCTGCGAGGGGCAATTTGTCTGCGGTTCGAGGCGTTTCGGCCGGTGGAGCGTAAGAATTCGAACCCGTTTGGGCTGCCGCTCCGCGGCCGCTATCTCGCCGTGGCGGGGGCGCTGCTGGCCGTGGTGGTCGTCGTGGTCGTCGTGATCAGCATGTCATCGTCGAGCGCGGCTCCGCACACTGCGACGGTCGCGCAGCAGCAGTCCACGAGCGCGCCCGCTCCGACCTCGACGGCCCAGCGCGCTGCGCCAGCGCGCCCGAGCGTGCACCTACCGGCGGGGGCGACAGTTCTCAAGGTGCCGCAGTCGGACTGGACGCACGTAGTACCGACGGGCTTCCTCGGGGTGGGGATCGAGTACAAGACGCTGTTCCGCTACGAGGGCCGCCAGGCCGACAACGTCGACCCGGTGTTCGAGCAGCTGATTCGCAACCTGTCGCCGGGGCAGCCGCCACAGGTCCGGATCGGGGGGGACACCACCGATTGGAGTTGGTGGCCGGTCCCCGGAGCGGTGCGTCCTCGGGGCGTGAGCTTCGTACTCACGCCGCACTGGATCAGCATCGCGCGGGCGTTCGAGCAAGGGGTGCACGCCCGTCTGATCATGGGCATCAATCTCGAGGCCGACAGCGTGCCGGTCGCCGTGACCGAATCTCAGCAGCTGCTCGCCCGGATGGGAAAGAGCTCGGTCGAGGCGCTCGAACTAGGCAACGAGCCCGAGCTGTTCAGCATTTTCGGCTGGTACCGGACACCGTTCGGGAAGGAGGTTCCCGGTCGGCCATCCAACTACAACTTCGCGATGTTCCAGCATGAGTGGGCGCGGATCGCGGCCGCGATGCCGCGCGTCCCGATCGCCGGCCCGTCGCTGGGGGGACCGAGATGGTTCAACACTCTGGGTCCGTTCCTGGCCCGCGACCCGCTGGTGCGGATCGCAACCGTCCACCGCTATCCGCTGTACAACTGCCTGCACAGCAATTCCCCGCTGTATCCGTCGGTGACCAACCTCCTGTCGGCCCGGGCCTCCTACGGGCTGGCGCAGAGCACGCTGCCCTGGATCAAGATCGCCCATGCGGACCACGTGCCGATCCGGGTCGACGAGATGAACTCGACCCCGTGTCCGGGGGCCGCGGCGGTCCTGCGAACGTTCGCGGAGTCGCTCTGGGCGCTGCGCGTGCTGTTCGAGATGGCCAACGCGGGCGCCGATGGCGTGAACGTCCAGACGACCGCCGCCGCGACCGACGACATGTTCATCCCCACCGACAAGACCGGGACGTGGGAGGCGGCGGTGCAGCCCGAGTACTACGGAATGCTGATGTTCGCCCAGGCCGTTCCCCCCGGAGCGCGGCTGGTCGCCCTCTCCCGATCGAGCACGGCGCCGATTCAGGCCTGGGCGACGGACGCCTCGGACGGAACGGTCCGGGTGGTGCTGATGAATCTGGATCCTCACCAGCGGACGGTTGCGGTGAACGCTGGCGGGTCTGGTTCGGGGACCTTGGAGCGACTCGAGGGATCGGGCCTGACGACCAAGTACGGCATCACGCTCGGCGGACAGACCTTCGGATCGAAGACCACCACCGGACGGCTCGCCGGCCAGCGACAGACGTCGACGATCAAATCGGACGGTGGGGATTACGTCGTCAGCATGCCGCCGCTGAGCGCGGCGATGCTCACGATCTCAGCGCCGGCTCACGCCTAGTCAGTGTGGAGGCGAGCCGTCCGGCTCGCCGGCTTCGCTCAGCCGCCCGGCGCGGGACGAGGACGGTAGTAGGGGCTGATCGCCGCGAGGTGACGGCTTAGGCGCTGCTGAGCCAGATCGCTGTCGCCGGCGATGATCGCCTCGACGATCGCCACGTGCGCCTTGTGCGCGTCCTCGAAGTCCTCCGTCCTGACCGGCAAGCGCGCCGTCCGGTCGAAGGTCAGCCGGGTCAGGATCTCGACGAGGAGCTTCAGGACGGGGTTCCCGGTCGCCTCGGCGATCGCGATATGCAGTGTGTGGGGGTGGCCGGTCGCGACTCCAGCGAGTCCGAGCTCGTCTTCGCGGGCGAGCATCTCACGCAGGCGCTCGATGCTCCTGGCGTCGATCTGCTCGGTGGCGAGACGGACACACGTCAGCTCAAGCGAGCTCCGCGCCTCCAATAGGTTCCGCTCCGTGACCCCGGATTGGTCGAGCAGGAGCGCGGCCGACTGGACGACCGCCTGGGTGTCGGGGACGGTGATGATCAGGCCGCCCCCCGGGCCCCGCCGCATGCGGGCGGCCCCGTGGTGCTCGACGATCCGCACCGCCTCCCGCAACACCGCGCGACTGACCCCGAAACGCTCGATCAGATCCGCCTCCGAGCCCAGCGATTCGCCGAGGGGCCACCCGAGGGACATGATCTCCGATTCGATCGCTTCCGAGATCTCCTGGGCCAGCTTTCCCGCTCCCGTCCGCGTCGCGTGCCGTGGCTGAGCGCGGTCCGACGACCGAGTCGAAGGCTCCGGCCCTGCACCGATCAGCCCGCCCGACGCACGGGATGCCATCGCTACATGGTGCCATCACTGGAGGGAGTGCAGGTGAACTGTACAGTTCGCCTGTATAAGCTAAGTCTCTGCGGCACAATCGGTGCAGTCGACGAGAGGAGCAACATGCAGGTCGAGTGGTATGGCCAGTCCGCGTTCAGGCTGAGCGCCGGCGACACCACGGTGTTCATCGATCCGTTTGGCGATATGTCACCGCTCGCCGGGCGCGGGATCCAGTTCGATTATCCGGCCATCGAGGATGTCGAGGCGCACGTCTTGCTCGTCACTCACGAGCACATAGATCACAACGCCGTCGAGGCGATCAGCGGCGGACCCACCGTCTTGCGCTCCACCGCGGGACGGCTCGAGTCGCCCATCGGCGAGGTCGTGGCGGTCGCGTCCGAGCACGACGACGTGGCCGGCATTGAGCGGGGCCCGAACACGATCTTCGTGTTTGAGCTCGACGGGATACGGGTTGCCCACTTCGGCGATTTCGGCCAGGCCGCGCTACGCGATTCACAGGCGACCGCGATCGGCCAAGTCGACCTGGTGTTCGTCCCGGTCGGCGGCGGACCGACCGCCGACGCGCAGCAGGCCGCGGAGATCGTCGAGCGGCTGGCGCCAAGCTGGGCGGTGCCGATGCACTACCGCACCCACCGCACCAGCTTCCTCGAGCCCGCCGACTCGTTCCTCGAGCGGATGGATCACGTGCTTCGGCTCGACACGCCGCGGTTCGAAACGGACGAGCTTCCCGGCGACGAGCGGCCGCTCGTCGTGGTGCCGGCCGCGCCGTAGGGCCGATCGATGGCCAACTGGAGGGTCCGCGCCGCGTGCCGGAGATCGTCCTCGGTATGGGTGGCCATCGCCACCAGCCGCAGCCGCGACGTGCCCTCCGGCACGGTGGGCGGACGGATGGCCTGAGCGAAGACGCCCTCCTCCAGCGCGGTCTCGCACAACGCCATCGCCTCGCGCGGGTCGCCCAGGATGAGGGGGACGATCGGCATGTCGCTGGGGGTGACCGAGAACGCGCCGCCCGCCGCCAGCTCGCTGCGCAGCACGCGCGCGTTGTGATGCAGGCGCTGGACGTGATCGGGCTCGGTCCGCAGCAGCTCGAGCGACGCCAATGCGGCGGCGATGCTGGCCGGTGGTAGGCCGGTCGAGAAGATGAGCGTCCGCGCCCGATTGATGAGGAGCTCGGCGGTGTCGGGTTCGCAGCAGGCGAACGCGCCGTAGCTGCCGAGCGCCTTGCTGAGCGTGCCGATGACCACGTCCACCTCGCGCTCCAGGCCCAGGGCGGAGACGAGCCCTTGGCCGGCCGGACCAACCACGCCGGTCGCGTGAGCCTCGTCGACCACCACGCGAGCGCCGTGGCGGCGGGCGAGCTCGACGATCCCCTCGAGCGGGGCCAGATCGCCGTCCATCGAGAACACCGCGTCGGTCACCACGAGGGCCGGCCGTCCCGCGGCCCGGCGCAGGCCGGCCTCGAGCGCGTCGAGGTCGCAGTGGTCGTAGACGATCGTCTCCGCGCGGGACTGGCGGCAGCCGACGACGATCGAGGCGTGGTTGAGCGCGTCGGACAGGATCACCTCGCCGCGACCGGCGAGCGCGGGGATCACGCCCGCGTTGGCGAGAAAGCCCGAGCCGAAGGCCACGCACGCCCGATAGCCCTTGAACTCGGCGAGCTCCCGTTCGAGCCGGTGGTGGAGGCTGATGTTGCCGGAGACGAGTCGCGAGGCGCCGACGCCGGCTCCCCACCGTTCGGCCGCCTGCGCCGCGGCGGCCCGCACTGACGGGTGACAGGCCAACCCCAGGTAGTCGTTGGAGCACAGCAGCACGACCTCGCGGCCGCCGAGCACCACGCGCGGGCCGGGGCCGGTCTCGACGACCCGCAGCTGGCGGTACAGCCCCGCCGCGCGGAGCTCCTCGAGCGCAGCGCGTACACGCGACGTGCTCGCGCGTCCATTCCGAGCCGCGACGAGCGCGACCGGAGACTCGGCGGTGACGCGAGACTCGGCCGTGACCACGCGGGCGAGTTCCGCCAGCTCGCCCACCGCAAGCCGCTCGAACGCCGGTGCCTCGAGCCTTCCGGCGCCGTCCCGGATCCGACCCAGCAGCGGCCGGGCCGTATAGCGCGGAAGGTCCTCGAGGTTGCAGGCCTCGGCCAGGTCGGGCGTGGTCGGCCAGGCGCCGATCACGATGCCGAGGCAGCCGACGCCGCGGGCTCGCAGCGCCTCGCAGGTGAGGGCGGTGGCGTTGAGCGTGCCCAGCCCGGGCCGGGTCACGACGACCGCCGATGCTCCGAGGGCGGCCGCGAGGTCCGCCACCGTCCCGCCGTCGGCGTCGAGCTGCACGAGCAGGCCGCCGGCACCCTCGACCAGCACGACATCCCGGTCAGACAGGGCGGCGATCCGCGCCGCGTGCTCGCGCACCGCCAGCGGCCTCACGCCGGATCGGCGCGCAGCCGTCGCCGGCGCGAGGGGCTCGGGAAAGCGGCCGAACTCGTGCAGGTCGTCGATTCCGGCGAGCCGGCGCACCTCGTCGAGATCTCCAGGCTCCCCGGGCGCTGCGCCCGTCTGCACCGGCTTGACGACGGCCACGCGGCTGCCCGCCACGCGAAGCGCCGCGGCCAGCGCGGCCGTGACGACGGTCTTGCCGACGCCCGTGTCGGTCCCGGTCACCACGACCGTCCTCATCGGCCGTCTACTCCCGCGTGCGCCACCGCGTCTTCCGCGACACCGGAACCGCGTCCGGCCTGCGCCGCGGCGACCGCCGCGGACGCGATCCGCGCCACGTCCTCGTCGCAGGTCACATACGGCGGCATCGCGTAGACGAGGTCGCGGAACGGCCGCAGCCACACGCCCCGCTGCACCGCCGCATCGGTCGCCGCCGCCATGTCGACCGCGCCGTCGAGCTGGATCACGCCGATCGCGCCGAGAACGCGCACGTCGCGGACGCCATCGAGCTGGCGCGCCGGCGCCAGTCCCTCGGCGAGCCCCCGCTCGATCCGCGCCACGTCCTGCTTCCAGTTGCCCTGGTCGAGCAGCTCGATGCTGGCCAGCGCGACCGCGCAGGCCAACGGGTTGGCCATGTACGTCGGTCCGTGCATGAGCGCGCCGCCTTCCCCCTCCGAGATCACCTTCGCGACCCGGCGCGTGCAGAGCGTGGCGGCCATCGACAGATAGCCGCCGGTGAGCGCCTTTCCGACCGTCATGACGTCTGGCTGTACCGCCGCGTGATCGGCGGCAAACAGCGCGCCGGTCCTCCCGAAGCCGGTGGCGATCTCGTCGAGGACGAGCAACAGGTCGTAGCGGTCGCACAGCTCGCGCAGAGTCGTGACCACGGTCGGGCTGTAGAAGTGCATGCCGCCCGCCCCCTGGACGACCGGCTCGACGATCACCGCGGCCAGCTCGTGGGCGTGTCGCGCGACCGTCTCGCGCAGGTGCTCGGCGTAGCCCTCGTCGAGCGGCGCAGCGAATCCCGGCGGCGGTCGGTCGGCGAACACGTGCTCGACCAATGTGCCGCGAAACAGGCTGTGCATCCCGCCCACGGGATCACACACCGCCATCGCCCCGAACGTGTCGCCGTGGTAACCGCCGCGGACGGTAAGCAGCCGGCGCCGCTCCGAATATCCCTGGCCGCGCCAATACTGGAGGCACATCTTGATCGCCACCTCGACCGACACCGATCCCGAATCGGCGAAGAAGACGTGTTCGAGTCCCGCCGGCGCCAGCTCCACCAACCGGCTGGCCAGGGTGACTCCGGGCTCATGGGTGAGCCCACCGAACATCACGTGCGCCATCCGCTCGAGCTGTCGGCGCACCGCCTCGTCCAGCACCGGATGGCGGTAGCCGTGGACGGCACACCACCAGGAGGCCATCCCGTCGATGAGCTCGCGGCCGTCCTCCAAGCGCAGCCGTACGCCCTCGGCGCTCGCCACAGGCAGCGGCGGTGCGACGGCCGGCACCGGGCTATATGGATGCCAGACGTGGCGACGATCGAGATCGAGCAGGTCGTCCGGGGACAGCCTCATGCGGGCGGATGTTCGCACTTTGAAGTTAGGTTCCCGCGACCTGGGCAGATCAGAGCGGAGCAGCGACGGACTTCGCGTACACCGTGATGCCGTAGCAGTCCCGCTCTCCACTGGCGGGCCCCACGAAATCAAAGTCCGTGTAGTCGCCGTCCTTGGCTCTAACCCGGCAGTTCGTATCGACGTACTCCTCGTCCCCCATCGGCCCGCCCTTGTAGGTAAAGCTGCTGCACGATCGGGCGGGATACGACGAGGCGAACCGGTTGAACTCGTCGCCGAGACCGAAGTTCGGCTTGGTGTGGTAGATCGACACGATGATTGGCTGGCCGGGGGCGGCGTAGGAGTCGCGGATCTCGACGACGAGTCCGCCCCGATAGTCGACGAACAGCGCTCTGCTCGGGTAGTAGTGCACATCCGGCGCGGCAGATTTGAGCTCCTCCTCACGGCCGAGCACGGCTTGGGCGGCAGCCCGGCTCTCGCCCAACCTCACCGGGCCAATCGATTTCCCTGGCACGATCAGGTACTCCCCTTCCTTGGGTAGGGCGCCGGCGTTGGCTGCGAACGCGATCAGCGGCAATCCGGAGATCCCAGCAGCGATCAACACCAGCGAGTGGCGGCGTGGCCACCAACGAGCGATCCCTTTCAAAGGGGTGAGCGATGGGACTCGAACCCACGACCGCCTGGACCACAACCAGGAGCTCTACCAGCTGAGCTACGCCCACCGTGGATAGCTCAATCTACCAAGCGCCGCCGCGACCGGAGCGAGGAACGGGCGGGACAATCTGAACCGTGAGCGAGCCGGCAGCCAGGCGGATGTCAGTAGCGGGCGACGTGTCCGCTCCGGACACGCGCGAAGCGATACGCGCGTGGGCGCGCGAGCGAGGCGTGCTCGGGTGGGTCCGGCTGAGGGAGGACGGCAGCCTGTCCGTCCACGCGGAAGGAGCACCGGAGGCGCTCGATCAGCTCGCGTCCTGGCTGCGGTCGCGGTCCGGCGTCCGCCAGGTCGACGAACGTCAGGTGCGCGTCGAAGGTCATGAGCAGTTCGCGATCCGGGGCGTTGCGGCGGGCGCGTTCGTGGTCCAGGAACACCAGGCCACCGCTCACCATTTCGACGTCCGGCTCGAGGTCGATGGGGTGATGCGGTCCTGGGCCGTGCCCCGAGGGCCGAGCATGGACCCGGCGGCGAAGCGGTTGGCGGTCCAGGTCGAGGACCACGAGCTGGCCCACAACGAGTTCGAGGGGCGCACCGGCCACGGCGGGGTGATCATCTGGGATCGGGGCGTGTACGAGCAGGGAGGTCGCGTGTCGTGGCCGGAGGCGCTCGACCGCGGCCACGCCGTGTTCGTGCTCCACGGGGAGAAGCTCCGCGGCGGGTTTGCCCTCCAGCGCACCGGTGGCGGCGCCAAGCCGCAGTGGCTGTTGGTCAAGCGCCGGGACGAGTACGCCGCGCCGGGGTCGGACGTGGTCGCCGAGCGCCCTGAGTCGGTCGTGAGCGGCCTGACGCTGAACGCGCTGCTCGAGAGTTAAATTAATCGACGGCAGGCTAGGCGGTGACGATCCCGGCGCGGTCCGCGGTGATCACCTCGAGCGCCTCGCGCAGTGCGGCGACGCGTTCTTCCCCGAACCGCTCGGCCCACTCGCGCTCGACCGCGTCGATCAACTCCAGGCCGACCTGCTGGGCAGCGCGGCCCCGGTCGGTCAGCCGGATGATCTTGGCTCGGCCGTCGCTGGGGTCGGGCACGCGCTCGACGTAGCCGCGGTGCTCGAGATCGGTCGTCACCTCGCCCACCGATTGCTTGGTCATCATCGCCCGCTCGGCGAGATCGGTGAGGCGCGAACCGTCGGGGTCGATGTTGCCGAACACACAGCCGTGGCCGGGACGGATGTCGTCGAACGGAGTTTCCGCGATCCGCTGGTAGAGCTCGTCCGCGAACTGGTCCGTGGCCACGCTGAGCAGCCGAATCATCACCGGCGAGGGGATGTCTGAAGAATCGGTTGACATTTAGTCAGGGCTCCTGATAAGGTGACCGAACAGTCAAGAAGCCTTACAAGGCAGCCTGACTATCTTAGCACCGAAAGTGGAGGATTTGATGGCTAGAAAATGGTGGACTCTCATCGCGGTGAGCGTGGCGACGTTCATGCTGTTGCTGGACATCACCGTCGTCAACACCGCGCTTCCCTCGATCCAGCGGGACCTGTCGGCCAGCTTCACCGACCTGCAGTGGGTGATCGACGCCTACACGCTCGCGCTGGCCGCGGTGGTGCTGAGCGCGGGCACGCTGGCTGACCGGGTGGGGCGCCGGGCAGTGTTCGCGAGCGGCCTGGCGATCTTTAGCGCCGCCTCGCTGGCCGCGGGGCTGGCGCCCGACGCGATCTTCCTCAACATCGCTCGGGCCGTGCAGGGGATCGGCGCCGCGGCGATGTTCGCCGTCTCGCTGGCGCTGGTCGCGCAGGAGTTCCCGGCGGGGCGCGAGCGCGGCACCGCGATGGGGGTGTACGGGGCGACGATCGGTGTCGCGGTGGCGGTCGGACCGCTGGTCGGCGGCGCGATCACCAGCGCATTCGGGTGGCGCTGGGTGTTCTTCCTCAACGTCCCGATCGGGCTTGCGGCAATCGCCGTGACGTTCGCCAAGCTCCGCGAATCGCGCAATCCGAATGCCACGCGCGTGGACTGGCTCGGGCTGAGCACCTTCAGCACTGGCTTGCTGCTGCTCGTCCTGGCGCTCCTGCGCGGCAACGACGATGGGTGGGGGAGCGCCACGATCGTCGGTCTGCTGGCCAGCGCGGCGATGGTGCTCGGGGCCTTCGTGGCGATCGAACGGCGAGTCGAGCAGCCGATGCTGCCGCTGGGGCTGTTCCGCCGGCGGGCCTTCACCGGGGTACAACTCGCCGCATTCGCGGTCTCGGCCTCGCTGTTCGCCCTATTCCTGTACCTGACGCTGTACCTCCAGAACTACTTGGGCTACTCGCCGCTCCAGGCCGGGCTGCGCTACCTGCCGATCACGCTGGCCCCGTTCTTCGTCGCGCCGGTGGCGGTGGCGCTGATGGCCCGCGTCCCGGCCCGCGTCGTGATGTCGGTGGGCCTGGCGGGCGTCGGCGCCGGCCTGCTGTTGATGACCGGGTTGAGCGTTGACTCGAGCTGGACCGTCCTGCTGCCCGGGTTCGTGGTCGCCGGGATCGGAGTCGGACTGCTCAATCCCGTGATCGCCGACGTCGCGGTCAGCGTCGTCTCGTCCGACCGCAGTGGCATGGCGGCGGGAATCAACGACACCTTCCGGCAGGTCGGCATCGCCGTCGGGGTGGCCGCCTGGGGCGCCGTCTTCCTGGGCCAGGGCGCGGCGAAGATCTCGGCCCTGGCGGCCGGGACGCCGGCGGCGGTCGGCGATCACCCCCGCCAGCTGCTCGAGGCGGCATCGGACGGCCGGCTCGGAGCGGCGGTCGCCGGGCTCCCGCACGTGACCCGCGACCTGGTCGAGGGCGCCACGCGGGCCGGCTTCCTGAGCGGCCTCAACACGATCCTGCTGATCGGGGCCATAGTCGCCTTCGCCGGCGCGGCGCTCGCCCTTTGGCTGGTGCGCGAGCGCGAGATCGAGCGCGAGCAGCCTGCGATCGTGTCCACCGAGCAGGAGCTCCAATTGGTCGGAGCGTGAGTCTGCGCCGCGGCGGATCAGGGCGCGTCCGGCGCTCCCACGGTCCGTCGCGGCTCCTGCTCACCCTCGGCCTGGTCCACGGGATCGAGGCCCGCGAGGGCGGCCAAGCCGTTGGTGGCGTCGACGATTTCGTCGAGCTGGGCCAACAAGGCGGTGTCGTCGAGATCTTCGCAACACGCTCGGGCGAAAGCGCCGTAGCTGGCCCGCAGATGGGGCAGATCCGGATCGTGGGGAGAGCCCGGCCGGTGGCTCTCCTCGATCTGCGTTTGGACGGTCCCGAGCTGAACGTCGATCTCGCCGGCCAGCCGCGCCAGGGCCGGGCGCGGCTGGTGGTCGTGATCCTCTTCGGCGTCGAGTCTGAGCACGTGGGAAGCCTGCACCAGCCGCCGGAGCGTGGCCAGACTGCCTTCGCTGCGCTCGGCATCGATCCGGTAATGCTCCGGCTCCGCGAGCGATCGCCCCACGGTCGCCTCCGCCTTGGTTCGGGCGAGTCGGAGCTGGCGGGACAGCGGGCGCATATCTCGGTGCTCGACCCGTCGACCGGCGACGAACGCCCCCAGCGTCGCCCGGAGATAGGCGCGCTCGGCGCCGATCAACTCGATCAGCGCCTTGCGGGCCGAACGGTCCGACCACGTCGGCCACAGTGCATACGCCGCCAGGCCGATCGCCCCTCCGACCAGCGTATCGAGCAGCCGTGCGCTGGCCGTCGCCACCGTTTCGGGGTTGATCACGTTGAGCAAGAACACCACCATCGCGGTGATGAAGCCGAAGCCGACCGCGAAGCTGGCCGGAAAGCTCGCGTAGGCGATCCACGCGAACACGGCGACGAGCACCACCGTGGCCGCCTCGCCGGGATGAAACGCGACCGCGATCGAGCCCGCAATCGCGACCCCGAGGCAGGTCCCGAGCGCCCGCTCGGTGCCGCGCGTGAACGTGGCGCTGAAGTCAGGCCGCAGCACGGCGGCGGCGGCGACCACCATCCAGTAACCGCGCTGGAGGGGCAGCGCCTCCGAGATCAGATAGGTCACCGGGACGACGACCGCCAGCCGCAGGGCATGCCGTCCCGCCGGCGAGTCGAGGTTCGCGTTGGCCCGGATGTCGCCGAGGTCGGCTCGCAACAGCTCGAGCGGGCGATTCGTCCGGCGCAACGGACGGCGGGAGCGCAACCCGGCGGCCTCGCCGGCGGCCGGCGCGAGCATGCTGACCGCGCGCAGCTGCGCGGCCAGAGCCGACAGCCGGCGCGCCGTCTGCACCGACCGCGAGCGGTCCAGCGGAGAGCCGCCATCGGCCGGCATCGTTTCTAGCTCACCGACGACTACCGCCGTGTCGGCGCTGATCACATCGACGCGCTCCTGAAGCGCGACCGCGGCGCGCGCGTCGCCCTCAATCGCGAGCGCGGCGAGCTTCAGTGCCGCACCGGTCAACTCCATGAGATGCGGGGTCCGCTGATCTGGCCGTGGGGCGGCCGACCGCTGTCTGGTGAGCGACTGGATCGCGCTCAGCACGAGCCGCAAACGGTGACCTTCGTTGATCAGGTCGCGCAAGGTCACGACCGCCGCGTCGCCAAACAGCGCCGGCGAGGCCAGCGTCGCTCCGGCCTCGTCCAGCGCGGTCGCCACCGGCACCGCCGAGGCGTCGGGCGGGGCGGTGGCCAGCTCCGACAACTTCCGGTAGGCGGCGGCCGTCGCCGTGCGCTGCCAGCGCAGCGGCCGCGGCCAGCGAACCACGCTCAAGAACACCACCTGGGCGGCGCCACCGGCCAGCACCAGTGCGGCGAGCCCGAGCGCGGAACCGGCCGGCTCGGAGAAGCGCCCGAACACCACGAGGGACACGACCGCCTGGGTTCCCACGACCGCCCCGCGGTTGCCGACCGCGGCGAGCAGTCCGGCCATCGCCGACCACAGACACAGCGCGACGAGGTGAAGCCAGGACACCGACCCGGTGACCGAGCCGACGAAGGTCGAGATCGCCATCACCAATGCGTCGGTGGCCATCAAGGCGAGCGGCGGGCGGCCGCCGCCGGCTCGCCACGCGATTCCGACGAGCATCGCGCCGGCCGCCATCGTCACGCCGGCCACGGTCTGGCCGATGGCGACTGCGCCCCCCAGCACGACGACCACGGGGATCGCCGCCAGAAGGCCCCCCGAGATCGAGACCAGGCGAGGATCGAAGCGAGCGGCTTGCCGCACGGCGACCGCGACCGCCGGCGGCGGGCTGTCCCCGCCGGTCATTTAGTGGACCACGCAGCTGGCGCTAGCGGCCTGGCCCTCCGGGAACGCGTGGAGCAGGCCGCGGGCGATGTCGTGGGACCTCGCGACGTAGCCGGGCGAGTAGTAGTGGATCCCGTCGGGGATGAACCATTTCGGCTTGGCCACGGCGGACCAGTCGTAGATCCTCATGTTCGGGTACCGCGCACAGACGTCGAGCAGGTCCTGATTCCACTGCTCCATCCCGCTCTCGGCGTAGGGGCCGCTCTGCAAGAGCGTCACCGCGTCGACCCACAGCGCCGGCTGGTGGCCGATGATCGACATCATCTGCTTGATCCGGTCCTTCAACCCGACGTTCGACCCCGCGGCCACGTCCGCGGCGTCGTTGGTGCCCATCGCGATGATCCAGCATCCGTTGAAGCCGTCGGAGACGTGCGCCTGGGCGACCTCGGCGGCGTTGGGGTTGCCCTCGTAGGTCTCGACGATCGACCGCGCGCCGGATATCTCGGGATAGGTCGTGGTCACCCCGACATCGGCCAGCTGGGCCGGTAGCTGCTTGCGCGGGTCCGGTATGTAGTCGCTCGAGGTCTCGCCTTCGGAGGTCGAGTCGCCGATGTAGACGACCGACTTACACGACGTCTTGGTGGCCACCACGGGCTTGGTGACCGTAGAGGTCGCGCGGGTCCGCGTCGTCCTGGAATCGGACCGGGAATCAGTGGTGGAAGTCGAGGTGGTCGTGATCGCGTGCGTCTCCTTCAGCAGCGGGCCGGCCGCGTACGTGGGGCCGTGGGTGGTCGACGCGGTCGGAAGCACGCCGGCGAGGCTGACCACCGGGACGAACAGGACGGCGACGGCACCGCTCGACAGGACCAGGCGGCGGCGCCGGGCGTCGAGCTGTCCCGCGCCCGACCGCAGCTGACGCCAGATCCGCGCGAGCGCGCCATGACGGATCGGATCCTCGATGTAGCGCCACGACACGGTCGCGAGGATCAACGTCACCGCAACCTCGAGCGCGGCCCGGGGGAGATAGAACCCGGTCTGGCCGGGGGCGGCGAGCACGATCACCGGCCATTGCCACAGGTAGATGCCGTACGACCGCACGCCGGTCCACCGCAGCGGTCGCCAGCCGAGCACGGCGCCGAGATTGCTGGCCGGGTTGACCACCGCGGCGACCACGGCCGCCGTGCCCAGCGAGAGGAAGACGAATCCCCACGGATAGAGGAAGTGGGAGTACGGGTTCGTCCGCCACACCAGCAGCCCGATGACGATCAGGCCCACCACCCCCGCTGCGTCGAGCAGGTTGCGGACGGCGGCCGGCCGGGCGATCCGCGGCGGGCGCATCGGCCACACCATCGCCAGCGCGGCGCCGATCAGCAGACCAAAGGCGCGCGTGTCGGTTCCTTCGTAGACCCGGGTGGGGTCGTAGCCGGGGTGGTACAGCGAGGACATGAGGATGATCGAGATCGCCGCCAGGCCGAGGGTCAACAGCGCCAGCCGAACGCGCGTCCGCGCGGTCCAGATCCCGATCAGCAGCAGCCACGGCCACACCAGGTAGAACTGCTCCTCGATCGCCAGCGACCACAGGTGATCGAGAGGGAGGGGCGCGGCGAAACGGGCAAAGTAAGAGCCGTTGTAGGCGATCGTCGACCAGTTGCTGAGGTAAACCGCCGCCGCGAGCACCTGCCGGCGCACCTGGTTCAGCTGGCCGGCGTCGAACACCGCCACCCAGACGCTTACCACGGCGAGCATCACGAACAGCGCGGGGAGCAGGCGGCGGGCTCGCCGCGCCCAGAAATGACCGAGCGCCAACGTTCCCTGACGGCGCCAGGTGGTGAGCAGGATGTCGGTGATCAGGTAGCCGGAGAGCGTGAAGAACACGCCCACCCCGAGCATGCCGCCCTGTGCGCCCGGGATCCCGAGGTGGTAGATGATCACGCTGATGACGGCCAGGGCGCGAATCCCGTCCAGGCCCGGAACGTAGCGCTGGCCGGGTTCAGACGGTCTCGGCACGAGCTCGCCTCCAACCCCGGGAGCGGGGCGCTCCCTCAGATCGGTCGATGCTCAACAAGATTCTCACGTCCTGACTGCCAACAGCTTCGCCAACCGAACAACGAAGCCTCCCCCGGCCGAGGAGCTCGAACGGTTGACCGGTACGGATCGAGCGGCGGCCCTCAGCTTGTGCGCTGGAGCGGGGCCGCTGGCCAGCGACGGCCGCTGTGGGACGGCGGCGGATTTCGCGGAGATGAGGATAACCGCCACGCCAAAACGGGGGCGACGATCCCGCCGTGTGGTCCTTTCTGCGCGGCGTTTACACGTCGCGCTCAGGCGGCCATCCCCGGCGGGGCTGATGCGAGCGCGGCCTCGATCGCGGCCACGAGCTCACGCGCGGAGGCGGCCGTCAACTCGACCGCGACGCGAGCCGCCGGACCCTTGGCGGGCGCGGCGAAATCGATGTTGAGCGTGTGCTCGGCCATCGCGTGAACCGCGTGGTCGAAGTAGACCGTCCCGTCGGTGACGTGGAACCAACTGCTGCCGGGGCCCTTGGCGCTGCCCTCGAGCGCCGTCTTGACCGTCGCGTAGGTGCACATCTTCAGCCTCCGAGGTAGGTCTTGTAGAACGCGGTGATCCGCTCCCAGCCGTCATTGGCGGCCGCGACGCGATACGACGGCCGGTCGCTGGAGAAGAACGCGTGCCCGGCGTCGTCGTAGCTGTGGAATTCGTGGGGCTTGTCGTACTCGGTGAGGAGGCGGTCGAGTTCTTCCACCTGCTCGGGGCTGGGGTAGGAATCCTCCTTGCCGAACAGCCCCAGCAGCGGCGCGCGCAGGTTGGGGAGCTGATCGACGAGGTTGGTCACCTTGATCGGGAAGCCCTCGGGCGGCGTGCCGACGACGAACGCTCCATAGCAATCCACGGCGGCATCGAGGTCGAGGTTGCAGGCGGCCAGGACCGATTGGCGACCGCCCGAGCAATAGCCGATCACCCCGACCTTCTGGTTCGAGCTCGGGAGCGAGCGCAGATATTGCGCGGCGCCGCCGACGTCGCCGACGAGCCGCTCGTCGGGGACGCCGCCCTGTGCGCGCGCGGTCGCCGCGGCGTCGTCGGGATCGGCCCCCGGGGCTTCGCGCCAGTAGAGGTTCGGGCAGATGGCGTCGTAACCGAGCTCGGCGAACCGCCGCACGATCTCCTTGGTGGCTCGATCGTAACCCGGCAGATGGTGGATCACGACCACGCCGGCGCGTGGCCCGGCTGCGGCGGGACGGCCCAGGTAGGCCTCGATGGAATGGCCCCCGTGTCCGGTGATCTGAATTGTTTCGGCACTTAAGGAATCGCTCATGGCCGCGATTCTTTCATGCTCTCGCGCGCCGTCGCGTGCGACGATTACGCGGTCCACGAATGTGTGATTTCGACGCTCATCGGCCCCCCCTGCCCCATCTGGCGGCGGACGAGTACGGGCTCGACACCGCGCGAGTGCGATCGTTCATCGCCGATGTGCGACAACGGGTCGGACGGGCCGGCGCGCCCGCTCAGGCGTGCGAGCTGATCAGTCCTCTGTTCGCCGAGCTGCTCGCCGATCACGATTGGCTGCCGCCCGCGTTTCAGGTCGCCGCGCCCGAGAGCGGCATGGGCGGCGGGATCGGGCAGTGGCTGATCTTCCGCGCCGCCGACCGCTCGCTGTCGTTGTTCAGCCTGGTCGTGCCGGCGGGGGCGATGACGCCGGTGCACGACCACTTGGCCTGGGGTCTGGTCGGGATCTACCGGGGAAACCAGGACGAGGAGTTCTACCGGCCGGCGAGCGGCACGCTCGAGCTGACGCGCCGGCGGCCCCTCGACCCGGGAGACTTCTACACGCTGCTGCCGCCCCGCGACGATGTCCACCGCGTCCGCACGACGTCGGCCGAAACCTCGGTCTCGATCCACCTGCTGGCCAACGACACCGGCTGCGTGTGGCGCCACACTTTCGACGAGGTGACCGGTGAAGCGAAGCCATTCCGCTCGGGCTACGTGAACGCGGAGTGCGAGGACGACGGGGCTGAGGGCCTGTAGGAGAATTATTTGCGGTTTTGACGGCGTCTGGACGCGCCTGACGCCGCCGCCTCGCCATCAAATACCACCAGTATTCTCAGGCGAGGCGACGACGTCAGACACGCCCAGCCACTCGTCAATTCCCTCAACTAATTCTCTACAGACCCTTAGGCGACGCCGTGAGCCACGCACAGGCGCTGTAGGCGTTCCATTGCCTCGGTGGCCCGGTCCGGCAGTGCGTCGAGCGCGTCGGCGGCGCGGCGGAGATCGTCGATCGTCACCGCCCGACCCTCGAGCGCGAACCGGCCCAGCCAGCGGACCGCGGCGCGCTCGTAGCGATCGGGGTCGCCGCCGCGCAGCACGAGACAGATGCGCAGCGCGTCGTCGAGGGCGATCTGGGGCAGCTCGCGGGCCGTCGCGGTGACCAGGGTTTCGTTGCCGGTGTCGAGCGCGCGGCGGAATCTCGCGTAGGGGTTCCCGTCGCTGGTCATCGAACGTATGTTCGTATAGCTGTCAAGTCGGCCCTGGGGGCGTTAGGGTGTTCGTCGAGATGGTGCTGAGGACCGCGGACCTCGAGTCAGAGATGGTTGAGACCGTGTGCGCTCGCGTCCGCGACCGGCTTCCGGGCGAGCAGGCTCGGCCCTGTCAGGCGTTCATCCGCCAGTACTACCGGTGGGTTCCGGCCGAGGACCTGGCCGAGCGCACCCCGCTTGATCTGTACGGCGCCGCGATGGCGCACTGGAACTTCATCCAGCAACGAGCGCCGGGCGAGGCGAAGGTCCACGTCTACAACCCCGAGTTCGAGCGGGACGGCTGGCAGTCCGCGCACACCGTGATCGAGATCGTCTCCGACGACATGCCGTTCCTGGTCGATTCGGTGACCATGGAGATCGCGCGCCAGGGGGAGAGCCTCGATCTGGTGATCCATCCGGTCGTGTACGTCACCCGTGACGCCACCGGCCACCTAACCGACGTACTCGAGAACGGCGGCGAGCGCGACGACGCCGTGGGCGAATCGATCATGCACGTCGAGGTCGCCCGCGAGCCCGACGCCGGCCAGCTCGACCGCCTGCAGACCAACATCGAGCGCGTCCTCGAGGACGTGCGCCGCGCGGTCGAGGACTGGAAGCCGATGCTCGCCGCGATGCAGCGGCTCATCGACGAGCTCGCGGTTTCCCCGCCCGGGATCGACGCCGGCGAGCTCGAGGAGGTGAGGGCATTCCTCGCCTGGACGATCGAGAACAACTTCACCTTTCTCGGCTACCGGGAGTACGACCTGGTGATCGACGGTGACGTGGCCGGCCTTCGGGCCCGACCCGACTCGGGCCTGGGGATCCTCCGCGGCCAGCCCGCCACGCCTTACACGAAACTCGGTCCCAAGGCATTGGCCTTGGCGCAGGCGCACCACCTCCTCGTGCTGACCAAGGCGAACTCGCGCTCAACCGTTCACCGCCCCTCGTACCTCGACTACATCGGGGTCAAGCGCTTCGACGCCGACGGCGAGGTGATCGGCGAGCGGCGCTTCCTCGGCCTCTACACGACGTCTGCCTACAAGGCCAGCCCGAGCGACATCCCGCTGCTCCGCGGGAAGGTGAAGAGCGTGCTCGACCGCGCCGGCTTCGCCCCCGACAGCCACGACGCCAAGGGCCTGATCGACATCCTCGAGAGCTACCCGCGCGACTCCCTGTTCCAGATCGAGGACGATGAGCTGTTCCCGATCGCGATGGGGATCCTCGGTCTGGGAGAGCGTCAGCGACTCCGCCTGTTCGTGCGCCCCGACCCCCTCGACCGGTTCGTGTCCTGCCTGGTCACGATCCCGCGTGATCGGTTCAACACCCAGAACCGCGAGCGGGTGGGGAGGATCCTGATCGAGTCCTTCGGCGGCACCCACCTGGACTGGACGCTCCAGCTGAGCGAGTCGTTGCTGGTCCGCGTGCAGTACATCGTGCACACGCCCGGCGGGGTGCGGCCCGGCTACGACGTGTCGGAGATCGAAGCGCGGCTCGTGCGCGCGACCCGGGCCTGGACCGACGATCTCCGCAACGCGTTGCTCGAGGAGTACGGCGAGGAGCACGGAGTCCAACTGTTCAAGCGCTACGAGCACGCGTTTCCTCCCGGCTATCAGGACGACTGGGTCGCGCGCTCAGCGGTGGTCGACATCGCCCGGCTCGAGGAGATCTCGCGCCAACAGGCCGCCGACCCCGCCGCCAACGATCCGATCATCAGCCTCTACCGCCCGCTCGAGGCAGGGGAGGGGGTGATCCGCTGCAAGCTGTTCCGCTCCGGCGGCGTGCTGCTGTCCGACGTGCTGCCGACGTTCGAGCACATGGGCGCCAAGGTGATCGACGAGCGGCCTTACGAGATCAAGCCGGAAGGCGCTGCGGCGGTGTGGATCTACGACTTCGGCCTGCGCGGCATGGCCGACGACCTCGAACGGGTCCGCGAGCTGTTCCAGGAGGCGTTCCTCGGCGTGTGGCGGGGCGAGCTCGAAGACGACGGTCTCAACGGGCTCGTGCTCCACGCCGCGCTGACCGGCCGGCAGATCTCGATCATGCGCGCGGTGTCCAGGTACCTCCGGCAAGCCGGGATCCCGTTCTCGGACCGCTACATGGAGCGGACGCTGGTCGCCCACGCGGGGATCACGACGATGATCGTGAAGCTGTTTCACGCCCGCTTCGATCCCGATCAGCACGACCAGGAGCGCGCCGATCGGATCGGGCTGGAGATCGAGTCGACGATCGACGCCGTCCAGAGTCTCGATCAGGACCGAATCCTCCGCTCCTTCCTGTCGGTGGTGCGGGCGATCCTCCGCACGAACTACTTCCGCACCGACGCGGCGGGTAAGCCACGGCCGTTCCTCTCCTTCAAGCTCGAACCGTCGCAGCTGGCGCTGCTGCCGCGACCCCGCCCGCAATTCGAGATCTTCGTCTACTCGCCTCGGTTCGAGGGTGTCCACCTGCGAGGGGGCAAGGTGGCACGCGGCGGGCTGCGCTGGTCGGACCGGCGCGAGGACTTCCGGACCGAGATCCTCGGCCTGATGAAGGCCCAGATGGTCAAGAACGCGTTGATCGTCCCGGTCGGGTCGAAGGGCGGCTTCGTGATCAAGCGCCCGCCCGCGACGGCCGGGCGCGAGGCCGAGCTCGAGGAAGCCATCGCGTGTTACAAGATGTTCCTCAGCGGCCTGCTCGACCTGACCGAGAACATCGTCGACAAGCGCGTGGTCCCGCCCGAACAGGTCGTGCGCTACGACGACGACGATCCTTACCTCGTGGTCGCAGCCGACAAGGGCACGGCGACGTTCTCCGATATCGCCAACTCGGTGTCGGCCGAGTACGGCTTCTGGCTCGGCGACGCGTTCGCCTCAGGCGGCTCGCACGGCTATGACCACAAGCAGATGGGAATCACCGCACGGGGCGCCTGGGAGTCGGTCAAACGCCACTTCCGCGAGCTCAGCACCGACGTCCAGACGACCGACTTCACCGTCGTGGGGATCGGCGACATGTCGGGCGACGTGTTCGGCAACGGGATGCTCCGTTCCCGCCACATCAAACTGGTGGCCGCGTTCAACCACGCGCACATCTTTCTTGATCCGGATCCCGATCCCGAGGCCTCGTTCCGTGAGCGCGAGCGCCTGTTCGCGCTTCCCCGCTCGGGCTGGGGCGACTACGACGAGTCGCTGATCTCCGAGGGGGGCGGGGTCCACTTGCGGACGGCGAAGTCGATTCCAATCTCCGCCCAGGTCAGGCAGGCGCTCGCCGTCCACGCCGAGTTGCTGACCCCGAACGAGCTGATCCGGGCGATCCTCGCGGCGCCCGTCGACCTGCTCTGGAACGGCGGTATCGGCACTTATGTGAAGGCGTCCGCCGAGACGCAGGCCGACGCCGGCGACAAGGCCAACGATGGCGTCCGGATCGACGGGAGCGATCTCCGCTGCCGGGTGGTCGGAGAAGGCGGCAATCTCGGTTTCACGCAGAGCGGGCGGATCGAATACGCGCTCGCCGGCGGCCAGATCAACACCGACGCGATCGACAACGTCGCCGGGGTGAACACCTCCGACCACGAGGTCAACATCAAGATCCTGCTCGATTCGCTGGTGAGCGATGGGGAGCTCACCGTCAAGCAGCGCAACGAGTTGCTCATGGAGATGACCGACGGGGTCGCCGACCAGGTTCTCTACGCCTGCTACACGCAGACGCAGGCGCTGAGCCTGGCCCTCGCTCAAGCCCCCCCGATGATCGACGTCCATGCCCGGCTGATCCGCCACCTCGAGCAGGTCGCCGGCCTCGACCGCGCGATCGAGTTCCTCCCCGACGAGGAGACGATCAGCGAACGCAAGGCGGCCCATCAGGGCCTCGTCTCGCCGGAGATGGCGGTGGTGATCGCCTACTGCAAGATCCAGCTGTACGCCGAGCTGCTCGAGTCGGATCTACCCGAGGACGAGTATCTCGGCCACGACCTCGAGCGCTATTTCCCACCCCCGCTCGCGCCCGGACCGATCTCATCGGTTGGCGCCCGACCGGCGGGGTATGCCTCGCCGGAGGCGTTCGCCGCCCGGATGCGCGACCACCGCCTGCGGCGCGAGATCACCTCGACCGTGGTGGCCAATCAGCTCGTCGACCGTGCCGGCACCACATTTGCCTTCCGGCTGAGCGAGGAGACCGGGGCGCCCGCCTCGATCCTCGCCCGCGCGTACGCGGTCGCCCGCGAGGTGTTCGAGATGCCCGCGTTCTGGGCCGGGGTCGAGGGGCTCGACAACCGGATCCAGGCGAGCACGCAGCTCTCGATGCTGATCGAGGGGCGGCGACTGGTCGAGCGGGCGACGCGATGGCTCGCGCGCGCCAACCCCGACGCGATCGACATCGAAATGACGATCGCGCGCTACGAGCCGGGGGCGAAGCTGCTGGCCGCCGCGCTCCCCGGCGTGCTCGACGGCGCCGACCACGACACCTATAACAACCGGGCGGCGGATCTCCGCGCGGCCGGTGTGCCGGCGGAGCTCGCCGCGCGGACGGCGATGATGCCGGCGCTGCTGTCGGTGTTCGACATCGTCGAGGTGTCAAGCCGAACCGAGCGCGACGCGGGGGCGGTGATGTCGACGTACTTCCGCCTCGCCTCGCGCCTCGACCTCAACTGGCTGCGCGACCGGATTCTCGAGCTGCCGCGCGCCAACCGCTGGCAGGCCCTCGCCCGCGCCGCGTTGCGCGACGACCTCTACACCCTGCTGCGGGCCCTCACCCACGAGGTGCTGGAGAGCTCCCGCCCCGACGCCGATGCCGACACCGCCATCGAAGCGTGGATCGCGAGCAACCAGGCGGCGGTCGATCGCTCGGTGGGGATGATCGCCGACATCAAGGCCTCGCGGACCTACGACACCACCACGCTGCCGGTGGCGATGCGCGAGGTCCGCAACCTGATCAGGGCCAGCGGGCCAGCCGACGCCGGCGCCACCGTCGCCTAGCGACCGACGCCAGCCACTGCGCCCACGCCGCCGCGACGTCGATCAGGCCCGCCACCAGGAACGCCACCGGTCCGGTCACCAGCCGTCCGGCGATCCGCGACAGTCCCGTTCGCACGCGCGCGTAAACCCTGAGCACCGGCTCAAGCTATCGTCTGCTCCTCGATGGCCACCGACGTGAAGACGACAGTCACCGAATTGCCCGAGTCGCGCGTGCGCGTTGAGGCCGAGGTTCCGGCCGAGGAGGTCGAGCGCCGGGTCCAGCAGGCGGCCAGGGAACTGGGCCGCCAGATGCGGATTCCGGGGTTCCGCAAAGGCAAGGTGCCGCCGCCGGTGGTGATCCGCCGCCTCGGCCGCCAGGCCGTGGTCGACGAGGCGGTCCAGAGCTCGCTCGGCCGCTGGTACAGCGACGCGATCGACCTCGCCGGGATCGCTCCGGTCGGCGAGCCCGAGCTGAAGCTCGGCGACCTGCCAGACCACGGCCAGCCGCTGTCGTTCTCGATCGAGATCGGCGTCCGGCCAGTGGCCCAGCTCGGCCAGTACAAGGGCCTCGAGGTGGGCCGGCGCGAGCCCCAGGTGACCGACGAGCAGATCGACGCGGAGGTGGCGCAGCTGCAGGATCGGTTCGCCACGCTGGAGACGGTCGAGCGCGCCGCCGCCCAGGGCGATCACGTCGTCATCGACTACGTCGGCATGGTTGGCGGCGAGCCGTTCGCGGGCGGCGAGGGTCGCGACCAGCTGATCGAGCTCGGTTCGGGCCGCCTCGTCCCCGGCTTCGAGGAGCAGCTGGCCGGGGTCAGCGCCGGCGACGAACGGACCGTCGAGGTGACGTTCCCGGAGGACTATCCGGGTGAGCTCGCCAGCCAGCAGGCCCAGTTCAATGTCACCGTCAAGGAGGTCAGGGCCAAGCGGCTGTCCGAGATCAACGACGACTTCGCCTCCGAGGCGGCCGGCTTCGACACCCTGGCCGAGCTGCGCGACGACATCAGGACGCGCCTGGAGGCGGTCGACGAGCGTGCGATCGAGCAGGAGTTCGAGCAGGCGGTGATCGACGCCGCCGTCGCGCAGGCTCGCGTCGACGTGCCGGAGAGGCTGATTCACGCGCGCGCGCACGAGCTGCTCGGCCAGACGATGTCGGTGCTCGAGCGGCAGGGCATCTCCAGGGAGACCTACCTGCGAATCTCCGGCAAGGACGAGGAGACGCTCGCCCACGAAGCCGAACCGGACGCCGAGCGGGCGCTGAAGCGCGAGGCGCTGCTGGCGGCGGTGGTCGACGCCGAGCAGATCGTCCCCTCCGACGACGAGATCAAAGAGGCGCTCGAGCCGGCGGCGGAGCGGGGCGGGACGACCGCGGAAGCGCTACTCGAGCGAGCGCGCTCCAACCGACGGCTGGAGGAGTTGCGCGACGACGTCGCGAGCCGCCAGGCCGTCGAGCTCCTGGTCCGCGAGGCCAAACCGATCAGCGTCGAGCAGGCGAAGGCCCGCGAGGAGCTGTGGACGCCGGAAAAGGAACGATCCGAGCACGGGACGGGACAGATCTGGACCCCGGGAAGCCGAGGTCCGCAGGGACCGTAAAACGCGGGCCGCGAGCCGCTGCGCGCTGACCGCGCCGGCCGGCTCGGGCCGATTGCTACATTCGGCAGGAATCTGGCCGAGGAAGGAAAAGAAGCGAGCACTATGAGCCCACTCGTACCGATGGTCGTCGAGCAAACTTCCCGCGGGGAGCGTGCGTTTGACATTTACAGTCGCCTGCTCAACGAACGCATCATCTTCCTCGGCACGCCCGTGGACGACCAGATCGCGAACTTGATCGTGGCTCAGCTGCTCCACCTGGAGTCCGAGGATCCGGACAAGGACATCTCGGTCTACATCAACTCGCCCGGCGGCTCGGTTTATGCCGGCCTGGCGATCTACGACACGATGCAGTTCATCAAGCCCGACGTGCAGACGATCTGCGTCGGGATCGCGATGTCGATGGGCGCCCTGCTCCTCGCCGGCGGAGCCAAGGGCAAGCGGATGGCGCTGCCCAACGCCAAGATCCTGATCCACCAGGTCTCCTCGAGCTTCCAAGGCCAAGCGACGGACATCGAGATCCACGCCAAGGAGATCATCGACGTGCGCCGGCGCCTCGATGAGATCATCGCCTTTCACACCGGCAAGGAGCTCGAGCAAGTCCGCCGGGACACTGAGCGCGACTATTTCATGAGCTCTGAGGAGGCCAAGGAATACGGAATCATCGACCGCGTAATCTCCCAGCACTGAGGCATTACCCTTAGAGCTAGGCGCGCGGCCGGCCGTACCCGGAGAGAGGAATCGCATGGCACGTCCGACGGACTCCAACGAACAGCTCCTCTGCAGTTTCTGCGGCAAGTCCCAGCGGCAGGTCAAGAAGCTGATCGCGGGTCCCGGGGTCTACATCTGCGACGAGTGCATCGATCTCTGTAACGAGATCATCGACGAGGAGCTCACCGCCCCGCCGAGCTTCGACATCGAGAATCTCCCCAAGCCGCGCGAGATCTACGACGTGCTCAACGAGTACGTGGTCGGTCAGGAGCAGGCCAAGCGCTCGCTGTCAGTGGCGGTTTACAACCACTACAAGCGCGTCCAGATGATGCAGTCCGATGAAAACGACATCGAGCTGCAGAAGTCGAACATCCTGCTGCTCGGCCCTACTGGCTGCGGGAAGACGCTGCTGGCCCAGACGCTGGCCAAGATCCTCAACGTCCCCTTTGCCATCGCCGACGCCACCGCGCTGACCGAGGCCGGCTACGTCGGCGAAGACGTCGAGAACATCCTCCTCAAGCTGATCCAGGCGGCCGACTACGACGTCAAGAAGGCCGAGACCGGCATCATCTATATCGACGAGGTCGACAAGATCGCCCGCAAGGCCGACAACCCGTCGATCACGCGCGATGTGTCCGGGGAAGGCGTCCAGCAGGCGCTGCTGAAGATCCTCGAGGGCACCACAGCGAGCGTTCCGCCGCAGGGCGGGCGCAAGCACCCCCACCAGGAGTTCCTCTCGATCGACACCACCAACGTGCTGTTCATCTGCGGCGGCGCGTTCGCCAACCTCGACAAGGTGATCGAGCGCCGGATCGGTCATCAGGGCGTCGGCTTCGGCGCCGCGATCCAGTCCAAGGACCAGCGCGACACGGGCGAGATCTTCCAGCACTGCCTGCCCGAGGACCTGATCCAGTACGGGCTGATCCCGGAATTCGTCGGTCGCCTGCCGGTCATGTCGGCGATCCACCAGCTTTCCCGCGACGAGCTCATGGAGATCCTCACCGAGCCGCGCAACGCGCTGGTCAAGCAGTTTCAGCGGTTCTTCCAGTTCGACGGGATCGAGCTCGTGTTCGCCGACGAGGCGCTGTCCTCGATCGCCGACAAGGCGCTCGAGCGCGAGACGGGCGCCCGCGGCCTGCGATCGATCATCGAAGAGGTGCTGCTCGAGGTTCAGTTCGAGCTGCCCTCCCGGCGCGATGTGCGCAAGTGCGTCGTCACCCGGGAAACGATCGACAAGGGCACGTCGCCGACGCTGGTCACGGTCGCCGCCCCCGAGGAAGAAGCCGCGTAGGCTCGTCGGTTCCGTCGGCCTAGACTTGCCGACGGAGTGACACACAAGCCCATCATCTCCGAGCTGGAATCGCGCACGCGCTACGAGCCCGCGGAAGTCGAGCCGCGGATCGCCAAGCGTTGGCTCGATTCCGGTCTGTTCCATCCGGAGCCGATCGGCACCCCGGACGAGAACTACTCGGTGGCGATCCCGCCCCCCAACGTGACCGGCGCGCTACACATGGGCCACGCGCTGAACAATTCGGTGCAGGACTGCCTGGCGCGCTACCACCGGATGCGGGGACAGCGGACGAAGTGGATCCTCGGCACCGATCATGCTGGGATCGCGACCCAGACCCAGGTCGAGCGCGAGCTCCAGGCCGAAGGCAGCAGTCGCGAGGCGCTCGGTCGCGATCGCTTCGTCGACCGCGTGTGGGAGTGGCGCGCCCGCTACGGCGGCACGATCATCGAACAGCTCAAGCGCCTCGGCGCGTCGTGCGACTACGACGACGAGCGGTTCACGCTCGACCCGGCGTACGTCCGCGCCGTCCAGCGGGTGTTCGTGGCGCTGTACCGCAAGGGTTACATCTATCGCGACCGGTACATGGTCAACTGGGACCCCGGCAGTCGTTCCGCGATCTCCGACCTCGAGGTCGAGGAACGGGAGGTGACCGACACCCTCTACTACATCGACTACCCGCTGGACTCCGGCTCGGGCGCGATCACGGTCGCGACCGTGCGCCCGGAGACGATGCTGGCAGACACCGCCATCGCCGTCCATCCCGACGACGAGCGCTACCGGCGGCTGATCGGCGAGAAGGCCGTCCTGCCGCTCGTCGGGCGCAAGCTGCGGATCATCGCCGACGACTACGTGAAGCCCGAGTTCGGGACCGGCGCGTTGAAGATCACCCCCGGCCACGACCCCAACGACTTCGAGATCGGGCGCCGCCACGGCCTCGCCGAGGTCAGCGTGATCGGCGAGGATGGTCGGATCACCGACGCCGCGCCCGAGCGGTTCCGCGGCCTCACCGTGGCCGAGGCGCGGGCGGCCGTCGTCGAGGCGTTGCGCGAGCAGGAGCTGATCGCGCGGACGGAGGAATACCTGCACACCGTCCCCTTCTCCCATCGCTCGGGCGAACGGATCGAGCCGCTGATCTCGCTCCAGTGGTTCATGCGGATGGTCGAGCTGGCCAGGCCGGCGATCGACGTCGTGACCGACGGCGCGGTCCGCTTCTGGCCCGCCAACTACGAGCGGGTGTACCTCGAGTGGATGGAGAACATCCGTCCCTGGTGCATCTCGCGCCAGCTCTGGTGGGGACACCAGATCCCGGTCTGGTATCGCGGCTCGGAGACCCACGTCGACGTCACGACGCCCGAGGGCGAGGGGTGGGAGCGCGATCCCGACGTGCTCGACACCTGGTTCAGCTCGGGTCTGTGGCCTTTCGCCACCCTCGGGTGGCCCGAGGACACGGCCGAACTGAAGGCGTTCTATCCCACCGACGCCCTCGTCACCTCGCGCGACATCATCTTCCTCTGGGTCGCGCGGATGATCATGTTGGGGCTGGAGTTCACCGGCCAGATCCCGTTTGCGGACGTCTACGTCCACTCGATCATCCAGGCTCCCGACGGACGGCGCATGTCGAAATCGCTGGGTACCGGGATCGATCCGCTCGATTTGATTAATGGCGGGCTTCGCCCGCCTGTTTTCGTTGGCGGCGGAGAGTTCCCGGCTTACGGTGCGGACGCCGTCCGTTGGGGACTGCTGGCGATGTCCTCGGGCCAGGACGTCCGCTTCAGCGAGGACAAGATCGCCCAAGGGCTCCAGCTGACCAACAAGCTATGGAACGCCTCGCGGCTGATCCTGCTACGGATCGATCCCGACGCGCGGCCTGGGGTGACGCCGGCGCGGGCGGAGGACCACTGGATCCTGGCGCGGCTGGCTCGCGCCAAGGCGTCCGTCCACGGCCGGATCGAGAGCTACGACTTCTCGCACGCCGCGCTCGAGCTGTACGAGTTCATCTACGCCGAGTTGTGCGACTGGTACCTCGAACTGGTCAAGCCGCGTCTGTACGAGCAGGATGCCGATGCCACCCGTACGCTGCTCTACGTCCTCACCGAGACGCTGATGCTGGCGCACCCGATCATCCCGTTCGTGACCGAGGAAATCTACTCCCATCTGCCCGGCGCCGAGGGTCTGCTGGCGGCCCGGGTCGTCGACCAGGCCACGACCGCGCCCGACGGGGCGGCCGAGGCGTCACTCGATCGCGTCATCGAGGCGATCCAGGCGTTGCGCGCGTGGCGCGACTTCGCCGGCGTGAAGGCGGGCGCCCGGGTTCGCGCCAGGCTCAGCGCGGATGGCTACGAGCAGACCGTCGACCACCTCGAGCGGTTGGCCAAGCTGTCGTTGACGCCCGATGGAGGACCGCCGATCGCCGCGGTGCCGGTGCCGGGGGGGACGGTCGAGATCCTGCCCAGCGAGGACGTCGACCTCGCCGCCGCGGAGGGCAAGCGCGCCGCCGAGCGCGACAAGCTCGTGGCCGAGGTCGAGCGCAGCGAGAAGAAGCTCGGCAACCAGGGGTTCGTCGAAAAGGCACCGGCGCCGGTCGTGGCCGCCGCACGGGACAAGCTGGCCCGGCTGCGGGCCGAGCTGGAGGCGCTGTGACTCCGGAAGAGGCGGAGCAGTACCTCCTTTCGCTCGAGTTGTTCGGGATGCGGTTCGGGCTGGACCGGATGCGCCGCCTGATGACCGCGCTCGGACATCCCGAGCGCCAGTTCGACTCGATCCACGTGGTCGGCACCAACGGCAAGTCCTCGACCGTCCGGATGATCGCCCAGATCCTCGCGCGCCACGGCCTGCGGACGGGCGCGTACCTATCCCCGCACCTGGTCTCGTTCGGAGAGCGGATCCGGATCGACGGCGCCGACCTCGAGCCGGAGGCGTTCGCGGCCGCGGTCGGGCGGGCTGCGCACGCGGCCGATCTGGTCAACCGGTCGCTGGCCGGCGATGACCAGGTGACGCAGTTCGAGGCGCTGACCGCCGCCGCCTACTCGGAGCTCGCCCGCCGCGGCGTCGAGGTGGCGGTGATCGAGGCCGGGCTCGGCGGCCGCTACGACGCCACCAACGTGATCCCGTCGACCGTCCAGGTGCTGACCAGCGTCGGGCTCGAGCACACGCGCTGGCTCGGCCCCACGATCAAAGATATTTCCGCGGAGAAGCTCGACGTCGTCCGGCCGGCGGGCACGCTCGTCCTCGGGCCGGGTTTGCACCCCGACGCGGCCGCCGTGGCCCGCCGGGTCGCCCTCCAGCGGTCCGCCCGGGTCATCGCCGCGCCGGCCGATCCGGGGGTCCAGATCGGCGCGCTAGGACGCTTCCAGCGGCGCAACTTCGCCGTCGCCGAGACCGCCGCCAAGGCATATCTCGGTCACCTCGACAGGGAGGCGGTAGCGCTCGCGGCGGAAGAGATCCGCGTGCCGGGGCGCCTGCACCCGGTCGGCGTCGACCCGCTCACGTTGCTCGACGGTGCCCACAACCCCGAGGGCATCGCCGCGCTGGTCGAATCGCTGCCGGAGCTTCTCGACGGCCGCGACCGGCTCATCGCGGTGGTGTCGATCCTCGACGACAAGGACGCGGCGGCGATGCTGGCGGGTCTGCTGCCGGCTTGCGACGCGCTCGTGCTCACCAGCAGTCAAAATCCGAGGGCGTTGCCGCCGCCCACGCTTCAGTCGCTCGCGGACCAGTTGCAGGGGCCGCCCACGCAGGTCGTCGCCGACCCGCGCGCGGCGGTGGGACTCGCCCGCCGGTTGGCCGGTCCGGGTGGCGTGGTGCTGGCTACCGGCTCGATCTACCTGGTGGCCGATCTGCTCCGCCCGGATGCAAGCGCCGCCCGCGCCTCACGGCTATGAAGGAGCGCGACCAGCCGAGCTTCTTCACCATGATCGGCCTCGTGGCGCTGATCGTCGCCGTGGTGATCCTCGTCTTCTTCGGTATCGGGTATCTGTTTGGACGAGTCTTTCTGTAGCTGCAAAAGGGTTCGAGCGGATATCAGCGAATTGGACGAGCATCGAATTCGATGCACACCCCGGGGGGCGTTATGACCATCTCGACCATTACACTCGCCTAGTTAATGCTCTATTGGGCCACCATCTTCGGAATCAAGAATCACACGATCAGCCTGGCCATCGAGCTGCTGATCTTGTTTTTGATCGTCATCTGGCTGGCGCTGATCTATTGGACGTTCTCCGATGCACGCCGCCGAATCGCCGATCCGATGCTCATCTTCTGCGCGACGGCGACGTCGCTGTTCCCGTTTGTGGGCACCATCGTTTACATGATCGTCCGCCCGCCTGAATTTCTCGACGACGTGCGCGAGCGCGAGCTCGAGATGCAGGCGGCCGAGGCGAGGCTGGCCGAGCTCGGCTATCACCTCTGCCCCCACTGCGACTACGAGGTGGAAAAGGACTTCCTGCGCTGCCCCAACTGCATGCGCAAGCTCAAGGATCCATGCCCGACGTGCGGCAAGCCGCTCGATCCGGCGTGGAAGATCTGCCCGTTCTGTGAGTCGGAGATCGGGGTCGCGCCCGCTCCCACACGCCGCACCCGCCGCCGACGCGAATCCGCGTCCGAGCAGCCGGTGGCCGGAGCGCTGGGGGAGCCGTCCACTCCCGCCGCTCGCGCCGAGCAAACCACTCCGTCGACGCCCTGACGGCCGGCGGACACCTCGTCAACAAGGAGACCAGCGGCCCATGGAGCGAACGCTGATCCTCGTCAAGCCCGATGCCTTCGCGCGGAACCTGACCGGCGAGATCATCGCCCGGTTCGAGCGCAAGGGGCTGCGGCTGTCCGGGTGCAAGCAGATGACGATGAGTCGCGAGCTGGCCGAGCAGCACTACGCCGAGCACGCCGGCAAGGGCTTCTACGACGAGCTGGTGGACTTCATCACCTCGGGACCGCTGGTCGCGATGGTGCTCGAAGGCGAGCAGGCGGTGGTCGCGGCCCGTCAGGTGATCGGCGCCACCAACCCGCTGGAGGCGACCACCGGATCGATCCGCGGTGATTACGCGATCGAGGTCGGTCAGAACATGGTTCACGGATCCGATTCACCCGAGTCGGCCACGCGCGAGGTAGGGCTGTTCTTCCCGGAGCTGGCCGCCTGATCCTCGCCTCGCGCTCGCCGCAGCGGCGGGCCATCCTCGAGCAGCTGGGGATCGCGTTTTCTGTACTGGTGCCTAGCGGTGTGCTGGAGCTGGAGGAGGGGCCGCCGCACGAGGTCGTGCTCGAGAACGGCTACCGCAAGGCGGCGGCGGTGGCGTCGCTGCCGGCCGGCGCCGGCGCGCTCGTGCTCGGCGTCGACACCGTTGTGGCGCTCGGCGCACGGATCTTCGGCAAGCCGTCTGGGCCGGTGCAGGCCGCGGCGACGCTGCGCGCGCTCGGTGGGAGACGCCACGCCGTACTGAGCGGCGTGTGCTTGATCCAGGGGGACTCGATCCGGACCGCCGCCGCGACCACCCTGGTCGAGTTCCGCGCGCTCGACGAGCGGCTGATCGACTGGTACGTGAGCACCGGCGAATGGCGCGAGCGCGCCGGCGGTTACGCGATCCAGGGTCAGGGCGCGGCGCTGGTGGCCGCGATCGAGGGCGACTACCTGAACGTGGTCGGATTGCCGGTGGCGACGCTCCTCGAACTCGCGCCCGAGGTGCTGTGGGCGTGAGCTTGCAGAACGTGGAAGAGTCTTTAGCGCTTACTTAGTTGTTTTCCAGGGTTTTTGGCCGTCCGCCCCGTTTTCCGCGGCCTGCTGGCGGACACACGTTCGGTACACTGCCCTCCGGGCCGGAGCAGCAGCTTGGCGTGGCCCTCGCGCTACTCGTCGCTCCGACCTCGCTTCCTCCTACCTCAATACTCGCATGGGCTTTTTCACGTATCTCACCGGCTTCGGTGGCCGCGACATGGCCGTCGACTTGGGCACCGCCAACACGCTCGTGTACGTCCGCGGGCGGGGCATCGTGCTCTCCGAGCCGAGCGTCGTCGCGGTCGATTCGCGGACCGGCGAGGTCCACGCGGTGGGCATCGAGGCCAAGCGCATGCTGGGCCGGACGCCGGGCACGATCTCGGCCATCCGGCCGCTGAAGGACGGGGTGATCGCTGACTTCGAGGTCACCGAGGAGATGCTCCGGCACTTCATCCAGAAGGTCCACCAGAACCGCTGGGCCCATCCGCGCGTGGTCGTGTGCGTCCCCAGCGGCGTCACCGGGGTCGAGAAGCGGGCCGTCGAGGAGGCCTGCCTATCCGCTGGGGCCCGCCAGGCCTACCTGATCGAGGAGCCGATGGCGGCCGCGATCGGCGCCGGCCTCCCCGTGGGCGAGCCGACCGGCTCGATGGTCGTCGACATCGGCGGCGGCACCAGCGAGGTGGCGGTGATCTCGCTCGGCGGGATCGTCGTCTCGCAGTCGATCCGGGTCGGCGGCGACGAGCTCGACGAGGCGATCATCAACTACGTCAAGCGGGAGTACAAGTTGCTGATCGGCCAGCAGACGGCCGAGGAGGTCAAGCTCGAGATCGGCTCCGCCTTCCCCATCGGGGAAGAGGTCCAGGCGGAGATCCGAGGTCGGGATATGGTCTCCGGGCTGCCCAAGACCGTGGTGCTGACGAGCGAGGAAATCCGCGGCGCGCTCGAGGAGCCGGTCTCCCAGATCATCGACGCGGTCAAGGAGACGCTCGATCGCACGCCGCCGGAACTTGCCTCCGACATCATGGATCGTGGCATCATGCTGGCAGGCGGCGGATCGCTGCTACAGGGACTTGAGGAGCGTTTGCGTCATGAGACGCAGATGCCCGCCCACCTGGCCGAGTCGCCGCTGACCTGCGTCGCGGTCGGCTCGGGAAGGTCGTTGGAGGAGTTCGAAGCGATCCATCGTTCGAGCAAGAATTCACGTAACCGTCGCAAGCGGTACTAGGTTGCGGAGAACCACTTTGGAGACACGCTTCACGTGCAAACCAAGCAAGTCCGGCGCCGGCGCGCAGTTCTCGGATTGCTCGTCGCCGTTTCCCTGATCCTGCTAACGGCATATTTCGGGGAGTCGTCGAGCAGTCCGCTGCACACCGTGCAGCGCGGCATCGTCGAGGTGTTTTCGCCGATCCAGGAGGGCGCGAGCAAGGTGCTCACGCCCGTCCGCGATATCGCCGGGTGGTTCTCCGGCACGATCCACGCCAAGTCGCGTGCCGACCAGCTGCAGACGCAGGTCGATACGCTGCGCGCCGAGGTCGCCCAGCTCAAGAGCGCGGCGATCGAGAACCAGCAGCTCACGCAGCTGGTGCGCCTCGACAGCCGCTACGGCATCGACAGCTACCACCCGGTCGCCGCCCAGGTGATCAGCCGCGATCCGATCCTGTGGTACGAGACGGTGGAGGTCGATAAGGGATCCGAGGACGGCGTCCACCTGAACGACCCGGTGATTGGCGACAACTCGCTCGTCGGCGACGTCACGACGGTCGACCCGACCGTATCGATCGTGACCCTGATCACCGACCACTCCTTCGCCGCGGCGGCCCAGGTCGAGGACCAGGCCGGCGACAGCGGGTTGCTCGTGCCGGCGGTCGGCAACCCCAACCAGATGCTGCTGCAGGATCTGCCCGAACACGCCTCGATCCAGCCCGGCGACCAGGTGGTGACGGCCGGGTTCACCTACGACCAGCTCGATTCGCTGTACCCGCCGGGTATCCCCATCGGTCAGGTTCCGCCGAGCTTCAGCCAGGACGAACTGCTAAACAACGGCCAGGTCCCGGTCTCGCTGGTCTCCGACCTGCGCCACATCAGCGTCGTGCAGATCCTCACGACGCCCCACGCTGGTACCGAACGCGCGCAGCTGCCGTGAACGCGAAACTCCGTCTCCCGATCCGGCTCGCCCTGCTCGCCATCGTCACGGTGGTCATCCAGGAGGCGGCGATCTCGCAGATCTCCATCTTCGGCGTGAGCGCCGATCTGGGACCGCTCGTGGTGATGTCGGTCGGGCTCCTGACCGGCTCGCTGTCCGGGGCGATCATGGGCTTCGGGATGGGGCTGTTCGTCGATCTGCTGCTCGTCCAGACCCTGGGGGTAACGTCCCTCCTCTACATCGCGATCGGCTACGGGGCGGGACGCCTGCGCGAGCTGCGCGATCCCGCCCATGGGTTGGTGCCCCTCGCGCTCGGTGCGGCGGCGACCGCGTTCGCGGGGATCGGCATGGCCTTGATCCAGTTCCTGCTCGGCGTCGATTCGCCGGTCAGCGTGCTGCTGCTCCAGCAGATCTTCCTCACCGTGCTCGTCAACACGCTGATCGCCTTGCCGGTGTATGCGCTCGTGCGCAGGATCATCCAGCCGGTGTTGCCGGAAGATCCGCGGCGCCGACGCCGTCGCGCCTACACGACCGGCGGGCTCAGCCCGCTTCAGCGTCCCTCGCAGGGACCGATTCCGCGGAGCCCCGCCGCATGATCAAGCTCCCCGAAGATCGCCGCCCGCCGATGACGCCGCAGCTGGCCTTTCGCGTCGCCGTGATCGGCAGCTTCGCGCTGGCCATGTTCGCGATCATCTTCTTCCGGCTGTGGTTCCTCCAGGTCCTGTCGGGCCAGCAATACCTGGCCCAGGCCAACACCAACCAGACCCGTGAGATCGCGATCCCCGCGCCGCGGGGCGAGATCCTCGATTCGAGCGGCAACGTGCTCGTCGACTCGGTCGAGGCTCTCGAGGTTCAGATTTCGCCGCCCAATCTGCCGGTTCGCATGGACACGGCCACGCTGGTCAAGCCGCCCCCGGCCGATGCCGCCGTGTACGACCGCCTGGCCTGGGTGCTGCACATGTCGACCCAGCGCGAGGCCTGCCGGGTGGTCGGCTACGGCACGGTGAGGCTGTCGCCGATCGGCTGCGATGTGGCCCAACAGCAGGCACTCCTGCCCTACGCCAGCGTGACCGTCACGCAGCGTACGAACGTCAATCGGGACGTCCAGTACTACATCGCCGAGCGCTCGCAGCTGTTCCCCGGGGTCAGCGTCGAACAGGTCTATCAGCGCCACTACCCGCTGAACGACACCGCTGCGCAGCTGTTCGGCACGATCGGGCCGATCAACCCGCAAGAGGTGCACGAGTCGCGGTTCAAAGGCGTGCCGGAGAACTCGACCGTCGGCCAGTCGGGGCTCGAGTGGACTTATGACCGCTACCTCCGCGGCGAGGACGGCTCCGAGAACATCTCGGTCAACTCGCTCGGCCAGTTCGAGGGCTATCGGTCCAAGACGCCGCCGGTGCCGGGTCACAACCTCCGCCTCTCGCTCGACGTCAACCTCGAGAAGGCGGGAGACCAGGCGCTCCAGGAATCGATCGATGCCAACCCGCCGTCCCAGGGTGGCGCCTTCGTGGCCATGAATCCTGACAACGGCGCGGTCTACGCGATGGGATCACTGCCCTCCTACAACGCCAACGACTTCGCCAAGCCGATCTCGGAGGCGACGTACAAGCAGCTCAACAACCCCTCCAGCAACTTCCCGCTGCTCAACCGCGCGATCCAGAGCGTCGGGCCGACCGGCTCGACGTTCAAGCCGATCACCGCCACCGCCGCGCTCGAGAGCGGCGTGTGGAGCCTCGACCAGACCTACGACGACACCGGCCAGTACTGCATCGACGGCCAGTGCCGGCACAACTCGGGCGGAGCGGCCAACGGCGTGCTCAACCTCGTCAACGCCATCCGCGTATCCGACGATGTGTTCTTCTACAACCTTGGCGCGCTCACCAACGCCGACCCCGCGACCCATCCGAACGGCGGCGCGCTCGACCAGTGGGCTGGCAAGTTCGGGATCGGCCGCAAGACGGGCATCGATCTCCCGGGCGAGGCGGCGGGGAACCTCCCGACCCCGGCCTGGCGCAACAAGGTCAACCAGCTCGAGGCCGAGTGCGACAACGCCACCGGCCCGTTCAAGGGCAAGCGCAAGCACGCGCCCGGCGGCTGCGGGATCGCTGACGGCACCAACCGCCCGTGGTCGGTCGGCGACAACATCAACCTCGCCGTCGGCCAGGGCGACGTGCAGGCGACGCCGCTCCAGCTCGCCGTGGTCTACGCGGCGCTGGCCAACGGCGGCACCATCGTCCGCCCCCATCTCGGGCTCGACATCGAGGAGCCCGACGGCACCGTGCTGCAGAAGATCAGCCCCCCGCCGGCGCGCCACATCAACATCAATCCTCAGTACTTGGCGGCGATCCGCCAGGGGTTGCGGGAGGCCGCCTCATCGCCGGGCGGCACGTCGGATGACGTGATGGGGAACTTCCGCGAGCAGGTCTACGGCAAGACGGGAACGGCGCAGTACGTCAACAACGGCGTCGAGCAGGACTACGCCTGGTACGCGTGCTTCGTTCCCTCGTCGGCGACCGGCACGCCGATCGTCGTCGTGGTGTGGGTCGAGCAGGGCGGGTTCGGCGACATCGGCGCGGCGCCGGTGGCGCGCCAGATCCTCTCGCAGTGGTTCTTCGGCAAGAAGGGCTCGTTCGTGACCGGCAACTCGCACACCCTATGAGCGCGGGCGCAATCCAGCCGGTCGAGGAGGTCGAGCAGGCCCGGCCTCGGGTTTGGCCGCTGTTCGACCCCATGCTGATGCTCGGGGCGATCGGGCTGGTCGCTTGTTCGCTGGTCACCCTCCGCGCCGCCACCGCCAACGCCGATCCCGGTCACCCCCTGTATTACGTCGATCGTCAGGCGATCTACGCCGGCGCCGGGGTGATCGTGGCGCTGCTGCTGGCGCGGATCGACTACACCCGTCTGCGCGAGTTCAAGTTCGGTTTCTACGGCCTGATGATCGCGCTGGACCTCGTGGTCTTCGGGATGCCCGCCGTCAACGGAGCGCGTCGTTGGATTCCCCTGCCGTTGTTTCAATTCCAGTCCTCGGAGTTCGGCAAGGTGCTGCTGATCGTTTCCTTGTCGGCGTTCCTCGTCGATCGCTCTCGGCGGCTGAACGAGTGGCGGACCACGGCGCGGATCATGCTGCTGGCCCTGGTGCCGGCGCTGCTCGTCATCCCCCAACCGGACCTCGGGACCGGGCTCGTGTACGTGGCGATCGGGTTCATGATGCTGTTTGTCGCGGGCACCTCGGCCAAGCAGCTGAGCGCGCTGCTGGCCATGTTCGTCGTCTCGATCGCGCTCGTGCTGGGCGGCGCGCCGGCGCTCGGCGTCCACGTGCTCAAGCCCTACCAAGTCCAGCGGCTGACCGGTTTCCTCAATCCATCACTCGACCCCCAGAACCAGACTTACAACATCACCGAATCGCTGATCGCGATTGGCTCTGGCCAGAAGACAGGTCGCGGTGCCGCCAACGCCACCCAGACGAAGCTCAATTTCCTACCGGCGAACGACACCGACTTTGTGTTCGCCGCGGTCGGGGAGATCTACGGCTTCGTGGGTGCCGCGGTGGTCCTCTCGCTGTACGCGCTGCTGATATGGCGCGGACTGCGAATCCTCACCATGGCTAAGAACCTCTACGGAACATTGATAGCCGGGGGCATCTTGGCGATGCTCATGTTCCAGGTGTTCGTCAACGTCGGCATGACCATCGGGATCATGCCGATCACCGGTGTGCCCTTACCCCTGCTGAGCTACGGCGGGTCATCGGTGCTCGTCACCTTCATCGCCATCGGGTTGCTCCAATCGATCTACGTCCAGGCACGGATGACGGCGACGGGTAAAGCCCAGGCGCTAATTTCATAGGTATGCCGGTGCGAACCATCCAAACGCCGGTCCGTCCTTCGGGCCTCGATGCGCGGTTGCCGCGGCCGCGCGCGGGCTAGGCAGGACCCAGCCGCGCCGCCCGCCAGGGCGAGCGCGGCCCCTCAATAAACTTTAAGTAAAAGGATTGACTGAAAATTGAAGAAGCAAGTATTGGTCAGCGTCGACCGCGGGGAAACTCGGGTCGCGATGTTGGAAGCAACCGGAACCGTGGCCGCCCGCCGCGGTCGCAAGCGGCGCAAGACGTCCCGGCCGGGCGCTGGATATAAGGTCGCGGAGCTCTACCTCGAGCGCCGTGGCGCGAGATCGATCGTCGGCAATATCTACAAAGGTCGGGTCGACAACGTGCTCGCCGGGCTCGAAGCGGCGTTCGTCGACATCGGACTCGAGAAGAACGGCTTCCTTCACGTCGATGAGATCGTGATGCCGGGCGTGGAAGCACCCCGTCGTGGGCGCGGCACCTCGCGCGAGGGCCGCCAGATCTCCGACATGCTCAAGCCCGGACAGGAGATCGTCGTCCAGGTGGTCAAGGATCCTTTGAAGTCCAAGGGCGCCCGCCTGTCGATGGACCTGACGATCGCCGGCCGCTACATGGTCTACGCCCCCTACGGGGAGGGCGTCGGCGTCTCGCGCCGGCTCGATGAGCCCGAGCGCGAGCGGCTGCGCAAGGAGGCCGCCAAACTCGATTTGAAGGGGGCGGGAGCGATCATCCGCACCGCCGCCCAGGGCGCCACGCGCGCCGACCTCGAGCGCGAGCTCGTGTATCTGTTCAAGCTCGGTGAGGTGCTGCAGAAGCGGGTCGCCGAGAGCCACGCGCCGGCCCTCGTTTTCCAGGAGGCCGACCTCTCCGTGCGGGTCGTGCGCGACATCTTCTCCTCGGTCTTCGACCGCGCGATCGTCGACGACCCCAAGCAGCACCATCGCCTCATCTCGTTCTTCACCCGCACCGCGCCCGAGCTCGTCGACCACGTCGAGCTGTGGGAGGAGGACACGCCGTTGTTCGAGGCCTTCGGAGTCGAGGCGGTGCTCGCCTCGACGCTCTCGCGCCGGGTCGATCTGCCCAGCGGCGGCTACCTGATGATCGACTACGCCGAGGCGCTGACGGTGATCGACGTCAACTCGGGCTCGTTCATCGGCCGTGGCAAGGGCGCCCGGCTCGAGGACACGATCACCAAGACGAACCTGGAAGCCGCCGATGAGGTCGTGCGTCAGCTGCGTCTGCGCGACATCGGCGGCATCATCGTGATCGACTTCATCGACATGGCGCGGGCGCGCAACCGCGACGCCGTGCTGAAGACCTTGCGCAAGGCCCTCGACGAGGATCGGACCAAGACGTTCGTGGTCGAGATCTCCCCGCTCGGCCTGGTCGAGATGACGCGCCAGAACGTCACCGACGGCGTGCGCGAGATCATGACCCGGCCCTGCCCCACCTGCGACGGCGAGGGCGTGATCAAGTCCGAGGAGACGATCGCGATCGAGTTCGAGCGGCGGATGCGCGACCTGGCCAAGGGGACATCGGCCGAGGCCCTGCTGATCCAGATGAACCCGCGCGTCAGTGCCGAGTTCACCCGCGACGGGGCCCGGGTGCTGCACCAGATCGAGCAGGAGACCGGAAAGTGGTTCGCGTTCGAGGGCTCCGAGGGATTGCCCCTCGAGCACTTCGACGTGCTGCTCGAGGGCGACCGCTCGCAGATCGTCGAGCGCGCGGTCCCCTTCCGCGAGGGCGAGGAGGTCCACGTCGAGCTGATCGAGCCGCACATGTACAGCGCCGGCGACGCGGTGGCCAAGGTCGATGGCTACATCATCTCGGTCACCGGTGGCGGCCGGTTCGTGGGCGAGAAGCACCTGGTGCGGATCGAGGAGGCCGGACGCTCGTCGGCGGTGGCGTCGTTGGTCGACGTCGGGTCGGCGGGGCAGGACGGTGGCGCCGGGAACGGTGGCGCGGCACGCGATGGTGGCGGTCCCGGAGGCCGGTCGCGGTCGCGTGGACGGTCCAAGGCCGCTAGTTCCTCGGCGTCTTCGGCGTCTTCGGCGTCTTCGGCGTCCGAGGGTGAGTCTGGGGGGCGCGCTGAGGAGCCGCCCGCGTCCGATGCGTCGGCCGAGCCCGAGCCGGGGTCCGAGCCCGGTTCTCCGGCCGATTCCGAGGATGAACTAGAATCGCCTACTCGGCGTCGTGGCCGCAGAGGCGGACGGCGCCGTTCCGGTGCCAAGGCAGCATCTGCCGCCGGGGCGCCTGACTGAGCCATGTACGCAATCGTCAAAACAGGTGGCAAGCAGTACCGCGTCGAGCAGGGACAGTCCCTGCTCGTCGAGCGCCTGCCCGTGGAAGACGGGACGTCGGTCTCGCTCCAGCCGCTGCTGTTCGTCGACGGCGCCACCGTTCTCGACGCGCCGGCCGAGCTCTCCGACGTCGCGGTGGTGGCGCGGGTCGTCAGCCACGAACGCGGTCCGAAGCTGCGCGTGGTCAAGTTCAAGCCCAAGCGCGGCTACAAGCGCCGCAACGGCCATCGGCAGGAGCTCACCCGGCTCGAGGTGACGGGGATCACGGTCAGTGGTTCCTCGCCGGCCCAGGCGGTCGAATCGCCGGCGCCGGAGTCCGACGCGGAGCCGGTGGCGGCGGTGGTGGAGCCGGAGGTGGTTGAGGCGGCGCCCGCGGCGCCCGCGGAGGTCGCGGCGGAGCCTGAGGCCGCCGTGGAGACTGAGGCCGCCGTGGAGCCTGAGGCCGCCGTGGAGCCTGAGGCCGCCGTAGAGACTGAGGCCGCCGTAGAGACTGAGGCCGCCGCGGAGCCTGAGGCCGCCACGGACGAGACTACGGAAGCCGCCGGACAGTCTGAGGAAACCAAGGAGGCGGACGATGGCGCATAAGAAAGGACTTGGGTCCTCGCGCAACGGCCGCGATTCCAACGCCAAGCGTCTCGGCGTCAAGGTGTTCGCCGGACAGGCCGTCACGGGTGGCGAGATCATCGTCCGCCAGCGGGGCACCCGGTTCAAGCCTGGCGACGGCGTCGGGATCGGTAAGGACGACACGATCTACGCGCGGAGCGCGGGCACGGTGCAGTTCACCCGTGGACGTCGCGGCCGGGTGATTTCGGTCGATCCGGCCGTCAGTTCAGACGAGTAACCCCGCCGCCGGCACTGTTCCGGCGCGGAATTGGCACAGAGTTGTTGCGGATGGCGTCTTGTTTCGTTACAGCTTCCGCTGTGACATGGAGCCGTGTCCGAACCTTGGCAATTTTCCGCCGAGGGGTGGCGGAAAAGTGCCAAGGTTGGAGTGAGCAAGGCGGCGAAGCGGCAATTTGGGCGCGTCAGCCGGTCTCAACTGGTCGACTTAGGGGTGACTGACGGCCGGCTCACTCGTTGGCTCGCCGAGGGATACCTCTATCGCACTCTTCCTGGCGTATACGCCGTCGGTCATCAAGCGCCGAGTGTTGAGGCCGAGTTCGCAGACGCGCTGCTGTATGGCGGCCACGGCTCGATGCTCAGCCACGCCACCGCGTTGTGGTGGATGGAGCTGATCAAGAGGAAACCTCCGGTGATCCACGTCAGCACCCCGGGACGCCACCGTTCTCGGGGCGGCCTCGAGGTTCACGGCCGTCGTGACATCGACCGCGTCCTTCACAATCAGCTGCCGGTCACGCCGCTGCCCCAGGCGCTACTGGACTATGCCGCCATCGCACCACTGAAAGACGTGAGCTTTGCTCTGATTGAGGCCGAGTATCAGGAGCTGCTGGATATCGACGCAGTCAGGGAGGTGCTCCAACGGGGGCGACCGGGAACCGCGAGGCTGCGAGAGGCCCTGGACCGACATGATCCGCGACTGGCACGGACCAGGAGCCGGCTCGAGCGGAAGTTCCTTGCCCTGTGCAAGGCCGCGGGCATTCCTCTGCCGGAGATCAACGTTGAGCTCGGGCGACAGACGGTCGATGCGGTGTGGTGGAAAGAGAAGCTTGCGGTCGAGCTGGACGGTGGACGAGGCCACTCGTCGCGGGCACAGATGGTGCGCGACCGGCGGCGGGATCTGCACCTCCGCGCACTCGGATTCACGGTGATCCGGTACACCGAGTATCAGCTCTACAACGAGCCGGAGCTGGTGATCGCCGACGTGAAGCGAGCGCTCGGAATCGCGGCCTAGGGTCTGGCGTTAAGGCCGGCCGAAGGCCCCCCTGAGCGAGGCGTGTCACGATCAACACATGCAAGATCGCGCGCGCATCCATGTTCAGGCCGGCGCTGGCGGCGATGGCTGTCTCAGCTTTCGCCGTGAGGCGCACGTGCCCAAGGGTGGTCCCGATGGCGGGGATGGCGCGCGGGGCGGTGAGGTCGTGCTCGTGTGCGACGACTCGCTGCGTGACCTCGAGCAGTTTCGCCGTAAGGCGCACTTCAAGGCCGGGCGCGGCGGTCACGGCCAGGGATCCCAGCGCCACGGCGCGGATGGCCGGACGCTCGAGATCGCGGTGGCGCCCGGGACCCAGGTGCTCGTCGAGAGCGACGGCAGCCGCCACGATCTCGTGCGGCCAGGCCAACGGGTGATGGTGGCGCGCGGGGGTTCGGGGGGCCGCGGCAACAAGCGGTTCGCCGGACCGACGCACCAGACGCCGCGGTTTGCCGAGCGTGGTCTGCCCGGCGATCAGAGCTGGATCACCCTTCAGCTCAAGTTGCTGGCCGACGTCGGGCTGGTCGGCCTTCCCAACGCGGGCAAGTCGTCGCTGCTGGCGCGGCTGACGCGGGCTCAGCCGAAGATCGCCGCGTATCCGTTCACGACGCTCGAGCCGGTGCTGGGCACGCTCGAGACACCGGACCGTCAGCTGGTGATCGCTGACATCCCGGGCCTGATCGAGGGGGCGAGCGCCGGCGCCGGGCTCGGGCACGAGTTTCTGGCCCATATCGAGCGGACCCAGTTGCTGGTCCATGTGCTCGATCTCGCCCCCCTCGACGGCTCCGATCCGGTCGCCAATCACGCGATGGTCGAGCTCGAGATCCGGCAGTACGACCCGCGGTTGGCGTCGCTGCCTCGGATCCTCGCCCTGTCGAAGGCCGATCTCGTCGATCCGCGGCGGGCGGCAGTCGCGAACGAGCAATGGCAACGACGCGTCGGTCGGGCCACGCCGGTGGTCCTGACGTCGTCGGTCACCCGGATGGGTCTGGACGAGCTGGCCAGGCAGATCCTGCACCAAATAACTGTAAATTGGGAGGAGGGCGGTGGCGGGGATGACGCGCTCGCCGGGGCCCGCTGGGAGCGGGACGCTGATCGAGAACCGGTGCGGCTGGCCGGGAGTCGCCGGGAGGGGGACGGTGGCGCCGGGAAGGAGGAGGGGCTCGCTGAGCACCGGGTGTTTCGGCCCGCCGCGGGCCGCGCGTATCGGGTGGAGCGGGTTGGCGAGGGCTTCTACCGAGTCACCGGGAAGGGCGTTGAGCGTCTGCTGGCGCGGTATGACCTCGACAACGAGGAGGCGCTGGCGTACCTGGAACGGAGGCTGCGCGGGATCGGGGTGATCCGGGCGCTGGAAGCGGCTGGGTTCGAGGCGGGCGACGAGGTGGAGATCGCCGGGGTGGCGTTTGAACTCGATCCAAACCGGTAGCATCGCCCGCCAGGGGAGGTTTGAGGAGAGATATACAAGAAAGGAATCGAATGCGCAGAGCAGTGTTTGGTCTGCTCATCAGCATGGCCGCCGGGCTGGCGGCGGTGGCGCCGGCCGGCGCTCAAGTGCTGAGAGTGGGCTCGTTCAAGGGCGTGCGGGGTCAATTCAGTTCGATACAGGCGGCCGTGAGCGCGGCCAAGCCCGGCGACGTGATCCTGGTCGGACCCGGTGACTACAAGACGACCTCGAGTCACATCCCGAAGGGCAGCGGTGGCGAGTTCCCCGCCGGCGTGCTGATCACCACTCCGAATCTGATCCTGCGGGGCATGAACCGCAACGCGGTGGTGGTTGACGGGACCAAGGCCGGTCCCACGTGCAACGACATCGAGAAGGATCAGAACTTCGGCCCCAAGGCGTCGGGTGGTCCGGCCGGCCTCAACGGCGTGATGGTGTGGAAGGCCAACAACGTGTCGGTCGAGAACATGACCGCGTGCAACTTCCTCGGCGGCTCCGGCGGCGACGGCGGAACCGGCAACGAGTTCTGGTGGAACGGCGGTGCGGACAGCGGCAAGATCGGCGGGTGGGGTTACACCGGCTCGTATCTCAACGCGACCAGCAGTTGGTACAACACGCACGGTAAGAACCAGGTGCAGGACGAGGTGTCGGCGGCCGAGTACGGGATCTTCTCCAGCAACTGGGATGGCGGCACGTGGAACAACACGTACGCCAGCAATATGAATGACTCGGGCTACTACATCGGTGCCTGTCAGCAAGAGTGCAACCAGGTGATCAACAAGGGTTGGGCTGAGTTCAGCGCGCTCGGCTACTCGGGCTCGAACTCGGGTGGCAGCCTGGTGGTCAAGAACTCCCAGTTCGACAACAACGAGGACGGGTTCGACACCAACAGCCAGAACGGCGACAACCCGCCCCCGCAGAACGGAGCCTGCCCCAACAACGGGATCAGCCCGATCACCCACACCCACTCGTGCTGGGTGTTCATGGACAACAACGTCCACGACAACAACAATCCGAACGTCCCCGCCGCCGGCTCCGCCGCCGCGGGACCGGTGGGCACCGGGATGACGCTTTCGGGCGCTCGCGACGACACCGTGATGGACAACACGTTCGCGAACAACAAGGCCTGGGGCATGCTGATGGTGCCCTACCTCGACTCGGGTAAGCCGTGCACGGGCGGCGTCTACAGCAATAAGCTGTTCGGGAAGGGCAGCTGCGAGTACGAGGAATACGGCGACGCGTTGTTGAACAACAAGTTCACGGGCGACGGCGGCTACGGGAACAAGACCAACGGTGCCTTCGACCAGTTGAACTTCTTCGCCGAGCCGACCGACTGCTTCCGCGGTAACACCGACTCGCAGGGCCTGTCCGCTGACGCGGCGGCGCTCCAGAAGGCGCATCCGCTCTGCAGCGGCAAGGACAGCAGCAACATCAACGTCACCCTCCTCAATGAGGTGTTGTGCGACACGCAGGTTTCGTTGCCGCCGTTCGGCTGCAAGAAGGGCGACCACTACCCGCGGATGACGAAGATCAGCAATGGATTGCACCCGCTGCCCGTGGCGAGCAAGCTCCCGAGCATGCCCAACGTGTGCGGCGGCGTGACGCCGAACCCGTGGTGCAACGGCGAGGTGACCAAGGTCAAAGGCTGCGCGCCGAAGTCATTCATGGTCCCGCTGTCGCTGGATCCGGGTGAGCGCTTCGAGTCGATCGTCGTCAGGTTCAAGGGCAAGTCGAAGACCTACAAGGCCAACGGCCACTCGGCCACGGTCATGGTCAACCTCCAGGGAGCCGGCCTTGGCAACGTCAAGGTCACCTACGCGGAGAACATCAAGGTTGGTTCGCGCGCGGAGAAGGTCACCTTCGCGCGCGTCTACCACCGCTGCTAGGCAGCGGTCGCGGCGCCGGCCGTGAGCCTGAACCCGGGCGCCGCCACGGCGGCGCCCGGGGATCAGGCCGGCGGCAATCGGCGGGCGTCGATCATCCGGCGCCCAAGCGCCGGCCCAACTAACCTCCTCACCAATGAGTTCCTTGGTTGTGAAGCTCGGATCGAGCATCGTGGCCGATGAGCGCGGCGAGGTGCGGTCGGACGTTCTCGCGCAGGTGTGCGACCAGCTCGCCGAGCTGCATCACGCCGGACGCTCGATCATCGTCGTCACGAGCGGCGCGATCGCGCGCGGCATGGGGATGATGGCGATCCCGCTGCGCCCGCGGACCGTCGATGAGCTCCAGGCGGCGAGCGCGATCGGCCAAGGCAAGCTCTACCGGGTCTACGACGAGCTGCTGCAGGCTCGCGATGTGCCGACCGCGCAGGTGCTGCTGACGTTCTTCGACATGAGCGCGCGGACTCACTATCTGAACGCGCGCCAGACGTTGCAGAAGCTGCTGGAATGGCGGGTCGTCCCGGTCATCAACGAGAACGACACCACCACCACGGACGAGATCTCGTTCGGCAACAACGACTTCCTCGCCGCGCAGGTGGCGATCCTGCTGGCGGCGGAGCTGCTGCTCCTGCTCACCGACGCCGCCGGCGTGTTCACGGCCGACCCGCGCTCCAACCCCGCGGCGCGGCTGATCCCCGCCGTCGAGCGGTTTGACGAGCTGGAAGGCTTCGATATCGGCCACACCACGTCTCCGTTCGGGTTGGGCGGGATGCGCTCGAAGGTGGTGGCGGCCGAGATGGCGACGGCGTCCGGGATCCCGACGGTGATCGCCAGCGGCCTTGACCCCGGAACGATCCTCACGGTGGCGGCGGGCGAGCGGGTCGGAACCAGGTTCCCGGCTCAGCCGGCGCGCTACTCGAGCTTCAAGTTGTGGCTCAAATACGCCAAGCCGGTGCGCGGCCAGGTGCTCGTCGACGCCGGTGCGGCACGCGCGCTGCGGGAGGGAGGGACGAGCCTGCTGCCGGTCGGCGTGGTCGAGGTGTCGGGCGAGTTTGACGCCGGCGATGCCGTCGAGGTCGCCCACGACGGGGACGTGGTCGGCAAGGGCATCAGCGCGTACTCGGCCGCCGAGCTGCGCGGCGTGCGGGGGCTGAAGTCGAGCGAGATCCGCAAGCGCCTGCCGAGGGCCAGCGACGAAGCCGTTCACCGGGACTACTTCGTCCTCGCGTAATCTGTAGCGAATGGCTACCACCGTCCTCTCAGTTGCCGAAATCTGCGCCTCCGCCAAGCGCGCCGCGCGACTGCTGGCCACGCTCGATTCGGACACCAAGCACGCCGCCCTGGAGGCGATCGCGGCGGCTCTGCTCGAGCGCACCCCGGAGATTCTGGAAGCGAACGCGCGCGATCTCGAGAGCGGTCGCGAGGCCGGCCTAAGCGCCACGCTGCTCGACCGGCTGGCGCTCGACGAGGGCCGGGTGGCCGCGGTGGCGGGGCAGGTCCGCGATATCGCGGCGCTGCGCGACCCCGTGGGCGAAGTGATCGAAGGCTGGCGGCTGCCCAATGGGCTCGATGTACGCAAGGTCCGCGTTCCGCTGGGCGTGGTGGCGGTGGTGTACGAGGCGCGGCCGAACGTGACCATCGATGCCGCCGCTCTGTGCCTGAAATCGGGCAACGCGATCGTGCTGCGGGGCTCCAGCACCGCATCGAACTCCAACGCGGTGCTGGCCGCGGTGGCGATCGAGGCCGGCCGCGACGCCGGGCTGCCCGACGGAGCGCTGTCGCTGGTGGCCGGCGGTGGTCATCAGGAGCTCGAGCAGCTGGCCACGCAGACCGGCGTCGTCGACCTCATCATTCCCCGCGGCGGCGAGGGTCTGAAGGCGGCGCTGAAGGGCGTTGCGACCGTGCCGGTGATCTACGCGGCCTCCGGCAACTGCCACGTGTTCGTCGACGCCACCGCGGATCTGAGCGACGCCCTGGCGATCGCGCTGAACGCCAAGACTCAGCGCCCGAGCGTCTGCAACGCAGCCGAGACGCTGCTCGTCCACGAGGCGGTGGCCGAGACGTTTGTTCCCGGGGCGGTGGCGGCGTTCGAGGCGGCCGGCGTCGAGTTGCACGGCGACGAGCGAGTCCGCGCCCTGGCCGGCGGTGTGGCCGTCCACCCGGCCACCGAGGAGGACTGGGCCACCGAGTATCTCGCGCTGACGCTTGCCATGAGGGTGGTCAAATCGGTCGACGAGGCGATCGACCACATCAACCGCTACGGCTCGGGTCATTCGGAAGCGATTGTGACGCACGATACGAGGTCGGCCCGCGCGTTCGAGCGCGGGATCGACGCGGCCTGCATCTACGTCAACGCCTCCACGCGTTTCACGGACGGCGGCGAGTTCGGGATGGGGGCGGAGATCGGAAACTCGACCCAGAAACTGCACGCCCGCGGCCCGATCGGCCTGCGCGAGCTGTGCACGTTCAAGTACGTGGTCGAGGGCGCTGGCCACGTGCGCCCTTGACCCCCGGCCACGTGGGCCCTTGACCCTTCGCAAGCAACGGCGGTAAGTGCGCATCGGCATCCTCGGCGGGACGTTCAACCCGCCACATCTCGGTCACCTCGTCTGCGCCCAGGAGGCGTATGTTGAGCTCGATCTCGATCGCGTGATGCTGATTCCGGCCCGGATACCGCCCCACAAGCCGGTCGAGGAGGAGCCGGGCCCCGAGCATCGGCTCGAGCTGTGCCGCCTCGCCGTGCGGGGCGATGAACGGTTCACGGTGTCCGACATCGAGATGATTCGGGAGGGGCCGTCGTACACGGTCGATACCCTTGAAGAGCTGACGTCCCACGACCCAAATAACGAGCTGTTCCTGATCGTCGGAGGAGACGTGGCGGCGGGTCTGCCGCAGTGGCATCGGCCGCAGCGGGTGCTTGAGCTCGCGTGGCTCGCCATCGCTCAGCGGAGGGGCACGACGCGGGCCTCGATCGAGGCGGCGTTGAACCAGCTCCAACGGCAGGACCGTGCCCGCTTCTTCCGCATGCCCCCGATCGGGGTCTCCTCGACTCTGGTGCGTCAGCGGGTACGGGCGCGACAGCCGATTCGCTACTTCGTCCCCGACCCCGTCATCGACTACATCGACCAGCACCGCCTGTATGCGGCCAGCGCCTAATCAATGACCCCAGAAGAGCTAGCCATCACCGTCTCCGAGTTCGCGTCCGATCGCAAGGCACTTGACATCGTGCAGCTCGACCTGCGCGAGATCATCGGCTACACCGATTACCTGGTGATCTGCACGGGTCGCAGCGACCGGCAGACCAAGGCGATCCACGATGCCATCTATCAGGGCATGAAGTCCCAGCACGGAGTCCTGCCACGGCGGGTCGAAGGCCTGTCCCAGGGCCGCTGGATCCTGATGGACTACCTCGACGTCGTGGTCCACGTGTTCACGCCGGAAGCGCGCGCGTACTACCGGCTCGAGCAGCTGTGGGGCGAGGCGCCGACGCACGCGGTCGGCGCCGGATCAGCTTAGCCTTAGCGCCCGGCTCCGCCGGCGCCTCCCACGGGCTAGAGCGTCGCCAGCAGCTTCGGCGCTACCTGTTTCTTGCGGCTCATTACCCCGGGCAGCTCGATCACGCTGTCCTGAGGGGAAACGCCGAACGTGCGCGCGACGTTGGCCACGTCGCCGGCCACGAGCAGCTCAGTCCCCTTGCTGACGATGTCGGTGATCATCAGCGCGTAGAGGTGCAGCCGTTTGTTCTCGCGCTCCTCCCGCATCGCCTCGAGCAACTCGTCCTTGCGCTCAAGCAGGTCACCGCCGACCACCTCGATCTGGGCGATGCAGATCATCTGGCCCCCGCTGATCTGATACTGCTTGGCGTCGCGGGTGACGATGTCGTGGGCGCTGACGTCGGAGACGTCAGCGGTGGCCTCGAACATCTCGCGGCCGAACTGCCGGCCGTCGAGGGCCAGCACGAGCTCCAGATACTCGACGACGAGGTGGTCGCGCTCGGTGGTGGTCGGAGAGTTGAGGATCACGGTGTCGGACATGACCGCACCGAGCAGCATCACCGCGGTGGGGTGGCTCGGTTCGAGGCCGCTGTGGCGAAAACGCTCGACCACGAGGGTGGCGGTCGAACCGACCGGATCGAAGGTTGCGGTGACCGGGACCCGCGTCTCGATCGACCCGATGTGGTGGTGATCGAGGATCTCGACGATCTCCGCCTGCTCGACGCCGGGCACGCTCTGGCCAGCCTCGGCGTGGTCGACGAGGATCACGCGCCGGCGCGGGGGCGCGACCAGGTCGTTCCGCGTCACGAGTCCGATCGGCGCGCGGTCGGCATCGACGACGATGGCTGCGCCGTAGTGGATCTCCTTGACCTGCTCGGAGATGTCATCGAGCAGAAACTCGGCCGTGGTGGTCAGCGGATCTCGTTCCATGAAGGCTTCGCACGGTGCGGCCAATGTGACCATGCGACCCGAGACGTAGCTGTCAAGTGGCGAGACGATCACCGCGGCGCCGTGTTCGCGGGCCAGCTCCAGGATCTCATCCGAGGGGCGAGAGCCATTGGAGAGGATCAGCAGCGCGGCCCCGCGTTCGATCGCCAGCCGCTGCGCGTCCTCGCGATCGCCCTGGACGACGATGTCGCCCTCGGAGATTCCGGTCGGCGAGCTGGGATCCATCGCGTGAACCCATACACGTCCGGAAAGCATCTGATCGCGGCCGACCAACAGCTCGCCCTCGATGTTGTCGACCACGGCGTTGACGTGAGTCGCGGCCTCCCGTAGCGACGAGGTTTCGCGCGTCTCGCGCGCGAACCGGCGGGCCAGCGCGCGCTCCGTAACGACGCCGATCAGCGCGCCTTGGGAGTCGACGATCGGGACCAGATCGAGGTTGGCCCGCGCCATCGCGAGGCCGGCCTCGCGGATCGTGTCGGTCTGGTGCATAACCGGAAACGTCGTCTGCATCACGTCCCGGGCGCGCAGCATCACGTGCGGGAGCAGCTCGGGCATCGAGGCCCCGCTGCGCTCGAGCACCCACAGCGTCTGCTGGTTGCAGTCGCCGAGCCGTACCGGGCGATATTCGTTGTTCGAATCGAGCCGGCCCTTCAGCTCGGCATAGCCGATCGCGGCGGCAATCGAATCGGTGTCGGGATTGCGGTGGCCGGTGACGTAGATCGGAGGCACGACGAACCTCGAAGTCTATGGTCCACGAGGGGAGATCTTCAACGCCGGTCGGCCGCTACCGATGGGCTAACGGCGTGATTAATTCCCGGCGCAGCCGGGCACCGCGCGGTACCTTCCACGTACGAGTCGGGGTGACTGCGGGCTTGGGCAGCCCCCGAGAATGCCAGCAATGAATGGAGAGCCATGCCGACCGCACCTCAGCTCCTGCCGACGCAGATCCCTCAAGGATCGGCGCCGGGACTGAATTACCGCCTCGAGGGCGAGCTTGTGCCCGCGCTGCACATGGCTCTCGACGGCCAGGTGACGGTGTACTTCGAACATCACGTGCTGCTGTGGAAATACCCGACCCTCCAGATCGGCCTGCACCCGCTGAAGAAGGGTCTGAAGCGGCGCGTGTTCGGTGGCATGCCGCTACTGCTGCTCGAGGCGCAGTCGGCCGGTGAGCTCGCCTTCAGCCGCGACGCGCCCGGACACATCGTCCCCCTGCACCTGCAGCCGGGGAACGGCATCGTCGTCCGCGAGCACCAGTTCCTGGCCGCCACTGGCGGGGTTCAGTACGACTACAGTCGCGTCAAGGGGTTCGCCAACATGATGTATGGGGGCGGGTTCTGGGTCGACCAGTTCTTCGCCGGCGACCAGGAGGGCGTGGTCTGGGTCCACGGGTACGGCAACGTGTTCGAGAAACAGCTCGAGGCCGGCGAGACGATCGACATCGAGCCGGGCGGCTGGGTGTTCCGCGACCATTCGGTCTCGATGACGCAGGAGGTCTACGGATTCAAGACCGGGTTCCTGGGCGGCGGCGCCGGGAACCTCGTATTCAACCGCTTCACCGGGCCCGGCCGGGTTGGTCTACAGAGCGCCTACTTCCATCCCCCCGTCCAGGACGGCGGCAGCGACCAGCAGCAAAACAAGAGCGGCGGGCTCGGAGACATCGTCGGCAGCCTCCTCAACAACTGATCGATGAGCTTCGATCCTGGTTATCTGCTGGAGCACCCGCTCCCGCCGGGCATCGTCGGCGCGCTCGGTGTGGGCGGGTATCAGCTGCTGGCCGAGGTCTCGGGCGTCGGCGCGGGGCGGCTTGGGCCGCAGGCCTTCTTGCTCGTCGCGCCGGAGCCCGATCCGACGCTGCCCGACGCCGGCACGCAGATCTCGCTCCACCAGCACCGCGTGCGCGACGAAACCGAGGTCACGGCGTTCACCCAGCTTGCCGCGCAGCTCGGGTATCTGCGGCTGTCGGGCTATCGGCTCGCGATGGAGCGGCACGGGCTGCGGAGCAAGGTGAACGTCGTCAATCCGGCCAGCGGAGGGATCGTGGTGACGATCCCCGAGAAGCATCCGGGCCGGCTGCTCGGTGGCGGGGTCAATGCGTCCAAGCTCGTGTCCCAGGCGCGCGCGCTGCCGCCGGCGGGTCCGCCGCCCGACCTTCAGAGCCCCGAGCTGCTGCGCCAGATGCTGCTCGCGTTGGCGCTGCGCGACGAGTCGATCGGTGGCGCGGAGGCGGCCGAACTGGCCGACCGGGCGCTGACCATGGCCTCCCAGGATCACTCGCTCGATCCGCCGGCAGCGCTCGAGGCGGCCAAGCGCGCAGGCTGAGCGGAATCGGGAACCGTTTGAGCGGAATCGGGAACCGTTTGAGTGGAGCTGGGGGGACTCGAACCCCCGGCCTCCTCGCTGCCAGCGAGGCGCTCTGGCCAACTGAGCTACAGCCCCTTGGGCCTACTTCCGCGTGTCCCGCAAGCGTAGAGCATGGCGACACCCTGGCGGGCCTGCGTAAGTTAGCGGGGCGGGATGAACTCGGGCACGTCGAGCGCCTCCTCGCCGGCATCCCGACCGCCGACGCGATCGGGGGCAATCGGTTCGCGCGCGCGCCGCGGCGCCGGATCGGATCTGTGGCCCGATCGCGACACACCGGCAGGCGCGGGACCGATCCTGGCCTCGACGCGTTCGATCTGGGCGATCATGCGCGAATGGATCGATTGGATGTCGCGCAGCAGCTTCTGGGCGTTGGCGCGCAACGACCGGCTCAGCTCGTTCAGATCCGAGCTCAACCTGATTGCCTCGGTCTGGACGTCGCCGGCGGTCGCGCGGGCATCCCGAAGCAGCGCCTGCGACCGGGCGTGCGCTTCCTGGGTAAGCACGGCGGCGTCGGCTTTCGCCTCGCGCAGTAGCTGGTCGGCGGTCTGGCCCGCATCGGAGACGATTGCGTGGGCCTCGCGGGTCGCCGTGGCTCGCTCGGCTCGCGCGTCGATGGCGGCCTTCGATCGCTCGGCCTGCGCCTCAGCCCGCGCCGCCTCGGCCTCGAGCCGGATGCGCTCGGCCGTCCGGTTCGCCTCGGCGATGATCTCGGCTGCGCGTTCCGCGGAGCCCTCGGCGTCATGGTCGGGCACGGCAGGGATGGTAGAGGCCGCCTACCGGCGCGACCGCAAGAACCGCACCGCCCGTCAACCCCCGGCCGCGCTGGCCTAAGTAACCTCATCTGGTGATGTCGGACGCGCGCTATGACCCCAAGGTGATCGAGCCCAAGTGGCAGGACGTATGGGCGCGTGAGCGCACGTGGGAGGTCTCAAACGATGCCTCCGAGGATCTCCGCGAGAAGTCCTACATCCTGGAGATGCTGCCCTACCCGAGCGGCGAGCCGCACATCGGCCACCTGAAGAACTACGCGCTCGGCGATGCGATCGCCCACTTCCACCGGCGGATCGGGCAGCGGGTGCTGCACCCGATGGGGTACGACGCGTTCGGCCTCCCGGCCGAGAACTACGCGATCAACACCGGCGTCCACCCGCGCAAGTCGACCGATGAGTCGATCGCGGCCTTCCAGCGCGCGTTTCACCGCTGGGGGATCTCGATCGACTGGTCGCGCGAGTTCGCCACCCACGAGCCCTCGTACTACCGGTGGACGCAGTGGATCTTCCTGAGGCTCTACGAGCGCGGCCTGGCTTACCGCAAGGAGGCCGCGGTCAAATGGTGTCCACACGACCAGACCGTGCTCGCCAACGAGCAGGTGATCGACGGCCGTTGCGAGCGGTGCGGCCACTTGGTCGAAGTCCGCCAGCTTGAGCAGTGGTTCTTCAAGATCACCGACTACGCGGGGCGGCTGCTCGACGATCTCGAGACGATCACCTGGCCCGAGCATGTCAAGGCCATGCAGCGCAACTGGATCGGGCGCAGCGACGGCGCCGAGGTCTCGTTCCGGTGCGAGGAGCTCGGAATCGACTATCCGGTGTTCACGACCCGCCCCGACACGCTGTTCGGCGCGACGTTCTTCGTGATGGCGCCCGAGCACCCGGACGTGTTCCGGCTGGCGCGGGGAACCGAGTACGAGGAGCTGGTCCACGAATACGTCAACCGCGCCCTGACCGAGTCGGTCCAGGAACGGGGCGACACGGAGAAGCCCAAGACCGGCGTTTCGCTGGGCCGGACGGTGACTAACCCGGTGACCGGAGAGCAGATCCCGATGTTCGTGTCAGATTACGTGTTGATGGAGTACGGGACCGGGGCGATCATGGCGGTGCCCGCCCACGACCAGCGCGACTACGACTTCGCCACCGCGTTCGATCTCCCGATTCGCCAGGTGGTGGCGCCGGCGGAGGGCGAGGCGCCCGAAGGTGAGGCGTTCGTCGCTCACACCGACAACGAGCGACTGATCAACTCCGGGCAGTTCTCCGGCATGAACGCGGTCGCGGGCCAGCAGGCGATCGTGGACTGGCTGGAGCGGGAGGGCAAGGGCCACGCATCGGTCAACTACAGGCTGCGCGACTGGCTGGTGTCGCGCCAGCGCTATTGGGGCTGTCCGATTCCGATCGTCTACTGCGACGGCTGCGGGATGGTTCCCGTGCCCGAATCGGAGCTGCCGGTCGAGCTTCCCGACGTCGAGGACTATCAACCCAAGGGCCGGTCGCCGCTGGCCGCCGCGGAACACTGGGTCAACACCGCCTGCCCGAAGTGCGGCGGCCCCGGCCGGCGGGAGACCGACACGATGGACACGTTTGTGGACTCGAGCTGGTACTTCCTGCGCTACTGCGACGCGCGCAACGACAAGGCCGCCTGGGACCGCGACGTGCTCAAGATGTGGATGCCGGTGGACCAGTACATCGGCGGCGTCGAGCACGCGATTCTGCACCTGATGTACTCGCGGTTCTTCATCAAGGCGCTGGCCGACATGGACCTGCTCGACGTGCAGGAGCCGTTCCAGGCGCTGTTCACCCAAGGCATGATCCTCGGACCGGACGGTCAGAAGATGTCGAAGTCGCGCGGCAACGTGATCAGCCCGGCGCCGATCGTGGAGCGGTTCGGGATCGATGCGTGTCGCTGCTACATCCTGTTCATCGGGCCGCCGGAGCAGGACGCGGCGTGGTCGGAGAACGCGCTGGCGGGTCAGTTCAAGTTCCTCTCCCGGCTGTGGCAGCTCGGCTCCCGGATCTCGCAGGAGGTGGGGGGCACCCCGATCGCGGCGGTCGCACCGGCGGATCCACGCGGCGACGCGCTGACCCTGGTCCGCAAGGTGAACTGGGCGATCGACAAGGTCACCGGCGATCTGACCAGCACGCGGTTTGCGTTCAACACCGCGATCGCCGCCGTGATGGAGCTGGTCAACGAGATCTACCGCTATTCCGAGGTCGATCTGGACGCGCGCGGGTTCGCCGCCGCGACCGCGGCTTCGCTGTTGTTCCCGTTCGCCCCCCACATCGGGTCCGAGGTCTACGAGATGCTGACCGGACGCCGGGTGTGGACCGAGCCATGGCCGGTAGCTGACGCGGCGCTGTTGGTGGCGGATACCTTCCAGCTCGTCTGTCAGGTCAACGGCAAGGTCCGCGATCGGGTCCAGGCGCCCACGGGCGCCGCCCGCGAGGACCTCGAGCAGCTGTGCCTGGACACCCGCGGCGTCAGGGCCCACCTGGACGGTCACGAGATCGCCAAGGTCGTGGTGGTGCCCGACAAGCTGGTCAACATCGTCGTTCGCTGATGGCGACTTACGTCGCGGTGGTGGGCGGGTCCGACGCGACGCCCGAGCAGGCGCAGGCCGCCGAAGCGGTCGGGCGAGCGCTCGCTCAGGCCGGCGCGATCGTCGTGACCGGTGGGCGCGGCGGCGTGATGGCGGCCGCCTGCCGCGGCGCCGCGAGCGCCGGCGGCGTGACGGTGGGAATCCTCCCGGGCGACGACCGCAGCACGGCCAACGAATGGGTGACGGTGGCGATCCCCACCGGGCTCGGCGAGTTACGCAACGGACTCGTGGTGCGAGCCGCGGACGCGCTCGTCGCGGTCGGGGGGGCGTACGGCACGCTGTCAGAGATCGCGCTCGCGCTGGCCGCGGCCAAACCGGTGGTGGGGCTCGGTAGCTGGCCGATCGACGGGGTCGAGGCGGCTGACACGCCCGCCCGCGCCGTCCAGCGGGCGCTCGAGCTGGTCGGCGGCGACGACGCCACCGGCGCCTAGACTGCAACCGGTGCCGACGTTCAAGCCCGCGTACCTGATCCACGGCGACGACCACGGGCGGATCGCCGAGCGCCGCGCACGGTTGCGGGCCCTGGCCGAGGCCCAGAGCGGGGCCCAGGGGATCGAGCTGTTCGAGGCCGAGCGCTCGACGCCCGAGGCCGTGGCCGGTGCGCTGAACGCGATGACGTTCGCCATCGGCCGGCGGTTCATCATCGCCGACGGCGTTGAACGCTGGAAGGAGAAGGAGCTCCGGCCGCTGCTGGCAGCGCTGGCCGAGATGCCGCCCGACACGACCGTTGCGTTCTTCGCCCGCGAGGACGGCCGTACGAAGGCGGCCAAGCCGCTGCACGACGCGGTCAAGAAGGCGGGCGGCGACGTCAGCACCGAGGAGACGGTCAAGCCGTGGTTGCTGCCGAAATGGGTGATCGCGCGCGCCAAGGAGCTGGGACTCGAGCTCGACGCCGACGCCGCCCGGGCGCTGATCCAGCATGTGGGCGATCGCCAGCAGCGCCTGCTCCGCGAGTTGGAGAAGCTGGCGCTGGGCACGGGGCCCGGTGCCTCGATCGACGCCGACCAGATCGAGGAGGACACGGCTCGGTCTGCCGAGCGGCGAATCTGGTCGCTGGCGGACGCGCTGGTGAGCGCCGACGCGGGCGCGGCGACGCGCCTGTACCTGGCCCTCCGCGCGCAGGGCGAGCGCGTCCCCGGGCTGTTGTACTGGATGACGCAGCGGGTCCGGACCGCGCTCGAGGTCGCCGAGGCGCTCCAGTCCGGCGAGCCGACCGCCCAGGTCAAACGGAGATTGCGGATGCCGTCGCGGGCGGCCGATCAGCTGATCGCCGACGCGCAGCGGACGGGCAGCGACCGCCTCCGCTACGCGCTCGAACAGCTGGCCGACCTGGAGCTCGCCTCGCGTGGCGGTGGGCCCGGCGGAGGCGGCGAGGACGCGGCGGCGCTACTGACGATCCAGCGGATCGCGGGCTGATGGCGCCACGCGGGCCACTAAGCGGGACTGCCCTGGCGCACGCGCGCGGCGCGAGACTTCTTGCGCGCGCCATTGTTGCGGTGCAGGGCGCCGCGCTTGACCGCCTTATCGATCGTCTGCACCAGGGTGCGGTGCTCGCTCTGCACCACGTCCTGGTCACCGTCGGCGACTGCCCGCTCGAGCCGGCGGAAGTACGTCTTGATCTTGGTCGTGTAGCGACGGTTCTCGAGCCGCTCGCGCTCGGCGCGGAGGATTCGCTTTTTCTGTGAGGGGATGTTGGCCATGAAAGTAAGGCCGCGACAGCGTTGTCACGACGCGTCCGTACTATAGCCGCCCCGGTGACTTCATCTCCAACCATCGGCGCTGACCGGCCAGACAGCGCGCCACCGCCGCGCCCGCCGCGGCGGAGGCTCGCCGTCAGCACGGCGATCTTCGCGGTCGGAACCGGAATCTCGCGGATCGCCGGTTTGGGCCGCGAAGTGGTTCAGGCCGCGTTCTTCAATACATCCCAGGCGGCGTCTGCGTTCACCCTGGCCTCTCAGGTTCCGAACCTGTTCAGCAACCTGTTCTCTCAGGCCGCGTTGTCGGCGGCGTTCGTCCCGGTGTTTACCGAGTTGCTGCAGAAGGGGCGCAGGCGTGAAGCCTTCCGGGTCGCCTCGACCCTGTTCTGGGTCATCCTGATCGGGCTCGGCGGCCTGACCGTGCTGTGGACGGCGGTGGCGGGGCTGGTCGTCCCGCTGTTCACCGGCGCCCACATCAGCGCCTCGCTGACCGCCGGACTGTCGCGCGTGCTGTTCCCGGTCGTGCTGCTGCTGAGCCTGACCGGGCTGCTGGTGGGGATCCTGCAGTCCTACGACGAGTTCACGATCCCGGCGATCGCTCCCGCCGTGTGGAACCTGGTCATCCTGGTTCTGCTGATCGTCCTCCATTCGCGCTTCCACGGCGACGACAAGATCTACGCCTACGCGATCGCCTGGGTGGTGGCGACTGTCGTCCAGCTGGCGATGATCGCAGTGGCGACGCGCAAGGTCGATTTCAAGCTGATGTTCGTCGTCGATTGGCGCGACCCGCTCGTCCGCCGAGTGCTGATCCTGTTCATCCCGGTGACGGTGACCATCGGAATCGTCAACCTCGACATCTTCATCAACGCCGCCTTCGGCTCGCTCGTGTCGAGCGCGGCGCCCGCCGCGATCAACGACGCCTTCCGCATCTACATGCTCCCCCAGGGCATCTTCAGCGTCGCCGTGGCCACCGTACTGTTCCCGACCCTCAGCCGGCTGGCCACGCAACGGAATGTGGAGGGAATGCGCCAGCGGCTCGGAAACGGCATGCGCCAGATCAACCTGCTGCTGATCCCGTCGGCGGCGCTTATGGCGGTGCTCGCGACGCCGATCACGCGACTGGTCTACCAGCACGGAACGTTCGGGCCCGAATCGACCAAGCTCGTCGCGGAAGCGCTGTTCTGGTTCTCCTTCAGCCTCCCCTTCGCCGGCCTCAACCTGCTGCTCAGCCGGATGTTCTTCGCGCTCCAGCGCCCGTGGATCCCGACCAAGCTGGCCGCCATGAACATGGTGGTGGACGTGATCGTCAGCGTCGCCTTGTACAAGCCGCTGGGGATCGCGGGTCTGGTCATCGGTACCGCGGCGGCGAACATCGTGATGACCGCGCTCCAGCTCCACCGGCTGCGGATCGGATTCAACGGCCGCCTCGAGGGTGGGCAGACCGTGATGATCACCGCGCGCATCCTGGTCGCCACGGCGATCATGGCGGCCGTCGCGTGGGTCGTGTGGTTCGCGCTCGACAGCCTTCTCGGCCGCTCGCTGATCGCGCAGATCATTTCGGTCGGCGGCGCCCTCACGGTCTCGTGCGCGCTGTACGCCAAGATCGCGCTCCAGATGCGGATTCCCGAGGCCCGCCAGATCGAGGCGCTGATCATGAGCCGTTTGCGCGGTCGCGCCGTCGCCTAGCGCCTCCGGGAAGGTCGCATTCGAGCCGGCGAAATACCCTAATAAGGAGATGTCCGACCAGGCTCACATCCGCAACTTCTCGATCATCGCTCACATCGACCACGGCAAGTCGACGCTGGCCGACCGGATCCTCGAGCTGACCCATACCGTCGACCCGCGGGCGATGCGGGCCCAGCTGCTCGACTCGATGGATCTCGAGCGCGAACGCGGGATCACGATCAAGGCGCAGGCAGTACGCGTCTTGTACCAGTCGGGGCGCGACGGTCAGACCTACCAACTGCATCTGATCGACACTCCGGGCCACGTGGACTTCACCTACGAGGTCTCCCGTTCGCTGGCCGCGTGCGAAGGTGCGCTGCTCGTGGTGGACGCCTCCCAGGGCGTCGAGGCGCAGACGGTCGCCAACACCTACCTGGCCGTCGAATCGGGGCTCGAGCTGATCCCCTGCTTGAACAAGGTCGACCTGCCGGGCGCCGATCCCGATCGCGTGGCCGGGGAGGTTGCCGATCTGATCGGCGAGCCTGCCGACCAGGTGCGCCGGATCAGCGCCAAGACCGGACTCGGCGTGACCGACGTGCTCGACGAGCTGATCGAGCGCGTCCCGCCGCCCAGCGGCGACCCCGACGGCCCAGCGCGGGCGCTGATCTTCGATTCCGAGTTTGATCAGTACCGTGGCGTGATCGCGTATATCCGCGTGTTCGACGGGACGTTCACGAAGGGCGAGGCGATCCGCGCCATGCAGGCCGGAACGGAAGCCGAGATCGACGACATCGGCTTCTTTACGCCCCAGATGACGTCGGCGCAGAGCCTCAGCGCCGGCGAGGTGGGCTTTCTGATCACCGGCATCAAGGACGTGACCAGATTGCGCGTCGGCGACACGCTGAGCACCCGATCCAATCCCGCCCGCGAGCCTCTCCCGGGTTATCGCGAGGTAAAGCCGATGGTCTTCTGCGGCCTGTTCCCGATCGACTCCGACGACTACCCCGATCTCCGCGACGCGCTCGAGAAGCTGACCCTCAACGACGCTGCGCTGAGTTGGGAGCCGGAGACCTCCGATGCGCTCGGATTCGGCTTTCGCTGTGGCTTCCTCGGGTTGCTCCACATGGACATCGTGCGCGAGCGGCTCGAACGCGAGTACGACCTCGAGCTGCTGGCCACGATGCCGAGCGTGGAGTACGAGGTGACGCTCACCGACGGGACGGTGGTCCCGGTCCACAGCCCCAATGACTTCCCCGACCCGGCGCGGGTGCAAGAGGTCCGCGAGCCCTATATCCGCGCCTCGATCCTCACCCCGAAGGAGTACGTCGGACAGATCATGGAGCTCTGCCAGGAGCGGCGAGGCGACCACGCCGGCATGCATTTCCTCTCGCAGGAGCGCCTCCAGCTCACCTATGACCTGCCGCTGGCCGAGATCGTGCTCGACTTTTTCGATCAGCTGAAGTCACGCACCCGCGGCTACGCGTCGCTGGACTACGACTTGATCGGCCTGCGCCCGTCCGATCTGGTCAAGCTGGACATCCTCCTCGGCGGCGATCCGATCGATGCCCTGTCGATGCTCGTCCACCGTTCGAAGGCCTATGACGCGGGGCGGACGCTGACCGAGAAGCTCCGCCAGACGATCCCGCGCCAGCAGTACGACGTTCCGATCCAAGCGGCGATCGGTTCACGGATCGTCGCCCGGGAGACGATCAAGGCGTACCGCAAGGACGTGACCGCGAAGTGCTACGGCGGCGACATCACGCGCAAGCGCAAGCTGCTCGAGCAGCAGAAGAAGGGCAAGCAGCGGATGAAGCAGGTAGGCCGAATCGAGGTGCCGCAGGAGGCCTTCCTGGCCGTCCTCGAGCTGGGCGAAAAGAGTTCCTAGTCCCGGGGTTCCGGCCGGCTTAGACCCAGCCGCCGGAGCGCGCGCTGGCGCGGCCGTCCTGCCACTGCGTCGCGGGTTGGGCAGACCGGCGGTGGCTGCGGGCCCGGCTGCGGTGACCGAAGCACCACCAGCCGAGCACGATCCAGAGCCCCCAAGCGGCGAATACGCTGACGATCACGAACATGACGGCGGCGATCAGAGCCAGCGCAATCGGGATCAGGATCGCCAGCCCGATGGCGGGCGCGATATAGGACCGCGTCGGCGTGGCCCGACGCACCGGCCGCTCCGCGGGGAGGTCGGCCACGAGCGTGTCGAGCTCGCCGTAGGTCCGCGCCGAAAACGCCCCCTCGAGCCGCTGCTCGAGCTCTTCGGCCACCAGCCGTCCCTCGACGGTCGCCTTCCTGAGCCGCTCGGCGATCTCCTCCCGGTCCGCATCAGATGCTCGCATGATTGCTCGCTGTGCCACGCCAACAGGCTAGCGCGCCGGTCAGCGGGTCACAAGAGAGCCGGCCCCCCAATCTTCACGGCGTGGTTACCGCCACCGAGGGCGCGACCGACACGCGCAAGCGCGCCGCCGCCTCGAACTCCTCCACGGCCAGCCGGCTCGCCTCGACCGCGCTCGCCCACGCGATTTCGGACAGGCAACCGGGCGCGGCGGTCATGTCGCCGGCGAGGAACACGCCGTTGCCGCGCGCGATCGCGGGCCGGTCGCGCCACGTTGTGCCGGGCGGATCAAGCGCGCCCGTGCGGCCATTCATCACCTGCCGGCGCCGCCACGTCTCGCGCTCGCGCCAGTCGACGAAGGAGGCATCGAGCAGCGTGTCGAGGCGAGCCGCGGCCGAGTCCGGCGACTCGCCGGGACGGACGGGCATCTGGGCCTGGATCAGCTCCTCGCCCGCCGGCGCCAGGGACGGGTCAGCGGCCGTGTAGCGCTCGACCCAGCCGGCGTCCTGAAGGTCGACGACGACGAACGGGTCGCCCCGGCGGTGGCCGAGCGCGAGGTCGATGCACACCGCGTGGCCGCTCAGCCAATGCAGTTCTTGATCGTCGAGCAGCCGGCGGGCGTCGGCCAGCTCGGTGGCGACGATCACCGGCGGCTCGGGCAGGTGCTCGACGCGGCGGCCGAGCTCGATCCGCACGCCCAGCGCGGCCGCCCGCTCGCGCAACCGCTCGACGATGTTCGACCAGCCGCCGATCGGATACCGAGCAGTCGGCGGCCCGCTCAGGAGCGCCCGCACGAGCGGCTGCCAGAGAAACGCAGCCGACAGCGCGCCGGGATCGTGGTGATAGGTGAGGATCCCGGCACTGCGCGCCAGTTGGTCGGCCGACTCGCGCCCGACGTGCTCACTGGCCCAGGTACGGAAGTCGAGCTCGACCGGCGCCGTCCGTCCGCGCAGCCGCAACGCCGCCACCGCAGCGCCGACGGCGGGTACCCGGCGAATGTCGTCGCGCCAGCGGAAGCGGACGCCCGACAGCGGCGGTCGCGCGTGCGGCGGGAGCAGGCCGCGCTCGCCGAGCCAGTGCCAGAACGGACTGTTCGAGAGCAATGCATGCGGTCCGAGGTTGGCCTTGTAGGGCCCCGAGGAAGAGCGGGCGCGACCGCCCAGGTCCTCGTGCGCTTCCAGGAGGCGAACGGGCGTCCGGTGCTCGGCGCAGCTGATGGCAGCGGTGAGGCCGGCCAGGCCCCCGCCGACGATGGTGATCTCAGGTGTGGGCATGGGCGGAAACCTAGCCGCGAACTGGCCTATTGTTAAGAACCAGTCATGCCGGTGGAAAAAGAGCCAGTTCTCGGCTCTGAGCTGTTGCTAGCGGTCGAGCGGGGCGCTCCGGGGCGGCTCCACGAGCAGCTCGAACGCAACCTCCGTGAGTTCGTGCGCGGCGGCCGGCTGGCACCCGGCGAACGGCTGCCGTCGTCGCGGGCGCTCGCGGGCCAGCTCGGGATCTCGCGCGGCGTCGTGCTCGAGGCCTACGCCCAGCTGATCGCCGAGGGCTACCTGACCGCCTCCCAAGGCGCCCCCACCCGCGTCGCCAGCGCGCCCAGCACGGAGCGAGCGCCCGTCCCCGCGAGCGCGCTCGAACCCCATCAGGGCTACCGATTCGATCCCGGCCTGCCCGACCTCGCCGCGTTTCCCCGCGACAGCTGGCTGCGGTCGCTGCGGGCGGGGCTGGCTCGGGCGCCGTTCGCGATCCTCGGCGCCAGCGATCCCCGCGGCTTGCCCGAGCTACGCGACGAGCTGATGCGATATCTCGGCCGCGTCCGCGGTGCGGCTCCCGAGCCCGAGCACACGATCATCTGCGGCGGCTTCACCGCCGGGCTGGCGATTCTGTGCCGCACGCTCCGCGGGCGGGGCCTCGAGCGCATCGCGGTCGAGGAACCGGGTTGGGCGCGCCACCGGCTGGTCGCGCAAGCCGCGGGGCTCGAGCCGGTGCCGGTGGCGGTGGACGCCGGCGGGATAGAGGTGGCCGAGCTGGCCGGCTCGGACTGCGATGTGGTCCTCGTCACGCCGGCCCATCAGTTTCCGACCGGAACCGTGCTCTCGTCGGAGCGGCGCGCCGCGCTGCTCGACTGGGCCGAGGACCGCGACGCGCTGATCGTGGAGGACGATTACGACGGCGAGCTGCGCTACGACCGGACGCCCGTCGGCGCGCTCCAGGGGCTGGCGCCCGAGCGGGTGTGCCACATCGGGTCGGCGAGTACCCGTCTGGCCCCGGGGCTCCGCATCGGCTGGATCCTGTCGCCGTCGTGGTTGACGGGGGCACTCAGCTACGAGAAGGCGGTGGGAGACGGAGGCTCGGATGTCCCGGCCCAGCTGGCGCTGGCGGACTTCATCGCGCGCGGCGAGCTCGACCGCCATCTGCGGCGGATGCGCCTGCGCTACCGCGAGCGCCGCGCGGCGCTGATCGCGGCGGTGGCGCAGGAGCTCCCCGGCGTCGCCCTGCCCGGTATCGCAGCCGGGACCTTCCAGCTGGTCACGCTCGGCGAGGCGATCGGGGAGAACGCGCTGCTGAGCGCGGCCGCGGCGCGCGGCGTCGGGATCGACGGCCTGGCCTGGCATCGGATGGGGGAGGGGTCGGTGGGCGGGCTCGTGCTCGGTTTCGGGAACCTGTCGGTGCCGGCGATCGAGCGGGGGATCGCGCTCGTCGGCGAGGCAGCCAGGTCACTCGATCACAATATAACTTGACAAGCATATACCTAGATGGTTATATACGGTCGTGTCCTCGACCTGGTCAGCCCTCGCGGATCCCCACCGCCGCGCCGTGGTCGAACTGCTGCGCGAGCGACCACGCTCGGTCGGGGAGCTGGTCGAGCAACTGGGTCTGAGCCAGCCCGGGACCTCAAAGCACCTCCGCGTCCTGCGCGACGCGGGCCTGGTCGCCGCACACATCGACGCCCAGCGCCGGGTCTACTCGCTCGACCCGCGCCCGCTGGTCGCGCTCGACGCCTGGCTGGCCCCGTACCGGCAGATGTGGTCCGAGAGCCTGGACGCCCTCGAGCGGCACCTTGATCGCACACCCACCATCGAGGAGAAGTGACATGTACGCCACCTACCAGACGATCGAGGAGCTCCCGACCTTGCGCTTCGAGCGCCGGCTGGCCCATCCGGTCGAGAAGGTGTGGCGGGCGATCACCGAGCCCGAGCAGCTCAACCAGTGGTTCCCCAGCGTCGTCGAGCTGGAGCTCCGCGCCGGCGCGCCGATCAACTTCACGTTTCCCGAGGGCGTGACGCTGCCCGAGGGCGTGCCCACCACGATGATCGGTGAGGTGGTCGAACTCGAGCCACCGACGCTGTTCGCCTTCTATTGGGGCGAGGACCGCTTGACGTTCGAGCTCGAGCCCGCGGAGCAAGGCAGCGCCTGTCGGCTCCGCTTCACGGTCGTCCTCGACGCGCGCGACAAGGCGGCCCGTGACGCCGCGGGTTGGCACGTCTGCCTCGACGCGCTCCAGCGGCTGCTCGATGGCCGGGCGACCCAGGCTCCCGGCACCGGCCCGACCAACGAGTGGCAGACGCATTACGACGAGTACCAGCGCCGCGGCGTACCGAGCGGGGCGTGGCTGCCGGGGAGCTGACCCCGCACCCTGGAAGAATCCGCGCCCATGGACCTCGGCCTTCATGGGCGTGCCTGCATCGTCACCGGCGCCTCGCGTGGGATCGGGCGCCAAATCGGAGCCATGCTGGCCGGCGAGGGCGCCTCGGTTCTCCTGGTGGGGCGCCGCGAGGACGCGCTCCGACGGGTGGCCGAGGAGTGCCGCCGAGCCGGTGGTCAGGCGGAGGCGCTGGCCCTCGACCTGACCGCTCCCGACGCCGGTGAACGCGTCGGGGCGGCATGTGTCGAAGCGTTCGGTCGCCTAGACGCGCTGGTCAACAGCGCCGGCATCAGCAGCGCCCGCACGATCGAGGAGCTGACCGACGCGGAATGGCAGGCGCAGTGGGAGACCCACGTGATGGCGCCGATGCGCCTGATGCGCGTGGTGGTGCCGGTCATGGCCGAGCGCGGCTGGGGACGGATCGTCAACATCTCCTCGTCGTCGGGCAAGCGCCCCGGCCAGCGCAACGTGGCGTACTCAGTGACCAAGGCGGCCGAGTTGTCGCTGTCGCGCGCGTTCGCCGACCGATACGCCGGGACGGGGATCCTGATCAATTCGGTCACCCCCGGGCCGATCGAGGGCGAGATGTGGCTGGCGCCGGGGGGCCTGGCCGATCAGACGGCCCAGGTCCGCGGGGTCACGCGGGCGCAGGTGCTCGAGTCCACCGCCGCGGGCGTCCCCCTCGGCCGCTTCGGCACCGAGCGCGAGATCGCCGCCGTGGCCGTGTTCCTGTGCTCGGAAGCGGCCTCGTTCGTGACCGGCGCCGCGTGGTCGGCCGACGGCGGCGCTGTGCCGGTAATCATCTGAAACACTCCCGCGCGATGTCGATCAAGGCCGATGCCGTTGGCAAGAGCTACGAGCCCCTCGTCTACGCCGTCGGGCGCGAGAAGATCCGCGAATACGCGGCGTCGGTGGGCGAGACGAATCCGCTCCACCACGACCTCGAGGCGGCCCGGGCCGCCGGCTACGCGGACCTGGTCGCCCCTCCGATGTTCGCCGTCATCTACGCCGGGCGATCGGTGATGCCGGCGATCTTCGACCCCGAAGTCGGCATCAACTTCGCCATGATGGTGCACGGGGGCCAGGAATTCCGGTGGGGCGCGCCGGTCATCGCCAGAGATGAGATCGCGTCGACGACCACCGTCAAGAACATCTCGGAGCGGGCCGGGCTGGCGTTCTACGTGTTCGAATCGGAGTCGACCAACCAGCGCGGCGAGCACGTCTGCACCGGGATCTGGTCGAACATCGTCAGGGAGGCGTCGTGAGCCTGGCCGAGGGCGACACGATCGACCTGAAGGTGACCCCGGACCCGTACGTGACCGTCCGCTACGCCGGCGCCTCGGGCGACTTCAACCCGATTCACATCGATGAGGCATTCGCCCAGCAGGTCGGTCTGCCGGGGCGGATCCTCCACGGTCTGTGGACGATGGCCCAGGTCGCCCGCGCCCACACCGAAGCGGGCGGGGGCCCGGAGACGCTGCGGCGCCTCAGCGTGCAGTTCCGCGGGATGGGGAGGCTGGACGAGGAGATCGAGGTCAAGGGCACCGTCCGCGAGGTGCAGGACGGAATCGCGGTGATCGATTCGGAGGCCGTGCAGGGGGGCCAACGGATCGTCCGCAACGCGGTGGCGGAAGTCCGCGTCGGCTAATTTCCCTACGCACCCTAAGGGGGGGTTCTCCGATGGGCACCCCCACCGCTACCAACCCTAGAGTCGTGCGGGCTTTTGGCCAGGAAGGGACCGGCCCTCGGCCACCGCGCCCAGCCGAGGGGTGGTCGAGAAACCGGCCGCCCGTTTCTTGTGAAAAACTGATAAGCGCGGATTTGGCCTCAAATCACCGTCTGAGCGTGAACTTTGCCAATTCTCTTCCACCCCTCGGCGGAAAGTTGGCAAGGTTCACGGTCGAGATCACTGATCACCCGGGGTCGTCGCGCCGATAGCCATCGAGCCGGCGATCCGCGGGGCAATGGGCTGCTTGCCCGGGCTAATTTCTTATCATTTATTGACAAGTTTCGTCCAGCCAGGCCTGGCGGCTGGCTGCGACGGGCTCGGCAGGCCGAGGGCCGCGGCTCACCGCCCCTCTCAGCGGACGGGGTCGCCGGCCCGTCCGGAAGGGGTCGCCGGCGCCAGGGCACTGGGCCGCCGCCGACTCGCGACCGCGGGCCGAATTCGGAATCGCTGAGCTTGCCCGGGCAGCCCTTTTCGAGCGCGCCCGCCGCCGCACCCGGCGGCCTTCCTAAAATCTCACATTAGTGCTGACAGATCGTCAAGAGCTGGTGTTGCGCAAGCTGGTCGAGGGATACCTCGAGGTGGGTGTGCCCCTGGGTTCGAAGTCGCTGGCGGCCGACGTCGAATGGGGTCCGTCGACGATCCGGCACGAGCTGGCGTGTCTGGAGGAGTTAGGCCTGCTCGCGCATCCGCATACCTCGGCGGGGCGCGTGCCGACCGAGGCCGGCTACCGATATTTCGTCGACCGCCTGCTGCCGGCCGAGGCCACCGGGCCGGGCCTCTCGCTGTCGCTGGTTCGGCGCGAGCTCGACGAGGCGATGCGCATGACCTCCGAGACGCTGTCCCAGGTCACCAACCTGCTGGCGATCGTCACCGCCCCACCGCTCGAGACCTCGACGATCCGTCATATCGAGCTGCTGGCGCTCCAGCCTCAGGTGCTGATGGTCGTCGTGATCACGTCCACCGGGGGCGTCACCAAGCGGCTGTTCACCTTCGCCCGCCCGGTGGATCCCGGCATCGCCGACTGGGCCGCGAGCTACCTCAACGAGCGGCTGATCGGGCTCGGGCTGGGGGCCCGGATCCTCCATCAGCGGCTCCACGATCCCTCGCTGTCGAGCTCGGAAGCCGCCTTCCTCGACGCGCTGGCCCCCGTATTCACGGACCTCGAGGAGGAGGCGCTGCACACGCTCTACGTCGAGGGCGCGGCCCGGCTGCTCAGCCCGGACCGGTTCAGCGACGTCTCCGACCTGAACGCGCTGATGGAGATGCTCGAGCGCCGGGTCGCGCTGTTGGGGATTCTCCGCTCGGCCCTGGGCGATCGCGACGTCCGCGTCCGCATCGGTCACGAGAACGACGCCCCGGCGTTGCGCTCGCTCGCCCTCGTGGCGACCAGCTATGGGTTGCCCCAGCGCAGCCTGGGATCTGTCTCGGTGATCGGCCCCTTGCGGATGGATTACGCCCGGGCGATCCGGTCGGTCCGCGAGGCCGCTAACCAACTGTCGAACTTCATCGCCGATCTCTATGACGAGCGCTAGCCGCGACTACTACGACGTCCTCGGGGTCGGCCGCGACGCCGACGAGACCGAGATCAAGAAAGCGTTCCGGCGGCTGGCACGCGAGCTCCATCCCGACGTCAATAGCCACGATCCCGACGCCGAGAGCAAGTTCAAGGAGGCCGCGGAGGCGTACGAGGTCCTGTCGGACCCCGAGCGGCGCGCGACCTATGACCGCTACGGCCGCGACGGCCTGCGCAGCGGCGGCTATGCCCCCAACTTCGACTCCTTCGGGTCAGTATCGGACATCTTCGAGGCGTTCTTCGGCGGCCAGAGCCCGTTCGGCGACATCTTCGGGGGCGGTGGTCGCCCCGGTGGCGCGGTCCAGGGCGGCGACATCGGGGTCGGGATCGAGATCGACCTGGCCGATGCGGCTCACGGCACGACCGCCGAGGTCAAATTCGAGGCGGTCACGCTGTGCGAGAACTGTCGCGGCAACGGCGCCGAACCTGGGACGCCGATCGAGACCTGTGGCCGCTGCGGCGGCACGGGCCAGTTGCGCGCGGTCACGCGGACCGTGCTCGGCCAGATGGTGCGGGCGACGGTATGTGACGTCTGCCACGGCGACGGTCGCGTGGCGCGCGACCCCTGCAAGGTGTGCAGCGGCCGCGGGCGGACGGTCGAGCGCAAGAAGCTCACGGTTGACGTCCCGGCCGGCATCGCCGACGGCCAGCGGATCCGCGTCGCCGGACGCGGTCACGCCGGCGAGCGCGGCGGCCCGCCCGGCGATCTCTACGTTCAGGTCGGAGTTCGCGAAGATCCGCGGTTCCTGCGCGACGGCGATGACCTGGTCACCGCGGTCGATGTGGCGGCGCCGCTGGCGGCACTGGGAACCAAGATCGAGGTGCCGACGATCGATGGGCCGACCGAACTCGAGATCCCCGCAGGCACCCAGCCCCACGAGGTTCTCGTGATCCGCGGGCTTGGTATGCCCGCGCTCCGTCGCCGCCACCCCGGCAACCTGCGGGTGATCGTCAACGTCGTCATTCCCCGCCACCTCAACCATCACCAGCGGGAGCTGCTCGAGAAGCTGGCGGGATCGATGACCGAGCGCAACCTCAAGACCGACGAGGGCGTGTTCTCCAAGATCAAGCGCGCTTTCGGCGGGTAGCGGCGGCCCGCAGCGGCGCTGAGGACCTAACCGCGGTGCTCCGGCTTGCGATCCGGGTCCGGCGCGACGAGGCCGAGCTTGTCCTGGCCGAGTTGCTCGACCTCGCTCCGAGCGGCGTCGAAGAGCGCGAGCTCGACGGAGGGGTGGTCGAATACGCGATTTACGGTGCCCCGGGCGAGCTGCCCGCGCTCCCCGACCTTCGGGCCGCGGCGGCGGGCGCGCTGGTCGACATCAGCACCAGCGAGATCGCCGATGACTGGGCCGAGCGCTGGCGCGAGTTCCACCAGCCGTTGGTCCTCGAAGGCCGCCTCACGGTCCGGCCACCATGGGCGCCGGCGGCGGATACGCCGTTGGACCTCGTGATCGATCCCGGCCGCGCGTTCGGTACCGGCGCTCACCCGACCACCCGGCTGTGCCTCGAGCTGATCCTCGGGCTGGAACCGGGAGGCAGCTTCGTCGACCTCGGTTGCGGGTCGGGTGTGTTGGCGATCGCCGCCGCCCGTCTCGGCTTCACGCCGGTCCTCGCACTCGACAACGACCCTGCCAGCGTCGAGGCCGCGCGGGCCAACGCGCTGACCAACGAGGTCGAGATCGAGGTCCTCCGCCGCGACCTGCGGCGGGATCCGACCCCGCGGGCGGACACGGTCGCCGCCAACCTCCTGGCGCCGTTGCTCATCAGCTGGGCACCGACACTCCACAACGAGCCGCCGGCTCGGGTGATCGCCGGCGGCCTGCTGAGCACGGAAGCCGATCGCGTGGCGGCCGCGTTCGCGGCCAGCGGCCTGGTCGAGACCGAGCGGCGGACCCGAGGCGAGTGGACTTCGATAGCGCTTGTGCGCGGTTAGACGAGCTAAAAGCTCCCCTCGATTTAGCCACGCCCCAGCCCGTGGATAATGGCGGGTGCCGAAATTCTGGCCACGGGGCCGATGTCCAGATTCGCGCCACGACGCATCCTTCTCATCACTCCGCGAGACACGAAAACTGCGAAGGAGGTGCCCAACTGCCTAACCCGCTCGCGATCGGTGTGACCATCGGTGGCCTGCTGCTCGACATCATCGCGCCGCGGCCCAAGCCTCGAGCCGGATTTGCGCCCGAGTTCCGTCTCTCCTCTCAGGCCGCTGACCCGAGGACACCGCGGCACCAACCACATCGAGCAGTACGACGGACTGCCGATCGCGTGCGGGCGCAGGCGTAACCGCCGGCACGCGCCCACGCGCTACCGTCCGCGAGCGTGGCGAAGTTCGCGGTCAAGTTCCTCGGATGCAAGGTTTCACAGGCGGACGCGATGCTGGCGCGCAGCGCGTTGCTGGCCGCCGGGCACGTCGAGGTGCCCGAGCCCGAGGCCGAGCTCCAGCTCGTCAATACGTGCTGCATAACCAGCGAGGCCGAAGCGAAGTCGCGCCAGGCGGTGCGACGGTCGCTGAAGACCGCCGATCAGGTGTACGTGTCGGGATGCGCGGTGAATCTGGACGTGCGCCAGTTCGCGGAGATCGATCCCCGCGTGACCGCGCTGCCGGGCAGCGCCGAGGACGTCGCGGCCGAGCTGGGTGGCTGCGCCGACCTCGAGCACGACGTGCTCGCGCGCCGGAGCACCGAGCCGGCGAGCCGCACGCGCGGGTTCGTCAAGGTGCAGGACGGGTGCGACTCCAGCTGTGCCTATTGCATCATCCCGACCGTGCGCGGAGCCGCCCGCTCGCGTCCGGCCGGGGCGGTCCTGAACGAAGTGCGCCGCCGGGTCGCCCAGGGCCAGCCCGAGATGGTGATGACCGGGATCAGCGTTGGCGACTACCGCGACCCGGAGCGGGGATTGGAGCTGGGCGAGCTGATGGTCGAGGTGGCCCGCGTTCCCGGCGTGGAACGGGTCCGGCTCTCGAGCGTGGAGGTGATCCACGTCAAGGACTCGCTGCTGGAGGCTCTGGCCACCGAGCCGAAGGTGTGTCCACATCTCCACGTGCCGATGCAGTCGGGCGACGACGAGGTCCTGCACGCGATGGGCCGTCACTACACGGCCGACGAATACCTCGAGCACATCGACGCGCTGCGCGCGGCGGTGCCGGCGGTCAACCTCACGACGGACGTGATCGTGGGCTTTCCCACCGAGGATGAGGCGGCGCTCGGCCGCACGATCGACGCCATCGACGCCGCGGGCATCACCCGCGTGCACACCTTCTCCTACTCGCCGCGGCCGGGGACGGTCGCCGCCGCGATCCCCGATCAAGTGCCGCCGCAGGAGAAGAAGCGCCGCTCGCAAATGGTGCGCGGCCACTCGGAACTGCGCTCGCGCCAGTGGCGGCTGGCCAAGGTGGGGCGCAGAGAGCGCGTGCTCATCGACAAGGTCGCCGACAGCCAGTGCTCCGGGTACACCGAGGACTACACCCGCTGCTACCTGCCGCCTGGAGTTGCCTCCTCGGGGGCGACGATCGAGGTCGCGTGCGAGGAGCTGCACGCGGACGGGATCCGCTGCGCCTGACCCGGGTAGCGCGAGGGCGCATCCCGGGGGCGGCGTATCCTTGATTTGAGTGACCGTCCAGGAGCAAGTACGCGCGGACATGACGAGCGCGATGAAGGCTGGTCAGAAACAGCGCGTGGGCGCGCTGCGATTGGTGCTGTCCGAGCTCCAGAAGGCCGCCAAGGAGGGAGGCGATGACGAGCAGGCCGTGCTCCGGCGCGAGCGCAAGCGCCGGCTCGAGGCCGCCGAGCAGTTCCGCGACGGCGGCCGGCCCGAGCTGGCCGATCAGGAGGAGTCCGAGGCGCGGATCATCGAGGCCTACCTCCCGGCGGAGCTCGGCGACGCCGCGCTTGAGCGGCTGATACGGGACGCGATCGCCGAGGCGGGCGCCTCGAGCCCCAAGGACATGGGTCAGGTGATGAAGCTGGTGATGGCGAGGTCAGGCGGCAACATCGACGGCAAACGTGCCTCGGCACAGGTGCGCGAGGCCCTCGCTGCGGGGAGCGGGTCGGGCTGAGTGCGTAGACAGCTCGAGCTCGACAACGCGGTGGCCGCCGAGCTGGCGGGAAGCGAAGACGCCGTGCTGCGCACGCTCGAGGGGCATCTCGACTGCGACGTGTACCTGCGCGGCAACGTGCTCACCCTGGAAGGGGATGCGGACGCGGTCGACAGCGCCGCCGCCGTCATCCGCGAGCTGTCCGAGCTGATCACGCAGGGCCACGAGATCGCCCCGGGGACGATCGAGGCCGTGACCCGGGCGCTCGACGCGCACGAGTCACCGGCGCGGATCCTCGAGGACGTCGTGTGGCGCCACCGCACGACCAAGGTGGCCCCGAAGACGGTCAACCAGAAGCGCTACGTCGACTCGATCCGCACGAACACGATCACGTTCGGGATCGGACCGGCCGGGACCGGCAAGACGTTTCTCGCCGTCGCCCTCGCCGCCGCCGCGCTCAGCCGCCGCGAGGTCAACCGGATCATCCTCACCCGGCCGGCGGTCGAGGCAGGCGAGCGGCTCGGGTTCCTCCCGGGCGACCTGATGGCCAAGGTCGATCCCTATCTCCGGCCGCTGTTCGACGCCCTGCACGACATGCTCGATCCCGACCGCGTGAGCCAGTATGTGGAACGCGGCGTGATCGAGGTGGCGCCACTCGCATTCATGCGTGGCCGGAGCCTGAACGACAGTTTCATCATCCTCGACGAGGCCCAGAACACGAGCCCCGAGCAGATGAAGATGTTCCTGACCCGGCTCGGCTTCAACTCGAAGATGGTGGTCACCGGGGACATCACGCAGATCGACCTCCCGCGCGAGCACGACTCCGGCCTCGTGGTAGTGGCCGACATCCTCGACGGCGTGGAGGGGATCGAGTTCGTCCGCTTCAGCGACGAGGACGTGGTGCGCCACAAACTGGTGCGCAAGATCGTCGCCGCCTACAACGAGCATGCGCAGCGGCTCACGCCCGAGCTCCGCCCGCGCAGGCGAGCCTAGGCGTGATGCTCGACGTAGAGGTGATCGGCATTGGCGGGGTCGCCGCGGTGACGGCGACCGGCGAGCCGAGCGGTCCCACCGCCAGCGAGGTCGAGGAGCTGTGCGCGCTGGCACTGTCTTCGGCCGGGATCGAAGACGGCCACGTCGCGGTCGAGTTCGTCGACGAGGATCGGATTCGCGACCTCAATCGAGAGTACCGCCGGGTCGATGAGCCGACCGACGTGCTGTCGTTCGCGGTCGACGGCGATGGCGCCAGCGCCGGACCCCGTGAGCTGGGGGACATCGTCATCTGCCCCGCGCACACGGAGGATCTGCGCGAGGCGATCATCCACGGCGCCCTGCACCTGACCGGCATGGATCACGAGACCGACGACGGTGAGATGGTCGCGCTCCAAGCCGAGCTCATGCGCTGGGTGCGGTGAGCCCGCCGGCGCAGACCCAAACTCGGTCTGGCTTCATCGCTCTGGCGGGACGGCCGAATGTGGGCAAGTCGACGCTGGCCAACGCGCTGGTCGGGGCCAAGGTGGCGATCGTCTCCGATAAGCCGCAAACCACGCGCCGGGCGATCCGCGGGGTGGCGACGGGGGACGACTGGCAGCTCGTCCTGGTGGATCTCCCCGGCGTCCAACGGCCCAAGGACGCGCTGACCGAACGGATGCAGCGACGCGTCGAGCACGAGCTGGCCGACGCCGACGGCTGCCTGTTCGTCGTCAACGCCGAACAGGGCATCGGCCCCGGCGACCGGTTCATCGCCCGCCTGCTGGCCGGCACCAACACACCGGTGGTGCTGGCGGTCAACAAGGTCGACCGCGCCGACCGCGCCAAGACCGCGGCCGCGCTCCATGCCGCGGAGGAGCTCGGCGTTGGGGGCGAGATCTTCCCCATCTCGGCGCGGTCGGGTGAGGGCGTACGTCCGCTGCTGGATCATCTGATCGAGCTGCTGCCGCCGGGGCCGTTCTACTTCGAGCGCCGCCAGCACTCCGATCAGCGCGAGTCCGTCCGCCTGGCCGAGCTGGTGCGCGAGCAGGTGCTGGCCAGGACCCGCGAGGAGGTCCCGCACGCGGTCGAGGTCGAGCTCGAAGTGGTCGAACAGCAACGCGCGGATCTGGTTCGTATCGAGGCGGTCATCCTGGCCGAGACGGAGTCGCAGAAGGGCATCCTGATCGGCGCCCATGGCCGGATGATCAAGGCGATCGGCGTCGCTGCCCGGCGGGCGATCGAGCGTGAGCTGGCGATGCACGTCCACCTCGAACTGGCGGTCCGTGTGCGCCGCCACTGGCGCGCCGACGAGCGGTTCCTCGATCGGGTCGGGATCGAGTAGCGCCCGCGCGACGGCCAGAGTTCGCGCGCGCCACCCGCCTTCATAGAATCGACCGTCCGTGGACGATTCGCAGATCGCATTTGACGACCGGGGCCTGGTCCCGTGCGTCGTCCAGGACTGGGGCTCAGGCGAGGTGCTGACGGTGGCGTATATGAACGCCGACGCGCTCCGACTCACCCGCGAGACCGGTCAGGTGCACTTCTTCAGCCGCTCGCGCAACGAGCTGTGGCACAAGGGCGAGACGTCCGGCAACACGCAGACCGTCAAAGCGATCCGCTACGACTGCGACGCCGACGCCTTGCTGGCGATCGTCGAGCCGGCGGGGCCCGCCTGCCACACCGGCGAGCGAACCTGCTTCTACCGGGGCGAGCTCGAGTCCGCGGTTCCGTTCGAGGTGCTGCCGGCGCTCGAGCGGACGATCGCCGGCCGGGCCCGTGAGATGCCCGCAGGGTCGTACACGGCGGCGCTGCTCGCCGATCCGCCACGGATCGGCGAGAAAGTGCAGGAGGAGGCCGAGGAGGTAGCGAGGGCGGCTCGCGAGGAGACCGACGCGCGGGTCGCCGAGGAGGCGGCCGATCTGCTCTACCACCTGGCCGTTTTGCTTGCGGGCCGCGGGCTTTCGCTCGCCGACGCCGAGCGGGTGCTCGATGGCCGTCGCGGCCGCTGAAGCCTCGACGCCGTCGCTCGAGGACGTCCGCGCCTTGGCGCGCGACTACAACCTGGTGCCCCTCCGCGAGACGTTCATCGACGACTGCCAGACCCCGGTCTCGGCATTCCTGAAGCTGCGCGAGACGGGTCCATCATTTCTGCTCGAGTCGGCCGAACAGGGCCGGGTCGGCCGCTACTCGTTCATCGGCTTCCGCCCGCGCAAGGTGCTGCGTTGGTCGCTCGGCGATCCCGGCGATCCGTACGCGCTCGCTGCCGAGGAGCTGAGGCGTTTCCGCCCGGCGCCGCTGGAGGACCTGCCCCCGTTCGCCGGCGGTGCGGTCGGGATGTTCGCCTATGACCTGGTCCGCGCGGTCGAATCGCTGGCCACGCCGAACCCCGACCCGATCGGGTTGCCCGACCTGGCGCTGATGCTCACCGATGCGCTGGTCGTGTTCGATCACCTCAAGCACACGGTGACCGTGCTGGCGAACGTTTACGCCGAGGACGACCTCGAGGCGTCCTACGCCGGCGCCACCGAGATGATCGCCGAGATCCGCTGGCGGTTGCAGGGGCCGGTGCCGCGGCCGCGCCGCCCCCCACAGCACAACCGTCAGGTCCCGCACTTCGAATCCAACCTGACGCGCGAACAGTTCGAGGGCAACGTCGCGCGGATCATCGAGTACATCTACGCCGGAGATGCCTACCAGGTCGTCCCGTCGCAGCGGTGGTCGGCGCCGGTGCCGGTCGAGGCGTTCTCGATCTACCGAGGGCTGCGCGCGGTCAACCCGAGCCCGTACATGTATTTCCTCGACTTCGGTGACTTCGAGCTCGCGGGCGCCAGCCCCGAGCCGCTGATCACGGTGAGCGGACGACATGTCTCCACACGTCCGATCGCCGGCACGCGGCCTCGCGGGGCCAACCCGGAACAGGACAAGCAGATCGCGGCCGAGCTGCTGGCCGATCCCAAGGAGCGCGCCGAACACGTGATGCTCGTTGACTTGGGGCGCAATGACCTTGGCCGCGTATGCGAGTACGGCACCGTCGAGGTCGAGAGCTTCATGGCGGTCGAGAACTACAGCCACGTGATGCACATCGTCTCGAGTGTCATCGGCACGTTGCGTCCGGGTGTCGGCGGGCTCGACGCGCTGCGGTCGGTCCTGCCCGCCGGCACGCTGTCAGGCGCGCCCAAGGTCCGCGCGATGCAGATCATCGACGAACTCGAGCCGGTCAAGCGCGGCGGCTACGGCGGCGCGATCGGCTACGCCAGCTACGCCGGTGATCTCGACACGTGCATTCACATCCGTACCGTGGTCGTCAAGGACGGGGTGGCGCACATCCAGGCCGGCGGCGGCACCGTGGCCGACGCGAAGCCCGATTACGAGTTCCGGGAATCCGAGGCCAAGGCCCGCGGGGTCCTACAGGCGATCGAGCTGGCGGTGGGGCAGCGCGAGTGGTCGTAGTCTGACTTGGTTTGTGGCGTAGAGTTCCAGGTCGAGACACCGCAGGCAACAACGGAGGTTCAGGGCGATGACGCGCGCGTGGGCAGCGGCGGCGGCGACGGCGTTGGTTCTCGTATGGGCGGGAGCGGCGCAGGCGGCCACAGTCAAGGTGACCACGACCGGGGATCCCGGGCCGGCTGGCACTACTTCGCTGCGCCAGGCAATCTCGGCCGCGCACAACGGCGACAACGTTTCGGTCCCAGCGGGTGACTACGTCCTCAAGCAGGGAGCGATCGTGGTTCCAGACGCGATCGAGATCGCCGGTGCCGCGGCCGCGACCACGATCATCAACGGCAACCACGCCGGTGGCGTGTTCCAGGTGACGAGCGACGGGGCGGTCGCGTTCGACGATCTGACGATCACGGGCGGGAAGGTGGCCCCGAGCTCGAGCCAGCCCGGCGGCGCGGGCGTATTTGACTCGGGCACGGGCTCCACCAGCAGCCTCAGCTTCAGCCACGATGTCCTGAGCAATAATGAGGTGACCGGGTCGGCCAGCGGGAGCGGGGGCGCGATCTATACCGACACAAACCTGCTCGCGGTCACTGACAGCTCACTGACTGGGAACGTGGTCGATGTTGACACCAGCCCATCAGGCGCCGGTGGCGGAGCGATCTATAACGAGTCGGGCGCCGCAACGATCGTCGGCAGCGCTTTGACCGCGAACAAGGTCAAAATCACGGCGTCCGGCGTAGGCGACGACGACGGTGGAGGCGCGATCCTTGACAATGGCGCCGGTGTCACTGTGACGGGCAGCTCGATCAGCGCGAACACGGTTTCGATGACCGGGCTGGCGGGCGTCGACGGCGGTGGCGCGATCCTTGATGACGGCGCCGGTGTCACCGTGACGAGCAGTTCGTTGACCGCTAACTCCGTATCGGGCTCCTCGGATGGTGGCTCCAATGGCGGCGGGGTTATCTACGCGGACGGCGGTCCGATTTCGGTCGCCACCAGCAACCTGTCGGGCAATGAGGTGACGCTCAACGACGACAGCGACGGAAACAGCGGTGGTGGCGCGATCTACAACCGCGGCGGAACCGTCGGGGTGACTTCGAGCACCATCGCCCAAAACACCGCCACGATGACCGGTACGAGTGGTAGCGACGACGGCGGCGGCGGGGTCTACAACACCGCCGACAGCCCGACGCTAATCAACGTCACGCTGAGTGACAATCAGGCGGTGGCGCCCGGCGGCGCCGAGGGCGGTGGCTTCTTCCAGGCCGGAAACCCCGGCACGATCACCAGCTCGACGGTGAGCGGCAACGCGTCCAACGGCTCGGGAGGTGGTGTCTTCGCCTACTCCCGTCTGAACATCAAGAGCACGATCGTGGCCGGCAACACCGCCGCTGAGTCTCCGAGCTGCCACGGCGCCAATCTCGACTCGGCGGGCTACAACCTGGAGGACACGTCGCCGACGGAGTGTGGCTTCACCGCATCGACCGACATTGTCGGCAAGCCGGCGAATCTCGCGCCGCTGGCCCCCAACGGCGGTCTGGCGCCCACGGTGGCGCTGCTGCCGGAGAGTCCGGCGATCGGCCACATCCCGAAGGCGGAGTGCACGACCCAGAACACGTTGCTGCCGATCACGACCGACGAACGCGGGGTCGCGCGCGGTCTGGCTGGCTTCTGTGACATCGGCGCCTTCCAGTCGGCGCCGGCGCATCTCGCCGTGAGCGGGACCGCGAGCCCGGCCGCGATCCACATCGGCGCGGATGCCAAGCTGACGCTCGCGATCGCGAACTCCGGTCCGGCGCCGGCGATCGCCAGCGTGGTGAAGGTGACGGTGCCAACGGGTTTGCAGGTCGTCTCGGTGATGGCGAGTCGAGGCGAGTGTGCGACGGCCCACGCCGTGGTGACGTGCCTGATCGGCCTACTTCTGTCAAACGGCAAGGCGCAGTTCACGATCTCGGTCCGCGGCAACCGCGCGGGCGCTCACCTCGTCGACGCCACCGCGAGCGCGTCGGGATCGGACCCGGCCCCGCCTGCCACGGGGCGCGTAACGGTCGCCGTGATCGCCCCGAAGCTCACCGGACTGGTGGTCTCACCGGACAGCTTTCCCCGCCACGCGGTGGTCGACTTCAAGCTCAACTACGCCGCCGTGGTCCGGTTCACGGTCAAGCGCGCCAAGACGGCGCTCGGGAGCTTCACCCGCACCGCTCACGCCGGCGCCAACAGCTTCTCGTGGGGCGCCCGGGTCGGCGGACACAAGTTGGCGCCGGGCCGCTACCGCCTGGTCGCCACCCCGACCCTGGACGGGCAGTCGGGGAGTACGGCGGCCACGGGGTTCCAGATTATCGTCGCCAAGCCGGCCCGGGCACCCTTCAACCCGTAGGCCATCCCGCGCACGCGGGCGGGATCACCTACCGTTGTCGGCGTGCGTGTGCTCGTAATCGACAACTACGACAGCTTCACCTACAACCTCGTGCAGTACCTCGGCGAGCTCGGCGCCGAGCTCGAGGTGGTCCGCAACGATCACGCCACGGTCGAGGATCTGCTGGTCCGGGGCTACGATCGGGTGATCGTCTCTCCCGGTCCGTGCACTCCCAACGAGGCCGGAATCTCGCTCGACGCGGTGCGCCGTTTTCCGCAGGCGAAGGTGCCCACGCTCGGCGTGTGCCTCGGCCACCAGGCACTCGTCCAGGCGTGGGGAGGGAGAGTGATCAAACACCAGCCGATCCACGGCAAGACGACCGCGATCGACCACGACGGCCGCACGATCTTCCGCGGTTTGCCCGCGCCGCTCGAGGTGGGTCGTTATCACTCGCTGGTCGCCGATCCCGACCTCCCGGAGGTGCTCGAGCGCACCGCGTTCGGCGGCGAGGTGGTGATGGCCGTCCGCCACCGCGAGCTACCGGCCGAAGGCGTCCAGTTCCATCCCGAGTCGGTGCTCACCGAGCGCGGGAAGGATCTGCTGTCGAACTTCCTGAAGCGGACGCCATGAGCGGTACCGACGAGCTCCTGACGCGATCGATCGACGCGCTGGCCAGCGGCCAGGACCTGAGCCAGGAAGACGCCGCCGCGGTGCTGTCGGAGATCATGGCCGGCAACGCCAGCGAGATTCAGATCGCGGCCTTTTTGATCGCGCTCCGCACCAAGGGTGAGACGGTCCAGGAGCTGGCCGGGTTGGCGGCCGCGATGCGCTCGTTCGCCACCCGCGTGAGCGTCCCGCGCGACGACTTGCTCGACACGGCCGGCACCGGCGGGGGCCGGCGGACGTTCAACGTCTCGACCACGGCGGCGCTGATCGCGGCCGGCGCCGGCTGCACGGTGGCCAAGCATGGCAACCGCTCGGCCACCGGCCTGTCGGGTTCGGCCGATGTGCTGGAAGCGCTCGGCGCTCGCATCGACCTCGGGCCGACGGACGTCGCGCGCTGCATCGAGGACGTCGGGTTCGGGTTCATGTTCGCGCCCGCCCATCACCAGGCGACGCGCTTTGTCATGCCCGTACGCCGACAGCTGGCCGTGCGGACGATCTTCAATTTCCTCGGGCCGCTGACCAACCCGGCGGGAGCCAGCCGTCAGCTGATCGGGGTGTCCGACCCGAGCTATCTGGAAACCATGGCGGGTGCGCTCGCGCTGCTCGGTACTCGGCACGCGTTGCTCGTGTCCGGCGAAGACGGCGTCGACGAGCTGAGCACGTCGGCTCCGACGCTCGTGGTCGAGGTGATCCGCGGTGAGCTGCGCAGCTACACGGTCACCCCCGAAGAGGTTTCGCTGGAGCGGGTGCCGGCGGAGGCGATTCCCGGCGGAGACCCCGAACACAATGCCGCCATCGCGCGCGGCATCCTGGCCGGCGAGCCTGGTCCGTCGCGTGACCTGGCGGTGCTGAACGCGGGCGCCGCGATCTACGCTGCCGGCGCCGTCGATTCGCTCGGCGACGGCGTCCGCGCGGCCGAGGCCGCGATCGACGCCGGGAAGGCGTCGGCCGCGCTCGAGCGGTTCGTGCAACGCACGCAGGAGCTGGCGCCGCCGTGAGCGCGCTCGATCGGATCGTCGCCGCGACTCGGGAGGAGGTGTCGCGGCGCCGAGTCCAGGTGCCGTCCACACAGCTCGAATCGCGCGCCGAGGCGCGAATTGCCGCCCGTGACACCCGCGGCTTCGCCGCAGCCTTGAACGAGCCCGGCTTGTCGGTGATCGCCGAGCACAAGCGACGCTCGCCGTCCGCGGGGGTGATCCGCTCAGAGCTGGCGCTCGAGGACGTGGTCTCGGCCTACGAGCGGGGTGGCGCGCGCGCGCTGTCGATCCTCACCGAGAGCCCCAACTTCGACGGCTCGCTCGATGATCTCGCAGCCGCCCGGCGGGCCTCGGCGCTCCCGTTGCTGCGTAAGGACTTCACGATCGACTCCTACCAGGTGCTCGAGTCGGTCGCGGCCGGCGCGGACGCGATCCTGCTGATCGTGGCCGCGCTTTCGGACGATCAGCTGCGCGCGCTCCACGGCCAAGCGCTCGCGCTCGGGCTCGCCGCGCTGGTCGAGGTCCACGACGAGCGCGAGCTCGATCGCGCGCTGACCCTCGGAGCAGGGGTCATCGGCATCAACAACCGCGACCTGCGAACGCTGACCGTCGACACGAACCGCACGTTTGAACTGCTGCCGCGCGCGAGCCCTCACGCCACCGTCGTGGCCGAGTCCGGCTTTAGCCGGCCTGAGGACCTGGCGCGGCTGGCGGCGGCCGGCGCTGACGCGGTGCTGATCGGCGAGGCGTTGATGCGCGCACGGGACATCGAGCGCGCGTGCCGGGTGTTAACCACATCCGGTGGTGCGATTTAGTTTCACTTCAGCGCCGGGGACACACTAGGGCTGTGCAGGAGCCTGGTTCGACATGAAGTCCCTGCTGCCCTCGCACATCCTTTCCGCCGTCGTCGGCGGCCTGGTCGTCGCGGGCGGCTTCCTCGCGTTGGGCCTGGTCGGCGGGCGCAACGCGGAGACGTTCGTCGACGAAGCGCCGGTGGCGGCCCAGTCGTCGTCGAACTCCAGCTCGCTGCTGACGCCCAACGGGATCTACCGACGCGACGCCCCCGGGGTCGTGTTCGTCAAGGCCCAGATCATCCAGCAGGTTCAGAATCCATTCGCGCTGTTTCCTGAGGAGCAGAAGAGCACTTCGACGGGATCGGGATTCCTCGTCAACCCTCGTGGATATCTGCTGACCAACTATCACGTGATCGAGGGCGCCAACCGGACCGACGGCGTCACCGTGCAGTTCGAGGACGGCGTCTCGCGTCCCGCCGCGGTCGTGGGCCAGGATCCGAACAACGACCTCGCGGTGTTGAAGGTCAGCATGTCCGGGGTGCCACCGGTCCAGCCGCTGGTCTTGGGTGACTCGACCACGGTCCGCGTCGGCGACCCGATCCTCGCCATCGGCAATCCGTTCGGACTCGACCGAACGCTGACCAGCGGGATCGTGTCCGCACTCCAGCGCCAGATCCAGGCGCCCAACGGGTTCGCCATCGACAACGTGATTCAAACCGACGCGCCGATCAATCCCGGCAACTCGGGCGGTCCGCTGATCGACGCCAGCGGCAAGGTGGTCGGAATCAACTCGCAGATCGTGACCGCAGACGGCGACGGCGACGGCAGCGTCGGCATCGCGTTCGCGGTGCCGATCGACACGGCCAAGCAACTCCTGCCCAGGCTCGAGCGCGGAGGGCCGATTCCGGTCGCCTGGCTCGGCATCGCCAGCGCCTCCACTCCGCACAAGGGGAAGGGCATCGTCGTTCAGGAGGTAGTTCCCGGCGGCCCCGCGGCCCACTCGGGGCTCCGGACGGGGGACAGGATCGAGGCGGTCGGCGGTCGGTCGGTCGACTCACTCGACGACGTCCAGGACATCGTCGAGGCGCACGAGCCCGGCGAGACGGTTGACGTTCTGATCGAACGGGCGAGCCGGCAGCAGAGCGTCAGGGTCCTGCTCGGCAGCCGCACGGCGCGCGCCCCCGGGTAGACGGCCGGCAGCCCTGCTCGCCTCGGCAGACAGCCGACGGCCCTGCCCGGGCGGGCCCTAGGATTGAGGGACGTGGCTTCGACGACTCCCAAGATCAAGTTCTGCGGCATCACCTCGCTGAGCGACGCGCAGCGCGCGGTCTCCGCGGGCGCGTGGGCGGTGGGATTGATCCTGTGGCCGCACTCCCCCCGAGCTTGCGATCCAGACGCTGCCGCGGAGATCGCCGCGGCCCTCAAGCGCCGGGTCGAGGTCGTCGGGGTGTTCGTCAATCCGACGCTCGACGAGCTGGTGCGAACCGCCGATGCGGTGAACCTGACGATGATCCAGCTCCACGGAGACGAGGGGCCGGCCTTCTGCGCCGAGGCGGCCCGGCGCACCGGCTGCAAGGTGATCAAGGCGGCGCGCGTGCGCAGCGGCGCGGACATCCAGGCCCTGGCGGCGTTTCACACCGACTTCCACCTGCTCGACAGCTACTCGCTGGCCAAGCGCGGCGGAACCGGTGAGACGTTCGCGTGGGAGATTGCGCGAGCGCACCGAGGTTCGGTGCCGGTGATCCTCTCCGGCGGGCTGGGTCCGGACAACGTTGCGCAGGCGATCGCCGCCGTGCGCCCCTTCGCGGTCGATGTCGCGAGCGGTGTCGAGCTCGCCCCGGGTCGCAAGGATCCTGACCGGCTCGCCGCGTTCGCGGCCGCCGTCCGGGCCACGGCGCCGACCGCGGTAGCCGCGTCGTGACCACGGTCGAGCATCGCTTCGGGCCCTATGGGGGCCAGTACGTGCCGGAGACGCTGATGCCCGCCCTCGACGAGCTCGAGCGGGCCTGGATCGCCGCGCGTGATAACCCCGGCTTCCGCTCCGAGCTCGGCGCGCTGCTGAGCGATTACGTTGGGCGACCCTCGCCCCTGTACCTCGCCGCCCGCCTCAGCGACGCCGCCGGCCACCCGATCTACCTGAAGCGCGAAGACCTCAACCACACCGGCGCGCACAAGATCAACAACGCGATCGGACAGGCGCTCCTGGCCCAGCGGATGGGCAAGCGCCGGATCATCGCCGAGACCGGCGCCGGGCAGCACGGCGTCGCGAGTGCCACCGCGTGCGCTCTGCTCGACCTCGAGTGCATCGTCTACATGGGAACCGAGGACATGCGCCGCCAGGCCCCGAACGTGGAGCGGATGAGGCTGCTCGGTGCCACCGTCGAGCCCGTCGAGGCCGGCGCGCGGACGCTCAAGGAGGCGGTTTCGGCCGCGATTCGCGACTGGGTGGCGAACGTCGAAACCACCCACTACATCATCGGGTCGTGCGTCGGCCCGGCTCCTTATCCGGCCCTCGTGCGCGATCTGCAACGGGTGATCGGTGACGAGGCGCGGCGGCAGGTGCTCGAAAAGGCGGGCCGGCTCCCGCAGCGGGTGATCGCGTGCGTGGGCGGCGGGTCGAACTCGATCGGGATCTTCATCCCGTTCGTCGCCGACGCCGGCGTCGAGCTGATCGGCGTCGAAGCGGCCGGCGAGGGGATCGCCACCGGGCGCCATGGCGCACCGCTGACCGCGGCCGGCCTCCCCGGCGTATTGCACGGGGCGTTCTCCGCGATCATGCAAGACGAGGACGGGCAGATCCTCGAGGCCCACTCGATCTCGGCCGGCCTCGACTACCCGGGGACGGGCCCCGAGCACGCGTGGCTGCGCGACTCCGGGCGAGCGCGGTACGTCGCGATCACCGATCGCGGAGCCCTCGACGCGTTTGCGCTCACCGCGCGCCTCGAGGGGATCATCCCGGCGCTCGAGAGCGCCCACGCGCTCGCCTGGGCCCTCGACAATCCCGCGAGTGAGCTCGACCTGATCTGCCTCTCCGGTCGCGGCGACAAGGACCTGGCCGAGGCGCTCGCGCTGCTGGCCGCACGATGACCGGGGTCGAGCGGATCGCCGAAGCGTTCGCCGCCGCGCGCGCCAACGGGCGGCGCGCCGCGCTGATGCCGTACATGATGGGCGGCTTCCCCGACCTCGAGCGCTCCCGCCGGGTCGGCGTCGCGTACGCCGACGGCGGGGCGGATCTGATCGAGCTCGGGGTGCCGTTCTCTGACCCGCTGGCCGACGGCCCGGTGATCCACGCCGCTGCGACCGCCGCGCTGGGGGCGGGGGCCAACCTCGCGCACGTGCTCGAGCTCGGAAGCCAGGTGGCCGAGCGGGTTCCGGTGGTCGTCATGTGCTACATCAACGTGATCCTGGCCCGTGGGGTGGAGCGATTCGCCGACGCGCTCGTCGAAGCCGGAATCAGCGGCGTGATCGTTCCCGATCTCCCGTTCGAGGAAGCGACCGCGATGCGGACCGCGTGCGACGAGCGGGGACTCGCGCTGGTCGCCCTGGTGGCGCCCACCACGCCCCCCCAGCGGCTCGGGCTGATCGGCGAGCGCGCGCGGGGGTTTCTCTACGCCGTGGCGCTGACCGGCACCACCGGGGAGCGGGACGCGCTCGACTGCGCGGTCGAGCCGCTCGTGTCCCGCGCGCGGGAGCACACGGCCGTCCCGGTGGCGGTCGGCTTCGGAATCGCCACGCCGGCGCTGGCGCGGGCGGCGGCGTCGGCCGGCGCCGATGGCGTGATCATCGGCAGTCGCCTGGTCCGCGCGGCCGGCGAATCACCCGATCCCGCCGAAGCCGTGCGCGAGCTGCTCCAGCAGTTCTCTACCGCGCTGTTGGAGCGTTCACTCAGTTAGCATCTCTAGGTATGGGCCTGATCCTCACCGCGACCGCCGGTCTGTGTCTCTGGATCGTGATCTGGGCGCTCGGAATCTTCGGCGGCTTCGACGCGATTCTGATCTCGGCCGCCATCATCGTGGTGGCGATCGCAATCCACAACCTGCTCCCGTACCTGCCCGGCCGGCAGGATTAGCCGGCCCAGCCGATGGGCACTGGCCTGCTCGCTAGGGCTCGGGGATCGAGCAGGGGCTCGCTCGGGCGACGGGCCGTCGTCGCGGCGGCGGTCGCCGGCGCGGCCGCTGCCCTCGCCGGGTGCGGGACGACGAGCAGCTCGGCTGTCACCGCCAGCGGCACCACGCTGACGATCTATTCGAGCCTGCCCGTGAACACGAGCGATCCGGCCCTGGCCCAGGACCTCTACCGGGCCGAAGCGCTCGCCTTGCAGGGCCACACCACGATCGGCAAGTTCACGCTCAAGTTCGTGGAGCTGACCGGGAAGCTGCCCTCCGACAACGCCCGCACGGCGATCTCCAACACCAAGGCGATCGCCTACCTCGGCGAGGTGACCCCCGGCACCTCGGCCGACTCGATGGGGATCAACAACGCCCAGGACCTGCTCCAGGTCAGCGCGACCGACACCGCGATCGAGCTGACGCAGTCGACCTCAGCGGTGCCCGGGGCCCCCGGCAGCTACTACGAATCGCACAGCACGTACGGGAACACGTTCGCGCGCGTGGTCCCGAGCGCCGCCGCGGAGGCGAAAGCCCAGGTGGCGGAGATGGAGTCCCGGGGCGTCACGACGGTCGATGTCGTCAACGACGGGACGCCGTACGGGAACGCGATCGCGCTCGCGGTCAAAGATGACCTGCCCAGCACGATCACCTCGGCCAACTCGCCCTCCGGGGCCAGTGCGGTGTTCTGCGGCTGCAGCTCGGCGAGCTTCGCCGACCACACGTTCAACACCGCCGCCCAGGCCAATCCCCAGGTCAAGCTGTTCGGTCCGTCGGCGCTGGACAACTCCACGTTCGCCGCCGGCATGACCGCTCCGACCAGCAACGTCTACATCTCCTCGCCCGGGTTTCTGCCCCGGGACCTGACCTCGGCGGGCAAGACGTTCGTGTCGGATTTCACGAGCACCTACGGCCACGCGCCGGACGTACAGGCGATCTTCGGTTATGAGGCGATGTCGGCCCTGCTCGGAGTCATCGCCGAGGCCGGGACCGGGGCCAACAACCGAGCCACGGTGATCCACGACTTCTTCGGGATCAAGAACCGCCCGGCGTGCGGAACCACGTTGGCCACGTCATGCTCGGTGCTGGGGACCTACTCGATCGACGGCGCCGGCGACACCAGCCTGAACGCTTTCGTGTTCAGCCGGGTGCAGGGCGGGGCGCTCGTCCCGTTCGCCGCTGCCCCTCAAGGGTGAGGCGGCTAGCGGCGGCACTGGCGGTCCTGGCCGCGCTCGTCGGCCTCGCCGGCTGCGGTGCCACCACGGAGGCGCATACGACCCAGACGATCCATGGCAAGACGCTGACGATCTACTCGAGCGTCCCCCTGCACGGGGCCTCGGCGGTGAGCGCCGAGGCGGTGCTGGATGGCGAGCGACTCGCGCTCCAACAAGCCCGAGGACGGATTGGCGGCTATCAGATCGTCCTCAAGTCGCTCGACGACTCGACCGCTCAAGCCGGCGAGTGGGATCCCGGGCAGACCACGCTCAACGCGCGCATGGCGATCGCCGACCCGACCACGATCGGCTACATCGGGGAGTTCAACTCGGGCGCCAGCGCGATCTCGATCCCGTTGCTCAACCGCGCCGGGATTCCTCAGATCAGCCCCACCAGCACCGCCGTCGGCCTCACCAGCGATGTCGCGGGCGCCTCCCCCGGGGAGCCGGCGAAGTACTACCCCACCGGTCGCCGCACGTTCGCCCGGATTGTCCCCAACGACTCGATGCAGGCCACCACCCAGGTGACGATCCAGCGCGGCGAGGGATGCCGCAAGACCTACGTGCTCGACGACGGCGAGGTCGACGGTGCGGACATGGCCAGCAGTTTCACCGTCGCCGCCCAATCCGAGGGCTTCCCGGTCGCCGGTGTGCAGATGTTCGACCCCAGCGCGACCAGCTACACGTCCCTCGCCGCCGGGATCGCCAAGACCGGCGCCGACTGCGTGCTGATTAGCGCGATCACCGAAAACAACGCCGTCTTGCTGACCAAGGCGATTGCCGCGGCGCTCCCCCACGCGCTTATCTTCGGGAGCGCCGGGTTGGCCGAGAGCAGCTACACCGATCCCGCGCAGGGAGGGATCCCTCTCTCGATCGATCCCCGCGTCCTGATCACCGTCGCCACCGTGGCGCCGCCCGCGTCGCCGACGATGGCGCGCGGGTTCGTCCGCGATTACGCCGAGCAGTACGGGCCGCCCGAGCCCTATGCGAGCTTCGGCTACGAGGCGATGAGCCTGATGCTGAACGCGATCAGCCGAGCCACCGACCGTGGCCACAAGCTGGCGCTGCGGTCAAAGGTGCTGGCGGCGATTTTCGCGACTCGCGACCGCCACAGCGTGCTCGGCACCTACAGCATCAAGCCCGACGGCGACACCACGCTGCGCCGCTACGGCGTCTACCGAGTGGTCAACGGTCAGCTCGTCTACTGGCAGACGATAACTGCATAGACCCCGCAAACCCGAGCGCTAATCCCCTCATTTGCGAGCCGGATACAGGCGATTGGCGTTAGGTTAGGGCTGGCTTCGCCCGTCTTGTTGCGGTCCGACCTCGGCATTACATTCCCGCCACATCGGCCAGTCCGAGGGCCCAGCATCGACACACAGAGGAGGAGTATGCGCAATCTCGGCAGAGCTAGGGCGGCGATTCCCGGCTGGGGAAGAAGCGTCCTCGCAGGATGCCTGCTGACCGGGGCCGTGTTCGCGGTTGCCGCGTGCGGCAGCAGCAGTAGCAGCAGCAGCACCAGCGCCAGCAGCGGTGCCGCCTCATCCGGCGCCAGCAGCAGCAAGGTGGTCGATATCTACTCGAGCCTGCCGCTCCAGGGTGCGTCCACCGCCCAGACCGATCCGCTCGTCAACGGGATCAAGCTGGCGCTGTCCCAGGCCGGCGGCAAGGCCGGCCAGTGGACGGTTCACTACACGTCGCTCGACGACTCCACCGCGGCAGCCGGCGAGTGGGACCCGGGCCAGACGGCGGCCAACGCCCGCAAGGCCGCGGCGGACCCCAAGACCGTCTACTACATCGGCGAGTTCAACTCCGGGGCCAGCGAGATCTCGATCCCGATCCTCAACCAGGCCGGAATTCCTCAGGTCAGCCCCGCCAACACGTACGTCGGCCTGACCACCAACGAGCCCGGCAGCGCCCCGGGTGAACCGGAGAAGTACTACCCCACTGGGACCCGGACGTACCTGCGGATCGTGCCCCGTGACTCGATCCAGGCCGCGGCCGACCTCATCGCGATGAAGAACGCGGGCTGCACCAAGGTCGCGGTGGCCAACGACAAGGAGGCCTACGGGGCCGGCCTCGCCCAGCTGCTCGAGCTGGAGAAGGCCGACTACGGCGTGACGATCGTCAGCAACACCGGCATCGACCCGAAGGCGCCCAACTTCCGCTCGTACGCCGCGACGATCAAGGGTGAGGGCGCCGACTGCTTCCTGTTCTCCGGGATCGTCTCCAACGGCGGCGTCCAGATCACCAAGGACGTCGACGCCGCGCTGCCGACGGCGAAGATCTTCGGACCCGACGGCATGTGCACGAGCTCGTGGACGAACGCCAAGGACGGCGGAGTGCCGGCGAGCATCGATCCGTTGATCCAGTGCACGGTCGCCACCCTCGACCTGTCCGCGTATCCGGGCGGTAAGGACTTCCTGGCCGCCTATAAGGCCAAATACGGGGTGTCCGATCCGGATCCCTACGCGATCTACGGCTACGAGGCAATGAAGCTCGGGCTCGACACGATCGCGGGCCTCGGAGCCCAGGGCGACAGCAAGTCCGCCGTGCTCAAGGCGCTGTTTGCGACGACGAACCGTAATTCGGTGCTCGGCACCTACGGGTTCGACAAGAACGGCGATACGACGCTGAAGTCGTACGGCCTGTATAAGGTCGGACCGACCGGTGACCCGGTCTTCTTCAAGACCCTGACGCCGACGAAGGTCGTCTAAGCGAGGTATGTAGCAACCTGTATGGGGAGGGCGGCCATCCGCCGCCCTCCCCATACTGACCGTTAATCTGTGGAAGCCCAGTCCGTCACGTCGAGGCTGCCAGCGGTCGCACCGCGTCCGCTAGCCGCGGCGCGCAAATACATCGGCCGCTGGGGCCTGATCGCCGCCCTTGCGGCGTTGCCGATCTACTACGGCGTGCGCGATCTCACCCATGGCTATCAGGCGGGCCTGGTCGCGGGTCACGTCGTCATCCATCACGACCTCAGCCGTCTCGGCTTCAACTTCGCCCAGGGCCTCTCGAACGGCGCGATCTGGGCCCTGATCGCGATCGGCTATACGCTGGTCTACGGGATCATCGAGCTGATCAACTTCGCCCACGGCGACGTGTTCATGATCGGGTCGTTCGTTGCCACGGGCCTGTGGGCGACCCTCGGCCTCGGGCTGACCACGGGCACCGCCGGGGTGATCGGAGGGCTGGCGGCGACGCTGGTCGTCTCGATGCTCGTGTGCGGCTCGCTGAACGTGCTGATCGAACGGGTCGCCTACCGGCCGCTGCGCAACGCGCCCAAGCTAGCGCCGTTGATAACCGCGGTTGGGTTCTCGTTCATCCTGCAGAACGTCGGTCTGCTGTGGCGCGGCGGCTCGCCGCAGAGCGTGCCGGACCTGATCCGCGAGGACCACACGGTGTTCAACATCTCTGGCGTCCCGATCGTCCGTGGCTACCTGCTCGCGCTGGCGGTGATGATCCCGCTGGTCTTCGCCCTGACCTGGTTTATCGGCTCAACCCGGGCGGGTCGGGCGATGCGTGCGACCGCGCAGGACCCCGAGGCGGCGCGCCTGATGGGCATCAACGTCAACTTCACGATCTCGCTGACCTTCATGCTCGGGGGGATGCTGGCCGGGGCCGCCGGTCTCATCTACGCGCTGTATGAGACCAACGTCTGGTACTTCCAGGGCTTCGAGGCCGGGCTGATCGCGTTCACGGCCGCCGTCATGGGCGGCATCGGCAACGTTCGCGGCGCCGTCCTCGGCGGCCTCATCATCGGCGTGATTCAGGCGCTGTCCGACGCCCGCATGGGTCCGCAGTGGACCGAGGCCGTGGTCTTCGGGTACCTCATCCTGATCATGATCCTTCGCCCGCGAGGGCTGTTGGGGGAGGAGACGCGCGAGGCCGGATGAGTGAGCTCAAGGCGCAGATGGACGAGTGGCGAGACTCGATTCAACGGATCGCGCCGTGGTGGCAGAAAGCGCTCGTCGGCCTCCTGGTCGTGATCGCGATCCTGCTGCCGTTCCTCTTCGGCCAGACGAGCGGTTTCATGAACGCCACGATCATCGCCGTCGCGTATGCCGTGATGTCGCTGGGGCTCAACATCGTCGTCGGGTTCGCGGGTCTCCTCGATCTCGGCTACGTCGCCTTCTACGCGCTCGGCGCCTACTCCCTGGGCTGGTTCGGCTCGGACTTCTTCTTCAAGGCGCACATCCACGTGCTCGTCTCCGGGGTCGCCGCACACGAGATCGGGATCCACCTGAACTTCATCCTCATCCTGATCGCCGCCGCTCTCGTCTGCGCGATCGCCGGCACGCTCATCGGCCTACCCACGCTGCGGCTGCGCGGCGATTACATCGCGATCGTGACGCTCGCCTTCGGCGAGATCATCGGCGTCGTCGCGGTCAACGGCACGAGCGTGCACGTCGGTGGCGGGATGACGCTCACGGCCGGGAACCTCGGCATCAGCGCGGTCGACGTGCCGTACTTCCCCGGCGTCGGCGAGTTCAGCATCCTCAACCTGCGATCGTGGTACTGGCTGATTCTCGCCATCCTGCTGTTCGTTCTGTTCGTCAACTTCCGCCTGCGCGACTCCCGCCTCGGCCGCGCCTGGATCGCGTTGCGCGAGGACGAGGTGGCGGCCGTGTCGATGGGCATCCCGCTCGTGCGCACGAAGCTGCTCGCGTACGCGATCGGCGCCGCCTTCGGCGGGATGTCTGGTGCCTTCCTGGGCACCTATTACACCGAGGTCAACGCCGGTCAGTTCCAGTTCGGTTTCTCGATCTTCGTCCTGGCCATGGTCATCATCGGGGGTCTGGGTTCGATCTGGGGCGCCGTACTCGGCGGCCTGCTGCTCGGTTACGTCAACAACTGGTTGATCCCCGATGTGCTCAACTCGCTCCCCGGCAAGCTCGGATTGAACTTCCAGCTGACCGAGATCGAGTTCGGGATCTTCGGCTTCCTGCTGGTGATCGTGATGGTCCTGAGACCCCAGGGCCTGCTTCCGGAGCGAAGACGCAGGCTCGAGCTGACGGGGGCGATCGCGGCTCAGGACTCCGAACTGGTCGAGGCCTCGGAGTCGCCGGGGAGCCTGCCGGCATGAGATCGGCTGCGCTTTCCGTGGCGTGGGCGGTGATCCGGTGACCGCGGTCGAGCCTTCGGCCCCGCCGCAGGCGCCACCGGTGATGGTCGCCGACCAGGTGACGAAGGAGTTCGGCGGCCTCATCGCGGTCAACGCCGTCACGCTGGATATCCCGCGCCACGCGATCGTGTCGCTGATCGGTCCCAACGGCGCCGGCAAGACGACGCTGTTCAACATGCTCACCGGCCTCTACAAGGCCTCCAGCGGACGGATCGTGCTCGGCGACCGCGACATCACCCGCAGCCGCCCGGACATCATCACCAGCCTAGGGGTGGCCCGGACGTTTCAGAACATCCGCCTGTTCGGAGCCATGACCGCGGTCGAGAACGTGATGATCGGTCGCCACGCCAGGATGCGGGCGGGTCTGTTCGGCTCGATCATCAGGCCTCCGCACGTCCGCCGCGAGGAGCGCGAGGTCTACGACCGTGCCCGCGAGTTGCTCGGCTACGTGGGCCTCCGTGAGAGCCAGTTCGAGCGCCTGTCGGCCGAACTCCCCTACGGCGACCAGCGCCGCGTGGAGATCGCCCGCGCGCTGGCCAGCGACCCGATCGTGCTGCTGCTCGACGAGCCGACCGCGGGGATGAACCCGCAGGAGTCCGGACGGCTGACCGACTTCATGCGCCAGCTGCGTGACGACCTGAAACTTACGATCCTCCTGATCGAGCACGACATGAAGGTCGTGATGGGGGTCTCGGAACGCGTCACCGTCCTCGATCACGGCGAGAAGATCGCCGAGGGGCCGCCGGCCCAGGTCCGCACCGATCCGGCGGTGATCGAGGCCTACTTGGGGAAGCAGGACTGATGCCACTGCTCGAGGTCGAGGACATCCGCACCCACTACGGCTCGATCGAAGCCCTCAAGGGGGTCTCGCTGACCGTTGACGAGGGCGAGGTGGTGACCCTGATCGGCTCCAACGGCGCCGGCAAATCGACCACGCTGCGCTCGATCTCCGGACTCACCCCGGCCAGCTCGGGCAAGATCACATTCGACGGGGAAGACATCACCCGCGTGCCCGCCCACGAAGTCGTGCCGCGAGGCGTCGCCCTCTCGCCCGAGGGCCGGCATGTGTTTCACCGCATGACCGTGCGCGAGAACCTCGTACTCGGCGCCCACCATCGCCGCGGTACTGACACCGCAGAGGATCTCGACAGGGTCTACGACCTGTTCCCGCGCCTCAAGGAGCGCGAGCGCCAGAAGGCCGGCACGATGTCCGGCGGCGAGCAGCAGATGCTCGCCATCGGCCGCGCCCTCATGGCCCGCCCCAAGCTGCTGATGCTCGACGAGCCCTCGATGGGAATCGCCCCCATCCTCGTCCAGCGCATCTACGAGACGATCAGCGAGATCAACCGCACCGGCATGGCGATCCTGCTCGTCGAGCAGAACGCCAACTACGCGCTCGATATCTCGAGCCGTGGCTACGTGCTCGAGACCGGCCGTGTCGCCATCGCCAACGACTCCGCCCACCTCCGCGACGATCCCGAAGTCCAGAGGGCCTACCTGGGCACATGACCGTCTACGCCACGATCGGCGCCAAAGCGCTCTACCTGCTGTTCGCCTGGCTGCTCTCGGCCGCCGCCGCCTCCTGGCTGTCGGATCGCAAGGGCTACGGCGAACGCGTCGGGCTCACCTTCGGTCTGCTCCTCTCGGTGATCGGATTGATCTTCGTGCTGTTCTTGCCCGCGCGCCCGGGGTCGAAATGGAAGGTGGAAGGCCCGATTCCGAAGCGGAGTCGTCGTCAGGACGTAGTAGGGCCGGCTCTCGAGGAGCCGCCCGGTGGCGGCGGTCCACCCGAGTCGGGCGCCGCTACGTAGGCGCGCCGAACTCGGCCAGCGTCTACGCCAGCGCCGCCCGGAGCGCTCCGTCGAGCTCGGGGTAGCGAAACTCGTACCCGAGCGCGAGCGCCTTCGCCGGCACCATCCGCTGCCCGCCGAGCACCAGCGAGGCCATCTCGCCGAAGATCAGCTTGACCGCGGCGCCGGGCACCGGGAGCACCGACGGCCGCCCGAGCGCCCGCCCGAGCGCGTGCGAGAACTCGGCGTTGGTGGCGCCGTTAGGGGCGGCGGCGTTGACGGCGCCAGACCAGCCCTCGCCGGGCGCCGGCGCTCCGGCTGCGGCCGCCCCGCTCAGCGCCGCCAGGTACAGCCCGACGACGTCGTCCAGCGCGATCCACGGCATGTATTGCCGCCCGCCACCGACCGGCCCGCCGACGAACGCCTTGAACGGCAGCAGCATCTGCCTGAGGGCGCCACCCGACTTGTCGAGCACGATCCCGTTGCGGATCGTCACCACGCGCACGCCGAACGACGCCGCCCGCTCGGCGGCCCGTTCCCACTCCAGGCACACCGAGACCAGGAAGTCGTCGATCGGTCCCGGCGGCGAGGACTCCTCGAGCAGCTCCGACCCCGGTCGCCGTAGTAGCCGGCGGCCGAGGTCGAGACCAACACCGCCGGCTTCGGATCGGCGGCCTCGAGTCCCGCCACCAGATTCGCGGTGCCGACCGTCCGGCTGGTCCTGATCCGCTCCTTGGCCGGTTCGCTCCACCGCTGCGACACCGGCTCCCCGGCGAGGTGGACGACCGCGTCGACCCCCGACACGGGCGCGGGACGGGCGACGGGGTCCCACTGGCGGGTCTCCACGCCCAAGCCGGCGTCTGGCCGGCGCGCTAGCGCGACCACCTCGTCGCCCTGCCGGGCCAGCGCCGCCATCAGCCGGCGCCCAATTAAACCCGTCGCTCCGGTGATCGCGACTTTCATGACCCATCCTTCACCGTAAACGCCTCAAACCAAACCCACCACAGACGCCCTCATCGGTTCGGGATCGTGCCGAATTCCTCGGTCGCGCCGAACCCGATCTCGGCGCCGGCCTCCGCAGTGCCGCTCTCCCGCGCCTCGTCGGCCACCGCCGACGCCACCGCGCCCACCACCTCGCGGTTGAACACCGACGGGATGATGTAGTCCTCACGCAGCTCCTCGCCCGACACGATGTCCGCGATCGCCCGGGCCGCCGCCATCTTCATCTCCTCGGTGATCTCCCGGGCCCGGACATCGAGCGCGCCGCGGAAGATGCCCGGGAAGCACAGGACGTTGTTGATCTGGTTCGGGTAGTCGGAGCGGCCGGTGGCGACGATCCGGGCGTATTGCGATGCCTCCTCGGGCGTCACCTCGGGGTTCGGGTTGGCCATCGCGAACACGATCGGATCCGACCTCATTGCCCCCAGCGCGGACGCCGGCAGCAGCCCACCGCTCGACAGGCCGATGAACACGTCCGCACCCTCCAACGCCTCGACCACGCCGCCGGCGAGGCCCTCGGGATTGGTCGCCATCGCCACCGCGCGTTTCACCGCTGACATCGTTCCGTCGAGGTAGTCCGTCCGCTCGACGCTCAGGATCCCCCGCGAGTCGCAGCAGATCACCGACCGGGCCCCCGCCGCCAACAGGATCTGGCACACCGCGACCCCCGCGGCGCCCATGCCGAGGATCACGATCCGCGTGTCCGCGATGTGTCGCGCGGTGAGCGTCATTGCGTTCAGCAGCGCGGCGAGGACGACCACCGCGGTGCCGTGCTGGTCGTCGTGGAAGACCGGGATGTCGAGCGACTCGCGCAGCCGCGCCTCGATCTCAAAGCACCGCGGCGCCGAGATGTCCTCCAGATTCACGCCCCCGAAACCGGGCGCGATGGCCCGCACCACGGCCACGATCTCGTCGGGATCGCGCGTGTCGAGGCAGATCGGGAAGGCGTCGACGCCGGCGAACTCCTTGAACAGCATCGCCTTGCCCTCCATCACGGGCATCGCCGCCGCCGGGCCGATGTCGCCGAGCCCGAGCACGGCCGTCCCGTCGGAGACGACCGCGACCGTGTTGCGCTTGATCGTGTATTGGAAGGCCTTGGCCGGGTCCTCGTGAATCGCCATACAGACGCGCGCCACGCCCGGCGTGTAGGCCATCGACAGATCCTCGCGCGTCTTCAGCGGGGCCTTGCTGCGAAGCTCGATCTTGCCGCCGATGTGCAGCATGAACGTCCGATCGGTGGCGTCGAGCACGCGCGCCCCCTCGACCGCGTCGACCGCCGCCGTCAGCTCCGGCCAGTCTGCGGCGTCGGCCGTCTCGACGGTGATGTCACGGATCGTGTGCGAGCCCTCGATCTGCACCAGATCGACCGCCCCGATCGTCCCACCGGCGTCCCCGATCGCGCTCGCCACCTTGCCCAGCATCCCCGGCACGTGGTCAATCTCGACCCGCAATGTCAGGCTGTACTGAGCACTGGGTGTTGTCGCCATCGCGCGAGATAGCCTGACAGAAGTGATCCACGCTCAGGCCCTATGCCAGACGAACTTTTCCTGATCGACGGCAACAGCCTCGCCTACCGCGCCTTCTTCGCCCTCCCCGAATCGATCGCCACCTCGACCGGGATGCCGACCAATGCGATCTTCGGCTTCGCCTCCATGCTGGTCAAGATCCTCACCGACTACGGGCCCAGGGCGACCGTGGTCGTTTGGGACAAGGGCGACACCGGCCGCAAGGCGGTCTACGCCGAGTACAAGGCCCAGCGGTCGACCCGCCCCGACCTATTGAAAGAACAGTGGCCCCATCTCGAGCCGCTGGTCGAGGCGTTCGGCTATCGCAACCTGGCCATCGAGGGCTACGAGGCCGACGACGTGATCGCCTCGATCGTCGAGCGCGCCCGCACCGCCGAGCCGCCGATCCCGGTGATGGTCGTGACCGGCGACCGCGACGCCTATCAGCTGGTCGACAACGGGATCAGGATCATGACCACCTCGCGGGGCATCACCGACACGCGCGTCTACGACCGCGACGGCGTGATCGAGCGCTACGGCATCCCCCCGGAGCTGATCCCCGATTTCATCGGCCTCAAAGGCGACACGAGCGACAACATCCCGGGTGTCCCCGGGATCGGCGACAAGACGGCCGCCGAGCTGCTGCAGCGCTTCGGCTCACTGGAGAGCGTGCTCGAGCACATCGACGACATCAGCGGCGCCAAGCGCAAACAGAACCTGACCGAGCACGCCGACGATGCGCGGATCTCCAAGCAGCTCGCCACCGCCTACCGGGACATCCCGCTCGACTTCGACCTCAGCGAGTTCGTCGCCGCCGAGCCGCAGCGATCGACGCTCCGGGACACGTTCCGCCAGTTCGAGCTGCGCGAGCCGCTGCGCCGGCTGGAGGAGGCGCTCGGCTCGGCCGACGCCGCCGCGCCCGCGCCGGCGACCGACCGGGCGCTGACCGCCCGGCTGCGCGAGACGACCCTCGACGCCGTCAAGAGCATGCCCCACACCGAGGTCGCGCTGGCCGTGAGAGCTCCCGAGACTCCCGATGGTGCGTTATTCGCGCTCGACGGCGCCTGGCGATTCGGGGTCTACGGGGACCGCGCAAGTGGGGTCCTCGCCGGGGCCTGCGACCGTCCGGAGGATCTCGTCGCGGCGATCGGCTCGCGGCCGGCGGTCGCGCACGATGCCAAGTCGCTGGGGGAGGTGCCCGAGACGCTCGCCCACGACACCGAGGTCGCCGCCTATCTGCTCGAGCCGGCCCGCCGCGCCTATCCCTTCCGCGAGCTGTGCGAGGAGCGCGGGTTCGCCACCGACCTCGAGGATCCGGGCGCCAGCGACGCCGTGCTCGCGCACGCGCTGGCCGGCTGGCAGCGCGAGGAGATCCGCGGCCGCGGACTGACCGATCTTCTCAAGGACGTCGAGCTGCCGCTCGTGCGCGTGCTGCGCAAGATGGAGAAGGCCGGGCTCAAGCTCGACACCATGCGCCTGCGCGAGATCTCCGCGCGCGTGAAGGCCGAGGCCGACCAGCTCGAACGCGAGATCTTCGACCTGTGCGGCACCGAGTTCGTGCTCGGCTCGCCGCGGCAGCTCGAGGAGGTCCTGTTCGGGCAGCTCGGCCTGTCGCGCAAACGCCGCGGGAAGACCGGCTACTCGACCGACGCCCGCGTCCTCCAGGCGATCCGCGACGAGCACGAGGTGATCCCGAAGATCGAGCGCTGGCGCGAGCTGACCAAGCTGGCCCAGACCTACCTCGACGCGCTGCCGGCGCTGATCGCCCCCGACGGCCGGATCCACACCACCTTCAACCAGACCGCCGCCACCACGGGCCGCCTGTCCTCTAACAACCCCAACCTCCAGAACATCCCCATCCGCACCGAGCTCGGTCGCGAGATCCGCGCCTGCTTCGTGGCCGAACCTGGACACCTGCTGGTGTCGGCCGACTACTCGCAGGTCGAGCTGCGGCTGCTGGCCCACATCGCCGGCGAGGACGTCCTCAAGGAGATCTTCCGCCGCGGCGAGGACGTCCACACCGCCACCGCGGTGCGCGTGTTCAACGTGACGCCGGATCAGATCGACCCCGGCATGCGTTCGAAGTCGAAGATGATCAACTACGGCATCGTCTACGGACTGTCGGCCTACGGGATGGCCGACCGCCTCGACATCCCCCAGGCCGAGGCCGACGAGTTCATCCAGCGCTACCTGGCGGGCTTCCCGGCGGTCGGGAAGTTCATCGAGGACACGATCGAGCAGGGCACCGAGCACGGATACGTCTCGACGCTGTTCGGCCGTCGGCGCCAGGTCCCCGAGCTGCGCGCCCGCCGCTGGGAGATGCGCAGGCAGGGCGAGCGGTTCGCGGTCAACATGGTGATCCAGGGGACCGCCGCTGACATCATGAAGGTCGCGATGGTCAACTGCGACAAGGCCCTGACCGAGGCGGGCCTGAGCACCCGGCTGGTGCTCCAGATCCACGATGAGCTGCTGTTCGAGGGCCCCGCCGAGGAGGCCGAGACGGTAGGGCGGATTGCCCGCGAGCAGATGGAGAACGCGTTCGCGATGGACCCGCCGCTGGCCGTGGACGTCGGCATCGGCGGCGATTGGCTGGCCGCCAAGTGAACCGCCGGCGGGGGCTCGGGGGCGCGGTGACGGTGCTGCTCGCGCTGGCGCTCGGCGCGGGCGGCGCGGGCGCCTTCGCCGGGACGGTCGCCGGCGTGACTCCCGACGTCCCCACCGGTGCGCACCTGCCCGCCCGCCCGGTGGCGCACATCGCTGACGTGTATTACGGCGGCGGTCCGGCGCTGCCGACCGACCGCCCACACCTGATCTTCTGGGCCCCGGCCGACTCGGGGCTCAGCTTCACCCCGGGGTATGTCTCGACGATCGAGACCTTCTTCAAGCGGGTGGCGGCCGCCAGCCACTCGACCACGAACATGTTCGGGCTCATCGGCCAGTACCACCCGGCTACCTATAGCTCGACCTACGGCGGCGCCGTGCGCGACACCGACCGCCTGCCCGCCGACGGCTGCACCGAGCCGGCCACCGCGCCGCGGTGGACGCGGTGCCTCACCGACGGCCAGCTCGAGACCGAGATCGACCGCGTGGTCAGCCAGGACCACCTGCCGGCCACGGGTCGCGACATCTACTTCCTCTTGCTCCCCGACGGCTTCGGCAGCTGTATCGAATCGGGTCCCGGGGACTGCGCCCTAGGCGGCGCTGCCGCGGGCAGCTTCTGCGGCTACCACAGCAGCACGAGCACGGTCCTCTACGCGGTCATCCCGTACAACGCGGTGCCGCCCCACTGCCAGTCCGACAACCCGAGGCCCAACCACAGCGCCGCCGATCCGACGCTTTCGACGCTCGCGCACGAGCTGGCCGAGACCATCACCGACCCGTTCGGCGACGCCTGGCTCGATCCGAGCGGCGAGGAGATCGCCGACCTCTGCCTCACCGAGTTCGGACCGAATCTCGGTGGTGCCGGCAACGGCGCGTGGGACGAGGTGATCGACGGGGGCCACTACGACCTCCAGGAGCTGTGGAGTAACGCCGACTCGACCTGCGAGCCGCGGGCGCTGGCTGACTCGGTCTCGTTCACCGGCCCGCGGCGCGCCCGAGTTGGGCGGCCGGTCTCGTTCACCGCGCGCGGAACGGACCCGGAGGGCCGGATCGTCTCCTACGCGTGGTTCTTCGGTTCGGGCAAGAACCGCGCCGGCCGCGCGGTCCGCCACAGGTTCACCCGCGCTGGGACCTACCGGATCGTCGTCCGGGCCACCGACTCGTGGGACAACTACGGCTACGCCTCACGCGAGCTTCGGGTCACGTCCTAGAGCCCGCGGCTACGCGCTGACGGGCGCGGGCGCGCGTCCCGCCGGCCACGAACGCCGGGTGGGCGATCTCCAGGTAGTGGCCGAACGACCACTCGACGAATCGCTTCGCGCCCATCGCTCTGAGCGCCGGCGCCAGTAGCCGCGGCGGGACCCGGGGCACCAGCCGCTGGACCTGCAACATCGACTCGAACTTCCACCGGTGGCCGGCGCTGAACGAGCCGTAGCGGTGCAGCGCTTGCTCTTTCGTCTGCCCGCCGGCGAGCACCGCGCGCAGCTCGCGTCCGCACGCGATCCCGAAGTACAGGGCGGTCCTGATCCCCTCGGCGGTCAGCGGCAGGCAGTGGCCAGCCGAGTCGCCGACGAAGAACACGCCGCCCTCGGTCGCGTCGCGGATCCGGTGCGGGATCCAGTTCCCTTGGTAGCGAACGGTGTCGCGGTGCAGGTCGGTGGCCAGCCGCACCGTGGGCTCCTTGACGTGGTGGCGAGGGTCGAACGACCCGACGCCGACTCGCACCTCGTGATCGGCGGGGAAGCTCCAGCCGTATCCCGCGGGCACGTACGAGCGGTCGATCCAGACCTCGAGGTCGTCGCCGGCGCCGTGGGGGTGGACCTCGAGCCCGCGCGACAGGTACGCCTCGGGCGGCTGGATCGGCGGTCCGCCGGCGAGCACGCGCCGCCAGCCGAGGCCGTCGACCACGAGCGGCGCCCGGATGTCTCCGCGGTCGGTGTGGACCGCGGGTCCCGTGCGGCCGTCGACCTTGGCGGTCTCGAACTCGAACGAGCCCTGCTCGGCCAGCAGCGCGCACAGCGTTCGATAGTCGAACGTTGAGAACGTCCACGGAAGCCGGTAGCGGACGGTCGTGAACGGCGTGTGGATCACCAGCTCGGGAAACGTCTGCTGGAGCGAGCCCTCGAGCCCCAACGCGGTCAGCCAGTCGGTCGGGATCCCGCACGCCGAGGTCTGCCGCTCGCCGATCTCGTAGCGGTCGATAACCAGCACGTGTGCACCGCTTCCGGCCAGCTCGCGCGCCACCGCCAGGCCGGCGAAGCTGGCGCCGCAGATCAGCACATCGCAGTCGCGATCGAGCGGGGTGCGCTCATCCCCGCGCTTGGTGGCCCGGACCGGCATACGCGCGAGATGATAGGCCCGAGTTCTCGCCTTCCTAACCGGGTGTTCATGAACCGCCGCCCGCGCCTTCGCTGGGCTGGCTATCCTCCGAAAAGCTCATGTCCACTTTTAACCACGCTGAAGCCAACCGCCGATCAATCCAACGCGAAGGTCGTCGAAGGCTCGAACGGCCTACTGCTCGAGATCGACGGCCAGATCGTCCCCAACTACGACGCCACGCTCCACCCTTTCGAAGAGGGTGACGTCGTCACCGGCCACGTCGTCCGGATTGACCACGATGAGGTGCTGGTCGACATCGGCTACAAGTCCGAGGGGGTCATCCCCTCCGGCGAGCTGTCGATCCGCAAGTCGGTCGATCCAAGCGAGGAGGTCCACCTCGGCGAAGAGGTCGACGCCCTCGTCCTGACTAAGGAGGATCAGGACGGCCGGCTGATCCTCTCCAAGAAACGGGCCCGGTTCGAGAAGGCCTGGCGACGGATCGAGAGCGCCGCCGAGTCCGGCGAGCCGGTCGAGGGCGCCGTGATCGAGGTTGTCAAGGGCGGCCTGATCATCGACCTCGGGGTGCGCGGCTTCCTGCCCGCCTCGCTGGTCGACATCCGCCGGGTCCCCAATCTCGACGAGTACATGGGGCAGACGATCGAATGCAAGGTGATCGAGCTCAACCGCTCGCGTAACAACGTCGTGCTCTCGCGCCGCGCGGTGCTCGAGGAGCAGCGCAAGGAGGATCGCGAGCGCATCCTCGACCGTCTCCAGCCCGGCCAGGTCGTGGAAGGCACGATCTCCAACATCGTCGATTTCGGCGCCTTCGTCGACCTCGACGGGATCGATGGCCTGATCCACATCTCCGAGCTCTCGTGGTCTCACGTCAACCATCCCTCCGAGATCCTCTCGATCGGGGATACGGTCAGCGTCAAGGTGCTCGACATCGACCGCGACCGCCAGCGGATCTCGCTCGGGCTCAAGCAGACCCAAGAGGATCCCTGGCAGCGCGTGGTCGATACCTACAACATCGGCGACGAGCTCGAGGGGACCGTGACCAAGGTCGTCACGTTCGGCGCCTTCGTCGAGATCCTCGACGGCGTCGAGGGCCTGGTGCACATCTCCGAGTTGGCCCAGCACCACGTCGAGAACCCGCGCGAGATCATCCAGCCCGGCGACCCGGTACGGGTGAAGATCCTCGAGATCGACTCCGAGCGCCGGCGGCTATCGCTGTCGATCAAGCGCGTCGAAGGTCAGGTCCTGCCTGTGCGGCCGATCGTGCCGCCCACCGAGGCCGACCTCGACGACGTCCCCGAGCTCGGGCTGTCCGAGGACGTGTTCGCCGCCGATTCCGGCTCCGATCCCGAGGCCTCCGAGCCCTCCGGTCCCGAGGCGTCCGATCTCGAGCCCTCCGATCCCGAGGCGTTCGGTCCCGAGGCGTTCGGTCCCGAGGCGTCCGACCCCGAGGCCTCGGCGGACGAGGTTCAGACTGACGCGGACGCGGACTCCGCTGGCCACGTGACCCCCAACGGTGATGTCGGCTCCGCCTCGCCTTCGGCGGCCGCGGTGCCGGACGCCGCTGACGGACCCGCGGCCGGTTCAGAGGCCCCGGAGGGTCCGTCGGTCTGAGGATCCCGTTCGTCGGACTTACCGGCGGCATCGGCGCCGGTAAGTCCACCGCGCTCGAGTCGTTCGAGCGTCTCGGTGCGGCCGTTTTATCGACCGATCGCGTCGTCCACGAGCTCTACGACACTGCCGAGGTTCGCGAGGCGGTGGTGGCGCGCTTCGGCGAGGCGGTGGCGCCCGGCGGAGTGGTCGATCGCGGCGCGCTGGCCGGGCGCGCGTTCGCCACCGATCAGGATCGGGCCTGGCTCGAGGCCCTGCTCTGGCCGCTGGTTGGTGCGCGGATGGCGGCCTGGAGGTCCGGGCTCGAGCGACAGTCTCCGCCTCCCCGCGCTGCCGTGGTCGAGGTCCCGCTGCTGTTCGAGGCCGATATGGGCCACGGCTTCGACACCACCATCGCCGTCGTCGCCACCGAGCCGCTCCGCGCCGAGCGGGCCGGGACCCGTGGCCACGCGGCGCTCGAAGCGCGCTCCGCGCGGCAGCTCACGCAGCAGGAAAAGGCGCAGCGTGCGACGTACGTGATCGAGAACGATGGCACGATCGCCGATCTCGATGCAAAGCTGTCAAACCTGCTTGAGTTGCTCGCACGATGAGTCCGACGGTGGCCAGAGCCTCTAGCCGCACCAGCGCCTCGCGCCGGCGCAGCGCTGCCATCCGCCGCCGGCGCGCGGTGCTCGCCATCGGCCTGCTCGCGCTGCTCGGAGTCGCGGTCTTCCTCGCCATGCCGCTGTTCCGCAAGACGATCGACGAGTTCACGCTCCCGCTCTCCGATCAGAACATCATCCGCCAGCAGGCCGCCGAGAAACACCTCGATCCCGCCCTCATCGCCGCCGTCATCTACGCCGAGACGAAATTCGATCCCCGCGACTCGCCCGCCGGGGCCATGGGCCTGATGCAGCTCCTGCCCGAGACGGGCGAGTTCATCGCCCGCCGCTCCGGCGCCACCACGTTCAAGGTCTCCGACCTCACCAACCCGGCGATCAACATCGCCTACGGCAGCTGGCTCCTGCGCTACCTCCTGGACCACTTCCACGGCAACAAGGTCTACTCCCTGGCCGCCTACAACGGTGGCTTGACCAATGCCGACCGCTGGGTCGCCGCCGCCCGTGCCCATGGGCACGGTCTGACCATCGCTGAGATCCCCTTCCCCGAGACCCGCGACTACGTCCAGCGAGTCCTCCAGGCCCAGCAGGACTATCGCAGCACCTACGCGAGCCAGCTGGGCTACACCTAGGCCGCAGGTGAGTCCCGGTCCTCGGGCAGTGCGACGCGCGCAGTTCCGTCCGCGCGCCACGCTACGCTGAAAAGTCCGCCCCTCATGCCCAAGTTCGAGCTCGATTCAGCCTTCCGCCCGACCGCCGACCAGCCGGCGGCGATCGAGTCGTTGGCCGCGGGCGTCGATGGTGGCGAGCGGTTCATGACGCTGCTGGGCGCCACCGGGACGGGCAAGACGATGACGATGGCCGGCGTGATCGAGCAGGTGCAGAAGCCGGCCCTGGTGATCGCCCACAACAAGACGCTGGCGGCTCAGCTGTGCAACGAGTTCCGGACGTTCTTCCCCCATAACGCGGTCGAGTACTTCGTCTCGTACTACGACTATTACCAGCCCGAGGCGTACGTCCCGAGCAAGGACCTGTACATCGAGAAGGACTCGGCGATCAACCAGGAGATCGATCGCCTGCGCCATTCGGCCACCGCTGCCCTGTTTGCGCGTCGGGACGTGCTGATCGTGGCCAGCGTGTCCTGCATCTACGGTCTGGGCTCGCCGCAGACGTACGACGAGAACCTGCAGACGCTCCGCAAGGGCGAGTTCATCGACCGCGACCGGCTGCTGCGCAAGCTGGTCTCGATCCAGTACACGCGCAACGACACCGCGCTCGGGCGGGGGACATTCCGGGTCAGAGGCGAGACCTTGGAGGTGTTTCCGGCCTACGCCGAGACGGCCTACCGCGTGGTGCTGTTCGGCGACGAGGTCGAGCTGCTGCAGCAGTTCGACCCGCTGACCGGCGAGGTGATCGAAGACGACATCGAGCACGTCGGGATCTGGCCGGCGTCTCACTACAACGTCCGCGAGGGGATGATCGAGGACGCGGTCGCCGCGATCGGCCGGGAGCTGAACGAGCGGTGCACCGAGCTCGAGGCGCAGGGCAAGTTGCTCGAGTCCCACCGGCTGCGCCAGCGCACCCAGTACGACATGGAGATGCTCCGCGAGCTGGGGTTCTGCTCGGGAATCGAGAACTACTCGCGGATCCTCGATGGCCGGCAGCCGGGGGACCGCCCGTACTGCCTGCTCGACTACTTCCCGGACGATTTCGTCTGCTTCATCGACGAGTCGCACCAGACCGTGCCGCAGGTCGGCGGCATGTACGAGGGCGACCGCTCACGCAAGCAGACGCTGGTCGACTATGGGTTCCGCCTGCCCAGCGCGCTCGACAACCGGCCGCAGACGTTCCAGGAGTTCCTCTCGATCACGCCCCAGCTCGTGTTCGTGTCGGCCACGCCGGGCGAATACGAGCGCACCCACTCGAGCCGGATCGTCGAGCAGATCGTCCGTCCGACCGGGATCGTCGACCCCGACGTGGACGTGCGCGAGACGCGCAACCAGATCGACGATCTGATGAACGAGATCCGGTCCCGCGTCGACCGCGACGAGCGGACACTGGTCACGACGCTGACCAAGAAGATGTCCGAGGATCTGACCGACTACCTGCTCGAGATGGGATTCCGCGTCCGCTATCTGCACTCGGAGATCGACACGCTCGAGCGGATCCAGATCATCCGCCAGCTGCGGCTCGGCGAGTTCGACGTGCTGGTGGGGGTCAACCTGCTCCGCGAGGGGCTCGACCTTCCGGAGGTGTCGCTGGTCGGGATCCTCGACGCCGACAAGGAGGGGTTCCTGCGAGGCGAGACCTCGCTTATCCAGACGATCGGACGGGCGGCGCGCAACGTCGAGGGCACGGTGCTGATGTACGCCGACAAAGAGACGGCAGCGATGCGCGCGGCGATCACTGAGACCGATCGGCGCCGGGCGATCCAAGTCGCCTACAACGAGGAGCACGGCATCACGCCGGAAACGATCGTCAAGGGGATCTCCGACATCGCCGAGTTCCTACAGGGCGATTCGAAGGTTCCGCGCTCACGGCGCCGGCGACAGCGCGCCGCCGAGCAGATGCCCCCGGCGGAGATCGAGAAGACGATCGTCGAGCTCGAGGAGGAGATGCTCGTGGCGGCCGAGGAGCTGCGCTTCGAGTACGCGGCCAAGCTCCGAGATGAGATCCGAGACCTCAAGCGGCGGCTCGATCAGGCGATTGCCGAGGGCCAGGCTCAGATCGGGTGAGGGTCCAGTAGCCTGCGGACCGCTCCCTTACCTGAGACGGAGGTTGTCCCCGTGGCGCTTGATCGGCAGAGCATCGAGAAAAAGGATTTCCCGATCGGGGATCAGGGCTACGACGCCGACGCGGTCGATGCCCACCTGAGCGCCGTCGCCGCTGAGGTCGACGACTTTCGGCGCACGTCGCGGCGGCGCTCCGAGACGTTCGCGGCCACCGCCAGCGAGCAGGTCAGGGCGATCGTCGAGGCCGCCGAGAGCAGCGCGGCGGAGATCCAGCGGCAAGCGGAGGAAGAGGCGCGCGACATTCGCGCCGAGGCCACCGGCGAGGCCGACGCCACGCGCGAGAGCGCCACCAATCAAGCGCGCGACTACGTGGGCAAGGTGTCCGAGTCGACCTCGGTCATGCTCGAGCGGCTCGACGCGATGGAAAGCGAGTTGAGTGCGCTGATCGAGTCGCTCCGCACCGGATCCAACCGTTTGAACGCCGATCTGCACCTGCTCGAGGGCAACCTAGGCGACGTCCGCGAGGCGGTGGGGCCGCGGGCACAGCCCGAGCCCGAGCCCGCCGTTCCCACGACGCCCGAGGCGGTCGCCCCCGCAACGCCCGAGCCCGCCGTTCCCACGACGCCCGAGACCGCCGTTCACGTCGCGCCCGAGACCGTCGTTCACGCGGCCCCGGAGGCCGCGGCCATTCACGCGGCGCCCGCGGCTGCGCAAGCGCCGGCGGTCGCCGACGAGCCCGACGAGGACGCCGAGGACGCCGAGGACGCCGAGGACGCCGAGGACGCCGAGGACGCCGATGCGGGGGTCGTCCACGCGGAGGCGCCGACCGCCGGCGCGGTTACCGAGGGCGGCGCCGACACTCCCGACGGCTCCAACGACACCGAGGGGGCGCGGCTGATCGCCCTCAACATGGCCCTCAACGGCACCCCGCGGGAAGAGACCGAGCGCTACCTGGCCGAGAACTTCCAGCTGCCCGATCGCGAGGGGCTGCTGGATGAGGTCTACGCCTCCGTCGAGAGCTGACGCGACGCCGCGAGCGCGGACTGAATGGTGGAGACGAGCGCGCCGGCGATCATCTCCATCACGCGGTCGTAAGGCACGTTCGATATCCGGGCCTCGTCGAGCACGGCCTCGACGAACGAGACGAATCCGATCAGCGCCACGCGCACCAGCGGCGGTGGATTTCGCGTGCCGAGGTGGTTCAGCGAGACGCTCGAGATGACGATCTGGCCGAACCGCCGTACGACCTCGTAGAGCTCGGGCTCGACCGCCGCGCGAGCGTGCCGGTGGACCAGCCAGGCGTCGGTGGGCTTCAGGGCGTGATAGGCGATCCGGGCCAGGTTCGCGGCCAGTCGCTCCTCGAGCGGGATCGACTCGTCGGTCACCCAGCCGTCGGTGAGCTCCTCTCCGGATCGCTCGACCACGGCGAGCACGATGTCCTGGCGCCCGCGCGGGAAGTAGTGGTAGAGCAGGTTACGGGTGACGTCGGCCCGCGCCGCGACGTCGTCGAGGGCGAAGTCGTTGAACCCCTGCGCCGCGACGATCGGCATCGCCGCGGTCACGAGCTGGGCTCGGCGGGCGTCTCGCGAGAGGCGCCGCGGCTGACGTCGGTCGGCATCGGGCGGGTGGCGTAATTTGGTGGCTCGGGGCATGAGCTGAGCGTACCCCAATTTGACAGAACGTAAATAAAGATTCGCGCGCCGGCGCGGCACCACGCGAGCCCGCAGAGTGCGGGAAACAGACTGGCCGAACGTCTGTTCGATCCACTAGACTCGGATTGGTGGATCAACTCGTAGTTTCGGGCGCCCGAGAGCACAATTTGAAGGACGTAACGGTGGCGATCCCGCGTGGTTCGCTGACCGTGATCACGGGGCTGTCGGGCTCGGGAAAATCGTCGCTCGCGTTCGACACGATCTACGCCGAAGGCCAGCGCCGGTATGTCGAATCGCTGTCCGCGTACGCCCGCCAGTTCCTGGGCCAGATGGACAAGCCGGACGTGGACTCGATCGAGGGCCTGTCGCCGGCGATCTCGATCGATCAGAAGACCACCTCGCGCAACCCGCGCTCGACCGTGGGCACGGTGACCGAGATCTACGACTATCTGCGGCTCCTGTGGGCGCGGATCGGCCATCCTCATTGCCATATCTGCGGCCGGCCGATCAGCGGCCAGTCGGCCGAGCAGATCATCGATCAGGTGATGGAGCTGCCGGAGGGCACTCGATTCATGGTGCTGGCGCCGATCGTCCGAGGGCGCAAGGGCGAATACGGCAAGCAGCTCGAGGAGCTGCGCGGCGAGGGGTTCTCGCGCGCCAAGATCGACGGCGAACTGCGCCGGCTGGATGAGGAGATCGCGCTCGACAAGAAGTACAAGCACGACATCGCCGTGGTCGTCGATCGTCTGGTGATGAAGGGCGAGCTGCGCAAGCGGTTGGCCGACTCGATCGAGACCGCGGTATCGCTGGCCGACGGGCTGGTGGAGATCGAGCTCGTCGACACGGGTCCGCCGACCGAGATCCACACCTACAGCGAGAAGTTCGCCTGCCCGGTCCACGGCCCCAGCCTGGTCGAGCTGGAGCCGCGGATCTTCAGCTTCAACTCGCCCCACGGAGCGTGCCCGCGCTGCACCGGGCTCGGCTCGCAGATGGAGATCGACCCCGAGCTCGTGGTTCCCGATCCGAGCCTGTCGATCGGAGAGGGGGCGATCGCGCCGTGGGCGGTGAGCGCGTCGGACTACTACGACCAGCTCACCCAGGCGATCGCCGAGCGGTATGGCGTCGACCTCGAAACGCCCTGGCACGACCTTCCCCAGGATGAGCAAGACTTCTTTCTCCACGGCACCAACGGGCAGCGAATCCAGGTCTCGTATCGCAACCGGTTCGGGCGGCGGCGATCGTACGCGACCACGTTCGAGGGCATCGTGCCCAATCTCGAGCGGCGCTATCGGGAGACCGACTCGGATTTCTCGCGCGAGAAGATCGAGGAGTACATGACGCTGCGACCGTGCCCCGAGTGTGCGGGGGCGCGGCTGCGGCCCGAGTCGCGCGCGGTGCTGGTGTCGGGGACGCCGATCCACGAGTTCACGCAGCTCTCGGCGCAGCGCGCGCTGAGCTGGATCCGTGGGCTGGAGTTGACCGACCACGACCGGCGGATCGCCCGACTGGTGCTCCGCGAGATCGAGGAGCGGCTGCAGTTTCTCGAGAACGTCGGCGTGGGCTATCTGTCGATGGAGCGCGCCGCGGCGACCCTCTCGGGCGGCGAGGCACAGCGGATCCGGCTCGCGACGCAGATCGGATCCTCGCTCGTCGGGGTCCTCTATATCCTCGATGAGCCGTCGATCGGGCTCCACCAGCGCGACAACGAGAAGCTGATCGCGACGCTCGAGCGACTGCGCGATCTCGGCAACACAGTGCTCGTGGTCGAGCACGACGAGGGGACGATGCGGGCCGCCGATCACCTCGTCGACATGGGCCCGGGAGCCGGCGAGCACGGCGGCTATGTGGTCGCGCAGGGGACGGCCGAGGACGTCGCGCGGGTGCCCGAATCGCTGACCGGTCAGTTCCTGGCCGGGACCCGGGTGATCGACACTCCGACCCGGCGGCGGCGGCCGTCCGGCTACGTCGAGATCGAGGGTGCCTCGGAGCACAACCTCAAGCAGATCAACGTGAAGGTCCCGCTCGGGGTGCTGTGCTGCGTGACCGGCGTGTCGGGGTCGGGCAAGTCGACGCTGGTCAACGACGTCCTCTACAAGGCGGTGGCCAATCGGCTGCACCGGGTCAGACAGCGCGCGGGGACCCACCGGCGGATCACCGGTCTCGAGCAGCTCGACAAGATCATCTCGGTCGATCAATCCCCGATCGGCCGCACGCCGCGGTCGAACCCGGCCACCTACATCGGCCTGTTCGATCAGATCCGCGACCTGTTCTCGCGCACCCAGGAGGCCCGCGCGCGCGGTTACAAGCCCGGCCGGTTTTCGTTCAACGTCAAGGGCGGGCGGTGCGAGGTGTGCCGCGGCGACGGCCAGATCAAGATCGAGATGCACTTCCTCCCCGACGTCTACGTCCCCTGCGAGCAGTGCCACGGCAAGCGCTACAACCGCGAGACGCTCGAGGTTCGGTTCAAGGGCAAGACGATCGCCGACGTGCTCGAGATGCCGATCGAGGAGGCGCTCGAGTTCTTCGCCCACATCCCCAAGATCCGCCGTCGGGTGGAGACGCTGAACGATGTCGGGCTCGGCTACATGCGCCTCGGCCAGCCGGCGACGACGTTGTCGGGGGGCGAGGCACAGCGGGTCAAGCTGGCCGCCGAACTGTGCAAGGTGGCGACCGGCCGGACCATGTACATCCTCGACGAGCCCACCACCGGGCTCCACTTCGCCGACATCCAACGGCTGCTCGAGGTGCTCGCGCGGCTCGTCGATGCGGGGAACTCGGTCGTGGTGATCGAGCACAACCTCGATGTGATCAAGGTCTCCGACCGGATCATCGACCTCGGCCCGGAGGGCGGCGAAGAAGGCGGCCAGCTGATCGCCACCGGGACCCCGGAAAAGGTGGCGGGGGTGCGCGCCTCGTACACCGGCCGGTTCCTGTCCAGCGTGCTGCCGGTGCGCGCGCGACGCACCGCGCCTCGCCGGCGGGCGGCCGTCGGCGCCGATTAGCCGCGGCGAGCCGGTCGAACTCTTGGAGCCGGCACTGCTGAAGCTGTGGCTCCAGAAGTGGCGCTGGTACGAGCGCAATTCGCTCCCGTGGAACCGGGCTCGGATCCACTGGGAGCTTGCCCGCCGCGGCGCGTTCGCGCGCTGGCCGATCCACGGCAACGTGCTCGAGGCGCTGCGTGAGGGGCGGCTCGAGGTGGGAGCCCAGACGCTGTTCGAGCCCGGTGTGTGGCTGACCGCGCCGGACCAGGCTCGGATCCGGATCGGCGGCGGTACGTTCCTGAACCTCGGGGTGATGGTGGCGGCGGCGGACCTGGTCGAAATCGGCGATCACTGCATGTTCGCCAACGGCTGCTTCATCACCGACGCCGATCATCGCTTCGACGACCCCGAGCTCCCGATCACATGGCAGGGCTTCCTCAGCAAGGGGCCGACGCGGGTCGGGGACAACGTATGGTGCGGCGCCCACGTGGTCATCACCAGCGGGGTGACGATCGGCGAGCGTTGCGTGGTCGGGGCCAACTCGGTCGTGACCCGCGACATCCCGCCGTTGTCGGTCGCGGCCGGGGCGCCCGCGAAGGTGCTGCGGACGATCGAGTACTGAAGTGGGCGAAGTAAGAACCAAACGGGGCCGACCTGCCACTGCGTCGCGAGCGGACGTCGTCAGGGCGGCGACCGAGCAGTACCTGAACGGCGAACGGGTTGATCTGACGCAGATCGCGCGCGGGCTGGGTCTCAGCCGGGCCACGATCTACCGGTGGTTCGGGTCGCGCGACGCGCTGCTCGGCGATGTGGTCGCCACGCAGCTGGAGCGGTTGCTGGCGGACAAGCGCCGGCAGGTGCGCCGCCGCGGCGCCCCGGGCCTGCTCGAGGTGTTCGATCGCACGAATCGCACCCTCGCCCGCTCGAGCGCCGTGCGACGACTCCTGTGGCAGGAGCGGAGCAGCGCGATGCGGCTGCTGACCTCGAGCGGCGGGATCGTCCAGCCCCGGGCCGTGGCGGCCATCGAGGTGATGATCCGGGCCGAGGTGTCGGCCGGCCGGTATGACCCGCCGGCGGATCCCGACGATCTGGCTTACGCGATCGTTCGCCTCTGCGAGGCCTTCCTCTACAACGACGCCTCGATCGGCATCCGGGGGGAGATCGACCGGCTACGCGAGGTGCAGGGCGCGCTACTGGGCGTTCCGCGCGGGTCGCGCGGCCGCTCTAGGAGTTCTTGATCACGATCCCCTCGAGGATGTAAGCAACGTGCTCGGCGGCGTCGATCGCCGCCTCGAGCCGTTCGAACAGATCCTTCCAGCGGATCACCACCATCGGGTCGATGCCGCCATCGAACAGCGACGCGACGGCCTCCCGGGTGATCCGGTCGCCTTCGTTCTCGAGCCGGTTGATCTCGACCGTGTAGTTGGACATGTCGCGGAATCCGCGCAGCCGCGGAATCGCTTCGGCGATCTGGCGGGACGCGTCCTTGAGCACGCGAGCCAACCTGACCGCCTGGTCCATCGGCGCCTCGATCCGGTACAGGCCGAGGTAGTCGGCCACCTCCTCGGTGTAGTCGACGATGTCGTCGAGGGCCGAGGCCAACGCCAGGATGTCCTCACGATCGATCGGCGTTACGAACGTGTGGTTGAGCCGGTCGATGATGTCGTGCGTGATCCGATCGCCCTCGTGCTCGCAGTCGCGGATCTCCCCGGCCAGTCCGGTGGTGTCCGGGAAGTTCGACAGCATCTGTTCGAGCAGGCTCGACGCGTGGAGGATGTTCTTGCCCGCCTCTTCGAACAGCTGAAAGTAGACCCGGTCGCGAGGAGCGAATACGTTTGCGAGCCGAGCCATCCCTGGATCCTACGCACGCGGCCCAGGGCGCGCGCCGCGCTTTCGTGAACCGCGCGCGGCCTCTGACCTGGGTTACGCGAGTCCGGCCCGGAAGCGGTCGAGCTCGGCGTCGTCGATCGAGTAGCAGTGCTCGGGGGCGGGGAATGCGGCCGCCCGGACATCCGAAACGTACTCCGCGGCGCCGGCCACCATCTGGGCCTTGACCTCGGCGTAGCGCTTGGCGAACCGCGGGGCGTGGCCGTCGTAGATTCCCAGCAGATCGTGGAAGACCAGCACCTGTCCGTCGGTGTGCGGACCGGCGCCGATTCCGATGATCGGAACCTCGAGGCTCGGCATCAGCACCTCGACGACCGCGGCCGGCATCGCCTCGAACACGATCGCGAAGCAGCCGGCGTCCTGGAGGGCCAGCGCCTCGCGCGCCACCTCGAGCGCGCGGTCCGCGGTGCGTCCCTGGGCGCGATAGCCGCCGAGCGCCGTCGCGGTCTGCGGGGTCAGACCGACGTGGCCCATGACCGGGATGCCGGCGCCGACGATCGCGCGGGCGCGGTCGGCGCTGGTGCCGCCACGCTCGAGCTTGACGGCGTCGCACCCGGCCTCCTTGATGAACCGCTGGGCGGTGGTGATGGCCTGCACATCGGAGGCCTCGTAGGAGCCGAACGGGAGGTCGCCGACCAGCAGCGGCGTCCTCAGGCCGCGGCGCACGGCCGCGGCCAGCATCAGCATCTCGTCGGTCGAGACGGGGACCGTGGACGGGTAGCCGAGCACGGTCATGGCGCCGGAATCGCCGACCAGGACGACGTCCGCGCCGGCCTCCTGTGCCACCTGTGCGGAGGGGTAGTCGTACGCGGTGATCATCGCGATCGGCTCGCCGAGGCGCTTCTTCTCCGCCAGCCGGGGCAACGTCATCGGCAGCGGGTCGCGGAGGTCCTGCGGGACCTGAATGCGGGGTGTTGCGGACATTTACTGCCTCCCGAAGTACTGGCTTCCCGCCGCTGACGCGGTCGAGAGCGCTTGGTTGTCGATAAGGCGTGTGTGGCCGACCCGGGCAGCGATGAGGACGAGCAGCTCGCCCTCGATCACGGTCACCGGTGCCAGCGTTTCCGCGGAAACGATTTCGAGGTAGTCGGGTTCGATCTCCGCCAGCGCAAGTTCCTTTCGCCCGATGGCGATCACGGCGGCCGGGTCTCGCTCACCCCCGTCGATCGCGGCCTCGATCGCTTGCAGCGCGCGATGTAGCGACGTCGCCCGGGCGCGGTCCGCCGGCGACAGGTGGACGTTGCGGCTCGACAGGGCGAGTCCGTCGGGCTCGCGCACGGTCGGGCAGACGACGATCCGGAGCGGAAAGTCGAGGTCGCGCACGAATTGACGGATCATCACCGCCTGCTGCGCGTCCTTCTGACCGAAGTAGGCCACGTCCGGCCCAACCATGTTGAACAGCTTCGCCACGACCGTGGCAACGCCGTCAAAGTGCGCCCGCCCGCGATGGGCGCCCTCGAGGGTCTCGGTCACGCCCGCCACCACGACCGTGGTGGCGAACCCCCGGGAGTAGACCTCCTCCACCGGTGGCGCGAACAGGTAATCGACGCCCAGCCCCGCCGCCAGCTCGGCGTCGCGGTGCTCATCGCGTGGGTAGGCGGCGAGGTCGGACGGCTCGTTGAATTGGGTCGGGTTGACGAACAGCGACATGACGACCACCTCGCAGTCGCTGCGCGCCCGGCGGATCAGCGATAGGTGACCGTCGTGGAGCGCGCCCATCGTCGGGACGAGACCGATTCGGCGCCCGGCACGCTTGGGCCCGGCGAGGGCTTGGCGCAGCTCGGAAACGGTCCGGATCGTCTTCATAGCGCCGTGGCTCCCCGGAGCCCGGCCAGTTCGCGGGTCGCCTCGGCGAGCGCGTCGAACAGCCCCAGGAGCTCTGGGGTGCGCTCCGCGATCGCGTCCCGCTGGGCCGCCACCGTGGCCCCGTCGCCCCGCGCCACCGGCCCGGTGAGCGCCCGCTCCGGCCCCAGCCTGGCCCAGTTATCGACCGCGGCCGTGACCAGGGGAACGAGGTGCTCGCGCGGCACTCCGGCCGTCGCGGCCAGCCGCTCGGCCGCGGCCTCGAGCGTGACGAGGAAATTCGACGCGATCGAAGCCGCCGCGTGGTAAGCGACCCGATCCCCCTCGTCGACCAGCACGGCCCGCATGCGCAGGGCGGCGGCCAGCTCGCTGGCGAGTCCGAGCGCCCGCGAAGTGCTGCCGGCGATCGCGGCGCCGGCGCCGGCGAAGGTGGCGCCGTGGGCGGTCACCGTCATCAGCGGATGCAGCGAGAACGCCTCGTGCGGGGCCAGTGGCGCCAGCCGGGTGGCGCCGCTGCAGTGGCCGACCAGCGGCCCCGGGGCCACCGCGGCGGCGGCCGCGGCGATCTCCTGGTCCGGAACGCACAGCAGCACGGCGCGCGCGCCGACGGCGCTCGTCCCCCGTCCTAGGGGACCGTCGACCTCATAACCGGCGTCCTTCAAGGCCGCCGCGAGCGCGTTCCCCAAACGGCCCCGGCCGACGATGGCCAGGCTCCCGCTGGCAGGAGGATCCGTGACGGAATCCCGTTCCAGTTCTCGCATCTGAGATACCGGTCGGTGTCAGTGAATGAAGGGGTGGAGTCGAGGTCCGTCCCACTACACGGTGACGGCCTCATGACCAATCGTAGTACCCCCGCGCTCGAGTTGGTTACGTAGTGGCCCCACTCAGGCATTTCCCGCACGCTGCGGGATGGCGCCGCCACCGCGGTCCCGGGCCGTCCTGGCCCGGATCTACCATTCCCCAGTCGTGAGGAGCGCAGAGGATCGCCGGCAACTGCTCAAGGACGTCTATGAGGACGCCAGGCAGTGCGTCCGGTGTGCGCTGCACCAGACGCGCACGACCGTCGTGTTCGGCAACGGCAACGCCAACGCCGACCTGATGTTCGTAGGCGAGGCGCCGGGGGCGAACGAGGATCGGATGGGGCTGCCCTTCGTGGGTCAGGCGGGCAAGCTGCTCGACAAGCTGCTGGGGGAGATCGGGATGGAGCGCGGCGACGTGTTCGTGTGCAACACGCTCAAATGCCGGCCGCCGGACAACCGTGATCCCCATCCCAACGAGATCGAGGCGTGCAACGACTATCTGAACAGCCAGATCGAGTTGATCGAACCGATCATGATCTGCACGTTGGGGAACTTCTCGACCAAGCTCCTGCGCCAGGACACCACCGGGATCTCGCGGCTCCACGGCCGTGAGGAGGTGCGGATCATCGGCCCTCGCGCGGTCCGGCTGTATCCGCTCTACCACCCGGCGGCGGCGCTCTACACCCCCTCCACGCTGGAAGCCTTGAGCGCCGATTTTCGGCGCATCCCCAGCATCCTTGCGTTGGGGCCACCCGAACAGCCCCGCCCGATCGAGGCGCTGCCCGAGCTCGAGCCCGCGGAGTTCGAGCCCGAGCGGCCGCCGGCGTTCGACCCCGAGCCGCCGCCGGCGTTCGAGGTCCAGGAGCCGGCGCAGCTCGGGCTGTTCTAGCCGCCCCTCCGCAGTGTGCGAACCTTCACTGGCGCGATGCCCGTGCCGCGGCTACGCTTCCCCGCGAGGTCACAGGCATGGGGCAAACGTCGGCATCTGGGCTGGCAGGGACCGGCACGCTGGCTGCGCGGATGGAGGGCCGCGATCGTGACCGGTTCGTAGGGCGCAAGCACGAGCTCGAGTTTCTCGAGAGCTGTCTCGAGCCCGATCCGCCGGCGAGCGTGATCCTGCTCCACGGCCCGGGTGGAATCGGCAAGAGCACGTTGCTGCGGGAGCTGGCGCGGCGGGCGCGAGCGCGCGGCCGCGACGTGTTCTTCATCGAAGGTCGCGAGCTGCCGCCGATGCCGGACGCGCTCGAGGCCGTGCTGGCGGGCGCGCGCAAGGTCGAGAACCCGGTCGTGCTGATCGACACCTACGAGCAGATGACGGCGCTCGACGGCTACCTGAGGCGGGGCCTCCTGCCTTCGTTGCCGGACCGCACGGTGGTCGTGATCGCCAACCGAGGGGCGCCCGATCCCGGCTGGTTCCGCGGGGGATGGGAGGGGGTCTCGACCGAGGTTCTGCTCCACGCGCTGCCGGGCGCCGATGCGCTGACGCTTCTGGCCGCCTACGGGCTGACGGACGACCGAGCGCACGCGGTGGTGGATTGGGCCGGCGGTTCTCCGCTCGCGCTCGCGCTGGCCGCCGATACCGCCGCGGGAGACAGCGAGTGGGTCCCCGCCGAGGGCGCCGAGCGGCCGGAGATCGTCCGCTCGCTGATCCAGCGCCTGGTCAGCTCGGAGGTGAGCGGTGAACGGCTATCCGCGCTGGGCGTGGCGTCGATCGCCCGCGTCACCACGGTCCCGCTGCTGCGCGCGGTGCTCCCCGATGCCGATGCGGAGGGAGCCTACGAGCAACTGCAGTCGTTGACCTTCGCCGAACCGCTGGGGGAGGGGCTGACGCTCCACGAGCTCGTGCGCAAGGCTCTCTATGCCGATCTGCGCCGTCGTGACCAGGAGCGCGAGCGCGAGCTGCGCCGGCGGATCGTCGACTACCTGTACGGCCGCGCGCTCGAGGGCGACCCGCTGCTGGCGATAGACATGGCCCACCTGATCGAGAGCCCCGAGATCAGATGGGGCTTCAGCTGGGAGGGGAGCGTCGACTACCGGATCGACGACCTCCGGCCGGGCGATGGGCAGCGAGTCGCGGAGCTCCTGTCGGAGCTGAAGTTCGGCGAATGGTGGGAGCTGTCGCGCCGGTTCTTCGAGCATGCTCCAGAGCGCGTCGCGGTGGCCCGGGACCGCGAGGACCGTCTGTGCGGGTACCTCGTCTGCATGACGCCGTCGAGCGCTCCCGAGTTCGCCGACGACGATCCGCTGTTGGGGCCGTGGCTGGCCCACGCGCGTGGCGTCGCCCACCTCGGCGATTCCGTCCTCTGGCACGACTCGGTCGACTTCACACGAGATCGGCGCGGTCGCGTCCAGGCGATGCTCGGCGTGGCCGGGATCCTGCGCTCCGGCGCGATCAATCCCCGCTTTGCCTACATGCCGATCAACCCCCACAAGCGGGCGGCGGTCGCGTTCGCCCGCGCGCTCGGCTCCGAGCATCTCGCCGAGCTCGATCTCGAGTTGGGCTCGCGCCGGATCGAGTGCTATCGGCTCGACTACGGGCCGGGCGGGCTGATCGCCGCCCAGCGCGCGGTGGTCTACGCCGAGCTGGGACTCCCGTCGCCCCAGCGCTGCGTCACGCCGGCGCCGCCGGCGGCGCCCGACCTCGAAGCGGTGCGCCAAGCGCTGCGCAACTTCCGGGTCCCGCACGAGCTCGCGCACAGCCCGCTGGCCAGCGGGGTGACCCAGGACGAGCGCGCCGAGTCGGTGCGGCTGGCGCTTCGCGACGCCGCCGACCACGCCTTCGGCGACAACGAGAACGAGAAGCTGCTCAAGCGAGTGCTGATTCGAGGCTATCTCGAGCCCGCGCCGAGCCACGAGCAAGCGGCCTGGGACCTGTCGCTGAGCCGCGCGGCCTACTTCCGCCGGCTGCGCGCCGCCGCGGAACGGGTGGCCAAGTACTTGGCCTCGGGCCGGTAGCCACCCCGGGCGTAGCCGTCCCGCCTCAGACGGTCAGGTGCTCCTGAGCGGCCAGCGACTCCTCTGGCGTGATGCCCGCCTGCTCGGGATCCGGCCGCGCCCGAGCCGGCGGGGCGGAGCGATCGGGACGCAGGGCCATCGCGAAGGCCAGGATCGCCGCCACCACCTGCACCCCGAGCACCACGAAGGCGAAGTTACGCGGCTCCTGGGACGCCTGAAGCAAGAAGATCGGCTCGGCGATGGCCACCGCCCCGATCACGATCAGGAACTTGGTCCGCTTCAGCGCCAGCATGTACTGGACCGCGAGGTAGGTGCAGGAGAGCACGGTGAAGGCGAGGCCGAGGGGCAGCAGCGCGTCAGCGGCCCCGGTCCGCTTGGCCCCGAACGCGATCCGGATCAGCGGCTCGGCCGCCACCGCGAAGATCAGCAGCACCGGCACCGCGCAGACGGCGATGATCAGCAGTGCCTTGCCAAGCACCGGGCGCGTGTCCTGGCCCTCGGACCGCCGCCGGGAGACCTCGGGGACGAGGTAGAAGCCGGCGCCCATGGCCACCCAGATCAAGACCTTGGCCGCCACCGCGGTGGCACCGTAGGAGCTCGCGAGATCCGACGTGAACCGATGCTTCGCGGCGATGATGTCGACGTTCTGCAGCAGCGCGATTTCGATCAACCCCACGATCGGCGCCCACGCACGCTTCACGTGCATCCACAGGCTGAGCGCTGCGGTGACGACGGCGCCGGTCACGCGGGCCCGCTCGCCGAGCACCTGCCGTCGCAGCATGATCATGCAGTACGCCGACATGGCGACGTAGGACAGCAACGAGCCGAGGTAGGCGCCGGTCACGGACAGGCCGGCGACGGCCAAGATCGTCCCGAGCACGAGTCGCGATCCCTGCTCGCCGATCAGGCTGATACCGACGCTCCGATAGTCGCCGATCCCCTGCAGCGCGCCGCGCAGGAGCGAGACCTCGAGGTACAGGCAGGCCGCCGGCAGGCCGACGGCCGCCGCCCAGCTGTCCTTGGGGACGCCGACCAGGTCGGCGATCGGCTGTTGCAAGGCGATCGAGACCACGGTCAGGACCGCCAGCACGATCGCCATCGTCTTGGTCCAGCTGTCGACGGTGGCGATCAGGCCCTCGCCGACGCCAAGATGTCCGAGCACGCCTTCCCGGGCCGTGGCCAACTGCATCGCCTGTCCGGCCACGGTGAGGATGATCAGATAGCTGACCAGCGCGGCCAGCGAACCGTAGTCGTTGATCACGCGCGCGAACACGAACGTCGAGCCGAGCGCGATCACGTTGTTGACGATCATCGCCGCCGCCAGGCCGGCGGCCTTCCGGGTGTCGGGGTCGCGCAACATCGACTGGGCGCGACGGCGCAGTACGCTGAGCCTGGTTGGCTGGGCGGCCGGGGCGCTCATCTGCGCAGGTCACGGTACCGAACGCCGCGGCACGGCAGCGCACAGGTCGGACCAGGGCATCGCGCCGGCCTCATCTACAGTGTCGCGCCAGCGATGACGCGCCGGTACGAGACGGACAGCGCGGCGCGGACAGAGGCGCTGGGTGCTCGGTTGGCCGCGAAGCTGCAGCCCGGCGACGTGGTGTTGATCGAGGGCGAGCTGGGGGCCGGCAAGACGACGTTCGTGCGCGGCGCCTGCCGGGCGCTCGGGGTGACCGGTACGGTGACCAGCCCGACGTTCACGATCGGTCAGCGCTACCCGGCGCCGACCCCGGTCTCGCACATCGACCTCTATCGGGTCGCGAGCCTCGCGGACGAGGACCCCGATCTGCTCGTCGACTATCTGGGGCCGGACACGATCGCGTTCGTGGAGTGGCCGCGAGCCGGCGAACGCGAGTTCGCAGGGCAAGCGCGGATCGCGGCGCGGGTGAGGATCGAGCACGCCGGCGGCGATCGACGGACGGTGACGGTTGAAGATCCTCGCTTTTGACACCGCGACCGAGGCGACGGCGGTTGCGCTGTGTCTGGACGGCGCGGCGCTCGAGGCCCGCGACGACCCTCCGCCTGGCACGCGACCACGCCACGCCGGCAAGCTGCTCGTGCTGGTCGCCGAGCTGCTCGGGCGCGGCAACGTGAGCTGGTCGGAGCTCGACCGGATCGCCGTCGGGGTCGGGCCGGGAACGTTCACCGGCCTGCGGATCGGGATCGCGACGGCTCGCGGGCTCGCCCGCGCGCGTGACATCCCGCTGGTCGGAGTTTCGACGCTCCGATCGCTGGCCCTGGGCGTCGACGCCGTCGAAGGCGTCGACGCGGTGGCGGCGGTGATCGACGCCCGCCGGGGCGAGGTGTTCGCCGCGGCGTGGTCGACGCGCGCCGGCCGCCCGCTGCTGACGCCACGGGCGATGGCACCGACCGAGCTCGCGCGCGAGCTCGACGGCCTGCGCGCGGGACGCGTGCTGGCCATCGGGAGTGGAGCGGTAGAATTCAGACAGGTTCTCGAGCGCTCGGCGGCAGAGGTTCCGGAGAACGCTTCTGGGCTTCACCGGGTCACCGCCATCAACCACTGCCGGCTCGCGCCAGATCTGCGCGCCGGTGATCCAGACCAGGTGAGACCGGATTATCTCCGCCTCCCGGACGCCGAGATCGCCCTCCGCGCGAGAGACAAGCCATGACCGCCACGAGAAGCTTCACCATCCGGCCGCTCGGGTACTCGGACCTACCACAGGTGATCGCCGTCGAACGACGAGCCTTCCCGACCCCGTGGTCGCTGGCCATGTTCGTGCTGGAGCTGTCGAAACCGTCCGGCGTGTGCCTGGCGGCGGTCGAGGACTCGAAGTTGCTCGGCTACCTCATCTGCTCGCGCTACGACCAGGTGTGGCACCTGATGAACATCGCCGTCGATCCACCCGCCCGACGCCGCGGCGTGGCCACCGCGCTGCTGACCGAGATGCTGGCGCGGGGCGGGACCGACCAGGACTACACGCTCGAGGCGCGGACTTCCAATGCGCCGGCGATTGTTCTGTACGAGCGCTTCGGTTTCCGCTCGGCGGGGACCCGGCCCCGTTATTACCAGGACACCGGCGAGGACGCCGTGATCATGTGGCGCACCGCTAGGGCAGCCTCGACCTCCTCCGCGCCCGGGTGATCCTGGCGCTGGAGACGAGCTGCGACGACACCTGCGCTGCCGTCGTCGGGATGACGGGGGAGATCGCGGCCAACGTGATCTCCTCCCAAGGTGTCCATGACCGCTACGGCGGAGTGGTGCCGGAGATCGCCTCGCGTCACCACCTCGAGCTCGTGGGCAAAGTCGTCGACGACGCCCTACGCCGCGCCGGGACCGGACTGACCGAGATCGAGCTGATCGCGGTCACGCGCGGCCCGGGCCTCGTGGGGGCGCTGCTGGTCGGAGTCGCCTACGCCAAGTCGCTGGCCGCCGCCCAGGAGCTGCCGCTCGCCCCGGTCGATCATCTTCACGGCCACATCGCCGCCAGCTTTCTCGCTCCGGCGCCGTTCGAGCCCCCGTTCCTCAGCCTCGTGGCCAGCGGTGGCCACACGCTGCTGGCTCGCGTGGTCGACCACGGGCCTGGGTTTGAGGTGCTCGGGCAGACGCTCGACGACGCCGCCGGGGAAGCGTTCGACAAGGGCGCGCGGCTCCTCGGCCTCGGCTATCCGGGCGGCCCGGCGCTCGAGCGGCTCGCGCGCGACGGCGATCCCGACGCCTTCGAATTCCCCACGGCGCGCCGGCTCAAGGGCCTCGACTTCTCGTTCGCCGGCCTCAAGACCGCGCTCCTGTACCGGGTGCGGGATCTCGATCCGCTCGAGTTCGAGCGCCGGCGGGCCGACCTCGCCGCGTCCTACCAGCGCGCGATCGTCGAGTCACTCAGCCAGCGCGTCGAGCGCGCGCTGGCCCAGACGGGACTCGACCGGCTGGCGATCGGCGGTGGGGTGGCGGCCAACGGGCCGCTGCGCGCTCGCCTGGCCGAGCTCGAAGTTCCGCTCGATGTCCCGCCGCCGGCGCTGTGCACCGACAACGCCGCGATGATCGCCAGCGCCGCCCGCTACCTGCCCGCGCTCCCCTACCCGAGCTACCTGGGGATCGACGTCTATGCGACCGGCGAGCGCGCGCTGGCGGCCTGATGCACGACGTGGTTCTGTACGGCCGGCCGGGCTGTTGCCTGTGTGACGACGCCCGCGAGCTGCTGGAGCGAGTCAGGGCCGAGCAGCCGTTCGCGTTCGAGGAGCGCGACATTGAGTCCGACGAACAACTGCTGCGCAGTTACCTCGAACGCATTCCGGTCGTTACGATCGACGGTATGGAGGTATTCGAGCTATTCGTCGACGAGCCCGTGCTGCGCCAGCACCTCGCTAGAGTAAAAACTGGATGAGCTACACGGTCGGTCGGGAGCAGCCGTTCGCTGAACCGGGCATCGACAAGCCGGGGGAGAAGCTCTCACTCGGGGTCGCGGCACGTCTGTCGCGGTACCTTCAGGTCCTTACCCAGGCGCGCAAGATGGGCAAGGAGACGATCTCCTCCCAGGAGCTCGCCGACTACACGCACGTGAACTCGACCCAGATCCGGCGTGATCTGTCGGGCTTCGGCAAGTTCGGCAAGCGCGGCGTCGGGTACAACGTCGAATCCCTGGTCACGCAGATCCGCAAGATCCTGCGCACCGCGGGCCAGCACAACATCGCGCTGTTCGGTGCGGGCCACCTCGGGACGGCGATCGCGACCTCGGACATCTTCGCCGATCACGGCTTCCGGGTGGTCGCCGTGTTCGACACCGACAAGAGCAAGGTGGGGACCAAGATCGGGCCGCTGCTCGTACGCAGCAACTCGGAGCTGAGGACGGTGATCGAGGACGAGGACATCCTCGTCGCCGTGCTCGCCGTACCCTCGGCTGCCGCACAGCCACTGGCGGACGACCTGGCCGACGCGGGCGTGAAAATAATCTTTAACTATTCCGACGCCCTCCTGCATGTACCTCCCGATGTCACGGTCCACACCTCGAGTCCGGCCGTCGACCTGCTCTACGCGCTGTACTTCTACCTGACCTGAGTCACGTCAAATCGCCGTGGGACTCGACCTGGACAGCGCCCGTGCGGCATTCGAGGACTCCGCCGACTTCACGGTGGGACTCGAGGAGGAGTTCGCGATCCTCGATCCGGTGGAACTCGGGCTGGTCCAGCGCTTCGAGGAGCTGAAGGACGCGGCGAGCGCCGAGCCGGTGCTGAGCCAGTCGATCTCGGGCGAGTTGATCTCCTCGGAGATCGAGATCCGTTCCGGGCGCGGTGACGATCTCGCCGGAGCTCAGTACGCGCAACGCGACCGGCGCCGGCGGTTGTTCGCCTTGGCCTCCGAGTGCGGGGTGGCGTTGGGGGCGACCGGGACCCATCCGTGGTCGGACTACCGGGAGCAGCACATCATCGACACCAAGCACTACCACCGCGTCGAGGATGGGCTCAAGTACGTCGCGTGGCGCAACAACACGTTCTCGCTGCACGTCCACGTCGGCGTTCGCGGCGCGGACCGTTCGGTCCTCGTGTGTGACCGGCTCCGTCCGGTGCTTCCGCTGCTGTTGGCGATCTCCGCCTCCTCGCCGTTCCTCGACGGACGCGACTCCGGCTTGCACACGGCACGCTCGCAGATCTTCACCAAGAGCTTCCCGCGCTGTGGGGTGCCCGACGCGTTTGGCACCTGGCAGGCGTTTGCCGAGTACATCGAGTTTCTCGTCCGTACACGCTCGATCGTCGAATACACCCAGGTGTGGTGGTCGATTCGGCCCCACTTCTCGTTTGGCACGGTCGAGGTCCGTATCTGCGACGCCCAGCCCACCGCGCGGGAGTCCGATGCGCTGGCTGCGCTGATCGTCGCTTGCGTGGCCCAGGCGGCCCGCGACGTCGACGCCGGCGTCCCGTTCACCAACCTCCCGCGCAGGTTGATCGAGGAGAACATGTGGCGCGCGATCCGCTACGGCCTCGACGGCGAGCTGCTCGACCTCGATCGCGGAGAGCCGTATCCAGCGGTCGACGCGCTCGAGCGCCTGCTGGCCTGGACGGCGCCGGCCCGAGCCGAGCTGGGGATCGACGTCCCGCTGGCCGCGCCGAACGCGGCCCAGCGCCAGCGCGCCCGGCACCAGGCGGGGATGAGCCTGCCCGAGGTCTACGCCGAGATCGTCGCGGCCACCCGGGACACGTATGCTGCGCCCTTGCCCAGCACCGCGGAGGTGTCCAGATGACCACATCACAGCAGCCGCCCTCCGAAGAAGAACTGCGCGCCGCTTACGAGGAGGAGATCAAGCGCATCCGCGTCGAGCACGTCCTGCTCGAGAACGTCGTTTCGATGGTCAACCTCGGGATGCGCCGCACCGGACTCATGCCCGGCACGGAAGGTGAACGCGATCCAGACCAGGTGCGGGTCGCGATCGAGGCGATCAGGGCGCTGATGCCGCTGGTCGAGCAGGCCTCCCCACAGCAGGTTGGACCGTTGCGGGACGCGCTCTCCCAGCTACAGCTGGCCTACGTCCGCATCGGCGGCCAGCCCCCTCCCGAAGGTGGAGGACCGGGCGGCGAGCAGCCTGAGCCCACCACGCCCCCGCCGCCGGCCGAGCCACCGCCGCCGCCACCGAAGCCCGGAGAGCCGGGTCCGGCGCAGCGCAGCGGCCGGCTGTGGGTGCCCGGCCAGTAAACACTTGCGTCAAGCGCAACGCGTGCCGCCGACCCGCACGCTAGACTCCCGCCGTCTATTCCGGGTCTCCGTCCGATGCTCATCGGCGGCGGCCCTTTTGCAGTTTGTTGGGCTGCGCTGGTAGCGCGCCCCCCTCAGAACTAAGACTTCCCGGAGGACCTTCTTGTCTAGCTTCCTGTCGCACCACGGCGTCTTGGTGGCGCTCGTGTGCGCTGCCGCCGCGGTCGTTTACGGCGTGCTCACCTCCCGGTCCCTGCTGGCGCTGTCTCCCGGCAACGAGCGTATGCGCACGATTTCGGCAGCGGTGCAGGAAGGTGCGAGCGCGTACCTCAACCGTCAGTACACGATCATCGCCGGCGTCGGCGTCGTCGTGTTCGTCCTGCTGATCCCGCTCCAGAACATCCGCGTCGCGATCGGGTTCGCGATCGGCGGCCTGCTCTCGGCGTCGGCCGGTTACATCGGCATGAACATGTCGGTTCGCGCCAACGCCCGCGTGGCGGAGTCGGCCCGAGGCGGCATCTCGCCCGCCCTCGCGGTGGCGTTCCGCGGCGGGGCCGTCACCGGCATGCTCGTGGTCGGTCTCGCGTTGCTCGGCCTGGCCGGCTATTACGGCGTGCTGACCTTCATCGCCGGCTACAGCGAGCACGACGCGGTCAATGCGCTCGTCGGACTCGGGTTCGGCGGCTCGCTGATCTCGGTCTTCGCCCGTCTCGGCGGCGGGATCTTCACCAAGGCCGCCGACGTCGGCGCCGACCTGGTGGGCAAGATCGAAGCCGGGATCCCCGAGGACGATCCCCGCAACCCGGCCGTGATCGCCGACAACGTCGGCGACAACGTCGGCGACTGCGCGGGAATGGCGGCCGACCTGTTCGAGACCTACTCCGTGACCGCGGTGGCGGTGATGCTGCTCGGGGTGCTGCTGTTCAGCCAGCAGTCGAACGTGGCGCTGTATCCGCTCGTGCTAGGCGGGGTGTCGATTATCGCCTCGATCATCGGCACTTTCGCGGTTCGCTCGCGCGCGGGCAACGTCGAGCGGGCGTTGTACCAGGGCCTGGTCGTGTCCGGCGGCCTCGCCGCGCTCGCGTTCATCCCGATCACGTACTGGATGATGCACGGTCTCACCTACCACAGCGGCCGGCCGGCCCCGCTCTGGTGGCACTTCTACCTGTGCGCGCTGATCGGCGTCGGAGTTACCGCCTGCCTGTTCGTGATCACCGACTACTTCACCTCGACTCGGTTCGCGCCGGTCAAGAGCACCGCGCGGGCATCGCAGACCGGTCACGCCACCAACATCATCCAGGGCCTTGCGCAGGGCTACCAGTCGACCGCGCCGCCCGCGATCGTGCTCGCGCTGGGCATCCTCGGCGCCTGGAAACTCGCCGGCGGTGGCAGCAACGGCATCTACGGCATCGGCGTCGCGGTGATGGCGCAGCTGTCGCTGACCGGCCTGATCGTCGCGCTCGACGCGTTCGGTCCGATCACCGACAATGCGGGCGGCATCGCCGAGATGGCGGAACTGCCCGAGGAGGTCCGCAACGTGACTGACCCGCTGGACGCGGTCGGCAACACGACCAAGGCCGTGACCAAGGGTTACGCGATCGGGTCGGCGGCGCTCGCGGCGCTCGTGCTGTTCAACGCGTTCGAGCGTGAGCTGGCCGACGCGGGCAAGGTCGCCAACTTCTCGATCGGTAGCCCCCCGGTGTTGATCGGGTTGCTGATCGGCGGGCTTATGGTCTACCTGTTCGCCTCGCTGGCGATGGAGGCGGTCGGCCGCGCCGGTGGCGCCGTGGTCGAGGAGGTGCGCCGCCAGTTCCGCGAAAAACCCGGGATCATGGACGGCACCGAGGAGCCCGAGTACGGGCCGGCGGTGGCGCTCGTCACCCGGGCCGCCCAGCGCGAGATGATCCTGCCCTCGCTGATCCCGATCTTGATCCCGGTGATCGTGGGGCTGATCAGCGTCGAGGCGCTCGGCGGGCTGCTGATCGGCGTGATCGTCGTCGGCCTGTTCGTGGCGATCTCGATGACGTCCGGGGGCGGCGCGTGGGACAACGCGAAAAAGCTGATCGAGGACGGCGCGTTCGGCGGCAAGGGGTCCGAGGCCCATGCGGCTGCAGTCACCGGGGATACCGTGGGCGATCCTTACAAGGACACCGCTGGTCCGGCGATCAACCCGATGATCAAAGTGGCGAACATCGTGGCGATCTTGATCATCCCCCTCATTACATAGCGGTCGCGTACGGCTCCTGAAGGTGCCCGGCCCCTTCAGGGGACGTGCTAGTTATGCTGAGGGTCGTGCAGTTGTTAAGGGCCACGCGAGTCCCCTGAATGGGCCCGGCACCTCCGTCGCCTTTGCGATTGGGGGGCTGGGGGGCGCTCTGCGTGTTGTTCTTGAGCGCTTTGGCGGCCGGTTGTGGAGGGTCGTCGTCTTCTCACTCGTCGCATGTAGCGCGGGTGACGGCTGCTCCCGTCTGTGCGCCGGGGGCTCGGGCCGCTGTCTCGCGGGTGGTGGGGGTTGACCTTGGGGCGGTAGGCGAATCGGTGTCGGAGTCGACCCAGGGGTATCCGCAGTGTGATCTGGTGGCGCGGACTGGGGGTGGGGTGGTGAAGGTGGATGTGATTGTCGATTCGGGGCCGCAGCCGTTTCCACGGTTGGAGCGGACGGTGGAGGAGGCGGCGCAGGTGTTCGGTGGGCCGCGACTCGTGGCGGCGCCGGAGCATGTGCCGCGGCTGGGGTTGGATGGGGATTGGTTCCCGGCCCGCGACGCGGTCATGAGCTCCGATGGTGTGCGCCTGATCACCACGACGGTCGTCGACTGGAAGGGCGGCTCGCAGGGGCGCCAGGAGACTCTGGCGGTAGCGGTGACGCGGCCGTTCCTGGGGCCGCTACGTAAGAAGTTGGCCGAATACGGCGAGAGTTGATTGGCCGCGCTAGGCTCCCGGTCGTGTTCATCCTGATCGTCGGTTGTGGGCGCGTGGGGTCGGCCGTCGCCAAGCGGGCGCTGGATGCAGGGCACGAGGTGTCCGTGATGGATTCCGACCCGCTTTCGCACGAACGACTCGACAAGGATCAGACGACGACTTGGGAGGACGCGGGGGGCCGTTTCACCGTCGGAACCGCGCTCGAGATCGATGGGTTGCTCGAGGCGGGGATCGACGAGGCCGACGTGTTCATCGCGGCCACCAGCGGGGATAACACCAATCTCGTGATCGCTCAGATCGCGCAGCGACGGTTCAAGGTGTCGCGCGTGGTCGTGCGGGTGGCCGACCCTGGTCGTGCGGCGTGGTATGCCGAGCAGGGTCTGCTGACGATTTGTCCCACCCAGGTGGCGATCGATCAAGCCGAACGAGTAGCACTGGCGCCCTGAACAAGACAGAAGACATGTACGTGATCATCGCCGGCGCCGGCAAGGTGGGCTGGAACCTTGCCCGCGAGCTGATCGGCCGCGACCGGGAGGTGACCCTGATCGAGTCCGACCACGGCCGTTATCGCGTCGTCGAGGAGGAGCTCGAGCACGCGGTTCAGTACGGCGACGCCACCGAGCTGTGGGTGCTCGAGCGCGCCGGCATCCAACGGGCCGACCTCGTGATCGCGGTTACCGGCGACGACGAGGACAACATCATCATCTGCCAGGTGGCCAAGGAACGCTACGGGGTTCAGCGGATCGTGGCGCGGGTAAACAACCCCCGGAACCTCCAGCACTTCAAGCTGCTAGGAATTCAACCCGCCGTGTCCGCCACCGACCTGATCCTGCGCCTGATCGAGCACGAGGTGCCCGAGTACGGCCTCATCCAGTTGCTGGCGCTCGAGGAGGAGCACCTCGAGATCATCGAGCTCGAGGTCGGCGAGCGGTCGGCGGCGGCCGGCCGGCGCGTGGCCGACGTGACGCTGCCGGACGGCTCGCTGATCATCTCGGTCCTGCGCGACGGCGCCGGTTTCGTGCCCAAGGTAGATTCGGTGATCGAGGCCGGCGATCAGGTACTGCTGATCCTCGACCCGGGATTGGAATCGTCAATCACCCCCCAGTTCGCCCCCAACGGAGTCGTGGCCGACCGCAATGGCTGACCGTCACGTCGACCACCTGCTGATCGGGGGCGGATTGGCGTCTGGCAACTGCGCCCGCTGGCTGCGGGAGTCGGGCGCGGATGGCTCGATCCTGCTCGTCGGACGCGAGCCCGACGTCCCCTACAACCGGCCCGACTGCTCCAAGGGATATCTGACCGGCAAGCAGGCCCGCGCCGACACGCTGTTCCGCCCGCCTGAGTGGTACGGCGAGAACAACGTCGAGGCGTTGACGCAGGTCTCGGTGCTGAAGCTGGACACGGACGGGCGCACCGCTCGGTTGTCAAACAAAGACGTAGTGACTTTCGACCACGCCTTGATCGCCACCGGAGCCAACGTGCGCAGGTTGAACGTCCCCGGCTGCGAGCTCGAGGGGATCTACTACCTGCGCACGCTCGGCAACAGCGAGGCGATCCACGCCCAGGGCGCCGCCGGCAAGCGGGTGGTGCTGATCGGCGGCTCGTACATCGCCAGCGAGGTCGCGGCCAGCATGACCGAGTTGGGCTGCGAGTGCACGATGGTGATGCTCGAGCCGATCACGCTCAGCCGCGGCTTCGGCGAGCAGGCCGGCCGCTTCTTCCAGGATCGTCTCGAGGAGCACGGCATCACCGTCCACGGCGAGGACGCGCTCGAGCGCTTCGAAGGCACCGACGGCCGGGTCACCCACGTGATCACCGAGGGCGGGCTCAAGCTCGAAGCCGACGCGGTCGTGATCGGCGCCGGCGTGGTCCCCGACGTGACGCTCGCCCGCGCTGCGGGCCTGGCCCTCGGCGACACTGGCGGCGTCGTGCTCGACTCTCACCTGCGCACGTCGGTGCCCGGGATCTACGCGGCCGGCGACATCGCCGAGTACGACAGCGTGATCCACCGCCGCCGGCTCCGCATCGAGCACTGGGACGTCGCCCTCAACCACGGCAAGACGGTGGCGCTCAACATGCTCGGGCGCGACCAGCCGCACGACGTCGTCCCCTACTTCTTCTCCGACCTGTCCGACTGGGCCTGGCTCGAGTACGTCGGCCCCGCGTCCTCCTGGGACCGCGAAGTCGTCCGCGGCTCGATCGACGACGGCGAGTTCAGCCTCTGGTACATCGACCAGGGTCGCGTCGCCGCCGCCCTCTCGGTGAATCGCTCCGACGATCTAGAGCACGCCCGGCGGCTGATCACGTCGCACGCCGAACTGGGCGATCGCGCGGCCGAGCTCGGCGATCTGTCCACGGACCTCGCGACGGTCGGTTAGCGCGACGGTCGGTTAGCGGGGGTCTTCCGGCGCCGGGGCGCCCGAGCCGGCGAGCGCGTCCGCCTCCGTAGAGGGCGGTCCCAGACGCCGTCGTGGCGCCCCACCCGGGAGGCGATCGACCAGCCGTCCGAAGCGATCGATCGCGCCCTCTAACGGAGTTGCCATCTCGACGGCGCGCTCCAGCGTCGGCAGCGCCGCGATCAGCTCGGCTCCGGTATCCGCCACCAGGTTCGCGCCGGCGACGATCTCGCCACCCCGCGCGTCGATCCCTCGCCCCAGGTCCTCCATGCGCTGGCCGAGCTCGATCAGTTCGCCGGTCCGGCCGTCCAGCCGCTCGCCCAGCTCCATGATCGCCGTCGCCCGTCGATCCAACCGCTCCGCCACCTCGAGCACGCTCTGCCCGATGGCCGCGATCTCCTCGCCCAGGGCGAGGATCTGGTCGAGCTGCGCCGGCGCCGCCCGCGCGGCGCGGGCGACCGCCGCGAGGTCCGAGAGGACCCGGTTGATCACCACACGGGGCGGCTCGATGGGAAGTCCGAGCAGGCGCACGTTCGTCCGCACACTAGCTGAGGCGCCGCCGTCCTATACTCGCGCCAGTTGAAGCGCTGGACCCCTCACGCCCTGGGGAATGGTGTAATGGCAGCACGCGACGCTCTGGACGTCGAAGTTGGGGTTCGAGTCCCTGTTCCCCAGCCTTTAACTCTGAACGATTAAGGGTCGACGAACTCGCCCGGCCGGTTATTGAACCCCGCACTGACCGCGGCGAGCTGATTCGGGGTCCCGATCAGCCCGAGCTGGATCTCGGCCTCGAGGGCCAGCGTCTGCGCCGGCGGGCCGGTCCACGCCTCGCTGAACAGCCGCTTGGCGGCGCGGACGGCGTCGGGGGATCGCGCCGCGATCTCGGCCGCGAGGGCTTGGGCGGCGGCGAGTGGATCGTCCGCCACGTGCGTCACGACGCCGAGGCGGAGCGCCTCCTCGCCGGTGAAGATCCGTCCGGTGAACGCGAGCTCCTTCGCGACGTCCATTCCCACCACCCGCGGCAGGGTCTGCGTGATCGCCATGTCGGGGATCAGGCCCCATTTCACCTCGAGCACCGACAGACGCGTGTCGGGGGCCGCGACGCGGATGTCGGCCCCTAAGGCGATCTGGAGGCCGCCACCGAGGCAGTTCCCGTGCAGCGCGGCGATCACCGGCACCGGGACGCGGACCCACTCGTAGGCGGCGCGCTGGAACCAGTTGGGGGGCTCCTCGCGCAGCGGCGCGGCCGGTCCGTCCGGCCCCGCGCCGGCGGCCATGATGCTAGCCACGTCGAGTCCCGAGCAGAAGCTCTTGCCCGCCCCGTGGAGCACGACGACGCGCACGCCCGGCTCGGTCCCGACCCGCTCCGCCGCCTCGACGATCGACTCGAACATCGGCACGTCGAGCGCGTTGTGCTTGTCGGCCCGCACGAGGGTGACGGTGGCGACGTGGTCGGCCACCTCGATCTGGACACGGTCCTCGCGCATCCCCGGGAAGGCTATTGGACCGGCGCCCGCGACGCGCCCGGGGGCCCTGCCCCCAGCGGCTAATCGGCCTCAGGATCGCTCAGCTGGGCGGAGATCGATTCCGACCCGTCGTCCGACAGCTCCTGGCTCAGATCCTCGCCGTGCACCGCCACCAGCGCCCGGGTGAGTCGATCGATCGCGTCGGTCATGTCGTCGTTGTCGGCCTTGCGCTCGAGCGCGAGGCGAATTCCCGCCATCTCGCGGGCCAGGAACTCGGTGTCGGCCAGCGAGCGTTCGTTCATCTTGCGGTCGCGCTCGACGTCGGCGCGTTCCCGATCGGCCTGCCGGTTCTGGGCCAGCAGGATCAGCGGCGCGGCGTAGGCGGCCTGGGTCGAGAAGGCGAGGTTGAGGAGGATGAACGGGTACGGGTCCCAGGCCAGCGACACCGCGGCGACGTTGAGAGTGATCCAGAACACGACGAGGATGGTCTGAAAGGCCAGGTAGCGCCCCGTCCCGAGAAAGCGGGCCATCCGCTCGGCCATCCTGGCGAACGCGTCCGGGTCGTAGGAGGGCGCGCCGGGGGCGCCGCGCGGCCGCTCGAGGTCGTCGCCGCGGTGCTTCCCGATTTGCCTCGATGTCGGTGAGCGGCGGCGCCGTGCCATCACGAGCTCGCCGGCGTCAAGCGCCAGTTTTCGGGGAGGATGTGGTCCAGCACGTCGTCGATCGTAACGGCGCCGACCAGCCGCCGGGACGAGTCGGTCACGGGCAGCGCGACCACGTCGTAGGCGGCGAGGCGCTCGGCCACCTCACGCTCGCTGGCCTCGACCGCGATCGGGTCCCAGTCCTCGTCGATGCACCGCCCGACCGGCTTGCTCGGCGCCTCCCGGAGCAGCCGCTGCACGCCGACCACCCCCAGGTAGCGCCCGGTGGGCGTCTCGAGCGGCGGTTGGCAGACGAACACCTGGGCCGCCAGCGGAACCGGGAGGTCGGGGTCGCGGATCCGCGCCAGGGCGGCGGACACGGTCGCCTGCGGGCTGAGGATCACCGGTTCGGGCGTCATCAACCCGCCCGCCGTGTCCGGCCGATAGGTGAGCAGCCGGCGGACCGGCTCGGCCTCTTCGGGGTCCATCGCGCCGAGCAGTTCCGCCTGGCGGGTGGCCGAGAACTCGCCCAGCAGGTCGGCGGCGTCGTCCGCTTCCATTTCGTCCAGCACGCGGGCGAGGCGATCCTGGTCGAGGCCCTCGACGAGCCGCACCTGTTCGTCTTCGGAGAGCTCCTCGAGCAGGTCGGCGAGCCGGTCGTCGTCGAGCGCGGCGGCCAGCACGCGCCGGCGGCTGAGCGGCAGATGGCGGAGCGCGCTGGCCATCTCGGCCGGGTGCAGGCCGCCGAGCGTCGCCGCTTCGCGATCGATCGGCCGCTCGTCGGCGAACAGCTCGCTCGCCTCGCTCCAGTCGAGGATCTCGGGTGCGCGGCGACGGCCGGGGAGACCGCGGCGTCCGACGGCAACCGTGCTGACTTCCCACGCGAACGGTTCGGGGGCGGGGCTGATCCCCACGTCGAGCACGCGCTGGCCGTGGAGATGGCCGCCGATCAGTTCGGCGACCGCCAGCCGTTCACCCTGACGGAGTTCGAACTGTCGCATGTTGACCGACCCGCGGCGCAGGCGGATGCCCTCGGCGGCGATCTCGCCGACCCGTCCGCCTCCGACGAAGACGCGGCGCCGCCCCACCGCGACGACGTAGCCGTTGACCCGCGGGGGGCGGCCGCCGAGGTCGAGCACGACGTCGACGACCTGCCCGACGTCGGCGCCGTCGGCGCCGACCAACGGCAGGCGGGTCACTCGCGAAACGTAGACGACGCGATCGCTCATACGGGTAGCGTAGAACTACCCGCCTAAGCGGCGGCTTGCTCAGCCCAGTCTCGGTACAGCTCCCAGTAGCGGCCACCGGCGTCGAGCAGCTCGTCGTGCGTGCCCTGCTCGACGATCGTTCCATCTTCGAGGACCATGATCCGGCCTGCGTTGCGGATCGTCGACAGCCGGTGAGCGATGACGATCGCGGTGCGGCCGGCCACCAGCCGCCGCAGGCCGTCCTCGATCAGGCTCTCGGTGTGCACGTCGACGTTCGAGGTCGCTTCGTCGAGCACGAGGATGCGCGGATCGGCCACCAGCGCGCGGGCGAAGGCGACCAGCTGGCGCTGGCCGGCCGACAGCTGGACTCCGCGCTCGCCGACCTCGGTGTCGTACCCGTGCTCGAGCTCGGCGATGAACCCGTCGGCGCCGACCGCGCGCGCCGCGGCGCTGATCTCGGCGTCGGTGGCGCCGGGCTTGCCGAACGAGATGTTGTCGCGGACCGTGCCGCTGAACAGGAAGCCCTCCTGGGGGACGATCCCCATCTGCGAGCGCAGCGAGTGCGCGGTCACCGTCCGCAGGTCGTGACCGTCGACGAGCACCCGTCCCAGGGTCGGATCGTAGAACCGCGCCACGAGCTTGGCGAAGGTCGATTTCCCCGCACCGGTCTCGCCGACCAGCGCCACCGTCTGCCCTGGCGGGATCACGAGGTCGATGTCGCGCAAGGCCCAGGCCCCGTCATCCGCGGCGCCGTAACGGAACGAGACGTCGTCGAACCGCAGCTCGCCGCGGATGCGATCGAGCTCGACGGCGTCGGGGGCGTCGATCAGCTCGGGCTCCTCATCGAGGAGATCGAAGATCTTGTCGAGCGCGGCCATGCCGGACTGGTAGGTCGTGTACAGCTGGGAGAGCTGCTGGATCGGATCGAAGAAGTTGTTGAGTGCCGCGATGAACGCGAACACGATCCCGGTCGACGTGTCGCCGTTGAGTACCGCGTAGCCGCCCACCAGGAGGATCTCGACCGTGACCAGCGCGGACAGGAGCTCCACGCCGGGGAAGTAGGCCGCATTCAGGTTGACGGTCGTTTGGTTAACGCGGCGGTTGTCTTCGTTCAGCTCGGCGAACTGCCGCATGTGCCGTCGCTCCTGGCCGAACGAGCGAACGACCCGGATGCCCGACAGGCTCTCCTGGAGATAGCCGGTGATCAGCGCGATCTTCTCCCGCGTCAGCCGGTAGGCGTCCGCGGAGGCGATCCTGAAGGCAACTCCGCCCAGCGCCAGCAGTGGGAGCGCGAGGAACGTCAGCAGCGCCAGATGAGAATCCATCACGAACAGGATCACGACCACCCCGATCAGCATCAGCCCCGATTGGATCAGCGTCGCCAGGCCATCCTCAACCAGCTGGTCGAGCGCCTCCACGTCGTTGGTGATCCTCGAGATGATCACGCCGGCGCGGTTGCGCGAGTAGAAGCCGATCGAGAGCCGCTGGAGGTGGGCGAACAGCTGCAGCCGCAGGTCCTGAAGGGTCCGCTGACCGACCCAGCCGACTAGGTAGGTCTGGGCGTAGGACATGACCAGGTAGATGACCGCCGAGGCCAGGAAGGCGGCGACGACCAAGTCCAGCGCTCCCTCGTCGTGGCGCTCGATCCCGTGGTTGATGGCCAGCGCCGCCAGCGGCGCGGGAGCGAGAGCGGCGCCGGTGGCGGCGGCAAGCGCGAACAGCATCGCGAGCACGCGCCACCGGTACGGGCGAAGCAGCTCGAGCAGGCCGCGCAGCTTGCGCCCGCGACCGCCGCTGCCGCGCCACCGGCGTCGCAACGCGCTCAGACGACCCGCTTTCGGATCGCGACTCATAGCCCGGCCACCTCGGCTTCCAGCGGCTTGCGGGTCATGAACACCTGATCGGGCATCCCCTTGTCGACGATCTCCTGGTAGAGCGGGGATTCGTCGAGCAGCTCCTCGTGCGTGCCGCGGGCGCTGATCCGCCCGTGATCCAGCACCACGATCTCGTCGGCCAGCGCGATCGTCGAGAGGCGGTGCGCGATCACGAACGTCGTCCTTCCGGCCAGCAACTCGCGCAACGCAAGCTTGATCTCCTGCTCGGTCGAAGCGTCGACCGATGAGGTGGCGTCGTCGAGGATCAGGATCCGCGGATCGGCCAGGATCGCGCGGGCGATCGCCAGTCGCTGGCGCTGCCCACCGGACACCGTCAGCCCGCGCTCGCCGACCAGCGTGTCGTAGCCGTCCGGCATCGCCTGGATGAAACCGTCGGCCTGGGCGGCTCGGGCCGCGCGCTCGACATCCTCACGGGAGGCGTCGGGACGGGCGTAGGCAATGTTGTCGTGGACGGTGGCCGAGAACAGGAACGGATCGTCGTTGACGATCGCGATCGCGTGGCGCAGGCTGGTCATATCGACCGAGCGGACGTCGGCCCCGTCGATCCTGACCGTACCCTCGTTGGCGTCGTAGAGCCGCGGCAGGAGCGAGACAAGCGCGGTCTTGCCGGAGCCCATCGCCCCGACGACGGCGATCGTCTGTCCCCCCTCGACCTCGAGATCGATGTCGCTCAGCGCGGGCTGGGCGGCGCCCTCAAACGTCAGGCCGACGTGCTCGAAGGCGACCCGGCCGGGACCGTCGGGGAGCGCCGGGGCGTTCGCGGGCACGGTCATCCGGGGGTCGCGATCGAGAATCTGAAAGATCCGCGCGCCCGAAGCGGTGGCTCGCTGGCCGGCGCCGAGCATGTAGCCGAGCGTGCGCATCGGCCCGATCAGCAACAGGAGGTAGGCGTAGAAGGCGGTGAACTGGCCCACGGTGAGCGAGCCGTTGATCACGTCGCGGCCACCAACCAGCAGGATTGCCGCCAAGCCCAGGCTCGGCAAAAAACTGATCATGGGGCCGTAGAAGGCCTGGATGCGGGTCGCGTAGAGCTGCTGGTCGAAGACGCGCTGGACGGAGTGGCCGAAGCGGTCGAGCTGGCGCTTCTCCTGCGCGAACGCCTTGACGACGCGCACGCCGGACACGTTCTCCTCCGCCTCGGCGGTCAGCTCGGCGATCCGCTGCTGCGCTTCGCGCATCGCGGGCTGCGAGCGCTTTCCGTACCGATTCGCGATCAGCACCACGAACGGCACCGGCGCGAGCGAGATCGCCGCCAGCCCGGGCTGCAGCGCGAACATCGCCACCGCCGCGAGCGCGATCGTGAGCGCCGACTGCCCGATGAACACCAGGCCGTAGCCGAGGAAGAAACGCACCGACTGGAGGTCCACTGTGGCCCGCGACATCAGCTGGCCGGTCTGCTGGCGGTCGAAGAACGACAGCTCGAGGCGTTGGAGGTGGCCGTACAGCCGCTCGCGAATATCGAGCTCGACCCCGAGCGACACGCGACCGGCGATCAGCCGCCTGAACACGCTCAGGCCGAGGCGGGCCAGCGCCGCCGCGACGATCACGATCGCCCACATCGTCAGGTCGTGACGGTGCCCGTTGCCGATTGCGTCGATCGCGCGGCCGGTCAGGTACGGGATCAGGACCGTGGCGCCCATGGCGCCGGCGGCGAGCCCAAACGACCAGGCAACCCCCCTGCGATAAGGTCCTAGGAAGCCCAGTAGCCGGTTGAAAGTCGCCATACTTCATAAAGTATAGTGACTGTATACTTCGGTTATCGGCCCCGTCCGAGCTTTGCCGTGATGTAGGCGTCGAGCATCATCTTGCTCTCCTCGAGTAGTCCGGGGTCGCCGTTCGGGTCGATCCGGAACGCCTCGCGCAGCAGCCCGTCGCCGGTGATCACGACCATTCGCGCGGCGCGCGTCCGGTCCACCTCGGACGCCTGGGGCCAATGGATAGCGAGGATCCGTTCGATCGAGCGGGCGATCGCCTCGCGGGTCGGGCGCGTCAAGTCACGGACGCGCTCCGAGCGCAGACCCCCGTACCACAGCGCGAGGAACCCCGGCCGGGCGCGGAAGCCGGCCGCCAGGGTGTCGAGCACGAGACCGCCCGGGTCGGCCAGTGGCGCGCGCTCGTCGGCCTCCGCCACGCCCGCCACGAGGTCCTCGAAGTCGCTCCAGTACGACAGCGCGAGCGCGTCGACGATCGCCTCCTTGTCGGGGAAGTAGCGGTAGACCGAACCGACGGGAATCCCCGCCGCGCGGGCGATCCGGGTCGTCGTGAACGAGCTCGCGCCGTCCTCCGCGAGTAGTTCGTCGGCGGCTTCCAGCACGCTGTTCAGGCGCCGCCGGCTGCGATCCTGGATCGGTACTCGACGCAGCTTGGCTTCGAACTCTGAGTTCTCCAGGGTGGCCCGCCTTGGTTCGGCGCCTTGAAGCTGAAGAACATTTCACGTTAGCATCAGAGCCGTACCGGAAGCAAGCGGAGAGTCAACGAATGACAAAACCATCACCGATCACCCGCCGGCGGTTCGTCGCCGGCGCGGTGGCGACGGGAGCCGCCGTCATTCCCGAGGCGGCAAACGCGCAATCGGCGGCCAGGCCGCCTCAGGGCCGAGCCGACCGCACCGCCGACGTCGTCATAGTGGGCGCCGGCTACGCCGGCCTCACCGCGGCCCGACAGCTCGTCCGGGCGGGCAAGTCGGTGGTCGTGCTCGAGGCCCGCGACCGCGTCGGCGGCCGCGTCTGGAACCACGACCTGCCCCACGGCAAGGTCTCCGAGCGCGGCGCGACGTTCGTCGGACCGACACAGGACTACATCCTCGCCCTGGCCCGAGAGCTCGGGGTGAGGAAGTTCCCCACCTACGACAGCGGCGACGATGTCTACGTGGCCGACGGGTCGCGCGTGACCTACAGTGACGCGGGCCCGTTCGGTTCCGCCCCGCCCGACCCCAAGGTGGCCTCGAGCGTCGCCCACGCCGTGCTCGAGCTCGACAAGCTCTCGACCTCGGTTCCGGTGAGCGCGCCGTGGCAGGCGGCCAAGGCCGCCGAGTGGGACGGCCAGACGTTGGAGAGCTGGCTGGGCGCCAACATCAGCACCGCACCGCGCTTTCATGCCCTCGTCGCGGCCAGCACACGAGCCGTTTTCGGCGCCGAGCCGCGCGAGCTGTCGCTGCTGTTCGTGCTGTTCTACATCGCCTCCTCCGGTGACGCGAGCCACCCGGGAACGTTCCAGCGCAACTTCGACACCCGTAAGGGCGCGCAGATGTGGCGCTTGGTCGGCGGCTCACAGATCATCGGGCTGAAGATGGCCGCGGAGCTCGGCTCGCGCGTGGTCCTGAACGCTCCGGTGAGACGAATCGCGCAGACCGGCAGCACCGTGACGGTCACCTCGGACCGCCTGACCATCACCGCCAAGCAGGTGATCGTGGCCGTTGCACCCGCGCTGGCGGCGCGAATCGATTACGAGCCGATCCTGCCGTTTCAGCGCGATCAGCTGACCCAGCGCTACGGTCAGGGCACGCTGACCAAGGTGGCGGCCGTCTACGACAAGCCGTTCTGGCGCGAGGACAAGCTAACCGGCTTCGCGGTGGCGACCGGAGGGCCGGTCAGCGTCAGCTACGACGATTCGCCTCCCGACGGGAGCCCCGGCATCCTGTTCGGGTTCGTCGGCGGCGACTACGCGCGCCGCTACGGCGCGATGTCGCCCAACGCGAGACGGCAGGCCGTCCTCGACCAGTACGCCGCGTTCTTCGGTGCCAAGGCGCGCAAGCCGATCGACTACTTCGATACCAACTGGTCGGCCCAGCAGTGGACTCGAGGCTGCCCGGTCGGCATCCCCAGCACCGGCACGCTGCTCGCCTACGGCCCCTGGCTGCGCCGTCCGATCGGCCGGATCCACTGGGCCGGGACGGAGACCTCCGACTACTGGAACGGCTATATGGATGGAGCGGTCCGGTCGGGTCATCGGGCGGCCGCGGAGGTGTTGGCGGACCTGTAGGGTCCAGTCGGCCTAGCCATGCCCTCGGTCCGCGAAGCCACGTTCGAGCTGTTCCGCGCCCATGGGATGACGACGATCTTCGGCAATCCGGGGTCGACCGAGTTGCCGATGCTGGCCGAGTTTCCCGACGACTTCACTTACATCCTCGGGCTCCAGGAGCTGGCCGTGGTCGGGATGGCCGACGGCTACGCCCAGGCCACCGGCCGACCGACCCACGTCAACCTCCACACCGCGCCCGGTCTGGGCAACGCCGTCGGCGGTATCTTCAATGCCCAGGCCAACAAAGCACCGCTCGTGATCACCGCCGGTCAGCAGGTCCGCGCCCAGGTCCTGATGGAAGCCAACCTGACCAACCGCGACGCGACGGTCGTGGCCCAGCCCTTCCTCAAGTGGAGCCACGAACCGGTGCGGGCGGTGGACGTTCCCGGCGCGATCGCGCGCGCGATCCACCACGCCAGTCTCCCGCCGAGAGGGCCGGCGTTCGTGTCGATCCCGATGGACGACTGGAGCGCCGAGGCGGACGACGATCTGGTTCGCAACGCGCTCGCGCGCCGTCTGTCCGGCCGCGCCGCCGCCGACCCCGGCGCCCTCGCCGACTTGGCACAAAAGCTCGAGGCGGCCACGAACCCGGCGCTGGTCGCCGGTCCCGATATCGACGCCAGTGGCGGCTGGGACGCGGCGGTGGCGCTGGCCGAGAAGCAGCGCCTGCCGGTCTGGGCGAGTCCGGCGACCGGGGGCAACCGGCTCGGTTTCCCCGAGACCCACCCCAACTTCCTGGGCATCCTCGCGCCGGCCATCGGCGTGCTCTCGGAGATGCTCAAGGAATACGACCTCGTGCTCGTCGTCGGCTCGTCGGTGTTCCCCTATTACCCCTACATTCCCGGCCGCCTGCTGGCCGAGGGCACCGAGCTGGTGGCGTTGACCAGCGACCCGGGCGAGGCGGCGCGCGCGCCGATGGGCGACGGGATCGTCGGCGACGTCGGCTCCGCGCTCACCCGACTGGTCGAGCTCGTCGGCGAGTCCGAGCGCCGGCCGCCGGAGCCCCGACCACCGCTGGGCGACCCGGCCCACGCCGAACCGTTGAGCGGCTCGGAGGCGATGGCGGCGCTGGCCGACGCGTGGCCGGCGGACGGGATCGTCGTCGTCGAGGCTCCGTCGAGCACGATGGCACTGCGCAACCGGCTGCGACTCTCGACTCCGGGCAGCTACTACTTCTCGGCCAGCGGCGGGCTCGGGTTCGGCATCGCGGCGGCGGTCGGGGTCCAGCTCGCCCAGCCCGACCGCCCGGTCGTGTGCGTGCTCGGCGAGGGATCGGCCCAGTACGGGATCACGGCGCTGTGGACGGCGGCGGCTTACGAGCTGCCGATCACCTTCCTCGTGCTGCGCAACGACGAGTACGGGATCCTCAAGTGGTTTGCCGCCTTCGAGCAGGTCACGGGAGCGCCGGGACTGGACCTGCCCAGCCTCGACGTCGCGGCGGTGGCTCGCGGTTACGGGGTTCAGGCCACCGAGGTGGACGGACGGGAACAGCTGACCGAGGGGCTGCGCGAGGCGATCGCGGACGACCGGGCCCCACGCCTGGTCCAGGTCCGAGTGGCGGGCGGGATGTGGATGGAGTAGCTCTCCGCCGCCTGCGGCTCGGCGCCGACCCCGGCCGCCTCGCGCCGGAACCGTCTCCGTCCTGTGCCGATTCCGCGCCGCCGTGGGTCGCGGCGGGTACCCCCGAGCCGCTGCGCTCCCAGCTCACCGCGGCGCTCGGTTCCGACCGCGTGCTGACGCGCGCGCTCGACCTCGTCTCCTACGCCTCCGACGCCAGCCCGTACCGCAGGATCCCGCGGGCGGTCGCGATGCCCCGCGACATCCCCGACGTCGTCCGTCTCCTGGCCTTCGCCCGCGCAAATCGCACCCCGCTCGTGTTCCGCGCCGGCGGCACGTCGCTGAACGGCCAGGCGGGGACCGACTCCGTGCTCGTCGACGCGCGGCGCCACTGGCAGCAGGCGTGGGTCGAGCAGGCGGGACTGCGCGTCCGGGCACAGCCCGGGATCGTCCTCGGTCACGTCAATCGGCTGCTCGCCCGCTACGGGCGCAAGCTCGGCCCCGACCCCGCCAGCACCGATATCGCCTGCGTCGGTGGCGTGATCGCCAACAACTCGGGCGGGATGCGCTGCGGCGTGCACGCCGATTCCTACCGGACCGTCCGCTCGTTGACCTTCGTGCTCGCCAACGGCGCCGTGATCGACACGGCGACCCCCGGCGCCGGGCGGCGCTTCCAGAACGTGGCGCCCGAGCTGGCGGGCGGCTTGGTGGCGCTGCGCGACGAGCTCCGCGCGGACGCCGAGCTCGCGGAGCGGGTTCGGCGCAAGTTCGAGATCAAGAACACGACCGGCTATCGCCTGTGCGCGTTGCTGGACGCCGATGAGCCGCTCGAGATCTTCCGCCGGCTGGTGATCGGCTCGGAGGGGACGCTCGCCTTCGTCGCCGAGGCGGTCTTCGACACCGTCCCGTTCGGCCGCCACGCGACGGCCTCTCTGGTCCTGTTCGAGGGCGTCGAGCCGGCGATCGCGGCGGTCGGGCCGCTGGCGGCGGCGGGGGCGGATGCGATCGAGATCATGGTCGCTCCGACGCTGATCGCCGCCGCCTACAACATGCCGGGTACACCGGAGCGCTGGAAGGAGCTGCCACCCGACTCGGCCGCGCTGCTGGTCGAGTTCCGCTCCGACGACGACGCCTCGCTGTACGCGCCCGAGCGCGCCGCGCTCGAACTGCTCGAGGGCCGGGCGCTGATCGACCCAGCGCGCTTCACGCGCGACCCAGCCGAGATCGCGATGTTCTGGCACGTACGCGAGGGGATGTTGGGGTTGATCGCCGCGATCCGCCCGCCCGGGGCTCAGCTGATCATCGAGGACGTCTGCTTCCCCCCGGACCGGCTGTCTCCGGCCACGCACGATCTGCAGGCGCTGCTCGGCAAGCACGGGTTCCTCCCCGGTGTCGCCGGCCACGCCAGAGACGGCAACCTCCATTTCATGCTCATGCCCAACTTCGGCGACGCGGCCGAGCTCGACCGCTACGACGGGTTCATGCAGGAACTGGTCGAGCTCGTGGTCGGCGACTACGACGGCTCGCTGAAGGCCGAGCATGGAACCGGCGTCAACATGGCCCCGTTCGTGGAGCGGGAGTGGGGGACCAAGGCGACCGAGATGATGTGGCGGATCAAGCAGCTGGCCGATCCCGACGGGATCCTAGCTCCGGGGATCGTGCTCAACCGGGATCCCCGCCTCCACCTGAAGAACCTCAAGTCGACGCCGGAGATCGAGGAACTGGCCACCAAGTGCATCGAGTGCGGGTTCTGCGAGCCGGTGTGCCCGTCGCGCAACGTCACCACCACCCCGCGCCAGCGGATCGCGATCCGGCGCGAGATGGCCCGGCAACCGGACGGATCGGCGGTCCAGCGTGCGCTGCTGGAGCAGTACGAGTACGACGCGATCCAGACCTGCGCGGCCGACGGGTCGTGCAAGCAAGCCTGTCCGGTGGCGATCGATACCGGCCAATTGATTAAACGGTTTCGGCTCCAGCAGCACGGGGTCTACTCCCAGCGAGCGGGGGCGGTCGCGGCCGACGGCTATGGTTTGGCCGAGCGGGGCGCGCGGCTCGGGTTGGCCGCGGGCGGCCCCGTCGTACGGGCGGTTCGAACCGCGGCCCTGCCGGGACCGGCTCCGTCTCAGCTTCCCTCGACGGCTCGCCAAGGCGCCGCCGCGGTCTACCTGCCCGCGTGCATCAACCGGATCTTCGGTAACCCGCGCGGCGCGGCGGCGCGGCCCACGGTCCCCGAGGCGATCGTGGCGATCTCGGCTCGAGCCGGCCTGCCGGTGTGGATTCCGGAGGACGTGGTCGGCGTCTGCTGCGGCACGCCGTGGAGCTCAAAGGGCTACAGCGACGGCCATCAGGTGATGGCGCGCCGAACCACGGACGCGGTGCGGCGCTGGACCGGGGGAGGGGAGCTTCCGGTGGTGATCGACGCGACGTCGTGCACGCACGGCCTGATCACCGACATCGAGCCCGAGGGCGTCGAGGTCCTCGACTCGATCTCCTGGGTCCACGACCACCTTCTCGACCGCCTGACCGTGACCCGCAAGCTTCCGACCGTCGCCGTCCACACCACGTGCGCGTGCCTGCACCTGGGTCTGGCCGGCAAGCTGACCGCGATCGCGGCGGCGCTGGCCGACGATGTCCTCGTCCCCGCCGCCACGGGCTGCTGCGGCATGGCCGGCGACCGCGGTCTGCTCCACCCCGAACTGCCCGCGTCGGCGCTGCGCGACGTCGCGCGGGAGCTCGCGGGAAGGTCGTTCGACGCCTACCTGTCCAGCAACCGGACCTGCGAGATCGCGCTCCAGCAGGTGACCAAGCGTCCCTACGAGTCGTTCGTGCTGGCGCTCGAGGAGCTGACGCGATGAAGGCGGGCCTGTGCAAGGAGCTGACGCGATGAAGGCGGGCCTGTGCGACCGCTGCCGCCACCAGCAGATCGTCCGCAACACGCGCGGCTCGGTTTTCTCGCTGTGCCGCCGCTCCCGCACCGAGCCGGAGCGCTTTCCGCGCTATCCGCGGCTCCCGGTGAACGAATGCCCCGGGTTCGAACGGCGCGAGCGCGAGGACTAGTTAGCGGTTACTGCGGCGGGAGCGGGCTCAGCTGGAGCAGGCTGCTGCCGTCCTGGGCCTGCACGAGCTTCTCGGAGAACAGACCCCGCGCGGTGATCTGATCGACCAGCCCGGCCTCGGGCGCGGTCGGCATCTGCTCGACCGTCGGCGGGAACTGCTCGGGCAACGTGTCGCTGAGCGGCTGATCGAGCCACGGCTGGAGCTCCGGCTTGACGAACAACACGGCGATGTCGACCGGGGTGGTCTTGGTCTTCGTGTCCGGGGCCGGGCAGATCCCGGTGCAGCCGGTCGAGGTGTATCCGGGCGGGAGGATCGCCACCACGTTATCGGTGCTGCTGACGTACTTGAACGTGTACAGCGCCAGCTCCAGGGCCTCGCGCCGCAGCAGCAGGAGCCGCGCGCTCGAGGGGGTCCCGCCCAGCTGGCAGCCAGGGCCCTGGACCCCGCACAGGTTGTAGGCGATCGTGTTGCCGGTGAGCAGCGAGACCGCGCTCGAAGTCGGATCGGGACGGACCGCCACCTGGAGTCCGATCGGCGCGCCGGTCGTCTGGTTGACGTCGCTCGGGTTACCCAGGTTGACGACGGTCACCACCGAGAGCTGTTCGGTCGCCGACAGCCGGTAGTACGGCGCGACGTGATCGGCGATATCGCGCGCGCCCAGCAGTCCCGAGTCGGGCGGCGACCACGATGACCACGACGCCTGCTGCTGGGTCTTGGTGCCGCTGGAGAGGATCAGCACGATCGCGACGATGGCCGCGATGCCGATTCCCGCCAGCCCGACGGTCGCGGCCTTGAACTTGGCCGAATGGGGCGAAGCTTCTCGCCTCGCGCTGCGGCCGCGGAGGAGGCCAACCGGACCGGCCAGCGGCGCCTTGGCCGCGTGCTCGTCGCTGGCTCGCACGATCTGCGGCCGATTATCGTTCACACCTTGGGCCACGTGCTGTCGTCCATGAGGTCGATCTTCGGCGCCTCGAGCCCGACGCTGTCGAGCAGGTCGGTGACCTCGTCGCCGTGCATCTCTTTGCGCGCGATCAGCGTGTCGGCGATCCGCTCCACGGCCTCACGGTTCGTGGCGATCAGCGCGTACGCGGTGACGTAGGCCTGCCCGAGCAGCTGGGCCGCCGAGCGCCGCTTCCCCGGATCGCCGAGCACCGAGGCGATCGGGTCCGACTGGAAGGGGACGCCGCCGTTGGCGCGGTTCATGATCGCGGTGCCGATCCGCTCGAGCCGCCGGTGGACGTGGTCCTCCTCCTCGGGAAGGTCGAGACCCGCGCCGAGATGCACGGCCTCCGGGCCCATTGCCCACAGCCCGACCATCGCCGCCGCCGTGGCGGTCGCGCTCATCACGTCACCGCTCACGCCCTGCGAGTTCTCGCCGTAGAAGACGTGCTCGGCCGCCATCGCGCCGAGCGTCATGATCAGGCTGCCCACCACCCGGCTGCGGAAGTGCGAGAAGCGCTCGTCCTTCTCCATCCCTTGGTAGTGCCCGAGCGATCCGCCGCGCTTACGGATCGAGAGGCGGGTGGAGAGGATCTCGTTGCCGAGGAAGACATGGCCGGCGGCGGCGTGGCCGGCCTCGTGGATGGCCACCGCGCGGGTCTCCTCCTGGATGTACTCGATGTTCTGCGCGGTGCCGGTTTCGACGGTGGTCATCGACTCGACGATGTCGCGCCACGCGAACTGCCGCCGACCCTCGGAGTGCGCGATCGTCAGCGCCATCGAGCAGCACTGCTCGATCATCGCCGGCGAGTAGCCGCTGGTGATCCGCGCCAGCTCGTCGCGACGGTGCTCGGTGTCGAGATCCGGCTCGTGATCGACCTTGGCCATGTACAGCTCGAAGATGTCCTTGCGATCGTCCTTGGTCGGGGTGCGGAACCAGATGTGGCGGCCCAACCGGCCCGGGCGGGTGAGGGCCGGGTCGAGCACCTCGATCGGCACGTTGCAGGCGCCGATGAAGTAGATCTGCTCGGGGCGCACCCGCGGGGTCGGCATCCGTAGCCTGATCGGTCCGACCTTGCTCGGCACGATGAACATCGCATCGAGCAACGTGTTGACCCGGTTCGTGACGAACTTACGCATCGCCGGCGGCTCGTCGATTCCGTCCATCACGACCAGCAGCTGGTTCAGGGCCTGACCCTGGTAACCGCCCATCATGCCCGGGATGATGCGTTCCAGGCGCTCCCCGATTCTCCCCAGCAGCGGTCCGTTGCCGGGGGTGGCCTCCGCCCGGGCGGCGAACAGCCGCTCGCGCCACTCGCGCGACTCGATCACCAGGTCACCCGTCGGGGTGAGCGACCCGTTGGGTCCGAAGAAGCAGAGGTCATGGATCGAGTCGACGCTGGCCGGGCTGGCGGTGCCGGTCATGCCGGTGCCACCCTGGAGCGCCTGGCGGCGCATCCCCACGGCGTCGATCTCGTCGATGAACACGATGCACTGGCCGCCCCATTTGCGCGCGAGACGGCGCGCCTTGAAGGCGAGGAACTGGACGACGAGCGCGTCCATTCCCATGAACATCTGCGCGAACCCCGACCCGGGGATGGTCACGAACGGGCAGTTGAAGTTGGTCGCGATCGCCTTGGAGATCATCGTCTTGCCGGTGCCGGGAGCGCCCAGGAACAGCAGCCCGCGCTCGCGCTTGCCGCCCGCCTTCTCGAATTCCTCGCCCGATTGCCACAGGGTGATCACGCGCGTGATCTCCTCCTTGGCCTCCGCCTGGCCGCGGACATCGTCGATCTTCACGCCCCAGCTCGCGTCGCCCGGCTCGTAGCTGCGGATCCCGCGCACGGCCATGAACAGGAACGGCCCGAACAGGATGAACACGTTGATGAACAGCAACAGCGGGAGCTGGATGAACACCAGCGCCAGCTGGGGCAGCGTGTCGGGCGGGAAGATCTGCCGCAGGCCGTCGAAGGGATGGAAGAACGACGCGCTGACGCCGGCGAAGGCGAACAGGATCTGGCAGAACACCAGCAGCAGCAGGATGATCGCGATGTAGACCGGCACCCGCCGGAACTTGCCCCGCCAGAACCAGTAGCGACGCCGCGCCACGATGTCCTCGGCCTTCAGCGTGTCGGCCGCCCCGTACAGGCTCGGCGAGGGAATCAGCTTGCGCGCCAGCACCTCGACGGCGCCCCGGAACACGACCACGGCCAGCGCGGTCAGCAGCAGCGACGCCACCAGGCTCAGGTGGTCGGAGTCGTAGAGGAGCAGGAAGAACGCCGGCGCGGTGAGCAGGGCCACCGCCGTCGCCGCCCGCGTCAGCCGCCGCCACTCCTGCGCGAGCGCACCAGCATGCTCGTTGATCGGACCCCTCATCCGTGTGCTCTGCTCGGCATACGCCATAGCGCTGCCGTTGAGGGTACATGGGTCCGGGGGTCTAGTGGGGCAGCTCTTATGGGATCCAGAGAAACGCTGGGCGGTCGCGAACGAGAAGCGCTGGGCGGTCGCGAACGAGAAGCGTGGGGGCGCGAGCCAACATCAAACCTCGTACCGTCGCCAACGCCACTCGCCTGGAGACGTGATAGGTTGCCGCACTCGAACATAACCAGCCGAATCGCCGGATCCATCCGTGGCCGGTGAGCGGGGGACCCAAAGCGAGCGATTAGGTCGCAGGGGCGAATCGCCAAGTGTTTGGCGTAGTGCAGCGCGCGAGCCCGTCAGCTAACTCCGCAGGCTTTCGAATGTTTGTCGAAGGAGAATTTTGGAGACCGCCACTCGCGACCTTGCCTCCCCCGATCTGTGGCAGCAGTCGCTAGAGCGTTCAAAGGCCCGTAGGGGCAAGCGTCAGCGTGGCTCGCGCGAGCCCAAGCAGACCACCACCACTCGCGAGCGCGACGACCGGCTCGAAGAGCCGCCGACGCGTTCCGAGCCCCGCCGGCGGACCGCGCGCGAGCGCCCATCCCGGGAGCGCCCATCGCGCGAGCGCCCATCGCGTGACCGGTCGTCTCGCGAGCGCCCGGCCCGCCCCGCGAAGGAACGCCCCGCAAAGGAACGCCCCGCGGTCGACCCCTGGGCGACACAACCGCCGACTCGCAAGCGCCCCCCGGCGGAGGAGGCGGTTGCGAAGCACCCGGCGGAGGAGCCGCCGGTCGAGAAGCTCACCTCGCCGCAGCCGGTTGCCAAGCTTCCCGCGCCGGAGCCGCCGGAGCCGCCGGAGCCGCCGGTTGCGTCGCCGGAGCCGCCGGTTGCGCCGCCGGAGACACCGGTTGAGACGGTCACGTCGCCGGAACCGGTTGCCAAGCTTCCCGCGCCGGAGCCACCGGTTAAGTCGCCGGAGCCGCCGGTTCAGAAGGTCACGTCGCCGGAGCCGCCGGTTGAGAAGCTCACCTCCCCGGAGCCGGTCGAGAACCTCACCTCGCCGGAGCCGGTCGAGAACCTCACCTCGCCGGAGCCGGTCGAGAAGCTCACCTCGCCGGAGCCGGTCGAGAAGCTCACCTCGCCGGAGCCGGTCGAGAAGCTCACCTCGCCGGAGCCGCCGGTCGCGAAGCGCTCGCCGTCGGAGGCCCCGACTGAGGACCGCTCGGTCACCGAACTCCCGCTTCGCGGGCTGGCGCCGGCGCCGCGCACGCCTCAGGACCGGACGGCCCGGACTCGTTCCGCTCCTCCTGCGCCGTCTCCCCGCCCGGGTCGCAAACGGCCGGGCGACGAGCCCACCCTCCTCACTAAGGCGCCCCGGAAGCGCAGCTCTCGCAAACCTTCGAGGATCCCCATGGTCCTCGCCGGATGCGCGGCGGCCATCGCGATCATCGCGGCGGTCGCCTTTACCGGCTTGCTCGGCGACCGCGGCGGCTCAGGCAGGCAACAGCTTGCCTCAGCGTCCGGTGCGGGTTCCGCCCACTCCTCGCACAGTGGACGCGCTGCCGCGGCCGCCCTGCCTTCACACAGCGGGTCTGGCGCCGAGACCCCTTCGTCGGCTGGGGCAAACGCCTCGCACGTGGGCGGAGCCGGGCCGAACTTGGTCGGCGCCGACGCCCCGAGCGCGGCCAAGAAGTCCAGTCACAAGCCCCCGCCCAAGCCCCTTCCGCCGGCGCCCGTCCCCCTGTATCCGCTCCCTAAGGCTTCCCCCGCGTTCAGCGGCTCGCATCCCGCGATCGCGTCGACCGGCTACGTCAACCCGCTGGGCAAGGCCAAGGTAATGCGCGAGCGAATCGATCAGGGTGTCGACTACGCCGGCTCGGGCCCGATCCTCGCCCTCGGCGACGGCAAGATCACCCAGGTCGGCCTGGAGGGGACCGGCTGGCCGGGCCCGTTCATCGAGTACCGGCTCACCGCCGGTCCGTACGCGGGGCAATACGTGTACTACGCCGAGGGAGTAACGCCGGTTCCCGGCCTTCACAAGGGCGAGGTCATCACCGCTGGGCAGCCGCTGGTCAGCATCATCCCGCTGACCTCCACAGGCATCGAGATCGGCTGGGGCTCCGGCAAGAGCACCCAGACCTACGCGATGGCGACCACCGGCTGGACCCCGACCGAGGACGCGAACAACTTCGCGACCCCGTCGGGTCGAAGCTTCTCGGCCCTGATCTCGTCGCTCGGTGGCCCGCCCGGCAAGATCGAGGGCTAGCCCAGCCAGGACGAAGCGCTAGCCCAGCCAGGACGAAGCGCTAGCCCCCGTCCCGGGTGTCTGGCTAGCCCGTTAGGACGTGTCGTGTGGTTGGGGTTGGGGTTGGGTGTTGATGAGGATGTCGACGGCGAGTCCGAGGTCGTAGGGTTGGTCGGCGGAGTTTCCTTGGATGGTGTGGGGGTTGATGGTGGGGTGTTGTGTGCGGTGTTGTTGTCTGAGGGTGGGGCTGGTGGGTCGGGGGCAGTGGCCTATGGGTGGGATTTCTTGTCCGTTGGGGCGGCGGAAGCGGGGTTGTTGTCCGTGGGTGTGTTCGATGGTGTATCCGCCTTCGTGGACGAGGCGGTGGTGGTGGCTGCAGAGGTTGATGAGGTTGGTGAGGGTGGTGGGGCCGCCGTGGGCCCAGTGGTGGATGTGGTGGGCGTGGAGGTAGCGGGTGTGGGTGCAGCCGGGGAAGCGGCAGCCGTGGTCGCGGTGGCGCAGCGCGCGTCGGAGGGCGGGTGGGATGGTGCGGGTGCGCGGTCCGGTGGCGATGGGTTCGTCGTCGCGTTCGAGGATTGATAGGAGGGTGGCGTCGCAGGCGAGTCGGCGGATGGTTTCGGGGGTGAGCGCCGGGCCGTGTTCGATGTCTGAGCGGTCGTGGACGTGGTCGGTGGTGAGGGTTTGGGGATCGGTGTGGATGACGAGTTGGACGGGGTCACCGCCGGTTCGTTGTTTGGGGTTGGCGGCGAGGCTTGAGCGCGCGATCGCGATCAGCGCGTCGGCGCGGTGCGCGCCGGCGGGGTCGGCGTCGTAGGTTTGGGTGGGCGTGTCGGTGGGGGCGGTGGGGGGTTGGTTGGCGTGTTCGATAGCGGTGAGTAGTAGTGCGCCTTCGTCGGGGGGTAGTCGGCCGGCGATGCGTAATGATCCGTCTTCGTTCCAGCTCCAGCTGAGGTGTCTGAGCTCGTGTGCGTGCTGGGAGGTGGGCAGGGTGGCGGACAGCGCGCCGCGGTACGCGCGGACGATTTTCTCGAGCTGCGCGCCGGACGCCTCGAGCGCGAGGGAGAGCAGCTGTGGTTCGGTTTCGGGGGTCGCGACGCGGGTGATCGCGCGGACTTTGCAGTAGGACAGCTGCCCGGCGGCGAACGCTTGGCTGACGCGTGGTAGTTCGCGGAGTTTGCGGGCGACGCGGACGTGTTCGCGGCCGGCGGCGAGTCCGAAGGAGCAGCGCCAGGAGAGCCAATGTGCGCACGATTTGACGCCCCATTGCGCCCACCCGGCGCGCGCGTCGAATTCGGCTAGTAGCTCTAGCCAGCGGCAGGTCGCGGCGGCGAGGTGCGCGGCGAGTTGGCAGAGTTCGTCTTCTAGTTGTTCGATGGGGGTGGTGGGAGGGTCGTTGGTCGCGGTTTCGGGCGGTGGTTTTGGAGGTGGTGGGGGTGATGGGCCGATCGAACACATGTTCGTATAGTAGGTGGGGTGGCGGACGGAACCCGCCGCCAAAATCGGGGGCGATCGCCCGGGAATTCACCGGTGCGCGGGCGGAGAATCGGACGCGGTCGGGGCGGGAATCGGGGTGCTCGGGCGGGATAGGGTTTGGAGAGTGCGGCGTCGCGGCCGCGATCGGTGGCGGAGTAGGCGTTTCCGCGGAAACGCCCGCGGCTGCTCCGGGCGGGATCGGGGACGATGGGGCGGGCAGCCCATCGGCGACACGCGTGGCAGAGCGGCAATCGTGATCGCTCGCCGGCGGTGAGAGCCGACGGACTGCCGGGGGGCTCTGAGGTTGCTGCGGGCAGTGCCGGCGCCAGCCAGGTGGCGCTGGCGGTATGGCTTTGGGGGCGCAGTTGGTGGCCGACGCGGCGTTCCCGCGGGGCGGGATATCCCCTACGGTCCCGTCCCCCTCTGCTGAACTTCCGCGTGTCGCATCCAGACGTCCAGATCTGGGCTCCCTGGACGCGATGGCCTCTTTGATGACCGACACTGCCGGCGAACCGTGAGCGGATCGTTGGTGTCGGCTTGGTCGCGTTCCCGTGGTGGGCGTTGGTGGTTGTGTCGCTTGACAGCGGGTCTGTGTCGCGCTGTTTGGCAGGGAGGTCGGGGCGCTGGAGCGCCCGACCTCCGGGCAGGAGACGCCAGGTGGTTTCGGCGGTACTGGAATCGGTCGTCGATCCCGGGTCCGGCGGGCTTCCAACACGCCGTCGGCGCGAAGTTCGGCAACTTCCGCCACCCCCCGGCGGGAAATTGGCGAAGTTCGGCCGCGGTCCGGAAATGACGTTCGTAGGTGCCTAGAGGCCGAGGACTCGGCCCGGCCTCCCCATCCATCGTCTGACCCGACCGTGCCCACGAATCGTCACGGCAGCCTTCGGGGTCGCATCCGACAGGTGGATGAAACTCGCGATTGTTCGTTGGGGTGTTTTCCGCGGAGACGTCGCTGACCTACCGCGATGAGGTCGAGCAGTCGACGTCGACACGCACAGCCGCATCACCGACGGGCAAGGCAGCTACCGGCTCGCCCGAGCTACCGCGGGCAAGGGGTCCAACCACTCACGTAAATTACAGGCGACCGGAGGTGTGGTGCAGAGTGTGCGAGTGCGCCTGCTCGAGCGTCTCGCTCGTGAACGCGCCCACCGGGTCCTCCACCCCACCGTCGCGGTGGGCCAGCCAGCCGTGTGCTCGCCCGTCGCATGCAACGCGATCAGATGCGCCTCTTGGCGCGGACTGACCTTCGGCGACTTGCCCCGCAGACGACCCTTGGCACGCGCCACGGCCATCCCCTCGCGCGTGCGCGCGCGAACCAAGTGCCGCCTCGAACTCCGCGACCATCGCCCGCACGTTGAACAGCAATCGTCCGACCGGGTCGGCGGGATCGCGCACCGAACCGCCGATCGAGAGGCGAACGCCGCGCTCAGTCAGCTCGCCGACGATGTCTCGCGCATCAGGCAACGATCGCGCCAAGCGGTCGAGCTTAGTCACCACCAGCGTGTCGCCTGCACGGCACGCCGCCCGCGCCTCCCGCAGCCCCGGGTCGGGCGCCCGCATTGAAATAACTGACTTGGTCAGTTATATTGTGGAGCATGTCTCGACGGACACCGCCAGGACGTGTGCAGGACATCGCCCGCGCCGCATGCGACGCGTTCATCGCGAAGGGCTACCGGCGGACGCGCTTGACCGACGTGGCCGAACGACTTCAGCTGAGCCACGCGCTCTTGTATCGGTACGTCGAGAGCAAGGAGGCACTGCTGGAACTGGCGGTCCGCTACGCGATGGACGAGGACGGCGACCTGGAGGCCGTGGTGCCGCTGGCCACGCCACAGGACGGGCACATCCTGCAGCTCGTCCGGAGCTGGTTAGCTGTCCACGCGACCTTCCCGGTGCTGCGTACCGCGCTGGAACGCGGGCGCGGCCAGGACGCCGCGGCGGAGCTGGCCGGGGTCATCGACGAGCTTTACGACTTCGTCGAGCGCAACCGACTGCTGCTCTTGCTGCTCGAGAGGCTGACCGACGACTACCCCGAGCTGCGCGCGGGGTCCGTCAACGATCGCAAGCGCTCGCATAATGGGCGGCTGGCGGCGTTCCTCGAAAGCCGCGCCACCGCTGGCGGCCTGCGCCCGCTCGCCGATCCGGAGATCGCCGCCCACTTCCTGGAAGAGTCCGTCGCCTGGTTTGCCCAGCACCGCAAGCGCGATCCCATCGCCGCCACGATCGACGATCAGCAGGCTCGCGCTTCAGTGCGTGAGCTGCTGCTGGCGGCGTTCGTGCCCGACACGACAGCGACGGCGACGGCGTTGGTGCCCGACTCGACAGCGACTGGCACCGGCTGATGAGCGGCATCGAGCCAGTCCTCGCCGTGGCCGCGATCATGCTCTACTCGGTCGGCCGTCAGATCGTGGGCGAGCCGTTGCGAGTCAAGCGGCTGCTGGGACTGCCCGCGGCGCTCACCGTCATCGGCATCATCGACGTTGCAACCAGCAAAGGCTCGGACCCGACAGTCATTGACATTGTGCTGATCGGCGTGGGTTGTGCGATCAACGCGGTCATCGGGACGTGCCAGGGCAGGTTGATGCGGCTGTGGTCCCGGGACGGCTACCTGTGGGCCCAGATGCCCAAATCGGTGCTGTGGTGGTGGGCCGCCAAGATCGCCAGCGGTGTGGTGCTGGACGGGATCGGTCATGCTCTCGGCGCCAACCTCGCGACCGTCTCCGCGGTGATGCTGCTGAGACTCGGGGTGAACCGGCTGGCACAAGCAGCGGTCGTCGCGCCCCGGGCGTTCGCGACCGGCATCCCGTTCGCCCCAGAACCGACTAGGGACAACCGGGGCCCTGGTGATCTGACGGGGCAGCTGCCATCAGAGAAGGACCGCCTGCTGGCGGCGGTCCGCGATATGGCGTTGACGATCTTCGATGACTCAGGTCGGGATCTGCGCAAATATCGACCTGCTCCGGGCCAATCGGGCGGTTTGGCTCGGTGGTGCTTCCGGCACCGCCGGCTCGTCTTGGCGGCACCGCACCCGTCGAGGCGTTCCTCCCGGCGCTCATCGTCTCCGTCCGGTTCGGGCTGTCGACGGACTACGAGGTGTTCCTCGTCAGCCGCATCCACGAGCAGTGGGTTCGCACGGGCGGCAACCGCGTTGCAGTCACGATCGGCCAGGCCATGACGGGCCGCGTGAGCACCGCCGCGGCCAGCATCATGATCCTCGTCTTCCTGTCCTTCCTCCTGGTCGACAACATCATCATCCAGCAGTTCGGGATCGGCGTTGCCGCGGCGATCATCATCGACGCCTTCGTCGTGCGCACCGTCCTCGTCCCCGCGGTCATGCACCTCTGCGGGCGCGCCAACTGGTGGCTGCCCGGATGGCTCAACCGCCGGCTCCCCCACCTCGCGGTCGAGATCCCGAAAGTTCCAGCGAGACTGACAAAGCCAGCCGCGCCGGAAACCGTCCAATCGGAAGGTGTCTTCTCATGACGACTTCTCCCATGAAATCCGAACGCCTGGAAACCCGTCTGGGTCCCCTCGCGTGGCGATCGACCGGTCACGGGCCGACGCTGGTGTTCTTCGCTGGCGTGGTCGCGAACGGGGATCTGTGGCGCGACGTGATCGCTGCACTCGAGGACCGCTACCGGTGCATCACGATCGACCTCCCGCTGGGAGCCCATCCATGGCCGCTGATCCCCGGCGCAGACCGATCGGCCACCTCGTTGGCTCGACTGCTGCTCGACTGCCTGGAACGACTCGACGTCCGAGACGTGACCGTGGTCGTCAACGACACTGCCGGCGGGCTACTGTTGTTGTCGCTGGCGACTGGTCATCCGGCACTGGCGCGCGTAAGCCGTCTGGTGCTAACCAACTGCGAGAGCTATGACAAGTTCCCGCCGGCCGCGCTCCGGAAGGCGACTACCGCCGCGCGTGCGTTTCCTCGGCTGACACGAACGCTGTTTCGGCTACAGCTGCGAACCTCGGCCTTCAGACGCAAGTTCGTCTCAGGCGTCGCCGCCAGCGGAATTGACGAGGAACGCGCAGAGTCGTTCTTCGGTCCGGCCCGACGTGACCGGCGCGTGGCCGGTGATTTCGTGGCGGCCATTGCCGGGTTCCGCCCTCAGCTGCTCATCGACGCCGCGAGCGCGATCCCGCGTTATGACCGGCCGGTTCTGATGGTCTGGGGCGAGTCGTGCGAGTTCTTTCCAATCACCGACGCACAGCGACTCGCCGCTGACTTCCCCGACGCCAAGCTCGTTTCCGTGCCCGAAGCCAAGACCTGGGTTCCGATCGACAACCCGGACGTGGTCGCGGACACGATCGCCGCATTCGTGCCGACGCCGGAGCCGTGATGCCCCGTCACGCTTCGCCCTACCGCGGTCGGCGTCGCAGTCGAGATCGCCTGTGGGACACCCGCTTTGCGAGCACGGCTGTTCGGGATCGGCGCGCGGCGCGCCGTCGCCGTAACCGACAGCTCCGGCCGAGCGCGGACCTAGCGCTGCTCCCTCGTCGTCGGCCGAGCAGCGCCGATCGGACTTCTGCTTCGACGGGACCGGGGAGCTGCGGAGCAATCAGGCGACCAGGCTCGGCGCGGGATGCTCGGACCTCGTCGTTTGTGGGTCCAGCAGACGGCTCGGCCGTGCAACCTCGGGTCCGGGAACATCCGATCATGCGGCGGGTCGTGATCTTTGGAAGAGGCGGCGCCGGTAAGAGCACGCTGGCGCAAGGGCTCGGCGAGATGCTTGACCTGCCCGTGGTCGAGCTTGACAAGGTCTACTGGCGCCCGGACGGTCGCCCGATACCCGCCGCGGTCTGGCACGTGATCCAAAAGAAGCTCGTGGCCGGCGAGAAGTGGATTCTTGACGGCGACCTCGGCCCGGGCGACGTTGTTGAACGGCGCCTGCAGGCCGCCGACACGATCATCGTCTTAGATTTGCCTGCGTACCTGTGTGCGTGGCGAGTGCTCAGACGATCACACGAGGGGCTTGACTTCTGGTGGTGGGTGGCGCGCTGGCGATACAGCTCTCTGCCCACGCTGAGGCGCTCGATCGAGCAGCACGCGGCCGGCGCCAAGGTGGTGTGGCTGCGCAGAACAACGGAGGTCGTTGAGTTCCTCGCGCACGCCGAGCGACCGGGCTGATTCGGCTTGGGGCCAGGCCACAATGGCAGCATCGAGATCTGATCCGAGCCGCACGCAGTGACCAGCTGGAAAGGCTGCGCGAGCTCGAGCGCGCGGCCGGATCGATCCTCCGCGAGCTCGGCATGGACGCCATCGCCGACGACGAGGCGCCCTCGACCGCCGGCTTAGCCGTCTTTCAGGCGGCCGGCAGGGGGTGGGTGGCCACCGGTGACGCAGATGAGCCGGTGGCCCACCTGCTGGTGCAGGTGATTGACGCCAGCCCGCATATCGACCAGGTCTCGGTCCATCCCCGCGCCGCCCGACAGGGTCTGGGGCGCGCACCGATCGAGACCGCGGCACCTTGGGCACGACAGCACGGCCTCAAGGCATTGACGCTGACCACGTACCGAAACGTGCCCTGGAAGCGCCCTTTCTACGAGAGACTCGGCTTTCAGATCGTCGACGACGCTCACATCACGCTCGGACCTCGCCGGCTTCGAGCCCAAGAGGCCGCAGATGGCCTCGATCGCTGGCCGCGAGTCGTCGTGCACCGTTCTCTCGAGCGCCGATCGCATAGCCCCTATCGCTCTGCCACGATCACGCCGCCGTCGCTTCTGCTCCGTCGCCGCGGCGGTCGAGTGTCGCCGCACGGGGAGCAATGACTCGACTGCAACTCGGCGACCTCGTCAGCGCAAAGTGACAGAACTCTCCGGTCCGTAGATCCCGCCCGGTGAAACAGCCAGGGCTTCGTGCAAGTAGAAGCGCGCGGAGGCTTGGATATGACACGCCCCGAGTCGCTCAGCGGAATGAGTACGCGGCCGCACGTTCGGGGTGGACATATTATGAGCGGATGCTCGATCGCGTGTGCCTCTGACACGAACGGGCAAAGGTCGGCGAGCTCGGCCGGGCTAGCCGTGGTGAGTGCTCGGCGGACTGCCGGTCGGGCGAGGCGGTCGTGCAGCGCCGCGATCGCGCGGCCCGAGCGGGCGCGCGTAGAAGAAGTCGACGAGCAGCTCCCGCGCGCGGGTCACTCGGACCAGCCGGGGCGAACGAGGCCGGACTCGTAGGCGATCACGACGAGCTGGGCGCGGTCCCGGGCGCCGAGCTTGATCATCGCCCGGCTCACGTGCGTCTTTGCCGTGGCGGAGCTCACGACGAGGCGCTCGGCGATCTGGTCGTTCGACAGGCCGGCGGCGGCGAGCGCCATTACCTCGCGCTCGCGGTCGGTCAGCTCCTCGAGCGCGTCTGAGCGGGGCGGCTGCTTGGCGCGCGCGGCGAACTCGCCGATCAGCCGGCGGGTGACTGACGGCGAGAGCAGCGCCTCGCCGGCGGCCACTACCCGTACCGCCTCGATCAGGTCGCTCGGCTTGGTGTCCTTGACCAGGAAGCCAGCCGCCCCGGCCCGGATCGCGTCGAACACGTACTCGTCGAGCTCGAACGTGGTTAGGATCACGATCCGGACGCCAGCGAGCGCCGGGTCCGCGGCGATCTCGCGTGTGGCGGCGATTCCGTCGAGCGTCGGCATGCGGATGTCCATCAGCACGACGTCGGGGATAAGCGCGCGCGTCAGGTCGACCGCCTCGCGCCCGTCCGCCGCCTCGCCGACCACTTCGATCCCGTCCTGCGCGTCCAGGAGCGCGCGGAACCCGGCGCGCACCAGCGCTTGGTCGTCGGCCAGCAGCGCGCGGATCACGGCGGTCACTTGCCCGGCACCGGGATCCGCGCGCGAACGCGGAACCCGCCGCCGGATCGGGGGCCAGCGTCGAACGTGCCGCCGAGGGCGACCGCGCGCTCGCGCATGCCCGGGATGCCGTTGCCACCGCCCTCGCCATCCGGCGTCGCCGGCACCTCGCGGCGACCGCCGGAGGCGCCCGGGCCATGTCCGTCGTCGTCCACCTGCACGGTCAGCTCATCGGGGCCGTAGGTCAGCTCGACGTTCGCGGCGCCGGCCCCGGCGTGGCGGACGATGTTGGTCAGCGCCTCCTGCACGATCCGGAACGCTGCCAGATCGATGCTCGCCGGGAGCGGCCGGCGCTCGCCGTGCACCTCGAGCCTGACCCCGACGCCAGCCGCGTTGGTGCGACTCACGAGATCGTCAAGGCGGTCGAGGCCCGCCGTCGGCGCCCGGGGCGCCTCCTCGCCGGTCCCGCGCAGGACGCCGAGCACAGAGCGGACCTCGCGCAGCGCGTCGGCGCTCGCCTCGTTGATCGCCGTCAGCGCGATGCGCGCCTGCTCAGGCTTCTCGTCCATCAGGTGCAGGGCGACGCCTGACTGGACGTTGATCAGCGAGATGTTGTGCGCGAGCACGTCGTGGAGCTCCTGGGCGATGCGCAGCCGCTCCTCGTCGGCCCGGCGGCGGGCCTGGAGCTCGCGCGCCCGCTTGGCGTCCGCGAAGCGCTCCCGGCGGCTGCGTACCCCTTCGGCGCCGGCCAGCGCCACGAGCAGCCAGGCGGCGATCGCGAGCGCCGCCAGCACCTTCGGCCCGCCGGAGTGCCCGAGCGCCCACGGCAACGCGAGAAACACAAACCAGCCGGCTCCGACCGCGGCCCACGCGAGCACGCGTTCCCCAGCGAACATCGCCGAGACAATCGCGAGGCCGAGGGACAGGAAGTTTGGGCCCAGCGGGTAGCCGCGTGCAACGTAGACCGCCGTGACGGCGAACACGAACGCGAGCACCTCGCGCACATACCGCCGCCGCAAAGCGAGCGCGAGCGGGCCGAGCGCGAGCAGCGCGTAGGCACCGGCGTCAAGCGGTGTCGCAGGGTGACACGCAGACGCCCACCAGCAGCTGTTCGTGCGCGACACATGATGCGCCGCCCCCGCCGTGGCCGCGATCTGGATCAGCCCGCAAAACGCGGCGAGGCGCACGTCGCTGCGGCGGATCCAGCCCCACGGGGTCACAGCCGCACGATAACCCCGCCCGCGGGGCTCGTCATCGGCTCCCGGGCGCAGCCGCGGATACGCCGGCGGGAGTACACGGTGCTGCTGCGGTCAGACACCGGGAGCAGCACAGAAGCCACCCCTCGCCCGACGACAAATCGCCCGCCGGAGAGCATGCTTCTCCTTGCAGCACGCGACCGAACCACACAGACCGAAGGAGCAACGATGTACGGGTACGACACGATCAGCCAGATGATGCGGAACCCCAACCTGCGCGCGAGCGACGCCGACCGCGACGCGACCGCCGACCGGCTGCGCCAGCACCACACCGACGGCCGGCTCGACGGGGACGAATTCCAGGAGCGCCTGGACACGTGCTTCGCCGCGAAGACGGTGGGCGAGCTGGCCGAGGTTACACGCGACCTGCCGGACGATCCGGCCCGACACCGCGCGGGCGGCCGCACCGGCTTCGGCCTGGTCGGCTGCCTGCGCATGATCCCGATCGTGCCGATCATCCTGGCGATCGTCGCCATTCACCTGATCTTCGGCGTGGTCGGTGGCCTGTGGATCCTCATCCCGCTGTTCTTCCTGGCCCGCTTCATGTTCTTCCGCCGCGGATTCCGCGGCTGGAGCGGTCGCCGCGGAGCCGCGCTTTAGCGGCCAGGCGGATCGGACGGGGCGGGATGGCCGCGGTGACCGTGCCCGCGCCGCGGCCCGGAGCCCCGACCGCTCGCACCACGCCCGGGAGCTGGCGGCAGCGCCGCCGCCAGCGCTCGGGCGCGGGTCGCCTAGTCGCCGCTCGAGCAGGCCGGACCGCGCCCATCCGGCCTGGCGTAGCCCACCGGCGCCAGCCACCGCGCCGGGAACGCCTTTCGCTACCACCAGCAATGAGTGCGCGTAACGCGCGATCGCTATCAGAACAGCCGGCGCCACTTCTCCTTGGTCGCCGCTCCAGCCACGCGCGGCCGACTCCTGCTTCGGCGTGCTGGAGGCCTGAAGCAGAAGTGCCGACGTCGGTCCTCGAGGCTGAGCACGTAGCTCAGTGTTCGCTACAGCAGGACTGTCGTCCGGCTCCAGCTGCAGACTTCTCGGCGATCCGTTCTCGGCGGGACGAGTTGCCTACCTTCGGCGCGCCGGCGACTGCTTCTGCTGGGCGAGCAGGAGCGCGCCGCGGTCTGAGGTCAGCTACTGGTGGTCGTTCAACTCAGGGGTGTCGTTGAGCGCTGCCCACGTGCCTGACAGGGCGGTGCGTACCGCTGCAGTTCGTCCGATCAGCCACGGGCTCAACCGCGCGGCCGACTGCCGCTCGGCCCGGAGATGCAGCTGTCGCGTCCTGGGACCGTATGAGGGAGTCGTGCGTCTCGAGCCGCGACGCCGGTGCTTTCGTCGCAGTGGGTTATCCATCTAACTCAGGGTGAGCACGACCACGTCGGCGATCCGTACGTGAGCCTGAGAGTTCGTGTCCCGCCCTCCCGAGCGACCCAAGGACGGCTGATGGTCGATTCCGCCCCAGCCACGGTTCGGTTGCCAGCGACCGCCGGCGACCTGACTCAAATGGATATCCCGCTCGTCGCAAAGCTCCCCGAGGACGATCTCCATCAGGCGATTGTGCGCTGGAGGACCGAGATAACAGTAATTTGTGACATCTCTGTGATGCATGCTATGCTTGTCGCATGCCACGCGATGAAGAGATCACATTCGCCGACCACCTGGGCCGCTTCTACGCCCACCGCTACGCGTTTCCGCCGATGGTCGGTCGCGTGCTCGGCTACCTGCTGGTGTGCGAGCCCCGCGACCAATCGATTGCCGAGCTGAGCGACGCGCTGCTGGCGAGTCGCAGCGCGATCACCGGCGCGCTGGACGTGCTGGAGCGCCTGCATGCCATCCGTCGCTCGCGAGCGGCGGGGGAGCGGATGGACCGCATCCGGACCGACTTCTCCTCCGCGGAAGCGCGGGGGTTTGACGTCACGGAGTACCAGGAGCTCGGTGATCTGGCCCGGGAGGGGCTCGAGGTGCTGAGCGATGCGCCGCCACAACGCCGGGCGGATCTGCTCGAGCTGGCGGCGTTCGCGGATTTCCTGGTCGAGGGCACCCAAACGCTTCGCCAGGAGTGGGAGGCGCGTCGTGACGCCCTCCGTGCCTCGGGCGAGTTGCCCTCCTGACCTCGTGGCCTCCAACTACGTCACATCAAGAAACCGATCGGAAAGAAAGCCATGACAGATCAATCCTCACCGGTCAACGCTGACGCTGGAAATGGCGGCTTCATCTCAAGGGTTATCGGCCCCAAGAAGCGGTGGCGCGCGTACAGGGCGCGTGTGCGACAGCTTCCCGAGAACTACCGCACGGCGGTCGATGCGATCGGGCGGTATCTCATGCACTTCGTGCCGGCGGACGGCGACAGCGCGGCGTCTGAGTTCGAAGACCTCGCCGACCTGTTCGAGCGGGCCGCGGCGGACGGAACCCCGATCCGCCAGATCGTCGGCGACGACCCCGCGGAGTTCGTCGAGGCGTTTGCTCAGAACTACACGAAGGGCGGATATGTCCCCGACCGGGAGCGGAATCGCCTGACCAGCGCCATCGTGCGTGCCGCAGGAGACGACACCGGAAATGAAAAGAGGGCAGTCTGATGACAACCCAGCAAACCCCGGCGATCCACGTGCAGGGCCTGGAGAAGTCCTATAAGAAGCTGGAGGTGCTGCGCGGCGTGGACTTCGACGTGCCGCGGGGCAGCATCTTCGCCCTGCTTGGCTCCAACGGGGCCGGCAAGACCACGGTCGTGAAGATCCTGTCCACGCTGCTCAGGGCCGACGCGGGCACTGTCAGCGTCAACGGCTTCGATGTCGCCACGCTGGCGGCGGACGTGCGGGAGTCGATCAGCCTCACCGGACAGTTCGCGGCCGTCGACGAAATCCTCACCGGGCGGGAGAACCTCGTGCTGGTCGCCCGGTTGCGGCAGGTCAAGGACCCGGGCGCGATCGCGGACGACCTGCTCGACCGCTTCTCACTGACCGACGCGGCGGCGCGGAAGGTGTCGACGTACTCGGGTGGCATGCGCCGCCGCCTCGACATCGCGATGAGCCTGATCGGGAATCCGCCGGTCATCTTCCTCGACGAGCCGACGACCGGGCTCGACCCCCAGGGGCGCATCGACGTGTGGCAGACCATCAAGCACCTCGCCGAGCACGGCACCACGGTGCTGCTCACGACGCAGTACCTGGACGAGGCCGAGCAGCTCGCCGACCGGATCGCGATCCTCCACCAGGGTCGGATCATCGTCAACGGCACCCTCACCGAGCTCAAGCAACTGCTCCCGCCCGCCAAGGTCGAATACGTCGAGAAACAGCCGACCCTCGAAGACGTCTTCTTCGCCATCGTCGGTGACAAAGGCAAGCACGACGACGCCGGCCAGACCGTCAGCCCCGGCGCCAACGAGTAAGGACCAACCATGACCACGCAATTCCTCGGCGGCACCGCCGCCCTGACCGGGCGATCGCTGCGCCACATCACGCGCAGCCCGGACACCATCATCACGACCACGATCATGCCGATCGCCTTCCTGCTGCTGTTCGTCTACGTGTTCGGCGGCGCGATCAACACCGGCTCGGATTCGTACGTGAACTACCTGCTGCCCGGCATCCTGCTCATCACGATCGCCTCGGGCATCTCCTACACCGCATTCCGGCTCTTCCTGGACATGAAGAGCGGCATCTTCGAGCGATTCCAGTCGATGCCGATCGCACGCTCATCCGTGCTGTGGGCGCACGTGCTGACCTCGCTGGTCGCCAACCTGATCTCGGTCGTGGTCGTCGTGCTCGTCGCCCTCCTCATGGGCTTCCACTCGGGGGCGGGCGTGGTGGCCTGGCTCGCGGTCGCCGGCATCCTGATGCTGTTCACGCTGGCGTTGACGTGGCTCGCCGTCATCCCCGGTCTCACCGCGAAGTCCCCGGACGGCGCGAGCGCGTTCTCCTACCCGCTCATCTTCCTGCCGTTCATCAGCTCGGCATTCGTGCCCACCGACAGCATGCCCGGCGCGGTGCGCGCCTTCGCCGAGAACCAGCCGGTGACGACCATCGTCAACACGATCCGCGACCTGCTCACGCAACAGCCCGTCGGCACCGACATCTGGATCGCCCTCGCCTGGCTCGTCGGCATCCTCATCGTCGCCTACACCTTCGCCATGGCCACCTACCGCCGCAAGATCTCCTAGTTGGAGTTCCTGAGGAGTCTGTTCATCCGGGCCTCCCAGGAGGCTGAGAGCTGCCGAGCCGTCCCAACCTCCAGGGAGCAGTCGCGTCGAGATCAGCGTCAATGGGGAGCACCTCGGCGGCTTCACCTCTCGGCCACCCAGCGTTGACAGCGACAGCCGGCCCGATCTGCCGAAACGGGCGCGGTTGCGAGCGCGAATGTCGTGCAGCTGTGCGTGCCTGCTTCGGGACGAATCGGAGAAGTTCGTCCGTGGACTGGGCGGTCTTCTGCTCGGCGAGCAAAGCAGCCACCAGCAAGCTAACTAACTCACTGTCCCTTCCGGACGCGAGCAGCCACACGCTCGTTGCCAACCGCGACTGCCCCTTCGTCGCCAACCGAGGGTTCAGCTGGCGACTTCTGCCTGGTCCCGGCGGCGGACCGCGAGCAGCGGTCGTCTTTGGGCGTCAGCGGTGCGGCGACGAGACTGCGATCGTGGCGTGTGTCTGGGCCCGTGGTATGGCTTGCGTCTTTTGGGCGATGATGGTGACCCGGATGGTTCGCCGAGCGTCTTCGCTGCACGGGTGATGGTCCGAGGATCGATCTTCGATCTGATGATCGGCGTCCCGTCGGACTGTTCGGGCGCGTTTGCTGGCTGTGAACGGATGCCTGCCGCGTTGCGTGCGCAGGGGCTTGCGGGCGCTCTCGGCGTGATCGATGCGGGCAATCTGCAGGTCGTCGTCGCTGACCCCGTTCGCGATCGGGAGACGGGCGTGATCGGGTTGACGGATCTGCTCGGCCTGTCAGAGGTCGTGCGCGATGCCGTCTCGATGCATCTGAGCGTGGGTCGTCGGCCGCTGCTCGTTGGCGGGGACTGTACGCTGCTGCTCGGGGTCTGGGCGGCGCTCGCGCGAGTCCGTCCCGACGCGGGACTGTTGTTCGTCGATGGTCATCTCGACTGCTTTGATGGGCAGACGTCGGCGACGGGTGAGGGCGCCGATATGGAGCTTGCGGCGCTGCTTGGGGTTGGACCGCCGCCCCTCGTGGGGTTCGCGGGTCGCGTCCCGGCGCTGTCGGACGAGCGGGTCGTTGTGCTCGGCCCGTTTGACGAGGACGATGCTCAAGGACTCGGGGCGCCGGACCCCCGGCGGTTCGCGCCGCGTATGCCGATCGTCGTCTCCGACGAGCTGCGGCAGGACCCGTTCGGCCACACGGCGCGAGCGCTTGCGCGGCTCACGGAGACCGCGGATGGTTTCTGGCTGCATCTGGACCTCGACGTGTTGTCGGCATCCGCGTTGCCCGCCGTTGACTATGCCGACGAGCGCGGGCTCGGCTGGGAGCAATTGGGTGAGCTGCTCGGCGTCGCTCTCGGTTCCTCGCAGCTCATCGGTGCAAGCGTTGTCATCCTCAACCCGACGCTCGACACCGACGGCGCGGGCGCGCGGCGGGTGGTCCGGCTGCTCGCGGACGCGCAGGATCAAGCCCAACAGAACTAACCCGCCGCTGCCCGGTTGCGTATCGAAAGATCAACGGAACCCACCGGGCTACCGAAGGCACGGGCGTCAACCGGATCGCTTCCGGTTCGTCGCCGAGCCAGAACTCAGACGCAGGCTGCCGCTCCGGCCGGTCGGAGACCCGGAGGAGAAGTCCGGAGTCAGGCGTTCGGGCTGAAAGTAGTGTCCATAGGCGTGAACGAACGCGACCAGCGGGTTGAACGCGACCAGCGGGTTGACGATCGAGCTGAGCGCCGAGCGGCACGCGAGCTGATCGGGCGCTATCACGAGGAGCAGCTCGGCCTGCTGCTCGGACATATCCGGGAGGGGTTCGTACGGCTTGACGCCGGCGAGATCGACGCGTTTGACCTCGACGAGCTGATTCACCGCTACAAGCGCTCAGCGCACGAGCTCTGGAAGTTCTGCGGGCAAAGCGGTTCGGGTTGGCTGTCCGCGGCGCGGATGCTCCGATACCTCGAAACGCAGGGAGAGGATCGGCCGGATTGGTGGGCGGCCGGCGAGCCACGCCGTCGCGGCTAGCCGAACTGTCAGCTGTGCCGGATCTACGTTCTGTGGAGCTTGCATACCGTGAGCGGCGGCCATCGAAGCTCGCCGTCGCCCAAGCGCCCGACCGGCCGCCGAAGCCGGACGGTGATTGTGCGGTCGTCGACCGCGGTGATCTCGGCGAGTTCGTGCTCGAGGTACCGAGGCCGGATCCGATTGGTGAACATCACCGTGTCGCCGACGGACAGTTCGGCGATCGCCCGCGCGGAACGGACCGTGTGAAGCAGCCGCTGACGCACGTCGACGGCGTCGGCGATGGCCACCAGATGCTGATCAAGCTCTCCTGCTGCGATCGCGTCGAGCAGCTGCCGCTCGGGATCCTTCAGACGGCGATCCTGTGTCTGGTGGGCGGTCGCGAAGGTCGCGGCGCTGGCAGGCGTCTCGCCTGAGCGGCTGACCAAGGCGCAGCTTGACACGGCTCGCGAGCAGCTGATCGCGGCGACCCGCAGGCTGCATCCCGACTATCCAATGCGAGTCCGACCGGTGACGACGAGGCTGCATGGTGCGGAGGCGACGTTGTTCCAGGCGGGTGTGATCAACGTCCCGCCACGCAAACGCCACCCCGACAAGTCCGCGGCCCGGGAGCGGGAGTGGGAAACGATCCCGCCGCGGCTACGCACGACCCTGCAGGGCTACATCGAGCAGATGCGCCTCTCGCTGCGGCCCGCGACGATGGTCCGCGTCGAGGCCGTCCTGCGCGAGTTCGGCGTCTGGTTGACCGCGGAGGAACCGGAAGTCGCTGCGGTCAGCGATCTGCGCCGCGCTCACATCGAGCGCTACAAGCGTCACCTCGCGCAGAGGCCGTCAGTCCGGGGCGGCGGGCGGCTCTCGAACATCGGACTGGCTGAGCAGCTCGAGCAGACGCAGTCCGACGCCGCGCATCCTCGAGAAGGTCTCCTATGACACTGATGCGGTGGGGAGATAGTTCCCCACTCCGGGTCTAGATTTGATTCCCAGAAGATGGGTAGCGTTGACGAAGGATGCATAGGGCGCGTCTCACGCTTTGCTCCACATTCGCCTTAAGCCTCATCGCTTTCGGCGCCAGCTCTCTCGGTGCCACTGACGCATTTGCTCTCGGCCAGCCCTCGGTCGTTTCGGGCGCAACCGGGGTGGTATCTCAGGCCGCCAAGGTGGTCGTGAGCGCGGCAGGATCAGCCACCAGTACAGCCGCCGCCCCGGCGCCCAGCACGGCGGCGCCTACCACGACGACGTCCACCACGACGGCGCCCGCCGCCCCGGCGCCCACCACGACGGCGCCCGCCACCCCGACCGGCACCCCGAGCGCCAGCACGCAAGCCAGCAGCACAGTCGGCCAGACGGTCGCTTCCGCCACCAAGACGGTCGGGCAGACGGTCGCTGCCGTCACGGGCTCTGCGCCACCGAGCAGTACAGCAGCGACTACTCCTAGACCATCATCAACTGGGGCATCACCGGCGCCGAGCCCAACTTCAGCGCCAGCGACGAGCCCCGTCACGAGCACGATCACAAAGACGGTCGCGCCGGTGATCAGCAGCGCGACCAACACCATCGCCGCGACGCCGACCGCAGTCGCCACCGTCCCGAGCACCGTGACTAAGACCGTGACGCCGGTTACGCGGACGCTCACCGCAACCGTCGCGCCGGTGGTCACCACGGTCGCCGAGCCGGTGGCCGCCACCGTCGCTCCGATCACGAACACGATCGCGCCGATCAGCCAGACGATCGGCGCCACTATCGCCCCGATCGCCAACACGATCGCGCCGATCACCCAAGCACTCGCGCCGGTCACGACCGCGGTGTCTAAGATCGTGGCGCCGGTCACCAAGGTGCTGGTGCCGACTGTCGGAACGCTGACGCGCGGTCTCGCCCCGGTGACTCAAGGCCTGGCCCCCGTGACTCAGGGCCTGCCCCCGGTGACGCAGGGACTGACCGGGACCATCGCGCCGGTCACCGGCGTGTCAATCATCGGTGTCCTGCCGAGCACGCCGAGTGTCCGCCGTCCGGTGGCCCCGGGCACGCCGGCGGCGGAAACCGTCACGACGCCGCTCGGGTCCTTCCCCGCGGCACCGGCCACGATCTCGCTGGGGACCACGCCTGCAGCACCGGTGACGACGCCCGCAGAGCCGAACGCACGGTCGCTGACTTCGGCCTTGCTGCCGGGTGCCGCCGCGATCGCGCCGACGACGCCAACGGTCGTGCCGGCGGCTCACCTCTCGGCTTCGCCGCTTTCGTCGACCGCGCTGAATACGGCGAGCACGAGCTTTGACTTCGCTCCCACGTCGAGCCTGACCTCCGGCTTCTTCGGCTCGGGGAACCGGGCGGGCGGCCCCGCGCGGTCGGCCGTTCATTCGCCGGTCACGCCGGCGCCGGCAAATGGCGCCCAGTCGGGTTCGGGCGCTGGCTCCGCCGCCGGCGGCGGGTCGGGATTCTTCTTCTTTGGGGTCGCCGCGTTGCTCACGCTGGCGGCTCTGTTCGTGCCGCGTGTGATCGGCACGGTGAAACTGTTCGGGCGCTCGATGGCGCCCGAGCCGTTCCTCCTCTCGCTAGAGCGCCCTGGCTGAGGCCTGAGTCGGTCTCTCAGGTTCTGGCACGCCGGACCCCCGGGTTGGGGTTCGGGTGCCCCCTCTAGCAAATAGGAGAACGACTCATGTCACGCTCACCTCGGGCGTGGTTGGAGGACTGTCGGCCGACCGGTATCGCGCGCGGTGCCGGCGAGCGCGCCGGACTCGAGCATCGCGTCCGCGTCGGCTCACGCGCTGGTTCTTTGATCAGCTGCCTGTTGCCGTCGCTGTGCGCAGTTCTGTTGCTCGGGACCGCCTTGTTGGCGGGGTCCGCGAGCAGCGCGCAGGCCAAGTCCCGAACCACACATACCGAACAATCATCCGCCCACCCGGCCGCCAGCACCGTGTTGTTGGCGCTCGGGAGCGGCTACTACACCCCCCACGGCGCCGCACCGGTACGGGTGCTGCAGCGCCGGCTGCGGACGGCGGGGTTCTCGCCGGGGCCGATCGACGGCCGCTACGGCCCGCTGACCCAAGCCGCCGTGGAGGGCTTTCAGGCCTCGCGCGCGCTGCAGGTCGACGGGATCGCGGGACCGCTCACGCTGAGCGCGCTACGCGCCACCTATCACTCGCTGTACCCCGGCGCGGGGTACACCAGCGGCGGGTCGCCGCGCGTGCGAGCGATGCAGCGGCGGCTGGCCAAGGCGGGATTCTCGCCCGGACCGATCGACGGGCTCTACGGCCCGCTGACCGCGCACGCCGTCAACCGCTTCCAGACCGCGCACGCTCTCCCGGCCAACGGGATCGCCGACCCGGCGACCCTGACCACACTCCAGCATCGTCCCGCACCTCCGAGGAGCCCGCACCCGCCCGCCAAGCACCGCTCGCCACAGCGACCGGTCCCGCGGCACCCCACGCCGGCGCCCAAACCCGCAGCTCATCGCACGAGCTCACCGCCACTCGGCCTGATCGCGGCGCTGATCGCGCTCGCGCTGATGCTCACACTCGCGACGGCGTGGCTCACCAAACGCCATCGCCACGAGCGCCGCACGGTGATCGCGCCGGCGATCAACGGCAACCCGCCTAACGGGCACGCTGACGCGACCGCCGCCCAGATCCACCCAACTTCAACCCCGACACCGGAGCAGACAACCACCCCCCAAGAACCGACGAGCATCACCCCCAGACTGATCGAGGACACCCCCGGCGAGCGTGCCTTCAGCTACGCGCTGCTTCTCGAAAAGCACGGCGATGAGCAGGGCGCGATCGCCGCGTACGAACGCGCGGACCGGCTCGGACACCCAGCCGCCGCGACCAACCTCGGGATCCTGCTCGAACGACACGGCGAACGGGCGGCCGCCGAGGCGGCCTACCGCCGCGCCGAGCAACGCGGCGACCCCGACGGCGCGTTCAACCTCGCGCTGCTGCTCGGAGAACGAGGCGATCACGCCGGCGCGCTGCACGCCTACCAACGCGCCGACCAGCTCGGGCACCCCGCCGGCGCGACCAACCTCGGCGTGCTGCTCGAACACCAAGGCCAGCACGCGGCCGCCGAGGCGGCCTACCGCCGCGCCGAGCAACGCGGCGACCCCGACGGCGCGTTCAACCTCGCGCTGCTGCTCGGAGAACGAGGCGATCACGCCGGCGCGCTGCACGCCTACCAACGCGCCGACCAGCTCGGACACCCTGCCGGCGCGACCAACCTCGGCGTGGTGCTCGAACACCAAGGCCAGCACGCCGCCGCCGAGGCGGCCTACCAGCGGGCGGAACAGCGCGGCGACCCGCACGGCGCGTTCAACCTCGCCGTGCTGCTCGAAGCCCACGGCGACCACGAAGGCGCCAAACATGCCTACGAACGCGCCGAAGCCCTCGGACACCCCGAAATCGCACAAATGGCCCGCGCCGCCGAGGCCCAACTCAACCAACACCAGCGCCCAACCCAAACCGGAGGTAGCCACGATGCGCGCTAACTCCTGGGTAGCGCGCCACTTGCTGGTTCTCGGGGCGATCGGGCTCGGGTCAGTGCTCGTGCCGGCGAGCGCGTCAGCCCACAGCCTGCGCCACGGCGCTCGCGCCACCGGGCAGGTACTCGAGTCGGCCGTTCCAACCGAAGCGCAGCTCTCACGCGTGGTACTGCTGGCGCCGACCACCTGGGCGGTCGAGCGCTTCCAAACCGCTCACCGCAACCAGCGGAAACCCGCCTCCGAGCTGCCAATCACTGCCGGTACTGCTGGGCCTGCTCGCGCTCGGTCTGGCTCTCGGTTCATTCAGCCACGGCCGCGCCCGTCGCGCCAGCGGCAAAGCCCGAGCACCGACGCCGCTTCGGATCAGACCGATGCGGGTGCCCCACGCATGGCAAGCGCCGCTCGGCCCGCGGGGCGCAGAGCACGAGGAGCGCCAACGATGATCGAGTACACGAACGGTGCTCCGCAGATGGTGCCCGAGGAGCTCGTCGCCGGCAGCGCTGAGCGCCTACGGGTGCTGATCGCCGACCACGACGGCCTCGCGCGCCATACGATGCGCACCGCGCTACACGAACTCGACCGCGTCGCGATCGTCCTCTCCACCGGCGAGAGTCGAGAGGCGCTCGAGCTTCTGGGCCACTACCGCCCCACCATCGCGATCCTCGACGTCGGACTGCCACCCAACGGCTGCATCGAACTGATCCGCCAGATGCTCCAGATCGCACCGCAGACACGAATCCTGACCGTCTCGATCAACGATCAACAAGCCGCGATCGCCGCGCTGCGCGCCGGCGCCATCGGGCACATCCACAAAAACGTCGAACCCGACGAATTCGCCCGCCAAGTCGTCCTCGCCGCCGACGGCGAAGCGATCATCCCCCAACAACTAATCACGCCACTACTCGACCTCGTACGCGAGATCCCCGACGCCGGCTGGCGACCCCTACACAGCCGCCTCACCACCCGCGAATGGGAAATCGTCGAACTCATCGGCGAAGGCGCCAACACCAAACACATCGCCGACCACCTCGTCCTCTCCGAAACCACCATCTACAGCCACGTCAAAAGCCTCATGCGCAAACTCGACGTCCACACCCGCACCGAAGCCATCACCGCCGCCCAACACCTCCGCCGAGAAGAAGCAGCGAGGAGAAGACACCCCACCCAGATCTAGCGTCCGGATTGACGATGATCCCCCTCGGTAGGCTGGGTCGATGAGCGAATTTGCACTATTAGAGGAGCAGCGGGCTTACTATGATGCGCGCGCGAGGGAATACGACCATTGGTGGGAACGCGCCGGCCGCTACGACCGAGGCCCGGAGGCTAACGCCAAATGGTTCGAGGAGGCCGAGGCGCTGCGGGCGGCCCTCGAGCGGTTCGGCCCCGAAGGTGAAGTGCTCGAGCTCGCGTGTGGGACGGGGCTTTGGACCCGGGAACTTGTCCGGTGGGCGGGGCGGGTGACCGCGGTCGATGCCGCCAGCGAGATGATCGAGGTCAACCGTGCCCGCGCCGGCGGCGACAAGGTGAGCTATGTCCAGGCCGACCTGTTCGAATGGACGCCCCCAGCGGCCGCTTTCGACGTCGGCTTCTTCGGCTTCTGGCTCTCGCACGTGCCCGAGGCGAGATTTGACGCCTTCTGGGACTCCGTACGGCGGGCGCTGCGGCCGGGCGGCCGCGTGTTCTTCGTCGATAGCGGCCGGAGCGATCGCTCGACGGCGGCCGACCACGTGCTTCCGGAGGAGGGCGAGGACACGATGACGCGCCGGCTCGACGACGGCCGCGAGTTCCGGATCATCAAACGGTTCTACGAGCCGGCGACGCTGGAGCGGCGGCTGGCCGCGCTCGGTTGGCGGGTCGACGTGAGGTCCACGGGCGAGTTCTTCATCTACGGCGCCGGCGCGCCGCGAGACTGAATCTCACAGAACCGGTCGCCGGCTCGTTCCAACGACGACGGCCATGACGGCGACCGAGATCAAGGGCGGTCCCGCGAAGGACGAGCGCTCAGCGTCGCGCGACGAGCGAATGCTCGCGATCTGGGCCGCGCTGGTCACGGTCTGCGTGTGGGCTTCGGCGTTCGTCGGGATCCGGTCCGCGGGGCGGGACCTGAGTCCGGGAGCGCTCGCGTTGGGGCGGCTGTTGGTGGGGAGCGTTGTGCTCGGGACATTCGTGCTCGCGCGGCGGGAGCGACTGCCGCGGCGCCGCGCCCTCGCTGGCACCGTCCTGTGCGGGGTCCTGTGGTTCGGGCTCTACAACGTCGCGCTCAACGCCGCCGAGCGGCGCGTCGATGCGGGTACCGCCGCGATGCTGGTCAATATCGGGCCGATCCTGATCGCGATCCTGGCCGGGGTGGTGCTGCACGAGGGTTTCCCGCCGAGGCTCCTGGCCGGGTGCATCGTGTCGTTTGCGGGCGTCGCCGTGATCGCGATCGCGGTCTCGCATCACGGGATCCACGAGACCTGGGGTGCGGTGCTGTGCGTCATCGCCGCGCTGGCCTATGCCGGCGGCGTGGTCGCACAGAAGCCGGCGCTGAACTACGCCTCGCCGCTGTCGGTCACCTGGCTGGCGTGTACGGTCGGAGCGGTCAGCTGCCTGGCCTATGCGCCCGCCTTGGTCCACGACGTCGGCCACGCGCGCGGCTCGGCGATCGCCTGGACCATCTACCTCGGCGCGGTCCCGACGGCGATCGGGTTCATGACCTGGGCGTTCGCGCTGGCCCGCACGTCGGCCGGCCGGATGGGATCAACTACGTATCTCGTGCCGCCGTTGGCGATCTTGCTCGGATGGGTGATCCTCAGCGAGGTGCCCCCGCTGCTCGCGCTCCCCGGGGGTCTGCTGGCGCTCGCCGGCGTGGCGCTCGCCCGCTCGCAGAGACGGGCGGCGAGGGCTAGTAAGACTAAGAGCGGCGGATCGTGATGTCGCCGTAACCCGTGCGAACGCGCACCTCGATGTGTCCTTCCTCGGGGCGCGGGGCTCCGGCTCGATCCAGGCCGTTGTGTACCTGCCCGAAGTGGGTCTCGAGATCCAGCCACGCCGCGGTGCCGTCGACGATTCCGACCTCGACCTCGCCGTATCCGGTCTCGGCGACCACCGATCCGCGCTCGGCCCCGCCGACGCGGATGTTGCCCTTGCCCGTCAGCGCGCTCACGGAGCCGTGCGCGTGGCCGAGCCTGATGTCTCCGCGACCTGACTTGACGACGACGTCGCCGCCGATCTCGTCGACGTGAATGTCGCCACCCGAGTTCTTGATCACGATGGCGCCATCGATCTCGCCGGCGCGCACCGCGCCGCCGGCCGTGGTCAGGTCGGCATCGCCGGAGGCGTGGTCGATCGTGATGTCCCCGGACGCGGTGGCCAGCCGCAACGCCGCCGCATGGTCGATGTGGATGTCGCTGGCCGCGGTCTTGATCACGCAGTCGCCGAGCGGCCCGGAGCAGCGCACCGGCCCCAGCGCGCTCGAGCCGGTCACTCGCGAGCCGGCCGGCACCTCGACTAGGACGTCGATCGACCCGCTGTGGCTGGACGGCCGGTACGGCCTCCGGCTCCGCGGGGCCTTGACCACCAGCGTGCCCCGGGCAAACCCGACCCTGGTCTGCTCGGCCGCACGCACATCCTCACCGCGGCTTCGGTCGGTAGGGCGGACCTCGACGACGGTGTCGACCCGATCGCTGGCCGCGATGTCCACATCGCCGACCACTACGCCGACGACGACGGAGATTGGTTCAGGGGTGTCAAATACAGGCATGGTTGTTTCCTTTGTCGGTAGTTGAAGTTGCTAGCGACCCCATCCGGCGTAACGTTGGCCACCTGGGGTGGGGCGGGTTCCACTGCGGCCGGGCTCCACGGCCTCGGCGACGGCCCGCACCAGCCAGGCGTTGATCGACAGGCCCTCGCGGTCGGCTGCCTGCTCGACCCGGCGCTTGAGTTGTTCCGGGAGGCGCAGGTTGATTCGCGAGACGGCTCCTTCGTTGGCCCCGGCGGTCGTCGCCTCGGCGGGCGTTATGTCCTCACCGGCAGCGTGCGTGTCGTCGCTCGCCGGGCCGGCCCGGTGTTCAGCCGGGGACGGCGTCACCACGAACTCGGGCTCGCCGGCGCGGAGTCGCAGATCCACGGACCCGGGCGCGAGGTCCCGCGAGATCTCCGCCGCCGCGCCTTCCAGCACGTTCAGCAGCATCAGCCGGATCGCCGAGTCGAGCGGCGCGGTCAGACGGTCGGCGAGCGCGCGAGCGTCTTCGCCACCGGCCTCAGCGGCCAGGGCGAGTTGCTCGCGGAGGTTGTTGGCGTAGGGTTCGAGCTCCATGGCGCCATTCTGGCATCATTTTGGCATCACGTCAAGCCATCTGATGCCAAACTGGCATCAGATTGGCTACGGAGACAGCTAGGTTGGCGGCGCGGTCTGGCTGAGGATGGCGGCGAACGCCAGGGCGGCGAGCAGCAGGCACACCTCGACGGTGAGCGTGCGGCGGATCGCGGCGGTGGGCCCGCCTGCGGCGATCCGCGGCACGACGCGAAAATGGTGGTAGCCACCGAGAGCCAGGGCACCCAGGAAGACGACGGTCTTCAGGATCAGCGTGATCCCGTAGCTGCTCGTGAACAACGCCGAAACACTGGGCAACTGGCGCAGCGCGACGTAGGTGCCAGCGAGCGCGAGCGTGACGATGAGGGGCGGCGCGAGCGCTGAGAAGCGCAGCAGGCACGCCCGGACGAGCGATTCGCGTGCCGGGCCTGGTAGGCGGTGCGCGACCCCTACGAAGATCACCAGCGACACGACTCCACCCACCCACAGCGCGCCCGCGAGCAGGTGCACGTAGTCGGCCACGAGCGGCAACGTCCCGCGCGAGGCGGGATGGCTCGCCCAGCTGATGCCGAACGCGATGCCGAGCGACAGCAGGCCCGCGCTCGCCAGTAGCAGCTCCCGCCTGCGCGGCGTAACCCAAGCGCCCACGAGCAGCGCCAACACCCCGAGCCAGGCGAAGGTCATCAGCGTCCATGCCTGACCCAGGTGCGTCCCCAGGCGGATCGGGATGATCTCAGTGCCGACGAACGTGGACAGCCCGCCGCCGCCAACGATCGGATAGGCGCCGACGAGAAATCCGAACAGCCCGGCGTGCAGCGCAAGCACGGCTCCTGCCACCGCCACCCAGATCGCCACTGACGCGTCGCCCGCTCCCCGATCACCCACGACTCGCGCGGCCGGCGCGAACACGAGCGCCCGGAAGGTGAGCACGCCACCGGTGAGGACCACGCCCACGAACGCCAACCAAGCGAGCAGCTCGGGGGCGACCGGAACTCCCACACCGCTCACCGCCGCCGGCGGCAGCGGCTTCGCCCGTACTCCGAAGCTGAACGCACCCTCGGTCACGTGGCCGTCGTCACTGGCGACCATCCGCCAGCGCACGGTGTCGCTGCCCGTCGGGCCCGGCCGCAGAGCGACTTCGACGACGCTGCCGGTCACGCGCGGCGGCCCGGCCAGGTTCTGGCCGCGAGGTGTGATCACCGCGACCCGCGCGTACTGCGGCACGACGTCCTCGCTGTACGTCAGCGTGATCGCGCGGGGCGTCGTGGCCAGTACCGCTCCCCAACGGGGGACGGAACTCTGGAGGACGGCGTGTGCGTCCGCGCGCGAGGCGAGCGCCAGCATCGGTATCAGCGCGCACCCCGCGATCAGGAGCGCGCGTCGCCAGGGACTCCCCGCGGTACTCGGGCTCATGACGCGGCCGCGACCGGGATCACGATCAGCGCGAGCGCGAACCCGGTCAGCGGTATCAGTGCCATTGGAATCCGCTGCGTTTGGCGAAACCCCACCCGGGCGAGCTCCATAGCTCCCGCCGCGATCAGCAGGATCCCCATCGCGGTGTGCCAATGCGCCCCCTGCCCCTCGGGATCGATGAGCACGTGGACGATGAACAACACCCCACAGCTAGCGAAGGTAAACGGCAGGACCCAATCGAGCCAGGGCCGTTCGTAGACGCCCCGTCGGCGCGCCAGCTCGAGGGCGCCGGCGGCGAACAGGATGTCGCCCCACAGGAAGTGGACGAGCATGTCGTGCACCACGTCGGCGAACACGACCGTGGCCCACACTCCGACCGCGCCGATCATCAGCGCCCACGGGACCACCAGTGAGCGCGATCGCCGCACGCGGCCATCGCGACCGACCAACGGCAGGTACTCCTCGAGGATGATGGCCAGGAACAGCGCCCCCAGAATCCAGTGTGCGCGGGCGATCTGAATCTGGGGGAGAATCACTTGCGCCGGCTCCGGTACAGGAGCCAGCCGCCCACGAACACCAGCAGCAACGGCGGCTGGTCGAGGTCGTAGCCAATGTGGGCGGGGCTCAGCCCGTAGAAATTCAGCCCGCGCAGGATCGCCCACACGATCCCAGCCACGAACAGTGTCAGTACGACAAGTAGGCGCGAACCCGCCGGCGTGCGGTCGACGGCAGAGTGAAATCGTTCGCTCAACAACGCCAGCTTCCTGCGGTCCGAGCTTGCACCGACCGGCCGAACGCTAGCACCGCCCGGCTTCAACCAGGACCGGTCCCGCGCAGCGTACAATCGACGTCCGCCGGGCCGGCCGAATCCGGACTTGGATCTCGTCGCTTGGTCGGCAAGCGGCATTTTGCACTGGGGTCAGGAAGGAGCCTGTAAATGGGACGGAGCAAGCGTTTCTGGGTTGTCTTGGGCCTCGTCGCCGCGCTGGCGGCAATCGCCCCAGTCGCGGGAGCCGCTCGAACACCCAAGAAGAAGAAACCGGAGCCCAAGCCGCTGATCTTCCGCGTCACGTGGACGGTCACCCGGGGGACGTGGACGGCGAACTACAACTGCCACTGCGACCACGAGAGCTACGGGGGCGTCCATACTGCGAAGGAGAGCGACGTCGGGCTTAACTTCGAGGCAACCAACGTACAACGGTGTGAAGATCTCGGCCAAGGACGAGACTCCGGCGATCAAGGTGGAGGCCGCCAGCTGGAGCGCCAGCGGCGACTTCTCGATGGACGAGGACGTCTATGCGAACTCGGATCCGGACTATCAGATCGCGTGTCACGGCAAGTTCGTAAACGGCGGCTCGGCGCCGGTCCTGACCGCCAGCGGTGGCTTCCTCGAGAGCCACTTCCAGGTTCAGTCAGGAACCGCGTTCAAGATCGGCCCAGTGACCGGCACACACTGCCAGGACCTGGGGGCATGGCGGCCGTTCTGGCCTATCTCAAAGCTTTCGCCAGACAGCTCCGTCTCGCCGCAGAGGTACGTGGAGGAAATGTTGACCGGTCCCTTCAAGGTGGGGGTGTCGCAGCTTCGGCACATGAACGTGGGTGACGTGCTCGGACTCACGAACCACTACGGACTGCGCACCCCCCCGGAGAGCTGCGACTTCCTCGCGACCGGAGGCCAGACGTGCACCGAGTCGCTCGATTTCACTGGCCAAATGAAAATCCAGCGAACCCGCTGACCCAGGACTAGAGATTCACGGCGACGTACTTCGTCTCGAGGTACTCCTCGATCCCCTCGTGACCGCCCTCGCGCCCGAAGCCGGACTGCTTGATGCCCCCGAACGGCGCGGCGGCGTTGGACACCATGCCCTGGTTGAGGCCGACCATCCCGGTCTCGAGCCGCTCGACGACGCGCAGGGCGCGCTTGATGTCGCGGGTGAAGACGTAGGCGACGAGTCCGTACTCGGTGGCGTTGGCGGCCGCGATCGCCTCGTCCTCGTCGCTGAAGCCGGTGATCGGCGCCACCGGGCCGAAGATCTCCTCGTGGAGCATGTCGGCCGAAGCGGGCACGTGGGTGAGCACGGTGGGGTCGTAGAAGTAGCCGGCGCCGTCCCGGGCGTGACCGCCGACGACCGCGGTGGCGCCCTTGCCGATCGCGTCGCGGACCAGATCGTCGACCTTGGCGCGCTGGGTGGCGTCGATCAGCGGCCCGACCTGGACGCCCTCCTCGGTGCCGCGCCCGACCTTGAGCGCGCCCATCCGCTCGGCCAGCTTGGCGGCGAACTGATCGGCCACAGGGCCGGCGACGTGGAAGCGGTTGGCGGCCGTGCACGCCTCGCCGATGTTGCGCATCTTGGCGATCATCGCGCCCTGCACCGCGGCGTCGAGGTCGGCGTCGTCGAACACGATGAACGGGGCGTTGCCGCCGAGCTCCATCGACAGCCGCAGCAGGTTGTCCGAGGCCTGCTTCATCAGCCGGCGGCCGACCTCGGTCGAGCCCGTGAACGACAGCTTGCGCAGGCGGGGATCGGAGATCAGCCCGCCGGTCGATTCGCTGGCCGAGGAAGCCGTGATGAGGTTGAGCACGCCCTTGGGCAGCCCGGCCTCCTCGAGGATCTTGACCAGCATCAGCATCGAGAGCGGCGTCTGCTGGGCCGGCTTGACCACCATCGTGCAGCCGGCGGCGATCGCCGGGCCGACCTTGCGCGTGCCCATCGCGAGGGGGAAGTTCCACGGCGTGATCAGCAGGCACGGACCGACCGGCTGCTTCATGGTCAGCAGCCGTCCCTGTCCGTTGGGGGCCACGGCGTAGCGACCCTCGATCCGCACCGACTCCTCGGAGAACCAGCGCAGGAACTCCGCGCCGTAGGCGACCTCAGCCTTGGACTCGGCCAGCGGCTTGCCCATCTCGAGCGTCATCAGGAGGGCGAGCTCGTCTTCGTGGGCGACGATGTGCTCGAACGCTCGGCGCAGGATCTCCCCCCGCTCGCGGGGCGGGTGAGCCGCCCACTCGGCACCGGCGTCGACGGCGGCGTCGAGCGCGGCCATCGCGTCGTCGGCGGAGGCGTCGGCGACCTCGCACAGCGACTCGCCGGTGGATGGATCCTCGACGGACAGCGTCCCCTTGGCGCCGTCTCGCCACTCGCCGCCGATGTACAGCTGCTTGGGAACATCGTCGAGGACGCGTTGCTCTTCTGGGGCGGAGATCGTGGTCATGGTTGGAACCTACACCCTTCGGGGATCGGTCGATAAATGCCGCCGGCCCGGCATCTTGCCGGGCCGGCTGGGGGGTGGGGGGTGGGGCAGAGTTGGTTAGTGGATCGGTCAGGCGGCCGCGTGCAGCGGGGCGGGCTCGAGAGCCGTCGCCAGCACCTCGTCGACCGTCATCGCGAAGTGGAACTTCATCGCCTCGCGCGCCTCTTCGGGCACGTCATCGAGATCGCCGCGGTTGCGCTCCGGCAGGACCACATCGGTCAACCCGGCCGCGTAGGCGGCGAGCACCTTCTGCTTGACGCCACCGATCGGCAGCACGCGGCCCTGGAGGGTGACCTCGCCGGTCATGCCCACCGTGTGGCGCACCGGCCGCTCGCTGAGCAGCGACGTCAGCGCGGTGACCATGGTGACGCCGGCGCTGGGGCCGTCCTTGGGGATCGCGCCGGCCGGCACGTGGACGTGGAACGACCGGTCCTCGAACGCGTGCGGCTCGATACCGAGCGACTCGGCGTGTCCACGTACGTAGGAGAGGGCGATCTGCGCCGACTCCTTCATCACGTCTCCGAGCTGGCCGGTCAGGGTCAGTCCTGGCTTGCCCGGCATGGCGGTCGCCTCGACGAACAGCACATCGCCACCCGCTCCGGTGACCGCGAGCCCGGTCGCCACGCCGGGGACGGCGGTGCGGATCGCGGACTCCTGGAAGAAGCGCTGGCGACCGAGCGCGTCGCGCACGGCCTCCAGGTCGACCGTTACCGGTGCCTCGGTGGCTCCTGACGCGATCTTGGTGGCGATCTTCCGCAGCATGGTCCCGAGCTCGCGCTCGAGCTGGCGGACGCCCGCCTCGCGCGTGTACTCGGTGGCGACCGTGTTCAGCAGCTCGTCGGACACCGAAACCTCGTCCGGACGCAGGCCATTGCGCTCGAGTTGCCGCGGCCACAGATAGCCGCGCGCGATGGCGACCTTCTCGGTGGTCGTGTAGCCGTCGAAGCGAATGACCTCCATGCGGTCCAGCAGCGGGCCGGGGATCGTGTCCGCGACGTTCGCGGTGGCGATGAACAGGACCCCGCTGAGGTCGAGTTCGACGTCCAGGTAGTGGTCGCGGAAGCTGTGGTTCTGGGCCGGATCGAGGACTTCGAGCAGGGCCGAGCTCGGGTCGCCGCGCCAATCGGCGCCGACCTTGTCGACCTCGTCGAGCATGATCACGGGGTTGATCGTGCCGGCGTCGCGCAGCGCCCGTACCAGGCGACCCGGAAGGGCGCCGATATAGGTGCGGCGGTGGCCGCGGATCTCGGCCTCATCGCGGACACCGCCGAGCGACATCCGCACGAACTCGCGTCCGGTGGCGCGGGCGATCGACTCGCCGATCGAGGTCTTGCCGGTCCCCGGAGGGCCGATCAGGGTCAGGATCGCCCCGGAGCGCTTGTCTTCGGTGATGCCACGCTCCTGGCGTAGCTTCTTGACCGCGATGTACTCGACGATCCGGTCCTTGACGTCCTCGAGTCCGGCGTGGTCGGCGTCGAGCACCTCGCGCGCGTGCTGCGGGTCCAGGCGCTCGTCCGAGCGGTTGCTCCACGGCACCGCGATCAGCCAGTCAAGGTAGGTACGGATCACGCTCGACTCGGCGGACTGCTCGCCCATCCGCTCCAGCCGGCCGAGCTCCTTGTCGGCCTGCTCGCGGACGGCCTCAGGCATCCCGGCCTCCTCGATCTTCGTCCGGTACTCCTCGACGAGCGAACCGTCGTCCTCGCCGAGCTCCTTGCGGATCGAGTCCATCTGCTTGCGCAGGAAGTAATCGCGCTGCTGTTTCTCGGCTCCGGACTCCACGTCGTCGCGAATCCGCTTGCGGACCTGGAGCTCGGCCAGACGCTCGCGCTGGAAGCCCACGGCGAGCTCGAGCCGTGCGGTCACGTCGACGGTCTGGAGCAGTTCGACCTTCTGGCTGTAGCTCAGATCCGGCGAGTAACCGGCCGTGTCGGCCAGCGTGCCGGGCTCGCTGATGCTGCGGACGAAGGCTGATATGCGCCCGTCGTCTCCGCGCAGCTCGAGGATCTCCTCGACCACGGCGCGGTACTCGCGCTCGAGATTGCGCGTGCGTCCGTCGACCGGAACCTGGTCCGGCGCCTCCTCGACCTCGACGTACAGGCGACCATCGGGCATCGTGTGCGCCGCCCCGGCCACACCTCGATGCAGGCCCTGGAGCGCCACGGCACGCGCGCCGCCGGGCAAGCGGACGCGGTCGGCGACCTCAGCCACGGTGCCGACGTTGGCGAATTCCTGCTCGTGGCGGGGCACGAGTAGCACTCGCTCCTCCTCGCCGACGTCCACGGCGAGAGTTACAGACATGCCCGGAAAGACGACAACGTCGTCCAGCGGGACAAGCAGTAGACGGCTAGACATCTGTTTGACTCTTCGCTTTCGCTAGTTGCTTACTCAAGATAAGTACAGGATACCACTTGGGGCCGAGATCTCAGTCGGTCACGCTGAGATCGTTGTGACCGGGCGCTGAGCTCGTTCTGGCCGATCGCTGAGCGTGTTCTGACCGACCGGATCCGACGACCGACCTTCACATCTGAGATCATCCGAGCGCATGTCAGATCGCCAGACGCCTGCCCAGGAGCCGGCGCATGATGTTCTTGCGGCCGAGGCGTTTGCGATGCCGGGCGTCGACCCGGCGTTGCACGCGCGTCAGATCCGCCTGCCGGACGATCCGACCGGCATCGCAGAACCCCATGACGTCCTCGCGGCCGAGGATTTCGCGATGCCGGCCCCAGCGTCGCCGTTCGGCCTGGATTTCGTCCGGCGGCCGGCGTCGGCGTGGCGGATCGCCGTCGGAGCCGGCCTGGCCGCGGCGGTTGGCCTACTGGCCGCCCGCCGGGTACGTGACAAAAGTCACTAGCCGCCGCCTAAACGAGACCTTAACGTTACCCCGAAGCGCCCTCTTGCATAAAGGGGTTCTTAAGAATATGGTAACCGACGGTTAGCTGGTCAACATAAGGCGTCTGGGGGCAGGTGTCGTTTTCTAACCGCTCAATTTCGGTCCCGGGGCCATTTGATCGGTGGCGGGTGGGGCAATGATTTCCGCGGCGTTGCGATCGGTGCTGCGGTTCCGGCTGCTGGTCGTCGGGCTTGGAGCGGGGTTGCTGGCGGTGGGGATCATCTCGCTGCCGAAGATGCACAACGACGTCCTGCCGGAGCTCTCGAGCGGTCCGGTGCTCGAGATCCAGACCGAGGCTCTCGGCCTATCGAGCCAGGAGGTCGAGCAGTACCTCACGGTGCCGCTGGAGAACAACCTGCTCGATGGCGTGATGGGGGTCTGGAACGTGCGCTCGCAGTCGGTTCCGGGCCTCTCCTCGATCGATCTGTACTTCGAGCCGGGGACGACCGTGCTTCACGCGCGCCAGCTGGTGGAAGAGCGCCTGACGAACTCGTTCTCGCTGCCCGCGGTGTCCAAGCCGCCGCTGCTGATCCAACCGCTGTCGTCGAGCAGCCGGGTCCTGATGATCGGCCTGAGTTCGGCGAGGCTGGATCCACTCGAGCTCTCTTACCTGGCCCGATGGGTCGTGAAGCCCCGCCTCTCGGGCGTCTCGGGCGTCGCCAACGTGGCGATCTTCGGCCAGCAGGACCGGCAGCTTCAGGTCCAGGTCAATCCGGCCACGCTGGCGGCCCATCACGTCACGTTGCAACAGGTGATCGATACCGCGGGCAACGCCCAACTGGTCTCGCCCCTGAGTTACCTGCAGGGATCTTCGCCGGGGACCGGCGGCTTCCTCGACGAGCCAAACCAGCGGCTCGACATTCGGCCCGTACTTCCCCTCGGGGCGCCCAACGACCTTGCCAGCGTACCCGTCAGCGGCGCCCCGGCGGGCTTGACGCTGGGCAAGGTCGCCAACGTCGTGCAGAGCCACCAACCGCTGATCGGTGACGCCCTCGGTAGTCAGGGATCACAGCTCGTGCTGCTGATCCAGAAGCTCCCGTCCGCGAGCGTGGTCGGAGTCACCAATGGAGTCGAGCGTGCCCTTCAGGACCTCAGCCCCGCGTTGCAGGGAGTCAAGATCGACTCGTCGTTCTTTCGCCCGGCGGCCTACGTAACGAACTCGTTGCACAACCTCGCCGTCGGCCTGGTGATCGCCGCCGCGCTCGGGCTGCTCGCGCTCGGCGCGCTGTTCGTCGGTCTGCGCGCCGCCGCCATCTCCGCCCTCTCGGTGGCGCTGTCGGTCGTGCTCGCGCTGCTCACGCTGCAGACGCTCGGCTACACGCTCAACGCCCTCGTCGTGCTGGGGCTGCTGATCAGCGCGGGCGTGCTCGTCGACGACGCGGTAGGCGGAACGTCCGAGGTCGTGGCGAACCTGGGACGGCGACGCGAGGCCGGGGAGGAGGTCCCGACCGCGGCAGTTGTCCTCGAGACGTGCGCCGCCCTGCGCGGCACGCTCGGCTACGCCACCCTGATCGTGCTGCTGGTGGTCGTGCCCGTGTTCTTCGCCGACGGTCTGACGGCGACCTACCTGCATCCATTGGTGCTCGCGTTCGGGCTCGCGGTGATCGCGTCGGCGGTGATCGCGCTGACGTTCACGCCGGCGCTCACGCTGCTGCTGTTCTCCCGGATGCCGTCGCGCCGGCGATTCGCTGGCCCCTTGTCGGCGATGCAGGCCGGCTATGCGCGGGTCCTCCGCGGCGCGTTGGCGATCCCGCGGATCCCCCTCGCGCTGGCCTGCCTGGTGGGTCTCGCCGGCTACATCGCGCTGCCGTTCCTCCACCAACCCGCGCCCCCGACGTTCAAGGATCGCAGCCTCGTGGTCCAATGGAACGGCCCTCCAGGAGCGTCGCTGGGCGAGATGGACCGCGTGACCCTGCGCGTCGTCCAGGCCCTGCGTGCGCTCCCCTCGGTCGGCGATGCCGCCGCCACGCTGGGTCGAGCGGTCAGCGCCGACCAAATCGTCGACACGAACTCGGGCCAGATCTATGTCTCGATCAAGCCCAGTGCGAACTACGGGCAGGCGATGGACGCGGTGCGCTCCGTGGTCGGGTCGGTACCCGGCATGCAGGCGTCGGTCTCGACCTACGAAGCCGACGTCCAGGCGGGCGTCCTCACGCCAGCGAACCACGATCTCACCGTGCGTCTGTACGGCGAGGATTACAGCCAGCTCCGCTCGCTGGCCGCCCAGGTTCAGTCCCAGATGTCGACGATCTACGGCCTCGGCCAGCCGCAGGTACAGCTGCCGGTCGAGGAGCCGAACATCCAGGTGAACATCAACAGCACGGCGGCTCACAACGCCGGGGTGCTGCCGGGCGACGCGCGCCGCCAGGCGTCGACGCTGGTGTCGGGCCTGACGGTCGGCAATTTCTTCGAGGACCAAGCGGTGTTCGATGTGGTCGTGGTGGGCACGCCCGCCGTGCGCGACACCGTGGACTCGGTCCGCAACCTGCTGATCGACACCTCGTCGGGGGGACAAGTGCCGCTCTCGCACGTGGCCACCGTTGGGGTGAGCAGCGATCCGATCGACATCGAGCACGACGCGCTATCCCGCTACGTCGACGTCACCGTGCCGGTCTACGCGGGCGGCATGGGCGCCGCCACGGCGGCGGTCCAGCGCAAGCTGGCGAATGTCTCTTTCCCGCTCACCTACCACGCCGAGATCGTCGGCTCGACGCCCGACACCCCGACCTCGCACCTCAAGTTCCTCACGCTCGTGCTGGCCGCCACAATCGGGCTGCTGCTCCTGCTCCAAGCGGCACTGCGGAGTTGGCGGCTAGCAGCGCTGCTGATGCTGTTGCTCCCACTGTCGCTCACCGGCGGACTGATTGTGGCGGTGGCGACCGGGCAAGCGACCTCGCTGGCCAGCGACGCCGCGCTGCTGGGCGTGTTTGCGTTCGCGGCCCGCCAGGCGTTGGTTCAGGTCGCCCACACCCGGCGCCGGCACGCCGCGGCCGGCGGAAAGCTGACCGACGAGATCGTGCTCAGCTCCGCCGAGGAGCGGTTCGGCTCCTCGCTCGGCTCAGCCATCGTGCTCGCGGTCGTACTCGTTCCGTTCGTCGTGATGGGGGATGTCGCCGGTAATGAGCTCACTCACACCGCCGCGGCGGTAATCCTCGGCGGACTCGTCAGCTCGATCCTCGTCACGCAGTTGCTCGTGCCGGCCATGTGCCTGGCCCTGGGTCCCACCGAGCCGGCGGCGGTCGAGGAAGAGTCCGGCGCGATCGAGGCCGACCACCTGCCCACCCCGTCACCGAGCACCTCGTGAAGGGAGTTCCGATGCGTCCGCGAAAATCGCTCGCCACCTGCGCGCTGATTCTCATCGGCGCGATCGTCTCCGGCTGCGGCGCCACCAAGGCTCCCGCGGTCCCCGCCTCGGCTTCGATCGAACATCCGGCCGGCTATCCGACCGGCGTGATCGTGCTGACGGCGCTGGGTGCGCAGCGGATCGGTTTGGAGACGGCGCACGCGGTCGCCGTCCCCGCGCCCAAGCCGCCTCCACCTCCCCCGCCGCCGCATCCGACGAAGACCACGACCACGAGCAAGACGACGAGCTCATCCACGACGACGGCCGCCAAGACGACGGCCGCCAAGACCACGACCGCCAAGCCTCCGCCGCCCGCTCCGGTCTCGCATCCGGCGCCCGGCCCGACCGTGATCATCCCCTACTCCTCGATCGTCTACGACCCGAGCGGCGCGACCTACGCGTTCGTCGCCACCGGCGGATCGCTGAGCTACGAGGAGATGCCGATCGTGGTCGACCACATCTCCGGCAACTCCGCCTACCTGCTCAAGGGTCCGCGTCCCGGCGCCGTGGTCGTGTCGGTCGGTGCCGAGGAGCTCTACGGCGTCCAGACCGGCGTGCTAGCCCAGACATGATCGGCAAGGGGGCACGGCGGGGGTAGGCCATGCGCGCGCTGATCTACGCCAGCCTGCGGTTCCGGTACATCGTGATCGGCTGCGCCGCGGCGCTGATGTTCTTTGGCGTGCAGACGCTCGGCCATCAAAAGGTCGACGTGTTCCCCGAGTTCGCGCCGATCACGGTCGAGATCCAGACCGAGTGCCTGGGCCTCTCACCGTCCGAAGTCGAGTCGTTGGTGACGGTCCCGTTGGAGAACGCGCTCCAGGGCGTTCCTGGCGTGACCGAAGTCGAATCGGAATCGGTCCCCCAGCTGTCCGCCATCTTCCTCTACTTCAAGAACGGCACCGACGTGCTTCAGGCCCGCCAGCTGGTTCAGGAGCGGCTCACGGCAGCGTCGCCCACGCTGCCGTCGTGGGCGGCACCGCCCGCGATGTATCCGATCGTCTCCGCGACCAGCCGGGTGATGCAGATCGGCATCCAGTCCAGCACGATCGACCCGCTCGATCTCTCGCAGATCGCCTTCTACACGATCCGGGCGCGGCTGCTTCAGGTGCCCGGGGTGGCCAACGTTGCGATGTGGGGCGAGCGCAAGAAGGAGATCGAGGTCCAGGCCGATCCGTCACGGATGATTCCGAACAAGGTCTCACTCGATGATCTGATGACCGCGGCCTCCGACGCGGTCGACAACGGCCTGCTGACGTTTACCACCGGCGCCGCGATCGGGACCGGTGGGTTCATCGAGACTCCCAACCAGCGGCTCGGCATCACCAACTCACAGGTGATCACGACGCCGCAGCAGCTCGCCGACGTCCCGATCGCCAAACGGGGTTCGGCCACGCTGACGATCGGAGACGTCGCCAACGTCGTCTACGACCACCCACCGCTGATCGGAGACGCCGTCATCAACGCGGGCCCGGGCCTGATGATGGTGGTGGAGAAGTTCCCCGGCGCCAACACGCTCCAGGTCACGAACGGCATCGACCAGGCGCTGGCCGAGCTCGAGCCCGGGTTGCCGGGAATCCACATCGACAGTCACATCTTCCGCCAGGCCACGTTCATCCACACGGCAATTCACAACCTGTCGTTCGTGGTCGTGCTGGGTTGCATCCTGGTCGTATTCGTGCTGATCGCCTTCCTGTTCCAGTGGCGCGCCGCGCTGGTCAGCCTGCTCGCGATCCCGCTGTCGCTCGCCGCCGCCGCGATCGTGATGGACGCCGAGGGAACGACGATCAACACGATGATCCTGGCCGGGTTCGGTGTCGCCGTCGGGGTCGTCGTCGACGACGCGATCATCGACATGGAGAACATCGTGCGGCGATTGCGCAACTGGCGCGCCGAGGGCAAATCGACGACGCCGTTGCATCTACTGCTCGCGGCTTCGCTGGAAGTCCGCACGGCGATCCTCTACGCGACGCTGATCAACATCGTCGCCGTGCTCCCGGTTGTGTTCGTCGGAGGGTTGACCGGCTCGTTCTTCCGGCCGCTGGCCATCGCCTACGCGCTGGCCGTGCTGGCCTCGATGCTGGTGGCGCTGACCGTGACGCCGGCGTTGGCCATGGTGCTGATGCCGAGCGCCAGGCTCGGGTCGAAGGATCCGCCCCTGATCGGCTGGTGCAAGCGCAATTACGCGCGCGTGCTGCGTCCAGTGGTGAGAACGCCCAAATGGGCACTCGCCACGGTCGTGGCGGCGATCGTGGCGGCGGCGTTCGTGCTTCCCAACCTCGGCCAGGACCTGTTCCCGACCTTCAAGGAGCAGGACCTGCTGATGCATTTCGACACCAAGCCAGGCACTTCGCTACCGGAGATGGTGCGCATCGTCACCGCGCTCCAGAAACGCCTACTGCGGATACCGGGGGTGGCCCAGGTCGGGGCCCACATCGGCCAGGCGCTCCTCGGGGAGGAGATCGCCGGGCCCGAGTTCTCCGAGCAGTGGATCACGCTCAAGCCGAACGCCAACCTCGAGCAGACCGAGAACCAGGTGCGAGCCGTGGGAGCCTCGTTCCCGGGCACTTTCCTCGACGTGACCACGTATCTGCACGAACGGATCGACGAAACGATCACGACCGACAGCGAGGACCTCGTGATGCGGATCGAGGGGCCCAACTTCGGCGAGCTGCAAAGGCTTGCGCAGCAGGTCACCGACAAGTTGAACCGCACCCCGAACCTGGTCGATCTCCATCCGCAGTCCCAGGGTTACATTCCGCAGATACAGGAGACGGTCAACGCCCCCGTGGCGGCGCGCTACGGCCTGACCCCGGGGGACGTGCGCCGCGAGGCGGCGATCATCTTCGGCAGCGTCGAGCTGGGTGAAATCTGGTCCGGAGGCGTGGCCGTCGGAGTGTCGGGTTACAGCGTGCCGTCGGCGCGACAGAACCTCAGCGACGTCAAACAGTTACTGATCGACACACCGGGTGGGGGACACGTGCCACTTGGGACGGTGGCAAACCTGGTCGTCAATTCGACCCCCAGCGACATCACCCGCGTAAACGGAACCAACAAGATCGATGTGACTGCCAACGTGGCCGGTAACAACCTCGGCTCGGCCACTTCGGCGGTCGAGGCCAAGCTGGCGCAGGTCAAGCTCCCGCTCGGATATCACGTCGAGTTGCTCGGCGAGGGCGCCGAGCGCCAGGCCGCCCAGCGACGCCTGCTGGAGATGGGGCTCGGCGCGGCGATCGTGATCTTGTTCCTGCTCCAGGCCGCCTTCCAGAGTGTGCGGCTGGCGGTGGTGATGTTCCTCACCCTGCCGGTGGCGCTGGTCGGCGGGATTCTGGCCGCCTGGATCGGGGTCGGCGACATCGATCTCGGCGCCCTGGTCGGGTTCTTCGCCGTGCTCGGCATCGCCGCCCGCAACGGCATCCTGATGATCAGCCATCTCCAGCACCTCGAACGCGAGGAGGGGGAGAAGTTCGGCGTCGAGCTCGTGATGCGCGGTGCCGGCGAGCGGCTGTCGCCGATCTTGATGACCGCGCTCGCCACCGCGCTCGCGCTGGCGCCGTTCGTGATCTTCGGTCAGCGTCCGGGCCAGGAGATCGAAAACCCGATGGCGATCGTGATCCTCGGCGGCCTGGCAACATCGACGCTGATGAACCTGTTCGTGGTGCCCGCGTTGTACCTCCGCTTCGGCCGACCGCGCGGCAGTGGCGCCGACTGGCGCACCGAGCTGCGCTTCGGACCCAGCCAGCGCGGTGGCCCTCACCGCGCGCCCCAGCCTCAGGGCGAGCCCGAGCGCGAGACCGTACGAGCTGGAGGATGAATGCGCGTTGACGTTGACGGCGTCGGAATTGAATACGAGGTAACCGGTGACGGAAGACCCGTCGTGCTGCTCCATGGCTTTCCGGACTCGGGAAGGCTCTGGCGCCATCAGGTTCCGGCCTTGGTGCAAGCCGGCTTTCGGCCGATCGTCCCCGACCTTCGCGGCTACGGGCGATCGGACAAGCCGGAGGAAGTCGAGGCCTACGGCCTGGCCTCACTCGCCGCTGATGTGCTCGGCGTGATGGACGACGCGGGCGTAGAGCGCGCCCACGTCGTCGGTCACGACTGGGGCGCGGCGCTGGCGTGGGGCCTTGCCGCCCTGGCCGCCGACCGGGTTGACCATCTCGTCGCGCTGTCAGTGGGCCACCCATCGACGTTTCTGGCCAAGAACCTCGAGCAGTACGCGCGGTCGTGGTACATGCTGCTGTTCCAGTTCCGCGGGATCGCCGAGCGGTGGCTGTCGGCCGACGACTGGTCGAACTTCCGTGCTTGGGCCCGCCACCCCGACACCGACCAGGTGATCGCTGAACTGGAAGCCAACGGTTCGCTCACTCCGGGGCTCAACTACTACCGGGCTAACGTCCCGCCGAAGTCGTTCGTCGAGGGCGGCCCGAAGTTGCCGCCGATCCAGGCGCCGACGATGGGCGTGTGGAGCTCCCGTGACTTCGCGCTGACCGAGAAGCAGATGACCAACTCCGCGTCGCAGGTCACTGGCCCGTTCCACTACGAGCGGATCGAGGGAGCGGGACACTGGATGCAGCTCGAGGCCCCCGACGAGGTCAACCGGCTGCTGCTCGACTTCCTGCCCGCCTCCGGGGAGGGAGGAGGTCCGTGATCGTGCCCTCGGCCATCTCGGCGGCGAACATCACCGTCTCGGTCAGCGTGGGGTGGGGATGGATCGTCAGGCCGATGTCCTGGGCATCTGAGGCCATCTCCAGCGCGTGAACGGTCTCCGCGATCAGCTCGCCGGCGCCGACGCCGACGATCCCGGCGCCGAGTAGCCGCTTGCGTCCGGGCTCGAACAGCAGCTTGGTCAGCCCGTCGGGACGGCCAAGCCCGAGCGCGCGTCCGGAAGCCGCCCATGGGATCGACGCCTTCTCGTACTCGGTGCCGCTGGCCTTGGCGTCGGTCTCGGTAAGCCCCATCCACGCCACCTCGGGATCCGTATAGGCGACCGCGGGGATCGCGGCGGGGTCGAACTCCGCCCCCGCGACGCCCGCAATCACCTCGGCCGCGGTCTTGCCCTCGTGCGAAGCCTTGTGAGCGAGCATCGGGCCCCCGACGATGTCGCCGATCGAGTAGATGTGGGGGACGTTGGTGCGCAGGTGGCGATCGACGGCGATGAACCCGCGTGGGTCGACCTCGACGCCGGCGGCGCCGGCCTCGATCGCCAGCCCGTTAGGCTTGCGGCCCACCGCCACCAGGACCTGGTCGTAAAGCTGCGATTCGCCGTTCGAGAGCTCGACCTGCACGCCGTCCGATTGCGCCTTGATCGAGCCCACCTCGGTGCCGAGATGGATCCCCTCGTACCGGCTCGAGATCCGTTTGTGCAGAACCCGGACGAGATCGGGGTCGCAACCGGGGATCAGCTGATCCATCAACTCGACTACCGTCACTCGCGAGCCGAGCGCGTCGTACACGGTCGCCATCTCGAGGCCGATGATCCCCCCGCCGATCACCAGCAGCCGCGGCGGAATCGAGCTGGGCGACAGCGCCCCGGTGGAGTCGATGATGCGCCCGTCGTCGGGCTGGCCGGGCAGTCGCGCGGCTTGTGAGCCAGCGGCAATGATGCAGTGCTCGAAGGTGATCGCGCGCTCGCCCGCCTGCACGGTGTGGGGTCCGGTGAAGCGGGCCACCCCGGTGACCACCTCGACCTTGCGCTGTTTCGCCAGCGCCTTCAGGCCGCCGGTAAGCTTGTCGACCACCGACTGCTTCCACGCCAGGAGTTGCTCGATGTCGACTTCGGGGGCGCCGAACTTGATCCCGTGTTCGGCCATCTCCTCGACCTCCCCGATCACCCGCGCCGCGTGCAGCAGCGCCTTCGAGGGGATGCAGCCGACGTTCAGGCAAACCCCCCCGAGCGTGTCGAAGCGCTCGACCAGGATCGTCCGCAAGCCGAGGTCGGCGGCGCGGAAGGCAGCCGTATAGCCGCCCGGCCCGGACCCGATCACGACCACCTGGGCGTCGCGCTCGCCGGCGCCGTCGTCGGACGGGGGCGGGGGAGCGGGTTCCTGGACCACCGCGGCATCGGACGCACCGGCCTGGGCGCCGTCGGATTCGCGAGCCTCCGCGCGGTCGGGCTCGAGCACGAGCAGGACGCTGCCCTCGGAGACGCGATCGCCGATCGACACGCGCAGCTGCTTGACCACGCCGGCGAACGGCGCCGGCACGTCCATCGTCGCCTTATCCGATTCGAGCGTGACCAGCGGGTCCTCGACGGCGACCTCGTCGCCGGTCGAGACGTGGATCTCAATCACCGGGACGTCCGCGAAGTCCCCGATGTCGGGGACGCGGACCTCGGCCGGCGCGCTCAAAGCAGCGCCCTGCGCAGGTCGGAGAGCACGCCAACCAGGTGGGCCACGAACCTCGCCGCCGCCGCGCCGTCGATCACGCGGTGATCGTAGGACAGCGACAGCGGCACCATCAGCCGGGGGACGAACTCCTGACCGTTCCAGACCGGCTTCATAGCCGACCGCGTGGCGCCGAGGATCGCCACCTCGGGGGCGTTGACGATCGGCGTGAACGACGTCCCGCCGATCCCGCCCAGCGAGGAGATCGTGAACGTCGACCCCTGCATGTCCCCGGGCGCGAGCTTGCCCGCTCGCGCCTTGGCGGACAGCTCGCCGAGCTCGGCGGCGATCTCGATCAACCCCTTCTGGTCGGCGTTCTTGATCACCGGAACGACCAGCCCGCCCGGCGTGTCGGCCGCGAACCCGATGTTGTAGTAACGCTTGAGCACCAGCTCATCGCCGTCGAGGGAGGAGTTGAAGGTTGGGAACTGTTTCAGGCTGGTCACGGACGCGACGACCAGGAAGGAGACCATCGTCACCTTCACGTCCTGCTCGGCGTTAAGTCGCTTGCGCCAGGCCTCGAGCTCGGTGATGTCGGCCTCGTCGTTGTGGGTGACGTGCGGGATCATCACCCAGTTGCGGGCCAGGTTGGGCGCCGAGATGCGCTGAATCCGCGACCGCTCGACGCGTTCCACGGGTCCGAACTTCTCGAAGTTCGGCCTTGGCCAGGGCGGAAGGTCGAGCACGACACCCGGACCGGGAGCCGCAGGCGGCGCCGGGGGGGCGGGGCGGGCGGGTTCCGTCTCCAAGAGCTCGACCACGTCCTCCTTGGTGATCCGGCCCTTGCGGCCGGTGCCCGTGATCGCGGTGAGATCGACGCCCCGCTCGCGGGCCAGGCGCCGCACCGCCGGGCTCGCGTAGACGCGCTGGCGTCCGTTCTCGGTCGGCGGCTCCGGTGATGCCACCGGCGGCGGGGCGGTGGGCTCGGCGGCCAGCGAGGTCGCGACCGCGTCGGGCGCGGCGGCTTCGGTGGGGGCGCCGCCCGAGGCAATCGCGGACGCCTGTGAGGGTGCCGACGCGGCTGCGTCGGACGGCTCGATGGTCAGCAACGGGGTTCCCTGCGACACGCGGTCGCCGACCTTCACCTGCAGCTCGCGCACCGTCCCCGCCATGGGGGCGGGGACGTCCATCGTCGCCTTGTCGGATTCGAGCGTTAGCAGCGGGTCGTCGAGCGCCACTGTGTCGCCGGGCGAGATGAGGATTTCGATTACCGGCACGTCCTCGAAGTCACCGATATCCGGGACCTCGACGCGGATCGCGCTCGTCGCCGTCATACGCTGGTCGGGATCGGGGCCTCGGGGTCGATCCCGTAACGATCGATCGCCTCCTGTACGCGCGTGGCCGGCAGCTGGCCGGCCTCGGCGAGCTCCTTCAGCGCGGCGACGGCAACATAGTGGCGATCGACCTCGAAGAAGCGCCGGAGCGCGCGCCGGAAGTCGCTGCGCCCGAAGCCGTCCGTGCCGAGCACCCGGTAGGAGTCGGGAACCCACTGGCGGATCTGGTCCGCGTAGGCGCGCATGTAGTCCGTCGAGGCGACGACCGGTCCGCGGCCCTCGAGCTGCTCCGTCACGTATGCGCGGCGCGGCTCCTGGAGCGGGTGCAAGAGGTTCCACCGTTCGACCTCGATCCCGTCGCGCCGCAGCTCGGTGAACGATGTCGCGCTCCAGACGTCGGCGGCGACGCCGTAGTCGAACTCGAGCAGCTCGGCGGCGGCCAGCACCTCGTTCAGGATCGTCCCGGACCCGAGCAGCTGTACACGCGGACCGTCGAGTTCGCTCGTGCGCAGCCGGTAGAGGCCGCGGAGGATCCCCTCACGGGCGCCCTCGGGCATCGCCGGGTGGTGGTAGTTCTCGTTCATCAACGTGATGTAGTAGAAGACGTCCTCCTGCTCGACGAGCATGCGGCGGAGGCCCTCCTGGATGATCACCGCGAGCTCGTAGGAGAACGTGGGGTCGTAGGCGCGACAGTTGGGAACGACCGAGAAGAGCACGTGGCTGTGGCCGTCCTCGTGCTGCAGCCCCTCGCCGTTCAGCGTCGTCCGGCCGGCGGTGCCGCCGAGCAGGAAGCCGCGCGTGCGGCTGTCGGCCGCCGCCCAGATCAGATCGCCCACCCGCTGGTAGCCGAACATCGAGTAGTAGATGTAGAACGGCGCCGTCTGCACGCCGTGGGCGCTGTATGACGTTCCGGCGGCGATGAACGAGGAGATCGAGCCGGCCTCGGTGATCCCTTCCTCGAGGATCTGGCCGTGCGCGTCCTCTTTGTAGAACATCAGCTGCTCGGCATCCTGGGGCTGGTAGAGCTGGCCGAACGGCGCGTAGATGCCGACCTGCCGGAACAACCCCTCCATCCCGAAGGTCCGGGACTCGTCGGGGATGATGGGGACGATGTGGCGGCCAATCTGCTTGTCGCGGAGCAGCGCCGCGAGCACGCGAACGAACGACATGGTGGTCGAGATCTCGCGTTCGCCAGTGCCCTCGAGCTGGCCTTTGAACAACTCGAGCTCCGGGATCTCGAGCCGCGGCGCGGTCCGTCGACGGACGGGGAGACTGCCGCCCAGCGCGGCTCGCCGCTCGCGGAGGTACTGCATCTCGGGCGCGTCCTCGGCGGGCTTGTAGTACTCGGCGTTGCGGACCTGCTCGTCAGTGAGCGGCAGCTCGAAGCGGTCCCGGAACGCCAGCAGCGCGTCCTCGGTCATCTTCTTGGCCTGGTGGGTGATCATCTGGCCCTCGCCCGACACGCCCATCCCGTAGCCCTTGATCGTCTTGGCCAGGATCACGGTGGGCTCGCCCTGATGGGCGACCGCCTCGTGATAGGCGGCGTACACCTTCTGCTGGTCCAGACCGCCACGGTTGAGTAGCCAGATCTCCTCGTCGGTCATATGGGCCACGCGCTGAAGCAGCACCGGATCGCGGCCGAAGAAGTGCTCGCGTACGTACGCGCCGTCGCGGGACTTGAACGTCTGATATTCGCCGTCGACGCACTCCTCCATGACCTGGAGCAGGCGGCCATCGACGTCCTCGGCGAGCAGGGGATCCCAGCGCGAGCCCCACACCACCTTGATCACGTTCCAGCCGGCGCCGCGGAAGTCGGCCTCGAGCTCCTGGATGATCTTGCCGTTGCCCCGGACCGGGCCGTCGAGGCGCTGGAGGTTGCAGTTGACGACCCAGATCAGGTTGTCGAGCCGCTCGCGGCCGGCGAGGCCGATCGCGCCCATCGACTCGGGCTCGTCCATCTCGCCGTCGCCCAGGAACGCCCATACCTTGCGCCCGCTGGTTTGGGCGATGTTGCGCGCTTCCAGGTACTTCATGAAACGGGCCTGATAGATCGAGGTGATCGCGCCGATCCCCAGCGAGACGCTGGGGAACTGCCAGAAGTCGGGCATCAGCCACGGATGCGGGTAGGAGCTGAGGCCGCCGGGCTTCGAGACCTCCTGGCGGAAGCCGTCGAGCTGGTCTTCGCTGAGCCGGCCCTCCAGATACGCGCGCGCGTAGTTGCCGGGGGAGGAGTGGCCCTGGAAGTAGACGAGATCGCCACCGTGGTCCTGGCCGGCGCCGTGCCAGAAATGGTTGAAGCCGACCTCGTACAGGGTGGCCAGCGACTGATAGGAGGCGATGTGGCCGCCGAGCTCCGAGGAGATCTTGTTGGCGCGTACGACCATCGCGATCGCGTTCCAACGGACGATCGAACGCAGCCGCCGCTCGAGCGCGGGATCGCCCGGCAGGCGGGCCTCGCGATCAGCCGGAATCGTGTTGACGTACGGAGTGTTGAGGCTGACGATCGGGCCCGTGCCCGCGTGCTGCGCGCGCTCGATCACGCGCTGGAGAATCTGGCGAGCGCGACCCGGGCCGTCGTGTTCGACGACCTCGTCTAGTGCTTCGAGCCACTCGCTGGTCTCGGCTGCGTCGAGATCAGCTCCGGCGCCGTTTGACGATTGAGTCTCGGCCAGGTCCGCCATGTTTCGGGAGTTCTCGTCGACGTTGTCGGGAATCTCACTATACCCTCGGGTCTGATGGCCATTCGCGAAGTTGACGGTCTGCCGGGCCCGCCCTGGGCGCGCCCCCTCGGGGGCGCGGTCGACGAGTGGGTGGTCGAGTCCTCGCTGCTGGCCGGAAATCCACTCGGGGATCCTGCCCGCCGGCCGCTGTACGTGTATCGCTCGCCGGGGCTCGTGGCCGGCGAGGTCGGGGCGGTGCCGGCCGTGTACGTGATCCAGGGGTTCACCGGCCAGCTCGATCTGTGGCTCAGCCGGGTGCAGTTCGAGCCGACGATCTTCGAGCGTCTGGACCAGCTGTATGCCCGCGGCGACTGTCCCGAGGGGATCGTCGTGTTCGTCGACGCCTGGACCTCGCGCGGAGGGTCGCAGTTCCTGAACTCGACCAGCACCGGGCCGTACATGGACTACCTCTGCGACGAGGTGGTGCCGTTCATCGATCAGCACTATCCGACGCTGGCCGCCCGCGACCATCGTGGTCTGGCCGGCAAGTCGTCGGGCGGCTACGGCGCCATGGTGGTCTCGATGGTGCGTCCGGACGTGTTCGGGGCGTTCGCCTCCCATGCCGGCGACGCGCTGTTCGAGTGCTGCTACCTGCGCGAGTTCCCGACCGTGGCGCGGACGCTGCGCGACTCCTACGACGGGTCCTACGAACTGTTCTTCCAGCGGGTCGCCGAGGCGGATCGATTCGACTGGGCCGAGTTCGGGGCCGTGTTCGAGATGTACGGCTACGCGTGCGCCTACTCGCCCGATCCCGACCGTCCCGGCGAGGCGCTGTTGCCGTTCGAGATCCCGACCGGTCGGCTGATCCCCGAGGTGTGGGAGCGATGGTTGGAGTGGGATCCCGTGCGCATGGCGCCGCGCAACGCCGACGCGCTGCGCGGCATGCGCCGGATCTACCTCGACGCCGGGCGAAGCGATGAGTACTTCCTCGATCTCGGCGCCCAGGCGTTCGCCTCCGAGCTCTCGAAGTTGGGCGCCCAATACACGCTCGACCTGTTCGACGGGAAGCACGGGGGCATCGTCTATCGCTACCCCGGGGCGATTCGGGAGCTGCTGGTGGCGCTCACCGAGTCCCCGGGCTGAGCGTTAGTGGCGAACGCAGCGAACGAGCTGGCCTTCGCCGGCCCGGCGGCGCTGGCGGAGATGGTGCGAGCGCGGCGAGGTTCAGCCCGCGAGAACTGGTGGAGCTGTACCTGCGGCGGATCGAGGCGCTCGACCCGCGGCTGAACGCGTTCCGGGTGACGCTCGCCGACGAGGCGCTGGGCCGCCGCGGACTCGACGCCGGCGAGCCGGGGGCCGGCCCGCTGGCCGGGGTGCCGATCGCCGTCAAGGACGACATCGCCGTGGCCGGTCAGACGGTGACCAAGGGTTCGCGATGCCTGCGGCCCGCCGAGCCGGGCCGACGCCGAGGCGGTGCGGCGGCTGCGCGCCGCCGGGGCGATCCCGATCGGGATCACCAACGTTCCCGAGCTGATGATCTTCCCGTGGACGGCCAGCGACGCCAACGGGGTCACCCGCAATCCCTGGGACCCGGCCGGACGCCCGGCGGCTCGTCGGGCGGCTCGGCGGCGGCGGTCGCAGCCGGGATGGTGCCGGCGCGACCGGCTCCGACGGCGGCGGCTCGATCCGGATTCCCGCGGCCTGCTGCGGGCTGGTGGGGATGAAGCCGACGCGCGGCCGCGTCTCGACCCAGCCGCGCACGACGGACTGGCTGGGGCTGAGCATCTATCGGCGCGCTGACGCGGACGGTCGCCGACAGCGCGCTGCTGCTCGACGTGATGCACGGCACGGCGCGCCGGCGACGCTGACGCCGGCCCCGCCGCGCGGCGGCAGCTTCCTCGAGGCGGCGCGCGACCGAGCCCGGGCGGCTGCGGATCGCCGTCTCCCGCAAGGTCCCGCCGGCGCTGATCGCGCGGCTGTCGGCCGACCAGCGCAGGCCTGGGAGCGCACCGCGCGCCTGCTCGAGCGAGCTCGGCCACGAGGTGGTCGAGCGCGATCCCGACTACGGGCTCGTCCGCACTGCGAGTTCACCCAGACGTAGCTGCGCGCGATCTACGAGGGCTCGCTGAGCGTGCCCGACCGGTCAATGCTGGAGCCCAGCACCCGCCAGCTGGCGCGGCGCGGGCGCGACCTGGTGCCCGAGCGGCGGCGCGACGCGCTGCGCTGCCCGCGGGCCGCGGACGACGAGCGGATCACCGAGCTGTGGGACGAGTTCGACGTGCTGCTGACGCCGGGGTTCGCCACGCACGGCGATCGCCGGCCGAGGGCGGCTACGGTCGCTCCGCGGCCGCCGCCTTCGACATCGCCGCGCGCTTCATGCCCTTCACGCCTGTGTTCAACCTCACCGGGCAGCCGGCGGTCTCGGTGCCGGCGGGATTCGGCGGCGACGGACTGCCGCTGAGCGTCCAGCTCGTGGGCCGGCCGGGGGAGGAAGCCACGCTGTACTCGCTGGCGGGGCAGATCGAGGCGGCGGCGCCCTGGAGCCACCGGCGCCCGCCGGAGTAGCTTCCAGTTAGCGATGCTGGCGATGGAGTTGATCCCGGCGATACGCGCGCGCATGTCGGCGCTCGACGGTCAGCGGGGCAACGCGCTGGCCAGCGGACGGCGGGCCGCCCTGTGGCGCGCCCAGCAGTACGCAGCGCGGACGAGCCACACGGTCGAGGACCTGCGGCGCTACTGCCTCGAGTCGATCCAGGCCCGCGCGTTTCTGGACGAGGACGACGAGAACGACTACCTGCGCGGATACCGCGAGGGGTTCCAGGCCGTGCTCGGCGAGATCCGGCGGGTCGAGACGCGGACCGCCAGGCGATGAGCCCAACCCACTAGACTGGCCGGCGCGCCGGAGTAGCTCAGTCGGTTAGAGCAGCGGAATCATAATCCGTGTGTCGGGGGTTCGAGTCCCTCCTCCGGCATCCGGAAAAGCCCTGGTAATAGCGGCGCACGAGAAGCCGTACGAACGCGCGCCGTCGTACGCCACCAGGTTCATGTTGTCCTGCTGGGCGTCGATGTTGAGATACCAGAACGGCTCAACGAAGTCGGTGACCTGCACGCCGTCAAGCAGACGGTGGCAGTCCTCGACCGGATCGGCGATCTCGGTCAGCCAGTAAGCGTTTGGAACGCCGGTCACGCGCCTGACGTTGTGCGTGCTTCGGTGCTTCCACATCCCGACCATCTCGTGCGAGCCCGCGACAGACCAGATCCGGCCTGACGTGGCGTACTGCGTGTCAGCGACCGCCCACGGTATCCCGTTCGTGAATTCCGTGGCACCCAGCGGCGTGAGGGCCGCAGATCGCCGCGACCGGCGCCAGCGAGTTGTAAAAGGCGATCGTCCGCGCGTCGGGGTTGGTCGTAGAGTTCATCAGGCCGGTATGCCAGTACTGGTGCACCCCGTTGTTGATGAGCCGGCCGATCGCGTTCTTGAAGTTGCTCACCTGGCCTGCGGACAGGCCAGCGTTGTTGATGAGATGCACGCCCTGCGGTGCTGTCCCCGTAGCCCTGCCTAAACCGGCTCGCGTTCCGCCCCCACCTTCGCCTCAAATTCGACGAACACGCGCAGTTCTGCGACCACCAAGCCGACACCGTGGCAAAGCGCGCGGTCCGGCTGCAGCAGACCAACCCCGCGGCCGCCGATCGACTCTGGGCGAAAGCCGACAGGCGTATCACGGACCTCGCGCCGTTGGTGCCCAGAGTGTCCGAGAAAGGATTCAACCTCATCTCACGTTGAATTAGTGAATTATCAATACGTACCTAACTTCGGCGTACCCATCGACCAGCTCTAGGTTCGCGCGCAGCGGCGCCAGAGCCGATGGGCAGGCTGTCTGGGCAGGCTGGAGCGGCACGGAAGACGAATTTAGGGTGCACGGATGCCGAACTCGGGGGCCCGGGGGTTTAGTGGGGCGCTAGTGGTGGGGATCGTCGTAGCGACGATTGCCGCGTCGATCGTCGTCAGTTCTGCGACGGCGATGTCGACCGGCGGGCCGATGGGGATGGCTGGGATCCCGCCAGGCGCGATGCGGCACATGGTGCATCCGTCGAAGGCCGCCTAGATCCCGTTCTCGCCGGCGCTTCATCCTTACGGCTGGAGCGTGACGGCGGCGAGCGCCGCCCCCGGCCATCCCGCCAGAGCGGTGCTCGGGTCGCGGCGATCGGCCTACTGGCTGAGCGCTCGCCTCGGCCGGCACGCCCGGCTGGCGCAGTCGATCACAATCAGGCTTCCATCCGCTGAGCTTGTATCTGGCCTGACATACGTGCCGCGCAGACCGCTCGGGGAGATCGGTCGGTTCCGGTGACCCTGTCGCGGGACGGAAGGCGATTCGGGCGCACTGTGGCGTATGGCCGCTGGCAGGCGAACGCGACCGACAAGAAGGTTGCGTGGATGCCCCGTGTGGTGCGGGCGGTGCGGTTGACCGTGCTATCGGTCTCACCGGTTGGCGCGCCCTCAGTGGCGGCGGCGCGGATCGTGCTGACCGGTGCGCGCCTGCCCGCCCCAGCGGCTGGCGCCGAAGCAGCCTCTGCCGCCAACGGAGCCGCAGGTCCGTCGGTCGTCGGCCAGTGGGGCCGACGATCGGCTTTCCGCTGATCCCGGTGGCCGCGGCGCTGATCCCGGGCAACAAGCTGCTCGTGTGGTCGGCCGACGAGGACCTGAACTTCGGCTCGGTACGTCGCCGTACACGCAGACCGCGATCCTCAATCTCACGACGGGCGCGGTCAGCAGCTGCGACGGTGAGCAACACGGCGCACAACATGTTCTGTCCGGGCGTGTCGATCCTCCCCAACGGAGAGGTGATGGTGACCGGCGGGATCAGCGACACGCTGACGAGCATCTATAACCCGGCGACCAACACTTGGAGCGCGGGTCCGCAGATGAACATCGGTCGCGGCTATCAGGGACAGACGACCCTGTCGGACGGCCAGGTGTTCGTGCTCGGCGGCTCCTGGTCGGGCGCAATCGGCGGCAAGCTGGGCGAGATCTGGTCCTCCGACGGGTGCGTGGCGCGAGCTGACCGGCGTCCCGGCGAATCCGATCTACACGAACGACGCGCCAGGGCGTGTACCGCGCCGACAACCACGGCTGGTTCATCGCGACCTCGGGCGGTAAGGTCTTCCAGGCCGGCCCGTCGGCGGAGATGCACTGGATCACGACGACCGGCGCGGGCACGATCACCGCCGCGGGCGCCCGCGGCACGGCGGCGATGAGATGAACGGCAACGCCGTGCTGTACGACGTCGAACAAGATCCTCACCGTCGGCGGCGCGCCGACTACCAGGACTCCAACGCCACCGACGTCGGCCAACGTCGTCAACATCTCGACCGGCACCGCCGCAGGTGACCGCGACCTCGTCGATGAACGTACCGCGCGCATTCGCCAACAGCGTCGTGCTGCCCACGGGCCAGGTCTTCACGGTCGGCGGCGAGAGCTACGCGGTTCCGTTCTCCGACGAGACCTCGGTCCTGTACGCCGGAGATGTGGAACCCGAGCACGGGGCAGTGGACGGTGATGGCGCCGGAGGCCGAGCCGCGCAACTACCACTCGGTCGCGGTGCTGCTGCCGGACGGCACGGTGTTCTCGGGCGGCGGCGGGCTGTGCGGGTCGTGCGCGACCAACCATCCCGACGGGCAGATCTTCTACCCGCCGTATCTGTTCAACGCCGACGGCTCGCGTGGCGACGCGCCCGACGATCTCCTCGGCGCCGTCCTCGGCGCAGTCACCGGGCAGACGATCTCGGTGACCACCGGCGGGCCGGTGCAGAGCTTCGTGCTGATGCGCTACGACGAGGCGACGCACACTGTCGACAACGACCAGCGGCGGATCCCGCTGACGATCGCGTCCTCGAGCGGAAACACCTACCAGGCTGACCATCCCGTCGGACCCCGGCGATCGCGCTGCCGGGCCCGTACATGCTGTTCGCGATCAACGCGAAAGGCACGCCGAGCGTCTCGGCGACGATCTTCGATCTCGACGCCGGCGCTGTCGGCTCCGACCGCGCGTACGGCAAGACGGTCGACTGCCGACGGGTCCGGCGGTCTACTGGCCGCTGGCGGACGCATCCGGGTCGACCGGCGCGGCCGACCTCTCGGGCAACCGCGACACCGGCGCGTTCAGCTCCTCGGGGATCACCTACCAGACGCCCAGCCCGGTCGAGGGCAGCGGCGGGACGGGGTGACGCTCAACGGCGGCCAGATCGTCTCGACCCAGCCGCAAGACGCGCCGACCACCTACTCCGAGGAGCTGTGGTTCAAGACGACCACGGCGAGCGGGGGCGTGCTCGCCACGTTCGGCGACTCGCCGACCGGCGCCAACGCCAATCAGGACCGGTCGTCTACATGACGAGCAGCCGGCCAGCTCGACTTCGGCGTCTGGACGGGGCGCGAACGTCGTGATCCAGGCTCGCGGCAGCTACAACGACGGCAAGTGGCACTTCGTCGTCGCCACCCAGGGCAGCGACGGCATGCACCTCTACGTCGACGGCGCCCAGGTGCGTCGGGCCCGACGACCGACGCCCTGCCCTACACTGGGCTACTGGCAGCTCGGGGCTCGCGGCCAACGGCGGCTGGCCCAACCAGCCGCGGCGCGTTCTTCGGGTCGATCAGCGACGCGGCGGAGTACCTGAGCGAACTCACGCCCGGCCAGGTCCTGGCCCAGTACGACGCCTCGCCGGCGTCGTAGTAGGTCGCCGACATCGCGGCGGCGAAGCCAGCCAGATGCGGACGCTCGCCGACGGGAGCGTGGATGAAGAACCGCACTTCTTCGATGGCGTCCCGCGCCCTGCGTCCGGGCCGGAATCCATACGAGGTCGGGCAGAAGGCCGCCTCGAACATCGGCTCGAGCACGAGCTTGGCCGCCGTCTGCACGATCTTGTCGCTCACCGTCGAGATGCCCAGCTTTTCTTGCTTTCCAGAACGCCTCGAGATCAACCGCTCACGCATCGGCAGCGGACGATAGGTTGCCACCCTTGAGCTGCTGACGGGGCTTGGCGAGGACACCGTCAACGCCGATGTGCTCGACCTGTTTGTCGGTTGGGGAGGCGGCTCTGCTCGCCGAAATCGACACCTACTCCGCTTTGGTCGTGGACGACCACCCCAGTCGGGTTGAAATGTCCACCGAGGGCAAGTCTTCGCGGCATTCGAGCGATCCGGAAGTTGGCTCAAGTCGACCGTTCGGGCACTGCAGGCGGCGGTCAAGCTCGAGCGCGCACCGCCGGCAGGCGCGTCTCACCTGCCAGGCGCGGGGGGTGGCGGCGGCAGCCCGGCCGGACCCATGAAGGCGAAGACCTGGTCGGTGCCCGGAAGGAGCAGCAGGCCATCGCCGACCGACGGCGTCGGGAAGTGGTTCGCGTACCCGCCGAAGGGGATCGAGACGACCTCGTGGCCGTTGGCCGGGTTGAGGCCGTGCACGGCGTTGTCGCCTCCGATCGTCCAGACCAGTCCATCGGCGATGATCGGTCCGCCAGCGGCGCCGTCGTTGTCGGTCCACAGCTGTTTCAGGTACGGGCGCCTTGGTCGAAACCTTGATCGCCGTCACGCCGTTCGGGCAGGGCACGTAGACGACCGAGCCCTCCACCGCGCGTCCGCCGTCGGGGTCGCCGCTGCACATCGAAAGCGACGCGACCTCGCCCTCCTCGCCGCCGAGATGTCCCTGACGCAGCAGGTAGGCGATGTCCGTCTTGCCGATCTGGAACACGAAACCGTCCACGAGCACCGGGTCCCCGGTCCCGAGATCGAGGTCGTCGGCGCTCAGCGTCTGCCAGTCCTTGGGGTAGAAGATCGACTCGAGGTGCATGGTCGGCGACAGCTCGAGCACCGCGTCGCTGTCGTCGTACGGCTGGCCGGCGCCGAGGTCGTAGCCGTCGGCGCTCGCCACGTAGACGTTCCCGTGCGGGTCGACGACCGGAGAGCTGCCGCCCATCCACACCGCCCCCCGATCCTGGCCGCTGCCGATCTGGAAGTAGTGGAGCCGGCCTCCCGGTCTCCGGGATCGAGACGACATAGCCGTGGGCAGGACCGTTGGGGCCGGGACAGTCGCCGGCGTTCTGACCGTAGGCGATGACCACGAAACCGTGGTCGAGCGCCAGCCCTGGCCGCTGCAGCTGCGCGAGCTGGTCCTCGCCGGCGTTCGGCATCGCCGGCTCGTCCAGCTCGACCTTGCCGGTGAACAGGTCGAGCCCGAAGAGGCGGTGCGACGCTTCCACACCACCCGAGGCAGGCGGGCCGCTTATCAGCGTGTCCGCGTCGACGAAGATCTCGTGGCGCGTCAAGTCGATCACCGGGGTGCCCGTGATGCCGACCTCGGGCGAGATGTCGCCGCAGGGCAGGTCGCTGGATGGCACGGCGTTCGCCAGGTGGCGTGACCACAGGATGCGCCCGCTGTCGGCGGCCATCACGTAGACGGTGTCGTTCTCGGTCGCCGCGACGACGCGCCCGTCGGCGACGAGCGGCTCGCCATACAGCTGCCCGTCAAGGATCGGGGAGGTCCAGGCCCGCCGCGAAGGCAACAGCTTGGTGTGCGCCGCATGGACTCCGGTCGCCTCAGCAGTCCCGTGGTACGTGGTCCAGTTGGAGCCGAAGCCGGAGGCCCGCGGCACGGGGCTCGATCTCGCCGTCCCGGCGGTCGCGCTTCCGGCTGTTGACGCAGGCGAGCCGGTCACTGAAGAACCGCAGCCCAAGCAGCAGAGCGACGCAGCCACCATCGTCACCCCCACAGCGAGACGTGCGCTCAAGCGCCTCCGGACTCCACACCTCGCGGCGGCTAGTCGAGCCGCTGTCGTCACCGCGGAACCCTATCTAGCACCGTTCCCTGATTGTACCCGGTGCAGTTTTCGCTCCCACGAAGACGGAGGAGTCGGTGCTTGCAGGTTCTGAGCAGATGCCGACCGCCCCTTTGGACTCCCCCGGATTTTCATCGGTCCGCAGTCGGGTGGGCGCTGGCCAGCGCACCGCGGGCGGGCTTGCGGTGGGCTGAGCAGCGGGATTTCCTCAGGCGTTGACCAAACCGTGCGGGTCCAGGACGAGCTTCCTTGCCGCGCCTTGATCGAAGTCCTGGTAGCCCTTCGGTGCCTCATCGAGGGTAATCACGGTGGCGTTGACCGCCTTGGCGATCTGCGCCTTGTCGTTGAGGATCATCTGCATCAGGCCGTAGTGGTACTTCATGACCGGGCACTGTCCGGTGGTGAAGCTTTGCGACTTGGCCCAACCCAGACCGATCCGGATCGACAGCGAGCCAACCCTGGCCGCCTCGTCGACCCCGCCGGGATCCCCGGTCACGTACAGACCCGGGATGCCGAGCTTGCCCGCGGCGCGAGTGACGTCCATGATCGAATTGAGAACCGTTGCCGGCGCCTCCTGACCCGAGTCGGCGCCGTGACCGCGGGCTTCGAACCCGACCGCGTCAACGGCCGCGTCGACCTCGGGCACGCCAAGGATCTGCTCGATCTGATCCTTCGGATCGCCCTTGGAGATATCGACCGTTTCGCAGCCGAAGCTCCTCGCCTGCGTGAGCCGTTCGGGGATCATGTCGCCGACGATCACCACCGCGGCGCCCAGCAGCTGGGCGGAATGCGCCGCCGCGAGTCCGACCGGGCCGGCGCCGGCAACGTACACCGTTGAGCCTGACGTGACACCGGCGGTGTAGGCGCCGTGGTAACCCGTCGGGAAGATGACCGCTCGCCGGTCAGGGTCATAATCCGTGTGTCGGGGGTCTGAGTCCCTCCTCCGGCACCTCCGAAGGCCCGCTACGGCGGGCTTTCTTCTTTTCCGGTGCGGTAGGAAGTCTGGATGTGCGTAAGGCCTGCGCCTAGCGCGGGTGCGATCCCTTAGCCTGAATCCACCGATCGGGTGCTGATTTGGGTGAACCTCGTGAGGTGAGTCCTGGCGAGTGCGTTGTGGAGTTGAGCGCGTTGGTCCTGAGAACCGGTTTGGGTGATCGGCGGTTGTGGCGGGCGGGTTGGGGGGTGTTTGTGGGCAGCGTCTGCCTGCCGGTCTCGGCCGTGCGACTGCGGATACTCGTCGTGCTTCTGGGTGCGAGGTCACGTCCGGGCGGGAAGCGCCCGGATCGCGTCCAGCACGGTGAGGAAGTCGTCTTGCCAGGGCCAGCGGGCTGGGAGCCGCAGCGTCCATCGCGGCTGGTCGGACGAGCCGGCCGGGGATCTGGAGCAGCTGGCGTCGGCGGGTGCTGGCGGTCTGGACGTCGGTTGGGGTGGGCGATCAGGGTGGTCCAGCGGGCGAGGTTGTGCGCGAGGCGCGGCGATCACGGTCCAGGCGCTGTTGGCGAGTAGTTGCCGGAGGGGAAGTGCGCGAGGGCCTGGTCTTTGAGGTCGCGGATGACCAGCTCGATCTGGGCGTGGTCGCGGTGATCGATATCGGCGGTCAGCAGCGGCACTGCGGTTGGTGAGAAGCAGTGGTGGCGCCAGTCGGGCCACAGCGCGAGCTGCTGCGCGGTCAGCCGGGTGCGGCGGACGATCAGCCGGAAGCCCTTGAACAGGATCTCGGCGACCTGCGCCTCACCGCTGGCCGGGTAGTCGGTGATCGGTGACCCAGTCGCTCTCGGGGATCTGCGTCGATCAGCGCCCGGATCGTCTTTGCTTGCTTGGCGCCGATCGAGAACTCGACACCCTGCTTGTGCAGGGCGCCCATCAGCTTGTGGTTCTCGAACCCGAGTCGGCCGGATCACGATCTGGCCCTGGTGGCCGGCGCGGCGAACGCGGGCGAGCAGCTCATCGACGAACCGCTCGGCCCCGCGCTGGGTGTTCGCCGACCCCTTCGCGGCCGGATGTGCAGCACCTCCCCGGTGTCGGCGCGGGTCGCCAGCAACGGGTGATACCCGAACTGTGGGTGTAGCCGTAGCCGGCGCCCTCCTTCTCGTAGCCGTAGACCTCGCCGACGAAGCTGTCGAGTCGATCACCAACGGCCGATCGCCGGGCCCGGCCCCGCTGCCCAAGCCCGCGCGAGCGCACGTCCAGCACCCGGTCGAGCTGGCGGACATGCCCGAAGGTGAACGCCCGCAGAAACGTCCCGAGCGTCGAGGGCGCCATCACCCGATGCCCGAGCACAGCTGGTTGACCCGGCGCGCAGCAGGTCCATGTCATCGATGCTGTCGGCGCCGGCGATCATCCCGTGCACCAGGGTCATGACCTTGCGGCCCGGCAACGCCGCGCCCGGCGTCCCGTAGGGCAGCCACACCGACTCGTTGACCAGCTCCTCCAAGCCGAGCCGGTCCGCCAGCGTCGCGCGTCAGCAGCAGCCCAGCGTCGCTGATCAGCCGCTCCTCGTTGAACTCAACCCCCACCGAATCAAGCCGCCGGGGCCCGCCGGAACGTCCGCCACGTCCTGCACCATACAAGTGACCTCCTGACAGGGCCCCGGCTGCCGCGAACCTAAGCCGCGCGATGCTCGTTGTGCTGAACGCAGCTGACCGCCGCCTCGAGGATCTCCGCCCGGGAGCGGAAGGATGTCGATGAATGAATGACGTCGCGGCATAGGGCGACCCGTCCCGGCGCGACTAGTTCGCCCCGCGCGACTGCGCGAGCGGTCGACTGCGTTAAGCGCTGGTAGACGGAGCGATCGGACCTAACGGGTTGACCTGACCGGGGCCCAGGGCAGTCGTACGACAGGTGTCTGCGACCCGTAGAACGCTTGCGGCGAGATCCAGCCTGGGGTTAGATATGCGTCAACGGAATCGCGTCAGGGACGATGAGAGTATCGGCGCCAATGGGTGCCGACGACGATCGCGGAGGTGAAGGTTATGCCTGGTGACCCATGGGGCGCGGCGCGCGCGCGAGGCGGACGCCGGCTTAAGCGGAGGACTGGGTGCGGTGCGGCGGCGCTGGTCACCGCTGAGATGTTCCTGCTCGTCGGTGGAATCGGAAGCGCCTGGCGCAGCTTCCGTCGAACGGATTTCTCGAGGAGCTCGACTACAGCGTAAGCAACGTTGAGCCCATCGAGTTCCCCGGTGTTCTGTACACCGGCGGAATCGACAGCAGCGCCGGGCGCCGCGCTGAAATCCAATCCGGTCAAATTCGACTGGCCGAGTTCCTGTCCAACGCCTGGGAGGTAGTTCCCACCGGCACCGGAACGCTGAATTTCCAAATCACCGAGTGGCGGATCGTCACGGGCGGCACGATCACGGGGACCGCGAGCGTACCTGCTGGAGTGTCGATGACTGTACCCCCGGACACCGGGCATACCACGCGCCTTACGAATGGCGAGTTCTCGATTCCGTCGGGGGTTGGCGCCCTCGGCGGCACGCGGCCGACAGGCGGTCGTCGAGTCGTCAGGTGCCGTGGGAACGCGCGCTCCTGTCAGGCACGAATCACCTCGCCGGGGGCTCGCACAACCGTAAGATCGTGATCCGGCTGACCGACACGAACCTGGCGTTGCGCTCCGTCAAAGCTCCGCCGCGGAGAGAGCATGCCGCTTACATGCTCACCGATGGCAAGTTCGTTCGAGGTGGTTCCGAGTACGTTGTGACGCTCAATGCCGACCGAGCATGTCCGCCTGGGTCGCATTTGATCCTCACCTTCGCTAGACGGAGCTGAGCGGTTGGCGCGCAGAGCCGCCTGCGCAACCACGGTCGGAATCATAATCCGTGTGTCTGGGGTTCGAGTCCCTCCTCCGGCATCTCTGTGATGAGTCGGGACATAGGTGTCAGATGAGTCGCGCGGTACCCATCCGTCGATCAGTCGCTCACGCGGTCTTCGGGGGCTGGTTGCGCGTGGGCTTTTGCGGAGGTTTCTTGGTCGGGTTGGTTGGGAGGAACAGGCTGATCGAGGGTTCGGCCACGCCGAGTGCGGGGTCGATGTGTGGCTGGCCGGTGACGATGCCTTCGAGTGGGTTGAAGTTGCCGGCGTAGATGTTGCGCCAGTAGTCGATGGCTAGGTGGGGTACGTTGACGCCGGGGCTGTTGGTGTCGAGCACGGCGCCGGCCGGGGTGTAGACGTCGACGTGGTAGTCGCTCGGCGCTGCCCCGTCACTGGTGTAGTAGAGGACGTAGATGTGTGCGGAGCCGTCGACGGCGATGTCTAGGTAGGTGCCCGGTGAGACGAGCGGGAGGGTGTACTGGCCCTGCGACGCGCTTCGGCGCCGGGCCCCGGGGGTGCGATGAGCGCTCTGCGGGTCACCGCTGTCCCGAAGTATGGGACGGGGTTGCCGTTGAGATCGAACGCCGCGAGCTGCCCGCCGGCCTCGAGCACGAGCACCATGCCCCCGTTTGTCACCGCCACCGCGATCGGCGTGTTCAACAGCCCCACCTGGCTACCGGAACCTGCGCTGTAGGCGGCCAGCACCGGGTGCGGCATCGTTTGACGGGTTTTAGCCATCCGAACCGGCCGCTGTCGGTATGGATCGCGACCACGTACCCGACGAATGCAATGTCGCGGCTGAGACGGGTAGTAGGAAGGTGCCGTAGGACACGGTCGGGTCCCAGGTGGGCGCGCCAGTGGTCTGGTCGAGCGTGACCTTGCGGACGTGGTAGGCCTGGGTGACTGGGTCGGGGGCGAGCAGGACGTGGTTGCCCGCATCGGTTGGCGCCGCAAACGGGTCGAGCAGCAGAAACGGGCGGCTGGCGAACCCCTCGACGCTCGCCGGGCCCAGCGAGATCGTCGCGCCGTTCTGCACCGTCGGGACCCCCCGCACGTAGAACTGGTTGCCCTGCTCCCACACCACCCCGGCGACCCCGGCCAACGTCGACACCGTCACGCCGGTCACGCGCTGGATCCCCCTACTCATGACGGTCCCCGTCTCCGGGATCTGACTCGACCACGTGTACCCACCCGCCGCGCTGCTGTACCCGGTCGTATCCGAGCGCTCGAACACCGTCGTCGCGGTGATCGGCACCGGATCTCGGTAATCGTGATGCCACCGCCGACGGGGGATTCGAGGGATCATCATTGGTGTACTGCGGAGACCGCCGGTCCCGACCTGCTGCCCCGCCGCGTTACTGAACACCACGTCCACTGAATCTCTTTCCCACCGAACGGAGCGTTCGGCACCTGCGCCACCACCGGGGCAGACTGACCCTGGGTAACCGTCCCGTTGATCGGATCGAGCACCTTCGAACCATCGACCTGGGCCGTCAACGAATACGACGTCGCAGTCCGCGGGAACGTCGCGTCATTCGTCGCGTGATTGATCGTCACCGTCGCCGCATACGTCAAACTCACCTCGTTCTCAATCACCCACGGCGAAATGATCGTCTCCGTACACACCTCGGCCAGCGTTATCGCGTCTCCCACCGCGTCTAACACGCCGATCACCTGACCGATACCGGGATTGCATCTTGCCGACACCACGACTCTCCCGACTTAGCGATGCGAAGGCAACCTCCGCCCAGGTGCGGGCGGCCGAAGGGTTGAAGATGATCTTCGGGATCGCGCTCGCCGAGCGCCAGGAGGATGCTCCAGATGTTCTCGGTACTGTCACCATTGGCGGCGATCTCCTTTGTCGCCCCGCCGGCGGCAGCGAGGACCCCAAGGCCTCGGCCGGGCAACGCCAGCTGTGATCGCGTCGGTCATGGCCGCATCTTCGTTGATATCCAATACGAAATTCCATTAGACGAAAAGCTTTGCCGAAGACTCATCCCAGGTGGCGGCGATGTCTAGGTCGGTGACGAGCGCGAAACACGGTGAGGCCGATCGTGATATGCCGGTGATGAGTGAGGGGAAGAGCACTTCGTCCTGCGGGGCGATCAGCTGGTTGCCGCTGGCGTCGAGGTAGGCGTCGGCGGGGAAGTACTGGCGCGAGCTCCCGTCCAGGAGGTTGCTGCCGAGCCCGCAGAAAAACAACCGCGCGGCGCGCGCTTTCTCGGGGAAGTTCAGCGTCACGGAGATGTATTCGCGCTCAATAGCGGGACGCCGAACACGGCGGAGACCTCGGAAGCAGCCCGAGCGACTGCGAGTACTTCGTATCGGGAAATGCGGCGTCGGGTTGGCCGAGAGGTTCTTGCTGCCCGCGCCGATATACTTGACTTACACCCACACCCAGCGAACCAAGTTGTTGTACAGCGTCAACGGCATGCCCGTTGGAGTAGGCGCCGGCGACCTCGGTCTGGGTCCCGAAAAACAACCCCGGGTTCGTAACCGTGATGGCGAGACCCGCTCGCCGCGCCCGCGCGCGCTCCGCCGGCTGCGGCTGCGCCATCACCCCTGCGACTGAACCCACGTCTGCGTCGACGCCCCCGGGTCCTGATCGAGCGGCTGGTCGATCACCGCCCCGAGGCTGGCCGTGTCCCGCACGCCCATGATCGACGCCGTCAACGCTGTGGTCAGAGTCGGCGCAAACGGCTTTGTGGTATTGAGCAGGATTCGTCTTGAAACCGGTCTTGTTAATACCCAACCACTCTTGGGGGGATTGCCTTGGACGATCGGGATCGCGATCGTGGCGGGAGTGCCGTCGGGGTTCGTCGCCGCGGTCGGCGTGCACCAGTCCTGCGAGTTGTTCTGCATCTTCTGGATAAGCGTCCCGAGGGTCCCCACCGCGGTCCCGGCTGGGGTGCTCTTGTCGCTGAGCAGGGCCTTCGTCGTCGCGGCCGCCGTCGGGTTCAGGGTGGCGACGTTGGGGTGCATCATCGTCAGCGTGACCGCGGTCTGGGAAGCGTCGAGGATCGTCTCGAGCTGCGCGACCGCGCGCGCCGTGCGGATCTGTGAGGGCTTGAGCCCGAGCTCCGAAAGACGGTGTGTGGAGCCGAGAACGCGACGCAGCGACCCCGTCGCGCGATGCGAGGCCTCCGCCAGCCTGATCGTCGCCGCCCGCGGCACATGCCACATCTGCGCGACCAGCACCTCGCGCCGCCCCCGCTTGCCATACACCGAAACGATCATCGCCCGATGAGCCGGCAGCTTGACCCCAACGACGTGATGACTCA
>CAVWFJ010000025.1:0-21641 GCA_963754055.1 uncultured Solirubrobacterales bacterium
ATCCGAGCCAGGTGCGCAGCGAACAGCCCGCCGATCGCGCCGCATCCGACGATGCAGATCCTCACGCCAGCACGGCTTCCGCGATCTCCTGGCAAACGTCGGCGCCAGGCCCGGCGATCCCGACGCCGGCAACAACGCGATCGCCGTCGCGGACCGGCACTCCGCCGGCCACCGCCAACACGCGGTACGGCAGCACCGACGTCATCGCCGGATCGATCTCGGCGCTCGGACGCTGGAAGGTGGCGGCGCCCGCGGCCAGCGCCTCGGCTACGAACGGCGCCGCGGTGGGCGCTCCGTCCATCGTGTCCTGCTGGATCGGGTCGCCGCGGCCGTCGACGACCGCGACCGCGATGCTGACTCCGCGGGCGCCGGCGCCGGCGATCGCCTGATCGGCGAGACCGAGGGCCCACTCATGTTCGGGCTGGCTTGCCGCGGGCGGAGCGGTGTAGCCCAGGCCCGGCTCGTCAGGCAGCGTTCCGAACGCCTCGAGCCAGCGCTTCTCATCGGAGCCGTGCTGCCCCTCGTACGGCAAGCCGAGGGTCCAGAGCACGACCAGGTCCTCCGAATTGGCCGGCTTGCCGTCGGCGATCAGCATGCGCCGGTCGATCCCCGGGATGTCGACGAACGGACCGATGGTGGCACCCGAGGCGCTGAACCCGCCGACGACGACGCCGGGGTGGGCGGGATCCTTGTCAAAAATCGGCATCCCGCCCGCGCCCGGGAAGCTCGCCTCCGGCGAGCACGCGACGAATCCGGCGGCGATCGGCGGCGGCAGCGTGGCCATCCGAAGGTGGTGCTCGGTACTCGGGATCTGCTGCGTGGCCGATATCCACGCCTTCGAACGCGCGCGCGCCATCCCGCCGGCGCCGCCACGATCCATTCGCGACGCGCACACGAGCACACCGGTGGCCCCCACGACCGCGAACGCGCCGCGAGCACCGATGTGGGCCGCCTTGTCGATCGCACGGGCAATCAGCGCGCGGGCGTCCGTGAGCGCGATGTCGGTCGCGTGGCGTCCGGTCGCGTTGCCCTCGGCGCGGGCTGCGGGGTCGCCGGTCAGCGGACGAGCACCACGTCGAGCTCGGCGGCTGCCGCCGCGAGCCGGTCGGGATCGGCGGGCTCGGCCCGCGCCGGGAAGATCCGCTGCTCAGCGACCTGACCCGCGAGCTCGAAGAAGCGCTCGATCCCCGCCGGCGCCACCATGCTCGCGAAACGCGTTAGATTTGCGTCGCACTGGTAGGAGTGCTCGACACCCACCGGGATGCTGACGAAGTCGCCGCGCGTGAGCTCGTGCGTCTCGCCGGCGGTGGTCACGCGCAGCCGGCCGTCGAGGCAGTAGATCCCCTCGTACGTACGCTCGTGAACGTGTGCCGGCGTGGCCGGACCCTTCGGCCCCTCGGTGACGGTCATCGCCATCCGGCCCTCGCTCTGCGCCCCGGTCAGGATCTGGAAGCACACCTGCCCGAACAGCGTGTGGCGCGGGCCTTCGCCGGCGCGCAGGAAGTACGGAAGCTGGCCGTCGGGCAACTCGTCATCGGGGGCGTCGAGCGTCGCCTCGGCATACGGCGCATCCTGGACATACGTCATCTCGAACTTCTCCTGCGCCGCGCCGAACTTGTCGAACGGCGGCGGTGACGGGTCGACCTGCGGGTACGCCGGCCCCGGATACGGGGAGCCCGTGAAGTCGAAGAACCGGTCCCACCCGCTGGGCACGATCGGACCGAGGAACTCGTTGTAGTGCCCGAGCAGCTGATATGCGTGGACCGAGCCCGGCGGGGCGGTGCCGATGTCGCCGGGATTGAGGATCCGGCTTTCGCCGTCGGCCCACGCCTGCATCTGTCCCCGGACGCAGTAGAAGTAGTCATGCTCCTTCTTGTGCCAGTGCAGCGGAATCGGCCGCGATGCCGCCGGCCCGCACAGCGTCATCACCGACATCATTCCGTCCGTCTCCTCGGCGCCGGCCAGGACCCGCCCAACCTCGCCGAGCAACAGGTGCGCGCGGCCGGCGCCCGCCTCGAGTCGATAAGGCACCGGACGTCCCGGTAGTACCGTCTGCGGTGCGTGATCGACGACGCCTGTGGTCATGACCGTCTCCTCGATTTCGGCGGAAGCTACCACGCCCGAGTGTATACAAGAGTGATAACTGTCGCCATAATGGCCCTCGGCGTGTCTGAACGGCGGGTCGCGGCAGTGACCGGTGGCGCCGGCGCGATCGGCGGCGCGATCGCGCATGCCCTCGGCGAGGCCGGGGGTGAGATCGCGATCGTAGATCGCCGCGGTGACGCTGCCCACGCCCCCCAGCCCCGACAGCCATCCCTCCGGTTGCCAACGCGTTGATCTCTTGCCCATGCGTTAGGTAAGCTTTGACCTAACGGTATCAACGGGGTCAGTGAGGGCTCATTAAGGGGCGCAGTCGTGACCGGAGAGCGCACGCTCCGGCAAAACCAGTTGACAACCGCACGCCCGTCGCGCGCGGGGCGTGAACAGCTGACCAGCTGATCTTCGAGGAGTCACCGTGACAGTTAGCCCGCAAGCCGATCCCGGATTCGCCTTTGCCGGTCTGCACACGCCGGACGCCGCCCCCGCCCAGGCCGGAGCCGCCCCCGCATCGCCGCCAGATCCACTCGGTGCACTCGCGCCGCTGGCGGGCACCTGGAAGGGCCACGGGTTCAACGCCATCTGGCGCCCGCACAACCCAGCGGGCGTTCAGGATCGCTTCCTCGAGTTGAATCTGACCGACGAGACGATCGTATTCACCCCGATCAACGGCCCGATCCCCAATCGCGGGCTGGCGATGCCGGACATCGACATGTTCGGCCTCACCTATATGCAACAGATTTCGGGCTCGGTGAGCAAGGCCGGCCTGCACATCGAGCCGGGGATATGGGCGAACGTCCCGAAGACGACCGACCCGAACGAGCCCGCCACGGTCGTGCGGATGGCTTCGATTCCACACGGCACCGTGATCCTTGCTCAGGGTGTCTCGCAGGTGCTCGCCGGAGGTCCCCAGGTCATCCCTGACAGCAACATCCTCCCGTTCTTCTTCGGCAGCCCTCCACCTGCCAACGCCGACTTTAATACCGTGGCGCAGACGTTCCCCGAGCTGAACCTGTCGATCCCGACCCCCTTCCGCTCCGCGGCGGGGTCGGTGACCCAGGACATGGTCAAGAACCCGAACAGCGTGATCCAAGCGGCGCTGCAGGCCTCGCTTCAGGGGACGCACATGAAGAGCCGGACGTTCCTGCACGTCGCTACGACAGCCACCGTCGTCCACGGCGGAGGCGGCACCGCGAACACGGCCTTCCTCGCCTCGAGCTCGAATCCGCCCGGTGGTAACGCGAAGGCCACCGAGGTGGAGGCGATCTTCTGGATCGAGACGATCGCGGGAACGGGAGGTCATCCCGACATACAGCAGTTGCAATACACACAGCGGGTGCAACTTGATTTCAATGGCATCCACTGGCCTCACGTGACTGTCTCGACGCTGGTCAGGCAATGATCTGAGAGTGCCGGCCGGCGGGCGGGCGGCGCGGTGGTTACGAGATCACTGACTGCCCGCCGTCGACGACGATGTCGACCGCGTTCAGATAGGCGGCGTCATCCGAGGCCAGGAACAGCGCCACCCGCGCCACGTCCTCGGGCTGCCCGAGCCGGCCGAGCGGGTGCGTGTCGGCCATCGCTCTGATCGGATGGCCGGGGTCGTCGAGGAACGGCTCGATCTGGGCGGTGACGATCAGGCCCGGGCTGATCGAGTTGGCGCGGATCCCGTGTGCTGCGCCCGACGCGGCCAGGTGGCGGGTGATCGCAAGCACCCCGCCCTTCGCGGCGCCGTGGCCGGCCTGCTCGACGAACTGCGCGCCCCGGTAGGCGGACACCGAGGCCGTGTTGATGATCACGGCGCGCCCGCGCGCGATCAGGTGCGGCCAGGCGGCCCGCGTGACCGTGAAGATCAGATCGAGCTCGTTGCTGATCGTGAACCGCCAGTCCTCCCAGGTCATCTCCGAGAACGGGCCCACCCGCGGCGCCGACGCGTTGTTGTAGAGGACGTCGATCCCCCCGCCGGCCGCCACCGCATCCTCGACCCACGCCGCCGCCGCAACCGGATCGGACAGGTCGACGGGCGCGAACGAGCTCATCTCACCGCCGGCGTCACGCACCGATGCCGCCACCGCCGAGGCGCGGTCGGCATCGATGTCGCAGCCGATCACGGTCGCACCCTCGCGCGCGAACAGCCGTGCGGCCGCCGCGCCCTGGCCGCCGGCGGTCCCCGTGATCAGCGTGACCTTGCCGTCGAGACGACCCACCTAATCGCGCTCCACGAGCTCGACCAGGTTGCCCTCCGGATCGGCGAGGAACGCGAACCTCACCCCCGGCTCGGGTGACGGCCGGGGCGCGATCATCGGGCGCGCGCCCTCGGCCACCGCCCGCTGGAAGACCGAGTTGATCTCGGGCGCCTTGAGCGCGAAGTGGCCGTAGCCGCGAGTCGCCAACGCCTCGTCCGGCATCTGGTCGTGGATTCCCGGGCGTGATCCCGGCCGCTCGAACAACTCGAACCGCATCCCGGAGTCGTGGGTCATCATCGCGCCCCGGATCTCCCCGGGGAGTGAGAACGCCAGCTGCAGCCGGAACCCGAACGCCCGCTCGTAAAACGCCTGCGCGGCGTCAAGCTCGGCGACGCACAGACCCACGTGATCGAACCCGATGCCCATGACCGCCGGGATCATTGCATACAAAATCGCGAATCGTCTACATTTTCGCGGTGTGTGCCCGGCCGGTCCCCCGATCCATCATGTCGGGTATGTGGTCGACGACCTGCGTATCGGAGTCGAGCGATTCGCGGATGACCACGGCGCCGGTCCGTTCTTCGTCATGGAGCACATCGTGTTCGACGAGGTCAGCTACGAGGGCAGCCCCGCGACGTACGATCACTCGTCGGCGTTCGGGCAATGGGGACCGCTCCTCGTCGAGTTGAGCCAGATCCACGATGCCCAACCCGAGGGTCTTCGCGACCGGCTCACCGCCCCGGGGGCCGGCGTCGGCCACATCGGATTCCTGACCGATTCGCTCGCGAACGAGACGGTTCGGCTCACGCGCCTCGGGTTCGAGCCGTTCCACGCCGGCCGCACCGGCCCGGCCTCGGCGGTGTGGTTCGACGGCGGCGATCTGTTCGGGCACCCGGTCGAGGTGCTCCAGCGCCGCGACGAACTGCTCGGCTTCTACGAGACCGTCCGCCGGGCGGCGGAGGACTGGGACGGCACCGACGCGTACCGTCCGAGGACCGCAACCGCTCCATGAGCATCGACGACCTCGACGTGCTCGTGATCGGCTTCGGCGCCGCCGGCGCGGGCACGGCGATCGCGGCGCACGACGCCGGCGCGCGTGTCGGCGTGATCGAGAAGACCGGCGCCGGCGGGGGCAACTGCCGCCACTCGGGCGGATTCCTGTTCGACGTCGATGATGAGGTCGCGATCGAGCACCTCGACGCGCTCTGCTTCGGCAAGACCGACCGCTCGGTTCTGACCGCCTACGCCGCCGGCCTCCACGAAGTCCGGCCGTTCCTCGAGTCGCTCGGTGGCGAGGTCGAGTCGGTCCGGATCGAGGAGTTCGGCGGTCTGTTTCCCTCCTGGCCGCACTTTCCGGGCGCCGGCCGCGTCCGGTACCACCGCTACCACTCCGGCACTCACGTCCCGCCTGGCCATGCTCTCTGGCAGCTACTCGACGAAAACGTCCGCGAACGAGGCATCGAGGTCGTGCTCGACGGCCGGGCGACGGCGCTCACCATCCGGGACGGCGCCGTGACCGGGGCCGAGATCGACTGCGACGGCATGCCGCGCACGATCGAGGCACCCGGCGGGGTCATGCTGGCGTCGGGTGGGTTCGAGTACGACGCCGAGCTTTGTGACGCCTACCTGCCGTTGCCGCTGGTTCCCGTCGGCCACCCCGGGAACACCGGGGACACGCTCCGCCTCGCGGCCCAGGCCGGGGCCACGCTCTGGCACATGAGCTCGTTCTTCGGCTGGTTCGCGTTCCGCTACCCCGACCACCCGGCGGCGTTCCCGCTCGACGTCCACGCTCCGACCTACATCTACGTGGACGCCGACGGCCGGCGATTCGCCGACGAGACCGGCTGGGAGGTCCACGACAGGGTCCGCTCGATGACCGCGTACCTGCCTCGCCGCGCCAACCGCCCGCATCTCCCCGGTCACCTGATCTTCGACGAGGCGGCGCGGCTGGCCGGGCCGCTCAACGGGATAACCACCGCTGTACGCGATCGAGATGTGGCCGGCCGTCGCCACCGCATCCGGCGGGCCGCGCCGTGACGGGCTCGCGCGCGTGCTCCGCCCGGGCGGCGCCCCGATCGACGGTCTGTACGCCGCCGGGGCGGCCGGCTCGATCTGGAGCCACCTGACCGAGCGCGGCGGGGGCCTGACCGACGCGATCGTGTTCGGCCGGATCGCCGGCCAGGAGGCAGCCGCGCGAGCGGTGTCCGAGAATCAACGGCTGACCGCCCACGACATCCCGAGAGGACTAACGGCATGACACGCACCCAGATCGACATCGCTACCGCGCGAGGCACGATGCCCGTATACCTCAGTTCACCCGCCGCGGGTGGACCGCGGCCGGCGGTGATCCTGTTCATGGACGCGCCCGGCGTCCGCGACGACCTCCACACCGCCGCGGGGCGGCTGAGCGACGCGGGGTACGTCGCGGTCCTGCCCGACCTCTACTACTGGCTGGACGGCGCCGACCGTCCCGATCCGGCAAAGGTCGTCGCCGGCGACGAGCAGGAGCGCACCCGGATGTACGCCGCGGTTCAGCGCATGAGCGACGGGGACGTGGTCGGGGACACGCGCACGCTGCTCGACCGCCTCGCGGAGGTGCCGGAGGTCGACTCGAGCCAGTGGGGCTGCGTCGGGTTTTGCATGGGCGGCCGGTTCGGGATGCGCGCCGCCGAGGGGTTCGGCGACGAGCTCCGCGCGGCATCGCTGCTCCACCCGACCGGCCTTGTCACCGACGAGCCCGACTCCCCCCATCGGGGCGTAGGGTCGGTGCGCGGCGAGCTGTTTCTCGGGTACGGCGAGGCCGATGCGGTCACCCCGCTGGACACGATCCCGCCGCTGCGCGAGCAACTCGAGCAGCACGGCGTCCCGCACACGATCGAGGTGTTCGCCGGCGCCGAGCACGGCTACACGATGCCGCACCACATGGGATACAACCGCGCCGCCGCCGAGCAAGCTTGGGAGGGGACACTCGCGCTGTTCGCGCGGACGATGCCAGTCTGACATGAACCACGGAGGAGAACCGAGATGAGAGTGCTTGGGATATCGGCCGGCGCCGCGAACGGGAGCGCGGAGATCCTGCTGAAGGCCGCTTTGATGGAAGCCGAGGCCGCCGGCGCCGAGGTTGCGCTGCTGCGAATCGACGACATGCGGATTCCCACGGGGCCGTTTGCGACCGACGAGCCGGACGACTGCCCGTGGTTCTGGGAGCAGGTGATGGCCTCCGACGGGATGATCTACGGCGCTCCGATCTACTCACGGATGGTCCCGGGGAAACTCCGGCTGCTGAGCGACAGGGTGTTCGGGCCGCACGCAGACGTCGGCTTCATCGAGCTGCTGCTCGAGCGCGAGCGCGCCGGCGATCCCGTCCCGCTGCCGTTCAAGCCCGACGAGCGCGCGCTCAAGGAACGGGTCGCCGCGTTCATCGCGGTCGGCGGCGCGCTCACCGATCAGTGGCTGACGCTCGCTCTCCCGATGATGCAGGCGCTCAGCTTCTCGATGCGCGACGCGGTCGTCGACCAGATCCTGCTCAAGGGCGCGGGCACACCGCAGTCGATCGTGCTCGACCCGGCGGCGCTCGAGCGCGCCCGGCAGCTTGGCCGCAACGTCGCCGAACAGCTCGGGCGGACGTTCGAGGAGGTCGAGTACCGGGGCGAACCGGGCATCTGCCCGCTCTGCCACCTCAACGTGATCGCGGTCCGGGGCGAGATCGTCGAATGCGCGAGCTGTGGCGCCGAGGGCAACTTCGAGGTCCGCGACGGCAAGGTCGAGGTCCTGTTCTCACGCGAAGGTCTCCAGAGGTCGGTGATGACGAACGAGGAGAAGCGGGCCCACTCGATCGAGATCATCGAGACCGCGGCTCGGCACGCTCACCAAGCCGACGAGATCGCCTCCGGGGCCGCCCCGTACGTGGCCTGGGACCCGGTGGTGAGCCCGACCGCCGACGTCCCGCTCACTCGAACTGGTTGACCATCTCTGGATCCCACGGCGCTCGTCCGTGGGCGAACTCGCGGACGGCGCGGATCATCTGGTCTGACGCCGCCTTCGCGCGCTCCCCGCCACCGGTGACCCGCGCGCCGATCTCGGTGCCATAGGTCCCGAACACGAGCGGCACGTCGATCGTGTGCGTGGCGCCGAGACCGGGCTCCGGCGAGCCGTATTGCACGCGGTACTCGAGCACCTCTCCCCCGGCTCGCCGCCGCGCCGCCGTCCACTCGACCACCGGGAGCAGAAACAGGTGGTGGGTGGTGAGCCGGCACAGGACCGCGCTGTTGTCGCCGGCGCCCCGCGCGCGCTCCTGCTCGATCTCGACCGCAGCCTGCTCGGAACCCGTCACGTCGGGAAGGTGGGAGACCATCGCCTGCAGCCGGGCTTCGTCGGGTTCGAGCCCGCGCCCGGCGGCGCGGAACAGGAACGTCGCCTCGTCGGCGGTCGTCCCGATCATCACCGGAATCCCGATGCGGCTGTCGGGAACCTTGCGCGGATCCGCCGGCAGCGTCGCCGGGTCCTCGACCGGCATCGCGCCGCCCCGCGTCCCCCGGAACTCCGCGGTCGCGAGCAGTGCCTCGTGGAAGTCGACGATCATCCGCGCGGGCAAGTCGCGCAGCGACTCGACGTCGAACGGCCCGTCACGGACCTGCGCGCTCAGCGCCTCGGCCCACGCCTCACCGCGCTCGCGCGGCACCGTGACCTCGCCGAGCGGCGGCGACTGGGCGATCGCCCGCGCAAACAGCCCGTCGCCGAGCGGCGAGCACAGCAGGTGAAGGACGCTGCCCGCGCCGGCGGACTGGCCCCAGGCCGTGATCGCGTCGGGGTCACCGCCGAACGCCGCGGCGTTCGCGCGCACCCAGGCAAACGCGGACGCCATGTCCTGCAGCCCCCAGTTCGCCCCCAGCGATGAGTGGTTGAGCCAGCCGAGCGAGCCAAGCCGGTAGTTGATCGTGACGACGACGGCGTCGGCCGCCGCTGCGACCGTGGCGCCGTCGAATACCGGCGAGCCGGACAGCCCGACGGCCCAGCCGCCGCCGTGCAGCCACACCAGCACGGGTTTGCCGGACCCGCCGGGAGTCCAGACGTTCAACGACAGGCAGTCCTCGTCGGTCACGCCAGTCGGGCCGTGGGACCACAGGCCGATCGGCCGCTCGGGCTGCGGTGGCGCGGGCCCGAACGCCAGCGCTTCCCGCACGCCCGACCACGGATCGACGGGCGCCGGCGCAGTCCAGCGCCGCTCGCCCACGGGCGGAGCGGCATACGGGATGCCGAGATAGGCCGTGACCTCACCGAGGTCGACTCCGCGGACCGAACCCGCGATTGTGGTCACCACCGGATCGGCTCTCATCCAATCACGCGCCGGCCTCGAACACAGGCGTCCCGTACGTCCGCCAGCTGTCGGGGAACCGGGTGCCCCAGCCGACGCCCCGCGCCCGGTCGGCCGCGGTCCATGTCCGCGTCTCGGGATCCGGGTCGTACACGAAGTCCCCGCCGGTGGTCACCTCGATCCGGTTGCCACCGGGCTCATACGCGTACAGGAAGAACGACGAGCCGATCCCGTGCTGGGCCGGCGGCACCTCGATCGTGGCGCCGTGATCGGCGAACACGTCTGCGGCCCGCAGGACCTCCTCGCGCGTGTCGACCCAGAACGCGAGGTGATGCAGCCGCGGCGGCGCCGCGGGGAGGTCGGCGACATAGACGAGCTCGAGCGGCGCGATCGAAGTCGTCAGCCACGCACCGGACTCGAGACCGCTCTCGTCGAGGACCCGATCCAGCAGGCGGTAGCCGAGCGTCCGCTGCGCAAGCTCGCGGTCTGCGCCGACATCGCTGGAGAACAGGCTCGCGTGATCGAGCCGCTTGACGCCGACGCCGGTACCACCCCGGGGGTCGCGCCGCGTCTGGCGCTCGACATCCCAGTACAGCTCGAGCACGTGGCCGGTCGGATCCTCGAACCGGAACGCGCGCCCGTGGCCGAGATCTCCGTCGATCCATCCCCGACCGCGACCGGAGGCCTCGAGCTCGGCGGCAGTTCGCTCGAGCGCAGGTCCGCTCACCATGCGCAGCCCGAGATGTCCGAGCCCCGCCACACTCGACGCCGACAGCTTCAGGTCGGTCAGCTGGTACTGCCCATAGCCCCTGAGGTACACGGCGTTCGCTGATTCGGCGACGACGTTCATCCCCAGGACCACGACGAAGAACCGCTGGCTCGCGGCCAGCTCCGGGGTCAGGAGCTCGGCGTGGCCAACGTGTGCGACGTTGGCCATGCGCTCTACGTGCGCGCGGTCTCGGCGGCGTCGGGCACGGCATCGCCGTACCGCTCGGCCCACGAGATCACCGGATTGCGCAGCACGCCGACGCCCTCGATCTCGGCTTCGACCAGATCCCCCGGCTTGAGATACAGCGATGCCGCGTCCTCGCTGAAGCCCGCGACGCCTGCCACGGTCCCGGTCGAGATCACATCCCCGGCGCTGTAACCCATGGCTGAATAGTGACTGATGATCTCGGGGATCGTCACCGACATCCGGCTTGTGTGCGAGACCTGGCGCGGCTCGCCGTTGACTCGAAGTTCCATCGCGAGGTCGTGCGGATCCTCGATCTCGTCGGGGGTGACGATCCACGGTCCGATCGGGACGAACGTGTCGATGCTCTTCGACAGGCAGAACACGCCCGACTTCATCTCCTCGCGCTGGATGTCGCGCGCGGTGATGTCGTTGAACACGATGTAGCCCGCGATGTACGAGGCGGCCTCCTCCGGGGAGAAGAACTTTCCCGCCTTTCCGATCACGACCGCCAGCTCGAGCTCGTAGTCGAGCTCCGAGGTCATCGCCTCCGGATAGACGATCGCCTCGTCCGGCCCGATGATCGCATCCACGTTCTGGAAGAACACGATCCAGGGAAGGACCGGGTGCGACCAGTTCACACGCGTTGACTCCTCGTGGTGCTCGCGGAAGTTGCCCGCGGTGTGGAAGAACTTCTTCGGGATGATCGGAGCCCGCAGGGTCACGTCATCGAGCGCGCGCTCGACGCCGGTCGGCTCGACCTCGCCGCCAAGCTCGAAGTAGCGGCGCATGTCCGGGACGTCCAGCTCAAGCACCTTGCCATCGACGACCTTCCCCACCCGCCCGTCGTCGTACGTAACAAGCCTCATGCGACCCTCTCGTTTTCAGCGTTCCCCGCGCAAGCGGGCCCGATGTGTCAGCGTCAAGCCGTACGACGCATTTTAGACAGAAGCCCAGACTGTATGCAATTCGCTATTTTGCAGACGCGTTCTCGACGACAATCCATGAGGAGAGCCGGATGGCAATAGAAGGCACGGTCCTGTGGCGCGGAGACGCGGGATACGAGGAGGCCCGCGAGCGCGCGGCATGGAACGCGCGCAAGCCCGACCGGTATCCCGACGTGATCGTCCAGGCTCGAAGCGAACACGACGTGATCGCCGCAGTCCGCCTCGCCGCCGACCGGGGGCTCAAGGTCAAGGCCCGCGCCGGCGGTCACAGCTGGACCGCGTCGGCGGTCAGGAGCGGGATGCTGATCGACCTGTCGGGTCTGACCGAGGTCTCATACGATCCGGCCACCGGGTCAGCGTCGGTGCAGCCGGGCGTCACCGGGCGCGATCTCAACGGGATGCTCGCCCCTCACCAGCAGTTCTTCCCGTCCGGTCACTGCCCTACGGTCGGACTCGGGGGCTTCCTCCTGCAGGGAGGCTGGGGTTGGAACTCCCGCGCGATCGGTCCGGCATGCATGAGCGTCCGATCCGTGGACGTCGTGACCGCCGACGGCGAGTTGATCCACGCCGACGAGGAGCAGAACAGCGACTACCTGTGGGCGGCCCGCGGCGCCGGGGCCGGCTTCTTCGGCGTCGTCACGCGGTTCGAGCTTGCCTGCCATCCGCGCCCGACCGCGATCTACACCCGCACCGACGTCTACTCGCTCGCCGACGTCGACGAGATCCTCGGCTGGGCGCTCGAGTTCGAGCCGACGCTGGCGCCCGAGTTCGAGTTCGCGATCCTCGGGACCACGCCCACGCTTCCCGGCGGTCGCACCGTCCACGACGACACCGCCCTGATGATCATGTGCATGGCGCTGATGTATGACGAAGAGGAGGCGCGCGCGGCGCTCGGTCGCCTCGACGAGTGTCCGGTGCTTGGGCGGGCGCTCCATCGCGAGGAGGCCACGCCCACCAGCTTCACCGGCTTGTACGACGGCCCGGACTCGATCGAGCCCGAGGGCGTGCGCTGGGCCGCCGACGGCATGTGGACCAACGCCGACGCCGCCACGCTGCTGCCCGAGGCCCGAGAGCTTTTCCTGGACGTGCCCACCGCGGAGTCGCACGTGTTCTGGTATCCGTGGCGGCCGCAGCAGCTTCCCGACGCGGCGATCTCGATTCAGGGACAGCTCTACCTCGCGGCGTTCGCGGGGTGGCAGGACGCCGCCGACGACCACCGCTACCTCGACTGGCCGGCCGGCCACATGCGCCGGATGGAGGGGATCTCGGAGGGTATCCAGCTCGCCGACGAGAACCTGATCGACCGTCCGGCGCGCTACCTGTCGCCGGACAACGAGCGAAGGCTCGAGGAGCTGAGGCGAACTCACGACCCCGACGGGCGATTCCACAGCTACCTGACGGCCTGAGCAAATTCTTCAGAAGCCGGCCTACCGTCAGCCCGCGAGCGGCGGCGCGGCCTCCAGCGGCCATCCCGCGGTCGGATCCGCCATGCAGCTGTGGCCAGATGGCCACCGGATTCGTCCGCGGGGCCGCCGCTCGAACACTAACCCAACGTTTGCATACAGTCTGAGAAACTGTGTAGAGTAAGAAGGAGCAGGCCGTGACACTTCGTTCTGCACACATACTGACCCTGGGTGCCAGCAGGGCGCCGGCGCCCGCCGAGGAGGAGAGTCGATGAATTGGACACGGTTGGTGCGGGGCACGACCGCCTCCGCCGCGTGCGTCGCGGCCGTGGTCGCAGTTGCTGCGTGTGGCAGCTCGTCGAGCAGCAGCTCGAGCGCGGCGGCGCCATCCTCGAGCGCGGGCTCCACCACCGCTTCGACGCCGTCGGGATCGTCAGGATCCGCGGGCGCGAGCGGCGCGGTGCTGGGCACGGCGCACACGGCCAGCGGCACGCCGGTCAAGTTCGGGATGATCAACGTCGAGACCAACGCCGGCGCTGACTTCCCGGAGGTCAGGGAGTCCGCCCAGGCGGCGATCCAGTACATCAACACCTATCGCAACGGCCTCGACGGCCACCCGATCCAGCTGGTGCCGTGCATCACCGACGGGCAACCGGCAACGTCGGCGAGCTGCGCCAACAAGCTGATCTCCGACCATCCGGTCGCCGACATCGGCGGCGCCGACATCGGGCAGGCCGCTTCGCTTCCGATCCTTCAGAAGGCAGGGATTGCTCAGATCGGCGGAGTCGACCTCACTCCCGCCGAGTCCTCGTCCCCGAACTCGATCATCTTCGCCGACGTGGCCCAGACCGGTAACTCCGACATGGGCATCTACGCGGTCAAGAACCTGCACGCCAAGAAGGTCGCGGTGATCGCGATCGGCGACACCCAGGGCATCTTCCAGGCCCAGCACGGCGAGCTGCCCGCAGTCAAGGCCGCCGGCGGCCAGGCGAAGCTGTTCGAGCTGCCGCCCACCCAAGCCGACGCGTCGTCGGTGGTGAGCGCGGCGCTGGCGTACAACCCCGACGTCGTCGAGATCGAGAGTCCGTCGCAATGCGTGGCGATCCTGAACGCGCTGCACAGCCTCGGCAACACCAAGCCGATCATGTCGATCGACCCGTGCTCGGCGCCGCCGGTGATCGCCGCGACCTCCGGGGCCGCGAACGGGATGCTGTGGTTCCAGCCGTTCGACAACCTGATCGCGTCGAACTCGGCCGATGCCAACCTGACCAAGGCGGTGCTCGCGAAGTACGCTCCGGCGAAGATGCCGGTCGACTCGCCGGCGCTGGCCGGGTTCGCATCGGTGATGAACATCTGGTCGGCGTTCCACAACACGCCGGTCTCGAAGCTCACCTCGGCGTACATGCTGAAGACGCTGAAGACCGGCAGCGGTCACGCCAACTTCCTGGCGAGCCCCTACACCTGCAACGGCACGGCAATCCCGACCGAGAAGGCCGTCTGCAGCGCCGGGCAGCAGCTGTACCAGATCAAGGACAACAAGCCAGTCCTGGTGACGGCCGGTCCTTACACGGCTGGGGTCTCGCTGGCAGGCTGATCCGCCACGCAGCAGTAGTTTGGTTGGCTCCGCCGGCCCGGCACAACACCCGGCGGAGCCAACCGCTTAAGCCGTAACCAAGAGCATGTCCAGCTACATCCTGTTCCTACTCCTCGGCCTCGGCTCCGGCGCGGTATACGCGCTGTTGGGGCTGGGCCTCGTGCTCAAGTACCGCAGCGCCGGCGTCGTGGACTTCGCCCACGGCGCCATTGCCATGTTCTGCGCCTACGTGTACATCGAGTTGCGCTCGAACGGACAGCTGGTGTTCCCGTGGCCGGTGCTCAAGCACTCCTTCCAGGTCGCCTCCTCGAACGGGATGGCGACCGTGCCGTCGATCGTGATCACCCTCGCGTACTCGGTGGTGTTCGGATTCGTGCTCTACTGGGCGATCTACCGGCCCCTGCGGAACGCGCCCGCGCTCGCGCGGGTCGGCGCCTCGGTCGGCGTGATGCTCGCGCTCCAGGCAATCGCGGTCCTCAACTTCGGCACGTTCGCGGTCTCCTCCCCGCCGATCCTGCCCGATTCGCCGGTCAAGATCGCCGGCATCGACGTGCCTTCCGATCGCCTGTATCTCGCGGCGATCGCGGTGCTGATCGGGATCGCGCTCGAGTTGATCTACCGCCGCACGCGGTTCGGGCTGGCCACCCGCGCCGCGGCCGAGAACGAGCGCGGCGCCGCTTTGCTCGGCCACTCGGCGCCGCGTATCGGCGCCTACAACTGGATCATCGCCACCGTGCTGGCGGCCGCGGCCGGGATCCTGATCCTGCCGATCACCACGCTCAACCCCGGCACCTACACGCTGTTCGTCGTCCCGGCGCTCGGCGTCGCGCTCGTCGCCCGGTTCCGCTCGTTCGCGATCGTGCTGGTCGCTGGGCTCGGGCTCGGGATGTTCCAGTCACTGCTGGTCAAGTTCCAGAGCATGTGGTCGTGGTTGCCCCAGCAGGGACTCCAGGACGGCATCCCGTTCCTGCTGATCATGATCGCGATGACCGTGCTCGCGAGCCGGCTCGGCGCCCGAGGCACCGTCACCGATCAGCACCTCCCGTCGATCGGCCGGCCGCGGCGTCCGCTCGCGACCGCCGGCGCGGTGTTCGTCGTCAGCGTGCTCGCGCTGCTCCTGGCCAGCCCGCTGTACCGCACCGCGATCATCTCCTCGACGATCACCACCTGCATCTGCCTGTCGGTGGTGGTGATCACCGGCTACGTCGGGCAGATCTCGCTGGTCCAGAACGCGTTCGCCGGCTTCAGCGCTTTCATGCTCTCGCACATCTCCCAGCAGCTCGGGATCGGGTTCCCGTTCGGCCTGATCCTGGCGGCGCTATGCGCGGTCGTTGTCGGAGTCGTGATCGGCCTGCCCGCGGTGCGGATCCGCGGGGTGAACCTCGCGGTGGCGACGCTCGCGGCCGCCGCGGCGCTCGACGCGCTGGTGTTCAACAACGCCCACTTCACCGGTGGCTTCGTCGGCCGGGACGTCAGCAACCCCCACCTGTTCGGACTCGACCTCGGTATCACCGGCAGCGGGCACGACTACCCGCGAATCGTGTTCGGCGTGCTCGTGATCGGGATCACGCTGCTGGTGGCGCTGCTCGTGGCCAAGCTGCGCAACGGCGCCGCCGGCCGCATGTTCATCGCGGTCCGCTGCAATGAGCGCGCGGCTTCGTCGATCGGCGTGGACGTCGCCCGCACCAAGCTGCTCGCATTCGGCCTGTCCGCGTTCATCGCCGGGATCGGCGGCGGCCTGCTCGCCTACCAGCAGGGCAACATCAACCCGGCGTCGTTCACGCTGTGGACCTCGCTGACGATCCTGGCGATCACCTACGTCGGCGGCGTCGGGCGGATCGCCGGAGCGCTCGCCGCCGGCGCGCTGCTGGCTTCCAACGGCGTCGTGCCGACGCTGCTCGACAAGTTGTTCAGCTTCGAGCAGTACCAGGGCGTGATCGCCGGCGTGGCGCTGGCGCTGACCGCGGTCGCCAACCCCGACGGGATCGCTAAGGAGATGACCCATGGGCTGCACCAGCTCAGCGGCGCGGTGATGCGGCGGGTGAGACCGGCGCCAGAAGAGCCTGCGCCGGCCGATACCGCGCGCCCGCCGGCCGTGATCGCCGCTGAACCGCCCGAGGCGGTGAAGCGGTGAGCGCGATCGAGGCACCGGTTCGCCTGGGCGACTCCGTTCGTGGAGATCTGCTGCTCGAGGTCGAGGACCTGCGGGTCCTGTACGGCAACGTCGTCGCGGTCGACGACTTCAGCTTCGGCGTCCGCCGCGGTTCGGTCACCGGCCTGATCGGCCCGAACGGCGCCGGCAAGACGACCGTGATCGACGCCCTCACCGGATACGTCAAGCCCGCCGGCGGCCGGGTACGGCTGGCCGATCGCGAGATCACCGGAATGCGCCCTCACGCGCTCGCGCGGATCGGGCTGATCCGAACCTTCCAGTCGGTCGAGCTGTTTGACGACCTCACCGTCGAGGAGAACCTCCAGGTGGCATCGAGCTCGCCGGGGGTGTTCGGGACGCTCGCCCAGCTGCTGACGCCCACCCGGTCGGGCCTCGACGAGCGCGTGCAGTGGGCGATGTCGGTGACCGACCTCGAGCCGGTGGCCGGCCGGTACCCGCGAGAGCTATCCCACGGTCAGCGCAAGCTGGTCGGCGTGGCCCGCTCGCTCGCCGCCCAGCCGACGCTGTTGCTCCTCGACGAGCCAGCGGCCGGTCTCGACACCGACGAGACCGTCGTCCTCGGGCGGAGGCTGCGCGCGCTGCCCGAGCACGGGGTCACGGTGCTGCTGATCGACCACGACATGTCGCTGGTGCTGAGCGTGTGCGACCAGGTGATGGTGCTCGACTTCGGACACAAGATCGCCGAGGGCACGCCGGCGCAGATCCGCGTCGACCAGGCCGTGATCGACGCCTACCTCGGTCGGAGCTCTGAGGAGGGCTGATGGCGGCGAGCGCCGAGGCCTCCCTGCTCGAGGTCGAGGACCTCCACGCCGGCTATCTCGGAATCCCGGCGGTCCGGCGGATCTCGCTGACCGTCGCCGCGGGCGAGGTCGTCGCGCTGCTCGGCCCGAACGGCGCCGGCAAGACGACGACGCTGGCCACGATCGCGGGCCTGCTGACGCCGATCTCCGGCGAGATCAGGTTTGCGGGCGAGCCGATCGGCGGGCGCCCGACCCACCTGCTTGCGCGCCAGGGCTTGGCGCTCGTGCCCGAGGACCGCGCGCTGTTCTACGACCTCACGACACGCGAGAACCTGGTGGTGGCGAACCGCGGCGGCAACGCGTTGCCCGCCCGCGAGCTGATCGAGATGCTGCCCGAGCTCGAGAAGTGCATGAACCGCAAGGCCGGCGTGCTGTCGGGCGGCGAGCAGCAGATGCTGGCGCTCGGCCGCGCGATCGTGACCCGCCCGAAGCTGCTGCTCGTCGACGAGATGAGCCTCGGCCTGGCGCCGGTGATCGTCGAGCGGCTGCTCCCGATCCTCCGGCGGATCGCGCAGGACCTCGGCGCCGGCGTGCTGTTCGTCGAGCAGCACGTCCCGCTCGCGCTCAGCCTGGCCGATCGCGCCTACGTCCTCAACCACGGCGACCTCGTCCTCCACGGGACGGCCCAGGAGCTCCGTAGCCGCCGCGAGCTGCTCGAGGCGAGCTACCTGGGCGAGGCCGAGATCGACGTCGCCGCCGCCCGGGGGCCGAATTGAGCGCGTCCGCCGAAGGCGCCGGATCCGTGGCTTCGGGCCACCGGCCGGAGCGGCGGCGGATCGCGATCGAGGAGCACTTCCAGGGCCCGGGCTTCGTGCACGACCCCGGCGGCGCGTTCCGGCCCGACGTCGGACGGCACCTGCAGGAGCGGATCGCGGACTTCACCGAGTACCGGATTCCCGAGATGGATCGCGCCGGGGTCGACGTCCAGGTGCTCTCGACGTTCGCGCCCACGGTCCAGGGCGTGACCGACCCGGCTGAGGCGACGCAGCTGGCGCGGGCGAGCAACGATTTCCTGGCCGAGGTGATCCGTGAGCATCCGAGGCGGTTCGCCGGCCTGTGCGCGTTGCCCACGCAGGATCCGAGCGCCGCGGCGGCGGAGCTCGAGCGCTCGGTCACCGAGCTCGGCCTGAGGGGCGCGATGATCAACGGCCACACCGGCGGGCTCTACCTCGACGACCAGCGGTACCTGCCGCTGTGGGAGCAGTTCGCCGCGCTCGGCGTGCCGGCGTACATCCATCCGGTCTCGACGCCGGGGCCGTGGGCGCCCGCCGCGGGCTACCCGGAGATCCTGATGGCCGCCTGGGGGTGGGCGGTCGAGACCGGCTCGCACGCGCTCCGGCTCGTCTACAGCGGCCTGTTCGACCGGTTCCCGGAGCTGACCGTGGTCATCGGGCACATGGGCGAGTTCCTACCGTTCAACCTGTGGCGGCTCGACAGTCGCACCGCGGTGTTCCTCTCGCCCCACCCGCTCACTCACCCTCCGTCGCACTACATCCTGCGGAACTTCATGATCACCACGTCAGGAGTGTTCTCCGATCCTCCGCTGGTCGCGGCCCGGGACGCGCTCGGCGCCGAGCGGATCCTGTTCGCGGTCGACTACCCGTATGAGTCGATGGACTACGCGGTCGACTGGATCGAAGCGGCGCCGCTGTCCCGGGACGAACGCGACCTGATCTGTTACGGCAACGCCGAGCGCCTCCTCAACCTGTGACCGGCAACCGCGAAAGACACTACGCCACGTAGGCGAGGCCCTCGGCGGCCGGCTCGCCGGCCACCTCAGGGGTCAGCCCGGCCAGGATCTCGACTGCACGCTCGAGCTGAGCGGGCGCCAGCGTGAACGGCAGCCTCAGGTGGCGCTCGAGCACGCCCGCTGCCGCGTACCGGGGCCCCGGCGTGAGCTGCAGGTCCTGCTCGGCGGCGGCGCGCGACAGGCTCGTGCTGATCGGCTCCGGAAGCTCGGCCCACAGGAACATGCCGCCGGCCGGGAGCGCGTACCGCCACTCCGGAAGGCGCTGATCGAGCGCACCCGCGAGCGCGTCGCGACCGCGCCGGATCACCGCGCGCCGCTCGACCAGGATCTCGTCGAAGCGCTCGAGGACATGGGTGGCGACGATCTGCTCGAACAGCGGACCCGACATGTCGCTGGTGGCGCGGGCGGCCATGAGACGATGGATCAGCACCGGGTCGGCGCGGGCCCACCCCACGCGCAATCCGCCCCACACGGCCTTGCTCAGCGACCCGACGGTGACCGTGCGCTCGTCGCCGAAGCTCGCCGTCGGCGGCGGCATCTCGACGCCGTCGAGGTTCAGCTCGACGAACGTCTCGTCGATCACGACGACCGTGCCCGCGGACCGGAGCAGCCGCATCGCCCGCCGGCGCCCGGCCTCGTCGACCAGCACGCCGGTGGGGTTGTGGAAGTCCGGCATCAGGTACGCGAACCCCGGCCGGTGACTCCGCGCCACCGTGCGGAGCGCGTCGAGGTCCCAGCCCTCGCGTGTCATCGGCACCGGCGTCAGGAGGGCGCCGGCGGCTCGCAGCGCGTCGAGCGCGACCGGGTAGCTGGGGACCTCCACGAGCACGCGCCGCCCGCGCGGGAGCGCCGCCCTGATCGACAGGTCGAGCCCGTGCATCGCGCCGTTGGTGACGAGGATCTGCTCGGGCCGCGTCGGCAGCCCGCGGCGATCGAACCAAGCGGCAATCGCCCGGCGCAGGGGCGGCAGGCCGAGCGGGTCGTAGCCGTGGTGGTCGAGCCAGCGGGGAAGCTCGCGCACCGCCGACTGGAACACCTCCTCAAGCGCCGCCGGCGCCGGCAGCGCGGCGATCCGCATGTCGAGCCCGGGGCCACCGACGATCGCGTCCGGAGCCGATTGGTGGCCGCCCGGCAGCGTTACCCAGCTGCCTGAGCCCTGCCTGCTCTCGACATAGCCCTGCTCGCGCAGCCGGTTGTACGCGCCGGTGACCGTGGCCCGGCTGATCCCGAGCGAGGTCGCGAGCGTCCGCTCGGCGGGAAGCCGGGTCGCGACCGCGACCCGGCCGTCGAGGATCAGCGACCGGAGCGTCGCCGCGAGCCGCTCGCGGCTCGTGCCCTCGCGCTTCCACGGGCCGAGCAGCTCGGTGAGACGGCCTGGGGGCGTGATCGTCACACGCCACTTCTAGCAAATTGGCCTGCGTTTGCAAAGGCCATTATCTGCGAGACTCGCGCAGACGATGATTCGGATGCGGCCGCCCCGAGTGCGACGACTCGTACAGCTGTACGCGGGTCTCGTGCTGTTCGGGGTCAGCAGCTCGATGCTGCTCCTGGCCGGACTCGGCGTCGATCCGTGGGACGTCTTCCACCAGGGCCTGTCGCGCCGGCTCGGGCTGGGCGTCGGGACGTGGTCGATCATCATCGGCGCCGCGGTCCTGCTGCTATGGATCCCGCTGCGGCAACGCCCGGGATTCGGGACCTTGAGCAACGTGCTGGTGGTCGGCCTCGTGATCGATCTCATGCTCGACTTCGTGCCCCCGGTTCACGCCCTCCCGGCCCAGATCGTGGTGATGGTCGGCGGTGTCGTGCTGAACGGGATCGCTACCGGCGCCTACATCGGCGCCGGCCTGGGGCCCGGCCCGCGCGACGGCCTGATGACCGGCCTGGCGGCGCGCGGCCACTCGATCCGCGTCGTTCGCACCTCGATCGAGCTCACGGTGCTACTCACCGGCTGGCTGCTGGGCGGCACGGTCGGGGTCGGAACCGTGGTGTACGCGCTCGCGATCGGACCGCTCGCGCACCTGACGATCCCGCGGCTGCGGATTCCACTCGGCGAGCCGGCGGTCGCTACGACATCGGCGCCAGTGTCAACCGGCCTCACGCCGAATTGACACCCATCTGGCACTGAGTTGGTGGCGGGCGCGCCGGGGTTGCGGGCGCACCCATTCACCCGCCCCGACTAAGTCGCCACTCGGCGCTCCCCCGGCGGTGAATGGCGATCCAGTCGGCCATAGTGCGCATTTCGGCACACTCGCGACGACCCCGTGGTCGAGTGGCGAGTTAGTCGGGGTGCGGCGCCCCCCGGACGCGAGCGATCAGTCCGTTCGGAAGATCTCGACCAGGCGCTCAAACAGATTTCCGGCCGCGCTCCCTCGGGTCCTGATGCTCGTCCTTCAGCGCGCGCCTCCCGGTGCCGCGCCCCGGCAAC
>CAVWFJ010000026.1:0-226353 GCA_963754055.1 uncultured Solirubrobacterales bacterium
GAGGTCCCCCTCGAACTGCTCGATCGTCACGCCGTCAGGCCCGGCCGCTCCGCCATTCTCCTTGACCTTCAGCCACGCATCCCACACCAATCGCTTGGGGATGTCGAACGACTTGCCCTTCAGCTTCGGCTCACGCACGCGCTTCATCCCTTGCGGTTGAGCGCATCCGCTCGCCTAGACGACCCCGCCCCTTCGCTCCACACCCGCTGCGATACGCGGACGCTTCACAGCTACTACGGGCGAGTCCGCCAGCGCGCCCGGCGACGGTACTCAACTCCTCGCGGTTTCTGCCGCTTGGAGATCTCCCTCTCGCTGCGGAAGGCACCGCAGCTATGTCCGGGCTCGCCTTCACGCGTTCCATAGAAGCGCCTCGGTCGGGATCATGCTGCCTATATGCCGGATGCCGCCTGGGCAGAACATCGGGTAACCCCCAGGCTGATCCCAGGACAATGGGGCGGCCCTGGTTTCGACATCGTCTAACCGCTTTCGACACGTCAACGGCAGAGGACTCATCGTCCATCGCTCATCTTCCCGCCCGCACCTGACGCGATCAAGCCGCGCCTTTTCCCACGACGTTCAGCACAACGGTCTTCAGCCAATGCACCTGTGGGCGGTTTGAAGCCTCCCCCCGAAGGGCGACTCCGAGGGCCAAACAACCTCCATCACTTCTACCGCACCGCAGTCAGCGGAACCACCATCTCGCACTCCGTCCTGCCTCCTGCGTTCGCGTTCACAACCCCGCTGGCGGCCACGAATTTCCCCACTGGTGGCCATCTTTTCTCCCCGCTGGTGGCCACGAATCTCCCCACCAACCAGCTCACGATGTCAAAGCGTCCGCCGCCGGCCTGGTCAAGCAGCCGGGAGGTCAGCGCGTCCTTGGCGCTGTCCACGCCTGACACGCCCGGGCCGCCGGGGTTGAAGAACAAGGTGCCGATCCGCTGCCGTGGGCGGCTTGCGCGCCGGCGGACCACCGCCAGCGTGATCTTCGACCCGCCCGGATCCGCCCAGTCCAACGGCACCCGCACGCCCACGCAATCGAGCTGCACGCCACAGCGCCTCTAGCCGATCGACGACGCCAGATCCGCGCGACCGACCGCTGAGGACGGCGTCCGGGCGACCGCGGGACTCGCATCAACCGCGACCGACCAGAGCGCGCCAACCACCGACACCAATCACCAGACACGCGAGCCCCAGCCGACGGTGATTAGCACGGAGCGGGCGACGCGCCGCCTTGGCCGGGGAGGGCGCGTTTGTGTGCGACGGGTCGGTGCGTGGTGGATTCGCGGTGGTTGGGATGGGCGGCATGTCCGGTCCTCGTCGTGGGTTGGTGTTGTTGACGGTGCTGATCCTGCGCCGGGGGTGGTGTGATGTCATCGGCCGGGTGACCGATCCGGGGGCTGATTTGGCGCCACGCCCCTTTCACGGGTTGGTCGGAGTGCGGCCGGGCGCCCGCTGCGGTCATGGCCGTTTGTCAGCTACTAGTGGTGGTGATCTGTTGCTGTGAGGTGAAGGGCATTGGCTGTCTCCTTTCGCCGGAGGTCTGAGACGGGATCAAGTTGTTTGCGGTCCGGTTTCATGTCCGTGAGCGACGGCGGCGGACCGACGACCTCGCAGCCGTAGCTGGACATCCGGCGCGCGATCTCGTCGATCGGCGGCATCACCTCGTGGTCGGGCTGCGGGTTGCCGGCGACCGGCAAGCCGGCTGCTACGAACACCTCTTCCAGGCCGCCGGGACAGAGGGTCGTGAGGATCCGAGCCCGCTCAGAGCTCACGACGTACGCGTGCGGCACGTCCCGAGGGGCAAACGCGTAGTCGCCGGCGCTCAGATCGATCCGCTCGCCGCCGACGAACAGGCTCACCTCCCCTTCGAGCAGGTAGAAGGTCTCATCCTCGTTGCGATGGACGTGTATCGGGGTCGCGCTGCCACGAGGATCGGTGATCTCGAACTGAGAAAAGTTGCCGCCGGTCTCAGCGGCGCCGACCTTCACGATCAGCCGCCCGCGCTTCCACCACACGTCGGCGAGGCCCTCTCCGGCAGCGACGCGGATCGGGTCGGTACAGGCAGTCCTGGTCATCAGGCTCTCCTCGTTGGTCTCAGGGTTTCTGCTTGTGGGCGCCCGGTCAGACTTCGACTCGGGCGAGACGATTCGTTTTGGCTGTCGGCAGCCGGCCGCTGGTGGGATCTCCCGAGCGCTGGCGTCGCGGGGCGACGGTGCGGTGTCTCGCCTCACCCGGGGTTGGGCGCATCGAAGCTGTTCGGTTTCAGCGCCTGGGCGGGGGTCAGCCCGAAGCCGATGTGGGCGCCGAAGACCGCCATCGCGAGCGCCTGGAACATCGGCGGAGGAGTGATCGCGTTGGGCTGCTTGGTCGATAGCACTTCGATCGTCGTTCGGCGACTGGGTGAGTACATGGCGACCGATTCATAGCCCGCGAAACTGCCGGTGCCGCCGATGAACCCACCGGACTGAACGAACCCCAGGCCGTACTTCCAGCGTCCGGGTCCGTTGTAGTTCTGCGCAAACACGAACCGGATCGCGTCCTTTTTCGCCTGTCGCCACACCCATGGCTTGAGCAGCGCGCCCGTCGCAAGGGCGCGGGACCAGACGCGCATGTCCGAGAGCGTGGAGACCATCGCGCCGTGCGCCCAAAGGCACGATCCCGGCAGGCCGGTGGCGTCATCGGCAGCGGTTGGCGCCTGCGTGGGGGCGACCTCGCCGGTCCCGTAGCCGTGAGTAAACGGCCGGCTAAGACCGTTGCCTTGGGTTGGAAGGTAGGTTCGGTGCAGCCCGAGCGGGACGGTGATCCGATCGCGGATCGCCGTGCTCAGGCTCTGACCGGTGACCAGCTCCACCACCCGCCCGAGCAGGTTGTAGCCGTAGTTGCTGTATGACCACTTCGTGCCGGGCGCCGCGACCGGTGGCGCGGTCGCCTCGATCCTGAGCAGGTAGCCGACCGTACAGCCGGTTGCCAGGTGCGCTTGGATGCCGGGCAGCGAGAAGCCGTCCCCGAGCCCGCTGGTGTGATTCAGCAGCTCTCGGATCGTGATCTGGTCGCCGTTGGGCACGCCCGCGATCCATTTGGAGATGTGATCACCGAGTGAGAGCCTGTGCTCACCGACCAGCTGCAGGATCAGGTCGGAGGTGAACGTCTTGGTCTGGCTGGCGATCTTGAACTGCATGTTGGTGTTCAGCCGCTCCCCGGTCCGCAGATCGGCGACCCCGGTCGCGCTGACGAACGTCCCTCTCGGGCTCCAGATGCCGACCATCACTCCCGGCGTGCGGTTCGTGGTCTGAAACCGACGGACGATCTGCCGCACCCGGGCCAGTGTCGGCGCGGGAAGAGGACCACGCGCGGTGTGCCCACCGGATGGCGCAGCAGCGATGGCCTCGCTCGCGCCAAATACCGACGCTCCCACCAGCAACGTCACGATCAGCGCCGGGACGCCGATCCGCTGTACGCACCATCCATAGCTCACCGGAGCCCTCAGCCTCGGACGATCTGATCGCCCCGCGAACGCGCGACACACGGAGATCACCGCATTGGTGCTGCGACACGCGGTTCGCTGAACTGCGGGTCCAAGTGCTGTCAATCTGACGGGCATGTCGTTCTCTTTCGTTGGGGTAATGAGCCGGACAAGGCAGGTGCTGCTCGCCCGCTCAACGCAGCGGCCGGGTTCGCGTTGCTGGTGTGGCGGGAGCCGGTCGCAGGCGAGCACGATCGTGAAGATGTCTCGCACGATCCGGTTGCGCCCAACTCTCTTGTCGTTCGATTCAGGACGCTGGGCGTCGCCGAACCCCGCCTTACCGTTGCCGGGGTGCGCCCGGGTGCCGACGCCTGAGATCGAACTCTCTCAACGAAGCTGATACTGCCCGACGGCGAGGGCGGTGTCATCGGCCGAGTGGCCGATGCAGGGATGATTCGGTGCCAGATCCCTACTCGTCCTCGGCGATGCTTGGAGCGACGTCGTGGGAGGCGAGCCAGCTGGCGAGCTGCACGCGAGACTGCAGGCCGAGCTTTCCGAGGATGTGGGACACGTGCGTCTTGACCGTCGCCACCGACAAGAACAACTCGGCTGCGATCGCCGGGTTCGAGAGCCCGCTGGCCACGAGCCGCGCCACCTCCAGCTCGCGAGCGCTCAGCTCGTCGCGGTTGGGTGCAGCGGCCGTCGTCGTGGCAAGCCGGTCGGCCGGGAGCGCATCCTCGAGCGCGACCGCCATCATCTGTTCGCGGCCGAGCATGTAGCCGTCCTCCCAGCAGCTGCGGTAGCGGGAGTCGTCCAGGCCGGCGCGGACTGCCGCCTGGCATGCGTCGTGGTGGACCTGCGCGTACGGAAACAGGACGATCCCGTGCTCTTGGGAGAGCGCTGCGCCAGCACCGAGCAGCAGCGCCGCTCGTTCCAGCCGTCCGGTGGACTCCGCCACCCAGGCCAGACCCTCCAGGCTCGTGAGCATGCCCCACCGGTGACCGATCACGTCGTGGATCCGGGTCGCTTCCTTGTGGCTCGCCTCGGCGGCGCCGAGATCTCCAAGCACCCACTCGACCGTCCCTAGCAGGCCGTTCGAGAGCCCACGGATCATCATGTCCCCCGCCAGCTCTGAGGCCTTCAGCGCTTCGCTGGCTACACGCCGCGCTTCCTCCATCCTGCCGGCGCTCGCGGTCACGGTGGCGAGCAGGTACGCCGTGAGCGCGAGGCCCGTCGGGTCGTCGACCCGCAGCATCCGCTCGCGTGATTGACTGGCTAAGTCACCCGCCAGCTCGGTGTGCCCCAAGCGCAGATGAACGAGCGCGAGCCCGTGCAAGGCGTACGCCAGCTCCCGATCCCCACCGGTCCGGCTGCACACCCACCTTGCCTCCTCGACCGCCGACAGCGCCACGGCATACTCCCCGGTCGCCTCCGAGAGGAACGCAAACGCCCACAGTGCCATCGCGCGGGCCGGGGTCGGCGCCGGCGCCATCGCCAGAAGCATCGCGACACGCCCGCTGCCCGCCCGATAGCGTCCTCGCACGAGCCAGTAGAGCCACAGATCGGCCGCCATGTCTAGCCCCAGCTCCGCGTCGGACGGCGACTCCGTGAAGAAATCAAGTGCCGCTTCGACGTTCGCCCATTCGATGTCGAGCGTCTCGAACCCCTGGCCCTGCTGCTTGCTCGCCCACCACGGGCGGTCCCCGCCTGACACCAGCCTCGCATACCACGTGGCGTGCCTGCGCGCCAGCTCGACGTCCTCACCGGCTTCAGCCAATCGCTCTGCGCCATAGAGCCTCAGCGTCTCCAGCAGCCGGTAGCGCCCACGGCGGCTTCCGTGCCCCATCGTCAGAATCGACTTAGCGACCAGACTCGCGACCAGATCAACGATCTGCTCTCGCTCCAGCCCCGCGCCCGAGCAAACATCCTCCGCGGCCCCGAGACCAAAGCTGCCTGCGAACACGCTCAACCGACGCCACAAGATCCGCTCCCCCTCGACGAGGAGCTCATAGCTCCAGTCGACCGTCGCGCGCAACGTCTGACTGCGCCCAGGCCCCGTCCTATCACCGGCCGCCAGCAGCCGAAGACGATCGTCCAGACGCTCGCGCAGATCATCGGCCGTCATCGACGCCAGTCGCACGGCCGCCAACTCGATCGCCAACGGCAGCCCGTCCAACCGCCGGCAGAGCTCGGCTGACGCCTGGGAGTTCTCATCCGTGAGGACAAAATCCGGGGCTACGGCCACGGCGCGGTCAACGAGCAGTCCGAGCGCCTCCACCTCGCTGAGCCCCGCCACAGAAAGCTGCTGCCCATCCTCGGGAACGTCGAGCCCCGACAAGACGACGACCGCTTCTCCGCCAACATCGAGGCGCTCACGGCTGGTGCACAGAATCCGCACCCGCTCACACCTCGACACCACAGACGCCACCAGTTCCCGGCAGGAGTCCAACAGGTGCTCGCAGTTATCGAGCACCAGCAGCATTCGCCGCTCGCGCAAGTGGTCCATCAACGCCTCGTCGATCGCGCCGTTGCGCCGCTCCTGCACCCCCAACGAGCGGGCGACTGCGTACGCCAGCCGATCCGGCCCATCCAGCTCGGCCAACTCGACGATCCACACCCCATCCGGGAAATGCCGCCCGAGCTTACGAGCCGCGCTCACCGCAAGTCGGCTCTTACCAACCCCGCCCGGCCCGGTCAACGTAATCGCATGCGCAACTCCGAGCAGCCGCCTGATCTCCGACAGCTCGCGACCCCGACCAACAAAGCTGCTGAGCTCAACCGGGAGGTTGCCTGGCGCCAACCGTTTCCCCTCGCATGCCACGGCCCCGGCGACTCAGGACGGCGTGGCGACCCCGCGCTGCCCAGTCGACTCGAGCGTTCCTCAGACGACACGACACCGAACCTTCCATGCTCACCAAAGAAATCGCCCCGGCCGCCGACGTCGATCAACCAACATGAAGTCCCACACGCCATCGTACCCTCCGACTGAGCGCCAGCGAGGCGCCATCGGATTCGATCCAGCGCACCGCCTGGCCGCCGGGGCGAACGGCCGCGAACCGCCGCATCGCCGGCGCCGGTTCTGCGGCGCTGACCCGGTGCCCGCGCGCGGCCAGCTCGCCCGCTAGCGGTGCCGGTGCCGGTGCCGAGGGTCCGCCGCGGCGGCTTGCCGGCGAGCTCGACGTAGAAACGGTCGTCTCAGGGTTCAGCGCGTCATAAAGCGCCGCCAGCCGCAGGCTGCTGTAGCTGGAAGCCGTCACCCGATCTAGCCAAGCGCGCGTCTGCAGCGAATCCGACGACGGATGATACGCCCGACCACGGCCCAACCGAGACTCCCGGTCCGTCGCCGGACGGGCAGCACGGCCATGACTGCTCCTTCGGGCTACAAGCGTCAGCCAGGGCCGAGCCCAAATCCCGGCCCGGTGGCGGCTGCTTCCGGACAACGGCGGCCACCATGCAAGTGGATCTGCCCTGGCCGCTGCATCCCCGCAGCGGAAGCTGGCGCCAAGTCCCCGATGAGGCGCGGCGATCGGGGTCAATACTCACTTTCGTACAAATCGGCGGCCAGCAGGTTGGGGCGGCGGTTGGCTGGGCGCCGCTGCTGCTGCGGACGACACAGAGTGCTGTGCTCCGGGCTTCTCCTTAGTGATTCCGGATGGGGTAGTGGTGGCGGGAGCGCCGTAGCGCTCCCGCCGAACGGGCGCTCGTCAGAGCTCGAGCCCGGCGCTGGCGTGCATCATCGGGGCCTTCCGGCCGTTGATAGCGCCGATGATCTCCTCCGAGGAGATCCCTTCCAGGTAGGTACCGGTGGTCGAGAGGTACGCGTGCCCGAGCTGGCGCTGGATCAGAGGTAGCGGGATGCCCTCGTGCAGCAGCTCGACGGCGTGCGCATGGCGGAGTTGGTGTGGCGCGAACCGGCGCCGCACCCCAGCCTCAACCGCGAGGTGGCGTAGCTCGGCGCGGACCGCGGTGGCGGACCACGCGCGCCCGCGGGTCGGCCCGTCGATTACGCAGAACAGCGGTCCCGGCGGGAATGCAATGCGGGTCGAGGTCCAGTCGCCCAAGACGGACCAGGCCCAGGGATCCATCCCGACCTCGCGACGCCGGTCACCTTTCCCGTGCCGGATGAGCAAGCTGCCTCGCCGCTCGTTCAGATCCGTCTCAGCGAGCGCGAGCGCTTCGTGGATCCGGAGACCGGCGCGCCGCAGCACGACGATCAGGCCTCGCATCCGCCGGCCGTGACGATCGTCTCCGGCATGGCGCATAACGGCGACGATCTCGTCAACCGTAGGCGGATCTGCCGGGTACCGGCGACCCTTGTTCGGGGGACCCGGCCAACGTGATAACCGGGCATCGTCGCTGGCGAGCGCGGGCGCCCGGCGGCGTCCAACAACTGGTGAGCAGACATGGCTCCCTCCTCTGGAGAGCGGACTGGTTTGGCGCCTGCTCTAACCGATACCGCCCTCCGGGACCATGGGCGCTCGCGAGCTCGACGCTCTCCCATCCCCGGCCCGTTGCGGAAGCGAGGCGACCAGCGCTCCTCCTCGTCCGAAGCGACAGTGCACCGGGACAAGCGCGCTGGCCCCCTGCCGGGTCTAAACCAGAGCCGATGCTGCTTTAGCCGCGTCTCGTGTCCGCTCGCTCGCCTCCTCTGCAGCATGAACCGCATCGGGCGGCTTCGTAACGAATCAAAGGCAACGACAGGCCGTCGCTCGTGAAGGCTGGGCAGCGGCCCGCGTGGGTGATCGCTGCCGGCCCTCAGGAACGGCGACGCGAGCGCGCAGAGTCGAAACGGTTAAGGGCGGTCAGGACCCGCGGTGCCCGGCGCGCCGCAGTGACGATGAGCCGATCGCTCAGTCGCGGCTTGGGAGACTGTGCGGGCAGGCTTGGCACGGTCGTGCTCCCGGTGGCCGCGAGCAGCTCCCAGTCGCCGGGCACTCCCTTCAGCTGGTGGACCCCGCGTGAGGCGAAGCTGAGGCCTGAGCCGGCGGCGAGGTCGCTCACCGCCCGCGAGACGAGCGTCTCGCCGGGCGACGCGGTCGCACCGATCCTCGCCGCGACATGAACCGCCATGCCGGATAGGTCGTTGCCGATCCGCTCGCACTCGCCGGTGTGGACACCGACCCGCAGCTCAACCTCCAGTGGGCGTACGACCTGGTGCAGCTGCTCGGCGCAGCGGATCGCGACCGCGGGGCCCGGGAGCGTGCACATAGAGCCGTCACCCGCGGTGGAAACGACTCGGCCGCCGTGATCCTCGACACAGTCGCGGACAAGGCGCTCGCGTTGGACCCGGACCTTGCCCCACGCATCGTCGCCGATCTTCGAGACGAGCACCGTCGAGCTGACCACATCCTCGAACACCACCGTCGCCACCACGCGATCCGATGGCGTCGTTGCCCGGCCGCTGAGGAGCTCGGTGTTGTGCTCCCAGACCACCGCGAGGCTCTCACCCCAGGACATACCCGGCTCGCTTGGCCGCAGGACGACAAGCTCGCCAGCCGGGAACAGCTCGGAAGCGTGCCGGCTCACAGCCTCGGGCAGCATATTGGTCGGCATGTGCAGAACGCGCACCGGGCACTGCACCTGAGTCGCGATACGCGACACGTCGCCCCGCATCGCGGCTTTGATGTATGCAGTCGCCACTCGCCGGCTCGCCGCCGTCCGCTCGAGCAGGCCGGCTTGGCGGTATACGCGCGGCGAGGCGATCACAGGGTCCCAGCCGTCAATCACGAGACCGCTGCCCCAACGGTCGGCGATCTCAAGCCACGTCTCGGCCCAGCGACGGGCCGCGCCCGGCTCCCAGCCAGTCAGGTCAGGGTCCTCGGCCAACGGCCCAGACAAGTATGGACACAACAGCACAAGCCCGTCGACGCGGTCCGGATGCGTTGCCGCGAACACCACGGCGCCAGGCGCGGTCGCGCCCGCCGCGAAGACCTGCGCCCGACGAAGACCGACCGCATCCATCACCGTGACGATGTCGCCCGCCTGCTCCTCAAGCGTCGGTAGACGCTCGACCGCCTCAGACAGCCCAATGCCGCGCATCTGAAAGAACACCGCCCGCCACAGCGCGCCGAAGCGGTCCACCTGCTGCCCCCAGGCAGGATCCGTCCACATCAGGTCCAGATGGGCGCCGATGTCGAAAAAACCCACGAACCCCGCCGCCCCGGAGCCCGCCACCTGATAGGCAACGTCCCGCCCGCCACACTTGACGTACTGAATCTCGGGCGGCTCCACGGCGGAAGCGTAACGTGCCTCTGGCGAGCCCAGACGAGCGCTTTAGCTCGAAGAGCATCAGAGTGCCGCTTGGATCGAGCTGGGGAACTTGCCCGAGGCGTCGGCGAACTTCTCCTCGTCAGGATTGCGGCAGTCGCGCCCGATAACCCCGCCGTCCGCCGGCGTCACCGCCCTCGGGGTGTGCAATCCACACACCCCCATGGCGCCCGAAACGAGACGGTGAGCTTCTTCCCCTAAGGACGAGCAGCACGAGCGACCCCTGCTCGCCTCCAGACGCCTCCATCGCCGGGCGGATGCGGAAGCGCTCCCCGGGGTCGCCGGAGCGGACACCTCGTTTCGCGCCGCGCCGCGCCGCGAACCTCGTCCGACTGAATGGGCGACCTGCATCGCGCCGAAAGAAAGCCTCCAGCCAAGGCGACCTGTCCTGTCGGGGCTGGCATGTCTTAGGCGCGCCAACGGCCTCACGGTTCGCCGCAAGCAGGGCGGGCGAGTCGCGTGCAGAAACGGCGAGATACCTGGGTACGCCCCGGCGCCGTCGATCCGTGCACGAGGAGCCAACGGAGCGCGATCGGACGGCTGCTAAGTCGCCATTCCGAACCCGAGTTCGGCGACGCCCGCCTGAGCAAAGCACTCGATCCCGGGCAGTCCGGCATTAGTAGGCGAAGTAATACCCCTGAGTCCCCAGCTTGACCGTCAGGCCATGGAACCCGTAGAGCGGGTTACCGCCACGGATCCGCTTCACTTCCTTGAGCCTGAGCTTGTGGAACACCGAGCGGCCTCCGAGAATGCCGGGGTCGCTCAGCTCGAACGTCGCCGTAGGCTGGTTTTCAGTGGGGCCGGTATCCCCAGGCGCCGATCGTCGCCTGCGACATGAACGCCAGCCGTGGATCATCACAGAGTTCGATTATCGTGTCGATCTCAGCGGCAGTTACGCGACCGTGTGCGATCAGCTGCTCGCGGAGCTGGATCAGCGTCAGTCGCCAGACCGTACCTCCAGGCTGTCCGCCACGCCAGATCGATAGGCGGCCTTCAGACCCTACTCGCGCCAGTCCTGCGGTCGAGAGTGCGCGGTCAAGTCCGCGCCCGCAGAATGGGTCAAACGCATGGTGCTCTGCGAGGACTGCGTGGTGGGCGTCGATCACGCGCGCGAACAGCTCCCGCGTCGCGGGGTCGAGCCCCGCGTCCGGCGCGATCGAGTGGAAGTCCATCTCCTCGACCAGCATGCAGCCACCCGGTCTCAGCGCCGCGAGCATGCTTCGCAGTCCCCGCTCGGGGTCGGCCAGCCACGCGAGCAGCAGCCGTGCGTGAACGAGATCGAACTCGCGCTCTGGCAACTCATCGGTGAGCACATTGTGGACGCGCACTTCGAGGTTTGGATGCTCCACTTCCCGCAGGACCGTCGTGTCAAGGTCAGTCGCGAGCACCGATCCCCCCGGCCCGGTGCGTTCGCACAACCAAGCCGCCACCGAGCCACCGCCGGCGCCTACCTCCAGGCAGCGCCACCCCCGCCGGACACCAAGCCTCTCAAGCAGCCTGAACGTGCCGTCGTCCAGCAACGCGGCCAGTAGCCGAAGCCGGTCCCGCTGCACCGCTCGCGCGTTCTCGAATGCATAAGTAGCTCGGTTCATGTGATCCCCTTCCCGGCGCTCGGCAGGTCTGGGAAGCGCCGTAGCTTAACGGACAGACGCAAATCGCCCGGTGGCCCGCCGATAACCATCGCTGCCCGACCCCTGTTGATGCGACAAATCCTACGGCTAGCTTTCCGGCCCGACAACGCTGTCAAAGCCCAACTCAAGACCACCTGGTCAGGGCCCGCGAAACCGTGCGGCATAGACCGGAAATTACGGGAAGGCGGGGGCTCTCGTTTCGCCCCTGGCTTGGGCGAACGGAAACGGTGACGACCTTCGCGAAACGGATCCCTGGGGCCAGACGCAGAATTGAATTCTCAACCGCACGTGACCGCTGCTCCATGAAGCGGCAGCACTCTCGACTTTGCGGCCTGCCGACCTCAACAGTGCTGCTATCGGACAAACTCAGCCACCCCGCCGCCTCGCCCGGCGCCCCGTTGTGCGCCCGGAATCACCCGACCATCGCCGAAAGGGGGGCGCGCACGCGAAGCGCAAAATCGCGGAAAAACCTAGCGGCCGAGAGATGATTCTGGCGCAGCTCGACGTCGTGGGTGAAGCCACCAGTGGCAACGATGACCGCCTTGCGGGCAAACGCGGCGATGTTGGTGCCATCAACGGTGCTCGCCTTCACGCCGATGACCGCAGCGCCCCCCGGACCACGAGGCGCTGCACCCGGTGGCCGACTCGGATGTCGAGGCCGTCGCGCCGAGCCGCGGCGCTCATGGTGCGGATCTCGTTGATCCCGCCGTCCGACATCGACTCGCGCACACCCCGGGGGACGAACACGCGACCCGTTGGGGCGGCGTCCTCGGGGAGCTCTGACTACATCGCTGCTCATCAGCTCGTCTCCTCGTCGTGAAGGGCCAGGACCTTGCGGTTGTCAGTCGGGTTGCTCTCCCGGTCGAGGATCGACTCGAGCGCCCCCCGTAGGTCACCCGCCGGGTCAGTGGTGAGCGTGGGTGCCCGCCACGCTATGTGCGCATCGGGTCTGACCAGCACGCAGCCGTCCTCGGCCACCTCGCGCAGCCGCGCCCAGTCGTAGTAGAGATCGGTGTGCTCGCGGCCCGGACCGATGACGTAGGCGGCGATTTCGATGCCGATCTGCCCGGCAACCTGCTGCGCAGCGGCCGCCCACGCCTGGCCGGAGATCCCGGTCAGCAGCGCGAAGCGGCCCTTCCCGGCGATGTCGTGCGTGCTCACCTTGTGACCGCGTACCCCCAGCCAGCAGTGCGGCAGCCGCGCTCCGGGCCACGTCGTCGGATGGTAATAGAGCTCGGGGTCACGGGTGTAGGGCGGCTCCGGCGAGTCGTCGGGAACGACCGCGCAGGACCGGTAGCGCTGTCCGAGCTCGACGCCATGGGCGTTGAACTCATAGTCCTTGAGCTCCAGCGCCTCGCGCAGCTGCTGACGCTGGGCCGCCGCCTGCGGCGTGTCGTCGGCCCGAGCCCGCATGTGCTCACTCATCACCTCGGGATCGCTCGTGTTGGTGAACCCGAGCGCCTCGAAGATCGGCCCGAACTCCTCGATGGACTTGTTGGCGCGCAGGACGATCTGTCGACCGACCGGCGCGCGCTCCTCGTCGTAGCTGTCGAGCAGTCCTTCGCCCGCTTGCCCGCGCAGAACGTACGCCAGCTTCCAGGCAAGGTTGTAGGAGTCCTGCACCGAGGTGTTCGACCCGAGCCCATTCGACGGCGGATGGCGGTGCACGGCGTCGCCCACGCAGAACACGCGGCCGGAGCGGTACCGCGTCGCGTACATCTTGTTGTTGCCCCACAGCGAGGTCGAGCGGATCGTCACCGGAATCGAGTCGTCGCCGATCAGGTTATGGACGATGCGCGTCGCCTCGGCGTCGTCCAGTTGCGGGGGCGGCTCGTTGATGTCATATCCCCAGACGACCAGCCACTCGTCCCACGGGCGGACCATCCGCACGAGTCCCATCCCGATTCCCCCGATGTCTGACCCCGGCTGCAGGACCCAATACAGAACGCTGGGGCGGTGCTCGACCTTCTCGCTCAGGTCAGCGTGGAACACGATGTTCATCGAGCCGGCCAGATCCATCTGGCCCTCGAACGGCAAACCGACATCCTGCGCGATCTTGCTGCGCCCGCCGTCGGCGCCGATCACGTACTTGGCCTCGATCTTGTACGTGTTGCCCGCTACGCGGTCCCGAACGCGGACCGTGACGCCGTCGGCGTGCTGGCGGAGCCCCAGGTAGTCGGTGTCAAAGCGAATGTGCGAGCCGCGTGCGGCGGCGTGGCCGATCAGGATCGGCTCCAGCAGCGTCTGCGGCAGATCGCAATGCTCACACGGACTCGCCAGGGTGTAGTCGGCATGCCGGGCGGGATGTGTGCCCCACGTCCGCACGCGGCCGATCTCATCGCCCGACAGGCTCGTGCAGAACACCGTGTCGCCCATCAGGTGATTCGGGGTCCCGTCGTCCCTGATGTCGTCCTCGATCCCCAGGTCGCGGAAGATCTCGACCGTCCGCTGGTTGGTGATGTGGGCGCGCGGCGTATTCGCGGTCCACGAGTACCTGGTGATCACGACATGCTCCACGCCCAGCGTGGCCAGCGACAGCCCCGCGGCGCCGCCCGCCGGTCCGCTCCCCACGACGAGGACGTCGGTGTGCAGGATCTCAGTCATAGAACTTACTCCCGGGCGAGGCGAACGTTGAACACGAGCTTCCACCAGCGGCGTCGCCGACGCATCTTTGCGTAGAAGCCGGCGTGGTCGCTTTCATCCTCGTCCTCGCACGGTGCGGGCGAGCCCTGCCGCGACAGCTCAATCGTCCGATTTCGCTGGCCATCCCGAACCAAACGGCGAGGCCCCGAGCTTCGGAGCGGACCGGCAGGACCTCGCAAGGAGGGCCAAAGCGGCGTCAGCACCTATGTATTCGCTCGGTTCTGCACGCCGCTGGGCGGGCCCTGGTTTCGGCGAGGGCCACGCTCGGAGGCGGTTGGGGCCGCGAGCTCGACATCTGGCCGGTCTCCACCGAAACGGCGCGATCGCCTCGTGGTGGCATTGCGCAAGTGCGCTCGGCGGCGCCTCCGAGGGCTGGCCGGGGCGAATGGAGTCGTGCGGGCAGCGCTGGGCCGCGACGATCGGCGTGATTCGGATGTCGCCGGTGCAATCGCCATGGTGAGCCGGCACGAGATGGGTAAGCGATCGCGCCGGCGCGAGGCAGGACCGGAGTTCCGTCGGGGGCGCGGTCGAAACCGCTCCAGGTTCAGGATCCTGACAACCGTCGCGAGGGGCGCAATGGCGATTGTCGGCCCGCCGTCCGCGAGCGGAAGCGTCGTGGACGAAACAGAGCAGAGATCCGCGCGGTGAGCCACGATGCACAGTCGTGACGCGATCGCAACCCGAAAGGCAAGTGGCGCGGGGTGCCGCCGGGGGCTCCGCCGGCGAGGCCGGCTCGAGCTTTCGGGCGAGCGTTGCCGCATACGTTGCCGCTCATATTCTGCGCGGACAGGCTTTTGCTGACCTTGAGCTACGGCGGGAGCTCGCCGTGCCCGTCTCAATGAGGCTCGAGGCCGACGCAGCGGTTGACGACATTGTCGTCGAACTCGCAGGCGGGACGGCGTACATCCAAGCCAAGACGCGCCTTGACTTCGGCCGAACGACCGGCAGCTCGATGAGGTCCGTCATTGCCCAGTGGATCAAGCTGGCCGCGGAGACCGATCTCGATCCGGACCGGGACCGCATTGTGGCTGTTGCGGCCGAGAGCTCGAGAGCGGTTCGGGATTTCGGGCTGGCTCTTCGCAGGCGGCGTCGCAGGGTCCCCGGTGTCCCATCGATCGCAGAGACCGAGGCAATCCCGTCTGTCGAGGCGATGCTGGGAGACCGCGACGAGGTCGCCACAGACCGGATCCTGGACTGTGCGGTCGTGTGGTTGGTCGATCTTGAGGACATCGACGGCCTCAGCGCCCGCCTCGGACAGGCCTTGCTCGAACCCGGAGTCGTAGCACGCGACGAGGGCCTGCGAGCATGGACGACTCTGCGCGAGACCGCCCGCGGACTCGCACGTCGTCGCTGGGGCGCCACGTTGAAGGACCTCATCGCCGCCCTCGCGGACGGCGGTCTTACGCTCACCGCCGACGGCGCGGGGCACGCGTCCGCTCAGCAAGAGCAGCGCCGGATCAAGCTCGACGCCTATCGAGAACGAATCCGATGCCGGGGCGAAACGCTTGACCTGCGCGGCATCGCGGCGCCGCTGCCTCGTATTCGCCCTGTCGATGGCGACGCGTACGTCGGCGTGTCGACTATGGGCGCGTCACAGTCTCCTGGGCGAGATCATATCGCCGGCGACCGTGATCTCATCTGGGCGCTGCGCCGACGCGGCCGAGCCGTCCTCGTCGGGCTTCCAGGCTCAGGAAAGAGCGTCGCGCTCCGAGCTGCTGCGGCCGGCTACGCGGGCCGTCCGTCGTGGCCCTTGCCACTGGTAGTGCCTTTGGATCGAGTCGCGCGCTTGCGCCGCGCCATGGGCTTCGACGACGCGCTCCTCGAGGCCGCACTCGAGGACGAGCCGCCCGAGGATCGCGCACAGCTGCGCGTCGCCGCGATCGAAGCACTGCACGAGGGGACCGCTGCGATCTTCTTCGACGCGCTAGACGAGACGCGCACTGCTCGCCACGCGATAACAGGAGATCTCGAGACCAAGCTGCGCGATCTGCATCCCGCAGTGGAGGTGCTCATGACTACGCGTGATGTCGCCTACGCCGACGCCCACACTCTCCACCTATCAGAGCTTCGACTCTTGGCGCCCGAGCATCCGATGCACACAGTCCGGGCGATCCTCGGGGCGGTCGCCGACGAAAGACAGCTCCACGACACACACCGCCGGACATGGATACAGGAGCGAGTCGAATGGGTCGAGACCCAGCTGTTGGCAAACAGCGGCCTGCGCGAAACGCCGCTTGTGGTGGTTCTGCTAGCGATGCTGACCACCGAACACACGGTCACCGATCTGCCGAGCACACGAGCGAGCGCCTTGGTCCGCGTGCTAGACGACGTCGTCACCCGCTGGGAGGCGCGCCGGCGACTGGGTGGTGAGCCGCCAAGACTCGGATCGCTGACAGACGGCGATGGGACCGCCGCCGCACGCCAGGCATTCGTGGTCATCGGCCACCAGCTATTTGACCAGGCAGAGCCTTCGCGAGCCGCTGTGCTCGCCAGGCTCGCTGATGCGTTCGTCCAGTCCTTCGGGCTCGCCCGCCAACCGGCGATGAGTGTGGCTGAGCACGCGCTCTCCCTATGGGACGAGGCCGGTGTTTTCATCATCTCGGCATCCACGGGACGTGTGCAGGCCCGGCTCAGAAGCTTCGCTGAGCTCGCGGAGGCGAACCACGTTGCAGCTCTCGACCCCGAGGATCAAAGGACATGGACGCAAACCGCCTTGCGGGACGAAGACACTCACGAGGCCGCCCTGCTCGCGGCCGGCCTGAGCCCAGTCGTCGGTGATGAACTGCTCGCTGGGGCGATCACGGATTTCGACAACCAACCAATCCTGGAATTCGTCCGCGAAGCGGCGCGCCAGCGTGCAGCATTCACCGATGACCGAGTCGCAGAGCTCGTCGATGCCCTCATGACACCGCCCGGCAACGACCGCGAGCACCTCGAGCGGGCGCTCATCCTGATCGAGCTGCCGGTTGGCACCGAGCATCGATCGCGCGCACTGGGGTTTCTCGATGAGCTACCGGACGAGCGCCGCACCATACTGCGCGCGATCGCCGTCGAGAGCTGGCGGCGCACGGACCCGGCCGTGCGAGCCGATCCGAAGGCGATGGCTGCGCTCGAGCCTACACGCGCGATTGGCGCACGACTCGGTCGGGGCGGGGTCTTTGGCCGCCGCACGCGATCCGCATCGGGAGTGACTCGCCGTCTGCTCGGTCGCCTACGACGCCACCGGCCAGACCCGCTGTACTGGCGAGCCATGGTCGTGGTCGCCGACAACTTGGACCGAGCCGGTGCCGCAGAGGTCGCGTCGCAACTCGCTCAGCTATTACACCGCGGTATGACAGCTGATGCTGGAAACCGCATCAGCCGGCAACTGATCGCCAACGGCTTCGAGCACCTCGTGCGTGAGGCGGATGAGGAGCTTCTGCGCGCAGGGCCATCGGAGCAAACGGCCGCCATGTTTCGGGAACACGCTGAAATCGAAGAGCAGCTGTTGCGGATCATCGGCGAGCTCGGATCGGTCGTCGACCTAGAGCAAATGCAACGACGGCGGCTAGATGACCTCGCCAACCTCATCGAGACATCGAGATTTGGTCGAGGCTCACAAGCCGAGGTCTCCGGCGGCGTCCGCAGCTCCTCTGAGCGGCTGCGCACCGTGCTTCGTGCCGCGACATTGTTTGCCGGGCAAAGCCTTGATGTGGTCGCGTCCGAAGCTCAACAGGTGCTCGAAGAGACCGCGGACGAGGAAGACAGCTACAGGCCCTTCTCGATGTTGTGGGACGAGGCGCGCACGCTGCGGCTCGGGGACTGGAGCCGCCTCCCCGATCCTGGACCAACGGCTGACGCGCTGGCCGATGCGATGTTCTCGAGCTACGCCTGGATCGCAGAACTCGCCCTCGAATGTCTTGAAAGCGCACCCCGCGACGTACGTGAGCGGGCGGTAGCGCGCCTCGATGACCGGCTCGATTGCGTGCGAGCCCGCAGCTTGCCGCGCTGCGCGCGGAGCGGTTCACCGCCACCGCGTTCGACGATCTCCCCCGTCCTCGAGACGTGCTCGCTGTCGCGCCCGATCTGGCGATCCTCGATGTGCTGCTGCCGAGCGGCAACGGCTTTGAATTGGCGAGGTCGCTCCGGCAGCAACACGAGCTCCCGATCATCTTTCTCACCGCCCGCGACGCCGTGGCTGACCGGGTCGTGGGACTCGAGCTGGGCGCCGACGACTACCTGGTGAAGCCGTTCGCGCTCGAGGAGCTGATGGCCCGCGTGCGGGCCGTCCTGCGCCGGCGGGGCGCGATCCCCGAGGTCCTGGAGGTCGGGCGTCTGCTCGTCGATGAAGAACACGGGTTTGCCGCCCGCGCCGGTCGAGAGCTCGCACTGACCTCGACCGAGCTTCGACTGCTCGCATTTCTCATCCGTCACCGCGGACAAGCCCTTTCCAAGGACCAGCTGCTGACCCAAGTGTGGGGATATGACGCATACGACCCCAACCTCGTCGAGGTTCACATCAGCGCGCTGCGACGAAAGCTCGAGGCCAACGGTCCCCGCCTCATCCACGGTCCGCGGGATCGGTTACCGGTTCTCGCCGTGAGCGGCCACCGACGCGCGCGCACGCGGCTGATTGCCGTCTCGATGCTCGGGATCGTCGCCGCCCTCGCGACGTTCGTCGTGCTGATCACCGTGCGCTACCGAGACGGGCTCGAGCAGCGCCTTCGAACGGACCTCACATCTGGGGCGACCGCGCTCGCCGCGGCACGCACGCCCGCGGCGTTCAAGTCGGTGCTCGGCTCGCTCGCCGCGGAGGGCATCTCGGTTGACCTCGCCGGGATAACCGCCGCGGGCGGAACCCTTCAGGCCACCCCGGGCGAAGCGGTGCTGACCGTGCACGAGCTGATCCCGGTCAGCGGCCGCGAGGTGCCCGCGACTCTGACCGGTAGCCGTGCCTGGATCGACCGGCAGGTCCGCAGCCTGGAGGTCACCGAAGCGATCGGCGGGGTAATCGCGCTGGCGCTCACGGCGACGCTCGCGTGTGTGCTCGTGCTACTCGATCGCGCGGTGTCGGAGGCCCGGGCCTCAGAGGCGGCAATGCGAACCTTCCTGGCCGACGCCTCACACGAGCTCCGCACGCCGGCTGCCGCGCTTCAGGCGACCGCCGAGCGGCTCTTGCGAGACCAGCCGCCGCGCCCCGCCCGCGACGCGATCGAAGCCCAACTCGCGCGTGAAAGCGGTCGCCTCGGACACCTGGTCGACGACCTCTTGAACCTCGCACGGCTCGACGCTCGCGAGCGGCCGCACCGGGCAACCCGTTGACCTCGCCAACCTCGCATCGGCCGCGGTGGCCGCCACGCGCACCACCGAACCGGCCGCCCAGGTGGAACTCCTCACCGCCGGTCCGGTTCCGGTCACCGGTGACCGCGACGCGCTGCTCCGCGCGGTCCGCAACCTGCTCGAGAACGCGTCCGCGGTCGCTGACACGGTCGTGGTCGAAGTCGCACGGACAGCGAGCGGTCCGACCATGTCGGTGACCGACAACGGGCCCGGAGTTCCCGCCGATCAGCGCGAGCGGATCTTCGAACCGTTCGTTCGCCTTCCGCGAAGCCCGCGGGGTGGCACGGGCCTAGGGCTCGCGATCGTACGGCGGACGATCGAGTCGCATGGCGGAACGGTCACCTGTGACCCGTCCCCGACCGGTGGCGCCCGCTTCACGCTACGACTACCTGCCGACCCGTGAAGCGCGGTCACCACCGTAGCGGTCAGTTGCTGGACGGCGGTGTGCGCAAGAGCGGGCCCAGATTGGTCGTAGGCCCGAGGTGGGCGAGCTTGTCGGGGTTGACGATCGAGTTGATGCTGCGGATCTGACCACCGGCGATCTCGAGCGCCACCACGGCGATCAACCGCTGGTGCGCGTCGAGATACATCGCTCCCGGACCGCCGTTGACCTCGACGCGGCGCAACGACACGCCCGGAAGGCGGCCCGTCACGCGGAGCCTGTCGATCAGGGCCTGCGCGACGCGGCTGCGACCGCGCAGCGTGTGCGCCAGGGCGGGCGCCTTGCCGCCGCCGTCGCCGGTCAGCTCCACGTCGTGGGCCAGCAACGCCTCGAGCCCCGCGAAATCGCCCTGCTCGGCGGCGGCGAAGAATCTCTCTGCCAGCTCGTCGCGCTGCTCGCGCGTGGTCTCGAAGCGGGGCCGGCCCTGCTCGATGTAGCGTCGTGCTCGCGTCGCGAGCTGACGGACATTGTCTTGACTCTTGCCGATGATCTGCGCGATCTGGGCGTAGTCGTAGTCGAACACGTCGTGAAGCAGGAGCGCCGCACGCTGCTCCGGCGACAAGCTCTCGAGCAGCACGAGCAGCGCGAGCGACAGCGAATCGGCCATCTCCGCGTGCTGAGCGGGGTCATCGCCGCCGTCGGTGATGATCGGCTCCGGCAGCCACTCGCCCACGTATGCCTCGCGACGGGCACGCGCCGAACGGAGCTCGTTGATCGCCAGCCGAGTCGTGACTGTCGCCACGAACCCGCGCGGCGACTCGATCTGCTGTCCGTCCTCGAGCGCGCGGTGAACCCGGAGCAGCGCCTCCTGGACGATGTCCTCGGCTTCGGAGACGCTGCCCAGCATTCGGTAGGCGATCGCGAACGAAACCGGGCGCAGCTCGTCAAGCAGTCGCTCGCGATCGCTCACGGCCTGGCCTTCGCTCTCACAGCAAGCGGTACGAGCCGATGACCGTCCACGATTGAACGATAGGCGGCTCGGCACGCGAGCCCTCGACGAGTTCCAGGAGCGCTTGGTATTCCGGGAGATCGGTGAGCGGATTGTCCACGCCGTCGTCGAGGTGGACAAGGGCGATGAACGTCTGCCCGTCGGGCAGCAGAGACGACGCGTAGCCGATTCCCTCCGGCTGAGCCGCATCGAGGGCGACGATCATCTTCTTCACCGCCGCCTCGACATCCGCGGCGCTTTGCGGCTTGATCTTGGACTGCACCATGAACGTGCTCATTTCAGTGACTCCGTGGCTTGGGGATCATCTACACCCAAGACAACGCAGCGGCCCCGACTGTGACACTCATGAGAAACGCCCAGCTGAATCCTGCGAGGTCAATCGATGAGGCGACACACCGCGTCGGCGGCGCGTAGCCCGGACTCGATCGCTCCGTCGATGTGTCCGACCCAGCCGCGGGCGATGTCGCCGCCGGCGAAGGTGACGCGCCCGGCTGGCTGCTGCATGCTGGCCTGGTGTTGCTCCAGCCATCGGGGACGGTGAAAGCACCATGTGCCGCGCGAGTAGGGGTCGGCGAGCCAATCGTGAGAGACGGCGTCGAGGACGCGGTAGCCGGAGAGGACGAGATCGAGGTGCTCCTGAACCGCACACAAGTCGCTGACGTTGCAGCACGCCGCATCCGGCCCGAACGCGGTCAGCAGCTGCGTCCCGTCACCGAACTCTCGGTCGGTCATGACGTGCATCAGCGGCGCCTCCAGCCGGTAGGCGTCCTGCCGCTCGGTGGGACCATCTACCCGTAGCAAGGCCTTGACGCCGCGAGAAGCTTGACCGTGGGCGATCGCCCGTCTGGTTCGCTCGGGCAGTCGGGGCACGAACTCGATCGAGGCGAGAACGTTCAACGGCACCGCGACGAGGATCGCGCGCGCGTGATGCTCTTCGCCCGCCGCGCTGATGGCTCGGACGCCGGCATCGTCCTGCTCGATCCGCGCCACCGGGCAGTCGAGCACGAGCTCGCATCCGGCCTGGTCGGCGATCGCGCCAACCAGCGCGCCGGTGCCGTCGACCAGCGTGATCGTCCCGCTCGCCTGTTCGAGCGCTTCGAAGCTGTTCTCGACCAGCGACTGCAGGCGGAGTATCTGCGCGAACCCAGCGTCAGCGAGTGGCGAGCTGGCGTAGGCACACAGCGTCGTTGACGCGACGGACCGTTCGTCCGCAGTGAGTGGCGCCTGGTTCAGGCGCGCCTGGAGCGAGAGTGTGTCGGCCGCGTGTAGTTCGTCCGCGTGCCCGTCTACGTGATAGGGGTCGGGCTCTGGCGCTAGGGCGACCGGCGCGAGCTTTGCCCAAGCGCGGGCCATCACGGCGTCGCGCTCGGCGATCGAGGTCGTTCGTGCCGTCCCGTCGACCCACCATCGCGCCCGATCGAGCGGCTCGCCTCGGCGGGTGGCGAGCCCCGCGCGGGTGACTTCGGCCCACACGTGGGGCTGGAAGAAGTGAAGCCAGGCTCCTCCGTACTCGATCTCCAGTCCGTGCCACTCCGATGACCACGTGCGGCCGCCCAGCCGGTCACGTGCCTCGAGGACCGCCACTTCGAGTCCCCGGTTGGCGCACTCGCGCGCCGCCGTCATCCCCGCGAACCCGCCGCCCACGACGATCACGTCCGACATCGCCCGGGCCACCGTCACCCCTGGAATGGCGGGTCGGCCAGGGCGTCCGTGACCAGCTGCTCGAAATGCGCAACCAAGCGCTCGCTGCCGAGCATCAGCCGCCCGCGCTGGACCCGTCCGGAGCGCAGGCCGCGCTGAACCGCCTCCACCAGCGTTTGATCCTCCAGCGTCACGCGCGTGCTGAACGCGTCCAGCGCCGCGATGTCTTCGGGCCTGGCCGCAGGGTCGGCGTACGTCTCGCAAACCATGCGCGTGCGACCGGGAGTGAGCGGTTCAAACCAGCACGCGTTCACGCGCCGCGGCCCGGGGCTCTGGCTGAGCGTGAACGCCGGCCAGACGAGTGCGTATTGCGCCAGCTCGTTGCCGCCCTCCGGGTAGTCGGCCACCGCTTGTCGGCCGCCGGGGCGCAGGGGAACGACCGCGCGCGACGTCCATCGGGTGGTCTCCAGCGCGTAATGGTCGGGGTCGACCGCTAGCAGCCGAGAGAACTCGGGGTGCGCGACCGGGCAGTGGTAGCACTCGTTGAAGTTCTCCACCAGCACCTTCCAGTTGGCGTCCTGCTCGTTCTCCCAGCGACCAACGTGCGCCAGCCCCTCGAACACCAGCCCGTCGGGCGCCATCCGTTCTTCGAGTCCGTCCAGCTGCTCGATCAACGACGGCGCGGCGGGGTCCAGGTTCACCATCACACACGGGCCAAGGCACGCGACGCCCACCTCCTCGAGCCGGAACGCGGCCAGGTCGAAACCCGGTTCGTCCTTGAACCGCGGCGCCCCGACCAGCTGGCCATCCAGGTTGTAGGTCCAGGCGTGATACGGGCACTGGAGCGTGCGGCTGTTCCCGCACCCCTCGACGATCACCGAGCAGCGGTGCAGGCAGACATTGACGAAGGCGCGCAGTTGGTTGCGCTCGTCGCGCACCACCACCACCGGCACCCGCCCCACCTGCCCGGAGATGTAGTCCCCCGACGAGGAGAGGGCGTCGACGACGCCGATGCACTGCCACGTCCGTTCGAAGATCCGCTCGAGCTCGCGCTCGAATACCGACTGGTCGGTGTACCAGTGGCTCGGGAGCGCCGCCGCAGCGCCGTCCGCCGGACGCGCGTCGTCTGTCAAGGTCGTGTCCACATGTTCTCCGTTCCTCGCGGGTCGTCTGGTCCGCCATCATCGACGAGAGTCAAGGATCCCGCGCGCCTCACTATCCGCGCATCCAGCGCCAGCACGCTGTGGGGGAGCACGAGGATGGGATTCACCTCAACCTCGTCGAGATCGTCTCGGCCGGTCACCGTCCGGGCGAGCGCGCTCGCCGCTCGACACAGAGCCGCCACGTCCAGCGGGCGACGGCCGCGCGCGCCAGTCAGCAGCGGCGCGCACCGCAGGTCGAGCACTCCACGTGCAAGGTCGGCCACCGAGACCGGGGCGAGGCGGACCGCGACGTCGTCGAACACCTCAGCGTAGATGCCGCCGAGCCCGGCCATCACGATCCACCCGAACCTCTCGTCGCGTCGCACGGACATGATCATCTCGACTCCGTCGGCGGTCGGCGCCATCGGTTCGACCGACAGTTCGCCGCCGACCCCAGCCGTTACGGTGGCGAACGCGTCCTCGAGCCTTGGCGGGTTCTCGATGCCGAGCACGACCCCGCCCGCGTCCGATTTGTGGGAGACGCCGACGGCCTTCAACGCCACCGGATAGCCGACCTCCCGGGCCGCCGCTAGCGCCTCGTCGAGCCGCCGGACCCGGTGGGCGGGTAACTGCGGGATTCCCGCCCGCGCGAGTAGCTCGCGCGCGGCGAAGTAGCCGCCGGCCGCGATCTCACTCGCGCCGGCGCCTGCGTCCGTCGGCGGCGCCCACGTTGACGCCAGATCGCCGACCGCGCTCCCGTCTTCCCGGGAGCCGCCGTTTCCCACCGAGCGGGCAGCGCCGGCGAGGACCGCCAGCGCCCGCGCCGCTGACTCGATCCGCTCGTAGACCGGAACGCCGGCGGCTCGCAGGACCGCGATCGCCGGCGATCCCGGGTGGATGCTGTGCGCGACCAGCGGCATCGAGCCCCGCTCGAGCACCGCCGCCATGGCGCGGGCGACGGCCTCCTCGCGCTCCCGGAGGTCCCGGCTGATCGCGCTGTAGCCGCCGAAGTATCCGGTCAGCAGCACGGCGTCGATCTCCGCCAGTGGCACCAGCGCCTCCACCAACCGGGCGTAGACGGTCAGGTCGATCTCGGCCGCGCCGGCGATGTCGATTGGGTTGGCCACCGTCGCCGTCGCCGGCAGCAGTGCCGCGACCCGCCGCTGGGTGTCGGGGGACAGCGGCTGGACCGACAGGCCGTGATCGCAGAGCACGTCGGCCGCGACGGCGCAATGACCCCCGCCGTCGCCGAGCACCGCGACCCGGGGACCGGTGGGGGCCAATCGGCTCCGCCACGCATCGAGCACGTCGGCGAGTTCGCCCGGGGTGAGCACCAGCTCGGCGCCGGCGGTGCGGCAGGCCGCCGCCACCACGCGATGGTCGGAGACGATGGCGCCCGTGTGGGAGCGCGCGGTCCGCGATCCGGGGGCCGTACGCCCCCCGGTCAGCACGGCCACCGACTTGCCCGCCGCGACCGCTCGCCCGGCGGCCCGCACGAACCGGCGGCCATCCGTGAAGTCCTCGACGTAGCAGCCGATCACTTGGGTCGCGTCGTGGTCGACAAGATCCTCGAGGAAATCGGCAACGACCAGGTCAGCCTGGTTTCCGACCGATACGTATCGCGAGAACCCGAGGCCCCGGGGCGCCAGCAGCCGCGACAGCTCGACGATCAGGTTGCCGCTCTGGGACACCAGGCCGATGCCGCCGAACGGCTGTGGCGTGAACTCCAGCCGGAAGCCCGAGTCGCTGTCGGCCAGACCGGCGCAGTTGGGCCCGAGCATCATCATCCCCGCGCGCCGGAACCGCGCCGTCCGCTCCCGCTCGCGCGTCGCGGCCGGGCCGCCTTTCTCGCCCAGTCCGGCCGTGATCCCCACGATCGCCCGCGCTCCGGCGTCGGCGGCCTCCTCGACCACTCGGTCGAACTGGGCGGCGGGAACGGCGACCACGACGAGCTCCGGGGTGGACGGCAGCTCGCTCAGGGAGCGGTGGAGGGGGTGGCCGAGGATCGACCCGCCGTTGCGGTTGATCAAATGGATCTCGCGACGGTCGGTCGACATCAGCGCGCTCGCTGTCAGGCGAAACCCCCACTTGTGCTCGTGGGCCGACGCGCCGACGATCGCCACCGACGCGGGATCGAACAGCGGCCGTAACGACCGCCTCCGAGCGGCGGGAGCTGCGAGCCGATCCAGGCGAGAGCTCACGGTTGCGCCGCCGCCGTCTCCAGCTGCCGGGCAGGGGCGAGGAGATCGTCGAGGCCTCGCTTGACCACGTGGTTGGCGATGATCAGGCGTTGGATCTCGGACGTGCCCTCCCAGATGCGGTTGACGCGCACCTCGCGATACAGCCGCTCGACCGGGTTCTCGCGCATGTAGCCCCGTCCGCCGAAGATCTGCACGCAACGGTCGACGACGCGGTCGGCCGCCTCTGCCGCCGCCAGCTTGACCATCGCGGCCTTGGCGTGCAGCAGCTTGCGCGGCAGACCGCCGTCGGCCTCGGCCGCCACCTGGTAGACCAGCGCGCGATTGAGCGCGATCTCGCACGCGCTGTCGGCGACCATCGCCTGGATCATCTGGTTGTCGATGATCGGACGGCCGAACTGCACGCGCCGCTCGGCCCACGCCACGGCCTCGCGGAGCGCCCGCTCGGCCGCGCCGATCGCCCGCGCGCCAATCAGCAACCGTTCCTCGACGAACCAGTCACGCGTGAGCTCGTAGCCTTCGCCGACCTCGCCGAGCACGTTGGGCGGACCGACTCGGACCCCGTCAAAGACAAGTTCGGCGTGGTTGAACACGCCGGTGTGCATATACGCCGGGACCCGGACGACACGAAATCCGGGGAGGCCTCGATCGACGAGGAACAGCGTCGGCCTGCGCTCGGGCATGGCGAGCGCCAGCACGATCACGAAGTCGGCGATGTCGCCCCGCGTGACGAACCACTTCTCCCCCGTGATCAGCCAGCCGTCGCCGTCCGGTTGCGCCACCGTGGCGATCGCCTGCGAGTCCGAGCCGGCGTGCTCTTCGGTGATCGCCACACACCCGACCCGCTCGCCGCGGATGGCCGGCAGGAGGTAGCGCTCGCGCTGGTCGGGGGTGGACCGTCGCAGCGAATTCGGCGGCCGCCACACGACGTCGCGCAGCGCGTTGGTGAGCTGGCCCAGCTGCTCTTCGACGATCGCCTGCTCGAGGATCGTCAATCCGCCTCCACCCCACTCCGACGGCATGTTGACCGCACCGAGGCCGGAGTCGAGCGTCAGCTCCCGGACACGCTGCCACTCCTCGGAGGACAGGCCGCCGCCCCGCTCGCACGACTCTTCCAACGGCATCAGTTCGCGTGTCAGCGCCCTGGCGCGGTCGCCGAGCTCGCGCTGGCGCGGCGTGTATCCGACGTCCATCGCTCCTCCTGGTTCGTGCAGTATCTGCACAATTTGTGCAAAGTGTTGGCGCTTAGTGTACGGTTGCCGCCGCCCGCGTCAAGTGCAATTCCGGAGGTGGTGTCAGTGACCGAGCTTCGCGAGGCCGTCATTTGCGAGCCCATCCGCACGCCGGTGGGACGGTTCGGCGGAGTTCTGCGTGAACTCGCGCCAGGCGATCTCGCGGCGGCGGCGATCGGGGGTCTGCTCGGGCGCACCGGGCTCGAGACGGCCGAGGTCGACGACGTGCTGCTCGGACAGTGCTACCCGAGCGGCGAGGCGCCCGCCATCGGTCGCGTCGCGGCGCTGGACGCCGGGCTCCCCGTCGCGGTGCCCGGATTGCAGCTCGATCGCCGCTGCGGATCGGGGCTCCAGGCGGTCCTGCAGGCGGCGATGCAGGTTCAGACCGGCGCCAGTGAGCTGGTCCTGGCCGGTGGAGTCGAGAGCATGAGCCAGGTCGACTATTACTCCACCGGCCTGCGCCACGGCACCCTCGGGACGCAGCTGGCGTTCGTCGACCGCCTCGTCCGGGCGCGGGTGACCGCGGGAGGACGTAATTACCCGGTTCCGCACGGGATGCTCGAGACGGCCGAGAATCTCCGCCGTGAGTTCGCCATCTCCCGAATCGAGCAGGACGAGCTGGCGGCACGTTCACATCACCGGGCGCTGGCCGCACAGTCCCGTGGAGCGTTTCGGGCCGAGATCGTGCCGGTGTCGGTGCCCGAACGGGACCTCCAGATCGACACCGACGAACATCCGCGCCCGGACGCGTCGGTCGAGAAGCTGGCTTCTCTGAGGCCCGTGCTCGTTCGCACGGATCCCGAGTCGACGGTCACTGCCGGAAACGCGTGCGGTCAGAGCGACGGTGCCGCCGTGTGCGTTGTGACGAGTCCCGGCCGCGCGACGCAGCTCGGGCTCCGGGCGCTGGCCAGAGTGGTGAGCTGGGCGGCCGTCGGCGTGCCTCCGCGCACCATGGGCATCGGTCCGGTGCCCGCCACCGCCCGCGCGCTCGACCGCGCCGGCCTGCGCCTGGGCGACATGGACCTGATCGAGTGCAACGAGGCGTTTGCCGTCCAGGTCCTCGCGTGCGCTCGAAAGTGGCGGTTCACACCGGCGGATTTCGACCGTGTCAACGTCAACGGCTCGGGGATCTCGCTCGGACATCCGGTCGGCGCCACCGGTGCGAGGATCCTTGCCACCCTGCTCCGGGAGCTCGACCGTCGCGGGGGTCGCTTCGCGCTCGAGACGATGTGCATCGGTGGTGGCCAGGGGCTCGCCGCTGTGTTCGAACGGATCCGCTGACCAGCACCGTCAGCCGACCCGCGACCGCTCACCACCACCGTCCGAGGCGGAGGCGGAGGTTTGCTTCGAATGCTCTTGAGCCTCCTTGACGAGGTTGCTAACGTGCGCTCGAGCGAGCAGAACTGCAACGTTCGTGCAGATTGTGCACAAGAGAGGCGAGACAGGAGCTCGGTTTGGGCCACCCATCATGCGGAGGACCTCGTGTGACGGTGATGGCCAGAAGGTGTCAACTTCGAGGTGGTAAGGGATGGGAACGGACGAACGTGATGGTCTGAACCTGGGACGCAACGCGGTCTCGCGGCGCGCTTTCCTGAAAGGGGCCGCCGCCGCCGGCCTCTCGGCCGGAGCCGCAGCGGCAATCAGCGCGTGCGGCGGTAGCACGACCGGCTCCAGCGTGGCCAATGCCGGCTCCACCGCGAGCGCCAGCTCCGCGGCGAGCACTCTGCCGAGCCCCCAGAACCCGGTCACGTGGCCCGTTCACGAAAAGCCGATCGCCTCCGGCCTGCGGCCCGAGAAGAACGCGACGCTGCGGATCTACAACTGGGACGCGTATCTCAGCCCGCAGGTGATCAAGGACTTCTGCGACCAATACCAGTGCAAGTCCGAACTCACGACCTACGGCACGATGCCCGAAGGCGTGGAGAAGCTGCTCTCCGGTCAGGTGTCCGCCGATGTGTTCTTCGCCCGGATCGACGTCCTACGCCAGCTCATCCTCGGCAACCTCATCCAGCCGCTGAACCACAGCTACTTCACCAACTACGCGCAGGTGTGGTCACCGCTGACCAACCCGTTCTACGACGTGGGGTGGCAATACACCGTCCCGTACACCGTCTACACGACGGGGATCACCTGGCGCAAGGATCACGTGCCCGCGAGCAACGATCCGACCACGCTGGGCTGGGCGACACCCTGGCAGTCGAGGTACAAGGGCAAGGTGGCGGTGCTCGACGATTACCGCGAGGGTCTCGGCCTGGGTCTGCTCAAGAACGGGATCGACGATCTCAACACCGCCGACCCCGCGCAGATCGACCGGGCCAGGAATTCGCTGATCCAGCTGGGCAACCTGACCAACGTCCATGTCGACCTGAACGACTACACCAACGTGCCGAGCGGACAGATCTGGATCCACCAGGCGTTTTCGGGCGATATGGCGGCCGCCGCTTCCTACATGCCGAAAGGGACCAGTGTCGATGTGATCGGATACTGGTTTCCCCCGGACGGACGCGGACCGGTTGGCAACGACACCGTGACCATCCCCCGGTCGGCCCAGAACCCGGTCCTCGCGCACCTGTTCCTCAATTACCTGCTCGATCTTCCGAACGCGCTGGAGAACATCAGCTACATCGGTTACATGCAGCCGATCCAGGGCGTGACCGCCCAGCGGCTGGTGGGCGAGAAGATTCTGCCCCCAAGCCTGACCGCGACCGTCGTGCATCCCGGCCAGCTCGCGACCGGGCTACGGGAGCTGCAGGTCGCGCCGGCCACCGATGCCCTGTACGAGCAGGCTTGGCAGCAGTTCACCCACGGGATCTAGGACGAGAAGCTCCCGTGCCGGCCAGATCGCAGTCGCCCCGACCGTGGGCCCCACGCCGGATGTTGTGGGTGGCGCTGGCCGCGCCGGGTGCCTTGTGGCTGCTGTTGCTGTTCGCGGTGCCGTTCTACGCCATGCTGGCGGTGGCGTTCGGAGGGGTAAATTCGCTGTTCGAGACCCCGGTACCGGTGTGGAACCCGCTGCACTGGTCGGCGGCGAACCTCAACATCGTGTGGCAGGACATCGTCGGCCCCGACGGATCAGTCGCCGGCCCGCTGTTGCGCACCTTGCTCTACACGGTGATCGCCACCACGCTCGCGCTCCTCATCGCCTACCCCGTCGCGTACTTCGTCACCCGCTTCGCCGGACGGCGGCGCGGGATGTTCCTCGTCCTGCTCGTGGCGCCGTTCTGGGTCAGCTACATGATGCGGATGCTCGCGTGGATCGACCTGCTGCAGACGAATGGGTACGTCAACAGTGTCCTGACCTTCATGCACCTGCTCAGCCAACCTGTCGACTGGCTGGGCGGGATGCATACGACGGTGATCCTCGGACTCGTCTACGGCTACATCCCGTACGTGATCATCGTGCTCTTCGCCGGGCTTGATCGCATCGACGGCCGGCTGATCGAGGCGGCGCGAGACCTCGGCCTCGGACGGTGGCGGACCTTCCAGCACGTCACCCTGCGCCTGTCGCGCCCGACGATTCTCGCCGGGGTGATGGTAACTGCGCTGCCCATGGCCGGCGATTACTACACCAACCAGCTGTTATCGGCGACGCCTTCCACCACCGAGGTGGGCAACCAGGTCGAGAGCCTGCTGTCGCTCCCCGGAGCGGGCGGGCAGGGAGCCGCGCTCGGGCTGATCCTGCTCGCCCTGCTGGCCATCCCAATCCTCTTCTACGTCCGGTCCACGGCCCGCGCCTCGCTGGCCTACGCGCCCGCATGAGCATCGCCGCCTCACCGAGCCCACGGCCGCGCCCATGAGCACCGTGACCGCACCAACGCCGGCGCCGGCAGCTACGGTCCGCTCGCTCTCCGATGGGCGTCGGCGCCGGCTGCGCCGCGGCCCCTGGCGGCATCCGTACTTCCTCGAGGCGTTCTGCTGGGTGTACCTCGCCTGGTCGATTCTTCCGATCGCCGTGGCGGTGCTGTTGTCGTTCAACTCCGGTAAGTCCAACACCGTCTGGCAGGGGTTCTCGCTGCGGTGGTACATCTCCGACCCCTACCAGTCGGTCCTGCACAACGCGGACCTGCACGCAGCGGTGCTGCAAACGCTGCGTCTCGGAGTGCTGACGACGGCGATCACGGTCCCCATGGGCGTCGGGTTGGCGATCGGCATCGACCGCTGGCGCGGGCGCCCCGCCACGGGCCTCAACTTCGTCGTGATCCTGTCCTTCGTCGTGCCCGAGCTGCTGCTCGCGGTGGCGCTGATGTTCGTCTTCACCCAGGTGTTCACTTTCGTGCACTTCGGAACCACCGCCGAGGTTCTCGGACTCGTGGTGTGGAACATCTCCTGGCCGGCGATCATCGTGAGGGCGCGGCTGTTGACTATCGGCACCGTCTACGAGGAGGCCGCCGCCGACCTCGGCGCGTCCCGGCTGTCGGCGATCCGACGAGTGTTGCTCCCGATGCTGATGCCGGCGATCTTCGCCAGCGCCGTCCTGGTCTTCGCCTCGGTGATCGACGACTTCGTCGTCGTCGAGCAGCTGTCCTCCACGGCCTCCACGCAGTCGATGGCCGTCGCGATCTACTCAAACGTCCACGGCGGGCTGGCCGGCCCGGCTTTGAACGCGCTGGCCACCTTGATGCTCGCGTTCTCGTTCGTGCTAGCCGGCGTCGGCTACGCCGGCTATCGGTTCATGACCCGGCGCGAGCGCGGCGGCGCGGTGGCGGGCCCAGCCGACCTGGCGGGAGCAGCGTGAGTCAAGCGAAAGGACGGTGGACCGTGGCCGGCGGCGAGGTCAGACTCGAAGGGATCAACAAGGAGTACGACGGACACCTGGCGGTGCGCGACTTGACGTTGGAGATCGCCGCGGGAGAGTTCTTTTCGTTGCTCGGCCCGTCGGGCTGCGGCAAGACGACCACGCTGCGCTGCGTGGCGGGCTTTGAGGAGCCCACGGGGGGCTCGATATTCATCGGCGGGCGCGAGGTGACACACCTCCCGCCGAACCAGCGGACCGTCAACACCGTGTTTCAGAGCTACGCGCTGTTCCCATTTCTCAACGTGGCCGAAAACGTCGCCTTCGGTTTGAAGTACGCCCGGGTCAGTAGGGCACAGACCCTCCGTCGCGTCGCCGAGGCGCTCGAGCTCGTCCACCTCTTGGGCTACGAGAAGCGTTCGCCGACGCAGCTGTCCGGAGGCGAGCAGCAGCGCGTCGCCCTCGCCCGAGCGCTGGTGCTCGACCCCGCCGTGCTCTTGCTCGACGAGCCGCTCGGAGCGTTGGACGCGAAGCTCCGCCGCGTGCTCCAGGTCGAGCTCAAGGCCCTCCAAGAGCGGGTCGGGATCACCTTTCTCTATGTGACCCACGACCAGGAGGAGGCGCTGACCATGTCTGACCGCCTGGCGGTGATGTCCGACGGACGGCTCGAACAGGTAGGTTCGCCGGGCGAAGTCTACGACGAGCCCGCCAACGCCTACGTCGCCGACTTCCTCGGCATCTCCAACCTGCTGAGCGCGCAGGTGGACGGCGCCGGCCGCCGACACTCGCCGTGTCGCGTGCACGTGGGTGACTTCGAGCTGCTCGCGGAGCGCGGTGACACAGCGGCGACGGGCGCCGTGAGCCTGTCGGTGCGCCCCGAGCGAGTGGAGCTGCACGAGTTCGAGTGGCCCGGGCCCAATCGGGTCCCCGGGATGGTCGAGCGCGTCGTGTTCCTCGGCTCGGGCCACCAGGTGTTCGTCAGCCTCGCGCCCGGCATGACCGTGCAGGCACTCGTCCTCAACACGCCCGGGCGGTTCGCGTGGAGCCAGGGAACACCGGTCAGCGTGCACCTGCCGGCCGACTCGATCCGCGTGCTCCCCGACCGTGGGGGCGGGCAGTCAAGCGACGTCGGCGACGATCTTGGCCGCGGCTTCGTCGAGCACAGCCGCCAGCCGGCGGAAGTCCTTTCGGGGAATCTGCCAGGTGGGCCCTGAGAAGCTGATCACCGCCAGCAGCTTGCCCTCGGGATCGTCGACCGCCACCGATAGCCCGGTCACTCCCTCGGCGAGCTCATCCACCGCCGCCGCGTATCCGTTGCGCCGTACGCGCTGGAGCTCGGCCTGGAGGCGATCGGGCGAGGTGATCGTGCGATCGGTCCGGCGTTCCATCGGCTCACGCAGAAACGCCTCGAGCTCCTCCGCGCTCATCCGGGCCAGCAGGATCTTGCCGTTCGAAGTGCAATGCAGCGGCAACGGGACGTTGATGTTGTTAACCAGCCGGATCGGGTTGGGGGGATCGACCTGGTCTATCACCACTCCGGCACCGTGCTGTGACACCGACACACTGACGGTCTGGCCGACCTCCCTGGCGAGCCGCTCGAGCTCCGGCCGCGCGCGACGGACGAGTGCCGCATGATGGGCCGCCGGGTTCGACAGCGACGTCGCGGTGAGTCCCAGCGACCACGTGTCGGTTGCCAGGTCGCGCTGCACGAAGCCGCGACTGGCGAGCGTCGACAGCAGCCGGTAGGTCATCGTCCGCTCGAAGCCGCTGATCGCCGACAGTTCGCGCACGTTCCGCGGCTGCGGTTCCCGCCCCACGATCTCGAGCAGTCGCAGCGCTCGCTCGACGGATTGAAACAGGTACGGCTTACGCTCGGGCTTCGTTCCGCTCGGTCCAGTCATCGGCTCGAGCATTATCGACGGTGGCCTCGTCGGCCGTCCGCACGGCCCGATCACGGCCCACACAAAGAGGAGTGAAAATGCGAACCGCGATCAGCCTGTCGGCCGAGGAACGGCCGTGGGAGGAGCTTGTCAGCTACGTGCTGGAGGCAGAGCGACTTGGGGTGGACGTCTGCTGGGTAACCGAGGGTTGGGGGTGCGACGCCGCGTCGCCGTTGGGATACCTGGCCGCCAAGACCGAGCGGATCACGCTCGGCGCCGGCGTGTTCCAACTGGGAACGCGGACACCGGCGGCGACCGCGATGGCCGCGCTGACGATCGCCAGAATCTCGGGCGACCGGTTCCTGCTCGGGCTCGGCGCGTCCGGGCCCCAGGTCATTGAGGGACTGCACGGTGTCGCCTTCGACCACGCGCTCGGACGGATGCGGGAGACGATCGAGATCGTCCGGCTGCTCGCCGCGGGCGGGCGCAGCGCATATGAGGGTCACTACTTTACGCTCCCCTTGCCCGGCGGTGGGGGCAAGCCGATGCGTCTCGGCGTGTCCGCCAACCCGAACCTGAAGCTCTACCTGGCGACCCTGTCGCCGAGGATGCTCGAGCTGACCGGCGAACTCGCTGATGGATGGCTGGGCACGAGCTTCGTTCCCGAGCGCGCCGATGCGTTTCTGTCGCCGCTGCGCGCCGGCGCGGTCAGGGCCGGCCGCTCCCTGGACGAGATCGACATCTGTCAGCACGCCGAGGTGCAGCTCGGGGACGACGTCGAGGGGCTGATCGCAGCGCAGCGCCGCCGAATCGCCTTTTACCTGGGCGGGATGGGCACGGCCTCGCGTAACTTCTACCACGCGGCCTACGCCCGCCAGGGGTACGCCGACGTCGCCGCAACCGCCCAGCGCCTGTGGGTGGGAGGACGCCGCGACGAGGCGGTCGCGGCGGTGCCAGACGAGCTCGTGCTCGCCACCACGTTGATCGGCAACGAGGCCATGGTGCGAGATCGCCTGACGGCGTGGCGCGACGCGGGCGTCACCACGCTGCGGATCACGACCGAGGGCTCGCTCGACGCGCGTCTGGACACGCTGGAGCGAATGGTTGCCCTGTGCGCCGAGCTCGAGCCGTCGGGCGTCCGATGAGCGGCAGAGCGTTCTGCGCCGGCGCGGACCTCGCCGCTCCCCGGGAGACGTTGCTGGATGGCACCCCCGATCTCGCCACACGCCTGCGCGCGATCTACAACCCGTTGGTCGTCACGCTGCGCACCCTCCCCAAGCCCGTCGTCTGCGCGGTGCGGGGCGCCGCCGCCGGCATCGGCGCGTCGCGCGACTCCTCCACGACGCGTCCACTCGAACCGTGGCCGACCAGCTCGAGCTCGAGGCCTCGCTGTAGCAGGTGCAGGGCTATACCGAGGACTACATCGACGGCGTGGCCGCCTTCCTTAGAAGCGTTCGCCGGCATTCCGCGGTCGCTGACGGACGCAACCCCCGGAGCTGCTGGCCGCGCTTGCGTCAAAACGGTCCCCCTGCCCGGGGGGCGGCGTGGGCGATCCGTCGGCCTATATACCTGACGGATCCCCCCACGCAGCCATCGCGTTGCACGTGGATTGATCGGTCGCTCGCTACCTATAGCTAGCTACGGGCTACGCTGTTGGCGATGAACGACGACGTCCGCATCGAGCGCGGCTGGATCTACGTCGACGGTACCCGGCAGGACGACGGCACGATCAAGCTCGGGACCGGGAGCGAGATGCGCCTCAGCCCCTTCGAGGCGATCTCGGAGCGCCAGGCCGCACAACTCACCTGGGGCCACATCCTCACCGCATCGGTCCAGCGGCTCGCGTTCTGGCGGCGCTAGCGCGTTCGGAGCGGGCAGCCGGACCCGAATGATACGTTGGTGGCGATGATGGAGCGGGGCATTCACTCCGGCCGCTGCCGGATGGTTGCGGCTGGGGCGCTGGTCGCGTTGGTTCTGGCCGCACTCGCCGCGCCGGCGATGGCGAATGGGCGCCCGAGGGCGGCGGCGTTGACCACGGCGATCGAGCGGGTGATGCGCCAAGCGTCGATTCCGGGGGCAATCGTGGGCGTGTGGCAGCGGGGCTATGCGCCGTACGTCAAAGCGTTCGGCGTTCGCGACAAAGCGACCGTCCAGCCGATGGGGACCAAGTTGTACATGCGGATCGGCAGCGAGACCAAGACATTCGTCGGAACCGCGGTTCTCCAGCTCGTCGATCGGGGCAAGATCGCTCTGAACAGTCCGATCAGCTCCTACCTGGCTGGGGTGCCCCATGGGAACGCGATCACCATCCGCGAGCTCGCCGACATGCGAAGCGGCCTGTTTAACTACACCAGCAACCTCGCCTTTGCCCGGGCATGGTTCGCCGCTCCGCGGCGCGCGTGGAAGCCTCAGCAACTGCTCAGTTACGGCTTCAGCAAACCGCTCGTGTTCCCGCCGGGCGCCGGCTATGACTACTCGAACACCAACACGGTGTTGCTCGGCCTCGTGGTGGAGAAGGTGTCCCATGAGCCGCTCGCCGTCTACATCAAGCGGCACATCCTCCAGCCCCTGCACCTCACACACACCAGTTTCCCGACCGGCACCGCGTTCCCGTCCCCTCACGCGCAGGGCTATACCAACAACACCGTCAAGTGTCTCGTAACGGGTGGCCCCGCTTGCCGCAGGATCGTCAACGCCACCAACTGGAGCCCCTCCTGGGGTTGGGCGGCCGCAGCGATGATCTCAACCCTCGGCGATCTCCATCGCTGGGCGGGCGACGTAGCCACCGGCAGGCTTCTGACGCGAGCCAGCCAGCGACAGCGCCTCCGCTTCCACCCCACCGGCGTGCCACACGTCGGCTATGGCCTCGCGCTCAACCGCAGCAACGGATGGCTCGGTCACAACGGAGGCGTGCCGGGCTACCAGAGCCTAACCATCTACCTACCCTCCGCCCGCGCCACGGTTGTGGCACTCATCGACACCAACGTCAATCCTCCGGACGCGCGCACACCGCTGGTGAACCGGCTGGGCGAGAGCATCACGGGGATCATCACTCCCAAACACGTCTATGTACCGTGGTAGCCCGCGCTTGACCCGGCCTGGCCGCCGCGATGGCGGGCAGGTCTAGCTGGTCGGGGAGCGGGTGAACCCGCCCAGGTGATGGCGTTTTACAACGAGTGGCACACCCGCTCCGGCCTGGCGACTCAACATCTGCAGGACGGCCTCGCTGGGAGTGCCGTAGACCTGGATGCTGGTGGTCGCCTCCAGCGTTTCCGCGTACGCTCGCGCAGCTCTCTCAGCGACCGTCTTCATGTGAAACTCCATCGATTCCGCGTCGCGGTGAACCTGGACGACGCCCACCTCGGTGCCTTCCTCGTTCGCGTACTCGTTGAACGCCAGCAGTCGCGGTTCGTTCTCCAGAATGAACTCCACCAGCCCGGGCACCCGCCCGCGCTCGTCCTCGAGCTTTCCTGCCTTCAGCCGGTTCGTGGCAATGAAGATGAACGGTCCTGACATCGTGGCTCCTCGCTTGTACGGGTTCGGATCGTGTCTCTGACATTCTCGGCCTCGCGGCGGCCTGCCTCAGAGACCGTCTGCGTCGGTCGGATGCACCGCGGTCGCCAGCAGGGGTACGAGCTTCGCGGCGTCGGGAGAACCCCAGCCGGTGAGGAAGTCCCACCCCGGCCCGGCGTGCCGGTCGGGGACTTTGGTCGCGTCGATCGAGAACCGGAGCTCGTCGTTGCCCGAGGTGATGTCGTGGAAAGCCGCGTGGTATGCGGAGCTGTCGGCGATCCGGTAGAGGCCGGCGTTGATGAACCCCAGCGGCCGGCCCGCGTACTGATCCGCGAGCGCGACGATCCCGGCCCACAGCGGCGTGCTGGCGCTGGTCCCGAAGGCGATCGTGTCCTGCAATCGGCCGTCGGGCAGGATGGTCACGACACCCAGGTTGGCGTCGCCGTCCGCGTCCGCGGCGACGTCCGGAATCGACCGGAAGGCGGTGCCGCGTAGAACCGGGGCCGTCTGGTAGGCCGGACGCCGGTACACGTCGCTGATTCCGCCCCCCGACGCGAAGGAGCCCGACCATCCCTGGCTGACGACCGTCGCGACGTCCGACGACGGCTGCTTCCAGGCCACCTCGGCCCGGAACTCCCCGCTCCCGGGAGCCAGCGAGAGTCGCGTGCCGCCGACCGCGGTCACCAGCGGGTCGGACGCGGGATACATCACTCCGACGCTCGGCGGCCGATCGCCGTCGATCGGCGACACGAAGCAAGCCGGGATCGCGGCTCCGTAGTCGCCCGAGAGGGCGAGGACCGTGATGTGACGCGCCGCCGCCCGCTTCAGCAGGGCGTGGACCGTGTCGAGCTGGGACGCGCTCACGCACGCCTCGGGAATCATGTACGTGACCGTGATGACGTCGGGACGGTCGGGATCCGCGAGCGCGCGGGTCAGCCAATCGATCAGGTAGCCACCCCACGTCGGCTGGTCGTGGTAGAGCAGGACGCGGATCGACGCTTCGGGCGCGATCGCGTGGACCATTTCTGCGTCGAGCACCTCCTCGTCGGTCGCCTGCCACCGGAGGCTCGGGGCTAGGCCGCGGGGGACCGACACGGACACGTTCGCCGCCGGCATCCCGTAGCGGCGGTCGAACGCGGTCAAGTCGCGGCGGATGTCGCTGAACGGCCCGGCGCTCGACGGGCTATTTGCCACCGACGCCGCGGCCTCGACCATCATCACCGTCCGCCCGCGGCCGTCGATTCCGCGGTCGATCAAAGGCTGGACCCCGTAACCGACGCGCAGTTCCCGCGGCGTGAAGGACATCGAGCCCTGGGCTTGGTCGGCGCTCGCGGTCTCGGACTTGTGGCCGACTGGGAGCACGAAGCCGACGATGGCGACCGCAACCGCGACGGCCACGAGCACGGCGAGGCCGGCCACGAGGCGCAGTTGGCTAGCCTCCGTGGAGCCTCACGCGCAGCGAGGCCGGGGACCACAGCACGAGCCCGCCCGCGTCGGGGGACTCCTCGAGCGGCTCGATCCACGCGACCCGATCCATCAACGCGCGCAACGTCTCGACAATCTCGACCTTCGCCAGCCGCGAGCCGGTGCAGTGATGCACGCCGGCGCCGAATGGCAGCACGTCCCCCGCCGAGGTGTATTGCCGGTCCGGGTTAGCGAGGAAGCGGTCCGGTTCGAACCGCTGGGGCTCCTCGAAGCGCTGCTCATCGCGATTGGCGGAGGCGAGCAGGACGACCACCTTGTCGCCGGCCGACACAGTGGAGCCGGCCACCGTCGTGTCGCGCAGCGCGACTCGGTTGGCGGCCTGAATCGGCGGATAGAAGCGCAGCGCCTCGGCCCCGAAGCTCGCGAGCGAGTCGTCGGTGCCGCGGCCGTCGCGAACGTGGGTCCACAGGGCGCGATCGGCGGCGAGCCGTCGCAGCGCGCTCGTCAGCACCCGCTCGGTCGTCTCGACCCCGGCCGGCAGCAGCTGACCGACGATCGAGACGATCTCGTCATCGGGCAGCGGCTCGCCGTCGTAGCGTGCCGTCACCAAATCGGAGACCAGATCCTCACCCGGCGTCGCGCGCCGCTGTTCGAGTAGCGGTACGAGAAACTCCTTCAGCTCCTGCATCGCGCGCAGCGCGGCCTCGCGAGCGCCCGGGTTGCCGATGCTCGACGTCCCACCGGCCATGATCGTGTCGTACCAGTGACGGAGCTTCGTCGCCTCGTCGATGTCCGTCAGCCGCGCGATCACGAGCAGCGGCACCTGCATCGTGTAGTCCTCACGCAGGTCGACCGGGGCGCCGATCGGCAGCGCGTCGGCGAGCTCGTTGGCGAGCGCCGACACCTTGCCGGAGATTTCGCGGCGAAGCGCCCCGGGGCTGCGGATCCGGCGACCGACGATTCCCGCCTTCTTGTTGTGCTCGCGGCCGCGCCAGTGAAAGAAGCCGCCGCCGAACACGCTCGCCCCGGGACCCTCGGTGATCGGCACGAACACGTCGGCGTCCTGGAGCACGGCCTTGACGTCGTCGTAGCGGCTGACCACCCACGCGCTGGTGGCCTGGCTGTAGAAGATCGGGAGCTCCCGACGCAGGCGCGCGAACACCTCGTGGCGGTCGACGCGGGGCTCGCCGGCCACGACCGCGTCGAATGCGCCGATCAGCTCTGAGTCGGTCACCGTGGACATCGCTCTCCGCATATTGTGCAGCGATGCAGTCGCGGGCGCCCAAACGCATTGTCACGGTGGTCCGCGACGGCCGCTCAACCGTTCTCAGCGGCGGGACCGAGATGACGCCGTTTCGCTGGGGATCGATCGTCTGGCCGCTGCGCCCCGACGATCCCGCTCGAACCTCGCTGTCACCCGGCGAGATCAGCTGGCGGCAGTACACGCTCCCGAGCGACGACGAGCTCGATGCCTACATCGAGGAGCACTACCGCGATCGCCCGGACGCCCGCGCCGGCGTCCACGCGACGCCGACGATCGATTTCGTGCAGGTGCTCGAGGGCCGGGTGGCGCTCGTACTCGACGAGCAGACCGTCGAGCTCGGCCCTGGAGATCTCGTCGTGCAGCAGGCGACCGCCCATGCGTGGCGCGTGCTCGAGGGGCCGGTGCGCCTCAGCGTCCTGATGCTCGGCATCGAGCCGAGTCCAGACCGCGCGTGACGCGTCAGGTGATCACTGGACTCGGGTGGCGTGGCTCGTAGAGCGGCAGTTCTCCGCCTCCGGGAAGCTTGAGCGTCGTGGAGAGTCCCCAGCGCCGTTCCACAACGCCCTCGACGAACTCCGCTCCCTTGGCCTCCAACTCTGCCACCGTGGCATGAATGTCGTCGCACATCAGGTAGACCTCGTGACGCGGTCGCCCCTCGGCGGGATGGGCAGCCAGCTCGGCGGGCGGGCCGGCAAAAATCAGCCATCCGCCGCCGGCATCGACTGACTCGAGGCCAAGCGTGTCTCGAAGGAACGAGCGGGTTGCGGGAGCGTCGTCCGTATACAGAATCGCGTGGAGGCCGATGATCATGTCGGCGAAAGCGTACTTTCGCGGGGCTTCTTCGCACACCCCCCGCGAGTACGATCCGAGCATGGCGGAGCTCGGCGGCGACGCTGCAACCGTCCCATGCATCGCGTGCAATGAGCAGACGCCGACGGGCAAGCCGTTCTGCATCAATTGCGGCTCGCCGCTCCGCCAGCAGTGCCCGGCTTGTGGCCAGTCAGTTCGGTCGGCTCGCTTCTGCGCCCATTGCGGAACCCGGCTGGCCGCGGAGCCCGCCGAAGCCAGCGGACCGTCCACCACCGCCCCACGGGCGCGGTTCTCGGAGCGGCGGGTGGTCTCCGTCCTGTTCGGCGACCTGGTCGGCTTCACTACCCTCAGCGAGCACCGTGACTCGGAGGACGTCGCGGGACTGCTGGAGATGTACTTCGCGCGCGCGCGGAGCCTGGTCGAGCGCTACGGCGGGACGGTGGAGAAGTTCATCGGGGATGCCGTGGTGGCGGCGTGGGGAACTCAGGTGGCACGCGAGGATGACGCCGAGCGGGCGGTCCGTACCGCGGTGTCCCTGACCCGCGCCGTGCGGATGCTCGCCCGAGAGACCGGTGTGGACCCGCTCCAGATCAGGGTGGCGGTGGTGACGGCCCGAACCGCCGTCGAGCTCGGGGACCACAACGAGAGCACCATCCTGGGCGATCAGGTCGATATCGCGTCTCGCCTTCAGTCGCTGGCCGCGCCAGGGACCGTGCTGGTCGATGAGGCGACCCGTCGGGGCGCCGACGCGGCGATCGTCTACGAGGACGCGGGGACCCAGCAGCTGGAGAACCGGAAACAGCTCCATGCCTGGCGGGCACTCCGCGTGGTGACCGGCCCGCGGGGAGCTGGGCGTGGTCGGGGCATTGAGGTTCCGTTCGTCGGGCGCGAGCGCGAGCTTGAGCAGATCATCGTCGCTGCGCAGGAGACGATCAACTCGGGGCGTACGCGACTGATGACCGTGGTGGGCGAGACCGGGATCGGAAAGTCACGACTGCTGTCGGAATACCGGAACTACAGCGATGCGATCGAGCACCACCTTCAATGGCATTTCGGCCGCTGCCTGTCCTACGGGAAGGGCGTGAGTTACTGGGCGTTGGCCGAGATGGTCAGAGCGCGAGTGGGGATCCTTGAAGAGGAAGATCCTCTCCGCGCAGGGGTCAAGCTACAGGCCACGATCGAACGCTACGTGCCTAGCGAGCGCGAGCGGCGGCTAGTCGAGCCGCGCCTGGCGCACCTGCTCGGGCTGGAGCGCCGGGAGGCATCCGATAGCGCTGACCTGTTCTCTGGTTGGCGGCTGTTCTTCGAGCGGGTTTCCGAGGTTGCGCCCGTGGTGCTTGCGTTCGAGGACCTGCATTGGGCCGACTCGGGCCTGCTCGACTTCATCGATTACCTGCTCGAGTGGTCAGACCGCTATCCGTTGTTCATGGTGGCGCTTGGCCGCCCGGACCTGCTCATCCAGCGCCCCGGCTGGGCCAGCGAGGCGATCCACCTGCAGCCCCTGTCGGACCATGCCATGCGGGAAGCTCTGTCTGGAGTCGCTCCCGACCTCTCGGAGGACCTGCTCGGACGGATCCTGCGGCGGGCCAACGGCGTCCCGCTGTACGCAGTGGAGACCGTCCGCATGCTGCTCGACCGCGGACTGCTCGCCGACGACGGCACCCGGTACGCGGTCACGGGTGACCTGGAGGAGCTCGACGTGCCGGAGACGCTGCACGCTATCGCTGCCGCCCGACTGGATGGACTGTCGCCTCGGGAGCGGGCCATCATTCAGAACGCCTCGGTGTACGGCCAGTCGTTCACGGCCGCAGGGGTCGCCGCGCTGAGCGACTCGACCACCGCGGAGGTCCGACACGTCCTCGACCGACTGGTGCTCAAGCAGGTCCTCACCCGGGGCGAGGAGGCGCCGGGCGTCGAGCGCGATGAGTACCGCTTCCTTCAGGATGTTCTCCGTACGACCGCGTACAGCATCCTGTCCCGCCGGGATCGCAAGGGGCAGCATCTGGCCGCCGCGCGTTACCTCCAAGACGCTTGGGGAGACGCCGCTGGCGAGGTGGCCGAGATCATCGCCGCCCATCTGCTCGATGCGGCCAACGCCGAGCCCGAGGCGCTGGACGCGGGCAAGATTCGCAGCATGGCCTGCGAGACGCTCGTCGAGGCAGGGCGACGAGCCCTATCGCTGGCGCTCGGCCCGGAGGCCGTGAACGCTTTCGACCGGGCGGCCGAGCTCACGAACGACGACCACCTCCGAGCCGAGCTGTTGGAGCAGTCTGGCCGTGCCGCCTTGCTGACCCTCGACTCCAGCGTCGCGCAGGACCGTCTCGAACGCGCCCGGAAGCTGTTCGAAGCGGCCGACGACCGGGCCGCGGGTGCCCGCTGTCTGGCCGCGCTGGCCCGGGTGTTGTTCCGCGAAGACCGGCTCGATATGGCGATCGATATCAGCCGCCGCGCCGCGGCCGGTCTGCCGGGTGGCAGCGCGGAACAGGCGGCCGCGTTCGAGGTACTGGCCAAGGGCCTGGGGTACAGCGGCCAGCTGGGCGAGGCCGTGGTGGCGGCCGATGCCGCGCTGGCCATCGCCGAGCCGAGCGAGCAGTGGCGCACGATCGTCGAGACCTTCCAGACCATCGCCCACGTTCGCCAGCTCCAAGGACGCCCTCAAGAGTCATTCGCCTTTCGCGAGCGCGCGCTGGCCCTGGCGCTCGAACACGACCTCACCGAGCAAGCCCTCCGGGCGTACGTGAACGTCGCCGACTGGCCGCTCCAGCAGGACGAGTTCGCCCAGTCGCTGGCCATCGCTCAGCGCGGCTTGGCGCTCGCCCACACTCGCGGCGACCGCGAGTGGGTGTCGAGCCTGCAGCTCTTGATCGCCAGCGCGCAGGTCCCGTTGGGTGAATGGGACGAGCTGCCCGCGATCACCGAGGACGGCCACTTGGAGGTGAGCGGTGTCTGGCGTTTCGGCTTTCTGCCGCTGGTGTCGCGGGTCCAGGCCGCCCGAGGTGACACGCCGGCCCTCGAGCGCACCCTGGCCCTGGCCGCCGCCGAAGGCACCAGCAACGTCGCCTACGCGCCGGGCGTTCGGCTCACGCGAGCGATTGCCCTGAACGGCCTCGATCGCCCAGCCGATGCCCTCCCGCTCGCCCTGCCGATCGCCATCGGCGGCTCCGAGATCCTCAACGAGGATCGGCGCGAAGCGTTCATCGAGGCTGGACTGGCCGCGTGGGTCATCGGTGACGAAGCCGCGCTGCACGACCTGGCCCGTTTCGTGGCCGTTACCCCGGCGGTTCGTCTGTCACCCGTGGTGCGAGCTCTCGGCAGCCGATTCGCCGGCCTGCTGGCCCACCGTCACGGCGACAGCGCGCGGGCCGACGAGCTGCTGGCCACCGCCGCCGCCGGCCTGCGCGCGGTCGCAACCCCGTTCTACCTCAGCCAGGCACTGACCGAGCGGGCCGAGATCCTGGCCGCGACCGGCCAGGCCGGCCAGGCCCAGCCGCTGCTCAGCGAAGCGCACGCGGCGCTCACCGAACTAAACGCCACGCCGTGGCGAGAGCGCGCCGAGAAGCTTCTGGGAGCTCTGGCCTCAGTCTGACTAACGGTTGTCGGTGTCGGTGACACCCGCGGGTCATCCGAAATTCACCAAACCCGCCAGTGTCGCCGCCCAGCATAAACCCCCGATGTGTCTCTCGCGTCGAACAGAGAAGGGCCCTTGACGATTGAGCTTGGGCCGGTTATGTAGTAACCTCGCGCCGCGATGTACCGGGGGTATCGAGCGATGTTCGTGGGCGTGGTGGCGGCCGTGGCCCTGGTCGCGCTGGTGCCGCGCGCGTCGGCGGCCGCGCCCGGGATCTCGGTCGTCTTCAAGGGCACCGGCACGTACTTCGTTCACCAGTACGTCAACGGGACCAACAACGGCGGCTGCACGCTGAACACGAACGACACGTTCACCCTCAACTGGGAGACCGACTACACGGTCGCGGAGCCGAACCCGCCCGAGACGCGAGTCGCCGGCACGGTGCCGGGAAAGGTGACGGTGGGGCCGGGGACGTTCGCTCTGACCGGCGACGCGACCGGAGGGATCAATTGCTCGACCACGGTCCCCCGACTGACTGTCACGGCACGCTGCCGGTGGCATCCAGCTCGCCGACGATGACCTACGGCATTGGCCAGGGCGACGACACGTTCAATCCCCAGTCGTTCAGCCTCACCTACGGGGGCACGCCGAAATGCGAGGGTCAGCAGGACCAGTCCGAGGGCGGGCTCGTCAACAACGACATCAGGGTCTACGTCAACTACGTGAAGGCGTCGATGATGGATGCGCTCGTGCATGCCGCGGACACGCTCGTGCGCTCGGGCGGTCTCAACGCGACAGTGAGCAACACCGGGAGTCCACCAAGCGACTGCTCGAGCTTACTCGCTCCGTTCTACTCCCCGGCTCAGTACAGCTGCAGCCAGACGTTGAGCTGGACCGGCACCGTCCATTCCAGCCCGGTCAATCCGTGCGCGAACTCACAGCGAGCGTGTGTAGATCCGCAGCAGAAACAGGCCGCGGCGACCGCGGCCGCTGGCTACAAGTCGGCCGCCACCACGACGCAGGAGTCCTACAAGGGTCTCAACTGCGGCCCGGGGCCCGGTTACACCATGCTCGACAAGGGCAACGAGACGGGCTTCGCCTGCGCGACACTCGGGGTGACCTACGCCTACCAGAAGGGAATGGCCAGCGCCGAGCAGGAGACCGCCGACGATCACCCAGCTAAGAACTACAAGACGATCGCTTCGACCAAGCCGCCAAAGGTCCCCCTGCTCAAAGGACCCGACACCAAGGCGGTCAACCAGTTCGACCAAGACCTCGCCTACTCCCGCGTGCTGGCCGGCGCGATGATCACCTCGGTCGAACGCGCCTGGGGCGCGCTCGACGCCAAGGACGAATCCGCGCTGAAGGCACAGAACAAGGCCGCGCTCGCTGACGCCCAGCTCGCCACGAAGACGTTGAAGGCCGCGGTCGCGCTGCTGCCGACGGCGATCAGCCAGGTCGGCTCGATTCACGAGCGCGGCTACGAGAGGATCCACTCGTTCCTGGTGGCGAGCAAGCCCGGGCTGACCACCGACGCCAAGGACGCCGAGGCGATCTTCACCTCGTTCGACGCGCAGCACATCGGCTGAGGGGCCGGCACGGGGCGGGTCGCCTTCCATTCCGACTCGGAATGGTAGGTTTGCCGGTGGTGTCCACGTCAATGGTGTCGGTTGCGAACCCGTTGGCCGGTGGTGAGCTGGCCGCGTTCGTCGCGGCCGTCGAGGCGGGGAGCGTTCACGGCGCCGCCGACGCCCTGCAGCTGACGCAGTCGGCCGTGACGAAGCGGATCCAGATGCTCGAGCGGCGCGTGGGCGGCCGACTGTTGGAGCGCGGACGGTTCGGGGTCCGCCCGACCGAGCTCGGCCGCACGGTCTATCCGGCGGCGAAGCGCGCGCTCGAGGCGCTCGACAACGTCGCGCAGCTCGTCGAGCTCTCCCGAACCACCGGGACTACGGACCTGCGGTTGTGCGCGAGCCACACGATCGGGGAGTTCCTGCTCCCAGGGTGGCTTGCCGACTTTCGCCGCGAGCGCCCCGACGTTCATCCGCAGCTTGAGATCGTCAACTCCCTGGGGGTCATCGACACGATCAGGGATAACCGCAGCGAGATCGGCTTCATCGAGGGACCGGACTCTCCCGCGGGCCTGCAGACCCTCGCCGTCGCGCGCGACGAGATCGTCGCCGTGGTGGCCGCAGACCATCCATGGGCCCGTCGCCGTGCCGTGACCGTTGACGACCTCCTCACGGACTCGTATCTGACGCGCGAGGCGGCCTCGGGCACGCGTGCGGTCGCCACCTCTGCTCTCGCGCGGGTCGGGGTCGAGCTGGTCCCAACGCTTCAGGCGGCCAGCGCCCAGAGCCTCAAGCGGGCGCTGGCCGGCGGCGGGTTCACGCTCATCTCGCGGTTGACGATCGAGGTCGAGGAGCGCGCCGGAGCGCTGGTCGGCCTGCCGGTGCGCGGACTCGACCTTCAGCGCGAGCTGCGCGCAATCCGCCGTCGGCGACCCGCCCCCAGTGCCGCCGCCCGCGCGTTCTGGCGCTGGCTCAACCGTCACACCAGTTGATTCGCTTCAGCGTCGCTTCGTCACTTTCAGCGTCGCCGTGGCGAACTTGCCGCCTCCGCAGCGGCCATCCACCGCGTACGTGCCAGCAGTGAGCTGCTTGCTCAGCTTCAGCTTGAACGAGAACGCTCCGTTCTGGCTCTTGCTCAACGAGACCGACACTGACGGCACCCGGTGGAACCTGTGCTTGGTGGCGCCCTTGAAGGCCCTCGAGTAGACGATCGCGGCGTCGCCCCTGTGCCCGGTCCGGCAGGCGTTGCCAACGTCACCGGAGACGGTGATCGTCTTGCCGGGATTGGTCTTGCGCGGAGAGACCGCCAAGCCCTGCTCGGCGGCGCCGGGAATCGGGGTGATATAGAAGTCAGCCACCGTGTTGTTGCCGCCCTGGTCGCCGTTGTGGGACGCGGTGGATCGGCATGTATACCCGGGCGACTTGCCGTTCCCCGGCGAGACCGAACAAGACGCACTGAAGCTGAAGACTTTTGCATCAGCCGACAGTGAGATGGTGTCGCCGTTCGGCGCCGAATAAACCACGTGCGTCTCGGTATCGAAAATGTTGTCGCCGGCTTCGTAGTAGTACTTATCGGGGTTCGAGTTCGCCGGGACGGTGCTGGGCGGAGATGTGCACCACGTATTGGTGAACCCGTGCGACGCACGCTGCAGACTGAGCGCGACGTCGGTTTCGTTATGGATGTGGCCGGTGACGTTTGTGCTGATCTGACAGATGGCGAATGCGGCCGGCGCGGATACGACCGCGGCGCCAACGAACAGCGCCGAGGTAAGCGCGGCGACCGTTGTCGCGACGCGGACCAGCTTGTACGGCCCCCCAACCAGAGGCTTTACGAATCCCGTCAGTCTCATCGGCTTCTCCCTCTCCGCGATCGGTCGCCTCGATCCCTGGGAAATCTACCACTACTGCCTTGCGATGGGGGCCGTCTGGAGGGCTCCGGTCGGCGCGAGCGCGCGGGGGCCAACCGGCCCTCTCTCCCCCCGGCCGACGACGGAACCGGCGCCGTTTCGGGGCCTTGAGGGGAGCTTCAGTGTGCTCTGGCCGCCGACTCAGTGTGGGGGGTGCGCGGGCCCAGTAGGGGTCGGCGCGCGATTTCAGTGACGCTCACTGATGACGGCTCGAGGAGGCGACCGCAGATTGGGCTCATCACTCATTTGGCGTCGCACGGTTGCGGTTCACGCCCAGGCAAGAGGGATCTGAAAGGGAGCAAAAGTGTCCGCAACAATCATCATGGAAACCCCCCGCGCCGCCGATCGATGGACGGAGGCGGATCGCGTTCGCGCAACCGCCGGCGAGGTCGGCGATCTCAGCTCGGTGGATCAGGCCCGATCGGGATCCGATCCGCTGGAGACGATCGCCGCTGCGTCGCCATCCGAGCAGGACCGGTTGCTGTGGCAGCACAGCGATCTGGTCGCCGATCATATGGCCAACCATTTCGCCCGACGGACGCCGCATCTGGCCGCTAAGAGCGGGTTCGCACGATGGCAAAGGGCAGCGGGCGTGTTGGCGGCGGTCGGGACCGTCGCGTTGTTCGCGGTCGCGCCGGTGGTGTTGTCGATCCTGCTCGCGGTGGCGATCACCGCGATCACGTGCACGCACGCGGTGATCGCGCTGGCCTCGCGTCGACGGGGTCACAAGCGTGGCTCGCACGTCGCTCCAGCGGTCCCCGACGCCGAGCTTCCGATGTACACGGTGCTGGTTCCGGCCTATCAGGAGCAGGATGTCATCGGCGGCATGGTCGAGTGCCTCGAGAATCTCGACTACCCCAAGGATCGGCTCGAGGTGCTGATCCTGGTGGAGCGCCGCGACGTCGCGACCAAGGAAGCGATTCGCGCGGCCAACCCGCCGGAGTTCATCCGGATCGTCGAGATCCCGCCCGGGAAGCCGCAGACGAAGCCGCGCTCGTGCAACGCCGGCCTGCTGCTGGCCAAGGGAGAGCTGATCGTCGTCTACGACGCGGAGGACCGCCCAGACCCCGATCAACTCCGGCTCGCCGCGGCTCAGTTCCTGGCTGGCGACGACAAGCTCGCGTGCGTGCAGGCCAAGCTGATGGTCAGCAACGCTAATCAGAGCTTCATCACGCGCCAGTTCGCGCTGGAGTACTGCCTGCGCTACGAACTGACCCTGCCGGGGCTGGCCCGGCTGGGTCTGCCGATCCCGCTCGGAGGGACGAGCAACCACTTCCGCACCTCGGTCCTGCGCGAGCTTGGCGGCTGGGACGCGTGGAACGTCACCGAAGACGCCGATCTCGGGATGCGGTGCTCGGCGCTCGGTTACCGGGTCGAGGTGGTGGATTCGATCACGCGCGGGGAGATGCCGCACCAGATCAAGGCCTGGACCAAGCAGCGCACACGCTGGCTGAAGGGATTCATGCTCACCGCGTTGGTCCACACCCGCAATCCGATCAGGACGTGGCGTTCGTTTGGCCGAGCCGGGACGATGACGCTGCTCGCGTTCATGGTAGGCACACCGTTGCTCTACCTCGCCCAGACGGCCTCGCTGGCTATCTGGGCCAGTCGATACCACGGGTTGTTCGCGCCGAACCTCTACGTCGGCACCGTCCTGATGGTCGTTCAGCTCCTGACGCTAGTCGTCTTCACCACGCTCGCGCTCGTCGCCGCCCGCAGGCATCGACTGTCCTCCGCGGTGTTCGCGCCACTTCTCCCCGCGTACTGGTTGATGCTGTGGACGGCGACCTGGCGGGCGCTGCATCAGTTGATCGTCGCGCCCTTCCTGTGGGAGAAGACTCCCCACCCCGCCGCCGCGTCGGCGTAAGCAGCCACACCCCCTGAACTGAGCACGTCCACGTCCGCACCGGGCGTGGACGTCTCACCTAACCCGTCACTTACCGGCCGACACGCGCACCGTGGGGTGAGCCACGGCCGGCTGCACTACCGAGCGTCGTGATCCTCGAACACGAGCCTCGCAAAACCTCGCATCGCGGTCGATGCGATGGTTTTATGCCGCTCCTATGCGGAGCTGGGGCAGCCGGGCGAGCCCCGAGGACATAAGTCAAAGGAGCGTGATGAGAGTCATCGCCATCGAGGAGCACTGGACGACCGTGGGAATCGACCGGGCGCTGCGAGCGCAGCCGGCCGGGGCCAGAGACGAGAGCGTGGCCTTGAACGACAGGGGGGACATCTCCGAGCGTCTGCTCGACATCGGTGAGCAACGGATTGAGGAGATGGCCGCGGCGGGCGTCAATCTCCAGATCCTCTCGATCGCGCGGCCGGGGACCCACGGGCTCCCGCCCCGTGAAGCCGTTGCGCGGAGATCAGCAGAAGATCGCTTGCGCCAACGCCGAGTCGCTCTATGGCTTATAGGTTCCGCCCTCTCAGGCGACGCCGATTGCCCTGACACGATCGGGGTTGAACGCCTCGCCTGGGCCGTACCATGGCTGACGATTTTGTGATCTGAAATTCTAGATGTTAGGATGGCATCCGTGGACTCGTCCGAGGTTTGCGCGCTGATCCAGTCGGTCGCCGTGCGTACGCCGCTGGAGAGGGCAGACTTGCACCCCCGGCGGGAGGTGCTACTGAAGCGCGAGGACCTGGGGCCAAACCGGTCGTTCAAGTGGCGCGGTGCGATCGCTGCCGTGGAGGAGCTACGGCAGCGCGGCGCGACGACCGTGGTCACGGCGTCGACTGGTAACCACGGGGTAGCGGTCGCCTGGGCCGCAGCCCGGCTCGGCATGGTCGCCCACATCGTGGTTCCCGTTGACGCCGTCAGGCAAAAGTGCGAGATGATCGCCGCGCAGGGTGCCGAGCTGCACCTGAAGGGGCCGAGCCTCGAGGATGCCGTCGCTGCGGCTCGCGCGCTGGCGACCGAATTGGGCGCTCCGCTGTTCGAGGATGGCGCGTCCGAGGCCCAGTTGCTCGGAACCTCGACCATCGGTCACGAGCTACGGGCCGAGTCGTCACTCGATGCGGTTATTGTGCCCTTGGCGTGTGGCGCCCTGGCCGGCGGACTTGCCGCGGGGCTCAAGTCGGGTCCGGACCCGCCGACGGTGATCGGGGCGCAGTCGATCCACTTCTCTCGGATCGCCGCCGCGCTGCGCGGGATCCCCTACGTTCCAACTGGCAAGCCGACCCTGGCCGATGGCCTGGCCGACGATCGGATCGTCGAGCCCGCCTTCACGTATTGCCGGCGCTACGTGGACGACGTCGTGACGGTCGAGGATAGGCAGTTGGAAGCGGCGATTGATGAGCTTTGGCGAGCTTGCGGTTTGGTCGTCGAGGGCGCCGCGGCCGCGCCGCTCGCCGCGCTCCGTGCGTACGACGACCGCATCCCGGGAGCCAAGGTCGCCCTCGTAATCTCCGGCGGCAATCTCGACCCCGGCGTCCGAGACCGAATCTTGGGCGATCAGAAGACGGCCGGCAACTTAGTCGACTGACGGATCACTCGCGAGGGCCTCCCGAACTCCCTCGAGTCCGGACTCCCAGTTGGCGCGTACGAGGCCGCCGGCAGCCTCGAGGTCTCCCCGTTCCATCGCGGCGATGATTGCGGCGTGCTGCTCGACGGACCTGTGCGCTACCTCACGAAAGAAAGCTCCCTCGAGCAGGCGCATCCGCGCCTTGTGCTGCTCGACCGAGCGCAGGACCGTGCCGTTGGCACAGGATTCCAGCAGGACGGAGTGAAACGCCTCGTCCGCCTTGATACAGGCAGGGGCGTCGCGATTCAGTGCCGCCGCCTTCAGCTGAGCGTTCGCCCGCCTCAGCCGCTTGAGCCGGGTAGGCGTCGCCGGCTCGCCGGTGAGGATCGCAAATTCCTCCAGTAGGCCGATCAGCGGATAGACCTCCTCTGCCTCCTCGATCGACACCGTCGCTACCCGAGTCCAACGACGCGCGGACGTTTCGAGCAGCCCATCGTCCTCGAGAAGGCGGATGGCCTCGCGCACGGGCATCGTGCTGACGCCGAGGCGTTCTGCCAGCGCTGATACTGACAGCCGCGCTCCGGGTACCAGCTCTCCATTGAGGATCGCTCGTCGGATCCGGTCGTAGACCTGCTCCCGAAGCCGGGGTACCTCATCGACGGGCGTGTTGAGCGCGGACCCCGGGTTGGAAGCGGGCGGGCTCATAGACAAGCGATTGTAGATCTCAGATCCGCTGCCTTGACGGCCACGCGGACCACTAGTATCTTTGATCTCAGATTGCACGCTTGGTTGCTGCATGGCTGGACAAGCTGCCAAATGACACAGCGGCAGGCCGTCGCGCCGGGGGCGTGACCACGGTACACACGACCGTCGACCCGGAGCGGGTTATCGGTGATCTGCGAGAGTTGGCCGCAGCCACCGGCAATCGAGCCGGAGCCCAACGGGAATGCTGGTCGGCCGGTTGGACCAAGGCGCGGTCCTGGTTGACGGCGAAAATCGCCGAGATCGGGCTCCGGATGGAGACCGACGAGGCGGGAAACCTGTGGGCTACCCTGCCCGGCGACACACAAGACGCGGTAATCGTGGGCAGCCACATTGACTCCGTGCCCGACGGAGGTTGGCTCGACGGCGCCCTTGGTGTTCTGGCCGGGGTCGAAGTCCTCCGCCGCCTGACCGCCGAGGGCAGGCCACCGGTTACGGTGCGGCTGGTGGACTTCGCCGACGAGGAGGGTACGCGCTTCGGGCGCAGCTTGTGGGGATCGAGTTGCGTGTCGGGAAATATCGATCTCGCCCGGGTTGCGAACCTGACCGACGGTAGCGGCGAGACCCTCCAGCACGTCCTCGCGAACTACGGCGTCGACGCTAGCCGGGCAACCGCGGCACGGAGCCAGCTCGACGACGCGGCGGCATACGTCGAGCTACATATCGAACAGGGACCAGTGCTCGAGGAGTCAGGCCTTCCGGTGGGAGTGGTCCTTGGCACGTACGGTGTCAACCGCGCCCGGGCACGGTTCACCGGCCACGCGGCGCACGAGTCATGGCCGCTGGCGCTACGGCAAGATGCGTTTGCGGCGGCGGCGCGAGCGGCTCTCCTGGTTCGCGACCTGGCGCGTGAGTCGCAGGGCTTTGCCACGGTAGGGAGCGTGGTGACGCGCCCGGGCTATGTGACGGCTGTGGCGGGCGAGTGCGAGGCGACGTTCGATCAGCGAAACTTCGATCCGGAGGTCCTTGCGGGCACCGTGCGTCGCGCACGAGAGCTCATCGACGCGATCGCCGCCGAGGAACGGGTGGAGGTTGAATGGGAGCCGCTATGGGAGATACCGCCGATTCACTTCCACCCGGAACTAGTCGAGCGCGCGGTGCAGGCCGTCGAGGATCAACACCCGGCGGCCCGGAAGCTCGCCAGCGGCCCGCTGCACGACGCGGCCGAAATGGCCCGAGCCGGCGTCCCCACGGCAATGCTGTTCGCGCCGAGCATCGATGGCATAAGTCATTGCCGGGCAGAAGACACCGAGCTCGACGACATACGCGTCTCGGTCAGAGCCTTGGATCGACTCGTGACACACACGATCGCCTGGGCCCAAGACCAAACCGTGACGGACGAAAGAGGCTAACCGTTGATCATGGGTTGAGGCTGACGGCGATCCCTGCCGTGAAGCCCAACTCGCATCTCCGAGAGCTACAGTTTCCGGCAAACCCGAAATCCTCTAGGAGCGAAATGCAAGTCAAGTGTGCATTGATTCAAATGCACTTCTGCAACGAGAAGCGCACCAACGTCGACCGCGGGGCGGAGTTCGTTCGCCAAGCGGCGCGCGAGGGCGCGGAGATCATCTGCCTTCCGGAGCTCGCGACGAGTGCGTACTTCTGCGACTCAATCAACCCAGAGTATCTCGGGCTCGCTGAGCCCGTTCCGGGGCCGTCGACGGAGGTCATGTGTCAGGCGGCGTCCTCGGCCGGTGCGTATGTCATCTTTCCCCTGTATGAAGCGGAGGCGCCCGGTTATCTCTACAACACGGCCGTGGTGATCTCGCCCACGGGGGCGATCGTCGGCAAGTACCGTAAGAACATCATTCCCTTGGTCGACACGCCCCTGATGACCGGAATCGAGAAGTTCTACTTCCGTCCCGGCAATCTCGGGTATCCGGTGTTCAAGACCGACCTGGGAGTGACAATTGCCATCACGATCTGCTACGAGCGACACTTTCCGGAGGGCCCTCGGAGCCTCGCCATTGCCGGCGCCGACATCATCTTTGTGCCGACGGCGACCGCGAACGGTCGTGACATCTGGGAGCTCGAGCTCCGTGGCCATGCGGTGGCGAATCTGCTGTGGGTAGCCGGCGTCAACCGTGTCGGGCGAGATGACGGAGGCTCACATACAGATTTCTTTGGGGCTTCAGTGTTCGTCTCGCCAACCGGCCAAGTCACCGCTCAAGCGAGTGAACGCGAGGAGACCATACTTCACGCCACGGTGGACACGGATGTTAATGCACAACTTCGCAACGAGTGGGGTTTCTTTCGAGATCGCCGTCCGGAGATCTATACGGCGCTGACGGCGCCGTGACCGGTCTCGAAAGCGCCCAGTCCGCCGGCGTACTACCGGTCGCGACCGTCCGAAGCCGGCTTGCCCAGGTTCTCGCCCCACTGCGGCCGGAATTGGATACTGATGCGCGCGCCCAGACAGTTGGCTACCTTGGGGATGCTGTGCAGCCAGGTTCGCTGGCAGCTTCCGCCCATCACGAGCAGGTCCCCGTGGCCGACTTGGAGGCGCAGTCCCGGGCCGCCCGACTTCGGCCGTAGCCCGAACGGTCGCGCGGCACCGAGCGAGACGATCGCCACCATCGTGTCGCGCGGGCTCTCGCGGGCGATGCGATCCCCGTGCCAAGCGACGCTGTCGCTACCGTCACGGTAGAGGCAGAGCCCGGCGCTGACGAACGGCTCGCCGAGCTCCTCGGCGTAGTGAGCACTCAGCGCCGTGCGGGCCTCGTCGAGCACCGGGTGGGGCAGGGCTTCGCCCTGCGAGTTGTGAGCCAGAAGCCGCGGAACCCGGACGGTGTTGTCGTAGATATGCATCCGCTCCTCGTGCCAGGGCACCGTGCCGGCGAGCGCATCGAAGAGCTCGTCCGCCGCGGTGACGAAGCCCGGGCGGAGGTCAACCCAGGCGCCGTCGGACAGCGGCCGGCGCTCGACGGCGACGCCGAGTTCGGCGACGCCGAGCTCGCCGGTCGAGCCAAACAGCGAGGGTTGGACCACGAGCGGCATACGATCAAGTCTAGCGAGGCCACGAACACACGTTCGCAGCCCCTCTTGATACGGTGGCGTCGGGTTACGTTCGATGAGCAGGGTGCCGTTTGGTCGCATAACACTCGCCGTCGCAACGGCCGGGCTGCTCGCCGCCGCGGGTGCCACCGCGTCCGGTCCGCTGGCCGGCGCCACCCTGGTGGTGCAGTCGGCCAAGCGGGGGGGCCTCCAGGGCGACCAGTTGACCCTCCGCGGCGTCGGCCGATCCGTTCGCTGGAAGAGGAGCGGCCGACCAAGACAATCCGGCATCGTCTCGTTCAAATTGGTGGAGCGCCAGCTGTTCTCCGACAACGCCGCTCTCACCGCGGACCTGCATGTCGCCGGCCAGCGCGGCGTGGTGGCGCTGCGGATCAGCCGCCCACGCTACAGCGCCCGACGCGGAACCGTGAGCTACCGCGTCAAGCGGCTTGGCCAGCGTTCCGTTCCCCGCCGATTCGGGGCCGCGTCACTATCGATCGTCTTACCCAGAGTGGTGGGAGGCAGTTACGGTGACCACAGCTGCCAAACGGAGGTCCAGGACAACACCGCCTATGGTCTCCAACCGATCCGCTCCTCGAAGGGGGACCTGGACGTTTGGGCGTTGGAAAGCCCGCCCGCCGCGGCAATCGGCCAAGGCGATGTCACATCCTGGGAGTCGGACGGCGCCTTGTTCAAGGGCTGCACGAACTCGGTCGTTTGGAAGTTCGTTCCCGACCCGAATAGCCTGCATCCACCCACCCCGCCCTCGGGGACGGTCAGCTTCACCACGACCTACCCCTGGGACGGCCTGCCCTCGTATGCGTGCACGTCCTCCTACCCGGGGGTTCAGTGCAAGCAGACCTATGCCACTAAGGACGGTGTCGTGGACTGGGAGCTGAATAGCCCGTAAGCCGACCGGGTTAAAGCCGCGGCGGCGAATCGCCCCGCTCAGGGTGCGTGGTTGCTCCGCAAACGCTTGGACGCCTCACAAAAGCTTGTCCAGGGTGATCGGAAGGTCGCGCACGCGCCGGCCGGTCGCGTTGTAGACCGCGTTGGCGACGGCTGCGGCGACGCCGGTGATCCCGATCTCGCCAATCCCGCGCGCGCCCGCGGGAGCGTACGGGTCGGGGATGTCGGTCCACATCAACTCGATAGTTGGCACGTCCAGGTGGACGGGCACGTGGTACTCCGCCAGGCTCGGATTCATGATCCGGGCCGTCCGCTCGTCGAAGTTGGTGTCTTCCATCAGCGCCAGGCCGAGTCCCATGATGATCCCGCCGCGGAACTGGCTCGCGGCGGTCTTCGGATTGATTATGCGGCCGCAGTCATAGGAGCCGAGCACGCGATCGACGCGGGTCTCACCGGTGCTCGTGTTGACTCGGACCTGACAGAAGATCGCGCCGAAAGAGTGCATCGAATACGCCTGCATCTCCTCCGGATCCGAGGCGGAGGCCACGACGGTCAGCTCATCACGGCCCGCCCGACCCACGATCTGGGCATAGCTCTCCCAGCGGCTGGGGTCGGCCAGCTCACACAGCCCCTCGTCGCGCCCCCCGACCTCGTCGGCAGTCAACCCGGCCAGGGGCGATTCGTCACTGGCAAGGGCGAGCAGCTGCTCGACGAGCGCTCGCTGGGCCGCGATCACCGCGCCGGCGATCGACGCCGTCTGTGAGGAGCCCCCGGCGATCAGGTTGCCGGGGAATGAGGAGTCGCCGTGGGCGACGGTCACCCGTTCCAGCGGCAGACCAAGCCGCTCGGCGGTGACGATCGTCTGGGTCGTCGAGGTCCCCATCCCCATGTCGTTGGCCGGCACGTCGATTGTCGCGTGGCCCGTCTTGTCAAGCGTGATCCGCGCAGCGCCGCCGGGAAAGCGAAGGTAGGGATAGGTGCCACTGGCGCAGCCGGTGCCGATCAACCATTCTCCCTCCCGGCGGGTACGCGGCTGCGCTCGCGGTTCCCAGCCGAAGCGCTCCGCGCCCGCGCGCCAGGCTTCGACGAGATGCCGCGAGGAGTATGGGCGGCCCGAGCTCGGATCCTTGTCGGGCTCGTTCCGGATCCGCAACTCGATTGGATCCAGGTCGAGTTCGATCGCGAGTTCGTCGATCGCCGACTCCAGCGCGAAGGTGCCGACCGACTCCCCCGGCGCGCGCATGAACGAGTTGGCGAGCATGTCCATGTCGGCGACCTGCTGGTCGGTCTTCAGGGTCTCGGTCGCGTACATGTGGCGCGCGGGGAATGTGAACTGCTCGGCCAGCGCGTTGTACGGGGTGATCGCCGAGATGCCGGTGTGGATGAGCGCCTTGAAACGGCCGTCATCGTCCGCGCCGATGGCGACTCGCTGCTCGGTGTTCGTGCGACCCCCCACCAGCCGATACACGCCCTCTCGCGAGAGGGTGACCCGCACGGGACGGCCCGCGAGCTTCGACGCGGCCGCCCCGATCAAGTGGTGGGACCACAACGTCTTGCCGCCGAATCCGCCGCCGACGTAGGGCGAGGTGAGATGGACCTGATCCTCATCGATTCCGAACACCTGCGCGAACGTCCAGGCGTGCCCCTTCACCCCCTGGCTGGCGTCGTGGACGATGAGATCGTCGCCATCCCAGGCCAGCGTCACCGCATGGGGCTCGATGGCATTGTGATTGTGGCGCGGCGTCCGGTACATGAGGTCGACGGAGTGGGACGCGTCGATCAGCGCGGCCTCGGCATCGCCGACCAGGACCTCGACCGGCTGTCCGACGAGACTGGCGGGCGTCCGCAGATGTGCGCGGGCCGCCGCAAAGGTGCGCGGCGGCGAGGACTCGTACGCGACGTCAATCAGCGAGACGGCGTGGTCGGCCTGCTCCTGTGTCGCGGCCAGGACGATCGCGACCGGTTCGCCGTTCCAATGGATGCTGTCGTCCTGCATCACCGGCAAGTCGGCACCCCCGGCCGCCTTCGGCCCGGTCAGGAACAGGGGCGGGGGTTGCATCCGCGGCGCGTTGCGGTAGGTCATGACGAGCACGACGCCGGCCGCCGCTTCGGCGGCCCCCGTGTCGAGCGTGGTGATGCGACCGCGCGCGATCGTGCTGTAACGGAGCGCCGCGTAGACCATGCCCTCCATCACGTACTCGGCGGCGAAGCGCGCCTCCCCCCGGACCTTCAGCGGCCCGTCCAGGCGCGAGACCTGCGCTCCGATGAGCCCGTGCTTGGCCCACACCAACGGGTCAGGTGCGGTGGTCGGAGTCCAGCCCTCGGGGACCGTCGCGACTGCGGGTCGGGATTCTCTGGTGCTCACGGGCGACCTCCCTCGGTCAGCTGGCCAAGGACAGCGGTCAGCGTGCGGCGGGCGAGCTCGACCTTGAACGCGTTGCCGGCCAGCGGGCGGGCATCGGCGAGCTCCGCGTCGGCCGCCTTGAAGAAGTTGGCCTCCGTCGCCGGTTGACCGAGCAGCACCTGCTCGGCCCGCCGCGCCCGCCACGGCTTGGGAGCGACCCCGCCGAGGGCGAGGCGCGCTCCGACGATCGCGTCGCCGTCGAGCTCGAGCACAGCGGCGATCGAGACCAGCGCGAACGCATAACTGGCACGGTCACGGACCTTGCGATAGGTGGAGCGCTCGGCGGGATTGGGCGCAGGCAACTCCACGGCGGTGATCAGCTCGCCGGGTTCGAGCACCGTCTCGATATCGGGACGATCCTCGGGCAGTCGGTGCAGATCGCAGAGGTCGACCGTCCGCTCGCCCCGCACGCTGCGAAGATGGACGACGGCGTCCAGCGCCGCAAGCGCGACGCACATATCCGACGGGTGGGTGGCCACGCACGCCGGTGACGCACCGAGGATCGCGTGCATGCGGTTGAAGCCCTCGATCGCGTCGCACCCTTCGCCGGGGGACCGCTTGTTGCAACGCGAGCCGTCGGTGTCGTAGAAGTACGTGCAGCGGGTGCGTTGGAGCAGGTTGCCGCCGACCGTCGCCATGTTGCGGATCTGCGCCGAGGCGCCGGCCACGATCGCGCGGGCGAGCATCGGGTAGCCGGAGCGGACCGCCCCGTGCTCGGCCACCGCGGTGTTGCGCGCCGCCGCGCCGATCATCAGTCCGCCGTCCGGGGTCGGCGCGATCTCCCGCGATAAACCCGTGACGTCGACCAGCGCCGACGGCGTCTCGACCGTCTCGCGCATCAGGTCGACAAGGTTCGTGCCGCCGCCGAGGTACCGTCCCTGCCCGTCCGCCGCGCGGCGAACCGCGTCGTCTACGTCCGCCGCGCGCGAGTAGGTGAGCGCGATCATGCCTCCTGCTCCGCGTAGACGTCGGTGATCGCGTCGACGATTCCGTTGTAGGCGCCACAGCGGCAAAGGTTGCCGCTCATCCGCTCGCGCAACTCGTCGTGGCCGAACCCGACGTTCGCAGCCGTGAGGTCGTCGGTTACGTAGCTGGGGACGCCGCGGCGAAGCTCCTCGACCATGCCGACCGCCGAGCAGATCTGGCCCGGGGTGCAATAGCCGCACTGAAACCCGTCGTGATCGATGAACGCCTGCTGCAGCGGGTGCAGCGCGCCGCCGGAGGCCAGGCCCTCGATCGTGGTCACCTCGCGCCCCTCATACTGGACCGCAAGCGCCAGGCACGACAGGACCCGCTCGCCATCGACGAGCACCGTGCAGGCACCGCAAGCTCCCTGATTGCAGCCCTTTTTCGTGCCGTAGAGCTCCAACTGTTCGCGCAGGAAATCGAGCAGCGAGACCCGAGCGTCGCTGGGAACCGGCGCCTCGCGGCCGTTGATCATCATCGGCACGGCGGATCATCCTTTCAACGAACTCATGACAGAAGCGACTGTACCCCCCGTTCATACCCGCCAAGCTCGGATCTTCGCCCGACCCGCACAGGCCTCTATGCTAATGTTAAGCATAGATAGGATCTTTTCGGCCGAAGCGAGGAACGGAGAGAGATGCCAAGCGAGACCGCGGGGACATCTACCGCCGATGGCCTCCTGCGCCATCCCGAGGTTGACCGGTCCAAGCTCGAGGGTGGGCCCTGGGACGGACGGGCGCTCTCGTACATTCCACGCCGTCCGTTGCCGATCGATCCGTCGCTCGAGTTGCACACGGAGTTCGCCGCGGACATCGACGTCGTCACCTATCAGGTGCTCCGGTCACGGTTCTGGAACGTGAACCTCGACCACTCCGACACCATCCGCCGCGTCTCGGGCAGCCCGCTGATCGTCTACCAGGATGATCTGAACACATCGCTGCTCACCGAGGACGGGGACACCTTCATGTCCGGCCCCTCCGTGCAGTACTTCACCGGCTACGGCGATCTCGTCGTCAAATGGACGCTCGAGCATCGAAGCGCAAGCCCAGGGATCGAGCCGGGGGACATGTTCCTTCAGAACGACCCCTACATCGGGACGTGCCAGCAGATGGACGCGATGGTTTACGCGCCCGTCTTCTGGGAGGGGAAGCTGTTCGGCTGGATTTACAACTCCTGTCATGTCGGCGACATCGGCGGGGAGCTTCCCGGAAGCTTCTGTCCGTCGGCACCCGACATCTTCCACGAGCCCACGCCGGTCCCACCGATCAAGCTCGTCCGAGGCGGCGCGCTCCAGGCGGACGTCCACGACGTGTTCGTGCGGATGAGCCGCACCCCGGATCTCGTCGCACTTCAACTCCGGAGTCAGATCGCCGGCGCGAATCTGGCCGTCGCTCGCCTGCACGAGTTGCTGGAGCAGTTCGGAGCCACGACGGTGAAAGGCGCCATGCGCAGAATCATCCGCGACTGCTCACGCGCGATCTCTGAGCGACTGCAACGGCTGCCGGACGGTACGTGGCGCGAAGCGGTCTACATCTCGAGCGCGGGGCCAGACGATCGGGCTCTGCACCGCCTCGCCGGAACCCTGTCAAAGCACGGGGACCGAATCACCTATACGAACCGCGGTACCGACGCGCAGTATTTCGCGGCCAACTGCACGTACGCGGCGTGGCGATCGGTGTTCCTGGCTGGGGTGTGCACTTTTCTCGCACCGGACCAGCTCTACTGTCCGGCGGCCGCACTCGATCACGTCCAGTTCGAGCCCGTGCCCGGGACCCTCAACGTCGCGTCGTTCCCAGCCGCGGTCACCCCGTTGGTGGGCACGATCCTGAGCATGTACCTGGGCAGTCAGACGCTTTCGAAGATGCTGATGTGCGGACCGGAGGATCTCAAGCAGTACGCGAATGCGACCGGCGGGGTGGCGGCGCCGGGTTGGTGGGTCGCGTCCGGCATCGATCGTAACGGCCGGTTCGTCGCCGATCTCACCGGTGACCCGCTGAATGGCGCGATCGGCGCGTTCCCGCTCCGCGACGGGGTGGACACCGGCGGGGCCTGGTGGTGGCCGCACAGCACGGCGGGCAACGCCGAGGAGTGGGAACAGTCGCTGCCCTTCATTTACCTCTATCGCGGGGAGCGTCCGAACAGCGGGGGACCCGGGAGGTGGAGGGGCGGCAACGGTCTAGCGGCGTGCGCGCTCGCGCACAAGACCGAGCGGCTGGACGTTGCGATCATCGCCACCGACCCAGCCATCAACGGCTCAAAAGGGCTCGCCGGCGGATTCCCGGGCCACCCTGGTAACGGGCTCGCGCAATGGGGAACCCCGATCCGCTCGCTGTTCGCCGCGGGCAAGATGCCACGCGACTACGACGAGCTGGTCGGGCTGCTGGGTGACTTCGCGCGTCAGTCTCCCAAGGCCGAGTTCACGCTCGGCGCGGATGACCTGCTGGTGTTCGACTACGTCGCCGGCGGGGGGTTCGGCGATCCGCTCAAACGCGATCCGGCGCTGGTGGCGGCTGATGTTGCCGATGGAACGGTCACGGCGGACGTGGCGGCCGCGGTCTACGGCGTCGTGCTGAGCCACGCCGGGAAGGCCGATGTGGAAGCCACCGAGCGCGAGCGCGGACAGGGGCGACGGGAGCGGCTGAAAGCGGCCGAACCGCCGCGGAAACCGGGCTTCGGACGCGCCGCCCAGAAATCGGTCGTATTCGAAGGGCTAGCCACGGCCATCGACGCAAGCGGCGCCACCTTCTGGGCGTGCGCTGACTGCGGCCATGCGCTCGCCCCAGTCGAGGACAACTACAAGCTCGGAGCGAGCGTGCTGGAACGCAATCCCGCCACGGTTGCCGGTCTGCGCTACCCCGACCCGAGCGACTTCTGCAGCGACGCGTTCGTCCTCCGGCAGTATCTGTGTCCGGACTGCGGCGAGCTCTTCTCCACCGAACTGTGCCGTCCATCCGACGAGCCGTTGTGGGACATCGCGTTGACGGCGCCGAGCGCAGGCGACAGCCGATGAGCTCCCCACAGCTCGGTCTCTCTGGCGGGGCGAAGATGACAGTTTCCATAGGTGTCGACATCGGGGGCACGTTCACTGACTGCGTCGTCCTCGACGAGAACGGCGGCGTAACGACGGGTAAGGCTCTGACCACTCCGCAGGACCGTACCCTCGGTTTCTTCGCGGCGATCGAAGAGGCGGCCAGGAAGCTCGGGCACTCGCTCGACCGGCTGCTCGGATGCTGCGATCGACTCGTTCACGGCACCACAACGGGGACCAACGCGGTTGTCGTGCGAGAAGGCGCCACGGTTGGGCTCCTGACCACTCGTGGCCACCGGGATGCGCTGTTCATGATGAAGGGCGGTGGCCGCACCGCCGGCATCGCCCCCGACCGGCTGATGGATGTCTCCACGCATCACAAGCCGGAGCCGTTCGTCCCGCGGACACGGGTGCGTGAGATCACGCAGCGGATGGATGTCGACGGGGACGTGCTGGTCGAACTCGACGAGGACGGCGTCCGGCGGGCCGTTCGTGAGCTAGTCGAGCAGGGCGTCGACGCGCTGGCGATCAGCTTCCTGTGGTCGATCCGCAACGCCAGCCACGAACTGGCGGCCAAGAAGATCGCGATAGACGAGGCGCCAAGCCTGTTCGTCACGTGCGGATCCGAGCTCGTGTCCGCGGTCGGCGAGTACGAACGTACGACGACGTGCGTGATGAACGCGTTCATGGGGCCGCTGATGGTGGCTTACGTCCAGGCGCTCGAGGAGGAGGCCGCGAAGCGCGGCTACCGCGGCCGAGTGCTGTTCACGCAGTGTGCGGGCGGGGCGATCACCGGTGAGCAGACCCGGTTGGCCCCGATCCGAACCGTCCATTCCGGACCCGTCGCGGGCGTGCTCAGCTCACGGCTACTGGCGCAGGAGATCTCGGCACCCAACGTGCTGATCGCTGACATGGGCGGGACGTCCTTCGACGTCGCGGTCATCCGCGACCACGAGGCGCTGGCTCGTACCACCTCGATGTTCGAGCGCTTCGAGCTGGCGCTGCCGATGCTCGACATCGAGTCGATCGGAGCGGGCGGAGGCAGCATCGCGTGGATCGACAGCTCCAACCGGCTGAACGTCGGGCCACAGAGCGCGGCCTCCGACCCGGGCCCGGCGTGCTACGGCCGGGGTGGGGTCGAGCCGACGGTCACCGATGCGGACCTCGTCCTGGGATTGATCGACCCCAACCGGTTCTTCCACGGCCGCATGCAGCTCTCCGCTGAGCTCGCGATCAGCGCGATCGAGCCGCTCGCCGAGCGCCTCGGGCTCTCGATCCATGAGACCGCCGCCGGCATCATCCGCGTCGCCGACGCAAAGATGGCCGACCTGATCCGCCGGGTCTGCATGCTGCGCGGACTCGATCCACGCGACTACACCTGTTTCGCCTACGGCGGGGCCGGCCCGGTCCACGCGGCCGCGGTCTGCCGCGACGCGGGAATCTCCCGCGTGGTCGTGCCGCTGATGAACCTCGCGCCCGTATGGTCAGCGCTCGGCGCGGTGGGAGCCGACGTCGTGCACGTCTTCCAAAGCCCCGAGGTGATGTCGTTGCCGGTCCCCGGAGGCTCGCTCACGACGGTGTTCGAAGGCCTCGAGGACCAGGCCCACTCAACGCTCCTCTCGGAGGGCATCGATCCGTCGGCGATCGTGCTGCAGCGCTCGCTGCGCGTCAAGCACGGCCGTCAGGTCCACGCCGTCGACGTGCCGGTAAGCGGCGGTCCCCTGAGCGACGCCGACGTGGTCGCGATCGATGCCGACTTCACTCGCATCTACGAGGACCTCTACGGGCAGGGATCCGGATCGCGCGACGGCGGGATCGACATCACGGGTTTTCAGGTGCGCGCGGTTGGACGGACCGATGATCCAACGCTGACGCGCCCGACGAACGGGAGCGTCCGCGCGGATGCCGTGCATGAGCAACAGGTGTACTGGGCCGAACTTGGCGGCTTCGCCTCCACCCCGGTGATCGAAGCGGACCGAGAAGGGCTTGGAACGGATGCTCGCGAAGGACCGCTGCTCGTCCGCCTTCCGGACACGGTCATCGTCGTCCCGCCCGGACATCGAGTCGCGGGCGATGGCAAGGGCAGCGTGGTGATCGAAACCGGGACGTAGGACTCCGAGAAAGAGGCGCCGCGCTGGGCCTGGACGGCGGGCGCGTCGCTGAATCTCGCCACTTGTATCCACCCCCTCTAAACAACAGTGGCAAGCTTCCCGAGTGCCGCCATGTTCGCGCGGTGACGGCCGGTTTAGCCCGGCGATTGGCGAGTCCCCGGGTCAGACCGAAGGTCGCCAAGCCGATCACCCACGGCTACTGGATACGAACCACTCAGGGTTTGGCACTCCATGACAACTCCGGTGAATTCCCGTCGAGCTGGGTATCCCCTTCGCTCCCCCGATTGGTGGCAGACGCGGGCTGGGTGGCGGTTTCAACGCTGAACCCGTCAGCGACGGTGCGCTTCGACATCGACTGCTGGACCCCATCGCGATAGTTCGGCGACGTCTCCGCGGGAACCCCGAACCAGGCGGCACGATCCCCTCGTCCCTGCAGAGCTCCCCAGGGCGGTGACAGATCCCATCCAACCAGAGCGTCCGGCGTGGGTCGGTTCGGGTTGTGTGGGAGGGGTGGGCGGACAACCCACGACGATTGTGGGTTAGCCCTCGCGTCCCATGCAACGCGGAAGGCGCGCCGGCGGTCCGCGCGCGCCCCCCGGGGGGCGCGGTGATCGACACCGAGCCTGGACGGAAAACTGGCAAATATCGTCAGGAATCCGTCCACCCTCGCCACTCCACCGACCACCGCTCGGAGCTGTAGCGCCACCGACCGGCTCTCGCCGCGGCCAATTGCCGAGACCAGGTCGTCCAGCAGCGCACGCTCGCGTGCTCGGCTGCGCAGGCCAGTGTGCCGCCCCGGTGCGGCAAAACGGTTCTCCATCGCTAAGCAGGGATCGTAACGGCGCCACTTGTGTGGCCCACTAGAGCGCCCCCGCTTTCAGTTGCCCTTCGATGTGGTCGGCCTGGCGCAACGCGAGCGCGACGATCGTCAGCGTTGGGTTCGCCGCCGCCCCAGTCGTCATCACGCTGCCGTCAGATACGAACAGGCTCAGGAAGTTGGCGAGGAACGCCGGCCCAAGCGAGTGCAGCTGAATGTAGTAGCCGCTTACGAACCCACGCTCCGGGTCGTTGCGCGATTCTTCGGCCACGATCCCCGCCATCGTCTCGCCGCGGTGCATCCGCACCGGCTTCTCGAACGTGGCGAACACCGCCCCGGTGACGCGGCGCATGTAGTTGCGGCCCACCTGACCGCTCCGAGTTGGCCAGCCCATCCGGGAACTGCGGCGAGTCGGAATTCAGCAGGAGCCGAGCAGTCTCGATCGCGTTGCATGCCACGCACACGGCGCGAGCCTTCTGGCGGTGCTGGATGCCCTCAGCGTCGACGTGGTTGACGCCGGTTACCGTGCCGGCGTCATCGTGCTCGATCCTGATCGCCATCGACTCGGGACGCAGGTCGAGCCGCCCAGTTCGCTGCGCCCTGGGGTAGACCTCGACGACCGCGCTCGAGCGGACGAGCTCGAACAAATCCGAGCCCTCGATCCCCTTCAGCGCCTCGTTCTTCTCGTCGACGGACAGCTCGGTGAACGTCGGGCCGCCGCCTAGGCTGTCAACGCCCTGCTCGATCACCCGCACCGGCGCCCGGGTCCTCGCGCGCGGCGGCGTCGAGCTTTTCGGCGACGCGGAGCACGGGTGGTGTCACCATGTATGCAGAGCGACCAGCAACGATGACGAGAAGGAGCAGAGAGATGGCTACAACCGAGAAGGCGATTCTTGCGGGTGGGTGCTTCTGGGGCGTCCAGGATCTGGTCCGCAAGCTCGATGGCGTGACGTCCACGCGCGTTGGCTACACCGGCGGCGACACGCCCAACGCGACCTACCGCAACCACGGCTCGCACGCAGAGGCGATCGAGATCCTGTTCGACCCGGACCGCATCTCCTACCGGGACCTGCTCGAGTTCTTCTTCCAGATTCACGACCCGACGACTAAGAACCGCCAGGGCAACGACGTTGGGGCGAGCTATCGCTCAGCGATCTACTACGTCGACGACGAACAGCGCCGCATCGCAGAGGACACGATCGCCGACGTCGACGCCTCCGGCTTGTGGCCGGGCAAGGTCGTCACCGAGGTGGCGCCGGCCGGACCGTTCTGGGAGGCGGAGCCCGAGCACCAGGACTACCTCGAGCGCTACCCCAACGGCTACACGTGCCACTTCGTCCGTCCGGGCTGGAAGCTGCCGCGACGCGCGCAGGAACCCGTCCACTGAGTCAAACGGAGGCGCTGGTTGACCGCCAGATCTCGGTCGTGGCGTCGATCTCGTTGGAGGTCCGGCCGAGGATCAGCCACAAGAAGAGGGAGACACGGGATCCGGGCCACGTGTGGCCGGCTCCTCTCGAGACGAACAGAGTGACGGTCGCCACCTCACCGGGGTCGCTGAAGCTGATCCGGCTGAGGTGGCCGGTGAGCTCCTGACGGCTCGGCTCGCTGGGCAATCCGAAGGCCCGAGCCCAGCCTGCGGCAGCGTCGGGCACGCTCTCGTTCCAGCGTTCGTTCCCGCTGCCGGCGAATGGGTTGATACGGTCCGCGGTGCCATGGAAGGCGAGCACCCGTAGCGGATGCTCGAGCCGGGCTTGGGCGGGCGCCCGCAAGCCGGCGACAGCCCCGAGGACCTGCACGGCTTCGGGATGGAGCGAGGCGAATTGGCTGGCCATCCTGGCCCCGCCCGACATCCCGGCGAGGCACACCCTTGGATCCGCCTCCGGGTAGCGGGCCAGGAGCCAGGCGACCAGGACCTGGAGGTACTCGATGTCTCCCTCGAGATCCCATTGAAAGCCAGATCCGAGGGGTCGGGCGGCGGCGGGAAAGGCCACCACGGCGCCCGATGAGCACAGTCGCTCCATCGAGCTCAGCGCCGCCTGTCGCTCGGGTGAGGAACGGCTCCCGTGGAGGCTGAGCACGATGACTGACGGAGCAAGCGAGGGCTCCGCCAGGAGGAACCGACGTGCGATGCCGGCGACGGTGAGGACTTCTGCTCGCACTGTCGCTGTATGTTGCCCGTCTGACGTCACCCAGGTAGGATGGATCAGGCAGAAACAGGGCAAGGCTCGAATCGATCGTGCGGAATCCGATGAGGGACCGGGGGTTGAAGCTGGTCGTCGCCGCTGCCGTCGCTGGCGGTCTACTGATCGCCGCGGCGCCGGCTCAGGCACTATTGCCGACCTCCTCGTCGATCTCCTCCCCGAGTGATCACGCGCGCTTCTTCTATGACACGAGCGCGACGTCAAACACTGTGTTCACGGTGAGCGGCACCACCTCGGGATCCGGCAACGTGGACATCGACTGCTTCGACGGCAATGGGACTCAGTACACCCTGGTTTCCAACCTGCCGCCGAGCGACAACTCATTCTCCGTACCGGTGACGTCGGGTGATCTCAATAACGCCGGGCTGTATCGCTCCGGCCAGGATGGGACGTGCGTCCTGCGCGCGGTCCCCGCCGGCAGCACCACCAAATACCCGCCGGGCGCGGCCTCCTCGTTCCAGGGACCACTGATCGCCCTGACGGAGGAAGACCTGTTCACGAACATGGGCCAGGTCACGGACTACGACCTCAGCATGAGTGGGTTTGCCGCGGTGATGCGGCTCGAAGCCGCCGGAGACGAGGGTTTGGGCGCCACCCTGCTCGAGCCGATGACCTTCGCCAGCAGCACCCCGTCGTTCAATGGCGTCGGCTCTTACGGCGCGCTGACGGTCGACGGCACTGAGGCGTTCGACGCTTCCTCGGCCGAGTCGTCCAAGCCGGGGTACCAGGGCCTCACCGTCTCGGGTTCGTTCGATCCCTCCACTGGGAACCTGATTCTGTTTGAGGCCGAGCCGCTGCTGTTCTGTCAGCCGAGCGTGTCGACGTGCTCTAGCTACACGGGATCGGGCGTTGAGCTCGACCGCACCTGGCAGGAGACCCACGACGGGACTGTGGCCGACCAGACCGACCTGTTCCGCTCAGTCGACGGCGATCCGCATTCGCTGCGCGCGCAGGTCACCGACGCGATCTTCAGCCACGCAGGATTCACCGGTAGCGGTGACGTTGCCGCATTCCAGTTCCCAGGTTCCTCGACGTGGCAGGATTACCCTCAGAACGCCGACGTCTCGCTGCCGGGCGGCGCGAACACCATCTACTTCAAGGTCGACGACAAGACCCCAGATTCCGGCGATGGCGTCAACCCCCAGGGCGCGATCACCTACACGGCCCGGCCGAGCGGACCGGTCGAGTTCACCGTCAGCGACGAGGACCAGAGCGGCAACTTCCCGGAGTTCGAACTGCTCTACAACCGCACGATTCCGGCGAACGGCGAGACCGTGCTGCGTTTCTCCTATACGCAGGCGTTTGACCTGGCGACGGCGCGAACCCAGGCGCGCACCGCGTTGGCGCGGTTCGCGCCTCGGTTGACAATCACCTCGCCGCACGGTAAGGCGACGGTTGGCTCGCCGACGGTCACGGTCTCGGGAACGGCGTCTGATTCGGTGGGGATCCGCTCGCTGACGGTGCAGGGCCGTAGTGTCACGGTTCGCGGGAACGGCGGTTGGTCCACCCCGGTGTCGCTGGTGCCGGGTGCCAACAAGATCACCGCGACCCTCACCGGACAGGACGGTGACACCTCGCGACAGCAGATCACGGTCAATCGGAGCAAGCTGGTGATCCACAAGCCGAACGTGTCGCCGCGCGAGGTGAAGTTCGGAGTCACCTGCGAGGGCGCGGCCCGGAGTGTCTGCTCAGGCACGGGTCAGGTGCTCACGGTCGAGAGACTGCTCGGCAAACAGATCGTGGGACTCCAGGCCACCGAATCGACAGGCCACCACAGGCAAGTGGTTCTGGGCTCCGAGCGGTTCTCGGTGAAGGCCGGCAAGACGAAGACGATCGTGATCGGGCTGAACGGCGAGACGGGAAGGCTGCTGTCGCAGTTCGGGCACGTTCCCGCCCTCCTCAAGATCACCCTGCTCAACACCCGGCCGCCGACCGTCTTCACCAGGAACATCGAGATCAAGCCCTAGTCCCACCCAGTTTCGGCGGCGATCTGTGCGATAGCCGAACGGAGGTGCGCAACTTGATGGTCCGCGTTCCGTTCTCGTGGCCAGTGCGATATGTGAGACTTGGCACGGCGGTCCTCGTGGCGGCCCTTAGCTCGCTCGGAGTGGTCACGTCAGCGTGGGCGGCGTTTCCCGGACGGAACGGACTGCTCGCGGCCCAACCGGAGACTGGGGGCGGCATCGTCCTCGTCCAGCCGAACGGGCGCGGCGAGCACGGCATCTGCATCCGTGACGCCGTCTGCGGCACGCCACGACAGCCGCGGTGGTCGCCCGACGGCCGAGCGCTCGTCTTCGCGGGTCCCGGGATCCGGATCATCTATCCCGATGGTTCGTGCCTGAATTGCACCTTCGGGAGTGCGCCGAGCCCCGCGTTCGGGCCGGGCGGCACGGTGATCTCGTTCATCCGGAACGGGCATGTGAAGATCGACGGGATCGATGGGCTCCGGGATCCGTCACCGCTGCGGGGGACGGCGACGAACGCGGTGTGGTCGGCCACCGGCGAGTTGGCCGTTGTCCGTGAGGGCTCGATCTGGGCGGGGCCTCCTGATCATCTCCGGCGGATCGGCCCCGGCATCGACCCGTCGTGGTCACCCGGCGGCGCGACGCTCGCGGCGGCTCAAGACAGCTGGGTGGTGGTCATGGATGTGCGCGATGGCTCGGTGCGTCGGTTGGTGCGCGGGAGCGCTCCGGCGTTCTCGCCCGACGGGCGGGAGATCGCCTATATCGGATCCGATCACGATCTGATGGTCGCGCGCGCGGGCGGGCATCCCGAGCCGGCTCGGGTGGGGACCGTCAGGGCGATCTCCGTCGACTGGCAGCCGTTACCGCGGGGCGCGAACCCGGGATGTGCGACCTCTCCCGGGTCGTATGTCGTGGCGAGCTCGGGGTCCGCTGTGGTGACGGGAGACCGCAGGCCGTTCGCGAACTACGTGGCTTTATTGGCGTACATGGGCTGCCTGCGTTCGAGCGGCCGGGAACGTTTCCTCGAGCGCATCGAGCTGGGCGGGTACGACTCGTCCGAGTTCGTCGGGTCTGCCGTCCTTGCTGCTCCCTACGCCGCACTCGTGAGCATTTGGGCGAACCCTCACTACGGCGGCGAGACGAAAACGGTCCAGGAGTTCGATCTCCGAACCGGGCTGCGCGAGCGGACGCTCGGTGGCGAAGACCTCACGCTCTGCCCCAATGACTACGACGAAGCCCCTGATGATTCCGGGCACTGTCCGCCCGGGCGGTTTCAGCTTGAACTCCAACCCAACGGGGTCTCAGCTGCCTACGTCCTGAGCCGGGGAGCCGACTCGGAAACGGGTGCACTGAACGACGTGGCGTGCACCCCCGGAGCGTCGAGCTGCGTCGCCGTTGATGGCTTCGGCCAGGTCCTACGCTCCACCGATGCGGCCCGCGACGGGACGTGGACGACGACAGCGCGTGCCCCACAGTGGGACGGTCTCGACTCGGTCAGCTGTCCATCCGCCTCACTCTGCGTGGCGACGGGGGGAGGCCGAATCTATACCTCAACGGATCCAGGCGACCCCAGTCGCTGGACATCGACCACGCTTCCTGGCCCCGATCAGTTCGTCGGCGACGTCGTCTGTCAGTCGGTCAGCCTGTGCCTCATCGATCCCGCAGGAGTTGGTCTGGCGTTCTCGACCAATCCGCCGAGCGGCCGCTGGACGGTGACGTCGCTTCCCACGAAGTACTCGCTGACTGGTGCATTCTGTTCATCCCAGCTCCACTGCCTGGTCAGCAACTTCAACGGACAAGAGTTCAGCACCGCCAACCCAGCCTCGGGGCGGTGGCACACGAGCCCGACGACCCCGACATTCACGACCGGAACGTGCCCCACCCCGCGGCTCTGTGTTGCGTTCAACGACTACCCGCTGAAGACGACGATCGACACCACGACCGACTTTGGATCTGGGAAATGGAAGCGACACAGGACCGGCGACTCGCTGATGAGCGTGGCCTGCCCGTCGGCGAAGCTGTGCGTCGCGGTCGGCGCGTACGGCGAGATCGAGACCACCACGGACCCCGCCGCTGACATCTGGACCGGCAGCCGGATCGACGGTGGCGGCTGGCTGAGTTCTGTCTCCTGCCCGTCGACGTCGCTCTGCATCGCCATCGTCGGAAGCGGCGGCACATCGGGCGGCGACATCGCCATCACGACCTACCCGGCCGCCGGAGCCTCGGCGTGGACGACCTCTCCTATCGAGACGTCCCCGTGTCCAGCGCCGTCCTTCTGCACTGTCGAGGAGATCCAGGCCTCGGATGCCACCGGCCTCCACGTCCTCGATTCGGCCAACGACACCGGCACGGGCACGACGCTCAGCCACCTGAAGCTCACTGGGAACGTCGTCACCTGGGAACACAACGGCGTGCCGCGCAGTGCCACATTGACACCGTAGGAGACGGCGGCTACTTCTGATCGGGGCGATCAGCGCGAGGCTGCCGCGTCCCGCGTGCACGCGTCCCCCGCTCCAGGCCGGCCACGGTCTTGGCGATCTCGGTGGGTTCTCGTAGCACACCGATCGTCCGCTCAAACAGCTCCGCCTGATTCTGCGCGAGCCGGGCGGACTCCTCCAACGCCCGCCCCGCAGTCTCGAGCGCCTCCGCTTGGCGGCGCAGCGTCACCCCGATCTGCTCGAGCAGGTCGAACACCGCGTCCACCGGCGCGACGAGACCAGCGGCCAGTTCCTTCTGCGCTCTGCGCTCGCGCTCGATCACCTCCTGCACAAGGTCGAGCTGACGTTGCATCGCCTCGAGCAGCGGGCGCGGGACGGCGGCGCCCGCGGTCGATCGCTGACGCAGCGAGCGAGTCGATCAACGCCCGCCACTCGCTAAACAGGTCCCGGCCACTGAGGTCAGGCACTCGACATCACCCGTCCCATCATCGCAGGGTCACATCAGGTTGGGGGTATGAAGGTCGGACAGGTGCCTGGCGGTGACGGTATCGAAGCCGCAAGCTTGTAGGCGCCGCAGTCGGTTGCGCTCCATCGTTTGCATTAGCGCGCGGGCGGCCGCCGCGGCGTCGGACAGGTCGGCGGGCTGGAGGGATCGTGCGGCCATGATCGTGAGGGCCTCGACGAGCACGGGTGAGAGCCCGGAGAGGCTGACCAGTTTGGCCGCGCGGGTCTCGGCGGCTGTGACCAGTGGCCCCACCACGTCTGGGGCGATCGACACGGCGCGTTTGATACTCGAGATGCCGAAGTGGACGTGTCGGCGCTCGTCGCGGTGCGCGAGCCTGGCCGCGGCAGCACTGGCGGCATCAGGCGCGTGAAGCTCGATGAAGCGCAAAAGGTCGAGAAAGGTGCCTTCGCCGAGCACGTTCAGGAGCAGCGAGGAGGCCGTGAAATCGTGCTCGTCGAGCAGGGTGCTCAGGGACAGTTCGGTGGACGCGAGGGCGTACCCGTGCTGTCCACCGGCAAGCGACCGCTTGGTGAAAACCTCGATGTGGCGGGCTTCGTCGTAGACGTGGCTGCCCAGCCACAAGACCAGCTCGACGAGTTGCGGGTTGACCTGCGGCAGAAACCCGGCAGGCACGTAGAGGGCGGCGTACTCGTTCTGAGCCAGGAACGTCATCACCTGAGCGACAGCGCGTTCGGTTGTGTCGTCCAGGCCGCGCGCGGCCTCCCAGGGGATGTCGCGGGAAGCGTCCCACTGCTGGGCGGACGCTTGGTCGACGAGCTCACCGACATCGTCGGCCCAGATCGAGTCGCGCCGGCTGAGTCGCCAGTGGTGCGTGGGCGCTCCGGTCTCGGCCACCGCTCCGAGGGGCGCGAAACCGGCTCCCGGATCGGGCTCCGGGGGGAGCGCTGTGCCGCGCCAGTCGGCGGTGCGAAGCTCTCCATGACGAAGCGGTGGGCCGGCCTCTCGCGGCGGGAGCGGCCCGGCCAGGATTCTCGTCGAGGAGCCGCGGCGGATCCTGACCACGTGCCCGTCGGGACGGCTCGCCTGGTCGACCGGCTCGTGACCGGCCACTCGAGCCCAGCCGGGCAGCTCCAGCGCGACCGCGCGCGACGGCGTTCTGATCTCCAGAACGCCGCCGGGCGCGACGCGCTCAAGCGCCGCCGCGAGCAGAACCTCCAGGCCACCGCCGAGCTCGAGATGCTCGGCATCCACCCGATGGGTCACCTGCTCGCGGTCGACCGTCACGACAGCAGCGCCTGCTCTCGCATGGCCGTCTGGAGCGACTCGTAACCCTCGCGATCCCCGGGATACCAGCGCCTGACTCCCTCGAGGTCCATCGCCGGGCGCAGGCTGGGGTCGTCGTAGTCCATCGCCAGCAGCGCCTGCGACCACCGCTCGGAGAGCTCACGGTCCAGCGAGTCGAGCACCGTGAAATTGCAGTGGTAGTAATCAGGGCTCCGCCACACGACCTCGAGGTCGGCGACCGCGGGCACCGACTCGGCACGGAAAGCGCTGAAGTACGCGGCCGAGAGCGCGCCCGCGTCTGCCTCGCCTTCGGCGACCGCGCGGACGACGTGCAGCTCTGAATCGCCGGTGTCGCCGTGCTTGCCGAGATCGGTGTCGAACCGCAGCAGCCGGGAACTCGTCACGTCCAAGCCCTCCTTGGCCAGGTAGTAAAGAGGCAGGATCGCAGCGTGGCCAGAATCGCGGCTTCCCAACGCCACGACCCGCCCACTCAGCTCGGTCACGCTCCCCGGCAGCTGACCCTTGCGCATCACCAACACCGTCGCCCAGTCCCGGTCGACGTCACGCATCCCGAGGATCCGAGTCCCGCCCCCCCGGCCGCGAGCTCGGTGATCGAGCGCCACAAAGGCCGTGTTCGTGTTCCAGCCGATCTCGACCGTCCCGTCGAGGACCGCATCGACGAGCCGCTCGTAGTTGGAGAACAGGATGTAGTCGGTTGGTACCCCGGCGTCGGCGAAATAGGTCCGGAACCGCTCCCAGATGGTCACGATCCGCGGGTGGTAGGCCACCGCGCCCAGTCTCAGCTCGCCGCCGCTCATGGAACCGGGAGCCCAGCGATCGCCTTCGCCGACCACGTCCTCAGCACCCCATTTGTCGGCGCCATCACCGCCCCGGCTCGAGCGTCGCGCAGGTGACGCTCGATCGGGAGTGCGGGCGTATACCCCTGGCCGCCGCACACCTCCAATGCGGCTTGGGTGACCTGCGCCGCCGTATCGGTGCACAAGACCTTTGACTCCATCAGCGCCACGAGCGCTCCCTCATCACCCCCGTCGCCGAGCCGCGCTGCCTCCCGGAGGAGCGTCCGGGCGGCGCGGATCTTGATGTCCATGTCCGCCAGTGCGTGCTGGACGGTCGCGACCTCCACCAGCGCACTGCCATCCGGATAGCGCCGTGACTTCGCGTGCTCGAGCGCGGACACCAGCGCCGCCTCTGCGATGCCGATGTTCACGGCCGCCAACCCGACCAGGAACGTGGGCGCGACCACACCGAACACCAGCCCGGCGGCCTCGCCCGCCGTGCCGATCCGGGCGTCGGCGGCGAGCACTACATCATCGAACTCGACCCCGACACTGGAGTTCCCCCGCATCCCCAGGCCGTCCCACCGCCCGTCAAACTGCACTCCGCGAGCGTCCCTCCGCACCGCGTAGCAATCCAGGCCCTCGTCCTCGCCCTGGAGCAGCACCAACATCACGTCGGCGTAGCCGCCCGAGGTGACAAACGCCTTGCGACCGCTCACGCGCACCGAGCCGTCGCGGCGCTCCGCCCGCAGCTCGGGAGCGTAGAAATGCGCACCCGTGCCGCGCTCGCTGAACGCCAATGTGCCGAGCACCTCGCCGCTCGCCATGCCCTCCAGGAGCCTCGCCGCGGACTCACCACCGCCACCAGCGACTGTCGCCGCGGTCACGCTGTGCATCAAGAACACCATTCCGGTCGAAGCACACGCCCCGCCGACCGCTTCACACGCGTCGGCCAGTGCGGCCAACCCCGCGCCCACGCCACCACGCTCACGCGGCACTAACAGCCCCAGCGCATCGACTTGCGCCAGCGCGCTCAGCTGCGCGCTTGGAAAGCGCGGCTCACGATCGACCGCAGCGGCGCCCGGCGCGATCATCGCCTGCGCCAGGTCGCGAACCTCCGCCAGCACGCCGTCGGCGTTGCTCACAGCAACTTCTGCCATCTACCTGCTCCTTTTCTAAAGAGGACGAGGGGACCATTCGCCACCCCAACGGGGCGGCCGCCACGACGGTCGCTCAGCGAAGCCTCATCGCGTCACCCCCTCTCCGCCAAGAAAAGCAGCCGCCCCGGGACGGAAACCCTGCGCGAGCTGCTGCACCAATAACCGGGGCACGATCCAAAGCTTGCCAGCTCGACCATCGGCGCGCGGCCAGCCAGCGACGAAGCTGGGCTTCCGGGACACGGACGCAGCCTGCGCTGCGCATGCTCGACCTCGGCGATCGCCTCGGTAGCGCGATCGCGCGGCTCCAGGACATGACCTGCGCCGATGGCGGCAGCGCGATCGCCGCCCACGACCCGCCGGGCGTCGTCGCCCCACCGCGAGGAACGACACCGTGAGGCTTGCCACGAGACGTGACGTCACCCGGGGTGATTTTGCCCCGAGCCCTTGACTCGTCATCCGGGGTCGCGACATGATCGCCGCTGATTTTGAGGCCCCGATGAGGTTGGAGCGTGCGGAATGGCCATGACGTGTCTAGGTGTAGTGGATCGTTGGCGGCGCGGCAGTTTCCGGCTGCGGCGATGCTGGGGGCGCGCGGTTCGGGTGGCGGCTGCGATCGTCGTGGTGCTCGGTGCGACGTGTGCGATATCGGCGTCGGCCCAGGCGGAGGACTGTGGGCTACAGGACCTCGACTACAACGCCTCATGCGGTCCGGAGTACGAGAGTCCGGGCTGGGGGGACGCGGCGGGCTGGACGAATCCGTCGCAGTATTCGACGATACAGCTGGCCGACATCACCGGCAACGGCCAGGACGAGCTGCTCGCCCGCAGCGACGACGGGCTCGAGATCTGGAAGTTTGATACGACGCTCGGGCAATGGCGCCCGGCGATCGGGGCGGACGGCTATCCCGAAGTGCTGAGAGATTTTCGCTCGCCGCTGCCCACCCAAGACTCGTCCGGCCTCGGCGCTAATCCGATGGTTTATTCAACTATCCAGACCGTCGATGTGCTGGGCAACGGCACCCGCTCGATCATCGCCATGTTCCCCGACGGCGTGCACACCTATGACTACGTTCCGCCCACCGGCACGAAGAGCATCGATGGCGGCACCTGGCACGAGGAGCCGGTCAGCGGGCCAAGCGGCAATCTGTCGCCGAAGTACTACTTGAGCATGCACACGACCGATGCCCATCCGTCGATCAACTATCCCGGGCATGAGCTGCAGGCGACACTGGTGTACCAGAACGCGTGGTACGTCCACGCGGCCTCGGGCGGCTGGAAGGGCACCGGGCAGACTACAAATGCCGCGGCCACAAGCGACCCCAGGTACTACCTCGACTACCAGACTGGGGTGATGCCACAAAACTCCGACAACGGCCCGGAGTTAGAGCCAACAAGTGTGTATCGCACTTCCAATGGTGTGGCGGTCCAATATTACGACTACTACGGAGAGGTCACTACCTCTACGCCCTCTTGGTGTTGCACTAACATCGGCGCTACGACTCCGTTTGCCGACCACGGCTCGCCGTCCTTTGGCGATGACCCGTCTTACTACGATTCGATGCGGCTCGCCACCAAGCTGCGGGGGCCTAACGATCCGGATGGCTATGTGCTGGGCCGACTCAAGGATGGGCTCCACGTGTACGCGTCCGTTTCACGTGACATCTGGGACTCCTCGATCCCGGTTCTGACGGCGTTGAAAGATCCGGCCCCGCCGGGCGAGTGGTCGTCGATCCGGACCGGCGATATCACGGGCGACGGCAGCACCGACGTGCTCGCGCTCGTTGGCGGGCAACTGAGGGCATGGGAGCTGAAGCCGAACGGATCGGGGGGATGGGCGTGGAGTGAGCTACCGGACGACGTACCGTTGAACCTGGGCCAGGCCTTTGAGGGCAACGCCTCCTACTATTCGACGATCCAGGTCGGTCCGGTCGCCGGCCCCGGTTATCCGGACGCGGTGATCGCTCGCGGCCCGTTCGGGATCCGCACCTGGTTCTACTGCTCCGGCGGCGCCTCGAAGGTGCCCGGATGCGCCGGCCTGCAGGGCAAGAGCGGCTGGACGAGTTGGTTGCCGCAGGGCACCGGCTCCTACCCGCAGTTCACGAACGGGCGGGCGGCGGCGTGGACGGCGCTGAATAAGCTCGCTCACGACGATAATTTGATCGCGGTTCGTGAGGCGACGGTGCGCGACGCGTGGACGGTGAGCAACAAGCCAGCCGATCAGCTCATGACGCTGAGCAGCGGGATCGTGCTCGCGGCTAAGTGCTCGGGTGCGAAGCCGGGCACTCCCACGACGTATGGGTCGTGCACTGCCCCGGCGGGCAGCACCGGGTTCACAGATGGCGACTGGACGGCAGTGGTCAACGAGATCGTGGGCGAGATCTTCAACGCCGAACAGGTCGACGACTACTACGACAACCTCGCCAACCTGCGTCGTGATGTGTTCTTGTCCGAGGGCGCGACGCTGCCGGCGGTCGGCAACGTCGTGCAGGCGCTCCAACCCGCGGCTGGGAACAGCACCGAGATCAGTCCACAATCGATCTTCTCGACCATCTTCGGAATCGCGGGGTCGATCGCCGGCATCGTCGCGCCGGAGGCCGGCGCGGCGCTGTCAGTGGCGTCCTACGCAATCGCGATGATCCCGTCGGCGACGCCCGATCTGACCGCTTCGCCGTTCAACGGGACATTTGCCGATCTTCAGAATCGGTTTGCCTCCGCGGTCGGCCAAGCCGATAAGGCAGAGGAGGAGCAGAGCTACGAGGTGCGTCAGAACTGGGGGTTGCTGAGCCTCATCGGCCAGCTGACGGGACCGGCCGGCGCCTGGAATACGTTCGACGACGTCGGAATCAAGAGCGCGATGGAGGAAGGCTACACGCTCTCCCTGTACAAGCAGTTGCTGCCCACGGTCTATGACCGTTACGTGGTCGGCGGCTGTTTCCCCACTGGGGGGCAGGCCGGCACGATCGACTGCTCCTCGAGGCAGTGGGTCGGAAGTCCGATCGAGGGCATGTCGCCTAACTTCTTCACCCTGCAGCTGCCGCCAAGCGCTCCCGGAGGCACGATCGGGAGTTCGAGTCCGTGTAGGTCCCACGTCTACTATGAGACGTGCGATTACACCCAAAACCTCCCCGACCCGGTGGCGACCCTGGTGTGGGGGGCGGTCCAGGACACGTGTAACTACAACGGTCGTCCCGCCACTCAGTGGACGTACGGCGACCCCAGCCAGGGCATACGAGCGTGCGACCTCGGGGTCAATCCGGCGACGAGCGTCTATCTGCCCGGGGGAGCGGCGAACGGCTGGAATTTCACCAATTGCACCGGCAACCCGGTGATTGATCCGTCATCGTCGAACGGACCCGTTCCGTGCTCGAAATCGGGGCTGGCGACGATGGGCGCGAACGGCGCCATGCAGCTAACCGCGTCGGTTACAGTCCCGCGCAGCTTCGCGATCAGTGGCGCGACGCTGGAAGCTAACCGGACGCTGTACGAGCCAAACGGCGCCGGCGAGCTGCTGTCGCGGTCAGCCAGCGGCAAGGGGAGTTCGCCGGGGTCCGGCCACGGACTCGGCGCCGTCCGGCTCACGCTCGCGAAGGGCGAGAAGCCCGGCGGGTCGGGTGGAAAGCTGCTGATCAGCTCGGCGGGTGAGCCGGCGGCGTCCCTCAAGCTACAACCCCGCGCTACGCCGAATCCGTCATCGCAGCTGACGACCATGCAGCTCGCGCTCAATCGTGTACAGGTCGCGATCCCTGAGGCCTGCGAGCAGCTGCCCGCGGCAGTGTCGATGACGAGCCCGCAGTTCGTGCTTGACACTTCGCTGGCTCTGAGCAACGGCCACCAAACGAAGACCTTCTCGATACCCACCGTCTGGACGTGCGTTCGCAATCAGGCCGGCGCGGTCACCCGCATGCACACGGCGATGCTTCAGGTCCCGGTGCAGCGTCCCGGCCTGGCGGTGTCGATCGCTGGACCCGGGACCGTGGTCTCCGGATCGGTGGTCACCTACAGCGTTCGGGTCCACAACACCCGGCGGGGACCCGTCAACCGCGCGATCTCATCACTGTGGAATGTGCGGGTTCAGACCGGGCGGCTTCCGGTCGGTAAGATCGCCGGCTCGGTTCCGGTCGTCCGTCGCCTGGCCGAGTTGCGGCGCAGCACAGCGAAGACGCTGCAGATCCGGATCCATATCCCCGCCTTGAAGCGTGGGTCCAAAGTGCGCAAGGTGTGTATCTCAGCGCTCGCGACCGCCGACTCCGCCGCGCCCGCGACCGCGACCTCCTGCGCGGCCATCCGTAGGCTGCCGGCCCGGCGACGCTGAGCCCTGGGTTCACGGCGGGTACAGCGATGAAATGCGTCACCGGCGCACTGCGGCTGGCGTGATTTCGAGCGCGCGGGTGCGCGACGGGAGCGTGTGGCAGCCCCGGCGTTGGGAATGCGTCTGGCTATATCCGACTCAGCCCCAACGGGGGTCGCCCCGCGCCACCTCGCCATCCCGCCATCCCGCCATCCCGCCATCCCACTTCAGCGTGCCAAACCCAGCAGCGCCGCCGCGGACTCGCCAGCCACCACCATCCCCCGAGGCGCCACGACCACGGCATCACTCAGACTGACTAGCGGATCCGCCGCCCCATCTCCGCGGTGTCGTAGCCGCCGAGACCTTCTACCTCCGTCCTGAACTCGGAGGATTCCAGCAGCCGCCAGAACGGCCCAAGCACGGGCAGCTCGAGCGATTTCAGCTCGAGCACGAGGTCGTAGGGCTCCTGGGTGACGGGCACGAAATCCAGGCCGAACGCGCGTGCCGCTGCCAGCACGCCCATCCCGCAGTCGGCGCGGCCCGACGCGATCGCGGCCCCCACGGCGAGGTGCGTCGGCTCCTCGCGTCCGTAGCCGACGATGCCGTCCGGGTGGATTCCGGCTCGGCCGAGCTCGTAATCGAGCAGCACGCGCGTCCCCGCGCCGCGCTGGCGGTTGACGTAGCGGAGCCTCGGGCGCGCGAGGTCGGCGACGCCGTTCAGATGGAGAGGATTGCCAGGCGGTACCAGCAGCCCCTGCTCGCGGTGGACGAGCCGCACGACCGCGATCTCGCGCCCGGCCAGGATCTGATCTACGTAGGGCAGCGTGTACGCGCCGGTCTCCGGGTCGAGCAGGTGCGACCCGGCGAGGTGGCAGAGCCCGTCGCGGAGCGCGATCAGCCCGCCCATCGATCCGACGTTGCCTGAGGCGAGCGTCACGTTCGGATCGCGAGTGCGCAGCTGCGACGCGGCGAGGTCGAGGATCATGTCGTGGGATCCGATCGCGACGATTGTCCGCTCGATCTCCGCGAGGCTGCGCAGCAGCTCGATCTCGACCTCCTCGCCGGCGTGGTGACCCTCGACGCCGGAGGGCACGACCAGTAGCCCGTCGGCGCGCACCAGCGAGGTGAGCACACCCGCGCCCCGCGGCAGCGGCGAGGCGACGAGCGCGCCGCCAACTCGCCCGAGCCGCACTCGCACCCAGTCGTCCATCCCGATCGTCGAGGCGAGCTTGCGCGCGAGCCGTGCGCGGACGCCCGAGCGCCGGGTGGCAGCAGCACCCTCGAGCTCGGCCAGTAGCGGCGCGGCGAAGATGTCGAACGTCAGCGACGCCGACACCGGGTATCCGGGCGCGCCGAGCACGGGCGTCGACTCGATCGCGCCGAGCACGACCGGATGGCCGGGTCGGACGGCAACGCCATGCACGGCGAGCTCGCCGAGCCGATCGACCAGCGCGGCGGTGTGGTCGTCGCGGCCGGCGCTCGAGCCGGCGATCACGATCAGCAGGTCGCACCGCTTGACCGCGGTCAGAATCGCGTCGGCGATGGCGGCCTCGTCGTCCGGCACGATGGGAAGCACCACGGCCTCGCAGCCCGCCTCGCGCGCCTGGCCGGCGAGCATCAGAGAGTTGGTCTCGAGCAGCTCGCCGGGCTCGAGCGCGCTGCCGATGGGGCGCATCTCGTCACCGGTCGGGAGGATCGCCACGATTGGCTGACGGTGCACGCGCACCTCGGTGGCACCGGCGGCGCCGGCCGCCGCCGCGTCGACCGGCCGCATTCGGTGGCCGGCCGGCAGCAGCAACTCGGTGGCGCTGATGTCCTCGCCGATCGAGCGCGTGTGCTGATAGGGCGCGACCGCGGCACGCAGCTCGGCGCGTCCTTCGACGTAGTGGACGTGCTCGCGCATCACAACCGCGTCGAACCCGTCGGGCATCGGGTCGCCAGTGTCGACGACCACAAACGCGCCGCTATCGAGCAGCCGCGGGGTGGTCTCGCTCGCGCCGATGGTGTCCGCGGCGCGGACCGCGATCCCGTCCATCGCGGCGGAGTCGAACGGAGGTGAGGAGCGCTTGGCCCAGATCGGCTCGGCCGTGACGCGCCCGATCGCGCGCTCCAACTCCAGGCTCATGGCCTCGAGCCGTTGCGGGCAGCCCGCCGCGGCACAGCACGCTCGCCACGCGGACTGCGCGTTCGTGAGCGGGACGTCGCGCAGGAACGGCGTGGTGTGGCTAGCCATACGGGAACACCTCGACGGTCTCTCCGGCGGACAGGCCGTTGGCATCCTCGGGAACGACCAGGTAGCCGTCGGCGGCGGTGAGGACCGATAGCAGCGCTGAGGATCCGAAGATCGGCTCCGCCACGCGGTCGTCGTTCAGCCTGACCTGGACGACGTCGAGCCGGCCGGCGGCGCTCGGGAGATCGCGGGACAGCGTCGCGCGGACGGTGCCGACCACCGGCTGGGCGGTCCAGCCCCCCACCCGACGGACCAGCGGCATCCCGATCAAGCGGAACACCACGAGCGCCGAACGCGGGTTGCCGGGCAGACCGATGATCGGGATGCCGTCGCTGTAGGCGAGCAGCGTTGGCTTGCCGGGTTTGATCGCGAGCCCGTGGCACCACGTGTCGGAGTTCGGCAGGCCGGCCACGGCGCCGGCGGTCTGATCGCGCATTCCGACCGACGATCCGGCGCAGATCACCACCACGTCGCTCGCCCTCACCGCGGCGACCAACGCTGCACGGAGGGCGCCGTCCTCGTCGGAGACGATCGCGCCCGCCACGGGCTCCCCACCGGCCTCCCGCGCCAGCGCGCCGACCGAGACGCTCAATGCATCTCGGACCTGCCCAGGAGAGAGCACCGACGTGTCGGGTGCTACGACTTCGTCCCCGGTAGCCAGGATCGCCACACGCGGAGCGGCGTGGACCGCGACCTCGACGACGCCCGCGGCGGCGAGGAGCGCGAGGTCGTGGGCGCGCAGCGAGCTGCCCCGCGAGACGAGGGCGTCACCGGAAGCGACGTCCTCGTCGAACCGGACGACATTCTCGCCCGGGGCGACGGGGCGAACGACCTCGACCGTGTCCGCGGTCGCCTCAGCGGTGTGCTCGATCATCACGATCGCATCGGCGCCGGCCGGCAGCATCCCGCCGGTGGGGATCGCGACCGCGGTCCCCGGACCGCCCTGGACCGATGCGGAGGCTCCCATCCGGATCTCGCCGACCACTCGGAGGTATCCGGGGATCGATTCGGAAGCACCGAAAGTGTCGGCCGCGCGGACCGCATAACCATCGACGCTCGAGCGGTCGAAGCCCGGCAGCGCTCCGGGCGCGCGGACGTCGGCAGCGGGCACGCGCCCGAGCGCGAGCGCGAGCGGCAACGTCTCGGAGGCCGTGACGTGGCTGGGCCGGAAGCCCGCCAACGCCTCGGACACGGTCTTGACCGTGAAGAATTCCCGCCCGGTGGTGGCCATTAGACGAGTCAGCCCGAGGTGGGCGTGCGCTGCAGGCGCAGGACGCTCATCACGGGCCCGAGCGCTACCTGCCCGAGCCCGCAGATCGACGTCAGCCGTACCGTCTCCTCGAGCCGGTCGATGCGATCGTCGATCGCGTCCGCGTCGGCGCCGCGCTCGAGCGCGTCGGTCAGGATGCGGTGCGCCTTGTGGGAACCGACGCGGCACGGCACGCACTTGCCGCATGACTCGTTGCGGAAGAAGCGGAGCACGTTGGTGGCGGCCGCGAGCAGGTTCGTGCCCTCGCCCATCACGACCACCGCGCCCGAGCCCAGCATCGATCCGGCCTCGGCTAGCGGCTTGAAGTCGAGGGGCACGTCGAGCTGGTCGGGGCCGAGGAAGTTCGACGACGCGCCCCCGGGCTGGAAGCCGCCGAGCTCGACGCCTTCGGGCAGCCCCCCGGCGAGCTCGATCAGCTCGCGGGCGGTGGTCCCCATCGGCACGCAGTACACGTCCGGGTGCGCGATGTCGCCGGAGATCGCGAAGAACTTCAGGCCGACGCCGCCGTTGACACCTTGGTCCTTCCACCATTGCGCGCCGCGCTGAAGGATGATCGGCACCGCGGCCAACGTCTCCACCGAGTTCATCAACGTAGGTTTTCCCCATAGCCCGTTCGTGCCGGGGAACGGTGGCTTGTTGCGCGGCTCGCCCCGGTGACCTTCCATGCACTCGATCAGCGCGGACTCCTCGCCGAGGATGTAACCGCCGGGGGACGTGAACACCTCGATGTCGAGCCGGCGCCCGGAGCCCAGCACGTCCTCACCGAGCAGCCCCGCGGCGCGCGCATGGTCGAGCTCGGCGCGGATCTCCGCCTCCTCGAGTCCGTACTCGTGTCGGATGAACACCCAACCCTGCTCGGCGCCGACCACGATCATCCCGACCAACATCCCCTCGATCACGAGGTGCGGCTGCTCGGCCAGGATCTGGCGATCCTTGAACGTGCCCGGCTCCGACTCGTCGGCGTTGCAGATCACGTACTTGGGCTCGGCGGCCTGGCCCGAGACGATCTCCCACTTGGCACCGGTCGGGAATCCAGCGCCGCCCATCCCCTTCAGACCCGACTCCTTGATCGTCTGGATCGCGTCTTCGGGGGCGAGGTCCCCGGAGAGCATCGCCTTGACCGTGGCGTACCGCTCACCCGGATCTGATCCGGCGTATGGATCGTTGGGCCACCAACGCGGCGGTGTCTTCGCACGCGCCGGCGGCTCGTCACCATAGATCGTGCTCTGGACGGCGTCGGGAACCTCGGCCGCCCGGACTGGCCGCTCCTCGACGGTCGCGGCCGGGGCGATATCGCACCGTCCGATGCACGAAACCTCGCGGACCTCGATCTCGACGCCGTCGCCGTAACGCTCGTGAATGGCGGCGATCTGCTCGTCGGCGCCGTGCAGCCAGCACGTCAAATCGCGGCAGACGGTGACTTCCACCTTGGGCGGCGCCGACGTGCGGAAGTGCGGATAGAACGAGACCAGCCCTTCGATCTCGTACAGCGGCCGGCGCGTGTCGCGGGAGAGGCGCGTGAGCTCCTCGCGCGGCAGCCAGCCGTGCTCGCGTTGGATCGCGTTCAGCGACGGGATCAGGCTCGGACCCGGGAACTTGCCGGCGCGCGCCTCCCGCCCGGGGGCGCGGCCGTTGGTGACGGCCATCAGTTGGCTCCCGCGGAGCCGTTGCCGTTCGCGGCGGGTTCGATGCGTACGGCGCAGAACTTGAACTCGGGGATCTTCCCGATGGGGTCGATCTCGTCGATCGTCAACAGGTTCGCGGCCGCTTCCCGGAAGTGGAACGGAATGAAGCAGTTGCCCCGCGCCTCCTTGTGCGACACCTTGACCTCGAGTTCGATCGTCCCGCGGCGCGAACTGACCCGCGCCATGGCGCCGTCGGTCAGCCCGCACTCCGCCGCGTCGGCCGGGTGGATGTAGACCTGCGGGCGGGGCTGGATCGCGTCGAGCGCGAACGAACGGCGCGTCATCGAGCCCGTGTGCCAGTGCTCGAGCAGCCGACCGGTGTTCAGCACGAACGGGTACTCGTCGTTCGGTAGCTCGCGAGCCGGCAGCCACTCGGCCGGAACGAGGTGGGCGAGCCCGTCGTCGGTGTTGAACCTCTCGGTGAACATCACCACGGTCCCGTCGGAGTTCTCGGGATCCGGATTGGGATACAGCTTGCCGGTCAGCCCGAGGTTGTCGTAGCTGAGGTTCGCGTAGCTCCCCATCACCGACACCATCTCCTCGAACACGTCGCGAGGCGATGAGTAATTCCAGTCCAATCCGATCCGGCGTGCGATGTCCTGCACGATCTCGTAATCGACGCGGGCGTCACCGGGCGGGTCGAGCACCTTGCGCCCGAGCTGGACGCGGCGATCGGTGTTCGTGTACGTGCCGTCCTTCTCCATGTACGAGGAGGCGGGCAGGATCACGTCGGCGAACTCCGACGTCTCGGTTAGGAAGATGTCCTGGACACACAGGAACTCGAGCGCGGACAGCGCCTTGCGGACCTTGTTGATGTTGGGGTCCGACAGGAACGGGTTCTCGCCCATCATGTACATCCCGCGCACCCCGCCCTTCAGTGCCGAGCCGATGATCTCGGTCACGGTCAAGCCCTTGATGGCGTCCAGGTCGGCCTCGCCCCAGGCCTTCTGGAAGCGCTCGCGCGTGGCCTCGTCGGCGACGCCCTTGTAGTCCGGGTAGAACATCGGGATCAGCCCGGAGTCAGAGGCGCCCTGGACGTTGTTCTGGCCCCGCAACGGGTGCAGGCCGCTGCCCGGCCGGCCGACGTTGCCGGTGATCGCGCACAACGCGATCAGACAGCGCGCGTTGTCGGTGCCGGTCGTGTGCTGCGAGATGCCCATCCCCCAGTAGATGATCCCGGCGTTCGCCTCGCCCCAAGTCCGCGCGACCCGGCGGATCTGCTCGGCGCTGACACCGGTGATCTGCGCGCCGCGCTCGGGCGGATAGTCCTTGACGGTCTGCGCCAGCGCATCGAAGTTCGAGGTTCGCTCGCGGATGAACTCCTCGTCGACCAACCCCAGGCGGATGATCTCGTGCATCACCGCGTTGTAGAACGCGACGTCGGTGCCGGGCTTCAGCTGGCAGAAGATGTCGGCGTGGTCGGCGACCTTGTCGGCGCGCGGATCGACGTAGATGATCGTCGTGCCCGCGCGGCGCGCCTGCTTGAAGAACGACGACGCGACTGGGTGGTTCGCGGTCGCGTTGGAGCCGGTGATGATGATCACGTCGGCGTTGATCACGTCGCCGTACGTGGTCGAGACCGCGCCCGATCCGATCCCCTCGAACAGTGCGGCGACGCTCGAGGCGTGGCACAGGCGCGTGCAGTGGTCGACGTTGTTGGTGTGGAAGCCCGTGCGGATCAGCTTCTGGAAGAGATAGGCCTCCTCGTTGGAGCACTTGGCCGACCCGAACCCGGCGATCGCCCCGGGTCCACCGTGGGCGTAGATCTCTGACAGGCGCCGCGCCACGAGGTCCAGCGCCTCGTCCCAACTCGCCTCGCGGAACGACGGCATCACCTGGTCGTAGTCGACCAGCCCGCCGGGCTTGCGCCGGCGCTCCGAGCGACCGCCCTCCTCGTCGCCGCGCACGTCGGTCGACAACGGCCCCTTTGGGTAGGCGTCCTCACGGCGGATCAGCGGCTTCGTGAGCCGCTGCGGGGAGGCGGCGTAGTCCCAGCCGTAGCGGCCCTTGACGCACAGCCGGCCCTTGGACCCAGGCTGAGCGCGGCCATCGGCGAACGAGATCGCCTTGCGCTCGTCGTCGACGTTGTAGGTGAGCGCACAGCCGACGCCGCAGTACGGGCACACCGTGTCGACCTGGCGGAGCTTCTCACGGGGTTGGATCGGCACACCGCGGATCGGCTTGTTGGTGAGCGCGCCGGTCGGACACGCCGCCACGCACTCGCCGCACGTCACGCACGAGGACTCGCCCATCGGCTGGTCCAGGTCGAACGCGATCCGGGTCGTGTAGCCCTTGCCGCTGCGGCCGATCACATCATTGCCCTGGATGTCATCGCACGCCCGTACACAGCGATCGCACAGGATGCAAGCGTCGTGGTTGACCGAGATCACCGGGTTGGAGTCATCGAGTCCGCGACCCTCACCCTGCGGAATCCCGTCGCCCTGCTCGAGGCCGTACTGGCGCACGAGCACCAGCAGCTCGTTATCGGCGGTCTTTGACTCCTTGGGGTCGTGCTCGGGATCGGGCTGGTCGGAGAGGAGCAGTTGGGTCAGCATCGCGCGCTGGGCGTTGATGCGGTCGCTGCTCGTCGTGACCTCCATGCCCTCCTCACAGGGGCGCACGCACGCCGCGGCAAACACCCGCGCGCCCACGTCGACCACGCACATGCGGCACACGCCGACCGGGTCGTAGCGATCGTCGTGGCAAAGCACGGGGACCTCGATGCCGAGCCGCTTGGCGGCGTCGAGGATCGTCGTGCCGTCGGGGACCGTCACGGCCTGGCCGTCGATCGTCAACGAAACGCTCTTGGTGATCGCCGGGGTAATCGTCGTCGTCGCCATTGGGACCTCCACTATCCCACTTTTGCAGCGATTTGTTCGAAGTCGATAAGTCCTTGTAATGACAGCTCGTCGACCGTCCGGGGAGTGGGCACGCCGGTCTCCTCGAGCCCGCGTTCGCGGTAGTACGAGGTGATCATCGCCTCGAGGCGGCTGGCCGTCAACGTCGCGGTGCGGCCCGACTCGAGCTCGAGCGATTCGGAAAGGAAGCGATCCGGGAGCCAGTCCTCCTCGCGCGTCCATCCCTCGCGCAGGTTGAATAGACGCTTGGCCAGCACGATCCGGCGGGCGGTGGTGGCGAGCTCGTCCGCGTCGACGTCCCAGCCGGTGACCAGCTGTAGCAGTTTCGCCCATTCCGGGAACGGGTCCTGGAACACGCCGCGCAGAAACTTGCACAGGATCAGCGAGTCCATGACCGCCGCGCGGTCCTCGGTCCCGATCGCGCCGGCGACGTGAGCCTCCCCGCCGGCGAGCCGGTCGTGGACGCCCGACAGATCGGCCTCGTAGGCGCCCGAGCGGTTGTGATCGGCGCCGCGAGCGTTGACCGCCAGCCCGAGCGCCATCGCCTGGAGCGTCCGCGGCTCGTACCCGGGGAGCTCGAGGCCCTTGACGTGCGCGGCAAACGACTCCGACCCAAGACCGACCTCTTCCGAGGCCGCGCGTGAGCCCAGCGCGAGCAGCTCTCCGAGCCCTTCACGCGCCCCGATCTCATCGATCGCGCGCAACAACGCTTGGGGATCCCCGAACCGCAGCCAGGGCGCGTCAATCAGGCCTCTCTCCACGCACTCCATCGCCCACGCGATCGTCCCGCCGGCCGAGATCGTGTCCAGGCCGAGCTCGTCGCAGCGCGCGCTGGCCGCGATCACCGCATCGGGGTCGCTCACCTCACACAGCGGCCCGAGCGCGAACACGTTCTCGTACTCCATCCTCGCCTTCTTGCCACCCGGGCCCTTGTAAATGTGCTCGCACCCGATCGAGCACGACGCGCACGAGTTGCGGGCGATTTGACGGAGATCCGCGATCTCCTCCGCCGCGAGCGCCTGCGCCCCGTCGAACCGCGCGGCGGAGAAATTACGTGTCGGCAGCGTCGAGATCGCGTTGAACGCAAGCAGGTTCGCCATCGTCCCGAGCTCGCGGTATTTCGCGGTGGCGGCACCGAACGACCGCTCTCGCAGTTGTTTTGCGGCCGCGAGCACACCGGCGCCATCGGCCGACCCCACCTTCGTGCCGGCGCGGACGAGAATCGCCTTGCACCATTTGGACCCCATCACCGCACCGAGCCCTCCCCGACCGGCGTGGCGTCCGTCGTGCGAGATCGTCGCGTAGCGCACGCCGATCTCGCCCGCCGGGCCGATCGCCGCGACCCGCCAGGCCGGACCGTGACGGTCCCGCAATCGGGCCTCCGCCTCAGCGGCCGGCAACCCCCACAACTCCGCGGCGGGCTCGGTATGCACGGAGTCGCGATCAATCACGACGACCGACGGCTCGTGGCACACCCCGAGAAGCACGATCGCATCGTGACCGGTGAGCTTGCCGGCGATCGCGAAGTGGCTCGACGCGAGCGCGTCAGTCAGCCGGCCGGTCAGGGGCGACTTGGCCACGACCGCGAACTTTGCGCTGGTCGTGAGCGGCGTCCCGACCAGCGGGGAGAACACGAACATCAGCGGCGCCTGCGGGTCGAGGGGCTCGACGTGCGCGGGGCAGTACTTGTGCATCAGCCACGTGCCCAAGCCGGCCCCGCCGATATACGAGCGCAGCACCGGCTCCTCGATCCGCTCCGTCTTGGCCGAGCCGGTGCTCAAGTCCACGAGCAGAACCTTCGCGAAATATCCGCCGGGTGGCATGCCGACGATGCTAGCCGTCTATCCCCCCGCGTCCGCGACCATGAACGCGACCGTATCGCCGCTGACCAGCGGCAGATCCGGGTCGCGCGTGATCTTGTCGCCGTTGAGCGCGGCCACGATGTGCTCGTCGAGCGCGAGGTCGACGGCCGCTGCCGCCGCACCAAGCGACCACGCGCGCACGGTCTCGCGGCGTCTGGCGGACCTCGTCGCCAGCGGTCCGAACTTCTCGACCTGAATCTCCGGCGCCGGCAGGGCATGCGCGCGCTCGTAATCCGCGGGCTCGTTGAGGTTGCTGACCGAGGCGAGCGCCGGATCGAGCCGTGCCAGCGCGCCGTTCCGAAGCAGCTCGGCTTCGCTCATGTGGAGTACTCGAGACCGCTCGAACAGGAACGCTGGGCGCATCCGGTCGGCCGCGATCAGCTCCTCGACGATCGGCAGCAGGCCGGTCCGATACGCGGCTGACAACGGCTGCCGGTAGCCGCCGACCTCGGGCAGCACGACGTCGACCTGATCGCCGAGCGCGCCAACGACGCGCCCCACGAACGCCGGGTGCAACAACGGCACATCAGTCGAAGAGACGTACGCGACCCCGGCCCGGTCACCGATCGCGGCCAGGCCCGCCGCGAGGCCCTGCAGCGGCCCGCGGCCCTCCCGCTTGTCCGCTACCACCTCAACCGCGCCGTCGAGCGCCGGCAACGCCTGTCCAGGCGCCGACACCACGACCACCGGACCATCGACCGACCGCGCGACGATCCCGGTCACCCGGCGCAGCAGGGTCGAACCGTGCCACTCCAGCGCCGCCTTGGGCGATCCCATCCGCGAGGACTTTCCACCGGCCAGGATGATCGCGCCGGTCTCAACCACACCCATAATGCTAGATCCCTGAGCGCGGTTGGGTTCGCTGGGGAAGGAGCGGTGAGCCACGGCCCTCGGGCTGCCGCGTGCCTCGTCGCCACTCGCCAGGCTTGGCGGGGCGAAATTTGTCACCGAGTGATAAGAAATTGGCGTGTGAACCGCCGCTCGCCCCTTGGATCGCCGGTTCGAAGGCCGTCGCCGCGGCGATTCTGGGCGGTCCGCGGGCTCGACCGCGAACTTGGGCACATTGCCACCGAGGGGTGGAGGAAATTTGGCAAAGATGGCGCTCGGACGGTGATTGAGGCCAAATCGGCGGTTATCACTTTCCACAAGGGGCCGTCGGTACCGGCCCGGCAGCGGGAAGCGGAGACGGCGGCCCGCCACCGCACTCCAGCCTGCGGCGGCCTCCCGAGCGACTCTAGGGGTTACTGACGGGGCGAGCGATGAAAGATTCGCCCCGTCGCGGACACAAAATGGGCTAATGAACGGCGTTTTCCACGAGGGCGAGCGGTTCGTGCAACAGCGCGCGGGCGTCGCGGCGACGGCGGCTGAGCTCGGTGCTCGCGTGGTGCACGGTTCCTTGAACCCGCGGTTCGCCGAGTTCATGGCCGCACAACCGTTCGTCATCATCGCCAGCGGACCGCCGCCGGGACCGATGTGGGCATCGATCCTAACCGGACCGCCCGGCTTTGCCAGGGCTGCCACACCGGACCGGGTCGTGATCGAAACCAGCCTCGACGACTCGGATCCCTTGACCCGATCGCTGAGCGCCGGCTCAGCAGCGCTCGGGATGCTTGTCCTTGATCCAACCGGCCGTCGCCGGATCCGTCTGAACGGCGCGGGACACGCGACGCCGACGGGCCTCGAGCTCGACGTTCGCGAGGCGTTCGGCAACTGCCCGAAGTACATCCAGCGCCGCGCGCTGCGGGAGTGGCTCACCGTCAGCCGCGCCGACGCCGGCGTGGTCGCGGGCTCGTTGCACGAGGACCAGCAAGCAATGATCGGGCCAGCCGACACGTTCTTCGTCGCCAGCCGGCACCCCGATCGCGGCGCCGACGCGTCGCACCGCGGAGGTCGTCCGGGCTTTGTCGCCGTCACCAGCGACGGCACATCGCTGACCTTTCCCGACTATCAAGGCAACAACATGTTTCAGACTCTCGGCAACCTGACGGTCGATCCGGCGATCGGCCTGCTGTTCGTCGACTGGAGCAGCGGCCGAACCCTGCAACTCAGCGGACGGGCCCAGATTATCTGGGACGAGTCACGTCTCGCCGCATGGCCCCGCGCTCGGCGGTTGGTCGATGTTCGCGTGCAGTCAGTTGTCGATCGTGCTCACGGGTCCGCGTTGCGGTGGGAGCTGTTGGAGTCGCACCGCCTCAACCCGCCGGTGCCGGCACAGCGGCAAACGGCGTCCGGTTGTGTTGGACACGCGGCGCCTGGATAATCGCCACGTGTCGCTTGCCCGCAACGATCTCCATGCTGAGCACGACCATAAGCACGGCTCCGAGTTATCCGAATCTCAGATCCGGGTCAGGGCACTGGAGAGCGTGTTGGTGGAGAAGGGATATGTCGACCCGGCCGCGCTCGATCTGCTGATCGAGACCTACGAGACCAGGGTCGGACCCCATAACGGCGCGCGCGTGATTGCCAAGGCGTGGACGGATCCCGACTACCGCGGGTGGTTGCTGGGCGACGGTGGCGCCGCGATCGCCTCGCTCGGCTATGCCGGTCGGCAGGGCGAGAATCTGGTGGCGCTCGAGAACACGCCCCAGGTGCACAACCTGGTCGTGTGCACATTGTGCTCGTGCTATCCGTGGCCGGTGCTCGGCCTGCCACCGGTTTGGTACAAGTCGGCGCCGTACCGGTCGCGAGCGGTCGCCGACCCGCGCGGCGTGCTGCGCGACTTCGGGGTCGAGCTTGCACCCGAGGTGCAGATCCGGGTGTGGGATTCCACCGCAGAGGTGCGCTACCTCGTGCTGCCGATGCGGCCTCCGGGGACCGACGGCTGGACAGACGAGGAGCTGGCCGAGCTTGTCACCCGCGATTCGATGATCGGGACTGGCCTTCCGAAGCCGCCGGGGGAACGCGCGGAATGAACGGCGTACACGATATGGGCGGTATGCACGGCTTCGGGGCGGTGTTGCCGGAGCCGGATGAGCCAGTGTTTCATGCCGAGTGGGAGCGAAGGGTGTTCGCGCTGACGCTGGCGATGGGTGCCACCGGCGAATGGAATATCGACGCGTCGCGGTTCGCTCGCGAGAACCGTCCACCGGACGGCTACCTCAACAAGAGCTATTACGAGATCTGGCTCGCTGGGCTGCAACGGCTGTTGGCCGAGCATGAGCTGGTGACCGAGGACGAGATCGCGGCGGCGCGGGCATCAGAGCCCTGGAAGCCAGTACCGCGGGTCCTTGCGGCCGGCGACGTCGCCAAAGCGCTCGGCCGCGGCGGCCCCACGAACCGAGAACCTGCGCAGCCGGCAATGTTCAGCGTCGGCGACCACGCCAGAGCCAAGAACATCAATCCGCCCACTCACACGCGGTTGCCCCGGTATGTCCGCGGGCACATCGGCACCGTCAGCGCAACTCACGGCTGCCACGTATTCCCCGACACCAACGCACACGGCCGTGGCGAGGATCCACAATGGCTCTACACCGTCTCGTTCGACGGCCGCGAGCTCTGGGGTCCCGAGGCCGATCCTGCGCTCACCGTATCGGTCGACGCGTTCGAGCCGTATCTCGAGTCGGTCGCATGAGCGTAGAAGGCCTGGTGTTCCGCGAGCCGTGGGAGGCACAGGCTTTCGCGATCGCCGTGGAGCTGCATGAGCACGGGCTGTTCACCTGGCCCGAGTGGGCCGAAGCGCTCGCAGCCGAGATCCAGGCAGCGCAGGAGCGGGGTGACCCGGACACCGGCGGGACCTATTACCACCATTGGCTCGCAGCACTCGAACGTCTCGTAGTCGCAAAGCGAGCGACCAAAGCCGCGACGCTCGCTCGGTACCGTCAGGCGTGGAAGCACGCCGCCGATCGCACGCCCCACGGAACACCGATCGAGCTCGCGCCGCAGGACTTCCGCTAGCCGGGCGAGAACGGTCCGACGGGAACTGACGGGATGACTAGGCCAGACTGGCGATCCAGTCGGCGACCGTCAGGACCTGCGCTTGGTGCGGGAAGACCTTTTCGCACAGAACGCGGTGAACCTCGCCGTCGGGGTCGGCGCAGCCGTCGCAGAGCACGGTGAGCGAGAAGTCGAGATCCGCGGCTTGGCGCAGTGTCGAGAGCACGACGCCGCTGGTGGAGATTCCGGTCAGGACGAGCGCGTCGGTCCCGCCGGCTCGCAGCACCACGTCGAGCTCGCTGCCGGCGAAGGCACTCACCCGGCGCTTTGTGACGACCACTTCGCCCGGCTGCGGGGCCACCGCCGGATGGACCTGAGTTGATTCTCCCTCGACCAAGTTGCCGGCTTGCGCGAACCGCGCGAATGTCTGGTTCCGATCGCCGATTTCCGGACAGCCAGGGCGGAAACTGACCCTGACGTAGACCACGCGTACCCCAGCGCGTCTGGCCGCTTCGGCCGCGTCGGCGATCCGCGCGAGCAACCCCGGATGGTCAAAACGTTCGGCGATCGCGGGCTGTACGTCCATGACGAGCTGGGCGGCTCGCGCGTTGTCCATCGCGTCATCGTAGTGCCAGCGGTCTAGCTCCCATCGGCGAGTGCGCTGCTTGACAAAGTCCAAGCGCCTCAGGAATAGTGTGCTCACGGACGTCATGAGGGTTGACCGGCGCCACGCCGAGGAGACTGGGCAGCGCTATACCGAGGCGTTGACGGATCTCGAGGGTCTGGGTGCGCGGATGGACCACGAGCCGGTTCCCGAGCGGCTGCTCGCCCATCTCCGTGATCACTACGCCATTGACCCGGTCGCGGCGACGAAGCTCAGCGTGCACAAGACCTATGTGTTCCGCATCGATAGGAGCGACGGCGAGCCGTGGGTCGCGCGAGCCTTTCCGCCCGCCCGTCCGCGGGTCGGCGTCGAGGGCGACGCCGCGATCCTGCGCTTCCTGGAGCGGGAGGGTTATCCCGCGGAGCGCCCGCCGGTCGATGATCCGGTATCCGACTTCGATGGCGGTGCGGTGCTGGTGACGCGGTTCGTCGAGGGCGTCGAGCTGCCCAACGGCCCGAAGAAGTTCGCCACGATGGGTGAGCTGCTCGGACGGCTGCACGCGCTGCCTTACGACGAGTCCACCGGCCGCGCGGGTGGAGCGAGTGGTGAGGACCCGAGCCGTGAGGGCACGCCGCGTCAGGACCTGCTGGCGGCCCTGTCGTTCCTCGACGCCGTGGATACGAAGGTTGGGCCCGCCGAGCGCGAGCGATTCCAGCGGCTCAGGGACAAGGTGCGATCGGCTGACGACGGTCACGGCCTTCCGGAAGCGTTGCTCCACGGAAATCTCCTCCACGCCCCTGATCACGCCGTCCTGAGCCGACAAGGGCCGGTGGCGATCAACTGGAAGGCATCGGGGCGCGGACCGCGCCTGGCTGACTTCGCCTACCTCATCTGGGGCACGGGTTCTTGGAACCCACGTCGGCCGAACCAGGAGTGCATCGATGCTGCCGTCAACGCCTACCGCCGACACGTCGAGCCGGCCGACGACGAACTCGAGCGGCTCGAGGCGGTCATGTATATCCGCACGCTCTACCTCGCCTGCTTCGGCTACCGGCGTGCCGTCACCGACGGGGTGAGGTTCCGCGAGTGGGGCTTCATCCATCCATCCGAGTACTACAGCTCCACCGCAGCCGCAGTCCGGGCCGCCTTCCGCGGTAGGTCGTCGGTGCGGCAAGCGAACGACGGTGGTTCGTCGGCGGCGCGCCGGATGTCTTACTCGCAGGAGAGCGCGCCGGTTGAGATCCCGGAAGACGTCGAGCAGCGGGTCCGCACGCTCTGCCTGGCGCTACCCGAGGTGACGGTGCGGGTCGACGAGTCACGAACCAGAGCCAGATCGACGGCGCACTCGTTCGACATTCGTCGGAGATCGTTCTGCTTGCTCGTGGCAGTGGAGGACTCGACCGGCAAACCGGTCCCGCGGCTCGTGTTGCGTGCCGACCCAGACGATCGCGAGGCTTTGGTGTCCATCGGCCACCCGTTCTTCGCGTCGCGAGCTGGCCGCGATCGCATCGGGGTGCTGCTCACCGACGACACGGACTGGGAGGAGATTCGTGAGCTCGTGACCGAGAGCTACCGGCTCCTCGCGCCGAAGAAGCTGACCGCACGGCTCGATTCGCAGCGCTGAGCGTCTTCCGCCGTCGATATCTCGCGCGGCGGTCAGTCGTGCATGGAACGAATGTACGAGATCCCGATAATCGAGCCTTCCGGCGATTGCAGGCGAGCGACGGTTTGGCCCCATGGCTCCTCGCGTCGGTCGTGCAGCAGCGAAAAACCTCGGTGGCGCAGTTCGTCGGTGGCGGCCTGGACAGCGTTCGCGTCGCGCACGTCGAACTCCAGACTCATCTGCGGGACTGGACGATCCGCCGGCCAGTCCGGGGTGCCGAAGCACGCCTGAGCCGCTTCTGGCAGCGGCCAGATGGCGAAGTGCTTGGCGCCCTCAATCTGGTCGCTGTGAAAGTAGTCGCTGCCCGGGCCCGCCTCGAGCGGGAGGCCGAGCGCCCCGATGTACAGGTCGCGGCTCCTCTCTGGATCCGGCGTGATCACCGCTAGCGTGGAGATGAATTGAATGTCCATCGCTCGCACGCTACGCCTCCGGTCGCGCGCGGTCTTTGAGAAATCGGACAGGCGAGACACCCGCCAGCGCCGTGACCTCGGCGGTCATGTGCGCCTGGTCGGCGTAGCCGGCGTCCACAGCCAGCTGCGCGAGCGGGGCCGGCCGAAGCCGCTGCAGACGCCGGAAGCGCAGCACGCGCTGAAGCATCTTCGGCCCGTAGCCGACCGCGTCGTTGATGCGGCGCTGCAGCTGCCTCGCGCTCACCCCGACCTCCGACGCGGCTGCGTCCACTCGCGCACGTGGCCGACCAAGCGCCTGAACGGCCGCGGCGATGAGCGGATCTGTCTCATCCGGCCCACGCTCCGCGACGGCCTTCAGGAGCAGCCGGTGGGGTTCCTCGCCCGCCGCCAACGCCTCCAGCAACGCAACCGTCACAGCCTGTCCCAGCACCGCGCCGGCATCAGCGGAGAGGTCGCGCAGCTCCGATGCCGGCAGCCCGAGGAACGCGCCCGCCGCCCCCGGTGCAAGGCGCACGCCGATCAGCCGCGAGTCCGATCTGAACGTCACGATCCGCGCGCGGGTGTCCGGCCCGGCGAGCTCGAGCCGCTCACCGTTCCAGATCAAGTCCACGCTCCCGTCGGGCACGACGCGCTGCTCGCACCCCGCCGCTGCGGACTGCTCCCACGTGCACGCCACCAGTGGTGAGCCGACAGGCAGCTCGACGTAGCTCACAAACACAAAGCTACCCGCGCCGAGCATCGCACCCCTCTACACGGACCACAGAGCCTGGGTGGGTGAGAGGCGTGCGGCGCGCAGGGCCGGGATGAGCCCGGCGACCGCGCCGATCAAGAGTGATGCGGCGATGCCGCCGGCCCACGCTTCGGTAGGGACGATGGTGGCCCAGTGCTTGGTCTGGGCGTAGACGGCGACGGACGCGGCGGCGACGGCGACGCCGACGGCTCCGCCGAGCAGTCCGAGCAGGACGGCTTCGGAGAGAAACTGGGTGCGAATGTGGCCTTTGGTAGCGCCGAGGGCGCGGCGCAATCCGATCTCGGAGCGGCGTTCGAGAACGGAGATGATCATGATGTTGGCGACGCCGACCGCGCCCACCAGGAGGGCGACGGCGCCGAGGCCGAGAAACAGGCCGTTGAGCGCGCTTTTGGCGTCGGCTTGCGCGACGAGGGCGGCGGAGGGTTGGCTGACGTTGACCCCGCTGGGGTTCTCCGGGTTTGCGGTGGCGGCGAGGAGGTTGTCGACGGCGGCGACCCGGTCGTTCTGCGCTCGCAGGTAGATCGTGGAGGGATGCCCGTCGAAGCCCAGGTATTTCTCTGCCGTGGGGTAGCCGACCAGGACGGAGGTGTCGATGGCAGAGGCGAGCACGGCCGGTTTGAGGATGCCCGCGAGGTAGAACCATTGGCCACCCACCCAGATCCGTTCGCCCGGGTAGATGCGGTCGATGCCGAACAACTGGGCGGTGGCGGCGCCGAGTACGGCGACGGGTTCTTGGGCGGTGGCCGCATTGAGGTAGTGGCCTTGCGCGACGGTGGTGGCGAGGACCGGGAGGAGGCCGAGGGATGCGGCTTGGACGGTAAGGCCGTTGGTGTCGACCGCGGGGATGTAGGGGGTGCGGAAGGCGTTGGCGCCGCTGACCGTCCCGGTGCTCTGCACCTGCTGCACACCGCCGATACGACCGATCATGGCCGGCGCCGGGGTCGGCAGCTCAGCGGTGCCGCCGGTGAAGCTCTGCCCGTTGCTGACGGTCAGCAGGTTGGTCCCGAGCTGGTTGATCTCGGCCAGCAGGCCGGCCTGGGAGGAGGCGGACAGGCCGAGCACGGCGACGATGGCAGCCACGCCGATGGCGATACCGAGAGCGGACAGCCCGGCCCGTAGCTTGCGGGTGCGCAGTCCGACGATGGACAGCCGGGTCAGGTCGGAGAGCTGTAGCCGTCTTCGGCTCAGGGCGGCGGTGGCGGTCACGACGGCTCCTCGCTGACGGGGCCGGTGTCGGCGACGATCTGGCCGTCGAGGATCTCAACCTTGCGGGGCATCCGCTCGGCGATGGCGTGGTCGTGGGTGATGACCACGATCGTCGAGCCGGCCTGGTGAAGCTCAGCGATCAGGGCCAGGATGGATTGCCCGGTCGTTTGGTCGAGGTTCCCGGTCGGCTCATCGGCGAGCACGATGGCCGGCCGGCCGACCAGGGCCCGCGCGATCGCGACCCGTTGGCGTTGCCCGCCCGAGAGCTGGGTGGGACGGGCATGGGGCCGCTGGTCCAAGCCGACCACCTCGAGGGCGTCGAGGGCGCGCTCGCGACGCTGCCCGATGGGGATGCCGGCGTACAGGAGCCCGTCCGCCACGTTGTCCAACACAGTCGAGTGCTCCGCCAGGAAGAACTGCTGGAAGACGAACCCGATCAGGGTGGCCCTCAGGTAGGCCACGTCCTCGTCGGCCATCGTTGCCACGTCGAGCCCGGTGATCCGCACCCGGCCGCTGGTGGGCCGGTCGAGGGTCCCCATCAGCTGCAGCAGGGTGGTCTTACCTGATCCCGACGGGCCAACGATCCCGACCAGCTCCCCCTGACCAATGGTGAGGTTCACCCCGCGCAGGGCCTGGACGGGCGGCTCGCCGGGATAGCTCTTGGTCACGCCGTCCACATCGAGCACGGTCGGGGAGTTGGTCATGTCGCCGGAATAACCACTTCTTGGCCGGCGGCCAGCCCCAAGCCGGTGACCTGCACCAGTCCCTCGGCGTCGTCGAACAGTCCGAGCGAGACCGGCACGAGATGGTTCCTCGCGCCTGCCCCGACGACCTCGACGGCGTACCCACCCCCGGACTGGGCCAGCAGCGCGGTCACCGGCACGACCAGGGCGTTGGACACGCTGCCGGTGGTGATACCGACCTGTACCGGGGCCTGATCCCACGTTCCCGTAACGGGCGGGTCAGAAGGGGTGACGTCTACGGTGATGGTCGGTGTGCTGCTCCCCGAGTTGCCTGACGAGCAGGTGTCCGTCCCCGGCACGGCGGAACCGGGGCTCGACCCGTCGGGCCCCGAGCTCGACGGGCAGGTGGCGACCGACCCCACCGAGGAGACGACACCGGGGGTGGTGCGGTTGTTGGGCAGGGTGATCGTCGCCTTGTCCCCGACCGCCACATCGGTCTGTTGCGAGGCGTCCAACGCCACCTGCACCTGGCGAGTGGTCGACGTGCCCTGCATCGCCGTCCGGCCGGGCTCGGTGCGGCCGCCGAGCTGCGCAGACACCGCCGTCACCCGCACGGCGGTCGGTTCGAACACCACCTGACCAAGAGTCAGCGTGCCACTCTGGGTCACCCCCACGGCGGCCTGAAGCTTCTCCACCGCCGCGCTGGTGGGCGACCCGAAGGAGGCCGACGTTGGATGAAGCTGAGCTGAGGTGGCATAGCCGAGCGCGATCAGATCCGCGTTGAGCTCGGCGACGTCGGGACCGGTCGCCCCGGCGGAGAGGGTCCGATAGGCAGGTGTCGAGCCATACAGCAACACCACCGGGCGATCGTCTACCCGGTAGAGGACCCGACCTTGAGAGATCACCCCGCCGGGCGCGGGCAGCTTCGTGTATGTCCCGCGGGCCTGGTTGATCACCGAGTACGGCGAGCCATCCGGCTGGGCACGATAGGTCAGCGTCCCGTCCTCGGAGACCGTCGCCGAGAGCTCCCCGGTTTCCACCTTCGCGGTGTTCGCCGGCGACCGCTGTGCAGCCGCGGCCTGTTGCTTCGCGGTCGACGTGACCACCACGCCGCCGGTGGCGACTACGGCGGCGAGGACGGTTGCCGCGGCCAGCAGCCACGTCTTCCGCGTCACTGGATCGCCTCGGGGTTGAGGCGGAGGCACTTCTGCCTCGCCGCCTGGAGGCCCGGGATGCTCCGACCATTGGAAACGTTGACGAGGGGCCCGTTCCAGGTGGGATCAGGAAAGTCCGGCACACCGTTGGCGCGGACGCACTGGGCGAATTTGAGGGCGGCGTCCATCTGCTGGGGGCTCCGCTTGCTCCCCATGAACCCCGCTGGCTCCAGGTCCTTACACGCGCTGATGGCCTGCTCGAACGCCGGGGTGTTCGGGTCCAGCGACGAGCCGTTCACGATCCCGTCGATGGTGAATCCGCCCGACGCGCTGGGGTCCGGGAACTCGCTGACCCCGTTCGCGCGCATGCACTCGGCAAACTTCACCGCCTTCTGAGCATTGGCGGCGTCGTTGCCGCCGCCGCTCGCCGCGGGTGCGCTTGAACCGCACGCGCTGATCAGGGCGACCATGGCGATCAGGCCAACGGCGGCCAGCGGCCGTCGTGCTCTACTCATGCTTGCTCCCCGAGGGTCGTGATTTGCATTTGACGTCAGTTCTGGGCCCCGCCCCGGCGAGCCGTCGGGATGACGGCACGTCGAGTAGCTGCTCGGCGGCCTCGCCCGCCGCGGCGAGGAGCGCCGACGTGTCGCTGCCCTCCCCCTGCCCCATGACCACGCCGATCGCGGTCAGCCGGCGCCCGCCGACCGTCACGGAGGTGAAGAACGCCAGACACCCCCCCGCCGCGGAATCCGACCCGGTCTTGCCGGCGTAGCCCTCGGCGATCAGCGGGTCGTAGTTCGTGACCGTGCCGGCGACCGGCAGCGTCACGCTGGCCATCGAGACGATCTGGCGGAAGACCGGGAAGCGCATCGCCTCCTGGAGGACGCGCAGCTGGTCGGCGGCGACGGAGACCGTGCTCAGGTCGAACCCGCTGGGATCGGTGTAGATCGTGTGATCCATTCCGAGCGCGCGCGCCTCGGCGTTGATCTCGGCGATAAAGCGGGTTTGGCTGCCCGCTACCTGGCCGGCGAGGATCTGGGCGATGTTGTTGCCCGACGCGATCAGCAGCGCCTCCAGCAGCTGGCGCTCGGTCAGCTGCTCACCGGCCTGCACCGCCGGGACCGACTGGCCCTGCCTTTGCTCGTGCGGGCTCGCTGCCAGCCGACCGTTGCCGACAACGAGCGCTGCCTGTCCGCGCCGCGGCCACCTCACCGGCAAAAGGGGGGCGCGGTCCTTGGCGATGGGCAGGTGGCGGGCGCCAGCGAACGCCGTAGCGACGAGGAGTAGAGCGAGACAGGCGAAGCCGACGTCGAGCACGGTCGATCGAGTACGGCGGGCCGCTGTTCGTGCTGGATTGCTGTAGCTCACGCCTCCCAGTCAAGGCAGCCGGGCGTTGCCAGCACGTATCCGTTTTTCGATACGCCGGCGATATCTTCAGGCTGGCACCATCCGAGGGCATGCGGGTGTTGATCGTCGAGGACGAGCCCTATATGGCCGAAGCCATACGTGACGGCTTACGCCTGGAAGCGATCGCCGCCGACATCGCCGGTGACGGCGATAGCGCCCTGGAGCTACTGAGCCTCAACGCCTACGACATCGCCGTGCTGGACCGCGACATCCCTGGGCCCTCCGGCGACGAGATCGCCAAACGCGTCGTCGCCTCCGGCAGCGGCATGCCGATCCTGATGCTCACCGCGGCCGACCGGCTCAACGACAAGGCGTCCGGGTTCGAGCTCGGCGCCGACGATTATCTCACCAAGCCCTTCGCGCTCCGAGAGCTCGTGCTCCGTCTCAGAGCGCTCGACCGCCGGCGCGGCCACTGTCGGCCGCCCGTGCGGGAGATCGCAGGTCTGCGTCTGGATCCGTTCCGCCGCGAGCTCTACCGCGACGACCGCTACGTCGCACTCACCCGCAAGCAGTTCGCCGTACTCGAAGTGCTCGTCGCCGCCGACGGCGGTGTCATCAGCGCCGAGGAACTCTTGGAGCGAGCCTGGGACGAGAACGCAGACCCGTTCACCAACGCCGTGCGCATCACGGTCTCCGCGCTACGCAAACGCCTCGGCGAACCCCCGATCATTGCCACCGTGCCCGGCGTCGGCTACCGCATCAGCACTCAACGAGACACCGAGCCAGATGGAGGCGAGCGTGGATAGAGCCCCCGGTCTGAGCGTACGCCTCAAACTCACCCTCAGCTACGCCGGCTTCCTCATGCTCGCCGGCGTCCTGCTGCTCGCCGCCGTGTGGCTGTTCCTCCTGCGCTACGTCCCCGACCGAGCATTCATCGTCCCGGGAAGCACCGGAAGCACTCCCATTAATGGTGTTTTTCCCGTCCGGTCCGACCTCCTGCACGTTTTCGCTCCGAGGGCAGCTGCAGTGCTGGCGTTCCTGCTGGTGTTCAGTCTCCTGGGAGGGTGGATTCTCGCCGGCCGCATGCTCGCCCCCCTGGCCCGCATCACCGACGCCACACGCGTCGCCGCAGCTGGGTTACTGTCGCATCGAATCCGGCTACCGGGCCGCAAAGATGAGTTCCGCGAACTCGCCGACAGCTTCGACGCCATGCTCGCACGGCTCGAAGCGCACGACGCCGAACGGCAGAGGTTCGCAGCCAACGCCTCCCACGAGCTGCGTACCCCGCTGGCGATCACCCAGACACTTCTCGACGTGGCCCGTCACGACCCCGACCGCGCCAACGGCGAACTCGTCGACCGCCTTCACGCCGTCAACGCCCGCGCGATCGACCTCACCGAAGCCTTGCTCCTGCTCAGCCGCGCCGACCAACGGTCCTTCACCCGAGAACACGTCGACCTGTCCCTCATCGCCGAAGAAGCCACCGAAACGCTCCTCCCCCTCGCAGACAAACATGGCATCACCATCGACACCTCCGGGGACGCGACCCCCACCATCGGCTCACCCCCACTCTTGCGGCAGTTGAGCACGAATCTCGTGCACAACGCGATCGCCCACAACCTGCCCGGACAGGGCACCGTGTGGATCACGACCAGCGTTCACCCCGAGAGCGTGGCGCTGACCATCGAGAACACCGGCCAGAAGCTCGCCCCACAGTTGGTTTCCACGCTTGTCGAGCCGTTTCAGCGGGGTACCAAACGCCTACGCACCGACCACGCAGGTGTCGGCCTCGGCCTGGCAATCGTCAAAAGCATTACCCAAGCCCACGACGGAACCCTCACCCTCACGCCACGGGCCGCCGGTGGGCTCTGCGTCACGGTTCAACTACCCGCCGCGCCACCACGCACTGGCAGATGACGATCAGCGGAATTCCCGCACCGCGTGTTAGAGCCATGGGCTGACAAGGATCGCGAGGTCGACCACGAACAGCACGATTACGACATCGTTGAGGACCGCGTTTCCGGGAAGTCCTGGCGCGATCTGCACTAGCCCCCAGAGCGCGAACGCGCTCACCAGGATCGATCGCGTCAGCAGCTCGTGAGTGGTTTCATGGTGGGCCAGCACGTGAGCGACGTACGCCGCGGCGGCGAGGAACAAGGTCGCGCCCTCGAGCGCGCGCGCCATCGAGCCACCCCAGCCCGCCCGCACGCCGATCGCAACCAGCCCCGCGACGGCACTGGCCGCGATCAGGCCACCCGCGAGATGGCGAAGCTGCCTCTGGCGAGCTTTCACGATCCGATTGGTTGCCGTCGACGCGCTAAGGGCAGACCCGCAGCGTCGCATTTCAACCAAGGTTGAAGTCAACACGCCGTCGCCGCCGCTCGCGCCGGATGTAGCGTTGTGCCAGATTGCTCCCGGTGAAGCTCGCTCTTGAACCGCGCGCGCTGAACGCCGCGCGCGCGGTCGCAGCGGCACACGGCTTAGCCTGTGAGCAGGCCTTCGTCGTTCATTCCGGAAGCAATATCCACGTCCATCTGCGTCCCGCACCGGTCGTTGCCCGCGTGATGACCGGCACCGTGGTGCTGCACGACGATCCCCGAAGCTGGCTCGAGCGCGAGGTTTCCGTGCTCGAGTTCTTAGCGCCCTCTGGGCTCGCGGTGGCGCCGAGCCCGTTGATCGCCCCTGGGCCGCATCAGCACGACGGCCTGTGGATGACCTTCTCAGAGTGGATCCCCGACGTCGAGCAGAGACACGAACCCGTTGATCCCGCCCGCCTTGGTAACGCGCTGCGGACCCTGCACGACGCGCTGCGGCCGTTCGATGGTGAGCTGGGCAACCTGAGGGATTTGGGTGACGACATCGAGCGACTCCATGATCTGCTTCGACCCACCCCGGCCCTTTATGCGGATGCGATCTGCTCGCTGCGTGCACGACTTGATGCGGCCGGTGATCTGGTGTTCGACTCGACGCTACCCGTACAGGCGCTGCACGGGGACGCATCGCTGAGCAACTTGCTACAGACTCCCGATCGCCTCGTCTGGAACGACTTCGAGGACACCTTCCGCGGGCCGGTCCATTGGGATGTCGCCGGCTACGTCATCAGTCTGCGCAGGCGCGGCGCGCGTCCGGCTTTCGTTCGGCAGGTACTCGACCGGTACGGCTGGGACGACGAGCACGAGCTGACGCCCTTCTTTGCTGCTCACGAGGTCTATGACGAGATCTGGCAGCTATACGACCGCCAGCGTCGCCCCAACCCGAGTGGCTCGTGATGTCGCCTTCTCCACGAGCGCCGTGGTCAAGCGAGGTGTCGCTCGAGGTTGTCAGCGATGAGCGTGTCGATAAACCCGCGTGGAATCGACGCGCCGGTGAGCGCGCGGTAGAAGAGGGGTCCGCAAAGGGCGTCTAGAACGGCGTCGACGTCGAGCCCGGTCGTGAGCTCGCCGGAGGTGATTCCGCGTTGGAGCATCTCGCGCTCGCCGCGGCGCTGCGGGTCAAGGTAACGTCGGTGGAAGGTGCGCGCCATCTCTGGATCGTGTTGGGCCTCCCCGATCAGCGCGAGCAGGACCCGTCCGGCGGGCTCCTTGGCGAGAAACCGGGCGAGGCTTCGTAAGTATCGACGCGTGCCGTCGATTGTCGAGCCTGCAGCTGGTATGGCCAGCTGATGGCTCGCGTCGTCGATGAGGGTGTCGAGGAGGATGTCAACCTTGGAGGGCCACCAGCGGTAGATCGTCTGCTTGGCAACGCCGGCGCGTGCGGCGATGCCCTCGATCGTGACACCGCCGAATCCGCGCTCGACGAGCAGATCGTCGGCGGCGTGAAGGACCGCGCGGCGCGCGTTCTCATCGCGTCGGTGTAGCGCCCGTCCCTTCGGCGCGCGGGCAGTGGTGATGCTGCTCTCCGGCATACGGCACGGATCGTAGCGCAACGCAGCGTTGCGCATGAGTCTTGACGAGACGCACCGTTGCGTCTATCTTGGCTGACATAAGACGGACGCCAAGACAAACGACCAGCGAGACCGACCATGATCACACTCACCACCGCACCGCTTGCCCCGCTGCTTGAACGCCTATTCAGCGAGGCGGAAGCGCCGCCTTCGCCGTCGCTGCGGGCAGCGCTCGGGCAGATCTCGCCCGAGGAACGGGCCGCGTTGAGCGCGAGCAGCAACGAGACGGACTATCTCAGGTTCTACGCCCTCGCGAAAGACGCCTATTTGGCCGTCTCCCGCGATACCGCCCAGCTCCTGTACATGCTCGTGCGCGCCACGAGCGCGCGCGCGATCGTCGAGTTCGGGACCTCATTCGGCATCTCGACCCTGCATCTCGCGGCTGGCCTCCGAGACAACGGAGGAGGACTCCTCATCACGACCGAGTTCGAGGCATCGAAGGTCGCTCGGGCGCGTGAGAACTTCGTGACCGGTGGACTGGCTGATCTGATTGAGCTTCGCGAGGGCGACGCTCTCCAGACGCTTGCCCACGACCTGCCCGACCAAATCGACGTCGTACTGCTCGACGGCGCCAAGAGCCTGTATCCGGCTGTCCTGCAACTGCTCGAGAAGCACCTGAAACCCGGCACACTGATTGTCGCCGACAACGCTGACCGAACCTTGGAATACCTACAACACGTCCGGTCCCCTACCCGCGGGTACGCCTCAGTCCCGTTCGCCGACGACGTCGAACTATCGATGCGGCTAACTCGTACGCCGAATTAGGCGATGCTGCCGGGAGGACGCTAGCCTCGAGGCGATGTTCGACCACGTGGGGATCGCCGTGTCCGACCTCGCCGAGTCCGAGCGCTTCTACCGCACCGTGCTCTCCGTGCTCGGCGTCGAGCCTAGCCACGCGGACGCCGAGCTGGTCGAGTGGGAGGACTGGGACATCGGCCCGACGGACCGCGAGCACCCTGTGACCCGCGGCCTGCACGTCGGCTTCCGCGCGCCGGACCGCGCGGCCGTCGACGCCTTCTGGCAGGCGGGGATCGACGCTGGTCACCCGGACGACGGCGCGCCCGGGCCGCGCGCGGTCTACGGGCCCGACTACTACGGCGGCTTCCTGCTCGACCCGGACGGCAACAGTATCGAGGCGGTCCACACCGCCCGCGAGCGCCCCGTGCCCGCCGGCCGCATCGACCACCTGTGGCTCCGCGTCCGAGACCCGCAGGCGTCGCGCCAGTTCTACGCGACGGTCGTCGCGCCGCACGCCGGGCTCCGCCTCGCGCACGACGGGCCGGATCGCGTCCAGTTGTCCGGCCCCGACTTCTCCTTCTCGCTCGTGCGCGACGAGCGCCCGCTCACCGAGCACGTCCACCTCGCGTTCCCCGCGGGCGCGGACGCCACGGTGCGGGCCTTCCACGCCGCCGCGCTCGCCGCGGGCTACGAGGACCACGGCGCCCCCGGCGAACGCGCGGTCTACCACCCGGGCTATTACGGCGCGTTCGTGCTCGACCCCGACGGCCACAACGTCGAGCTCGTCAACCACAACCGCTAAGCCATGGCCGGCGAGTCCGCCTCGACCGTCACGACTGGGGGTGGGCGTCGTCGCGGAACACTGGCCACTCTCGCGCCAGCCCCTCCAAGGCCACGCTGGCCCGGAGGTGTGGGGGATTTTGTCTGTATATGGGCGGCCGAAGGTGCCATAGGATGGCGCCGTGCCGTTTACGCTCACGAACCTCAAGGAGGACCTGGAGGACCTCGGATCCAGGTTCGACGGCGCGCCGGACCTTGAGTTCCGCATGGCGACCCAGGCGCTCGAGCTCGAGCGGTCCGGGCTGAGCTACCAGCGCGTCCCCCCCGGCTATCGCTTTCCGTACGGCCACACGCACCGCAAGCAGGAGGAGGTGTACGTCGTCCTGCGGGGGGGCGGGCGGATGAAGATCGATGAGCAGATCGTCGAGCTCAAGGAGTGGGACGCGGTGCGCGTCCCGCCCGGTACGTGGCGAGGCTACGAGGCCGGGCCGGCGGGCCTCGAGATCCTCGTCATCGGCGCGCCCAATCTCGGCGAGGCTCCCCGCGAAGACGTCGTGGGCCAGCGCGACTGGTGGGCTGACTAGCGCCCGGTTCTTGACCGGTATCGGTGTGGGCGGGGCCGCTCAAGGCGCCTCGCCCGTCCCGAGCTTCTGTCGGGCGTGGTACAGGTGTGATTCGACGGTGCGGACCGAGACGACGAGTCGCTCGGCGATCTGCCGGTGTGTCAGCCCTTGGCCGGCGAGCTGGAGGATCTGGGCTTCACGTGGCGTGAGCTCGACCTGGCCGTCAAGTGCGGGTATCGGCGGCAGCGGTCTGCCCTGGCCGTCGACGAATAGCTCGTTCCGACGGGTGGCGGCGCGGCGGGCGGAGTCCTCTCGCCCCGCGTCAGCGGACAGCGAGGCCGCTTGAGCCGCAGCTTCGGTCGCGTAGAGCGGCGCGCCGATCCGCTCGAACTCGTCGACCGTGGTGAGCAGCGCTTGGGCGTCTCGGGCCGCGAGGTGCGTCGCGTGCGCGGCCTTCGCGGCTACCAGGCTGGCGTCGCAGCGCTCGTTGATCGCGCTCAGCCCGGGCGCGATCGCGCCAGCGGGAGCGCCGCACCGCATCGCCTCATACAGCAGGCGGACCGCATACATCGGAAACCCCGAGAACTCGCGGGCAGCGTCGAGCAGAATCTCCTGAGCTCGGGTGCGGTCGCCCGCGGCGGTGGCCGCCCAGGCCTGAGCGCAGACCAGATACCGCGCCTGAATCGGCAAGGCCGGCTCCGCTCCGAGCGCGGCCCGACATCCCGCCAGCGCGGCTTCGGCGGCGGCGGGATCATGCCGATCGGCAGCCACGGAGGTCTGCATCGCGAGGACGATCGCGAGCACGCCGTGGGCGTCGTGCTGTTCGAACTGGAGTTGCGCCTCGGCCAGCCAACGGGCGGCGTCGGCGTGACGTCCTTCGAGCAGCCGTCGGTGACCGATGGCGTAGGCAGCCAGCCCGGCCGCCGTGCGGTCTCCGAGCCGGACGGCCTGCTGGAGCGTCGCGGGCGCCCACTCGTCGATCTCGCGCAGCCCCTCCCCGGTGTCCGTGGCGATACCAACGCACACCGCGAAGGTCGACTCGGCGTCTGAGTCTCGGAGCGGTGGCGAGGGTCGGATCCGGCGCGCCAGCGCCTGCGCTTCGCGTCCGCGACCGGTCCGGTATAGGCCCGAGAGCTGCACCGACTCCAGCCGGCTGCGGATACCGGCGTCGATCGTGCCGGTCTGGACCAACTCCGTGGACTCGGCCAGGATCGCGCTTGGGTCCCCGGTTGACCCAAGCGAAAACAGACCTGCCCGGAGCCGCAGCGGCGCGAGTTGAATCTGCCAGTCCTTGTCCGGCCACCAGCTCGCGGCCCGGTCCATCAGCTCCTCGATCGCCGCGACTCGCCGCAGACCCCAGTACAGCGCCGAAATCCGTTGCTCAAGGTAGATTAGCGCCGTCTCCGGGCGATCGATCTCGACTTCGGTGCCGGCAAGCACGGCCTCGGCGTCCTCGAACCGCTTGCGGATCGTGTGCGAGCGGGCGAGGATCAGAGAGGCCTCGACGCCGGCGCCCGCCTGCACGGCCAGCTGCGCCAGTTCGGCGCCGAGTTCGGGATCGCCGTTCAAGTTCGCCGCTCGGGCGGCGTCCACCAGCGTGGCCGTCGGCACCGGCTCGCCCGCATCGAGCAGCCACCGCGCGACCCGCAGCGACGTGTCGGGCGTGAGCGCGCTGCGTGACTGCACGAGGTTCGCGAGCTCAACCCGGATCTCGTGAGCGCCGAAGGCTCCCAGCCGGGCGCGGATCACCTCTCCGTACATCGGGTGGGCGAGTCGCACCTCGAGGGCTCCGCCGCGATCTCCAGCGACGCTGATCAGCCCCTGCACCTCGACGGCAGCGAGCGGCTCGCGACCCGCGATCGCCACCATTTCGGCCACGAGCAGCGGCTCCCCCAGCGCCAGCAGCTCGAGCGCGCGGTGCTCTCCGGGGCCGAGCCCTTCCAGCCGGGCCGAGATCGACTCCACCAGCGAGGAGCTGATCGGCGGACGGGTCGGCATCCGCCACAAGCCGCCAACCTGGGTGAGCGCACCAGCCCCGAGCGCACCGAGCAGAAGCTCGCGGACGTACATCGCGTTACCACGGCTCGTCTCCCACACCCATTGGCGGATGGCCTCCTCCGCCGGCCCGTCGAGAATCGTCTCCGCCAGCCGCTCGGTCTGGGCCTGATCGAGCCGCTGGAGCTCGACTCGCGGCACCAGGCGATCCTTCCACAGTGTCACGATCGCGTCAGGACACGGCTCATCGCTGCGCACGGTCGCCACCACGAACGCCGCCGCGCTGCTCACGAGGTGCAGCACCAGCGCCGCCGAGATCGGATCGAGCAGCTGACCGTCATCGACCCCGACCACGAGATCCCGCGCTCCCGCCAACTCGCGCATCGCCTCGGTGCCGCGCCGCAGCAGCTCGAACAGGTTGTCGGAGCGCACCTCGAGTGGGATCACCCCCGCGAAAGCGCCCAACGGCATGCTCGCGGCGCTCCGGGTGGCCTGAACCCACGCGGTCAGCGCCCCCTGGCGTTCGGCCTCGGTGAGTGCCTCGCGCGCGACTCGGGACTTGCCCACCCCCGCCGGCGCGTACACGACCACGCCGCCGGCGCCGTCCGCCCGGGCTCGGGCGATGGTTGCCAGCTCCCGCTCGCGACCAATCACGGGCCACGTCGCCGTGGCTCCCAGAAGCGGCTCGAGAGGCGATGAGCCAAGCACCAGCGACCAACTCTAGCCCCGCGCGGTGCGGGCCCAGTCTCCCGCAGTGCAGCGTGGCGCAAGCGCGCAACTTCGGCCCCATTAGTTGCCCACCAAGCCGGACGTGGAGCGGCCCGGCCACGCTGAGCGCGGCCGGGCCGAGGACTGCTTGGGGTTCGTCCGGCGCCGGGCCGGTCGTGTGGCGTCTGGACCCTGCTGTCAGTTGGGGTCGCAGGTCAACGACGCCTGGCTCCATCCGAGACCGCCGTCGGTCGGCGGTCCGACGAGACCCCAGTCCGCGTAGTAGCTGACGCCGTTGATCTGGGTGCCGCCGTCGACGACGATCGCGTCCGTCGCGGTCATCGGGCTGCTCGACTCAGCGAACGACTGTTCGCTGGACGCCTGCGACTCCCAGGGCTCGGTGCTGAGCCCACTGTAGCTCGGTCCGACCGGGGTTACAGCGGCCTGGCTGTCACCCGTGGACTTACCGTAATAGGTGTCACTCGACATCCGGAAGTGGTACCCGCTGGCGCAGGTGTAGACCAGATCATCGGTTCCGCCGGCGGAGAACTCCTCGGTTCCGTTCGACTCGTAGACTCCGAGGCCCTCGATAGGCGAATTTGCCGGCGTAGTGACGAAGCTGTAGGAGGCCTGCTTCGTGGTCCACAGGACCGCGTCGCCGTTGCCCCACGGCTCTTGGGTCACCCCGGTTCCGTCCGCGGTGGCGGCGAGGTATAGACCGGAGTTCTTGTTGGTGAACACGTAAAGGTACGTCGTGACACCGTCGGCGGTTTCCGTCACCCCAACGCTCTCCTTCCACTGCTGGTTGGCGTTACCGGTGCAGATCCACTGGATCACCGGCGCCCCAGGGTTGGTTTCGGCTCCGTAGACGTCGAGGCACAGGCCGCTCTCGCGGTTGACGATCGTCATGTAGCCGCCAGTGGAAGGCACGCCCTGCCACTTCTGGTTGTCGCCGTCGTTCTCACCCCAGAGATCCATCGCTGTTCCCTGGCTCATGTTGAAGTTCGGGTCATCGATGACCTTGCCGTCTTGGGCGTTGGAGATGATGAACTGCTGGCCAGTGGCGGGCGTGTTGGACGGCACCCGCTGCACGGCTCCGGAGACGTTCCAGGGATTGGCACAGCTCTCAGTCAGGCAGACATAGGGCTCGCTGGCGGTTCCGAGCACGCTCTGTCCGTTGACGCTGCTTTGCGCAAAGGCGTTGCCGGCACCGACGGCACTGCTCATCGCGCCGAGCGCGAGCAGCGCTCCGGTGAGGGCGGCGCGGCGGCCGAGACGGCGGCCGCGGCCCGGATGATCGGGGGTCTGGTGCGTGTCGAGAATTGACATCGTGGCTCCTCGTGTGGTGAGTCTGCCGGGGCTGTTTGGCTCCGTCAGGACCCGGTTGGTTGATGTGCTGCAGACTCACAGCGGGCGGCTCGCCGGTCATCGGTAGCGCCCCCCGGGTCTTTTCGAGACGCAACAACTGAGAGGCGCACCTCGGGGGTACTGAGAGCCTTCGGGGCCACTGAGACGCGGCTCGAGACCACTGAGCGCGATTACCCGTTCGCTCAGTCGCTTCATTGGATGGATCGCCCTCGCGTCACCGCAGCCGTGCGCGCGAGGCTGGAGCCCGGGGGCGCCGCCGTCCATGTGCACGGCACCACCCATCAGGGCCTTGACACCGATGCCCGGCTCCCGCACCCCCGTCTGCCGCGCGAGCAGATCGCGCGGCTCGTCCCCCGCGATCTTGGTCCACAGCGGCGGGCAGGGCAGGGCGTGCTGAGCGTGGGTACCTCGGATCCCGAGAAGGTGATCTACCGGGCCGCTGGCTTCGCCGGCCCGGAGCGCTTCGAGGTGCCAGGCCGAGTGGTCGATCGCAACGTCGACGAGATCGCCGCGTCGGGCTACTCACTCTCGGGCGCGGCTCCTCATCTGTTTGGCGCTCGCTTCGAGCAGTTCGATGCCGAGCTCCGCCAACTCCTCGCCGACGCCGCCGACGACGGGTACTTCAGCGAGCAGATGCGATCGATCACCATCGACATCTGGCGCTGATCCGCCGGGCGGGCCATCCGGCAGCGTGCATGCCGGAGGAGAAGCGACGTCGCGAGTTTCCGTACGATCGCGTCGTGATCGACGAAGGGACCGAGTTCGGCGCGCGAGTTGCTCGGCACCTACGGGAGGAGATGGTGGTGTGGCTGACGACGGTGACGCCAGCCGGTGCGCCGCTTCCCCGGCCGGTGGGGTTCCTGTGGGACGAAGACCAGACTGTCTCGGTCTACAGCCAGCCTGGAGCACGGATCCGCAACATCACCAGCAATCCGAGGGTCACGCTGAACTTCGGCGGCGATGGGAACGGCGGCGACGTCGTCGTCTTGTCGGGGATCGCTGAGGTCGTCGATTCCGCACCGAGCGCCGCCGAGAACACCGCCTGGGTGGCGAAGTACGCTGCCGAATGGAAGCGCGGTGGGATGACAGCCCAGTCGTTCGCACGGCGATTCAACGTTCCCCTGCGAATCCGCATCAGCGAAATTCACGGTCGCTGAGCTCGGGTCGCCCGGATGGAGTCAACGCGCATACTCCCCAGTTGGTGGATCGGATGAGAGCGAACGCGTGTGGCTGGGCGGGGATCGCGCTGCCGGCGGTGTGCAGCTTGCTGATCGCGGCTTGCGGCGGGAGTAAAACCGCGGCGGTTAGTGCTATTTGCACGACCGATGCCGTGAACACGGCTTCCTCGAGCGTTGCGAGCTCCGCTTCTTGGCCGTACTCCAATGCCGACCTTGCGAACACCCGGGATGCGCGGAACTCGACGATCTCATCCGCAAACGTGTCCAAGCTCGAGCAGGCCTGGACCTTCAAGCTAAGCGGGGCTGCCACGGCCTCGGTTGGGGGGTACGGGTCGCTGGCGGCGAACCCGATCGTGCAGGGAGGCGTCGTCTATATACAGGATCTCGACTCGAACGTGTATGCGCTCGCGCTTACATCTGGGAAGCTCGAGTGGGAGTACCGATGTGATGCGCCCGAGCTGAGCGGACCGGGACCGAATGGCGTCGCCGTCGTTGCCGGAAGGGTCTACGGAGAGACGCCAACATCGGTCTTTGCGGTGAGTGCGGCGACCGGGAAGGCGATCTGGGTCAACATGCACGTGCTCGGCAGAGGTCAGGGGACATTCGGCATTCAGCCCCAGGTGGCAGACGGCCGCGTGTATCTCGCCAGCCAGTACGGCATCGCGCCCGGCGGTGGCGTGCTGATCGCAATGAATGCGTCGACCGGGGCGGTGCTGTGGAAGTTCAACACGCTGCGCGGCCCGGATCCGGGCGTCCAGTCTCTCGGTATCGGCGCGGGCGGCGCCTGGGAGACGCCGCTGGTCAGCAGCGATGGGTCCGTGACGTTCGGCATCGGCAATCCATACCAGACGGCCGCCTCGGCGGTTGCGCACCCCTCCGTGCTGCTCTACACCGACAGTGAGGTGAACCTCGATGCGGCGACCGGGAAGCTGCGCTGGTACTTCCAGGGGGTACCGAACGACTTCAAGGACTATGACCTGCAGGCCTCCCCGATCTCGGCGACGGTCGGTCGAGTCCCTATCGTCATCGGCGCCGGCAAGATGGGCTACGTGTACGAGATGAACGCCGAGACCGGCAAGCTGATCTGGAAGCATGCGGTCGGCGCGCACAACGACCACGACGACGACTCGCTCAAAGCGCTCGAGCATCGGATCACCCTGAAGGTCCCTTACACGATGCTCCCGGGATCTCTTGGTGGTGTGCTGACCAATCTGGCGCTCGCCGGCGACAGCGTCTACGTCGTCACCCTGGACGTGCCGCTCATCTACACGAGCTTGAACCAGCCGACCCCGCTCGAGTCGAGCGGCACCGCGTCCGGAGAGGTTGAAGCGCTCAGCCTCACGACGGGAAAGGTCCACTGGGAGACGAAGGTGACCTCGGTGCCGCTCGGTGCCGCGACGGTCTCAAACGATCTTCTCTTCACCACGCTCGCTAACGGGATGCTGCTCGCGCTCAACCGCCACACCGGCGCGATCGCCTACCGACGCAAGCTGCCGACCACGACCAACGCTCCGATCGCGATCGCGGGCCACACGGTGCTCGTTCCGGCAGGGGGCCTTGCGGGAAAGGCACAAAGTCGAGATCCGCAGGTGGTGGCATACACGGCGCAGTGAGATGTTCACAGTCGATTGGGACCGGCCGCTTGACTCTGACACCGTGTGAGGCCGTATCACTTGGTCGTCATGTTGAACATCGGAGAGTTCGCCAGACTCGGGCAGGTATCGCCGAGGATGCTGCGCCACTACGACCAGCTCGGGCTGCTCGCACCGGAGCGCGTCGACCCTGATACCGGCTACCGGTCCTACGCGGTTCATCAGCTCGGGCGGCTGCATCGATTGCTGGCGCTGCGCGACCTTGGCTTCACGCTCGAGCAGATCGGCGGTCTGCTCGACAATGACCTCTCGCCCGAGCAGCTGTATGGAATGCTCCGGCTGCGGCGAGCCGAGCTGGAGCAGACGGTCGCCAATGAGCAGAGCCGCCTGCGCCGCGTCGAGGCGCACCTCCGAGCGATCGAAGGGAGCAACACCGTGAATGCCCAGGACGTGGTGATCAAGGAAACCCAGCCGCTGCGAGTGGCAGAAGCTCGAGCGCTCGCCCGAGCGCTCGACCCGGAATACATCGGCCCTGTCTTCGCGCAGCTGGCGCCCAGGCTGATCGACCACTACAGCGGGCGGGCGCGCGGCCCGGCATGCTGATCGGCTACTACGACGAGCCCGCGGAAGACGGCAGCGTCGGCGTGCATGTCGGGTATGAGATCGGCGAGCAGCCCGTGCCGGCAGGCGATGGCGTCGAGGTCGTCGAGCTACGCCAGGTCGAGGTTGCGTCGATCGTCCACCACGGAGAGATGGAAGGGATCACCCCGGTGTATGAAGCGCTTATCCGCTGGATCGAGGACAGCGGCTTCCGCTTGGCTGGATACAGCCGCGAGCTCTACCGCGAGATGGGAGCCGACGGTCCGAGCGTCACCGAGATCCAGATGCCGATCGCCAGATGACCTTCGAGGTGATATGACTGGAGAGCTCGTCATGCCGTACGCCGTGGATTTCAACGATGTCTCGACAGTCGGCCTGGAGTCCTCGCCCGTCGCGGCCGCGCTCGCTGGTCTGCGGGCGCACGAGGCCTGCTACTTCAAGAACAAGTAGGACCACGTCTTTACGGTGGAGCCTGCGGGCAACGCCAAGACGACCATCGACTGGGCGCACCGGATCCTCAAGGAAGAACGCGAGATCGTCATCTCCTCTCGGCCGCTCGAGGCTACTGCCTTCCAAGTCGGGAACATCCGAATCGCCTACGTCTTCTACGAGAACGGTCTGTCGATCAACGTGATGTACACCGTCGACGATCCCAACAAGCGGGCGGTCGGGTTCAAGCTCTCCGAAGGCATGGAAGTCCCCGCGGAGCTCGCCTCGTGGTTCAAACCGCGCTTCGCCCCCGGCCAGCGCCGACGGCCATCATCGGATCAAGCGGCGCCCGTAGTGCCCGAGCCGGTGTTACCGGTATTGGCGGAGCCGGTGTCACCCGAGAGGTGGCAGGCGGCCAGGTGCCAGGTGCCCGCGCCTGTGTTGCCTGAGGGAATGACCTCCGTGCCGCTTGTGCCCACGACGGCCTTCACGGGCGGTCCCGGCAGGTTCGCGCCCGACGGGCTCGGCACACAGTCGACCGGGCCAGCGACGGCTGCCGGCCCGATCGCCATCTGGATCGAGATCTGCTCGTCGATCCCCATGGCGGCGAGCTTGCGGTTCGCGTCGGGAAGCGACTGGAGCTGGTTGATCTGCACCAGCACCGAGCCATCGCCGTTCCGCGTGATGGCGTACGCCGGCGGGCTCGCCGATGCGCTGAACAGCAACGTCACCGCCGTCGCTGAGGCGGCCACAGCGACCGTCGCGCCGGCCAGCAGTCGCGGGCGTGTCCGCCGCGCCCGCGTCGCGACCACACCGTCGCCGTGGCGTCCGCGCCCGACACCAGTCGGGCCCGCGGCTCGCTCCTCGCGGGCCAGATCGATGGTGGTGCTGGCGTGTAGCGCCTCGCCGAGCCGCTCCAGATCGGGATCGAAATCGAGACGAGTCATGATCGGTTCTCCTTCGAAGGGGTGAGATGGCGTTTGAGGGCTTTCAGCCCGCGGTGGACGCGAACCCGCGCGGCGGCCGAGGTCGTGCCGAGCGCGCGAGCGATGTCTGAGTACTCCAGGTCCTCCAGCACGCGCAAGCGCACGGCTTCGCGCTGATTCGCGGGCAGGGTGTCGAGGAGCTCGTCGGCTCCGTCCGCCCACGTGACCTCGGGCACCGGCTCCTCGGCGCACTGCGGACGGTCGAGCCGCTCATGCAACCCGAGCCGCTCGGTGGCACGTCGCTCAAGCGCGCCGCGACGGATCGACATCAACAGCACGTTGCGCGCAATGCCATAGATCCACGGCGCAGCCGAGCCGTTGGCCTCGTCGCGGAACCGGGCGCGAACAAGCCACGCCTGGGCGAAGGTCTCGGCAGTGAGATCGAGCGCCGTCGCCCGGCTGGCGGTGCGGCGGATGAAGTACTCATGCACCGCCTCGGCGTAGCGTTCGTACAGCTCCCGGAACGCGTCGGGATCGTGGCGCGCGGCGGCGAGCAGCGAGGCGTCGCTGGACACAGCCGGCGCGGGGCGGGTGGGTGAAGATGTCATCGGTGGGTTCATTGCACGACCTCCGCGCGGTGTTACCGGCTCACGCGATCGAAGTCGTCGAGGAAGCGTGCGCCTCGCCGTGGCGTGCGGCCACTATCTAGGCGAGCTGGTGCTCGTGGGCGTAGCGGATCGCTTGGGCGCGGTCCCTCGAGCCGGTTTTCGCGAACAGGTGGTTGATGTGGGTCTTGACGGTGTGCTCGCTGATAAATAGTTCGCGCGCGATCTCTGGGTTGGAGAGGCCGGCGGCGAGCAGCTTCAGCACTTCGGCCTCGCGTGGGGTCAGATCGTCGGGCAGCTCGCGCGGGACGGCTGGCTTGGCTGGTTGGGCGGGGGCGGCACCGGCAAGCAACATCGCAGTGACGTCGGGTGGGAGGATCGTGTGGCCGGCTGCAGCGCTGTGGAGCGCCTGAGCGATCTCGCGGCGGTCTGCGTTCTTGGTCAGGTAGCCGCGGGCGCCAGCCTTCAGCGCGGCGATGATCGTTTCGTCCTCGGCGTACGTGGTGAGCAGGACGATCGCGACCCCGGGATGCTCGCGAGTCAGCCGCTCGGTCGCGCCGACGCCGTCGAGCACGGGCATGTGGAGGTCGAGCAGGATCGCGTCGGGTTGATGCTCGGCGACCGCGGCGAGAGCCTGTTCGCCGTCGGCGACAGCGGCGACCACCTCGAGTCCGGGGATCACGTCGAGCAGCATCTGTAGCCCCTCGCGCACGACGGTCTGATCATCCGCGATCACGATCCGCAGACGTTCCGGGCGCGCTGGATCCACGGCGCTCACCGCTTCACCCGCGCCTGCACGACCCACCGCTCGCCGACTGGGCCGGCGTGGAGCTCGCCATCGATCAACCGTAACCGCTCATGCATGCCAGCAAGGCCATAGCCACCAGCGGTATCGGGCCGTTCAACCGCGACCGCGCCACCGAGCGCGTTCTCGACCCGCAAGTCGACGCCGTCCGCGCCGTACTCGAGCGCGATCGTCACCGGCTTGCCGCCGGCGTGCTTGGCGGCGTTAGTGACCGCCTCTTGGGCGACCCGCAAAAGCGCCAGCCCGGCGGCCGGACCGAGCGCGTACGGCTCGCCGCTGACCGTCAGCGCACCCGGACGGTCATCGAGCAGCGCGGCCAGCGCATCCGGCAACGGCGGCGCGTCGGTCCGCAACGCCCTCACCGCCCGCCGGGTCTCGGTCAACCCCTCCTCCACGAGCCGCCGCGCGCTCGCGAGCGAGCGCAACGCACGGTCGATGTCGCGGCGCTCGGACAGCATCGCCTCCGCAGCCTGCAACTGGATCCCAAGCGCCCCCAGCGAGTGAGCCAGAACGTCGTGGATCTCGCGGGCGATCCGCGAGCGCTCATCCAGCGCCGCCGCGCGCTCGGCCTCGAACCGGGCGCGGTGGGTCTCGGCGACCAGCGCCTCGGCCTGCTCGGTCTGGGTCCGATACGCCCGGCGGTAGCGTCCAACCAGAGCCACCCCCGCCAACAGGGCCGGATACCCGAGCACCGTTCCGAGATCCGTGTGACCGGAAGTGACCGCGCCGATCTCGACCGCGAGCACGCCCGCGAGGAACACGGCCAGCAGCTCGACGAGCGGCAGATCGGCGCCCGCGGCCAGCATCCCAACAATCGCCAGCGCCAGCACGCTGGTGTCGTGATGCGAAGCAGCGGCAAACCCGCCTACGGCCGTGATCACCACCAGACCGGCGAACAGCGATCGCTCGGCCCACGGCGCTGGCAGGCGGTCGCTTGCCCACCAGCCGATCATCGCGATCGCGGCGATCGCCAGCTCCACCACCCTCAAGGCGAGGTTCCCGTGGGCGCTCAGCACAACTCCCGCGACCACCACGAACACGCCCGCCCGCAACCACCACCCCCACGCCGCCAACAGCGCCAGAGCCTCGCGATCTGACCGCTTCAACCAGCTCAACATTGACACTCCCTCAGGCTATGGCCGCGCGGCCACGCGCACATCCCCCCGTGGGCTGATTCGCCGGGTTGACCGCGGGTTGAGAGCGGGGTTGAGGCGCCCCTGTAACCAACCCGAGATCAGCCCGCACACCAACCCGTGCGGCGATGACAGACCGCTTCCCGGCGAGCAGCATTGACAGCGCAGACCCCAACCCCGTCGAAAGCGAGAAAGCAATGCTCACCAAAGCCCTGATCGTCAACGCACTCGTCCTGTTCGCCGTGCTCGAGGCAGACCTCGGCGCTGCGCGCAAGGTCACAAACTTCCGGCTCCTGCGGCCCCTGCTGACGACCGCCCTAGTCGTGCCGCTATTCCTGGAAGCCATAGCCACCCACGGCACCGGCCTCGCGCTCGAAATCGGCGGCGGCGTCGCCGGCGTCCTACTCGGCCTCGGAGCCGCCCGCCTGATGAGCGTCCACAACGATCCCACCACCGGACAAGTCATGACCCGCGCGGGCGCCGCCTACGCCGCCGTATGGATCGCCGTCATCGCCGCGCGCAGCTGCTTCTCGATCGGCGCCGAGCACTGGTTCAATCACCCGCTCGGGACCTGGATGACCACCAACCAAGTCACGGGCGCGGCGATCACCGACACCCTGATCATCATGGCCGTCGGAATGGCCCTTGCCCGTACCCTCAGCCTCGCCATCCACACCAACCAGACCCGTCGCGAGGCCCGGGTCGCACAGATCGCCGCCTAAACGACCCCTTCAGGCGCTTCGAAGCCATCGCGCAGCGTAAGTCGACCTCGTCCCGAGGCCGCCTAAATGAAAAGGAGTCATTCATGACCGATGTGCGTAACGTCGTCCTGGTTCACGGTGGGTTCGTGGATGGATCCGGCTGGCAGGGCGTCTACGACCTGCTGACGGCAGACGGCTACAACGTGAGCGTCGTCCAGAACCAAACGCTGTCGCTCGAGAGCGATGTCGAGACCACCCACAACGTGCTCGACCTCCAGGACGGTCCAGCGATCCTCGTCGGCCACTCCTACGGCGGAGCGGTCATCACCGAAGCCGGCACGCACGACTCAGTCGCCGGCCTCGTCTACATCACGGCGTTCGCGCCCGACCAGGGTGGGTCCGTCAGCGCGCTGATCTCCGGTTTCCCGACCGACGGGCCACAGCCGCCCATCCTGCCCCCGCAGGACGGGTTCCTGTTCCTCGACCGGGAGAAGTTCGCGTACTCGTTCGCCGCCGACGTTCCCGCCCGCGAGGCCGCGTTCATGGCCGACTCGCAGGTCCCGTGGGGCGTCGAGGCGCTCAACGGCACGATCACTGACCCGGCCTGGCACAGCAAGCCGAGCTGGTACCTGATCGCGAGCGACGACCGGATGATCCCTCCGCCTGCACAGCGAATGATGGCCGAGCGGATCGGAGCAACGACCTCTGAGGTAACCGGCAGCCACGCCATCTACGTCTCGCAACCCTCCGCCGTCTCCGGCCTGATCACCCAGGCGGCACAGGCCCTGCGCGCCGCGACGTCCGTGACCTGAGCTTCTTGGGTTCGCCGGCGGGACGCCCAACGTCCCGCCGGCCACGGCCGAGCTGGAACAATTGAGATATTCATAGGGCAGCGCGAGAACACGAGAGAGCGAGGACGATGAGCGAAGGAGCATCACTCACCCGACAGGACCTCGAGGCGAAGATCGTCGCTCGGGCGTGGGCCGACGAAGGCTTTCGTCAGCGACTCAAGAGCGATCCGCGGGGCACGGTGGCCGAGGAGACTGGGATCACGGTGCCGGCGTCAGTGCAAATCGAGGTGGTCGAGGAGACTCCGGAAAAGGCTTACCTAGTCATTCCGATGAACCGGGTGGCGGTCTCCGACGAGGAGCTCGAGATGGCCAGCGGAGGGAATTCACCCTGGGACCCGCGCTGAGGTGGCGGTGACCGGGTAGCGACTCACGCGCCCGGGTTCAGCAGGTAGACCTCGAGCGAGGGACCGCGGGCTCCGGCGCTGACGCCGACGGACAGGGAGCACGGCCGCGCGGGTGAGAGGCCGTCCGGATGTACGGCCGCGACAAGCTCCCGGTAGGGCGCCGGATCGAGCGCGAGTCTGATGGCGAGCGACATCACCGCGGTGTGTCCCTCGGCTTCGCTCGCTGCCAGGCTCGCCGGGGGCAGGTATGCCTTGACGCGCGCACCTCGGGCTGGATCAGTGGGCAACTCGAATGACAGCTCCATCAGCCAGCGCTCTCTTCGGCGGCTGGCGCGGGTCGATTCGCCAAGGAGCTGGACGCCTTCCAGCCGATCGAGGCCGAAGTCGGCCGCGAGCGGGCCAGTGAGCAAACCGGTGGCGACATCCACCCATTCGCACTGGAAATAGGTCTTGGCGGCGAGAACTCGATCCGGCCCGACCTCGAGGCCGAATCCATACGGGACGACCGTGTTGAAGGGGTTCGCCGCAAGCTGAGCAGTCAAGCGCCGATGCAGCGTGGCGGGCCGCTCGAGCCCGAGCGCCAACAACGCCTTGCCCACTCGAGCGGCTCGCTCAGCGACGGTGTCGCCGCCGATCCATGAGGCCGCTCGCAGTTGGATCGGCTCTCCGTTGCGCGCACGAAGCGCCAGCGCTCTCAAACTCCGCCGCCGTCCCGGCGGCGGGGCGACGCTGGCGAGCGCCTCGTCAACGCCGCTCGCGATTGTTCCGGCTCCCAGTCGGGATAGCGCAGCCACCAGCGCAAGACGCGACTCGGGATCCCCAGGCGCCGGCGGAATCCCGAGGGTGAGGCGCAAGTCAGTCTGTGGTCTAGAACCCAGGGAAACCGAGGCCTCGATCGGCACGGCGGCGAGCGGTTCGGCGGCCCGGCGGAATTCCTCGAGCTCGGAACCCAACCCGTACAGTGATCCAAGCCGCTCGAGCAGCGCCCCTGCCTCCCACCGCCCGTCGCTCATCCTGGCGGAGAATAGTCGCGCTCGGCGATAATCGCCGCAGGTTTGGCTGTAACGGTTGCCATCTTGGGAGGCATTGGGTTGTCGTCGGGCCGGTGCGGCGGTGCTTGACCCATTCAGACGGCAGGCCGTCGAGCGGATCTCCTCGCCCGAGGAGCTCGATCGACTCGTACGCGTCACGCGCCCGCGGACCTGGATCGCGCTGAGCGGTCTTCTGCTGGTGATCGCCGCCGTCATTCTGTGGTCAACGTTGACGACGATCACGACGACGGTGTCCGGGGTCGGTTTCGTACTGCCGCGGGGCGGCCTGATCGAGGCCTCGACACTGCAACCGGGGATCGTGCGACAGATCGAGGTCGACTCCGGTCAGCAGGTACGCACGGGCGAGATAATTGCCGTGCTCGAGGGAGTTGACGGGAGTCGCGTTACCGTCACGGCGCCCGTCGACGGACACGTCGCTGCGGTGCTCCACGCGATCGGGGACTTCGTGCCGCAGGGCGGCGTGTTGGCGACGATCGAGCCCGCCCAGCCCGCCGTGGTCGAATCGTTCGTCCCCGAAGGGGACGCAAAGAACGCTCGGGTCGGCGACAGCGTCTGGATCGCGCCGTCCACGGCGAGCCCATCGCAGTACGGCTACGCCCTCGGCCAGGTGGTCCAGATCGGCAACTTTCCGATCCCCGATGCCGCCATCCTGTCGATTCTCGAGAGCCCCGCCAGCGCGCGTCAGGTCGCTCAGCTCGGCCCGGTGATCCACGTCGTCGTGCGTCTGCGCCGGGCCCGCACGCCGAGCGGCCTCAGGTGGACGGCGTCGACGGGGCCGGACGGACCGGTGACGCTGGGTACGCCGGCCCAAGTCAAGATCGTGACGGGGGAGCGAGCTCCGGTCGACTACGTAGTCGGCTGATGCCGGGGTCGCGCCGCCAGCGAGCCGCGCCGCCATTCGCGGCGCCACGCGTGCGCACGCCAACCGTCGTCCAGCAGGAGGCGGTCGAATGCGGGGCGGCCGCGCTCGGCATCGTGCTCGCCTATCACGGCAGGCACGTGCCGCTCGAGGAGCTCAGAGTCGCCTGCGGCGTCTCGCGCGACGGCGCCAAGGCCGCCAACGTCCTCAAAGCGGCGCGCAGCTACGGCCTGACGGCCAAGGGGATGCGGACGGAGCTGAGTGGCTTGCGCGATAGCCCGCTGCCGGCGATCGTGTTCTGGAACTTCAATCACTTCCTCGTCGTCGAGGGCGCCGGGTCGCGCGGTGTATGGGTGAACGACCCCGCCAACGGCCCGCGCCGCGTTTCCTGGGAGGAGTTCGATCGCTCGTTCACCGGCGTGGTGCTCGAGCTCGCTCCGGGCCCCGAGTTCGAGGCCGGGGGAAGCCGGCCACGGCTCGTGCCGGCCCTCGCCTCGCGGCTGTCCCGCGTCTCCGCGACCGCGCCGCTCGCGCTGTGCGTCGTGGCTGGCCTCGCGCTGGCCATTCCGGGGCTGATCGTCCCGGCCTTCCTGAAGATCTTCGTCGATCTCGTGCTCGGCCAGGGCGAGGACAGCCTCGTCGTCCCGCTCGTCCTCGGCCTGGTGGCCGCCGCCATCGCCCAGGCGGGCCTCACGTGGCTTCAGCAGGTCACGCTGATCCGCCTCTCGACGAAGCTGTCGCTGTCGATGTCGACGCGGTTCGTGCGGCACATGCTGCGCTTGCCCATCGGGTTCTTCCTCCAGCGCTTCCCCGGCCATCTCGTGGCGCGGGTCGCACTCAACGATCAGGTGGCAAGCCTGCTCTCGAGTCAGCTGGCAACGACCGTCCTCAGCATCGTGTCCGCCCTCGTCTACGCGGTGGCCATGCTCGTCATCGACCCCCTGCTCGGGGCGGTCACGATCGTGCTCGGCGCGGCGAACTTCGTCGCCCTCCGCGCCGTGTCCCGCCGCCGTCGCGACGTCAACGTCGTCCTCGTGTCGGAGTCAGGAAAGCTGAGCGCGATCTCGTTCGCCGGCATCCAAGCGATCGAGACGATCAAGGCATCGGGCTCCGAAGACGACTTCTTCGCGCGGTGGAGCGGTCAGCAGGCCAAGGTGATGAACGGCCGTCAGGACCTCGGCGCAGCCACGGCGGCGCTGTCCGCCGTTCCCACACTGCTCGCGGCCGTGTCCGCCGCCACGATCATCTCGCTCGGCGGACTCCGGGTGCTCGACGGGGATCTCTCGCTCGGCTCGCTGCTGGCCATCCAAGCGCTGGCCGTCTCCTTCACAGTTCCGATCCAGTCCCTCGTCACCCTCGGCGGGACGCTGCAAGAGGCCGAGGGCAATCTCGCCAGCATCGACGACGTGCTGCGCTACCCGCCCGATGAAGTCACCGGCGCTACGGATACCTCGGACGGCCCGGCCCGTCTGACCGGCCGGCTCGAGTTCGACCAGGTGAGCTTTGGCTACAGCCCGCTCGATCCGCCGCTGATCGACCGGCTGTCGCTCGTGATCGAGCCCGGACAGCGCGTCGCGATCGTCGGGCCGACGGCCAGCGGGAAGTCGACCGTCGCGCGTCTGGCCACGGGCATCTGCCGACCCTGGAGCGGACGCATCCTGCTCGATGGCATCCCTCGGGACGAGCTCGCGCCTGACCTGGTAGCCGTTTCCGTGTCCCTAGTGGATCAGGAGATCCACCTGTTCGAGGCGACCGTCCGTGAGAACACGACGCTGTGGGATCCCACCATCTCCGAACGGTCGGTCGTTCGGGCCGCGCGCGACGCGGCAATCCACGGGGACATCAGCCGGCGCAGCGGGGCGTATGAGCGGCTCGTCGAGGAGGATGGGCGCGATTGGAGTGGGGGCCAGCGCCAGCGGCTCGAGATCGCCCGCGCGCTCGCCACCGATCCCGCTCTCGTCGTCCTCGACGAGGCGACCAGCTCGCTCGATCCGCTCGTCGAGCGGGAGATCGACGAGGCGCTGCGCGCGCGCGGCTGCGCCTGTCTGATCGTCGCTCACCGGCTGAGCACGATTCGGGACTGCAACGAAATCGTCGTCCTCGACCACGGGCGCGTGGTGCAGCGCGGCACGCACGAGGAGCTGATCGCCGAAGGCGGCCTCTACGCCGAGCTGGTGACGGCGGACTGATGGCGATGATGCGCGCATCCTCCGGCGCCGTTGGCGAGCTGTCCAACCGCTCGCCGTTGCTGCTCGACGACCCCGAGTGCGGCTGGCGGGTCGCAGCGGGCAGGGTCGACCTGTTCGCCGTCGAGCTCGTCCGGGGGGAACCTCGCGGTCGCCGGCATGCGCTCGGGACGGTGCTGCCGGGCATGGCGCTGTTCGGCCTCCGGGCGCACGGCGCGGGGCTCGCGCTGCTAGCGGTCGGCCTGACCGGTACCCGCCTCGTGCCGCTCGACGACCTCAAGCTGGAGCCTCAGGAGCGGGCCACGTTGATCGAAGGGTGGGCCCAACTGCTCGCCGGTGCCTCTTCCGGCGTCGAGCTCGCGCGTGCGGACGTGCTGCTGTCGGCAGGACGGCCGGCGAACGTGGGGGCGGGGGCGCAGGTGGCTTCGCTGCGGACGGCGGTGTGGATCGAGGACGCCAGGGGTCTGGCGTTGAACGGCGTCGGGCTCACGGGGGCGGTTCCGCTCGTCTCGGGGCTCCAGCTCGAGGCGCTCGCGGATCTCACCCTCCGGCCCGTCGACGGTGCCGCCGCGCTCGCGACCGGCGCGCCGGCGCGTGAGGGTCTCGAGGCGCTCGGCGACGCGGTCCTGGCCGGCCTCAGCCGTGAGGTGGCAGCGGCGGCAGCGCGCGACCGCGCCACCGTCGAGCGTCGCAAGGGCACCGAACGGACGGAGACCGAGCGCGTCTACGCCTCTTTGGCCCGAGTGGTGGACCACCGCGGCGAAGCGATGGCCGCGCCCGGCGAGGATCCCGTCGTGGCGGCGTGCAGGATCGCCGGGGAGCCGCTCGGCATCCAGGTGACCGAGCCGCCGCGACTGCGCGGCGAGTCGTTGGCCACCCGCGTGCGCGAGGTCGCACGGGGCTCGGCCTTCCGGATCCGCGAGGTGTCGCTCGACGACGGCTGGTGGCGGCACGACGTCGGCCCCCTCATCGGCGTTGAGGTCGAGGGCGAGCGGCCGGTCGCGCTCGTGCGGCAGCGCGGTCGCTACGAGCTCGTCGATCCGACTCGAGGGACTCGCGCGCCGGTCGACAGCGGCTTGGCCGCGTCGCTGGCTCCGATCGCGTACATGCCTTACGCCTGTCTGGGACGCGGTCCGGCCAGCGGTCGCAAGCTGATCGCGCTCGGACTGCTCCCGGCCCGCGCCGACCTGGCGCGGCTCCTGGCCAGCGCGATCGTCCTCGGGCTGCTTTCGCTCCTCACCCCAATCGCCGCGCGGGCAATCTTCACGCGAACGGTTCCGGAAGGTGATCGCGGTCAGCTGCTCGGGATCGCCCTCGTGCTCTTGGCGGCCGCGCTCGGAACGGCGACCGTGTACCTGATCCAGGCATTGGCACTGCTTCGCGTCGAGGCGCGCGCTTCGGTGGGGACCCAGGCCGCCGTGATCGACCGGTTGCTCGAATTGCCGGCCTCGTTTTTCCGCGGCTTCACCTCCGGCGATCTCGGTGCCCGCGCGCTCGCGGTCGACACGATCCGCCAGACGGTGACGACGTCGGTCACGGCGGTGCTCGTCGCTTTGGTGGTGGCGCTATTCAACCTCGCCTACGTCCTCACCTTTGACGTGGGCCTCGGGCTGATCACGCTGGGGTTGCTGCTCGTCGCGGTGGCGGTTCTTGCCTTGCTCGTCCGGCGCCAGATCGCGCCGCAACGCCGACTACAGGCGGCGCTCGGACAGACGCAGGCGCTGGCGCTGCAGATCCTGGGAGCCCTGCCGAAGCTGCGCGTGGCCCGGGCCGAGGAGCGCGCGTTTGCCCGCTGGGCCGCCGGGCTCGGCCGCATGAAAGACGCGTTCGTCGACACCCAGCGCGTGTTCGCCCAGCTCGGGGCCTTCACCGCCGCGTGGCAGGCACTCGCGATCGCGATCGTGCTGCTCGTCGTCGGGCACGTCACTGGCAGCAGTCTCTCGGCCGGTGACTTCGCGGCGTTCACGACGGCTTTCGCAACCACCGCCGCGGCGATTCTCGGACTGGTTGGCGTGCTGGCGGCAACCAGCCAGGCCGCCGTCCTGTGGGAGCGGGCGCGGCCGATCGTGGCCAACGCGCCAGAGGTGTCGTCCGGAGGTGGCATCGACCCCGGCGATCTGCGTGGTGCGGTCGAGCTCTCGCACATCGCCTTTCGCTACGCCGGAGGGGGGCCGCCGGTGCTCGACGACGTCTCGTTCGCGGCCGCCCCGGGCGAGTTCGTGGCGATCGTCGGCCCGTCGGGAGCGGGAAAGTCGACGCTGTTTCGGGTCCTGCTCGGCTTCGAGGAGCCCGAAGCCGGAACCGTCTCCTACGACGGGCAGAGCCTCTCCGATCTCGACGCCCGGGCGGTGCGTCGCCAGCTCGGCGTCGTGATTCAGAACGCCCGCATCCTCGCCGGCACGATCTTCCAGAACATCGTCGGTGCCGCCAATCTGACCCTGGACGACGCCTGGGACGCGGCGCACGTCGCCGGGATCGCCGAGGACATCGCCCGCCTGCCGATGGGAATGCACACGTTCATCTCCGACTCCGCCGAGGCGTTCTCCGGCGGTCAGCGACAGCGCCTGCTGATCGCGCGCGCGGTGGTCGCTCGGCCGCGCGTGCTGCTGTTCGACGAGGCGACGAGCGCGCTCGACAACCGCACGCAGGCGGCGGTCAGCGCCGCGCTCGAAGAGCTCCAGGCGACGCGGATCGTGATCGCGCACCGTCTCTCGACGATCCGCCACGCGGACCAGATCCTCGTGCTCGAGCGCGGGCGGATCGCCGAGCGCGGAGGTTACGACGAGCTGATGGATCGTGGCGGGCTGTTCTCGACGCTCGCGCGGCGCCAGATCGCTTAACATCGCCCGCCGGGTCGTTGAGGCTACGAACGAGGAGAGCATGAGCGAATCGGCAGCACCTAGCCGCCAAGATCTCGAGGCCAGGATCGTCGCGCGGGCGTGGGCCGACGAGGCGTTCCGCGCACGGCTCAAGGCTGACCCTCGCGCCGCGGTGGCCGAGGAGACGGGCATCAAGGTTCCGGAATCGATCATCGTCGAGGTGCTCGAGGAGACGCCGGAGAAGGCCTTCCTCGTGATCCCCTCCAACCGGATGGCGATCGCGGACGAGGACCTCGACTTCGCCGCCGGCGGCGATTACGTCGGCCCGCCGCGCGGCGACCCGAGCTGAGCGCTTTCGCGCAGGGGCCTGCTAGAGCAGCGGTAGCACCGGGTGCCCGGGCTGGACCAGCGCCAACGCTGCCCGCAGCCAGTCGCGGCGCTCAGGGCTCAGATGCGGACATGCGGCTCGGAAGTCGGCTTTGGCTTTCGGCATCGGATTGATCAGCATGTAGAAGAGCGCGACCTCGGGTGCCAGGTAGGGGAGCCCGTCCAGGGTGGTGCACCCGAACCGCGACAGCGGGAGCCAGATCCGTTCGTCGCGCCGATAGACCCAGCGATCGTCGCGCACCTCCTCGAGGTGGCCATCGAACCACCACGGCGCCCCCGGCTCCGGCCGCGCCCAGAAGCGCTCGATCGGCAGCTCTAGCGCGCGGCCGTCCCATTGCTCGAGACGTCGATCCGGCGAAGCGACGCACAGATCCCAGCCGGCGAGGTGTCGTCGGAGCGCGAGTTGATCCGGGCGCAGGATCGCCAGGTCGAGGTCGTAGTGCCGTCGCGTCGGACGCCCCAGGAACAGCTCGATCGCGGCGCCACCGGCGATCCACCATGACGCAGGGAGCCCGCGTAACAGCTGCGCGACGTCATGCGGCGTGATCGGCTCCCACGGCCAAAGCCCGGCGAAGGCATCGGCCTCCAGGCGCATGTCGCGGATCGTAAACCGCGCCCACCTCGCCCCCGATTCGGTCCGTGCCCACCGGGCGTGTGCAATGCTCACAGGCGCACGGCGTGCGATCGAGGGCATCGTCGCGCGTTATGAGTCAACCGGGGAGGAACGATGAGCGCATCAGCGGTACCCAGCAGACAAGACCTCGAGGCCAAGATCGTCGCGCGGGCGTGGGCCGATGAGGCATTCCGGGCGCGGCTCAAGGCCGATCCTCGCGCCGCTGTCGCCGAGGAGACGGGAATCAAGGTTCCGGAATCGGTCATCGTCGAGGTGCTCGAGGAGACGCCCGACAAGGCCTACCTCGTGATCCCCTCCAACCGAGTGGCGATCTCCGACGAGGACCTCGACGTCGCCGGCGGATACGACCCTTCGGAGGCTTCATAGTCCTCATCGCGCGCACTCACTCCGGCGGTTGGCGGGCGGTCGGGCTCACAGCCCATGGCCGCAGGAACACGTAAGCCTCGAGTGAGGGGCCAGCGGCGCTGACGCTGACACCGGCCATGAGCGCCTGCCGCCGGTCGGCCTCGGGGCCGGGAGGACGCAGGGCTCGGATCAGGTCCTCGTAGGGCGCGGGGTCGAGCCCGAGCTCGGCGGCCAGGCGCAAGATCGCACCGTGGGCGCCGACGTCGCTGCCCGCCAGCCGCTCAGGCGGGACGTAGAGCTTCAATCGAGCGCCGGCGGACGGATCGGCCGGCAGTTCGAACGACGCTTCCACCGGCCAGCGGATCCGGCGCCAGCCCGGTCCGATGACCCCGACGAGCAGGTCGAACGGGGCGGTCCGGCCCTCCAACCCGAGCGCCCGTGCGATCGGTCCATGAACATGGTCCAGCAGCGCCTCGCCCGATTCGCAGGCGAAGTAGGTCTTCGCTCCCCCCACCCCATCACCGGCCAGGGAGAGAGCGAGCCCGTATGGGATCACGGCCGAGAACGGATTCGACGCCAGTACGTCGGCGAGACGCGAGTGCAACCGGGCGGACGCGTCGAGTCCCAGCGAGCACAGCGCCGCCTCGATCCGCGCACACCGCTCGTCGACCGTGCTCCCGCCGAGCCAGCCGGCGACGCGCACGCCGACGTGGCCGGCTGCGACCCGCAGCGCCACGCCGCGCAGGAAGAAACGGTCCGGCCCGCCGGCACCCGCGCGGGCGAGCGCGGCGTCCGCAACCGCGCCCGCGGGCTCGACTCCGAGCACCCCGACGGCCGCGCGAAGCCCGAGGCGTCCGTGGGGATCGTGTGGCGGAGCCCGCACGACGCCAAGGCTGCAGCGCAGCGCAGGCCGGGGAGCGGCGCCGCGAAGCGACACGGATGCCTCGACCGGGAGGAGCGTGGTGTTGGCATGGAGCGGCCGGAGCGCAGTGGCCTCGTCGTCGAAGTCGTAGAGCGCGGCCAGGCGGTCGAGAAAGTCTGTCAGCCGCCGCGGATCAGGCGGCCGCCTGCGATGTTGGGGATCCTGGATGCCCAAGGGTCGGCCTGCTCCAGCTGCGCGGAGACGCTGATCAATCTGGCCTCGTCAGCGAATGGTGCGGTAAGCATCGTGCCGATCGGGAGGCCGCCTCGATTCCAGTAGAGCGGCAGCGATGCTGCCGGCGAGCCGCAGATGTTGGCGATCGGGTTCCATGGATTGAACTCCATGTCGTAATTCCACCAGCTCGCAGCGCTGCCCAATGAGCGGTTCAGTTCTCCGAGGGCAGCCGGCGGCTGAGCAAGCGTCGGCGTCAGCCACAGATCGTATTTTTCGAAGAACGCGGCAATCTGCCACGCCGTTGCTTCCAGATGATCGAGAGCGCGCGTGAGGTCGGCGGCGCTAAGCCGGCCAGCGTGCTCGAGCAGCTCCCAAGTCGTCGGCTCGAGTTCCTCGGGCTCGAGCCGGCGCCCCAGGGCATCCCTCAGCCAGTCACACCAAACAGCGTTGCCGACCGCCCAGACGTCAAGCATGCTAGTGGTCATCGCAGAGATGTCGAACTCGGGAGCGGCGTCCTCGATCGTGTGACCGAGCTCGGTGAGCAGCCCGGCGGTGTGCTCGGTCGCAGCGATGCAGTCGGAGTGGACGTCCGCGCCCACGGGGTGCGCAGTTGACATGCCGATCCTCAGCTGCCCCGGATGGGCATCGACCTCGTCGATGAACGGGCGAGCGGCCGGCGAGACCCAGTGAGTGTCCCCTGACACCGGACCGCTCGAGATGTCGAGCAGCGCGGCGCTGTCCTTAACGGAGCGCGTGATCGCGTGGACCGTGGCGAGACCGAACAGCGTCTCGCCAGCCTGCGGGGCGGTGGAGATCCGGCCCCGGCTGGGTTTGAGTCCATACACCCCGCAACACGAGGCCGGAATCCGGATCGAGCCCGCACCGTCGCTCGCGCCGGCCACGGCCACCATGCGGGAGGCAACGGCCGCAGCCGCACCGCCGCTCGAGCCTCCAGTGGTGAGCTCGGTGGCCCATGGATTGCGGCATGGACCGTGAACAACCGGCTCGCTCGTCGAATGGTTTCCGAACTCAGGCGAGCTCGTCTTGCCAAGAAAGATCATGCCGGCGCGTCGATACCGCGCGGCGAAGTAGCTGTCCTCGTCGGCTGGCGCGGACACATGCGCGCGGGAGCCCTCGATCTGTACCACGCCCGCGATCTCCTGACCGCAGTCCTTCAGCAGAACCGGGACGCCCGCGAACGGGCCGCCCGAGCCCTGGCCGGCATCGATCCGCTCGGCGTCCTCACGCGCGCGCGCGAAGCGCTCGATGACCACGCAGTTGAGCACTGGATTCAACGCCTCGATCCGCGCGATCGCCGCGTCAACGAGCTGCACAGCGCTCACCGACCCATCTCGGATCGCTCTCGCCTGCGAGAGGCCGTCAAGTTCCAGCACTCGAGTAGCGGCGGACTGAGTCTCAGGATCGTCCGGGCGACGCATGCTGCTGGCACGCTACCGGGAGCGCCGCCGTCCCGTCGCTATCTCTGTGGTGCGTCCGGCGGGAGTCAGGGGATGTTCGCCGAAGGGGTGACCGCATTCGACGGCTTCGACGGAGGTTCTGGACCGACTTCGTTGTTTGCCGTCACCGTGAATGCGTACTTGGTACCGTCGGTGAGGCCGGCGACCCTGATCGGGCTCTTGCTGCCGGTGGCGTGCGCGCCACCCGGAGACGCGACCACCGTGTACTTGGTGATCGGCGAGCCGTTCGACGGCGGGGCGGCGAACCTCACGTCCGCGTAACCGACGCCGGCGAAAGCGGTTAATCCCACAGGAGCGCCGGGAGCGCCCTTCGGGGTGGCCGCGTTGGACGGCGCTCACGGCTCTCCCGTCCCGAACCTGTTCGAGGCCGTCACGGCGAACCTGTACGTAGTCCCGTCGCTCAGGCTCGTGATCGTGATCGGGCTCTTCCTGCCCGTGACTTGCGCGCCCCCGGGAGACGCGGGCGTGGGGCGCCGGCCGCGGTCAGATCGAGCTGCTGGCCGCGCTGTTCCACGCCGACGCGCCCAACGACGTCGCGCCGAGGGTCTACAAAGAGGACGACCCAACGGGCGAGCTTCCGGCCAGCCCGCTGGCACCACGGCCCGACGCGATCGGCTTCGGCTGGACGACGTAGCGTCCTTCCGCCGACGCCACGAGTGCTCAGACGGATCGTGCACCGCGCACCGATGACTTCCCGCGCGCTGCGCGGTCCTTGCATCGAAGGCAGACAACCAACCGGAGAGGACTAGACATGGCACAGCCTGTCGTGCATTTCGAGATCATCGGAAACGACCCGCAGAACCTTCGCGACTACTACACCGGCCTCTTCGGGTGGGAGTTCGACACGCCCTCACCCGTGGCCGAGGAGGTGTCGGAACAAGGAAACTACGGTTTCTTGGACCTCGTCACCTCAGAGGATGGGACAGGCATCCGTGGTGGCGTCGGGGGCGGACCGAGCTACGAGAGCCACGCCGTCTTCTACGTCGGCGTCCCGAATGTCGAGGCCGCATTGCAGCAAGCCGAGAAGCTTGGAGGCACTCGGGTGATGGGTCCAGCGACCTCACCGAGTGGGCTTGTGGTCGGTCACTTCACGGACCCCGAGGGTACCCTGATCGGTGTCGCCGGCGTCGCGTGAGCGCCCGTTCCGTAACCGATCGTGTCCGAGAGTGTCCATGTCAGTGGCGGAAGGGCTCGTCGACGAGTACCGGCTCCTGACCCATCCCATCGCGCTCGGCCGAGGCTTCCCGCCGTTCGCCAGCATCAGCTCGCGGATCACCCTCGAGCTCGTCGACGTGACCCGCTTCCGCGGAGCTGGCTATCCACTTCGCTCGCCCTCGGCTCAACCTTCCGTCTCGCATCTGACCCCTTTTCCGCGAACTCAGCCACCTTTGTTCAGATGGCCTGAACAAAAGTGACGAAGTTCAGCGCCGACCACCCGACCCCACGCGCGCGTGGATGGGATTTGTGCGCCGGCCTGGGGCGTTTCCGCGGAAACGTCTTCGACCTGCCGCGATCGGGCCCGAGCAAGTCACGTCGGATGGCGCGCCGGAACTCGGGAAGTTCGCGCCCGCGCCGAGAGCCTGGGGATTTAAACGACGAATAGCGTCGCTTAGACGCGCAGGCTCCGCCGGAACGCTGCCAGCCACGCTCCCGGCGCTGATCCGCTGCCCGGTTGGATCGTCGACGGAGACGCGGCAGGACTCAAGTTCGAGCTCACGGCTGATAGGGCGGCGCGACGCCCCAGCCCCACCGCGGGACGGGCGCGTGCTCGGCGACCGCCGCGCCGGGTTGCGAGTTGTGCTGTGCGAGCCGTGAGCCCCATTCGGCGTATCCGATGATCGCGGCACGGAATTCTGGGTCAGCGGGGAGCCCGGACTCGTCGGCGGCGCGGGAGAGCAGCGTGACGAACCGCAGGCGCTGCTCCGCTGTGATCCCGAGCCCGATGTGCTGGTGGAGCATGTGTTCATACCCGCCGTGCTTCTCGGTGTATTCGGCGGGGCCGCCCATCACCTCGCACCACCATGCCGTCGCCTTCCGACGATGCTCAGCCCCGACGATCCCGCCGAACACAGGGCCGACGAGGTCGTCCTGTTCGACGAGGTCATAGAACAGGTTCAGCCACCGCTCGAACCCGTCCCGACCACCGCCCCACTCGAAGATCGTCGGTGGCTCATCAGACACGCCTGGGACGATAGCCGCCGCGATCCGGCGGGGGTACTGTCCGCGATGCCTTGGCAATAATCTCGGCCTACGAGGCTTCGCGGTCGCCGGTCAGCGCCCATATTCGCCTGGTTCACTGCCGGCCGACGCCGAGTTCGCGACCACACTCGAGATTCCGCCGGGCGTCGGCGCCTACGACCTCACGTTCGGCTAGGGCCCTACTTGGGGATCGTGAACGCGGGACTGGTCGCGCTCGCGCGGCCCGCGACGTTCGTGGCGGTCACCCGGCAGCGCAGTGAGTGCCCCTGGTCGGCGGATGTCACGGTGTGGTGCGCACGCGTCGCCCCCGGAATCGGTTTGCGATCGCGGAGCCAGTGGAAGACGTAAGAAGGCGTGGCCCCACTCCATCCCCCCGTCGAGCACGTCAGGACGCTATGGAGCGCGTGCGAGCCGATGATTCTGGGCGCCTTCACCGAATGTGGCGGAAAAAAGAACTCATACGCCCCGATGTCGCAACCGTGATCGCCATCGTCGGCGATCACGAACCCACGTTGATCGGTCCTTCCGCAGAACCTCGGATCCCCGGCGCCGATCGCCGGGCTCCCAGGCAGCAATGCCATCGTGAACGTCGGCCCCCCGTTGTTCTCCAGCGGCGCGAGCCTCGGATCGAACGGATTGCCGTTGACGCCGAACTTGTCGCCAGTGGTCTGGTTGATCCCGCAGTCGGACGCATCGCCGATGATGTTGTGGCCATCGGAGATGTTGTCGCCGGTCGTCAGCTGACCAAAAAACTGTGTGTAGTCGGCGCAGTCCTGTCCGATGCCTGTGGTGGTCGCGTTGCCCGCCATGATCGTGTCGCGGAAGAAGGCGCCCGAGGGACACGTGGACTGCGCCGTGGCCAGCCCTCCCCCGGCCTGACCGGCAACGTTGTCCGCGACGGTGTCGTGAAAGAGGAACACCGACGGACCTTCGACTTCGAGCGCGCCGCCGTGGGTTCCCGCCCCGTTCCCGGAGAAGGTGTCGTACGTGAACGTGTCCGGGTCGCAGCCCTCGAGCCGGGCGCCGCCGCCGTCGTCGGCCGTGTTCTCGCGGATCAGACTGTCGCGCACGTTGAACAAGCCGGTACCGTCAAGGCCACCCCCGAATGACGCGTGGTTCTCGGTGATCTCCGAATCGGTGATCGTCGTCACACCCTTCACGTCGGTATACGCGCCGGCGCCGAAGCCCTCACCAGTCGTGTTGTTCGCGATCCGCACGCGGGTCAGCGTCACGCTGCCGTTGTTGTAGATGCCGCCGCCCAACGACCCCACATCCGGCACGCTGCTGCTCGTGACCGACCCGTCGCTCATCACCAGCGAACCGCCGTTGTCGACCCGGATCGCGCCGCCGCGATCGATGCCATCGGCGTCCGAGGGACCGATCGCATCCCGCACGCTCACGTCCTGGAGGATCGCGTGGCCACCGGAGAAGATGTAGAACGCGTTGCTATCCGTGGCGCTGCCTCCGGCGTCGATGATCGCCTGACCCCCCACCCCTTTGATCGTGACCGTGTTGCCGAGGATGTCCAGAGCAGCCGCATCCTTGGCGTTGGTCAGCGCAAGCGCATACACGCCCGACGCAAGCAAGATCGTGTTGTCGCCGTGGACGGCATCGGCGGAGGTGACCGCGTCGCGCAGCGTGCAGTTCTGGGACGTGCAGCTAGCTGCCGGCCCGTCGTCATAGCGGGTCACGCGGAAGGTCGCCGCCTGCGCGTAAAGCGGTGCCAGCGCGAGCACCGCAGCAACCAGCGAGCACACAACCACCAGCCGACGCCGCATCGTCTTCACGCTACCTCTCCCGAGCTGATTGCGCAACATAGCCTGCCCTTTCGTCGTCGATCATTGGCGAGACGGTAAGCCGGGTCGCCCTCGTCAGCCAGGGCCCCTAGGGGTGGTCGGCGCCACACCCGCCGACGGTCATCGCCGCCGGATTGAGCGGGTCACAGTCGATGCGGACGACGTCGAGACCTGCTCGACACCGGGGAGAGATCGCGGAGGGGTGGATCGGATGCCCGAGGCGCAGCCGCTGCCTCACGCGACGTCAAGACGAACGAGCGGCTGAGGTAGCCGAGCTCGGAGCGGTAAACGGTCAGCTGTCGGAGGACTTGATCATCACCGGTACCGTGTCCTTCCCGTCTAGCTGATAGTAGACGCCGGGGAAGGTCTGGAACTCTCCGCTGACGTTGCTGTGCAGATGCGACTCGTTGAAAGTCAGCGTTCCCCAACCGGCGTCCACGACGTCGAAGACGGCACCGCCGCCCTCTCTGGCACTGTTGTTCTGCATCACGGTACCGGCGATCAGGACGTTGTCGTCCTTCCCGTCGAGGTAGATCGCGCCGCCGCTGCCGCCGCCCGGCGTGCCGGGTGAGGCCGGGTTGGCGCCCCAGCCGATGGCCTCGTTGTTGGTGAACTGGCTGTTCAGGACGTCCCACTGGACGCTGATGCTGCTCAGTGCCGCACCGTTGGAGCAGCGGCCAGCGCGGAAGGTGTCGTTGGTGATGTATATGGGGCGGTTCTGGTATTGGGCCAGGGCGCGAATCGCGCCCCCCCCGAGATCGGGGCCGTCGGCCTGGCAGCGGTTGCCGACGAACAGCGAGTTGACCGCCTTGAACTGGCCGCCCTCGACGTAGACGCCTCCTCCGCCGTCGACCCCGCCGTACCAGCAGGCTGGAATGTTCGCCGTGCAGGTGGTCTGCAGCGCATCGTTGTAGCCGTCCTCAAATGTGATGTTCTGGACGACGATCTGCGGATGCGGCTGGTTGACGCAGTCATCGGTCGACCACGTGCCCGCGCACGTGTCCGAGTACAAGATCCGGCGCTTCCCGCCTCCGCTCAGGGTGATGAGGCCCCCACCGTCCAAAACGACCACGTGCCGGGTCTTGATCACGCTGGCGGTCTTCTTCATCACGATGGTTAAGGGCTTGGGCCCGCAGTTGAAGGTGATGATGCCGCCCGCGGCAACCTCGCGCACCACGGCGGCCGACGTGCAACTGGTCGGCCTCCCATTCCCGATCACGTGGTTAGGGTGCTTGATATCGACCGCGCGACCGGCAGGGGGCACATAGAAGTGCCCGTTAGGGTTGCCGAAGTGGCGCGCCACCGCTGCGGACACAGTCCGCAGCGCCGCGGTCTTGGCACGCGGTGCGGGCGCTGCCGTTGCCAGCGTCGCTCCATACCCAAAGGTGAGCGCTCCGATCAACCACCCGGCGCCGACCAAAGCAACCAGCAACGCCTGGGAAGCGCCCATCCGCCGCATCACCGCCGACGCCATCGTACACCGCCTCGTGGTCACACTTTTACCTGAAATCCAACGGGTTGCCCGCGGCTGTCATGTATCGGTTGATCAGAACGACAAGATGCTACAAGGACAGCCGCGTTCCGACGAACGGCAAGGATAGCGAGAACGGCTTGGTCGAGCATCCCAAGGGCCGGGGTTGGTGAGGCGTCGCCGGAAACCCACGGGTGCGTTGCCGGCTTGCGCTGTCGCAAGACCTCGATTGTTCGGGGGTGCTCGCCGTACACGATCGCGTTGACCTCTTCGCGGATTCGTCCCCGCATCGTGACCCGGCGCGGATATATCAAACCGCTTGCTAGCCATGATCTCTCGCGCGTGTACCTGACAAGTTCCGCGATCTTCTGGTCGTCGGTGCGGACGACAGCGCAAACAGCGGGTCCAGCTGTGCTCGTCTCTACACGCAGGAGACGAACACCCAGGGACAACACCGAACGAGTGGCGATGGCTAGGACCGTGAGGCGACACTTCGAGACCGGCTTGCGGCGAATGGAGTGAAGGGTGAGATGTTCGCGAAGATGGAGCTCACGGTGCAGGATTCGCTTTTCAGTGAATCATCGCGCCGCTCGGCCACGGCGGGACGGCTCTAGCCCACGTGTTCGAGTCCAACGTGCGCAGTTACTCGCTTCCCGCCCTTTGGGCGTGGTCGGGTGAGCGCTCGGCGTCGAATGACCTCGATGGCGCCGTCTACCGGCCCAGCGCCCGCGCAATCGCCGCGATGTGCTCGGCGGTGGTGCCGCAGCACCCGCCGACTATCCGGGCACCCTGCCTCACGTAGTCGGCGACGTGGGCGGCGAGTGTTGCGGGGTCCGCCTCGTATACCACGGTGTCGCCGAGCACCTTTGGGACCCCGGCATTGGGCTTGATCCAGACCGGAACGCTCGTCGCCTCCAGGAACTCGCGCACGACGATGTCGTTGTCCTCCAGCGATCGGCCGCAGTTAGCGCCGATCGCCGCCACGCCCAACGGCTGGAAAGCCTCAACCACATCGGCGGGGCTGAGTCCCATCATCGTCCGCGTTCCCTGATCGAAGCTAAACGAGATGATCAGTGGGAGCTCGGTCACGCTGCGGATCCCATCCACCGCCCACAACGCCTCCTCGACCGCGAAAAACGTCTCGAGCACCAGCACGTCGACACCGCCGTCCACCAGCGCCCGCGCCTGCTCAGCGTAGGCCGTCCCGCACACCTCCCGGGTGAGCGGTCCGTATGGCTCTACGAGCTGCCCCGTAGGCCCCATCGCCCCGCCAACGAGCCCCTTCTCGCCCACGACCTCCCTGGCCAGCTCGGCGGCGCGGATGTTCAGCTCCCCGACTCTGTCGGCAAGCGGCCCGTCGGCCAGCCGGGCAGAGTTCGCACCGAAGCTGCACGTGAGCGCAAACTCCGATCCCGCCCGCGCGAACCGCGCATGCAGCTCCCGCACCCGTTCCGGGGCATCGAACACCCACTCGTCGGGGGCCACACCGGGCGGGAGACCCATCTGCTGGAAGTTCGTTCCGGTGGCGCCCTCGGTGAGCAGCACATGCCCGTCGGCCAGGCGATCGAGAAACGAAGGCATCCTGCCAGGCTAGATAATGCTCCCACGGGGCGCAACGCGGACTTTGCGGATCGGATCCGCGAGCCCGTCTCGAAGTGGCGTTGTCGTCCCCGCGGCCACGCCGAACGCGCTTCTGCTCGGCGCGCGCCAGGATTGGAAGGACAAGTATTTCCTCGCCCTCGGACCGGTGCGCACGTGGGCGCGTACCCGTGGAAGGAGAAGCCCTGACGGAGGTCGCGCGAGGTTTCGGCGAGTCCTGCTTCTGGGCGAATACGAGGTCCGGGGCATCGCCCGCGGCCGCGAGCCCTACCTTTGTGCTGGCGCAGGCATTTGCCGCCTGTGACTCCTTCCGGTCGTGGGCAACTGCGTCGTCGCGTCTGGCGTGGCCGCTCCGGTGCTAGGGCGCGACAGTTCGGGTACGTGTGCGGTACGGTCAAGCGAAAGCTAACTAAAGGGATGGGGGCCATGGCGTATCTGCAAACGCACTTTTGGAATGGTGGAACTGAGGAGCAGTATCAGTCGATGCTCAAGGCGGTGCATCCCCCTCAGGGCCTTACCAGACGGACAGACGGCGCACGTCGCAGGGCCGACTGACGGCGGGTATCTAATTTCGGTCGTCTGGGAGTCCAAAGAACACAGCGAGCGGTTCATGAACGCGACGCTGCTGCCGGCGCTGCCGGTCGAGGGCGGATTCGCGGGTGCGCCTGAGGAGCGCGTGGCCGAAGTCGCACATCTCGAAATGGCGTAGCGACAGGGAGTTCCTGGCCGGGCGCCGGGCCCGTCGGTTGAACACCAGTCGAGCAGGTTCAGATCTAAGCGAGGACGCCGATCGACGTTGATCGCACACACAATCCGCGCAGCTCTGCTGTGGGGAGAGACGGAGGGACGATGGCAACGCATATTGCCTTTCACGAGGTCGACGACGTCGATCATTGGCTGAGTTCATCCAAGCGAGACGAAGTCTTTGGGCCGCTGGGGATCACGATGCGCGCCTTTCGGGATCCGGCGGGTTCAAACCGAGTGGGACTGATCGCGGAGATCCCGGACATGGCTGCCTTTCAGGAGTTCATGCAGACCGAGGCGGCCGCCGACGCGATGAAGGCTGACGGTGTCCGCCCGGAGACGCTCCTGATCCTCAACGAGGGGTAGCGCTCAGCCGTTGTCAACGGCCCGGCTCCCACCTCTGGGTCGAGCCGGGCCAAGGGCTCTCGCTGAGTACAAACCACCCGTAGGCCAACTGAGAGCCCAGCGCCGGCGCTGCCACGCACACGAGAAGTCAGCCGCCGCGACCGAACCTCCAGCAAAGCGGCCACCGCGTCAGCGTGACCCGTTTAGGCGTGATCCGGCGATGCCGAACGTTGCTCTCGAACCCGTGATCGGATCGGGCGGCGCTTGACGCCAAGTCGCGTCTTATTTGGGCGAGGCTAGGCGCGGGAAGACCTGGGTCGCAATGTTGCGCAAGGCCGTCACGGTTTGCTCTGTGGATGGGTGGGCGTTGGGGTCGGTTAGCTCGGGCGGGATCGCGAGCCCCGACTGCTTTGCGTGCTCGAGCATCCCACTGCCGGCGGTCTTGCCCAGCACGCTCAGCGCTCGTCCCATTTGCACCATGTCCATGTGAAACTGCGGCACCGGTAGCGGCTTGACGTCCGGCCAGCCAGCGGGGTCACGCGGACTTTGGCGGGAGAGGAGGTAGTCAAACCCAGCTGCGGCCGCATCGCGGGCGGTGAACGCCTCGCCGAGATCCCACACCTTGCGCAGGGTGGCGATCATGGATGTGTGCCGGTGCTCCTCGTTGATCACTATGCCCTCATCCACCCAGGGCGAGACGATGATCGCCGGCACCCGGTACCCCGAGCGGTCGAACCTGAAGTCCAGTTGGCCGGCGGGCGCGCTCGGATCGGGTGGCGGCACTGGGCCTGGGGGGACGTGGTCGTAGGTCCCGCCGGGCTCGTCCCAACCGATGAAGAACAACGTGTTGTAAGCATTGGAGCCCTCAGGCGAAGCCATGGACCGGATCGTGCCGTAGATACGGGCCAAGAACGCCTCGCCGCCGGCAATCGATGACGGCGGGTCCATCGGGATGTTCATGTCATCGGGGATCAGTGACCGGCCGAACGCAGGGTGATAGTCGCTGTGGCCGGAAAGCATGTTCGGTTCGATCAAGCTGAAGTCCGGCAGCGTGCCGTGAGCGGCGTCGCGTTCGAACTCGGAGTAGGGCACGAAGTTCGTCGCCAGCCGGTCCTTTAGACGCGGCATGTGGATCAGTCCCGTGAACGACAGCGGCATCGGTTCCTGCACGTACACCTTCCACGTGCGCCCGTGTGCCTCGAGGCGATCGAACAGCGTCTCGGCCGTGTTGTGCTGTGTGAAGTTCGACACTGGGCTGTTGATCACGAACCCCGACGAGCTCGCAGCGGTCCAGAACGATCGGTTCATGAACGTTTGCGAGGGCACCTCGCTAAACCAGTGATCAAACACCCCGAACCCCCTGCCGATCGCGCTCAGCACCGGCGCCTGCTCAGGCACGTAGCCGGTCATGATCTGCGCGTACTCCTCATAGGTGGGCTGGCGACCCATCTCGGCGGTGAAAGTGCTGATGTAGTCGGCGACAAACCCGTCCATCGTCGGCAGCGCCGCTGGCTCGGGCGCGTTCCAGGGCGCGCTGACCGCCTCGCCGATCTTGAACCGGTTGGCCTCGTCCAGCCGGTTGAACAACTGGGTGTTGGTATGGAAGTACTCCTCGCCCGAGTCCGGGTTCGGAGCGTCCATATCCGTCGCGACGGTGTACGGGACCGTCTTTCGCTCGGTGCCGTGCTCGGCCCACTCCGGGATCGGGTTGCTCAGATCCTTCCCCACGACCCCCTCAAACCTCTTCCCGTCCCCGGGGCCGTACAGGCGGCCCAACATGTTGTCGAAGGACCGGTTCTCGAACAGCACGAGCACGACGTGATCCATCGCGTTCAAACGATCCGGGCTCATCGGGCGTCTCCTCTTTCAGCAGTCTGTGAACGGCATCGACTCGGCGATCGCTCGCTCCAGACCGCCGGCGTTAGCGTGCCGGCTCGAATCGATCCCGAGGCCAAGTCTGAGCTCGGCCGAAAATCTAAACGACCTCTAATAACCGCGCGCGCAGCCGGTTTGCCTCGGCGAGCGGTGACCAGCCGGCTCGTTGCTTGCCCCAATTCGACCTGAGGCCAACACGCCGGAAACTGGAGAAGCATGCGATAGCGGATTCTTCACTCCCCGCGCTGGGACCTGCACCAGAAACCACGGACCAAAAGGTTCGCGGCTCTATCCAAGTGAGCTGCCGCGATGCTCGGGCCGAGGTTTAGTCTCGATCCTACCGCGTGCTGGCGCTCGTGTGAGAGCTTGTAGGAGTAGCTCGTCAGAGCGGTCGTCTTCGGCAGCGAGGAGAGCCCCGCGAACAGCGCCGCGCCGTGATCGGTCGCGAGATCCTCGACGTGCGAGGTACGACGGATGCTGGCGAGCTTGAGCGCCAGCAACGACAGCACCGACGACAGCGCCGGGATCACGGCCGTGCCCGGGTATCCCGCCGCCTTCACGATCGCGGGTAGGTCGAGCGCGACGAGATCGGGCACGCACAGCAGCAGGCCGGCGTGCTTGGTCTCAACGCGCTCGGGCCATGTGTCGAAGTCGATCACGCCGGTCCGCGGCAGCTGCTCGCGCCGCGGCGCGCCGCGCAACTGCTCGGGGCGGCGCCACAGCCGCTCGAATCCTTCCTCGGCGATCACCTCGGCGATCCCGGTGCGATTCAACGCGATCCCTTCCCGCGCGAGCACCAGCGCGATCTCGTCGATCGAGTGACCCGCCGTGCGCAGCTCAACGATCCGGTCGTGCGCGCGCTCCTTTCCTGGCGCGCGCTTGGGTCCCGGGCGTGAGGAGAGGAAGAACTCGCGGCGGCCGGCACGGAAGTCGCGCACGAGCGAGTTCAGTGTCTCGACCGTGTAACCGAACGCGTTGGCGACCTCCGCGGCTGGACGACTCTCGAGCAGGTACGCGCGCAAGGCCTCGTAGCGGCGCTGGGTCGGGTCGGCGGGCTCGGCGAAGAACTCACCGCCCGGACGAGGTTGGGGCGATCTCGCTGACTGGACGATCCAGATAGTACACTTGGTCGGTCGGACAGAACCGCTGCCAACCCCGCTGCCGACGGCCACGGGCCACGCGAACCCTCGTATTTCGCTGAGATATCGGGTCGCTGCGGACGCTCCTCGCCGAGCGTAACGTACCGAACACTTCCAGCATGGCTAGTAACCAGTCCCCGAGTTCGACCCCATCCCGTCACCCGACAACGCCGCCACGGACTCGCAAACCCCGCCAAACACAGGGTTCGCGCCCCTCAACCGCACCCAACCGCGAGAGCTACCGCCCCTCAAACCGCCACGCGAAAGTCGGCGTTAGCCGCTGGCCGAGGACAGTTGGATCTCGGACTGCATGAAACCGTCTGCATCATCACCGGTGCCAGCAGCGGCATCGGCCGCGCCGTCGCGCTCGCGCTGTGCGAGGAGGGAGCCCGGCTGCTCGTGACCGCGCTCGAGCCGAAACCCCTGGCCGACGTCACCGAGCAGTGCGTCGCCAACGGTGGCGAGGCGGTCGCGATGGCGCTCGACCTGATCGCGCCTGAAGCAGCCAGGTCGCTCGCCGACGCCTGCCACACCCGGTTGGGTCCCGTCGAGGTGCTCGTCAACTGTGCGGGCGCCAACTGGTATCGCCGTACGGAGGAGATCACCGATGAGGACCTCTACGCGCAATGGGAGCTGAATGTCATGGCGCCGGCGCGGCTTCTGCGCGTCGTCGCGCCGGAGATGGCGCGCCGAGGTCGCGGCCGGATCATCTGCGTGGGCTCGGTCTCGGCCAAGCAGCCCTCCGCGATGAACGTGGCTTACGCGGCCACGAAGACCGCACAGGTTGCGCTCGTGCGCGGCTTCGCGGAGCGCTTCGCGCGAGACGGCGTGGTCATCAATTCCGTCCTTCCGGGACCCGTTGACACACCGCTGTGGCGGGGCGCGAACGAACAGCTCGCCTCGGCGCGGGACGTCGCCACCGAGCAGGTCGAGCGGGAGGTGGCAGCAGCGCTGCCGCGCGGAAAGGTGGCCCAGACCATAGAGCTGGCGGACGTCATCGTCTTCCTCGCCTCACCCCGCGCCGCCAATGTCATCGGCGCCGCCTGGACCGTCGACGGCGGCTCGGCCCGTCAGCTGTTCTAGACCGAAGTTTTTCGAGCCGAGGCCATCCGTCGCCGGTCGATCGTTCGATGCCCCTTAACCCGGTCGCCGCGCTTTGCGAACGCAGGCCCGGATCGGTCGCCTTGACGGCGAGCCCGACGAGCCAGAGGTGGAGCGCGTCCTTGCCTGCTGGACTTACTCCTTACAGGTCACGGGGCGTGACAACGCCGCTCTTCAACGCTAGTTCGACGAGCCGCACACGCTTCTGGTTCTGCGGCAGCTCCTCGATCCCGAACTTCGCGAAGAGCGCGCGAAGGTGGGTCTTGATGGCGTCAACGCTGAGGTACAGCTCGGCGGCGATCTGTTGGTTGGTGGCTGGCGTCACGTATCCGGCACTGTCTTTGAATGGGCGGCACAGCGCGACCAGCACCCGGCGCTGGGCTACGGACAGGCTCGCGCGGTCGAGCACGTCGGACGCGATCTCAGTCTGCGCGATGTCGGCGGCCCGCGGTTGGCGGTAGGTGGCGACCGTCCGCCCGAAGCGCAGGACGTCGCTGTGATGCAGCCGCCGCCGTCCAACCACGCGCTCACCGTTGACGTAGGTGCCGTTGCGTGAGAGTCCGTCGTCGGCGACCGTCCAGTCATCCCCGATGCGGCAGAGCTCCGAGTGGACCCGCGAGACCTCGGTGTCCCAATTGAGGCAGATATCGTTCGACGAGCCCCTGCCGACGGTAAAGCGATCGCTGGCCTCGCCGAGTGTGAAGATCTGCTGCGTTCCGCCACCGTCGCGGTACACGAGAAACGGCTCGCTGAGACGCTCGGCTTCGATCTGGAGCTTTAGCTCGCTTGGACTCTGGATCGGTGCTACTGGGACTCGCTCAGGCATGGTGCCAGCGATCGTATCGCCGTCCCAAGCGACTCGCGCGGGCGGGTCGATACGAGAAACGGTCGGCGGCGCTGCGGGCGACGAACGGGTCCCGGACAGCACCCCGACGGCCAAAGGAGCGCCAGTCGTCGGGAGGATCACGGTCGAGTGTCCCCTGCGGCTTGCCGTGTTGGGTTTGGGGTGCGACCGGCGACGGCGACGTGACGCCGATCCGTTTCTGAGAGCGTGCGCCTCGCCGCGGCGGTGGGTGCGCGGCGGGGTGTGATCGGGTTCACCCCTTGGGTGCCTGGTAGCCGGGCCCCGGCTCGGCGACATTGCCATACAAGCAAACCGCCCACAGACCGGAGACCAAGATGATCCGCATTCGCACCCTCACCGCCCTCACCGCCGCCGCCGTGTCGCTCGCGGCCGCACCCGCCGCTCTGGCCCACACCAGCCCGGTCGGCGATTCGGTCGGAACGCCGACCGCGAACATCTGCCTGCTCGACTTCGACTGCACCTACGTCAACTACCACCACGGCAAGCCGACCGACGTCGTCAAGCACTCCGGCACGCTGTCCAACTGGTCGCTAAATGCCGGGAGCGTGGGCGGCCAGGTGCAGCTCCGCGTCCTGCGCCCGGCCGGGCACGGAAAGTTCAGGTTCGTGCACTCCAGCTCCTGGCAGACCGTCCTGAACGGTGGGGAGAACACGTTCGCGAGCCATATCAACGTGAAGGCCGGCGACGTGCTCGCGCTCACCAACGACACGAGCGGCATTTACATGGCCAGCGCCCCCAGCGGGACCTGCGTCCGGTACTTCGACAGCTCGGTCCCCGACGGTTGGACCGGCAAGCCGAACCAGGTCACGCCACAGCTTCACCTTCTGCTAAGCGCCGACGTCAAGAGCTGAAACCGCGACCCGATTCGAACGCCCGGAGCCTCGCACGATCGCGGGGCTTCGGCTCGTTAAGTCCCGAGCGATCTCGAGATGTCCGCCATCGCTGTGGCCGGCGTGCGCCGCCAGATCGAGCACCATCGCCGGCCCGCGGCCGTTATGCAGAGCCGGTCGGCGTCGCCGGCGCTTCGGTCGGCTGCTTCACGGCCCGCGCGCACAACGATCGAGATGCCGCCGGAGCGAATGCAGGCCGCCACTCCGTTCGGAGGATGAAAAGAGTCGTCGGCGCAGGCGACCGCATGCGCCCGCTCCTGTCGTCCGAGAGTGTAAGTCCCGTCCGGCCTGGTCCGCAAGTCCATGCGGTGAGACCTCACCAGTCGCGCTGACGGGTGCGGAAGAATCAACCCTAGGGTGCCTACCGGCCAGCCGCTCGGGGGTGAATGATCACCGTGTCAGCCAGACCCTAAAACAAGGAGTTCAGGATGTTCCGATTCAAGCTTCGCGCGGCGCTTGTCGCGCTCACCGCAATCGCCGCGCTCGCCCTGCCCGCCAGCGCGCTCGCCACCAACGTCACGACCTGGCAGATCGTTCAGCAAAATGACCCTGGCGCCGCCAATACCGACCTTGCACCGTATGCAGGCGTCTTGACTGAACTAGTCTCCCCGCCGACCCCGGGTGATTACCCCGACGGCGCGGAGTCTAACACGGAGCCTCTGTCGCTCATCTACGGCCACCAGACCTTTGGAGTCGACCTGACGTATGCACCCTCCTCCGGGTCGGCCTTGAACTACCAGTGGGAGTTCATCAGGCAACCGGGCACGTACGTGACCCAGCAAATAGCTGCGACCGAACGGGTTGCCCTCTATGACACGGCAAATCACAAGTACCTGGCCCGTGCGTGCAACGCTGACGGCTGCATCGGAGGGGGAAGTGAAGCGTACGGGATCAACCTCTATTGGTCGACCACCCCCAACTACGAGTGGCAGGTCGCCAAGGGCGGCAACCCCTCAACCCCCGCCTACGCTGACCTTTACGACTCGGTCGAGCAGGCCTACCTGATCCCCTGGCCGAGCCTCCTCGAGGTTGACCTGGGGTGGATTCATGCCCCCTTCTCCACCGGCCCCGACTACATTCCGCCCACGCTGCCGGTTTCCGCACGGCCGGTAAACGTGGCGCCTCCACTGCCCGCCAAGTGATCCTCACCGGCTAGACGCCGCGGCACACCGCCGCATCACTCCACGTATCCGGGAGAGCCCCCGCTACCCACGGGGGCTCTTTGGCGCGGCCGGGACTGCCTGGTTCGGAACGCGGCCAGCCGCGGTCTGGGGTTCAGCGATGGCCCGTGTGCCCACCTGCTACGCAGGAGCGGCAGAGCCGCGACAGTGGGTGGGCAGGCTCGCCGAGCCGGTCGCATGGGCAAACACGGTTTCTGCGTCGATTCCACTCTGACCGGCAGTGGACGGGACCTGCCGGGCCGGCAGCGCCCGTAGCCCCGGTTGCGCCGGTCGCGCCCGCCGGCTTCTGCTCGTTCCAGGAAATCGCTGTCGTGCCCCTTGGACAGGTTCTATCGGCGTTCTCCAGAACGAACGCATGCGCCCCGCCAAGGCTCCCATTCGTGTAGCACCCGTGGATCACTCCGCTTGAATCGACCGGCGACAATATCGTGGCGTACGAGGCGCCGCCGACCCCCATGGCGAGAAGGACACCGCCCGTCAGCGTCGTGTAGATCTGCCTGACGCTACGGATCGCGCCTGATCGCTGCCGACCTTTGCTGCGTGAGCGCGCCTCACGGATAGCGCTCATGCCAGCTCGGCCGGCGATCAGCGAAACGTCCGATGCCGTCAGGGAAGTGCGAGCAAGAAGATCGGTCACGGAAACAACCTCTTTCCGCAAGTGCCCGCAGTGGACGAGGGTCACGGCGGCCCGCGGGAACGACCTGCCCCGAGCAAGCCACAGGCAAACTGAAGACCGAAACGGCTAGCCATCGAGCGCCCCGAATGGCCAGCCGGGTTGTTCGGCGGGACGTGCTCGCATCGGCTGGCGATCGACGCCTGATGATTGACGACCGCCGCGCGGGCGATGCTGTTGTGCCAGCCCGCCCGATCGCCGTCGTGGCAAGATGGCGGCATGGAACGTGTGCTTGGAATCGGTGGATACTTCGTGCGGGCGGCCGACCCGGCGGCCCTGGGCGCGTGGTATCGCGATTGCCTAGGCTTGGACGCCGATGAGAATGGCCTCTGGCGTCAGGGAGCCGGGCTGACGGTGTTCGCGACGTTCGAGTCCGAGACCGACTACTTCGGGTCCCGCGGCCAGCAAACCATGCTCAACTTTCGGGTCCGCGACCTCGATGCGATGCTCACGCAATTGCGCGCCAAGGGAGCGGCCGTGGCTACAGAGACGCAGGACATGGAGGGTGTCGGTCGATTCGGTTGGGTCACCGATCCTGAGGGCAACCGGGTCGAGCTGTGGCAGCCAACCTGACCTCGCCTTCACCCACGCGAAGGGCGGCGAAGCGGAGCGGTGAGGGGTCCCCGGAGGGTCCTGGAAGCGCGGGAGTTCCCGCTCGCCCAGCTCGTCCGGGACCTCGAGCTCCTCGCGAGGGTCTTGCGATGGAGTATCCGGATCTGGCGGAGGTGGCCGAGCGCGTTGACAGCGGCGCCGCATTCCTCGCGAGCCGGCAAACGCTCTTGACCTAACCCGCGGCGCCGGCGCCTCGTAGCGAGAGTTGCTGCTGCCCGCGAGGGTCGCGACGGCGCGCGATCCAGGTGTATGGTGGGCTTGAGAGCGCGATGGGCCATCGGGAGAACGAGTCGCGCGAGCGGGGGGCGGGCGAGAGTCAGCGCGTTGGCGCGAATGTACGCCGCGGCGCTTGTTGCGGGCGACGAGGTGGCGGCCGAGAGTGCGATCCGCGAGGCGTCGCACGCGAACCTCAGCGCGGCAGAGATCGACGATGAGATCATCGCCCCGGCCCTGTGGCTGGTGGGGGAGCTGTGGGAGCGAGGCGCGATGTCGGTGGCCGACGAGCATCTCGCGAGCGAGATCTCGCTCCGTGTCCTCGCCTTGCATCGCGAGGTCACGCGGGTGGCGCAAGACCGGCGGACTCACCAGGTCATGCTCGCGACACCGGCGGGCGAGATGCACTCGATCGCGTTGCGATGGTCGGCGAGCTTCTGCGCGCTGCGGGCTATCTGATCGTGATGTTGGGCGCGGACATCCCGGCCGACGCCCTCGTTGCCTGCGTCAGGCGCCATCGCCCCGACGTCGTGTGCGTGAGCGCGACGATGCCCGGGATGAGCAGCCTGACGCGCCGCGCCATCGATCAGGTCCACCAAGCCATTCCGTGCATCCAGTTCGTCATCGGCGGGCGCAGCCTGAGCGCTGCAGCGCGCTCAAGGCCAGGGGTCGTGGTCTGCCAGCGCGTGTCCGAGGCGGTCGAGGCAGTCGACGCCAGCGCCAAACGCGCCCAGGTGAATTAGGGCGTCAACGTGACGACGGGACCAGAGGATCCGTCGAGCCGCATCAACGCACTCGCGTTCGCCTTCCGCGAATGACCCGGACCGACCCCGGTCGACGACCACCGCTGGGAACGCGGCGGCGCACCGCGTCCTTTCGTATGGGGTAGGGTCAAGGCGTGACAAGTGTGGGTGAGGAACCCGCTGAATTCGTCCAGAAATCGGATGGCCGCACCCTTGCGTACGCAGAGATGGGTGACCCCGACGGCAAGCCGGTGTTCGTGCTGCACGGGACTCCCGGTTCACGCCTGAGCGGCCGTCATCCGGATCCATCGCGCGTCGCTGACGCGGGTCTACGGATAGTCACCTACGACCGCCCCGGCAACGGGCGCTCCACCCGCCATCCGGGTCGTGATGTCGTCGACTGCGTCGCTGACATCGCTGCGATCGCCGATGCGCTGGGGATCGAGCGATTTGTCGTCACCGGCGGCTCGGGCGGTGGGCCGCACGCCTTGGCCGCAGCGGCCCGGCTGCCGGAGCGTGTTATCCGCGCGGAGTGCAACGTCGGTGCCGCCCCTTATGACGCTCCGGATCTCGACTGGTTTGAGGGCATGGACCCGGAAAACGTCAAGGAGTTCGGCTGGGCGTTGGAGGGCGAGGAGACACTCGTCCGCGAGCTCGGGAAAGAAGCCGACGACAACCTGAGCCGGCTGGACGAGGACCCAGCTACCTTGCTGGCCAACTTCCAGCTATCCGAACCCGACCAGACGATGCTCCGGGACCAGGTCGTGCTCGAGCGGATGCGCAAATCGTTCCGCGAGGCACTCGCATCGGGGATCTGCGGCTGGGTCGACGACGACCTTGCATTCGTCAAGCCGTGGGGATTCGAGGTCGACGAGATCCGGGTTCCAGTCCAGGTGCGTTATGGGGCCACCGACGTGCTGGTGCCGGCCGCCCACGGAAAATGGCTAGCGCGCCATGTCCCGAACGCGAACGTGGTCATCGACAGGGAGGCCGGACACCTCTCCACGCCCGACGAGCATCTCGAGAGAATGCGGTCACTGGTCGCCGGCTGAACAGAGCCGTCGCGAAGTTGCTTGCCGATCGCCTAACCTGTGCTGGCTGGCAACCGCCTCGCCCTGTCGCTCTCCCGGGGGAGCAGGCGCCAGCTCGAGCGCTCCGCTCTCGTCCATTCCGAGAGCGCGACCTGGTTGGCACTGGAGGCTACTCACCTACCCAATGCAGGACGACCGTCGGACCACGCCCTTGAGCCGGACAGAAGCGCCGATCTGGAGCCCGGACAACAACCGCTTCGCATCAACGGCACCCCGAGTCGTTTACGTCGAGGCCGTTGGGGGAATGTGGCGACCGTGCGAAGTATGCGGTCGTGGGCGATGCGGTCAAACGACTGGAGAGAAGGGGCCTTCTCTGCCCGGAGGGCAATGGCCGTTGCGCGCACCGCCCGAGCCGTCGGTGATGTCGGGGTGTCCCGTGCGACGCGCGGCCCCGTAGCGATCGACACCCCTCCGCCTGGCTCTGATCGCGAACGGCGGACCTACGAGCTGCGGTGCGCCGGTCAGGACAATTACCCATATGGAGGTAGGTTTGATGTCTATCAGCGCACGTGTGGGCGCCGTATGCGCCGCCGTTCTTGTGTCGATCGCCGTGGCGGCGCCGTCCGCAGGGGCGGCGACGGGGCGATGGGTCGGGGCGTGGGGAGCGTCCGCACAGGCCACCTTCCCTAACCTCGGCGAGACCGGGATCTCGGTTGACTCAGTCTGTCCTGCGCCCAAGGGACTCAGCGATCAGACGGTCCGTGATGTCGTGTCACCGAGCGTTAACGGATCCGAGCTTCGCGTGCGGCTTACCAACGCATTCGGTAAGACACCGCTGCGGGTCGGCGCCGCGTCGGTGGCCGGTGAGCTGTCGGGTGCCGAGGCCGTGCCCGGGACGATGCGTCGGCTGACCTTTGCCGGCAAGCCGACGGTGACGATTCCCGCCGGTCGTCAGGTGGTTAGCGACCCCGTCCGGTTCGCGGTGCGCACAAGCGAGGACCTCCTGCTCAGCATCTATGTCGCCAACACGACGCATAGCGTGACCGAGCACTGGGATGCCCAGCAGGACAGTTTCGAGGCGAGCGGCGATCGCGCGCTCACCGTCGCCGACGCCCCGTATGTCGCCGGGCTGATGACGTGCTGGATGCTCGCCGACCGCGTCGACGTGCTGGCCTCCAATCGGATCGAGGGCACGGTGGTTGCGCTCGGCGATTCGATCACCGACGGGTTCCTGTCGGACTTCAACGCTAACGATCGCTGGCCCAACTATCTTGCCCGGCGCCTTCAGGCGCTGCACGGCCCGACGCTGTCGGTTACCGACGAGGGCATTTGGGGCAACGAGGTGCTCGCCGACACCCAGTGCTGCGGCGTGAGCACGCTGAAGCGGATCGACCGCGACGTGTTCGAACAGCCCAACGTGCGCGACATCATCTTTCTGGAGGGGATCAATGACATCGGATGCTCGGGGACGGCGTTCGCGCTGTGCACCGGCTCGACGCCGGGGATCACAGCGGCCAAGGTGATCGCGGGCTACCAAGAGGTGATCGCCGACGCTCACCGGCACCACATCCGTATCTTCGGTGCGACGCTCACCCCGTTCAAGAACTCCGAGGAATATGCGCCCGGTTACTGGACTCCCGCCAAGGAACGCATCCGCGAGCAGGTCAATGCTTGGATCCGCCAGCCCGGCCACTTCGACGGGGTCATCGACTTCGCGCAGGTGACCGCTGATCCGCTCGACCCACAGATTATCAACCCGATCTACGACGGCGGCGACCATCTGCATCCCAACGACGAGGGCTACCAGGCGATGGCGAACGCCATCAACCTACACGCCCTCCTGTGAGCTGAGCTGACCTCCGGCCACGGTCACCGTCTGCTGACCGTGGCCGAGGACCAGGCAATTCGTGTCCATCGTGGCGCATCCTTCCTATGCGGTGGCGGTGCTCCGTTGAACGCCGCCGTCGATGATGAACTTGAGGGTAGTTCCGGATTGAGACCCACAGGCTGCCGCCACTCCTAGGTGGAGTGAGACCCACCCTCGGGTCCGGGTGTACCTGGGCGCCGCGGCGAGCGTTCTGTCGATTGCGTCTCCACAGCAGCGGTGTCGTTTCAGTGGTACTTGTCGCGTCGTAGTCTCTTCTGCGAGATCGCCGCTGTCGTCGCTCTGAAGGGGCGGGCTGTGGCGAGCTGCCGTCCTCCTCTAGGATGACTGCGATCCGCGCGCTGGCACCGGCTGAGCTGACGCGGGTCGGTGTATCGTGCGCAAGTCCGGCGCGGCGGATCCAGGCTAAGTGCGTCTCGGGTGATGGTGGGGCGCGCAATGTGAGACGATGCGTGAGTGTGTTAGGTCTGGCGCAGACATGCAAGAACGGCTGAGCCGTCGGGCACTTCTGTCCGACTCGGCCGCGGCAGGCGCGGCCCTCTGGCTGCGCGGTCCGGACGCTGCCCAGGGCGCGATCGCTTCGTCGCTGAGGCCGAGCGCCACTAGCTACTTCCACGACCCTACACTGAATTTTCAGACGCTGTTCGCACTCGGCTCGGCCGGCTACGGGATCGCCGAGGTCGGCGAGGTTCTGTCCGCGGTGGACCGTGTAAACGCGAAGGACCCCACCTACCAGACGTTCTTTGACGAGTTCCTCGCGCTGGGACAACGGCTGGCCGGCCAGGCGGCCACCGCTCTCCAATACGGGCGCCGGGTCACAGCGCGCGAGAGGTATCTGAGGGCGGCGGAGTACTACAGCCAGGCGCTGTACTTCGTGCTGGGCACCAACCGGCCCACACGCGCCCGCGAGCGACAGATCTACCGTCTGATGCAGGCTTGCTGGGACCAGGCCGCGCAGCTGTTCTCACCGCCGTTTGAGCGCTTGGAGATCGGCTACGGGGGAAAGGTCCCGCTGCGCGGCTACCTGTTGAAGCCCGACAGCAGCCGGCGGCCGCGCCCGACGATCATCCTTAACAACGGCTCAGACGCTCAGAACGTCGATCTTTACGCGTTCGGAGGCGCCGCCGCGATCACACGCGGGTACAACGCGCTGATCTTCGAGGGTCCCGGCCAGGGCTCGCTGCTATTCGAGCATAACGTCCGGATCATCCCCGACTGGGAGAAGGTGGTCACGCCGGTCCTTGACGCCCTCATGCGGCGCTGCGATGTCGATAGGCGACGGATCGCGATCGTGGGCTGGAGTTTCTGCGGCGCGTCGGTGGCCCGCGCAGCCGCTTACGATCGAAGGCTGGCTGCGGTCGTGCTCGACCCCGGCGTGACCAACATCCTCGCGCCGTGGAAGCTTGGCAACCTCCTCCGGCTCGTCAAAGCCGGACAGAAGCAAGAGGTGAACCAGATCTGGAAGAAGGTGCTGAGCAAGGAATCCCCCCAAGAGCTCTTCACCATCGCCAAGCGGAGCGAGATCTTCGAGAAGCCTGACTTCTACGACCAGGTGCGATATATGCTTCTCTTCGACCTCAGCGCCGACACTATCGGTCGCATCCGCCCCCCCACGCTGGTCATGGAGGCGGAGGACGAGCAGTTCTATCCCGGGCAGTCACAGCAGGTCTATCGCCAGCTCCGCTCGAAGAAGCGTCTCGCGCTCTTCACGACGGCCGAAGGCGCCGAGTACCACGACGAGCCCATGGCGCCGCAGACCCGCAACGAGGTTCTCTACGACTGGCTCGACGCCGTTCTGAAGATCTGAGCCGACGGGTTGCCAACCCACGAGGCGCAAACCCGCCACTCGGGCGTCGCGACCGCAACAGGCGTAGCGGGATCGCGGCCTTCTCCGCCTACCACCGTCGCGGCAGCGACCTGGCCCGAGACAGGCTCAGCGCTGCCGATCCATCACTCTGAAGCCATCCTTCGGGACCGATCGATGCTGCCAGTGCTGCGTGCACCGAGCACTCGGATCGGGGAACATCAGCGCCGTGTATCCGCAACGTGTTGCGACGCTGCTGTGCTTGGCGGGAACCCTTGCGCTCTCGGCCTGTGGCGCGGGACGATCGCCGACCAAGGGTGGCCGCCAGATCCAGGGTGTTGATACGGCTGTCCCGATGAAGCCGGTTCCACGCTCGGCTTGGTCCTCGTGTGTGCAGGGCTGGCTGCTGCGGCCAGCGTGTCCGCGATCGGTGCCGGTCTCGGGCTCGGGCACTACGCGCCCGAGCGTCGTCGCCGGGTGCAGTGGCGGCCCCACCATGACCGACGTTCCGTTGGCGAGCAAGCAGTGCAGATTTGCGCAGTGGAGCTATTTAACCTACGGGCGTCCGATTCCGGGGGCGCAAAACGGAATCGTGGTTGCGGCGTCGGAGTTGACACCACCACCGCCGTATTTCGTCCACGTTCTGGTCTACGGCACGACCGATGTATCTGCGCTCGGGTTCGCGCTGCCACGCGGACGACCCAGACCACTGACCGACGCGCTCGTGCAGCGCAGCAACAGACGGCGTGCGGTCCTGATCAGTCGCGTGGTGTGGGCCGGGCATCGGGGTGAACTGATTCTTGCCCCCTCATTTCCGGGTGGAGGCGAGATGGGCAGCCACCTGATCTTCAGCTACAGGACGGGACGAATCTACCGCGGAATATCGCTGCACCCCTGGCCATCGGTGTACCGCTACCGCGTCGATTACAACCGCGTCGATCGCGCTGTCAAACTTGCTCCCAGCCCCGCCTACCCCGAGATCGAAACAACACTTCGACGGATCGTCGAGTCAAGCGGATGAGCCGGTCACCAACCGGCGGTGCCGACGCTGGAGCTCTGTCCCCGATCTGGCAGTGAGCCGGAGACCGCCCCACATCCGGAGCGACGGGCGATCCCCAACCGGCCGCCACGTGGCAGTTCTCGACGAACGGGGGCCCGACCTGGACGAGCCTAGGGGGCATGCCATCGACTCTGTCGCTGCGGTGGTTCCCCCACGGCAATGTGATCCCGCTGGTGCGGGTGGTCTACGACAACCAGGCCGGGTCGGCGACGACAATGCCGGCGATCGTCGGCCCGTCCTCGAGCGTGCCCCACGTCAAGCCGCAACCCACTCGGGCGCCGGCCGCTCGGGCAACCCGCCCCAAAACCAGGTGCTGTCGAGCTCGAAGGGAAGCTGGTGGGCGGTGCCGGAGCAGTTGGTTTACCACTACCAGCGGCAGCGCTGCGTGCGCACATGCGCGGCGATCAAGGGAGCCACGAGCGCCACGTACCGGGTCGCGGCCGCAGATCTGGGCGCGAGTCTCGGGCTGGAGGTCCACGCTGTCAACGCCAAAGGCGTGACGGCGGCCGTCTCGAACCGACTTGGCCCCGTGGTGACGATCGCTCAACTCCGAACGCGCTTGGCCGCCATCCTCTGGGGGGCGAAGCGGGGACGGATTCACACCCTGCTCGCGGGCGGCGGCTACCGATTTGTGCTGGTCACGCCCAGCGAGGGCCGGCTGGTGATCTCATGGTCGACCGTCGCCACCCGTAACACGAGGAGCCTGGTGATCGCGACGTTGAGCACCATGCACGGGCCATTCTCACGCCATTGCGACCCGCGCGAGATTCACGCTGAAGCGCTGAAGCGCCTAGCTCCTGAACGTTATCTACGGGACGAGGACGACCTTGCCGATGTTTCGCCGCTCGGCGATGAAGCGGTGCGCGTCGGGCGCTTGCTCGAATGAGAAGGCCGCGGCGACGACCGGCCGAAGCTCCCCCTCTTGGAGCCCTGGTATCAACGGCTCAATCACCCGGTCGAGACTTCCCTCGGCGTCCCACCAGGAGAGCATGTTGAGGCCGAACACGCCCTTGTTCTCATTCATCACCCCGAGACCTTTCCACCACGGCATCGACGAGAACGGGCTCTAGGCCAGGGTCCTCAGCGCGGCCTGTACGCTGCGCCTCTCCCCGGTCTGGACTTCCGAGGCCCCGTACATGATCAGTCGCCCCCCGGGACGGAGCAACTGGTAGTCCTTACGGAAGCTCGACGGGCCGAGGGCGTCGAACGCGACATCGATCCCCTCGCCGCGCGTGAGCCGGCATACCTCCTCGGCGAAGTCCTGCCTGCGGTAGTCGATCGCGTGGTCGACTCCCTGCTCGCGAATCGCGTCGTGTTTTGAAGCCGACGCGGTGCCGAACACCTCCGCGCCGACGTGCTTGGCGATCTGCGTGGCCGAGATCCCTACCCCACCAGCCGCAGCGTGGATCAGAACCCGCTCGCCTCGCTTCAAGCCTCCCATCACGACCAGACCCGCCTGGGCGGTCGCGTAGTTCACCGGGAATGCTGCACCCTCCTCGAAGGAAAGCCGCTCGGGCAACTCGTAGACCATGTTCTCGCGTACCGTGACCAGTTCTGCCTGGCCGTTGAAGCGCGTACCGGCAAGCACCCGCTCACCCGGCTTGACCGACTCGACCCCGTCTCCCACCGACTCCACTTCCCCGGCCACCTCGTAGCCGACCACGCAGGGCACCTTTGGCGAGTCCGGGTACAGCCCCGTCCGGGCAAGCGTATCGGCAAAGTTGATCCCCGCCGCTTTGACTGCGATACGCACCTCACCACGTCCCACCGGCGGGTCAGGCCGCTCTTGGACCTGGAGGACCCCGGGGGGCCCGTGCTCGGTGATCACAACCGCCCGCATCGCTCGCGGACTCTATGAGAATCCAAAGGCATCGCGAATCCTTCCGGAGCCCGGCAACGCGAGTCGGAAATCGGCCATAAATCGGACCGATGAGTTCTGCGGTGCGCGGCGGTCTATCTCCTGATAGCCGACCAAGAAGACGCGCAGCGATGAGTAACCGCTTGCAGACGGGAAGGATCACCGACGATGGCTGACATCGCGCTCCAGCATGCCGTGCAGGCGGTCCTAGACGAACTCGTCGCGGACGGCGAGGTCGGCCTTCAGGCCGCCGTGATCAAGGACGGTGCACTCGTCGCCGACGCGCAGAGCGGCGTCGCCGATCCGGTCAGTGGCGATCCCGTGTCAGCCGGCACCTTGTTCTTCGCCGGCTCGACCGCCAAGGGCATTCTCAGCTCGCTGGTCCATGCCCTCGTCGCGACCGGCAGGCTCGACTACGACCTGCGCTTGGCCGAGGTGTGGCCCGAGTTCGCTGCACACGGCAAGCAGGACGTCACCGTGCGACATGTCCTGATGCACCAGGCGGGCGTGCCCGGGTTACCGGCTGATCTGACGACCGAGCAGCTGTGCGACTGGGATCACATGGTTGCGCTCGTCGCCGAGGCCGCCCCGTGGTGGCCGCCGGGGACCGCGTTTGGCTACCACGCTCAGACTTTCGGATTCCTGCTCGGTGAAACGCTCCAGCGGACAACCGGCTCCCGCCTCGTGACCCTTCTCAAGGAGACACTCACCAAGCCGCTAGCCGTCACCGACGAGCTCCACTTCGCGGTCCCGCCGCCACTGCTGGATCGGGTCGCCCGCCAGGTCGCACCGTCCGGACCCCCTCCTCCCGGCCCCGCCCCGGGCAGCCCGCTAGCCCGCGCGATGCCTCCCGGCGCCGCTCCCGATGCCGCGTTCGCCAACCGCCGGGACGTGCTCACCGCGCAGATCCCGTCGTCTGGCACGATGAGCGCCCGAGCGGCGGCCCGCGTTTACGCGGCCCTCCTCGGGCACGTAGCCGGAACACGTCTGCTCTCAGCCGAGCAGCTCGCGGGCACCGCCGCAGTCGCCTACCGCGGCAGAGATCAAGTGATGGAGATGGAGATCAGTTGGTCACTCGGGTACAGCCCCGACCGGGCCAGCCGCGCGCGCTCGCGATCCGGGTCGACCTTCGGGATGGTCGGCACTAACGGATCGGCGGCCTACGCCGACATCGACACCGGGGTCGCGATCGCGCTGATGCGCAACCGATTCTCACCGGACTTCACCGCGATCGCCCGCCTGGACGACGTCGTCGCCGAGGCCTACCCGCCACCCCCCAATCCCGAGGAAAGAAGCCCGTGATGACGACACCCCGCACAGAGCTCGACACCCGCTTTAGCGAGCCCGGAGCAAAACCCACCAGCTGGGAGGACGCGCTCGAGGCGATCAAGCGGGCCGAGATCTTCTGGATCTCGACCGTCCGCACAGACGGCCGGCCGCACGTCACGCCCCTCGTCGCCGTCTGGCTCGACGACGCGCTGCACTTCTCCACAGGCCCCGACGAGCAGAAGGCGCGCAACCTCGCCGGCAATTCGTACGTCGCGCTGACCACTGGCGCCAACGGCTGGCAAAGCGGCCTCGACGTGATTGTCGAAGGCGAGGCGGCCCGCGTCACCGACTCACAGCAACTCGACCGGCTCGCCGCAGCGTGGGCGCAGAAGTGGGACGGGCGATGGCAATACGAGGTCAGTCAGGATGGCTTCCGACACGGCGCCGGGACCGTGCTCGTGTTCGCCGTCCGCCCAGCCAAGGTCCTTGCCTTCACCAAGGGCGGCTTCAGCCACACCCGACATCGCTTCTGAGGCGCCGACGACACGGCTTCCCCCAACCGAGTAAGAAACGACGCCATGACCACCTCGCAAGCCTTCCCTCTGGAGCCCACCCCGATCCATGTGCCTGACACGTCGGTCATCGTGGTATCTCCGAGTTTGGTGCGGTGGTGCTCCGGGTGAGCAGGATTTCACCGAGTCTCGTGGGCGCGGGCCCCGCTCGTATCCGCCACGGGACAGCGTCGGCGGACAGTCGTGTCCACCCTTTCCAGTATCTCCGCGCGCTGAGGTGCGTATGCGAAGGGGTGAAGAAATGCTTGCCGCGCGTCGGATGGCGCGACTAGGTAGCAAAAGCGCTGGTCGGTCAGGCGAGCGGTCATCCTCCCACCAGACCGGGAGCCGGTCTGTGTCAGGCTCCCACTCGAGTGTGATGGTCAGGCCGTGGCATTTCCGTTGGTCAAGTTGGCGGAGCATGGGAGTCTCGCTTTCCTTATAACTGGCGTGTTGCAAATTGCGGTTCAGTCGTCTCATGGGGTCACCACCAGGGAACGAACAGGAGAATGACGACGATGACCCAGCGCACCAGCCACCATGTCCGATTGAGTCCCGTGACGTCGGCGGCGCCGCGGCGCACCGGCGGCGGGTCATGCCAGCGTCGACCGCGGTCATCGACGGCTTCGATCCTGTCTTCACCGTTGGGACCTACGATCTGGTGCTCTTCGATGAGCCGCGGACGATCCGATTCACGCTCCTCGAGCCGACCGGCGTTGGCGTGCCAGTCGGCCGCCGTTAGCTTCGTCGCGGGCTCGGGATCGGTGTGGCCAGCTTGTGCAACCTCGTGCGTGGACGACATGAAGCTTCCTGTCGGTAGATGCGGCTGGCGAGTGGGCCAGTTCGAAGAGTGTCGTTTGCGTCGACGGGCCTCGCATCCGCCATGGGTCAGTGCGGGTGGGCAGTCGTAAACCGCGAGCCGGACACTCGTCAAGCCGGCGTCGAGGCGTCGGAACATGCCGCTGAGCGACCCGGCCCACCTGACTCGGTGCCACGCCCACTCAGCACCGGCGTCGCCCCCGGAAGGAGGCGGATGGTGGCCATAAGCGGCTCCAATCGTAGAACGATTCGAGCAGCCATGCCAGTCACCAATCGCTGTTCGATGGCGCGATCAGGGCCCGAGGGATAAGGGCGAAGCGAACGCAACCCGCGTACATGCCGCGGGGACAGCCCGGGTCTGCCGAGCGAAATCAACCTCTGGCTGGCGCAAACGTCCGTCGACTGTTCCCGACCCAATCGCTGCAGGAGCGCAGCTCCGGATGACATTCGTCAACGTCGGTGTCGAGAACGCCAATGTCGTGATCCACTACAACGGTCACCGCTTGGGCCAGCCCATCGCGCTGCTTCACTGCTATCTGCTCGTCTACCGTCCGGTTCCTGGACGAGCACCGGGTCCTCGACCTCACCGTCGGCCCGATCGAGGATTACTCCTGATTGCCTCGACGAGCGGTGGAACTGCGATCGGGATCGCGCTTGTGGTGAAGCTCTGAAGCTAAGCGATCGCCTGCGGTCTACCCGCTGCGGGGGTATCGCGGTACTCCAGTCTCGTCCGACCCAGAGCTCGGCGGAAGGCTAGGGTGGGGCACGACCGCGCCGCTGGCGCCGCGATGTGTGACGAGCGCCAGGGCCTCTGCGCGGCGCAATGAAAGCCGGCAAAGCCAACTCCCACGATCACGGTCCGGGGCCGCACGGCTCGGTCCGGCATCGGGCTCAAGGGTCTCATCCTGGCCGAACGTAGTTCTGGCACCGGAAAACGCCTTGACCGACCCTAATGATGTGGTAGGTGACTGACTTGGTGGTTGGTGACCGAGGTGGTGTGGGTTTCATAAGTAGTTCGGACGCGGATCGGTGGTGACTGCTCGGGGCGGCCGAGTGGCTCGAAGTTGAGCCACTCGGCTTGCAGCGAGCAGAGGCATCCGCGCAGACGTCGAACCGGGGCTGCTAACGGAGCGACCTGAATGCGGCCCGTAGCTCGGTCGTGAAGAGGTCGGGCTCTTCCCAGGCGGCGAAGTGGCCGCCCTTGTCGACCTCATTGAAGTACTTGACGCTGGGATAGGCTTGCTCGACCCAGGTGCGCGGGGTCCGCCAGATCTCGCCGGGGAACGTGGTGAATCCCACGGGGATCGAGACCGGCGGGGGCGCCTGACCGGCCGCCGTGGCCGCTGCGCCGGCTTGTGCGCCCTCCCAGTAGGAGCGGGCCGCCGAGGCCCCGGTGGCGGTCAGCCAGTAGGTGGTGATGTTGTCGAGGATGTGGTCTCGGGTGAGGTTTCCCGAGGGCTTGTCGTCGACGAAGGCGCTGGAGATCTTGTAATAGGAGTCGGTGTCGTGGTCGAGCATCCAGGCGGCCAGCGCGATGGGTGAATCCAGCAGGGCATAGCCGATCGTCTGCGGTCGCGTGTTCTGCTCGATCAGATAGGCGTTGCCGGTCGTCCTGAAGGCGGTGATCGCGTCGGCCGCGGCGTGCTCCTCCTTGGACCGCACCGGGAACGCGCTGGGGTTGACGAGTGCCGGCACGAATAGGTTCATGTGGATGCCGAGCAGACCGTCGGGCGCCTGGCGGCCCATCGCGTCGGTGACGGCGGCGCCCACGTCGCCTCCCTGGGCGACGTAACGCCCGTAGCCTAGGCGCGGCATCAGCTTCCCCCAGGCCTGCCCGACGCGGCCCGCGGACCAGCCCAGCTCGGTCGGCTCAGCCGAGAAGGCGTAGCCCGGGATGGACGGCACCACTAGGTGGAACGCGTCCTCAGCGGCTCCGCCATGCGCGGTTGGGTCCGTGAGCGGCCCGATCGCTTCGAGCATTTCGATGATCGAGCCGGGCCAGCCATGCGTGAGGATCAACGGCAGCGCGTCTTCGTGCGGCGACTTCACGTGGATGAAGTGGATGTCCTCCCCCTCGATCTCGGTCTTGAACTGCGGCAGCGCGTTCAGCCTCGCCTCGCATCTGCGCCAGTCGTACTCGGTCGTCCAGTACCGGATGAGCTCCTGGATCGTCTTCAGCTGCACGCCCTGCGAGCGATCGTCGACCAGCTCCCTGGAGGGCAACCGCACCGCCGCGATCCGCCGACGCAGCTCGACCAGATCCTCTTCCGGAACGGTGATCTCAAACGGGCGCACGCTCGCGCCCTCGGCGGTTGTCTGTGGGCCTGTCGTCGGAGCGGACATCTGATTCTCCTAGGGTGGTGGTGGTCGGGCGCCCGTGGGCGGGGCCCGAGTTGTTTGTTCGCGCATCAAGGTCCCGCACAAGCCGGCCCCGCGCGCGCGTCTTTCCGATGATGCCAGCAGTCTGGTTCGAGCGGCGTGCCTTCGCATCCGCCACCGGACAGTGAGGGTGGACAGTCGTGGCCTGGGCCAGCCGACACCTGGACGAGCCACACCGGCGGGCTGGGTGCAGCTCTTCTGGAGTGACCGTCGGCCGGGGCCAATCTGACGGTGAACAGCTTGTAGGTACGGGGGTTTTGGACGTCGTGGCGGCGCCGGTTGGCAAGTGTCTGGGCAGCCGCGGGTGCGGGTTGGCCGGGGGTTGGGCCGTGTGAGCGTGTGCTGGCTGGGGTTTTTGAGGGTTTGTTGGGGGTCGGGAGGCTGGTCGGCTGGCCCGAGGAGTCATAAGGAGGGTGTCGAAGTCGGCGTTGCTATGTCCAACGTCGACCACGGAGGTGGCCAACGTGACCGCCGATCTCGACACCCGTTGTGGCGAACTTTACGCCTCGGGCGATGAACTCCTGCCCGCCGGGCAGGCTGGCAGCGGTGATGCAGCACCGGCTGGGGGCGACAGCGGCCGTTTCCAAGCCGATCCGGTCGCGGTCGCTGCTTTTGCGTCGAGCCGGGAGCAGTTCGAGTCGCTGGTGAGCTTTCTGGACGGGACGGACGCGGGCGGGCTGTCGCACGCGGAGCTCGAGGAGCGCCTTGACCGCGACGGACGGGAGTTGCTGCGGCAGCTGTTGGACGATCATCTGGCGTTGCGGGCACTACGCGAGCAGCGCCTTGAGAATGTCAGGGGCGATGAGGGTGTCCTCCGCGGGCGGGTCGAGACGGGTCACGTCCGCGCTCTGGAGACCGTGTTCGGCACCGTGACGGTCCAGCGGCTGGCCTACCGGGCACCCGGGGTGGGGAACCTGCATCCCGCCGACGCGGCGCTCAACCTGCCGATCGAGCGTCATTCACACGGGTTGCGCAAGCTCGCCGCGCTGGAGGCCCCGCGCGGCAGCTTCGATGACGCCGTCGGTGCGATCTGTCGCCAGACCGGGCAGCGGCTGGGAAAACGCCAGGTCGAAGAGCTCGCTGGGCTCGCCGCGATGGACTTTGAGGACTTCTATGCGGCCCGGCGCCCGGCGTCCGCGAAGCCCGGGGATCTGTTGGTGATCTCGGCCGACGGCAAGGGGATCGTGATGCGCCCCGATGCGCTGCGGACCCGCGCCCCGGCCAGACCGCGCGCCGGCCCCCGCCCCCGGCTCTCGGGTGCGGATCACCTCTACCGCAAGCGGATGGCGGAGATCGGCGCGGTCTACGACGCTACCCCGGCGCCGCGCACCCCGGCCGACATCCTCACCTCGGCGGCACCGGAGGGGTATCAGCCCGCCCCGGGACCAGCCGCGCGAAACAAGTGGTTGTGCGCCAGCGTCGTCACCACGCCGGCGGCGGTGATCAAACGCGTGTTCGAGGAGGCGGACCGGCGCGACCCCAAGCACCGCCGCACCTGGGTCGCGCTGGTGGACGGCGCCAACCACCAGATCGAGCGGATCAAACTCGAGGCTCGCAAACGCGAGCTCAAGCTCACGATCGTCGTCGACTTCGTGCACGTCTTGCAATACCTGTGGGAGGCCGCGGGCTGCCTGCACCCCAACAGCGACCAGACCGCCGAGCAGTGGGTGCACCGCCAAGCGATACGGGTACTCCAAGGACACGCCCGCAAGGTCGCCGGCACCATCCGCCGCCAAGCCACCAACGCCCGCCTGGAGCGCGACCATCGCAAACCCGCCGACGAAGCCGCCAACTACCTAACCAACAAGTCCCCCTACCTCGACTACCCCACCGCCCTGCGCAACGGCTGGCCGATCGCGACCGGGATCGTCGAAGGCGCATGCCGCCATTTGGTGAAAGACCGGATGGACATCACCGGCGCCCGCTGGGGACTCGCCGGCGCCGAAGCGATCCTCAAGCTACGCGCTCTCAAAGCCAACGGTGACTTCGAGCAGTACTGGCGCTACCACCTCACCCAAGAACGAAACCACGTCCACCAAGCCCGCTACGACAACCACACAATCCCGGCCACGTGACATCAGGCTCGCTGCTCACTCCAGAAGAGCTGCACCCGGCGGGCTAGAGCGGCTGCCAGATGGTGTGATCGCTGGGCAGCATCGCTGCCAGTTCGCCGCGCGTGGTGATATCGGGCTTGATGAACACCTTGCGCAGGTGATACTTGACCGTTCTCGGACTGAAGAGTCGCGTTCCGATCTCCGGGTTGGAGAGCCCGTCGCGGGCGAGTCGCGCGATCAGTGCCTCCTGCGAGGCGATATGTTCGAGTCCACGTGGCGGCGGAGAGGGCGCAGCGGGCAAGCGGCTATTGGCGCTTTACTAGGTGGTGCGGAGTCGTTCGAGCACCGCGATGTCATCGAGATCCTGTCGACGCTTCGCCGCCGGACGGTCACGAAACTGGGCAGCGGCGACCTTCATGCGGATCAAATCGTCTGCGTGCGCGGTCCGCAACGTAACGCCACGGAGCTCGACCGTGATCGCCCGATCGCGCAGATCCTCGTAACGGGAGCGCACCCGGGGTCTGGTCAACCGCGAACACGCCGAGGTCGCCGTGACGGATGTGCATCAGGAACTTCCCGCCGTCGTACGGCGCCTTCGGGTCGCCGAGATCCAGCCCGAGCAGGTCGGCGCCCACCCGCGAAGCGTCGCGTCGAGCTCGCGCCACTGGTGGCCATCCTTTCTCCCCGCTGGTGGCCATCCCTTTTCCCCGCTCGTGGCCACGAATCTGCCCACCATCAGAGATCGTCGTCGGGTTCGGCTCAGGGGCTTGACCCCCCTTACATTCCCCACGCGCCCAAGCCTTGCGGACATCGACTCGGCCATCGCGCTCAGGTGAAGGCGTAAGCCGCCTTTGATGCTCGCTCGCGGCCATAGCAGCGGGTCTGGTCGCCTCGTTTAAACCGAGCGGCTCGCCAGCGGCCCCGCGGGCGTAGGATGTGCACTCCCGAACGATGAAAAGAACCTGATTGTTGGTTGGTATTGTGATCGGCGCCCTTATCGGCGGCGGTGGCGCGTTTGCTGCCAGCCGGTACGTCATCACAAACGTGAATCAGCGCCTGCGAGCACGGCGCCGTCATGGTCATGCGCATGTGGTCGCTCTCATCCAATCGTCTGATCGGCGCTGACGAGCCACAGCAACGAAGAGGAGGCGGAGGACTATGAGGAGACGGCGTCTGATCAGCTTCTGCGTGATGCCGGGGCGCGCGTTGGGCGAGCGGCGCATGACCATCGCCGTGGCGGCCTTGGTCGTGGCGTTGGGCGGTTTCGGAGCCGCGGTAGCATCGCCCGCCGCAGCCACCACCCGCTACAACGTCACCGCCACTATCCCGGTCGGCAGCCTGCCGGTCGCCGTGGCGGTGAACCAGCTCACCAGCAAGGTCTACGTGGCCAACGAGATGTCGAACACGGTGTCTGTGATCAACCCGGCCACGTACCGGGTCACCGCCACCATCCCGGTCGGCAGCGTTCCGTTTGCGGTGGCTGTGAACCAGCTCACGGGCAAGGTCTACGTGGCCAACTCCGGGTCCAACACCGTGTCGGTGATCAACCCGATCATAAACGCCGTCACCACGACTATCCCGGTTGGCAGCGTTCCGGTCGGGGTGGCGGTGAACCAGTTCACCGGCAAGGTCTACGTCGCCAGCGAGAGGAGCAATACGGTGTCGGTGATCAACCCGGCCACCAACGCCGTCAGCGCCACCATCCCGGTCGGCAGCGGGCCGATGGGGGTCGCGGTGAACCAGCTGGCCGGCAAGGTCTACGTGGGCAACGCCGGGTCCAACACCGTATCGGTGATCAACCCGGTCACGAATGCCGTCACGGCTAGCATCCCGATCGGCCGCGACACGTTCGGCGTGGCGGTGAACGGGCTCTCCGGCAAGGTCTATGTGGCCAACTTCGGGGCGGGCACCGTGTCGGTGATCAACCCCCTCGCCAACGCCGTCACCGCCACCATCCCGGTCGGCAGCGACCCGTTCGGGGTGGCAGTGGAGCAGTTCACCGGCAAGGTCTACGTGGCCAACTTCAGCTCCAACACGGTGTCGGTGATCAACCCGGCCACGAATGCCGTCATCGCCACCATCCCGGTCGGCGGCGAGCCGGTCGGCGTGGCGGTGAACCAGCTCACGGGCAAAGTCTACGTGACCAATACTCACTCCGACACCGTGTCGGTGATCGGCGGTCACGGACACCATCCCCGTCGGCAGCGAGCCGGTCGGAGTGTTCGAGGAGGTTGCCGTGGCGTAGCCATCTCTGATCGTGAGCATTGCAGAGCCCGCGCGTTTCCGCAGGGCGCTGGCACTCGGCTGTCGGGCAGAGCTGCCGCGTCGCCGTAACCACTGCCATTAACCGCGAAGCCTATTGCGTCGCGTCGGGGGCGGGAGCAGAGTTGCGGTCGGTTGTGTTGTGTTCAGCGGGCGACCGGATCGGCCCGAGCCTCTCGGTCCCGGCCGGACAAGAGGTTGGTCGCGAGGCTGTCGGAAAATCGGTCCCGTCTGGCGGGTTTAAGACACTATCGGTATGGCTCTGAACTTCGTTGGATGTGATCGTGCTCAGTTGTTGTTGATGCCGCCGTCGTTGGTGGAGTGGCTGCCGGATGACCATTTGGTGTGGACGGTCCTGGGGCGGTTGAGCAGATGGATCTGGAAGCGTTCGAGGCCGTGTATCGGTTGGGGGGGCGGGTCGTGCGGCGTATGACCCGGCGGTGACGGGGTCGCGTTGCTGATCTACGCGTACGCGCGCGGGAACCGGTCCTCGCGCGGGATCGAGCGGGCCTGCTTTGAGGGTCTCGCGTACCGGATGATTTGCGCTCAGCTGACGCCGGATCACTCGACGATCGCGGAGTTCCGCCGCCGTCACGAGCTTGAGCTCGGTGAGCTGCTCGAGCAGGTGCTCGGGTTGTGTCGGGAGGCCGGGTTGGTGTCGGTCGGGGCGCTCGCGATCGACGGGACAAAGATCACGGTCAGCGCGTCGACGGATAACAACCGGACCTACCAGCCGCTCGTCAACGAGATCCTCAGGGAGGCGGCCGAGACCGATCGTCGCGAGGACGAGCTCTATGGCGAGGCTCGCAGGGATGAGTTGCCCGAGCGACCCCTGCGGGTGTCCGTCCGGCGTCAGGCCCTTGGAGTGCGGACCCGGCGCGGTGCACCCGATCGTGATGGCCGCGCGATCTCATCGCACCATGGACGTGCTCGATGCAACGGATCCTGCTGGACGCGGCCCTGCGCGCGTGGGAGCCCAGGGGACGCTTGTCTCGTCCAGCCTCGCACAGCGATAAGTCGTTGCGGCCGTTCGGGTGCTGCTAGGGGCGTGGCTGTGTGGCTGCCCACTCGAGTGGGCCACCAGGCGCGCCGAGCGTCTGTCGTTCGACCTCGGTGATCGCGTCAGCAGGGATATTGGCTCGTCGGGCGGCTGTCATGATGGCCTCGGAGGAGGGTGCTTCGTAGAGGCAGTAGGTGCGTCGGCGGTCGGCGCTGAGGAACGAGAACAGCCAACGGACGCCTTCATCGGCGTTGATGTCCTCAATCAGTGTGACGTCGTCGCTGGTGAGTTGGAGCTGCTCAGCGAACGTTCTTTCGATGATGTAAAGCGACATCGTGGCCGATGGTATCGGGGTCCCTACTCGTCGGCAAGGGCATGTCGGTGGGCGTAGGAGGTCGCCTCGGTCCGGTTAGAGCAATCGATCTTGGTCAGGATGTTGCTGATGTGTTTCGCGGCGGTGTGCTCGCTGATGAACAGGGTTGATCCGATTTCGCGGTTGGTGAGGCCGCGGGCGACGAGGCGCAGGATCTGCGCCTCACGGGCCGACAGCTCGTCGGGGAGGCTGATCATGGGAACTGCCTTTCCGAGGCCTTTGATCCGGCTGTGCAGCGCCGTCAAGCCCGTCTGTTGCGCGAGTTGGGCGGCTTCGCTGAGCAGCGCGGCGACTCGCTGCGGCTCTCGACTACCGCGTGCGATGAGCAATCGCGCGTACTCGTAGTCGGTATGGGCGAGCCAGGTCGACGACTCCATTCGCCGGCATAGGGTCATTGCGTGCTCGAAATGCTCCTCCGCGTGCTCCCAGTCGCCAAGAGTCGCCGCGAGCATCCCCAGGTACCGGTCGACAGGGCCGTAGCACGCGACCAGCTGGCCTATCATCACATTCGTTGTAGCCAGGGGCTCAAGCTCGGGATACACGAGGGCTGCCGCGGCCTCGTCTCCAAGGGCGGCGCAGGCATCGGTTATGTACGTCAGCGAGGCCAGCCACAACGAGTCACGGAATTGATCCAGTCCGTCGGCGATCACCTGCGCCAGATCGCGTCTCGCCTCCGCCTCCATCCCGAGCTCGACGAGCATCGCCACGAGCCCGGGTCGCCATGGTCCGTGGTCGCGGTCCCCCGCCGTAAGGATCCTCATGACCGGCGCGAGCTCCGCCAGTCGGCCCTGCTCGCGCCGAAGGCTGAACATTTGGACCCCATACGTCCCCGACGCATCCCGCCCGGTCAGCAACTGGCCCGCTTCATACGAGCGCCACGCCATTGCCCCCGCCTCCTCGAGACGACCATCGGCTAGGGCGATCGCGGATCCGAACTGCTCGGCCATATACATGAACAACGGCTGTGCGGTAGCCGCTGCGGTCTCACGAAGCGCGGACTCTTCACGGCGCGCGGATGCGATGTCGGCAACCGCGACGAGAAACGGGACCCGCCAGGCCATCGCCTCGACTCGAATCTCCACATTGCCAAGTTCCTCGCCGATTTGCTTGGCCTCGGCCAACATCTCGTGAACTTCCTGGCTCGGGCTGGCGCCGCGCGACCAATACGCCCTCATGAGCGCGGTTGCCAGCCCAGCGCGGTCACCCAACCGCCGAGCGAGGTCGATGGCCTCTGCCCGTGCGATCACCCCGCGTGCGTGATCGCCACGGAGATCCAGCGCACGCGCGAGCCCGCTCAACAGACCGACGCGTAACTCCGAATGCTCCGCGCCGAGCCTCGCGGTGGCCTCCTCGAGCAGTTCGGCGGCACCCTGATCGATCATCATTGGCGCCCAGCACGCAGCCTCGTACTCGATAGCAGCTCGAGCCAGGATGTCAGCGTTTTCCAGTCCGCGCGCCAGGTCCGCGGCCGACCGCAGTGCGTCCAGCGCATCGAGCGCTCCGCCCGCCCGGTGCCTTGCGCCACCGAGGTCGATTAGCAGCTCGGCGCGTTCTGCTGGATCGTCTATTCCCAACTCGAGCGCCGTGCGCAGAAGCTCCGCCGCCTGGTCAAAAGCCAGCGCGTCGATCGCGGCGCGGGCGGCAAGGACGTTGTATTCGATCGCACGCCTCGCCTCACCAAGCGGGGCAGCGGCGGCGAAATGACGCGCGAGGTCAGCCAGCGTGCGGGCGGATCGTCCTTGAGCCGCTTCAAGAGAGTCTCCGATGCGGAGGTGGAGCTCCGCTCTGCGCACTCCGGTGAGGCGGTCGTACACCGCACGCCGGACCAGCTCGTGCGTGAATCGATAGATCAGCTTGCGCTCGGGCAGCTCCTCGATAATCCCGCTGCGGACCGCCTCGTCAAGCGAGCGAAGAAGCTCGGCCTCGCCTAGACCGGTTGCGCGCCGGACGATCTCAAGCTCGAACTCCGGCCCTGCGGTGGCTGCCAGATCGAGCAGAACGCCGGTCGGGGACGCGAGCCGAGACAGTCGTTCGCTGACGACTTCGCGAACACTTTCGGGTGTCCCCAGTGTCGCGAGCGGACGGGTCAGTCGTACGACTCCGCCGTTTAGGTCCAGGACGTTGGTTTCCAGTAGCGCACGCCATAGCTCACACACGAGGAATGGATTCCCGTCGGTGAGCTGGCTGATTGTGTGTGCCAGCTCGGGAGGCGCGGTACCTGACCGGCCTTCGCAAGCACGCTCTATGAACTCGATCACCTCGTCGCCGGACAGTCCAGCGAGGCGCATTCGGACGACGTCGTCGGACCGGCGCAGATCCGCCAAGGTTTGCGCCAGCGCTTCAGGCATGCTGGCTTCCTCCTCCCGGAACGTCGCCAACAGGAGCACCGGGCCGCCCGCCGCGCGCGTCAGGTGGCGCAGCAGAAGTACGGTTGGCGCGTCGGCCCATTGTGCATCGTCGATGACCAGCAGGATCCGATGCTCGCGCCCAATGCCGTCGAGCAGGTCAGTCACTGCGCTGTGGAGTCGATGGCGCTCGGTATCCGGACCGGCCTTCGCCGGCTCAGTCAGCCGACCGACCCTAATCTGCAGGTCCGGGAGCAGGCGCGTGAGCTCCCCGCCCCGACTGCCCAGCGCGGCTCGCATCTCAACCGGGTCGATGACCTGCACGAGATGCTCGAACGCCTGTGCGAACGGGCCATACGGGGTCGGCACGACCGCGTCGCCGGCGCCGTAAAGAACCAGCGCACCATCGCGGGCTACGTCGCGGGCGAACTCGCGCACGAGCCGACTCTTGCCAGACCCAGGCTCGCCGCCAAGAAGCACGACCCGGGGGCCTTCTCCGCCCGCCCTCGGCATCAGGGTCCGGAGTCGTTGCAGCTCGATAGAGCGCCCGACGAACGGGAACGGAGAGGTAAGACGAAGCGAAGCTGGAAGGTCGTGCACGCGACGTGCCCACCATGACGATACTCAGATTTGATTAGTGACGGGTCGGCGAAGCGGACTGACGGCGCCGCGAAGTGTGTCAATGCTCGTGATGCGCGTCGTGGTGCGGGGTCGTAGGTTGCTGGTCTGGATGTGGATCGCTCGATCCGGCGGCCTGGGGTGTCGCGGGTGGTCGAGCCCATCGCCGAGGAGGCGTCCTGTGAGGTCAGCTCGTTCGTCTATCACCAACGCCCATGAGCGCCGCGTGCGAGGCTTTCGCGCGCGAGTGCGCGAGCCAATCCCGACCGCGGGAGCCCGCGGGTCGCTCGCGGTGGTCGGCGGCGCGTCGGTCTGGTCGCCTGTTGGCGCGCGGTTCTCGGGCGCGTCCGGGAAGCGTTCGGGGCGGCGGGTCGCTGCCGGTGTCTGTGCCGCGCTGATGTGTTTGATAGTGGCGTTCGCAGCGTTCGGTGCTGGGTCGTCGCCGCGGGCGGCTGGACGTGAGGGCTTGCTGGGTCTGCCGGCGGCGGCGCAGGGCCCGATCTCGGCCGCGTTGGGGCGTCAGGACCCCGCATACCGGATGGTCGGACTGGCGGCCGACAACCCCGCGCAGCGACTCTCAGCACGGTTCGCACGCGCCGGCGTGACGATCACGGCAGGTTCGGCGCGGGTCGGGATCGCGTTGCGTGCGGTCGGTCGCGCCAGCGCGACCAACCGCCTCGGCGCGGTAGCGCCCAGCGAGCGGGCTAATCGCGTCAGCTATGCGCACAACGGGGTGAGCGAGTGGTGGGAGAACGGACCGATCGGCCTGGAACAGAACTTCCAGATCGCGCAACGTCCCGCCGGAACGCGCGCGCTGACGCTCTCGCTCGCCATCACCGGCCCGATCGCGCTCGCGCACGGCGAGCTATCACTCGCCGGCGGACTGCGCTACGCCGGCCTGCGCGCCAACGACGCCAACGGCCATCCACTCCCGGCATGGTTCGAACTCCACCACGGCCGAGCGCTCATCCGCGTCAACGACCACGGCGCGCGCTACCCCATCCACATCGACCCCTTCGTCCAACAAGCCAGACTAACCGCCAGCGACGCCACGTCTTTCGACGGGCTTGGCTACTCGGTCGCGATCTCGGGAAACACGGTCGTCGTCGGCTCTCCCTACCAGAGCTTCGGGAACGATGCGGCCCAAGGGGCGGTGTACGTGTTCGTGATGCCGGGGGGTGGCTGGGCGACTGATACCACGCAGACCGCCGAGCTGACGGCCAGCGACGGCGCCACGTCGGACGAGCTCGGGTCCTCGGTCGCGATCTCGGGGAACACGATCGTCGCCGGCGCGCCCTACCACACGGAGGACCTGAGCCTGTATCAGGGGGCGGCATACGTGTTCGTGAAGCCGGCCGGCGGGTGGCCGAGCACCGGCACGCAGACGTCTGAGCTGACGATGAACGACGGCGTCGAGGACGACCATCTCGGCTCCTCGGTCGCGATCTCGGGGAACACGATCGTCGCCGGCGCGCCCAACCACACGGAAGATCTCAGCACACATCAGGGCGCGGCGTACGTGTTCGTGATGCCCGGTGGCGGGTGGCCGAGCGTCGTCGGCAACCAGACCGCCGAGCTGACGATGAACGACGGCGTCGCGAACGACAGTCTCGGGTCCTCGGTCGCGATCTCGGGTAACACGATCGTCGCCGGCGCGCCCGACCACACCGAAGACCTCAGCACGCATCAGGGCGCGGTGTACGTGTTCGTGATGCCGGCCGGTGGATGGGTGAGCAGCGGCAACCAGACCGCCGAGCTGACGATGAACGACGGCGCTTCGAACGATCATCTCGGCGCCTCGGTTGCGATCTCGGGGAACACGATCGTCGGCGGCGCACCGGAACACAACGTCGGAAGCGGCACGGCCCAAGGGGCGGCGTACGTGTTCGTGATGCCGGCCGGCGGGTGGCCGAGCGTGGTCGGCAGCCAGACGACCGAGCTGACCGCGCGCGATGGCGCCTCGAACGACCATCTCGGCGGCTCGGTCGCGATCTCTGGGAGCACGATCGTCGCCGGCGCGCCCAACCGCACCATCGGCACGAGCATCGAGCAGGGAGCGGTGTACGTGTTCGTGATGCCGGCGGCCGGATGGGCGCCTAGCGAGGCGCAAACCGCCGAGCCGAGCGCGAGCGACGGCGGCGCGATCGACCAGCTCGGCTTCGCGGTCGCGGTCGAGGGGGACATGGTCCTCGCCGGCGCGCCTTACCACTCGGGAAACCTGAGCGCGTATGAGGGGGCAGCGTACGTGTCTACCGTCACGCCACCGAGGATCACGATCAGCTCGCCGGTGCGGGGCGCTCGCTACACACAGGGACAGGTCGTCAACGCGTCCTACTCGTGTAGCGGGGCGAGCAAGTGCACCGGCCGAATCCCGCCTGGCACGCCGATCGACACCCACGCGCTCGGACCGCACACCTTCACCGTCACCGCGACCGACAACTCGGGCGCGAGCAGCACCCAAACCATCAGCTACACCGTCATCCCCGCCGCGCCGATCCTCACCAACACCCACCAGAGCGCCAACACATGGCGCGAGGACAACACGCTCGCTCACGCCAGCGCCAAAAAGCCGAAACAACCGCCGGTCGGCACGACCTTCTCCTACACGCTCAACGAGACCGCCACCGTCGCCTTCAGCTTCCACCAACAAGCTACCGGACGCGAAGTCAACCACCGGTGCTTAGCGACGACCCAAGCCAACCGCAACCAGCCGCACTGCCCCCGGACGATCACCCCAGGCAGCCTCAACATCGCCGCGCACGCCGGCACGAACGAGCTCCGCTTCGCCGGCCGAATCTCCCCCACCCAAAAACTCAAGGCCGGCCATTACACCCTCCAAATCACCGCCACCAACACCGCGCGCCTACGCTCCGCCCCACAAACCCTCACCTTCACGATCGTGCCATAGCCCCGCCGCGACACCAACGAACACCAACCACCGCCCGCACAACAATTCGCCAACATCTTCAAGGCTGGCGGTCTGCTGGACCTTCACCAGCCTCGCGGACGACGACGCACCGCTCGGGGGTATTGAGCGGCGGGCGACTCGTGCTGTTTGGGGTAGTGGCACTCACGGCGAGACGAGCGGGAGGGCGGGTCGCTCGGTGGCTCAGCGGGATGTCAACACCGGCGCTGATTCCGGGGTGTTGTGGTCTTGAAGTGTTGCTCGACGACGTCAAGCGGCTGGGTGGTGCGTCGCGCTCGAGCTAGGACGAGCGCGCCCTCGATCGCCGCCAGGAGCACGGTCGCTTGGTCGCCGGCTGTTGACCGAGGGGCTCCAAACCTGAGGTAGACGTCGGTGACCGAGGCCTGCCAGCGGGCGAGCAGCTCGCTGACGTGGGTGCGGAGCTCGTCGTTGCCGGAGGCGTCGATAACGGTTGCGGCGAGTGGGCAGCCTTGAGCGTAGTCGTGCTCCACGAGCAGGTCGCGCCAGGGGGCCACGATCACGGCGATCGCTTCCGGAAGTGTTTTGGCGCTGTCGAGCGCCTCGTCGGTCGACTGTGAGAGTTCGGCGACGGCGAGGTCGAGCGCTTCGGTCACGAGCTGTGTCTTGCCGCCCGGGAAGTAGCGACCGAGCGAGCCGCGGGATGCGCCGGAGTGGGCGACGATCTCGCGCATCCCGACGCCGTGGACCCCGCGTTCGCGCACGAGGGTCGCGGCGCTACGCACGATGCCCGCCCGCGTTGGCCGTCGCCGCCGATCGCTGGTCGGGCGCTGGGGCTGTGTGCGGTTGTTGTCCATGACCCGATGATAGCGAATGCGATGACAAGTGTCATCGGATCTGGTATGTTGTTTGCGATGACGCCTGTCATCGCAGTTTGATTGCCCGACTGGAGCCGCCGGCTCGGAGATCGCTCCGAGCGGCTGCTGCGGCGAGGTCGGTCAGCCACCTACCAATCGAAGGAGATCGCTCGTGGCCCGCGCATCAACCTCCGAACTTCCAGCGGCCGAGGCCCGGCTCGATAACCCGTCACCCGCGCCCACCCTCGAGCCGGGGTCGCTCGGTCCGGATTCCAAGCCGGCCGGCCATCCGACGGTCGTGCTGGCGGTGTTGTGCGTCGCACAGTCGTAAGCGCCCTCGATGTGTTCATCGTCAATGTCGCCTTGCGGAAGATCGGCGTCGGGGTCGGCGCGTCGTCGCTTTCGGACCTCAGCTGGGTGCTCAACGCGTACGCGATCGTGATCGCCGCGCTGCTGATCCCGGCGGGCCGCCTCGCTGACCTGTTTGGGCGCAAGCGAGGGTTTCTCCTCGGGCTAGGCGTGTTCGTGGTCGCCAGCGTCGGAGCCGCTTCCAGCAGCAGTCTCTCGATGCTCGTCGCGTTCCGGGTGCTACAAGCTGCCGGAGCCGCGGTGTTGGTTCCGACAACCTGGGTCTGCTCATCGTGGCCGCTCCGCCCGGCAAGCGCGAGTTTCACGTGAAGATCTGGACCGCGAGCGCGGCACTCGCCGCTGCGAGCGGCCCGGTGATCGGGGGGCTGCTCGTCCAGCCGTCCTGGCGCTGGATCTTTCTCGTGAACATCCCGATCGGCTTGGCGGCGATCGCGCTCGCGGCTCGGTTCGTACCCGACGTCAAGCGCGAGGTCGGCGCGCGGCTCCCGGACCTGCTCGGGAGCCTGCTGTTGGTCGTCGCGATCGCGTCGCTCGCGCTCGGCCTTGTGAGGGCGCCCTATTGGGGACGGACGGGAACGAGGACCTTGATCTCGTTCGCCGTCAGCGTCGTCACGATGGCGGGCTTCGCGTGGCGCTCTGCGCAACACCCGGTTCCCGTCCTTGACCTGAACCTGCTGCGCAGCCGGGTGCTGTCCTCAGCGACCGCATCCTCGCTGTTCTACTTCGCTTCGTTCGGGATTCTGTTGCTGTCCTCCGTGCTGTGGATCCAGGGTCACTGGCACTACAGCGCGATCAAGACCGGCTTCTCGATAGTGCCCGGACCGTGCCTGGTGCCGATCTTCGCCACCCTCTCGGAGCTGCTAGCCAAGCGAATCCGCGTCGGCGTGATCGCGGCCTCCGGATGCGTAGTCAGTGCCGTGGGTGCCGCGCTGCTGCTCTCGTCGATGGGGCGGTCGCCGGCCTACGTCGCCGCTTTTCTCCCGGGATGGCTGTTGGTCTGCATCGGCTTCGCGCTCGCGATGCCGACCGTCCTCGCGGCCGGTAGAGCCGAGCTACCAAATGAGCAGAGCGCGACCGGGAGCGCCGTGGTCAACATGGCCGTCCAAGTCGGCCTGGTGCTCGGGATCAGCATCCTCGTAGCCGTGCTCGGGACCGCCTCCGCTGCCGCCGGCCTGCAGCTCTTCCGTACAGCGTGGTGGATCGCCGGCGGCAGCGTCCTGGCGGCAGGCGCGGCGGCGCTGGTGGTCACCCCGCGACGGAGCCGACTGTCCACTGTCAACTGATCGTCCCGACCGAAATGCAACCGCAAAATCAGGTCACCGCATTTCGATGCCGTGCTCATCTCGAACTCACACAACCAACGGGAGTCGAACATGATCGCCATTGGCAGAGGCTCGATCACCGAGCCACAGAAACTCGGACCATTCATCGACGACGAGATGCGCGTCGTCGAACAGCTCAAAGCCGAGGGGGTGATGAGAGCCCTCTACCGGCGCGCCGCCGGCCCCGGAGTTGTGATCGTCCTCGAAGGCGAGAGCGTCGATGCAATACGCGGCCGGCTGAACAGTCTCCCGTTCGTAATCGAGGGACTGATGACCCTCGAATACGACGAGGTCTACGAGATCTGAGAACGCTGACGAAAGGAACACGACATGTCCGTGTCGACAAGCTCACCAATCACCATCCGGTTCCGCGAAATCGACGGATTGAAGATCCGCTACGCCGAGAGCCGCGCGACACCCAGGCGCTGCTGCTGAGCCCGTGGCCCGAGAGTCTGTACTGCTTCGAGCCGATGTGGGAGCAGCTCGCTGAGCGCGCGCATCTGGTCGCGATCGACCTTCCGGGTTTCGGTCACTCCGAAGCCCGCGAAGATCTCTTCGCGTCTCGCCCGATGGCCGAGTTCGTAGTGAAGGCCATCGACGCGTTTGAGCTGCAGAACCCACACACCCTGGGACCGGACAACGGCACCTCGACACTGCTGTTCGCCGCCGCGTCCCAGCCGGGCCGCTTGCGCAGCATCGTGATCGGGGGCGGAACCGCGGCTTTCCCCCTTGAGCTCGGGGGGCCACTCGCACACGTCGTCGACGCACCCGACCTCGAGCAGTTGCGCGGCATGAATCCGCGGGACGTTGTCAACTCCATCCTGGTGTACCACGAGCGCGAGTTGCCCGACCACGTCCAGGAGGATTTCCTGAGCGCCTACGACGGTGAGCGCCTCGCCGAGTCGGCGCGGTTCGTGCGCTCCTACCCAGCCGAGCTTCCGGTTCTGGCCGACCTCCTGCATCAGATCCAGACACCGGTCCAGATCATCCAGGGCAACCGCGACACTGGCGTGCTGCCAAGCAACGCGCAGTACCTGCGAGACCGACTGCCGAACAGCAAGCTCGACCTGCTCGACGCCAACCACTTCGTCTGGTCCGACCGGGCCGACGATTACGCAGCGCTGGTCCTCAACTGGTGGAACGACGGCTACAAGCGACCCTGACCGACACGGGCCACAAGCAGTCGTGCGTCCGCGCTATGCACCGACACACCTCTGAATCCGCTCGTACAGGATGAGGCCCGCCGGTGGGCTGCAACTCGTCGCTCCCGCTCCTGAGGCGAATCTCAGGTGCCTTGTTTCGTTCGCGGCGAGCCGTGCCTTGGCGCCCTGAGCGCGCGACCGGGTGCTCCCACGCGAGCGTCAGGCCGAACGCGACGGCGAAGAGCGCAAATGTCATCAGGTAAGGGACTACGAGTGGGGCGGGAAGCAGCTCCACGATCGCCGCCGAGGCGAGCACCCCCACCCCCATCCCGGTGGCGCTCGCGACAGCGTTGTGCAGGCCGACCGAGTCGGGGTCGTGGCGCGGGTGCAGGTCGAGCAGCGCCGTGCTGGCTGCGCTCAGCGCAAGCCCCGTGGCCAGGCCTTGGATGCCGCGCGCGAGGATCAGCCACGTGACCATAGGCGAGCGTTTGCTGATCCCGCAACATTGCCAATCCTGTAATCATGCGTGTCAAGTAACATGGAGCCATGTCTGAGAGACCGGATCGCCGCGAGCGCAAGAAGCAGCGTACCCGGCTCGCGATCCAGAACGCCGCGTTCGAGCTGTTCGCCGAGTGCGGCTACCGCGAGACCACGATCAACGCGATCGCCGACAAGGCCGACGTCGCCCCGCGCACCGTCACCGTCCACTTCCCCACCAAGGAAGAGCTGCTATTCGACGCCGAGCCCTTCACCCTCGAGAGCCTCGTCAGCTACCTCGAGACCAGGACTCCGCGCGAGTCCGCGCTCGACGCGCTCCGCGGCTGGACGGCCAGCACGATGACCGCGCTCGACGCGGTCCAGTCGAACGGGCGAGTGTGGGAGCGGCGCGCGCTCCGCGCCCACATCATCAACGCCGAACCCGAACTGCGCGGCCGCGCGCGTGCCGGCTACCACGAATTCGAACGCGTCCTCGCCGACGCGATCGGCAAGGACCTCAACCAACCCGGAACCGCACTCACGCCGCGGCTAGCGGCGCTGACGGCCGTAACCGGGCTGCGAGAGCTCTACGAAACCGATGAGGCCATATCCCTCGCCTCGCCACCCGACGCCGCCGACCTTCTCGCCCTCGTCGACCGCGTGATCGCGTTCACCCGTGCCGGAATCGACGGCTCGACCAGCGCTCCATCGACACGCGGAAACAGTCCCGCTCCACGCACACGACAGACATCAAAGAAACGCCGGTAGAGCGCCCGCCCTGGCACGGGCTGCACGGAAGACGCGGCGAGGCCGTTGCATCGATGTTGTCGCACTAGGGATGCACATGCTCGTGGCGAGATGCCGGTGGGAGATCATCGCCCCCCGCCCGCACCTGCTTTGAGATCGGCGGGGTACGTCGTGCCCCCGAGCGGCGACCAGGAGCGTTCACCCCCTGGTCACCGCGCTGCGGCTCAATCAGGACATGTGCTGGGCGAACCAGTCGAGCATGGGCTGCGGGCGGCGCTGGAACTCGAGGTAGCCGTCCCATCGGGCGGTCGTGCCCTCGATCCACTGCAGCTTCTTGTCGGGCACGGGGATGTTGTCGTACATCGTCTGGACGTCGCTCGGGTGGGTGAGGGTGTCGCCGCGAACCTGGTAGAGGAAGGTCGGCACGCGAACGTTCTTGGCCCACTCCTGTGGGATACGCTGCTCGAGGCCGACGCTGGTCCGCAAGCGGAGGAGGAGGTTGAAGTCGTCGAGGCGGTCGCCGAGGCCCAGCACGGCTAGCCGGCGCTCGGCGATGTACCGGGGGGTGACGGGCTGCGGCGAGACGACGCAGCGAACACCGTCGAACGCCTCCGGGAAACGAGTCATCGCGGCGAACGTGGAGACCCCGCCCATGCATCGGCTGAACAGCCCGATCGCCATGTCACGCGTATCGGAGCGTGTACGCGCGTACTCCAGCGAGCCGACGACATCACGGCCCTCCGTGAATCCGTGGGTGACGACCCCGCCGTTGGCTGCGCTGCTGAGGCCGTGGTTGCGCAGGTCATAGGTGAGGACGTTGTACCCGGCGTCGTGCAGGATCTTGTAGTCGGGCACGAGGTCGACTTCGAATCCGTTGCCGCTGGGCGCCCAGGCCGCATGCCAGGGCTGAAGGTGGGTGGGAATGCCGGATCGGCTGAACCCCAGAGGGTGGTTGGCGATGATCAGCTTCTTCGACTCGGCCGCGGGGATGAACCACGCCTCGATCGGCGCGCCGTCAAGCGCCGGGAACGTGATGTCCTCGTACTCGAGGTCGTGCTCGGACGGCCAGTGCAGGACCGGGGACCGGGGCGGCGAGCTGAACCCGTCGACGAAGCGCTGCAACGCCTCGTCGCTCTCCTGCTGGGTTGGCTCGGGTTTGTCCAGGACGTCGGTCATTCGCGAGCTCCTCTCCTCATGGGGGTTCGGCTCTTTCCGTCGCCAAAGAACCTAGCAGAACGAAACGTATCGTTCAATAACGCGAATCGTATCGTTCCGATCCCGCCGTCATAGCGGATACGGTCCTGTTCGTGGCGACAACTGACAGATCGATTGGAGACGGGTCTCGAAGCGAAAGAGCGCGCAGCTCGATCCTCCGCGCCGCCGCCGAGTTGCTCGACGAGGTCGGCTTCGCGTCGATGACGATCGAGGAAGTCGCCGCGCGGGCAAAGGCAGGCAAGGCAACCGTTTACCGGCATTGGCCTAACAAAGGCACGCTCGCGATGGACGCTCTCATGGCTGAGCTCGGTGGCGCGGCGCCGTTCCCGGATACCGGATCGGCCCTCGAGGACTTCCGCCTCCAGCTTAGGGCAGCTGCTCGGGTGTTCAGCCGACCCCGCATCCGTCACATGCTCCTTGGCGTCATCTTCGAAGCCCAGGACGACCCCGAGCTCCGCGAAGCGTTTCGGGATCGCTACATGAACCCGCGCCGCGATCAGGCGCGAGTGGTGGTCAGGCGAGGTATTTCACGGGGCGAGCTTCGGCCAGACTTCGACGAGGAGGTCTTCTTCGACCAGCTCCTCGGAGCGCTCGTCTTGCGCCTACTCGTCAGCGGCCGGCCGCTAAACCGCCGCTTTACCGACGAACTCGTCGATCAAGCCTTCGACGGCCTAATGGAGGACTCCGCGTCGTCCGCCCGCAAGCCCTCCAAAAGCCGCGAGACGGCGTAGCAGAGGCCAGCGGGACGGCGACCGATGCTCGCTCCGGACGGGCTGCCATGGGCCGCCGCCCCAGGCTGACGGACGGCTGCACCCGTGAATGAACGGCAACCTCGCCCACGATCGTCGGGCTGCTCCTTCAGGCATCGAGGAGCCACGCTCGATCCGGCCCGCGACGACTGGCGCAGACCTGCCTTCGTTCTCGGACGAGCGTGCCGCCGGCGTGGTGGACTTCCCCGCACTGCGCGGCGAGCGAGGCGCTCGCTGACAGCTCGCCGCGCTCAAGGCCGTCGGTTGCGCTCGTGGCGAGGAGCAGGGAAGACGGCTGGCCTGACGAGAGACTCGCTTTGCGGTCCTCGCGACGCTTCTCCGCGATCGCTAACGCAACTCGCGGGGATGCCCGGTTGTCGTCCCGGTCCCGGGATTGGGACGGGTCATGCGGGACGCGCCAGCATGCCAAGCGCTCATAGACCGCCGGCTTCCACGGATCTGACGATCCCAGCTCAGCGCGGCTCGACGTCCCGCTGGTGGGACGGCCTACGGCACGAAGTTGCCCGCGCGAGCGGGCCAGAACCTGCGCGTCGGCACCCACGACACGAGTGGATGCGCTAGGTCGCGAGCATCGCCTCGAGACGGTCGTCGCCGAAGACGATGCGGCCGTCACTCTCGAGGCACGGTACGCCGACCACCCCGCGACCGTAGGCCGCTGCGGTTCTGGCGCGCAGCTCGTCTTTCACGTCCCAGGTAACGGTCGGATCGATTCCGAATTGGCGTGCGACTGCGTCGGGCACCGCCGGGTCGGCGATGTCGACCCCGTCGACGAACCCGACGCGGAAGATCGCCTGCATGACGTCGTGGGCGACGCCAGCCCGCTTGGCCAACGTGGCCACACGCATCGCGTGAAGCGAGTTCGACGGCCAATTGGGAGGCCACTTGATCGGCGGCAGGCCATAGCGCACCGCGCGGCGTTCGCACTCGGCGATTCCCTCGATGCGCGCTTCGGTAAGCCCCCACGAGCCCGAGCCGCGCAGCGCGAAAATCGCGCCGACAAGCACCGGCTCAAAGTCGGGCCGCTCCCCGAACAGCGCCTCGGCGCGCGCCGCCGCGAGATAGGCGTAAGGCGACATCAGATCCAGGTACAGAACCACCCGCACATCATCCACGACCCACGACGAGATGGATCCGCCTACAGGACGCCCGCTCCCCGTTCCGGACGGGCACCGATCGCGCCAGCCGGTCCAACCTGCGCGGTGAGGAGAGCGGTCGCCCCGTCGAGCAGGCGCCGGGTCGCCGCTGGTGGCGCTCGTGGCGACAAGCAGGCGCCAAACCGGTCAGGCCGCAAGCTCCTGCTTCTGTGTTGGCGGGGTGCTCAGCCGCGACGCCGACGGATTCGTTCCAGGCGGTCGTGTGCCTGATCGTTGGCAAACGGGCAAATTAGTGAGCACGAGCTCGCTCGGCGCCACGTGATCGCGTCGGCGAGAGCAGGAGCGAGAAGTGTTGGCTCGCTTCTGCTCTCGGTTTACCGCCGCCCGTGCGATCACATCTGGGTGTATCGGCTTGGTGGCGGCTACATCGTCGACCGCTTCTTCGCGTTGCTGTTCCCGGGAAGCGGCGTGCTGGTAATGGCGATGCGGCTCTCGCCGCCGCGGCGCCCGTCGACTTTATGCCGAGGTTCCGGGTTATGCCGAGAGGCCGCCGAGATCAGCGGGCGGAGGGGCCCGATAGCCGGGGGGGTCGCCGTCCTGCGGCTGCGCCAGGTGGTCGGGGACGCTGCCGTGCAGCCGCGTTCCGCGCGATGGTCTCGAGTCGACGGTCAGGGTGCCGCCGACGGCGGCGATGCGGTCGTGCATGTTGCTCAGTCCGGTTCCACTTGGTGTCCGGTTGAGGTCAAACCCGCACCCCGTGTCGCTGACCGTGAAATGCAGGGCTTGGGCGGTATCCCAGGCACGCACGGACACCGCCGCCGGTCCGGCGTGCTTGGCTGCATTGTCGATCGCCGCGAGGCAGGTGAAGTAGACCGCGCTCTCGACCTCGGGCCGGCAGCGGCGTATCCCGCGCGCTGACACGGTGACCGGCGTCGCCGCGTCACGGCTGGCGGAGACCAGTGCCGGACCCAGTCCTTCGGAGGCCAGCAGCAGCGGATAGACACCACGCGCGAACGCACGGACCTCCTCGATGGCTTGCTGGACCTCGTCTCCGAACCCGTTTAATGCCGCGCTGGCGTCCGTGTCGCCGCGCTCCTGAAAGCTCTCGGCAGCGAGCGCGAGCCGAATCCGCAGCCCGGTCAGACGTTGCTGAACTCCGTCGTGGAGGTCTCGCTCGAGGCGCTGACGATCGGCGTCACCGCTAGCGAGCACGCGGCGCGCCAACCCCGATGGGAGGACCCGCGACAGAGACTTCACCAAGGCGCCGCGTTGGTGGCCGGCGAGCGCCACCTCGGGCCGCACGGTTGCCTTCAATGAGACGCTCATCCGGACACCGGATCGGCGACCGCGAGCGCCGAGCGGACCGTCGAGTCCGCGCCCAGCGGCTCGGGCATGAACGCCTTGACTGCAGTCACGTAGGGCGAGCGCATCGCGCTGGAACAGCCCTTAGCGTAGGGTGCGATTGCGATCTGTGTGATCACTATCGAGGGCGGGATTGATCAAGCAGGAGCTCGCACCAGATACAGGTAGGGCCGAGGTCCTGCTGGACTCCCCACGTCTCGCAGAGCTCGTCGACAAGCAGCAGCCCGAGGCCGCCTGCGGTTTCGGGGTCAGGCGGGAGCACGCGGGGTCTCAGGCGTGAGCCTGGATCGGCGACGGCGATTCGCAGTCGATTATCGAGCGTCGTAACCTCGACGGTCAGCGCTCGGCGAGGGCCGACGTGTGCGTGGACCACGCTGTTGGTGACGAGCTCACTGACGAGCAGCTCAGCATCTGATGCTGTGGCGGCCGGAATGTGGCCCTCGAGCTGTGAACGCACCCACCTGCGGGCGCGGGCGGGTGCATCGTCACCCCCAGGAATCCGCATGGAGATCGATCGTTGCGAATCCATGGGCTGCGACGCCGACGCCGTCATGCGGCGCCCCGCGTGCGAGACCGTCGCGGCCGCGACTGAGTGGTCCGAGGGCCACGCGCTTCGCCCCAAGCGCGTGGCCGACGATCCCTCCTTCGTGTGATCGCGCGATCTGCTCGTGGACGGCCCCCTGTTCCCACGATGCGATCGTCCGGCGCGGCTGCCCTTTGCCGTCTGGCTGCTGGTACAGCGCGACCTCGGAGTTGGGAATGCGAGCTAGGCGTGTCGTCGGCAGGCGGACGCTCCGGCCATCGGCGTCCTGGCCCGCGGGCTGCTTCGCGAAGGGGTAGCTTGAGGCCAGCTGGGAGCGCCGCCTCAAGACGCAAGCCGATCATCGAGCCACAACGGTGCTGAACCAGGGGCTCAGATCGGCGCGCGTTGAATACCGCACTTTTCACTCCTAGCGGGAGCTGCGTTGCTTTGCAACGCCCCCGCGAGCCGCCGATCGGCCGCTGCAGACGCGCCATATGCCTTCTTGTCCTGGACCCCGACCCCGCGCGCCAAACGGGCAGGCGCGGCCAGCGTCCAGATCTCCACTCTACTCCATCAGGCCGCGGCGCAACCAAGACTCTCCGCGAGCACGATCAGTGCGCGGCGCGCCTGGGTGAGCAGTCCGAGCCCCCGGGCCAGCGGCTGCCGCCGCTAGAACGGCGCGGGCTAGTGCTCTGCCGGGGCGACCGGATCGAACTGGGGTTCTGCATCGACGTTTAGCGCCGGCCTGGTACCTGGCCGTAGCGCTTGGGGAATAGAGGTGAGCCAGATGGCGCCGGGCACTCCGGCACTCGGAGTGATGGGAGCGGACAGCATCCGGTGGAACGCGGTGACCGCCAGACCCAACCCCCCCGCAACAGCACGGCGGATCGCCCACGATGCTGGTGTCCGTCAAAAGCTACAAGCCCCGCGAGCGCGCTTTTCGCGCGGTGCTGATGCCTGGCTGCCCCTCCCGTAGGCGGCGCAGCCAAACCTCAACCCGTCCGACACTACTCCGATCCCAACCGAATACAAGGGGTCCAAGAGATCGCGTTCGGATAGGCTCAGATGCGTTGACGTTGAGCCGTGCGTCCGCTTTAGGCGCACAAGCTCAAACGGCGGAGAACACGCACCAGTGAGCAGCACAGGCGGCAGAGCACCACGAGGTCGGCGATGAGCCACGCCGGGCCAGAGGATCGCGCCCTTCGGCCGCTCGTCGGTGGCAGGCTGCTGGCCGAGATCACCAACCGGATCGTCGCGTTCATGCGCGAGCACTACGGCCGCGGACCGATCAAAGCCAAGACCTACGTGCTCGACAACCTGATCGTCTGCGTGCTCACAGACGGGTTCACCGCGATCGAGCGCACGATGATGGAAGGCGGCGAACCCGACCGCGTGCTCGAGATGCGCCGCGACTTCCAACGGATGATGAAAGAGCGCTACACCGAGATGATCGAAGCGCTCACCGCCCGCAAAGTGCTCGCGTTCCTCAGCCAAGCACACGTCGAACCCGACCTCACGATCGAGATCTTCCTGATGGACGGGCCACTAGCCGGATTCGGCGCACTCGAGCTCGTCGACCCACCACCGAGCAACCCCGGCACCGGCGACGACTAACCGCCCCCCGGTACGGAGACGGGACGACGGCCGACTGAGGCCCCTCACGCGGGACGCGTTGCCTCCTCCAAGCAGGGGTGGAGGCCCATCGTGCTGCGCTTCGGCGAGAGCGACACCGCGCGGCGTTGGGCGAAACGTCCGGCCGTCGCTCGCTGACAGGCATCGAACCCGACCGCAGGCGCTCGCGTGAAGATCACGAGACTTGACCAGGTCCTCGTTAGTGCCGTCGTGCTTGCGCGTGTTACGACCCGGCTCTGGTCCCGCCCCCCCAGGCCCGTGGTTTCAGCCGCATGCTCCCGACCTATAGCAGCGTGTGGCAGCTCGCCGTCATGTGGCGGGTTTGTCGGGATCGTTAATGGTCCGTCGGCTTTTGAGATCGGACGGTTCGGTCTCGTCGCAGGTAACTGGCGCCGGGTGTTTGATTTACGGCGCGAGGTTCTCGCCAATCAGCGAGCTTTGCGGCGCGTTGCGGTTGCGGATTTGTGCGGCATGGATGCCGCTGGGGCGTTGCTGTTCATCGCGCGTTTGGCGCGGCGCTCCGCCGCTTCGCGCTTGAGCTCCGCTTGCTTCGTCGAAACCGTCGCGATCTGCGCTGCGCGACGCTCGGCGGAACTTGGCCGACGCGCCGTCGGCTGCATCGATACGGTCACCTTTTGCTTGACTGTCATCGCTGTCTCCTTTTCGATCTCACTAATCTCTGCTGATCGCGGCATCCGCGGCTCGCGCATCTGTCAGCGTCGCGGTCAAGGTCTGTCAAGGCCGCTCGGAAGACAACCGTGATCTCCTCGATCTTCTGCCCCGGGTTACTCGCTGCGGCTCGCCTAGTCCTGCGAGCGCATCAGGTAGGCGTAGCGCCCGTCCCTCGGATCGTGTCGATCTGCTTTGGTCCGGGGGCCATCCGGACGCCGGGTGTTCAGTCGTCGTCGGGCGTCAATTGACGACGAGAGCCGCAGCGATCCGCGATCGCAAGTCAACTCGCCTCGCCTACGCGCTGCCCGATCATGTTCTGTCCGCGCCATGAGCTTCAAGCCTTCTCGTCCCTCTCTCGGGTCCGCGGACAGAAGAGGGCTAGAACCGCCGCGCGGTCAATCAGACTGCGACACCTCCACCGAGCCGGTGGGGCAAACGCCTAGAAGTACGGCACCGGCCCTGCGGTCAAAACCAGTGGCCCACGCCTCTCGCCTTGTGGCGCAGATTGCGCCGTCGGCGGCATTCGGGCTCGGGCTGAGAGTCCTGGCCGCAGGGTCAGCTCGTGTTCGACTGTACTCCGATTGCAGGCGATATGGGCACCCGAGCTCAAATTTGCCTGAGTAGGTCGGCGTGGAGCGCATCGACTGACTCGTCGGACCTTCCGCGCCCCCCGTCATCGCCGATCTACACAGCAGGCCAATCGACGCGGACACACAAACTGGCCGGCTAAAGGACCGCCAAACGTCACCATTGCGTTCAGGTCGCTGAACGACGGGTCAAAACCTCCAAGCCAAGTCTCAGCAAAACCCGGTCCGGTTCACCTTAGGGGAGTATGGTTGAGTTTTCGCTCCGGGTTCTCCGTTTCTTCTGCCCCGCGCGCGGCATCTAAAGAGGAACGAGGAAGGGCGCTTATGTCCCAGCCAGAACCCGACGGACGAACGGAGGCGTCTGACATCCTTGAAGTTGAGGCTCGAACTCACCGTCGGACTGCATTGGTCGAACTGCGGGGCGAACTGGACATCGCCTCGGTCTCGGAGGTCGCCGAGGTAATTGACGGCCTCGCACCCAACGCAGATGGCGTGCGTCACGTCATCCTGGACCTGCGCGGGCTGACGTTCATGGACGCCAGGGGACTCCACGAGCTGATCCGCCAGAACGACTATGCGCGTCAGAACCGACACAACCTCGCCGTCGTACGAGGGCGCAAGGCCATTCAGCGACTGTTGGAGTTGACCGCCGTAGAGGAGATTTTCGTCATGGTGGACGACCCCGAGGACCTAGCCCCACCGCTACCCACGCCCGCGGGTTAGAGCACGGCGCATAAGCGCCTCGAGCGGAACGACGGGCAAATTCGAGCCCAGTGCTTTCGCTTTGCCCTATTACGAGCGCGATGAGCCGCGCGATTTGTTGGGTTGCGTGAGCACCCGTGTTTGGAACAGACTGGGCAGCCTGTTGCCGCCCGCGATGAGTACCACGTTCCCACGAGAGCAGCTCTCTCGCTGACCGCGCACATGATCCTCGCCATGAGCGTGCATCAGGTGCGTGCAGATTCCTGGCTAACACTCGAGTCGAAGCCGCAGTCAGCGCCCGGAGCCAATCTCGCTAGAAGCGCCGCCCTGCCGATCCGCCACCGCCGGCCGCCGTGAGGATGCGCAGCACCCGTGATCGGCCGCGCCCGCGGAGACCTCCTTTGCCGCTCCGACGAGCATCTCGCCGCCGCTCGCGACGGCCTCGCTTCTATCCCGACCTTCCGGTTATGCCGACTTGGTGGTCTCGTGTGGTCGTTTTCCCTGCATGGAGGCGGGTTGGTGGGGTCGGGTGGTCGGCATAATCGTCAGCGACTCGAGGAACGCGAGGACGCTGTCGGGAGGCTGGTATCTGCCGGGTGGGGTGTCGAGCGGTGCGGTGCGGTCGATCGCTTCTTGTTTGAGCTGAGCTCGACGCTGGCCGCGAGCAACTGATCGCCGCGACTCGCCGGCTGCACCCCGAGCATCCGATGCGAGCGCGGCCAATCACCACGCGGCTGCACGGTGCCGAGGCGACCCTGTTCCACGCCGGGGTGATCGACACGCCGCCGCGCAAGCGTCACTGGGACAAGTCGGCTGCCCGCGCACAGTAGTGGGCGGCTGTCCCGCCGCAGCTTCGCGCAACGTTTCAGGGCTATATCGAGCAGGTGCGGCTGTCCCTGCGCCCCAGCGACGACGGTTCGGGGCGAGGCGGTCCTTCGCGAGTTCGCCAGCTGGCTGACCACAGACGTGTCAGAGGTCACGGCGGTCGCCGATCTGCGCCGCGCGCATATCGAGCATTACAAGCGTCACCTCGCCGAGCGGCCCTCGGTCCGAGGCGGGCAGCTCTCCAAGATCGGGCTGGCTGAGCAGCTCGCCACGCTCCGGGTGTGCCTCGGGTCGCTGACCGTCTCGCCGGGTTGCGCGAGCCGTGGCTGTTCATCGAGCGCGGCCGGCGGATCGGCAAGCAGCGCGTCCAAGACGCGGTCGCGAGCGCCGCTCGCGCCGCCAGGATCGGGCACGTGACCCCGCACCAGCTCCGGCACACGCTCGCGACCCTGGCGATCAACCGCGGCATGTCACTGGAGGCGATCGCCGTGCTGCTGGGGCACAAGTCGATGCGTATGACGATGGTCTACGCCAGGATCGCCAACCGCTCGGTCGCCGATGAGTACTTCGCGGTCTCGGAGAAGGTCGAAGCGCTCTACGACCAGCCCAGAGAACTCGTAGCAACCGCGGAGGGCTCAGAGATGCGCAAGCTCCGCGCCGAGATGCACCGGCGGATGCTCGGCAACGGCTACTCCGCCGGGCCCGTCGGCCTTGACTGCCACTTCGAGTCGATCTGCGAATCATGCACCTACTTCCAGACCACGCTCGAGTTCCGCCCCACCTTTCAGCGCCAGCGCGTCGACGCCGCCGACAATGGCCAGGTCGGCCGCCAGAAGATCTTCGACGGGCTCCTCGCGCGCCTCGACCTCCAGGCGTCCTGAACAGCGAGCCCGTGACCGTCGAGTCACATTTGACCGCGAACCGACCAGAACGACTGGCGCGCGTGCTTGCCTTCAAGAAATGGCCCAGCATGCCGCCAGCTCACCGCGGCCACCCGATCTTCCACCCGACCTCCAGCGTGGGGAGCTAACCGCGCTCGTCCACGACGCCTCCTACACGAACGTGGAACTGGCAAACGTGGAGCTTGCGAGCCAGCGTGCCAACGGCGTGACCTTCGACACCACCAGGCTCGTCAACGTCGAGTTCGCCGACTCGCAGCTCAACGACCTGCGGCTCGCTGACAGCACGCTCAGCGGGTGCAATCTCGCCAACACGCAGGCGCAACGCGCAACAGCAACCCGCGTGAGCGTCGAGACCAGTCGCCTCACCGGCATCCACCTGCCCGAGGCTGTGCTCCGTGACGTGACGATCCGGGATTGCCGCGTCGACCTCGCGTCGTTCGGCTTCTCACGCCTCGCGCGCGTGACGTTCGAAGACTGTGTACTCGCCCAAACCGATTTCCTCGATGCTCAACTCGACTCTGTCCGCTTTCACCGCTGCGATCTCAGCCGAGCGGACTTCCGCGGCGCGCGAATGCAACGCTGCGAGTTTCGCCGCAGCGACCTCACCGGACTGCAGGGCATCGAAAACCTCCGAGGCTCCGCTATGGAGTGGCCCGACATCGTCGGGATGGCTGGCCTGTGGGCGACCGCACTCGGCATCGAAGTCCTCGACGCCGACTGAACAACACCCGACCCGCCGCCGGCTGACAAGCCCACCGAACGGCGAACTCCTCGCTCCCGCTTGACAGGATCACCCGCATAATGACCGAGCCAGAGAGCGATCGTCGCGATGTCGACGCGTTCGGCTTGGAGAAGCATCGCATTGGTGTATCGGAGGACGTGAGGGGTGACGCGCTTGGCTGGGAGCGACGGGCAGGAAGTCGCGGCCTGGTGGCAACGGCAGCCTGTCATGGCGGCCTCGCTCGACCGGCCGCTGCTCGAGGAACACCCGCGCGATGCACTCGTAACGAACGATCGTCGAGTGCGCCAAGCCGCGCTCGACCAGTAGGGCGAATGACCCTGTGCTGCTGCGCACGCCTTCATTGCCCACGACCGTGGCGCTTTGGCCCTCTGATCTCAGCGACAGCACTGCTCGGTGTGACCGCCCGCCAGCCGCGACGTGTATCGAGGGATGCAACCCGCTTGGGCTCCGGCGCGCTCGCTGCCGTGGCTTGCACCGCGGGCCGCATGCAGGCTGATCAGGACCAAGTCCGAGCGCTGCCTCGTGGGGCTGTTGTCGCCTACCCCGAGCAGGGCGTGACGATTGGCCTACGCTCGGTGAGAGCCGTGCGCGAAGCAGCCGCTTCGAGCCTTAAGACCCCGTCGGCCGCCATTGCGGCACTCAGATGGTCGCGTTCGGCGCAACTAGCTTTCGAACTGGAGTGCCCGTCGCGTTGCTCCAGACCGTTACGGAGAGACTTCCTGTGGTTTCGGGCGTACGGACCGGCGTCCCTTACCAGGCGTGGGTCGTGAGCGTCCGTGGGCCACCCGTCTTCACCGGCGGACCGGGCTCGACTCCACCCCCAGGTGGTATGAAGTGCACCGATGTTGAGATTTATGCGCTGCAGCTTGCCCGATGGACGGAGTCTTTTCAGAGTTGCTGACGCGTTGAGATGGCAGGCAGCACTCCCGCTACGGGGCTGGCACGGCGTGCCGAGAGGGTGATCAGCCGTGGAGCACCCTGTTGGTCAATAGTGCTGGCGCCAGCTCGAGGATGGACGCATCCTCGAAGCCTTACCAGAGCCGAGCCGTGTGTTAATGTCATCATCGGCGACCTCGCCAAAGCCGTGAGCCCTTGGCGATGACAGCGCCTGCGTTCCTCCCTCGGCGCAACATGGCTCTCTTACGACCCTCCTCATGCACGTCGGTCCGGCGGTTTGCTTGCGCCTGGTCCTGGGTGGACACGAGCATGCTCGCGGCCTACGATCGATCGAGATGAGCGTGTCGAGGAGCGGACAGGTTCGCAACGTGGTGCTGGTCCACGGCGCGTACGCCGACGGCTCATCGTGGTCTGGAGTGATCGCGCGGTTGCAAGCTGCTGGCCTCGTCGCGGCCGCTGTGCAGAACCCGTTGGGCTCGCTCGCTGATGACGTCGCACACACTCGCCGTATCTTGGCGATGCAGGACGGCCCGACGATTCTGGCCGGCCACTCGTTCGCGGGGACCGTGATCACACAAGTCGGGACCGATCCCCGCGTCGTCGGTCTGGTGTACATCGCCGCCCGAGCACCGGACGTGGGCGAGGACTACGGCGCGCTTGCGAGCAGGTTCCCGACGCCTCCGGCTAATGCTGGGCTGGTATACGACCATGGATTCGGCGGGCTGACAGAGGACGCGTTTCTCAACGACTTTGCAAACGGCGTCGACCCGGTCAAGGCTCGTACCCTCTACGCAGTGCAGGGCCGCATCTCCGAAACTCTTTTCACGGAGAGGGTCACAGTGGCGGCGTGGCGGTCAAAGCCATGCTGGTACGCCGTGTCACGGCAAGACCGCACCACCTCGCCGGAACTCGAGCGCTACCTTGCCAGCCGCATGAACGCGACAACGATCGAGATCGACTCCGGCCATCTCTCGATACTTACCCACTCGCAAGAGGTCACGGGCTTGATCATCCAAGCTGCTCGAGCCACCGGCACCTAAGTCCGGTTCTGGCTCCGAACTCGCGTCGCACGCCGATGCTCGGCGCGACGCCGGAGCCAAGCGCCCCCTACCCGCGCTGCAGGAACCGTCGAGTCGTCGGTGGGATGCCCGCCGCCCTCTCGGCGACGAACCAGCAGTGGCCGGTAATCCGTGAAGAGCGTCCTCAGCTAGCCGCGACCGCGTGGCCGCGGTCGCGGCGGTGTTCATCTGTGATCGCTTGGTGTTAGTTAGTACGCGCCGGCGGGTTGGAGCTTTGCTTGGTCCTCGGTTTGGGGTGAGGGGGCCGGGGCGCGGCCGTGTAGCAGCAGTCCGGTGATGAGGGCGCCGGCGGCGAAGAATCCGGCGGCCCACCAGAACCCGGTGGTGTACCCGTGCACGGCGGCGTGGGCGAGGACGGTCGGGGTGGGGTGCTTGCCCGCGAGATAGTGCGTGGTGGCGGTCACGGCTAGGGTGCTGAGGAGCGCGAGGCCGAGCGACCCGCCGACCTGGTTGGTTGCGTTGACCAAACCGGACGCGACCCCCGCGTCGCCGGGGTCGACGCCGCGGGTGGCGATGTCGGTCGCGGGCGCGTACAGGAAGCCGAGCCCGACGCCCAGGACGAGCAGCGCGGGGAGTAGGTGCGCGGCGTAGCTTGAGTGGACGCCGAGCTGCGCGAACAGGCCCATGCCGATCGCGGCAAGCGTCATCCCTGAGGCCATGACCGGCCGGGGGCCGGTGCGAGGCAGCAGGCGCGCGCTGGCGACGGTGGCGGCGATCACCAGCGCTGCTGAGAGCGGGAGGAACGCGAGTCCCGTGCGGCTGGGCGAGTAGCCCTTGATCTCCTGCAGGTAGTAGGTCGCGAACAGGAAGACGCCGAAGGTGCCCAGGCCGACGATGCCGAGGGCCAGGTAGGACCCGCCGCGGTTGCGGTCGAGCACGACGCGCAGCGGCATCGAGCGGGTGCGCGGCGCGGGCTTGGATCGCGACGAACGCCGCGAGCAACACCGCTCCAGCCGCCAGGAACGTGATGGTTGTGGAGGATCCCCAGCTGTGGTTCTGGGCGTAGGCGAAACCGTAGACCGAGCGCGAACAGGCCGGCGGTCGCGGTCAGCGTTCCCGGGGACGTCGATCGACTCGCGGGCCGAGCTTACGTCGCGGCGCAGGAGCGCGACGGCGCCGAGCGCGGCGAGGGCCGCGAATGCGAGGTTGACGAACAGCGTCCAGCGCCACGACAGGTCCTGGGTGAGGATGCCGCCGAGCAGCAGGCCGATCGCGGCGCCGGCGCCGCCGATCGCTCCCCAGATTCCGAACGCGGTCGCGCGCTCGCCCGGATCGGTGAACGTCGTGCTCACCAGGGACAGCGCCGCGGGTGCCATCAGCGCGGCGAACACGCCCTGCAGCCCGCGCGCGGCCACGAGCACGTCGAAGCTCTGTGCGGCGCCGCCGACCGCTGAGGCGGCGGCGAATCCGATCGTGCTGGCGATAAATAGCTGCTTGCGCCCGAGCAGATCGCCGAGCCGCCCGCCGGCCAACAGCAGGCTGCCGAACGCCAGCGCGTACGCGGTCACGATCCACTCGCGGCTGTTGTTGGAGAAATGCAGCGCCTTCTGCGCCGAGGGCAGCGCGATGTTGACGACCGAAATGTCGAGCACGATCATCAGCTGCGCGACACCGAGGACCGCGAGGATCCACCACCGTCGCGCGTGAACGGGGTCCCCACCTTGGGTTTGGACCCCCTCCACGTCAGAGCTATCGAGTTTGAACGGTTGCATGAGGGCGGTCCTTTCGGTCGTGGGATGGCTTGCTATGCCATGTGGCAGACTAGGACAAATGGCAGAGTCTGTCAAGTGACGGTTTGTGCCATACTCTGTTCCATGGATCAACCCACGTCGCTCAAAGAACGGAAGAAGCAGCGAACGCGGCAGGATCTAATCGCCGCTGGGAGGTGCCTGTTCGCTGAGCGCGGATACGACGCCGTCACCGTCGCGGAGATCGCCGCGAAGGCCGAGGTGGCACCCCGCACGTTCCACCGCTATTTCCCCGACAAGGCGGAGCTGGTCTTCTCGGTCTACGAGGACGAGATCAACGACACGCTTGAGCGCGCCCTCCGGGCTCAGCCCGCAAGCGCGAGTCCCGACGCCGTCATCCGTGCCGCCCTCGCCGCCGTCAGCCAGCTGGTCGCCGACGACCACGACGAGGCCGTGGTCCGCGAGCGCGTCATCAACGAGGTGCCGGCCGTGCGCGCCCGCGCGCTGGCCAAAGGCGCCGCTCAGCAGGAGCTAATCGCCGACCACCTCGCGCAGCGGCTCGGAGTCGAGGTCGACCACGACCTCCGTCCCCGCTGGTGGGCCGGAGTCGGCTACGCCACCTGGATCGCCGCCTATCAGGCCTGGCTCGTCCAGGGAGGCGACCTCGGCGCACTCGTGAACGCCGCCGCCGCACTCCTCGACGCGGCAGGAGATACTAAGTCGCACACCAACCGTAGGTCATCGCGCACGCGCGATGACACACCCCGGCAGGGCCTCGGGTCAACCTAGAACTTACGCGCCAAGGAACCGCCCGAGCAGGCACAAGACGAGACAGCTCGCCGTGTGTCCGAACGGGCAACATGAGATCATCCGCGCACTCGTCGCCCCCAGACAGCCGCTACATCGGGGCGCAGCGACAGTCGGTCATCGCAGCACCGGGTCGCCTTTGCGCCCCCCGGACGAGCTCCTCGTACTTGCTCGCAACCGACGCCCGCTCGATCCTGAAGCAATCGTCGCACCGCGCACGAGGGCGCGGCCGGTGGCTATCGACGACAGGCGCTGTGACTCATGCGTATCTCGGCCGTGAATCGGTCTTGCCTTGGCTATCGTGCATCGAGATGGATTTGCGGCAGCTCGAGTACGTGGTCGCGGTTGCCGACGAGTTGAGCTTCACGCGCGCGGCGGAAGAGTGCCATGTCGTACAGTCCGCGTTGAGTCATCAGATCCAGCGCCTGGAGGCAGAGTTGGACATGCGCCTGTTCGAGCGCAGCAGCCGCAGGGTCCGCACGACTCCTGCGGGCGAGCTGCTAGTGGCGTACGCCCGGCGGATCCTGGCCACTGTCGCGGAGGCGCGGGTGGAGCTCGATGCGTTGGCGGGCCTGGAGCGTGGCGAGCTGGCAGTGGGGGCGACTCAGACCGCGGGGCGCGTGCTCGATGTGATCGCCCTGTTCGGGGCTTTCCATCGCCAGCACTCCGCGATCAAGTTGGCCTCGATCAGCGGTCCGGCGACCGAGCTGGTGGAGGGGGTGCGCGCCGGGTGGCTCGATCTGGCGTTCGTGGCGGATAGCGCCCGGGCGGTGGGCAGCGAGATCGCTGGCGACGGCGTCGAGCGCCACGTGCTGGTCGAGCGGGAGCCATTGGTCGCGGTCGTCGGGATGAAGCACCGGCTGGCGAGGCGCACCCGTGTGCGACTGGCGCAATTATCCGAGAGCGGGAGCTTCGTCGAGTTCCGCGCTGGCACCGGCCTGCGCACGACCGTCGACGACGCGTTTGCCAGTCGTGGCCTGTCGCGGTCGATCAGCTTGGAGCTCGGCCAAATCTCAGACATGGTGCGCTTCGCCTCCCATGGTTTGACGATCGCCGTCGTCCCTCTCGTCTTCGGACGAGACGCGCCGGCTGGCGCCGCCCCGTACGCCGTCCTGCGGATAACCGACGACGTCGCGATGTCCGTCAGCGCCGTGCGGCGGACGGGGCCCCCCGGACTGGCACTGGGCGCGTTTCTGGAGATCCTAGGCGCCGCGGTAGCAGGCCAGCGCCGATCGTGAAACACGATCGCTTGGATGAGAAGTATGCATTGCCGCGATAGCTGAAGCGGTCTACAGTCGGCCGAGTTGTCCTCGACCGTTCACGTTTTGCAGTCCAGGCCCGACACGGTTAGCTCCGGGGTGATCGATCCCCGCCGGCCGGCGGCGCTGACAGTCGAGTCGGGGGATGTGGTGTCGTACCCGAACACGTGGACGCAGTGGGGTAATCAGGCACGGTTCGGGATGTCGTTCGCCGATCGCGAGCCGCTCCGCAAGCAGTTTCCGACCGGCCCGTACTCCAACCTCGGACCCGTCGTGGTCAACGGGGCGGAACCCGGCGACGCGCTCGGGTGCCGCATGCTTCGAACCAGGCCGATCGACTGGGGATGGAATTCGTTCCCGCTCGGCGTCGGTGCGCTGCCCTCAGATTTCGATGAGCCCTACGTGCACTACTTCCGGTTCAGCGAGGACCGCTCCGTCGCGGAGTTCGTCGACGGCATCCGCATCCCGTTAAGGCCATCGATGGGGGTCTACGCCGTCGAGCCCGAGGGCGACGAGCCGGTCAGCGCCATCCTCGCCGGTGCGTACGGCGGGAACCTCGATCTGTGGGAGCTGACCGAAGGCACCTCGCTGTTTCTGCCGGTGTTCAAGCCCGCAGCGCGGGTCTGGACGGGCGACGCGAACGCGATCCAGTCCGACGGGGTCGTCGATCAGACCGGGATCGAGTCGGCGATGGAAGAACTCCGCGTGCAGTACACCGTCCACAAGCGCGTGAAGCTTGCCGGACCGACGATCGAAACTGCCGATAGCTGGAACGTGATGGCGTTTGCCTCATCACTCGATGAGGCGCTCCCGAACTGCGTGCGGACTGCGATCGACTGGTTGAACGTCCACGGCGGGATCGACCGACGGGACGCCTACGCGCTGTGCAGCATGGCGATCTCGTTCCGGGTGACCCAGTTCGCCGACCAGACCGGGTCGGTGTACACCTCCATTCCCCCGAAGACGATTCACGCCATGATCCCGAAGAGCGTGCGCGGCGAGAGCGTCTTGGGCAAAATCGAGCGCTCGATGCGCCCCGGATCGTGACCGCCTTGGTCCCCGCGGACGCGCTGGCGATCCTGCAGCTTGCGGCGGAGGCCGACTCGCGGGCAACGCGACGAGATGCCGCCGGGTACGCCTCACTGTTCACCGAGGATGGCGTCATGGAAGGTGAGATGGGACACGCCGCCGGACGCGACGCGCTCGCGGCAGCGGTCGCTCGGCTTTGGGATGACGAGCCGCCCGGGACGCTTCACCTGACGTGCAACGCGGTCATCGCCGGCTCGGCAGCCACCCCGGCCGTGACGAGCATCCTTGTGGTGCCCATGCCCCAGCCTCCGGCCGTCGCGATCCGAGCCGCCGACGTTGTCCAGCACTTCCGTCGTACGCCCGCGGGCTGGAGGGTCAGCTCCCGGCAGATAACCAAGACCTTGACAGCAGAACCCAACGCGGGCGTCGGTCGGTGAACTCTTGAGCTCAGATCCCGTGCTGGTGTTCGGCGCGACCGGTACCCAAGGCGGCGCGGTCGCCCGTGAGCTCCTCTCCCAGGCGGTCCCGGTAATGGCCCTGGTCCGCGACCCGCGGTCTGAGCGAGCCCACGCGCTGGCCGCCCTGGGCGCCGAATTGGTGATCGGCGATCTCAATGACGAGTGGTCACTTGCGCAGGCGTTCTCGAAGGTCCCGGTGGTCTATGCGATCACAACGCCATTCGAGAACGGGGCCGACGCGGAGGTCCGTCAGGGCGACACGATCATCCGCGCCGCCACCCAAGCGGGCTTGCCGTGGCTGATCCTGGCCTCGGTCGCAGCCGCCGATCGCGCCCCCGTGCCCCATTTCCGCAGCAAGGCGCGGATCGAGGCACAACTCCGTGCCACATCGGTCCCGTGGACCGTCGTCGCTCCCAGCTACTTCTACGAAAACGCGCTCGGCGCGAGTCAGTCAATCGCCGAGGGTGTACTGCCGCTGCCGCTGCCCGTGCGCACCCCACTTCATCAAGTGGCGCTGCGCGACCTCGGCGGCGTCGTGGCGGCGATCCTCCTCCGCCGCCAGGAGCACCTGTCGGTGCGAATCGAGATCGCCGCCGACGCCGCAACACCGGAGGAGATGGCCGCGGCGATGGGCGTGCGCGCCGTGGAGACCTCGGTCCAAGCGCTGGCGGATCGCAATCCCGATCTCGCCGCCATGTACACCTTCCTGGCCGGCACCGGCTATGGCATCGACGTCGCCGGACTCCGCGCACGGTATCCCGAGGTCGCGTGGTCACGTTTCGCAGACTGGGCCAGCGAGCGCCAGTGGACAACCGCAACGTCAGCCGAAGCAAAGCAGAGCAACCGGTGACGACGAGCACCACGCCGGCTCGCGGTCGCTCATCGGGCCACGGCGACGAGAAACATAGCGAGCACCCGTATAAATCCCGAAGCACTGAGAGGTAAGCCCATGGGCACTATCACTACGACGGACGGCGTAGAGATCTTCTTCAAGGACTGGGGGTCAGGCCAGCCGATCGTGTTCAGCCACGGCTGGCCGCTGTCGGCCGATGACTGGGACACCCAGATGCTCTTCTTCCTTCGGAACGGCTACCGCGTGGTCGCGTCTGACCGGCGCGGGCACGGTCGCTCGACCCAGACCGGCGACGGTCACGATATGGACCACTATGCCGACGACCTGGCCGCCGTGGTCGAGCATCTCGATCTTCATGACGCCATCCATGTGGGGCACTCGACCGGTGGCGGCGAGGTCGTGCGCTACATCGCCCGCCACGGCGAGAGCCGCGTCGCGCGGGCGGTGCTCATCAGCTCGGTACCCCCGCTCATGGTCCAGACCGACGCCAACCCCGGCGGTCTGCCCAAGAGTGTGTTCGACGACCTCCAAGCCCAGCTTGCCGCCAACCGCTCGGAGTTCTACCGAGCCCTGCCGACAGGTCCCTTCTATGGCTTCAACCGGCCCGGCGCGAAATCCTCCGAGGCGATCATCCAGAACTGGTGGCGCCAGGGTATGATGGGCGGAGCCAAGGCCCACTACGACGGCATCGTCGCCTTCTCTCAAACTGATTTCACCGAGGACCTCAAGGGGATCTCGGTTCCCGTCCTGGTGATGCACGGCGAAGACGACCAGATCGTTCCCTACGCCGACTCCGGACCACTGTCCGCCAAGCTCGTGCAGAACGGAACCCTGAAGAGTTATCCGGGATACCCACACGGCATGCCGACCACCGAGGCCCCGACGATCAACGCCGATCTGCTCGCCTGGCTTCAGTCGTAGCGAATCCCACCGCGGGGGCGGCGTTGGCCACAGCCAGCGGACGGCACGCCGTAGCTTCAGGCCTCCAAGCAGCGTATGCGATCAACAACCGCGGCGAAATCGCCGGCATTGGCGTGCTCCCGAACGGCAACCAGCACGCCTACGTACTAATCCCAGACAACGAAGTCTCCGCTGACCGCGCCGCGGCGCACGCGCGCTGAGCTCACGAGGCCACAGGTTGTCGTGGGGTCCCACGTCGCGACCCCTCGACGACCTCACAAGGCACCAGACGATCCGTCACCCCGGCACCCGGCCCGACTGATCCCAGCGCTGGGGTCGGGTGCGTCCCGAGCTGGAACCGATCCTCGTCGAGAGGCGCCGAGTTCCGGGAAGGTATCGGCGACGACGAGATGGTCTTAGCCTCACCGGCACGATAGCCCGACTGCGTTCCCGACGTCCGCCTGCCCCAAAACATGACCGGTGGCGGTGCTGAGTGCAGGCTGCCCGGAGTTCGGCTGTCCGCGGATCGCGAGCAAGCATGGTGGAGACGTCGCCGCGGGCCTTTGGAGGTTTGATGTGTTCGGGCTGCTATTGGAGCCAGGCTTGGTCCGCGAGGAAGCCCCAGAGGGGGTTGTACTGGTAGTTGTGTAGGCGGCTCGATGTGATTTCGATGTCTCGGACCGTCACCGTCGGAACCCAGAGCGCCTGATCGGTGAGTTGCCGGTCGATCGTCGTCCACAGTGCCTGCGATTCGGTTGCGTGTGTGGGTTCGAGCAGTTCGGCGCGTCGCATCTCATGGTCGAGCGTGGGGTTGCAGTAGTAGCCGGCGCTGTTCGCGCCTCCGCAGCTGAAGAACGCGGGGATGTAGGAGGATGGGCCGGGCCAGTTGGCAGTCCAGTCACCGTCTACCGTCATCTGGAAGCTGGCCCACATTGCGGGGGTGACGGACGCTATCGGCAGCAACCGCAGGCGGACGCGGTAGCCAAGGGCGCGCAGAACGCCTGCGACGTATGCGGGGGTGGTGGGTGGGATGAACCCCTCGTCGGGCGTGCCTACCACGGTGACGTGGTCGCCGAGCGTCCCAGATTCCGCGACGAGTTGCCGCGCGCGCGTCATGTTCGGGCCGCTCCAGGCACCGTCGGCGCGAGGTTGCACCGTGTAGGGGCAGTAGCGTCGGTATCCGGGTAGGCCCGGTGCGATCGGCTGGCAGGTCGGTGCGGCGAAGCTAGGGCCGCCGTAGAGCTGGGCGATCTTGGCTCGGTTGATCGCGTAGTTGAACGCCCGTCTGGCAAGAAGGTTGTTGAACGGAGGGAGATGCGTGTTCAACGGCAAGAACTCGATTGAGAACTCGGGATTGGAGTGCAGCTCGGCGGGGTCCTGGAACTGGAGCCGGCTGTAATCGGCGCGCGGTACCTGGCCCCAGAGCCAGTCAGCTCGTCCATGCTCGATCGCGACGACGGCGGCTTGGGTGCTCTGGACGGTGCGCCACACGATCGCGTCGGGATTGCCGGCCGGTTGCGCGGCCTGGGACCACTCGCGAAAGTACGGGTTGCGGACGAACCGCACCTTGGTCGGGGTGACTGAGACGATCCGGTAGGGGCCTGTGCCGGACACGGTGTGCTGGCCTGTCTCGTGGTCGGGTGTGCCCGGCGGTATCGGCGCCGAGAAGCCAGACTCGGTCAGTTGGAAGAGGAACTCGGGGTCGGGCGTGGTGAAGTGGAAAGTGACGGTGCCGGCGGCGTCGTCGGTGACTATGCCCTGTGCGAGGTCGCAGGCGTCCGCGCGTCGGACGCATGCTCGGGCACCGACGAGGTCGCCGTACAGGAAGCTGCCCTCGGATCTGAGGCGGAACAGCCGCTCGACACCGCGACGAAAGTCGGCGGCCTGTAACGGCTGTCCGTCGGAGTAGCGGATCCCAGGTCGGATCCGGAAGCTATAAGTCCTGCCTGCGGCGGTTGGCGTTGGGATCGACACCGCCAGGTCGGGCACGAGTCGCAGCCCGTCGGCACCAGGGCTCTGCTGGAAGTTGACGAGGGCGTCGTACGCCAGCCCGGTGAACTGCGGGTTGAAGGCCGCGAAATAGGTCGCAGGATCGACGCCATCGATGTTCGATGTCGGGAGATTGGTTGCCGTTGTCGCAATTACGAGCGTGCCGCCGGGGTGGCTGCCGCTAGTCGCCGCAACCCCAACCCACAACCGCCCGTCGCTCAGCGTCAGCGAGGTTGGCGCGCCGCCGACGGCGACGGTTGCGAGTACCCGATCGTGCCGCGCGTCGATCCGTGAGACGGTGCCGGAGTACTGGTTTGCGACCCACACCGCTCCGTCCCCGGCGGCCAGCGCGGTCGGGTCGCTGCCCACCTGGATGGTGGCTGTCACCTTGATGGTGGTTGGGTTGATCCGGGAGACGCTCGAGGCGAGGCTGTTGGCGACCCAGAGCGACCCCGCGCCGAACGCGAGCGCCGCGGGCCCGACGCCGACGCGAAGGCGCCCGATGACGCGCCCCGACGCCGGGTTGAGCTTCTCCACCGTCGCATCGCCATACCCGACCACCCACAGGGCCCCGTCTCCGGTTGCGATCGCGCTCGGTTGTAGATCAAGCGACAGCGTCCGCTCCAGCGACCCGGTGGTCGGATCGATCTCGAACAGCTTGCGCTCTACCGGGTCCGCCGCCCACACCCCGCCTGCCCCGTACGTGATCGCGTCCAGGTTCGCCCCGGGAAGCGTGATCGGCGTGGTCGGGATCTGCGCTGTGGGATCGATCCTCGTCACGGTCGAGCCGACGGCGCTCGCGACCCAGATTCCACCGCCACCGCCGACCACGCTCCCCGGCGAGCCGCTCAGCGGGATCCGGTCGACGATGTCTCCTGAGCGCGGGTCGATCACAGACACCTGCTGCGCTCCAGGATCAGCCGTCCAAATCGACCCGCCGCCATTTGTCACCGAGCCTGGAACCTCGGCAAGCGGCGTCGCGTGCGCGAGCGCGTCCGACGCCACGTCCACCGCCACCACGCCACTGACGCCAGGAGCGAGACTCGGCCGCCGGCCCGCCGCACCGGCGCTGAACACGACCACGGCCGCAACCAACGCCGCGAACGCGCCCAACACGGCCACTGCCAGCGCTCGCCGACGGGGCAATCCGGGCAGCGGCGCGAGGCGCCGTGGCGCTCCGAGCGTCGGATCGTGCTCGAGGATCCGCCGCTGGAGGCCGTGGAGTTCAGGCCCGGGCTCGAGCCCGAACTCGTCAACTAGACGCCGGCGGGCCGCTTGGAAGGCGTCCAGGGCGTCCTTCTGGCGCCCCGCGCGATACAGAGCCAGCATGAGGCTCGCGACCAGGCGCTCGCGCAACGGGTGCTCGTCGACTAGCTGCTCGAGTTCGGGCGCGAGCTCAGCACCGCCTCGGACCGCGAGCTCCGCTTCGAAGCGCAACTCCAGCGCACTCAGCCTCAGTTCCTCGAGCCTCTGGGCGTCGGCTTCGAGGGCTGCGCCGTCGAGATCGCCCCAGGCCGGCCCGCGCCACAATGCGAGCCGGGCACACACCTCACTGAGCGTCGCGCGATAGTCGCCGCTCTCAGCCGCAGCGCCCGCGTTTGCGACCCGCCGCTCGAACTCGTCTAGATCGAGCTCGCCGGGCTCGACCCGGAGCCGATATCCGCCCGCCTCGCGCAGCAGACGGTCGCGACCGAGAAGCTTCCGCAACCGGTACACGTAGGTGTCGAGCGACTCCGCGGCGCTCGGCGGCGGACACTCCCCCCAAAGAGCGTCGATCAGCCGGTCACGGACGACGACCGCGTTCGGCGCAAGCAGCAGCATCGCCAGCAGCACCCGCTGCTTGTGTCCGGCGAGAGGAACCATGCCCCGGTCCGACGAGACCTCGAGCGGCCCAAGCACCCCAAACCGCATATCGACCGGATGAAAGCACGTGGAATCGGCTGCTTGCGAGGTTTTTGCGAGGTGCTAGGCGCATGATCCGCGCACTCAACGACGCCACCGCAGCTGGCCACAGTGTCGATTCCGATCCGCATCCTGCCCTCCGTCCCCTTGACTGCCGTGGTCGTACGCAGGCCCCCGGTGACTGCCGCCGATGGCGCCAGCGACGTCCGGGCAGCGGCGCCAACGGCAATCAAGACTGGTCCGGCCACCATCGGCGAGACGGTTGCTGTGATCGAGGCGCGCCATAGCAGCAGCTGCACCAACGCTACCCCCGGCGCCTCGGTCAGCCCGCGCCCCCCGGAAAGGAAGACAAGGTGAAGCGCTACAGCCAACTCGCGAGCGTCGAGCTCTCGCACGCCGTAACCGCGACGAAGAAGTGGTCGACCGCCCAGACGGCCGGTGCCTGCCTGGCGCTGGTGCTCGTCCTACTCGGAGCGGTCGGCTCTGCTGGCGCTACGGCGGCTCACCGACCCATCTCGCATCGGCGTTCGTCGGCTCCTCCCGGCGCGACGTTGGCCACCGCACCGGTCGGCGTAGGCCCTGACTGGGACGATCTCGATCCGGTCACGGACACGATCTACGTTGCGAACGGTGGAACCGGAGCAGCTAAGGGGAACACCGTATCGGTGATCAACGGCCGCATCTGCCGGACAGGGCGCACCGCCGGTTGCAAGCGTCGTTCGCCAACCGTGGATGTCGGGGCTGCCCCTTCCGCGCTGGCCGTCGACCCGACCACGGACACGATCTACGTCGCCAACGGCAACGACGCCGTTGCGATCATCGACGGGACCACGTGCAACGCCGAGGTCAGCTCCGGTTGCGGGCAACGCCCTCCCGAGGTCACGGTCGGTAGTAACCCAAGCTCAGTGGTGATCGACCCAGCCAACCACACCGCCTACGTGACCGACGCTGGCGGGAACGACGTGTCCATGATCAACACTCTGAGATGCAGCGCCTCCCACCTCGTCGGATGCAGCGCCCTGCGACCCCCCACCGTCCGTGTTGGCGTCGGGCCAGCCGACGTCGCGGTGGACGAGTCGACGCACACGGTGTATGTCACTAACGACGACGAGAACGGCCCTAACGATGGCCACACGATGTCCGTGTTCGACGCGTCGGCATGTGACGCCATGACCCAGACGGGCTGTTCGCACAAAGGACTCGTAAACGTGGGAATCGGCCCGCTCGCGGTAGCGGTCGACGAGGCGACCAACACAATCTTTACAGGTAACCACACTGCCAACCTGCCGGGCGGTGCCCCGTCGCAGGAGGGATCGGTCTCAGTTATCAGTGGTCGAACGTGTGACGCTGGCGACCTCTCGGGTTGCAGTAGACATGCCCCCCGCACAGTGCCCGTCGGATGGGGCCCTGATTGCGAGGTGGTCGACGAACCTGCACACACCCTCTACGTCGCCAACGTGCACGGAGACAACAGGACCGGCCCCGACGGCAAGCTCATCGGCACTGTGTCGGCTATCGACACCGCCGCCTGCAACAGCGCTCGTCTGGCCGCCTGTCGCCGGACGATCGTCGCTACCGTGCAAACCGGCGAATACCCAGACGGGTTGGCGATCGATCCGCTGACCCACAGCCTATACGTAGCCAACGATGGCGACAACGACGTTTCGCTGATCGATACCGCCGAGTGCGACGCTGCCGACAACGCCGGGCCCGGGAGCCCGTGCGGAGGTAGGCGCCCGGCAAGGAGCATCACCCGACGACCCCGCCTCCTGGCCGTCCAGGCCGGGGGACCAGTCTGGACAGGCCTGAAACGATCACGATCGGTCCGCAGCTACTGACACACCGGGCGACGCCGAACCCCGTCTGCTTCACACGGGCTCGCCCGAACGGCACGACACCTCGGGTGCGGATGATTCGGCTTGTCCGAGCGATCAGTCACCGATCTGCGGGTGAGGTTTCTGGATTACACGCGCGGGCCCGTTGGCGGGCTGGTACCGGGCGGGGTTTTGGTGAAGCGATGAGGGATCACGTGGCGCGATCGCTCGGTGTCAGTCGGTGTGGTTCGTGGGGTGGTCGGCGGCCGCTTCGAGGTGGATGCCGAGGCGGTGTAGGGCTTTGTTGCCGGCTGGCGTGAGTTCGAGGCGGCGTGGCTGCGTGGTGGGTTTGACCCAGCCTTTTTGGTGCAGGGAGGCCGCGAGCTGGGCGCCGAGTTGACCTCCGAGGTGCGCTCGTCCGATGCGAGGGTCCATGCAGGAGAAGGCGAGCGTGCGGCGGGCTGGCTTGGTGGGCAGCTCGACTCCGAGCTCGGCGAAGCCGCGGGCGGCTTCTGGGCCGAGCTTGAGTTCCCCTTCGCCGTCTCGGGCTTCGAGCGCTCGTGATTGGATGAGGTGGTCCATCAGAGCGACGCCGATCTGCCCGGCGAGGTGGTCATAGCAGGTGGCGGCTACCTGCGCCGGGCGGCCTGTTCGTGGCGGGGTTCCGCGGAGGCCGTTGAGCATCGAGAAGATCTCCCGCAGTCCCGGCTCGGCGAGCTCGTAGAGCGCGAGGCGGCCCTGGTGGCTGACCGCTACGAGCCCGGTATCGCGCAGTCGCCGTAGGTGATTGGCCAGTTGCGTTGGCGACACGTCAAGGCGCTCGGCCAGTTCGCTGGCTGAGGCCGGGCCCTGCTCAAGGCGCTCTAGCACGGCGTATCGCGTGTCGTCGGCGAGTTCGGCCAATAGTTGGACCCGGGGATCGGTTGCTCGCATCTCAGCAAGTCTACTCCTCCAAGTTTCATATTCGCCTGAATGATGGTAGTCTACCTTTCAGGCTTGAGTGAACTGTCGTCGTGGACTAAGGAGGCTCACAATGCTGCATCCCGCTCTCGCTCGAGCGCTCGCCACCGCTCGCGTCGAGGACCAACTACGCGCGGCCGCCCGTTGGCAGACCATCCGCCTCGCCCGTCGTGCACGAGCCACGCGCGGCGGCGACCTCCAACCGCCGTACAACGATCCGCGTCGACTCGACTACCCGGACTCCGCCCGCCCAGGCCAACGGGATGACACGAACCGAGATTCCCCCAGCAGCCCCACGGCCACGCCAATCCGTCGTCGACGTCCGCTCGCGGCCGCGAGCCGGGATCGACCCGGCATCGAATAACGCGCGGCCCGCCTCGTCCCACACGCGGACGTCACGCGAGTCGGAGTAGCTCGTGTTCAAAGCCCTCACGCGCGAATATGTCGACGTCGGCGAGGTGACGCTGCGCGCACGGCACGCCGGCCACGAGCAGCCGGTCGTGCCGCTGCACGGCCATCCGCGGACACATACAACGCGGGTAGCACCGCAGCTGGCCGGCTCGCGCTTCGTCGTCCGTCCCGACCTGCGCGGGGCGACCGGTCCACGCTACCCCCCGACGCGCCCGAGCACACCCAGTCCCCCAAGCGGGCGATGGCCGACGCTGGGCGACCGACGACGCGGCAAGCTCGAGATTGGCGAGGAGCAAGTCCACCGCCGATAACCCGCGTGGGCCCCGCCCGGAGCGCAATGGACGGCGCGGTCGCCGCGACGCGAGCGCGCCTCGTCGCGCTCTCTACGAAACGATCTGGGGTCAGTGGATGTAAATTCTCTGGGTTGCCCAGTCGAATCCAGCCGTTCCGCGATCGGTCACAGTGATGGTGTAGTTGCCAGGGCAGAAACGGTCTGCAAAGAATCCCTTAGGGACAAACCGACCGCTGGCCACGCGGGGATCGGCCACTGGTTTATTGGAAGCTGCACCGCGCCGACGAGGAGTCGCGCCGAAGAGCGCGAGTGGATGGCACAAGCGGACGCCGATCTCCTCGGAGTCCGCTCCGCTCATTGCGGGTCAGTGTGGTGTCTGCAAGGCGGGGGTCAGCCGTCGACCAGTAGACCATCAAAGGGTCCGAGGAGCGCCATGGAGCGGCGCGAGACTCCGGGGAGCTCTAGCAGCCGATGCGTGGGCGGTTCGCGGCGCCGACGGCGTTCGAGCTGTTCGCCGGCGATCGGGCGCCACAACTCGTCGATGATTCGGGCGGGGTCGCCGGAGACCTCCTCGACCGAGCGCTCGAGGTGCTCGGCCCACAGCCGCAGCCGTGTCTCGCGGGCGAGGGCGGGGTCGCAGGTCACGACGTTCATCTCGGTGTCGTTGAAGAACGAGTGTTCGTTGAGATTGGCCGAGCCAACTGTCAGCCAGGTGTCGTCGACGATGCCGATCTTGGCGTGAACGTACAGGTGGCCGGCGAGTGCGCCGCTTCGGGCCATGATCGTCGTAGCCAGGAAGCGATCATTTCCGTCGTCGGCGTCGGCTAGTACCCCTAATTGTCCGCGGGTCGTGTCGGCGCCGTTGTTCGGCTTGGCGGGCAGCAACACGACGACGCGAAACGCTTCACAGGGTGGCTCGCGAAGCTTGTTTGCGAGGATGTCGACGATCTGAGGCGACCACAGAAACTGGCTCTCGAGATAGACGAGTTTGCGAGCTGAGCGCAGCGCGCGCGTGTACGCCTCGACGATGCGAAAGTCGCCCTGGCGCAAGAAGTCATAGACCTTGTCAGGGACGGTCCGTACCACCTGGAGCTCGATGTTGCCAGCGGAGGCCGGCGGCGGCGTCTGCTCGGTCGGCTCGCCGGTCGTCTCGCGCCAACGCGCGGCGAAGTGCGCCGCTACGTCGCCCACGGCGGGGCCGCGAACCCGGCTGGAGGCGTCGTGCCATCCGAGACGGCCGCGCGCCGGATGGTCGTTGGTGTCGAACCGGTCCCCGCCAAGCGACGTCAGGTCGATCCCGCCGACGAACGCGACCTCGCCGTCGATGATCACCAATTTCTCGTGGTGGCAGTGCATCGGCCGCTCGTGCGAATCGAGCGCGCACTGGACCCGGGTGCCGCGGATCAACTCCTCACGCACGCGGCGCACGGCCGCGCGGGTCGGGGTGAAGGCCCGCAGCGGCGATCCTGCCCACAACAGCACCCTGACCTGGACTCGCTCGGCCAGATCACCGAGCAGATCTCGTAGCCGGGCCGCCTCATCGTCGCGCGTGAGGCCGAAATCGGGCGTGAGGTGCCAGCCGGCGATATGGACATGTGAGCGAGCGCCGGCCAGCGCCTGCGCGATCAGAGGCAGCGCCTGCCCACCATCGATCAGCACGTCAAGCGCGCCACCTGTGCGCGGCGGTGGATCGCCGGCGGCCCACAGCGATCGGCCGGGCGGCGGTTCCAGCTGATCGACGCGGCCGACGCGTTCAAGCCGGCGATGATGATGCCTACCGATTGCTGCTTCGATGCGCTGGCCCGCCCATCGATCAGCGCTCTGAACTAAGCTGCTTGTCACTGACAAAGTCTAACCGGCGCGCCCACGCCGGCGGGGTCCGCGGAGAGCTCCTGGCGTGGAGATGTGCTCTAACCTCGTCTGGGTGTGGCTTAGGCGAGTCCGGCGGTCGGCGTTGTCGTTTGGCCGCGGACTTCGATCAGTCGTCATGCCATTGCTTTCGCTCGTTGTGCCGCGTTGTGCATCCCTTGGGCGGTGAGTCCGGGTAAGTCACGATCTGCCGAGGCGATAGCCGACGCGTGGTGGGACGGCTGGCGGGATACGTCGAGTGGCTCCCACGCCGCCGCTGGGGGCGATGATTAGTAATAGTGTCGTCGTCCGCCGACCGCACGTCCCATGGACCCAAGCAAGGCGAAAATCAGTCCGATGACCAGAAGGATGATCCCGATCGACCACAGAATCGCGATCTTCGCGATGAAACCGATGATCAATAGCGCAATCCCGAGGGTAATCATTCTCTCTGTTCTCCTGACCGTTACCGGTGTGTCCGCTGATCGGGCAATACCCTGAACGAGTGGTATCTAACCTAGGGGCCGCCAATCAGGAATTGGCCCTGGCCCCTCAAGCTACGACGACACCCCACCTAACCGGGCCGTAGTCGTCAGCGGGCCCACGGGCCGCGGCTGCTCCTGTGACAGAGCCGGCACCCGTCAACTCGACCACCTCGCTGCTGAGAAGATCGACAAGTAGCCGCGCCACGATCGTTGCCGCTACTGGCTCGGAGCAGCAGCAGGCCCCCCGATCGGCGAGTCCTTCATAAGTGCCGACACGCGCATCTTGGGTGGCGCCGCGACAGCTGAGCTGAGCTTTCCGCGCAGGGCGGGCCGACCGTTCAGTTGCGCTACGCCCGCCTCGGCTCGCGAAAGCAGGTGTTCGAGTCCAGCACCGGCTCTTCGTCGGCGGATTTGGCGCGGATCGGCTGCTCAACAATGGGTGATAATCGTCTCGTGAGCAGTGCGTGTTCCGCTCTTGCGAGGAACGGCTTCGTGTGGATCCGGTCGGGGTTCGCTACGGCTGCCGAAGCGTTGGCCAAGTCGCAGGAACTCATCGATCAGTGCACCGCGTCGATCGGTGACGGGGCGCTGAGCGTGATCGGCGAGTTCATCCTCCCACCGCCCGATGGCGACGCGACCCGTGACTTCCAGACGCTCCACTTCGATTTCGGCCTGCCCCTCGACCCGCACTGCGATCAGGATGTGGCGCGTTACACCGCGCTGTCCGTCACGCGCTGCGCGGTCGGGGTCACGGCGGTGACGCGACTGGTGCCGCTTGACGCTCTTTTGGCCCGGCGCCGTTGGCCCGACCGGGCGACGCTGCTCGGCAATTTGATGGCCTACGGCGAGTCGCACGGGGCGTGGGATGATGCGGAGGGCTACTCCGAGGGCAGTCTCGCGCGTCTTGTCGAGGCGGCCGCGGACGAGCAGCGGCTCCCGAGCGTCAAGGCGACCGCCGGCTTTCTCTGTGGGATGGAGTTCGACAGCCTGGCCGCCGAGCTGACCTTCTTTGAGTGTCTCGGCCTGGACGTTGCCGGTGTCCAGGTCGAGATTGCCCTGCGCCCGGGCGACTTGCTCGTGTTCGACAACCTCTCCTTGGCCCATGGGCGCCGTGGGAGCCGAAGGCCGGGCGAGCTCCACCAGCGGGTCTACGGGCACCGGTCCCTACCCCCAGCGGCGCAACGGACGCTCCGCGACAGGTTCCTCGCGCTATTCGACGAGCATCAGACGCCAGCGGTGCGCATGGGTGTCTCCGCGCCCTAGGCGGCGACGAAATGTCCGTGCTCGTCGTCAAGCCCGGAATGCAGTACTCGATTTGAGGCGAACGCTAGGCCGTGGACCGTCCCGCCTGTCCGTGGCGGGATAAGCGCGACGCCACCGCGCGTCTGCAATTGCTCAGGATCCTTGACGCGGATGTAGGACTCGTCCGCCAGGAACTCAGTAGTGAGCGGATCCGCGTCGACGTAATGCAGGGCTCGCGTCTCCTGAACGCTTAGGTTCAGGAGCAGTCGCAGGACCTCCCGTTCGTTGAGAGTGTCAATATCACCCGTCAGCGCGGACGGGGGCGCGATCGTGGTCGAGCGACACGGCTGTGCGATCAGCGTTCGAGAGAACGTTGCATGACGACTCGCGGCCACCGATCGAGGCCGGCTGCGGCCTCTTGGGCTCGAAGCCGGCGAAGTGCCGGCGTGATGTGAGCGTCGTCGACGATCTGAAAGCCGAGTCTCGCGTAGTAAGGGCGGTTCCATGGCACGTCTAGGTATGTGGTGAGCGTCAGTGCCTTGAGGTCATGCTGTCGTGCCCAAGATGCCGCGGTCTCAATCAGAGCACGGCCCAGACCCTGTCGGGAGGCGCGTGGATGGACCGAGCTCGCGGAACGTCGATCCGGCCGCGCGCTCGAGCTCGCGCAGCTTTTCCAGCTCGTCATTGCGTGCGGCTCGGATCACGTCTCGATGCTGTCATTGCTGAGCGGTCGGCCGCTCCTGCTCTGACCAACGCGTGGGCGCGCCGACAGAGCTGCTGAGCCACTCGCGCACTTCTGCTCTCAAAGCGAGCGGCGCTCGAAGCGGAATCGCCGATCTCGCTCCTGCGGAGGCGACGAAGGGGCAGCGATGATGGCGGCGAGGCACACAGCTGAGGTCGTCCCGAGTGATGGATGTCGGCTTGCGTCGACGACGCTCGGATCCGCGGGTATAAGCGACCGCCTGCGCGATGTTCGCGTGGGGCTTCCTCGACCGAAGTGAAGCTGGGAGTTGCACGTGTGCTTCGTGGGTTTGCGAGCGTTCGGGGCCGCAGTAAGGTGAATCGGTATGGTCGAGTAGGCGTCTTGGCGGTCATCAACTGTCGGTCTACGGCTGAGGGTTCGCGACAGCGACGTCACGCCCACGCCGGCACAGCCCCTTGCTCGCGCACCCACTGACCGACAAGCCCGCGGAGGTGCTCGACGAACCGGTCCTGCTCGTGCGCCGGGTACGTGGCTCGGACCGTGGTCACGAGCAGCCGGTCGAAGTCGCCGGACCCCACCCAGTCCAGCGCGATCTCGTCGAAGTGGCCGATGCGGCTGGCCCAGAAGTCGTGGTAGCGATCGGCCGTGAAGTACGCGTCTGCCAGCCGACCGTACGCGGCGAGCTTATCCTCGTAGCAGAGATCCTCGCGGTCGCCGATCTCGAAGTAGCGGCGCGTGTCGAGGTCGAGCTGCGGCCGCCGGCCAGTCACCAGGCAGAACGTGCACCACTTCACGAGCATCTTGATCGCCCATGGGAAGTAGTAGTGCAGACTCGTGAGCGCGACATCCGGCGCGGCGTTGGCGTAATCGATCGGATACACATCCTCGCCACGCACGAGGCATTCGCATGAGTTGAACTCCCAACGGAAGAAGGCGTTGACGAGCCGGCTGATCGTCAGCACCTCCGCCCCGAGCCCGGGTGCGAGGAAGTCGTGCGCGACCTCGTAACGGTCGTGCATGGGCTGATCGGGGCGGAACTTCATGACCATCGTCTCCGGACCGATCGACAGCGAACGAGCGAACACGTCGAAGCCCTCGATCGATGCCTGCAGGTGCATCAGCCGCCGGCCTGACGCGTCGTAGGCCCGCTCGAGCTCGGCCTCGTTACGCACGCGGCTGACGCCGATCCACTGCCCGCCGTCATAGGGCTTCATGAACAGCGGATACCCGATCCCGTCGGCGATCGCGGCCAGGTCGAACTGCCTGTTGTAGCGGGCGGCGGTGGACTGGAATCGGGCGTTGTCCGGTGGGTCCTTGTGCGGGACCAGAACCGTCCGCGGCACCTTGAGCCCGAGGCGGATCATCGCGCAGTACGCGGCGTGCTTCTCCATCGACTGGAACGTGAACGGGCTGTTGAGCAGGTACACCTCGTCCATCAGCGCGACCTTCTTCAGCCACTCCCGCGGGAGGTGGTACCAGTACGCGAGGCGGTCGATCACGAGCTCGTAGCGGGGCCGGTCGCGCAGGTCGAAGGGCTCCATCGTAATCCGCTCGGTCACGATCCGGTGCGTGTGCCCGGCCGCGTCGGTGATCGGCCCGAGTCGCGACACCAGCGTCTCGAACGCCGACGGCCAGTCGTCCTCGGTGCCGAGCAGCAGCCCGATCAGGTGGGTCGTCTCCGCCATCAGCAGAAGCGTGGCAGATGGTGGGCTAGCTGCGCTCGCCAGGATGGCCAATCGTGCGCGACATCGTGCCCCCACAGGTCGAGCTCGCACCGGATGCCCTTGGACTGAAGCCGCGCGGCGAATCGGCGCGTGGACTCGAGCGCGCCGGTCGTGTCCTCCCACTGGCCCTGTCCGCACACCAGCAGCAGGCTGATCCGAGCGCGCAGCCAGTCGAGGTGGTCGCCCCCGAGGTGGCCGACGTAGTCGACCGGGTTGTTGAAGTAGGCCGCGTCGCCGCGCTCGTCCCATCCGTCCCACGCGGCCGGGTCGTAGTTGCCCGACATGCAGATCGCCAACGAGAACAGGTCGGCGCGCTTGAGCGCGAAGTTGGCGGCGTGGAACGCGCCGAGGCTGACGCCACACGTGATCAGCTCGCTCGCGCCGCCGCAGTCCCGGCGGACGAACGGGACGACCTCGTCGAAAATCCACGACTCGTAGAACCGATGGCGGCGCGCCCGTTCCTCGAGCGGGATGTCGCGGTTCGACCACGACTCGGAGTCGAACGAATCGACGCAGTAGAGCTTCGCCCGCCCGCCGCCGAGCAGATCGCTGACCGCTCCGACCATCCCGCGTCGCTCGAACTCGCCGGCGTCACCTCGCTCCGCCGGGAACACGAGGACCGGGCGACCCCAGTAGCCATAGACCGCGACTCCGTTCATTGGGCCTCGCTCCGCGAGGCGTCCGTGGGACCGTACGGGCCCGTCCGGACCGCGATCGAGGGCCCCGCGATCCCGGTCCGGACGGGGAACCTGGTCTCGTGGCTCGGCCCGCTCGGCATCCGGCCTCGCCCAGATCGGGCCGGCCACGAGTCATCCGGCTGGACGCCGCGAAGCGGCCCCCACAAATCCGCGAGTAGATGCGTCAGGTGCGGGTGCAGCGCGTCCCGCCAGGCGGTGTAGTTGTGCAGATCGGGCACCTCGACGAACCGTGCGTCGTAGCCCGCAGCCGCGAGCGCCCTCGCCATCAGGCGGTTGTTGTGGATGTTCTCCTCCTCGGCACCGCAGGTCATGGCCACCGGTACCGGCTCTTCGAACGTCGTCGTGCGCAGCACCCGACGGACGAACCGCACGATCCTCCCGTAGCGCGGGAATCCGGATTCGTGGCGATCGAAGCGGGGCACGAAGAAACTGGCCGACTGCAAGAACAGGCCGGCGAATACGCCCGGCCACCTTCGCTGCGCCTGGAGCATCGCGAGGCCGCCGAGGCTCGCGCCCATGCCCGCCGGACCGCCCGCCACCGCCATGTGCTCGCGCAGCTTCGGGACGATCCGGTTGCAGAGCGCCCGTCCGTAGGCCGCCGATGCCGAGTACCACTCGTCGCGTTCGCCGGGCGGCACCAGCGCGACGCGGAACGGCACGACCTCCCCGGCCTCAATCATCGCCCCGGCGTAGCGCGTCAGAGCCGCGAGCTCGTTGTACTCGGGACCGTCGTGGGTGACCAGCAGCGGCAGCTCGCCCTCGCACGGCGACCACACGCTGATCTCGAGATCCCGGCCGAGGACCCGAACACCGACCGCGTCAAACTCCCCTTCCACGACCGGCTGCTCGAGCCAGGCCGGCGCGCGATAACCGGGAGCGGACAGCACCGACCTCTCCCCGAACACCCCCCGGGCACGATCCGGATTGCCCGGATCGCACACGACCACCGTCGTGCCGTCGTGGTCGCGCAGCTCGAGCTGGTACTCAAGCCGCGCGAGTCCGTTGTCGGGCAGATGGAGCACCCAACCGCGATCCTCGCGGACGAAGTCGGGATCGTGGAGCGTCAGGTCGGAGCACAGCCGGACCCCCGCGAAGCGCTCCTCGGGATCATCGACACGAAGGCTGACACACACGGCGCCGAAGGTAGCCGATAGCGACCACCGACCGTGAGTGACAAGACCCGTCCCAACCAGATCGATGGCCTCGAGCGCTGCCGAGCTGTACTTCGTGAGATGCGGTTGGATCGTGCGTTCAATGGACCGTATGAATTTGAGATCGGAGAGCGGCCAGGCGGCCGCTGCGACCTTCTGCGGGGGGTGCTTCGTCGGGGCCGAGGTTGAGTCGTGCGCCCGCTCTGTGGCTAGCGAGCGAGGGTTTCGTCGAGCCAGTCGTACATTCGCTGCTCGAGCAGTGAGCGTCCCATCGGTTGGCAGTGCAGGCCGGCTCCCTCGGCGTTGGTGAACGTGGCGAGCAGCTTGGGTCCGCGCACCCTGTCGTAGAGCTGCTGTGATTGTCCGGGCCAGAACTGTTCGCCTTCGGGATCGGTGATCATGATCGGCGCCTTGATCTGCTTGACGAGGTCGCCGAGGCGGTACTGCTCGGCGGTCTTGAACGTTGCGTAGACGGACGGTTGGTCGCCGTAGGGTTTGGCGCGCCACGCGAACTCTTGCTGCATCGCCGGCGACATCTCCTGGCTGGCCGCGTCCATCGCGGCGTTGAATCCAGTCTCGTCGTCGGCGTCGAGCAACGCGACCATCTGCGGAGGGATGTGGTCCTTCCATGAGGTCGAGACGTCGATCACGCCAGGGTCGGCGACGACGGCCGCCAGGCGGTGCTCAAACGCCGCCGCTCGGGGAACCCAATACCCCGCCTGGCTGGCCCCATAGAGCACGATCTTCGACGCGTCGACCTCGGGACGATCGCCGAGGAAGTCCACCAAGGGTGTGATCACCTGCTCCCAGTCAGGTCGGAACGGATCCCCGCGATCAAACAGCATGCTCTGCTGACCGGGGCCGTCGAAGATCACGGTGTTGTAGCCGCGATCCAGGCCGGGCTGACCCAATCCCGGCCACAGGAACGTCATTGGGCCATCGCTTCCGTTGTTCAGGATCACGGTCGGGCGCGCGACCCCGTCATCGACCGGGATGAACAGGTAGCCGGGCAGGTCGCTGTCCTCGTAGGGGATCGCGATCGGGATCGCGGGCGGATCGAGCAGGCCGACGTGCACGTCAAAGCACCGGCGGTGCGCGGCGAACAAATCGGTCAGCTGCGCATCGGGGTGCTCGGTCCCATCCACGAACACATAGGCGGCGGCGTAGTACACCGCCGCTCGCAGGTACGCCTGACGCGCGCTGACCGGATGCCCGGCCTTCAGGCAGGCATCGCCGGTCGTCTCAATGCGACCGGCGAGCATCCGCCATTGCGTGACCCAGCTCGTAGCGTCGCCATCCGTGATGCTGGCGACAGCGCCGAGCATCTCGCCGATGTCGCCGGCCCCGTAATGGATGCCTCCCAACAGTGTTCGCGTCTCAAAGTCAAACGACGGGTCTGTGAAGAACCTCTCAAACATGTTGCTCCCTTGTGGTGCGTTCTGGACGGTGTCGGCAAGGATGCTCATGGCATCTACGTGACGCGAATGGCAAAGCCTGACCGCCATCGGTCGCGGAGTACGAGCCCAACGTGCTGGAGCATCGGCTCCAGGAGCCAAGTGAAGGTCGCGTGTTCGCGGTGGATAACGGCGGCCAGCTCCGATGCCGTCCTACCCCGGCTGGGGTCATGCGACGCTGTCGCTAGCCTCGGTTCATCAGTTGCGATGACCGTCGCCGCTGCACCCCGACCCTCAGAATGACTAAGAGCCGGCCGACGAGCCCCGTCCGGCTCGCCGCGACAAACCTCCACCAGTCCCGTGCCGATGCGCCCTAGCTGGGTCCCCAACCTCGTCAATCACTTCGAGGCCTTCCAATCGGGAGGCAGCGTCACATGCCACCTCAGCGACGTCCGCCGCGACGATCCCCTCGCCCAGCAGCTCTTGCACCTGGTGCAGATGTCTCGCGTACTTGGGTCGGGCCGCGTGCAGCCCGGGCTCTGCCTCCTCGCTTGGTCGCGCTCCGGACCGGGTAGACGATAAGCGTGACCGATGGCCCGTCCGCTGCCACGGGCTTACCGGGGAACCGGCCCGGGGCTCGAGGTCCGGCGAGCCCATCGCACGGCGATGGTGCGGGGGCGGCCGGCGAGGGCCCGTCCAGCGACTCGGAGGCCGGGGCGCGGGGGTACGGCAGGCCGTCCGGCGGCCGGACCGCCGCGGCGGCGCTGACCCTCGCCGCGCTGGGGGTCGTGTTCGGCGACATCGGCACGAGCCCCCTCTACGCACTTACGTCGGTGTTCGAGGTGCACGGCGTGAAGCCCGACCACGCCGGCGTCTACGGGATGATCTCGCTGGTCGTCTGGACGATCGTCCTGATCGTCTCGGTGAAGTACGTGGCCTTCGTGATGCGCGCCGACAACCAGGGGGAGGGCGGGATCATGGCGCTGGTTGCACTCGTCGGGGAGCTGCCGGTTAAGGACCGCCGCGTCAAGGTGATCCTCGTCGCGATCGGGATCCTCGGCGTGGCCCTGTTCTTCGGCGACGGGACGGTCACGCCCGCAATCAGTGTGATCTCGTCGGTCGAGGGGCTGAAGGTGGCAGTGCCGGGAGTGAGCTCACTCGTGGTGCCGATTACGGTCGCCCTGCTCACGCTGCTGTTCGCTTACCAGCGGTTCGGGACGCACGCCATCGGACGGCTGTTCGGCCCGATGATGGCCTTGTGGTTCGCCCTGCTCGCGGTCACCGGCCTGGCCAAGGTCGCGCAGAGCCCGGGGATCCTGCAGGCCCTGTCCCCGACCTACGGGATCTCGTTCTTCGCCGACCATCCGGCCGTCGGCTTCGTCTCGCTCGGGGCCGTGGTGCTGGTGGTCACCGGCGCCGAGGCGCTCTACGCCGACCTCGGCCAATTCGACCGGCCGTCGATCAGGCGCGGGTGGTTCTTCGTCGTGTTCCCGGCTCTGCTCATCAACTACCTCGGGCAGGGCGCGCTGATCCTGGCAGACCCCAAGGCGGTCGCGACCCCGTTCTTCGGACTGATGCCGAAGTGGGCGCAGGTGCCGATGGTGGTAGTGGCCGTGCTGGCCACGATGATCGCCTCCCAGGCGGTGATCACCGGCGCGTTCTCTGTCACCCGCCAGGGAGTGCAACTGGGCTTCCTGCCCCGGATGCAGATCCGTCACAAGTCCGGGTCAGAGGGGCAGGTCTACGTTCCCGCCACCAACTGGTTGTTGTACGTCGCGGTGGTCGGGCTCGTGATCGGGTTCGGCTCCTCTACGGCATTGGCGTCCGCCTACGGCATCGCCGTCACCGGAACGTTCGTGACGACCACCCTCCTGTTCTTCGCGATCGTGCGGATGCGTTGGCACAAGCCATTGTGGATCGTGCTGCCGGGAGCCGCGGTGTTCCTCGTCATCGACCTCACCTTCTTCTCGGCGAACCTGACCAAGGTCGCCTCCGGCGGTTGGTTCCCGCTCACCGTCGGGCTGGCGATCTTCACGGTCCTCACGACCTGGCAGCGCGGCCGGAGGCTCGTCACGGCCAGGCGCTCGGAGGCCGAGGGGTTGCTGAGCGATTTCATCGACGAGATCGCGACGATGGACCCGCCGCCGTACCGTGCGCCGGGCACCGCCGTCTGCCTTTCCGCCGGCAAGCAGACGACGCCACTGGCCCTGCGCGACAACCTGCACTACAACAACGTGCTCCACGAGCACGTCGTGATCGTGTCCGTCGGAACCGGGCTAGTCCCTCACGCCGATCCCTCCGAACAGGTCATCGTCGACGACCTCGACTACACCGACGATGATTTCCTCTACCTGACGATCCAATACGGCTTCCAGGACAAGCAGGACGTGCCAGCGGCGCTGCGCCGTGCCGCCGAGCGGGGGATGCTCGGGGATCTCGACATCGAGGAAGCGATCTACCTCGTCTCCGAGATCACGCTCGTCCGCAGCGATGACCCGGGTCTGCGCCCGTGGCGGAAACGTTTGTTCCTGCTGCTCGCGCGCACATCGAGGAGCCCCGTCGACTCCTACCACCTGCCGAGGCACCGGATCATGACGATGGGCTCCTACATCGAGCTCTGAGCGCGCGACAGCAGAGCCGAGCGGCCGACATGGAAGCGCTGGGCGTAACCGGCGCCCAGCTCCCGCAGCAGATCGACGGCAGCCCGGCCCTCGACGCGCCCATCAAGTGCGCCACGCGCATGCAGTCGAGCTCGCGCGCGAAGGGTAGCGGTCAACATCATCCAGCGCCAGCTCGGGCATACCGACCTGGGGACCACCAGCAGATATCTGCAGGGGATCGATCCCAGCGACATGATCGACGCCGTTCGCTCACGCCGCCAGCCGACCATCTCCGCCACCGCCGGTCTAACCCTCTGACCGCCGACGTTTGAAATCGCCGCCCGTCGCCCTGGCGGGCGGCCACACCCAGGCCTATGCCTCGACTGCCGCTCTCTGCGCCGCCAGCCCGGATGCGGCAGCCGACCGCCCGTGGCTCAATCGGCGACGGTCCGGAACTCTGAGGCGATAACAGCCTCAGATCGTGCGCCGCGGAGCTTGAAGGCTGTTGAGGTTGCTCAATCGTCAACCTCGGTCGGGTTGATCAGAAGTTCTCAATCCGTCGCTTGCGCCGGTGGCCTCCTGCCGTAGCGCATGATCGTCAGTGGATCCCCGGAGATCGGCTCCATCGACGGGGCCGCCCAGCGCGACATCAACACGACGCCGACACACATGACCAGCAGCGCGAACCCCGCCCCAACCAGCGCCGGAACAGTGCTGTCGAGGTGCTCGCCGAAGATCAGAACGCCAAGGATGATGCTCGCCAACGGGTTCACGATCAGCAGCGCGGGCTGAGAGGCCGAGAGCGGGCCGACGTTAAAAGCGGCCTGGGTGAGCACCGCGCCCAGAATCCCGGTGACCGCCAGCGCGTAGAGCGGCCAGTGGTCAAACGCCCCCAGAAAGCCGTGCAGCCGGAGCGTGTCAGTGAGCTGCTTGACGAAACTGGCGTCCACCGACCACACCACCGCGGCGGCGCCTATGCAGCCCGCCCGCCGAGCCGGAGACCCGCGCTGCAGACGGGCGGCACCGTTGACGATCGCAAAGCCACCGCACGCGATCATCCGCTCGCGGACCTACTGGACGAGTCGTTTGGCGCGCGATCGCCTAGGCAGTGAGACAGGATGCCGGCGAACCGCGGCGCGCGCCTACCGTTGGGCGAACCCCGGGCGATGGGCACACTCACGCCCGATGGTGGCGCGCCCGCCGGTTCCCTTCAACGGCCGTTGCTGATCGGGCGACTCGCCGTCTCGGGAAGCCCACGGATCGCGAGCAGTTCCGCCTTGAGCAGGTGGTAGGTCGCAAGCCCGCGGAGCGACCCGTCCAGCAGCCCGCTCAGCATCATCATGGTGGCGTCCGGTTCTGGGCGATCGCCGGCCGAGTGGTTCAGTGACTGGCTCACTTCGCGTCACGTTTCGAGGATCAGGTGCGCTTGATCGTGCGCGACAGGCGCCGCGACGGCGCTGCCCGTGCGCGGCGTCGGGATAGGCACAGGGGTAAACGCTGCCGCCGGGCCGCTCATCGCGAGAACCGCAAGCACCGTCACCGCGATCCCCTTGCTCACAATCCGTTTCATCTCACCCGCTCCTATCTCCCAGCCCGGGGGGCTGCACGCCGGCTCGGCCGTCGCGGGGTCACTCACACCGTCCACCCCGCCGCACCCATGTTCCAGTCACCCCAGGACGCCCGGGGCGGAGCAGACTCCTTCTCAGGCGGGAGATGCCCCCATGCCTTGAGGCCGCCATCCCTCGCAGCCTTACGAACAATCGACGACGGCCAAGCGAGAGCGAGGACTGATCCGTGGAGCATTGTCACCTCGTCGCGGGCCAGCTGAGGTCGTGCCCGGGCGCCTCGATCCCAACAGGATGAACGCTCCCACCCCCGCACCACAGCATGTAGTACCTCAGGATCGTGTAGGTCTGCCAGCCCGTGACATCGCCGCGCACAGGATGAACTCGGGGCATCCCAGCTGCGAGAGGTCGAGGAAGGACTCGTGGGGGCAGGCACCACGCTCGAGAATTGAGGCGAGCGTCGTCTGGCTGGGCTCCGTGTCCGGACTCGGTTGCTACGGAACGGATCGCGGTGTCTCCGAGCGATGTGTCGCCCAGCCTACGGTGGGCTTCACAAGGTTGTTTGTGGGGCCGGCCAAGCGTTCCCCGACGCCGCGCCAGACCGCGCGGAGCCGTGAGGCGGTCAGGAAGACGTCGGACGGGTCCGGATCGCGTCGCGCTGGAGTGCCCACCAGACTTCGAGGAGGCTCCTCGGGTTGCGCAGGTTCGCGCCGGTGATCTCCTCGAACCGACCGATCCGATAGCGAAGCGTGTTGGGATGTACGAACAACTGCTCGGCAGCGCGATCGACGTGCATGTCGGATTCGAAGAAGGCACGGAGGCTCGCGGCGATCTCGGCTCGTGATGCGCCAAGCGGCTCCAGGTAGCGCCCCACGAGCGCATCGCCGACGGCCCTGTCCGCAACGATCGCCGGCAGCGCCCCGAGGGCGTCGAAGTCGCAGACGCCGATCATGTCGAAGGCCCGCATCGTCGCAAGTGTGCGCGAGGCGAACTCGAACGACTCCGTCAGCCGTTCGACGGGGCGCGCCGGCCCAACGCTGACCGCGAACGGGATCTCGCCTGCCGGAGGCTTGAGGAGGAACCCAGCGAGGTCGTGATCGATCATCGCGGCGAGACCCACCCGTGGCGTCAGGGTTCCCTGAAAGCCGAGCTGGCGTTCACGCTGGGTTCGCTCCTCGGGCACGTCATCGGCCCGAATCGCGACGTACTCCCGGCTGACGTCGATCCCGCAGGACTCGGCGTGCGCACGCACCACGACCGGCGCGATCTCTCCGAGCAGGGCCTCGCGGACGACCGCCGCGCGCCGCTCATGCTCCCGAGTCGCGAGTTCCAGGTCGGCCGTCCGGTGCGCGCTGGCGATGATCGCCATCGCGCGATCCGAGGAGGCGATCAGCGCCCTGACGAAGCGGAGCATCTCGGCATCAGAGATGTCGCGGGCTGGGCCGATCTCCGTGGCTCTGTCGATCACGACCTGAACGCCCAGTCGCCAGGCCAGCAGGACGTCCGCGATCGGGATCCCCTGGTGGGCGCGCGCCTCCCCAACCGGCGCCAGCGCCGCGAGCTGCTCGTCGTTAACTCCCTCGTGACCCGCTCGGGCTGCCCTGAGCGTGCTGTCGAAATCGATCCAAAAGCCCCAGTCGAACTCCCTGTCCGAGACGGTCCGGTAGGCGGGGAGGCCGGCGCGGATGCTTTTGCGGATGCGCTCGGTCAACAGTTCGCGGTCGGCGACCAGCGCGTCGATGAATGTTTCCCATCTCGCTTGTGAGCGACTATCGGAGTCGGAAACTGTCACCCCGGGCGCAGCCTACGAGGAATCGGACTGTGCCGTCCTCCAAGCAGGCTTGGAGCATTCTCCAAGGCGAACCGTCGGGCCGTCTGTAACGCTCCTGGCCTCTCAATGCACGTACGGGGAGGACAACCGATGGGCAATCTTGCAGGCAACCTCGTGGCGGCCGCTGAGCGCCACGCGGACAACATCGCGGTCAAGCTCGACGAGACCGAGATCCCGTACGCAGCCCTTGAAGCCGCGAGTGCGAGGGTGGCGGGGCTGCTGCACCTCAGAGGGATAGGGCCCGGCGCGCGCGTCGGGATCATGCTGCCCAACGTGCCGCAGTTCGCCGTGGCGTACTACGGCGTGCTCCGGGCGGGTGCGGTGGTCGTTCCGATGAACCCGCTGCTCAAGGCGCGCGAGGTCGAGTTCTACCTCGCAGACTCCGAGGCCCTGCTCGTCTTCGCCTGGCACGAGTTCGCGGCCGCAGCCGACGCGGGCGCGACCGCGGCCGGGGCCGAGGCGGTCGGCGTGACCCCTGGCGCGTTCGAGCGGCTGCTGTCCTCGGTGGAGCCGAAACCTGACGTGATCGACCGAGAGGGCGATGACACGGCAGTGATCCTGTACACGTCCGGCACCACCGGCAAGCCGAAGGGCGCCGAGCTGACCCACGCAAACCTGGGCCTGAACGTGGGGGTCGCGGTCGACCTGTTAGGTTTCGATGCGCGCTCCGTCGTGCTCGGAGCGCTCCCGCTCTTCCACGCCTTCGGACAGGTCTGCGGAATGAACGCCGCCGTAGCTGCCGGTGCGACTCTGTCGTTGATCCCGCGCTTCAACGCGAGCAAGGCCCTGGAGATCATCGAGCGCGATCGGGTGACCGCATTCGAGGGCGTTCCGACGATGTACGCCGCGATGCTCAACGCTCCCGACAGCGACGCATACGACACCTCCTCGCTCCGCGTCTGCGTCTCGGGCGGGGCCGCGATGCCGGTCGAGGTGATGCGCGGCTTCGAACAGCACTTCGGCTGCACCGTGCTCGAGGGCTACGGACTATCGGAGACCTCGCCGATAGCGTCGTTCAACCATCCCGACCGCGAACGCAAACCAGGGTCAATCGGAACTCCCGTCAAGGGGGTCGAGATGAAGGTCGTCGACGACAACGGCGACGAGGTGCCTCCGGGCGAGGCCGGCGAGATCGTGATCTGTGGCCACAACATCATGAAGGGGTACTGGAAGCGCCCGGAGGCGACCGCCGAAGCAATCCGTGATGGCTGGTTCCACAGCGGAGACATCGGCCGCATCGACGATGACGGCTACTTCTACATCGTGGATCGCAAGAAGGAGCTCATCATCCGCGGCGGATTCAACGTCTACCCGCGCGAGATCGAGGAGGTCATCTACGAACATCCCGCCGTGCGAGAGGCCGCCGTGATCGGGATCCCACACCCTGAACTCGGCGAAGAGGTCGCTGCCGCCATCGCGCTGAAACCGGGCAGCACCGCCACCGAGGCGGAGATCCGCGATCACGTGAAGTCGAACGTCGCCGCGTACAAGTACCCACGGCGGGTCTGGTTCGTGGACGAGCTGCCGAAGGGCGCGACGGGCAAGATCCTCAAGCGGGAGATCGTGCCTCCGTCGCCCGACGCCGAGGCGAGCGCAAAGGCCGGCCCGTGACGAGCGTCGAGAACCCGACGACCAACGGGCATCCGCGCACCGGGACGGACGCCGGCAACGTTGCGGCGGCCCGCGCGGCGCTCGACGTGATGTTGCTCGACGCCGCAGTGAGCCAAGGCGGGGCGATCCGGTTCCTCGACCCCTTCGCCACGGCGAAGCTCACCGGAGCGCTCGCGCGCCGCGCCTGCGCCGGTTGCGAGACCTGCTCCTCGCCCAATATCCGGGTCTTTCCGCATGTGCTCGGGATGCCCGGCGGGGCGCCCCTAGCCGGTCCCGCCGCAGCTATCGACTGCAGCGTGGATCAGACAAGCCGAAGCAGGCCGCCACCGCTCACCAATTTCGAACGCGAAGCGTCTCACCAAGCGTGACAGGATCCGTGTCGGCCGTATCGTTCACCGCTCTTACCGGAGGTTCCCAATGGCCGTGCTGGACCATTTCCGCCTCGATGGCAAGGTGGCCGTCGTCACTGGCGCGTCGTCCGGTTTGGGGTTTGCGTTCGCCGTGGCATTGGCGGAGGCCGGTGCCAACGTCGCGCTCGGTGCACGCCGCCTCGACCGCCTGACCGATACCGCCATGTTGGTCGAGGCTGCCGGTCGGCGCGCGCTCGCGGTCGCCACCGACGTGAGCGATCCGGACGCCTGCACCGTCCTGGTCGAGAGCGCGATGAGTGAGTTCGGCCGGGTCGATGTGCTGGTCAATAACGCCGGCGTGGGTACGGCCTATCCGGCGACCCGGGAGACGCCCGAGCAGTTCAGGGAGGTCGTCGACATCAACCTCAACGGGTCGTACTGGATGGCCCAGGCCTGCGCCCGGGTGATGCAGCCGGGCAGCGCGATCATCAACATCGGAAGTGTCATGGGGTTCACGACCGGTGAGTTGCCGCAGGCGGCGTACTGCTCGACGAAGGCGGCAATCGTCGGCCTGACCCGCGACCTGGCCCAGCAGTGGAGCGGTCGCAAGGGTATCCGTGTCAACGCGCTGGCACCGGGCTTCTTCGCCTCCGAGATGACCGACCATTACCCCGAGGGCTACATGGAGCGGATGATCGAGCAGCGGGTGCCCTTGAAACGACCCGGAGAGGCCGCGGAGCTGTGCACGGCCCTCATCTTTCTCGCCAGCGACGCTGGTAGCTACGTCAACGGGATCACCCTGCCGGTCGACGGCGGATTACTGACTACTTGATGTGGAGAAGGCGATCGATCGTGCGACATGAGCATCGAGTTCTGGAGCCGTCGCATCTGACGGTCGGTATGTCGCGCGAGTCGCAACGTCGCTTTAGGCTGACGGGTGGGAGCAGCGCCCGATGAGCGCGCGGACCGAACGCAGCACAGCCTCAAACCAGGACCGGCTGGACATCCGCTCGGCCCTGGACGATCCCACCGCAGCCGCCGGTCAACTCGCAGCCATCCTGGTCGCCGACGCGACGTCCAACCTCCGCGGCCGGGTCCCGGTCGACGGGATCGTCCAGCTTTTGACCGGGCTGGCCGGCCACCCCGGCCGAGTGCTCCGGCGCCTGGGCGGTTTGACCGGCGAGCTCGCCTCGATTGGCTGGGGCCGCTCACGAATCGAGCCCGAGCCGAAAGATCGGAGGTTCCTCGATCCCGCCTGGCGGTCCAACCCGTTGCTGCACCGGATCCTGCAAGCGCATCTCGCGACGGCTGAGACGCTTGACGGACTCGTTGACGACGCCAACCTGGATGTGCGGATGAGCGAGCGGATGACGCTGTTGGCTGACAATGTCGCCGCCGCCATAGCCCCGAGCAACGCGGCGCTGCTGAACCCTGCTGTTGTGAGAGCGGCCGTTGATAGCCGGGGAGCCAGCTTAGTCCGGGGAGCCAGGGCGCTGGCGCAGGACCTCCGTGGTGGGCCCGCCCGCCCAGCGATCGTCGACAGCTCGAAGTTCAGCGTAGGCGAGGACATCGCCATGACCGCGGGCGCGGTGGTGCTGCGGACACCTCTCCTTGAGCTGATCCAGTACGAGCCGACCACCGTCGAGGTCGATCCCGTGCCGCTGTTGCTGGTCCCATCGGTGGTCAACAAGTACTACCTGGTCGACCTGTCGCCGGGGCGTAGCATGGTCGCCGACGCGCTCCGACGGGGCCGGCAGTGCTTTGCGGTGTCGTTTGTGAACCCCGATGTCGCTCACGCCGGGTTTGGACTCGACGACTACACCTCGGCGCTACTGGAGGCGCTCGCAGCAGTCGAGGCGATCAGCGGCTCGCCCCACACGCACGTGGCCGCGTTCTGTGCCGGTACCGTGATGTTGGCCGTGCTCGCCGGCTATCTCGCCGCTGTGGGCAAACTGGATCGGCTAGCCAGCATCACCCTTGCACTAGCTGTGCTCGATCCCGAGCAGGGCGGCCTCATCAACGCGCTGCTCGACCGAAGGGCGGCCGACCGGGCGATGGCCAAGGCGGCCCGCGCCGGCTACGTGGACGGGCGGTCGACGGCGTCGATGTTCGCGTGGATACGACCCAATGAGGGCATTTGGCTACCGGCAATCAACAACTACCTGCTCGGGAACGACCCGCCGGCGTTTGACCTGCTGTTCTGGGCAGACGACGCCACCAACGTCACCGCTGCGCTGCAACGCGACATGATTGACATCACCCTCGGCAACGGGTTCGCCCACCCCAACCAGGTCCGAGCGCTCGAGCGACCTATCGACCTGACCCAAGTCCGGGTCGACGCCTACCTGCTAGCGGGACTAACCGATCACATCGCCCCCTGGCCCGGCTGCTACCGCAGCGCCACGCTCCTGGGCTCAAAGAGCCGGTTCGTGGTCGCTGACGCCGGCCATGCCGCCGTCATCGTCGCGCCTCCCAAAGCCAGGCGCGGCCGCTACCGCACCAATCGCGCTAGGCCAGCCAACCCCCAGTCGTGGCTGGAGAAGGCGTCGGTCCACCAGGGAAGCTGGTGGGACGACTGGCACCGCTGGCTCGACCGTCGGACCGGTGGACGCCGTCCCTCGCCAACCACGCTCGGTGATGCCGACCACCCGCCCATCGATCCGGCTCCCGGCACCTACGTCCGACGCAGGATCCGCTAGCCATGGAGAGGTTGGGGAGGTTGAGGGCGCCGGCGATGGTGGCCGTGTAGGGAGCGCCGGTCTGCGTGCTCTCGCTCTGCGCCTTGACGCTCAGCGACCCGCGCCGTTCGTGCTGGTCCCGTCGATCTGAGAGCCTGTGGGAGCGAGAACGGACCCCATACAGCGCCAAGGTCGCACCCGACGCGACGTCGAAACGTGCCCGTGCTCGTCGACATCTGCGTCCCGCTGCCACTGTTCGTCGTGTCGTTCTCCAGCGTCATCGTGCCGCCACTCGCGGCGATCGTCCCGGCGTTGCTCGGCCGCCCGCCCAACGTGACCGCGCTCGCACCCGCCGCCTGCGTCACCGTCCCACCAGCCTCGTTCGTGAACACGCAGCCCTCGACCACGCTCTCGAAGATACCCCCCAACCCGGCGAACGTCAGCTGCCCGTAATTCAAGAACTTGCCCCGCCCATCACTCGCGCAGTGCACGAAGTTGTCCGCGCCCGAAAAGCTGACCGTCCCGTGGTTATCCAGCTCCTGATCCAAGATCCCACCACTCGTGACATCCAACGTCGCACCCGCATCAATCGTGGCAGTCGTGGACCCCGTGCCCTCCATCCTCACATTCGACCAATCCATCGTCCCGCCCGACTCCACCTCCACATCGTTCTGCCCCATAAACTCCGCGCCGTCAAGGCTCGCAACCCCACCCGTCGGTATCGTGATCTTGGCGGTTCCCGTTATCACGCTATCGCTCGACAGCGACGGCGGCGAGATCGGTGAGGTCACGTCGATGATGCCCCCGTGTTGGCGGAGCGACGGTAGACCGAATGTGCTTGAGAGGTTCACCGTTCCGTCGTAGACCTCGAGCGTTCCCTGGCCAATGAACGGGTCCGTGCGCTGAAGCTGAACGATTGGGCGGCCGGTCGTAAACGAGCGGTTCCTCGGCGATGTGGCGCACTGACGTAGGGAGCTCGGCCGGGACACGATCTGGACGGTACCCCCTAGCGGCGAACGCCGACGAGGCCGATAATCGGCCGCACTGGCAAGGAGCGAGAGGGAGCTGTGGGCGATCAGCATGGACTTTCGGAGGTATTGCTTCTGTGTCTTGGTGTTGGGTGTCGTCGTACTTGGGGGCGCCCTCGTAGGCTCAGCACCGGCGGCGAACGATGGTGGGAGCGGAACCATCGGCCCG
>CAVWFJ010000027.1:0-67239 GCA_963754055.1 uncultured Solirubrobacterales bacterium
GGCGGGCGCGACGGCGTTCAGAATTCGCGATCTGCGTATGCATAGCCGGTCGACGTCGACGGCCCTTAGGCTCCGCTCCGACGCTCGGCTCCGGCGCGGACAGTGGTCAAGATATCCGCGGTGCGGTCGAACGGCCTGTACAGGAGCCGGCCATTGCATGCGCCGCTCCTATGTCAAGTGTGTGTCGCTATTTGCGGTTTTTGAGGCGCTGCGGGACGGAGTGGATCCGGTCTGGAGTGTCGATTTCGGGGGTGTCATAGGTCGCGGCGGGGTCGTTGAGGGCGTTAGCTGGGCTTGGGTCGCGCCGATTTGGGTCGGCGAGGCTGGTTGCGCGTTATCTGGTGCGGTTTCCGGGCGGCTGTAGGCGGCCGGTGCGACGGGTCGCGCGCCGGTAGCGCTGTGGAGATTGGCTGTGGTGTCGCTGGCGGCGGGTTAGGTGAGGCACCTGGCCGGCGCCGCGGCCGGAATGCTGTGGTCGATCGGGTGTCGCGGTGCGGGGCGTGGAGGGATCGTGAGCTGATCGGGGTCGGGGCTGCTGTTGTTGTAGAGGAGGTTGTAGATCTCGCGGGCGATGTGGCGTTTGAGGCAGCGGATCGCTTCGCGTTTGGTCTTGCCTTCGGTTTGTTTGCGCTGTAGGTAGGCGCGGGTTGCTGGGTCCCAGGCGGCTCTGCCGAGCGCGATGATGTGGATCGCGCGGTTCAGTTGGCGGTCGCCGCCGCGGTGCAGGCGGTAGCGGACTGTTTTGCCGGAGCTGGCTGGGATCGGGGCGGTGCCGGCGTGTCTGGCGAAGCACGCTTCGCTGCGGAAGCGCCGGGCGCCGGCGGTGCGGCCGATGATGACCGCGGCGGTCACCGGCCCGATGCTGCGCCGCTCGAGCAGCTGCGGGGCGTGGGCCTTGAGCAGTTCGGTGAGCTCTGAGAACAACTCGCGCTCCTCGCGGGAGATCTCGTTGATCCTGCGCAGCAGCGCCTTGGCGACACGCAGCGGCGGGCTGGCGGGCAGCTTGGCGAGCTGCCGGGCCAGGCGTGCGCGGATCCGCGGGCCTTTTAGCGCTGCGGGGCCGAGCTGGGACTCGAGCTCCGGGGCGATCCGCACCAGATGCCAGCGCAGCCGGTTGATCAGCTTCGTGCGCTCGCTGATCAGCTGGTCGCGGTAGTCGCACAGCACCCGGATCTCGTGCGCCTGCTCATCCAGGAACGCCACCGGGAGCTTCTCCACGCCCTCGCGGATCGCGGCCAACGCAACCGCGGTCGCATCAATTGGATCAGACTTCCCCGGTACCCTGGAGGCCTTCCTGGACGCGCCCGTCAGCGCCGGCGGGACGCGGATCACCCGCTCCCCCGCCGCAAGCAGCGCCCGCTCCAACCTGGCGGAGACGTGCCGGCAGTCCTCAACAGCCCACACCCGATCGCCGTCAAGCGAGGCGGCGAACCGCAGCGCCTCGAGCGTTCCCTCCTCGCTGGCCGGCACCGTCCGCTGCCCGCGAGTAGCGCCGCTCACGCCATCCAACGCAACCAGCGTATGCGTCCGCTTGTGCGCGTCCGTCCCGATCACGATCATTCCCATCGTCCCTTCGTTAGATATGGCTGACGAAGCGGACCTCGGCGGACACCACTCAGTGGGGCGCTAGCACGCTCCTATCAAGTCACGCCGGTGGTCCTCGGTCGGCGACGGGCGACACAGCGAAAGCCGGTCAGACCCACGGGTCGACAGTGGCAAAGAGAGTCAGCCCGCCGTCGGCCGAGAACCCAACCGAAGCGGCCGGACAGCACCGATCCGGAACCACAAGATCTCACTGAGTGGCAAAGGAATCGCGCGACGGGTTGCCGCGCTGACGACTCTTCCGTCGCCAATGCGATAGCGCAGTCCGAGCGGCCACCGAAACGAAAGCAGTCGCCCGGAGCCCGGCGATCTCCGGTTGGCCACTGATCCGGTGGACCGTTTTTGTAAGAGCCTTTAGGGCTCACGACGTAGCGTGTGAAGGGGTCACGGTGTAGTTCCAGTCGCCGTGGAACGTGTGTCTGGTGATGTTCACGGCGGCGAGTTGTTCGTCGGTCACGTCGACGCCACGCTCGTAGCTGCCGTCGTCGAGGCGGGCGTGGATCTTCAGGCCGGTGTTGGTTCGGGTGGAGGCGATCAGGTTGATGATGATCTCGAGGCTCTCGAGCGGTTTGCCGCGCCAGTTGAGGCTCACGAAGCTGAACATCCGGTGCTCGATCTTGTTCCATTTCGACGTGCCAGGCGGGAAGTGGCAGACGCTGATCGCAAGCCCTGTCGTGTCAGCGAGGCGCTGCAGTTCGTGACGCCACAGGCGGGTGCGAGGATTGTTGGACCCGCCCGAATCGGCGGTGACCGTCAGCGTCTGGGCGGCCGGATAGCGCGCGTGGCCGAGGTGCTCCCACCAGTTGATGATCGTGTTCGCGGCGAACTGGGCGGTGTCGCTGGTGATCCCGACGCTGACCCATCCTTCATCGTTAGCGAGGTCATAGACGCCGTAGGGGATCGCGTGCCCGAGCTGCTTGTCCTTGAAGTCATGGCCGTGAACCTCGACCGGGCGTCCCTTGGGCTGAAACTCGCGGCCGACCGCCTCCAAGTCGCCGACCAGCTCTCGCTTCTTCGCGTCCACGCTGATCACCGGCTCGCCCGCCGCGAGCGCGGCCGTGACGGTCTCGGCGATGTGCTGGAACTGCGCGTCGCGATCAGGATGCTGGGCGCCCTCCCTGGTCTTCTTGTTGGACTGCAGGCTGTACCCCTTGGCCTTCAACAACCGCAGCACGGTCCGCTCCACAACATCGTGCCCCAGCTCCCGCAGCGCTTCCGCGAGCTTCGCACCGCTCTTCGAGGTCCACCGCAACGGCGACTCCGGGTCACCCCTCCTGACCGGATCGATCAGCCGCTCGAGATCCTCCTCAAGCCCCGGCTCGCGCTCAAGGATCGGCGTGCGCCCCGGATGCCGGCGCACATTCCCCGCCGCCGGCCGCTGCTCAGAATCCAGATCAGCCAGACCGCGCAACACCGTCGACTCCGAGATCCCCGTCGCCCTCACCACCGCCGCGAGCCCCCCACGACCAGCCGAGCGCGCCTCCGCCGCCGCCCACAACCGCCGCGCGCGCTCATCCAGAACCCCCTGCGCGCTCAGCAACCGATACCGCTCACCGATCGCGCGCTCATCGACCACAACCCCCAGTTCTACATAACCAGCCCAACACCTTCACAAACTAAGTCGGGAGCCCTTAGTGCCGGCGGCTGTCGAGAGCCCACTCCCGACGAGCACCGCATACCCGCCGGGCGAGGCGTGGATGGAGCTGGCGAGCGCGATGCGCGGGTCGAGCCCATCGGTCGGGGTGACGACGTTCGCCACGTGGGCGCTATGCGACCGGTCTGGCGACATGACGACGCATCGGTGGGGCTGGCCGCTCCATCCCGTGATTGTCCTCGCGTCCAGGAGCTCGTAGGGCACATTTGAGTCGGGCGCCTCGACGCGACTAGGCGTGGGCAATACGTCCCGATAATTTGCCGGTAAGACTTTTGGGTGTCGACAGCGTGCTGAACCGTGACGATGCTCCACCCGACGAGTCGCCGAGATCGCGAGTAAGTAGGAGATTGATGACGACCCAGCCCCCCAACCAGGCCGACCTGATCGAGAACTCGCGCAAGGTTCTGTACAAGATCTGGATGTTCGCTCAGACTAGCCGGCTCACGAGCAGTTTCGGCGAGTCGTCGGCTCAGGACTTTGATGACGAGGTCGTGCGTGCCGCGCTAGTTGAGTCGATGCTTATTCACACGCGCGAGCTCATGCACTTCCTCTATGCGCCGCCCTCGCGCAAATACATACGTGCGTTCGACTATTTGCCGGATCCAACAGTGATCCCTCCGAAGTGGCCGGAATACAACCGCGACCTGGCGCAGATTGACAAAGACACCACGCATCTGACCTACGAAGACCTTCCGGACCCCATCAAGATCGCCGCCCCGGGTCACCTCGCCGCCGCCCTGCTGGCATTCGTGCACGCCGTACCTGGGGATCGAGTGCGGCCCAACTTCAAGACCATCGCCTGGGGTGTCCTCGTCGATCGCTTCTCAGGCTCGGGATTGACCGTGACGCCGAAAGACGGCTCCCACCCACCTGTGCGCGCCTACCGTGTTCACGAGCTGTTTGACGAGTAACCGCAACTGCCGCGTCGCGGGCCGGCTGTGGTGGGGGAGGCCTCGCAAGATCGCGCGCGCCGGAGCTCAGGCCACAATGGAGCCACGGTGACGACTTGGACTGAAATCGACGAGCCGCTCCTTCGCTGGCTCCTCGAACGCGAGGACGATCTGCATTGCAGGGGCCGTCTGCAGCTGACGATCCGGCCACAGGTCGAGATGCTTCCTGACTTCGGCGGGATCGATAACACTCAGGTCGACGCCGCCCTCGTCCGCCTCAGCGATCACCGGCTGATTTGGGGAGGGAGGCACGAAGCGACCGGATACGCCCTCTGGTCACGTGTCAGGCTGCGAGCTCGGGGGCTGATCATCCTTGGTGAGTGGCCCGACCTCGACCGCGTCGCATCCGCGGCGGGCATTCAGACCTTGATCGCCGCACTCGCCGAGGAAACCAGCGATCCCAACCATCTCGTCCGGTGCTGGACCTGCGAACTAACCCGTAAGGCATGATGCGCCCTTCCTCGCGCTGCATAGCGAATTAAGGAAGTCAAGTGACATTTGGGCTGGGCGCGCTTGGTGCCGGACCAGTCGGCGGTGCCTTCCTTCGGGTGACGCTACCCGATCCTCTCGCGGTCTGAAACCTCATCTGCGACATGTTCTCATCCAAAACACCGTGTCGCAGACAAGCGGTTTATTGCGCGGAGCGGCGACCAGCTCAGCGTCGGTGGTCAGCAGCCGGCGGCTTTCCGCGTTGAGATGAGCCGGGGTGGGTAGCGTGTCTTAGGTGACGATTCTCCCGCATGCGGTCGATGTCCGCCGGCGTGCCGGGTGGTTGCCGGATGGCCAAGAGGACTTGGAAGCCTGGCTCGACGGCCACCGGAAGCGGGTGGAGGCACGTGGCGAGCAAATTGTGCTTCACCGCGTCATCGGCGAGTTTCAGGAGTTGATTGACCGCGACCCGGTGGTGCGCATGTACGTCAACCAGATGATCGCGCAGGTGCCCACCACCAAGCCATACCGCAAGCGGCATCTGCAGAGCGTCGACCATCTCCTGCGCTTGATCAACGAGGTGCTGACGATGGCGCCCGAGTTTGGCCCGGCGATGGTGGCGACGCCGTTGGGCGCGATCCTCGACTGGACGATGGGGACACCCGCCGGGTTCGCGGCCTATCGGGACCCGCGGATCAACGCGATGCTCAAGAAGATCCTGACCGTCTGGTGCGAGTTCCTCAGCAGCAGCGACTCGCTCTATGTGCTCAACGACTCGCCGTCAGGCTGGAAGTCCGCCGAGGCGCAGCGTGCGGTAGGCATCGAACAGTTCGAGCACGACCCGCAGGAGGAGCATTGGGGGTTTGCCTCATGGAACGATTTCTTCACCCGGCGCTTCAAGGACCGCGCTCGTCCGGTGGCCTCCCCGGACGACGACAAGGTGATCGTGAGCGCCTGCGAGTCGCTGCCCTACGGCATCAGCACCGACGTGCAGCGGCAAGATCGCTTCTGGATCAAGAGTCAGCCGTATTCGCTTCAGGACATGCTGGCCAACGACGGTTCGGTTGATCAGTTTGTCGGCGGGACGGTATATCAGGCGTTTCTCAGCGCGACTAACTACCACCGCTGGCACAGCCCAGTGGCCGGCACGATCGTCCGAGCGTTCGTTCAGGAGGGCACGTACTACTCCGAGGCCGAGTCGGAGGGCAAGGACGCTGTCGAGCCCATGAACTCGCAGTCCTACCTCGCGCACGTTGCGGCTCGGGCGATCATCCTCATCCAAGCCGACGATCCCGTCATCGGGCTGATGGCGTTCGTGCCGGTTGGCATGTCGGAGGTCTCCTCATGCCTGATCGATTCGAAGGCGACGCCGGGGTATCACGTCGGGAAGGGTGAGGAGCTCGGTTATTTCCAGTTTGGCGGCTCGACCCACTGCCTCGTCTTTCGCCCGGGCGCGGTCGCCGAGTTCACGCTGCCGGCGATTCCTCAGCGCCACGACTCCGAGGCGCCTCTGGTGCGCGTCCGGTCCAAGCTCGCGACCGCGAACCCCGCCATTTGAACCGGCGAGAATGGAAGGCAGTAGCCAGCCTCTCCGCGAGCGTCAGATCCGCCGGCGTTGGCGGTGGCAGTCTCAGACCGATGGAGAGGCGTCCCGATGCAAAGCTTGACGAACAGGGGCACAACGGAGAGCTGAGATGAACCGTCGCGCCCGCGACAGAGACTCGCTTCTGCCAGCGAGCTGGCTCAGCCTCCGGTGATCGTGTCTTTGGCTTTGGCAAGCGTGCCGCGGTCGTCGTCGGGATCGGGCAGGGCGCGCAGTGCCTGATCGGCGTCGGATGCGAGTCCGAGAATGGTGGTTTCGATCACGGCCGTGCGCTGCTCTAGGACCTGCATCATTCGTTCTATGTGCGCGACCCTTTCGTGTTGCGGCTCGACGGTTTTGCGCAGGCGCTCAACGTCAGTCAGCAGCGGGTCCACCGCGGCGAGCAGCGAGGTCAGCATCGTCTCGATGGTCCTGACGCTGCGCATCGCGCCGGGGATGAGATTGAGGTCGGCGGCCAACGCCGCGGGCGCGCGGCGAAGTGCCAGCAGATCGGTGATCGGATTGGTCATCTAGTTGGCCTCTGGCTGCTCGTCTCCGGGCCATGAGCCGGTGTGGCGAGTGTAGGCGCGCCGGGTGGCGTGGCGACGAGTCCGCCGCCAACGTTGCCGGGTAGGAATGCGAGTTTTCCCATGATTAACCTCGCTGGCGGCGCCCCAGCAGCCAGCCGGTTGCGCATCCGATCGTGAATGCTGCGCCGGCTGCGAACGGCAGCGGCTTGGCTCGGACTGTTGAGGCGAGCTGATCAGCGACGGCGCTCGCTGTCTCCGGGGTGGCGTGTTTGGCCTTGTCGGCGTACTCGTCGCGCTTGGTCTGAGCGGTGTCCTTAACAGCCGCGATGCGGTGCTTGGCCTGGGCTTTGAGGTCGGTCTTCCCGGCCAGCGCCTCGACGGTGTCTCCGAGTTCCTCGCGGGTCTGCTCGATCTCGGCTCGAATCTGCTCCGGCGACTTCGTCTCGCGGGCCGCGTCGACGCGACTTCCGGTTTGCTCAGCGGTCATCGCCGGCCCTCCTTGACATGATCCTTGGTTGATTGCACATCGGCCTTCACACTCTGCATCGTCTGCTCTGGCATCGGTGGGGTGCCGGCTTTGACCTTGCTCTTGCCCTGCAGTGCCAGTCCGCCCGCGACCGCGCCGTATACGACCGCGACGATCACCGCGGCCAGCCAGCCGGTCACCGCTAGGCTCAACGCCAGGATGATCGCCGCCGTCAGCGCGCCGAACGCGTAAAAGCCGAATACGCCGGCGCCACCGAACATGCCGGCGCCGAGCCGCACTTGCTTGCCTTTGGTCGTGAGTTCCGCCTTGGCGAGCTCGATCTCCTGGCGCACCAGGGTCGTGGTCTGGTCGGACGCCTGCTTGAGCAGTTCGGCGACTGGGCGATCGCTCTGGTCGCGGCCATCGCCTACCATGACGATACCTTTCCTGAGTGGGATTCGGTTCTCGGTTCGTCATCTGTGGAGGAACTTGTGGGGTCATCTGAGCGGTTCTGGCCCAATAACCGTTCAATCCGCGCGCGGACGGCCGTGTTGCTGATCAGGCAAGCTCCGGCTGCGATGACTGCGAGCAGACCGAGCCGGCGTGGCCATCGCGAGTTCTGCGTGGGCGCAGCCTTGCTCACCGCACCAGCGAACTCGCCCACGGCGGCTACTGCCGCGGTGACGCGGCGGCGCAGCTTGCGGTCCTGCACGGCCTTGCGGGCATCCTGTCCGCGGGCACGCTGATACGCCGCCCGGGTCGCGTCCGCGGCGTGACGTGCGGTATCCCGCACGTCGTTGTTCTCGAGCAGCCGCTGCGCGTAGGGGACGATCGCCGCCGCCCGGTCGCTCAAAACCATCTCACCCTCCTTTGGTGATAAGTCGATCTCGATCGTGCTTGCAGATTGCTGGCGCTGCCCGCCTCCCGTCTGCAGACAGCGGGGCGCACAGTCCGACGACGGTAGGCTCCGATTTGGGAGCTCACACCGCAACGGGGGCAGGGATAGGTATCGCCACTAGGTCACTGCCAAGCGGTTGGGATCTGTTATGAGTCTTATGTGGGTCGGGGCATCGAGCTGGTGCTGCGCTCAGAGGCCGGGGATGTCGCTGCCGAGCTTGGAGAGCAGTTCCTGGGGGTTGACGCCGAGCTTTTGCAGGAGGTCGGCGTGCTGGTCGGTGTCGACGTGGTCGGGCAGCTCCTGTTCGGCCTGGTTGGCCTTGTCGGTGTCGCCCTGCTGGTGGAGGATCTCGAGGATCTTGTCTTTGGGGATCTGCATGGTGGTGCCTTTCGGTGATTGCTCGACGGGGGTGGGGTCGGACAGAACGTTCTTAGACGGTCCGGGCGCGCGTCTTGGCTTTGGGTTGTGAGCGTTCCGCGAGTTGGAGCTCGCGTTCGGCGCCCGGGGTTCCCTCCCGGAGTTGGCGGGAGCGTTCGCGTTCGGCGTTGATCTCGGCGCCGAGGAGGATCGCGACGTTGGTGATCCACATCCACACCAGGAACACGATGATCGCGCCCAGGGTGCCGTAGGTCTTGTTGTAGGAGCCGAAGTTGGAGACGTAGAAGGCGAAGGCGGCGGAGGCGATCAGCCAGACCACGACGGCCAGTAGCGCGCCGGGCATGATCGATTTCACGCTGCGGAGCTTCGCGTTAGGTGACGCGTAGTAGAGCAGCGCGATGATGAACATCACCACGATCAGCAAGACCGGCCATTTGGCGATGTTCCACACCGTCACGGCTGTGCTTCCGATCCCGATCGCTGAGCCGACCTTGCTGGCCAGCGGGCCGGTCAGCACCAAGGCGACCAGCACGAGCGCCAGCAGGACGACGAGCACGAGCGTGAGCAGCATCTGCAGTGGTCGGAGCTTGATCATCGAGCGGCCCTCCTCGACCTCATAGATCACGTTGGACGCACGCATGAACGCTCCGACATATCCCGAGGCCGTCCACAGCGCCGACGCGAGACCCGCGATCAGCAGGATGCCCGCGGTGCCGCTGCTCTTGGTCAGACTCTCGATCGGCCCTTTGAACGTCTGAGCGGCGGACGCGGGTCCGATCGAGGTCACCAGGTCGGTCAGCTCCTTGGTGACCGTGTGCGGATTCCCGACCAAACCCACGACTGCGACCATCGCCAACAACGCGGGAAAAATCGACAGGATCGCGTAGTAGGTCAACGCGGCCGCCGCATCGGTGAGGTTGTCCTCGGAGAACTCGCTCCAGGTCCGCTTGATCGTTTGCATCAGCGAGCCCCGACGGGCGTGGGCCGGGCCCTGGGGCCGGCGGCCCGGGCGCGTCTGCTCGGCGTCGGTCGCCTCCCCCTCGTCCGCGTCGCGCGTGGCCGCCTCGGTCTCGGTCGACTCACCGCGGCTGTTGGTCAGCGTGGTCGTGTCGCGAGCTGGCTTCGGGGTCAGTTCGGCAGGCTGCTGTCGCTCGTCGGCGACGGCCCCCGGCGCGTGGTTTGCTTGGGCGGCGACTGGCTGTCGATCGTCTGCGTGTTTAGTCATGGTTTTCGCTGTCTGGCGTCTTGGCGTCGAACTGCTGATGGTCAGCGCGGAGCACTGCCAGCGCGGCGGGCGCTAACGCGTTGTTGAAGTTCGGCGAGGTCGAGCTCACCGCGGAAAAAGCCGGCGGCGGCGTAGAAACCGGCCGCTCCAACGAGGCATAGGATCGCGTCGCCAAACCCGAACGCGATCCAGGCGGCGACGAAGAGAAAGCCGATCAGTCCAGCGAGCTGTTGGGGGTTCATGCGAGCTCCCTTTTGGTTTTTCGTTGATATCCGGTCAGCGTGACGTTGACCGGCAGGTTGGGTAAGTCGTGGCGTTCCAGCTCGGCGCGGACACGCTCCTGCACATCACGGAGAGTGGCCGCGACCGAGCTCGCCTGGCGGGAGTCGATCCCGACTGAGAGCTGTTCGTCGCCGAGCCGTCCGCTCGCCGCCGTGACCTCTGGGTTGCCGCGGGCGGCGAGCTCGGCGACGCGCTCGATCGCGCGCGGCTGGATGACCGTGACGCCGCGCTCGTTGGCCTCCAAGGTGACGTCACCGCGAGCCAGGAACGGTCGCGGCCACGCTTTGAACGCGAGATAGAGGAAGACCAGGAACGCGATCAACCCGCCAAGCCCGGCGATCAAGCGCCGCAGCGTGGTGAAATCGCTCGCTTTGAGGTCAACGGCGTCGTCGTAGAGGGTGCGATACCCGCTGAGCGAGTTGACGGTATGCGGTGACACCTTGACCGCCAACAGGACGACCATCAGCCCATACCACAGCAGCAGCGCGGCGAGCACGATCGTCAGCAGTGCGACCAGGTAGGCCAGCGCGGGGGTGCGTAGGTTGATGCGTTGGCGGATCATTGGGTCCGGCTGCCCGACTCGCCGAGACGGATTCGGACCCGCGGTTTGAGATGAAACGGTTCGGTGATCGGCTGCACCGCACCGATCACGGCGTCCTTTACCTCCTGCGGATCGCTGTTACGAGTACGAGTAGCGTCCAGTCTCAGCCGTCCCCGAGTACCGCGTCGCGACAGCGATAACCGAGGGCGCTTGACGCTGGTCGCTCCGCGGGCCTGCTCGGCGAGCGCAAGCGTCATCTGTCGCAGCGGCCTCGGCCGGGCCGCAACCGCCCCCTGCTCTTGTTCGTTCTCCAGGATCGCTACGCGTTGTTTGCGTTGGCCGAGCACCCCGATGACCAGCAGGATGCCGAGCATCATCGCACCCACCCCGCACAGCAGTGCCAACCCGGCGGTCGATCCGGGCGCCGAGATCTGATCAACGAACCGGCCGACATGCCCGCGCACGCTGGGGAGGTGAAGCAGCCGGTCCGGTCTCGCCGAGCCCAGGCTGATGAGCGCGTCAAAGCAATACATCGCGACCCCTAAGCCGAGCAGCGCCAACGCGACCATCCAAACCACGCCGACCAGCCTCGCTAACGCTCTCAGGGCCCGCATCACCGATCTCCCTCGACGGCCAGCTCAGCGAAGTGCACGCTCACGCTCTGCACCGTGATACCGGCGATCACACCCGCCCGCATCACCGCTGCTCGGATCCGCTCGCCCAGCGTCTGCAACGCGACCAAACCGCAGATCAGCCGCAGCGAAACGTCATACCCACCCGCCGGCGCGGCCACGCAGCTCACCCCTTCCAAGCGCTCCCCGGCGCTCGTCTCGGTCACCCGTGTTCCCAGCGGATCGGTCTGAGCCGCGAGCACCCCAGGCACCCCCAGAGCCGCCGTGAGCGCAACACCCGCGAGTCGGACGCGGTCCGACTCGCCACGCACCGCGTCCACCAGCCGCTCTGTTAGTTGCGGATTCATCACCACGGGCCGTCGGTTACTGAACGCGCGCGGACTCGTCGTCGGACTCATCATCACCAGGGAAATGCAGGTCGTTGACCGTCACGTTGACCTCGGTCACCGCCAGCCCCGTGATCCCCTCGATCCGCCGGGCCACGTTGTCACGAATCTGCTGGGAGAGCTTGGGGATCGACTCCCCATACTCGACCACGATCGTCAAATCGACCGCCGCCTCCTTCTCCCCAACCTCGACCGACACGCCCTGGCTGTGCTGGCTACCGATCCCGACCCGCTGTGTCACCGAACCGACCGCGCGCGCCGTCCCGCTCCCCAACTCGTGCACACCGTTGATCTCACGCGTCGCGATGCTCGCGACCTTGGTCACAACCGTGTCCGCGATCGAGGTCGAACCCTTCTCGGTCTGCAACCCACCCGGGCTCTCATTACGGCGCGCCAGCCCACTGCCCTGAGATGCCGATGAGCCCGCCGCCGGGGACTGCGTCGCTGCCCCCGATCCGGTTCTTGTCGATTCTTCCGTCATCTGCTGCCTCCGTCGCTTGATTGATTTCAGAGCAGAGCAGTGCTCACCGCCGATCAGCGACGAGCACCCTCCTTCTCACTTCGCGCCCGTCGCCCCGGGATCACCCCGCGGGCCGAGGCCCGCCCTCTCGGGAGCCTCGACGGGTCACATGCTGGCTACCGGACCGGCCGATCCCGACCCGCGACGTCAGCGACGTCGTTCGTCCCATCGGTTTCGATCCGCTCCTTGCGGACCTGTTCTGAGATCTCGCGATCCTCGCTGACCGTCTCGGTGCCCATCCGGACCCGCTCCTTGGCCACCGTTTGCTTATCGACGACGACCTCGTCCTCGTGCAGGACGATCTCGTGCTCCTCTTCGGAGATATCCGGTCCGTCCAGTGCCTGATCACGGTTGCTGCCGGTGATCGGCTCGCGCTCGATGCGAACCTCCTCGCGCCTGACCGGAACGGTCTTGGTGACCATCTCCGTGACCACGTACTTACGCAGCCGCGCACGCCCGGACTCGCGCTGACGCGTACCAACCGTCAGCTCCTCCTCAGACCGGGTCATCGCGTCATCGGTGGTCGGCCCGCTGGTGTCGTGCCCGACATGCCCGCCGTCGGTCTCGAAGCGATCGCTCGCGACGGGGTCGGTCTCGGCGCGATCGCTCGCGCTGAGATCGGTTTCGCCGAACTGTCCGCCGTTGCCAGCGCCCTGCGCGGTAGTGGACCCCGCGGTCGTGTACGGGACCTCGTAGTGCTCAAACAGTTGACGCTCCTCGGCCTCGGAGAGCTCGCCATCATGCTCGACGCCGGGCGCGTCCTTGACCTGATCCTTGGTCACGTTGGCTCGCACGTCCTCCCCATGAGGCGAGGCGCCGGCCAGCGGCACGAAATTCGACTTGGTGCCGAACAGGCCGCTGGACACCGTCGCCCACTCCGGCTCACCGGTACCCGAGTCTTCATAGATCTCGGTGATCTTGCCGATCTTCTCGCCATCGCTACCGACGATCGTCCGTCCCTGCCACTCGTATGCATTCGTCATTTCCGGCATGGTCGTGTCTCCTTGGTTGAGACTTCGTTCTCGCGCCTATCGGCGGGGTCTGCCGCGGCCGCACTCGGCCCGCGATACTTGCGTCCGCGACCGCCGCCTCGGTGGCGCTTACCGCGAACCAGGACACCACCCATCGCAGGCAATCCACTTTGCTCCCTTTCGAACCGCTTGTCCCGGTTATCTAAGACAGTTGTACCCCAGGTAGTCTGGGGGAAGCAGAATCAATGCGGAACTTGGACAGAACCAGGACAAGTCGGACAAACAGTTTCGTGTGAGCGATTTCGAATGACTCCCGACGTCGGTACGTGCCTTGGCTAGGCCTACGTCCTCTGGCCACGCGGCGGAAACCGACGCGCCGTTTCTGCGCGCTGACGCTGCCGAGAGCCGCCAGCGGATCCTCGAGGCCGCGGCGACGCTGGCCAGCGATCGGCAGGTCAGCATGTCCGAGATCGCCGCTGCGGCCGGGGTGGGCCGCTCCACGCTCTATCGCCACTTCCCGACCCGCCGGGCGCTAACAGACGCGCTCCGACCGATCGATCCGGAGGCCGAGAAGCCTTCGGCAAACAAGTGGTCGCCGGCCGCGCAGATCGCAACCATGCCGTTTCAGGCTCCCGGGCAGCTCGGGCGTGAGGTCCCGCTGACGCTCGAGGTGACGCGGATTCTGGATGAGGTGCCGCCGCATCTGGTGCCCGACCAGCTCGTTGCCGAGGCGCGGCGCGCGGCAGGGGTCTCGGTCGCGCTGTACGTGGTAGACATCGACGGCTCGCATCTGCTGCGCCTCGCGGGCTCCGCGGAGTTTCCTGAGCGCATCGAGAACCCCCCGGCGCTGGGACCGGAGATCGTCCCGGAAGGGCTCGGGGACTTCTATGAGCAGCTCCAGCAACAACTGCCGGGATGTGTGGCCGAGCCGCTGTGGCTCAGAGGCCGCGTCACCGGGCTGCTGTTATGCGTGGGAGATCCCATCAGCTCTCTGTCCGACATTGCCAAGCAGGGAGCCGCCGCGCTCGAACTGGCCAACCGCTACACCGATTTCGTCGAAGCCGCGCGCCGGCGCAAACCGACCACTCCGGCAGCAGAGATCCAGCAGAACCTGTTCCCGCCCCGGATCGTCCGTATCGCCGGCGCCCAGCTCGCCGGAGTGCTGCTCCCCACCTATGAAGTCGGCGGTGACTGGTTTGACTTCGTCGAGAATCGCGACGGGGCGTGGCTCGCGATCGCTGACGCGTCAGGAAACGGACCGACAGCCGCAGGAATGGGGGCTGCCGTCCTCGGTGCGCTGCGCGCGTCACGGCGCGCCGGCGGTGAGCTCGAGCAGACGCTATTGCTGATGCACCAGACCGTGCTCAAGCTTGAGCATCCCGACGCCTACGTCACCGCGCTCGTCGCCCGCTGGCACGCCCCCACCGCGACCCTGCGCTGGATCAACTGTGGGCACCCCCCCGCCCACCTGATCGATCTCGAAGGGAACCTGATCGAGCTCGAAGATCATCGCCACCCGGCGCTCGGAACGGGGGCTAGCGAACCCGTGTTCGTTCCCAGCCAGCGCCAGCTTCATCGCGGCGAGCGACTCGTCCTGTCCACCGACGGAGTCACCCAACGGCACACGCAAGATGGCGGCACGTTCGGTACCGACGGCCTGCGCCAAGCGATCGAGAACGCCGCCAGCTCGACAGCCGCCGCGACGGCGATCGCGATCCAACGAGGCATCACCAGCAGCTGGGAAGAACCGCTCGAGGACGACGCGACCGTCGTCGTAATGGCCGTAACCTAAAAAACCTGAGCCTCCGGTCACGTTTGCCTCGTCGCTAACCGGATACCTATTCACTCAGATGGTTGCTCCAGACGCGTCCTGGATGCCGATCAGAGAGCTCAGCCGTCGCATCGGCGTCAGCACCGATCTGCTGCGCAAATGGGAGCAGCGCTACGCCGTGCTCAACCCACAGCGCACAGCCGGCAACCAACGCCTCTACTCCCGCGTCGACGAGGCCAGGGCCCGCGTCATGCTGCGCCACCTAAACGACGGCATGCCCGCCGCGCAAGCCGCCGAACTGGCGATCAGCACCAGATTTCAGATCGCTCCCGACGCCACCACCGCCACCGCCACCCCAACAGTCGCACAGGTCGCCCAGACGACCGCCGCCATGCAAGCCGCGCTCGAGCGCTATGACGAGACCACCGCCGACCAAGCCCTCGAAACCCTGCTCAGGATCTCCCCCGCGACGACCGTGATCGGCGAAGTCCTGCTGCCCTACCTGCACGACATCGGCGAGCGCTGGCAGCACGGCCAGCTCAGCATCGCGCAAGAACACTTCGCCACCGCATTCATCCACAGCCGCCTGCTCGGACTCGCCCGCGGCTGGGACCGCGGCCTCGGCCCACGCGCCCTGCTCGCCTGCCCCCCCCAAGAACAACACACCCTCGGACTGATCGCCTTCGGAATCGCGCTACACCACATCGGCTGGCGCATCACCTACCTCGCCGCCGACACCCCCATCCCCATGATCGCCGAAGCCGCCGCAACCACCCACCCCCGCCTCATCGTCATCTCAGCCGCCACCCCCGACCACCTAACACCCGCCCTCCCGCAACTGCGCGAACTGCGCCCCCACAACACCGTCGCCATAGCCGGCGCCGGCGCCAACCAACACCACGCCCACCAATCCGGCGCCATCTACCTACCCGACGACCCGATCACCACCGCGAGCACCATCTTCGCCCAAGCCAACGGCACGCAAAACCAAACCTGACCCCGCCTCCTGCAAACATCAACCACGCCGGGCTGTTCGGCAACATGATCTACTCGCACACGACGCGCAAACGGCACACCCCGAGCCCCAGGACCACGCGATCGAGCTCCCGGCGCGACCCGACATAGCAAATGCGTAGCTGCAGCGCGACGGTGGGATCGTGCCGGGCTTCGCCGATCAGCGCGCGGAGCGCCTATCCCGTGGACGGCCGACGAGTACCTGCGTGTGTAGCCTCAGAGTTATGGCGGAGGGCAGAGCGCTCCGGCTGGATCTGGCGAAGCTCCTGGTAGCGGTCGAGAACGCGCCGCCGGTGGCTGCGGCCGACGTGCTCGGGGAGTGGCTCGAAGAGGCGCTTGGAGCTGTCGACGTCTCCTTTCTCGTTGTTGACTTCAGCGGTGGAGCGCTGATCCGGCTCGGTCATGCCGGAATAAGCGCGGGTGTCCGTGCGCAGGAGCGGGAGACCGCCGAGCGTGTGCCGCTGGAAGGCAGCGCACACGGGCGGGCGCTCCGTGATCAGACCGTTGACGTCGAACTGCTCGTGGACGAAGCTCGGCTGATCGCGCCCGTAACCAATCGCGGAGAGGCGATCGGCGTGCTCGAACTAACCCTTTCCGGACCGCCGGATGAGCAGACGCTGGCCGACGTTGCCCTCGCGGCGCATGCCCTGGCCTACGTCATCATCGCCAACCGCCGGTTCACTGACTTGTTTGAGTGGGGCCAGCGCTCGGTGCGGCTGTCGCTGGCTGCAGAGATCCAGCACCGTCTGTTGCCGGGCGCGTTCACCTGTGAGGGGGGACAGTTCACGCTGGCAGCTTGGCTAGAGCCCGCGGGGGAAATCGCCGGAGACAGTTTTGACTTCGCGATGGAGCGAGACACGTTGCATCTTTCGATCACCGACGCTATGGGCCATGATGTCCGCGCCTCGATGCTGGCGACTTTGGTGGTCGGCGCGCTCCGCAATGCCCGCCGGGCTGGAGTCGGGATCGCGGAGCAGGCGCGCAACGCAGACGCAAGCCTCGACCGTTACATCGATAGGGGTGGCTATGTGACGGGGCAGATCGCGCGCGTCGACTTGCCGACGGGAACTGCGACCATCGTCAATGCTGGCCATCCCCACCCTCTGCGGCTACGCGATGGCCGCGTCGAGTCGATCGAGTTGGTCGCCGACCTTCCGTTCGGGCTGTATCCCGGTCATGAGTATCGGGTGCAGCAGCTACCGCTGCAGGCGGGCGACCGGTTGATATTCATCACCGACGGGGTGCTGGAACGAAACGCTTCCACCCTCAATCTCGAGGCGCTCGTAATCGAGGGGGCCGAAATGCATCCGCGAGAAGCCGTGCAGCACGTCGTCCTCGCCCTGCTTCACGCAACCGACGGGCGGCTCAGAGACGACGCAGCTGCGATGTGCGTCGACTGGCATGGCGGACCGCCGCGCGAGCGGACCACCGACTCGGGGGCGAATGACTGACCGGCATCGCTGGGGAGTGGTGGTCAGCCGGTCGTTGGAGGTCGGTGCGCGCGTCAGGAGGTATGTTCGATCGCGGCGTGCCGCGTTTCGTATGTCGGCAGCCGGTTCTGGAGGCCGCTGAGGTTCAAGATCAGCGCGGCGGCTGTCCCGCTGGGTGCGACCACGGCGAGCTGACGCTTCTCGCGCCGGAGGCGGTGGTGGAGCTCGACGAGCGCGCCGAGGCCGCTGGAGTCGATTGACTCCAGATGGCTGAGATCCACCACAATTCGTAGTTGCTCTGCGTCGCGGGCTGCGTCGTTGAGCGCGGCGCGAAACTCGCCGATACGAGCGATGTCTAGCTCTCCTTCGGGCGCGATGACGATGGGGTCCGACAACGTAGACCTCGTTGCTTCCGGTTGACTCGAGTTAGCGAACAACGGCAGCCGGTGCGACGAACTCGGTTGTCTTGAACGCCGAATTCGTCTCAGTTGACAGACGACGACCTTGCTCGACGACGTCGTGACGGATCGTAGCTCCGGTCGGGCCGTTGGTCGGCTGCTCGAGCCCGCTGCCCGACCGGGCGGTGGTAACACGCATATGAGTTCCTCGATATGGATAGGTCGAATAAGCGACTAGATCCGGCGCCCCGGCGACCACGCCGATGAGCCGTCCCTACCCGATGCTGAAGGAGCGCGCGGAAGTTCTTTCTTGCGCCCCGGACATACATGTACCCCGAAACAGACCGATCGGTCACCTCCCAGCCTCGGCAGAACTTAAACCCGCGGCCGTGTCATGCCGATCTGGTCGGTCATGTCCGGGCATTACTGCCCTACCGCTGGGGAGGATCCGCCTCGGTTCTGCCCGTTCCGCCTGCAGATGAGTCAGACGACCCCCCGCGCCGGAGAGGCGCTAGCTAGTTTGCAAGATATACGCTAGCGTGCAAGCACAACTACAGACGAAGAGGATGATGATGACCACAACTCGTGATAGGCAAGTGTTGGAGTTAGCACGTGCCCGACGCCCCGACCCCGCCAGCGCGCCGGCACTGGCGCGCCACCGCGGCGGCAGTGGGCAGCCGCTCGTGCTGGTGCATGGGCTGGGGCTCAGCTGGCGCTCCTGGCAGCCCGTGCTCGACGCCCTCGAGGACCGCCACGACGTCGTCGCGATCGATCTCCCTGGCTTCGGTGAAAGCCCGCCGCTGCCCGATGGTGTCGCTCCAACCCCAGGCCGCCTGGCCGATGCAGTCGAGTCCGAGCTGGACCGCCTCGGCTTGGACGGGCCGGCGCTGGTCGGCAACTCGCTCGGCGGCTGGGTCGCGCTCGAGCTGGCGCGACGCGGCCGGGCGGCGCGCGCGGTCGTCATCTCGCCATCGGGCCTCGAGTCGCCTCCAGAACGCGCAGTGGTCATCGCCCTCAACCAGCAGATGCGGTTGCGCGCGCGCTTCGGCGCGCCGCTGGGTCGATGGCTGACCGCGCCGGCGCTGGCCCGTGTCATGCTCTTCGGCGGCCTGCGCAGCCAGCCCTGGCGCTTGTCGCCGAACGCGGCCGTCCGCGATCTGCACGACTTTGGCTACTCGCCGGGCTTTCAGTCCACGCTGGGCTCGACCGTCGCGAGCCGCGCCGCGATGTGGCTCGGCGAGATCGAGGTGCCGGTCCGCGTCGCCTATGGGACGCTCGACCTGATGCTCGGCGTCTTCACCGCCCCACGCTTCGCGGCTGCGATCCCAGGCGCCGAGCTCGTCCCGCTGCCGGCAGTCGGACACGTCCCGATGCTCGACGATCCAGAGCTCGTGGCCCGAACGATCCTCGACTTCACCGCTGACACCGGCCCGCCGGCACGACGAGCGGCCACGCGGGCGTCACGTCCGTCGCCCAGGTCGAGCAGGTCGGACTTGCGCCGGCAGCGATCAGCAGCACCCGCCACACAGCCTCGAGCGGCCGGCAGAGCTCGAGCCACCACTTAACCCCCCGACCAGGGCTCTGCGACCCGTTCGGACGGACCGCGAGACTCCGAGGGCGCGGCAGAGACGGGTCCACGCGCGCGCCCGAGTTACCGCGGTGCGTTGCCGGCACCCACCGACGGTGCCACCACCCTGAAGCGGCCGCCGAACGGCTCCTCGGCCTAGGAAAGCTAGTTCCGTGCCCCTTCGCCCGGTTTTTTGCAATGGGGCACGCTCGGCTTGTCCGCGTGCGTAAGCATACGCGCCGGCCGCAGCGGTGCACCGTTTGTCGGGCCGATCGCTGGCGCTCGATTATTCGAAGGATTGTTTGGCGGCGGCGTCAGCGGGCAGAGTTAATCGGACAATGTTCTATTAAGGAACGAATCTGTGATTTTGAGAATTGACCGTTTGCAGACCGAGATGCCGCCGCCGTCTGCCCCCGATCCAGTTGGCGCGTCCGCGGTCCAGGAGCTGCTCGGGGGCAAGTACGGCGAGATGTCGACGTTCATGAATTACACCTACCAGTCGTTCAACTTCCGTAATCGCCAGGGCGCGCGCCCGTTTTATGATCTCGTGGCGAGCATCGCCGCGGAGGAGTTTGGTCACATCGAGCTCGTGTCAACTGCGATCAACACGATGCTGACGGGCGCTACCGAGGGTGAGCCCGGCGAGTTGGGGGACCTGACCTCAGTCAAGGACGTCCGCAACACCCAGCATTTCATCGCCGGTGGAGCGGGCACGCTGGTGCAGGATTCGATGGGCAAGCCGTGGAACGGCGACTACGTATTCGCGTCCGGGGATCTGATCGAGGACCTCACCCACAACTTCTTTCTCGAGACTGGGGCGCGCAACAACAAGCTCAAGGTCTATGAGATGGTCGACCACCCGGCTGCCCGCGCTCTGACCGGCTACCTGCTGGTCCGCGGCGGCGTACATCAGGTTGCCTACGCCCGCGCCCTGGAGAACCTGACCGGCGCCAACCTGATGAAATTGTTCCCGTCGCCACGGATCCCAACGGACAAGATCCCCGAGTGCCAGCCCCACATCAAGCGCGGCGAGCATCTCAAGCTCTACCGATTCTCGCCGAGCGACTTCCAGGAGATCAAGGCCGTGTTCAACGGGCCCCACCCCGAGACAGGCGAGGATCTCTTCGTCGCCGAGGAGGACCACCCCGAGGGCGCACCACCGTTCGACCTCCCCTCCCAGCCCGCCGTGTTCGCGCCCGGGCCCGACCCCGACATGCTCGCGGAGGTCTCGGCCAAGCTGCGCAAGGCCGCTGACCTGCCCAAGAAGCCGGCCGGCATCGTGGCCAACAACGGCGCTGGCAACGGCGCGGGCAAGAAGGCCAAGAAGGCCGGGGCGCATACCGGCTAGCGCAGTGCGCGACACGTCGAGCGAAGCCACGTGACCCCAACGGAGACACGCCCGCGGACGCTCCACGTTCACTACAGCCTCGTCATAGTCCAGCCCGCGGAGAAGACAACCAGGACTGATGTAAGGAGAACGTATGGCTGATAAAGCGATGAACGTGTACCTCAATGATCACCTGGCCGGCGCGATGCTTGGAAGCGATCTCGCCGATCAGATCAGATCCCAGAACCAGAGCACGCCGCTCGGAGAGTTGATGGAAGCGCTCGCGCCGCAGATCGAGGAAGACCGGCAAACGCTGATCTCACTGATGAGCAGCATGGACAGTTCCAAGAATGCGGTCAAGCAGGCGGGTGCTTGGGTGACCGAGAAGGCCAGCCGACTCAAGTTCTTGGGCGTGAGTTCAGGCGAGCCTGAGCTTGGCACCTTTATGGCGCTGGAAAGCCTGGCGCTCGGAGTCCAGGGCAAACTGGGCCTATGGAAGGCGCTCAAACAGGTAACCGATCAGCATCCCGCGATCGCCTCGGTCAATTTAGACGAGCTGATCGATCGCGCCGAGGCGCAGTACGACCTGCTGGAACGCGAGCGGTTAACGGCAAGCGTCCGGGCGCTCGGTTCCGTCCACGTTGCCGCGTGATCGCCATCCAGCGAAGCTGCCAGGCCCGGCGGGCAGCTCGGAACCCCGCCATCACGCGCGCCGACCCCTCTTGCACGATATGACGAAATGCCGCTAGCGGTGATCTTTGATATTGACGGGACGCTGGTGGACACCAACTACCAGCACGCGTTGGCGTGGTACCGAGCGTTTCGCCAGCAGGGCGTGGTCATGCCGATCTGGCGGATCCATCGCGCGATCGGCATCGGCAGTGACCGAGTCGTGGAGATGCTCGCCGGCCAACAGGTCGAACAGGACCTCGGCCTGATTTTGCGCGATGCCCAGGGCCCGCTGTATCAGGAGATGATCGACGAAGTCGAGCCGATGAGAGACGCCCACGAACTGCTTCGAGACCTCAAACATGCCGGGCACCCCGTGATCTTGGCCAGCTCCGCCGAACAGGACGAGGCCGAACGCTATATCGACCTGCTCGACGCCAGAGAGTTCGTCGATGGGTACACGACATCCGCCGATGTCAAGGCCAGCAAACCCGAGCCAGACATCGTCAACGCGGCCATGGAGAAGGCCGGGGGCGGACCTGCGGTCATGATCGGGGACAGCACCTGGGACTGCAAGGCCGCGACCCGCGCAAAACTGCCCAGCATCGGCGTGCTCACCGGCGGCTTCTCAGAACAAGAACTCACCCAGGCCGGCGCAACCGTCGTCTTTGACTCCGTGGAGCACCTCCACGATCACCTCAACACCACCACGCTGCAAGCCACCGTCGGCCGCTAGCGACGTCCTACGAGGGATGCAATCGCCGCGTCTAGACCCGGTGGCCTGAGCACGTCCTCTAGAACGCAGCTGCCGTCCGGCCTTACCGCCCACACGATCGCATTCGTGTTCTCGCCAGCGCAGATCCGGCGTCGACTTGGCGACTCGCGCGGCGGGCGGGATGCGGAAAGCATCGTGAGGAGGCCTCTAGGTAGCGGGCCTTCCCCGAGCCCGAAGAGCGTCGGGCGCCCGGGTGGGTCGGGTCGCCCTGCTCGTGCAGGGTGCGAGTCCGGGGTCCGTTTGTTTGTTCCGTAGACGGTAGTTCCCGTTGGGGCGGGGGAGAGGGCGAGCGGCGTTGCCGGGGTGGGTACGCTATTGCTGGCGTTCGAGCGAGTCGCCGATCAGCCAGATCGTGGGCGGCCATAGGCCGACGAACAGGGCGCGGCGCTCGGCGTTTCCGCGCTCGTCCTGATCGACGGTCTTGGCGCGGATCCAGAGCGCGATGCAGAGTCCCACGGAGCCGAGCGAGAGGCACTGCATGTGCCAGGCACGCAGCCCGGCGTTATGAAGGTGTTTTGTCAACATCGGTGGGCTGGGCGGCGGGTTGGGTGTGTGGCTGACCTTACCCTTGTTGCGGAGGCCTGAACACGTTGTTGAACATTCTGAGCGGGTATGTGGTGTTCATGCCCAAGCGCTCAAGGCCGACCAGCCGCTGGCTGACCGCGGCGAGCTGGCCCCTGGGGGTCGCGCTCACCACGTGGGATTACATGTGGCGGACGACTCCGATGCGCCGACGGGAGGCACCGGGGTCGCTGGAGCCTCCGCTACCGCCACTGTTGCGCTACCCGCCGGGCGTCAGCGCCCACGAGGTGCAGGGGCAGGAGAACGGCTACGGGCCGCTGTTTCACCGCTGCTACAGGACGCGGATCCGCGAAACCAGCCTCGGTGCAGCGGAGCTGATGGACAAGCTCCAGGCAGATCTCAACCGCGCTGCGCCGACGAAGTTCGCGCGCTTCCAGCTCTTGCGTGGCGAGCGCGGCCGTTTACGTATCGGAGACGAGTACGTCGTTCGGATGCCCGGCCCCTGGGACGGCCCGGTCCGGGTGGTTGACGTGGGGTCGTGTTCGTTCCGGCTCGCGACCTTGGCCGGGCATCTAGAGGCGGGCCAGATCGAGTTCAGGTCCAGTGAGGACGAGGATTCGGGGGTCGTGTTCGAGATCGAGTCCTGGGCCCGCAGCAGCAGCGCGCTGGTGAACTTCCTCTACCACCGTCTGCGAATGGCCAAGGAGGTGCAGGCGCACATGTGGATCTCGTTCCTGGAGCGCGTGGTGGAGCTTGCCGGCGGCCGCATGACGGGCGGGATTGAGCTCGACACCGAGCGAATCGATACGCCGACGGCGCGATCGTGAGCGGCTCGTCTCTACCTCGCTCCCCCCGGATTCAACGCCGGCTGGCCGAGCTTGCGCGAAAGCCGCTGAACTTCGATCTCGCCTCGCTCGCGGGTGCCTCGCCTCGCAGCGGCTGGACGATCACCGAGCTGTGCCAGTCTCTGCCCTCCGAACCGCCCGGGATGCCGGTCGAGGGGGGCAGCTGGCAGATCGCCCGGCGACTCATGAGCGGATATGAGTTCGCCGATCCCTCGATCGTGCGCGCCTACTACGATCCCGCGGTCCCACTCGAGCAGCGCGACATGCTGCTCAAGCTCCAGGCTTTTGGCTTCGCGTACGTGTTTGTAGGGGTTCGGGTCGGCGAGGTCTTCGAGCGGACGCGAGAGATCGGCGGCAGGCGCGTCCGAATCTGGGGTTGGAACTACCGGACGCTCGACGGGCATGTGGAGATGGGCCAGATGGACTGGGAGGTGTGGAAGTGGCTCGACGATGGCCGGGTCCAGTTCCGGGTCCACGCCGTCTCCCGCGCCGCCCGGATTCCCAACCCGATCATCCGGCTCGGCTTCCATCTGCTGTGCGGCCGCGAGCGCCAAGCCTTTTTGCGCAGCACCCAGCAGCGCATGCGCACCTTTACCGAGCTGGCGCTGGCTGACGGCGATAGCGATCGCATGATCCGCAGCGCCGCCGCTGCTTTGATCGCGCGACGCCGACGCGGCGCACGACGCGCTGGCGTCGAACATCCGGCGAGATCTGCGTTGAGACGATGCCGCGGCAATTTCCGATTTCCAGTTTCCGAATCCGCCGCTGATCGTGGCGCTGCTCGCCGGAGCGATCGGAGAACGTGGTCCCTTGTCGCGCAAGAGGGCAGCTCGATGGTGTCTGGTAAGGGGTCGGCGACGTCAGCTGCTGCTCTGCGTAGTCTGCCGCTGAGAGGCGAGGCGCCGTCCTCACGAGACCGCTTGCGGGGCATCACGACTGCTCGAGAGGGTTGCGGTTCCCATCCTTCATGGCCCCGCGGCCCCCTCAGCCCCTTGCCCGCCTCCCGCGCTTGAGAAGGCGCCGTAAATATCGAGACGTCAGGTCCATCGAGACAGTGCGACGTTCAGTGTAGGCCGTGACGTCCTCCGGTCACGGGAGCGGTCAGGCAGGCGTTTGTGGTCGTTTGCGTCGCGGGTTTCGCACAGCGTTAGTCCGTTCAGTGTTGTGATCGCTCGTCGCAGGGTCCGAGAGACCTGCATCTGGGAGACACCAATCTCATTGGCGATCTCGGTTTGCGTGCGGTCGTGGAAGAAGCGGAGTTGAATTATCCGTTGCTGGCGCTCCGACAGCGTGTGCATTGCGCTGGCTACCGTCGCAAGGTCTTCGACTCGCTGAAAGCCGGCGTCCTCTTGGCCGAACGTGTCGATCAGCGTTCCGGGCTCGCCGTCGCTGTCATCGCGTGGGAGGTCAAGCGATGATGAGTGATGCGCGGCTGCGGCCTCGAGCCCCTCGAGCGCGTCCTCAATGCTGAGTTCCAGGTACTGCGCGAGCTCGGCCACCGTTGGAGAGCGACCGGTCTTGGTCGTGAGCTTCTCCTGGGCGCGCTGGACCTTCAGCGCGAGTTCCTGTGCCCCTCTGGGGACGTGAGCGGACCAGCCTAGATCACGGAAGTAGCGCTTGAGCTCGCCAACGATCGTCGGTACCGCGAACGATGAGAACGCGGTCTCGCGATCGACATCGAAGCGGTCCAGCGCCTTGAGCAGACCGTAGCTCGCTACCTGGTATAGGTCCTCAAACGGCTCGTGTGCCCCCGTGTAGCGCCGCGCCAGCTTGCGCGCGAGCGGCAGGTACCGATCGACGAGCTCAGCGCGTGCCGCTTGATCGCTATCTTCCTGCCAGCGCACGAACAGCTCCCGCGACTCGGCCCGCGCAAGCGCCGACCGGCTCGCCGCGCCAGAAGCTCGACCACGCTGCCGTGTCGACTCACGGAGTCCTGCGGGTGCTTGGCGGCTCATCGCGCCATCCTTTCGGCGCCGGCATCCCCCAAGACGGCGTCGAGTGCGCTTTCAAGCAGCGGCGCCGTCGCGAGATCGAACTCACCGAACGCCGTCAAGCAATGAACCCCACCCTCGCGCGTCTGGCGAATCGTCAACGGGCCCGGCGCGATCATGCTCACTTGCTTGCCTCCCCAGGCGAGAAATGTCAGAAGTAGTCACGGCCCAGTCCCCCGCACATCGTCGGCGGCGACGGTCTCGTGGCTCACCGATCATATACCTCCTCAATAGCTCAGTCAACCCTCGGCAATAGGTTCTACACACGCGCCCATCCTGCGAGCGACCTAATCTAAGCTCCGCAACCGAAATCCAGGGGTCTCGGCCAGGGGCATCTCGACCTGACTGCTGTTGGCGTTCCAAGCGGTCCCTGACGGGCTCTTGCAGGCGGCTTGCCACGACCCGCTCTGGGGCGGAATCGAGAAGCTCGTCTAGCGTCGGCTGTCGCTGATCGACCACGTGCTAGGCGCGCCTCGCGGCGCGGACGGTTAGCGCCATGCGTGCTAGGCGGCGCGGCCGCCCGTGCCATCGCCGTGTCGTCGCCGAAGCAGCCGCTGGATCGTCGCGATGCTGCGGACTCCCCCCGCCACTCCGAGCAGTCGCCTGAACCAGTTTGCGCTCGACACGATTTCCTCGTAGGCCCAGACCAGCATCGCGAGCTGCGACACGATTCTGGCGTTGTTCGCGGTGGTACCGTCAGCTCTCCGCGCGACGGCAGCGGCGAGTATCGCTGCGATCAGCGGTGGGTTGGGGAACTGGAAGATCGGGAAGCGTCGCGGCATTCGGGAGGGTCTACCGGCTCACGTTGAGCCGATCTGATCGTCGTGGCTGAGGTTGCGCACGAGTTGATCGTGAACCGCGGCGTCGCTGTCGCGCAATGGCCTGGCGGTCAGCGTTGTGGCCGCTTCGTGGAGCGGCTCCACCGATTGCTGGTGTTCCAGAGCCAGCTTTGTGAACGTCCGCATGCGACGCTTGGTGCTCGAAAGAAATGCCGTGCGCTCGTGCTGGCCGAACAGCCGGAAGCCGGCACGAACGAATGGATTCGGGACATCAGCCGGCCGCGATACGGAGTGGACGCGGAACTCGACCTCGCCGCTGTCAAGCCACTTCCACACCTTCCAGTCCATCTGGCCCTGTTCGACGTGTTGCTCGAGCGTTCGATAGTTCCATCCCCAGACGTGAGCTTGTCGTCGGCCGACCGCTCGGGTCTCCTCGTAGACCTCACCGACGGGCACGCCAACGAACACGTGCACCAGCCCGAGCGCCTGCAGCTTCAGCAGCATGTTGTGTTCGCGCAGCGGCGTGTCAGGGTCATAGAAGGCGCGAACACACGATCGAAGGGTCCGCGAACTCGTAGTTCTGGATCAGGCGCCGCGCGATATGCCAGCTGCCGCCCTTTGCGGGCATTCCCGGAGGCTCGGCCGGTAGGACTTGGCTGAGATCGTCGATCCGCCATCCTGTCTCCGCAGTGAACTGTGCCTGGTCGGCGATGTCGAAGTTCAGATTGCGGTGCGCGAGCTCGGAGAGCTTGCGCCTGACCCGGGGGGGACCGAGTAGGCGCTTATCGACCATCGGCGGTGTGCTCAATACGCCACGTTTCGATATCAACGCCGCCTGTCATGCGCCCGCCTGAGAGGTCCACCACTCCTTCGAGGAACGAGTCCACATGCGCAGCTGAACTTCCTTGGGCGTGCGCAGATGGTGATAGAGCAGGTTCGAGAGCCGGTCGCTGCTACGCGCCGAGGACTCGATCTCGAACACCAAATGGCTTTGCTCGTCACCCGACGGGACAGCGCGAAACTCGATCTGCCCCGCCTCGAGATGGCCCTTCAGCGTCGCGAGCCGGAACGAGAGTGGGCTCTTTGCGATCACCCGGACCGGTCCGTGCCATGGCCCGGGCATTCGCACCACGTACTCGTCTCCAACCGCTATCTCCCCCTTCTCGCCCAGAACCTTCTGGAAACGCGCGAACTTTGTGGGGCGGCGGCGTTGGGGTCGTTCTTGACGATCGCCATCAGATCTTCTCCGGAGAGGCCCGCCGCGGATACGCGTGCGGTAGCGGCGATGAAAGAGCGGGCCGCAGCCACTCACCTGGCCGAGCACCTCACCTGCGTCCACTCCGGCGGAGAAGGCGGGCGGAAGGTGAGCATCGATCGAACCACGCTCCACGACCTCACGGCGGTGCATCGGCGTCGAGCGCCACATGTAGTCCCACGAGGTGAGGGCGACGCCCGCCGGCCAGCTCACAGCCGTCAACCATCGGCGGTAAGGTCGCGGTCGTCTCGGCATCCACTCAACATACCCCCGAAGCGCTCGCCGGCACACCGCGCCCCGATCCGCAAGCCGGCGATACGATCAGCGTATGTTGACCGCATGGCTTCACCGCGCCGGCCTACGAGACTGGCACATGCAGATCCTCTCCCTGTCCTCCGTGGGACTCTGCATCGCGCTGTGGATCCGCGCCAAGACCGTCGATCAGGACGAACGCGGCAACGCCGAACGACGCGCGCTGTTCGTCGGACTCTGGCCACCGACCATCTGGCTGATCGGCGACTCCCTTCGAAACCGCAAATGAGCGCCTGATGAGCCGGCGCGAATCCGCGCTCAGTGATCCAAGACAGGCCCGCTACGGTAGCGAGGAACAACGTGTCACGCCCCCGGACAGCCGCGATCGCGCGCTCCTGGGCCTTCGCATCGCCTAGGGCGTGGCGGTGATCGCACCGGCCGGCACTCGGCGTGGCCGAGCCGATTAGGCAGGATTTCCCCGGCTTTCGACCTCTTGCTCCTCGTTCTGAGACCGCCGGACTACCTCAGCCCCGCCACGGTTGGCGTCAGCGATCGGCTCGCGCTCGTCTGACCGTCGTGGCCGCCAGCAGCAGCGCGCGATAGCCCTCCCTCTTCTCGTAAGCCGCCGCACTCGGGTCGTGTGATTACCGCGATGAGGATCCCGAACGCCTGGGTGTCACCACGTTGCGCGCTGAGGCTAGGTGGCGACCGGCGCTGGCGACGGCGTGCTACCCCTGGTTGAGCTGTCTTCGGCGGTGAGCGGCGCGGCGATGTCCTCCAGGCCTCGGCCTTCGGCATTGATTCCGTAGATGAGCTCGACAATGCCGCCGATGATCATCATGATCGCTCCAATGATGAACGCCAGCGCGGCGTCAGCGATGTTTCCGGTCGTGATCAGCGCTGAGAACAGCAGCGGGCCCGTGATTCCTCCCAGTGCCGTCCCGACGGCATAGAACACGGAGATGCACAGGGCGCGCGTCTCCAGGGGAAAGATCTCAGAGACGGTCAGGTAGGCGGCGCTGACCCCGGCCGATGCGAAGAAGAAGGTGATCGTCAGAGCGACGGTCAGGGTGGTGGCCGTCAGGTTGTGGCCTTTGAACAGCAGCGCGGTGATGATCAAGAGCACGCCTGAGAGGAGGTAGGTGCCGGAGATCATCGGCTTTCGCCCGACGGTGTCGAATAGGCGCCCCAGGACTAACGGACCGAACAGGTTTCCGACCGCGAACACCGCTAGGTAGTACGGCACGTTTCCGCTTGGCACCTTGAAGTAGATGCCGAGCAGATCGCCCAGACCGAACAGGATCGAATTGTAAAGAAACGCCTGGCCGACAAATAGCGACAGCCCCAGGACCGTGCGCTTTGGATACAGCTTCAGCAATGTACGAACTGTCATCGAGAGCGGGATCACGCGTCGTTGGCGAACCGTGATCTCGCCTTCGGGCTCGGAGAGCTCTTGGCCGGTTGACTCGCGGACCTGTCGCTCGATCTCGCCTACCACCTGCTCGGCCTCGTCCTCCCGGCCGTGGATGAACAGCCAGCGCGGGCTCTCGGGCAGGTTGCGGCGCACCAGCAGAACCCCGAGGCCGAGCGCCGCGCCTAGCCCAAAGCACAGCCGCCATCCGAGGTTGACCGCAAAGATGTTGGTGTTAAGCGCCAGGATCGCCAACAGAGCGCCACCAGCGGCGCCTGCCCAGTAGCTCCCATTGATAGCGATGTCCGCGCGACCGCGAGACTTGGCGGGGATCAGCTCGTCGATGGCCGAGTTGATCGCGCTGTACTCGCCGCCGATGCCGAAGCCGGTGAAGAAACGACAAGCGAGAAACCACAGCGGGCTGAACGAGAAGGCCGTCATGACGGTGGCCGCGAGGTACACCCCCAGCGTGACCATGAACATCTTCTTGCGCCCGTAGCGATCGGTGAGCTGCCCGAACACCAGCGCTCCGATACAGGCCCCAGTGACGTAAAGCGACGCGGCTATTCCCGCCACGTCACCCGCCGAAATGCCGACCCCGGCGGCCTTCTCGCCGACCCGTCCCGAGATGCTGCCAACGATCGTTACCTCAAGCCCGTCCAGGATCCACACTGCCCCCAGACCAATGATCACCCGCCAGTGAAAACGCGACCACGGCAGCCGGTCAAGCCGCGCCGGAATCCGAGTCTTGATCGTCCCCGTCTGAACCTCACTGCTCATACCATCTCCTCCCGCCATGCATCCCCTCACTGGGGCCCAAGATCACAGTTACCCGGCAAGCGCCAACAACAAGCAAGCTCGAACGACCCTGAACAAACCATATTCACTCGACGTTGATCGCCGTTGGCAAGTCATGCTTGGTGTGGGATCCGTCAAGGGCCTCTGGCCGGACAGCTGTTCCCAGCCGGACTATTACTCGGCCATTGCGCGGGAACGTCGACACGGGCCTGACATTCATCGACGGCGAGATCGCGCCGATAACAGGAGAGCTAAGAGCAGTCGATGGCCACCCGTGCGTGCTGCTGTCGATGGTCTCAGCCGCCTTTTTGTCGTGACCGCCCGCGCTTTGGCCCTCGCGAGCAACCTGTCGCTCGGGTTGCGTGGCGCGGGACTCAAGCTTCTCGGCGCGGGGGGCTCCTCCTCGGCGACGGCCCCTGCTCGGTCGCGACCCGGCGCAGAGCGTCGGCTCCCGGAGCCACTTCTTGACCCTGGAGGCATAGGTCTCTGCCTCCTGATGGTGTCCGCCGGCTTTCCGAAGCGAGCCGCTCGCGCAGGACCTGTCTCTGCTCCCGACAGCGTCGGGCGTAGACCCCGGCAAGAGCCAAAACGTTTAGCGCGGCGACGACGATCGCGATGATCACAATTACCGACTTGTGCACCTCTTTCCTCGTTCCTCTCTAGAGCGCACCCCTCTTCGAGGGGTCAGGAACGCGAAGAATGCAGCGCGCAATTACCTGCATGAGCGCTACCCGCACGCAGGTCGCCTGTCACGCGACACCGACCTGAGCTCGATCCGCGCCGTGGAGCCGAAGGGCTCTGACGCTCTTCCCGTAGGCCGTCACGGTCGCGCAGTGGTCCCTTCGCCCTTCGACGATGCGACGACTCCACCGCGAGTGACGAGCGAAGGCTCACGAGTGCGTTGCCGCGAGCTCGTCACGCTTGGTCTCGACGCGCTCAAATAGCTCGTTGAAAGAGTCGGCGAATTTCTTGACGCCTTCGCGTTCGAGCGTCGCGGTCACGTCGTGGTAATTCACGCCCGCGTCGGCGAGATCCTTGAATACTCGGTGTGCGTCTTGGAGGTCGCGGTCCAGGGTCGGCGAGATGTGGCCGTGGTCCTGGACCGCCGCCAGCGTGTCTGGCGGCATCGTGTTCACGGTTTGCGGGCCGATTAGCTCTTCGACGTACATCGTGTCGCGGCAGCGGGGGTCTTTGACCGACGTCGATGCCCATAGGCAGCGCTGCGGCCGAGCGCCGTTGCGGACGAGTCGCTCCCAGCGCTCTCCGGAGAAGGCGTCGCGGTACTGCTGGTAGGCCAATTTGGCGTTGGCGATCGCGAGTCGGCCCCGGAGCTGGTCATGACCGCCGAGGTCATCGAGCCGGCGATCGGTTTCGGTGTCGACACGTGAGACGAAGAAGCTTGCGACGCTTGGAACATCGAACGGACTGCCGCCGGCGTCCGTCAGCCGCTCCACGCCGCGCAGATACGCCTCGATCACCGCCCGGTGGCGTTCGAGTGAGAAGATCAGCGTCACGTTGACCGGGATGCCGGCCGCGATCGTCTCCTCGATCGCGGCGACGCCGGGCTCGGTCGCCGGGATCTTGACGTAGAGATTCCGCCGGTCGACGAGTTCGTGCAGCCGGCTGGCCTCGGCGATCGTGCCGTCCTTGTCATAGGCTAGCGCTAGCCGCGGGTCGACCTCCAGGGAGACCTGTCCGTCGAGGTGCTCCGTGCGTTCCCACGTCGTCCGCAGCAGGTCACAGGCCGCCCGAACATCCTCCGTGGCCAGTGCCAGGAAGACCTCCTTGCCATCGGTCTCATGCTCGAGGACGCTGTGCAGCTGTTCGTCGTAGGCCGTGCCATCCGCCATCGCCCATTGAAAGATCGTCGGGTTCGAGGTCATCCCCACGACCGTGTACTCACGGATCAGGCGCTCAATCGTCCCGTCTTCCAATGCTTGGCGAGAGAGGAAGTCGACCCAGACGCTCTGGCCGAGCGCGGACAACTGCTGTAGCGGGGATGGCGGCATGAGTCTCCTGGTGAAGCGGGTTAAACCAACTGGCGGTGGCAACCTCTTGAGGGCGCAGGCACATTAACTAAGTACCCCGCTTCGTCCTCGCCAAGCGGTCGTGCCGATGGTCTTTTTACTCGCGTGCTCTGCGGGTAGAACGCGTGCGTGGCGCAGCTCACGAGCAGATCGGCACACCTCCCAGGCGGGTTCTGCCCTACTGTCAGACCCGCAAAGCTACGGCGACTGGGTGGTGGGCTCTGACACCATCCGCGATGCCGATACCGTGTGGTCGGCCGCGGGCTCCCGTTTCTACCACCGGGTGGGAGTCGGGCCGTTAAGTCTGAATGGTCACACCGAGGTGCTGGAGCTCGATCCCCCCGGAAGCTGGTTCTTCGCGCTCGCGCGCGGCCGCTGGGCACCGCCAAGGTGATCCTGCTTTTGACTCCGCAGGGCGGCGCCACCCACGTGACGATGCGTCAGGAGGCGAGGGATCCTCTCTCGCGCCTGTCGATCAACCCGTTGACCGACTGGCTCGTGCACCACCGAAACATCGAGTCGCTGCGGCGCTTGAAGCGGATCGCCGAGACCGGCGTGGTGAAGTCCTGATCAAATCACGCTCGCCAGGGCCGTAGACGCCGGTCGGCCAGCAGGGCTCGAGCGGCCGAGCGGTCTCCCGTCCCGTGCACCGAGCCGCCGGGATGCACGGACGCCCCGGTTCTATAGAGGCCGCGCAGGGGTGTGCGGTGGCGGCAAAGCTCCGGGGCAGGGCGGAAGATGGCTGCTGGTCGAGCTCCATCGAGCCGGTCACCACCGACGAGACTGGGGTTCTCGGCCTCGGTCCGTTGCGGGTCGCGAACCGCCCGCGCCATGACCGTGGCGGAGAAGCCCGGCGCGAACCGTTCAAGCTGCGCCTCGATCCGCGACATCACCTGCCCGTCAGAACACTCGTAGCGGGCCGGGACGTGCGCATAGCAGTGCAGCACTGGTGGCCTCCCGGCGCCCGCGTGTGGTCATAGAGGGTGTGCTGCCCGACAACCAGCGCGGGGCGCTCGGGCACCTCGCCCCGGCTCCCGGCCTCAGCCGCTCGGGAGAGCTCCTGGAGGTCGCCGGCCACATGCACGACGGTGGCCTCGCGCGCCTCGGGAGCCGTCCACGGCACCGGCGTGCGCAACGCGTAGTCCAGCTTGAAGGCGGCGGTTCCGTAGCGCCAGATACGCAGCCGGCGCAGGAGGCGGTGGGGGGAAGCGCTCGCTCGGGAAGGATCGCGGCCAGGGGGCGGGCACTGATCGTCGACACCACATCGCGAGCGGGCAGCTGCTCGCCGCCGCTCACCCGGAGGCCCACGACTCGTCCGGCCCGGACCAGGATCCGCTCCACGTGCGCCTGGCAGCGAGCGGAGACTCCCTCCCGGGCCCGCGACGCTCAGCAGCGCGCTGGTGATCTCCCCCTGGCCGCCGGCGGGGTATGGCCACCCATGTGAATGGCCCAGCAGCTGTAGCAGAAAGCCGAACGCTGCGCTGCCCGCGGTCGACGGCGGCAGCCCGGAATGCTGCGCCGAGCCGGCCAGCCACGCTGTAGGACGAGGGGCTCCGTTGAACACGTCAAGGCCGAATGCCTCTACGGGGCCGGCCATCCGCCGAGCGAGCAGCAGGCCATCCCGACGGAGCGCCGCTCCCAACGCGAGCGACTGTCTGACCGGCGGTAGCGGTCCGAGGATCGCTTCGACGAGCCGCTGGGCCAGCGGGCGGGACTGTTCGATGAGCTTCCTCCACGCCACCCCCGCGTCCGGACGCGAGGCCCAGGCGAGGCGACCGTGGCTGCGAGGTCATGGTAAAGCGCGATCGCCGTCCCGTCCTCGAACGGATGGGCCATGATCGCGTCCGCGGGCACCCACTGGAGTCCCTCGGCCTCGAGGTCGAGTTCACGGATCGCCGGGGAAGCAACCGTCATTCGGATTGAACGCGGCGTGGTGGTCGTGGACAAACCCGGGGAGGGTCGCCTCCACGCTCGACGACGCTCCTCCGGGCGCCGGGGAATGTTCGAACACCATCACGTCAAGTCCGACGGGGGCGAGGTTGATCGCGCAGACCAGGCCGGCGGACCCAGCTCCGATCACGGCAACACGCTGATCGGGGGCATCGGGCATCGGCGCTACCCGCGGAGCGTGTCTTGAACCGCAAATGGGTGTGATTAAGCTCACACCCATCACGAACACGTGTTCGTCTAAAGTCTCGTGAAACAACTATCGAGTGGATTACATGAACAAGTCAGAACAGAAGGTCGTGCAGTATCTCAGGGAGGCTCGAGACAGCGAGGACGCTCTCGTCCGCACACTGCAGTCTCAGATCGCGATGACACCGCGCGGGTCATACCGCTCCGCCCTGGACAAGCACCTCGACGAGACCCAAGGGCACGCTAAGAAGGTGGCCGATCGGCTGAACGCGCTCGACGGCGGGTCTAACCCGATCGGCGCGGTGGTCGACTTCTGGGAGAGCGTGATCGGGCAGACGCTCGCGTTGAGCAAGACCCCACTGGATCTTCTGCGCGGCTCCGGCGGCGAGGAGAAGGTGCTTAAGAACGCAAAGGACGCGTGCGCCAGCGAGGCGCTGGAGATCGCCACCTACACGGCGATCGAACGGCTCGCGCGCGCCGTAAATGATGAGGAGACGGCCGACCTGGCCCAGCGGATCCTCGCCGACGAGGAGAGGATGCTGCAACGCATCATGCGCGAGATCCCGAAGCTGACCGATGCGGTGGTCCGCGCCGAGGTCAAGGGTCAGCCGTCGTATGACATCACCACCACCGGGGCGGGTGAGGCGGTCAAGGAGGCCGCGGCGGCGACCGACAGCGCCGTGCGCAAGACCACGGACGCTGCCAAGCACACCGCTCGGCAGGCCCGCAAGGTCCCGGGCGTGGCTCAAGTCGAAGGTCAGGTCAAGGGCGCCGTCGCCGGAGAGGATGATCTCGCGATCGCGCGTTACGACAGCCTGACGGCCGACGAGATCACGGCCAAGCTGCCCGCGCTCTCGCAGATCGACCTCGCCAAGATCGACTCCTATGAGCGCAAGAACGAGAATCGCACCACGATCCTCAGCCGAATCACGACCCTGCGCGGCAATGAGCCGTGGCCGGGGTATGACGAGCTGACCGCCCCCGAGGTGAAAGCCGTTCTGGCTGAAGGTGACGACGAGCGCGTCAAGGAGGTCATCTCCTATGAGCGCACCCACAAGGACCGTGCCGGCGTCCGCACAGCGGCTGAGCGCGAAGTGACAAACGCGTAAACGCCCCACCGATTCCTCCACAGCCGAAGTGGGCTGTGGAGCAATCGGGGCAGCGCCGCCCGGGTCCGAACACGATCTCGAACGCGCCGTCTTCCTCCACCAAGTCAGCGCTCAGCTCAAACCGGGCGCTGGCATTGGCGTTCTCGAGCACGCATTGGCCTGACAGCGCGAAGCTTTCGGTCACACTGCGGCAGTTGGTGAGCAGCAGCCCGCGGCGGCGGCGACGACGACGAACAGCACCATCGGCGCCACCAGACTACTGAATCTTGCTACTGAGTCTTGCCAGACGCCGGCGAGGCGATCAGGCCCATGGAGGCAGTCCGGATGTAGATGACGAGGCGAGGCGAGACCGATGCGGGTCGTGGTCCGGCGGGCGCTTCATCGGCCGACGGGACGGGCACCCCGCCGAGCAGTTCGCTGAGCCCCGAGTCACGACGATTAATTCGCCCGTCGAACTCGCGAACGCCTCGAGTGCTTCTCGTTCGAACATGGTGAAGCCAGGGTTCGGTTTGGCGCGTGCTGCGCGTGGGCAGTTAACGAGACAATTCTCCGGCTAGACGGAAGGGGCTTGTGAGTGGGCGACATGCGTTTTACGCTCCTCCGGGATGCAGGGTCGGTGAGGGAAGCGCGCGTGAGGGTGAAGGCGATCGGTAATCTTCCCGAGCACGTCGTGGCCGACGCCGGGCTCGTGGTCTCCGAACTCGTTACCAACTCGCTTCGGCACGCCGGTCTCGCTGATCAGGACGTGATCGAAGTCGCGCTGGAGCGAGATGATGCGCGTCTGATCATCGTGGTAGATGACCACAAGGGGTTCTCCGGAACCTCAGGGGCGCATCGCACACCGCGCCGCTCGGGTGGGATGGGCCTCAAGCTCCTCGACGCAATCTGCGAGCACTGGCACGCCGAGGCCGGACGGGTTGTCGCATTGCTCACAATCTGACGTGTCGGGCGACTCGATGCCATCGGTGTCGGTACCTGAGGAATCGTAAATGCTGCTGTCGGCGCGCCCCTGGGGCTGACTCGGCGGCGCTGCCGTGGACTACCGGTCACCCCGGCGCCACATTGCCGTTGCGAATGCCTGTGTGGCGGGCGAGCGCGAGAACAATTGTGAGAGAAGAGGGCGATGGTGACTGATGCGGTCATTCACTTGCCCGTTGTGACAGCAGCCGGGTTACCGGGTGCGTCGGCTCCAGGTGGAGCGAATGGGGCCGAGCCATCATGGGAGGAGTGTCCGATCGGCCACCTGGCCGTTATTGGCCGGGTGTGCCGTCGATGGTGATGCCTTCGGGTCCGATGCGAAATTCTCGGACTCTAGGATCGTTCCTGCTAGCGCGGGTCTTAAGCGCGGTGATGGCGCGGCGGATGGTCGACTCATCACGGATGTATTGGAGCACGAGTACGTTGTCTGAAAGATGGGAGACGCCGTATTCGGACAGGCGAGTGACGGCAAACAGGTCTGGTAGCTCACTGGTCATGAAGAGGCTGACGCCTGTCCGGGAGCAGCGTTGGATCAGTGAGTACATGTATTCGCGAAACCGGATCTCGTCGCCGCTGGCGAACAGCACGTCGGTGAGGCTGTCGATCAGAACGCGCTTGGCTCCCCGCCGGTCGATGGCATCAAGGAGCTCGTAGATCCATTCATCGACGTAGAGATCGACCGGTGAGCGGTACAGCATCGTCACGGAATCATCGAGCGTCCAGCCGAACGCTCGCGCAACGCGCTTGAGCTGGGTCGGATTCTCCTGGAGGCTCGCGATGATCCCAGGCTCCCCTGCCACAGCGCCGGCGACGATGAAGTGCAGTCCCATCAGCGTTTTTCCGATGCCCGATGGACCCGCGCATAGCGTTGATGAGCCCGGCCAGTAGCCATCGGTGAGCATCTCATCGAGGGCGTCGATGCCCGTTGATACCCGGTCGGCACCGAGGTCGTAGTTCGAGGCGTCGACGGTATCGGCCAGCCGGGGGAAGGCGCTCAAGCCGGCGGCGCTGATGCGATATGCGTGCCGGCCGGAGAGGTAGTTGCTGCCGCGGAGCTTGATCACCTCGAGCACGCGACTGGAGCGCTCACCCGATTGGCGGTACCCCAGGCCGAGGATGCTGTCGGCGACCGCGGCCTCGGGCGCGCCGGAAATCGTGTCGAGCTCGTATTCGCCGAGCCAAAAGCTCGAGCCGGCCACCGCGCTGGTGTCCGCCGCGAGCTCGAACAGGAAGCTTCGAAAGTCCCGGTGCGTCGGCGCGTAGGCCGCGAGTGCCTTGAAGCTATCGATGATCAGGATGCCTGGATGGCGCTCGCGCAGGACCGCGCGGAGCCGCTCGAGTGTTCGCGGCAATCCTCCTTCCTCGAGATCTTCGCCGAGACTTTCATAGAACACGCGCTCTCCGACGCTGGCGACATCGAAGAACTCGAGGGTCTGGCCAAAGCGGACCAGCTTGTCGAGCGGCTCCGAAACCGTCGAGAGGTACACGGCAGGCCGCTCGACCGTCGCGTTGGCGAACGCGTACTGCTCTGCGAGAATCGTCTTGCCGCTACCTGGCGCACCCGCGATCAGGTGGATCGCGTTTGCGGGCAGCCCGCCGCCAAGGATCGCGTCAAGTCGGCCGCTTCCGCTTAGGAGACGGTGGTCCACTGTCGAATCGACCGTCGCCGGCTGATCGCGCTCGTCCCCAGCAGGTCACGAACGGTTGACGCGAAAACCAGCGGGTCGATCGGTTTCTGTAGAAATGCGCAAGCGCCAAACTCGGCAGCCACCTCGCGCGCCGCGAGCGGCGAAACCGCGATCACCGTCGCTCCGGCTTGTGTGAGCCGTTCGATCAGCCGCCCGCCGACGCCTCCCGAGAGCAGCAACTCGACAACCACGATCTGTGGCATGAGCTCGTCAAATTTTTGCTCCGCTTCCTCGGCGGTGGAGGCAATCTCCACCCGGAATCCCTCCGTGCGAAGCAGGTAATCCTCGAGACTCGCGGAAAAGCGGTCGCGCTCGGCGATCAGGATCAGGATCCCCGCCTGCCCCTGACCCGTGCCCGCGGCCACCAGCTCACTGCCTCGATCGAGTTGCTCAGCGAGCAGACGGTGAGCATCGCCCGGCGAAAACCCGTGGTCGATCTGCTCGACAACGAACGATAGTTGCGCGAGCTGAATGCGCGTATACCGCCGCTGCCCACCCGAGCTGCGGACCGCGATCACGAGCCCATAGCGCTCTTCCCAGGTGCGTAGCGTCGAGACGGGCACGCCGACCATCCGCGAAACGACGCCGATGCTGTACAGAGCTGGCTCCACGGGTCAAGAGTACGGTTTAGCTGTGGGCCGGGCCGAGCCGGTCTGATTCGCTCTGGCGCTCACGCGCGACGACCGGGGTAGATGCGTCATCGAGACAACAGTGCGAGCGGATCGCAGTCGCGTGAGATGATCGGAAGCAGAGCACGAACGCCCGTTAGGTCCAGCACTCGCTCCACCGCGCTCGAGCCGTTGATCACCCGCAACCGATCAACCCCAGCACAAGCGCCGTTCATCCGAATCAGCAGGTGAATCCCGCTCGAGTCGATGAAACTCAACTCCGTGAGGTCCACGACGATCATTTCGGCATCGGCATCTTTTAACGCGGCGTCGAATGCGCCTTCAAGCAGCGGCGCCGTCGCGAGATCGAGCTCACCGATCGGCGTCAGGCGGTGAAACCTACCCTCGCGCGTCTCGCGAATCGTCAACGGGCCAAGCGTGATCATGAGCACCTCCCCAGACGAGAAAACGTCAGAAATGGTCACGGTCCGGTCGGCCGCACATGGTCCGCGGCGAGGTCCTGTGACTCCCGAAGCTTATACCTCCGCAATAGCTAAGTCAAGCCTCGTCAACAGCTTCCACAAACAAGGTCTGATCCTACGATTAACCTTTGCATGCCAACGCCCAGGGGGCCCCATCGCGCCCCACTCCACCGCGGCGCGCCGCGCGATCGCATCGCCACGAAAAACGATCGACCGCGCGCGGCTGCACGTCTCGCTGCTCGCCGTGTCCTCGTCCGGTCGTCACACCCGCCTACCCGCGCGGTCTTGCCGTTGGTGCCGTCCGATCTGGTCCCGTTTGGCGTGGTCGGAGTCAGCGACTGGACGGCGGCCGTGTCACAAGCTCCGTCGCTGGCCCCGATCGGGAACTGCTCACCCTGAAAATCCGACTGATCGTGCGGAAATAGCGATGAGGGCAGATGATCGGGGCCTGGAACCCCCCGGTCGAATCGCTGACCGCCGTGGCCACGTAATGAGCACCCGCGTCAGTATCGAGATACAGGGTCCACCTGCTGGTCGGCAGTCCACCCGGTCCCGGTCGCCACGTCCGCGTTCTTACCGTCACGGACAGCAACAGTCAAGCGGGTGTTTGGACCGCCACACGTCGATCACACTGCTCCGGCGAGGTAACGGGCGAGCTGAGCTTCTCCGTAAAGACCGAAGCTTCCCGTTGAGCAGTCGCATGCGGCTCGCCGACCACCACATCGCCCGGCCAGGCCGCGACCGTGTCGCCGCCGGTCACGGGCCCGGTAGCGTATGGCCCTCGAGATGACCTGACCGCTCGGGATTGCATACGGGTACAAGTTGCTGCCGTCGACGAGGTACGCGTTCGTATCGGTGATCGCGACCTTCCCCGCACCCAAGCCAGAGTAGGAGAACGAGCCCGGCGCCCCAGCAACTGATATGTGTCGTTCTAGGGAGCTCGCCGCATCGCGGCGAGGGAGATCAGCGACATGCGCTTGGCTCAGCGGGCAGCAAGCTGGACGTCCGTCGTGGCAGCCGCCTGGAGTTCCGTGCTAACTCTGAGCATCGGAGCGAACTAGGTGGTTAGGAGATGCCGCTGCGTACTGCTTGGACGGCTGCTTGGATGCGGTTCTCCAGGTGGAGTTTGGCAAGGATGCTGGCGATGTGGTTGGCGACGGTATTCGTGCTGACCGAGAGGTCGTGCGCAATTTGGTGGTTGCTGTGGCCGCTGGCGAGTTGGGTGAAGATCTCGAGCTCTCGCTCGGTCAGGGCGGCGCGGATCGCGGTCGCGGTGCTATCGCTCTTTTTGATGGGGAGGTCTAGCTCGCGGATGCGTTGCAGGAGCTTTCCGGCGACGTGTGGGGAGAGCACGGATTCCCCGGCGGCGGTGGCTTTGATGGCGCTCATGATCGCCTCGGGGGGCGCGGTCTTGAGGATGTAGCCGCTGGCGCCGGCGATGATCGCTTCGACTACGCGGTTCTGTTCTGAGCGGGTGAGCACCAGTATCCGCGAGGCGGGAGCGAGTAGCGCGAGCTGCTCGATTGCCTCGACGCCCGAGATCCCGGGGAGCCGCAGATCCATCAGGACGACGTCTGGGTGGACGTCGACCACGATCTCGATTGCGTCCTCTCCGTTGGCGGCCTCGCCGACGAGCTCGAGGCCGCTGCTGGATAGAGCTTGCGCGATCGCGCCGCGAATTAGCTGCTCATCGTCGACCAGCACGACCGTGATGGGCGGTTGGAACTTCGCGCGGGGGCTCTGTTCGGTCTGAATGCGTACGCCTCCCGATTCCCGTCTTCTGTGGAATCTACCCACGTCCCCCACTTTCGACGCCTCGAGCCGGGGAGCAGTGCTCGTAGTTAGATCGAACTCCCGGCCAGCCCGACAGTTGATTCGCTCGAACCATTCACAGCGTCGGCGTCGCGGCCTAGTATCGAAGAGAGCTGGTTGTAACCAGTAAGGCGTCTCGACCCGACCAGTCAGGCCCAGCGCCTCTTCAGCAGTTCCACGGGTGTGGAGGCTCGGATGGGCATCGCCATCATCGTTCTCATTGTCGTCGCGCTACTCAGCATCGGGATCAAGCTGCATCGAAAGCGTCGAACCGGCTCATTCTTCTGGTGGAGCGGCAAAGACGGCTGGAATACCTAGTCGCCGATCTCGCCATGGAGTTTCGCTTCTTCGAAGAGGGCCAGCGATGACCGTACATGATGGGGAGCCACTCCCGGGCTCCCGTCCGGGTAGAGAGACTGTCGCTCGGATGCCGCGAAGCGCCGATCACGCGCCGGCGTTATCCGGCGGACGCGTGCGGGGAGATGGGCCTCCCGGATTGTCGGTCCGGCGCGGGCCACGGAGTCCGGCGCTCAGGAGATGACGATGGGGCTCATGAGCGAAAACCGTGACCCTGAGGTGGTCAGGCGGGATCGGAGGTCGGCGGAGTTCTTCGATCCGCTCAGGGAGGTGATCGCCGAGGAACTGTTCGCACGAATCTCGGTTCGAGATGGGTTGGATACGGTCCAGGACGATCACGACGTCGCGGAGCTTGATCGCCGCGGCGGTGCTGGATCGTTTCGTTGTCCGACCCCGGTCCGCGGACCCGGGCCATCACCAAGTGAGTCGACGGGATCCAGCCGACTCGGGCGTCATCTTGGAGAGGTCCGGGACCTGTCTGTCGCGTACGGCGCCAAGAAGGCCGTCGACCGCATCAGCCTGGAGATCACGCGTGGTGAGATCTTTGGGCTTCTCGGTCCCAACGGAGCCGGTAAGACGAGCACGCTGAGCGCGATTGAGGGTCTCGTCAAGCCGCAGTCCGGGGCGGTGTTCTTGGATGGCATCGACGTCCGGCGCCATCCTTCGCAGGCGAAGGCCAAGTTGGGCGTGCAGCTGCACGCGACCAGCTTTCAGTCGTAGCTCACGATCAAGCAGATCGTGAGGTTGTACGCGGGCCTCTACGGCGTCGGGCTGTCTGACGCCGGGATCACTGCGAAGCTGCAGGAGATCGGGCTCGAGGGTGAGGTGACCAAGCCGTTCAAGCAGCTCTCGGGTGGGCAGCAGCAACGGCTCTCGCTGTGCGTCGCGGTCGTCCACGATCCTGCGCTGCTGCTGCTGGACGAGGCGACGGCTGGTCTCGATCCGCAGTCCCGTCGTCAGCTCTGGAACCGGATCGAGCACATCCGAGCGCAGGGCGGCAGCATTCTCCTGAACACCCATTCGATGGAGGAGGCCGAGGCCGTATGCGATCATCGACCACGGACCGCTGCTGACGTGTGAGACGCCCCAGAACCTGATCGCCAAGCACAAGGACGACGCCGAGGTCCGCGAGGTCGCCCACGGCGAGGTGACGCTCGAGGACGTGTTCATCGGGCTCACCGGGAGCGCGGTCCGCGACTAGATCTCAGCCCGCCACGGGACCGCCGCTCGAGCGGGTTATGAGCTCGCTGCTGCCGGCGGACTTCGTCGTGCTCTTGAAGAACCGGCGGTCGCTGCTGATAAGCGTCTTCCTGCCGGTCTTAATTCTCGTCTCGACGAACTCGAGCAAAGCTACGAAGAGCTTCGGCGGATCGCCGTTGATCATCGGGTTGGCCACCGCTTACGGGCTCGTGGCCAACTCGATCCTGGGCTACGCGCTCGCGGTGGCGCGAGACCGTGAGCAGGGCGTGTTCCAACGCCTGCGTGTCGCGCCTGCCCCGACCTGGACGGTCATGACCAGGCGACTGGCGATGCAGGTCCTCGTCGAACCTCGTGATCACGATAATCGTCGTGATCGTCGGAAGTCGAATTCACGACCTCTCACTGTCGGCCGGTATGTACGGACTGATTCTCCTGGTCTCGATCCTCGGCGGTGCCGTTTTCCTCAGCATCGGGCAGGCGCTCGTCGGCCTGGTGAAATCGGCTGACAGCATCAATGCCGCCGGACGGGTGCTTGTCCTCGGCCTCGTCCTGCTCTCATCGTTGGGTCAGAGCGGGGCGCTCGGCAGCACCTGGGAATCGATCTCGCGCTGGTCCCCCGTCGGCGTGGTCATGACTCTCTTCGCCGGAAGTCCTCAACCTCTCGACGTGGGACATCCGGGACTCGCTCGCCGTGCGGCGGGTACATCGTCGTGTTCGCCGCCATCGGCATCCGGTGGTTCCAGTGGGACGCTCAATGATGCGCCGATCACAACCACCGCTCTGAACGCCGGGCATGGCCGGACGCTACTCAAGAGACCCGGGACGGGCATCTCAACATCGCTCTCGGGTCGCGCTACTCCGCGCCGGGGGCTCTATCCAGTCTCCACGCGCACGCCTCTCGAACGCTTGCTCTGTGGAATTTATTACCGCCCCAACCATGGACACCGCACGCCAACGAATATTGCTCGGTAGTTAGATTGGACCCCCCGGCAAGCCCGAGAGTTGGTTCCCTCGAACTATTCACAGGGCCGCTGTCGCGGCCTAGTGTGGAGTGCCTGGTTGTATTTAGTAAGAGATTGGAGTTCAGGATGCTGGGTCAGCGGGCGAATCTCCGTCCATATCGTGGGGACTTGACCCCTGAGGCGCATTCACCGGTGCCAGGGGGCCTTGGCCGCCTTTCGGTCACCGCGTGTCAAGTAGTCCCGCTGTCGACACGTCGGACACGCCAGTGACAGAGGAGCACCGGCCATGACAACCATTTCGAGGCCAATCGCGAGTACGATGAGCCACGTCGATCCGGGAGCAGCGTCGCTGGCTGCGCGTGGCGTTGATTTGATGAAGACCTACGGCAAGGGCGACGCCGCGGTCCGTGCGTTGGACGCCGTGTCCGTCGGGTTTGAGCATGGCCGCTGTATCGCAGTGATGGGTCCGGCGAGGTCGAACAAATCGACGCTGATTGGCGGGGCTGGAAGCGCCGACGTCGGGCCACACCGATCGGGGAGCCCCATAGTGCCCAGTACATCCCTCTCGCTCTTCGCACGACTAAAGGAAGAATGATGGGCAACAAACAGGGCTACTCGAGATTGATGGCAGCGGTCGGCGCCGCCGCGCTGGCGATCGCTCTTGTCACCGCGCTGGGGTCCGGTCCGGCCGGTGCCGCGGGCGCCTCCGGCCCGCTTCCAGCCATCGCCTGGCACCGCTGCCCCGCGAACAGCGCGGCTTCCATCGCGGGTGGATTTTTGTGCGCGGCCGTGGCAGCCCCGCTCGATTACCGCAACCCGTCGGGGGCGAAGATCAAGCTCGCCGTGGTGGAGCACCGGGCGACCGGGCCGAGGCGGCGCGGTGTGATCTTCGTCAACCCGGGAGGGCCGGGCCTCCCGGGCACGGAGGCGATCCCTGCAGAGCTCAGCTTGTTTCCGAAGGAGCTGCTCCGTGACTATGACATTGTGAGCTGGGACCCGAGGGGAGTCGGGGCGAGCACCGCGGTCCAGTGCTTCGCGAATCAGGCGGCGGAGAACGCGTTCCTCGGCCAGTACGGCTCTTTCCCGAGCGGGCGAGCCCAGCAGCGCGCCTACATCGCCAAGTGGCGCGAGTTCGGAAAGATCTGCGCCGCTCGGGGCGGCGGCCTGCTCAAGCACCTCTCGACCGCCGACACGGCCCGCGATCTCAATCTGCTCCGCCAGGCGCTCGGCCAGACGAGGCTCAACTACCTCGGTGTGTCGTACGGCACGTTCCTCGGCGCCACCTACGCGAACCTCTTCCCGCACCGGGTCGGAAGAATGGTGCTCGACGGAAACGTCGCACCCGAGGCGCTCAGCTACTCGCTGAGCCTCGGCGTGGCCATCGCGGCCGCCAAGGAGTTCGACTCGTTCCTGCGTCTTTGTGGGCAGCACAGCACGCAGGCCTGCGCCTTCTCGGCGGGCAGTCCCACCGCCACCAAAGCCAAGTGGGATGCCCTCCTCGCCCGAGTCAAGCGGGCACCGATCAACGTGGCCGGCGCCGCCTACAACTACGCTGCCATCCTGAATCTGGTCAGTGGCGACGCCATCGACTTCGTGACTGCGTGGCCCGCGCTGGCTGAGGCCCTCCAACAGGGCTGGCTGGCAAGCAGCCAAGAGGCGAGTCCTCGACCGGCCACAGCACCCGCTGCCACCGTTACCAGGACCCAGAGATATTCGGGGAACGAACAGCACTTTGCGATCCTCTGCGCCGACTCCGCGAGCCCTCCTGCCAGTGCATATCCACGCCTGCAGCGTCTCCTGCTCACAAGCGGCGGCGTCGTCGGCCTGCCAGCTCTCTGGGGGGACGAGCCTTGCGCCACCTGGCCGGTGCATCAGGTCGATGCCTATCACGGCCCGTGGAACGCCCCCACGAAGCCCATCCTCGTGATCAACAGCACCAACGACGCGGCCACTCCGCTCCGGAACGCCATCGCCATGACCCACGACCTCGCCGATGCGCGGCTCCTCGTCGTCAAAGGCTACGGTCACACCGCGTTCCTCAACCCGAGCACATGCGCCGGTAACTATATGACCACCTACTTCCTCACCGGTGCCCTGCCACCCAAGGGAACCGTATGCAGCCAGAACCTCTCGCCGTTCGCGTCCGCTGGGCCGACGAAGAGATGATCGTCCCCGCGAGCGCGGGAGTAAGGGAGGGGCAGCACCGAAGAATCCGTTCCAGCTCAGCGCGACGCTCTGGCGCGTCCGCCACAAGGGCCGCGCCACGTCGCCGCCGATCTGGATGGAGAACCTGCCGGCGCCGGTCGAGGCACTCCCTACTTTGACCGACGAGCGCTCAGCGCCGGTGGCCAGCCCTAGGGACAAGTGGATCGTCCTCTATGTGTGGGCGATGGCGCCGGCTGCGAACGCCGCGATCAGCGGCGGCTTCGGGAAGTGGGCAATCGGAAAGCGGCGCGTCACCCTAGCCGTCGCTCGGCCGGGACTCGACGTTTCGCGCCAACGCGGTGTGGGCGGGGTCGTCGGCTGGCAGCCGCCGCGCGGTCAGCGTCCCGCTGGCGGCGCGCAAACGCTCTCCCCGCCCTTCGCGGCGCAGTCCGAGCTCGGTTAGGTTGACCATCCGCCGCTCCGTGCTGTGCAAGAACAGCGCCCGCTCGTGGCCGCGAAGCAACAGAAAGCCGACGCGGACGATCGGGTTGGGAATCGGCGCCGGACGCGAGACGGCATGGACGTGGAATTGCACCGCGCCTGTTTCCACCCACTTCCACACCTCCCAGTCCATCTGCCCCTCCTCGACGTGGCCGTCGAGGGTGCGGTAGTTCCACCCGCACACCCGTACCTGACGCCCATCGACCGTCCGGATCACGTCGTACACCTCGCCCACGCGGACACCTACGTAGATGCGCACCAGCCCCAGCGCCCGCAGCTCGAGCAGCATGTCGCGCCCCGCTAGGGGCGCCTCGCGGTCGTAGAACGCGCGCACGATCGAGGGGTCGGCGAACTCATAGCCACGGATCAGGCGTCCGGCGATCTCCCAGCTGCCCTCGTTGACGGGCTTCCCCGGAGGCTCGGCTGGAAGCGCCCGGAAACGGTCATCTACGTGCCAGCCACTCGGCGGCCGCTCGAGGTCGACCGTGGCCGGGTCGTAGTTGACGCTCCTTGCGCTCAGCGCGTCGAGCTTGTGCTGCATCCGAGAGCGCTTCACATCCCGAAGCCTCGCTCGACCCGGGAGCGCCTCACGGTCTGCGGGCTCGGTTGAGCCGGGAGCGCCGGCCGTCTCGAGGCCATGCTCGACTCGGACTGTCTGGATCTCGACCCCGCCGGTCATGCGGCCACCGGACATCGCCACCACCCCCTCCAGGAACGAGAGCCACATGTGCAGCTGGATCTCCTTGGCCATGCGGACCCGGTGATAAAGGACGTTCGAGAGCCGGCTAGCGCTGCGCGCCCAGGATTCGATCTCGAACGCCATCAGGTCCTGCTGGCCAACCCGAAACTCGATCTGGCCAGCCTCCAGGTGCCCGGCGAGCGTGGCCAGTCGAAACGAACGCTCGCGCCGATCAATCACGCGCACCGGGCCGTCCCACGGCCCCGGCATCCGCACCACATACTCGTCACCCAGAGACATGGTCTGGCTGTCGCCGAGCACTCGCTGAAAGCGGGCGAACGCCGTGGGAGCCGCGCGGTTGAGGTCGGTGACCAGCTCGGCGAATAGCTCCTCGGGTGCCACCGCCGGCTCGCGGATCCGGGTCCGGTAGCGGCGGTGAAACAGGGGTCCGTCGCCGTCGGACACGCCGATCACCTCGGTGCGATCGACCTGCTCGGGAAACGGCGGCGGGAGGTGCGAGTCGCCGCCGAGTTCGAGCACCTCGCTGCGATGCATGGGCGTCGAGCGCCACATGTAATCCCACGAGGTCAGAGCGATCCCCACCGGCCAGGTGGCGGCGGTCATCCAGCGGCGAGCGATGGTTGGTCTTCTGGGCACCATTTCGAGGCTACCCGCGGTGACGCCTGCGCCGTCACCGTGCCGCGAAAGCTCGCTCAGTAGCATCGGACCGACCGTACTGATGGCGCTGCTTCACCGCACCGGGCTGCGGGCCGAGCAAATGTCGATCGCCTCGCTGTCCAGCATCGGGCTGTGCATCGGACTCTGGATCCGGGCCAAGACCGTCGATCAGGACCAGCGCGGCAACGCCGAGCGGCGGGCGCTGTTCGTGGGGCTCTGGCCGCCGATGATCTGGCTGATCGGTGAGTCGCTGGCGCGGCAGGAGGCGCATGCGCGCCCGGGGCTCCGCGGGTGGCTCGGGTGGGGAAGGTGAAGCTCTCGCGAGCCAGTGCCGCGACGGTCACGATCATGGCGCTGCGGGCCGGCTACGGCGCCGGGATGGTGGCGGCGCCGATCTCGCTGAGCCGCCGCTGCTTGGGCCCAGCGCTGACATGACAGCGTGCAGATCCCGGTTCAGGGACTCGGAACCCGGGAGATCGTCCTGAGCACCGGGATCATCTGCGCCGCGCTGCGCGGCGGCACCATACGGCCGTGGCTCGCAGGCAGCATCGCCGGCGAGCTGACTGATGTCGTAGCCACCGTGGCCCGCCGCGATCAGCTGCCCGAGGGCGCGGCGGTCGCCACCGCACTGGTGGGAGGGAGCTCGGCGCTCCTCAGCGCGCTCCTGCTCGCCGCCGCCGATCGCTGACCGCCTGCCGGCCCTCTGAATGGCACCGGCGATCTGGGATCAACGAGGAGGTAAGACGCGACGCTGACCCCCGTCTGCCATGGCGCCAGACAGGCCCGATTCCCGACGCATACCGGTCGCACTCCGGGAAGTCGACGCGTTTGGCTTCGCCCAGGACCAGGCCGGCCGGCAATCAGCGCGGCATCACAAATCACGCTAGAGCCGCGACCCACCGGCCAGGCCGGAGGCCGGTAAGTCCGGCCAGATAACTCGACTTAGCACGGAGCCCACCGTCATGGCGCTGGCAGCTCGACGACCTGGCGGCGTGGCCCCGCGAGTTGCGAGAATGACGGTCGGACGTTTGGCGGCCGTCCTCGGCGAGATTGTGGGCGATTGAACGCTGCGCACGGGCCTGTCGGGCGAACGCGATCGCACGCTCGTCGCTGTATTCGCCGGGTCGCTCGCCCGCGGCTAGCTCGATCGCGAACAGACACATCGCCTGTACGTCGAGCTGCTCCTCCTCCGCCAGCCCGCCCTCGATGATCGCCTCCTCGCCCACGACGAGCCCGGCCAACCGGCCTTGGTAGTGAATTGGCTGGACGCGTGGCACAGCGTTGATCATCGTCCGTTCGGCGGGCGTCGGGGTCAAACGCGTCGTATTGGTGCAAGGCCGACGCCGGCGCGTAACAAGGCTGTGACGCAGCTCATCGCGACAACCGAAATCCGACGCCGCGGATGCACTGCAACTGCTCGGGAACTCCCGCCTCGGCCAGCTTGCGCCGCAGCCTGAACAGGTGCGAGTCCATCGTGCGACCGGTCTGCGCCACAGCGGTGCCCCACACGTTCTGGGCCAGCTCGGCGCGGGTGAACGTGTGCTGGGGAGCTCTGGCGAGACATTCGAGCAAGTCGAACTCACGGCGCGTCAGCTTGACCGAGCGTTCACCGACGCGGGCGACCTGCAGGTCGGGGTCAAGGACCAGGCTCCCGACCCGCAGCAAACGCGTGCCCTCGGCTCATGACCGGGATACAGCCCGAACGGAAGGTCCGCGACCAACTCGATCGACTCGACTGGCGACATGGCTGTGGCGGGGTCAAGGTGCGATGACGGGATGCAGGTGTAACCGGTCACACGACTGACTCGGCCGACCGAGCGCTGGTCGGGCCGAGTCAGTTCACAGGCCTATTCCGCGGGGGTGTCTAGCGCAGAGCGTGGGCGTGCGGGACGTGGTCCGCTGAGATCCGGTGGTCGGCGTGGGCCGTTTGGTTGGGCGCCAGCGCGAGCACCGCCGCGACCTGCCTGCGCAGTTCTGGCTTCTGCGTGGCTTCGGCGGCAAGGAGGTCGATCAGGCCCTGGCACTCCTGGGAGGAGTGCCCGACCGTCTCGCGGAACTTGCTGCGGGACACACCCCACAGCATGAACGTGAGCAGAGGCCGCGGCGCGCGGCTGATCTGGTTCTTGTTGGCTGGGTAGGGAGCCTCGCTGAGCTCTCGGAGGATCGAGTATCCGCCGCGCAGCCCTTCGGCTCCGACCTTTGCCTCTGCCCAGGTCGCTCCGCGCGTGTGCTGCGTCCCGGTGCCCGTGACGCTCTCCATCGCGATCGTGAGGGGTGTCTGGGAGCGCAGCCAGCGCGGCATGTCCGGCTCCAGCTTCGACGGCATGCCCGCAGCCTGGAAGAGGTCGACCCAGCGCTGGTCGCCCTGCAGGGCCTTGGTCCTGCCGATCTTCAGATCGAGCCTGCCCTCGCTGTCGATCGTGGCGAGAACGCCGGCCATGCCGAACGTTGCGCGGCCTGGACCGACGGCCGCCGCCAGGCGATCGGCTTCGGGGGTGACGAACATGAAGTGCACGCACCGGCCTGGCTGCGCTTCAGCCAAATGCCAGCGCCGGCGGTCTAGTTGATGTCGCTTGTGTCAACCGCCACCTTTGGTCTGCATGATGAACACTGTAGGAAGGCCTTGTGGGATGACTCCACCGCCTTGCGGGCTGATATAGCCGCCGACCGCGGCGCAAGCGCTCGTGCTGGCGCAGGAGGAGGACTTGACCTGGACGTAGGCCGCGCCGGCCGGAGCGGCGGGGCTGGGGAGCGTCGTCCAGGAGGAACCGTTCCACTGGTCAACGAGCGTTGCGTATACCGCGTTGACAGTCTGCGTGTTGCCGGCTGCGATGCAGTTGTTGGTGGAGAAGCAGGTGATGCCGGTGAGGTAGTCGCCGTTGGTGCCGGGGCGATACGGCGCGTTTTCAGCCGTCCACGTGCTGCCGTTCCAGGTCGCCGAGAAGGCGTACTGCGTCTGTCCGCTCTTATCGGCATCTGAGCCGACTGCGCCGCAGAAAGACGTCTGCGTGCAGGACACGGCATCAAACGTGGTTTGGTCGCCCCCGCCCGGATTGGGAGTCTTCTCGATCGCCCAGGTGGTGCCGTTCCAGTGCTCGGCGAGAGTGCGCCAGTAGCCGCTGCCGTTGATGCTGACGAGCTGGATGCCGACTGCGGTGCACGAGGTCGCCTTAATGCAGCTGACCCCGCCCAGGTCGGCAGCCGGCAGCTCGGTCTGCGTCATCACCGTCCAGTTGCTGCCGTTCCAGTGCTCGGCGAGCTGGCCGTCGCTGCTCAACCCGCCGGCGATGCAATTGGTCCGAGACGTGCACGAGACGCTGTCTAGGTGCCCGCCCGCGCCGGGCGTCGGCGTCGGTTCGATCGTCCACGTCGAGCCGTTCCACGCCTCGGCGAGCGTCCGGTAGGTGTCGGGTGGGGAGTGCGCAAAGCCGACTGCCATGCAGAACGTCGCCGAGCTGCACGACACCCTATTGAACTGGCCGTCCGCGAACCCGGCGGGGTTCGGCGTGGACTGGATCGTCCAGGCCGAGCCGTTCCACGCCTCGGCGAGCGTCCCATCGGACTCTGTCAACGGCCCGGCGTTGTGATAGCCGACAGCAAGGCACATCGTCACGGTCGGGCACGACACGCCCGCAAGACCACCGCCCCCCGCAGGCTGGGGCGTGTTCGCGACTACCCACGAGGACGACGACGTGAGCGCGGGCACGGTCAGCGCTCCGGCACCCGTGCCGGTTGGCTGGATCGCCCACCGAGAGGCCAGGGCCGAATCGGACCCGGTGCCTGCCGCCGCGAGCATTAACAGCGCGCCGATCACCGCGCCCTTGGCACGCCCAACTCGCCACCGCGGGATGCGGTCACTCCGAACACGAGAAACCATGCTCGCCATTATCATCCCGCGGCGGCTCGGCCGCATCGGCAACGGTCCCTGAGATTTGCGCCGCGGTTTCCCGAACTTTTGGGACCCCACCCAGCTCCTCCGCTCGCCGCCGCGAACATCAAGAGCACGGCGCTTCAGCCCTGCGCGCTTCCCGCTCGGCCTGTGATTCACGTCTCCCTCCGATCCAAAACGTTACCCACACCCACAGAAACCGCAGTTCAACATCCGCCTGCGGCAGATGGGTCGGACGATGGCCGCAAGCTGTTGCAAAACGGTTGCAGAACCGCAACCGGTCGCGCGAGCGCCGACGCGACGCCAGGCGCGAGGCATTGCCACGCCAGGCAGCGTCGGCCTCGGCCTAGCTGGACGCCTCCTATCGCGTGACCGCAACGCTCTACCGCGACGATCGCTGGCTTGTGGGTCGAGCGAGGAGCGGCAGCGCCGCCGCCGTGACCCCGTCCGGCGTGATCCGGCAGCCCGCCCGTAGCGACTCGCCTGGCTGCATCCTCGGCTGGCGGCCGACGGCATTGACGATCGCTTCCGTCGCGACGGCGGCTTCCAGCTGGCCATCGCTCAGGCGACCAGGCACTCGTCAGCGCCCCGAGCGGCGGGCGAGCGCTCGGCCATGGATGCGTTCGTCGCGGTCGAGGTTTGCAGAGGGCGCGAGTGGGACGACGCTCGGGGTTTCACTGCCCGCCGCCCTGTGATGCCTCCTTCGCCGGGGCGATGCGAAACTCGCCGATTAGGGACCGTCGGCTCGGCCGACCCGAAGTCGGGACGCCAGGCGGCCCGTTCGAGCGCCGGCACCCTCGTCGGTCTGACGCGAGCGCGCATCCATGCGGTGGCCGCCTGGCGTTCGAGCGCGCGTCGCGGATCGTGCGAGTGGCGATTTACTCAAGAAGCCAGAGTCGGCAACACTCTCCCCGCCTGCTGACCGGCTAGAACCTCCAGCCGTCGTCGCTTCGTAGCGACCCGTCGACCTCCCTGGCCCCGCGGTGACAGAAGGTTTGCGAGCCCGCCAGTCCGATGAAGCACCGCCACCCGTCCACGCGCCAGAACACGCCATAGGGGTTCTGAAAGCCGCTCCAAGATCGGGTGTCCTCGGCCCGGTAGGCGGCGGCGATCTGCCGACGCGCGGCGCGGCAGTGAAGCGGTCCGCGCACCTCCCGGACCTTCGCGCTGCCCCGAGCGGGCACGGACACGCGCCCACACCACTGCGCTAGTGCCGTGATCGGCAGCGCGATGCCGATGAACCCTGTCGCGGATGCGATCAGGATTCCTCGTCTTCCCCGCGTTGACATGTGCGTTTACCTCCCGTGTCGGTTGTTAGGTTGCTTTCTCTCGCCGACGTCATGTGGTCCCGGCTCGGTGGTTCTCAGGAGCTCGAGGGGCACGGCCCGGCGGCCGCCGGCGAGCGGAGCGCTCCATCGCGAGCGCCGCCGCTCGGTCGCGCGGAGCGGCTGAGCAGCAGCCGCGCAAGCGCCCGCCACCCTCGGCCATCGCGACGGTGTAGCCGGCGCTGAAGCTTGGCCGGCTCATCGCGCTCTACCGCTCAGGTACAGCGCATAGACCATCCCGTCCCGCCGGAACAGCCACGCCTTGCCCGGACTCAAGCCGGCGAGGCGGGAAAAAGAGAGCGGTCCGACGTTCCGTCGCCCTCGCCGCCCCCGAACCCCGGTCGACGTTTCACACCGTGCTCAAGCGCGTTCACAGATCGGCGATGACCGAGACCAGCTTGCTGCTCGTCGCGTTGCTTGTTGGCGGCGCGATACGCGCTGTCGGCTCCCCCTTTCCGATTGGCCCGAGGAGCTCGTGACCCGCAACAAACCGTCCTACCGCGTCTCGTCCCAGGCGAGAGCCTCGACAGCGACGATTACGTCTCGCCGGGCGCCTGCTTCGCTGGCCAACCGAGAGTCTGCGTCAAGCTGGCTTAGATCCGCTCCGGCTGCCGCTCGCGGAGGCGGAGCGGCACCACTGGGATCGTCTCAGCGCTCAGGTGCGCAAATCGTCCCAGGCGAGAGCCTCGAGAGCGACGATTACGTCACGCCGGGCGCCTGCTTTGCCGGCCAACCGACACGGGGATCGTGTATTGCAAGGACAGCAAATCGCCGAGGAACGTACAAGCAGGTTTCGTTTACGTTCTGCGGCTACATGTACCGGCGTCGGAAGGCGTATAACCAGCGCCTGTATGTGGTCTTCACGGGCTTCATGCCGGCGGTCTCTCCGGACAAGCTGACGGCGATGAGCCGCCGGGGGTCATCCTGGCGGATTCATCGCCGCACAACCCTGACCCTCGACGACCTCGCAGCCGAGATCAACCTCGTGTTGCGCGGTTGGCTCGCGTACTTCACTGTGTTCTGCCGCGCGCGGTGGGCCACTGGGATCGCATCGACCGCCATCTGGTGCGATAGGTGCGGTGGAAGTACAAACGGCTTGAGCGCAGCGGTCCCCGTGCACGGACATGGCTTCGGGGAGTCCGTACAAGGAACTCCGAGCTGTTCGTGCATGGCGGTACTGGTCTCCGCCACGATAGCTGGACGGCACGAGCCGTATGAGTCGAGAGACTCACGTGCGGATCTGTGCGGGGGCCGCCGGGTGAGATCCCAGCCGGCTACCCGGCGGGATGAGAAGGCTCTACATCGAAGATAGCGAATCGCGATGGCCCCGAACGTGCGTCGGCCGCTCGTGAGGGCGGGGGTGAGGCGTCGGCTGGTACCGGGCGCTGCGGCGTCGCAGCCAGCGCGACCGGCCGACGTGGGAACGGATACGGCGCCTGCGCGAGCGATAGCTATCGTGGCCGCAGATCGCCCAGCCCTGGCCCGAAGCACGGTTCGACGCCAGAACCCCAGGAGGGGAGCCCAGTGAGCTAGCGCTAGCAGTTCACGCTGGGATCTGTGCGGGGGGCGGGCCGAACCCTGAGAGGCGAAGACCCGCCCCTACCGCGGTCGTGCGGGTCACGCGGCGGTCTCTGCGCACGGACCGCGGTCAGGGAGCGTCGCTGCGGTCAGCGGAAGGGACGCCGCTCTTGGCGGTCATCGCGACGGTCATCACGCCGATCCCCGCGCCGGCGAACCCCGCGCGTCACCACCGCTGCCGTACCCGCCACCGCGGCGGTACGGGCAACCGGTCCGCCGATCACGCCTGGCCTACCCACTCTACCTCGACCCAGCATCTCAGGCTCCTTCACTCGTAGTTGTCTCATCCGCCTCGACCGCCGCCGCGAGCGCCTGGATCGGGATCCGCCCGCTGGCCACCAATTGACCTCCGGACCGGCGGACGGCGGACCCGAACGGCGCCGCCCACGCGTTCTCCCACACTAATACCCCCGCGACGCTCCCCGGCTCCAACGCCGCGCCGATCGCCTCGACGTCCTCCGCCGCGAGCAACATCGCAAGCTCGCCCTCCAGCGCACGCAACTCCCCAACGTCCCCGGCGTCGAACTCGTGAGACTCAAACCCTTCGACGGAGCCGTCGAGATCCTTCTTTAGGAACAGCAGGTCAAGGACGCGAACCAAACCGCGCTCGACCAGCGCGGACAGCTCGGTGGCCATCTCACCCGAGAAGTTCGCCTTGTCGGCCGGAAACTCGACCACCAGGTAATCAACCGGTCCAAGCTCATCCACATCAGCGTCATTCATCACGCCTCCCTCAATCAGTGACTACGGACAATCCTCTTCAGGGTTCTGAAGTCCATTCTCGGTCAAACCGACGGGCGGGCACATCACCCCAATTGGATGATCACCGGCGCTGAGCATGGGCAAGCGAGCAACCGGGTGCTCCAGCCAGGTGGCCCGCCGCGCCGGCCCGCGGACCGGTCATCGACGGCGATGCAATGGACCGCGCGCACACAAGGCGCTCCGTCGGGTAGCGGCGACGGGACCGGTCGAGCTCCTATGAAGTCATTACGGTAACGCTACCGCGCAACGTACGGTAGCCGCCCGCACCCCGGCCGGAGGGGCCACCTCCACGTGCCCCATCCAGAGGCGGTCCGCGTCGGCAACGGATCAGGGCGCCCGAGCGGTGGCCATTGAGTACCCGAGATCGCAGGTGACGGCGCGCTAACACAACGCCGCGGAGGACCGCCGGACTCCGATCTTCGTTTTCAGTCGTCGCCACAACTGAGTGAGGTGGCCCCGGGTTCGATTCCCCCGCGGGACCCGACTCAACTGCGAGGTTTCGTGGCGCACACGCTCGGGAGTGGCGACTCCAGGTCCGGCCAGCCAGTCGGTCGTGTGGACGCTCGTGCACACCGACCGGCGGCCGCCTGGCATGATACAAAAATGTTGCCCTTCGATCCGCGGGTTTGGGCATGGCGGGCGGGGATCGATCTTGCGCCAGCGATCGTATGCGGCCCGAAAGAGAGGCCAGGCGGCGATCCTCGGAGGGATCAGTAGAAGACGCGGGAGCGCTGTGACCGACCGTCGCGCTCGTTGGTTGTGAGCGTGCCACTGGCCTCGGGCACGGCTACCTTCGGCTGGAGATGACGGCGATTGCGATCACGAGCGACAGCGCGACGAGCGCACCAAGCGCGCCAAGCCAGTTGAACCCGACGGTGTGGCGAACGTGATCGACGTATGCAATGAACGCGATCGGGATGACGACAGAGAGAAACAGAGCGACGGTACGGGCGATCGCCCGCTTATTGTGACCGCGATCACTTCGCTGATCGGCGATCTTGATTGCGTCAAGGACGTTGTCGGCCTCGCCGTCGTAGTAGAGGAGCGTTCTGCGACCGAGCTGGCGGGCGTGCGTTTCACATCCCCAGGCCATCATGATCATGAAGGTGAGCGGCAGCACCCAGGTCGTCACCCAGATCCCCACGCCCATCAGGATACCGAACACCGCCCGAACCTTGCCACCCCTTCCTTTGTCCTCTTCGGCGACCGACGGAGACATGAAGCCGCCGAAGATGAGCAGCACGTAGACGCTGTGAACCCACGTGCGCCACGACCGCCGCTGCGCCGGACGATCGGGGATTCCCTTGTCACGGACCGAACTCAGCGCGGCCTCAGCGGCCTCGACATCCGGGTGCACCCCGCGCAGCGCGAGCATCTCCGCCGAGGTTCGCAACTCCCGCGGATCGCGGCCGTAGAGCGCCGCGGTGCGCAGCGTCATGCGCATCTCCTGCAGCAGATAGGTCAGGTAGCCGGGTACGAGCGCGATAAAGAACGGGGTCCCTGAGATCGCACCATCGATCCGCGCGACGTGCGCCGACTGCGTACGCAACTCATCGGCGATCTTTGCACGAGGGGTATCGGGGCGAGAACTCCGCATCGACTGAGCCCACCCCCGCGACGGATCGCCGAGCCGTTCGACCATGTACAGCGTCAGGCGCTCGGCGACGTGCTCGGGGTCGCGATACACCACCCGCCACAGGTCACGCGACCCCGAGAACACCCGCCTGATACGGCTCCTCGGGGCCGCGTCGCTCGATGGCGTGGCCGGCGCCGAACTGGGCTGCTCGTCGCTCATCCCGGAAGTGCTCGAGCCGGGCTCATCAGCTGACCCCATCGGGACGTCCCCCAGGCGCCTGCTGGTCGAGTACCCGCTCGATCCTCGCCAGTCGCTGACCGAGCTCATCGAGCTTTCGGGTGGCGTCCGATTCGGACTGGGCGACGAAGCGTCGCCGGCTGCTCTCCACCAGCGAAGCGGTGACCGATGCGGTGATCACCGCGAGGAAGCCGATCCCGGCCAACATCAGGGCCGTCGCGACGAACCTGCCACTGGCTTGCTTCGGCGTGACGTCTCCATACCCCACGGTGGTGACCGTCTGCAGCGCCAACCACAGGCCCTTGCCGATCGTCGGATACTCCTGGCGGTCGACCAGCCACTCGAGGATCCCGCCGGCAACCGTGATCACCACGGTGAACGCAGCGATGATCCCGGCCGCCCTCCGCGCGGTCAGCGAATCACGCAGCAGCAGACGCGTCGTCATCGGCACCCTTCCATGACCACCACGCGACTCGTCCTCGACGACCGGAGCCTCGTGACCCTCGACCTCGTTCGCCCGAGAGGTTCGCGGGTCAGTCACTTTCGTCTCAGCGATCTAAGGGATGGAGCTCGATCGACACTCATCGCGGATTACAGGCCTTTCACAAGTTGGCGATGAATGTGACGGCGGTAATGCTCGGCAGAAACACGTACGCAGCAGCCTTGGTCGTGACAAAGGTCGAGAGACCCATAACCTCGATCGCCGGGGCTCCAGCTGCCCGCGGGATGACAAAAATGCTCTCTCCTGGATCCTGGGTGCCAATCAGTGGATCTTTCGACCTTGGGTGAAGCCTGACCGCCCCGACGAATTCGCTGTCATTCGCCCACTGTCGCAGCACGAACTCATATTGGTTTTCTATGTTCGACCCGATGAACTGAAAGAGCATTCCGCGCTCGATGCCATCGTCGGGTTTGCTGGGATCGTAGATCGGCCCGTACGGCAGACCGCGACGAATCAGCCGGTGGGAGTTGTTGCTGCCGCCGGGTAGCCCTTGGCCCGCGATCGGTTGACCTCGTGGATTGACGCGTCGTATGTGTGCGCCGACGGGGCAATGGATCCCCTTCGGATCTCCCGAACCATCGGCATCCACATACCCGAAATTGTTCAACTCCTCGGGCGATATCCCGCCGGCAGGGCTATCCGTATCCGGTGATAAGGCGAGAGGAACCCCGTTGCGCCATCGCCCGCACATCTTTGCGGCCAACACCTCGGGATCGATCTTGTCTTTGTTGGACTGCAAGAAGTCTTCGAAGCCCACGACGTCGGTCTCGACCTGCTTGAACACGGCAAAGCTGCCGTTCAGGCCAAGGTCATGTGGCTGAGGTACGTCATAGTTCTCAGCGTCCTCGCGCAAGACGAAGAGCCATGGCTCGCAGGGCCGCTGGTGATCGGGACGATATTGTTCCGGCCCGCCGCGAATGGTGGGCATCGTGATTCCGTCGGTGTATCCGAAGTGAATTTTGGACGTAGGAACGGGTTGGCCGTTTTGCATGTCCATGAGCGCCATCCCATCTTGGCGCCAGACTTCCTGAAAGGCGTTTCCTTCTGCAAACCAGGCACACAACCTGCCGCTGTAGCCGTTCATCGCCTCCGGGCTGATGGCGTGCAGCGTCACCAGGACGTGATCGTGCCCCTTTCCAAACCCGCCGATCCAGTTCTGGGGCGAACTCGGTCCAGTTTCTCCGACCGACTCCGCTCGTTGGGCGGCTCCTTCGATGAACGCATCAAATGACTTGAAGGAGAGCGTTGGGACGCGTGCGTCTATCTCCAGCGCCACCAGTCCGGGCCACGTGACACCGACGTTGAGGCAATAGTCGGGCCTGTGACGCGGGTCCGCCGCAGCATCGTCTCCCGGTCCGGGCGCGAACCCCACGTGCCAGTCCGCGGCGGTGGTGATCTGCGGAACGTCGGATTCGTCGCCGCTCACGAGCCGCGCGAGTTGCCGGCGCGCCGCTGCCGGAGCTCCTACCGTCAACAGGAAATGCCGCACCATCGGCATTCTGTAAGCGCGGAGAACGAACCCCTGAATGTCCGCGAGGTCGAGCATTGGCTCTTCCGGGCCCGGCGAATGGCGTTCGGTCCCCGGAGGTTCATGCCGGCGTCGACCTAGCATCCGGCGAAGAAGCCCCGGGCCCTTCATCGGCGCTGCCCTTTGTGAGTTGCACGCCTCGGCCAACGCCGAACACGGATTCGGTCATGCTTCTCGACCATGGAACACCCCGGCGCTATCAAGTGGTGGCCGCCGATGACTTACGGTAATCGGCCAGAAGGGCTCGGATGTCTTGAACCGAGAGCCCTGGATAGGCGCTATAAAACCCGATCGGCGGATAGTTGTTGTCCACTCCCCACTGATAGAACGCGTGGGCGTTCTTTGCGACCGGGGTTGGCGGCGCACCAACAACGTGTGGAAAGAGATCATCGAAAACCCACGCGGCCCTCTCCGCAAAGTCCTGGAAGTACTTCTCCATGTCGCCGTCGAAGACCGTGAAGAAGCCTATGTGGTTGTGCTCGAAGGGCACCCAGTGGGCGACGTGCAGCGTTCCAATCGAATCCGATGCCGCATGCCCCTTGTCTCCCACCAGGGCCCCGGCGACTAGTTTCACGGCGAAGGCTTGGAGGCGTGACTTGAAGGACATGTATGTCAGCAAGGTGCCCTGGGAGGCATTGCCCGTAAACCCCGCCGCACGGGCGCACGCCTTGATGTCCTGAACCGAAGCGTCGTCGTAAGCGAAATACGTGTCGAGAGGCTCGCGGACATGACGCTTCAGCCACTTGGCGGCCCCCTCGGGGTTAGCGGCCACGGGGGTGGCTGGAGGGTCGGCCACGTGGTCGAAGATGGCGTCAAACACCGGCCCGGCAATCTCTACGAGGCGGTCAATATGCCCGTCTACGTCGCCGTCAATATCCGACAGGAAGAGAAGCTTCTGGTCCCCCTCGACCATGAAGCGGGAGAAATGGACGGTGCCGAGATCGTCGTGCGCTTTCGCGAGATCGGGCATCACCGCTGGCAGCTCGTCGGGTAGGGCCTTGGCGTTGGCCGGACCCTTGATGGGGAAGTCAATGACGAGATGACTCTGGCTCATAGCGTTCTCCTTGGGCTTCAGAATGGTCGCTTGTCGGCATCGAGTGTTCGATCGACGGGCGGGCCGGCTAGGCGGTGATGCCGTGCGCGGTCGCGCCGTGGGCAGCGGCCTCGTGCACGGCTTGCTCGTCTTCGTGCCTGGCCGCCGGCTTGAGGTCGAAGATGACTTTCTTGATGGTGCCGGTGAAGGCGTAGGGAGCCTTTGACGTGTAGGCGCGGTCGACGACTAGGCCGTTGTCGCGACCGACGTCCATGCCGGCGTAGGCGGAGAAGCGAAGAAACACGGTTCTCTCGAGGCGGCCCTCGCCGATCAGCTGGTCGTTGGCGTAGAGGGAGACCGCTCCGCCGGCCGAGCGCTCCTGGCTGTCGGCGTCGAACTGCATGCGGACGGTAACGTCCCCGGTCGGGATCGGCTCGGTCGAGACTTGCTCGTAGTGCTCGACGCCCATCATCGAGTAGCTGTGGTGCAGCAGCCCGTTATCGTCGACCCAGAGCGAGAAGCCACCCATCTCGTCCGCTTCGGCGACGATCACGCCCTCGGCTCCGTGATCCGGCACTGACAGCTCGGCGTCGATCGCGTACGAGTGCCCGTAGACGCGCGGGATCATCCCGGAGGCGATGTTCTCGACATCGCCGTAGAACGTATGCGTCGTGATCGTCGGCATCGGCGGCAAGATCCCGAAGAAGACCGAGAACCCCGCCATCAGCGGCAGGACGTTGTGCTTCTCGGCCTCCGCCCAGAACAACTCTTTGAGCTCGGCGAGCTTCTCCGGGTGCTCGCCAGCGAGGTCGTTGGCCTGCGTGAAGTCGTCGGGCAGGTAGTAGAGCTCCCACGTGTCCTTTTCGGGGTCGTAGGCTCCGGGAGCGAATCTCGCGATCGACGGCGGCGACGCGTCCCACGGGATGCGGTCGAGCTTGCACGCCGCCCACCACCCGTCCTTGTAAATCGCCCGGTTGCCGTAGATCTCGAAATACTGCACGGTGTGGCGCTCGGCCGCGCTCGCGTCGTCGAAGCTGTACAGGAAGCTCGTTCCCTCCATCGGCTTCTGTGCGATCCCGTCCACCACCTTGGGCTCGGGGATCCCGGCCGCTTCGAGGATCGTCGGCCCAACGTCGATGCAGTGGGTGAACTGGGAACGCAACCCACCAGCGTCCCTGATCCGCTGCGGCCAGGAGACGACCATGCCGTTGCGCGTGCCGCCCAGGTGCGAGGCGACCTGCTTACCCCACTGAAACGGCGTGTTCCCCGCCCACGCCCAGGCGCTGGCGTAGTGCGGCGCGAACGCGTCGGTGCCCCAGGCGTCCAGCCCGCCGTACCGGTCGATCAACGAGAGCTGCTGCTCGGGCGACAGCGCGATCCCGTTCTGCATCGTCAGCTCGTTGAACGAGCCGGTGATCGTGCCCTCCATGCTCGCGCCGTTATCACCGAAGATGTAGAACACGAGCGTGTTCTCGAGCTCGCCCATCTCCTGGACCGCGTCGAGCAGCCGTCCTACGTTCCAATCTGCGTTCTCCTGGAAGCCGGCATACACCTCCATCTGCCGGGCGTACAGCTTCTTCTCGTTGTCGGAGAGAGAGTCCCACGCCGGGAGCGCGTCGGGTCGCGGGGTGAGCACCGCGTCGGGCGGGATGACGCCCAGCTGCTGCTGCCGTTCGAAGGTCTCCTCGCGCAGCCTGTCCCACCCCTGATCGAACTGGCCGCGATACTTCTCGCTCCACTCCACTGCGACCTGATGCGGCGCGTGCGCGCATCCGGTCGAGTAGTAGATGAACCACGGTTTTGTCTGGTCCTGGGCCCGCACGGTGTGCAGCCACCTGGCGGCCTGGTCGGTCAAGTCGTCCGGCCAGTAGTACTCCTTGCTGCCGGTGCCCTTCGGGACGCCGAGCGTCGTGTTGTCCTGCGTGATCACGGGGTCGTACTGACCCGCCTCGCCGCCGAGGATCCCCCAGAAGTGATCGAATCCCCACGCGTTCGGCCAGCGGTCAAACGGCCCCGCCGCGCCCTGGAGGTGATCAGGAGTCAGATGCCACTTCCCGAAACCGGCGGTGCTGTACCCGTTGCCCTGAAGCGCCCGCACGAACGGAGCGCAATCCTTCGGAACCGAGGCCGTGTAACCCGGAAACGGGCCCGGCAGCTCGCCGATCGACCCGAACCCCACCGTGTGATGGTTGCGGCCGGTCAGCAGCGCCGCCCGGGACGGCGAGCACAGCGCCGTCACATGGAAGCGGCTGTACGCGAGCCCCTGCTCGCGGACCCGGGTCATGTTCGGAGTCAAAACAGGCCCGCCGAACGTCGACGGATTGCCGAACCCCGCGTCGTCGATCAACACGAGCAGGACGTTCGGTGCGCCGTCCGGCGCCGACGGTGACATGTTGATAGTCCAGTCCGCGACCGACTCATCAAGCGTGCGCCCGACCGTGCCACCGAAGTTCGGATCGGAGATCGGCAGCACCGTCCGGTCCGGACTGAACTTCCCCATCGCCTCGGCCAGCGACTGCTTCAGCGCGGCGGTGCCCTGCTTGTCGCCCTGGACAACCGAACGGATCATCGCGCCCGCGAGCGCCTGCTCGACACCAAGCCGCTGCTCGTCATCGAACACCGCGATGATCCCCGCCGACCCCGGCGGCAGGTTCTCGCCGACCTTGTCATGAATGTCCTGCTCGACGCGGTGGTCGACGAACTTGCCGATCACCCCGCCCGCGACCGCCCCGACCGCCACCGACGCCAGCAGCGGCGGCGCGAACAGGCCAACCGCGAGCCCGACCCCACCGCCCCACCCCAACCCCTTACGACCCAGGTCATCGCCCGTCTGGCGCACCGCGACACTCCCGTCCTGCGCATGGGTGACCAGGATCACACCCTCGATCGAGACCTGCTTCTCCCTGACCAGTGCTACGAGCGACTCGAAGTCCGTCGTCGCCGCGTCGATCTCCTGGTAGCCCGCGACGAGCACATCGGTCGGTGTGTCAGCCATCACAACTCTCCCTTTCGGACCATCGCGGACGATGTGAACGACGCACAATCGGAAGCACGGATCGATCGAGCGAGCTCATCAACGGGGCTCCAGACAGGTCGGCATCGATCGGCGCTCCTGTAACAAGTTGCGGACAACGTCCCGCAGGTCGGCCACGCGGTCATCACCCGATGAGCCATCAGAGACCCGTCTCGGCCGTGATCCGGCCGGACTTGACGGCCGCCGCGAGCTGTTGGTAATCGCGTTCGTTCTGCTCGACGTAGGCCTTTGCGAACTCGAGGATCGCGCGGTCGAAGCCGTCGCCGGTGCCGAGGTAAGACGCGATTGCGATCCGATCGCCGCTGCGGGCGTGCGCACGCGCGAGCGTCCAGCCACACAGCGTGCCGTACGTGGCCATGCCTTTCGGGACCATCAGCTCGATCTCCGCCGAGCCCTTCCAGTCCTTGAGCTGGCGGCCGTAGAAGTCGCGCGGCTTCTCATCGAGCCCCGAGTCGACGTGCAGCCAGCCGAGGAAGATGTCGCTGGTCGCCTGCATCAGCCGCTGCCCGGTGACAACGCGCTCGCCGTGGTTTGAGAACCCACTCGAGCCAAGAAACTCCTCCAAGACCGACGCCTCGGCCTCCTTCATCTGCAGGAACAAGGGGTCTTGGCCGTCCCGGCCGAGCAGCAGCGCGATCCAAGCGCGCGTGCCGACACTCCCGACACCGACCACCTTGCGCGCGAAATCGGTCAGCCTGAACTGCTCGAGCAGCGTCCGTCGGTCGAACTCGAGCGTATCCCGGTAGCGGCGGAGCAGCTGGTGAAGAGCCTCGAACAGCTCGTCGCGCTCGTGGCCCGCCGCCAGCCGTTCGATCGGCACGATCAGCGGCGACTGATCGACGATCCGGACATCGCCGTTGACCGACTCCGTCAGCTTGGAGAAGGCCGTCATGCTGTCCTTGGTGCGAGCCTTCGCGAGCGCCTTCTCCGTCCGCTTGACCGTCTTCTGCTTGAACTGCGCCGCGAAGTCCTGGAGCACGCTCTCGATCTCGAGGCGGGAATACCACACGTCCAGGTTCGACATCCCGGCAAACTCCGCCATCGCAGTCCGATAGCGCGCGACAGTGTCGAGCACGATCCGCTCCTCGTCTTTGGTGCGATAGCCGTTGTCACGGGCCGCGATCAGCATGCTCACGGCCAGACGCTTGACGTCCCATTCCCACGGTCCGGGGAGCGTCTCGTCGAAATCATTAACGTCGAACACCAGCCGCCGCTCCGGTGAGGCGAACACGCCGAAGTTCGACAGGTGCGCGTCGCCGCAGCACTGCACACTCAGCCCCGACCGAGGTGTCGGCCCGAGATCCTGTGCCATGATCATCGCCGCCCCGCGATAGAACGTGAACGGCGACACGAGCATCCGCCCGTAGCGGATCGGGACCAGTTCTGGGACGCGTGTCTCGGCCTGGCGTTCGAGCAGCGTCACCGGATCGACGCGATCGGGCGACGGCTCAAAGACAGCATGGCGAGAACGCGGAACCTCCGCCCGCGCCGCCTTGCCGCGGGCGACCCGCTCAGCCACCGACAGATGCGGCACCGCCAAGGTGGCGGCCTCTTTCGATGCCCGCGAGGCTGGCCGCGCTGGGGAGGGAGTCGTCGTCATTTAGCTCTCCAATCTTTGGCGCGGTGCCTTCGCGACCGCGCGCCTACATCCCACTCGTGACGGCGCGTGCCGTGGCGCGTGCGGTCGGGGCGATCAGCGCCCCGATGATCCACAGGATCGGGATGAAGAATCCGATCCAGAACATCCAGTAGTGGCCTTTACGGAACGTAGCCAGGCCGAAGTAGATCCAGCACGCTACGTACAAGAGAGCCAGCAAGATCCAGAGAAACGTCATGGGTTCACGATCCCTTCAAATGAGTGCCGGGCTGGGTGCGCCGACAGCGGCTAGAGGTATGTGCATTTGCCCCCAGTCCTCGTCGTCAGCGACGGAGCAGTAACGACGGGTCAGGCTGGTTGGGGCTCCGGGCGTTCGGTCACAGTCGGTCAGATTTGGAAGCTTCGGGGGTGTGTGAGGCCGCCTCGCCGTTCTCTGTGTCGAGCGGGGTGACGCTGTGCAGGGTGAGTCCGAGGCTGGCGATCCGTTCCAGTAGCCCCTGGAGGTGTGAGGGATCGGTGATCCCTCCGGTGATCTCCGTGATTCCGTCATGGGCGGAGATCGTCATTTCTTCGAAGGCCGAGGAATAGCGGGCTCCCAGTTCTCCTTTGACCACGAGGCGGTAGCGGGTGGGCGACATGCGAGCCCCAGCATGCCTGACCTCGGCCGCGATTCCAACGGCGTGAGCCGAGAATCACCCGGGTGATTGACCGTGGTCGAGCAGGCCGGATGCTTCGGCGCGGGCGACCGCGTCGGTGTGCGATGTTGCACCGAGTTTGCGGTACAGCTCACGGGTGTGACTCTTGACGGTGTTCAGCGAGATGTAAAGCTCCGCCGCGATCTCGCGTCGGGAGAGACCGGCTGCGAGGCCTCGCAGCACGGCGAGCTCGGCCGGACTGGGGTCTTCGACGAGCCCGCGGTTGCCGGCATCGGCTCGAGCCGCGACGAGGGTCTGCTCGATCCTGGCGGCGATCGCCGGCAGCCGTCCCGGATCGGGAAACTCCGCGATCGCACGTTTCGCGCGCTCGAGGTTCCGGGCGGCCCGCGCCAGCCGCGCTCGCGCGACCCGGACCTGCGCGAGTACGAGCAGCGCGTGCGCGTGACCGACCGTCGGCTGGGCCGAGCGTCGCAGACGCTCACCTCGTTCAGCCTCACGCTCGGCCTCGTCGAGGCGCCCGGTGGCGGCACATGCCAGCGCCAGCCCCAGGTGCGCCGGTGATGCGACCCACGAGTCCGCCTGGTAGTGCTGGCGCGCGAAGCCGATCCCCTGCCGGGCCCACGCCTCGGCGCTCTCGGTCCGCCCCTGCTCGCCGTCGAGGAGGGCAAGCAGCCCGAGGCTTCCGACGTAGGCCTCGGGGACGTTGGGCGCGTCAGGTCGCTCGACCGCCTGCACCGCGACCCTTCGCGTGTCGTCGAGCTCGCCGGCAAAAAACAGTGCCTGCGCCAAGCACGCAAGGGCGCTCACGGTCAGCATATCGGCGCCCTCCTGCGCCGCCGCGACCGCGCGCCGAGCATGCCCGACGGCAGCGCCCACATCGCCGCCCGCGATCACCTGCGAACGGGCGGCTTCGACGCCCGCCTCGAGATACGGCAACCACAGCTGCGGCCGCTCCCGCCGAGCGCGCTCCGCGAGCGCGAGAAGCTGCTGAACCTCGACCTCCGGGGCGGCGAGCAACGCGGCAGCCACCGCCCCCGCCCCCGCCAACACGGGATTCTCCACTAGCAGCTCGGCGGGAAGCCAGCGCACCCAACCCAGGAACTGCCCGAGTCGCCCCCCCCAAATGAACTCGAGGTGCCTCTCGATCAGCAGCTCGGCCACCAACTCCGTCTCGCCAGCAGCCGCGGCGTACTCGATCGCCTCCTCCGCGAGGCCGTGCGCGCTACACCAAGCCGCCGCGCGGCAGCGCAGCTCGCGGGCAGACGCGCGCCCGAGCTCGAGCTGCAGAACCTCCCCGAACAAATGGTGGTAGCGATACCACTCCCCACGTGCGTCCAGCGCGACCAGGAACATGTTCGAGCGCGCGAGGTCCGCGAGCACCCCAACCGAGTCCTCGCGCCCAAGAACCGCGTCGCACAATTCAGGGGTGAAGCGCGCCAGCACCGAGGTGCGGACCAGGAAGTCCTTGATCTCTGGTGCGACCGCGCTCAGAACCTCGTCGGCCAGATATTCGCCGACCTGGCGAGCGCTACCGGCGAACTCCCGCACTCCGCCGTTGGGATCGTCGAGGTCGCGAAGCCACAGCGCCGCGAGGTAGAGGCCAGCAGGCCATCCCTCCGTGCGCTCGACGAGCAACTCGACGCTCTCGCTGGACAAGCCGATCCCCTCACGCGCGAGCAGCTGACTCGTCTCATCGACCGTGAACGCCAGCTCCCGCGCGCGGACCTCCGTGAGCACCCGGCGCGCCCGCAGGCGCGCAAGCCCGATCGCCGGGTCCGAGCGCGTCGAGGCAACCAGCCGCGCGTTCGCGGGCAGCCGCTCGATCGCGTGCGCGATCGAACGCACCGAAGCCTCGCTCCTGACCACGTGCAGGTCATCGAGCACGATCGCCACCCTGCGGCCATACGCGACGAGGCCATTCATCAGCTCGTCGACGGCAGCCTCGACCGTCGCGCCCCGGACCCCCAGGGCCGACAGCGAGCGGCGTCCGAAGCCCTCACCGAGCCGCTCTACCGCAGTCGCGAGGTGCGTCCACAACCGCACCGGGTCGTCGTCGGCCGAGTCGAGCGTCATCCAAATCACCGCCTCGCGACGCTCAATACACCACGACCGTACGAGCGTCGTCTTGCCGTAACCGACCGTCGCGTTGAGCACCGTCAGCGAGGCCCCGCCATCGTCATCGAGCATCTCAAGCAGCCGCGTCCGACGCAGCATCCCGGGGTGAATTCGCGGCGGCATCAGCTTCGGCTCGATCACCCGAAGACCCGGGCCATCCGTCTGCGCTCCCGGTGAACTCATCCCACCCATGCC